>NZ_CP124750.1 GCF_029962605.1 Serratia sarumanii | reverse complement strand
GGCGGACTCCACTCGAACAAGATCAATAAAGAAAAGAAACGGGCAACTTTTTTATAACTCATGATTTTTGACACATACCCGGCATCGGCGATTTGCCTGTGGGGGATGCGAACCGCCTTTCACGGTTTGTGTCCCTCACGATCCCGGCATGAGGGATCGCGATCGGAATGACGGATCATAGCGCAATCCGCGCAAGAGATCCTCCCCTTCCTCACAGATTAGATCCATTTTATCCACAGGCCGCGGCCGGCGGCGATCTTTTCACCGTCGGCGCCGGATGACCGCGCAGATCCCGGCCGCTGCGCCGCATTTTTTACATTGTCAACCGGTTATACCCTGTTATCCACGCCGGATCCTGCGATCGCGCGCAAAGGATCTCTCGGGGATCCTTGCGATTTCACCCCGAGTCCGTATAATCTTCGCCCTACGTGTGATACCTGGTTCCTTATGGTGCGTCATTAGCCAGACAGGATTCTGCGGTGACCACGGGCCAAGACCGGATTTTGTTCCGTTATTGGCAGACAACCAGGTAGGCTGGCGCGATGTGAATTGACTCAGGACTGTACAATTATTACAATCCCGCTTCTTTATGTATTGCGATTGAGGCGTCGGTCATCTTCACGCCGAGTAGCCAAACGCGTTTACTGATCAGTAATTATTTTAAGTTTAGGTAGAAATCGCTATGAAACGCACTTTCCAACCGTCCGTATTGAAGCGCAACCGTAGCCACGGTTTCCGTGCTCGTATGGCCACCAAAAATGGTCGTCAAGTTCTGGCCCGCCGTCGTGCGAAAGGCCGTGCTCGTCTGACTGTTTCTAAGTAATAAAGCTAACCCGCTGAGTGGTTAAGCTCGCTTTTCCCAGGGAGTTACGTTTGTTAACTCCCACTCATTTCACTTTCGTCTTCCAGCAGCCACAACGGGCTGGCACGCCGCAAATTACCATCCTCGGCCGCCTGAACCAGCTGGGGCATCCCCGCATCGGTCTTACCGTCGCCAAAAAACACGTCAAACGCGCGCACGAGCGTAATCGGATCAAACGCCTAACCCGCGAAAGCTTCCGCCTGCGCCAGCACGAATTACCGGCGATGGATTTTGTCGTGGTGGCCAAAAAGGGGATAGCGGATTTGGATAACCGCGCGCTGACGGAAGCTTTGGATAAATTATGGCGTCGCCACTGTCGCCAGGCTCCCGCATCCTGATCGGGCTGGTGCGGGCCTATCAGCTCGTCATCAGTCCGCTGCTAGGGCCTCGTTGTCGCTTCCAGCCGACATGCTCTCATTACGCAATTGAGGCATTAAGCAGGTTTGGCATGATAAAAGGCAGTTGGTTAGCATTGAAACGCGTATTAAAATGCCACCCTTTGAACCCAGGTGGCGATGATCCGGTGCCGCCAAAAACCGACGATAACAGAGAACACTAACGATGGATTCGCAACGCAATCTTCTCCTCATCGCTCTGCTGTTCGTGTCTTTCATGATCTGGCAGGCATGGCAAACGGACAACGCTCCGCAGCCGGCCGCACAGACCACGCAACAGACTTCGAACGCAGTAGCCGGTGATGCCGCCAGCCAGGCCGTGCCAGCCAGTGGTCAGGGTAAGCTGATTACCGTGAACACCGACGTGCTGTCACTGACCATCAACACCCGTGGTGGCGATATCGAGCAGGCTAAACTGTTGGCCTACCCGGATACTCTGGGTTCATCGACTCCGTTCCAACTGCTGGAAACCACTCCGTCGTTCGTCTATCAGGCGCAAAGCGGCCTGACCGGTAAAAACGGCCCGGATAACCCGGCCAACGGCGAACGCCCGCTGTATCAGGCGGCGCAAGACAGCTACACCCTGCCGGAAGGCCAGGACGAGCTGCGCATCCCGCTGACCTACACCGATAAAGACGGCGCAGTCTACACCAAGACCTTCGTGCTCAAACGCAACCACTATGCGGTCGGCGTGGATTACAGCATCGACAACAAAGGCGCGACGCCGCTGGAGCTGACCCTGTTCGGCCAGCTGAAGCAAACCACCGAATTGCCTAAACACCGCGACACCGGCAGCAGCAACTTCGCGCTGCACACCTTCCGCGGCGCGGCGTACTCGTCCAGCGAGGACAAGTACCAAAAATACGCGTTCGACAAAGATGAAAACCTGAGCGTCACCACCAAAGACGGTTGGGTCGCCATGCTGCAACAGTACTTCGCCACCGCGTGGGTACCGGCGACCAAAGGTGACAACACCTTCTATACCGCCAAACCGGGTGACAACCTGTCCACCATCGGCTTCAAATCTACGCCGGTCGTGGTGCAGCCGGGCGCTCAGCAGCAGCTGAACGCGACCCTGTGGGTCGGCCCGGAGCTGCAGGACCAGATGGCCCAGCTGGCGCCGCACCTGGACCTGACCGTGGATTACGGCTGGCTGTGGTTCATCTCCCAGCCGCTGTTCAAACTGCTGAAGTTCATCCACGGCTTTATCGGTAACTGGGGCTTCTCCATCATCATCATCACCTTCATCGTGCGCGGCATCATGTACCCGCTGACCAAGGCGCAGTACACCTCGATGGCGAAAATGCGCATGCTGCAGCCGAAGCTGCAGGCGATGCGCGAGCGCATCGGCGATGACAAGCAGCGCATGAGCCAAGAGATGATGGCGCTGTACAAAGCGGAGAAAGTGAACCCGCTCGGCGGCTGCCTGCCGCTGATCATTCAGATGCCGATCTTCCTGGCGCTGTACTACATGCTGATGGGTTCGGTCGAGCTGCGCCACGCGCCGTTCGCCCTGTGGATCCATGACCTGTCGGCGCAAGACCCGTACTACATCCTGCCAATCCTGATGGGCGTGACGATGTTCTTCATTCAGAAGATGTCGCCGACCACCGTGACTGACCCGATGCAGCAGAAAATCATGACCTTCATGCCGGTGATCTTCACAGTGTTCTTCCTGTGGTTCCCGTCCGGTCTGGTGCTGTACTACATCGTCAGTAACCTGGTGACCATCCTGCAGCAGCAGCTGATTTACCGTGGTCTGGAAAAACGCGGCCTGCACAGCCGCGACAAGAAAAAAAGCTAAGCGTATTGTAGGGGTTCGGCGCGCCGACCCTTGCAGTCACCCCAAAGGCGGTCATTAGACCGCCTTTTTGCATCTTAATCGTCAGAGAGAACCGTTATGAGCACCACCGATACCATCGTAGCCCAAGCCACCCCGCCGGGACGCGGCGGCGTCGGCATTCTGCGCATTTCCGGAAGCAAGGCCAAAGACGTCGCCCAGGCGTTGCTCGGCAAGCTGCCGAAGCCGCGCTACGCTGACTATCTGCCGTTCCGCGACGCCACGGGTGCCACCCTCGATCAGGGCATCGCGCTGTGGTTCCCGGGGCCGAACTCCTTTACCGGCGAAGACGTACTGGAACTGCAGGGCCACGGCGGGCCGGTGATCCTCGATCTGTTGCTCAAGCGCGTGCTGGCGCTGCCCGACGTGCGCATCGCCCGGCCCGGCGAGTTCTCCGAACGCGCGTTTCTCAACGACAAGCTCGATTTGGCGCAGGCCGAAGCGATCGCCGATCTGATCGACGCCAGCTCCGAGCAGGCGGCGCGCTCGGCGATGAACTCGCTGCAGGGGGCATTTTCCACCCGCATCCACCAGCTCGTGGAAGCGCTCACTCACCTGCGAATCTACGTGGAAGCGGCGATCGACTTCCCGGACGAGGAAATCGACTTCCTGTCCGACGGTAAAATCGAAGCGCAGCTCAACGACGTGATGGCGGATCTGGATAGCGTGCGCGGCGAAGCGCGCCAGGGCAGCCTGCTGCGCGAAGGGATGAAGGTAGTGATCGCCGGGCGCCCCAACGCCGGTAAATCCAGCCTGCTCAATGCGTTGGCCGGGCGCGAGGCGGCGATCGTCACCGATATCGCCGGCACCACCCGCGACGTCCTGCGCGAACATATCCATATCGACGGCATGCCGCTGCACATCATCGACACCGCCGGCCTGCGCGACGCCAGCGACGAAGTGGAGCGCATCGGCATCGAACGTGCGTGGAACGAGATCGAACAGGCCGACAGAGTGCTGTTTATGGTCGACGGCACCACCACCGCCGCCACCGAGCCGGCGGAGATCTGGCCGGAGTTTATGGCGCGCCTGCCGGGCACGCTGCCGATCACCGTGGTGCGCAACAAGGCCGACATCACCGGTGAAACGCTGGGTCTGACAGAAGTGAACAACCACTCACTTATTCGCCTGTCGGCCCGCACCGGCGAAGGCGTCGATGTGCTGCGCGATCATCTTAAACAGAGCATGGGCTTCACCAGCAACATGGAAGGCGGCTTCCTGGCGCGCCGTCGCCACCTGCAGGCGCTGGAGCTGGCGGCACAGCACCTGGTGCAAGGCAAAGAGCAGTTAGTGAGCGCTTACGCTGGCGAGTTGTTGGCCGAGGAACTGCGCCAGGCGCAGCTGGCCTTGAGCGAAATCACCGGCGAATTCACCTCCGACGATCTGCTGGGCCGCATCTTCTCCAGCTTCTGCATCGGCAAATAATCGCCTGCGGGCGCCATATCCTCTTCGGCGCCCGCATTTTACGTCTCCGGCGCCAAAACTCACCTAAGCTTATCTCATCAATTTTTCCGCGTGAGAGATAAGCTTAAATGAACGAACCTTTAGACTTGATTGGCGTGGGATTGGGGCCTTTCAATCTCAGTCTGGCCGCTCTGGCCGCCGAAAGCGGCGCCGTCAACTATACCTTTCTCGATCGTAACGCGAGCTTCCGCTGGCACCCCGGCATGCTGCTGCCTTCCGCTTATATGCAGACATATGTGCTGCAGGATTTGGTTACCGCCGTCAGCCCACGCAGCCAATTTTCATTTATTAATTACTTGGTAGAACAGAAAAAAATTTATCGGTTTTTAATCACCGAGCAGCAAATTATCAGCCGAGAAGAATTTTCCGACTATCTACGCTGGGCCTGCGAAAGATTAGACGGGCTACAGTTTTCACAGTCCGTAGAGCGCATTGATTTTGACGATGAAAAGAGTTTGTTCAAGGTAACCACCCATAATCAGACGCTGTGGGCGAAAAATATCTGTCTGGGCACCGGCCATAACCCTTGGTTACCGAAAGCGTTTTACCCGGCGCTGGGCGAAAACTGCATGCATGCCGCCGAAATAGCCCTGCGCAATCCGGACTTCAGCGGCAAGCGAGTTATGGTGGTGGGCGGCGGCCAAAGCGGCGCCGATGTGTTTTTGAACGCATTGCAGGGGCACTGGGGCGAACCGGCGCAGCTGGACTGGCTCTCGCGCCGTCCCAATTTTCAGCCGCTGGATGAGTCCCCCTTCACCAACGAATATTTCACTCCCGAATACGTCGACTATTTCTATACACTGCCGTCAGAAATCCGCGAGCGTGAAATCAAAACACAGAAATTGCCGGCAGACGGCATCAGCAATCATACGCTGCGAACCCTATACCGTGAGCTATATATGCGTTTTGACGTGATGCGCCAGACGCGCAATGTGCGTTTACTGCCTCATCGCACCCTACTGGCCATCGAATCAATGGGTGAAGCTTTTCATCTGCGCACGCTTCACGGCCTGGAAAATCGCCAGGAAAGTTTCAGGGCCGATATCGTCATTCTGGCCACCGGCTATCGCGCTTCGCTGCCCGCTTACCTGAAACCCTTGCTGCCGCGCATTCCTCTCGATGCGGAACAGCATCTGCCGCTACTGCCGAATTTTAATCTGGACTGGCTCGGGCCGGAGCAAAATCGAATTTATGCGGTTAATGCCGGAATACACAGCCACGGCAGCGCAGAAGGCGGACTGAGCCTGATGGCCTGGCGTTCAGCCCGCATCCTCAATCACTTGCTGGGTAAGCCGTGCTTTGATTTGGCACCGAACGCATCAATGATCCAATGGTGGAGCGATGCCGCGCCGGGCGATATCTCTACCACCGCTGATAAATAGGATAATCCGCATAGCGTTTTTTGATGATAAATCCTCAACTTAGTCTTAATCTAACACCCCTGCGTTCTTAGCGACCCTCTGTCATGGAGCGAACAATGGCGTGTCATTTTGCCCGATGGACCCCGGCCTCCGCCGTCCTGGATACCCAGAGACTCGCCGACGAAGTGATAGCCGCCACCCGCACCTTTTCCGTTAAACGCCGCACGCGCTTCCTGCAAGGGCGCATTCTGCTCGCCGAAATGATGTTCTACCTGTACGGCCTGCCGACGCTGCCCCCCATCGCCACCACGCCGACCGGCCGCCCCTGTTTCGCCGATCATCAGCTGCCCGATTTCAGCCTCGCTTACGCCAGCAACACCGTGGGCGTGCTGCTCAGCGACGAGGGAAAAGTCGGGTTGGATATCGAAGTGATGCGGGCGCGCGGCACCCGGCAAAGCGCGCTGCAACACGCGCATCAGACGCCGGCGGAAAGTGCCTGGATCGGCGCGCAGGACGATCGGCTGGAGGCGGAGACTCAGCTGTGGAGCATTCGGCAAAGCGTGCTGAAAATTTCCGGCCTCGGCAACAGCGGCCAGTCTACGCTGCGTCTACATCCCTTCTCCGGCCACCTGCGCTCCAGCGCCACGCCGGACGTTCAGGTGATGAGCGACGCCGACGAATACCTGAGCTGGGCCTGCGCCGGCAGCCCCGGCCTGGATCGCCTGCTGTGCTGGCGCTACGAAGAGCGCGGCGGCCTGCAGAAAGTCGGGGAAATCTCGCCGCGCAGCCCGGCGGCGTCCTCACGCTTCGTTAAACTGACGGGCCTGAAGACGCCCGGTTAACGCGGCGCAAAGCGGATAACGCTGTCTTTACCGCACGAGTTGCTGGATTAAATTGTAAAGACAGCTAAATGTTGAGCAATCGCCTATTCTCGACCAGCGCTTTAGCCTACTATTCGCCCATGTTGTACGCTGAATCTGCTCATTCGAAAGGGAGAATCACCATGTCAGACCAAGCCTTAAAAATCGTCACTCTGCTCGGCAGCCTGCGCAAAGGCTCCTACAACGCCATGGTGGCCCGCGCCCTGCCAGGCCTGGCTCCACAGGGCGTCACCATTGAAGCGCTGCCCTCCATTCGCGATATCCCGCTGTACGACGCCGACATGCAACAGGGTGAAGGCTTCCCTGCCGCGGTCGAGGCGATCGCCGAACAGATCCGCCAGGCCGACGGCGTGATCATCGTCACCCCTGAATATAACTATTCCGTGCCCGGCGGGTTGAAGAACGCCATCGACTGGCTGTCTCGCTTGCCGAATCAGCCGCTGGCCGGCAAGCCGGTCGCCATTCAGACCAGCTCGATGGGGCCGATCGGCGGCGCGCGCTGCCAATACCATCTGCGCCAGATCCTGGTGTTCCTCGATGCGATGGTAATGAACAAGCCTGAGTTTATGGGCGGCGTGATCCAGAGCAAGGTCGACGAACAGGCCGGTGAACTGAGCGATCAGGGAACGCTGGATTTTCTGACCGGCCAGCTGTCCGCGTTCAGCGATTTTATTCGCCGCGTGGAGTGAAGGTCTCGCGGCGCCCCTTAGGCGCCGCAACAGGACATGAAGTCCATCAATTCATTGAAAATTAAAGCCATAGCATCATGTATTTTTTCATTTTAGCGTTATTTTTTGTTTCCATCACCAGTCCCGCTTTCGCGGCAGAGATGCGTTATCCCGCCGGTGAAGAGCCGCTGGAGCTGCCGGCACACAGCGCGCTCAACGCCCAGCTGTCGCGATCCGCGCAAAACCAGGAAGATAAAAAGCTGGGCGCCATGTCGCTGTACCTGACGCTGATGCGCGAAGACGGCCGCAACGTCTGGGCGCCCTACCAGCTGGCGGTGTCATCGGCGGAGAAAGGGCAAACCGAGCTGGCGGAGCGCTACCTGCAGCTGAGCGCCGACCGCGGCCTGTGGTACTACTACAACCTGCTGGAGGACGACGCCTTCAACAGCATCCAGCACTCCGCCACCTACCAATCGATCCTGGCCGCCACCAAAGCGCGCTATCTGCAGCACGCGCGCCACTATGAAGGCAAGGCCAGCTACGCGATGCCGGACGGCGAAGCGCCGCCCGAAGGCTGGCCAACGGTGATCTTCCTGCATACCTACGGCAAAGCCGCCGCCATCAGCCCCGAAGAACGGCTGCTGTTCGGCGAAATGGGCGTGGCCTACATCGAGCTCAACGGCACGCAGATGCTGTCGGAAAACAGTTTCCGCTGGTCGAATTACAGCGACGAGAGCACCCAAACCGCCATTCAGCGTACGCTGCAACAGCTGGCTCCGCAGCTAAAGCTGAATCCCCGGCGGATTTACCTCAGCGCCCGCGGCCAGGGCGCGCTGCACGCCGCCAACCTGATCGCGAAGTACCCGCAGTTTTACGCCGGCGCGCTGCTGATCGCCCCCAACGGCGAGATCAAGCCGGCCCAGCAGTCGCTGGCGGCGCAAAAGAAAATCGTGATGGCGTATTACGATCGGCAGAATTTCAGCGAGCAGGCGCTGGCGTTGCACTTCGCCAATCTGTTCGGAGAGGATAATCAGGTAGAAACGCTGCACTTCGCCCAGGGAGAGGATGCCGCCGGCAGTTGGCAGGCGCGCTTCAAGCGGCCGTTGCAGTGGGTGTTGGGTAAGGCGCCGGATGCGACGCCGGGCGCCTAGGGGTTCAGGGCCGACAGGCGTCGGCCCTTTGGCGGTCAATGGCCGTCGACGAAGACGATCTTCAGCACGAACAGCAGCGCCACCACCACCACGCACGGGCTGATTTCACGCCAGCGGCCGGTGCCGAGCTTCATCACGCAGTAGGAGATAAAGCCGAGCGCGATGCCTTCGGTGATCGAGAAGCTGAACGGCATCATCACCGCGGTGACAAACGCCGGTACCGCTTCGGTCAGATCGTCCCACTTCACCCGCGCCAGGCTGGAGGTCATCAGCACGCCGACGTAGACCAGCGCGCCGGCGGCGGCGTAAGCCGGCACCATGCCCGCCAGCGGCGACAGGAAGATCACCAGCAGGAACAGCAGGCCGGTGACCACCGCCGTCAAACCGGTGCGGCCGCCGACGGCGACGCCGGACGAACTTTCGATGTAAGCGGTCACGGAAGAGGTGCCCGCCAGCGAACCGGCCACCGAGCTGATGCTGTCGACGTACAGCGCCTGCTTCATGCGCGGGAACTTGCCCTGGTTGTCGGTCAGGCCGGCTTTATCGGTGACGCCGATCAAGGTGCCCGAAGAGTCAAACAGGTTCACCAGCATAAACGAGAAGATGATCCCGGCCAGCCCGATGTTCAGCGCGCCGGCCACGTCGACCTGGCCCACCACCGAGGTGATGCTCGGCGGCAGGGAGAACAGGCCGCCGTATTTCACGTCGCCCAGCATCCAGCCGATCAGGGTGGTGACCACGATCGACACCAGCACCGCCGCGTGGAAGTTACGCGAAGAGAGCACGGCGATGATGAAGAAGCCGAGCGCGCCCAGCAGCACGTTGTGCGAGGTCAGGCTGCCGATGGTCACCAGCGTGTCCGGGTTGGCCACCACGATGCCGGCGTTTTTCAGCCCCATCATGCCGATGAACAGGCCGATGCCGCTGGTGATGCCGACCCGCAGGCTGACCGGAATGTTGGCGATCATCCAGTAGCGGATGCGGAAAATGGTCAGCAGCAGCAGGCCGACCGCTCCCCAGAAGATGGCGCCCATGCCCACCTGCCAGGAGATGCCCATCGCCCCGACCACCACGAAGGCGAAGAAGGCGTTCAGGCCCATCGCCGGCGCCAGCGCCACCGGCAGGTTCGCCAGCAGGCCCATAAAGATGCTGCCGAAAGCGGCGATCAAACAGGTGGTGACAAATACCGCCTGGGTATCCATGCCCGCCGCGCCCAAGATTTGCGGGTTAACGAACACGATATACACCATGGTAAGGAAGGTGGTGATACCGGCAATCGTTTCCGTACGCGCCGTCGTGCCATGTTGCTTGAGTTTAAACACGCGCCCAAGCAAGCCTTGCTCAGCGTCAAGGCCAGATACTGGTTTGGTCATTATCAGAATTCCGAAAATGGGAATGGACAGTCGCCGGCTATCCTATAACAAAAAGTGGGGCTTTTGACGCCGGTCACAGGTTTTTTTCGCCATCTTTACGGCTAAACGCGTCAACGGCTTGTATTTACAGGCTTTCATCCCCCGTTGCCGCCCGCTGCGTTGCCGTTTGCCGACGCGGCCGATAAAATGACCTATCGCATCTCTTACCCTACCCGCGAAAAAACAGGAATCCGCATGTCTTCAACCTTTATCGATAAGCTCGCGTTGATCGCGCTGAAAGATGACAAAGTGGCGCTGGTGCGCTCACACAATAAGACGCTGTTTTATATGCCGGGCGGAAAGCGCGAAGCGGGCGAAACCGACGAACAGGCGCTGTGCCGCGAAATCGACGAAGAGCTGACCGTCGCGCTGCAGCCGAGCTCCATCGCGTTTTACGGCGAGTTCGCCGGCCCGGCGGACGGCAAGCAGGACGGCACCCAGGTGCGCATTCGCTGCTATCAGGCCGACGTTACCGGGCAGCTGCAGCCGGCCGCCGAAATCGCCGAACTGAGGTGGTGCGACAGCCGCGACTTGCCGCACTGCTCGCACGTCGCCGCGCTGATTTTGCACGATCTCAAGGCGCGTAACCTGATCAAGTGATCGCTGAGCGGCCTCAGCGCCGTTAACCCGAAGGAACCTGTCCCGCATGAATCAGATTGACTGCATTTTGTTCGACTGCGACGGCACGCTGGTGGACAGCGAAGTGCTGTGCAGCAAAGCCTATGTGCACATGTTCGCCCGCTACGGCATTCATCTGTCGCTGGAAGAGGTGTTCAAGAAATACAAAGGGGTGAAGCTGTACGAGATCATCGATCGGGTCAACGCCGAGCAGGGCACTGACCTGGCAAAAGAGGCGCTGGAGCCGCTGTATCGGCAGGAAGTGGCGCGGCTGTTCGACAGCGAGCTACAGCAGATTGCCGGCGCCCGCGAGCTGCTGGCGCAGGTGACGGTGCCTGTCTGCACCGTCTCCAACGGGCCGGTCAGCAAGATGCAGCACTCGCTCGGCCTGACCGGCATGCTGCCTTATTTTGATGACCGGTTGTTCAGCGGCTATGACATTCAGCGTTGGAAGCCGGATCCGGCGATCGTGTTTCACGCCGCCGAACAGATGCAGGTGCCGGTAACGCGCTGCATCCTGGTGGACGACTCGCCCGCCGGCGCGCAGGCTGGTATCGCCGCCGGCATTCCGGTCTTTTACTTCTGCGCCGATCCGCATAACCCGCCGATCGACCACCTGCTGGTGACGACGTTTAACGACCTGGCCCAGCTGCCCGCGCTGTGGCGCGAACGCGGCTGGCGGCTGACGGCCGATTAACTGGCCGGCAACGGCGGCTTGTTGCGCCACCAGCGCCACGACCGCTTCAGCGCGCGGGTTTGCGCGCCGAAGCGGCGGTTGACCGCGTTGGCCAGCAGATCGAGCGCCAGGCAGAACACGAAATAGACCAGCGCCACGAACAGGAACACTTCCATGGGATAGACCATGCTGCGGTTGTTGACCTGGGTCGCCAGGAAGGTCAGTTCGCCAACGCCGACGATATAAGCCAGCGAGGTGTCTTTGATCAGGGATATCCACTGGTTGATGAACGACGGCACCATCATGCGCAGCGCCTGCGGCAGCACGATCATGCGCAGCGTCTGCCAGCGGGTCAGCCCCAGGGAAAGCCCGGCCTGCCACTGGCCGGGGCCGATCGCGGCGATGCCGGCCTTCACCGCATGGGCCAGATAGGCCGAAGCGATCAGCGCCAGCGCGCACACCACGGTGGTGATTTCCGGGATCTCTACGCCAAACACCATCGGCAGCAGGAAATAGGTCCAGAAGATCAGCATGATGACCGGTATGGCGCGGAAAAAGCCCAGCACCGCCGCCAGCAATCCGGCAGCGACGCCGCGCGACATCGCCAGCGCCACGCCGAGCAAGGTGCCGAGCACCGCCGAGGCGACGCCGGCCATCAGGCTGATCGCCAACGTCAGCGCCGCGCCGCCTAATGGACCATCCGGCCAGGTACCCCACAGCAGGTAGCCCAGGTTATCGTGAATTACGCTGAAATCCATCTCAATGCCCTCCCAGCGGTTTACGCTGTTGGCGCCACATGCCCCAGCCTTCCAGCAGCGCGATGATGGCGATATACAGCACCGTCGCCACGCCGAACGCCTGGAAGGTGCGCAGGGTTTCGGTTTCGACCTGACGCGAGGCGTAAGAGAGTTCGGCCACGCCGATCGCCATGGTCAGCGACGAGTTTTTGATCACGTTCATGTATTGCCCCAGCAGCGGCGGCAGCGCGATTTTCAACGCCTGCGGCAGCACCACGTAGCGCATCGCCTGCCAGCCGGTCAGCCCCAGCGCCTGAGCGGCATATTTCTGCCCGCCGGCGACGCCGCGAATGCCGGAACGGATCTCTTCGGCGATAAAGGCGGTGGAGTAGAGCGTCAGGCCGAAGAAACCGGCGAGAAACTCGAACGACGGCCATTCCAACGGACCGACCTGATGTGAGCTGTTCAGCCACTGCATGGCGGCGGACGGCAGGATCTGCCCGGCGGCGAAGTACCAGAAGAACAGCTGCACCAGCAGCGGCGTATTGCGAAACAGCGAGCTGTAGCCCATCGCCAGCCAACGCAACGGCCGCAGGCTGCTGTCGCGCATCGCCGCCAGCACGAAGCCCAGCAGCGTGGCCGCCAGGCCCGCGCAGGCGGAAAGCCACAGAGTCAGCAGAAAGCCGTGCCACAGCCAGCTCAGGTATTGCGGCGCCAGCAGCCAGTCCAGGTTCATGTTCAATCCTTGTCTTGCAGAATGCATCAGGGGCGCAGCAAGCTGCGCCCCTCCGTGCCGATCTCACCGCGAGCGGTTAAATCAGGCTTTCGGTTGCTGATCCAAAGGCGCGATTTTGAAATCGCCGCGCGGTTGGGCGGATTGGGTTTCCGGCCCGAACCAGCGATCGTAAATCTTAACCGCTTCGCCGTCTTTTTCCAGCTTGATCAGCGTCTCGTTCACCGCGGCGGTCAGGCGATCTTCGCCCTTGGGAATGCCGACGCCCTGGTATTCTTTGGTCAGACTGAACGGCGAAATTTCAAATTCCGCCTTCTGCGCCGCCGGCAGGTTGCCAAGCAGGCCGACCAGCTTGGCGTCGTCCTGGGTGATCGCCTGCACGTTGCCGTTGCGCAGCGCCACGAACGCCAGCGGGGTGTCATCGTAGGAGATCACTTTCGCCGTCGGGAAACGCTCGCGCAGGGTGATTTCCTGCACCGTGCCCTTATCCGCGCCGATGCGCAGCTTTTTGATGTCTTCCGGGGTTTTCAGCACGCCTTTGCGGGCGATGAATTTCTGACCGGTGGCGAAGTACGGCACGCTGAAGTTCACTTCCTTGGCGCGCTCGTCGGTAATGGTGAAGTTGGCGGCAATCAGGTCAACCTTCTTCGACACCAGCAGCGGAATGCGGTTGGCCGGGTTGGTGGCGCGCAGCTCCACTTTTACCCCCAGCGCTTTGCCGATCGCATCGGCGACGTCCACATCGTAGCCCACCAGCTTCTTGCTCTGCGGATCGATGTAGCCGAACGGCGGGTTGCTGTCGAACACCGCGATACGCACCACGCCGGCTTGCTTGATATCGTCAAGTTTGTCCGCGTGCGCGGCGCCGGCGGCGAGGCCGGTCAGACTGGCTAACAACGTTAAGGCCAAAGCGCGATGTTTCATAGAGAGCTCCTAAGTGGTTGATGTCCTGCTGGCGGATAAGCTAGCAAGCGCCACATAGGTCAGGAAATAATATAAAAAGCTATATTTATAACCTTTTTATCTTTAAGAACTTAAGATGGAATAAAGGCGCGGGAAACCGCGCCTTTGAAGGATATTACCCGGAAAGGGTCAGTCGGCTTTGTCGTCTTTACCGCCCGGAGAGAGCAGCTTTTCCAGGGCGTCGCCGCCCAAATGACGGAAATCCTGTCCTTTGACGAAATAGAAGATAAATTCGCAGATGTTCTGGCAGCGGTCGCCGATACGCTCGATAGAACGGGCGCAGAACAGCGCGGTCAGCACGCTCGGAATGGTGCGTGAGTCTTCCATCATATAGGTCATCAGCTGACGCACGATGCCTTCGTATTCCTGGTCGACCTTTTTATCTTCGCGGTAAATACGGATCGCCTCGTCCAGATCCATGCGCGCGAAGGCGTCCAGCACGTCATGCAGCATTTGCACTGTGTGGCGCCCCAGCGATTCCAGGCTGACCAGCAGCGGCTGGTGCTGGTGCGAGAACTTCTCCAGCGCGGTGCGGCAGATTTTGTCCGCCACGTCGCCGATGCGTTCCAGCTCGGAAATGGTTTTGATGATCGCCATCACCAGGCGCAGATCGCTGGCGGTCGGCTGGCGCTTGGCGATGATGCGCACGCAGGCTTCGTCGATCGCCACTTCCATCATGTTGACCTTGGCGTCGCCTTCGATAACTCGCTTGGCCAGCTCGCCATCCTGATTGTGCATCGCGGTGATGGCGTCGGTCAGCTGCTGCTCCACCAGCCCGCCCATGGTCAGCACCTGGGTGCGGATATGCTCAAGCTCTGCGTTGAACTGGCCGGAAATGTGTTTGTTTAAATTCAGGTTATCCATGATGCTTCCTATCAACCATAACGGCCAGTGATGTAGTCTTCAGTCTGCTTTTTCTGCGGCGCAGTGAACAGGTTATCAGTATCACTGAACTCGATCAGCTCGCCCAGATACATAAATGCGGTGGAGTCGGAGCAGCGCGCCGCCTGCTGCATATTGTGGGTTACGATCACCACGGTGTAATCGGCCTTCAGCTCGCTGATCAGCTCTTCAATCTTGCCGGTGGAGATCGGATCCAGCGCCGAGCAAGGCTCATCCAGCAACAGCACTTCCGGACGAATGGCGATGCCGCGGGCGATGCACAGGCGCTGCTGCTGGCCGCCGGAAAGGCTGTAGCCGCTCTGGTGCAGCTTGTCCTTGGTTTCGTTCCACAGCGCCGCCTTGGTCAGCGCCCACTGCACGCGCTCGTCCATATCGGCGCGCGACAGCTTTTCAAACAGGCGAACGCCGAAGGCGATGTTGTCGTAAATCGACATCGGGAACGGCGTCGGCTTCTGGAACACCATGCCGACCTTGGCGCGCAGCAGCGCGATATCCGAGTTGTCGGTCAGGATGTTCTGGCCGTCCAGCAGGATGCCGCCTTCCGCGCGCTGTTCCGGGTACAGCTGGTACATCTTGTTGAAGGTGCGCAGCAGGGTGGATTTGCCGCAGCCGGACGGGCCGATAAACGCGGTGACCTTGTTCTTGGCGATATCCAGCGTGATGTTCTTCAGCGCATGGAATTTGCCGTAGTAGAAGTTCAGATCGCGTACCTGAATTTTGCTGCTGGAAGCGTCAGTAACCATACTCATCAAGACTTCTCTCTTTTCATCAGCGCCGCCAGAGCGGCGCTCAAAATTTTATGAATGCTTTTTCTTGGCGAAAATCACGCGCGCCAGGATATTCAGTAACAGTACGCACAGGGTGATCAACAGCACCCCGGCCCAGGCCAGCTGTTGCCATTCGGCGAACGGGCTCATGGCGAATTTGAAGATGGTCACCGGCAGGTTGGCGATCGGCTGCATCAGGTCGGTGCTCCAGAACTGGTTCGACAGCGAGGTGAACAGCAGCGGCGCCGTTTCCCCCGCGATGCGCGCAATCGCCAGCAGCACGCCGGTGATGATGCCGGACACCGACGCCTTCAGCGTGATGGCGGAAATCATGCGCCATTTCGGCGTGCCCAGCGCATAAGCGGCCTCGCGCAGCGTATCCGGCACCAGCTTCAGCATGTTCTCGGTGGTGCGAATGACGATCGGCACCTGCAGCAGCGCCAGCGCGACGATGCCGGCCCAGCCGGAAAAGTGTTCCATCTTCGCCACCACGATGGTGTAAACGAACAGGCCCACCACGATCGACGGTGCGGACAGCAGGATGTCGTTGATAAAGCGGATCACTTCCGCCAGCCAGGATTTACGGCCGTATTCTGCCAGGTAAATGCCGGCCATGATGCCCAGCGGCGTGCCGAAGATGGTCGCCCACAGGATCAACAGGCCGCTGCCGGCGATGGCGTTGGCCAGACCGCCGCCTGCGGTGTTCGGCGGCGGGGTCATTTCAGTGAACAGCGCCAGCGACATGCCGTCGAAGCCTTTGGTCACGGTGGCGATCAGGATCCAGATCAGCCAGAACAGCCCGAACACCATGGTCGCCATCGACAGGAACAGCGCGAGACGGTTTTTCTGCCGGCGCCAGGCCTGCATTTTGCGGCGGCTTTCCGCCAGAACGACTGCGTTTTGCATATCCATCGTCGCCATGTTAACGCCCCTCATTCTTGGCCAGACGCATGATCATCAACTTCGACAGCGCCAGCACGATAAAGGTGATAACAAACAGAATCAGGCCCAGCTCCATCAACGCGGCGGTGTGCACGCCGGACTCGGCTTCGGCGAATTCGTTGGCCAGCGCCGAGGTGATGCTGTTGCCCGGCATGTACAGCGAAGCGCTGTCGAGCTGGTAGGTGTTGCCGATGATAAAGGTCACCGCCATGGTTTCCCCCAGCGCACGGCCCAGGCCCAACATCACGCCGCCGATGACGCCGTTTTTGGTGAACGGCAGCACGATGCGCCAGATGACTTCCCAGGTGGTGCAGCCGATGCCGTATGCCGACTCTTTCATCATCACCGGGGTCTGTTCGAACACGTCGCGCATGACTGCCGCGATGTAAGGAATGATCATGATCGCCAGGATCACCCCGGCGGCCAGAATGCCGATGCCGAAGGCCGGGCCGGAGAACAGCTCGCCGACGATCGGAATGCCCGACAGCACTTCGCCGACCGGCGTCTGGAAGTATTCGGCGAACAGCGGCGCGAACACGAACAGGCCCCACATGCCGTAAACGATGCTGGGGATGGCCGCCAACAGCTCAATGGCGATGCCCAGCGGCCGCTTCAGCCAGTTCGGCGCCAGCTCGGTCAGGAACAGCGCGATGCCGAAGCTCACCGGCACGGCGATGATCAGCGCGATAAGCGAGGTGACCACGGTGCCGTAGATCGGCACCAGCGCGCCGAACTGCTCCGCCGGCGCGTCCCACTCTTTGGTCCACAGGAAGGCGAAGCCGAATTTCTGCATGCTTGGCCAGGAGGCGAAGATCAGCGAAACAATGATGCCGCCCAGCAACAATAGGGTAATCAGCGCAGCCAGTCTCACCAGCGCGCTGAAAATGATGTCACCGTTTTTGCCCGGTGCTTTGATGGTCGGCTTGTACTCAGCCATAGATTACTCTCTGTTTGAACCCTGGCAGCCCCAACCGGGATCGGAGCCTGAAGAACTGTGTGGGGCGCGGCGAACCCGCGCCCCTGCGTTGTTAGTACAGCGCTTTGCCTGAACTGTCTTTTACGTTGGTTTTCCAGGCCGCGCGCACCTGCTCAACCACTTCTGCCGGCAGGGTGGCGTAATCCAGCTCGTTAGCCTGCTTGGCACCGGTTTTGTAAGCCCAGTCGAAGAACTTCAGCACTTCGGCGCCCTGAGCAGGGTTTTTCTGCTCTTTGTGCACCAGGATGAAGGTGGTGGATGTAATTGGCCACACGTTGTCGCCTTTCTGGTCAGTCAGATCCTGAGCGAAGGTCTTGCTCCAATCCACGCCCTTGGCCGCGTTGCTGAAGCTCTCTTCGGTCGGGCTGACCGGTTTACCGTCGGCGGATACCAGCTTGGTGTAAGCCAGGTTGTTCTGCTTGGCGTAAGCGTATTCTACGTAGCCGATAGAGCCAGGCAGACGCTGAACGAAGGCGGCGATGCCGTCGTTGCCTTTACCGCCCAGACCGGTCGGCCAGTTAACGGTAGAACCGGCGCCGATCTTCTCTTTCCACTGCGCATTGGCCTTGGACAGGTAGCTGGTGAACACGAACGAGGTGCCGGAACCGTCGGCGCGGCGCACCACGGCGATGTTCTGGTCAGGCAGTTTCACGCCTGGGTTCAGCTTGGTGATAGCCGGATCGTTCCACTTTTTGACGTTGCCCAGGTAGATATCGCCCAGGGTTTTGCCGTCCAGCGTCAGTTCGCCGGATTTGATGCCCGGGATATTCACGGCCAGCACCACGCCGCCGATCACGGTCGGGAACTGGAACAGGCCATCGGCCGCCAGTTTGTCGTCAGACAGCGGGGCGTCGGAAGCGCCAAAGTCAACGGTGTTGGCCACGATTTGCTTCACGCCGCCAGAGGAGCCGATGCCCTGATAGTTAACTTTGTTGCCGGTTTCTTTCTGATAAGAATCTGCCCACTTGGCGTAAACCGGAGCGGGGAATGTCGCACCTGCACCGGTCAGGCTGGCAGCAGCGAACGCGGACACGGTGGTCAGGGAGAAGGTCGCTGCCACAATACTGGCGACGGTGGTACGCATCAGTTTCATAATCCCTCCTAATGGGATATTTAAAATCGACTTCGAGTCGTTTTAATCAGAGTAAGTATTGCTGCAGGAGGGAAAATAGGACAGTTTGGTGACAGAAAAATGTACGCAATATGACAGTTATATTACAGTGCGCCAGACAGACGTTTGTTTCTTTAAAAATCAATTAATTAGTCAAAAAACAGCGCAATTGACGTGCAATAAAAAAACGGTTTGGCGCGGCCTATCCGCTTGAATATGACAATGTTTATCGCCGAATCGGTCGCGCTGTCATCTTTAAGGCCGCTCATGAAAAAAGCCGGCGCAAAGGCCGGCTTTTGCAGTTTACCTGCGGCAGATTACTCTACGGTGACAGACTTCGCCAGGTTGCGCGGCTGGTCAACGTCGGTGCCTTTGATCAGCGCCACGTGGTAAGACAGCAGCTGCAACGGCACGGTGTAGAAGATCGGCGCCACGATTTCCTCGACGTGCGGCAGAGGAATGATAGTCATGCCTTCGCTGCTGACGAAGCCGGCGTCCTGATCGGCGAACACGTACAGCTGGCCGCCGCGCGCGCGCACTTCTTCAATGTTGGACTTCAGCTTTTCCAGCAGTTCATTGTTCGGTGCCACCACGATCACCGGCATATCGGCGTCGATCAGCGCCAGCGGGCCGTGTTTCAGCTCACCCGCCGCATAGGCTTCGGCGTGAATATAGGAGATCTCTTTCAGCTTCAGCGCCCCTTCCATGGCGATTGGATACTGATCGCCGCGGCCGAGGAACAGCGCATGGTGCTTGTCGGAGAACCCTTCCGCCAGCGCTTCGATCTCTTTATCCATCGACAGCATCTGCTCTATACGCGCCGGCAGCGCCTGCAGGCCATGCACGATCTCTTGCTCCACGCTTTCCGCCATGCCTTTCAGGCGGCCCAGACGCGCCACCAGCATCAACAGCACGGTGAGCTGCGTGGTGAAGGCCTTGGTCGAGGCTACGCCGATTTCCGTGCCCGCTTTGGTCATCAACGCCAGATCCGATTCGCGCACCAGCGAAGAGCCGGCCACGTTACAAACGGCCAGCGAACCGAGATACCCCAGCTCTTTGGACAGACGCAGCGCCGCTAACGTATCGGCGGTTTCGCCGGACTGCGACAGGGTGATGATCAGGCTGCCCGGACGCACCGCCGATTTGCGGTAACGGAATTCGGACGCGATCTCGACGTCGCACGGCACGCCGGCCAACGCTTCAAACCAGTAGCGCGCCACCATACCGGAGTGGTAAGAAGTCCCGCAGGCGATGATCTGCACGTGCTGCACCTTGGCCAGCAGCTCGTCGGCGCGCGGGCCCAGCTCGCTCAGGTTGATTTGGCCATGACTGAAACGCCCTTCCAGGGTGTTTTTCAGCGCCAGCGGCTGTTCGTAGATCTCTTTTTGCATGTAGTGACGGTAAGCGCCCTTGTCGCCGGCGTCATACTGCACCTGGGATTCGATCTCAGGGCGCTCGATGGCGTTGCCCTGCTTGTCGAAGATGTTGACGGTGCGGCGAGTCACTTCCACCACGTCGCCTTCTTCCAGGAAGATGAAGCGGCGGGTGACCGGCAGCAGCGCCAGCTGATCGGAAGCGATGAAGTTTTCCCCGACGCCGCGGCCGATAACCAGCGGGCTGCCGGAGCGCGCCGCGACCAATACGCTCGGATCGCGGCTGTCCATCACCACGGTGCCGTAAGCGCCGCGCAGCTGTGGGATCACGCGCTGAACCACTTCCAGCAATGTGCCGCCCTGTTGTTGTTCCCAATGCACCAGGTGCGCGATCACTTCGGTGTCGGTTTCGGAGCTGAAGCGGTAACCGCGTTCGATCAGCAGTTCGCGCAGCGGTTCGTGGTTTTCGATGATGCCGTTATGCACCACGGTAATGTAGTCGGAAACATGCGGGTGCGCGTTCGCTTCGGTCGGTTCACCGTGCGTTGCCCAGCGGGTGTGAGCGATGCCGGTACCGCCGTGCAGATCGGTCTGCTCCGCCGCTTCGGCCAGTTTTTGCACCTTGCCTACGCGACGCAGGCGACTGACGTTGCCTTTTTCGTCGACCACCGCCAGACCGGCGGAGTCGTAACCGCGGTACTCGAGACGGCGTAAACCTTCCAACAGGATTTCTGCGATATCACGTTGCGCTACTGCGCCTACAATTCCACACATCAGTTGTATTCCTAATGAACGCCCTTCATGGGCGCTTTCGATGTCTTGACCTGATTTTTGCCGGTTTTACCGTGCGTCCCCGAGCCTGTAGATGGTGGGGGTTATTATGTTTTGTATTGGGCTCTGAACGGAGCCCAACGCAAAACACACTATGACTTCTTCTTCACCGGACGTTGCCAGCCCTGAATGTGCACCTGCTTGACGCGGCTCAGCACCAGTTCGTTCTCGGCGATATCGCGCGTCACCGTGGTGCCGGCGGCGATGGTGGAGCCTTTGCCGACCGACACCGGCGCCACCAGCTGAGTATCGGAACCGACGAACACGCCGTCGCCGATCAGCGTCTTGTGCTTGTTGGCGCCATCGTAGTTGCAGGTGATGGTGCCGGCGCCGATATTCACGTCATCGCCGATTTCGGCATCGCCCAGGTAGCTGAGGTGACCGGCCTTGGAGCCTTTGCCCAAACGCGCCTTTTTCATTTCCACGAAGTTGCCGACGTGGGCCCCTGCCGCCAGCTCCGCGCCAGGGCGTAGGCGGGCGAACGGCCCCACGGTGCAGTCGGCTTCCAGCACGCTGTCTTCCAGCACGCTGTAAGGGCTGATCTCGCAGTCATCGCCGATCACGCAGTTTTTCAGCACGCAGCCGGCGCCGATTTTCACCCGGTCGCCCAGCTTGACGTGACCTTCGATAATCACATTCGCATCAATAGTGATGTCGCGGCCGTGAACAAGTTCCCCGCGCAGGTCAAAACGCGCCGGATCCAGCAGCATCACGCCGGCCAACAGCAGCTTTTCAGACTGTTCCGACTGGAAGACGCGCTCCAGGGTCGCCAGCTGCAGGCGGTTGTTCACGCCTTCCACTTCACTCAGGCGCGACGGATGCACGGTTTCGATTTTCTTGCCGTCGGCATGGGCCAACGCAATGATATCGGTGATGTAAAACTCGCCCTGTGCGTTGTCGTTATTCAACATCCCCAGCCAGCGCTTCAGATCGCGCCCGTTCGCCACCAGGATGCCGGTATTGATCTCGTTGATCTGGCGCTGCGCCTCGTTGGCATCCTTGTGTTCGACGATGCCCACCACGTTGCCCTGCTCGCGCACGATGCGGCCGTAGCCGCTCGGATCGTCCAGCTTGACCGTCAGCAGACCGATACCGCCCTGCGGTTTGGCCGCCAGCAGGCGTTGCAGCGTATCCACGGAGATCAACGGCACGTCGCCGTACAGCATCAGCACGTCTTCATCGTCGGCAAAGTGCGGCGCGGCCTGCTGCATTGCATGGCCGGTACCCAATTGCTCTGCCTGCAGCACCCAGTTCAGCGCGCCGTCAGTCAACGTGCTTTTCAGCAGATCGCCGCCGTGGCCGTATACCAGGTGAACATGTTGCGCGCCCAGTTTCATCGCGGCATCAATGACGTGTTGCACCATCGGCTTACCGGCCAACGGATGTAAAACCTTGGGAAGATCGGAATACATGCGTGTTCCCTTGCCCGCGGCGAGGATAACCACGCTCATTGCGCTGTTCGACATAAGCAACCTGATAACTCCATTTTGATAGACGAAAGTAAAACCGTTTAGCGACAATATTACTACATATTTCTCATCACGAACCCGGCGCAGGCCGCGTGGGCCTTGGCCTGCCGCTATCGTGGCCAATTCGGCGCCGGGACGAAAAAACTGTCGGCGATCGGCGACGTTTATTTCCCGATATCAGGGGTTATACACCACACCGCCCGCCTGGCTGAAATGCTTATTTTAAAGTAAAAAAAAAGCGACCCTATAGGCCGCTTTCTTAAAGTTGGGTGCTTTGCACCCAAACATTACATCGCTTTTCTGGTGAGCTCGATAACGCGCAGTTTCGCGATCGCTTTCGCCAGTTCAGCGGATGCCTGAGCATAGTCGACATCGCCATGAGAGCTGCGAATGTGTTCTTCAGCTTTACGCTTAGCTTCCAACGCTCTCGCTTCGTCGAGGTCAGTACCACGGATAGCAGTGTCCGCCAGCACGGTAACCACGCTCGGCTGCACCTCGAGGATGCCGCCGGACAGGTAGATGAACTCTTCTTCACCGTGCTGCTTAACAATACGCACCATGCCAGGCTTGATGGCAGTCAGCAGCGGCGCATGGCCAGGGAAGATCCCCAGTTCACCTTCGCTGCCTGTCACCTGGATCTTCTGCACCAGGCCGGAAAACATCTGTTTTTCCGCGCTGACTACATCCAGATGGTAAGTCATAGCCATATCACCCTCCTCTCAAGGCGTTACAGTTTCTTGGCTTTTTCCACTGCTTCTTCAATGGTGCCAACCATGTAGAACGCCTGCTCCGGCAGGTGGTCATAGTCGCCGTCCATAATGCCTTTGAAACCACGGATGGTGTCTTTCAGCGATACGAACTTGCCCGGAGAACCGGTGAAGACTTCTGCCACGAAGAACGGCTGAGACAGGAAGCGTTGGATCTTACGCGCACGGGATACGACCAGTTTGTCTTCTTCAGACAGCTCGTCCATACCCAAGATCGCGATGATATCTTTCAGTTCCTGGTAGCGTTGCAGAATGGACTGCACGCCACGCGCTACGTCGTAGTGCTCCTGGCCAACAACCAGCGGATCCAGCTGACGGCTGGTGGAATCCAGCGGGTCAACGGCCGGGTAGATACCCAGAGAAGCGATGTTACGGCTCAGTACCACGGTTGCGTCCAAGTGCGCAAAGGTGGTGGCTGGTGACGGGTCAGTCAAGTCATCCGCAGGAACGTAAACGGCCTGTACGGAAGTGATGGAACCGGTCTTGGTCGAGGTGATACGTTCTTGCAGAACGCCCATCTCTTCCGCCAGCGTTGGCTGATAACCTACCGCGGATGGCATACGGCCCAGAAGTGCGGACACTTCGGTACCGGCCAGGGTGTAACGGTAGATGTTGTCAACGAACAGCAGAACGTCACGGCCTTCGTCACGGAATTTCTCCGCCATGGTCAGGCCGGTCAGCGCAACGCGCAGACGGTTACCTGGTGGCTCGTTCATCTGGCCGTAAACCAGGGATACTTTGTCCAGAACGTTGGAGTCGGTCATTTCGTGGTAGAAGTCGTTACCCTCACGAGTACGCTCGCCCACGCCCGCAAACACGGAATAACCGGAGTGCTCGATCGCGATGTTACGGATCAGCTCCATCATGTTTACGGTTTTACCCACGCCCGCACCACCGAACAGACCGACTTTACCGCCCTTGGCGAACGGACAAATCAGGTCCATTACCTTGATACCGGTTTCCAGCAGTTCCTGGGAGCTGGACAGCTCTTCGTAGCTTGGCGCCGCGCGGTGAATCGCCCAACGCTCTTCTTCGCCGATGTCGCCTTTCATGTCGATCGGTTGACCCAATACGTTCATGATACGGCCCAGGGTAGCTTTACCCACCGGCACTTCAATCGGGTGGTCCAGGTTGTTCACTTTCAGACCGCGACGCAGACCGTCGGAGGTCCCCATTGCGATACAGCGAACCACGCCACCGCCCAGCTGTTGCTGAACTTCCAACACCAGTTTTTCGGTGCCGTTTTCTACCTCAAGGGCGTCGTACACTTTCGGTACGGCATCCTGAGGGAACTCGACGTCCACCACGGCGCCGATTACCTGGATAATCTTTCCAGTAGCCATCTTGAATCCTCTACGTAATTCGTAAACCTAGCTTAAACCGCGGAGGCTCCCGAAACGATCTCGGTGAGTTCCTGAGTGATGCTGGCCTGACGCGCCTTGTTGTATACCAACTGCAGCTCTTTGATCAGGCTACCGCCGTTATCGGTTGCGGCTTTCATCGCGACCATTCGTGCGGCCTGCTCGCTGGCCAGGTTTTCCACGACGCCCTGATAAACCTGCGACTCCACATAGCGGCGCAGCAAGGTATCAAGCAGCACTTTTGGATCGGGTTCATACAGGTAATCCCAAGGCGTTTTCTTCAGCTCTTCGTCATCGGCTGGCGGTAACGGCAGCAGCTGAAGCACCTGCGGCTCTTGGGACATCGTATTAACAAATTTGTTGCTGACAATGTACAGCTTGTCCAAACGACCTTCGTCGTAGGCCTGCAGCATCACTTTCACCGGCCCGATCAGATCCGACAGGGAAGGTTTGTCCCCCATGCCGGTCACCTGGGCAACCACGTTGCCGCCCACGGAACCAAAGAAAGAGGCCGCTTTAGAGCCAATCAGCGCCAAATCGGTTTCGACGCCGTTTTCGGACCAGGCTTTCATCTCCGCCAGCAGCTTTTTGAACAGGTTGATGTTCAAGCCGCCGCAGAGACCACGGTCAGTAGACACCACCAGATACCCGACGCGCTTAACGTCACGCTCATCCAGGTACGGGTGCTTGTACTCCAGATTCCCTAACGCAAGGTGACCAATCACTTTGCGCATGGTCTCTGCATAAGGACGGCTGGCCGCCATGCGATCCTGCGATTTACGCATTTTGGAGGCGGCGACCATTTCCATCGCTTTAGTGATCTTTTGCGTGTTTTGCACGCTAGCGATCTTACTACGTATCTCTTTTGCGCCGGCCATCTCTGCTTCTCCTCAGTGCCAGACGGCCTGCTGTCTTTCAACAGCAGGACCGTTCGGCGTTACCAGGACTGGGTTTTCTTGAAGGTCTCGAGGATGTCTTTCAACTTGCCCTCGATCTCATCATTGAAGTTGCCAGTTTGGTTGATGTGGTTCAGCAGCTCGGCGTGCTCGCGGTCCGCATAGGCGACCAGCGCGGCTTCGAAGCTCACCACTTTGGCGACTTCGACGTCGTTCAGGTAACCGCGTTCTGCGGCAAACAGCACCAGAGACTGTTGTGCGACCGACATCGGCGCATACTGTTTCTGTTTCAGCAGCTCGGTCACTTTCTGACCGTGGCTCAGCTGTTTGCGGGTCGCGTCGTCCAGATCGGATGCGAACTGGGAGAACGCAGCCAGTTCACGATACTGCGCCAGCGCGGTACGGATACCGCCGGACAGTTTCTTCATGATCTTGGTCTGCGCGGCGCCACCAACACGGGATACGGAGATACCCGGGTTAACTGCCGGACGAATACCGGAGTTGAACAGGTTGGATTCCAGGAAGATCTGACCATCGGTAATCGAGATTACGTTGGTCGGAACGAACGCGGAAACGTCACCCGCCTGGGTTTCAATGATCGGCAGAGCGGTCAGTGAACCGGTTTGGCCTTTAACTTCACCTTTGGTGAAGGCTTCAACGTATTCGGCGTTAACGCGCGCTGCACGCTCCAGCAAGCGGGAGTGCAGGTAGAATACGTCGCCTGGGTAAGCTTCACGACCTGGCGGACGACGAAGCAGCAGGGAAATCTGGCGGTAAGCAACGGCCTGTTTGGACAGGTCATCGTACACGATCAGCGCATCTTCACCGCGGTCACGGAAATATTCGCCCATTGCGCAACCGGCGTATGGCGCCAGGTATTGCAGTGCAGCGGATTCGGAAGCGGTCGCCACAACCACGATGGTGTTGGCCAGTGCGCCGTGCTCTTCCAGTTTGCGCACCACGTTAGCGATGGTGGACGCTTTCTGGCCGATAGCCACGTAAACGCATTTGATGCCGGAGTCGCGTTGGTTGATGATCGCATCGATCGCCAGCGCGGTTTTACCGGTCTGACGGTCACCGATCACCAGCTCACGCTGGCCACGGCCGATTGGAATCATGGCGTCAACGGATTTGTAGCCAGTCTGAACCGGCTGATCAACGGATTGACGCTCGATAACGCCTGGCGCGATAGCTTCTACCGGAGAGAAACCGTCGTTCTCAATCGGGCCTTTGCCGTCGATTGGCGCGCCCAGGGTGTTAACTACGCGGCCCAGCAGACCACGACCGACTGGAACTTCCAGGATACGGCCGGTGCATTTAACCTTCATGCCTTCGGCCAGATCCGCGTACGGACCCATGACCACGGCACCGACGGAGTCGCGCTCCAGGTTCAATGCGATTGCGTAACGGTTGCCAGGCAGAGCGATCATTTCGCCCTGCATAACGTCGGCCAGGCCGTGTACGCGGATGATCCCGTCGCTGACGGAAACGATAGTACCTTCATTGTGAGCTTCGCTCACTACATTGAACTGAGCAATGCGCTGCTTGATCAGTTCGCTGATTTCGGTGGAATTCAGTTGCATGCTCCAGTCCCCTTAAGACTGCAAGACGTCTGTCAGGCGTTCAAGACGACCGCGAACGCTGCCATCAATCACCATATCGCCGGCGCGAACAACGATGCCGGCCAGTACAGACTTGTCAATTTTGCAATTCAGCTTAACTTTGCGTGACAGACGTTTTTCCATCGCAGCGGCGATTTTCGCCTGCTGTTCGTCGCTCAGCGCGCTCGCAGAGAGCACTTCGACTTCGACGGTGGATTCCAGCGAGGCGCGCAGTTCGATGAACTGCTGCAGCACGGCAGGAAGAACCAGTAAACGTCCATTTTCGGCCATTACGCGGATAAAGTTCTGGCCATGTTCGTCGAGCCGATCGCCACAAACCGCGATGAACGTCTTGGACAGCGTTTCTGGCGCGACCGCGCCAGACAGCAGTTCAGAAATCTGTTCATTGCGAGTGACTTCAGCCGCAAACGCCAGCATTTCCTGCCAGCGCTCTACGCTTTGGTGCTCAACGGCAAAGTCAAAAGCTGCTTTGGCGTAGGGGCGAGCTACAGTGACAAATTCAGACATCAGCCCCTCCCTCCTTACAGTTCAGCGACCAGTTTATCAACGATGTCGCTGTTAGCAGCTTCATCCACGGAACGTTCGATGATCTTCTCGGCGCCGGCAATTGCCAGCATCGCGACTTGCTTACGCAACTCTTCACGAGCGCGCTTACGTTCGGCTTCGATCTCAGCCTGAGCCTGCGCCACGATTTTGTTACGTTCCTGCTCGGCTTCGGCTTTCGCTTCATCCATGATCTGAGCTTTGCGTTTGTTCGCTTGCTCGATGATCACCTGAGCTTCTGCTTTAGCAGTTTTCAGCTGGTCGGTCGCATTGGCTTGCGCTAAGTCCAGATCTTTTTTGGCACGCTCTGCAGAAGCGAGGCCGTCAGCGATTTCTTTCTGACGTTTCTCGATGGCAGCCATGATCGGCGGCCATACGTACTTCATGCAGAACCAGACAAACAGAACGAACGCGATGGCCTGGCCGAGGATTGTTGCGTTAAGATTCACAGCACAATGCCTCTTTAAAAGTTAATAGTTTGGTTACGTCGTAGAGGGTTGCTCTACTTACGCGACGGCGAACATCACGTACAGACCCAGACCTACAGCGATCATCGGGATGGCGTCGACCAGACCCATAACGATAAAGAACTGTGTACGCAGCAGAGGAATCAGGTCAGGCTGACGAGCAGCGCCTTCCAAGAATTTACCACCCAGGATGCCGATACCGATCGCAGCACCGATTGCCGCTAAACCCATCATCACAGCGGCAGCCATGTACAGCAGATCCATACTCAGGTTTTCCATGACAGTCTCCAGTTTGTTTCAGTTTAAAAGTGCAAGTGTTTTAAGAAAATCAGTGCTCTTCAGACGCCATCGACAGATAGACGATCGTCAGAACCATGAAAATAAAGGCTTGAAGCGTAATGATCAGGATGTGGAAGATAGCCCAAGGCAAGCTCAGAACCCACTGTGACCACCACGGCAACAGGCCGGCAATCAGGATGAAGATCAACTCACCCGCATACATGTTGCCGAACAGTCGCAGACCCAGTGAAACAGGTTTGGACAGCAGGCTGACACCTTCAAGAATTAGGTTGATAGGAATGAATACAGGGTGGTTGAACGGCTGCATGGTCAACTCTTTAACGAACCCGCCAACGCCTTTCATTTTGATGCTATAGAACAGAATCAGGATAAACACGCCCAGCGCCATAGACAGCGTGACGTTCACGTCGGCGGTAGGCACGACGCGCAGCGCAGGCAGACCGAGAACGTGGGTGCCGAGATAGGGCAGGAAGTCAACCGGGATGAGGTCCATCAGGTTCATCAGGAACACCCAGACGAACACGGTCAGCGCCAACGGCGCAATGACCTTGCTCTTGCCGTGGTACATGTCGCGCACGCTGCTGTCGACGAAACCGACCACCAGCTCCACGGCGGTTTGCAGTTTACCCGGCACGCCGCTGGTGGCGTTTTTGGCCACTTTGCGGAAGATCACCAGGAAGAGCGCCCCGAGGACGACGGAGAAAAACATCGAGTCGAGGTTAATCGACCAAAACCCAGTCCCGACCTGAAGCTGCGTCAGGTGGTGACCGATATACTCCTGTGGAGTCAAGACTTCTCCTGCAGACATGATGCCTCTTACCCTTATTTAGTTAAGTTCGGTAACTGTTAATCACGGCCGGTGCCACTATCTGCACCACTAACACCGCTAAATAGGTCAGGCCAAGCGGTATAAACTCCGCCTTGAACACCCCCAGCGCCACGATCAGCAAAACGATGGTGATCACGACCTTTAGCCCCTCGCCGATGGCGAACGACCAGGCAACCCTACCGGGCGCCGGCGTTTGCGCCTGATGGCGCAAGGCAAACAGCATAAACATTGCACTCGGCAACCAGGCGGCGAGACCGCCTGCCAGCGCCGAAGCGCTCCATTCCGGGCTTTTCAGCCAGAAAGCAACGCTGATCAGAACAAAAGTCATTAACTGCAAAAACAGCAGTTTGCGTGCGACTTTCCCGCTGTAAAGGGACACAGACATGACGTTTGTTCTCTCCGTACCCCAGAGGGGGTATGCTGAGTGACGTATACAACTGTTTTTGCTGTCCAGAGTCAAGCAGCAAAAAACGAGCAAATTATACGGGGCATACCAACGAATTCAATCGATAAGTAGCGAAAAGGTGAACAATTATTTAAATTTCCCTATTCCAGCCTATTTTCACAAGAAAACGGTCGGAATAATAGGGCGCATTTAATTGTCTGATTATTCCAGCGTTGCGTTTAGAAACGCGAAGCCGATCACAGTAATGTCCCTTCCTGATTTATAGCCGATGGTCAACCAAACCGTCTTTAGCAATTTGAGCGATCAAAAGATTATATAAATCAAAACATTATCAGTTAACTGTTCAAAAACAATCCGTATACCCGACGAAAACCTTTTATTGACAAGCCGCAGGGTAATATTCCAACAGCCAATTAACATTAGCAGCAAACGCCAATCTTTCGCACATGATTGCTAACGTGACTATTTCCAAATGCAATTACTCTATTGTCGCTAATTAGCCGCGTTTTTTGTGTTAATAGAAAGTAAATTAACTAAAAAAAGCGACCAACTAATTAGCCTGCTTATCTTTCTGCCTGGTACTGCCTTTAATTCACGCTTGTTTGATCAAAAGCAAACTCAGTTTGCCTTAAGAATCACCAGATGGCGTTCGCCTTCCAATTCAGGCACCTGCAACCGCACGATGGATTCCAGGCTAACGCCCGCCGGCAGCTGCGCCAGCTCTTCATCCGGGCGCACGCCTTTCAACGCGTAAAAACGCCCCTGCCCTTTCGCCGGCAGGTGATGGCACCAGGACAGCATATCCTGCAGCGAAGCGAACGCGCGGCTGATCACGCCGTCGAACGGTGGCTCGGCCGGAAACTCCTCAACACGGCTCTGCACCGGCTCGATATTGTTCAGGCCCAGCTCATGCTGCACCTGACGCAGGAAACGCACGCGCTTGCCCAGGCTGTCGAGCAGCGTAAAATGCGCGTCCGGGCGCACGATCGCCAGCGGAATGCCCGGCAAGCCGGGGCCGGTGCCGACATCGATAAAACGCGAGCCCTGCAGATGCGGGTTGACCACGATGCTATCGAGGATGTGGCGCACCAGCATTTGCTGCGGATCGCGCACCGACGTGAGGTTATAAGCCTTGTTCCACTTATCCAGCATGCCGACATAGCCCAGCAGCTGCTGTTTCTGCTGATCGGGCAGCTCAATGCCTGCTGCCGCGAGCAGCGAGTCTAATTTTTTTTGCACAACGGATCCTTTGGCAGGCGCTGAACGACCAGCGGATGGTTAGCTGGCGCAATGAGGCGCCTATGATAATTCAGGGCGCAAGTGATGTCAGCGGCCGTTTGGCTACGGGATGAGCAAACGGCCGCCTGGCTGCGGGATTTATGCGCTGCGGCGCAGCAGTCCCTGCTTTTTCAGCCAGATCAGCAAAATCGAGATCGCCGCCGGCGTAATGCCGGAGATGCGCGAAGCCTGGCCGATGGAGTTCGGTTTGTGATCGTTCAGTTTGGCGATCACCTCGTTCGACAGCCCAGAAACCTGACGGTAGTCGAGATCCAACGGCAGCACGGTGTTCTCGTTGCGCTGTTGTTTTTCGATCTCTTCCTGCTGACGAGCGATGTAGCCTTCGTATTTGACCTGGATCTCGACCTGTTCGGCGGCTTGTACGTCGTCCAGCGGCGGCGCGAAGGCCTCGGTGCCGGTCAACTGTGCGTAATCCATCTCCGGGCGGCGCAGCAGCTCTTCGCCGTTCGCTTCGCGCGACAGCGGCGCTTTCAGCAGCGCATTGACCTGTTCGACGTTCTCGGCGTGCGGGTGCATCCAGATGTCGCGCAGGCGCTGACGTTCGCGTTCGATTCGCTCCAGCTTCTCGCTGTAACGCGCCCAACGCACGTCGTCCACCAGGCCGAGTTCACGGCCTTTTTCCGTCAGGCGGAGATCGGCGTTGTCTTCGCGCAGCATCAGACGATACTCGGCGCGTGAGGTAAACATACGGTACGGTTCTTTGGTGCCGAGGGTGCTGAGATCGTCCACCAGCACACCCAGGTAGGCCTGATCGCGACGTGGCGCCCAGCCTTCCTGTTCGTCGGCGAAGCGCCCGGCGTTCAGGCCGGCCAACAGGCCCTGCGCAGCGGCTTCTTCATACCCGGTGGTGCCGTTGATCTGGCCGGCGAAGAACAGCCCCTGAATGAATTTGCTTTCCAGCGTCGGCTTCAAATCGCGCGGATCGAAGAAATCGTACTCGATGGCATAACCAGGGCGAATAATACGCGCGTTCTGCATCCCTTCCATCGAACGGACGATCTGCATCTGCACGTCGAACGGCAGGCTGGTGGAAATGCCGTTAGGGTAAATTTCGTTGCTGGTCAGGCCTTCCGGTTCGAGGAAGATCTGGTGCGCGTTGCGATCGGCAAAGCGCATGACCTTGTCTTCGATCGACGGGCAGTAACGTGGGCCGATCCCTTCGATGATCCCGGCATACATCGGGCTGCGATCGAGGTTATTGCGGATCACGTCATGGGTTTTTTCATTGGTGTGGGTGATGTAGCACGCCATTTGTTCCGGGTGCTGGCTGGCATCGCCCAGGAACGAGAATACCGGCACCGGCGTATCGCCGTGTTGTGGCGCCAGTACGCTGAAATCGATAGTGCGGGCGTCGATGCGCGGCGGCGTACCGGTTTTCAAGCGGTTGACGCGCAGCGGCAGCTCACGCAAACGCTGCGACAGCGAGATCGAAGGAGGATCCCCCGCGCGGCCGCCGCTGTAATTCTCCAGGCCGATATGGATCTTGCCGTCCAGGAAGGTGCCGACGGTCAATACCACCGCTTTGGCGCGGAATTTCAGGCCCATTTGGGTTACGGCGCCCACAACGCGATCGTTTTCGACGATCAGATCCTCAACCGGCTGTTGGAAGATCATCAGGTTGGGCTGGTTCTCCAACGCGGTGCGGATCGCCTGGCGATACAGTACGCGATCCGCCTGAGCGCGAGTGGCGCGAACGGCAGGGCCTTTGCTGGCGTTTAGTATCCTAAACTGGATGCCGGCATGATCGATCGCCGTGGCCATCAGGCCGCCGAGTGCATCAATTTCCTTAACCAGATGCCCTTTACCAATACCGCCAATCGCCGGGTTACAGGACATCTGTCCCAGCGTATCGATATTGTGTGTCAATAATAAAGTCTGACGCCCCATGCGCGCCGCGGCCATGGCGGCCTCGGTACCTGCATGGCCACCACCGATGATGATGACGTCAAATTGATCTGGATAAAACATGGAACTGCACCTCGCCGTATTGCGAACGATCGTTATTTGCCCTGGGGTGGGGGATTCTACTCAAGTTTAGACGATCGACCAAGCGGTCAGGATCGTCGGTAATTAAAAGAAGATCTTTTTTATTTAAAGATCTCTTTATTAGATCTCTTATTAGGATCGCGATCCTCTGTGGATAAGTAACTATTCACGAAGAAGATCAGCAGATTAAGGAGGATCGTTTGCTGTGAATGATCGGTGATCCCGACGCAGATAAGCTGGGATCTAAAAGGCTTGTTATACACAGGACAAAAAGCGACCTACGGTTGTTATTTGGATAACTACGGCTTTTACCCTGCTTTTAAGCTTAGTTATCCACAATCGTTCGCGCGATCTTTAGACAAACTAGAGTAAATTAATCCAGTTTTTTACCCATTCCTCGGCCGGATCCTCGGGAATTTCATGCTCGGTCACGTCGATCTCGAGACGATCGCCGATCCTTTTCGCGCCTCTGGCGATCAGCAGATCGTCGATCTGTTTGATCGCGCCGCAGAAGATGTCGTATTCCGAACTGCCCAAACCGACGGCGCCGAACTGCACCTCGGAAAGATCCGGCTGTTGTTCGGCGATCTGCTCCAGCAGCGGCTGAAGGTTATCCGGCAGTTCGCCGGCGCCGTGCGTGGAAGAGACCACCAGCCAGCGGCCGGTCAACGGCAGTTCATCCAGTTCAGGGCCGTGCAGCATCTCGGTAGAGAAACCCGCGTCTTCCAGCTTTTCAGCCAAATGTTCAGCCACGTATTCGGCGCTGCCAAGCGTACTGCCACTGATCAGAGTAATGTCTGCCATGAACCAACGATCCCAACCTTCTCACTCAAAGTGGCTGCATTGTACGCTGTGAATCGGCTGGGATCTACCTGTGGATAATGTGGGTATGCAATTTGGCGGGTTACGGCACGATGGTGCGCATAATGGGGTTCTGCAGCGAGATCAGCGTTTCGGTAGACTGGATCTCGTCGATGGTCTGGATCTTGTTGATAAGTACCTGCTGAAGTGCGTCGATCGATCGGCACATCACCTTGATAAAGACGCTGTAGTGGCCGGTGGTGTAATAGGCTTCCACTACTTCTTCCAGGCTTTCCAGTTTCTTCAGCGCCGAAGGGTAGTCCTTGGCGCTCTTTAATATGATGCCGATAAAGCAGCATACGTCGTAGCCCAGCTGTTTGGGGCTGACGTCGATGCGCGCGCCGGTGATGATCCCGGCCTGTTTCATCTTCTCTACCCGCACATGAATGGTGCCGGGGCTGACGGCGAAGTTTTTCGCCAGTTCGGCGTACGGCGTGCGCGCGTTGTCCATCAGAGCGTTGAGGATGCCGCGATCGAGATTATCGATCTGATAAATTTCCGCCATTTAATCCCCCATTAATTAACGATTGTTGAATTCTGTCCGGATAAAAATGAACGATTAAAAGTGAAAAGGCAATATTGATTAATGGATATTGAATTGGTGTGTCGTTTTGTTGCTTAATCGATGGCAACAGAGACAGGTTTACAAGAGATACGGCAATGAAAAAACAGTTTATCCAAAAACAACAACAAATCAGCCAGGTCAAATCCTTCTTCTCCCGCCAGCTGGAGCAACAGCTAGGCCTGATCGAAGTGCAGGCCCCGATCCTCAGCCGTCTGGGCGACGGCACGCAGGATAACCTCTCCGGCAGCGAGAAAGCGGTGCAGGTTAAGGTGAAAACCCTGCCGGACGCCACCTTCGAAGTGGTGCATTCATTGGCGAAATGGAAACGCAAAACCCTGGGCAGCTACGATTTCGGCGCCGGCGAAGGCCTGTACACCCATATGAAGGCGCTGCGCCCGGATGAAGATCGCCTGACGCCTATCCACTCGGTGTACGTCGATCAGTGGGACTGGGAGCGGGTGATGGGCGACGGTGAGCGCAGCCTGGACTACCTGAAAAGCACCGTGCGCAGCATTTACGCCGCCATCAAGGCGACGGAGGCGGAAGTCAGCCGCGAGCATGGTCTGACCCCGTTCCTGCCGGAACAGATCCACTTTGTGCACAGCGAAACCCTGCTGCAGCGTTACCCGGATCTGGACGCCAAAGGGCGCGAGCGGGCGATCGCCAAAGAGCTGGGCGCAGTGTTCCTGATCGGCATCGGCGGCAAGCTGTCGCACGGCAAATCGCACGATGTGCGGGCACCGGATTATGATGACTGGACCACCCCGGCGGCGGATGGCCTGGCGGGCCTGAACGGCGATATCGTGGTGTGGAACCCGGTGCTGCAGGACGCTTTCGAGCTGTCCTCTATGGGCATCCGTGTCGACGCCGCCGCGCTGAAACGTCAGCTGGCGCTGACCGGCGATGAAGAGCGCATGAAGCTGGAGTGGCACCAGTCGCTGCTGCGCGGCGATATGCCGCAGACCATCGGCGGCGGCATCGGTCAGTCGCGCTTGGTGATGCTGCTGCTGCAACTGTCGCATATCGGCCAGGTGCAGTGCGGCGTGTGGTCGCCGGAAGTGCGCGGGGCGGTCGAAGGGCTGCTCTGATCCCGCCTAGCGCCGCCAGCGGCGCATCAAACGGCTTTTCAGCCCGGTATCGAAGCGCCAGATATGATCGAAGATGCGCATGATGCCGGGTTTGCCGTAGGCGGACATCGCCACCGCATGGAAACGCTGCTGGTGGCTTTGCTGCTGCTGTTTCACCTTCTTTATTACCTCCTCCGGCAACCGCTGAGCGATAAAATCGGAAATGATCACCGCATCGGCGTCGAACCAGCCGCTCTCCGCCATTTTGGTGACGGTGGCGTTCAGGCAGGCCGCCAGATCGGTGCCGCCGCGAAACTGCTGGCCGAGAAAGCGCACCGCCTGTTCGATGCCGCTGGCGGCGGTGAGCTCGTAATGCACGATCTGGTTGGCGAACAGCATGATGTAGCAACGGCGGTTGTCCGCCAGCGCAATGCGCAGCAGCGCCAGGCAGAACGCCTTGGCGCACTGTTCGTTGAAACCGCCCATCGATCCTGAGGTGTCCACGCAGACGATAAACGGCCCGCGCGGCTGTTGATCCTGCTGCTGGTGGGTGACCTGGCGGATCAGGATCTGTTCCTGCCAGACGTCGCCCTGCAGGCGGTAGCTCAGCAGCCGCTTTTCCAGCAGGCGGCGATAAAATTCGAACTCCAGCTCTTCAATGCCCAGCGTCGCCAGCTCCGGCGGCAGCAGGCGCAGGATGTCGTCGCTCTGATGAATGCCGCTCACTTCTTCCGGCAGCGTGGCCGGCACCTGCACCATCACCCTGAACGGCTCCGGCTGCGCGTCCTGTTGCTGCACCGCCTTGGCCTGATAGCTGCGGCCCAACTGCTGCGCCAGCTTTTTCAGCTCCGGCTGCTGCTGCAAAAAGTTGCCGTACTCCACCAGCCGCTGGTAATCGCCGCGCTGCAGCTGGCCTTTGCTCATGTCCCACAGCCTGCCGGCGGCGGTGTCGTTTTCCGACAGCAGCGGCTCCAGCGCGCCGCTCAGCGCAAGTCGCTCCTGCAGTTCCGCCATCAGCTGCTCGCGCTCCTGTTCCAGCAGCTGGTGGTGCAGCATGGTGGCCTGCAGCGTCAGGCTGATGCGCCAGCGCTGCAGGAACAGGGTTTGGAAGCTGTCGTCCAGCGGATGATTGGGCAGATCGGCGGCGTCCACCAGCGCGCGCGCCTGTTCATAAAACGGCGAGACCAGCTGGCGCAGCAGCTCCATCGTGTCATTGAGGTTGTGATAGAACTGGGTGTTGTTCTCCAGCTGGCACTGTTGGTAGCGGTAAAATTCCTGCGCCAGCGCCGGCGGCACCATGGCTTCCTGCAGACGCTCCTTGAGCTGCAGTTTCCAGCGTGGCAGATCGCGATCCAGCGCCCGGCGAAGGGCCGGAAACTTTTTAAAGAACACCGACAGCTGCGGCGCCGCCAGCATGCCGACGATCATCTCCTCGATCATTTCGCCTTCGGCGATCGCCAGCAGCAGATCGAGCGTCTCCAGACTGAGCATGGTTACTGGCCGCGCATTTGCTGCAGTTGCTGTTTAACCTGCTCCGCCACCTGCAGCAGACTGGCTTCGATCTTGGCCAGGCCGGCGGCGGGTGTGAACAGGCAGGGCTGATGTTGGCTGAAGGCGCGGCGCTGCTCCGCCAGGCGTTGGGCCAACGCGTCCATTTCGTCCAGCAGCGCCTGCGGCGTGGCGGTGGCCTGTTTGCCTGGCAGCGCCAGCAGCGACGGCTGGCGGCTGACGTCCAGCACCGTCAGGTGCAGTTGGTCGTCGACCTCCAAATCGATCGGCTGCGCGAAGCCGATGCCGTTCAGCTTGGCGCGCACGTCGCCGCCTTTTTGCAGCCAGTTGTCCAGCACGCTGCTTTCGATGCTCAGATGGTTGACCTGAATGTCATGCAGCTGCAGCGGCTTTTGCAGCAACAGGGTGAGGGTGCCGCCGGCGAACGGCGTGGCCGGTGCGTATTGCGGTTTACGGCTGAACATGCCGCCCTTTTTCACCAGGCTGATGGCCTGCCGGTCGCTTTGTTGCTGCTGATCCTGCAGCCAGCGGGTGTGGATTTGTTGCAGTTGGATCAGCATCGACTGTTGCTGGTAGGCCGATTCGGTCAGCAGCTGATCGATCTGCTGTTGCAGCAGCTTCAGCGAGGTGAGATCGTGCCACAGGCAGTCTTTCAGCAGCATCAGGTCGAGCGGGGCGATGGCGTCGCGCCCGCTGAAGAAGGCGCAGGCCTGCAGCAGGCGCAGGGCTTTTTTCCAGCGTCGGTCAGAGACGTACGGCGCCTGTTCCAGCGCGTCCAGCCGCTGGCGCAGCTGGAAAATCAGCTCAAAGCAGGCTTCCGGCAGCGCCACCTTATCGATCTGCGGCTGCCACTGCAGAAACTCTTCGTCGCTGACGCTCAGCGCCGCCGGCACCGGGTTTTGGCTTTCGCTCTGGCGGTTGACCAGCAGCGAGCGGAAATTCTGCTTATCCTGCACCTTATCCAGCCACAGGCGGATCAGCATGCGGTCATATAAGGCTTCGAGGCTGTTGTCCGCTTCGGGCAGTTCGTTGGAGGCGGTCACCAGCAGGCGCAGCGGGATCGGTTCTTCGCTGTTGCCGTTGCGAAAGCGCCGTTCGTTGATCGCCGTCAGCAGGGTGTTGAGGATCGCCGGGCCGGCCTTCCAGATCTCGTCCAGAAACACGATCTCCGCTTCCGGCAGGTAGCCGGCGGTCAGACGCTGATAGCGCCCCTCATCTTTCAACGCCTGAATGGAGAGCGGGCCGAAGACCTCTTCCGGCGTGGAAAAGCGCGTCATCAGGTATTCAAAGGAGCGGGCGTTGCGGAAGGCAAACTTCAGCCGGCGCGCGATCAGGCTCTTGGCGATGCCGGGCGGGCCGAGCAGGAATACGCTTTCGCCGCTCAGCGCCGCCAGCAGGCACAGGCGAATCGCTTCTTGCCGCTCATAAAGACCGCTCTCCAGCGCGCTGCTGAGGCGGGAAATTCGTTCTGCCAGAAGGGATGATGGCGTCATATAATTGTCGCATTGTCCGAGAGTTAGCCAATCTTGGTCGATAATCCGATGATAAACCACCATTATTTTTAGTGGTATAGCTTGTTGATTAGTAATATTTTTCTAAGTTGAGCCGGATATCCGGTTCACATTTTGTTTATTTTTCGGCTCTGATATAAGGGTAGGCAAGCCGTATAAATGGTGCATACTGTGCGGCTTTCTGGTGGGCGTGACGGATCTTTGAGCCCGTATTTTGCCTGATGCGGATGCATCGCTAACGGATGTTCTGATAAAGAAACGAATTATGAGCGCAGAGCATAAGCAGTCCTTATCGGCGGTAACCCTGGCGGCCATCGGCGTGGTCTACGGTGATATCGGCACCAGCCCTCTCTATACGTTGAGAGAGTGTTTCTCCGGCCATTACGGCTTCGATGTTCGTCCAGACGTGGTTTTCGGCTTCCTGTCGCTGATTTTCTGGATGCTGATCGTGATCGTTTCCCTCAAATATCTCACCTACGTGATGCGCGCGGACAACGCCGGCGAAGGCGGCATTCTGACGCTGATGTCGCTGGCCGGGCGCAATACCTCGGCGCGCACCACCGCGGTGCTGGTGATACTGGGCCTGATCGGCGGCAGCTTCTTCTATGGCGAGGTGGTGATCACCCCGGCGATCTCGGTGATGTCGGCGATAGAGGGGTTGGAAATCGCCGCGCCTGCGCTCGATGCCTATATCGTGCCGCTCTCTATTCTGGTGCTGACCCTGCTGTTCGTTATCCAAAAACACGGCACCGGCAGCGTCGGCAAGCTGTTCGCCCCGGTAATGCTGTTGTGGTTCATCGTGTTGGCGGTACTGGGCGCGCGCAGCATCATTTCGAACCCGGAAGTGCTGCAGGCGCTGAACCCCAAATGGGCGCTCAACTTCTTCATGGAATATAAGAAGGTGTCGTTCTTTGCGCTGGGGGCGGTGGTGCTGTCGATCACCGGCGTCGAGGCGCTGTATGCCGATATGGGGCACTTCGGTAAGTTCCCGATCCGCCTGGCCTGGTTCACCGTGGTGCTGCCTTCGCTGGTGCTCAACTACTTCGGCCAGGGCGCGCTGCTGCTGAAAAACCCTGAGGCGATCAAAAACCCGTTCTTCCTGCTGGCACCCGACTGGGCGCTGATCCCGCTGCTGATTCTGGCGACCCTGGCGACGGTTATCGCTTCGCAGGCGGTGATTTCCGGCGTCTTCTCGCTGACCCGCCAGGCGGTGCGCCTGGGCTATCTGTCGCCGATGCGCATTATTCACACCTCGGAAATGGAATCCGGCCAGATCTACATTCCAGTGATCAACTGGACGCTGTACATCTCGGTGGTGCTGGTGATTGTCGGTTTCGAACACTCCAGCAACCTGGCGGCGGCGTACGGCATCGCCGTCACCGGCACCATGGTGCTGACCAGCATTCTGGTCACCTCGGTGGCGATCAACAACTGGCACTGGAATCGCTTCCTGGCGCTCGGCATCGCTGCCATCTTGCTGATCATCGACGTGCCGATGTTCTCCGCCAATGCCCTGAAGCTGTTCTCCGGCGGCTGGTTGCCGCTGACCTTGGCGCTGGTGATGTTTATCATTATGACCACCTGGAAGAGCGAGCGCTTCCGCCTGCTGCGCCGCCTGCATGAACACGGCAACTCGCTGGAGGCGATGATCGCCTCGCTGGAGAAATCGCCGCCGGTGCGGGTGCCGGGTACCGCGGTGTTCCTGTCGCGCGCCACCAACGTCATTCCTTTTGCGCTGCTGCACAACCTGAAGCACAACAAGGTGCTGCATGAGCGTGTGGTGCTGCTGACGCTGCGCACCGAGGATGCGCCTTACGTGCACAACGTGCGCCGGGTGACCATCGAACAGCTGTCGCCGACCTTCTGGCGGGTAGTGGCCAGCTACGGCTGGCGGGAAACGCCGAACGTCGAGGAGGTATTCCACCGCTGCGGGCTGGAAGGGTTGCCGTGCCGCATGTCGGAGACCTCGTTCTTCATGTCCCATGAATCGCTGATCCTCACCAAGCGGCCGTGGTACCTCTACCTGCGCGGCAAGCTGTTCGTCGCCCTGAGCCGCAACGCGCTGCGCGCGCCGGATCAGTTTGAGATCCCGCCGAACCGGGTCATCGAGCTCGGCACGCAGGTCGAGATCTAACCCGCCTGACAGGGGCTCAGCATGGCTGAGCCCCTTTTGTTTGCGCATTGTCCGTGCGTGAACGAAACGTTTCGATAGCGATCACACTTCTGCATTGTCCCGGTTGCCTTCCCCTGCCGTTTTTTTAAACTCCCCCAGAGAGCGAAACGTTTCGCTAGCGGAGTGAGAAGATGAAAAAAGGCGTATTACTGAATTCCGATGTGTCTGCCGTGATTGCCCGGCTGGGGCATACCGACCAGCTCACCCTGTGCGACGCGGGCCTGCCGATACCGGCGGCGACGCAGCGCATCGATCTGGCGCTGACGCAGGGCGTGCCGACCTTCATGCAGGTGTTCGCGGCGGTTACGCAAGAGATGCAGGTAGAAAGCGCCATCCTGGCGGAAGAGATCGTGAAACAGAATCCGTCGCTTCACGAGGCACTGCTGGCTGAACTGACCGCACTGGGCCAACGCCAGGGCAATACCATCAGCGTGCGTTATATCAGCCATCAGGCGTTTAAAGCGCAAACCGAGCACAGCCGGGCGGTGATCCGCAGCGGGGAGTGTTCGCCTTACGCGAACCTGATCCTGTGCGCCGGCGTAACTTTCTGAGGCGTTTATGCAACCTTTACTGCAACTGAAAGGGATTGATAAAGCCTTTCCCGGCGTGAAGGCGCTTTCCGGCGCCGCCCTCAGCGTTTATCCCGGCAAGGTGATGGCGCTGGTGGGGGAAAACGGCGCCGGGAAGTCCACCATGATGAAAGTGCTGACCGGCATCTACCAGAAAGACGCCGGCAGCCAGTATTTTCTCGGTAACGAGGTGGCGTTCAACGGGCCTAAAGATTCGCAGGAAGCGGGCATCGGCATTATCCATCAGGAGCTGAATCTGATCCCGCAGCTGACGATTGCGGAAAACATCTTCCTCGGCCGCGAGTTCGTCAACCGTTTCGGCCGCATTGACTGGAAGCGTATGTACGCCGAGGCCGATCGCCTGTTGGCGCGCCTCAACCTGCGCTACAGCAGCCACCGGCTGGTGGGCGAGCTGTCGATCGGCGATCAGCAGATGGTGGAGATTGCCAAGGTGCTGAGCTTCGAATCGAAAGTGATCATCATGGACGAACCGACCGACGCGCTGACCGACACCGAAACCGCCTCGCTGTTCAAAGTGATCAACGAGCTGAAGGCCGAAGGGCGCGGCATCGTTTATATCTCGCACCGCCTGAAAGAGATTTTTGAAATCTGCGACGACGTGACCGTGTTCCGCGACGGGCAGTTTATCGCCGAGCGGCCGGTGAGCGAGCTGCAGGAAGATTCGCTGATTGAGATGATGGTCGGCCGCAAGCTGGAAGAGCAGTACCCGCGCCTTGATTTGCCGCGCGGGGAAAAACGGTTGGAAGTCAGCCACCTTTCCGGCCCCGGCGTTGAGGACGTCAGTTTTACGCTGTATCGCGGCGAGATCCTCGGCGTGGCCGGGCTGATGGGCGCCGGGCGCACCGAACTGATGAAGATCCTGTACGGCGCCGCGCCGCGCAAGGCCGGCACCGTCAGCCTGGATGGCCGCGAGGTGGTCACCCATTCGCCGCAGGACGGGTTGGCGAACGGCATCGTCTATATCTCGGAAGACCGCAAGCGCGACGGCCTGGTGCTGGGCATGTCGGTGAAGGAAAACATGTCGCTGACCGCGCTGCGCTACTTCAGCCGCGCCGACGGCAGCCTGAAACAGGCCGACGAGCGGCAGGCGGTGGGGGATTTCATCCGGCTGTTTAATATCAAAACGCCGTCGATGGAACAGCCGATCGGTCTGCTTTCCGGCGGCAATCAGCAAAAAGTGGCGATCGCCCGCGGCCTGATGACTCGGCCGAAGGTGCTGATCCTCGATGAGCCGACGCGCGGCGTCGACGTCGGCGCCAAAAAAGAGATCTATCAGTTAATCAACCAGTTCAAGCAGGAAGGGCTGAGCATCATTCTGGTGTCTTCGGAAATGCCGGAGGTGATGGGCATGAGCGATCGCATTCTGGTGATGCACGAAGGGCATCTCAGCGGCGAGTTCCCGATTGAACAGGCCACCCAGGAAGCGTTGATGGCGGCAGCCGTCGGCAAGCAATACGGCGTAAAGCAGGAGTAATCAGATATGAGTTCCCAGACTATCGCAGCCAAGCGCTGGTTCAGTAAAGAGTGGCTGTTAGAGCAGAAGTCGTTGATTGCGCTGCTGGTGCTGATCGCTGTGGTCTCTTCCATGAGCCCGAACTTCTTCACCCTGAACAATCTGTTCAATATTCTGCAGCAAACCTCGGTGAACGCTATCATGGCGGTGGGGATGACGCTGGTGATCCTTACGTCCGGCATCGATCTGTCGGTGGGATCGCTGCTGGCGCTGACCGGCGCGGTAGCGGCGTCGATCGTCGGCTTTGAGGTCAACGCGCTGGTGGCGGTGGCGGCGGCATTGGCGCTGGGCGCCGCGGTTGGCGCCTGCACCGGGGTGATCGTCGCCAAAGGCAAAGTGCAGGCCTTTATCGCCACGCTGGTGATGATGCTGCTGCTGCGCGGCGTCACCATGGTGTACACCAACGGCAGCCCGGTCAACACCGGTTTCACCGACGTGGCCGACACCTTCGGCTGGTTCGGCATCGGCCGCCCGCTGGGCGTGCCTACGCCGATCTGGATCATGGCAATCGTGTTCATCGCCGCCTGGTATATGCTGCACCATACGCGCCTGGGCCGCTATATTTATGCCCTGGGCGGCAATGAAGCGGCAACCCGCCTGTCCGGCATCAGCGTCGATAAGGTGAAGATTATCGTCTACTCGCTGTGCGGCCTGCTGGCGGCGCTGGCCGGGGTGATCGAAGTGGCGCGCCTGTCGTCGGCGCAGCCGACCGCCGGCACCGGCTATGAGCTGGACGCCATCGCCGCCGTGGTGCTGGGCGGCACCAGCCTGGCCGGCGGCAAAGGCCGCATCGTCGGCACGCTGATCGGGGCGCTGATCCTCGGCTTCCTGAACAACGGCCTGAATTTACTGGGTGTTTCTTCCTACTACCAAATGATCGTGAAGGCAGTGGTGATACTGCTGGCGGTTCTGGTAGATAACAAAAGCAACAAGTAACCTCCCCCTACAGGAATCACGATGATGAAAATGAAAAAACTGGCAACCTTAGCTTCCGCCATCGCGCTGAGCGCCACCCTGAGCGCCAATGCCATGGCCAAAGACACCATCGCGCTGGTGGTGTCCACCCTCAACAACCCGTTCTTCGTCTCGATGAAGGATGGCGCGCAGCAAGAGGCCAACAAGCTGGGCTACAACCTGGTGGTGCTGGATTCCCAGAATAACCCGGCGAAAGAGCTGGCCAACGTGCAGGATCTGATGGTGCGCGCGCCCAAGCTGCTGCTGATCAACCCGACCGACTCCGACGCGGTGGGCAACGCCATCAAGATGGCCAACCAGGCTAAGATCCCGGTCATTACGCTGGACCGCGTGGCGAGCAAGGGCGAGGTGGTGAGCCACATCGCTTCGGATAACCGCGTGGGCGGCAAAATGGCCGGCGACTTCATCGCCAAGAAAGTGGGTGCCGATGCCAAGGTGATTCAGCTGGAAGGCATCGCCGGCACTTCCGCCGCGCGTGAACGCGGTGAAGGCTTCAAGCAGTCGCTGGATCAGAATAAATTCAAACTGTTGGCCAGCCAGCCGGCCGATTTCGATCGCACCAAGGGCCTGAACGTGATGCAGAACCTGCTGACCGCGCACCCGGACGTGCAGGCGGTGTTCGCCCAGAACGATGAAATGGCGCTGGGTGCGCTGCGCGCGCTGCAAACCGCCGGTAAAACCGACGTGATCGTGGTAGGCTTCGACGGCACCGCCGACGGCGTGAAAGCGGTTGAAGGCGGCAAGCTGGCGGCGACCGTGGCGCAGCGTCCCGATCAGATCGGCGTGATCGGTGTGGAAACCGCCGATAAAGTGCTGAAAGGCGAAAAAGTGCCGGCGACCATCCCGGTCGATTTGAAACTGGTCACTAAATAAGTCATACCAGCGCCATCGGAACGGGGCGTTTACGATGGCGCGCAATTCAGGAATCAATGCGATGGAAACAGGTAAGCTGGTGGTTCTTGGCAGCATCAATGCCGACCATATCCTCAATATTGAACACTTCCCCCACCCGGGCGAAACGGTGATCGGGAAACAGTATAAGGTGGCGTTTGGCGGCAAGGGCGCGAATCAGGCGGTGGCGGCCGGGCGCAGCGGGGCGGAGATCGCCTTTATCGCCTGCGTGGGCGCCGACGACATTGGTGAACGTGTCCGCTGGCAGCTGGCGAGCGATCGTATTGATATCCAACCGATTGAAGCCATCACCGGCAGCACCACCGGCGTGGCGCTGATCTTCGTCAACGCCGAAGGCGAGAACGTGATTGGCATCGATGCCGGCGCCAACGCCGCGGTGACGCCGGATTACCTGGCGCGCTACCAACAAAAAGTGATCGATGCCGACGCTTTGCTGATGCAGCTGGAGTCGCCGCTGGAGACGGTGATCGCCGCCGCCCGCCTGGCGAAGCAGCATCACACGCAGGTGATCCTCAACCCGGCCCCGGCGCGTGAGCTGCCGGACGAGCTGCTGGGCATGATCGATATGATCACCCCGAATGAAACCGAAGCCCAGCGCCTGACCGGCATCACCGTGGACAACGACGCCGATGCGGCGCGCGCGGCGCAGGCGCTGCACGACAAGGGCATCGCGACGGTGATCATCACCCTCGGCAGCCGCGGCGTGTGGCTGAGCGAAAACGGCAACGGCAAACGGGTGCCCGGCTTCAAGGTGCAAGCGGTGGATACTATCGCCGCCGGCGATACCTTTAACGGTGCGCTGGTCACAGCCCTGTTGGAAGGCAAGGCCATGGCCGACGCGGTGCGTTTCGCCCATGCGGCGGCGGCGATCGCCGTGACCCGCGCTGGCGCGCAGCCTTCGGTGCCGTGGCGTGAAGAGATCGACGCCTTCTTGCAGCAGCAGGGGTGATCCTTTGGCCACCATGAAAGATGTCGCCCGCCTGGCGGGCGTTTCAACCTCTACCGTTTCGCATGTGGTCAACAACAATCGCTTTGTCAGCGACAGCGTGCGCGACAAGGTCATGGCGGCCGTGGAACAGCTGAACTATGCGCCTTCCGCGCTGGCGCGCAGCCTGAAGCTCAATCAGACGCGCACCATCGGCATGCTGGTGACCGCCAGCAACAACCCGTTTTATGCCGAAGTGGTGCGCGGCGTGGAGCGCAGCTGCTATGAACGCGGCTACAGTTTAATCCTGTGCAATACCGAAGAAGACGCCGCGCGCATGAACCGCAGCATGGAGACGCTGCTGCAAAAGCGCGTCGACGGTTTGCTGCTGATGTGCACCGAAAACCACCGGCCATCGCAAGATGCCCTGAGCCGCTACCCGTCATTGCCGATCGTGATGATGGACTGGGCGCCGTTCGAGGGCGCCAACGACATTATTCAGGATAACTCGCTACTGGGCGGCGAGATGGCGACCGATCATCTGATCGCCCGCGGCTACCGCCAAATCGCCTGCATCGCCGGCCCGCAGGATAAAACCACCGCCCGTCACCGGCTGGAAGGCTATCGCAACGCGATGCGGCGCGCCGGATTGCCGGTTCCGCCAGGGTATGAAGTGCACTGCGATTTTGAGTTTGAGGGCGGCGTGAACGCCATGCGCCAACTGCTGGCGCTGGACGAGCCGCCGCATGCGGTGTTCGCCGGCAACGACGCGGTGGCGGTGGGCGTTTATCAGGCGCTGTATCAGGCCGGGCTCTCCGTGCCGCAGGATATGGCGGTGATGGGCTACGATGACATTGAGCTGGCGCGCTATCTGGCGCCGCCGCTGAGCACCATTCATCAGCCGAAGGATTCGCTGGGCGAACTGGCGATCGATGCGCTGATCAATCGCCTGCAAAACCCGGAGCGCGCCCCCCAGGTGCTGGTGCTGACGCCCGAGCTGGTGGAACGCGCCTCGGTGGGCCGCCGTTAACTCGCCGCCTTCGCTTCTTTCTTGCTTTCCTGGCCGCTGATCAAATTGCGGCCATCCCTCCTTCTCAGCAACATAAACACCAGCGCCGACGCCACGGTGACGATCCCCATGGTGATAAAGGTGTAATGGAAGTGGTCGATCATGGTGCCTAACGACAGAGATTCGTAAAAACGCAGCACCGCCGCGCTGATCGCCACGCCGAAGCTGATGGACAGCTGTTGGGTGACCGCCAGGACGCTGTTGCCGGCGCTGGCGTTGGCGTCGTTCAAATCCGCCAGGCTGATGGTGTTCATGGCGGTGAACTGGGTGGACATCGCCATGCCCAGCACGAACAGCGGCAGGATCATCAGCCACAGCGGCATGCCCGGGCTTTGCAGGGCGAACTGGGCGATCAGCACCCCGATGATGACGGTGATGCCGATCAGCGTTTTTCGGTAGCCGAACCAGCGCAGCACCTGAGTGACGGTGGATTTCGCCATCAGCGAGCCGATGGCGGTTGGCGCCATCATGCAGCCGGCGACGATCGCCGTGTAGCCAAATCCCACCTGCAGCATGAGCGGCATTAAAAACGGCACGCAGCCGGTGCCCAGCCTGGAGGCGACGTTGCCGGCGATGCCGACCGAGAAAGTGCGGGTTTTGAACAGGTCGAGACCGATCAGCGGCTGAGGATGACGGCGGGCGTGCGCGATGTAGCCGAACAGCATCACGAAGCCGCTGAGCAGAATGCCCAGCGAAACGTAGCTCGCCAGTACCCGCTCGCCAAACAGTTCCAGCCCGGTAGAGATCAGCACCAGGCTCAGGCCGAACAGCATAAAGCCAAGGAAGTCGAAGCGGCGCTTGGGCGTGGTGAAGTCCGGCATGTATTTACGCGCATAGAAGATGCCGAGCAGGCCGATAGGGATATTGATCAGGAAAATCCAGTGCCAGGTGGCGTAGGTGACCAGCCAGCCGCCCAGCAGCGGCCCCAGAATCGGCCCGACCAGGCCGGGCATGGTGACGAAGTTCAGCACCGGCAGCAGTTCGCTGCGTGGGTAGGCGCGCAGTAGCGCCAATCGCGCGACCGGCATCATCATCGCGCCGCCGATGCCCTGCAGCACGCGAGAGGCTACCAGCGCGCTCAGCGTAGGGGACAGAGCGCACAGCAGCGAGCCGAGGGTGAATAACGTGACGGCGAAGATGAACACGCGCCGGGTGCCGAAGCGGTCCGCCAGCCAGCCGCTGACCGGGATCAGCATCGCTACCGTCAGCGTGTAGCTGATGACGGCCGATTGCATCGCCAGCGGCGAACGCCCCAGGCTTTGGGCGATCGCCGGCAGCGCGGTATTGAGGATAGTGGCGTCCAGCGCCTGCATAAAGAACGCCATTGCGGCGATCCACGGAAGTCCTGCCATACTGCGCGCGGATTGGGTCATGGTCGGTCCTGGTTAAATGGTCGTCTGTCCCTCGTCTCTTTCTTCTATATATAAGCGGGGAGCGTGTCTAGTCTTTCTCTTTCAGCAGTATCTGGCAGGCGACGAGCGCGCCGGCGCTGTCTCCGGCGAGTATCGCATCGACGATAGCCTGATGATGGCGCAGCTTGATCACTTCATTGCCGGTGATGGCGCGGAAGTAGCTTTGGTACACCGAGCTGAACAGGTTGGCGAACGAGGTCAGGAACGGGTTGCCGCTGGCTTCGTAGATGAGCTGGTGGAATTGGGTATCGACCTGGATCCAACGCTCGCGATCAAACTGGGTATGCAGCGCGCGCATTTCCGCCATCAGCTCCGCCAGCAGCTTGGTTTGCTGCGGGCTGGCGTGGTTTGCCGCCAACGCGCAGGCCTGCGGCTCCAGCGAGGTACGCAGGATAAGGAAGTGTTGCATCACCTGATCGAAGTTTTCCCGCGTCATCCACCAGGTCAGTAAATCCTGATCGAGGAAATTCCATTGGCTCTGCGGCATCACGCGGGTGCCGATGCGCGGGCGCGGTAGTAGCATGCCTTTGGCGGCTAACATCTTTACCGCTTCGCGTACTGCGGTGCGGCTGACGCCGAATTGCTCGCCCAGTTCCATTTCACCGGGCAGGATGCTGCCGGCCCGATAATCGCCCGCCAGAATTTGTTGGCCAAGTTTCTCTGCAAGCAGATAAGAAAGATTGCGTTGGGCGGCCTGTTGTTGTGCATTTAACGGCATGGCTGCGGGTCCTTACTGACATCGTTATTTCTATTTTACTCCAGTGATCGCCAGCTTTTATGGCTGTTTGCCTGAAAAAGTGACATAAATTCGTCGCTTTTTCGCCCTTTTGTTGAAAAAAAGCGCGCTTGAAAAGTTTTTTGCATTTAGGGGTTGCGGCCTGCCGAGAACTCCCTATAATGCGCCTCCACTGACCGGGAACAACGACTGACAAGCCGCCGGGTCAGCGAGAAGAAAGCAAAATAAACGCTTGACTCTCCGGGCTAAAAGCGTATTATACGCAGCCCGCGCCGATGAGTTTCTCGGCACTGCTCTTTAACAATTTATCAGACAATCTGTGTGGGCACTCCACAAGACGATATCCAGCATCCTCGGATGCAAAAAAATATCAAGTCTTGAAGAGTGACTAACTGAAGTAAAATTCATGCAGTAAATCTTTGAGCATCGCTTCTCGAGTGGAAGCACATCAAGCTTTTAATTGAAGAGTTTGATCATGGCTCAGATTGAACGCTGGCGGCAGGCTTAACACATGCAAGTCGAGCGGTAGCACAGGGGAGCTTGCTCCCTGGGTGACGAGCGGCGGACGGGTGAGTAATGTCTGGGAAACTGCCTGATGGAGGGGGATAACTACTGGAAACGGTAGCTAATACCGCATAACGTCGCAAGACCAAAGAGGGGGACCTTCGGGCCTCTTGCCATCAGATGTGCCCAGATGGGATTAGCTAGTAGGTGGGGTAATGGCTCACCTAGGCGACGATCCCTAGCTGGTCTGAGAGGATGACCAGCCACACTGGAACTGAGACACGGTCCAGACTCCTACGGGAGGCAGCAGTGGGGAATATTGCACAATGGGCGCAAGCCTGATGCAGCCATGCCGCGTGTGTGAAGAAGGCCTTCGGGTTGTAAAGCACTTTCAGCGAGGAGGAAGGTGGTGAACTTAATACGTTCATCAATTGACGTTACTCGCAGAAGAAGCACCGGCTAACTCCGTGCCAGCAGCCGCGGTAATACGGAGGGTGCAAGCGTTAATCGGAATTACTGGGCGTAAAGCGCACGCAGGCGGTTTGTTAAGTCAGATGTGAAATCCCCGGGCTCAACCTGGGAACTGCATTTGAAACTGGCAAGCTAGAGTCTCGTAGAGGGGGGTAGAATTCCAGGTGTAGCGGTGAAATGCGTAGAGATCTGGAGGAATACCGGTGGCGAAGGCGGCCCCCTGGACGAAGACTGACGCTCAGGTGCGAAAGCGTGGGGAGCAAACAGGATTAGATACCCTGGTAGTCCACGCTGTAAACGATGTCGATTTGGAGGTTGTGCCCTTGAGGCGTGGCTTCCGGAGCTAACGCGTTAAATCGACCGCCTGGGGAGTACGGCCGCAAGGTTAAAACTCAAATGAATTGACGGGGGCCCGCACAAGCGGTGGAGCATGTGGTTTAATTCGATGCAACGCGAAGAACCTTACCTACTCTTGACATCCAGAGAACTTTCCAGAGATGGATTGGTGCCTTCGGGAACTCTGAGACAGGTGCTGCATGGCTGTCGTCAGCTCGTGTTGTGAAATGTTGGGTTAAGTCCCGCAACGAGCGCAACCCTTATCCTTTGTTGCCAGCGGTTCGGCCGGGAACTCAAAGGAGACTGCCAGTGATAAACTGGAGGAAGGTGGGGATGACGTCAAGTCATCATGGCCCTTACGAGTAGGGCTACACACGTGCTACAATGGCGTATACAAAGAGAAGCGACCTCGCGAGAGCAAGCGGACCTCATAAAGTACGTCGTAGTCCGGATTGGAGTCTGCAACTCGACTCCATGAAGTCGGAATCGCTAGTAATCGTAGATCAGAATGCTACGGTGAATACGTTCCCGGGCCTTGTACACACCGCCCGTCACACCATGGGAGTGGGTTGCAAAAGAAGTAGGTAGCTTAACCTTCGGGAGGGCGCTTACCACTTTGTGATTCATGACTGGGGTGAAGTCGTAACAAGGTAACCGTAGGGGAACCTGCGGTTGGATCACCTCCTTACCTAAAGATATTGCTTCGAGTGGCGTGCTCACACAGATTGTCTGATGAAAAAGTAACGAGCAAAAGCGTCATAAAAGTACGGTGTCGTGTCCCCTTCGTCTAGAGGCCTAGGACACCGCCCTTTCACGGCGGTAACAGGGGTTCGAATCCCCTAGGGGACGCCAAGCTTCCGACCCACCCGGTGAAAGCGGCGGTCTTCAGTATCTGACGATACACCATATCTTAAAGATGACTTTCGAGTCATGTTTAAGATATTGCTCTTTAACAATCTGGAACAAGCTGAAAATTGAAACATGACGGCTGAAATTCATTCCTCCGTAGAAGTACCGGAATGAAGAGTAACCTGTCATAGAGTCTCTCAAATGTTTGCAGCGCGAACGATGGAAACATCTTCGGGTTGTGAGGTTAAGTGACTAAGCGTACACGGTGGATGCCTAGGCAGTCAGAGGCGATGAAGGGCGTGCTAATCTGCGAAAAGCGTCGGTAAGGTGATATGAACCGTTACAACCGGCGATACCCGAATGGGGAAACCCAGTGTGTTTCGACACACTATCATGTCATGAATACATAGTGGCATGAGGCGAACCGGGGGAACTGAAACATCTAAGTACCCCGAGGAAAAGAAATCAACCGAGATTCCCCCAGTAGCGGCGAGCGAACGGGGAGGAGCCCAGAACCTGAATCGGCTTGTGTGTTAGTGGAAGCGTCTGGAAAGTCGCGCAGCAAAGGGTGATAGCCCCGTACACTAAAATGCACAGGTCGTGAGTTCGATGAGTAGGGCGGGACACGTGACATCCTGTCTGAATATGGGGGGACCATCCTCCAAGGCTAAATACTCCTGACTGACCGATAGTGAACCAGTACCGTGAGGGAAAGGCGAAAAGAACCCCGGCGAGGGGAGTGAAATAGAACCTGAAACCGTGTACGTACAAGCAGTGGGAGCACCTTCGTGGTGTGACTGCGTACCTTTTGTATAATGGGTCAGCGACTTATATTTTGTAGCAAGGTTAACCGTATAGGGGAGCCGTAGGGAAACCGAGTCTTAACTGGGCGATTAGTTGCAAGGTATAGACCCGAAACCCGGTGATCTAGCCATGGGCAGGTTGAAGGTTGGGTAACACTAACTGGAGGACCGAACCGACTAATGTTGAAAAATTAGCGGATGACTTGTGGCTGGGGGTGAAAGGCCAATCAAACCGGGAGATAGCTGGTTCTCCCCGAAAGCTATTTAGGTAGCGCCTCGTGAACTCATCTTCGGGGGTAGAGCACTGTTTCGGCTAGGGGGCCATCCCGGCTTACCAAACCGATGCAAACTCCGAATACCGAAGAATGTTATCACGGGAGACACACGGCGGGTGCTAACGTCCGTCGTGAAGAGGGAAACAACCCAGACCGCCAGCTAAGGTCCCAAAGTCATGGTTAAGTGGGAAACGATGTGGGAAGGCACAGACAGCCAGGATGTTGGCTTAGAAGCAGCCATCATTTAAAGAAAGCGTAATAGCTCACTGGTCGAGTCGGCCTGCGCGGAAGATGTAACGGGGCTAAACCATGCACCGAAGCTGCGGCAGCGACGCTTAGGCGTTGTTGGGTAGGGGAGCGTTCTGTAAGCCGTTGAAGGTGGCCTGTGAGGGTTGCTGGAGGTATCAGAAGTGCGAATGCTGACATAAGTAACGATAAAGCGGGTGAAAAGCCCGCTCGCCGGAAGACCAAGGGTTCCTGTCCAACGTTAATCGGGGCAGGGTGAGTCGACCCCTAAGGCGAGGCTGAAAAGCGTAGTCGATGGGAAACAGGTTAATATTCCTGTACTTGGTGTTACTGCGAAGGGGGGACGGAGAAGGCTAGGCTAGCCGGGCGACGGTTGTCCCGGTTTAAGCGTGTAGGGGGTGTGACCTGGTAAATCCGGTTACATACTAACCCTGAGGCGTGATGACGATGCACTACGGTGCAGAAGTAGTTGATGCCCTGCTTCCAGGAAAAGCCTCTAAGCTCCAGGTAACATTAAATCGTACCCCAAACCGACACAGGTGGTCAGGTAGAGAATACCAAGGCGCTTGAGAGAACTCGGGTGAAGGAACTAGGCAAAATGGTGCCGTAACTTCGGGAGAAGGCACGCTGGCATGTAGGTGAAGTCCCTCGCGGATGGAGCTGAAGCCAGTCGAAGATACCAGCTGGCTGCAACTGTTTAATAAAAACACAGCACTGTGCAAACACGAAAGTGGACGTATACGGTGTGACGCCTGCCCGGTGCTGGAAGGTTAATTGATGGGGTCAGCCGCAAGGCGAAGCTCTTGATCGAAGCCCCAGTAAACGGCGGCCGTAACTATAACGGTCCTAAGGTAGCGAAATTCCTTGTCGGGTAAGTTCCGACCTGCACGAATGGCGTAATGATGGCCAGGCTGTCTCCACCCGAGACTCAGTGAAATTGAACTCGCTGTGAAGATGCAGTGTACCCGCGGCAAGACGGAAAGACCCCGTGAACCTTTACTATAGCTTGACACTGAACATTGAGCCTTGATGTGTAGGATAGGTGGGAGGCTTTGAAGCGTGGACGCCAGTCTGCGTGGAGCCATCCTTGAAATACCACCCTTTAATGTTTGATGTTCTAACTCGGCCCCGTAATCCGGGGTGAGGACAGTGTCTGGTGGGTAGTTTGACTGGGGCGGTCTCCTCCCAAAGAGTAACGGAGGAGCACGAAGGTTAGCTAATCACGGTCGGACATCGTGAGGTTAGTGCAAAGGCATAAGCTAGCTTGACTGCGAGAGTGACGGCTCGAGCAGGTACGAAAGTAGGTCTTAGTGATCCGGTGGTTCTGAATGGAAGGGCCATCGCTCAACGGATAAAAGGTACTCCGGGGATAACAGGCTGATACCGCCCAAGAGTTCATATCGACGGCGGTGTTTGGCACCTCGATGTCGGCTCATCACATCCTGGGGCTGAAGTAGGTCCCAAGGGTATGGCTGTTCGCCATTTAAAGTGGTACGCGAGCTGGGTTTAGAACGTCGTGAGACAGTTCGGTCCCTATCTGCCGTGGGCGTTGGAAGATTGAGAGGGGTTGCTCCTAGTACGAGAGGACCGGAGTGAACGCACCACTGGTGTTCGGGTTGTCATGCCAATGGCATTGCCCGGTAGCTAAGTGCGGAAAAGATAAGCGCTGAAAGCATCTAAGCGCGAAACTTGCCTCAAGATGAGTCTTCCCTGGGCCTTTAAGGCCCCTGAAGGAACGTTTAAGACTAAGACGTTGATAGGCTGGGTGTGTAAGTGCAGCGATGCATTGAGCTAACCAGTACTAATGATCCGTGAGGCTTAACCTTACAACACCGAAGGTGTTTTAGAGACGAAGAGATTTTCAGCGAAGTTCCGAGATTGGTTCTGATGGCGACACGAAAGTGAAGCGGTTGGAATGAAACGAATTTGCCTGGCGGCAATAGCGCGGTGGTCCCACCTGACCCCATGCCGAACTCAGAAGTGAAACGCCGTAGCGCCGATGGTAGTGTGGGGTCTCCCCATGCGAGAGTAGGACACTGCCAGGCATCAAACCAAGCCGAAAGCCCTGAACTGACGTTCAGGGCTTTTTGCTATGCGTAAAACGCAAAAAAGCGCAGCTACGCTGCGCCTTTCAACCACTCGACAATAAAGTCGGCGATGCTTTCCGGTTGATTGAGATCCAACTGCTTAGCCGCGATGGATAGCGGCTGGTCGCTGGCTACCGCCACGACAAACTGATCCAGCATGTCTTCCAACGGTCTGCCGATCTCGGCCCGATAAAGCAGGATCTTGCTGACCGGCTCATGTTTGAACCCTTCCACCAGAATCAAATCGACCTTATCGGCTTCAAAACGCCCTGCCAGGTAGCGTAGATCCAAAGGTTGTTGCTCCGGCGTTTCGGTCATCAATGCCCAACGGCGATCGCTGGCGACCAGCGTTTGGTCGGCACCCGCTTTGCGCAGCTCATAGCTGTCTTTACCCGGCGTATCCACATCCATGTCGTGATGCGTATGCTTTATGAGCCCAACCCGCACCTGGCGCTGTTTCAGCATTGGGATCAATTGCTTGAGCAGGGTGGTTTTCCCCGTCCCGCTGTAGGCGCCGATGGCCAGCAAAGGGGGCAATGAACGATTCATGTTTTTAGCTCTCGTGCTTGCTGCCAGTGCAGGCAGTCTTCCGGCGTATTCAGGTTATGAAATGCCGTTTGCTGCCCGCTGAACACCACGCGTTGTGCGTTAATCTGATGCAAGAACAGCATCAGCTTGCGTTCACCGCGCGCCAGATAGTCGGCCAGCTGCGGCGCTATTTGGGTATGCAATAATGCCAGCGTAGGGTGATCTCGTTCACCATCGCTGGCAAAGGCTGCTGGCGCCGCGCCTTTTTGCCGCCATAGCTGCGCGACTAAGTCGGCGGGAAAGTCGGGGACGTCACAAGGGACAAAAGCCACCCACTCGCTGGGAGATTGCTTGAGCCCGGCGAGCATCCCGGCCAACGGCCCGGCGAAATCGGGCGTCAGATCGCCAATCACCGGCAAACCGCTCGCCTGGTAACGTGCCTGATTGCGATTGGCGCTGATGGCGACGGAAGCCACTTGCGGCCGTAACCGAGCCAATACGTGTTGATAGAGTGCGATACCGGCAATCGACACCAGGCCTTTGTCTTCACCGCCCATACGCGTGGCCCGTCCGCCGGCCAAAATGACGCCACTGATTTCTTTATGCATCTCGTTTATCCCGCCTTGTCGATGCGCTGATTGTAGCGCTAAAGCCAGCGCGACATCAGGATTTACCTTTATTGACAAGCCGGTTCTTTCACTGCGTGGGTAAGCCTGTTACTTTGTGAGTTTATTCATGCTATTGGACGATATTGAGATGAAAACGCATCGCGTAAACGAGTTGATCGAGCTGTTGCACCCGGCCTGGCAGGAAGATCCCGATCTCAATTTGATGCAGTTTTTGCAAAAGCTGGCACAGGAAGCGGGCTTCCAGGGCGAGTTGTCCGAACTGAGCGACGACATTCTTATTTACCATCTGAAAATGCGCGGCAGCGCCGGCACGGATCAGATCCCGGGCCTGAAGAAAGATTACGAAGAAGATTTTAAAACGGCGCTGTTGCGCGCTCGCGGCGTTATCAAGGACTGATCCTCGCGCGGTGCGAGAAAGCATAGCTCGTGAAAGGCGCCATTAATGCTACTATTTCTCATTCCCGGCACCGTGCTGTCAGCGATCAAACGAACGTTATGAATAACTCTGCTTTTAATTTCGACACCCTGTCGCCCGATTTGATTATGGACGCGCTAGAAGGGGTTGGCCTGCGCGTCGATTCCGGCCTGACGGCGCTGAACAGCTATGAGAACCGCGTCTATCAGTTTATGGACGAAGATCGCCGGCGCTACGTGGTGAAGTTTTACCGCCCGGAGCGCTGGAGCGCCGCGCAGATCGGTGAGGAGCACCAGTTCGCTCTGGATCTGGCGAAGGCGGAGATCCCGGCAGTAGCGCCGTTGGCGTTGCAAGGCGCTACGCTGCATACGCACGCTGGGTTCTTCTTTACCCTGTTCCCCAGCGTGGGCGGGCGGCAGTACGAGATAGACAACCTGGATCAGTTGGAATGGGTGGGTCGTTTCTTGGGGCGTATTCATCAGGTCGGTGGTGAGCGTTTGTTCGCCGAGCGGCCGACGATGGGGGTTGAAGAGTATCTCACCGCCCCGCGTCAGGTGTTGGCCGATTGCGAGCTGTTGCCGGCAGCGCAGCGTGAGGGGTTCCTGCAGGCGACGGATAACCTGATCGCGGCGATCAAGCCGCACTGGCATCTGAACTGGCAGCCGCGCCGTTTACACGGTGATTGCCATCCGGGCAATATTCTGTGGCGCGACGGCCCGCTGTTCGTCGATCTTGATGACGCACGTAATGGCCCGGCGGTGCAGGACTTGTGGATGCTGCTGCACGGCGAACGCCGCGATCAACTGATGCAGCTGGACGTCTTGCTGGAGGCGTACGGTGAATTTGCCGAGTTCGATCAGCGCGAGTTGGCGTTGATCGAGCCGCTGCGGGCCATGCGCATGGTGTATTACCTGGCCTGGGTCGCCCGCCGTTGGCAGGATCCGGCCTTCCCTAAGAGTTTTCCGTGGATGGCGGAGTCTGATTTCTGGTTGTCTCAGACTGCGGCCTTCACCGAACAGGTTAAGCTGTTGCAGGAGCCCCCTCTGCAGCTGACGCCAATGTATTGAAGCTTTAACACAATGGAGAGTTTAGTCTTATGAAAAAAATATGGTTGGCGCTCGTTGGCATGGTGATGGCCTTCAGTGCCTCGGCGGCACAGTTTAGCGATGGTGCTCAGTACGTGACCCTGGACAAGCCGGTGACCGGTGAGCCTCAGGTGCTGGAGTTCTTCTCCTTCTACTGCCCGCACTGCTACCAGTTCGAGCAGGTCTATCACGTGTCCGAGAACGTGAAGAAGGCGCTGCCTGCCGGCACCAAAATGACCAAGTACCACGTTGAGTTCCTGGGGCCGCTGGGCAAACAGCTGACTCAGGCATGGGCGGTCGCGATGGCGCTGGGTGTGGAAGACAAAGTAAGCCCGTTGATGTTTGAAGCGGTGCAGAAAACCCAGACCGTGCAAACGCCGGACGATATCCGTAACGTCTTCGTGAAAGCGGGCGTGACCGCCGCTGATTATGACGCGGCCTGGAACAGTTTCGTGGTGAAATCTCTGGTGGTTCAACAGGAGAAAGCCGCGGAAGATCTGCAGCTGCGCGGTGTGCCGGCGGTATTCGTGAACGGCAAATACATGGTTAAAAACGATGGCCTGGACACCAGCTCGATGGACGCTTACGTGAAGCAGTTCGCCGACGTGGTTAAATTCCTCAGCCAGCAGAAATAAGCCAGATTCAACATGAAAAACGCCGGCGTTCGTTGCCGGCGTTTTTTTTATCCGTATTGCCGCTTCAATTTATCCAGCAGCCGGTCTTTTTCCTGCCACAGCGTATTCAGCCACAGTTGGAAACGCCGCTTGAACTGCTTGTCGTTGAAATAGTCCCCGTGCAGGGTTTCATCGATCGGTAGCGTCTCTATTCTTACCACGATGCGCGTCAAACGACCGCACAGCATATCCAGAAAAGGCCGTTGGTTATTTTCCGGATAGAGCAGGGTGACGTTCAACACTTTGTCGAACTGATTGCCCAGCGCGCTAAGGGTAAACGCGATGCCGGCGGCTTTGGGCGCCAGCAAATTGCGATACGGCGAATTGCTTTTAATTTTCTTGGCTTCGGTGAAGCGCGAACCTTCGACGAAATTGACGATGGTGGTTGGACGTTGACGGAATTTTTCGCAGGAACGGCGCGTGGTTTCGATATCCTTGCCGCGCTTCTCCGGATGCTTGAGCAAATAGGCGCGGGAGTAACGCTTCATGAATGGCATATCCAGCGCCCAGCAGGCCAGGCCGACAAAAGGCACCCAGGCGAGCTGTTGCTTGAGGAAATACTTATTCATTGGAATATGATTTCTGAACAGCACGCACAACACGACAATGTCTGACCAGCTTTCGTGGTTGCTGATCAGCAGATACCAGTTTTTGCGATCCAGCCCTTCCAGCCCTTCAATATCCCAACGCAATTGCCCGTTAATGCGCAATAACAGCGCCAGCCCCTGACACCAACACCACATCATGAAATCGGCGAAAGCAGAGATATATCGCCAGACGGCGGGAATGGGCACCAGGAGTTTCACGATGCCGGCCAGCGTGATGGGGATAGAACACAACACCGTCACCAGAATGGTGAGTATGACGGAAATGATAAAAATAACAGGCGTTAACAATCTTGGCATGGTTATGGGCTGACGGTTGTTGGGAACATCGTTGCATGCCGAAGCGCATGAACAAAAGCCTATTTTAACAGAGAATGTCGGGGTAAAGCGCCGCTAAAAATCACTGTTTTTGGCCTCCCCGGATAACCATTTGCCGAGTTTTTGTGCAACTTGTCCAGCTTGTGCTAAGGTAATTGAGGCGCCGAATTTGATTAATAGTGCGATTAAAATCCGGCGAAAGTTATATCCACAAATTCAATAAAAGCCAGTAATAAAGCGTCGCCGGAATTCGTTCTTTTAACGCGGTGATTTAAATAGGAATTTTATTCGCCGTTATAACGATAATCACAACGTTATAATTCGGTCTCTTTTCTATGCACAAAGTTATCCACAGGTAAGATCTTGCGGATCCTCGCGCACAATCTCATCATTTTCGTCCGCAATGCACGCTAAGGTTCGTCTCCGGCGGCCAGCTATGGCATGCTTACCCCTATGTCCGATCACGATAAAGAAACGCTATGGCCCAGATTGCAGAAAACCCACTAATCCTGGTTGACGGTTCCTCCTACCTCTACCGCGCTTATCACGCCTTCCCGCCGCTGACCAACTCGGCGGGTGAGCCGACCGGCGCGATGTACGGCGTGCTGAATATGCTGCGCAGCCTGCTGCTGCAGTATCAACCGAGCCACGTTGCCGTGGTGTTTGATGCCAAAGGGAAGACCTTCCGCGATGATCTCTTCGCCGAATACAAATCGCACCGGCCACCGATGCCGGACGATCTGCGTGCGCAGATCGAGCCGCTGCATAACATGGTCAAGGCGATGGGCCTGCCGCTGCTGGTGACGCCCGGCGTTGAGGCGGACGACGTTATCGGTACGCTGGCGCTGGAGGCCGAAAAAGCTGGCCACGCGGTGCTGATCAGCACCGGCGACAAAGACATGGCGCAGTTGGTGACGCCGAACGTCACCCTGATCAACACCATGAACAACACCATCCTCGGCCCGCAGGAAGTGTGCGACAAGTACGGTATTCCGCCGGAGCTGATCATCGACTTCCTGGCGCTGATGGGCGATTCATCGGACAACATTCCCGGCGTGCCGGGCGTGGGTGAGAAAACCGCTCAGGCGTTGCTGCAGGGTATCGGCGGGCTGGATGCGCTGTATGGCAATCTGGAGAATATCGCCACGCTGAGCTTCCGCGGCGCCAAAACCATGGCGGCCAAGCTGGAGCAGAACAAAGAGGTCGCGTACCTCTCCTATAAGCTGGCGACGATCAAAACCGACGTTGAGCTGGATCTGACCTGCGCGGATCTGACGGTCTCTGCACCGGATGTCGATACGCTGCAGCAGCTGTTCAAACAGTACGAATTCAAACGCTGGCTGGCGGACGTGGAAGCCGGCGTATGGCTGGAAAACAAGAAAGGCGCGGGAGCGAAAGCTGCCGGCGGCGCCAAACCGGCCGCCGCCGCCGCGGAAGCGCCGAAGGCGCTGGCGGAGGCCAAGCTGTCCCAGGACGGTTATGTCACCATTCTGGATGAAGCGACCTTTACCGACTGGCTGGCGCGGCTGAAAAAGGCCGACGTGTTTGCCTTCGATACCGAAACCGACGGTCTGGATACCCTGACCGCCAACCTGATCGGCCTGTCCTTCGCGATCGCGCCGGGCGAGGCGGCTTATTTGCCGGTGGCGCACGATTATCTGGACGCACCGCCACAGCTGGACCGCGCCTACGTGCTGGAAGCGCTCAAGCCGCTGCTGGAGGACGATAAGGCGCTGAAGGTCGGGCAAAACCTGAAGTTCGACATGAGCCTGCTGGCGCGCTACGGCATTGAGATGCGCGGCATCGCCTACGACACCATGCTGGAGTCCTATGTGCTGGACAGCGTCGGCGGCCGTCACGATATGGACAGCCTAGCCGATCGTTATCTGAGCCATAAAACCATCACCTTCGAAGAGATCGCCGGCAAGGGCAAAAACCAGCTGACGTTCAATCAGATCGCGCTGGAGCAGGCGGCGTCTTACGCCGCCGAAGACGCCGATGTCACGCTGCAGTTGCACCTGGCGATGTGGCCGCAGTTGAAACAGAGCGCAGAGCTGCTGACGGTGTTCAACGAGATTGAAATGCCGCTGCTGCCGGTGCTGTCGCATATCGAACGCACCGGGGTGCTGATCGATCCGGCCATTTTGTCGGCCCACTCCCAGGAGCTGGCCAAGCGTCTGGCTGAGCTGGAGGCGCAGGCCCACGAGCTGGCGGAAGAGCCGTTCAACCTGGCGTCGACCAAGCAGCTGCAGGCTATCTTGTACGAGAAACAAAAGTTGCCGGTGCTGAAGAAAACCCCGGGCGGTGCGCCTTCTACCAACGAAGAAGTGCTGGCCGAGCTGGCGCTGGATTACCCGCTGCCGAAGGTGATCCTGGAATACCGCGGCCTAGCGAAGCTGAAGACCACCTATACCGACAAGCTGCCGCTGATGATTAACCCGGCCAGCGGCCGGGTACACACCTCGTACCATCAGGCGGTGACTGCGACCGGCCGTCTCTCCTCGAGCGATCCGAACCTGCAGAACATCCCGGTGCGCAACGAAGAAGGGCGGCGCATCCGCCAGGCTTTCATCGCGCCGGAAGGCTACCGCATCGTCGCGGCCGACTACTCGCAGATCGAGCTGCGCATCATGGCGCATCTGTCACAGGATGAAGGGCTGCTGAAGGCCTTCGCCGAAGGGAAAGACATTCACCGCGCCACGGCGTCGGAAGTCTTCGGCGTGCCGTTGGATAAAGTGACCGGCGAACAGCGCCGCAGCGCCAAGGCGATTAACTTTGGCCTGATTTACGGCATGAGCGCCTTCGGCCTGGCGCGCCAGTTGGGGATCCCGCGTGGGGAAGCCCAGCGCTATATGGATCTGTACTTCGAGCGTTACCCGGGCGTGCTGGACTACATGGAGCGCACCCGTCAACAGGCTTCCGAACAGGGCTATGTCAGCACGCTGGACGGGCGCCGCCTGTACCTGCCGGACGTCCGCTCCAGCAACGCCATGCGCCGCAAGGCGGCCGAGCGCGCCGCCATCAACGCCCCGATGCAGGGCACCGCGGCCGATATCATCAAGCGTGCGATGATCGAGGTCGACGCCTGGCTGCAAGGGCAGGAGAAGCCGTTGGTGCGCGCAATCATGCAGGTGCACGATGAATTGGTATTTGAGGTGCATGAGTCGGTGATCGAAGAAGCCAGCCAACGCATCCGTCAATTGATGGAAGGCAGCATGACCCTGGCGGTGCCGCTGAAGGTCGACGTGGGCGTCGGCATGAACTGGGATGAGGCGCACTGATTACCGGGTTATCGCCGGATGCGCTAACTGGCGATAACCTAAGCACTTTTCGTAATTAAGCTACAAGATGCGGCGATAGTTTCCCCAACTTCGCCGTTCTTGCGCCGCAAATTGTGTAAGTAAACTACAAAAAATTCTTTTGCCCTGCGAAAAAATAAGGTAGAGTTACAGGCGTAGGGTACAGAGGTAAGATGTTCTATCTTTCAGACCTTTTACTTCACGTAATCGGATTTGGCTGAATATTTAGCCGCCCCAGTCAGTATTGACTGGGGCGTTTTTTATTGTAAAAACAGCAGCAAACCATACGTTTTTCCTATCGCTCCGCACCGCTTTTCGTTCCTGCTTTCCTCCTTTCGACTCGCGTAATCCGGCGAGATAAGCCAGCCCTGGCGATAAGTTTTTATGATGGCTTTATTTCAGAACTGTAATTAGATAACAAAAAATCCCGCCTGCGGCTGAACTGCGGGTATAAAAAAGCCGATGCGGCGAGGCATCGGCTCTGGCGTTCGGCCTGGGCTTATTCGCCGGCTTCGTCTTCCGGCAGCACTTCCGGTGGGATCTCGTTAAACCAGGTGTCCAGCTTCTGGCGCAGCTTGTCGACGCCGATCTTCTTCAGCGACGAGAAGGCTTCAACCTGGATATCCCCCATAAACGGCAGCACCGCTTCACGCACCATATTGAGCTGCGCCTTGCGTGCGCCGGAGGCCAGCTTGTCGGCCTTGGTCAGCAGCACCAGCACCGGCGTGCCGACGTCGACCGCCCACTGGATCATCTGCTGGTCGAGATCTTTCAGCGGATGGCGAATATCCATCAGCACCACCAGGCCTTTCAGGCTGTTGCGCATCTGCAGGTATTCGCCCAGCGCGCGCTGCCATTTGCGCTTCATCTCTTCCGGCACTTCGGCGTAGCCGTAACCCGGCAGGTCGACCAGGCGGATGCCGTCTTCCACTTCGAACAGGTTGATCAGCTGGGTGCGCCCCGGCGTCTTACTGGTGCGCGCCAGGCTTTTTTGGTTGGTCAGCGTATTCAGCGCGCTGGATTTCCCGGCGTTGGAACGGCCGGCAAAGGCGACTTCAATTCCTGCATCCCCCGGCAGATGGCGAATATCGGGTGCGCTGGTGACGAAATGGGTCACATGATAGTTGTAGTTCTTGCTGGTCAAAATTTTTCGTCTCCGTGAGGATGGCTAACTGGTTGGCGATTATAACTGCATCAGCGGTAAAAATGGCGTGTTTCTCGGTTTTTAAGCGGCGGGACGCGATAAAACGACAGTTATGCCGCGCGTACGTTGTGAGACATTTGCCATTCGAATCGCGGGTAATGTCGCTTTATTCGAAAGTGATGTTTCTGTTTTTATTTTAAAAACAATATGTTGTTTTTTCGTTGTAGGGAAATGTCGTCCAAATCGGCGTCAGGTGCCTTGAGCCTTGGCAACAATAACGTAAAGTAGTCGTTAACGCAGGGTTGCGCAGGATTAAGGAACATCCGGGAAGGATGACAAATCTCAGGGAATGCACAGGGCGTGCAATGAGTGCCAGGATGAACGCAACAGGAAGTGACCCTTTCGCACCGGAACAGGCGGCAGGCACATCGGATGGTGAAGTATTGGCAGTTTGGATGCCGGCAGGAAGCGCGCTCGGGAAGAGCGGATGCGAATGGATTGCGCCATGGACGATTTTTCTTTCAGGATGAAGGACGTAGTGGCAGGGAATGCGGTTATAGCAGAAGGAAAAACCGGGATGTTGCATGTGCGCAAGGAGCGCGTAACAGGAATACCCTTCGCAAGAAGGTGCGAAATAGGCGGCAGGTTTAACCTGCCGCCTTTTTTCTTTGTCCGCTTTCTGCTAGATTCCGCCGCAATTCTATACTGAATCTACATACCTAAGAGCACACGCTATGAACCAGCCATCAAAAGCACCTCGCGGCAGCGCGGCGAAGTCAAAAACGAAAAAGAAAAGCCGTATGGAGCTCGATCAGGAAGCGCGCGAGCGCAAACGCCTGAAAAAGCGCCGCGGCCACGCTTCCGGTTCGCGCACCCAGGTCGAGTCCGGCAGCCAGAAGAACAAATCGGCGGCGGAAGCCAAAGATCCGCGTATCGGCAGTAAAGTGCCGGTAGCGCTGGTGGTCGACGAAACCAAAGTAAAGGCCAAACCGCAGCCGAAGCCAAAGGCCGAAGCGAAACCGCGCCTGTCGCCGGAAGAAGAGCTGGCGAAGCTGGAAAATGACGAACGCCTGAACGCGCTGCTGGATCGCATCGACGATGGCGAAACGCTGAACGCGGAAGAGCAGACCTATGTCGACAAAACGTTGGATCGCATCGATGTGCTGATGGACGTGTTGGGCATCGAACTGGGTGAAGACGACGACGAAGAAGAAGAGAAGCAGGAAGATATTCTGAAGCTGCTGAAAGGCGGCAACCCGAAAGACGCTTTTTAACACGCTATGTGGCTAATCCCGGCAATAGCCCTACTCTTGATGTGTTATCTGCTGTGGTTATTCGGTAAACTATGGCGGCTGTCTAAGCGCAAAGCGCGTTTTCGCAGCGCTTCCGTGGCCAGACAGCGCAGACAACCGCCTCTCTCCAGGCCCGGTAGAAAAAGATATCGGAAGGAGTGAGCATGTCAGAGCAGACGATTGTCTGGGATTTGGCCCTGATCCAAAAATATAACTACTCAGGGCCGCGTTATACTTCATACCCCACGGCGCTGGAGTTTAACCAGCGCTACGACGAAGCGGCGTTTCAACGCGCCGCTGCGCGTTACCCTGAGCGGCCGCTGTCGCTGTATGTGCATATCCCTTTCTGTCATAAGCTGTGTTACTTCTGCGGCTGCAACAAGCTGGTGACGCGCCAGACCCACAAGGCCGACGAGTACCTGAACGTTTTGGCGCAAGAGATCGCCAGCCGTGCGCCGCTGTTCGCCGGCCGCAAGGTCGGCCAGATGCACTGGGGCGGCGGTACGCCGACCTACCTGGATAAAGCGCAAATCAGCCGGTTGGTGGCGTTGCTGCGCGAACACTTTGATTTCCTGCCCGATGCGGAGATGTCGATCGAGGTCGATCCGCGCGAGATAGAGCTGGATGTGCTCGATCATTTACGCGTCGAAGGCTTTAACCGTCTGAGCATGGGGGTGCAGGATTTCAACAAGCAGGTGCAGCAGTTGGTCAACCGCGAGCAGGACGAAGCCTTTATCTTCGCCCTGATTGAGCGGGCCAAAGCGCTGGGCTTCCGCTCGACCAATATCGATCTGATCTACGGCCTGCCGAAACAGACGCCGGAAAGCTTCGCTTTCACGCTGCAGCGGGTGGCTGAATTGAATCCCGATCGCCTCAGCGTGTTCAACTACGCGCATATGCCGAACTTGTTCGCCGCCCAGCGCAAAATCAAAGACGCCGATCTGCCCAGCGCCCAGCAGAAGCTGGATATCCTGCAACAGAGCATCGCTTTCCTGACCGGCGCCGGCTATCAGTTCATCGGCATGGATCACTTTGCGCGCCCGGACGACGAGCTGGCAATCGCCCAACGCGAAGGCAAGCTGCACCGCAATTTCCAGGGCTATACTACCCAGGGCGACAGCGATCTGCTGGGGTTGGGCGTGTCGGCCATCAGCATGCTCGGCGACAGCTATGCGCAGAACCAGAAAGAGCTGAAGCATTACTATGAGAGCGTACCGGCGCAGGGCAACGCCCTGTGGCGCGGGCTGGCGCTGACGGACGACGATTGCCTGCGGCGCGATCTGATCAAAACCCTGATCTGCAATTTCCGGTTGGCGTATCAGCCGCTCGAACGGCATTACGGCATCGATTTCACCGCTTACTTCGCCGAAGACCTGCAGCTGCTGGCGCCGTTTGAACGCGATGGGCTGGTGGAGCGCGACGAGCAGGGCATTCGCGTCACGCCGCGCGGGCGCTTGCTGATCCGCAATATCTGCATGTGTTTCGATCGCTATCTGCGGCAACAGGCGCGCAGCCAGCAGTTCTCTCGGGTGATCTGAGGATGAAAAAACAGCCGCTGATGCGGCTGTTTTTTTAACTGAAGAAGTTAATCAGCGCGGCGCACAATACCGCGGCAACCGCCGCCTGCGGGGTGTGGCTGGCGGCGGAGCCCAGCTCCGCGCCCTGAGAAATGAATACGATGAATGAGTCCAGCATCGTCAACCTCCAGAGTGTGCGACACGATCATACTGCGCCCGCACCGGCTGTAAAGCCTGCGGTTGGCGTTTTTTTGTGCGCCGGACGGTGTTTTTCATCATCCATCCCCGTTCCTATTCCATACCCAGCTCTTTGAGCTTGCGGGTCAGGGTATTGCGCCCCCAGCCCAGCAGGCGCGCGGCTTCCTGTTTGTGCCCTTGGGTGTGGCGCAGCGCGGTGGTGAGCAGCGTGCGCTCCATTTCCGGCTGTGCTTCCGACAGCAGGTTTTGATGACCGGAACGCAGCGCGCGATCGGCCCACTGCGCCAGCAGCGTGGCCCAGCTGTCCGGCAGACTGTGGCTGGGGCTTTCCGGCGCGGCGGTTTCGAACAGCTCACCCGGCAGATCCTGGATCAGCACTTCCTGCCCGGCGGCCATCACCGTCAGCCAGCGGCAGGTGTTCTCCAGCTGGCGCACGTTGCCCGGCCAGGGCAGGCGGGTCAGCGCGGTTTCGGTTTCCGGGTGCAGGTTCTTGGCCTCGACGCCTAACTCTTTGGCGGCGATCTGCAGGAAGTGGCGCGCCAGCCGCGGGATGTCTTCACGGCGCTCGCGCAGCGGCGGCAGGTGTACGCGAATCACGTTCAGGCGGTGGAACAGATCCTCGCGGAACTTGCCTTCCTGCACCCGAAGCTCCAGATTCTGGTGCGTGGCGGCGATGATGCGCACGTCGACCTTCACCGGCGCATAGCCGCCGACCCGGTAGAACTGGCCGTCCGCCAGTACCCGCAGCAGGCGCGTTTGCACGTCGAGCGGCATATCGCCGATCTCGTCGAGGAACAGCGTGCCGCCGTCGGCCTGTTCAAAACGGCCCTGACGAATTTGGTTCGCGCCGGTGAAGGCGCCTTTCTCGTGGCCGAACAGCTCGGACTCGATCAGATCCTTGGGGATGGCGGCCATGTTCAGGGCGATGAACGGCGACTTGGCGCGCGGGCTGTGGCGGTGCAGCGCATGCGCCACCAGCTCCTTGCCGGTGCCGGATTCACCGTTGATCAACACGCTGATCGACGAACGCGACAGCCGGCCGATGATGCGAAACACGTCCTGCATCGCCGGCGCCTCGCCGATGATGTCCGCCGCCGGATCGCTGGCCGGCTGGCTGCGCACCGGCTGCTGCTGCTCCTGATAATGGCTGATGGCGCGCTCGACCAGCGCCACCGCTTCGTCGATATCGAACGGCTTCGGCAGGTAGTCGAAGGCCCCTTGCTGATAGGCGCTGACGGCGGCGTCCAAATCCGAATGCGCGGTCATGATGATCACCGGCAGCATCGGATGGCGCTGTTTGATCTGTTTGAGCAGCGCCAGGCCGTCTATGCCCGGCATGCGGATATCGGACAGCAGCACGTCGGGGGTTTGCGTGGCCAAGGCTTCCAGCACGTCATTGCCGCCTTCGAAGGTGGCGCAGCTCAGGCCCGCGCCGGTGAGCGCGCGCTCAAGCACCCAGCGGATGGAGCTATCGTCATCGACGATCCAGACTATCCCTCGTTGCATAGCAAACCTCACTGACGAATGGGCAGGTAGACCGAGAATTCGGTATGACCTGGCCAACTGTTGAATTCAATTTTTCCGCAATGCTGATCGATAAGATTGCGGGCGATGGATAATCCCAGGCCGGTACCGCCTTCACGGCCGCTGACCATCGGGTAGAACAGCGTGTCCTGCAGCTGCGCCGGCACGCCGGGGCCGTCGTCTTCGACGTCGATGCGCGCCGCCAGGCGGTAGCGGGTGCCGTGCAGCGTAATCTGAAACGCGGTGCGGGTGCGCAGCGTGATGGTGCCGCCCGCTTCGCCCAGCGCCTGCAGCGCGTTGCGGGTAATGTTCAGCAGCACCTGTTCTATCTGATCCGGGTCGTGGGCCATTTCCGGCAGGCTCGGATCGTAATCGCGCACCAGCGTGACGTTATCCGGCATTTCCAGCGACACCAGCTGGCAGACGCGCTCCGCGACCTGATGGATGCTCTGGGTGATGTGCTGGCCGGGCCGCTGCGGGCCGAGCAGGCGATCCACCAGATTGCGCAGCCGATCGGCCTGCTCGATGATCACCTTGGTGTATTCGGTCAGCGCCGGATCGGGCAGCGCTTTGGCCAGCAGCTGTGCCGCGCCGCGCAGGCCGCCCAGCGGATTTTTAATCTCGTGCGCCAAACCGCGCACCAGATCGCGGGCCGCCACCTGTTGGGCATGCTGCAGCTGTTCCTGGCTCAGGCGGCGCTGATTGTCCATCGGCGCCAGCTCGACCAGAATATAGCCTTCCGGCAGCGCCTGAGCGGTCAGGGAAAGGATATGCGCACGGCCGTCGACCACCAGGGTCACTTCGTTGTCGGTGAAGCCCTGACCGGCGCGCAGGCTTTCACGCATCAAAGAGACGTTCAGCGAAAAATAACCGAGCAAATCGGGCAGCGGCGTGCCGAACAGCTTGCGGGAGCTTTGCGCCAGCAGCTGCTGTGCCGCAGGGTTGGCGTAGTGAACCGCCAGAGAGTCATCCAACAGCAGGATGCTGTTGATGAGTGAATTGAGGATCTGCCCAGCATCGGGCAGCTTGCCAGTTGCCATACAGCAGACTCCTGCACCTTTTTAGTGCATCTATCCTACTCCATCCGGGATCGGCGCGGTATGGAATAGTTTTGCAGAAAATACGGTGGAGAAAAAAACCCATCCGAAGATGGGCTGAAAGTTTCCACGGCAACAAAAAAGCGATAACAAAAATGTGGGCGCCGTCCGCCTGCGCAGACGGCGCGGGTAGGGCTTAGACGCTGTAGTACAGTTCGAACTCAACCGGGTGTGGCGTCATGCGAATGCGGTCCATCTCTTCTTTGCGCAGTTCGATGTAGGCATCGATCGCATCGTCGGTGAACACGCCGCCGCGGGTCAGGAACTCGCGGTCTTCGTTCAGTGCGGCCATCGCCTCGTCCAGCGAGCCGGCCACTTTTGGGATCTCGGCTTCTTCTTCCGGCGGCAGGTCGTACAGGTTTTTGTCCATGGCGTCGCCAGGGTGGATCTTGTTGATGATGCCGTCCAGGCCGGCCATCAGCAGCGCGGCGAAGCACAGGTATGGGTTAGCCGCCGGATCCGGGAAGCGGGCTTCGATGCGGCGCGCTTTCGGGCTGGCGACCACCGGGATGCGGATGGACGCGGAGCGGTTACGGGCGGAGTAAGCCAGCATCACCGGCGCTTCGTAACCCGGCACCAAACGTTTGTACGAGTTGGTGGTCGGGTTGGCCAGGGCGTTGATCGCCTTGGCGTGCTTGATGATGCCGCCGATGTAGAACAGCGCGGTTTCAGACAGGCCGCCGTATTTGTCGCCGGCGAACAGGTTGGTGCCGTTCTTGGACAGCGACATGTGGCAGTGCATGCCGGAACCGTTGTCGCCGAACATAGGCTTCGGCATGAAGGTCGCGGTTTTGCCGAAAGCGTGCGCCACGTTGTGCACCACGTATTTGTAGATCTGAATTTCGTCGGCTTTCTTGGTCATGGTGTTGAAGCGGGTTGCCACTTCGTTCTGACCGGCGGTCGCCACTTCGTGGTGGTGCGCTTCAACCACCAGGCCCATCTCTTCCATGGTCAAGCACATGGTGGAACGCAGATCCTGCGAAGAGTCGACCGGTGGAACCGGGAAGTAACCGCCTTTCACCGCCGGACGGTGGCCTTTGTTGCCGCCGTCGTATTTTGTACCGGAGTTCCAGGCGCCTTCGATGTCGTCGATGGCCACGTGGGAACCGCGGATGCTGCTGCCGAAGCGGATGTCGTCGAACAGGAAGAACTCAGGCTCTGGCCCGAACAGCACGGTATCCGCGATGCCGGAGGAGCGCAGGAAGTCTTCGGCGCGTTTGGAGATGGAGCGCGGGTCGCGATCGTAGCCTTGCATGGTGCCCGGCTCGAGAATGTCGCAGCGAATGATCAGGGTAGGTTCTTCGAAGAACGGATCCAGAACCGCCGTGCTGGCGTCCGGCATCAGCACCATGTCAGATTCGTTGATGCCCTTCCAACCACCGATAGAGGAGCCGTCAAACATTTTGCCTTCTTCGAAGAAGTCGGCGTTTACCTGGTGAGCCGGGATAGTCACGTGCTGTTCCTTACCCTTGGTGTCAGTGAAACGCAGGTCTACGAATTTCACTTCATGCTCATTCAGCATCGTCAAAACGTGTTCAGCGGACATACTTAACTCTCCCGGTTTATCATTGTCGTCGTCGTGGAACGAATCTGTGGAACTGGCTTTTTTTCGCCTTGAAAAGACTAAAGCGAAAAGCGTGCCAACTTTTCAAAAAGGCGTTCATCGCCTTTCTGCGCGGGTTTTACCCAGCCACAGTATGCACCATCAACGATAAATTGCACTGTTATGGTGCAATAAGGGTGGGCGCAGGCACCGAAATGGTGCAAAAGTGCAGCGATTGCGGCTTTTTGCACCGTGAAAGGGATCACAAACTGACCGGTACGCGGTTGTTTATAAGAGATGGTTGTGATCTTGTTTAGTCCCTCGCTTAATACGTGTACAATAGCGCGCTATTTCTAATGCCCGAGGCAAAGCTGTGATCGAAAATTTGCGTAACATCGCCATTATTGCCCACGTTGACCATGGTAAAACCACCCTGGTTGATAAGCTGCTGCAACAATCCGGTACTTTCGGAGAGCGTGCGGAAGCCACCGAACGCGTAATGGACTCCAACGATTTGGAGAAAGAGCGTGGGATTACCATCCTCGCAAAAAACACCGCCATTAATTGGAACGGTTACCGTATCAACATCGTGGATACCCCGGGACACGCCGACTTCGGCGGCGAGGTAGAGCGCGTGATGTCGATGGTTGACTCGGTGCTGCTGGTTGTGGATGCAATGGATGGCCCTATGCCGCAAACCCGCTTCGTGACCAAGAAGGCCTTCGCCAACGGTCTGAAGCCGATCGTGGTCATCAACAAGGTTGACCGTCCTGGCGCGCGCCCTGACTGGGTTGTGGATCAGGTGTTCGACCTGTTCGTGAACCTCGACGCGACCGACGAGCAGCTCGACTTCCCGATCATCTACGCTTCTGCGCTGAACGGCATCGCCGGCGTCGACCACACCGACATGGCGGAAGACATGACCCCGCTGTATCAGGCGATCGTCGACCACGTGTCTGCGCCGCAGGTTGAGCTGGAAGCGCCATTCCAGATGCAGATCTCCCAGTTGGACTACAACAACTACCTGGGTGTTATCGGCATCGGCCGCATCAAGCGCGGTAAAGTGAAGCCGAACCAGCAGGTCACCATCATCGACAGCGAAGGTAAAACTCGCAACGGTAAAGTGGGCAAAGTGCTGGGCCACCTGGGTCTGGAGCGTATCGACAGCACCCTGGCGGAAGCGGGCGACATCATCGCCATCACCGGCCTGGGCGAGCTGAACATCTCCGACACCATCTGCGACACCAACGCCGTAGAAGCGCTGCCGGCGCTGTCCGTCGACGAACCGACCGTCACCATGTTCTTCAACGTCAACACCTCGCCGTTCTGCGGTAAAGAAGGCAAGTACGTGACGTCGCGTCAGATCCTTGACCGTCTGAACAAAGAGCTGGTGCACAACGTAGCGCTGCGCGTTGAAGAAACCGACGATGCGGACGCCTTCCGCGTTTCCGGCCGTGGCGAGCTGCACCTGTCGGTGCTGATCGAAAACATGCGTCGCGAAGGTTTCGAGCTGGCGGTTTCCCGTCCGAAAGTTATCTTCCGCGAAATCGATGGCCGCAAGCAGGAGCCATTCGAGAACGTGACGCTGGATATCGAAGAGCAGCATCAGGGTTCCGTGATGCAGGCGATGGGCGAGCGTAAAGCCGACCTGAAAAACATGGATCCGGACGGTAAGGGCCGCGTGCGTCTCGACTACGTGATCCCAAGCCGCGGTCTGATCGGCTTCCGTAACGAATTCATGACCATGACTTCGGGCACCGGTCTGCTGTACTCCACCTTCAGCCACTACGACGACGTGCGTCCGGGCGAAGTGGGCCAGCGTCAGAACGGCGTGCTGATCTCCAACGGCCAGGGCAAAGCGGTCGCGTTCGCGCTGTTCGGCCTGCAGGATCGCGGCAAGCTGTTCCTGGGCCACGGTGCGGAAGTGTATGAAGGCCAGATCATCGGTATTCACTCGCGTTCCAACGACCTGACCGTAAACTGCCTGACCGGTAAGAAGCTGACCAACATGCGTGCTTCCGGTACTGACGAAGCGACTACCCTGGTTCCGGCCATCAAAATGACCCTGGAGCAAGCTCTGGAGTTCATCGATGACGACGAACTGGTAGAAGTGACGCCAACCTCGATCCGTATCCGTAAGCGTCACCTGACGGAAAACGATCGTAAGCGCGCCAGCCGCGGTCCTAAAGACGCTTAATCGCTGATTGAGTGTCTCATGCTTAGGGCGCGGTTCTCGCGCCCTGAGTTTTTTCCTCTGTTGTTCCCCGTTTGTGCGGCGCGCTATGCGCTTTTCCGTTCGTTCCCTGTTCAGCTGTTCCTTTTCCCGCTACAGTGAAATCTCACCGGCCCATCAGGAGAGGACTATGCTGTATATCTTTGATTTAGGTAATGTGATCGTCGATATCGATTTCAAGCGTGTGCTGGGCGTGTGGAGCAATTTGAGCGGCACGCCGTTGGCGGTGCTGTCCGATCGTTTCACTATGGGTGAGGTGTTCCAGCAGCATGAGCGCGGTGAAATCAGCGACGAAGACTTCGCCGGCAAGCTGTGCGATGAAATGGGCATCGCGCTCAGCTTCGAGCAATTCGCCACCGGCTGGCAGGCGGTATTCGTCGCGCTGCGCCCGGAAGTGATCGACATCATGCAGCGCCTGCGCAACGAGGGCCACCGGGTGGTGGTGCTGTCGAACACCAACCGTCTGCACTGCAACTACTGGCCGCAGCACTATCCTGAAGTGGCCGCCGCCGCCGATCATCTCTATCTGTCGCAAGATCTCGGCATGCGCAAGCCGGAGGCCGAGATCTACCAGCATGTGCTGGCCGCGGAAAACACCGCCGCCGCCGACGCGGTGTTCTTCGACGATCACCCGGCGAACGTCCTCGCCGCGCAGGCGCAGGGGATCAAGACGGTGCACGTCACCGATCGCGACGTGGTGCCGGCCTATTTTGCTCAATGAGCGTAGGGCGCGTTAAGCTTAAGGCGTATCAACGGACATCAAGGAGTGACCATGTCGTTTTTCCGCCGCAAGAAGCTGCCCTCTGCGATTAAGCCCGGCGTCACCTTCGGACGGCTGCTGTACCAGCGTATCGATCACGATGGCCTGACGATGTTGGCGGGCCATCTCGCCTATGTTTCCCTGCTGTCGCTGGTGCCGCTGGTCACTGTGGTGTTCGCGCTGTTCGCCGCTTTCCCGATGTTTTCCGACATCAGCGAACAGCTGAAGAGCTTCATCTTTTCCAATTTCGTGCCGGCCGCCGGCAACGTCATACAGAACTACCTGGAACAGTTCGTCGCCAACTCCAACAAGATGACCGCCGTCGGCACCTGCGGGCTGATCGTCACCGCGCTGCTGTTGATCTCCTCGGTGGACAGCGTGCTGAACACCATCTGGCGCAGCAAGAACAAGCGGCCGATCGTCTTCTCCTTCGCAGTGTACTGGATGGTGCTGACGCTGGGGCCGCTGCTGGTGGGTGCCAGCATGGCCATCAGCTCCTACCTGCTGTCGCTCAACTGGCTAGCGCAGACCGGCGTCAACGGCCTGGTGGATCAGGTACTGCGCATCTTCCCGCTGATTTTGTCGTGCGCTTCCTTCTGGCTGCTGTATTGCATCGTGCCGACGGTGCGGGTGCCGCCCAAAGACGCGCTGATTGGCGCAGTGGTGGCCGGGTTGCTGTTCGAGCTGGGCAAGAAGGGATTCGCGCTGTACGTCACCATGTTCCCCTCCTATCAGCTGATTTACGGCGTGCTGGCGGTGATCCCGATTTTATTCCTGTGGGTCTACTGGAGCTGGTGTATCGTGTTACTCGGCGCGGAAATCACCGTGACCATCGGCGAATACCGCGACTACCGCCGGCAGAAGGCGGAGCAACAGGAACAGAAACCAGAAGGGCAGCAGGAATGATTGCGTTGATTCAACGGGTGTTAAACGCCAGCGTCACGGTGGGTGGCGAGACGGTAGGCAAGATTGGCCCCGGTTTGTTAGTGTTATTGGGCGTGGAGCAGGGCGATAACGAGCAAAAAGCGCAGCGCCTGTGCGAACGCGTGTTGGGATACCGCATTTTCGGCGACGAGAACGACAAGATGAATCTCAACGTCCAGCAGGCCGGGGGCAGCGTGCTGGTCGTTTCGCAGTTCACCCTGGCGGCGGACACCCAAAAGGGCATGCGGCCCAGCTTCTCGCGCGGCGCCGCACCTTTGGTCGCCGATCGGTTGTATCAATATTTTGTTGGCCAGTGCCGCGAACGCGGCGTAGAGATCCAGACCGGCGAATTCGCCGCCGACATGCAGGTGGCGCTGGTCAACGATGGTCCGGTGACATTCTGGCTACAGGTCTAAGCATTCGGAGAACAGGCGTCTATGTATCACCTACGAGTACCCGTAACAGAGCAAGAACTGAAGGAGTATTACCAGTTTCGCTGGGAAATGCTGCGCAAGCCGCTGCACCAGCCGGTGGGTTCGGAAAAGGATGCCTATGACGCCATGGCCCATCACCAAATGGTGGTGGACGAGGCCGGTAAAATCGTCGCCATCGGGCGGCTGTACATCAATGCCGACAACGAGGCGGCGATCCGTTTTCTGGCGGTAGACCCGACGCTGCAGGATAAAGGGCTGGGGACGCTGGTGGCGATGACGCTGGAGTCCGTTGCGCGGCAGGAGGGCGTGAAGCGGGTGGTGTGCAGCGCCCGTGAGGACGCGGTGGACTTCTTCGCCAAGCTGGGGTTCGTCAATCAGGGGGAGATCACTGCGCCGCAGACCACCCCGATCCGCCACTTTTTGATGATCAAACCGGTAGCGACGCTGGACGATATCCTGCATCGCCCCGATTGGTGCGGCCAACTGCAGCAGGCCTGGTATGAACACATCCCGCTGAGCGAAAAGATGGGCGTGCGCATCAGCCAATACACCGGCCAGCGCTTCGTCACCACCATGCCCGAGACCGGCAACCAGAATCCGCACCACACGCTGTTCGCCGGCAGCCTGTTCTCGCTGGCGACGCTGACCGCCTGGGGGCTGATTTGGCTGCTGCTGCGCGAGCGCCACCTCGGCGGCACCATCATTCTGGCGGACGCGCACATTCGCTACAGCAAACCGATTACCGGCAGGCCGCGAGCGGTGGCGGATCTCGGCTCGCTGAGCGGCGATTTGGCGCGTCTGGCGCGCGGCCGCCGCGCGCGCGTGCACGCCGAAGTGCATCTGTTCGGCGACGAGGATAAAGGTGCGGTGTTCGAAGGCACCTACATGGTGCTGCCGGCCGAGCCGGATGTGCCGCTGGATCAGGGCGGCTCTGAGGCGCTGGAAGAGTAAGACGGCGGCCTGCCTGAGGGCGGGCCGCGCAGGGCATTACGGCAGTTGCTGGTTCACCGCTTGGCCGTCGCCGGCGGTGGCCTGCAGATTTCCCTTCAACGAGGCTTTGAACGGCCCGTCGCTGTTCAGCAGCCCTTTCAACTGCAGCTCAAGGTTGCCGTCGCCCGTCAGCGGCACCGGCTGCCATCCCCATTGCTGCAAGGTGTTCATCGGTACCGAACGGCCGTGCAGCGTCAGCTGGAAAGGCTTGCCCGGCAGCTGATCGACGGTCGCTTTGGCCTCAAGCAACCCATTAGGCATAAAGGCGCTGAGCTCGGTGACGTTAATCTGATTGGCGTCGGCGTTCAGCGCCAGCGAAGGGCGCCGCACGTCTATCTTGTTGAAGGTCGCCTCGCTGCCGTTCAGGTTGAGCGATCCGGACCATATGCCCCACTGGCGATCGCGCGCCAGCAGCAGGTTGCTGCCGTAGCCGTCCAGCGCGGTGATCTGGAACGGGAATGCCGGGTTGATATCGATGATCAGATTGCGGTTGGTGGTCAGCTTGGTGACGTACACCTCCGCCAGCCAGTCCGGCAGCGGTTTCAGCCACAGTTCGCGCCAGTCGCTCGGCAGGGTGTACTCCAGCGCCGCCATGGCCACTTCATCCAGCTGCAGGCGTTTGCTGGCGCGCAGCCAGTTGCCGGAGGTGCGCAGCAGCCCGCCTTCCCAGCGGGTGGTGAACTGTTGAATGGCGATGCCGGCGGAGGAGAGCCGCAGGGTGGCGATCGGATCGATCAGGTGGAAGCCGCCGTTGATCACGTCGCTGGCGTTGACGTTGAGCGAGCCGTCTTCGCTGCGCCAGTCGCCTTTTTCGACGCTGACGTTTTGCAGCGACAGATCGAGATCGTTAAACGCCCATGCCTTGCCTTCCAGGCGCGCGTCGATCAGATCGAAACGCTTGAGGGTGACCGGCGGCAGGGTGGTAAAGCGCTGCATGAATTCCGCCAGCGTCAGCGGGGTCTGCATGCGCACGCCGCTCAGCCGCAGGCGATCCACCTGCCAACTGCCGTCGGCGGCGCGGCTGGCCACGCCGGTCAGGTCGCCCTGCGCCAGATCGGCGCCGAAGTTGTTCAACAGCAGCTGGCCCTGCTTCTGCTCCCCCTGCACCAACACCTTCGAGGCGGGGATGCCATTCAGCGTCATCGAACCGGCGCTGAACTGGAACTGGTTGTTGTCCCCCAGCAGATGACCGGCCAGCGGGCGCCACGGCGTGATGCCGGCAGTGACCTGCTGCGCGTTGAGTTGCCACTCGTTATCGTTGGACTGCAACGCCATGTTGCTCAGCTGCAGCACGTCGGCCTGTACAGGCAGCGCCGCCGCCTGCGGCTGCACGTTCAGCGTGCCGTCGCGCAGCGTGACGCTGTGAAAATAGCGCGGCTCGGTGATTTGGCGCAGGCTGAGGCCCAGATCGACGCGTTTGGCGACCAGCGCCTGCGGCTGGCCGTTGCGTGCCAGCTGCACGTCTTCCAGACCGATCTGGTCCGGCTGGCTCCACGAATGGGTGATTTTTCCTATCGACAGGCGGTATTCGCTGTTGTCGCTGATCCAGGCGCTCAGGCGGCCTGCCGCCCAGCGGGTTTGCCCGACCAAGTACAGTACCACTGCCGCCAGCACGATCAGCAGCAGCAACGTCAGCAACAGCTTTCCGATAAATTTCATCGTCTACATCCGCATCGGTCAAAAAAGATACCCTGTTTATGCCGCAATTGGCCGGGCATCTCAAGGGCAATGGTCTGATAGACAATAAAAAACGGCCGCAAGCGGCCGTTTGAACGCCAATGGACGGGTTACTTCTTCTCGTGTTCCTGCGGGAACACCAGGTTCAGCACGATGGCGGTAATACCGCCGGCGGCGATGCCGGAAGAGAGCAGGGTTTTCAGCCAGTCCGGCGCGAACTGCAGGATCAGCGGCTGCTGGGAGACGCCCATGCCGACGGCCAGCGACAGCGCCATGATCATGATGGCGCGGCGGTTCAGACGCTCGCGCGATACGATGCGCACGCCGGAGGCGGCGATGGTGCCGAACATCACGATGGTCGCGCCGCCCAGTACCGGTTCGGGGATGTGCTGCACGAAGCCGGCCACCGCCGGGAACAGCCCCAGCGCGATCAGCATCAGTGCCACCACGAAGCCGACGTAGCGGCTGGCGACGCCGGTCAGTTGGATCACGCCATTGTTCTGGCCGAAGCAGGAGTTGGGGAAGGTGTTGAACACCGCCGACAGCATCGAGTTCAGGCCGTTGGCCAGCACGCCGCCCTTCAGGCGCTTCATGTACAGCGGCCCGCTGACCGGCTGTTCGGAGACGTCGGAGGTGGCGGTGATGTCGCCGATGGTCTCGAGCGAGGTGACCATAAAGATCAGCATCAGCGGCAGCAGCAGGTTCCAGTCGAAGCCCAGGCCGTAATAGAGCGGCGTGGGGATGGTGATCGCCGCCGTGGGGGCCGCCGGCGCATCGGCGGGCAGCATGTCCATCGCCCAGGCCAACAGATAGCCGACCGCCATGGCGATCACCAGCGAAGCCACGCGCAGGTAAGGGTTGCGCTGGCGGTTCAGCAGGATGATTACCGCCAGCACCGCGCCGGCCAGCAGCAGGTTTTTCGGCGAGCCGAAGCTATGATCGTTCATCGCGGCGTAGCCGCCGCCGATCGAGGTCAGGCCGACCTGAATCAGCGACAGGCCGATGATCATCACCACGATGCCGGAAACCAGCGGGGTGATGATGCGGCGCGCCAGATGCAGCACGCGCGACAGCAGAATTTCGGTGCAGGAGGCGACCATCAGGGTACCGAACAGCGCGGCCATCATGGTCGGCACGTCGGCGCCGCCGTTTTTCAGCGCCAGGCCGCCCATGATCAGCGGCGAAACGAAGTTGAAGCTGGTGCCCTGAATCGACAGCAGCCCGGAACCCACCGGCCCCCAGGTTTTGATTTGCAGAATGGAAGCCAGACCGGAGGCGAACAGCGACATGCTGATGATGTGCTGGGTATCCTGTGCCGGCAGACCCAGCGCCTGGCAGATCAGCAGGGCCGGGGTGATCACCGCGACGAACATCGCCAGCAGATGCTGGCCGGCGGCAAACAGCGTTTGCGGCAGCGGCGGGCGATCTTCCAGGCGATAAATCAGTTCACTGGCGCGGGGTTCTGAGGCGGCTTGGCGCGCGGCATCAAGCTCGGAGGATGACATGCTCATGGTGTGGCGTTTCCAGATACGGCAAAGCAGGCATTTTAATGCTCCGTCCCACAAAAGCAAACGGTTGCGCGTAAATATTATGTTGCCGACTTTCCTGTTTATGTCGCATTTTCATTCATTTTTTCTTGTCATCTCAGCGTTTTTTACTTCTAATCCTGCACTCATCAAGTTTAAAAACTCAGTGGTTTTCTATAACTTATTATTTTTATTTGGATCTTTTTCCTTACATGGAGTACCTGGATGTTTCATCTTGATACTTATGGCACGTTAGTCGCGGCGACGCTGGTTTTGCTCCTCGGGGGCAAGTGCGTCAGAACCATTCCTCTGCTGCGAAAATATACCATTCCCGCTCCCGTCGCCGGCGGTTTGCTGGTGGCCCTCCTGCTGTTAGCCCTGAAAAAGCTCGTCAACTGGGAAATCAGTTTTGACATGTCGCTGAAGGATCCGCTGATGCTGGCCTTCTTCGCCACCATCGGCCTGAACGCCAACCTGGCGCGTTTGCGCGCCGGCGGCAAGGTGCTGGTGGTGTTCCTGTTCGTGGTGCTGGGGCTGCTTATCGTGCAGAACGCCATCGGCATCGGCATGGCGAAAATGCTGGGGTTGGATCCGCTGATGGGCCTGATCGCCGGGTCGATCACCCTGTCGGGCGGCCACGGCACCGGGGCGGCCTGGAGCAAGCTATTCATCGAGCGCTACGGCTTCGAGAACGCCACGGAAGTCGCCATGGCCTGCGCCACCTTCGGCCTGGTGCTGGGCGGCCTGATCGGCGGCCCGGTGGCGCGCTATCTGGTCAAGCACTCCTCCACGCCGGAAGGCACCCCGGATGACAGCGTGCAGCCGAGCGGCTTCGAGAAGCCGGAAAGCGGCCGTCTGATCACCTCGCTGGTGATGATCGAAACCATCGCCATGATCGCCATCTGTCTGAGTCTGGGGCAGCTGATTGCCGGCCTGCTGAGCGGCACGGTGTTTGAACTGCCGAACTTCGTTTGCGTGCTGTTCGTCGGGGTGATCCTCAGCAACACGCTGGCCTTCACCGGTTTCTATACCGTGTTCGAGCGGGCGGTGTCGGTGCTGGGCAATGTCAGCCTGTCGCTGTTCCTGGCGATGGCGTTGATGAGCCTGCGCCTGTGGGAGCTGGCCTCGCTGGCGCTGCCGATGCTGGCGATCCTGGCGGTGCAGACGCTGGTCATGGCGCTGTACGCGATCTTCGTCACCTATCGGGTGATGGGTAAAAACTACGACGCGGCGGTGCTGGCTGCCGGCCACTGCGGCTTCGGCATGGGCGCCACGCCGACGGCGATCGCCAACATGCAGGCGATCACCGATCGTTTCGGCCCGTCGCACGTGGCGTTTTTGGTGGTGCCGATGGTGGGGGCGTTCTTTATCGATATCGCCAATGCCATCGTCATCAAGCTGTATCTGCTGCTGCCGGTGTTCCCGGCGGTGGGGTGATATCGCGGGTCATCGCGAAAAGGGCGCCTGCGGCGCCCTTTTTTATGCGTTGGAGTAGCGCGCCTTCTCCGGCAGCCAGCGTTCGATCAGCGCCTGGGCGTGCTCCGGATAGTGCTGGTGGAGATGGCGAGCGACGCGCTGCACTTCGGGGATCATCGCCTGATCGCGCAGCAGATCCGCCACCTTGAATTCGGCGCTGCCGGTCTGGCGGGTGCCCAGCAGCTCGCCCGGGCCGCGGATCTCCAGATCGCGCTGCGCGATGACGAAGCCATCGTTGCTGTCGCGCAGCACCTGCAGGCGCGTTTGCGCAGTCTTGCTCAGCGGCGTTTTGTACAGCAGCACGCAGTGTGAGGCCACGGCGCCGCGCCCTACGCGGCCGCGCAGCTGGTGCAGCTGAGCCAGGCCCAGCCGCTCCGGGTTTTCGATGATCATCAGGCTGGCGTTCGGCACGTCGACGCCGACTTCGATCACCGTAGTGGCCACCAACAGCTGCAGCTCGCCCTGTTTAAACGCCTGCATCACCGCCTGCTTTTCCTGCGCTTTCATGCGGCCGTGCACCAGCGCTACCTTCAGCTCTGGCAGCGCGGTTTTCAGTTCTTCCCAGGTGGCTTCCGCCGCCTGCGCTTCCAGCAGCTCGGACTCTTCGATCAGCGTACATACCCAGTAAGCCTGCCGCCCCTCTTCCAGACAGGCGCTCTTCACCCGTTGAATGATGTCGGCGCGGCGGGTATCGGGGATGGCGACGGTGGTCACCGGCGTGCGGCCCGGCGGCAGCTCGTCGATGACCGAAGTATCGAGATCGGCATAGGCGGTCATCGCCAGCGTGCGCGGGATCGGCGTGGCGGTCATGATCAGCTGATGGGCGTGGAAGCCTTGCTCTTCGCCTTTCTCCCACAGCGCCAGCCGCTGATGCACCCCGAAGCGGTGCTGCTCATCAATGATCACCAGCGCCAGGCCGTTGAACTGCACCTGCTCCTGGAAGATGGCGTGGGTGCCGACCACCATCGACACCTGGCCGCTGGCGATAGCCTCCTGCTGCGCGATGCGCGCCTTGCCTTTCTGTTTGCCGGCCAGCCAGCCGACCTCCAGCCCCAGCGGTTCAAACCACTGACGGAAATTGTTGGCGTGCTGCTCGGCCAGCAGCTCGGTCGGCGCCATCAGCGCTACCTGCTTGCCGTGCGCGATGGCGCGCAGCGCCGCCAGCGCCGCCACCAGCGTTTTGCCGGAGCCGACGTCGCCCTGCACCAGCCGCATCATCGGGAAGTCTTTTTGCATATCGGCTTCGATGTCGGCCACCACGCGCGTTTGCGCGCCGGTCGGCGAGAACGGCAGCTGGGCGAGAAAACGGTTTTTCAGCCGATCGTCCGGCAGCAGCGGCTGCGCCTGATAGCTCTGCGCGCCGGCGCGCACCGCCAGCATGCTGAGGTTATGCGCCAGCAGCTCTTCAAGGATCAGGCGTTTTTGCGCCGGGTGTTTGCCCAGCTCCAGATCCGCCAGCTGGATGTCCGGCGGCGGGCGATGCAGGGTGTGCAGCGCCTGCGGCAGGCTCATCAGGCCGCCGCTCAGCTCCGGCGGCAGCAGCTCGGCGATAGCGCAGGTATCCAGCAGCTCCAGCGCCTGATCGGTTAGCTTGCGCAGCGTAGCCTGCCGCACCCCTTCGGTAGTGGGGTAGACCGGCGTCAGCGACTCTTGCAGCTCAACCTCGCTGGCTTCGCCCTGAATGCGGTATTCCGGATGGATGATTTCCGCGCCGTGGTTGCCGCGCTTGATCTCGCCGTAGGCGGTCACGCGGCGGCCGGTGGCCAGGCTGTTCTTCATTGCGGCGTTGAAGTTGAAGAACCGCATGGTGAGGATGCCGGTGCCGTCGCTGATCTGGCAGGTCAGCATGCGGCGGCGGCCGAAGCTGATGTCGCTGCGCAGCACTTCCCCTTCTACCGTGGCGTAGATGCCCGGCAGCAGATCGTTGATCGGGTAGAGGCGGGTGCGGTCTTCGTAGCGCAGCGGCAGGTGCAGCAGCAGATCCTGAATGGTCTCGAGGCCGAGTTTGGCCAGTTTGCCCGCCTGGCTGGCGCCAACCCCGGAAAGCGTGGTGAGTGGGACAGCATCCAGCAGGCGGCCTTTCATTTGCGCACCGTCGCCTGCATGGCCGCCCACCATTCGGCGCTGGCGACCACCTGGCCCTGCTCGTCAATCTGCGGGCGTGGCAGCCCTTTGCGCTTGGCTACGTTGGCCAGCACCGGGTAACCGCCTTCGAACAGCAGACGCTGCTGCTCTTCTTCATCCAGCATGCTGTTGTCGCGGCGATACAGGCCGGCGTTCTGCCGCTGGCGCTGTGCTTCATACAGGATCAGTGCCGAGGCCACGGAGACGTTGAGCGATTGCACCATGCCGATCATCGGAATGACGATGTCCCGATCGGCCAGCGCCAGCGCTTCTTCGGTGATGCCGGTTTTTTCCTGGCCGAGCAGCACGCAGGTGGGCCGGGTATAATCCACCTCGCGGAAATCGACCGCGCGCGCAGACAGATTGGTGGCCAGAATTTGCATGCCCTGCGCTTTCAGGTGACCGACCGCGTCGCCGATGGAGCGATGGGTTTTGACGCTGACCCAGCTGTTGCTGCCGGCGGCGGAGGAAACCAGGGTGCGCATGCGGGTGGTGGGCCACACGGCGTGGACCTGATGCACGCCGACGGCGTCGGCGGTGCGGATAATGGCGGAGACGTTATGCGGCTTGTGCACCTGCTCCAGGCAGACCGTCAGATCCGGCTGCCGGGTCGCAAGCATTTCACAAATCCGCGCATAGCGTTCAGGACTCATAAGCGCTAGTTTCGGTTGCGGTTAACTTTGATCACATCCGGCATGATACGGATTTTACGCATAATGTTTGCCAAATGGATGCGATCGCGGGTGGTCAAGCGGATAAAGGCGCTATAAACCCGACCGTCTTTCTCTTCGGTGTTCAGGCTCTGAATATTGGACTCGGCCGCGTTGATCGCCGCCGTCAGGTTGGCCAGCGCGCCCTGGTGGTTAAACATATCCACCTTGATCTCGGCGATGAACTCCTGCTCGGTCTCTTTATCCCACTCGACCGCCATGAACTTCTCAGGCTCTTTCTGATAGCCGCGAATATTGCGGCAGGACTCATGGTGGATCACCAGCCCTTTGCCCGGGCTGACGTGAGCGATAATCGGATCGCCCGGAATCGGACGGCAGCACTTGGCGAAGGTGATCAACACCCCGTCGGCGCCCTTGATGGCCAGGTTGCGCACGCCGGAGGATGCGCCCAGGCTGGACTGATCGCCCTGCAGGTTCTTCGCCACCACCACGCTCATGGCGTTGCCGAGGCCGATTTCCGCCAGCAGATCGTCCAGCGTCGCCAGCTTCATACGGTCCAGCTCGTGCTGAATGTTTTCCTGCGGGATTTCGGCCAGCTTGCGGCTGCCGCCCAGCGCGTGGTTGAGCAGACGGCGGCCGAGGCCGACGGAGTCGTCGCGCTTGAGGTTCTTCAGCATCTGGCGAATTTTGGCGCGCGCTTTCGAGCTGACCACGAAGTTCAGCCAGGCGGCGTTGGGCCGCGCGCCCGGCGCGGTGATGATCTCGACGGTCTGGCCGCTGGTCAGCGACTGCGACAGCGGGTATGGCTGACGATCGACGCGCGCGCCGACGCAGGCATGGCCGATATCGGTATGCACCGCATAGGCGAAATCGACCGGCGTGGCGCCGGCGGGCAGCTCGACGATGCGGCCTTCCGGGGTGAAAACGTAAATCTCATCCGGGAACAGATCGGATTTGACGCTCTCGATAAACTCAAACGAACTACCGGCGCTTTGCTGCAGTTCCAGCAGGCTCTGCATCCAGCGCTGGGCGCGGATCTGCGCCGTGGTGCCGGTTTCGCCCTGTTCTCTTTCCTTGTAAGCCCAGTGCGCGGCTACCCCCATCTCAGCCATCTGGTCCATGTCTTCGGTGCGGATCTGCACTTCGACCGGCACGCCGTGCGGGCCGATCAGCGAGGTATGCAGCGATTGATAGCCGTTGGCCTTGGGAATGGCGATGTAATCTTTCACTCGCCCCGGGCGCGGTTTGTACAGGCTGTGCACCTGGCCGAGCACGCGGTAGCAGGTATCGACCTCTTTCACGATCACCCGGAACGCGTAGATATCCATGATGGAATGGAAACGCTGTTCCTTGAGGTGCATCTTGAGGTAGATGGAGTAGAGGTGTTTTTCCCGCCCGCTGACGCGGCAGGCGATGCCGGCTTCGGTCAGTCGCCCTTCGATCTCGGAGAGGATTTTTTGAATCATCTCTTTGCGGTTGCCGCGTGCGGCTTTCACCACTTCCTTGATCACGCGATAACGGTTCGGATACAGCGCCTCGAAGCCCAGCTCTTCCAGCTCGGTCTTCAGGTGATGAATACCCAGACGGTGGGCGAGCGGGCTGTAGATTTCCAGGGTTTCACGCGCGATGCGCCGGCGTTTGTCGGGGCGCAGCGAACCGAGGGTGCGCATGTTGTGCGTACGGTCGGCCAGCTTGATCAGCACGACGCGGATATCCTGCACCATCGCCATGATCATCTTGCGGAAGTTTTCCGCCTGCGCTTCTTTCTTGTCCTGGAACTTCAGCTTGTCGAGCTTGGAGACGCCCTCAACCAGTTCGGCGACGCTCTTGCCGAACAGCTGTTCCATATCTTGATAGGTGGCTGGGGTGTCTTCGATGACGTCGTGCAGCAATGCCGCCATCAGCGTCTCGTGATCGAGACGCATTTCCGCCAGGATGCAGGCCACGGCGACCGGGTGAGTAATGTAAGGCTCACCGCTGGAGCGTGTCTGGCCCTCGTGCGCGTCGCGCGCGACGAGGTATGCCTGTTTGAGGCGCTTAATCTGCTCCTCGGGCAGGTAACGTTGAATCAGCAGATTCAGGCTTTCAAACAGGTACAAGGCGGACTCGCAGTCTAATTAACGACGACCTTCAGCAATCGCGGTAACCGCTTGAATCTCTGCGGCTTCCTGCTCTTGCTGTTCCTGGCGCTCACGCACGTCGAGGATCTGGCTGGTGATCAGGCCTTCTTCGATTTCGCGCAGGGCGATAACGGTGTACTTGTCGTTCTCTTCCGGAACCAGTGCATCTTTGCCGCCGGTCTGGATCTGACGCGCCCGACGAGCAGCGACCAACACCAGGTCAAAACGGTTACCAATTTTCTCTACAGCGTCTTGAACAGTTACGCGTGCCATATTTGTGCTACTCCACAGGTGACGAAAAGACTGGGCATGATACTGAAACTGCCTTCAGTCTGCCAATAGTTTGCTGATTAAAGCGTCATGCCGCAGCAACTGGCGGCCCAAACGCAGGCGTTCGGCGCGAATGATGGTCTTCAGATCGGACAGCGCCAGATCGAAATCATCGTTCACGATCAGGTAATCGTACTCCGCGTAATGCGTCATTTCCGCCACGGCCTGAGCCATGCGCTTGGCGATCACCTCTTCGGAATCCTGCCCGCGCCCGCGCAGGCGTCGGCCCAGTTCTTCCTTCGACGGCGGCAGAATGAAGATGCTGCGCGCCTGCGGCATTTTGGCGCGGATTTGCTGCGCGCCCTGCCAGTCGATATCCAGAAACACGTCCACGCCGGTCGACAATACTTGTTCGATGGCGGCGCGCGAGGTGCCGTAATAGTTGCCGAACACTTCGGCGTGCTCAAGAAACGCGTCCTGCTCGATCATCCGGCGGAATTCGTCTTTCGAGACGAAGAAATAGTGCTCGCCGTGATTTTCACCCGGGCGGCTGTCGCGCGTGGTGTGCGAAACTGAAACCTGCGTGTCGTACAGCGGTTGCGTCTTTAACAAAGCCTGAATCAGACTTGATTTACCTGCGCCACTGGGAGCAGAGACAATATAAAGCGTGCCTTGAGCCATGATGATGTTCGTTGATAACGGTTGATATGCCAATAACAGCGGATGTGTATTTTCTCCGCACAGTATACACGGCTAACGCGCCGGGTGCAGCGTTAGCTCGCATTTTGCCCGCCGCTTTGCGCGGAAAAAGCGGCGAATGAGCGAATTTGCGCGTCGAAGGGCGACATTTCTGCAGTTTTGGTCTCGGCGGCGGCGCGTTGCCGCCCCGAGATCAGTGATCCGGATGCTGGTAGTTGAACACCGGCAGGCCAAGGCGGAAGCGCAGGGCGATCAGGCGCGCGCTCAGGCCGGCGACCAGCGTGAGGATCACCACCAGATTGTGCGGCAGGCTGAGGTGCTGCAGGCCGATATACAGCCAGGCGGCGCTGAAGGAGATGCCGGCGTAGATCTCCTTCTGGAAAACCAGCGGGATACGGTTGCAGAACATGTCGCGCAGCACCCCGCCGAAGACGCCGGTGATCACCGCGGCGATGGCGGCGATAATGGCGCTGTGTCCCATATCCAGGGCCACCTGCGCGCCGATGATGGAGAAGACGATCAGGCCGACGGCGTCGAGCACCAGGAACAGGCGGCGCAAATGGCGCATCAGGGGAGCCACCCAGGTGGTGACGATCGCCGCTATCGCGACGATGACGATGTATTCCGGGTGTTTGACCCAGCCCAATGGAAAATGCCCGAGCAGCATATCGCGCACCGACCCGCCGCCGATCGCCGTGACCGAAGCGATGATGATCACGCCGAACATGTCCATTTGGCGGCGGCCGGCCGCCAGCGCGCCGGTCATGGCTTCGGCGGTGATGCCGATGATATAAAGGATGCTTAGTAACATAAGGGATTCACAGCGTACTTGCGTCAGAATGATGGCCGGCAGGGTAATCGCCGCCGAGGACGCGCGCCACTGAGTTTTTTTCACCGATGGCGTTTCGGATTAATTTAGCTAATCCAAACTCCGTTTTTATTGCCGATAACCAGCCTTTTTTAACATCTGGCTGTTGATTAAAGTATTAGAAATTTCGCGCTGGTTTCCATCGCTGACTATGCTTTTTGCAGCGAATCCTTCAACCGATAAACCGAGACTGCAGATGAAAAACTCCCCGAGATTGGCCGCCGGCGCCGTGGTGGCCGCCTTGCTGCTGAGCGGCTGCGTGGCGCCAGGCCACCAGGCTGTGCCACCCGCCCCGGCTTGCCGCACCGGCGATCCGCTGGTGCAAACAACGCTCTACTTCGGCCTGAATCGCCCGGCGGGGCCGGCGATCACCGCCGCCGAGTGGCAAACCTTTGTCGATAGCCAGGTGACGCCGCGCTTTAAAGACGGGCTGACGGTCTTTGATGCCAAAGGGCAGTGGCTGGGCCACGACGGCAAGCTGGCGCGCGAGAACAGCAAGGCGCTGCTGCTGATCCATGCACCGGGCAAAGAGAGCGAGGCGAATATCGAGGCGCTGCGCAGCGGCTACAAGCAACAGTTTGCGCAGGATTCGGTAATGCGGGTGGATGCGCCGGTGTGCGTGGCGTTTTAAAGCGAACTCCCGGCCCTGCGGCCGGGAGTGGGGATTACAGCACCAGGCCGGCGATGGCCGCCGACAGCAGGCTCACCAGCGTCGAGCCGTAAACCAGCTTCAGGCCAAAACGGGAAACCACGTTGCCTTGCTGCTCGTTCAGTCCCTTGATGGCGCCGGCGACGATGCCGATGGAGGCGAAGTTGGCGAACGACACCAGGAACACCGACAGAATGCCCAGCCCGCGAGGCGACAGTTCCGCCGCGATTTTCTTCAGCTCAATCATCGCCACGAATTCGTTGGCCACCAGTTTGGTCGCCATGATGCTGCCCGCCTTCAGAGCCTCTTCCGCCGGGATACCGATCAGCCAGGCCAGCGGATAGAACACATAGCCGAGGATCTGCTGGAAGCTGATGCCGAGCACCGCGGAGAACAGCGCATTGACGGCGGAGATCAGCGCGATAAAGCCGATCAGCATCGCCGCGATGATCATCGCAATCTTGAAGCCGGCCAGAATGTATTCGCCCAACATTTCGAAGAAGCTCTGATCTTCATGCAGTTTGTTCAGCTTCAGCTCCGGCTCGTCTTCAACCTGATACGGGTTGATGATCGACAGAATGATGAAGGTGCTGAACATGTTAAGGATCAATGCCGCCACTACGTACTGCGCGTCGATCATCGACATGTAGGCGCCGACGATGGAGAGCGATACCGTCGACATGGCGGTCGCGGCCATGGTGTACATGCGGCGCGGCGAGATATCGCCGATGATGCCTTTATAGGCGATGAAGTTCTCCGACTGCCCCAGCACCAGCGTGCTGACGGCGTTGAACGATTCCAGCTTGCCCATGCCGTTGACCTTGGACAGCAAGGTGCCGACCAGGCGAATGATCAGCGGCAGGATGCGGAAATGCTGCAAAATGCCGATCAGGGCGGAAATAAAGATGATAGGGCACAAAACGCCGAGGAAGATGAATGCCAGACCATCCTTGCTCATGCCGCCGAACACGAACTCCGATCCTTGGGCGGCGTAGGCGAGCAGGGTGTCGAAGAAGCCGGCGACGTGTTTGATCACGCTGAGCCCGCTGGCGGAGTGCAGGAAGAAATAGGCCAGCGCGCCTTCGATCACCAGCAGCTGGATGATATAGCGCAGGCGGATTTTCTTGCGATTATTGCTGACCAGCAGCGCCAGGGCGATGATCACCACCAGAGCCATAATAAATTGCAGAATTTGTGGCATAAACGGTCCGTACGGTTCACGGGCAGGAAAAAAACACATTTAGCCACAGCATCGCCGCCCTTTCATTACCTTGCGTGATAATTAGAACAAAATACTTATGGCGTGCGGGATATCTTGCCGATTGTCATCCGCACGCGCTGCTCGGCAGTTTTTCATAAGCTTCCCGGTGGCCGGTTGCCCAGAGGCCTGCCGGCACGCAACCTGATGCAATCGCCGTCACTCGCGTGCAAACGCCTGGAATCTGGCTCGCAACTGGCGCTTTTTCATGGCGTAAAGCGTGGTTTTCTCGAGAGAGGCAGAGAAAAATGCCTGAACAGAGCGCCACGACCGGCGCGTATTTTCTCGGACAAGGAGGCAAACGATGAATACCGGCACGTTGCTCAGGGCGCTGGCCAACGGCGTTAATCCCGACACCGGCGAGCTGTTGAGACCGGCTTCGGCGGCCTGTGCGCCGGAGGCTATCCGCCTTCTGTTCGCGTTGGCCAACGAGTTCGACGGTGAAGCCGAACTGCAGAAAAAAGCCCGGCTGACGCCGGAGGAGAAGCGGCAGAAGAATCTGGCCGAGGGCCGGCCGGCCAATGCCTACTTCCCTTGGCCGGAAGAAGAAAAACTGCGGCTGCGTGAGAGCCATGCGGCCGGGGCGACACTGGAAGCGCTGAGCGATGAGTTCGAGCGCTCAACCTGGAGCATTGCGGTGCAGCTGCAGAAAATGGGGCTGATTGATGAAGAGCAGGCGGCCGCCCATCGCTGATCTTCAGCCATAAAAAAGCCCGCTTGGCGCGGGCTTGATGGCATGCGGGGCAGGATCACTCGATGTTCTGGATCTGAATATCGATTCCATTGTTATTTTCTTTAATAATCAGCGGGTTGATAACAACTAAAGATCTTTAAATCGATATTTACTCCCCGAATCACCCCCCGTATAGTTTACTTAAATATTGAGTTATAGACGGAGAGGATGAGTGAAAAACTGGACAACTGAACATACCAAAGAAATCAAGAAATGGTTAGATATCGACACATATCGTAAGTTCGAAGATCTCACCCTTCTACAGTTATACCACGAGCTGTGGGCCAGAACACTGTTCTTCAAAAGCTACAGGGAGGATTTTGAGGCAAAAGCCCTAATGGGATACTTCGAAAAAATTTTCAGCGGAAATCCATTCTTGATTGAGGAAAAGCAACTTGGCTATATGGCACCGGACAACCGATTGTTTCAACCGCCTCATTTCTTTCTAACTACACTTGAACGACTTGCTGAACTGAGCATCATCGCAATGCAACGGGGCACTTTTGTGTGGCATTGCGATGATAAGTATTCAATCAACGGTGAGCTACAGGAAGAAACTCTCTACGAAAGTTTACCCGACCAATTCCAAAGAACAGTCATGTTAGAAGTTGATCTATCAAGTGGCACAGACGACGAAATTGCGGAATCACTCAAAGCGGCATTACCTCAGTGGCGTAAGTACATGGAAATACAGGAAAACCCTCTGGATTCCGTTCGCTTTGGATATGGAACCATTAAGAAGCTTATCAACTATCGAATCATACCTATGCTCGACATTTTAGTGTGGACAAAGATTAAACAGATTCGTGTATCGGATGATCGCCTGTCTAGGCTGCTTTATACCGATGATGATGATGAAAGTCAGATCAGACTTCACTATCATGTCAAAGATACCGACAGACCACTTGCCCTCAAAGCGACCTCAGTAGACTTCATCAGGCAGTTTTATTACTTCATAAACAAGAATAGTCATTTAAAAAACATGAGAGTTTCAGACACCATGAAACTCTCTGATTCTGAAAAGAGTTAATTTCTATCATTTAGGTGTTCTGAACCTCACTGCTTTTTTTGCCTATTCATTCGTATAGTCGTTTCCATCAAAAACAACACAAGAGGAAACGACTATGAATCAGCACAGCACCCGCCTTATTCGTTTACCAGAAGTTCTGCATCGTACTGGATACGGTAAAGCATGGATCTATCACCTCATCAACCAAAAACGTTTTCCTCCCCCCGTAAAAATAGGTGCTCGTGCCGTTGCTTTCATTGAAAGTGAAGTGGAAGAGTGGATTCAATTAACTATTGATAACTCCAGAAATAATGTGGCCTAAGTGTGGGGGTTAAATGAATATCGAAAAATTTATTAACGATGAAAATCATATGTGCAATCTTAGCGAAGGGATGTTTGATGAAATATTTGACTCTAATGCTATTTATGAACTCCCTGATAATAATTTTACAAAGAAAATCGTATATTGGTTGAGCCAGTATTTAATGGGGAATGTTGTAGATCCAATTAAGGATATAAATCAGCTTGATAAATTTGAAAGATTCTATGTTTATGAAACATGGCTGTCATTAATAAAAGAAACTGAAACATTAAAAACGTTATCAAAAATAATTATCCAACATTATCTTTAATTCATATTAATTATCAAGTTATGTAAAATCCTGTCGTATTATTGACAGATATAATTTACGAAAAAATTTACAGACTAAAATGACCTTATAGTGTTTATAAGGCTTAGAGGTTTATTGGTAAGTATTAGGTGAATAGAATGCTAACTAGATACACCTTATATAAGGTGCGAAAATTTTACGCTGTAATTAATTAAATCATAACGATAAATTTCAATTTCATGATTATTTTTTTTGTAAAAAATAAAATCATGATTTATTAATATTAATGACTTATAGGTAAATGTAAAATTTAAAAAGGATCTTATATGAAAAAATATTCTGTAAATTCATTTGTTTTTAAGAATGGCGAAAGGTTTTGCCATGTGGTGAATAAATTTACTGGGGAGCCAATTTATTACCCTAATCTTTACTTAATTACACAGGTAAGGAACCAATCAAACTCCATCAATACTATGCAATCAATAGCTGGTGGATTGGTTTTACTTCAAAACTTTTTTTCTTTCTTTTCAATAAATATTGAAGAAAGGATACTAAAATTGGAGTTTTTGAGTTTTGATGAAATAACTTCCCTTTTAGATTACATGTCGAAGAGTTTTAAAAAAGGCAAGGTGATTTCTACTTATGTAAAGGGACCTACTAAATATTTCAGGTTTATGGTTATCTGTGATTATATTAAATGGCTTTGCAATGTTATTTTATCTTCATCAAATCATAAAAATGTAGGGGCTGAAATAAATTCATTTATAAATAACTTAAAAAATGAAAGACCGTCTAATACAGACAGATATCAAAAAAACATATCAGATAAGACTCTAACTCAAAGACAGATTGATCTTATTTTTCATATTTTAAAACCAGGTGGAATGGAAAATCCATTTTCGCTCGAAGTTCAGAGTCGTAATCGACTAATTATCCTTTTACTCTATTCACTTGGACTCAGAGCAGGGGAGCTTTTGAATCTCAGGATTAGTGATATCGATCTTTGCCATTCTACAATTGCAATTAGAAGGCGAGCTGATGATAAATCTGATCCGCGATTGTATCAACCCCTTGTCAAGACATGTGAAAGGAAACTCCCTATAGGTGATGTGTTGATGAAAGAAATCTATAAATTTATTACTGGCGATAGAAACAAAGTAAGAAATTCTAAAGGTAATGATTTCCTTTTTATCACAAATAAATCAGGTAAAACAGTTGGTATGCCTTTATCTAAATCAGCATACCATAAAATCATCAAGATAATTAGTAAATCCCATGCAGAGTTAAATGAGTTGAGCGGTCATATGTTGAGACATACCTGGAATTATGATTTTTCTAAAAATATAGATGAAATGGATGAGCGTTTTTCAGAGGAAAGGGAAGCAAAAATCAGAAGTTATATAATGGGGTGGTGCCCTGGTTCAGAAATGGCAAAGATTTATAACAGGAGACATATTGAAGAAGAATCATATAAAACCTCATTATCTTTTCAAAACAAAATGATGGAGAAATTTATAAATGAATAACTCCCGATTTCTTGAGAAACATATACCTTTGGAAGTGAAACATACTGGTTATTATTTTTTCATGGATGATGACAAATGGATTTTAGACAGGGACTCCGTTATTAATACAAATTTGGTATCTTCTGTTCTGCATCCTAAATTGATTGAGGGATACAGGAAAACATTGGCCTTTTATGCCTGCAAGTATAGTCCTCGCTATGCTATAAATGTTAACAGCGCTATGAGCCATTTTGTTAGAATCATGAATCCTTCTTATATTGATGAGTCAACTATTCTGAATTATAAGGATACTCTTTCTAATGTTCGAGTTCAGTATTTAGTTAACCTAAGGTCTTTTTTAAAGAAATGGTACTCATTAGGCTATTATGGTGTTAATGAAAAAACTATAACGCTTTTAAAAGCGATGATCTTAAAAGTCAAAGAATCTGGCTATGTTGTAAAACAGGAATGTCCACAGAGAGGACCATTAACTGATGATGAACATCATGCTTTTAATAATGCACTCAAAATTGCGTATGAGGTTGGCAATATTACGTTATTTGATTTTTCGATAACGATGTTAGTTAGTTTTACCGGAAGAAGGCCATTGCAAATTACTTCTTTAAAATTTAAAGATATAATTCGTGAAGAAACAATCTACGGTGAAATAGGGCAGTTTATAAATTTTCCGAGAATTAAGCAAGGTTTGGGGTTCAGAAAATCTTTTAGAAAACTAATGGTTAGTGAATATGTTTTCAATCTTATTAAAAAGCAGGCTTTTTCTTCGGTAAAAATATTTGAGGGGAAAATTGGAAGGACTCTTACCCAAGAAGAAATAAGCGAAGTTCCTGTATTTCTAAGTAAGATAGATTATGGTTATCTGAAGAACGATAGGAATATCATAGAAAAACTTTCTTCTGATATATTTCATGCTTCTAAAAACATTGTTGATTATATTTTGAATAAGATAGTTAAAGACGAGTCAGTAATATCAATCAGAACTGGTGAAGTCATGAAAATAAATGCACGAAGACTACGCTACACTCTGGGAACAAGGCTTGCCCGTGATGGGGAAAGTATTGATATTATTGCCGAGCTACTTGATCATTCTTCAATAGCAAGTGCAGGTATTTATGTTGAAAATCTACCAGATAATATAAATAGAATAAATAAAGCCGTTTCTGCACGATTGAATTTTTTTGCTAATGCTTTTCTTGGGAAACTTAATGATGGTGTTGTGGATGAGTTGAAAGGATTATTAGTGGAAAAATCTTGTTCATCTTGTATTAACAATCTGAAAATACCATGCCGTAGTTGTGTTTATTTTAGAAACTATAACCGTGTTCTTGAAACTAAAGGATGATTATGATGAATAGTATTGTTTTTAAGTCTCAATCTGATTTAGATGCAGAAAGAAACGTCCAGGATTTCATTTTTTTCTGCCGTGAAAAATTAACAGTTTTCGGCGTGGATCTACAATGGAATGCCTCTATCTGGAAAGGTGTCGCTGTTTTTAGGAAGATAGATAAAGCTAAAGGTGATTCTTTCTTAGATGAAAACTTTATGGATTTCTCTAAAAGCTATGTCCGATACATGCAAGCTTTAAGTCCAGCTAAAAAAACAGGAGCAAAAATTATGGCGCTGAAGTGTCTTGAGAAAGCTCTTTTACAAGTCTGTAAAAATGCACATGTATATAATGTTTCTACCATAGTTCTGGATGAGGCTTTGCAGATAGCCAGTAATTATTATAAGAATGAGGTGCTTTATAAGTGTGGTTATGAGCTTGAAAGATTGGCTTGTTTTTTATCTGAAAATCATTTTGTTAAATTTGGCTATCTGGGTTGGGTCAACCCTATCAAGCTGAAAAATAAAAAAAGCTATCTTCCAGAAAAAGAAGATGAAAACAGGAGAAATAAGCTTCCTGATGAGCAGGCTTTACTTGCTGTCGCTAATATTTTCTCTCAAAAAGATGAAGTTCTCAGCTCAAGAGATCTGTTTACAACATCTGTTTGTGCTTTATTAATGTGCTCACCTAGCCGAGTCTCAGAGATTTTAGCTTTACCTGCTGACTGTGAAATCACGAGGAAAGATAAAAATGGCGTGGGGCGCTACGGGCTTCGTTATTATGCAGCAAAAGGTGGTGGTGCGACTATCAAGTGGATACCTGACGTTATGGTACCTGTTGCCAAGAAAGCGATTAGCAGGCTGCGTGTCCTTTCGGACAATGCCCGCTCTCTTGCTCGATGGTATGAATGCTCACCTGGTAAGTTTTACAGACACTCGCTTTGTCCTAACGTGAATGAAAACGAACCACTCGATGCTATTCAAGTATGCCAGGCTCTTGGTTATCTGCTTAGTGATAAGAAACAATGCATCAATAAGATAAAACGAATCAGTCTGGATGGCGGAATTTCTTTCTTGAATCCGGCAGACGGACATTACACTTTGAGAACACTATGGAAAATGATAACTGACTTATTACCTGAGGATTTCCCTTGGTTCGATAAAGAAAAATCCGTGAAATACAGCAATGCTCTGTGCTTATTGAATCTTAATCAATTAAATGAATCTAAATTAGAAAATAGTTACGTTCTTTACAAACCTACTTACGCCTTATTTTATAATGATATATGTAAATCCAAAAAATCAGTTTCAGGAATGAAAAACATATTTGAACGTTATAATTATTTTGATGCTTCAGGTGAAGCATTTTATTTGCGATCTCATCAGCCAAGACATCTTTTAAATACACTGGCACATTTAGGTGATATGTCTGATTTGGATATTGCCAAATGGTCTGGAAGAGTCAGTATTTTGCAAAATAGAGACTACGATCATACTTCACAAGAGGAAATTCTTGAGAAAATTGGGTTGATGAGGCTGGGAAACCATCGCTATTGCAATCAAAAAGAAGAACAGTCCAATACTCATGACGATGTTGAAGGATTTGTCAAACCAGAGCATGGCGCGATTCATTTAACACCTCATGGTTATTGTATCCATAATTATTTAATTCCACCTTGTAGTAAATTAACTGAAGCTGGGAGTTATATTACGTCAGACTATGACAAAATGACTATGCAAGAGCGCGACGAAATAATAAAAAAACAACGTACACTACATCAATTAGCAAAAAAGGCTATGGATGAGGGTTTTTACGGGGCTGATAAATGGGTTTCATTTCATAATAATTTATTGTCAGCTCTGGAGAAATATACAATATAATAATTTTAGAAACAGGAGGCTGTATGGCAAAACATTTAACAAAGACAGATATCAATAAAATTAAAAATGCAATTCATCTGTGGGATGGTAAATTAACATGGGACGCTCTTTGTGAGGAAGTGAAATCACTTATTGGTAAGAAACCAACCAGACAATCACTAAATATGCATAAAGATATCGTAGATGTATATTTAATGAAAAAGGCAGTAATCAAAGAAGCTAATGTACCTATTAGGAAACCAGCTAATCTGATAATTGCTGCACAGAGGATAAAAAATCTGGAAGCGGAAAATGAAATGCTGAAGAAGCAAAATGCCAGATATAAAGAACAGTTTACACTATGGCAGTACAATTCATATAAATATGGACTTAAGCCACACCAGCTAAATGAGCCATTACGTGCAAAAAACGACAATTAAGTAAATTTATCATTACATGCTGTAAATATATTTTCACTGAGGTATTGATATTTAAACTAATACTGTTATTTATTAATTGTCAGGATGATAAAATTAGTTGCAAGGATGCATATTATGGAAAAACTGAATAGTATGGAACGTTTTCTGATACTCTTTGAACGCTTCATTAAAAAACTCGAAGAGTCCGGGATGTCAGAATCAGATATAATTGATAAATCGTATCTTTTTTGCGTAGGTTTCTATATCAAGTATAAAAAAGACATTGATAATATAGAGTTAGCTAACAGAGATGTAGTTTTATCTTTTATGCTTACCTCTTATTACTGCTTCATAAACAATATAGAAAATAGAGTAGTCGATGCTGATAAAATAAGAAGGATGTGCAGTCTTCTTATTCACTTTATTTTGAATAACAAAACAAATAGTGAAAATGTTTTCATTAACGAAAAAAGAAAGTATGATAGATCTCTGTTGGCTATGAGTTTGAGGAAAAGGGACATCGAGTATAATAAAAGTCATGGGCATAAATAGTATCTTTAACTTTTGAATTTTCAACCTGAAAGCTATGTCGTATCTTCCCCACCGAAAAACGTGGCTTGACTATCATCGATAGATGAACAAGAAGTTCTCTGCAAAACTGGATTCCTCCACACTTCTCAATTACATACCCTTAGATGAACAAAAAAAGCACCCATGAGGGTGCTTTTGCTGCTACTATACGCTTGGACCACAGGTCCTTAAAATAACAATTATAAAGAAGGAGGTGGATTATGCATAATAATCTCACAAACCTGCTAAGGATAGCGATTTTTATCAGCATCCTTTTGTATAGCCAACCGGTTTACTAAGGGGTTGCTGATATATGGCTACCAGTACTAGCTGGTAGCCATATTATTCAACTTATGACGTACCATTTTCCTGTTGTCAAATTTAATTACTTTAAAATGAAAAAATCCTGTATGTCAGCATACAGGCTTAGCGATTATTAAAAGTGTTCTATGCAGCATTTAAATTCTGATCAAAGATCTCCATCCATTGGTTGAGCTGCGTCTTCAAATCATTTAACCCATTACTCGAATTGAAAGCATCATTACGAGGATAGAACCGGATATGCCATTCTGGTTTACGCACGTCTTTTACACGGATAAAGAGACCTGTATCAGCGATGTTTTGACCTAATGTTTTACCGTTCTCTCTGATACTGCTTAATCCAGCACCTGCAACTTCACCACCATAGGTAATGTTGTAGCGCCACTCTTTGATGTCATTAAAAGAATAGGTTTCTTCTCCTGCGCTATTTTTAAGAAATACTTCTTGTTTATTTTTGTCTAACCGAATCACGCAGTCATTGAATTTATGAATATAGATCCCATCATTATTTTCATTCAGATAATTGAATGTAGCATCATTGTTTTTCCTGACGACATATTTGCCATAAGCTGTTGCACATAGCATCGCACTGATAAAAAACAGGGGCACCCAATAAACTGACATGACCTTACTTCCACCGAAATAAGCGACAAGTACAGGGAGTGCAATCGCCAGCATTACACGCTTCATCATGAAGAATTTCATACGATTTTTCCTGTATGATAGAACGATATTAAAAATAGGCTAGTAAAATCAGTCTATTAGCCGATAGTTCCTTCAACGTACATTTTGTACAAAGCTGTAAAGTTATCAAATCATTTGTACCGATCGATATTTTATATTTTAATAGTCTTTGGCTATCATAGGTGTTTAATCGATCGGTTATAACGATCAATTATTTTGTCTTGAAATCAGTAACATAAGGGTTTTTAGGTTGATTTATGCTAAATTTTCAGTCTAAAAATGTTTGTTTTCACAGGTTTTTCAACAGACGGAAGAGATGGTAGGTCTATAGAAAGTGGTGAAGCAGAAAAAATCTTGGGAGGCTGTTTAAACGCCCTTAACAACGGATTACGTAGTTTTTTGACGGTGTTAACTATTTTGTCTACCCAGGGAATGGTTTCTATCCATCGCATCGCTACGTCAACATAGCTTTTACCACGAGTTTTATCATCAACCACAAATGAGACAGCCTCAGGTGAGGCAAGCTGTATGTCTTCCATATCTATTCCAACGAAAAAACTAGATGTCTCGGTTTTTCTGTTAACTATGGTCGGGGAATCAATGATGATGAACGGCTCTAAGTTTTTCCATGAATACTTTTTACCAAGCTGCGAAGCTTTGAATGAAACGTTGTTATACTCAAACGAAAAACCATTCATCCTTCCTGTTGACGCTCTGTTAGGAACAGCTTTTATCTTCTGAGCTGCAAGCTGCTGCACAAACTCTTCTTCGGAAATCTTGCTGGTTATGAGTGTATCTATAGCTTCCTGTATGACTGTTTTAGAGCATAGCTCACCAGTTCTTTTTTCCTGCATCGTTTCATTACGAGTTTTTTTGCGCTTCGGTTTAGGAGAGGGCGAGGTTGATGATGCTTTAGCCTCCGGCCCTTTTGTTCTGGTCAGTGAATAGTCAAGTTCAAGCTGCTGTATTATACGGGTGCTGATAAGGTTCTCATTTTTCCCTAAGTAGAGCTTCCCGGATGTTGCATCAATGCGGCTTGCTACTATATGGATATGTTGACCATCTTTATCATCATGCAGAACATAAGCTCGTAGATGCGTCTCAGAGAACCCCATACGCTTCATATAGTCGTCGGCTAACAGCTTCCATCGTTGTAATGGTAGACTCTCACCAGCAGGCAGACGCAGAGAATTGTGCCATACAGGTTTACTTACATCGGAGCGTAGGAGCTTCGTAGCGTTGAACTCTGCACTTAGTGCTTCTGCGAAGCTTTCTATCACATTGCCACCAACCACACTCGGATCTGATTTGTGGTGCGAAGCAGGTTTTAATAAATAAGAAATAAGGCCATTAAAGGTTTTTCCTCTTTTGATTTTTTGCATTCCCTTCATGAAAACTATTTACCACTTGGCAAATCAGAAGCTGTGAGGCATGAGCGAAGCTCTGATATCTGACGCTTTATAGCGAAGATTTCTGTTTTTGTAAGCTCACCTCCGCTACTTTTAGTATCAAGATGGCATATTAGGTTATTCAGTTTCTGAGATATTTCGGCTAATGATTTCCAGGCTTCTATATTTATTGGTGGAACCATTATGGGAAGCTTATCAAGAGAAGCTAATCTGAGCCATTCACCCTTGCTTTTATCACCACGTTTCGTGTTGAGAAGCTGTAGTTCTTCATGGTTGAATCGGGCGCTGACACAATGGATTCGCAATGATTTTGCTGGGACTTTGTTGTTCTTCTTACAGAATGGTAATGCTATAGTTTCTTTCATAGAAGCTCCTTTTCGTATATTAGGTTTTGTATTACTTTTATTGTGAGCAATTCCGTTGCGGCACTCTGTATATTTATATTTCAAAAATGTGATATGTCAATATTTTGAATTTGACCCAGCTCTTCTTTTTCAACCGTAGGGCGAAAAACAAGGGAACTCAAAGAAGCGTAGCTTCGATGAGTTAGCCCTTGCTTAAGTTAAAAATCTTTAAATCCTCAAAATTCAGGATGGCAGTTATTTTTTATAAATTTGGTGGGTAATGAGCCTTAACTACATGTCCTTAAATAAGATTAATTCTAAGGGCAATAGGCTTGTTTATTGCTAAACTTAATGATAAATAGAAATTTGAAATGATAATATCAGTAATGTTGAGTTTTAGCAGGTGCTTTATAAAAATGCCTGATTAACTTCATGTCATTTATAGATTTTTTGCATTTTTGGTCTAAATATAATGAAATAATCTTTAAAGTTATAGAGCATACATAATTGATATTCCAGTGATTGTTTGTTTTTTGTTGTGTTTGTTTGTAATTTATGCTATTTTAAGAGGTTGTTTTTAATAATGGTGTGATTTCAGATGGCAGAGCTTATTACTGAGTTGGATTGGGATTTTAAAGAAAAGATTATTAGCGATTCTATTCATGGAATTCACCCTTACCCTGCGAAATTCATACCTGAGATCCCTTTTCAGTTAATTAATTATTTAGGCTGTGATAAAAACACTTCAGTTCTTGATCCATTCTGCGGTTCTGGAACAACTCTAAAAGTAGCACAATCATTAGGTTTACCATGCGTTGGAATTGACCTCAATCCTATAGCTTGTTTAATTTCTAAAGTCAAAACAACTAAAATCCCTCCTAACTTTGGCACGGTTTTTAATGACGTTGTGGCTGATGCAAAATCAAGAAAGGTTGATATTGATGAGTTGGAAAGTATTCCAAATATCAATCATTGGTTCAAGTCTGATATACAAGTTAATTTGTTGAAATTGAAGAAAAGTATACATGATTATTTGGGGCGCGATACTTTTGACGCGTTATGTGTTGCTTTCTCTTCCATCATTGTAAAAGCATCGAATCAAGAAAGCGACACACGTTATGCTGCTATAAATAAAAATTTAGTAGCAGAAGATGTATTTAGATTGTTCCTTGTTTCATGTGAGAAACTGAACTCTTCATTGTTATACAATAGTAGTGATTTCCCATGTCAAATTATTAATAAAGATGTATTAGCTGTTCAACCATCTGACATTAATTCGACTGTGGGACTTGTTGTAACTTCACCTCCATATCCTAATGCATATGAATATTGGCTATATCATAAATATAGAATGTGGTGGTTGGGCTTTGATCCAAAAGAAATTAAAGAAAAAGAAATTGGAGCGAGAGCACATTTTTTCAAAAAAAATCATCATACTGAGAGAGATTTTTACCATCAAATGTATGGAACTTTACAGCTTATAGATTCTGTTCTTATAACGCATGGACACGCTGCTTTTGTAGTTGGTAGATCCATAATTCATGGTAAAAATGTTGATAATGCTGACCTTATTGTTGAGGCAGCAGAAAATCTCGGTTTTGACGTTGTTGAAAGGTTCAATAGAACCATGAATTCTAATAGAAAATCATTTAATCTTTCCTACGCAAAGATTAAAGAGGAAACAATTGTGGTTCTTAGGAAAAAATAATGCTTAATTTTAAATTTCCAAATTACAAGCTTTTTGAATATGAAAAATTGCTTGCAAAAAAAGAGCTGTCTTTGATTTTTCCATCAGATTTAATTCTTGATTCTGATACCGGTTATCATGTTCAAAAAAATGGTTTAAGTAATGATGAGATGGAAAAAATCAGAAGGCTAACCTTCCTGAGGTTGATAAGTGATGACGAGAATTCAGTATCGTCATTACAAGAGTTTAAAGAGAATTCCTGTGTCAAAAGTGGGCATACAAAGAGGCAGTCAACACGATACGGGGCACATGGGCTACATGAATATAAAGGTAAGTTCAATCCTCAGATAGTATCTTCTATTTTAAATATTTTAGAAGTTAATGAAAAGTCTAAAATTCTAGAGCCTTTCTGCGGTAGCGGGACAACCTTATATGAATCCGCATTGAATAATTTAGAGGGGGTAGGTTTCGATTATAACCCATTGGCCTGTTTTATTAGTAATGCCAAAATCTCTACTCTTAGTATGGATGTAAGTAAATTTACATTATTTGCTCACCACTGTATCGATAAAGCAATAGAGTTATCTCCTAAGTTTATTATTGAAGATGACGTTCGTACAATTTATCTTAAAAAATGGTTTCAAATCGAAACTCTTAAAAAATTAGAAACTCTTCGAACTATTATTTATGAAAGTGCTAACATTAAGTTTAGAAATCTATTTTTAGCCCTTGTGAGTGATTTAGTTAGAGAATATTCTTTACAGGAGCCTGCTGATTTAAGAATTCGGAGACGAACATCCGAAATGCCGACCACTGATTTTTGGGATGCTGTCAAAATAAAAGTGAGTTCGTTTTGTGCTAACATCAATTCAATATGCAATATTGAAGTGGATTATTCTATTAATTCCGAAGCTATAAATATTGATATAAGAGATAGTAAATCTCTAAAAGGATTTCGAGAATTTGATTGTGCAATTACCAGCCCACCTTATGCTACTGCTTTGCCTTATATTGATACTCAGAGGCTTAGCATTGTATGGCTAGGTCTGGCTTCGCCTGATGAGGTTAAAAAATTAGATCGTGAGTTAATAGGGTCTCGTGAATTATCACCCTCGCTTAAAAAAGATCTGATGAATTCTTTAAACGAGAACTTTTTTAAGATTCCAGACAGCCTACATGAACTTTGTCTTGACATGTCCAATAGCTTAACTGAAAAAGATGGATTCAGAAGACAGGCAATGCCTTTTATTGTATATAGATACTTCGCTGACATGCAAAAAATGTTTGAGAATGTTTATTCTATGATGAAGGTCAATGCAAAATTTGCCTTAGTTGTTGGTCATAACACAACTACGCTGAGTGGTAGAGTATTTAAATTAGACACACCTTCATATCTTATTGAAATCGCAAAATCAATTGGTTGGGAGTTATTTGAGGATATTACCTTAGAGGTTTATAAAAGATATGACCTTCATAAGTCAAACTCAATTGACTCTGAAAGATTGATTATTTTGAAGAAACACAGGGCCTGATCGGCCCTGAATAATTATATAATTTGGAAAAATGTTTCGTTATCCAAGAAACCAAATTTCTTACCTTTATGACCAATAGAAGTAGTTGCTTTGGCTTTTAATAGATCATATGAGGCAGAGCCTTGTTGTATTATTCTTAGTTGATATTCTTTAACTCCGGTTCTCGTTATACAGGCTAAATCCCCAGGCTGTGCTATTTTGCTATATCGTAGTCTCCCAGTACCAAGCCTGACATCCATGTTGTTATCGGCTTCGTAAGTAACTCTTTCTTCGCGTATTTCATTCAGGTCAACATAATTTAAATTGATAAGAGTATACTCTGCAACTTTTTCCCGATCATTTTTTTGATCTAATGGAGGGAAAAAATCAAGAGTGTCTTTACTCAGCCATATGTATTGGCTACCTTTACCAGCATCTTCACCAGGATTTGCCATTATACGGTTGGTATCAGTATCAACCAAAGATACTACAAGAGTGCTAAATTGTTGATTATACATGTATTAACCCTTTGGTAATGAGAGTAGTCTCAATTATATATACTACTTACACCTTAGTACAACTTAATATTCATACAAAAATATCAGGAGGATTTCATGCGCAAAACTAATGATTTCAATGACTTGGATTATGAGGAGGCTTTTCTGTCAAACTCATGTAAGAGAGACAAAGCTTTAACTTATGCTCTTGAAATACGAAAGTTCGAAATAGAATTATATTGGAAAAGGGCTACTTATTTTTGGACTTTCATTGGGGCAAGTTTGGTTGCATTCATTGCTATTCAATCATCTAACAGTTTATTAGCTGAGTATAGGGGAGAGCTTACTTTATTAGTAGGATGTTTAGGCGCTGTCTTTTCATTCGCTTGGGTTTGCGTTAATAAAGGAAGTAAGTTTTGGCAGGAAAATTGGGAAAAACATGTTGATATGTTAGAAGATGATATTATAGGCCCATTATATAAAGTTGTAGCCAATTCTCATTTAGGAAAAAAAGAGAGTAGTGTTATAGATAAATTATTTTTAAGTTCAAAACCATACTCTGTTTCAAAAATTAATCAAACAATAAGCTATTATGTGTTATTTATATGGTTATCGATTTTATTTAGGGAAGTGATTAAGTTGAAGCTTTATGATAATCCTAATTGGTATTGTATAACCATCCTGGTATTATCTTTTTCATTTTGTATTTCTATGGGTTTTGCCTGTAAGTCTTCTATGACTTTTTCTAAAAGTGAATGGGTAAAAAGAAAATAACTTGAAAGTAGAATTATTTGTTTTAGCTCGTCGTTTAAAAAGGATGGGCTTTTTTATTTCTTCACAATAATAATACCTGTCATAAGTCCCTTCGATTTAGTTTAATGCTAATTATCGTTCTCTTGGTAAGTAGACACCTTTTATACATTTGGGATTTACTACAGCAATTTGTATGTGTGTTTTATCATGAAAGTTAGCCGAAGGATAAATGGGATTACCCTCTTGAAATGATGCCCGAACGGTATCAATAGATATCCCATTTAATTTAGCTAATTCTTTAGCATGAGAAATAACAGCACAATCTAATTCTCTTTTCATTAGGTCATTAACTTTTGAATTAAAACTTGAGTTCACTGGAAGCGGAGAATTTGTTTCTTTCAAATATTGCACAAACAAGTCATAAACTTCTTTAACATAATCAATATCACTATGGTCTAATAAATCAAGACAGGTACCTAATTCAATAACAGCTCCAAGAACAAACGGAGTTTTAATATTTGAAGATGCTCTTTTACTTGACTCAATTGCATAGTCCATTGCACGTTCATAATTATTTTCCCAAAAATAAACACCTCCACTAAGCCAGTCGTAAGTGTTATCACTCAAAAGAAATTCCGAATGGTTATTTAAAATATTGTAAGCAACATCTTTATCAAGTCCATGATAACCATAAACAATGGAGGGTTTACTATTAAAATACTTCATATCATCTTCTACGCTTCATTGCTCGCTGGCTTTTTTTGACTAACTCGTTAGAAAACATCTCTGGATTATATGAACCATCTTTAACCAAAACTTTGGCATCGATAAGGATCTGTTTTGTTTCTTCTGTCGTGTATGAAATTGTTTTATTTTTAAGTTTTCTCGTAAGTTCCTGAATATCCATAATGACCTCTTCTAATTAATTCGATACCTCTTTACTTCTTTTGATTGTACACTAAATGTACGAATTAGCAAGAAATGTTCAAAAAATACTCTTTCCATATATATCTGAAACATTATGATGTCTCAATGATTCCTAACATAAAAATAAAGGGAAATTTTATCTATCCAATAAATTAATATGCTTTGTAAGCAATCTAGATAATTTGAGATGTGCTACTTCTCTCTCTTGAAAATAATCATACCTGTCATAAATACCTTCTACACCTTTCAGCTTGTGGTTCAGACATCTTTCTGCGACATGTGGGGGAACAGACAGTGATGCAAGCAAACTTCGGCAAGTCCTTCGTAAGTCATGGACTGTGAAATATTCAATATTTCCCATTACATTAGGCGGTTGCTTCTTCTTACCTGGTTCTACCCCGAATAGCTTCGCTATCGCCCTGTTGAGGGTGTCTTTTCCCATGTGTAGATTCTTACTGGATCTGCGGTTAGGGAAGACATAATCAGAACCAAAAGCTCTGACCTTTAGCTCTTCAAGAATCTTAATAGCGAGTGGGGGAAGCGGGATGACGATTTCTACACCAGACTTACTTCTTTCCTTGGGTAAAGACCATTTTTTCTCATCCAAATCGAATTCTGCCCAAGGAGCCTCGGTCAGCTCACTTTTGCGAACAGCAAGGAGTAGTAGCAGGGCACAGGCAAGGTAGTTATCACGAGAGAAGCTGTCAGAGCGTTCTCTGAAAACTTTAAACACCTGACCAATTTCTTCAAGACTTAATGCTCTTTCTCTGCTTTTTTCGATTCCACCTGCATCATTTACCTTGAACGCCATTGCTGGGTTGCTCTGAAGCAGACCAAGCTTAATGCCGTGGTCAAATAGTTGCTTCATGTAGAGTAGGGCATCGTTTGAAATGGTCGGTCTTCCGCTATCTGTAATTTTTTGCAGAATTGACCGGATATCAATGGGGGTTATCTTCGTCAAAGAAAGTTGACCAATAGTAGGGGCAATATCCTTCTTGTATACCCTTTCTGGGATTTGTGGATGCTTCAACCGCCTAACCAGGTCTTTGTGCCAGTCTTCAAACAATCCATCTACCGTTGTGATTTGCTTAGGTCGGTTAAGTTTCCGTTCAGCAATAGGATCATCTCCGGTGGCAACTTTTCTTCGAGTATCCTCAGCGAGGCTACGTACCTCAGACAGAGATAGATGGGATACCTTGCCAAGTGTGAGTTCTCGTCTCTTAGAGCCGATTGTGTATCGAAGCATCCAATACGCCTCACCTTTTTGTGGGACTTTCAGGTACAAACCACGCCCATCTCCAAACTTCCCCGGTTCTCCTGCTTTGATGAGAGCCTGAACCGTCCTGACAGTGAGTGAGGTCATATACCTATCCTGATGAAAAATCGCTGTGGGGGGTATATGGTTATAAACTGGCAGATGAGACTAGTAAAGCAAAAGCGCTCCCCGTTTTACTCCCCACTTGTTGGTGGTTTTTAATGAATCTAAATGGTCTTTAATAGACTATGGTTCAAATAAAAAAGCCCATTTAACATGGGCTTATGGATTTTGGTGGACTTTGAAATAATTTACTCGATATTCTGGATCTGCTCGCGCATTTGCTCGATCAGCACTTTCAGCTCGATGGCGGAAGCGGTGACGTCGGCATTGATCGACTTGGAGGCCAGGGTGTTCGATTCGCGGTTGAACTCCTGCATCATAAAGTCGAGGCGGCGGCCGACGGCTTCTTTCTTCTTCAGAATGTTGTGCGTCTCTTTCACGTGCGCTTCCAGACGGTCCAGCTCTTCGGCGACGTCGATGCGCTGCGCCATCAGCACCAGCTCCTGCTCCAGGCGGGTGTTTTCCAGCTGTACCTGTGCCTCTTCCAACTTGCTGACCAGGCGCTCGCGCTGCCATTGCAGGATGTTCGGCATCTGGGCGCGCACTTTGACCACTTCGGCGCTGACGCCGTCGAGGCGCTGTTCGATCAGCGTTTTCAGCGCGGCACCTTCGCTTTCGCGTGCGACGATGAAGTCATCCAGCGCGCCGTCCAGCGCCTGCATCAGCTCGGCGCTGATGGCGTCCAGATCCTGCTCCTGCGCGGACATCACGCCCGGCCAGCGCAGCACGTCGATCGGGTTGATTTCCCCTTCGTCGCTCTGCATTTTCACCCAGTTGGCGGCTTCGACCAGCTGTTTGGCCAGTTTTTCGTTCAGGATCAGCGAGCTTTGCGCGCTTGGATCCAGCTCGAAACGCAGGTTGCATTCGACTTTGCCGCGGGTCAGGCGGCCACGGATACGTTCACGGATCACCGGCTCCAGGCTGCGGAATTGTTCCGGCAGGCGGATGTAGGTTTCTAAGTAGCGCTGGTTAACGGAACGCAGCTCCCAGGCTGCGCTGCCCCATTCACCCTTGATTTCACGCCGGGCGTAGGCGGTCATGCTGCGGATCATTGATGCGTACCCGTAATAGGAAAAGATGGGACGATTATAGCGTCGCGGCTGCGGGCAGGATAGGCATTACGTCACGAAGCCCGTATAATGCGCAGCCAATAGTTGATTTGAAGCCGGAGAGAGCCCATGCGTCCTGCAGGCAGAGCACCACAGCAAGTTCGCCCCCTGACACTGACCCGTCACTATACCAAACACGCTGAAGGTTCAGTGCTGGTTGAGTTTGGCGATACCAAAGTCTTGTGCACCGCCACGGTAGAAGAGGGCGTTCCGCGCTTCCTGAAAGGCCAGGGGCAAGGTTGGATCACCGCCGAGTACGGCATGCTGCCGCGCTCCACCCACAGCCGCAACGCTCGTGAAGCCGCCAAAGGCAAGCAGGGTGGCCGCACGCTGGAGATCCAGCGCCTGATCGCCCGCTCGCTGCGCGCCGCGGTAGACCTGAAAAAGCTCGGTGAATTCACCATCACCCTCGACTGCGACGTACTGCAGGCCGACGGCGGTACCCGAACTGCCTCGATCTCCGGCGCCTGCGTGGCGCTGGCCGATGCGTTGAACACGCTGGTGGCCAACGGCAAGCTGAAAGCCAACCCGATGAAGGGCATGGTGGCGGCGGTTTCGGTCGGCATCGTCAATGGCGAAGCGCTGTGCGATCTGGAGTATGTGGAGGACTCCGCGGCGGAAACCGACATGAACGTGGTGATGATGGAAGATGGCCGCATGATTGAGGTGCAGGGTACCGCCGAAGGCGAGCCGTTCAGCCACGATGAGCTGTTGGCGCTATTGGCGCTGGCCCGAGGGGGCATCGAAACCATCTTCCAGGCGCAGAAAGCGGCGCTGGCGGACTGATTTTTTAAGGCGACTGAGAAGTCGCCTTTTTTATGCCCGGCGATCGGGCGGCAGTAATAACAAGACCTAAGCAGATTCAGACGAGGAGAAGCAGTAATGAAAGCCTATCAGCGCCAGTTTATCGAGTTCGCGCTTAACAAGCAGGTATTGAAATTCGGCGAGTTCACCCTGAAATCCGGCCGCACCAGCCCGTATTTCTTCAACGCCGGCCTGTTTAATACCGGGCGCGATCTTGCGCTGTTGGGGCGCTTCTACGCCGAAGCTCTGATGGACTCCGGCATCGATTTCGACCTGCTGTTTGGCCCGGCCTATAAAGGCATTCCTATCGCCACCACTACGGCGGTGGCGTTGGCGGAACACCATGAGCGCGACGTGCCTTACTGCTTTAACCGCAAGGAAGCCAAGACCCACGGCGAAGGCGGTTCGCTGGTAGGCAGCCCGCTGCAGGGGCGCGTGATGTTGGTGGACGATGTGATCACCGCCGGCACCGCGATCCGCGAGTCGATGGAAATCATCGGCGCCAGCGGCGCTTCGCTGGCGGGCGTGCTGATCTCCCTCGACCGTCAGGAACGCGGCCGCGCGGATATTTCCGCCATTCAGGAAGTGGAACGCGACTATCACTGCAAGGTGATTTCGATCGTGACGCTGAAGGACCTGATCGCCTATCTGGAAGAGAAGCCGGAAATGGCGGACCACTTGGCGGCGGTGCGCGCTTACCGCGAGCAGTACGGGGTGTAAGTAAAAACGCCGGGCATGCCCGGCGTTATCTTTATTGCAGCTGGGCCGCCAACAGCGGCCAGCGGGCGTCGAATTCCTGCGTTGGGCGATAGCGGAATTCCGAACGCACATAGCGCGACAACATGCCTTCGCAGAAGGCCAGCAGCTGGCTGGCCAGCAGCGTTTCATCGACGATAAAGCCTTTGCCTTCGCGCAATTTGCGCTCTTTCAACACCTGGCGCAGCTGCGCCTCGATGCGTTCGAACAGCTGGTTGATGCGGCCCTGCAGGCGATCCTGTTCAAACATCAGCGCGTGGCCGGTCATGATGCGCGTCAGCCCCGGGTTGCGTTCCGCAAAGCCCAGAATCAGCAGTAAAATCAGACGCAGACGATTAAACGTCTCTTTCTCGTCCTGCAAGATCAGGTTGATGCGGGTGATCAGGCTGTCTTCGATAAACTCGATCAGGCTGTCGAACATCCGTGTCTTGCTGGGGAAATGCCGGTACAGCGCAGCTTCAGAAACACCCACGTTCGCGGCGAGCTTGGCGGTGGTGATGCGTTGGCTGCCGTCGCTGGACTCCAGCATCTGGGCTAACGCCTGCAATATTTCCTCGCGCCGATTCCTTTTCGTATTTTCTTTTTCTGCCATGTCTGATTAGACCCTTGCTAAAACTTAACTGACGGAAACCCGGGCACCGGCCGCTGCAGAGCAGGCTCTGTGCGGCTTATGTGATAGCTTTTTTACGATGCTGGGGTCAGCGGCCTTAACGGCCTTTTCCGCGCTGCCTGGTGTGCGCTGCAATTGTCGCGGTAAAACCTTGCCGCAGAGAACATCCTTCTCCCCGGAAAGGCAAGGTTCAGGCGACGTTTCCCTGCCGGCCCCCGTGCCTTGGGTGGCGCTTAGTGGCGCCCCGAGTGGCCGAAGCCGCCTTCGCCGCGCTCGCTGCCGTCGAATTCTTCCACCAGGTTGAATTCTGCCTGCACCACCGGCACGAAGACCATCTGCGCGATGCGTTCACCCGGCTCTATGGTGAAGTGCTTCTGGCCGCGGTTCCAAACGGACACCATCAGCTGGCCCTGATAATCGGAGTCGATCAGGCCGACCAAGTTGCCCAACACGACGCCGTGCTTATGGCCCAGGCCTGAGCGCGGCAGGATCACCGCCGCCAGGCTTGCGTCGGCGATATGGATCGCGAGGCCGGTAGGCAGCAGCGTGGTTTCACCCGGCGCCAGCTCTACCGCGCTGTCCAGGCAGGCGCGCAGGTCGAGACCGGCGGAGCCCGGGGTGGCGTAGGTCGGTAGCGGGAAATCCTGACCGATGCGCGGGTCGAGGATCTTAACGTCGATTTTTTTCATCATAACGGCTGACTATCTCGTCTATTAAACGTTGGCCAAGGAGTGCCTTGTCGCTCAGCGCCAGGCGTTTCTCTCCATCCTGCCAAAAAAGGTGCAGGGCATTGGTGTCGCTGTTGAACCCGTGCTCTGCAAGCGATACATCGTTAGCGCAAATCAAATCCAGCTTTTTACGCGCCAGTTTTTGCCGCGCGTATTCTTCCACATTCTGGGTTTCGGCGGCAAACCCCACGACAAACGGTCGATTTTTGGTCATCGCCGCCACGCCGGCGACGATGTCGGGGTTTTTTACCATCTTGAGGATGATTTCATCACCCTGTTTTTTTATTTTTTCATCGGCGATCCGCTCGGGGCGGTAGTCGGCCACGGCGGCGCAGGAGATGAAAATCTGCTGCTGTGCGGCGCGCTGTTGCACCGCCTGCTCCATCTCCAGCGCGCTGGTGACGTCCACTCGGGTGACCGATGGCGGCGTCGGCAGGCTGACCGGCCCGGCGATCAGCGTCACCTGCGCGCCGCGGGCGGCGGCGGCGCGGGCGATGGCGAAGCCCATTTTGCCGGAGCTGTGGTTGCTGATGAAACGCACCGGATCCAGCGCTTCACGCGTCGGGCCGGCGGTGATCATAACCTGCAAATGTTGCAGATCCTGCGGGGCGGAGAAATGACCGTTCGCCAGGTCGACGATGTCCAGCGGATCCAACATGCGGCCCGGGCCGACGTCGCCGCAGGCTTGGCTGCCGCTGTCCGGCCCCCAAAGCAGTATGCCGCGCGCCTGCAGCGTTTGCAGGTTGGCCTGCGTGGCGGCGGCGCGATACATCTGCTGGTTCATGGCAGGCGCGGCGGCGATGGGGGCATCGGTCGCCAGGCAGACGGTGGTCAGCAGATCGTTGGCCATGCCGGCGGCGACGCGCGCCAGCAGATCGGCGGTCGCCGGCGCCAGAATAACCAGATCCGCCCACTTGCCGAGTTCGATGTGGCCCATGGCGGCTTCGGCGGCGGGATCCAACAGATCGTCGGACACCGGGTAGCCGGAAACGGCCTGCAGCGTCAGTGGCGTAATGAACGCCTTGGCGGCATGGGTCATCACCACGCGCACTTCCGCGCCCCTGTCGCGCAGGCGGCGCACCAGCTCTGGGCATTTGTAAGCGGCGATGCCGCCGCTGATGCCAAGCACAATATGTTTGCCGGAAAGTCCCGTCATCATCATTGTCCGATTGAAAGCCGAAAGATGCGCCATTTTAGCATATCCGTGGTTCAGGTGAGCGATTCCGCAATGGCTGCAGGGGGTTACATTGTGCTTTGCGAAACACTTCGCAATGTTATCAAACACCTGTCGAACGCGCCGGGCGGCACATGGCATGCTGTAGCCCTTTCAGGGAGGAACACGATGAGCAACCCGATTGTGGCGTGCTGGCCGGGCGCGCTGGCACCGCGTGAAAAGCTGCTGATGCAGGGGGCGGCGGCGCTGTCCGACGCAGAGCTGTTGGCCATTTTCTTGCGTACCGGGTTGCCCGGCGTGCACGTGATGCAGCTGGCGGAGCAGCTGCTGCGCCGGTTCGGCTCGCTTTATCACCTGATGTCGGCCGATCATCAGGCTTTTTGCAGCCAAAAAGGCCTGGGGGACGCCAGCTATACGCAGCTGCAGGCGATTGCCGAGCTGGCGCTGCGCTTCTTTTCCAGCCATTTGTCGCAGGAAAACGCCATGCTCAATCCGCGCGTCACCCAGCATTATCTGCAAAGCCTGCTGGCGCATCGCGAGCGGGAGGTCTTTTTGGTATTGTTTTTAGACAATCAGCACCGGGTTATTCGCCATCAGGAGATGTTTGCTGGTACCATCAGCAGCGTCGTCGTCTACCCGAGAGAAATTGTGCGCGAAGCGTTGAAGGCTAATGCCGCCGCGCTGATTCTCGCGCATAATCACCCTTCGGGTAAGGCTGAACCCAGTCATGCCGACCGCTTGATAACGGAACAGGTGGTGAAAGCCTGTCAGTTATTGGAGATCCGAGTGCTTGATCATTTGGTGATCGGTCGGGGTGAATGCGTCTCTTTTGCCGAGCGCGGATGGCTTTAAGCGATTTTTTCGCGATCCTTGTGGGATCTTTAGCTGTTCGGGACTTGAGCACTTACGCTTCAGAGCGTATACTACGCCACCTTTGAGAATCTTGGGTTTGGCGCAAGAGCCTATCTCAGCAGGTTTCTGACCTGATGTGTGGTTTCTACCTGATGACGAGAGTCTCCTCAGTATGAAGTTTGCTGAGATGGGCTCTAAAAGCCTGACGAGGCGGCCATACCCTATACGAAGCTCGAGCTGATTTGATTTTTGGAGAATAGACATGTCCCGAGTCTGCCAAGTTACTGGCAAGCGCCCGGTGAGCGGTAACAACCGTTCCCACGCAATGAACGCGACCAAACGCCGTTTTCTGCCTAACCTGCACTCACACCGTTTTTGGGTTGAGGCTGAGAAGCGCTTTGTAACTCTGCGTGTATCTGCTAAAGGTATGCGTGTTATCGATAAGAAGGGTATTGAGACGGTTCTGGCCGATCTGCGTGCCCGTGGTGAGAAGTATTAAGGAACTGAATCATGGCTAAAGGTGTTCGCGAGAAGATCAAGCTGGTTTCTTCTGCTGGTACTGGTCACTTCTATACCACCACGAAGAACAAGCGTACTAAGCCGGAAAAATTGGAACTGAAGAAATTCGATCCAGTTGTCCGTCAGCACGTAGTATACAAAGAAGCTAAAATTAAATAATTTTAGTGGATTAATGAAAAACCCGGCCTTGGCCGGGTTTTTTGTTTTATAAAGGGTAGAAAACGTCGGAGGGGAAGCCAGATGCCTGAATTACCGGAAGTTGAGACGAGCAGACGCGGTATAGAGCCTTATCTTGTCGGCCACAGCATTCAGTATGCGGTGGTGCGCAACGCGCGCCTGCGCTGGCCGGTTTCCGAGCAGATCCTGACGCTGAGCGATCGGCCTGTGCTCAGTGTGCAGCGCCGGGCCAAATACCTGCTGATCGAGCTGGAGAACGGTTGGATTATCGTGCACCTGGGCATGTCGGGCAGCTTGCGCATGCTGCGCGAGGAAAACGAAGATGAAGCCGGCAAACACGACCACGTCGATCTGGTGATCAGCAACGGCATGATCCTGCGCTATACCGATCCGCGCCGTTTCGGCGCCTGGCTGTGGTGCGAAGATTTGGCGACCAGCAGCGTGTTGGCGCATCTGGGGCCGGAACCGCTGAGCGAAGCGTTCAACGGCGACTACCTGTATGAAAAATCACGCAATAAGCGCACGCTGATCAAACCGTGGCTGATGGATAACAAGCTGGTGGTTGGGGTCGGCAATATTTACGCCAGCGAATCGCTGTTCAGCGCCGGGATCCTGCCCGATCGTCCGGCGGGATCCTTGAGCAAAGCCGAAGCGGCGCTGCTGGCGCAGACCATCAAGGCGGTGTTGCAGCGCTCTATCGAGCAGGGCGGCACGACATTGCGCGACTTTTTGCAGTCTGACGGCAAACCGGGGTATTTCGCGCAGGAACTGCAGGTTTACGGGCGGGCGGGAGAGCCGTGCCGCGCGTGCGGTACGCCGATCGAATCGGCCAAGCACGGGCAGCGCAGCACCTTCTTTTGCCGCCGCTGCCAGCGCTGAGCATCACTCGGCGGCGAGCTTCGCCATCAGTGCCTGGGTGACCACGTCAGGCAGGAAAGGCGCGATATCGCCGCCGTGACGGGCGACCTCCTTCACCAGTGAGGAGGAGATGAACGACCACTCTTCGGAAGGCATCAGGAACACGCTTTCTAGCGTCGGCATCAAATGGCGGTTCATGTTCGCCAGCTGCAATTCGTATTCAAAGTCAGACACTGCACGCAGGCCGCGCACCAGGATATTGGCATTTTGGTGAGCGGCAAAGTGCGCCATCAGCTCGCTGAAGCCCAGCACTTCCACATTGTCCAGATGCGAGGTGACCTGCGTCGCCAACGCCACGCGTTCATCCAGGCTGAACAGCGGCTTTTTGCTCGGGCTGGCGGCGATGGCCAGAATCACGTGATCGAACATCAGTGACGCGCGCGTCACTAAATCCAGGTGGCCGTTGGTCATGGGATCGAAGGTCCCGGGATAGATGGCTTTGCTGGTCATGATTCACTTCTCTGAGTAGTTGCGGCCCAATGCCCATAATGCGGCATATTTATTGAAGGTATATTGCGCGTTGACCACCGCTAACAGCAACCCCTGTTTACCGTCGAGGAAGCCGGCCCGCAGCAGCCAGGTTTTGACGAAGGCGCCGAGCGTGTGGGTCAGGATAGACAGGTAGCCGCAACGCTTGCCGGCCCGGTGGCGTTGCGTAGCCCATTCTTCGGCGTAGCGCAGCTGTTTACGCTGGAAGGCGAAGAAATCGCGGCAGGTCAGGTGCAGCATATCGCCGCTGAGGGGGATCACTTTGGCGCCGCCGATGTTCAGCGATTCGTGCACCAGATCGTCGTTATAGCGATAGCGTCGGTTGGCGTACAGGCGGTTGACGCGGTCGGGATACCAGCCGCTGTGGCGCATGAAGCGGCCAAGGAACAGATTGCGCCGCGCACAGCTGTAGACGGCGCCGTCGTCCGGCGCGTTCAACACCCGTTCGATGGATTGCCGCAGCTCGGGCGTGACGCGTTCGTCGGCGTCGATCATCAAAACGTAGTCATGGCTGGCGTAGCTTTGCGCCAGCTGGCGCTGCTTGCCGAACCCTTGCCAGTCGGTGTGCGTGAAGACTTTGGCGCCCAGGCTTTCGGCGATGGCGACGCTGTCGTCCTCGCTGCCGGAGTCCAGCACGATGATTTCATCGGCCCACTCGACCGAACGCAGACAGTCCGGCAACAGCCCGGCTTCGTTTTTGGCGATCATCACCACCGACAGGCTTTTGCGGCTGCTCATTTAGTGGCTCCGGGGCGGCAGGTGCGGTTCCAGCAGCTGCAGCAGGCGCTGCAACGCTCCCTGATTCTGATACAGCACTTCCACCGCATGGCGGCCGTAGTAGCGGCGGTAGTCTTCGTCGGTCAGCAGGGTTTCCACTTCCTTCACCAGCGAATCCACGTCGGTCACAGTGATCAGGCCTTCGGCCTGCGAAAGCTTGGCGCAGATGTCTTTGAAGTTGAAGGTATGCGGGCCCATCAACACCGGGATGGCATGCGCGGCGGCTTCCAGCGGGTTATGTCCGCCGCGTTCCACCAGGCTGCCGCCGACAAAGGCCAGATCGGCGATGCCGTACAGCAGCATCAGCTCGCCCATGGTATCGCCGATCACCACCTGGGTGCTGCCGGACGGAATTTCGCCGCTGCTGCGCAGGGTGTAGCTGAAGCCGGCTTTCTGCACCAGCTCCTTGGCGGTCGGGAAGCGCTCCGGGTGACGCGGCACCAGGATCAGCAGCAGATCGGGGTGTTTTTCCAGCAGTTTGCGGTGCGCTTCCAGCAGGATGGTTTCTTCCCCGTCATGGGTACTGGTGGCGATCCACACCGGGCGGCGCGGCGCCCATTGGCGGCGCAGCGTAACGGCGCGGGCGGCCAGCTCCGGGGTGACGGAGATATCGAACTTCAGGCTGCCGGTCACGGCCAGCTGAGAGCGCTTCAGGCCCAGCTCGATAAACCGATCGCCGTCTTCCTGGTTTTGGGCGGCGATCAGCGTGATGCGGCGCAGCATATCGCGCATGAATCCGCCAATTTTCTTATAGCCGGCGGCGGAGCGGGCCGACAGGCGCGCATTGGCGATCACCAGGGGGATCTGCCGCTGATGCAGCGCGTTGATCAGGTTGGGCCACAGCTCGGTTTCCATGATGATCACCAGCTTGGGATTCACCTGATCGAGGAAGCGGTTCATGGAGCCGGGCAGATCGTAGGGCAGATAGACATGATGCACGTCTTTGCCGAAAGCGGACTGGACGCGTTCTGAACCTGTTGGGGTCATTGTGGTCACAGTTATCGGCAAAGCGGGGTAACGATGGCGCAGCGCCCGCACCAGCGGGATGGCCGCCAGCGTTTCGCCGACGGAGACGGAATGCAGCATGATGCCGCCTGGCACGACTTTTCCGGCGCAGAAGCCATAGCGTTCCGCCCAGCGTTTACGGTAGGCTGGAGCTTTGCGGCTGCGCAGCAGTAAGCGGAGCCAGATCAGGGGTTGGATGAGGTAGAGTAGTACCTGATATAAACGCAGCAACATTCTATCAATTTCATTTATATGGGTTATTCGGAATAGTACCATAACTGGAAGGGAAAGGCGCTAATTTGGTAACCTTGGGTGTCAGTTTCAGACAACCGGCGAGCGATTTCGCCGACAGGCTCGGAATGAAGAATATTTTAATTATTCGCCGCGATAACATCGGCGATCTTGTTTGCACCACGCCCTTGATTGAAGGGGTGAAAATTGCCTATCCGGACGCAAAAGTTTATCTGCTGATCAATAAAGTCAGCCAGGACGTCGTTAAAAACAACCCTCATCTCGAGAAAGTCTTTGTCTATAAAAAGGCCAAGCACAAGGCGAAAAATGAGACCACGCTGGGCGTTTATTTCGAGCGTCTGATGATCTTCCTGAAGCTGCGCAAAATAAAATTCGATGCGGTCATTCTGGCCAACCCGGTGCCTTGCAAATACAGTTTACGTTTAGCGAAAATGGCTGGCGCCACCCATATCATCGGCGCTGATTTGGGCACGAAAGATATTCATCGCCCGTTCCGCAAGGACGATTTCAACGGTCAACATCAGGTCGAACATACCTACAGCTATTTATCGGCGATAACCGATCAATCCATTCTGATCCCGCCGGTGCGGGTGTTTCTGACGCCTGAAGAGCGGCAATTGGCGGCGCAACGGCTGCAGGAGCGTCTGCCGCCGGTCGAACGGGTATGCGCCGTGCATATCAGCAGCCGCAGCCCGAAAAGGCGTTGGCCGGTTGAACGCTATGCCGAAATCATCAACCGTCTGGTTGCCGATCCCCACACCGGCGTGCTGATCTTCTGGTCGCCGCAGGGCACGCTGGCGCCGGACGACATCGGCGACCAGCAGCGCGCCGAACAGCTGCTGGCGCTGTGTCAAAACGAACGCGTCGCGCTTTATCCGACGGCGTCGGTGCGTGAGCTGTTGGGCGGGTTTGATTTATGCGACCGGGTGCTGTGCAGCGACGGTGGGCAGATGCATCTTGCCGCCGCGTTGAATAAGGACATGGTAGTGTTCTTTGGCGATACCGATAAAGCCTCCTGGCATCCATGGACCGGCCGTCATCATATTTTGCAAAGTGAGTCGGGGCACTGTGAGGATGTTTCTGTCGATGAGGTTTGGCAGAAAATGCAGGCGCTCAGCTAGCGAAGAAAATAAGGCAGGCATCCCCTGCCTTATTTCATTCTTTATTATTTTCTTTCCAGTTCCAGATATTGGCGGCAAATAGGCTCAAGCCCATAGCTCAGCAATTGCTGTTGATTTATCTGCGGCGGATTGGCGTAAATCTCCGCCATTTTTTCTGCCAGCGACGCTTCGTTTAATTCCGCCAGCGCGTTAGCCATGCCGGCTTTTTCCAGAATTTCCGCAGGGCCACCCGGACAACGAGTGCTGACCACCGGTGTGCCGCACAGCAGCGATTCTACCAGCACGTTGCCAAACCCTTCGCTGTCGGAGCTGAGCACCAGCAGCGAGGCATGGCGAATAAACGGGTAGGGATTAGCCTGGAAACCGAGAAACAGCACGCGCTCTGCAATGCCCAGGTCTGTCGCCAGACGTTTGACCTCGGCGACTCTGGCGTCGTCCCCGGCGCCGATTAAGGCCAGCGGCGCCTGAATGCCGGAGTGCGCATAGGCTTTCAGCAGGCGGTCATGCCGCTTGGTGGCGTGAAAGCGGCCGACGTGCACCAGATAGTCCTGGCCGGCCAGTTCGCAAGGCATCGCCGCCTGTTGCTGGATGGCGTCGATATCGAACGGGTTGTTGATGACCGCCAGCCGGCGCGGGCGGATCGGCAAGTTCTGCTGCAGATCGTCGCCGACCGCCCGTGAAACGGCGACGATGTTTCTTCCCTGGTAAACGTTGGCGATTTTGCGTTGCTTCAGCCAGCGATCCAGGCCCTTGCGGTGGCCGAGGTAGGAGGTGGAGAGAATGCCGTGAATGCAGAACCACAGGCGATCCGCGGCCAACCGCTTGCTGCGGCTGACGATGCGATCGGTTTTATGCAGGTTGGAGAACACCAGATCGAACGCGCCGTGTTGGCGCTCGTGTTCGGCTATCGCCCGATCCAGCGCGCCGGCGCGGCGCGACAGCTCGGTCAGCTTGCGCCAGGGGGCGCGGCTGCGATCGGCCACCACCTGATAATCAATGCCCGGCGGGATAGGGTAATTGCAGACGTCGCGCAGCGAGATCAGACTGACGTCATGCCCCTGTTGCTGCATGCCCTGGCACAGGGTCAGCACCACTTTTTCCGCGCCGCCTCCCGGCAGGCCGTCGATGATCATCAGAATACGCATAGCTAATCCAGTAACCGGTTATAGAGGGAAATAAGCTGTTCGGACAGATGCGCCGGCGTAGCCGGCATAATACGCAATCTTGCCGCTTCGCCCATGGATGATCCCAGCGCCTGGCGCGGCAGCGCGCGAATGGCCTCCGCGATGGCCGGTACGTCGAGCGCATCGGTCACGAAGCCGTTCTGGCCGGGGGTGATAAACTCGGCGCCGCCGCAGGTGGTGCTGGTGATAACCGGCAGGCCGCACGACATCGCTTCCAGAATCACATTCGGGAACGGATCGTACAGCGTCGGCAGCAGCAGCGCATCTGCGGCCTGATAAAACGGCAAGGTCTGCTTCTGCACGCCCATAAAGTGAACCCGATCGCTGCAGCCCAGCGACTGTGCCAGCGCCCGGTAGCGTTTTTCGGCCTTGTCTTTGCCGACCACCAACAGGTGGCTGTCGGTCGCTGCCACGGCGCGGATGGCGGCCGCCAGCCCTTTGCGCTCAAAGCCGGAACCGACGAAGATCAGGCAGTGCGCCTGTTGCGGGATCTGATACTGCTCGCGCAGACGTTGGCGCAGGGCCTCGTCGGCGGGCGGGAACTTTTGATTATCGATGGCGTTATAGATCACCGTGATTTTTTCGGCGGGCACGCCAAAGTCCGCGATGATTTCCTGCTTGATCATCTCGGCGTTGCAGATGACGGCTTTCAGCTCCGGTGCGGCATACATGGCGCGTTCGGCGCACATCACATAGCGGTGATAACGGTTGGAGAACAGCCATTTGCGGCGCCATTCCGGCAGCAGACGCGCGCGTTGCAGCAGCCAGCGGCGGTGTACGCCGTCGCCGGCGCGGTAGATGTCGCAGCCGGGAATGCGCTCGTGGCTTTGCACCAGATCAAAATGCTCTTTCTGCCACAGCGCCCTGGCCGCCACGGCGAAGCCCCGTTCGCGGCTGATGCGGCCGAGTTTTAGCGGGTTGCACAGGTGGATATGCCAGTTGGGATTGGCGTCACCCTGCCATTCGCGGGTGATGACGTTCAGATCGAGATCCTGTTGCTCCAGCGCCTCCAGGGCGCGGGAAACGAAACGTTCGGCTCCGCCGTCCGGGCGGTATTTTTGGCGAACGATCGCCAAACGAAATGCTTTCATGCCAGCGTGCTCCGCGCGGCTGCAATCACCGCGTCTGTAGGAATAAGGTCGAGATACCGTTCGTCGGTGCCGGTATCGATGGCGTCCGGATCGGGCAGTTCGCCGAAGTCGCCGGCCCAGATCACGGCGCCGGTAGCCTGCCACGGCCGCCAGAAAGTCAGCTTGGAAGGGCCGAACAGCGCTACGCACGGCGTGTGCAGCGCGGCGGCCATGTGCATCGGCACCGAATCCACGCCGATAAACAGCTTGGCGTGGTCGATCAGGGCGGCCAACTGGCGCAGCGTCAGCTGGCCGGCTAACGAAATCACGCCCTGCGGCGGGCAGAGCGCCAAAATGCGCTCTACCATGGCTTGTTCTCTGGCGTCGGGGCCGGAGGTGATCACCAGCTGGTGGCCGTCGGCCTGCAAGGCGGTGAGGGTGGCGGCCATTTTCTCTTCGCTCCAGCATTTGAAGAACCAGCGCGAGGTGGGCTGCACCACAATATAACTGCCGGTGACGCCCTGTTTCTGTAACCGTTGCTCACATGCCTGCCAATCCTGCGGATCGTAACTCATGGTCACATGATCACTGAGCGCGGGCAGGTTCAGCGGCGCCAGCAGCGAGAGGTTTTGTTCGACGGTATGCAGGTGGGCGTGATTGTCGACCGGCACCAGCTGCGTGTGGCAGTGGCGCCACAGGAAGCCGCGGCGTTTGGGGAAATCGAAGCCCAGACGGATGCGCGCGCCGGTCAGGCGCGTGAGGATGGCGCTGCGCCACTGATCGGCCAGGTTGACCACCAGATCGTAGCGCTGCGCCTTCAGGCGGCGCAGCAGCGCCAGCTCGTGCCCCAGATGTGCGCGGGCACCCTGTTTTTTCCATTGGCGGTCGATGGCGAACAGCGTCGACAGTTCCGGATTACTGGCCAGCATCTCCTGCGTTTCCTGATACAGCAGCACATCGATCTGCGCCTGCGGGTAGTTTTGCCGCAGGCTGCTGATGACCGGCGTGACCAGCAGCATATCGCCGTGATGGCGCAGTTTTATGATCAAAATACGCTGTACGGATGGGGCGGAAGTTGGGGCTGGCGCGTCGTTCATCATGAGTCGCTTTCTGGGAAACCAATCTTTGATTCTAAATGACCCGATCGCATGTGGCTACTGTTGCAAGGTTTTCTTGCCGGGCCGCAAAAAAATCGCCGAGCCGGGGACGAATGCGTTTCAATGTTGTCCAAACCAGGCAGCAAAGTCGTTTGCCCTGGCGAAACGGGCTGCGTAACATAGTGCATTCTGTTGATATCAGGCTCGATATTCATGACTAAACCGGCGTTTCTCATCACCATTGATACCGAAGGCGATAATCTGTGGCAAAACCACGATCGCATCGCGACCGAAAACACGCGTTTCTTGCCGCGCTTTCAGGCATTGTGCGAAAAATACGCCTTCAAACCGGTTTATCTCACCAACTATGAAATGGCGATGGATCCGGCTTACGTCGAGTTCGCGCGTGACGTGATCGCCCGCGGCGCGGGTGAAGTCGGCATGCACCTGCACGCCTGGAACAGCCCGCCGCTAACGCCGCTCACCGACGACGACTGGCGCCACAAACCGTATTTGATCGAGTATCCCGCCGATCAGATCCGCGCCAAGGTCGATCACATGACCAAGCTGCTGGAAGATGCCTTCCAGACCAAAATGCTCAGCCATCGCGCCGGCCGCTGGGCGTTCAACGAATATTATGCCTCGCTGCTGCTGGAGTATGGCTATCAGGTGGACTGTTCGGTGACGCCGCGCGTCAACTGGCAGTTTTCGCCGGGCAATCCGCAGGGCAACGGCGGCACCGATTACAGCCGGTTCCCGTCGCAGGCCTATTTCATCGATCCGCAGAACATTGCCAAACCGGGCGCTTCGGCGCTGCTGGAAGTGCCGATGAGCATTCAGTACAAGCACTCGGCGCTGATGAACGCGTTCAAGCAAGGTTATGATCGGCTGCGCGGCAAGCGGCGTTCGCCGTCCGTCAACTGGCTGCGGCCAAGTGGCGGCAACGTGGCCAAGATGATAGGGGTGGCTGAAGCGTCGCTGGCGCAGGGGCATGACTACGTCGAATTTATGCTGCACTCCTCCGAGTTTATGCCGGGCGGCAGCCCGACGTTCAAAACCGAGCAGGATATCGAAGTGCTGTACCGCGATCTGGAACAGCTGTTTGACTGGCTGCAGCAGCGCACGGTGGGCATGACGCTGGCCGAGTATTATCAACTTAAAGCGAATTAAGCACGCACATGTCGAAAAAATGGAAAATCAAGGTTGCCGACTGGTTCTTGCGGCGCTATACGGCGAAGTACGGTCGTTTTCAGGATAAGACGACGTTCGACGGCGCCCAGCAGTTTGACAATATCGTCATCTATTCCACCACGGCGTTGGGCGACTTCATGTTCAACACGCCGGCATTGAGGGCGATGCGGGAACGCTACCCCAACGCACACATCACACTGGTGGTGCACAAGAAAAACCGCGAGCTGGTGGAAAACGGCCGCTATTACGATCGCGTGGTGTATTGGGACAGCAAGATCAAGACGATCCGCCCGTTGCTGAAATCGCTGCGCGAACATCAGCCGGATTTGGCGCTGATTCTGCACTCCCACCTGCCTTATGACATCATCAGCGCCGTACTGGCCGGGGCGAAGTACATTATCCGCGATAACTACAGTTCGGGCATTTGCGGGCTGGAGCCTTGGCTGACCAACTATGTCTTCCATTATTACGGCCACTTCGTGCGCCGCAAGCTGGAGCTGATTTCCATTTTGGGCTGCCGCAGCGACGATCCGACGATGGAAATTCCCGTGGATTATCAGCGCGGCGTCAAAAGCAGCGAGCATCCCACCATCGGGTTTCAATTGGGGGCATCTACGGAGTCGCGTTGCTGGCCGGTTTCGCACTATGCGCGGCTGGCCGATGAGCTGGTGGCGAAGCACCCTAATGTACGCATCGTGCTGATTGGCGCACCGTTTGACGACGGCAAGGCCAAACAGTTTATGAGCCTGATCGGCCCGCAAACGCAGGCCTGCGTGGATAACCAGATCGGTAAAACGGGGCTGCAAGGCTTGCTGACGTTGATCGACAGTTTCCATGTTCTGGTCACCGGCGATACCGGGCCGCTGCACCTGGCGGTGGCGTTGAAGGTGAAAACTATCAGCCTGTTCGTGACCGCCGACTCACGCTCCACCGGGCCGATTCAGGATGCTGAACTGCACCGCATCATTCAGGTGTCGCGTACCGGTTATACGATGCCGCTGGAGGCGGAAAGCCCGATGGGGGTCATCCAACCGCAGCGGATTTATGACGAGCTGGTCGCACACGTGCCTTTAGCGCGCTAAAGGCGAGACGACCCATCGGCCGCCAGGCCGATGCGGTTAGCGCGGCCTGCGCCCGCGCAGCTTAGAAAGAAAGGTATCCACTCGCGCATAGCGCATCTGGCGGACTTTTTTGCCCGGCACGTCGCTGTTGCGGCAGACGTCGGCGGCGCGGCGCAGGATGTGCAGCGTTGCCGGCGCGTAATGGTAATAGCCGTAGACCGCCTTCGACATGCTTTTCACCTCGGAAAAGCAGTTGGCCAGCATCAGGGCGGCCAACCGGCGCAGCGGCTCATCCCCGGGATGCTGCGCCACAAAACGCAGCATCTTCTCCATGGCGAACAACATATCTTCAATATCTTTGGGTTTGATATTGCGGGTGATGCCCTGGCTGTTGTCCCGATAGAAGTAGAGTTCGCCGTCAAGATGGGCGATGCGGCGAGTTTTGAAATACTGAAAAGGCGTAAAAATTACGTCTTCGTAGCGCCTGCCTTCTTCGAACGCTTCCCCTGCCAGCAGCGTGCGTTTATATACCCGGCTCCAGAGATGCCACATCGAGCGTTCGAAAAGCGATTGCAGGCTGCCCAGCCCCAATTGTGAAAAGTCGTAGGCTACGGGCCGCGCCGCGCGGTTATCCGGTGTCGGCGGATGCTCGGTGAACTTCTGATAATTAAAATCGATCAGATCATATTCACCGGCGGTAAGCTGGGGGCGCAGGATCGCTAGATAGTCGTCGCTCAGCAGATCGTCGCCGTCGAGGAAGGTGATATAGCGTCCGGTGGCCAGACGTAAGCCGACGTTGCGGGCGTGCGCAATGCCGCCGTTGGCCTGTGAAGTAAAGACCACGCGCGGGTGCCGCCGCTGCGCCAGATATTGGCTGACCAGTGCGCCGGAGGCGTCGGTGGAGCCATCGTCGATGATCACCACCTCGATATCGTCGCTAATCTGTGCAAATAACGAATCCAGCGCAGCGATAACGAACGCTTCGTTATTATAAAACGGCACGATAACGCTGAGCAGCGGCTGCTGAGGATTCACGGGGTGGGCTCCTGAACAGGGGGCTGTTTCGTGACGGAAAGAACGGCGGCGATCAGCGCCAGGCCGAACATGGCGGTACCTTCCGTGCTGAAGAAGATGACGTCGCTCAGGCCGTAAACGAACAGGCTGGCGCTGACGCTCAGCAGCAGCGCGTTGCGCTGTGGCCGGAAGGAAGAGAAAAACAGGCTGACATACAGCGCCAGCAGCAGCAGTACACCCCAGACGCCCTTGAGCGAGTAAGTTTCCAGCAGCTCGTTGTGCAGGTGGACGTTGATGTAGGGCATGACGCCAGACAGGCGGGGTTGCTGTGCGACCATCGCACGGATCTCTTCGCCGCGCTGTTCGGCGGATTGGCCCCACGGGGCTTGTGACCCGGTATGCCATGCCAGCGTTTGCATCGACAGCCGGGAAATGATGGAGTTTTCAGTCTGCGGCTGGTCCATCAGGCGCATGTCGGTCTCAAAAGCCTGAATGCGTTCTTCTATCTGCGGTTTAAACACCAGGCCGCAGGCTACGAGCAGCAGCGGTACCGAGGCCACCAACGCAAGCTTGTGTTTTCTGGAAACCAACTGCTTGGTGGCCAGCAGCGACAGGCAGACCGCCACCGGATAGACCAACATGGCCGCGCGCGTGCCGGTGAGCACCAGCGCAGAGAAGGACAGCAGGAATGCCGCAATGTACAACACCAGGCGGTAGCGGGTGCGCAGCATCAGGATGGCTTGCATCATGACCAGATCGATGGCGGTCATCAGATAGGCGGCGACCGTGGCGCGATCGAAGTTGAGCTCTACGCGCGGGATATCCAGACGCAGCCCCTGATAGAGGGAATAACCGTTGATCGCCAGACCGGTGGCGAGAGCCACAACGATCAGCAGGCGCTGTACGCACAACCGCTCATTGAGCGCAATCAGCAAGATGAAAGCGGTCGCGAGCTGCAGTTTGCCGGTCGACATATAAGAGCGATAAATATTGATGTACTCACCCGGCTGTTTGAAGTGATGCATCCAGAGGATGGTTCCCATGCCCACGCTGAACATCAGCGCGGGCAGCAGCAGGTTTCTAACGTTGCTGAAGTAGTAGCGCGGGTACAGGCAAACGGCGATAAAGGCGATGTAGCTGGAAACGTAAAACAGATTGCGTCCGGTCGCGGAACCGAAAGGAATGGTGCAAAAAGCGATGGCGCACCCCAGATAGATCAGATAGCTGAAGGCAGGGTGCGGCGTTCTGTGTTTTAGCATCGGGCGTATTTTCCGGCTCACGTTTCAATTAAGCGATAAAGGATCGCAGCGTGTCGTCGAATTCAACTTTGAACTGAGCATAGTTAAAATGTTCCGCAGGATAGCGCTGCGCATTTCGGCTCAGAGTCTGGTAGGTTTCTCGCTCCAGCAATTTCTCAACGGCATCCGCACAATCGATATGCGACAGCAGCTTGGGCGCGACCAGGCTGTCGGTCAACGGATCGTAGACCTCATGCGGGAAGTCGACCTCGATATCGGTGAGCTGCCGGTGTTGTTCGATGGTGACCGACGGCGTCAGGCCAATGCCGCAGACCCCGTCTTTCACCGCTTCCGGCTGGCCGTCAACCTGCGGGAAGATGACCGGCACGCCGAAATAGAGCGATTCCATGCAGGACAAGCCGAACGGCTCGGTGATCGGCGTGCTCATGTAGATGTGCGTGCGATTGAAGAAGCCGGCGACGTCATCCTGATAACCGCTGAAGGTGACGCGATCGCCGAGCTGTAGCCGGGCCGCCAGCGCCTCGAACGCCGCGCGATCCGGCCCTTTGCCGGCCACTTCCAGCGTGACGTCATGCCCGCGCCGCAGCAGTTCCTGCATCATCAATAATGACACGCTGATGCCTTTCAGGCTGACCAGGCGTGAGGCAGTGCCGATCCTGACCGGCTGCGACAGGGTTTTCGGCGCAGTATCGATCCCCGCCGGTGTTTTGATGCGGTTGATCACCACGTGATTTGGGCAAGGCAGATTAAAGCGCAGCTCCATCACCCGCTTCGACGCGTGTGAGGCGGAAATGACGCCGCCCAGCATGGCGAAGAAACGCAGCGTCTTTTTATTCTTGGGGTAACGCCAGGAGCAGCCGTGATCGTAGTAAACCAGCTTGCCGCGCTTGGGTTTGGCCGCCAGCCCCGGCACCAGGTCCCAGACGATCACCACGTCGGCGTTCGCCCGCTCGATTTTCCACTTCAGCAAAAATTTGCGCAGGAACTGCGGGCAGCGCAACGGCAGCGCATTGATCAGGCGGTTGGCGAAGGTGACGGGCTGATGCGCAGGCAACTGGCGGCGGATTTCTTCGCCAATGTCGCCGCTGATGCACAAGACCTTGTTGCTGCCGTCGGTGGTATCGTTGATGTACTGCAGGAACAGGCGTTCGACGCCGCCCATTTTACCCAGGTTGATAATGTGCAGTTTTTTCATGCTATAACCTTTTGCAACGCCTGCCATGCCGTATCGGCGTCGATTGTCGCCATGCTTTTTTCCGGCGAAATCAACGAGTGCTGATTTTGCCCGTAGCCGCCGATCAGGCCGGGATCGGTCGGCCCGAACAGCGTGATGTTCGGTTTGTCGAGCGCGGCGGTCAAATGGCTGAGCCCGGTGTCGACCGAGACCACGCCCTTGGCGCCGGCCAGCACCTCGGCCACCTGCTGCAGGCTGAGCTTCGGCAGCACTTCGACATGTGAAAAACCTTCCGCCAAGCGCAGCGCGCGCTGATGTTCATGCTCTGCACCCCACGGCAGTTTGATCTTCAACCCGCTGTCCGCCGTCAGCGCGATCAGCTCGCGCCAGTTTTGCTCCGGCCAGTGCTTGTCGTCACGCGTCGTCGCGTGCAAAAACACCAAATACCGCCCGGCATCGGCCGGCGGGCTGCTGAGAAAGCGCGCGGCGATGGCGTAATCGCCGTAGCTGCCCGGTTTATCGTAGCCAAGGCTTTTGGCGAACAGTTCGCGCGTGCGTTCCACCGCGTGCTGCTGCTTGTCTATCTCATGGCGCACGTTGTAGAACCAGCTGGCGAACGGCTCGCGCGCGCTCTTGCAGTCCAGGCCATGTTTATTGCCTTTGGCGATGCGCGTGATCAGCGCGGCGCTTTTGATCAGGCCCTGCGCGTCGATCACTACGTCATAACGGCGTTCTTGCAGCGCGCGCTTGAAGTCGCAGCGCTGTTGCCGGGTGTCGTTGCCGAACCAGTTCTTGCGCCAGCGGCGAATGGCCACCGGGATCACGCGATCCACCGCCGGGTGCCAGGTCGGGATTTGGCTGAAACCTTCTTCCACCACCCAGTCGAAGCGGATATCGGGAATGGCCTGCAGCGCGTCGGTCAGGGCGGGCAGCGTATGCAGTACGTCCCCCATTGAGGAGGTTTTTACGATTAACACCTGCATGACTATTCCTCGCTGGCGACAAGTAGCGGCGTCAGCGCATCCAATACTTGCTGCGGCTGAATATCGATCAAACTTTGGTGGTATCCCTGCTCGGCATCGCCCTTGCGCACCTTGTGGTAGCCGCTGATCAGGCGAATTACCCGCGCCTTGTCGGAGAGCGGCGGCGTGAAGTCGGGGCTGCTTGGGCCGTACAAGGCTATCAGCGGTTTGTTCAACGCTGCGGCAACGTGCATTAAACCGGAGTCGTTGCTGACCACCGCCCGGCAGGCCGCGATCAGGATCACCGCCTGCTCCAGCTGGGTTTTTCCGGCCAGGTTAAGGCAGAAATCGCGGGCGTCTTCCTGCAGCGCGGCGCGGATCTGTTCGCCGGCCTCGTGATCTTTCGCCGAGCCGAACAGCGCGATCTGATAGCCGTTCTCGATCAGCCGCTGAGCCAGCGTCGCGTAGTGATAGTGCGGCCAGCGTTTGGCGGGGCCGAACTCCGCGCCCGGGCAGAAGCCGACGATCGGCCGGCTGTCGGTCAGGTTGAAGGCTGCGGTGGTGTCGGCGATCTCTTCGTCGCTCACCTGCAGCTGTGGCCACAGCAGCGGCTGCGGCAGATCGTCGGCGCGCTGAATGCGGCCTTTGTCATAGGCCAGCGCCACGTAGCGTTGCACCATCAGCGGGAAGGCCGCCTTGTCGAGCACGCGGACGTCGTTCAGCAGGCCGTAACGCATTTCGCCCCGCCAGCCGGTGCGCTGCGGGATATCGGCGAAGAAGGGCACCAGCGCGGATTTGAACGAGTTGGGTAGAACGTAAGCGCGATCGTAACGGTTGGCGCGCAGGGCGCGCCCCAGGCGGCGGCGCTCGCCGAGCCCCAGCGCGCCGTGGCCCAGCGGCATCGCCAGCGCCTGATTGACTTCCGGCATGCGCGCCAGCAGCGGGCGGCACCAGGCCGGCGCCATCACATCGATCTCCGCCGACGGGTATTCGGCCTTCAGGGTGCGATAGAGACTTTGCGACATCATCATGTCGCCAACCCAAGAAGGGCCGATAACCAGTATTTTCATACCCAGCGTTAATTCCTTCAGCTTATGCGGTGCGGTTCAACCAGGCCATGTACTCTTTCACGCCTTCGGCGACCGTTTTAAACGGTGCATCGTAGCCGGCGGCGCGCAGTTTGGTCAGATCGGCCTGGGTGTACGCCTGATAGCGGCCCTTCAGCTTTTCCGGGAACTCGATGTATTCCACCGCGCCCTTCTGGTGGAAGTCCACCACCGCGTCAGCCACCGCCTGGAAGGTTTCCGCCCGGCCGGTACCGCAGTTGAAGATGCCGGATTTGCCGGTCTCCCAGAACCACAGGTTAACCGCCGCCACGTCGCCGACGTAGATGAAGTCACGCTTGAAGTTTTCGCTGCCGGCGAACAGTTTCGGGTTTTCGCCGCGGTTGATCTGGGTATTCAGGTGGAAGGCGACGCTGGCCATGCTGCCTTTGTGGCCTTCGCGCGGGCCGTAAACGTTGAAGTAGCGGAAGCCGCAGATCTGCGAGTCCGCTTCCGGCAGGATCTCGCGCACGTACTGATCGAACAGGAATTTGGAGTAGCCGTACACGTTGAGCGGCGCTTCATACTCACGCTCTTCGATGAACTCTTCGCGGCCGCCGTAAGTGGCGGCGGAGGAGGCGTACAGGAACGGGATTTCGCGATCCAGGCAGTAGTGCAGCAGGTCTTTGGAGTACTGATAGTTATTGTCCATCATGTACTTGCCGTCCCACTCGGTGGTCGCGGAGCAGGCGCCTTCGTGGAAGACCGCTTCGATATCGCCCAGATCGTCACCGGCCACGATGCTGGCGATAAAGTCTTCTTTATCGATATAGTCGGCGATGTCCAGATCGACCAGGTTGACGAACTTGGTGCCGTCTTTCAGGTTATCCACCACCAGGATATCGCGATATCCCTTGTCGTTCAGTGCCTTAATGATGTTGCTGCCGATCATGCCGGCGCCGCCTGTGACGATAATCATTGGGTTACCCCTGCTAAGCTGCCTGGCGGGGCACAATGCCCCACGCTCAATGGCGGTTATAATAGCATTTCATGCCGCGGCAAACAGCGGAAGGGCTCCGAATATCCCGCATTGCCATTGAAGTCCGCTTTTTGCCGTGATATCTGCTGCAATTTTAATATTCTCTCCCGCGCATTCTCGTCAGTTTGGTTACAAATCAGTAAAATATGCCGCAAATAGCCCAATCCTGGAGATAACCGAATGTCAGCGTCTTTTTATCAGCAGTTGGAACAACAGCTTGCCGCCACTCGCAGTGAAGGGCTGTTCAAGGAAGAACGCATCATCACCTCCGCGCAACAGGCGGATATCGCCGTCGCCGACGGCAGCCATGTGATCAACTTCTGCGCCAATAACTACCTGGGCCTGGCCAACCATCCGGCGCTGATCGCCGCCGCCAAGTCGGGCATGGACAGCCACGGTTTCGGCATGGCGTCGGTGCGCTTCATCTGCGGCACCCAGGACAGCCACAAGCAGTTGGAACAGAAACTGGCGGCCTTCTTGGGCATGGAAGACGCGATCCTGTACTCCTCCTGCTTCGACGCCAACGGCGGGCTGTTCGAAACCCTGCTCGGCCCGGAAGACGCCATTATCTCCGATGCGCTGAACCACGCGTCGATCATCGACGGCGTGCGCCTGTGCAAGGCCAAGCGCTATCGCTACGCCAATAACGACATGGCCGAGCTGGCCGCGCAGCTGAAGCAGGCCAAAGCCGACGGCGCGCGCCACATCCTGATCGCCACCGACGGCGTCTTCTCGATGGACGGCGTGATCGCCAACCTGAAAGGGGTGTGCGATCTGGCGGACGAGTACCAGGCGCTGGTGATGGTGGATGACTCCCACGCGGTGGGCTTTGTCGGCGCCAACGGGCGCGGCACCCATGAATACTGCGAAGTGATGGGCCGCGTCGATATCATCACCGGTACGTTAGGCAAAGCGCTGGGCGGCGCGTCCGGCGGCTACACCGCCGCCAGGAAAGAAGTGGTGGAGTGGCTGCGCCAGCGTTCGCGCCCGTACCTGTTCTCCAACTCGCTGGCGCCGGCGATCGTCGCCGCGTCGATCAAAGTGCTGGAACTGCTGGAAGAGGGCGATGCCCTGCGCGATCGCCTGTGGGCCAACGCGCGTCTGTTCCGCGAAAAAATGACCGCCGCCGGCTTCACGTTGGCCGGCGCCGATCATGCCATCATCCCGGTCATGCTGGGTGAGGCGAAGCTGGCGCAGGAATTCGCCAATGCGTTGCTCAAGGAAGGCATCTATGTGACCGGTTTCTTCTATCCGGTGGTGCCGAAAGGCCAGGCGCGCATCCGTACCCAGATGTCTGCCGACCACACCCCGGAGCAAATCGAACGCGCAGTGGCGGCGTTTACACGTATCGGTAAGGATCTTGGCGTTATTGCATAAGGTAAAACCATGAAAGCACTGTCAAAACTGAAAGCGGAAGAAGGGATTTGGATGACCGACGTGCCTCAGCCGGAGCTGGGCCACAATGACATCATGATCAAAATCCGCAAAACCGCGATCTGCGGCACCGATGTGCATATCTACAACTGGGACGAGTGGTCGCAAAAAACCATTCCGGTTCCGATGGTGGTCGGCCATGAATACGTCGGCGAAGTGGTGGCGATCGGTCAGGAAGTCAAAGGCTTCAGCATCGGCGATCGCGTGTCCGGCGAAGGCCACATCACCTGCGGCCATTGCCGCAACTGCCGCGGCGGCCGCACGCACCTGTGCCGCAATACCGTCGGCGTGGGCGTGAACCGTCCGGGCAGCTTTGCGGAATACCTGGTGATCCCGGCGTTCAACGCCTTCAAGATCCCGGATAACATCTCCGACGAACTGGCTTCGATCTTCGATCCGTTCGGCAACGCGGTGCACACCGCGCTGTCGTTCGATCTGGTCGGGGAAGACGTGCTGGTGTCCGGCGCCGGCCCGATCGGCATCATGGCGGCGGCGGTGTGCAAACACGTCGGCGCTCGCCATGTGGTGATCACCGACGTTAACGAATACCGCCTGGAACTGGCGCGCAAGATGGGCGTGACCCGCGCGGTGAACGTCAGCAAGGAAAACCTCAGCGACGTGATGGCCGAGCTGGGCATGACCGAAGGGTTCGACGTCGGTCTGGAAATGTCCGGCGCGCCGCCGGCGTTCCGCACGCTGCTCAATGCGATGAACCACGGCGGGCGCATCGCCATGCTGGGCATTCCGCCTTCGGACATGTCGATCGACTGGAACCAGGTCATCTTCAAAGGGCTGTTTATCAAAGGGATTTACGGCCGCGAAATGTTCGAAACCTGGTACAAGATGGCGGCGCTGATCCAGTCCGGTCTGGATTTGAGCCCGATCATCACCCACCGTTTCTCGATCGACGAGTTCCAGCAGGGCTTCGACGCCATGCGCTCCGGCAAGTCGGGTAAAGTGGTGCTGAGCTGGGATTAATCTCGGCTGATGTGAAAAGGGCCGGAATTCCGGCCCTTTTTTTACGCTTGCGGTTTGGCTTGCGTCCAGTGCTGCCAATGACGCTTGATGAAGGTCACCGGCGGCGAGGTGGCGATGCTGTCGGCGATGACGCCCAGCGCGGTGCCGGCGTTGGTTTTTTCCTTCGGCGGTTTGACCTTGCACTGCTTGATGCCGCCGCTGAACGGGTTCTTCGGCTGCGGTTTTTGCGGTTTGACCGGCGGTGGGACGTAGCCGCCGCCGTTGCCCTGCGGTTCGTTCAGCAGCGCGCTCGGCTTGACCAGCACGATATCGGCGGGCAGCGACGGCAGCATCTGCTGCAGCACCTTCACCGTCGCCGGGCGCGGGTGGCCGATGGCAATGGCGGAGCCGTTGCGCCGCGCCAATTCGACCGCGCGGTTGAACTGGCGGCGGATGTCGGCTTCGTTCGCGGTATCGTCGAGGAACACCTTGCGTTTGATCACCTTCACGCCGGTGCCGGCCGCGGCGCGGGTCGCCTGGCTGCTGCCGATGGTCATGCTGTCGAGGAAATACAGTCGGTAGCTTTCGAGCGCCTGCATCACTTTCTGCATGCCCGGCAGGCTGGAGGTCATGGCGCTGCCCATGTGGTTGTTCATGCCGACCGCGTAGGGCACGTTATTCACCGCGTTGCGGATGATGCGCTGGATCTCGTCGCTGCTCATGGAAGGCTGCAGGGTATCGCGCTCCAGCGGCTGCTTGCTGAGCGGCGCCATCGGCATGTGGATCAAGACTTCGCGGCCCTGGCTGTGGGCGCGGGTGGCCATCAGGCGGGCATGCGGCGCGTTGGGCAACACCGCGACCGAGATCGCCGTCGGCATTTGCAGCACCGCGTTTTCTTCGTGAGGGCGGTAGCCCACGTCATCGATGACGATGGAGAGTTTTCCTGCCTGCGCAGCGTAAACCTGCAGCAGACAGCCTATTAACAGAGCTGTACGGGTTTTGACATAGCGCAAATCTATCTTCCCAACCACGGCAGTGGGTTAACCGCCTGTCCCTGACGACGGATTTCGAAATAGAGCGACGGCGTTCCCTGGCCGCCGCTGGTGCCGACCAGAGCGATCGGCTGGCCGGCGCGCACCTGCGCCCCGACGTTGACCAACGCGCTCTGGTTGTAGCCGTACACGCTCATGTCGCCTTTACCGTGTTCGACCACCACCATCAGGCCATAGCCTTGCAGCCAGTCGGCCAGCAGCACGCGGCCATCGGCGACGGCTTTCACTTCGCTGCCTTCGCGGGCTTCGATCACCATGCCTTTCCAGCGTAGCTCGCCCTGCTGCTGTTCGCCAAAGCCGTGCAGCGTGCGCCCGCGCACCGGCCACATCAGCTGGCCGGCCGGACGACCGAGGCCGCCGGTTCGCGCCATCAGCGAGCGATCGGCTTCGCTAGGTTTGTAGGTGGTGCCGGTTTTCTTCGCCTGCTGCTCCTTGATGCGCACCTGTTCGCGCACCTTGGCCGCTTCACGCGCTTCGCGTTCGGCGCGCGCACGGGCTTCGCGCTCCGCCCGGGCGATCTTGTCGCGCATGCGGGCTTCGTTCTGGCGCAGTTCCACCAGGCGTTGTTGGTCTTTTTCCAGCGAGGCTTCCAGCGCGGTCAGCGTTTTCTTGCGGGCGCCGCGCGCCTGCTCCAGCTTCTGCTGCTGCGTCTGTTGCTCGCCCAGTAAGGATTTTTGCTGGCCCTGTTTGGCCACCAGCGTGGTTTTTTGCTTCGCCAGCTCGGCGCGGGTCTGCTTCAGCTCTTCGATGGTTTTCTGACGCGCTTCGTTCAGATAGCCGAAATAGGCCAGAATACGTTCGCTGCGCTGACTTTCTTCACCGCTGAGGATCAGCTGCACGGCGCTGTGCTGCCCTTGCCGGAAGGCGGCGTCGAGCTGTTTGGCGAGGAGATTTTGTTGGGTTGATTGCTGCTTTTGCAGTTTGGCTATTGAGGCGTTCAGGCCGGCAATGTCCTTGCCCAACTGGGTGAGCGTGCTCTGGGTGTCGCGCAGCTGGCGGCTGGCCTGGGCGATGGTTTTTTCCTGCTGACGCAGCTGATCCTGCAGCGAGCTGCGCTGCTGTTGCTGCTGCTTCACCGCCTTTTCTTTCTCGGCGATGCTCTGCTGGATGTCTTTCAGCTGGGATTTATTGTCCTCCGCCGCCTGGCCGGCGAGCGGCAACAGCAAGACGCCAGCGCAAAATACGCTGGCGCACATGGCGGTGAACGTCCTTGGCGCGGTGCGTTCAGGCAGCGGCCGGCTGCCTGCGTTTGCGCTTCGGGTTACCCTTGATAGTGCAAAAAACGCCTTCTCCCTCATGGAGAAGGATTATTCCACGATGAACAGCGGCTTACCAGTCATCTCTTGCGGGATTTCCATTCCCATCAGCGTTAACAGGGTTGGCGCGATGTCCGAAAGCTTGCCGCCTTCGACCGCCCGCGCCGGTTTACCGACGTAAATCAGCGGCACCGGCAGGCTGGTGTGGGCGGTGTGCGCCTGGCCGGTGGCCGGATCGCGCATCTGCTCGGCGTTGCCGTGATCGGCGGTGATCAGCAGCTGACCGTCGACGTCGCGCACCGCATCAACCACCTGGGCGATGCAGGCGTCCAGCGTTTCCACCGCTTTGACCGCCGCTTCATACACGCCGGTATGCCCCACCATGTCGCCGTTCGGGTAGTTGCAGATAATGGCGTCGTATTTGCCGCTGCGGATGGCGCTCAGCAGCTTGTCGGTCAGCTCGGCGGCGCTCATCTCCGGCTGCAGATCGTAGGTGGCGACCTTCGGCGAGTTGACCAGCACGCGGTCTTCGCCCTTGAACGGCGCTTCCACGCCGCCGTTATAGAAGAAGGTGACGTGGGCGTATTTTTCGGTTTCCGAGATGCGCAGTTGGGTTTTGTCGTGCTTCATCAGCCATTCGCCGAAGGTGTTGGCCAGCGACGCCGGCGGATAGGCGCAGGCGGTCGCGATATCGGCGGCGTATTCGGTCAGCATCACGAAATCGCCGAACTGCACCTGTTTGGCGCGCGGGAAACCGTCGAAATCCGCGTTCACGAAGGCGCGGGTGATCTGGCGCGCGCGGTCGGCGCGGAAGTTCATGAAGATCAACGCGTCGCCGTCCTGCATCGCGGCATCGGCCTCACCGGTGGCGCGGATCACGGTCGGTCTGACGAACTCGTCGTTTTCACCGCGCTGATAAGCGGCCTGCAGCCCGGCGATCGCATCCTCGGCCACGGCGTCGCCTTTGGCCGCGGTCAGCAGGTCATAGGCCAGCTGCACGCGATCCCAGCGGTTGTCGCGGTCCATCGCGTAGTAGCGGCCGATCAGCGAGGCGATGCGCCCGACGCCCAATGCGGCGAAGGCGTCGCGGCAGCGTTGCAGCGGGGCTTCGGCGCTGCGCGGCGGCGTGTCGCGCCCATCGAGGAAGGCGTGCAGATAAACCGCTTTGGCGCCGCGTTGGGCGGCCAGCTTGAGCATGGCCAGAATGTGCTCGTCGTGGCTGTGCACGCCGCCCGGCGACAGCAGGCCCATGATGTGCACCGCCTTGCCGGCCGCTACGGTCTTATCGACCGCGGCGGTCAGCACCGGGTTGGCGAAGAAGTCGCCGTCGGCGATCGCTTTGTCCAGCCGGGTCAGATCCTGGTACACGATGCGCCCGGCGCCCAGGTTGACGTGGCCGACTTCGGAGTTGCCCATTTGCCCATCGGGCAGGCCGACATCCAGCCCGGAGGCGGCGATCAGCGTATGCGGCTGCTCCCGCCACAGGCGATCCATCACCGGAGTGCCGGCGTTCAGGATCGCGTTGTCCTGCCGCTCTTCACGGTGGCCGTAACCGTCCAGGATCACCAGAACCATCGGTTTTTTGTTGCTCGACATTGCATTGACCTCTTATGAACTTTTTAAGCTGCGAATAGCCATGCGCCCGCCGCAAGCATGGCTATTCACCCTCGAAAAACCGGCTGATTTTACATCGCCGCCGGCGATAAATAGCCCAAAGAGATCAAGGTTGCGGCGAATCGCGCGGGCTTTTATGCTCTGACGTCGGGAATTTCTCAGCGCAGCCCGCAGTTTCTGCAATCGCGCTTGCTTATTGGCTGTATTTGCCGCACTCGGCAGGTATACTCTGGAACCTTGACTTATTTATCCCTTAACTGACGGGAGTTGTTACACCCCATGCTGCAAGAAATTATGCCATTCGTAAGCAGACACCCTATTCTGAGCCTGGCTTGGATCGCTCTGCTGGTCGCCGTGATCGTCATGACCTTCAAAAGCCGTTTCTCCAAGGTCAAAGAGATCGCCCGCGGTGAAGCTATTCGTCTGATCAACAAAGAAGAAGCCGTGGTGGTCGACACCCGCAGCCGCGACGATTTTCGCCGTGGTCACCTGGCCAACGCCATCAACCTGACCGCCAGCGAAATCAAAAGCGGCAGCCTGGGCGAGCTGGAAAAACACAAAGCGCAGCCGATCATCGTCGTGTGCGCCAACGGCACCGCCTCCCGCGAGCCGGCGGAGAACCTGAGCAAGGCCGGTTTTGAAAAGGTGACTATGCTGAAAGACGGCATTTCCGGCTGGAGTGGAGAAAACCTGCCGCTGGTGCGCGGTAAGTAACCGTTTAACCTATTTGAGGTGGCAATCCATGGCTAACATTGATATCTACACCAAAGCGACCTGTCCGTTCTGCCATCGCGCCAAGGCGCTGTTGAACAGCAAGGGCGCGGCGTTTAACGAGATCGCCATCGACGGCGATAACGCCAAGCGCGAAGTGATGATCGAGCGCAGCGGGCGCACCACCGTGCCGCAGATTTTCATCGATGGCCGGCATATCGGCGGCTGCGATGATTTATATGAACTCGATGCTCGCGGCGGCCTGGATCCACTGCTTTAAGCAGCTTGCCGGTTCACCGAGTGTCAATAAGGACGTTTAACCAAGGGTATTACTCACATGTCAGAACAAAACAGCACCGAAATGGCTTTCCAGATCCAACGTATTTATACCAAGGACATCTCTTTCGAAGCGCCGAATGCGCCGCAGGTTTTCCAGCAGGAATGGCAGCCGGAAGTTAAACTTGATCTGGATACCGCGTCCAGCCAGCTGGCTGACGAAGTGTATGAAGTGGTACTGCGCGTAACCGTGACGGCGACCCTGGGCGAAGAGACCGCGTTCCTGTGCGAAGTGCAACAGGCGGGCATCTTCTCGGTAGCAGGCATCGAAGGCACGCAGCTGGCGCATTGCCTGGGCGCATACTGCCCGAACATCCTGTTCCCGTATGCGCGCGAGTGCATCACCAGCCTGGTTTCCCGCGGTACGTTCCCGCAGCTGAACCTGGCACCGGTCAACTTTGACGCGCTGTTCATGAACTATCTGCAGCAGCAGGCGGAAGGCGAAGGTGCCGCACCACATCAGGATGCCTGATGAACACCGTCAATGCTTCAATGACTGTCATCGGTGCCGGCTCGTACGGCACCGCATTGGCCATTACGCTGGCGCGTAACGGCCACACCGTGGTGCTGTGGGGGCATAACCCCGCGCAAGTTCAAACGTTGCAGCAAGATCGCTGCAATCAGGCGTTTCTGCCCGACGTTCCCTTCCCCGATACCCTGCTGCTTGAAGCCGATTTGGCGCGGGCGCTGGCGGCCAGCCGCGACGTGCTGGTGGTGGTGCCGAGCCACGTGTTCGGTGACGTGCTGCGCCAGCTGAAGCCGCATCTGCGCCCGGACGCCCGCATCGTGTGGGCCACCAAGGGGCTGGAAGCGGAAACCGGCCGGTTGCTGCAGGACGTGGCGCGTGAGGCGCTGGGCGAGGCGATCCCGCTGGCGGTGCTCTCCGGGCCGACGTTCGCCAAAGAGCTGGCCGCCGGCCTGCCGACGGCGATCGCGCTGGCGGCGACCGATGCGCAGTTCGCCGACGATCTGCAACAGCTGTTGCACTGCGGCAAGAGCTTCCGCGTCTACAGCAATCCCGATTTCATCGGCGTGCAGCTTGGCGGCGCGGTGAAGAACGTGATCGCCATCGGCGCCGGCATGTCCGACGGCATCGGTTTTGGCGCCAACGCCCGCACCGCGTTGATTACACGCGGGCTGGCGGAAATGAGCCGTCTGGGTTCTGCGCTGGGCGCCGATCCTTCGACGTTCATGGGCATGGCGGGGCTGGGGGATCTGGTGCTAACCTGCACGGACAACCAATCGCGCAACCGCCGCTTCGGTATTATGCTGGGGCAGGGCAAAGGCGTGCAGGAAGCGCAGGACAGCATCGGTCAGGTGGTCGAGGGCTATCGCAATACCAAAGAGGTGTTGGCGCTGGCGCAGCGGCACGGTGTGGAAATGCCGATCACCGAACAGATTTATCAGGTGCTTTACTGCCATAAAGACGCCCGCGAAGCGGCGCTGAGCCTGCTGGGGCGAGCCCGAAAGGACGAAAAACCCAGCGCGTGACATAAAACGATATGTCGGGGCAGCATGCTGACCCCGCTAATGACCTGGGCCGCTTCGCGCTACCGTGTGAAGCGGCCCGTTTGGCAAGGCAGAGGGGAATGTGATGTCGTCAGAAGAGTTGGAACAGGTCTGGAACAGCATTAAATCAGAAGCGCGAGCACTGGCTGATTGTGAACCGATGCTGGCCAGCTTTTTCCATGCGACGTTGCTCAAGCACGAGAACCTGGGCAGCGCGCTCAGCTATATGCTGGCCAACAAGCTGGCGACGCCGATCATGCCCGCCATCGCGGTGCGCGAGGTGGTGGAAGAGGCCTACAAGTCCGACAACCAGATGATCGTGTCGGCGGCGCGCGATATCCTCGCGGTACGGCTGCGCGACCCGGCGGTCGATAAATACTCCACGCCGCTGCTTTACCTGAAAGGGTTCCATGCGCTGCAGGCTTACCGCATCGGTCACTGGCTGTGGCAGCAAGGGCGGCAAGCGCTGGCTATCTACCTGCAAAATCAAATTTCCGTCGCCTTCGGCGTGGACATCCACCCGGCGGCGACCATCGGCTGCGGCATCATGCTCGACCACGCCACCGGCATCGTGATCGGTGAGACGGCGGTGGTGGAGAACAATGTCTCTATCCTGCAGTCGGTCACCCTGGGCGGTACCGGTAAAACCAGCGGCGACCGTCACCCGAAAATCCGCGAAGGGGTGATGATTGGCGCCGGCGCCAAAATTCTCGGCAATATCGAAGTGGGCAAGGGCGCGAAGATCGGCGCGGGCTCGGTGGTCTTGCAGGCGATACCGCCGCACACCACCGCCGCCGGCGTGCCGGCGCGCATCGTCGGGCGGCCGGAGAGCGATACGCCGTCGATGGATATGGACCAATACTTTAACGGCACCAATCACGGCTTCGAGTACGGCGACGGCATTTGAGCGCCGTCTTTGCAGCCATTCAGGGGGAGCTTCGGCTTCCCCTGTGTTTTTCAGGCGGCGGTCAGCCCTGTTTCGGGAAGTTGGTGATATCGGTGACGATGTCGTCGATCGCCGCCTTGACGTCATCCGCCGTGACCGGCGTGCTGTCGTTGTTGACGGTTTTACCGTAGGCCTTGCGTACCACTTCCATCACCGTTTTGCCGGTATCCTGGTCGATCAGCTCGCCTTCGATATACAGCGCGGTATTTTGCGTCCGGTGCCCGGTAGCAGCCATGGTGCTGGCGACCACCGCGGCGACCGGCACCACCTCATAGAATTTCATGTCTTCATTTTCGGCGGAAACGGCGGTGATGGCGAGCTTGGCCACCAGCACGCGCGAGCCCGTCGGGCTTGGCAGAATGGTGAAGCGGTTCTGCAGCGCGGTTTTGATCCGCTGGGTCGCGTAGGCCTTAATCTTGTTCAGTGTGTCCTGGCTGACGCGCGCCGTGGGTTTCTCCGCCGGGAAATAGACCACCGGTTGGAAATAGAGGCCGCGATAGTTGGATTCCTTGTAGCTTGGGTCTATCCAGCGCAGCGTTTTATGGCCGCTTGGCGAGGTGGTTTCCTGCAGTTTGCTGTAATCGGACAAGAAGCCCGAATACTGCGACGTTTGGGTGACTTTGGACGAACAGCCCGCCAGCAACAGGCCCGCTGCCAGAACCGCCATGGCAACGCTCAAGCGTTGTTTCTTCATATGGTTTCCTATGATGAGTGGTGATTACCCTTACAAAACATAGCGCATTATCTACGCCTCATCGGGCATTTTCGGGGCCGGGCGTGCCCTGCCGCGGCCTTTTTTCAGGATCGTGATGCGCCGCCGGTTTTCGCCGTCAGCGCCGACGATAAGGCGGCGAGCAAGTCGTCCGCCTTGGCCAGCGTCTGGCGTTGCTCAGCTTGCCACCGGGGCAACAAGGGCCAGAGATCCGCCTGATGTTCTGCCTGCAGGCACCAGACCTCACGATCGTGCCAGTCGCCGAGGGCGCTTTGCGCCGCCTTGAGGCCCGCCATCGCGGCGGGAGAGAGGGGGAGGCGTTGCGGATAGGCTTCGGCCGCGTAGCGCAGGCGCTTTATCAGCAGCCGCAGGCGGTGGCGATCGTAGCCGGTATCGGCCAATGCCCGGCGCAATTGCTGTTGCTGGCGCTGCAGGCGTCGGTTCAGGCGGTGTTTGGCGGTGCGTCGCGCGGTGCGGCGGAAGCGGCGCGGCCAGGTGTGCAACAGCGAGGGAAAGTCGATGATCTGCGGATGGGCGAGCAGTTGACGGTAGCGGGCCTGAAGATCGCTCTGGCGCACGTTGGCCTGCCAATCCAGGCGATGGCGCGCCAGTTCGGCGATCAGCACCTCGAGATCGCGCAGCGGCGTCGTGAGCCTGCCCAACTCGGCGGCGGCCCGATCGAGCCGCGTTGCGCCGGGGCAGCCGCGCAACGGGCGCAGCAGGCTGCGAATGCGGCGCAGACAGACGCGCAAGTCGTGCAGCGCTTCGGTGTCTTGCGCCTGTTGCAGCCGCAACAGCGCCTCGTTCAGCGCCGGCTCAAGCCGGCGAAGCTGGGTGACAATATCTGCGACGAAAACCATGTGCCGTGCTCTGGAGAGGATGACCCTTTCAGTATGGCGCGTCGTCGCGGATTACGCCTTGATCAGCGCGCCGGCATAGTCCAGCTGCCGCCAGGCCTCATACACGACCACCGAGACGGCATTCGACAGGTTCATGCTGCGGCTTTGCGCCTGCATCGGGATGCGGATTTTTTGCTGCGCAGGCAGCGCATCGAGGATATCGGCGGGTAACCCGCGCGTTTCCGGGCCGAACAGCAGGTAGTCGCCGGCCTGATAGCTGACGGCGCTGTGCGCCGGCGTGCCTTTGGTGGTGAGGGCAAACAGCCGTTGCGGCTTTTCGGCGGCGAGAAAGGCGGCGTAATCGGCATGACGGCTGACGCGGGTGAACTCATGGTAGTCCAGCCCGGCGCGGCGCAGGCGCTTGTCGTCCCACGGGAAACCCAGCGGTTCGATCAGGTGCAGGTTAAAGCCGGTATTGGCGCACAGGCGGATGATATTGCCGGTGTTGGGTGGAATTTCGGGTTCAAATAAAACGATGTTCAGCATGTTGCAGGCCCCTCGTGAACGAGGGGCGCAGGATAGCAAACTCTTACTGTTCTGTCTTAGTCGACAGACGTTGATGATGCAGCGGCAGCCACAGCACCAACCGCAGGCCGCCAAGCGGACTGTCTTCGGCCTTCACCCAGCCGCGATGCTGGTTGATAGCCGCCTCGACTATTGCCAGGCCGAGGCCGGTGCCGCCGGATTCGCGGTCGCGCGCCTCGTCGGTGCGATAGAACGGACGGAAGATCTGCTCGCGGTCTTCGGCGCTGACGCCGGGGCCGTCGTCGTCAACCTGGATGGTCACGCCCTGATTGTCGGCGCTGAACGCCACGGCGATGCGGGTGTGCGAATAACGCAGGGCGTTGCGCACGATGTTTTCCAACGCGCTGTCCAGCGCGCTCGCGTTGCCGAACAGCGTCCATGGGCCGGGCGGCGCGGTGATCTCCAACTGCTTGCCCATCTGTTCCGCTTCGAAACGGGCGTTGTCCAGCACGTCGGCCCACAGTTCGTTGGCCTTCAGCTGCTCGCGCGCCAGCTCGCTCTTCTGCTGACCGCGCGACAGCGCCAGCAGATCGTTGATCATCGAATCCAGCCGCTGCGCTTCGGTTTCGATGCGCGCCAGTTCGTGGCCTTCGCCGTGGCGGCGGCGCATCAGCGCGGTGGCCAGCTGCAGGCGCGTCAGCGGCGTGCGCAGCTCGTGCGAGATGTCCGATATCAGGCGTTGCTGAGCATTCATCATGCGTTCCAGCGCGCTGACCATCTGGTTGAAGCTGGCGCCGGTGGCCAGGAATTCCTGCGGGCCGGCCTCCAGTTCCGGATGCTGCTTCAGGTTGCCGCGCGCTACTTCATCGGCGGCGTTTTTCAGCTTGCGCGCCGGTTTCGCCAGGCTCCAGGCCAGCCACAGCAGCAGCGGGGCGCTGATCAACATGGTGACGATCAGCAGCAGCAGCGGCCGGTCGAACATCAGGTTGATGAAATCGGATTGCGGGCTGTTGGCGGGACGGATCAGGTACAGCTGGTAGTTGTCTTCGCCGTCGCGCACCGCGAACGGCCCTACCAGCTCGACGCGGCCGTACTTTTTCTTCTTCGGATGATCCGAGTTGTCGGATTGGCCGATGAAGTTGCGGACGATCTGCATTTCATTGCGCTGCGCGCCGATCACCCGGCCTTCGCTGGTGACCAGCAGCAGGCGTTGGCCCGGCGGCGCCCATTTGTCGATGGCGCGGAACAGGCGGCGCCACCACATCAAATCGTTGGCCGGATCGTTTTGCAACTCGGCCTCGACGTGCTGTTCCAGCATCAACCCCTGCCGCTGTTCGCTGTCGAGCAGCGAGGTCATTTGGCGGGAGTCAAGCTTGGGCACCATCAACACCAACATTAGCACCAGGGCTAACGTGAACCAGAAAATGGCGAAGATGCGTGCCGTCAAACTGTTGATCATGTTGCAGATACCATCAAATAACCACGCCCGCGCAGGGTTTTGAACCACGGATGCCCGTCTTTGCGATCCGGCAGCTTACGCCGCAGGTTGGAGATGTGCATGTCGATGGCGCGATCGAACGGGGTCAGGCGTTTGCCCAGCACTTCCTGGCTCAGCAGTTCGCGCGACACCACCTGGCCGAGATGCTGCGCCAGCAGGTAAAGCAGGGTGAATTCGGTGCCGGTCAGATCCAGCACCTGGCCGTCGAAGCTGGCCTCCTGGCGACCGGGGTTCAGCTGCAGGCCATCGACATCCAGCGTCGGGGCGCCGCTGTCGACCTGCTGCTGCTGTTCGCTCCAGTTGGAACGGCGCAGAATGGCGCGAATGCGCGCGACCAGTTCGCGATCGTTAAAGGGTTTCGGCAGGTAATCATCGGCACCCAGCTCCAGGCCCAGCACGCGGTCCAGTTCGCTGCCGCGCGCGGTCAGCATGATGACCGGCGTCTGGTGATGTTGGCGCAGTTCTTTCAGCGTATCGATGCCGTTTTTCTTCGGCATCATGATGTCGAGCAGCAGCAGATCGACGGAGCTGTCCAGCAGCGACAACGCCTGCTCGCCATCGTGCGCGACGACGATATTAAAACCTTCCATTTCAAGCAGTTCTTTTAACAGCGAGGTCAACTCGCGGTCGTCGTCAACTAACAGAATCTTGTTCATTATGATTTACCTCCAGACGCAAAATACGTCATCAACTGTTGCCATTCCATGACTTTACGTAGTTTTACATGCACTGACGCAGGTTTTCAGGTGTAGCGGTACACTGCTCCTCGTTGATTCGCAAAGTGAGAAAGCTTGAGGAGTTGAAATGCGTAAGGTGACCGCATTAGTTATGGCATCACTGCTGGCAATTGGTTCGACCGCTGCCTTCGCTGCCGACACTATACCGGACACAGCCCAACCTCCCGGCAACGACGCGATGACCCGAATACCCGGCCAACACCATATGTTCGACGGTGTCAGCCTCAGCGAACAGCAGCGCCAGCAAATGCGCGATTTGATGCGCCAGGCCCGGCACGATCTGCCTGGTGTCAATGTAGCTGAAATGGAAGCCATGCATAAACTGGTGACCGCAGAGAAATTTGACGAAGCCGCCGTGTATGCCCAGGCGGAAAAGATGGCCCAACAGCAGGTCAAGCGCCAGGTCGAAATGGCCCGGGTGCGCAACCAAATGTATAACCTGCTGACGCCAGAGCAAAAAAGTGTTTTAGACCAGAAACATCAGCAGCGTATGCAGCAGATGGAGCAACAAATTTCTGGTTTGCAGCAAGCTTCTGCCCAGAAGTGAAGTACGACTGAGTAGTCCCCTGTTTTTCCTTGCCATAGACACCATCCCTGTCTTCCCCGCCATGATGGCGGGGTTTTTTTTATCCGACATTTCGCTATATTGAGCGCCACACCTTTTGACCGGGATCCCTTGATGGAACAGCGCTATGCACGCCTGGTAAAGTCCGCTGCGTTGGCCGCTACCGCGCTGGCGTCGTCACTGCTGTTGATCAAAATCGTCGCCTGGTACCACACCGGTTCGGTCAGCCTGCTGGCGGCGCTGGTAGATTCGCTGGTCGATATCGCCGCCTCGCTGACCAACCTTCTGGTGGTGCGTTATTCGCTGCAGCCGGCCGATGCCGAGCACACCTTTGGCCACGGCAAAGCGGAATCGCTGGCGGCGCTGGCGCAAAGCATGTTTATTTCCGGCTCCGCCCTGTTTCTGTTCCTCACCGGCTTCCAGCATTTGTATGCGCCGCAAACGCTGCGCGATCCCGGCGTCGGGATCGTCGTGACGGTGATCGCGTTGATCAGCACCCTGATTCTGGTCACCTATCAACGTTGGGTGGTCAGAAAAACGCGCAGCCAGGCGGTGCGCGCAGATATGCTGCATTATCAGTCAGATGTCATGATGAATGGTGCTATTCTTATCGCTCTTGGGCTAAGCTGGTACGGCTTCCAGCGGGCGGACGCGCTGTTCGCGCTGGGCATCGGCGTTTACATCCTGTATAGCGCGCTGCGCATGGGCTACGAAGCTGTGCAGTCGCTGCTGGATCGGGCGTTGCCGGATGACGAACGCCAGGCGATTATCGAGGTGGTTTCCTCCTGGCCCGGGGTGAAAGGCGCGCACGATCTGCGCACGCGGCAGTCGGGGCCGACGCGTTTCATCCAGCTGCATCTGGAGATGGAAGACACGCTGCCGCTGCGTGAGGCGCATCGGTTGGCCGATCAGGTGGAACAGGCGTTGCGGCACCGTTTTGCGGGGGCGGACGTCATCATTCACCTGGATCCGTGCTCCGTGGTGCCACCGGGTAGGCAGGGGCATTGGGAGCTATAATCAGATAGAGGCATAGATCGAAGTATTATCATGAATATCTGAGTTAGCTCAGCGTGCCATGCGGTGTTTTTACCGTTATATTGCGTGACTTGAATCAATTCAGCTGGGTGTTTTTGATATAATATCCAGCAATAAGCCGTAAAGCTGGTTTTCTGCAGCCGGAGAGGTTTCAAGACGATCGGCGGAGACAGAATTCTTAAGAAATTGCATCTACACAGTTCAGAGGTAGTCATGATCAAGAAAATCGGTGTACTGACGAGCGGCGGTGATTCGCCGGGTATGAACGCTGCAATCCGCGGCGTTGTGCGTTCTGCGCTTTCAGAAGGTCTGGAAGTTTTTGGTATTTACGATGGCTACCTTGGCTTGTACGAAGATCGCATGGAGCAGCTGGACCGCTATAGCGTGTCCGACATGATCAACCGCGGCGGCACCTTCCTTGGCTCGGCCCGCTTCCCGGAGTTCAGGGATGAAAACGTGCGCGCCAAGGCGATTGAAAACCTGAAGAATCGCGGCATCGACGCGCTGGTGGTGATCGGCGGCGACGGTTCCTACATGGGCGCCAAACGCCTGACGGAAGAAGGCTTCCCGTGCATCGGTCTGCCGGGCACCATCGATAACGACGTTGCCGGCACCGACTACACCATCGGTTACTTCACCGCGCTAGAAACCGTGGTGGAAGCAATTGACCGCCTGCGCGATACCTCCTCTTCGCACCAGCGTATCTCCATCGTGGAAGTGATGGGCCGTTACTGCGGCGATCTGACGCTGGCGGCGGCGATTGCCGGCGGCTGCGAATTCATCGTGCTGCCTGAAATCGAATTCAACCGCGAAGACCTGGTGTGCGAAATCAAGGCCGGTATCGCCAAGGGTAAAAAACACGCCATCGTGGCGATCACCGAGCACATCTGCGACATCGATGAGCTGGCGCGCCACATCGAGCAGGAAACCAAGCGTGAAACCCGCGCCACCGTGCTGGGCCACATTCAACGCGGCGGTTCACCGGTTGCCTACGACCGCATCCTGGCCTCGCGCATGGGCGCCTACGCCATCGAGCTGCTGCTGCAGGGCTACGGCGGCCGCTGCGTCGGTATCCAGAACGAAAAAATGGTGCACCACGACATCATCGACGCGATCGAAAACATGAAGCGTCCGTTCAAGGGCGACTGGCTGGAAACGGCGAAAAAACTGTACTGATACGCCGCTCACCGCACGACAAAAGAGCCTCCGCTTGCGGGGGCTTTTTGATGCCCGCCGGCGATATATTCCGTAATCATCTATCCCAAAATTTTTTATTCTTTAATTGCCGGGAAAGTTTCTGGCAGGCTCTGATGCTAAACCAACCGATTGAGGTTGCGCTTAATTTTCTGGGAGAGCCTGTCGATGCGTAAATGGGGTGTAGGTCTGACATTGGTGCTGTTGGCGTCCGGCGCCATGGCGAAGGATATTCAGTTGCTGAACGTGTCATACGATCCGACGCGTGAATTCTATCAGGCTTACAACACGGCATTCAGCAAGCACTATCAGGCGGAAACCGGCGACAAGGTGACGGTGCGCCAGTCGCATGGCGGATCCGGCAAACAGGCGACCTCGGTGATCAACGGCATCGAGGCCGACGTGGTGACGCTGGCGTTGGCTTATGACGTCGACGCCATCGCCGAACGCGGGCGCATCGAGAAAGACTGGATCAAGCGCCTGCCGGACAACTCGGCGCCTTACACCTCGACCATCGTCTTCCTGGTGCGCAAAGGCAACCCGAAACAAATTCACGACTGGCCCGATTTGATCAAGCCGGGCGTGTCGGTGATCACCCCGAACCCGAAAACCTCCGGCGGCGCCCGCTGGAACTACCTGGCCGCCTGGGGCTACGCGTTGCACCACAACAACAACGATAAGGCCAAGGCGCAGGACTTCGTCAAAAACTTGTACAAGAACGTCGAAGTGCTGGATTCCGGCGCGCGCGGCGCGACCAACACCTTCGTTGAGCGCGGCATCGGCGATGTGCTGATCGCCTGGGAAAACGAAGCGCTGCTGGCGGAGAAAGAGCTCGGCAAAGACAAGTTCGAGATTATTACGCCGAGCGAATCGATCCTGGCCGAACCGACGGTGTCAGTGGTGGATAAGGTGGTCGATAAACGCGGTACCCGCGACGTGGCGACCGCCTACCTGAAGTATCTGTATTCGCCGGAAGGGCAGACCATCGCGGCGCAGCACTATTACCGTCCGCGCGATGCGGCGGTGGCGGCCAAGTTTGCCGGGCAGTTCCCGCAGCTGAAGCTGTTCACCGTGGATGACACCTTCGGCGGCTGGACCGAAGCGCAGAAGGTGCACTTCGCCACCGGCGGCGTGTTCGACGAGATAAGCAAACGCTGATGCCGGTTGAGCGGCAATAAAAAACCCCGGCAAGCCGGGGTTTTTTTATGGCAGGCCTAAGGGAATCAGGCTTTTTTCGCTGCGGCAGCGGCTTTGACGATCACGGCGAAAGCGTCGGCTTTCAGCGAGGCGCCGCCAACCAGCGCGCCGTCGATGTCCGGCTGAGAGAACAGCTCTGCGGCGTTCTTGTCGTTCACCGAACCGCCGTACTGGATGATGATTTCAGCGGCAACCGCGGCATCGTGCTTGGCGATGTGGTCACGGATAAATTTGTGCACGGCCTGCGCCTGCGCAGGGGTAGCGGATTTGCCGGTGCCGATGGCCCAGACCGGCTCATAGGCGATCACGGTGCCTTTCATCGCCGGTGCGCCCAGCGTTTTCAGCACGGCGTCGATCTGGCGCGCGCACACTTCTTCGGTTTTGCCCGCGGCGTTTTCCGCTTCGGTTTCACCGATGCACAGCACCGGGATCAGGCCGGCTTCTTTCAGCACGGCGAATTTCTCGGCGATGACTTCGTCGCTTTCTTTGTGGTAGGTGCGGCGCTCGGAGTGGCCGATGATGATGTACTGGGCACCGACGTCTTTCAGCATGTTGGCGGAAACTTCACCGGTGAAGGCGCCGGACAGGTTAACGTCCACGTTCTGCGCGCCCAGCGCGATGCGGCTGCCGGCCAGCGCGTGCTTGGCCTGATCCAGATACATCACCGGCGGGGCGATGGCGACGCCACAGCCGTCAACGCTGCTCAGCTCATTGCGCAGGCCGGCGATCAGTTCGTTGACCATGTGGGTGCTGCCGTTAAGCTTCCAGTTACCCATAACTAATGGATGACGCATGTTTTTTCCTCCAACTAGGGAACGCGAGAGTCGAAATGACAACTGCCGGACCGGCAGTTTACCTGCCCAACAGTATAGAGATCATTAAGCGCGAAGGCTTTGCTTTTCGTCATTAAATGCCACGCCGTTACGGCTCGGAAAGCGCCAGCTTAATCGGTTCAACCGCGAAGGTTACGCCTTTATCGCCGTTGTCCGAAACGACATAGCGAATGGCGCCGACCTGCTGTTGGTAAAAGCGCGATCCTTTGCCTTTTTCCAGCAGGCTGTTCACCTTGTTCTGGCTCTGTTCCACCGTCAACGCCGGTTCGAACTGGCGCATCAGCGCCGCCATGTAGCTGATGGCGATGGCGCGCGCGGCTTTTTCTTCATTGGCCTGCTGCAGCGGCAGGTGAGTGATCTGCAACGTTTTGATTTTACCGGTGCCTTTCTCCAGCGCGGTGGAGGCGTACAGGTTTTCGTTGAGTTTGCTGGCGGCGCGCGTCAGCAGCGGCGAATCGTCTTCGGCGGCGGGAATGGCGCGGAATTCGCCAATCGGCAGCTTCGGGTTGTCGCGGTTGTATTTTTCGCGGAATTTGACCACCGTCAGATCGAACGTCGGCGCCCCGGCCAGCAGGTAAGGTGCGGCGGGCGTCGCTTCGGTGGGCGGCGGATCGGCCCAGGCGCTGGCGGCCGCCTGCAGCAGGCAGGCGATGACGAGGGTTTTTCTCAGCATGGCGTATGGTATCAAGGACAAAGATGGCTCCGATTAAAGCGATAACCCGCGGGGCTTGTCAAAGATCCCACGCCATTATCGGTTCGCTGACGAGAAAGCTGTGCGGCGCACCGCGTTATGCGAGGCGGAAAACTCGGCCCGGCAGCGCCTATGTTACACTGCGGCGCAGAATATGGGCAGGCTTAGAGCGCAGGAATCGATGACGTTACAACAGTGGTGTTTTTCTTTTAAGGGCCGCATCGGGCGGCGCGACTTCTGGATTTGGATGGGGCTGTGGTTGGCGCTGATGGCGGCGGCGTTTACGCTGGCCAATTATCAGCTGATCGCCATCCAATCCATCGCCTTCTTTATCGTGGCGTTGCTGTGGCCGACGGCGGCGGTGCTGGTCAAGCGCCTGCACGATCGCAACAAGGCCGGCTGGTGGGCGCTGCTGCTGATCCTGGCGTGGATGCTGGCGGCGGGGAACTGGCAGATGCTGGCGCCGATCTGGCAATGGGGCGTCGGGCGTTTCATTCCGACGCTGATTATCGTGATGATGATGATCGATCTGGGCGCCTTCGTCGGCACGCCGGGAGATAACCGGTTCGGCCCGGAAGCCGAACCGGTGAAGTTCCGCTGACCCTCGCCGGGTTACCAGTAGTGTTCGCTGGTGATGTGGCCCGGCTTGCGGCGCAGGTGCTTGCGCATCTGGCGGTGGTCTTTCAGCGTTTGCTGGGTGTCCCGCACCATTTGTGGGTTGCCGCACAGCATCACGTGGCTGGTTTCGGCGTCGATGGTCAAGCCGATCGCCGCTTCCAGCCGGCCGTCCTCGATCAGCGCTGGTACGCGGCCGGTCAATGAACCGGGCGCCTCTTCGCGGCTGACGACGGTCTGGATGCGCAGCTTGCCGTTGTAGCGCTGCTGCAGTTGCTGCATCAGCGGCAGGTAGCTCAGGTCACGCGCAAAGCGCGCGGCGTGCACCAGCACCAGGTTGTTGAAGCGCTCCAGCCCGATGCCCTGCTGCAGAATCGATAAATAGGGGCCGATGGCGGTGCCGGTCGCCAGCATCCACAGCGTGTCGCAGTCGGGCACCTCGTCCAGCACGAAGAAGCCGGCGGCTTCTTTGGTTACCATCACGTCCGAGCCCGGCTGCAGCTGATTGAGGCGCGGGCTCAGTTTGCCTTCTGGCACGGTGACCAGATAGAACTCCAGATTGGCGTCGTCGGGGGCATTGACGTAGGAGTAGGCGCGCTGCACCCGTTCGCCGTCGATCTCCAGCGCCAGCTTGGCGAATTGCCCGGCGGTGAAAGGATCGATGGGGGCATTGACCACCAGGCTGAACAGCCCGTCGGTCCATTGTTTTACCTGCGTAACCTTGCCGTTTACCCATTCAGCCATACTCTAAAGCTCCCGTGGTCGAATCAAATAAGCACAATGTCGTGAGCCGGAAATGGCGTGCGCGGTGCGCTCTACCCGGTAGTCGTTGCCGAACAGGCGGTGAAACAGCTGCAGCTCGGAATTGCACAGGCTACTGCAGCTGGAGCCGGCCACGCCGATCGGGCAGTGGTTTTCCACCAGCAGCGCGCCGTGCGGGTGGTCGAGCAATTCGGCCATGTAACCGTCGTGTTGCCGCAGGCGCACCAGGCGGGCTAACCGGTCCTGATGGCTGCGCTCGGCGGACAGCTCTTCGGCATAACGCAGATAAAGCTGCTCTTCGCGCGCGTTGAGCAACGGCTCCACCCCGGCGCCGCCAAACAGCTGCAGCGCGGATGCCCGCAACCGCTCCTGGTCGGCGGCGGCAAAGGCGTGCCCTCGCTCGGTCAGCGACCAGTAGCGCGTCGGGCGGCCGACCTTGCTGCGCGCTTCTTCGTAACAAACCAACTCACGTTTTTCCAGGGATTGCAGATGTTGTCGGATACCCATCGGCGTAATGTCCAGACGCTCCGCCAGCATTTTGGCCGAGTGCGGGCCGAGAGCCTTTAACTGCAATAAAATCAGCTCAGGTGTTTTCATGAACCAAATCCCTATGGTGTTATTTTATTTCAAGTTGATGAAAAGAATTATCGATTAAATGCTAAAGCGCGGCTACTGCAAGGGCGCTGTTTTTAACTCCAAAGCGTTAGACGTACAGTTTAATTTACGAGCCTGGTCGGGTTTGCTGCCAGTGTGACCTGGATCAATATCTGCCTGAAACTCGCTAAAAAAATCAGATTTGATTAGTTTATGCCGCCATAGAGGGCTGCTTGCCGTTCTGGCTGCTGCAACGGCCATTCCGGGACGCTGTGACGAGTTGAAACGTTAACGAAGATAATGAGAAAACTAGAGAATTTTCACCTGCTGGTGATGCTTATCCTGTTGGTCGCCGTCGGCCAGATGGCGCAAACCATTTATGTTCCCGTTATTGCTGATATCGCCCACGATCTGTCGGTTCGCACCGGCGCCGTGCAACGGGTGATGGCGGCGTATCTGCTGACCTACGGTTTCTCCCAGCTGATTTACGGGCCGATATCGGATCGTATCGGGCGTCGTCCGGTGATCCTGACCGGCATGATGATCTTCCTGATCGGCGCGCTGGGCGCGCTGCTGTCCACCAACCTGACGATGCTGGTCGCCGCCAGCGCGATTCAGGGCATGGGCACTGGCGTGGCGGGCGTGATGGCGCGCACCATGCCGCGCGATCTGTATGCCGGCACCGCGCTGCGCTATGCCAACAGCCTGCTGAATATGGGGATTTTGGTCAGCCCGCTGCTGGCGCCGGTGATCGGCGGCGCATTGGCGATGGTGTTCGGCTGGCGTGCCAGCTACGCCTTCCTGCTGGCGCTGTGCGCCTGCGTCGCTTTCGCCATGTTCCGCTGGCTGCCGGAAACCCGCCCGGTGCAAACGGAAAAACGCCGCATGCTGGCCAGTTTCCGCCAGCTGCTGGCTGACAGCACCTTCAGCTACTATCTGGTGATGCTGATCGGCGCGCTGGCGGGCATTGCGGTATTCGAGGCCAGCTGCGGCGTGTTGATGGGCGGTGTGTTGGGGCTGAGTGGCCTGACCGTCAGCATCCTGTTCATTCTGCCGATCCCGGCGGCGTTTTTCGGCGCCTGGTACGCCGGGCGCGACGGCAAGACCTTCCACACGCTGATGTGGCATTCGGTGATTAGCTGCCTGTTGGCGGGGGCGATGATGTGGATCCCGGGCTGGTTCGGCGTGATGAACATCTGGACGCTGATCGTGCCGGCCGCACTGTTCTTCTTCGGCGCCGGCATGCTGTTCCCGCTGGCGACCACCGGGGCGATGGAGCCGTTCCCTTACCTGGCCGGCGCGGCGGGCGCATTGGTGGGCGGCATGCAGAATATGGGATCGGGGCTTGCGACCTGGCTTTCCGCCATGCTGCCGCAAACCGGGCAGTTCAGCCTCGGATTGCTGATGTTCGCGATGGCGCTGTTGATCCTGCTGTGCTGGTGGCCGTTGTCCAACCGGATGCAACATCAGGGGCATACCGCATAACGACAGGGCGCCATTCGGCGCCCTGTTTCGTTACAGCAAAAACTCGTGCAGCGCCGGGTCTTTACGATCCAGATAGTGGGTTGAACGGATGCGGCGGATGGTGCGCGACTTGCCGCGGATCAGCAACGTTTCGGTCGTGGCCATATTGCCCTGGCGGCTGATGCCTTCCAGCAGATCGCCCTTGGTGATGCCGGTGGCGGAGAAGATCACGTTGTCGTTGCGCGCCATCTGATCCAGACGCAGCGCCTGACCGGCTTCGATACCCATCTCCCGGCAGCGCGCCAGCTCCTGTTCGCCGATGCGGCGGTTCTCGGCGCTGTCGCCTTTCACCTCATGGCGCGGCAGCAAACGCGCCTGCATGTCGCCGTCCAGCGCGCGGATCACCGCGGCTGAGATCACCCCTTCCGGCGCGCCGCCGATGCCGTACATCACATCGACCTCGCTTTCCGGCATGCAGGTGAGAATGGAGGCCGCCACGTCGCCGTCAGGAATGGCGAACACCCGCACGCCGAGCTGCTGCATCTGCGCGATGACGCCGTCGTGGCGCGGTTTGGCCAAAACGATCACCGTCAGCTGCGACAGCGGTTTGCCCAGCCGGGCGGCGACGTTCTGCAGGTTCTCCGCCAGCGGCAGGTTGAGATCGATGGCGCCGCGTGCCGCCGGGCCGACCACCAGCTTCTCCATGTACATGTCCGGCGCGTGCAGGAAGGCGCCGCGATCGCCCACCGCCAATACCGCCAGCGCATTGGACTGGCCCATGGCGGTCATGCGGGTGCCTTCGATCGGATCGACCGCGATGTCGACCGCGTCGCCCTGGCCGGTACCGACCTGTTCGCCGATATACAGCATCGGCGCTTCGTCGATCTCGCCTTCGCCGATCACGATGCGCCCATCGATATCCACGTTGTTAAGCATGATGCGCATGGCGTGGACCGCCGCGCCGTCGGCGGCGTTCTTGTCGCCGCGTCCCAGCCATTTGTAGCCCGCCAGCGCGGCGGCTTCGGTAACGCGGGAAAATTCGATGGCTAATTCACGTTTCATGGCAAACCTGTCTGTGAGAAAGGGAAGAAAATATCGGCAAAGTCTATCACAGCGCGGCGGCGGCGGCGGGGCGGGGCAAAAAAAAGCGCCGCCCGTAGGCAGCGCTTGTTGGTGAAACGGCAGCTTCGGGATTACTCGTGATCTTCCCACGCCTGAGCGCGCGCCACCGCTTTTTTCCAGCCGCCGTAGCGGTAGTTGCGTTCGGTGGTTTCGATGCTTGGGCGGAATTCGCGTTCAATCACCGCTTTGCTCTTCACTTCGTCCAGATCGTTCCAGTAGCCGATGGCCAGGCCCGCCAGGAACGCGGCGCCCAGCGCCGTCGATTCACGCACTTCAGGGCGTTCTACGCGAGTGCCGAGAATATCGGACTGGAACTGCATCAGGAAGTTGTTGGCGACCGCGCCGCCGTCCACGCGCAGCGATTGCAGGCGGGTGTTGGCGTCGGCCTGCATGGCGTCCAGCACGTCACGGGTCTGGAAGGCGATGGATTCCAGCGTGGCGCGGATGATGTGGTTGCTGTTGGCGCCACGGGTCAGCCCGAAGATGGCACCGCGGGCGTACGGATCCCAGTAAGGGGCGCCCAGGCCGGTGAAGGCCGGCACCACATAGACGCCGTTGCTGTCTTTCACCTTGGTGGCGAAGTATTCGGAGTCGGCGGCGTCGCTGATCAGTTTCAGCTCGTCGCGCAGCCACTGGATAGACGCACCGCCGATGAACACCGCGCCTTCCAGCGCATAGTTCACTTCGCCGCGCGGGCCGCAGGCGATGGTGGTCAGCAGGCCGTTTTTCGAACGCACCGCTTCTTTGCCGGTGTTCATCAGCAGGAAGCAGCCGGTGCCGTAGGTGTTCTTCGCCATGCCCGGTTGAACGCACAGCTGGCCGTACAGCGCCGCCTGCTGGTCACCGGCGATACCGGCGATAGGAATACGCGTACCGCCCTTACCGCCGATGTTGGTCTGGCCGTACACCTCGGAGGAAGGACGGACTTTCGGCAGCATGGCGCGCGGGATATCCAGCACTTCCAGCATGCGTTCATCCCAGTCCAGCTCGTGGATGTTGAACATCATGGTGCGTGAGGCGTTGGTGTAATCGGTAACGTGTACGCGCCCCTGGGTCATTTTCCACACCAGCCAGGTGTCGACGGTGCCGAACAGCAGTTCGCCGCGCTTGGCGCGCTCGCGGGCGCCTTCGACGTTGTCCAGGATCCACTTCACCTTGGTGCCGGAGAAGTACGGGTCAACCACCAGGCCGGTATTGTGACGGATGTACTCTTCCAGGCCGTCGCGCTTGAGCTTCTCGCAGATGTCGGCGGTGCGGCGGCACTGCCAGACGATGGCGTTGTAAATCGGCTTGCCGGTCTCTTTTTCCCAGACGATGGTGGTTTCGCGCTGGTTGGTGATGCCGATGCCGGCGATCTGATCGGAACTGATGTCGGCTTTCGCCAGCACTTCTACCAGCGTCGAACTTTGCGACGCCCAGATTTCCATCGGGTCGTGCTCAACCCAGCCGGCCTTGGGATAGATCTGCGGGAATTCGCGCTGCGATACCGCAACGATGTTGGCGTCGTGATCGAGCACGACGGCGCGTGAGCTGGTGGTCCCTTGGTCGAGTGCGACAATGTATTTTTTTTCTACAGTCATGGTAATTATCCTGCTGTTGTTAACCGTGTAAAACTGCACCCATCATGCTTTGCGCTGCTGGGTCTTGGCGTCGGGCTCTTCTTCCGTCACGCAGACGTCGCACGGCAGGTGGCGGCCAATCAGCGCGCGGTAACCGAAAGCGCCCAGGCCACAGCCGACGATAGGGGCGAAGATCGGCACCAGGAAGTACGGGATGTCGCGTGCGCCGGTGAAGGCGACTTTGCCCCAGCCGGCCAGGTAGGCGAACAGTTTCGGCCCGAAGTCACGCGCCGGGTTCAACGCAAAGCCGGTCAATGGTCCCATGGAGGCGCCGATCACGGCAATCAGAATACCGATCAGCAGCGGCGCCAGCGGGCCGCGCGGGATGCCGTTGCCGTCGTCGGTCAGCGCCAGGATCAGGCACATCAGAATGGCGGCGATCACCATTTCTACCAGGAAGGCCTGGCCGACGGAGATATGCGCGTTAGGGTAAGTCGAGAAGATGCCGGCCAGCTCGAGGCTTTCGTTGCTGCCGCGCACCATGTGGTGAGCCGCTTCGAAGTCGAAGAACAGGTTGTAGTACAGCCCATAGACCAGGGCGGCGGCGCAGAAGGCACCGGCGATCTGCGCAATGATGTAAGGCACCACTTTGCGCCCGTCGAAGCAGGCGAACAGCCACAGAGCGAGGGTGACCGCGGGGTTGAGATGCGCGCCGGAAATGGCGGCGGTCAGATAGATGGCCATGGCGACGCCCAGGCCCCAAATGATGCTGATTTCCCACTGGCCGAAGCTGGCGCCCGCCAGTTTCAGCGCGGCAACGCAGCCTACGCCAAAGAAGATCAGCAGCGCCGTGCCGAGGAACTCGGCGATGCACTGGCCTTTTAATGTCGGACTGGTGGTTTGGCTCATAATGTTGTTGTCCTGCAAAACGGCGGTTGTTGGTTTATAGGCTCAGTTAGGTATACATCTGACCTATGGGCACAGTTTTTTTCATCTCGTCCAATTATTGAATGAGGACGTGATGTAAATTTATCGTTAACGAACATAAACGAGAAATAGCGAAATCAAAATGTGTGTAGCTCGTCATAAAATTGAGCGATTTCGCGTCGTTTAGTGTTCTTTCTGAGCCATAAAAGTGTGATCTGACCAGTGGTTTGGCGAGGGGCGTTAACAACTCGCGGCGGCGGCGGCGGGGATTTTCAGTTTTTGCTGATGGCGGAGGCAGGAAAATTGCAACAGACTGCGCGATGATCCGGTATGTTGCTAGACAGGCGGAGACTGGCTACTTACAATCGTTTTTAACGAATCGAGACTGGCGCGCCTTCCATAACGGCGCGCGTCACTGAGCGCGATGCAATATTCGCAGTAGCTGCAGCCGACGTTGCGGCCGCTACTTATAGATGTACGCCTTGCTATCATGAGGGGACTGAAGCATGTCATTTGAAGTATTTGAGAAACTGGAAGCAAAAGTACAGCAGGCGATTGATACCATCACCTTGTTGCAGATGGAAATTGAAGAGCTGAAAGACAAAAACAACTCTCTGTCGCAGGAAGTTCAGGCTGCCTCCGGCAACCACGAAGCGCTGGTGCGCGAAAACCAACAGCTGAAAGAAGAACAGCACGTATGGCAAGATCGCCTGCGCGCTCTGCTGGGCAAAATGGAAGAGGTCTGATTCCTCACGCCAGGCAGCAACGAAAAGGGCGCCTGCGGCGCCCTTTTTCATGACCGAAAATCACTCGATGTCGAGTGGGTCTTCGGAGAGGATGATGCCGGTGTTGTCGGCATACAGGTGATCGCCGGAGAAGAAGGTGACGCCACCGAAGTTGACGCGGATATCGCTTTCCCCCACGCCTTCGCTTACCGCGCCCGCCGGGATCGCCGCCATCGCCTGAATGCCGATGTCGAGCTCTTCCAGATCGTCCACCTGACGCACCGCGCCGTACACCACGATGCCTTCCCATTCGTTCTGGGCGGCCAGGCGCGCCAGTTCGGCGTTGATCAGCGCCCGGCGTACCGAACCGCCGCCGTCGACCAACAGCACGCGGCCGCGGCCGTTTTCTTCAAGCAGATCGAACAACAGGCCGTTATCCTCAAAGCATTTCACCGTGGTGATCTGCCCGCCAAATGAAGTACGCCCGCCAAAATTGGAGAACAGAGGTTCAACAACGTTCACCTCTTCATGATAGATGTCGCAAAGTTCGGAAGTATCGTATTTCATAGGATTTTACGTCTGTTTGCCGCTGGAATGTTCAGTATATCCCTTTATTCGCCCTGTTGGCAAAATCATCAGTTTTTAACTGAGCGCCACGCCGATGGCGAACAGCAGGTTGGCCAGCAACGCCGCCTTGACCATGTGCTCCAGCATCGGCCGCATGCCGACCGGCGTCGGATCGCGCAGTACGCGCAGGCCGTGGCGCACCAGCAGCGGGATCGCCAGCACGAACAGCCAGCCCCACGGGCTGTGGAGATTGAACAGCGTAAACAGCGCGAAACACAGCACCGCGCCGCCGAGCAGCAGGGCATGGTAAATGCGCGCCTTGTGCGGGCCGAGACGCACCGCCAGCGTGTTCTTGCCGTTTTCGCGATCGCTCTCGATATCGCGCAGATTGTTGATGTTGAGCACCGCCGTCGCCAGCAGGCCGCAGGCGGTGGCCGGCAGCATCACGACGCTGTCGAAGGTGTGCGTTTGCAGATAGTAGGTGCCGGCTACGCTCAGCCAGCCGAAGAATACCAGCACCGAGATGTCGCCCAGCCCCAAATACCCGTAGGGCTTGTTGCCGACGGTATAGGTGATGGCCGCCACGATAGACAGCCCGCCCAGCACCAGGAAGCCGACCACGTCGCTGGGTTGCTCGCAGGCGACGGCGATCAGCGAACAGCCGGCGAGCGCGATCAGTACCACCGTCACCACCAGCGCCCGTTTCATCTGCGCCTGGGTGATCATGCCTTTTTGCATGCCGCGCAATGGCCCGATGCGATCTTCTTTGTCGCTGCCTTTGACGGCATCGCCGTAGTCGTTCGCCAGATTGGAGAGGATCTGCAGCAGGCCGGCAGTCAACAGCGCCAGCAGCGCCACTTCGGGTTTCAGGCTGCCGTGCCAGGCGGCAATTGCCGAACCGACCACGATGGAGGCAAAGGCCAACGGCAGGGTGCGGGGGCGTAGACTTTCCAGCCAGGCGGAGATCGGGGTGGTGGGGGTCGATGAGCTCATGTTTCGCTTCTGTCAGTAAGTTGCGGTGTCCGTTAGAAATAATTGTGGGAGGCAATGCCTCCCACACAGATGACTGACAAGACAAAGATTGAGCGATTATAGGATAAAACGACTCAAATCTTCATCCGCCACCAGTTCATCCAGATGACTGCGCACGTAATCCGCATCAATTGTAATGGATTGGCCATTAATTTCACTCGCCTCGTAGGAAATATCTTCCATCAGACGCTCAAGCACGGTGTGCAGACGACGCGCGCCGATGTTCTCGGTGCTTTCGTTGACCTGCCACGCGGCTTCGGCGATGCGGCGGATGCCGTCGGCGGTGAACTCGATGTTGACGCCTTCGGTGCCCATCAGCGCTTTGTACTGCTCGGTCAGCGACGCGCTCGGCTCGGTCAGGATGCGCTCGAAGTCTTCGGTGGTCAGCGCCTGCAGCTCAACGCGGATCGGCAGACGGCCCTGCAGCTCCGGGATCAGATCTGACGGATTGGCGGTCTGGAACGCGCCGGAAGCGATGAACAGGATGTGGTCGGTCTTCACCATACCGTGCTTGGTGGACACGGTGCAGCCTTCCACCAGCGGCAGCAGATCGCGCTGTACGCCTTCGCGCGAGACGTCCGGGCCGGAGCTTTGGCCGCCGCGCTTACAGATTTTGTCGATCTCGTCGATAAACACGATGCCGTGCTGTTCAACCGCTTCGATCGCCTGCTCTTTCAGCTCTTCCGGGTTCACCAGCTTGGCGGCTTCTTCTTCCACCAGCAGCTTGAAGGCTTCTTTGATCTTCAGCTTGCGCGGTTTTTGCTTCTGGCCGCCGAGGTTCTGGAACATCGACTGCAGCTGGTTGGTCATCTCTTCCATGCCCGGAGGCGCCATGATTTCCACGCCCATCGGCGCGGCGGCCAGATCGATTTCGATCTCTTTGTCATCCAGCTGGCCTTCGCGCAGTTTCTTGCGGAATGCCTGGCGGGCGGCGGACGGTTCCTGGCCTTCTTCCGGCTGGCCCCAGTTGTTTTTGGCCGGCGGGATCAGCACGTCGAGAATGCGCTCTTCGGCCAACTCTTCGGCACGGGTGCGGTTTTTCTCGATCGACTGCATGCGCACCATTTTGATGGCGGCATCGGTCAGATCGCGGATGATGGAGTCCACTTCTTTGCCCACATAGCCCACTTCGGTGAACTTGGTGGCTTCAACCTTGATGAACGGCGCGTTGGCCAGCTTCGCCAGACGGCGGGCGATTTCGGTTTTACCGACGCCGGTCGGGCCGATCATCAGAATGTTTTTCGGGGTCACTTCGTGACGCAGCATCTCGTTGAGCTGCATCCGGCGCCAGCGGTTGCGCAGGGCAATGGCGACAGCGCGTTTGGCCTTGTTTTGGCCAATGATATAGCTGTCCAGTTCGCTGACGATCTCGCGCGGGGTCATTTCAGACATGGTATTCGATCCTTACGCTTTGGAAGGCAATTCTTCAATGGTGTGGAAATGGTTGGTGTAAATACAGATGTCGCCGGCGATGTTGAGGGATTTCTCAACGATGTCGCGGGCGCTCAGCTCGGTATTTTCCAACATGGCGCGGGCTGCGGCCTGAGCGTAAGGGCCGCCGGAGCCGATGGCGATCAGATCGTTTTCCGGCTGCACCACATCGCCGTTGCCGGTGATGATCAGCGAAGCGTTTTCATCGGCGACCGCCAGCAGCGCTTCGAGCTTGCGCAGCATACGGTCGGTGCGCCAGTCTTTCGCCAGCTCGACGGCGGCTTTCACCAGGTGGCCCTGATGCATTTCCAGTTTGCGTTCAAACAGTTCAAACAGCGTGAAGGCGTCAGCGGTGCCACCGGCGAAACCGGCGATCACTTTGTCGTTGTACAGGCGACGCACTTTCTTGACGTTACCCTTCATCACCGTATTACCCAGGGTTGCCTGGCCATCACCACCGATGACGACCTGGCCGTTGCGGCGTACGCTTACAATTGTTGTCACGAGCAGACCCTCGTTAAAGACGGAAAGAAGCCCCCGCAGCGCCTGCTTTCGCAGACGCTACGAGGCATATTGAGAGTATAGATGGGGGGGGATTGACGCTTTTCAACCCCCAACGGAGAGGGGAATGCAACTCGACATGCCGACGCCCTTCAGGCGCGAAAGGGTTTTGTCCGCGGCGGCGCGGCTGCTGTACGGGCCGAGCACCACGCGATTCCAACCGCCGCCGGCGGTGATGCGGCTCTCGATGCCTTCGAACGCCAGGCGCGCACGCACGGATTCAGCCTGATCGGTGGCGCGGAACGAACCGCATTGCACCATCCACTTCTGTTTTGATTCCGGTTTGGTTTCCTGCTTGGCCGTTTCCTGTTTCACTTCCGGTTTGGGCTCCGGTTTCGGTTGCGGCTTCGGCTCAGGCTGTTTCACCTGTACCGGTTGCTGGGTAGTCGGTTTTGGCTGCGGGTGCGGCTGCACCGGCGCGGTGGTGGCCCCGTTGTTGAACGGGTTGCGCGGCGGCTGGCTGACCTGCTGCTGTTGCTGCACCGGCTGCTGCTGCATTTGCTGTTGTTGCATCTGCTGCTGCTGGCGAGTGCTGCGCGCGTTGGCCTGGCCCGGATCGTTATACGGCACTTCGTTCAGCTGCGTCGGGCGCTGCTGCATGTCGGCCTGCATCTGTTCCAGCAGTTGCCGCTGTTCGGCGGTCAGCTGAGTTTTGGAATTGAGCTCGCCGCCGGCCGTCGGTTCGGTCGGGGTTTGCACGCCGATCTGCCGGTTTTCCAGCTCTTTGATGTAGCGCCAGCGCTCTTCCGGCTTCGGCGGCAGGCCGTTGCCGGGGCGCGTGGTGTGCGCAGGCAACAACGGCGCGTCTTCCGGCTTGTTGTGCGTAATGAAATAGAGGCCACCGACAAAGACAACCAGCAACGCGGCGGCTAATGCCAGCACGGTTTTGGAAACCTTCGGAGAACTGCGTTTTTTACGGCTGGGGGTTTTACGCTTAGCTCCTGCTGCGCGCCCACGGCTTACATAGTCTTTTTGTGCCACTATTATTCCGCTGTGTCCTGATGAAAGGATAAGTCCGTCATGTTACTGAACCCTAAAATATTTGACTAGCGTTTCGGGGCAGCGGTGCTGCCTCTGATAATCAATTCACTGTCCAACAGCCGGGAGCCGCTGGCCACTGTCTGGCCGTTCAACTGCTCCAACAGCAACAACATCGCCTGCTGGCCGATCTGGAAGCGCGGCTGCGCCACCGTGGTCAGCGGCGGATCGCAATACTGCGCCAGCTTGAGGTCGTCAAAGCCGACGATCGACAGATCCTGCGGCACCCGCAGCCCCATTTTCTTCGCCTGGGACAGCACGCCGATCGCCATGACGTCGCTGTGGCAGAATACCGCCGTTGGCGGTTTCGGCTGTGCCATCAGCGCCGTCAGCGCTTGCGCGCCGGCTTCGTAGGTAAAATCACCCCGGGTAATATAGCTGCTTTCGACGGTAATGCCATTACGACGTAGCGCTTGAACGTAACCCTGCAGCCGATAATGGCTCAGCGGCATCTGTTCCGGCCCGGCGACGCAGGCGATCTGCCGGTGGCCCAATTGATGCAAATAATGCACGGCTTCAAAGGCGGCGGTCAGGTTGTCGATGTGCACCGTCGGCAGTTCCAGCTCGGGAGCGAACTCGTTGGCCATCACCATCGGCGGCAGGTTGCGCTGCTCTTCCTTGCTGGCGTCGAACGGCAGGTTGGAGCCCAGCAGCAGCATGCCGTCGATCTGTTTGGTGATGATCAGATTGACGAAGGTGCGCTCCTGCTGGTTTTGCTGCGCGCAGTCGCCGATCAGCACCAGATAGCCTTGTTGGGCGGCGGTCTGTTCGATCCCCTGGATCACATCGGCGAAAAACGGATCGCAGATGTCGGGCACGATCACCAGGATGGTGCGGGATTCGTTGCGCTTGATATTGCGTGACAGAGCATGAGGAGAATAACCCACGGCCAGGACGGCCTGTTCCACTTTCTGGCGCGTCGGCGTTGACACCTTTTCCGGGTTCATCAGCGCACGCGATACGGTAGCCGTTGAAACGCCCGCCATTTCGGCGACGTCTTTCATGGTCGCCATGGATAACTCTTTCTTGTGTTCCAACGCCTTTCTCCTTGCGTCAGCCCCATGCCGACGCCACTACTGCTGTTTGCTCACAATGTCCGGCATGCGGTGGCGAAATTGTTGTCATTGAGCGCCACTCGCGTTCGGGCACTCCGTCGCGCTGCGATGTGGCGACAAAATTTGCCCTCGCAGACATTCTAAACAGAATACGCCCCGCCTTTGTTACCTAATTTGCATAAAAAATGTGACCTGAGAAGGTTTTTTAGCGTTCGCTCGCAATTTCAAGGGTAAACGTTTGCACTGCGGCAGCTAAATCGGACTTTTCCGGGATCAGCTGTCGATCGGATCGACATCCAGCGTCCATTTCACCTTGCGCGTTTGCGGCAGGGTGCCGATCAGCGGCAGCGAGCTTTTCATCAGCTGTTGCAGGACGCGCCGCGTCGGGTGCTGCAGCAGCAGCTGCCAGCGGAAACGGCCGCCGCGTTTGGACTGCAGCGCCGGCACCGGGCCCATCACCCACAGCGAATCGTCCTTCAGCGGGCTGGCTTCCAGCAGGTTGCGCAGCTGCTGCAGGAACAGCGGGGCCTGCTGGTTGTCGTGATCTTCGGCGCGCACGATGATGTGGCTGGTGTAAGGCGGCAGAAACACGCTGTTGCGCTCCGCCAGCGTCTGTTTGGCGAAGGCGTCGTAACCCTGTTGCAGCAGTACCTGCAGCAGCGGGTGCTCCGGATGGTGGGTTTGCAGCAGCACTTCACCCTGTTTGCCCGCGCGGCCGGCCCGCCCGGAGACCTGGGTATACAGCTGAGCGAAACGCTCGGCGGAGCGGAAGTCGGCGGAGAACAGCGCGCCGTCCACGTCCAGCAACGCCACTAGCGTGACGTCGGGAAAATGGTGGCCCTTGGCCAGCATCTGCGTGCCGATCAGAATGCGCGCTTCGCCGCGATGGATATCCGCCAGGTGCTGCTCAAGCGCCCCTTTGCGGCTGGTGGTGTCGCGATCGATGCGGGTGATCGGCGTGTCGGGGAACAGCGGCGCCAGCTCCTGCTCCAGCTGTTCGGTGCCGACGCCGACCGACACCAGGTGAGTGGAGCCGCACTGTGGGCACTGGTGCGGCACCGGCCGCTGGCTGTCGCAGTGGTGGCAGCGCAGCTGGCGCTGATGCTGGTGGAAGGTGTAGTAGTGATCGCAGCGCTGGCATTCGGCGATCCAGCCGCACTCGTGGCACAGCAGCGCCGGAGCGTAACCGCGGCGGTTGAGGAACAGCATCACCTGATTGCCGGCTTTTAAATGGTGCTGCATGCTTTTCAAAAGCGGTTGCGACAGGCCGACCTTCAGCGGCAGCCCCTTTAGATCGATCAGGTGCTGCGTTGCCGGTTTGGCGTTGCCCGCGCGCTGGGTGAGCTTCAGCTGGCGATATTTACCCAGCTGCACGTTGTGCAGCGTTTCCAATGCCGGGGTCGCGGAGCCCATCACCATCGGGATGTCCTCTTCCCGGGCGCGGAACACCGCCAGATCGCGGGCGTGGTAGCGCCAGCCTTCCTGCTGTTTATAAGAGCTGTCATGCTCTTCGTCGATGATGATTACGCCCAGCTGACGGAACGGCGTGAACAGCGCCGAACGGGTGCCGATGACGATGGCGGCTTCGCCGCTGCGCGCGCGCAGCCAAACCGCCAGCCGTTCGCTGTCGTTCAGCCCGGAGTGCAGCACGTCTACCGGCGCGTTGAAGCGCTCGCGAAAGCGGGCGATGGTTTGCGGCGTCAGGCCGATTTCCGGCACCAGCACCAGCGCCTGTCGGCCTTTGGCCAGCACGTTTTCCAGCACGCTGAGGTAGACTTCGGTCTTGCCGGAGCCGGTTACCCCGGCCAACAGCCAGGCGGCGAACTGCTCATCCTCGCTTCTGATCGCCCCGACGGCGGTAGCCTGCTCGGTGTTCAGCCGCAGCCGCTCGCCGAGCACTGCGAAGTTGGGGCGCCAGTCGTGCGTATCCGCGACCTGAGCGCGCAGATCGATCAGCCCTTTGGCGCGCAGCGCCTGCAGGGCGCTTTCCATCAGCTCAAGCTGGCTGACCTGATGGCGATAGACCGGGCGTTGCAGCAGCGCCGCGAGCGCCTGCTGCTGTTTCGGCGCGCGTTTCAGGCTTTCGGGCGGGGTGGCGCGTCCCTCTTCGGTGGCGAACCATTGCCACAGCGGCGCGGCCTCGGCCGGTTTGCCTTGCCGCAGCAGGATCGGCAGCGCATGGAACAGCACTTCGCCGATGGGGTAGTGATAGTAATCGCTGGCCCAGCGCAGGATGCGCCACAGGCTGGGGGAGAACAGCGATTCGGCGTCGATCACGCTGTCGATCGGTTTGAGCTTGTCCAGCGGCAGTTCACTGGTGTCGCTGCAGCCGGTGACGATGCCGATCGCATGCTGCCTGCCCCAGGGCACGCCCACGCGCGCGCCGGCCACCGGCTGCATGCCGGGCGGCAGCAGATAGTCGAAGGTGCGGGCGAGGGGGACCGGCAAGGCAACGTGTACGACGGGCATGATCTCATCCAAATTGAAAAAAGTGGGCATCAGTTTACACGGCGCATCGGCAAATGTACGGTTCCGATTGCGCGCCCCGGCTAATGCTGTATAATTTGCCGCCTTTGGTATAATTCGATACCAAAATTCTATTATCAACCACGTGTGGTGTCTGGCGAAACAGGGCTGGATAGCGACACGGCCTTAACTGAGGTTTCCCATGAAACAAGGTATCCACCCAAAATACGAAGAAGTTACTGCTAACTGCTCTTGCGGTAACGTGATGAAGATCCGCTCCACCGTGGGCCACGATCTGAACCTGGACGTTTGTGGCGCATGCCACCCGTTCTACACTGGCAAGCAGCGTGACGTTGCTACCGGTGGCCGCGTTGACCGCTTCAACAAGCGTTTCAGCGTACCAGGCGCTAAGAAATAAGATTTCTTATCGTCCGATGAAAAAGGCGCCTTTGGCGCCTTTTTTCGTTTCTGCCGCCAGCGTTCGCCGGGCGGTTCTCAATATTCCCAGGTATCGGGGTCGACACCCAGTTCGCGCATCAACACTTTCGCGGCTTCCGGAATTTCATCGCTGCGCTCTTTGCGCAGGTCTTCATCGTTCGGCAGCGGCTGGCCGGTAAAGGCATGCAGAAACGCTTCGCACAGCAGTTCGCTGTTGGTGGCGTGGCGCAGGTTGTTCACCTGGCGACGGGTCCGTTCGTCGGTGAGGATTTTCAGGACCTTCAGCGGAATGGATACCGTGATCTTTTTGACTTGCTCGCTTTTTTTACCGTGTTCAGCGTAAGGGCTGACATACTCGCCGTTCCACTCAGCCATGGGACACCTTAACTTTGTCAGAAAAATTACAAAATTCTAAAAACCGGCCAATTATGCCCGATCTTCACTGTTCTCACTAAATAAATGTCAATTTTACGCGACCAGGGTCACTGAATGCCCCGCCTCGGCCGGGCATTGCGGCTTAACATCTTATCGTCATGTCATATCGGCATAATTTTAGCGGGTATTGTGCCATTGCTCAATCTATACGCAGAGAAGTTTAGATGTCCAGATGTATTGACGTCTATCAATCCTGCGATTACTCTTTAGGCCTCATTCACCGAACCGAGAGCCGAGCGAGCCCATGACGCGTAAACCAGCCACGATTGCCGTACGCAGCGGCCTGAACGACGACGAACAGTACGGCTGCGTTGTCCCGCCGATTCATCTGTCCAGCACCTATAACTTTACCGACTTCAACCAACCCCGAGCCCATGATTATTCGCGCCGCGGCAACCCGACGCGCGACGTGGTGCAACGCGCGTTGGCGGAGCTGGAAGGCGGCGCCGGCGCGGTGATGACCGGCAGCGGGATGTCGGCGATCCATCTGGTGACCACCGTGCTGCTGAAGCCCGGCGATCTGCTGGTGGCGCCGCACGACTGCTACGGCGGCAGCTATCGGTTGTTCGACAGCCTGAGCAAACGCGGTGCCTATCGCGTGCTGTTCGTCGATCAGGGTAATGAAGCCGCCCTGCAACAGGCGCTGGCGCAAAAGCCGAAGCTGGTGTTGATCGAAAGCCCCAGCAACCCGCTGCTGCGGGTGGTGGACATCGCGGCGATCTGCGCCGCCGCGCACGCGGCGGGCGCGTTGACGGTGGTGGACAACACCTTCCTCAGCCCGGCCCTGCAACAGCCGATCGAACTCGGTGCCGATCTGGTGGTCCATTCATGCACCAAATACCTGAACGGGCATTCGGACGTGGTGGCCGGGGCGGTGATCGCCAAAGATCCCGAGCTGGCGGTCGAGCTGGCCTGGTGGGCGAACAACATCGGCGTGACCGGCGGCGCGTTCGACAGCTATCTGCTGCTGCGTGGCATGCGCACGCTGTCGCCGCGCATCAAGGCGGCGCAGCTAAACGCTGAAGCGATTGTTGACTATTTACAGCAGCAACCGTTGGTGAAAAAGCTGTATCATCCCTCCCTGCCGGAGAATCCGGGGCATGAGATCGCCCGCCGGCAGCAGCGCGGTTTCGGCGCGATGCTGAGTTTTGAACTGGACGGCGATGAAGCGGTGCTGCGCCGTTTTCTCTCTGCCCTTGAGCTGTTTACTCTGGCAGAATCGTTGGGCGGCGTAGAAAGCCTGATCTCGCATGCAGCGACCATGACCCACGCCGGCATGGCGGCGGAGGCGCGGGCAGCGGCCGGCATCTCCGAGAGCCTGCTGCGCATTTCCGTGGGTATTGAAGACAGTGAAGATTTGATTGCCGATCTGGAACGCGCTTTCCAGGCGGCGGCAACGAGGTAAGCATGAATGCAATTGCTGTAGCAGGGCCGGTGAGTGGGCGTCAACTGCACAAGTTTGGCGGCAGCAGTCTGGCGGATGTGAAGTGTTATCTGCGTGTGGCCGGGATTATGGCGGAATACAGCCAGCCGGGCGACATGATGGTGGTATCGGCCGCCGGCAGTACCACCAACCAGTTGATCAACTGGCTGAAGCTCAGCCAGAGCGATCGCCTGTCTGCGCACCAGGTGCAGCAGACGTTGCGTCGTTATCACAGCGATCTTATCAGCGGCCTGCTGCCGCCGGAAAGCGCCGAGCCGCTGATCGCCGAGTTCATTCAGGATCTGGAACGTCTGGCGGTGCTGCTGGACGGCAAAGTCGACGAGGTGTGCTATGCCGAAGTGGTCGGGCACGGCGAGATCTGGTCGGCGCGCCTGATGGCGGCGGTGCTCAACCACCTGGATATGCAGGCGGCCTGGCTGGATGCGCGTGATTTCCTGCGCGCCGAGCGCGCCGCGCAGCCGCAGGTGGATGAAGGCCGTTCTTATCCGCTGCTGCAGCAATTGTTGGCTCAACATCCGGGCAAGCGCCTGGTGGTGACCGGCTTCATTTCGCGCAACGACGCCGGGGAAACCGTGCTGTTGGGGCGTAACGGCAGCGACTACTCCGCCACTCAGGTCGGCGCGTTGGCCGGCGCGGCGCGCGTCACCATCTGGAGCGACGTGGCCGGGGTTTACAGCGCCGACCCGCGCAAGGTGAAAGACGCCTGCCTGCTGCCGCTGCTGCGCCTGGACGAAGCCAGCGAGCTGGCGCGCCTGGCGGCACCGGTGTTGCATACCCGCACCCTGCAGCCGGTCTCCGGCAGCGATATCGATCTTCAGCTGCGCTGCAGCTACCAGCCGGAGCAGGGCTCGACGCGCATCGAGCGCGTATTGGCGTCCGGCACCGGCGCCAAGATTGTCACCAGCCACGATGACGTGTGCCTGATTGAGCTGCACGTCGCCGCTCAGCATGACTTCAAACTGGCGCAGAAAGAATTGGATCTGGTGCTCAAGCGCGCGCAGATCAAACCGTTGGCGGTGGGCATCCATCCTGACCGCAATCGAGTGCAGCTGTGCTACACCTCCGAGGTGGTCAACAGCGCGCTGGCGATCCTGCAGGCCTCGGCGCTGCCGGGTGAACTGCACCTGCGCGAAGGGTTGGCGCTGGTGGCGATGGTCGGCGCCGGGGTGTGCAAGAACCCGCTGCACAGCCATCGCTTCTATCAGCAGCTGAAAGATCAGCCGGTCGAATTTATCTGGCAGGCGGAAGATGGCATCAGCCTGGTGGCGGTATTACGCCAGGGGCCGACCGCGCTGCTGATTCAGGGGCTGCACCAAAGCCTGTTCCGCGCCGAGAAGCGCATCGGTCTGGTGCTGTTCGGCAAGGGCAACATTGGGTCGCGCTGGCTGGAGCTGTTTGCCCGCGAGCAGACCAATATTTCCGCGCGCAGCGGCTTCGAATTTATCCTGGCGGGGGTGGTGGACAGCCGCCGCAGCCTGCTGAACTACGAAGGGCTGGACGCCAGCCGCGCATTGGCGTTCTTTGAGGACGAGGCGCAGGCGCTCGACGAAGAGTCGCTGTTCCTGTGGATGCGCGCGCACCCGTTCGACGATTTGGTGGTGCTCGACGTGACCGCCAGCGAAGAGCTGGCCGGGCAGTATCTGGATTTCGCCAGCTACGGTTTCCACGTGATCAGCGCCAACAAGCTGGCGGGAGCCTCGTGCAGCGATACCTATCGCCAAATTCGCGACGCCTTCGCCAAAACCGGCCGCCACTGGCTGTACAACGCCACCGTCGGCGCCGGTCTGCCGGTCAACCACACGGTGCGCGATCTGCGCGACAGCGGCGACAGCATTTTGGCGATCAGCGGCATCTTCTCCGGCACGCTTTCCTGGCTGTTCCTGCAGTATGACGGCACGGTGCCGTTTACCGAGCTGGTGGATCAGGCCTGGCAGCAGGGGCTGACCGAACCGGATCCGCGGGTCGATCTCTCCGGCCAGGACGTGATGCGCAAGTTGGTGATCCTGGCGCGCGAAGCGGGCTACGACATCGAACCTAACCAGGTGCGGGTCGAGTCGCTGGTGCCGGCGGGCTGCGAGCAGGGCTCCGTCGATCAGTTCTTCGAGAACGGCGAGGCGCTGAACCAGCAGATGCAGCAGCGTTTTGAGGCCGCCAGCGAAATGGGCCTGGTGCTGCGTCACGTGGCGCGTTTCGACGCCAACGGCAAGGCGCGGGTCGGCGTGGAGGCGGTGCGTCCTGAGCATCCGCTGGCCTCGTTGCTGCCGTGCGACAACGTGTTCGCCATCGAAAGCCGCTGGTATCGCGATAATCCGCTGGTGATCCGCGGGCCGGGCGCCGGCCGCGACGTGACCGCCGGAGCGATCCAGTCAGACCTTAACCGGTTGGCGCAGCTGCTTTAATCCTCTGCGGGCGCGGGTTCACCGCGCCCCTTTGCTTTTCCTGCCATACTTATCCCTGCCGCCGTCATGAAATTCCCTCGTTGAGCGGGTGAAGATTAATCATCTTATTCCCCTCATTTTCCTGTTGACTCTTTAGCCAACATGCGGCATTTTCTATCTAGACGTCTAAACGTATAGACGCTCATCAAGATGAAAAAAACAGTGATTGATAAGAGGTGAGCAGGGTATGAGCTTTTTCCACGCAAACCAGCGGGAAGCGCTGAATCAGAGTCTGGCGGAGTTGAACGGCCAGATTAACGTATCATTCGAGTTCTTCCCGCCGCGCACCAGCGAGATGGAAGAGACCCTGTGGCAGTCGATCGATCGTCTGAGCATCCTCAAACCCAAATTCGTTTCCGTCACCTACGGCGCCAACTCCGGCGAGCGCGATCGCACCCACAGCATCATCAAGGGGATCAAGGAGCGCACCGGCCTGGAGGCGGCGCCGCACCTGACCTGCATCGACGCCAGCCCGGCGCAGCTGCGCGACATCGCGGCCGATTATTGGAACAGCGGCATTCGCCATATCGTGGCGCTGCGCGGCGATCTGCCGCCGGGCGGCGGCAAGCCGGACATGTACGCGACCGATCTGGTGGCGCTGCTGAAAGACGTGGGCGACTTCGACATTTCCGTCGCCGCCTACCCGGAAGTGCACCCGGAGGCGAAGAGCGCCCAGGCCGATTTAATCAACCTGAAGCGCAAGATCGACGCCGGCGCCAGCCGCGCCATCACCCAGTTCTTCTTCGACGTTGAGAGCTACCTGCGCTTCCGCGACCGCTGCGTCACCGCCGGTATCGACGTGGAAATCGTGCCGGGCATTCTGCCGGTGTCCAACTTCAAGCAGCTGCAGCGCTTCGCCACCATGACCAACGTGCGGGTGCCAAGCTGGATGACCAGCATGTTCGAAGGGCTGGACGACGATGCGGAGACCCGCAAAATGGTCGGCGCCAACATCGCCATGGACATGGTGAAGATCCTCAGCCGCGAAGGCGTGAAAGATTTCCACTTCTATACGCTGAACCGCGCCGAAATGAGCTACGCCATCTGCCACACGCTGGGCGTGCGCCCGGTGGCCGCCGCCTGACAGGCCTGTTCCATTGAAAAAGGGCATCGCTTACCGCGGCGCCCTTTTTTTGTGGGGGAAAGGCATAAAAAAACGGCCCCGATAAACGGGGCCGCGATGAGGCTCGCTAGCCGGTGTTGCGCATCCCGGCGGCGACGCCGGCGATGGTGACCATCAGCGCCTGCTCGACGCGGGCGTCCGGCTGCTCCTGCTGACGCGAACGGTGCAGCAGTTCGGCCTGCAAGACGTTCAGCGGGTCGGTATAAACGTTGCGCAGCGCGATGGATTCGGCAATCCACGGCAGGTCTTCCATCAGGTGCGCATCGTTGGCGATGGTCAGCACCACCTTGATGTCGCTTTCCAGCTGATCGCGCAGCTGTTGGCCCAGCGGCCACAGCGATTTATCCACCAGGCGCTGATCGTAGTATTCCGCCAGCCAAAGGTCGGCCTTGGCGAACACCATTTCCAGCATGGCGATGCGGGTGGAGAAGAACGGCCAGTCGCGACACATCGCCTCCAGTTCCGCCTGCTTGCCGGCTTTCACCGCCTCCTGCAATCCGGCGCCGGCGCCGAGCCAGGCCGGCAGCATCAGGCGGTTCTGCGTCCAGGCGAAGATCCACGGAATGGCGCGAAGGCTCTCTACGCCGCCGTTCGGCTTGCGTTTGGCCGGGCGTGAGCCCAGCGGCAGTTTACCCAGCTCCAGCTCCGGCGTGGCCGCGCGGAAGTAAGGCACGAAGTCCGGGTTTTCACGCACGTAGCCGCGATACATCCGGCAGGAGGTGTCTGACAGATCGTCCATCAGCGCCCGCCATTCTTTCTTCGGTTCCGGCGGCGGCAGCAGGTTTGCCTCGAGGATCGCGCCAGCATACAGCGCCAGGCTGCTGATGGTGACTTCAGGCAGGCCGAATTTGAATCGGATCATCTCGCCCTGTTCGGTGACGCGCAGGCCGCCCTTCAGGCTGCCCGGCGGCTGCGACAGCAACGCCGCATGCGCCGGTGCGCCGCCGCGGCCGATGGAACCGCCGCGGCCGTGGAATAGCGTCAGCGCCACGCCGGCCTTTTCACAGGTTTTGATCAGCGCGTCCTGCGCGCGGTACTGCGCCCAGGAAGCGGCCATCACGCCGGCGTCTTTCGCCGAGTCGGAGTAGCCGATCATTACCATCTGTTTGCCCTGAATAAAGCCGCGATACCAGTCGATGTTCAGCAACTGAGTCATCACGTCGTCGGCGTTGTTCAGATCGTCGAGGGTTTCGAACAGCGGAGCGACCGGCAGCGCGAACGGGCAACCGGCCTCTTTCAGCAGCAGGTGCACCGCCAGCACGTCGGAAGGCGTGCGCGCCATCGAAATCACGTAGGCGGCGATCGAGCCCTGCGGCGCTTCGGCGATCACCCGGCAGGTTTCCAGCACTTCCTGCGTGTCGGCGCTCGGTTGCCATTTCAGCGGCACCAGCGGGCGTTTGGAGTTCAGTTCGCGGATCAGGAACGCCTGTTTATCGGCTTCCGACCAGCTTTCATAGTCGCCCAGCCCCAGGTAGCGGGTCAGCTCGGCGATGGCCTCGGTATGGCGGGTGCTTTCCTGGCGCACGTCGATGCGCACCAGCGGCACGCCGAAGCAGCGCACGCGGCGCAGGGTATCCAGCAGCTGACCGTTGGCGATGATGCCCATGCCGCAGGCCTGCAGCGATTGGTAGCAGGCATACAGCGGCTCCCACAGCTGCTCGTTGTTCACCAGCAGGTCGTGCGGCTTCAGCACGCGTTCGCCCTTCAGGCGGCCTTCCAGATAGGCCTGGGAGCTCATCAGCTGGCTGCGCAGCTGCTTCATGATTTCGCGGTACGGTTCCTGCACCTCGTCACCGCCGGCGCGGGCGCGCAGCTCCGGGGTACATTCGGTCATCGACAGCTCGGAGACCAGCACCTGAATATCGCGGGTGAACAGGTCGCAGGCTTTCCAGCGGCTGAGCAGCAGCACATGGCGGGTAATTTCGGCGGTCACGTTCGGGTTGCCGTCGCGGTCGCCGCCCATCCAGGAGGTGAAGCGCACCGGCACCGCTTCCGCCGGCAGGCTGTAATCGATGGAGTTTTCCAACTGCTCGTTGAACTCGCGCAGGAACGCCGGCACGCCTTCCCACAGGCTGTTTTCCACCACCGCGAAGCCCCATTTGGCTTCGTCGATCGGGGAAGGGCGATGTTTGCGAATTTCATCGGTGTGCCACGACTGGGCCACCAACTGGCGCAGGCGGCGCATGATCTTGTTGCGCTCGTAGTCGGCCAGATCGTTGTGATCGAGCTGGCTGAGACAGGTGTTGACCTCCACCAGCTTGTGGATCAGGGTGCGGCGGGTGATCTCCGTCGGGTGCGCCGTCAGTACCAGCTCGATGGAAAGTTGCGACACCGCGTGCTGCAGCTCTTTGTCGCTGAGCTTTTTGTCTTTGAGACGGCTGAACAGCTGCGCCAGCGCTTCCGGGTTGCTGGCGGCTTCGCCGTTGGGCGAAATGCTGTGGTACTGCTCGGCGACGTTGGTCAGGTTGAGGAACTGGCTGAAGGCGCGCGCCACCGGCAGCAGCTCGTCGTTGGACAGGTTCTGCAGGGTGGAGAGCAGCTCCTGGCGATGCGCTTCGTTGCCGGCGCGTGAAGATTTGGAAAGCTTACGGATGGTCTCAACGCGATCGAGAATATGCTCGCCCAGCGCTTCTTTGATGGTATCGCCGAGCAATTTGCCGAGCATACTGACATTACTGCGCATTGCCGAATATTGTTCGTTCATATAACCCCTGACCCAGTTCTGTATGATTTTTATCTTGTAAATAAATTTCACGCGTCAGGCGCAGACCGCCTGCCTGATCACATCGCGTTCCTGTCCAATCGTCAATTGACACTATTTTTAGCAAAAAAACATCAAAATCGGCGCATTTTCTGAAATTTAATTACGCCGCATCGGTTATCAGCGTGGCTTATTTCGCCGTTTTCTACTTATTTTGAGTTAGGGGAAGCATAGCGCGTTTCCCCTGTTAAATGTCGGGTTTACTGCCGGCAAAAGTGATTGACCAGCTGGCCCAGCAGTTTGCGCGTCGGTTCGATAAACGCGGTGTCGATGTATTCGTCCGGCTGGTGGGCCTGATCGATGGAACCGGGCCCGAGCACCAACGTCGGGCAGACCTGCTGTACGAACGGCGCTTCGGTGCAGTAGTTGACCACCTGCGTGCGGGTGCCCAGCAGCTCCTCGATCACCGCCACCATGCGGTGGTCGGTCGGGCATTCGTAACCCGGCACCGACGCGTGCAGCTCTTCGATGGTCAGGCGGCCCGGCCAGCGTTGGCTCACCGGCTCCAATGCCTGATGCATCAGCTCGTTGATATTGTCGAGCGTCATGCCGGGCAGCGGGCGGATATCCAGGTGCAGCTCGCAGCAGGCGCAGATGCGGTTGGCCGCGTCGCCGCCGCTGATATGGCCGAAGTTCATGGTGGGATAAGGCACGGCGAACGCCGGATTGTTGTAGTGCTCCTGCAGGGTTTTGCGCAGCTCCATCAGGCGGCCGATGGATTCGTGCATCAGATCGATGGCGTTGACGCCGCGCGCCGGATCGCTGGAGTGGCCGGACTGGCCGACGATGCGAATGGCGTTGGCCATATGGCCCTTGTGTGCGCGCACCGGCTGCAGCGAGGTCGGTTCGCCGATGATGGCGAAATCCGGACGAATGGCGGTGGAGGCGGCGAAATAACGTGCGCCGGCCATCGTCGTTTCTTCATCTGCGGTAGCCAGAATGTACAGCGGCTTGGTCAGTTTGCTCGCGTCGATATCGCGCACCGCATCCAGAATAAAGGCGAAGAAGCCTTTCATGTCGGCGGTGCCCAGGCCGTAGAGCTTGTTGTCGTGCTCGGTCAGGGTGAAGGGATCGCGCGTCCAGCGGCCTTCGTCGTAAGGCACCGTATCGGTATGGCCGGCCAGCAGCAGGCCGCCGCTGCCTTCGCCGATGCTGGCCAGCAGGTTGAATTTGTGGCGCGATTCTGGCACCGGCTGTACGTCGACGCGAAAGCCCAGGTCGGCAAACCAGCCGGCCAGCAAGTTGATTAACGCCTCATTGCTCTGATCGAGGCCGGCATCGGTGGCGCTGATCGACTTCGTTGCGATCAACGCCCGGTACAGCTCAATAAATGGAGGTAATTTCATCTTCACTGTTGACAGCCTTTGGTTAGGATAGTATCAATATTCATGCATTTATTTTGAATAAAAATACAGTAAGCCGACGCGTAAGGGAACCCGATACCCGGATGTTTATAAAAGCATCAACGCCAGGCTCCGTGGGTGAACGGCGCAACAACGCTGGCTAGCCCTGTTACCTGGGTCGCAAGCGACCGCACGTCAGTTTAGAAGGTGAAAGGCCACATGTTGAATACGCTGATCGTTGGTGCCAGCGGTTACGCCGGAGCGGAGCTCACGGCTTACCTGAATCGCCACCCACACATGAACATAACCGCTTTAGCGGTTTCAGCGCAAAGTGCAGATGCAGGAAAGTTGCTTTCCGATCTCCATCCCCAGTTGAAAGGCATCGTCGATCTGCCGCTGCAGCCGCTGACCGACGTCGCCAAGGCGGCGCAGGGCATCGACGTGGTGTTCCTCGCCACCGCTCATGAAGTCAGCCACGATATCGCACCGGCCTTCCTGGCGGCGGGCTGCGTGGTGTTCGATCTGTCGGGCGCCTTCCGCGTGCAGGACGCCGATTTTTATAGCCAGTACTACGGTTTCGAGCATCAGCATGGCGCTCTGCTGGAGCAGGCGGTGTACGGCCTGGCGGAATGGCAGAGCGACAAGATTAAACAGGCGCAGCTGATTGCCGTGCCGGGCTGTTACCCGACGGCGGCGCAGCTGGCGCTGAAACCGTTGATCGAAAAACAGCTGCTGAACCTCGACCAGTGGCCGGTGATCAACGCCACCAGCGGCGTCAGCGGCGCCGGGCGCAAGGCCTGCATGACCACCAGCTTCTGCGAAGTGAGCCTGCAGCCGTACGGTATTTTCACCCACCGGCACCAACCGGAGATCGCCGCGCACCTGGGCGTGCCGGTCATCTTTACGCCGCACCTGGGCAACTTCCCGCGCGGCATCCTTGAAACCATCACCTGCCGCCTGAAGGCCGGCGTGACCGCGCAGGACGTGGCCGCCGCCTATCACGCCGCCTATGACGACAAGCCGCTGGTGCGGCTGTACGACCAGGGCGTGCCGGCGCTGAAAGCGGTGGTGGGGCTGCCGTTCTGCGACATCGGCTTTGCGGTGCAGGGCGAGCATCTGATCGCCGTGGCGGTGGAAGACAACCTGCTGAAAGGCGCGGCGGCACAGGCGGTGCAATGCCTGAATATCCGTTTCGGCTTCCCGGAAACCCAGTCACTCCTTTAAACCAGCGTGAGTAAACAGCAATGAACCCGTTAATTATCAAGTTAGGTGGCGTGTTATTAGACAGTGAAGAAGCGCTGGAGCGTCTGTTTACCGCGCTGGACAGCTACCGGCAGCAGCATCAGCGCCCGCTGGTGATCGTGCACGGCGGCGGCTGCGTGGTGGACGAACTGATGAAGCAGCTCTCTTTGCCGGTGGTGAAAAAGAACGGCCTGCGGGTCACGCCGGCCGATCAGATCGACATCATCACCGGCGCGCTGGCCGGCACCGCCAACAAAACGCTGCTGGCGTGGGCGATTAAACACCAAATCAACGCCGTCGGCCTGAGCCTGGCGGACGGCGGCAGCGCAGTCGTGACCCCGCTCGATCCGGCATTGGGCCACGTCGGCAACGCGCAGCCCGGTTCGCCCGCGCTGCTCAATACCCTGCTGAGCGCCGGCTACCTGCCGGTTGTCAGCTCCATCGGCATCACCGCCGATGGGCAGTTAATGAACGTGAACGCCGATCAGGCGGCGACGGCGCTGGCGGCGACGCTGGGGGCGGATCTGATCCTGCTGTCGGACGTCAGCGGCATCCTCGACGGCAAGGGGCAACGCATTGCGGAAATGACGGCGCAAAAAGCGGAACAACTGATCGCGCAAGGCATTATCACCGATGGTATGGTGGTGAAGGTGAATGCGGCGCTCGACGCGGCCCGCACCCTCGGCCGCCCGGTGGATATCGCCAGCTGGCGCCATGCCGATCAGCTTCCTGCTTTGTTTAACGGCGTGTCGATTGGCACCCGGATCCTCGCTTAATTTTAGAATTAGAAAGGAATAGATCATGCAAAACCAAGGCATCAAAAAAATCGTTCTGGCGTACTCCGGCGGCCTGGATACCTCGGCCATCATTCCATGGCTGAAAGAGAACTACGGCGGCTGTGAAGTGGTGGCGTTCGTGGCGGACATCGGTCAGGAGCGCAGCGATCTGGAAGGCGTGGAGCAAAAAGCCCTGCAGTCCGGTGCCTCTGAATGTCACGTGGTCGATCTGCGTGAAGAATTTATCCGCGATTACGTTTATCCGGTGCTGCAGACCGGCGCCCTGTACGAGGGCAGCTACCTGCTGGGCACCTCGATGGCGCGGCCGATCATCGCCAAGGCGCAGGTCGAGCTGGCGTTGAAAGTGGGCGCCGACGCGCTGTGCCACGGCGCGACCGGCAAAGGCAACGACCAGGTGCGCTTCGAGACCACCTACACCGCGCTGGCACCGCAGCTGAAAGTGGTGGCGCCGTGGCGTGAGTGGAACCTGCGTTCCCGTGAAGCGCTGCTGGATTACCTGAAAGAGCGCAACATCCCGACTACCGCGTCGTTGGAGAAGATCTACAGCCGCGATGAAAACGCCTGGCACATCTCCACCGAAGGCGGCGTGCTGGAAAGCCCGTGGAATGCGCCGAACAAAGATTGCTGGGTGTGGACCGTCGATCCGCAGGAAGCGCCGGACCAGCCTGAGCAGGTGACCGTCACCGTTGAGAAAGGCCGCGTCGTGGCGGTTAACGGTAAAGCGCTGTCGCCGTACCAGTGCCTGGAAACCCTGAACGCGCTGGGCGCCAAGCACGGCGTCGGCCGTATCGACATCGTGGAAAACCGCTTGGTGGGTATCAAATCCCGCGGCTGCTATGAAACCCCGGGGGGCACCATCATGGTGGCGGCGCTGCGCGCCGTCGAGCAGCTGGTGCTGGACCGCGACAGCTTCAAATGGCGCGAGCAGCTGGGCCTGGAGATGTCTTATGTGGTGTACGACGGCCGCTGGTTCGCGCCGCTGCGCCGCTCGCTGCAGGCCTCTGCCGAAGCATTGGCTGAAGAGGTAAACGGTGAAGTGGTGCTGCAGCTGTACAAAGGCCAGGTGACGGCGATCCAGAAAAAATCCGCCAACAGCCTGTACTCCGAAGAGTTCGCCACCTTCGGCGAAGACGAAGTTTACGATCACAGCCACGCGGGCGGCTTTATCCGCCTGTTCTCTCTGTCTTCACGCATCCGCGCGTTGAACGAGAAAAAGAATAAATAATCGATTGGCGTGACTCTGCAAGGGCGCAGCATGCTGCGCCCTTTCGCATAAAAATTCAGGAGTAAGATATGGCACTTTGGGGCGGACGGTTCACTCAGGCGGCGGATCAGCGGTTCAAGCAACTCAACGATTCGCTGCGGTTCGATTATCGCCTGGCGGAGCAGGATATCGTGGGCTCGGTGGCCTGGTCGAAGGCGCTGGTGACCGTTAACGTGTTGACGGCAACGGAGCAACAGCAGCTGGAGCAGGCGCTGAATGCGCTACTGACGGAGGTCCAGGCCGATCCTTTGGCGATCGTCCAAAGCGATGCCGAAGACATCCACAGCTGGGTGGAGCAGAAGCTGATCGAGAAGGTCGGCGATTTGGGCAAGAAGCTGCACACCGGCCGCAGCCGCAACGATCAGGTCGCGACCGATCTGAAGCTGTGGTGCAAACAGCAAGTCGGCGATCTGCATCAGGCGATCGTCCAGCTGCAGCAGGCGCTGGTGGAGACCGCCGAAGCCAACCAGGATGCGGTGATGCCGGGGTATACCCACCTGCAACGCGCGCAGCCGGTGACTTTCGCGCACTGGTGCCTGGCCTATGTCGAGATGCTGGCGCGCGATGAGAGCCGCCTGCAGGATACCCTGAAACGGCTGGACGTCAGCCCGCTGGGCAGCGGCGCGCTGGCCGGCACCGCTTATCCTATCGATCGCGAGCAGCTGGCCGGCTGGCTGGGCTTCGCCTCGGCGACCCGCAACAGCCTGGACAGCGTATCCGATCGCGATCACGTGCTGGAGCTGCTGTCCAACGCCGCCATCAGCATGGTGCACCTGTCGCGCTTCGCCGAAGACCTGATCTTCTTCAACAGCGGCGAAGCAGCGTTTGTCGAGCTGTCCGACCGTGTGACCTCCGGTTCTTCGCTGATGCCGCAGAAGAAAAACCCGGACGCGCTGGAGCTGATCCGCGGCAAGTGCGGCCGCGTGCAGGGCGCGCTGACCGGCATGATGATGACGCTGAAAGGCCTGCCGCTGGCGTACAACAAAGACATGCAGGAAGACAAAGAAGGGCTGTTCGACGCGCTCGACACCTGGATGGACTGCCTGCAGATGGCGGCGCTGGTGCTGGACGGCATTCAGGTGAAGCGCCCGCGCTGCCAGGAAGCGGCGGAGCAGGGCTATGCCAACGCCACCGAACTGGCGGATTACCTGGTCGCCAAGGGCGTGCCGTTCCGCGAGGCGCACCATATCGTCGGCGAGGCGGTGGTAGAAGCGATTCGCCAGGGCAAACCGCTGGAAGCGCTGCCGCTGGCGGACTTGCAGCAGTTCAGCGCAACGATCGGCGACGACGTTTACCCGATCCTGGCCTTGCAATCCTGCCTGGACAAGCGTGCGGCCAAAGGCGGCGTCGCGCCGCAGCAGGTGGCCGCGGCAATCGCCGCAGCGAAACAGCGTTTGGCTTGACGACGACAAGGGCGACCCGGTGCCGCCCTTGAACCTCTACCCCGCCAGGCGTGCGCACAGATAACGGTTCAGACTCACGCCTTCCTCCATCGCGCCGATCGCCAGCCGCCGATGCTGTTCCGGCGTCATGCGCAACACCAGTTTTCCGCTGAAGTTCTTTTCCGCCAGCGCCTGCGGCGGCGTTTCACCTTGCGCCAACATATCGTCGATCGTTTCGCTCACCACTTTTTCGATACCCTCCAGCGCGCCGGTACGCGTGGCCGCCAGCCAGGACAACGAGGGGAATTCGGCGCACAGCCCGACATATTCACGATCTTCCGCTGACCAGGTGATGCGATAGGTATAGTGTTCATGCTTTTCCATGTTCTTCCTCCATTCTGGCTCCTTGCTTTATTCTAGTATCGTTATTGGTATCACTTCAATGTCGAAGCATAAAAAATGAACGCAGAAGGGCCGTGAGGCAAGAGGAGGGAGGAAAATGTGGAAAGTGCTGCGCAAAAAAACCGGGCCTGAAGGCCCGGTGGGGATGAACGGAGAATAAGAGGTTATTCGCCCGGGCAGCGCTGGCAGCGCTCGATTTCGGCCGTGCCGAGTTTGAGCTTCGCCTGCAGATCGCGCAGCGCGGTGCGCAAGCCTTCTTCGATCACCGGATGATAGAACGGCATGTCCAGCATCTGATCGACGGTCATCTGCTGCTGGTGCGCCCAGGCCAGCAAGTGTGCGATGTGTTCGGCGTCCGGGCCGATCATTTCCGCGCCGAGGAAACGGCCGGTGCCTTGCTCGCCGTAGACGTGCAGAATGCCTTTGTTGCGCAGCATCACCCGCGAGCGGCCCTGATTCTCAAACGAGACGTTGCCCACTTCAAAGCAGCCGCAGGCGCTGAACTTCTCGCTCAGCTCGCGGAAGGTTGAGCCGACCATGGCGATCTGCGGATCGGAGAACACCACCGAAATCGCGCTGCGGCGCAGGCCCGGATTGATCTCCGGGAAGCTGCCGGCGTTGGCGCCGGCGATGCGTGCCTGATCGCTGGCCTCATGCAGCAGCGGCAGTTGGTTGCTGGCGTCGCCGGCGATGAAAATATGCGGCACGCTGGTTTGCATCGTCAGGCGGTCGGCCAGCGGTACGCCTCGGGCGTCAAGCTGTAAGCCGGTGTTTTCGAGGCCCAGCCGATCGACGTTGGGGCGGCGGCCGGTGGCGGCCAGCACGTAGTCCACCAGGATCTCCTGCGGTTGGCCCTGCAGGTCCCGATAGCGGATAAACACCTTGTCGCCTTCGCGCTGCATCATCTCTACCTTCACGTCGGCGTCGAGATAGAACTCTTCCCCCAGTGCTTTGGCGGCGTAGTCGCGCACGGCGCTGTCGGTGAGCGGCCCGACGGCGCCGCCGATGCCGAAGACCTTGGTGTCGACACCGAGGCGGTGCAGCGCTTGCCCCAGCTCGAGCCCGATGACGCCAGGGCCGAATACCGCTACGGACTGCGGCAAATCATCCCAGTTGAACAGATCGTCGTTGACGATCAGACGATCGCCCAGTTCGTTCCACGGCGCCGGCCAGCTGGGGCGGGAACCGGTGGCGATCACGATGCGCTGCGCCACGATGCGCGTATGCTCGTCGACCTGCAGCGTGTTGTCGTCGATAAAGCGGGCATAGCCCTGAATTTTATCGCCGGCCGGGATCTCGTCCACGCCTTCCAGCACGAAGCCGACGAAGCGATCGCGTTCGCGTTTGACGCGCGCCATCACTTCGCGCCCGTCGATGCGGGTTGTACCGGTTGGGTGCACGCCAAAGCCCGGCGCGCGTTCGATTTGATGTACCGCTTCGGCAGCGGCGATCAGCAACTTGGATGGCATGCAGCCAACGCGCGCACAGGTGGTGCCGTAAGGCCCGCCTTCGATCATCACCACGCTGGGGGTAGACAGTTTGGCCGCGCGATAGGCGCCGAGCCCTGCGGTGCCGCCGCCGATGACCGCAACATCAACGTTCAACAGTTTCATATCCGCTCCTGAAAGGTAAAAAAAGGGCGGGCCGTAGCCCGCCAAAGTTCACGTTGGCTTTGTTATTACTTATTAAGCTGACAGGAAAGTTTCCAGATCGTCGCTGCCGCCGATGTGACGGCCGCCGATGAACACTTGCGGCACCGTGGCGCGGCCGCTGACGGCGCGCAGGCTGACGGTGGTGGCGTCTTTGCCCAGTACGATCTCTTCATACTGAATGCCGCGCTCTTGCAGCATTTGCTTGGCTTTGGCGCAGAATGGGCAGCCCGGCTTGGTGAACAGGGAGACCGACTCCTGCACTTTGAATTCCGGCGCCAGGTATTTCAGCATGGTGTCGGCGTCGGACACTTCAAACGGGTCGCCCGGCTTGTTCGGTTCGACGAACATTTTCTCGACCACGCCGTCGCGCACCAGCATCGAGTAGCGCCATGAACGCGGGCCAAAGCCCAGATCCGCTTTCTCGACCAGCATGTTCATGCCTTTGGTGAATTCACCGTTGCCGTCCGGCACGAAGGTGATGTTTTCCGCATGTTGATCGGCTTTCCAGGCGTTCATCACGAAGGTATCGTTCACCGAGACGCACAGAATGCCGTCGACGCCGTGCTGCTTGAATACGCTGGACAGTTCGTTGTAGCGCGGCAGATGGCTCGAAGAACAGGTTGGCGTAAATGCGCCCGGCAGCGAGAACACGATAACGGTTTTGTTTTTGAACAGGTCATCAGTGGTCACATCAATCCATTGGTCGCCCTGACGGGTGTGGAAAGTAACCTGAGGAACTTTCTTGCCTTCTTGACTGGTAAACATTGATTAACCCCTTAATTAGCAAAATTAATTTTTAGCATTTAGCGCGATATCGCTTCGTTGGGACACATTATTGTCGCTGGGGGTTGATAGATCTAATCGCTCATTGCTATCTTATCTATCGCCATGAGCTATCATGGAATGGAGGGAAACAATGAATATTCGTGATTTAGAGTATCTGGTCGCCTTGGCCGAGCACCGGCACTTCCGCCGCGCGGCCGATTCATGCCATGTAAGCCAACCCACGCTGAGCGGGCAGATCCGCAAGCTGGAAGACGAGTTGGGCGTCATGCTGCTCGAGCGCACCAGCCGCAAGGTGCTGTTCACCCAGGCGGGTCTGCTGCTGGTGGAGCAGGCGCGTACCGTGCTGCGCGAAGTGAAAGTATTGAAGGAGATGGCCAGCCAGCAGGGCGAAGCCATGTCCGGGCCGCTGCACATCGGCCTGATCCCGACCGTGGGGCCTTATCTGCTGCCGCAGATCATCCCGACGCTGCACAAAACTTTCCCGAAACTGGAAATGTACCTGCACGAAGCGCAAACCCAGCAACTGCTGGCGCAACTCGACAGCGGCAAATTGGACTGCGCCATTCTGGCATTGGTGAAGGAAACCGAGGCGTTTATCGAAGTGCCTCTGTTCGATGAACCGATGAAGCTGGCGGTGTATTCCGATCACCCGTGGGCGCAGCGCGAGCGCGTGGCGATGCCGGATTTGGCGGGAGAGAAGCTGCTGATGCTGGAGGATGGGCACTGCCTGCGCGATCAGGCGATGGGCTTCTGCTTCCAGGCGGGCGCGGACGAAGATACCCACTTCCGCGCCACCAGTCTGGAAACGCTGCGCAATATGGTCGCGGCCGGCAGCGGCATTACCCTGCTGCCGTCACTGGCGGTGCCGCCGCAGCGCGAACGCGACGGCGTCTGCTATCTGGATTGCTACAAGCCGGAACCGAAGCGCACCATCGCGTTGGTGTATCGCCCCGGTTCCCCACTGCGCAGCCGTTATGAGCAGTTGGCCGAAGCGATCCGCGAGCACATGCAGGGCTACATCGACAACGCGTTAAAACAGGCGGTTTAAGCCGTTAAGCGCCGCCACCCGGTAGGCTTCGGCCATGGTCGGATAGTTGAAGGTCGTATTAACGAAATACTCGATAGTATTGCCTTCACCTTTCTGTTCCATGATCGCCTGACCGATGTGGATGATCTCCGCCGCACGCTCGCCGAAGCAGTGGATCCCGAGGATCTGCAGGGTGTCGCGATGGAACAGGATCTTCAGGCTGCCTACGTTCATCCCGGCGATCTGCGCGCGCGCCAGATGCTTGAACTGGGCGCGGCCCACTTCATACGGCACCTTCATCGCCGTCAGTTCCTGCTCGGTTTTGCCGACGGAGCTGATTTCCGGAATGGTGTAGATGCCGGTCGGGATATCTTCGATTAGGTGACCGCTGGCTTCGCCGGAAGCGATCGCCTGCGCGGCGATGCGGCCCTGATCGTAGGCGGCGGAAGCCAGGCTCGGATAGCCGATCACGTCACCGACCGCATAGATGTGCGACAGCGCGGTTTGGTACATGCTGTTCACCTTCAGTAGCCCGCGGCTGTCCGATTCCAGGCCGACGTTTTCCAACCCCAGCGAATCTGTGTTGCCGGTACGGCCGTTGGCGTACAGCAGGCAGTCCGCTTTCACCTTCTTGCCGGACTTCAGGTGCACGATCACGCCGTCTTCGGTGCCTTCAATCTTCTCGAACTCCTCGTTGTGGCGGATCACCACGCCGTTGTTCCAGAAGTGGTAAGAGAGCGAATCCGACATCTCCTGATCGAGGAATGCCAGCAGGCGATCGCGGGTGTTGATCAGATCGACCTTGACGTTCAGACCGCGGAAGATAGACGCGTATTCGCAGCCGATCACCCCGGCGCCGTAAATGATCACGTGGCGCGGTTCATGGCTCAGCTCGAGAATGGAATCGCTGTCGTAGATGCGCGGGTGATTGAAATCGACGCTGGCCGGGTGATAAGGGCGCGAGCCGCAGGCGATCACGATGTGGTCGGCGCGGATGGTGTCCTGGGTGCCGTCCATGTAGCTGACGCTGACGGTGTTGGCGTCGATGAAACGCGCGTCGCCGGCGAACAGTTTGCACTGGTTCCGCTCATAGAACCCTTGGCGCATGCGGGTTTGCTGGCTGATGACGTTATCGGCGTGGCGTAAAATGTCAGGGAAGGTCGCGCTGAGCGTGCGCGAGTTGTTGTAAAGCGGGTTCTGGTTGAATTCGATAATGCGGCTGACGGCGTGGCGGAGGGCTTTGGAAGGGATGGTGCCCCAGTGGGTACATCCGCCGCCTACGTTGTTGTACCGTTCGATAACGGCCACGCGGGCGCCCTGTTTCACCAGCCCCATGGCGGCACCTTCACCACCAGGGCCCGAGCCAATCACAATGGCATCAAATTGATAGTGCTGTTGCATGTAGGAGAGACCTGTTTTTTATACAAGATTACAACGGTATCTTAACATCATAGCGCTGCTCACCCAATCACCATTAGGCTTTTTGAGGCAAAGCACAATCGGCTCAGGGCGGAAGTGTGATAGAGCGCGTTAGTATAAATGCTGTTGCAATAAAATTTGCTATATTGCCGAGTCTAGGGCGTTAGACTGAGAGAATGGAACCTATCCGGATATGCATATGGGCGTCAGAGCACAACAAAAAGAACGGACTCGTCGTTCCCTGATCGAAGCCGCATTCAGCCAGCTGAGCGCCGAACGCAGCTTCGCCAGCCTGAGCCTGCGGGAAGTTTCACGCGAGGCGGGCATCGCGCCCACGTCGTTTTACCGCCATTTCCGCGATGTGGATGAGTTGGGGCTGACCATGGTGGACGAAAGCGGCCTGATGCTGCGTCAGTTGATGCGCCAGGCGCGCCAACGCATCGCCAAGGGCGGCAGCGTGATCCGCACCTCGGTGTCCACCTTTATGGAATTTATCGGCAACAACCCGAACGCCTTCCGCCTGCTGCTGCGCGAGCGTTCCGGCACGTCGGCGGCATTCCGTGCGGCGGTGGCGCGCGAGATCCAGCATTTCATCGCCGAACTGGCGGACTACCTCGAGTTGGAAAACCACATGCCGCGCAGCTTTACCGAAGCGCAGGCGGAAGCGATGGTCACCATCGTGTTCAGCGCCGGCGCGGAAGCGCTGGATATCGACGTCGAGCAGCGGCAGCAGCTGGAAGAGCGGCTGGTGCTGCAGCTGCGGATGATCTCCAAAGGGGCGTATTACTGGTATCGCCGCGAACAAGAAAAAGCTTCTGTGTCCCACGTATAAAAAAGGTAAAAAATGATGGAAAAACCAGGCCGTGAAAATGGCACCTTACTGCTGGCGTTGATTGCCGGCCTTTCGATCAACGGTTCGTTTGCCGCGCTGTTCAGCTCGGTGGTGCCGTTTTCGATCTTCCCGCTGATTGCGTTGGTGCTGGCGGTGTACTGCCTGCATCAGCGTTACCTGAACCGCGCTATGCCGGACGGCATGCCGAAGCTGGCGGCGGCCTGTTTCCTGCTGGGGCTGCTGATGTACAGCGCCATCGTGCGCGCCGAATACCCGCAGATCGGTTCCAACTTCCTGCCGTCGGTGATCTGCGTGGCGTTGGTGCTGTGGATCGGGATGAAACTGAAGGCGCGCAAGGCGCCGGATGCGCCGACTCAAGAGTCGTAATGAAACGGGGCGCCATGATGGCGCCCCTGTCGTATCAGCGGTGCTTTTCCAGCAGCACGCCGCATTCCATGTGATGGGTATACGGGAACTGATCGAACAGCGCCAGGCGGCTGACCCGGTGCGTGGCCTGCAGCGTTTCCAGGTTGGCGCACAGCGTTTCCGGATTGCATGAGATATAGAGAATGCGCGGGTAGGCCTGCACCATCTTCACCGTTTCCTCGTCCAGCCCGCTGCGCGGCGGATCGACGAAAATCGTCTCGCAGTTGTAGCCGCTCAGATCGATGCCTTTCAATCGGTTGAATTCGCGCACCCCGTTCATCGCCTGAGTGAAGTCTTCCGCCGCCATGCGAATGATCTGCACGTTGTCGATATGGTTGGCAGCGATGTTGTATTGCGCCGCCGCCACCGACGGTTTGGCGATTTCGGTCGCCAGCACGCGCTCGAAATTGCGCGCCAGCGCCAGCGAGAAGTTGCCGTTGCCGCAATACAGCTCCAGCAAATCGCCTTTGGAACCGGCGGTCACCGCCAGTGCCCATTCCAGCATCTGCACGTTCATGGCCGCGTTGGGCTGAGTGAAGCTGTTTTCCACCTGGCGGTAGATCATGTCGCGGCCGGCGACCGGCAGCACTTCGTCAACATAATCCTGGTCGAGCATGATTTTGGTCTTCGACGCCCGGCCGATCAGCTGCAGGTCGAAACCCTGCGCGCGCAGATCGTCACGCAGCTGCTCGGCGCGCCGTTGCCAAACGTCATCCAGCTTGCGGTGGTACAGCAACGAGGCGATGATTTTGCCGCTTTGCGTCGACAGATAATCGATCTGGAACAGCTTGTGACGCAGGATCGGTTCCGGTTTCAGCGCGGCGATCAGGGCGCTCATCAGGCGGTTGATCAGTTCGCTGGCGGCCGGGAAACGATCGACGCGAATACGCTGCTTGGTCTGCTGATCGAACATGATGTGGTACATGTCGTCCGCGTCGTGCCAGATGCGGAATTCGGCGCGCATGCGGTAGTGGTCGACTGGCGAGCGGAACACTTCCGGCTCGGGCGCCGCGAACGGTGACATCAACGTCTTCAGGCGGGCGACTTTCTCCGCCAGTTGGTCATCGTAACGTTCAATAGGCAAATTCTCGGGCGTCATGTGTGTCTTCTCGTCAGGCAAATTTGATCAGCGGGGATTGTAGGGAATCAGCCCGTGAAGTCCAGTTTTGTCGCGTTTATTATTTGTAACATTAGTAGCAGTCTAGACATCTATTTTCATTGATCGTAGCATTGCCGTCCGGCCTCAAGCAGCGAGTGAAAAGGGAATCCGGTGTGAATCCGGAGCTGACGCGCAGCGGTAAGGGGAAGTCACGGCGATAGCGTTTCGACGCAGACACTGTCCATTGCAGGATGGGAAGTCATCGCCCGTTGCCGGTCGCGCCCCGCGGCCTGCAAATCCCAAGCCCGAAGACCTGCCGGTGTTACGTCGCAATGTCCGTGGCCGTCGCGAACTATCGGCCATGATCCTGCGGCATCCGCCAATTAAGTTTGGATGCTTTTCTCATGACAATTACAAAAAATACGCTGCTGGCGGTGGTTTCCTCCGTCACGGCTTTTTCTGGATGGGCGCAAGACAACACCACAACCACGAATGGCGATAACCTGGTGGTGACCGCCAACCGCTTCCCGCAGCCGGTTTCTTCCGTGCTGGCGCCGACTTCCATCGTCACCCGCAACGATATCGATCGCTGGCAGGCCAAGAGCCTGACCGACGTGATGCGCCGCCTGCCGGGCGTGGATGTTGGCCAGAACGGCGGGCTGGGGCAAAAGAGCTCGCTGTTTATTCGTGGCACCAACTCCAGCCACGTGCTGGTGCTAATTGACGGCATTCGCCTTAACCAGGCGGGCGTCAGCGGCTCTTCCGATCTTAGCCAAATCCCAATTTCGCTGGTGCAGAAAGTCGAATACATTCGCGGCCCGCGCTCGGCGGTGTACGGCTCCGACGCCATCGGCGGCGTGGTCAACATCATTACCACCCGCGAAAAGAACGGCACGACGCTTTCCGCCGGCCTCGGCTCCAACGGCTATCAATCCTATGACGCGTCGACCCAACAGCAGCTGGGCGACAGCACCGTGGCGACGGTGGCGGGCGACTACACCTATACCAAAGGGTATGACGTGGTGGCCTATGGCAGTACCGGTATGCAAAGCCAGCAGGATCGCGATGGCTTTATGAGTAAATCGCTGTATGGTGCGCTTGAGCATCAGTTCAGCGAATCGGTCAGCGGTTTTGTACGTGGGTATGGCTACGACAACCGCACGGCGTACGATAGTTACTATTCCTCTCCGGCCAGCTCTCTGCTAGATACTCGCAAGCTGTACAGCCAAACCTGGGATACCGGATTGCGTTATAAAGAAGGCATTTACGCAACACAATTGACCGGCAGCTACAGCCATAGCAAGGATTACGATTACGATCCTCGCCGCGGTATGCATGACAGCTCGGCCAGCCTGGTGGATTCCGAACAGTACAACCTGCAGTGGGGCAATACGCTGCAGGTTGGACAGGGTACCGTAAGCTCTGGCGTCGACTGGCAGCAACAGAAAATCAAACCGGACTCCACCACCGTAAAGGGTGAAAAAAGCCAACGTGATGCAGGCATCTATCTGACCGCGCAGCAACTGGTTGGCCCGGTGACGCTGGAAGGCGCGGTTCGGGGTGACGATCATTCCGAGTTTGGCTGGCACGGCACCTGGCAAACCAGCGCGGCCTGGGAGTTCGTCGAGGGATACCGTTTTATCGCGTCGTATGGCACGGCGTTCAAAGCACCCAATATGGGCCAGCTATACGGCAACTTTGGCAATAACACCGATCTGAAGCCGGAAGAAAGCAAGCAGTGGGAAGGCGGTTTTGAAGGGCTGACCGGGCCGGTGACCTGGCGCATCTCCGGTTATCGCAACGACATCGACAATTTGATCGATTCGACGGGGGAAACCAACTACGTCTACTACAACGTGGGTAAGGCGACCATCAAAGGGATTGAAGCGACGGCGTCTTTTGATACCGGCCCGCTGACGCACCAGATTGGTTACGATTATGTCGACCCGCGCAACGCAAAAACTCACGAAGTGCTGCTGCGCCGCGCCAAACAGCAGGTGAAATATGAGCTGGACTGGCAGCTGTATGACTTTGACTGGGCGGTGACTTATCAATATTTGGGTCAACGTTATGACAAGGACTACAGTACCTATCCGGAGCAGAGCGTGAAACTCGGCGGCGTGAGCCTGTGGGATCTCGCAGTTTCGTATCCGGTCACATCTCATCTGACAGTTCGTGGTAGAATTGCCAACCTGTTTGATAAAGATTATGAGACGGCCTATGGCTACGCTACTCCAGGAAGAGAATACTACCTCACTGGAAGCTATACCTTCTAACAGCACCGCCACACCTCGCCCGACGGTGCTGGTTTTCGATTCCGGCGTCGGCGGGCTGTCGGTATATCAGGAGATTCGGCAGTTGCTGCCGGATCTCCACTATATATACGCTTTCGACAACGTGGCGTTCCCCTACGGTGAGAAGTCCGAAGAGTTTATCGTTGAGCGCGTGATGGAGATTGTCGGCGCAGTGCAGCAGCGGCATCCTCTGGCGATTGTCGTCATTGCCTGCAACACCGCCAGCACCGTTTCCTTGCCGGCCCTGCGCGAGCGTTTCAGTTTCCCGGTCGTGGGCGTGGTGCCCGCCATCAAGCCTGCCGCCCGTCTTACCGTTAACGGCATCGTCGGCCTGTTGGCGACCCGTGGCACCGTACAGCGCAGCTACACCCACGAACTGATTTCCCGTTTCGCTACCGACTGCAAGATTGAACTGCTGGGCTCTTCAGAGCTGGTGGAGTTGGCGGAGGCCAAGCTGCACGGCGAAGCCGTGCCGTTGCCGGTACTGAAGAAGATCCTGCATCCGTGGCTGAGCATGCGCGAGCCGCCGGATACCGTCGTGCTGGGCTGCACCCATTTCCCTCTATTAGCTGAAGAGCTGATGCAAGTGTTGCCGGAAGGCACCCGGCTGGTGGATTCCGGCGCGGCGATTGCCCGTCGTACCGCCTGGCTCATCTCGACGCAGGAAAATCTGGTCTCGAGCCAGGAAGAGAATCTGGCCTATTGCATGGCGTTGAATGAAGATACTGACGCTTTATTGCCCGTTTTGCAGAGCTACGGCTTTAAATCGTTGAAAAAACTGCCGCTTTAACGGTGTTTTGGTTAAACATTCAACGGTCGGAAAAAATATTGAAAATAGGGGTTGCGGCCTGCCGAGAACTCCCTATAATGCGCCTCCACTGACCGGGAACAACGACTGACAAGCCGCCGGGTCAGCGAGAAGACAGCGAAATAAACGCTTGACTCTCCGGGCTAAAAGCGTAATATACGCAGCCCGCGCCGATGAGTTTCTCGGCACTGCTCTTTAACAATTTATCAGACAATCTGTGTGGGCACTCCACAAGACGATATCCAGCATCCTCGGATGCAAAAAAATATCAAGTCTTGAAGAGTGACTAACTGAAGTAAAATTCATGCAGTAAATCTTTGAGCATCGCTTCTCGAGTGGAAGCACATCAAGCTTTTAATTGAAGAGTTTGATCATGGCTCAGATTGAACGCTGGCGGCAGGCTTAACACATGCAAGTCGAGCGGTAGCACAAGAGAGCTTGCTCTCTGGGTGACGAGCGGCGGACGGGTGAGTAATGTCTGGGAAACTGCCTGATGGAGGGGGATAACTACTGGAAACGGTAGCTAATACCGCATAACGTCGCAAGACCAAAGAGGGGGACCTTCGGGCCTCTTGCCATCAGATGTGCCCAGATGGGATTAGCTAGTAGGTGGGGTAATGGCTCACCTAGGCGACGATCCCTAGCTGGTCTGAGAGGATGACCAGCCACACTGGAACTGAGACACGGTCCAGACTCCTACGGGAGGCAGCAGTGGGGAATATTGCACAATGGGCGCAAGCCTGATGCAGCCATGCCGCGTGTGTGAAGAAGGCCTTCGGGTTGTAAAGCACTTTCAGCGAGGAGGAAGGTGGTGAGCTTAATACGTTCATCAATTGACGTTACTCGCAGAAGAAGCACCGGCTAACTCCGTGCCAGCAGCCGCGGTAATACGGAGGGTGCAAGCGTTAATCGGAATTACTGGGCGTAAAGCGCACGCAGGCGGTTTGTTAAGTCAGATGTGAAATCCCCGGGCTCAACCTGGGAACTGCATTTGAAACTGGCAAGCTAGAGTCTCGTAGAGGGGGGTAGAATTCCAGGTGTAGCGGTGAAATGCGTAGAGATCTGGAGGAATACCGGTGGCGAAGGCGGCCCCCTGGACGAAGACTGACGCTCAGGTGCGAAAGCGTGGGGAGCAAACAGGATTAGATACCCTGGTAGTCCACGCTGTAAACGATGTCGATTTGGAGGTTGTGCCCTTGAGGCGTGGCTTCCGGAGCTAACGCGTTAAATCGACCGCCTGGGGAGTACGGCCGCAAGGTTAAAACTCAAATGAATTGACGGGGGCCCGCACAAGCGGTGGAGCATGTGGTTTAATTCGATGCAACGCGAAGAACCTTACCTACTCTTGACATCCAGAGAACTTAGCAGAGATGCTTTGGTGCCTTCGGGAACTCTGAGACAGGTGCTGCATGGCTGTCGTCAGCTCGTGTTGTGAAATGTTGGGTTAAGTCCCGCAACGAGCGCAACCCTTATCCTTTGTTGCCAGCGGTTCGGCCGGGAACTCAAAGGAGACTGCCAGTGATAAACTGGAGGAAGGTGGGGATGACGTCAAGTCATCATGGCCCTTACGAGTAGGGCTACACACGTGCTACAATGGCGTATACAAAGAGAAGCGACCTCGCGAGAGCAAGCGGACCTCATAAAGTACGTCGTAGTCCGGATTGGAGTCTGCAACTCGACTCCATGAAGTCGGAATCGCTAGTAATCGTAGATCAGAATGCTACGGTGAATACGTTCCCGGGCCTTGTACACACCGCCCGTCACACCATGGGAGTGGGTTGCAAAAGAAGTAGGTAGCTTAACCTTCGGGAGGGCGCTTACCACTTTGTGATTCATGACTGGGGTGAAGTCGTAACAAGGTAACCGTAGGGGAACCTGCGGTTGGATCACCTCCTTACCTAAAGATATTAGTTCGCGTGGCGTGCTCACACAGATTGTCTGATGAAAAAGTAACGAGCAGAAATACCTTTATAGGCTTGTAGCTCAGGTGGTTAGAGCGCACCCCTGATAAGGGTGAGGTCGGTGGTTCAAGTCCACTCAAGCCTACCACTTCTCGGAAGTGGAAAAGGTACTGCGCGTGACTGTATGGGGCTATAGCTCAGCTGGGAGAGCGCCTGCCTTGCACGCAGGAGGTCAGCGGTTCGATCCCGCTTAGCTCCACCATATAGTCCGGTATTTCACTACTTCAGAGTATATTGGCAACAGTATGCTGCGAAGTATTTTGCTCTTTAACAATCTGGAACAAGCTGAAAATTGAAACATGACGGCTGAAATTCATTCCTCCGTAGAAGTACCGGAATGAAGAGTAACCTGTCATAGAGTCTCTCAAATGTTTGCAACTTGAACGATGGAAACATCTTCGGGTTGTGAGGTTAAGTGACTAAGCGTACACGGTGGATGCCTAGGCAGTCAGAGGCGATGAAGGGCGTGCTAATCTGCGAAAAGCGTCGGTAAGGTGATATGAACCGTTATAACCGGCGATACCCGAATGGGGAAACCCAGTGCGTTTCGACACACTATCATGTCATGAATACATAGTGGCATGAGGCGAACCGGGGGAACTGAAACATCTAAGTACCCCGAGGAAAAGAAATCAACCGAGATTCCCCCAGTAGCGGCGAGCGAACGGGGAGGAGCCCAGAACCTGAATCGGCTTGTGTGTTAGTGGAAGCGTCTGGAAAGTCGCGCAGCAAAGGGTGATAGCCCCGTACACTAAAATGCACAGGTCGTGAGTTCGATGAGTAGGGCGGGACACGTGACATCCTGTCTGAATATGGGGGGACCATCCTCCAAGGCTAAATACTCCTGACTGACCGATAGTGAACCAGTACCGTGAGGGAAAGGCGAAAAGAACCCCGGCGAGGGGAGTGAAATAGAACCTGAAACCGTGTACGTACAAGCAGTGGGAGCACCTTCGTGGTGTGACTGCGTACCTTTTGTATAATGGGTCAGCGACTTATATTTTGTAGCAAGGTTAACCGTATAGGGGAGCCGTAGGGAAACCGAGTCTTAACTGGGCGAATAGTTGCAAGGTATAGACCCGAAACCCGGTGATCTAGCCATGGGCAGGTTGAAGGTTGGGTAACACTAACTGGAGGACCGAACCGACTAATGTTGAAAAATTAGCGGATGACTTGTGGCTGGGGGTGAAAGGCCAATCAAACCGGGAGATAGCTGGTTCTCCCCGAAAGCTATTTAGGTAGCGCCTCGTGAACTCATCTTCGGGGGTAGAGCACTGTTTCGGCTAGGGGGCCATCCCGGCTTACCAAACCGATGCAAACTCCGAATACCGAAGAATGTTATCACGGGAGACACACGGCGGGTGCTAACGTCCGTCGTGAAGAGGGAAACAACCCAGACCGCCAGCTAAGGTCCCAAAGTCATGGTTAAGTGGGAAACGATGTGGGAAGGCACAGACAGCCAGGATGTTGGCTTAGAAGCAGCCATCATTTAAAGAAAGCGTAATAGCTCACTGGTCGAGTCGGCCTGCGCGGAAGATGTAACGGGGCTAAACCATGCACCGAAGCTGCGGCAGCGACGCTTAGGCGTTGTTGGGTAGGGGAGCGTTCTGTAAGCCGTTGAAGGTGGCCTGTGAGGGTTGCTGGAGGTATCAGAAGTGCGAATGCTGACATAAGTAACGATAAAGCGGGTGAAAAGCCCGCTCGCCGGAAGACCAAGGGTTCCTGTCCAACGTTAATCGGGGCAGGGTGAGTCGACCCCTAAGGCGAGGCTGAAAAGCGTAGTCGATGGGAAACAGGTTAATATTCCTGTACTTGGTGTTACTGCGAAGGGGGGACGGAGAAGGCTAGGCTAGCCGGGCGACGGTTGTCCCGGTTTAAGCGTGTAGGGGGTGTGACCTGGTAAATCCGGTTACATACTAACCCTGAGGCGTGATGACGATGCACTACGGTGCAGAAGTAGTTGATGCCCTGCTTCCAGGAAAAGCCTCTAAGCTCCAGGTAACATTAAATCGTACCCCAAACCGACACAGGTGGTCAGGTAGAGAATACCAAGGCGCTTGAGAGAACTCGGGTGAAGGAACTAGGCAAAATGGTGCCGTAACTTCGGGAGAAGGCACGCTGGCATGTAGGTGAAGTCCCTCGCGGATGGAGCTGAAGCCAGTCGAAGATACCAGCTGGCTGCAACTGTTTAATAAAAACACAGCACTGTGCAAACACGAAAGTGGACGTATACGGTGTGACGCCTGCCCGGTGCTGGAAGGTTAATTGATGGGGTCAGCCGCAAGGCGAAGCTCTTGATCGAAGCCCCAGTAAACGGCGGCCGTAACTATAACGGTCCTAAGGTAGCGAAATTCCTTGTCGGGTAAGTTCCGACCTGCACGAATGGCGTAATGATGGCCAGGCTGTCTCCACCCGAGACTCAGTGAAATTGAACTCGCTGTGAAGATGCAGTGTACCCGCGGCAAGACGGAAAGACCCCGTGAACCTTTACTATAGCTTGACACTGAACATTGAGCCTTGATGTGTAGGATAGGTGGGAGGCTTTGAAGCGTGGACGCCAGTCTGCGTGGAGCCATCCTTGAAATACCACCCTTTAATGTTTGATGTTCTAACTCGGCCCCATAATCTGGGGTGAGGACAGTGTCTGGTGGGTAGTTTGACTGGGGCGGTCTCCTCCCAAAGAGTAACGGAGGAGCACGAAGGTTAGCTAATCACGGTCGGACATCGTGAGGTTAGTGCAAAGGCATAAGCTAGCTTGACTGCGAGAGTGACGGCTCGAGCAGGTACGAAAGTAGGTCTTAGTGATCCGGTGGTTCTGAATGGAAGGGCCATCGCTCAACGGATAAAAGGTACTCCGGGGATAACAGGCTGATACCGCCCAAGAGTTCATATCGACGGCGGTGTTTGGCACCTCGATGTCGGCTCATCACATCCTGGGGCTGAAGTAGGTCCCAAGGGTATGGCTGTTCGCCATTTAAAGTGGTACGCGAGCTGGGTTTAGAACGTCGTGAGACAGTTCGGTCCCTATCTGCCGTGGGCGTTGGAAGATTGAGAGGGGTTGCTCCTAGTACGAGAGGACCGGAGTGAACGCACCACTGGTGTTCGGGTTGTCATGCCAATGGCATTGCCCGGTAGCTAAGTGCGGAAAAGATAAGCGCTGAAAGCATCTAAGCGCGAAACTTGCCTCAAGATGAGTCTTCCCTGGGCCTTTAAGGCCCCTGAAGGAACGTTTAAGACTAAGACGTTGATAGGCTGGGTGTGTAAGTGCAGCGATGCATTGAGCTAACCAGTACTAATGATCCGTGAGGCTTAACCTTACAACACCGAAGATGTTTTAGAGACGAAGAGATTTTCAGCGAAGTTCCGAGATTGGTTCTGATGGCGACACGAGAGTGAAGCGGTTGGAATGAAACGAATTTGCCTGGCGGCAATAGCGCGGTGGTCCCACCTGACCCCATGCCGAACTCAGAAGTGAAACGCCGTAGCGCCGATGGTAGTGTGGGGTCTCCCCATGCGAGAGTAGGACACTGCCAGGCATCAAATAAACGTTATCAGCGTGACGACTGGTAATGCGCAAATCGCAGAGCGCGATATTGCCGGCATCGAAAGATGCAACGTAAAAGAATCGGTGGAGCGGTAGTTCAGTTGGTTAGAATACCTGCCTGTCACGCAGGGGGTCGCGGGTTCGAGCCCCGTCCGTTCCGCCACTTATTTAATTATGCCTGCTTTATTAGCAGGCATAATGTTAAGCGAGATTTAGGGGCGTAGCTCAGTTGGTAGAGCACCGGTCTCCAAAACCGGGTGTCGCGAGTTCGAGTCTCTCCGCCCCTGCCATATTAAGAACCCTTTGCGAAAGCAAAGGGTTTTTTTTTGCCTATCATTTTTCTTCCTTACCGCTTTGGAATAGAGCGCTTTTGACGTTATATGCCGATGTTTGCCCGATCCTGGTTGCTTCATGTTCCTCCGAACTCTATCCTGCCGGCCTCCTGATTCTTATCTCGTTTTGCATTATCTTCTCTCAGAAGGCGATGAGCGCGTTTTGGTGTGATAGACAGGCATGACCACGATGACGGCGTTTAAGGCCGCCATAACGCTTTAGGCTGCGGTATTTATAGGTATTTTAAGTAATTGCCGAATCAAAGGCTGTTGATCGCTGTTTTGCAACCAGACGGCATACAGTGGGCGGATAATCGGCGGGATCTCGGTGGCGGCCACCAACTGTGGATACTCTTTTTCCCACTGGCTGGGCAGGAAAGCACATCCACCCGTGGTTTCCAACAGCTGACGCGTCAGGTGAGCGGAGGTGGTAGTAAGCACCGGCACGTTATCACCTTCCAGTATGCGGCTTTCCTGTTGGTGGAAGTCGGCTCCCCATTCCAGCTTGATGTAGGGCATGGGGGCCTGTTTGTCACGATGCGCGGATGAGAACAGGCGTAATGAGAAATTGCTCAGTTGCTGGCTGGCCAATTCATCCATCTTAGGCGGTTCAGTGGTGATCAGTAAATCGAGCTGCCTTTCATGCAGTTGTTTTACCAAAGAGTGCCTTAATGCCACCCTGGCTTCTAGCTGCAGCGCTTCGCGTTGTTGATAGAGCGCCTGTAGCCAAGGGGTCAGATAGGCTTCCCACAGCGAAGCGGTAGCGCCGATCGACAACTCGGTGTGTTGCAGCGAACGCACGACCTCCTTTTTCGCCAGCTGCCAGGTGTTCATCAGGCTCTCGGCATAGGGCAGAAGCCGCTCGCCAGCAGGCGTCAGGCGGATATTATTGCGATGACGGGTAAATAAATTGGCGCCCAGCTGGTTTTCTAACTGACGGATGCGGAAACTGACCGCGGACTGCGTTAAGTACAAAGATTCTGCGGCTCTGCCAAAGTGACGCGTTCTACTGACCTCCAAAAAGGTTTTCAGTAATTCGGTATCCACACCTATCTCCAAAAAAATTTGTCGTTAAGATTTAAATGTTTTGTTTTACACGCTGTCAAGCCTATCTAATACTCCGCGCCATAAACAGCACGGCCATAAGAGAATTAGGAGCGTGTCAGATGGCGGATAGCTTCACCACGACCAATCGTTTTTTTGATAATAAACATTACCCTCGCGGGTTCTCCCGTCACGGCGATTTCACCATTAAAGAGGCGCAATTGCTAGAGCGCTTCGGCTACGCGTTTAACGAGCTGGACTCGGGCAAACGCCAGCCGGCCACTGAAGAAGAACAACTGTTCGTCGCAGTGTGCCGCGGTGAGCGCGAAGCGGCTACCGAACAGGAAAAAGTATGGGCTAAATATCTGGCGCGCACACGTCGCCCGAAGAAATTCCATACTCTGTCCGGCGGTAAACCGCAGGCTGACGCAGTAGAAGATTACAGCGACAGCGAAGACTAAAGACGATGGGGCCTGCGGGCCCCATTTTCATTCCAGACTACGATGCAGTTGTAACAGCAGGCGGTCCATGCTGCGATAGCCCAGTGCTTCGCTGAGGTGGCGCCTGTCGAGCTCAGCATCTCCCGCCAAATCCGCCAGCGTGCGCGCCACTTTCAAGATGCGCTGCCAGGCGCGAACCGATAACCCCAGCGCGTTTAATGTCGCCTCCAAAAACTCGGCGTCTGCCGACTGCAGAACGCAATCCCGTTCCACTTCGCGGTTGCTCAGCAGCGCGTTGACTTTACCGGCGCGTTCAAGTTGCCGGGCGCGTGCCAGCAGCACTCTTTTCCGCACTTGTTCGCTGCTTTCTCCGTGTGTTTTCCGATGACTGAGTGTTCCCGGCGGCAACAGCGGCACTTCGATAGACAGATCGAAACGGTCGAGAAAAGGCCCTGACAGCCGGGCCAGATAGCGCAACACCTTCTGCGGTGAGGCGCGATTGTGCAACCCCTGATAGTGCCCCGTCGGGCTGGGGTTCATTGCCGCGATCAGCTGCACTCTGGCGGGGAAACAGACCTTGGCGTTGGCGCGTGAAATCACGATCTCGCCGGATTCCAACGGCTCACGCAGCGCATCCAGTACCTTACGCTCGAATTCCGGCAGTTCATCCAGAAACAGCACGCCGTTATGCGCCATCGAGATCTCGCCCGGTCGCGGCAGTGAGCCGCCGCCGACCAATGCCGCCATCGAGGCGCTGTGGTGCGGTGCGCGAAACGGCCTCTGGCGCCATGGTAGGGCAGCGGGAATGTGATGCTGCAAGCTGGCGACCGCTAGACTTTCCAGCGCCTCAGGCTCCGTGAGCGGTGGCAGTAGGCCCGTGAGGCGGCTGGCCAGCATGGTTTTACCGGTGCCCGGCGGCCCAATCAGCAATAGGTTATGCCCGCCGGCGGCGGCGATCTCCAGTGCCCGCTTGGCCTGCTCCTGGCCGATGATATCGCGCAGGTCGGCGTTTTCGCACGCGTTGTCCACAGCGGGGGGCGTGGCCGCCACCGGCAGTTCGCCCTGGCCGAGCAGAAAAGCGCAGACTTCCAGCAGGTGCCGCGCGGTATGGGAGTGCGACTGCGCGATCAGGCCGACTTCGGCGGCGTTGTCCGTTGAGAGGATCAGTTGCCGCCCGGCATCAGCCGCCGCCAGCGCCGCCGGGATCGCGCCCCTGACCGCGCGCAGTGAGCCGGACAGCGCGAGCTCGCCAAGAAACTCGTAGCGCGCCAACGGTGCGAGGGGCAATTGCTCGGAGGCGGCGAGGATCGCCAGCGCTATCGGCAGATCGTAACGCCCGCCTTCTTTCGGCAGATCGGCGGGTGCCAAATTGACGGTGATGCGCCGGGCGGGAAAGGTGAAACCGTTATTGATCAGGGCGCTGCGCACCCGATCGCGCGCCTCTTTTACCGTGGTTTCCGGCAGGCCGACCAGCGTCAGGCCGGGCAGGCCATTGCTGATATGCACCTCCACCGTCACGGAAGGGGCCTGAACGCCGATGATGGCGCGGCTATAGATTACCGCCAGTGACATATCGCTCTCCTTGCTGAGGGCGACATGATGCGTGATTCATCTGGGTATTGCGCGGCGTTATTGGTGGTTTTTCGATGTATTTAGCAGAGTAATCGCTGATTTTCATCGAAATAAATGAGGTTGTGCGAGCCGCCTCGCAACCTGCGGCAATACCCATTAACAATTCGCTGAAGGCTGCAACACATTAGCGGTCCATACGCATTGCAATCATAGGGTTAACGGGTGTATTTAACAATTGATTAAAAGAAAAATCACGTATTTAACAAACCCCGACCGCCGCCGCATTCTGCCCGGCAGCCGCTAAACCTCCTGACTTCGTACTCTACGGTAGGGATAACACTATGTTTGGTTGGACCCCGCTGCAACGCAACGCGGCAATCGCCAGCTTTTCAAGCTGGACGCTCGACGCTTTCGATTTTTTCGTGCTGGTATTCTTACTCAGTGACATCGCGCAATCCTTTCACGTCGGTCTGGAACAGGTGACGTTGGCGATTCTGCTCACGCTGGCGGTGCGCCCGATTGGCGCGCTGATCTTCGGGCGTGCGGCGGAAAAATATGGCCGCAAGCCGATCCTGATGCTGAATATCGTCTTCTTCTCGGTGTTTGAGCTGCTCTCCGCCGCCGCGCCCTCGCTGACGGTCTTCTTACTGTTGCGGGTGTTGTACGGCGTTGCGATGGGCGGCATCTGGGGCGTGGCGTCGTCGTTGGCGATGGAAACCATACCGGACCGCTCGCGCGGCCTGATGTCGGGCATTTTCCAGGCCGGCTATCCGTTCGGTTATCTGCTGGCGGCGGTGGTGTACGGCCTGTTGTTCGAAACGGTCGGCTGGCGCGGCATGTTTGTCATCGGTGCGGCGCCGATCCTGCTGCTGCCGTTTATTTATTATTGCGTGCAGGAGTCGCCGGTGTGGCTGGCGGCGCGTGAACGCAAGGAAAGCTCTGCCTTGCTGCCGGCGTTGAAGAGCCACTGGAAGCTGTGCTGCTATCTGGTGCTGCTGATGGCGGCGTTCAATTTCTTCTCCCACGGCACGCAGGATCTGTATCCGGTGTTTCTGAAAGTTCAGCATGGTTTCGATCCAAAAACCGTCAGTATCATCGCCATTAGCTACAATATCGCGTCAATTATCGGCGGCGTTTTCTTCGGTTCGTTGTCGGAAAAGATCGGCCGCAAAAAAGCGATCATCATCGCCGCGCTGCTGGCGCTGCCGGTGATCCCGCTGTGGGCATTTTCCAGCGGTTCGCTGATGTTGGGGATCGGCGCTTTCCTGATGCAGTTCATGGTGCAGGGCGCCTGGGGCGTGGTGCCGACCTACCTGACTGAGCTGGTGCCGGCCAACACCCGCGCGGTGCTGCCGGGGTTCGTGTACCAGTTGGGTAACCTGATCGCTTCGGTCAACGCCACGCTGCAGGCGACCATCGCCGAACATCATGGGCATAATTACGGCCTGGCGATGGCGATCGTCGCCGGTACGGTGGCGCTGGCGATCGCCCTGTTGGTGTTCTTCGGCAAGGATACGCGCGGTAAGGCGATAACAGACGCGGTGAAAAATCCGGGCGTGCGCGCCAACGTGTGAAATCCGGGCTATTCGCGTGAGGTATGACCAGATTGCGCCGAATAATAACGCAAAAAAAGAGTTGTCATGCCGCGCGCGACTATGGTACCTCTGTAAGCATTAGTTCTGAATGAGCACAGTGAACAAACCCATTATGAAAGCCTTTGCCCAAGTGATTAGCCTAGTCGTGATTAGCGTGGTGGTGATTATTATCCCACCGTGCGGGGCTGCACTTGGACGAAGAAAGGCTTAGCAAACAAGCCGGAATCGCAAGAGAACCCCCGCACCGTCAGGTCCGGGGGTTTTTTATTGGCAAGAGAAAAGTGGAGCAAGGGGCAGAGCATGAAAAACAGAACAAAATCCTGCGGTTGTCGAAGTAAGGCGGGGAAATAACTATGAATGGCGCTCAGTGGGTAGTTCAAGCGTTGCGTGCGCAGGGTGTGGATACCGTATTCGGCTATCCGGGCGGGGCAATCATGCCGGTGTACGATGCGTTGTACGACGGCGGTGTGGAACACCTGCTGTGCCGCCATGAACAGGGCGCCGCGATGGCCGCCATCGGCTACGCCCGCGCCACCGGCAAAGTCGGCGTTTGCATCGCCACTTCCGGCCCTGGCGCCACCAACCTGATCACCGGCCTGGCTGATGCGCTGCTCGATTCCGTTCCCGTTGTCGCCATCACCGGTCAGGTGGGTTCCGCGCTGATCGGCACCGATGCCTTTCAGGAGATCGATGTTCTTGGCCTGTCCTTGGCCTGCACCAAACACAGCTTCCTGGTGGAATCGCTGGACGCGCTGCCGGGCATTATGGCGGAAGCCTTCGCCATCGCCGCCGGCGGCCGTCCTGGCCCGGTGCTGATCGATATCCCGAAAGACATCCAGCTGGCGCAGGGCGACTTGCACCCGCATCTGATACCGGTCGATGAAGCGCCGGCATTCCCGGCGGCGGCGTTGGCGGAGGCGGCCGAGCTGCTGGCGCAGGCGCACAAACCGATGCTGTACGTCGGCGGCGGCGTGGGCATGGCGCAGGCGGTGCCGGCGCTGCGCGAGTTCATCGCCGTGACCCGCATGCCGAACGTCGCCACCCTGAAGGGGCTGGGCGCGCCGGATGCGCAAGATCCGCTGTACCTCGGCATGTTGGGCATGCACGGCACCAAGGCTGCCAACCTGGCGGTGCAGGAGTGCGATCTGCTGATTGCCGTCGGCGCGCGTTTCGATGACCGCGTGACCGGCAAACTGAACGCCTTCGCACCGCACGCCAAAGTGATCCACATGGATATCGACCCGGCGGAAATGAGCAAGCTGCGCCAGGCGCATGTGGCCCTGCAAGGCGATCTGAAAGCGTTGCTGCCGGCGTTGCAGCGCCCGCTGAACATCGCCCCCTGGCAGCAGCAGGTGACGGCGCTGAAAGCCGACCACGCCTGCCGCTACGATCACCCCGGCCAGCCGATCTACGCGCCGCTGTTCTTGCGCCAGCTGTCCGCCCGCAAGCCGGCCAACAGCGTAGTGACCACCGACGTGGGCCAGCACCAGATGTGGAGCGCGCAGCACATGACGTTCGAACGCCCGGAGAATTTCATCACCTCCAGCGGCCTCGGCACCATGGGGTTCGGCGTGCCGGCGGCGGTAGGGGCCCAGATCGCGCGCCCGCAAGATACGGTGATCTGCGTCTCGGGCGACGGCTCCTTCATGATGAACGTGCAGGAACTGGGCACCATCAAGCGCAAACAGCTGCCGCTGAAGATCGTACTGCTGGACAACCAGCGCCTCGGAATGGTGCGTCAATGGCAGCAGCTGTTCTTCGACGGCCGCTACAGTGAAACCAACCTGTCCGATAACCCCGACTTCCTGATGCTGGCCGCCGCCTTCGGCATTCCCGGCCAGCGCATCAGCCGCAAGGATCAGGTGGAGGGCGCGCTCGAGGCGCTGTTCAACACCGAAGGCCCTTATCTGCTGCAGGTCTCTATCGACGAACTCGAAAACGTCTGGCCGCTGGTGCCGCCGGGCGCCGGCAACGAAACCATGTTGGAGGAAATATCATGATGCAGCATCAACTCTCGATCCAGGCGCGTTTTCGCCCCGAAATGTTAGAGCGCGTATTGCGGGTCGTGCGTCATCGCGGCTTTCAGGTTTGTGCTATGAATATGGTTTCCCCGGCCAACGCCGACAGCATCAATATCGAATTGACCGTTGCCAGCCCGCGTCCGGTTGCCCTGTTGTCATCTCAATTAAGCAAACTGATGGACGTCTCCTGCGTCGAGATCCAGCAGCCAACATCACAACAAATACGCGCCTGAGGCGCCGAGAAGGATAAATAACAATGACAAAGAAAGCCGATTACATTTGGTTCAATGGTGAGATGGTTCCCTGGGCCGAGGCCAAAGTGCACGTGATGTCGCACGCGCTGCATTACGGCACGTCGGTATTTGAGGGGGTGCGCTGCTACGACTCGCACTTGGGGCCGGTAGTGTTCCGTCATCGCGAGCATATGCAGCGCCTGCACGACTCGGCGAAAATCTACCGCATGCCGGTTTCGCAAAGCGTCGACGAGCTGATGGAAGCCTGCCGTGCCACGCTGCGCAAGAACAACCTTGTCAGCGCGTACATCCGCCCGCTGGTGTTCGTCGGCGATGTCGGCATGGGCGTCAACCCGCCGGCCGGTTACAAAACGGACGTGATTATCGCGGCGTTTCCTTGGGGCGCTTATCTGGGTGAAGAAGCGCTGGATCAAGGCATCGATGCGATGGTCTCCTCCTGGCACCGCGTCGCACCAAACACCATCCCCACTGCGGCCAAGGCCGGCGGTAACTATCTTTCCTCCCTGCTGGTGGGCAGCGAAGCGCGTCGCCACGGCTATCAGGAAGGCATCGCGCTCGACGTGCACGGCTACATTTCCGAAGGGGCGGGCGAGAACCTGTTTGAAGTGAAAGACGGTGTGATTTACACCCCGCCGTTCACCTCTTCGGCGCTGCCGGGCATCACCCGCGACGCGATCATCAAGCTGGCGAAAGACATGGGCTTCGAAGTGCGTGAGCAGGTGCTGTCGCGCGAATCGCTGTACCTGGCCGACGAAGTGTTCATGTCCGGCACCGCGGCGGAAATCACGCCGGTACGCAGCGTGGACGGCATTCAGGTCGGCATCGGCAAATGCGGTCCGGTGACCAAACAGATCCAACAGGCGTTCTTCGGCCTGTTCAGCGGCAAGACAGAAGACAAATACGGCTGGCTGGATCCGGTAAATCCGTAACGACAAGACAGACAGATAAGAATATCCAGGCGGTTCGTTCGCCGCCTGTCATAAATACATTTGGAGTGAAAAGAGCATGCCTAAGTACCGTTCCGCCACCACCACCCACGGCCGCAATATGGCGGGTGCCCGCGCATTGTGGCGCGCGACCGGGATGACCGACGCCGATTTCGGCAAGCCGATCATCGCCGTGGTCAACTCCTTTACCCAGTTCGTGCCGGGCCACGTGCATCTGCGCGATCTGGGCAAACTGGTCGCCGAGCAGATCGAAGCTTCTGGCGGCGTGGCCAAAGAGTTCAACACCATCGCGGTGGATGACGGCATCGCCATGGGCCACGGCGGCATGCTCTATTCCCTGCCGTCGCGCGAGCTGATCGCCGACTCGGTCGAATACATGGTGAACGCCCACTGCGCCGACGCGATGGTGTGCATCTCCAACTGCGACAAGATCACCCCGGGCATGCTGATGGCGGCGTTGCGCCTGAATATCCCGGTGATCTTCGTCTCCGGCGGCCCGATGGAAGCCGGCAAGACCAAACTCTCCAACCAGATCATCAAGCTGGATCTGGTGGATGCGATGATCCAGGGCGCTAACCCGAACGTCAGCGACGCCGACAGCGAGCAGATCGAGCGTTCCGCCTGCCCGACCTGCGGCTCCTGCTCCGGCATGTTCACCGCTAACTCGATGAACTGCCTGACCGAAGCGCTGGGCCTGTCGCAGCCGGGCAACGGCTCGCTGCTGGCCACCCACGCCGATCGCAAAGCGCTGTTCCTCAACGCCGGCAAGCGCATCGTCGAGCTGACCAAACGCTATTACGAGCAGGACGACGAGAGCGCGCTGCCGCGCAATATCGCCAACAAGGCGGCGTTTGAGAACGCCATGACGCTGGACATCGCCATGGGTGGCTCGACCAACACCGTACTGCACCTGCTGGCTTCGGCGCAGGAAGGCGAGGTGGACTTCACCATGGAAGACATCGATCGCCTGTCGCGCAAAGTGCCGCACCTGTGCAAGGTGGCGCCGAGCACGCAGAAATACCATATGGAAGACGTGCACCGCGCCGGCGGCGTAATCGGCATCCTCGGCGAGCTGGATCGCGCCGGTTTGCTGAACCGCGAGGTGAACAATGTGCTGGGGCTGACCCTGCCGCAGACGCTGGAAGCCTACGACGTGATGCTGACCCGCGACGAAAGCGTCAAGAAAATGTACTCCGCCGGGCCGGCCGGTATCCGCACCACGCAGGCATTCTCTCAGGACTGCCGCTGGGATTCGCTGGACACCGACCGCAAGGAGGGCTGCATCCGCACCCGTGAGCACGCCTACAGTCAGGACGGCGGGCTGGCGGTGCTGTATGGCAACCTGGCGGAAAACGGCTGTATCGTCAAAACCGCCGGCGTAGACAAGGAAATCCTCACCTTCCGCGGCCCTGCCAAAGTGTATGAAAGCCAGGATGATGCGGTAGAAGCTATCCTCGGCGGCAAAGTGGTGGCGGGCGACGTGGTCGTTATCCGTTACGAAGGGCCGAAAGGCGGGCCGGGCATGCAGGAAATGCTTTACCCAACCACGTATCTGAAATCGATGGGGCTGGGCAAGGCGTGTGCGCTGATCACCGACGGGCGTTTCTCCGGCGGCACCTCCGGGCTGTCCATCGGCCACGCCTCGCCGGAGGCGGCCAACGGCGGCCTGATCGCCCTGGTGCAGGACGGCGACATGATCGCGATCGACATTCCGCATCGCGGCATCCAGCTGGATGTCAGCGAGCAGGAGCTGGCGGCGCGGCATGAGGCGGAACTGGCGCGCGGCGACGCGGCCTGGACGCCGAAAAACCGTGAACGTCAGGTGTCCTTCGCGCTGCGCGCTTACGCCTCGCTGGCCACCAGCGCCGACAAAGGCGCGGTGCGCGACAAGAGCAAACTGGGGGGATAAGCAGTATGGCGGTCTCTCAACCCCTACCCAGCGCCCCCTGCGGCGCGGAATATCTGCGAGCGGTACTGCGCTCGCCGGTCTACGAGGTGGCGCAGGTCACCCCGTTGCAGGCCATGAGCAAAATCTCTTCGCGCCTCGGCAACACCATTTTGGTGAAGCGCGAAGATCGCCAGCCGGTGCACAGCTTCAAGCTGCGCGGGGCCTATGCGATGATCGCCGGGCTGGACGAAGAGCAGAAGGCGCGCGGCGTCGTAACGGCTTCGGCCGGCAACCACGCGCAGGGCGTCGCCTTCTCCGGTAAACGGCTGGGGCTCAAAACGCTGATCGTGATGCCGGTGTCCACCGCGGACATCAAGGTGGATGCGGTGCGCGGTTTCGGCGGCGAAGTGTTGCTGCACGGTGCCAATTTCGACGAGGCCAAGGCGAAGGCGATCGAGCTTTCCCAACAGCAGGGCATGACCTTCGTGCCGCCGTTCGATCATCCGACGGTGATCGCCGGGCAGGGCACGCTGGCGATGGAGCTGCTGCAGCAAGACGCGCATCTGGATCGGGTCTTCGTGCCGGTCGGCGGCGGCGGCCTGGCCGCCGGGGTGGCGGTGCTGATCAAGCAGCTGATGCCGCAGATCAAAGTGATCGGCGTCGAAGCGGAAGACTCCGCCTGCCTGCGCGCGGCGCTGGATGCCGGCCATCCGGTGGATCTGGCGCGCGTCGGGCTGTTCGCTGAAGGCGTGGCGGTGAAGCGCATCGGCGACGAAACCTTCCGCCTGTGCCGTGAGTATCTGGACGACGTGATCACCGTGGACAGCGACGCCATCTGCGCGGCGGTCAAAGATCTGTTCGAGGACGTGCGCGCCATTGCCGAACCTTCCGGCGCGCTGGCGCTGGCGGGGCTGAAAAAGTACGTGCAGCAGCACAATATTCAGGGCGAGCGTCTGGCGCACGTGCTGTCCGGCGCCAACCTCAACTTCCACGGGCTGCGCTACGTTTCCGAACGTTGCGAACTGGGCGAACAACGCGAAGCGCTGTTGGCGGTAACCATTCCGGAACAGCAGGGCAGCTTCCTCAAGTTCTGCCAACTGCTGGGCGGCCGCTCGGTGACCGAATTCAACTACCGCTACGCCGATGCCGACAACGCCTGCATTTTCGTCGGCGTGCGTCTGACGCGCGGCCACGCCGAACGGCGGGAGATCATCGACGAACTCAACGCCGACGGTTATCAGGTGGTGGATCTGTCGGACGACGAGATGGCCAAGCTGCACGTGCGCTACATGGTGGGCGGGCGTCCGTCGAAGCCGCTGCGCGAACGGCTGTACAGCTTTGAGTTTCCGGAGTCGCCGGGCGCGCTGCTGAAGTTCCTGCAGACGCTGGGCACGCACTGGAACATTTCGCTGTTCCACTATCGCAGCCACGGCACCGACTTCGGCCGGGTGCTGGCGGCCTTCGAGCTGGCGCAAAGCGAGCCGGAATTCGAGCGTCACCTGCAGGCGCTGGGCTACGATTGCCACGACGAAACCGACAACCCGGCGTTCCGCTTCTTTTTGCAGGGGTGAGTCGGATTGATAAGCAACCGTGACGCGTTAGTCAGTTTATGGGTTGCATGGTTGTGATTTTGTCGTGCATTTTTATACTGCCAAGACTTCTGACGTATAGGGATGCACGACAATGAAAACCGCTTTTTCTACGCCGTTCGGTTCCCCCGAAGACGATTTGACCAACGCCGAGTTTGCCCGCCTGTTGGGCAATACCGGCGTACAAGAATTCTATCGCGATATTAATCTGCAAGCCTTGCAGGACTCGCTGGACTGCAGCCTCGCCTTTCATGGCGTGGGCATTATTTTTTCCGACGGGCAGAACTCATTTTTAGTCCGCCCGACGCAGCACACCGGTTACTCAAACGCTTCGCAGGTTACCCACGTGGTCATCAGCAAAACGGTGGCTCATACTTCACGCGTTGCCGCGACCAATACGCTGTCGGAAGCGTTGAGCAAACCCAGCGTCAGCAAAGAGTTGGCCTCGGCCGCGCTGTCGTGCGGAACGCTGCTGGTATCGGTATTTTTACTGGCGTCGGGCAGCGTCGCCGTGCCGTTTACCGGCGGCACCAGCTCGGCGGTGGCTTATCTGGGCTATGCCGGCATGGCCGCCAGCGCGTTGCAGTGCGGCAATGGGCTGTACCGCGTCAACAAGCTTTATGACGGGAAAGGCGATGAACTGGCTCAGCTCGACTCAGAACAGTGGTATATCGCTACCAGTACCGTGCTCGATGTGATCTCGCTGGCCAGTGCCGGGGCTGCCCTGAAGGAAGCGACGATGACCTACCGCGCCATGCGCCGCATTTCGGCGCGCAAGGCGACGGAATGGCTGAAAAGCATGCCCCGTAGCGAAAGGAAGCGGCTGACCGAAAACATCATTCGGGCGGAAAATCCGGGAATTTCCAATAACGTCTTGAAAGAGATGGTGAAGAACGGCTTATACCCGAAGCGCTACCCGACGGAAGCGATCCAAAACGGGCTGCGCCAGCAATTGCATTCGGCGCTCAATAACTCATTGACGTTCGTGGGTAGCGGCATCAGCGGCACCCTGTCTGCGCCGGTGAATGTGAAAACCACCGGGCAGTATTTTGTGGGCATTATGCAGAAATTGCCGCAGATGGTGAGGTAATGGCGGACTGGATGATTAAACGCCTGATCGCGCAGGGCCGGGAGATGGAACGCCAAATCGCGGCGCGCGATGGCGCGCTTTTCGCCGGTGTGGATGCGCAGCTCGAGCAGCATTTCCTGACGCCGGGCCAGCGGCTGTCGCCGCCGGGCGTCGGCAATGTCATGTTGCTGATGGTTTGCCTGGCGCTGGGGCTGGCGGGCGTGATGGGCCTGGCCACGGACGTGGCGGCCGCCTGGAGCGGCAAGACTTCCGCCGCCGTTCTCATGGGCAGCGGCGCGATCGTGGCGGTGTGGATGACGTTGATCCTGTTCCAACTGGTGCAGGGTAAAAACAGCGGGGTGGTATTGCTGCAATATTACCTTGGCATGCTCGGCCTGTTTTGCCTTGGCGCCGCGGCGGCGTGGGCGGCGGGGATGACCGGCATCGCCACTGTCGCCATGCTGCTGGGGGGCGTGGTTGGCGGGGCGCTATTCAGCAACCGGGCGGCGTTCTATCTCTATGTCGCTTATTTTCGCACGCGTCGGCGCGTGTTGATCAAACGCCGTTGGCAGAGGGAAGATCTGCGCAACACCCGATAAACCGTCAGAACGGAAAAACTTATGACGCAACCCTTCTCCGGCTTTAGCCAGCAGGGTCTGAATTTCCTGCAGCAGGTGCGGATCGAGAACGATAAGGCGTGGTTCGACGGCAACCGCGACATCTACGATCGCGAGCTGCTGGCGCCGTTTCGCGCGCTGGTGGAGCAGTTGGCTCCCGGCATGCTGGCGATCGACCCGCAGTTCGAGACTCGCCCGGCGATCGGCAAAACGCTGTCGCGCATTCATCGCGATACGCGCTTTTCTCATGACAAATCGCGCTACCGCAGCCGCATGTGGCTGACGTTCAAGCGCCCGAGTAAAGACTGGAAAGACGCGCCGGTCTACTTTTTCGAACTGGGGCCGGACATGCTGCGCTATGGGCTCGGCTACTACAGCGCCAACAAGCCGACCATGGATCTGTTCCGCCATACGCTGAGGCAGCGGCCGCAGCCTTTCCTTGAGGTGGCCGCCTGCTGCCGGCCGCCGTTCGAGCTGGTGGGTGAGAGCTACAAGCGCCCGCTGGTGAAGGAACAGGCGGCGGAGATCGCCACCTGGTACAACCGCAAATCGTTCGCGGTGATGGTGACCGACAGCGAAGTGGAAAAGCTGTTCAGCGCCGATCTGGCGCCGCTGCTGGCCGGGGCATTTTTGCAGCTTGAGCCGCTCTACCACTGGCTGATGCAGGTAGAGACGATGAAGCAGGTCGATCCGGCGGATCTGTAAACCCCGCGTCAGCGGGGATGCAGCAAGCGCCAAAAGGCGTCGATCAGCGGATCGCTGAGGCGCTTTTTCTGGACGCAGACCCCCAGCTCGAACGGTTCGACCATCGAGATGTTATCCAGCTGCGAGATGCGGTTGCGTACCGGCTCCGGGCTGTTGTCCACCACCACGCTTGGGATCAGCGCGATGCCGCAGCCCAGAGCGACCATCGACACGATGGCTTCGTGGCCGCCGACGGTGGCGTAAATCAGCGGATTGCTGATGCGGTGGCGGCGGAACCACAGCTCGATGCGTTTTCGCGAAGGGCCGTGCTCCGGCAGGATGAACGGGATCTCGGCCCAGTCGGGCCTGTCGGCGAACGCCTGGCTGCGCACCGCACAGGGCAGCGCTGGCGCGATCAGCACCAGCGGGATTTCGCCGATTTTGGTGAACGCCACGCTGGCGGGCAGCGTTTCCGGCCGGCCGGCGATGCCGAGATCGGCCTCGTTGGATTGCACCTTGTCGACCGCGTCGGCGGCGTCGCCGGTGGTCAGCTTAATCTCCACCAGCGGGTGCTGCGCGCGGAAGCGATCGAGGATCGGCGGCAGGTGGCTGTACGCCGCGGTCACCGAGCAGAACAACCGCAGTTCGCCGCTGAGCGAAGGGCCGTGCTGGCCGAGCGAGTGCTTCAGCTGCTGATATTGCAGCAGCGTTTGCTGGGCGAATTCTTTCAGCTGTTCGCCGGCGTCGGTCAGCTGCACGGTGCGGTTATCGCGCAGGAACAGCGGCTGCCCGAGGATCTCTTCCAGCCGCTGGATCTGGCGGGAGAGCGTCGACGGGCTGACGTGCATCGCCTTGGCGGTGCGCCCGAAGTGATGGCTTTCGGCCAGATGCAGGAACAGCTTTAAATCACGTAAATCCATATCGATACGCTCGCAGTGAGTGTGTTGCATAAATTGCAATGTCACGTTCTTAATATATCAATTTAAGCAACGCATTTCCTGTTATACATTGAGTTTAACGAATCTCCGCACAGACAGGGCGGGGAATGAAAATAACAATGCAAGACAACATCAAACCGGAGTACCACCATGGCTAACTATTTCAACACATTGAACCTGCGTCAGCAGTTGGCGCAATTGGGTAAATGCCGCTTTATGGCGCGCGACGAATTTGCTGACGAAGCCGGCTACCTGAAAGGTAAAAAAGTGGTGATTGTCGGCTGTGGCGCCCAGGGCCTGAACCAGGGGCTGAACATGCGCGACTCCGGCCTGGACGTCGCCTATGCCCTGCGCAAAGAAGCGATCGACGAGAAGCGCGCTTCCTGGCGCAAGGCGACCGAAAACGGCTTTAAGGTCGGCACCTACGAAGACCTGATCCCGCAGGCGGATCTGGTGGTCAACCTGACGCCGGACAAGCAGCACTCTTCCGTGGTGCGCGCGGTGCAGCCGCTGATGAAAGACGGCGCGGCGCTGGGTTACTCCCACGGCTTCAACATCGTTGAAGTGGGTGAGCAGGTGCGTAAAGATATCACCGTGGTGATGGTCGCGCCGAAATGCCCGGGCACCGAAGTGCGTGAAGAGTACAAGCGCGGCTTCGGCGTGCCGACCCTGATTGCGGTTCACCCGGAAAACGATCCGAAAGGCGAAGGCATGGCGATTGCCAAGGCCTGGGCGGCGGCCACCGGCGGCCACCGCGCCGGCGTGCTGGAGTCCTCATTCGTCGCCGAAGTGAAATCCGACCTGATGGGCGAGCAGACCATTCTGTGCGGCATGCTGCAGGCGGGTTCGCTGCTGTGCTTCGATAAGTTGGTTGCTGAGGGCACCGATCCGGCTTACGCCGAGAAACTGATTCAGTTCGGCTGGGAAACCATCACCGAAGCGCTGAAGCAGGGCGGCATCACCCTGATGATGGATCGCCTGTCCAACCCGGCCAAGCTGCGTGCCTATGCGCTGTCCGAACAGCTGAAAACCATCATGGCGCCGCTGTTCCAGAAGCACATGGACGACATCATCTCCGGCGCGTTCTCCAGCGGCATGATGGCCGACTGGGCGGAAGACGACGTGAAATTGCTGACCTGGCGCGAAGAGACCGGCAAAACCGCGTTCGAGAATGCGCCGCAGTTTGAAGGCAAAATCAGCGAGCAAGAGTACTTCGATCACGGCGTGCTGATGGTGGCAATGGTGAAAGCGGGCGTTGAGCTGGCGTTCGAAACTATGGTCGATGCCGGCATCATCGAAGAGTCGGCTTACTATGAGTCGCTGCACGAGCTGCCGCTGATCGCCAACACCATTGCGCGCAAACGTCTGTATGAAATGAACGTGGTTATCTCCGATACCGCAGAGTACGGCAACTACCTGTTCGCCAACGCGGCGGTGCCGCTGCTGAAGGACTTCATGACCACCCTGCAGGCGGGCGATTTGGGCAAAGCCGCGGCGGGTACGGCGGTGGACAACGCGCAGCTGCGTGACGTGAACGAAGCGGTGCGCAGCCACCCGATCGAAACCGTCGGCCGCAAACTGCGTGGCTACATGACCGACATGAAACGCATCGCCGTTGCGGGCTGATTTCCCGCAAGGCAAAGCACACAGAGCCGGCAGCGATGCCGGCTTTTTTATGCCTACGGTGGCGTGATCAATTGCCGTTCGAGGCAGCGCCGGATCGCGTGTTTGGCGTTGGCGACCCCCAGCTTACGCACCGCATTGCCGATGTGAAACTTCACCGTGCCGGTTTTTATCCCCAGGATCAGCGCGATCTCATGGTAGGTTTTGCCCTGGCTGGCCCAGTAGAGGATTTCCCCTTCGCGCGGCGAGAGCCGGTCTGTCCGGCTCGCCTCGGCGCTGGCCAAGGCCAGAGCGTGCTGGTGGGTATCGACCAATACCATCTGCAGGCTGGCCCTCTCGTCTTCCATCAGCTGCCGCAGTTCGGCGTCATCGGCTGCCGTGGCGCTGATCGACAAGATCGCCAGGTTGTTGTCGTGATCGTGCAAAACAAAGCTGCAGCCGTGCACGATGTCGTACTCCCGCGCCTGGCTGAAGATCTTCCGGTAATGCCGATCCTCGGTGGTGACGGGGGTGTCGTGCCACATAAAGGGCGCGCAGCGACTATGGGCGGCGCGCACGACGGGATCGATGCGCTGATAGCGATTGGCGCTGTAGATGTCCAGCCATTCTTGCGGGTAGCTCGAGACCAGCAGATGGCGATCGGGAAGGTGTTTGTTGAAGGTCAAATAAGCGTATTTGAATTGGTTGAAGGCGTGCAGTCGGCCGTCAAGATGCAGTCTTGCGGCGACGGCGTTGGCGAATGTGACGGTCATTGGTAACCTCCCTGTCGTTCGCGGCTCAGCCCGACCTGCACCAAAGTCCAGCTAGTCAGTGCGGCGGATTGAAATTTATACTCGGCTAATAAATTCAAAAAGGCAGCAATGCCAAGACCCGAGCTTAGCAGCTCTGGGCGGAAATAAGCCAACGCCAGGGAAATTCTTTCAATCATCCTCTCATCAATGCTTCTGGGATCTATTGTGCGGGCGGCGAGGCTACCTCGCCGCCGCCTTATTGGCTATGCGGGCATCGCCGCTGCGGGAATGATGGCGCCGCGGTGTTGGATCACCGTTGCGGCGAGCTGGTGGCCGCGCTGCGCCGCCTGTTGGGCGCTGCCGCCGTTCAGGCGTACCGCCAGGTAACCGGCGCTGAAAGAGTCGCCCGCCGCGGTGGTATCCACCACGCGCTCCGGCGGCAGCGCGATGGCCGGCACCTCAAGCCGCTCTCCCTCCACGCTGAACACCAGACAGGCATCCGCGCCGCGTTTGATAACGATCTCGCCGACGCCGAGCGCCTGCGTGCGCGCCACCACCTGTTCAACCGGCTGCGTGCCCCACAGCAGCTCTTCGTCATCCAGCGTCAGGAAGGCGATGTCGGTGCAGGCCAGCACCTCACGGTAGGCCTGCTGCGTTTCCTCACGGCTGTGCCACAGGCGCGGGCGATAGTTATTGTCGAAGATAACCTGGCCGCCGTTGGCGCGGCAGCGGCGCAACAGCGCCAGCAGCTTCGTGCGGTCGGCAGGCGCGAGGATCGCCAGGCTAATGCCGCTGAGATACAGGTAATCGAACTGCGCCAGCCGGGCGCACAGTGCGTCGGCCTGGGGACCCGCCAGCCAATACCGGGCGGCGGCGTCGTTGCGCCAGTAGTAGAAGGTGCGTTCGCCGGCGGCGTCGGTTTCGATCACGTACAGGCCCGGCAGTTTGTTTTCCAACCGCTGAATCAGCCCGGTCTCGATCTTCTCCTGCCGCCAGGCCTGCAGCATCTCGTCGCTGAAGCTGTCGGTGCCGAGCGCGGTGACGTAATGCACCTGCAGCGTCTGTTCCGGCATTTGGCGGGCGAGGTAGACGGCGGTGTTGAGGGTATCGCCGCCAAAGCCGCGCGTCAGCTGTGCGCCCTGCTGCGACAGTTCGATCATGCATTCGCCGATCACGGCGAGATTTCGGATAGTCATCGTCAATAAGCCCTGGCTAAAGAAGAAGCAACAACCGCCAGTCTCCACGCAAGGCGGTGAGGGAGTCAATAAATTAAAACGGTGTTTTGATTTTTTATGATCGCGATCGGCCCATGCCAAAACAGGGTGAAGAAGAAACCGTGCGGCAATTCGTGCTTAAAGTTTTGCGCGGCGCGGCCGATAAGCTGGGTAAAGAAACAGCGGCAGCGCTCTCACTTCCCCGCCACGGCGATAGTACCGATGATAACCAACCTGATCTCGGGTCTGCTGGCGCCCTGTTTTGCCCTCTATGCCTGCGCCAAATCGCGGCGCTACTGGCGGCAATGCCGGCGCTTGTATACCTTCCAGCCGATTTATCGCACCAGCGGCGCGCTGCTGGCGGTGGAACTGCTGACGGCGGTATATCACCCGAATGAACCGGACAAACGGCAATCCCCGGAACAGTATTTTTCCTCGCTCGGCGTCGCCCAGCGTTTGCGGGTGATCCAGGAACAGCTGGCGCTGTTGCAGCGCTGGCAGGCATTGTTCATTCGCCACGCGTTGATGGTGTCGGTCAATATCGACGGCATGGCGCTGCAAGCGTTGCAGCGCCATAGCGAGCTGCAGCGGCAGATCGCCGAGATGCCCTATCTGCGCTTCGAACTGGTGGAGCACGCCGAAACGGCGTCAAACCGCCCGTTGCACCAGATGGTCGGCGGCGAACGGCTGTGGCTGGACGATTTCGGCAGCGGGCTGGCCAACTTCTCCGCCGTCGGCGCCTGGCGCTATCAATACATCAAGGTAGCGCGCGAATTGTTCACCTTGCTTAAACAGTCTGAAGAGGGCGTGCAGCTGCTCGGCACCCTGATCAAGATGATGAACCAGTACAGCGACGGGGTGATCGTCGAAGGCGTGGAAACCGAGCAGGAGTGGCGGCTGGTGCAGCGTTCCGGCGCGTTGGCCGCGCAGGGTTACTATCTTTCCCGCCCGGCATGCTTTGAAACTTTACACAGCGTACCGACGCTGTTCGCCGCGCCCGGCGCGCCGGCGTGAACTCCGGCCTATCCTCAGCTAATCTTAAACGGGGCTGCTCATTCCTTTTCCTTTCATTCGGCAGCCCGGTTTATGTGCTGAGGGAGCCCTATGACAAGAACAGGAAAGGTTTTCAGCTGGCTGGGCGGCATTGTGCTGCTGGCGATCGCCGCGCTGGCGATCTTCATCGCTACCTTCGACTGGAATCGACTCAAGCCCACCATCAACGACAAAGTGTCGGCCGAACTGCGGCGGCCGTTCGCCATCCGCGGCGATCTGGGCGTCGACTGGTCGCGTAACCGGGATGAGGGCGGCTGGCGCGCCTGGGTGCCCTGGCCGCATATTCACGCCGAAGACGTGTGGCTGGGTAACCCGAAAAACATGCCCGGCGACAGCATGGTGACGCTGCAGCGCGTCGACGCCAGCATCGCACCGCTGGCGTTGCTGAAGAAAGAACTGCTGATCCCGCGCATTTGGCTCAAGCAGCCGAATGCGTCGTTGCAACGCCTGGCCAACGGCGACAACAACTGGACGTTTGACCTGGCCGCTGGCCAGGATCCGCAGCAACCGCCTTCCGACTGGTCGTTCACCGTTCACGACATCGTGTTCGACAAGGGGCAGATCGCCTTTAAAGACGCCACGCTGAAGGCGGACTTCCGCGCCGTCATCGATCCGCTCGGCAAACCGCTGCCGTTCAGTGAAGTGACCGGCAAACAGAGCAGCGGCAAGGCCGCCACTCCTGACTACGTCTTCGGTTGGCAGGTCAAGGGCAAATACAACGGCGAGCCGCTGAGCGGCAGCGGCAAGATTGGCGGCATGCTGTCGCTGCAGAGCGCCGATCTGCCGTTCCCGCTGCAGGCCGACGTGCGCTCCGGCAGCACCCGTGTGGCGGTGGCGGGCACCTTGACCGATCCGCTGAACCTCGGCGGGCTGGACGTGCAGCTGAAATTTTCCGGCGAAAGCCTGGGTAATCTCTATGGCTTGACCGGCGTGCTGCTGCCGAACACGCCGCCGTATGCGACCGATGGCCATCTGATTGCCCGCCTGCATCAGCCGGGCGGCGCCGTGTTCGAATATCAGAAATTCGACGGCAAAATCGGTGACAGCGACATTCACGGCGATTTGAAATACGTTGCCGGTAAGCCGCGGCCGACGCTGAGCGGCGCGGTGAGCTCCCGGCAGCTGAGGTTGGCGGATCTGGCGCCGCTGATCGGCGCGGACTCCAACGCCGCCAAAGCCGGGCGCGGCGAGAAGAGCCGCCAGCCGGCGGATAAGGTGCTGCCGGTCGAACAGTTCGATACGCAAAGCTGGCGCAAGATGGATGCGGACGTGAAGTTTGCCGCCGCGCGTATCGAACGCGGCAGCGATTTGCCGCTGAGCGATTTGGCCACGCATCTGAAGCTGAACAATGGCGAACTGCGCCTGGATCCGCTGCGCTTCGGCATGGCGGGCGGCAGCCTGAACGCCGTGGTGCGCCTCGACGGCGGCAAAAAGCCGATGCGCGGCCAGGTGGATATGCATGCGCGCAAACTCCAGCTCAAACAGCTGTTGCCGAACGTGGCGGCGATGAAGCGCAGCCTCGGGCAGATGAACGGCGACGCCAGGCTGACGGGCAGCGGCAATTCGGTGGCCGAGCTGCTGGCGACCAGCAACGGCGACCTGCGCCTGTTGATCAATAACGGGGTGATCAGCCGTAGCCTGATGGAGATCCTCGGCCTGAACGTCGGCAACTATCTGGTGGCGCAGCTGTTCGGCGACGACGTGGTGGGCATCAATTGCGCCGCGGCGGACGTCGGCATCCGCAGCGGCGTCGCCGCGCCGCGGCTGTTCGTGTTCGACACCGAGAACGCGGTGATCAACATCACCGGCAACACCAACCTCTCCACCGAACGGCTGGATTTGTCCATCGATCCGGAAAGCAAGGGGATGCGCGTGCTGACCCTGCGCTCGCCGCTGTACGTGAAAGGCACCTTCAAGCACCCCGACGCCGGGGTGAAAGCCGGGCCGCTGATCGCGCGCGGTGCGGCGGCGGTGGCGTTGGGGGCGGTGCTGACGCCGGCGGCGGCGCTGCTGGCGCTGGTTTCACCCAGTGAAGGCGGCGAGGAGAACCAGTGCGGGCAGATCCTGCGGGAGATGAAAGGCAAAAAATAGTCAGGCGTGCGGCGGCGGCGTGAGTAGCCGGCAGTCGTGATCCTGGATCTCTTCCGCCGAGGCCAGGGTAAACGGCAGCAGGCTGCGCTCGGTCGCCAGCAGCAGGAAATCGCCGTCCGGCAGCGCGGTCATCGCCAGGCCGAAGCTGCCCATGCGCCTTTCGGCGCGCGGCAGGCCGGAAGCCAACAGGCGGAAGGCGCCCTGTTGTTCCAGTTCGGCGGGGGTCACCCGCCGCCCCAGATAGTCATGCCCCAACAGGCCGCCGGGCAACGGTTGCCATTGATCGATAAAATCGGGGCCGATCTGCGCCAGCCGCTGTTTTACCGCCGGCAGCAGGCAGGAGATATGAATGTGCAGCTGGTTTTGCGTGCGGCCATATTCCGAGTTGATCGCCAGTGAAATATCGCCATCGTCGATCGGTTTGCCATAGTGTTCCGCCATCACGTGGCGCGCGCGCCAGGCCTGGGCGAAGAAATTCGGCGTAGTGGCGTCCAGCACCGCCGGGCTTTCTATCCCGGTGATTTTGGCGCTGGGCATCAGCAGGTATTGCAGCGGCCCGTTGCGATCTTTAAACACCACGAAGCCGGCCGGCACATCTACCTGCGTGCAGGGCGCCGGGTTGTCATGCGCTTGCTGATTGGGCAGACATTGCTGGCTGACGATGCGCCACAGCGCATCGGGATGATCAGGCTTCAACCCGTAATAGAGCGCGATGGCGAGAGCCGCCAGCAGCGCAACGCAGACAAATACCCCACGACGCAGAGACATCGGCCGATCCTGTTACCGAGAGAAACATCCAGCATAGCCCGGTTTTATGACAGTAAACGAACAACGCGTGCGGCCCCCGCAGTGAGAGGGCCGCAGGGGATCACAGCGACCGGTGGCGGGTTTCTTTCATCAACAGCAGGGCCAGCAGCGTCAACCCGGCCATCGCCGCCAGGTACATGCCGACGTAGAACAGCCCGTAGTGGGCCGCCAGCCAGGTGGCGATATAAGGCGCCACGGACGCGCCGAGGATCGACGCGACGTTGTAGGAGAACGACGCGCCGGTATAGCGCACTTCGGTCGGGAACAGCTCCGGCAGCAGCGCGCCCATCGGGCCAAAGGTCAGCCCCATGATGCTCAGGCCGCACAGCAGGAAGCCCATCACCAGCGCCTGATTGCCGGAACCCAGCAGGGGCGGGAACAGGAACGCGAAGCCGATCATCAGCAGGGTAATGGCGATCATGGTCTTGCGGCGGCCGAACGCATCCGCCAGCAGGCCGGCGATCGGCACCATCACGCCGAAGCCGATCACCGCCACCATCAGCATCCACAGGAAGCTGTTGCGGGAGTAGCCGAGGCCCAGCGGCTGCGGCGCGGTGCCGTAGGTCATCGAATACACCGTCATCAGATAAAACAGCGTGTAGGTCGCCAGCATGATGAAGGTGCCGAGGATAGTGGCTTTCAGATGCTTGCTCAGCAGCGTGCCGAGCGGCACTTTCACCTGTTTGCCGGCCTTGGCCACTTTGGCGAACACCGGCGTTTCATGCAGCGATACCCGAACGTACAGGCCGATCAGCACCAGCGCCGCGGAGAGGATGAACGGCACGCGCCAGCCCCAATCCATAAACTGCTGGTCGCTCAGCAGCCAGGAGAGCAGCAGGAAGGTGCCGTTGGCGAAGAAGAAGCCGATCGGCGCGCCCAACTGCGGGAAGGAGCCGTACAGCGCGCGCTTTTTGGCCGGCGCGTTCTCCGTCGCCAGCAGGGCGGCGCCGCCCCATTCGCCGCCCAGCCCCAGGCCCTGCCCAAAGCGCGCCAGCGCCAGCAGGATAGGGGCGAAGATGCCGATGGTTTCATAGCTTGGCAGCAGGCCGATCAGCACGGTGGAAATCCCCATGGTCAGCAGCGAGGCGACCAGCGTGACCTTGCGCCCTACCCGATCGCCGAAGTGGCCGAACAGCGCAGAGCCGATAGGGCGCGCGACAAAGGCGACGGCGAAGGTGGCCAGCGACTGCAGCGTCGCGGTGGTCGGGTCGCCCTGCGGGAAGAAGATGTGCGGGAACACGATCACCGCGGCGGTGGCGTAGATGTAGAAGTCGAAGAACTCGATGGCGGTGCCGACCAGCGAGGCGACGATGACTTTCCCGCGGGAGTTCACCGGTGTGGACGCCTCGTCGGCGTCGAGTGGGGGTGCGATGGTGGCTTGCATAATATTTCTTATCGTTAGAGGGGGTAAAAATCCATCTTAGTGACAGCATGCGGCCTTTTCAACGCGGGAGCTTTGGGCAACGCCGCTCCTAACCGGTTAAAAAGACTAATGTTTTACCGGGCTTCTTTTCTGCAGCGTTAAACGTTGAGAAATGGAGTTCGCGCAGAGGGAATGGCTGTAAAAACGGCAAAGAAAAGTGACTGGGCAGTTTGTTATGCTGGTTTTTCGGATGGCGCACCGCGCGATTCAGATGTATTGACTGGTTTTTTGGCTGTTAACCAGATGAACCTGCCGGTGTGTGCGATAACACCGGCACGATTGCATGGCTTCAGCGCGCTGGCGGCTCGCGTTCCGGCAACGCTTTGTCGCCTTTGTAGTCGGCGGTGGCGATCCAGGCGGCGCAAAACAGCGTCAAACGAGCGAAGAAGTAGAAGAACGCCATCAGCCCGATCACCGATCCGAAGGCCGCGCCGGAAGGCGACTTCGCCACCTGCGGCAGCGTCATGGTCATCACGAACTTGATCACCTCAAAGCCGATGGCGGCGAGCAAGGTGCCGCGCAGCAGCGCTTTTTTCTTCGGTTTGTGGCGCGGCAGCATCCAGAAAATCCACAGGAACAGCAGATAGTTGGCGAAGATCGAGATCGACAGCGCGATCGTCGTCAGCGCCGGCCGCAGCCATTCGATGCCGTCCAGCCCCAGCGCGTTGACGATCGCCGCCTGCGCCGACCCGGCGACCGAGGTCAGCGACAGCGTGATAATCAGCGCGACCACCAGGCCGGTCAGCGAGATGAAGTCGCGGGTGTATTTGAAGTAGATTTTCTCCTGATCCTGCGGATTGCGCTCCCAGACATCGCGCGACTGCGCGCGGATCGCCTCGCGCAGATTGCCCATCCAGCTGATGCCGGAATAGAGCGCCAGCGCCAGGCCGGTCAACCCCACGGTGGTGCGCTGCTGAATGGCGGTATTGACGGTGTTCTTCAGCGTGCTGGCCAGCGTCGGATCGCTGATGCTGCCGACGATCCGGTTGATCAAGCGGGCCAGCAGATCCGGATTGGAGGCCAGCACGAAGCCGGCGGCGGCAAACGACACCATCAGGATCGGGATCAGCGAGAGGAATGAAAAATAGGTGATGGCGGCGCCGAACTGGCTACCCAGCCGATCGTTAAAGCGTTCGGCCGCGCGCAGCAGGTGCGCCACGCTCGGCCAGGCTTTGATGCGTTCAATCAGACGTGAAAAACCACCGATGCGGCGGTCGAGGGTCTCATGGCCGGTCTTGATGGCGATAAGCGGCTTCGGCGGCGTGTCTTGTGCGGGCTGGCGGCGTTCCTGGTCTGGTCCTGTAGGCATTACTTCACGATTTCCTTAACGTTAAACGACATGTTTCAGCATTGATTATAGCCAAAGCCCCGCGGCGTTTTGAGCGCCGGGGCGGTAAACGGTCATTTTCCGAGCTTAGCGCGTTAGCGCCCGGCATGAAATGCCGGGGAGGGGCAGATAGGTAAAATTCCTATGAAAACCCCGTGGCGCCTCGGTTTTTTTCACTTTCCTACCTCCAATTTTTATCTGTTTCGTCGGCGAGAAAGCGTTTACTCATGATGTGGCGTTGCGCTTTGCCGCTCGCCGCTCCGCTGCAGCCGTAGGGGCTGGAACGGTCTCATCCGTCATCAACAGAAAAACTGGAAGGTCTTATGAAATTGCTTAATCACCCCACCTGCCGCCCGTTTACCGAAGCGGGCAATCTGTCGCAGCTGTCCGCCTACTATGAAGAGGGGCGGCACATCATGTGGATGCTGCTGCGCGCCGCGCCGCGCCCCTGCTTCAACCAGGCGCTGATCGAAGACATCATGACGCTGGCGCAGGCGGCGAAGGAATCTTCGCTGCGGTTCGATTTCTGGGTCACCGGCTCGCTGGTGCCGAACATGTTCAACGTCGGCGGCGATCTGCAGTTCTTCGCCGACGCGATCAAAAACCGCAAGCGCGAGGCGATGATGGCCTACGCGCGCGCCTGCATCGACTGCGTGCATGCGGCGGCTCGCGGTTTCGACACCGGCGCGGTCAGCATTGCGATGGTCGAAGGCAGCGCGCTGGGGGGCGGCTTTGAAGCGGCGTTGGCGCACCATTTCGTGCTGGCGCAGAACAATGCGCGCATGGGGTTTCCGGAGATCGCGTTCAATCTGTTTCCCGGTATGGGCGGTTACTCGCTGGTGGCGCGCAAGGCGGGCATGCGCTTGGCCGAGGAGCTGATTTGGGGCGGCGAGTCGCATACCGCAGAGTGGTTCGAGAGCCGCGGGCTGGTGGATCAGCTGTTCCAGCCCGGCGACGCCTACATGGCGACGCGCACCTTTATCGATACCATTCGGCCGAAGCTCAACGGCATGCGCGCCATGCTGCGGGCGCGTCAGCGCGTGTTGCAGCTGACGCGCTCCGAGCTGATGGACATTACCGAAGATTGGGTGCACTCGGCCTTTACCATTGAGGAAAAAGACCGCGCCTACATCGAGCGGCTGGTGATGTTGCAGGATCGCCATACCCTGAACCTGCGTCGTGCCGGCTAACCTTAACGCGCCCGCCTCATGCGGAGGGTGAGCGCGGGCGATAGGACTGCAGCCAATGCTCCAGCTGTTCCGGGAGCATTGGCCGCGCAAACAGAAAGCCCTGTTTTTCGTCCACGCCGACCTCGTCGAGGAAGTGGTTTTCGCTCTCGGTCTCCACCCCTTCGGCGATCACCCGGAACGCCAACGCCTCCGCCGCCGCAACGATCGCGCGCACCAACGATTGCGATACCGGGTTGAAATTCACCCCGCGCACGAAGCTTTTATCCAGCTTGATGGCGTCCAGAGGAATGCGCGCCAGCTGCGCCAGCGACGAATAGCCGGTGCCGAAGTCGTCGAGATGCACCTGCGCGCCCAGTTCGCGCAGCCGGGTGATCAACGCGCGCGCGCGGTTCTCGTCTTCAATCAGACTGCTTTCGGTCAACTCGAAGTCCAGCAGACAGGGGGCCATGCGGTGACGGCGCAGCACCCCGAGCAGGTCGTTGACGATGCTGTCATCGGCCAGCTGACGGGCAGAGAGGTTGACCGCCACCCGCAGATTTAAGCCCTGTTCTTGCCACTGCGCCGCCTGCCCGGCGGCGGTCTGCAGCACCCATTGGCCGAGCGGGCCGATCAGGCCGGACTCCTCGGCGTAGGAAATGAACTGCAGCGGCGGGATCAGGCCGCGCTCCGGCGAATCCCAGCGCACCAGCGCTTCCACGCTGTGCACTTCACCGCTGCGCGCGTCGATTTTCGGCTGGTAATACAGCACCAGCTGATTTTGCTCCAGCCCTTTGCGCAGATTGGTGTCCAGCCACATGTATTCGGCGACGCGTTTATTCATCTCCGGCGAGAAGACGGTATAGGTACGTTTGCCGTGCTCCTTGGCGACGTACATGGCGGTATCGGCGCTGCGGATCAGGCTGTCGAGATCGTTGCCGTGCTCCGGGCACAGCGCGATGCCGATCGAACAGCCGGTATACACCTCAATCAGGCCGATGCGGAAAGGGGTTTTCAGCCTGTCGATGATGCGCTGCGCCAGCGTTTGCAGGCGCTCGCGATCGGCTTGCGGTGCCAGCACCAGGAATTCGTCGCCGCCGAGGCGGGCGAGCACCTGGTCCGGGCCCAGGCAGCCGAGGATCGCCAGCGCGACCTCGACCAGCAGCCGATCGCCGAACATATGGCCGTAGGCGTCGTTGACCTTTTTGAAGTTGTCCAGATCGAGGTACACCAGGCCGAAACTCTCTTCGCCGCGCGTGGCGATGGCGTGATTGATCTTGTCCTGGATGGCGTTACGGTTCGGCAGGCCGGTGATGAGATCGGTGTTGGCCAGCACCCGCAGCCGCTCCTGCGCCCGGCGTTCTTCGGTGATGTCGGTACCGGAGCAGATCAGAAAGACTTCGTTTTTGCCGCTGCCGCTGTGCACGAACTTATTGCGGAACAGGAACAGCCGTTCGCCCTTGACCGTCTTTACCCAGCGTTCCACCTCATAGGACGAACCGTTGCGGAAGAAGCCGGCGATGTTGCGCCGCGAAGCGGCGGCTTCTTCCGGGCTCATAAACAGCTGGAAAACGTTTTTGCCGATCACCTCGTGTTCGTGCAGCCCGGTATACTCCTCGCTCAGCCGGTTGAAACGCTGAATGCGGCCGTGTTGATCGACGATCACGATCACCGAGTTGGCTTCGGACACCACCTGCTCGGCGAAGGAGAGGCCGTGCACCAGGTCGCGCGCCACAGATTGGGTGTCGCTGAAGGCGGAAGCGGTGCCCGCCCATTCGAGGTTGTTGACGCGGCGCCCGACCAGATGCAGATGCAGCGGTGCACCGGCTAGCGTAATGGTCAGCTCCAGGCTGGCGGTGACGCCGGTCAGGCGACGGATTTTCGCCGCTTCCATGGCGCTGAGCGCCACCGCGACGTGGGCTTTGCCTTTAACGGCGGACAGCTCCAGGGCATTGCTGTCAAACGCCAGCCGCCAGTGGGGGCTTTGGGTGCCGAAGTGGGCGTTAAGAAGCTCAGGGCCTTGGTCTGCGGGCATGATGATTCCTCAAAAGAGCACGGGCGGCCGGTCAGCACAGCTCCGGGCAGCCTGTTGGCCCGAAAGCGATCGCCGTACGCATCTGTGCATCATATAACAGGTTTTCACAGGCGGAGCGGGTGATGGGAACTATTATATAAGCAATGATTAGTTTTGCGGTTTAAACGTCGCCCGGCGGCCGGTTGTCTTAAAGTGTAGGAGAACATCGGATCCTGTGATGCTGGTACTGACTTCCCCCCGTTATCGGAAAACGGTTGATGCAAGGTTGCCGTGCAGGCGAGTAAATTATAACGGTAAGGGGAAAGCGGAAAAATCACTCCACCGAGGGGATTGTTGCCGGAAAATTAAAATTTCCATCAAATAAACGCCATCTTCATAGTTTTCTCATAATTGGTGAATAAATCCGAGACGGGTTTTAAAAAGTTTACACACCCTCGCATTACTTGAAATTTATCAGCCTATTATTATCTCCGACGACGAATGAGCCTGTTAACGTACAGCGCTCCTGATGAAGAAAAACTTTTAAGGAAATGATTATGCGTAAATTGACGGCTTTATTTATTGCTTCCACGCTGGCCCTGGGTTCTGCTTCCGCGGCGTTCGCTGCAGACACCACTGCCCCGGCGGCGGATGCGGCGCCGATGAAAATGATGCATCACAAGGGTGAAGGCAAAGGCGGCCCGTTCGCCGGGCTGAACCTGACCGAGCAGCAGCGCCAGCAGATGCGCGATATCATGAAAGAGTCGCACCAGAAGCGCGGGCCGGGCATGAAAGAGGAGCGCCAGGCGCTGCACAATCTGGTCGCTTCCGACAGCTTTGACGAAGCGAAGGCGAAGGCGCAAATTGACGCGATCGGTAAAGCGCAATCCGAACGCATGCTGGAGCGCGCCAAAGCGGAAAATAAAATGTATAACCTGCTGACCCCTGAGCAGAAAAAACAATACAATGAGAATTATCAGAAACGTGAGCAAAAGATGATGGACCATATGAATAAAATGAAGGCGCAGATGTCCTCCGATCAGTAATATCCGCTCGCGGTGAATAATAAAGGGCCAGACTATTTGTCTGGCCCTTTTCCTATTTGGCGTTATCACTGGCAGGCTATGCAGTGAGTGATAATCATTCTCCGCCGACCATGTGCCGGAACTGCTCGGCAACGGCCTGAGCAAAGCGCGGGTCGTTAATATGATAAGGCGTTTTTATCAACCGGCGTTTGTCGGTGGCGCGCACCGTTTCTTCCAGCGCTTGCGTAAAGGCGGCCAGCGCCGCCGGATCCCAGAACGGTTGCCCGGGCGCGTCCAGAGCCGATACGCCGCCCGCCGGGATAACGAAACGCACTTCGCCCGCGCAGGCGTTGATTTTTTCGCCCATCCAACGCCCCATTAACGCATTCTCCCGCGCGCTGGTGCGCACCAGCGTCACTTGCGGGTTGTGAGGGTGGCGCAGACGGTTGGCATAGCGAGCCGGCACCGTGTTCGGCGCGCCGAAGTTGATCATGTCGATCGCGCCGCAGGAGAGCACGCACGGGATGCCGGTACGCGCGATGGCACCGAAACGATCGGTATTGCAGGGCAGCACGCCGCCAAACAGGTGATCGGCAACTTCGGTGGTGGTCAAATCGATGGCGCCGTGCAGTTGGCGGCTATCGATCAGTTTTTCCAACGCTCTGCCGCCGCTGCCGGTCGCATGAAACGTCAGACAATCCCATAGCGATCCCAACTCGGCAATCAACGCCTGAACGCAGGGCGTGGTGACGCCAAACATTGTCAGGCCGATCGCCGGCTTGTCGTCGTGAGAGTCGACGGCGGCGAAGCGGACTGCGCCGGCTATCTGGCGCGCCGCGTTGCCCAGCACCCGTCGCGAGATGCGATTCAGGCCGGCGAGATCGGTGACCGAATACAGCATGCTGATATCGCTGGCGCCGACATAGGCGGAAACGTCACCCGCCGCCATGCTCGAGACCATCACTTTCGGCAGACCGATCGGCAGTTGCTGCATGGCCGGCGTGATGATGGCGGTGCCGCCGGAGCCGCCCAGGCCAAGCAGGGCGGCGATATCGCGGCGCGTCAGGATAAAGCGTTCGAAAGCGGTCGCCATGGCGGCGATCGCCTGGCCGCGGCTGGCGCAGAAGACCGCGCCGGCGCCCGCCGGATGGTGGCGAGCGACCTCTTCTGGGCCGATATCGGCCGGGGAGTCAAACGGCAAGCTACGGGTGGAGAGATCGACGGTTCGCGTGGGTAAATCCAGGCTGGCAATCAGCCGCCGCACATACTCCAACTCTTGTCCTTTCGTATCTGCTGTGGTAGCAATATAGACAAAATTTGAAGTATCTTTCATGGGTTTTCCGAGGTGCTTCTAATTTTTATTTTAAAAATTAATGCATTATATTTTTTTAGGTGCCCTGGTGTTGGCATTTAAATTAAATTGATTAATGTATTTATATAATGAGACGGCAGTATCATTTTTGCAAGGGCAGCTCAGTGCAAAATGGGACTTCTGTCTCATTTTTGAGCTTTTTGCGCGGCCGAGCCTTTGTCGTCAACCTGTCGGCAGTGGCGTATCTCCAGCCGCGCAAGCATGTACAGATGTATGAGGTTTAAGTGCCGATAAATGCTTTTCCCACCCCGTTCGATCCTTCACTGACGTCCACCCGGGCAAAAACCTACCGTTTGTTGCTGGCCAGCGCGATGGCGCTGTATGACGAAGGCGCGTTTCCTTCGATCACCGAACTGGCGGCGTATGCGCAGGTATCGCGTGCGACCGCCTACCGCTACTTTCCGACCCAGAGTGCGCTGATTAGCGCCGTGGTGGCGGAAAGCCTGGGGCCTATTCTGGAATGGCGCCCGCAAGACGATGATGCCCTGAAGCGCATCCAGCAGTTGCTGACCTTCGCCTATCCTCAGATGGAACGGCACGAGGGGGCGTTGCGCGCGGCGTTGCAGCTCTCTTTGCAGCAGTGGGCGCACGCGACGCCGGGCGAAAAATTCGTGCGCGGCAACCGCAAGCGTCTGTTGGCGCTGGCGGTAGAACCGCTGCAGGGCAAACTGCCGCCGGACTCTCTGCAGAGAGTGATTCATGCTTTCTCGCTGATTTACGGCTCGGAGGTGTTCCTGGTGCTGAAAGATATCTGGGGGCTGGAGCTTGAGAGCATTCAGGACGTCACGCAATGGATGGCCAAAGCCATCCTTCGTCAGGCGGAAGAGGACGCGACGAACCGCAAAAAAACATCAGCAGGATAATCCAATTTTTGCCGATGCCTGACTGAAAAACCAGCATAATTCACTGAGTGAATATTGGCAAAATTTATAATTTAAAGTGATAAAAGACGCCTGTTAAGCACTTTTCAGGCGGCCACACCCTTCATTTACCCCTGAATTATATTTTTATTTATCAGTTAATTAATATTTATTCCCTCACGTGCTATCGCCGCTCCGATACCGCCAAGCGTCATTGTCATTTCTTATCGTCGCTGGCCTGATTCACCCCTGAAACTTTCTCTCCTCCCGCCGAACTGCCGAGTGACACATTAAGCGCACTTGAGATTGTTGTGCTTTATTTATTTGGTGTTACCAAACTGTTACACAAAAAATCTTATAAAACATTTGCAAACAACAACGGACGGTATCTGGGATGGAGAAGAAACTTAGAGGAGTCAAATCCGCTCGGGCGGCCTTCGGCTGGCCTGAAATCGGAGTTCATCGCGCACAATGGAGCGCGATGCTGATCTGCCTGACGGCGATCGGCGGGGCGCAGGCTGCCAGCTATATAGAGAACGGCAAAGCGGGCGATCCGGCCAGCTGGCGCAGCAGTGAGTTCAACGCGGAATGGGGGCTGGGGGCGATCCACGCCGACCAGGCCTACGCCGCTGGTTATACCGGAAAAGGCATCAAACTTGGCATTTTCGATCAGCCGGTCTACGCCAAGCATCCCGAATTTGCCGGTGAGAATAAGGTGATCAATTTGGTCACCGAAGGCATCCGCGAATACACCGATCCCTATATCCCGGTGAAAAAAGGCGACACTTTCCGCTATGACGGTACGCCGAGCGTGGACTCCGATGGCACGCTCGGTTCGCACGGTACCCACGTGGGCGGCATCGCCGCCGGCAGCCGCGACGGCGGCGCCATGCACGGCGTGGCGTTCAACGCGCAGATCATCAGCGCCGAAAACGGCGATCCCGGCCCGGAGGACGGCATCATCCTCGGCAACGACGGCGCGGTGTACCAGGCCGGCTGGGATGCGCTGGTGGCCAGCGGCGCGCGCATCATCAACAACAGCTGGGGCATCGGCATTACCGAAAAGTTTGAGGAGGGGGGTTATGACCCGGCTTATCCACACTTCACGGTGAACGATGCGCAAAAGCAGTTCGATCAGATCAAACAGATCCTCGGCACCAAGCCCGGCGGCGCCTATCAGGGCGCGATCGACGCGGCGCGCAGCGGCGTGGTCACCATCTTCGCCGCCGGTAACGACGGCAATCTGAATAACCCCGATGCCATGGCCGGCCTGGCCTATTTCGTGCCGGAGATTGCACCGAACTGGCTGTCGGTCGCCAGCTTGCAGGATCCCTCTAATAGCGGCGACTACAGCATCAGCACCTTCTCTTCCCGCTGCGGCTACACCGCCAGCTTCTGCGTTTCGGCGCCGGGCACCCGGGTATACAGCTCGGTGATTGAAGGCACCAGCGTGGAGAATCTGACGACCGGCTACGCCAAATACAGCGGCACCTCGATGGCGGCGCCGCACGTGGCCGGCAGCGTCGCGGTGCTGATGGAGCGTTTCCCGTATCTGAATGGCGCGCAGGTGGCGGAAGTGCTGAAAACCACCGCCACCGACATGGGGGCGCCGGGCATCGACGCGCTCTACGGCTGGGGGATGATCAACCTGGGCAAAGCCATCAACGGCCCTGGCATGTTGGCGACCGTCGAGGATATTCCCGAAGAATTCCGCATCCCGGATCCGACGGGCGTGGCCTACGGCCCGACCCAGTTCGTGGTGGATCTGCCGGGCGTCGGCGCGGTGCTGGACAAGGGCAAACCGACCGAGCGCGTCTGCAGCGATGTGCTGTGCGGCCTGGACTTCTGGAGTAACGACATCTCCGGCCACGGCGGCCTGACCAAAGAAGGGATGGGCACGCTGGTGCTGACGGGTAACAACACCTATTCCGGCCCGACGCTGGTCAATCAGGGGCGGTTGGCAGTCAACGGCTCGGTCACTTCGGCCGTCAGCGTGCAGAGCGGCGGCATCGTCGGCGGCAGCGGTACGGTCGGTTCGCTGACCGCCCGTCAGGGCGGCACCGTGGCGCCGGGCAACTCGATCGGCACTTTGAACGTGGCGGGTAACGTCAGCTTCGAGCCGGGTTCGCGCTACGCGGTGGAAGTGGGGCCGAACGGCCAGAGCGATCGGATCCAGAGCAGCGGATCGGCGACGATCGGCGGCGGCGAGGTGGCGGTGACGCTGGAGAACAGCCCCAACCTGCTGACGCAAAGCGAGGTGCGCAGCCTGCTGGGCCAGCAGTACACCATCCTGAGCGCGCAGCAGGGGGTGAGCGGGCAGTTTGACGCGGTGGCGCCGAACTACCTGTTCCTCGGTACCGGGCTGAGCTACCAGCCGACCGGGGTGACGCTGAGCGTCGGGCGCAACGGCACCAGCTTCGCCAGCGTGGCGCAGACGGCGAACGAGCGAGCGGTGGCGGCGGCGGCGGATGCGCTGGCGGCGGGCAACCCGGTGTACGAGAGCCTGCTCGGCAGCGGCACGGCGGGCGAAGCGCGGCAGGCGTTCCGTCAGCTGTCGGGGCAAATCCATGCGGACATCGCCTCGGCGCTGGTGAACGACAGCCGCTACCTGCGTGAGGCGCTGAACGGGCGTCTGCGTCAGGCGGAAGGGCTGGCGAGCTCGTCGGCCATCAAGGCGGATGAGGGCGGTGCCTGGGCGCAGCTGCTGGGGGCGTGGGACCACGCGTCGGGCGACGCCAATGCTACCGGCTATCAGGCCTCGACCTACGGGGTGCTGGTGGGGCTGGACTCGGCGGCGGCGGACGACTGGCGGCTGGGGGTGGCGACCGGCTACACCCGCACCTCGCTGCACGGCGGGTACGGGTCGAAGGCGGACAGCGACAATTACCACCTAGCGGCGTACGGCGACAAGCAGTTCGGGGCGCTGGCGCTGCGCGGCGGGGCGGGCTACACCTGGCACCGCATCGACACCAAGCGGTCGGTGAACTACGGGATGCAGTCGGACCGCGACACGGCGAAGTACAGTGCGCGCACCGAGCAGCTGTTCGCGGAAGCGGGCTACAGCGTGCAGGGTGAGTGGCTGAACCTGGAGCCGTTCGTGAACCTGGCGTACGTGAACTTCGAGAACAACGGCATCGCGGAAAGCGGCGGCGCGGCGGCATTGCGCGGCGACAAGCAGCACACGGACGCGACGGTGTCGACGCTGGGCCTGCGTGCGGACACCGAATGGCAGGTGAGCCCGGGCACGACGGTGGCGCTGCGCAGTGAGCTGGGGTGGCAACACCAGTACGGCGGGCTGGAACGAGGTACCGGGCTGCGGTTCAACGGCGGCAACGCGCCGTTCGTGGTGGACAGCGTGCCGGTCTCGCGCGACGGCATGGTGCTGAAGGCGGGGGCGGAAGTGGCGGTGAACGAGAACGCCACGCTGTCGCTGGGCTACGGCGGGCTGCTGTCGCAGAACCACCAGGACAACAGCGTCAACGCCGGTTTCACCTGGCGCTTCTAAGCACAAACACCATCGATTCAATCCTTGTACCGGAACCGTCTGCGGACGGTTCCTTTTTCACATCCTGCTAATGAAAGCCCGGCGCACCTGGGGCGTCGGCCAATAACAAGCAAAAGGTAAGGAAATGACAACAACAATGGGTTTTGATAGCAAAGGAAATGCTCGCCGCTCGCCGTGGCGGCTGAACGCGCTGGTCTGCTGCATGGCGCTGGCGGGGTATGCACAGGCGGCGCCGCACGAGGTGAACGGCCAAGCCGGCGATCCGGCCAGCTGGCGCAACGCCGAATTCAACGCCAACTGGGGGCTGGGGGCGATCCACGCCGATGAGGCCTACGCCGCCGGCTATACCGGCAAAGGGCAGAAGGTGGGTATTTTCGATACCCCGGTCAACCGCCATCCCGAGTTCGCCGGCGACGGCAAACTGATCAACGTCGTCACCGAAGGCTATCGCGCCTACACCGATCCGCACCGGCCGGGCATTAACGCCGGCGACCGCTTTTACTTCGACGGCACCTTCCACTTCTACAGCGGCTCACAGGGCATGCTGAGCAATCATGGGGTGCACGTTGCGGGCATCAGCGCCGCCAACCGCGACGGCGTCGGCATGCACGGCGTGGCTTTCGATTCGCAGGTGATCAGCGTCGATAACGACAACGACGGCCCGGCCTATGGTGAATTCCTCGGCCTGGACGGCGCCGTCACCAATGCCGGCTGGCAGGCGATGATCAACAACGGCGTGCGGGTGATCAACAACAGCTGGGGCGTCAGTATTCCCGACTTTCTGTCCGACGGCGGCCGCGATCCTAACGCGCTGCACTTTGAGCTGAAGGATGCGCAGGAACAATTCGATCAGGTCAAACCGCTGCTCGGCAGCCTGGCCGGCGCAGGCTATCAGGGCGCCATCGACGCCGCGCGCAAAAATATTCTGGTGCTGTTCGCCGCCGGTAACGACGGCAACTACAACCAGCCGGATGTGATCAGCGGGCTGGCCTACTTCGTGCCGGACATCGCGCCGAACTGGCTGTCGGTCGCCAGCGTGGCGCAGGATGCGGCTTCGGCCAACAGCGTGCCTTACACCATCAGCAGCTTCTCTTCCCGTTGCGGCTATACCGCCAGCTTCTGCGTCTCGTCGCCGGGCAGCAAAATCTACAGCACCGTGGCCAACGGTTCCGATCCGGCCAACCTGGTGTCGGACTACGGCAATAAAAACGGCACCTCGATGGCGACGCCGCACGTCACCGGCGCGGTGGCGGTGTTGCTGCAGCGTTTCCCGTACATGAGTTCGGCGCAGATTGCCGACGTGCTGAAAACCACCGCTACCGACATGGGCGCGCCGGGCATCGACGCGCTCTACGGTTGGGGGATGATCAACCTGGGCAAAGCCATTAACGGCCCGGGCATGTTCTATACCGTCGAGGATATTCCGGCGGAGTTCCGCATCCCGGATCCGACGGGCGTGGCCTACGGCCCGACCCAGTTTGTCGCCAATATTCCGGGTCTGGGCGCCGAGGTGGATGCCGGCACGCTGCACGCCAGGAAGTGTGACGACATCAGCTGCGAACTGGAAGTCTACTCCAACAACATCTCCGGCCACGGCGGCCTGACCAAGCAGGGCATCGGCACGCTGGTGCTGACGGGTAACAACACCTATTCCGGCCCGACGCTGGTCAATCAGGGGCGGTTGGCAGTCAACGGCTCGGTCACTTCGACCGTCAGCGTGCAGAGCGGCGGCATCGTCGGCGGCAGCGGTACGGTCGGTTCGCTGACCGCCCGTCAGGGCGGCACCGTGGCGCCGGGCAACTCGATCGGCACTTTGAACGTGGCGGGTAACGTCAGCTTCGAGCCGGGTTCGCGCTACGCGGTGGAAGTGGGGCCGAACGGCCAGAGCGATCGGATCCAGAGCAGCGGATCGGCGACGATCGGCGGCGGCGAGGTGGCGGTGACGCTGGAGAACAGCCCCAACCTGCTGACGCAAAGCGAGGTGCGCAGCCTGCTGGGCCAGCAGTACACCATCCTGAGCGCGCAGCAGGGGGTGAGCGGGCAGTTTGACGCGGTGGCGCCGAACTACCTGTTCCTCGGCACCGGGCTGAGCTACCAGCCGACCGGGGTGACGCTGAGCGTCGGGCGCAACGGCACCAGCTTCGCCAGCGTGGCGCAGACGCCGAACGAGCGAGCGGTGGCGGCGGCGGCGGATGCGCTGGCGGCGGGCAACCCGGTGTACGAGAGCCTGCTCGGCAGCGGCACGGCGGGCGAAGCGCGGCAGGCGTTCCGTCAGCTGTCGGGGCAAATCCATGCGGACATCGCCTCGGCGCTGGTGAACGACAGCCGCTACCTGCGTGAGGCGCTGAACGGGCGTCTGCGTCAGGCGGAAGGGCTGGCGAGCTCGTCGGCCATCAAGGCGGATGAGGGCGGTGCCTGGGCGCAGCTGCTGGGGGCGTGGGACCACGCGTCGGGCGACGCCAATGCTACCGGCTATCAGGCCTCGACCTACGGGGTGCTGGTGGGGCTGGACTCGGCGGCGGCGGACGACTGGCGGCTGGGGGTGGCGACCGGCTACACCCGCACCTCGCTGCACGGCGGGTACGGGTCGAAGGCGGACAGCGACAACTACCACCTGGCGGCGTACGGCGACAAGCAGTTCGGGGCGCTGGCGCTGCGTGGCGGGGCGGGCTACACCTGGCACCGCATCGACACCAAGCGGTCGGTGAACTACGGGATGCAGTCGGACCGCGACACGGCGAAGTACAGCGCGCGCACCGAGCAACTGTTCGCGGAAGCGGGCTACAGCGTGCAGGGTGAGTGGCTGAACCTGGAGCCGTTCGTGAACCTGGCGTACGTGAACTTCGAGAACAACGGCATCGCAGAAAGCGGCGGCGCGGCGGCATTGCGCGGCGACAAGCAGCACACGGACGCGACGGTGTCGACGCTGGGCCTGCGTGCGGACACCGAATGGCAGGTGAGCGCGGGCACGACGGTGGCGCTGCGCAGCGAGCTGGGGTGGCAACACCAGTACGGCGGGCTGGAGCGTGGCACCGGGCTGCGGTTCAACGGCGGCAACGCGCCGTTCGTGGTGGACAGCGTGCCGGTCTCGCGCGACGGCATGGTGCTGAAGGCGGGGGCGGAAGTGGCGGTGAACGAGAACGCCACGCTGTCGCTGGGCTACGGCGGGCTGCTGTCGCAGAACCATCAGGACAACAGCGTCAACGCCGGTTTTACCTGGCGCTTCTGACGTTCAGCGATCATCGCAATGACCACGGAGCCGGCATGCCGGCTCCGTTTTTATTTGCGGCTGCGGGGTGAGTCCGTATGATGGCGCGGCGCCAGGGCAATAAAAAACCGGGACCCTGACGGATCCCGGCTTAAAAGTGGGTAAAACAGATTAGCGCTAAAGGCTCAAGCCCCGTTTGATTTGCGCAGTCCGAGCGATGTGCTCATCGTCTCAGTAGCGGCAACGGAACAAATTTTCCCTGGTGTTACTATGGTTATTATTAAAAAACGTGCTGGTGTTATTTTTTATAGTGTATTGCTGTATGTCTCTTTTGATACCATGTTTGACGATGCAACATGGTATGTCAAGCAACGTTTTTAACGCATAATTGCATGAGATGCCAGTTTTAGATGTGGCTTTTTCAGCGGAAATAATCAAAACGACTGATAAATCAGTAAAAAAAATCGAAGGAACAAATGGATAACAATCACCAAAAATTCGATTCACAGTCGATTGCCAATCGGGTCAGGGAGCTGTTTTTACATTACGGGATTGGAAAACGTCAGCATGCCCGCGAGCTCAGCCGCATCTTGGATCTGAGTTTTTCACATGCGCACCGCAAACTGAAAGGGCAAAGCCCCTGGACGCTGGAACAGATCAACAGCGTCGCGGCCGCGTTGGGAGAAACGCCGGCGGCGATCGCCGATTTGAGCGCCGAACACGAGACCACCGAGCCAAACATGGCGCGCGATGCCATCTTTTTCGTGGCGGGGGTGGCGATGCCTTGCGTCGGGCACATTGGCGATGCCTTGCGTCGGGCACATTGGCGATGAGCTTCCTGCCGGGCGGCCGGCGGAATTTGTGGCGCTGCGCGTGGAAGGGCAGTGGCGTATCTATCGCGCCGATGAGGCACCGGCAGGCCCGCGTTACGGCGTCGATCTGATCGAAATCCGGCCCGGCTTCGGCGACGACGAGCGGCTGAGCATCGCGGTATTGGACGATTCGCATCAGGCGGCCGATGAGCTGGCCAAGTATCTCGGCGGCTGCGGCTTCAACGCGGTGGCGTTTTACGACGTCGACAGTTTTTGTCAGGCATTGCAGCAAAGTCTGTTCGACGGCTACGTGGTGGACTGGCTGATCGGTGAGGAAACGGCGGATCGCTGTATCGCCACCATCCGCGCCTCCGACAACCCGGACGCGCCGGTACTGGTGCTGACCGGCGAACTGGGTACCGACCGACGCGAGTCGGAAATCGCTCAGGCGATGCGCGAGTACGACGTGCTCGGCCCTTATGAAAAGCCGGTGCGGCTCCATGTGATCGAAGCCGCACTGCAACGCTGTTTTAATCTTTAGCGGGGAACACCTCGGCCAGTGCGTTTGACAGCGCATCCAGCCGAACCGGCTTCATCAGGTAGTTATCGAACAGGGCGCGCTGATCCGCCGTCAGCTGCTCCGGCGTGTAGGCGCTGATGCCGATGATCGGCACATGGCGGTTGGGGCCGCGGCGGTTGCGCAGCTGCCTGGCCAGGGCGGCGCCGTCGATGCCCGGCATCTGCAGATCCAGCAACAGCGCGTCGTAAGGGCGTCTGAGCAGCTTCTGCAGCGCGCGCTCCGGCGAGTCGCACAGTTCGTGCTGGTAGCCCAGCTTGTCCAATAGCGCCGCAAAGGCGTCACCCACCGACTTGTTGTCATCCACCACCAGCACCTGCTGTGGCTTCTGCTGCAGAGAGGCATTGGCGGCGGCGGGCGCGTCGGCGCGTTCGTCTTCACTGATCTGCACCGGAATGCTGACGATAAAGGTGCTGCCCTTCTTGATTTCGCTGTACACCGTGATGGTGCCGTCGAGCAATGTCACCAGGCCGTGCACGATCGCCAGCCCCATCCCGACGCCGGCATACTGCTTGGTATGCGACTGATCCAACTGGGTAAAGGGCTTGAAGATCTGATCGAGCTGGTCTTTTTCGATACCGATGCCGGTGTCGGTCACTTCGATAATCAACGAACTGCCGCCCGGCTGGCGGCGCAGGCAGCTGTGCAGCGTAATGCTGCCGCTTTCGGTGTACTTGTAGGCGTTGGTCAGCAGGTTGACGATAATCTGCCGGATGCGCAGCGGATCGGAGTGCACCAGCAGGTGGCTGCATTCCACTTCACAGCTCAGTTTGACCTGCTCTTTGCGGGTCAGGGTGGCGATTTCGTTGGCGGTCTCCGCGATCAGCTTCTGCGCGTCGAACGGCACGATGCGCAATTCCATCATGCCGCTGTCGAGGTGCGCGTAGTCGGTCAGATCTTTCATCTGGCTTTCGATTTGCTGCGCGGCGGTCTCCAGCCGCTGGAAGGTGTCCGCATGCTCAGCTGACACCCGGGTATTCACCAGCACGTCGATGGCCGACATCACGCTCTGCAATGAGGTGCGCAGCTCGTGGCCGATGGCGCCGAGGAAGGCGTTTTTGGTGCGCGTCGCTTTCTCCGCCTCGATGGCCTTGGCCTGCTGGCGAATGGTCAGCCGCTGCTGACGGAACACGATCAGGGTGATGGCGATCAGCGCGATCACCGAGAACATGACGATCACCAGCCCATAGAAAATAATGTGCCGTTTCTCGATGTAATCCTCATAGGCGGCGGTGCGCTGCTTCACCTCGGCGTGGTCGGTCAGGTTGGCCATTTCGATGGCGTAAGGCTTGATGGCCCTCATGGCCGCGGAAACCTGGCCGAAGTCGATTTTCCGACTGCTCAGCAGCTTATCGATGCGATCCATCTGCAGGCGCATCTGTTTGACCACTTCCGGGTAGCCCGGCTCGGCGTACAGCGGCTGGGTCGATTCGGAGACGGTTTCCAGCACGTAAAAACGCGAATAGAGGATTTCGAACCGCAGCCGCAGGTTGTCGTTGTCCACCTGCGCGGCGTGGCTTTGCTGCTCGACCAGCGTGTCGAACTCCGCCAGCTTGATGGAGAACTTGGCGATTGACCAGGAGTAGTTCTCCTGCGTGCCGGCGATGGCATACAGCCCTTTCTTCGACAGGGTGGCGCTGTAGTAATAGAGCGTGACGGTCGAAGCCACTAAAAACAGCGCGGCGAAAATGGCCGGGATCGCCAGCCTGCTGCCGTTCTTAAAGGTCGTCAGCTTCATTTGATCACGATCCTGTCCACTTGCCAGATAAAGCGCGAGTTGTACAACGGCGAGTTCAGTTCAGGCCCGGCGGCGTCGCGCGGGTAAACCAGGAACAGCGGGCCGAAGTTTCTGAGTTTCAGCATCTCCCCGTCCATCTTATAGGCCAGGATCATGTTGTACTTTTTGACGTCGGACAGCGGCACGTCGATGTAATAGTCGTTCAGCGCATAGAAGGTCAGCGTCTCGCCCTTGGCGCCGACGCGCTCCAGGATATCGGCCACCGAAATCCCTTCGAATTTTCTCTGCGGCGTCCAGGAAGTGGAGGTGGTGATGCTGCGCACCGGCATCGCCAACAGCTGCTTATCGGTGAACAGATAGCTTTTGTTGACCGGGTCGGTCACGTTGTCGATCTTGCCCGCCACTTCCAGGGTAAAGCTGAGCGCGCTGCTCTGGGCGATAATCAGGGCCACGCAGGCCATCGCGAGGGTTTTGCATAGTTTGAACAGCATCGGTGTTCTCCAGAGGCGCGGGGAGGTTGTATCAGTCCCGCTAATTTATCAGGCAGAATAATGGCAGAAAAAGCAGGCGGGCGCGAAGGGAATAGTAAACCGCACAAAAAGAACAGGCCGGTGTTTACCGGCCTGAGAATGGGCTAACCGCAGCGGTTAGCGCATGGTAACGAACTCTTCCGCCGCGGTCGGGTGGATCGCCACGGTGTTGTCGAAGTCCTTCTTGGTGGCGCCCATCTTCACCGCTACCGCGAAGCCCTGCAGGATTTCATCCATGCCGAAGCCGATGCCGTGCAGGCCGACGATCTTCTCTTCTTTACCCGCGCACACCAGCTTCATGCGGCACGGCTGGCGGTGCTGCGTCACGGCGCTGTACATGGCGGTGAAGGAGGATTTGTACACCTTCACGTTGTCCGCGCCGAACTTCTCGATAGCTTCCGGTTCGGTCAGGCCGACGGTGCCGATCGGCGGGTGGCTGAACACCACGGTGGCGATGTTGCTGTAATCCAGGTGCTCATCCGGCTTGTTGTTGAACAGGCGCTCGGACAGGCGGCGGCCGGCGGCCACGGCGACCGGGGTCAGCTCTACCGCGCCGGTGTTGTCGCCCACCGCGTAGATGCCTTTGACGTTGGTGTTCTGGAACTTATCGACGTCAATATAGCCTTGCTCGTTGGTCTTCACCCCGGTAACGCCGAGGTTTAGGTTGTCGGTCGCCGGTTCGCGGCCGATGGCCCAGATCAGGCAGTCGACGGTGAATGCCTTGCCGTTTTCCAGCTGCAGCGTCAGGCTGCCGTCGGCGTTCTTGACGATCGCTTTCGGCACCGATTCGGTATGCAGGCTCGGCCCTTCGGTGTTCATCACTTCCACCAGGGTTTCGACGATCATCGGATCGAAGCTGCGCAGCGGCGCGTGCTTGCGCACGAACAGGTGCGTTTCCGCGCCCAGCGCGTTCAGCACGCCGGCGATCTCCACGGCGATATAGCCGGCGCCGACTACGGCGACGCGCTTCGGCATGGCGTCCAGCTCAAAGAAGCCGTCGGAGTCGATGCCGTATTCCGCACCCGGAATCGCCGGGTGGCTCGGGCGGCCGCCGGTGGCGATCAGGATGTGGTCAGCGGTGATGAGCTCGCCGTTCACTTCCACGGTGTGCGCATCCACGAAGCGCGCGAAGCCTTTGATCACGTCGACCTTGTTCTTGCCCAGCACGTTGTCGTAGGAGTTGTGGATACGGTCGATATAGGCGGTGCGGTTGGCGACCAGCTTCTTCCAGTCGAAGGCGTTGACGATGGTGTCGAAGCCGTAGTCCGGGCCGTACTGATGGATGGCCTCGGCGATCTGCGCCGCGTGCCACATGACTTTTTTCGGTACACAACCCACGTTTACACAGGTGCCGCCCAGCTCTTTGGCTTCAATCAGCGCACACTTTTGGCCGTACATGGCTGCCCGGTTGATCGATGCGATACCGCCGCTGCCGCCGCCAATTGCTAGATAATCGTAATGTTTCGTCATCTGGGATTTCCATGAGTTGTGAAATTGAAGAGGGTAAGAGTTTAACGCCTGACCGGGGTTTGTCGCAAAGATTGCGTCGATGGCTGCGATAGGTGGACGCAGGGCGCGGCGAACCGCGCCCTGCCGGGGATTACTCCGGTACCACCCAGTTCACCAGATGGTGGCCGATGCCCGACGGCACCAGCACCTTATGCAGCCACGGCAGCACGTTTTTCATCTGCTGTTCCAGTTTCCACGGCGGGTTGATGACGATCATGCCGGAGGCGGTCATGCCGCGCTGATCGCTGTCGGGTTTCACCGCCAGTTCGATCTGCAGAATGCGGCGAATGCCGGTGGCTTCCAGATCGCGCAGCATGCGTTTGATCTGCTGGCGCATCACCACCGGGTACCACAGCGCGTAGGTGCCGGTGGCGAAACGCTTGTAGCCTTCCTGAATGCCTTTGACCACGTCCTGGTAATCGGTCTTCATTTCATACGGCGGGTCCATCAGGATCAGGCCGCGGCGCGACAGGGGCGGTAGCTGGGATTTCAGCTGCTGATAGCCGTCGGCGCGCTGCACTTTGGCGCGCTCGTCTTTCTGGAACTCGCTGCGCAGCAGTGGGTAGTCGCTCGGGTGCAGCTCGGTCAGGTGAATTTTGTCCTGCGGGCGCAGCAACTGGCGGGCGATCAGCGGCGAACCGGGGTAGTAGCGCAGCATGCCGGAACGGTTGAAGTTGTGCACCACGCTCATGTAGGCCGCCAGTTCTTCCGGCAGATCGTCGCGCTGCCACAGCAGGCCGATGCCTTCCAGGTATTCGCCGGTGCGCTCGGCGTGTTCGCCGCTGAGCTGATAACGGCCCGCGCCCGAGTGGGTATCCAGATACAGGAACGGCTTCTCTTTTTCCTTCAGCGACTCGATGATCAGGCTCTGAACGGTGTGCTTGAGCACGTCGGCGTGGTTGCCGGCGTGGAAACTGTGGCGATAACTTAACATGACGGGTGGCGGTTCCTTGTGCTCCGCAGACGGAGCATTCAATGCAATAAGGCTTATAATCTGCACAGTATAAACTGTCTGGCCGGGAAAAACCGGACTCCGTTGCCGCAGACGTTCACAGAAAGGGACAGGACGATGAGCAAACAGGCGATTTTGGCGAACTACCCCGACGCGGCGCGCTGGGCGTTCGGCGACGGCCCCGAGTTGGCCGACGAACTGCTGCAGTTGGTGCTGAGCGGGGAAAAGACCGCCACCTGCAGCTCCTATGCGAGCTATCGCCGGGAGCAAACGCCGATGATCGGCGACGATAACATTATTCTCGACGGCCGCGGCGAACCGGCCTGCGTGATCAAAACCCTGGCGCTGCGCCTGGTGCGCTACGACCAGGTGACCGCCGAGATGGCGGCCAAAGAGGGCGAAGGCGACAAAAGCCTGGCGTTTTGGCGGCGGGGGCATCGGGAATTTTTCACCCGCGAAGGCACCTTTGCGGCGGATATGTGGCTGGTGTTCGAAGAGTTTGCGCTGGTGGAGATTTTATAGCGGCCCCAGCGCGGCCACCACCTGCTCGCGCAGCCAGCTGTGGGCCGGGTCGAGATGGGAGCGTTCATGCCATACCATCACCATGTCGTAACCCGGCATCTCCAGCGGAGCCGCGCAGGTGCGCAATTCCCCCAACAGTTCCCCCAGCATGCGCGAAGGCAGCATGGCGACCATATCGGACTTCGCCAGCAACGCGGGAATAAACAGGAAGTGCGGCACCGACATTACGACCCGTCGGGTTAACCCCTGTGCGGCCAGCAGCGTATCGATCTGGGTACGAAAACCGCCGCCATCTTGCGAAACCATCACAAACTCAAGCTGGCAGAACTGTTCGAGTGAGGGTGGCCGTTGCAACAGCGGGTGATCCCGGCGGCCGACCAGCAGGTAGTTCTCGTGAAACAGCGGCCGATGGCGCAGCTCCGCCGGCGCTTCTTCCCGGCTCAGAAAACCGAGATCGATCACCCCGTCCGCCAAATCGCGGCTCATGCGTTTGGGCGCCGCTTCGCGGATCGCCAGACGGGATTTCGGCGCCGCCAGCCGCAGACGGGGCAGCATCGGCAGCAAAATTGCGTATTCAGCGGCATCGGCGGCGGCCAGCTGCCAGGTGACTTCCGCCTGCCGCGGATCAAAGGGCTGATCCGGCGCGACCAGGCGGCCCACATCGGCCAGCGTTTGGCGCAGCGGTGCCAACAGGCCGAGCGCGCGCGCCGTCGGCAGCATGCCGTGCGGGTTCGGCAGCAGCAGCGGGTCACGGTAGATCTCACGCAGCTTGGCAAGCTGAATGCTGACCGAAGGCTGGCTGAGATTGAGGCGCGCCGCCGCCCGCGTCACGCTGCGCTCGCTGAGCAACGCTTCCAATGTGACCAAAAGATTGAGATCGAGCCGCTTTAAATTGTTGATAACTATTCCCCGAATTAAATCTATCAATTTCAACTATAGCGCCGATCTCCCTACCGTGGAACGGACGCCGGAACAGACCGGTGAAACCGCAACGGAGAGGGGGACGATGATGAAATTGAGCGAATACGTGAGCTACGATGCGCTGGGATTGGCCGAATTGGTGCGGCGTGGCGAGGTCAGCGCAGCGGCGCTGCAACAGGCGGCGCGGGCCGCCGTCGAGGCGGTGAACCCGGCGATTAACGCGGTGGTGGAACACTGGGAGCAGCCGCCGGAACAAGACGACGGGCCTTTGTCGGGCGTGCCTTTCCTGATCAAGGACATCGCCATCAGCATGACAGGCAAGCGCGTTGAGCTGGGCAGCCGGTTGGCGCAGGGCAGCGTCGCCGCCGCCGACAGCCATCTGATGAGTAATATCCGCCGGGCCGGGCTGGTGACCTTTGGCCGCACCAGCACGCCGGAAATGGCGTTCAGCACCACCACCGAGGCCGTGCTTTACGGTGCCACGCGCAACCCCTGGAACCTGGATTTCAGCGCCGGTGGATCCAGCGGTGGCGCCGGTGCGGCGGTTGTCGCCGGTATGGTGCCCATCGCTCACGCCACCGACGCCGCCGGCTCGATTCGCGTACCGGCTTCGTCAAACGGGGTATTTGGTCTCAAGCCTACGCGCGGTCGGGTGCCGCATGGCCCGGTGATGGATGAGGTCTTCAACGGCTTTGGCGTCCAGCTGGGGCTCAGCCGCACGGTGCGTGACAGCGCCGCGTTGCTGGATGCGATGCAGCGTCCTCACGTTGGCGAGCCGTATTACACGGCGCCGCCGGCGCACAGCTGGTTATCGCAGGTGACGCGGCAACCGGGCAGGCTGCGCATCGGCATGATGACCGAGGCGTGGAACGGCGGAAAAACCGAGTCGAACATCGCCGGCGCCACGGCGGAAACGGCGGTGTTATTGGCGGCGTTGGGGCATCAGGTCAGCGAAACGGAAATGGCGATTGGCGTCAGTTGGCAAGAGTTGGTGTTCGCCAATGCGCAAATCTGGTGCGCCAATCTGGTCGGCTGGGTCGATGGTCTGAGCCAAGCGAGCGGACGGGCCATTTCAAGCGAAACGCTGGAGCCGGAAACGCTGGCCTGCTATCGCTACGGCCAGGCGGTCAGGGCGGTGGATATGGTGCGTGCGCTCGAGGTACGCAACCGGGTGACTCGCGCAGTCGGCGCCTATTTCCAGCAATACGACCTGCTGCTGACGCCGACGCTACCCGACCTGCCCTGGCGGCTTGGCCGTTATGGCGCGAATGCGGCGAATATGGACGGGCTGGAATGGACGGCGCATTTGTTCGATCATTCACCGTTCACCCCGGTATTTAACGTCGCCGGCGTACCGGCGATGTCGGTGCCGCTGGCCCAGGATGCGCAGCACAACCTGCCGATAGGCATGCAGTTTGTCGCCGGTTTTGGCCGTGAGGATCGGTTGTTGCAGCTGGCCGGACAGCTGGAACGCGCCGCGCCCTGGCATGGGCGGCGTCCGGCGATTTGGGCGGGGAATGCCGTTTAATAGCGGTAAAAAAGCAAAATATCCGCTATGTTGCCGAGAGGTGTTTGATGGCGGGCCGTCGGCTCGACGCTGCACCCTGGAGGCGATATGAGCTGCATTTTTTGCGACATCGTGGCGGGCAAGGCGCCGTGCCATAAAATCTGGGAAGACGACGACCATCTGGCGTTCCTGTCCATCTTCCCCAACACCGACGGTTTTAGCGTGGTGATCCCCAAGGCGCACCACCCGAGCTATGCCTTTGACCTGCCGGACGAGGTGTTGAGCGCGCTGATGCTGGCGAGCAAGCGGGTGGCGAAGCAGTTGGATCGCGCGTTCGACGACGTCGGCCGCTGCGGCATGGTGTTCGAAGGTTACGGCGTCGACCACGTGCACGCCAAACTGATCCCGCTGCACGGCACCGCGTCGCTGGATCAGTGGCGGCCGATCGAATCGACCTCGCCGAAGTTTTTCGCGCGTTACGAGGGCTATATCTCCTCCCACGACGCCGCGCGCGCCGACGACGAGCAGCTGGCGGCGCTGGCCGCCCGCATCCGCCAAAGCGCCGTTTAAGGCACCAACGATCAACGCCGGGCATTGATTTTCCTGTTGTCTGGCTCCATGTTAGAGATTCATACGCATTTTAAGGCTCGCCCCACGGCGGGCCCCAACGCTAATCAGGACTGCCCTATGACAAATCCGTTGCTGACCCCGTTTTCCCTGCCGCCGTTCTCGGCGATCCGCCCTGAAGATATCGTGCCTGCGGTGCAATCCGCGCTGGCGGACTGCCGCGCCGCGGTAGAGCGCGTGGTCGCGCAGCCGGGGCCGTTCACCTGGGACAATCTGTGTCAGCCGCTGGCGGAGTCGGACGATCGGCTGTCGCGCATCTGGTCGCCGATCGGGCACCTGAACTCGGTGAAAAACAGCCCGGAGCTGCGCGCCGCCTATGAGCAGGCGCTGCCGCTGCTGTCCGAGTACGGCACCTGGGTCGGCCAGCACGAAGGGCTGTACCAGGCCTACCGCAGCCTGAAAGAGGGCGCGGCGTTTGAGGCGCTGAGCGTGCCGCAGCGCAAGGCGGTGGACAACGCGCTGCGCGATTTCGAACTGTCGGGCATCGGCCTGTCGGCGGATAAACAGCAGCGCTACGGCGAGATCGTCGCGCGCCTGTCCGAACTGGGTTCCACCTACAGCAACAACGTGCTCGACGCCACCATGGGCTGGAGCAAACTGATTACCGACGAAGCCGAGCTGAGCGGCCTGCCGGAGAGCGCCCTGGCGCAGGCACAGGCGATGGCGCAGGCCAAAGAGCAGGACGGTTGGTTGCTGACGCTGGACATGCCGAGCTACCTGCCGGTGCTGACCTACGCCGACAACCGCGCGCTGCGCGAAGAGATGTACCGCGCCTTCGCCACCCGCGCCTCCGATCAGGGGCCGAACGCCGGCAAATGGGACAACAGCGAAGTGATGGCGGAAACGCTGGCGCTGCGCCACGAGCTGGCTCAGCTGCTGGGCTTCGACACCTACGCCGACAAGTCGCTGGCGACCAAAATGGCGGAGAGCCCGGAGCAGGTGATCGGCTTCCTGAGCGATCTGGCCAAGCGCGCCCGCCCGCAGGCCGAGCAAGAGCTGGCGCAGCTGCGCGCCTTCGCCAAACAGCACTATGACGTGGACGAGCTCGAAGCCTGGGACATCACCTATTACGGCGAAAAACAGAAGCAGCACCTGTTCTCCATCAGCGACGAGCAGCTGCGCCCGTACTTCCCGGAGCAGCGGGTGGTGGAAGGGCTGTTCGAAGTGGTGAAACGCATCTACGGCATCACCGCCAAAGAGCGTAAAGACGTGGAGACTTGGCATCCGGACGTGCGCTTCTTCGATCTGTTCGCCGCCGACGGCGAGCTGCGCGGCAGCTTCTACCTCGATTTGTACGCCCGCGAAAACAAACGCGGCGGCGCCTGGATGGACGACTGCGTCGGCAGCCTGCGCAAGGCCGACGGCACGCTGCAAAAGCCGGTCGCTTACCTGACCTGCAACTTCAACCGCCCGCTGGGCGACCAGCCGGCGCTGTTCACCCATAACGAAGTGACCACGCTGTTCCACGAGTTCGGCCACGGTCTGCACCACATGCTGACGCAGATCGATACCGCCGGCGTCTCCGGCATCAACGGGGTGCCGTGGGATGCGGTCGAGCTGCCGAGCCAGTTTATGGAAAACTGGTGCTGGGAGCCGGAAGCGCTGGCGTTTATCTCCGGCCATTACCAGAGCGGCGAGCCGCTGCCGAAGGCCATGCTCGACAAGCTGCTGGCGGCCAAGAATTACCAGGCGGCGCTGTTCATCCTGCGCCAGCTGGAGTTCGGCCTGTTCGATTTCCGCATGCACTTCGAATACAGCCCGGAAAAAGGGGCGCAGATCCTGCCGACGCTGGCGGAAGTGAAGAAAATGGTGGCGGTGGTGCCTTCGCCGAGCTGGGGCCGCTTCCCGCACGCCTTCAGCCACATCTTCGCCGGCGGCTATGCGGCGGGTTACTACAGCTACCTGTGGGCGGAAGTGCTGTCGGCCGACGCCTACTCGCGCTTCGAAGAAGAGGGGATTTTCAACGCCGAAACCGGCAAATCCTTCCTCGACAACATCCTGTCGCGCGGCGGTTCGGAAGAGCCGATGGCGCTGTTCAAACGCTTCCGTGGCCGCGAGCCGCAGCTGGATGCTATGCTGCGCCATTACGGCATTAAAGGATAACCCGACACGTGAGCGTGTGTTTATTGTGTGAAGCAGGCGCCGATCCCGGCGCCTTGTCTGTTTTGGCGCAGCGCTGGCAGCTGACGTCCGACGACGACGCGCCGATGGCGCTGGTACTGACCCCGCAGCGGCTGGAGCTGCGCAAGCGCGACGAGCCGAAGCTCGGCGGGATCTACGTCGATTTCGTCTCTGGCGCCATGGCGCACCGGCGCCGCTTCGGCGGCGGCCGCGGCGAGGCGGTGGCCAAAGCGGTCGGCATCAAGGGCAGCTATCTGCCGGACGTGGTGGACGCCACTGCCGGGCTGGGGCGCGACGCCTTCGTGCTGGCGGCGCTGGGTTGCCGGGTGCGGATGCTGGAGCGCAATCCGGTGGTGGCGGCGTTGCTGGACGACGGCCTGCAGCGCGGCTATCAGGATGCGGAAATCGGCCCGTGGCTGCGCGAGCGCCTGACGCTGCTGCACGCTTCCAGCCTGACGGCGCTGGCGGATCTCAGCCCGCGCCCTGAAGTGGTGTATCTCGATCCGATGTTCCCGCACAAGCAAAAAAGCGCGCTGGTGAAGAAAGAGATGCGGGTGTTTCAATCGCTGGTGGGCAGCGACGATGACGCCGACGGCCTGCTGGAGCCGGCGCGCCGTTTGGCGACCAAGCGCGTGGTGGTGAAACGCCCGGACTACGCGCCGCCGCTGGCCGACGTGCCGGCGCACGCCGCCACGCTGACCAAAAGCCACCGTTTCGATATCTACATGCCGCTGTAATGTCTGCCGGGCCCGCCGTGTCGGGCCCTCAGTTTTCCTCCCGCAAGCTTTTCCCCACGCCGCCGCCCGGATGCACCGCCAGCAAGGCGTCCTTGTCGTAACCGCTGCGCGCCATCAGGCAGGCGCAGGCGGCGTCGAAGATCGCCAGCACCAGCACAATTGAGGTGGTGGCCAGCATGTTCAGCGGATCTATCTCCTTTTGCACCCCGGTGGCGATCGTCAACTGCGCCGCCTGTGCGATGGCGGAATGCGGGTTTTCCGTCACCGCGATCATCGTCACGCCCTTGGCCTGCAGCGTCGGCAGCAGGCGGGTCAGCTCGTCGGAATTGCCGCCGCGCGAGATCAGGATCAGCAGATCGTCGGCGCGCAGAAAACCCAGATCGCCGTGCGCCGCGCCGGTGGCGTCGAGGTAGACCGCCGGCCGTTCCACGCAGGCCAGCATGTGGGCTATCTTGCGCGCCGCAATCCCCGAGGTGCCGACGCCGGTGACGGCGATTTTACCGCGGCAGTCGGCCAGTAGCGTCAGCAGCCGCTGCCAGGTGCGCGCGTCGAGGCGCTCGCCCAGCTGCGCCAGCTCCTGACTGTAGGTTTGCCAACCTTGCACCGCCTGCCGCCATTCCTGCTGCATCACGCCTCCTCCTGCATCAACCGGCGGTATTTCATGTGGTCGTTGTACAGCTCGTGGAATACCCGGTATTTGCGGTCGTAGTAGCTTTTTATCTGGTTGGTCTGCGGCGTGACCGTCTTGCCGATGCGGCTCATGGCGCTCATCGCCTCCGGCAGGGTGTCGAACACGCCCGCCGCCACGGTGCCCATCATCGCGCCGCCGAGCAGCATCGCTTCGCTCTCCTCCGGCAGCAGCATGGCGCAGCCGGTGGCGTTGGCGTGCTCCTGCACGAAGATCGGGTTCTTGGTGCCGCCGCCGCTGGCCATAATGGTGTCGATGCTGTAGCCGCTGTGGTTCATGGTTTCGATGATGTGGCGGGTGCCGAGCGCGATGGCCTGAATGGTGGCCAGGTAGTGCAGCGCCATGTCCTCCGGCGTGCGCGACAGCTTCAGCCCGGTCAGGATGCCGGTCAGCGTCGGGTTGGCGCGCGGCGAGCGGTTGCCGTGGAAGTACGGCAGCATATGAATGTCCTGCGTCAGGAAGGCGATATTCTCCGGCTCGCCGGCCATGCGGCGCAGAATGGCGTTCAACACCTCATAGATGGTCTGCCCCTGAGTTTTCGCCTGCGTCAGTAGCTCCGGGTAGCACGGGTGCGACTGGATGACGTGGTCGATCAGCGCGCCGGTGGCGGACTGGCCGCCTTCGTTCAGCCAGTATTCCGGCAGGATCGCCGAGTAATACGGCCCCCAGACACCGCCGATAAAGCGCGCGGTGCGCGACATCGCCATATGGCCGGTGGAGGTGCCGCCGATCAGCGCGACGCGGCGGTTGAAGTCGGCCACCTCGCCGGAGACGCCGGTGGCGCCCAGCGTGCCGAGGGTGCCAGCATGGGCGTCGATGATCGACACGCTCACCGCCGTGCCGGCGATCAGCCCCATCTCGCCGGCGGCGCGCTGGGTCAGGCCGTGGCCCAGCGGCTCGCCCATCATTTTGACGTCGCTGCCGATCTTGGCCGCGTCATGTTCCAGCACGTCTTCCAGCCCGATCTGCTGGAAGTAGCTCTTGTCCCAGCGCTGTTCGTGGCCGAGATAGGTCCACTTGCAGACCGTCGAACACAGCGAGCGGGTGGCGTCCTGGGTGGCGCGCCAGGTGAGGAAGTCCGGCAGATCGAACAGGTAGCCGGCGTTGGCCCAGGTGGTGGGCATGTGCTGTTTCAGCCACAGCAGTTTCGGCGTCTGCATCTCAGGCGAGATAATGCCGCCGACGAAGTCCAGCACCCGGTGTTTGGTGGCGTTGATGCGCTCGGCCTGGGCGATCGCCCGGTGATCCATCCACACGATGATGTTCTGTTCGGTACGGCCGGAGGGGCTGACGGTCAGCGGCTTGCCCTCTTTATCCAGCACCACCAGCGAACAGGTGGCGTCGAAGCCCAACCCCTTGACCTGGATCGGGTTGATGTCGGCCTGGTTGACCGCGTCGCGCACCGCATTGCACACCGCCTGCCAGATGTTATCCGACGACTGCTCGACGAAATCCGCCTTCGGCCGGTACAGATCGATGGCCCGGCTGGCCTGGCCGACCATGCGGCCATTGAGATCGAATACGCCCGCGCGCGCGCTTCCGGTGCCCACATCTACGCCAATAAAATAGCTCGCCATTATTTTCTCCTCAGGCTTTTCGATTCTGTAACGCGATAAACAGGATCAGCACGCCGCCCCACAGGGCCATGGTCAGGTAGCTGCTAACCCCCAGCAAATTGAGGCCGCTTTCCAACATTTGCAGCACGATCAGCGCCAGCACCAGCCCCAGAATACGGCCGAAGCCACCGTCCGGGTTAATGCCGCCCAGCACCGAGGCCAGAATGGTCACCAGCAGATAAGATTCGCCGTAGCCGGCCTTGGCCGAGTTGAACTTGGCCATCATCAGCAGCGCGGCGCCCCAGCCGAGCAGCGCCGACAGGATATACACCGCTACCTGCACCCGCGCGGTGTTCACGCCGCTGAAGCGGGTGGCCTGCTCGTTGGAGCCGATCAGGTACAGGCTGCGCCCCAGCGTGGTGTGCTCCAGCAGCAGCCACAGCCCGGCCGCCACCAGCAGGAACAGGATCAGCGCCACCGGCACGCCGAGCACGGCGCCGTTGCCGAGAAATTGAATCGCCGCCGGGAAGCCGGAGATCACCGCGCCGTTGGACAGCAGAATATTCAGGCCGGTGATCAGGGTCATGGTGCCGAGCGAGGCGAGGATGGGCGAGACGCCGATCCAGGCCACCAGCGCGCCGTTGAGCGCGCCGATCGCCACCGCCACCAGCAGGCCGGCCACCAGCGCCAGCGCCAGGAACAGCGGCTGGTCAGGGTGGCTGACGATGATTGCCGCCATCACCAGCGAACAGGCGTTGGCGCCGGCGATAATCGACAGGTTGATGCCGCCGGTCAGCATGGTGATGCCCATGCCGAGCGCCAGCAGGCCGAGGATCGGCAGCTGCGAGGCGATCGACTGGAAGTTGCCGAGGCTGAAGAAGCGCGATCCGAGCAGCCCGGCGAACAGCAGCGCCACCGCGATGATGATCGCGCCCTGCAGGCGAATGATCCGATCGTTTGGGATCAACCGAGTTAACTGCGTCATGTCAGATCTCCTTGAGCAGCTTGCGTTTTTCGTTCCAGGCAGTGGTGCTGATGCTGATCAAAATGATCGCGCCGCTGAATACCTGGTGCCAATAGGCCGAGACGCTGAGCAGCGTCAGCCCGTTTTGCAGGAAGGCCAGCAGCACCACGCCGAGCAGGGTACCGGTCAACGAGCCGCGGCCGCCGCTCATGCTGGTGCCGCCCAACACCACCGCCGCCAATACCGTCAGCTCGAAGCCGAGCAGCGAGTTGGGGGCCACCGACTGGGTGATCTGCGCCTGCACCACCGCCGCGACGCCGGCCAGAATGCCCATGTAGCCGTAGACGCAAAAATGCAGCCGCAGCAGGTTCAACCCCAGGCGCGACGCCGCGTCGCGGTTGCCGCCCATGGCGTAGATCTGGCGCCCCAGCCGGGTGCGGTTCATCAGCACGCCGGTGACGACGATGGTCGCCAACAGGCACAGCAGCGGCAGCGTCAGGCCGTAGTCGTAGCCGTCGGCGCCCTGGAACGAGAACCAGTTGATGCCGTTCATGAACCAGTCCGGAAAGCCGTACAGCCAGGTACCGTTGGTGGCGTACACCAGCAGGCCGTAGAACAGGTTGAGGGTGGCGATGGTGATGATGATTGCCGGCACTTTCAGCCAGTACACCAGGAAACCGTTCACCAGCCCGAGCAGCAGGCCAACGCCAATCGCCAGGGCGAACGCCAGCGGGAAGCTGCCGCCGTGCTGGATCACCCAGCTGGCCATCACGTACTGAGCGATGGCGGTGACCGCCGGGAACGAAATGTCGATGCCGCCGGCGATCAGCACCACGAACAGCCCGCAGGCCAGGATGCCGAGAATGGCGTAGCTGGTGGCGACGTCGGTCAGGTTGCCGAGCGTCAGAAACTCGTCGGTGCCGGCGCTCAGGCCGATCGCCAGCAGCAGCACCAACAGGCCGAGATAAAACTCGTGCCGCCCGGCCAGGCGGGCCAATAATGACTTATCCATTCACCACCTCGGCGATCTGTTGCTCGGTACTCTGGTGCGGCGCAAACTCGGCGATCAGCTCGCCCTTGCGCATCACCATCACCCGATGGCTGTTGTAATAGGCTTCCGGGATCTCGTCGCAGATCATCAGCACCGCCATGCCCAGCTGCGCCAGATCGCGGGCGATCTGGTAGATCCCCTCTTTGTTGGCGATGTCCACGCCGACGGTGGGCGAGTCGAGGATCAGGATCTTCGGCTGGGTCGCCACCCACTTGGCGATGGCGATGCGCTGGGCGTTGCCGCCGGACAGGGTTTTCACCGGCAATGCGCTGTCGGACACCTTGATGTTCAGATCGCGGATCAGCCGGTTGACCAGCTCGGTCGCTTTGGCGTGATCCAGCAGCCCGAGCGAGGTATGCAGCCGATCGAAGACGGTGACGATGGTGTTGTCGTAGATCGATTGCTCCATGATCAACCCCTGCGTCAGACGATCCTCCGACACATAGCCGATGCCGTGGCGCACCGCTTCGCGGTTGTTGTGCAGCTGCACCGCCTGGCCCTCGATGCGGATCTCGCCGCTGTCCGGCCGCGTCATGCCGAACAGGCTGAGGCACAGTTCGGTGCGGCCGGCGCCGAGCAGGCCGACGATCGAGACGATCTCGCCGCCGCGCAGCGCCAGATTGACGTTGCGGTATTTCTCGCCGCGGCTGAGGTTGCGTACCTCGAGCAGCGGCGCCTGTTCAGCCGGCGGCAGCGGCGGCAGCGGGCTGTAGTGGAAGCGTTGGCCGGTCATCAGGAACGCCAGTTCGTGGCTGTCCAGTTCGCTGGCCGGCCAGGTGCCCACCAGCTTGCCGTCGCGCATCACGCTGATGCGATCGGCGACTTCCATCACTTCATCCAATCTGTGGCTGACGAATACCACGCAGATGCCGGCCGCCTTCAGCTCGTTGACCACCCGCAGCAGGCCGTCGACCTCCTGGCGGGTCAGCGAGGCGGTCGGTTCGTCCATGATAACCAACCGCGCCTCGGCGGCGATGGCGCGGCAAATCGCCACCAGTTGCCGATCGGCGATCGACAGTTTTTCCACCTTTTTATCGGGATCGATGCGTATGCCGACCCGCGCCATGGCGTCGAGCGCCGTCTGGCGCATCACCCGCTTGCGCACCCAGAAACGGCCGCCGGGCAGGTAACGGTGGATGGCGATGTTCTCCGCCACCGTCAGATTGGGGAACAGCGACAGGTCCTGGTAGATCACCTGTATGCCGTAATAACCGGACAGCTGCGGCGTCAGGGCGTGGAAGAGTTTGCCTTCAAGCGAAATGTTGGCGCCTTTTTCCGGCTGATAGACGCCGGAGATGATTTTAATGATGGTGCTTTTGCCGCAGCCGTTTTGCCCGGCCAGGCAGTGCACTTCGCCAATATTGAGCGTCAGGTTGATCTGGTCTAATGCCAGCACGCCTGGGAATCGCTTGCTGATATTCTCCAGGGTGATAAATGCGGGGGAGGCTGTCATAACGTTAACCTGTGCTTGCGTAGCGGCCGAAGCCCTGGGCGCAGCAAGCTGCGCCCCTACGAGGGTTTAACTACTTTCCCGGTGTGGCGAAATTACGCGAAAAATCAGAATCCAAGCGATTGGGCGTTGTCTTTGGTGACTTCCAAAATCTTGTTAAACCGAATCACTTTGTGTTCCATATCGACGTCGGCCTTGCCGAGGCCCTCGATCGCCAGATCCTTGTTCACTTCCTTGCCCTGCAGCAGCTGGTCGGCCACCGTCACCAGCGCATAGCCGGCGTCTTTCGGATCCCACAGCAGCGCTTTTTTGATGTCGCCGCGCATCAGGTAAGGGGCGGCCTGCGCCGGCATGGCGATGCCCACCACCGCGATCTTGTCCTTGGCGCGTTTCTTGGCCACCGCCTGGCCGGCGCCGATCGGGCCGAGCGAGCCGAAGCCGATGATGCCCTTCATCTGCGGATAGGTTTTCATCAGATCCAGCGTGGTGGCGTAGGATTTGTCGATGCTTTCCGCCACCGGCAAGCGTGAGGTGACTTCAAACATGTCCGGGTATTTTTCTTTCTGGTATTTGATGGCGGAATCGGCCCAGGCGTTGTGCAGCGGCACGGTCAGCGAGCCGACGTAGATCGCGTAGCCGCCTTTGCCGCCCATGTCTTTCGCCAGCTCATCGACGTTGGCCTGCGCGTATTTCTCGCTGTCGATGGTCTCGATGTCCCACTGGCCGATCTGCTGGTCCGGGGATTCATGGGTCAGCACCACGATGCCTTTGTCGCGCGCTTTTTTCAGCACCGGCTCCAGCACCTTGGCGTCGTTCGGCACCACGATGATGGCGTTGACGTTCTTGGCGATCAGATCCTCAATCACCTTGACCTGCGCGGCCGGATCCGGGGTAGAAGGGCCGGTCTGGTAGGCGTTGACGTCGAGTTTTTTCGCCGCTTCGTTGACGCCCACTTCCATGCGGTTGAACCACGGAATGCCGGTCACTTTGGCGACTACGGCAATCTCATATTTATCAGCGGCGAACACAGGTGTTGTCGATAACATGCACGCAGAAACCACACATGCATTTAATAATGCGAGGTTAAATTTCATTAGCTGTACCTTTTTTTATCTGTAGGGGTGGCGGTTTTTCCACCGCTGCAGATTACAAAGGAATGGAAGAGGGGGCGTAGCTGAAGTTAACGAAATGTGATCCGTGCACAATTAAGTAAAATAATGGCGTATTTAGTGTTAAATAAATGTTTAATTATTTTGTGGTGGTAAATTTACTACCGATTAAGAAGCGATAAATAACTTCTTGTTAACTTTTATTTAACCAATTGGCATCATTTGGATGGTGAGAAAGCATAAAAAAATGCCGGCGCAGAGGCCGGCATTGAAGCATTTAATCGATGTGTGAACAAGATCACCTTTACGGCGGATTACAGCACGCCCTGCGCCAGCATGGCGTCGGCGACCTTGACGAAACCGGCGATATTCGCGCCGTGCACGTAGTGGGTTTGCTTGCCTTCGCCGCCGTATTCCACGCAGGCGTGGTGAATATCGGCCATGATATGTTGTAAACGTACATCCACTTTCTCTGCCCGCCAGCCGATGCGCGCGGCGTTTTGCGCCATCTCCAGCCCCGAGGTGGCCACGCCGCCGGCGTTAGCCGCCTTGCCCGGCGCGAACAGCACACCGGCGTCGAGGAAGGCGTCGGTGGCCTGGATGGTGGTCGGCATGTTGGCGCCTTCCGCTACCGCCTTCACCCCGTTGCGGATCAGCGTCTGCGCCGCCTCGAGATCCAGTTCGTTCTGGGTGGCGCACGGCAGGGCGATATCCACCGGCACGTTCCACGGCTGCTGGCCGGCCAGATAGGTCAGGCCGCGTTCGCGGGCATAGTCCGCCACCCGGCCGTAGCGTTGGTTTTTGATCTCCGCCAGGTGCGCCAGCTTCTCGGTGGTGAAGCCGTCCTCGTCCACCAGGGTGCCGCCGGAATCCGACACGGTGATCACGCGCGCGTCCAGCTCCAGCGCTTTCTCGATGGTGTACTGCGCCACGTTGCCGGAGCCGGACACCGCCACCCGCATGCCTTCAAAGCCCAGGCCGTGGCGCTGCAGCATGGCATCGGTGAAGTACACCAGGCCGTAGCCGGTCGCCTCGGGGCGGATCAGGCTGCCGCCGAAGGAGAGACCCTTGCCGGTAAACACGCAGGCGGTGTTGTTGGACAGTTTCTTCATCATGCCGGCCATAAAGCCGACTTCACGGCCGCCGACGCCGATGTCGCCGGCCGGCACGTCGGTGTCCGGCCCCAGATGGCGATACAGCTCGGTCATCAGCGCCTGGCAGAAGCGCATGATCTCGCCCTGGCTTTTGCCCTTGGGATCGAAATCGGAGCCGCCTTTGCCGCCGCCCATCGGCAGGGTGGTCAACGCGTTCTTGAAGGTCTGCTCAAAACCGAGGAATTTCAGGATCGACAGGTTTACCGACGGATGGAAGCGCATGCCGCCCTTGTAGGGGCCGATGGCCGAGTTGAACTGTACGCGGAAGGCGCGGTTGACCTGCACCTGGCCGCGATCGTCCACCCAGCTGACGCGGAACTGAATGACGCGCTCGGGCTCCACCAGGCGCTCCAGCAGAGCCTGTTCGCGATAGCGCGGGTTGCGTTCGATAAACGGCCACAGCGAGGTGAAGACTTCGCGCACCGCCTGCAGATATTCCGGCTGGTGGGGGTTATGGCGCTGTAACGAGGACAGGAAAGACTCTACCGATACGGCATATTCCATGGATAACTCCTTTTAGCATTAAGTTTTCCCCCGCTATTTCTTATAGATATGGGTATAGGCGATGCCCGGGGGAGGATGTTGTGTCTTTAGCGACTATATCATCGGAGGGCGGTTGATTATCAAGCGATTAATCGGCGTGGCGGCATGAAAAACGCCCGCAGGGCGCGGGCGTTGGGCAGTTAAGTTAGCAAGTGCTTACTTTATTCGTCTTCTTCATCGCGCAGCGGCACGATCAGCATATCGATGTGCACGGTATTGATCAGCTGGCGAGCGGAAGACATCAGCTTGCTCCAGAAATCCTGGTGGTGGCCGCACAGTACCAGATCCATGTCATATTTCTTGATGGCATCGACCAATACCTGCGCCAGATCGCCGCTGCCGCTCAGGGTCTCGGTGATCGGGTAGCCGGCGTTTTGCGACAGCTCGGTCAGCGCCTGATGGGTTTCCTCGGAGATGCGTTTTTGCATGTCGCCGAGATTGACGTCGATCAGGCCGGTATAGAGGTCGGAATAGTTGACATCGACGTGGATCAGAGAAACTTTAGCGTTGTACGGCCGCGCCATCGAGACGGCTTTTTCTACCAGGATCTTGCTTTCCGGGGATAGGTCCACCGCGATCAGTATGTGTTTGTAAGCCATAAGAATACTCCTTCCATAAACATGCCGATTAAAAGGGTTAGCAGGCGTTCCGTTTACCCGCCTTGCGCTTTTGGTTCCATAGTATCATTCGGATAACGCAATGATATGTTGGGGCGATCACACTGCGCCGCATCGAAAATCTCTCCGCCCGATACCTTTCGTTGTACACCCGCGCGGCGTAAAAGCCTATTGATTATGCGGATGCTGCCGGTCTGACCGCTTGAATTATAAGCGTTATTAAACAAAGTATAGCGCTAAATGCGCAATCAGCGCTCCAGATGCGGCTGCAGCAGGCTTTCAAACCATTCGTGAAACACCGCCAGGCGGCGTGAGCGCTGGCGACGATGGGGATAGATCAGGGCGATCGGCATGGAGGCGGCGCGGTAAGCGGGCAGGACTTCCACCAGTTCACCGGCGTCGAGCAGGTGTTGCACGTCGTAGCGCGGGATTTGCATCAGCCCCAGCCCGGCGCGGCAGCAGGCGATATAGCTCTCGGCGTTGTTGACCACCACCCGGCTGGGCAGTTCGAGCCGCTGGGTATGGCCGTCGTCGGTCAGGTATTCCCAGGGGGATTCGCGGCCGGTTTTGGGCGAGGCGTAACCGATGCTCCTGTGCCCCTCGGCAAGATCGGCGGGCTGAAGCGGATGGCCGAATTCGCTCAGGTAGGCGGGGCTGGCGCAGTTGATCAGCGCGATATGGCCGAGCGGGCGCATCACCAGGCTGCTGTCGTGCAGATCGCCGACGCGCACCGCGCAGTCGACCCCTTCCTGCACCAGATCGATGGCGCGATCGGCGGAGCCGAGCACCAGCTGCAGGTGGGGATGGCGCCGCAGCAGGCTGGGCAGCGCCGGCGCGATCAGCCGGCGGGCGATGCGGCTCGGCACGTCGACGCTGAGCCGCCCGGAGGCCTGGCGCTGGCTGGCCTGAAACGACTGATCGATATCCTCCACCTCGGCCAGCAGCGGGCGCAGCCGCTCGAGCAGCTGTTCGCCGTCGGCGGTCAGCCGCACCTGCCGCGTGGTGCGGTGCAGCAGGCGCACGCCCAACTGCGTTTCCAGCTGTTGCACGGCGGCGGACACCGAGGCGCGCGGCACCTCCAGCACATGGGCTGCGCGGATAAAGCTGCCCATCTCCGCCACCTGCACGAATACGCGGTATTGATTGAATCTGTCCATCGATGCGCCCGTTATTGTCCTTATTATTGCCGCTTAAAGCATTCTGCGGCGTTATCCGGCAAACCCTCCTTGCTCCAGGAAGGCTTGCTCCTGCGTGGTAGTATCGCGCAACAGCAGCTGATTGCGATGTGGGAAACGACCGAAACGGCGGATGATATCGCGGTGTCCCTCGGCGTGCGCGCGTTCAGCCGGCCCCAGTTGAGCGTTTAGCGCCACGGAAAGATCCTGATCGGCGAGATTTTCCGAGTGGGCGAACGGCAGGCAAAAAAACAGGCGCAGCGAAGGCTCGACGGCCTGCATGTAGTTCGCCGCAATGGCGATGCGGGCGAAGCGGCGCGCCAGCGGATCGGTGGCGTACATGTGGGCGGTGTTGCGAAAAGCGTTGCGCGGAAATTGGTCGAGCAGGATCATCAGCGCCAGCGCGCTTTCCGGCGTCTTAAGCCAGTCGTCGCGTTCACGCCGGGCCGCCGCCAGATGCAGGCCCAAAAAGCGCGCGCGAAAGCGTTGGTCGAAGCGCGGATCCTGCCGGAACCATTGCTCTGCGCCGGCGTCTCGCCAAAACCGCACCACCTCATCGGCCGTTTGATTATCGGCCGCGAGCGCATCGCTGCGCCGGCGGAAAAGGGTCGGCATGCCCGTCATTCCTTCTTCGCCTTGGTCGGCGCATTGCCCAAAATCATCGATGTACCGGCGTAAATGCCGCCGGACACCTCCATCGCCAACCGTTCGGCATCCTTGCGCCGCAGCTCGGCCATCAGATCCGCCGCGGTTTCCGGATCGGAGCCCAACGCCAACATAGCTTCATGCCCGAAAGACATGGCGGACTCTAAGGTGACGCGAATTTGGTAATCCACATTGGCCTTGATCAGCGCGATGGCATGTTCGCGGTCATGAGCGCGAGCCAGCACGCGGGCCTGCGGGAAGTGGGTTTTGGCGTGTTCGACAATCTGCGTGGCGGCTTGCGGATCGTCAATGCAGACCAAGATGGCGCGGGCGTGGCCGGCGCCCGCCGCATGCAGCACATCCATGCGCGCACCGTCGCCATAGTAAACTTTGAAGCCGAAGTCTTGCGCGTCGCGGGCAACCTGGGGTTCGCGGTCGATAATGGCGATATCGGCGCCCATCGCCAAAACGTGCTGGCTGACGATCTGACCAAAACGGCCGAACCCGACGATCAGCACGCTGTTGGTCAAGCCGGTGGGCTGTTCCGTGCCGTCCAACGAGGCGTCGGACGAGACGCGCAGGCGTTGGTGGATCAACACCGCCAGCGGTGTCAAAGCCATCGACAGCACCACGACGGCGGTCATGTTGGCGTTGGCTTCCGCAGGCAGCACCTGATTGGCCAGCGCAGCGGCGAACAGCACAAACGCAAATTCTCCCCCTTGCGCCATGAGTACGGCGCGGTCGAGAGCATCACCGTGCGAGCTTTTCGTCAACCGGGCCACGCAGTAAATACACAGGCCTTTGATGAACATCATCGCCAGCACGCCGCTGACGATCAGCGGCCAGTTGCGCGCCACCACGGCCAGATCGAGAGACATGCCGACGCCGAGGAAGAACAGCCCCAAAAGCAGACCGCGAAAGGGCTCGATGTCGGCTTCGAGCTGATGGCGGAACGTCGATTCCGACAGCAGCACGCCGGCCAAAAAGGCGCCCATGGCCATGGAGAGGCCACCCAGCTGCATCAGCAAAGCGGCGCCAAGCACTACCAGCAGCGCGGCTGCGGTCATCACTTCGCGCGCTTTGGCGTGCGCCAGAATGCGAAACAGCGGGTTCAGCAGCCAGATGCCGGCCGCCACCAGCGCGGCCAGCGCACCGGCGGCGATGGCGATGCCGCCCCAGGCGGAACCGGATACCGGCGTCGATGAACCGGCCGGCGCGATGAACGCCACCAGCGCCAGCAGCGGGACAATCATCAGATCTTCAAACAGCAATACGGCGACGATTTTCTGACCGCGCGGGCTGGCGATGTCGCCGCGCTCGCCCAACAGTTGCATGACGATGGCGGTAGACGTCAGCACGAATCCCATGCCGCAGATGAAGGAGATGGCCAATGAAAAGCCGAAGGCCATGCCGATGGCGGTGAGCAGCAGCCCGCAGCTCAATACCTGCAGGCTGCCCAGGCCGAAAATATCGCGCCGCATGTTCCACAGATGAGAAGGCCGCATCTCCAGGCCGATGATGAAGAGAAACATCACCACCCCAAGCTCGGCGGTGTGCAGGATGGTCTGCGCATCGTTGAACAAACCAAAGCCGAACGGCCCAATCGCCAAACCGGCTGCCAGATAACCCAGCACCGAGCCCAGCCCCAAGCGCTTGAACAGCGGCACGGCCACCACGGCGGCGCCGAGTAGCGTCACCACGTTGAGCAGGTCGCCGGCGCTTTCAGACATGGGCGAGGCGCCAGAATACGAACGCGGCGATGGCTGCGGGGATCGCGAACACCAGCAGCAGGATCGGCAACTCCGCCCGCAGGCTGTAGCCCGCGTGGGCGACGCCCACCCACATATTGACCGCCGCGATCAGCAACCAGGCCGGGACGAAAATTTTTGCCGCCAGCGCCATGCCCGCCGCGCTGGCGCCCCAGAGCCAGCCGAACAGCACAAACAATCCCAGGAGAACCACGCCTCCGCCAATGACCATTAGCATGTGCATTGCAATATCCTCTACGCTGCGCCTCCTGGCGGGGGCGGACGCCAGACGCGCGCCCCCCATGCGGTGTTACTTGGTAGTATAGCCGCCGTTGATCAGGATAGTTTGGCCGGTAACCCACCAGCCGTCGCTGACCAGGTGGCGGATAAACGGCACCACGTCTTCGATATCGGTGAGGCCGGTTTTGCTGAACGGCGACAGCGCCGCCGCGCTTTGGTGATACGCCACCGCATCGGCGCCTTCGGCCGGATAGAAGAACGGGGTGTCCATCGGGCCGGGGCCGACCGCCGTCACGGAGATGCCGCGCTCACCGAACTCCTTGGCGGCGGCACGGGTGAAGTGCTCCACCGGCGCTTTGGTGCCGGCGTAAGCGGCATAGAACGGCGTGAAGGCGCCGAGCAGCGAGGTGACCAGCGTGCAGATTTTACCGTTGTCGTTGAGGTGTTTGCCCGCCTCTTTCAGGAAGAAGAACGCGGTTTTGGCGTTGACCGCGGTCATCTCGTCGTACTCGGCCTCGCTGATGTCGATCATCGGCTTTTTCAGCACTTTGCCGACGGTATTGATGGCGATATCCGGCTTGCCGACGGCGGCGACAGCATCGGCGAACAGCTTCTCGACCGCGCCCGCGGTGGTTAAATCGGCCTGCAGCGCGACGCCTTGCGCCCCGGCGGCCTGGATGGCGGCGACGGTCTTATCCGCTTCGGCTTTGGAGGCGGCGCTGTTGTAGTGGATCACTACCGCTTTGGCGCCTTGTTCAGCCAAATCGCGCGCGATCAGCCCGCCGAGATTTTTGGCGCCGCCGGCGATCAGGACGGTTTTTCCCTTGATTGAATGGTTTGCCATAACAGTTTCCTTGGATGAGCGTAACGGAAACCTGAGTCTAGCCAGCGTGGGGGGAAAGATCAGCGGCGTGGGGCGGGATAGACTATCCAGGAAAAACGACTAATTGCAGACGAACGGTTATCACTTATAACGCCCCGGCGGGGGCGTTTCGGCGCGTGGCGGTAAATTTTATCCACTGATCAGGCCAGTTTGCGTTTCATTAACCTACAATGATGAATATGGGCCTCACCATTTCCCCTCTGAGTGGAATCACGCCGTGCAAATCTCTCTGTGCGGTGCGGTAACGTCTCTGGAGGCGGTGGGTTATGGGCATGGCCCGTGCAGGCAAAAAAGGGGATGAGAGCGGTAAGCTCCAGCAGAGTATCGGGTAATGAGGTAGGGCGGTTGGACCCGGCGGATGGCCGCGGATAACAACGCCTTGAGGGGGTAATCATGATCAGTACCGTCGCGCTGTTTTGGGCCTTATGTGTGGTGTGTGTGGTTAACATGGTGCGGTATTACTCTTCTCTGCGCGCATTGCTGGTGGTATTGCGCGGCTGTGACCCGTTGCTGTACCAATACGTCGACGGCGGCGGTTTCTTCACCGCCCACGGGCAACCCAGCAAGCAGCTGAGGCTGGTGCGCTATATCTTTGCGCAACGCTATGTCGAGCACCACGATCCGGAGTTTATTCGCCGCTGCGAGCGGGTGCGCGGGCAGTTCATGCTGACCTCGGCCCTGTGCGGCCTGGTGGTCATCAGCCTGATAGCGCTGATGATCTGGTATTAATGCCTTCCTGTTTCCCTTGATGCAGGCAAAAAAAAGGCGGCCCTGCGGCCGCCTTCCTCATGATGCTTATCGCTTAGATCAGCTTCAACGCAACCCAATACAGCGCACCGGAAAGCAGAATCGAGATTGGCAGGGTCAGTACCCAGGCCAACAGGATGTTCTTCACGGTTTTGCTCTGCACGCCGCCGCCGTCCACGATCATCGTCCCGGCAACCGCCGAAGAGAGGACGTGGGTGGTGGAGACCGGCATGCCGGTATAACTCGCCACGCCGATAGACAGCGCCGCGGTCATCTGGGCCGATACGCCCTGGGCGTAGGTCATGCCTTTCTTGCCGATCTTCTCGCCGATGGTGGTGGCCACGCGTTTCCAGCCCACCATAGTACCGAGTGACAGTGCCAGCGCGACGGCGACGATGATCCACATCGGCGCGTACTCGACGGTCTGCAGCAGATCCTGACGCAGGTTCTTCAGGAAGCGCTGGTCGGCGGATGAGGTTTCCGGCAGCTTGGCGACTTTATCCGCCGTGTCGGTCACGCACATCAGCAGGCGGCGCAGGTGGCTGCGCTGCTCAACCGTCAGCTGATCGTAGCTTTGCAGGTTGGTCAGCATGCCCTGAGCCAGCTCGATCGCCGGCATGGCGCGCGAACTGTCGCAGTGGAACTCGGCCGGCTTGTTCGGCGCAGCTTCGTCATCCGGGCTTGGCACCAGCGGCGTCAACGACACCGCATGCGACAGCGCGTCGCCGTGCTGCTGGTAATATTGCTGCAGGTGGGTCACGGCGTCACGCGTACGGGTGATGTCATAACCGGTTGCATTCATATTGACCACGAAGCCGGCCGGCGCAACGCCGATCAGCACCAGCATGATCAGGCCGATGCCTTTCTGGCCGTCGTTGGCGCCGTGCGAGAAGCTGACGCCAATCGCCGACAGGATCAGCGCGATACGGGTCCAGAACGGCGGCTTGCGTTTGCCGTCGACCTTTTCACGTTCCGCAGGGGTCATGTGGATACGCTGGCGTTTCTTGGTGCCACTCCAATAGCGGCGCAAGGCGAACACCATCACTCCCGCCACCATCATGCCGACCAGCGGCGAGAACAGCAGAGAAAGGAAAATACCAATCATTTTCGGGACGTTAAGCGCATCCACCACCGAAGTGTGGGTCATCAGGGCGTTGGTTAAACCGACACCGATGATTGCGCCTATCAGCGTATGGGAACTGGAGGCCGGCAGACCGAAATACCAGGTGCCGAGGTTCCAGATGATTGCCGCCAACAGCATGGAGAAGACCATGGCTAATCCGTGTGCTGAACTGACGTTCAACAACAGATCGGTAGGCAGCAAGTGGACGATGGCGTAAGCAACACTCAAACCGCCGAGCATTACGCCAAGAAAGTTGAACAAACCTGCCATCACGACCGCAAGTTGCGAGCGCATGGCGCGGGTATAAATAACTGTAGCGACCGCATTGGCCGTATCATGAAAACCGTTGATGGCTTCATAAAACAACACGAACAACAATGCGAGAATTAACATCAGGCCGGTATGGAAATCCAGGCCAGCGAACAAATGCAGCATAAGCGTTACGCCAGTTTGTGGACATGAACGCCGCGCATTATCAGTGACAACCGGGGCCGGGGAAAAGGAAAATATGACGTTTTTTTGATTTGGACATGACGAAACGATGACGCGCCTATAACAAAAATATGGAATATCAATGCGTTATTCTCCTCTGACCTCTGTAATATTTTCTTACTATGGCGTTGGCGGCGCCGGGGCTTTACAATCTGCCGCCGTGAATTTGGCGGTGACCGGCGGCGAAACGGCGTAATATGGCGCCCTTTTGTCGCGATTGTGGTTTTGATAAGTGAGGCTCAGGTGGAACAGTTTGATGTCGTAGTGATTGGGGCGGGCGCCGCCGGCATGTTTTGCGCTGCGCAGGCGGGGCAACTCGGTTGCCGCGTGTTGCTGCTCGACAACGGCAAAAAACCGGGCCGCAAGATCCTGATGTCCGGCGGCGGGCGCTGCAACTTTACCAACATGTACGCCGAACCGGCGGCCTATCTGTCGAACAACCCGCACTTTTGCAAGTCGGCGCTGGCGCGCTACACCCAGTGGGACTTCATCGATCTGATCAACCGCTACGGCATCGCCTACCATGAAAAAACGCTGGGGCAGCTGTTCTGCGACGACTCGGCGCAGCAGGTGGTGGATCTGCTGGTCAAAGAGTGCGAGCTGGGCCAGGTGACGATGCGCCTGCGCAGCGAAGTGCTGGGCGTGGAGAAAACCGAACATGGTTACGCGCTGGCGCTGAATGGTGAAAAAGTGAGTGCTCGATCACTTGTGGTGGCCAGCGGCGGTTTGTCCATGCCGGGGCTGGGCGCTTCGCCGTTCGGTTACAAGCTGGCGGAGCAGTTCGGCCTCAGGGTGCTGCCGACGCGCGCCGGGCTGGTGCCTTTTACCCTGCATAAGCCGCTGCTGGAGCATGTGCAGACGCTGTCCGGCGTCTCGGTGCCGGCGGTGATCACCGCCGAGAACGGCGTCAGCTTCCGTGAAAGCATCCTGTTTACCCATCGCGGCCTGTCCGGCCCGGCGGTGCTGCAGCTGTCCAGCTACTGGCAGCCGGGTGAGTATGTGAGCGTTAACTTACTTCCTGAGCTGGATTTGGCGGCCTTCCTGGATGATCAACGCCGAGAGCACCCGAACCAAAGTCTGAAAAACACCCTGGCGCTGCACTTGCCGAAGCGGCTGGTGGAGTGCTTGCAAACCCTGGGACAACTGCCGGAGGCCACGCTGAAGCAGCTGAATACGCCGCAGCAGGCGGCGCTGGTGGAGCTGTTGCAGAACTGGCGCGTGCAGCCGAACGGCACCGAAGGCTACCGCACGGCGGAAGTGACGCTCGGCGGCGTCGACACCAACGAACTTTCCTCCAAGACGATGGAAGCCCACAAGGCGCCGGGGCTCTATTTTATCGGCGAAGTGGTGGACGTGACCGGGTGGTTGGGCGGCTACAACTTCCAGTGGGCGTGGAGCTCGGCCTGGGCCTGCGCCCAGGCGTTGGCGGCGCAGGAGCGTTAAAACCCGCTCAGCCTTGAAACGTACCGGGTCACATTGGCCCGGCCTTGAGCTGATTCATTAATTTCATTTTAGTGTCGCCGTCGAGAAAACTCGCCTCCAGCGCCTGTCGGTTGCTGCGGTTAAAATCTTCATCCTGCCAGCCGAAGGCGTCATGCAACAGCCGGTACTCCTTGTTCAGCGTGGTATCGGCGACGGTGCGCGCATCGGTATTCACGTTCAGCCGCACTCCCATCCTTTTCAGCCGGTCTATCGGGTGACTGTCGATGCTGTCGAACAGATTGCAGACGAGATTGCAACTGGGGCAGATCTCGAGCAGGACGCCGGTGGCTATCAGGCGCTCGATAAGCGCAGCATCCTCGATGCTCCTGACGCCGTGGCCGATGCGCGACACCTGCAGCCTATCCAGCGTTTCCCGTATGCTGTCGGCGCCCTTCGCCTCGCCGGCGTGGGCGATGACGTTACCGCCGGCTTCGCGCACCGCTCGAAAGGCCGCTACGTGATTGGCCAGCGGGTAACGCGCTTCGTCGGCGGCTAAATCCAGCGCGACCACGCCGCGGCCCAGATAGTTAACCACGAGCCCGGCGGTTTGCAGGCTGGCGGCCGCATCGAAATGCCGCAGCGTGCACAGGATCAGCCCGGCGGCGACGCCGTAAGTTTGCGCGGCGTCATACATCGCGGCGAGCACCGTCTCGACCACCGCTTCACCGCTTAATCCCATCCGGGTATGCAGCAGCGGGGCAAAGCGCACTTCCGCATAGATGACGTTATCCGCCGCCAGCTGCGCGAACAAGTCATCGACGGCCAGCGCTATCGCCTGGCGCGTCTGCAAGAGGTCTATTTGCGGCGCGATCTTGCTTAAAAAGTCCCCCAGATCGGCGCATCGCTTCGGCGCGATAAATTGCCGATTAAAGGCCGTTCTGGTTAATTGCGGGTCGATCTTTTTGACATAGTGGTAGCTCAAGCACGTATCTAAATGGACGTGCAATTCCACTTTTTTTAATTTGCTCGGATCGAAATTCATGACAGCCACCTATTTCATTCGCGGTGAGATAACAGTGAGAACAGTTTTTCTTTAAACAGGCCGGGTTTAATACGGGTAATCACGCGGGCATTGGCCGGTTCGCCGGTCAGGTGGGTGGAATCAATGACGTAATGGCCGTAAGACCGTTCACTTTTATATTCTACCCAGGAATACGCATCCAGACTGGTCTCGACGATGTCCGGGTAGAGCGCCACCGCCATGGTGGTCGGATCGGGCAAATCAAAGCCTTTACGCTCGGTGCGCCCGGCGTTGAACGCCATCAGCGTGCGGTTGCAGCGCACGGCAAAGCGCCCCAGTTCGCCGAGATGATGCAATCGTTCAATATCGTCCTCGCCAATAAACGCTTCCCCCATGCCGATCTCCCAACCGACGAGGGTGAGGGGCAGCCCGGCAGTGAGCACCAAATGCGCGGCTTCGGCGTCGGCGTAAAAATTAAATTCGGCCAGCGGAGTGATATTGCCGGGCGTCAGCCCGGAACCGCCCATGACATAAACCCTTTTCACTTGTTCGGCCAGCGCGGGCGCTTTCAGCACCGCCATCGCAAGATTGGTCAGCGGCCCGAGGGTGACGATTTCCAGCTCGCCATTGAGCCGTGCGGCACAGTCGATGATGGCGTCTACGGCATGCATGGGTGCGGCGGTCAGCTGTGGATCGGGCAAGGCCATGTCGCCCATGCCGTCTTCACCGTGAATGTGGTGCGAGTGATAACGCGTTCGGAACAGCGGTTTCGCCATGCCTGCATAAACCGGTGGCGTATAGGTTCCCGCTTTTTCCACGCAGATAAGTGCATTTTTGACGCATTGTTCAAGCGGGCAGTTGCCTGCGACCGTGGTGATCGCTTCCACCCTCACGTCAGGCTCGCGCAATGCCATCAGCAGGGCGACGGCATCGTCGGAGGCGGTATCGGTATCTATCAAAATATGTCGCATGGCACTCTCCTTGGGTGGGGTCTGCGGAGAAAATACCCAGACGGCCCGAGGCAAAAAAGGTCAGATGTCCTGTTTCGTTCTGAAGCGCGCCGGCTATTCTGGGCGCAGCCGAAAAGATAGGATGCAAGACGTTAACGGATAAGCCCTGGGAGTGAATCGCCGTGAAAACTGTCGGTGACAGCAAGCTAAAAGAAGCGTTTATCGAAGCTCACGATCTGCGAACGGCGCTTTCGCCCCCGCTGCTGGCCGTCTTGCGTCTGGTCAGGGTCGAGGCCGGTGAATACCTGGTGACGCAAAGCGATCGGTTGACCCACCTGTTTTTTCTCGTGCAGGGAAAATTGCAGGTTGAGAATTACGATGTGAACGGCATGCACATCGTCTTTTCCTTCGAAACGGATTTCTCGGTGATAGGCGATCTGGAGCTGTTCTCCCGGGCGCAGCGGGCGGTGTTCAGCACCGTTCAGGCGGTCACGGACGCGCTGATCTTCACGCTGCCTATCGACGTCATCAAAGAGCGGGCCATGCACGATCCTGTTTTCCTCGCCTTTATGTGCCGGCAGTTGAGCGACAAGCTGCTTAACGCTTCATTGCTGCATGCGAGCGGCGGCTTAACGGCAGAATATAAGCTGCGCAAATTTTTGTTATTTAAAATAAAGCAGGAAGGTGTGCAGATTCAGCTCGAAAACAGGGAGTTGTTGGCGGGCAGATTAGGGATCTCCGTCAGGCAGCTGAGCCGCGCGCTGGCGCAGCTCGCGGCGGACGGTATTATTCAGTTTAAAAACAAATCGCTGCGGGTGGTGGATAGCCAACGGCTGGCCGACATCAACGGGAGCGCCAGGATCTAGCCGATCGCCGGCCCCTTAAGCTCTATGCGATTGCCGTCCGGATCGCTGAAGTAAACCGATGGCCCGTCGCCTTCCGCGCCGTAGCGCGATTCAGCGGGCTCGACGGCGATCCCCTGCGATCGCAGATAGGCCAGCAGTTCGTCTTCGTTGAAAGGATCGATGCGCAGGCAGAGGTGATCGACATTTTGCCGGTGAGGATCGGGCGCGTCGCCGCCTTTTTTTCCAAGCTGGCCGTTCACGTCGACCAGATCAATCATGGCCGTTCCGGCGCGCAGGTGCACCAGCCCCAAATCGGGCCGCCGTTTGGCGATGTCGCAACCCAGCGTCTGGGTATAGAACCGCAGGCTTTTTTCCGCATCGCGCACGCGCAGAACCACATGATCGATAGTCTTCAGGCTGAAAGGGGGCATGATTTTCTCCCAGAATCGCTGCGTTACTCATCAGCATAATCGGCAACGCCCGATTTATCCTGTTTTCGCCCCCTATTGCTGCCAGAGCCGCCGCTTATCGCAGAGTCGCCACGATCTCTTCCAACGCCGCGCGCTGCGCCTCGCCGAGCGCGCTTTCCGTCGCCGCATTCTCCGCCAGCAGGGTTTGCAGGCCGATCAGCCAGTCATAGATATAAAACGCGGTGTTTTTGGTCGGCGTCGGCGCCAGCCGGGTTAACCGCTGCTGGCTGCTCCAGTCCACCGCCGGCTGCGGCGGCGGGGTAAAGATCGGCTGGCCGGGGTTGACGCGGCTCTCGGGGCGCGTTGCCGCATCGCGCCGCTGGAAGCCGAGCCAGGCGACGAAGTCGCCCAGTATCGCCAGCGCCTGGCTGATTTGCCGATCTTCACTCTGTTCCGGCAGGCCCCCGGCGCACAGCGCGCGTTCCAGCTCATCATCGAGCCGCAGGCGGCAGGCGGCGCCGATCAGCGCATCGACCAGCAGTTCCAGGTGCGGCTTTTCGACGCCGAGCAGCTCCAGCAACCGGCGGCTGTCCGGCAGGCTGCGCAGATGGTTGATCCAATCCGCGAATACCCGCGCGGCAAAGGGCGACGCGGAGGGCTCGCCGGGTGCCGGGGTTTCCGGTGCGCCGAACAGATCGATGTCGAGCCCGAACGGCGCTGGCGTCGTCGTCGGGGCCGGCGCGGCGTGCTGCTGTTGCTGATAAAGCTGGCGCAACGTATCGCGCTGCGGCAACAGCCGTTCCAGCAGTTCGCCGTGGCGGCCGGCCTGCGCCTGCAGCGCGCGCAGCAGCTGTTGGCCGCGTTGCTGCGCCGCGTGCGGAGCGGCGGCGGTGAGCCAGTTGCCGAGCAGGCTTTCCGTCAGCTCACGCTGCAACTCTTCGCGCTGTTCGAGCAGGCGCGCTTGCTTCTGGGCCGGGCGCGCCTGGGTGGCCAGGTAACTTACCATGCGGCGGCAATCCTGTTCATCCAGCGCCAGCAGCGTGGCCCAGCTGTCGCCGGGCTCGCCGACCTGGCGCTGTACGGCGTCGTCGGGGCGCGCTTTGCCTTCCCCGCGTTGATCGAACGGCGTGATCGCCCAGATCAGGCCGGGTTTGCGGCGCTGGCGCAGCGCCGGGGTTTCTCCCTGAGTCTGATTGACCCAGTTGGCGAGCGCCTGGCCGACGCGGGCGGCGTCCTGCGGCGTGGCGGCGGCATCGGCCACCAGCAGCAGGTTGGCGTGCAGGCCGTCTGCGCAGCGGGTCAGCAAATGGGCGCGTTTCGCCTGTTGCAGCCGCTGCGTCGGTTCCGCCTGCGGGCAGGCGCGGCTGCCGGGCAGGTCGATCAGCGCCACGTCGGCGGGCAGGCCCGCCTGCGCCGTCTGCGGCAGAACGGTGGTGACTTCGGCGGTCAGCCAGGTCAGATCGCTCAACGCGATCTTCCGTTCACCGCCGTGTTCGGCCATCACGACGATCGCGGCGTTTTCCGCTGCGGCGCTCGCGGTCAGCAGCGGTAAGGCGCGGTGCGGAGCATGAACCTGTCGGCTGCCGCCGAGGGCATGCAGCGTGTGCGCCAGCTGGCGATAATGCGCCGTCAGCGTCGTTTCCTCTCCCCACAGCGGCGCAAACAGGCGCGCGCGATCGTCGATGCTCAGCTGCGGCGCCAGCGCCACGGCCTGCGGCCAGAAATGCCTGTCCAGCGTCTGTTGCCCCTTGTCGCCGTGGCGGCGTTGGCTATCCCACAGCGCCAGCACATCGCTGTCGCTGAGGCCGTCGAGGGCGACGGCTTGGCGGTGACGCGTCAACGCTTGCAGATGGCCGGCGATCGCGCGGGCGTCCCAGTCCAGCCGGAAGCCGCCCATCGCGGCGGCATCGAGCGTGATGGCCAGCCACTGCGCTTCATCGAGCAGCGCGAGGGCGAGAGGATACTCGGTGGACGGCGTCGGCGCGGTGGCGCAGTAACGCACCGCCAGCGCGGCGTCGCCGTGCAGCCTTTCTGCGCCGGGGGCCAGCGCCGCCAGCAGGTGGGCCTTGGCGGCGGCGTTGTGGCCGTACAGGCCGATAGCGACCTGCGCAGGTTGTGCCTTCGCCAATTGCAGTGCGCGGTTATGGCAACGGCGCAGGCGCAGCGTCAGGCGATCGGCTTCCCGTTCCAAACGGGTGGACTGCCGGCGCGCGGTGTCCACCCAGGCGATCGCCTGCAGAATGCCGGCGCTGAGTGCGTGGTTCGGGGCCGATTGGGCGGTAGTGATAGCTTTCATCGTGGGTAAATGCTCCCGCTGTCTATCCAGTAGTGGGTCGCGCCGGAGGCGCTGGCAGCCAGGGTATTGAGTTTCAGTTGCAGATGGTGCGCCGGGACGGGGCTGCCGTCGGCCAGCAACGCCTGCGCGATCCTGACGCTTTCCGCGCCCTGTTCGGCGCTGGCGGTAATGGCCAGCCGCAGGGTGATCACCGCGTCGCCGGCCAGTTTGCGCGCCAGCTGGGCGTCATTGATGGTCAGCGTATAGAGCGGCGAGGCCGGCCAGCGTTCGTTGTCCAGTTGGCGGAAGCCCAGGCGCAGCGGGCCGCGCAGCTGGAAGCTGCCGGCGGGGTCGAGCGCGAAGTCGGCGCGATCCAGATCGATGTCGCGGTAATAGACGTTATCGTCCGCCAGCATGTTGTTGCCGTCCAGCATGCCCAGGTGGCGAATGGTGGAGTAAGGCTGGAAATCGCCGACGTTGAAGTAAAAACTCTCCAGCCGCAGGTCGATCGCCAACAGGCACAACATGGCGCCCACCGCGGCGGTGGATTTCGGGTTGTCGATGCGGCCGCGTTTGTTGAACGGGTACCAGCTGCGGGTGTGGTAGCCCTCGAGCGGCAGAATGCGGCTGGCGGGCAGCGGCTGCAGGTGGCGCAGCAGCGCCTGCACGCCAGGGAAACGCGCCGGGCGGCCGGTCAACAGCAGCACGTCGCAGGTATACAGCGCCACCACCTCGGCCAGCAGGCGCAGGCAGCGGCCGATGCCGATGCGATCGGACAAGAAGGCGGCGTGCAGATCGGCCAGGCGGATCACCAGCGGGGTGTGCAGAATCTCGAAGGCGTCGCTGTCGGCTTCGCGCTGCACCTCGCCGTTGATAAACGCCAGCACCTGCGGCGTCGGCGGCTGCGGCAGCAGATCGCCCAGGCTGGCGGCGATTTCCGCCCGGCTGTCCAGCGGGTCGTATTCTTCATAGGCGCCGAGCAGCGCGCGCCCGGCGGGCATGAAAATCTGCAGCGCGGCCTGCTGGCGCAGGGTGGAAAGCCCGTCCATACGCCCTTCGTTGCCGAACAGCCTGTCCATCAACGCCGGGGCGGCGCTTACGCCGGCGGCTTCGAACGCCTGCTGCACGGCGGGCAGGATAAACTGCTGGATGGCGTCCAGCAGGATATCGTCGCCGGCGACCTTAAAGCCCTCGCGGAACAGCAGGCGCGGGTTGATTTTGATGTTGTTGCCCACGCCGTCGTCGAGCGAATAGTGCGTGATCGCCAGATCGGTGGTGCCGCCGCCGATGTCGATGGAGGCGATGCGCAGCGTTTTGCCCGCCTGCTCATCCGGCGCCAGCGGCCGGTCGGGCCGGGCCATGGCGGCGAAAAAGGCGTCGGTGCGGCCGGCGAAGTTCACCTGGGTTTCATTGTACAGATAGACCATCTGGCCGCAGGTGGCCTCGTCCCACTCCATCTGCACCTGCGGCGCCGGGAAGCGGGCGTGCGCGCCGTCGAACGGCGCATCCTGCGGGTGCCAGTCGAGGGCCTTCCACACCAGCCCGATCGCCTCCTGCATGCGGCGGCGGAAGATCTCGCGCTCCGGTTTCGGCATCGCCGAAGGCAGCGTCAGAATGATGGCGCGCAAACGGCGCGGCGCGGCGGCGTTCGGCATGCGGCTGCGCTGGGCGATGCTGTTGATCTGCATCAGCGCCTGCGCCAGCAGCTCGCTCAGCATCAGCGTCATCACCGCGCTGCGGCTGTAATGGGCGGCGAACACCGGCAGCCGTTGCGCCGTCGGCAGGGCGAACAGCGGCACGCCTTTGTCGTTGATCAGGGTGGTCAACGGCGCGGCGGCGGCCATCGGCTCGTGCTGCTCGTTGAAGCGCCAGCCGGGCGCATAGCGCTCCTCGTCCCACAGGTAGCGGCGCGGGCTGGAAATGCCGGTAGTGCCTTCATGGCCCGTTCGCCGCTGCGCCAGTTGCGCGGCTTCGCGGCCGACGCGGGTGATGGACGGCCACTGGAAGGCGTCGTCGCGCCCGCTCTGGAAAGACAGATGCGGCTTGCCGAAGCCGGCCCGAGAAAACTCCACCCGGCTCTCGAACAGTTCGTTGTAGACGCGGTGCGGTTCGGACAGCGAACGCAGCTGCAGCTCGTAGGTTTGCTTCAGGCCGTTGCTCTCCTCCGGATGATCCTCGACCAGCACGCCGCAGGTGTGGGAGTTGCCGACGTCCAGCACCAGATCGACGTCGATCGCCGGTTGCTGCAGCGTCGCCGCCACCATCTTTATCTGCGGCACCGCCAGCTGATGGCCAAGCATGTGCAACAGATTGAGGTAGTGCGCCTGATACTCGAAGGTTTTCAGCCCGGCGTTGATCTCCACTTCGGCGCGCTGCTCCCGCTCGGCGGCGCGCTGGCTGAACGCCTCGCGCAGCCAGCCGTCCACCCAGGTCAGATCGAGGAACTCGCCCAGCTCGTGGTTGCGGTGCGCCAGCGCGAAACGGAGATCGGTGCCGAGATCGCTTTCGCCCGGCGCCAGCGCCTCCTGGCCGGGCGCCGCAGCGCGGGTGTCGAAGGCCAGCACCACGCGCAGCAGGTTGCCGTCCTGATCCGGTTCATCCAACTGCACCACCTGCAGGCGCGCCCAGTTGTCCGGGCCCGACAAGAACAGGCCCGCCGGGGTGTGGCGCAAGCAGGGCAGCGGCAACCAGAGCTTATCCAGCAGGTGCAGCGACTGCTGCAGCGGATAGCTGAACTCCGGCCGCACCACTTCGGCGGCCTGGTCGCCCACGGCCGGCAGCTGGTATTTGCCGCTCTCGGCCTCCCATTGCAGGCGCAGCAGCGGGCCGCTGGCGGTCTTGCGCACGAATTTGCCGGGAAACTCGGCGTCCAGCAGCGGCGTCAGGGCAAAGTCCAGAAACTGAATGCCGCTGTCCTGAATCAGCGTAATGCCGTGTTTGTAGTCCGTAAGGGGTGCCAGCATCATTTACTCTCGCGCTTGAACGTCATGGGATAGGTGGTGTCCGCATCGTAGCGGCCGGTGCACTCCGCCGCGCCGGTTTCGCCCTGGCGGCAGACGATCTCCGGGATCTGGTAGCGGCTGCCGTCGCTGCAGCGCGCCTTGGTGCGGCTGTTGATCACCAGATTGCCGGACTGCATCAGCCCGGCTTCGACCGCCACCCGGCAGCTGACGCCGTCGCCGTAGGCGATAACGGCGCTGCCTTTGCCGCCGTTCAGACGATATTGCAGGCTGGGGCGCTTGCCGGTAATCGGGTCTTTCAGCGCCACGGTGGCGCGCCATTTGCCATTAAGGAAACGGGTGGAGCCGGCCTTCACCGCCTCGGGCGGCAGCACCAGCGCATTTTTGTCCAGCGGCGGCGGGATGACCGGCGCCGGGGGCGGCGGCATCAGCGTCGCGTGCGCCAGCGGTAAGCGCAGCTTGGGCAACGGCGCGGCGGTTTTTTCCGGCGGCGCCGGATGCTGGACCTTCGCCGGCATCGCCGGTTGCGGCGGCGGCGAGCGGTGCAGCCAGGCGGCCAGCGCCGCACTGCCCAGCAACAGTACGGGCAACAGCCAGAGAGCGTAGCGCCGGCGCGGGCGAACGACGGCAGAGGATTCGATAGGCGCTGCCGGGGCGGGCGCCGGTTCAGGCTCGGCGGCCGGGGCCGGTTTTACCGGTTCGACAACGGCCGTCTTGCGCGGTGCGGCGGCGATCGGCGCCGGTTTTTCCACTTCCGATTCGGGCGGGCGCAGGCAGGCCAGCGGATCGTCCGGGCTCTGCGCCTGCGGCTTGATAAAGCCCCAGAAGGTCAGCACCGGCCGATCGTCCACCAGGTAAACGTGGTTGGGGTCGGGCATGTGCATCGCTTTGGCCAGCAGCGCGCCGAACAGGCGATGGCTGGGGTGATCGGTCGCCTGGGCCTGTTCCGTCAGGCTGCGGAAGATCGTCAGGCAGTGTTCCAGGTGGCGCACCGCCTGCGCGCGCTGGGCGTCGCTCGCCGCCAGCCAGGAGGTGACCTTGCCGGGGAAGGGCGCATACCAGTCGATGCGGGTGCCGCTTTCGTTCGGCTGGGGGATCGCCAGACAGTCGGCGGCCTGCTGCTGCCGGCGAAGACGCAGGGTTTCCCGCAGCTGCTGCGCGCAGGCGTAGATCGGTTGCCCGTTTTCGCCTAAAGCCAGCACATCATCCAAACTGCCACTGCGTAAGAAGGGTTTCACCACGGCACCGCACCTTGTCCTATTCTGCAAAAACGCATAAAAGTCCATGATACCCCGCCGGCAGAGCCGCCAAACGGCCAAGGACAGCCCGAAAAACGCCCTTCTTTGGCGTTAGCGGAACCGGCACAGTGAAAATCTCGCTATCCGGACCTGTCCGTGAACCGCTTTATCTGAAAAATAGAACCTGGCCCCGGCAAGTGACGCCGGGGAACGATGTTCTCTTTCACTATGACATCGCCTCGCGGGTTGCCGATTTCGGTATGCCTCAGGCGTGCGGAGCGTTCACATGACGGACAGTCAGTCTGAAAAAACTCTCGTTGTTCCCCCTGCGCATCCCGTCGCCGGGCATTCGCCCCAGGGCTGGATGAACGGCTTCCTCGGCATGATTATTTTCAGCGGCTCGCTGCCCGCCACGCGGGTGGCGGTGCTGGAACTCGATCCGCTGTTTCTGACGGCGGTCAGGGCGGCGATCGCTGCCTTGCTGGCGCTGTGTGCGCTGCTGATCACCCACCAGGCGCGGCCGACGCGGGCCGATTTGCCGCCGCTGCTGTTTGTGACGCTTGGCGTGGTCATCGGTTTTCCGCTGCTGACGGCGCTGGCGCTGCAGCACACCACCTCGGCGCATTCGCTGGTGTATATCGGCCTGCTGCCGTTGGCGACCGCCGGTTTTGGCGTTTTGCGCGGCGGAGAGCGGCCCAAGCCCGCTTTTTGGGCTTTTTCAGGCGTCGGCGCCGTGCTGGTGGGCGCTTTCGCGCTAAGCCAGGGGAGCGGCGGAGCCTGGCAAGGGGATGCGCTGATGATCGGTGCGGTGCTGCTGTGCGGCCTGGGTTATGCCGAAGGGGCGGTGCTGTCGCGTCGGATCGGCGGCTGGCAGGTGATCTCCTGGGCGCTGGTGGCGGCGTTGCCGTTGACGCTGGCGGCCACTTGGCTGGCGGCGCCGGCCGGTTGGCCTGCCGTCAGCGGCGCCGCCTGGCTGTCGCTGGTTTACGTCTCGGTGTTCAGCATGTGGATTGGGTTTATTTTCTGGTATCGCGGCCTGGCGCAGGGCGGCATCGCCGCCGTCGGGCAGTTGCAGCTGCTGCAGCCGTTCTTCGGCCTGGCGCTGGCGGGCTGGCTGCTGCAGGAAACCGTCCAGCCGATGATGATCGCCGTGATGGCCGGCGTGGTGGTTTGCGTGTTCGGCGCCAAGCGCTTTTCCCGCTAGGCGCCGTTGCCGGCGCAGGCTCGGATCACCTCGCCGAGCCGTTCCACCGCCTGTTGCACCTGGCGGTCGGCGTAACCGCCCAATCCCAGCACCAGACCCGGCTCACCGTGGCCGGGCGCATACATCGGCGACACCGCCCGCAGCGCCAATCCGGCTTCGTTGGCGCATTGGGCGACCCGCACGTCATCGAGATCTTTCCTCAGCCACAGCACCATGTGCATGCCCTGATCGCAGGGCTGCACTATCGCCAGCTCAGCGGGGATGTGCGTGTTGATCGCCTCGATCAGCACCCGGCGTTTCTCGGCGTAGACGCCGCGCATTTTGCGGATATGCCGGTCGAGATACCCTTCGGCGATAAAGGCGGCCAGCACGTGTTGATCCGCGCTGGGCGGATGGCGATCCATCAGGATCCTGGCGCCGCAAAAGGCGTCGACCAGCGGTGGCGGCACGATGGCGTAACCCAGCCGCAGCGAAGGGAACAGCACCTTGCTGAAGGTGCCGAGATAGAGCGTTCGCTCGGGCGCCAGCCCCTGCAGCGAAGGGAACGGGTGGCCGGCGTAGCGCATCTCGCTGTCGTAGTCGTCTTCCACGATCCAGGCCTGCCGCTCTTTGGCCCAGCCCAACAGGGCGCTTCTTTTCGCCATGCTCATCGGCATGCCCAGCGGATATTGATGCGATGGCGTGACAAAGGCGGCGCGGGCGTCGGCGGCCAGGCGGATACCGGCGGCGACGTCGATGCCGTCGGCGGCGACGGGCACCCTAATCATGCGCCGATCGCGAAACAGGCTGTCGAAAATGGCGGTGATGCCGGCGTAGGCGGGGTCTTCCACCCAGGCGCTGTCGCCGGCGTCCAGCAGGATCTGTGCTGCCAAATAGAGCCCTTGTTGCGTGCCGGAGGTGATGAGGATTTGCTGCGGCGTGCAGTTTACCGAGCGGGAACGGCGCACATAGTCGCAGATGGCTTCGCGCAGCGGCAACGCGCCCAGCGGATCGCCGTAGCCTGACGGGGCGCCGGGGCCGCGCGCCCGGATGCGGTTGCCGAGCCGCCGCCAGATATCGTCGGGCGCGGTATCGCCGATCGGCACCGAGACGGTGAACGGCACCGGCGGCAACGCCCGCGCCTGGGCGGCAAAGCGCGCCAGATGCTGCGCCTGTGCGGAAAGCGGCACGGCTGTGGACGGAGCGGCCTGCACCGTGGCGTGCGGCGTGCGGCGCGGCGCCTGATAGTGGGCGACCCGGGTGCCGGAGCCGGGCTGCGGTTCGAGAAAACCTTCCGCCGTTAGCTGAGCGAACGCCTCCAATACCGTGCCGCGCGCCAGATTCAACGCCGCCGACAGCCGGCGCGTCGAGGGCAGCAGGTCGCCCGCTTTCAGATCGCCCCGGTGGATGGCCTGGCGCAGGGCCTGCGCCAGCTGGTGGCTAAGTTGACCCGCCTGACGATCGAGCTCGCCGAGGGCGGGGACGTCAACGGCTTTGGCTGTTCTGGGCATGCATTCCGGCTCGCAATCTATAGGGAAAATTAACGCTCAGAGTAGACCATTTTCGGTGTTAATAGCGGATATCTTTTATCATTTGTTCGCTGTTGTTAAGTTCAGCGTTGGCTACACCTGAATGAGCGTGATGAAACGTTCTAAAATGTTTTAAAACCTGTCGCCAGATTTTGGATATTTATTCGTAATATACGGAGTAAATAACGGGAATCTCCTGCGGGAATAAGTAAGCATTAGCGGCCATAAGGGCATGGCCATCCGTGGGGTGGTTTTGAGCGCAAACGCTGTCACGTCCTGTGAAGTGAGCATTGAAGCAGGATTGATCATGTAGCGACAAGGAAAGGGGTAATACAAAGGGAACGTTGAATTATCACCCGTCAGTAACATGGTTATGCATTAACAGTGAGAATATATGCGACGATTTTATCTCGATACCCAGATATTGATATGTTAATAATTACAAAAATAATTGTTTAGACGATTTGATAAAATGTCGATTGCATCACGGTTTTATATTTATACCCCTATTCTAAAAGTGAGTTTCACACCGCAATTTGTTTATGTTTGTTTAACTTTATCTTCTGTCAAATGCCAAAAAAATCAAAAGTAAATATCATATGTAACAAATGCTTTCTGATTAGGTTGTTTTTTTATTTTTTTTAAAATCAACTTATTGCGGTTATATCGGTTAAATTTTAATCAGATAAAGTATGCGAAAATTTTTATATTTTACAAATTGAATCATTTTGGTCTTTGAGTATCATTCTCATGGTATTATTATTCCTAACTAATTACTTAACGTAATCATTCAGTAGGAATTATCCATAATTATAACTATTTAGAGATATTAAATAGGCTAGGTTATTTTAAATTTCAGATGAATCGTGGCAAGACTGCGCGATCATGCTTTCCTCTGCATATGTCAGTTGTCGTAATGACTGTCTTTTGATTGCAAAAAAAACGCCAGCTTTATTAAGAATCTGATGGCCAACCTTCGGGCATTTTTTGATCAAAAAACATACCGAGGTTTGAACCTGAGTTTCTTTGGATTTTACTGTTGAGTTTAGGCGGAAAATATGGAAGGAGCTGTTATGAATGACAGAAAGCCTATTTTTGAACCCATTTCGACGTGGTCAACCCAACGACCGGCTAAGCGTGCAGTCGTTTTTGGCGAGCAAACGTTGAGTTATGCCCAGCTTGAATACCAGTCCAATCTACTAGCGCGCTATTTATTATCAAAATATCCGATGCATCCACGAGGAAGAATTGCTGTCTATCTGGAGCCAGGTCTAATGATGCCTGTGGTGCTGTTGGCAATTCTCAAAGCGGGCTACACCTATATTCCCTTATCAGATTTTTTGCCTAACGAGAGAGTATTAAAAATTCTCGATGACGCTGCAGCCTTTTTGTTGCTGACCACGGTTTCCATCATGCGTAAAACGGGGATAGGAAAAAATTTCCCTTCTACGCTGGCGTTAGAGGATATCGCCTATGCAGATATGCCGGCTACGATAAGCCTGCCCGTGGTACAGAAAACGGATATCGCTTATGTGCTGTATACCTCAGGCTCTACCGGGTTACCAAAAGGGGTTGTCATTGAGCACGGGAATTTGAGTTATTACCTGGATTGGTTCAACCAAGCACTTTGGCCTGAAACTCAGGCAGTATTACCGCTGACTTCAACCTTGAGTTTTGCTGCTGCGGTTACGCAACTTTATGCCCCTTTGCTGCGTGGCGATACGTTGCATATTTTACCTGCCAATATTTTGCATGAGCCTGAAAAATTGCTGACTTGGTACGAACAACATCCTTCAGGAGCGCTTTATTGTGTGCCGACGGTATGGGATGCGTTGCTGCGCTACGATCGTCAAGCAGGCGGCGCGTCGCGTTTACCAACAACCGTATTTCTTTCCGGTGAGCCGGTTCCCTTTGATCTAAAAGAGCGAACCTTTGCGCAATGTCCAGACGCAACGGTGTATAACCTATACGGCCCTACGGAAACGACGGCAAACGGCTCTTTCGCTCGTTTGGAAAAAGGGAAGGCGGTCACTCTGGGTAAGGCATTGCGAGGCAGTAAAATACTGATTGTTGATGATGACTGTTCACCTGTCAGCGGCGATCGGTGTGGGGAAATCTGTATTGTTGGGAAAGGCGTGGCGCGCGGTTACCTCAATCGCGATACATTAACTCACCAACGTTTCTTTACGCAGGAAATCGATCATGCGTGCTATCGTGGCCATCGAACCGGTGATTTGGGAAAATTCAATTCGCATGGCGAGATTGTCTATCTGGGTCGCATCGACCGCCAGATCAAGATAAATGGAGTGCGAATCGATCCGGAAGAGATTGAAATCGCCTTACGTGAAGATCACAGAATTAGACACGCCTTGGTGCGGAAGACAGAGGAAAGCACGGGGGGCATACGATTGATCGCTTACCTGGTTCCGGAATCTGAGGGGACTATTTCGGCAAACGAAATCAGGAATTTTTTGCGTTTGACGTTACCGGCAGCCATGATTCCTTCGCACTTTATTTTTGTCGAAACCATGCCAAAACTTCCTAACGGAAAACTGGACCTCCAGCGATTGCCCCAACCCGTTCCATCACGCCCTGCGCTGAGTTATGCTTTTCGTCCCGCCGCCAACGAATTGGAACAAGAACTCATTGATATATTCCAGGAGGCATTAGGTTTCTGTGACTTAGGCGCAGATGATAATTTCTTTGATCTGGGTGGCGGTTCGTTGCAGGTGATTCAGATAAGGCAATTAATTAAGCGCCGATTATTTAGCGATATTGATTACACCTTGTTTTTCGATAATGCAACGCCTCATCTGCTATCGTTTATCGTGCCTTACTATGTCAATGATACTGACCCGGTTGTGCTTGAAAATGATTTTAGGCTCCCGTCTATCTCTAGTGAACAGCGCTATTTTTTAACTTTAGATCAAATCAGCCCGGCGCCTGGCGCTTATCAGATTGCGTTTAGGTTGGCCTTCGGTGGGCCGCTGGATATTTCCGCCATGGAGTGGAGTATTCAGCAGATCTTGAAGAATAATCCAGTATTGCGCAGTCGCTTTAATCTAAACAACGTTAGTTGCAGTGAGGGAGACTATCCCGCGTCGGATTTGAAGATCGTGCGCCAGGAGTGCGCGGCGGAGATCTGCACTTTCGATGAGCTGAGCGACGAAGGGCTGTTGGCCGCCGCCGGCGTACCCGAGATGGATCTTGAACTCATGCCGCTCATTCATATCCGGTTCATGTCCCTACCGGCGAGCTGGCACATTCTCTTGCTACAGGTCCACCACACCGTTTTTGACCATGACTCTATCGGTTTATTCTTCAAGCAATTCATTGCTTATTTTCAGGCCTACCGCGCGGGCGATCGTGGCTTTGAGCTAGGCCAAGGCAAGGGGTATCAGCACTATCGTTGCTGGCAACAGCAGTGCATCCAGCCGACGCGCTACCCGCAGGAAAGAGAATTTTGGCTGGAAACTTTTGCTCATTACGTACATACCGGCGCAGATGCTTCCCTGTTCTCCCCCCGAGATACGTTGGAGGGAAAAAATGTGTGGTTTACGATCTCGAAAGCGTTGACGCAATCGCTCATGGCCTTTGCGAGAAGCCACCAAACCACAGTTTTTGTTTGTATGCTGACGGCATTCAATGTGTTGCTAAATACTTTTACGCGTTATCGCCATGTGCCAATTGGCATCCCTGTCTCCAATCGCATGCTTTATGAAGAAACCTCGCTGTTGGGTTGTTTCGTAAATAGAGTGACTTATTACGATAAGTACAGTCCTGAAGATGATATCGGATCGCTTTTAGATCGTTGTCGAAAAAGAGTGTATGGGTTATTGGAAAATCAAACGATACCTTATGATATTTTGAATAGTGACATTCGCGCGCATGGCTGGATGGATCTCTTGTATGCGCCGGTCTGTTTTAACTATTTAAGTGCGATGCCATCACCGGTCAATTGTGGTGGAGTTGATATTGACGTCAAAGCGGTAGAAAGCGACTTCGCAAAAGTCGATATGACATTGTCTATTCATGAAGGAGAATGTCTAAATGTTTGCTTTAACTATCATATGGCAGCGCTAAAAAAAGATGAAGTGATACGGCTGTCAAAAGAATATATCGGGATAATTGAAAGAATGACTCTTTGATGCATCCTGTTTTTAAGAAATCTACTTTCAAACAATACAATATAAATTAGAGGTTCAGATCATGGTATCTGAAGATATTATTCATGCTAGATTTAAATGGCAGAGTAATGCTACGCCGGATTTGGTGGCGTTGCGATGTGATAATAACGCACTGACCTATCAAAAACTGGACCAATATACGGATGCATTGGCGGAGCGATTAATTAGTCATGGGATAAAACCAGGGGATATCGTCGGCGTTTACCTTAATAAGGGAATGGATCTGGTTATCAGTTTATTAGGAATACTCAAGGCAGGCGCCTGCTATTTGCCATTGGACCCATATTATCCTGTTAACCGTCTGGCATACATGATTGATCATGCTGGTACGAGACTGGTCATTACGAGCGGTGTTCTGGATCAGGCGTTGAAAGACGCCTCCCAGCGTTGCGAATGGTTGGACATCACGCGCCTGGACCTCACTTTACCTTTGGCATCGGCTTTGCCGAAAGTCAGTGGGTCCAATCTCTGTTATGTCATGTATACGTCCGGATCAACCGGTAAGCCGAAGGGGGTGATGGTCAGTCATCGCACGGTTGTACAGTATTTGAAATGGATGCAGGCTGCGTTCAATCTGTGCCAGCATGATGTGGTACTGAACCAATCCAGCTTCAGTTTCGATGTTTCTGTCTGGGAAATATTTTGGCCTTTGATGACTGGCGCAAGCTGCGCGCTGATCGATGAGGAAATGAAATATGATCCCCTGCTAATGGCAAATTTCATTCGCCGCCACCGGGTTACCGTTGCCCAATTTGTACCCACTGCGTTACGCATTATCGTTGATGCCGATGTGGTGGGCGATTGTCGAACTTTAACGCATATTTTCGCCGGTGGCGAAGCGCTGCCGCAGAGTTTGGTCGACGATTTGAGCCGTCAGTTCTCCGGGCAGATCCACAATCTGTATGGGCCGACGGAAGCGACTATTTTTGCCTGCCATTGGCCGTGCTTGCCAGAGCAGGGAGAGGGCATGGTTCCCATAGGACGGCCGATTCCCCATGCGCGCGCCTATGTGTTGGACAACGCGCTTAAACCTGTTCAGCCCGGAAACTGCGGTGAGCTTTATTTGGGCGGCGACATTCTGGCCAAGGGGTACCTGCATGCTGAAACGTTGACCCTCGAGCGTTTCGTCAAAGATCCTTTTATCCCGGGCGAAAATCATAAAATGTACCGAACCGGCGACTTGGTCAAATGCCTTGATGACAATGTCTTGGAATTTATCGGCAGGGTTGATGATCAGGTAAAAGTTCGTGGGCATCGGATTGAACTGGCTGAAATCGAAATGCATTTGCAGGCTTTGCCCCAGATATCGCATGCCGCCGTTATTGTAGAGTTCAACCAAAATAATAAAATACCAACGCTATCTGCATTTTATGTTTCTCGTCATCAACAGCCTATTAATGTTCAGGAGGTAAAGAGCGCTTTGGCGAAGTCTCTGCCCTTCTTTATGCTGCCTTCCAGATTTATTTCATTGGATAAGATGCCGATTCATCCAAATGGCAAAGTCGATAAATCTAACCTTAGTTCGCATGAAAATAAAGGAGAGAGAGAGATGGTTGATATAAAAAGCAAGATGAGTTCTGATATAGAAGCGCAAATCATTTCTGTATGGAGAACGATTTTAAAAAACAAGGAGCTGTCAACGAAAGATAATTTCTTTGACGCTGGAGGTAATTCGTTATTGATGTCTAAAGTACACAGGGAAATAAAAGATAAGTTTTCCACGCCCATTACCATTATGGATTTATTCCAATACCCAACCGTACAGATGCTAAGTCAACGCATTGCAGAGAAAAATGCTGAGCTATTAGGAAAAAACAAATAATTTATTAATTTTAATTGTGCTACACATGGTGAGGTAAAGATGAAATATCAAACAACGTGCCGTGATAGGGATATCGCTATCGTGGGAATGTCTGCGCGCTTCCCGGGTGCAGAAGATAAGGCAATGTTCTGGAAAAATCTGCTAGATGGTGTAGAAACGATCAGTACGTTCACTGAAGAGGAGCTTAGAGCCAGCGGCATTGAAGAGGAAATGATCGCCTCGTCAAACTATATTCGTCGCAGAGGCATCTTGGGTAATGCGCAATATTTTGACGCCAATTTCTTCGATATCACACCTCGTGATGCGGAAATTATGGATCCTCAACATCGGGTATTTTTGGAATGCAGCTGGCATGCATTTGAAGATGCGGGTTATGTACCCAGTACCTATCCCGGTAAAGTCGGCGTCTTTGGCGGAACCGGTACTGCGTGGCATTTGAATAAAGTCAATACGCATCCTGATGTGCAAAAGTACGTGAGCGGTGCTTCAGTGGTGACCAATAACGATAAGGATTATGTTACCACCAGGGTGTCGTACAAGCTGAATTTAAAAGGGCCCAGCGTTAATGTGCAAACGGCGTGTTCTACCGCGATGGTCGCCGTGGTGATGGGTATTAATAGTCTGTTGAATGGGGAAAGCGATCTGATAGTCGCCGGTGGCGTTTCCCTCGATACCCCTGAACGCCGTGGCTACCAATACATGCAAGGCGGAATGGAGTCCGCGGATGGGCGTTGTTATGCTTTTGATTCTCGTGCCAATGGCACCGTATTCAGTCGCGGAGCCGGCGTTGTCATATTGAAGCGCTTGAGTGACGCATTGCGTGATGGCGACCATGTCTATGCGGTATTGAAAGGCGGGGCGATTAATAATGACGGCAATCTGAAGGCGGGCTATACCGCGCCAAGTATCGAAGGCCAGATTTCGGTGGCGAAACAGGCGTTCGACAACGCGCAGGTTCATCCGGATACCATCAGTTTCGTCGAGGCGCATGGCACCGCGACTGCGTTGGGGGATCCTATCGAGTTCACTTCGCTCAGCCAGACGTTCAGTGAATTTACCGACAGAAAACAATATTGCCGGCTGGGTTCGGTAAAAACGAATATCGGGCATACGGATGCTGCTTCCGGCATGGCGAGCTTAATTAAGGCGTCATTGGCATTGGAGAAAGGGGACCTTCCTGCTTCACTGCATTATATTTCGCCAAATCCCAATATTGCATTTGAAACCAGCCCGTTTGTGATGAATACCGAATTGAGCAAACTGGCGAGTTCTGACGAACCGCATCGTGCATTGGTGAATTCGTTTGGCGTAGGGGGGACGAACGCCTGTGTCATTCTTGAGGCTCCGCCGCGAACGGAGCCAAGCACTCGCCATGATGGCTTGGTTATGCTGCCATTCTCGGCGAAGAGCCGAACTGCGTTGGAAGCGATGAAACAACGTATGCACGATTTCTTGGTTGAAAACAAGGACGTCAATCTTGGCGATGTCGCCTACACGCTACAGGTGGGCCGCCAGCCGTTTGCGCACAGCACGGTCGTCGTAGGGCAGGATCGTGAAACGTTACTGGAGAAATTGAACCAGCCGTCCGCCAATATTTCAACGTTGACGAAAGGCGATAAGGCCGTGGTGTTTATGTTCCCCGGCCAGGGCAACCAATACATCAATATGGCCCGTGAGCTGTACGCCACTTACCCGAAATTCCGCGAAGTGATGGATCGCTGCTGTCGCTATTTGGACCCGATCTTGGGCGTAAATTTATTGTCGATAATTTTCCAAGGCGACGAAGGATTAAGAAAAAACCGTATTAATGAAACCCAGTTTACGCAGCCTGCGCTATTTATTGTCGAATACAGTCTGGCGCAATTATGGATGTCGTGGGGGATCAAACCCGATGCCATGATAGGCCACAGCGTTGGCGAATATGTCGCAGCGTGTATTGCCGGCGTGTTCTCCCTGGAAGATGCGCTGCGCGCGGTGGCGTTACGCGGCAAACTGGTACAAGCGCTGCCGGCTGGCGCAATGCTTGCCGTGCTGATGGATGAAGAGTCGCTGCGTCAGCGGTTACAGGGCGACAAATTGGAGATTGCCGCCGTCAATTACCCGGGGCTCTGCGTGGTCGCCGGCGATTTGGATGAGATTGAGGTATTCCAACGGCAGCTTGAAGACAACAATGTGTTTTGCAAGCATCTGGATACCTCCCATGGCTTCCATTCATACATGATGGAACCGGCATTGCCAGCTTTTAAAGAGGTCATCGACGGCATTGAATTGCACGCCCCAAAAATCCCATTCGTCTCTACGGTGAGTGGCGATTGGATAACCGATGCGCTAGCCACTGACAGCGATTATTGGGTGAGACATGTGCGCAATCCAGTGCTGTTCTCTCACGCATTCAAAACGTTGATGTCTGAAGAACATCAGCATTATATCTTCCTGGAAGTGGGGCCAGGCCGTTCTCTTGAATCGGCCGCGAAGCAGCATTTCAAGGCGGATGAAAGCGCGTTGATTTACTCTTCGCTGCCTACCGCGAAGGATGTGGAATTGACGGGAGAATATTTACTTACCTCGCTGGGATGCCTGTGGGCCAGCGGTGTAACAATCTCCTGGGCTCAATTTTACGGTGATGAACATCGCCGCCGGTTGCCATTGCCGGGCTATCCTTTCGAACGTAAGGAATTCAAGCTGCCGGCGCTGAAGCGAGGAGCCGAAGGAGGACAGAGCGCCAGTTCCGTCAGCGCCCTCAAACGCAAAAAAGCGGATATTGGCGAATGGTTTCACATGCCGGCCTGGAAACGCACCATTCCCGCCAGGTTCATGGCAGGTAGCCGCATCGATCCAGACTCGGAATGTTGGCTGCTGTTCGTGGACGCCATGGTTATCGCCGAACATATTCAAAGGCAGCTGGCGGAAAGCGCACAGCGCGTATTGACCGTCTGGCGCGGCACTCACTATGAGGAGGATGCGGCGAACGGGTGTTACGTTATCGATCCCTCCAAACGCGAAGACTACGTTCGCCTGCTGAAAAGTGTGAAGAACCTGGCGCTGCGTCCCACTCGCATCATTAATATGTGGAACCTTTCTGCCGATAACGGCGCACCGCAGTGCCATGGTGATGGCTATGCGCTGCAGGTCGACGCATTTTACAGCCCTCTTTATTTGCAGCAGGCATTGGTCAGTGAAAACCTGCTGGAAAACCTGCACCTCTTGTTTGTGACCAACAATATTTTCAATGTGACGGAGGAACGGCTGTATTCACCGCAAAAAGCGTTGGTCGTTGGGCCTGCGCGCGTCTTTTATCACGAGTATCCCGAAGTGCGGTGCCACGTTGTGGATGTGGATTTATTCGGCTACACGGCGCCCCATGATTTAGCACAGCAATTGATTGACGAAAGCCATATCGATACGCATGGCAATCTGGTGGCTTATCGCGGGCGCAACCGGTGGGAGGAAGATTATCAGGCCGTTCATCTGAAGCAAGATGATACGGGAATTGCTGCGGAGCTGAAGGATGAGGGTGTCTACCTCATTACCGGTGGTTTGGGCGGACTGGGCATGTTGGTTGCGGGCCATGTGTCAGAGGTCAGCAATGCGACTTTGATCCTGACTTATCGCACTGAGCTGCCGCCGCGCGATCAATGGCAAGCGTGGCTGCAGCAGCATTCGGTGGACGATTCGGTGAGTGAGAAAATCGCGGGGGTTTTACGGCTGGAAGAACGTGGAAACACCGTGCATCTTGCGCAGGTTGATGTCTGCGATTATGCCGGTATGCGCGATGTGCTGGCCGGGTTTACCCGCATAGATGGCGTTTTCCATACCGCGGGGATTGCCGGCGGCGGAATTATTCCGCTGAAAAATGACGCCGATTGTGCTGGCGTGTTGAATCCCAAAGTGAACGGCAGTTTGATTTTGGACGAGCTGCTTAAAGATAAACAGCCTGATTTCTTCATTCTTTTCTCTTCGATCACTTCGATTGTCGGCGATGAGGCGCGCATCGATTATTGCGCGGGCAATGCGTTTATGGACGCTTTCGCCCATTACCGCAACCAGCAACGTTCTGGGCATACGGTTTCTCTCAACTGGGGTAAGTGGGGGGATATCGGTATGGCGGTGCGTTGGAGCAATCATCTGATTGAGCAAAAAAATAGTAAATCCGCACAGTTTGAAGAAGTAGAGGGCGATTTGTTGACGTTGATTGGCCGTGAGGGAATGCAAGAGCGTTATCGGGTCAACCTGGCGGTGCAAAAAGACTGGGTCATTGATGAGCATCGCTTGACGCATCAGCCGTCATTGGTCGGCGCGACGATATTATCGATGCTGTACGAATGGATGAGCCATTTTAAACCTCAAGAGAGATTGCAGGTTAAGAATCTGCTGTTGACGCAACCCGTCATTTATCATCATGCCTGGCCGCGCAACATGCAGTTGCTGGTCACCGCAGAGAGTCATGGTTACAAGTTTAGCCTGCGAAGCAGAGGCCTGTTGGATCTGGCCTGGCAGGAGCATGCGCTGGGTTTAGTCAGCTCAAAAGTGGCTGAGTCAGAGGATGAACCGGCATCGCTTGAGTCTCTTCGCCAGCGCTGTACGAAAGCATTGGCGTACGAGCCGCTGGAGTGCGAGCTGGGCAACGCCAATACTGGCGATGTCTTCCTTTCGCTGAGCCCGCGGTGGGACAACCACCAAGACATTTTGCAAGGGGAAAACGAATGGTTGATGCATAAAGTTATCGGTTCCGATTTCCATGACGATTTTGCGCGCTATCCATTCCACCCGGCGATGATCGACGCCACGGCGATCCGCTGCCTGACTTATATCACCCAGGAAAACTTCCTGCCGATCAGTTACGGCAAAATAACCTACCACGCGCCGCTGGAAACGGATTGCTATGCGCACCTCAAACTGAAGGGGCCGTATCAGCATACGGACAATGCCATTACGATGGATATTGTCTTCCTGTCACATGCCGGCGTGCCGTTATTGACGTTGGAAAATTACACTCTGATTAAAATGACCCAAGTCAATCAGGTGGTGGAGTCGGACGAGAAGGCGGCGCCCGCGGCGGTGAAAGTCAATCTTGCGGACAAGGATATTTTGTTCAATGAAGGGCTCGATGCGCTGAAACGCCAGCTGGCGCATTTGGAATTTGAACAATTGGTTATTGTCACCAGCGACCTTGGGCAACTGATCGATGAGTCTATCCCGGCTCAAAATGAAACCTTATTGGAGAATGAGGAGGAAAAAGCCGCTGATGGCCATGTGCGGCCCGCGTTGTCTGTGGAATATATGGCGCCCGAAAACGACATCGAGAAGGAAATCGTCAAAGTTTGGCAGTCCATCCTCGGTATTTCTGGGATTGGCGTGAACGATAATTTCACTGAACTCGGCGGTAATTCACTGTTGGCGGTTCAGGTTGTGTCGACGGTATCAGGTATTTTTGAAATTGATATTCGCGTCGATCTGTTTTACCAGGAGCAGACCGTTAAAGGATTGTCAAAACTGATCCTTGCTGAGTTGGAAGTATTGCTGCAAGGCGAATAACCCGGCTCCCCCCAGGTGCGAGCCTGGGGGAAACCACGTAGGCAAACATGCCAATCAGGCAAAAGCGGGATTTGATGATGACTAAAATCAGTAGCGCCATGCTCAAATCGTTGAGTTTGGATGAGTTGAAAAAAATTGCCAGGGAGAAGAAAACGCAAGTGGTGTTGGCTTCCGGTAAAATCATCAGAAAACAAGCTGACTCGGCCAGGCGGCACTTCCCTGTGACCGGTTCACAACGCAGTATTTGGGTATTGGATCAGTACCTTGACGACGGTAAGGCGTACAACAATCCTTATGCCGTCACTTGCCGCGTCGAGCATGACATCGACATGGAGGTAGTGAAAAAGGCGCTGACCTTTCTGACGAAAAAGCATGGCATTCTTCGCACCACATTCAACGTGGTGGAGGGCGAACTCTGCCAGTGCGTGAGTGATGAAGTCCTGTTCAATTTCCACTATGACGATATTTTGTCTCTTCCTGAGTACGAGCGTGACGAATGGGTAGAAAACGTTGCGCGTCAGGAAGGACAGCGTTCTTTCGATTTGACTTGTGGGCCACTTTCCTATTGGCGCATGATTAAAACCAATCGACATGAATATGTATTGTTGCTGACGTTTCACCATATTATCTCAGATGGCTGGACGGTCAGCTTGTTCTTTAAAGAGTTCATGGAGATGTATTTCCAAATCCTCCATGGCGAGACACCGCGTACAAACGATTTTCTGCAATTCTCCGACTATGCATTGGCAGAAGAACAGTGGTATGCCACGGCAGAATATCAAAAGGGTTTGGCGTATTGGGCTAAAAAGTTTGATGACGCGCAAGGCCTGCTTGAGATAACGACCGATCGCCCACGGCCAGCTAAAATGAGCACCAAAGGCAGTATGGCAAGCCACACTTTTGATCGGGATTTCACCCAGCGTTTGCAGATGCAGGCTGCACAGCTGGGCGCGACGCCTTTCCACATGATTCTTTCGGCCTATATGCTCTTGTTGCACAAATACAGCAACCAGCAGCAAATCATTATCGGTTGTCCTTTTGCCAATCGTAACCAACCCGAGACTCAGAATATGCTGGGGTTGTTTATGAATACCTTACCCCTGAAACTGGATATCGTTCCAGAGGCGACGTTACGAGAAATCATTGGCGACGTTCGCTCAGAGAGTGAGCAAGCTCAGCTGCACCAGGCTATTCCCCTCAATGATATTCTTGAGGAAATTGGCCATATCCGAAATCCGCAGGTTAATCCGCTTTTTCAGGCGGCGCTGACGTATCAGGTATTTCCTCATTTTCATAACAACACGTTGTTTACCTATAAACCGCTTAAAATCGATTATGGCGTATCCAAACTGGATCTAAACCTGTGGGTTGAAGAAAGCCGCGGTAGTTTACTGTTTACCTTAAACTACAACCCCGATTTGTTTAACCGCAGTACGATAACGCGTATGTTGAGCGATCTGCGCACGGTGTTGGAAACGCTCATCGAACGGCCTCAAATAACCGTGCGCGATCTTTCATTGGTGACTCGCGAGGAACATAGCCACTTGCTGAGCGGGTGTAGACGCTTGCTTGACGCCGTTCCCATGGCGGTTCATCGGCAGTTTGAGCGTCAGGCCGATGCTTTGGGTGCCGATTCGGTGGCTGTACGTTGCGATGGCCGTCTTTTGAGCTATCGACAACTGAACGAGCAGGCTAACCGTCTCGCGCACTGTTTGCTGGAACATGGCCTGTTGCCGGGGCAGTCAGTGGCGCTGTTTATGGCCAAAAGCGAACGCTGTGTCGTGGCTCTGCTGGCAATATTGAAAGCAGGGGGATGCTATGTGCCTGTCGATATCACTTTGCCGATGGAACAGGTCGACTTTATTCTGCGGGACGCACAGGCGCGCTTCGTTGTGGTGGATGCCGGATCGCCGGCGGTTTCACAGCCGACAATCTCGATTGACCAGTGCCACGGCGCCGCGCTGAGCACGAATCCCCAATTACTGACAATGCCGACAGACGCTCCCGCTTACATCATTTATACCTCAGGCAGCACCGGTAGGCCAAAAGGCGTCAGGGTCAATCATGTTCAGCTAAGCCGATATTGCCAGGTCATCGCCTCTGTCCTGGATCAACCTGCCGGGGCGCGATATGGCATGTTTTCCGCCTTCACTACCGACTTGGCGCATACCATGCTGTTCCCGGCGCTGATCTACCAGGGACAACTGGAGGTGATAAGCACTCAGCAGCTTAATGATCCGCAGGCATTGTTCTCCTATCTGGAGAGTCATCCCTTGGACTGCATGAAGATCACGCCAACGCACCTGACCGCATTGCTCATGTCACCCCATGCGGGTGCGCTATTGCCACGTCGTCTTTTAGTCTTGGGCGGAGAAAGAGTCCCGACGGCGTTAGTCAAACGCATACGTCAACTGCAGGCTGACTGCCGTGTGGTCAATCACTACGGCCCTACGGAGTGTACCGTCGGTGTGGCGACCTATACCTTGCCGGACGGTTTGCCGGATGAGATGGGCGACTATTTGCCGGTCGGCAAGCCCTTGGCCGACAGCCACGTGTTGGTATTGGATCCTTATCAACAGTTAGTCTCTATCGGCCTTCCTGGTGAGATTTATCTTGGCGGCGAGCATGTGGCTGCAGGCTATATCGGCTTAGAGGAGCAGAATCGGGCGAATTTCATCCCGCATCCTTATTTGGCGGGTGAACGCCTTTACCGCACTGGCGACAAAGGGCGCTGGCTGCCGGACGGAAACCTCGAGTTTTTAGGGCGTTTGGATCGCCAGGTGAAAGTGCGGGGCTATCGTGTGGAACTGGCGGAAATCGAGCACGTATTGCAGCAGCAACCGGCGATCGCTCAAGCCGCGGTAAAACAGTGGCTGAACGGTGCGGGCGAGAGCTGGCTGGTGGCGTATTGTTGCGGCGAAGGAAAGGCTCGCAGCGCGGAAGTGCGTGCGTTTTTGCAAAGCAAGGTCCCTCATTACATGCAGCCGGATCAGTGGGTTTGGCTGGACAGCTTGCCGTTAACGGCCGGTGGCAAGGTGGACTATGGTGCTTTGCCGCGCATGAACGATGCCATACCTCAATCGGTGCGAGAGCCGGAAGGGGACGTCGAACAACGCTTATATGCCATTTATTGCCGCGTGCTGCAACGCGAGCGATTGGATACGCGGGATGACTTTTTCGCGCTGGGGGGAAATTCGATTACCGCATTGAAGTTGGTGATCGAAATAAATCAGCATTTTGGCACAACTCTGTCTTTAGGGCAGTTGTTTGAGCACGGCAGTGTCGGCGAGTTGGCGGCCTTTCTGACGCAGGCTGAACGGCAAGTATTATCGCCGTTGGTGATGCTGAATACCGGGGTCGAGGAAGATAAACCGACGCTCTTGATGATTCATCCGGCAGGCGGAAACATCTTGTGTTATTACCCATTAGCGCGTGAGTTGGGGGCCGACTATCCGATCTATGGCCTGCAGGTGGCGAACTTCGGTGAAGATCAGGCCTACAACCACGATATAGAGGTGCTGGCCGCATGCTATCTGCAGCAGGCGCAGGATATTGCGCAACGGCGAAATCTGGTGCTGGGCGGATGGTCCCTGGGGGCGACAATCGCGTTCGAAATGGCGCGCCAACTGCAGCATGCCGACGGGCGAACGCCAACGGTGCTGATACTCGATCAACCTGCTCCTCAGATACAGATTGATCGCGCCGCACAGATGAATGAATTTGAACGGCTTGCATATTTCGCCCGCAAGGTGGAGCGTTTTACCGGTGCGTCATTTGCAATCGCCGCACCTGCGCTGGCAGAGATGTCCGAAGCGCAGCGTTCATTGTTGTTCCTGCAGGAATTCAAGCGCGCAAAATTGGTTCCTGACAATATTAGCGCAACGCAGTTCCAGCATTTTCTGACGATTCTACAGGCGCATATCGCTGCGACAGATAGCTATCAGGGCAAAGAATATGACGGCAGGATCGTGGTTGCGGAGGCGGAGGAGATTCTGCCGGACCGCATTGCACAAGAGATACCCGGACTGGGTTGGGCTCGTCTGGCTCGCGGGGGGATGACGATAATAAGCGCGCCTGGCAATCACATCTCGATGATGAATCCGCCTCAGATAAGCCATACGGCCAGCCAGCTGCGGAAGATATTGTCATGAGCGCCGTTTTGACAACGGCCGCGGTGCCAGCCGAGGACACCAGGGTCTCCAGGCGTGAATGGTGCGCTATTCTCGGAGGATTAATCGGCGGTTTTATGGCGATTTTGGATATCCAAATCGCCAATTCATCCATGAAAGTGATTCAAGGCGCGCTTTCTGCGACGCTGAATGACAGTTCCTGGCTGATGACGTCTTATTTTACCGCAGAGATAGTGGCAATTCCGCTTTGTGGTTGGCTTTGTCAGGCTCTGGGGACCGGGCGTTATGCGCTGTGGTGCATTGCCGGCTTTTTGGGGGCATCGCTGCTGTGTTCTGCCGCATGGAATCTGAGTTCCATGATCGTGTTTAGGGCGCTTCAAGGGTTCAGTGGCGGGGCGCTAATTCCCATTTCATTTCGCTTGATTATTGAGATCCTGCCATTAAAAAAACGGCCGTTGGGCATGTCGCTGTTTAGCATTATAGGGACTTTCGCGCCGGCGGTAGGGCCGGCATTGGGAGGCTGGTTGACGGATAATTTCTCTTGGCACGCCATATTTTATATCAACGCGATACCCGCTTTGTTGTCCTGGGGGTTGATTCACTATGCTTTAAAACACCCTGTTATCGACTGGAATATTATTCGTCGCGGGGACTTTGTCGGCATCATTTCGGTCATGCTGTGTTTGGGCGCGCTTGAGGTGATTTTAGAAAAGGGCGGTGAAGAAAACTGGCTAGAATCGAATATGATATGCGTGTTGGCGGTCATTTCCGCTGTTAGTTTCTTAATATTTATGTATGCCCAATTGACGCATGCCCAGCCGCTTATCAATATTCGCTTATTCCGGGACTACAATTTCTCGTGCGCCATCTTGGTTTTTGCCATGTTGGGCGTCGCTATCTACGGTACGTTATTCTTGGTGCCGTATTACCTGACGATGGTACATGACTACAATGCTTCTGATATCGGTACGGTGGTGATCTGGATGGGGTTTCCTCAGTTAATCATCCTGCCTTTTATCCCGTTGCTTATTCAACGATATAACCAGAAGTATCTAATTTGCATAGGGTTTGTTGGTCTGGCCATCAGTGCCTTTATGGACTGTGCGATGGACGGTGACTTTGCCGGCCCACAGATGGCCTGGTCCATGTTGATCCGCGCATTAGGCCAGCCCTTTATCATGGTGCCGCTTTCCTTGCTGGCTACCCGCAATATTCAGCAAAAAGACAGTGCCTCTTCGGCGGTGTTGATCAATATATTCCGCAGTCTGGGAGGCTCCTGCGGCACTGCCATCTTAAGCACCTTTTTCATCACGCGCATTTATACCCATGTCGACGTCGTTAAGACGTCGTTGGTCTCCGGCAGCAATGCCTTTGCCGGGTATCTCAATGACGTTAAAAGTCTGATGATCGCGCGCGGTTTGGCCGTTGACGTCATGAGTATAAAAAGTACGGCTTTCGCGATACTTGGCAAAAGAATCGCCCGTCAGTCGGAAATCATGGCGTTTAACGATCTGTTTCTGATTATGGGCGGAATGATGTTGGCAACCGCGTTGCTTGTGATGTTCTCTTCTCGCGATTTTCGTTTGCATGTCAAAAAAGAGGGTAAGGAATGAGTCAGCGCTCTATGACGATATGGCACTACCTGATGTCGCGCGATGCTTGCATTACTATCATTACCCCGATCGTGCTTTATAACATCGCCTTTTGGTGGGGAGGCGCGGGTTTCGCATTACTGCTGACGGCTATTTATTCAGGCGCAGTGGAAATATTTAACAAGCGTAGCGGTTCATTGTCGGTGATCGCATTAATTCTGGTTTCAGGCGTTAGTCACTATTTGTATTTACGCGGCTATGCTCCGTTCGCAATCAAGAAAGAAAATGTGTTTCTCGCGGTCAGCGGAGCATCTTCAGTGGTGGTGGTCTTCGGCTTCTATTCTCTGGTAGGCAAGCCAATGATACGTACGCTGGCAGAACAGGCGATGCCAAGGTTGAAAGATATTCCCGTTTACGGTACCGCTCAATACGCAAAAGTGTGGCACGAAGTATCATTGGCGTGGATCTTGGTTTTCCTTCTGAAAGCCGTCGGTGTATATGGCCTGTCAATGCGCGAGGATCTGCCCGTTGACACGATTATTTTTATCTGTGGTTGGCCACTGACTTTGTTGATGGTGTTGTTCAGTTTTTATTGGCCGAAATATCGTTGGACGTCACATTTGCGTAAAAAAGGCCGTTAAATCCTGGCCCACAGGGCTGGCGGTTGCTGATGCCGTAAACATGTATCTACGTAGTTAAGAGGGGGAAGAACATGAGTCAATTTGAGAATGCATCGATCGTATTGAACAGCCACCCTGATGGCGCCGCTACGCTGGAAAACTTCAGATTGGAGACCAGCTCGTTGAGGCCATTGGATCCAGGAGAGTTTCTGGTTGAGAACAAATGGTTATCGATCGATCTCTATCTCCGGCCACGGCTCAATAAAAGCACCAAATACGTGAGCCCGATAAAGCTGGGGGAAGTGATTCAGGGAGAGGCTATTGGGGAAATCGTGGCTTCGCGTAATCCTTTGTTTAACGTTGGCGATCGCGTATTCACCTTCTCCGGTTGGCAAAAGTATTATATCGGTGATGCTCAAAACTTCACTGTTCATCGTTTGCCGGAGACAACATTACCACCTTCTATTTTTCTCGGTGCGGTCGGGACGCCGGGCCGATCGGCCTATTTCGGTTTAAACAAAATCGCGAAGCCAAAACCGGGTGAAACATTGGTCGTTTCTGCCGCCTCGGGCTCGGTTGGCTCCGTCGTTGGGCAATTGGGTAAACTGGCGGGATGCCGCGTTGTGGGATTGGCCGGCAGCGAGGATAAATGCCGGTATGTCGTGGAGGAGCTGGGTTTTGACAGTTGCCTTAACTACAAGACTGCCGACCTTAACCGGGATTTGCGCGCCGCGTGCCCCCAGGGTATCGATATCTATTTTGAGAACGTGGGCGGCCGCGTATCACTGTTTGTCGCCAAGTTGCTGAATGAGGGGGCAAGGGTGCCTATCTGCGGTAATGCGGCCAATTACAATAAAGGCACTGATGTTGATGCATCCGGCCCGGCGGACTTTTTCTCTGCCCTGCCGGATGCGCCTTTAAATCGTTTCTTTTTGGTAACCGAATGGTTCAAAGACTACGCCGAATCAGATGCATTCTTGTTAAATGCGGCAGAGAACGGTGTGTTGAAATACCGAGAAACAATAGTCGATGGGCTGGAAAATGCGCCTCAGGCTTTTATTGATTCACTTAATGGAAAACATTTCGGCAAACAATTGATACGGATGTGCTAACGATAGGCTCTACTGTTGCGCATAATATGAAAATATTTTCAACCTGGATGGTGGGTATTAAGCGTACATCATTCAGGTTGTTGGAATTCATCATGAAACATTCTAAAAAAATAGGTTTCCTTCTGCTCGTGTTACTGGTTTTGTCAGGGTTTCTTTATTGGTTGCTTTATTGGCGCTACTTTCAAACCACCGACAATGCTTACGTGCAAGCAGATATTACAAACGTCAGCGCCCGCATCAGTGCGGTGGTGGTTAACTCTATGATTCGGGACAATCATCGGGTGAATAAAGGCGACTTGTTGGCTCAGTTGGACGACAGGGAGTTTGTTGTCGCGTTGCAGAAAGCAGAGGCGACTCTGGCGCAAAGTCGGGCGGCGTTAACGAATGCCCAGGCAAGTTATCAAATGCAAAAAAGTGCTATTGACGAGTTTCGCAGCGATGTGAATTCTGCTGCAGCCACTCTGCAGTATGCGCATCAGCAGTATCTCCGTTTTCAAATTTTGCAGAAAAAGAATTATGTTTCCAAGGGAGACATGGATAACGCCACATCCAGTTATCGCGTCGCAGAGGCAAAATACCACCAAACGCAAGCGAGCTTGAAAACGCAAAGCGATAAACTCCAGGTCTTGCAAAGCGAAATTGAGCAAAGCCAGGCTAATGTTGAACAGGCTCAGGCAAACCTGGAACAGGCGAAATTGACATTGAGTTACACGCGGATTATTGCGCCTATTGATGGGGTAATCAGCAACCGTAGTTTGCAAGTGGGTATGATGGTTCAGGCGGGGCAGTCCATTGCCAGTATCGTCTCCGGAGCGGCCCCATGGATAAGCGCCAATTTTAAGGAAACGCAGAAAGCACGTATGCGTAAAGGATTGCCTGTGGAGGTGAAAGTTGATGCGTATCCAGGGAAAATATTTCATGCCAGGGTGGATAGTATCTCACCGGCTACAGGAGCAACTTTTGCTTTATTACCACCAGACAATGCGACAGGGAACTTCACCAAAATTGTCCAGCGCGTCCCAGTAAAAATTGTTTTTGACTCTCCGCAACAAATAGACAGCGGCCTTTCGGCCTCTGTTACGGTAGATACGCGGGGATAGCGCCGGGAAATATGGAAATCCGCCTCGACAAGGGATGTCGCAACGCGGTCTGTGCCGGAATGACGGCAAAGTTATAATAGTCATCACCATAGCCTGTTCATTCATTGGCTGGTAGTTCTTATATCGGTAAAAAGGCGCCGCGTGTTTATCGCCGCTGGACGAGCGTGATTATCAATGCATTTACCTGGGGCGTTGTTCGATAGAACGGCGTCGTTCATTGTTGAAGTTTTGATAGAGAGGTAAGGAGGCGTATTAAACAAAATGGGTTGAGGATAGAAAGACGTAAGCAGATTTATTCTGCGATATGTACAACGATGAAACTTAAATATGAACGAATAAGGATATATGTTATGAAAAGTCTATCGATTGTTATTACTCTCGCTTCATGCTTACTGCTACCTCTGACTGCGTCTGCGGCCGCAGGCACATGTTATAGCGCAAAGAACTGTTCCGGGAAGGTGCTTAGCCACCGGGATGCCCATAACTGCAAGGTTAAGGACAAAGGTAAATCCTGGCGCAGTGATATTACAGGCCAATGCACGAATCTTTGATTTATGGCTGACGTTTAGGCTCTTTCATTGAAAAGAGAATGGCAGGTTAATCTGTTATGGGCTGCGTTTAGGCGCAGCCCGATGATTCTCATTCGCTTATCGCGCATACCGCTTAATTCAGCTCCCGCTGATTCAGCAGCACCCGATTCAACTCGCTGTTTTTGCGCACGTTCAGCTTGCGCATCGCCGAACGTTTGTGGGCGCTGATGGTTTTCTGGCTGCGCTGCAGCAGGCCGGCGATGCTGCAGGCGGACATGCCGCTGCTCATCAGGCCCAGCACCTTTTTCTCACAGTGGCTCAGCGCGGCGAGGCGGCAGGCCTGGCATTTCCATATGTCGGCGGCGTGCAGCGCCATCCACGGCTGCTGAATGAATTTTTCCAGCGCCATCTGCAGCTTGAGGCGAATGGCGTAAACCGAGTCGCGCCGGTGGATGCTGAACAGCGGAGACAGGTTTTTCACCTGTTGCTGGGCCGTGTCGTCGAGGATCAGCAAGGTCAGCTGCCGCTGGCGCGGGATGCCGTAGGGGCTCCGGTAGCAGCAGGCGCAGCCCCAGCGCTCTTCCGGCGTGCGGAACACGATTTCGATGTTATCCAACGCCTGCAGCGCCAGCGGCGAGAACTGCGGGTACAGGCGTTGGCATTCGTTCAGGGAGTGCAGATAGTCCTGCAGCAGCAGACGCAGCCCCTGCTGGTAGAAGTTATCGCTGTCGAACAGCGTGAAGCGAATATCTGGCATGGGTGGCTCCTTAAAAGGCCGCGGCGCCGCGCCGGAGCGAACGGTGACGGCCAATCGCCGGCGTTCGCGCGCCGGTCGTTTTCCTGATTTCCCTGGGGCGGTGCGGGGCTTATTGGTACGCCAGCACAAAATTGGCGACGGAACTGAATTCGCCTTCGGTAAGGCTTTTATCTTTCATCGCGCTCGGCCGGGCCTGGACATAGGCGCTGAACCTCAGGGCGTTGGGGCCGTCTTGCAATGTCACCGCATCGGTCGGCGTGCCCAGATCAATCGCTTTGCCAGCACCGTCGAACAGCGCGATGGCGGCGCCGTTGGCGCCATTGTTGATCGCCAGCTTGCCCGGCAGTTCGGCATCTTCGGTGCCGGTAAAGGTGGCGGTGACCGATTTGAAAACGGCGGTTTTACAGTCGGTTAAGCGAATGGAAAATGACACGGGGTTGGTATGGCCGTAGCGGTACAAGGTTTTGATCAACACCGTATCCATCTCGACGGTCTGGTGAAGAGACTGCGGGTCGATATTGCAGGGTCTGCTTACCACGGAGCCGAAAAAGTCTATTTCCTTATTTTCCGCCGCGACTGCGGAGGAAAATAGAAAACCGATGCCGCACAGAGCGGTGATTGTCCGATAGCTCTTCATCATCACCACCATTAAATATAATTAATCAGCAAGATTACGGTCTTGCGGAAATTGCCTTCCTGTCCTTCCCCGCTGGCCTGCAATGAGGCGCTGTAGGATTTTTGCACCTGATCGCGGCCACTCATGTCGGCAAAGCTGTCGAACTGATTGTATTTAATCCATTTGGGGTTGGAATTATCGTGGATGCGCAAGGTTGAACCATTGTCCATATTCAAGCCGGTAGCGTCGGTCAGCGTGCCGTTTTTCACCATGAAATTGGCCTCCAGCGCGAAGCTGTCGCTGCAGCCGTTTTTGCGGATCAAGATGCTGAAATCCTTGCTCGCTACGGTGCCCGCATTGGGTTTCCAGGTCGGGATCTCACCGAAGTCAACGCCTTCCGGGGTTGAAAGCTCCACCGAAGCGGCGCACTGGATCACTTTGATTTTATCCAGCCCGGTAAGGGTGAAACGGTAATTTTTTCCCGGGTGGACGTTGATGCCGCCTACGCCATCGAGCTGAAAAACGGCGATCTGACTGGCGCCCCCTTCGGTGATTTCTCCGGTTTTTTGCAAATAAACCTGATAGTTGACATGACCGAGCTCCCGTTGCTTAGGGGTACGAAACATATCGGTTTGTACTCGGGAGTTGATCAAGCCGAGATCCCGGCCGTTATAAATCACCCCCATGGCGATGCCGGCGGCGAACTGCCGGTTGTCCGGATTGGGATAGAAATAAACCCATTCCCCCTTGGGTTTGCTGGCGTGCGCCCAGCACATAACGTCGCGGCTCATCGGTTTAGAGGTCCAAAGCCGGCTGCCGACCGGTAAGGTGGCCGGTATGGTCAACCGGCCGATATCCTCGCTCTCTTCGGTAATGCCGTTCTCGGTATTCAGGTGGCATTCCAGCGCCTGAGCGCCGAACGGCGTCGCCAGGCAACCCAGCAACGCCAGGCGTTTATAAATAGACCAGCTGGACATGCACCACTCCTTTGAATTGGTTTGCTTCGATGAACGGACGGGTTGATTCCAATTGAGCGCTGAACCACAACGTATTGCCGCCCGGCTGCAAGACATAGGGGGCGCTGGGTTGGTTGAGGGACAGCGCGCGGCCCCGTTGATCTTTCAGCCGCAGGCCAACGCCTTGTACGCCGCCGTGCAGCTTCAGCAACTGCGGATTGTCGGGATCGCTTTCACCGAGGAACACCAGCGTGGCGGCCTGCTCCCCCCGCAGGTAAAGCCTGCCGGCGTCGCCGTTGCGCATGCCGGCCGGATTGTCTGCCAGCGCCTTGGCGCCCAGCAGGCAATGGGTAAAGGCGAGACGAAAACGTACCGGCGCGCTTTGATCGCCGACACGCCGGAAGGCGAGCGTGCCGATCTCACCGAGATCGACCGACTGATCGCGACTGTCCGGCGCCAGGTTGCAGGGAGAGCTCAGCAGAGCGCCCTGAAAACCGACGGTGCCGCTGGTGCCCTGAACCTCTCCCGGCGGAGAGGCCATTGCGGCGCCGTTGCCGAGCAGCAAGGCGCCGATCAGCAGAGGCCGCAGGCGGCCGGTGAAGTCAGCCATGCCGTATCTCCTTATTTTTTTCCGGGTGCGGCGGTGCAGAGGCTAGCGCTGCAGGTGAAGCGCAGCTCGGGGTGGCCGCCGAAATCATTGATATAGGTGACGACGAAGGCGTCGAACCCATGGTCGCGCAAACGCACTTTTTCGCTGGATTTGGGGGACAGCATCACCGGCTGAAAATCGCCGATCGCGCCACCGCCTTGTTTCTGCGTCTGACGGGCGATGCCGGTCAGCGTGATGTGGAACGGCGTCGGATTTTCGATGGTGAAACCGTCGGCGGTTTTGTGGAACACCAGCTGTTCTTGCCATATCTCACCCTGCGGTGCGACGATGGCCTTCGGGCGGAAGAACAGTTTGATCTGCGTTTGCAGCGCCAGCTGCATCACGTTGGCTTTGCTGCTTTTGGGCGGAATTTCGCGCAAATTGAAATAAAACACCGATTCGCGATCTTGCGGCAATAGCTCGGCTTCCGGCGTTTTGGTAATGCGCACGACGCTGCGTTCTCCGGCTTCCACCCGTTGCAACGGCGGCAATACCACCAGCGGCGAAACGATCTTTTGATGTTGCGCATTCTCGATCCAGGCCTGAGCAAGGAAAGGCAACTCTTTGTTCTCATTGGTTATGTTAAGGCTGATCGATTTGGCGTCGCTCACATAGATGGCGCGCGTGCGATCCAACGCGATCGCCGCGTCGGCCGTCGAAGCCAGCGTTATCAACGCCAGGCTGCCCGCGGTTACTGCTATCGAATGTTTGTTCATGTTATGCGTCTACTCTCAATGTGTTGCGGATTACGGTTTGGTGCACGGCAACAGCAGCCGGTCCAGCGGTTTGGCGGCGCCTGGGATGGTGATGCGGCACTGACGGCGGCCTTCCCAGGCGACGTCCAACCGCTCTTCCGGTTGGACGCCGGTCAGATACACCGAGCCGCCGTCATTCACCACCGCGATCTCCCGTCCGGTTGCACTCAGCACCGTGGCGCCGAACGGCGGTTCGCTACCGTCCGCCAGTTTGATGGTGGCTAACAGCTTGCTGCCTTTCACCACCTCGAAGTGGCGATAACCGATGGCGCCTTCCGTCAGCGTGCCTTGCACCACCGCGCGCGTGGCTTCAACGTCGTCTGCCAGCTTGTTGACGTCGATGCGCGTATCGGTGTTGTAGTAGCTGGTGATGTCCGAGATCACCGCCAATCCGAAGCGGTTGCTGTAAGCGCGGCCGTTGTTGATCGGCACGCCGGCGACGCCGTTGGTATCCAGCATCATGCGGCTGCCGCCGTTGCCGGCGTTCTGGTGCGCGGCGACGCCGTGCCGGGTAGCGGTCAGGCCGCCGCGGAAAGTTCCGCCTATCGAGGAGTAACTGCCCTGCTGATAAGACGCGTTGGCGTTGAGCGTGCCGAACGACGCGTTATGGGTGTAGTAACCGCTCGCCGTCGGTTTGCCGGACTGGGTGACGCCGCTGCCGACCTGCCAGGTATTGTTGATGTCGCTGTTGTCGGTGTAGGTCGCCGTTTGGGTCACGTCGCGGTTATTGACCTGCAGCGCGTAGCCCAGACGGTTGTGCTCGCCGATAGGCACGGTGAAATTGAGCATCGCGCTATCGTCGGTGCGGCCCCGATAGTGAGTGCGATAGGCCGCCAACGAGGCGGTGATGTTGCTGATCCCGCCGAAGTCGAACAGCTTGCTGGTCGACATGCCGTAGCGGTTTTGCGCGCCTGCGTCCCAGTAAGTCTGGTGTGAGTAGGTCAGATAAGCGGTGATCGCCTGAGCGCTGTCCTCCGCCATAAAGGTTTTGCTGGCGGTGACGGTATACAACTCTTTTTGTCGGCCGCTGTAGCGATCGTCAATGTCGCCGTAGCGCGCCTGCAGGTACTGCGACATGGTCATAAATTTGCGCTGCGAAAAGCGGTAGCCGGCAAAGGTGATTTGGCCGTTGAGCTCGTCGAAACGCTTGGCGTAGTTGACCTTGAATGACATGCCTTTGGCGCTGGGTTCATCGGGCAGGCGCGCGATCGACTGCGTGGCGTCCACCGACAGGGCGCCGAACAGGTTCAGGTCGCGCCCCAGGCCGAGAGCCCAGGCGTTGTAATCGCCGCCGAGCAGCGCGCCGCCATACAGCGACCAGGCGTTGCTCAAGCCCCAGGAGAAATCGCCGGCGGAGAACACCGGCCCTTGCGTGCGGTGATCGTAGGCAGACGGCTTGCCCAGCGCCACGTTATAGCGCACGTAGCCGGGGCGGGTCAGATAAGGAATGCTGGCGGTATCTACCTGAAAAGTGGAAACACTGCCGTCTTGTTCTTCCACTTTCACATCCAGTTTGCCGCGTACCGAGCTGCTGAGATCCTGAATGGCGAACGGCCCGGCGGGCACCGTGGTTTGATACAGCGTGCGGCCTTCCTGAGAGACGGTGATCCGCGCGTTGCTTTTGGCGATGCCGCGTACTTCTGGCGCGTAACCCTGCAGGTTGGGCGGCAGCATGCGCTCGTCGCTGGCGAGGTTGAGGCCGGTAAAACGGTAGGCGTCGAACACCGGCGAATTCAGGTAGGTTTCACCCAGCGTCAGCCTGGCGGCCTGCATCGGCAGCGCGCGGTATGCGTAGATCTGATTCCAGTCGAAATTGCTGTCGCGCCGGCCGTATTGTTGGTTGAAATCGGTCTGATAATCGGCGCGCAGGCGCCAGGCGCCCAGGTTGGCGCCCAATGTACCGTAGCTGCTGAGGCTTTCGGCGGTGCCGTTGTCGTGGTGCTGTTTACCGATTTGGCCGCTGAGATTGTAATCCAGCAGCACGCCGGGGATGCCATCGTCCCACTGCTCGGGCGGCGTCCAGTCGGGATCGGAGTATTTCATCCAGGCCTGCGGAATGGTGATCGCCAGCACGCCGCCGCTGATGCGATCGGAAACCGCTGCGCCTTTGATGCCGCGAATGTCGGCACACTGGTTGTCGCGCCACAGGGTGACTTTTTTGGCCGCTTCTTCTTTCAGCGCCATTTTTTCCACCAGGTCAGGCGGCAGGCACACCTGGCTGCCGCTCTTGTTATCCGGCGACGGGAAATACTGAATGCTGCGCTGGGGCAGCGTTTTCTGGTTGATTTTGATATCCAGCAGATAGGTGCCCGGCATGACGTAATCGGCGTCGGAAAAGCGGGATAAGTCCACTTTGCTGCGTTCGCCAATATCCAACACGTCGGTATTGAATTCCGTGGCGGAAAAGACCGTTTTTGCCCAGAGAACAGAGAGAATGACGATGATGGGCGTTTTTTTTATTGTCAGTAAAGACGTCATAGAATGATCACTCATGGCAAATCCGCGCCTAATAGCAGGTCATCCCGTAAGACCTGAATACGTAATGCTGTACAGCGTTCCTAACGAAAACCGGCTACAGATAAGACAGGGTGAATTTGGCCAATGAGCTGAAACCGCCCGCCCGTGCCCTGTCGGGGTGAATGCGCAGCTGGGCGCCAAAGCGCAGCGTGTTATCGCCGGCAACGATCAGATAATCCGCCGTCGTGCTGCCGAGCGGGATCGGGGTGCCGGCGTCGGTCAGCAACTCGATAGCCATGCCGCGCGCCTCGCCATGGACGGCGAGCCATTGCGGATCTTGGCTATCCGCGATGCCGCTGAAGGTGAGGTTGGCCGCGCGATAAATAAAATCGGGCTTTATCTGGCTGGCCAGTTCGCAGTTCACCAACCTGATGGCGAAGTGGCGGCGGCTGCCGATGAGGCTCGGCTGGGCATCTCGCCCGGCGTCGCTCATTGAAACCAGCCCGAAATCAACGGTTTGATCCAAACTGTCGCCGGCGATGTTGCACGGCGTTTCGACGATTTCGCCGCCCAGGCTGACTTTGCCGTGGCCCTGAGTTTTCGCCGTGGCGCTAGCGCTGCCGATGCTGAGCGCGATCAGCAATGCGCCTCGCCAATGGATGGTCATGCTGGCTTCTCCCTGTCGAGATCGGTTCCTTTGCCGGAGCCGGCGTCGTTAAGCATGGGGATGCCCGCGCCGGCATCCCCAACGAGGCTTACTGATAAGCCAGGGTAAAGTTCGCCACGCTGGTGAACTGGCCCGGCACGACGGCGCCGGAAGCGCTGTTGCCTTGCAGGTATGCGGCGAATTTCAGGGCGTTGTTGCCTTCGTTCAGGCCCTGGCCGTCCGTTGCGGTGCCCAGCTCAACTTCCTTGGCGTGCAGCTGGTCGTAAATCACGATGCCCGCGCCGCTGGCGGAACCGCTCAGCGCCAGCAATTTGCTGTTGACGGCATCCGGCGTGCCGGTGAAGGTCACCTTGACGTTTTTCATGGTGTTGAGCGCGCAGTCTTTCAGCTCAATGCTGAAGGGTTCGGCGCTGGATTTGCCTTCTTTGGCCAGGATGCGGCTGCTGATCTGGCCCATCGGGACGGTTTGATCGACGGAGTCCGGCGTGATGCTGCAAGGCGCATCGATAATTTCACCGCTAAAGGTCACGGTGCCGCTGCCCTGGTTCGGGGTCGGCGCCGCATGTGCAACGGAGGCGGTAGAAAAAGCAATGGCGGTCGCCAGCATTAATTTATTCAGTTTCATTTCTCAGGTTCCTGTAGAGAGTATTTAAATAAAAAGAAAAGCACACCTAAATCCCCGCAGAGCAGCAACGCCCTGTTAGCCGCACTGCGATGGGAGCCAGATCCTTTTGCTTTGGGCAATACGCACACTTTTCGTTATTTGCTTTTAATAACGAAATGGTTATGTGATGTTTGGTCGGTTTTATTTGATTTTAAAACCCGAATATCAGTATGGCGTTTTGCTGGGAATATTCTTGCAAACAATAGCATTGCTTGGAAATAGATTTTGTTGAAATAACTCAAATTCAGAATATAAAACCAAAAGGAAAAAGTTAAATATAAGATCAAAAACCAATAGATCGTATGTAAATATTATCCAGAATAAATGACTGAATAAATAAGGTTATGCGAGATATTAGATCGACTGTAATAGCGGTTGCCCTACAATGCGCAATATCGCTTTGCTAATATTACGCTTTGACGAACATTGAAGAATTTTCTTTATGAAACAAAATGAAAAACATAAGCATTTGTTTTGTATGATTTTGTGTGGTTAGTTGTCCCTATGGTGTTCCACCGCCTATTCCTGGGTTGTCGATGGTTTGTCGAAGAGTCGTTAACAAAAAAATAACAACAAGGCAGGGGGAAGATTATTCTTATCAGATGCTATTTTTTGGACGCGCTTATGTTATTTAACCCATTGTGATTAACCAGAAAAGGGCAGGTGATGCCGTAGGCATTACATAATAATGACCTAAGTGATAATCAAAGGATGAACGATGGAATGATTACTGCGATTAATGCATTTAACAGATGTAAGGCGCATGCGTTGACAATGTTGGTAATTATGTATTCACAGTTCGTTATGGGATTGTTTAAACATCTTCATATCATGATAGCCATGAAAAAAATTGCACAGAAAAATCCTAGTGAAAAATCCGAGGAACAATGCATGACATTTTATCGGCAAAGGTTGGATTCATTAATAAATATTCATTCGCGCGGTGATAGACAGCGCCAGGTCTATTTTATCGGAACAACGTTGTTTGCGCGGACGCCGCCGTGATTTATGCCCCTGCGCATCACTGACGTGCAGTCATGAACGGGGGCTCAGCAGTAACCACTCAGGAGGAATGCTATGGCCAAGGTGCCGAAAACGTTTGAAAGTAGAAAATCGCTGATGCTGGATGTGTTGCGGGGATTGTGCCGGGATCTTGTGGAAGGGGCCGGGGGCCTGCATCCCCCGCCGGAGCAGTGGCCGAAGACGCGCGAGCTGGCGGATAAATGCGGCGAAAACATTTATACCACCCGCACCCTGCTGCTGGCGCTGGAAAAGGAGGGCAAGGTTCGCTGCACCCACCGCAGCATCAACAATTCTCTACGCTGGTACAGCTGCGACGAACAGGCGGCGATAAAAAAAGAGTGATTCGACCCTGGCGGTCGCTTTTGACTATTCCTACAGCTAATCATTAGTAAAATTTATTATTTGACGGGGCGTTTTGCTCCGTCAATCCTCCTCTCCGCTCGCTGCCATCCGCACAGGCATTGCTAATATGTTTTTTGCGGCCATATACTTATCGCTCAGACGGGAACAGGTGTAGGGAGCCGGCATCGTAATGAAGGAAAAGAAAGACATACTGAGATTGGATGATATTCATTATCAAATAGACAACCAAGTGATCCTGGACTCCGTCTCTTTCACGCTGGGTGAAGGCGAGTTCAAACTGATCACCGGACCTTCCGGCTGCGGGAAAAGCACCCTGCTGAAAATCATCTCTTCCTTAATGGATCCGACCAGCGGAAACCTCTATTTCGACGGACGAGCGATCGCCGAGATGTCGCCGGAGGCGTATCGCAAACAGGTTTCTTACTGCTTCCAGACGCCGGCGCTGTTCGGCAATACGGTTTACGACAATCTGGCGCTGCCCTACCAGATCCGTCAACAGTCGCCGGATGAACGAAAAATGCAGGCCGATCTGGCGCGTTTCGGGCTGCCGGAGGCGATGCTGACCAAAAGCATCAATGAGCTGTCCGGCGGGGAGAAGCAGCGCGTGTCCCTGATCCGCAACCTGCAGTTTATGCCCCGGGTGCTGTTGCTCGATGAGATCACCAGTGCGCTGGACGAGGAAAATAAGCGCAACGTCAATGAGATAGTGCATCAGCTGGTGGCGGAGCACCGGCTGGCGGTGCTGTGGGTGACGCACGATACCGAAGAGATAGCGCATGCGGACGAGGTGATCACCCTGCGCGCGCACGGCGCCGAGCAACAGGAGCAACAGCATGAATCAGCATAACATCACCAACGAATCCTTAGGCTTGTCGATGCTCCTGGTGGTGGTCGCCATTCTGATCAGCCACCGGGAAAAGCTGGCGCTGGAAAAGGACATTATCTGGAGCATCTGCCGCGCGGTGGTGCAGCTGATCATCGTCGGCTACGTGCTGAAGTACATTTTCGATCTGGATAACGCGGTGCTCACCGTGTTGATGGTGCTGTTCATCTGCTTTAACGCGGCCTACAACGCCAAGAAACGCAGCAAGTACGTCGAACACGCGTTCGTGACGTCGTTTATCGCCATCACCACCGGCGCGGTGCTGACGCTGGCGGTGCTGGTCTTGACTGGCTCCATCGAATTTACGCCGATGCAGGTAATCCCCATCTCCGGGATGATCGCCGGTAACGCCATGGTGGCGGTGGGATTGTGCTACACCAACCTCGGCCAGCGTTTCAAAAGCGAACAGCAGAAGATTCAGGAGATGCTCAGCCTGGGGGCGACGCCCAAGTTCGCTTCGGCGGCGCTGATCCGCGACAGTATCCGCGCTTCGCTGATCCCGACCGTGGATTCGGCGAAAACCGTTGGGCTGGTCAGCCTGCCGGGCATGATGTCCGGGCTGATCTTCGCCGGCATCGACCCGGTGAAAGCGATCAAATACCAGATTATGGTGACCTTCATGCTGCTTTCCACCGCCAGCCTGTCGACCATCATCGCCTGCTATCTGGCCTACCGTAAGTTTTACAACGCGCGCCACCAGCTGGTGGTCGGCAACCTGAAGTAACGCCATGAAAAACGGCCTCCGCGGAGGCCGTTTTTTTACCCTTGCAGCAGGGCGATGCTCTGGCGGATTTCCCGTTCGATATCCGCCTCGCTCCAGCTGTCCAGCTGCGAAGAGAAGGGCTCGAAGGCATAGACGCCGGTGTAGCCCAGGCGTTCCAGGTTTTGCACCTGGCGGCGGCTCTCCAGCCGATCGCCCTCGCTCAACATGATGCGCTCTTCGTCGCTCAGCGCGCCTTTATCCCGCCCATCCTCCACGCCGGACAGATGCACCAGGCCGATCTGCGCCACCTGGATCTGCGCGTCGAAGTCGGCCTGCGCCACACCGCTTAAATAGTGGTGGAAAGTATCGAGCACGATGCGGTACGGCGCGCCCGAATCGCGGATGAGCGCCTGGGTCAGCAGCGACGATCGCAGCGAGCTGATGCCGAAGCCCAGCGGCTCGACGTACCCCTGCACGCCATAGCGGGCAAACAGCGGCGCCAGCAGCCGCAGCGCGGCGAGGGTGTCGTCGCGTTTTTGCTGCTCGCTGCGCGTGTCATCGGCGCTGCAGTGCGGGCACAGCACCAGCGCCCGGCTGTGGATGGCCTGCGCCTGCGCCAGCAACGCTTCGGCGCGCTGCTGCAGCGCCGCCGGGTTGTCCATCAGATTGAACATGCCGAGGGCGTTGATCGTGACGATCTCGATGCCGTATTGCGCAGCGAGCGCATTGAGCTGCGCGTCGCTCAGATCGTCGGTCACCTTGCCGCTGGGCATATCGTTGCGCAGCTCAACCTTACTGAGCCCGCAGCGTTTCACCAGGCGGAAAAAACTGTCCAGATCGAGATTCGGCGCGATTTTGCGGTTAATGCAGAAGCGGTCCAGTGCAATGGTCATGAGGCATTACTCCAGCGGTCAGGGTTGAGAGATCAGGATTTGCCGTTTTCCAGCGGCAGCGGCTTGCCGTCGGGCAGGGGGTGGCGGTGGCGTTTGGCCAGCACTACCTGCTCCATTTTTTCCAGCGAGACGCCTTTGGTTTCCGGAATATAGCGGCCGATGAACCAGTAGCTGAACAGGCAGCAGGCGGCGAAGATCCACATCGGGAAGGCGCCGTGGAAATGCGAGAACAGGTAAGGGTGGTCGTTGATCATCGGGAACGACTGCGACACCGCGAAGTTAGCGACCCACATGCAGCCGACGGCGATGCTCATCCCCTGCGCGCGCATGCGGTTCGGGAAGATTTCCGACACCAGCACCCAGGCGCCGACGCCCCAGGACAGCGCATAAAACACCATGAAGAACAGCATGCCGAACAGCGCGAAATAGCCGGTGGCCTGAGTGTAGAGCGCGTACGAGGTGAGCAGCAGGCCGGCGATGGCGCCCAGCGTGCCGTAACGCATCAGCGGAATGCGGCCCATGCGATCCATCAGCATGGCGCCGATGACCGAACCGACCAGCTGCAGCACGCCGATCCAGATGGTCTGAAACAGCGCTTCCTGCGCGTTTTCGGTGACGGTTTTCAGCACCACCGGCGCGTAATACATCATTACGTTGACGCCGGTCACCTGCTGCAGCATGGCGATCATGCAGCCGACGAACAGGATGAAACGCACCCGCACATCGCCGTAGTTCAGCTTCCGATGCCGCTGCTGTTGATCCTGCTGCAGCGAGTCTTTGATTTCTTTCAGCAGATTCTGCGCGTGGGCGGCGTTGGAAACCTTGGTCAACATCGCCAGCGCCTGATCGTCGCGGCCCATCATCACGTTCCAGCGCGGCGACTCAGGAATGACGAACACCAGGATGCAGAACAGAATGCAGGGGATGACGCCCGAGGCGAACATCCAGCGCCAGCCCATTTCCACCAGCCAGGCTTCGCTGGCGAGGCTGGCGATTTTGAAGTTGACGTAGAAAATCACGATCTGACCGAACACGATGGCGAACTGCTGCATACTGAGCGCGCGCCCGCGCATGTCCTTTGGCGACACTTCCGACATGTACATCGGCGACACGGTGGCGGCGATGCCGACCGCCAGCCCGCCGATGATGCGGTAGATGACGAACCAGGTGAAGGTCGGGGCCAAGGCTGCGCCGACGGCGGAAACGGTGAACAGCAGCGCCGCCAGCATCAGCGCCTTTTTACGGCCCCAGCGCGCCGCTAGCGGCCCGGCGGCGAAGGCGCCGACCACGCAGCCGATCACCACGTTGGAGACTGCCCAACCGGTTTCGGCCGGGCTGAGATTGAAATAGGTTTTCAGCGCTTCGATCGCGCCGGAGATCACGGCGGTATCGTAGCCGAACAGAATGCCGCCCAGGGCGGCGATGCCGCAAATTCGCAATATGTAGCCGGTATTGTGCTTACGCTGATATGACATGTGTTGCTCCGATTTTTATCCTGGCTTCCGTCCGCACGGTTGGGTTATCGGGAAGAGGGCGAGCGGAAGGGTGTGAACCGTGCCTGTCATCAAGGCGATGTCGTCGATAAATGCTGGAACAAACAAGAACATTTATTTCATAATTAGTGAATAATGGAATATTGATTTTTAGATCCAGTTCAAAAAAAACCGTCACGCGCGATCCGGGCGCCTTGGGCGTTCTGGGGCGGGCGGTAACGGCGACAGGGCAGGCGCGGTGCGGGTTTTCTGTAGCAAAGTCAGTGTGTATTGCCCCTGGTTTCTCCTGCGCCGTTACGCTTTCCCTGGCGCGGTAATGAAAGCGCCAACCCGATCGACACCGCAAAATTGCGACCTCACGCACTAAAAACAAATTTTTCAAAACAATTTATTTGAAATTTTTTTTTCAATGAAATAGAGTTTGCTGCATCCGGTCAGGATGTAGCCGGCTTGCCGACGGGGTTTGGCGAGCGGGACGATTAACGCCGCGCCGCCGGCGAGTGGCCAGGCGACAGCGGACTTGAAAAGAGGGCGTGACATGAAAACCGTGGGTAACTTTATTGACGGGCAGGTGTGCCTGAGCAGCAGCAATCAAACCGTCGACGTGCACAACCCGGCCAGCGGGCAGGTTGAGCGGCGCGTCACGCAGAGCACCGCCGCCGAAGTCAAGCAGGCCATCGACGTGGCCCATCGGGCGTTTGCCGATTGGTCGCGCACCACGCCGCTGCGCCGCGCGCGCATCATGTTCAATTTCAAGGCGCTGCTGGAACAGCACCGCGACGAGCTGGCCGAGCTTATCGTCAGCGAGCACGGCAAGGTGTACTCGGATGCGCTGGGCGAACTGACGCGCGGCATGGAAGTGGTCGAATTCGCCTGCGGCATCCCGCATCTGATCAAGGGCGAGTATTCGCCGGACGTCGGCAGTGGCGTCGACAGCTTCTCGCTGATGCAGCCGCTGGGCGTGGTGGCGGGCATTACCCCGTTCAACTTCCCGGCGATGGTGCCGATGTGGATGTTCCCTATCGCGCTGGCCTGCGGCAACACCTTCATCCTCAAGCCGCCGGCGCTGGTGCCTTCCGCCTCGGTGCGCCTGGCGGAACTGCTGAAAGAAGCCGGCCTGCCGGACGGCGTGTTCAACGTGGTGCACTGCGCCAATGAAGACGCGGCGCAGCTGTGCACCGATCCGCGCATTCAGGCGGTGAGCTTCGTCGGCTCCTCCACCGTGGCGGAACATATTTACACCACCGCCAGCGCGCACGGCAAGCGGGTGCAGGCCTTCGGCGCGGCGAAGAACCAGGCGATCGTCATGCCGGACGCCGATCTGGACGCCACGGTCAACGCGCTGATGGGCGGAGCGTTCGGCTCCGCCGGCGAGCGCTGCATGGCGCTGCCGATCGCCGTGGTAGTCGGTGACGACACCGCCGATAAACTGATCGCCAAACTGAAGCCGCTGATCGCGCAGCTGCGCGTCGGGCCGGGCTTGCAGCAGGGCGGAGAAGAGAATGAAATGGGGCCGCTGGTGTCGTCCGCCCACCAGAAAAAGGTGCTGGGTTACATCGATCTGGGCGTGGAAGAAGGCGCCACCCTGGTGGCCGACGGCCGCAATTATCAGGTGCCGGGCTATCCTGAAGGCTACTACGTCGGCGGCACGCTGTTCGACCATGTGAAGCCGAACATGCGCATCTACCGCGAAGAGATCTTCGGGCCGGTGCTGGGCATCGTGCGGGTGCCGGATTACCGCACCGCCATCGACACGGTGAACGGCCACGAGTTTGGCAACGGCAGCGCCATCTTTACCGGCAGCGGCCACTACGCGCGCCAGTTCGTGCAGGAAGTGCAGGCCGGGATGGTCGGCGTCAACGTGCCGGTGCCGGTGCCGATGGCGTTCCACAGCTTCGGCGGCTGGAAGCGCTCGGTGTTCGGCGCGCTTAACGTGCACGGCACCGACGGCGTGCGCTTCTACACGCGCATGAAGACCGCCACCGCGCGCTGGCCGGCCGGGCAGCAGACGGTGTCCGAATTCAGCATGCCGACGCTGGGTTAAGCGATCGCAAAGTATGAGCGGGCCGTTGCTCCTTCGGGGCAACGGCCTTTGCACGGGGAGTTAACAGGAGAATCGAGATGTCTTCACTGCTTGCCAAATGTCAGACGCCGAACGCCGAGGGGCGTATTCAGCACGTGACGCCGGAAAATGCCGGGTGGCGCTATGTCGGTTTCGACGTTTATCGCCTGGCCGCCGGGCAGTCGCTGCAGCTGGAGTGCGGTGACAAGGAGCTGTGCCTGGTGCTGGTGGCCGGTATCGCCTCCGTCGCCACGCTGCGCGCCGAATACCCGCATATCGGCAAACGCATGAGCCCGTTCGAGCGCACGCCGCCTTACGCGGTGTATGTGCCGCACCACGATCGCATCGACGTGCGGGCAGAAACCGATCTGGAGCTGGCGGTGTGCAGCGCGCCCGGCAGCGGCCACCTGCCTTCACGGCTGATTACGCCGGCGGATATCGGCGTGGAGCGGCGCGGCAAGGGGCGCAACCAGCGGTTGGTGCACAACATTCTACCGGACAGCGAGCCGGCCGACAGTCTGCTGGTGGTGGAGGTTTACACCGACGAGGGCAACACCAGTTCCTACCCGAGCCACAAGCACGATCGGGAAGACTCACCGGACGAAACCTATCTGGAAGAGACGTATTATCACCGCATTCAGCCGGAGCAGGGATTCTGCATGCAGCGCGTCTATACCGACGATCGCACGCTCGACGAATGCATGCCGGTCTACAATCGGGACGTAGTGAAAGTGCCACGCGGTTATCACCCGGTGGCGACCCTGGCGGGCTACGACAACTATTATCTCAACGTGATGGCCGGGCCGGTGCGGCAATGGAAATTCACCTGGGAAAAAGACCACGCCTGGATTAACGGCGACGGCTATCCCGCCGCGCAATAAGCGCCTGAGGCCCGGCTTGCCGGGCTTATTCTTTATCAGGGTATAAATTTGACCTAAATTTTCCCTCCATCTTGCTCAAATGATAATCTGTCCGCACGCGATCGCTCCCTGGCTGAGTGAATCTAACGAACCGCTGTTATGCAACGAAATTGCCGGTACACAGGAGGAAGAACCATGACGACTACCATGTCCCAAAAAGCGGCGCGCGAAGGATTAGGTTCGCCCGACCTGTTTGAAGGCGGGGTTTACGTCACAAAAAATGGTGTTGCCGAGCTGTTTGTACAAACGGCGGCTGAGAGAGAGGCCGAAATTCGGGAACGCAATCTGGAGCGCCAGTCCAACGCGTTGTTGAAACTGACTATGCTGGCGAAGCAAGAGATTAAAAATCAGCGTGGTCTGTCGCCCGAAGAAACCTTGCAGCGGCTGCGTGACGCGCGGAAATAGGCCCGAGGTGCAGGATGCCCCAGGAAATACGTTTTACCGTCGCGCCGGCGGCGGAATGGAGCCTGAAAGACATCGAGTCTTATAAGAGCGGAACGATAGGAGCAGTCGCGGCCGGGGTGTTCGTGGACAATCTGTTGTTATCGTCCCTCGCGGCAATTGCCGACGATCCTGCCTGCTACCGCTTCAACGCCGTGCTGGCGGGCATGGGGGGACGGTTGCACGAGCGATTGGATCCCGACAGCGAATACCGCGTCATCTATGACTACGACGGTCAGACGGTGGAGATTCTGCTTTTCATCAGCATGAAGCAGGATCTGGAAAGCGCGCTCTACCGCTATTTGTTGCTGCAATAACCCCGCCGCGCCCGAGCCTGTCGGGCGCGTTCCCCCCAGCCTTACTCGTCCCGGGCGTTATTCAGCGCCAGCGAAACCGCCAGCGTCTGCGCCAGGCACATCGAGGCCACCTGCGAACGGAACCCGTCCACCTGCGCTTCGCGCACCACGAAACAGACGTCGCTGAAGGCGGCCAGCGGGCTGACCTGGCTGTCGGTGATGGCGATCTGCTGCGCGCCGCGCTTGGCGCCCAATTCCACCAGTTCCACCGCCTCGCGGGCGTACGGCGAATAGCTGATGGCGATCACCACGTCCTTCGGTTTCACCATGCTCAGCTGTTCGGTGAACATGCCGCCCAGGCCGTCGATAAGAAACGCGCGGCGCTCCAGATGGCGTAGCGCATAGGTGAGATAGGAGGCGACGCTGAACGAACGGCGCAGGCCGATCACGTAGATGTTTTCGGCGTTGTTGAGCAGTTCGACGGCGCGATCCAGCTGCTCGGGGGCGATCTGCATCGCCAGTTGCTGCAGCGCCTGCGCGTTGACCATGGTGAATACGTTGAGAATTTCCGCCGGTTTCTCCGGCGCGACGTTGTCGTCGGTGGAGGTTTGGCGGAACAGGCGCGCGCGCTCGGTATAGTTCACCGTCTCTTCCATCAGATGCTGACGGAACACCTGCTTCATTTCGTTGAAGCCGCTGAAGCCGAAGGCGTTGGCGAAACGGATCAGGGTGGAAGGCGGCACGCTGGCCTGTGCGGCGATGGAGGCAACGGTATCGAAAGCGATGCTGTTACTGTTATCCAAAATATAGCGCGCCACCTGCTTCAAACGCTTGCTCAGCGTTTCATAACGGTGGCGAATCTCGTCCTGTAACAGCGAAAGTTGAGTTGGGTTGTTCATCCATTCGGCTCGCAGTGGGGTGAAGGCGCATTGGCCTGACGCCTGAAATATTGACAGGGTATTTTAACAGACGGAGCGGAAATTTCATTTCCTCAAAAAGCGATTTATTCGATCGCACATTGCGCGACTTCACAGAAAAGGGGCAAAAAAATCCCCTTAAAGCGGCGAAATGGCCTTAAGGGGACGTGAACTCGCGCTCGCTGTCAGTGCGCACCGCTCGCCTGCGGACGGTACTGGCGCCAGAAACCGATCAGCGTCAGGTATTTTTGTTTCACCTGCTCGATCAGGGCGGCGTCGTCGATTTCATCCTGCAGCCAGCGGCGCGAAGGCTGGCCGAAGATGGTGCGGCCGACGGCGAAACCCTTCACCCAGCGCGCATCCGCGGCGGCGGCAAAGCCCGCCTTCAGCACCGCTTCCGGGGAGTCGAGCCCCAGGATCAGCACGCCGCGGCAGTAGGGATCGTAGGTATCGATCAGCGCACCGACCCGCCGCCAGTTTTCCGCGCTCAGCGGCGGCAGTTTCCACCAGTCCGGCTGAATGCCCGACTGGTAGAAGTGCTCAATCATCTCCAGGTAATAACGTTCGTCTTTGTCGGGGTTGTTGTCCGGCAGGATCACTTCCAGCAGCAGCTCGTGGCCGGACTTACAGCAGCCGCGGTAGACGTCGGCGATCAGCTCATCCTGCTCGCGACGCAGTTCCGCCGCGTCGTGCGGGTGATAAAACACCAGGCACTTCACCACGTGCTCCTGCGGCCAGTCGATCAATTGCGAGCCGATATTGCCATGCTCCAGGCGCAGCGGGCGCGAACTGGGCAGCTCTACCGGCCGGCCGATCCACCATCCCTGGCCGGTGATCTCGTTCAGCGCCGCCTGCCCGTAAGTGGTGTCGGCCAGAATGCCGCTGTTGCCGTTCAGGCCGGCCTGCGCGGCGGCCTGTTGCGCCGCGGTCAGCAGCAGGGTTTTCAGGCGCGGAATGCGCTCCTCGCCGACGCCGGCTTCGCGTGCCATGTCCGCCAGCTGCTTGCGGTGATCGAAGGCGAAGACGCACAGTTCCGGCCACTGTTGCTTGCGGGTGGTGACCCGGTGCAGGTGGTTCAGGCGCGCATCGCGGTCCGGGCGCGTGACCTGCCGTTCACGCAGCAGGTAGTCGTCCAGCTCCCGTTTGGTCGGCATCGCCGGCGCGCAGCCGTGGCGCGAGACCACCAACGCGCCGCAGGCGTTGGCGTAGCGGCAGGCCTGATCCCAGCCCTCATCGTTCAGGTAGCCACGCAGCAGGCCGGACATAAAGGCGTCGCCGGCCCCCAGCACGTTCAGCACCTCAACCCGCACGCCAGCGTGCAGTTTCACCTGTTCCCAGTCGTCGGCGATTTCGCCCTCGAACACCGAGCAACCCTGCGCGCCGCGCTTGCACACCAGCGTGGCCGCCGTGGCCCGGCGCACGTTTTTCAGCGCCGTCAGCGTGTCGGTGCTGCCGCCGGCGATATGAAACTCTTCTTCGGTGCCGACGATCAGATCGAAATGGTGCAGCACCTCCTGCAGCTCGCGGGTCACCTGGTCCGATTCCACAAAGCGGGTTTCGCCGTCGCCCAGCGACGTCAGCCCCCACAGCACCGGGCGGTAATCGATGTCCAGGGCGGTGCGCAGGCCGTGGCGGCGCGCGTATTCCAGCGCCTTCAGCACCGCGGCGCGGGTGTTCGGGTGCGACAGGTGCGTGCCGGTGATGGCCAGCGCGCGCGCGGAGGCGATGTAGGCCTCGTCGATATCGTCCGGCGTCAGCGCCATGTCCGCGCAGTTTTCGCGGTAGAAGATCAGCGGGAAGGTTTCCTGATCCTTGATGCCGAGGATCACCAGGCCGGTTAATCGTTGCTTGTCGGTGATGAGGCAGCGGGTATCGGCCCCGACGCGCTGCAGCTCTTCACGCAGAAAGCGGCCCATGTGCTCGTCGCCGACGCGCGCCAGCATGCCGGATTTTAACCCCTGAATGGCGGTGCCGTAGGCCACGTTGCCGGAGGAGCCGCCGAGGTACTTGGCGAATGTGCCGGCGTCTTCCAGCCGCGCGCCGATCTGCTGAGCATAGAAATCGACGGCGATGCGCCCGAGACAAATGACATCAAGCTGTTTTTCTTGTGTAGCCATACCCGTTTCCTTCTGTTTAAGCAAAACTCCGGCGGCGGCCCGAGCGTGGCGCCCTGCAGGAAGCATGTGGACAGTATGGGGAATGAAAATTTCAATTTCAATATAGAATGAAATTTACACCCCAAAAATGTGATGCGTTTAAAACATCGACAGAGGCGTGGGAAAAGGCGGTGAAACGGCTACGGGAGGGGGGCCGGGGCGCGCATAAAAGAGGGGAAATGACAGGGTAAAAGGCGGTCAACCCATGAGCCAACGGCTTTTATTGGCCGGTGCGCGGCGCGAAGCCAGTGAAGGCTGAAGCACGAGATGAAACGGGCTTTTCATGCAATATGCGATCTTTATCGCAAAATGAAATGTTTCTTCTGTAATGTGATTTTATGAAAAATATATTTGTTTATAATCGCTTCACGTTTCAGGTTGTCGACTTCGTGAGCAGCGGGCATCGCCTGCTCAAGATAATAGCTGCCGCCGCGTAACACAAACACGGGATTGTCGGCTCGGCGCGAGCACTTTCCGGGGCGGCCCTCAATCTAAAGGGTGAGTAAATGGGCAAGATCAGGCTAACCATGGCGCAGGCGCTCGTCAGATTTCTCGATAACCAGTATCTGCTGGCCGACGGCGTGGAAACCAAATTCGTCGCGGGCATTTTCGCGATTTTCGGCCACGGCAATGTGCTGGGGCTGGGGCAAGCGCTGGAACAGGATAGCGGCGAGCTGCGGGTACATCAGGGCCGCAACGAGCAGGGCATGGCCCACGCGGCGATTGGCTTCGCCAAACAGAAGCTGCGCCGGCAGATCTACGCCTGCACCTCATCGGTCGGCCCCGGCGCCGCCAACATGATCACCGCCGCGGCCACCGCTACCGCCAACCGCATTCCTTTATTGCTGCTGCCGGGCGACGTTTACGCCTCCCGCCAGCCGGATCCGGTGCTGCAGCAAATCGAGCAGCCTTACGATCTCAGCATCAGCACCAACGACGCGTTCCGCGCGGTGAGCAAATACTGGGATCGCATCGTGCGGCCGGAGCAGCTGATGAGCGCCTGCATCAACGCGATGCGCGTGCTGACCGATCCGGCGGATACCGGCGCGGTGACGCTGTGTCTGCCGCAGGACGTGCAGGGTGAAGCCTACGACTATCCCGACTATTTCTTCCAAAAACGCGTGCATCGGCTCGATCGCCGCCTGGCGACCGACGGCATGTTGGCGGACGCGTTGGCGCTGCTGGCGGCCAAACGCAAACCGCTGCTGGTGTGCGGCGGCGGCGTGAAATACTCGCAGGCCGGGCGGGCGCTGCGCGAATTCGCCGAGCGCTTCGGCATTCCGTTCGCCGAAACCCAGGCCGGCAAAGGCACGGTGCCGAGCGACCATGAATTCAACCTCGGCGGCATTGGCGAAACCGGCTGCCTGGCGGCCAATACGCTGGCTCGTCAGGCCGATCTGGTGATCGGTGTCGGCACCCGTTACACCGATTTCACCACCTCGTCCAAATGGCTGTTCCAAAATCCGGACGTCAGCTTCCTCAATATCAACGTCAGCGCCTTTGACGCCGGCAAGCTCGACGGCGTGCAGGTGCTGGCGGACGCCCGCGAGGCCCTGAGCGAACTGGGCGCGCTGCTGGCGCAGGCCGAGTACCGCGCCGGCTGGGGCGACGCCATCGCCGCGGCGCGCAGCGCCCAGCGTGAAGAGACCGAGCGCGTTTACGCGGTGGAATACGGCGGCGCAGGCTTTGTGCCGGAGATAGACGATCACCTCGATCGCGAGCGGGTGTTCGCCGAATTTATCGCCCAGACCGATTCCGCGCTGACCCAGAGCCGGGTGCTGGGGGTGCTGAACCGCGAGCTGCCGGCGGACAGCGTGATCGTCGCCGCCGCCGGTAGCCTGCCGGGCGATTTGCAGCGGGTGTGGCACAACCGCGGCGAGCACGGTTATCACGTGGAGTACGGTTACTCCTGCATGGGGTATGAGGTGAACGCCGCATTGGGGGTCAAGCTGGCAGAGCCGCAGCGCGAGGTGTACGCGATGGTGGGCGACGGCGCCTTCATGATGCTGCATTCCGAACTGGTCACTTCGATTCAGGAAAGCTGCAAGATCAACGTGATGCTGTTCGACAACATGACCAACGGCTGCATCAACAACCTGCAGATGGAACACGGCATGGACAGCTACACCACCGAATTCCGCTTCCGTAATCCACAGGGCGGCAAGCTCGACGGCAAACTGGTGCCGGTCGATTTCGCCATGCTGGCGGCGGCTTACGGTTGCAAAACCTATCGCGTCACCACCGAGCAGCAGCTGCTCGATGCGCTGGCCGACGCCCGCAGGCAGACCGTGTCCACGCTGCTGGACATCAAGGTGCTGCCGAAGACCATGGTGCACAAGTATCTCAGCTGGTGGCGCGTGGGCGGCGCTCAGGTGGCCGACAGCGAGAAAATCGTCGCAGTGGCGCGCAAGCTGCAGGAAAACATCGATAAGGCGCGCGATTACTGATTCGTTTTCATACATAAATCTCGAGGGTAGCGAAAATGACATTGAACATTGGGGTTATCGGCACCGGCGCCATCGGCCGCGATCATATCCGTCGCTGCAGCAAAGTGTTGCAGGGCGCACGGGTGGTGGCGGTGAATGACATTAACCGCGACAACGCCGCCAAGGTGGTGAGCGATCTGCAGCTGGATGCGCGGGTGTATGACAACGGCCACGATCTGATTAAGGCCGCCGACGTGCAGGCGGTGCTGGTGACTTCCTGGGGGCCGAGCCACGAAGAGTTCGTGCTGGCGGCCATCGCCGCCGGCAAACCGGTGTTCTGCGAGAAGCCGCTGGCGGTGACCGCGCAGGGCTGCAAAAACATCGTCGATGCCGAAGCGAAGCACGGCAAACGGCTGGTGCAGGTCGGCTTTATGCGCCCCTATGACCAGGGCTATCGTGCGCTGAAACAGGTGCTGACCAGCGGCCAGATCGGCGAGCCGCTGATGCTGCACTGCGCGCACCGCAACCCGACGGTCGGCGAGGCCTACACCACCGATATGGCGATCACCGACACCCTGATCCACGAAATCGACGTGCTGCGCTGGCTGCTCGACGACGACTATGTGTCGGTGCAGGTGGTGTTCCCGCGCAAGAGCCCGAAGGCGTTCCCACACCTGAAAGATCCGCAGATTGTGCTGTTCGAAACCGCCAAAGGCACGCGCATTGACGTCGAAATCTTCGTCAACTGCCAGTACGGCTACGACATTCAGTGTGAAGTGGTAGGGGAAACCGGCATCGCCAAACTGCCGGAGCCGTCTTCGGTGCAGATGCGCAGCGGCGCCCGCCTGTCGACTGAAATCCTGACCGACTGGAAGGATCGTTTTATCGACGCTTATGACGTTGAGCTACAGGGCTTCATCAACGACGTGGCCGCGGGCAAGTTGACCGGGCCTTCCGCCTGGGACGGCTACGCCGCCGCGGTGACCGCCGACGCCTGCGTGGCGGCCCAGCTCAGCGGCGAAATCGTGCCGGTGACCTTGCCGGCGCGCCCGGCGTTTTACAACAAATAGCCGGCTTGCACCACCTACCCACGATTGCAGAGGAGTGACCATGAAGATCGCTTTTGATGTTGACGTTATCCGGGATTTGGGCGTCACCAAAATGGTTCAGCAGGTGGCGGACTGGGGCTACAAATATATCGAGCAGTCGCCGCACCCGCAGATCAACCCGTTTTACAAGCATCCGAAGGCCAGTCGCGAAATCATGGCGGAGTATAAAAACGCCCTGAAAGCGACCGGCGTGGAGATCTCCTCATTTATCGTGGTGTATCGCTGGTCCGGGCCAGGGGAAGATCGCCGCCAGGCGGCGGTCAAAAACTGGCGGCGGATGATCGAAATCGCGGTGGAAATGGGCGTGCAGGTGATTAACACCGAACTGGCGGGTAACCCCAACGAACCGGAGATCTGCGAGGAGCTGTGGTATCGCTCGATGGAGGAGCTGCTGCCGATCGTCGAGCGCGAGGGTATCCGTATGGAGATCCAGTCGCACCCGTGGGACTTTTGCGAGCTGAGCAACGAAACCGCCGATCTGGTGAAATCGCTGCGCAGCGACCACGTCAAATACCTCTACAGCGTGCCGCACACCTTCTACTACGACAAGGGGCTGGGTGACGTGGCCGGCATGCTGCAGTACGCCGGGGACGATCTTTCCCACGTGCTGATCGCCGACACCATGAATCACACCAAGCATTGCCGTTATATCGTCAACCCGCCGGGCGTTGACGCCGCGGTGCATCAGCACGTCGGCATCGGCGAAGGCGAGGTGAATTTCGACGCCCTGTTCCAGACGCTGCGCGACATGGAATTTGCCAACCGCAGCTTCAAGGTCGGCGGCGAATCGATCATCTGCACCTCGCTGTTCGGCTACCCGGAAAAGATGCCGAGCCAGGCGGTGGCGACCAGAGAGCGCATCGAAAGAGAGCTGTTGGGCAAATAATCTTATTCGGCTCGCCGGCGGCGTTTGCACCGGCGGCCCTCCAAGGACCGAGGCAGACCATGAATAAAGACAACGTGAAATTGGCCATTGCGCCGATCGGCTGGACCAACGACGACATGCCCGATCTGGGCAAGGAAAACACCTTCCAGCAGTGCGTCAGCGAAATGGCGCTGGCCGGCTTCACCGGCAGCGAAGTGGGCAGCAAATACCCGCGCGATCCGGCGGTGCTGAAACCGATGCTGGATATTCGCGGCATCCAGATCTGCAACGCCTGGTTCAGCACCTTTTTCGCCGACGGCCAGAAAGACAAAACCATCGATGAATTTATCAACCACATGAATTTCCTGCATGCCATGGGCGCCAGGGTGATCGGCTGCTCCGAGCAGAGCAAGAGCATTCAGGGCACCACCAAAGGCGTGTTCGAAGAGAAGCCGTACTTCAGCGATGAAGAGTGGCAGCGCGTGGCCGACGGTTACAACGAGCTGGCGAAGATCGCCGCCGGCAAAGGCATGCAGGTGTGTCTGCACCACCACATGGGCACCGGCATTCAGACCACGGCCGAAATCGATCGCTACATGAGCATGGTCAACGACGACGTCTACCTGCTGTTCGATACCGGCCACGCCTACTATTCGGAAGGCAGCCAGCAGGCGATGATGGCGATCCTGGAGAAGTATCTGCCGCGCATCAACCACGTCCATCTGAAGGACGTGCGCGATGAGGTGGTGGCGGAAGTGAAAGCCAACAAGCTGAGCTTCCTCGACGGCGTGAAGAAGGGCACCTTCACCGTGCCGGGTGATGGCGTGATCGACTTCAGGCCGGTGTTCAAGCTACTGGACGAGCGCGGTTACAAAGGGTGGATGGTGGTGGAGGCCGAGCAGGATCCGGCGCTGGCCAACCCGTTCGAGTATGCGGTAAAAGCGCGCCGTTATATTCGGGAAACCGCTGGCATTTAAGCGACGAGGGTTAATCATGATTAAGGGGCGCCAGCGCCCCTTTTTTGGTGGCGGCGTGTTAGCCGCCGAGCGTTTGCCAGGTTGCGACCTGGCTGCCGGGCCACGGCGTGGCGGCATGTACGCCACGGGCGATCGCCCGGGCCAGGGTGTCCGCCGCCAGCGCGCCGATCTGCAGCACCGCCAGTTCGCGGCTGCCCTGAACCTCGCGCTGCCCGGTGGACAGGGCGAACACCACGTCGCCGTCAAACGGGCTGTGCAGCGGGCGGATGGCGCGCGCCATGCCGTCTTGCGCCATGATGGCCACCCGTTTCAACTCCACCCGCGTCAGCGCCAGGTCGGTGGCGATGCAGGCCAGGGTGGTGTTCTTTCTGCCGCCCTGCGGCTCTTGTTCCATCCAATCTTCGCCCTGCGCGCGCAGTTGTGCCAGCGCCGCTGCGCCGCCGTTGCCGAATTCACCGTCAATTTCATAGGGGGTCGCCCAGAAGGCGCGGGTGCCGGGTGCGACCACCGCACCCAAACTGTTGACCGCCACCAGTGCGCCGACGGTAGCGCCATTGGCGGCAATGATAGATGCCGAGCCGAGGCCGCCTTTCAGCTTACCCATGCCGGTCATGGCACCGTAGCCGGCGCCGACGGTGCCCAGCGGAAAGTCCAATCCGGCCTTGCCGACCGCATCGATGCCCAGTTGGCGATACGGCGGCGTGAGCTGCCAGTTTTTGTCGCCGCCGTTGGCCAGATCGTACAGGCAGGCGGTGGGCACGATAGGGGAGACCGGCACGCCGGGGGCCGGGCGCAGCGCGTAGCCTCGGCCCTGTTGCCCCAGCCAGGCTGCGACGCCGTCCGCTGCCGCCAGACCGTAAACCGAGCCGCCGCTGAACGTCAGCGCATCGACGGTCTGCACCAAATTGTCTTCGCCCAGCGCGTCGGTTTCCCGGGTGGCGGGGCCGCCGCCGCGCACGTCCACGGCGGCGATCGCCGGGCTGTCCGGCAGGATAACCGTCGCGCCGGTGCGCACCCGGCTGTCCTGCGCCACGCCGACCTTCAGGCCCGGCACATCGGTAATCAGGTTGCGGGCGCCTGGGCGCCCGGCGGCGGAAGTTGGCATAGCGGCACCTAATGGGGTGAGAGGAGAGAATATGCCGACGGCGGCGGTCAGGCCGGCCAGCGCTTGTAAAAAGGTTCGGCGGTTGATGTTCAGGGGCCGGCGCAGCGGCCCCTGCGGGTGGGGACGATTACGCATCGCCGCGCGGCTGCCCGGAGCGCAAACGCGCCATATGGTAGGCATCGACCAGCACACCGTCGCGCATGGCATAGGCGCGGCTGGTGCCCTCTATCTCGAAACCGAATTTGCGGTATAGCGCGATGGCTGCCGGGTTGTCGGTGAATACCTCCAGTTCGATGCGCTCGATGGCCGCCCAGTTGTCGCACAGGTCGATCATCGCCTGCATCAGGCGGCTGCCGACGCCTTTGCCGTGGTAGCGCGGATCGACGCCGATGCCGAAGGTGGCCACGTGGCGGCGGCGCACGCGCTGATTCAGCATGACGGCCAGCTGGCCGGTAAGCTGCCCGTCGATGAAGGCCGCCAGGTTATGCGTACCCGGTTCGGGATTGGCGAGGCGCTTCTGCCAGGACTCGACGGACGGTAGAGGAAGCTGCAGCGTATCGCGGTAGACGGGCGTCTGAGAATAAAGATGATGCAGGGCTTGCGCATCCGTCGTTTCCACGTGGCGTATCACGATCTCGCTCATCTCGCTGCTCCTGTTGCTTACCGGTTGAATAACCTCTGAATTTATCCGTTTACTGCCTTGAGTCAATATTATTTCAACGGGTCAAAAAAAACGCTTTACAGGTGCGAATGATAATGATTATTATTGCGATGCGTTCCGGGGAGGGCATCAACCCTTGATACTCTCGCTGCGAAGGCACGACATTGCTCACATTGCTTCCAGTGTTTACTTAGCCAGCTCGGGTGCTGGCTTTTTTTTTGCCCTTTTTCAACCGCTTCCGCCTTCAACAAATCCGTTGCCCATCCGCCGTTTCATTCCATCGAAATTTTTGAACAGAGGCATGAGTTTTTTACGCTTTCTTATTCTGCCCGCAGGACTAGACTGTAAAAAAACATTGAGGAGAGTTGAATATGATTTATGTACGTAAAGCGGAAGACCGCGGCCACGCCAATCATGGCTGGCTGGATAGCTGGCACACCTTCTCATTTGCCGACTACTACGATCCGAACTTTATGGGGTTCTCGGCGCTGCGTGTGATCAACGAAGATGTGATCGACGCCGGGCAGGGTTTCGGCACCCACCCGCATAAGGACATGGAAATCCTGACCTATGTGCTGAGCGGCACGGTGGAGCATCAGGACAGCATGGGCAACAAGGAGCAGATCCAGGCCGGCGAATTCCAGATCATGAGCGCGGGCACCGGGGTACGTCACTCCGAGTACAACGCCAATCAGGATCGTCCGCTGCACCTGTACCAGATTTGGATCATTCCGGATCAGGTCGGGCTGGAGCCGCGCTACGAGCAGCGTATGTTCGACGCGCCGCAGGGCCGTCAGCTGGTGCTGTCGCCGGATGCGCGCGACGGTTCGCTGAAGGTGTTCCAGGATATGACGTTGTCGCGTTGGGCGCTGAATAAAGGCGAGCAGGGTGAGTATCCGATCGCCGCCGGCCGTCGCATTTGGATCCAGGTGGTGCGCGGCAAGGTCTCGGTCAACGGCCAAGCCGCCGGCATCAGCGACGCGTTCGCGGTGTGGGATGAATCGAGTCTGACGATTCAGGCCGACGAAGAGAGCGAAATCCTGCTGTTCGATCTGCCGCCGGTGTGATTAGGCGGTAAATTTCAAGGGCTCACGCTGTGAGCCCTTGAGGTTAACGACAAGCCTGATGACGTTGCCCGACTGAAAGCCGGCAGCATATAAAAACAAGGAAAATCAATTTATTGATTTTCGGCTGACAATCACAAAGGGGAAAAACCACGCTTTTTCCCCTTTGTCACCGTATGAAGGGCTCACGCTGTGAGCCCTTTTTGCGTTGGCCGTCGCATAACCGACAATATCGGCACGCCGTTTTTTTTGCTAAAATGACTGCCCATTCACGGTTAGTCAGTTCATTGATAATGAAGAAAAAACGGCCGGTACTCCAGGATGTGGCGGACAAGGTGGGCGTGACCAAGATGACGGTGAGCCGTTATCTGCGCAATCCCGACCAGGTTTCTGCCGCCCTGCAGCAAAAAATCGCCGTCGCGCTGGATGAGCTGGGTTACATCCCCAACCGCGCGCCGGACATCCTCTCCAACGCCACCAGCCGGGCGATTGGCGTGCTGTTGCCGTCGCTGACCAACCAGGTGTTCGCCGAAGTGCTGCGCGGCATCGAAAGCGTCACCGACGCGCACAACTACCAGACCATGCTGGCGCACTATGGCTACCTGCCGGAGCGTGAAGAAGAACGTCTGACCTCGCTGCTTTCTTACAATATCGACGGCCTGATCCTGTCTGAGCGCCATCACACGCCACGCACCCTGAAAATGATCGAGGTGGCGGGCATTCCGGTGGTGGAGCTGATGGACTGCGTCTCGCCGTGCATCGATCTGGCGGTGGGCTTCAACAACTTTGAGGCGGCGCGCCAGATGACCCAGCAGATCATCGCGCACGGCCACCGTCACGTGGTCTATTTCGGCGCCCGACAGGATGAACGTACCATCATCAAACAGCAGGGGTATGAGCAGGCGATGCGCGAATCCGGCCTGGAGCCATACAGCATCATGACCGCACGCTCTTCCTCCTATTCCGCCGGCGGCGAGCTGCTGCGCCAGGCGCAGCGCGACTATCCGCAGATCGACAGTATCTTTTGCACCAACGATGACCTGGCGATCGGCGCGGCCTTCGAGTGCCAGCGGCAGGGGCTGTCGATCCCGCAGGACATGGCGATCGCCGGTTTCCACGGCCATGATATCGGCCAGGTGATGGTGCCGAAGTTGGCCAGCGTGCTGACGCCGCGCGAACGCATGGGGCAGATCGGCGCCGAGCGCTTGCTGGCCCGGCTGCGCGGCGAAACGGTGTGCCCGCGCATGGTGGACGTCGGTTTCACCGTGATCCCCGGCGGCAGTATCTGAGCCCTTTTAACGTTCTGTTTTAACACCCTTTCTTTTTGCAGCGCGCCCTGAGGCGCGCGGGTTATCCCGCCTGTAAGCCCGCCGCTCGTTGCCGGTATAAGTTTGATCTCTGTCCCAGAACGCGAATTTTAGCCGCTTACCCGGTTCCGGCGCTCATGTTGTTACCGGTATCATGATACCGGTAACAACGAGTGTGCGGTCATCTTGCTGCAAGACTGAACCTCTGACTCAACAACACCTACAGCTCTTCTTAAACACCGGGAAAGAGCCTAAAAATAAAACAACCGCACGCTTTACGCCTATCGTAAAGAGAGTCGCGATAAAAGGTTGGAGAAAAATTATGCCATTAGTGATTGTTGCAGGCGGCGTAGCGCTGCTGCTGCTGCTGATGATTCGCTTCAAGCTGAACGGCTTTATCTCTCTGGTGCTGGTTGCCCTGGCGGTCGGGATCGCACAGGGCATGCCGGTCGATAAAGTCATCGGCTCCATCAAGGCCGGCGTGGGCGGCACGTTGGGCAGCCTGGCGCTGATCATGGGCTTCGGCGCCATGCTCGGCAAGCTGCTGGCGGACTGCGGCGGCGCGCAGCGCATCGCCACCACGCTGATCGACAAGTTCGGCAGAAAACACATTCAATGGGCGGTGGTGCTGACCGGCTTCACCGTCGGCTTCGCGCTGTTCTACGAAGTGGGCTTCGTGCTGCTGCTGCCGCTGGTGTTCACCATCGCCGCTTCCGCGCGCATCCCGCTGCTGTACGTCGGCGTGCCGATGGCCGCCGCGCTGTCGGTGACCCACGGCTTCCTGCCGCCGCACCCTGGCCCGACCGCCATCGCCACCATCTTCCATGCCGATATGGGTAAAACCCTGCTGTACGGCACGCTGCTGGCGATCCCGACGGTGATCCTGGCCGGCCCGGTTTATGCCCGCTTCCTGAAAGGCATCGACAAGCCGGTACCGGAAGGCCTGTACAACCCGAAAACCTTTACCGAAGCGGAGATGCCGAGCTTTGGCGTCAGCGTCGCCACGTCGCTGGTGCCGGTGATCCTGATGGCGCTGCGCGCGGTCGCTGAAATGGTGTTGCCGAAGGGCCACAGCCTGCTGCGCTTCGCCGAGTTCTTCGGCGACCCGGTGATGGCGACCCTGATCGCCGTGCTGATCGCTATCTTCACCTTCGGCCTGAACCGCGGCCGCACCATGGATGAAGTGATGGGCACCATCACCGATTCGATTAAAATCATCGCCATGATGCTGTTGATCATCGGCGGCGGCGGCGCCTTCAAGCAGGTGCTGGTGGACAGCGGCGTCGAGCAGTACATCGCCGGCCTGATGGAAGGCAGCAACGTTTCGCCGATTCTGATGGCCTGGTCGATCGCCGCCGCGCTGCGTCTGGCGCTGGGTTCCGCCACCGTAGCGGCGATCACCGCCGGCGGCATCGTCGCCCCGCTGATCGCCACCACCGGCGTCAGCCCTGAGCTGATGGTGATTGCGGTCGGTTCCGGCAGCGTTATCTTCTCGCACGTTAACGATCCGGGCTTCTGGCTGTTCAAGGAGTACTTCAACCTGAGCATCATGGAAACCATCAAATCCTGGTCGGTGCTGGAAACCATCATCTCGGTGTGCGGCCTGGTGGGCTGCTTGCTGCTGGCGACGGTCGTATAATCTTTATCCGGCGCCCTGCGGGGCGTCGGCGTTCCAGAGTATTTTTATCAGTCGGGACGCATTTGGCGCGCTCGCGCCAGTTCCCATAAGGGCATGACACAATGAGTAATCCACAGAATCACGTATTTATCCTGATGGGCGTATCCGGCAGCGGCAAATCCGCCGTGGCCAGCGCCGTCGCCCGCGAGGCCGATGCCGCCATGCTGGACGGCGATTACCTGCACCCGCGCGCCAACATCAACAAAATGGCCGCCGGGCACGCGCTGGACGACAACGATCGCGCCCCGTGGCTGGCGGCCTTGAACGACGCCATCTTCGCCATGCAACGCACCAATCCGGTGTCACTGCTGGTGTGTTCGGCGCTGAAAAAAAGCTATCGCGACCGCCTGCGCGAAGGCAATCGCAACCTGCATTTCCTCTACCTGAAAGGGGACAAGACGGTGATTGAGGAGCGCCTGAAACAGCGCAAGGGCCACTTCTTCAAACCGCAGATGCTGGTTTCGCAGTTCGCCACGCTGGAAGAGCCGGGCGAGCAGGAGCCGGATGTGCAGGCGATCGACATCAACCAGCCGCTGGACGGCGTGGTCGCCGACACGCTCGCCTGCATCAACCGCATCACCGCCCGCTGAGCGCGGGCCGTCGTCGGCGCCGCCAGGCGCCTACAGCTTCATGTAAGCCCGTATGCCGTCCAGGAACATCTGGGTCGACAGCATCACCAGAATCAGCCCCATCAACCGTTCCAGCGCGCTGACGCCTTTGCTGCCCAGCAGGCGCAGGAACAGGTTCGACATCAGCAAAATGGCCGCAGAGAGGCCCCAGGCGATCAACAGCGCCGCCACCAGATGGGGCAGCTGATGCGGATACTGGTGCGACAGCAGCATCAGCGCCGCCAGAATCGACGGCCCGGCCACCAGCGGGATCGCCAGCGGCACCAGGAACGGCTCTTCGCCGGCGGACAGCCCGGAGCTGTTGCCCTCCTGCGTGGGGAAAATCATCTTGATGGCGATCAGAAACAGAATGATGCCGCCGGAAATGGAGACGGTTTCGGTGCGCAGGTTGAGGAACGCCAGAATTTTCTCGCCGGCGAACAGGAAGATCAGCATCAGCAGCAGGGCGATCAGCAGCTCGCGGATCAGCACTACCCGGCGGCGGCGCGGTTCCAGATGCTTGAGCACCGACATGAAAATCGGCAGGTTGCCCAGCGGATCCATAATTAAAAACAGCAATACCGTAGCGGAAATCATCTCTGTCATGGTGACCTCGTGATCGGGAAAACGCCTCGGCCTTTCCGGCCGCGTCCTTGCCTATAAGAAGGATTGCTGAGAAATCCCCAGCCATCGAATAAATTCACTTTGCGCCCGCGCCGACATTTTGTAAGGTGAGGAGATATTGCACACAACTCGTTATCACCTACATAAGCCCTTATCCGGGCGGGACACAGATATTATGAAAAACGTTGGTTTCATCGGTTGGCGCGGAATGGTCGGCTCGGTTCTCATGCAACGCATGACGGAAGAGCGCGATTTCGATGCCATTCGCCCGGTCTTTTTCTCCACCTCGCAGCACGGTTCCGCCGCGCCGGCCTTCGGCGGCCAGCAGGGCACGCTGCAGGATGCGTATGACATCGACGCGCTGAGCGCGCTCGATATCATTATTACCTGTCAGGGCGGCGATTATACCAACGAAGTTTATCCTAAGCTGCGCGCCAGCGGTTGGCAGGGGTACTGGATCGACGCGGCCTCTTCGCTGCGCATGCAGGACGACGCCATCATCATCCTGGATCCGGTCAACCACGCGGTGATTCAGCAGGGCCTGGACAACGGCATCAAAACCTTCGTCGGCGGCAACTGCACCGTCAGCCTGATGCTGATGTCGCTCGGCGGCCTGTTCGCCAACGATCTGGTGGAGTGGGCGTCGGTCGCCACTTATCAGGCGGCCTCCGGCGGCGGCGCGCGCCACATGCGCGAACTGTTGACCCAGATGGGCATGCTGCATGCCGACGTGGCGAAAGAGCTGCAGGATCCGGCTTCCGCCATTCTGGATATCGAGCGTAAGGTGACCGAGGCCACCCGCAGCGGCAAACTGCCGACCGATAACTTCGGCGTGCCGCTGGCCGGCAGCCTGATCCCGTGGATCGACAAGCAGCTCGACAACGGCCAGAGCCGCGAAGAGTGGAAAGGCCAGGCGGAAACCAACAAGATTCTGAACACCGGCAGCGTGATCCCGGTTGATGGCCTGTGCGTGCGCGTCGGCGCGCTGCGCTGCCACAGCCAGGCGTTCACCCTGAAGCTGAAAAAAGACGTGTCGCTGCCGGAAATCGAGCAGATGCTGGCGACGCACAACGACTGGGTGCGCGTGATCCCGAACGACCGTGAGCTGACCATGCGCGAACTGACGCCGGCGGCGGTGACCGGCACGCTGAATACGCCGGTCGGCCGTCTGCGCAAGCTGAATATGGGGCCGGAGTACCTGTCGGCGTTCACCGTGGGCGACCAGCTGCTGTGGGGCGCGGCCGAGCCGCTGCGCCGCATGCTGCGTATTCTGCTGTAAACCCGCACTTCCTGGGGGCTGGCTACTTTCAGCCCCCTAAAGCCTTATTTTCCACTTTTTTGTTCGCCGCGTCCGCGTCGGGCAACGTCATCGCAAGCCCTGCTTCAATGAGCTGTACCCCGCATATCTCCTCGTCGGCCGCCGCATGCCGGCGCCGCCAGGCTGGCAGTTTTCTTAATGAAGAATTTTCCTGAGCAATGCTGAGCAGTTTTTAACAGACATTGGCTATGCTTAACGCATGGGCGAACAATTTTTCACCATGACTGAAATATTTCTAAAAATAAGCATAAAGAGCGAAATTCAGGTCGGCAGAGTAAAGATTGGTCAATAACCGACCGCAATCACGCTTTGGATACCGAATGCATTGCATGATGACCAAAACGGCCAAGGAATAACCAACAAGCCGTGCTTAGATCATGCTGTTAATCTAAGGAAGAAGACTATGCCTGTACTTCCCGATCGTGACGTGATTGATCAGATCATCTCCGGCCATTACGCCGACCCCTTTGCTCTGCTTGGCATGCATGCGACCGATAACGGTCTGCAGGTGCGCGCGCTGCTGCCGGACGCTGGCGCAGTCTGGCTGGTGGAACAGCAAACCGGCCGGCGGCTGGTGCAGTTGAACTGCGACGATCCGCGCGGCTTCTTCAGCGCCGTGGTGCCGCGGCGCAAAAATCCTTTCCGCTATCAGCTGCAGGTCAGCTGGCGCGATCATCAACAGACCATCGACGATCCCTATCGGTTCGGCCCGCTGCTGCAGGACATCGACAGCTGGCTATTGGCCGAGGGCACGCACCTGCGCCCCTATGAACGCCTGGGATCTCACCTCGCCACTTTGGATGACGTCGACGGCGTCAGCTTTGCCGTTTGGGCGCCCAACGCCCAGCGCGTCTCGGTGGTGGGGGAGTTCAACTTCTGGGACGGCCGCCGCCATCCGATGCGTCTGCGGCGTGAAAACGGCATCTGGGAGCTGTTCCTGCCCGGCGTGCGGGCCGGTCAGCTGTACAAATATGAAATCGTCGATTGCTACGGCAATACCCAGCTGAAAGCCGATCCTTACGCCTTCGAGGCGCAGATGCGCCCGGACACCGCCTCGCTGGTGGCGCCGCTGCCGGAGGTGGTGCCGTCGACGCAGGCGCGCCGCCGCGCCAACGATTTTGACCAGCCGATCGCCATCTACGAGGTGCATCTCGGCTCATGGCGCCGCCACACCGACAACCATTTCTGGCTCAGCTACGGCGAGCTGGCGGTGCAGCTTATCGACTATGTGAAGGACATGGGATTCACCCATATCGAGCTGCTGCCGATCAACGAGCACCCGTTCGACGGCAGCTGGGGCTACCAGCCGCTGGGGCTGTATGCGCCGACCCGGCGCTTCGGCACGCCGGCCGATTTCCGGGCGTTCGTGGCGGCGGCGCATGAGGCGGGCATCAACGTGATCCTCGACTGGGTGCCGGGGCATTTCCCGAGCGACGCCTACGGCCTGGCGAATTTTGACGGCACCGCGCTGTATGAATACGCCGATCCGCGCGAAGGCTACCACCAGGACTGGAATACGCTGATCTACAACTACGGCCGCCACGAGGTGCGCAACTACCTGGCGGGCAACGCGCTGTATTGGCTGGAGCGTTTCGGTATCGATGCGCTGCGGGTCGATGCGGTGGCGTCGATGATCTATCGCGACTACAGCCGCGCCGACGGCGAGTGGGTGCCGAATTACTACGGCGGCAACGAGAACCTGGAGGCGATCGCCTTCCTGCGTTATACCAACCAGACTATCGGCCAGGCGCAGCCGGGCGCGGTGACATTGGCGGAGGAGTCCACCGACTATCCCGGCGTCACCCTGCCGCCGGACGCCAACGGCCTGGGATTCCACTACAAGTGGAACCTCGGCTGGATGCACGACACGCTCAATTACATGAAGTGCGATCCGGTGCACCGCAAGTATCACCACAACCAGATGACCTTCGGGATGCTGTATGCCTATACCGAGAACTTCGTGTTGCCTATCTCGCACGATGAAGTGGTGCACGGCAAAAAATCGATCCTCGACCGCATGCCGGGCGACGCCTGGCAAAAGTTCGCCAACCTGCGCGCCTACTATGGGTTTATGTGGGCGCATCCGGGCAAAAAGCTGCTGTTTATGGGCTGCGAGTTCGCGCAGGGGCGCGAGTGGAATTTCGATACCAGCCTCGATTGGCATTTGCTGGAGGGGCTGGATAACTGGCACAACGGCGTGCAGCGGCTGGTACGCGATCTGAACCACTGCTACCGGCAGCAGGCGCCGCTGTATGAGCGCGACTACCGCCCGGACGGCTTCGAGTGGCTGGTGGTCGACGATCACGACAACTCGGTGTTCGCGTTCGCGCGCTACGATTCGCAGGGCAATGAGCTGATCGCCATCAGCAACTTTACCCCGGTGCCGCGCTACCGCTACCTCATCGGCCTCTCACGCGCCGGCGACTATCGCGAGATCCTCAATACCGATTCGCACCACTATCACGGCAGCAACGCCGGCAATCAGGGGCGGGTCTCTTCCGAAGCGGTCGGCAGCCACGGCCGCGACTTTTCCATCTGCGTGACGCTGCCGCCGCTGGCGACCATTTATCTGCTGCGGGAGGCGCCATGACGGAGCTGACGGCCGGCCTCGCCGCGCCGCTGGGCGCGCATTACGACGGCGAAGGCATCAACTTTACCCTGTACTCGGCGCACGCCGAGCGGGTGGAGCTGTGCCTGTTCGACGGCCAGCAACGCGAAGTGCGCCTGCCGCTGCCGGCGCGCAGCGGCGATATCTGGCATGGCTATTTGCCGGGCGGCAGGCCGGGGCAACGTTACGGTTACCGGGTCTACGGCCCGTTCGACCCGGCGAACGGGCAGCGTTTCAACCCCAACAAGCTGGCGCTCGATCCGGCCGCGCGCGCGGTGGAGGGGCCGGTGGCGGATCACCCGCACCTGCACGGCGGTTACGAACAGCCTGATCCGCACGACAGCGCCGAGCTGATGCCGAAATGCGTGGTGGTGGACGAACAGTACGACTGGCAGGACGATCGCCCGCCCGCCACGCCCTGGGGGCAGACGGTGATTTACGAAGCGCACGTGCGCGGCCTGACGCTGCTGCACCCGAAGATCCCGCCGGCGCTGCGCGGCAGTTTCGCCGCGCTGGGGCACCCGGTGATGATCGCCCACTTCAAACGCCTCGGCATCACCGCGCTGGAACTGCTGCCGGTGCAGCAACATACCTCCGAACCGCGGCTGCAGCGGCTGGGGCTGATCAACTACTGGGGCTATAACGTGCTGGCGCCCTATGCGCCGGACAACCGCTACGCCAGCCTGAGCACCGACGGCACGCCGCTGAACGAATTTCGCGATGCGGTCAAGGCGCTGCACCAAGCCGGCATTGAGGTGATCCTCGACGTGGTGTTCAACCACAGCGCCGAGCTGGACAGGGACGGGCCGATGCTGTCGCTGAGCGGCATCGATAACCAGAGCTACTACTGGCTGACGCCGGAAGGGGACTACGTCAACGACACCGGCTGCGGCAACACCCTGCGATTGGATCAGCCGCAGGGCGTGGCTTGGGTGATGGATTGCCTGCGTTTTTGGGTACGGGAGTGCCACGTCGACGGTTTCCGCTTCGATCTGGGCAGCGTGCTCGGCCGCACGCCGGGGTTCGATCGCGATGCGCCGCTGTTCCAGGCGATGCTGGCGGACGATGTGCTGTCGCGCTGCAAGCTGATCGCCGAACCCTGGGACGTTGGCCCCGGCGGCTATCAGGTGGGGGCGTTCCCCGGCCGCTTCGCCGAATGGAACGACCATTATCGCGACGACATGCGCCGTTTCTGGCTGCAGAGCGGCGTGTCGCTCGGCCAGTTCGCCCGGCGTTTCGCCGCCTCCAGCGATCTGTACAACCAGCGCGGGCGGGCGCCTTACGCCACCGTCAACATGCTGACCGCCCATGACGGTTTTACCCTGCAGGACGTGGTCAGCTTCAACGAGAAACACAACCAGCCGAACGGCGAAGGCAACCGTGACGGCAGCGATCGCAATTTCAGCAACAACCACGGCGTGGAAGGCCTGGTCGCCGACAACGCCATTGTGCAACGCCGTAGGGCCAGCCAGCGGGCGATGCTCGCCACGCTGTTGCTGTCCCAGGGAACGCCGATGCTGCTGGCCGGCGATGAACAGGGACATAGCCAGCAGGGGAACAACAACGCCTATTGTCAGGACAACGCCATCACCTGGCTCGATTGGGCCACGGCGGATGACGCGTTGACCGATTACGTCGCGGCGCTGATCGCGCTGCGCCGCCAGATCCCCGCGTTGCAACAGGACCGCTGGTGGCAGCAGGACGACGGCAGCGTGCAGTGGCTGAACGCGCAAGGGCAGCCGCTCGACGCGCAGCAGTGGGAGCAAGGCGATCTGCTCATGCAGATCCTGCTGTCGCAGCGCTGGCTGCTGCTGGTCAACGCCACGCCGCAAACGGTGGAGATGAGGTTGCCGGAAGGCGATTGGCAGGTTGTCGCCCCGTTCACTCAGGAAGACTCACGGGCGGTGTTACCCGCCTGGCACCAGGCCGCGCGCTCGCTTTGCGTTCTGGTACGGAAATAATAAAAGGAGTCCGCTATGGTTAGGTTTGAAAATAAAGACCCCCTGATGTTGGCGCGCCAGCTGCCGATTAAATCCGTAGCGCTGATCCTGGCCGGCGGCCGCGGCTCGCGCCTGAAAGATTTGACCTCCACCCGCGCCAAGCCCGCCGTCCACTTTGGCGGCAAGTTCCGCATCATCGATTTCGCCCTGTCGAACTGCCTGAACTCCGGCATTCGCCGCATCGGCGTGATCACCCAATACCAGTCGCACACGCTGGTGCAGCACATTCAGCGCGGCTGGTCGTTTCTCAACGAGGAAATGAACGAGTTCGTCGATCTGCTGCCGGCCCAGCAGCGCCTCAGCACCGAGCATTGGTACAAAGGCACCGCCGACGCGGTGTATCAGAACCTGGACATCATCCGCCGCTATGAGGCCGAATACGTGGTGATCCTGGCGGGCGACCATATCTACAAGATGGATTACTCGCGCATGCTGATAGACCACGTCGAGAAGGGCGCCCAGTGCACCGTGGCCTGCCTGCCGGTGCCGCGCAGCGAAGCCGGCGAATTCGGCGTGATGAAGGTGGATGAAAGCGACCGCATCATCGAGTTCCTGGAAAAGCCCGCCGATCCGCCGGCGATGCCGGGCAACCCGGATATGTCGCTGGCCAGCATGGGCATCTATATTTTTAATGCCGCCTACCTGTTTCAGCTGCTGGAAGAGGATATGTCGACCCCCGGCTCCAGCCACGATTTCGGCAAGGATCTGATCCCGAAAATCACCGCGCAGCAGGCGGCGTGGGCGCATCCGTTTACCTTGTCCTGCGTGACCTCCAACCCCGATCTGCCGCCGTACTGGCGCGATGTGGGCACGCTGGACGCCTACTGGCGCGCCAACCTCGATCTGGCGTCGGTGACGCCGGAGCTGGACATGTACGACCGCGCCTGGCCGATCCGCACCCACATGGAGCCGCTGCCGCCGGCCAAGTTCGTGCAAGATCGCTCCGGCAGCCACGGCATGACCATGAACTCGCTGGTGTCCGGCGGCTGTATCGTCTCGGGCTCGGTGGTGGTGCATTCGGTGCTGTTCCCGCGCGTGCGAGTGAACTCGTTCTGCACCATCGACTCTACCGTATTGTTGCCGGACGTGAACGTCGGCCGTTCCTGCCGCCTGCGGCGCTGCATCATCGACCGCGCCTGCCACATTCCGGAAGGCATGGTGATCGGGGAAAACGCCGATGAGGACAGCAAGCGTTTTTATCGCTCGGAAGGCGGCATCGTGCTGGTGACGCGCGAAATGTTGTCAAAATTGTGAGTTAACGTGGGCGGCAGAACGATAGCCTGCCGCCTGATGAACGGTTCGATGGCTTGCGCAACGCGGCACGCATAACAGCGGCAAGCCTGCTTTATTTCTTATCCAGAGGCCTTCGGCCGACTTTCAGGAGTGATAATGCAGGTCTTACACGTATGTTCTGAAATGTTCCCCCTGCTGAAAACGGGCGGACTCGCAGACGTGGTTGGCGCGCTGCCGGCGGCGCAAATCGCCGAAGGCGCCGATGTTCGGGTGCTATTGCCCGCTTTCCCTGACGTACGCAACGGCATCCCCGACACCTCGCTGGTGGCGGAAATCGACTCGTTCGCCGGCCGGGTCGGCCTGCGTTACGGCACCTACCATGGCGTGGGCATCTATCTCATCGATGCGCCCTGGCTGTATGACCGGCCGGGCAGCCCGTACCACGATCAGTCCATGTACGCCTATCCCGACAACCACCGCCGCTTTGCGCTGCTGGGCTGGATGGCCTGCGAGCTGGCCAAGGGGCTGGATCGCTACTGGCGGCCGCAACTGGTGCATGCCCACGACTGGCACGCCGGCCTGAGCTGCGCCTATCTGGCCGCCAACGGCCACCCGGCGCGCTCGGTGTTTACGGTGCACAACCTGGCCTATCAAGGGCTGTTCTCTGCCCATCACGTGACCGAGCTGTGGCTGCCTGCGTCGTTTTACGATGTTTATGGCCTGGAGTTCTACGGCCAGATGTCGTTCCTCAAGGCCGGGCTGTTTTATGCCGACCACGTGACCGCCGTCAGCCCGACCTATGCGCGCGAGATCACCCGGCCGGAGTTCGGCTACGGCATGGAGGGGCTGCTGCAGGAGCGGCAGCGGCAGGGCAGGCTGAGCGGCATCCTCAACGGGGTGGACGACAACATTTGGGATCCGGCCCGCGACCCGCGGCTGAGCGCCCGCTACGACGCTGACGATCTGAAAAGCAAGGTCAAAAACAAGCTGCATCTGCAAAAGGCCATGGGGCTGAAGGTGGATGAATCGCTGCCGGTGTTCGCGGTGGTGAGCCGATTGACCAGCCAAAAAGGCCTGGATCTGGTGCTGCAGGCACTGCCTGAACTGCTGGCGCAGGGCGGGCAGCTGGCGCTGCTGGGCGCCGGCGATGCGGTGCTGCAACAGGCGTTTCTGGCCGCAGCTGCCGATTATCCCGAGCAGGTAGGGGTGCAGATCGGCTATCACGAATCCTTCTCCCACCGCATCATCGGCGGCGCCGACGTGATTCTGGTGCCGAGCCGCTTCGAGCCCTGCGGCCTGACGCAGCTCTACGGCCTTAAATACGGCACGCTGCCGCTGGTGCGCCGCACCGGCGGGCTGGCGGACACGGTGGTGGACTGCGCGCTGGAGAACCTGGCCGACGGCACCGCCAGCGGCTTCGTGTTCGACGATTGCGACGCCGTCGCGCTGGGCAACGCCATCCGCCGCGCCATGGTGCTGTGGAGCCGGCCGAAACACTGGCGCCACGTTCAGCGCCACGCCATGAGCGTGGACTTCGGCTGGCCGGTGGCGGCGAAAGAGTATTTATCGCTTTATCAACGTTTGTAGCCCGCGTTTCGCGTCTCGGGTTGACGCGCGGCGGGCAGCCGTTTGGGTTGATTGTCGGGGCGCGGCGTGTCGCGTCCATGTTCAGCGGGGCTCGCTATTCCGCGGCGAATGGCTGGGCTCCCTACAAGGGATTAAAAAGCCATGACTTCACCGTTTAGTTACACCTCACCTACGGTCAGTGTGGAAGCGCTGAAACACTCCATCGCCTATAAGCTGATGTTTATCGTCGGCAAGGATCCGGCCATCGCCAACCGGCACGACTGGCTGAACGCCGTGCTGTTCGCGGTGCGCGATCGCATGGTTGAACGCTGGCTGCGTTCCAACCGCGCCCAGCTGTCTCAAGACGTGCGGCAGGTCTATTACCTGTCGATGGAGTTTCTGATCGGCCGCACCCTGTCGAACGCGCTGCTGTCGATGGGCATCTATCAGGATATCGACAACGCGCTGAACGAAATGGGGTTGAGCCTGGGTGAACTGCTGGAAGAAGAGAACGACCCTGGCCTCGGCAACGGCGGTCTGGGCCGCCTGGCGGCCTGCTTCCTCGATTCGCTGGCGACGCTGGCGCTGCCGGGGCGCGGCTACGGCATTCGCTACGAGTACGGCATGTTCAAGCAGAACATCGTCAACGGTCAACAGATGGAGTCGCCGGACTACTGGCTGGAGTACGGCAATCCGTGGGAGTTTCCGCGCCACAACACCCGCTACAAGGTGCGCTTCGGCGGCCGCGTGCAGCAGGAGGGCGCCAAGGCGCGTTGGCTGGAGACCGAAGAGGTCGTGGCCATCGCCTACGATCAGGTGATCCCCGGTTTCGACACCGACGCCACCAACACCCTGCGGCTGTGGGGCGCACAGGCCAGTAACGAGATCAACCTCGGCAAGTTCAACCAGGGCGATTATTTCGCCGCGGTGGAGGATAAAAACCACTCGGAGAACGTGTCGCGCGTGCTGTATCCGGACGACTCGACCTCCTCCGGGCGCGAGCTGCGGCTGCGGCAGGAGTATTTCCTGGTGTCGGCGACGGTGCAGGACATCCTCAACCGCCATTGGCTGATGCACAAAACCTTCGACAACCTGGCGGACAAGATCGCCATTCACCTCAACGACACTCACCCGGTCTTGTCGATTCCCGAGCTGATGCACCGGCTGATCGACGAGCACAAATTCAAGTGGCTCGACGCCTGGGAAGTGGTGGAGCAGGTGTTTTCTTACACCAACCACACGCTGATGAGCGAGGCGCTGGAAACCTGGCCGCTGGACATGATTGGCCGCATCTTGCCGCGCCACCTGCAGCTGATTTTCGAAATCAACGATCACTTCCTCAAGATGGTGCAGGAAGTGGCGCCGGGCGACAACGACCTGCTGGCGCGGGTCTCGATCATCGACGAAACCAACGGCCGCCGGGTGCGCATGGCGTGGCTGGCGGTGGTGGCCAGCCACAAGGTCAACGGCGTTTCCGCCCTGCATTCCGAGCTGATGGTGCAGTCGCTGTTCGCCGACTTCGCCCGGCTGTTCCCCAATCGTTTCTGCAACAAAACCAACGGGGTGACGCCGCGCCGTTGGCTGGCGCTGGCCAACCCGCCGCTGGCGGCGGTGTTGGACGACTGCATCGGCCAAACCTGGCGCACCGATCTCAGCCAGCTGAGCGAGATCAAAGCCAACGTCGATTACCCGAGTTTCCTGCAGGCGGTGCAGCGCGCCAAGCGGCAGAACAAGGAGCGGCTGGCGCTGTACATCGCCAAAACGCTCAACGTGGTGGTCAACCCGGATGCGCTGTTCGACGTGCAGATCAAGCGCATCCACGAGTACAAACGGCAGCTGCTCAACGTGTTGCACGTCATCACGCTGTATAACCGTCTGCTGGACGATCCGGAGATCGAGCGCGTGCCGCGGGTGGTGATCTTCGCCGGCAAGGCGGCCTCGGCCTACTATGCCGCCAAGCAGATCATCCGCTTGATCAACGACGTGGCCAAAGTGATCAACAACGATCCGCGCGTGCATACCCAACTGAAGGTGGTGTTCATTCCGAACTACGGCGTCAGCCTGGCGCAGATCATTATCCCGGCGGCGGATCTGTCGGAACAGATCTCGCTGGCGGGCACCGAGGCCTCGGGCACCAGCAACATGAAGTTCGCGCTGAACGGCGCGCTGACCATCGGTACGCTGGACGGCGCCAACGTCGAGATGCGCGAGCACGTGGGGGAGGAGAATATCTTTATCTTCGGCAATACCGCCGAACAGGTGGAGGAACTGCGCCGCAACGGTTACAACCCGCGCCAGTACTATGAGCAAGACCCGGAGCTGCATCAGGCGCTGACGCAGATCGCCACCGGCGTGTTCAGCCCGGAAGAGCCGAAACGCTATGGCAATTTGTTCGACTCGCTGGTCAACCTGGGCGATCACTACCAGCTGCTGGCGGATTACCGCAGCTACGTGGACACGCAGGACAAGGTGGACGAGGTGTATCTCAATCAGGACGAGTGGACGCGGCGCGCGGTGCTGAATATCGCCAACATGGGCTACTTCTCCTCCGATCGCACCATTCAGGAATATGCGGATGAAATCTGGCACATTCAGCCGGTGAAGCTGTAAAGCGGGAGATAAAAAAAGCAAAGGGCCGGATAACCGGCCCTTTCTTCGTTACGCTGCGGCTCAGGAAGCCAGAGACAGCGTTTTCGTTTTCGCGTGTTCCGCCAGCCAGGCTTTCACTCGCGCCTGCTGCGCTTCGTCCAGCCACATGCCCAGCTTGGTGCGGCGCCAGATGGCGTCGTCCAGCTCTACGACCCACTCTTTCTCGGTCAGGTAGCGCAGTTCGGCTTCATACAGACCGTGGCCGAAATCTTCGCCCAGATCGGCGAGGCCGTTGGCGCCGGCCAGGATCAGCTCGCTCTGGCTGCCGTAGGTGCGGGCATAGCGGCGCGCCAGCGCTTCCGGCAACCAGCCGTGGGCGCGGCGCAGTTTGGCCGCGTAGCCGTCGCGATCGCCGCCGATGTCACCGCCCGGCAGCGTGGCGTTTTTGGTCCACGCCGGGCCGCAGCCTGGGTAGTAGTGGGCCAGTTTTTCCATCGCGTGCTCGGCCAGCTTGCGGTAGGTGGTCAGCTTGCCGCCGAAGACCGACAGCAGCGGCGCCTTGCCTTGTTCGTCGTGCACGTCCAGCGTGTAATCGCGGGTGATCGCCTGCGGCGAATCGGATTCGTCGTCGCACAGCGGACGCACGCCGGAGTAAGTCCAGACGATGTCGTCGCGGCCCAGCTGCTTCTTGAAGTGATCGTTGTACACTTTCAGCAGATAAGCGATTTCGTTCTCGTCGATCTTCACGTCCTTCGGATCGCCTTTGTACTCCACGTCGGTGGTGCCGATGATGGAGAACTCGTCATTCCACGGGATCACGAACACGATGCGGTGGTCTTCGTTCTGCAGAATGTAAGACTGCGGCTGATCGTGTACGCGCGGCACCACGATGTGGCTGCCTTTGATCAGGCGGATGCCGTAAGGCGATTTCAGCTTCAGGCCGTCGTCGAAGAAGTTTTTCACCCACGGGCCGGTGGCGTTCACCAGGCCTTTGGCGCGCCAGGTGAAGGTTTTGCCGCTGTCGATATCGACCGCTTCCACCATCCACATGCCGTTTTCACGCCATGCGCGGGTCACTTTGGTGCGGGTGCGCACTTCGCCGCCGCGTTTTTCCACTTCCTGCGCGTTCAGCACCACCAGGCGAGCATCGTCGACCCAGCAGTCGGAATATTCGAAACCGCGCTTCAATTCAGGCTTCAGCACCGACTCTGGTCCAAAGCGCAAGCCCTTGCTGCCCGGCAGGCTGGTGCGTTTGCCCAGGTGATCGTACAGGAACAGGCCGATACGGATCATCCAGGCCGGGCGCAGGTGCGGCTGGTGCGGCAGGCGGAAACGCATTGGGAACGCGATGTGCGGCGCCAGCTTCAGCAGCACTTCACGTTCGGCCAGCGCTTCGCTCACCAAACGGAATTCGTAGTGTTCCAGGTAGCGCAGGCCACCGTGGATCAGTTTGGAACTGGCGGAAGACGTAGCACAGGCCAAGTCTTGCGCTTCCAGTAGCAGTACCGACAGCCCGCGCCCGGCAGCATCCGCCGCGATGCCGGCACCGTTGATGCCGCCACCGATAACGATCAAGTCTTTGGTTTCCACGTCATCTTCCTCCAGATGTTCGAAATAGCTCTTTCATGTTCGTTTTCGCTCATGATTGTAATCAAAAACCAACAAGCAAGCCAAGACTTAACCAAACAAAAACATTTAGGCGTGATAAAGGTAACAGTTTGGTGATGATAGGCACATAAATGATAAGGATATTGCGCGGGCGGGCAAACGGCTGTCGAAAAGGGGGCGTCGGGGGTGGGAAACGGGGCGGCGGCGCGCCCCGCGGATTAACGGCGGATCAGCACAGCTCCAGCTGCACGTCGTACTGCTCGATGATTTTCATCACGCTCGGCGGCGGCAACTGGTCGGTAAACAGGTAGTCGATCAGATTCATGTTGCCCAGGTTGACCATGGCGTTGCGGCCGAATTTGGAGTGGTCGGTGACCAGCATTACGCAGCGGGAATTTTCTATAATCGCGCGTTTGGTGCGCACTTCGTGATAGTCGAATTCGAGCAGCGAGCCGTCCATATCGATGCCGCTGATGCCGAGAATGCCGTAATCGAGGCGGAATTGGGAGATAAAGTCCAGGGTGGCTTCGCCCATGATGCCGCCGTCGCGGGTGCGCACTTCGCCGCCGGCCAGGATCAGACGGAAGTCTTCCTTGGCGGTCAGCAGGGTGGCGACGTTGAGGTTGTTGGTGACCACGCGCAGGTTCTTGTGGTTCATCAGCGCATGGGCCACCGCTTCCGGCGTGGTGCCGATATCGATGAACAGCGTGGCGCCGTCCGGGATCTGGCTGGCGACGCGCTGCGCGATGCGGGCCTTCTCTTCCGACCACATCACCTTGCGATCGTTATAGGCAGCGTTGACCGAGCTGGAAGGCAGCGCCGCGCCGCCGTGGTGACGCTGGATCTTGTTCTGGTCGGCCAGGTCATTCAAATCGCGGCGAATCGTTTGCGGGCTGACGTCAAAATGTTCCACCAGCTCTTCCGTGCTGACGTAACCCTGCAGGCGCACCAGCTCGATAATTGCGTCATGACGCTGTGTTTGCTTCACGATAATCCCCTAAAACGCCCGCTATGCCCGCTGGGCACAGCTCCCGGCTGTTATTGTTCGTTGTGTGCGCGATGACGCGTATCCCAAAATGCCATCAATAACCCTAACACTAAACCGGCTACGTGTGCCGCGTTGGCGATCGACATTCCTAAAATATCGAAATATCCGGCCACCAGCCACAGCACCGAGAACGCCATCAGGCCGCGCGGCAGCATCAGGCCGCGCTCCGGCGCCCGTTCGCCCGACAGCCAGACATAGCCCATCAGCGCATAAACCACGCCCGACAGCCCGCCGAACAGCGCGCCGCTGAACAGCGATTGCGCCCAGCCGCTGAAGAAGGCCGACACCACCGCCAGCACGAACAGCTTGCCGGCACCGAGGCGTTTTTCCATCTGGCCGCCGAGATACCACCACCACATCAGGTTAAACAGAATATGCAGCAGGGAGAAGTGCAGGAACGCATGGCTGACCCAGCGCCACAGCTGCGTGTATTGGCTGCTGTTTTGCGGCCAGGAGAGCCAGTACATCACGGTGTCGTCGCCCAGCGCCTGCATCAGAATATAGACCGCGATGCACAGCACCATCACGCCGAGCGTCAGCGGCCCGGCCTTGCTGCGCAGGGTGTGCAAATAGGATTCGCTCTGATAGTGCAGGCCGGCGTCGGTATGGCCGGTCTGCCAACTGGCGGCCTGATAACGGCGGTTGAGCGGATCGGTCAGAAACTGCTGCAGCTCGTGTTGCACCTGCTCGAGGTGAACGTCGTCGGCCAGCCAGATTTCCGCCGCCTCGCCGCTGTTGCGCAGCTCAAGCCGGATGCCCTGGGTCGCCATATAGTCGACAAAGGCCAGCGCCAGGCGCGGGTTGGATACGGCGATTACTCTAACCATTGCTCTTCCGTCGTAAGTGAATGATTTTGGCCGCGGCTTGCCCGCCGGCGACCCTGACGGCCGATTATAACGTCGAAATCCTGAGCGCTGGCAAACGGATCTGCGAAAAACCCGCGAAAACGCGCACAAAATCGAAGGGGAAGCCCGCCGACGCACGGCGGGCGGCGGGGATCAGGCAGAGGTTTCCACGTCTTGCGGATACTGGCGGGCCCAGGCCTCGAAGCCGCCGTCGATGCTGTAGACCGCGTCGAACCCCTGGTGCAGCAGGTACTGCGCCGCGCTGCGGCTGCTGTTGCCGTGGTAGCACATCACCATTACCGGCCGCTCGAAGTCGTTTTGCTGCATAAAGGCCGACAGGGTGGCATTGGTGAGGTGAAAGGCGCCCGGCGTATGCCCGGCTTCAAAACTTTGCGGATCGCGGATGTCGACCAGGGCGGCGCTGCCCTCTTTCCAGCAGGCGTACGCTTGCTCAACGTTGATCGCTTCGAACTGTTCCATACTGCTGACTGCCTCGTAATTGGGGGACGCCGCTATTGTAACCAACTCTGCGGCGTTTAAGACCAGAGCAAGGGTGTGGTTTTGTCACACCAGCAGCACTTCAACGCCCTGTTGACGCAGTTGCTCAACGATCGCCGGATTGGCAGCGCGGCCGGTGATCACCATGGCGATTTGCTCGGTGCGGCTGAACAGCATGCCGGCGCGTTGGCCGACTTTGCTGCTGTCGACCAGCACCACCAGTTTACCGACGTAGTTGAGCATCTTTTGCTCCGCCATGGCGGTCAGCATATCCGTTTTATACAAACCCTCGGCGGTAAGGCCGATACCGCTGGTGAACATCCAGTGCCCGGCGTACAGCGTCGCGTCGCCGTCCTGAGGCGCCAGGGTAATCGACTGAGTCTTGTTGTACTGGCCACCCATGATCACCACGCTGTCATGGTCCTGTTCGATCAGGTAGTTGGCCAGCGGCAGGTAGTTGGTGATCACCTGAACCGGCTTGCCGCAAATTTCACGCCCCAGCAGAAATGCGGTGGAACCGCAGTTGATCACCACGCTTTCGCCCGGCTGACAGAGTTGCGCCGCCGCTGCCGCGATGCGCATTTTTTCATCGAGATGCTGGGTTTGATGGATGTTGAGCGGCGTCCAGGCCGGGCGCGGGGTTTGCGTGGCTTCGGCGCCGTTGCGCACTTTGCGCAATTTGCCAATTTCATTCAGTTTGTTGATGTCCCGGCGCGCGGTGGCCGGAGAGATGTCAAACGCCGCGATCACGTCCGCCACGGAGATTTGCCCCTTGCGATGCAAGAGATCGAGAATGGCATTGTGGCGTTGGGACTCTGTCATGCGGGCTCCATCAGGGTGAGAAGAACGTCGTTGCTTTCGATTATATGCGCGCCGTTTGACGATTTGAATCATTGCCGTTCAAAAGCGCGCATCAGTATGCAACACCGGTTGATTACAAGAAAGACTTGAAGGGCAGGTCGGGTTCCTGGGTGAAACAATCATCGAACCCGCGCGGATAGTGATATTCCAGATTGTCTTTGTCCTGCGGCCAGATGAACTTGCCGCCAACCTGCCAGATAAAGGGTTTGAAACCGTACTTGAGCCGATCCTTTTTCATGTCCCACAACACGCGGATCTCCTGCGGGTCTGCCTGGAAATTCGACCAAATATCGTGGTGGAAGGGGATCACGACCTTGGCGTTCAACGATTCCGCCATGCGCAAGATGTCGGCGCTGGTCATCTTGTCGGTAATGCCGCGTGGGTTCTCGCCGTAGGAGCCGAGGGCGACATCAATGTGGTGATCGTTGCCGTGCTTGGCGTAATAGTTGGAGTAGTGAGAATCGCCGCTGTGATAAAGGTTGCCGCCCGGCGTTTTGAACAGGTAGTTGACCGCACGCAGATCCATGCCGTCCGGCAGTACGCCCGCGGCCTTTTGTTCCACCGGTAATGTGATCAGCGCCGTGCGATCGAAAGCATCCAACGCATGAATTTCGACGTCTTTGATTTTTATCACGTCGCCAGGTTTGACGGTGATGCAGCGCTCCGGCGGCACGCCCCAGCCGATCCAGATATCTACGCAGCTTTGCGGCCCGATAAACGGGACGGTGGGGGCGCAGTTCTGCAGCACTGCCGCCGCGACGTTCACATCGATATGGTCATTGTGATCGTGAGTGGCCAAGACGGCGTCGAGCTGCGTAATGGCGAACGGATCGAGCACGAATGGGGTGGTGCGCAGGTTCGGTTGCAGTTTACGCACCCCGGCCATGCGCTGCATTTGGTGGCCGGTTTTCATCAGCGGGTTGCCGTGACTCTGCTTGCCGGTGCCGCACCAGAAATCGACGCACAGGTTGGCGCCTTCTTCAGACTTGAGCCAGATGCCGGTGCAGCCCAGCCACCACATGGCGAAAGTACCGGGCGCGACGTTCTCCTGCTCTATCTCTTCGTTCAGCCAGGTGCCCCATTCGGGAAAGGTGTTCAATATCCAGGACTCGCGGGTGATGTCGTTGACTTTACTCATGGGTCTTTCCTCGTTGGTGGTGATAATAAAATCACAAATAATCATTTAAGGATTTTATGTGATTTGTTTTGATCGAATCTAGCACCGTTTTTTTCAACTGACAACGATCGAAATACACGTAAACGCCGCCGAATTTACGCGCTGTGCCGGCGTTTTCTCCCCTTTTCGTTTGATTAACTGCTATTAAATTCAATGGGTAATAAAGTGTAAGTCGTCTAATTCATTGAATGTTAGTGGAATTGATTTTTAACTTGCGAGGTTGTTCACAAATAATCATTTATGATCTTTTTGTGATTTATTGTGATTGGTATGGTGAAGGCGTTACCTGCATGCCAACCTTTTCGGGAGAGCCGTATGGAAACTCTTTACACCATCTTCATCGTCTTTTTTAACCAGGTGATGACCAATGCACCGCTGCTGCTGGGGCTGGTTACACTGCTGGGTTACACGTTGCTGCGCAAAAGCGCGGCGGTCATCATCAAAGGCACCATCAAGACCATTATCGGTTTCATGTTATTGCAGGCCGGCTCCGGCATCCTGACCGGCACGTTCAAACCCGTTGTGGCGAAGTTGTCCGAGGTATACGGCATCAACGGGGCGATTTCGGACACCTATGCTTCGATGATGGCCACCATCGAACGTATGGGGGACGCCTACAGCTGGGTCGGCTACGCGGTATTGCTGGCATTGGCGCTGAACATTCTCTACGTACTGCTGCGGCGTATTACCGGGATTCGTACCATCATGCTCACCGGCCACATCATGTTTCAGCAGGTCGGGCTGATCGCGGTATTTTTCTACATTCTGGGTTACGGCATGTGGACGACGGTATTGTGCAGCGCGCTATTGGCTTCACTGTACTGGGGCATCACCTCCAACATGATGTTCAAGCCGACGCAGGCGGTAACGGAAAACAGCGGCTTCTCGATCGGGCATCAACAGCAGTTCGCTTCGTGGCTGGCCTACAAGGCCGCACCGTATCTCGGTAAAAAAGAGGACAGCGTGGAAGATCTGAAGCTGCCCGGGTGGCTGAACATTTTCCATGACAACATCGTGTCCACCGCCATCGTGATGACGCTGTTTTTCGGCATCATTCTGTGCTCGTTCGGCTTGGACACTCTGCAGGCGATGGCCGGTAAAACCCACTGGAGCATTTATATCCTGCAAACCGGGCTGATGTTCGCGGTGGCGATTTTCATCATCGTGCAGGGCGTGCGCATGTTCGTCGCCGAATTGACCGAGGCCTTTAACGGCATATCCCAACGTCTGATCCCCGGCGCGGTACTGGCCATCGACTGCGCCGCCATTTATAGCTTCGCGCCCAACGCCGTGGTGTGGGGTTTTATGTGGGGCACCATCGGCCAACTGATCGCCGTCGGCATACTGTTGGCGCTCGGCTCTTCCATCATGATCATTCCCGGTTTCATTCCCATGTTCTTTTCTAACGCCACCATCGGCGTATTCGCTAACCACTTCGGCGGCTGGCGCGCGGCGATGAAGATCTGTCTGGTGATGGGAATGATAGAGATCTTCGGCTGCGTGTGGGCCATCAAACTGACCGGGCTAAGCGCCTGGATGGGCATGGCGGACTGGTCGATTCTGGCGCCGCCGCTGATGCAGGGGCTGAGTCTGGGCCTGTGGTTTATGGGGGTGGTGATCGTTATCGCCCTGCTGTACATGTTCTTCGCCGGACGCACCCTGCGTGCGGAAGAAGATGCTGAAAAACAATCGGTTGAACCAGCGTCACGTTAATAGGAGTGCAGATTATGACGGTACGAATCCTGGCGGTATGCGGTTGCGGGCAAGGCAGTTCCATGATCATGAAAATGAAAGTCGACCAATTTTTAACGCAGCAAGGTGTGAATCATTCGGTCAACAGCTGTGCGGTGGGGGAATACAAATCCGAGTTGAACGGGGCCGACATCATCATTGCTTCCACCCATGTCGCCGACGAAATCGTCGTGAGCGGCAACAAATATGTGGTTGGGGTGCGCAATATGCTCTCGGCGGCGGACTTCGGCCCGAAGCTGATGGAAGTTATCGGCACGCATTTTCCGCAAGATTTGAAGCAGTAAGGAGCGAGTGATGAAGCTGAGCGATTCGTTGGCGCAAAACAACGCCATCCAACTGCAGGCGGAGGCTGCTGACTGGCGGCAGGCGGTGCGGTTGGGCGTCGATTTGCTGGTGGCTGCCGGGGTGGTGGAACCGCGCTATTTCGACGCCATTTTGGCCGGCGTCGACCGGCACGGCCCTTACTTCGTGCTGGCGCCGGGCCTGGCGATGCCGCACGGCCGGCCGGAGGAAGGGGTGCTGAAAACCGGCTTCGCCTTGGTCACCTTGAAAACGCCGGTGTGTTTCGGCGATGAGGACAACGATCCGATAGACATCTTGATCACCCTGGCGGCGGTGGACGCCAAAACGCATCAGGAGGTGGGGATCATGCAAGTGGTGAATCTGTTTGAAGATGAGGCGAACTTCGATCGCTTGCGGGCCTGTCGCCACGCGAGCGAGGTATTGGCGTTGATCGACAAAACGTCTACGGCGGCGAATTGATTGAAGGAGACAAACAATGAACACGCAGTTACCGATGTTGCAGGTGGCGCTGGATAACCTGTCCATGGCCGCGGCTTACGATACGACTCGCCTGATCGCGGCCGAAGTCGACATCATCGAAGTCGGCACTATTTTGTGCGTGGCGGAAGGCGTGCGCGCCGTGCGCGATCTGAAAGCGCTGTATCCGGATCGCATCGTGTTGGCGGACGCAAAAATCGCCGATGCGGGTCAGATTTTGGCGCGAATGTGCTTCGAGGCGCATGCCGATTGGATCACGGTGATCTGCTGTGCCGACATCAATACGGTCAAGGGCGCCCTGCAGGTAGCGCATGAGTTCGGTGGCGACGTGCAGATCGAACTGACGGGGTTCTGGACCTGGGAACAGGCGCAGGCGTGGCGTGAAGCGGGAATGGGTCAGGTGGTGTACCACCGCAGCCGCGATGCGCAGGCCGCAGGGGTCGCATGGAGCGAAGACGATATCCGCGCGGTGCGTCGCCTGAGCGAGATGGGTTTTAAGGTGACGGTCACCGGCGGACTGGCGCTGGAGGATTTGCCTCTGTTCCAGGGCATTCCCATCCACGTCTTTATCGCCGGACGCAGCATTCGCGATGCCGCCGATCCGGTCGCGGCGGCGCGGGAATTTAAATCCGTCATTGCCCAGCTGTGGGGCTGAGGAGCGGTTATGTTGCACAAATCCGTGCCGTTGGGCATCTATGAGAAAGCGTTGCCGCCGGGCGAGGACTGGCTGACGCGCCTGCAACTGGCGGGTGAGTTGGGATTCGATTTCGTTGAAATGTCGATCGATGAAAGCGACGGCCGCCTGGCGCGGCTGGACTGGAGCGCTGAACAGCGGCTCGCCTTGGTTAGCGCCGTTGCGGCGAGCGGTGTGCGCGTCCCTTCTTTATGCCTCAGCGCCCACCGGCGTTTTCCGTTGGGCAGTGCAGACGACACCACGCGCGACCGGGGACTGGAGATCGTGCGAAAAGCTATTCGGCTGGCGCAGGATACCGGTATCCGGGTGATCCAACTGGCCGGGTATGACGTTTATTACCAGCAGTCAACTGCACAGACCCGCGCCCGGTTCCGTGCCGGATTGGCGCAGGCGGTGGAGATGGCCAGCCGTGCGCAGGTCATGCTGGCGATGGAAATCATGGACTATCCGCTGATGAACTCGATCAGCAAGGCGCTGGGCTATGCCCACTACCTGAATAACCCGTGGTTTCAGCTGTACCCGGACATCGGCAACTTGTCTGCCTGGGACAACGATGTGCCGATGGAGCTCATGGTCGGGCGCGGACATATCGTGGCGGTACACGTTAAGGATACGCGGCCGGGGGAGTTTAAGAATGTGCCGTTCGGCGAGGGCGTGGTCGATTTCGTGCGCTGTTTCGAAACGCTGTTGCAGAGCGGCTATCGCGGCCCCTATCTGCTCGAGATGTGGAGCGAGAAAGCGGACGATCCGCTGCGGGCGGTGCGGGAGGCGCGAGCCTGGGTGATTGAACGCATGGTCGAGGCCGGGTTGGAAATAAGGGGGGAGCATGCTGGATCAACTGAAAAGTCAGGTGTACCGAGCCAATATGGCGTTGCCTGAGCACGGGCTGGTGACCTATACCTGGGGCAATGTCAGCGGCATCGATCGGGCCAGTGGGCTGGTGGTGATCAAACCCAGCGGCGTACCTTATGAAACGATGCGGGCTGAGGATATGGTGGTGGTGAATGCGCGAGGTGAGGTTGTCGAGGGGCAACTGCGGCCTTCGTCCGATACGCCGACACATTTGGCGCTGTATCGGGCGTTCCCCCAACTCGGCGGTGTGGTGCATACGCACTCTACCCATGCCACCGCCTGGGCGCAGGCGGGTGAAGCGATACCGGCGCTCGGCACCACCCACGCCGACTATTTTTCCGGCGACATTCCTTGTACCCGTGGGCTGACGGCGGAAGAGGTGGCGCGGGAATATGAGCTGAACACCGGTCGGGTGATTATCGAAACCCTGAAAGGGCGTGAACCGCTGCACATTCCCGGCATCCTGGCGTATCAGCATGGCCCGTTCAGTTGGGGAAGGACGCCGGATGAGGCGGTGCATAACGCCGTGGTGTTGGAGGAGGTGGCGAAAATGGCGTGGATCAGCCGGGATATTAACCCCGGCCTGAAACGGATCGATGACTATCTGCTGGAAAAGCATTTCAGCCGCAAACATGGCGCCGGCGCCTATTACGGCCAGCGCTGACTCTCAGGCGCCGTACCCCATCATCTTCAACAGCTGCTGCGCTTGCTGCACCGCTTCCTGGCGATGGGCCACGCCCAGTTTCTGATACAGGTTGCGGATGTGCGTCTTGATGGTGGTGGCCGCCACGTCCAACTCGCCGGCGATCTGGTCGTTGCTGTAGCCGGAATAGATCAGCCCCAGCACCTGCCATTCGCGCTGGGTGAGCGGGCTGGTGCGGATCAGCTCCGGCACCTGCGGATGGGTCAGCAGCTTATCGACGAAGTTCTCGTCAAAATGCGCGAACTTGTGCCGATGATGCTGGTTGATGTCGCGCAGGATGCGCTGGGCGCGATGCTGTTCCAGCTCCGGCAGCGTGTTGAGCTGGATCAGCTGGCGCAGCTGCTGCGCCATCGCTTCGCCCTCGATGACGAAGTGGCTGATAAAGCCGGTGCGGTTGGCCAGCGACAGCGCTTCGATCAGCGCCTGCTGCGCTTCGCCCTTGCGCTCTTGCAGCCAGTAGAGCTGGTTGCTGAGCAGCAGGTTGCGGTTGAGATCGCTCACCAGCCGCAGGCGGCGGGCGTTTTCGTTCAGCTCATCCAGCACCACGCCGGCCTCTTCATACTGGCCGAGCAGGATCTGCACCCGCGCGATGTTGCGCCACTGGCCCTGCGTGAAGTGGTTGTCCGCCATGCCGGGCTTTTCGGTGTGGCGCAGCCACTGGGCAGCGGCGGCGGTGTCGCCGGTCATCTGCCAGTGGATCACCCGCGACTTGTCGGTGTTGGTCAGCCAGTCGCGATGGTAGTGGGCGCCGTGCAGCAGGGTTTCGCAGCGCTGCAGATGGGTATTGGCGTTGTCCAGATCGCCGCGCGCCAGCGAGCATTTGGCCAGCATGGCGATACACTGCAGCTGCTGTTGCGGCTGGTAGTTCGCCAGGATTTTCAGCCCGGTGCGCGCCGCGTCTTCCGCCTCGTCCAGCCGCGACCACGACCACAGGATCTGCGCGCGAATGCGCAGCAGGAACTCGTGCATCGGCAGCTGTTCCAGGTGTTGCTCGCGGATCAGTTCGAACGCCTTGTCCTGGGTTTCGTAAGCGGCCTGCAGGAAGCCCTGGGCGATGAGGATTTCGCTCTGCTGCAGCAGCGCCCAGAGCGCGTAATGGTTGGCCTGATGACGACGCGCCATCTGCTCGGTTTGCTGCATCATCGGCAGCGCGCGCGCCAGTTCGCCCTTGCAGTGGTGCACTTCGCCGGTCACCGAGGTGGCGACGATGCGGCTGTAATAGCTGGACAGCGGCAGGAATTTCAACGCTTCGGTCGCCAGCCGCTCGGCCTCTTCCGGTTTACCGGCGTTGATTGCCACCTGGGCGCGCAAGGCGTCGAACTCGGCGTGCAGCGTTTGGTCTATCTCGATTTTCTGCTCGCGCATGGTGCGCTCGGCGCGCTCCAGCAGGGTGTTGACCTCGCCGTAGCGGTGCTGGCTCTGCGCCAGCCAGGCCTGCAGCAGCGCCAGCTTGGGATTTTGGATCAGGCGCTCATAAGGCAGCGCGTTGAGGCACTCCTCCAGCAAGGCCAGTTCGCTGTGGTGGAACAGCGACCAGGCGTGTTGCAGCAGGATATCGCGCAGCATGCTGACGTCGCTGGCCGCCAGCGCATGGTGAATGGCCTCCGCCGGATACCCCAGCGCCAGCCAGCCCTCGGCGGCGGCGCGGTGCAACCCCGGCAGCTCCAGCGCCAGCTCCCACTGGCAACGCTGGCGCAGGAAAGAAGCGAACAGCGGATGGAAGTTGAACCATTCGCCGGTGTCGTCCATGCGATGGATAAACAGCCCCTGGCGCTCCAGCTCCTCCAGCCGCTGCTGGCCGTTGTCTTCGCCGGTCAGCCGCACGATCAGCGCGTCGTTCATCGAGCGCAGCACCGAACAGCGCAGCAGGAAGGCGCGCGCCTCGGCATCGACGTGATCCAGCACTTCGTCCACCAGATAGTCGGACAGGTGGCTGGCGTTCAGCCCCGCCAGCCGCTTGGCCGACAGCTGAGCCGACGAGGCAGACTGGCGGGCCGACAGCGCGATCAGCTGCAGCGCGGTGGCCCAGCCTTCGACTTCGTCGCACAGGCGGCTGCTGTCCTGCTGTTCCATCGGCGCCGCCAGGCGGCAGTCGAAGAATTGTTTGGCTTCCTGATGGGTAAACGCTAGCTGCTGCGTGCCCATTTCCAGCAGCTGATCGCGCACCCGCAGATTGGCGATGCCGAGCGGCGGCAGGGTGCGCGAGAGCAGGATCAGCGTCAGGTTTTCCGGCTGATGGCGCAGGAAGAAGCGCATGGCTTCGTGAATGGCGTCGTTGGTGATCAGATGGTAGTCGTCGATCACCAGGTACAGCGGCTGGTGCCAGTCGGCCAGCTCGATAAACAGCTGGGCGAACAGCGCCGACAGGCTGGCGTACTGGTGTTTCTGGCTCAGCGCCTCGCTCTTGACGCAGCGGCCGCCGCTGGCCTGCTGCAGCGCGGCGATCAGGTAGCTGGCGAAGCGCTCCGGTTGGTTGTCGCTCTCGTCCAGCGAATACCAGCCCAGATCGGCCTTGCCGGCCGCCCATTGGGCGATCAGCGTGGTTTTTCCGTATCCCGCCGGGCAATTGACCAGTGTCAGGCGATAGTTGCCCGCGCTGGCCAGTTTGGCCAGCAGGCGATCGCGGATCACGGTATTTTGCAGCCGTACCGGGCGGCTCAGTTTTGATGGGATCAGCATAGTATTCCAGGGTATAAATCGCGGTTCCCGCCGGGATTGGAGTGGCGCTAATTATTTTATGGTTCGTAATTAATAGCTCCCCCTAACTTCTGCCAACCCTAAACGTATTGCAACAAGCTTCCGCATCGGCTTGGAGTTAAGTTGCTATCGATCACACTTTTTTACGTTTGGCGTCGGCGCGCGGCGTTGCGGTTGCAGATCGCATTTCCGGCCATGCACAAAACTTCAGCAGTGCGAATACTTGTGCTAACGTCATGGCTAACGTTCTCAGTGCTCGCCGCACGCGTTGGCGGGCTTTTTTGCATCGTTGCAAGGGAGTCAAACAGTGCCTGAGATCACAATTCCAGCTACGCCCCAATCCTCCTCCCCAGCTAATCCCCAGGCGGGATGATGCCGTCAGGCTTTCTCACCGGCACGATAGCGGCAATTTGACCCACTTACTGGATAGAGAGTTTTCCTTATGTCACAGCCTACGCTCAAGAAGGATGCTTTTCTGGCGGCGCTTGCCCGTCAGTGGCAACGGTTCGGCCTCAGTTCCGCACAGCAGATGACGCAACATCAATGGTGGGAAGCCGTCAGTGCGGCGCTGGCCGAGCAGCTGGCCGCACAGCCGGCGCCGCGCAAAAGCGCCAAACCGCTGCGCCACGTGAACTACATCTCGATGGAGTTTCTGATCGGCCGGCTGACGGCGAACAACCTGATCAACCTGGGCTGGTACGACACCGTCGAGCAGGCGCTGGCGGAGCAGAACGTCAAGCTGGCGGATCTGCTGGAGCAGGAAACCGATCCGGCGCTGGGCAACGGCGGGCTGGGGCGGCTGGCGGCCTGTTTCCTTGACTCGATGGCGACGGTGGAGCAACCGGCCACCGGGTATGGGCTGAACTACCAGTACGGGCTGTTCCGTCAGTCGTTCCAGGGTGGGCAGCAGCAAGAGGCGCCGGATAACTGGCAGCGCGAGAGCTACCCGTGGTTCCGCCACAACGCCGCGCTGGCGGTGGACGTGGGCATCGGCGGCAAGCTGGAAAAGCAGGCCGACGGCCGCGAACTGTGGCGCCCGGCCTTCACCCTGCGCGGCGAAGCCTGGGATCTGCCGGTGCTGGGGTATCGCAACGGCGTGGCGCAGCCGCTGCGCCTGTGGCAGGCGACCCATCAGCATCCGTTCAACCTGAGCGATTTCAACGACGGCAAATTCCTGCAGGCGGAGAAGCAGGGCGTAGAAGCCGACAAGCTGACCAAGGTGCTCTACCCGAACGACAACCATCAGGCCGGCAAGCGCCTGCGCCTGATGCAGCAGTATTTCCAGTGCGCCTGCTCGGTGGCGGACATTTTGCGCAAGCACCATCAGGCCGGCCGCAAGATTGAAGAGCTGCCGAAGTACGAAGTGATCCAGCTGAACGACACCCACCCGACCATCGCCATTCCGGAAATGCTGCGCATTCTGCTGGACGAACACCAGCTGGAGTGGGAGGCGGCCTGGGCGATCACCAGCAACACTTTCGCCTATACCAACCACACCCTGATGCCGGAAGCGCTGGAGTGCTGGGATGAAAAACTGGTGCGCAGCCTGCTGCCGCGCCATTTCTCCATCATCAAACAGATCAACGCCAGGTTCAAAAAGCTGGTGGATAAGCACTGGCCGGGCGACGAGGCGGTGTGGGCCAAACTGGCGGTGCACCACAACAAGCAGGTGCGCATGGCCAACCTGTGCGTGGTCAGCGGCTTTGCGGTCAACGGCGTGGCGCAGCTGCACTCGGATTTGGTGGTGAAGGATCTGTTCCCGGAATATCACCAGCTGTGGCCGAACAAATTCCATAACGTCACCAACGGCATCACGCCGCGCCGCTGGCTGAAACAGTGCAACCCGGCGCTGTCGGGCCTGATCGACGAGACGCTGAAGGTGGAATGGGCGAACGATCTCGACGCGTTGCGCGGGCTGGAAAAATTCGCCGACGACGCGGCGTTCCGCCAGCGTTATCAGCAGATCAAACGCGACAACAAGGTGGCGCTGGCCCATTACGTGCACGGTGTGATGGGGTTGACGCTCGACCCGGACGCGATTTTCGACGTGCAGATCAAGCGCCTGCACGAGTACAAACGCCAGCACCTGAACCTGCTGCACATCCTGTCGCTGTATCGCCAGCTGCGCGACAACCCGAATCTGGACATCGTGCCGCGCGTCTTCCTGTTCGGCGCCAAGGCGGCGCCGGGCTACTACCTGGCGAAGAACATCATTTACGCGATCAACCAGGCGGCCGAGAAGATCAATAACGATCCGCTGGTGAAAGACCGCCTGAAAGTGGCGTTCATTCCCGACTACCGCGTGTCGGTGGCCGAACTGATGATCCCGGCGGCGGATATCTCCGAGCAGATCTCCACCGCTGGCAAAGAGGCCTCCGGCACCGGCAATATGAAGCTGGCGCTGAACGGCGCGCTGACGGTCGGCACGCTGGACGGCGCCAACGTCGAAATCGCCGAGCAGGTGGGCGAAGACAATATCTTTATCTTCGGCAATACCGTGGAGCAGGTGAAGGCGATACTGGCGAAGGGCTATGATCCGCTCAGCTACCGAAAGAAAGACAAGCACCTGAAGGCGATTTTGGATGAGCTGGCGAGCGGCGCGTTCAGCCACGGCGACAAGCACGCGTTCGACATGATGCTGCACAGCCTGCTGGAGGGCGGCGATCCTTATCTGGTGTTGGCGGACTTCGCCTCGTATTGCCAGGCGCAAAGCCGGGTCGATGAACTGTACCGCGATCGGGACGAATGGACGCGGCGGACTATCCTTAACACCGCGCGCGTCGGCATGTTCAGCTCGGATCGTTCGATCCGCGATTACCAGCAGCGCATCTGGCAAGCCAAACGTTAAGGAGAACGAATGGATCGCAAGCGTATCGATCAGGCGGCGGCACAGGCGGGTATCGCCGCCGATTTCATCAATGCCCACGGCAAGCGGCAGGCGATTGAACCGGAGACCAAGCGCAAGCTGCTGGCGGCCATGAGTCGGGCCGAAGCCGCGCAGGAAGGGGCTGCGTCGCCGTTACCGGCGGTCAAGGTGTTCTATCAGGGCGCGCCGTTGGCGTTGACCCCGGCGGGCGAAGGCGAGTACCTGTGGGCGCTGCAGCGTGAAGACGGCGAATGCCTGCAGGGGCGCGTCGGCGCGCGCAAGACCCTGACGCTGCCGGGCGATCTGCCAGCGGGCTATCACCAATTGACGCTGAGCCAGGGCATGCGGCAGTGGTCATGCCGAGTGATCGTCGCGCCGAGGCGCTGCTTCGAGCCGAACGCCTTGCTGACCGGCAAGAAGCTGTGGGGCGCCTGCGTTCAGCTGTATACGCTGCGTTCCGATCGCAACTGGGGCATCGGCGATTTCGGCGATCTGCGCCTGATGGTGGAGCAGGTGGGGGAACGCGGCGGCGCTTTCGTCGGCCTCAATCCGATCCATGCGCTGTATCCGGCCAACCCGGAGAGCGCCAGCCCCTACAGCCCCTCGTCGCGCCGCTGGCTGAATCTGGCGTATATCGACGTCAACGCGGTGGAGGATTTCCAGCGCAGCGACGCGGCGCAGCGCTGGTGGCAGAAGCCGGCGACGCAGAAGCAGCTGGCCAAGGCGCGCGCCGCGGAGTGGGTGGATTACACCGCCGTGATGCAGCTGAAGCTGGCGGGGCTGAAGCTGGCGTTCCCGCTGTTTCAGGCGCGCAAGCCGAACGACGCGCAGCGTCAGGCGTTCGAACGGTTCGTGATTGAGGGCGGCGAAAGCCTGTATCAGCAGGCGGCGTTCGATGCGCTGCATGCCCACCTAGCGGCCAAAGACGCCAGCCAGTGGGGCTGGCCGGCCTGGCCCGAGCGCTATCGGCGTGGGCAGAGCGAAGCGGTGCGGCAGTTCTGCGATGAGCATCAGGACGCGGTCCGCTTTTACCTGTGGCTGCAGTGGCTGGCGGCCACGCAGTTCGCGCAGTGTTTCGAACAGAGCCGGCAGCAGCAGATGCCGATTGGCCTGTATCGCGATCTGGCGGTCGGGGTGGCGGAAGGCGGGGCGGAAACCTGGTGTGACCGCGAACTGTACTGCCTGAAAGCGTCGGTCGGCGCGCCGCCGGACATCCTGGGGCCGCTGGGGCAAAACTGGGGCTTGCCGCCGATGGATCCGCACGTGATGGCGGCGCGCGGTTATCAGCCGTTCATCGATCTTTTGCGCGCCAACATGACCAGCTGCGGCGCGCTGCGCATCGATCACGTCATGGCGCTGCTGCGGCTGTGGTGGATCCCTTATGGCGAAACCGCCGATCGCGGCGCCTACGTCAAATACCCGGTGGACGATCTGCTGGCGGTGCTGGCGCTGGAAAGCCAGCGCCACCGCTGCATGGTGATCGGCGAGGATCTCGGCACGGTGCCGGTGGAGATCGTCGGCAAGCTGCGCGACAGCGGCGTCTATTCCTACAAAGTGCTGTATTTCGAAAGCGACGGTGAACACCATTTCCGCGCGCCGCAGGCCTATCCGGTGCAGGCGATGGCGACCATCACCACCCACGATCTGCCGACGCTGCGCGGCTACTGGCAAAGCGACGATCTGACGCTCGGCAACCGGCTGGGCCTTTACCCGGATGCGGAGATCCTGCGGGCGCTGTTCGCCGATCGGGAACGCGCCAAGCAGGGGCTGCTGGACGGGTTGCATCGCTATGGCTGCGTGCCGCAGAAGGTGGGCAAGAAGGCGGCGCTGCTCGGCATGAGCCCGCTGCTCAACCGCGGCCTGCAGCGCTATGTCGCCGACAGCGCCAGCGCCCTGCTCGGCCTGCAGCCGGAAGACTGGCTGGACATGGCCGATCCGGTCAATATTCCCGGCACCAGTGACCAGTACCCTAACTGGCGGCGCAAGCTGACCGAAACGCTGGAGGAGATGTTCGCCGATCCGCGGATAAACCGGTTGCTGAAGGATTTGGACAAACGGCGGCGCAAGGTGTCGGTGGGCTGAAAACGACAATGCCGGAACGGGTTCCCCCCTTCCGGCATTGTGTTATCCACCGCGGCGCGAGCGCCGGGGATCAGTAATAGGAGTGCTCGCCGCGCTGGTGCTCGGTCAAATCGCGCACGCCTTTCAGCTCCGGGAATTTCTGCAGCAGCTCTTTCTCGATGCCTTCTTTCAGCGTAACGTCGACCATCGAACAGCCGTTACAGCCGCCGCCGAACTGCAGGATCGCCATGTTGTCGTCGGTGATCTCCATCAGCGTCACGCGGCCGCCGTGGCCCGCCAGCTGTGGGTTGATCTGCGACTGCAGCACGTATTCCACGCGCTCCATCAGCGGCGCGTCGTCATCGACCTTGCGCATCTTGGCGTTCGGCGCCTTCAGCGTCAGCTGAGAGCCCAGCTGGTCGGTCACGAAGTCGATTTCGGCGTCTTCCAGATACGGCGCGCTCAGCTCATCGACATAGGCGGACAGCTTGTCGAACTTCAGTTCGGTATCCGTCGCTTCTACCGCGTCCGGCGGGCAATAAGAGACACCGCATTCGGCCGTCGGCGTGCCCGGGTTGATCACGAATACGCGGATTTGGGTGCCTTCTTCTTGATTTGCCAGCAGTTTGGCAAAGTGTTCCTGTGCAGCATCTGTTATACGGATCATAGCATTAGCTCAATAGTTGACTTCTATAGTCGGTTATAATACGCCCATTGCCGTGGCACTACAACGTGCGGCAAACGCACCATATCTGCACCGAGGCGGCGCCTTGCCGCCGCAACAGCGCCGCGATCTCCGCGACGGTGCTGCCGGTGGTCACCACGTCATCCACCAGGGCGATATGCCGGCCGGCGACCGGCACCGTGCAGGTGAAAGCGCGCTGCAAATTGCGCCTGCGTGCCCCGGCGCTCAGCCGCTGTTGCAGGGCGGTTTTGCGCACCCGGCGCAAAGCGGCGGGCCGATAGGCACAGCCCAGCCAGCGCGCCAGCGGCCGGGCCAGCAGATCGCTCTGGTTATAACCACGGTGCCAACAGCGCGTTGCATGCAAGGGTACCGCTAAAATCAGGTCGGGTCTGTTCAGATTCTGCTCTCTGCGCGCCTGCTGCCACCGCAACAGCATCAGGCGCGCCAGCGTCGGCGCCAGCTCGGGCGCGCGGTGAAACTTGAACCTCTTTACCAGTTGGCTGAGGGGCGCAACGTAGTCGCCGACGAACACCAGCCGCTGCCAGGGCGGCGGCCGTTGCAGGCAGCGGCCGCAGGGCATTTGCGTTTCCCCGGCGGGCAATCCGCAGCGTGGGCAACACGGCGGGTGGGCCGGCAGATGGCGCAGGCAGCAGCTGCAGATGCCATGGCGCATCAGGCTCAACGGCTGTCGGCATAGCCAACAGCGGCTGCGGATTGATAGCATAGAGCCTCCGAGACGGATAAGCATGAAAGGACAATAACCAATGACAGCGCTGTACTGGCAAACAATAGGTGAAGGCGAACGCGATCTTGTGCTGCTGCACGGCTGGGGATTGAACGCCGAAGTGTGGAGTTGCATTCAGGCGCGACTGGCGCCGCATTTTCGCCTGCACCTGGTCGATCTGCCGGGTTATGGCCGCAGCCAGGGGTTCGGTGCCCTGTCGCTGGAACAGATGACGGAAATCGTGCTGGCGGCCGCCCCGCCGCAGGCCTGGTGGCTAGGTTGGTCGCTCGGCGGGCTGGTGGCCAGCCAGGCGGCGCTGATGCAGCCCGAGCGACTCAAGGGGCTGATCACCGTGGCCTCCTCGCCGTGCTTTGCCGCCCGCGATGAGTGGCCGGGGATCCGCCCGGACGTGCTGAGCGGTTTCCAGCATCAGTTGAGCCTGGATTTCCAGCGCACCGTCGAGCGTTTTCTGGCGTTGCAGACGCTGGGCACCGAGAGCGCGCGTCAGGATGCGCGCCAGCTGAAAGCGGTGGTGCTCAACCAGCCGACGCCGAGCGTCGAGGTGTTGAACGGCGGGCTGGAGATCCTGCGCACCACCGATCTGCGTGCGCCGTTGGCCGCGCTGGAGCTGCCGCTGCTGCGGATCTACGGTTATCTGGACGGGCTGGTGCCGCGCAAGGTCGCCGAGCTGCTCGATACCGCCTGGCCGCATTCTGCGTCGCAGATCGTGGCCAAAGCCGCCCATGCGCCGTTTATTTCTCATCCCGATGAATTTGTGACGATGATCGAAGCGTTTATTGCAGCACATTGAATCCGGTGGGAAAACGCACGATAGAGCGCTAAAAAAAACGCCGCCGGGTGGATAAAAGACAAAGCTGTTCGATACTTAGTGAGTCAATGCGTTGGCTGCAAAATGAAAAGACCGCGTGCGGCGCTTTTCATTTTGGCGTTTCGTCTCTGGGAAACAGGCCCCGTCAGGGAAAGCAACGAGGCCTGAGGATGTCGCGGCAGCCTGCGGTACTACGCATGGATCCTTGACGGCTTTCATAACAGATAAATTATCCATTGAGAGGTTAGTGTCATGAAATCATTGAAGATGATTATTGCAGCGGCAGTGCTGGGTTCGGTGTCTTTCGGCTCCATGGCGGCAACCCTGCTGACCAAGGAAGATCTGGATAAGAACCCGGGTAAATACGAGAAGATCGGCACCGTCACCACGACGGCGGAAACCACGTCACCGATGGATGCCAAGGAAGAGCTGTCCAAACTGGCTGACGAAAAGGGCGGTCAATACTACGTGATCCTGGCAGGCCGTGAACACGGTAAATTCAGCGCCATCGCCGAAGTTTACAAAGACAAGCAATAAGCCTTGAACGGCAAAGGGGCGCCCGTCATGGCGCCCCTGATCGTCAGGCCTTCAGCCGGTAGAACACCGTGCTGCACCCCTGGCCCTGCGGGCAGCGTTTGCAACTGCCGCTCAGACAGGCGCCGTCATCCTGTTCGATGCGTTCCACTTTCCCCATCGCCGTCAAACGGTCCAGCATCGCTTGCACCAGCGGCAGCGGCGTCGCCAGCGAGTGGCTGAGCTGCTGCGCCTGGGCGCTGCCGCGCAGCGCCAGCGCATCGCGCACCTGCAGCAGCCCGGCCATCAGTGACAGCTCCCTTTGGCGCTCTGGCAACAGGCCGCCGGCGTGGCGTTGCCCAGGCGCACCGTGACGCGGCTGCGCGCCCGGCGCAGGCCGAACAGCACCAGCAGATTCACCAGCACCACCGCCAGGATCGCCGTCAGGCTGTACTGCGGGTGTTGGTTGAAGGTGGCCACCTGATAGAACAGCGTCGCCAGCGAGTAGGCCACGTTCAGCCCCCACAGAATAGAGAAGGTCATCCAGCCGCGGCTCGATTCACGGGCGATGGCGCCCATCACCGAGACGCAAGGCACATACAGCAGCACGAAGATCAGATAACTGTAGGCGGAGATGCCGGAGCCGAATTTGCTGCTCATCACGCCCATTGAGCCGACGCCCATCTCGCCGTCGCCCTTGCTGGCTTCGATCGGGTTGGAGAGCACGCTCAGGCTGAAGGTGTTTTTCAGGCCGTCCCAGGTTTCGTTCAGTGCGCCGCCCAGTTCATCGAGCAGGTTGAAGTTGGCGGCGTCGAACGCCTCTTTGTTGATGCGCTCGGCGGTGTACAGCGTATTCAGCGTGCCGACCACCACTTCCTTCGCCATCGCGCCGGTCACCAGCCCGACGGTGGCCTGCCAGTTATCGCTGTGGACGCCCATCGGCTGCAGCAGCGGCGTCAGCACCCTGGAGACCGAGGCCAGCGCGGAGTCGTTGATGTTGTCGACCGTCTTGCCGCTGAACGAGAAGCTGTTCAGGCCGCCGATGAATATGCTGGCCACCACGATCACCTTGCCGGCGCGCAGCACGAAGCCTTTCAGCCGCTGCCAGGTTTGCAGCAGCAGGCTTTTCAGGTGCGGCACATGGTAGACCGGCAGCTCCATCACGAACGGCGAGGCTTCGCCGCGCATGAGGGTGTATTTGAGCACCAGGCCGGTGAGGATCGCCACCGCAATGCCGAGCATGTACAGCGAGAACACCACCCCGGCGCCGTCCTGGCCGAAGAAGGCGGCGGCGAACACCGCGAAGATCGCCAGACGGGCGCCGCAGGACATGAACGGCGCCATCATGATGGTGATCAGGCGCTCGCGCTGGGCATCCAGCGTCCGGGCGCCCATGATGGACGGCACATTGCAGCCGAAGCCGACGATCAGCGGCACGAAGGATTTGCCCGGCAGCCCGAGCGCCTGCATCAGGCGATCCATCACGAACGCCGCGCGCGCCATGTAGCCGGAATCCTCCAGGAACGACAGAAACAGGTACATCATGCCGATCTGCGGCACCAGCGGCAGCACGGTATTGATGCCGCCGCCGACGCCCTGCGCCAGGAAAACGGTCAGCCAGTCGGGGAAGTGCAGGGTGTAGCCGAGCCACTGAATGCCCTGAATGAAGATCGCCGCCGAGCCGATATCGAAGATCGGCTGCAGCGCGCCGCCGATGTTGATCGCCAGCAGGAACATCAGGTACATCACCAGCAGGAAGATCGGCACGCCCAGCCAGCGGTTGAGGATCACTTTATCCAGCAGCTCGGTCAGGCGGTTGGGCATCGCCTGCTGCGAGTTGCTGACCTCATCGCACAGGGCGGCGATGGACTGGTAGCGCGCGTCGGCGATCACCAGCGCCGGGTCTTCCTGCTGCTGCTGTTGCAACGCCTGGGCAGCCGCAGGCAACAGCGCGACGGCGGGGCCGGCCAGCCGGTGACTGTAGATGTCGCCTTCCAGCATTTGCAATGCCAGCCAGCGGCGCTGCACCGCCGGCAGCGTTTGCGGCATGGCGTCGCTCAGCGTGGCGACCGCTTTCAGCAACAGCGGTGGGTAGTTCACCAGCGCCTGCTGTTCGTTGATGTGATGATTGTCGATCATCTGTTTCAGCACGCCGATGCCGTCGGCGCGGGTGGAGACCATCGGCACTACCGGGCAGCCGAGGCGCGCCGACAGCGCGGCGACGTCGATATCGATATGCTGACTTTTGGCGATGTCGAGCATGTTCAGCGCCACGATGCAGGGAATGCCCAGCTCCAGCAGCTGCAGCGTCAGGTAGAGGTTGCGCTCCAGGTTGGAGGCGTCGACCACGTTGATCAGCAGATCGGCGTCGCCGCTCAAAATGTAGTGGCAGGCGATCTGCTCGTCGAGCGAGGTTTGCTCTGAAATGGTGGTCAGGGAGTAGGTGCCGGGCAAATCGACCAGCCGTACGTCGGACTGCGGGGTGGTGAAATGGCCTTCTTTGCGTTCGACCGTCACGCCCGCCCAGTTGCCGACCCGTTGGCGTGCGCCGGTCAGCTGGTTGAACAGCGTGGTTTTGCCGGAGTTCGGGTTACCGATTAAGCCGATGGTGAGTTTTTTCATAGTTCAGCGTGTCGTCTTCAAGGAGAACAGCGCCGGCGCAAAGGCGCGTCGGCAAACGGAGAGCGCGTCGGCTCAGGGCTGGCCGTCGAGCTGCAGCAGCGCCAGATCCTTCCTGCGCAGCACCAGGCTGACGCGGCGAGTTTTAATTTCTATCGGATCGCCCAGCGGTGCGACGCGCACCACGTCGAACGAAGAGCCGGGCAGCATGCCGAGCGATAACAGTTTCTGGCGGTAGGCCGGCGCAATTTCACCGGAAAAGCCGACAATCTTATACGTGCGTTTAGGTTGGAGCTGCATGTGATTAACCTTCCGGGTGCCGATGAGCATCGGGCTGATGATAATTGGACGTTGCCGGCGAAAATGCCACGCCGTCGGCGGTATTCATCCATAAGGTCATGCAATAAAGTGAGCGCAAATAATAGTAATTATCATTATCGCGTTCAATACAAAAAGTAAGGGTATTGTAACCAATTATTATGGCGTCGACAGTTTTTGATGGCGTTGTCTTGATTAACGACGTTTTACCACCGGTTGCGCTGGGGAACAAATGAGAATGGCGAGTTAAATCAGTTACGTATTTGTAGCCGAGTTTTCTTGTTTGCAAATATAGATGGTTTTTTCCCTTTATTTATTTCCACCGAAAGGCAATTCAATAACATTATTCCGCCGTAATGCGAGCGGTAACCATTTGTGTTTCTCTCACAATTCGCGAGATGAAAAATGCGTGTTAACGAAGTTGTTAATAAATGGCTGCAGAAGGGATTGTTGTTGCCTGAATAATGGGAGGGTGGTCACGCAGGCGCGGGAAATAAAAAGATGACGGTTTATTGAGGCGGGTCAAGAAATGCCGCAAGTTTTATTCATCAGAAAGGGGCGGAGCAGGCTCCGCCCCCTGTTGGATCTGACTTAGCGTTTCTTGCCGAATGCCGCCGCCAGCGCGTCGCCCATGGCGCTGTTGCCGGCCGGCGCCGCGTTGCGCGGTTTGGCCTTGTTGCCGCCCGCCGAACGGTTGGCGTGGTCGCGCGTCTGTGCAGGCGCGTTGCCGCCGCGGCGCGGTGAACCTTCGCCCGGCTGCTCATCCAGGCGCATGCTCAGCGCGATGCGTTTACGCTGCAGATCGACTTCCATCACCTTCACTTTGACGATGTCGCCGGCCTTCACCACGGTGTGCGGATCTTCAACGAACTTGTCCGCCAGCGAGGAGATGTGCACCAGGCCATCCTGATGCACGCCGATATCCACGAAGGCGCCGAAGTTGGTGACGTTGGTCACCGAGCCTTCCAGGATCATGCCCACCTGCAGATCGTTGAGGGTTTCCACGCCTTCGGCGAAGGTGGCGGTTTTGAACTCCGGACGTGGATCGCGGCCCGGCTTCTCCAGCTCTTTCAGGATGTCGGTGACCGTCGGCACGCCGAACTTGTCGTCGGTGAAGTCGACCGCTTTCAGGCTGCGCACCGCCGAGGCGTTGCCCATCAGGTCCTGCAGCGCCTGCTCGGTGGCGGCCAGAATGCGCTGCACCACCGGGTAGGCTTCCGGGTGAACGGTGGAAGCATCCAGCGGGTTGTCGCCGTGGTTGATGCGCAGGAAGCCGGCGCACTGTTCGAAGGCCTTCGGCCCCAGGCGGCTGACTTTCAGCAGCTGTTCACGGTTGCTGAAGCGGCCGTTCTCGTCGCGCCAGTTGACGATGTTCTGCGCCATCATGCGCGTCAGGCCGGCCACGCGGGTCAGCAACGGCACCGACGCGGTGTTCAGATCGACGCCGACGGCGTTCACGCAGTCTTCCACCACCGAGTCCAGCTTCTTCGCCAGCTGGCTCTGGCTGACGTCGTGCTGATACTGGCCGACGCCGATGGATTTCGGGTCGATTTTCACCAGCTCCGCCAGCGGATCCTGCAGACGACGGGCGATGGACACCGCACCGCGCAGCGACACGTCGAGATCCGGGAACTCCTGCGCCGCCAGTTCTGACGCGGAATACACCGACGCGCCCGCTTCGCTGACGATCACTTTCTGCGCCCGGACCTCGCCGAATTGCTTTTGCAGGTCGAGATAGAAACGCTCGGTTTCACGCGAAGCGGTGCCGTTGCCGATGGCCACCAGCTCCACGTTATGTTTGATGCACAGCGCCGCGACGATGGCGGCGGCTTTGGCCGCTTGCCCGGTGTGCGGGTAGACGGTGTCGGTGGCGACCAGCTTGCCAGTCGCGTCGACCACGGCGACTTTCACCCCGGTGCGCAGGCCCGGATCGAGGCCCATGGTGGCGCGCATGCCGGCCGGCGCGGCCATCAGCAGATCGTGCATGTTGCGGGCGAAAACGTTGATCGCTTCATCTTCCGCGCGCTCGCGCACCGTGCCCATCAGCTCGGTTTCCAGGTGCAGCAACACCTTGATGCGCCAGGTCCAGTTGACCACCGCCTTGCGCCAGGCGTCGGCCGGGGCGTTGTTCAGGCGCAGGTTGAGGTGATTGATGATGATCAGCTCCGCCTGGCTTTCGCGCGGCGCTTCCTCAAACTGCGGATCGGCGTTCAGCGCCAGCTGCAGCACGCCTTCGTTGCGGCCGCGGAACATCGCCAGCGCGCGGTGCGAAGGCACCTGAGAAATCGGTTCGTGGTGATCGAAATAGTCGCGGAACTTGGCGCCTTCTTCTTCCTTGCCCTCGACCACTTTGGACACCAGATGGGCGTTTTTCCACAGGTAGTCGCGCACCTTGGCCAGCAGCGTGGCATCTTCGGCGAAGCGCTCCATCAGGATATAGCGCGCGCCGTCGAGGGCGGCTTTGACGTCCGCCACGCCCTTGTCGGCGTCGACGTAGCGTTCAGCCAGCAGTTCCGGCTGCTGTTGCGGATCCTGCCACAGCGCGTCCGCCAGCGGTTCCAGACCGGCCTCGATGGCGATCTGGCCGCGGGTGCGGCGCTTCGGTTTGTACGGCAGGTAGAGGTCTTCGAGTTCGGTCTTGCTCAGCGTGGCGTTGATCGCCCCCGCCAGTTGTTCGGTCAGTTTGCCCTGTTCATCGATCGACTTCAGGATGGTCTGACGACGATCTTCCAGTTCACGCAGATAACCCAGGCGGGTTTCCAGCTGGCGCAGTTGGGTGTCGTCCAGGCCCCCGGTGACTTCCTTACGATAGCGTGCAATAAAGGGCACGGTATTACCTTCATCCAGCAGACGGATGGCGGAGTCGACTTGCTCCGGCCGGGCCTGCAGTTCTGTTGCAATAATGCGGCTCAGTGGGTCATTCATAGGTCTGGTATCTGTATTGAGAACGGTGAATAAACAGGGGACAGTTATACGGATTGATCGGGGAAAATGCCAGTGGAGCGGGCCGCCGCCGCGCGGCCGCCACGTGGAGAACTGCGCAGGCGGCGGCGTTGGCGGCGGTTCGGAAAAAGCTGAAAGCTTACTTCGGGTAGTCTATCTCGTTAACGTACCACTGCGCCTCGCCCAGCGGCGTATTGACGGTGGCGACGTCGCCGACCTCTTTTTTCAGCAGGGCGCGCGCCATCGGCGCGTCGATGGAGATGTAATCCTTGCGGCCGAAGATCTCGTCGTAACCGACGATGCGAAAGCGTTTGGTCTCGCCGTCGTCGTTCTCCACCTCCACCCAGGCGCCGAAGAACACCTTGCCTTCCTGCTGCGGGGAGTAATCGACGATCTTCAATTGCTCCAGGCATTTGGTCAGATAGCGGACGCGGCGGTCGATCTCGCGCAGCCGCTTCTTGTTGTACTGGTAGTCGGCGTTTTCGCTTCTGTCGCCCAGGCTGGCGGCCCAGGTCACTTTCTTGGTCACCTCGGGGCGTTCTTCGCGCCAGAGGTAATCCAGCTCTTGCTTGAGCTTGTCATACCCTTCACGGGTTATCAGTTGAGTTCTCATGGTGATTTATCTTTATGGGGCCACCGCCACAGTGTACGTGAATGCGGGGGGCTTTAGAAATGGCGCGCGGGCCTGCGCGTTGCCGCACGGTTGTTATTCAGTTTGCGCAGCTTTTAACAATCGGGAGTATGCTTAGCGATAGCGGAAAAGGAATGTGACGAAAGGAGGATATCTGGCGAGAGAGACAAGGAATTTTGGCGCACAACCCAACACATTGAAGGTATTACCGCATGGAATTTAAAGATTACTACGCAACGATGGGCGTTGAGCCCAACGCCGATCTGAAAACCATCAAAACGGCCTACCGCCGGCTGGCGCGTAAATATCACCCTGACGTGAGCACCGAAGAAGACGCCGAGAGCAAATTCAAGGAGCTGGCCGAAGCCTATGAGGTGCTGAAGGACGAAGAGCGCCGCGCCGAGTACGATCAGATCCGGCTGCACCGCAACGATCCGAACTTTGGCCGCCAGGCGCGCGGCGATCGCGGCGGCTATCAGCAGAGCGCTTCATGGCACGGCGGCGGTGCCGACGCGCAAGACTTCTCCGATTTCTTCGAAAGCATGTTCGGCGGGCGTGCGGCGGGCGGGCATCGCTCCGCTTCGCACTCGCACGGCGGGCATGGCTTCCGCGGCCAGGATCTGGAGATGGAGGTGCCGCTGTTCCTCGAGGAAACGCTGCATGGCCAAAGCCGCGAGATCTCCTACAAGCTGCCGGTGTACGACGAGCTGGGGCGGCAGGTGAGCGAAGCCAGCAAAACGCTGAACGTGAAAATCCCGGCCGGGGTGGGCGACGGCGAGCGCATTCGCCTCAAGGGGCAGGGCGTGGCCGGCGTGGGCGGCGGCCAGAACGGCGATCTGTATCTGGTCATCCGCCTCGCGCCGCACCCGCTGTTCGAGATTGACGGCCACAACCTGAGCATCGTGGCACCTCTCGCCCCTTGGGAGGCGGCGCTCGGCGCCAGCATTGAGGTGCCAACGCTGACCGGCAAAATCGCGTTGACCGTGCCGGCCGGCAGCCAGAGCGGCAAACGGCTGCGGGTCAAGGGCAAGGGGCTGGCGGGCAAGAAAGAGCCCGGTGACCTGTATGTCATTCTCAAGGTGGTGATGCCGCCGAAGCCGAACGAGAAGGCCAGCGCCCTGTGGCGAGAACTGGCTGAACAGGCGGCGTTCAACCCGCGCGCGGAATGGGAGTAAAGCACATGATGAAGAAAGAGATCACTTTCACCGTGGTGGAACTGTGCCAACGGGTGGAGATTTCAGAGGATGAGCTGGTCGAGATCGTTGGCCTGGGCGTGATCGTGCCGCTGGAGCCGGCGCAGCCGAGCTGGGAGTTCGACTACCCGGCGCTGAGCCATCTGCAGCGTGCGCGCAGGCTGCGGGCCGAGCTGGATCTGGATTGGCCGGGGATCGCCATGGCGCTGACGTTGCTCGATCGGGTTGAGGCGCTGCAGCAAGAGAACCGGCAGCTGCGCCGGCAGCTGGCGCGTTTCCTGCAGACTTCCTGACTCGCCGTCAAAACGCCACCGTGCGGTTTGCCGGTGGCGAAATTGCGTAAAATTGGGCCGCGGCCCCACATTGCGCTGATAAAGGGCGATATTTTGACGAACCCCCGTCGACATTCACTGAAAATTGTTGATAAATGGGGAAAAGAATAAGCTTTGTAACAATTTCGTCTAGAATACATACCATTAAACGCTGTCTCAAATGGCAAGGTTTTCTAACAATATTCGAGTCAGGCAATAAAGCCTTTGGGAGTAATACCATGCAAGAGAATCATAAGATCCTGGTTGTCGATGATGACATGCGCCTGCGCGCACTTTTGGAACGTTATTTAACCGAGCAGGGCTTCCAGGTTCGCAGCGTTGCCAACGCTGAGCAAATGGATCGCTTGCTGACCCGTGAATCCTTCCATTTGATGGTGCTCGATCTGATGTTGCCGGGCGAAGACGGCCTGTCCATCTGCCGCCGCCTGCGCAGCCAGAGCAACCCGATGCCGATCATTATGGTCACCGCCAAAGGTGAAGAGGTCGATCGCATCGTCGGGCTGGAAATCGGCGCCGACGACTACATTCCTAAACCGTTTAACCCGCGTGAGCTGTTGGCTCGCATTCGTGCAGTGCTGCGCCGCCAGGCTAACGAGCTGCCGGGCGCGCCTTCGCAGGAAGAAGCGGTGATCGCGTTCGGCAAATTCAAACTGAACCTCGGCACCCGCGAGATGTTCCGCGAAGACGAACCGATGCCGTTGACCAGCGGCGAGTTCGCGGTACTGAAGGCGCTGGTCAGCCACCCGCGTGAACCGCTGTCGCGCGATAAGCTGATGAACCTGGCGCGTGGCCGCGAATACAGCGCCATGGAGCGCTCCATCGACGTGCAGATCTCTCGCCTGCGCCGCATGGTGGAAGAAGATCCGGCGCATCCGCGTTATATCCAGACCGTTTGGGGTCTCGGCTACGTGTTCGTCCCGGACGGCAGCAAGGCATGAGGCGATTGCGCTTTTCACCGCGTAGCTCGTTTGCCCGAACCCTGTTGTTGATCGTCACCCTGCTGTTCGTCAGCCTGGTGACGACCTATCTGGTGGTGCTGAACTTCGCCATCCTGCCCAGCCTGCAGCAGTTCAACAAGGTATTGGCCTACGAAGTGCGTATGCTGATGACCGATCGGCTGCAGCTGGAGGACGGCACGCTGCTGGAAGTGCCGCCGGCGTTCCGCCGCGAGATCTACCGCGAACTGGGCATCTCTCTCTACACCAACTCGGCGGCGGAGGAGAGCGGCCTGCGCTGGGCGCAGCACTACCAGTTCCTCAGCCAGCAGATGGCGCAGCAGCTCGGCGGGCCGACCGATGTGCGGGTGGAGGTGAACAAGAACTCCCCGGTGGTGTGGCTGAAAACCTGGCTGCAGCCCGATATCTGGGTGCGCGTGCCGCTGACGGAAATCCACCAGGGCGACTTCTCTCCGCTGTTCCGCTATACGCTGGCGATCATGCTGCTGGCGATCGGCGGCGCCTGGCTGTTTATCCGCATTCAAAACCGCCCGCTGGTGGAGCTGGAACATGCGGCGCTGCAGGTGGGCAAGGGGATTATTCCGCCGCCGCTGCGCGAGTATGGCGCTTCCGAAGTGCGGTCGGTGACTCGCGCATTCAATCAGATGGCGTCGGGCGTCAAGCAGCTGGCGGATGACCGCACCTTGCTGATGGCCGGGGTTAGCCACGATCTGCGCACGCCGTTGACGCGTATCCGGCTGGCGACGGAGATGATGAGCGCCGAAGACGGCTATCTGGCCGAGTCGATCAATAAAGACATCGAAGAGTGCAACGCCATCATCGAGCAGTTCATCGATTATCTGCGCACCGGGCAGGAGATGCCGACCGAAAGCAGCGATCTGAACGCCATTTTGGGCGAGGTGGTCGCGGCGGAAAGCGGCTATGAGCGGGTGATTGAAACCGCGCTGTCGCCGGGTGAGCTGATGATGAACGTGCACCCGCTGTCGATTAAGAGGGCGGCGGTGAACATGGTGGTGAACGCGGCGCGTTACGGCAACGGCTGGATCAAGGTGAGCAGCGGCCGCGAGCTGCAGCGCGGCTGGTTCCAGGTGGAAGACGACGGCCCGGGCATCAAGCCGGAAGAGTTGAAGCACCTGCTGCAGCCGTTCGTCCGCGGTGACAGCGCGCGCAGCACCAGCGGCACCGGTCTGGGGCTGGCGATCGTGCAGCGTATTATCGATGCGCACGACGGTGAGTTGGAAATCGGCACCAGCGAACGCGGCGGGCTCTTGATCCGCGCGTATATTCCGTTGCCGATGGAGAAAAAAGAGTCGGCCAACGGCCATCAAACCGCCAGGGAAAACGCCTGACGCGCTTGGCGCGGGCCGCGTCGTTGCGGCCCCGTCAGGACTTCCTGCTCATCACGTAGTATTCCGCCGCATCCTCATGCAACCGACGGCCGGTCGGCGCCTGCCACGGATCGATTAACTCGATGCCGCAGTGGAGGAAGTCTTTGGTATTGCGGGTAGCCAGGGCGGCGCCGTAATGCAGGCAGGTGGCGGCGATTTGGGCATCCGGCACGCTCATCGCTTTACCCAGAAGCCGATTCCTTGCCGTCAATTCCGCGTATTGCATCGCGCACAGCCCATCAAACGGCAATATCTGCCCCTCGAACTTCAATTCAAGAGCGTCCGCCAATTTGAGCTTGAGATCCCGCTGGCGCTTGCCGTCAGGCATGCAGGCGACGCCGCTGAACAGTTCGGCCAGGACAATGGCGCTCAGATAGAGATCGTCATTGTCCTTTTCATTTAGCCAGTTAATGACGTTGTAGTACGGGCTGGGGCGCAGCGTTTCTGAAATGACGTTGGTGTCGAGAATGATCATGCGTTGTCATCTTCATCATCAAAGGTGACGATGCGTGGTGGCACGGCGTCACGCGGTGGGATCTCCAGCTCGACGCCGCCAAATTCGGCGAAGTGCTGATGCATCCAGGTACCCAATCCATAGCGCGGCGGCTTTTTCACCAGCGCCTGTTTCAGGATCATGCGCGCTTCCTCTTCCATGGAATGGCCGTTTTTCGCCGCTGAAATACGCAGCAGCTCTTTGATTTCGTCGTCCAGATTTCTGACGGTGATAGTAGCCATTGAAACCTCCTTTGCTATCAATGATTGCATTGACTTATTTTCTCGCCTTGCTGGTTAAAAAGCAATCGCTGAAAATAAAAAAAGGCGCGGGATCCGCGCCTTAGCTGAAGAGGTAACGCTACCGAATTACAGCTTAGGGCCGGCGCTGACCAGCGCGGCACCCGCAGGTGTGTCGGTGTATTTGTCGAAGTTGGTGATGAAGCGCTCGGCCAGATCCTGCGCTTTTTCCTGCCACTGCTCGAGGCTGGCGTAGGTATTGCGCGGATCGAGGATTTCCGGGTTCACGCCCGGCAGCGCGGTCGGCATCGCCAGATCGAAGATCGGCAGGGTGACGGTTTCCGCCTTGTCGATTTCACCGCTCAGGATGGCGTCGATGATGCCGCGCGTATCTTTGATCGAGATGCGCTTGCCGGTACCGTTCCAGCCGGTGTTGACCAGGTAAGCCTGGGCGCCGGCGGCCTGCATGCGTTTCACCAGCACTTCGGCGTACTGCGTCGGGTGCAGCGACAGGAACGCGGCGCCGAAGCAGGCGGAGAAGGTTGGCGTCGGTTCGGTGACGCCGCGCTCGGTGCCGGCCAGTTTGGCGGTGAAGCCGGACAGGAAGTGGTACTGAGTCTGGTTGGCGGTCAGACGCGATACCGGCGGCAGCACGCCGAAAGCGTCGGCGGTCAGGAAGATCACCTTGTTGGCGTGACCCGCCTTGGACACCGGCTTGACGATGTTCTGGATATGGTAGATCGGGTAAGAAACGCGGGTATTCTCGGTTTTCGAACCGTCGTTGAAGTCGATGCTGCCGTCGGCCAGCACGGTGACGTTTTCCAGCAGCGCGTCGCGTTTGATGGCGTGGTAGATGTCCGGCTCGGCTTCTTCAGACAGCTTGATGGTCTTGGCGTAGCAGCCGCCTTCGAAGTTGAACACGCCGTCGTCGTCCCAGCCGTGCTCGTCATCGCCGATCAGCTGACGCTTAGGATCGGTGGAGAGGGTGGTTTTGCCGGTGCCGGACAGGCCGAAGAACACCGCCACGTCGCCTTTCTCGCCCACGTTGGCCGAGCAGTGCATTGAGGCGATGCCTTTCAGCGGCAGCAGGTAGTTCATCATCGAGAACATGCCTTTCTTCATTTCGCCGCCGTACCAGGTGCCGCCGATCAGCTGCATGCGCTCGGTCAGGTTGAAGGCGACGAAGTTCTCCGAGTTCAAGCCTTGCTGCTGCCAGTTCGGGTTGGTGCATTTGGCGCCGTTCATCACCACGAAGTCCGGCTCGAAGTCAGCCAGCTCTTCGTCGCTCGGGCGGATGAACATGTTTTTCACGAAGTGCGCCTGCCAGGCCACCTCGGTGATGAAGCGCACTTTCAGGCGCGAGTCGGCGTTGGCGCCGCAGAAGGTATCCACCACGAACAGGCGCTTGCCGGAAAGCTGTTCGGTGACCAGGTGTTTCAGATCGGCCCACACTTCCGGGCTGAGGGGTTTGTTGTCGTTTTTGCCTTTGCCCTGATCGGCCCACCACACGGTATCGCGGGTGATGTCGTCGCGGACGATGTATTTGTCTTTCGGCGAGCGGCCGGTGAAGATGCCGGTATCGACGGAGACGGCACCCAGCTTGGTGACTACCCCACGCTCAAAACCTTCCAGAGATGGGTCTGTTTCTTCCTTAAACAGCAGTTCATAGCTCGGGTTGTGAACGATTTCGCTAACGTCGTGAATGCCGTAAGCGGCCAGATCCTGAGGGGTTATACCTTTAACGCGCATGTTACTACTCCTTGGTCACAGAATTTCTGGCGGCAATTGTAGGGATCTAACGGTGCGTAACAGCGATGGGTATCAAATATTTAACGTTTTAGGCGGTATTTCGTTACGATCTGAGAGATAGCACACGGAAAAAAGCAAACGTGCAAACGGCGGGCGTTGGCGGGCGCCGGGCGCGCCCGCCGAAGGGGGTATAACTTAGTGCAACCTGTCGCTTTCGCCGGTATTACCCGCATACAAGGCGGCAACATCAACCGGGTCAAAGACATAGTGGCTGCCACAGTAGTCGCAGTGCATGTCGATATTGCCGTCCTGCTCCAGCATGTCCGCCACTTCGTCGGTCGGCAGGGTCAGCAGTGCGTCGGCGCAACGCTGGCGTGAACAGGTGCAACGGAACTGCACGTCCTGCGGTTCGTACAGGGTGACTTCTTCCTGGTGATACAGGCGGTACAGCACTTCGTTGGCCGGCAGGCCGAACAGCTCTTCGCTTTTTACCGTGTTGGTCAGTTGCACCAGATGATCGAAATCATCGAGGTTGCCGTCCTGCGCCGGCAGCACCTGCAGCAGCATACCGGCCGCTGCGGCGTGGCCTTCCGCTTCGCCGGTGCGGATGAACAGGCGGGTTGGCAGCTGTTCGGACTGGCGGAAGTAGGCTTCCAGGCACTCGGCCAGGGTTTCACCTTCCAGGCCGACCACGCCCTGATAGCGCTCGCCTTCCGTCGGGGAAATGGTGATGACCATGACGCCGTTGCCGATCATCTGATGCAGGGTGCTGTCGTCGGCGATAGGCGCCTGGGTGCGCGCAACGCCGCGCATCTCCTGGCGGTTGTTGCCGTTGATCACCGCCAGCTTCAGCGGGCCGTCGCCCTGCAGCTGCACGGTGATGTCGCCGTCGAACTTCAGGGTCGCGGTCAGCAGACTGGTGGCGACCAGCAGCTCGCCCAGCAGCTTTTGCACCGGCGCCGGGTAGTCGTGATTATTCAGGATCTGCTGATAGGTTTCGCTGACGGTAACCAGCTCGCCGCGCACCGCGTAGTTTTCAAACAGGTAACGGTGCAATTGGTCATGGTTGGACATAATCTTCTCTCATTGCGGTGAGGGGTTATTCCGGCTCACCAAATTTAAATTTCATCAGGTCGCGCCGCTCCTTTTTGTCCGGACGGCGGTCCGGATGCGGCATGGTCAACGCGTTCATCTTGCGCGCCAGCGCCATTTTTTCGCGGTTGGCGATGCTGGCTTCGGTTTCCTGATACATTTGCTGCGCCTCGCCGGCGCCGCGGCGTTGGCTGCTCAGCGCCAGCACGATCACGGTTCGTTCTTCGTTACCCTGCCGCAGCTTGAGCTCGGCGTTGAGTTCGACAATCTTGCTCGGCTTGCCGCGCTGGCCGTTGTAATGCACCTTGCCGCCGTCGATCATTTCGCGCGCCAGCGCGCGGGTCTTGTAGAAGCGTGCGGCCCACAGCCACTTGTCCAGCCGGACCGCGTCGTCGCGCGTCGCTTTTTCCTTCATGCTTCCCCCTTGGCCAGCGCCGGTATCAGCAGGCGATAGTCGCGCATCGACGGATGGCGCTGGAAGCTTTTTTCCGCCGTGCTGGAGTCCGGGTTTTGCACGCCCAGGCAGTAACGAATGCCGAAAGCGCGCGCCGCGTCGAGGATCGGCTCGCCGTCGTCGACGAACAGCGTGCGCTGCGGATTGAATCCGGTGTGCTGCTGCACCGCCTGCCACAGACGCTGATCTTCTTTCGGATAACCAAATGTGTGGGTGGAAAACAATAAATCAAGGTGCCGATCGAGGCCGGTATGCTCGATTTTCACCGCCAGGCTGTGCGGATGCGCATTGGTCAGCAAAATGGTTTGCAGGCCGGCGTCGCGCAGCGCCTGTAAAAACGGCTCGGTGTCTTCGCGCAGCCGGGCGCGGCTGCCCACTTCGCTGGTCATGCGGTAGATATCCAGATCCAACCGCTCGCTCCAGTAATCGAAGCAATACCAGTTCATGGTGTGCTGCACCGCCTGATATTCCCGCTCAATGATATTGCGGGCTTCGTCGAACGGAATGGCGCGCCTTTCGCTCAGCGCCTGCGGCACCAGGCTAAGCCAAAAGTGGCTGTCGAACTCCAGATCCAGCAAGGTGCCGTCCATATCCAGCAGCACGGTATCGATCTGCGGCCAATCAAACTCGGGAACCATAAAAACTCCACGGGCGGACCGACGGGCGGTCCGCAGATGAGAATAATAGCGTTAGCGTAGCATAAGCAGATGACAGGGCGGAGGCCCCGACGCCAGGTTCAGGCCATCGGCCGCATCGACATCGGATTGAGCTGCGGATTGAAGCAGCTGTCGTAGTAACGCTGGATATCGGCGACGCGGTGCTGATTGATGCGCCGACGCTGCACCAGCCGCCAGGCGTTATAGCCCAGGCTGATGACCACCGCCAGCAACAGCAGGCTGGTACCGAGGTAGCGCCACAGGGTGATCATGTCCGGTTCGCTGTGCAGCGCCACGTGGCGGGTGCCGTTGGCGTCGACGCTGAGGCTGGTGATCACCCCCTGCGCCTGGAACGGGGTATGCAGCAGCAGAGTGGAAAGGCGCTGCAGCTCATTCCACTGGTCGAGGGCGTTGTATTCGCTCTGCGGCGCCGAGGATTGCGGGTGGCTGACCAACTGGCGGCCTTCGTCGCTGCGGATCAGGAAACCGCCCGGCGGCGGGCTGTTGAGCGCCGCGGCGGCCAGACGCGTTTCATTGAAGATGAACGACGACGTGGCCACTTTGGTCAGGCTGTCCAGCGATTCGGCACTCACCGGGCGCAGCAGCACGTTGACGCCTTGCAGCGCGCCGGATCTGGCGCGTTTCACCAGGCCGCTCCAGTTTTTGGCGTTACCCAGGTTGACCAGGGCGTTTTTCAACCGCACGCAGTCATTTTCTGCCTGACACAAATCCTGTGTTTTCAGAACGATATCAGAGAAGTCATCCAACAGGATCATGCCGGATTTCTCGATGGCGCTGGCCAACTGCGGGTTGACCTTCTGATCGGCGCCGCTCGGATGCAGCTGGCTGTTGACCGTAGCCAGCAGGGCCGTCGCTTTGTCTATGACTTCCGATTCCGGCTGCGGCAGCGGGGCGGCGTTGTTCCAATAGATGCCGGAGCAGTCGAACGGCGCGAAATTGGCGGCGCCGCCACCGTTGGCCGGCGGCGGCACATAGCACATGCCGCTGCCGCGCACTTTCAGCGTGTCGCCGATGCGCAGCGGCGTGGCCTCCAGCGCCTGTACGCTGGTCACTTCCACTTTTTGCGCGCCCTGCAGCCAGGCCATGCTGAGGGTCAGCGGCAGGTTGAGCGGGATATAGATCAGCAGCAACAGCAGCACCAGCGCCGAGCTGGCGACCAGCACCGCGTTGCGGCCCCACTGCTGCAGCGGGAAGTTCTTCACTTCGTCATGCAGCGAGAGGAAGCGCCCCTGGCGCACCACCTGCCGATTGAGGTAGACGTCCACGTCGGTGGTCTTGCCCAGGTCCTGCGTCAGGTAAGGCTGCCAATGCGGCGGGTAGATAAGATCGATGATGCCGAGCGAAATGTTGCTGATCTGCCCCTGGCCGGATTCGCCGAACAGGCCCCAGCGCTTCGGCGTGCCGCGCAGACAGTGGATCTCCTTCAGCTCGCGTGAGGCCGGGCGACGGAACAGATTCCAGCATCCCCAGGCGATCATCAGCACCGCCACGAAAATCATCCAGGGGATCACCAGTACCGGGCTTATCAGGCTGAAGAACAGCAGCAGCAGCGCGGCGGAGATGATGACGGCTTCACGGATGCCGTTCGGCCGGTTCAGCGCATGCTCTTCCGGCGTTTCCTTGCGAATATTGACCAGCTCGACATGCTCGCTCTCCTCCTTGCGGATGGACGCGTTTTTGGTCGGCGCGGCGGTCACCACCGGCGGCTGCGGCCGGTCGTGAATATGATCTTTCAGCGAATGTCCGTTGAGCGAAATCACCAGCGGCAGCGTCTGGGTTCTGATCACTTCCACATGGTTGTCGGCGGTGATATACGGCTCCCAGAACGGCGGCAGATGCACCTCTTCAGCGTCGAGGTAATAGCGCCATTTATTGGGATCGTCGCTGGCCAGCCCGTAGCGGGTGATGGCGTGCGTGACGGGATAAACGTTATCGCTTTGCGGGGTGAGCGCCAGCTTGGCCGCGGGCAGCGTAGCGCCGCCGCCGGGCAACAGTTTGTTGCTCAGCTTGTTTTGCTGATTGAGGTAGAATTCGACCGCGGCGCGCTCTTCGTCGGTCAGCTTGCGGTGGGCTGGTTTGATAAACGGCAGCGCGTGCGCCAGCGCCGACGGGTTGCGGGCCTTGAACCACAGGTACAGACCGGCGGCAATCAGACAGACAAGCACTAAGGCCAATATCAACACTATTGTGCTCATGCAATCCCCATCTCACACCGTGAATTTCGCCAACCTGATGAAAAGCTGAATATTATACGGAGTAAACCGCCAGGAGGCACCCAGAACTAATGAGGGAACAAACAGATTCTCGCTCTGGATCTCATTCCTTCATGACGCAAGGCCATTTTATCACTGATTCTTGCCTGCGTGATACTAGCAACCGGCCTCTGCCGTCGATATCGGCATTATCCTATTTTCTTGCACGCTGTTTGCTGAATCAGTACGGAAAATCGCCGGCCGCTGGCTACGCTTGTTAAAAGAAAGTAAATTACTGCTCATGCGCGTTGCGGCGGAGCTTGCCCTTAACGCACAATGTGATCAGGATCGAATTTGGTCAGCGTTTGAGCGCCTACGAGCCGTGCGTTACGCCAATCATTATTTCGGTTGCCCCGTCCCCGTCTGGGTAACCTTTTTGAGGCAATCATGGATAAACACCTGCAAAAACCTAAAATTCTGAAAGTGGAAACGGTCGCGCGTTCGCGTTTGTTCAACGTCGAGTCGGTCGATTTGGAATTCAGCAACGGGGTTCGGCGGGTGTATGAGCGCATGCGGCCTTCGGATCGCGAAGCGGTGATGATCGTGCCGGTGATTGGCGATGATCTGCTGCTGATCCGCGAATATGCGGTGGGCACCGAATCCTATGAGCTGGGGTTCCCGAAAGGGCTGATCGATCCCGGTGAGGGCGTGCTGGAGGCGGCCAACCGCGAGCTGATGGAAGAGGTGGGATTCGGCGCGAAGCGCTTTGATTTTCTCAGCAAGCTGACGATGGCGCCATCCTACTTTTCCAGCAAAATGAATATCGTGCTGGCGCACGATCTCTATCCGCAGAGCCTGGAAGGGGATGAACCAGAGCCCCTGCCGCAGGTGCGCTGGCCGATCGCCAACATGATGGCGCTGCTGGCGGAACCGGATTTCCGTGAGGCGCGCAACGTCAGCGCGCTGTTCCTCTCCGAGGCGTTTTTGCGCGCATCGCGCTGATACGCTTCGCGCCGAACAAAAAAAGGGCCAGATTTCTCTGGCCCTTTTCGATCAGAACAGCTCGTGGCTTTCACCGCCCGGATCGGTCAACGTGGTGCCGGTATCGCGCGATGGGTAGTCCGTCGGCTGCGTTCCTTCGATGAAGTACTCGGAACGGCTGCCGCCGCCGCCGCCAGAGAGCTTGCCGCTGCTCTTGTCGATGGTGACGCTGATGATGCCCGGCGGCGGCGTGACTTTTTGCTCCGGGATGCCTTCCAGCGCGGTCTTCATGAAGTCGTCCCACGCCGGCTGGGCGCTCTTGGCACCGCCTTCACCGCCGGAAATTTGATCCGGGATGGCGCCGGATACCGTCGACCGGCCCAGATCGCGGCGGTGATCGTCGAAACCGATCCACACCGAGGTCACGGTATCCGGGCCATAGCCGGAGAACCAGGCGTCCTTGGAACTGTTGGTGGTACCGGTTTTGCCGCCGATATCATGACGCTTCAGATCGCGCCCGGCACGCCAGGCAGTACCCATCCAACCCGGTTCGCCGAAGATATTGCTGTTCAGCGCGTCGTGGATCAAGAAGGCCAGCTGTGTGCTGATGACGTGCGGCGCATACTGTTGGTCGCCGTCCTGCTGTACCTGAGCCGGGGTAACCTGCTCCAGCTGCGGCATCGGCACCGTGCTGTTGTTGCCTTCCTGCGAGGTGGCGACGTTTTCGATGTTGTCGTCGGACAGCACCGCCGAGCGGTGGGTGTCGCCGTAGATCACCGGCAGGTTGCAGCTGCTGCACACCACTTTCGGTTTGGCTTCGAACACCGTATTGCCGTTGTCGTCTTCAATTTTGGTGATGAAGTACGGATCGACCAGGTAACCGCCGTTCGCCAGCACCGCGTAGCCGCGCACCAGCTGCATCGGGGTGAAGGAGGCGGAACCCAGCGCCAGCGATTCGGTATGCACGATATTCTGCGCCGGGAAGCCGAAGCGCTGCAGATATTCCGCCGCGTAGTCGACGCCCATCGCGCGCATCGCGCGCACCATCACTACGTTCTTCGATTGCCCCAGCCCCTGCCGCAGACGAATCGGGCCGTCGTAGGTCGGCGGCGAGTTCTTCGGCCGCCAGTCTGTGCCGGCGCCGGCATCCCAACGGGTGATCGGCAAGTCGTTCAGGATGGTGGCCAGCGTCAGGCCTTTATCCATCGCGGCGGTGTACAGGAAGGGTTTGATGTTCGAACCTACCTGGCGCAGCGCCTGTGTGACGCGGTTGAATTTGCTCTGGTTGAAATCGAAGCCGCCGACCAGCGCTTTCACCGCGCCGTCGTTCGGGTTGATCGAGACCAGCGCCGAGTTGACGTCCGGCACCTGCGACAGCCACCAGGCGTCGTTCACTTTGCGCACCCATACCTGCTGGCCGGCCTGCACCACGTCGGTGACGCGTTTCGGCGTAGGGCCTTGCTGAGTGTCTGAGCGATATGGCCGCGCCCAGCGCATGGTCGCCATCGGCAGGGCAATGCTGCTGCCGTCGGCCAGCATCGCCGTCGCTTCCTGCGGGTTGGCGGCGGTAATCACCGCCGGCGCCAGCGGGCCGTAGTTCGGCAGGTTTTTCAGCGAATCGACAATCTGTTTGCGATCCCAGGCCGCTTCGCCGACTTTCCACAACACGTTGGACGGGCCGCGATAGCCGTGGCGCATGTCATAGGCCAGCACGTTGTTGCGCACCGATTCCTGCGCCGCCAGCTGCAGCCGTTTGGTGACGGTGGTGTAAACCTTGTAACCGTCGGTATAGGCGTTTTCACCGTAGCGCTTGATCATCTCCTGACGCACCATCTCGGAGAGATACGGCGCGGAGAAGCTGATTTCCGGCGCATGGTAATTGGCGACCAGATCTTCGGAACGCGCCTGATCGTACTGCGCCTGCGTGATGTAGTGTTCGTCCAGCATGCGCGACAGCACCACGTTGCGACGGGCAACGGCGCGATCGTGCGAATAGAGCGGGTTGAAGGTGGACGGCGCTTTCGGCAGGCCGGCGATGGTCGCCATTTCGCTCAGGGTCAGCTGACTGACGTCTTTGCCGAAATAGACCTGCGCGGCGGCGCCCACGCCGTAGGCGCGGTAACCCAGATAGATCTTGTTCAGATACAGCTCAAGGATTTCATCTTTGGTGAGCATCTGCTCGATGCGCACCGCCAGGAAAGCTTCCTTGATTTTACGCATCAGGGTGCGTTCCGGGCTTAAGAAGAAGTTACGCGCCAGCTGCTGGGTAATGGTACTGGCCCCCTGTGAAGCGTGGCCGGAAACCAGCGCGATGGAGGCGGCGCGGAAGATGCCGACCGGATCGACGCCGTGGTGATCATAGAAGCGGCTGTCTTCGGTGGCGATGAATGCGTGCACCATCACCGGCGGAATTTGATCCAGTTTCAGCGGAATGCGGCGCTTCTCGCCGTATTGGGCGATCAGTTCGCCATCGGCGCTGTAGACCTGCATCGGTATCTGCAGCCGCACATCTTTCAGCGTTGCGACGTCGGGCAGCTGTGGCTCGACATATTTGTACAAGCCAAAAATCGAGGCTGCTCCCAGCACAATGCAACATACTGCAAGGATTAGAAAATACTTTACGAACTTCACCTGAGATTTCCCATTTCTAAGTCATTTGGGCAGTTTATAAACAACCGCGCGGTAGTATAAAGGCAAGCCTGCGACATGGATATGTTCTTTTATCATCTGATGTTATGGAGGCTTGCGAAACATGTTCCCTCAAGCATGGCAGGTAGGGCTGGATATACAAATCGACTGCGTGCGGGCGGTGGCGGCCCAACGCCGCCGCAACGGCTGGCAGCTGCGCCACTGGTGGCAGCAGGCGCTGCCGCAGGCGGTTTTGCGCGATGGCTGCCTGCAACCTTCCGAATTCCTGATCCGGGCGCTGCGGCAATGGCGTGTCCAGCTGCCGCGACATATTTCCTTACGCATTGCTCTGCCGGCGCAGCGCGTGTTGCAGCAGCGCATGACGCAGCCGGACGCGCGGCTGCGCGAGCCGGAACGCAGCGACTATATCGGTGGCCACGGTTTGAAGCAGTTCCCGCTCGACGGCCAGACGTTGGCGCTCGACTATCGCGCCGCGCCGGCGGATGAGGCGGCGCTGCTGTTGACTGCTGCGCGGCGGCAGGAGCTGCAGCAGTGGCTGCATTGTCTGCGTCAGGCTGGCCTGCATCCGCAAGCGGTCGATATCACCCCCTGTGCGCTGCGCATGATGGCGACGGCGGCAGGCGTGCCGCCCGCAGCGGGGCTGATGCACCGTCTCGAACGAGAATGGCTGTGGGTGGCGCCGGCCGACGGCGCGTTCGCTTTTGGTCTGGCGCCGGGCGACGATGACGCGCAGGCGCTGCGGGCGCTGCAAGCCCAGATGCCGCTGGGCGACGATCGGCCGATCTATGCCGGCGGCGTGCTGGCGGGAGCCTTGCCCGCCGGTTGCCTTGGCTGGTCGCCGCTCAGCGCCTTCACGCAGCTGCGTCCGCCGTTGCCTGCGCATCCTTCGGCGTTCGCGTTGGCCGGTGGTCTGGCGCTGCGCGAGGAGGATCGCTGATGTATCAGGTCAACTTTCTGCCCTGGCGACAACGCCGCGAGCGGCGGCGCGGCTATTTCTGGCTGGGCGTGCTGCTGTTGCAGGTAGCGGCGCTGCTGCTGGCACTGTTCCTGATCGCCGGCCAGCTGCGGCATCAACAGGCGCAGCGGCAGGCGCGGCTGGCGATGCTGGGTGAAGAGCTGGCGGCATTGACGTTGCTCGTCCGCCAGCAGCAGCAAGAGCGGGCGCAGCGAGCGTTGCACAGTGTCCGCGCCGAACGGCAGGCGAGCAACGCCCAACATAACCGGCGTTATTTGCAGCTGCTGCAGCAATTGTCCTCCAGCGTTCCTCCCCCGCTGTGGCTCACGGCGCTGGACAGCGATGCGGCGAACGGCCTGCGGTTGCGTGGATTGAGCCGCTCTCCTGCGGCCATCACGCAGTTCGAACGACGGCTGGCGGGGATGCCTGCGTTGCCACGGCTGCGTTTGGCTGAGGTGGCGCAACGCGAAGACGGCCTGTACTCCTTTCACCTGGCGGCGCGCTGGGGGCGTGATGGATAGCCGTTTGTCATCCGGGCTGCGTTTCTGGCTGAGCTTGCCGGGTTGGCTATTGCTGGTGGCGCAAGGGCTGGGCATCGGCGCGTTGGCGCTGTTGGGCGGCGGCTGGATGCTGCAAGACGAATGGCGTCAGCGGGAAAGCGCGGCGGAGCGGCAACAGCGCCTGTTGCAACAGATCGCCATGGTGCAGAGCCAGTTGGAAGAGACGCCGCAAACCGCTATCCCTGCAGCGGCGCTTGCGCCGACCACCACCGGCGATCTGGCGAGCGTGCTGCAACGAGCGGGGGGCGCCTTGTTGCGCTGGCAGCGGCAGGAAAAACCGCCGCGGCAAACGCTGAGCTTGCGCATTGACTACGCCGGTTTGCTGGTGCTGCTGGAGGCGCTGCCCGCCGATTTGCGCCTCCAGCAGCTGAGCGTGGAGACACCGCCGCAGGGCATGACGGCGCGGTTGGTTTTACAGGATGCCGCCGAGGAGCAGGCCGATGAGTAAAAGACCTGGCCGTTGGTGGTGGCTGCTATGGCCGTGGGCCTTATGCGCTGAGCCGCGCGATCCGTTTGCGTCGCCTCCGCTGCCTGCTTGTGCCCAAACGGAGGCATCGCCGGCGGGCTGGCGACTGAAAGGCGTCATCGGGCACCCGGCGCTGCGCTATGGCTGGGTGGTGACGCCGGCGGGGCAATGGCTACGCCTGCGGCCGCAGCAGCGGGTGCTGGCCGAGCGCTGGCAGGTGACGCAGGTGCAGGCGCGCAGCCTGACGTTAACGGCGCTGGCGGTCGAACCGGATTGCCCGGCGAGCCAGGGCGACATCTCGCTCATGATGGACAACAACAAGGATGGCAAACCATGAAAGGACGCGCTGGATTGGGCGTGGCGCTGTGGTGCCTGGCGCTCGGCGCCGCGCAGGCGCAGGATAAACAGCAGGTTTCCCTGGAGTTTCAGGATGCGCCGGTGACGGTCATCCTGCAGGCGCTGGCGGATTATCGGCAGATGAACCTGATCGCCGCGCCCGGCGTGAGCGGCAACCTGACGCTGCGGCTGGAGAATGTGCCCTGGCCTCAGGCGCTGGCGCTGACTCTGCGTATGGGCAAGCTGACGATGACGCGGGAGGGGAGCGTGATGCTGATCGCCCCGGAGCCGGACGCGCAGGAAAAAAAACAGCAGCGAGAAGCGCTGGCGCAGCGGCAACCGCTGCACAGCCTCACCCTGACGTTACAAAACGGCGATGCGGCGGAGATTGCCGAAAGCCTCAATGCCCAACGCGGCACCTTGCTCAGCGAGCGTGGCAGCGTGCTGGCGGATAAGCGCACCAATACGCTGCTGCTGCGCGACACCGCGCCAATCCTGGCGCAGTTGAAAAAACGGGTGACGGAAATGGACGCGCCGCTGGCACAGGTGCAGCTGGCGGCGCATATCGTGACCATCAACAGCGAAAGCCTGCGTGAACTCGGCGTGCGTTGGGGATTGGCGCCCGACGACAGGCCGACGCGGCCGCTGCGGCCGGGCAATCTCGGCGTCAACCTGCCGCTGGAGCGCAGCGCGGTGAACGCCGGTTTCCACCTGGCGCGCATCAGCGGGCGTTTGCTGAGCCTCGAGCTGACGGCGCTGGAGCAGGAGAATCAGGTGGAGATCATCGCCAGCCCGCGCCTGCTGACGGCGCATCTGCAAACCGCCAGTATCAAACAGGGAACCGAGATCCCTTACGAAGTGTCGAGCGGCGCCAGCGGTGCGACCGCGATCGAGTTCAAAGAGGCGGTGCTGGGCATGGAGGTGACGCCCAAGGTGTTGCCGGACGGACGCATCACGCTGACGCTGCACATCAGCCAAAATATGCCGGGGCGCGCCATCAGCCGGGGCGCGGGGGAAGCGCTGACCATCGATAAACAGGAGATTAAGACGCAGATCACGGTGAAAAACGGCGAAACCCTGGTGCTCGGCGGTATTTTTCAATGGCATAGCGGCAAGACGGCGGACAAGGTGCCGGGATTGGGCGATGCACCACTGCTGGGGGGCTTGTTCCGGCAAAGCGGCGCGCAACAGAAAAAACGCGAGCTGGTGATCTTCATTACGCCGACCCTGATTAAGGGATAAGCGGCTGCCTGTCGGCCGGGCGGCAAATCTCCTAAAGTTGATGAGCAGATACACTTTTTTATCCCCTTGGGGGGATCTGCGTTTGACGCTGCGGCCGATTTAGCTTACAAGGGTTACCGAATTGAGCACCGAGGTTTTTTGTTAGCGTCAAGACGCCGTTAAAAACATATGGTTTCCCTCCCGCGGCGTGGATTGCGATTTATTCGGTTGCCAAACTACCAAGAGTGTTGAGATAATTTTTCGTCTGATCTCGCACTATCGCTCATGAGGTTTCAGTTTAGGTCCCGCCGCTGATTTGATTGGCGGGGCGGGTTAACATTAACGAATTGTCTTAGTAATACCGAAAAACATGGCAGAGAAACGCAATATCTTTCTGGTTGGGCCTATGGGTGCCGGCAAAAGCACTATTGGCCGTCAGTTAGCTCAGCAACTCAATATGGAGTTCTTCGACTCCGATCAAGAAATTGAGCGACGTACCGGAGCTGACGTGGGCTGGGTATTCGACGTGGAAGGGGAAGAAGGTTTCCGCGATCGTGAAGAAAAAGTCATTAATGAACTGACGGAAAAACAAGGGATTGTGTTGGCGACCGGCGGCGGTTCGGTGAAGTCGCGCGAAACGCGCAACCGTCTGTCCGCGCGCGGCGTGGTGGTCTATCTGGAAACCACGATCGAGAAGCAGCTGGCTCGTACCCAGCGTGATAAAAAACGCCCGCTGCTGCAGGTTGATTCTCCGCCGCGTGAAGTGCTGGAAGCCTTGGCGAAAGAGCGCAATCCGTTGTATGAAGAGATTGCCGATGTCACCATCCGCACCGACGATCAGAGCGCTAAAGTGGTTGCCAACCAGATCATCAACATGCTGGAAAGCAACTGATTGCCGATTTTCGCGTTCGCCGTCGGCCAATGCGGAAAACTGATTTGTGTTCCCCGCTGTTGCGGGGATCAACCACCGCCGCACCATACAGAGAACTGAGCGCGACATGGAGAGAATTACTGTAACGCTTGGGGAGCGCAGCTACCCGATTACCATCGCCGCCGGATTGTTTAACGATCCGGCTTCTTTTATGCCGTTGAAGGCGGGTGAGCAAGCGATGTTGGTCACCAACCAGACCCTGGCGCCGCTTTATCTGGAGCGTGTCCGGCAGGTGCTGGAGCAGGGGGGCGTCGTGGTGGATCAGGTGATCCTTCCCGATGGTGAACAGTACAAATCTCTGGCGGTGTTGGAGCAGGTGTTTTCGGCGCTGCTTGAAAAACCGCACGGGCGCGATACCACGCTGATCGCCCTCGGCGGGGGCGTGGTCGGCGATCTGACCGGCTTCGCCGCCGCGTGCTACCAACGCGGCGTGCGCTTTATTCAGGTTCCCACCACGCTGTTGTCGCAGGTGGACTCCTCCGTAGGCGGCAAAACCGCCGTCAACCACCCGCTCGGCAAAAATATGATCGGCGCTTTCTATCAACCCGCTTCGGTGGTGGTTGATCTGGATTGCCTGAAAACGTTGCCGACGCGTGAACTCTCTTCCGGCCTGGCTGAAGTCATCAAATACGGGATCATCCTAGATCGCGAGTTCTTCGTCTGGTTGGAAAACAACATCGATGCGCTGATGGCGCTGGATATGCAGGCGTTGGCGTACTGTATCCGCCGCTGCTGCGAGTTGAAGGCCGAGGTCGTGGCCGCCGACGAACGCGAAAGCGGCCTGCGCGCCTTGCTGAATCTGGGCCATACTTACGGCCACGCCATCGAAGCCGAAATGGGCTACGGCGTATGGCTGCACGGCGAAGCGGTGGCTGCGGGCATGGTGATGGCGGCGGAAACCGCGCGCCGTCTCGGCCAGTTCTCGGTTGAAGATATCGAACGCATCAAAGCGCTGCTGCTGCGCGCCGGCTTGCCGGTCTGCGGGCCGCAGGAAATGACGCCGGAATCCTATCTGCCGCACATGCTTCGCGACAAGAAAGTGCTGGCGGGTGAATTGCGTCTGGTGCTGCCGACCGCGATAGGTGCGGCGGAAGTGCGCGGCGGCGTAGGGCATGAGCTGGTGTTGGCGTCGATCGCCGCCTGCCTGCCTGAGCAGCAGCGTAATTAAATCGGACTAAGTAACAGTGGCTTAGCCGCCATTTGCATCTATATTAATACAGTGAGCAGAGCACGACGGGTGTCGCTTTGCCATCATCGGGTTAATCTGCCCGTGCCACGGTAGGTCTACGGTGGTGGGCTTTTGCCTCTAGTTGGAGGGTTTCAGATGGACGAGTTTAAACCGGAAGACGATCTCAGACCTGATAGCAGCGATCGTCGTCCTACGCGTTCGCGCAAGCCGGCCGCCGCGCCGCGCTTCGCCGTTTCGCGCCAGCATTTGATGATCGGCATCGGCATTTTGGTGCTGTTGCTGCTGATTATCGGCATCGGTTCCGCCTTGAAGGCGCCGACCAAGCATGAAGCGGCTCAGGATAGCGGCGCGCAAAACGGCGCGGCCCGCGATATCAACCTGTCCGGTTCTTCGTCGCTGACCACCGCCAATAACGGCGTGCCGGGCGGCACCACGGATACCCATGACAACAACGGCGTGAGCGCGACTCAGCCGCAGCAACCGCAGAACGTCAGCGTTCCGCCGATCTCAGGCACGCCGACCGAAGCGCAAACTCAGCCTCAGCAGGGCGGTGCGCAGCAGCGCGTCGATCTGCCTGGCAACATGGCGGATGCGCTGTCGCAGCAGCAAGGGCAGGTGGATGCCGCGACCCAGGGCATGACCGGCGCAGCCTCGACGCTGCCGACCGCACCGGCGACGGTGATGAGCGGCGCCGCGGCGCGCGAAACGACTCGCCCTGTGCAGGGCACCGCGCAGCAACAGCATAAAACGCCGGCGAAAACCGCCGCCAAGCCGAGCGCGACGCAGCATAAATCACCGACCACGGTGTATACGCCGCCTGCCAAGCCGTCTTCTACCGCGAAAGCGGGAGCGGTCGCCAGCAGCGGCAGTTCGCTGCAGTCTGCGCCAGGCAGCCATTATACCTTGCAGCTGAGCAGCGCTTCGCGTTCCGATACGCTGAACGCCTACGCCAAACAGCAGAAGCTGCAGAACTACCTGGTGTACGCCACCAAGCGTGACGGCAAACCGTGGTACGTGCTGGTAAGCGGCAACTATGCGTCTTCCGCAGAAGCGAAGCGCGCCATTGCTTCGTTGCCGGCGGATGTGCAGGCGAAAAAACCGTGGGTCCGACCTGTACACCAAGTGCAGCAAGATCTTAAAAAATAAATCATTTAAATTTGTGCGCTGATGTGCTGTCTGAAACAGAGTACAATCCGCCGCTCTGAATTGTATAAGTAGCTAATTGACGGCATGAAGAAAAACCGCGCTTTTTTAAAATGGGCTGGTGGAAAATACCCGCTGGTAGATGAGATTCGTCGCCATCTGCCGGCGGGAGACTGCTTAATCGAGCCCTTCGTGGGTGCGGGATCCGTCTTTCTGAATACGGATTACGACGCCTACATTCTCGCCGACATCAATAGCGATCTTATCAACCTGTATAACATCGTTAAGCTGCGCACGGATGACTTCGTGCGCGATGCCCGCACGCTTTTCGCCGATGAATTCAATAACTCGGATCAGTTTTACCTGCTGCGAGAAGAGTTCAATACTAGCACCGAGCCTTACCGCCGGGCGCTGCTGTTCCTGTACCTGAACCGCCACTGCTATAACGGCCTGTGCCGCTATAACCTGCGCGGCGAGTTCAACGTGCCGTTTGGCCGGTACAAGAAACCGTACTTCCCGGAAGAAGAGCTCTACTGGTTTGCCGAAAAATCGCGCAATGCCACTTTTGTCTGCGAGCATTACCGCGATACCATGGCGAAGGCCGTGGCCGGCGCCGTGGTGTATTGCGATCCGCCTTATGCGCCGCTGTCGGCGACGGCGAATTTCACCGCCTACCACACCAACAGCTTCAGCATCGCCGATCAGCAGAGCCTGGCGCATCTGGCGCACCAGCTCTCGGTAGAGAGCCAGGTACCGGTATTGATCTCCAATCACGATACCGAGCTGACGCGCGACTGGTACCAGCATGCCGCGCTGTATGTGGTGAAAGCGCGCCGCACGATCAGCCGCAACATTCTCGGCCGCAGCAAAGTGAACGAGCTTTTGGCGCTGTATCGCTAAGCCGGGGGCACCCCGGCGCATAACAACTCGACCCTACGTTTGGAGAAGCGGATGAAAAAGTTTTTGATTGCCCCGTCCATTCTGTCGGCAGATTTTGCCCGGTTAGGTGAAGATACCGCCAACGTGCTGGCCGCAGGCGGCGACGTGGTGCACTTCGACGTGATGGACAACCACTACGTGCCCAATCTGACCATCGGCCCGATGGTGTGCGAAGCGCTGCGCAACTACGGCATTACCGCACCGATTGACGTGCACCTGATGGTCAAGCCGGTGGATCGCATCGTGCCTGATTTCGCCAAGGCCGGCGCGTCTTATATCTCTTTCCACCCCGAAGCTTCTGAGCATGTCGATCGCACCATTCAGCTGATCAAAGAGCACGGCTGTAAAGCCGGCCTGGTGTTCAACCCGGCCACGCCGCTGAGCTACCTCGATTACGTGATGGATAAAATCGACGTGATCCTGCTGATGTCGGTTAACCCGGGCTTCGGCGGCCAGTCGTTCATTCACGGCACTCTGGACAAGCTGCGCCAGGTGCGCAAGCTGATTGACGACAGCGGCCGCGATATCCGCCTGGAAGTCGACGGCGGGGTGAAGGTGGACAACATCGCCGAAATCGCCGCCGCGGGCGCCGATATGTTCGTCGCCGGTTCCGCCATCTTTGGCCAGCCGGACTACCGCAAGGTGATCGACGAGATGCGCAGCGAGCTGGCGAAGGTTACCCATGGCTGATTTTGGCGCGATCCGCGCATTGGCCTTCGATCTGGACGGCACGCTGGTCGACAGCGCGCCGGGTCTGGCGGCCGCCATCGATATGGCGCTGGAAGAGACGGGCCTGCCGCAAGCGGGTGAAGAACGGGTTGGCACCTGGATCGGCAACGGCGCCGACGTGCTGGTGCAGCGCGCGCTGCGCTGGGCGGAAGCGGAAGGCACGCCGGAGCAGTGCAGCCGGCTGCGTGAACGCTTCGACCATTTCTACGCGCAGACCGTCGACAGCGGCAGCCGCCTGTTCCCGCAGGTGCAAGAGACGCTGGCCCGACTGGCCGCGCACGGTTACCCGATGGCATTGGTGACCAACAAGCCGACGCCGTTCGTGGCACCGCTGCTGGCGGCGCTGGGCATTGGCGACTATTTCTCGCTGGTGATCGGCGGCGACGACGTGACGGAAAAGAAACCGCATCCGGCGCCGCTGTACCTGGTGCTCGGCAAGCTTGGGCTGCGGGCGCATGAACTGCTGTTCGTCGGCGATTCACGCAACGATATTCAAGCCGCGCAGGGTGCCGGTTGCCCGAGCGTCGGCTTTACCTACGGTTATAACTACGGCGAATCGATCGCCCTGAGCCACCCCGATCGGGTGTTGGAGCGCTTCGCCGATTTGTTGCCCGCTCTTGGGCTGTCATCTTTAGAGAATCAGGAAATTTAAACATGAGTAAGCCCATCGTATTTAGCGGCGCGCAGCCGTCCGGCGAACTGACCATCGGCAACTACATGGGTGCGCTGCGTCAGTGGGTGCAGATGCAGGACGACTACGACTGCATCTACTGCATCGTCGATCTGCATGCCATCACCGTGCGCCAGGACGCCGAGAAGCTGCGCAAGGCCACGCTGGATACGCTGGCGCTGTACCTGGCCTGCGGTATCGATCCGGAAAAAAGCACCATCTTCGTGCAGTCGCACGTGCCTGAGCACACGCAGCTGAGCTGGGTGCTGAACTGTTACACCTATTTCGGCGAACTGAGCCGCATGACGCAGTTCAAAGACAAATCCGCGCGCTACGCGGAGAACATCAACGCCGGGCTGTTCAGCTATCCGGTGCTGATGGCGGCGGATATCCTGCTGTATCAAACCAATCAGGTGCCGGTGGGCGAAGACCAGAAACAGCACCTGGAACTGAGCCGCGACGTAGGCCAGCGTTTTAACGCGCTGTACGGCGACGTGTTCAAAGTGCCTGAGCCGTTCATTCCTAAATCCGGCGCGCGCGTCATGTCGCTGCAGGAGCCGACCAAGAAGATGTCCAAGTCGGACGACAACCGCAACAACGTGATCGGCCTGCTGGAAGATCCGAAAGCGGTGACCAAGAAGATCAAACGCGCAATGACCGACTCGGAAGAGCCGCCTGTCGTGCGTTACGACGTGGTCAACAAGGCGGGAGTCTCCAACCTGCTGGATATCCTCGCCGGCGTGACCGGCAAGAGCATCGCGCAGCTGGAAGCCGAGTTCGAAGGCCAGATGTACGGCCACCTGAAAGGCGCGGTGGCGGAAGCCGTCTCCGGCATGCTGGGTGAGCTGCAGGAGCGCTACCACCGCTTCCGCAACGACGAAGCCTATCTGCAGCAGGTGATGCGTGACGGCGCCGCCAAGGCCCGCGCGCGCGCGCAGGAAACTCTGGCGAAGGTCTATCAGGCCGTCGGTTTCGTACCGCCGCAGGCGTAACGCCGGCGCGAATAGAAAAAGCGGCTAAAGGCCGCTTTTTTTACGTCGGTATCACGCCATTTGTGCCAGGCCGGCGAGCGGTTCCTCGCTGGCGAACCAATTGAGCTTGCTGCGCAGGCTGACCACGCTGCCGACGATGATCAGGCTGGGGCTGGCGGCCTGCAGGGACAAGGCGCCCAGTTGGCCGAGCTCGCCTTCGATCACCCGCTGGCGGCAGGACGTTCCGTTTTCCACCAGCGCTACCGGTGTGGCGGCCGGCAAGCCGTGTGCGATCAGCTGGCGCTGGATCTCCGCTGCCTGCGTTAGCCCCATATAGAACACCAGCGTCTGCTGCCCGGCGGCCAGCGTCGCCCAGTCCAATCCGCCGTCGGCCTTGGCGTGGCCGGTCACCAGGCGCACGCTTTGCGCATGGTCGCGGTGGGTGAGCGGGATGCCGCTGTAGGCGGAACAGCCGGAGGCGGCGGTAATGCCCGGCACCACCGAGAACGGCACGTTGGCGTCCGCCAGCGTCTCCAGCTCTTCGCCGCCGCGGCCGAAGATAAAGGGATCGCCGCCCTTCAGGCGCACCACGCGTTTGCCTTGCAGCGCCTGCTGCAGCAGGATTTGGTTGATTTGCTCTTGCGGCACGCAGTGGTGGCCGGCGCGTTTGCCGACGAAGATGCGTTCGGCGTCGCGGCGCACCAGCGTCATGATCTCTTCGGAGACCAGCCGGTCGTAAACCACCACGTCAGCCTGCTGGATCTGCTGCAGCCCTTTTAGCGTCAGCAAGCCGGCATCGCCCGGCCCGGCGCCCACCAGCACCACTTCACCGCGATCTTCCGGCCGTTCGCTGAACAGCTGCTCGAGCTGGCGTTCGGCCAGCGCGGCGTCGTCGTTGGCCAGCGACTGCGCCAGCCGATCGTGGGCGAATAACCGTTCCCAGAAGCGACGGCGCGCGCCGAGGCTGCTGAAGCGTTGTTTTACCCGTTGCCGCAGCGAGCCGCCCAGCTGGGCCAGCTTGCCGAGGTGCTGCGGCAGCATTGCTTCCAGCTTCTCGCGCAGCAGCCGCGCCAGCACCGGCGCTTTGCCGCCGGAGGACACCGCCACCATGATCGGCGAACGGTCGATGATCGACGGCATGATAAAGCTGGCGCGTTTCGGATCGTCCACCACGTTGCAGAACACCCGTTGCTGGTTGGCGCACTGGTACACCAGTGCGTTGACCTCCAGCCGGTCGGTGGCGGCGATCACCAGCCATTTTTCCGCCAGCAGGGCCGGGCTGAATTCGCCCTCGGCCAGCGTCAGCAGGCCTTCTTCAGCCCAGTGGTGGAACTGTGGGCTAAATGCCAGGGCGTTGACGGTCAGCGCCGCGCCGGCGTCCAGCAGCAGGCGCGCCTTGCGTTCGGCGATCTCGCCGCCGCCCACCAGCAGGCAGGCTTTATGTTGCAGTTGGCAGAAAATCGGCAGGTAGTCCATAGGCACTCCTCGGGAGAATCAGTGTGGGGGCGAAATGCGCCCCCGAAAACTCAGGCGGTCTGACGTGCGGCGGCTTTCGCCGCCTGCGGGCGTTCGGCGCGCGGCGTAGCGTACCAATACCCCAGGCCCATCAGCACCGAGCCGGACAGGATGTTGCCCAGCGTCACCCACAGCAGGTTGTGGCCAATGCCGGCGAGGGTGTAGGCCTCGCTGTGGTTGCCGAACCAGGAGAGGGCGAACAGCGTCATGTTGGCGACGGAGTGTTCGTAACCCGAGGCGATAAAGGCCAGCAGGCACCACCAGATGGCGATGAATTTGGCGGCGCCTTCGACGCGGATCGCCATCCAAATCGCTAGGCAGACCAGCCAGTTGCACAATACGCCCTTGAAGAACAGCACCTCGGCCGGCGCGGTGGTTTTCGCCAGCGCGGCGCTGTGCACCAGACTGGTATCCACCGGCAGCAGGCTGCCGCCGCCGTAGTAATACATCAGCGCCACCAGCACCGAGCCTAGCAGGTTGCCGAGCCAGGTTTGCGGCAGCACCGCCCACATCTGGCTCTGGCGGATGGTGCCGGCCTTGACGCCGAGCGTCAGGAACATCGTATGGCCGGTGAACAGCTCGGAACCGGCGATGATCACCAGCGTCAGCGCGATGCCGAAGGTGGCGCCCATCACCAGCGGCCGCACGCTTGGGTCGACCAGGTTGCCGAGGGTGAAGATCAGGATGATGCCGAGGCCGACGTAGGCGCCGGCCATCGCCGAGCTGATCCAGAAGCCGAGCGGGCTCTCCTTCGCCAGGCGGACGATGCGCGCCGCGTTGGCGGCGCATTTGTTGATCGTGTCGGTAAACATGTTGCCTCCCGAAAGGTTATGCCGCGACTTGCACGATGCCGTCGACCACCCGGCTGGCGAAGCTGGCGACGGAACGGCTGTCGTCTTCCAGACAGTGGCCGTCGTACAGGCGGAAATGCTGTTTCTTCAGCGGGCTGGCGACCCACAGCTCGCCCTGATGCTCGGCGATGAGGCCGCGCGACAGCACGCTGGCCTGGGCGAACGGGTCGATATTGCTGATGGCGAACACCTGCTCGTCGGCATAGGGGCGGAATACCGCCACCTGCCGCTCGCCGATCAGGGCGCACACGCCGGTGCCGGGCAGAATGTCGGCGACGGGACAAACGGTAATCCACTGGCTCATGCGTGGCTCTCCTCGGTATCGATCAGGGTGACGGGAATGCGTTCGTCAGGGCGCGCCGGGCGGTGCTGGTCTCGTTCGGCCACCACTTGCACATTCGGATCGCGCAGCGGGCTGTTGATGAAGTGGGCGAAGCGCAGCTGCGTTTCCGGATGCTCGACGGTCTCTTTCCACTCGCAAATCACCGCATCGCGCAGGCGGGCGATCTCCGCTTCCAGTTGGTCGTTGATGCCGAGCTTGTCGTCGACGATCACCTTGCGCAGATAATCGATGCCGCCTTCCAGGCTCTCCAGCCACACCGAGGTGCGCTGCAGCTTATCGGCGGTACGGATATAGAACATCATGAAGCGGTCGAGGTAGCGCACCAGCGTCTCGCGATCGAGGTCGGCGGCCAGCAGGTCGGCGTGGCGCGGTTTCATGCCGCCGTTGCCGCAGACGTACAGGTTCCAGCCGTTCTCGGTGGCGATGATGCCAACGTCCTTGCCCTGCGCTTCGGCGCATTCACGGGTACAGCCCGAGACGCCGAACTTCATTTTGTGCGGGGTGCGGATGCCTTTGTAGCGATGCTCCAGCGTGACGCCGAAGCCGACGCTGTCGCCGACGCCGTAGCGGCACCAGGTGCTGCCGACGCAGGTTTTCGCCATGCGCAGCGCCTTGGCGTAAGCGTGGCCGGTTTCAAAGCCGGCGGCGAGCAGCTTGCGCCAGATGGCCGGCAGGTCGTCTTTCTGCGCGCCGAACATGCCGATGCGCTGCGAACCGGTCATTTTGGTGTAGAGGTTGTACTCCTTGGCGATCTGGCCGATGGCCAGCAGGCCGTCCGGGGTGATTTCGCCGCCGGCGGAGCGCGGGATCACCGAGTAGGTGCCGTCTTTCTGGATATTGCCGAGGAAGTTGTCGTTGGTATCCTGCAGCGGCGTATGCTGCGGCTTGAGGATGTATTCGTTCCAGCAAGAAGCCAGCAGCGAGCCGACGGTCGGCTTACACACTTCGCAGCCGTAGCCTTTGCCGTATTTGGCCAGCAGCGCCTCGAACGACTTGATGCCTTCGACGCGGATCAGGTGGAACAGCTCCTGGCGCGAATAGGCGAAGTGTTCGCACAGGTGATGGTTGACCTCGATGCCTTGCTTGCTCAGCTCGGCGTTCAACACCTGGGTGAGCAGCGGGATGCAGCCGCCGCAGCCGGTGCCGGCCTTGGTTTCGGCCTTCAGCGCCGCCACGGTGTGGCAGCCTTTGTTGACCGCCTGGATGATGTCGCCTTTGCTGACGTCGAAGCAGGAGCAGATCTGCGCGCTTTCCGGCAGCGAATCCACGCCGATGGCCGGTTTGCTGCCCGCATGGGCCGGCAGGATCAGGCCGTCCGGGTTTTCCGGCAGCTCGATGCCGTTCAACGCCAGCTGCAGCAGATTGCCGTAATCGCTGGTGTCGCCCACCAGCACCGCGCCGAGCAGGGTTTTGTTGTCGGCGCTGACCACGATGCGTTTGTAGACTTCTTTGCTTTCATCCAGATAAACGTAGCTGCGGGCGCCCTCGGTGCGGCCGTGAGCATCGCCGATGCCGCCGACGTCCACGCCCAGCAGCTTCAGCTTGGCGCTCATGTCGGCGCCCTGGAAGCCGTTTTCGCGGCCCAGCAGGTGATCGACGGCCACCTGCGCCATTTTGTAACCCGGCGCCACCAGGCCGAAGGTGCGATCGCGCCAGGCGGCGCACTCACCGATGGCGTAGACGTCCGGATCCGACGTCTGGCAGCTGTCGTTGATGGCGATGCCGCCGCGGCGGCCAATCTCCAGCCCGCACTGGCGCGCCAGCTTGTCCTGGGCGCGGATGCCGGTGGAGAACACGATGAAATCCACTTCCAGCAGGCTGCCGTCGGCGAAATGCATGGTTTTGCGCGCGGTGCCGCCGCCGTTGACGATCTCCTGGGTATTTTTGCCGGTGTGTACCTTGACGCCCATGCGCTCGATCTTGCGGCGCAGCTGGTCACCGCCCATCGGGTCGAGCTGTTCGGCCATCAGCATCGGGGCGAACTCGATCACGTGCGTTTCCACCCCCAGGCTTTTCAACGCGCCGGCGGCTTCCAGCCCCAATAGCCCGCCGCCGACCACCGCACCGCGTTTGCTGCGGCGCGCGCAGGCTTCGATGGCGTTCAGGTCTTCGATGGTGCGGTAAACGAAGCAGTCTTGGCTATCCGAACCTTTAATCGGCGGGATCCACGGATAGGAACCGGTGGCCATGATCAGCTTGTCGTAATAGACGGTGCGGCCGGTGTTGGAGTGGATGACCTTCTCGTCGCGATTGATGGTGATGGCGCGCTCGCCGACCAGCACCTTCACGCCGTGTTTTTCGTAAAAGCCTTCGCGCACCAGCGACAGCTCTTCGGCGGTGTGGTGCGAGAAGTAGGAAGAGAGGTGCACGCGATCGTAAGCGATGCGCGGCTCTTCGCAAAATACGGTGATTTCGAACTGGTCTTTGTCTGCTTTATCCAACAGATCTTCGATGAACCGGTGGCCGACCATGCCATTGCCGACGACGGCAAGTTTGACTCTGCTCATTATTGCCTCAAAATTCTGGTTTCCTAGGCTTACCTTATCTCTCCCAATGGGCAATTTATTGATGCAAATCAATCACACCCTCATATACCTCTAACGTGGTATATGGATGATTTTTCACGTTTTTTGATAAGTTGCGGATTTTATTCACCTTTAGCTGAAGCGAGTCAGTTTGCATGCAAACTACCCCGCAGGGAGTAAACACAGGGGGTAGGCAGGCAACGGTGACTTTGTCAGCGCGATCCGCTGCCAGTATGATGAAGAAAACCAGCGCAACGGCAGAGGTGAAGGGTGGCGAAACGTCCATTGAAGTTTATCGATAACCTGCGTTTAAGCGGGCATGAAGGATTGTGGCAACTGGCGATTGAGCAGGGGCGCATCGCGCATCTGGTGCCGCAGCCGGAAGGGCAGGAGTGGCGCAGCGACGTGTTGGATGCGCAGGGCGGGCTGGCGCTGCCGGCGTTCGTCGAACCGCATATTCACCTGGATACCACGCAAACCGCCGGTCAGCCGGCTTGGAACCAGTCCGGCACGCTGTTCGAGGGCATTGAGCGCTGGGCCGAACGCAAAGCGTTGCTGACCCATGAAGATGTCAAACAGCGCGCCTGGCAAACGCTCAAGTGGCAGATCGCCAACGGCGTGCAGTATGTGCGCACCCACGTCGACGTTTCCGATCCCACGCTGACCGCGCTGCGCGCCATGCTGGAGGTGAAACAGGAGGTGGCGCCCTGGGTGACGCTGCAGATCGTCGCCTTCCCGCAGGAGGGGATCCTTTCCTACCCCAACGGCGAAGCGCTGCTTGAAGAGGCGCTGCGGCTGGGGGCCGACGTGGTGGGCGCCATTCCGCATTTCGAATTCACCCGCGAGTACGGCGTGGAATCGCTGCATAAGGCGTTTGCGCTGGCGCAAAAATACGATCGGCTGGTGGACGTGCACTGCGATGAGATCGACGACGAGCAATCGCGCTTCGTCGAGACCGTGGCGGCGCTGGCGCTGAAGCTGGAGATGGGGGCGAAAGTCACCGCCAGCCACACCACGGCGATGCACTCTTACAACGGCGCTTACGCCTCGCGGCTGTTCCGCCTGCTGAAAATGTCCGGCATCAACTTCGTCGCCAATCCGCTGGTGAACATTCACCTGCAGGGCCGTTTCGACAGCTACCCGAAACGGCGCGGCGTAACGCGGGTGAAGGAGATGCTGGAGGCGCAGATCAACGTCTGCTTCGGCCACGACGACGTGTTCGATCCCTGGTATCCGCTCGGCACCGCCAACATGCTGCAGGTGCTGCATATGGGGCTGCACGTGTGCCAGCTGATGGGCTATGGCCAGATCGACGACGGGCTGAAGCTGATCACCAGCCACAGCGCGCGCACCCTTAACCTGAGCGACTACGGCCTGGCGGCCGGCAACAGCGCCAACCTGGTGATCCTGCCGGCGGAAAGCGGCTTCGACGCGGTGCGCCGCCAGACGCCGGTGCGCTACTCGATTCGCCAGGGGGCGGTGATCGCCGAAACGCGGCCGGCGGAAACCACGCTGCATCTGCAGCAGGATGAAACGGTGGATTTTCGGCGTTAAGGCGCAAAAAAAGGGCGCCTTGCGGGCGCCCCTGATGTCTTTGATGCGAAGAAATCAGTGCGTCACGTGGCCGTGGCTGCGGTGCTTGGTCACGAAGCCCAGCAGCAGGCACATCACGAACACCGCCAAATACAGGCCGTTGGCGGTGGTCAGCGCCGCGTGCGCGCCGCCTTTCGCCACGATCGGGCCGGTAACCACGAAGGTCAACATGGTGCCGATGGTGCCGCAGGTCAGGATAAAGTTGACCAGCTTCGGCGAGGAGACCTTGGTCTGCAGCGAGCCGAGGGTGATCAGCGTGGTGTAGATGGCGCTGGAAACGAAGCCCAGGGCCATGATGTAGTAGCCCAGGTGCTCCGGGTTGTCGGTGCTGACGAACAGGTACATCGCGCCGGTAGCCAGTGCGGCCAGCACGGTCACGATGCGTTGCAGATCGAAGAAGCGCAGGATGAAGCTGAACACCCACATGCCGACCATGTAAGAGGTCCAGAAGTCGCTCACCAGCTTACCGGCCTGGCCGATGTCCATGTTGAACGACTTGGTGGCGTACTCAGGCACCCACTGAATGAAGCCCAGCTGGCCGAGGATGTAGCACAGCGCGGCGATCGACAGGAACAGCACGCCGATGCCCCATTTTTCTTTCTCGACCGGCTGGCCGGCGTCGGCGCCTTTCTTGCCCAGCACCGGGAATTCGGAGCACAGGGTCAGCACGAAGATCCCCACGTACAGCAGGCCGATGCAGGCATAAACCCAGTACCAGCCGATATGGCGGGCCAGCAGCATCGCGGCGACGATCGGGAAGATCATCCCGGCCATGCTGAAGAAGGAGTCGGTGAACAACAGGCGCGAACCGCGCTGGCGGCCGGCATACATGTGGGTGATCAGGAAGGTGCCGATCGACATGGTGATACCGCTAACCACGCCGAGGATAAACATGCACAGCGAGAACATGGTCAGGCTCTTGCCGAGCATCAGCCCGGCGACCGCCAGCACCATCAGGACAAAGCCGAAGATCAGCTGACGCTTCAGCGGGATGATTTCCATCAGCCAGGCATTGAGGAAGATCGAAATCAAAATGCCGGCGTTGAGGAAAGTAAAGGTGTTGCTCATGCTGGAAACCGGCAGATTAAAGTACTCTGCAATGTTTCCCATCACCATCCCTGTGACGATCACTAAAGCACCGGTCAGCGCGTACGAAAAGAAGCTGATCCAGGTAAGCCGTATGCGGTTACTGTCATTCATTGTATAGGCCTGAATATGTCTGTTAGAGGTTTTAACGCTGGCATAAGGCCGCTGGCTTTTCCTGGCAAACGCAGAAAAAAGTCCCGATCAGGCCACCAGGGGGCGGATCCTAGCACAGACAACGGGATTTTTTGTGATGGCTGTCGATTTTTTGATGTAACCCATGAAGGGCCGGTGTGCATTATTGTGATCTATTTGCGTACCGTCACAACGGAATCACGGTTGACGATCGTCGGCTCAAACCGGTGCGCCGGGGTGGCGGGGTCGATCAACCTGCGCGCCGCGTATTGGGCCATCTCGCTGATGGGAAAATGTACGCTGCTCAACGCCGGGCGCACGAAAGGCGCGCGTTCGCCGCTGTCGTAGCAGATCAAGGAGATATCCTGCGGCACCCGCAGGCGGTGTTCGTTGATCGCCAGCAGCGCGCCGATCGCCATCTCTTCGTTGCAGCAGTAGATGGCGCTGGGCCGCGCGGCTTGCCGCAGTAGCCGATCGGCGCAGCGGTAACCGCTTTCCAGATCGTAGACGCCCTCCAGGCAGGCCACCGGATCGATATTCGCCGCCTGCATCGCCTCTTCAAATCCCTGCAGCCGCAGGCGGCTCGACGGGCGTTCACGCGGGCCGCTGATGCAGGCGATGCGCCGGTGCCCGGCATCGAGCAGCTGCTGCGTCGCCATGCGGCTGGCGAGCGGGTGATCGAAGGTGACGCAGCGGTCTTCCAGCCCCGGCACCAGACGATCGAGCAACACGAAATCACGTTGCTCCGCCGCCAATTGGCGCAGCCGATCGTCGCTGAGAAAACGCACGTGCAGGATCACGCCGTCGCAGCGCAGGCTAAATAGCCGCTGCACCGCCTGCCATTCGTTTTCGGCGCTGTTGCGGCCCTGGGTCACCAGCAGCTGTTTGCCGTGGGATTCGGCCTCGGTCTGCACGAAGTCCATCAGCGCGCCGAAAAAGCCGCCGCGGTACGAGGTGGTGACCAGCCCAAGGGTATTGCTGTGGCTGGAGGCGAGCGCGCGGGCCGCCGGGTTGGGGGTGTAACCGAGCTGGGCAACGGCGCGTTCAACCTTCTCGCGGGTCGGCGCCTTGACGTTGCTGTCGCCGTTCACCACGCGCGATACGGTGGCGCGCGAAACGCCCGCCAGCGCCGCGACATCTTCCAGTGTCACCATCGTCCCACTCCTGAATTACGGCTAAAAAAATGGGTTCGGCGCGCCGAACCCCTGTCTGGCTGCGTATAGCCGCTTACCTGAACTGCGGTAAATACGGCGCGTTTATCGTCAACACTTCTTCCAGCAGCGGCTGCGCCAGGTTGGCGTTGCCCACCAACGGGTTGGCGATCAGCGCCAGCAACCCGCTGCGGCGATCGCCGTGCACCGCCGCCTCGATGGTCAGACGTTCGTAGGCTTTCACCTGCTGCGTTAGGGCCTGCATCGGCTCTGGCAGCGGGCCGAAGGTCAGCGGGTGCGCGCCCTGAGCATCAACGATACAGTTGATTTCTATCACAGCATCGCCCGGCAGGCCATGGATAGCGCCGCGGTTTGCGGTGTTGACCACTAATTGCGTGCCGAGATTATTATGGATAGCACGAATCAGCTCCAGCGCAACTTCGGAATAGAAAGAACCGCCGCGGAAGCTGAGCTGCTCCGGTTTCGTGTTCAGCTGCGGATCGGCATACAGCTCGAACAGCTCTTTCTCCACCTGCATCACCTGCTCGGCGCGGGTGCCGCGCTCGCCGGCGGCGGCCATCTCTTCCGCCAGCATCTCGCGGGTCTGGTAAAAATAGCGGTGGTAGGGGCAGGGGATGGCGCCGATCGCGCGCAGGAAGTCCGGCTGCCAGGGCTCTTCCTTGATGTTGTTCATGGTCAGCGCCGCGCCGTCGCACAGCATGTCGATCACCTTGGCGGTGACGTCGCGCCCCTGCTGCGTGACCTGATGCACCCAGACCATGTGGTTCAGGCCGGCGAAGCGCAGCTGCACGTCGGCGTAAGGCGCCTGCAGCATGTTGGCGATCATGTGATGCATGCTGATCGGCACGTTGCACAGGCCGATGATCTTCGCTTTGGTAAAGCGGGACACCGCCTCGGTGACGATGCCGGCCGGGTTGGTGAAGTTGATGATCCAGGCGTCCGGCGCCAGTTTTTCCACCCGGCGAGCGATGTCCAGCATCACCGGGATGGTGCGCAGCGCCTTGGCGAAGCCGCCGACGCCGGTGGTCTCCTGGCCGAGCAGCTGGTATTTCAGGCCCAGCCGTTCGTCGGCGGCGCGCGCCGGCAGTTGCCCGACGCGGAACTGGGTCAGCACGAAGGCGGCGCCGCGAATGGCGTCGTCCAGCGCAAAGTGCACGCTGACCTTCACCTGCTCCAGCCCGTGGCGCGCCAGCATGCGGCGGGTCAGGGCGGCGATGGTTTCCACTTTTTGCCGGCCCGGTTCGACGTCCACCAGCGCCAGTTCGGTGACCGGCAGCTCCTCAATGCGCTGGATCAGCCCATCGACCAGCTCGGGAGTGTAGCTGCTGCCGCCGCCGATCACGGCGATTTTGAGTGCGCTCATGGGCGGCCCTCCGTCTGCGACTGACGGCGATAGAGCTCGATCATGTCGTCGGCCAGATCCTGGATCACCATGGCGTTCATCAGATGATCCTGCGCATGCACGGTGATCAGGTTGATCGCCAGTTTGCCGCAGCCTTCGTCCAGGCCGATCAGCTCGGTCTGGATCAGGTGTGCTTTCTTCACCCACTCTTTGGACTCGGCCATGTGCCTGGCCGCGGCGGCGAAATCGCCGGCGCGCGCTTGCCGCAGCGCCATCAGCGCATTGCTGCGCGCGCTGCCGGAGAACACCAGCAGTTCCATGATGGTGCTTTCAAACTCGGGGCTGACTTCAGTCATCAGTTCACTCACGTCATTTCTCCAGGGGTTGCGCGGCGACGCCGCCGTGGGATGCTTCAGTATCCGCTCTTTTTATAATGAGAGCGCTCTCATTTATATAGAGTAACGACAATGCGTGTGCAAACTGGGAGGCAGATCGCAAAAACCAACCCAGGGCGGCGCGGGGCAAAAAATGCGTGATGCGGTTGGCAAAAAAGCCTTCTGCGCCCATACTTTCCGCAGCAAAATTCAGGGCCGCCTAGGATATGTCCCGTAATTGGGTAAATATAGGTAAATGGCTGGTACTTGCCGATACAGCTCTTTAGAATCAAAGCGCTTTTCCGTTGTTTGTCTCTCAGAGAAAGGACCCGTTAATGTTCAAACGTACTTTAGTGACCTTCGTCGCGCTGTGTTCCCTCACAGCGATGGCGCCAGCCGCACTCGCCGCCGGTGAGACCCACGTCATGCTGACGACCTCGGCGGGGAATATCGAGTTGGCGCTCGATAGCCAGAAGGCACCGGTTTCCACCCAGAACTTCGTCGATTACGTGAACAGCGGGTACTACAACAACACCATTTTCCATCGCGTGATCCCGGGCTTTATGATCCAGGGCGGCGGTTTCACCGCTGACATGCAGCAAAAATCCACCAAGGCGCCGATCAAGAACGAAGCCGACAACGGCTTGCGCAACCTGCGCGGCACCATCTCGATGGCGCGCACCGCCGACAAGGACAGCGCCACCAGCCAGTTCTTCCTGAACGTGGCGGATAACGCCTTCCTGGATCATGGCCAGCGTGACTTCGGCTACGCGGTGTTCGGCAAAGTGGTGAAAGGCATGGACGTGGTGGACAAAATTGCCCAGGTGCCAACCGGCAACGTCGGCCCTTACCAGAATGTGCCGACCAAACCGGTGGTGATTCTGTCGGCCAAGGTGCTGCCGTAAGTTTTTTGGCCGATCCCGTTGGGGTCGGCCGCTCCTTCCTCTCGAAGCCTTGCCTTCATCACTGTTTTCTCCCGCGCCTCATGCTCTAATCTGCAGACAATAATCAGACCGGAAATCCGGCGTTCGCCCTTTGTTGTCTCTGGATGAGTTGCTGCCATGTATGAATTTAACCAGGTGCTGTTGCTGTTGCAGCAGATGTGCGTCTATCTCGTTATCGCCTATCTGCTGAGCAAAACCCCGCTGTTCATCCCGCTGATGCAGGTGACCATCCGCCTGCCGCACAAGCTGCTGTGCTACGTGATCTTCTCGGTGTTCTGCATCATGGGCACCTATTTCGGGCTGCACATTCAGGATTCGATCGCCAACACCCGCGCGATAGGCGCGGTCCTGGGCGGTCTGCTGGGCGGGCCGTCGGTGGGCTTTCTGGTCGGGCTGACCGGCGGCCTGCACCGCTATACGCTCGGCGGCATGACCGACGTGGCCTGCGCGATTTCCACGGTGTCGGAAGGCCTGGTCGGCGGCATCGTACACAGCATCGCCATGCGCCGCGGGCGCATCGAGCTGCTGTTCAATCCGCTGTTTGTCGGCGGCGTGGCGCTGGTGGCGGAAGTGCTGCAGATGGCGATCATCCTGGCGGTGGCGCGCCCCTACGACGAAGCGTTGCAGCTGGTGGAGCACATCGCGCTGCCGATGATGATCGCCAATACCGTCGGTGCGGCGATGTTCATGCAAATCCTGCTGGATCGGCGCGCGATGTTCGAAAAATACACCAGCGCCTTCTCTTCCAAGGCGCTGAAGATCGCCGAGCGCACCGAGGGCATCCTGCGGCAGGGCTTCGATCAGGAGAACAGCATGAAGGTCGCCCGGGTGATCTATCAGGAGCTGGGCATCGGCGCGGTGGCGATCACCGATCGCGACAAGCTGCTGGCGTTTATCGGCATCGGCGACGACCACCACCTGCCGGGCACGCCGATCGCCTCGGTGCATTCGCATCGCGCCATCGACAACAACGAGGTGGTGTACGCCGACGGCAATCAGCTCTCTTACTGCTGCTCGATCAATCCGGCCTGCAAGCTGGGATCGACGCTGGTGATCCCGCTGCGCGGCGAAAATCAGCGGGTGATCGGCACCATCAAGCTGTATGAGCCGAAAAGCCAGCTGTTCAGCACCATCAACCGTACGCTGGGCGAAGGCATCGCCAGCCTGCTGTCGGCGCAGATCATGGCCGGACAGTACGAGCGCCACAAGCAGCTGCTGGCGCAGTCGGAGATCAAGCTGCTGCATGCGCAGGTCAATCCGCATTTCCTGTTCAATGCCTTGAATACTCTGGTGGCGGTGATCCGCCGCGATGGCGAACGCGCCTGCGATCTGGTGCAGTCTCTCTCGACCTTCTTTCGTAAAAACCTCAAACGCTCGGATGACGAAGTCAGCCTGGCGGACGAGATTGAACACGTGAACGCCTACCTGCAGATCGAGAAAGCGCGCTTCGCCGATCGGCTGGAGATCGCGGTATCGCTGCCGGAGGCGCTGTTGGCGGTGCGGCTGCCGGCGTTCTCGCTGCAGCCGATCGTCGAGAACGCCATCAAGCATGGCACCTCGCATCTGCTGGGCGTGGGCCGCATCGAAATCGGCGCCTGCTGCGAAGGGGAGCATCTGCTGCTGCAGGTGACGGACAACGCCGGGCTGTTCCAGCCGAAGCCGAACTGCAGCGGGCTGGGGATGAACCTGGTGGATAAACGCATTCGCGTGCGCTACGGCGAAGGCTATGGCGTGCAGGTGGATTGCCAGCCGGACGCCTACACCCGCATTACGCTCAATGTTCCCATGGAGAGGGCCGCCTGATGTTAAACGCACTGATTGTTGACGATGAACCTTCCGCGCGCGACAACCTGCGCCACCTGCTGGAAGCTGAAGCGGGGATCGCGATTATCGGCGAGTGCGCCAACGCCATTGAAGCCATCAGCCAGATCCACCGGCTGCAGCCGGACGTGGTGTTTCTCGATATCCAGATGCCGCGCATCAGCGGGCTGGAAATGGTCGGCATGCTGGATCCCAACCGCATGCCGCACATCGTGTTTCTGACCGCCTACGACGAATACGCGGTGCAGGCATTCGAGGAGCACGCCTTCGACTATCTGCTGAAGCCGGCGGAGCCGAAGCGGCTGAGCAAGACGCTGCAACGTCTGCGGCAGCGCAGTGCGCCGCAGGACGTGGCGGCGCTGGAAGAGAGCGCCGGTTACCTGAAATACATTCCCTGCACCGGCCACAGCCGCATCTATCTGCTGCGCTTCGACGAAGTGCTGGCGATCCGCTCCAAACTGAGCGGGGTCTTCGTGGTGCGCAGCGACGGCATGGAGTGTTTCACCGAGCTGACGCTGCGCACGCTGGAAAGCCGTACGCCGCTGGTGCGCTGCCATCGGCAGTATCTGGTCAATCTGGAGCAGGTGCGCGAGATCCGCTTCGAAGAGGGAGGCGCGGCGGAGATGATCATGTCGGCAGGCGATCCGGTGCCGGTCAGCCGGCGCTATTTGAAAGCGCTGAAGGAGCAGTTGGGGCTGCGGGGGTGACTATGCCGGCGGCCACCGACGGCGAGTATGCACGATGGCCAATACGATGACGCGTTGAGCCGCCCATTCATAGACCAGCAAATAGGACGGGGAGATGACCAGCTCGCGCGTACCGCTATCCGCCCCGTTTTCCCGCTGGCGGGATGATGCACGAGGCGTGCCGCCGCGTCAGCGATTTTTGCATCATTTTCTGCGGCGGCGGCCGGATTTTTAAGTTCCAACCATTCATAAATCGCCAGACGATCGGCGATGGCGGGTTCCGTCCATGTCAGTTTCACAAAAGTCCTTTTGTGTTTTATCGCGTTGATTTGGCTCTGCGTTCGGCGAAATAAGCGGCCACCTCTTCATCGTCGGCGAATTTGCCTTCACGCAACGCCTTGCGGCTTACCTCGACCTTTTCCTTTAACCACTGGTTGTACTCTTCCTGTTGCGCCTGGCGGCGGACAAACTCGCGCATGAAATCACGCAGCAGTTGCGAAGCCGTGCGATCGGCGGCCTTTGCCGCGCTGGCGAAAGCGGTTTTTAACTCTTCATCCACGCGGATTACCACGGTAGATTCAGACATGGTATTTACCTCGTATATACAGCGTAATGCTCACTATAGCACTGGTGCTTTATTGTTCAAGCAAAGGCGCTTTGACGCTAAGCGCAATCTGAATTCATCAGGCCCCGACGGCGCCCTTTTTGTTTGTCCTTGACGGGGTTACGCGGCGCTTATAGCTTTATTGCATCCACAGGCGCGTTTCGCGCCGCGTCAGCGTCAAAGGAACAGAAAATGAGTGAACCACGGATTATCGCCAAAGCGATGAAAGACGGAAAACCGGAGCAGGATCTGGTGATTTTGCCGGCGTTGGCCAACCGCCACGGGCTGATCACCGGGGCAACCGGCACCGGCAAGACGGTGACGCTGCAGAAAATGGCCGAACAGTTCTCGCGCATCGGCGTGCCGGTGTTCCTGGCGGACGTGAAGGGCGATCTGTCCGGCATCGGCGCCGAGGGCGTGCCTTCCGAGAAACTGCAGGCGCGCCTGGCGGCGATCGGCGTCAGCGACTGGCAGCCGCAGGCCTGCACCATTATCCCGTGGGATATTTACGGTGAAAAGGGGCACCCGATCCGCGCCACGATTTCCGATCTCGGGCCGCTGCTGCTGGGGCGCCTGTTGGATCTGAACGAGGTGCAAAGCGGCGTGCTGCAGCTGGTGTTCAAGATCGCCGATGACAACGCGCTGCTGTTGCTGGACATGAAGGATTTGCGCACCATGCTGCAGTTCGTCGGCGACAACGCCAAACAATTCCAGACTCAGTACGGCAATATCTCTGCCGCGTCGATCGGCGCTATTCAGCGCGGGTTGCTGACGCTGGAAGAGCAGGGCGCTGACCAGTTCTTCGGCGAGCCGATGCTCGACATCAACGATCTGATGAAAACCGACGCCAACGGCCACGGCGTGATCAACCTGCTGGCGGCGGACAAGCTGATCAATCAGCCGAAGCTGTATTCGGTGTTCCTGCTGTGGCTGCTGGCTGAGCTGTTCGAGCACCTGCCGGAAGTGGGCGACCCTGAACAGCCGAAGCTGGTGTTCTTCTTCGATGAGGCGCACCTGCTGTTCAACGACGCGCCGGCGGCGCTGCTGACCAAGATCGAACAGGTGGTGCGCCTGATCCGCTCCAAAGGCGTCGGCATTTACTTTGTCACCCAGAACCCGCTGGACATCCCGGACAGCGTGCTGGGCCAGCTGGGTAACCGCGTGCAGCATGCGCTGCGCGCCTTCACGCCGCGCGATCAGAAGGCGGTGAAGACGGCGGCGCAAACCCTGCGCGCCAATCCGGCCTTCGATGCCGAAACGGCGATCACCGAGCTGGGCGTGGGTGAAGCGCTGGTGTCATTCCTCGACGAGAAGGGCCGGCCGAACGTGGTGGAGCGGGCGATGGTGATCGCGCCGGAATCCAAAATGGGCATGCTCGGCGCGGAAGGGCTGAACAGTGCGATCAACAAGTCGCCGCTGTATGGCCGCTATGAGGATATGATCGACAGCGAGTCCGCCTACGAGAAGCTGTCGTCGGGCGGTTTTGCCACCGTCGGCACCCCGCAGCAGGGGCAGCAACCGCAGGCGCAACAGCAACAACAGCAGGCGGGCGGCGGCCTGATGGACGGCTTGAGCGAGCTGTTGTTCGGTTCCACCGGCCCGCGCGGCGGCAAGCGCGACGGCATTGTCCAGACCGCCGCCAAGAGCATGGCGCGCGATCTCGGCCGCCAGATCCTGCGCGGCGTGCTGGGCTCGATCACCGGCGGCCGTAAAAAGTAAGCGGAAATTATCGTCGGCAGCGGCGGGTTAAATCAGTACACTGTGGCGGCATTTTTCTCTGCCGGACCTAACATGCTGCTGCTGATCGATAACTACGACTCCTTTACCTATAACCTTTACCAGTACTTCTGCGAATTGGGCGCCGAGGTGCTGGTGAAGCGCAACGATGAGCTGCAGCTGGCCGATATCGAGCGGCTGGCGCCGCAGCATCTGGTGATTTCCCCTGGCCCCTGCACCCCGAACGAAGCGGGTATCTCGCTGGCCGCCATTCGTCATTTCGCCGGCAAACTGCCGATCCTCGGCGTGTGCCTGGGGCACCAGGCGCTGGGGCAGGCGTTCGGCGCCGAGGTGGTGCGCGCCCGCGCGGTGATGCACGGCAAAACCTCGGCGATTCGTCACCTGGGCGTCGGCGTGTTTCGCGGCCTGAGCGATCCGCTGACCGTGACCCGCTACCACTCGCTGGTGCTGAAGGCCGATACGCTGCCGGACTGTTTTGAAGTGACCGCCTGGAGCGAACGCGACGGCGTGTGCGACGAGATTATGGGCATCCGCCACCGCACTTTGGCGCTGGAAGGCGTGCAGTTCCATCCGGAAAGCGTGCTCAGCGAGCAGGGCCATCAGCTGCTGGATAATTTCCTCCAGCGTTAATCCCGATGCGTTTTTTTTGCCCGCCAGGCGTTTTGCGTTTGCGCTTGATTGGTTTTTTATGCATATTTCGTGATTATGTTTTCAATATGACATTACGATAGCGCTGAAAAACCTTCAGGGTGGAGCCGAAAATGACTGAAAAATCCGCAGTGAGCCGCAGCACCTTTGACCAGGTGATCCTGCCTGTTTATGCACCTGCCCAGTTTGTGCCGGTGCGCGGCCAAGGCAGCCGGGTCTGGGATCAACAGGGAAAAGAGTACATCGATTTTTCCGGCGGCATCGCGGTGACGGCGCTGGGGCACTGCCATCCGGCGCTGGTCGAGGCGCTCAAACGCCAAGGCGAAACCCTGTGGCATACCAGCAACGTCTTCACCAATGAGCCTGCGCTGCGCCTGGCGAGCAAACTGATCGACGCCACCTTCGCCGATCGGGTGTTCTTCGCCAACTCCGGCGCAGAGGCCAACGAGGCGGCGTTCAAACTGGCGCGTCATTACGCCATCACCCGCCACAGCCCCTACAAAACCAAAATCATCGCCTTCTATAACGCGTTTCACGGCCGCACGCTGTTCACCGTGTCGGTGGGCGGGCAGGCCAAATATTCCGACGGGTTCGGGCCGAAGCCGGCCGACATCGTGCACGTGCCGTTCAACGATTTGGCGGCGGTGAAGGCGGTGATGGACGACCACACCTGCGCGGTGGTGATGGAACCGATTCAGGGCGAGGGCGGCATTACGCCGGTCGATGCCGGCTTCCTCAAAGGCGTGCGCGAGCTGTGCGACCAACATCAGGCGCTGCTGGTGTTCGACGAAGTGCAAAGCGGCATGGGGCGCAGCGGCAAACTGTTCGCCTATATGCATTATGGCGTGACGCCGGACATTCTCACCACCGCCAAGGCGCTGGGCGGCGGTTTCCCGGTCAGCGCCATGCTGACCACCGAAGACATTGCGTCGGTGATGCAGGTGGGCACCCACGGCACCACCTACGGCGGCAACCCGCTGGCCTGCGCGGTGGCGGAGGCGGCGCTGGACGTGATCAATACGCCGGAGGTGCTGAGCGGCATCGAGCAGCGTCATGCGCTGTATGTGCAGGCTTTGCAGCATATCGGCGATAAATACGGTATTTTCACCGCGATTCGCGGCATGGGGCTGCTGATTGGCGCCGAGCTGACGCCGCATTATCACGGCAGAGCGCGCGACTTCCTCACCGCCGCCGCCGCGCGCGGGTTGATGATCCTCAATGCCGGGCCGAACGTGATTCGTTTCGCGCCGTCACTGGTGGTGGAGCTGCAGGATATCGAGGCCGGCATGGCGCTGTTCGAGCTGGCGGTGCAGGATGTGATCAACGCCTGACGCCCGCGCGGCATATAACGGGGCGCGGCATGCCGCGCCCTTATTGATCGCGCAGTTTGCGCTTGAGCCAAATGCCGTGGTGCGGGCGCTGGCGCCAGGCCAGCGAAGAAATGGTGTGCATCACGCTCAGGTGCGACAGAATGCGCCGCAGATGGCGCTCCATCTCGGTAACGGGCATCTCCGGATGCAGATCCGGCGGCTGCATGATGCCGCTGTTGCCGCTGCTCGGGCCGTCGTATTCCAACCGCTGTTGGCAGCTTTGCAGCGCGATTTCACAGGCCTGCAGATACGCTTCCGCCAGTTTTGGCGTCAGCATGTAGTGTTCGCGCGCCAGAATGGTCATGGCGTTCAGGTGCTCGACGATGAACTGGCTATGCGTGACCCACAGCCGCATGTCCGCCAGATAGTCCGACGCGAACCCCGGCTCCTGCATCGCCTGATTGAGCGAGGTGAATAGCGCATTGTGCGCCTGGTTGACCTGCATGCGGGTATAGGCCAACGCGGTGGCGTCCGGTTCCGGCTGTTCCAGCATCAACCGCAGCGCGGTTTGATCGTGCTCCAGCGCCTGATGGGCATTCTTGCGCAGCAGCCCGCTTTGCCACTGCGGCCATAGCCAAATGGTGCCGCCGAACGCCAACACGCAGCCGATCAGCGTATCGATCAGGCGCGGCACCAGAAAATGCGAGCCGTTCAGCGCCAGCAGCTGCAGGGTGTAAACCGCCGTGACCGTAAAGCCAATCACCGACAGCCCGTAGTTCTTGCGCGAAACCAGGTAGGCCAGCAGCGTGATCACCAACATGATGCTCAGCGTTTCGCCTTCCGGCAACTGCAGCTGCAGCAGCCCGGCCGCCAGCAAAAGCCCGGCAATCGTGCCCAGCGCACGGTGCTGAATACGCACCCGGGTGGCGTTATACCCGTTTTGGCTCACCAGCATGATGGTGAGCAGGATCCAGTAAGGCTTCGGCAGATTGAACACCGCACCCAGGCTGCTGCCGACTGCCAGCGTCACGCCCAGCCGCGCGGCGTTGCGCAGGGCGGTGGACTTGAACGACAGATAGCTGGCCAGCGCCGGCCAAAACGGCAGGCGGTGCTGGCCGGACATCAGGTCGCGGCGGTATAGCGGATGCTGGGTGCGCAGCAGGCGGGCGATGCGGCTGAAGTGGTAATAACAAAACTGGCCGACCGGGTTATCGGGATGCTGCGCCGCCATTTTTTCCAGCGCCGCCAGCTCGTGGGCCATGGAGAAGCGCTTCGAATGTTGATGATAGAGAATATCGTGCGCCACTACGCGCAGCCGGCCGGCGATCACCTGAGCGTTGCGGCGAATGATCGCTTCGGCCTGGCTCTGCTCCACCAGTTTTTGCACCTCCTCCGGCAGATGCAGGCTGACGGTGATGTGCTCCTGCAGATCCATCGCCACCTGAAAGGCGCGCTGCAGGCGCTTTTGCTCGAGGTTGTTGGCGTGCGGCAGGAAATTAAGCTGTTGGTACAACAGGCTGATCAGATCCATCACCTTTTGCTGGCGCACCAGCAGCGGCGGCAGCGCGGTTTGCGGATCGGTGTGCTGGGTCAGCAGCGAGTATTTGGCTTCGAAATAGTCCGCCAGTTCCAGGTAGAGCTGGCTCAGGGTCTCGCGCATCGGCTGCTCTTTCCACAGCTTGAACCAGAACCAGGTGAATAAGCCGTACCAGACGGTGCCGATGGCGTACAGCAGCGGCGCCTGCCAGATGGGCACCGTGCCGGCCGTGCTGAGGGCGAAGATGGCGGCCACCAGCGCCGCCGGCAACAGCCGGGCGTGCAGCGGGCTGATTTCACCGGTGACGCCGAGCAGCAGCGCCAGGCCCAGCATCAGCGCCGGCAGCGGCACGTGCCACAGCAGTGCCTGTTGCAGCAGCACGCTGCTGAAGGCGAACAGCGAGCCGCCAACCACCAGCCGTTTAAAGAAGCGCTTATGCGGCGTGTCCAGACCGGCGATATTGCAGCAGGCGGGCACCAGAGAGAACATCAGGCCGAGCTGCAGCTGGCCTATCAGCAGGCCGAACAGCACCGGCAGGCACAACACCAGCGTTTGTCGCAGTGCGTAGTTGATTTCCGGGTGGTAGATCAGGCGGCGCCACATGGCAGAGAGCAGATAAAAAAAACGGCGCAGATTGCGCCGTTTCTTCAGGGATTAACGGGTGCCGTAGACGACAATGGTTTTGCCGTGGGCGGAAATCAGGTTTTGATCTTCCAGCATTTTCAGAATACGGCCAACGGTTTCGCGCGAGCAGCCGACGATCTGGCCGATCTCCTGGCGGGTGATCTTGATCTGCATGCCGTCCGGGTGAGTCATGGCGTCGGGTTGCTTCGCCAGATTCAGCAGGGTTTGCGCGATGCGGCCGGTAACGTCCAGGAAGGCGAGGTTGCCCACTTTTTCGGAGGTGACCTGCAGGCGGCTCGCCATTTGGGCGGACAGACGCATCAGGATGTCCGGGTTCACCTGGATCAGCTGGCGGAATTTCTTGTAGGAGATTTCGGCCACTTCACAGGCGGTTTTCGCGCGAACCCAGGCGCTGCGCTCCTGGCCTTCTTCGAACAATCCGAGCTCGCCGATGAAATCCCCCTGGTTGAGGTAGGACAGGATCATCTCTTTACCTTCTTCATCCTTGATCAGCACCGCGACGGAGCCTTTCACGATGTAGTAAAGCGTTTCGGCCTTTTCACCTTGGTGAATCAGCGTACTCTTCGATGGATATTTGTGGATATGGCAATGAGACAGGAACCATTCGAGAGTAGGGTCTGTTTGCGGTTTGCCGAGAACCATTCGCTGTTATCCTCTGTTGTTATCGCTGCCTTGTGTCACAGGGGTCAGAGTTCCCTGTAAAACCCGCCTGTAGCCACAGTCATGAGCGAGGGCTACCGGCAAGTTTTGAGGCGTGTCATAAAAATACGCTGTCGCTCTAGCATATTAACTTGCCGTAAGCGCTGCAAGCTACATTCTGTTAACATACCGGTAAAGGAGCCTTTCTCTGGGCGTTTCCCTGAAATTCAGTGTCCCGGAAAGATTTATTGCGGCTCTGTTTGTAGCACAGAGTAAGGCGGGTGTCTCGTGTTGTCTCGCTTCAGCATGATTAGCATCAGGTTACGTTGCCTGTTTCTATGCGAAAGCGTACTCTGATTTTAAGAAATCAACCGGAGTGACCAGAATGCAGGCAAGAGTTAAATGGGTGGAAGGGTTAACGTTTTTGGGTGAATCGGCCTCCGGCCACCAGGTGCTGATGGACGGCAACGCCGGCGATAAAGCACCCAGCCCGATGGAGATGGTGCTGATGTCGGTGGGCGGCTGCAGCGCGATCGACGTGGTGTCCATCCTGCAAAAAGGGCGCAACGACGTGCGCGACTGCGAGGTGAAGCTGACCTCCGAGCGCCGCGAAGAAGCTCCGCGGTTGTTCACCCATATCAACCTGCATTTCATCGTTACCGGCCAGGACCTGACCGACAAGATCGTCGAGCGAGCGGTGAGCCTGTCGGCGGAGAAATATTGCTCGGTGGCGCTGATGCTCAACAAGGCCGCCACGGTAACCCACAGCTTCGAGATCCGCCAACCGGCGTAATCGAGGCGGAGCGCGGCCCGGCGCCGCGCTCAACGCGTTTATTCGATCTTCTTGCCTTCCAGCAACCGCTGCACCAGCGGCGCCATGATCAGTTCCATCGCCAGCCCCATCTTGCCGCCCGGCACCACTAACGTATTGATGTGCGAGATAAACGAGCCTTGCAGCATCGCCAGCAAATAGGGGAAGTCAATTTGATCCAGCCCGCGGAAGTGGATCACCACGAAGCTTTCGTCCAGTGAGGGAATCGCCTTGGCGGCGAACGGGTTGGAGGTGTCCACCGTCGGCACGCGCTGGAAGTTGATGTGGGTGCGCGAGAACTGCGGCGTGATGTAGTTGATGTAGTCTTCCATCGAACGCACCACCGAATCCATTACCGCTTCGCGGGAGTGGCCGCGCTCGCCGGTATCGCGGATCAGTTTCTGGATCCACTCCAGGTTGACGATCGGCACCACGCCGACCAGCAGGTCGACGTGCTTGGCCACGTCATGGTGCTCGGTGACCACACCGCCGTGCAGCCCCTCGTAAAACAGCACGTCGGTCGGCGCCGGCAGCGGTTCCCACGGGGTGAAGGTGCCCGGCACCTGATTGTAGGGCACCGCTTCGTCGTAGGTATGCAGATACTTGCGCGAGCGGCCGGTGCCGTTCTTGCCGTAGTCGATGAAGCTCTGCTGCAGCAGGCCGAAGTCGTTGGCCTCGGGGCCGAAATAGCTGATGTGTCTGCCCAGATCGCGCGCCTTGCGGATCGCCGCGTCCATTTCCGGCCGGGTGTAGCGGTGGAAGCTGTCGCCCTCCAGCTCGGCGGCGCGGATGTTGAGTTGTTGGAATATTTTGCGGAACGCCACGCTGGTGGTGGTGGTGCCGGCGCCGCTGGAACCGGTCACCGCGATAACGGGATGTTTGGCAGACATGGTGGTTGTCACTCCGTGTTGAATGCGCCGGCGTCAGGGGATTATTGTGGCTCTTGTTGACGCTCTCTATCTCGGGAAAAAATGGCGCGCGCTGGTTTGCAATGCCCCATTGTTACCTGATTTTTTCCGTCAGTCATAGAACCGATCGCCACTAAATTTCTTCCTGCCCGGCGCGGAACTGGCCGCGCGGCATGATGTTGACGCTCTCGTGCAGTTCCGACCACACCAGCACCACTTCGCCGTTTTTTAGCTGGCGGCGCACGTCCTCCACCTTCTGTTCCAGCGAGCGTTCGTGCTCGCCGTAATCGGTGCCTTCGCGCAGTACAAAAGATTCGATCAGGCTGTTGAGGGTGTCGGTTGCCAGTTCTTGCCAGGGAATGATCACGTCGGGATGTCCAGATAAGGGGAAAGCCAGGCCGGAATGCGATGCTCCAGCCACATGTATGGTTTTTTCAGCGTGCCGCCGACGAAGCCGACGTGGCCGCCGAACTCGGTCAGCTGATATTCGATATTGCGCGGCAGGCCGGCGACGTCGGGGATCACCTCAGGGGTCATGAAGGGATCGTCCTTCGCATGGATGATCAGCAGCGGCGTTTGGACAGCCGGCAACAGCGGCAGGGCGCTGCAGCGGCGATAATAGTCGGTGGCGTCACTGAAGCCGTGAATGCGCGAGGTGATGGCGTCGTCGAATTCGCGGATGCGCCGCAGACCGTTCAGTTGGGACAGCTTGAGCGGCAGGGTGTCCGGGTAGTGCAACAGCTTGCGGGTGGCGTTTTGTTTCAGCTGCCCCAGCAGGTAGCGCTGATAAACGCGGGAAAAGCCTTGCTCCATGCGGTAGGCGCAGGGCTCCAGCATCAGCGGCGCCGAGACCACCACCGCCGCCTGCAGCAGGCTGTCGGCGCCTTGCTGCGCCAGGTAGCAGGCCAGCATGTTGCCGCCGAGCGAAACGCCGACCGCCGCGGTCGGCACCTCGCCGTAGCGGTCGCGCAGCCAGCGCAGGAAGAAGCGCGCGTCTTCGGTTTCACCGGAGTGGTAGATGCGCTGCTTGCGATTGGGCACACCGCTGCAGCCGCGAAAGTGCATCACCACGCCGAGCCAGCCGCGCTCGCGCCAGGCGTTGAGCAGGCCATGCGCGTAGGGGCTGTAGAAGCTGCCCTCCAGGCCGTGGAACAGCACCGCACGCGGTTTGTCGCGCGCCTGCGCCGGATCCTCGCTCCAGGCGAGATCGACGAAATCGCCGTCGGGCAATTCCAGCCGCTGCCAATGCGGTTTCAATAATACGCGGCGGCGCACCAGCCGCGGCAACAGCGTTTGCAGGTGCGGGTTACTGGCCCCGGTCAGAGGGCGAAAGGTGTTAGGCATAGGCTGAGTAAAATGTTGTGGGCGGCTATTGTGAGATCCCTAGCGCACTGTTAGCTTCAATACCAAGAATTAACAATGATACTGCAAAAAAGCGCCTTGGGTGAGGAGCACCCGTGCCATGGAACCGAGTTTATTCCTTTCGATGCTGGGCTTCCTGTGGGTCGCCGCCATCACGCCCGGCCCCAATAACCTGCTGCTGACCACTTCCGGCGCCAACTTCGGCTTTATGCGTTCGCTGTGGCTGATGATCGGCATCATGCTCGGCATGCAAAGCATTTTGCTGCTGGTGGCCTTCGGCGTCGGCAGCCTGATCCTGGTTTATCCGTCGCTGCACCTGATCCTGAAAATCCTCGGCAGCCTGTACCTGCTGTGGCTGGCGTGGAAAGTCGCCACCGCCGCCTATGAAAAACTGGAAACCGACGTGGCGCCGCCGCAGCCGGTGCGGCTGTATCAGGGCTGGCTGCTGCAGTTCCTCAACCCGAAAGCCTGGCTGATGGCGCTGGGGGCGGTGGCCAGCTTCAGCCTGGCGGGCGATAAGTACAACGGGTCCATTGCGGCGATCGCGTTGGGCATTTTGGTGGTCAACATCGTCGCCGGCATTATCTGGCTGGCGTTCGGCACCCTGATCGGCCGCCTGCTGCGCAGCAAAAAGGCCTGGGTTATCTTCAACGTTTCCATGGGGTTGTTGACCGCAGCCTGTGTGTTACTGATCTGGCATTAAGGAGCGAACGATGGCGGAAAATTATTATCACGTGGTTGCCTTTACCGGCGAAGGGCTGCGCGGCAACCCGGCCGGGGTTTGCCTGCTGACACAGCCGCTGCCGGCGGCGCGGCTGCAGGCGATCGCCAACGAGATCGGCCTGCCGGAAACCAGCTTTGTCTGGGATGACGGCGACATGACCGCCATCCGCTGGTTTACCCCGCAGCGCGAGGTCGATCTCTGCGGCCACGGCACCCTGGCGGCGGCGCATGTGATGTTCAGCGTGGTTAACCCGGCGCTGCAGGATATTCGCTTCCGCTCGGCCGGCGGCGAACTGTTCGTCAAGCGCGATGCGCAGGACGGGGAACGGCTGGTGCTCGACTTCCCCGCTCGGCCGCCGCAGAAGGTGGCCGAACCGGCGGGCCTCGCGGCGCTGCTGGGCGTGCAGCCGCAGGAGGTGTGGCAGGCGAAAGCGCTGCTGGTGGTGCTGGAAAACGAGGCGCAGGTGCGTGCGCTGCGGCCGGACATCCCGGCGCTGATCGCGCTGGCCGGGTGTGCGGTGATCGTCACTGCGCCGGGTGACACCGTGGACTTCGTGTCGCGCTATTTCACGCTCGACGGCGGTGAAGATCCGGTTACCGGCTCCGCGCACTGCACGCTGATGCCTTACTGGACGGCGCGTCTCGGCCGCCATCGGCTGCAGGCGCAGCAGGTCTCGGCACGCGGCGGCGAACTGTTCTGCGAACTGCAAGGGGATCGTACGCTGCTCGGCGGCTATGCTCACGTGTTCCTGCACGGGACGATCGCGCTGTAATCCGCGTTTATATTACGCAGGGTAATAAAGAAGACTTTTTTATTCTTTTATCGCCCGTCACCGCTCAGATAAAACTGTCAGCAACTGAACAGATTTTTATCAACGGAGCGGAACATGGCGGGCAAACTCTTTTCCTTACGCAACGCGGCGCTGTTGGCGCTGGCGCTCAGCGCAGCCAGCGCCTACGCGGTGGACGTGACCGTGGCGTACCAGACGTCGGCGGAGCCGGCCAAGGTGGCGCAGGCGGAAAACAGCTTCGCCAAACGGTCCGGCGCGACCGTCGACTGGCGTAAGTTCGACAGCGGCTCCAGCGTGCTGCGTGCGCTGGCCTCCGGCGACGTGCAGATCGGCAATATCGGCTCCAGCCCACTGGCGGTGGCCGCCAGCCAGAAACTCCCCATCGAAGTGTTCCTCATCGCTTCGCAGCTCGGCAGCTCCGAAGCGCTGGTGGTGAAAAATGACATCAAAAGCCCGCAGGATCTAATCGGCAAGCGCATTGCGGTGCCGTTTATCTCCACCACCCATTACAGCCTGCTGGCCTCGCTCAAGCATTGGGGCATCAAGCCTGAGCAGGTGAAGATCCTCAATCTGCAGCCGCCGGCCATCGCCGCCGCCTGGCAGCGCGGCGACATCGACGGCGCTTACGTCTGGGCGCCGGTGGTCAACGAACTGGCCAAACAGGGCAAGGTGTTGACCGACTCCGCGCAGGTGGGCGAATGGGGCTCGCCGACGCTGGACGTGTGGGTGGTGCGCAAAGACTTTGCCGAGAAACATCCCGACGTGGTGACCGCCTTTGCCGCTAGCGCCCTACAGGCGCAAAAGGCCTACCTGGCGGCGCCGGAGCAGTGGCTGAAAGATCCGAGCCACCTCAGCACGCTGGCGCGCCTGAGCGGCGTGCCGGAAGCGCAGGTGCCGGAGCTGGTGAAGGGAAACCGTTATCTGCCGGTGGCGGATCAGGTTGCCCAGCTCGGCCAGCCGGTGGACAAGGCGATCCGCGATACCGCCGAATTCCTCAAGCAGCAGGGCAAGATCCCGCAGGTCGACAGCGACTACAGCGCTTACGTGACCGACCGTTTTGTGAAACAGGTGCAGGCTGCGCCGCAGTCGTAAGGAAGCAGGATGCTAAACGTCAATCATCTTTCAGCAGAGTATCAGGGGCGGCCCGCGCTGCGTGACGTGTCGTTCCAGATTGCCGCCGGGCAACTGGTGGTGGTGCTCGGCCCGTCGGGCTGCGGCAAGACCACGCTGCTGAATTTGATCGCCGGGTTTATCGAGCCTTCAGCTGGCAGCATCACGCTGGATGGAACGCCCGTTCACGGCCCGAGCGCCGAACGGGGCGTGGTGTTCCAGCATGAGGGCTTACTGCCGTGGCGCAACGTGGTGGACAACGTCGAGTTCGGCCTGCAGCTGGCCGGCGTCGGCAAGGCGCAGCGCCGCCAGGTGGCGGAGCAGATGCTGCAGCGCGTGGGGCTGGCGGGCTATGAACAGCACTTTATCTGGCAGCTTTCCGGCGGCATGCGCCAACGCGTCGGCATCGCCCGCGCTCTGGCCGCCGATCCGCGGCTGTTGTTGCTGGACGAACCGTTCGGCGCCCTGGACGCGTTCACCCGCGAGCAGATGCAGGAGCTGTTGCTGACCATTTGGCGCGATACCGGCAAACAGGTGCTGCTGATCACCCACGATATCGAAGAGGCGGTGTTCCTCGCCAGCGAGCTGTTGCTGCTGTCGCCGGGGCCGGGGCAGGTGGTGGAGCGGCTGTCGCTGAACTTCGGCCAACGCTATGCTGACGGCGAAGCCTGCCGCGCCATCAAGTCCGATCCTGAATTTATCGCGCAGCGCGAATACGTGCTGGGCAAAGTTTTCCAACAGCGCGAGGCCATGCTATGAGCCTGCATTCCACTCTGAAGGCCGCGGCGCAGCCGCAAGGTAAAGCGGCGCGCCGTTTCAGCGTGCCGCGCAACGTTTGGCTGAGCGGCGCCACGCTGTTGACGGTGTTGATCGTCTGGTGGGGCGTGACGGCGCTGCAGCTGATCAGCCCGCTGTTTTTGCCGGCGCCGCAGCAGGTGCTGCACCAGCTGATCACCATCGCCAGCCCGCAAGGCTTTATGGACGCCACGCTGTGGCAACACCTGGCGGCCAGCCTGGGGCGCATTCTGGTAGCGCTGTTGGCGGCGGTGATCGTCGGCATCCCGGTGGGCATTGCCATGGGGCTGAACGACACGGTGCGCGGCATTCTCGATCCGCTGATTGAAATCTATCGCCCGGTGCCGCCGCTGGCCTATCTGCCGCTGATGGTGATTTGGTTCGGCATCGGCGAAACCTCAAAGATCTTACTGATTTATCTGGCGATCTTCGCGCCGGTGACGCTGTCTGCCGTGGCCGGCGTGCGCAGCGTGGCGCAGGTGAGGGTGCGTGCCGCCCGGGCGTTGGGCGCCACGCGTTGGCAGGTGCTGCGTTTCGTGGTGCTGCCGAGCGCGCTGCCGGAGATCCTGACCGGCATCCGCATCGGGCTGGGCGTCGGCTGGTCGACGCTGGTGGCCGCCGAACTGATCGCCGCCACGCGCGGCCTGGGATTTATGGTGCAATCCGCCGGTGAGTTTCTGGCGACCGACGTGGTGTTGGCTGGCATCGGCGTGATTGCGGTGATTGCATTTGGGCTGGAGCTGGGGCTGCGTGCCCTGCAGCGCCGATTGACCCCGTGGCATGGAGTACAGCAATGAACGAACGTCTGAATATCACCCCGCTGGGGCCTTACATCGGGGCGCTGGTGGAAAACGTCGAGTTGGCCCGGCCGCTGGGCGACGGCCAGTTTGAGCAGCTTTATCACGCCTTGCTGAAGCATCAGGTGCTGTTCTTCCGCAATCAGCCGATCACCCCGCTGCAGCAGCGCGATCTGGCCGGCCGCTTCGGCGATCTGCATATCCATCCGGTCTATCCGCACGCCACCGACGTGGAAGAGATCATCGTGCTCGATACCCACGACGACAACCCGCCGGACAACGATAACTGGCACACCGACGTGACCTTTATCGACAACCCGCCGCTGGGGGCGATCCTGACGGCCAAGACCTTGCCTTCCACCGGCGGCGATACGCTGTGGGCCAGCGGCATCGCCGCCTACGAGGCGCTGTCGGCGCCGTTCAGAACGCTGTTGGCGGGGCTGCGTGCGGAGCATGACTTCACCAAGTCGTTCCCGGAACACAAACATCGCGGCAGTGTAGAGGAGCATCAGCGCTGGCAACAGGCGGTGCAGAAAAACCCGCCGCTGCTGCATCCGGTGGTGCGCACCCACCCGGTCAGCGGCCGGCAGGCGCTGTTCGTCAATGAAGGGTTTACCACGCGGATCGTCGATCTGGCGCCGAAAGAGAGCGACGCTTTGCTGAACTTCCTGTTTGCTCACATCACCAAACCGGAGTTTCAGGTGCGCTGGCGCTGGCAGGAAAATGACGTGGCGATCTGGGATAACCGCGTGACGCAGCACTACGCCAACGCGGATTATCTGCCGCAGCGGCGCATCATGCACCGCGCGACCATTCTGGGGGATAGGCCTTTTTACAAGGCCTGAGGCTTAGGCTTCGAACGCCTGCGTTAACTGCTCCAGCTGTTCCTGCGCATCCAGCCAGGTCATTTCCGTCTCTTCCAGCGCGGATTTGGCCTGGCTTTGCTTTTGCAGGCAGTCGGTTAACTCGGCCTTGCGGCTGATGTCGTACAGCGCGGGATCCGCCAGCTGTTCCTCCACCGCCGCCAGTTCGGCGCCCAGTTTTTCCATCTGCTGTTCCAGCTTGGCGATCTGCTTGCGCAGCGGTTGGGTCTGCGTACGGAACTCCGCCTCGCGGCGTTTTTGATCCTTGCGCGCCTGCGCGCTGTTGCCGCCGCTCTCTTTTTCCGGCGTGTCCTGCTGGCTTTCCTGGCGCTGCAGGTCGACAAGCCACTGCTGGTAGTCGTCGAGATCGCCCTCGAAAGGCTCGACCTGGCCGTCGTGCACCAGGTACAGATCGTCGGTGGTGGAGCGCAGCAGGTGACGGTCGTGCGAGACCACCACCAACGCGCCTTCGAAATCGATCAGCGCCTCGGTCAGCGCCTGGCGCATGTCGAGATCCAGGTGGTTGGTCGGTTCATCGAGCAGCAGCAGGTTAGGGCGCTGCCAGACGATCAGCGCCAGCACCAGCCGCGCCTTCTCGCCGCCGGAGAAACGTTCGGTCACTTCGCTGACCTTGTCGCCCTGGAAGCCGAAACCGCCCAGATAGTCGCGCAGCTGCTGCTCCAGCACCCGTGGTGCGATGCGGCTCAGGTGCTGCAGCGGCGATTCGTCGGCGCGCAGGAATTCCAGCTGGTGCTGGGCGAAGTAACCCAGCTTGATGCCTTTCGCCAGGCCAATCTCGCCGCTCAGCGGTTCCAGGGTGCCGGCCAGCAGTTTGATCAGCGTGGATTTACCGGCGCCGTTGCGGCCGAGCAGGCCAATGCGCGAGCCGGGCACCAGGTTCAGCTTGATTGACTTCAGGATCACTTTATCGCCATACCCGGCGCTGACTTTGTCCATGCGCAGCAGCGGGTTCGGCAGGCTTTCCGGCGGACGGAAGCTGAAGGTGAACGGGTTGTCGACGTGTGCCGGGGCGATCAGCTCCATGCGCTCCAGCATCTTGATGCGGCTCTGCGCCTGCTTGGCCTTGGTGGCCTGCGCGCGGAAACGGTCGATATAGCTTTGCAGGTGCGCCACTTTCTCTTGCTGGTGCTGATACAGCGACTGCTGCTGCGCCAGTTTGGTGGCGCGCTGGCGTTCGAACGACGAATAATTGCCGGTGTATTCATTGATCGTCTGCTGTTCGATATGCAGGATCTTGTCGACGATCGGATCGAGGAAGTCGCGGTCGTGCGAGATCAGTACCAGCGTGCCGGGATAGCTTTTCAGCCAGCGTTCCAGCCAGATCACCGCATCGAGATCCAGGTGGTTGGTCGGTTCGTCGAGCAGCAGCAGATCGGAACGGCACACCAGCGCCTGCGCCAGGTTGAGGCGCATGCGCCAGCCGCCGGAGAAGTCGCGCACCGGGCTTTGCAGCTGTTCGTTGGAGAAGCCGAGGCCGTGCAGCAGGCTGGCGGCGCGGGAACGGATGGTCCAGGCGTCGATGGCGTCCAGCTTGCCGTGCAGGGTGGCGATGGCGTGGCCGTCGTTGCGGTCGTTGGCCGCTTGCAATTCGGCTTCGAGCTGGCGAAACTCGCGGTCGCCGTCGATAACATACTCGATCGCCGGCACGTCCAGCGCCGGCGTCTCCTGGTTGACCCAGGCCAGCGCCCAGTTGCCGGGGAAGGTAAAGCTGCCGCCATCCGCCGCGATCTCGCCCTTCAGCAGCGACAGCAGCGTGGATTTGCCGCAGCCGTTTTTGCCCACCAGGCCGACCTTCTGACCTGGATTAACCGTCGCCGTGGCGTTGTCCAGCAGGACGCGGATGCCGCGTCGGATTTGTAGCGAGGAGAATACAATCATAAAGCGCCGTATGTTCAGAGTATGTTAAATTATCATTAAGGTAACAGAACGCGCACCGCGCGCTGTTTTTGTCTTTGCGATGCATGGTAACGGAAAACCGCTACCCTGACGACGCTTTGGAGGGGAATGATGTCGCAGCCGCCCAAGGTCTTGCTGCTGTATGCCCATCCGGAATCTCATGACTCGGTGGCGAACCGGGTTTTGCTTCGACCGGCGCAGCAGTTGGAACATGTCACCGTGCACGATCTCTACGCGCACTACCCTGATTTTTTTATCGATATCCATCACGAACAACAGCTGCTGCGTGAGCATCAGGTCATCGTGTTTCAGCACCCGCTGTATACCTACAGCTGCCCGGCGCTGCTGAAGGAGTGGCTGGATCGCGTGCTGTCGCGCGGCTTCGCCAGCGGGGTGGGCGGCAATGCGCTGGCGGGTAAATACTGGCGCTCGGTGATCACCACCGGTGAGCCGGAAGGCGCCTACCGCACCGGCGGTTATAACCACTATCCTATGGAAGATATCCTGCGGCCGTTCGAGTTGACCGCCGGGATGTGCCATATGCATTGGCTGACGCCGTTCGTGGTCTATTGGGCGCGGCGGCAGAAGCCGGAGGTGCTGCGCAGCCATGCGGACGCCTACGGCGAGTGGCTGAGCCACCCGCTGCCGCACGGAGGGCGGTGACGATGGAAGGATCGACCTTACTGACCGCCATTTTGCTGTTCCTGTTCGCCGCGGTGGTGACGGTGCCGATCGCCCGTCGCCTGGGGATCGGCGCGGTGCTGGGCTATCTGATCGCCGGCATTGCCATCGGCCCCTGGGGATTGGGCTTCATTCGCGACGTCGACGAGATCCTGCATTTCTCCGAGCTGGGCGTGGTGTTCCTGATGTTCATCATCGGCCTGGAGCTGAACCCCAGCAAGCTGTGGGAGCTGCGGCGCTCGATCTTCGGCGCCGGCGCCGGCCAGGTGTTGATCACCGCTGCGGTGCTGGGCGCGTTGCTGTATCTGACGCACTTCGCCTGGCAGGCGGCGGTGATCGGCGGTATCGGCCTGGCGATGTCTTCCACCGCCATGGCGCTGCAGCTGATGCGCGAGAAGGGCATGAACCGCAACGAAGGGGGGCAGCTCGGCTTCTCGGTGCTGCTGTTCCAGGATATGGCGGTGATCCCGGCGTTGGCGTTGATCCCCATTCTGGCCGGCGCCGGCGGAACCAGCGACGACTGGGCGAAGATCGCGCTCAAGGTGGCGGCGTTCGGCGGCATGCTGATCGGCGGCCGCTTCCTGCTGCGACCGCTGTTCCGCTATATCGCCGCTTCCGGCGTGCGCGAGATCTTCACCGCCGCGGCGCTGTTGCTGGTGCTCGGCTCGGCGCTGTTTATGGAGACGCTTGGCCTGTCGATGGCGCTCGGCACCTTCATCGCCGGGGTGCTGCTGGCGGAGAGCGAATACCGCCACGAACTGGAGATTTCCATCGAGCCGTTTAAAGGGCTGCTGCTGGGGCTGTTCTTTATCTCGGTGGGCATGGTGTTGAATATCGGCGTGCTCTACACCAATCTGGCCGAGGTGTTGATCGGCGTGCTGGCGCTGGTGGCGATCAAATCCGGCGTGCTCTACGGGGTGTCGCGTCTGTTCGGCCTGCGCAGTTCGGTGCGCCTGCAGTTCGCCGGGGTGCTCAGCCAGGGCGGCGAGTTCGCCTTCGTGCTGTTTTCTGCGGCGGGCGCGCAAAAGGTGCTGCAGCCGGATCAACTCTCCTTGCTGCTGGTGGTGGTGACGCTGTCGATGATGACCACGCCGCTGCTGATGCAGGCCATCGACCGCATTTTGGCGCGTCGCTATAACGCCAAGGGCGAAGAAGAGGAAACGCCGTACGTAGAGGACGACGATCCGCAGGTGATCATCGTCGGCTTCGGGCGTTTCGGCCAGGTGATCGGCCGCCTGTTGATGGCCAACAAAATGCGCATTACCGTACTGGAGCGCGACGTCAGCGCCGTCGGCGTGCTGCGGCGTTACGGTTACCAGGTTTATTACGGCGACGCCACCGAGCTGGAGCTGCTGCGCGCGGCGGGCGCCGAGAAGGCCAAGTCGATCGTGATCACCTGCAATGAGCCGGAAGACACCATGGAGATCGTGCGGCTGTGCCAGCAGCACTTCCCGAATCTGAGCATTCTGGCGCGGGCGCGCGGCCGCGTGGAGGCGCATGAGTTGCTGCAGGCGGGCGTGAAGCAGTTCAGCCGCGAGACCTTCTCCAGCGCGCTGGAACTGGGGCGCAAAGCGCTGATGGAGTTGGGCATGCACCCGCATCAGGCCTTCCGCGCCCAGCAGCATTTCCGCCGCCTGGATATGCGCATGCTGCGTGAACTGATGCCGCCGCATCAGGGCGACGTGGCGCAAATTTCCCGCGTGAAAGAGGCGCGGCGCGAGCTGGAAGAGCTGTTCCATCGCGAAATGCAAAAAGAAAGTCGCCAGTTCGACGGCTGGGACGAATACGAATAAGCGGGAGCATAACGATGTCTGCAACACGTAAGAGATTTATCGCCGGGGCGGTGTGCCCGAGCTGCAGCGCCATGGATACGCTGGCGGTATGGCGGGAGGATCAGGTGGAGGTGGTGGAGTGCGTCAAGTGCGGCCACCATCAGCGCCAGACCGAACAACAGGTGGAAAAACACGTTCGCCCGCAAGAGCAGGTGATCGGCATTTTCCAGCCGAAGTAGCGTTTTTTTATCCCGGAGGGTACAGCGAGGCAGATTTCCGTTACAATCTGTCCGGAAAAGGCGCGCATCCCGATAACGGTGCGCGTCCTAGTAGCCAACGGTAGGAGATATCATGAAAGTAGCAAAAGACTTGGTGGTCAGCCTGGCTTACCAAGTACGTACAGAAGACGGTGTTTTGGTTGATGAGTCTCCGGTGAGCGCACCGCTGGACTATCTGCACGGGCATGGTTCTCTGATCGCAGGTCTGGAAAAAGCACTCGAAGGCCACGACGTTGGCGATCGTTTTGACGTTCACGTCGGCGCGAACGACGCGTACGGCAACTACGACGAAAACCTGGTGCAGCGCGTACCGAAAGACGTCTTCATGGGCGTTGATGAACTGCAGGTCGGCATGCGTTTCCTGGCTGACACCGATCAGGGCCCGGTACCGGTTGAAATCACCGAAGTTGACGGCGACCACGTGGTGGTTGACGGCAACCACATGCTGGCCGGCCAAAACCTGAACTTCAACGTGGAAGTTGTCGCGATCCGCGAAGCGACCGCAGAAGAACTGGCGCACGGTCACGTACACGGCGAGCACGACCATCACCACGAACACGGTGACGGCTGCTGCGGCGGTCACGGCCACAGCCACGATCACGACCATGGTCACGACCACGGTAAAGGCGGTTGCGGTAACGGCGGCTGCGGCTGCCACTAAGCAGATCGCAGTGACGAGACAAGAGGGCGGCCATCGGCTGCCCTTTTTTATGCGCGGCGCACCGGGCGCCGAACGGCACAACAGGACATGCCATGGCCACCATGAAAGACGTGGCGCGGCGCGCCGGCGTTTCCACGGCCACCGTCAGCCGGGTGATCAATAATACCGCCTACGTTGAACCGGTGACCCGCGAACGCGTCGAGAAAGCGATGCGCGAGTTTAACTACCACCGCAACGCCGCAGCGCTGGCGCTGGCGAAAAGAAGCGGCAATATGCTGGGATTGCTGACCGGCAATCTCGACGATCCGTTTTTCTCGCGTCTGGCGCGGGGCGTGGAAGACATCACGCGGCAGGCCGGCGTGCGGTTGATGTTGTGCAGCGGCGGGCATCAGGCCGAGCTGGAAAAAAGCGGCCTCGATTTTCTCATCAATCAGGGATGTGAAGCCATCGTGGCGCACGTCACGCGCATGGGGGAGGAGGCGCTGCTGCGCTACGCCGCCCATACGCCCGCGCTGGTGCTGATCAATCGTTATCTGCCCGCCATCGCCAACCGTTGCATCTGGCTCGACAACGCCAATGCGGCGCAGACGGCGACCGAGCTGCTCATACGCCAGGGGCATCGAAGAATTGCCTGCGTGACGGCGGATCTGCCGATCGACGATCGCGCGCAGCGGCTAGCGGGTTACCGCCAGGCCATGGCCGCCGCCGGCATTGAGGTGCCCGGCAGCTGGATCATCAGCGTGCCCTTCAACGAGCGAGGGGGCGAACTGGCGGCCGAGCGCGTTCTGGCCAGCGACCAACGCTTCACCGCCGCAGTGACGTTCAACGACGTGATGGCCGCCGGCATGATGCGCACCTGCCATCAACGGCAAGTTCAACTGCCCCAGGCGCTGTCGATCGTCGGCTTTGACGACATTGCCCTGGCGAAATATCTCCATCCTTCGTTGACCACCGTGCATTACCCGATCGAGAAAATGGCCCGACGCGCTGCGCGCTTGGCGCTGCAGATCCACAGCGGCAGCGACGTCGCGCCGCAGAACAACCGCTTTTCGGCCGAACTTATCCTGCGAGACTCCGTAACCGACGGTGAGGCGCATGCGCAAAGCAAGTGCGGCGAATGAGAGACGGCTCACACAACGCTACCTCATGAAACCGATTACATGGCCGATTGCCTGCGCTCACATCCTCCGATTATCGAAGCCATTACGCTGTTGCAGTACCCCATCTTCAACAGGAGCCGTATATGGATAATAAGAAAACGCTCAACCTTGGGTTGGCGACGCTGCCGATTGTGGCCATGCTGTTGCTGCTCATCATCGGCTATGGCCAGTTTGGCCTGCGCATTGAACCGCTGCTGCTGGTTTCCGCCGCCATCGCCGCCGCGTTGGCCTGGTGGCAAGGCTACCGCTGGGACGACATCATCGAGGCCATCGTGGCCAAACTGGCGAAGGCGATGCCGGTTATCCTGATCCTGATCTGCGTGGGCGGCCTGATCGGCACCTGGATGATCAGCGGCACAATCCCTTACATGGTGTACTGGGGGCTGAAGCTGATCAGCCCGCAATACATTCTGATCGCCGCATTCTTCATCACCAGCGTGATCTCGGTGTGCACCGGTACTTCCTGGGGAGCGGCCGGCACCGTGGGCGTGGCGCTGATGGGCGTGGCCGCCGGTCTGGACGTGCCGCTGGCCGCCGCGGCCGGGGCGGTGGTGTCCGGCGCTTACTTCGGCGACAAAATTTCGCCGTTGTCCGATTCGACCAACTTCGCGGCCATCGTCGCGGATACCGATCTCTACAGCCATATCCAGCATCTGATGTACACGACGCTGCCGAGCTTCATCCTGGCCGCCGTGGTGTACCTGATCGCCGGCCACACCGGTGCGGTGGGCAGCGTGGCAACGCCGGAAAAAGTGACCGAAATCGTCGGCGCGCTCGAGGGGCTGTACCACTTCAATCTGCTGCTGATCCTGCCGCCGGTGCTGGTGCTGTGGGGCGCGGTGACCAAACGGCCGGTGATCCCCGTCATGCTGGCCGCCTGCGCGCTGGCGATCGCCATCGGCGTCGCGCTGCAGGGCTTTAGCCTGCAGCAGGGGCTGAATGCGTTGATGGACGGTTTCAATCTGTCGATGTTTGCCGCTCAGGGCCACAACGTTGAGGGTATCGTCGCCGATGTGCCGCGCCTGCTGAACCGCGGCGGCATGTTCTCGATGATGAGTACGATCCTGCTGGTGTTCTGCGCCTTTTCCTTCGCCGGCGCTCTGACGCTGACCGGCGCGCTGACGGTGATCATCAGCCGGCTGCTGAACGTGGTGCACACCACCGGCCAGCTGATCGCCGCCACCGTTGCCACCACTATCCTGGTGACCGGCGCGACCAGCGACGGCAAGCTGGCGCTGCTGATCCCGGCGGAGCTGTTCAAAGGGGCCTATCGGCGCATGGGGCTGGACAACAAAAATCTGTCGCGCACCGTCGAAGATGCGGGCACCGTCATCGAACCGCTGATCCCGTGGACGGCCGCCGGCATTTACATGGCCACCACGCTGGGGGTCAGCACCCTCGATCTGCTGCCGTGGGCGATCCAATGTTATGCCGCGGTGGTGTTCGCCCTGATTTATGGGTTCACCGGCTTCGGTATCGCCAAACTCCAACCTCAGAACGACTTGCAGCGTAAGGAAGCCTGACATGACGAGTCATTTCAACGCCATCATCGATCGCCACAACACCGGCTCCGTGAAGTGGGACTTCATCGACCGCTATCTGCAACTGGACGGCAGCGAACTGTTGCCGATGTGGGTGTCCGATTTCGACTTTCCGTGCCCGCCAGAGGTGCAGCAGGCGCTGCATCAGCGGGTGGACCACGGCGTCTTTGGCTACAGCGAACGCGACGACGCCTACTACCAAGCGGCAATCGACTGGTTTGCCAAGCGGCACGGCTTGCCGCTGCGGCGCGAGTGGTTCACGTCGATTGAAGGGGTGGTGCCGGGGCTGGCGATGCTGATCCAACTGCTCAGCAAGCCGGGGGACGGGGTGGTGGTGCAGGGGCCGTATTATGGCTCGTTCGCCAAGATAGTCACCATGAACGGCAGAGAGGTGATTGAAAACCCGCTGCGGGAAACCCCGCAGGGATACCGGATCGATTTCGACCAGCTGGCCGCCTGCCTGGCGCAGCGTAAACCGCCGCTGTTGTTGCTGTGCAACCCGCACAATCCAACCGGCCGTTGCTGGCGCCGCGATGAACTGGAGCGGCTCATGGCGCTCTGCCACGCCCATGACGTCACGGTGATCTCCGATGAAATTTGGGCCGACCTGCTGCTGCCCGGCGAGACGTTTACGTCGGTGTTGCATCTGGGCGAGGAATATCGCGATCGGGTAATTGTGGCGACGTCCGCCAGCAAAACGTTCGGCCTCTCCTCGCTGCGCATTTCGAATTTCCTGATCCCCAACGCCCGGCTTCGGCAGGCGTTTGTCGATCGGCTGAACGCCCACGGGCTGGATGTATTCAACGCGCTGTCGATGACGGCGGCGACCGCGGCCTATCAACGGGGCGCTGCCTGGCTTGATGAGCTGCTCGACTACCTGGCGGAGAACCGGCGTTGGTTTAAGCAGACGCTGGCTGACGCCGCGCCCTGGTGCACGATGACCCAGGCTGAAGGGACCTATCTCGCCTGGCTGGATTGCCGCTCGCTGGGTTTGAACGATGCTGACTTGCAGCAGGCGCTGGTGGCGGTGGCGAAGCTGGCGCCGTCGATGGGCAGCGGTTTCGGCCCGCAGGGGCGCGGTTTTATCCGCATAAACCTGGGGTGCCCGCGCCGGTATCTCGAGCGTGCCGTCGAAGGGTTGGCACGCCTGAAATAACCGCATGGCGAGCCCTCAATAGTGCGGCGGAGGGGTTTCTTCCGATTGCGAGGCGATCATTGAGGTTTGGGTCGAGCGCAGCTTGTCGGTCAACATGCGCAGATGTTCGCGCATCTTCAGCATTTCCATTTGATGCTGGATGACGGTCTGGTTGAGCTCTTCGATGGTGAGCTCTTGGAAGGCCTGACGGCTCTCCAGTTCTTCAAGCCGCTGTAGCAGGCGTTGAGTGTCGGCGTTGTGCATGAGGCTACCTCTGACGCGATAAAATCCTGATTCGGCGCTATGGTAACAGCTGGCGCCGGGTTTGCTCGCGCTATTTCTCCAGACGGCGCGCAACGTTGCGATCGACAGTGTAAAGTGCTGAAAAGTTGCACGCTCGATCTGCCGTTTTTTGCGAGCCTGGCCGAATATTCCGCAAGAAAAATCTGATTTATCATGGGAGTAGCACCCAGAGGGAAACTTCTTGGCAAAGCGGGAGTCACACTTTGACTCGATTGGTTACCTGTGCGACTGTTTTGTTTTGTTTCAGGCAGCTATAGTAGCCCGGTTATCTTACCTAATGATTGTTTGGGGCATTGCTTCAGACACTGGAGAAATGGATGAAATCTTTGTTTAAAGTCACGCTTCTGGCAACCACCATGGCTTTTGCTCTGAATGCGACCCAGGTCATGGCAGCCGATGCCGCCAAGCCGGCAGAAGCCGCTAAACCAGCGGACGCGGCAGCAGCACCGAGCACCGGCAAGTTCAAAAACGACGACGAGCAAGCGGCCTACGCATTGGGCGCCTCTCTCGGCCGTTACATGGACAACTCTCTGAAAGAGCAAGAGAAGCTGGGCATCAAGCTGGACAAAGATCAGCTGATTGCCGGCGTTCAGGACGCGTTCGCCAACAAGAGCAAACTGAACGACGCCGACATCGAGAAGACCCTGCAGGGCTTCGAAGCGCGCGTGAAGGCTTCCGCTCAGGCGAAGATGGAGCAGGACGCCAAGGACAACGAAACCAAAGGCGCCAAGTACCGCGATAGCTTCGCTAAAGAAAAAGGCGTGAAGAAAACCGAATCCGGCCTGCTGTACCAGGTAGAGAAGCCGGGCGCGGGTGAAGCGCCGAAAGACAGCGACACCGTGGTGGTGAACTACAAAGGCACCCTGACCGACGGTACCGAGTTCGATAACTCCTACACCCGCGGCGAGCCGCTGTCGTTCCGTCTGGACGGCGTGATCCCAGGCTGGACCGAAGGCCTGAAGCACATCAAGAAAGGCGGCAAAATCAAGCTGGTGATCCCACCGGCGCTGGCCTACGGCAAAACCGGCGTTCCGGGCATCCCGGCTAACTCCACGCTGGTCTTCGACGTTGAGCTGCTGGACGTGAAAGCGGCGCCGAAAGCCGACGCTAAAGCCGAAAAACCGGCGGACGCGAAAGCAGACGCCAAAGCGAAATAACATCGCCGCTTTGTTTGCCACCGCCGCGGATGCCCTCCGCGGCGGTTTTCATTTCGGCAGCCGCCGCCTCTCTCTCCATTGAACGCTTGACGCCTGCCGGGCATCGGGCTTAACGTCAATACCACGCGCAAACGCAAGGACTTTGCTCCGGCCGCTTTGCTAGACTAATAATTCTGACTTATCAGTCATGCGTCTGCCCCTTAGGGCGTGTACCTAAAATTGTTCCCGGCCGCCTCGCCCGCGGATGTCATCGTGCCGTTTGATGGCGCTCTCAGCCGGCCGCGCTGCGGCGTGCCGGCGACGGCAGCGATCCGGTTCGAGCGGTTTTAGCTGCGCCCCCTGGCACAGGCGATCTATGAGGGTGGTATCTTCGATGTCGAATTCGCTTTTATCCAGCGAAGCCAGCGAACTTGATTTGCTGAATGAACGTCCGTTTACTCAAACGGATCATGAAATCCTGAAATCCTATGAAGCGGTGGTCGACGGGCTGGCGATGTTGATCGGCGGCCACTGCGAGATCGTACTGCACGCGCTGGAAGACCTGAACAGCTCAGCGGTACGCATCGCCAACGGTGAACATACCGGGCGTAAAATCGGCTCGCCGATCACCGATCTGGCGCTGCGCATGCTGCACGACATGGCCGGCGACGACAGCAGCGTGTCGAAAGCCTACTTTACCCGCGCCAAGAGCGGCGTGTTGATGAAGTCGGTGACTATCGCCATTCGCAATCGCGAGCAGCGGGTGATCGGCTTGCTGTGCATCAACATGAACCTCGACGTACCGTTTTCGCAGATCATGCAGACCTTTATGCCGCCGGCCACGCAGGACGTGCCGTCGTCGGTGAATTTTGCGTCTTCCGTCGACGATCTGGTGGCGCAGACGCTGGAGTTCACCATCGAAGAGGTGAACGCCGACCGCTCGGTGTCCAATAACGCCAAGAACCGCCAGGTGGTGCTCAACCTCTATGAGAAAGGCATCTTCGACATCAAGGATGCGATCAACCAGGTGGCGGATCGCCTGAACATCTCCAAACACACCGTGTATCTGTACATCCGCCAGTTCAAGAGTGGCGATCTGTTGGGAAGCGACCGTTGATGCTCGATTATTGCCTGTTGGTCACCGGCCCGGCTTACGGCACGCAGCAGGCCAGCAGCGCCTATCAGTTCGCTCAGGCTTTGTTGGCGAAAGGGCACCGGCTTTCCAGCGTCTTTTTCTACCGTGAGGGCGTGCTGAACGCCAACCAGCTGACCGCGCCCGCCAGCGACGAGTTCGACCTGGTGCGCGGTTGGACGCAACTGGCGCAGCAACACGGCGTAGCGCTCAACGTCTGCGTAGCCGCCGCGTTGCGCCGTGGGGTCACCGACGAGCAGGAGGCGGCGCAACAGGGGCTGGCAAGCGCCAACCTGCAGCCTGGCTTTACCCTGAGCGGGCTGGGTTCCCTGGCCGAAGCGTCGCTGAGTTGCGACCGTCTGGTGCAGTTCTGAGGATATGATGAAACGAGTCGCTTTTGTTTTCACCCACGGGCCACACGGCGGCGCCGGCGGCAGGGAAGGGCTGGATGCGCTGCTCGCCACGTCGGCGCTCAGTGAAGATTTGGGGGTGTTTTTTGTCGGCGACGGCGTATTGCAGCTGTTGCCAGGCCAGCAACCGGAAAAGATTTTGGCGCGCAATTACATCGCCACCTTCGGCGTGCTGCCGCTGTATGACGTGGAGCGGTGCTATCTGTGCCAGGCTTCGCTGCAGGAGCGTGGCCTGAGCCAGGTGACCGATTGGGTGCTGGATGCCGAGGTGCTGGCACCGGACGAACTGCGCCGCGAACTGGCCGGCTACGACGCCGTGATGACGTTTTAGGATCCTCTGATGCTGTATACCCTGAGCCACTCGCCAAACCAATGTGACTTGCCTGCGCTGCTGCGCCTGACGGCGGAGGGTGACGCGCTGCTGCTGCTGCAGGACGGCGTGCTTGCCGGCCTTGCCGGCAGCGCCCATCTTGAATCGCTGCTCGCCGCCCCCATATCCCTTTATGCGCTGCAGGACGACCTGGAAGCCCGGGGATTGGTTGGTCATTTTTCGCACAAAATCACTGTCGTCGGCTATAATCACTTCGTTGAATTAACCGAACAACACCGCAGCCAAATGGCCTGGTAATGAGAGTGATGTTGTATATTTCTTGACACCCATACTGGTCAGCCCTAAAATTCTGCGTCCTCGTACTTTGCCAATAGTGCATACGAGGGGATTTATCACATGTTTACGAAGCTAGTACGAAGCAAAAACCAGGAGCTTTTTTAATGGCAACAATTAACCAGCTGGTTCGCAAACCACGCTCTGTGAAGGCTGCTAAAAGCAACGTTCCAGCGCTGGAAGCCTGCCCGCAGAAACGTGGCGTATGCACCCGCGTATACACCACTACCCCGAAAAAACCAAACTCCGCACTGCGTAAAGTTTGCCGTGTGCGTTTGACCAACGGTTTCGAAGTGACCTCCTACATCGGTGGCGAAGGCCACAACCTGCAGGAACACTCCGTAATCCTGATCCGTGGCGGTCGTGTAAAAGACCTGCCAGGTGTGCGTTACCACACCGTCCGCGGTGCGCTTGACTGCTCCGGTGTTAAAGACCGTAAGCAAGCTCGTTCCAAGTACGGCGTGAAGAAGCCAAAGGCTTAATGGTTCTCCGTTAAGTAAGGCCAAACGTTTTAACTTTAATGTCAAAATAAACTCGTAGAGTTTTGGACAATCCTGAATTAACAACGGAGTATTTCCATGCCACGTCGTCGCGTAATCGGCCAACGTAAAATTCTGCCAGATCCTAAGTTCGGATCTGAGCTGCTGGCCAAATTTGTAAATATCCTGATGGTAGACGGTAAAAAATCTACTGCAGAAGCAATCGTCTATACCGCGCTGGAGACCCTGGCTCAGCGTTCTGGTAAAGATCACCTGGAAGCTTTCGAAGTCGCTCTCGACAACGTTCGCCCGACTGTAGAAGTTAAGTCGCGTCGCGTTGGCGGTTCTACTTATCAGGTACCAGTTGAAGTCCGCCCGGTTCGTCGTAATGCTCTGGCAATGCGTTGGATCGTTGATGCTGCACGTAAACGCGGTGATAAATCCATGGCTCTGCGCCTGGCGAACGAGCTGTCTGACGCAGCAGAGAACAAAGGTTCTGCTGTTAAGAAGCGTGAAGACGTTCACCGTATGGCCGAAGCCAACAAGGCGTTCGCCCACTACCGCTGGTAATCACCCGGCTGTAGTCATGCTAACCAAGCGGGCGCGTCAAATCGGCCCGCTTGGGTTAACTGAACTTGAACGCCCTAGGAATAGAGGAATCAAATGGCTCGTACAACACCCATTGCACGCTACCGCAACATCGGTATCAGTGCTCACATCGACGCCGGTAAAACCACCACTACCGAACGTATTCTGTTCTACACCGGTGTAAACCACAAAATCGGTGAAGTTCATGACGGCGCTGCCACCATGGACTGGATGGAACAGGAGCAGGAGCGTGGTATTACCATCACTTCTGCAGCGACTACTGCCTTCTGGTCTGGTATGGCCAAGCAGTTCGAACCGCATCGCGTAAACATCATCGACACCCCAGGGCACGTTGACTTCACCATCGAAGTAGAACGTTCCATGCGTGTGCTGGATGGCGCGGTAATGGTTTACTGTGCTGTTGGTGGTGTTCAGCCACAGTCTGAAACCGTATGGCGTCAGGCTAACAAATACAAAGTGCCACGTATCGCGTTCGTTAACAAAATGGACCGTATGGGCGCTAACTTCCTGAAAGTTGTAGGCCAGATCAAATCTCGTCTGGGCGCCAACCCTGTTCCTCTGCAGCTGGCTATCGGCGCAGAAGACAAATTCACCGGCGTTATCGACCTGGTGAAAATGAAGGCGATCAACTGGAACGAAGAAGACGCAGGCGTAACCTTCGAATACGAAGACGTCCCGGCTGACATGATGGATCTGGCTGAAGAATGGCGCCAGAACCTGATCGAGTCCGCTGCGGAAGCTTCCGAAGAGCTGATGGAAAAATACTTGGGCGGCGAAGAGCTGACCGAGGAAGAAATCAAAACTGCTCTGCGTCAGCGCGTACTGAACAACGAAATCATCCTGGTTACCTGCGGTTCTGCGTTCAAGAACAAAGGCGTGCAGGCGATGCTGGATGCGGTAATCGAATACCTGCCGGCACCAACTGACGTTCCTGCGATCAACGGTATCCTGGACGACGGTAAAGACACTCCGGCTGAGCGTCACGCAAGTGATGACGAGCCGTTCTCTGCTCTGGCGTTCAAAATCGCTACCGACCCGTTCGTAGGTAACTTGACCTTCTTCCGCGTGTACTCCGGCGTTGTTAACTCCGGCGACACCGTGCTGAACTCCGTTAAGTCTGCGCGCGAGCGTTTCGGCCGTATCGTTCAGATGCACGCTAACAAGCGTGAAGAGATCAAAGAAGTTCGCGCAGGCGACATCGCCGCTGCGATCGGTCTGAAAGACGTGACCACCGGGGACACCCTGTGTGATCCAGACTCTCCAATCATCCTGGAGCGTATGGAATTCCCTGAGCCGGTAATCTCTATCGCCGTTGAACCGAAAACCAAAGCTGACCAGGAAAAAATGGGTCTGGCTCTGGGCCGTCTGGCTAAAGAAGACCCGTCATTCCGCGTATGGACTGACGAAGAGTCTAACCAGACCATCATCGCCGGTATGGGTGAACTGCACCTCGATATCATCGTTGACCGCATGAAGCGTGAATTCAACGTTGAAGCTAACGTGGGCAAACCTCAGGTAGCTTACCGCGAAGCGATTCGCGCGAAGATTACCGATGTTGAAGGTAAGCACGCCAAGCAGTCTGGTGGTCGCGGTCAGTACGGTCACGTTGTGATCGACATGTACCCACTGGAGCCGGGCTCTAACCCGAAAGGTTACGAGTTCATCAACGACATCAAAGGCGGCGTAATTCCTGGCGAATACATCCCTGCCGTTGATAAAGGCATCCAGGAGCAGCTGAAGTCTGGTCCGTTGGCTGGTTACCCGGTAGTAGACATGGGTATTCGTCTGCACTTCGGTTCTTACCACGACGTTGACTCCTCTGAACTGGCGTTTAAACTGGCCGCGTCTATCGCCTTTAAAGAAGGCTTTAAGAAAGCGAAACCAGTTCTGCTTGAGCCTATCATGAAGGTTGAAGTTGAGACTCCAGAAGAGAACACCGGTGACGTTATCGGTGACTTGAGCCGTCGTCGCGGCATGCTGCGCGGTCAGGAATCTGAAGTGACTGGCGTTAAGATCCACGCTGAAGTACCGTTGTCCGAAATGTTCGGCTACGCAACTCAGCTGCGTTCTCTGACTAAAGGTCGCGCATCATACACCATGGAATTCCTGAAGTATGATGATGCACCGAACAACGTCGCTCAGGCCGTAATCGAAGCCCGTGGCAAATAAGCCGCAGGGTTAAAACCAAAGTCCCGTGCTCTCTCCAGAAGGGGAGAGCGCTATAGTAAGGAATATAGCCGTGTCTAAAGAAAAATTTGAACGTACAAAACCGCACGTTAACGTTGGTACTATCGGCCACGTTGACCACGGTAAAACTACCCTGACTGCAGCGATCACCACCGTTCTGGCTAAAACCTACGGCGGTTCTGCACGTGCTTTCGACCAGATCGATAACGCGCCAGAAGAAAAAGCTCGTGGTATCACCATCAACACCTCTCACGTTGAGTATGACACCCCGACTCGTCACTACGCGCACGTTGACTGCCCAGGGCACGCCGACTACGTGAAAAACATGATCACCGGTGCTGCTCAGATGGACGGCGCGATCCTGGTAGTTGCTGCGACTGACGGCCCAATGCCTCAGACCCGTGAGCACATCCTGCTGGGTCGTCAGGTTGGCGTTCCTTTCATCATCGTATTCATGAACAAATGCGACATGGTTGATGATGAAGAGCTGCTGGAACTGGTAGAAATGGAAGTTCGCGAACTGCTGTCCGCTTACGACTTCCCAGGCGACGACCTGCCAGTAATCCGCGGTTCCGCGCTGAAAGCGCTGGAAGGCGAAGCTGAGTGGGAAGCGAAAATCATCGAACTGGCCGAAGCGCTGGACAGCTACATCCCAGAGCCAGAGCGTGCTATCGACAAGCCGTTCCTGCTGCCAATCGAAGACGTATTCTCCATCTCCGGTCGTGGTACCGTTGTTACCGGTCGTGTTGAGCGCGGTATCATCAAAGTTGGCGAAGAAGTTGAAATCGTTGGTATCAAAGACACCGTTAAGTCTACCTGTACTGGCGTTGAAATGTTCCGCAAACTGCTGGACGAAGGCCGTGCTGGTGAGAACGTAGGTGTTCTGCTGCGTGGTATCAAGCGTGAAGAAATCGAACGTGGTCAGGTACTGGCGAAGCCAGGCTCTATCAAGCCACACACCCAGTTCGAATCTGAAGTGTACATCCTGAGCAAAGATGAAGGTGGTCGTCACACTCCATTCTTCAAAGGCTACCGTCCACAGTTCTACTTCCGTACAACTGACGTGACCGGTACCATCGAACTGCCAGAAGGCGTAGAGATGGTAATGCCAGGCGACAACGTGAACATGGTTGTAACCCTGATTCACCCAATCGCGATGGACGACGGTCTGCGTTTCGCAATCCGTGAAGGCGGCCGTACCGTTGGCGCGGGCGTTGTTGCTAAAGTTATCGCTTAATCGCGAATAATTTTTCGACACAAAAAAGGGCACTTCGGTGCCCTTTTTTTATGCAATTTGTTTAAATCTTAATTGAAATAAAAACCATTCCCATTTAGACTCAGTGCATTGGTTAAGAAGTGAGTCTCTCTATGTATGTATGTCTGTGTAATGCGGTGACTGACAAAGCCATCCGTAACGCGGTGCGTCAGCACAATCCCCATACCATGAAGCAGCTGCGTGAACTTGTGCCGATTGGTACTGATTGTGGAAAGTGCATTCGTCAGGCAAGACAGATTATGGTGGAGGAACGCGGAACTATCATCCCAATGCATGAAGTTGCCTAACAAAGGGTAAGGTTATTTTTGACTCTTGGCTTACAGGTTCTACACTTTTAGAACTGGCCAGGAGGAGTTACCTATGAAAGGCGATAAAAAGATCATTGCTCACCTCAACAAGCTGCTCGGTAACGAGCTGGTTGCCATCAATCAATATTTCCTGCACGCCCGCATGTTCAAGAATTGGGGGTTAATGCGCCTCAACGACAAGGAGTACCACGAGTCGATCGACGAAATGAAACATGCCGATCGCTACATCGAGCGTATCCTGTTCCTGGAAGGGATCCCGAACCTGCAAGATCTCGGCAAGCTGAACATCGGCGAAGACATTGAAGAGATGCTGCGTTCCGATTTGGCGCTGGAGCTGGCGGGTGCCAAAAACCTGCGCGAAGGTATCGCCTATGCCGACTCGATCCACGATTACGTCAGCCGCGATTTGATGATCGACATCCTGGCCGATGAAGAAGAGCATATCGACTGGCTGGAAACCGAGCTGGATCTGATCGCTCGCCTCGGTATTCAAAACTATGCCCAGGCCCAGGTTCTAGAGCGCAAAGAGTAAACCTGCCTTCTGTTCGTCATCGTTTCTCCTGCCGGCAACCGTTTTTACGGTGGGGCAGGGGAGCGTCCCTGCCAAGCATAATTCATACCCTGTTTGCCGCCTTCATCTCGCGACTGCATCTGAACGCGCAAAAATGACGATTTCCTGAGCATATTTCCAACTGTGGCTTGCTTCCTCGGCCATTTTGCGTATAATGCGCGGGCTTACCTAATCTTGGTAAGCCTGATTTTAGCGAATCAGTCGATTGGCAGGCCTTTTTTGCCTCTCGAACAATACTCCCGATATGGGGGTTATATGTTGACGATTACACTCCCCCATCAATCGAAATGGGTGTGAGGAGTAATTATTTACGTTTATAAATAATTGGAGCTCTGGTCTCATGCAGAACCAAAGAATCCGTATCCGCCTGAAAGCGTTTGATCATCGTCTGATCGATCAATCAACCGCGGAAATCGTCGAGACTGCAAAGCGCACTGGTGCGCAAGTCCGTGGTCCGATCCCGCTGCCAACTCGCAAAGAGCGCTTTACCGTTCTGATTTCTCCGCACGTCAACAAAGACGCGCGCGATCAGTACGAGATTCGCACTCACAAGCGTCTGGTTGACATCGTTGAGCCAACCGAGAAAACCGTTGATGCTCTGATGCGTCTGGATCTGGCTGCCGGTGTAGACGTGCAGATCAGCCTGGGTTAATCAGGTCATTGAGCGATTGAGAGGTTGAAACAATGATTGGTTTAGTCGGTAAAAAAGTGGGTATGACCCGTATCTTCACTGAAGATGGCGTTTCTATCCCAGTAACCGTAATTGAAATTGAAGCGAACCGTGTGACTCAGGTTAAAAGCCTGGACACCGACGGTTACCGTGCCGTTCAGGTTACCACCGGTAGCAAAAAAGCTAACCGTGTAACCAAGCCGGAAGCGGGCCATTTCGCTAAAGCTGGCGTTGAAGCTGGCCGTGGTCTGTGGGAATTCCGCCTGGAAGAAGGTCAAGAATTCGCTGCAGGTCAGGAAATTAGCGTAGAAATCTTCGCTGACGTTAAAAAAGTCGATGTTACCGGTACTTCTAAAGGTAAAGGTTTTGCTGGCACTGTTAAGCGCTGGAACTTCCGTACCCAAGACGCTACCCACGGTAACTCCTTGTCTCACCGCGTTCCGGGTTCTATCGGTCAGAACCAGACTCCGGGCAAAGTGTTCAAAGGCAAGAAAATGGCTGGCCACCTGGGTGATGAGCGCGTAACCGTTCAGAGCCTGGACGTAGTACGTGTTGACGCTGAGCGCAACCTGCTGCTGGTTAAGGGTGCTGTACCGGGCGCAACCGGTGGCAACCTGATCGTTAAACCAGCTGTGAAGGCGTAAGGGGATAGCAATGGAATTAGTATTGAAAGACGCGCAAAGCGCGCTGACTGTTTCCGAAACTACCTTCGGTCGTGATTTCAACGAAGCGCTGGTACACCAGGTTGTTGTTGCTTATGCAGCAGGTGCCCGTCAAGGTACCCGTGCTCAGAAGACCCGTGCTGAAGTAACTGGTTCCGGCAAAAAGCCATGGCGTCAGAAAGGCACCGGCCGTGCGCGTTCAGGTTCTGTAAAGAGCCCGATCTGGCGTTCAGGCGGCGTGACCTTTGCTGCTAAGCCACAGGACCACAGTCAGAAAGTAAACAAAAAGATGTACCGCGGCGCGCTGAAAAGCATCCTGTCCGAACTGGTACGTCAAGATCGTCTGATCGTTGTCGAGAAGTTCTCTGTAGAAGCGCCTAAAACTAAGCTGCTGGCACAGAAACTGAAAGATATGGCTCTGGAAGACGTGCTGATCGTGACCGGTGAACTGGATGAGAATCTGTTCCTGGCAGCTCGCAACCTGTACAAGGTTGACGTGCGCGATGTAGCAGGTATCGATCCGGTTAGCCTGATCGCCTTCGACAAAGTGGTTATGACTGCTGATGCTGTGAAGCAAGTTGAGGAGATGCTGGCATGATCCGTGAAGAACGTTTGCTGAAAGTGCTGCGTGCACCGCACGTATCTGAAAAAGCATCCGCTGCGATGGAAAAAAGCAACACCATCGTTCTCAAAGTTGCCAAAGACGCGACCAAAGCAGAAATTAAAGCTGCAGTGCAGAAACTGTTTGAAGTCGAAGTCGAAGACGTGAACACCCTGGTAGTTAAAGGGAAAGTGAAGCGTCACGGTCAGCGTGTTGGTCGTCGTAGCGACTGGAAAAAAGCTTACGTCACCCTGAAAGAAGGCCAGAATCTGGACTTCATCGGCGGCGCAGAGTAAGTCGGAGGAGTAAGAACAATGGCAATTGTTAAATGTAAACCTACATCTCCGGGTCGTCGCCACGTTGTTAAAGTGGTTAACCCTGAGCTGCACAAGGGTAAACCTTATGCCCCGCTGCTGGAAAAACTGAGCAAAAGCGGTGGTCGTAACAACAATGGCCGTATCACCACCCGTCATATCGGTGGTGGCCACAAGCAACATTATCGTCTGGTTGACTTCAAGCGCAACAAAGACGGTATCCCTGCTGTGGTTGAGCGTCTGGAGTACGATCCGAACCGTTCCGCGAACATCGCGCTGGTTCTGTACAAAGACGGCGAACGCCGTTACATCCTGGCGCCGAAAGGCCTGAAAGCTGGTGACCAGATTCAATCTGGCGTTGATGCTGCAATCAAAGCGGGTAACACCCTGCCGATGCGCAACATTCCAGTTGGTTCAACGGTTCACAACGTAGAAATGAAACCAGGTAAAGGCGGTCAGATGGCTCGCTCCGCTGGTGCCTACGTTCAGATCGTTGCTCGTGATGGTTCCTACGTAACTCTGCGTCTGCGCTCCGGCGAAATGCGTAAAGTTCCAGCTGATTGCCGCGCCACCCTGGGTGAAGTCGGTAACGCTGAACACATGCTTCGCGTTCTGGGTAAAGCAGGTGCTGCACGTTGGCGTGGTGTTCGTCCTACCGTTCGCGGTACGGCGATGAACCCGGTAGATCACCCGCACGGTGGTGGTGAAGGTCGTAACTTTGGTAAGCACCCGGTAACTCCGTGGGGCGTTCAGACCAAAGGTAAGAAGACCCGTAGCAACAAGCGTACTGATAAGTTCATCGTACGTCGCCGTAGCAAAAAATAATTAGAGGATAAGCCATGCCACGTTCTCTCAAGAAAGGTCCTTTTATTGACCTGCACTTGCTGAAGAAGGTAGAGAAAGCGGTGGAAAGCGGTGACAAGAAGCCTTTGCGCACTTGGTCCCGTCGTTCAACGATCTTTCCTAACATGATCGGTTTGACCATCGCTGTCCATAATGGTCGTCAGCACGTACCAGTGTTCGTTTCCGATGAAATGGTCGGTCACAAACTGGGTGAATTCGCGCCGACTCGTACTTATCGCGGCCATGCGGCTGATAAAAAAGCTAAAAAGCGCTAAGGTAGGAGGAAGAGATGGAAACTATCGCTAAACATCGCCACGCTCGTTCTTCTGCTCAGAAGGTTCGCCTTGTTGCTGACCTGATTCGCGGTAAGAAAGTGTCGCAAGCTCTGGAAACTCTGACCTACACCAACAAGAAAGCTGCTGGTCTGGTTAAGAAAGTGCTGGAGTCTGCCATTGCTAACGCAGAACACAACGATGGCGCTGACATCGATGATCTGAAAGTTACGAAAATCTTCGTAGACGAAGGCCCAAGCATGAAGCGCATTATGCCGCGTGCAAAAGGTCGTGCAGATCGCATCCTGAAGCGCACCAGCCACATTACTGTGGTTGTGTCCGATCGCTGAGACTCTGGAGACTAGCAATGGGTCAGAAAGTACATCCTAATGGTATTCGCCTGGGTATTGTCAAACCTTGGAACTCTACTTGGTATGCGAATACCAAAGAATTCGCTGACAACCTGGACAGCGACTTTAAAGTTCGTCAATTCCTGACTAAGGAACTGTCGAAAGCTTCCGTTTCTCGCATCGTTATCGAGCGTCCTGCGAAGAGCATCCGTGTGACCATTCACACTGCTCGCCCAGGCATCGTTATCGGCAAGAAAGGTGAAGACGTCGAAAAACTGCGCAAGGTCGTAGCGGACATCGCTGGCGTTCCTGCACAGATCAACATCGCCGAAGTCCGTAAACCGGAACTCGACGCTAAATTGGTTGCTGACAGCATCACTTCTCAGCTGGAACGTCGCGTGATGTTCCGTCGTGCTATGAAGCGTGCAGTACAGAACGCAATGCGTCTTGGCGCTAAAGGTATCAAAGTTGAAGTAAGCGGCCGTCTTGGCGGCGCTGAAATCGCACGTACCGAATGGTACCGCGAAGGTCGTGTTCCATTGCACACTCTGCGTGCGGACATCGACTACAACACATCTGAAGCGCACACCACTTATGGTGTAATCGGCGTTAAGGTATGGATCTTCAAAGGTGAGATCCTGGGTGGTATGGCTGCAGTTGAACAACCGGAACCGGCTGCTCAACCTAAAAAGCAGCAGCGTAAAGGCCGCAAGTAAGGAGAGTCGCTGATGTTACAACCAAAGCGTACAAAATTCCGTAAGGTGCACAAGGGCCGCAACCGTGGTCTGGCGCAAGGTACGGATGTTAGCTTCGGCACTTTCGGTCTGAAAGCTGTTGGCCGTGGCCGTCTGACTGCTCGTCAAATCGAAGCAGCTCGTCGTGCAATGACTCGTGCAGTTAAGCGTCAAGGCAAGATCTGGATCCGTGTATTCCCGGACAAACCGATCACCGAGAAGCCGCTGGAAGTGCGTATGGGTAAAGGTAAGGGTAACGTGGAGTATTGGGTTGCCCTGATCCAGCCTGGTAAGGTCCTGTACGAAATGGACGGCGTGCCAGAAGAGGTTGCCCGCGAGGCATTCAAACTGGCAGCAGCGAAACTGCCGATCAAAACCACCTTTGTAACTAAGACGGTGATGTAATGAAAGCACAAGAGCTGCGTGAAAAAAGCGTTGAAGAGCTGAATGCCGAGCTGCTCAACCTGCTGCGTGAGCAATTCAACTTGCGCATGCAGGCGGCCAGTGGCCAGCTGCAACAAACTCACCTGTTGAAACAAGTGCGTCGTGACGTCGCACGCGTTAAGACTTTACTGACTCAAAAGGCGGGTGTGTAAATGACTGAAGTTATCCGTACCCTGCAGGGTCGTGTTGTTAGCGATAAAATGGAGAAATCCATCGTTGTTGCTATCGAACGTACTGTGAAGCACCCGATCTACGGGAAATTCATCAAACGTACGACCAAGCTGCACGTACATGACGAGAACAACGAATGTGGTACCGGCGACGTGGTGGAAATCCGCGAATGCCGCCCACTGTCCAAGACCAAGTCCTGGACGCTGGTTCGCGTTGTAGAGAAAGCGATTCTGTAATAGAGTAGCTGGCTCTCACTTAATAAACGGCTCAGAAAATGAGCCGTTTATTTTTTCTACCCATACCAAGTAAGCGGTGTTATAATGCTGCGCCCTCGGTTATGGGGCTTTTCAACGGCCTAATTTTTACTTGGGTCTTTAAAGTAGTAGTTGACATTAGCGGAGCACTAAAATGATCCAAGAACAGACTATGCTGAACGTCGCCGACAACTCCGGTGCACGTCGCGTAATGTGTATCAAGGTTCTAGGTGGCTCGCACCGTCGCTACGCAGGCGTCGGCGACATCATCAAAATTACCATCAAGGAAGCAATTCCTCGCGGTAAGGTGAAGAAAGGCGATGTTCTGAAGGCGGTAGTGGTGCGCACCAAGAAGGGTGTACGTCGCCCGGACGGTTCTGTCATTCGCTTCGATGGCAATGCATGCGTTATTTTGAACAATAACAGCGAGCAGCCAATCGGTACGCGTATTTTTGGGCCGGTAACTCGTGAACTGCGTAATGAGAAGTTCATGAAAATTATCTCTCTGGCACCAGAAGTACTCTAAGGAGCGAACATGGCAGCGAAGATCCGTCGTGATGACGAAGTTATCGTGATTACCGGGAAAGACAAAGGTAAGCGCGGTAAAGTAAAAAATGTCCTGTCTGCTGGCAAGGTCATTGTTGAAGGCATCAACCTGGTTAAGAAACACCAGAAGCCGGTTCCGGCTCTGAACCAACCAGGCGGCATTGTTGAAAAAGAAGCTGCAATTCAGGTTTCTAACATTGCTATCTTCAACGCGGCTACCGGCAAGGCTGACCGTGTAGGCTTTAGATTCGAAGACGGCAAAAAAGTCCGTTTCTTCAAATCTAACAGCGAAACTATCAAGTAATTTGGAGTAATACGATGGCGAAACTGCATGATTACTACAAAGACGAGGTAGTCAAACAACTGATGTCTCAGTTTGATTACAACTCTGTCATGCAAGTCCCTCGGGTCGAGAAGATCACCCTGAACATGGGTGTTGGTGAAGCGATTGCTGACAAGAAACTGCTGGATAACGCCGCAGCGGACCTGACAGCTATCTCCGGTCAAAAACCGTTGATCACCAAAGCCCGCAAATCTGTTGCAGGCTTCAAAATCCGTCAGGGCTATCCGATCGGCTGTAAAGTAACTCTGCGTGGCGAACGCATGTGGGAGTTCCTTGAGCGCCTGATCTCCATTGCTGTTCCACGTATCCGTGACTTCCGTGGCCTGTCCGCCAAGTCATTCGATGGCCGTGGCAACTACAGCATGGGCGTGCGTGAGCAAATCATCTTCCCAGAAATCGACTACGACAAAGTCGATCGCGTTCGTGGTTTGGATATTACCATTACCACTACTGCGAAATCTGATGATGAAGGCCGCGCGCTGCTGGCTGCTTTTAACTTCCCGTTCCGCAAGTAAGGCAGGGTTACTGATGGCTAAGCAATCAATGAAAGCACGCGAAGTCAAGCGCGTGAAATTAGCTGACAAGTTCTTTGCAAAACGCGCTGAACTGAAAGCTATTATCTCTGATGTGAACGCATCCGATGAAGATCGTTGGAATGCCGTTCTCAAGCTGCAAACTCTGCCGCGTGATTCCAGCCCGTCTCGTCAGCGTAAACGCTGCCGCCAAACTGGCCGTCCACATGGTTATGTGGGCAAATTCGGGTTGAGCCGTATTAAGCTTCGTGAAGCCGCTATGCGCGGTGAAGTACCAGGCTTGAAAAAGGCTAGCTGGTAATTACCAATTGAATCACGGGAGTAAAGACAGATGAGCATGCAAGATCCGATCGCGGATATGCTGACCCGTATCCGTAACGGTCAAGCCGCGAACAAAGTTGCGGTCACCATGCCTTCCTCCAAGCTGAAAGTGGCAATTGCCAACGTGCTGAAGGAAGAAGGTTTTATTGAAGATTTCAAAATCGAAGGCGACGCCAAGCCTGTTCTGGAACTGGTACTGAAGTACTTCCAGGGCAAAGCTGTGGTAGAAAGCATTCAACGTATCAGCCGTCCAGGTCTGCGCATCTACAAGAAAAAAGATGAGCTGCCAAAAGTTATGGCCGGTTTGGGTATCGCTGTTGTTTCTACCTCTAAAGGTGTTATGACCGATCGTGCAGCTCGCCAGGCTGGTCTTGGTGGCGAGATTATCTGCTACGTAGCTTAATTCGGGAGGAAAGAATGTCTCGTGTTGCAAAAGCACCCGTCGTCATTCCTGCCGGCGTAGAGGTAAAACTCAACGGTCAGGTTATTTCGATTAAGGGTAAAAACGGCGAGTTGACTCGTACTATCCACGACGCCGTTGAAGTGAAGCAAGAAGCTAACGCACTGACTTTCGCTCCGCGCGAAGGTTTTGCTAACGCATGGGCTCAAGCGGGTACCACGCGCGCTCTGCTGAACGCAATGGTTGTTGGTGTTACCGAAGGCTTCACCAAAAAGCTTCAACTGGTAGGTGTTGGTTATCGTGCTGCCGTTAAAGGCAACGTGGTGAATTTGGCCCTGGGCTTCTCTCACCCTATCGATCACCAGCTGCCGGCAGGTATCACTGCTGAATGCCCAAGCCAAACTGAAATCGTGCTGAAAGGCGCTGATAAGCAGGTAATTGGCCAGGTAGCAGCAGATCTGCGTGCTTACCGTCGTCCTGAGCCTTACAAAGGCAAAGGTGTTCGTTACGCCGACGAAGTCGTGCGTACCAAAGAGGCTAAGAAGAAGTAAGGTAACACTATGGATAAGAAATCTGCTCGTATCCGTCGTGCGACCCGCGCACGCCGCAAGCTCCAAGAGCTGGGTGCAACCCGCCTGGTGGTACATCGTACCCCGCGTCACATTTACGCACAGGTGATTGCTCCAAACGGTTCTGAAGTACTGGTAGCCGCTTCTACTTTAGAAAAAGCTATCGCGGAGCAACTGAAGTATTCCGGTAACAAAGACGCAGCAGCAGCCGTAGGTAAAGCTCTGGCTGAGCGCGCGTTGGAAAAAGGGATTGCGAAAGTATCCTTTGACCGTTCCGGTTTCCAATATCATGGTCGAGTCCAGGCACTGGCAGATGCTGCCCGTGAAGCTGGCCTTCAGTTCTAAGGAAGAGGTTTAAGATGGCTCACATCGAAAAACAAGCTGGCGAACTGCAGGAAAAGCTGATCGCGGTAAACCGCGTATCTAAAACCGTAAAAGGTGGCCGTATTTTCAGCTTTACCGCACTGACTGTAGTTGGTGATGGTAACGGTCGCGTTGGTTTTGGCTACGGCAAAGCACGCGAAGTTCCAGCAGCGATCCAGAAAGCGATGGAAAAAGCCCGTCGCAACATGATGAACGTCGCGCTGAACAGCGGCACCCTGCAGCACCCTGTTAAGGGCGCTCACACGGGTTCTCGCGTGTTCATGCAGCCTGCTCATGAAGGTACCGGTATCATCGCGGGCGGTGCAATGCGCGCCGTTCTCGAAGTTGCTGGGGTGCACAACGTATTGGCTAAAGCTTATGGTTCCACCAACCCGATCAACGTGGTTCGTGCAACTATCGACGCTCTGGCGAATATGAAGTCTCCTGAAATGGTCGCTGCTAAGCGTGGTAAATCCGTTGCCGACATTCTGGGGTAATTGACCATGGCTAAGACTATTAAAGTTACACAAACTCGCAGCTCAATTGGCCGTCTGCCGAAGCATAAAGCTACTCTGCTCGGTCTGGGTCTGCGTCGTATTGGTCACACCGTAGAGCGCGAGGATACTCCTGCTGTTCGCGGTATGGTCAACCTGGTTTCCTACATGGTTAAAGTTGAGGAGTAACAGATGCGTTTAAATACTCTGTCTCCGGCTGAAGGTGCCAAGCATGCGCCTAAGCGTGTAGGTCGTGGTATTGGTTCTGGCCTGGGTAAAACCGGCGGCCGTGGTCACAAAGGTCAGAAGTCTCGTTCTGGCGGTGGCGTACGTCGTGGTTTCGAAGGTGGTCAGATGCCTCTGTACCGTCGTCTGCCGAAATTCGGCTTCACTTCACGCAAAGCGATGATCACGGCAGAAGTTCGTCTGTCTGAACTGGCTCTGGTTGAAGGCGATGTTATCGACCTGAACGCGCTGAAAGCCGCTAACGTAGTTGGTGTCCAGATCGAATTCGCGAAAGTTGTACTTTCTGGCGAAGTCGCTCGTCCGGTAACCCTGCGTGGTCTGCGTGTCACCAAAGGCGCTCGTGCTGCTATCGAGGCTGCTGGCGGTAAAATTGAGGAATAAGTAGCAGATGGCTAAGCAACCAGGATTAGATTTTCAAAGTGCTAAAGGCGGGCTCGGCGAGCTGAAGCGCAGACTTTTGTTTGTCATCGGCGCGCTGATTGTCTTCCGCATCGGCTCTTTCATTCCGATTCCTGGTATCGATGCCACTGTGCTTGCCAAATTGCTTGAGCAGCAGAGAGGCACTATCATTGAAATGTTTAACATGTTCTCTGGTGGTGCCCTCAGCCGTGCTTCTATCTTTGCTCTGGGGATCATGCCGTATATCTCGGCGTCGATCATTATCCAGCTGCTGACGGTGGTTCATCCAGCGTTGGCGGAAATCAAGAAAGAAGGGGAGGCTGGCCGTCGCAAGATTAGCCAGTACACCCGTTACGGTACGCTGGTATTGGCCATATTCCAGTCGATCGGTATTGCTACCGGTCTGCCGAATATGCCTGGTATGCAGGGCCTGGTGTTAAATCCAGGCTTTGCATTCTACTTTACTGCGGTTGTGAGCCTGGTAACCGGGACAATGTTCCTGATGTGGCTGGGTGAGCAGATTACTGAACGCGGTATCGGCAACGGTATCTCGATCATTATCTTCGCGGGTATTGTAGCGGGGCTCCCGCCGGCAGTGGCTCATACTATCGAGCAAGCGCGGCAAGGCGACCTGCACTTCCTCCTGCTGCTGTTGGTTGCAGTATTGGTGTTTGCAGTAACCTTCTTCGTTGTTTTCATCGAGCGTGGTCAACGTCGTATCGTCGTTAACTATGCGAAGCGTCAACAAGGTCGTCGTGTTTATGCAGCACAGAGCACACATTTACCGTTGAAAGTGAACATGGCGGGTGTTATCCCGGCGATTTTCGCTTCCAGCATTATTCTGTTCCCGGCCACGATTGCATCATGGTTTGGGGGCGGTACCGGTTGGAACTGGCTGACTACGATTTCGCTGTATTTGCAGCCAGGGCAACCGCTTTATGTGTTACTCTATGCGTCTGCAATCATCTTCTTCTGTTTCTTCTACACGGCGTTGGTCTTCAACCCGCGTGAGACAGCAGATAACCTGAAGAAGTCCGGTGCCTTCGTACCAGGAATTCGTCCGGGAGAGCAAACGGCGAAGTATATCGATAAAGTAATGACGCGTTTAACCCTGGTGGGCGCGATGTACATTACTTTCATCTGCCTGATCCCGGAGTTCATGCGTGATGCAATGAAAGTACCATTCTACTTTGGTGGTACCTCGCTACTGATCGTGGTTGTCGTCATCATGGACTTTATGGCTCAAGTGCAAACTCTGATGATGTCAAGTCAGTACGAGTCTGCATTGAAGAAAGCAAATCTGAAAGGCTATAACCGCTAGTCAGATTCGTTTGAGAAGTTACGGAGAGTAAAAATGAAAGTTCGTGCTTCCGTCAAGAAATTATGTCGTAACTGCAAAATCGTTAAGCGTAACGGTGTCGTTCGTGTGATTTGCAGCGCCGAGCCGAAGCATAAACAGCGTCAAGGCTGATTATCTCGCATATTTTTCTTGCAAAGTTGGGTTGAGCTGGCTAGATTAGCCAGCCAATCTTTTGTATGTCGCACTGCAACACTATTTGAGTATCCTGAAAACGGGCTTTTCAGAATGGTGTTGCTGTATAAAATAGTAGGAGTGCATAGTGGCCCGTATAGCAGGCATTAACATTCCTGATCATAAACATACCGTTATCGCCTTAACGTCGATCTTCGGTATCGGTAAAACCCGTTCACAGGCTATCTGTGCATCCACGGGTATTGCTGAAAATGTTAAGATCAGTGAGCTGTCTGAAGAGCAAATCGAAAAGCTTCGTGATGCAGTTGCCAAATACACCGTTGAGGGTGATTTGCGTCGTGAAATTACCCTGAGCATCAAGCGTCTTATGGACCTTGGTTGCTATCGTGGTTTGCGTCATCGTCGTGGTCTGCCGGTACGCGGTCAGCGCACCAAGACCAACGCTCGTACCCGTAAGGGTCCGCGCAAGCCGATCAAGAAATAATCGGGGTTATTGAATAATGGCAAAGGCACCTGTTCGTACACGTAAGCGTGTAAGAAAGCAAGTCTCTGACGGCGTGGCTCATATCCATGCTTCTTTCAACAACACCATCGTTACCATCACTGATCGTCAGGGTAATGCTTTGGGTTGGGCAACAGCCGGTGGTTCCGGTTTCCGTGGTTCTCGTAAGTCCACTCCGTTCGCAGCACAGGTTGCAGCAGAACGTTGTGCTGACGCAGTAAAAGAATACGGTATCAAGAACCTGGAAGTTATGGTTAAAGGACCTGGTCCTGGTCGTGAGTCTACTATCCGCGCTCTGAACGCGGCTGGTTTCCGCATCACTAACATTACTGATGTGACTCCGATCCCTCATAACGGTTGTCGTCCGCCGAAAAAGCGCCGCGTGTAACGCAGCTTTTAGGATTGTTGGAGAAAGAAAATGGCAAGATATTTGGGTCCTAAGCTCAAGCTGAGCCGTCGTGAGGGCACAGACCTGTTCCTTAAGTCTGGCGTTCGCGCGATCGATTCCAAGTGTAAAATTGAACAAGCACCTGGTCAGCACGGTGCGCGTAAACCGCGTCTGTCTGATTACGGTGTTCAGTTGCGTGAGAAGCAGAAAGTTCGCCGTATGTACGGCATTCTGGAGCGTCAATTCCGTAACTATTACAAAGAAGCAACCCGCCTGAAGGGCAACACCGGTGAAAACCTGTTGCAGCTGCTGGAAGGTCGTCTGGACAACGTTGTTTACCGTATGGGCTTCGGCGCTACTCGTGCAGAGTCACGTCAGCTGGTTAGCCACAAAGCAGTTATGGTAAACGGTCGCGTTGTTAACATCGCTTCTTATCAGGTATCTCCGAATGACGTAGTCAGCATCCGCGAGAAAGCTAAAAAGCAGTCTCGTGTTAAAGCTTCTCTGGAGCTGGCTGAGCAGCGTGAAAAGCCGACTTGGCTGGAAGTTGATGCTGCTAAGATGGAAGGCGTGTTCAAGCGTATGCCTGAACGTACCGATCTGTCTGCGGACATTAACGAACACCTGATCGTCGAGCTTTACTCCAAGTAAAGCTTAGTACCAAAGAGAGGACACAATGCAGGGTTCTGTGACAGAGTTTCTAAAACCGCGCCTGGTAGATATCGAGCAAGTCAGTTCGACGCACGCCAAGGTGACCCTTGAGCCTTTAGAGCGTGGCTTTGGCCATACTCTTGGCAACGCACTGCGCCGTATTCTGCTTTCATCTATGCCGGGTTGCGCGGTGACCGAGGTTGAGATTGATGGTGTACTGCATGAGTACAGCACCAAAGAAGGCGTACAGGAAGATATCCTGGAGATCCTGCTCAACCTGAAAGGGCTGGCGGTGAGAGTTCAAGGCAAAGACGAAGTTATTCTTACCCTGAATAAATCTGGCATTGGCCCTGTGACCGCTGCCGACATCACCCATGATGGTGATGTCGAAATCGTCAAGCCTCAGCACGTGATCTGCCACCTGACTGATGAGAACGCGGCTATCAGCATGCGTATCAAAGTTCAGCGCGGTCGCGGTTATGTGCCGGCTTCTGCCCGAATTCATTCGGAAGAAGATGAGCGCCCAATCGGTCGTCTGTTGGTTGACGCCTGCTACAGCCCTGTAGAGCGTATCGCCTACAATGTTGAAGCTGCGCGTGTAGAACAGCGTACTGACTTGGATAAGCTGGTCATCGAGATGGAGACCAATGGCACGATCGATCCTGAAGAGGCGATCCGCCGTGCGGCCACCATTCTGGCTGAACAACTTGAAGCTTTCGTTGACCTGCGTGATGTACGTCAGCCGGAAGTTAAAGAAGAGAAACCGGAATTCGATCCGATCTTGCTGCGCCCTGTTGACGATCTGGAATTGACTGTCCGCTCTGCTAACTGCCTCAAGGCAGAAGCTATCCACTACATCGGTGATCTGGTACAGCGTACCGAGGTTGAGTTGCTGAAAACGCCAAACCTGGGTAAAAAATCTCTTACCGAGATTAAAGACGTGCTGGCCTCACGTGGTCTGTCTCTGGGCATGCGCCTGGAAAACTGGCCGCCGGCAAGCATTGCTGACGAGTAACCGGATCACAGGTTAAGGTTTTACTGAGAAGGATAAGGTCATGCGCCATCGTAAGAGTGGTCGTCAACTGAACCGTAACAGCAGCCATCGCCAGGCTATGTTCCGTAACATGGCCGGCTCTTTGGTTCGTCATGAGATCATCAAGACGACCCTGCCAAAAGCAAAAGAGCTGCGTCGCGTTGTTGAGCCGCTGATTACTCTTGCCAAGACCGACAGCGTAGCTAATCGTCGTCTGGCATTCGCCCGTACTCGTGATAACGAGATCGTGGCAAAACTGTTTAACGAGCTGGGCCCGCGTTTCGCGAGCCGTGCCGGTGGTTACACTCGCATTCTGAAGTGTGGCTTCCGCGCAGGCGACAACGCGCCGATGGCATACATCGAGCTGGTTGATCGTGCTGAGTCTCAAGCAGAAGTAGCAACTGCAGAGTAATCTGTAGACGCGTAAAAAAACCGGGCTTGCCCGGTTTTTTTACGTCCAAACCCAGCCAAATGTGCGTAATTCCCCCGCTGCGCTTAAGATCCCCGCCCCTGTCCGCTATGCTAAGGCTTAATCATTAGGCTAACCGAGGCTGTCTTTCATGGGGCTGCTCGATCAATGGGCGGAACGCCATATCCTTGATGCCCAAGATAAAGGCGAGTTCGACAATCTGCCCGGCCAGGGTCAACCGTTGGCGCTGGAAGATGACAGCGCGGTGCCGGCTGAACTGCGCGCCGGTTACCGTTTGCTGAAAAATGCCGGTTACCTGCCGCCGGAGCTGGAAGATCGCAAAGAGGCGTTGACCGTTGCTCGTTTGCTGCAAGGGATTAACAGTGAGCATCAGGACTATGTCGAACTCAGCAAACGCATGGCGCTGCTGGAGCACCGGTTGCGTCAGGCTGGGATGAGTACGGATTTCTTGCATGGTGAATATCAGCGTGCATTGGACGGTAAATTCACCCGGGAGGAGAAGTAATGTTCAAGATAGGTCAGTTGGCCAAGCTTGCCGAAGTGACGCCGGATACCGTGCGTTACTATGAAAAGCAGGGCATGATGGATCACAATGTCCGCACCGAAGGTGGTTATCGGCTCTACACCGAGCAGGATCTGCAGCGGCTGCGCTTCATTCGCTATGCCAAGCAGCTGGGATTTACTCTGGAAACGATCGCTGAGCTGCTGTCGATCCGCGTCGATCCTGAACATCATACCTGCCAGGAGTCGAAGTCGATCGTCGATGCGCGCCTGAGCGAAGTGGAAAGTAAGTTGGCGGAGCTGACTCGCATGCGCGAATCGCTGAAGCGGTTGAGTGATGCCTGCTGCGGCACTGCCCATACCAGCAATTATTGTTCTATTCTGGAAGCCTTGGAACAGGGCGCCAGCGATGAAAAAGGCAAAAAAGGTTGCTGACGGCACTTTAATTTTTATACCGCCGGCAGTATTATCGCCCCGTTTTATCACCACACCTTTTACAGGAGCATTATCATGACGAAATATCGTCACACTAAAGGTCAGATTCAAGATAACGCCATTGAGGCGCTGCTGCATGATCCGCTATTCCGTCAACGAGTAGAAAAGAATGTGAAAGGCAAAGGCAGCTATCGGCGTAAAGAAAAACACAACAAAGGCGGTAACTGGGAGGCCAGTGGTAAACTATCAAGCGATAATTTACCACTGGCCTTCTGGTTTTAAGGCATTAAAAAAGCCACCTTCGTCAGGTGGCTTTTTATTGGCATAACCAAACGCTGTTTTACAGTTTTGGCTGCTGTTGCTGGCTCAGCAGGTCACGGATTTCCGTCAGCAGTTTCTCTTCTGCGGTAGGTGCTGGCGGCGCTGCCGGCGCTTCTTCCTGCTTGCGGCGCATTTTGTTCATCAATTTAATTGCCAGGAAGATGGCGAAGGCGACAATCACGAAGTCGAATACGGTTTGAATGAATGAACCGTAGTTCATTACCACCGCCGGTACGGCGCCCTGAGCTTCACGTAATACCAGATGGAATTGTTTAAAGTCGACGCCGCCGATCAGTAACCCCAGTGGTGGCATGATGATATCGGCCACGAAGGACGAAACAATCTTGCCGAATGCGGCACCGATAATCACACCGACGGCCAGATCGACCACGTTGCCACGCATGGCAAATTCGCGAAACTCTTTCAACATACTCATAGAACGCACCCCTTGCAGAATTAATAACTCAAGTTTAACAAAGCAATTTCCCTTTGCCACAAAAGGAGAGAAGTTTTATCTCCTCCCAAGGCAGAGAACAACTACGCGATTATAGACCACCGCCTAATAAATTTGTTCTACAAGAAGAACGGGCTCGGTTGGAACAGGCGTTCAACGTCCGGCACGAATTTCTTGTCGGTAATAAACATGATGACGTGATCGCCCTGTTCGATTTTGCTGTTGCCGTTGGCGATGATCACGTCGTCACCACGTACGATCGCGCCGATGGTGGTGCCCGGTGGCAGCTTGATGTCTTCGACGATGCGGCCGACCACTTTGGACGTGCTTTCATCGCCGTGGGCAATCGCTTCGATCGCTTCCGCCACGCCGCGGCGCAGCGACGAGACGCTGACGATATCCGCTTTGCGCACGTGCCCCAACAGGGCGGAGATGGTCGCCTGCTGCGGCGAAATGGCGATATCGATCACGCTGCCCTGCACCAGATCGACATAGGCGCGGCGCTGGATCAAGACCATCACCTTCTTGGCGCCCATGCGCTTGGCCAGCATGGCGGACATGATGTTGGCCTCATCGTCGTTGGTGATGGCGATGAAGACATCCACCTGTTCGACGTGCTCTTCGGCCAGCAGCTCCTGGTCGGAGGCATCGCCGTAGAACACGATGGTATCGTGCAGCTGCTCGGCCAGTTCGGCGGCGCGTTGCTGGTTCCGCTCGATCAGTTTGACGTTGTAGTCTTTTTCCAGCTTGGCGGCCAGGCCGGCGCCGACGTTGCCGCCGCCGACGATCATGATGCGCTTATAGGGTTTTTCCAGCCGCTGCAGTTCGCTCATCACCGCGCGGATGTGCTGTGATGCGGCGACGAAGAAGACTTCATCACCGGCTTCGATAATGGTCGAGCCTTGCGGACGTATTGGTCTGTCCTGGCGGAAAATAGCGGCGACGCGGGTGTCGATATGCGGCATGTGTTCGCGCATCGAAGAGAGCGCATTGCCGACCAGCGGGCCGCCGTAATAGGCTTTAACCGCAGCGATGCTGACCTTGCCTTCGGCGAAGTTGACCACCTGCAGCGCGCCGGGGTATTCAATCAGCTTGTAGATATAGTCGATGACCAGCTGCTCCGGTGAAATCAGATGGTCGATCGGCACCGCTTCCGGCAGGAACAGTTTCTCCGACTCGCGGATATATTCCGGCGCGCGGATACGGGCGATGCGGTTGGGGGTATTGAACAGAGAATAGGCGATCTGGCAGGCAACCATGTTGGTTTCGTCGGAGTTGGTGACGGCGACCAGCATGTCAGCGTCTTCTGCGCCGGCTTCGCGCAGCACCCGAGGATGAGAGCCGTGCCCCTGAACCACCCGCAGATCGAATTTATCCTGCAGCTGACGCAGCCGGCCGGAATCGGTATCGACGACGGTGATATCGTTGTTTTCACCCACCAGGTTTTCCGCCAGCGTCCCGCCAACCTGACCGGCACCAAGAATAATTATTTTCATCGTGTTCTCTGCTTCACACTGAAAGACTTAGGGCGCGCACGCACGCCCCGAAGCATTACATTTTAATCAGCTTAGCGTAAAAGAAGCCATCGCCGTCCTCGGGATGCGGGATATTCTGCCGCCCCGGCCGCTGCGCATCGCCGGTTTCAACCAGCTTGGCATCGGCGTGGCGCTGCAAGAACGCGGCGATCTGGCTGCTGTTTTCATCCGGCAGGATAGAGCAGGTAGCGTAAACCATCACGCCGCCCGATTTCAGATGGGGCCAGACGGCTTCCAGGATGTCGGCCTGCAGCGCGGCGAGTTCGGCGATGTCGCGATCGCGACGCAGCCATTTGATGTCGGGGTGACGGCGGATCACGCCGGTGGCGGAACAAGGCGCGTCCAGCAGGATCCGGTCGAACTGCTTGTCACCGCACCATTGCTGCGGGGTGCGGCCATCGCCCAGCTTAACCTCTGCGTGCAAACGCAGGCGCTGCAGGTTTTCCTTCACCCGCGCCAGGCGCTGTTCGTCGATATCGACCGCCATGACGTGCGCTTTCGGCGCCGCTTCCAGAATATGCGTGGTTTTGCCGCCAGGCGCGGCGCACAAATCGAGGATCTGTTCACCGTCTTGCGGATCCAATAGATCGACACAGCCCTGGGCTGAGGCATCTTGCACGGTGACCCAGCCGTCGGCGAACCCAGGCAGATCGGTCACGGCGCAAGGTGCCAGCAAACGCACCGCGTCGGCATAGTCTGAATGAGGCTCCGCGGCGATGCCTGCGTCGGTCAGCAACTGCAGATAAGCTTCGCGGGTGTGATGCAGGCGGTTGACGCGCAGCCACATTGGTGGCTTCTGGTTATTGGCGTCGACGATCTGTTCCCAGTTGGCGGGATAGGCTTGTTGAATGCGTTTCAGCAACCAGCTCGGGTGCAGATAGCGGCTGTCATTGTTGGCGGCGCGCTGCAGCAGCTCTTCCTGCTGGCGTTGGAATTGCCGCAAGACGCCGTTAATCAGGCCTTTCAACTGTGGGCGTTTCAGCGCCACCGCGCCTTCCACGGTTTCGGCCAATACGGCGTGCGGCGGGATACGGGTATACAGCAGCTGATACAGGCCGACCATCAGCAGATAGTGCAGCGTACGCTGTTTGCCGGTCAGCGGCTTGGCCATCAATTGTTGAATGCACCATTCGAGCTGCGGCAGCACGCGCAATGTGCCGAAGCACAGTTCCTGCAGCAACCCGCGGTCCTTATCGCTGATGGCGGTTTGCAGCGCCGGCAGGACAGTGCTGAGCGACTGCCCTTGATCCAGCACCTGGCCGATGGCTTTGGCAGCGATGCTGCGGAGATTGTAATTATTTTTCATAGGCTGAAGCTGATAACGATCGGCATTAAGAAAATAACGGCCCGGCGATGAACGGCCGGGCAGTGGGGTGACTTACAGCCGGTTACCCGGGGTAAACCATTCACGGCGTGAATTTAACAGGTCCTGCGCCGACATCGGTTTCTTGCCGGCGGGCTGCAGTTGGATCAGATTGAGGATGCCGTCGGCGGTCGCCACCTGAATGCCGTGCTTGTCGGCATGGACAACGGTGCCCGGCTCCGCATTGGCGCTTTGCGCCAGTACGCTGGCTTGCCAGACTTTCACCGGTTGATCGTCGATGGTGAAGTAGCTGATCGGCCAAGGGTTGAAGGCGCGGATGCAGCGCTCCAGTTGTTCGGCGGACAGCGTCCAGTCCAGGCGAGCTTCTTCTTTGCTCAGCTTCTCGGCGTAGGTGACCAGCGCGTCGTCTTGCACTTCGCGGGTGGCGCTGCCGTCGGCCATTTGGCGCAGCGTCGTCAGCATGCCCTGCGGGCCGAGCTGCGCCAGCTTGTCGTAGAGACTGGCGCTGGTATCGCTGCTCTCAATCGGGCAGGCAATCTTGTGCATCATGTCGCCGGTATCGAGACCGACGTCCATCTGCATGATGGTCACGCCGGTTTCGCTGTCGCCGGCCCAGAGCGAGCGCTGGATCGGCGCCGCACCGCGCCAGCGAGGCAGCAGCGAGCCATGTACGTTGATGCAACCTAGACGCGGCATATCCAGCACCGCCTGCGGCAGGATCAGCCCGTAGGCAACCACCACCATCACGTCGGCGTTAAGATCGGCCACCAGGCGCTGGTTCTCTTCGGGGCGCAGCGATTTGGGCTGAAATACCGGCAGTTGGTGTTGCTCAGCCAGCACTTTTACCGGGCTTGGCGTCAGCTTGTTGCCGCGGCCTGCCGGGCGGTCGGGCTGGGTAAAAACGCCGACAATCTGGTGCTCAGATGACAACAGCGCGTCAAGATGACGCGCTGCGAAGTCTGGTGTTCCGGCGAAAATAATCCGTAAAGAGTCAGACACGTTGATTTCCTGATCGGTTAGGCGCGGGCTTGAAGCTTGGCCATTTTTTCCAGTTTCTGACGAATGCGCTGACGCTTGAGCGGCGACAGGTAATCGACGAACAGTTTACCCATCAGGTGATCCATCTCGTGCTGGATGCAGATCGCCAGCAGATCGTCCGCTTCCAGTTCGAAAGGTTTGCCTTCGCGATCCAGCGCGCGGATCTTCACCTGCGCGGCACGTGGTACCAACGCACGCTGCTCGGGAATGGAAAGACAGCCTTCCTCGATGCCGGTTTCGCCGCTCTTTTCCAGCAGCTCCGGGTTGATCAGCACCAGGCGCTGATCGCGATTCTCGGAGACGTCGATCACGATAATGCGCTGATGGATATCCACCTGAGTCGCAGCCAAGCCAATGCCTTCCTCTGCGTACATGGTTTCAAACATATCATCCACGATGCGCTGGATATCTGCATTGACTTCTTTTACCGGCGCTGCGATTTTGCGCAGACGCTCGTCTGGGAAATGTAATACCTGCAAGACTGACATATATCTTTAGATCTGTATCCGAGTAATGAACGAGGTTTAACCTCTATTCTAGACATTTCCCGGCCTGATTGACAGCATTGCGCACCAATTGCTCAGATTGGTAATACCACCGTTTTTGCTGAGGGAACAGACGATGCGGCCGGAAGAGATCGCTTTACGGATGCGAGGGGTAACGGGGCTGCAGACCGTCGTGGCCAGCCGGATCGTGCGGCAGCTATCGCAAATGGGGCGCGAGCCTCGCAGCGCGTTGCGTGAACTGGGGTTGAACGAGCGGCAGCGGGCGCAGTTCAACCAAGCGGATCCCGCTTATCTGGCGGCCAGCCTGCGTTGGCTGGAACTGCCGGCGCACCGTATGCTGAACTATGGGGCGGCCGGCTATCCGGAACGCCTGGCCCAGATCGACGATGCGCCGCTGTTTTTGCTGATCGAGGGCGATCCTCAAGCGTTGCTGCGTCCGCAGCTCGCCATGGTTGGCAGCCGGCAGTTCAGCCACTACGGCGAGCGTTGGGCCAATCATTTCGCCGCGGAATTGGCGCGTTGCGGTTTCACCATCACCAGCGGTTTGGCGATCGGCATCGACGGCATTTGCCATCGCGCAGCGCTGGCGGCCGGCGGTTGCACGGTAGCGGTATTGGGCAGCGGGTTGGCCAATGTTTATCCACGCCGGCACCGCAGGCTCGCGGAGCAGATTGTCGAGCAGGGCGGCGCGGTGATTTCGGATCATTTGGTCACCGATTTGCCTCTGGCCGACCATTTTCCGCGCCGCAACCGTATTATCAGCGGGCTGAGCCAGGGCGTTCTGGTCATAGAAGCCTCGTTGCGCAGCGGTACCCTGGTGACGGCCCGCTATGCGCTGGAGCAGGGGCGTGAGGTATTCGCCTTGCCGGGGCCGTTAGGGAACCCGATGAGCGAAGGCACGCACTGGCTAATTCAGCAGGGCGCGCATCTGGTTACCGGGCCGAAAGATATCGCAGAATTGCTGGGAAGCGGCCTTCAATGGCTGCCACTGAACGAAAATACAACTATTTGTGCGTCGCAGGCTGAAGTTGAATTGCCATTTGCCGATGTGTTGGCTAACGTAGGAGATGAGGTGACACCTGTTGACGTCGTCGCTGAACGTGCCGGCCAACCTGTGCCAGTGGTGGTAATCAAGTTACTCGAACTGGAGTTAGCAGGGTGGATCGCAGCTGTACCCGGCGGCTATGTCCGAATAAGGAGGGCAAGCCATGTTCGACGTACTCATGTACTTGTTTGAAACTTATATCCACAATGAACCAGAGATGCGCGTCGATCAGGATCAACTGACCGATGATCTCGCCCAGGCGGGGTTTCATCGGGATGATATCTACAACGCGTTGAATTGGCTTGAGAAGCTGGCTGACCTGCAAGAAGGCCAAAATGCGCCTTACTTTATGGATGCCGATCCGCTGGCAATGCGGATCTACACCGAAGAGGAAAGCGCGCGTTTGGACGCCGGCTGCCGTGGTTTTCTCCTGTTCCTGGAACAGATTCAGGTATTGAACCTCGAAACCCGTGAAATGGTTATCGACCGCGTTATGGCTTTGGATAATGCGGAATTCGATCTCGAAGATCTGAAATGGGTCGTGTTGATGGTGCTGTTTAATATTCCCGGATATGAAAGCGCCTATCAGCAAATGGAAGAACTGTTGTTTGAAGTGAACGAAGGTTATCTGCATTGAGCCGATAACGCGCATAGAAGACGTTATGACAAAAAACGCGATTTTTGCCGCCAGGCAAAATGAACCCTGTCCGGAATGCGGGGCCGAGCTGGTGATCCGTAGCGGTCGCCACGGCCCCTTCCTCGGCTGTTCCCAGTACCCTGAATGCCAATATATTCGGCCGCTGAAAGCGCAGGCCGACGGGCATGTCGTCAAGGTGCTGGATGGGCAGCAGTGCCCGAAGTGTCAGGCGACGTTGGTGCTGCGCCAGGGGCGCTATGGCATGTTTATCGGTTGCAGCGATTATCCGCAGTGCGATCACACTGAAGTGATCGATAAGCCTGATGAAACCGCCATTACCTGTCCGCAGTGCGGTCAGGGCAAGCTGTTGCAGCGTAAATCGCGCTACGGCAAGGTTTTTCATTCCTGCGATCGTTATCCGGAATGCCAATTCGCCCTCAATGTTAAACCCGTCGCCGGTGAATGTGCCTATTGCCATTACCCGCTGCTGATGGAAAAACGTACGGCAAAAGGCCCCGTCCTGTGCTGTGCCAGCAAGCTGTGCGGAAAACCCGTGGCGACTACAGAATAATCACATCATGAACTCAGAATTAAGCCCGAACCTTTTATCTATCATCGATGCTTTGCATCAACAGCAGGTGATTGCCTATCCCACCGAAGCGGTATTCGGCCTAGGGTGCGATCCCGACAGCGAACAGGCGGTCAATGCTTTGCTGGCATTGAAACAGCGGCCGTGGGAAAAGGGGCTGATTCTGATCGCCGCCGACTATACGCAGCTTAAGCCCTATATCGACGACAGCGCGCTCAGCGAACAGCAGCGCGTGACGATGTTCGCCAGCTGGCCTGGGCCGGTAACCTGGGTGTTGCCTGCCCGGCCGGAGACGCCGCGCTTGCTGACCGGGCGTTTCAGCTCGCTGGCGGTGCGCGTTAGCGATCACCCGTTGGTGCAGCAACTGTGCCGGCAGTACGGCAAGCCGCTGGTATCGACCAGTGCCAATCTCAGTGGGCAGGAGCCGTGCCGCAGTGCGGATGAAGTCGCGCGGCAATTCGGCACTGCTTTCCCGGTATTGGCCGGCGAGGTGGGTGGCCGTCTTAATCCTTCCGAAATCAGAGATGCTCTGACCGGCGAACAGATCCGTCAGGGCTAGAGGTAATGGGCATGGAGAAGTTTGCGGTATTTGGCAACCCTATTGGTCACAGCAAGTCGCCGCGAATTCATGCGCTGTTCGCTGCCCAGACTGGCATTGAGCATCCTTATGGAGCGGTGTTGGCGCCGTTGGACGGTTTTGAAACCAGCCTGCAGGCGTTTATCCACGCCGGAGGGCTGGGGGCGAACGTCACGGTGCCTTTCAAAGAGCGCGCTTATGAGGCCGCTTCCGAGCTGAGCGAGCGCGCAGCGATGGCCGGCGCGGTCAATACCCTGAAGGTATTGCCGAATGGCGGTCTGCTGGGGGACAACACCGACGGCATCGGTTTGCTGACCGATCTGCAGCGTCAGCAATTGATTCGGCCGCAGGATCGCATCTTGCTGGTGGGGGCCGGCGGCGCGGCGCGCGGCGTGATCCTGCCGCTGCTGTCTTTCGGCTGCCGGCTCACGATCACCAACCGCACCTTCAGCCGCGCCGAGGAGTTGGCCGACGCTTTCCGGCATCTGGGAGAGATCTCGGCGGCGCCGATGGATCAACTGAATCAGCAAGCGTTCGATCTGGTGATCAACGCGACGGCGTCCGGCATCAGCGGGGAGATCCCGGCGTTGCCCGCGGGCGTAGTCAACGCGCAAACCCGTTGCTATGACATGTTCTATCAGCAGGGCGTCACGCCGTTCCTGGCCTGGGCGCAGCAGCAAGGGGCAACGGAATATGCCGATGGGCTGGGCATGCTGGTGGGGCAGGCGGCGCATGCTTTCCTGCTTTGGCACGGAGTGATGCCAGAGATCGAGCCGGTATTGCGCCAGCTGCGCAGCGAACTGGCGACATAATTCCCACCCCGTTCTCTATATAGGGAACGGGGTGGCCGTCAGATGTCTTCCGACAGGTATTCGTCTTTCCAACGCACATAGTTATTAGAAGAATAAAGCAATCCTTCCAACTCGGCGGCGGTCAACGGCCGAACCTGGCGTGCCGGGCTCCCCATATAGAGATAGCCGCTGGCCAGCCGTTTGCCCGGCGCCACCAAACTGCCAGCGCCAATCATTACGTCGTCTTCTACTACTACACCGTCCAACAGGATCGATCCCATACCGACCAGCACCCGGTTGCCGATGGCGCAGCCGTGCAGCATGGCTTTATGGCCCACGGTCACGTCTTCCCCAATCAGCAGGGGATAACCGTCTGGGTTGTGTTCGGAACGGTGAGTCACATGCAGTACGCTGCCGTCCTGAATATTGCTGCGCGCGCCGATCTTTACCGCATTGACGTCACCGCGGATAGCGACCAGCGGCCAGATACTGACGTCATCCGCCAGATCGACGTCGCCGATCACGACGCTGGAAGGATCGATCAAGACACGCTGACCGAGTTTGGGGGTGTATTGAAGATAAGAACGTACTGCATCGGACATAGTGCTGCCTCACGTCGGGATCATATTTACCGGCAATACTAGACCCTGGCGATGGAATTACAACCAACGGCAGCGCCGGATCCTGCTGAAAATGGCCCTGATCGCACAAGATCCACACGGAAGGGCTGAAAAGTGTGCAAACAGAAAGAAAAGATCAAAAAAGGGGTTGTGCAAAAAACTCGGATCCCTATAATGCGCCTCCATCGACACGGCGCAAGTGATTCACTTCACACAGCGGCCGGGAAGAAAGAGAAAAAATCCTGAAAATTAGGGTTGACTCTGAAAGAGGAAAGCGTAATATACGCCACCTCGAGTTAGCAAGCGAAAGCGCCTAACTCACTGCTCTTTAACAATTTATCAGACAATCTGTGTGGGCACTCCACAAGACGATATCCAGCATCTTCGGATGCAAAAAAATATCAAGTCTTGAAGAGTGACTAACTGAAGTAAAATTCATGCAGTAAATCTTTGAGCATCGCTTCTCGAGTGGAAGCACATCAAGCTTTTAATTGAAGAGTTTGATCATGGCTCAGATTGAACGCTGGCGGCAGGCTTAACACATGCAAGTCGAGCGGTAGCACAGGGGAGCTTGCTCCCTGGGTGACGAGCGGCGGACGGGTGAGTAATGTCTGGGAAACTGCCTGATGGAGGGGGATAACTACTGGAAACGGTAGCTAATACCGCATAACGTCGCAAGACCAAAGAGGGGGACCTTCGGGCCTCTTGCCATCAGATGTGCCCAGATGGGATTAGCTAGTAGGTGGGGTAATGGCTCACCTAGGCGACGATCCCTAGCTGGTCTGAGAGGATGACCAGCCACACTGGAACTGAGACACGGTCCAGACTCCTACGGGAGGCAGCAGTGGGGAATATTGCACAATGGGCGCAAGCCTGATGCAGCCATGCCGCGTGTGTGAAGAAGGCCTTCGGGTTGTAAAGCACTTTCAGCGAGGAGGAAGGTGGTGAGCTTAATACGTTCATCAATTGACGTTACTCGCAGAAGAAGCACCGGCTAACTCCGTGCCAGCAGCCGCGGTAATACGGAGGGTGCAAGCGTTAATCGGAATTACTGGGCGTAAAGCGCACGCAGGCGGTTTGTTAAGTCAGATGTGAAATCCCCGGGCTCAACCTGGGAACTGCATTTGAAACTGGCAAGCTAGAGTCTCGTAGAGGGGGGTAGAATTCCAGGTGTAGCGGTGAAATGCGTAGAGATCTGGAGGAATACCGGTGGCGAAGGCGGCCCCCTGGACGAAGACTGACGCTCAGGTGCGAAAGCGTGGGGAGCAAACAGGATTAGATACCCTGGTAGTCCACGCTGTAAACGATGTCGATTTGGAGGTTGTGCCCTTGAGGCGTGGCTTCCGGAGCTAACGCGTTAAATCGACCGCCTGGGGAGTACGGCCGCAAGGTTAAAACTCAAATGAATTGACGGGGGCCCGCACAAGCGGTGGAGCATGTGGTTTAATTCGATGCAACGCGAAGAACCTTACCTACTCTTGACATCCAGAGAACTTTCCAGAGATGGATTGGTGCCTTCGGGAACTCTGAGACAGGTGCTGCATGGCTGTCGTCAGCTCGTGTTGTGAAATGTTGGGTTAAGTCCCGCAACGAGCGCAACCCTTATCCTTTGTTGCCAGCGGTTCGGCCGGGAACTCAAAGGAGACTGCCAGTGATAAACTGGAGGAAGGTGGGGATGACGTCAAGTCATCATGGCCCTTACGAGTAGGGCTACACACGTGCTACAATGGCGTATACAAAGAGAAGCGACCTCGCGAGAGCAAGCGGACCTCATAAAGTACGTCGTAGTCCGGATTGGAGTCTGCAACTCGACTCCATGAAGTCGGAATCGCTAGTAATCGTAGATCAGAATGCTACGGTGAATACGTTCCCGGGCCTTGTACACACCGCCCGTCACACCATGGGAGTGGGTTGCAAAAGAAGTAGGTAGCTTAACCTTCGGGAGGGCGCTTACCACTTTGTGATTCATGACTGGGGTGAAGTCGTAACAAGGTAACCGTAGGGGAACCTGCGGTTGGATCACCTCCTTACCTAAAGATATTGCTTCGAGTGGCGTGCTCACACAGATTGTCTGATGAAAAAGTAACGAGCAAAAGCGTCATAAAAGTACGGTGTCGTGTCCCCTTCGTCTAGAGGCCTAGGACACCGCCCTTTCACGGCGGTAACAGGGGTTCGAATCCCCTAGGGGACGCCAAGCTTCCGACCCACCCGGTGAAAGCGGCGGTCTTCAGTATCTGACGATACACCATATCTTAAAGATGACTTTCGAGTCATGTTTAAGATATTGCTCTTTAACAATCTGGAACAAGCTGAAAATTGAAACATGACGGCTGAAATTCATTCCTCCGTAGAAGTACCGGAATGAAGAGTAACCTGTCATAGAGTCTCTCAAATGTTTGCAACTTGAACGATGGAAACATCTTCGGGTTGTGAGGTTAAGTGACTAAGCGTACACGGTGGATGCCTAGGCAGTCAGAGGCGATGAAGGGCGTGCTAATCTGCGAAAAGCGTCGGTAAGGTGATATGAACCGTTATAACCGGCGATACCCGAATGGGGAAACCCAGTGTGTTTCGACACACTATCATGTCATGAATACATAGTGGCATGAGGCGAACCGGGGGAACTGAAACATCTAAGTACCCCGAGGAAAAGAAATCAACCGAGATTCCCCCAGTAGCGGCGAGCGAACGGGGAGGAGCCCAGAACCTGAATCGGCTTGTGTGTTAGTGGAAGCGTCTGGAAAGTCGCGCAGCAAAGGGTGATAGCCCCGTACACTAAAATGCACAGGTCGTGAGTTCGATGAGTAGGGCGGGACACGTGACATCCTGTCTGAATATGGGGGGACCATCCTCCAAGGCTAAATACTCCTGACTGACCGATAGTGAACCAGTACCGTGAGGGAAAGGCGAAAAGAACCCCGGCGAGGGGAGTGAAATAGAACCTGAAACCGTGTACGTACAAGCAGTGGGAGCACCTTCGTGGTGTGACTGCGTACCTTTTGTATAATGGGTCAGCGACTTATATTTTGTAGCAAGGTTAACCGTATAGGGGAGCCGTAGGGAAACCGAGTCTTAACTGGGCGAATAGTTGCAAGGTATAGACCCGAAACCCGGTGATCTAGCCATGGGCAGGTTGAAGGTTGGGTAACACTAACTGGAGGACCGAACCGACTAATGTTGAAAAATTAGCGGATGACTTGTGGCTGGGGGTGAAAGGCCAATCAAACCGGGAGATAGCTGGTTCTCCCCGAAAGCTATTTAGGTAGCGCCTCGTGAACTCATCTTCGGGGGTAGAGCACTGTTTCGGCTAGGGGGCCATCCCGGCTTACCAAACCGATGCAAACTCCGAATACCGAAGAATGTTATCACGGGAGACACACGGCGGGTGCTAACGTCCGTCGTGAAGAGGGAAACAACCCAGACCGCCAGCTAAGGTCCCAAAGTCATGGTTAAGTGGGAAACGATGTGGGAAGGCATAGACAGCCAGGATGTTGGCTTAGAAGCAGCCATCATTTAAAGAAAGCGTAATAGCTCACTGGTCGAGTCGGCCTGCGCGGAAGATGTAACGGGGCTAAACCATGCACCGAAGCTGCGGCAGCGACGCTTAGGCGTTGTTGGGTAGGGGAGCGTTCTGTAAGCCGTTGAAGGTGGCCTGTGAGGGTTGCTGGAGGTATCAGAAGTGCGAATGCTGACATAAGTAACGATAAAGCGGGTGAAAAGCCCGCTCGCCGGAAGACCAAGGGTTCCTGTCCAACGTTAATCGGGGCAGGGTGAGTCGACCCCTAAGGCGAGGCTGAAAAGCGTAGTCGATGGGAAACAGGTTAATATTCCTGTACTTGGTGTTACTGCGAAGGGGGGACGGAGAAGGCTAGGCTAGCCGGGCGACGGTTGTCCCGGTTTAAGCGTGTAGGGGGTGTGACCTGGTAAATCCGGTTGCATGTTAACCCTGAGGCGTGATGACGATGCACTACGGTGCAGAAGTAGTTGATGCCCTGCTTCCAGGAAAATCCTCTAAGCTCCAGGTAACATTAAATCGTACCCCAAACCGACACAGGTGGTCAGGTAGAGAATACCAAGGCGCTTGAGAGAACTCGGGTGAAGGAACTAGGCAAAATGGTGCCGTAACTTCGGGAGAAGGCACGCTGGCATGTAGGTGAAGTCCCTTGCGGATGGAGCTGAAGCCAGTCGAAGATACCAGCTGGCTGCAACTGTTTAATAAAAACACAGCACTGTGCAAACACGAAAGTGGACGTATACGGTGTGACGCCTGCCCGGTGCTGGAAGGTTAATTGATGGGGTCAGCCGCAAGGCGAAGCTCTTGATCGAAGCCCCAGTAAACGGCGGCCGTAACTATAACGGTCCTAAGGTAGCGAAATTCCTTGTCGGGTAAGTTCCGACCTGCACGAATGGCGTAATGATGGCCAGGCTGTCTCCACCCGAGACTCAGTGAAATTGAACTCGCTGTGAAGATGCAGTGTACCCGCGGCAAGACGGAAAGACCCCGTGAACCTTTACTATAGCTTGACACTGAACATTGAGCCTTGATGTGTAGGATAGGTGGGAGGCTTTGAAGCGTGGACGCCAGTCTGCGTGGAGCCATCCTTGAAATACCACCCTTTAATGTTTGATGTTCTAACTCGGCCCCGTGATCCGGGGTGAGGACAGTGTCTGGTGGGTAGTTTGACTGGGGCGGTCTCCTCCCAAAGAGTAACGGAGGAGCACGAAGGTTAGCTAATCACGGTCGGACATCGTGAGGTTAGTGCAAAGGCATAAGCTAGCTTGACTGCGAGAGTGACGGCTCGAGCAGGTACGAAAGTAGGTCTTAGTGATCCGGTGGTTCTGAATGGAAGGGCCATCGCTCAACGGATAAAAGGTACTCCGGGGATAACAGGCTGATACCGCCCAAGAGTTCATATCGACGGCGGTGTTTGGCACCTCGATGTCGGCTCATCACATCCTGGGGCTGAAGTAGGTCCCAAGGGTATGGCTGTTCGCCATTTAAAGTGGTACGCGAGCTGGGTTTAGAACGTCGTGAGACAGTTCGGTCCCTATCTGCCGTGGGCGTTGGAAGATTGAGAGGGGTTGCTCCTAGTACGAGAGGACCGGAGTGAACGCACCACTGGTGTTCGGGTTGTCATGCCAATGGCATTGCCCGGTAGCTAAGTGCGGAAAAGATAAGCGCTGAAAGCATCTAAGCGCGAAACTTGCCTCAAGATGAGTCTTCCCTGGGCCTTTAAGGCCCCTGAAGGAACGTTTAAGACTAAGACGTTGATAGGCTGGGTGTGTAAGTGCAGCGATGCATTGAGCTAACCAGTACTAATGATCCGTGAGGCTTAACCTTACAACACCGAAGGTGTTTTAGAGACGAAGAGATTTTCAGCGAAGTTCCGAGATTGGTTCTGATGGCGACACGAGAGTGACGCGGTTGGAATGAAACAGAATTTGCCTGGCGGCAATAGCGCGGTGGTCCCACCTGACCCCATGCCGAACTCAGAAGTGAAACGCCGTAGCGCCGATGGTAGTGTGGGGTCTCCCCATGCGAGAGTAGGACACTGCCAGGCATCAAATTAAGCGTGCTGATATGGCTCAGTTGGTAGAGCGCACCCTTGGTAAGGGTGAGGTCCCCAGTTCGACTCTGGGTATCAGCACCACTTTATTTAAAGTGGGTTTAGAAGTTCGGCAGAAAAAAGAATTTGCTTGGCGGCAATAGCGCGGTGGTCCCACCTGACCCCATGCCGAACTCAGAAGTGAAACGCCGTAGCGCCGATGGTAGTGTGGGGTCTCCCCATGCGAGAGTAGGACACTGCCAAGCATCAAATAAGCCAATAGGCCATCCGAAAGGATGGCCTTTTTGCTTTTCAGCCCCTTTACTCCCTCTACTCATATCTTGGCGCAGATCGCGCAATGAAACATTTTCACCTTTCCGCTGAATGCTCGACAGCGACGGAAAAAAACGCTATCTTCGGGCATCTAGAAGTCTAAACGTATAAATGGATGTGTGAGGGTTAAGCAATGCCGATTCGTGTTCCTGATGAGTTACCTGCGGTCAATTTCTTGCGCGGTGAGAATGTCTTCGTGATGACATCCTCGCGGGCAAAAACACAGGAAATCAGGCCACTGAAAGTGCTGATCCTCAACCTGATGCCAAAGAAGATCGAAACGGAAAACCAGTTTCTGCGCCTGTTGTCCAACTCGCCGCTGCAGATTGATATCCAGCTGCTGCGTATCGACAGCCGCGAATCGAAGAACACGCCGGCCGAGCATCTGAATAACTTCTACTGCGACTTCGAGGATATCCAGAACGAGAACTTCGATGGTCTGATCGTCACCGGCGCGCCGCTGGGGCTGGTCGATTTCTGCGATGTTGCCTATTGGCCACAGATCGAGCGCGTGATCGACTGGGCCAAGCACCACGTTACCTCCACGCTGTTCGTGTGCTGGGCGGTACAGGCGGCGTTGAATATTCTGTATGGCATTCCCAAGATGACGCGCGAAGTGAAGCTCTCCGGCGTTTACCCGCACCAAACGCTACAGCAGCATGCGTTGCTGACGCGCGGCTTCGACGAAAGTTTCCTGGCGCCGCATTCACGCTATGCCGATTTCCCGACCGAGGTGATTCGCCAATATACCGACCTGGATATTCTGGCCGAATCCGAACAGGCGGGCGCCTACCTGTTCGCCAGCAGGGATAAGCGCCTGGCGTTCGTCACCGGCCATCCGGAGTATGATGCGCTGACCCTGGCGGGGGAGTATTGTCGCGACCACGAAGCTGGCCTCGATCCCGCCGTTCCGCTCAACTACTTCCCGGATGACAACCCCGCACTGACACCGAAAGCCACCTGGCGCAGCCATGGCCATCTGCTGTTTTCCAACTGGCTCAACTATTACGTCTACCAGATCACGCCGTACGATCTGCGTCATATGAATCCGACGCTCGACTGATCTTTTCTGCCTGCCGGCGGCTGAATCGAGGCCGCCGCTCCGTTGATCCTCTGCAAGATCCTCTTTTTATCCGACACTTATCCAATAAATTCTTTGTTCAACAAGGTGTTAGTGCATCTTTATCAATTTACTGGAAGCGATTTCCTTACCTGTCATTATTGTTATCTTATCTAACTAGTTGATAATAAAGTGTTAATAAAATATTTAATAATAAAATGGAAATGGTTTTTGATTTTTATTTTTTGTTGAGTATTCTTAGAGCTATCGGGATGAGATCTGACCAGTTGAGGATCGTTTCATCCGCCCTGATCCACAGTGATTTCTGATGAAAATGCGCCGGTCGCGCGGGCGCAACGATGGGAAGGAGCAAGGTCATGACGCAACAGATAGCAGGCACGGAGTTAAGGTTTACGCAGGGTTTCGCCGCAGCGGAGCGCCAGGTGTTGACCGATGAAGCGGTTGAATTCCTGGCGGAACTGGTGGGGAAATTCACGCCGCGGCGCAACGAGCTGCTGGCGGCGCGTGTCCGCTGGCAGCAAAATATCGATCGCGGCGAACTGCCGGGTTTTATTTCGGAAACCACTTCCATTCGTGAAGGTGACTGGCAGATCCGCGGCATTCCGCAAGATCTGCGTGACCGCCGGGTCGAGATCACCGGGCCGGTCGAGCGCAAGATGGTGATCAATGCGCTTAACGCCAACGTAAAAGTGTTTATGGCGGACTTCGAAGACTCGCTGGCGCCAAGCTGGGACAAAGTCATCGACGGCCAAATCAACCTGCACGATGCGGTTAACGGCACCATTTCCTACACCAATGAAGCCGGCAAGATCTACCAGTTGAAGCCGAACCCGGCGGTATTGATCGCTCGCGTGCGCGGCCTGCATCTGCCGGAGAAGCACGTGCTGTGGCGTGATGAAGCCATTCCCGGCGGCCTGTTCGATTTCGCGCTGTACTTCTACCACAACTATCGCCAACTGTTGGCCAAGGGCAGCGGCCCGTATTTCTACCTGCCGAAAACCCAGTCCTGGGAAGAGGCGACCTGGTGGAGCGATGTCTTCAGCTTTACCGAGGATCGTTTCGATCTGCCGCGCGGCACCATCAAAGCGACCGTGCTGATCGAAACCCTGCCGGCGGTGTTCCAGATGGACGAAATCCTCTACCACCTGCGCGATCACATCGTGGGTCTGAACTGCGGCCGCTGGGATTACATCTTCAGCTATATCAAAACGCTGAAGAATCACGGCGATCGCGTGCTGCCGGATCGTCAGTCGGTGACCATGGAGAAACCTTTCCTCAGCGCCTATTCGCGCCTGCTGATCAAAACCTGTCATAAGCGCGGCGCGTTCGCCATGGGCGGCATGGCGGCGTTTATCCCGAGCAAAGACGCCGAGAAAAACGCCTGGGTGCTGAACAAGGTGCGGGCGGACAAAGAGCTGGAGGCCAGCAACGGCCACGACGGCACCTGGGTGGCGCACCCGGGGCTGGCGGACACGGTGATGGAAGTGTTCGGCAAAGCGCTGGGCGATCGCCAAAACCAGCTGGAGGTGCTGCGTGAGCAAGACGCGCCGATCAGCGCCGCACAGCTGCTGGAACCGTGCGACGGCGAGCGTACCGAAGCGGGGATGCGCGCCAATATCCGCGTGGCGGTGCAGTACATCGAAGCCTGGATCTCCGGCAACGGCTGCGTGCCGATTTACGGTTTGATGGAAGATGCGGCCACGGCGGAAATCTCCCGTACGTCTATCTGGCAGTGGATCCACCACGAGAAGAGCCTGAGCGACGGGCGCCCGGTCACCAAGGCGCTGTTCCGCCAGATGCTGCAAGAAGAGATGTTGGTGGTGCGTGAAGAAGTGGGGGAAGCGCGCTTTAACGCCGGCCGGTACGAAGAGGCGGCGCGCCTGATGGAGCGCATCACCACGCAAGATGAGTTAATCGATTTCCTGACGCTGCCCGGCTATGAGCTGCTGGCCTGAATTTTCCCAATCAACCCTACACGACTGAAAGGATAAAAATTATGTCTACCTCTCGCTCTCAACAGATCCAGCAGCTGGAACAGGAATGGAAATCGGCCCGTTGGGAAGGCATCACCCGCCCTTACAGCGCCGAAGACGTGATCAACCTGCGCGGTTCGGTCAACCCGGAATGCACTCTGGCGCAAAACGGTGCCGCCAAACTGTGGGCGTTGCTGAACGGCAAGGCGCGCAAAGGCTACGTGAACTGCCTGGGCGCGCTGACCGGCGGCCAGGCGCTGCAGCAGGCCAAGGCCGGCGTCGAGGCTATCTACCTGTCCGGTTGGCAGGTGGCGGCGGACGCCAACAGCGCAGCGGCCATGTACCCTGACCAGTCGCTGTATCCGGTGGACTCGGTGCCGAAGGTGGTCGAGCGCATCAACAATACCTTCCGTCGCGCCGATCAGATCCAATGGGCGAACCAGATTGAGCCGGGCAGCAAAGGCTACACCGATTATTTCCTGCCGATCGTCGCCGATGCGGAAGCCGGCTTCGGCGGCGTGCTGAACGCCTTCGAGCTGATGAAAGCGATGATCACCGCCGGCGCCGCCGGGGTGCACTTTGAAGACCAGCTGGCGGCGGTGAAGAAATGCGGCCATATGGGCGGCAAAGTGTTGGTGCCGACGCAAGAAGCGATCCAGAAACTGGTCGCCGCGCGCCTGGCGGCCGACGTGCTCGGCGTGCCGACGCTGGTGATCGCCCGCACCGACGCCGATGCGGCCGACCTGCTGACCTCCGATTGCGATCCGTATGACAGCGCCTTCGTCACCGGCGAGCGCACGGCGGAAGGCTTCTTCCGCACCCATGCCGGCGTCGAGCAGGCGATCAGCCGCGGCCTGGCTTATGCCCCTTACGCGGACATGGTGTGGTGCGAAACCTCAACGCCGGATCTGGATGCCGCTCAGCGCTTCGCCGACGCCATCCACGCCAAATACCCGGGCAAGCTGCTGGCCTACAACTGCTCGCCGTCGTTCAACTGGAAGAAGAACCTCGACGACCAGACCATCGCCCGCTTCCAGCAGGCGCTGTCGGACATGGGCTACAAGTATCAGTTCATTACGCTGGCGGGCATCCACAGCATGTGGTTCAACATGTTCGACCTGGCGCACGCCTATGCGCAGGGCGAGGGCATGAAACACTACGTCGAGAAGGTGCAGCAGGCGGAGTTCGCCGCGGTGGATCGCGGTTACACCTTCGCGTCGCACCAGCAAGAGGTGGGCACCGGCTACTTCGACAAGGTCACCACCATTATTCAGGGCGGCGCCTCTTCGGTCACTGCGCTGACCGGTTCGACGGAAGAACAGCAGTTCTGATGCGGCAAGCTTGAAGACGTTTCATCCGGAGCCTGCATGCGCAGGCTTCTTTTTCTGGCGGGGGTAAGGATGGCGGCAAAACTGGAGTTGTTGATCGCACAGACGATCCTGCAAGGCTTCGATGCGCAGTACGGCCGCTTTCTGGAAGTGACCGCCGGCGCGCAGCAGCGCTTCGAGCAGGCGGACTGGCCGGCGGTGCAGCGGGCGATGAAAAAGCGCATCCATCTGTATGACCATCACGTCGGCCTGGTGGTGGAGCAGCTCAAATGCATCACCGGGCAGAAATACTTCGACGCTGACTTCCCCAGCCGGGTCAAAGCAGTCTATATCGACCTGCTGCCGGACTACCCGCGCTTCGAGATCGCCGAAAGCTTCTTTAACTCGGTCTACTGCCGGCTGTTCAAGCACCGCGATCTGACGCCGGACAAGCTGTTCGTCTTCAGTTCGCAGCCGGAGCGGCGCTTTCGCGACATTCCGCGTCCGCTGGCGCGCGATTTCACCCCCAATGGCGATCTGCCGGCGATGCTGCGCAGCGTGCTGAGCGATCTGCCGCTGCGGCTGCCGTGGGAGGATTTGACGCGCGATATTCACTACATCACTCAGGCGCTGCAACGCGCCTTCAGCGCACAGCAGTTGGCGGGGGCAACCTTCCAGATCGCCAACGAACTGTTCTATCGCAACAAGGCCGCCTGGCTGGTCGGCAAGCTGCGTCTGGCCGACGGCGTTTATCCGTTCTTGCTGCCTATCCACCACAGCGAGTCGGGCGCGCTGTTTATCGACGCCTGCCTGACCGGTAAGGCCGAGGCCAGCATCGTCTTCGGCTTCGCCCGATCTTATTTTATGGTCTATGCGCCGCTGCCGGCGGCGATGGTGGAGTGGCTGCGCGAGATCCTGCCGGGCAAAACCACCGCCGAGCTGTACATGGCGATCGGCTGCCAGAAGCACGGCAAAACCGAATGCTATCGCGAATACCTGACCTTTATGGCGCAGTCGCAGGAGCAGTTCATTATCGCGCCGGGGGTGAAGGGCATGGTGATGCTGGTGTTCACCCTGCCATCCTTCGATCGGGTGTTTAAAGTGATTAAAGACGAATTCGCCCCGCAAAAAGAGGTGACGCAGGCACAGGTGATGGCCTGCTATCAGCTGGTGAAAGAGCATGACCGCGTCGGGCGCATGGCGGATACCCAGGAGTACGAGAATTTCGTCGTCGACAAGGCGCGCCTCAGCCCGGCGCTGTTGGCGGAGCTGCAGCGTGAAGTGCCGGGCAAGCTGGAAGATCTCGGCGATCGCATCGTGATCAAACATCTGTATATGGAACGGCGCATGACGCCGCTGAACCTGTATCTGGAGCAGGCCAACGACCAGCAGATGCGCGATGCGATCGAAGAGTACGGCAATGCCATCAAGCAGCTGGCCGCCGCCAATATCTTCCCCGGCGACATGCTGTTCAAGAACTTCGGCGTGACGCGCCACGGGCGGGTGGTGTTCTACGACTACGACGAAATTTGCTACATGACCGAGGTCAACTTCCGCGACATTCCGCCGCCGCGCTATCCGGAGGACGAGCTGGCCAGCGAGCCGTGGTACAGCATCGCGCCCAACGACGTGTTCCCGGAGGAGTTCCGCCACTTCCTGTGCGGCGATCGGCGCATTCGGCAGGTGTTTGAAGAATTGCACAGCGATCTGTTTACCGCGGAGTATTGGCGCGGGTTACAGCAGCGCATCCGCGAGGGGCACGTGGAAGACGTGTTCGCTTACCGCAAGAAGCAGCGGTTCAGCCAGCGCAGCGGGGCGGCGCTGCCGGCCGCCACCGCTGCGATGTAAATCAGGCCTGGGCGCCCGCGACGGCGGCGCGCGCCAGTTCGGTGATGCGCGCGTAGTCGCCGCTTTCCAGCGCGTCCGCCGGCACCAGCCAGGAGCCGCCGATGCACAGCACGCTTTTCAGCGCCAGATAGCTGCGGTAGTTGTCCGGCGAGATGCCGCCGGTCGGGCAGAAGCGCACCTGCGGGAACGGGCCGCCGATCGCCTGCAGCGCTTTTACGCCGCCGTTGGCTTCCGCCGGGAAGAATTTAAACTCGCGCAGGCCGTAATCCATGCCCAGCATCAGTTCGGAAACGGTGCTGATGCCCGGAATAAGCGGAATGGACCCGGCGGTGGCCGCCTTGAGCAGCTCGTCGGTCAGCCCCGGGCTGATGGCGAACTGCGCGCCGGCCTCGGTCACTTCACGCAGCTGCTGCGGATTGATCACGGTACCGGCGCCGATGATCGCTTCCGGCACTTCTTGGGCGATGGCGCGAATGGCGTCCATGGCGCAGGCGGTGCGCAGCGTCACTTCCAACACCCGCACGCCGCCGGCGACCAGCGCTTTCGCCAACGGCACCGCATGTTCCAGCTTGTTGATCACGATCACCGGCACCACCGGCCCCGCCGTCAGGATCTGCTCGGCACTTGTTTTCCACTTGTTCATGATGACGTTCTCCTTTGTGGCCACCGCCAGGCGGCGATGCGGCCAGGCTATCGATTAAAATGTGATGCAGCAGGCGCCCTGCTCGGCGCCGGACAGCTGGCTGCGCAGTGCGCCGAACAGCTCGCGGCCGCAGCCGATGTGTTCTGCGCTCAGATCGGGTTGGCACGGCGTGCGCTGGGCCAGTTCGTCGGCGTCGACCAGCACCTGCAGCTCGCCGCTGCGGCCGTTGACGCGGATCGTATCGCCGTCGCGCACTTTCGCCAGCAGGCCGCCGGTATAGGCTTCCGGGGTGACGTGGATGGCGGAAGGCACCTTGCCGGAGGCGCCTGACAGGCGGCCGTCGGTCACCAGCGCCACTTTGAAGCCGCGATCCATCAGCACGCCCAGCGGCGGCATCAGTTTGTGCAGCTCCGGCATGCCGTTGGCCTGCGGCCCCTGGAAGCGCACTACCACCACGCAATCGCGATCCAGCTTGCCGGCTTCAAACGCCGGCACGATGTCGTGCTGGCTGTCGAACACCACCGCCGGGGCTTCAATGATCTGATTGTCGGCGGGCACCGCCGAGGTTTTCATCACCGCGCGCCCCAGATTGCCGGCCATCACTTTGGTGCCGCCGTGATGCTCAAACGGCTGAGCGACGCTGGCGATTACGCTGGCGTCGAGCGAACCGGTTACGCCTTCACGCCACACCAGCTGGCCATTATCCAGCCAGGGTTCCTGGGTGTAACGGTGCAGGCCGAAACCGGCCACGGTGTGCACGTCTTCGTGCAGCAGCCCGTGTTGCAACAGCTCACGCACCACCAGCGGCACGCCGCCGGCGGCCTGGAACTGGTTGATGTCGGCCGGGCCGTTCGGGTAGATGCGGCACAGCAGCGGCACCGCCTCCGACAGCTCCGAGAAATCGTCCCAGGTGATGATGATGCCCGCTGCGCGCGCCATCGCCACCAGATGCATGGTCAGGTTGGTGGAGCCGCCTGTGGCCAGCAGCGAGACGATGCCGTTCACCACCACTTTCTCGTCCACCAGGCGGCCGATCGGCAGGTAGTTGCCGGCGGTGTCGGTCAGTCGCGTCACCTGGCGCGCAGCGGCGTCGTTCAGCGCGTCGCGCAGCGGCGTATCCGGATGCACGAAAGAGGCGCCCGGCAGGTGCAGGCCCATCACTTCCATCACCATCTGGTTGGTGTTGGCGGTGCCGTAGAAGGTGCAGGTGCCGATGCCGTGATAGGAGGCGGCCTCGGCTTCCAGCAGCGCCAGACGATCGGCCTTGCCCTCGGCGTACAGCTGGCGCACGCGCACCTTTTCCTTGTTCGGCAGGCCGCTGCTCATCGGGCCGGCCGGCACGAACAGCGCGGGCAGGTGGCCGAAGGAGAGGGCGGCCATCACCAGCCCCGGCACGATCTTGTCGCAGATGCCGAGGAACAGCGCGCCGTCGAACATATTGTGCGACAGGCCGACGGCGGCCGACATGGCGATCACGTCACGGCTCATCAGCGACAGTTCCATGCCGTCCTGCCCCTGCGTCACGCCGTCGCACATCGCCGGCACGCCGCCGGCCACCTGGCCAACGGCGCCCACCGCCTTCAGCGCCTGCTTCAGCCGCTGCGGGTAGTGTTCGTACGGCTGGTGGGCCGACAGCATGTCGTTGTAGGCGGTGATGATGGCGATATCGCTGCGCACCATGTTTTTCAGCGCCGTCTTGTCATCGGGCTGACAGGCGGCGAAGCCGTGGGCCAGGTTGCCGCAGGCCAGCTGCGCGCGGTGGACGGTTTGGGAACGGGCCGCCTCGATGCGCGCCAGATAGGCGGCGCGGCTGGCCTGGGAACGGTGGATGATGCGCTGCGTGACACGGGACAAGGTTGGGTTAATCATGCCTTCCTCACATTGCTGTTGTTATAGTCGCCGCCTGTGGCGGTGCCCCCGGGGATGATTTGCAGCCCTGGTGTGCAAGGCCGGGGGCGATTTAGGATTTAAAACATCGTGAATGCAATCATGCCGATAGCGCCGCCGACGCTGCCCAGAATCGTTTCCATCACCGTCCAGGTTTTCAGCGTTTGCAGTTCGTTGGCGCCGGTGAATTTGCCGAACAGCCAAAAACCGGCGTCGTTGACGTGGCTCAGCACGATGGAGCCGCCGGCGATGCAGATAGCCAGCGCGGCCAGCTGCCCGCCGTTCAGCCCGAGCTGGCTGGTGACCGGCAGCACCAGGCCGACGGTGGTCAGACAGGCGACGGTGGCCGAGCCCTGAATCACCCGCACCATGGCGGAGAGCGCAAAGGCGGCCACGGCGATCGGCAGGCCGGCGCCGATCATCGCGTCACCCAGCGCCGGCCCTACGCCGGAATCCACCAGGATCTGTTTGAACACCCCGCCGGCGCCGGTCATCAGCAGGATGATCCCGGCCGGTTGCACCGCGGCGGAGCAGATGGCCAGCGTCTGTTCGTTGCTCATGCCGCGCGGCTTCGCCAGGCCGTAAATCACGATCAGGCAGGCCAGCAGAATGGCGGTGAACGGGTGGCCGATAAACTCCAGCCACTGCTGCAGTTGCGAGCCGGGGGTGACCAGCCGCGCGCCGATGGTCTTCATGCCGACCAGCACCAGCGGGCACAGCACCAGCGCCAGGCTGAAGCCGAACGACGGCAGATTGCCCTTGGTCAACGTCGGCTCGTTCTCTTCCGGTGGCATCGGCCAGTTGACGAAGCGGCTGATAAAGCTGCCGTACAGCGGGCCGGCGATCAGCATGCCGATCACCGCCGCCACCAGGCCGATGGCGATCATCCAGCCGAAGTCGGCCTTCATCTGCGAAGCCAGCAGCATCGGCACCGGCCCCGGCAGCAGGAAGGAGGCGGCGGCGGCCACGCCGGCGAACAGCGGAATGGCCAGCTTGACGATATTGCCGTCGGTGCGGCGCGCCACGGCGAACACGATGCCGATCAGCAGCACCACCGCCACGTCGAAGAACAGCGGCAGCGCGCAGATCAGGCCGGCGATGCCGAGCGCGTAGTGCGCCTTGCTTTGTCCGAATCGTTTCAGCAATTGCGCCGCAATTTGATCGAGCGCGCCGACCTCATGCAGGATCTTGCCGAACATTGCCCCGAGCGCCACCACGATCGCCAGGAAGCCCAGCGTGTCGCCCATGCCTTTTTGCATGGTGTCGGCAATATGGTCCAGCGGCATGCCGGAGAAGATGCCGGCGGCGATGGACACCAGCATCAGCGCGACGAAGGCGTGCATGCGCGCCTTCATCACCAGGAATAACAGCAGTAAAACCGAGCCGACTGCGGTACCGACCAGCGTTACGGTACTCACGCGCACACGTCCTGCGGCAGGAAGCTCTGGATATGGCGCACGGTATCGGCGATCACCGCGTCCAGCGGCTGGTTGATGTCGATCGCCATCACGTCGTTCTCGTCGGAGCCCGGCTGCTCCAGCGCGGCGAACTGGGTGACCAGCATCTGCGGTTTGAAGAAGTGGCCGTTACGCGCCGCCAGGCGGGATTCGATCACTGGGAACTCGCCGTGCAGATAGATGAACGACAGGTTGCCGTTGCCGGCGCGCAGGCGGTCGCGATACTGCTTTTTCAGCGCTGAGCAGACGATGATCGACACGCTGTTGGTGCGCTGCATGGCGAAGGCGGCGTCGTTGAGCGCGGCCAGCCACGGGGCGCGATCGTCGTCGTTCAACGCTTCGCCGGCGGCCATCTTCAGGATGTTGCTGCGCGGATGCAGGAAGTCGCCGTCGAGGAAGCCGGCGGAGAGTTGGCGGGCCGCGGCGGCGGCGACGGCGGACTTGCCGCTGCCGGAAACGCCCATAACGACGTAAATGCGATTTTGATTGTTGGTCATGGCTTGGCTCCAAAACACCGGGTGACGTTACCTTCGTTCAGCTTGATTGTTACCGGTAACATGTTATCGGTAACATTGTCGAAGGAAGTTTGAGCGGTTGCAATGGGCTTTCGCCGTGAGGATCGCTAACTGTGATCGGCTTCAAGCTTTTTTCCCGTGCGCTACACAGGATGCCGATAGCCTGTTACATGCTGACAACAGAGCAAGGAATCAGGAGAGAGGGCGCGCAGGGGCGCCCCTCGGAGGGGTGGGATCAGCGCACGCCGCCGTAGGCCAGGCTGATCTCTTTGGCCGCGTGGATCACCAGCGCCCCCAGCTCGATCACGCGATCGTCGGTGATGCGCGACACCGGGCCGGAGATGGAGATGGCGGCGAAGGCTTCGCGGTGCTCGTCGAAGATGCAGGCCGCCACGCAGCGCAGGCCGAGCGCGTGCTCTTCGTCGTCAAAGGAGAAGCCCTGTTTGCGGATCTGCGCCAGCCCCTCTTTCAGATTGTGCGGCGTCAGGGTGTGCGGCGTGTAGGTGTGCATGCCTTTCTTGTGCAGCAGTTTGGTTACCTGATCGTCCGGCAGGGTGGCGAGGAACGCCTTGCCGGCGCCGGAGGCGTGCATCGGCAGTTTGCCGCCGATCGGCGCCGACATGCGCATCAGCGCCGTACACTGCACCTGATCGATGATGATCGCCTGGTACTCGCTGGTATCCAGCACCGCCAGGTTGACGGTTTCGCCGGACTCTTCCATCAGGCGGCGCAGCGTCGGGTGCACCATCGCCAGCAGGTTGCGGCTTTGCAGGAAGCTGCTGCCGACCACAAAGGCGTGCGAGCCGATGGTCCACAGGCCGAGATCGCCGACCTGGCGCACGAATCCCTGCTGCTGCATGGTGGTGAGCAGGCGGTGAGTGGTGGAGTTCGGCAGGCCGGCCTGCTGGGCCAGATCGGTCAGCGCCACGTTGCCCTGGGCTTCCGAAATGTACTCCAACAGCTTCAGGCCACGGGTCAACGATTGTACCTGGCCGGTCGCCGCACTGGCGGCCGGGGCTGCTGCGCGGGGCTTCTTGCCGCGTTTGGCGGGAGCAGGGGTGGCCATGGGTGAGATTCCTTTTTCCGTATGATGGAATTCATTTTCGTTTTTTGTCGATGAATTGCAAGTCGCCGTCAGCTCATCGGAGGTGTTGGCGCACAACCTGAAAAACTCTCAATTGTCGTCTGGCCCTTTGTCCTTACAAGCTGTGCTAGGATGACTCGTTGGTTTTTGCGGCAGTTGAGCAATGGGCTGGATGGCAATGGAAGGGGTTACAGTGACGAATCGAGTAGAACAACTGCGCCGCCAGTTAGCGCAGCGCATTTTGGTGTTGGACGGCGGTATGGGCACCATGATCCAGAGCTATCGTCTGGATGAGCGAGATTTCCGCGGTGAGCGTTTCGCCGACTGGCGCAGCGATCTGAAAGGCAATAACGATCTGCTGGTGCTGACCAAGCCGGAAGTGATCGCCGCCATTCATTACGCCTATCTCGAGGCGGGCGCCGATATCCTTGAAACCAATACCTTCAACTCCACCTCCATCGCCATGGCCGACTACCACATGGAGTCGCTGTCCGCCGAGATTAACTATCAGGCCGCCTGCCTGGCGCGCACCTGCGCCGACGAATGGACGGCGCGCACGCCGGAAAAACCGCGCTATGTCGCCGGGGTGTTGGGGCCGACCAACCGCACCGCGTCCATCTCGCCGAACGTCAACGATCCGGCGTTCCGCAACATCTCGTTCGACGAGCTGGTGACGGCTTACCGCGAATCGACCCGTGCGCTGGTGGAGGGCGGCGTCGATCTGATCATGATCGAAACCATCTTCGACACCCTGAATGCCAAGGCCGCCGCCTTTGCGGTGGAAACCGAATTCGAAGCGCTGGGGGTGGAACTGCCGATCATGATTTCCGGCACCATCACCGACGCCTCTGGCCGCACCCTGTCCGGCCAAACCACCGAAGCGTTTTACAATTCGCTGCGCCACGTCAAGCCGCTGACCTTCGGCCTGAACTGCGCCCTGGGCCCGGACGAACTGCGTCAGTACGTCGCCGAGCTGGCGCGCATCTCGGAGACCTACGTCACCGCGCACCCGAATGCCGGTTTGCCGAACGCCTTCGGCGAGTACGATCTGGATGCGGCCGAGATGGCGCGCCAGGTCGGGGAATGGGCGCAGGCCGGCTTCCTCAATATCATCGGCGGTTGCTGCGGCACCACGCCGGAACATATCGCCGCGATGGTCAACGCGGTCGAGGGCGTGCCGCCGCGCCGGCTGCCGGAGATCCCGGTTGCCTGCCGCCTGGCCGGTCTGGAACCGCTGACCATCGACGCCAACACCCTGTTCGTCAACGTCGGCGAGCGCACCAACGTCACCGGTTCGGCGCGATTCAAGCGCCTGATCAAAGAAGAGAAATACAACGAGGCGCTCGACGTGGCGCGCCAGCAGGTCGAGAGCGGCGCGCAGATCATCGACATCAATATGGACGAGGGGATGCTCGACGCCGAAGCGGCGATGGTGCGTTTCCTCAACCTGATCGCCGGCGAGCCGGATATCGCCCGGGTGCCGATCATGATCGACTCCTCCAAGTGGTCCGTTATCGAGAAAGGCCTGAAGTGCATACAGGGCAAGGGCATCGTTAACTCGATCTCGATGAAGGAAGGCGAAGAGGCTTTCATTCATCACGCCAAACTGGTGCGCCGCTACGGTGCTGCGGTGGTGGTGATGGCGTTCGACGAAGTGGGGCAGGCGGACACCCGCCAGCGCAAGTTCGAGATCTGCCGCCGCGCCTATAACATTCTGACCGAGCGCGTCGGCTTCCCGCCGGAAGACATCATTTTCGACCCGAACATTTTCGCCGTCGCTACCGGTATCGAAGAGCACAACAACTACGCCGTCGACTTTATCGAAGCCTGTGCCGACATCAAAACCCACCTGCCGCACGCGATGATCTCCGGCGGCGTGTCCAACGTGTCGTTCTCGTTCCGCGGCAACGATCCGGTGCGTGAAGCGATCCACGCGGTGTTCCTGTATCACGCCATTCGCAACGGCATGGACATGGGCATCGTCAACGCCGGGCAACTGGCGATTTATGACGATTTAAGCGCCGAGCTGCGCGACGCGGTGGAGGACGTGATCCTCAACCGTCGCGAGGACGGCACCGAACGCCTGCTGGAGCTGGCGGAAAAGTACCGTGGCAGCAAAGATAATGACGTGGCGGTGCAGCAGGCGGAGTGGCGCGGCTGGCCGGTGGAGAAACGGCTGGAGTATTCGCTGGTGAAGGGCATCACCGAATTTATTGAGCTGGACACCGAAGAAGCGCGGCAGCAGGCCGAACGCCCGATCGAAGTGATCGAAGGGCCGCTGATGGCGGGGATGAACGTGGTCGGCGATCTGTTCGGCGAGGGCAAGATGTTCCTGCCGCAGGTGGTGAAATCCGCCCGCGTGATGAAGCAGGCGGTGGCCTACCTGGAACCCTACATCGAGGCCAGCAAGCAGCAGGGCACCTCCGCGGGCAAAATCCTGTTGGCGACGGTGAAGGGCGACGTGCACGACATCGGCAAGAACATCGTCGGCGTGGTACTGCAGTGTAACAACTATGAAATCGTCGATCTGGGCGTGATGGTGCCGACGGAGAAAATCCTGCGCACCGCGCGCGAGGAGAACGTCGATATCATCGGCCTGTCGGGCCTGATCACGCCATCGCTGGACGAGATGGTCAACGTGGCCAAAGAGATGGAGCGCCAGGGCTTTACGCTGCCGCTGCTGATCGGCGGCGCCACCACCTCCAAGGCGCACACCGCTGTGAAGATCGAACAAAACTACAGCGGCCCGACCACCTACGTGCAAAACGCCTCGCGCACCGTGGGCGTGGTGTCGGCGCTGCTGTCCGCCACCCAGCGCGATGAGTTTGTGGCGCGCACCCGCAAAGAGTATGAAACGGTGCGCATTCAGCATGCGCGCAAAAAGCCGCGCACGCCGCCGGTCGATCTGCAGAAGGCGCGCGCCAACGCCATGGCGCTGGACTGGGCCGATTATCAGCCGCCGGCGCCGCGGCAGCTCGGCGTGTTCCCGGTGGCGGCCGGCATCGAGACGCTGCGCCACTATATCGACTGGACGCCGTTCTTCATGACCTGGTCGCTGGCGGGCAAATACCCGCGCATCCTGGAAGACGAGGTGGTGGGGGAAGAGGCCAAACGCCTGTTCCACGACGCCAATCAGATGCTGGATCGGCTGGCCGCCGAGCGCAGCCTCAACCCGCGCGGCGTTTACGGTCTGTTCCCGGCCAACCGCGTCGGCGACGACGTGGAGGTGTACCGCGACGAACGGCGTGACGAGGTGCTGGCGGTGAGCCGCCATCTGCGCCAGCAGACGGAAAAAACCGACTTCCCGAACTACTGCCTGGCGGACTTTGTGGCGCCGAAAAGCAGCGGCAAGGCCGACTACTTCGGCGCCTTCGCGGTGACCGGCGGGCTGGAGGAGGACGCGCTGGCGGCGGCGTACGACGCGCAGCACGACGATTACAACAAAATCATGGTCAAGGCGCTGGCGGATCGCCTGGCGGAGGCCTTCGCCGAATACCTGCATGAGCAGGTGCGCAAGCTGCACTGGGGCTATGCCGCCGACGAGAGACTGAGCAACGAAGAGCTGATCCGCGAAAACTATCAGGGCATCCGGCCGGCGCCGGGTTACCCGGCCTGCCCGGAGCACACCGAAAAAGCGACCATCTGGCAGCTGCTGGACGTCAACCGCCACACCGGCATGGAGCTGACGGAGTCCTTCGCCATGTGGCCGGGGGCGGCGGTGTCCGGCTGGTACTTCAGCCATCCTGAAAGCAAGTACTTCGCGGTGGCGCAGATCCAGCGCGATCAGGTGGAAGACTACGCGGCGCGTAAAGGGATGAGCGTGAGCGAGGTCGAACGCTGGCTGGCGCCTAACCTAGGCTACGACGCCGACTGATTTCCTCTTTAAGGGCGCAGCGATGCGTCCTTGTCATTTACTGCGCTTCCACGTCGATGTGCAGCGCATCGTAACGCCAATACTCCAGGTCGCAATCGATCACCCGGTCGTGCTGATCGCGGTTCACCCGCGTAATGAACAGCGCCGGGCTGCCGTAGGTCACCTTCAGCATGGCGGCGGCCTGCTGCGGCAGCAGGGTGGGCAGCATGTCGAAACGCACCCGGCCGTAGTGAATGCCGTAGCGCGCGGCGTACAGCGCGGTCAGCGACTGGGTCAGATCTTCGTCCAGTATGCCGGGGAAGTAGGCCGGGTTGAGGTAGTGCTCGCAGTACAGCACCGCGCGCCCGTCGATGTAGCGCAGCCGGCGAATGCGATAGGCCTCGGCACCGGGGGGCAGCGCCAGGCGGCCGGCCAGCGGCGCGTCGAGCGTGACTACCGCGCTGTCGATCGCCTCGGTATAGGCGGCGCGCCCCTGTTGCTGCGCCATGGCGTGAAAATGGCTGCGCTGCAGCGGGTTGTAGATAAGACGCGGGGGCGAAATGAACCAGCCGCGCCGCACCTGGCGGTAGATGACCCCCTGCGCCTCCAGTTGGCCGAGCGCCTCCTGCAAGGTAATGCGGGTGGTGGCGAACTGTTCGCTCAGGGCGCGTTCGGAGGGCAGCTTGCCGCCCACGGCGAACTCGCCTGCGGCGATGCGCGCGTTCAGTGTTTGGCAGATGGTGGCTACGGTCGTCGGTGCTTCACTCATACAGCGGGTGTCCCGTTTCAGTGCGTTTGGCCTCCCTTAAGGTAGACCAGCGTCGCGTTTTCGCCGTTGCAATGGGTGATAAAACCGTCGCTTTTTTAAGCTGACATATAATTATCACATTCGTCCGTTAGATTGGTTTGGTCCTTGCTGGACTAGTCCAGCCCTCCCCACACTACCACCTGGAGCATCAGTTATGAAACGTTTGTGCGCTTCTGTGTTAACCAGTGCCATCGTGTTATCCAGCCAGATGAGCTGGGCCGCGGATACCGATCTGGCGGCGCTGGAGCAGGCCGCGAAAAAAGAAGGCGAAGTCAACAGCGTCGGCATGCCGGACAGCTGGGCCAACTGGAAAGGCACCTGGCAAGATCTGTTGAGCAAATATGGCCTGAAGCATGTCGATACCGACATGAGCTCCGCGCAGGAGATCGCCAAATTCGATGCGGAAAAGAACAACGCCACGGCGGACATTGGTGACGTCGGCGCGGCCTTCGGCCCGGTGGCGGTGCAGAAGGGCGTGACGCAGCCGTACAAACCCTCTACCTGGGATCAGGTGCCGGAGTGGGCGAAAGACAAAGACGGCCACTGGGCGCTGGCTTACACCGGCACCATCGCCTTCATCATCAACAAACAGCAGGTGAAAGACATTCCGCACAGCTGGGCCGATCTGCTGAAGGGCAGCTATCATGTCACCATCGGCGACGTCGGCACCGCGTCGCAGGCGGCCAGCGGCGTGCTGGCGGCCACCTACGCCATGGGCGGCAACGAGAAAAACCTCAAGCCGGGCCTGGAATTCTTCGGCAAGCTGGCTAAGGCCGGCCGCCTGAGCCTGAGTAACCCGGTGATCGCATCGCTGGAAAAAGGGGAAGTGCAGGTTGGCGTGGTGTGGGACTTCAACGGCCTGAATTACCGCGATCAGATCGACAAAACCCGCTTTGAAGTGCTGATCCCGTCGGACGGCTCGATCACCTCCGGCTACACCACCATCATCAACAAATACGCCAAGCACCCGAACGCCGCCAAGCTGGCGCGCGAATACATCTTCTCTGACGCCGGCCAGATCAACCTGGCGCGCGGCTATGCGCGCCCGATCCGCGCCGAGCATCTGACGCTGCCGGACGACGTCAAGGCCAAGCTGCTGCCGGCCGAGCAGTACAAGAACGCGCACCCGATCGCCGATCCGGCGGCCTGGGAACAGAGCGCCAAAGCGCTGCCGCGTCTGTGGCAGGAAAACGTCATTATGTTTATGCAGCAGTGAGTTAACGCACCATGAAAACGATCCTCGTGCTGCTGGACGGCCTCAACTACCGGGTGGCGCACGACGCCATGGGCTATCTGCAGGCCGAATGCGCGGCGGGACGCGGACGGTTGTACCTGTTGGAGAGCGAGCTGCCCTCGCTCTCCCGGCCGCTGTATGAATGCATCCTCACCGGCGTCACGCCGGTGGAGAGCGGCGTGGTGCACAACCACGTCTCGCGCCTTTCTCATCAACAAAGCGTGTTTCATTACGCGCGCGCCGCCGGGTTGACCACCGCCGCCGCCGCGTATCATTGGTTCAGCGAATTGTATAACCGCACGCCGTTCGACGCCGCGCGCGACCGCCATACCGACGCCCCCGAGCTGCCGATCCAGCACGGGCATTTCTATTACGACGACGGCTATCCCGACAGCCATCTGTTCGACGACGCCGAAAGCCTGCGCCTGCGGCATCAGCCGGATTTCCTGCTGATCCACCCGATGAATATCGACGACGCCGGGCACCGCTTCGGTCTCTCTTCGCCGCAGTACCGCAACGCGGCGCGGCGCGCCGACGGTTCGCTGTCGCGCTATCTGCCCGAGTGGCTGGCGGCCGGTTATCAGGTGCTGGTCACCGCCGATCACGGCATGAACGACGATCGCAGCCACGGCGGCGTGTTGCCGGAAGAGCGCCAGGTGCCGCTGTTCGTGTTCGGCTCGGGCTTCAGCCAGGACGACGCCGATCCGCAGCAAACCGAGCTGTGCGGTACGATCTGCGATCTGCTGCAGGTGCCGCATGACAAGCCGCGCTGCCGGGCGCTGCTGGCGCAGGATGCGCGATGAACGGCAAAACCAAATGGATCGCCGCGCTGTGCCTGTTACCGTTTATCGTGCTGTTCGGCGCGTTTCAGATCGCCCCGCTGGTGTGGATCGCCGTTCACAGCTTTTTCAGCGAGACCGGCGGCTGGGGATGGGGCAACTATGTCGATATCCTCACCTCGCCGTTCTACCTGCAGGCCTTTCAGTTCTCGCTGGAGATCTCGCTGTGGTCGAGCGTCTACGGCTTGCTGATTGCGTTAGTGGGCAGTTACTCGCTGCGCCAGCTCGGCCAGACCCGATTTCATGACTTCGTGATGTCGTTCACCAACATGACCAGCAACTTCGCCGGGGTGCCGCTGGCGTTCGCCTTCGTCATTCTGCTGGGGCTGAACGGTTGCCTGACGCTGTTGCTGCGCAAATACGGTTTGATGGAGAGTTTCAATCTCTATTCGAAGAGCGGCCTGATCGTGCTGTATACCTATTTCCAGATCCCGCTGGGGGTGCTGTTGCTGTATCCGGCGTTCGACGCGCTGCGCGCCGACTGGCGCGAGTCGGCGGCGCTGCTCGGCGCCGGCCCCTGGCGCTACTGGCGGCATATCGGCCTGCCGGTGCTGGCGCCGGCGCTGATGGGCACCTTCGTCATCCTGCTGGCCAACGCGCTGGGCGCCTACGCCACGGTGTACGCGCTGACCACCGGCAACTTCAACGTGATCCCGATCCGCATCTCGGCATTGGTGGCGGGGGACATCTCCCTCGATCCGAACCTGGCCAGCGCGCTGGCGATGCTGCTGGTGGTGATGATGGCGTTTATCACGGTGATCCACCAATGGATGCTGCGCAGGAGCTACCTCAATGCGCGCTCATAATCGGATGGAGAATGCTCATGTCGCGTGCTGAACGCCTGTACCATCGCACGGTGACCGGCCTGCTGCTGTTGATCCTGCTGCTGCCGCTGGCGGCGACGCTGATTTACGCGCTGGCCACCCAGTGGGGCGCCACCATTTTACCGGACGGTTTTACCCTGAAGTGGCTGACGGCGCTGTGGAGCGACCCGCGCTTTTTGCAGGCGCTGTGGCACTCGCTGCTGATCTGCTTCGGCACGCTGCTGCTGTCGGTGGTGGTGATCCTGCCGGCGATGTTTGTGATCGCTTACTACTTCCCCAAACTGGACTCGGTGATGAACGTGCTGATTCTGCTGCCGTTCGCCGTGCCGCCGGTGGTGTCGGCGGTGGGGCTGATGCAGCTGTTCGCCGCCGATCCGCTGCCGCTGCTCGGCACTCCCTGGATTTTGGTGGGCTGCTATTTCACCATCGCGCTGCCGTTTATCTACCGCGCCATCAGCAACAACATGCAGGCGATCAACCTGCGCGATCTGATGGACGCCGCGCACCTGCTTGGCGCCAGCACCTGGCAGGCGGCGCTGTGGGTGGTGCTGCCGAACCTGCGCAAGGGTGGAACGATCGCCGTGCTGCTGTCGTTCTCGTTCCTGATCGGCGAGTTCGTGTTCGCCAACCTGCTGGTGGGCAGCCAGTATGAAACGCTGCAGGTCTACCTGTACAACATGCGCAACGGCAGCGGGCACTTCACCAGCGCGCTGGTCATCTCCTATTTCGCCGTGGTGCTGCTCGTCACCTGGCTGGCGAACCTGCTGAATAAAAACAAGGGTTAACCCGATGGCTTATCTCAACGTCACCCGCCTGAACAAACACTATGGCCAGACCCAAGTGTTTCAGGATATCGATTTCACCGCCGAAGAGGGGGAGTTCGTCACCCTGCTGGGGCCGAGCGGCTGCGGCAAATCGACGCTGCTGCGCTGTCTGGCCGGCCTGACCCCGGTCGACAGCGGGCAAATCTTGTTGCAGGGTCAGGATCTGGTGCCGCTGGCGCCGCAAAAGCGCGGCATCGGCATGGTGTTCCAAAGCTATGCGCTGTTTCCCAATATGACGGTGGAAGGCAACGTGGCCTTCGGGCTGAAAATGCAGAAGCTGGCGGCCGGGCAGATCGGCCAGCGGGTGCAGGAGGTGCTGGCGCTGGTGGAGCTGAGCGATCTGGCGAAGCGCTATCCGCATCAGCTGTCGGGCGGCCAGTGTCAGCGCGTGGCGCTGGCGCGATCGCTGGTCACTCGCCCGCGGCTGCTGCTGCTCGATGAACCGCTGTCGGCGCTGGACGCGCGCATCCGCAAACACCTGCGCGAGCAGATCCGGCGCATTCAACGCGAGCTGAACCTGACGGCGATCTTCGTCACCCACGATCAGGAAGAGGCGCTGACCTTGTCGGATCGCATCGTGCTGATGAACAAGGGGCAGATCGTGCAGAGCGGCGATGCGGAAACCCTATATACCCAGCCGGCGGACGCCTTCGCCGCCGGGTTTATCGGCAACTATAATCTGCTGACCGCCGAACAGGCCGCCCAGCTGACCGGGCGCAGCTATGTCGGCAAGGTGGCGATCCGGCCCGAATCGATCGGCCTGTTGCCGGCCGGGCAGGGGATCGGCGGGGTGATCCTGGGCCACAGTTTGCTCGGGAATGTGGTACGCTATCGGATTCAGGTTCGCAGTGTAGAATTGCTGGTTGACGTGCTCAACCGGTCGGTGGCCGACCTGCGGCCCGACGGCGAGCAAATTGGGCTACACTTGGAACCTGTTGTATTGCGGGAAGTTGCATGACTTCGCAGCGCGGCGCCGGGGCCTTTCCGCCGCCGCATTAACCCTTCTCTTCTGCGGTCTGCCGCCCGCCCGCTGTCCTGCCAGACCTACGCCCGGCAGGCGGGACCGCGCGCTGTACCCGTCATCTTTTGGTCTACCGGCTGCGGCTAAGGCGAACAGAACCGTTCCGTCTTTCCGCACCGCCTGACAGGCATCGGGTACCAGCCTCCTTTGGCCGGGCGTTAATGGAGCGTATCTTCCGTGCTGACCCTTCTTCACCTGCTTTCCTCCGTGGCGCTGTTGGTGTGGGGCACCCACATCGTGCGCACCGGGATCATGCGGGTTTACGGCGCCAATCTGCGGCGCGTGTTGAGCGACAGCGTTGAGAAAAAGCCGCTGGCGTTCGTTTCCGGCATCGGCGTGACCGCGCTGGTACAGAGCAGCAACGCCACGGCGCTGCTGGTGACCTCTTTCGTTGCGCAGGGGCTGGTGGGGCTGGCGCCTGCGCTGGTGATCATGCTCGGCGCTGACGTCGGCACCGCGCTGATGGCGCGCGTGCTGACCTTCGATCTTTCCTGGCTGTCGCCGCTGCTGATCCTGATCGGCGTCTTCCTGTTCCTCAGCCGCAAGCAGATGCGGATCGGCCAGATCGGGCGCGTCCTGATCGGCCTTGGGCTGATCGTGCTGGCGCTGGAGCTGATCGTGGCCGCCGCCACGCCGATCACCCAGGCGGCCGGGGTGAAAGTGCTGTTCTCGTCGCTGACCGGCGACGTGATGCTGGACGCCCTGACCGGCGCGCTGTTCGCCATCGTCAGCTATTCCAGCCTGGCGGCGGTGCTGCTGACCGCCACCCTGACCGCGTCCGGCGTGATTTCGCTGAAGGTGGCGCTCTGCCTGGTGATCGGCGCCAACCTCGGCAGCGGCCTGTTGGCGATGATCAACGCCAGCGGCCAGAACGCCGCCGGGCGGCGCGTGGCGCTCGGCAGCCTGCTGTTCAAGCTGGTGGGCTGTGTGCTGGTGCTGCCGTTCGTTTTCTATCTGGCGGATGTGATGGCTCAGCTGCCGGGCGGCAGCGAAGAGCTGGTGATCTACTTCCACGTGTTCTACAACCTGATCCGTTGTCTGGTGATGATCCCGCTGGCCGGGCCGATGGCGACGCTGTGCGAGCGGCTGATCGTCGACGTGGCGGCCGACGATCCGCGCATGCGTCCGCGCCATCTGGACGCCAGCGCGCTGGACACGCCGACGCTGGCGTTGGCCAATGCGGCGCGCGAAACGTTGCGCATGGGCGACGTGGTGGAACACATGATGATCCTGCAGCGCGAAGTGCTGCACGGCAAGCAAGGGGTGGATAAAGAAGTGCGGCGCCTCGACGATGACGTCGACGTGCTGTACACCGCCATCAAGCTGTATCTGGCGCAGATCCAGAAGGAAGATCTGGGCGAGGAAGACTCGCGCCGCTGGGCGGAGATCATCGAAATGGCGCTTAACCTGGAACAGGCGGGCGACATCATCGAGCGCATGGCCGGCGACGTGGGCGCCAAGTCGCACGCCGCGCGCCGCGCTTTCTCGGCGGAAGGATTGGCGGAACTGGACGGGCTGCACGAGCGGCTGATCGGCAACCTGCGCCTGGGGCTGTCGGTGTTCCTGTCCGGCGACGTCACCAGCGCCAAGCGCCTGCGCCGTTCCAAGCATCGCTTCCGCATTCTGGATCGCCGCTACGCGCACGCGCACGTCGATCGCTTGCATCAGCAAAACGTGCAGAGCATCGAGACCAGCTCGCTGCATTTGGGATTGTTGGGGGACATGAAGCGCCTGAACTCGCTGTTCTGCGCCGTGGCTTACAACGTGTTGGACCAGGATGCCAAGGACGACGATCGCGACTGGGAAGACACCCCGAGCACGCTGTAAAAAAAACGCCCCCGGTTTTCATCGGGGGCGTTGTGCAGGAGAGGTGCGTTATTTGCCGCTGAACACGCCGGCTTTGGCGTCCACCTGTTTTGTTGAGGCATGGCCGCTGACGAACGGCACGTTGCCGTCGACGCTTTGCTTCGCCGCGCCGCCTAACAGCCCGCCTACCGTAGCCGCCGCATCGACGCGGCCGCCGCCCTGATAGCGTTGGCCGCTGACGTCCTGCTGGCTGACCTTGCTGCCGCCCAGTTCCACCTTGCCCTGCTGGCTGCGGATCTCGCCGCCGGTCAGTTGGGTTTGGCCGCCGACCTGCAGCGCCACGCCGTGCTTACCGGTAATCGCCGACTGCTCGCCGACCGCGTTGTTGTTCACCACGTCGGCATTGACCTTGAGCTGCCCCTGGCGACCGGCCGGCCCGGTGATGCTGTCTTTCACCGCGCCGCCGACGGTGCGTGCACCGCGATCCCACAGCGGGCCCTGCGGATCGAGACGACGCGCCACGCTGTTGTACTTGTCGGTGGTGGCGTCGGCCACTTTATTCACCCCGGCGTCCAGTTTCTCTTTCACCTTGCTGGCGTAGCGCGGCGTGCCCACCTTCGACAGCTTGGAGGTGATGCTGCTGCCCGGATCGTTGCTGTGGCTCAGGCCGGCATCCACCTCCACCTTCACGCCTTTCTCGACGTCCTTGCGGCTTTCAACGCGCAGATCGCCGCCCACCTTGCCCTGTACGCTGTCGGCATCGACGCGCGCCCCGGCGAGGCGGGTATCCTTGCCGCTGTTGAGCGCCACGTCGCCCGCGGTGATGCCGGTGTTGGCGTGGGTGGTTTTATCCTGCTGTTCCACGCCGACCTTCAGACCGGCGCCCAGCGTATGGGTGTCTTTGCCGGTGTTCGGATCGACCTTGCCGTTGGCGTCCTTGTTGAACGTTTGGCCGCCTTTGGCGTTGGCTTTGATGCCCAGGCTCCAGTTGTCCTTGTGCTGCTCGTTCTTGGCGGACTCCAGCAGGATGCCGCCGTTTTTCGCCTCGAGCGCGGCGCTGCCGCCGCTGACCCTGGCGCCCTGCAGATGCAGCGCGTCATCGCCTTTGCCGCCGGCGGACAGGGTGACCTTGCCGTCTGAGGCGAGAGTGGCGCCCTGGCGTTCGGTCGCGGACTCATTCACCTTGGCGATGTCGAAGGCGCCGCCGGCGGAGAGGCTGCCGCCGGTTTTTTCCTTGCTGTCGCTGCTGCCGGCGCCCAGATCGATATTGCCGGACAGTTGGCTTTCCTTACGCGTTTGGGTCGATTCCGCCGCCTGCAGCGCAACCTTGTTGCTCGCGCTCAGGGTGACGTCGCCCTGGCTCTTGACGTTGGTGCCCTGCAGCGTCAGATCGCGGCCCGCCTTCAGCTCCACGCCCTGTTGGCCGCTGACGTTGCCGACCTGCGCGGTGCTGCTGTTGCTTTCGCCGCTGCGGGTGCCGCCGCCGAAGCCGGCGCCGAAGTTTTTGCTGTCGGCGGTGAAACCGCCCTTGGCGGAGGCTTTGACGTTGAAACCGCTGTGGTTTTCGCTCTGCTTATCGCTGGCCTGATCGAAGCGGATATCGCCGCTGGCGTTGACGGCGGTTTTACCGCTGCCGCCGTTCAGCGCGGTGCCCTGATAGACCGCATCTTGTTTCACGTTGACGTTGATGCCGTTGGCCGCGTCGATCGTGCCGGTCACCGCCTGGCTGGCGTTGCTGCTGCTGCGCTGGGTGCCGCCTTCGCCCTTGGCGTCTACGGTCAGATCGCTGCCGGTGGAGGTGTAGACGCGTACGCCGGCGCTGCCGCGGGTATCGCGGTTCTGCTCTTCCTGGCGGTTCGTCGCGGCTTCGCTGCGGTGGCTGTCCGCCGTCAGCGTGACCGCGCCTTTGCTCGCCTGATACTGCGTGCCCTGATCGCGCACTTCGCCTTTGGCGTTGATGTCGATGCTGCCGGCTTTCACCGAGCTGACCACCGCCTGCGAGCTGCTGCTGCGTGTTTCGCTGCTGCCGCCCTGCGCGCCGATATCCAGGCCGACGTTAGGCGCGCCGATGCCGCCAATGTCGTTGATGACGCCGGTGGCGTCCAGCTTGGCCGCCTTGCCGACCGCGCGCTCGACCGGGCGGGTCACGGCGCTGTAATCGACGTTGGCGCCGATGTTCACGCCGACGTCGGTTTTGGTGGTGGTGCTGCTGGCGGTGTCGGCGGCGGCCAAATGATCGACGCCCGCGGCGTTCTCTTTGTAGGCGCCGCCGACGCTGTGCTGCGCGCCTTGCTGGGTCAGCTTGTCACGGGCGTTGACAGTCAGGTTGCCTTTGACGTCGCTGCCGGAGGTGACCGCCTTGCTGCTCTGCGCCTGCGTTTTGCTGTTCTCGTAGCCGGCTTCCACGCCGCTGCCGAGCTTGTCGATGCCGCCGGTGTAATAGAAACCGCCGCCGATCTTGGTCTGCTCGGTGTTCGAGGTGGTTTTATCGTCGGCCGCCAGGAACGAAACCTTGTTGCCGCTGACGCTGGCGTCGCCTTTGTCGGCGACCAGTTTGGAGCCGCTGAAGGTCACGTCCTTCTCCGCCTCGAGCTTCACGCTGCCGCCGCTGAGGGTCGAGGCGCGGTTTTCGGTGCGGGTGGTTTTCTCGCTGTCGCGGGTGTGTTCGATGCGCAAACCGGCGCGGTATTGCTTGTCGCCGGCTTCTTTGGCGTAGCCGTTGACGGTAAGCGCGGTCTTCTGCTCATCGATTTTTTGCTGCTGTTCGGCGGCCTTGACGTTGATGTTGCCGGTCTGCGACGTCACGCTCAGCTCGCCGCCGCTGGTGACCTGACTGCCGATGACGTCGGTATCCTTACGGCTGACCAGCTTCAGGTTGGTGTCAGACTTCAGCTCGCTGGCGGTGCTGCTCTGGTAGCTGTTGTCGGCCTTGTGCGAACTGCTGGTGATGTTGAAGGCGGTGCCGGTGCGCGCATCGATTTTGTCTACGGTGGTGCTCAGCGCGTTGTCGATGCGCAGGCCGCCCTGGGTGGCGGTGACCAGGCCGCCTTCCTTGCCGCGCGCCTTGCTGCCGGTGATGGTGACGCCCTGCTGGCCGTTCAGGCGCAGGGTGCCGTCGCTGGTCAGCTCGGAGGCGTGGCTGATCTCGCGGCGGTTGCTGTTGTTTTTGTTGTCGCCGCCGCCGATGCCGCCCCAGGAGGTTTTGTCATCGCGTACCTCTTTGGCGTTGGCGGTTTTCTGCACCCCGACCTGGATCTGGTTGTCTGCGTCGATCGTCAGATCGCGCTGGGCGTGGACCTTGGCGCCCTGGGTAGTGACATTGCGGCCGGCTTTCAACGTCAGTTCGCCCTGGCTACGCAGTTCGCTGGCCTTCAGGCTCTCGCTTTCGTCGCTGCTGCTCCAACTGCCGGTGCGCAGGCTGGAAGTGTGATTGCGCTGGTAGCCGCGTTCGGTGGACTTATCCTTCTCCACCAGCCCGGCGAGGTGCACGTCGCGCGCCGCTTTGACGCTCAGCGCCCGATCGGCGCTGACGTTGGCGCCCAACAGGTTCACGTTTTCCCGGGTACTGACGAGTGTGGCGTTGCCGCTGGCGGCGACGGTGCTGCCCGCCTGTTGTTGTTGCTCATGCTCGCGGGTGACGTCGTATTGCCAGGAATAGAACCAGCGGTCGTCGGTGTGACCCTGGGTCTGTTTCAACTGCTGGCCGTCGAGCGTCAGCTTGCCGCCCTGCAGCGTGATGTCTTCGCCGCGAATATCGGTGGCGGTGAGGTGCGCGTGGTTATCCGCCACCAGGCTGATGTTCTTGCCTTTCAGCTCGGTGCGGGTCAGCTTCTGACTGCTGCTGCGATCGTTGACGTAGATGCCGCCGCGGTAGTTCTGGTAGTTGTCGCCGCCGTTGCGGTTGCTGCTGGCGTCGTCAACGCGGCTTTCGCTGCGAATATCGTAGGCTTTCACCTTGAGCTCGTCGCCGGCGGCCAGCGTGCCGGCCAGCTTCACGCCGCTGCCCTGCGCGGTGTTGATGATGTTGATGCGCCCGGCCTGCATGCTGCCGAGGTAATAGCTGTCCAGCGCCGTGGTCGGCTGTACGCTGGCCAGCACCTTGCCGTCGCGCGCCACCCGGTTATGGCCGCTGATGGCGTTGATCGCCGCCGGCGTCACGCTGCCGTTGCGATGGGTGAAGTCTTGCACGATCACGTCGCCGCGGCTGTCTATCTTCGGCGCGATCAGATCCAGCACGCCGCCGGCGTTCAGGACGCCGTTGAGGCTCAGGGTATTGCGGTTGTCCAGGGTGCTGTAGCCCTGCAGCAGGCCGTTCTCCACCAGCGGGTTGCCGACCACCAGCGAGGAGCGGCTGGTGTTGATGAACCCGCAGCCCTGGCAGCTGATGCCGTTCGGGTTGGCCAGCACGTAATCGGCCACCATGCCGAAGATCTCTTGCTGGCCGTGCAGCAGCGACGGGTTGCGGCCGATCACTTCATTGAGGATCACGCTGGCTTCGCGCCCGCCCAGATTGGGGTTGGCGCCCAGTTGACCGGCCAGCTGCGACAGCCCCGCTTCGCGGGAGTTGTTCAGCACGGCGCCGGGCTGGTTGACGTTAAAGTCCTGGTATTGGTTGTGCGACAGCCCGTTGCCGTTCGGCGCGACGATGTCGACCACCTGCGCGCCGGTCGCGGCGGTGGAAACGCCGGGGCCGTTGGCGCCGTTGGCCGCCACGATCTCCGCGGCGTAGGCGCCGGCGGAAGCGGCGAGAATAATCGCCAGCGCGGCGGCCAGTTTGCCCGCTGCTGAAAGCCTGAAGTTATTATTTTTCATCCATGTTTCTCCGTATATTGCCGTGGGGTCCTGCAAAACTGCTGATTAAAAGGTGTAAGAAAAGCGCGCCAGTACCTGAACGGGATCTTCCGGCGTGGTGTGATTCGACAAGATCCAGCCGCGGCTGACCTCGAGATCGACCAGCGCCTGCCGATAGCGCAACGTGGCGCCGCTGCTCAGGCCGGCGCTGCTGCGCCACCCCGAGCTGTCTTGGCGCGGCAAAATGCGGCCGACGTCGGCGCCGAGGCGCGGCGTCAGCGTGGTGGCACCCAGATTGAAGCTGCGCGACAGCGTGTTCTGCAGATACCAGCCGTTGTCGCCTGACTGGGTGCTGCGGCTGAAGCCGCGCACGGCGCTGCGATCGGTAAGGCTCAGCCACTCCACGCCGGGCAGCGGGTCGCGGCTGTACTGGCCGTAGAACAGGTTGTTGAGCTGATAGGTGGCGTCACCCAGGTGAAGGCGCTGGCTGAGGTTGGCGAACAGCTTGCCTTTGGTGAACTGGCTGTCGAGGTGCACCGAGCTTGGGTGGCGACCGGCCCCCAGCCACGGCAGGCCCTGTTCGACGCTGAGGTTGGCGCTGAATACCCCGTTGGGCAGAATTTGCAGGTGGCTGGCGCTCAGTTCGGCCAGGGTCAGGGTGGGGCTGCTGACCTCGAGGCGCACGCTTTCGAAGTAGTTGTCGATGCGCTTGTAGGTCAACTGACCGCTCAGGCTGTCTATCTGGTCGCGATCGCGGTAAAACACGTAGTCGCTGCGCAGACCATACTGCTGGGTCTGGCCGTGCAGTTTGACCAGGTTGTGCGGCAGCTGCTGGTGGTTCTCGTAGGAGGAGAAGCTGGCGAACCCGCTGAAGGTGAACGCGCCGTACGGCAGCGAATAGAGCAGGGTATAGGCGCGGTTATAGCGATGAGCCGGGTTTTCCAGCGTGCTGTTGGCGTTCAGGCTGACGAAGTCCGACAGGCCGAACGGGCTGTCCAGCGTGGCGGTGGCGCGCGCCAGCCACTGGCCGGTGCTTTTTTGGCCGTAATTATCCGTGCCGACGGTCATCAGCCAGGGCTTGGCATGCTGATTGCGCAAACGAATGACCGAACCGCCAACCTGGCGGCCGGGCAATATATCCAGCTTGGTGGTATTCGATTGCAAACGGTTGGCCTGATCCAATCCCTGGTCGAGCTCGGTTAATTTCAACGGTTTGCCTTCCAGCCCTGGAAATAATAAACGGCTGTTGACCCAGCGATCGCCGCCTTCTATTTTCTCGATAAATCCTTCGGTGACGCTTAATCCCAATTCTCCCTGTGAATTAGGGCGAACAATTTGCACGCGCGCGGTGATATAGCCTTTTTGCACATAAAGGCGCGTTAATTCACGGGTCAGGCGATTGATATCGTTGCTGCTGATACAGTTTTCCGGCAGCGCGCTCAGGGCGGATAAATCGGCCGGCGAGAGCAGGGTGACGCCCTGCAGATAAACGCCGGCGATCGGCAGGCACTGCGCGGACTGCGGCAGGGCGGGCGCGGCCGGTTCCGGCTCCGCCAGCAAGCGTTGCTGCTTCAGCTGCTGGTAGCGGCGTTGCTCAATCAACTGGTTGACTTCACGCGTGCTGTCTTGCAGCGCGCGGCGCGACTCCCCCATCGACATATCCCGCATCATGTGGGCGTCCGGCAGGGTTTCGGCGGAAAGGGCCGTGCTGACCAACAGCGTCAAAGCGGTGATTTTTTTTATCATTGTAATCCATTATGAGAGGCCGCCGGGGCAGCCAGCCCAATCCATGAGGTTAACCACGGGCGGCCGACGGCCGGCCCGAAATAATGAGCGACATGCACATTGCGAGGTATCTTGATTTGCCGCGGCAAATAAGACGGTGGGTATATATCTAAATAATAATTAGGCTGCTTCTTTTATGGCGGGCAACCCTGGCGACTTAATTAATTAAAAAAAGTAGAACGTTTCTTCCTCTTGCCAACATTATCGGCATGGCTAGGAAGAATCTGAATTTTTATTTTTCACGGATGATAGGGTATGAGGGGAATTATGACAATCCGACCAGTGGGAAATACGAAATTTCTCAGGAAAGAAAAGGGACGCAATTGTTTGCGTCCCTACAGGCGGTTTATTTTTTCTTGATGGGGCGGCCGGACCAATAACCCGCCAGCAGCGAACCGGAAAGGTTGTGCCAGACCGAGAACAGTGCGCCCGGCAGCGCGGCCAGCGGCGAGAAGTAGATTTTGCCCAGCGTGGCCGCCAGCCCGGAGTTCTGCATGCCGACTTCGATCGCCAGCGTGCGGCAGGTGGATTCGTCGAAGCCGAACAGCTTGCCGCCCCAATAGCCGCTCAGCAGACCGATGCCGTTGTGCAGGATCACCGCGACGATCACCACCAGACCGACCGAGGCGATATGGCTTTGGCTGCCCGCCACCACCGCGCTGATGATCGCCAGGATGCACACCATCGACAGCGCCGGCAGCAGCGGCTCGATGCGTTTCACCGTTTTGGTCAGGGTATGGTGGACGATCAGGCCCAGGCCGATCGGGATCACCACGATCTGCAGAATGCTCAGCAGCATGCCCATGATATCGACGCTGATTTCGGCGTCGACGTACAAACGGGTCAGCAGCGGCGTGGCGAACACGCCCACCAGCGTCGAGACCGCAGAGATGGTCACCGACAGCGCCACGTCGCCCTTGGCCAGATAGATCATCACGTTGGAGGCGGTGCCGCTGGCCACGCTGCCCACCAGCACCATGCCGGCGGACAGATCCGGCGGCATGCGAAACAGCATCGCCAGGATCCAGGCCGCCAGCGGCATGATCAGATAGTGCAGGAAGATGCCGGCCGCCACCGGGCCGGGGCGCGCCAGCACGCGTTTGAAGTCGTCCAGCCGCAGCGTGACGCCCATGGCGAACATGATCAGCATCAGCAGCGGGCTGACGTAGGGGCCGATGCCGGTAAAGGTGGTCGGCGTGTAATAGGCGGCGACGGACAGCAGTATCGCCCACAGGGGGAATAAACGCGTGAGTAATGCCAACATGCAGGTTTTCCTTAGCCAGATTGAGAACGGTGGGTGTGGTTGTGTTTTTTGCGGGTTCAACATGCTGAACCCCTGCCGGTTTTGAACGGATTTTTTAGACGCAGGGGCGCAGCGTGCTGCGCCCGCAGTCGGGGATAATGACTTATTCGAACAGGTTGTGATGCAGGGTACGCACCACCTGTTCGGCTTCTTCGCCCGGCACCAGGAAGCACAGGTTATAGCTGCTGGCGCCGTAGCAGATCAGGCGGATATTGAACGGATCGAGCACGCCGAACACCTCTTTGCCCACGCCGCAGGCGCGCGACAGCTGGTTGCCGATGATCGCCACCAGTGCCAGGTTTTCTTCCACTTCCACCCGGCACAGCGACGACAGCTCGGTCAGCAGCGAGGTGGTCAGCAGGCTGCCGCCAACGGAGGTGGCGCCGGTGGTGTCCATGGTCAGCGCAATGCTGACCTCCGAGGTGGTGATCAGATCGACGGAGACGTTGTGGCGCGCCAGAATGTTGAACACCTCCGCCAGGAAGCCGCGCGCGTGCAGCATGTTCAGGCTGTGCAGCGTCAGCAGCGTTTGCTTGCGACGCAGCGCCAGCGCGCGGAACAGCGGCGGATTCTCGGTGGTGTTGCACACCAGCGTGCCGCCGGCCGCCGGATCCTTGCTGGAGCCGACGAACACCGGAATGTCGCTGCGCACCGCCGGCAACAAGGTGGCCGGATGCAGCACCTTGGCGCCGAAGGTGGCCATTTCCGCCGCCTCTTCGAAACCGATTTTGTCGATGCGCTTGGCCGCCGGCACCACGCGTGGATCGGTGGTGTAGATGCCCGGCACGTCGGTCCAGATATCCACCCGGCCAACGCCGAGCGCCTCGCCGAGCAGCGCGGCGGTATAGTCGCTACCGCCGCGGCCGAGCGTGGTGGTGCGGCCTTTCGGCTCGCTGCCGATAAAGCCCTGGGTGACCACCAGCGCTTCCTGCAGCCGCGGTTGCAACTGCGCCCGGGCCAGTTCGCTGAGCGCGGCGCTGTCCGGCACGGCGCGGCCGAAGTGATCGTCGGTGCGCATCACTTTGCGCACGTCGAACCATTCGGCCTGCACGTTGCGGGCGCGCAGGATTTCAACGAACAGCAGGGTGGACATCAGCTCCCCATGGCTGACCAGTTCGTCGGTCAACGCCGTCGAGGTGGCCAGCGACGCGGCTTCCGACAGCATGGCGATGTTTTCCAGCAGGCGGTCGATCTCTTCGCGGATCACCGCCGGCGCCGTGAGGCGATCGAGGATGGCGTACTGGATGCGGCGGATCTCATCAAGCCGGTAGTTGCGCTTGTCGGCCTCGCAACCCTCGGCCAGGGCGACCAACAGGTTGGTGACGCCCGCCGAGGCGGACAACACCACCAGGCGGACCTGCGGGTTGGCCAGCACGACGTCGGCGCTGCGGTTCATGGCTTCAAAGTCGGCGACGCTGGTGCCGCCGAATTTGGCTACCACGGTGGAATTCTGGGGTGCTGCTTGGTTCATCTAGAAACCTCGTGTCAGGGATGCCCGTTTGGGGGCACTGTAATTCCATAGCCTTGGCACAAGGGGAGAGCGGTAAACAGGGGGCAGGCGTAGAGGTCAGGCTACGATACACCCAGAAGCGCCCCACCTTGTCGATCGCCCTGCGGGCGATCCCCTGGTGACAACCCAGGGGATTCAGCCCCTGTAGTCGATAGGATAATGGCCGGCCATTACCCTACCTCGGCGTCGCTCCCCCTCGGGTGCCGTCAACGGAGAAACGGCTCCTCTGACACTCTACCTGGGCGACGCGCCTCTTCTGGCTTGCGCACCGGGTGCGCAAGTAGGCTGTTAGGAATAGCCGGTTATCGCCATTCTGTCAACGTACAGACGGTGAGGGATTTTCATCTTGCACCAGCGCGATAAGCGTACAGGGCATCGCGGGCGTGGAACCGGCGCCAATCGGTTGCAGAGAACCGTCTTCCTTTTGGCTGAATAACGGAATAACGCCCTGATGTTTCTCCAAATACTCCAGCCAACCGAAATTTTCGTTCAATTTGGTCGCTTTGATGGTGGCTCCCCTGGCGAGCAGGCTGCTCAGGCGGCCGTAGGTGGCTTCCTGATTAAATAAAATTTCATGCCGGCGGAAACGCGAGCTTTCCGCGCTGGCGCCGCGCCCTTTCAGCGGCGCTCCCGAACGGATGGCAAACACGTGATCCTCGCCGAAGAGATGACCGAAGTGGTAGACCGCCAGCGCGTTCTGGTGGCGATTGGGCGACAGCGCCAGCACCTGGGCGATATTGCTCAGATCGAGATAGTTCTCGGCGTGTTCGGAGTAGGCGTGGCCATAGTAGGCCGGGATGCCTTCCATGCGCGCCTGGCGGTAGTATTCCCAGCTGCTGTCGGTGACGATTACCGGCACGTTCAGCTTGATCAGCGCCTGCGCCAGCATGCGCGCCACGCTGTTGGCGCCGACGATCAGCACGCCGCGCGGCTTTTGCTGCTGCACCCGCAGCCAGCGCGCCATCATCCCGCTGGTCAGGCTTTGCAGCACCACGGTGCCGATGATGATGGCGAACACCACGGTCACCAGCCGGTCGGCGCCCTGGTAGCCGCTGCGCTGCAGCGTCAGCGCGAACAGCGAGCTGACCGCCGCGGCGACGATGCCGCGCGGGGCGATCCAGCACAGCAGCAGCCGATCGCGCCAGTGCAGGGAAGAGCGCCAGGTCGACACCGCGATGCACAGCGGCCGGGCGATGAACTGCACCACCAGCAGCAGCAGGAGCAGCGGCCAACCCATGTTCCACAGCGCCTGGATATCGAGCCGCGCCGCCAGAATGATGAACAGCGCCGAGATCAGGATCGCCGACAGCTCCTCTTTGAACGCCAGAATATCGCTGGTGTCCACGTCGCGCATGTTGGCCAGCCAGATGCCCATCACCGTGACGGTCAGCAGGCCGGATTCGTCGGCGATGGCGTTGGAAACGCCGAAGGCGGTCAGCATGATCGCCAGCACCGCCAGGTTCTGCAGGTAGCGCGGCAGCCAGACGCGGCGCAGCGCCAGGCCGAGCAGGTAGCCGAACAGTGCGCCGGCAATCAGGCCGACGGCGGCGGTCATGCCCAGCGTCCAAAACAGATGGGTATAGGACTCCGCATTCTGTTTCAGCACGATGAATTCGAACACCAGCAGGGTGAAGATGGCGCCGACCGGATCGATGACGATCCCTTCCCAGCGCAGTACCTGGTTAATGTTGGCGTTCGGCCGCACCACGCGCATCAGCGGGGCGATCACCGTCGGCCCGGTCACCACCGTCACCGCGCCGATCAGCGCCGCCAGCTCCGGCGGGAAATCCAGCAGCCACCAGCTGGCGAGGCTGATGACCAGAAAGGTGACCAGCATGCCGACGGTGACCAGATTGCGCACCACGCCGCCGAGGCCGCGTATCTCCTCGAAACGCAGCGTCAGCGCCCCTTCGAACAGGATGATCGCCACCGACAGCGACACCAGCGGAAACAGCAGATCGCCGAACAGCAGATCCGGCTGCACCAGATGCACCGTCGGGCCGAGCACGATGCCGAACAGCAACAGCGGCAAAATGGCCGGCAGGCGCAGCAGCCAGGCCAACCACTGCGCCAGCAGCGACGCCAGGCCGATAAGCACCAACATGAGCGGGGCAGATAATTCCATAAGCGAGATCCCTTTCAAATGACGAAATAAGCAATGATGACACAGCCTGATGACAATTCGGCAACCCCGATAACAGGCCGTTAGCCAAAAGTATAGAGTGAAAGCTGAAACGAGGCGGCACTGCGTTGACAGTTAGCGCCTATCGCAAGAAAAGAGATCATAATCACAGTCGAACAGGCTACAATCGGACAACGCGTCATTTTTATTCTCAAGCCTAAGAGTGTTGCTATGAAAAATATCAATCCTAGTCAAACCGCTGCTTGGCAAGCCCTGCAGCAACATTATGCACAGATGAAAGACGTACGGATCGCCGACCTGTTCGCCCAGGACAGCGATCGTTTCTCCAGGTTCTCCGCGACCTTCAACGACCAAATGTTGGTGGACTATTCCAAGAACCGTATCACGCAGGAAACCCTGGAGAAGCTGCAGGCGCTGGCGAAAGAAACCGATCTGCAAGGCGCCATCAAATCGATGTTCGCCGGTGAGAAAATCAACCGCACCGAAGATCGCGCGGTGCTGCACATTGCCCTGCGCAACCGCAGCAACAGCCCGATCCTGGTCGACGGCAAAGACGTGATGCCGGAAGTGAACGCGGTGCTGGCCAAGATCAAACAGTTCTGCGCGCGCGTCATCGGCGGCGAGTGGAAAGGCTACACCGGCAAACCGATCACCGACGTGGTGAACATCGGCATCGGCGGTTCGGATCTCGGCCCTTACATGGTGACCGAAGCGCTGCGCCCGTATAAAAACCACCTGAACATGCACTTCGTCTCCAACGTCGACGGCACCCATATCGCCGAAACGCTGCAGCCGCTGAACCCGGAAACCACGCTGTTCCTGGTGGCCTCCAAAACCTTCACCACTCAGGAAACCATGACCAACGCCCACAGCGCGCGCGACTGGTTCCTGAGCAGCGCCGCCGATCAACAACACGTGGCCAAGCACTTCGCCGCGCTGTCCACCAACGGCAAAGCGGTGGCCGAGTTCGGCATCGATACCGACAACATGTTCGAATTCTGGGACTGGGTAGGGGGCCGTTACTCCCTGTGGTCGGCGATCGGTCTGTCGATCGCGCTGTCCATCGGTTATGACAACTTCGAGCAGCTGCTGAGCGGCGCGCACGCCATGGACAAGCACTTCGCCGAAACGCCGGCGGAGAAGAACCTGCCGGTGCTGCTGGCGCTGATCGGTATCTGGTACAACAACTTCTTCGGCGCCGAAACCGAAGCCATTCTGCCGTACGATCAGTACATGCACCGTTTTGCCGCTTACTTCCAGCAGGGCAACATGGAATCCAACGGCAAGTACGTCGATCGCAACGGCAATCCGGTGGATTATCAGACCGGCCCTATCATTTGGGGCGAGCCGGGCACCAACGGCCAGCATGCGTTCTACCAGCTGATCCACCAGGGCACCAAGCTGGTGCCTTGCGACTTCATCGCGCCGGCCATCAGCCATAATCCGCTGGGCGATCATCACGCCAAACTGCTGTCCAATTTCTTCGCCCAGACCGAAGCGCTGGCGTTCGGCAAGTCGCTGGACGTGGTGGAGGCCGAGTTCGCGGCGCAGGGTAAAACCCCTGAGCAGGTCAAGCACGTGGCGCCGTTCAAAGTGTTTGAAGGCAACCGCCCGACCAACTCGATCCTGCTGCGCGAAATCACCCCGTTCAGCCTGGGCAGCCTGATCGCGCTGTACGAGCACAAGATCTTCACCCAGGGCGCGATCCTGAACATCTTTACCTTCGATCAGTGGGGCGTGGAGCTGGGTAAACAGCTGGCTAACCGCATCCTGCCGGAGCTGGCGGGCAGCGAGAAAATCAGCAGCCACGACAGCTCGACCAATGCGCTGATCAACCGCTTCAAGGAATGGCGCTAAGCGCCTGAGCTGAAGCCAATAAAAAACCCGCCGCGGCGGGTTTTTTTACGTCTGCAAAAAATTACAGGTTGATCGGCACTTCGAAGCTGACGCCGGCACCCACGTCGTCGGCGGTGCTGTGATCGCTGTTGGTGTACCACAGGCTGGTATCGAATTTAACCTGAGAATCGAAGCTGTAACCCCAGCCGAGCTGAATGCCTTTCAGCGTATCGGAACGCGGGAACGCCCGGTTGATGGTTTGGTTGTTCGGATTCACCTTGGCGTACACCAGGCGGGTGCTCCAACGCTGGCCGTCGTCCAGCACCATTTCCACGCGGCCGGACAGCATCTGACCGTCGCCGCCCATCGCATGGCCCAGCGGATAACCTTGCTGGTAGTAACCGCCCCGATAGATGTAGTGGTTGTACATCACGTTGTTGGCGTTGCCGTTAGAGCGGGTATCAGTACCTTCGATATGCCAGTTGATCGTGGTCGGGCCCCATTCCGGATGGCCTTCAAGCCCCAGCATGTAGGCGTTATGCGAAGGCAACATGCCTGCTTCATCTTCACCGGTGATCTGGCCATACAGGCTGACCGGCATGCCGATGAGCGGCTGCAGCTTGAGTTTGAAGTCAAAACCGCCCAACTGGTTGCCCGGATCGTTTTTCGGATCGCCGGTATTGTCGTTGCCGGTGACGCCATCCCAGAAGGAACTCCAGGAGTGCGGACGGCCATCACCACCCCACATCATGACGCGCGAAGCGCCCAACTCCAGGAAGTCGGTCGGCATCATGGTCAGGCGGCCACCGATCAGCTTGGTGTCCGGCACGGCAGCGTACTGCGACAGTTGGCCGGCGGACAACTGGTATTGCCAGCGGCCAATCCACGACAGCCACGGGGTTTCAAACGGCGATTGGTCGGCGCGCTGCAGCATAAAGCCGGCCACCGGGCGCGCGGCGTCGGAGCGGATCAGGCTGCCGTCGTAGCCCGGGCCCCACCACTGGGAAACCTCGCCGAAGGAGAGCCATTGGTTCCAGATTTTCACCGCGCCGTAGGAGCCGTTCATGTTGAATTTGGAGCCGTCGCTGACGCGCTGATCGCCTTCCACCGAGCCCTGCAGACGCACGTCCCAGAACTCGCCGTTGGCGCCGGCGCCGATGGTCAGGCGATCGTCGGCGTATTCGTTTTGGCCGAAGCCCTGCGGGGTGCCGGGTTTATCGGTCGAGGCGTAACCGCTGACGCGAATGTTGGCTTTCAGGGCATCGACGCGGCGTTGTACGCGGTCGATAACGTTTTTCTCGGTGTTGGTCACCGGCTTGGCCTGCGCGATAACGGAGCTGATCTCTTCCTGGCTCAGCGGCCAGGTGGACAGGCTGACGTTGATGACGCCGCGGTCAGACAGCCAGGCGAGATCGTTACGCAGATCGTTGTCAGGGGCTACCAGGCCGGCGGCGTGGCCGGACAATGCACAGGTAAACAGGCCCGCAGCGACCAGTCCGTTAAGTTTAGCGCGCATAAAGAATTCCCTTGTTAATTCGAGGTTATTGGTTTTATGTAAAGATCTCTGTGTCCCATGATAGTTGACATTTCGATTTGCTACAAATCTATAGGTCAGAAACATCTTATTATAACGTGATGAATTAAATGGGGTTTAAAGTGCTTTCGCAAGGGGTGGAATTTTTAGGACAATGCCTATATTGGCACGGTTGAATCATATACGCGGTATTCAGAGAGAGGTTTTATGGCAAAAACGTCGCGTTCGATAATGATAGCGAAGGGGCTGCAGCGGGTGCTGAACGTGGGCTTGCTGCTGCTGGCGGCCATTCTGGTGGTGTTTCTGGTCAAGGAAACCCTCCACCTGGCGAAGGTGTTATTTATCAACAGCGAAGAGTCGTCCTCTTACCTGTTGATTGAAGGCATTGTGATTTATTTCCTGTACTTTGAATTTATCGCCTTGATCGTCAAGTATTTTGAGTCGGGTTATCATTTCCCGCTGCGCTATTTTATTTACATTGGCATTACCGCGATTATTCGTTTGATTATCGTAGATCACAAAAACCCCATCGATACCCTGATCTACGCCGCGGCGATATTGGTGCTGGTGGTGACGCTTTATCTGGCAAACACCGATCGGCTGAAACGGGAGTAGCGGAGATAAAAATGGCGGCCAGAGGCCGCCAAAGACACAGGATTACCGCTATCGCGGAAAGACATCAAACGCACTGCAGTGGCACAAATTACCCCTTCACGCCGCCGGCCGTCAGGCCGCCCACCAGCCAGCGCTGCGCCAGCAGGAACACGGCGGTGATCGGTATCGCCGACAGCACCGCGGCGGCGGCGAAGTCGCCCCACAGGTAGTTCTGCGGGTTGAGATATTGCTGCATCCCCACCGCCAGCGTGTAGCTGTTCACATCGCGCAGCAGCAGCGACGCCACCGGCACTTCGGTGATGGCGGCGATAAACGACAGAATGAATACCACCGCCAGAATCGGCACCGACAGCGGCAGCAACACCAGACGGAACGCCTGCCACGGCGTGGCGCCGTCCAGCGCCGCCGCCTCTTCCAGCGAGTTGTCGATGGTTTCGAAATAGCCCTTGATGGTCCAGACGTGCAGCGCGATGCCACCCATGTAGGCGAAGATCACGCCGCCGTGGGTGTTCAGGCCGATAAACGGAATGTACTGGCCCAGGCGATCGAACAGGGCGTACAGCGCCACCAGCGACAGCACCGCCGGGAACATCTGGAAGATCAGCATGCTTTTCAGCAGCGTGCTCTTGCCGCGAAAGCGCATGCGGGCAAAGGCGTAGGCGCAGGTGGTAGACAGCGTCACGATGCCGATGGCGGTGATCGCCGCGATCTTGACTGAGTTCCACAGCCACAGCAGCACCGGGAACGGCGGCGGCGTCACGCTGCCGTCGGCGTGGGTGACGCTGAAGCCGAGCGCCAGCCGCCAGTGATCCCAGGAGAGGGTTTCCGGTATCAGGCTGCCGGTGGCGAAGTTGCCGGAGCGCAGCGAGATGGCGACCACCATCAGCAGCGGGAACATGATCAGGGCGATAAAGCACAGCATCAAAATATGGGTGATCCACAGGCGCAGGCGCTGGGATTTGGGTTGAACCATGGCCATCGTCATTCTCCCTAATCGAAGTTCATCTTGCTGGCTTTCAAATTCAGGATCGCCAGCGCGCCCACCAACAGGAAGATCAGCGTGGCGATGGCGGCCGCCAGCCCGAAGTCTTGCCCGCCGCCGCCTTCGAAGGCGATGCGGTAGGTGTAGCTGACCAACAGATCGGTATAGCCGGCCGGCGTGGTGGTGCCGATCATGTCCGGGCCGCCGTTGGTCAGCAGCTGGATCAGCACGAAGTTGTTAAAGTTGAAGGCGAAGCTGGCGATCATCAGCGGCGTCAGCGGCTTGATCAGCAGCGGTAAGGTGATGCGGAAGAAGTTTTGCCACGGGTTGGCGCCGTCCATCGCCGAGGCCTCGTACAGATCGTCCGGGATCGCCTTCAGCAGCCCCATGCACAGGATCATCATGTACGGGTAGCCGAGCCAGGTGTTGACGATCAGGATCATGCTCTTGGCGGTGAGCGGATCGCTGAACCAGGCCGGTTTGATGCCGAACAGATGGCTGAGCATCATGTTGATCTCGCCGAAGCTCTGGTTGAACAAACCTTTGAAGATCAGGATCGAGATGAATGACGGCACCGCATAGGGCAGGATCAGCAGCACACGGTAGATCGCCTTGCCTTTCAGCGCCTCCCACTGCACCACGCAGGCCAACACCATGCCGACCGCCACGGTGAGGATCACCGTCATCACCGAGAACACGATGGTCCAGATGAAGATCGACACGAACGGTTTCTTGATGCCCTCGTCCTGCAGCACCCGCAGGAAGTTCTTCCAGCCGGTGGTGACGGTATAGCCTGGGCTCAGGGTTTCCTGCGCCCAGCCGCCGTCGGCGTTGATCGCCTGATAGAAGCCGGTGTCGCCGTTCGGCCGGTAGCGCACCTGGGTCTGGTTATTGGTCAGCGTGCTGCCGTCTTGGTCCAGCGCATACAGCGGGCGGGTGCCGGAGAACTGGCGCAGGGAGCTCATGCGCAATTCACCGCCGTCGGGCAGCTGCGCCACCAGCTGGCTCAGCGCCTGCCGGTTCTGGGTGATCATCCGCAGCGTGGCGCGCTCGCCCTGCGGCGCGGCGCTCTGTGCCGTCAGTTTCAGGGTTTGCGGCGCGGCGGCGTCGAGGCGGAAAGGCTCGGAGATCAGCGGTGCTTCGCCGTCCGGCGGCGTCAGCTGCAGGCGCCACTGCTGGTTTTCCGCCGGGTAGAGGCCGAAGGTAAAGGTTTTGCCGCTCTGGAACTGGCGCTGCATCAGCACCGATTGCGCGCGCTCGAAGGTCAGTTGGTTGGTGCTGCTGTAGTTGGTGAAGGCGATGGCGATGGTGCAAATCAGCGGGAACAGGACGAACAGCCCCATGCCGGCGACGCCGGGATACACATAGCGCCAGGCGTAGGCGCGGCGGTTGGCGAAGACGTAAAGCCCGGCGCTGACCAGGATCAGCGTCAGGATGGCGAACAGGTATTCACCCTGTGCATACATCAACACAATCAGGTAGCAGGTCACCAGGCTGAACAGGCTGACTACCAGCCATTTCAGCGCGTCGCTTTGCCACCACTTCGATTTTTTACGCGCAGGCGTCCCGGCGTGAGCGAATTGCATAGGGCGTTCCTTTCTGTGAAGCAACGGCGGGGCACCGTGGCACCCCGCACGACGTCGTTACTTGGTGATGCGGGTCTGCACGTCGTCCAGCGCGGCTTTCACCGTCTGACGGCCGCTGACGGCGTTGATCACCGCGCTGCGTTCGGCGTACCAGAAGGCGCTCATCTGCGGGATGTTCGGCATGATTTCCCCGTTTTGCGAGTTCTGCATGGTGGCGGCGATCTTCGGATCTTTGGCCAGCGTTTCCTGGTAGGACTTCAGTGCCACCGCGCCCAGCGGCTTGTCTTTGTTGACGTCCGCCAGCCCTTCGTTGGTCAGCAGGTAGTTCTCGAGGAACTCGGTCGCCAGTTCTTTATTCGGGCTGGCGGCGTTGATGCCGGCGGTCAGCACGCCGACGAACGGCTTGGACGGTTTGCCTTTGAAGGTCGGCAGCAGCGTCACGCCGTAGTTGATTTTGCTCTGCTCGATGTTGTTCCAGGCCCACGGCCCGTTGATGGTCATCGCGGTCTGGCCTTTGTTGAACGCGGCTTCGGCGATCGAGTAATCGGTATCGGCGTTGATGTGCTTGTTTTTCACCAGATCGACGATGAACTGCAGACCTGCCTGCGAACCGGCGTTGGCGACGCCGACATCCTTGATGTTGTATTTACCGTTTTCATACTTGAAGGCATAACCGCCGTCGGCGGCGATGATAGGCCAGGTGAAGTAGGGTTCCTGCAGGTTCCACATGATGGCGCTCTTGCCGTTGGCGCGCAGCTGCTTGTCCAGCGCCGGGATCTCTTCCCAGGTCTTCGGCGGCTGTTTGACCAGGTCTTTGTTGTAAATCAGCGACAGCGCCTCGACGGCGATCGGGTAGCCGATCAGCTTGCCGTCATAACGCACGGCGTCCCAGGTGAACGGAAACAGCTTGTCCTGGAAGGCTTTGGACGGGTGGATTTCGGCCAGCAGGCCGGACTGCGCATAGCCGCCGAAGCGGTCGTGGGCCCAGAAAATGATGTCAGGGCCGTCGCCGGTGGCGGCCACCTGCGGGTATTTTTCTTCCAGCTTGTCCGGGTGTTCGACGGTAACCTTGATGCCGGTGTCTTTTTCGAATTTCTTGCCGACTTCGGCCAGGCCGTTATAGCCCTTGTCGCCATTGATCCAGATAACCAGTTTGCCTTCCTCGATCTTGGCGAAGGCGGAAGAAGAGAGCACCAGGGTGGCCAGTGCCGAGAGCGCCAGCGTGCGGGCGAGGGTAATGCTGCGAGTCATAATCCAGTCCTTCTTTTTGTGGGCACATAAATCAAGGAGTGACGTTTCGCGGTAATAGTGGGTCACAACGCGACATATTCTCATCCTCCCCCCCTCTACGCCCCTGAGATGAGGAGTGTGATCCAGTTAACGTTGCGCTCTATTCTGTGGCGTCAGGCACAAAATAGGGGGGCGATTTTTGCCAGACGGATCACAGATTTGCCTTAAGCGCGGAACTTCTCATCGCCGCGGTCGTTCTCTCATCCTCCCGCCTCCTCCCCCATGAAAAATCCTGTTACGGATGATTACCCTTTCCGGCGACTCCCGCACTATCGGCCCATTGATTTTTAACGCCACGCGCAGCAGGGATATCGGATTTATGTCGTCAATGCCTATCGCCACTCAGCCCACCCTGTACCGGATCCATCCGGCCAGTTTCCGTGACGGAAACGGGGACGGCGTGGGCGACGCGCACGGCATGCTGGCGGCGCTGCCGTACCTGAAAGCGCTGTCGATCGACGGCCTGTTGCTGCCGCAGACGCTGGCGCCGGAGGCCGAGGCGACGGTGACGGCCGAAGGGCTGACGCTGTGGTATGGCGATGAAGCCAACCGCGTTCGCAATGCCGTTGCGCCACAGCGGTTCGTCCACGGCGCGCTGGCGCTGGACGTGATGCCGTTCAGCGCGGAGAAGCTGGTGGCGGTGCTGCACGCCCGCCGCGCCACGTTGGCGGACAGCCTGTGGAGCACCGGCGACGCCGATCAGCCAAGAGTGGTCAGCCGCTGGGGGCAGGGCGACCTGCGTTCCGCCGCCGCCTTTTTGACGCTGTTGGCGATGTTGCCGGCGCCGATCTGCCTGTACCAGGGCGAGGAACTGGGGCTGCCGCATGCCGCCGGGCTGCAGGATCCGCGCGGCGCGCAAACGCCGATGCCGTGGCATGAAGCCCCCGAACAGGTCACCGCCGGCGAAATCAGCTGGTATCAACAGGTGGCGATCGAACACCGCGCATTGGCCATCAGCCGCCAACAGCACGACAGCCACTCCACCTTACGTTACTGCCAGGCGCTGTTGGCCCTGCGCCGTTCGCCGCTCATCCAGCGTGGCGAATTGAACGCGATCAGCCAGCGGGACGGCGTGGTGCGCTTACTTATTACCCATCAGGATCAATGCCTTGAAGCGCTGATAAACCTGCAGCCTTATACTCAGGCGGCCGCGCCGTCTGAGGCGACCTTGCCGTTGGCATGGCAGCACGGCGCGCAGCAAGAGGGTCATCAATGGGTTTTGGCGGGCTTTGCTTCCGCCATTTTCACACGACATGTTAACTGCGAAAGCAGGGGAGTAACGCATGGCTAGCGTGACACTGCGCAGCGTTTATAAGGCCTTCGGTGAGGCCGTGATTTCCAAAGACGTCAATCTGACCATCGAAGACGGCGAGTTTGTGGTGTTTGTCGGGCCGTCGGGCTGCGGTAAATCGACGCTGCTGCGCATGATCGCCGGGCTGGAGGACATCACCTCCGGCGACCTGCTGATCGGCGAGAAACGCATGAATGAGGTGCCGCCTTCCGAGCGCGGCATCGGCATGGTGTTCCAGTCCTACGCGCTGTATCCGCACCTGTCGGTGGCGGACAACATGTCGTTCGGCCTGAAGCTGGCCGGCGCCAGGAAAGCGGAAATCAATCAACGGGTGAATCAGGTTTCCGAGGTGCTGCAGCTGGCGCACCTGCTCGATCGGCGGCCGAAGGCGCTGTCCGGCGGGCAGCGTCAGCGCGTGGCGATCGGCCGCACGCTGGTGGCCGAGCCGGACGTGTTCCTGCTCGACGAACCGCTGTCCAACCTCGACGCCGCGCTGCGGGTGCAGATGCGCATCGAGATTTCCCGTCTGCACAAGCGCCTGCAGCGCACCATGATTTACGTCACCCACGATCAGGTCGAAGCGATGACGCTGGCCGACAAGATCGTGGTGCTAGACGCCGGTCGCGTGGCGCAGGTCGGCAAGCCGCTGGAGCTGTACCACTACCCGGCCAACCGCTTCGTCGCCGGGTTTATCGGCTCGCCGAAGATGAACTTCCTGCCGGTCAAGGTGACCGCGGCGCAGCCGCAACAGGTGCAGGTCGAACTGCCCAACCGCCAGCTGGTCTGGCTGCCGGTGGAAGGCGAGGGCGTTCAGCCCGGCGCCAACCTGTCACTGGGCATTCGTCCTGAACATCTGCTGCCCGGCGAAGCCTCAGAAGTGCGGCTTACCGGCGACGTACAGGTGGTGGAGCAGCTCGGCAACGAGACGCAAATCCACATCCAAATCCCGGCCATCCGTCAAAACCTGGTGTACCGCCAGAATGACGTGGTGCTGGTAGAAGAAGGTGCCACATTCGCCATCGGCCTGCCGCCTCATCGTTGCCACCTGTTCCGTGAAGACGGTACGGCATGTAAACGGCTGCACCAGGAGCCGGGCGTTTAAAGCATCAAAGTCGGTATAACAGGAGAATAATGATGACTACTCTGCGCAAACTTCCTCTGGCACTGGCTGTCGCCGCCGGTGTTCTCTCTACTCAGGCGCTGGCCGTGGATTTTCACGGTTATGCCCGTTCCGGCATCGGCTGGACCGGCAGCGGCGGTGAGCAACAGTGCTTCAAGGCCACCGGTGCCGCGAGCAAATACCGTCTCGGCAACGAATGCGAAACCTACGCCGAACTGAAACTGGGGCAGGAAGTGTGGAAAGAAGGCGACAAGAGTTTCTATTTCGACACCAACCTGGCCTATTCGGTCTCGCAACGTTCCGACTGGGAAGACGTGACCCCGGGCTTCCGCGAAGTCAACGTGCAGGGTAAAAACCTGATCGACTGGCTGCCGGGCTCCACGCTGTGGGCCGGTAAGCGCTTCTATCAGCGTCATGACGTTCACATGATCGACTTCTACTACTGGGATATCTCCGGCCCGGGCGCCGGTCTGGAAAACATCGATCTGGGCTTCGGCAAGCTGTCCGCCGCCGTGACCCGCAACTCCGAATCCGGCGGCTCTTACGGCTACCTGGATAACGAATGGAAACAGCGCCCAACCGTCAACGACACCTTCGATCTGCGTCTGGCCGGCCTGGAGCTGAACCCGGGCGGCACCCTGGAGCTGGGCGTGGACTACGGCCGCGCCAATGCGCAGGATAACTATCGCCTGGCCGACGGCGCCAGCAAAGACGGCTGGATGTTCACTGCGGAACACACGCAGAGCATCCTGAACGGCTACAACAAATTCGTGCTGCAGTATGCCACCGACTCGATGACCTCGCAGAACAACGGCCGCAACGAAGGCGCCACCATCGATAACAACGGCAAGATGATCCGCGTGCTGGATCACGGCGCCATCGACTTCAACGATCAATGGGCGCTGATGTACGTCGCCATGTTCCAGGACATCGACCGCGATAACAACAACGGCACCACCTGGTACACCGTGGGCGTGCGCCCGATGTACAAATGGACGCCAATCATGAGCACCCTGCTGGAAGCCGGCTATGACAACGTCAAATCCCAGCGCACCGGCGATCGCAACGGCCAGTATAAAGTGACCCTGGCGCAGCAGTGGCAGGCGGGCAACAGCATCTGGTCGCGTCCGGCCATCCGTCTGTTCGCCACCTACGCCAAGTGGGATGAGAAGTGGGGCTACGCCACCGGTGACGACACCGGGTATAACACCGGCACCGCTTACAACGACACCAGCATGCATACCTTCAGCCGCGGCAAGGATGACGAAGTCACCTTCGGCGCCCAGATGGAAATTTGGTGGTAACGACGACAGGGCGGGGAGGGCTATCGGCTCTCCCCCAACCGCATTCGCCGCGGCCGGATCTCTTGCCTGATCCGCCGCGGCGCTGAAAGAGGATATAACGATGAAAAAGAATCTGCTGTCACTCTGCCTGTCGCTGGCGCTGACCGTCGGCGCGCCTTTGGCGGCCAACGCCGACACGCCGGCCAACGTTTCCGTCGCGCCGGCCATCAGCGCCGCCACGCTGCAAAGCCTGCCGTGGCAGCCGCTGCAGCCGCCGGTGTCGCAAGAGGTGAAGCTCGACGCCGTCAGCCCGCAGCTCAATCAGGGCGAAATTCAGGGGGCGATCGCCGCCTATACGCTGCCGGCCGATCGCGGTTCGCTGGAAGTGACGCTGAGCAGCCTCGCCAAAAACAATTCGCTGTACGCGCCGAGCGTACTGGTGCTGGATGAGCATCTGCGCCCGGCGGCGTATTACCCGAGCAGCTATTTCCCGTATCAGCCGCCGGGGGCGATGTCCTCCGATCGCCTCGAAGGCACGCTGAAACTGACGCCGGCGCTCGGTCAAAAACAGATTTACCTGCTGGTGTACACCACCCGCCAGGACTTGGCGAAAACCACGCAGCTGACCAACCCGGCCAAGGCCTACGCGCAGGGCGTGGGCAACGCGGTGCCGGATATCCCGGACCCGATCGCCGGCCACGCGACGACCGGCACGCTGAAGCTTAAGGTGACCGCGGAACAGGGCACCGGCAACGTGATGATCGGCATGCTGCAGCCTGCGCCGACCGTGGCGCCGGTGGTGGTGGGCTCGACCGCACCGGCCGCCGTGGCGGCGCCTGCGCCTGCGCCGGAGAAACCGGCGGAGCCGATGCTCAACGATACCGAAAGCTACTTCAATAGCGGCATCAAGCAGGCGGTGAAGGCGGGCGATATCGACAAGGCGCTGAAGCTGATGAATGAGGCCGAGAAACTGGGCTCGGCCACCGCGCGTAAAACGTTTATCAGCAGCGTTAAAGGCAAGGGGTAACACCCGGCGCTGCCGATGCTGGCTCGATGATTGGTGCGCTTTGGCGCACCTTTTTTCATCCGCGGGCCAGCGTTGCGCCGATCAACGCCAGCAGACGGGCGTTGTCCACCTGCTGCATGACGCGCACCGGCTTGCCCTGCGGCGCCGGCATGCCGACCGTCAGGCGCAGGCTGTCCGGCCGCCAGCGGCGTGAGCTGCCGCGCGTCAACGCCCCTTCCAGCGCCACATCCACATGAAACATCTCGGTGGTGACCAGCTGCGGCGCCAGCAGCCAGGCGATCACCAGCGCATCATGGATCCAGCAGCCCGGCAGGCGCCGCGTATGGCGCGAATAGTCGATCCACGGCTGCGTCGTGGCGCGCAAATAGCGGCACAGCGGGGTATCCGGCTGGGTCAACGCGGCCAGATCCGCCTGGGTCAGCATGGTCTGGGTGGTGACGTCCAGCGGCGCCAGCGTGATAGCGGCGCCGCTGTTCAACACCAGCCGCGCCGCTTCCGGATCCAGGCCGAAATTGGTGTCCTTGATATATCCCTCAACGTTGAACACGCCGCCCATGATCACGATCTCTTTCACCGCCTGCGCCATCTGCGGGTAAAGCTGCATGGCGTGCGCAACGTTGGTCAGCGGGCCGATCGCCGCCAGCGTGATCTCGCCGGGATGCCGGCAGATCAGTTCGCCGATGGCGATGGCGGCGTCCGGCGCGGGCGCGTTGGCCAGCGAGGGCGCGGGCAGGTCACGCCACAGCGCCGCCAGCTTAGGATCGGCGATCGGGCGGTCCAGGTGTGCGCGCCACGGCTCCGGCGGTTCGCTCAGGGCGCGCGCCGCGCCGAGGGCGACCGGCACCTGATAGCCGCTCTGCGCCAGCAGGTCGGTAGCGACGGCGAAGCCCACTTCGCGCGGGGTGTTGCCGGCCACGATGCTGATCAACTCCAGCTGCAGCTGCGGTTTGGCTGCCAGCGCCAGGGCCAGCGCCAGGCCGTCGTCGACGTTGGCGCCGGGAACGCCGTTGCCGGGATCGCAATCAATGATTAAACGCATATAAGGTGTCCTGAAAAACCGCTAACAGCCGCACGAACGGCGGATGCGCAGTTGAAAAGCGAATTCATGCAGCTCGGCGGGCGCGGCGCCGGCGGCCAGCATGGCGATGGCCCGCTTGGCCATGGCGTCGATCGGCTGCTCGACCGCGCTGAGTGGCGGCACGCTGAATTCGGATTGCTGTGTGCCGTTAAAACAGATCAGCGCCAGATCGTCCGGCGCGCGCAGCCCATGCTCCGCCAGCGCCGACAGGCAGCCGAGCGCCTGCTGCTCGTTGGAGGTGAAAACGGCGCGCGGGCGCGGGCCTTGCACCAGGCGCTGGGTGGCCTGGTAACCGCCCTGGCGGGTGTAAGGCGCTTCGAAAATCCACGCGTCGCGTGGCGCGATGCCCGCCTCCAGCAGCGCATCGCGCCAGCCGTTCAGGCGATCCTGCGCGTTGAGCATGGTCAGCGGACCGATAAAAATGCCGATGTCGCGATAGCCGTGCTGCAGCAGATGGCGGGTCGCCTGGCAAGCGGCGTCGCGCTCGTCGACGCGGATGGCGCAAACGCCGGCCTGGCTGTCGATGGTGTCTATCATCACGCAGGGAGTGCCGGAAGCGCGGATCAGATCGAACCACGGGTGGCGATCGACGCTGGTGTACAGCAGGCCATCGACCTGGCGGCGCAGCAGGTTGTTGATAAGCTCATACTCGCGCTGACGATCGTCGCCGGCATCGCCCAGCAGCAGCACGCGGCCGCGGCTGAAGGCTTCCTGCTGCAGCGCCCGCGCCAGGGTGGCGAAGAACGGGTTGGAAATATCCGGCACCACCAGCCCGTAGGTTTGCGTGCTGCCGGAGGCCAGCGCCCGCGCGATGTCGTTCGGCCGGTAGCCGGTCTGCTCGATCGCCGCCAGCACGCGCAGCCGGGTGGCTTCCGCCACCGGGCGCGGGCCGTTGTTGATCACGTAGCTGACCACGGCGACGGAGGTGCCCGCTACGCGGGCCACGTCGGCGCGGGTAACGCGTCGCGCGGAGTGATTATCCAAATTGAGATCCTGTTCGCCTTCTCGCTACGCGGCATCCTGCGGCAGATTGAGATCGCGGCCGCGGGTTTCGGGAGCAAAGAAGGTGGTGATTAAGCCGATGCCCGCCATTACAACAAAATAGGCGGCGACAGGCCACCAGTGACCGAAGCCGGAGAGCAGCGCGGTGGCGATCAGCGGCGCGGTGCCGCCGGAGAGGATCGAGCCGAGCTCCTTGGCGAACGCCATCTTGGAGTAGCGGTTCTTCACGCCGAACAGTTCGACGCCGTAGGCCGCCTGCACGCCGAAGATCCCCAGCGATGCGATGCACATGCCGACCACGATCACCGAGATGACGATCGCCGGTTCACGGCTGTCGAGCAGCCAGAACGCCGGGAAGGCGTACAGCACCAGCAGCAGGCAGAACCAGCGGTAGGTGACGCGGCGGCCGAAGCGATCGGACAGCCAGCCGGCCAGCGGGATCACCAGAAAACCGCACAGCGAGGCGATCAGCACCGCCAGCGCCGGCACCGATTTATCGACCATCAGCACCTTGGCGACGTAGCCGACGATAAAGCCCTGGCACAGATAGGAGGGGCCGTTTTCGCCGATGCGCAGGCCGAGCATCACCCAGAACGCTTTGGTGCGCTGCAGGTAGCTGCGTGAGTCCGGCGCGGCCTGAGCGGCGTCCAGCATGCGCTGGTGGTTTTGTTGCAGCTCGCGCTCGAACACCGGCGTTTCGCGCACGTGACGGCGCAGGTACAGCGCCACCCCGGCGATCAGAATGCTGGCGAGGAACGGAATGCGCCAGCCCCAGCTCATCAGATCTTCCTTGTCGAGTTGCAGCACCAGCAGCCATACCAGCGACGCCAGCAGGGTGCCGCTGTTGGAGCCGATGGCGATGATCGAGGCCACCAGCCCGCGCCGCTTGGCCGGCGCGTATTCCGCCAGCATCACCGCGCCGCCGGACAGCTCCGCGCCGGCGCCGAATCCCTGCGCGAAGCGCAGGATCACCAGGCAGGTGGGCGCCCAGACGCCGATTTGCGCATAGGACGGGATCAGGCCGATCAGCGTGGTAGAAATGCCCATCAGCGCCACGGTGGTGATCAGCACCACGCGGCGGCCTTTGCGATCGCCGATCCAGCCGAACACCAGCGCGCCGATCGGCCGCGCGACGAAACCGACTGAGTAGGTAGCGAAGCTGGCCAGCAGAGCGACCAGCGGCGTGGCCTCGGGGAAGAACACATCGCCGAACACCATGCCGGCCGCCAGGCCGTACAGCGCGAAGTCGACGTATTCCATGGCGGTGCCGAGCCAGCAGGAGAAGGTGGCGCGCCAAAATTGGCTGCGCCCCTCTTTGGTTGCCAGGCGTTCATCGGCCGCCAGCGCGGCGTCGGCGGTCTGTGGAGTGGCAAGCGTTGTTTCGCTCATGACGGTGCTATCCTCTTTTGTTCTGCGCCTGGAGGGGCGCGGTTAAAGATGGTTTCCCTGGTGCCGGCAACAAAGGTGTGCCGACAAATGATGTCGGACGCATGGCGATTCAACGCTGCGGTGTCAGAGTATCTACGCGCGTAGATAAAACAACGCGACAAAGATGAAACTTTGCAGGCGATCACAGAATCGTCATCGTGCCGGGGAACGAAGATAGAGAATACGGATGGCAAAAAGATGACAGAACCCCGGTTTTTCCGGCCGATAGGCCTGCCGTTTTCGCCACGAATCAGCCTGCCGCTTTCGCATTTCTGCGCTACAATGGGGGCCTGTTAACAGTTTGTATCGTCTGGCGCGCCGTACCGGCTGCGGTTCAGGCGAGGAGTAAAGCAATGTCTGGCATCAGGGATTCCATCCTGCCGCCGCTGGAGTGGTTGTCCGAACAGGATCCTCCGGCGCCCGCCGCCGTCAGCGACTGGCTGATGGAGTTAGGCTCCATGACCCGCCGATTTGAACGCCATTGCGCCCAGGTGCGCGTCGAACCGCAGCGCGAATGCTTCGTCACGCGCGAGGCGCTGGGCGACGAGGCGAAGCACCTGCCCGACAGCCCGCGCTACTGGCTGCGCGAAGTGGTGCTGCTGGGCGACGACCAGCCCTGGCTGCTAGGGCGCACGGTGATCCCGGAAAATACGCTGACCGGCCCCGACCAGGCGCTGGTGGATCTGGGCACGCTGCCGCTGGGGCGCTACCTGTTCAGCAGCGGCGAGCTGACCCGCGACTATATTCATATCGGCCGGCAGGACGCGCTGTGGGCGCGCCGTTCACGGCTGCGGCTGGCGGGCAAACCGCTGTTGCTGACCGAACTGTTTTTACCGGCTTCGCCGCTGTATTCAGCGGTTCCTGCATAAGAGAGGAGAGCAAGACCTTGGAGGGAAGCGTGACTCAAAGTAAATGGCGGGCTTACAGCCATTTGATGCGCATTGATAAACCGATCGGCACGCTGTTGCTGCTGTGGCCGACGCTGTGGGCGCTGTGGCTGGCCGGGAAAGGCGTGCCGCCGCTGTCGATTTTGCTGGTGTTCGTGCTCGGCGTGTTCCTGATGCGCGCCGCCGGTTGCGTGGTGAATGATTACGCCGATCGCGCGGTGGACGGCTACGTGAAACGCACCGCCGGGCGGCCGATGCCGAGCGGCCGGGTGAGCGCGAAAGAGGCCAAGGTGCTGTTCGTGGTGCTGGTGCTGATTTCGTTCTGCCTGGTGTTGACGCTCAATGCGATGACCATTTGGCTGTCGCTGGCGGCGCTGGCGCTGGCCTGGGCGTACCCGTTCATGAAGCGGGTGACCAACCTGCCGCAGTTCGTGCTGGGCGCCGCGTTCGGCTGGGGCATTCCGATGGGCTATGCGGCGGTCAGCGAATCGCTGCCGCTCAGCTGCTGGCTGCTGCTGCTGGCCAACATCTGCTGGACGGTGGCCTACGATACGCTGTATGCGATGGTCGACCGCGACGATGACCTGAAGATCGGCATCAAATCCACCGCTATCCTGTTCGGCCGTTATGACAAGCTGATCGTCGGGCTGCTGCAGTTCGCGACGCTGCTGCTGCTGGTGTGGGTCGGTTATCTGGCGCAGCTCGGCGGGGCGTTTTACTGGTCACTGCTGCTGGCGGGCGCGCTGTTCATTCACCAGCAGAAACAGATCGCCGGCCGCGAGCGCGAGGCCTGCTTCAAGGCCTTCCTGCAGAACAACTATGTGGGGCTGGTGGTGTTCATCGGCATCGCGCTGAGCTATCTGCCGACGTAACGCTTCCCTTCCGCAAGAAAAAAGGCACCCCGAGGGTGCCTTTTGTGTTTCCGCGCCGGGCGAAATCACTCGTCTTTCTCTTCTTCCGCATCGGATTGCGGCAGGGCGTTGGTCTCTTCCGGCATGTTGACGCTTTCGATGGTCAGCTTGATCTCCGGCGTGATCAGATCGCTCAGCATGTTGTATACCTCGAGGGTGTGCTCGCGGATCGCATCGCCGCTGTCGTTGATATAGCCTTCTTCGCGCAGCGTTGCCACCAGGGTGGAGAACACCGCCTTGTCGAAGAATTCCGGCGCGTTGATGCCGTGCAGCACCGACAGACGCTGCGCCATGATGCGGCTCTCTTTCTCCAGCGCGCCGCGGTTGATGCTCGGGTTGGCGCTGAGGATCGACATGGTGATGGCGTAGCGTTGCAGGGTTTCGCGCACCCCGGCGGCCAGCAGCTGCAGCGGGCGAATGCGCGCCGGGTTCAGCACCAGCTCGTCGCCTTTGTCGCAGATCAGCTGTTGACGGATCAGCTCGTCGATCACCGGCCGCAGCACCTCCGGCAGCTGTTCCTTGTCGTTATGCAGGAACAGCTCGGCTTTCAGCATCGGATAGATCATGCCGATTTGGCGCAGCAGCTCGGCGCGCGATACCCGGCGGTGATGCATCACGATGCTGGCGATCAGCGACGGCAGCACCAGCAGGTGGTGGATGTTGTTGCGGTAATAGGTCATCAGCACCGCCTGCTCGCGCGGCAGGATGATGATGTCGCCGATGCTGTCCTTCTCCACCTCGAACTTGTTCATGTTCAGCGCGTGATCCAGCAGCTCGTCCGGCGTTTGCGTCGGCACGGTGACGTCACGCGCGTAAGGCGCGTTGCGCATCAGCTGCAGGTAGCACTCGAGCTGTTCGATCAGCTGCTCGCGGGTCAGCGAACGCTGACGCGAGGCCAGCAGCGCGGTGGAACACAGGTTCATGGCGTTGGCCGCGGCGGCGTTGTTGATGCGCACCATGATCTGGCCGGCCAGATCGTTGACCGTCGGCGTCAGCCAGCTTGGGCGCTGGGCTTCGATCGGATCGATCGACTCGCGCCACTGCGGCACGTTCTGGTTGAGGTAAGCCGTCAATGGCAGCGGTTCGCCGAAGTTGACGTAACCCTGGCCCAGGTTGCGCAGCTTGCGCAGGCCGCGCAGCATCTGCGGCAGGCTCTCTTTTTCCTTGGTGGCGCCGCGCAGCTCTTTGGCATAGGTACCCACTTCCATCACGTGCTCGTAACCGATGTAAATCGGCACCAGCGTGATCGGACGGGTGCCGCCGCGCAGCATCGCCTGGATGGTCATCGACAGGGTGCCGGTCTTCGGCTCCAGCAGGCGCCCGGTGCGGGAACGGCCGCCTTCCACGAAGTATTCCACCGAGTAACCGCGGGTGAACAGCTCGCCGAGGTATTCGCGGAACACCGTCGAGTACAGCTTGTTGCCCTTGAAGGTGCGGCGGATGAAGAACGCGCCCAGGCGACGGAAGATCGGGCCGGCCGGCCAGAAGTTGAGGTTGATGCCGGCGGCGATGTGCGGCGGCACCAGGCCCTGGTGATACAGCACGTAGGACAGCAGCAGATAGTCCATGTGGCTGCGGTGGCAGGGCACGTAGACGATCTCGTGGCCGTCCTGCGCCAGCTGGCGCACGCGCTCGGCGTTGGTGACGTTGATGCCTTGATACAGCCGGTTCCAGGTCCAGCTCAGCACGCGGTCGGACAGGCGCACGGTTTCGTAGGAGAAATCGGCGGCGATCTCTTCCATCAGCGCGATGGCGTTTTGCTGGGCCTTCTCGTGTGAGATCTTCTTGCTGCGCGCTTCGTCCTCGACCGCTTTTTCGATCGCTTTGGACGCCAACAGCTTGTTAAACAGATCCTGACGGGCCGGCAGGCTCGGGCCCACTGCGGCCAGGCGCTGACGCGAGAAGTGCATGCGCGCCACGCGCGCCAGTTTCTGCGCGATGGTTTTATCCGTTCCGTGTTCGGTGGCCATGCGGCGCAGCGAAACGGTGTTGGAGAAACGCACGAAGCTGTCGCGGCCGAGCCACAGCACGGCGAAGAATTTCTGCACGCCGTTCAACAGACGCAGGTGCGGCGTACCGTGGCCTTCGCGGCCCGGCGAGCGGCCGAACATCACCGAAACCGGCAGCATCTGAATGTCGAGATCCGGATTGCTGCGATGCAGATCCAGATAGTCGTGGAACAGCTTTACCGACTCTTCTTTCGGGGTGTAATAGCGGAACACGCGCGGGCCGTCGTGAATGAACACGTAGCTCGGCAGCACGGTGCCGTCGATCTCCAGCGAGTTGAGCGGATCGGGCAGATCCTGCGCCAGGCACTGGGTGCGCAGCGTCAGCAAATCCGCCTTGGAATTGTAAGGTAAAACATACAAAATCGGCCGTGAGGGATCCAACCCTAGCTCGGTAACCGGATCTGAAGGGATGACCTTACTTCTTACCAACAATTTAAGTGGTAAATTCAATATTTTATAATAAATTTTACGCCAACCTGACATAACAACGTGAAGCCTCTTGTTAGCAATGCGCCGCAAGCATACCAGAAACCGGGTAGCAGATCTGTGGTGTTCGAAAACCGAGAGCCGTCAGCGCGGACTGTTCTAGACTCTTTTTATTATGACCGACCTCTGAGAAAGGCACGAAAACATGGCAAACCAAGCAACCGGACTGACCCGCATCATCAAGGCCGCCGGCTATTCCTATAAAGGGCTTTCCGCCGCCTGGCAGCACGAAGCGGCGTTCCGCCAGGAACTGGTGGTCACCCTCCTGGCTATCATACTGGCTGTCTGGCTGGATGTGGGTGCGATAGCGCGCATTTTATTGATCGGATCGGTAGCGCTGGTGATGATCGTCGAGATCCTGAACAGCGCGATCGAGGCGGTGGTGGATCGCATCGGCAGCGAACATCACGAGCTGTCCGGCCGAGCCAAGGACATGGGATCGGCGGCGGTGTCGCTGGCGATCGTGCTGGCGCTGTTCGTTTGGGGCACGGTCTTATGGCAGCACTTCGGCTGACGAAAAGCGCCTACTGACTGATTTTTATTTAATCTTCGGTTCCCAATCCGCGCTTACCTGTATATACTCACAGCAAGACTGTATAAACAAACAGGGGGCGGAATGAAAGCACTAACTACCAGACAGCAAGAGGTCTACGACCTGATTCGCGAGCACATTTCGCAAACGGGCATGCCGCCAACGCGTGCCGAGATCGCGATGCGTCTGGGGTTCCGTTCGCCTAACGCCGCCGAAGAACACCTGAAGGCGCTGGCACGCAAAGGCGTGATCGAAATCGTCTCCGGTGCTTCGCGCGGTATCCGCCTGCTGATGGAAGAAGAAGAGGGTCTGCCGCTGATCGGCCGCGTCGCCGCCGGCGAGCCGCTGCTGGCGCAGCAGCACATCGAAGGGCACTACCAGGTGGATCCTTCCCTGTTTAAACCGAGCGCCGATTTCCTGCTGCGGGTGAACGGCATGTCGATGCGCGACATCGGCATTCTGGATGGCGATCTGCTGGCGGTGCACAAAACGCAAGACGTGCGCAATGGCCAGGTCGTGGTGGCGCGCATCGAAGACGAAGTGACGGTCAAGCGCCTGAAAAAGCACGGCAACGTGGTTGAACTGCTGCCAGAGAACAACGAATTCCAACCTATCGTGGTCGATCTGCGTCAGCAGAATTTCACTATCGAAGGGCTGGCGGTCGGCGTGATCCGCAACGGCGACTGGATTTAATCGTCGCACCCTCAGTGCCGCCTCCTTGTATCAATCGCCCCTGTTCTGGGGCGTTTTTGTTTCTGACCTTGCCATTCGCCACCGCTACGGGAACTTCTCATCATGCGCTTGATTTCCGCCTTTACCAGCGACACCGATAAAGCTCTGTGGCGCCTGGCCCTGCCGATGATTTTCTCCAATATTACCGTGCCGCTGCTCGGGCTGGTGGACACCGCGGTGATCGGCCACCTCGACAGCCCGATCTATCTGGGGGGCGTCGCGATCGGCGCGGTGGCGACCAGCTTCCTGTTCATGCTGCTGTTGTTCCTGCGCATGAGCACCACCGGCCTGGCGGCGCAGGCGCTGGGGGCACAGAACCCGCAGGCGCTGGCGCGCGCCTTTATGCAACCGCTGCTGTTGGCGCTGCTGGCCGGAGCGGCGATCGTCCTGCTGCGTTATCCGCTGATCGAACTGGCGCTGCGGATCGTCGGTGGCGATGGCGAAGTGCTGGAACAGGCGCGGCGTTTTCTTGAGATCCGCTGGCTCAGCGCCCCGGCGGCGCTGGCCAATCTGGTGCTGCTGGGCTGGCTGCTCGGCGTGCAGTACGTGCGGGCGCCGGTGATCCTGCTGATCGTCGGCAACCTGCTGAATATCGTACTGGATATCTGGCTGGTGATGGGCCTGGGCTGGAACGTGCGAGGGGCGGCGGCGGCCACCGCCATCGCCGAATACGCCACGCTGTTGCTCGGCCTGTGGCTGGCGTGGCGGGTGATGCGCCTGCGCGGTATTACCCTGCCGATGCTGCGCCAGGCTTGGCGCGGCGATCTGCGTCGCCTGCTGGCGCTCAACCGCGACATCATGCTGCGTTCACTGTTGCTGCAACTGTGCTTTGCGTCGCTGACCATTTTCGGCGCTCGCCTGGGGAGCGAGGTGGTGGCGGTCAATGCGGTATTGATGAATCTGCTGACGTTCACCGCCTATGCGCTCGACGGCTTCGCTTATGCGGTGGAGGCCCATTCAGGCCACGCCTACGGCGCCCGGGACGATAGCCAACTGCGTAAGGTGTGGCACGCGGCCTGCAGGCAGGCGGGGCTGGTCGCGTTGGCCTTCGGCCTGGCGTATGCCGTTACCGGCCAGCAGATCGTGGCGGCGTTGACCTCCTTGCCGGAGCTGCGTGCGTTGGCTGCCCATTATTTACCGTGGCAGGTCATTCTGCCGCTGGTCGGGGTGTGGTGCTATTTGCTGGACGGCATGTTTATCGGCGCCACGCGCGGCGCCGAGATGCGTAACAGCATGGCGGTGGCTGCGGCAGGGTATGGTCTGACGCTGTTCAGCGTGCCGCTGCTTGGCAACCACGGGCTTTGGCTGGCGCTGGCGGTGTTTCTGACGTTGCGCGGCGTGGCGTTGGGCTGGATTTGGCACCGCCACCAGGTGCGCGGCAGCTGGTTTACCGCACATTAATCCGGGCGTTCTGTTGGGGTAATGGTTAGTTTTTCTTATGTTTTTTGTCATGTTTGCTTACATGTTTTCAGCCTGGTCCCGTTCGCGTTAGTTCGTTGTTTGCTGGCGTTTTTTGTTTTTATTTTGTCAGTTAATGGTTTTTTGTTCTGTGTTTTGGCTTTTTTATTTCCATGTTTAACTAGAATGAATCATGTGGCTGGTAAATGAAGGGGAACGGTGCTCCTTAAGGTGAAGGGAGCATCAGCCAGAAAAATTTCTGGTTAACCCCGGCCGGCGACAGGGATCACTGATTCACCACAGGTTAACGGAGAGACTATGAATAAAGATCAAGCCGACGGTAACTGGAAGCAGCTGAAAGGCAAAGTGAAGGAAAAATGGGGCAAGCTGACCGATGACGATCTGACGGTCATCGAAGGGAAACGCGAACAGCTGGTCGGCAAAATCCAGGAGCGCTACGGTTACCAGAAAGAGGCGGCCGAGAAAGAGGTGAAAGCCTGGGAAGAACACACCAAACACCGCTGGTAATTTGCAGGGCCGCCATTGAAGGCGGCTTGCCCAGCGCAGGCCGGCGTCGCTCTCATCCTCTGGCGCCCCGGCCGCAGGTACAGGGAGGTACCTGACTTCGTCTTACTTCTTCTTGATGGCGATGCTGTGATCGTGTTCGGCGCAGTCATGCTTGCTGTCGCACGCCTCAACCTCCACGCAGCCGGCGCACAAACCGTGCGCTTCCACCACGCTGTGGCGCAGCGCAAATCCGGCTTCCTGCGCCAGCTTCTGCAGCGTTTCCTCTACGCCTTCAGTGGTGCGTTCGGTCACCTGGCCGCAGCGGTCGCAGATAAACAGTGCGGACGTGTGCATCGGCTGTTCGAAATGGTGGCACAGCACGTAGCTGTTGGCGGATTCCACTCTATGGATAAACCCTTGCTCCAGCAGAAAATCCAGCGCGCGGTATACCGTCGGCGGCTTGGCCTGCGGTTCTGCGACGCGCAGCAGATCGAGCAGGTCATAAGCGCTGATTGCACCGGGTTGCTGAGTCATCAGACGCAGCACTTCCAGCCGCTGCGGCGTCAATCGCACATTGCGTTGCTGGCAGAGGCGTTCCGCCTGCGCCAGCAGCTTTTCCTGGGTGGTTGAGTTCATCGCAAATATCCCGGTACGTAAAAAAGCCGATTTTACCATGATTACGGCGAATCGCCGAGAGTTGCCCCCTTTTCCCCTGAGGATTGCGCAGGGAAAGGCGCGCAGAGTGCGCTAAAAGAGAGATGCATCACAACTTTTCCCCGCCGCAGGGCGACAAATCAACATTGCCGGTTTTAGCGCTGGAGAGCGGCGGGCGAGAGCGGTATAACGCGCTTCACCCGCGTGATGAGCAGGAGCCTTGTGCGATGACGGAAAGAGAGAAGCTGTTAAGCGGCCAGGTGTACAACAGCCGCGATGAAGAATTGATTGCTATGTACCATCGGGCCAGAGCGTTGACCAAAAGCCTGGGCGAGCTGGGTTCGCATCAGGCGGACGAGAAAAACCGTCTGCTCGGCGAACTGTTCGGCGCCTGGGGCGAGGCGAGCTGGATCGAAACGCCGTTCTGGTGCGACTACGGGCAACATGTCCGCATCGGCAAGAACTGTTTTATCAACGTCAATGCGGTGTTCCTCGACTGCAATACCATCACCATCGGCGACAACACGCTGATCGGCCCCAACGTGCAAATCTACACGCCGAGTCATCCGCTGAAGGCCGGTGAACGCTTTACCGGTGACCCGGCTTTCCCTTTCCGCACCTCGGCGCAGCCGGTGTCCATCGGCAGCAATGTGTGGATCGGCGGTAACGTGGTGATCTTGCCGGGCGTGACCATCGGCGACGGCACCACTATCGGCGCGGGCAGCATCGTGACCGGCGACATCCCGGCCAACGTGCTGGCGCTGGGGCAGCCGTGCCGGGTTATCCGCGCGTTGGAATAGGGCGCAGATAAGGCGGTTTTCCCAACGGCGCCGATTGTCGTTATAATAGCCGTTTGCGGCCGCGCGCCGTTCGTTGAACCCAGACAGACTCAGGTAGCCAGTAACTCAGCATGACGAAAGACAACCACGCCCCAACCTACGCCGCCAATCGTTTCTCCATCGCGCCGATGCTCGACTGGACCGATCGTCATTGCCGTTACTTCCACCGCCTGCTGACCAAGGAAACGCTGCTGTACACCGAAATGGTGACCACCGGCGCGATCATCCACGGCAAAGGCGACTACCTGGCCTACAGCGAAGAAGAGCATCCGGTGGCGCTGCAGCTGGGCGGTAGCGATCCGGCCGCGCTGGCGCACTGCGCCAAACTGGCGGAGCAGCGCGGTTACGACGAGATTAACCTCAACGTCGGCTGCCCGTCCGATCGCGTGCAAAACGGCATGTTCGGCGCCTGTTTGATGGGGCAGGCGACGCTGGTCGCCGACTGCATCAAGGCGATGCGCGACGTGGTGTCGATCCCGGTGACGGTGAAGACCCGCATCGGCATCGACGATCAGGACAGCTACGCCTTCCTGTGCGACTTTATCGAGACCGTCGCCGGGCGCGGCGAGTGCGACATGTTCACCATCCACGCGCGCAAGGCCTGGCTCTCCGGCCTCAGCCCGAAAGAGAACCGCGAAGTGCCGCCGCTCGACTACCCGCGCGTTTATCAGCTGAAGCGGGATTTCCCGGCGCTGACCATCGCCATCAACGGCGGGGTGAAAACGCTGGAGGAGGCGCGGCAGCACCTGCAGCATCTGGACGGCGTGATGATGGGGCGCGAGGCGTACCAGAATCCGGGCATCCTGGCGCGGGTCGACAGCGAACTGTTCGGCGCGCAGACCGCAGTGCCGGACAGCGTGGCGATCGTCGAAGCGCTGTATCCGTATATCGAGCGCGAGCTGTCCAACGGCACCTATCTCGGCCACATCACCCGCCACATCCTCGGTTTGTTCCAGGGCGTGCCGGGCGCGCGCCAGTGGCGTCGCCACCTGAGCGAGAACGCCCACAAGCCGGGCGCCGATGCGCGGGTGGTGGAGCAGGCGCTGGCGCTGGTGCGTCAGCCGCGTGTCGAAATGGCGTAACCCACAAAAATTTTGACCAACAGTTAGTCTTTTTCGCCAGGCATTCGGCACGTTGCTGGATGCCTGCCCCGTTTTTTCAATAGGTTAGCCCTTCCGCCATTCTGGCACGCTTCTTGTAATTCACTCTGCAGATACGTTGAGTTGCAAAGGAGCAATCATGTTGGAAATCTTCTTTCTCATTGGCTTTGTGGTGATGCTGATGGTGACCGGCATCTCGCTGCTGGGGATCTTCGCTGCGCTGTTGGCGGCGGCGGCGTTCATGCTGGTGGGCGGGTTGTTCGCGGTGGTCATCAAGCTGCTGCCGTGGCTGATTTTGGCGGTGGTCGGGGTATGGATTTACCGCGCGATGCAGAAACCGCAGGCCAGGCGTTACTGATTTTTTGCTGAATAATCAGACAGTCACACTGAAACTTGCACAATTTTTCGCACCGCGAATGCGGCAACGATCACAGCTTGGCAGTTTTCCCCGGCGATGTGGCACATAAAGCGTGTTTTTTGCCGAACGGGGCTGTTAGGATGTGGGTCGATGCAGTGATGCGACCGATTTCATCACCGTGAGAGACAACCAAAATTCGTGTTGCTGAAGCAACCCCCCTGTCTCTGGCGGACTCTGCTCTACCCCTACAAAACGCAGTAATAGAAAGGGCTCCGCAAGGAGCCCTTTTCTTTTGCCGCTATCAGGGGATCAGCAGGCTGGAGCCGCTGGTGCTGCGGCTTTCCAGCACCTGGTGCGCCCGCTGGGCGTCGGCCAGCGCAAATTTCTGCTCGTTTCTCACCTCCACCCGAATGGCGCCGCTGCCGATCAGCGAGAACAGCTCGTTGCTGGCGTACTGCAGTTCGGCGCGGTTAGTGACGTAGCCGTTGAGGGAAGGGCGGGTGACGTACAGCGATCCTTTCTGGTTGAGCAGCGCCAGATCGACGCCGGTCACCGGGCCGGAGGCATTGCCGAAGCTGACCATCAGGCCGCGGCGTTTCAGGCTGTTGAGCGAGGCCTGCCAGGTGCTTTGCCCCACCGAATCGTACACTACGCCAACCTTCTCGCCGTGCGTCAGCTCGGCCACCCGCTGGGCGATATCCTCTTTGTGGTAGTTGATGGTGGCCCAGGCACCGGCCTGTTTCGCCAGGGCGGCCTTCTCGTCGGAGCCGACGCTGCCGATCAGGCGCGCGCCCAGCGCTTTGGCCCATTGGCAGGCAATAAGGCCAACCCCGCCGGCGGCGGCATGGAACAGGAACACTTCTCCCGGCTGCACTTCGTGGGTTTGGCGCAACAGATAGTGCACCGTCAGCCCTTTGAGGAAAGAGGCGGCGCCCTGCTCAAAGCTGAGGTTGTGCGGCAGCAGCGCCACTTTTTCTTCCGGCACGTTGTGGATCTCGCTGTAGGCGCCGAGCGACGACTGCGCATACACCACCCGGTCGCCCGGTTTGATCGCGCTGACCCCGGCGCCGACCTTGACCACCACGCCGGCCGCCTCGGTGCCGAGGCCGCTCGGCAGGCTGGCCGGCGCGTACAGCCCGCTGCGCACATAGGTGTCGATGTAGTTGATGCCGATCGCCTTGTTCTCGATCTGCACTTCCCCGGCAGCCGGATCGAGTGGTGTAAAATCAACGTATTGCAAGACTTCCGGCCCGCCGGTGGCGGAGAATTGAATGCGCTTGGCCATATCGTTACCTCGTTGGAGTGTCTGATTTCACCCTATTCTTTTTAGTCTCGGAGATCCAGTTTGCCCGTGCGGGGTTCAATACCTTTTTTGCATCGGTTATGGCGCAAAAATCACGTATACTCTCGCGTCAGGATCCTTCATTCGCAACCGGATAAAGACTACGTTTCATGGCAGGAAAAAAACCAACCAACAAAACAAACGCGGACGAAACCAGAGAGCGTTCCAGAGATCGTCAGATGGAAGGGCTGAAGATGCCGCCGCACTCGCTGGAGGCCGAGCAGTCGGTGTTGGGCGGTTTGATGCTGGATAACGAGCGCTGGGACAACGTGGCGGAGCGCGTGGTCGCCAACGATTTCTTCAGCCGCCCGCACCGCCTGATCTTTACCGAGATGCAGCGTCTGCTGGAGATGAGCAAGCCTATCGACCTCATCACCCTGTCCGAATCGCTCGAACAAAAGGGCGAACTGGACTCGGTCGGCGGCTTCGCCTACCTGGCCGAGCTGTCGAAAAACACCCCGAGCGCCGCCAACATCGGCGCCTACGCCGACATCGTGCGCGAGCGCGCGGTGGTGCGCGAGATGATCTCGGTGGCTAACGAGATCGCCGACGCCGGCTACGATCCGCAGGGGCGCAGCAGCGAAGACCTGCTCGATCTGGCGGAATCCCGCGTCTTCCAAATCGCCGAGAACCGCGCCAGCAAAGACGAGGGCCCGAAGGGCATCGAGCGTATTCTGGAAGACACCGTGTCGCGCATTGAGCAGCTGTATCAGCAGCCGCACGATGGCGTGACCGGGGTCGATACCGGCTATCAAGACCTCAACAAGAAAACCGCGGGCATGCAAAAGTCCGATCTGATCATCGTCGCCGCCCGTCCATCGATGGGGAAAACCACCTTCGCCATGAACCTGTGCGAAAACGCCGCGATGACCCAGGAAAAACCGGTGCTGATCTTCAGCCTGGAGATGCCCGGCGAGCAGATCATGATGCGTATGCTGGCGTCGCTGTCGCGCGTGGATCAGACGCGCATCCGTACCGGCCAGCTCGACGACGAGGACTGGGCGCGCATTTCCAGCACCATGGGTATCCTGTTGGAGAAGCGCAACATGTACATCGACGACTCCTCCGGCCTGACGCCGACCGAAGTGCGCTCGCGCGCGCGGCGCATTTTCCGCGAGCACGACGGGCTTAGCCTCATCATGATCGACTACCTGCAGCTGATGCGCGTGCCGGCCCTGTCCGACAACCGTACGCTGGAGATCGCCGAGATTTCGCGCTCGCTGAAGGCGCTGGCGAAAGAGCTGCAGGTGCCGGTGGTGGCGCTGTCGCAGCTGAACCGAAGCCTGGAGCAGCGCGCCGATAAGCGCCCGGTCAACTCCGACCTGCGTGAGTCCGGCTCTATCGAGCAGGATGCCGACCTGATTATGTTCATCTATCGTGATGAGGTGTATCACGAGAACAGCGATCTGAAAGGGATCGCGGAAATTATTATCGGTAAGCAGCGTAACGGCCCGATCGGCACCGTGCGCCTTACCTTTAACGGCCAGTGGTCGCGTTTCGATAACTACGCGGGGCCACAATACGATGACGAATAATCAGCTAAGGAACTGAAATGAAAGCGGCAACCGCTGTAATCGACCGCCGCGCTCTGCGACATAATCTGCAACAGGTGCGCCGCCAGGCGCCGCAAAGCCGCCTGATTGCCGTTGTGAAAGCAAACGCTTATGGACATGGCCTGCTGGAAACAGCCCACACCTTGCAAGACGCCGACTGCTACGGCGTGGCGCGCATCGGCGAGGCGCTGATGCTGCGCTCCGGCGGCATCGTCAAACCGATCCTGCTGCTGGAAGGCTTCTTCTGTGCCGAAGATCTGCCGGTGCTGGTGGCGAACAACATCGAAACCGCGGTACACAGCATCGAACAGCTCGAAGCCCTGGAGCAGGCCGAGCTGGCGCGCCCGGTGCCGGTGTGGATGAAGCTCGATACCGGCATGCATCGGCTGGGGGTGCGCCCCGAACAGGCGGAAGCGTTTTATCAGCGCCTGTGCGCCTGCCGCAACGTGGCGCAGCCGGTCAATATCATGAGCCACTTCAGCCGCGCCGATGAGCCGGAATCCGACGCCACCCTGAAACAGATCGCCTGCTTCGAGCAGTTCGCGCGCGGCAAACCGGGCCAGCGCTCGGTCGCCGCGTCCGGCGGCACGCTGCTGTGGCCGGATGCCCACAATGAGTGGGTGCGTCCCGGCATCATTTTGTACGGCGTGTCGCCTCTGGATAACGGCAGCGGCGCCGAGCATGGGCTGCAGCCGGCGATGACGTTGAAATCCAGCCTGATCGCGGTACGCGAGCACAAGGCCGGCGAAGCGGTCGGCTACGGCGGCACCTGGGTAAGCCCGCGCGATACCCGGCTGGGCGTGGTGGCGATGGGATACGGCGACGGCTACCCGCGCAGCGCGCCGACCGGTACGCCGATCCTGATCAACGGCCGCGAAGTGCCGATCGTCGGCCGGGTGTCGATGGACATGATTTCGGTCGATCTCGGGCCGGACGCCGCCGATAAGGTGGGGGATGAAGCGGTGCTGTGGGGCCAGGCGCTGCCGGTCGAGCGCATCGCCGCCTGCACCGGCATCAGCGCTTACGAACTTATCACCAAGCTCACGCAGCGCGTGGCGATGGAATACATCGGCGACTGATGCGCAGCAGGGGCCGACGTGCGTCGGCCCCGTTTCTCAGCGGGTTACTTCTTTACCGCCAACCACTTGTCGATAATCTTCTGATACTCGCCGGTCGCCTTGGCCAGGTGCAGCCACTGATCCACATACAGTTTCCAGCTCAGATCGTCGCGCGGCAGCATGTAAGCCTTCTCGCCGTACTGCATCGGTTTGCTCGGATTCACCGCGCACAGCTTCGGATAGCGCTTCTGCTGGTACAGCGCCTCGGAGGCGTCGGTGATCATCACGTCCGCCTTGCGGTCTACCAACTGCTGGAAAATGCTCATGTTGTCGTGCGTCAGCGTCAGCTTGGCCTTCGGCAGATAGGCGTGCACGAAGGCTTCGTTGGTGCCGCCCGCCGGCTCCAGCAGGCGCACCGACGGTTTGTTGATCTGCTCGAGAGTGCGGTATTTCTTCACGTCGGTGCAGCGCACCAGCGGGATTTTGCCGTCGGTATCCAGCTTGTCGGCGAAGAACACCTGTTTTTGTCGCTCCAGCGTGACGGAGATGCCGCCCATCGCGATATCGCACTTGCCGGAGGTGAAGTCCGGCGTCAGGGTTTTCCAGCTGGTTTTCACCCACTTCACTTTGGCGCCCAGGCTCTTGGCCAGCGACTCCGCCATATCGATGTCGATGCCTTCATAGCCGCCGTCTTCCTTGAGGAAGGTATAGGGCTTGTAGTCGCCGGTGGTGCAGACCTCCAGGGTCTTTTGCTGCAGCACCTTGTCCAGGTGGGATTGCGCGCCAGCGCCGCCGGCGGCGAGCAGCAGCGCGAGAGGGAGTAGCTTTTTCATCTGGCGTCCTTTTTATACATTCGTGGTTTTATGCGTTACTTCGCCGTTAATTGTCGTTTACCTGCATGAGTTAGCCGTTTTTTATGCCGCTTACCGGCGAAAACGCCGGGCGTTGCTGCTGTACGCGATTTAAGCGCCAGGGTGTGACGTCGGCAACGGTAAAAAAACTGGTAGGCTGTAACGTCAACATTTATTAACACAGTTTACAGGTGGCTATGTACAACATTGACGATTTTGATATGAAAATCCTGACGCTGTTACAGGCCAACGGCCGTCTGACCAATCAGGAACTGAGCGAGCTGGTCGGGCTCTCCGCCTCCCAATGTTCGCGGCGGCGCATCAGCCTGGAGCAGGCGCAGCTGATCCGCGGCTACCACGCGCGGCTGGCGCCGGAGGCGGTCGGCCTGGGGCTGGTGGGGCTGATCGAAGTCAGCCTGATCACGCACGCGCAGGAGCAGATCGACAGCTTTCATCAGATGCTGGAGGAGGTGGACGCGATCCTTGACGCTTACAAGACCACCGGCGACGCCGATTACCTGCTGAAAGTGGCGGTGGCGGACCTGCCGGCGCTGAGCGAGTTCATCAGCCAGACGCTGTCGCCGCACAAAAGCGTGGCGCATATCAAAACGGCGGTGGTGCTCAATCGCATCAAGGAAAACGGTTTGTTGCCGGTGGCGAGATAAAGCTAAAACCGAATGCGGTTTTCCGTCTATATTAGGAACGTAACGCTGTGCCCAAACCACAATAAATAAACCAGGAGAAAACCCCCGTGTTCCAGAACGTTGACGCCTATGCCGGCGATCCCATTCTGTCGCTGATGGAAAAATTCAAACAAGACCCGCGCGCACACAAGGTGAACCTGAGTATCGGCCTGTACTACGATGCGCAGGGCATCATCCCGCAGATGCGGGCGGTCGCCGCGGCGCAAGCGCAGTTGAACAGCGTCGAGCACGGCGCCTCGGTATACCTGCCGATGGAAGGGCTGCAACCCTACCGTTCCGCCATCCAGCAGCTGCTGTTCGGCGCGCAGCACCCGATGCTGCAGCAGGGGCGCATCGCCACCATTCAGACCGTCGGCGGTTCCGGCGCGCTGAAAGTGGGCGCCGACTTCCTGAAAAGCTACTTCCCGGATTCGCAGGTGTGGGTCAGCGATCCCACCTGGGAAAACCACGTCGCCATCTTCAGCGGCGCCGGTTTCAAGGTGAATACCTACCCGTATTTCGACGGCGAAAGCCTGGGCGTGAAGTTCGACGCCATGCTCGCAGCGCTGAAACAGCTGCCGAAGCACAGCATCGCGCTGCTGCACCCGTGCTGCCACAACCCGACCGGTTCCGACCTGACCCCTGCCCAGTGGGATGAGGTGGTCAAGGTGATCGCCGAGCGTGAAATCATTCCGTTCCTCGACATCGCCTATCAGGGCTTCGGCGGCGGCATGGAGCAGGATGCCTACGCCATTCGCGCCATCGCGGCGGCCGGCCTGCCGTGCCTGGTGAGCAACTCGTTCTCGAAGATCTTCTCGCTGTACGGCGAGCGCGTCGGCGGCCTGTCGGTGGTGTGCGAAAGCGAAGAGGCGGCCGGGCGCGTGCTGGGCCAGCTGAAGGCCACCGTGCGCCGCAACTACTCGAGCCCGCCGAACTTCGGCGCGCAGCTGGTGGCCAAGGTGCTGAACGACGCCCAGCTGAAAACCCAGTGGCTGGACGAAGTGGAGAGCATGCGCACCCGCATTCTCGAGATGCGTCACGCGCTGGTGGACACCCTGAAGAGCGCGCTGCCGCAGCGCAACTTCGATTACCTGCTGGCGCAGCGCGGCATGTTCAGCTACACCGGCTTCAGCGCGGCGCAGGTCGATCGCCTGCGTGAAGAGTTCGGCGTCTACCTGATCCACAGCGGCCGCATGTGCGTGGCCGGCCTGAACCACAACAACGTGCGTCAGGTGGCCGAGGCGTTTGCCGCGGTGCAGTAACGCCTGTTAGTCTGAACGGACGTTCATCGGGGAGCGATAGCGATATCGCTCCTTTTTTATTGCCGGCGCGCCGCCGAAGTTGCCGCAAACCGGAGAGAGAATATACTGATTGAGGGGCGCTCACTCATGTGGCATCAGCAAACGCTAATCCTCAGCGCAAAAGCGCGTGGCTTTCATCTGGTTACCGACGAGATCACCAACCAGTTAACCCACTTACACCGCCTGCAAACCGGCCTGTTGCATCTGTTGCTGCAGCATACCTCGGCCTCGCTGACGCTCAACGAGAACTGCGATCCCACGGTGCGAGCCGATATGGAGCAGCATTTCCTGCGTCAGGTGCCGGAAAACGCACCCTATCAGCATGACTACGAAGGGCCGGACGATATGCCGGCGCACATCAAATCCTCGCTGCTGGGCGCTTCTCTGACGCTGCCCGTCAGGCACGGGCGGCTGATGTTGGGCACATGGCAGGGCATCTGGCTGGGGGAGCACCGCATCCACGGCGGAGCACGCCGTATTGTGGCCACGTTACAGGGGGAATAACCCAATGAATAACAGTGCATTGCTGGAGTACTGCATGGCGAAGCCGGGCGCGGAGCAAAGCGACCAGAACCAGTGGCAGGCCAGCCAGATCAAGGTGGGCGACGTGATGTTCGCCATGGTGTGCGAGGTCGAAGGGCGGCCGGCGCTAGCGGTCAAGTCCAGCCCGGAGCTGGCGGAAAGCCTGCGTGAACACCATCCTGAGATCGTCGCCTGCGACGGCCTGAACAAGGCGCACTGGAACACGGTGTTTCTTGACGGCAACCTGCCGAACTCGCAGTTTTACACGCTGATCGACAGCTCCTATCAGCTGGTGGTGGAAGGCCTGCCCGAACACGTGCGCCAGGAACTGCGCGCCTGATTGCCGGGCGGCGGCGCCGCCCGTTTTCTCCTGCTTTTTCATGTTAAAGCGTGATCGCGGTTTTAAGTTGGGAACGTTCCCTTTTTATTGCCGGGCTAAAGCGGCTACGCTTGGGCATTCAAGAAACGCGGGTAAATAAGGAGGCCGACATGGCCATCAGCGAAGAAAAGCGCAAGATGATCGCCGGGGAACTGTACGACGCCGGCGATGACCTGCTGCGCAGCGAACGTCGGCGCGCGCGCCAGCTGACGCATCGCTATAACCACTCCTCGCCGGAAGAGGGCGAGCTGCGCAAACAGTGGCTGGGCGAGTTGCTGGGCGGCTATCAGGGCGGCACCATCGAGCCGACCTTCCGCTGCGACTACGGCTATAACATCTATCTGGGCAAGAACTTCTACGCCAACTTCGACTGCGTGATCCTCGACGTGTGCGAGGTGCATATCGGCGACAACTGCCTGCTGGCGCCGGGCGTGCATATCTACACCGCGACCCATCCGCTGGACGCCGAGACCCGCGTCGGTGGGGCGGAGTTCGGCAAACCGGTCAGGATTGGCGATAACGTGTGGATCGGCGGGCGCGCGGTGATCAATCCGGGGGTGACCATCGGCGACAATGCGGTCGTTGCCTCCGGTGCGGTGGTAACCAAAGACGTGCCGGCCAATTGCGTGGTGGGCGGCAACCCGGCCAGGATCATCAAGCAGCTATAAAAAACGGGCGCCGTTGGGCGCCCGCCGTCATCAGACCCGCAGCGAGTCGATGTCCACCACGAAGCGGTACTTCACGTCGCTTTTCAGCATGCGCTCATAGGCTTCATTAATCTGCTGCATCGGGATCAGCTCGATATCCGACGTGATGCCGTGTTGGCCGCAGAAGTCCAGCATCTCTTGCGTTTCCGCGATGCCGCCGATCAGCGAACCGGCGATGCGGCGGCGCTTCATGATCAGATTGAACACCTGCGGCGACGGATGATCGTGCTCCGGCGCGCCGACCAGCGTCAGGGTGCCGTCGCGGCGCAGCAGGTTGAGGAACGGATTCAGATCGTGCTGGGCCGCTACCGTGTTGAGGATGAAGTCGAAGCTGTTGACGTGCTGCGCCATCTCCTCCGGGTTGCGCGAAATCACCACTTCATGCGCGCCAAGACGCTTAGCGTCTTCGATTTTCGACGGCGAGGTGGTGAACAGCACCACGTGCGCGCCCATCGCCCGCGCCAGTTTGACGCCCATGTGCCCCAGCCCGCCGAGCCCGACGATGCCGACCTTTTTGCCTGGCCCCGCGCCCCACTGGCGCAGCGGCGAATAGGTGGTGATGCCGGCGCACAGCAGCGGCGCGACCCCGGCCGGATCGAGATTCTCCGGCACTCGCAGCACGAAGTCCTGATCCACCACCAGATCGGTGGAGTAGCCGCCGTAGGTCACGGCGCCGGTCTGGCGGTCCTGACCGTTATAGGTGCCGGTGAAGCCGTTCTCGCAATACTGCTCCAGCCCCTCATCGCAGCTCGGGCAGCTGCGGCAGGAATCCACCATGCACCCGACGCCGACCAGATCGCCGACCCGGTAACGCGAGACGTGGTCGCCGACGGCGCTAACGCGGCCGACGATTTCGTGGCCCGGCACCACCGGGTAAATGGTATTGCTCCATTCATTGCGCGCCTGGTGCAGATCCGAATGGCACACGCCGCAGAACAACACCTGAATTTGCACATCGTGGTCGCGCAGGGCGCGCGGTGGGTAATCGAAAGGCACCAGCGCAGACTTCGCGTCATGCGCGGCATAGGCATGGGTAATGTTCATGGTCGCTCCAGTTATCAATGTATGGGGGACAACGCTTGGCCGGCAGCGGAGTGCCGGTGAGACGCGGCCTGAGTCAGACAGGGCGGCCGCCGAGGGAACATTGATGATAAAAGCGGTGAGCGCGGAGGGAAATGCCTGAAAATGTCGAAATCTTGCCTGTTTCTGTTTGATTGCAGCGAAACGGGCCGGCGTGCGGGCCGCCTGAGCGACGGCCCGCACGCCGGCGGCACTACGGCTTCAACAGCGGTTTCAGGAAGCGTGCGGTGTGCGATTTTTCACACTCGGCCACGGTTTCCGGCGTGCCGGCCACCAGGATCTCGCCGCCGCCACTGCCGCCTTCCGGCCCCAGATCGACGATCCAGTCGGCGGTCTTGATCACGTCCAGGTTATGCTCGATGACCACGATGGTGTTGCCCTGATCGCGCAGCTGATGCAGCACCGCCAACAGCTGCTGGATATCGGCGAAGTGCAGGCCGGTGGTCGGTTCGTCGAGGATATACAGCGTCTGGCCGGTGCCGCGCTTCGACAGCTCGCGCGCCAGCTTGACGCGCTGCGCCTCACCGCCGGAGAGCGTGGTGGCCGACTGGCCGAGGCGGATGTAGGACAGCCCGACATCCATCAGGGTCTGCAGCTTGCGCGCCAGCGCCGGCACTGCGTCGAAGAACTCGCGCGCCTCTTCGATGGTCATCTCCAGCACTTCGTGGATGCTCTTGCCCTTGTACTTCACTTCCAGCGTTTCGCGGTTATAGCGCTTGCCCTTGCATTGGTCGCACGGCACGTAGATGTCCGGCAGGAAGTGCATCTCGACCTTGATCACCCCGTCGCCCTGGCAGGCTTCACAGCGCCCGCCCTTGACGTTGAAGCTGAAACGGCCCGGCGTATAACCGCGGCTGCGCGATTCCGGCACGCCGGCGAACAGCTCGCGCACCGGGGTAAAAATGCCGGTATAGGTGGCCGGGTTGGAGCGCGGCGTGCGGCCGATCGGGCTCTGATCGATGTCGATCACCTTGTCGAAATGCTCCAGGCCGGTCACTTCGCGGAATGGCGCCGGTTCGGCGATGGTGGCGCCGTTGAGCTGGCGCTGGGCGATCGGGAACAGCGTATCGTTGATCAGCGTCGATTTGCCGGAGCCGGAAACGCCGGTGATGCAGGTAAACAGGCCGACCGGCAGCGTCAGCGTCACGTCCTTCAGGTTGTTGCCGCGCGCGCCGCTCAGCTTCAGCACCTTGGTCGGATCGGCCTGCACGCGCTGCGCGGGGATGGCGATCTCGCGCTTGCCGCTGAGGAACTGGCCGGTCAGCGAGTCCGGCTGCGCCATGATGTCGTCGACGGTGCCTTCCGCCACCACCTGGCCGCCGTGTACGCCGGCGCCGGGGCCGATGTCGATCACGTGATCGGCGGCGCGGATGGCGTCTTCGTCATGCTCCACCACGATCACCGTATTGCCGAGGTTGCGCAGGTGGATCAGCGTTTCCAGCAGGCGCTCGTTGTCGCGTTGGTGCAGGCCGATCGACGGCTCGTCCAGCACGTACATCACGCCCACCAGGCCGGCGCCGATCTGGCTGGCCAGACGGATGCGCTGCGCTTCGCCGCCGGAGAGCGTCTCCGCCGAGCGGGACAGCGACAGGTAGTTCAGGCCGACGTTCACCAGGAATTTCAGGCGATCGCCGATCTCTTTCAGCACTTTTTCGGCGATCTTGGCGCGTTGGCCGCTGAGCTTCATGTTCTGGAAGAAGGTCATCGCATGGCCGATGCTCAGATCGGAAATCTCCGGCAGCGTGGTGTCTTCGACGAACACGTTGCGCGCTTCTTCGCGCAGGCGGGTGCCGTGGCACGAGGCGCAAGGGCGATTGCTGATGAACTTCGCCAATTCTTCGCGCACCGCGCTGGATTCGGTCTCTTTATAGCGGCGCTCCATGTTGTGTAGCACGCCTTCGAACGGATGACGGCGCACGGTGGTATCACCGCGATCGTTGATGTATTTGAACTCGATCGACTCTTTGCCGGAGCCGCTCAGCACCGCCTTCTGCACGTCGGCGCTCAGGGTGTTGAACGGCGCTTCGACATCGAACTCATAGTGCTCCGCCAGCGAGCGCAGCATCTGGAAGTAATAGAAGTTGCGGCGATCCCAGCCGCGGATCGCGCCGCCGGCCAGCGACAGCTCGGGGTTTTGCACCACGCGATCCGGATCGAAGAACTGCTGCACGCCCAGGCCGTCGCAGGTTGGGCAGGCGCCGGCCGGGTTGTTGAAGGAAAACAGGCGCGGTTCCAGCTCGCGCATGCTGTAGCCGCAGATCGGGCAGGCGAAGTTGGCGGAGAACAGCAGCTCGTCCGCTTTCTCGTCGTCCATGTCCGCCACCACCGCGGTGCCGCCGGACAGCTCCAGCGCGGTTTCGAACGATTCGGCCAGGCGCTGCGCCATGTCCTCGCGCACCTTGAACCGGTCGACCACCACTTCGATGGTGTGTTTCTTCTGCAGCTCCAGTTTCGGCGGATCGGACAGATCGCACACTTCACCGTCGATGCGCGCGCGGATATAGCCCTGGGCGGCCAGGTTTTCCAGCGTTTTGGTGTGCTCGCCCTTGCGGTCTTTCACCACCGGCGCCAGCAGCATCAGGCGTTTGCCTTCCGGCTGGCTCAGCACGTTATCGACCATCTGGCTGACGGTTTGCGCCGCCAGCGGCACATGGTGATCCGGGCAGCGCGGCTCGCCGACGCGGGCGAACAGCAGGCGCAGGTAGTCGTGGATTTCGGTGATGGTGCCGACCGTGGATCGCGGGTTGTGCGAGGTGGATTTCTGCTCGATGGAGATCGCCGGCGACAGGCCTTCGATATGATCGACGTCCGGTTTTTCCATCAGCGACAGGAACTGGCGCGCATAGGCGGAGAGCGATTCGACGTAGCGGCGTTGCCCTTCGGCATACAGCGTATCGAAAGCCAGCGATGACTTGCCGGAACCGGACAGGCCGGTGACGACGATCAGTTTGTCACGCGGGATAATCAGGTTGATGTTTTTCAGATTATGGGTTCGAGCACCACGAACTTCGATATTGTCCATTTACACTTCCCGTCTTGATGATACACCGCGCCTGTCGCGATTTTTGCGGGGGATTTTGTGATGGATCTCGCAAAAAACCGGCACAGCCAGGTCGAAACGCATAATTATGACACAAAAAAACCTGAATGAATATCCAGTATGCGAATGCAACAAGGTCGATCGAAAAGACAATTCTGGAATGCAATTCGCACTTATCAACACGGGTGTGGTTTCGCACTCAGCGTGGTAAACTGACGCGTTTATACTGTGTAGAAATCAATCATCGGGAGAAGTGCTCATGGCCAGCAGAGGCGTAAACAAAGTAATTCTGGTCGGGAATCTGGGTCAGGATCCAGAAGTCCGTTACATGCCGAACGGCGGCGCAGTGGCCAACATTACCCTGGCGACCTCCGAAAGCTGGCGTGACAAGGCGACCGGCGAACAGAAAGAGAAGACCGAGTGGCACCGCGTCGTGCTGTTCGGCAAACTGGCCGAAGTGGCGGGCGAATACCTGCGTAAAGGCTCTCAGGTCTACATCGAAGGCTCCCTGCAGACCCGTAAATGGCAGGATCAGAGCGGCCAGGATCGCTACACCACCGAGATCGTGGTTAACGTCGGCGGCACCATGCAGATGCTGGGCGGCCGTCAGGGCGGCGGCGCACCGGCCGGTCAATCTGCCGGCGGCCAGGGCGGTTGGGGCCAGCCTCAGCAGCCACAGGGCGGCAACCAGTTCAGCGGCGGCCAGCAGCAGTCGCGCCCGGCGCAGAACAGCGCTCCGGCGACCAGCAACGAACCGCCAATGGATTTCGACGACGATATCCCGTTCTGATATCCGGCCGTTTGCAGCCAAAAAAAAAGCCCCTTCACGGGGCTTTTTGCATTTCAGGGATGGTTACGCCGAGAAGCCGCCGTCGATGCTCAGGCTGGCGCCGGTGATATAACCCGCCTGTGGGCCGGCGAGGTAGGCGACGAAGCCGGCGATCTCTTCATCTTTGCCGTAGCGGCCGATCGCCATCAGCTGCTTGAGCTGCTCGGCGAACTCACCGGCGTCCGGGTTCATCTCGGTGTCTACCGGGCCGGGCTGCACGTTATTGACGGTGATGCCGCGCGGGCCGAGATCGCGCGCCATGCCTTTGGTCAGGCCGACCAGCGCCGATTTGCTCATCGCATACACCGCCGCGCCGCCGAACGGCACGCGCTCGGCGTTGGTGCTGCCGATGTGAATGATGCGGCCGCCGTCGTTCATGTGGCGCGCCGCTTCCTGGCTGGCGACGAACACGCTACGCACGTTGACCGCCAGCATGCGATCCAGATCGTCCAGCGCCAGCTCCTCGGTGCTGCCCAGCGTAAACACCCCGGCATTGTTCACCAGAATATCCAGGTTGCCGAACTGGCTGACCGCCTGGCGCACCGCCTGCTGCAGCGCCGCCGCATCGGCGCTGTCGGCCTTGATGGCGAGGGCTTTGCCGCCGGCGGCGGTAACGGCGCTTGCCACCGCTTCGGCGCGATCGGCCGAGGCGGCGTAGGTAAAGGCGACCGCGGCCCCTTCGCTCGCCAACCGTTTCACGATGGCGGCGCCGATGCCGCGTGAGCCGCCCTGGACGAACGCGACTTTGCCTTGCAGAGGTTGTGCTGTGGTCATGTTATTTCTCCAAAGTGGGTGAGGGTAACGCGTTATTCCCAGTATCGGTGAAATGTCGGGCGGCCACTGTTCACAAAGAGCTTTGCCTGCCCACAACGAGAAAAGCCCCTTGCGGGGCTTCTTTCTTCCGTCGGTTGGCTGTTCGACGATCAGTTGAAGATTTCTGCGGTGCCGTACAGTTTGTTCTGGCCGCCGGCGGCGACGATGCGGTATGAGCTGGCGCCTGACGCAGCGGCTTTGCTGGCCAGTTCGCTTTCCAGCGCGCTCAGGTTGCTGGCGCCGCTAACGGAGACTACGCCGATTTTCTGTGCGTCTGCAGCGGGTTGGCTGGACGGCAGGTCAGCGGCGAAGGTAGCGAAAGAAGCGGTAGCCAGCAGCGCAGCGGTAGCAAAAATTTTGACGTTTTTCATGATGTATTCCTCAGCGTATTGATTGGATGAGAGCCCGTTGTCTCTCGATGTATTAAATAGTAGTGCGGCAGGCAGGAATAAAAAATCGGAGAGTTTTGAGTATCTCTGTCAAATAAACTGATTGTTTTTTCATCCGCTGGCGCGCGGTAAAAATCGCCACTACCCTTTACAGACGATCCTTAACCGGAGAAGCGTAATGACGGTAAACGCATTTATCGGCAGCTGGGCGCTGGTGTCCTCGGCATTTGAGAACCAGGACGGCGAGCTGAATTACCCGCTGGGCGAGCAGGTGCTGGGGCGCATCCATTATGAGGCCAACGGCACGATGGCGGCGCAGCTTTACAGCGCCGTGCGGCCGCGTTTCGCCGCCGACGATTTGGCGCAGGGATCCGAGCGGGAGATCCGCGCCGCCTTCATCAATATGATTTGCTACTTCGGCCGCTATCAGGTGGAGGAAAGCGAGCAGCGGGTGGTGCATCAGGTCGAAGGCTGTTCGTTCCCCAACTGGGTAGGCAGCCGTCAGGTGCGTTTTTACGCTTTCAGCGGCGATCGGCTGACGTTGCGCACGGTGCCCTTGCAGCTCGGCAACGGCGTGCAGGTGGGCGAACTGGTGTGGCAGCGGACAGGAGCTTCTTTATGATCATTGTTCATCATCTCAATCATTCGCGCTCGCAGCGCATTCTGTGGTTTCTGGAAGAGCTGGGCGTGCCCTATCAGGTGCAACGCTACGAACGCGATCCGCAGACCATGCTGGCGCCGGCGGCGCTGAAAAAGATCCACCCGCTGGGCAAATCACCGGTGATCGTCGACGGCGATCTGACGCTGGCGGAATCCGGCGCCATCATCGAATACCTGCAGGAAGCCTATGACGCGCAAGGGATGTTCATGCCGACCGACTTCCACGCGCGCCAGCAATACCGCTACTGGCTGCACTACGCCGAAGGATCGCTGATGCCGCTGTTGGTGATGAAACTGGTGTTCAGCCGCCTCGGCCAGCCGCCGATCCCCTGGCTGCTGCGGCCGGTGGCCGGCGCGATCGGCAAGGGCGTGCAGCGCGAATATCTCGACAAGCAGATCGCGCCGCACTGCGAGTATCTCGAGCAGCACCTGAACAAGGGCAGCTGGTTCGTCGGCAACGACTTCAGCGCGGCGGACATACAAATGAGCTTCCCGCTGGAGGCGATGGCGGCGCGCGGCGCGTTGGATGATTGCCCGAAACTGCGCGGCTTTCTGCAGCGCATTCACGCCCGGCCCGCCTACCAGCGGGCGTTGGAGCAGGGCGGCCCTTACGACCTGCTGAGTTAACCGGATGGGCTATACTCGATGGGGTCATTCTTCATCGGAGGTAGCCCATGGCTACGCAAATCTTCGTTAATCTGCCCGTCCGCGATCTGCCTGCCTCGATGGCTTTTTTCACCCGCCTGGGTTTCACTTTCAACCCGCAATTTACCGATGACACCGCCGCGTGCATGGTGGTCAGCGACACGATTTACGTGATGCTGCTGACCCATGACAAATTCAGGGGGTTTACCCCGAACCCGATCGGCGACGCTAAACAGGCCACCGAAGTGCTGGTGTGCCTGTCGCAGCCCAGCCGGGCGGCGGTGGACGAACTGGTGCGCAAGGCGGTCGCCGGCGGCGGCAACACCTACCACCCGCCGCGGGACTACGGCGTGATGTACGGCCACGGTTTTCAGGATCTGGACGGCCATATCTGGGAGTTGATGTATATGGATCCCGCGGCGGTGCAGGCGCAATAACCCCGCCGTGACGGAATTCGCGGGGCGCCCGTCACCCCGGTTTTATCATGCAGGCGCCATTTCCGCCGCTTTCTGCATAAATTGCCGCGATCTTTAGTTGATTAGACGCTAGGGAAGGCAGGATAATCGTTTGCCTTGAATAAACCACCATAAATCACCCGTACCGCGCGCTGCGAGTTAAACGTTTGCCTTGGTGCGCATCGCCGTTGGCGCTGCGACGGAAGGGCACGGATGCGGAACGTGACGTAAACGATTACGTGACGATCGGGCGCGGGCGAGATTACAGGCCTGCTGCGACGGGCCGATTCATGAAACACAGGGGAAGTAACCTATGTCGAACTCTCAAGCGAACCACGCCGCAAAACCAACCGGCGGGCTTGATGGCTATTTTAAAATTTCCGCGCGCGGCAGCAGCGTGCGCCAGGAGGTGGTGGCGGGGCTAACCACCTTCCTGGCGATGGTGTACTCGGTGATCGTGGTGCCGAGCATGCTGGGCAAAGCGGGCTTCCCGCCGGCGGCGGTGTTTGTCTCCACTTGCCTGGTGGCCGGTCTGGGCTCGCTGCTGATGGGGTTGTGGGCTAACCTGCCGATGGCGATCGGCTGTGCGATCTCGTTGACCGCCTTCACCGCCTTCAGCCTGGTGCTGGGCCAGCACATCAGCATTCCGGTGGCGCTGGGCGCGGTGTTCCTGATGGGCGTACTGTTTACCGTCATCTCGGTCACCGGTATCCGCGCCTGGATCCTGCGCAACCTGCCGATGGGCGTGGCGCACGGCACCGGCATCGGTATCGGTCTGTTCCTGCTGCTGATCGCCGCCAACGGCGTCGGCCTGGTGGTGAAGAATCCGCTGGATGGCCTGCCGGTGGCGCTCGGCGCGTTCACCTCCTTCCCGGTGGTAATGACGCTGGTCGGCCTGGCGGTGATCTTCGGCCTGGAAAAACTGCGCGTGCCCGGCGGCATTCTGCTGGTGATCATCGCCATTTCCATCATCGGCCTGATCTTCGACCCGGCGGTGAAATACCAGGGGCTGTTCGCCATGCCGAGCCTGGCGGACGCTGACGGCAAATCGTTGATCTTCAGCCTGGATATCATGGGCGCGTTGCAGCCGGTGGTGTTGCCGAGCGTGCTGGCGCTGGTGATGACCGCGGTGTTCGACGCCACCGGCACCATCCGCGCGGTGGCCGGGCAGGCCAACCTGCTGGATAAAGACGGGCAGATCATCAACGGCGGCAAGGCGCTGACCTCGGATTCCCTGAGCAGCATCTTCTCCGGCCTGGTGGGCGCCGCGCCCGCCGCGGTCTACATCGAATCCGCCGCCGGCACCGCCGCGGGCGGCAAGACCGGCCTGACCGCCACCGTGGTCGGCATCCTGTTCCTGCTGATCCTGTTCCTGTCGCCGCTGGCCTATCTGGTGCCGGTCTATGCCACTGCACCGGCGCTGATGTACGTCGGCCTGCTGATGCTGAGCAACGTCACCAAGCTGGACTTCAACGACTTCGTCGACGCGATGGCCGGCCTGCTGTGCGCGGTGTTCATCGTGCTGACCTGCAACATCGTTACCGGCATCATGCTGGGCTTCAGCTCGCTGGTCATCGGCCGCATCTTCTCCGGCGAATGGCGCAAGCTGAACATCGGCACCGTGCTGATCGCCGTGGCGCTGGTGGCGTTCTACGCCGGCGGCTGGGCGATCTAAGCCCTCGGGTTTCCCTCGCCCGGCGGGCGAGGGAAGCTGTCACGGCAATTCCCTTCTTAAGATAAGTCTTCTTCTGCTCTGCACCGCGTTTTGAAAGGCACAACAAGCTTTAACGGCTGTAAAAAAAGTGATCTACTATCGGGACCAACGCAGGCCCTGAGCCGATGTCGTCTGAATCGTAGAGTCTAAGGAAAGCATGGAAATCTTTTTTACAATCCTCATTTTGATCCTGGTGGTCTCCCTGTCCGGGGTGGTGACGCGCATGTTGCCGTTCCAGGTGCCGCTGCCGCTGATGCAAATCGCCATTGGGGCCCTGTTGGCCTGGCCGCATTTCGGGCTGCACGTCGACTTTGATCCCGAACTGTTCCTGGTGCTGTTCATTCCGCCGCTGCTGTTCGCCGACGGCTGGAAAACGCCAACGCGCGAATTCCTGCACCACGGGCGTGAAATTCTTGGCCTGGCGCTGGTGCTGGTGCTGATCACCGTGGTCGGCGTCGGCTATCTGATCTACGCCATGGTGCCGGGCATTCCGCTGGTGGCGGCCTTCGCGCTGGCGGCGGTGCTGTCGCCGACCGATGCCGTGGCATTGTCCGGCATCGTCGGCAAAGGGCGCATTCCCAAGCCGATCATGGGCGTGCTCGAAGGCGAGGCGCTGATGAACGACGCGTCCGGCCTGGTGTCGCTCAAGTTCGCCATCGCGGTGGCGATGGGCACCATGGTGTTCACCGTGGGCGGCGCAACCCTCGAGTTCCTCAAAGTGGCGATCGGCGGCCTGCTGGCCGGCGTGGCGGTCACCTGGACCTACAGTAAATCGCTGCGGGTGATGAGCCGCTGGAGCGGCGACGATCCGGCGACCCAGATCGTGTTCCTGCTGCTGCTGCCGTTCGCTTCTTATCTGATCGCCGAACATATCGGCGTTTCCGGCATCCTGGCGGCGGTAGCGGCGGGGATGACCATCAGCCAGTCCGGCGTGATCCGCAACGCGCCGCTGGCGATGCGCCTGCGCGCCAACAGCGTATGGGCGATGCTGGAATTCGTATTCAACGGCATGGTGTTCATCATGTTGGGCCTGCAGCTGCCGGGCATTCTTGAGACCTCCATCCTGCAGGCGGAGCTGGATCCGACCATCCAGACCTGGTACCTGTTCGCCGACGTGGCCACCATCTACGCCGCGTTGCTGGTGCTGCGTTTCACCTGGCTGTGGGTAATGAAGAAGGCCAGCAACCGCTTTATGAAAAAGCGCCCGCTGCAGTTCGGCGATTACAGCACGCGTGAGCTGTGGGTGGCGTCGTTCGCCGGGGTGCGCGGGGCGATTACCCTGGCCGGTGTGCTGTCGATACCGCTGTTGCTGAGCGACGGCACCGCCTTCCCGGCGCGCTATCAGCTGGTGTTTATCGCCGCCGGGGTGATCCTGCTGTCGTTGATCGTCGGCGTGCTGGCATTGCCGCTGCTGCTGCGCGGCGTGCAGGTGGCCGACAAGAGCGCCAGCAAGCAGGAAGAACGCATGGCGATCGCCATGGCGGCCGAAGTGGCGATCGAGAGCGTGAATAAAATGGAAGAGCGCCTGGTTGCCGATACCGAAGAGAACCTCGATCCGCAGGTGTTGAAAGAGGTCAGCTCGCGGGTGACGGGCATGCTGCGGCGGCGTATCGCCTCGAAAGACGACATCGAGAATGCGCTGGCGATGGAAAACCTCGAGCGGCGTTTCCGCCTGACGGCGCTGCGCGCCGAGCGCGGCGAGCTGTACCACCTGCGCGCCACGCAGAAAATCAGCAACGAGACGCTGCAAAAACTGCTGCACGATCTCGACTTGCTCGAAGCGCTGCTGATCGAGCGCGAAGGGTAAACATCAGACGAGGAATTAACGTTTTTCCTCTCTATTTCTGTCCTGAAGGGCCGCCTGTGCGGCCCTTGTTTTTTGGCTACTTGAGCGGCGGCCAGTAGTCGCGGCAGCAGGCGATCCAGGCCTGCGCGCTGTGCGACAGGTAGCTGCCCTGGCGCCAGATCAGGCCGATTTTCCACTCCATGCGTGGCTCCAGCGGCAGCCAGACCAGGTTTTCCTTGTCCAGCCAGCGGCAGACCGGCTCCGGCAGCATGGCGATGCCCACGCCGGCCTGCACCATCGAGGCGAGAAAGTCCCATTGGCCGCTGCGCACCGCGATTTGCGGTTCAAAACCGGCCTGGCGAAACGCCTTCATCAGCATCTTGTACAGCGCAAAGTCTTCGTTATAAATCAGGATCGGGCTGTCGGCCAATTCGGCGATATTGATGCGGGTGCGGTTGAGCCACTGCGGCGTGCGCGGCGCCACCACGCACATCGGGTGGCCCAGCAGCGGCAGAAAGGTCAGCGGCTGTTCCGAATCGAAGGGCAGCACCGTCATCGCCAGATCCAGTTCGCCGGACATCACCGCCTGTTCGACCGACAGCCCGCCCAGCTCGGAAATTTTCAATTCGATGCCGGGATAGGTCTGGCGAAAGCGGCGGATCAGATCGGCGATCTGCCTGCCCACCATCGGCGGAATGCCCAGCCGCAGCACGCCCTTTTTCACCGAGCTGATGTCTTCCAGCTCCGCCTCCAACTGGCGGAATTCGTCGAGGATCGTCAGGCCGCGCTGATACACCGCCTGGCCGCTGTCGGTCAGGCGCAGCTTGCGGCCTTCGCGGATCAGCAGCGTGCATTCCAGCTCCTCTTCCAGATGCCGCAGCATCTTGCTGATGGTGGGCTGGGTGACGAACAGTTTTTCCGCGGCGCGGGTGAAGCTTTGCTGGCGCACCACTTCAACGAAGTAGCGCAGGGTGCGGACATCCACGTTAGGGGCCTCCTTGAGGGCGCTACCGGCGGGAAACTATTCCCAGCCGGCATGATGTCGATAATTTTAATTCATTTCAGGCGTGGTTTCCCGGCTGCGTATACTGTAGGCCGTCAATTTATTGTTTGAGGTCATCTTTCATGTCTCTGGCGTTACGCCGCGTTGCCCCCTCCCTGCTGACCCGTTTGCAGGTGCCGATTCAGGTGGCGTTGTATGCGGCGCTGTTCCTGATCGCCGATCGCCTGGTGCAACAATTCCACCTGCCGCTCCCCGCCAATATCGTCGGCATGCTGATGCTGCTGGCGCTGATCCTGCTGCGCATTCTGCCGCTGAGCTGGGTCAAGGCCGGTTCCCGCTGGCTGCTGGCGGAAATGCTGCTGTTCTTCGTGCCGGCGGTGGTGGCGGTGGTCAACTATGCTCAGTTGCTGATGGTCGAGGGCTGGAAGATCTTTCTGGTGATCGCGGTCAGCACCATGCTGACGCTGGGCGCTACCGGGCTGGTGGTGGACAGGGTGTATAGGCTGGAGATTTGGCTGCAGCGGCGGAAGCAGCGCCATGAATGATTTTATCCTCAGCCTGGCCTGCTTCCTGGCGACGCTGGCGCTCTACTTCGCCAACAAGAAGCTGTACCGCCGCCGCCGCACGTTACTGCTGATGCCGCTGGTGCTGACGCCGATGATCCTGGTGCTGCTGCTGGTGGTCACCCACATCTCCTATCAGGACTATATCGGCGAAACCCACTGGCTGCTGTGGCTGCTGGGGCCGGCGACCATCGCCTTTGCGGTGCCGGTGTACGAGAATTTGCACATCATCCGCCGCCACTGGCTGTCGCTGACCGCCGGGGTAACGACGGCGGTGCTGGTGGCGGTGTACAGCTCGGTGTGGCTGGCGCGCCTGCTGACGCTACCGGAAGAGGTGCAGCGCAGCCTGGCGGTGCGTTCGATTACCACGCCGTTCGCGCTGGAGGCCGCCAAACAGATGGGCGGGCAGCCGGATCTGGTGGCGCTGTTCGTGGTGATCACCGGGGTGTTCGGCATGGCGGTGGGCGACATTCTGTTTCTGCGGCTGGCGGTGCGCAGTCGCCTGGCGAAGGGGGCCGGATTTGGCGCCTCGTCGCACGGTGCCGGCACCGCCCGCGCTTATGAACTGGGGCCGCAGGAGGGCGTGGTGTCGAGCCTGGTGATGATGTTGGCCGGCATTATCACGGTGGTGGCCGCGCCGCTGATCGGCCGGCTGATGTGGTAAGACCTCTCGGGGCGGGCTCTGCCGCCCCGTTTTACGTTGTCTGGCATTGGGAACGATGCCGTTGATTGACGCCCGAAAAAACGAAGAAATTTTTCAGCATAATTTTTCCCATCGTTATAACAAAAAACGATAGATGCGCCGCGAGCAAAATTGCCGTTCATTTTAAATGCCAATGAATTAATTAAATAATAAATTATTATCATAAAAACAATAAAGTATAACTTATTGATATGGAGAGGCTCTTATCGTAAGCATTGCTGCACATTAACTGCGGTGAATAATACAAAAAAATATGAGTTCCTCTCTAATTATCTCAGATTAATACAAGCGGAATACGCTCGTCATCCCTGAGTAATATCGGGGAAATAAAATGGTCATTTATTCCCTTTCGCACATTTCGCCAAAAAAAATATCCTCTCCTATACTTCACAGCTCAACAAATTGAGGCACAGGGGGAACCTCTGGATTAACCATTTCATCCTTTCTTAGTTGGGGGGAGACCCAACTTTTCTACGGTTTTTTTATTCTGACCTGAACTGTCGGACGGCCAGGCTTTGCCTAAATCCGGACGGTCCCTTTCATTAACGTAATGAAAACGTGCTAGAGAATATTATGAACAAACAAACTGATGTGAAGAGTGGGGAACTCCGTACGGGTGCTCAGGCCGCGGCGGAGAAAGTCGAACTGCATGAAATGACTATCGCCCAGCGTGAACTCTGGCTGGGGGAAAATATTTCCAAAGAGTTGTCGTTCAATATCTGGGGCTATGGGCAGGTTGACGGGCCTCTCGACGTTAAGCTGCTGCGGCAAGCCATCGATGCTATCGTCGAAGAAACGCCGGCTCTGCAAGCGCATTTTGTGGAAAAAGACGGTGAGCTTTATCAATACCGCGCGCCACGCACACATGAGCCGCTGTTCACACTCGATCTCAGTAAGGAACCCGATCCCCTGCAGGCGGCCAGACGCTGGATGGTGGCGGATGCGGCGCTGCCGCGCCGCGCCACGGGAGAGGAACCTTTTAGTTTTTATGTGATTACGCTCGCTCCGCAGCGCTATGTCCTCTATCGGCGTTTCCACCATATGATCACCGACGGCCGCAGTGCCGAGGAAGTGATGCGGCGCATCGCGGCTTACTATAACGCGCTGGCGTCCGGCGGCGTCATCCCTGAATTCGCCAACTGCAATTTCTCTCTGCTTTATGAAAACGACATCAAATACCGCGACTCCTCACGCTTTTCTTCCGATCAGGCTTTTTGGCGGGAATATACTGCCGCTGCGCCGCAGAGTTTGTCGCGTAGAGCCATATTGACCCCGGACGCCGCGATGAACCGCAACACGCAGCTGCTGGAAAAAGAGGCATTGGATCAGCTGCAGCAACAAGCTGACAATATCGGCGTACACCGCGCACATATATTGGCCGCCGCCGTAGCATTATGTTTCTACAGCCTGACCGGCAGTGAATATCTTAATTTCAGCATGCCGGTGACCGGAACGAGAGAACGAAACAGTATTGGTATGACCTCTAACGTTGTCCCTTTGATTATCAAGGTTGAACCCCAGCTGAGTCTGGCCGAATTTATCCAAAAGGTCGCAGCCGAAATAGCAAAAGTGGTTCGTCATCAATTATATCGTGGGGAGGATATTCGGCGTGACAATGGCGCGACGGATTCCGCCTGGTTTGGCCCTTCAATTAACATTGTTTCTTTCGACCACGGCGATCCTTTCTGGGGATGCCGCACCCGTTGGTATTATGGCGGGAATATTCCGTCCGGCGATCTACAGATTATGCTGTATGAAGACCAGCAGGCGAATGAGCTGGACGTCACTTTTTCTGACGCCGATTATGCAAATTCATTAGGCGATCTGGATGTTTTGCAGCGCCGTTTCCAGTTTATTTTACGGGCGCTGAACGCATCAACGGCGGGGACGATCGAGGCGTTGGATCGGCAAGTGGCGGCGCTGGCGGATGCCGAGGCCGGCGGCAGCTTTTACACCAACCGTCGGCAACCGCCTGCCGGCGGCATCATTCGTTGGGATCGCCCGGCTGAGGCGCTGCAGCGCCTGGTGAGCTCGCTGAGCCATGGCGCGGGATGCGCGGCGAAGATGCTGCTGGCGGAGCGCGTGTTGGGCGTGACGGCGCTGCAGGCGGTGAGCGATGAGCGGCAGGCCGAACCCGGTACCCTGCTGCACGTCGAGGCCGACGGCTGGGTAATTGCCGCGAACCCCGGCGTGGTGCGCGTCGGGCCGTTCTTGCGCGCCGACGGCTCGGCTCAGCCAGGCGATGCGCTGGCGCAGGCCTGCGGCCTGTCTGTCGGCTCGGTCTTGCCGACGATTAACGCTGCCGAAGCCTCGCTGTTAGGCGCGGCGTATGGCGCCAGCGCCGATAGCGCCGCTTTTTGGCAACCGCGCCTGACGCGTTATTATCCGGCGCCGTTCCCGCCGGGGCCTGGCCGCCAGGCGGATCTTCCCGCACGCTGGCAGGCGACGGCCTGGCAGCGCCTGGAAAAAATTGCCGGCGAGCAGGTGCTGGCGGCAGCAACCCTTTATCTGGCGCGCATGTGCAATGAAACCGATTTTCAGCTGGGGTGGATCACCCCGGACGATCGGAATTGGGGGCGTTGGGCTCACCTGAGCGCGCGCGTGCTGCCGCTGCAGGTCTCTGTTGATCACACCGGCAATTTCCAGCAGGCGTTGGCCGCGCTGGAACAGGAATATAGCCAGCTGCGCGCTCATGCCGATTATCATCCCGCGTTGCTGACGCGCGATGCGGACCTGCGAGCGTCTCAGACTTGGCCGACGGCGGTATCGATCGTCAGCCGGCGCTCGGCGCAGGGGTTGCAGCCTGAAGACGAGGGGGTTGCCGCCATCATGGCTTCCGGCTCGCGCGCGGTATTGCAAATCTGCAAGGCTGACGGCGCTTTCCGTTGGGTCTACGACGCCGCCTCCGTGGCTGACGAGCAGATGTTGCGGGCGACGCAACATCTGCTGATGCTGCTCAACGACGCGGTGAGGGCGGGTTCTCATCGTCGCACCGTCGGCGAACTCAGTCTGGTTTCCGAGGAAGAACGCGCGCAGTTGCTGCAGGGCCTCAACCACACCGTCGCTTCACATTCGCCGACGGCCTGTCTGCACCGGTTGTTCGAAGCACAGGTTAAACGGACGCCGGAGGCGATCGCGGTGACGTATGGCGATGACAGCCTGACCTACGCGGAATTGAATACCCAGGCGAACCGTTGGGCCCATCGGCTGGTACAGCTTGGCGTGCAGCCGGACAGCTTGGTGGCGCTGTGTGCCGGGCGCGGGCTGCCGATGCTGGTCGGGCTGCTGGGGATCCTCAAAGCCGGCGGCGCCTACGTGCCGCTGGATCCCGCCTATAGCGGCGAGCGGCTACAGTACATCCTGGCGGACTCAGCGCCGGTGCTGCTGTTGGCGGATGAGCTCGGCCGACAAGCGCTGGGTGACTGCGAGGTGCCGGTGCTGGCGCTGGAACAGCCACTGAGGGGAGAAAGCGACGATCTGCAGGACGTCGGGGTGCGCCCGGCGCACCTGGCATATGTGATTTATACCTCCGGCTCGACCGGCAAACCCAAAGGGGTGATGGTGGAGCACCGGCAGGTCGCGCGGTTGTTCAGCGCGACGAACGCCTGGTTCAACTTCAGCGCCGCCGACAGGTGGTGCCTGTTCCACTCATTCGCCTTCGACTTCTCGGTCTGGGAGATCTGGGGCGCCTGGCTGTATGGCGGCCAGCTGTTCATCGTACCGCAGGCGATCGCCCGCTCGGCGCCGGATTTTTATCATTTCGTCTGCCGCAGCGGCATCACGGTATTGAACCAGACGCCGAGCGCCTTCAAAGCCTTTATCCAGGCTCAGGCGCACAGCGAAGCGCGCCAGCAGCTACGCGAGATCGTGTTCGGTGGCGAAATGCTGAAGCCTTGCGATCTTGCGCCGTGGTTTGCTCGTCCAGAGAACCGGCAGACACGGTTGATCAACATGTACGGTATCACCGAGACCACGGTGCATGTGACTTATCGACCGCTGTCGGCGCAGGATACGGCGATCACCACCAGTCCGATCGGCAGCCGCATCCCGGATTTGCGCTTGTATCTGCTGGGCGCCGACGGCGAACCGGTGCCAATGGGGGCGATCGGCGAACTGTACGTCGGCGGCGAAGGGGTGGCGCGGGGTTACCTGAACCGGCCCGAATTGACGGCGGAACGTTTTCTCGATGATCCTTTCAACCGGGCGCCGGGTGCGCGCATGTATCGTACCGGCGATCTGGCGCGCTATCTGCCGGGTGGCGATATCGAATACCTGGGGCGCAATGACCAGCAGGTAAAAATCCGCGGTTTCCGTATCGAATGCGGCGAGGTGGAGGCTCAGCTGAGTACCGATCCGCGCGTGCGCAGCGTAGCCGTGGACGCGATTGACGATGGCGACGGGGGCAAGCGACTGGTGGCGTGGGTGGTTCCGGCACCGGAAGCCGAACGCGCTACGCTGGCGACCGGGCTGCGTCAGCATCTGCAGGCGCGGCTGCCGGATTATATGGTGCCGGTGGCTTACGTTTGGCTGGAGGCGTTGCCGCTGACCGGCAACGGCAAATTGGACAAGCGGGCTCTGCCGGTGCCGCAGGTCGACGCCTATGTGCGTGAAGCCTATGCGCCGCCGCAGGGCGAGGCGGAAAACCTGCTGGCGGCTATCTGGCGCGAGCTGCTGGGCGTAGAGCGCGTCGGTCGCTATGACCACTTCTTCGAACTGGGCGGGCATTCGCTGATGGCGGTGCGCCTGGCTAACCGCGTGCAACAGGCCGGATGGCAGTTACCGTTGCAGGCGCTGTTCGCCAGCCCGGTACTGCACGTGCTGGCGCAGGCGCTGGAAGTTGCGCCGGCTCAGGAACCGCAGCCGATACTGCCGGTGGCGCGCGACGGCGAATTGCCCCTGTCGTTCGCCCAGCAACGCCTGTGGTTCCTGACCCAGTTGGAAGGGATGAGCGAAACCTACCATATCCCTCTGGCGCTGCGGCTGCACGGCCGGTTGGACCGGCAGGCGCTGCAACATAGTCTGGATGCGCTCTATGCGCGTCACGAATCGCTGCGTAGCCGGTTCATCACCCGGGAAGATCGGCCACAGGTGCAGATTTTGCCGGCAAACGGGCTGCCGCTTGCGTTCCACGATCTGCGACGTCACCCCGCGCAAGCCGACACGCTGTGCCGTCAGGCGGCCACTCAACCGTTTGATTTGACGCAGGGGCCGCTGGTGCGCGCCGCGCTGATCCGCCTGGCGGATGAGGAGCACCTGTTCCTGCTCACCTGTCATCACATCGTCTCCGACGGTTGGTCGACCGGCATTCTGCTGCGTGAACTGGGGGCGTTGTACGGTGCTTTGCGTCGCGGCGATGCCGATCCGCTGCCGCCGCTGACGCTGCAATACCCGGATTACGCCGCCTGGCAGCGTCGCTATCTGACGCCGGAGCGGTTGGCGGCGCAGGCGCAATACTGGCGCGAAACGCTGAGCGGTGCGCCGGCGCTGCTGACGCTGCCGACCGACCGGCCGCGTCCGACGGTGCAGTCTTTCAGCGGCGGGGAGGTGCCGATCGCGATCGACGCCGAGTTGACGCAGGCGCTGCGGCAGTTCAGCCGGCAGCATGGCGGCACGCTGTTCATGACGGTGCTGGCGGCCTGGAGCCTGGTGCTGGCGCGCATGGCCGGGCAGCAGGAGCTGGTGATCGGCACGCCGGAGGCCAACCGTGGCCGGCTGGAAACCGAATCGCTGGTCGGCTTCTTCGTCAGCACGCTGGCGCTGCGCATCGATCTTCGCGACGATCCGGATCTGCCGACGCTGATCGCGCGGATCCGCCACACGGTGCTGACGGCGCAGGAAAATCGCGATCTGCCGTTCGAGCAGGTGGTGGAGCTGGTCAATCCGCCGCGCCACCTGGGCTATACCCCGCTGTTCCAGGTGATGTTGGCCTGGCAGGACGGCTCGGTGCGCGATATTCCGCTGCCTGGGCTGCAGGCCGAGCTGGCCGGGCTGGAATACAGCGCGGCGAAGTTTGATCTGACGCTCGATCTGGCCGATACCGGCGAAGGCATCAGCGGTACGCTGAACTTCGCCACGGCATTGTTCGATCGCGCCACCGCCGAACGCTACGGCGTTTACCTGGTACAGGCGCTGCGGGCGATGACGCTGAATAGCCCACGGTCAGTATCCCATATCGATTTGTTGCCGCCCGCCGAACGGGAGCATCTGCTGCATGGCTGGAACCGCACCGAGCGTGACTATCCGCTGGATCAGACGCTGGCGGCGCTGTTCGAGCAGCAGGTGCGCCGCACGCCGGACGCCACCGCGCTGGTGAGCGGCGCGGAAAGCCTGAGCTACGCCCAGCTGAACGCCCGCGCCAACCGGCTGGCGCACGCGCTGATAGCGCGCGGCGTCGGCCCGGACAGCCGGGTGGCGGTGTGCGCCGAACGCGGCCTGAACATGGTGACGGCGCTGTTCGGTATCCTCAAGGCCGGCGGCGCCTATGTGCCGCTCGATCCAGCCTATCCGGGCGAACGCCTGCAGTACATCCTGCAGGATGCCGACCCGGTGCTGCTGCTGGCGGACGCCGCCGGCCGGGCGGCGCTGGGCGAACCCGTGACGCCGCAGCTGGCGCTGGAGGCCGCGTTGCCGGAGACGCTGAGCGCCGAGAACCCGGCACCGCGCGCGCAGGCGTCGCACCTGGCGTACGTGATTTACACCTCGGGCTCGACCGGTAAACCGAAGGGCGCGATGAACGAACACCGCGGGGTGGTCAACCGGCTGGTGTGGATGCAGGAAGCCTACGGCCTGACGGCGGCGGACACGGTGCTGCAAAAAACGCCGTTCGGCTTCGACGTCTCGGTGTGGGAGTTCTTCTGGCCGCTGATGGTCGGCGCGCGTCTGGTGATGGCGAAGCCGGAAGGGCACAAGGATCCGGATTACCTGAGCCGCGCCATCGAACAGTATGGCGTCACCACGCTGCACTTCGTGCCGTCGATGCTGCAAAGCTTCCTGGCGGACGGGCAGGCGGCGACGCGCTGCGGCCAGGTGGTGCGGGTGATGTGCAGCGGGGAAGCGCTGCCGGCGGCGCTGGTGGCGGAGTTTTACCGCCGGCTGCCGCAGGCGGAGTTGCATAACCTGTATGGGCCGACGGAGGCGGCGGTGGACGTGACCGCCTGGCACTGTTCGCGGGAGGCGGAGCGGGCGTCGGTGCCGATCGGGCGGCCGATCGCCAACACGCGCATCTACCTGCTGGACGAGCGCGGGCAGCCGGTGCCGCTGGGGGCGGTGGGCGAGCTGTATATCGGCGGGGTGCAGGTGGCGCGGGGCTACCTGAACCGGCCTGAACTGACGGCGGAGCGCTTCTTGAGCGATCCGTTCGCGCCGGGCGGGCGGATGTACCGCACCGGCGACGTGGCGCGTTATCTGGCGAACGGCGACATCGAGTACCTGGGGCGCAACGATCAGCAGGTAAAAATCCGCGGCTTCCGCATCGAATGCGGCGAGATAGAGGCGGCGCTGGCGACGCACCCGGCGGTGCGCGAAGCGGTGGTGGATGCACGGGCGGTGGGCGACGACAAACGGCTGGTGGCGTGGGTGGTGCCGGCCGCGGACGTGGCGGAAGAAACGCTGGCGGGCGCGCTGCGGCAGCATGTGAGCGCGGCGCTGCCGGACTATATGGTGCCGTCGGCCTGGGTGGTGGTGGCGGCGTTGCCGCTGTCGCCGAACGGCAAGCTGGATCGTCGGGCGTTGCCGGAGCCGCAGGGGGCGCAGAGCCAGGCAGCGTACGAAGTGCCGCAGGGTGAACACGAAACGCTGCTGGCGGCGATCTGGCGCGAGCTGCTGAACGTGGAGCGGGTCGGGCGCCACGATAACTTCTTCGAACTAGGAGGGCACTCGCTGCTGGCGGTGAAGTTGATGGCTCAGCTGCGGCGCGCCGGTTGGGGAGCGAACGTGCAGACGCTGTTCTCAACGCCGACGCTGTCGGCGCTGGCGCAGGCGATGAGCGCGCAAGGTGAGGTCGACATACCGGAAAACCGGATTTTACCGGGCGGGGCTTCCATTACGCCGGAGATGTTGCCGCTGGCGATGCTGAGCCAGCCGGAGATCGACGCGGTGGTGGCGCAGGTGCCGGGCGGCGTGGCCAACGTACAGGACATCTACGCCTTGTCGCCGCTGCAGGAGGGGATTTTGTTCCACCATCTGCTGGCGGAACGGGGTGACCCGTACCAGTTGTCCGCGGTGCTGCGTTTCGACAGCCGTGCGCGCCTGGACGCCTGGCTGGCGGCGATGCAGCAGGTGATCGATCGCCATGACATTCTGCGTACTGCGTTCATCACGCAGGGCATGTCCTCGCCGGTGCAGGTGGTGTGGCGCAAGGCTGAGCTGGCGCTGAGCGAGCGGCGTTTCGATCCGGCTGACGGCCCGATTTGGCAACAGCTGGCGGCCAGCTTTGATCCGTTGCAGCAGCGGCAGGATCTGACCCGCGCGCCGCTGCTCAACTTTACCGTCACGCAGGAGGAGGACGGCAGCTGGTGCGCCTTGCAGCAGTGGCATCATCTGATTGGCGATCACTCCACGCTGGCCTTCATGGAGCAAGAGATCGGCGAGATCCTCGCCGGCCGTGGGGCACAGTTGGGCGTTGCCCAGCCGTTCCGCAATGCGGTGGCGCAGGCGCGCCTGGCTCTCAGCGAGGCGGAGCACGAAAGCTTCTTCCGCGACATGCTGGCGGATATCAGCGAGCCGGTGCTGCCGTTCGGCCTGAGCGACGTGCACGGCGAAGGGCGGCAAATCGCCTGCCGCTACCAGGCACTCTCTTCGGCGCTGAACCTGCGGTTGCGGCGACAGGCGCGGCGGCTGGGCGTCAGCCTGGCCAGCCTGTGCCACCTGGCCTGGGCGCAGGTGCTGGCGAGCGTCAGCGGGCGAGACGCGGTCGTGTTCGGCACCGTATTGCTGGGGCGTCTGCAGGGAGGCGAAGGCGCGGAACGGGCATTGGGGTTGTTTATCAACACGTTGCCGCTGCGTCTGGACATCGATCGGCGAGGCGTGGAGACGGCGGCAAGAGAGGCGCACGTGCGGCTGAGCGGGCTGCTGGCGCATGAACATACGCCGCTGGCATTGGCGCAGCGCTGCAGCGGCGTCAGCCCTGGGGCGCCGCTGTTCAGCGCCTTGCTCAACTATCGCCACAACAACGGCGAAGCAGTGGCGTTGCCGGAAGGTGTCAGCTTGCTGAGCGCCGAAGAGCGCACCAACTATCCGTTCGTGTTATCGGTGGAGGACGGCGGCGATTCGCTGGGCCTGACGGCGCAGGTGACCGAGACGGTCGATGCCCAGCGGGTGTGTGACTATATGGTGCAGGCGCTGAGCTCACTGGCGCAAGCGCTGGAGCAGGCGCCGGAAACGCCGGTGTGTTCACTGGCGGTGGTGCCGGAGACGGAACGCGAACTGCTGCTGCATGGCTGGAACCGCACCGAGCGTGACTACCCGCTGGATCAGACGCTGGCGGCGCTGTTCGAGCAGCAGGTGCATCGCACGCCGGACGCCACCGCGCTGGTGAGCGGCGCGGAAAGCCTGAGCTACGCCCAGCTGAACGCCCGCGCCAACCGGCTGGCGCACGCGCTGATAGCGCGCGGCGTCGGCCCGGACAGCCGGGTGGCGGTGTGCGCCGAACGCGGCCTGAACATGGTGACGGCGCTGTTCGGCATCCTCAAGGCCGGCGGCGCCTATGTGCCGCTCGATCCGGCCTATCCGGGCGAACGCCTGCAGTACATCCTGCAGGATGCCGACCCGGTGCTGCTGCTGGCGGACGCCGCCGGCCGGGCGGCGCTGGGCGAGCCTGCGACGCCGCAGCTGGCGCTGGAGGCGGCGTTGCCGGAGACGCTGAGCGCCGAGAACCCGGCACCGCGCGCGCAGGCGTCGCACCTGGCGTACGTGATTTACACCTCGGGCTCGACCGGCAAACCGAAGGGCGCGATGAACGAACACCGCGGGGTGGTCAACCGGCTGGTGTGGATGCAGGAGGCCTACGGCCTGACGGCGGCGGACACGGTGCTGCAAAAAACGCCGTTCGGCTTCGACGTCTCGGTGTGGGAGTTCTTCTGGCCGCTGATGGTCGGCGCGCGTCTGGTGATGGCGAAGCCGGAAGGGCACAAGGATCCGGACTACCTGAGCCGCGCGATCGAACAGTACGGCGTCACCACGCTGCACTTCGTGCCGTCGATGCTGCAAAGCTTCCTGGCGGACGGGCAGGCGGCGACGCGCTGCGGGCAGGTGGTGCGGGTGATGTGCAGCGGGGAAGCGCTGCCGGCGACGCTGGTGGCGGAGTTTTACCGCCGGCTGCCGCAGGCGGAGTTGCATAACCTGTATGGGCCGACGGAGGCGGCGGTGGACGTGACCGCCTGGCACTGTTCGCGGGAGGCGGACCGGGTGTCGGTGCCGATCGGGCGGCCGATCGCCAACACGCGCATCTACCTGCTGGACGAGCGCGGGCAGCCGGTGCCGCTGGGGGCGGTGGGCGAGCTGTATATCGGCGGGGTGCAGGTGGCGCGGGGCTACCTGCACCGGCCTGAACTGACGGCAGAACGTTTCCTTGCCGATCCGTTCGCGCCGGGCGGGCGGATGTACCGCACCGGCGACGTGGCGCGTTATCTGGCGAACGGCGACATCGAGTACCTGGGGCGCAACGATCAGCAGGTAAAAATCCGCGGCTTCCGCATCGAATGCGGCGAGATAGAGGCGGCGCTGGCGACGCACCCGGCGGTGCGCGAAGCGGTGGTGGATGCACGGGCGGTGGGCGACGACAAACGGCTGGTGGCGTGGGTGGTGCCGGCCGCGGACGTAGCGGAAGAAACGCTGGCGGGCGCGCTGCGGCAGCATGTGAGCGCGTCGCTGCCGGACTATATGGTGCCGTCGGCCTGGGTGGTGGTGGCGGCGTTGCCGCTGTCGCCGAATGGCAAACTGGATCGGCGGGCGTTGCCGGAGCCGCAGGGGGCGCAGAGCCAGGCTGCGTACGAAGCGCCGCAGGGTGAACACGAAACGCTGCTGGCGGCGATCTGGCGCGAGCTGCTGAACGTGGAGCGGGTCGGGCGCCATGATAACTTCTTCGAGCTGGGGGGCCACTCGCTGTTGGCGGTACGTCTGACCAACCGTCTGCAGCAGATGGAATGGCAGCTGCCGTTGCAGACCCTGTTCGCCAACCCGACGCTGCTGGCATTGGCGCAGCAACTGCGGAGAACCGATGAGGCGCTGCCGCCGATCGAGGCTATGCCACGCGGCGCCGCGTTGCCGCTGTCGTTTGCTCAGCAGCGGTTGTGGTTCCTGACGCAGTTGGAAGGCCTGAGTGAAACTTACCATATTCCCCTGGCGCTGAGCCTGCGCGGCGAGCTGGATCTGCCCGCCTGGCGGCAGAGCCTGGATGCGCTCTATGCCCGCCACGAAGCGTTGCGCAGCCGGTTTGTCACCGTCGAGGGGCAGCCGCAGGCGCACATTCTGCCGGCAGACGCGCTGCCGTTGACGGTTCACGATCTGCGTGGGCGGCAGGATGCTCAGAGCCAGGCGCGGCAACTGGCGCAGCGCCTGACGGAGGCGCCTTTTGATTTGACGCAGGGGCCGCTGGTGCGCGCCGCGCTGATCCGCCTGGCGGATGAGGAGCACCTGTTCCTGCTCACCTGTCATCACATCATTTCCGACGGTTGGTCGACCGGCATTCTGCTGCGTGATTTGGGGGCGTTGTACGGCGCTTTGCGTCGCGGCGATGCCGATCCGCTGCCGTCGCTGACGCTGCAATACGCGGATTACGCCGCCTGGCAGCGTCGCTATCTGACGCCGGAGCGGCTGGCGGCGCAGGCGCAATACTGGCGCGAAACGCTGAGCGATGCGCCGGCGTTGCTGACGCTGCCGACCGACCGGCCGCGTCCGACGGTGCAGTCTTTCAGCGGCGGGGAGGTGCCGATCGCGATCGACGCCGAGCTGACGCAGGCGCTGCGGCAGTTCAGCCGGCAGCATGGCGGCACGCTGTTCATGACGGTACTGGCGGCCTGGAGCCTGGTGCTGACGCGCATGGCCGGGCAGCAGGAGCTGGTGATCGGCACGCCGGAGGCCAACCGTGGCCGGCTGGAAACCGAATCGTTGGTCGGCTTCTTCGTCAGCACGCTGGCGCTGCGCATCGATCTTCGCGACGATCCGGATCTGCCGACGCTGATCGCGCGGATCCGCCACACGGTGCTGACGGCGCAGGAAAATCGCGATCTGCCGTTCGAGCAGGTGGTGGAGCTGGTCAATCCGCCGCGCCACCTGGGTTATACCCCGCTGTTCCAGGTGATGTTGGCCTGGCAGGACGGCTCGGTGCGCGATATCTCGCTGCCTGGGCTGCAGGCCGAGAGTGCCGAGTTGGGCTATCAGATCGCCAAGTATGATTTGACGCTCGATCTGGCGGAGCGCGACGAGCAAATCAGCGGTACGCTGAACTTCGCCACGGCGCTGTTCGACCGCGCTACCGCCGAACGTTACGGCGTTTACCTGGTGCAGGTGCTGCGGGCGATGGCGACAAATGCTACGCAGCCTGCGTCGCATCTCGATCTGCTGCCGGCTGCCGAGCGCGAACTGTTGTTGTACGGCTGGAACCGAACCGCGGAAGTTTATCCGGCGCAGAGCAGTGCCCACGTCCTGTTTGAACAGTGGGCGCAGCGCACGCCGGACGCCGTTGCGGTGGTGAACGATCGGGACAGCCTGAGCTACGCCCAATTGAACGCCCACGCCAACCAACTGGCGCACCAACTCATCGCACAGGGCGTGCGCCCGGGCGATCGCGTGGCCACGTCGCTTGAACGCAGCGTTTCTCTGGTCATCGCCCAGCTGGCGATCCTCAAGGCGGGGGCCGCTTATGTGCCGCTCGATCCGCACCTGCCCGTTGCGCGGCAGGCGTGGATCATCGGCGACAGCGGGGCGTCGTTGATCCTGTGCGATCGCGATATCGACCGCGAGATAGCCGGCGAGATCGCCTGCCTGCGTGTCGATCGGCTGCGGCAGAATCCGACCCACGATCCGGCGGTGCCTCGCGCCGGCGGCGCGCCGGCCTACATCATGTATACCTCGGGCTCGACCGGTACGCCTAAAGGCGTCATGGTGACGCACCAAGGCATCCTCCGGCTGGCGATCAACAATCGTTTTGCGTCGTTTGAACGCGGCGATCGCTTCGCTTTCGCCGCCAATCCGGCGTTTGACGCCAGCACGCTGGAAATGTGGGGAGCCCTGTTGAATGGCGCCAGTCTGGCGATCATTGCGCCGGAAGTGTTGACGGAAGCCGAGGCGTTGGCGGCGGCGCTGGTGCGGCAAGGGATTAACGTCTTGTTCCTGACCACCTCGTTGTTTAACCAATATGCCCATAGCATCGCCGCGACGCTGGCGCAGTTGAAATATCTGCTGAGCGGCGGTGAAGCGGCGGATCCGCACGCCTTTGCCCGCATGCTGAAAGAGGCTGGGCCGGTACGGCTGATCAACGCTTATGGGCCGACCGAGTGTACGGTGTTCGCCACGACGGCCACGATCGAGCGAGTGGATCCATGGCAGCGTTTGCCTATCGGGCGGCCGATCGGCAATACCCGGATTTATCTGCTGGATGAGCACGGGCAACCGGTGCCGCTCGGCGCGACCGGCGAGATCTACATCGCCGGCCCCGGGGTGGCGCTGGGTTATCTCAACCGCGCAGAGTTAACGGCAGAGCGATTCCTGGCGGATCCGTTTAACCCAGGCGAGCGGATGTATCGCACCGGCGATCTGGCGCGCTATCTGGCGGACGGCAATATCGACTACCTGGGACGCAACGATCGGCAGGTGAAAATTCGCGGCTTCCGCATCGAATGCGGTGAGATCGAGGCGCGAGTGGCCGGTCACCCGGCGGTGCGCGAAGCGGTGGTGGATGTCCTCGGCGAAGCGGACACTAAGCGGTTGGTGGCCTGGGTGGTGCCGGAGGCTGACGCGGATCGCCAGACGTTGGCGGTGACGCTGCGACAGTATCTGGCGGGGATGTTGCCGGAGTTTATGCTGCCGGCGGCCTGGGTGGCGCTGGATACGCTACCGCTGACGCCGAACGGCAAACTGGATCGGCGCGCGCTGCCTGAGCCGCAGGAGGACGCCTACGTGCGTGAGGTTTACGCCGAACCTGAAGGCGAACTGGAAACGCTGCTGGCGGGGATCTGGCGCGAGCTGCTGGGCATTGAGCGGGTCGGGCGCCACGATAACTTCTTCGAATTGGGCGGCCACTCGCTGCTGGCGGTGAAGTTGATGGCGCAGCTGCGCCGTGTCGGGCTGAGCGCCGGGGTGCAAACGCTGTTCACCGCGCCGACGCTGTCAACGCTGGCGCAGACGTTGGTCACGCAGCAGGAAGTGAGCGTGCCGGCCAACGGTATCCTGCCGGGCTGCGTAGCCATTACGCCGGAGATGTTGCCGCTGGCGGCGCTGAGTCAGCCGGAGATCGACGCGGTGGTGGCGCAGGTGCCGGGCGGCGTGGCCAACGTACAGGATATCTACGCCTTGTCGCCGCTGCAGGAGGGGATTTTGTTCCACCATCTGCTGGCGGAACGGGGCGACCCGTACCAGCTGTCCGCGGTGCTGCGTTTCGACAGCCGTGCGCGCCTGGACGCCTGGCTGGCGGCGATGCAGCAGGTGATCGATCGCCATGATATTCTGCGTACCGCGTTCATCACGCAGGGCGTGTCATCACCGGTGCAGGTGGTGTGGCGCAAGGCCCAGTTGTCGCTGCGAGAACTGCGGCTCAATCCGGCAGAGGGCGAGATCGGTTCGCGGCTGACGGCGTTGTTTGATCCGCGCCGCGTGCGGCCTGATCTGACGCGCGCACCGTTGCTGAGCTTTGTCGCCGCACAGGGGGAAGAAGGCAGTTGGTGCGTGCTCCAGCAATGGCATCACCTGATCGGCGACCACTCGACCTTGGCGGTGATGCAGGAGGAGATCAACCTGATCCTGGCCGGGCGCGGGGACGAACTGGCCAAGGCACCGCCGTTCCGCAACGCGGTGGCGCAGGCAAGGCTCGGCGTCAGCAAGGCCGAACACGAACGGTTCTTCCGCACTATGCTGGCGGATATCGATGAACCGTCGCTGCCGTTCGGCCTGAGCGACGTGCATGGCGAAGGGCGGGATATCTCGACGGCGCACCTGGCTTTACCGCCTGCGCTCAACCAACAGCTGCGGCGGCAGGCGCGGCGGCTGGGCGTCAGCCTGGCCAGCCTGTGCCACCTGGCCTGGGCGCAGGTGTTGGCGCGCGCTACCGGCCGCGATGAGGTGGTATTCGGCACCGTATTGTTGGGCCGCATGCAGGCCGGAGACGGGGCGGAACGGGCGCTCGGATTGTTTATCAATACGTTGCCGCTGCGGCTGGATGTCAACGAGGTCGGCGCGGAATCGGCGGTGTTGCAGGCGCACATCCGGCTGAGCGGGCTGCTGGCCCATGAGCATGCGCCGCTGGCGTTGGCGCAGCGCTGCAGCGGCGTCGCCGCGGGCACGCCGCTGTTCAGTGCCCTGCTGAACTACCGGCATAACAGCGGCGAGGATACCGCATTGCCGACCGGCGTGACGCTGCTCGATAGCCAGGAACGCACCAACTATCCGTTCGTGCTGTCGGTCGAGGACGGCGGTGATTCGCTGGGCCTGACGGCGCAGGTCAGGCAGCCGATTGAAGCGCAGCGCGTGTGTGGCTATATGGCGCAGGCGTTGAGCGCATTGGCGCAGGCATTGGAGCAGGCGCCTCAGACACCGGTCTGTGAACTGGAGGTGATGCCGGATGAAGAGTATGCGCTGCAGCTGTGCCGCTGGAATCATACGGCGGAAGCTTACCCGGCGGATACCTGCGTGCACGAACTGTTTGAACAGCAGGCGCGGCTGACGCCGCAGGCCATCGCTTTGATCCAGGATGCGCAACGGCTCAGCTACGCACAGTTGAATGCGCGCGCCAACCGGTTGGCGCATCGGCTGATTGAGCGCGGCGTACAACCGGGCGACCGGGTCGCGGTGCGGCTGGCGCGCAGCATCGAACTGGTCTGCGCCCAATTGGCGGTAATCAAGGCCGGGGCGGCGTATGTGCCCATCGATCCGCAACTGCCGGCCGCGCGTCAGGCGTGGATCGCCGATGACAGCGGCGCCTGCCTGATGCTGACGGACGCCATCGGCGACGAGGAGATCCCGCAGCTGACGGTCGAGGATCGCGAAGCTGAAGATCATAACGGTAACCCGGCGTTGCGCGTGTCGAGCGGCGCGACGGCCTACATCATGTATACCTCCGGCTCGACCGGTACGCCGAAAGGCGTCATGACGCCGCACCAGGGGATCACGCGTCTGGTGCGCAACAACCGCTACGCCGCCTTTGACGCCGACGACCGCATCGCCTTTGCCGCCAATCCGGCATTTGATGCCAGCACGATGGAGGTTTGGGCCGCCCTGTTGAATGGCGGTGCGCTGGTGGTGATCGTGCCGGAGGTAATGATGGAGGCCGAACGTCTGGCGGCCGAACTGCAACGCCATCGCATCACCACGCTGTTCTTGACCACTGCGCTGTTCAATCAGTATGTGCACAGCATCAGTGGCGCACTGGCGCAGTTGAAATATCTGATTAGCGGAGGGGAGAAAGAGGATCCGGGCGCTTATGCGCGGTTGTTGCAAGAGCGGGGGCCGGTGCACCTGATCCATGCCTATGGGCCGACGGAGACCACCACCTTTGCGACAACGGCACGTATCGAGCGGGCTGAAGGGGAGGCGCGCTTGCCGATTGGGAAACCGATCGGCAATACCCGCGCTTACTTGCTGGACGCCCGCGGGCGCCCGGTGCCGATGGGGGCGGTGGGGGAATTGCACATCGGCGGCGTGGGGGTGGCGTTGGGCTACCTGAACCGACCGGAACTGACGGCACAGCGCTTCCTGAGCGATCCGTTCAATCCGGTCGGCGGCGGCCGCATGTATCGCACCGGCGATCTGGCGCGTTATTTACCGGACGGCAGTCTTGAATACCAAGGGCGATGCGATCAGCAGATCAAGCTGCGCGGGTTCCGCATCGAACCGGGCGAGATTGAGGTGCAGCTGGCGGCGAGCCCGTGGGTGCGGGAAGCGGTGGTGCAGGTTTGTTCGACGGAACATCATCCGCGCCTGGTCGCCTGGATCGTACCGACGGCCGACGTTGACCGCAGCGCGTTGCAGGGACAGCTACGGGCCTATCTGAGCGAACGTTTGCCGGAGTACATGGTGCCGTCGGCTTATGTCTGGCTGGATGCGCTGCCGTTGACCGCCAACGGCAAGCTGGATCGGCGTGCCTTGCCGGAGCCGGAGCGCGCGGCAGTCGGCACTCGGGAGTATGCGGCGCCTCAGGGGGAGACCGAAACGACGCTGGCGCGGGTATGGTGCGAGCTGCTCGAGATTGGCCAGATAGGGCGCCACGACAATTTCTTCGAGCTCGGTGGCCATTCGCTGCTGGCGGTACGTCTTTCCAGCCAGCTACGTCAGCAAGGCATCACCTTGCCGGTACAGGCGACCTTCAACCATCCGATATTGGCCGAGCTGGCCGAGCGGATAGATCGTCGCACCGCAGAGGCTCCGCTGCGCAAAGCGGTGCCGGCTCGCAGCAGCGGCAGCCGGCCGCCGCTATTCTTCGTCCCGACCGGCTTTGGCGATCACTCCTACGTGTTTGAATTGGCCAAGGAGATCGACGAGACCTTCCCGGTCTACGCCGTGCCGTGGCCGGCGGTGGAGGAGAAGCCGGCCACCATGTCCGATATGGCCGCCAGCGCCGTGGCGTTGATTCGCGAAGTGCAGCCGCAGGGGCCATACCATCTGGCGGGGTACTCTTCCGGCGGGGTGTTGGCCTATGCCATCGCCGAGCAGCTGCAATCGGCCGGGGAAGCGGTCGCCTTCCTGGGGTTGATCGACACGTTGCGGCCGGTGGAGGCGATGCACAGCCCGGTCCAGCTGTTGCTGAACTGGGTGGAGTCAACGCAGGAAAGGCCGGATCCGCAGTTCTGTCAGCAGTTGGCCGAGCTGCCGTTGCCGGAGGCGATCGCGGCCGTGCAACGCGCCGGGATCAAGACTCAGCGTGAGGAAGTGGCCGACGAGGCGGCGCTCTGGCAGCAGCGGCACCACTACGCCAAACTGGTGGAAGCGACCCTGGTGCAGCCCGCATCGCTGAAAATCCATCTGTTCAAGGCGAAGCAGGAGCAGGTTTCCGTCAATTCGCAGAACGCACAGTTCCAGGCGTATTGGCAGAGGATCAAGCAGGCGGGATATTGCCGCGAAGACGCTTCCGCGTTGGGATGGGATAAGCTGCTGCCGCCGGCGACCGTCCGCGTCAGCCAGGTCAACGGCGACCATGTGTCGATGATGGAGCATCCGGTTCATCGGCGTGAGCTGGGGCAACACTTCAATCTGGCGTTGCGCGAGCTCGGACAGGCGTAAGCCGGCGGGATGTATCCGATGAGAAAGCCCTCGCAAGAGGGCTTTTTTTTACCCGTTGGCGGCGGTTTTGACGAGTTCCACCACCAGCGGTGAAAGCTCGCCGCGCAGCGCGGCGCGTTCCGACTGGAACAGCGTGGCGACGTAAAAACGCCGGCCCGGCAGTTCGATGGCGCGCACGTCGCCTTCGGTGTCGTGGCCGCTGACGATCAGCGGGAAGCGCTCAAGATCGGCGACGAATTCCGGATTCACGCCGAAGTTGCAGTGGTAGCCTTCATGGGTGTTCAGGCTGCCGTAGGCCTGCGCGACGCGGGTGTCAGGCTGAAAAACGATGTCGCCGGTTTTTTCCACCAGCGAACAGCTCAGCGGGGCGATCACCAATCGGCCGCCGCTGTCGGTTTCCGCATGGCCGGCGTCGTGCCAGCCCATCACGTTGCGGGCGTACTCGACGATGGCGTATTGAAAACCGCCGCAGGAGCCGAGGAACGGCACGTCGTTTTCCCGCGCATGGCGGATCGCCATAAAGGCGCCGTCGTCGTAACGATACGGGCTGCCCGGCACCACCCAGATGGCGTCGAAATTTTGCAGCACGTCGGGGGAGGTCAGGGTTTCTGTCGGTAGCCATTGGGGCTGCACGTCGATGTCGAGATGGGCAGCGGTGAGCTGGAGCGCTACGGGGATGGCCTGATGGGCCACGGCTTGCGGGTTGTAATCACCGACCAGAGCAATGCGAACTTGAGCTTTCATCATTTCCTTTCCTGTGCGGGTAAAAAAGGAGATTACAGGAAAGTAGAGTGTCGAGCCGCCGCTTTTTAAACGTGGCGCACAAAAAAGCCCGGCGTTGGCCGGGCTGGAAAGAAAAAAGAGGCTCAGTACAGCGAGGGCGCGCCGGCCGGTCGGGTTTTGAAGCGGCGGTGCAGCCACATGTATTGCTCCGGCGCCCGCATGATCTCTTTCTCGATCACTTTGTTCATGTAAGCCGCCGCCGCCTGTTCGTCGCTGAGCGGGTAGTCTTCCAGGGCCGGTTGAATCAGCAGGTCGTAGCCGCGGCCGCCTTCGCGGCGGATCAGCACCACCGGCACCAATGCCGGGTTGGCCATGCGTGCCAGCATGAAGGTGCCGCTGGTGGTGGCGGCCTGATCGACGGCGAACAGCGGCGCGAATACGCTGCCGCGCGGGCCGTAGTCCTGATCCGGCGCGAACCATACCGCCTCGCCGCGCTTGAGCGCGTGCACCATGCCGCGCAGATCCTTGCGATCGATCATCGCTTTGTTGGAGCGCATGCGGCCCTTGGTCTGCGCCCACTCCATCGCCTTGTTGTTGTGCGGGCGGTACATCGCCATCATCGGTTGGCACAGGCCCATCGCCCGGCCGCCCAGCTCTAGCGACATAAAGTGCACGCCGATCACCAGCACGCCGCGATCGTCGCGCTGCGCCATTTTGAGGTGGTTGATGCCGGAGACGTTGAACCAGCGCTTGACGCGTTTATCCGACCAGAACCAGGCCATGCCGGTTTCCAGCAGGCCCATGCCGAGCGATTCGAAGTTGCCCACCACTTTACGTTCGCGCTGCGCTTCGTCCATCTCGGGGAAGCACAGTTCGAGGTTGCGGCGGGTAATGGTGACGCGACGCTTAAGAAAACGCATCGAAGTGCGCCCCATCCACACCCCCAGCCGATTGAGCAACGGGTAAGGGAGCTGTACCAGCAGGAACAGCAGGGTCAGGCCGAACCAGGTCAGCCAGTAGCGCGGGTGCAGCAAGGAAAGTTGAAATCTCTTTTGGCGTTTCATAGCAGCTCGTTTATGCGTTAGGGGGTAGCAACCTGTAACGCATAAAGGATCCACTCGATTGCGATACAACACTCAGACACCCAAGTACGGCCAGGGTTTAGTCGGAATTCCATAATTGACTAAACATTTACATTCGAAGGGCGGTTTGCGCTGCTATCAGGCTTCGGAGGGATAGCTGTTGGCCAGCGGAGGCGGCTCTAGGAACGTGTATGTTAACACAGGGTACGGGGTACAGAGGAAGAGGGGCATGCGAATATTCTCATTCGCGTTGCCCCTGAGTTGAAGATTGGCTCGTTTTATAGGCTGGGAATGATAATCGCGGCGAAAATCGCAGCGATCACCAGCCATTTCAGCAGGTAGTAACCGCGGCGGTTGCGCGCCTTCAGGCGCTGGCCGGCATCGCGCACCGCGTTGACGTATTTGAAGATGCGGTTGATGCCGCCGGTGCGGTCCTGATCGTCGTTTGGCGAGCTGGCCGCCGACATCAGCGTGGTGCCGACCCAGTGGTTGACCGCCTGCGCCCAGCGCCATTTCATCGGCCGCTCGACGTCGCAAAACAGAATGATGCGCGTCTGATCGGTGGCGTTCTGCGCCCAGTGCACGTAGGTTTCGTCGAAGATCACCGCCTCGCCGTCGCGCCAGCTGTGCTGCTCGCCGTCCACCTCGATGAAGCAGCGATCGTCGTTGGGCGTCATCAACCCCAGGTGATAGCGCACCGAGCCGGCGTAAGGATCGCGGTGTTTACCCAAATGGCTGCCGGGCGGCAGCTCGGCGAACATCGCGGCCTTGACCGACGGGATGCGGTTGAGCAGCTCGACGGTTTTTGGGCACAGCGTCTGCGCCGAAGGGTGGCTGTCGCTGTACCACTTCAGATAGAAACGTTTCCAGCCGCGTTTGAAGAAGGTGTTGAACCCCGCATCGTTGTGCGACTGCGCCTTTTTGATGTGATGCTGCAAGCGCACCGCTTCCTCGCGGATCACCTGCCAGTTGTCGGTCAGCGTCTGCAGCTCCGGGAAAACTTTTTCGTCGAAATAGGGCTGCCTGGCGGGCAAACGGGAGAAACCGGTCATAAACATATTGATCGGCCCCATAAAGGTGGAGTGATCGAACAGTTGGCGGGTAAGCTTTTGTTTCTCCTTGCCGCGGGAGTGTGCGTAAAGGAAGCTGACGATAAAAACGCCTATAATGATGACGGCAACCATAGAATCCATCCCTGTCATTACTGATTATTACGAGGTAAAAAACGTAAAAATTATAGTTTTGTGACAGATAAAATTTAACTTTTTCGTGCCATTTCGCCATTGTTGAACGCAGATGGCATGAAAAGTTAATTAAGATGTGAGTGTTGATATTTTATGTTGGTATTTTTGGTTTTCGTACTATTCTTAGGTTTCTTTAACGGGATTGTGTGCCATCTTATTTCATGAAGAATGGCACGTATCTGAGAAAAGAGGGACTTATGAAGAAATCAATCATTGCCTTGTCTGCACTGCTGCTCGCTTCCCCGGTGTTCGCCGCTGAGACCGCGACCGACACCGCCGCTCACGCCAGCAACGAGGTCGTTGCCGAAGCGCACAAAGGAGCGGATACCGCCAAAGAAAAGCTGCACCAGTCTCAGGACAAGGGTGAAGAGCTGAAGCTGAAAGCCAAGCACGCCGCCGAAGGCAAGAGCGACAGCGTCGGCAGCAAAGTGAGCGAAGGCTCGCAAAAGGCCTGGCACTCCACCAAGCAAGGTTCAGAGAAGGCTTGGGACAAGACCAAGCAAGGGGCGGAAAGCCTCAAGAACAAAGTGACCGAATAAGGTCGCCGCTTTGCCACAAGGGCCGCGCTGCGGCCTTTTTTATTGCCCGCAAACCGGGGGCGCCCCAAAAGAAAAAGGCGCTTATCAAATGAGATAAAGCGCCTTTTCAACACGTTAACTGACTAGTATCAGTTCATGCCGTATTTTTTCAGCTTCTTGCGCAGCGTGCCGCGGTTGATGCCCATCATCAGGGCTGCGCGGGTCTGGTTGCCACGGGTGTATTGCATCACCATGTCCAACAGTGGCTGTTCAACTTCAGCCAGTACCAGCTCATACAGGTCATTTACGTCTTGACCGTTCAGTTGAGCAAAATAGTTCTTCAGTGCTTGTTTAACCGAGTCACGCAGAGGCTTTTGAGTTACCTGATCTTGTGAGTTAACGGTAGAAACGGTCAGTACGTCAGAATTTACGCGTTGTTCGAACATAGTTCTGTCAGCTCTTTTTTTACGCTAAGATTTTCGAAATATGCCTCCAACGCCTCCAGCTGTTCGCTGGCATCCTCTATGGCGTTGAATGTGCGCCGAAACTGGTCATTCGGAGCGTGTTCCTGGAGATACCAGGACACGTGCTTACGAGCAATCCGGAATCCCTTGCCTTGGCCATAGAAGCCGTGCAATTCCCGAATGTGCCCAATCAACAAGCGCTTCACCTCGCCAAGCGGCAGCGGCGGCAGCAACTCCCCAGTGTCCAGATAATGCTGGATTTCCCGGAAGATCCAGGGTCTCCCCTGAGCAGCGCGGCCTATCATCAGGGCATCGGCCCCGGTGTAGTCGAGCACTGCTCTGGCTTTATGCGGGTCAGTAATATCCCCATTCGCGATAATCGGAATGGAAACACTCTGCTTAACTGCCCGAATGCTGTCGTATTCCGCGTCGCCGTTAAACAGACAGGCGCGGGTTCGGCCGTGAATCGTCAGGGCCTGAATACCACAGTCTTCGGCCAGTTGGGCAATCTCTACACAGTTACGATGCTCTGGCGCCCAGCCGGTGCGAATCTTCAGCGTTACCGGCACATCCACCGCGTCAACCACCGCGTGGAGGATCCGTTTAACCAGATCCGGGTACTGCAACAAGGCGGACCCGGCAAGCTTCCGGTTCACTTTTTTGGCCGGGCATCCCATATTGATGTCGATGATCTGCGCGCCGCTGGCCACGTTGATACGCGCGGCGGCGGCCATATCATCAGGATCGCATCCGGCAATCTGCACGGAGCGGATCCCTGGTTCATCGCTATGCACCATACGCAGACGCGACTTATCCGTCCGCCACACCTCCGGGTTGGAGGAGAGCATCTCGGATACAGCCATCCCAGCACCCATTGCATGACAGAGGGTTCTGAACGGGCGATCTGTAATACCGGCCATCGGGGCCGCAATCAGGCAATTAGTAAGCTGGTGGTGTCCAATGCGCATAGACAAAGAGTGACCATACTGTGTCCGCAAGGGCGCGTATATTACGCATTTTTGCGCCGAGATGAAAGGCCAAACTTTAACCAATTGGCGCGATATTAGGGCAAAAAATGCGCTGCGCAGTGATTCATAAAAATATTGTATATATTTTACAATGAGTTGACGAAAAGTGCTTATTTTGTGTGCGGTAAAATATTCGCCTTTGCGCAGAATATTATCTGCATTCACCCGCGTTTTTTGCCGGGATAGCCTGCCTGGAAGGCGCATTGTCAGGGCGATCCGTCGTTGAACGGCGAAAAATTGCATAAAATTTTGTCTCGCCCGCGGGCCGATCGCCAGGCAAAAAAAATCCACCGGCGCAGGGCCGGTGGATGAGGGAGCAATAGACCGTGACGCTTACTTGCGGCGGCCGGTGATGCGGCACCACTCTTCACGCTCGGCGGCCGGGTCGAGCGTGAACTTCTCTTCGTAGGCTTGCGCAACGCTGCTCGCCTGACTGGCCAGCACGCCGGACAGCCCCAGATGGCCGCCGGCCTTCGGCAGGCAACCGATCAGCGGCGCCAGCTCGCGCAGCGGGCCGGCGAGGATGTTGGCGACCACCACGTCCGCCAGCAGGTCCGCCGGCTGGTCTTTCGGCAGATACAGCTCCAGACGCTCTGAAACGCCGTTACGCTGCGCGTTGTCGCGGCTGGCCTGAATGGCCTGGGGATCGATGTCGATGCCGATAGCGCGCGCCGCACCCAGCTTCAGCGCGGCGATTGCCAGGATGCCGGAACCGCAACCGAAGTCGATGACGGTTTTGCCGGCCAGATCGAGGCCGTCCAGCCACTGCAGGCACAGCGCGGTGGTCGGGTGGGTGCCGGTGCCGAACGCCAGGCCCGGATCGAGCATCACGTTGACCGCATCGGGATCCGGCACGTCGCGCCAGCTCGGGCAGATCCACAAACGCTCGCCGAAGCGCATCGGGTGGAAGTTATCCATCCATTCGCGCTCCCAGTCCTTATCTTCCAGCTGCTCTATCTTGTGGCGGAAACCGGCGCCCAGCAGCGGGTGCTGTTCCAGCATCGCCACCACCTCGGCCATATCGGTTTCCGCGTCGTACAGGCCGATCACGTCGGTATCGCCCCACAGCAGGGTTTCACCCGGCAAGGGTTCGAACACCGGGTTGTCGTGGGTGTCCTGGAAGGTCACCGACACGGCGCCGCTTTCCACCAGCGCGTCGCTCAGGTCTTCCGCCTGGCTGCCGGTGGTGTTCAGTTTGAGTTGGATCCAAGGCATAGCAATTCTCTTCAAGAGGGTAATGATGACGCCGTCCGGCGCTTTTCGCCGACGACGTTACCGAGATAAAACGCCAACAGGCTGAGCAACAGCGAAGGCACGATAGGGTGCAGCCCCGCCGGCTGCAGGTTGAAGCTGGCCAATAGCGTATAGCATACCGCACCCGACACCATTGAGCTAAGCGCTCCCTGAGCATTGGCGCGTTCCCAGTACAGGCCCAGCACCAGCGGCCACAGGAACACCGCCTCCAGCCCGCCGAAAGCCAGCAGGTTGAGCCAGATGATCATCTCCGGCGGCCGCCAGGCCGCCAACAGCACCAACAGGCCGAGGATCAGCGTGGTCAGGCTGGAGAAGCGCTTGATCAGCCGCTCGTTGTGGATCTGCTGTGGGCGTACGCCAAGGTAGAGATCCTTGATGATGGTGGCGGAGGATTGCAGCAGTTGGGCGTTGATGGTCGACATGATCGCCGCCATCGGCGCCGCCAAGAAAATCCCGGCGGCGTACGGCGGCAGCACGGTGATCATCAGCGTCGGGATCACCTGATCGGGGATCTTGAGATCCGGCAACACCGCGCGGCCGAGCGCGCCGGCCAGGTGCATGCCGAACATCAGCACCGCCACCACCACTGTGCCGAGCAGAATGCCGCGGTGCACCGCCTTGCTGTCCTTGTAGGAGATACAGCGCACGGCGGTGTGCGGCAGGCCGATCACCCCGAAGCACACCAGGATCCAGAACGACGCCATAAACGGCAGGCTGAGGATCTGATCGCCGCCCTGCGGCGACACCAGCGCCGGATCGATCTGCTGCAGTTTGCTGACTGCGCTGTCCAGTCCGCCGGCGGCATGGATTACCGCCACCAGCAGCAGCACGGTGCCGAGCAGCATCACCAGCCCCTGCATGGCGTCGTTCAGCACGCTGGCGCGGAAGCCGCCGAAGGCGGTGTACAGTGCGATGCTGATGCCGAAGATCAGCAGGCCGGTGTCGTAAGGAATGCCGGCGGCGGTTTCCAGCAGGCGTGCGCCGCCGATAAACTGCACCGTCATGGCACCGAGGAACGCCACCAGCAGGCTGAGGCTGGCCAGCCACACCAGCAGGCGGCTTTGGTAGCGGCCATACAGCATGTCATTGAGGGTGATAGCGTTGTAGCGCCGCGCCAGGATGGCGAATTTCTTGCCCAGCACGCCGAGCGACAGCCACACCGCCGGCAGCTGGATCATCGCCAGCAGCACCCAGCCCAGGCCGTATTTGTAGGCGGCGCCGGGGCCGCCGATAAACGAACTGGCGCTGATGTAGGTGGCGGTCAGGGTCATCGCCAGCACAAAGCCGCCCATCGAGCGGTTGCCGAGGAAATATTCGCTGAGGAAATTTCCATTCTGACGGCGGCGATAGGCGTATACCGACAGGCCGAATACCAGCAGCAGGTAGGCGACCAGCGGCAGGATCACTTCAGTTTGCATCGCTGTCCTCCAGCGAAATGTCGCGGAACACCGTGCGCACCATCAGCCAGCACAGGCCGATGAACAGCAGCGGCACCAGCAGGCAGGCCATTTCGAACCAGTGCGGCAGGCCGGTGACGCCGACGGCGCTGTCCGGCAGATAGGCCGCCAGCCCCCAGGCCAGCAGGTAGAGCAGCGTCAGCCCCAGCGCCCAGCGCGCTTCGCGGTGCGCCTGAATAAAGCGTTTGTCCATCCGTGTCTCCCATAGGTTTACGGTGATGGATTCATCAAAGGTAGGGAATTTTACGGCATGACGGCGTTTTGCCAAGCCGTTACTGGCGGCAACGCCAAAGAAAAAGGCCGGTGATTAACCGGCCTTTCGTCAGACGATGCTGCGTGCTGCCTTAGGTTTCCTGCAGACCCAGCTTCTTCTCCAGATAGTGGATGTTGGTGCCACCGTGCTGGAAGTTTTCGTCGTTCATGATCTTCTGCTGCAGCTCAACGTTGGTTTTGATGCCGTCGATGATCAGTTCAGCCAGGGCGTTTTTCATGCGGGCAATCGCCACGTCACGGTTTTCGCCGAAGGTGATCAGTTTGCCGATCATGGAGTCATAGTACGGCGGTACGGTATAACCGGCGTAGATATGAGATTCCCAACGCACGCCGAAACCGCCTGGCGCGTGGAAGCGGGTGATCTTGCCCGGGCTCGGCAGGAAGGTGTTCGGATCTTCGGCGTTGATGCGGCATTCTACCGCGTGGCCGTGGATCTTCACTTCTTCCTGTTTGATCGACAGCGGCTGACCGGCAGCGATGCGCAGCTGCTCTTTGATCAGATCCACGCCGGTGATCATTTCGGTAACCGGGTGCTCTACCTGAATACGGGTGTTCATTTCGATGAAATAGAACTCGCCGTTTTCATACAGGAACTCGAAGGTGCCCGCGCCGCGGTAGCCGATTTCCACGCAGGCTTTCGAGCAGCGCTCGCCGATGTAACGGCGCATTTCGCTGGTGATGCCCGGCGCCGGCGCTTCTTCGACCACTTTCTGGTGGCGGCGCTGCATGGAGCAGTCGCGCTCGGCCAGATAGATGGCGTTGCCCTGGCCGTCGGCCAATACCTGAATCTCGATGTGGCGCGGATTCTCCAGGTATTTTTCCATGTACACCATGTCGTTGTTGAAAGCCGCTTTGGCTTCCGCTTTCGTCATGTTGATGGACTGCTCAAGGTCTTTGTCGCTGCGCACCACGCGCATGCCGCGACCGCCGCCGCCGCCGGAGGCCTTGATGATCACCGGATAACCGATGCGCTTGGCGAAGGCACGGTTTTTATCCATGTCGTCGGTCAGCGGGCCGTCGGAGCCAGGTACGCACGGCACGCCGGCTTTCTTCATGGCGTTGATCGCGGAAACCTTGTCGCCCATCAGGCGGATGGTCTCGGCTTTAGGGCCGATGAAGATGAAGCCGGAGCGTTCAACCTGCTCGGCGAAGTCGGCGTTCTCGGACAGGAAGCCGTAGCCCGGGTGGATCGCCACCGCGCCGGTGATTTCCGCCGCCGAGATGATGGCCGGGATGTTCAGGTAGCTTTTTACCGATGGCGCAGGACCGATGCAGACGGTCTCGTCGGCCAGCAGCACGTGTTTCAGATCGCGGTCGGCCGCGGAGTGAACCGCAACGGTCTTGATGCCCAGTTCTTTACAGGCACGCAGGATGCGAAGCGCGATCTCGCCGCGGTTGGCGATAACAATTTTATCAAGCATGGGGGCGCCTCGTTATTCGATGACGACCAGCGGCTCGTCATATTCGACCGGCTGGCCGTTTTCCACCAGGATGGCTTTCACGACGCCGGACTTGTCCGCTTCGATCTGGTTCATCATTTTCATGGCTTCAACGATGCACAGGGTATCGCCGGCGTTCACTTTCTGGCCCACTTCAACGAAGGCTTTCGCGTCCGGGCTTGGGGTGCGGTAGAAGGTGCCTACCATTGGGGAACGAACGACGTGGCCACTCACGGCCGCCGGTGCTGCAGGGGTTTCTGCCGCAGGCGCGGTGGCAACGGCGTTAGCCAGGGCTGGCTGCTGCTGTGCCGGCATCGCGTAGGCCTGCTGCATGACGGGATAAGCCTGCGCCGGTGCGGCACGGCTGATGCGAACCGATTCTTCGCCTTCAGAGATTTCCAGTTCAGAAATGCCTGATTCTTCAACCAGTTCGATCAGTTTCTTGATTTTACGAATATCCATGAGTGTGATTCCGTACTCTTTTTGTGGAGCAATTAGTGGGTTTTCGACAGACGGTTAACCGCTGCCTGTAAAGCGAAAGCGTAGCCATCCGCGCCGAGGCCGCAAATCACGCCTACCGCTACGTCCGAGAGATAAGAGTGATGGCGGAAAGGTTCGCGGGCGTGCACGTTGGACAGGTGGATCTCGATGAACGGGATCTGCACCGCCAGCAACGCATCGCGCAACGCCACGCTGGTGTGCGTGAACGCCGCCGGATTTATCAGAATGAAATCGGTGTTGCCGCGCGCCTGATGGATGCGATCGATCAGCTGATGCTCGGCGTTGGACTGCAGATGGCTCAGGGTAATATCCAATGCGGATGCCTGGTTTTCCAATCCGTTAACAATCTCTGTCAGCGTCGTGCTGCCGTACTTCTCCGGCTCACGCGTCCCCAGCAGATTGAGATTGGGGCCGTTCAGAAGCAAAATGTGAAACTTATCCGCCATTGTGCTGGTATCTCCGGCAATAAAACCATCATCGTAGAAAATAACCCGATGTTATCGATTTGTCACCTGTTAAGGGGCAAATTCACCCTGAGAACAGAAACAAGGTCGGGCATTATAACGATATCGTAGCAATTCGCAGCTAAATACTGGTCTTATCAGCGAAGATATTCAACCCCAAATCGACGAACTCGGGGATCCGTGACAGGAATATGAGCGCTGGAACACAGAAAAAGTTCCCGCCGGCGGCGCGCGTTTTTCCGTACCAATAACGCGCGCCGCCGCGTAGTTCAGCGCCACCAGGCGCGGAATTTCTTGTAACGCAGGCCCAACAGCGCCACCGCCAGCAGCGCGTAGATGAACGGCTGGGGGGAAAACGTTTTGACCGACCACAGGTAGTGGATGGGGGCGAGGATCGCCGCCAGATAGACGAAGTTGTGCAACAGTTGCCATTTGGCGCCCAGTTTGCGCATCGCCCACAGCGTCGAGGTGGCCGCCAGCGCCAGCAGGATCAGCCAGGTGAGGATGCCGAGCGTCAGATAAGGGCGGTTCACCAGCTCGCTGCCCAGCAGGCCGAGGTTGCTTAGCCCCAGTTCCAGCGTGGAGTAGCTTATCAGGTGCAGCGTGCCCCAGGCAAAGCACCACAGCCCCACCAGGCGGCGGCAGCGGATCAGCAGCGGCTGGCGGGTGTAGCGCGCCAGCGGGGCGATAGCCAGCGTGGCCAGCAGCAGTTTCAGCGTCATCCTGCCGGTAAAATGCTGGATGTCCTTGGACGGATCGGCGCTGAACCAGCCTTGATCCACCGCCAGCACCAGCCAGAGAAAGGGCAGAAACGCCGCCAGATGCAGGGCGGCTTTCAGCCATTTGATATGAACAGGCGTCAGGCGCACTTAGAAATTCTCCCGCAGATCCATGCCGCGATACAGCGACGCCACCTGGTCAGCATAGCCGTTGAACAGCAGCGTCGGTTGGCGTTTGACGTCGAGAATGCCGCCGGAGCCGATGAAACGCTCGGTGGCCTGCGACCAGCGCGGATGATCGACGTGCGGATTCACGTTGGCGTAAAAACCGTACTCGTTCGGTGCGGATTGGTTCCAGGTGGTCGGCGGCCGATCGCGCACCAAACGGATATGCACGATCGATTTGATGCCTTTGAAGCCGTATTTCCACGGCGTGATCAGCCGCAGCGGCGCGCCGTTTTGCGGCGGCAGGGTTTTGCCGTACACGCCGACGGTCAGCAGCGCCAGCGGATGCATCGCCTCGTCGAGCCGCAGCCCTTCGACGTAGGGGTATTTCAGGCCGCCGCCGATAAAGCGATCTTTCTGGCCGGGCATCTGCTCCGGATCGTACAGCGTCTGGAAGGCCACGTAGCGCGCGTTGCCGTTCGGCTCGGCCAGCTTGAGAAGCTTGCCCAGCTCGAAACCGATCCACGGCACCACCATCGACCAGGCCTCGACGCAGCGCATGCGGTAAATGCGCTGTTCCAGCGGGAAACGCTTCATCAGATCGTCGATATCCAGCGTTATCGGCTTCGCCACTTCGCCGTCGATGCGCACTTTCCAGCCTTCGGTTTTCAGCCCGCCGGCGTTGGCGGCCGGATCGGCCTTGTCGAGGCCGAACTCATAGAAGTTGTTGTAGCCGGTGACCTTGTCTTCCGGCGTCATCGCCAGCTGCGCCTGCCAGGCGGCCGGTTTGCTGAATTCCAGCGCTTTGCCCGGCGGTGCCTTGGGGCGATCGTTGCCCTTGAACCACGACAGCAGGTCCGCCTGTGCGCCAGTGGGCAGCGCCAGCGAAGCGGCGGTGATACCGAGCGCCTGCAGCACCTTGCGCCGCTGGTGGAATACGCTCTCCGGCGTGACGTCGGCCTCGGTCAATTTCGGGTGTTTGTTCATGCTTATGTTCTCCGCGACTGATTCCCGCCGTTCGCGAGCGGCTGACGGGTCTTCATGAAATAAGCATGGCGCTAAAGGCGGCCGGAAGCGAGGGGACGCGGGAAAATATGAAATTTCGCAGAAGCGGGCGCTCCCCCCGTCGCCGGGGGGAGAAGGTCAGCGGATTTTCACCAGGGTGCGGCCGGTGATTTGGTTGTTCAACAGCGCGGCAGCGGTGGCCGGCGCCTGCTCGAGGGAGATTTCGTGCGTGGCCTGCTGATAGAAGCTGTCCGGCAGAATGCCGGCCAGCCGTTCCCAGGCGGTTTGGCGGCGGTGCAGCGGCGTATGCACCGAATCCACGCCCTGCAGGCGCACGTTGCGCAGAATGAACGGCATCACGGTGGTCGGCAGCTGATAACCGCCCGCCAGGCCGCAGGCGGCGACGGTGCCGTTATAGTTCATCTGCGCCAGCACCCGCGCCAGCAGTTTGTCGCCGACGGTGTCCACCGCGCCGGCCCACAGCTGTTTCTCCAGCGGGCGCGGCGTGTCGATATAGCCATCGCGCGGCATCACCTCTTTGGCGCCGAGCGCTTTCAGGTAGTCGGTATTGCTGTCGCGGCCGCTGATGGCGGTCACCCGGTAACCCAGCGCCGCCAGCAGGGCGATGGCGGTGCTGCCCACGCCGCCGCTGGCGCCGGTGACCAGGATATCGCCGTCGTCAGGGTGCACGCCGCCTTCCTCCAGCGCCATCACGCACAGCATGGCGGTAAAGCCGGCGGTGCCGATGATCATCGCCTTGCGCTCATCCAGGCCGTTCGGCAGCGGCACCAGCCACTCACCGGAGACGCGCGCCTGCTCGGCCAACCCGCCCCAGTGGTGTTCGCCCACGCCCCAGCCGGTGAGCACCACGCTTTGCCCCTCTTTGAAGCGATCGTCGCGGCTGTGGCGCACGGTGCCGGCGAAGTCGATGCCCGGCACCATCGGGAAGTTGCGCACGATCTTGCCTTTGCCGGTGATCGCCAGCGCGTCCTTGTAGTTCAGGCTGGACCAGTTGATGTCGACGGTGACATCGCCTTCCGGCAACCGATCGCTGTCGATATCTTTGATATGAGCCAGAGTTTGGTCGTCTTGTTGTTCCAATAACAGTGCACGCATGTCACTCTTCCTCTCGTTTACACTTTTCTATCAATGGCTGAATCACAGTTATTTGACTATATGCATAATAAGCGGCCCAAGTCCTGATAAAGGACAAAAATGGCGCTTGCAGGTTTAATTCCTCGGCAAGGCTTGTTAGGGTTGGACGGCCCCTTTTAGCTAAAGGGTGAACACTCACTTAACCATAGCGGACAAGGCACAGGGATGCGATTTACCACCAAACTCTCTGCATTGATCACTCTGTTGGTCGCGCTGGCGATGTTTTTGATGCTGATGGGATGCTCATACAGCTTCTTTTACGTTACCCAGGATCGCCAGGAGCGCCGCTTGGATTCGCTGGTCACCACTCTCGATCAAGCCATGCTGAGCGAGCCGCCGCAGGAGCAGGAAAAATGGTTGCCGATCGTCATGCGCACGCTCGGCATCGTGTCGATCCGCATAGAGGCCGGTAGCAGCCAACTGCTCGACTATCAATTGCCCACGCAGGAAAAAGAGCACTGGGATGCGCTGAACGGCTATCGTCAGGTCTCGCGTCCCCTGTTGCAGCATCCGGGCAGCACGCTGCACATCACCTACCGCGACCCCTTCGCCAGCGACGTGCGCACGCTGCAATCCACCGCCGCCGTCACGCTGTCGATCGTCGTGATGGTGGTGGTTTTGCTGTTCAGCCTGCGCTGGCTGCGTGAGCAGGCCGACGGCGAAGATCGTCTGGAACGCCGCGCACGGCGCATTCTGAACGGCGAACGCGAAAACGTCATGCAGGGCGACGTGCGTGAGTGGCCGGCCAATGTCAGCGGCGCGCTCGACCGCCTGCTGGCCGATCTGGCGGAAGCGCGGGAAGAGCGCAGCCGGGTCGATACGCTGATCCGCGCCTTTGCCGCGCAGGACGCCAAAACCGGGCTGAATAATCGCCTGTTCTTCGATAACCAGTTGACCACTCAGCTGGAAGACGAAGGCTCGCACGGCATCGTGATGATGGTGCGGCTGCCCGATTTCGAGACCCTGCGCGAGACGCACGGCAGCGTGGCGGTGCAGGAGCTGATGTATTCGCTGGTCAATCTGCTGTCTACCTTCGTGATGCGCTATCCGTCGGCGCTGCTGGCGCGCTACTTCCACAGCGATTTTACCGTGTTGTTGCCGCATCGAACCCTGAAGGAGGCCGACGGCATCGCCTCACAGCTGGTTAACGCCATCGATGCCTTGCCTTCCACGGCGCTGATCGACCGCGAGGCCTTCCTGCACATCGGCATCGTGGCGTACCGCAGCGGTCAAACCACCGAGCAGGTGATCGATTATGCGGAGCAGGCGACGCGCCACGCTACGCTGCAGGGCGAAAACGGGTGGTATGTGTACGACAGCCAGGTGCCGGAAAAGGGGCGCGGCAGCGTCAAATGGCGCACGCTGCTGGAACAGGTGCTGGCGCGCGGCGGCCCGCGGCTGTATCAGAAACCGGCGGTGACCGTGGGGGGCGAGGTGCACCATCGCGAGATCATGAGCCGGATCTATGACGGCACCCAGGAATTGCTGCCGGCGGAATATATGCCGCTGGTGCAGCAGCTCGGGCTGGCGGAAAGTTACGATCGCCAACAGGTGAGCCGCATCATTCCCTTGTTGACGCAGTGGCCCGAGGAAACGCTGGCGTTTCCGCTGTGCGTGGACTCGATTTTGCAGCGCTCTTTCCAGCGCTGGCTGCGCGATACATTGCTGCAGTGCGAAAAAAGTCAACGTCGGCGAATTCTGATTGAACTTGCGGAGGCAGATGTGTGTCAACATATCGACCGTTTGCGTCCGGTGCTGAGGCTGTTGTCAGGGCTGGGCTGCCGCCTCGCGGTGTCCAAAGCGGGTTTAACCGTGGTCAGTACGTCCTATATCAAGTCGCTGCAGGTGGAGATCGTCAAGCTCCACCCGGGATTGGTGCGGAGCATCGATAAGCGGGACGAAAACCAGCTGTTCGTGCAGAGCCTGACCGGCGCCTGCGCGGGCACGCGCGCGCAGGTGTTCGCCGCCGGCGTACGCACGCGCAACGAGTGGCAGACGCTGAAAGAGCGAGGGATCCACGGCGGGCAGGGCGACTTTTTCGCGTCGCCGGAACCGATCGACGCGGGGCGTAAAAAATATTCACGTCGTTATCGCGTTTAAGCTGATTGCCGGACAAAAATTGACGTAGAATGAGCGCCGGATCCATCTGGGCCATGTCACCCGTCATTTTGGAGTTTTCTCCAATCTGCCTGCGACAACGACGCCTATTTGAGATAGGCTCTTGTCAGCTTTTATCTGGTTGGCGTTGGTAGGTGCTTACCATCGGCGGCAATCAGGGAATATGTTAGATTTTATGAGCTGTGTTACGCCGTTTCGTGCGTTGACAGGGTGGTAAACTGAGCCTTTGTTCAGGGAATTCAGGCCTCATCCAATTTCCGTGCATTCGAGCAGAAACAATACAGACTATTTTTCACCGAAGTAGAACGTTTTTGCGCCTTGTCGCTGCTTCGTGTGGTTGGTAAAGTAGGCGGATTTTATTTTCCGCCCCCAGCTTGCAGGATTATCCTTTCGTTATGTTTAAGAAATTTCGTGGCATGTTTTCCAACGACTTGTCCATCGACTTGGGTACCGCCAATACCCTGATTTATGTTAAAGGGCAAGGCATCGTACTGAATGAACCTTCGGTGGTTGCCATTCGTCAGGATCGTGCCGGCTCCCCAAAGAGCGTCGCGGCCGTCGGTCATGACGCCAAACAGATGCTGGGCCGCACCCCCGGCAACATCGCGGCTATTCGCCCGATGAAAGACGGCGTGATCGCCGATTTCTTCGTGACCGAAAAAATGCTGCAGCACTTTATCAAACAGGTTCACAGCAACAGTTTCATGCGCCCAAGCCCGCGCGTGCTGGTCTGTGTGCCGGTCGGCGCGACCCAGGTTGAACGCCGCGCTATCCGCGAGTCCGCCCAAGGGGCCGGCGCGCGTGAAGTGTTCCTGATTGAAGAGCCGATGGCGGCGGCGATCGGCGCTGGTCTGCCGGTCTCCGAAGCGACCGGTTCCATGGTGGTGGATATCGGTGGCGGTACCACTGAAGTGGCGGTGATCTCGCTGAACGGCGTGGTGTACTCCTCTTCCGTACGCATCGGCGGCGACCGTTTCGATGAAGCCATCATCAATTATGTGCGCCGCAACTACGGCTCGCTGATCGGCGAAGCGACCGCCGAGCGCATCAAGCACGAAATCGGTTCTGCCTATCCGGGCGATGAAGTGCGCGAAATCGAAGTCCGCGGCCGTAACCTGGCCGAAGGCGTACCGCGCGGCTTTACCCTGAACTCCAATGAAATCCTCGAAGCCCTGCAAGAGCCGCTGACCGGCATCGTCAGCGCGGTGATGGTTGCGCTGGAGCAGTGCCCGCCAGAATTGGCCTCCGACATTTCCGAACGCGGCATGGTATTGACCGGCGGCGGCGCGCTGCTGCGCAACCTCGATCGCCTGCTGATGGAAGAAACCGGCATCCCGGTCGTGGTGGCGGAAGATCCGCTGACCTGCGTGGCACGCGGCGGCGGCAAGGCGTTGGAAATGATCGACATGCACGGCGGCGATTTGTTCAGCGAAGAATAGTCAGCCCCTGGAAGGAGGAATCGTATCGGATGAATGCGCACAGCGAGAATCGGGTACGGTTCCTCTTTCTGTTGTCGAGGAACTCGCATAATTTATGAAGCCGATTTTTAGCAGGGGGCCTTCCCTGCAACTGCGACTTTTTTTGGCGGTGATTGCGGCCATTGGCCTGATCGTTGCCGACAGCCGGCTCGGCACGTTCGTGAAGATACGCAACTACATGGACACCGCAGTCAGCCCTTTCTATTTTCTGGCCAACGGGCCGCGTAAAGTTTTGGACAGCGTGTCAGAAACGCTGGCCACCCGCCAACAGCTGGAGCTGGAAAACCGCGCTCTGCGGCAGGAACTGCTGCTGAAAAACAGCGATATTCTTCTTCTTGGCCAATTCAAGCAGGAAAACGCCCGCTTGCGCGAGCTGCTGGGTTCTCCGCTGCGCCAGGACGAACACAAGATGGTCACCCAGGTGATCTCCACCGGCTCCGATCCCTACAGCGATCAGGTGGTGATCGACAAAGGGTCGGACAACGGAGTCTATGAAGGCCAGCCGGTGATCAGCGACAAGGGCGTGGTCGGCCAGGTGGTGGCGGTGGCGAAAGTCACCAGCCGCGTGCTGCTGATCTGCGACGCCTCGCACGCGCTGCCGATCCAGGTGCTGCGCAACGATATTCGAGTGATCGCCGCAGGCAGCGGCTGCGCCGACGATCTGCAGCTGGAGCACCTGCCGAACAACACCGATATCCGCGTTGGCGATGTGCTGGTCACCTCCGGCCTCGGCGGCCGCTTCCCGGAAGGCTATCCGGTGGCGGTGGTTTCCTCGGTCAAGGTCGATAACCAGCGCGCTTACACCGTGATTCAGGCGCGGCCGACCGCCGGTCTGCAGCGCTTGCGCTACCTGCTGCTGCTGTGGGGCGCCGATCGCAACGGCGACATGCCGTTGCCGCCGGACGAAGTGCACCGCGTGGCCAATGAACGCCTGATGCAGATGATGCCGCAGGTGCTGCCGCCTGCCGGTTCGGTCGGGCCGCAGCTGCCGGCGCCGGCCACCGGCGTGGCGCCGCAAACCGTCGCTCCGGCGTCTGTCCAGCCCCAAGCTCAGCCTGCCGCGGCGGGAGTGGTGCCATGAACAGTTACCGCAGCCACGGGCGCTGGATCATCTGGCTGTCGTTCCTGGTGGCGTTGGTGCTGCAAATCATGCCGTGGCCGGAACAGATCTACATGTTCCGGCCTTCGTGGCTGGTGCTGATCCTCATTTACTGGGTGATGGCCTTGCCGCACCGCGTCAACGTCGGCACCGGCTTCGTGCTGGGGTTGATCATGGATCTGATCCTCGGCTCTACGCTGGGCGTGCGCGCGCTGGCGCTGGGCATCATCGCCTATCTGGTGGCGTTCAAATTCCAACTGTTCCGCAATATGGCGCTGTGGCAACAGGCGCTGATCGTCGTGCTGCTGTCGCTGTCGATGGACGTGGTGGTGTTCTGGGCTGAGTTTTTAGTGATCAACGTCTCTTTCCGCCCAGAGGTGTTCTGGAGTAGTGTGGTAAACGGCATTTTGTGGCCGTGGTTATTCCTGTTGATGCGCAAAATCCGCCGTCAGTTCGCCGTACAGTAAGGGTATCTCAATGACTTCGCTTTATCTGGCCTCCGGCTCCCCACGTCGACGTGAACTGCTGACCCTGCTCGGCGTGTCGTTCGACATTTTGCTGACGCATACCGAAGAGCAGCGCCGGGAAGGCGAAGCCGCCGAAGCCTATGTGCGCCGCCTGGCGCAGGACAAGGCCAAAGCCGGCGTAGCGCTGGCGCAGGAAGATCGGCTGGTGCTGGGCGCCGACACCATCGTGGTGCTCAACGGCCGGGTGCTGGAGAAGCCGCGCGACGAAGCCCATGCGGCGGACATGCTGGCGGCGCTGTCCGGCAAGCAGCATCAGGTGATGACGGCGGTGGCGATCGCCGATCGCCACGACGTGCGCTGCCAGCTGGTGGTGACCGACGTGACGTTCCGCAGCCTGTCACAACAGGATATCCGCGACTATATTGCTACGGGCGAACCGATGGATAAGGCGGGCGCCTATGGAATTCAAGGAAAGGGTGGTTGTTTCGTCAGAACGATAACCGGGAGTTATCACGCGGTGGTTGGTCTGCCGCTGGTCGAAACACATGAGCTGCTCAGTAATTTTGTCGCATTACGTGATGTAAGAACCGGTTGATGGGCGCTGCCATTATCGACCGGCTCTGAGGAGAAGGCATGACAGCTGAGCTACTGGTTAATATCACACCGTCTGAAACGCGGGTCGCCTATATCGATGGCGGCATTCTGCAAGAGATCCATATCGAACGCGAATCCAAACGCGGCATCGTCGGCAATATCTATAAAGGGCGCGTCAGCCGCGTCCTGCCGGGGATGCAGGCGGCGTTCGTCGACATCGGCCTGGACAAGGCCGCCTTCCTGCACGCCTCCGACATCATGCCGCATACCGAATGCGTCGCCGGCGACGAGCGGAAAAACTTCCACGTGCGCGACATCGCTGAGCTGGTGCGCCAGGGGCAAGACCTGATGGTGCAGGTGGTGAAAGATCCGCTCGGCACCAAGGGCGCGCGCCTGACCACCGACATCACGCTGCCTTCGCGCTATCTGGTCTTCATGCCGGGCGCGGCGCACGTCGGCGTTTCGCAGCGCATTGAAAGCGAAGCCGAGCGCGAGCGCCTGAAAGCCATCGTTGCGCCGCACTGCGACGAGCTGGGCGGTTTTATCATCCGCACCGCGGCGGAAGGCATCGGCGAGGAAGAGCTGGCGCAGGACGCCGCGTTCCTCAAACGCCTGTGGACCAAGGTGATGGAGCGCAAGAAGCGCAACCAGACCAAATACAAGCTGTACGGCGAGCTGGCGCTGGCGCAGCGCATCCTGCGCGATTTCGCCGGCGCGGCGTTGGATCGCATCCGCGTCGATTCGCGGCTGACGCACGATCTGCTGGTGGAGTTTACCGGCGAGTACATTCCGGACATCACCAACAAGCTCGAACTCTATACCGGCAGCCAGCCGATTTTCGATCTGTACGATGTGGAAAACGAGATCCAGCGCGCGCTGGAGCGCAAGGTGGAGCTGAAGTCCGGCGGCTATCTGATCATCGATCAGACCGAGGCGATGACCACCGTTGACATCAACACCGGCGCCTTCGTCGGCCACCGCAACCTCGACGAAACCATCTTCAATACCAACATCGAGGCGACGCAGGCCATCGCGCGCCAGCTGCGGCTGCGTAACCTGGGCGGCATCATCATCATCGACTTTATCGATATGAACAACGAAGAGCATCGCCGCCGGGTGCTGCACTCGCTGGAGCAGGCGTTGAGTAAAGATCGGGTAAAAACCACGATCAACGGCTTCTCTCAGCTAGGCTTAGTTGAAATGACGCGTAAACGCACGCGTGAAAGCATTGAACATGTGCTCTGTCACGATTGTCCTACTTGCAATGGGCGCGGCACCGTGAAAACGGTGGAAACCGTGTGCTACGAGATCTTGCGCGAGATTGTGCGCGTGCACCATGCTTACGATTCCGATCGCTTCCTGGTGTACGCCTCCGCGGCGGTCGGCGAAGCGTTGAAGAGCGAAGAGTCGCATGCGCTGGCCGAAGTGGAGATCTTCGTCGGCAAACAGGTGAAGGTGCAGATCGAACCGTTGTACAGCCAGGAGCAGTTCGACGTCGTCATGATGTAGCCCGTCCGACATCGTAAGGGCCCGGCATGCCGGGCCCGTCAGTGCATAGATATTCCCGTTGCCAGGCAGCGGAGCAAGGAGAACTGCGTGAGGCGACTGCCTGGGATTCTGTTAGCAACAGGCGCCACCCTAATCGTGATTGTGGCGCTGCTGATCAGCGGGCTGCGCCTGATGCTGCCGAAGCTGAACGACTATCGTCCCCAACTGCTGGCGCAGGTGGAGAAGCTGTCCGGCGTGCCCGTGCAGATGGATTTCCTGCAGGGCAGCTGGGAAACGTTCGGCCCACAGCTTGAAATGCGCAACCTGAGCGCCACGCTGCCCAAAAGCGATGTGCATATCGAACGCGTGACGCTGGCGCTGGACGTGTGGCAATCGCTGCTGCACTGGCGCTGGCAGTTCCGCGATCTGACCTTCTATCAATTCCGCCTCGATCTGAACGCCACGCTGGGCGGCGACCGGCAGGGCGAAGGCCTTGAGCCGGGCAAAATCGGCGATCTGATGCTGCGCCAGCTCGACCATTTCGATCTGCGCGACAGCCGTATCTCATTCCTGACGCCTGCCGGCGCGCGCGCCGAATTCGACATTCCCCAACTGACCTGGCTCAACGGCCGCGAGCGCCACCGCGCCGAGGGGCAGATCAGCCTGTCGACGCTGAACGGCCAGCACGGCGTGGTGCAGCTGCGCATGGACCTGCGCGATAATCAGGGCCTGTTGGACACCGGCACGGTCTACCTGCAGGCCGATAACATCGACATGAAACCCTGGTTTACCCGCTGGCTGCGCGCCAACACCGGGCTGGAAAGCGCCGACTTCAGCCTGGCGGCCTGGCTGCAGGTGCAGAACGGCGAGATTGCCGGCGGCCATGCTTTGCTCAAGCAGGGGGCGGCCAACTGGGATACCGGCGCCGCGCAGCACCGGCTGGACGTGGACAATCTGGCGCTGTCGCTGCGCCGCCAGGGCACCGGTTGGCAGCTCGACGTGCCGCAGCTGCGGTTGAGCACCGATGGCCAGGCCTGGCCGCAGGGCACGCTTTCTGCCCTGTGGCTGCCGGAAAACACCGAGTTCATGGGGCCGGCACAGAATGAAGAGCTGCGGGTGCGTGCGACTAACCTTCAGCTGGAGCGCCTGTCGGCGCTGCTGCCGACCTTCTCGTTCCTCAGCCCGGACGTGCTCGATCGCTGGAACGATCTGCAGCCGCAGGGGACGATGGAGGCCCTGGCGCTGGACATCCCGCTGAAGCAGCCGGAAAAGAGCCGTTTCCAGGCGCTGTGGCGCGATGTCAGCTGGCAGCGTTGGGAGCTGCTGCCCGGCGTCAACCACTTCTCCGGCGCGTTGAGCGGCGGGGTGGAGAACGGCCGCCTGACGCTGGGGCTGGCAGGCAGCACCTTGCCTTACGGCGATATGTTCCGTGCGCCGCTTGAAATCAGCAGCGCGCGCGGCGCGCTGACCTGGCGTTACAACGATCAAGGCTGGGAGCTGGCGAGCCAGGGGCTGGACGTCAAGGCGAAGTCGCTGTGGGTCAACGGCGATTTCCGTTATCAGCAGCCGGCCAAGGGCGATCCGTGGCTGAATATCCTGGCGGGCATCCGCCTGTATGACGGCGCCGAGGCCTGGCGCTATTTCCCGGAACCGCTGATGGGCAAGCATCTGGTGGACTACCTGAGCGGCGCCATTCAGGGCGGCCAGGTGGATAACGCCACGCTGATTTATTCCGGCGATCCGCAGCACTTCCCGTACCGTAAAAACGAAGGGCAGTTCGAAGTCTTCGTGCCGCTGCGTCACGCCACTTTCCAGTTCCAACCGGGCTGGCCGGCGCTGACCGATTTGGCGATCGACCTCGACTTCGCTAACGAAGGATTGTGGATGCATGCGCCGCAAACCCGGCTGGGCAAGGTGGCGGGCAAAAATATCAGCGCGGTGATCCCCGATTACCTGAAAGAGCGGCTGCTGATCGACGCCGAAGTCGCGGGTGCGGGCAGCGACGTGCATGACTACTTCATGCAGACGCCGCTGCACGATTCGCTGGGGGCGGCGCTGGATCAGCTGCAGATTGGCGGTGATGTCAGTGGGCGCTTACATCTCGATATTCCCCTGGACGGCGAGCAGGTCAGAGCCACCGGTGAAGTGGCGCTGAACAACAACTCGTTGCTGATCAAGCCGCTGGACAGCGAACTGCAAAAGCTCAGCGGCAAGTTCCGCTTCGACAACGGCAACCTGCAGAGCGACCCCCTGTCGGCCACCTGGTTCGGGCAGCCGGTGGCGGTCAACTTCACCACTCAGGAAGGCGAGCGTGACTACAAGGTCAACGTCGGCCTGAAGGGCGACTGGCAGCCGGGCAAGTTCCCCGGCCTGCCGAAAGAGGCCGCCGATGCGCTCCGCGGCAGTGCGCCCTGGCAGAGCCAGGTGGCCATCACGCTGCCGCATCAGGGCTCGGCCAGCTACGATATCGGCCTTGACGCAGATCTGAAGAAAGTGAGCAGTCACTTACCTTCGCCGTTGGACAAGGCGCCGGGCGAAGCCTTGCCGGTGAACGTCAAGGTCAAAGGCGGTCTGAACGGCTTCATGTTGACCGGCAGTGCGGGCAAGCAGAACCGCTTCAACAGTGAATGGAGCTTCGACAAAAAACAGGTGAATCTGGCGCGCGCCGCCTGGCGAACCAACGGTGGCGGCACGCCACCGCTGCCGGCCGGCAAGTCGATGACGCTGAACCTGCCGGCGCTGGACGGCGAGCAATGGCTGGCGCTGCTGGCGCCGGCGCTGAAACAGGGCGGCGGCAGCGGTCAGGTGGGCGGTTTCAGCTTCCCCACCACCGTGGCGCTGACCACGCCGCAGCTGCTGTTGGGCGGCCAGGCTTGGCATAAGCTGACGCTGTCAGCCGAAAAACAGCTGGGCGCCACCGTGGTGAGCGCCAAGAGCGATGAAGTGGACGGCAGCCTGCGGGTGGCCGATCGCGGGCCGTGGCGCGCCGATATCAACTACCTGTACTACAACCCGCAGTTCGCCGAAACGAAAAGCGCGGCGGGTTCGCCGCCACCGCCGCCGGAGAAAGTCAGCTTCCGCGACTGGCCTTCGCTGATGCTGCGCTGCAAGTCGTGCTGGGTGCTGGGGCAGAACCTCGGCAAGGTCGAGGCGGATCTGAGCAATCGGGGCGATACTCTGACGCTGGATCACGGCCTGGTCGATACCGGCAAAGGGCGCATGAGCGCCACCGGTCTGTGGAAGCAGAACGCGCAGGAAGAGCGCAGCTCGCTGAAAGGCAAGCTGCTCGGCGGCAAGATCGATGAAACCGCCGCCTTCTTCGGCATCACCATCCCGCTGAAAGGCGCGCCTTACGACGTGGACTTCGATTTGTACTGGCGCGGCGCGCCGTGGCAGCCGCAGGTCAATACGCTGAGCGGTGCGCTGCAGGTCAAAATGGGCAAGGGAGAAATCGACAGCATGGGCGGCGGCCGCGCCGGCCAGCTGCTGCGACTGGTCAGCTTCGACGCCTTGCTGCGCAAGCTGCAGTTCGATTTCAGCGATACCTTCGGTAAAGGCTTCTACTTTGATTCCATCCGCAGCACCGCCTGGCTGAAAGATGGCATAATGCATACTGATAATCTATTGATCGACGGCCTGGCGGCGGATATCGCCATGAGTGGCCAGATCGATCTGGCGCGCCGCCGCATCGATATGGAAGCGGTGGTGGCGCCGGCGATTTCGGCGACGGTCGGCGTGGCCACTGCGTTTGTCGTTAACCCGATCGTCGGCGCGGCGGTGTTCGCCGCCTCGCAGGTGCTGGGGCCGCTGTGGAGCAAGATTTCGCTGATTCGTTACCATATCAGCGGCGATCTCGACCAGCCGAAGATCAATGAGGTACTTCGTAAGGCAAAGGAGGATAAGGCGTCATGAGGAATGCTAACGTTGCGTTGTTGCAGTTGTGCAGTGGCGATCAGGTGCGCGATAACCTGGCCCAGATTGAACAGCAGATCAAGCAGCTCAATGCCGGGGTAAAACTGGTCATGACGCCGGAGAACGCGCTGCTGTTCGCCAACTCCGCAGCCTATCGCCAACAGGCGGAAAAACAGGGCGATGGCCCGCTGCAGAACGCGGTGCGCGAACTGGCGCGCCGCTATGGCGTGTGGTTGCTGGTGGGCTCGATGCCCTTGATCAGCCGCGAAAACCCGGAGCTTATCACCACCAGCAGCCTGTTGTTCGACGATCAGGGCGAGATCCGCGCCCGCTACGACAAGCTGCACATGTTCGATGTGGACATCAACGACGCGCACGCCCACTACCGCGAGTCGGATACCTACCAGCACGGGCAGCATCTGACGGTGGTGGATACGCCGGTCGGGCGTTTGGGCATGACCATATGCTACGATCTGCGCTTCCCCGCGCTGTTCCAGGCGCTGCGGGCGCAGGGCGCTGAACTGATTTCGGTGCCGGCGGCCTTTACCCGGGTCACCGGTGAAGCGCATTGGGAAATCCTGCTGCGCGCCCGGGCGATCGAAAACCAGTGCATGATCCTGGCGCCGGCGCAGGTGGGGCGCCACGGGCCGACCCGCCGCACGTGGGGCCACACGCTGGCTGTCGACGGCTGGGGCAAGGTGCTGGCCGAGAACCCGGACGCCGTGGCGGCGCTGAAGGTGCGCGTGGACACCACAAGCCTGCAGCCCCTGCGGCAACAGATGCCGGTGCTGCAGCACAACCGATTCCAGACGTCGCTGACGGCGCCGTCTGACACGTTATCCTCCAATCAAGAGTGAAACCATTATGAGCCTGACGTTTGTCAGTGAGCAGTTACTCGCTACCAACAAGCTGAGTCATCAAGACCTGTACCAGGTACTGGGTCAACTGGCAGAACGCCGTATCGACTACGCCGATCTCTATTTCCAGTCCAGCTATCACGAAGCCTGGGTGATCGAGGACGGCATCATCAAGGATGGCTCTTACAATATCGACCAGGGCGTCGGCGTGCGCGCCGTCAGCGGCGAGAAGACCGGTTTCGCCTATGCCGATCAGATCACCCTGAATGCGCTGCAGCAGAGCGCCCAGGCGGCGCGCAGCATCGTGCGCGAGCAGGGCGACGGGCGGGCGCACACCCTGGGCGAAATCGGTTACCGGGCGCTGTACCCGCTGCTCGATCCGCTGCAAAGCCTGCCGCGCGAAGAGAAAATCGCCCTGTTGCACCGCGTCGATAAAGTGGCGCGCGCCGCCGATGCGCGGGTGCAGGAAGTGAACGCCAGCATCACCGGCGTTTACGAGCAGGTGTTGGTGGCTGCCACCGACGGCACGCTGGCGGCGGACGTTCGCCCGCTGGTGCGGCTCTCCGTCAGCGTGCTGGTGGAGCAGGACGGCAAGCGTGAGCGCGGCTCCAGCGGCGGCGGCGGCCGTTTCGGTTACGACTATTTCCTGGAAAGCGTCGACGGTGACGTGCGCGCCGATGCCTATGCCAAAGAAGCGGTGCGCATGGCGCTGGTCAATCTCGGAGCGGTGGCGGCGCCGGCCGGCAATATGCCGGTGGTGCTGGGGGCCGGCTGGCCTGGGGTGCTGCTGCACGAGGCGGTGGGCCACGGCCTGGAAGGCGATTTCAACCGGCGCGGCACCTCGGTGTTCAGCGGCCATATGGGCGAGCTGGTGGCTTCCGAGCTGTGCACCGTGGTGGATGACGGCACCCTGCAAGGGCGCCGCGGCTCGCTGGCGATCGACGACGAAGGCGTACCGGGCCAGTACAACGTGCTGATCGAAAACGGCGTGCTGAAAGGCTACATGCAGGACAAACTCAACGCGCGGTTGATGGGCGTCGCGCCGACCGGCAACGGCCGCCGCGAGTCCTACGCGCATCTGCCGATGCCGCGCATGACCAATACCTACATGCTGGCGGGCCAATCGACGCCGGAAGAGATCATCGCCAGCGTCGAGTACGGCCTGTACGCGCCGAACTTTGGCGGCGGCCAGGTGGACATCACCTCCGGCAAGTTCGTGTTCTCCACCACCGAAGCCTACCTGATCGAGAAGGGCCGCATCACCAAACCGGTGAAAGGGGCGACGCTGATCGGCTCCGGCATCGAGGCGATGCAGCAGATCTCGATGGTCGGCAACGATCTGGCGCTTGATAAAGGCGTGGGCGTGTGCGGCAAGGAAGGCCAGAGCGTGCCGGTGGGCGTCGGCCAACCGACGCTGAAACTGGATACGCTGACCGTCGGCGGCACGGCGTAATCTTTCCTCAAGGGGCCACGCGCTGGCTCCTTGTTCATTCCCCATGTTGCGTTTTTTCTCGCCCGCGCAAAGAGTGCTGTGCGGCGATGATGCCGAGAAAGATGACGATGGCGTGCTTTGGTGTCTCTATCCAGCGTTGGCTGCTGTTACTGGGCGTTTTGTCCCTGACGGGCTGCGCCCGTTCCGATGCGCTGTGGGGCGTGGTCGATAAGCTCTGCATGGCCAACTATCAGCAAAAGCGAGATCCGGCCCCGTGTGAGCAGATTTATATGCCGCAGGGGAAAGCGCAGGGCTTTAGCGTGCTGCAAAACCCGCGTTATCCCTATCATTTCATTCTGGTGCCGACGGCGCCGCTTTCCGGCATTGAAAGCCCGCTGCTGCTGGCCGGAGAACGAACGGACTATTTTGGCTATGCATGGCTGATGCGTTACCGGCTGGCCGCCGAGTATGGCGGGCCGGTGCCGGACGACAGGCTGGGCATGGCGATCAACTCCGCTTACGGCCGCAGCCAGAACCAATTGCACATTCACCTGACCTGTCTGCGCGAGGATGTGCGGCGCCAGCTGCAGGCGGAACGCCCCTACATACAGGAACAATGGCGCCCCTTGCCGGATAAGCTGCTGCGCCACACCTACTATGCCCGCCGCGTGATGCAGCCGGCCGCGATGGGCATCTACCCGATTAGGGATCTTGCGGATTATTTTCATCTGTCGCCGCCGCAGCTGGCGGAGTATGGCGTGGCCGTCGTCCCGACCACGTTTGCCGGCCAACGGGGTTTTATCTTGCTGGCCTCGAAGCGCGGCTGGGACGTCGGCAACCGCGCCTCGGTAGAATCGCTGCTGGATAAAACGTGCGCGATTTTGCCGCGTTAATCTCAAGACGGCAGGTGAGAGCGATGCGCTCTCACCTTATTCTTCCTATCTGAATCGCGCATCCCGCGCAAACAGGAAAGCGGCCTCCCGCAGGCGAGCGTCGGCTTCCGCCTGAGCCCCCTGATAGCGCAAGATCATGATTAGCGTGGCGTAGACGTTGGCATCGATGCGGCGTTGCAGATAGGCGTTGGCCCACTGCCGATAGCCGGTCAACAGGGCATCATCACGCGTTTGGTTATAGACCAGCAGCGCGTGAGATTGCTCGTCGAACGTTTTGCGCTCCCGGTAGATCCAGGCGGCCGGCGGCGGCATCTGCTCGATGCTGTCGATGGTGGCCAGCATGGTGCGCTCCGATTGGGTGAGCGCCATGCGCCCTTGCCAGGTGAAGACCGCCATCGCCAACACGCCGACTGCCGCCATCGCCACCGGCAGGCTCAGGGCTTTAGCGAACGGCAGGGGGCGCGGCTCGCCGGTTTGGCCGTCCAGCAGCGCCAGCAACAGCAGAAACACCAGCCAGTGCGGCGTAGACAGATAGAAAGGGTATTCCAACTGGGTGTGCACCAGCATCGGCAGCAGCACCAGGAACAGGCCGACGCGGGCACCGGCCGGTTGCTCGCGATCCCGTTGCCAGGCGCGTTTCAGCAGCAGCGCGCCGGCGACGAGGACGATAACGATCCCCGCCAGCGCCGGCAGGCCGCCCTCAACCCACCACAGCAGGATTTCATTGTGCGGATGCCCGGCGACTTCCAGCACTTCTCGCCAGGGCATTGCCTGTAGGCGGAAGTGCGCGAAGCTGTATTCAAAGCCGCCGTAGCCCCAGCCCAGCAGCGGTTTGGCCAGGATCATGGCGCCGACGTCATGCAGCATGGTGAGGCGCGCACTATTGGAAAGCTCCCGACCGATCAGACCCGCGCGGCCATCCAGGCCGAAACCGGTGAACAACACCGTGGTGCCGATCGCCACGCCCAACAGCAGCGCGCCGCCGGCCCAGCAGCTTGCGGCCGGGCGCTGGCGGGCAAAGCGCCACAGCAGCAGCGCCGCCGCCAAGGCGCCGCCCAGCCAGGCGGCGCGCGACTGGATCAGCACCAGCAGAGCGGAGAAAGCGACCAGTAGCGCGAGCAACGGGAGCTGCCGACGCCACGTTGGCGCAGAGAGAGGGGCAAGCAGCAGCCACAGCGCCAAAGCCAGACCGGTAGCGATAAAGCTGCCCAGCACGTTCGGTTGCTGGAAGACGCCGTAAACGCGGCTGCCATTGGGGGCCACCCAGGCCAAAATTGGGGCGAACAGCTGCAGAGCTGCCAATAGCGCCTGAACGCCGACGGCGAACAGCAGGCCGTACAGCAACAGCTCGCGCTGCCGGGGAGTTAGGCGCAGCTGCAGGCAGGCAACATAGAACAGCCAACCGCCGAACAAACCGGCGCAGCGCCACAGGGTATCTTCGCGCCATTCGGGGCGGGTATACAGCAGTGGCAGCGCCAGCACGGCGATGCCGAGCAATAACAGGTGTGCGGTAGGAGTCAGCGAAAGACGGGCGTGGCCGAGGCAAACGCTGAAGGTCACTATCAGCGTGGTGAGTGCCATGGCGCCCCAAGCCAGAATATTTTGCGGCAGCGCCAGGCCGCCGCCGCCCATGTTGGGGTGATAAAACGGCAGGATCGCCGCCATCCAGATCAGCAGCAGGGGCAGCACGGCGATAGCCGGCGCGTTAATGGCGGTTTTATCGGTCATGGTGAACCTGCCATGTTTCGATATCGATCATTGAATGCATATTATTAGGATTCCCTATCCTTATCCTGGTGTTTAAATTCGCTGAAGCTTCAATACCTAAAATTTTTTATGGAAATTGAAAAGACTTCCTATTGAAGCGATAAATAAATTTTTCCTCTGTTAGCGCGGGGGCGGCTTATATAAAAAGGGGTAAGCCGTATTTCAGTTGCCTGCAAAGGGTGTTTTATTTGTTTGAAAAAACAGGGTTGTCATTTTCTCAAATTCACCTTGCTCCAGTCAATTTTTAATCTTTTATTTTATTTTTATATTTAAATCAAGGCATTGGGATTTTTTGTGCGTAGTAAAACGCCGTGTGTGCGACAACGAACGCCTGGACCGACAGGCGATGTAGCCAATAAGATAAGCATTTTCTTGTTAAATCGTTGTTGCCAATGACGGCGCGGCGATCGTGGTTTTATTTACCGCTGTTTTTTATTTTTATTTTATATTTTCTTTATTGAGCCTGTATTTATTTTTATTGAGACTCTTCTTGTTTTTATTGGTTGTTTTTAAATTTTATTTAACTCCATTTTATTAAGATTGTTCTGTTACTGTGGAAATAAAGGGGTGATGATCCCCCTATCCCTGTTGCCGTGCCGCAAGACGGATTAACGCGCCTGTAAAAGCGCGTTAATCCACGCTTCACAGACCTCACTCCACTTCGCTAATCCGTTCCAGCGCATCCACCACCAGATCCCAGAATTTATCCTGATCCAGTTTGACCGCCACCTGGGTGTGGCAGTCCGGCGGCGGCGGCGCGCGGAAGTCCGCGACCGTCATGCCCAGCGTCAGGGTGCCGGTGAGTTCGATATCCACCGGCGCTTTGCGCACCGTCATCACGCTCGGATCGATCACGTAGGCGACGGCGCAAGGATCGTGTACCGGCGGGGCGCTGAAGCCCTGCGCCTGTTGGTACATACGGCCAAAGAATGCCAGCAGTTCGCCGACGAAGGCGGCCGGCCGGGTGCCGAGGGCGGCGATGCGCGCGCAGACTGCCGGCGTGGCCAAAGCCTGGTGGGTAAGATCCAGCCCGACCATGGTCAGCGGCCATTTTTCGTTAAACACGATGTGCGCCGCCTCGGGATCGATTTTGATATTGAACTCCGCCACCGCGCTCCAGTTGCCCACATGGTAGCCGCCGCCCATCAGCACCACTTCCTTGACCCGCTCGGCAATGCGCGGCTCTTTGCGCACCGCCATGGCGATATTGGTCAGGCCGCCGGTCGGCACCAGCGTTACGCTGCCGGGCGGGTGGGCCATCACCGTATCGATGATCAGATCCACCGCGTGGCGCGAGTCCAGCTGCAGGTGGGGTTCCGGTAGCACCGGGCCATCGAGGCCGGAATCGCCGTGGATATCGGGCGCCACTTCGATATTGCGCACCAGCGGGCGCGGGCAGCCGGCGGCGAAGGGCACGCCGGTGATATTGGCGATGCGCGCCACCGCCAGCGCGTTGCGCGTCACTTTGTCCAGCGTCTGATTGCCCACCACGGTGGTGACCGCCAGCAGGTCGATCTGCGGATTGCCCCAGGCCAGCAGCAGGGCGATGGCGTCGTCATGCCCCGGGTCACAGTCCAGTATGATTTTTTTCATGATTATTCCTGATGCAGGGAGAGGTTCCCGCAGCATAACGCAGCGCGGCGGCGTGGGATAATGCCGATGGTGCTTTTGTTAACGGCATCAAAGCCTTGCCACTTTTACGATGTAATGAAACGTAAAGCCTGCTCGCCGGGCTTTACCCTGGAGGTTACTCCAGGGTTTACAGTGAGCTTCAGCGTCAATGCACAGAGGAGAGGCGGGATGAGCTTACTGAAAAGGTTGTTGGGGCAAGGCGGTATTAACCGCGGTCATCAGCGCGCGGGCCACGGCGGCGGGCATCATGGCAACCGCTATAACCAGCATGGCGAGCCGGGGCCGCAGTGTCCGGAATGCCGGGCGGTGAATAAATCGGGCGCGCGTTATTGCCACCGCTGCGGTCAGCCGTTTGCCGCGCTGAGCGCCACCTGCGGCCAGTGCGCCGCGCCGCTGCCGCCGGGCAGCCGCTTTTGCCCGCAGTGCGGCGGCGGTGTGCCGTGAACCGGGGCGGTTGGACGCTAGCGTTGCTGCTGGGCGCCATGGCGCTATGGACGCTGCTGGCCTGGGGCGTAGCCGGCGTGCTGGCCTGGCTCCCGGCGTTGGCGGAAGCGGCCGGCGGCGTATCGCTGCCGGTGAACAGCGCGCTGAGCCTGGTGCCGCAGGCGGTGCTGGACGCCTGGCTGCCGTGGCTGAAACAGCTGGGCAGCTGGCTGGCGAGCTATTTTCCTCTGCTGCTGAACTGGGCCGGCTACGCCGTCTGGCTGCTGTGGGGCCTCGGCATGCTGGCGCTGATGCTGCTGGGCGCGCTGGCGCACCGCTATTTGAGCGCCGCTCAGCGATAGCCCTGATAGACCGCCGCCACGCGTTCGAAATAGTCGGTTAGGTAGTTGATGCACACCTGCACCTTCAGCGGCAGTTTGTCCTTCTCGGTATAGAGCGCGTAGATCGGCCGCGGATCCGAATGGTAGCTTTTGAACAGGATCTCGATCTCGCCGCGCTTGATCTCTTCGATCACCCACATCAGCGGGGCGTAGGCGATGCCGGCGCCGTTTTTCAGCCAACGGATCATGGTGGAGGAGTCGTTGGTGACGAAGCGCCCCTGCGGGGAAATGCGCGTGGTGATGCCCTCCGGCGACATCAGTTCAAATTCGCTGTCGGGCCGCACGCTGTACTCCAGCCAGGAAAAGTTGACCATGTCGCTCGGCTTTTGCGGCGTGCCGTGCTGGCTGAGGTAGCTTTTGGCGGCGCACACCACCATCGGCATCTGCCCCAGGCGGCGGGAGAACAGGCTGGAGTCCTGCAGCTCACCGGTGCGGATCACCAGATCCAGCCCGTCGGTGATCAGATCCGGCGCCGGAATGCCGGTCACCAGGTTGACCGTCAGGCCAGGGTACTCTTTCATCATCTCGGCGGTCATGTTCGCCAGCACGTTTTGCGCCATGGTGGATGAGCTGCCGATGCGCAGCGTGCCGGCGGGGGTATTGTTAAACGCATACAGCTGCTCATGCACTTCGCTGACTTCCTGCAGCATGCGTCGGCAGCCCTGATAGTAGATTTTGCCGGCCTCGGTCAGGCCGATGCTGCGCGTGCTGCGGTTCAACAGCTTGACCTGCAGCTCATTTTCCAGTTTCGAGACGGTTTGGCTGATCGATGAAACGCTCATGCCGAGTTGGCGCGCGGCCGCGGTAAACGACCCGAACTCAACCACTTTGGCGAATACCGACATCCGTTTTAATCTTTCCATTATTCACTCTGGCTTAAAAGTGATTTAGATCACAGATTGTTGATGCCTTGATAGTAAGCAGGCTAATATAACGTGGTCGGGTGAATAGACCTTACCAACGTGCGAGAGCGATCGGCAACGCAATCCTGCCGCTCCTCCGGCACCCTCGCAATCCCTGTCGTGGATGTCTGCCCCAAAGTTTAACCTTTTTTCGGGTTCGTGACCTGGACAAGCTGCCTGGTCAAGATTTGTGGCGCGCGCACGCTAAAATGTAAAGAGAATGTGAATGGCGAGACCTGTCTTTCCCCGGCGCAGTGAACAATAAGGAAAAAGTGATGAGTTTGCTTCCGGTTATGGTCATCTTCGGACTGTCGTTTCCGCCGGTGTTTTTCGAGCTGCTGGTGTCGCTGGCGCTGTTTTTCCTCTTGCGCCGCCTGCTGCAGCCGACGGGGATTTACGATTTTGTCTGGCATCCGGCGCTGTTTAACACCGCGCTGTATTGCTGCTTGTTTTATCTGATTTCATGTCTTTTTGTTTGAGGTCGCTGTGAAAAATTTTTCGATAAAAATAACCCGAATCGCGATCACTTTGATTCTTGTGCTGCTGGGCATCGTCGCGGTATTCAAGGCCTGGGTGTTTTACACCGAGTCGCCGTGGACGCGTGACGCCAAGTTCACCGCCGACGTGGTGGCGATCGCGCCGGACGTCAGCGGCCTGCTGACCGACGTGCCGGTGGTGGATAACCAATTGGTGAAGAAAGGGCAGGTGCTGTTCGTGGTCGATCGGCCGCGCTATGAGCAGGCGCTGGCGCAAGCCAGTGCCGACGTCGCCTACTATCAGACGCTGGCGGCGGAAAAGCGGCGCGAGGCCGGCCGCCGCGTGAAGCTGGGCGTGCAGGCGATGTCGCAGGAAGAAATCGACCAGTCGAACAACTCGCTGCAGACCGTGCAACACCAGCTGGCGAAGGCCGTGGCGACGCGTGAGCTGGCGCAGCTGGATCTGGAACGCACCACGGTGCGCGCTCCGGCCGATGGCTGGATCACCAACCTCAACGTACACGCCGGCGAATACATCACCCGCGGTTCGGTGGCGGTGGCGCTGGTGAAGAAAGACTCCTTCTACATCCTGGCCTATCTGGAAGAAACCAAGCTGAACGGCCTGAATAAGGGCGATCGTGCGGAGATCACCCCGCTCGGCAGCAACCGCATCATGCATGGCACCGTCGACAGCGTGGCGGCGGCGGTGAACAACAGCAGCAGCACGGTGAACAACAAAGGATTAGCCTCGATCGACAGCAACCTGGAGTGGGTGCGCCTGGCGCAGCGCGTGCCGGTGAAGATCCTGCTGGACGCCAAGGACCAACAGCATCCGTACCCGGCCGGCACCACCGCCACCGTGGTGATCGTCGGCAAGAACGATCGCAATGCCGACAGCGGCTCGCCTTTTGTGCGCCTGATGCACCGGCTGCGTGAGTTCGGCTAATGAACAGCCCAACCTTTATCCGGCTGAGATTCGCCTTCAAGCTCAGCTTCGCGATTGTGTTTGCGCTGTTCGTCGGCTTCCATCTCAATCTGGAAACCCCGCGCTGGTCGGCGATGACTGCCGCCATCGTCGCCGCCGGCCCGGCCTTTGCCGCCGGCGGTGAACCCTTCTCCGGCGCCATCCGCCACCGCGGCTGGCTGCGCATCATCGGCACCTTTATCGGCTGCTTCGTCGGCCTGCTCATTATCATCACCACCGCCCGCGCGCCGGTGGTGATGCTGCTGTTGTGCTGCATCTGGGCCGGTTTCTGCACCTGGCTCTCTTCACTGATCAAGGTCGAGAACTCCTACGCCTGGGGCCTGGCCGGCTATACCGCGCTGATCATCATCGTGACGGTCGCCACCAGCGAGGCCCATCTGCTGGAAGCGCCGCAGTTCGCCATCGAGCGTTGCAGCGAGATCGTGCTGGGCATCGTCAGCGCCGTATTGGCGGATCTGCTGTTCTCGCCGCGTTCGATCAAGCAGGATATCGATCGGGCGGTGGATCAGCTGCTGGTGGATCAATATCGCCTGATGCAGATGTGCATCAGCAACGCCGACAAAGAAGACATCGACCGCGCCTGGAGCAATCTGGTGAAGAGCACCACGGCGCTGGACGGCATGCGCAACAACCTGATGATGGAGTCTTCGCGCTGGCAGAAGGTCAATCGCCGGGTGAAGGCGCTGCATACCCTGTCGCTGACGCTGATTACCCAGGCTTGCGAAACCTACCTGATCCTGTTGAATCACCCGGACGCGCTGCAAGCGAGCCTGCGGGAACAGCTGATGGTGCCGGCGGAAACCCCGCAGGAGATCCACAGGCGCATGAAGCTGTTGCGCCAGGTGCTGACCACGCATCGCTCCGAAGAAACGCTGCCGACCCTCACTGGCTGGGTCGGCGCGGCAACGCGCTACCTGCTGCTGTCGAAGGGCGTACACACCAACGGCAGCATCAGCGCGGTGGAAGAGGACGTGTTGAGCAATGAAACGGTGGTCAAGCCGACCTCGGCGGAAGGGCATCATGCGATGATCAACGGCCTGCGCACCTTTGTGGCCACGGCGTTCGGCTGCCTGCTGTGGCTGTGGACCGGCTGGACGTCCGGCAGCGGCTTTATGGTGATCATTGCGGTAATCACCTCGCTGGCGATGCGCACCCCGGCGCCGCGCATGGTGGCGATGGATTTCGTGCTGGGCATGCTGGCGGCGATCCCGGTCGGCTCCCTGTTCTTCATGGTGATCCTGCCGGCGACACAGCAGAGCATTTTGCTGCTGTGCCTCAGCCTCGGCCTGCTGGCGTTTTTCATCGGCATCGAGGTGCAGAAGCGGCGGCTCGGTTCGCTGGGGCTGCTGGCAGGGACCATCAACATTCTGGTGCTGAGCAACCCGATGGAGTTCAACGTCACCCAGTTTCTCGACGGAGCGCTCGGCCAGTTCCTCGGCAGCTGCGTCGGGCTGATGGTGCTGCTGTTGATCCGCGACAATTCGCGCGAACGCACCGGCCGCACGTTGCTCAACCAGTTCGTCAGCAGCGCGGTGTCGGCGCTGACCACCAAGGCGGCGCGCCGTCGGCAGAACCACCTGCCTGCGCTGTATCAGCAGCTTAACCAGCTGCTGATGATGTTCCCGAACGACATCGCCAAATATCGTCTGGCGCTGAACCTGATCATCGCCCACCAGCGCATGCAGCGGGCGGAGATTCCGGTCAGCGAAGAGCTGTCGGCCTTCCACCGCCAGATCCGCAGCACCGCCGATCGGGTGGTCTCGGCCAAAAACGACGTCAAGCGCGCCTATTACTACGATCGCTTGCTGGGTGAAATGAACGAGTACCAGCAAAAATTGGTAGACAATCAGGCGCCGCTCAGCGTCACCGGGCCGGTGAAGCGCCTGGCCGACATGCTGCATCGCTATCGCCACGCCTTGATCGATTGATGCGTTCCCGCCTGTTGCGCCGCGTTGTGCGGCGCCTTCCCCGACTATACTGAAAGCAGCGCCTGGCACGGCGGGCCGTCTCATGTGGTGCGGCCCCTTTTCAGAGCGACTCCGAGTGCCAGAACGGCTGGAAAGTGGCATCATTGTCATGAATGGATGAAACTCTTACCGCCGCGAAAATGTGACGTGCCGGTCATCTTAGTTTCATCCAGGTCGACTATATAGCTAACTAGCCTGGGGGCGCTGCGGTGCCTTCGGCGGCATAATTTCAGGGAATGTCATGAACAAGCGGATTCTGTTGGCGATTGTCATCGCCGTGGTCATCGCCGTCTTCAGCGCGCTGCGCGGCAACGAGCACCGTGCGATCGACGGCAACCCGGCGGTGGCCCAAGCGCCGGCGGGACAGCAGCAGAGCATCGATCGGCTCACGCAGCAGCAAACGGTGGTGAGTTACCTGCAGCAGCATCAGCGGCTGCCGGGCTATTACGTCACCAAGAAGCAGGCGCGCGAGCAGGGCTGGGATCCGCGTTCAGGCAACCTCTGTGCGGTATTGCCGGGCAAGGCGATTGGCGGCGATCGGTTCTCTAACCGTGAAGGGCAACTGCCGAGCGCCGGCGGCCGGGTCTGGCGCGAAGCGGACATCAATTATCAGTGTGGCCGGCGCGGCGCCGATCGCCTGCTGTATTCGAGCGACGGTCTGATCTTCGTCACGCGCGACCATTACAAAAACTTCATTCGTGTGGAGTGAGTTTGATGGCAAAAGTAGAGTTTGATTTCGAACAGATCCAGGATGTGCCGACCTTCTACCGCGATTTCGCGCACAAGTTTGCGCTGGACGAGGGGTTCGGCGCCAACCTCGACGCGCTGTGGGACGTGGTGACCGGCGATATCGGCCTGCCGGTGGAAATCGAGTTCACTCACCTGAATGCCCGCAGCAAGCGTCGTTTCGGCGCGATCATTCTGCTGTTTGAAGAGGCGGAAGAAGAGCTGGAAGGCAGCCTGCGTTTCAATATCCGCGAAAGCAGCGGCGAACCGGCCCATCACCGGGGATGAAATGGGTTCATCCCGGGATGGCGGCGGCGCTTAGTCGGCCGCTTCGGCCAGCTCGCGCAGGTATTGGAAGATCTGGCGGTAAGCCTTAGGCGGCTTGTTGGCGGCCTTCTCTTTCTGCGCGTTGCGCACCAGTGAACGCAGCTGTTGGCGATCGGCGGCCGGATACAGATCCAGGATCGACGGAATCACGTCATCGCCTTCTTCCACCAGACGGTCGCGCAGCGCTTCCAGCTTGTGGAACAGCGAAACCTGCTGGTTGTGGCGGTTTTTCAGCTTGTCGAGCGCGGTCTGGATCGGCTCGATATCGCGGGCGCGCAGCATCTTGCCGATCAGCTGCAGCTGACGGCGACGGCCCTCTTTCTTGATCTTCTGCGCCAGCTCGATGGCGGCGCGCAAATCTTCGTCCAACGGGATGCGATCCAGCGCGTTTTTGCCCAGATCGACCATTTCGGCCCCCAGGTCTTTCAGCGCTTCGGCATCACGTTTAATCTCACTTTTACTGACCCAGATAATCTCGTCATCGTCCTCGTTTTCATTCTCCGGGACATCGTCGAGCCAGTCTTCAGGCTGTTTGTTCATGGTAGGCTCCGTTAAAAAGAGGCTAATCCTAACAGGTTGTCCGGCAACCCGCCAATTGCGTGCCTTGAGCAAACTGAGTATAGCTGCCACGTTGGGGGATTATCGCGCCTGGCTGCCCGTCTTGGGAATTTGCACGGTTGTTTTTATCACCCTGTCTGTATAAAATTTTATACAAAAGGAGGTGATATTCATGGATGATGGCATCGAGAAAGCCATTGATTGGCGTGGCTCATCGCTAGAGGATTTGCTGGCCTTCCCAATCGATGCGCGAAAAGCGGCAGGATTTGAACTGAGTAAAGTGCAAAGAGGTCTGGAACCCGGTAATTGGAAACCGATGGCCAACTGCGGAAGCGGCGTTATCGAAATCCGTTTATATGCCATCGGTGGGGCATTCAGGGTGGTCTATGTGGCAAAGTTCAGCGAAGCGATCTATGTCTTGCACAGCTTTCAGAAGAAGGCGGAGAAAACCAGCCGCCACGATATTCAGATAATCAAAGCGCGTTATGACGCGGTCATTAATGAGCGGAGTAAAGGTCATGACCAAGCCGATTGATATCGATTCGCGCCACGTTACGCCCGCAGGCGGCAATGTGTTTGCGGATCTTGGATTTTCCGCCGACGAGGCTCGGCAATTGCAAGCGCAGTCCAATGCGGAAATTGCGCAGCTTATCGCACTGAAAAAACAGCTGATGGGTGAGATCAGCGCGTGGATTGAGGAAGAAGGTTATCGCCAGGAGGAGGCGGCGCGTTATCTGCACACTTCCCGGCCGCGCGTGTCCGACGTGGTGAATCAGAAAACCGAGAAGTTCACGCTGGATGCGTTGGTCAACATGATGGCGAATATTGGCAAGTCGGTAAAACTGATCGTCGAGTGATGCACGGCTTTTGCATGTTATCCCGGCTTTGCCGTTCGGCTTTATGCGAAATTCAACGCGGTTCCTGTTAGACTCAACGGCAGAGATCTCAGGATTTTTGCGCGCCGCTCCGCGTGCACAACTACGCCGCTCCGGCACTTTTCTCAACGATTTTCTGATTAATTATGGCAGATTGATGAAAGTAGTCACTCAAGTTGCAGAACAGCGCAAGGCGCTGGAACAGGCCGTTTCTCAGGCGCTGGAGCTGGCCCGCGCCGGTTCCGACGCGGCGGAAGTCGCGGTCACCAAATCGACCGGCATCAGCGTCAGCACCCGCTTCGGCGAGGTGGAAAACGTCGAGTTCAACAGCGATGGCGCGCTGGGCATCACCGTGTATCACCGCCAGCGCAAAGGCAGCGCCTCTTCCACCGATCTCAGCCCGGACGCCATCGCCCGCACCGTACAGGCGGCGCTGGATATCGCGCGCTACACCTCTGAGGATCCTTGCGCCGGCCCGGCGGAGAAAGATCTGCTGGCGTTCGAGGCGCCGGATCTCGATCTGTTCCACCCGATCGAGCTGGACGCCGAGCGCGGCATCGAGCTAGCGGCGCGCGCCGAGCAGGCTTCGCTGGCGGCGGACAAGCGCATCACCAACACCGAAGGCGGCAGCTTCAACAGCCACTACGGTATCAAGGTGTTCGGCAACAGCCACGGCATGCTGCAAAGCTACTGTTCCAGCCGCCACTCGCTGTCCAGCTGCGTCATTGCTGAGCAGGACGGCGATATGGAGCGGGATTACGCTTACACCATCGGCCGTGCGATGGGCGATCTGCAAAGCCCCGAGTGGGTGGGGCAGGAGTGCGCCCGCCGCACGCTGGCGCGTCTCGCGCCGCGCAAACTGTCGACCATGAAGGCGCCGGTGCTGTTCGCCTCCGAGGTGGCCACCGGGCTGTTCGGTCATCTGGTGGGCGCCATCAGCGGCAGCAGCGTTTACCGCAAATCGACCTTCCTGCTGGACTCGCTCGGCAAGCAGATCCTGCCGGCGTGGCTGACCGTCGAAGAGCATCCGCACCTGCTGAAAGGGCTGGCGTCGACGCCGTTCGACAGCGAGGGCGTGCGCACCCAGCGGCGCGATATCGTCAAGGACGGCGTGCTGCAAACCTGGCTGATGACCAGCTACTCGGCGCGCAAGCTGGGCCTGCACAGCACCGGCCATGCCGGCGGCATCCATAACTGGCGCATTGCCGGGCAGGGCGCCGACTTCGCCGGCATGCTGAAACAGCTTGGCACCGGCCTGGTGGTCACCGAGCTGATGGGCCAGGGCGTCAGCGGCGTCACCGGCGATTACTCGCGCGGCGCCGCCGGTTTCTGGGTGGAAAACGGCGAGATCCAATATCCGGTCAGCGAGATCACCATCGCCGGCAACCTGAAAGACATGCTGCGCAACATCGTCAGCGTCGGCAGCGATATCGAAACCCGCAGCAATATCCAGTGCGGTTCGGTGCTGCTGCCGGAAATGAAGATCGCCGGTCAGTGATCCGCGGCGCGGCCGGCGCCCGCCGGCCGCGCGTTATCCAGTCTTAACCTTGCTTACAAATCTCCGGTTTCGGTTTTGCCCGGCCTTGCCTATGGTAACGGTGGGTTAATTAAAACAATAACTGGAAGGTGAGCAAACATGCAGAATACCCTGAAAGCGCTGGCGGCGTTGACGCTGCTGGCAGCCAGCTCGCTGGCGGTCGCCGCCGATCTGGGCGACGATATGGACACCCTGGCAGAAAACTACAAAACGGTGCTGAATACCGATTCCGCCGCCACCCTCAAACAGAGCCTGCAAAACATGCGCGCCGCCGCGCAGGACGCCAAACAGGGCACCCCGCCGAAGCTGGAAGACAAAGCCGCCGACAGCCCGGAGATGAAAGATTTTCGTCACGGGCTGGATACCCTGATCGGCCAGATCGATCAGGCGCTGGCGCTGGCCAATCAGGGCAAAGTCGCCGAAGCGAAGCAGCTGGCGCAGGGCTTCAAGCAAACCCGCGACGCCAACCACAAGAAATTCCGCTAACCCGTCAACCGTCGCGCCCGTCTTCCGTCAGATAGGAGGAGGGCGCCTGCCCCAGCACGCGGCGAAACATGGTTGAAAACGCCGCGCTGCTGTCATATCCCATCTCCATCGCCACCTGCGTTACGCTGCGCCCTTCGGCCAGCAGCGCCAACGCCAGCACCACGCAGGCGCGCTGGCGCCATTGCGAAAACGGCAGGCCGGTCTGCGCGCGAAAGAAGCGGCTGAAGGTGCGAATGCTCATGTACAGACGAGGGGCCCACCGCTGCGCGGAGTCGTGAGCGTCGGGGTGCTGCAAAAAGGCGCGGCACAGCTCGCCCAGCCGGGAATCGGCGGGCAGCGGGATGTGCAGGGGCAAGGGCTGCAGCCGAGCCAGCTCATGCAGCAACAGCGTCGCCAGCGCTCCGTCGCGCCCCTCTTGTGCATACTCCAGCGGCATATCCACCGCCGCCATCAACAGCTGGCGCATCAGCGGGGTGACGCTGACCACCTGACAGACCTGCGGCCGTTCGGCGGGCAACGCGCCGGGTTCGAGATACAGGCTGCGGGTGGTGACGCCGACCATCCTCACCGCGTGCGGCATCTGCGGCGGCAGCCACACTGCGTGCTGCGGCGGGACGACCCAATTGCCTTGCTGCGTGAAAACGTGCATGACGCCGGTGGCGCCGTACAACAACTGCGCGCGCCGGTGGCTGTGCATCGGCAGCAGGTGCCCCGGCGGATAATCGGTGCCGATGGCGATCACCGCGCGCGTTACGTGGTCGATGTCATCAATGCGGACGTTGCGCATGTGTTCCCTTTGGCGGGCAGATTGGCCGAAACGCAATGATAGTTGGCCTTTCATATAAAGCAAGCCAACGGCCGTCGCCCTACTATCGGAGCAGAAAAATAACGCTTGTTCGGGGCGCCGCTATTTTATCGGCCATATAGCCCGTGCAAGTTTTCACACCGGGGTGGGACGAAGATTTTCGTTCTCGCAATACAAGAAGTTAATAAGGAATAAATCGTCTTTTTATTCCAACACCTGAAGCAATAGTTCTTAGCGCAGTTCAATGACTATAAGGTGATATTTCATGTATAAGTTCGGTGTGGTTGGCGGCGGAGCCGCCGGGATCGCTTTTGCGTATAACTTTATAAAAAATAAGTCGGTTAATCATTGCAAAAGGCCGCTTTCCCTGACGGTGTTCGACAAGCAGGGCTTCAAGGGCGGTATGGCATACAGCAGCGATTTTGACAGCCATATATTAAATATGACGCCGGAAAATATGTCGGCGGATATTTTCGACGATGCGCACTTCGTCGATTGGATCACCATGCATTTCCCACAGTTTTGCCAGGATCGTTATCCGCCGCGCTGGCTGTATCGTGAATATCTCGATTTTATTCGCGACATGACGATTTATATGGCGGCGGACAGCAACGTAGCGCTGAATTTCATAACCGCCGAAGTGAATGCCATCGCGCCGCTGGAAGCCGACTACCGGCTGACCACCACCTGTGGCGGCGCCGAACAGATGAACGCGCTGGTGCTGTGTTCGGGGCACAACCCGCCGGAATGTCTCTATCCGGTGGATGGGGTGATCGCTTATCAGGCCCACCAGGATCTGCCGCCGATCAACCCTTATTCGAGCATCGGCGTGATCGGCTGCAGCCTGACGGCGATTGACGCCATCGTTGAGCTGATGGAGCGCCTGGGGGCGACCGACATCTGCGCCCTGTCGCGCTCGGGCCTGTTCCCCAGCGTGCAGCCGGCGCTGATGCGTCCGCCGCCGGAGGCGTTTGTGGAGGGGGTGCGGCGCTTTGTCGCCGGCCGCGATTTCATTGACGCGCACCAGCTGGTGCATGCGATCAACGCCGCGCTGGCGCGCCACTATCCGGGGCCGGAGCGGTTGACGGTGCTCTCGGCGCTGGGGGAAAGGCGCGATTGTTACCGCGATCTGGCGGAAAGCCTCGATCGCGCGCGTTTTGCCCGGGAGCATATCTGCAGCTATCTGGCGGCGATCCACCCGGCGGTGTGCGCCGCCTGGGTCAAGATGGATGCCAACAACCGGCAGGTCTTCATGCGCTTTTACAACTCCTCCTGGATGCGCAATCGGCACGCCATGCCGATCAAGAACGCCAACAAGATCGTAGCGGCGTTGGAGAGCCAACGCCTGCGCGCCTGTGGCGGCCTGGCGGATATCAGCAAGGGAACGGACGGGTTTATCCTTCGTTGCCATGAGGCGCGGGTACATGCGCAGTATCTGTTCAACTGCACCACGCCGTCCTATCAACTGCCGCCCAACCGTCTGAGCCAGCAACTGCTGCAAGACGGGCTGGTGCAAGAGAACCTGTTCGGCGGCGTGAAGTGCAACCCGCACACGCTGAAAATCGCCGACCGACGCGGCCGCGAGCAGCATCTCTACTCGCTCGGCGCGCCTGCCAAGGGCGATCTTTTTTACACCTCGGCGATGGAGTCCATCACGCGAGATATCAGCAAGATCGTGTTCAACAACCCTATTTTCAACGCAAAGAAGGCTGAAGCATGAAAAACGTAGCGCTCTTTGTCGGCAACGACATTTTCTCCTGGCTGGTGTGTCAGGATCTGATCGCCACCCTGAAGGGCGAGTGTGCCTTTACGGTGTATTTCCCCCTGGCGAAAAGCGCCGGGCGCACGCAGGAGCCGGCGGTTCGCCGCCTGGGGCTGTATGAGCGCGAAGTGCTGAACGATTTCGTGTTCCCGTTCGTTGGCCGCAACGCCGCCGCCTGCGAGGGGGCCTATCAGCCGCCGGCCCTGTTCCTGGCCGCCGCCGGGGTCAAAGCGCATCGCGTTCTCGACATCAATGACGCCGCGTTTATCAGCAGCCTGGGGCATATGGATGGGGTGATCTCCCTGCGCTGTTATCAGAAATTCTCCGCCGACTATGTGCGCGCCTTCAGCCGACGTGGCAAGCTGCTGTGGAACCTGCATCCGGGGGACTTGCCGCGTTATCGCGGGGTGATGACGCTGTTCCGCGCGTTGATGAACGGTGACAGGGACTGTGCGGTAACGCTGCATGAAATGGATGAGCACTGGGATGCCGGCCCGGTTATCGCCCGCCTGCCCGCCGAGCTGCGTCACGATCTGTCGTTCCTGGAAAACATGATGCTGTTGGGCGTGCAGAGTGGCTCCTTCCTGGCGCGTCAGCTGATGCGGGCGGAGCACAGCGAAGCGATAGCGGCGGAAAAGCAGGGCGATTCGCGCTATTGGGGCTTCCCGGACGCGCAGACGCTGGCGCAGGCGGAACAGGCGGGCATTGAGCTGGTGGACCATGACGCCGTGCGCGAGCAGTATCTGGGGCTGTTCGTCGGCGATCGTTTCCACCCGCTGGCGGGGCAGTTCTGCGCCGGGTTCGACGACTTCGTGCGGGCGCACGGCCATGATTGAAACCTTGATTGTACTGGGTGCCGGTTTTCTGACCGGCATCACCACCATTCTGTTCGGCTTCGGCGGCGGCTTTGTGGTGGTGCCCTTCGTCTATCACCTGATCTCCGCGTCGGGCGAGCAGCCCGGCCAGGCGATGCATATCGCGGTGGCGACCTCGACGGCGGTGATGATCCTCAACGCGAGTTACGCCACGCTGACCAACTGGCGCAGCGGCAACCTACTGCGCGAAACCATCGTGCCGCTGATCTTTTTCATCGGCATCGGCGCGGCGCTGGGCGCGTTCGCCTCCTCGCTGCTGGCGGACGGCGTGATCCGCGGGCTATTCGTGGCCTATATGGCGGTGACCATCGCCGACTGTCTGTTCCGCCGGGGTTTTTTGATCAAACCGGCGCGCGCCGAACTTTCCCCCGCCACGCTGTGGGGCGGCGGGCCGCTGATCGGCGGCATCGCCACCCTGCTGGGGGTGGGCGGCAGCGTGATGACGGTGCCGCTGCTGCGCCGCCATGGCTACGACATGAAGTATTGCGTCAGCGCCGCCAACCCGCTGTCGATCCCGGTGGCGGTGATCGGCGCGCTGATGTATATCGTGTTAGGGTGGCGCGAGATGAGCGGGCCGCAGTATCTGGGCTACGTCAATCTGAACGTTCTGGGGCTGCTGGTGGTGGCGGGGATTGCGGGGATCGTATTTGCCAGGCGCTGTTTGCCTAAGGTGAGCGATGCGCTGCATGCCAAAATCTACGTGCTGCTGCTGATCGCCGTGCTGATCGCTATCTGCGTTTGAAACAGAAAGGGCGGCCGGATGCCGCCCTGAGAACCGCTTAACGGTGGTATTCGCCCGCCGCTTCCGGCTGGTACAGCAATTCCAGCACTTCAATCCGCGCTTCTTCACCGTTCGGCAATTGCCAGGAAATCTGCTTGCCGACGTGCATGCCGAGCAGCGCTGCGCCCAGCGGCGCCATCACCGACAGCTGATCATGGCTGTCTTTCAGCGATGCCGGGTAAACCAGCGTGCGCACGTGCTCTTCATCGGTGTGCAGATCGCGAAAACGCACGCGGCTGTTCATGGTCACCACGTTGGCCGGCATTTTCTCCGGCGGCAGGATTTCCGCGCGATCCAACTCGTCGTTCAGCGCGGCGGCGACGTCGGTGTTGGCAAAGGCCGGTTGTTCCAATAGCGCATCCAGGCGTTCCGCATCCAGCTCATTAATAGTAATGATGGGTTTGGTCATTCCACTCTCCAGTCAAATCAAAGGGTGCCAGTCTGTGCACCCATAAATTCGGAAAAACAACACAAAGCAACACCCCCGCGCCAGAGGAGCGGGGGTGTGGGTAATGTCGATTTGTCCCATTGATAGTAGGCGGTTGGGACGAGAAAAGAAAGAGATCCCGATCACGAAGGCTTTTATCGTCAATTGTGGCGAAAGAAACGGTTAGCCCGGTTATCTATTTGTTATCTCATTAACTTTTTCACCGCAGCGCCGTTTTGCGAAATGGATCCCCGCGCGTCATGCGATTTCCACTTCGAACTGGAAAAAACCGGTCTACACAGAAAATCCTACCGGGGGTAGGGTAAAGACATCACAGAAAGCGGGTTATTCAGGTGATGCGCTTTACGGCTTACTGATTAATGTGGGATCTAGGGGTACTGAAAAGTGAATGATGGATCTGCTTCGATAAAAGAAATTGAACAATCCGATGTCAGCGCAGCCGGTGAGATCACCGCTCGGGTGTTGGCGGATATTGCCGCGATGCTGAATGCTGAAAATATTTATACCAATGCGGTGCAGCAACAGATGCTGGAATCGCATATTCGCGCCATGGTGCTGCGTTCAATAACCGGCGAGCCGTTGCCGGAGGTGGATAAATCGTTGTTCGACGAAATCTCCGCCGAATCCATGCAAATGGCGGAGCGCGTGGTGAATCAGTTTGGCACATTGCCTATCGAAGAAGCCTATTTATTGTCAGTGCACTTCGAAGTGGCGAAAGATAATAACGCATAGCGGTTAACGCATCGATTTCAATCAGGAGAATATACCATGGGTCAAATTACCGTAGTGATCGGCGATCGTTTGGGTAAAGGGCAAAAAGTCGGCCAGGGCGTTGAAAACGCAGGCGGAAAAGCGGTGGTTATCCCCGGCGTGGCGGCGGATATGAAGCTGGGTGACGTCATGAAAGCGGAAAACGCGCAGCTGGGCATCTCTTTTTGCGGCAGCGGCGGCGCCGGCGCGATTACCGCGCAAACCAAACACGGCTACAAAGCCAAATACGGCATGCGTTCGGTGGAAGAGGGCGTGACGGCAATTAACGAAGGCTGCAACGTGCTGGGCTTCGGCTTTATGGATAAAGAAGAGTTGGGCCAGAAATTGGTGGAAGCCTACATCAAAAAACATGGCAATCCATAATGAAAGAGCAATATACCACATCGGTAAAGGTGGAGGGTAAAGGCGACAGCAAAGCGAAAGCTTTTGCTTCCGCCTTGGCTAATGTGCAGGGTGCGGTATTAAAGTCCACCAACAATATTCTGCTGCGTATCGAGCCGCAGGACGTCAGCGTCGTGAGAGCGGAAGAGAAAATAACTAAAGAGAAATTTCTTTTCTTCTTTTTGCCGCGTGAAAGAAAGAGCTATGCCGTTTCTTTGGAAATAACCGTGAACGTAACCATTATCAATACCGAGAAGGTTGTCTTCGTCACGAAATAAAAACGTTAGCATAAATGAAAGGGTATACTGATGTTTTTAATCATCTTATTTAAATCGATTATTATCGGTGGGCTGGTGGGGGTCGGCGTAGGGGCCGGCGCCGCACGCATGTTCCACGCGCCGACAACACAGGGCATGGGGGCGTTTCGCACCCTGGGCGAGCTGAATTCCTGCGAGGGCGATCCGGCTTCCCACTTCTCATTCGGTCTGGGCTTCTTCTTCAACGCCTGGGCGTCTTCCGTGGCGGCGGGTTCCTTCACGCAGGACGTCGACCACCGCATCATCCCGCACTGGGGCGCGGCGGCCCTGATGGTCAAGAACCGCAATCTGGCGCAAACGCTGCACGATCCGAAAAAAATGGCCATCGCCTGCGGCATCATCGGCATGCTGGTGGTGGCCTTCCTCAATACCACCGCTTCCGCCGTGCCGGCCGCGCTGCAGGTCACCGCGATCAAGGTGCTGGTGCCGGCGGCCAACCTGCTGGTGAACACCGTGATGCCAGTGATCTTCTGGCTGGCGGCGATCGACGCCGGGCGCCGTTCCGGCTTCTGGGGCACCATCTTCGGCGGCCTGGCGCAGCTGATCATGGGCAACGCCGTGCCGGGCCTGGTGCTGGGCATTCTGATCGGCAAAGGCGTGGAAGAGAGCGGCTGGAACAAGATCACCAAGATCATGATGGCGGTGATCGTGCTGCTGTTCGTGCTGAGCGGCTTCTTCCGCGGCTTCGACATGAAAGTTCTCGAGTCCTTCAGCCTCGGCGTGCCGGGCTGGCTGGACGCCATTCACAACACCCTGAGCGGTAAATAAGGAGCGGGATGATGGAAGAGCAAACCCAAAAAGGCTTCTGGTACGCCGACTGGTCATTCCCGATTTTTGTTGGCCTGCTGTCCTCCGGCGTGTTCGCCGGGACGCACATGTATTACCTGTACGGCATCGGCGCCTTTAACGAAGTGGCGTTCGTTTCCATGCTGCGGGCGGGGATGGATACCGGCGTATACGGCGCGGTGGCGGCGTTCGGCGCCAGCTTCCTGTTCGCGCGCATCATCGAAGGCTCGCTGGTGGGCATCCTGGACATCGGCGGCGCGATCCAGACCGGCGTTGGGCTGGGCGTGCCGGCGCTGCTGCTGGGAGCCGGCATCGTGTTCCCGGTCGCCAACTTCGCCGCTTCGCTGGTGACCGGCCTGGTCATCGGCCTGGCGATCGGTTACGTGATCATCCTGGCGCGCAAATTCACCATCAATCAGAGCAACTCCACCTACGGGGCGGACGTGATGATGGGCGCGGGCAACTCGTCGGGCCGTTTCCTCGGGCCGTTGATCATCCTGTCGGCGATGACCGCCTCGATCCCGATCGGCATCGGTTCGCTGCTCGGCGCGCTGCTGTTCTATATCTGGGGTAAACCGATCACCGGCGGAGCGATCCTCGGCGCGATGATCCTGGGGGCGATCTTCCCGGTAGCCATTTCTTGAGAGGCCTGCGCCAGGTGCCGCCCGATGCGGCGGCGCCCGGGCTAACAGGAGCAATGCGGTATGTATGACTTAGTAATCAGAGGCGCCAGACTGGCGGACGACACGCTGATCGATCTGGCGGTGAAAGACGGCAAAATCGCCTCGGTGGGGCGGCTGGCGGCGGACGTCAGCGCCGTTCGCCAACTGGATCTGGCGGGCAACTGCCGCCTGAGCGCCGGTTGGATCGATGCGCACGTGCACTGCTATCCCGACTCGCCGATTTACCATGACGAGCCGGATCGGGTCGGCGTCGCCAGCGGCGTCACCAGCGTGGTCGATGCCGGCAGCACCGGCGCCGACGATATCGACGCCTTTTATCAGCTGACGCGCAGCGCCAAAACCAACGTGTTCGCCTTCCTCAACATCTCGCGCATCGGCCTGCTGCGGCAGAACGAGCTGGCGGAGTTGACGGACATCGACAAGCGCGAGGCTGGCCAGGCCATCGCCAACCATCCCGGTTTCATTATCGGCATCAAGGCGCGCATGAGCAGCAGCGTGGTGGGCAAGAACGGCACCCGGCCGCTGGTGTTGGCCAAAGAGATCCAGTGGGAAAACCGCCAGCTGCCGCTGATGGTGCATATCGGCAACAACCCGCCGAATCTGGACGAGATCGCCGATCTGCTGACCCGTGGCGACATCATCACCCACTGCTACAACGGCAAACCGAACCGCATTCTGACGCCGGCGGGCACGCTGCGCGAGTCGATCCAGCGCGCGCTGCGGCGCGGCGTGTTGCTCGACGTGGGGCACGGCACCGCCAGCTTCAGCTTCGAGGTGGCGCGCCAGGCGATCAAGCTGGGCATTTTGCCGCACACCATCAGCTCCGATATTTACTGCCGCAACCGCATAAACGGGCCGGTGCACAGCCTGGCGACGGTGATGTCCAAATTTTTCAGCGTCGGCCTGACGCTGCCGCAGGTGATCGCCTGCGTGACGGAGAACGCCGCGTCGGCGCTGCAGCTCAGCGGCAAAGGGCGGCTGGAGCCGGGCTATGACGCCGATTTCACGCTGTTTGAACTGCGCCGCGAACCGCAGGTGTTCGCCGACGCCGAAGGGCAAACCGCCGAGGGCGAACAGCTGTTGGTGCCGCTGGCCGCGGTGGTGGCCGGGGAAATCCTATTAACCGAACAAGGGGAGGCAAGCCATGTCTTCGATTTATGAAAAATACGGTTTGAAGCAGGTGATCAACACCTCCGGCCGCATGACCATTCTCGGCGTTTCCACGCCGCGCCAGGATGTGATCGACGCCGTTGACTACGGCCTGAATCACTATTTCGAAATCAAGGATCTGGTCAACAAGACCGGCGCCTACATCGCCGATCTGCTCAACGTGGAGGACGCGGTGATCGTTTCCTGCGCCTCGGCGGGCATCGCCCAGTCGGTGGCGGCGGTGATCGTCAAAGATAACGCCAATCTGCTGGTGAACCTGCACTCGGCGCCGATCGCCGTGCCGCGTGAGATCGTGTTGCCGCGCGGCCACAACGTCAACTTCGGCGCGCCGGTGGACACCATGGTGGCGCTGGGCGGCGGCAAGGTGGTGGAAGCGGGCTACGCCAACGAATGTTCGCCGGAGCAGATTGAAGCCTGCATCACGCCGCAGACGGCGGCGATCCTGTACGTCAAATCGCACCACTGCGTGCAGAAAAGCATTCTGTCCGTCGAACAGGCGGCGGTGGTGGCGCGCAAGCATAACCTGCCGCTGATCGTCGACGCCGCGGCGGAAGAAGATCTGATGTGTTACTACCAGATGGGAGCCGATCTGGTGATCTACAGTGGCGCCAAAGCCATCGAGGGGCCGACCAGCGGCCTGGTTATCGGCAAGAAACAGTACGTCGAGTGGGTGAAGCTGCAGTCCGGCGGCATCGGCCGGGCGATGAAGGTCGGCAAAGAGGGCATCCTCGGCCTGACGCAGGCGATCGAAAGCTATCTGACGCTTGAGAAAACCACCGGGCAACAGATGGTGGCGCGGATGACGCCGTTCCTCGACAGCCTCAACACCCTGACCGGCGTCAGCGCCAGAACCGTCTGGGACAGCGCCGGCCGCGATATCGCCCGCGCCGAGATCGCCTTCGACGAAGCGGTGCTGGGGCGGTCGACCTATGACATCGTCCAGGCGCTGAAAACCGGCGACATCGCCATCTACTTCCGCGGCTACAAGGCCAACGAGGGCAAGATTGAGGTCGACGTGCGCAGCGTCGATGAGCAACAGCTGATGACCGTCTTTACCTGTATCAAAAACCTGTTTACGGAGAAACAAGCATGAAGCTGCAGCCTAACTACTATCGCGACCGCGTCTGCCTGAACGTGCTGGCCGGCTCCAAAGCCAATGCGCAGGACATCTACGCCGCGGCGGAAGGCCATGTGCTGGTGGGCGTGCTCTCCAAGAACTACCCGGACGTCGACAGCGCGGTGACCGACATGCTGCGCTATGCGCGCCTGATCGAAAACGCGCTCTCGGTCGGCCTGGGCGCCGGCGATCCGAAGCAGTCGGCGATGGTCAGCCTGATCGCTCAGCAGGTGCAGCCGCAGCACGTCAACCAGGTGTTTACCGGCGTTGGCGCCAGCCGCGCGCTGCTGGGCCAGAACGACAGCGTGGTCAACGGCCTGGTGTCGCCAACCGGCCGCGTTGGCTGGGTGAAGATCTCTACCGGCCCATTGAGCGCCGCGGCGCCGGACGGCATCGTGCCGGTGGAAACCGCCATCGCCCTGCTGAAAGACATGGGCGGCAGCTCCATCAAGTATTTCCCGATGGGCGGCCTGAAGTGCAAGGACGAATATCAGTACGTAGCCAAGGCCTGCGCCGAGCATGACTTTATGCTGGAGCCGACCGGCGGCATCGATCTGGAGAACTACGAGCCGATCGTCGAGATCGCGCTGGCGGCCGGCGTGAAACGCGTGATCCCGCATATCTACAGTTCGATCATCGACGCCGCCAGCGGCGATACGCGCCCACAGGACGTGAAAACTCTGCTGGCGATGACCAAAAAGCTGGTGGGCTGAACGCGCAATGGGATGAGGTAAAGGCTGGGAGGCGAAGGCTTTCCCCTGGCGCGGCATGCCGCGCCGTTACCTATACTCAGGTCTGAGGATAACTATGCGAAACTGGCAGGCTCCAACCCGACGCACCGCGTTGTTCCTGGCGCTGCTGGCCGTGACCGGCCCGGCGCTGCATGCTGAGGATGCAATGAATTCCACGTCATCTCATTTCGCCTATATCGGCACCTACAATCCCAACGGCGAAGGCGTTTACCGGGTGCAGGTCGATCCGGTCAGCGGCGCGCTGAGCCAGGTTACGCTGGTCAGCAAAGTGCCGAATCCGGCGCAGCTGACGCTGGGCGCTGATGGCAAGACGCTGTATGTCGCCAGCGAAGTGGCCGATTTCAACGGCGGCAAGCACGGCGGCATCACCGCTTACCGGGTCAATCCGGCCGACGGCGGCCTGACGCAGCTCAACCAGGTGGATTCGCAGGGAGCGGGGCCGGTGTATCTCTCATCGACACCGGACGGGCGCCATCTGCTGGTGGCCAACTACGTCAGCGGCAGCGTGGCGGCTTTCCCGATCGAAGCGGACGGCAGCCTGGGCGCCGCCAGCTCGGTGCAGCAACAGCAGGGCCCGGCGGGCGCGGCCAAACCGGCGGCGGCGGTGAACGGCAGCTTCGCCATCAGCGATCACAACGGCCCGCATGCCCATATGATCGCCAGCGATCCGAGCGGCAAGTTCGTGTTCTCCACCGATCTGGGGTTGGATCGCATCTACCAATGGCGCTTTGACGCCACGAGCGGCCGGCTGACGCCGAACGATCCACCGTGGATCGCCGCCTCTTCCGCCGGCGCGGGTCCACGTCACTTTGTGTTCCATCCGGACGGAGAAACCGTGCTGCTGGTGAACGAAGAGGCCTCGACGTTGACCAGCTACCGTTTTGATCGCCAAAAAGGTACTCTGAAACAACTGCATGCGGTTTCCGCGCTGCCCGCCGACTATCAGGGCACCAGCTTCGCTTCGGGGCTGGCGCTCAGCAAGAACGGCGACACGCTATACGTCGCCAACCGGCTGCATAACAGCATTGCCCAGTTCAGCGTGGGCGCCGGCGGTGAGTTGAAACCGGTGGCGGAAACCTGGACGCGCGGCGATTACCCGCGTTCGCTGGCGCTGAGCCCGGATGGCCGCTATCTGTATGCGTTGAACCAGCGCAGCGATAACATCACCCGCTTCAGCGTAAACCCGACGGACGGCAAACTCAGCGTTGTGGGCGGCTATCTGCCGATCGGCAGCCCCTCGCAAATGGCGTTTCTGCCGCCGCCGAAGTAACCCGTGGCCCGCCCGGTTCGCCGGGCGGGTCGCCTGATTGACGGACACAGAATGGTGCGATTTCCTTACCCGCGTTTGGCTTACTTGTTCGATGCTTTGCAAACCGAGACTTTGCCGCAGGATGAGCTGGCGAAGCGTTTCGCCGTGTCCACCCGCACGGTGCGGGCGGACATCACCGCGCTGAACGAGATTCTGGACAAATACGGCGCGCGTTTCGTGCATAACCGCGGGGCCGGCTATCGCCTGCAGGTCGATAACGCCGCGCTGTTCAGCGCCCTGCAGCATCAGGAGCGCCGCAAGCATGCCACCCCGCGCAGCGCGCAGGAGCGTGTGCATTATCTGCTGGTGCGTTTTTTGACCTCAGCCTTCTCCCTTAAACTGGAAGATCTGGCCGACGAGTGGTTCGTCAGCCGCGGTACGTTGCAAAACGACATGGCTGAGGTGAGAGAGCGTCTGGCGCACTATCAATTGACGATTGAAACCAAGCCGCGTTACGGCATGAAGCTGTTCGGCACGGAGATGGCGATCCGCGCCTGCCTGACCGATCTGCTGTTCCAACTGCAGCTGGCCGACGCCGAGAACCCGCTGCTCAACAACGAGATCCTGCTGCAGCCGCAGGTAGCGGCGTTCGCCGGATTGCTGCACCCGCTGCTGTCGCAATACGCCATTCGCCTGACCGACGAGGGCGAGCAGTACCTGATCTTCTACTGCGCGGTGGCGCTGCGGCGCATCAACGACGGCTATCCGCTGCCGGACTTCGAGGTGGAAGACGGCGACGACGCGGTGCGCCAGGTATCGACCCGCCTGGCGGCGGAACTGCGTTCGGCCTCCGGCAAAGAGATCTCGATGGCCGAAGAGGCCTATCTGCGGGTCAATATCGCCGCGCGGCGCGTGCAGGACGTGCAGCCGACCGAGATCAACGCCGACGATGAAGAAGCGCTGGTGGACTACATCCTGTCCTACATCAACGCACACTATAACTACAACCTGCAGGGCGACGAGCAGCTGCGGGCCGATCTGCTCACCCATATCAAGACCATGATTACGCGGGTGAAATACCAGATCAATATCCCCAATCCGCTGTTGGCCAACATCAAGCAGCACTATCCGATGGCTTACGACGTGACGCTGGCGGCGGTCTCCAGCTGGGGCAAATACACCCCCTATACCCTGAGCGAGAATGAGATAGGCTACCTGGTGCTGCACATCGGCGTGGGGCTGGAGCGGCATTACAACATCGGTTATGAACGCCACCCGCAGGTGATGCTGGTGTGCGATACCGGCAACTCGACGGTGCGCATGATCCAGGCGCAGATTGCGCGTAAGTATCCGCAGTTGGTGATGACGCGCATCGTCTCGCTGCGCGATTACGAGATGCTTGCGCATATCGACGAAGACTTCGTGATTTCCACCGCCCGCATCGGCGAAAAGAACAAGCCGGTGGTGGTGATGTCGCCGTTCCCAACCGATTACCAGCTGGAGCAGCTGGGCAAGCTGGTGCTGGTGGATCGCACCCGACCGTACATGCTGGAGAAGTTTTTCGACGCCGAGCATTTCATGGTGCTCAACGAGCCGCTGACGCAGGCGGAACTGTTCAGCCGGGTGTGCGGCCAGCTGGAGCGGGAAGGGTACGTCGGCGCGGACTTTTATCCGTCGGTGGTCGAACGCGAGGCGATCGTCTCCACCTTGCTGGGCGAGGGCATCGCGCTGCCGCACTCGCTGGGGCTGCTGGCCAAAAAGACCGTGGTGGTGACGCTGCTGGCGCCGCAGGGCGTCGCCTGGGGAGAAGGCGAGGTCGCGCACGTGATTTTCCTGCTGGCGATCAGCAAGAGCGACTATGAAGAGGCGATGGCGATCTACGAGCTGTTCGTCACCTTCGTGCGTGAACGCTCAATGAGCCTCCTGCTGAGCAGCGACAGCTTCGACAGCTTTAAAGCGGTGGCGCTGGACTGCTTGAGCCGGAGCTGAGTGGGAGAGGATATGGGGGATTGGGCTCAGCGGCTAATCTTCATCAAACCCGGAGTTGAACAGCTCGACGACCGCCTCCAGTGCGTTGACTTCGTCGGGGCCGGTCGCTTCGACTTCGATATGCCGGCCCTGGGCGGAGTCCAGCATCAGCAGCGCGATGACGCTGCTGGCCTCGGCTTCGGTGCCGCTTTCGTTGCGCAGCATCACTTCGGCGTCGAAGCTTTGTACCAGCTCGAACAGTTTCATCGCCGGGCGCGCGTGCATGCCCAGCTTGTTTTTGATTTCAACCGTCTGTTTGACCGTCATTGTTTGCGCTTTTCCAGCGTGCGGTGGCGCGACTGCACGTTCTTGCCGCGCGAGCGGAAGTAATCGGCCAGCTGTTCCGCCACGTACACCGAGCGGTGCTTGCCGCCGGTACAGCCGATGGCGACCGTCAGGTAGCTGCGGTTGTTGGTTTCCAGCATCGGCAGCCATTGCTCCAGGTAGCTGCGGGTCTGGTAGATGAAGTTGTGCACTTCGGTATGGCGATCGAGGAACGACGCGACCGGCTTATCCAGACCGGTCATCGGCCGCAGCTTCGGATCCCAGTGCGGGTTCGGCAGGAAGCGCACGTCGAACACGTAGTCGGCGTCGATCGGGATGCCGTGCTTGAAGCCGAAGGATTCGAACACCATGGTCAGCTCGCGCTCACGCTTGCCCAGCAGGCGGGTGCGCAGCATTTCGGCCAGCTCGTGCACCGACATTTCCGAGGTATCGATAATCAGGTCAGCCCGCGAGCGCAGCGGTTCGAGCAGATCGCTCTCTTCGTCGATGGCGCTTTCCAGCGACAGGTTTTTGCTGGAGAGCGGGTGCAGGCGGCGGGTGTCGCTGTAACGGCGGATCAGCGTGTTGCGATCGGCGTCGAGGAACAGCAGCTGCGGCGAGAAGCTGTCCGGCAGCTGAGTCATCGCGTATTCGAACACTTCCGGCGATTCCGGCATGTTGCGCACGTCGATGCTGACCGCCGCGGAGATATTGCGTTCCGCCAGCGTATTGGCGAGCTGCGGCAGCAGCACCACCGGCAGGTTGTCAACGCAGTAAAAACCCATGTCTTCCAGCGCCCGCAAGGCGACGGATTTTCCGGAACCGGAACGGCCGCTGACAATCATCAGCACCATGTGGCAACTCCCCTGGCATCGCGGCGGCGTTCATCGCCACCGGTGGAAACTTTGTTATTCCGGCCGAGGCCGGATCCATCATCGTGAAACAGTAACGTTATCCGGGCTGGAAGTCACGCCGGCCGGGCATCACTCGGTGATGATTTGGTAAAGTTCTTCGTCGCTTTGCGCGGCGCGCAGGCGGCGGCATACGGTTTTGTCGGCCAGGCGTTTGGCGACCAGCGACAGGGTATGCAAATGGGTTTTGCACTGATCGGCAGGCACCAGCAGCGCGAACAGCAGGTCGACCGGCTGGTTGTCGATAGCGTCGAAAGCGATGGGTTGGTCGAGACGGATAAACACGCCAACGGCCCGCAGTGTGTCCTCTTCCAGTTTGCCGTGGGGAATGGCGATACCGTTGCCGATACCGGTGCTGCCCATGCGCTCCCGGGTGAGAACCGCGTCAAACACCACCTGCGAAGGTAGATTGAGCTGTTTGGCGGCCAGTTCGCTGATAATTTCCAAAGCCCGCTTCTTGCTGGTGCAGTGTACCGAGCTTTTGGTGCACTCGATGTTTAACACCGAGCTTAATTGCATATATTCGTTGTTCATCTCATCTTCACTTAAAACCGCGCCGCCGGGCGCACCCGGCAAGGCGGTTTTTCGTCGGTTTTAACCCTGATTACCGTTCGGCGCGTCACCCATGCGGGTCACGCGCCGAAGGGCGAGGCGGCGACGGATGCCGCCTCATGGAGTGGGTTAGGGTGTCAGTGTTGCTTCAATTTGTCTTTATGTTTGTTCAATTGACGTGCCAATTTGTCGATCAGCGTATCAATTGCGGCATACATATTCTCGTCTTCCGAGGTGGCGTGCAACTCGCCTCCATTCACGTGCACCGTTGCTTCCGCAATTTGCTGCACTTTTTCCACACTTAATACAACATACACCTGATTAATGCGATCAAAATACTGTTCGAGTTTGGCGAACTTGTTGTTCACGAACTCGCGCAACGGATCGGTGATTTCGATGTGGTGTCCGGTAATGTTGAGCTGCATAGTGTCTTCCTTCTCAATAGAGGTCAAACCAACTGTTTACGCTGGTTCGACGGCGGGATGGACAAAGACTCTCGGTACTTGGCGACGGTGCGCCGCGCCACGATGATCCCCTGATCGGCGAGCAGGGTGGCCAGCTTGCTGTCGCTGAGTGGCTTGGCGGGGTTTTCCGCCGCAATCAATTTCTTCACCAACGCGCGGATCGCCGTCGAGGAGGCTTCGCCGCCGCTGTCGGTATTCACGTGGCTGGAGAAGAAATACTTCAATTCAAAAATGCCGCGTGGGCTGTGCAGAAACTTCTGCGTGGTGACGCGCGAGATCGTCGATTCATGCATCTCCACGGCCTGGGCGATATCCGCCAGCACCATGGGTTTCATAAACTCTTCGCCTTGCTCGAAGAACGCCTGCTGTTGGCTGACGATGCAGCGGGTGACCTTCAGCAGCGTCTCGTTGCGGCTCTCCAGGCTTTTAATCAGCCACTTGGCTTCCTGCAGGTTGCTGCGGATAAACTGGCCGTCGGCTTCGCTGCGGGCGCTGTTGCCCAGCGCGGCGTACTGCTGATTGATCTTCAAACGCGGCACGCTGTCGCCGTTGAGCTCGACCGTCCATTTGTTCTGCGTCTTGCGCACCAGCACGTCCGGGATCACGTATTCCGACTCGCCGGTATTGATCGACTGCCCCGGGCGCGGATCGAGCGACTGAATCAGCAGCATCGCTTCTTTCAGTGTATCTTCTTTTAGCCGGGTTGATCGCATCAGGCTGCGAAAGTCGTGGTTGGCCAACAGATCCAGATGGTCGCTGATGATCAGCCGCGCTTCGGCCAGGTAAGGGGTGTCTTTGGCGTATTGGGAGAGCTGCACCAGCAGGCAATCGCGCAGATCGCGCGCGGCGACGCCGATCGGATCGAAACGCTGCACGCGCTTCAATACCGCCTCGACTTCCTCGAGGGTCACGTTCTCGTCGCCCAGGCTTTCCAGAATGTCTTCCAGCGGCACGGTGAGATAGCCGGTGTCGTCCACCGCGTCGACGATGGAGGTGGCGATGGCGGCGTCGGTATCGGAGAACGGCGTCAGATCCACCTGCCACATCAGGTAATCCTGCAGCGTTTGGGTGGTCTCGCCCTGATAGACCGGCAGTTCGTCGTCGCTGTAGTCGGTGCCGGTGCCGGACGGCGTGCCGGCGGTGTAGATCTCATCCCAGGTGGCGTCCAGCGGCAGCTCTTCCGGCATGTCTTTCTGTTCCAGCGCCTCGCGGGTATCGAGCCCCTCGGTCTCCTGGGTTTCTTTGGCGTCGATTTCGTCGTGCAGATCGGTCTGTTCAAGCAGCGGATTGCTCTCCAGCGCCAGCTGGATTTCTTGCTGAAGCTCAAGCGTGGACAACTGCAGCAGGCGGATCGCCTGCTGGAGCTGAGGAGTCATGGCCAGCTGTTGGCTGAGCCTGAGTTGCAAACCTTGCTTCATAGTTTTCTGTCTACTTCCGTTAACGGTGTCGCCCCGCAGGGCGCGCCGGCGCTTAGAGGCGGAACTCTTCGCCCAGATAAACGCGTTTAACCTGCTCGTCGGCCAGAATAGCATCCGGCGTGCCGTGAGCAATCAGTTTGCCCTGGCTGACGATGTAGGCGCGTTCACACACGTCCAGCGTCTCGCGCACGTTGTGGTCGGTGATCAGCACGCCCAGGCCGCTGTCACGCAGGTGCTCGATGATTTTCTTGATATCGATAACGGAGATCGGATCCACCCCGGCGAAGGGTTCGTCCAGCAGTATGAATTTCGGGTTGGCCGCCAGCGCGCGGGCGATTTCGACACGGCGACGCTCACCGCCGGACAGCGCCTGGCCGAGGCTGTCGCGCAGATGGGAGATATGGAACTCTTCCATCAGCTCCTTGGCGCGGTCTTCGCGCTGTTCGCTGGTGAGGTCGGGGCGAATCTCCAGCACCGCCATCAGGTTGTCGTACACGCTCAGGCGGCGGAAGATCGAGGCTTCCTGCGGCAGGTAACCGATGCCGCGGCGCGCGCGGGCGTGCAGCGGCAGCAGACTGATGTCTTCTTCGTCGATCACGATGCGCCCGGCGTCGCGTGGCACGATGCCGACCACCATGTAGAAGGTGGTGGTTTTACCGGCGCCGTTCGGCCCGAGCAGGCCGACGATCTCGCCGGATTTCACTTTCAGGCTGACGTCTTCGACAACTTTACGGCCCTTGTAGGCTTTCGCCAGGTTTTCTGCGATGAGTGTTGCCATAAGTGATTAGTTACTCTTTTTCTGCTCGTTTTTGTCTTGCAACTGCGACGGTACCAGAACCGTTGTCACGCGTTTGCCTTTGTCGCTAAACGCCTGCATTTGCTGCTGTTGCACCAGATAGGTGATGCGATCGCCTTTCACGTTGCTGTCGAGCTGCTCCAGATAGGCGTTGCCCGTCAGGGTCACCAGCTGGGTCGCCACGTCGTAACGCACTTTCTGCGCGTGGCCTTTGACCGGCTTGCCGCTGTCCTGCATCTGGTAGAAGGTTACCGGGTTGCCGAACGCTTCAATATAGGTCTTATTCTGATCTCCGCCCGGGCGGGTGACCACCACCTTGTCGGCGCGAATATCGATGGTGCCTTGCTTGATCACCACGTTGTCGGTGAAGGTGCTGACGTTGCTCTGCATGTCCAACGACTGCTTGAGCGAGTCGATGCTGACCGGCTGGCTGGAGTCGGATTTCAGCGCCAGAGCGGGGGCGCTGGCGGCCAAAACTAAGCTGCCGAGCAACAGGTTACGGAGTTGGTTTTTGGTTCTGAATTTCATAGTTGGTCTTAACCTTATCAATCAGCTCAGCGGTTTTGGTCCGCAGGTTCCCACGCATTTTCATGCCGTTAGAGGTAAAATTGGTCCCGTAAATCGTGACTTCGTCATCGGAGGTGACGTCCTGGGTGACCAGGTTTACCTGAGCGTTGTCCGTCTTAATTTTTTCCAGCTGCGAGGTGGTGGTCAGGCTGTTTACCTCGACGTGACCATACAGATACAGCATCCGGTCTTTAGTCAGTTTGGCGCGATCGGCGCGAACTGACCAGGTGGCCACCGCATTCTCATCGAACAGCGTCATCACCGGCTGGGTGAACCAGCTCAGCTCGCCGGCGGTGTAATACTTCGCGTCTTCCGCCACCAGTTTGTAATTCAGCTTGCCGGCCGGGTTGTACACCACGGTGACCGTGTGCTGGCTCTGGTAGGTCGGATCCTTATCGTTGACCGGGCCAGGGGCCGTGTCGTCGCTAAAATCCGTCATGTTCCAGCCGATCAGCGCCAGAACGATCACCGTCAACAGGATGGTGATCCACAGTTTGGTTTTACTCATATCGACAGCCCTTTGGCGTCCTCCAGCTTATTTTGAGCCAAAAGAATGATGTCGCACAGTTCGCGCACCGCGCCGCGGCCGCCGGCAATGCGGGTGACGTAGTGGGCGCGCGGCGTCAGCAGCGGGTGGGCGTCCGCCACCGCGACCGCCAGGCCGACCTGCGCCATTACCGGCCAGTCGATCAGGTCATCGCCGATATAGGCGACCTGATCCGCCGTTAACGACAGTTTATCCAACAGTTCGCGGAAGGCCAAAAGCTTATCGGATTGCCCCTGATACAGATGGGTGATACCGAGCGTCTGCGCGCGGTCTTCCAGCAGCTTGGCGGAGCGACCGGTGATGATCGCCACCTCGATGTCCGAGGTTTTCAAGCAGCGGATGCCGTAGCCGTCGCGCACGTTGAACGCTTTCAATTCTTCACCGTTGTTGCCCATGAAGATCAGGCCGTCCGACAGCACGCCGTCAACGTCGCAAATCAACAGGCGGATGTTCCCGGCACGCGCCATAACCTCTTGTTCTACCGGCCCGTAGCAGGTTTCTACCATACCCATTCCGTTCTATTCCTTAATTAAACGACGCCGGCGCGCAGCATGTCATGCATATGTACCACACCCAGCAACTGGTCGCCATCGGCAACCAGCAGCGCGGTGATGTGGCGTTGTTGCATCAGGTTCAATGCATCGACCGCCAGGATGTTGGGGCGCACCCGTACGCCGCCCGGCGTCATGACATCGGCGATCTTCGCCTCGTGCAGGTTGATGCCCATGTCGAATACCCGGCGCAGGTCGCCGTCGGTGAAGATGCCGGCGATTTTCATCAAATCGTCGCAGACAACCGTCAGGCCCAGATTTTTGCGGGTAATTTCCAGCAGCGCGTCGCGCAACGAGGCGTCGGCGCTGACGTGGGGCATTTCGTCGCCGCTGTGCATGATATCGCTAACCCGCAGCAGCAGTTTGCGGCCGAGTGCGCCGCCCGGATGCGACAGCGCGAAATCTTCCTGCGTGAAACCGCGCGCTTTCAGCAGCGCGACGGCCAGCGCATCGCCCATCACCAGCGTGGCGGTGGTGCTGGTGGTCGGCGCCAGCCCCAGCGGGCAGGCTTCCTGCGGCACCTTGATGCACAGGTGGATATCCGCCGCCTTGCCCATCGAGCTTTCCGGATTGTTGGTCATACAGATGAGGGTGATCTGCTGGCGTTTCAATACCGGGATCAGCGCCAGGATCTCGCTGGACTCGCCGGAGTTGGAGATGGCGAGCACGATGTCCTGTGGGGTGACCATGCCCAAATCGCCATGGCTGGCCTCCGCCGGGTGAACGAAGAATGAGGGGGTGCCGGTGCTGGCGAAGGTCGCGGCGATCTTGCAGCCGATATGGCCGGATTTGCCCATGCCCATCACCACCACTTTGCCGCCGCAGGCGGCGATCGTTTCGCAGGCGCGGGTGAAGTCTGCGTTGATGTAGCTGTCGAGCTGAGCCAGCCCTTCACGCTCTATCTGAAGCACTTCTTTGCCGGCCTGCTGAAAATCGAAGCCCGGTTGCAACTCAATGTTCGACATACTCATTCCCGTCGGTTTAGCCGAAAGTACTGAAAGGGTTAAAGAACAGCACCGCAAGATACGCAATAAAGCCACATAATAACAGAGCGCCCGCCAGGTGACCGATGCGATGCTTGCGGCCGATGCACAGTACGCTCAGCAGCACGCTGGCCGCCAGCATCACCCAGTAATCGCGCTGGAAGGCGGCGGCGTCTACGCTGCCCGGCGACAGCAGGGCGGGGACGCCCAGCACGATCACCGTGTTGAAAATATTGGAGCCGATGATATTTCCAATCGCCATATCATCCTCGCCCTTCAGCGCCCCGGCGATGGAGGTAGCCAATTCGGGCAGGCTGGTGCCGATGGCAATAATGGTCAAGCCGACCACCAGTTCGCTCAGGCCGAAATAGTGCGCAATCACCGTCGCGTTATCGACCACCATTCTGGAAGAGAGCGGCAGAATGATAAACGCCAGCACCAGCCACAGCACCGCCACGGTGTTGCTGCTGTCCTGCGGCAGCTCGGCGATCTGCTCCATGGTCAGGCTGTCGCTGCCCTCGCGCTGCGCCAGCCGGGCGATTTTCAGCATCAGCAGGATGAAGCCGGCGGCGGCGGCCAGCAGCAGCACGCCGTCCAGCCTGCTCAGGGTGCCGTCCATCAACACGAAACCGCACAATACTGTGACCGCTAACATCAACGGCAGTTCGCGCCGCAGTATCTCGGAACGCGCGGCCAGCGGGTGAATCAGCGCCGCCACGCCCAGGATCAATAAGATGTTGGTGATGTTGGAACCTAATACGTTGCCAACGGCCATATCTATCTGCCCGTTCAGCGCGGCGGTGGTGGACACGATCAGCTCCGGCAGCGAAGTGCCGATGCCGACGATGGTCATGCCGATGATCAACGGCGGGACGCCGAGCGAGCGGGAAATCACGGCAGCACCATAAACTAAGCGGTCTGCACCATACACCAGTAGAAATAAACCAACGATTAATAATGCTATCGCGAGAAACATGCAGGGTCCTTTGTCGGGTATTATCCCGGTTCGTTGGTTAAAGCCGTCAATGCGGCGGTATTGCTTGCCCTCCGTTGCGCGCGCGTGAGCCGCAGCAACGGTTTTTCCCGGCTAATAGTTGAACAGTTTCGTTTTTTTTCGTTATGGCGCCAATTTTGACCGGGTGGCGCGGAAAAGTAAAACCAATGGCACCATTGGTTGCGAAATGGCAGTAAGTTTTTGTAAAGATGAGACGGATTGCGCCCATTGCTTTAACATCACGGGTAGATTCAGCAAAAGATGAGTCGTAAAGGGTCCATTAACATGCTCCAAAAGGCAGATAATTTGGTCGAAGTGCGCGACATGAGCTTCTCGCGCGGCGACCGACGGATATTTGAAGACATCAACCTGACGGTGCCTCGCGGTAAGGTCACGGCGATCATGGGGCCATCGGGCATCGGCAAAACCACGCTGCTGCGCCTGATAGGCGGCCAGCTGGCGCCGGACAGCGGGGAGATTTGGTTCGACGGCGACAACATTCCCGCGTTGTCCCGCCGTCAGTTATACGACGCGCGCAAAAAGATGAGCATGCTGTTCCAGTCGGGCGCGCTGTTCACCGATTTGACCGTGTTCGAAAACGTGGCCTACCCGCTGCGCGAGCACAGCAACCTGCCTGAACCCCTGCTGCGCAGCACGGTGCTGATGAAGCTGGAAGCGGTGGGGCTGCGCGGCGCGGCCCAGCTGATGCCCAATGAGCTTTCCGGCGGCATGGCGCGCCGGGCGGCGTTGGCGCGCGCGATCGCGCTGGACCCGGAGATGATCATGTTCGACGAACCTTTCGTCGGCCAGGATCCGATCACCATGGGGGTGCTGGTCAAGCTGATAGATGAGCTGAACCATGCGCTGGGCATTACCTGCATCGTGGTGTCGCACGACGTGCCGGAGGTGCTGAGCATCGCCGACTACGCCTATATCGTGGCCGATCACCGGGTGATCGCCGAAGGCACCACGCAGCAATTGCAGAACAATCCTGATGCGCGCGTGCGCCAGTTTCTGGATGGTATAGCGGATGGGCCGGTGCCGTTCCGCTATCCGGCCGGGGATTATCAGACCGAACTGCTAGGCTTAGGGAGTAAATAAGCTCATGTTATTAAGAGCGTTAGCGTCGTTGGGGCGCAGTGGCATCAACACCAGCGCCAGCTTCGGCCGCGCCGGGTTGATGCTGTTCAACGCGTTGATTGGCCGGCCGGAACCCGGCAAGCAGTGGCCGCTGTTGTTGAAACAGCTCTACAGCGTCGGCGTGCAGTCGCTGCTGATCATCATGGTCTCCGGGCTGTTCATCGGCATGGTGCTGGGCCTGCAGGGCTATATCGTGCTCACCACCTACAGCGCCGAGGCCAGCCTCGGCATGATGGTGGCGCTGTCGCTGCTGCGCGAGCTGGGGCCGGTGGTGACGGCGCTGCTGTTCGCCGGCCGCGCCGGTTCCGCGCTGACGGCGGAAATCGGCCTGATGAAGGCGACGGAGCAGATCTCCAGCCTGGAGATGATGGCGGTCGATCCGCTGCGGCGCATCGTGGCGCCGCGTTTCTGGGCGGGGCTGATCAGCATGCCGCTGTTGACCATCATTTTCGTGGCGATCGGCATCTGGGGCGGCTCGGTGGTCGGCGTGGACTGGAAGGGCATCGACAGCGGCTTCTTCTGGTCGGCGATGCAGGGCGCCGTAGAGTGGAAAAAAGATCTGCTCAACTGCCTGATCAAAAGCGTGGTATTCGCCATTACCGTAACCTGGATTGCCATTTTCAACGGGTACGACGCCGTGCCTACCTCTGAAGGGATTAGCCGGGCGACGACGCGTACCGTGGTGCATTCGTCACTGGCGGTGTTGGGATTGGATTTCGTGCTGACAGCACTGATGTTTGGGAATTGATTCGATGCAAACGAAGAAGAGTGAAATCTGGGTTGGGGCATTTATGCTGATCGCGCTGTGCGCCATCGTGTTTATCTGCCTGCAGGTGGCGAACCTTAAATCGATCGGCAGCGAGCCGACCTACCGCATTTACGCGACGTTCGACAACATCGGCGGCCTGAAACCGCGTTCGCCGGTGAAGATTGGCGGCGTGGTGATCGGCCGCGTGGCGGACATCGAACTCGATTCGAAAACCTACACGCCGCGCGTGGCGCTGGATATCCAGAAAAAGTACGACCAAATCCCGGATACCAGCTCGCTGGCGATCCGCACCTCCGGCCTGCTGGGCGAGCAATATCTGGCGCTTAACGTGGGCTTCGAAGATCCTGATATGGGCACCGCCATCCTGAAAGACGGTGGCACCATTCAGGACACCAAATCAGCCATGGTTCTGGAAGACCTGATCGGCCAGTTCCTGTATAAAAGCGGCGGTCAGGACAGCGCCAAACCGGGAGACGCGGCCGCTGAGCCGGCTGCCGGCGCCGCACCGCAACCCGCTGTTCCAAATCATTAAGAGAGGATACCTGCATGTTTAAACGTTTACTGATGGTGGCTCTGCTGGTGGTTGCACCGCTGGCGAGCGCAGCCGACCAAACCAATCCTTACAGCATGATGCAAGAAGCGGCGCAGAAGACCTTCAGCCGTTTGAAGAATGAACAGCCGAAGATCAAGCAGGACCCGAACTACCTGCGCTCCATCGTGCATCAGGAACTGATGCCGTTCGTGCAGGTGAAATACGCCGGCGCGCTGGTGCTGGGGCGCTACTACAAAGAGGCGACGCCTGCGCAGCGCGAAGCTTACTTCACCGCCTTCCAGGCTTACCTGGAGCAGGCTTACGGCCAGGCGCTGGCGATGTATCACGGCCAGACTTACCTGATCGCGCCTGAACAGCCGCTGGGCAATGCCGACATCGTGGCCATTCGCGTCACCATCATCGACAACGGCGGCCGCCCGCCGGTGCGTCTGGATTTCCAATGGCGCAAGAACAGCAAAACCGGCTATTGGCAGGCCTATGACATGATCGCCGAAGGCGTCAGCATGATCACCACCAAGCAGAACGAGTGGGCGTCCACGCTGCGTACTCAGGGCATCGACGGCCTGACCAAACAGCTGCAGGCCGCCGCCGCGCAGCCTATCACGCTGGACAAGAAAAACTGATGTCGGCAGCGCTCAGCTTCGAATCAGAGCAGCAGACGCTGATCCTGCGCGGTGAACTGGACCGGGAAACGCTGCAGCCGCTGTGGCGGCAGCGCGACGCGCTGATGGCGGATAAAACCGCGATCGACGTGGCGCAACTGCAGCGCGTAGACTCCGCCGGGCTGGCTCTGTTGCTGCATCTGCAGGAAGAGCAGCGCGAGCGCGGCGTCGCGCTGAAAATTTTCGGCGCCACCGAGCGCCTGAAAACGCTGATTGCGCTCTACAACCTGCAGGCGATAATGCCTGTCGATACCGCCGGTTAGCGGCGTTTTACGCCGCCCTTGCGTGGTAAAACGATACAAAGCCCCTGTTATGCAGGGGCTTTTTCTTTAGTTTAAGAAAACATCGTATTCCACTAAGATACTAGGCTGTTTATGATCCTTTAGCGGCAGAACTGGATACTATGGAAACCAACGAGATTAAAGACGTGCTGATGCAGGCATTGGCACTGGATGAAGTACATGTGACGGGCGACGGCAGCCATTTCCAGGCGATCGTGGTCGGCGAATTGTTCGCCGGCATGAGCCGCGTCAAAAAACAGCAGACGGTTTACGCACCGCTGATGGAATACATTGCGGACAACCGCATTCATGCCTTGTCTATCAAGGCGTACACCCCTGAAGAGTGGCAGCGAGACCGCAAACTCAACGGATTTTAAGGCTGTTTGCCCTGCCGGGCGGGCAGCTTCAGATTAGATAACAGAGAGTAGTCAGATGGATAAATTTCGTGTGCAGGGTCGGACTCGCCTGAGCGGTGAAGTGTCTATTTCCGGGGCCAAAAACGCCGCCCTGCCGATCCTGTTCGCCGCCCTGTTGGCGGAAGAGCCGGTCGAGCTGCAGAATGTCCCCAAACTGAAGGACATCGACACCACCATTAAACTACTCAACCAGTTGGGTACCAAGATTGAGCGCAACGGTTCTGTCTTCGTGGACGCCAGCGGCGTGAACGAGTTCTGCGCCCCTTACGATCTGGTGAAAACCATGCGCGCTTCCATCTGGGCGCTGGGGCCGCTGGTGGCGCGTTTCGGCCGCGGTCAGGTTTCCCTGCCGGGCGGCTGTGCGATCGGCGCGCGTCCGGTCGATCTGCACATCACCGGCCTCGAGCAGCTGGGTGCCGAGATCAAGCTGGAAGAAGGCTACGTCAAGGCGTCCGTCGAGGGCCGCCTGAAGGGCGCGCACATCGTCATGGACAAGGTGAGCGTGGGCGCGACCGTGACCATCATGAGCGCCGCGACCCTGGCGACCGGCACCACCGTTATCGAGAACGCCGCGCGTGAGCCGGAAATTGTCGATACCGCCAACTTCCTCAATACGCTGGGCGCGAAGATCAGCGGCGCCGGCAGCGACAAGATCACCATCGAGGGCGTCGAGCGTCTGGGCGGCGGCGTGTACCGCGTGCTGCCTGACCGCATCGAGACCGGCACCTTCCTGATCGCCGCCGCGGTTTCCGGCGGCAAAGTGATGTGCCGCAACACTCGTCCGGACACACTGGATGCGGTGCTGGCCAAGCTGCGCGAAGCCGGTGCCGATATCGAAGTGGGCGAAGACTGGATCAGCCTGGACATGCACGGCAAACGCCCGAAAGCGGTCACCGTGCGCACCGCGCCGCACCCGGGCTTCCCGACCGACATGCAGGCCCAGTTCAGCCTGCTGAACCTGGTGGCGGAAGGCACCGGCGTCATCACCGAGACCATCTTCGAAAACCGCTTCATGCACGTGCCGGAACTGATCCGCATGGGCGCGCACGCGGAAATCGAGAGCAACACCGTGATCTGCCACGGCGTTGAGCAGCTGTCCGGCGCTCAGGTGATGGCGACCGATCTGCGCGCTTCCGCCAGCCTGGTGATCGCCGGCTGCATCGCCGACGGCGTGACCGTCGTCGATCGTATCTACCACATCGATCGCGGCTATGAGCGTATTGAAGACAAGCTGCGCGCGCTGGGTGCGAACATCGAGCGAGTGAAAGGCGAGTAAGTCATTAGCGCCGGCGCGGCTGCGTCGGCAGGATGAAAATCAAAGGGCCGGCTATCAATGCCGGCCCTTTTTTAATTGTTGTCTTCCGGGAATTCGCCCACCGTCATTTTCAACGTAATGCGTTTGCCGTCGCGCAGCACGATAACCGGTATCTCGGTGCCCGGCCTGATCTCCGCCACCTGATCCATGGTCTCCAGCACGGACACCGCCGGTTTGTTATCCACGTTGATGATGATGTCGTTGATCTGGAAACCGGCGCTGCTCGCCGGGCCATTCGGCGTGATTTCGGTCACGATGATGCCCTGCAGGCGATCGATGCCGGAATTGGAGGAACGCAGCGGAATGATCTCCTTACCCTGAATGCCGAAATAGCCGCGGATCACGCGGCCGTCGCGGATCAGCTTGTCCATGATTTTGGTGGCCAGTTCGATCGGAATGGCGAAGCCGAGGCCCTCCGGCGTTTCGCCGTCGGTGATTTTGTCATAGGTCAGGGTATTGATGCCGATCAGCTCGCCCAGCGAGTTGACCAGCGCGCCGCCGGAGTTGCCGCGGTTGATTGAGGCATCGGTCTGCAGGAATGTCTGCCGGCCGGTGGTGCTCATACTGATGCGCCCGGTGGCGCTGAGGATGCCCTGAGTCACGGTCTGCCCCAGGTTGTACGGGTTGCCGATTGCCAGCACCACGTCGCCGACGTGGGCAACGCGATTTTTATTGGTCGGGATCACCGGCAGGTTGCCGGGATCGATCTTCAGCACCGCCAAATCGGTCAGGCCGTCGGAGCCGACCAGCAGCGCTTCGTAGCGGCGGCCATCCTGCAACACCACGGTGATCTGCTGAGCGTCTTTGATCACGTGGCGGTTGGTGATGATATAGCCGCGTTCGTTCATGATCACGCCGGAACCGAGCGACAGCACGTTGGCGGCGCCGTTCAGGTTGCGGTTGTAGATGTTCACCACGGCGGGCGCGGCGCGGCGCACTGCTTTGTTGTAGCTCACCGGCGTTTCGTCGCTGGTATTCTCGGTTTTCTCTGCAAACAGGCCGTTGGAAGAGCGCAGCACGGGCAGAGCGGCCAACAGCAGGCCGGCAACGATGAGACCGATAACGACAGAACGCAAGAGCTTAGCAAACATGGAGTTTTCGTGGTGTGGTGAACGATGTTCGGAGGATAGCATGAGTTAACCGGGCGCAGTATGTCACCGAGCCCGGTTTTTGCACAAATTAACGCAGCAGCAGATAAATGGTTTCGTTACCGCGCACGATATTGAGCGCCATCACCGGCGGTTTGGCTTCCAGCACCTTGCGCAGCGCGGTGATGCTGTCCACGCGCTGGCGGTTGACGCCGATGATCACGTCGCCTTTTTGCAGGCCGATTTGCGCCGCCGTCGAGCCTTTATCCACGTTCTCCACCTTCACGCCCTTGTCGCCGCTCGGCAGCGCGCCGTTGTTGAGGGAAACCCCCTGCAGCGCCGGCGACAGCGTTTCGGCATTGGTCGAGGCGCTCTCGCTGTTGTCCAGCGTGACCGAGACTTCCTGCGGTTTGCCGTCGCGCAGCAGGCCCACCTTGAGGGTTTTACCCGGTGCGGTGGTGCCGACTTTGGCGCGCAGCTCGGCGAAGCTGTTCACCGGCTTGCCGTCGACGGAAACCAGAATATCCCCGGCTTTGATGCCGGCCTTGGCGGCGGCGGATTTCGGCAGCACTTCGCTGACGAAGGCGCCGCGCTGCGCGTCGGTGTTGAAGGCTTTGGCCATGTCCGGGGTCATTTCACTGCCCTTGATGCCGAGCAGGCCGCGTTTCACTTCGCCGAATTCGATCAGCTGCTGGCTCAGGTTCTGCGCCATATTGCTCGGAATGGCGAAGCCGATGCCGACGTTGCCGCCGCTCGGCGCCAGAATGGCGGTATTGATGCCGATCAGCTCGCCGTTCAGGTTGACCAATGCGCCGCCGGAGTTGCCGCGGTTGATCGAGGCGTCGGTCTGAATGAAGTTTTCCAGCCCTTCCAGATTCAGGCCGGTGCGGCCCAATGCCGAGATGATGCCGGAGGTGGCGGTTTGGCCCAGGCCAAACGGGTTGCCGACCGCCACGGCGAAGTCGCCGACGCGCAGCTGATCGGAATCGGCCATCTTGATGGCGGTCAGGTTTTTGGTGTCGCTGAGCTGCAGCAGGGCGATGTCGGATTGCTCATCGCGGCCGACCAGTTTGGCGTCCAGTTCGCGGCCGTCGTTCAACTGCACGCGGATTTTATCGGCGTTGTTGATGACGTGGTTGTTGGTCAGCACGTAGCCTTTGGCAGCGTCGATGATGACGCCGGAGCCCAGCCCTTCAAACGGGCGAGAGCTCTGCTGCTGACCGGGGAAATTGGGGCCGAAGAAGCGTCTGAACTCTTCCGGCAGCTGTTGACGCTGCACCTGGGTGCCGGCGACATGTACGCTCACGACGGCGGGCAAGACTTTTTCCAGCATCGGCGCCAGGCTCGGCAGCGGCTGCCCCTGAACGGCGACGGGCAGGGCCGCGTTGGCCACCGGTGCGGCGCTGAGCGCCAGGCCGAGGCTCATTGCCAATGCACTAAGAATTAACGACTTTTTCTTCATTGATGATAACTCTCTCAATACCTGCCGATGAAAATTTGATGATAAGGCAATCACCTTGTCATAGTGAAGGGTAAGACCGTGAATTTGCGTGCAAAGTTCAGTAAAGGTAATGCGAAGGAAGGTCAATAAGGCACAAACGGGGTTAAACCCGCGGGTGGCCCCGCGGGTGAAGAAGGGGTATCAGTCGCGGCGCGCGCTTTGGCCGCGCAGCAGGCCGGAGGCCCCTTCAGAATAGTCGCGCGGCATTTCCACCGGCGCCTGATCGTTGTCCGCTTCCGCTTCGGTCAGGCGATAGCGGAACGGGTTCTCCTGCATCGGCAGATCCGGCAGCAGGTTGTTGGAGCTTTTCGCCATATGCTGATACAGCTGACGATAATCGCGCGCCATGTTGTCCAGCAGCTCGGCGCTGCGGGCAAAGTGGCCGACCAGCTCCTGACGGTACTCTTCCAGCTCGGTTTTGCTCTTGTCCAGCTCGTTCTGCAGGACTTGTTGTTGACGTAATTTACGGTTGCCAAAACGCATCGCCACCGCACCAATCACGATACCGACGACCAAACCAATCAGCGCATACTCCCAGGTCATGATGACTCCTATTTTGACTTCGTTGTTCCGCAGGGATTTTTCACTTAATAATATCCACTATAACCGTTAACCTTGTCAGAGTGGAATCCTGATGCGCTTCCACCCAGTGTTTACAGGGTTTTCAGCGGCGCCCGCAGCGGGCATTTGTGGCGATAACGGTGCGAATCGACATCAACTTGCCGCCAACGTTGGCTAAATAATTTCTAAGCGTTCTTAGGGAACATCGAACAGATGCAGGCACTATCACCGTTATCTCGCTACCAGCAGGCGCTGGAGGCGGGGGAATATCAGGCCGATGAGGTTCAACGCCGGGCCGTCACTCAACTGGATCGCATTTATCAGGCCTTGCTGCAAAAACCGGCGGCGAGCGCGCCGGCCGGCGGGCTGCGCGGCAAGCTCAGCCGTTTGCTGGGCAAAGGCGGCGAAACGGCGCCGCAGCGCCCGGTGCAGGGGCTGTATATGTGGGGCGGCGTCGGGCGCGGCAAAACTTGGTTGATGGACATGTTCTTCCACAGCCTGCCGGGCGATCGCAAAATGCGTCTGCACTTCCACCGCTTCATGCTGCGGGTGCATGAAGAGCTGACCGAGCTGCAAGGGCGGGAAAACCCACTGGACATCGTCGCCGACGGCTTCAAGGCCGAAACCGACGTATTGTGCTTCGACGAATTCTTCGTGTCCGACATCACCGACGCCATGCTGCTGGCCACGCTGCTGCAGGCGCTGTTCGCCCGCGGCATCACGCTGGTGGCTACGTCGAACATCCCGCCGGACGATCTGTATCGCAACGGCCTGCAGCGGGCGCGTTTCCTGCCGGCTATCGATCTGATCAACGAGTTCTGCGACGTGATGAACGTCGACGCCGGCATCGACTATCGTCTGCGCACCCTGACCCAGGCTCACCTCTATCTGACGCCGCTGAACGACCAGACGCGCGCGACCCTGGATCGGATGTTCGTCAAACTGGCGGGCAAGGCGGGGGAGGAGGCGCCGGTGCTGCAGATCAACCATCGGCCGCTGCAGGCTATTCGTTCGGTGGACGGCGTGCTGGCGGTGGATTTCCACACGCTGTGCGAAGAGGCGCGCAGCCAGCTGGATTACATTGCGCTGTCGCGGCTGTATCACAGCGTGATCCTGTATAATGTGCAGGTGATGGGGCCGCTGAAAGAGAATACCGCGCGCCGTTTCCTGGCGCTGGTGGACGAATTCTACGAGCGGCACGTCAAGCTGGTGATCGGCGCCGAGGCGTCGATGTTCGAGATCTACCAGGGGGAACGACTTAAGTTCGAGTACCAGCGCTGCCTGTCGCGCCTGCAGGAAATGCAGAGCGAAGAGTACCTCAAGCTGCCGCATTTGCCTTGAATCCGGCGGGCTTGCCGCCGGGCCTATCGCCGGTTGCCTGCCGCCGGCGATAAATTTATTTTCCATTCAAAAACCGTTCGATCTTTGTGAGCGACTTCTCTATAATCTTGCGACCCCACGTTACAACAAAGTTTTTTTTCCCAAAAACTTTATAGTGCCGGCAATGGCTATTCGAAGGGGTAGGTTTGCTGGACTTGTATGGTCGTGTGAGCCTCAACTGTTTTCGAGCGTTTGGGTGTTCACCAACGTGTAACTAATTATTGGGTAAGCTTTCTAATGAAAACTTTTACAGCTAAACCAGAAACCGTAAAACGCGACTGGTACGTTGTTGATGCAGATGGTAAAACTTTAGGCCGTCTCGCTACTGAACTGGCTCGTCGCCTGCGCGGCAAGCATAAAGCGGAATACACCCCGCACGTGGATACCGGTGATTACATCATCGTTCTGAACGCTGACAAAGTTGCTGTAACCGGCAACAAGCGTACAGACAAAGTGTACTACCACCACACCGGCCACATCGGTGGTATCAAGCAAGCGACCTTTGAAGAGATGATTGCCCGCCGTCCTGAGCGCGTGATTGAAATCGCGGTTAAAGGCATGCTGCCAAAGGGCCCGCTGGGTCGTGCTATGTTCCGTAAACTGAAAGTTTACGCGGGCACCGAGCACAATCACGCGGCACAGCAACCGCAAGTTCTGGACATTTAATCGGGATTAATGGCAATGGCTGAAAATCAATACTACGGCACTGGTCGCCGCAAAAGCTCCGCCGCTCGCGTCTTCATCAAGCCGGGCAACGGTAACATCGTTATCAACCAGCGCAGCCTGGAACAGTACTTCGGTCGCGAAACTGCCCGCATGGTAGTTCGTCAGCCGCTGGAACTGGTCGACATGGTTGGCAAACTGGATCTGTACATCACCGTTAAAGGTGGTGGTATCTCCGGTCAAGCTGGCGCTATCCGTCACGGTATCACCCGTGCACTGATGGAATACGATGAGACTCTGCGTTCTGAACTGCGTAAAGCTGGCTTCGTCACCCGTGACGCTCGTCAGGTTGAACGTAAGAAAGTCGGTCTGCGTAAAGCACGTCGTCGTCCGCAGTTCTCCAAGCGTTAATTTTCGCTGCTTCGGCAGTGCGATTTACGCAAAAAACCCGGTGCTTCACCGGGTTTTTTTATGCCTGAAATCCGCCATCCCCGACTAAAATCTGTGGCATATCAGACAATTCAACATGAATTCGCCGCACCGCCCCCACAAAACAAGCAAAATCTGGTAAACTATCACCCACTTTTGCGCCTGTTCGCCGTGCAGTTGACCCCCTGGGCCGGTTTTTCATGGGCTCGGGTCGCGCTGCGTGCTGCCGGCCTGCGGCAAGATTATTCAGGATAGCAGCCTGTCAGTTGGCTATTCGCAGTATTTTCTAGATAACTTGGAGGTTTTCATGGCTGTCGCTGCCAACAAACGTTCGGTAATGACGCTGTTCTCTGGCCCGACCGACATTTTTAGCCATCAAGTACGCATCGTACTGGCGGAGAAAGGTGTCAGCGTCGAGATCGAGCAGGTCGAAATGGATAACCTGCCGCAAGATCTGATTGACCTCAACCCTTACCAGACGGTGCCTACGCTGGTCGATCGCGAACTGACCCTGTATGAATCCCGCATCATCATGGAATACCTGGATGAGCGTTTCCCGCACCCGCCGCTGATGCCGGTTTACCCGGTTGCCCGTGGCGAGAGCCGTCTGATGATGCTGCGCATCGAGAAGAACTGGTACTCGCTGATGGACAAGATCGAGAAGAGCAGCGGCCAGGAAGCGGAATCCGCCCGTCGCCAACTGCGTGAAGAGCTGCTGGCGATCGCGCCGATCTTCGGTCAGACGCCGTATTTCATGAGCGAAGAGTTCAGCCTGGTGGATTGCTACCTGGCGCCGCTGTTGTGGCGTCTGCCGCAGCTGGGCATCGAATTGAGCGGTGCCGGCTCCAAAGAGCTGAAAGGCTACATGACCCGCGTCTTCGAACGCGACGCCTTCCTGGCTTCCCTGACCGAAGCCGAGCGTGAAATGCGCCTGCAGACCCGGGGCTAAGCGCGATGGACATGTCTCAGATGACGCCGCGTCGCCCGTATCTGCTGCGGGCGTTCTACGACTGGCTGCTGGATAACCAGCTGACGCCGCACCTGGTGGTCGACGTGACTCGCCCGGACGTGCAGGTGCCGATGGAGTTCGCGCGTGACGGCCAGATCGTGCTAAATATCGCGCCGCGCGCGGTAGGCAACCTGGCGTTGGGCAACGAAGACGTGCAGTTCAACGCGCGCTTCGGCGGCGTGCCGCGTCAGGTTTCGGTGCCGATGGCCGCCGTGTTGGCGATCTATGCGCGTGAAAACGGCGCCGGCACGATGTTCGAACCGGAAGCCGCCTACGACGAGAGCGAAGGCGTGTTCGAAGGCCTGGACAATGAGACGATCCCTTCGGAAACGCTGATGTCGGTGATCGACGGCGATCGCCCGGACACCGCGGAAGACAACGGCCCGGACGACGAACCGCCGCAGCCGCCGCGCGGTGGCCGCCCGGCGCTGCGCGTGGTGAAATAAGCCCGCGCGAACATACGAAAAAGCACCCTATGGGGTGCTTTTTTTTGCCCGGCAGAAATGAATCAGCCTTTCAAGGCGGCAATGCAGGCATCGCGCGGCGCGCTGAGATCGCCTACGCGCACGGTGGACAAGGCGCGGGTTGCGCGCTGGCGGAAACTGGTGACGGCGGTGTCGCCTTGCACTTCCGGCGGCGCGGTGCAAATGTCATTGAGCGGCAGATCGTTGCCTTTGTTGAGCGCCTGCAACACCGCCGCCGGATTGTAGATCAGGGCGGCGGAGAGGGCCGATTTGATGCCGGCGGTAAAGCCGGCATTGCCGCCGCCGGCCAGCTTGGGCGCCAGGGCAATCCAATTGTCGTCCCCCAGCCGGATGCTGTTTTCCACGGCGTTGAACTGCCCGGCCTTGCCTAACTGAGCCACGACCGGCCGCGCGCCGCGCGCTTCGATATTGTAACCAACCTCCTGCGAATCCAGCGCCATGGCTGAAGCGCTGAAACTGACGGCCAGCAGCGCGCCGGCCAACAGGGAAATGGAGCATTTCATGTTCGCTATCCTTATCTCGGTGTCAGGCGCAGCCGCGCCCCGCAATGGTGCCAACTCAATAATATAGCGCGTTGAGACGGTGAGGAGAGGGGAAGGAGTGACAAAGCGTGGCAGGCTAAAAACGGAGGCCCGGCAATATGCCGGGCCTCCGATGGTACGGAAGGTTTACACTTCCAGGTAGTTCATGATGCCATCTGCCGCTTTGCGGCCTTCGGCAATCGCTGTCACCACCAGGTCGGAGCCGCGCACCGCGTCGCCGCCGGCGAAGATTTTCGGGTTGCTGGTCTGGAACGCGTTGTCGCTGCCCTCCGGCGCCAGGATGCGGCCCTGTTTATCGAGCTGCACGTCGTGCGCCGCCAGCCAGTCCATGCGGTGCGGGCGGAAGCCGAACGCCATCACCACCGCGTCGGCGTCGATCACGTGTTCGGAACCCGGTACCTGCTCCGCCGCCTGACGGCCGTTGGCATCCGGCGCGCCCAGCTGGGTGCGCACCATTTTCACCCCGGCCACGCGGCCGGCGCTGTTCAGTTCGATGCTCAGCGGCTGCAGGTTGAACTGGAAGTCCACCCCTTCTTCCCGGGCGTTCTTCACTTCGCGCTTGGAACCCGGCATGTTGGCTTCGTCGCGGCGGTAGGCGCAGGTGACCTGCGTCGCGCCCTGGCGCACCGAGGTTCGCACGCAGTCCATGGCGGTATCGCCGCCGCCCAGCACCACCACGCGCTTGCCTTCCATGCTGACGTAAGGCTCGTGCTGCTCGGTTTCATAGCCCATCAGCTGCTTGGTGTTGGCGATCAGGAATGGCAGCGCGTCGTACACGCCCTGCGCTTCCTCGTTCTCCAGGCCGCCGCGCATCGACTGATAGGTGCCGACGCCGAGGAATACCGCATCGTACTCGCTCAGCAAGGTCTCCATGCTGATGTCTTTGCCCACTTCGGTGTTCAGCTGGAACTCGATGCCCATCTCGCTGAAGATGCCGCGGCGTTTGACCATCACTTCCTTTTCCAGCTTGAACGCCGGGATACCGAAGGTCAGCAGGCCGCCGATTTCAGGATGACGGTCATACACCACCGCTTTGACGCCGTTGCGGGTCAGCACGTCGGCGCAGGCCAGCCCGGCAGGGCCGGCACCGACGATCGCCACGCGCTTGCCGGTCGGCTGCACGTGCGACATGTCCGGCTTCCAGCCCATTTCGATGGCCTTATCGCTGATGTAGCGCTCGATATTGCCGATGGTGACCGCGCCGAACTCGTCGTTCAGGGTGCAGGAGCCTTCGCACAGGCGATCCTGCGGGCACACGCGGCCGCACACTTCCGGCAGGCTGTTGGTCTGGTGCGCCAGGTCCGCCGCTTCCATGATGCGGCCTTCGTTGGCCAGCTTCAGCCAGTTCGGGATGTAGTTGTGCACCGGGCACTTCCACTCGCAATACGGGTTGCCGCAGGACAGACAGCGGTCAGCCTGGGCCTTGGCCTGGGTTTCCGAAAACGGTTCGTAGATCTCGACGAACTCGATTTTGCGGATCTTCAGCGGTTTCTTTGGCGGATCAACACGCTGCAGGTCGATAAATTGATAAACGTTCTGGCTCATTAATGACCTACCTCTTACTGCGCCTGCACCCGCAGCTCGGCTGCGGAACGGCTACGGTGACCCAACAGCGCTTTGACATCGCTGGACTTCGGTTTGACCAGGGCGAACTTCGGCGCCCACTCCGGCCAGTTGGCCAGGATCTCTTCCGCGCGGGAAGAGCCGGTCGCCTGCACGTGTTCGGTGATCAGGCCGCGCAGGTGCTCCTCATGGATCGCCAACTGATCGACATCCAGCACTTCCACCAGTTCCGGGTTCACGCGCTTGCGGAACTCGCCGTCTTCGTCCAGCACGTAGGCGAAGCCGCCGGTCATGCCGGCGCCGAAGTTGATGCCGGTTTTACCCAGCACGCAGACGATGCCGCCGGTCATGTATTCGCAGCCGTTGTCGCCGATGCCTTCCACCACGGTGATGGCGCCGGAGTTGCGCACCGCGAAGCGTTCGCCCGCGCGGCCGGCGGCGAACAGTTTGCCGCCGGTGGCGCCGTACAGGCAGGTGTTGCCGACGATGCTGGCTTCATGGCTGCGGAAGGCGGAGCCGATCGGCGGACGCACCGCGATGCTGCCGCCGGCCATGCCTTTGCCGACATAGTCGTTGGCGTCGCCGGTCAGGGTCAGCTCGACGCCGCCGGCGTTCCAGACGCCGAAGCTCTGCCCGGCGGTGCCGGAGAAGTGCGCCTTGATCGGATCGGCCGCCATGCCCTGATCGCCGTGCACGTCGGCGATTGCGCCGGACAGCATGGCGCCCACGGAGCGGTCGGTGTTGCGAATGTCGAAGTAGAAGGTTTTACCCTGCTTCGCTTCGATATGCGGCTGCGCCTGCGCCAGCAGCTCTTTGTTCAGCAGGCCCTTGTCGAACGCCGGGTTGCTGCTTTCGGTGCAGTACACCGCTTTGCCCGGATGCGGCGTGGCGGTTTTCAGCAGCGGCGACAGATCCAGCTTGTTCTGCTTGGCGGAAATGCCGGGAAGCGAAGTCAGGAACTCGGTGCGGCCGATCAGATCCACCAGCTGGCTCACGCCCAGCTGTGCCATGATCTCGCGGGTTTCACGCGCGATAAACTGGAAGTAATTCGTCACGCGTTCCGGCAGGCCGTGGTAGTGATCGCGGCGCAGCTTGTCGTCCTGAGTCGCGACGCCGGTCGCGCAGTTGTTGAGGTGGCAGATGCGCAGGTATTTGCAGCCCAGCGCCACCATCGGCCCGGTGCCGAAGCCGAAGCTTTCCGCGCCCAGGATCGCCGCCTTGACGATGTCGACGCCGGTTTTCAGGCCGCCGTCCACCTGCAGGCGGATCTTGTGGCGCAGGCCGTTGGCCACCAGCGCCTGCTGGGTTTCCACCAGGCCCAGCTCCCACGGACAGCCGGCGTATTTCACCGAGGACAGCGGGCTGGCGCCGGTGCCGCCGTCGTAACCGGCGATGGTGATGAGATCGGCATAGGCTTTCGCCACGCCGGTGGCGATGGTGCCGACGCCCGGCTCGGAAACCAGTTTCACCGAGATCACCGCTTTCGGGTTGACCTGCTTCAGGTCGAAGATCAGCTGTGCCAGATCTTCGATCGAGTAGATGTCGTGGTGCGGCGGCGGGGAGATCAGCGTTACGCCCGGCACCGAGTAACGCAGTCTGGCGATGTACGGAGTCACCTTGTCGCCCGGCAGCTGGCCGCCTTCGCCCGGTTTGGCGCCCTGCGCCACCTTAATCTGGATCACGTCGGCGTTCACCAGGTAGGCCGGCGTCACGCCGAAGCGGCCGGAGGCCACCTGTTTGATGCGCGACACCTTGTTGGTGCGGTAGCGCGCCGGATCTTCGCCGCCTTCGCCGGAGTTGGAGAAGCCGCCGAGGCCGTTCATGGCGATCGCCAGCGACTCGTGCGCTTCCGGGCTCAGTGCGCCGATCGACATCGCCGCTGTGTCGAAGCGTTTGAACAGCGACTCCGCCGGTTCAACCTGATCGACCGGGATCGGTTCGCCTTTCGGCGTGATGGCCAGCAGATCGCGCAGCATGGCGACCGGCCGCTCGTTCACCAGCTTGGCGTAGGCCTGATAGTCGCTGTATTCCCCGCTGTGCACCGCTTTTTGCAGCGAGTTCACCACGTCCGGGTTGTAGGCGTGGTATTCGCCGCCGTGCACGAACTTCAGCAGGCCGCCTTGCTCCAGCGGCTTGCGTTTCAGCCAGGCGCGCTTGGAAAGGTTCTGCAGATCCTGCTGGAAGTCGCTGAAGCTGGCGCCGCCGATGCGGCTGACCACGCCCTGGAAGCACAGATCCGCCAGATCGCGATGCAGGCCGACCGCTTCGAACAGCTTGGAGCAGCGGTAAGAGGCGATGGTCGAGATGCCCATTTTGGACATGATCTTGTACAGGCCTTTATTGATGCCGTTGCGGTAGTTCAGCATCACGTCGCGGTATTTCTTGTCGATCGCCTGGCTGTCCACCAGCTTGGCCAGGGTTTCATAGGCCAGGTACGGGTAGATGGCGGTCGCGCCGAAGCCGAGCAGCACTGCGAAGTGGTGCGGATCGCGGGCGCTGGCGGTTTCAACGATCAGGTTGGCGTCGCAGCGCAGGCTTTTCTCTACCAGGCGGGTTTGCACGGCGCCAACGGCCATCGGGGCCGGGACCGGCAGGCGGCCGGGCGCGATGGCGCGGTCGGACAGCACCAACAGCACCGCGCCCTCGCGCACCTTACGTTCCGCTTCGTCGCACAGGGCGCGAATGGTCTGCTCCAGATCCTGCTGTTGCGGATCGAAGGTCAGATCGAGCGTCTCGGCGCGATAGTATTCGCCTTCCAGCGTGGTGAGCTGTTTGAAATCGGAGTACAGCAGGATCGGCGATTTGAAGCTCAGGCGGTGCGCCTGGCCTTCGGCTTCGCAGAACACGTTCATTTCACGGCCGATGCTGGTGGCCAGCGACATGACGTGCGCTTCGCGCAGCGGATCGATCGGCGGGTTGGTGACCTGCGCGAACTGCTGGCGGAAATAGTCGTAAACGATGCGCGGCCGGCTGGAGAGCACGGCGAACGGGGTATCGTCGCCCATCGAACCGGTGGCTTCCTGGCCGATCTCGCCCAGCACGCGGATCACCTGATCCAGCTCTTCGCTGCTGTAGCCGAACTGTTTCTGGTAGGTTTCGAGCTGTGCGTCGTCGAGTTCGCGGCTGCCGACCTGATCGTCCGGCAGATCTTCGAACGGCACCAGACGTTTGACGTTTTTCTCCATCCACTCTTTATACGGATGGCGGCTTTTCAGATCGTTGTCGGTTTCCGCCGAGTGCAGGATGCGGCCGCTGCGGGTGTCGATCACCATCAGCTCGCCGGGGCCGACGCGGCCTTTTTCCACCACTTCATCCGGCTGGTAATCCCAGATGCCGACTTCGGAGGCGCAGGTGATCAGCTTGTCTTTGGTGATGACATAGCGCGCCGGGCGCAGGCCGTTGCGATCGAGGTTACAGGCGGCGTAGCGGCCGTCGGACATCACGATGCCGGCCGGGCCGTCCCACGGCTCCATGTGCATCGAGTTGAAGTCGAAGAAGGCGCGCAGATCACCGTCCATGTCCGGGTTGTTCTGCCAGGCCGGCGGCACCAGCAGGCGCATGGCGCGGATGAGATCCATCCCGCCCGCCAGCAGCAGCTCCAGCATGTTGTCCAGCGAGCTGGAGTCGGAGCCGGTTTCGTTGACGAACGGCGCGGCGGCCTGCAGATCCGGGATCAGCGGCGTTTGGAATTTGTAGGTACGGGCACGCGCCCATTGGCGGTTGCCGGTGATGGTGTTGATTTCGCCGTTGTGCGCCAGGTAGCGGAACGGCTGCGCCAGCGGCCAGCGCGGCACAGTGTTGGTGGAGAAGCGCTGGTGGAACAGGCAAATGGCCGATTCCAGGCGCAGGTCCGCCAGATCGAGATAGAAGCGCGGTAGATCCGCAGGCATGCACAGGCCTTTATAGATCGTCACCAGATTGGAGAAGCTGCAGACGTAGAAGCTGTTGTCCTGCACGCGTTTCTCGATGCGGCGGCGCGCCACGAACAGGCGGCGCTCCATATCGCGCGGGCGCCAGCCGGCCGGGGCGTTAACGAAGATTTGCTCGATGCGCGGCAGGGAGGAGAGGGCGATTTCACCCAGCACGTCCGGGTTGGTCGGCACTTCGCGCCAGCCGACGATCGACAGCGTTTCGTTTTGCAGCTCTTCTTCCACGATGCGGCGGCTGAGGCGCGCTTCCTCTTCATTCTGGCTGAGGAACATCATGCCGACGGCGTAGTTCTTGGCCAAACGCCAGCCGCGCTCTTCCGCCACCATGCGGAAGAAGCGATCGGGTTTTTGCAGCAACAGGCCGCAGCCGTCGCCGGTCTTGCCGTCGGCCAGGATCGCGCCGCGGTGCTGCATGCGGGCCAGCGCGTGAATGGCGGTGCGCACCACCTTGTGGCTAGGTTCGCCTTCTATGTGGGCGATCAGGCCGAAACCACAGTTGTCCCTCTCTTGGGATTTATCGTACAACATATCGTGAACCTCCCCAGGCTCTGCGTGACTCTCACAACCTACTGCGAGGGGGCTTCCCAATTTCAGGCAGAAGTCCAATCAGCAAGTTAACCCCGCCAATCTGCTTTTCCGCCCTCCATCAATGGCCTCTCGTGACGGTCTCACAAGTGGTATAGGACTTGTTTTAAGAGGGAGTCTTCAATTACTGCATAAATATGACGAGACGTTTGCCCGTCCAGAAAGCTTCCAGCGGACTTCCAACTTAGCGAGAAAGAATTCGCAGGTCAAATGTGGGCTTAAGATAGATTCTTATCGAATTTATGGTATTTATTTATTTGAAAAATAAGGTGTTTAATGCATTTTTGCACTATCGTGGGGCAACGCCGATCCCCGCAGAAGTGTGAGCTGTCTCACTATAGTGCAACCCCTTAATCTCTGCACCATGCTAGTGCGGGGGTTAATGGCAGAGTTTTATTCTATAAGATATTGCTTAGTTGATGTTTATGACTATTTTTCACCGTGTTGTCATATTGCCGTTAACGGTTGCGTGACGATTAGAATAATTCATCAGAATTATAGTGAATTTATTTGCGTTTATGATGAATAGTTATGCCTGGTGGCGCCTTGCGGGGAAAGCGTTGATCTCTGTCATCGCGGGAAAAGCCGTTTCTTATTAGCATCGCGGCTTTGAACACAGAGAATCACCAAGATTATGCAGTTGCCGCAATTAGTCAATATGTTTGGCGCGGATCTCCAGCGCCGCCATGGCGAAAAGATCCATAAACTCACGCTGCATGGCGGATTCAACTGCCCTAACCGCGACGGCACGTTGGGGCGCGGCGGCTGTACGTTTTGCAACGTCGCTTCATTCGCCGATGAGGCGATGCAGCGGCAAAGTATCGCCGAACAGCTGGCGCAGCAGGCCGCGCGGGTCGACCGGGCGCGGCGCTATCTGGCCTATTTTCAGGCCTATACCAGCACCTATGCGGAGGTCGAACTGCTGGCGTCGATGTATCGGCAGGCGTTGGCGCAGAGCGACATGGTCGGCCTGTGCGTCGGCACTCGCCCGGACTGCGTGCCGCCCGCCGCATTGGATCTGCTGACGGGGTATCGCGAAGAGGGTTATGAAGTGTGGCTGGAGCTGGGGCTGCAGACGGCGCACGATAAAACGCTCAAACGCATCAACCGCGGCCATGATTTCCGCTGCTATCAGCAGACCGCGCAACGGGCTCGGCAGCGCGGGCTGAAGGTGTGCTGCCATCTGATCGTCGGGCTGCCGGGAGAAACCCAGCGCGATCATCTGCTCACGCTGCAGCGGGTGGTGGAGAGCGGCGTGGATGGCATCAAGCTGCATCCGCTGCACGTCGTTACCGGTAGCACCCTGGCCCGCGCGTGGCGCGCCGGGCGCTTGCCCGAACTGGCGCTGGAAGATTACGCCGTCAGCGCCGGGGAGATGATCCGCCACACGCCGGGCGAGGTGGTGTATCACCGCCTGTCCGCCAGCGCCCGTCGGCCTACGCTGCTGGCGCCGCTGTGGTGCGAAAACCGCTGGCGCGGCATGCAGGCGGTGGGTGCTTATCTGCAGCAATACGGCGGGCAGGGCAGCGCGCTGGATGCCGCCCTGCATTATTCACCGACGTTATAACTGCAGGTTGGCGCGCACCTCCACGCGGGCGCGCTGCAGATCGGCCTGCAGCTGCGGATTCGCCAGCAGTCGTGCGGCGAGCGCCGTCGCCGCCAACTTGCCGCCTTCCAGATCGCTCGGGTAGTGAACGCCGGCAATCACCCGGCTTTGCGCATTGCTTGCCGCCCGCTCAAACAGCGCGCTGCGTTTTTCCGGCACCATCTGCGCCAACAGGAGTGCCGTCAGGTAGCTGTCCATCGCGTGTCCGCTAGGGTAGGAATCGCCTTCCGGCGGCGGCAGCAGCGGTTTCACGCGGCTGTCGGCCTCATAGGGGCGCGGGCGGCCATAGAAGGCCTTGGCGGGCATCAGGCTTTGTTCAAAGTCCTGATAGACCCGGCGGAACAGGGCGGCGGTGAGCGGATGGCGATCGACGGTAAAGGTCGGGCCGAAGATCTCGCGGGCGAAGGGGAAGGCGGCGTCTTCCAGGTGGTCGTCCCGCTTGGCTTTGGCGATTTGTTCCGCCGTGCGGTTAGCCTGAATGGCCAGCACCGCCTGCAGATCCGCCCGATTCTGCGGCGTATCCGTTGAAGGCGGCGGCGGCAACAGCGTGGCGATTTGCCGTTGCTCTGCATTCAGGTAGCCGGTCACGGCAGTGGCGGCCTTCAGGGGCAAAATAACGGTCAAAGACAGGACGAACAGGGTAGTGCGATAGATGGTTAACATGGTCAATCCTCACGTCAGGGAAATGAGGAAGCCTGCCGGGCTGGCCACAACGCTGCTGCCGGTGAAAGTAAACCGCGGGATAACATCCTTTCCCTTACTTTAAGCCTCAGGGCTTCGCTATCCGTGTCTGCTAAAGCATGCGTCATGCACGGTGCATCATTAATATATTAACGGAAAGGCCTTCTCAAGCGGCTGAGGTGTGGGGTGCGTCACAGAAAAAATCTTTTAGTTACAAGTGATTAATCCCTAAGTATGAGCGGATTGATCAACGTGCTTTTCCACGGTGTCGACGGCAATGAACCGCCCGATGCACGCCAGACGCCGCTATTTTCCGTTAGCAGGACTTGACTCTCAGACACGGCGGAAAAATTTACGGTATGATTCAAAAGATTGTGTCTGATGGGAGCCGCTATGAAGCAAATCCGGGTGTTGGCCCAGTACTACGTTGATTTAATGGTGAAACTGGGGTTGGTGCGCTTCTCGCTGCTGCTGGCCTCGGCGCTGGTGGTGCTGGCGATGGTGGTGCAGATGGCGGTGACCATGCTGCTGCGCGGCGAAGTGGAAAGCATCGACGTGGTGCGTTCAATCTTCTTCGGCCTGTTGATCACCCCGTGGGCGGTCTACTTCCTCTCGGTGGTGGTGGAGCAGCTGGAGGAGTCGCGCCAACGGCTGGCGCGGCTGGTGGACAAGCTGGAAGAGATGCGCCACCGCGATCTGGAGCTCAATCAGCAGCTCAAAGACAATATCAGTCAGCTGAATCAGGAGATCGCCGATCGCATCAAGGCGGAAGAAGAGCGCCTGCAGGTGATGGAGAAGCTGACGGAAGAGATGGAACAGCGCGAGCTGGCGCAGATTGAGCTGGGCCAGCAGTCGGCGCTGCTGCGTTCCTTCCTCGACGCCTCGCCGGACCTGGTCTACTACCGCAACGAAGACAAAGAGTTCTCCGGCTGCAACCGCGCGATGGAGCTGCTGACCGGTAAGAGCGAGAAGCAGCTGATCGGCCTGACGCCGTTCGACGTCTACGGCCAGGAGATCGCCGAAAAGGTCATTGAGACCGACGAGAAGGTGTTCCGCCACAACGTCTCGCTGACCTACGAACAATGGCTGGTGTATCCCGACGGCCGCAAGGCCTGTTTCGAACTGCGCAAGGTGCCGTTTTACGACCGGGTGGGCAAACGCCACGGGCTGATGGGCTTCGGCCGCGATATTACCGAGCGTAAGCGCTACCAGGACGCGCTGGAGAACGCCAGCCGGGAGAAGACCACCTTTATCTCCACCATCAGCCACGAGCTGCGTACGCCGCTTAACGGCATCGTCGGCCTGAGCCGCATCCTGCTCGATACCGAGCTGAACGACGAGCAGCTGAAATACCTGAAGACCATTCACGTCAGCGCCATCACCCTCGGCAATATCTTCAACGACATTATCGAAATGGACAAGCTCGAGCGGCGCAAGGTGCAGCTCGACAACCAGCCGGTGGACTTCACCGGTTTCCTGGCGGATCTGGAGAATCTCTCCGGCCTGCTGGCGCAGCCGAAAGGGCTGCAGTTCATCATGGAGCCGCAAACGCCGCTGCCGCAGCAGATCGTGACCGACGGCACGCGCCTGCGGCAGATTTTGTGGAACCTGATCGGCAACGCGGTGAAATTCACCCAGCAGGGGCAAATCGTGGTGCGCGTGCGGCGCGAGGCGCAGGAGAAGCTGGTGTTCGAAGTGGAAGACTCGGGCATGGGCATCCCGCAGGACGAGCAGGACAAGATCTTCGCCATGTATTACCAGGTGAAAGATCAGCGCGGCGGCCGCCCGGCCACCGGCACCGGCATCGGGCTGGCGGTCTCCAAGCGGCTGGCGCAGAGCATGGGCGGCGACATCACCGTGCGCAGCGAACAGGGGCACGGTTCTTGCTTCACTCTGACCATCCAGGCGCCGGCGGTGCAGGAAGCCGTCAGCGCGGCGCCGGAGGAAGAGGAGCTGCCGTTGCCGGCGCTGCACATCCTGCTGGTGGAGGATATCGAACTGAACGTGATCGTGGCGCGCTCGGTGCTGGAGAAACTGGGCAACAGCGTCGAGGTGGCGATGAACGGCCACGATGCGCTGGCGATGTTCGATCCGGACGAGTTCGATCTGGTGCTGCTGGACATCCAACTGCCGGACATGACCGGGCTGGACATTGCCCGGGCGCTGCGTGAGCGCTATGCCGGTCAGGCGCTGCCGCCGCTGGTGGCCCTGACCGCCAACGTGCTGAAAGACAAAAAAGAGTATCTCGAGGCGGGCATGGACGATGTGCTGAGCAAGCCGCTGTCGGTGCCGGCGCTGACCCAGGTCATCAAACACTATTGGGATCATCAACCTTCTCACACTTCAAAGAAAACGGAGCACAAGGCGATGCAGATTAATGAGTCGTTACTCGATACCGCGATGCTGGAACAGTACATGGATCTGGTTGGCCCGCAGCTGATCCACCAAAGCCTGGAGATGTTCGAACAGATGATGCCGGGCTACCTGGCGGTACTGGACTCCAACATGACGGCGCGCGATCAGAAAGGCATCACCGAGGAAGGGCACAAGATCAAGGGCGCCGCCGGTTCGGTCGGTCTGCGCCATCTGCAGCAGCTGGCGCAGCAGATTCAAACGCCGACGCTGCCGGCCTGGTGGGATAACGTGCAGGACTGGGTGGATGAGTTGAAGCAAGAGTGGCGCAACGACGTGCAGGTACTGCGGGCTTGGGTAGAGAACGCTGAAAAAAAATGACCCCGACCTAAGCCGGGGTGCGCGAATATTGCGCCAACACCAGGGAAATTGTGAACCTGCGTATTGGTTTCAGTGTTCTGGTCGAGCAGGTTGTAGCGAATTCCTAAACATCATACAGCCAACAACATAGCAAATGTAAGCGCTCTTGTTAGAAGATTCATTAAAATGTGTGATGTAGATTAGTGTTTGTCAACTCCGAGCACGAACCAGTTGACAGCAGCGACAGGAGTAAGAGTGATGAAAAAGGTGGGTGTAGTCCTCAGCGGCAGCGGCGTTTATGACGGTACGGAGATCCATGAAGCGGTGCTGACGCTGCTGGCGTTGGATCGTGCCGGCGCGCAGGCGGTGTGCTTTGCGCCTGATAAACCACAACGCCATGTTATTAATCACTTATCGGGTGATGAGATGGCGGAGACGCGCAATGTCCTGATTGAGTCGGCGCGCATTGCTCGCGGCGCGGTGCAGCCGCTGGCGCTGGCGGAGGCCGCGCAGCTGGATGCGCTGATCGTGCCCGGCGGCTTTGGCGCCGCCAAGAACCTCAGCAATTTCGCCGAAGCCGGCGCGGAATGTTGGGTCGATGAAGATTTGGCGCGCCTGACGCGCGAGATGCATAAGGCCAACAAACCAATTGGCCTGATGTGCATCGCGCCGGCGCTGTTGCCGAAACTGCTGGATCAACAAGCGCGGCTGACCATTGGCAACGATCCGGACCTGGGAGAAGTGATTGACGCCATGGGCGGCGAACCGGTGATTTGCCCGGTGGACGACATCGTGGTGGACAGCGATCACAAGATCGTGACCACGCCGGCCTATATGCTGGCGCCGTCGATCGCGCAGGCGGCCCTCGGCATCGATAAGCTGGTGGCGCGGGTGCTGGAACTGGCCGAATGAGAAAATCGCTCGGCGGATGGCGGCGGCTGCGCCCGTGGTATTGGCTGAAGCGCGGCGTCATCGCGATCCTCGGCCTGTGGGCGTTGGGCATTGTGCTCTTCGCCTTCCTGCCGGTGCCGTTTTCCGCCGTGATGGCGGAGCGGCAAGTCAGCGCCTGGCTGAGCGGCGACTTCGGCTACGTCGCCCATTCGGACTGGGTGTCGATGGACGACATCTCGCCGCAAATGGCGCTGGCGGTGATGGCGGCGGAGGATCAGAAGTTTCCAGACCATTGGGGCTTCGACGTGGCGGCCATTGAAAAGGCGCTCAGCCACAACGAGAAGCGCCCGACGCGCATCCGCGGTGCGTCCACGCTGTCGCAGCAAACCGCCAAGAACCTGTTTCTGTGGGATGGCCGCAGCTGGCTGCGCAAAGGGCTGGAGGCCGGATTGACGTCGGGCATCGAGCTGGTGTGGACCAAACGGCGCATTCTGACGGTGTATCTGAACATCGTCGAGTTCGGCGACGGGGTATTCGGCGTGGAGGAGGCTTCACAGCGCTTTTTCCATAAGCCGGCTAAACGTCTGAGCGCGGCCGAGGCGGCGCTGCTGGCGGCGGTATTGCCGAATCCGCATCGTTTCAGGGCCGATGCGCCGTCCGGCTATGTGGTGCAGCGTCAACAGTGGATCATGCGCCAGATGCGGCAACTGGGCGGGGAAGCGTTTTTACGCGAGAACTCGCTGGATTAAACGGGCGGGAACGGCAGGGCACCGTTCCCGCCAAGCGGATTATTTCACATAGGTAAAGGCGGTGGTGACGTGCTTCACGCCGCTGACCTGGCTGGCTATCTGCGCCGCCGACTGCCCTTCTTGCTGCGTGACCAGGCCCAGCAAGAACACTTCGCCGTTTTCGGTAGTGACCTTCACGTTGGACGATTTCACCGTATCGCTGGTCAACAGTTGCGAACGCACCTTGGTGGTGATCCAGGTGTCGGAGGACGCGGTGCTCAGGCTGACCGGCGTGCCCTGACGGATTTCGTTATACACTTCGCTCGTGCCTTCCACGCCCATGGCGATCTGCTTGGCGCGCGCGGTGAGATCGGCGTTAGGCGACTGGCCGGTCAACAGCACCTTGCCCTGATAGGCGGTGGCGACCACCCGGGCATCTTTCTTCAACTGCTGGTCTTTGCTCAGGGCGTTTTCGACCCTGGCTTCCAGCGTGCCGTCATCCACCTGGGTCCCTACGCTGCGCGGGTCGGTGGCGGTTTTGGTGGCGACGGCCGCACTGCCGACGACGACGCCAGCGATACAGCCTTGCAACAGCAGGGCGCTGGACAGCACTGCAAATGTGGCTTTTAGCTTCATCTCAGTTCCTTAATCGTCCTGGTGGGGGAATAACGTGTTGTCTATCAGGTCGCACAGGCAGTTTACGGTCAGCATATGCATTTCCTGAATGCGTGAGCTGCGGTGCGACGGGATGCGGATCTCGACGTCCTGCTGGCCGAGCAGCCCGGCCAGCTCGCCGCCGTCGTAGCCGGTGAGCGCGACGATGGTCATATCGCGCGTAACGGCCGCCTCGACCGCTTTCACAATATCACGGCTGTTGCCGCGGGTGGAAATCGCCAGCAGCACGTCGCCGGTGTGCCCGAGCGCGCGCACCTGCTTGGCGTACACTTCGTCGTGCAGCCGATCGTTGCTGATCGCCGTCAGCACCACGTTGTCGGCGTTGAGGGCGATGGCCGGCAGGCTGGGGCGCTCGGTTTCAAAACGGTTGATCATACTGGCGGCGAAGTGCTGCGCGTTGGCCGCCGAGGTGCCGTTGCCGCAGCACAGGATTTTGTTGCCGTTGAGTAAGGATTGAACCAGCGTCATTGCAGCGCGGGAAATGGCGTCCGGCAATGCTTCCGCCGCCGCGATCTGGGTTTGGATGCTTTCGGTAAAACAGACTTTAATTCTATCCAGCACGTTGTATTAATCCACTAAGTCAAAGGGCCGGTCTGCGCCGCAAAACCCCGATTAATCCGCATTGAAGGCGTTGGGTATCCATTCTAACTGGCTACCGGTAATGGCCAAAACATCAAAACGGCAAGATGATGTGTCAAAACTGGCTCCGCGCCCCGCCAGCCAGACGGCGGCGGCGTGCAGCAACCGCCGTTGTTTGCGAAAGGTGACGCTGGCGGCCGCGCCGCCGAAGGCGTCGTTGCGGCGGTAGCGCACTTCGACGAATACCCAGGTAGCGCCGTCGCGCATGATGAGGTCGAGCTCACCACCACGCACCGCGACGTTGGCGGCGCAGAAGGTGAGCCCGGCGTGTTCCAGGTGACGGCGGGCCAGTAACTCATAGCCCGCCCCTGAGGCGCGTGGGTTCAAGAGACCGGAACGACCGTGCCCTGACGGTATTGCAGCCAAGGCAGCTTACGGTTGATCACGCAGTTCGGCGACGCGCTCAGCATACCGGTGGTGCCGGAAACCTGAAAGCCCGGCAGCTGGCGCATTTCAGCAAAGTGGTTGGCCAATGTCCAGGCATCCATCCCCATCGCATACAGGCGCACCAACGAGTAGTCGTTGCGGAAGCGCGCGCTGGCCTGCTGCAACAGCTGAGGGTTTGAACCGGCCAGCAGCGGGATATCGCTAAACTGCAGGCCTTCCATTTCCAGACGGAAGTCCGGGCCGGCGCCGGCCTGGTAGCTGCGCGAGCTGGCGTACATCGCCGGCTTGCCGCGCGAGCTGGTGGCCATGTCGATCATCGGTTTGATCAGCGTCAGTTGAGACTGCGTGGCGACGATATACACCGCGTCGACGCCGCCGGTTGCGGCGGGCACGTCGCTCGGCGGCGCCGGAATGGTCAGCCCGGCGATGGTCACGCTCTGCGGCGCCGGGGCGCTCGACATCGGCGTGCCGGTCATGCGGATGCCGCCGCTGTTCACCATCTGGCGTAGCTCGCCGGCGGAGCCGATGTCCTGACGCAGCACGGTTTGCCCGCCTTGCTTCTGCCATTCCTGGTTAAAGGCCTTGGCGACGCGATCGCCGAAGGCGCCGCGCGGCACCAGCAGCAGCGGTTGACGCTTCTGCTGTTCCCAGATGTGGCGAGCGGCGTCGCGCGCTTCATCTTCCGGCGACAGGGCGAAGTAACAGATGTTCAGGTTGTCCTTCGGCGTTTCCGGCTGGTTGAGCGCCAGCACGTTCAGCGTGGTGGTGCTGGCGGACAGCTGATCGACGTTCTCTTTCAGCAGCGGCCCGACCACCAGGGTAGCGCCATCCTGCTGCGCCTGGCTCAGCAAGGCGGCCAGCGGCTGGCTGGTGGTGTCGTACACTTTGACCTGCGCGTTGGCGGCCTGCGGCGGCGTTATCGGCGCGCTGGACGGCGCCGCGGGTTGTGCGGCGGTCACGGCAGGCTGGCTCTCTTGCGCCGAAGGGCTGACCGCGCCGTTGGCGTTGATGTCACCCGTGGCGGCCTGATCGGCCGGCGCCGTTTGGGCCGGCGCGCTGGCCGGTGGCGCGGCTTGAGGCTGCGGCGCCGGCATGGAACCGCCGTTTTTCGCCGCTTCGAAGCCTTGCTGGATGGCGTCGGCGAACACTTTCGCCTGGCCGTTCAACGGCAGCAGCAGGGCGATTTTCGAGGTGGAAGCCTGGGTGAAGTTCAGCACCTGGTTCAGGCGAGCCGGCAGCGTTTTGGCCGCCGGGTTCTTCGGATAACGGTTCTGCCAGTCTTTGATGCCGGCCTTCAGCAGATCGGGATCCTGCTTGTTGTCCTGATAGACGCGCAGCAGATCCAGCCAGCCTTGCAGCACGTTCTCGTCGGCGTTGATCACCAGGCTGTTCATCTCCTGCGGCGTCAGCTGCAGCAGCGCCTGCCAGGTCTGATCCAGGTTGTCCTGATGCGGTTTGCCGGTCAGCAACGGCTCCTGAGCGATATAGGCGCGGATCAACGGCAGCGACGCTTTGCCCTGATTGGCGGCGATCTGCGCCTGGTAGTAGCGCACCTTCTGATTCGGCGACAGCGAACCGCTGTCCAGGTGGCCCAGCGTGCTGCGGGCGCTGACGTAGCTCTTGTTGGCGATCTGCAGTTCGGCGGTCAGCAACTGGCGTTCAGTCTGCTGCGCGCCGCTGAGGTTTTTCGGCAGCTGATTCAACTGGTCGCCGGCCTGCGGCAGTTTTCCTTCACGCAGCAAGGCGCGAATAGCAAGTAATTGCCAGTCAGCCTTGTTATCATCGCTGCTTTGCTGCAACTGCTGCAGGTAGTAATCGGAGCTGGCGCTCGCTTCGTCCTGTATATTGGCGGGCGGCGTTTGCGGGGCCCGACTTGGACAGCCTGCCAGGAAAAGGGCGGCCGCGATGACTGCGGTAAGTCGGACAGGCTTGGAACGCCCTGCTTTGGTACGAACGAATGTTGAGGAAAGCATACTGTATCCAGTGATGTTTTTTTCAAGATGCTCAATATTAAATCGGCAACCCGGATGAAACAATGAATCAACACCAACAATCAGTCATTTCTGCATCAACGCTGTATGTGGTGCCCACCCCAATCGGCAATCTGGGCGATATCACCCACCGTGCGTTAGAGGTACTGAAAAGCGTTGATCTGATCGCGGCGGAAGACACGCGCCATACCGGATTGCTGCTGCAACACTTCGCGATCAACGCGCGTCTGTTCGCGCTGCATGATCACAACGAACAGCAAAAGGCCGATCAATTGCTGGCGAAACTGCAGGAGGGCCAGAGCATCGCGCTGGTGTCCGACGCCGGCACGCCGCTGATCAACGATCCCGGTTATCACCTGGTGCGCCGCTGCCGCGAGGCCGGCATTCGCGTGGTGCCGCTGCCGGGCGCCTGCGCCGCCACCACCGCGCTGTGCGCCGCGGGCGTCGCTTCCGACCGTTTCTGCTACGAGGGCTTCCTGCCGGCGAAAACCAAGGGGCGCAAGGATACGCTGATGGCGCTGGCGGAGGAACCGCGCACGCTGATTTTCTACGAGTCCACTCACCGCCTGCTGGAAAGCCTGCAGGACATGGTCACCGTCTGGGGGCCGCAGCGCTATGTGGTGCTGGCGCGCGAGCTGACCAAAACCTGGGAATCTATCCACGGCGCGCCGGTGGGCGAGCTGCTGGCGTGGGTGCAGGAAGATGAAGTGCGCCGCCGCGGCGAGATGGTGCTGATCGTCGAAGGCCACAAGGCGCAGGAGGATGCGCTGCCGCTTGAGGCGCTGCGCACGCTGGCGCTGCTGCAAAAAGAGCTGCCGCTGAAAAAGGCGGCGGCGCTGGCGGCGGAAATCCACGGCGTGAAGAAAAATGCGCTGTATAAGCACGCGCTGGAGCAACAACAGCCGTAAAGCGGTTGACCTGCCGCCGCCGCGACGCTACTATCCGCGCCGGAGTTGACCAGACAGTCGCCGCTTCATTGCCGTCCTCTTCGGGGAGACAGATGGAGGGGAGGAAAGTCCGGGCTCCATAGGGCAGGGTGCCAGGTAACGCCTGGGAGGCGCAAGCCTACGACTAGTGCAACAGAGAGCAAACCGCCGATGGCCCGCGCAAGCGGGATCAGGTAAGGGTGAAAGGGTGCGGTAAGAGCGCACCGCGCGGCTGGCAACAGTTCGTGGCACGGTAAACTCCACCCGGAGCAAGGCCAAATAGGGGTTCACATGGTACGGCCCGTACTGAACCCGGGTAGGCTGCTTGAGCCAGTGAGCGATTGCTGGCCTAGAGGAATGACTGTCCACGACAGAACCCGGCTTACCGGTCAACTCCCTCGACAAAAGAAAACCCCGCGCAACGCCAGTTGCGCGGGGTTTTTCGTTTTCCGGCCGGCTTACACCGGCAGATCAATCAGCAGTGCGCGCAGCGGCGTCTCGGCGCGGATCGTCAGGCGATTCTCCTCGCGCACGAAGGCGCCGTCGCCGCAGGTCAGGCGTTGTTCTTCGTGGCGCTCGCCGGTGGCGGCGATGGTGCCGTGAATCGACTGCAAATAGGCGCGCGGCCCGTTAATCGTCAGCGTTTGTTCTTCGCCCGGCTGCAGATCGAGATGGTGGATCCAAACCTGCTGGCGCAGCTGCAGGCTACCCTGCGCGCCGTCCGGCGAGGCCAGCAGCAGGTTGCCCGCCGCCGGCAGCGTCAGGCGCTGCACCCGCTCGTTGTTGCGTTCCGGGCAGGCGTCCAGCCACAGCTGCAGGCGAGTCAGCGGCGTATCGCTGCTGACGTTCTGTTCGCTGTAGCTCAGGCTCGGCTGGGTGGCCAGCAGCAGCGCTTCACCGGCTTTGGCGCGCGCGGTGTTGCCGTCGCTGTCGCGGTATTCCGCCTCGCCCTGCAGGATCAGGTTCAGGATATCCACGCTGGGATAGGTGCGCGGCTGGAACGACGCGCCCGGCGCCAGCACCTCCTGATTCAGCACCCGCAGCGACGCGTAGCCCATCAGTTTGGGATCGAAGTAGTGACCAAAGGAAAAGGTGTAGCGAGCCTGCAGCCAACCAAAGTCAGCTTGCCCGCATTGTTGTGCTGTTCTGCATGTGATCATGGCAATCGGCTCTCTAAATTCATTATCCAAATGGTAAGCATCTGGACGTCGGATTGTTAGCCAGTTAATCTGGTCGGCATATTCAAATTTCCTGACAGAGGGATGTGATGGCCAGAGATCGGGCGCTCACGCTTGAGGCGCTGAGAGTGATGGACGCGATCGACCGGCGCGGCAGCTTCGCCGCGGCCGCCGACGAATTGGGCCGGGTGCCGTCGGCGCTCAGCTACACCATGCAAAAATTGGAAGAAGAATTGGACGTGGTGCTGTTCGACCGTTCGGGCCACCGCACCAAGTTCACCAACGTGGGGCGCATGTTGCTGGAGCGCGGGCGGGTGCTGCTGGAAGCGGCCGACAAGCTGACCACCGACGCCGAAGCGCTGGCGCGCGGTTGGGAAACCCACCTGACCATCGTCAGCGAAGCGCTGTCGCCGCCGAGCCTGCTGTTTCCGCTGGTGGACAAGCTGGCGCTGAAGGCCAACACCCAGGTGTCGATTTTCACCGAGGTGCTGGCGGGCGCCTGGGAACGGCTGGAGCAGGGGCGCGCCGACATCGTGATCGCGCCGGACATGCACTTCCGCGCGTCGTCGGAGATCAACACCCGCAAACTGTACAAGGTGATGAGCGTTTATGTCGCCGCGCCGGATCACCCGATCCACCAGGAGCCGGAGCCGTTGTCTGAGGTGACCCGCGTGAAGTACCGCGGCATCGCGGTGGCGGATACCGCCCGCGAGCGCCCGGTGTTGACCGTACAGCTGCTGGATAAACAACAGCGCCTGACGGTGAGCACCATCGAAGACAAACGCCTGGCGCTGCTGGCCGGGCTGGGGGTGGCGACCATGCCGTACCCGATGGTGGAGAAAGATATCGAGGCCGGGCGGCTGCGCGTGGTGGGGCCGGAATACAGCCGCGAAGCCGATATCATCATGGCCTGGCGGCGCGACAGCATGGGGGAGGCGAAAGCCTGGTTCCTGCGCGAAATTCCGCGCCTGTTCGCGCAGCGCTAACATCGCTTGGATGACATCCCCTTGCCGGGCGGCAAGGGGATTTTTTTGCCTTAGCCGAAGCGCTGGTCGCGGCCGTGCGGCTCGTCCAGATCCTGCGCCGGCCCGATGGAAATGATGCCGTGCGGGTTGATGGTGGCGTGGCTGCGGTAGTAGTGGTTGCGAATGTGCGGCAGGCTGACCGTTTCGGTGATGCCCGGCATCTGGTAGATGTCGCGCAGGAAACCGTACAGGTTCAGGTAGTCGCTGATGCGGTGTTTATCGCACTTGAAGTGGGTGACGTACACCGGATCGAAGCGCACCAGCGTGGTCCACAGACGCAGATCGGCTTCGGTCAGCCGATCGCCGGTCAGGTAGCGGTGCTGCCCCAGGATCTGCTCCAGGCGTTCGAGCGCGCTGAAGACCCCGCTGACCGCGTCGTCATACGCTTCCTGGCTGGTGGCGAAACCGGCCTTGTACACGCCGTTGTTCACTTGATCGTAAATCCAACCGTTCAGCTCATCGATTTTGCCGCGCAGATCGGCCGGGTAGTAATCGCCCGCGCGGGCGCCCACGCCGTCAAACGCGCTGTTGAACATGCGGATGATATCGGCGGATTCGTTGCTGACGATGGTTTGCTGCTGTTTATCCCACAGCACCGGCACGGTTACGCGCCCGCTGTAGTGCGGATCGGCCCGCAGGTAGATTTGGTACAGGAAATCGGCGTGATACAGCGGATCGCCGGTGGTTTCAGGAAAATCCTGGCCGAAGGTCCAGCCGTTTTCCAGCATCAGCGGGTGCACCACCGAGACCGGAATGATCTGCTCCAGCCCTTTCAGTTTGCGCATCAGCAGCGTGCGGTGCGCCCAGGGGCAGGCGAGGGAAACGTACAGGTGATAACGGCCCGCTTCGGCCTGGAAGCCGCCCGCGCCGTGTTCGCCCGGCTGACCGTCGGCGGTCACCCAATTGCGAAACTGAGCGGTTGAACGTTTGAAACGGCCGCCGGTAGATTTCGTGTCATACCAGATGTCTTGCCAAACGCCATCGACGAGTTGTCCCATGGGAGTCTCCTTGGTGTCCGAGTGAAAAGCGACAGGGCCCGGCATGCCGGGCCCTGAATGACAGTTTAGATTACCATTTCTTGTTCAGAAGACGGTCGATGCTAAAGCCGCCAGGGCCTGCGACCGCCAACACGATGAAGCCGCCGGCGATGGTCAGGTTTTTCATGAACATCAGCTGGTTTACGCCTTCCGCAAAGTCAGTGTGGAACAGCAGCGCGGTCAGAATGGTGAAACCGGCAGTGAACAGCGCCACGGTGCGGGTCAGGAAGCCGAACAGGATCGCCAGACCGCCGCCAAATTCCAGCAGGATGGTCAGTGGCAGCAAGAAGCCAGGCACGCCCATCGATTGCATGTACTGTTGGGTACCGGCATAAGCGTCACCCATTTTGCCGTAGCCTGCCACGATAAACAGGATTGGCATCAGAATACGAGCAACCAGCAAACCTGTATCTTCTAATTTTTTCATCATCTACTCCAAAGTGTTTTTGTGTGCCTGTTCGGCGGTAGTCATATCAACGGGCGGCGTAGCGGGTTTCTTACCCTGTCCGCTCCGTCTCGAATTGATGGAGTGAATGTTAAGCGGGAAGTGCTCAGGTTGTTAGCAAGTAAAACTGTCGTAATTTTTCAAAAAATCTGAATCTTTAGCGTGCTAATAAACTGACGCTTGTCAGCAGGTTGCCCGGCCCTCGGGATAAGCAGCGCTGTTTTAGGGGGAAAACGAGGGCGGAGCAACAGGATGTTTGAAGGAAAAGCGCGGGGCTTACTTGGCGGAGAAGGTCTTTTTAAACAGGCGGATAGCGCTCCAGGCGCCGAAAGCGCGGCGCGACCAGCGGATCATCTTGCTGGGGTGGCGGATGCCGTACAGCGCCATGACGCTGGAACCGAGCACCAGATAGCGGCGCAGGCCAAACACCGTCTGCCAGCCACGGTCGATGCGTTCGGTCTTTTCCAGCCATAAAGACTTGTGTTCGGCCAGATCCAGACGCTGTTGCTGGATCTGGCGAATCAGCCTCTCTTTTTTCCATTCCAGATAGCGGCGGCGGCTCATGGCTCGCGCTCCAGTTCGGCACGATCGAGTTCCAGCTGCTTGCGCGTGGCGCCGAGCAGCGTGGTGCGACGGGCCTTGACCAGCGTCCAAATGGTGCCGACCACGGCCAGGAACAGCAGCACGCCGGTCGTGGCACCCAGCGCCATCAGCCGATAGACCGGATCGATGGCCCAGAAGATCAGGATCAGCAGGCTCATCAAACCGAAGGCGGTGAACAGCAGCGTCATACCGGCCATGATCAGCAGCTGAATGAGGTTGGCTTTCTCCTCTTCCAGCTCGACCACCGCCAGCCGGACACGGGTTTCCACCATGCCGACCAGGATCGTGATGATGCGCTGACCGATATCCAGAACCCCTTTAGCGGGGCCCTGCGCGCGCACTTGCGGTTGTTCAGCCATGATTAACGACGCGCGAGCAGCACGCCCAACACCACGCCGACCGCCGCGCCGATGCCGATGCCGGTCCACGGGTTGTCGCGCACATAGTCGTCGGCCTGGCCGGCGATCTGCTTGGTTTGCGAAGCCAGCTTGTCACCGGCGTCGCTCAGGCGAGCGCGGGTCTCTTTCAGCGCGCCTTCCGCCTTCGAGCGCAGCTTCTCCAGCTCGGCTTTCGGCTTGTCGGTAGAGGAGTTCAGCACTTCCTCCAGCGTATCGGCTAAGGACTTCAGTTCAGCGCGTAAGTTTTCTGCATTTGAATCATGTGCCATGTGATTATTCCTTAACGTTTATTTCGACAGACTTTTAACATAGCGGATTTTTTCGCCGGAGCAAAGGGGTGATGGCCAGCAGATAACACCAGGCATCAATCCCATATGCTTAATAAATCCCGTGTGATGGGGCTCTCATCGATAAATCCGCTGGTACAAAAAATTATTCCGCCTGAGCGCGTTTCAGCTCAGCCTGCGCTTCCGCCAGCTTCTGCTGCTTCTTGGCGACCTTGTCCAGCTTGCCGGTTTGCTGCGCTTCTTTCAGCTCCTGCCGGCGCTCGTCGACCTTGCGCTGTTTCTCCGCGATATTTTTCTGGCGTTCGGCCTGCAGGCCGGCTTCGGTGCAGTGAGTCTGCACTTCGCTCAGCGCTTTTTTCAGCCCGTCCACGCGGTGGGTGTTGCCGTGCTGGGTGGCATAGTCGATTTGCTGCTGGATGTCTTGCGCTTTGGCGGCGCAGCCGCCCTCAGCGGCCGAAGCGAGGGCCGGCAGCGTGCAGAGTGGCAACAGCAGTAACAGTGAATGGCGTAATTTCATCTTTCAGTTCCTTTTCATGGGATGCCTGAATAGGCACCCGCTTTCCTGACTGCCGAAGGCGGCAGCGCGAGAGGAGGGCGTTCATCGCCGGCTGAAGTTACCCTTCAGCATAGTCATGAAACCGGCGCGCCCCCAAAGAATCAGCCGTGACTCGGTGCTGACTGATTAATTCTTGAGCTAATCGGTGCGAATGAAAATGAAAATAATGCAATGAAAGGAAACCCCTTCATATGAAGGGGGATTATCCCAGATTGAGTGGGGAACGCGCAAATTCGCGTACCCAATGCGACGGCACGGGGGATTCGCTCAACGCGATGTGGTAACCGGGCGGCAGGATGGTTTGCAGCGCTTCGCGCGCCAGCAACTGCTGCTCCGGCGAATCCAGACGGATGACCAGGCCATCGCCTTCCGGCGTGATGCTTTTGATGCGGATGCCGCGCTCATCCAGGCGCTGGTAGACGTAAAAACCGTCGGGCAGCGACAGCCCTTGCTGGCTGGCGCGAATGCGCAGCTCGCTCTCGGTGCGCACCATGCAGGGCACCAACAGCGTCGCCAACGCCAGCAGGGCGAGCGCGATCATCAGGACGTATTGCCAGCGCGGGCGCTTTGCTGTCACGCCCCTTTCCCCGGGTTCTGGCCGCTGGCGCGTTTCTTGCGCCACAGCACGATCAACGAGCCGATCAACCCGACCACCAGCAATACCAGCGGCAACATCATCAGGCAGAACATCAGCTGATCTTCATACTTGCGGAACACCGGGGTTTTGCCCAGCGCGAAGCCCAGCGTTGTCAGGATCAAGACCCACAGCAGGCCGCTCATCCAGTTGAAGAACTGGAAGCGCGCGTTGCTCAGGCCGGACAGGCCGGCGATGGTCGGCAGCAGGGTGCGCACGAAGGCCAGGAAGCGGCCGACCAGCAGGGCGGAAAGCCCGTGGCGGTGGAACAGGTTGTGAGCGCGTTGATGGTAGTGGGCCGGCAGGTGCGAAAGCCAGCCTTGCACCGTTCGCGTATTGCCGAGCCACCGGCCCTGTATGTAGCTGACCCAGCATCCCAGGCTGGCGGCGACGGTCAGTATGACGATGGTCAGCGGGAAGCCCATGGTGCCTTTGGCGATCAGCACGCCGACCAGGATCAGCAGGCTGTCACCCGGCAGGAAAGCGGCCGGCAGCAGGCCGTTTTCCAAAAACAGAATCATGAACAGCAGGATGTAGAGGGTCCACACCAACGAAGGGTTCGCCAGCGTCTCAAAATCCTGCTGCCACAGGGCATGTATCAGTTCTTTAATGATGTCCATCCGGTGTTCCTAAAACGTCATTGTTTATTTTTATCTCAGCGGCGGAACGGGCGTGGGCTGAAAGCGCGCGGCGATCCTGAATGCTGATAACGATGAAACGGCGTTGCTTTAAGGTTTTTAGCGGTGCGACACCGGTCATAGGTGATAAGTCAGCGTGCCACGGTACTGCATGTTACTTTCTTTCCAGCCGGCCTGCCGACTCTGTTGCCTGGAGGCGTCCAGCATCCAGTCGACCTGGGCAAGCCGGTTGGGAGCCGGAGTGTCCTGGCGGGGGAAGCGAATTCGGTAGCCCGGCTCTGCGGCCAAGGTATAGACCGGCGCCGGCAGGGAGGATGCGAGCAGCGAACCGGGGAAAGAGTGCGCTCTGGGCAGCAGCAGCGGCAACTTGCCGGGGGCTTTGCGGCGCGCTTCGGCCGGTGCCCGATACACATGATCATAGGGGGAAAGCGCCGGCTCCGCCAGCAGCGGCAGGCTGCTCAGCGCGCTGGGGGTTGGCTTGGGTGACGCCACGCATAGCTGTTGGCCGGAGACCGAACCGGTCCAGCAAAAAACAGCAATCAGCATGGCAAACAACCAGCGCATTTATTCGCGTCCCGCCCCCGCAGCAATGGGTAAAAAAGTGGGCTAACTCTACCAAAATAGCACGATTGGCAACAGGGAAATCTACGTTGCCGACGGTGAAATAGTACACGGCAAACGGCGGTTCCGGCATCGATTCAGCGGATTTTACATTACCTGACATAAGCCGACGGTTTTTGACCGCCGTGGCTATTTCGGTTCGTGGCTCACGCCATCCAGATGCACCACCGGATTCTCGGCGAACAGATAGCGGTCGGCATTGTATTCGAAATCGTCGCTGGTGGCGTTGAACAGCATCTGCTTGGTGTTTTCCAGGTGTTGCCACATCGCCAGTTTGGCGGCGTAAGGATCTTTGCGCATCAGCGCCTTGAGGATCTGATCGTGATCGTCGCACCAGCTGGCGATCGAACGTTCGTCGATATGTTCGTGCAGTTTCTTCCAGTAAGGGTTGTTGACCCGCTGCACCCACATTTTTTCCACGATGGTGGCCATGGCGGTGTTCTGGGTGGCCAGCGCCACCTGCACGTGGAACTTCAGATCCCACTGCGAGTCGCGAAAGCGATCCTCTTTGCGGGCGTGCTCCTGGATCTCCATCAACTGCACGATATCTTGCTTGGTCACCTGGGTGGCGGCGAATTCGGCGATGTTGCTTTCGATCAGCTGGCGCGCCTGCAGCAGCTCAAACGGGCCGGCGGTGGCGAACTCGATGCTGTCGCCCGGCACCACCAGGTGTTTTTGCTGGTTGGACACCACGTGGATCCCGGATCCCTTACGCACGTCCACATAGCCTTCCACTTCCAGCATGATGATCGCTTCGCGCACCACGGTGCGGCTGACATTCATCTCTTCGGCGATGTATCGCTCGGCCGGCAGCTTGTCGCCCACCGGGTAGCGGCCGCTTTCGATGCGTTGTTTAAGCTCGGCGGCCAGTTGCTGATACAGGCGTCTGGTTTCAGTGAATTCCATAGTGAATGCTCTATACGGTGCGGTGGGAAGGGGCGCGTGGCCATCGGATTTGTTATACCACTTATTCGGCACCGCTGCCAGAGGAGCAGGAGGCCCGGCGCGGCGGCCGGGCGACGGGATCAGCTGCGCGCCGGGGACGGTTGCAGCGTGGCGGGTTGCGGTTCGGCGGCCGGGCGGTTTTGCAGCACCGTCCAGATGACGATGGCGCCGAGAATGTCGAAGACCGACAGCGCGGCGAACAGCGGGCTGAAGCCGAGGGTGTCCGCCAGGGCGCCAACCACCAGGGCGAACAGCGTGCTGGCGGTCCAGGCCGCCATGCCGGTCAGGCCGTTGGCGGTCGCCACCTCATTGCGGCCGAACACGTCGGAAGAGAGGGTGATCAGCGCGCCGGACAGCGCCTGATGGGCGAAGCCGCCTACGCACAGCAGCGCGATAGCCGCGTAAGGGCTGGTGAACAGGCCAATCATGCCGGGGCCGATCATCAACACCGCCCCCATCGTCACCACCAGCTTGCGCGAGACGATCAGATTGACCTTGAAATACTTCTGGAACAGCGGCGGCAGGTAGCCGCCGACGATGCAGCCGAGATCGGCGAACAGCATCGGCATCCAGGCGAACATGGCGATCTCTTTCAGATTAAAACCGTAGGCCTTGAACATGAACAGCGGGATCCAGGCGTTGAAGGTGCCCCAGGCCGGCTCCGCCAGAAAGCGCGGCAGCGCGATGCCCCAGAACTGGCGGTTGCGCACGATCTGCCAGGCGGACATTTTTTTGGCGTTAGAGGTCTGGTGCTGCGCTTCCTGCCCTTCGAGGATGTAACGGCGCTCTTCCTGGCTCAGTTTCTTCTGATCTTTCGGGTGCTTGTAGAACAGCAGCCAGCAGATGGCCCAGATCAGGCTCAGCACGCCGGTGATGACGAACGCCATCTCCCAGCTGTGCGCCACGATGGCCCATACCACCAGCGGCGGGGCGATCATGCCGCCGATCGACGAACCCACGTTGAAATAGCCGACGGCGATCGAACGCTCTTTGGCCGGAAACCACTCGCTGCTGGCCTTCAGCCCGGCGGGGATCATCGCCGCCTCGGCCATGCCGACCGCGCCGCGCGCCAGCGCCAGGCCGCCCCAGCTGTTGGCCAGCGCGGTGCCCATGCAGAACAGCGCCCACAGAATGGCGAACATGGCGTAGCCGACCTTGGTGCCCAGCACGTCCAGCACATAGCCCGCCACCGGCTGCATCACGGTATAGCAGGCGGAATAGGCGGCGACGATGTAGGAATACTGTTGGGTGGTGATGTGCAGCGTATCTTCCAGCGTCGGCGCCGCCACGGCGATGGCGTTGCGGGTCAGGTAGCCCAGCACGGTGCCGATGGTCACCAGCCCGATCATGTACCAGCGTAACCCTTTAATTTTACGCATCCGAAATGTCTCCCCGTTTGAAGGTATGGCCGGCGATGCGGCTGGCGAGACAATAACCTGTCATACAGGTTTAAAAGTTGAGTGATATCACAAAAGGAATTATTTGCCTGAGCGATACTGTCGCCGATGAAATAGCGCATTTATGACGCAAATTTGCCGTAAAAATGAGCAGAAAAGGGATTAAAGGACAGCAAAACGGCAGGCGTCGAGAAAAATTTGCTGGACGCTCATTAAAATTGGTGTGATAACTTTTGTGATTCGATCCCCATGCCGCACGGCAAGTAAGGTAAGGAGCCCGAGATGGCGACGTTTTTGAGCGAAGATTTCCTGCTGGACAGCGAATTTGCCCGGCGTTTGTATCATGACTACGCGGCGGACCAGCCGATTTTCGATTACCACTGCCATTTGCCGCCGCAGCAGATCGCGGAGAATACCCGCTTCAGCAACCTGTACGATATCTGGCTGCGGGGCGATCACTATAAATGGCGGGCGATGCGCACCAACGGCGTGGCGGAGCGGCTGTGCACCGGCGATGCGGGCGATCGCGAGAAATTCGACGCCTGGGCCGCCACGGTGCCGCACACCATCGGCAATCCGCTCTATCACTGGACGCATCTGGAGCTGCGCCGGCCGTTTGGCATCACTGGAACGCTGCTGTCGCCGGCCACGGCGGATGAGATCTGGCAGCGCGGCAATGCGCTGCTGGCGCAGGATGAGTTTCGCGCGCGCGGCATCATGCGGCAGATGAACGTGAAAATGGTCGGCACCACCGACGATCCGATCGACGATCTGCACCACCATCGGGCGATCGCCGACGATCACAGCTTCGATATCAAGGTGTTGCCGAGTTGGCGGCCGGACAAGGCCTTCGCCATCGATGCGCCTGGCTTCAACGACTATCTGCGGCAGCTGGAGGCGGCGGCGGACACCGCCATCGGCCGCTTCAGCGCGCTGTGCGACGCGCTGTACAAGCGCATGGATCACTTCGCCGCCCACGGTTGCAAGGTGGCCGATCATGCGCTGGACGTGGTGGTGTTCGGCGAGGCCGACGAAGCGGCGCTGGATGCGATCCTGCTGCGCCGCCTGAACGGCGAGCTGCCGACCCCGGAACAGAGCGCCCAGTTCAAAAGCGCAGTGCTGCTGTTCCTGGCCGGCGAATACCGGCGTCGCGGCTGGGTGCAGCAGTACCATATCGGCGCGCTGCGCAATAACAACAGCCGCATGCTGGCCGCCGTCGGGCCGGATATCGGCTTCGACTCGATCAACGATCGGCCGCTGGCGGAGCCGCTGTCGCGGCTGCTGGATGCCCAGGCGCGGCAGGGCGGCCTGCCGAAAACCATTCTCTATTGCCTCAACCCGCGCGATAACGAAGTGATTGGCACCATGATCGGCAATTTCCAGGGGGAAGGCACGCCGGGCAAGATGCAGTTCGGTTCCGGCTGGTGGTTCAACGATCAGAAGGACGGCATGCAGCGCCAAATGACGCAGTTGGCGCAGCTCGGGTTGCTGAGCCGTTTCGTCGGCATGCTGACCGACAGTCGCAGCTTCCTGTCGTATACGCGGCATGAATACTTCCGCCGCATTCTTTGCCAGATGATCGGCCGCTGGGTGACGGACGGCGAAGCGCCGGCGGATCTCGCGCTGCTGGGCGAGATGGTGAAAAACATCTGTTTCGACAACGCCAAAAACTATTTCGCCATTGACCTGGCGTAGCCGTTATCCGGGACCGGTTTATGCAAAGTACGATAAAGATTCACGAGCAGGATAACGTGGCGGTGGCGCTGCGCGATCTGGCCGCCGGAGAAACGGTTGAGTTGGACGGGGAGCGCGTTCAACTGGCGCAGCCGGTGGCGCGCGGGCACAAGTTTGCGCTCGGCCCGATCGCAAAGGGCGAGGACATCATCAAATATGGCCAGCCGATCGGCCACGTGCTCGCGGCCATCGGGCCCGGGGAACATATTCATTCGCAAAACGCCAAAACCAACCTGAGCGATCTGGACAGCTACCGTTACCAGCCGCAGTTCCCGGCGTTGCCGCCGCAGGCGGCGGATCGCGAGGTGCAGCTGTACCGCCGGGCCGGCGGCGACGTGGGGATCCGCAACGAACTGTGGATCGTGCCGACCGTCGGCTGCGTCAACGGCATCGCCCGCCAGATCCAGCAGCGCTTTTTGCAGCAAACGCAGGCGGAGGGGATCGACGGCGTGCATCTGTTCAGCCATCCGTTCGGTTGCTCGCAGCTGGGACAGGATCATGCCAACACCCGCATCATGCTGCAAAACATGGCGCGCCATCCCAACGCCGGCGCGGTGCTGGTGATCGGGCTGGGGTGCGAGAACAATCAGGTGGAGGCCTTTCGCGCCACGCTGGGGATGGCGGACGAGCGGCGGCTGCGCTTTATGGTGTGCCAACAGCAGGACGACGAGGTGGAGGCCGGGCTGGGGCTGCTGCACGAGCTGTACCGTGAGATGCGCCACGATCGCCGCGAGCCGGGCCGCCTGAGCGAGCTGAAGTTCGGCCTGGAGTGCGGCGGTTCGGACGGATTGTCGGGCATTACCGCCAACCCGCTGCTGGGACGGTTTTCCGATTATGTGATCGCCAATGGCGGCACCACGGTGCTGACCGAAGTGCCGGAGATGTTCGGCGCCGAGCGCATTCTGATGAGCCGTTGCCGCGATGGGGAGACTTTCGACAAAACCGTCGACATGATCAACGATTTCAAACGCTATTTCATCGCCCATCAACAGCCGATATACGAGAACCCGTCGCCGGGCAACAAGGCCGGCGGCATTACCACGCTGGAAGAGAAATCGCTTGGCTGCACCCAAAAAGCGGGCCTGAGTCAGGTGGTGGACGTGCTGAAATACGGCGAGCGGCTGCGCGTGCCGGGGTTGAATCTGCTCAGCGCGCCGGGCAACGACGCGGTGGCGACCAGCGCGCTGGCCGGCGCCGGCTGCCATATGGTGCTGTTCAGCACCGGGCGCGGCACGCCGTACGGCGGCTTTGTGCCGACGGTGAAGCTGGCGACCAACAGCGAACTGGCGGCGAAGAAACCGCACTGGATCGATTTCGACGCCGGCGGTCTGGTTCACGGGGTGGCGATGGAGACCTTGCTCGGCCGCTTCGTCGATCTGATCGTCGAGATCGCCAACGGCCGTCCGGCGCGCAATGAAGCCAACGATTTCCGCGAGCTGGCGATCTTTAAAAGCGGAGTGACGCTGTAAGGCTGACAAAAAAGGCGCTCGAAAGAGCGCCTTTGCAATGCAGCCAGGGTGGGATTAACGCACCTTCAGCGGGTCTTCGTTCGCCAGCCGCTGGTCTTCCGCCTGGCAGGCCGCGGCGGTGAACAGCACGTCGGTGGAGGAGTTGAGGGCCGTTTCCGCCGAATCCTGCAGCACGCCGATGATAAAGCCGACCGCTACCACCTGCATCGCCACGTCGTTCGGAATGCCGAACATGTTGCACGCCAGCGGGATCAGCAGCAGCGAGCCGCCGGCCACGCCGGAGGCGCCGCAGGCGCAGAGGGCGGCCACCACGCTCAGCAGCAGGGCGGTCGGAACGTCCACCGCGATGCCCAGCGTGTTTACCGCCGCCAGCGTCAGTACGGTGATGGTGATCGCCGCGCCGGCCATATTGATGGTGGCGCCCAACGGGATGGAAACCGAGTAGGTGTCCTCATTCAGGTTCAGCTTCTTGCACAGCTCCATGTTCACCGGGATGTTGGCGGCCGAGCTGCGGGTGAAGAAGGCGGTTACGCCGCTCTCGCGCAGGCAGGCGAACACCAGCGGATACGGATTGCGGCGGATCTTCCAGTAAACGATCAGCGGGTTGAGCACCAGCGCCACCAGCAGCATGCAGCCGAGCAGCACCATCAGCAGCTGGGCGTAGCCCCACAGCACGCCGAAGCCGGTTTCCGCCAGCGTGGAAGCCACCAGGCCGAAGATGCCGAGCGGCGCACAGCGGATCACCGCACGCACCACCAGCGTAACCGCATGGGACATGTCGTTGATCAGCCCCTTGGTGGTTTCGGAAGCGTGGCGCAGCGCCAGCCCCAGCCCGACGGCCCACGCCAGAATGCCGATGTAGTTGGCATTAATCAGCGCATGGAACGGGTTGGCCACCACGCTCATCAACAGACCTTTCATCACCTCCACAATGCCGCCCGGCGGGGTAATGTCCGTCGCGCCGGTGGTCAGCGCCAGCGTGGAAGGGAAGATAAAGCTGACGACGACCGCCACCAGCGCGGCGGCAAAGGTGCCCAGCAGGTAGAGGAACAGGATCGGGCGAATGTTGGTCTTCTGCCCCTGCTTATGGTTGGCGATCGAGGCCATCACCAGAATCAGCACCAGCACCGGCGCCACCGCTTTCAGCGCGCCGACGAACAGGGAACCGAGCAGGCCGACGGCGGAAGCCGCCGCCGGCGAAACCAGCGCCAACAGAATACCGGCCACCAGACCGACCATGATTTGTTTGACCAGGCTACCCTGCGTGATCTTTTGTAGTAGTTTTTGCATAGTGCTTTCTTCCTGATGTTATCTGGCCGCCGCGGCGGGAACGACGCCGGGTGGCTTTATATGATTCTGTAACTAAGTGTGTTTGCCGAATCAGTATTCAGCAATCGAATGATGTTGGAAAGAGGCGAAGGTGAAATTCTAAGCGCGGATCAACACTTGATAACATACTGGTTACATTTGTGTGATCGCAATAACGTTTGGCGTTTTGAGGGAATTGCCAAACAATCACGGGGCGACTAGCGCCCCGGATAACAGATTATGGTTGTTTATTCGCCAGGCGATCGTTGCGGCGGTTGACCCAGGCGTTAATCAGCAAGGTAAGCGTCAGGATGCCCGCCACCACGCCCAGCGATACGCCGATCGGGATGTGGAAGAAGTCGATAATCAGCATCTTGATGCCGATAAACACCAGAATCACCGACAGGCCGTATTTCAGCATCGAGAAACGCTCCGCCACGTTGGCCAGCAGGAAGTACATGGCGCGCAGGCCCATGATGGCGAACAGGTTGGAGGTCAGGACGATGAACGGGTCAGTGGTCACGGCGAAGATCGCCGGAATGCTGTCCACCGCGAAGATCACGTCGCTCAGCTCTACCAGGATCAGCACCAGCACCAGCGGGGTGGCGAACAGGATGCCGTTGCGGCGCACGAAGAAGCGCTCGCCTTCCAGGTTGTCGGTCATGCGCAGGTGGCTGCGCAGCCATTTCACCAGCGGCTTGTCGCCGATCGCCGAGTCATCTTCCTTCGCCAGCGCCATTTTGATACCGGTGAACAGCAGGAAGGCGCCGAACAGATACAGCAGCCACTGGAACTGGCTGACCAGCCAGCTGCCGGCGAAGATCATGATGGTACGCAGCACGATCGCCCCCAGCACGCCGTAGATCAGCACCCGCCGCTGCAGGTTGGCCGGCACGGCGAAGTAGCTGAACAGCATCAGCCAGACGAACACGTTATCCACCGCCAGCGCTTTTTCGATCAGGTAGCCGGTGAGGAAGGCCAGCGCCTGGGTATCGGCGACGGCGCGCCCGGCGGTTTCATTCAGGTAGTACCAGAAACCGAAATTGAACAGCAGGGAGAGGCTGACCCACACCAGCGACCAGCTGGCGGCCTGCTTCATAGACATGGTGTGCGCGCCTTTACGGCCCTGCAACAGGAGATCGATTGCGAGCATCACGACTATGACGGCGGCGAAGCTGCCCCATAACCACGGTGTGCCAACGGAATTCATCATCAGAGGTATCCTTCAAAAACAAAAACGGCCAACGTCGGAAGACGCCAGCCGCTCTGTGAACGCTGCAAGCAAACCTCGCCTTCCGGCAAGGTCTCACTTACAACGTTGATGAAGGTGGTTACACCTTTGACATCAGGTTGCCCGGTAACCGGATGCTTGCGCATCGTAATGACGATTGACCGGCAATGAAGTTACTCCCCTTTGCAGAGCAGAAAGTAATGCAAAATGTGTCGGCGGTCAACGTGAATCGCGTTAGCCGGCCATCGCTTTTTGCGCGCCGAGGCTGACGACGAATCCCTGCAGCAGCAGGCGGCTGAACGGCGTGTCGCTAACCTGTTGTTGTTGCTGTTGATAGCGGGCTTGCTGCTCGGGATGCAGTTCGCCGAGCCACTGCAGATACTGGCTCATCACCGCGCCGTTGAATTCCGGGTGGAACTGGGTGGTCAGGGCGTGATCGCCATAGCGCAGGATCTGGTGCGCGTCCTGCTGCGAACGCGCCAGCGTCTGCGCGCCGGCGGGCGGCGTCAGCACGCTCTGCGAGTGGATAAGATTGGCCTTGAAGCGCGGCGGCAGCAGGGTGAGGCGCCGATCGTCGGCCGCGGCGGGCAGCAGTTCGATCTCCAGCGTGCCGACCTCCATGCCCTGCGGGTGATAGCCCACTTCGCCGCCGAGCGCGTAGGCCAACAGCTGGTGGCCGTAGCAGACGCCGAACAGCGGCAGTTTGATCGCCATCGCCTGACGCAGCCATTCGGCGGCCTCCTCGCTCCACGGCAGCCGTTCGGTCACCATCGCCGGCGAGCCGGTGATGACCACGCCGCAATAGGCGGCCGGCGGCAACGGCCTTTCGCCGGCGGGCAGATGCACGATGTGCGCGCGTTCGGCGTCGATATTCCCCTGTTGCAGGAACATGCCATCAAAGTTGGCCAATTCCTGACGAATGGCCTGCGGCGCGTCGCCGGTTTGCATCACGAGCAGCGGTTTCATCTCATTCTCCGTCGGCGGGGAAGACGACGCCGGTCTGGCGGCGGATGTCGGTCAGCAGGCGGGCGACGATCAGCGAATTCTCCAGCCCCGGATGTTCCACCTGACGCTGCTCAACCCGCTCGGCGAAAGCCAGCGCTTCATACAGCATGGTGTTGATGTGCTGCGTCTGGCTCAGGTCCTGCCGGTTGCCGCCGCGCGGCGTCAGCGCCACGCCCTGACACTCGGAAATCTTGTCGATAATCAGCGTGCCTTCTTCCCCCTGGATTTCGCTGGGGATCGCCGAGTCGCTGACCTTGGAATGGGAAAGCGTGACGTCGAAATCGCCGTAGTTCAGGCAGACGGTGCCGTGGGCGTCCACGCCGGTATCCAGCAGCGTGGCGCTGGCCAGCACCGACTGCGGCGCACCGAACAGCGCTACGGCGCTGGCCAGGCAGTAGTAGCCGATGTCCATGATCGAGCCGTTGGAAAACTGCGGGTTAAAGGTGTTGGGATTCTCGCCGGCGAGATAGCGCGGATAGCGCGAAGAGTATTGGCAATAGTTGATAAAGGCTTTGCGCAGCCGGCCGACTTTAGGCAATGCCTGCTGCAGCGCCAGGAAATTCGGCAGATAGGCGCTTTTGAACGCCTCGAACAGCACCACCTGGTTTTCCCGCGCGCAGGCGACCAGTTGTTCCGCTTCGCGCTGGTTGGAGGCCAGCGGTTTTTCGCAGATCACGTGCTTTTTATGGCGCAGGAATAGCAGCGATTGCGGGCAGTGCAGGGAGTTGGGGCTGGCGATATACACCGCGTCTATGGCGTCAGACTGCGCCATCGCCTCGAGCGAGTCGAAAAACTGCGTGACCTGATAGTTGGCGCCAAACGCCTGCGCCTGTTCCAGCGAGCGTGAATACACGGCGCTCAGCTTGAGTTTGCCGCTTTCATGGGCGGCATCGATAAAACGTTCCGTAATCCAGTTGGTGCCGACGACGGCAAAGCGAATCATGGCGAGCTCCGGTCCAGGCCTAAAACCGCAGATTATCACGCCCTCACTCGCTATGCATACAGCTCGCCAAACAGCGAAAGGTGCGTCAGATACAGCCGGGTATCGAACTCCAGCTGGTGGTAATCCGGCTCCATATGGCAGCACAGGCTGTAGAACGCCTTGTTGTGATCTTTCTCTTTCAGGTGCGCCAGCTCATGCACCACGATCATGCGCAAAAAGGGTTCGGGCGCGACCTTGAACACCGTCGCCACGCGGATTTCCGCCTTGGCCTTCAGCTTGCCGCCCTGCACGCGCGAGATGGCGGTGTGCAGGCCAAGCGCGTGCTTCATGACGTGGATCTTGCTGTCGTAGGCCACCTTGCTCAGCGGCTGGGCGTTGCGCAGATACTGGTTTTTCAGATCGACGGTAAACTGATACAGCGACTTGTCGGTGGTGCAGCCGTGCACCTGCGGGTAGCGCTGTAGCAGCACGTCTCCCAGCCGGTTTTGATGGATCAGTTGCTGCACCTGACTTTGCAGATGCGTTGGGTAGCCTTGCAGGTAGGTCAATTCAGACATTCTTGTTCCGTATCAACGGCCATTCAGTCGGTCATTCTATGCTGTTTTTTCGCTCAAATCCTGGCATACGCAATTTATCCGAAAAAACATTTTACTGACGGGCGTTTTTAGGGGATAAACAGCCCAAATTTTATCAGTCAGGAGGGGCAATGAGCCAACTCGATCTGGGAACACAGCAACTTGAGCTGGAGCGTTATCCCCAACAAGAAGAATCCACCCAACTGCAGGCGTGGGAAGCGGCGGACGAATATCTGCTGCAACAGCTTGAAAACGTAGATATCGGCGGCCGTCCGGTGCTGATTTTCAACGATAACTTCGGCACCCTGGCCTGTGCGTTGCACGCGCATCGCCCTTACAGCGTCAGCGACTCCTACATGAGCCAGCTGGCGACGCGCCACAACCTCAAGCTCAACGGGCTGGATCCCGAGCAGGTTACGCTGCTGGACAGCCTGGCCGAGCTGCCGGCGGCGCCGGCAGTGGTGTTGATTCGCGTGCCGAAGGCGCTGGCGCTGCTGGAACAGCAGCTGCGCGCGCTGCGCCACGTCGTGACCGAAGACACGCTGATCGTCGCCGGCGCCAAGGCGCGCGACGTGCATACCTCGACGATGCAGCTGTTTGAAAAGGTGCTGGGCCCGACGCGCACCAGCCTGGCGTGGAAGAAAGCGCGCCTGATCTTCTGCCAGGCGGCGGACATCGTCCCGCCGGCGGCGGCGGAAACCACCGACTGGCCGCTGGACGGCACCGATTGGCTGATCCATAACCACGCCAACGTCTTCTCGCGCGGCAGCCTGGATATCGGCGCGCGCCTGTTTATGGAGCATCTGCCGCGCGGCCTGAACGGCCATATCGTCGATCTGGGCTGCGGCAACGGCGTGATTGGCCTGACGGCGCTGGCGCAAAACCCGGAAGCGCAGGTGACCTTCGTCGATGAATCTTACATGGCGGTGGCCTCCAGCGAACTGAACGTGGAGCACAACCTGCCGCAAGAGCTGGATCGCTGCCAGTTTGAGGTGAACAACGCGCTGGCGGGCATCGAGCGCGAAAGCGTGCAGGCGGTGCTGTGTAACCCGCCGTTCCACCAGCAGCACGCCATTACCGATCACACCGCCTGGCAGATGTTCTGCGACGCCAAGCGCTGTCTGCAGGTGGGCGGCGAATTGCGCATCGTCGGCAACCGCCACCTCGACTATCACCAGAAGCTCAAGCGTCTGTTCGGCAACTGCACGCTGGTGGCCTCGAACAAGAAGTTCGTGATCTTGAGAGCGGTGAAATCCGGCGCGCGTCGCTGAGCGTGATGACCAAGGGGCGCCAGGCGCCCCTCATGCTGTTGACAAAGGGGGGAAAAAGCGTGGTTTTTCCCCCCTTTGTGGATATCAGCCGAAAATCAATAAATTGATTTTCCTTGTTTTCTATTCGCTGCTCTCTGCCACCCAGCATGGGGATGAGGTTTGTCATCAATGTCAGGGGCGCTGTGCGCCCCTTTTTTACAGCGCCATCGCCAGCCGCGTCCCCTGATCGATCGCGCGGCGGGCGTCCAGCTCGGCGGCCACGTCGGCGCCGCCGATCAGATGCACGGTTTTCCCCATCGCCAGCAGCGGCTGCTGCAGCTCGCGGCGCGGTTCCTGCCCGGCGCAAATGACCACCGTGTCCACCGGCAGGCAACTCTCTTGCTCGGCGCGGGTGATGTGCAGCCCTTCATCGTCGATCAGCCGATAGCTGACGCTGTTGAGCATCTTCACGCCGCGCATCGCCAGGCTGGCGCGGTGGATCCAACCGGTGGTTTTCCCCAGGCCTTCGCCCACCTTGCTGGTTTTGCGCTGCAACAGGTAGATCTGCCGGGCGGCGCGTGGTGCCAGCGGGCCTTGCGCCGCCAGCCCGCCGCGCTGCTCAAGGCGGCCGTCGATGCCCCATTCGCGGTTGAATTCCGCCTGATCCAGGCTGCTGGACACGCCGTGCTGGCTGAGGTACTCGGCGGTGTCGAAGCCGATGCCGCCGGCGCCGACGATCGCCACCCGCTGGCCGACCGGTTTTTTATCGCGCAGCACGTCCAGATAGCTCAGCACCTTGGCGTGGCCGATGCCGGGAATATCCGGGGTGCGCGGCACGATGCCGCAGGCGAGGATCACTTCGTCGAATTCGCTTAAATCCGCCGCCTCGACCTTGACGCCCAGCCTGACCGTCACTTCACGCAGCGCCAGTTGGCGGCGGAAGTAACGCAGGGTTTCATGGAATTCTTCCTTGCCGGGGATCTGCTTGGCGATGTTGAATTGGCCGCCGATCTGCTCGGCGGCGTCGAACAGCGTCACCTGATGGCCGCGGCTGGCGGCGGTGGTGGCAAAGGCCAGCCCGGCGGGGCCGGCGCCGATCACCGCCAGTTTTTTCGGTTTCTCCGTCATTGTCAGCGGCATTTCGGTTTCGCGGCAGGCGCGCGGGTTGACCAGGCAGGAAGTCAGCTTGCCTTCAAAAATCTGGTCGAGACAGGCCTGGTTGCAGCCGATGCAGGTATTGATCTCGTCGGCGCGCCCTTCGGCGGCTTTCTGCACAAAGGCGGCGTCGGCGAGGAACGGACGCGCCATCGACACCATGTCGGCGCAGCCATCCGCCAGCACCTGCTCGGCCACCGCCGGATCGTTGATGCGGTTGGTGGTGATCAGCGGGATGCCGACCTTGCCCATCAGCTTGCGGGTCACCCAACTGAACCCGGCGCGCGGCACCATGGTGGCGATAGTCGGAATACGCGCTTCGTGCCAGCCGATGCCGGTATTGATGATCGTGGCGCCCGCCTGTTCAACCGCCAGCGCCAGCTGTTCGATCTCCTGCCAGCTGGAGCCGTCTTCCACCAGATCGAGCATCGACAGCCGGTAGATCAGAATGAACTCCGCGCCCACCGCCTGGCGCACCGCCCTGACGGTCTCGACGGCGAAGCGCATGCGGTTGGTGAAGCTGCCGCCCCATTGGTCGTCGCGCTGATTGGTACGCGTCGTCAAGAATTGGTTGATCAGGTAGCCTTCGGAACCCATCACCTCAACGCCGTCGTAGCCGGCCTGTTGCGCCAGCGCCGCGCAGCGGGCGAAGTCGGCGATGGTCTGCTCGATCTCCGCTTCACTCAGCGCGCTCGGCGTAAACGGGTTGATCGGCGCCTGCAGGGCGGAAGGGGCGACCAGCTTGGGTTGATAGCTGTAGCGGCCGGTGTGCAGGATCTGCAGCGCAATTTTGCCGCCCGCCAGGTGGACGGCTTCGGTCACCGGGCGGTGGTGAGGCAATTGCTCCTCGCTGTTGAGGATCGAACCGCCGCGAAAAACCACGCCCTGTTCGTTCGGGGCGATGCCGCCGGTGACGATCAGCGCCACGCCGGCGGCGGCGCGCTCGGCATAGAACGCGGCCAGGCGCTGCGGGCCGTCGGGCAGCTCTTCCAGGCCGGTATGCATCGATCCCATCAGCACCCGGTTTTTCAGGGTAGTGAAGCCGAGATCCAGCGGCGCCAGCAGGTGAGGGTAATTGCTCATTGCACTCTCCATCGGGTGAAATCGGGGCCCGTTGTTATAATTATGTGAACACAAGTGGTCGGATGAGATAAATCTAGCCGTTGTCGCGCCGCTTGGGAATCTGTGTTGCGCCGAATGTGATAGACGTCATGAATCTCAGACACTGTTTGCATAACGAACAAAAGATCGGTTAACCTTTGCGCGTTGCAAATTCCTTCTCTCTGCGGAGCCATAACCGAAAATGAACAACCACACCTGTTGATATCTGGTCCCACGCCGTGCGCTCTCGCGCCCTGTGGGGATGTTTTGATCTCATTCAGGAGTGCTTATGGCTCATTTTGCGCAGTCCCCTTATTTCGTTTTACATCAACTGACCTGCCAATTTGCTGACGGCGAAACGCTGTTCGGCCCGCTGGATCTCGCTTTCGATCGGCAGCGCTGCGGCCTGGTAGGGCGCAACGGCGTCGGCAAAACCCAGCTGCTGCGCCTGATCGCCGGGCGGGATCGGCCGGGCAACGGGCACGTCGAATCCCATGCCGCATTGGCTTACGTTGCGCAGCAGCCGGAGATCGCGGCCGACACCACGCTGGCGCAGCTGCTGGGCTACGGCGAGGTGTTCGCCGCACTGGCGCGCATCGAGCAGGGGCGGCCATTGGCGGACGACATCGATCGTCTGGAAGGGCGCTGGGATCTCAACGATCGCCTGCAAAGCGCCTTCGCCGCCGCCGGGCTGCCGGCCTTCGATCCGTTGCGATCCGCGTGCGACTTGAGCGGTGGCGAACGGATGCGCGCGGCGCTGTGCGGCGCTTTTCTGGGGGAGGCGGATTATCTGCTGCTGGACGAACCGACCAACCACCTCGACAGCGCCGGGCGCGCCTGGCTGTATCAGCAACTGGAGCGGTGGCAGGGCGGGCTGCTGATCGCCAGCCATGATCGGCAACTACTGGGGCATATGGAGCGCATCGTCGAACTGACGCCCGGCGCGCTGCGCAGCTACGGCGGCAACTACGACGACTACCGGCGCCAGCGCGACACGGAGCAGCAGGCGGCGCGCGCCGATCTGGAGCATGCGCGCGAGGAGCGCCGCCGTACCCGCGCCCGTCAGCAGAAAGAGCATGACATGAGCCAGCGGCGCTCGGCGCAAACGCTGCGCGTCGTCGATACGCTGAATATCGCCTCTTTCGAACGGGTGGCCTACAAATCGGCGGCGAAGGAGAGCCTCGGCACGCTGCGCAAACAGCATCAGGACCAGCGCGACAGCCTCGATGCGGCGGTGCGCGAGGCTTATCAGCGGGTGGAAGAGGAACAGCCGGTGTTGCTGGCGCTGCCGGGCAGTGATGTGAGCGCGAACAAGCAGGTGCTGGTGCTCGAGCAGCTGCAGCTGCCGTTCGTCAGCGCGCCGCCGCTGGATCTGCGTATCGACGGCCCGATGCGCGTGGCGTTGACCGGCCCCAACGGCTGCGGAAAATCCACCTTGCTGAAAACCGTTCTCGGTCAGCTGACGGCGCTTTCCGGCCATTGTCATTGCCCGCTGTCGACGGCCTACCTCGATCAAACTCTGTCGCAGCTCGACCCGAGTCTGTCGGTGATGGACCATCTGGGGCTGCAGGATTCGCCGCTGGCGGAAGGCGCGTTGCGCACTCGGCTGGCCCAGCTGCAGCTTGGCGCGGATCGCATCGCGCTGCCGCTGGGCTCGCTGAGCGGCGGCGAACGGCTTAAGGCGGCGCTGGCCTGCGCGCTGTGGCGGCGACAACCGGCGCAGCTGCTGTTGCTGGACGAACCGACCAACCACCTGGATCTGGCGTCGTCGCTGGCGATCGAAACCGCCCTGGCAGATTTCCCCGGCGCGATGCTGGTGGTGTCGCACGACGAAGACTTCCTGCAGGCGCTGCGGCCGACGCACCGCCTGCACCGGCAGGCGGACGGTTGGCGGCTTCAGGCCTGGTAACGCGCGAAGGCGGCCCTAAGGAGCCGCCTTTTTCATTTCGGGCGCGTTGATGCACGCCAGCAGCTGGGTGAAGGCGGCGGCCATCTGCTCTTCCGGCACGCAGGCAAACCCCATCAGCAGGCCGCGCCGGCGGTTGGGCTGCATGTAGTAGCGCGACAGCGGCCGCACCAGCACCCCGCGCGCGCCGGCGGCGGCGGCGATCGCCACGTCGTCGGCCTCGTCCGGCAGGTTGAGGATCAGATGCAGCCCGGCGTTGCTGTTGAACTCGCTGAGCGCCTGTTTGCCGAGGTGCTGTTCGATCAAGCCGGTCAGGAAAGCGCGCCGCCGGGCATACAGTAGCCGCATGCGGCGGATATGCGCGGTGTAATGCCCCGCCTGAATAAACTCCGCCAGCGCGCTCTGGATCAGCAGGTGCCCGCCGCGGTACAGCTCGGCGTGGGCGGTTTTCAGCGCCTGCACCAGCGGCGGCGGCAACACCACATAGCCGAGGCGCAGCGCCGGATAGAGCGTTTTGCTGAAGGTGCCGATATAAATCACCGGCGCGTCGGCCTCCAGCCCTTGCAGCGCCGGGATCGGTTGGCCGGAAAAGCGGAATTCACTGTCGTAATCGTCCTCGACGATCCAACCGCCGGCGTTGCGCGCCAGCGCCAGCAGCCGTTGGCGGCGCGCCAGGCTCATCACCGAGCCGAGCGGATACTGGTGCGACGGAGTGACGAAAATCAGGCGGGGCGGGGTGGTCGGCTGCTCCGGCGGCACCAGCCCGGCTTCGTCCACCGCCAGCGGGCAGATGTTCAGCGCATTGATGCGCAGGATATTGCGGATCCCCCAATAGCCCGGCTCTTCGATCCAGGCGTCATCCCCCGGATTGCACAGCATGCGCGTCACCAGATCGATCGCCTGATGGATGCCTTCGGTGATCAGGATCTGTTCCGGCGAACAACGCACCGAGCGCGCCACCCGTAAATACTCCACCAACGCATGCTGCAGCTCCGGGCTGCCGCCCTGATTGCTGTAGGTCAGCCGCTGCGGCGCCGGGCGGCGGCTGAGGCGCGCCTGGATCTTGCTGAACAGCTGATGGGGAAAGGCGTTGACGTCGGGCACGCCGGGAATGAATGCTCCCCACTGTTTGGGGCTGGCGCTGGCGTGGTGCAGCAGCGTGGCGCCGCGTTCCGACAGTTCGACGCGCCGCGGTTGCCCGCTGCCGTCGGCCGGCGCGCCGCCGGTGGAGAGGCAGCTGTCCGGCACCGTGTCGGCGACGAAGGTGCCGCTGCCGGCGCGCGCCGATACGTAGCCTTCCGCCAACAGTTGTTCATAAACGGTTAATACGGTGTTGCGGGACAGGCTGAGCTCCTGCGCCAGATCGCGCGAGGCGGGCAAGCGGCTGGAGGGCGGCAGGCTGCCGTCGAGAATGCTGGTGCGGATCGCGTTGTAAAGCCGCTTATGCAGCTTGTCATCGGGCTGCTCGCCGAGGCGCTGCAGCAACAGATCACCACTCAATGAGCGCAATTGGATCCCTCAATTATTCGTAACTGGCACTCGATTATAGGGCCACATCCTGTGTAAATAAACGGCATTGTTTCACGAATGTGAACGAAACGTGTAACTGGCACCGACCGGAGAGAACAGCATGAAAAACGCAGAATTGAACCAACGCCGTCAGGACGCCACCCCGCGCGGAGTGGGCGTGATGTGTGGTTTTTACGCCGAGCGCGCAGAGAACGCCACGCTGTGGGATGTGGAAGGCAAAGAAGTGATCGACTTCGCCTCGGGGATCGCCGTGCTGAACACCGGCCACCGCCACCCGAAGGTGATCGCCGCGATTGAAAAGCAGCTGCAGGCCTTCACCCACACCGCCTATCAGATCGTTCCTTACGAAAGCTATGTCACGTTGGCGGAGCGCATCAACCAGCGCGCGCCGATCGCCGGCCCGTGTAAAACCGCCTTCTTCACCACCGGCGCGGAGGCGGTGGAAAACGCGGTGAAGATCGCCCGTGCTTACACCGGCCGCCCGGGGTTGATCACCTTCGGCGGCGGCTTCCACGGCCGCACCTACATGACCATGGCGCTGACCGGCAAAGTGGCGCCTTACAAACTGGGCTTTGGCCCATTCCCCGGCTCGGTGTTCCACGGCCAGTACCCGAACGCGTTGTACGGCGTGACCACCGAAGACGCGATGAACAGCCTGGATCGCCTGTTTAAAGCGGATATCGATCCCAAGCAGGTGGCGGCGATCGTGCTGGAGCCGGTGCAGGGCGAAGGCGGCTTCAACGTGGCGCCGGCCGAGTTCATGCAGGCGCTGCGCGCGCTGTGCGACCAGCATGGCATCCTGCTGATCGCCGACGAAGTGCAGACCGGCTTCGCCCGTACCGGCAAGCTGTTCGCCATGGAGCACTACAGCGTTAAACCGGATCTGATCACCATGGCGAAAAGCCTGGCGGGCGGCATGCCGCTGTCGGCGGTGGCGGGCCGCGCTGAGGTGATGGACGCGCCGGCGCCGGGCGGGCTGGGCGGCACCTACGCCGGTAACCCGCTGGCGGTGGCCGCGGCGCATGCGGTGCTGGACGTGATCGACGAAGAGCAGCTATGCCAGCGCGCCCAGCGCTTGGGCGAGCACCTGGTGGAAGTGTTGCAGCAGGCGCGCAAAACCAGCCCGGCGATCGCCGATGTGCGCGCGCAAGGCTCGATGGTGGCGGTGGAGTTCAACGATCCGGCTACCGGCAAGCCTTCGGCGGAGATCACCCGTCAGGTGCAGCAGAAGGCGATGGAAGAAGGGCTGCTGCTGCTGAGCTGCGGCGTGAACGGCAACGTGATCCGCTTCCTGTATCCGCTGACCATCCCGGACGATCAGTTCACCAAGGCGATGGGCATCCTGTCCCGCGCGCTGGCTCACTAAGGAGCGAACGGCATGAAATTGAACAATCCCGAGCTGTTGCGCAGCCAGTGTCTGATCAACGGTGAATGGTGCGATGCCCTGAGCGGCAAGCGCGAAGCGGTGATCAACCCGGCCACCGGCGCCGAACTGGCCAGCATTCCGCTGGTCAGCGAAGAGGAAACCCAGCAGGCGATCGCGGCGGCGCAGCGGGCGCAAAACGACTGGAAACAGCTGACCGCCAAGCAGCGTTCTGCGCTGCTGTTGGCCTGGGCCGACAAGGTGCTGGCCGCACAGGAAGATCTGGCGCAGCTGATGACCGCCGAGCAGGGTAAATCGCTGGCGGAAGCGCGCGGCGAAGTGGCCTACGCCGCGTCGTTCATCACCTGGTTCGCCGAAGAGGCCAAGCGGGTGGACGGCGCGGTATTGCAGGCGCCGCAGGCTTCGCAGCGCTTGGTGGTGGTGAAGCAGCCGATCGGCGTGTGCGCGGCCATCACCCCGTGGAACTTCCCGGCGGCGATGATCACCCGCAAGGTGGCGCCGGCGCTGGCGGCGGGCTGCACCATCATCGTCAAACCTGCCGAGCAAACGCCGCTGACCGCGTTGGCGCTGGCCAAGCTGGCGCAGGACGCCGGCATTCCCGCCGGCGTGTTGCAGGTGGTGACCGGGGAAGCGGCGCAGGTGGGCAAGGTGCTGTGCGACAGCCCGGTGGTGCGCAAGCTGAGCTTTACCGGCTCGACCGAGGTCGGCCGCATTCTGATGGCGCAGTGCGCGCCGAGCATCAAGAAGCTGTCGCTGGAGCTGGGCGGCAACGCGCCGGTCATCGTGTTCGACGACGCCAATCTGGACGCGGCGGTGGCGGGCATCATGGCCTCCAAGTTCCGCAACAGCGGCCAGACCTGCGTTTGCGCCAACCGCATCTACGTGCAGGACGGCATCTACGAGCGGCTGGCAGAGAAACTGGTGGCGGCGGTCGAGCAGTTGAAAGTCGGCGACGGCAGCCAGGAAGGCACCACCCAGGGGCCGCTGATCGACAGCGATGCGGTGGCGAAGGTGCAGAGCCATATCGACGACGCGCTGATCAAAGGGGCGCAGATCGCCACCGGTGGCCAGCCGCACGCGCTGGGCGGTACCTTCTTCCAGCCGACGGTGGTGACCGGCGTGACGCAGAAAATGCGCTTCGCCAAAGAAGAGACCTTCGGGCCGGTGGCGCCGCTGTTCCGCTTCCATGACGAGGCGGAAGCCATCGCCATGGCCAACGACACCGAATTCGGCCTGGCCGCCTACCTGTTCACGCAGAACGCCGCGCGCCAGTGGCGCGTGCCGGAAGCGCTGGAGTACGGCATGGTCGGCATCAACACCGGGCTGATTTCCAACGAAGTGGCGCCGTTCGGCGGCGTGAAACAGTCAGGGCTCGGGCGTGAAGGATCGCGCTACGGGATAGAAGAATATCTGGAGCTGAAATACCTGTGTATCGATGTGAGCCGTTGAGCGTCAGGACGTTAACCCATCCCGGCGGCCAGCGTCGCCGGGCGATAAAGGATGATGCATGTCTGATAATACCTCTGTTTCTCCGGCGCTTGCCGCCGGGGTGCGAGCACCTGCACCCGCCAAATCGTTAAGTTTCCTTGAAGGGGTGGCGATGATCGTCGGCACCAATATCGGCGCCGGGGTGCTCTCCATCGCCTACGCCTCCAGCAAGGCCGGTTTCCTGCCGCTGCTGTTCTGGCTGGTGCTGGTGGGGAGCCTGACCACCATCACCATGCTGTACGTCGCCGAATCCACGCTGCGCACCCGCGCGCATCTGCAGCTGAGCGGGCTGGCGAAGCGCTATGTCGGCGGCCTGGGCGCCTGGCTGATGTTCGCTTCGGTGTGCGTCAACAGCGTCGGGGCGCTTACCGCTTATATGACCGGCAGCGGCAAGCTGCTGCAATCGCTGTTCGGCATTTCGCCGGCGCTGGGCAGCCTGCTGTTCTTCGTGCCCGCCGCCGGCGTGCTGTACCTCGGTTTGAAAGCGATCGGCCGCGGCGAGAAGTTCATCAGCATCGGCATGGTGGTGATGCTGACAGCGCTGGTGGCGGCGACGCTGCTGAAAGACACCACCCAGATGCGCAACCTGCTGGACGGCGACTGGCGCTTTATGGTGCCGGTGTTCAACGTGGTGGTGTTCTGCTTCTCGGCGCAGTACATCGTGCCGGAAATGGCGCGCGGCTTTGCCGACAAGCCGGAGCAGTTGCCGAAGGCGATCATCGTCGGCATGGCGGTGACCTTCATTTTGCTGGCGGCGGTGCCGATGTCGGTGATCGCGCTCAGCGGGCTGGATGGCATCTCCGACGTGGCCACCATATCCTGGGGCCAGGCGCTGGGGCAGTGGGCGTTCTTCTCCGCCAACATCTTCGCGCTGTGCGCGATGCTGACTTCCTACTGGGGATTGGGCGGCAGTTTCCTGACCAATATTTTCGACAAGTTCCGGCTGGGCAACGACGAGCTGCCGCTGCGCCGCTTCGGCGTGCTGCTGCTGGTGGTGGTGCCGCCGTTCGCGCTGGCCTACAGCGGGCTGGTGTCGTTCGTCAACGCGCTCTACTTCGCCGGGGTGTTCAGCGGGGTGATCCTGTCGATCATGCCGATGCTGATCCTGCGCGGCGCACGCAAACATGGCGACCAGACGCCGCGCTGGCAGTGCAACTGGATCACGCACCCGCTGCTGCAGATCAGCATTGTGCTGCTGTACCTGGCCAGCGCGGTGTACGCCATCGCTTCATTGTTAGGCTATCTGCCCTCTGGATGGTGATTTGCCTTCCCTCAAGCAGTGATGTTGTTTCTCGGCATTGAGAACGGCGGCGTCGTGGCCGCCGATTTTTTTCTCAGGCGCGCCGCTTTGCCGACAGCGCCAGCCAGGCCTGCACCGACGGGCGCTGCCACTGCTTGTGCGCATAGTGGCGCAGGCGCTCCGGCACCGGATCGCCGTGCATCACCAGCCGGTTGAGCATCAGCGCCAGATCGGTGTCGGCGATGCACCACTCCCTGAACAGATTGTCCTGCCCGTGGCTCAGCAGCTTTTCGACGGCGTCGATCAGCTTGCGTGCGGCCCCCTGTGCGGCTTCGGACAGCGGCGGGAACTTGCCGTTGTTGAACACCACCTCGGTCGAGCGCTCGGCGCGGATCGGCAGCAGATCGCTGCGCAGCCAGGCCTGGATCTCGCGCGCCTTGGCGCGCAGCTTCACGTCGCGCGGGTACACGGCGTGGGCCGGATGGATGTCCTCCAGGTATTCGGCGATCGCCGAAGACTCCGAGAGCTGAAACTCGCCGATGGCCAGCGTCGGCACCCGGCGGGTGAGCGACAGCGCCGCGTAGGCCGCCTCTTTATTCTCTTCTTTCGCCAGATCCACCGTCTTCACGGTGAACGGAATGCCTTTTTCCGTCAGCACGACAAAGGCGGACATGGCGTACGGGCTGAAAAATTCACTGTCGGTGTAAAGCTCGGTGATCGGTTGAGACATCGGCGGTTCCTCGGGGTTAAGGGGAGAACATTCATCATTGTCGAGGGATGGCTAAAAATCAATCTGTTAGGTCAAAAGTTGTTTGATGCCGCGGCCTGCAGCGCCGTGAGTTCCTTCCGGATGATGTGATATATTTGTTGCCAACACGTGAATTGAGCCGTATTGGGTAACATGAAGACGCAGTGGATAGAACGAGTAAAAGTGGGATGCGCGCGCCTGTGGCCGCACCCGCTGGCGGTGGGCAAGCGAGAGATGCTGATTTCCAGCGTCGGCGCCGGTTTGGGGCTGATGCTCGCCGGCTGGATCAGCCACTTTATTTTGGGCGAGGTGAACCTGTGGTTTATCGCGCCGATGGGTGCCTCGGCGGTGTTGCTGTTCGGCGTGCCCAACAGCCCGCTGGCGCAGCCCTGGTCGATCGTCGGCGGCAATGCGGTGGCGGCGACGGTGGGCGTCAGCGCCGGCCTGCTGATCCCCGATCCGGGGCTGGCCTGCGGCATAGCGGCGGCGGTGGCCATCGGCCTGATGTTCAGGCTGCGCTGCCTGCATCCGCCGGGTGGCGCGGTGGCGCTCACCGCTATCCTCGGCGGCCCCGGCATTCATCAGATGGGCTACCACTTCGTGCTGTATCCGGTGCTGCTGAACTCGGTGCTGCTGGCGGCGCTGGCCATTCTGTTCAATAACCTGGCCGGGCGACGCTACCCGCACGCGCTGGCGCCGGCGGAGGCCAAGCCGGCCAATCTGCCGATCGATGCCGTGTCCATCACCCGCGGCGATCTGCACGAGGCGCTGATGGAGGGGGATCTGTTCGATATCGACGAGGACGATTTGCAGGAGATCCTGCTGCGCGCCGAGCAGCTGGCGCATCAGCGGCAAAGCAAAACTGCCTGATCAGCCCAGCGTTTTGCGGTAAAACACTACTCGCTCCGTTTCGGCAAAGCCCAGCGCCGCATGCAGGCGCTGGGAGTCCAGATTGGCGATATCGGTATCCGACGCCAGCTCGCTGCACCCCTGTTGCTTCGCCCACTCCTGCACCTGCGCGATCAGGCGCGCGGCCCAGCCCTGGCGGCGGGCGCGTTCGGCGGTATAAATCCCTTCCAAAAACGCCACCGGCGACGATTCGCAGCCGTTGACGTAATCGTAGCGCAGCGCGACCTCGGCAAAGGCAACGAAAGTGCCGTCCAGCCCCCGCGCCATAAACGCGGTGTGGTGCGGCGAAGCCAATATCTCGCGCATTTCCGCGCGGTGCTCTTCAGGCGAGCCGGACGGCCACAGCGCGGTGCGCAACGCCAGCCAGGCGTCGAGGTTGTCGTGGTCGCAGATGACGATCATGCGGGATCCTTATGAGTCGGAATAAATCAGGAATGCCGAGAGAGAAGTGTGGCACGCAGGCGGGAAACAAAAAAGCCACCCCGGACAGGATGGCTTGTAAGGCTGTGAAAACAGCAAAAATTTGGTGGCCCCTGTTGGGTTTGAACCAACGACCAAGCGATTATGAGTTCCTACAAAAACAACCGAAAATCAATAGATTGCCTTTGTTTTCAGTGACATATTGGGCCAATGTAGGCCATTCATATGACATCATGTGCCAGTTCTACCGCCATTCTATCGCCATTTGTAGCCAGAGGATTTAACCGTACTGCGTCCTCTAAATGGTCGGGGGCAAAGTGAGCATAACGCATTGTCATTTTTATGTCCGTATGACCTAAAACTCTTTGTAGTACCAGTATGTTACCTCCATTCATCATGAAGTGGCTGGCGAACGTGTGCCGTAGAACGTGAGTTAACTGGCCCGCGGGAAGTTCTATGCCAGTTCTTTCTAGGGCGGCTCGGAACGCCCCATAGCAACTAGTAAAAAGCCCCGTCTGTGGTTTGTTCTGGCTAGGTAGAGAATCGTACAGCTCTTTACTGATAGGCACTGTCCGGTTTTTCCTGCCTTTAGTATTGATATATGTGATTTTGTATTTTGACAGCTGGCTTTTTCTGAGCCCTTCGGCTTCTGACCAGCGTGCGCCGGTAGCAAGACAAATTCTTACAACCTTTTCGAGATCAGTATTCTCGTGACGTTGGCATTCAGCCAGCAGGAGGGCAATCTGATCTCTATTGAGCCAGGCCATCTCCATTTCTTCAGTACGAAAAGGGCGTATGTTTTTTAACGGATTATCGCCTTTCCACTCACCAAGGCGGTTTAGTTCATTGAATACGGCCCGAAAATAGGCCAACTCGAGGTTTAGCGTGCGAGGGGAAACCTCTTTCACTCTGTTGGAACGGGCATATTCACCTTTCAGCCTTTTTTCCCTGTAACGGGAGAACATTTGAGCATCGAAATCGCGAGCCAGTGGTTCCCCCATACAGTTAAAAGCATGATGCATGGATAATTGTCGTTTTAACCCATCTTTCAGGGTTATGCCGTGGGCGCTATACCATGAGTCCACGAGTTCTTTGACTGTGCGCCGATCCTCTTTCTCTTCTTGCCACGGGTTTTGTATGGTGTATTGCTCAAAGGCTAAGGCTTCACCTTTGGTTGCGAACTTTTTTCTGATCCGCTTACCCCTAGCCCCATTCGGATATAGCTCGCATACCCATCCGCCAGCAGGAATCTTACGGACAGCCATTAGTTAACCTCGCTGTAAATGCCAGCAATACGTCCAAGTATGCGGATCTCATCAGTTAAGCACTCAAACGGAACCTTCCCGCCAGCCACATGGAGCTTTTTACCGGGTAATACGGTTAGCTCTCGGATGCTAATTGCCCCCTCAATGTCTACCAGCCAAGTCCCATCTGCTAGCGAGGCTGATTTATCTATGAAGTGCAGCTTTCCATCGGTTCGAACTGCAATACCGTCAGTAGGTTTCTTACGGAAAAAGTTAGGATCGATGCTCAAGCGGTCATCTTCTCTTAGCTCGCCGTCCTCAAGAGTGAATAACTCAATCTCAAGTGGGGATTCTTCCGTGGTTTTATTCTCAAATTTCGAGCCTTCACCAGTAAGAAGCCATTTAAGACTTGCACCAGTCTCTATGGAGCAGAGAGCTGCATAGTCATAAGAGATAGTGCCTCTCGTATAGCGATTTTGGAGAGAACTTGCAGAAATATCAAAGTGATGGGCTAGCTGAACTTTCTGCGTGAAACCATAGACATCGCAGATGCGCTCGAGGATTTTGATAGGTTCAAAACTAGTCTCTCTGATACTCATAAGTTAATCCAAATGTTGACCAATGCTAAAAAGTTCATTAGATTGCTCGTTAGTGAATTGTCTGTATTGGCCTACATTGGCAAATGGGCGGTCAATACTGGTTAAAGTTGGCAAATAGGGAATCATGCATTATGGCTTCTGAGATCGCAATCTTCAAAATCGCCTCCCCCATTGTGACGTTAAAGGAATTCGCGGAGCTAGAAGGCGTTTCTACTCGTACTGCTCGTCGCTGGAGTACTGGTGAAACCCCGTGTTTACCTATTGAACCCCGCGTTATCCGTAAAGGATGCAAGAAAGCAGGCGGCCCGATCCGTATCTACTACGCACGCTGGAAAGAAGAGCAGTTGCGTAAAGCGTTAGGGCATTCACGTTTTCAACTCGTCATCGGTGCGTGATTCACTTTAAGTGAATTCATAGGGGTAAAGTATGTTTGATTACGCCATTTCTAAACATCCGCACTTCGATGAAGCCTGCCGACAGTTTCCAGCTCGCCACAATGTGACGGCGCTTGCTAAACAGCTCGGCATGAACGCCCAGACGCTGCGCAACAAATTGAGTCCGGGCCAGCCGCATCAGCTCACGTGTGCCGAACTGCTGGCGATCACTGACGCTACAGAGGATTCCAGCCTGATTGATGCCTTGCTGGCACAAATCAACTGCATGCCGTCCGTGCCTGTCAATGAGGCTTGCGCCGGAAATATTCCAACGTATGCACTGCAGGCCACGGCCGCAGTTGGCAGCATCGCCGCCGCCGCCGTGCAGGGCGACCACAAAACGCCGGTACGCAAAAGCGCACTGCTTGAAAGCGTCAACACGGCGATCCGCCATTTGTCGCTGATCGGCTTGACCGTTCAGAACCGCATCCAATCCACCCCGGCTCTGGCCTCCACCGTTGACGTGATCAGCGGGCTGAGTGCTGTTGCTGGTTTAAGCTGAGGTGATCACCGTGGTTATTTCTATCGCTCCACTGCTGAAACAACAAAGTCCATCGCGGCATTTTGAACACGGTTTCATTGAACTGCCGGGCGGCAAGCGCTGGCGCCCACGTCACGATCAGGCGGCCTTACTGCGTGGCCTGTCAACGGTTAAGCCAGTTTCACCGCTGCGCCGTTTTTTCTGTCGTTAATTGGGGCTGTCATGTTGTTGGCTACTGAAACACAAAAAGCGATCGGCATTAAGCGCATTTCACAGATTAAGCGTGAGCTGTTCCCGCATAAGCGGAATCAGGCGCAAGAGGCTTTTGATAAGTCGCCGGAACATATCCGCAGAACTGTTTGTTTTCATGCCGGGCTTAAAGAGCGGCATATAAAAATGAAGTTTGCAGAAATGAGTTATTCAGAGCGTAAACAAATTGTGTGGGCGCTGAATGACCTGATTGATTTATCAAAAACCTTGCCGCGATTTATCAGTGATGATGATTGCGAATTAAACGTTAATTAACCGCATTGCGTAATTCTGGCGTTAACCCGCCGGGCATCGCTTTGCCTGAAATAAGGAATTTACGATGAAAGAATCTTTGCTTCTTACTCCAACTTTAACCAGCTCGGCAAATAATGCCTTTCAGCGTGGTGTTGTCGCTGGTACTTGCCGCGCGGTTTCTGCCTTAACGAATGAGTTTCAAGATTTGTTAGATAGCGCGCGTGTTGATGAACGTAAAAACCAATCACAGGTAGCTGCTGCGCGTTTGGTTCGGCTGGCGGCCCACATCACCCAAGAGGGGTTAACCGCGGTCGAGGCTGTGGAGCTGTTGCGCCAAGAGGCTGAAGCCATCGAGCATCAAGCGCAGGAGCTGCACTAATGGCCGACTTGATGGACTACGAACAGGAGCGGCAAGCGCTGGTACTAAACGCGCAGATCGCCAACGCCCGCAAATCCTCCGCGCTGCCTTCTGCTTTCGTTTGCGAAGAATGTGACGCGCCGATTCCAGCCGCGCGCCGCGCTGCCGTTCCCGGCGTTGATACATGCGTAAGCTGTCAGCAGATCCGCGAGACGCAAAATCACCTTTACGCGGGGAAGGCATGACGGAGTTCTTTATTTTGTTCGGCCTGCTGGCGTTGCTGGCAGGTCATTTTATTGCGGCTGATTTGAGCGATTCAGAATTTGCACGCAGACCAGAAAACCAAAATTACGATTAAGGAAATAACATGGAAATTAAAATCGGCTCTGAGTTTGTTATCACCAGCGATAACCTGCAATTCATTCTTAATACGGTGAAGGTAGGGAAAACAGGAAAAAGCGAAGGTCAAGAGCGTTACGAGGCTATCGGCTATTACCCTACGATTAACCAGCTTGTGAACGGCCTTATTCATCACAGCGTCCGTAATTCCAGTGTTAATAGCATTGCATCATTGGGCGCGGAAATAGGTCGCATTGGCAACCTGTGCCAAGAGGCTTTTGCGGTGTGTGAGGCTGCAAATGGACAATAAGCTGAGCAAGCCGGTGGCGTGGACTGACGCTGAAGAGCTGCGCGACCTAAGCAAGCATCGTTGTGCGTACATGTTCATTATCGACCCTGCAAATCCATATCACGATCCACGGCGCCAACAGATGCTCTACTCGCACGAGTACGTATCCGCCTTGCTACAGCGCATCGCAGGCCTTCAAGAAGTTGTTGTGGCGCTGCGCGAGTGGATCGATGCGGTGCCGGATGAAGTAGCCGCAAGCCTGCCAACAATGCCGGGCGTTGATCGCGACTGGGTGGATTCAATTATCGGGGAGGTGGCGCAAAAGCTGGCAACGCCGCTAAAAGTAGGCTTCACCGTAAAGGGTGATTTCTGCTCTGCTTGCAATGAGCGTTACTGCGGCAACTGCGCCCACGCCAACGGCGCGAAAGTGCAATGAGCCAAGCGGCTACCGCCTACGCTTACCCATGGAACGAACCGCGCCCGGCAGTTGCCGGGCCGGTAAGACCGCTTACCCGTGAGGAACTCGCTCAGGGGCAAGCTGTTTTAACCAATATTCGTCGCCTGCCGCGCTTCCTCAGCGCCATGTTCCTGACGCGTTACACCAACTTGCTCAAGAGCAAAGGGCTGCACGACGCCAACAAATGGCTGGTATTCCAGTTCGATCGCCGCATCTGGCCGCGCCTGCAAACGGTGAGCGCCAAAAATGCGATGAACCTCGCCGCGTCAATGCGGTTTTCTGCTGAAGTTGATAATTACGCAGCTCTGCCCGGCATGGATGACAAAGAGTTACGCCGCCTTGCCGATCGCGTGGCCGGTCAGCTTCTGCAGAATTACGAAGATTACTGCGATGAGTTTGTGGCGGAGAACGGCGGCGACAATGCCGGGCTTTTCGAAGATGCCACCCAATCCGAATTTTATGGCCGCATTGCCGGTATGGCGCGCGCCTTCAACATCACCCCTATGCACTGGCGCAAATACCGCAAGGGCAAACTGGATGCTCGGTCAGCGATTGCCAGCCTGTCACGGTTGGTTAATTCCGAGTGGTGGGAACGCCAGCTGAAGGCCCAGCGCACGCGCTGGCGCGAGGCGTTGCTGATCGCCCTGGGTAATGTGAACCGCGGGGCGTCGTCGTATGCCAGTAAGCAGGCTATTCGAGATGTGAAAGCGCGCCGCCAGTCCAATTTTGATTATCTGAATAGCCGCGAGCTTGAGAACGTCGAAACTGGCGAACGCTTCAGCCTCATCGACAAGGTGATGGCAAGTATCTCTAACCCGGAAATTCGTCGTATGGAGTTAATGGCGATGATCGCCGGTGTTGAGCAGGCCGCCGCTATCCGTGGCGATAAAGGGATGTTTATCACCATCACCACCCCATCCAAATATCACCCGACGCGCGCCGTCGGCAAGAACAGCCCGAAGGTGCATTTTAATCACAAATGGGATGAAGAGGCGTACACGCCAAAAGACGGCCAGCGCTATCTTGTGAAGCTGTTTAGCAAGATCCGCACAGCGTTTAAAGATGCGGGCCTGCAGGTCTATGGCGTGCGCGTTGTCGAACCGCACCATGATGCGACGCCGCACTGGCATATGATGCTGTTTACCCCCAAAAAACAGCGCCAGCAGGTGATCGACATCATGCGCCGTTATGCCATGGCTGAAGATGGGGACGAGCGCGGCGCCGCCAAAAACCGGTTTGACTGCAAGCACCTGAACAAAGGCGGTGCGGCGGGCTATATCGCCAAATACATTGCAAAAAACATCGACGGCTACGCGCTGGACGGCGAACGCGATCATGAAACCGGCGAGCTGTTGACTGATACGGCGGCCGCCGTCACCGCGTGGGCGTCAACATGGCGTATCCCTCAATTCCACTTTATCGGCCTGCCGTCGCGCGGCGCATGGCGTGAGTGCCGCAAGATCCGCTCTGTCAGTTTGGCCGATGAGTTCGACGAAACCGTTGAGGCGGTGCGCGCTGCTGCTGATGCCGGTGACTTTGCCGCTTACATTCTGGCGCAGGGTGGCCCTAACGTTGCCCGCGACGATCAGACTGTGCGTGTAGCCCGCAGGGTTGCCGACGAGCGCAACGCCTATGACGAAGAAGTGCAGAAAATCGCGGGAATTTTTGCCCCGCATATCGGCGCCGATCGCGTTTATGAAACCCGCACCACGCAATGGCGCATCGTCGCTAAAGCCGTTGCAGTTGAGCCTTTGACTTTGAAAAGCGCCTCCGGCGCGCCTCGGAGTCCTGTCAATAACTGTGGGTTGGTCGGCAGCGGTGACGCCGAAAATATGCAGGATGGGGAGCCTGTAGAGGCCGTGGCGGTGCTGGAGCACGCACCGGAAACCCCAATTGACTGGGATGACATGACCGTTGCACGGTGTGTTATGGCGCGTTTACGGGCAGATGCCCCGCAGATAAACAGGCAACAGAGAAGCATTGACCTATATAGCAGGCCGGAGCCAGCTCCTTCAGCAAGATTAACCGCTGCTGAACGCGATCGCGTTCCCAGAATTTACTCAGAGCTGGCACTACACGGCATCGAGCCAACACGCTCGGAACTGGAAGCACTGGCACGCGGCGCTAAAGTCAAATTTGGTGATATTTCAATGCACTATCCAGCGGTTAATGATTGGTCAGGCTTTTAATAATTAGTTGCGGATGCAAAATTTATGGGTAATACTGTATATGCATACAGTAATTAAGCATCGGAGGAACAGGGTGCATTTACCAGCAGCGGAAGAAATTGTTTTTTTAGAACGTATTGAACTCATCGCCCGTCTGGGGGTTTGTTATGAGAGCCAACCAAAAGATAAAGAGATTGCGTTGATATGGATTTCAGAACTGGCGGGGGAGATGAAAACCAGCATTGCCCCTGAAAAAGCAGAAGTGATCAGGCAGCTTGCCACGATCTCTTAATCCATAGGTGACGTATGAGACGAGATTTAAACTTAGCCGGGGCGTTTATGGATGCGCTTAACTTCAATGAGAACGGCAAGGGCCGCCGCATAAAGACCGTTGATTTCATTCAAGCTGCAAACCGGCTCGGTACACACCTAACGCCTGAAGAGGCGAATTACTACATCAAGCACCAGTCCGGCCACGTTTTCCGGCTGATTGACGAGGGGCGTTATCAGCACAACACATACCTCTATCTGGGTTAAAAATTGTATTTTCTCAGACTTGATTTTACATTGTCACAGCACAGAGTGTAACCTAACAGGACAGCTTTGTGCCAAGAGCAGACGTTGAGGAGAAGATTATTTTGATGCGAAATATTTGCGTAATATTTTTTCTAATAGCGAAAAAACGACAGTCACCCTTTTGGGAGTAATCAGCTGGTAAGGCCGATATAAATAAAATTGCCATTTCTCCTGTCGCAGTTCAGGCAGTGGGAGAACAAGTTGGCCGCTTGCTAAGTACTCCCTACAGATAAAATCGCTGGATTGTACAACCGTTTTCCCGGCCAATGCAGCCTGAATCTCGGCGTATGGGTCTGTAGTATAAAACTCAATATGACGAGGGACAAAAGTATTCACTGCGTCACTCATAAACTCAAATGATTTTCCCGTCTCAGGATTAATTAAACCACTGAATGGATAACGCTGTCGAAGATCTTCTAAATCAGTTGGTGCTCCCAGGCGCGCAATGAGTTCAGGGGACGCAACCAGAATATGTTCAACTTGCCCGATATTTTTAATTATAAAGTTTGGATTAGGTTCTCGCCCTACACGTATACCTATATCGATACGATGCTCGATAGTATCAAGTTTCATCATGTCTAAACGCCAGTCGATAAATAACTCAGGATATGGACGTAGTGCAGTCAATAGTTCATACAAGATTTGTTCATGATTTGGAAATCGAAGTAATGTGATACGAACAATACCCTTAATTTTATTATCATCTTTCGCTGTCTGAAATAGTTTTTCAGAATCTTCCAGCAGGCGCTTCGCTTGGGGTAAAAATAACTCACCGAAACTGGTGAGAAAGATCGAACGAGTATTGCGTTTGAAAAGAGGTTCACCAAGCTGTTTCTCCAACTCAGCGACTGTTCGGGTTACTACTGATGGTGAAACTGACAGCTTTATGGCTGCTTCGCGGAAGTTCAGGGTTTCAGAGGCAATGATAAAAAACTTTAGAGCATCAAGTTTGTTCATGATTGTTGTGAAAATTGCAATAATGTATTTTGATAATAGCAATTAATTTGCAACTATTCCAGTCATATAATCGAACAATCAAATAAGTAACCTGTCTTACTTTTTATCAGAACTCAAAAGAGTAATTTATGTCAATTCAACCAGTAGAGTTAAACAAAGCCTATCGTTTATTGCAGGTCGGGCCAACGACGATGATATCGGCTAAAAATGATGGCATTGAAAATGTCATGGCAGCGGCTTGGGTGGGATTAGTAGGCAATAACAAAGTAATGGCTTTTATAGGTCCACAGGCATTTACTCGCGGGCTTGTCGAAAAAAGTGGATATTACGTTGTCCAGATCCCAGTAGTAAATCAGATGGAAATGGTTTTATATGCTGGAGGCCACAGTTATTCTGACACACCAGATAAAAACAGTAAAATTCCACTGTTTTATCAGAATGAGTTTGATCTGCCTTTAGTTGAAGGTTGCGCTGGCTGGCTAGTCTGTAAAGTTATACCCAATGAAGAAAATGAAAAGCAGCACAACTTGTTCATGGGGGAAATTGTCGGAGCATGGAGTGATGACCGCGTTTTCAGAAATGGGCACTGGATTTTTGATGATGCGCCTGATGAATTACGTACTGTCCATTATGTAGCTGGTGGACAGTTTTACGCTATTGGCAAAGGTACTAAATTTAATTATGGTCCGGGAAAAGACTAACCCTTACTTCTGTATAAATGTAGCCATAGAAAATGGCTACATAATAGAGGTAAGAGCATCAAAATCAACCCACTAAAGATGTCCGCTTTTCGCTCAGAGCGGACTGTCTGATTTGATTGTGCGCTGTTAGGGAATGTTGCCAGTTTCATTCTAAATAACCTATGCATGCATTAGGTGCATGAAATCGCATGATGATCCGGTGTTATTTTTACCCCCACAGCGCCAGCACTGGCGCGGATCGCGCCGGATCATGCAACTGCATTAAAAGCGACACATAAAGCGCGCAGGCGAGGCGGGGATAGCATTGCGCGCAAGCCGTGTTGAACCCCTCCCAAAAGAGCCGCCAGCGTCCCGTCACGGCGATTTATCGCAATACTTGTATGAGAATGGGGTTTGATGTCGTGGCGCCATGATGGCGCTCTCAGGCGCTTACAGCGCACTGCATAATATCGCCAATCAGTGACACCAAAAAACGACACCATAATATTCTTGCAATAGTGTCATAAAGTGATACTATAAACCCCATGAACAAACGACACCAAAAAACGCTGTCAGATGTGTTTGCCCGGCCTGTCAACGGTTCTATAAAGTGGTCTGATATTGAGGCGCTTTTTACCGCATTAGGGGCGGAGATTCACGAAAGGGAAGGTTCTAGGATCGCGGTGCTGTTGAAAGGTGAAAAAAGAGTCTTTCACCGGCCACACCCCAGACCTACCACTGACAAGGGGGCGGTTAACTCCATTCGGATCTGGTTGGATAGCTTAGGAATAAAACCATGATGAATAACACACTGAAAATTGACGGCCATACGGCCGTCATCAACTTCGACCCTGAAATTGAAATGTTCCGGGGCGAGTTTGTCGGGCTGAATGGCGGCGCCGACTTCTACGCCTACAGCGTGGACGAGCTGAAGAAAGAAGGCGCGATCTCACTCGCGGTCTTTCTCGATGAGTGCCATAAAGACGGCATCGAGCCTTACAAGTCGTACAGCGGCAAAGTAACCACCCGCCTGTCGCCGGAACGCCATCAGGCGTTAGCCATTGCCGCACAGGCTACCGGGCAGTCGATTAATGAACTGCTGAATGAAGGTGTTGATCTGGTTATCGAAAAGCATTCCTGATCCAGCGCCAACAAAAAAGCCGCCAATCATTGGCGGCTTTTTGCTTATTCGGTCGGCAACTCATACGGCGCGAATCTAATCACCTCTTCCCCGATCCAGTCGTTCACCTCCTTCATGCGTTCTTGCAGCGGTGTTAGCTCGTTGCGTACAAACACCTGAGCGGCTTTTTTAACGTCCCCGAAGCCGCCGGTATTGTTCGGGATAATCCCCATCATCTGCGGCGGTACGCGGTGTGCGCTTAGCAGATCGTCGCGGCTGGCGTTCTTGATATTGAAAAAGTCGTCCTTGGTGGCAACCTCGGACAGCGGCAAAATCTTAATGCCGTCCGGTTTGCCATTCGGGGCGTACATGAACAGATTGCGGAAGTTCCCCAAGCCCTTAGTGTCGGCCATGGCTTTGCGCATTCTGTCAACGTCGCTGGTACTCTGCGACGCGTCGGTCACATACAGGATGTAACCGGCGTGCGCCCCGTTCTGGTAATACTTACGGCGGAACAGCGTCGCCGCCTCATTCAGCCAGGCGGAGTTAAGCGCGCTGAGGTACTCCGGCAGGCCGTACAGTTCCTGATTGATGTCCGGCTCAATCAGGTGGAAAACGCTGTCGGTCTTGAAGCGATGCGCCTCTTTCCAGTCCTGCACAAACCAGTAAGCGCCGCGCTCCACCCCGCGCCGCGTGTATTTGGCCGGGGAGGATTTCAGCTGCAGCGGCGCGCCGAGCCGGTTTTGGCGCTCTTCTAAATAGGCGTTGCCGAACACCAGATAATCCAGCGCATAGCGGCTAAACTCCTGCTGACTTAACAGCCGGTGCGGGATAAACGTTGACGCTAAAATGTTGCGCTTAACGTACATCGGCGAGCTGTGATGCACGGCGGCGCGCACGCTGCGCGCCAGCCCATCGAAGCTGATCGGCGGTTCGTACCACTTGCCATTTGTCGTGCATTCGATGTAATCCAGAATTTCCCGTTTATCCAGCACAGCGGACGGCTCGCCAAAGGTGAACGCCTCAAAATCCTGCTTCTGCTCTGCTGGCTGGGCTGGCGTCGGGGTGGTAAATGCCTTGCGGCCTTTGCGCTTACTCATCAGTAAAACTCCAAAATGTTCGGGCTGCTGTGGCCGCTGCCTGCGGTCAGCGGTTCGTTTAAGAGGGCGTGCATGATTGCCCACGCGACATCTGCGTGGCTGGCTTCTTCGCTGCGGCTGGCGGTGTAGGTGGAGCGCGCGCCGCTGGCGGTCATGGTTTTGCGGATCGCCATAAAGGCGGCGGTGATGTCGGTGTGGCTGGTGTCGTATTCCAGACAGCCGCGCCCGATGGTGTCTTTTGCCTTCAACACCATGGCGGTTTTGATTTCCGGCGTGTATTTGATTTCTCGCGCGGCCGGGAAGAACTCGCGCACCAGCTGGAAAACACCTTGGCCGACGGTGGTTGCATCGATGCCGATGTATTCCACGCAGTATTTTTCGGTCAGGTCTTTAATCTTCTGGGCCTGCGCGGCAAAGTTCATGCCCTGCCACTGGTGGCGCTCGAGCACGCGGAACTTGCCCCCGGCCACTATTGGCGGCGCGATCACCGCGCATCCGGCGCTGTCGCCGCCGTTGGCTTCCGATGGGTCGTAGCCGATCCACACCGGGCGATAGCCGAATGGCCGCACGGCGTAAGGGTTGAAGTCTTCCCATTCTTCCAGCGCATCGACCATGCAGCCTTGCAGCTCGGCGAACGGGAATACCGACGCGGTATCGTCCACAAATTCGCACATCAGCAGATTCTGATACTCTGCCGGGCTGTATTCGAGCGACAGCTGATCGAGGTCGAACAGGTTACAGCCGCCGGTCAGCGCATCCTCAACCGTGACAATCTGGCGCCATTGCCCATCACCGCACAGCACGCCTTTTGACAGGTGGCTGTGGCTGAGGTCGAGCTGAACGTGATCGGCTTTACTGCGGCGGCCTTTGTTAAAGAGTTCCCCCGACCAGAACGGATAAGCGGAGTGCGCCAGACTCGACGGAGTGGAAAAGTAGGTGGTGCGCCACCGCTTGTGCAGCGACATCCCGCTGGCGACTTTGCGCAGCTCCTGAAACTTCGGGATCCAGAAATACTCATCAAGATACAGATTGCCGGTGTAGCTCTGCGCGGTGCGCACGTTGGTGCCGAGGAACATCAGGCGGGCGCCGTTCGGCAGCACCATCGGATCGCCTTTCAGGTCAACCTCGACCAGCCGCGCAAAATCAATGATGTAATTGCGGAATACATGCGCCTGCGCCTTACTGGCCGACAAGAAAATCTGATTGCGGCCGGTGGTCAGCGCATCGAGCAACGCCTCGCGGGCAAAGAAGAACGTGGCGCCGATCTGGCGCGATTTCAGGATGTTGCGGATACGGTGTTGCAGCCCGGCGCGATACCACCCCATTTGATACTCGAAGGTGGTTTCCGTGAAGATACTTTGCAGTTTCTCCACGGCGGCCTCGCTGAACACGTTGCGCTCGGCGGGCTTGCGCTCGCCTTTGTTGCGGTTGGCGACGTTCGGGTTTAAGTCCGCCTCGTTGCCAGTCGCCGAATAGCGATTGACCCGCGCCAGCCGTTCAATCTGGCGGCCTAACAGGTCGATTTCTTTGAAGTCTTTCCCCTCCTTGACGTCTTTCATGATGAGCTGAATCAACCGTGCTTCCATGCTTTGCTCCACGCGGGAAATGGGCGCGATGTCGTCCCATTTATCGCGCAGCTTCCAGCTCTGCACGGTCGGCCCCTTGAGGTTCAGCGTTTCCGCAATTTGGCGCACAGAAAAGCCCTGCCAGTAGAGCAAGGCAGCTTGGCGTCGCGGATCGCTGATGATGGTTGTTGCTTGTGTCGTATTCATGCCGCCAAGGCTACGAAAGCGCCGGGCGGCTCGCATTAAGCCCTTGTTGTGCCTCAGATCTTCCAACCGCAACGCGTTGAGACGCGCCGCCATTCCCCCGAAACTAGCACCGAACCCAATCACCACAACCGGAGCCGTTTACATGGCAAAGAAAGTTACTAAGTTTTTCCGCATCGGCGTTGAAGGCGACACCGTTGACGGCCGCGAGATCGGCGCTGCGGATATTCAGCAGATGGCCGCGACCTACAGCCCGAAGGTGTACGGCGCCCGTATCAACATGGAGCACATCAAGGGGATTTTGCCGGATGGCTATTTCCGTCGTTACGGCGGCGTGGTTGAGCTGAAGGCCGAAAAAATCGACGAGCCGGACGAACCGCTGTTGCACGGCAAGTGGGCGCTGTACGCCAGTCTGGCCCCGACCGCCGATCTGGTGTCGATGGTCGGCGCGGGCCAAAAGGTTTTCACCTCGATGGAGATCCGCCGCGATTTCGCCAAGACCGGCAAGTCGTATCTGGTCGGGTTGGCCGTCACCGATGACCCGGCGAGCCTCGGCACTGACATGCTGGAGTTCAGCCGCCGCCACGAGAACGTCGAGTTCTCCGCGCCGCTGGAAGTCCATTTCGATTTTGAGCCGGTCGCTGACCCGGAAACCTCATTCTCTGCCCGCATCAAAGCGATGTTTAGCCGCAAGCAGGCCACCGACGATGTGCGATTTGGTGAGATGGAAGGCGCCGTGATGACCGTGGCCGAGCAGTTGCAGGAAGCGGACACCCGCTTTACCGAGAAATTCGCTGCACTGAGCGAGCAGGTTGCCGATCTCAAGCAACAGGTAAAAACCGGCAGCGATGCGTTCAGCGCGCTGCAAGCCCAGCTTTCCACCTCGGAAGATTTCAGCCAGCAGGCCCGCCCGGACGCCACCGGCGGCAACAGTGCGCAAGACGTGCTGACCGACTGCTAAGGCAGTCAAACCCGATAAAACCGAACAAAAACAGGAAGAAAAATGCGCAAGCAAACTCGTTTTAAATTTAATGCGTTTATGTCTCGCCTCGCCGAACTGAATGGCGTAGCAACCGGCGATCTGGATAAAAAATTCAGCGTTGAGCCGTCCGTCACGCAAACCATCATGACCCGCGTACAGGATTCCTCCACGTTCCTGACCCGTATTAATATCCTGCCGGTTAAGGAAATGAAGGGAGAGAAAGTCGGTTTAGGTGTGAGCGGCTCCATCGCCAGCACCACCGACACCGCCGGCGGCGATGAACGCGAAACGGCCGACTTTGCCACGCTGGACAGCGATGACTATTTCTGCCAGCAGGTGAACTACGATTTCCACATCCGCTACAACACCCTCGACCTGTGGGCGCGTTATCAGGATTTCCAGACCCGCTTACGCGATGCAATTGTTGAACGTCAGGCGCTCGACCGCATCATGATCGGCTTTAACGGTACGCACCGCGCCAAAACCTCCAACCGCGTCAAGTTCCCGCTGCTGCAGGACATTGCGCCGGGCTGGTTGCAGAAGTACCGCGAGAACGCGCCGAGCCGCGTGATGAACAAAATCGTGGGTATGGACGGCAGCGTGGTGTCTGAAAACATCCGCGTGGGTGCCGGTGGCGATTACGCCAACCTCGACGCGCTGGTGATGGATGCCACTAATACCCTGATTGCACCGTGGTATCAGGAAGATCCTGAGCTGGTAGTGATCTGCGGTCGTCAGCTGCTGGCCGACAAGTATTTCCCGCTGGTCAATCAGGAACAGCCCAACACCGAAGCGCTGGCCGCCGATCTGATTATCAGCCAGAAGCGCATCGGCAACCTGCCCGCCGTGCGTGTGCCGTACTTCCCGGCGGATGCGCTGCTGATTACGCGCATGGATAACCTGTCGATCTACTGGCAGGAAGACACACACCGCCGCCATATGGTGGAGAACGCCAAGCGCGACCGCATCGAAAACTATGAGTCCATCAACGAGGACTATGTGGTGGAGGATTACGCCTGCGGCTGTCTGGTGGAGAACATCGAGCTGTTGGCCGTCAAGCCGACCGAGCCAAAAACCAAGGCCGCACTGCCGACCTCCGGCGATGACATTAAGGCGCTGGCCGGTGCCATTGTTGAAGCGGTGAAGGTTGCCACCGCTCCAGCGGAGCCAGTCGCCGAAGTGAAAGACCCGGAGGAAGCACCGGCAGACGACAAAGCGAAAGGCGGTAAATAACCATGACCAGCCCTGCCCGCCGTCACCTTATGCGCCAGTCAGCGGTCGAGGCCGCGCAGCGGGAGAATGACCCGCTGCGCCACGCCAACGGCTATGAACGGATGATGCTTAAACTCAATGAAGATAAGCGAAAGCTCAAACAGGTGCGCTCACAAGAGCGTAAGGCCGAACTCAAGCGCCAACTGCTGCCGGACTATGCCCCCTGGGTTGCCGGTGTGCTGGCCGAAGGTCGCGGCGCGCAGGACGCCATTCTGATGACGGTCATGATCTGGCGTCTGGATGCCGGGGACATTCCCGGCGCGCTGGACATCGCCCGCTATGCGCTGCGCTACCAGTTGGCGCCGCCGGGCAATTTCGCGCGCTCCACGCCATACCTCATCGCAGAAGACGTCGCCGAGTCTGCCACCCGCGCCTTTGAGGCTGGGGAGCCGGTCAACATTGACCACCTCACGCAGACGATGGAACTCACCGACGCAGAAGACATGCCCGACCAAGTGCGCGCCAAGCTGCACAAAATCACCGGGTACGTCTTGCGCGCGGCGGGCAGGGCTGAACTGGCATTGAACCACCTTAAGCGTGCGCTGCAGTTGCATAACGGCTGCGGCGTGAAAAAAGACATTGAACGGCTGGAGCGGGCAATACGCACCGCCGCCAGCCGCTGACAGAACGCGCCCCGCGCCGGGCGGCACGACGGCCGCGACAGGTTTCACCTCGTCAACGCCGTCGTCCACCGCCCCCTAACTTTCTGAGGTCATATGAGCACCGTTGTGATCCAACGGCCACGCCCGGACGCGCCAGCACCGCGCCCGGAGGATGAGCCGATCGTTAAAAACGTCTTTTTCTGGCCGGACATTGACCCGGCGGACGTGCGCGACGTGATGCGCATTGAAGGCACTATCACCGCCCCGCGCCTGCGGCTGGCAATTAAAAGCGCGATCGCGGAGGTCAACGCCGAGCTGTTCACTTTCCGCCGCGACCAGATGGCCGACGGCTATCAGCGGCTTGAGGATGTGCCGGGCGAACAGCTTGACGGCGAAAGCGTGCGGGTGAGCGAATACCGCAACGCCGTTAGCGCGATGACCATGGCGACGCTCTCGGAGCAATACCGCAGTTTCGACACCACCGCCACCGGCGGCCGCAAGGCTGATGTGGTCGAAGCCTCGATCGGCGAGCTGTGGCGCAACGCCCGCAACGCGATCAGTAACGTGGCCGAGCGTAGCCACTGCATCATCGGGCTGCTCTGATGAGAGTCTACGCCCTGCAGGGCGACACCGTTGACGCGATTTGTTGGCGCTACTACGGGCGCACGCAGGGCGTGGTTGAGCAGGTCTATTCGCTAAATGAAGGGCTGGCCGCTGCCGGGGCGATTTTGCCCCACGGCCACCCGGTTGAGCTGCCGGACGTGACCGCCGCACCGCAGCGTGAAACCGTCAATTTATGGGATTAAAAACATGGAGCGCATCACATCATTTTTAGCCTACGCGGTGGCGATGTTCCTCGCGTGGATCGGCAAATATTCGCCGCAGGACATCGCTTTTATGGTTGGCGCCGCCGTCGGTGTCGGCACATTTCTCGTTAACTGGTACTACCGCCGCAAAAGCTACCAGCTGTTGAACAAGCTAGGCGTTAGCCGGAGGGTTTACGATGAACTCAATCGCTAAACGCTGCAGTGTGGCCGCCGTGCTGGCGCTGGCGGTGCTGCTGCCGCAATTCAGCGCGCTGCAGATCTCTGAGGCTGGGTTGCGACTGCTGGCCGATTTCGAGGGCTGTCGTTTATCGCCGTACCAGTGTCAGGCGGGCGTCTGGACAAGCGGCATTGGCCACACGGCCGGGGTAAAGCCCGGCAAGGTTATCAGCGAGCGCCAAGCTGCCGTTAACCTCATCGCCGACGTGTATCGCGTGGAGCGCGGCATAGGGCGCTGTATGCCTGTCACGATGCCGCCGCCGGTTTATGACGCGGTGGTGTCCTTTGCCTTTAACGTTGGCGTCACGGCCGCCTGTGGCTCTACGCTGGCCGGTTTCATCAAGCGGCAGGACTGGCGCAGCGCCTGCCAACAGTTGCCGCGCTGGGTGTTCGTCAACGGCGTCAAATCGCCGGGGCTGGAGCGGCGCCGGGCGGCGGAGCTGGCCCACTGCCTGATCGGGGCCGCGCCATGAGCCGCGCGATCGGGTGGTTTCTGGTGCTGGCGCTGGTCGTCGCCGGTTGGATGAAATGGCAGGTTGTCACGTTGGGTGAACGGCTGGAGAGCGCCCGGCAAGAAAACGGCCGGATAGCGGCGGCGCTGACGGATACCCGCGCGGCGATCGACACGCTGCAGGCGGCGGCCGGTCGGCTGGCGCAGGAAGAGGAAAAGTTAAGGGACGATCTCGCCGCCGCGCACCGGCTGGCACTGACGCGCGAGCAGAAAATACAGAGGTTACTCAATGAAAATCAGCAATTACGGGACTGGTTTAACACTGCTTTGCCTGCTGACGTTGCCCGGCTGCACCAGCGCCCCGGCTTCACCGGCGCCGCGGATTATCTACGTTGGCTGTCCGAAAGTGAGTCTGTGCCAAATCCCGGCCAGCCGCCCGGCGACTAACGGCGATCTGAGCGCCGATATTCGCCAGCTTGAAAACGCCTTGGCGGCCTGCGCGGTGCAGGTCGAAACGATAAAACACTGTCAGGAACAACACGATGTTAAAACCGCAACAGCTCCGCGCTGAGCTGACAAGCTGCCTGCCGTGGCTACAGCGCAACCCTGAAAATCTGCAAGTGCGGGTAGAACGCGGCAATGTGGCCGCCACGCTTGCCGCCTCGCTGTCCCATGAGTACCGCTATACGCTTAACCTGCTGTTTTTGGACTACACCGGCGATCTGGATTTAATCATGGTGCCGATTCAGGCATGGCTACGAGAGAACCAGCCGGACATCATGGCAACCGAGGAAAAGCGCCGCACCGGGATCACCTTCGCGAGTGACTTCAACAACAACGGCTCTTACGATTTCAGCGTATCGCTGCAGCTGACCGAGCGTGTCGTGGTCAGCGAACAGAACGGAGCACTACACGTTAAGCACCTGCCGGAGCCGCCGTTACCGGAGGACATCACGCGGCCGATGCAGCTCTTTGTTCACGGTGAATTAGTGAGTGAATGGCATGAGCGAGCTTAATCCCTTTGACACCCGGCTTGCCGGGCTGATTGCCAAGCTGTCGCCGCAGTCGCGAAAGTCGCTGGCCGTTGCCGTGTCAAAGCGCCTGCGCGCCGGTCAACAGCAACACATCAAACGCCAGCAGGCGCCGGACGGCACACCCTACGCGCCGCGCAAAACTCGGCTTCGAAACAAAAAGCGCCTGCGCGATCGGGCAATGTTCTCCAAGCTGCGCACGGCCCGTTACCTGAAAGCCCAGGGCAACAGCGATGCGGCCGTGGTTGAGTTTGTCGGGCGGGTTCAGCGTATGGTCAATGTGCATCATTTTGGCCTGCGCGATCGGCCGACGCCGCACAGCGATGCGGTAAAATATGAGGCCCGTCCGTTGCTGGGATTTGGCCCGGATGACGTCAAAATCATAGAAACGGCCGTGATAGAACACCTCGCAGAATAACCCCCTGTTGTGCCTCCGATCTTCCAACCTCATCGCGTTGTCGCCGCCCGCGCCGGGCGGCATCCTTCCAGCATGAACAATCAACACGACATTTTGCGCCTGCTGCGCAACCTGATCCGCATCGGCACCGTGAGCACCGTTGACCTTGATAACGGCCTGTGCCGCGTCGAAACCGGCGGCAATCTTACCGACTGGCTCAACTGGCTAACCTGTCGCGCCGGGCGTACTCGCAGCTGGTCGGCGCCTTCTGTCGGTGAGCAGGTGCTGATCTTTGCGCTGGGTGGCGAACTCGATACCGCGTTTGTGCTGTGCGGCATTTTCTCTGACGACTTCCCGGCCCCGTCTGCGTCGGCGGATGCGCTGCATATCGCATTCCCTGATGGCGCGGTTATCGAGTACGAACCGGAAACCGGCGCGCTGAGCGTGTCAGGGATTAAAACCGCCGACGTGCAGGCGTCGGAGTCCATCACCGCCAGCACCAAAGTGGTGATCGTTACGGCTGACAAAATCACGCTCGATGCGCCGGAGGTGGTCTGCACCAACAAACTCACCACCGGCACGCTGGAAGTGAAAAAAGGCGGGGCGATGCACGGGAACATTGAGCACAGCGGCGGCTCGTTCTTATCCAACGGCGTTGTTGTTGATATGCACACCCACGGCGGCGTCCAGACCGGCGGCGGGAGAACCGATAAACCCTCATGAGGACACCAGTATGAAAACCCTATCAGTAATTTTGGCCGCTCTTGTTTCTCGATTGGGTGCTGCGATTGCCTTATCGGGCGCTGTCATGCTGGCACTTAATGGAGTCTCCGGCTGGGGCTGGTTCTTGTTTATCGGGCTGCTGCTGTCATGAACAGCGCTAAATATATCGGCATGAACCGAGGCACCGGCCGCACGCTGACGGACATCGAGCATATTCGCCAGTCCGTGGCGGACATCCTGATCACGCCGCAGGGTTCGCGCACGATGCGCCGGGCTTACGGCTCGTTGCTCTCTGAGCTGCTCGACCAGCCGCAGAACGACGCGCTGCGCCTGCAGATTATGGCCGCCTGCTATAGCGCGATTTTGGCGTGGGAGCCACGCGTCAAGCTGACCGGCATCGCTTTTAATACCACTTTTGACGGCAAGATGGTGATCGACATCACCGGCACCCGCACCGATGCCCCCGGCGCGCTGTCGCTGTCTGTTCCTGTGAGCTGAAACCATGGCAACGATTGACCTTTCACAGCTGCCCGCGCCGATCGTCGTTGAGGTGCTGGATTATGAAGACATTTTGGCAGAGCGTAAGGCGACGCTGATTTCGCTTTACCCGGAGGAACAGCGGGAGGCCGTCGCGCGCACGCTGGCGCTGGAGTCGGAGCCGATCGTTAAGCTGTTGCAGGAAAACGCCTACCGCGAGGTGATTCTACGCCAGCGCGTCAACGATGCCGCGAAAGCGGTGATGCTGGCGTATTCCACCGGCGAAGACCTCGACCAGCTCGGCGCCAACTTCAACACGCCGCGACTGGTGATCGCCCCGGCGGATGAGAGCACCATTCCGCCGACACCTGCAGTCATGGAAGCGGATGAAGATTACCGCCTGCGCCTGCAGGATGCTTTTGAAGGCATGAGCACAGCGGGATCGGCCGGTTCCTACCGTTTTCACGCCCGCTCGGCTGATGGCCGGGTGGCCGATGTGACGGCAATCAGCCCATCACCGGCTAATGTGACCGTCACCGTGTTGTCACGAGACGGCGACGGCACCGCCAGCCCCGAACTGCTGCAGGTTGTCCGCGATGCGCTGAATGATGAGGACGTGCGCCCGGTTGCCGATCGCGTCATCGTGCAAGCGGCAAAAATAACCCGCTATGGCATTGTTGCCACGCTGTTTCTCTATCCCGGCCCGGAGGTTGCGCCGATCCTCACGGAGGCCAAACAACGTTTGCAAAATTATGTACTGACCATGCGCCGCTTAGGCCGCAGTATCCGGCGCTCCGGCATCATTGCGGCGCTGACCGTGGAAGGTGTTGAACGTGTTGAGGTTGCTCAACCGGCCACCGACATCGTGCTGGATAAAACGCAGGCGGGTTACTGCACTGGCGTGAACATTACCCCAGGGCGCGCCGATGACTAACCGTCTATTGCCTGTCGGCTCATCACCGCTGGAAGTTGCCGCCGCCGCCGCGTGTGCCGAGCTGGAGCGCGTGCCGGTTCCTCTGCGTGATTTGTGGAACCCGAAAACCTGCCCGGTGCATCTGCTGCCCTATCTTGCGTGGGCGTTCTCTGTCGATCGCTGGGATGAGGCGTGGCCGGAGGACGTCAAGCGGGGCGTGGTTTCGGCCGCGTTCTATATCCACCGGCACAAGGGCACCATCGGCGCCGTGCGCCGCGTTGTGGAGCCGCTTGGCTACCTGATCAACGTTATCGAGTGGTTCCATACCGACGGCGCCGATCCGCCCGGCACCTTCCGGCTGGATATTGGCGTGCTGGAAACCGGCATCACCGAAGAAATGTATCAGGAAATGGAGCGACTGATCGCCGACGCCAAGCCCCTGAGCCGCCACCTGATCGGCCTCAACGTTTTGCAGGACATCCCCGGCCGGATTTACACCGGCGCGGCCGCCATTGATGGCGATGTCATTACCGTTTACCCCGGGTAAGAGAAAATCATGAACAAATACAAAGCGATTATTACCACCGCCGGGGCGGCTAAGATTGCCGCCGCCAGCGCGGGCGGCACGCAGTTGAAAATTGTCCGTATGGCCGTCGGTGACGGGAACGGCACGCTGCCGACACCTAACCCGGCCCAGACCAAGCTGGTCAACGAGAAATACCGCGCCGCACTCAACGGGCTGACTATCGATAAGGCGCTGAAAAATCACATTCTGGCCGAGATGATTATTCCGGCGAACATCGGCGGGTGGTGGTTGCGTGAAATGGGCCTCTATGACGAGGCCGGGACGCTGATTGCCGTCAGCAACATGGCGGAGAGCTACAAGCCGAAGCTGGAAGAGGGCAGCGGCCGCACGCAGACGCTGCGCATGATCCTGATTGTCAGCAGCACCGAGGCGGTGCAGGTGATCGCCGGTGGCGACACCGTGCTGGCGACCAAGGATTTTGTGGCCGACGCGATCGCCGCGCATGAGAAAACCCGAAACCACCCGGACGCCAGCACCACGGCGAAAGGGCTGGTGCAACTGAGCAGCGCGACGACCAGCACCGATGAAACGAAAGCCAGCACCCCGAAGGCGCTTAAAACTGTCAGCGATGCCAGCATGAAAAAGGCCGCCAATCTGTCCGACTTGCCCGATAAGGCCGCCGCGCGTGGCAATCTGGCGTTAGGTACGGCCGCGACGAAAAACGTCGGGGTGGCTGGCGGGCAGTTGATGGAGGTCGGTGCGTTTGGATTGGGAAGCGGCTCACGCCACCGGGAAGATGCTTATTGTAATCAGGGGGAAATCTATCGGGTTAATGGCTCATCAAAGAATGCACCGGGCGGCGATGTTTATGGCGTGCTGAGTTTGCCCTGCGACGGTGGCCCGTCGGGCGCGTATATGGCAGTACAAAACAACGGAAACGCATTCTTTGGCCGTTCAAATATCGCGGAAAACGGTGTGACTTGGTTTCAGGCTTACACCACCAAATTTAAGCCGACTGCGGCAGACGTCGGGGCATGGAGCAAAACAGAAGCCGATGGCCGTTTTCTGATGCTTTCCGGCGGCACAGTAAAAAAACTGGCGATTAAGTCCGGCAACGCGGAAACAGAGGGGAGCACACTCAATATTGAGGGAAATCAGCATACGCCCTTAGTGATGAGCCGTCTTTCTGCTCAGGGAAATTTATCTATCGGCTTCCAAGTCGCCGGAAAGGCGTTAATGCGACTTGGTGTTGGGGCTGATGACGAGTTGCACTGGGGGGCTGAAGCTAATCAGGCGTCGAACCCGCGCATTTATACGACGGCGAAGCCACCGACCGCCCAAGAAACAGGGGCGTTGACGGATGCGCAGGCCGTGCAGAAATACGCGCTGCGCTCTATCAAAGTCAACGGTAAGCCGCTGAGCGGCGATGTCAATCTGTTGGCCGGTGATGTCAAGGCATGGAACAAAACCGAAGCGGATGGCCGCTATGTAAAACAGACCGGCGACACGATGAAAGGGGCGTTAACTCTGCCGCGTATCGTATTCCCGAACGAAAATACCGCCAATGCTGACGATGACTTAAATCGCGAAAATGGCTTTACCGTTGAGTCATTGGTTGCCACTACCAATAAAGGCTATCCCGTGCCGGGCGGCATGGGGGTGTTGTTTACTGGGAAAGTGAACGAGTTCCGCAATGTGCAATTTGCCGTAGGCTCCGGCGATATGGCGTTTTATTTGCGCTCGATGCGAAAAGACAGTGCGGCTTCGCTCCGCTGGGCGCGAGTTTATACGACGGACTACAAACCAACGGCGGCCGATGTTGGCGCCCTGACTGACGCGCAGGCCGTCCAAAAATACGCACTCCGATCCATCAAGGTGAACGGTAAGCCACTGTCCGCTGATGTGAATTTGTTGGCCGGTGACGTTAACGCGTGGAATAAGACAGAAGCGGATGGCCGCTATTTGGCTAAAACCGGCGGCAATATTACGGGCGGGGTATCGTCAAGCTCCTGGGTATCTGCTGCGGCGCTGACATCGGATTATCACGGCACCGGCGATAACACGAATAAAGCCCCGGAAGGCGCCGGAGCGTACAGCAATCAGCTTGGCACGCGCGCGCCTTTTTACCAGACTGATTTTCAGTGGGAAGCAAACAGCGGCGCGATTTATGTGCCACTGGTGAAAGGTAAATCGACGCGTAAGGGCAAGGGCTGGCCGACCGCAGTTAGCTATGGCTATTTGATGCCGGGCGAGAATATGCATGCTCACCCCGTTATTCATGCGCTTGGTGATGGAGTGGAAAGTATTTGGCAGTTTAATACTCAAACTGGCGGCATTATTAGTGGGAAAATGGGCGAGTTCGCCAGTCAGGCATGGGTTAACAATGGGTTGAATGGTCGGGTTGACTGGCCCTCCTTTAATCAGCATGTGGGCGCCAGAGCGACAATTGACTGGGTTAATCAGAACTTTATTCAAAATGTCAGATACAGCGCGGAAATGCATGTCGGCGCGACCGGGATTTATACCTATCACGATAATACCGTACTAACCGGTTTCAATAACAAAGACGGCGATTACTCTGCTGAAGAGCTGTTTTGGAGCTACATCCAAATTTATAAAAATGGTCAGTGGATCACAGTAGGACGATAACATGAAGAATATTAAAAACTTTCAGCTCGGCGAGCCAAAAACACCGGAGCAATTAAAATTACGCAATCAGCATAATGCCATGTTCCTTTTCTCTGAAGATGGTAATGAGTGGTATCACTGCCAGAAAGATTTTGCGGAGGATACGATAAAAGTTGCCTACGATGAAAAAGGGATTATCCGCAGCATTGCCGCCAACAACGATATTTCTACGTTGTGGCCTGTCGGGTTAAGCGTCGCGGAAGTGGCAAACACAACCGCCAATCGCCGGGCCGATATTTCCGGTGGTTGGGTATTTGATGGGAAAGCCATTGTTAAACGCAGTTATTCGCCTGACGAATATCAGGAACAAGCGAAAAAGGAACGGGTTGCCCGCATTGCGGCGGTGGCGCGGCATATCGCGCCATTACAGGATGCGGTTGATTTGGACATGGCGACCGAGGAAGAAAAAGCGCTGTTGGCGGACTGGAAAAAATACCGTGTGATGCTAAATCGTCTTGATATGACGTCGGCCCCGGAAATTGACTGGCCGGTGGCGCCCGGCGCCTAAGAAAAAAGCCCGCAGCGATGCGGGCTTTGTGTTTGCGGCTTTCCCTGATGTTGCCGCGTCTTTGCCTTTCGACCTTACCCCGCCCGGCTAAAATCCGTCCAATTGATTGCATAGATCAATAAGGCGTTATTGATCGGCGCAAACGATCGTCATTCCCTCAAAAATCCCCAATCCGTCCCGGCCTGTTGTCTGGTCGGCCTTCCAGCACCCACCGCGTGCGGCCCGGCGCGCCGGGCGTCATCATGCCTGCACCTACTCACCACCCGGAGCAAATTAATGGGCGATTATCATCACGGCGTGCGCGTCGTCGAAATCAACGACGGCACCCGCGTTATTTCCACCGTATCGACGGCAATCGTCGGCATGGTCTGCACGGCGGAGGATGCCGACGCGTCGGTTTTCCCGCTTGATACCCCGGTACTGATTACTGACGTGCTGGCCGCCTCCGGCAAGGCCGGTAAAAAAGGCACGCTGGCGGCGTCGCTGCGGGCGATCGCCGAACAGGCGAAGCCGGTCACGGTAGTTGTCCGCGTTGCCACCGGCAAAGACGCGGCGGAAACCACCTCCAATATCATCGGCGGCGCGAACGCTGAAGGCCGTTACACCGGCATGAAAGCGCTGTTATCTGCACAGGCTGAGCTGGGCGTTAAGCCGCGCATCCTCGGCGTGCCGGGGCTGGATAATCAGGAGGTCGCGACGGCGCTCGCCGGGATTTGCCAGCAGTTGCGCGCGTTCGGCTATATCAGCGCCCACGGCTGCAAAACCGTGCAGGAGGCTACAAAGTACCGCGACAATTTCAGCCAGCGCGAGCTGATGCTGATCTGGCCGGATTTTGTCAACTGGAACACCACCGCCAACCAGAGCGACATCGCCTACGCCACCGCCCGCGCGCTGGGCCTGCGTGCCAAAATTGACACGGAAACCGGCTGGCATAAGACGCTTTCAAACGTCGGCGTTAACGGCGTGACCGGCATCACCGCCAGCGTGTTCTGGGATTTGCAGGCGCCTGGCACCGATGCTGACCTGTTAAACCAAGCGTGCGTCACTACGTTGATCCGCAAAGACGGCTTTAAATTCTGGGGTTCCCGCACCTGCTCTGATGATCCGTTGTTCCTGTTCGAGAACTACACCCGCACCGCGCAGGTGCTGGCCGATACAATGGCCGAGGCGCACCTATGGGCCGTTGACCGCCCGGTAACGCCTACGCTGGTGCGCGACATGATTGACGGCATCAACGCGAAATTCCGCGAGCTGAAATCCGCAGGGCTGATTATCGACGGTACTTGCTGGTACGACGAAAGCGCCAACACCAAGGAAACCCTGAAGGCGGGCAAGCTGTTTATCGATTACGACTACACGCCGGTGCCTCCGCTGGAAGATTTAACCCTGCGCCAGCGTATCACCGATCGCTATCTGGCGACGTTTGCGGCATCCGTGAACCGCTAAAGGAGACGTTAGAACATGGCACTGCCGAAAAAACTGAAATACCTGAACCTGTTCAACGACGGCTACAGCTATATGGGCGTCGTGTCCTCGCTGACGCTGCCGAAGCTCACCCGCAAGCTGGAGAAATACCGGGGCGGCGGCATGAACGGTGCGGCCTCCATCGATATGGGGCTGGACGATGACGCGCTGGCCGTTGAATGGTCGATGGGCGGCATTGATGAGCTGGTGTTGAAGCAGTGGGGCGCCGTCGATGCTGTGCCGCTGCGCTTTGCCGGTTCCTTCCAGCGTGACGACACCGGCGAGGTGTCCGCTGTGGAAGTGGTGATGCGCGGCCGCCACAAGGAAATTGACTTTGGCGAGTACAAGCAGGGCGAGGATACCGAAACCAAGGTATCTACCGAGTGTACTTACTTCAAGCTGACCGTGGACGGCAAAGAGCTGATCGAAGTCGATACCGTGAACATGGTCGAAAAGGTCAACGGCGTTGACCGGCTGGCCGAGCATCGCAAGGCGATCGGCCTGTAATTTTTGCGCCAGCCCGCCGGGCTGGCCCTTTTCCCCCCTGATTTGAGAGAACACCATGAAAGACGCAAAAGAAAATACCGTTACCCTCGAAACCCCGATCCAGCGCGGTGAAACCACCATCACCGAGGTGCAGGTGATTAAACCTAACGCGGGCGCGCTGCGCGGCGTCGGGCTGGCGGCGATCGCCAACGCCGACGTTGACGCGCTGCTGGTTGTGCTGCCGCGTGTGACCGTGCCGAACCTGACAAAAGAAGAATGCGCGCGCCTTGAGCTGCCGGATTTGGTGGCGCTGGCCGGGAAAGTGGTCGGTTTTTTGTCGCCGAACTCGGCGGCGTAATCCCCGACGCCCGGCTGGGCGTTGATGACCTGATGGCGGACATCGCGGTGATCTTCCACTGGCCGCCGTCTGAAATGGCCGGAATGACGCTCACGGAGCTGTTGAACTGGCGCCATTTGGCACTGCAACGCAGCGGAGTTAATCACGATGAGTAAAAGCCTGCAGCTACAGGTGCTGCTGAAGGCCGTAGACCAAGCCACCCGCCCGCTAAAGAGTATCCAACAGGCAAGCAAACAGCTTGCCGGTGACATCAAAACCACGCAGCAAACCCTCAAGGCTCTGGACGCGCAAAGCGCCCGGATTGACGGGTTTCGCAAGGCGCAGGGCCAGCTCGCTGTTACCGGACGGGCCCTGAAAAACGCCAAGGCTGAAGCGGCGGCGCTGGCCGTCCAGTTCAAGGCGACGGAAAAGCCCACGGCGCAGCAAGCGCGCTTGCTGGAAGCATCAAAGCGCGCCGCCGCCGAGCTGCAGACGAAATACAACGGTCTGCGCCAGTCGGTGCAGCGCCAGCGTGACGCGCTCAACGCTGACGGCATCGCTACCCGGAACCTGAGCGCCGAACAGCGCCGGTTGAAGGCCAGCGCCAGCGAAGCCACGACAGCGCTGGGCCGCCAGCGCGGCGAGCTGGATCGCCTGAGCAAGAAGCAAGAGCAGGTTAACCGCGTCAGTGCGCGTTACCGTGCCGGGCAATCGGCAACCGCGGCTGTCCGTAATACCAGCGCGGCCGGGCTGGGTATCGCTACCGCCGGGCTGGTCGCTGAAGGGGCGTTTATTGCGCCGGGGGTGCAGTTCGACAGGCAGATGTCAGACACGCAAGCCACGTTAGGGCTGGCGAAGGATGACCAGCAACTGGCCGCCATTCGCCAGCAGGCGCGGGATATTGGCGCCACCACTGCGTTTTCGCCGACGGACGTCGCCCGCACGCAATCCGTATTGGCAAAATCCGGCTTTAACGGCGATGCCATTCTGAAATCGACCGAATCAACGGTAAATTTGGCGCTGGCCTCTGATCTGGACATCGCCGACGCGGCCGACATCATCACCAACATGCAATCGGCGTTTAACATGCCGATAGACGAGATCCAGCGCGTCGCGGACGTGATGACCAAAGGTTTCACCAGCTCGAACAGCAACCTGATGGATTTTGGCGAAGCGATGAAGTACGTCGCGCCGATCGCCGAGGCTGCCGGGGCCAGTATCGAGGACACCACCGCCTTGCTGGGCGTGTTGGCTGATAACGGCATCAAGGGGTCTATGGCCGGTACGGCGGCCAGTGCGATGTTTACGCGGTTACAGGCGCCCGTCGGGCAGGCGGCTGATGCGTTGTCAGAATTGGGCGTAAAAACAAAGGACGGCAAAGGGAACATGCTGCCGATCGCGAACATCCTCAAGAAAATTAACGGCTCGTTTAAAACCAACAAGCTCGGCACCGCGCAGCAGGCCGAATACCTGAAAGTCATTTTCGGCGAAGAGGCGATGAAAGGCGCTATCAAGCTGATTGATGCCGCCGGTAACGGCAAGCTGAGCGAAAAACACAGCACCGTCACCCAGTCAAAAGGGGCTACGGCCCAGATTGCCCGAGTGAAGGTGGACAACCTCGACGGCGACCTGAAAAACCTGTTTTCGGCGTGGGAAGATGTTCGCATTGAGGTGTTCGACGGCCAGAATTCAGCGCTGCGCAAACTCACGGTTTCCGCCACTGAATGGCTGACCAAGGCCGGGGCATGGGTGAAGGCTAATCCTGAGCTGGTCGGCACGCTGGTGAAAGTCACGGCGGGCGTTACGGCCCTGATCGGTGGCCTCGCTGCGCTGGGCCTTATTGCATGGCCGGTGATGGCCGGGGTCAATATGTTGATCGCCGGGGCCGGGCTGCTGGGAACGGTCTTTACCACCGTCGGCGCCGGGATTGCGGCCGCATTCAGTGTGATCACCTTGCCGGTGGTTGCGGCGGCGGCGGTGATTGCCGGTGTGGCGTTGACTATCCGTAAATATTGGGAGCCTATCAGCGCCTTTTTGACGGGCATCGGCGAAGGCTTCAGCGCCGCTTTCGCGCCGATGCGCGCCGCGCTTGTCCCGCTGGCAGGCGCATTTACGCCGCTGCTTAGCATGGTGCGCAACGTGTGGCAGTGGTTCGGCAAGCTGATCGAGCCGGTGAAATCCTCACAGGCCGAACTTCAGACCGCCGCGCGCTATGGCCGCATGTTTGGTGAGTGGATCGCGGCCGGATTGAGCCTGCCGCTGCAGCTGTTGGGCGGATTGCCCGGCCTGCTGACCGGCATCTGGGGCGTTGCGAGCGGTATCGCGGAGCGTGCCGCCGCCGTCTGGGACACCATCGGCGAGCGTGTTAACGCGGCATGGCTGGCGCTGAGCGCCGCCACGGTTCAGGCATGGGATCGGCTGACTGGCTGGCTTAATGGCAAATGGGAGGGGCTGGTAAATGGGGCTAAAGCGCTGCCGGGGCAGTTCAAAGAAGCCGGGATGAACATGATTAACGGGGTCATTGACGGCATTAGCGAGCGCTGGCAGGCGCTGAAAGACAAGTTTTCCAGCCTCACGGATATGCTGCCGGACTGGATGAAATTTGGCGACGATGAGGCGGAGGTTAACCCGTCGATTTCATACAATCGCCCGGCGCCTGAGCTGATGCCGGGGCCGGGCTATGCGGGGGCATTCGACAAGGGCGGCATCATCCCGCGCGGCCAGTTCGGCATCGTCGGCGAGCGTGGCCCGGAGATTGTCAACGGCCCGGCCAACGTCACCGGGCGCCGGAAAACGGCGGCGCTGTCGGCGGCGATGTTATCGCTGTCAACGCCGGTGATGGCGTCGGCCCCGGCTGCCGCATCCGCTACGGCGCCAGCCCCGATCACGATTCAGGTGTACGGCGCCCCCGGTCAAGACGCGGCATCTATTGCGCGCGAAGTCTCGCGCCAGCTTGAGGCCGAACGACGCAAACACGCGGCTGCCGCGCGCAGCCGCATGAACTACGAAGGGTAAAACCATGATGTTAACGCTGGGCCTGTTTGTTTTTATGCTGCAGACGCTGCCGTATCAGTCCATGAGCCGCAACGCGGAATATCGCTGGCCGAGCAACGCCCGCGTTGGCCTGCGCCCGGCGGCGCAATTTCTGGGGATGGATGAGGAAAAAATCACGCTGTCCGGGGTGCTGCTGCCGGAGATCACCGGCGGCCGCTGGTCACTGCTGACGCTGCAACTGATGGCCGAGCAGGGCCGGGCGTGGCCGCTGATTGAAGGCACCGGCACGATTTACGGCATGTTTGTGATCGAGTCGATTTCTGAAACGCATTCCGAGTTTTTCGCCGACGGCAGCCCGCGCCGCACAGAGTTCACGCTCAACCTGAAGCGGGTCGATGAATCCCTGTCTGCGATGTTTGGCGATCTGCGCCAGCAGGCCGGGGAGCTGTACGATAAAGCCGGAGAGATGGCCGGGAAGGCCGCCGGTGCTATGGGAGGGTTGTTATCATGAAAAGCGGCGTAAGCCTGCCAGCGGGGGCGCGAGTTGCCCCGGATTTTTCGCTGTTGCTGCAGGATAACAACATCACGCAGAACATCCGCAAGCGGCTGATTTCGCTGTCGCTGACGGATAACCGGGGCTTTGAGGCCGACCAGCTCGACATCGAGCTGGACGACAGCGACGGACTTATGGCGATGCCTCAGCGCAATGCGGTACTGTCGCTGGCGCTCGGCTGGCAAGGCTCGCCATTGACGCCAAAGGGCCAGTTTACGGTCGATGAAGTCGAACACCGGGGCGCGCCGGACACGCTGACTATTCGCGCGCGTAGTGCGGATTTTCGCGGCTCGCTGAACACCCGGCGCGATGAGTCCTACCACGACACCACCCTGGGCGACATTGTGCTGAAGGTGGCTGCGCGCAATAAGCTGAAAGCCTCGCTGGCCGCCGGTCTGGGCACCATCAAAATCAGCCATATTGACCAGACGCAGGAGACGGACGCGGCATTTATTACCCGGCTGGCAACGCTCAACGGCGCGGTGGCGGCGGTGAAAAATGGCGTTCTGCTGTTGTTGCGACCGGGGAACGGCGCCACGGTAGGCGGGAAGCCATTGCCGGTGTATACCATCACCCGGCAGGATGGCGATCAGCACAGTTTCAGCATTGCCGATCGGGATGCCTACACCGGCGTGACGGCGAGCTGGCTTAACACAAAACAGCCGAAGCCGAAGAAAGTGAAGCTGCAGCGCAAGCCAAAAGAGCAGCATTTGCGTGCGCTGCAACACCCGAAGGCGAAGCCGGGCAGCAGTAAAAAACCGGGGAAACCGGCGGAGGCGGCGAAAGGCGACTATCTGGTGGGGGCTGACGATAACGTGTTTGCGATCACCAAAATTTACGCCACCAAGGCCGCCGCGATGCGCGCCGCACAGGCCAAGTGGGAAAAGCTTCAGCGCGGTGTGGCTGAGTTCTCTCTGTCGCTCGCCATGGGGCGGGCTAACATCACCCCAGAGACGCCGGTACGCGTCAGCGGGTTTAAAGCGGCGATCGATGCGCAAGACTGGATAGTGAGCAAAGTTACGCACAATTTGAGTAACGGCGGTTTTACGACGGCGCTGGAGTTTGAGGTTTTGCTGTCGGATGTGAATTATGAAGTCACATAAAGTGAATTGTAAATTCACTTAAAGTTTATTCTGTTTCTAGTCCTGAGAGGTATTATCGGCGGCAACAGTGTTAGTGACGAGGAATTAATCATGTTTCATTGCCCGTTATGCAGAACAGCGGCACATGCCCGCACTAGTCGTTACCTGAGCCAACACACGAAAGAGCGTTATCATCAGTGCCAAAATATTAACTGCGGTCACACGTTTAAAACGATGGAAACCTATGATAGCGCGATCATGACGCCGGGGCAGGTAGATGCAGTGCCGCCGCATCCGGTCGGTGCCAGTGTGGCAGGACAGCAACAGGTTATGTGGATGTAATCAGCCCATAGAAAAATAGCCCGCTTAGTGCGGGCTTTTTTATGTCTAAAGCAAAGTGGCGGCAAAAACCCATCGCCATTTCATCGCCACTGTGATTTGTGATAATAAAAAAGCCACCTCAAGAGGTGGCTTAACTATATGATTTTAAAGCTAAAATTTGGTGGCCCCTGTTGGGTTTGAACCAACGACCAAGCGATTATGAGTCGCCTGCTCTAACCACTGAGCTAAGGGGCCAAGCCGCGAGATTATAGGGAATCCTTAAGCGGCGGTCTACTGTTACTCGCCCGTATGTTGCTTTTCTGCACAGTTCTAGCCTGTTGTAATTGCTGGCGGATTTTGCGATAACCGCAGTAAATCCCTGCAATGGACTCACGACACTCATGGAACTTCTGGCGCCCAATCTGCGGGTGGTGTTTTGCGGCATCAACCCCGGTCTTTCTTCCGCCCATCAGGGCTATCCTTTCGCCAACGGCAGCAATCGCTTCTGGAAGGTGATCCATCAGGCCGGCTTTACCGAGAGCCAGCTGGCGCCGGAGCAGTGGCAGCAGTTGAAGGACAACGGCTGCGGCATTACCGCGCTGGTGGCGCGCCCGACGGTGGCGGCCAGCGAGCTGTCGCGCGACGAGCTGCGTAGCGGCGGTGAGGCGCTGCAAGAGAAGATCCTGCGCTATCAGCCGCACGCGCTGGCGATTTTGGGCAAGCAGGCGTTCACCACCGCCTTCGGGGTGAAAAATGCGCCCTGGGGCAAGCAGACGCTGACGTTGGGGGAAACTGAGGTGTGGGTATTGCCCAACCCCAGCGGATTGAACCGCGCCACCCTGGAGCAGCTCACCGCCAGCTATCGCGAGCTGTTCCTGGCGCTGCAATGATGCGGCGAGGCGTATTCAGGGCATAAAAAAACCCCGGCAGGCCGGGGTTTTTGTTTTTGCTGCGGCAGCCGGACTTAGTCGTCCAGGAAGCTGCGCAGCACTTCGGAGCGGCTTGGGTGACGCAGCTTGCGCAGTGCCTTGGCTTCGATCTGACGGATACGCTCACGGGTAACGTCAAACTGCTTGCCTACCTCTTCCAGCGTGTGGTCGGTGTTCATGTCGATACCGAAACGCATGCGCAGCACTTTCGCTTCGCGCGCGGTCAGGCCGGCTAGCACGTCGTGGGTGGCGGAACGCAGGCTTTCCGAGGTCGCGGAATCCAGCGGCAGCTCGAGGGTGGTATCCTCGATGAAGTCGCCCAGATGCGAATCTTCGTCGTCGCCGATCGGCGTTTCCATCGAGATTGGCTCTTTGGCGATCTTCAGCACCTTGCGGATCTTGTCTTCCGGCATCAGCATGCGCTCGGCCAGCTCTTCCGGCGTCGGCTCGCGGCCCATCTCTTGCAGCATCTGGCGCGAAATACGGTTGAGCTTGTTGATGGTCTCAATCATATGCACCGGAATACGGATGGTGCGCGCCTGGTCGGCGATGGAGCGGGTGATAGCCTGACGGATCCACCAGGTGGCGTACGTCGAGAACTTGTAGCCGCGGCGGTATTCGAACTTGTCTACCGCTTTCATCAGGCCGATGTTGCCTTCCTGAATCAGATCCAGGAACTGCAGGCCGCGGTTGGTGTATTTCTTGGCGATGGAAATAACCAGACGCAGGTTGGCCTCAACCATTTCTTTCTTCGCGCGGCGCGCTTTCGCTTCACCGATCGACATGCGACGGTTGATGTCTTTGACCTGCTCAATGGTCAGGCCGGTTTCTTCTTCGATCTGACGCAGTTTCTGCAGGCTGCGCTGCACGTCTTCAGCCACGTCTTTCAGCTTTTCCGACCATGGCTTGGCCATCGCCAGCGCGGCTTCGAACCAGGAATCGCTGGTTTCGTTTCCGGCGAACAAGGTGACGAAGTTTTTCTTCGGCATTTTGCACTGTTCAACGCACAGCTTCATGATGATGCGTTCCTGGGTGCGAACGCGATCCATCATGGTGCGCATGCTGTTGACCAGGAAGTCGAACTGCTTCGGCACCAGGCGGAACTGCTTGAACACTTCAGACAGCTTCAGGATCTCGTCCGCGGCGCTGGCGTGGCTGCGGCCATTCTTCTTGATCACCAAGCGCGTCGCTTCATACTGATCGCGCAGCTCGGCGAACTTCTGACGCGCCAGCTCAGGATCGATGCTGTTGTCGTCTTCGGTGTCGTCCTCTTCGGCATCCTCATCTTCTTCGTCGTCGTCTTGCTCTTCGCTCGACAGTTCGGAACCGATGTGGGTGGCGGTTGGGGCGATGTCCTCTTCCGCGTTAGGATCGACGAAGCCGGTGATCAGGTCGGACAGGCGCGCTTCGCCCGCTTCGACGCGATCGTACTGTTCAAGCAGGTAGGTAATGGCTTCCGGGTATTCGGCAACCGAGCACTGCACCTGGTTGATGCCGTCTTCGATGCGCTTGGCGATGTCGATTTCGCCTTCGCGCGTCAGCAGTTCGACGGTACCCATTTCGCGCATGTACATGCGCACCGGGTCGGTGGTGCGGCCGATTTCGGATTCCACGCTGGACAGAACCTGTGCGGCGGCTTCTTCCGCATCTTCGTCCGTGCTGTTCGAGTTTTCGGCGAGCAGCAGGTCATCGGCGTCCGGTGCTTCTTCCATCACCTGGATGCCCATGTCGTTAATCATCTGGATGATGTCTTCGATCTGATCGGAGTCGACGATATCTTCCGGCAGATGGTCATTGACCTCAGCATAGGTCAGATAGCCTTGCTCCTTACCACGGGTGACAAGTAGCTTCAGCTGTGACTGCGGGTTTTGCTCCATAAGACGGTATCCACACTTCAGAGTATTTAGGTTGGTGTCGGTCGGCGAAACCGCCAACAATAGCATTTGGGGCGTTTTCGTTATCGCCGCGGCCCACTATGGCGGCACTGTGCAGGGCTCTGCCCTCGCAATTATCGGCACTTAAGCCGTTTGGTATTCAGTTTTTCTTCGCTAAAACCTGGTTGAGGGAACGGACTTCTTCACGTTCCTCCGGGCTCAGGCCGCGCGTTCTGGCCTGGGCGATAAGCGTTTCCAGCCGTTGCTCGAGCACCGAGTCGTACAGGCTGGCCAACGTATCCAAAAAGGTCTGCTCGACCATATCCTCAACGATCATATGGTTCCAGGTCGCCAAGGTTTCAAGCTGCTGGCTGAATTTGTTGTCGCGATACAGCTCCAGCAATTGCCCGGTCGTCAGACCCGGCTGCGCCAAACAGGTCTGCACCAGTTCGACGAACAGCGGCAATCCTGCCTGTTTGGTCTGCTCCAGCCCTTCAAGCGAAGGGATAAGTGTAGCCAACTGCGGATTTTGCACCAGTAGCCCTATCAGTATACGCATGGTTGTGCGTTTTAGCTGGGGCGCCTGATAAGGATTCGCATTTTCCGCCTGCTTGGGCATCAGCTTGTCGAGCTGGCTGTCGTCCAGCAGCCCCAGCTTGTTGCCGAGCTCCTGGCGCAGGTACAAGCGCAACGTTTCGCCCGGCACCTGAGTAATCAGCGGCAGCGCCAGCGTGCTCAGCTTGGCGCGCCCGTCCGGGCTGCTCAGATCCACCTGCGGCAGCAGGCTTTCGAACAGGAACGTGGACAGCGGCTGCGCCTGCTCCATTCGCTGTTCGAAGGCTTCTTTACCTTCCTTGCGCACCAAGGTGTCCGGGTCTTCGCCGTCGGGCAAAAACATGAACCGCAGCTGGCGCCCGTCGTTCAGGTACGGCAGCGCGGTTTCCAACGCCCGCCATGCCGCTTCGCGGCCGGCGCGGTCGCCGTCGTAACAGCAGACGACGTTGTCGGTGGCGCGGAACAGCAGCTGAATGTGTTCAGCCGTCGTCGAGGTTCCGAGCGAGGCGACGGCATAATCGATGCCGAATTGCGCCAACGCCACCACGTCCATATACCCTTCCACCACCAGCAGCCGCTGCAGGGTAGGGTGGTTCTGCTGTGCTTCATACAGGCCATAAAGCTGGCGGCCCTTATGGAAAACTTCGGTTTCCGGCGAGTTCAGGTACTTCGGCATGCCATCGCCCAATACGCGGCCGCCGAAGGCGATCACGCGCCCGCGCTTGTCGCGGATGGGGAACATCACCCGTTCGCGGAAACGGTCGTACGAACGCCCCTGATCGTTAGTCACCAGCATGCCGGCATCGTTCAATGCGCGGCGCGAGTCGGCGTCGCGGCCGAAACGCTTCAGGGCGTTGTCCCATCCCGCCGGCGCGAAGCCGATGGCGAAATGGCGAATAACGTCGTCACTTAATCCGCGCTGCTGCAAATAGCTGCGCGCCGGTGCCCCGGAGGACTGCTGCAGTGACTGTTGATAGAACGCGCTGAGCTGCTCCATCAGTTGGTACAGGCTCTGGCGCTGATGGCGTTCGATCTGGGTTGGCCCGGTGCCCGCTTCGTAAGGCACTTCCAGCCCGTGCATGGTCGCCAGCTCTTCGATGGTTTCGACAAACTCGAGCCGGTCGTAATTCATCAAAAAGTCGACGGCGTTGCCGTGCGCACCACACCCAAAACAGTGATAAAACTGCTTTTCGCCATTAACGGTAAATGAAGGCGTCTTTTCGTGGTGGAACGGACAGCACGCGTGGTAGTTCTTGCCTTGCTTCTTGAGCTTCACGCGGGCGTCGATCAGATCGACGATGTCGGTGCGAGCCAGCAAGTCATTGATAAATACGCGCGGAATTCGTCCAGCCATAAGCCCTTACTTCATTAGCCTATAAACGAGAACAAGCCGCGCATTCCTTTCGGAAAGCACGGCCTTCGTATGCAACTACTCGGTCTGCGCGATTTTGAAAATCAGAAATTCACGCGGTGGGGTTGCCCCCGAAGAATTAATACAGACGAGTGCGGCGTGCGTTTTCGCGAGCCAGTTTCTTCGCGTGACGTTTCACAGCAGAAGCTTTAGCGCGTTTACGTTCGGTAGTTGGTTTTTCATAAAACTCACGACGACGAACTTCAGCTAAAACACCCGCTTTTTCGCAAGAGCGTTTGAAACGACGCAGAGCAACGTCAAATGGCTCGTTTTCACGTACTTTAATTACCGGCATGTGCCTCTCACCTCAATAAAATTCGGTTTGCTGCTGGCCAAGCGCCAGCCTTTTCAAAATGGTGCGGAATTTTACTCCAATGGATGCTGCTTTGTAAAGCACCGCAGCAAATTGAAACCCGCGTCGCTCTGCCGCAACGTGCGCAATTTTGCACCGGGCGCTGATTATAGACTAATCAGAAAAAAATGCTCGTGTTTAATCGCCTGGGCATTTTCTGGATGAATCATCGACATAGGTGCGAGCCGGTGACAAGATGCGCCGCGCTGGCGGTAAATACGGCGGAATGTGGTAGACTGGCGGCCGCACGTGAATGATGGGAAATGTAATGCGAGTACTGGGTATAGAAACGTCCTGCGATGAAACCGGAATTGCAGTGTATGACGATCAAACCGGTTTGTTGGCCAACCAATTATACAGCCAGGTGAAGCTGCACGCCGACTACGGCGGCGTGGTGCCGGAACTGGCCTCCCGCGATCACGTGCGCAAAACCGTGCCGCTGATTCAGGCGGCGCTGAAAGAGGCCAACCTGACCCCGGCCGACATCGACGGCGTGGCCTACACCGCCGGGCCGGGCCTGGTGGGGGCGCTGCTGGTCGGCGCGACCGTCGGGCGCGCGCTGGCGTTCGCCTGGAACGTGCCGGCGGTGCCGGTGCACCATATGGAAGGCCACCTGCTGGCACCGATGCTGGAAGACAATCCGCCGGCATTCCCGTTCGTCGCGCTGCTGGTCTCCGGCGGCCACACCCAGCTGATCAGCGTCACCGGCATCGGTGAGTATGAGCTGCTGGGCGAGTCGATCGACGACGCGGCCGGCGAAGCGTTCGACAAGACCGCCAAGCTGCTCGGCCTGGATTATCCCGGCGGGCCGATGCTGTCGAAGATGGCGCAGCAGGGCACGGCGGGGCGCTTCACCTTCCCGCGGCCGATGACCGATCGTCCGGGGCTGGACTTCAGTTTCTCCGGGCTGAAAACCTTCGCCGCCAACACCATCCGCTCCAACGGCAACGACGATCAGACGCGTGCCGACATCGCCCGCGCCTTCGAGGATGCGGTGGTGGATACGCTGGCGATCAAATGCAAACGCGCGCTGGAGCAGACCGGCTTCAAGCGCCTGGTGATGGCCGGCGGCGTAAGCGCCAACCGCACGCTGCGCGCCAAACTGGCGGAGATGATGCACAAGCGCGGTGGGGAGGTATTCTATGCCCGCCCGGAATTTTGCACCGACAACGGCGCGATGATCGCCTATGCCGGCATGGTGCGCCTGAAGAGCGGCGCCAACCCGGAGCTGAGCGTTTCGGTGCGGCCGCGCTGGCCGCTGGCGGAATTGCCTGCGGTATAAAACAAAGGGCCGGATTATCCGGCCCTTCTGCTATTCGTCTTTCGGCTGGTCGCCGTTATCCGCGTCGTTTTTCTTCTTGCGCAGCTTGCCCCAGATCTTGCCTTCCTGGCCGCGCCACAGGCGCTGAATATTGTCGTGATGCCGCATCAGGATCAGGCAGGAGAGCATCGCCACCGGGAAGGTGAACTGCGGTTTGAACCACCAGACGTAGAACGGGGCGATCAGCGCGCTGACGATGGCGCCGAGCGAAGAGTAACCGCTGAGCAGCACCGTCAACAGCCAGGTACCGGTCATCAGGCCGGTCAGATCCCAGCCGATAGGCGCGATGGCGCCAAATGCCGTCGCCACGCCTTTACCGCCGCGGAAGTGGAAGAACACCGGATAGATGTGCCCCAGACAGGCGGCGATCGCCGTCAGGCCGAGGTACAGCGGCGGCACATCGAGTTTGTAGGCCAGCCAGACCGGCAGCATCCCTTTCAGAATATCGAACACCAGCACCGCCGCCGCCGCCAGCCGGCCGCCGATGCGCAGGACGTTGGTCGCCCCGGGGTTTCCTGAGCCATGTTCACGCGGATCCGGCAGCCTGGCGATCCGGCAAACCAGGATCGCACTGGAAATCGAGCCGCACAGATACGCGAAGATAATCATGCCAAGCGCGGTAGCACTCATAACGCGGTTCCGTTTAATAATGGTCGTTTTACTCGCAACATCCATGGATAATACGCACATTCCGCTGGAAGTGGTATCCGGCAAGGCCAAAAACAGAGAATGACGTGATGGATATCGTATTTATTGAAGAGCTTACCGTAATTACCACCATTGGCGTTTATGAGTGGGAACAGGGCATTCGTCAGAAGCTGGTGTTCGATATCGAAATGGGCTGGGATAACCGGCCGGCCGCCGCCAGCGACGACGTAACTGACTGTCTGAGCTATGCCGACGTCAGCGACGCCGTGATCCGGCACGTTGAATCGAACCGGTTCGCGCTGGTGGAACGCGTGGCGGAGGAAATATCCGAAATTTTGCTTCAGCGCTTCAATTCCCCATGGGTCCGTATTAAGGTCAGCAAACCGGGCGCTGTAGCACATGCCAATCGGGTCGGCGTGATCATTGAGCGCGGCACTCGTCCCGCATGATTTTATGTCATCTGCTTGCAACGAAAGACCGTTAAGCTGGTCTTAATCCTGAGAATTGTTTTAGCGGCATTGTCTTTAAGCACTGCCGCTTTTTTATGTTTATGTTAGTCGCAAATTTATGGGGTGAGCGAAGCACATGACGGACATGCATTCACTGTTTATTGCGTTTGTTCTTGGGGTTGTCGAGGGATTAACCGAATTTCTGCCGGTGTCTTCCACCGGGCATATGATCATCGTTGGCGAGTGGCTGGGCTTTACCGGCGACAAAGCCAAGACCTTTGAAGTCATCATCCAACTGGGGTCGATCCTGGCGGTGGTAGTGATGTTCTGGCGCCGGCTGTTCGGCCTGATCGGCATCCATTTCGGCGGCAAGCCGGTGGAGCACGAGGGCAAAACCCACGGCCGGCTGAAGCTGGGGCACATCCTGTTGGGGATGATCCCGGCGGTGGTGCTGGGGTTGATATTCCACGATGTCATTAAATCGCTGTTCGCGCCGAAAAACGTGATGTACGCGTTGGTGGTCGGCGGCCTGCTGCTGTTGACGGCGGAATGGCTGAAGCCGAAGAAGCCGCGTGCGGAAGGGCTGGATGACATCACCTACCGGCAGGCGTTTTTGATCGGTTGCTTCCAGTGCCTGGCGCTGTGGCCGGGCTTCTCCCGTTCGGGAGCGACCATCGCCGGTGGCATGCTGGTGGGCGTAAACCGCTATGCGGCGTCCGAATTTTCATTCATCCTGGCGGTGCCGATGATGATAGGCGCCAGCGGTCTGGATCTGTATAAGAGCCTGCACTTCCTGACCTGGGGCGACCTGCCGATGTTCGCCGTCGGTTTCGTTACTGCCTTCGTGGTGGCGCTGATTGCGATCAAGACCTTCCTGTCGCTGATCAAACGCATCTCGTTCGTGCCGTTCGCCATCTACCGCTTTATCGTGGCGGCCGTGGTTTACATGGTATTCCTGTAAGCCCGATGCCAGGAAAAAACCCCGCTCTGCGGGGTTTTTTTATGCCTGATCGTTGAGGATGGTTTGGTTGAGTTTCCAGTCGGCCAGCGCCTGCTGGCGACGGCGTTTGAGCTCGTCGCGGATCGCGGTGCCCTGCAGCCCGCTGGCTACCACTTCTTTAATAGATACCGCGTTCGCCACCTGATACGCCTGGCGCAGATAGTCGCCCTGCGGATAAGGATTCTCCTCAAAGCCGGTACGGCCGCGCGCATCCGCTTCGCTGGTCAGGATCATCTGCTCCAGCCGTTGCGGTTTGCGCCAGACGTCGATGGCGTCGAACAGCTTCAACAGGGTCTCCGGACGCAGCTTGTTCACGGTGTGGATCAAATCATGGTACTCGGCCACCAGCTTGCTCAAATCCCGTACCGGGTTGGGCACCCGCAGCCGCTGGCACAGCGCTTCGACCAGCCGCACGCCCGCCGGGCCGTGGCCGTGGTGATGCGGCCAGAACTCTTTCGGCGTCAACCCTTTGCCGAGATCGTGGCACAGAGTGGCGAAGCGCACGTCCACCTCCGGCGTGAGGCGGGCGGCAATCGCCAACGCCATCAGCGTGTGTACGCCGGTGTCGATCTCCGGGTGCCACTTGGCGGGAGCCGGCACGCCGAACAGCGCGTCGATTTCCGGGAACAGCACCGCCAGCGCACCGCAATCGCGCAGCACCTGAAAATAGACCTGCGGGCTCTGGCTTTGCAGCGCCTTTTCGGTTTCCTTCCAGACGCGTTCGGCGGTCAGCGCGGCCAGTTCACCGCTGTGCGCCATCTGGCGCATCAGGGCGAGCGTTTCGTCGGCGATGCGAAAACCCAGATGGGCGAAGCGGGCATTGAATCGCGCCACGCGCAGTACGCGCAGCGGATCTTCGCCGAACGCGTCGGAAACGTGGCGTAGCACGCGCGCCTGCAGATCGGCCACGCCGCCGTAAGGATCAATCAGCTCTCCTTCGGCGGAGCGGGCGATGGCGTTGATGGTCAGATCGCGCCGCAGCAGATCTTCTTCCAGCGTCACGTCCGGCGCGGCATAGCAGGTAAAACCGGTGTACCCCTGGCCGGATTTGCGCTCGGTGCGCGCCAGCGCGTACTCCTCGTGGGAGTCGGGGTTGAGGAACACCGGAAAATCTTTACCGACCTGCTGGTAGCCCAACGCCAGCAGCTCTGCCGGCGTGGCGCCCACCACCACCCAATCATGATCGACCACCGGAATATTGAGCAGGCTGTCGCGAACGGCGCCGCCGACCAGATAAATCTGCACTGTTGACTCCTGAATATCGTGTAAGGCTCTGTCTATCAGATTACATGAATTGGCCGCGGGATGTCGGCGCCAATGAAAAGGGCGCCCGCAGGCGCCCATACTCAAACTGAACGATACTGAGATCAGTTCATCCAGCGGTTGTTGTTCTTGCGGCGCGGGATCAGGTGCGGCAACAGCAGGCCCAGCAGCAAACCGACGCCGGCGACGCCGCCGCCGTACATGAACCACTGCAGGATAATGGTGCGCTGCTTGTCGTCGAGCTGCAGGTTAACGGCGTTGACCTTCTTCTGCGCGACCACCAGCTGGTTTTTCAGATCCTGGTTTTCCTTCTGCAGGCTGCTGATGGTGCTGTCGCTGCCCGCGACTTTTTCCTGCATTTCCGAGGTACGCTGGTTCCAGGTGTTGTCGATGTTGGCCAGCTTGTCGGTCAGGGTTTTCACCTGCTGTTCCAGCTCGGGCACGCGGGTGCGCAGGCTTGGCGTCTGGCTGAGCTGGTCGAGCGGGATCCAGGTGGTGCGGCCTTTCGGATCGCGGATCTGGCCGTAGTTGGTGCTGTCGTTGACGCTCAGCAGGGTCACTTCTTCACCGGCGTTGAGAGTGCCGACAATACGGTACTGATTACCTGGGCCGCTATGGACGTAAGTGCTTAACTCATCGGAGATATAGCGTTTATCTTCGGCATGTGCGGCCCAAGTGATGCTGAAGCTCAGCGCGGCAAGGCAAATCAGGCGTAATTTCTGCATTAGTTCATCGTTTCTGGGTGAATTTATGGAACGATAGTAGAGGGTTCAGTCTGACGACGCAACGCCAAAACCGGAATGAGAACTATCTTACTGTGGCTGATTCTGTGAGTTGCGCAGTGTTTTATAACGTAACAGGTTTTTTCTACAGTTAGCAGGGTTAAGGTGCCGGGAATCGCGGTAAGATAACGGCAACTGTGCGTCAGTGGGCAGCATACGGCGGGCCGAACGCGCCGCGCTGAAACCGACGTGAATGCATAACTTATTGGTGTTAAAGAATTATGACCGTTGAAATTGAACTGAAATTCATCGCCGCGCCGCAAGCAGTGGCCGCTCTGCCACACTGGCTCGCCGCCTGGCCGCATCAGCATTCCGCGCCGCAAAAACTGACCAACATTTACTTCGAAACGGCCGACAACTTCCTGCGCCGTCACGACATGGGGCTGCGCATTCGCGGTTTCGACGATCGCTATGAGATGACCATCAAAACCGCCGGTAAAGTGGTGGGCGGCCTGCACCAGCGCCCGGAATACAATGTCGCTATCGCCGAGCCGCAGCTGGCGCTGGCGCAGTTTCCTGCCGACATTTGGCCGCAGGATTGCGATATCGCAGCGTTGCAGCAGGCGTTGCAACCGCTGTTCCGTACCGATTTCGTGCGTGAGAAGTGGGTGGTTACTTACGGCCAAAGCGAGATAGAGATTGGCCTGGATCAGGGCGAGGTGCGCGCCGGTGATCTCAGCGAAGCCTTGAGCGAGATCGAGCTGGAGCTGCTGAAAGGCAATACCGCCGATCTGCTGGCGTTGGCCGGTGAGCTGGCGGCGCACGACGGGCTGCGCCAGGGCAGTCTAAGCAAGGCGGCGCGCGGTTATCACCTGGCGCAGGGCAATCCGCCGCGCGAGGTGCGCCCGCTGCAGGTGCTGAAGCCGGCGGCGAAGGCGAGCGTTGAACAGGGGATGATCGCCGCCTTCGAGCTGGCGCTGAGCCACTGGCAGTACCATGAAGAGCTGTGGCTGCGCGGCGACGCGCAGGCGCGCGCTTCGGTGATTGAGGCGGTCGGCACGATCCGCCAGGCGCTGGTGATCTTCGGCGGCCTGGTGCCGCGCAAGGCCAGCGCCGATCTGCGCGCCCGCCTGACCGAGCTCGAGCCGCTGTTGGCGGACAAAGCCGCGCAACCAGAGAGCCTGTGCTACAGCGCAGCCTACCTGCAATGTAAGTTGGCGCTCACATCATGGCTGGTGAGCGGCGCCTGGCGGCCGTTTATTGACGCCAAAGGGCAGGCCAAGCTGGACGGTTCTTTCAAACGCTTCAGCGACATCATGCTGGGGCGCAGCGGCGCGGAGTTGAAAGAGGCCTTCAGCCGTACGCTGAACGAAGATGAATATCAGGAACAATTGCCGCGCCTGACGCGTCAGATTTCGGCGCTGGTCCTGCTGTCGGGCGCTTACCCCGACGAGCAGACCGGGCCTTACATCGAGGCCTGGCGCGAACTGCAGGCGGCGCTGAGCGAGCGCCGTCAGGGCTGGTATGAAGCCAGCCGCAAACAGGCCTTATCGCATGCGCCATTCTGGTTAAACGGCGCGCTTCGTTAATCAAGCCGGCCCGCCAGCCGTGGGCCGCAGAACGGGTCATACACTATGTCGCCACTTTCAGCCGCGTTACAGGCTCAGGCACAGCAGGTTGTGCAGCGTTTTCAGGAAGTTCACGGCGCGGACAGCGCCTTTAGCGAGCAGGAGCAGTGGGTGCTGGCGTCGAGCGACTTCGTCAGCGACGCACTGCTCGCCCAGCCGGCCTGGCTGGCGACGCTGCGCGAACAGCCGCCGGCGCCCGGTGAGTGGCAACACTATGCCGCCTGGCTGCAGGACGAGCTGGAAGAGGTGCGCGATGAGGCGCAACTGATGCGCACGCTGCGTCTGTTTCGCCGTGAAACGCTGGTGCGCATTGCCTGGGCGCAGGCGCAGGGGCTGTGTTCGACCGAAGAAACGCTACTGCAGCTGAGCGGGCTGGCGGAGACGCTGATCGTCAGCGCGCGCGACTGGCTGTACCAAACCTGTTGCCGCGAGTGGGGCACGCCGTGCAACGCCGCCGGTGAACCGCAGCCGCTGCTGATCCTCGGCATGGGCAAGCTGGGCGGCGGCGAGCTGAATTTCTCGTCGGATATCGATCTGATCTTCGCCTACCCGGAAAACGGCCAGACCCAGGGCGGGCGGCGCGAGCTGGACAATGCCCAGTTCTTCACCCGCCTGGGCCAGCGGCTGATCAAGGCGCTGGATCAGCAGACCATCGACGGCTTCGTCTATCGCGTCGACATGCGGCTGCGGCCGTTCGGCGACAGCGGCCCATTGGTGATGAGCTTCGCGGCGCTGGAAGACTACTATCAGGAGCAGGGGCGCGACTGGGAGCGCTATGCGATGGTGAAGGCGCGCCTGATGGGCGGCGCGGAAGACGCCTACAGCCAGGAGCTGCGCAAAACGCTGCGGCCGTTCGTGTTCCGCCGCTATATCGATTTCAGCGTCATCCAGTCTTTGCGCAACATGAAGGGCATGATCGCCCGTGAAGTGCGGCGGCGCGGCCTGAAGGACAACATCAAACTGGGCGCCGGCGGCATTCGCGAAATCGAATTCATCACCCAGGTATTTCAGCTGATCCGCGGCGGCCGTGAGCCGGCGCTGCAGGGGCGTTCGCTGCTGCCGACGCTGCAGGCGGTGGGTGAGCTGGGGCTGCTGGAGGCCGAGCAGGTGCGGGCGCTGAGCGCCGCCTACCTGTTCCTGCGGCGGCTGGAGAATCTGCTGCAGGCGATCGGCGATCAGCAAACCCAGACGCTGCCGCAGGATGCGCTCGACCAGGCGCGGCTGGCCTACGGCATGGGGCTGGCGGATTGGCCGGCGCTGATGGCGACGCTGGAGGTGCACATGCAGGCGGTGCGGGCGGTGTTCGACGATCTGATCGGCGACGATAGCCCGGATATCGGCGAAGATCCCGACTACCAGCACTATCACAGCCTGTGGCAGGACGCGCTGGAGGAAAACGAGCTGGCGCCGCTGACGCCGCACCTGGACGAAGAGGGGCGCCGACAGATGCTGCGCACCATCGCCGATTTCCGCCATGATGTCGACAAGCGCACCATCGGCCCGCGCGGCCGCGACGTGCTCGATCAGCTGATGCCGCGCCTGCTGGCGGAGGTGTGCCCGCGCCAGGACGCGCCGACCGCGCTGGTGCGGCTGGCGCAGCTGCTGCTCAGCATCGTCACCCGCACCACTTACCTCGAGCTGCTGGTGGAGTACCACGCGGCGCTCAGCCATCTGATCCGTCTGTGCGCCGCTTCGCCGATGGTTGCCAACCAGCTGTCGCGCTACCCGCTGTTGCTGGACGAACTGCTGGATCCGGCCACGCTGTATCAGCCGGTGGCGCTGGACGCCTACCGCAGCGAGCTGCGCCAGTACCTGCTGCGGGTGTCGGAAGACGACGAAGAGCAAAAGCTGGAGGCGCTGCGCCAGTTCAAACAGGCGCAGCAGCTGCGCATCGCCGCAGCGGATATCGCCGGCGCGCTGCCGGTGATGAAAGTGAGCGACCACCTGACTTATCTGGCGGAGGCGATCATCGACGCGGTGGTGCAACAGGCCTGGAGCGACATGGTGGCGCGCTACGGCCAGCCGACCCATCTGCAGGAGCGCGAAGGGCGCGGCTTTGCGGTGATCGGCTACGGCAAGCTGGGCGGCTGGGAGCTGGGTTACAGTTCCGATCTCGATCTGGTGTTCCTGCTGGATTGCCCGCCGGAGGTGATGACCGACGGCGATCGCTGCATCGACGGCCGCCAGTTCTACCTGCGGCTGGCGCAGCGGGTGATGCATCTGTTCAGCACCCGCACTTCCTCCGGCATTCTGTATGAGGTGGACGCGCGTCTGCGGCCTTCCGGCGCCGCGGGGATGCTGGTCAGCACCGTCGAGGCGTTCGCCGATTACCAGCAAAACGAAGCCTGGACCTGGGAGCATCAGGCCCTGGTGCGCGCGCGCATCGTGCACGGCGATCCGGCGTTGCACCAGCAGTTCGACGCGATTCGGCGCGAAATCCTGTGCAAAACGCGTGATGCGGAGACCCTGAAGCGCGAAGTGCGCGAGATGCGCGAAAAGATGCGCAACCATCTCGGCAACAAACAGCGCGATCTGTTTGATATCAAAACCGATGAGGGCGGCATTACCGACATCGAATTTATCGCCCAATATCTGGTCTTACGCTATGCGCCGGGTGAACCGCGGCTGACGCGTTGGTCGGACAACGTGCGCATCTTCGAGCTGATGGCCAATTACGACATCATGCCGGAAGAGGAAGCGCGCGCGCTGACCCAGGCCTATGTCACCATGCGCGACGAGATCCACCATCTGGCGCTGCAGGAGCATTCCGGCAAGGTCGGCAGCGAGCTGTTCACCGCCGAGCGCGAGCAGGTGCGCGCCAGCTGGGCCAAATGGCTGGATTAATACCTTTTTGCGGGTATTCCGGCGGTCTGTGGTAATATCTGCGCCACTAAAATTTTGTTCTTTTTTGGAGTTATCGGATGAAAGTTACGCTGCCTGATTTTCGCCGCGCCGGTGTGCTGGTGGTCGGTGACGTCATGTTGGATCGCTATTGGTATGGGCCGACCAGCCGCATTTCACCGGAAGCCCCGGTGCCGGTGGTCAAGGTCGACACCATCGAAGAGCGTCCCGGCGGCGCGGCTAACGTGGCGATGAACATCGCTTCGCTGGGCGCCAATTCCCGCCTGGTGGGCCTGACCGGCATCGACGATGCGGCGCGGGCGCTGAGCGCCAAGCTGAATGAAGTCAACGTGCGCTGCGACTTCGTCTCGGTGCCGACCCATCCGACCATCACCAAGCTGCGCGTGCTGTCGCGCAACCAGCAACTGATCCGTCTCGACTTCGAAGAAGGCTTCTCCAACGTCGATCCGCAGCCGATGCTTGAGCGCATTCAGCAGGCGCTGCCGCAGATCGGCGCGCTGGTGCTGTCCGATTACGCCAAGGGCGCGCTCAGCCAGGTGCAGGGCATGATCCAACTGGCGCGCGCCGCCAAGGTGCCGGTGCTGATCGATCCGAAAGGCTCTGACTTCGAGCGCTATCGCGGCGCGACGTTGCTGACGCCGAACCTGTCCGAGTTCGAAGCGGTGGTGGGCCACTGCAAGGATGAGGCGGAACTGGTGGCGCGCGGCATGAAGCTGGTGGCGGATTTCGAGCTGTCGGCGCTGTTGGTCACCCGTTCCGAACACGGCATGACGCTGCTGCAGCCGGGCGTTGAGCCGCTGCACCTGCCGACCCAAGCGCAGGAAGTGTTTGATGTGACCGGCGCCGGCGACACCGTGATCGGCGTGCTGGCCGCCTCGCTGGCCGCCGGCAATTCGCTGGAAGAGTCCTGTTTCCTGGCCAACGCCGCCGCCGGCGTGGTGGTGGGCAAGCTCGGTACTTCCACCGTGTCGCCCATCGAGCTGGAAAACGCGGTGCGCGGCCGGGCCGAAACCGGCTTTGGCGTGATGACCGAAGCGCAGTTGAAAACCGCTGTTGCTCAGGCGCGTCAGCGCGGCGAGAAAGTGGTGATGACCAACGGCATTTTCGACATTCTGCACGCCGGCCACGTCTCCTATCTGGCCAACGCCCGCAAGCTGGGCGACCGCCTGATCGTGGCGGTGAACAGCGACGCCTCGACCAAACGCCTGAAAGGGGAAACACGCCCGGTCAACGCGCTGGAGAATCGCATGATCGTGCTGGGCGCGCTGGAAGCGGTGGATTGGGTGGTGCCGTTCGAAGAGGACACGCCGCAGCGCTTGATCGCCGACATTCTGCCGGATCTGCTGGTGAAAGGCGGTGATTACAAACCGGAAGAGATTGCCGGCAGTGCGGAAGTGTGGGCCAACGGCGGCGATGTCAAAGTGTTGAACTTTGAAGACGGGCTGTCGACCACCAACATCATCAAAGCGATCAAAGACGGGCGCGGCTAACGCCGGGCGACCGAAAGAACAAGGGCGCGCGGTTCAGGTGCGCGCCCTTGGCGGGAATTTATTCGTCTTCCTGTTTGGCTGCCGGTGCCGCGCTCAGCTTGCTTTCCAGCTCGGCCAGGCGCTGTTCCAACAGCGCCAGCTTCTCGCGGGTGCGCAACAGCACCTGAGTCTGCACGTCGAACTCTTCGCGGTTAACCAAATCCAGGCGGGTCAGCTGCGACTGCAGCACCTGACGGATTTTTTTCTCAACGTCTTCCCCGAATTCACGAACGCCTTTAGGCATGGACTCATGAACCTGGCGTGCGATTTGTTCGATTTTTTTCGGGTCAATCATGGCGTATCCCTTTCAGAGTTTAATTGCTGCCGCTTAGTGTAATGCGAGTTGCCCGCCGGATAAACACCATTAAGCGCATTCGCCGCGCGTGGCCGAATTGTGCTTTTGCCAATTGCCCTGCCTACCCATTAGCGTTATAGTCATCCTGCTTATTCTCAGGGCGGGGTGAAAGTCCCCACCGGCGGTAAATCACCTTCTACGGTGAAAGCCCGCGAGCGCTCAGCCAGCCTGTAAAGGCCGGTTAGAGGTCAGCAGATCCGGTGCAATTCCGGGGCCGACGGTTATAGTCCGGATGGGAGAGAGTAACGGTATCTGCCGGGCTTGCGCCCGCTTGCGTTATTTTTTTAGCTATTGCTAGCTACTCCTCAAGATCGCCCTGGTTCTGGTAATCCATAATTTTTAATGAGGTTTTTTACCATGAATCAGACGCTACTTTCAGACTTTGGCACGCCGACAGAACGCGTTGAACGCGCGATTGACGCACTGCGCAATGGGCGCGGCGTAATGGTGCTCGATGATGAAAATCGTGAAAACGAAGGTGACATGATCTTCGCCGCGGAAACCATGACCGTTGAGCAGATGGCGCTGACCATTCGCCACGGCAGCGGTATCGTGTGCCTGTGCATCACCGAAGAACGCCGTCAGCAGCTTGAGCTGCCGATGATGGTGACCAACAACTCCAGCCAGTTCCAGACCGCCTTCACCGTGACCATCGAAGCGGCGCAGGGCGTGACCACCGGGGTTTCCGCTTCCGATCGCCTGACCACCATCCGTGCGGCGGTGGCAGACAGCGCCAAGCCGAGCGACCTGAACCGTCCGGGCCACGTGTTCCCGCTGCGCGCGCAGCCGGGCGGCGTGCTGAGCCGTCGCGGCCACACCGAAGCGACCATCGATCTGGTTTCCATGGCCGGTTTCAAACCTGCCGGCGTGCTGTGTGAACTGACCAACGACGATGGCAGCATGGCGCACGCGCCGGAAGTGATCGCCTTCGCCAAACAGCACGACATGGTGGTGCTGACCATCGAGGATCTGGTGGCCTACCGCCAGGCGCACGAGAAAAAGGCCAGCTGATAGCCGGTCGCTTTCAACGATAAAAAAAGCCGCGTAACGCGGCTTTTTTGTGGCTACCGTTCTGACAGGCGTTCGCCGATGCGGCTGGCGTAATTCATCACGTGGAAGGTGTAGTTCTCTTCCACCGTACCCTGGAACAGATGGGCCCAGGGGCCGATGGCGTAGATGCCGAGATCTTCCCCGCCGTGGGTCTCGCTTTTCAGCGGCACCAGCGCCGGCTGAATAAAGTCGGGCGCGGTGGCCTGTTCCATGGTCAATGTCGGGCGTTCGGTCAGCGGGATCGTGCCGCCGGGGCCATTGGCGAAGCCGACGGTGGTGTAAGGCTTGCCGTCGCTGCCCAGCCGCGGTTTGCCGTCGACGCCGACGGAAATGCCGAGGATAGGATTACCCCGCTTGGCATAGCCGGCGATGGTCAATGTGTGGCTGTGATCGCCGGTCACGATCACCAGGGTTTCCTCCAGGTTGACCTTGTCGACGATGGTTTTCACCGCCTCGTTCAGGGCGACCGCGTCGCTCAGCGTACGGTAGGCGTTACCGTTGTGGCTACCGTGATCGATGCGTCCGCCCTCCACCAACAGCAGATAGCCTTCGGGATTCCTGGCCAGAATATCGATGGCCTTGCCGGTCATTTCTGCCAGCGAAGGCTCTCCCGCCGCGTCTTGCCGCCGATCGTGCTCGAAGTTCATGTGCGACGGCTCGAACAGGGCCAGCAGATGATCGATCTTACCCGGTTCGATTTTGTCGAACTGCGCCTGATTCCAGACGTATTGCCCACGCTCGCCATAGCGTTGCAGCCAGGCCTGCGTCAGATCGCGGCCATCCTTTCTGGCGCCTTTCTTGCCGGGGTATTCCGGATCGCTCACGCTATCGGGCAGGAAGTTGGCGCGCCCGCCGCCCATTGCCACGTTAAGGCCGTCGCCGTACTTCATTTCCACCAGCTGGCGCGCGATATCGCGGCAGCCTGCGGCCAGAGCCGCTGCCGGCATTTTGGCGTCGGATTCCCAATCGCGGTTGGCGATATGGGCATAGGTCGCGCCCGGCGTGGCGTGGGTGATGGTGGCGGTCGTCACGGCGCCGGTGGCCATGCCGAGCGTTGCGGCCATCTCCCACAGCGTGGTGACGGTCTTGGTTTGCTGATCCTCGCAATTGTTGAGGGTGGCCGTATGGTTGAGGCCCATCAGATCGTTGATGGTTTTGACGCCGGTGGTCATCGCCACCGCGCTGGGCGCGGAGTCGGTGATTTGGGCGTCGGCGGAGTAGGTTTTGGCCGCCGCCAGATAGGGGAAGGCCTCCCAGGCCAGCACGTTGGATTCGCCGTCCACGCCGCGCTGCTGCCCTTCAAAAATGCGGGCGGCGGTCACGGTGGAAAACCCCATGCCGTCGCCGACCACCAGAATGACGTTTTTGGCGCGGTTGGTGTTTGGCGTCTGTTTCAGCCGCTGTTGCAGCTGAGCTTGCGCCTGAAGGAAGTAAGGATCTTCGCGCTGCGTCAGCTGCGCGTTGTCCGCCGCGCCGGCGGTGGCCGTCCAGCCGGTGAGCAAGGATATGGAAAGCGCCAGGCGGGTTGCCAGTGTGAGTCTGAACATGAATTCCTCCTTGGTGAGACGTAATTCCCATCGCGCGGCGGGGTTGCCTGCTACCCGTCGGCAGAGGAGGAGTGTATAGATCGTGTTAACAAAAAATACATAAATTATTCACAAATTAGATCTGTGTGGCAGTAATGTCATGGCATTCACTGATCTTATTAATCTATTGAAATATATTAATTTTTTATCTTTCTGTCTGCCGGCGCATTCCTCCGCTTTTAATTCAAATTTATTGAATATCTTCATCACGGTTATCCGGCTGTGTTGGCGCGGCAAAGCGCGTAATGTAGCGGCATAGCACAATTTGAACTAAGGATCTCCCTATGAACACCTCTCGTATGCCGGCACTGTTTCTTGGCCACGGTAGCCCGATGAACGTGCTGGAAGACAACCGCTACACCCGGGCATGGCGTGCGTTGGGTGAGTCATTGCCGCGCCCGAAGGCGATCGTGGCGGTTTCCGCGCATTGGTATACCCGCGGCACTGCGGTCACCGCGATGGAAAAACCCAAAACCATTCACGACTTCGGCGGGTTCCCGCAGGCGCTGTTTGATACCCGTTATCCCGCGCCGGGCTCTCCCGCGCTGGCTGCGCAGCTGCAGCAAATGCTGGCGCCGGTGCCGGTGACGGCCGATCTCGGTGAGTGGGGGTTGGATCACGGAACCTGGGGCGTCTTGATCAAGATGTATCCCAATGCTGACATCCCGGTGGTGCAGCTCAGCGTCGACGGCACGCAGCCGGCGGCCTATCACTATGAGCTGGGGCGCAAACTGGCGGCGCTGCGCGATGAGGGCGTGATGATCGTCGCCAGCGGCAACGTGGTGCACAACCTGCGCATGGTGAAATGGCAGGGCGACACCAGCGCCTACCCGTGGGCGGAATCGTTCAATAACTTTGTCCGGGATAACCTGCGTTATCGGGGCGATAACCATCCGCTGGTGGATTTCATGCGCCATGAGGGGGCAGCGCTGTCGAATCCGACGCCGGAACACTATCTGCCGTTGCTGTACGTGCTTGGCGGCTGGGATGGCAAAGAGGCCATCAGCGTGCCGATCGACGGTATCGAAATGGGAGCGCTGAGCATGCTGTCGGTGCAGGTGGGCTAAAGAAAAACGCCAGTCAGAAACTGGCGTTTTGGTCTCGGCGGGGCTATCAGCCGAGGATGGTGTGCGGATAGAAGCGCGACAGATCCTGCGTGATCAGTTCGCGATCTTCGCGCAGGCCAATGCCGCAAGGTTGATCGTTCACCAGCCAACTGCCGATCAGCGTGTAGCTGTCTTCGAACTTCGGCAGCGGATGGAACTGCTGCACGATCATGCCCTCTTCGCCGTATGGCCCATCGACGCGCGCCACTTCCTGACCGTTTTCGACGATCTGAATGTTCGCGCCTTCGCGTGAGAACAGCGGCTTGGTGACGTAATGATCCATCGGCGGATGATCGTCTTGCGCGAAATAAGCCGGCAACAGATTCGGGTGGTTCGGGAACATTTCCCACAGCAGCGGCAGCAGCGCTTTGTTGGAGATGATGCTCTTCCAGGCCGGCTCCAGCCAGCGCACGCCGGCGTCTTCCAGCTTGGTGGAGAACATCTCGCGCAGCATGAATTCCCACGGGTAGAGCTTGAACAGGTTGCCGATCACCTGATCCTGCAGATCGGTAAACTGGCCTTTCTCGCCGAGGCCAATCTCTTCCATGAACAGGAACTCGGTCGGCAGACCGGCTTCCTGCGCGCAGTCCTGCAGATATTGCACCGTGCCGCGATCTTCTTCGCTGTCCTGGCAGCAGGCCAGGTGCAACAGGCCAAAACCGTGATGCGCTTTCAGCTCGGCGAAACGCTCGATCAGCTTCTCCTGCAGGCTGTTGTACTGATCCGACTCCGGATCCAGTTTGCCGGCGTTGATCTGGTCTTCCAGCCACAGCCACTGGAAGAAGGCCGCCTCATACAGCGAGGTTGGCGTATCGGCGTTGTTCTCCAGCAGCTTCGGCGGGTTAACGCCGTCGTAGGCCAGATCGAGACGCGAATACAGCGACGGCTGATTGGTGCGCCACGAACTGCGCACGAACTCCCAGGTGTGTTTCGGGATGCAGAACTTGGCCATCAGCTCGTCGCTGCCGACCACTTTTTCCACCACCTGCAGACACATCTGGTGCAGCTCGGCGGTGGCGCTTTCGATCTCTTCAATCTGCGCCAGCGTGAACTGGTAATAGGCGTCTTCACACCAGTACGGCTCGCCGTACATGGTGTGGAAACGGAAACCGAACTCGGTCGCTTTTTCACGCCAGTCCGGGCGCTCGGTAATAGCAATACGTTTCATGCATCAACCGCCCATGCTGCGGGAGCCGGAGTTGGAGGTGGCGCTGCTGCGCTGCATGCTGGTCTGCTTGGCTACGGTCTCGCCGAAACCGCCGCGGGTCACGGTGTTGGTGACTGCAGGCTTCGGCGCCATGGCGGTTTTCGGCACCGTCATGGTGCGGCCGCCGGCGGTGGCCGGGCCGTAGCTCTTGCCGCTGGCGTCGACAAACTTGCCGTTCGCCGGGCTGGCGGCGTTCTTGGAGGTGAACAGCGGCTGCTGCGCGAAGCCGGAACCGCCCATCAGGCGGCCCATCATGTAGCCCGCCATCAGCGGCATCCAGAAGCTGCCGCTGCTTTGCGATTCCGCCGCCATGCCGGCTTGTGCCGGCGCCTGGGTGCACTGCGCTTCGCCGAACTCGGCGACGCAGTCTTCGCGGGTGGCGTATTTCGGCGCGGTTTTCGCCGCTTCCTTCAGGGCATTGTTGTAGGAGGTGGTGCACTGCTCGCTCATCGAAGGATTGGCGCGCGAACAGTCATCAGCATTCTGATACAGGGAGACCGTTTCATCGCTCTTCTCACAGCCGGCCAGCATAAAGACGGCGCTGATCGCCAAAGCCACGGGCGCGACACGGTAGCTGCGCCAGGATTTGCGGAACGTCTCTTGGTTGATGTTTTTTGTCCGTTTCATCGTTATCAATCCCATCATGCGGGCTGTTTTCGCCCTTTCCCAGTAGTGGCGCTAAGGATAGGGGAAACATGGTCAAAATTAAAGCTGAAACGCCCGCAGAATCGACTCTTTACGCAGTTATACGTTGGGGTGTGCGCCAGTTCGCTTTCGCGGCGAAAAAACGCGCGTTGGCGTTTCATCATGAAACGTTGTCGCTATGATGATGTTCCATAATGGAACAAAAATCGCGAGGCTCGCCAGGCGGGCGGCGGGCGCTCATAGTCGAAGCACAACAACAAGCCGGCGGCGAAGTCGGCGCGTCATCACCTGATATCTGAACGTTACCATCGCCAACTCCCTACAAGGATCCGGTTATGTTGAGAATCATCCAGTCACCAGGCAAATATATTCAGGGCGCCAATGCGCTGGCCGCCGTCGGCGAATACGCCAAATCCCTCGCCGATCATTACCTGGTGATCGCCGACGACTTCGTGATGCAGCTGGCGGGCGACACCCTAATGGGCAGCCTGCAGCAGCACGGCGTGAAACATCATGCGGCGCGCTTCAACGGCGAATGCTGCCGCAAGGAGATAGACCGGCTCGGCCATGAGCTGCAGGCTCACGGCTGCCGCGGCGTGATCGGCGTCGGCGGCGGCAAGACGCTCGACACCGCCAAGGCCGTGGCGCACTACCAACAGCTGCCGGTGGTGCTCATTCCCACCATCGCCTCCACCGATGCGCCGACCAGCGCGCTGTCGGTTCTCTACACCGAACAGGGCGAATTCGCCGAGTACCTGATTTACCCGCGCAACCCGGACATGGTGGTGATGGACAGCGCCATCATCGCCAAAGCGCCGGTGCGTCTGCTGGTGGCCGGCATGGGCGACGCGCTTTCCACCTATTTCGAGGCGCAGGCCTGCTTCGACGCCCAGGCCACCAGCATGGCCGGCGGCAAATCGACGCTGGCGGCGCTCAGCCTGGCGCGGCTGTGTTATGACACGCTGCTGGCGGAAGGGGTGAAAGCCAAACTGGCGGTCGAGGCCGGCGTGGTGACGGAAGCGGTGGAACGCATCATTGAGGCCAATACCTATCTGAGCGGCATCGGCTTCGAGAGCAGTGGGCTGGCGGCGGCGCACGCCATTCACAACGGTTTTACCGTGCTCGAAGAGTGCCACCACCTGTATCACGGCGAGAAAGTGGCGTTCGGCACCCTGGCGCAGCTGGTACTGCAGAACAGCCCGATGGCGCAGATTGAAACCGTGCTGGCGTTTTGTCATGGCATCGGCCTGCCGATCACGCTGGCGCAGATGGGCGTCACCGGCGATGCGGCGGCGAAGATGATGGCGGTGGCCGAAGCCAGCTGCGCAGCCGGCGAAACCATTCACAACATGCCGTTCAAGGTTACACCCGCGGGCGTGCAGGCGGCGATCCTGACTGCGGATCGGCTGGGCGCCGCCTGGCTGCAGCGTCATTGATATCGTTGGGGCGCGGTGCGCCGCGCCCCTGTTCTTACAGAGGAAACCATCGTGAAAAAACTGATTAATCAGGTCGAGTCGGTGTTGGAAGAGCAGTTGCAGGGGCTGGCGGAGGCCCATCCCGAGCTGCTGGTGCACGCGGATCCGCTGTTCGTGACCCGCGCCGACGCGCCGGTGGCGGGCAAGGTGGCGATCCTGTCCGGCGGCGGCAGCGGCCATGAGCCGATGCACTGCGGTTTCGTCGGCGAAGGGATGCTCGACGGCGCCTGTCCGGGCGAGATTTTCACCTCGCCGACGCCGGATAAAATGTACGAGTGCGGCCAGGCGATCGACGGCGGCGCCGGGGTGCTGCTGCTGATCAAGAACTACACCGGCGACGTGCTCAACTTCGAAACCGCCACCGAGCTGCTGCACGACAGCGGCGTCGCGGTGGCGACGGTGCTGGTGGATGACGACGTGGCGGTCAAAGACAGCCTGTTTACCGCCGGGCGGCGCGGGGTGGCTAACACCGTGCTGATGGAGAAACTGCTGGGCGCCGCCGCGGCGCGCGGCGACGATCTGGACAGCGTGGTGACGTTAGGGCATCGCATCAACAACCACGGGCACTCAATCGGCATCGCGCTGGGGGCTTGCACCGTGCCGGCCGCCGGCAAGCCGTCGTTTACCCTGGCGGAGAACGAAATGGAGTTCGGCGTCGGCATTCACGGCGAGCCGGGCATTGCGCGCCGTCCGTTCACCACGCTCAACGCGGCGGTGGACGACATGTTCCATACGCTGATCGACCACGGCCACTATCAGCGCACGATCCGCGTCTGGGATCGTCAGCAGGGCGAGTGGCGCGACGAGATGCAGACCAAGCAGCCGTTGACGCGCGGCGATCGAGCGATCGCGCTGGTCAACAACCTGGGCGCCACGCCACTGTCGGAGCTGTACGGCGTATACCATCGGCTGGCGGAGCGCTGCGCCGAGGCGGGCATCATCATTGAGCGCAATCTGGTGGGCTCTTACTGCACTTCGCTCGATATGCAGGGCGTGTCCATCACGCTGTTGAACGTGGACGACGAGCTGTTGTCCTTGTGGGATGCGCCGGTGAAAACGCCTGCGCTGCGTTGGGGTTGCTGAGGAGGAATCATGGCGTTGACCAAACAACAGGTTGTCGATTGGCTGATGCGTTGCGGCGAGGTGTTCAGCCGGGAGCGCGATTTTCTGACCCGGCTGGACACCGAGATCGGCGATGCCGACCACGGTTTGAACATGAATCGCGGTTTCAACAAGGTGGTGGAAAAGCTGCCGTCGGTGGCGGACAAAGATATCGGTTTCATTCTGAAAAACACCGGCATGACGCTGCTGTCGAGCGTGGGCGGCGCCAGCGGCCCGCTGTTCGGCACCTTCTTCATCCGCGCGGCGCAGGCGGCGAACGCCAAGCAAAGCCTGGATCTGGCGGAGCTGCATCAAATGATGCAAGAGGGGGTTGAAGGCGTGGTGATGCGCGGTAAGGCGGAGCCGGGCGACAAGACCATGTGCGACGTCTGGTGGCCGGTGGTGGAAAGCCTCGGGCAGTCCGCGCAGCAGAACCTGAGCGTGGCGGAGGCGCTGCAGCGCGCCGCCGACAGCGCCGAGCGGGCGGTGGAGAGCACCATTACCATGCAGGCGCGCAAGGGGCGGGCCAGTTACCTGGGCGAGCGCAGCATCGGCCACCAGGATCCCGGCGCCACTTCGGTGATGTTGATGATGAAAACGCTGGCCGAGGTCGCCGGCAGCTAGCAGGAGGCGAGATGATTAATATCGTGGTGGTTTCGCACAGCGCGTTGCTGGCGCGTGGCGTTGAGCAGTTGGCGCGGCAGATGATGCGCGGCGACGGTTGCAAGCTGGCGCTGGCGGCGGGCGTGGATGACGAGCAGCACCCGATCGGCACCGACGCGGTCAAAGTGATGGAGGCGATCGAAGCGGTCGCCGACGGTGACGGCGTTCTGGTGCTGATGGATTTGGGCAGCGCGCTGCTCAGTGCCGAAACCGCGCTCGATCTGCTGGACCCGTACGTGGCTGTCAAAGTGCGGCTGTGTGCGGCGCCGCTGGTCGAAGGCACGCTGGCGGCGGTGGTGGCCGCCAACTCCGGTGCCTCGCTGGAGCAGGTGGTGGCGGAGGCGCAGGGCGCGCTGCAGGCCAAACAGGCGCAGCTGGGCGAAGGCTCGCCGGCCGCGAAAAGCGCGGCTTTGCCGCTGGCGCAGGGCAAAAGCGCAACCTGGACGGTGCAGAACCCGCACGGGCTGCACGCGCGCCCGGCGGCGCGGCTGGTCGAGACGCTGGCGCCGTTCAAGGCCGAGCTGGTGCTGGAAAAGCAGGGGCAGTGCGTCGATCCGCGCAGCCTCAATCAGCTGGCGCTGCTGCAGGTGCGCCACGGCGATACTATTCGCCTGATCGCCGACGGCGCGCAGGCGGACGAGGCGCTGGCGGCGTTCAACGCGCTGGCGGAACAGCATTTCGGCGAGACGGTTTCCGAGCGGCAGCAGCCTTCGCTGCACGGTATCCCGGTGGCGGAAAGCGTCACCAGCGGGCCGGTGTTCCAGGCCCACAGCTTCTGGCCGCCAACCGCCGATCGACGGATTGGCGCGGACGAGGTGTTGGGCGAACAGCAACGCCTGCGTGAGGCGCTGCAGCACACCCTGAGCGATCTGAACCGGCTGGCGGAACGCACCGGCACGCTGATCGGCAAGCCGCAGGCGGCGATCTTCGGCGCCCACAGCATGCTGCTGGACGATCCGGATCTGCAGCAGGCGGCGTACACCCGCATCGCGCAGCAGTTGTGCAGTGCCGAACAGGCCTGGCGGCAGGTGCTGGAAGCGATCGCCGAAGAGTACCGCGAGCTGGATGACGACTACATGCGGGCGCGTGAACTGGACGTGCGCGACATGCTGCGCCGCACGCTGTGCCATCTGCAGGGGCTGCCGCTGCCGGCCATCGCGCTGGCAGAGCCGTCGATACTGGTGATGGACGAGCTGATGCCTTCTGAGGTGGTGATGCTCGACAGGCGGCTGGTGCTCGGCATCTGCCTGAGCGGTGGCAATGCCCTGTCGCACAGCGCCATTCTGGCGAAGGCGATGGGCATTCCGATGGTGGTCGGCATGCAGGATTGCCTGAGCAAAACCCGCAGCGGGCAAAAGGCGATGCTGGACGCCGCGCGCGGGGTGTTGCAGCTCAGCCACTAGGCGCGCAGCTTGAACTGGCGGATGTCGATCCCATGCTGTTTGATCTTCCGCCACAGGGTGGTGCGGCCGATGCCCAGCAGCTGCGCCATCTCCGTCAACTGACCACGGCTGACGGTCGCCGCGCGCAGGATCGCCTGGCGCTCCATGTCCGTCAGCGTCAACAGCGGCGCGCCGGGCTGCGGATCGCTCTCCAGCAGCGACGGCTGGCCGAGCAGGTGTGCCGGCAAATCTGCTAACTGGATGTGGTGGCCGTGGCAAATCATCGCCGCGCGCTCCACCACCCCTTTCAGTTCCAAATCGTTGCCCGGCCACAGGTAGAGCGCCAGTTGGGCCATCACTTCGTCATCCACCCGAAAGCGACACTGAAAGTGTTGCTCCAGCGCGCGCAGATGGTGTTTGACCAGCAGCGGAATATCGCTCAGCCGCTGGCGCAGCGGCGGGATCTGGATCTCGAAGGCTTGCAGGCTGTAAAACAGCTGGCGGCGGAAGCGGTTTTGTTGCACCAGCAGCGGCAGATCGGCGGCGCTGCCGGCGATCACCCGCACATCGACGGGGATCACTCGGCTGGAATTGAGGCGGATCACCACGCCGGTTTTCAGCACCTGCAGCAACGCCGACTGCATCTCCGCCGGCAGGTATTCGATCTGTTCGAGATACAGCGTGCCGCCGTTGGCCAATTCGAATTTGCTCAGCTGGCCCGCCTCTTCTTCGCTGGCGTCGCTGCCCAGCAGTTCACGCAGCCCCTGTGCCTGCGGCAACAGCTGGCAGTTGAGGGCGATATACGGCCCGGCGGCGCGTTCGCCGGCGTTGTGGATAGCCTGGCTGAGCAGCTCTTTGCCGACCCCTTCCTCCCCGCGCAGCAGGATTGGATGCTGGCCCTTGGCCGCCTGCTGCCCGTAACGGATCAGCCGCCGCATATCCAGCGAGGCGGAGGGCATTTGCTCGAAGCTGTGGCTGACGCGCCCCAACTGGCTGCTGACATACTGGCGCAGCCGCTCGAGCGGGTGCAGCAGGGCGATGAAACTGCAGCGATCGCCGTCGAAAATCGGCTTGAGCGTCAGCAAGGCAGCGATAAACTGCCGCTGGCTTTCGAAGGTGACTTCGACGTGTTGCAGCGGCTGCCGGTCGGCGATGGCGCGCTTGAGCAGGGCGGGCAGCGTCAGCAGCTGCGCCAGCGGTTTGCCCTGGCTCTGCTGCTCGTCCAGCTTCAGCAGGGCGGCGGCGCGCTGGTTGATATATTGCAGGTAGCCACGGTGATCCCAGGCCATCACGCCGTCGTCCACGCCGTCCAGCAGGCCGTAAAGCTGGTTAAGATGGCGGTTGGATTCCGCCAGCAGGCCGTCGGCGTTCAGCGAATTGCCGATTTCGCGAGCGATGGCCAGCGTCAGCGACAGATCGCCGGCGGCGCAGTCGGCCAGCAGGCAGCCCAGCGCGATCGAACCGCGCTGGCGGCCGCTGTTGTCGTAGACCGGCGTAGCGCAGAACGACCAGCCGTGCAGCGCCCGGCGCACGTGCTCCCCGCCGCTCACCCGCACCGGGTGGCCTTCCGTTGCCGCCAGCGCCGGGGCATTGGTGCCGATCTGCCCTTCGGCCCAGTAAGCGCCGGGGGCGAACCCCAGTTGCTGTAAATGCTCCCAGGTTTGGGCGTCGCCGCAGCGCCACAGCATGCAGCCGCTCTCGTCGAGGATCATCAACAGACAACGACGTGGCTCCATGTACTCGCAGGCGTCTTCCAGCGCCGCCTGGCCGAGCGTCAGCAGATCGTTCTTGCGGCGGCAAATCGATTCGAAGGTGGCGCCCTGAGCGCGGTGCGGTGCTTGCCAGACGTCGGGCTGCATCAGGCTGCGGCAGCGCAGCCAGGAGGCGTAAACCGCCTGTGCCGGGCGCAGCGGCGGCGGCAGTTCGCCGTCGTTAATCAGCCGTTGCCAGCGTGAATCGTTGTCCATCGAACCTCATCCAGACTGCGAAAACGAGAGTGACGATGATACCACCTGACGTGGCGGCGGCTGTGAGACGGCGGGCAGAAGTGGTGAAATCGAGGCAAAAAAAACGGGGCGCGGCGCAGGCCGAACCCCGTGTTTATCAATGTGCGCGCATCAGTTGCGGAATGGGTTGCCGCTGTTGCGAGCCGGTTGGCTGGTGGCCGCGGCCGGCGCGGATGCGCGAGTGGCCGCCGGTACCGGCGCCGCGGTTTGCTGCATCGGCGCATTGTCCTGATAGCCGTCTGCATAGGCGTCCTGCGCGCGATTCTGCGGCGCCACGGCGTCAGGTGCGGTCGACACCGGTTTGCCCAACGCGCCGTTCAGCAGCAGCAAATCGTTCTGGTTCAGCGTGCCGAGCGCCGACTTGATGTTCAACTGGTTGATCAGATAGGTATAACGCGCGTCGGACAGCTGACGTTTGGCGTTATACAGCGTGGTGGTGGCGTCCAGCACGTCGACGATGGTGCGGGTACCGACCTGATAACCGGCTTCCATCGCGTCCAGGGAGCTTTGCGCGGAGATCACCGCCTGTTTGTAGGCGTTGATGCTGCTGATCGAGGCGTTAACGTTGTTGAACGACGAACGCACGGTCTGCACCACGCTGCGGTGTGAGCTTTCCAACTGCTCGCTGGCGCCGACGAAGCCGTACTGCGCTTGCTTGACCTGTGAGTTGGTCGCGCCGCCGCTGTACAGCGGCAGGTTGAAGCTGATGCCGACCTTATTTTGGCCCGCATCGGAGTCGCTGTAGCGTGCGGCATTCGCGCCGCCGGTGTTGGAGCCGTTGTATTTGGTATTGCTGATGCCGGTTGATGCGCTGACGTCAATCGTCGGCATATAGCCGGTTTGGGCTGCGCGGATTTGCTCGCGCGCCAGGTCCTGGCTCAGACGGGCGGACAGCAGGCTCAGGTTGCGCGCTTCCGCTTCTTTCAGCAGGTTGTTCACCGCTTCCGGGCGCTGGGTACTGAAGCGATCGGTATTCAACGAGGCCAGCTCCGGGTAGAAGGCCCCGGTCACCTGGCGCAGCGTTTCCAGCGCGTTATCCAGATCGTTGCGGGCGGAGACTTCCGCCGCCAGCACGGTGTCATAGTTCGAGCGGGCGTTCTGCACGTCGGTGATCGCCACCAGGCCCACGTTGAAGCGCTGGGTGGTTTGATCCAGCGTGCGGTATACCGCATCTTTCTGCGCCTGGGTATAGGACAGCGTGTCGATCGCCTTCAGCACGTTGAAGTAGGCGGTGGCGGTGTTGAGAATCAGCGACTGCTCAGCGGTCTGGAAGGTGACGTCGGAGATGCCGGCGGTCTTTTCCTGCAGCGTCAGCTGGCGCCATTTCGACATGTCGAAAATAGTTTGCGTCAGCGCCAACGAACCGCTGGTCACGTTGCTGTTAACGCCATTGCTGTCACGATAACCGTTGGTGTAATCGTAACCTGCGGTTAAACCGAGCTGCGGCAGCAACGGGCTGCGCGCTTCATTGATCTTTTCGAATGCGGCGTCGCGGTCAGCAGCACTTTTGCGCAGATCCGGGTTACTTTCCCTGGCCTGTTTGTAGACCTGCAGCAGGTTCTCTGCCTGGCTCATTGCACTGAAGCCGCCCAGGCTCAGTCCGATAAGAAGGGGGAGCAGTTTCTTCATTTGCATTCCTTGTTGTGCAGCAATATTGCTATGTTAGCGCTGACGATAGACGAAATAGTTGCCGATTCTAGCAGAGTCTGGGGTACGCATCAGGTGGCTGAATGTGCCATCTCACGTAACTTTTACCTTTCAGACCGCCCATTTACCTTGGCGTACTGCCCGGGTCGACTGCAGCTGATATTATGGCTGACAATCCGGATTGTTTCCCGCTATTACCTGCGAGCGCACAAACGTGCCGCATCCGGCGGCGGAAAACAGCCTAACATAAAGCCGCGGCGGAGAGTCCCGCTGTTTCTGTCATCAAAACCGATTATTTTATCGGCATACTCAAGCAGGAGAATTCGCGCATGAACCGTTCGCAGCCGTCGCCCGTTACTTTCGAGAAAAAAGATGTAGAAATTATTGCACGCGAGACGCTGTACCGTGGTTTTTTTTCACTCAATTTATACCGGTTTCGCCATCGGTTGTTCAATGGCGAAATGAGCCCTGTAATCACGCGTGAAATTTTCGAACGCGGCCATGCGGCGGTGCTGCTGCCCTACGATCCGGTGCGCGACGAGGTTGTGCTGATTGAACAACTGCGCATCGCCGCGGTTGATACCAGCCATTCGCCCTGGCTGCTGGAAATGGTGGCGGGTATGATCGAGACCGGCGAAAGCGTCGAGGACGTGTGCCGCCGCGAAGCGCAGGAGGAGGCCGGCGTGATGGTCGGGCGCTGCAAGCCGGTGCTGAGCTACCTGGCCAGCCCCGGCGGCACCAGTGAACGTCTGTCGATCATGGTCGGCGAGGTGGACGCCGGCACCGCCGAGGGCATTCACGGCCTGGCGGAAGAACATGAAGATATCCGCGTCCACGTGGTCAGCCGCGAGCAGGCTTACCGCTGGGTGGAGGAGGGCGCGATCGATAACGCCGCATCAGTGATTGCATTGCAATGGCTGGCGTTGCACCATGAATCGTTGAGAAAAGAGTGGGCCAACTAATGAAACAGCGCTATACCCCTGATTTCCCCGAAATGATGAGATTGTGCGAAACCAACTTCGCGCAATTGCGCCGCTTGCTGCCGCGCAACGACGAAGCGGGCGAAACGGTGACTTATCAGGTGAACGGCGCCGGCTATCGTTTGACCATCGTTGAGTCCACGCGTTACACGTCGCTGGTGGAGATCGAGCAGATCTTTCCGGCGGTCAGCTACTGGAGCCTGCCCGCGATGACGGTGCGGCTGTACCATGACGCCATGGTTGCGGAAGTGTGTTCCAGTCAGCAGATCTATCGCTTTAAAGCGCGTTATGATTATCCTAATAAAAAGTTGCATCAACGCGACGAAAAGCATCAAATTAACCAGTTTCTTGCTGATTGGCTGCGCTACTGTTTGGCGCATGGAGCGATGGCGGTTCCGGTTTGTTAGACAGACTGAAATAACAAAGGACACCATTTGGAAAGCCTGTTTAAACTGCCCGTGGCGAGTGGGGCCGCGGTCAGGATTCTACAAATAACAGATACCCACCTTTTTGCCGGCGAACACGAGACGTTGCTCGGCATCAATACCTATCGCAGCTATCACGCGGTGCTGGACGCCATCCAGGCGCAGCGCCGCGACGTCGATTTGATCGTCGCCACGGGAGATTTGGCGCAGGATCATTCGCAAGAGGCCTACCGCCACTTCGCCGCCGGCATCGCGCAATTGCCGGCTCCCTGCGTGTGGCTGCCGGGCAACCATGATTTTCAACCGGCGATGGTCGATGCGTTGGCCGCCGCCGGCATCGCGCCTTCCAAACAGGTGCTGCTGGGCGACAGCTGGCAGGTGCTGATGCTGGACAGCCAGGTGTTCGGCGTGCCGCACGGCGAATTGAGCGAATACCAACTCGAGTGGATGGAGCGCTGCCTGCAGGCTCACCCCGAGCGCTATACGCTGTTGCTGCTGCACCATCATCCGCTGCCTTCCGGCTGCACCTGGCTCGATCAGCACAGCCTGCGCAACCCGCATATGCTGGGCGCGATCCTGCTGCGTTATCCGAAAGTGAATACCGTGGTGTGCGGGCACATTCACCAGGATCTGGATCTGGAATGGCAGGGCCGACGCCTGTTGGCGACGCCGTCCACCTGCGTGCAATTCAAGCCGCACTGCACGAACTTCACCATTGACGACGTCTCCCCCGGCTGGCGCTACCTCGATCTGCTGCCGGACGGCCGCGTCGAGACCCAGGTGTTCCGCCTGGAAAACGACGATTTCCGCCCCGATATGGACTCGGATGGATACTGATGCCTTCGACACTGCTCTACCTGCACGGTTTCAACAGTTCGCCGCAGTCGGCCAAGGCGGTGGCCTTCAAGGCCTGGCTGGCCGAGCACCATCCCGATATCGAGATGCTGGTGCCGCAGCTGCCGGCCTTTCCGGCGGAGGCCGCCGAAATGCTGGAGAATATGGTGCTGGAGCGCGCCGGCCAAACGCTCGGGCTGGTCGGTTCATCGCTGGGCGGCTATTACGCCACCTGGCTGTCGCAGTGTTTTTCGCTGCCGGCGGTGGTGGTCAACCCGGCGGTCAAGCCGTTTGAGCTGCTGGTCGACTATCTCGGCGCCAACGAGAACCCCTACACCGGCCAGCAATATGTGTTAGAGTCTCGGCACGTTTACGATCTGAAAGTGATGCAGATCGATCCCTTGGAGTCGCCGGATTTAATCTGGCTGCTGCAGCAAACGGGCGATGAAATTCTCGATTACGGCCAGGCCGTGGCGTATTACACCGCGTGTCGGCAAACGGTGGAGTCGGGTGGAAACCACGCCTTCGTCGGTTTCGAGCACTACTTCCCCCAGATTGTGGATTTTTTAGGGCTAAACGCGGTCTGACGGACCGTTCCGGCACCTCCCTTTAACCACGAAAAAATAATCAACGATGACTCAATCCAGCTATAACGCTGATGCCATTGAAGTACTCAGCGGTCTAGAACCAGTGCGCCGTCGTCCCGGCATGTATACCGACACGACGCGCCCAAACCACCTCGGCCAAGAGGTGATCGATAACAGCGTCGACGAAGCGTTGGCCGGTCACGCCAAGCGCATCGACGTGATTTTGCACGCCGATCAGTCGCTGGAAGTGATCGACGACGGCCGCGGCATGCCGGTGGACATCCACCCGGAAGAGGGCGTGCCGGCGGTTGAGTTGATCCTGTGCCGGCTGCACGCCGGCGGTAAATTCTCGAATAAAAACTACCAGTTCTCCGGCGGCCTGCACGGCGTGGGGATCTCGGTGGTCAACGCCCTGTCGAAGCGGGTGGAAGTCAACGTGCGCCGCGACGGCAACGTCTACGGCATCGCCTTCGAAAACGGCGACAAGGTGCAAGATCTGACGGTGACCGGCACCTGCGGCAAACGCAACACCGGCACCAGCGTGCACTTCTGGCCGGATGAGCAGTTCTTCGACAGCCCGCGCTTCTCGGTATCGCGCTTGACTCACCTGCTGAAAGCCAAGGCGGTGCTGTGCCCCGGCGTCGAGATCTATTTCATCGACAAGGTGAACAACACCGAGCAGCGCTGGTGCTACCAGGACGGCCTGACCGACTACCTGATGGAAGCGGTCAACGGCCTGATTACCCTGCCGGAAGCGCCGTTCGTCGGCAATTTCGCCGGTGACACCGAAGCGGTGGACTGGGCGCTGCTGTGGCTGCCGGAAGGCGGTGAGCTGCTGACCGAAAGCTACGTCAACCTGATCCCGACCATGCAGGGCGGCACCCACGTCAACGGCCTGCGCCAGGGGCTGCTGGACGCGATGCGCGAGTTCTGCGAATTCCGCAATATTCTGCCGCGCGGCGTGAAGCTGTCGGCGGAGGATATCTGGGATCGCTGCGCCTACGTGCTGTCGGTGAAGATGCAGGATCCGCAGTTCGCCGGGCAGACCAAAGAGCGTCTCTCCTCGCGCCAGTGCGCGGCCTTCGTTTCCGGCGTGGTGAAAGACGCCTTCAGCCTGTGGCTGAACCAGAACGTTCAGGCGGCGGAACAGCTGGCCGAGCTGGCGATCTCCAGCGCCCAGCGCCGTCTGCGCGCCGCCAAGAAAGTGGTGCGCAAGAAGTTGACCAGCGGGCCGGCGCTGCCGGGCAAGCTGGCGGACTGCACCTCGCAGGATCTGGCCATGACCGAACTGTTCCTGGTGGAAGGGGACTCGGCGGGCGGATCGGCCAAGCAGGCACGCGATCGCGAATATCAGGCGATCATGCCGCTCAAGGGCAAGATCCTGAATACCTGGGAAGTCTCCTCGGACGAAGTGCTGGCCTCGCAGGAAGTGCACGACATTTCCGTGGCGATCGGCATCGATCCGGACAGCGAAGATCTCAGCCAGCTGCGCTACGGCAAAATCTGCATCCTGGCGGATGCGGACTCCGACGGCCTGCACATCGCCACGCTGCTGTGCGCGCTGTTCGTGCGCCACTTCCGTTCGCTGGTGAAAGGCGGCCACGTCTATGTCGCCATGCCGCCGCTGTACCGTATCGATCTCGGTAAAGAGGTGTTCTACGCGCTGGATGAAGAAGAGAAAGCCGGCGTGCTGGAACAGCTGAAGCGCAAGAAGGGCAAGCCGAACGTACAGCGCTTTAAAGGGCTGGGCGAGATGAACCCGCTGCAGCTGCGCGAAACCACCCTCGATCCGAACACCCGCCGTCTGGTGCAACTGACGGTGGCAGAGGATGACGTCGATCAGACGCTGGCGGTGATGGACATGCTGTTGGCCAAGAAGCGTTCGGAAGATCGCCGCAACTGGCTGCAAGACAAGGGCGACATGGCCGAATTGGCGGTCTGAGCCTGACCCTGGCCCGGTGAAACGCCGGGCCTGCTTTCCCGCAGGGCGTTGCATGCGGCGCCCGTCAACCTGGGGCGAACCGCGTGAAGATCACCCTCGAAGAGCTGCTGGCGTTCACGGCGGTGGTCGACAGCGGTTCGGTCACCGCCGCCGCCGATCGGCTCGGCCAAACCACCTCCGGCGTCAGCCGCGCACTCAGCCGCCTGGAAACGAAACTCGACGCTACGCTCTTGCGCCGCACCACGCGTCGCCTGAGCCTGACCGAAGAAGGGCAGAGCTTCCTGGCGCCTGCGCGCGAAATACTGCGTTCGGTGGATCAGGCCGAAGAACTGATGGCGCTGCGGCGCCAGCTGCCCGCCGGTCGGCTGCGGGTCAACGCCGCCGCCCCTTTCATGGCGCACGTGCTGGTGCCGATGGTGGCGGAGTTCCGCCGTCGTTATCCGCAGATTGAGCTGGAGCTGGACACCGACGATCGCAATATCGACCTGTTGGAGAAACGCGCCGATATCGCGATCCGCATCGGCGCGCTGCGTGACTCCACGCTTCATGCGCGCCTGCTGGGGCACAGCCGGTTGCGCATCCTCGCCAGCCCGGATTACCTGCAACGGCATGGCGAACCGCGCGGCGTGGAAGATCTGCACCGCCATTGCCTGTTGGGATTCACCTACCCAGAATCGCTGAACCAGTGGCCGCTGCGTTACCGGCAGGCGCGGTATTTCGCCATCGAACCGACGATCTCGGCCTCCAGCGGGGAGACGCTGCGTGAGTTGGCGTTGCGCGGGGCGGGCATTGTCCAACTGGCGGACTTCATGACCCGCCGCGATCGGGAAGCGGGCCGGCTGGTACCGCTGCTGGTGCGGGAGACGCTGGACGTGCGCCAGCCGATCAACGCGGTGTATTACCACGACGCCCAGCTGGCGGCGCGCCTCACCTGTTTTCTCGACTACGTCAGCGCCCGCCTTGAGGGAGAGCCGCCAGAGGCCGCAGAGGGCCTCTGAAGGGATTACAGCGCGTTTTCCAGCACGTAGATCTCGGTGCCCAGCACGTAGTCCTTGATGGTCTCGCGGTGCTTGAGCATATGGTCGATCTGCAGGTGTTTTTCCAGATGCGCCTGGCTTTGCCATTTTTCCAGCATAAACACCGAGTCCGGCGACAGTTTCTGCCAGGGGGCCTGGGTGTGGCTGTCTACCATCGGCGTGTATTCGCCGCAGCCTTCTTCCGCCAGCACCAGTGGCACCAGTTTTTCAATGGCTTGTAACACGGTGGCGCGGTGGCCGGGTTTGACTTTGATTTCTGCGATTACGGTGATCATCATTACCTCGTTGGTTAAGCCCTTCGCTGCCAGTTAAGCAAAAATTCCCGCCAGGTGCTCGCGATAACGTGCGATGTCCGTTTCGATATCCGGTTGTTTTATCACGTCATTGCAGATAAAGGTCGGCAAGGCTTCCATCCCCAGGAACTGGTTGGCCTTGTGGAAGTGCAGGTAAACGCCGTCGACGCCGACGCCGTGGAAGAACTGGTTCGGATCGGTGAAGGCTTCGAGCGGGGCGTTCCAGGTCAGGCTCAGCAGGTATTTTTTGCCCTGAATCAGGCCGCCGGAGCCGTACTTCTTGGCGGCGTCGGAGCGGGTGCGGCCATCGCTGGCGTACAGGCTGCCGTGGCCGGCGGTGAACACTTCGTCGATGTATTTTTTCAGGATCCACGGCTCGCCCATCCACCAACCCGGCATCTGATAGATGACCGCATCGGCCCACAGGTATTTCTGCACTTCGGCTTCGATGTCATAGCCGTCGTCGACCACCGTGACCTGCACCTCGTGCTGCAGATCGCGCAGGAAGCTTTCCGCCACGTCGCTCAGGGTTTGGTTGAGTTCGCCGTTGGAATGGCCGAATTGCTTTTTAGCGTTGATAATCAGGATATTGCTCATCTTTTGCGTCTCCCGTCAGAGTTAAGATAGATGCCGTTTTCCGCTGCGGTGCGCAAAAACAGCTTGCTGAACGAGAGTGTAATCGCTGGCCAGGCAAGTAAAAACGTGACGACAGACACAACAGTATTGATTCTTAATCAACAATCGCGATGGAATTTTGCCTAAACGTCCCGGCGGCAGCGCCTTCGGCCGGCGATCCTTGCGCCAACTGTGACAGCCACCCCGCAGATGGGTTACTATCGCGGGCAGAATCGACAAGCGATGCCTTATTGTCGTCCAGGGATTGCCAAGCCACGGTCTGAGGATAATTGAGTAATGAGTGATCTGACTCATGATGGTGTAGAGCGTTTACCGCTGCACACATTCACTGAAAACGCCTATCTGAACTATTCCATGTACGTCATCATGGATCGGGCGTTGCCGTACATTGGCGACGGTTTGAAGCCGGTACAACGCCGCATCATCTACGCCATGTCTGAGCTGGGGCTGAACAACAGCGCCAAATTCAAGAAATCCGCCCGCACCGTGGGCGACGTGCTGGGTAAATACCACCCGCACGGCGACAGCGCGTGTTATGAAGCCATGGTGCTGATGGCGCAGCCGTTCTCGTATCGCTATCCGCTGGTGGACGGCCAGGGGAACTGGGGGGCGCCGGACGATCCCAAGTCGTTCGCGGCGATGCGTTATACCGAATCCCGCCTCTCCAAATATGCCGAAGTCTTGCTGGCCGAGCTGGGGCAGGGCACCGTCGACTGGATCCCGAACTTTGACGGCACGCTGCAAGAGCCGAAGATGTTGCCGGCGCGCCTGCCGAACATCCTGCTGAACGGCACCACCGGTATCGCCGTCGGCATGGCGACCGACATTCCGCCGCACAACGTGCGCGAAGTCGCCGCCGCGGCGGTGGCGCTGCTCGACAAGCCGGGCGCCTCGCTCGACGATCTGCTCGAATTCGTGCAGGGGCCGGACTTCCCGACCGAAGCCGAGATCATCACCCCGCGCGATGAAATCCGCAAAATTTACCAGAGCGGCCGCGGCTCGGTGCGCATGCGCGCCGTGTGGAAGAAAGAAGACGGCAGCGCGGTGATCACCGCCTTGCCGCACCAGGTGTCCGGCGCCAAGGTGCTGGAGCAGATCGCCAGCCAGATGCGCGCCAAGAAACTGCCGATGGTCGAAGATCTGCGCGATGAGTCCGACCACGAAAACCCGACGCGTCTGGTGATCGTGCCACGCTCCAACCGTATCGATCTGGAACAGGTGATGAACCACCTGTTCGCCACCACCGATCTGGAACGCAGCTACCGCATCAACATGAACATGATCGGTCTGGATAACCGCCCGCAGGTCAAAGGGCTGGTGGAGATCCTCACCGAATGGCTGGCCTACCGTCGCGACACGGTGCGCCGCCGCCTGAACTACCGCCTCGAGAAAGTGCTGAAACGCCTGCATATCCTCGAAGGTTTGCTGGTGGCGTTCCTCAATATCGACGAGGTGATCCACATCATCCGCAGCGAAGATGAGCCGAAGCCGGTGCTGATGCAGCGTTTCGGCATCTCCGATACCCAGGCGGAAGCGATCCTCGAGCTGAAACTGCGTCACCTGGCCAAGCTGGAAGAGGTCAAGATCCGCGGTGAGCAGGATGAGTTGGCGAAAGAGCGCGATCAGCTGCAGGCGCTGCTGGCGTCCGAACGCAAGCTGAACACGCTGATCAAGAAAGAGATCCAGGCCGATGCGCAGACCTACGGCGACGATCGCCGTTCGCCGCTGACCGAGCGTGCGGAAGCCAAGGCGATGAGCGAGCACGACTTCGTGCCGTCTGAGCCGGTGACCATCGTGCTGTCTGAAATGGGCTGGGTGCGCAGCGCCAAGGGCCACGACATCGATCCGGCCGGCCTGAGCTACAAGGCCGGCGACAGCTTCCGCGGCGCGGCGCGCGGCAAGAGCAACCAGCCGGTGGTATTCATCGACTCCACCGGGCGCAGCTATGCGCTCGATCCGATGACGCTGCCTTCGGCGCGCGGGCAGGGCGAGCCGCTGACCGGCAAGCTGACGCCGCCGCCGGGCGCCACTATTGAGCAGGTGCTGATGGCGGCCGACGATCAGAAGCTGCTGATGGCGTCCGATGCCGGTTACGGCTTCGTTTGCACCTTCAACGATTTGGTGGCGCGCAACCGCGCCGGCAAGGTGATGATCACGCTGCCGGACAACGCCAGGGCGCTGCCGCCGATGGAAATCCACGGCGCAGACGACATGCTGCTGTCGATCACCGCCGCCGGGCGCATGCTGATGTTCCCGGTCGCCGATCTGCCGCAGCTGTCGAAGGGCAAAGGCAACAAGATCGTCTCCATTCCGGCAGCCCAGGCGGCGGCCGGTGACGACAAGCTGGCCTGGCTGTTCGTGCTGCCGCCGCAGGCGTCCGTCACGCTGCACGTCGGCAAACGCAAGCTGACGCTGCGGCCGGAGGATTTGCAGAAATTCCGCGCCGAGCGCGGGCGCAAGGGCACTCAGCTGCCGCGCGGCCTGCAGCGCATCGATCGCGTCGAAGTGGATGCGCCGATGCGGGCGTCGGGCGGCGACAGCGAAGAGTAAGCGTTGGCGCCAGCGTTAACGGGCGGTCGCAGCATGCTGTGGCCGCCTTATTTATTTTTACTGGCGTTTATTTTCCAAATAGTTAACATTTCTGCGCATAAAATTATTGTGCGTATTGCCGGCTGGCGGGAAAATAGCGAGAAAGGCAGGCGACATCGGCGTGCTTATCGCCTGGCCGGCAAATAATGAGTAAAGGAATCTGCGCAGCGAAGTAAACTGCGTTGGCAGTGTGCTAATGAGGTTGTTATGTTATTGATTTTGCGTGCCGTTCTCGCCACTCTTTTCTGTATTCTGGTGTGTATTTTCGGTTCTGTTTATTGCTTGTTCAGCCCGCGCAATCCCCGCCACGTGGCGACCTTCGGCCACCTTTTCGGCCGCCTGTCGACGCTGTTCGGCATCAAGGTTGAAACCCGCGTGCCGGCCGATGCGGCCAACAACGGCAACTGCATCTATATCGCCAACCACCAAAATAACTACGACATGGTGACGGCCGCCAATATCGTGCAGCCGCGCACCGTGACCGTCGGTAAAAAAAGTCTGGTGTGGATCCCGTTTTTCGGCCCGCTGTATTGGCTGACCGGTAATCTGCTGATAGATCGTGATAATCGCGCTAAGGCGCACGGCACCATCGCCCAGGTGGCGGAGCAGTTCAAAAAGAAAGACATTTCGATCTGGATGTTCCCGGAAGGGACCCGCAGCCGCGGTCGCGGGCTGATGCCGTTTAAAACCGGCGCGTTCCACGCGGCCATCGCCGCCGGCGTGCCGATTGTGCCGATCTGCGTATCGACCACCAGCGGTAATATAAATCTTAATCGCTGGAATAACGGTCACGTGATCGTCGAGATGTTGGCGCCGGTGGATACCAGCAAATACGGCAAAGAAAACGTGCGCGAGCTGGCGGCGCATTGCCGCGAGCTGATGGAGGCGAAAATCGCCCAATTGGACGCCGAAGTCGCCCAGCGCAACGCCGCCAAAAAATAAGAGTCTACCGGCTTCAAAGAATACGTTTTTAATTGGCGTTCAGCGCCGTTAACGCCTGAGCGCCTGCTAATCTTGATTGGCGGGCGTTTGGGTTTTGCACACGGTTTAGTTATTGCTTTTCATGGAGAAAATATGTCACTCAGTCGACGTCAGTTTATACAGGCATCGGGCCTGGCGCTGTGCGCGAGCGCCGTGCCGCTGAGGGCAGAGGCGAGCGGAACGCAGACCCCATTACCCATCCCCCCGCTGCTGGAGTCTCGCCGCGGTCAGCCGCTGTTCCTGACCCTGCAGCGCGCCCACTGGGCGTTTATGGATAACCGCAAGGCGGCGGTGTGGGGCATCAACGGCATGTATTTGGGGCCGACGGTGCGGGTTTACAGCGGTGACGACGTCAAACTGATCTACAGCAACCGCCTGCAGGAGCCGGTGGCGATGACCGTCAGCGGTCTGCAGGTGCCGGGCACGCTGATGGGCGGCGCGCCGCGCATGATGTCGCCCAACGTCGACTGGTCGCCGGTGCTGCCTATTCGCCAGGCGGCGGCCACCTGTTGGTACCACGCCAATACGCCGAACCGCATGGCGCCGCACGTTTACAACGGGCTGGCCGGGCTGTGGCTGGTGGAGGATGCCGTCAGCAAAGCGCTGCCGCTGCCCAACCACTACGGCGTCGACGATTTCCCACTGATCATTCAGGACAAGCGCTTCGATAACTTCGGCACGCCGCAATACGATGCGCCGTCGCAGGGCGGTTTCGTCGGCGATACGCTGTTGGTCAACGGCGTGCAAAATCCGTATGTCGAGGTGTCGCGCGGCTGGGTGCGTTTGCGCCTGCTCAACGCCTCCAACGCGCGCCGCTATACCCTGCAGCTCAGCGACGGGCGGCCGTTCAACGTGATCGCCAGCGATCAGGGCTTCCTGCCCGCGCCGGTCGCGGTGCAGCAGCTGTCGCTGGCGCCGGGCGAACGCCGGGAAGTGCTGATCGACATGTCGAAGGGCGAGGAGGTGACCATCACCGCCGGTGAAGCGGCGGGCATCATGGATCGCCTGCGCGGCCTGTTCGAGCCGTCGAGCATTCTGGTGTCCACCCAGGTGCTGACGCTGCGCCCGACCGGCCTGCTGCCGCTGGTGACCGACAACCTGCCGATGCGCCTGCTGGCGGATCAGCTGTTGGACGGCAGCGCCAGCCGCACCCGCGATTTCCGCCTGGGCGACGGCGGCGTCGGCATCAACGGCGCGATTTGGGACATGAACCGCATCGACGTGCAGGCGCAGCAAGGCACCTGGGAACGCTGGAACATTCATGCGGATACGCCGCAGTCGTTCCATATTCAGGGCGTGCAGTTCCTGATCAAACGCGTCAACGGCGCGCAGCCGATGGCGGAAGATCGCGGCTGGAAGGACACCGTCTGGGTCGATGGCGACGTCGAGCTGCTGGTGTATTTCAACCAACCTACCTCCGAACACTTCCCGTTCCTGTATTACAGCCAGACGTTGGAGATGGCCGATCGCGGCACCGCCGGCCAGCTGATGGTGCAGCCGACGATGTAATCTGCGCTGCGGGCCGCTTACGGCGCCCGCAGCATCTCCAGAAAGGCCTCTACGACCGGCGTGACGCTGTCGGCGCGGTAAACCGCGTACAGATCCGCCGGCGGCGCCTGCTGCAGCGAGCAAAAGCGGACGCCGGGCCACGGGATGCGGCCGTAGCTGTCCGGCAGCAGCGTAATGCCGCAGCCCTCCGCCACCAGCGCCAGCAGGGTTTGCGGTTCGTTGACCTGATAAGCGACGTCCGGCAAAAATCCCTGCTGCAGGCACAGATTGTGCAGATACAGCCCCAGGCTGGCCTCGTGCGGCGGCAGCACGATGAAACTGTCGTTCTGCAGCGCCGCCAGCGGGATGCTTTCCTGCTGCGCCAGCGGATGATCGAGCGGCAGCACCACGGCGATGCTCTCGCTCGCCAAGCGTTGGCAGGTCAACCCCGGCAGCGTCTGTTGCTGCGCCTCTCGCCAGACCCCGATATCGATATGCCGCTTTTGCAGCGCGGCGATTTGCTGGCTGGGCGTCAGCTCGTTCAACGACCAGGTGACGCCGGCGTTTTGCTCGCTGAACCGCCGCAGCGCCGCGATCAGCCCGCCCCAGGCCGAGGTACCGACCATGCCGACCACCATGTGGCCGCCTTCGCCGCGCCCCATCTGTTGCACCTGATGCAGCGCGCTGTCGGCCTGATCCAGCAGCCGCTCGACGTTGCGCAGCAGCGTGCGGCCGGCCGGCGTCAGCGTCATGGAGCGGGTGGTGCGTTTGAACAGCACCACGCCGAGCTGGCTTTCCAGCTCCTTGATGTGCTTGCTGAGCGGCGGCTGTGACATATTCAGCCGCCGCGCCGCCTGGGTGAAGTTCATCTCTTCCGCCACCACGCGGAAATAGTGTAGCAGGCGGAAGTTAATCCGGCCGGGATCGGGCAGGGCATGGGGCTGATTCATCCGGGGTATCGCCTCCTTGTGACGCAGCTCAACTTATAGGTAAATGGAATAAATCGGCCGCCAAGAATGTATTGGTCTCGGCCGCGCCTCGCTCTCTACTATGGGGATTATTATCCCCCGCTGAAAGAGAGAATACGATGTTTAATCAAGAAGATGCTTTTACCTGCGCCGATGTCGTCCGCGCACGCCTGCCGGGTTTCCAGCCGAAAGCGGCCTTGATTCTCGGCTCCGGACTCGGCGCCCTGGCGGAGGTGATGACCGAAACCGTCACCATCGACTACGGGGAGCTGCCGGGCTTCCCGGTGAGCGGCGTCGCCGGCCATGCCGGGCAGCTGGTCGCCGGCAAGCTGGAAGGCGTGCCGGTATTGTGCATGAAAGGGCGCGGTCATTTCTATGAAGGGCGCGGCATGCAGGTGATGACCACCGCGGTGCGCACCTTCAAACTGCTGGGCTGCGAATTCCTGCTGGCGACCAACGCCGCCGGTTCGCTGCGCCGCTCGGTGGCGCCGGGCAGCCTGGTGGCCATCACCGATCACATCAACTTCATGCCGGAATCGCCGCTGGTCGGCGCCAACGACGAGCGCTTCGGGCCGCGCTTCTTCAGCCTGGCGAACGCCTACGATCGCGATCTGCGCGCCCGGCTGGCGGCGGTGGCCGAAAGTGCGGGCATTCCGCTGGCGGAAGGGGTGTTCGCCGCCTACACCGGGCCGAATTTCGAAACGCCGGCGGAGATCCGCATGATGCAGACCCTGGGCTGCGACGTGGTGGGCATGTCGATCGTGCCGGAAGTCCTGACGGCGCGCCACTGCGGCCTCAAGGTGCTGGTGGTGTCCGCGATGACCAACTACGCCGAAGGGCTGTCGGATACGCCACTCTCTCATGAACAAACGCTCAGCTGCGCGGCGCTGGCGGCGGACGATTTCATGCGCCTGATCCGCGAGCTGTTCAAAACGCTGTAACACCGCAGGCAAACCGGCGGCGGGCTGCAGGGGGCCCGCCGCACCAATCATCGTTGAAAGCATAATAACAAGGTGATGGCGATGGCGATAAAAGCACGATTGAAGGTCATGATTTTCCTGCAGTTCTTTATCTGGGGTGCCTGGTTGGTGACGCTGGGCTCCTACATGATCAACACGCTGCATTTCAGCGGCATGCAGGTGGGGATGGTTTACAGCGCCAAAGGCATCGCCGCGCTGATCATGCCGGGGCTGGCGGGCATCATCGCCGATCGGTGGATGAAGGCCAACTACCTGTATGCGCTTTGTCACCTGCTCGGGGCGCTGGCGCTGTACTGCGCGGCGCAGGTCGAGCAACCGATGCTGATGTTCTGGGTGATGCTGTTCAACGCCATGGTCTATATGCCGACCATCGCGCTCTCTAACGCCATTTCCTATTTTTGTCTCGAAAAGCACGGCTTTGACACGGTGAAGGACTTTCCGCCGGTGCGGGTGTACGGCACGGTGGGGTTCATTCTGGCGATGTGGCTGGTCGGCTTCAGCCGAATCGAGCTCAGCAATCTGCAGCTGTATCTGGCTTCTGCGGCGTCGCTGCTGCTGTCCGCTTATTCACTGACGCTGCCGCGCTGCCCGACCAACCGCGCGGCCGAGTCGAAGAGCTGGGTGAGCGTGCTGGGGCTGGATGCGCTGGTGCTGTTCCGCCAGCGGCGCATGGCGCTGTTTTTCCTGTTCGCCATGTTGCTTGGCGCGGCGCTGCAGATAACCAATACCTTCGGCAACCCGTTCCTGCACGATCTGTCGCTCAACCCGCTGTATCAGGACAGCCTCAGCGTCCGGTATCCGGCGGTGCTGCTGTCGCTGTCGCAGATCTCCGAAGTATTCTTTATCCTCACCATTCCCTTCTTCCTGCGCCGTTACGGCATCAAGCAGGTGATGCTGATCAGCATGGCGGCCTGGACGCTGCGCTTCCTGTTCCTGGCCTATGGCACGCCGGTCGGCTTTGGTTTCGTTCTGCTGCTGCTGTCGATGATCGTCTACGGCTGTGCGTTCGACTTCTTCAATATCTCCGGCGCCATCTTCGTCGAGAAAGAGGCCGATCGCCGCATCCGCGCCAGCGCGCAGGGGCTGTTCATGACCATGGTGAACGGTTTGGGCGCCTATCTGGGGGCGCTTGCCAGCGGCGAGGTGGTGGACTTCTTCAGCCATGACGGCGTGAAAGACTGGCAGAGCATCTGGCTGGTGTTTGCGCTGTATACGCTGGTGTTGGGGATCGTGTTCGCGTTGAGCTTCAACTATCGCCACCCGCCGCAGGAGAGCGCGGCGGCGGCGCAGTAAGGCAGAAGGCGCCGCGTGACGGCGCCATGAAACGTCAGGCCTGCGGGAAGCGCTGTTGCAACTGCTGCCGGTCCGGCGGATTGGCGGCGCCGAGGCTGGCCACCACGCAAGCGGCGACCCGGTTGGCCAGATCGACCGCCTGCGGCAGCGGCCAGCCGGCGGACAGGCCCGCCAGCAAACCGGCGCAGTGGGCATCGCCCGCGCCGATGGTGTCGACGACGTCTACCGGATAGGCGGGCACGTGCAGCGGCGGCGTGCGGCCGTCGCAGATCCACGCGCCGTCGCGATCCAGGCGGCAAACCAGCGTCAGGTTACGAGCGGCGGCATAGCGCTGCGCGCCCTCCACGGCGTCGCCGCCGCCGCACAGCGCGGCCACTTCGTCGCGGTTGAGCGTCAATAGGGTGTGGCTGTCGCTGAGCATGGCGAAGAAATCTTCGCTGAGCTGAGCGATGCGCGGGCCGGGATCGATCAGGCGCGGTTGGTCGAACGGCATGCGCGTCAGCCACTCGCGCAGCGCCTCGCCGCTTTCGCCCGCCAGCTCGTAGCCGCTGGCGTAGATCAGGGTGTGCTCCGTCAGCGGCAGCGTCGCCAGCTGCGCTTTATTCCATTGGCTTTCGCAGCCGGAAACCGTGATGAAGGTGCGTTCACCGTTTGGCTCCACCAGCGCCAGGCACCAGCCGTTGTCCATCTGGCCGTGGCGCAGCAGCACCTCCAGCCCCAGCTCGCCCATGGCGGCTTCGGCAGCCGCGCCCCATTCGCCGTTGCCAACCGGCATGCCGTTAATCACCGGCGTTTCCAGGCGCACCAGCGCGCGCGCCACGTTGAACGCGCAGCCGCCGATTTGCCGCGCCTGCGGCTGGGCTTCGATATCTTCGCCGCTGGTCGGCAGGCGCGGCAGCGTCATCACCAGATCGCCGACCGCGCCCCCAATCACCAGGACAGGTGTTACAGCTTCCCACTCACTCATTGATGTTCTCTGCGTTGGGTCAGGTACAGACCGTAAGCGATCAGACTCACCGCGAACGACACAAACAGCCCCAGGCTGGAATCGGCGAACAGGCCTTTGGCCAGCGGGCCGTCGATAAAACCGGTTTTGGTGACCAGCAGGCCGCACAGGGCGCCGAGGAACCAGCAGAACAGCGGGGCTTTGCGCACGCCGCGGTTCTGGCCATGCAGGCCGTACAAAGCGTTGCCATCATACCCGTGGCGGCGGCGCAGGCACAGGTAATCGAGCAGGAAAATCGCCTCCCAGGCCGCCAGGAAGACGCCGCAGAACACCAGGAAGGAGATGAACGGCCCCATGAAATCACCGGAGATGAACAGCACATACAGGGCGATGCCCAACACCACCACCGCGTCGATCGACACCGCCAGCCACTGCTTGACCTGCACGCCGATAGTCAGCAGGTTAAGGCTGGCGGAATACAGGCTGAGCACCGCGATGGTGACGATGCCGGCGGTGGCGGCCAGCAGATAAGGAATGGCCATCCAGGCGGGCAGCACCGAGCCTATCAGTGCGATGGGGTTGGCGGCGCTGGCCAGATCGGGCAGCTGCACGGAAAGCAGGATGCCGGCCAGCATCAGCAGCATCAGCGGCAAACAGGCGCCGCCCATTACCGCGGCGAAAATGCTTTTGCTCGACGAGCTCGGGCTTTGATAGCGGCTGTAATCGGCGCCGGCGATCGCCCAACTGATGCCGGTACCGGCGGCAATCACCGATACCGCCGGCAGGAAGCCGGTCAACCAGCTGCCGGAAGGCAGCGCCAGCACCTGGCTCCACTCGGTGTTGAACAGGATATAGAGCACCACGATCAGCGTCATGGTGCCGAAGATGCGGCTGAACCAGCTTTGCATCCAGACCACGGTATTTTGCCCCAGCAGGCTGACGATGACAGTGAGCCCGCCGAACAGCAGCAGGCTGAGCGCGGTCAGCAGGTGGCTGCTACCCAACCCGAAGGCCTCGAACAGCGCCGCCAGCGTCAGGGTGCCGGTGATCACGTTGACCGCTTCCCAGCCCATCAGGTTGATCCAACTGAACAGGGTGGGCGCCACGTTGCCCTTCAGGCCGAAAATCACCCGCGAGAGCGTCAGCGTAGAGGTGCGCCCGCGCTTGCCGGCGAAGCTGGTGAGACCGACCAGCACGAAGCTGGCGACGCCGACCAGCGCGGCGAGTACCGATTGCAGGAAGGATAAGCCGAAGCCGACGATAATGGCGCCGTACACCACGCCGAGAATGCCGATATTGGCCGCCGACCAGATCCAAAACAGCTCGATGGGCTTGCCGGTCTGTTCCGCGTCCGGCACCCGATCGATACCGGTGCTTTCTACCTTCCATGCTTCATTGCGATTGATATCGGTCATAGCAAATGATCCCTGTAGCGCAGGGCCGCGAGGGCCGCCGCAGTTGACTGAAAATCGATTCCGTTGGCGCGGTTGACGCCGGCTATTCCGTTGTCGGTGAAGACGCCGATTCCGCGCAGTGTGTAGCGGCTGAGACCGCCGGGTCTGTCAAAGTGAGGGCGGTATCCGCCTTATCGGGTGAGGCACGTCGGCCGCACGGCGCCAATGAGTGTAGTCAAAGAGTGGGTCTGCAGCGGGGTTTGGCGAAGCGGGAACGTTTCTATTTGCCGACATCGATCCGTTGCGCCCACCGCGAGGGGATCCTGTGATGTGGCTATGAGCAGTGAGCAAGCTATCCATTAGCTACGTTGCTTATTCTCGGCCGTTTGTGCTGACAGTATATCCCCGCTACCGGCCATCAAGGGTATCCTTTAGGGCCGGCAGCGGGTTTTTTATTGTTTTTAAAGTGGGTCCCTGGTGTTGGTGCGATTGATGTATCAACATCAATAAGCACAGATTACGCGCGATCTAGATCCAATGAAAGTCCATTAGGCAAAAATTGTGATGCCACTCTGAAAACATTAGCGATATTTTAGTTAAGGTGAGGGGCTTATCGCCGGATCGGCGATAGGATAAAAAACGAAATCCAGACAAATGGCATAGGTAAGAGGGCGGGCGAATGACGGATTTTATGGCCTGGCTGCGTGGCCATCTGGCGCAGGGGGCGGTAGCGCCGCGTTATATTCAGTTGGCATCGGCGATAGAAACCGCGATCAGGCAGCAGGTGCTGGCAGCAGAGGCGTTTTTGCCGCCCGAACGGCAGATGGCGGAAGGCCTGGCGCTGTCGCGCGTCACCGTCAGCAAGGCGATGAAACTGCTGGAGGAGAAGGGGCTGATTTTGCGACAGCAGGGCGTTGGCACCCGCGTGGCGATGCACATTGGCTATTCCCTCGATAAGGACAGCGGTTTCACCGCTCAGGCGCTGCGCCACGGCAGCAGCGTCAGCAATCGATGGCTGCTGCGCACCCGGGTCGGCGCGCCGGCCAAGGCCGCAGCGGCGCTGGGGCTGGCGGAAGGGGATGAGGTGGTCAAACTGCGGCGTTTGCGCTTGCTGAACGGCAGCCCGGTCTCGCTGGAAACCACCTATATTCCGCCGCGCTTCCTGCCCGAACCGGGGCAGCTGGAACATTCGCTGTATGCGTTATGGCAATCGCGCGGCATCGTGCCTGAAGATAAACACTTTCTGCTGAAGGCGGTATCCTGCAGCGACGAGGTTGCCGAGCTGCTCAACGTGCCGTGCGGCGCGCCGTTGTTGCACATCACCCAGACCAGCCGCAATGCCCAGGGTGAGGCGCTGGAGTTCAGCGATATCTTGTGCCGCAGCGACGTTTATGAATTCGAAGTGAACGGTTAGCGAAATAACCATGCTCTTTTTGCAGCTAGTGCGTATAATCGCCGCCCGGCGATTAATTAACCTGTAAAAAGAGCAGCAGAATGAGCACCACCAGCCTGATCCAACCCGATCGTGAACTGTTTTCCTATAAGCCTTATTGGGCGGAATGTTTTGGCACCGCGCCGTTTTTACCGATGTCGCGAGCAGAGATGGATCAACTGGGCTGGGACAGCTGCGATGTGATCATCATCAGCGGCGACGCCTATGTCGATCACCCGAGCTTCGGCATGGCGATCATCGGCCGCATGCTGGAAGCGCAGGGCTTCCGCGTCGGCATCATCGCGCAGCCGGACTGGAGCAACAAAGAAGACTTCATGCGATTGGGGAAACCGAACCTGTTCTTCGGCATCACCGCCGGCAACATGGACTCGATGATCAACCGTTATACCGCCGATCGCAAACTGCGCCACGACGATGCCTACACCGCCGGCAACGTCGGCGGCAAGCGCCCGGATCGCGCCACCCTGGTCTACAGCCAGCGCTGTAAAGAAGCCTACAAAGACGTGCCGATCGTGCTGGGTGGCATCGAAGCCAGCCTGCGCCGCATCGCCCACTACGATTACTGGTCGGATACCGTGCGCCGCTCGGTGCTGGTGGATTCCAAGGCCGACATGCTGATCTACGGCAACGGTGAACGCCCGCTGGTGGAAGTGGCGCATCGCCTGGCCGCCGGTGAGAAGATTGGCGACATCCACGATATTCGCAATACCGCCGTAATGCGCAAAGAAGCGCTGCCGGGCTGGAGCGGCGTGGATTCCACCCGCCTCGACAAGCCGGGCCGCATCGAACCTATCCCGAACCCGTACGGCGACGATCTGCCGTGCGCCGACGGCGCCAAGCCGAAAGAGCCGGAAGCCAAGCCTGTCACCGTGCGCGCCGCCAAGCCGAAGCCGTGGGAGAAGACCTATGTGCTGCTGCCGTCCTTCGAGAAAGTGAAGGGCGACAAGGTGCTGTATGCGCACACCTCGCGCATTCTGCACCATGAAACCAACCCGGGCTGCGCCCGTGCGCTGATGCAGAAACACGGCGACCGCTACGTGTGGATCAACCCGCCGGCGATCCCGCTGACCACGCCGGAGATGGACAGCGTCTTCGCGCTGCCTTATCAGCGCGTGCCGCACCCGTCCTACGGCCAGGATCGCATTCCGGCCTATGACATGATCCGTTTCTCGGTGAATATCATGCGCGGCTGCTACGGCGGCTGCTCGTTCTGTTCGATCACCGAGCATGAAGGGCGCATCATCCAGAGCCGTTCGGAAGATTCGATCGTTCGCGAAATCGAAGAGATCCGCGACAAGGTGCCGGGCTTCACCGGCGTGATCTCCGATCTCGGCGGCCCGACCGCCAACATGTATATGCTGCGCTGCACCAACCCGCGCGCCGAGCAGACCTGCCGCCGCGCCTCGTGCGTGTATCCGGAGATCTGCACCTATATGGACACCAACCACGAGCCGACCATCAAGCTGTATCGCCGCGCGCGTTCGCTGGAGGGCATTAAGAAGATCCTGATCGCTTCCGGGGTTCGTTACGATCTGGCGGTGGAAGATCCGCGTTATATCAAGGAACTGGCGACCCACCACGTCGGCGGCTACCTGAAGATCGCGCCGGAGCACACCGAAGAAGGGCCGCTGTCGAAGATGATGAAGCCGGGCATGGGCAGCTACGATCGCTTCAAGCAGCTGTTTGATCACTATTCGAAGCAGGCGGGCAAAGAGCAGTACCTGATCCCGTACTTCATCTCGTCGCACCCGGGCACCCGCGATGAAGACATGGTGAACCTGGCGCTGTGGCTGAAGAAGAACCGTTTCCGCCTCGATCAGGTGCAGAACTTCTATCCTTCGCCGATGGCCAACTCCACCACCATGTATTACAGCGGCAAAAACCCGCTGAGCAAGGTGGGGTACAAGAGCGAAGACGTGGTGGTGCCGCGCGGCGATCGCCAGCGCCGCCTGCACAAGGCGCTGCTGCGTTACCACGATCCGGCCAACTGGGCGCTGATCCGCGCCGCGCTGGAAGAGATGGGGCTGAAGCACCTGATCGGCAGCCGCCGCGAGTGTCTGGTGCCGGCGCCGAGCATCGACGAGCAGCGCGAAGCGAAACGCCTGCAGCGCCATACCCGGCCGGCGCTGACCAAACATACCGATATCAATCGGCAGCGCACGCCGTCCAACCGGCCGCCGCGCAAACCGATTCGCAAAGCCAAGCCGTAACGGCCACGCCGCGGGCGCAAACAAAAAGGAGAACCCTCGGGTTCTCCTCTTTACTTTTACTCATCACAGCCGATCGTAGGCGGCTTCCACTTTCATCAAATGGCGCGGCGCCTGTGGAGCAGGGTGGTATTTGCGCACGTGCCAGTTAAAGGCTTCCGGCGACAGGTTGTTGATCATCGCGATGGCCTGCTGACGGTTGCTGGAGAAGGTGCGCAGCAGCGCGCCGGTGCCGTTGACGTAGGCGATGATGGTGGCGTAGCGCAGCGTAACTGGATTGGCGATCCCTTTAAGCTGTTGTTTTTGCAAGGTGGCCAGATAGGCGGCGCCGAGATCGATATTGGTGTCGGGATCCAGCAGATCGTCATCGTCCGGGCAACCGCGTTTGCCTTTGTAGCGATAGGCGTCGCAGCCGGCGGTATCGGCTTTCAGCTGCATCAGGCCGATCGCATTGGATCTGCTCACTGCGGCGGGGTTGAAACCGGACTCCACCTGGATCATGGCGGTGATCAGCTTGGCGTCTACGCCGTATTCGCTGGCGGCGTCTTTAATGGCGCTATCGAAGGCGTGGCGATCGTAGCTGACGCGCTGTTTCTTGCCGGCGCAACCCGCCAGCACCAGCATGATGCAAAGCATGCCCAGCCGTGACCCGTGTGAGAAAGAGAATTTCATGGTGCTCCGTGCTTGTCTGTTTTTTAACGGTATTAACCGGCGGGCGGAGCCTCCGGCTCGTCATCATAACGTCAGGCGGCGTAAGGGGGCAATGCGCGGGAAGGAAAAGCCCCCTCCGACGGGAGAGGGCTTGGGGAGGGGTTACAGGGTATCCGGATCCGGCCCAAGGCGGTTACCGACGTCCAGCTTGGCGATCTCGCCCAGTTCGTCCTTATCGAGTTTGAAATCAAACACCTCGAAGTTTTCGCGGATGCGCGACGGCGTGACCGATTTCGGGATCACGATAAGGCCGCTGTCCAGGTGCCAGCGCACCACGATCTGCGCCGGGGTTTTCTCGTATTTTTCGGCCAGCGCCTTGATCAGCGGCTGGTCGAACACCCCTTCACCGCCCTGCGCCAGCGGGCTCCAGGATTCGGTGGCGATGTGGTGCGTGGCGTTCCAGGCACGCAGCTGGCGCTGTTGCAGCAGCGGATGCAGCTCTATCTGATTGACGACCGGCGCCACGTTGGTTTCATCCAGCAGGCGCTGCAGGTGCGGCGTATGGAAGTTGCATACGCCGATGCTTTTCACCAGGCCTTGTTCGCGCAGGTTGATCAGTTCGCGCCAGGCGGAGATGTATTGATCCTGCTGCGGGCGCGGCCAGTGGATCAGGTACAGATCCACATAGTCCAGTTTTAGCTTCTCCAGGCTGGTTTCCAGCGCCGCCAGCGGATCGCCCTGATCGTCGTTCCACAGCTTGGTGGTGATGAACAGCTCGCTGCGCGGCAGCGAGCTGGACTGCAGCGCGGCGCCGACGCCTTCCTCGTTCTTGTAGATCGCGGCGGTGTCGATGGAGCGGTAACCGATCTCCAGCGCTTTGCTCACCGCGCGGGTGGTCTCTTCAATACTCGCCTGCCAAACGCCGAGACCCAACTGCGGCATCAGATTACCATCGTGGAGTTTGATGATGGGTTGTTGCGTTGTCATGCGCATCTCCTTGTGTACGGATTGCGGCGCCTGCGGCACCGAAACGGCTATAGATAAATTCTAGTTGGCAAAGTGGGCGGTTGCCGGGTTTGCCAGCCTAATTTCAGCGGTGGCGGGAGGGCGATTTTCTCGCCGCTCTCCCTGCGAATGAGCGGTAAGACGGGTGGTGCGAAACGATCGGCGGCGCGCTGAGGCGCCTGACGGCGCCCGGTGATCGGCCGGGCGCCGGATGCGGCGAAAAATGGCTGACGGAGACTAAAGCCTAGCAAAAAATCGCCGTTTTGCGATTAACGCGCCGCTTCATAAATGCGGCGGCTGACGTCCAGGGTGATGTCCTGATGCTCGCCCAGGGCGGTCATGCCGTGCTGATGCAGCTTGTCGAGCAGCGCCGGAATGCTGCTGCCGTCGAGCTGGTAATCCGCCATGCGGGTCGGTACGCCCATCTGCTCGAAGAAGGCGCGAGTGGCGGCGATGGCGCCGTCGATGCGGCTGTCTTCGCTGCCTTCGCGCAGGCCCCAAACGCGGTCAGCGTACTGCAGCAGTTTTGCGCGCTTCTGCGCTTTCTTCTCGTGCAGCAGCGCCGGCAGCACGATGGCCAGCGTTTGCGCGTGGTCGAGATCGTGCATGGCGGTCAGCTCGTGGCCCAGCATGTGGGTTGCCCAGTCCTGCGGCACCCCGGCGCCGATCAGGCCGTTCAGCGCCATGGTGGCGCTCCACATCACGTTGGCGCGCACCGCATAGTTTTCCGGTTCGGCCAGCGCGCGCGGGCCGTCTTCCAGCAGGGTCAGCAGCAGGCCTTCGGCGAAGCGATCCTGCACCTTGGCGTCGACCGGGTAGGTCAGATACTGCTCCAGGGTGTGCACGAAGGCGTCGACCACGCCATTGGCGATTTGGCGCGGCGGCAGCGAATAGGTCACCACCGGATCCAGTACGGCGAAGCGCGGCTGCACCAGCGGCGAGAAGAAGTGCTGCTTGTCGCCGCTGCTTTTACGGGTGATCACCGCGCCGCTGTTGGATTCGGAACCGGTGGCCGGCAGTGTCAGCACGCAGCCCATCGGCACTGCGTCGGCGATGTGGCTGCCGACGGTCTGCAGGATATGCCAGGCGTCGCCGTCGGCGGTGTAACGCGCGGCGGCGGCGATGAACTTGGTGCCGTCAACCACCGAACCGCCGCCGACCGCCAGCAGGAAATCGATGTTTTCCGCCTTCACCACTTCGACCGCTTTCATCAGCGTTTCGTAGGTCGGGTTCGGCTCGATGCCGGAGAACTCCCGCACGTCGCGGCCGGCCAGCGCGCTGTACACCTGATCCAGCACGCCGTTTTTCTTCACGCTGCCGCCACCGTAGGTGATCAGAATGCGTGCGTCCGCCGGGATCTGGCCGGCCACTTCGGCAATTTGGTCCTTGCCGAACAGGATTTTGGTTGGGGTATGCAGAATGAAGTTTTGCATGGATGATTTCTCTCTTTCTGTCAGGCGGGCGCCAACGTGGCGCAAAGGTTTCTGGCCCGTATTGTCAGGAACCTGGCGGCAACGCACAATGCACATTCCTGTTTGGTTCTTGCCTATTTCTACAATCCTCTGTAGGAATAGCGAATTTTAAATTATGATTTATGCCGAATCGTTCTGACTGTAAGAGGGTGTTTCCGTGATTGAAATCGATGCGCAGCGCAGCCGCATGGCGCGCCAGGCGATGGCTATCGCCACCGGCAACGGCTACACGCCGTCGCCGGTGCCGCGGGTGAAGATCCTGTATGTCGATCGCCACTGCCCGCGCCAACCGGTGATGTACGAACCGGGGATCGTCATCATCTTTCAGGGGCACAAGGTCGGCTATTGCGGCAGTAAGGTGTTCCAGTACGATCCGCGCAACTACCTGCTGATGACGGTGCCGCTGCCGTTCGAATGCGAAACCTTCGCCAGCCCGGAACTGCCGCTGGTTGGATTGGCGGTCAATATCGATACCCAAATGCTGCAGGATTTGCTGATCGACATCGGCGACGACGACTACCTGATGCAACCGCGGGCGGAGAGCAACGGGGTGAACCTGGCCGAGCTGACGGAAGCGCTGCTGTGCGCCACCGAACGCCTGCTGGACGTGATGGCCAAGCCGCTCGACGCCCGGGTGCTGGGGCCGCAGATCGTGCGCGAGATCCTTTACTACGTGCTGCGCGGCACCTGCGGCGCGTCGCTGCAGGAGTTGGTCAATCGCCATACCCACTTCAGCCAGATCGCCAAGGCGCTGCGGCGCATCGAACATCAGTATGCCGACAACCTCAACGTCGAGCAGTTGGCCGGCGAGGTCAACATGAGCGTCTCGGCGTTCCACCACAATTTCAAAGCGGTGACCAACACCTCGCCGCTGCAGTACGTGAAGTCGTACCGGCTGCATAAGGCGCGCCTGCTGATGGTGCATGACGGCCTGAAGGCCAGCACCGCGGCGATCCGCGTCGGCTACGAGAGCGCGTCGCAGTTCAGCCGTGAATTCAAGCGGCTGTTCGGCATGACGCCGAGCGATGAAGTCGCCCGGCTGCGCGAGGCCAACCCGCTGCTGCTGGAGGGCTGAGCCGCGTTTACGGGGGCAGGACGATCTTGCGGGGCGCTGGTCGAGAAGGCGCTGTAGCGCGCCGGATTTAGGAAGAGGAAGCGCGCTTTTTGCGCCAGATCACCAGCATGGCGCCCAGCAGGCCGACGAACAGCAGCAGCAGCGGCAGCAGCATCAGGCCGGTCATCACCTGGCTTTCGTAGCGTTTTACCAGAGGGATTTGACTGAAAGCGTAGCCGAGGCCCACCAGCGCACAGACCCAGATCGCCGCGCTCAGCCAGTTGAACACCTGGAAGCGCGAGCTGTTGAGCCCGGAAATGCCGGCCATGGTCGGCAGCAGCGTGCGCACGAAGCCGAGGAAGCGGCCGATCAGCAGCGCCGTCAGCCCGTGGCGATTGAACAGGTTGTGCGCGCGCTGGTGGTACTGCGCCGGCAGCTGCAGCAGCCAGCTCTTCACCAGGCCGGTGTGGCCCAGCCAGCGGCCCTGGATATAGCTCAGCCAGCAGCCGAGGCCGGCGGCGGCGGTCAGAATCAGCAGGGTGGGGGCAAAGCCCATCACGCCTTTGGCGATCAGCGCGCCCGACAGCAGCAGCAGGCTGTCGCCGGGGAGGAAGGAGGCGGGCAGCAGTCCGTTTTCCAAAAACAGGGTGGTGAAAAGTACGGCGTAAACCACCCAAATTACGCTTGGATCGGCGAGGGCGATAAAGTCCTGCTGCCAAAGCGCATGAATAATCTCTCGTAATACATCCATTTTATGTCCTGTTGCATGCCGGTTGCGCCCGGGGTCACGTTCTCCAGGATGCGGCGGTTACCGTATCTGACAGTTACCCGATTAGTGTACCGCTAATAGCTTAAGCCGACATTAAACAAGGCGAAGAAAATTACCGGAATCCGTCTTGGCGCACGCCGCTGAGGCGATCGAAGCCGGCCGCCAGATCGGCGATCAGGTCTTCGACGTTCTCCAGGCCGATGTGCAGGCGCACCAGCGTGCCGGAGAAATCGACGCCGCCCGCCGGACGGATCGCTTCCAGCTCTTCCGGCTGGTTGGCCAGGATCAGCGACTCGAAGCCGCCCCAGGAGTAGGCCATGCTGAAATGGCTGAAGTTGTCCAGGTAGGCGGCCAGCTGCGCATCATCCAGCCGCTCTTTCAGCACGAAGGAGAACAGCCCGTTGCAGCCGCTGAAGTCGCGGCGGTAGAACTCGTGGCCCTTGCAGCTGGGCAGGGCCGGGTGATTGACCGTCGCCACCTCCGGCCGTGCCGCCAGCCAGTGGGCGACTTCGATGCTGCTGCGCTCGTGCTGCTTCAGGCGCACGCTCAGGGTGCGCAGGCCGCGGCTCGCCATGTAGGCGGTGTCGGCATCCACCATCTGCCCCATCAGGTAGGAGTACTCGCGCAGCCGATCCCAACAGCGCGCGTTGGCGACGGCGGTGCCGAGCATGTAATCGGAATGGCCGATCAGGTATTTGGTGCCGGCCTGAATCGAAATGTCGATGTCGAAATCCAGCGCCTTGAACAGCACGCCCGCCGCCCAGGTGTTGTCGATCATGATCACCACCTCCGGCGCCACGGCGCGGATGGCCTGCACCATCGCCGGGATATCCTGCACTTCCAGGGTGATGGAGCCGGGGGATTCCAGGAACACCACGCGGGTATTGGGCTGGATCAGCGTGGCGATATCGGCGCCAATTAATGGATCGAAATAGGTGGTGCTGACGTTCATGCGGCCGAGGATATGGGTGCAGAAATCCTGGGTCGGTTCGTACGCCGAGCCGGTGACCAGCAGGTGATCGCCGGCGCCGACGAACGACAGGATCGCATTGGCTACCGCCGCCGCGCCGCAGGGGTACAGCACGCAGCCGGCGCCGCCCTCCAGCTCCACCATCGCATCCTGCAGCGCGAAGTGGGTCAGGGTGCCGCGTCGGCCGTAAAACAGTTCTCCGTGGGCGCGTTGCGCGGTGGCGTGTTTTTTGGCGGCGACGGAGTCGAAGACCAAAGAAGAGGCGCGTTGCGTGACGGGATTGACGGAGCCCTGGGTGTAGCGCTTGCCGCGGCCGGCGCCGATCAGCGTGGTTTCGATATGTTTTGACGTCATGGTACCTGGCTCACCTCTGGTTGCTCTGCACGTGCCGGTTTGCGATAGCCCTTACGTTATCATGAGTTAATATAGCCATCCAGACGTTTTAACTTCCAGATACAGAAACGGCTATAATTGGCTGCCGACCGCGCATTTCTCGCCTCATCCTTCTGCCGAGCGGCGAGAGAGAAGCCCATTCATCGGTCGAGATGCCGTTCGGCAGCGTGGCCTTGTTGCGCCGTTGTGGGGGAAAAGTAACGAAATAACCCCATAAAAGGGGCGTTTGGCGGTGAACGGACGCGGATTGGCGCTTTGCCGCGGGGTTGGCTAAAATTTTCTCGTTTATTTGGTAAATAATAATGAGAACTACTATCAATCCCCGGTTGGTTTGATATGATCGCACGCTGAATTATTCCTTAATTTTGATCGGTAATGGGTGGAGGCACAGCGTGAAAACGGCTGGCAAGAATTTAAATCAAGGATCGTTCGGCCAGGGCCGGGCGCAGTGGGGCAAGGCCTTTGGCCGCAGCCTGATGGCTTCAATGGTGCTGGTCGTGGGGCTGGCCGGCAGCGCGCAGGCGGCGCCGGCGGCCAATCCGGCCGTTACCGAAAGCGTTGCGCCGACCACCGCGCCTGCACCTGCAGCCGCCGCGCCGGAGAGCATCACGCCGGTGAACCCGGCGCCAACGATCCAGCCACCGGAAACCCGCGGCATGGATCTGTCCGTTTGGGGCATGTATCAGCACGCCGACGCGGTGGTGAAAGCGGTAATGATCGGCCTGGTGCTGGCCTCGATCGTGACCTGGACCATTCTGTTCTCCAAAGGCAGTGAATTGCTGCGCGCCAAACGTCGCCTGCGCCGCGAACAGCTGGCGCTGGCCGACGCGCGCTCGCTGGATGAAGCTTCCGAGCTGGCGCAAAACTTCGGCTCGCAGAGCGTCAGCGCTGTCTTGCTGAACGACGCGCAAAATGAGCTGGAGCTGTCCGCAGAGTCCAGCGACAACAACGGCATCAAAGAGCGTACCGGCTTCCGCCTCGAGCGCCGCGTGGCGGCCTACAGCCGCAACATGGGCCGCGGCAACGGTTTCCTGGCCACCATCGGCGCCATCTCGCCGTTCGTCGGCCTGTTCGGCACCGTGTGGGGCATCATGAACAGCTTCATCGGCATCGCCCATTCGCAGACCACCAACCTGGCGGTCGTGGCGCCGGGCATCGCGGAAGCGCTGCTGGCGACCGCGCTGGGCCTGGTCGCGGCGATCCCTGCCGTCGTTATCTACAACATCTTTGCCCGCGTCATCAGCGGCCATCGTGCCCAGGTAGGCGACGTGGCGGCGCAGGTCTTGCTGCTGCAGGGTCGCGATCTGGATCTGGCCGCAACGGCGGAAGCCAAGCGCTCACAGCACGCACACCAACTGCGGGCGGGGTGAGTCATGGCGATGCGCTTAAATGAAGATCTGGACGACAGCGGCGAATTGCATGAAATCAACGTGACGCCGTTTATCGACGTCATGTTGGTGCTGTTGATCATCTTTATGGTGGCCGCGCCGCTGGCAACGGTAGATATCCGCGTCGATCTGCCGGCTTCTTCCGCCAAACCGCAGCCGCGGCCGGAAAAACCGGTGTTCCTGTCGGTGAAGGCCGACAAGCAGCTCTACGTTGGCGATCAGCCGGTGAATGCCGATCAGCTGACTTCGGTGCTGGATCAACGCACTCAGGCCAACAAAGAAACCACCATCTTCTTCCAGGCGGACAAGAGCGTGGACTATGAAACGCTGATGAGCGTGATGGACACTCTGCGTAAAGCCGGCTACCTGAAAGTGGGGCTGGTGGGCATGGAAGGCGCCGCCAAGTAGCGGCAGCAAAACGATAAAGGGCGCTCAGGCGCCCTTTTTTATAGATTCAGAAATATCACTCCTCGGCCAACAACGCCCGCGAACCGGCATGGCGCCAGTGGATACGGCCCGGCAGGTAAAGCGCGTTCTGTTCCAGCGGCCGCTCGTCGATGAGCGCGGTGACCTGGCTGAAGCTATGTTGCGCCAGCGCCCGGCAGTCCTGCGCCACCGTGTCTATCTTCAACGTCATGCAGTCGAACAGGTAGTGATCGTCGAAGCTGCATAGGTGGATGTCGCTTTCCATTAGCTGATGCTGAGTCAGATAACGCAATACCCCTTCCAACAGGCCGCAGGCGGCGGTGAACAGCGCTTTGGGCGGACGCCCCAGCTGTGCGCACAGCTGAGCGAACATCTCGTAACCCGAGCTGGGGTGATAGCTGCCGTTGATGATCCATTCCGGTTTGCACGATACGCCGGCGCGCTCCAGGCCAAGCTGGAAGCCTGCCAGCCGATCGCGGGTCGGTGAAATGCGCGGTTGCCCGCCGAGAAAATAGATCTCATCCGGATGCTGACGCGCGACCTTTTCCACCAGGTCGGCGGTCGCATTAACCGAGTCGGTGATCACCAGCGGCAGTTCGGAACCGGCGATCAGGCGATCCATCTGCACCACCGGCAGCCCGGCGTTGATCTTCTGGTATTCCGCGTCGTTCAGCTGGCTGGAGGCGACGATCAGGCCGTCGACCTGCCGCTGCACCAGACTGTTCACCGCCATCATCTCCTGCGCCGGGTTTTCATCGGTACAGGCGATCAACAGCTGCAGACCGGCCTCGCGGCACAGCGTTTCCAGCTCGCGCGAGATCACCGCAAAGCCGTAGTTGGTCATCTCCGGCACCACCAGCCCCAGCGTGTGGCTGCGGTTGGAGCGCAAAGAGCGGGCGTGGATGCTGGGCTGATAATGGTGTTCGTGCGCCAGCGCCAGAATGCGATCGCGGGTGTCGTCGGACACCCGGTATTCCTTGCTGCGGCCGTTCAGCACCAGGCTGGCGGTCGATTTCGACACCCCGGCCAGCGTGGCGATGTCACTGATGGTAATGCGTTTATTTTTTTTCACTGACGCCGTCTGAAGTCATCGGAGGATGCGTCATTCTAGCATGCATGGCGTCAGCGGCCAGTATTCCAACGCCAGCGGCGCGCTCCCGTTCAGCCGCAGTTGCGGTTCAGCTGCCGGGAAGTAGCGCGCGCTCATCACCGCCTCGCCGTGGTTGATGAAAATCTCCACGCTGGAACGATCGAACAGCAGCTGCAGATGCGTGACCGGGCCGTGCCAGTAACGGTGCTCCGGCCTACCGTCGGCCAGGGAAGCACGCGTCAGCTGCAGCCGTTCGCCGTCCCAGCTCAGCGTCATGGCGTCGCCAAAGGCGGCGCTGAACGCGCCCTGCGGCGTCAGCTGCAGCTCCGCGGCGCCCAGCGCATAGGCGGGGGCGTCATCGGCGTGGCCTTGCCAGCCAGCCCGCTCGCCGCGCAGCTGTTGCAGCTCGCGCGCCGGGCGCTGGTAGAGGCGGCCATGCTGCAGCGACAGCTCGCGCGGGCAGGTCATGGTGTGGATCCAGCCGTAACGGCGCGTCGGGTGGGCTTCTTCATCTTGCTCGGGCACGCCCATCCAGCCGAACAGCAGGCGGCGGCCATCTTCCGCCTGCGTCGTCTGGGGCGCGTAGAACTCGAAGCCGGCGTCCAGCTCGCGAAATTCGCCGTGGCTGAAGGCCGCCTGCCGGTAATCCAGCTTACCGAGCAGATAGCCGGCCTGATAACGGTTGAGATAGCGTTCCGGCTGCGGCGCCAGCCCCTGCGGGCAGCAGATCAACACGTCGTCGCCGTCCAGCGAGAACAGATCCGGGCACTCCCACATGTAGCCGAATTCACCCAGGTCGTTCAGGCCGGAACCGGCGATCTCCCCCAGCGCTTGCCAGTCGCGCAGATCGCAGGAACGCAGCAGCAGCACCTTGCCGCGATCCTGCAAGTCACGCGCGCCGAGCACCATGTACCAGGCATCCTGATGACGCCACACTTTCGGATCGCGTACGTGGCCGCTGTAGCCCTCCGGCAGCGGCAGCACCGGCCCGAGTTTGCGGTATTCGCCCCGATCGCTTTCCTGAGCCAGGCATTGGTAAGCGGTGCGCGAGCCGTCGGGGAATTTCACGTTGCCGGTGTAGATCAGCGTGATTTTGTCTTCCGCCACCACCGCCGAGCCGGAGTAACAGCCGTGGCTGTCGTAACAGGCGCCCGGCGCCAGGGCGATCGGCTGATGTTCCCAACGCAATAAATCGGTCGATTGCCAGTGTCCCCAGCACTTGTTGCGATGATCGCAGCCCAGCGGATTCCACTGATAGAACAGGTGATAAACGCCGTTGTGCTGGATAAAGCCGTTGGGATCGTTCAGCAAGCCAACGCTGGGCGCCAGATGCCAGGCCGGGCGGTGCGGATCGCGCAGTGCGCGTGGCTGGCCGTTCATTACCGCCCGCAGCGCTTGTTTGATTAAGCTGAGTTCTTCCATCATTGCGCGTCCGTTTTATATTTCAGCAGCAGGGAGAGCACGAAGGCGCTGCCAAAAGCGATCGCCAGGCCGATGATATAGCTGACCAGCGAACTGGCCTGCACGATCGCCATGCCGGGGATCGCCGTCAGCCCGACCGCGTTCATGCCGACGTGGTTGGCCACCACCCAGGCGCCGCCGAGCGCGCCGCCCGCCAGCGCCGCCAGGAAAGGCTTCACGAAGCGCAGGTTGATGCCGAACAGCGCCGCCTCGGTGATGCCGAGCATGGCGGAAAAGGCCGACGGCACCGCGATGGCTTTGATTTTGGCGTCGCGGGTTTTGAAATACACCGCCAGGCAGGCGCCGCCCTGCGCGATGTTGGCCATCGACCAGATCGGCAGCAGGAAGTTGACGCCGATATTGGGGTTGCCGAGCAGCCCGGCCTCTACCGCATGGAAACTGTGGTGAATGCCGGTGATGACGATAGCGGAATAGAGGCCGCCGAACAGCAGCCCGGCGAACCAGCCTGCATGGGCAATCAGCGTGCTGAGCACGAAGGAGATGCCGTCGCCCAGCGCCCGGCCGGCGGGGCCGATAAACAGCAGGGCGACAAAGCCCGAGATGACCACCGTCAGGAACGGCGTCAGGATCAGATCGAGCGCGTTGGGGATCACCTTGCGCAGCCGCTTTTCCAGCACGCTCATGAACCACACCGTCAGCAGCACCGGGAACACGGTGCCCTGATAGCCGATCATGGCGATCTCCAGACCGAAGAAGTTCATGGTATGGAACCCCTCGGCGACGCCCCAGGCGTTGGTCAGCGCCGGATGCGTCAAAATGCCGCCGAGCGTGGCGCCCAGATAGGGGTTGCCGCCGAATTCGCGTGCGGCGGTGAAGCCGATCAGAATCGGCAGGATAATGAACGCCGCCGAGCTGAACATATCCAGCATGATGAACAGCGCGCTGTTGGCATCGGCCCAGCCGTAGGTTTTCACCATGCCGAGCAGCCCCATCAGCAGGCCGGAAGCGACGATCGCCGGAATGATCGGCACGAAGATGTTCGACAGCAGGCGGGCGATGCGCTGCAGCGGGTTGAGCTTTTTCGCCGCGATATCGGCGGCTTCGGCCTTGCTGGATTCGCTGACGCCCGCCGCCTTGATGAATTCCGCATGCACCTTGTTCACCAGCCCGGTGCCGAAGATCACCTGGATTTGACCGGCGTTGCTGAAGCAGCCTTTGACGCCGTCCAGTTTGCCGATGGCCTCTTTGTCCACTTTGCCGTCGTCCACCAGCACCAGACGCAGGCGCGTGGCGCAGTGGGCGGCGCTGGCGATATTCTCTTTACCGCCAAGCAGCGGCAACAGCGCGTTGGCGGTTGCGGTAATGTCCATGTTGTCCCCTTGCTAAATAAAAATGCCGCCGCGCCGTTTGCGGCGCAGCGACGTGAATCGATGTCAGAAGAAATACTTGAATCTGGCGCGCATGCCGTAACGTTGATCGCTGTCGCCGTTGGCTATCTTGTTGTCGGCGTTGGCTTCCAGCAGCGACACATAGGCGCCCAAATACAAATTGAAATTCTTCATATTCATAATGTTAGGTATCTGATACGACGCGTGAACGGTGTGGATGTCGTAGTTGCCCGGTTCGCTGAGCGGGTTGTGGATATCGGCGGCGATCCCGGCGGTATTGAACTCTTTGATATTGTTATGAGCATAGATATAACCCAGTTCGAAGCGCCGCCACAGCACGTTGACGCCGGCGGTGAAGTCTTGCTCGCCTGAGGCATCCAGATAGGCGGTGCTCAGGTTGGCCACCACGCCGCTGTCCGGATCGGCGGCGCTGTTGTTCCAGCTCATCGTCATGCCGTAGCCGTTGCGCTTGGACTGATCGACGAAACGGCCCTGGCCGTCCCGATAGCCGTAGGCGTTATTCACCACGTTGCTTTCCATCGCCGCCGCGATGCTGAAGGCGTCTTTTTTCCAGGCGATCACCGGCCGTAAATAGGCGACGTTTTTCTTATTGTCCAGGGCGTTGCCGTGGTAGCTGTTGTCCTGGAACAGCGAAGTGCCGTCCTCCACCAGCGTGTTCAGTTCGAAATAGACATCACCGGCGTATTTGCTCAGCATCAGGTTGCCGCCGCTGCTGCTGCGGCCGCGGCCCTCTTTCATCATGTAGATATAGCCGAAGCCGTCGGCGTACAGATCGTTGGCGGTATTGCCGGAGTATTGAATGAAGGTGTCCTGATTCAGCGGGAACATGTCGTAGGCTTCAAAGCGGCCGATTTTGGTTTGCCAGTTCTTTTCATTGCCGAAGAAGAAGGCGGCGTCGTCCAGGTTCATTTTGCCGGTCATGTCCGCCAGCGGCTGCACGCTGAAGCCGGAGAAGTTGCCGTCCGGATTGCGGCGGTAGCCGTCCAGCCCGACCAGAATGCGGCCGTTGATATCCCAACGTTCTTTGTTGCCGGGCTTCCAGTCCTTGTGGTCGCTGCCTTTCAGCGACGTCAGTTGGCCGCTGCGGCTGGCGCCGTCCAGATTGAACTCCACATCCCCGTACAGCTTCAGGTCATTGAATCCGCTCAGCTGCAGCGCGCTGGCCGGGGCAACCGGCGTTTCCGGCGTGGCGGCCTGCTGCGCAATCTGTGCGGTTTGCCGTTCGGTGTTGGCGGTGCGTTGTTCCAGCTGTTGCGCCCGACGTTCCGCCGCCGTCGCGCGGGTTTCAGCCTGTGCGGCGCGCCGTTCCGCCTGCGCCAGACGTTGTTCCAGCGCGTTGAGACGTGCCTCGATACTGCCGCTGCCCGAGGCCGCTGCGCTGGAAGCGGAGAGGAAAAGCCCTGTTGTTATCGCCAAATAGCTGAGTTTTTTTATCATCGTCTATCATCCGGGTAAGGGTTGTTATTATTGTTTGCTAAATTGCTAAACCGGTTTTTCATGGCGAAAGATAACGAGAGCGAAGCGAGCTGGCAACTCAGTTAGCTAACCCGATTCAGCTATTGTGATCGAGCGCGCAAATCGTGGGTAAAAGCACGGCGAACCTGCGGATCGCCGTGAATGCTGTGGATCAACGCAGGAAAGCGGCCAGCTCGTCGGCGCGGGGCAGGGCGGTCATGGCGCCTTTGGCGGTGGTGGCCAGCGCGCCGCAGGCCTGGGCCTGGGCGATAACCGCCGGCCATTGCGCTTCCTGCGGCAATTCGTGAAGGCGCGCCAGCGCCGCTAACAGCCCGGCGACGAAGGCGTCGCCGGCGCCGGTGGTATCGACCGGCACGATCGATGGCGCGTGGAAATGGCGTAGACGCTGCCCATCGTGTATGCAGACGCCGTCGCCGCCCAGCGTCACCAGCAGCAGGCGCAGCGGATAGGTTTGCATCATCCAGCGAATGGCGTTCTCCAGATCGTCAAGATGGCTGATGAAAGCCAGCTCTTCGCGCGACAGCTTCACCACGTCCGCCAGCAGCAGCGCCTTTTGCAGGCAGGGGCGCAGCGCTTCCGGCTGGCGCCAGACCTCTTCGCGGATGTTGGGATCGAAACTGACCCGGCCGCCGGCCGCCCGAATGCGTTCCATCGCCGTAAAGGCCGCGCTGCGGCTGGGCTCCTGCGAGAGCGCGATGGAGCAGAGGTGCAGCCATTCGCCCCGTTGGAAAACCGGCAGATCGTCGGGCTGCAAAAACAGATCGGCGCTGGGCTGCACCATAAACGTGAATGAGCGCTCACCCTGCAGATCGAGATCCACCACGACCGTGGAGGTGTGGTGTTCGGGATCCGGCCGCATATGGCCGATATCCACCCCTTCATCGCTCAGCACCTGCTGCAAAAAGGCACCGAAGCCGTCTTGCCCCACCCGCCCGATAAAGGCGCTGTCGCCACCGAGCCGGGCGATGCCCACCGCCACGTTAGCCGGCGCGCCGCCGGGGCATTTGAGATAACCGTTGGCATTTTCCGGCACCAGGTCGATCACGGCGTCGCCCAGTACCCATACGCGATTCATCATGCTTAATCCCTGTTTTTGTCCTTGTCAGATGGGTTGCTAAAATAGAAGAACCGGTTTAGCAAGGCAATGAAATAATGCGCTGGGGCGTTTGGTCAGTGAGGAAGATCAAAAACAGGATGGGCAAGATGTGGGAAAACCGCCCGCGATTCGGTCGGGCGGTTTGATGAGCGAAGCGCCTGTGGTGGGCACTAGAGCGTCAGAAGGCGATCGCCCCCTGCACGAAGAAGGTGCGCGGTTCGCCGACGTACTTGCCGAAGTTATTGTCGTTGGAGCGGGTGAAGTAACGCTGATCGAACAGGTTTTTCACCCCGGCGCCCAGCGTCAGGTTCGACAACTGCGGCCCGAAGTTATATTCCCCGCGCACATTCCACACCATGTAACCGGCGATATCGCCGAACTGACCATCGGCGCTTTCCTGCGTGACGTACTCCGGCCCGGTGCCCGGCGAATGCTGTTTGGACTGCGCGTAGCCGTCCAGATTCCATACCCAGCTGCCGGTGGCGTAGCGCGTGCCGACGGTATAGACCTGGCGCGAGTAGAACGGCAGGTCTTTACCGGCGAAGTCGCCCTTATCGGTGCTGGCCTTGGTGTAGGTATAGCTGGTATAGACGCTGGCGCCGTCGAGCGCCCGGTTCAGCTCGCTGAGATCGTAGCTGAGCGCCAGCTCGATACCTTTGTGCTTGGTGGCGCCCATATTGGTCCAGCCCACGTCGTTGCTGATGTATTGCAGCTGGTTATCGAAGTCGATGTAGAACAGCGTGGCTTCGGCTTTGACCACGGTGTCGTCGTAGCGGGTGCCGAATTCATAGGTATGCGCTTTCTCCGCCGTCAGCCCCGGCGCAGGTTGGTTGCCGTTGCCGCCTTTGGTCAGCTGGAAATACTGCATGCTGCCGAACGAGGTGTTGGCGTTGGCGAACAGCTTCCAGGCGTCGGACAGGTGGTACATCACGTTCAAGGACGGCAGCGGTTCGCTGTAGCTTTTCTCGCGGCTGATGTTGTTGAAGGCATCGTCCACGTGGGTGCGGATGCTTTCATAACGAAGGCCCGGCGTGACCGTCCAGTTGCCGACGTTGATGGTGTCGTCGATATAGAACGCGTTGGCCGCGGTGCCGCCGGAGGTGTGCTGGTAATAGTCCGGGGTCTCCGGCGTCGAGCCGATATCCGCCGGATTATACCAGGCCGAACGCGACGCCTTTTCGTCCATGGTTTCATTCAGGTAACGGTAACCGAGGGTGATTTCGTGCGCCATATCCCAGAAGCGGAAGACCTGCGAATAGCTTGGTTCGATAGCCCAGGTTGAATAGTGACGCGGATAGGAGACCATGCGCCGCTGGCCCGCGTTTTTGCCGGTGCCTTCCGATTCGATGTTGCTGCCGCGGTAGCTGTCGGTGAAGTAGGTCAACACTTCGAACTGTTTGTCGTCTTCCTGATGTTTGTACTTGAACGACATATCCTTGCGGCGGCCTTCGAACTGGTCCCACGGCCGCGTGGATTGGAACGGGTTTTGCGAGTATTGCGCGGCACTCAGCCCGCCCGGCATGCCGGCTTTGGCGTCGTAGTAGTGGAAATTGGCCAGCAGCTCGTCGCGATCGCTGAACGCATAACGCGTTTTCAGCATGAAATCGTCGATGTCGGTGTTGTCGTTGTTGTCGCGGTAGCCCTGGCCGTGCAGGCCGGAGTAGAGCAGCTCGGCGCCGAGGCCGTTGTCTGCGGTGCCGCCCACGGAGGCGCTGGTCAGGGTCTTCAGGCCGCCGTGGCTGGCACCCTGGGTTTGTACGCTGGCGGTGCCGCCAAACGTTTTGGGAATGTCTCGGGTAACGAAGTTGATCACGCCGCCGACGTTCTGCGGCCCGTAGCGCACCGCGCCGCCGCCGCGCACCACGTCCACCGATTGCAGATTACCGATAGACAGCGGGGCCATCGACAGCTGCGGCTGGCCGTAAGGCGCGACTGCCAGCGGGACGCCGTCCATCAAAATGGTGGAGCGCGGAGAAAGACGCGAAGTCAGGCCGCGCACGCCGACGTTGAGCGAGATGTCGCTGCCGCCGGTGCCGTTGCTGTCGCGCACCTGCACGCCGGGTACGCCGCGCAGGCTGTCGGCGATGGTTTGGTCGCCCTGTTCGTGCATCTGCTGCTGGGTGACGATGGAACGCGCGCCCGGATGGTTGAGCAGCACCGAACTGGTATCAGGGTTGTCCAGCCAGTTGCCGACGACGGTCACAGTGTCGGTATCGTTCTGAGATGAATTATCAGTAGCAAGGACAGGGAACGCGACGGCGATGGCAGCCGTCAGCAGGGAAAGCCGAAAAAGAGGTGACATAATAATGCCTTAAGAGTTTCAGACCCGGATGTGTTTTTTTAGAAAAGACAATCTTAATGATAATTATTGGCAAGTAAATAGAATTGTTACGGGATAGTTAAGTGGGTAACTAAATAATGAATGCGGGAAACAGGGCCCGGCTGGCGGGCCCTGGCGGGGGTTATTGCGGCGTAAGCCAGAAGACGCCGCTGTAATCCAGCGCGGTGAATTTCTGATGCACCATTTCGATATCCGCTTGCGGATCAATATCTTTAAACAGCGCCGGGTGCAGGAATTTGGCGATCGCCTCAACGGCGATAAAGTTGAGCGGCGTGTCGTAAAATTGATGGTAAATCGCCATCACGCGTTTTTCTTTCACCGCTTTCAGCACGTTAATGCCGGTGCGATCCAGCAGATGCGCCAGTTTCTTTTGGCTGGTGGCCATATCGGTAGCGTAACCCAACGGCACCGCCAGCGTGCCGCGATGCCCGCGGCTCCAGTCGGCGCCGGTCAGCAGATAGAAATCCGGGTTGCTGCTGATCACCTGCTCGACGTTCACTTCACCGCCCATGTCTGAAAACAGCTTGCTGCCGATATTGTTGCCGCCGGCGGTATCGATGAACTGCCCGAAGCTGCCTTTGCCGAAGGTGTTGCAGCACTGATCGCCTTTGATGCCGGCGCTGCGCTCGATGAAGACGCTGGGGCGCTGCTCCGGTTTCAGCGTGGCGACGAGCTGGCGCACCAGCTCGAGGCGCTGCTGATAGAGGCGAATAAAGGCGTCGGCGTTGGGCTGCTCGTCAAACACTTTACCCAACAGCGCCATGCTGGCGACGGTGTTGGTCAGCGGCTGCTGGCGAAAATCGATGATCAGCACCGGGATGCCGACTTTTTCCAGCTGGGTCAGTACGCCGCTGTCTTTCAATTTGCTCAGCAGACCGATGTCGAAAATGATCAGGTCCGGTTGGCGCACCACCGCGCTTTCCACGCTGAAATCACTGGTGTAGGGGTTGTCGAAGGTAGGGATTTGCATGACCTGCGGAAATTTTTTCGCATAGGCTTCAACCAGATCCGGTGCTTTGACCTTCAGAGAGTTGTCCCAGGCGATGATGTTTTTCAGCGGCTGCTGCGGGTGCAGAATATTCAGCGCCAGCAGCGCGCGGGCATCGGCCAGAATAACGCGTTTGGCCGGTTGCGGCAGGGTGACCTGACGGCCGGCGACATCGGTGACGACGATAGGCGCGGCTTGAGCGGCGCCGGCCAACAGCAAAACGCAGGCGGCCAACCAGCGGCCGGCTTTGGCGATAAGAACAGCGGGCATGAAGATCCTTGGGTAATCGGCTGGGAACGAGAACGCAATGATAAGCGATATCCTTTCGCTTTTTGAACTCCCTTGATGCCGATCGATTACCCCTGGCCCATCAGCGGGTCGCTGACGCTGTGTTCGCCATCCTCCAGCCGCCCCGCCAGGCGGCGCAGCCAGCCGTCGGTGCCTTGCAGCGTAAGGTCATACCAACCGCCGCTGGCGCGGGCGTCAAACGCTTGCTGGTGGCTGCCGCCCGCCGGCAGCGTGATAGGCCACGGCCCTTGCTGCGTGTAGGGGCAGCGTTCGAGGGTGACCGCTATCGCTTCGGTGCCCGGATTGTTCAGCTGCAGCAGCAGGCTGCGGCCCGTCGGGCGTAAACGCACCTCCGGCTGTGGCCGGCTCAGGGTGCCGCGCAGCTCGCGATGAAAGCCGTTGGGGCCGAGCAACCACAGATGGTACTCATTCTCCGCCAGCCAGTCGTCGCTGACCGCCTTACCCGCCTCGACGGTAAAACGGCGCGGGATCTGCGTCAGATCCCGCCGATCGTAGACGTGAAACACCGCTCCCTGCTCGCCGGTATTGAACAGGTTCAGCGTCACGCGGCGCTGCTCGGCCGCGACGGTGGCTTCAACGTGCAGCTGGTAGGGCAACGCGCGGGAAGGGCGTGCCAGGCGGCGTTGATGGGGCAAACGCTGGTGGGAGGGGGATGGCAGCGGCACCTGCGGCAGCTGTTCCTGGCGCAGGCGCAGGCCGTCGGCGGCGTGGCGGCTGGTGGCGGGCAGGCTCGGCAGCGCTTCGCCGTTAGGATCGACAAAGTTGAACGCCGAGGTGAGATCGCCGCACACCGCGCGGCGCCAGGCGCTGATGTTGGGTTCATGCACCTGAAAGCGCTTTTCCAAAAATTGCAGCACCGAGGTGTGATCGAAGACCTGCGAGTTGACCCAGCCGCCGCGGCTCCAGGGCGACAGCACCAGCATCGGCACCCGTGGGCCGGGGCCGTAGATGCGGCCGTCCGGCGGCGGTTGATCCTGCGAACCGGGCGGGGCCACGTGCTGGAAGATCTCGGTGTCGAACGGCACGGTCGATTTACCGGCGAAGCTGCCGTCTTCGCGCAGCGACGGCGCGGAAGGCGAAGGCATATGGTCAAAAAAGCCGTCGTTTTCGTCGTAGTTGACCAGCAGGACGGTTTTACTCCACACCTCCGGGTTGTCGGTCAGCGCGTTGAGGATCTCTTGGGTGAACCAGCCGCCCTGCACCGGGCTGGAGGGATCGGGGTGTTCCGAATAGGCCGCCGGCGCGATGATCCAGCTGACCTGCGGCAGTTTGCCCTGCTGCACGTCGGCGCGGAATCCGGCCAGCATGGCGTCCAGATCGTTGCCGTCGGCGGCCGGCAGGGTGTTGCCGTTGCCCTTGTACAGCGGCGCGGCCTCGTTGAGCGCATCGCTGTAGGTCACGAAGGCGTTGAAGTCTTTCGGCGGCCGCGCCGGATTGCCCACCTGAATGCTGGCGGCGCGGTATTGGCGAAAACCCGCCAGCGGGTTGTCGGTAAAGTTGTCCGGCAGGAATTGATACACCTTCCAGCTGACGCCGCTTGCCTCCAGCCGTTCCGGATAGGTTGTCCACTGGTAGCCAATCTCCGCCGGGCCGGGGCTGTCCCACTCGTTGACCACCACCGCCACGTCGGCGGCGGACGGGCCGTTGGTGCCGGTCCAATGGAACAGCCGGTTGGTGTTGGTACCGGCGTGAATGGAGCAGTGATAGGCGTCGCACAGGGTAAAGGCGTTGGCCAGCGCGAACTGGAACGGCAGCTCCTGCTGGCGGTAGTAGCCCATCGAGGCCGGCGTTTTGTAGGTGGGCCAGGCGCTCATGCGGCCGTGATCCCAGGCGGCTTGCTCATCCACCCACGAGTGCGGCGTGCCGGTGACGCGCTGGGCGTTGCCGCGTTGGCTGTCCAGGTGGTAGGGCAGCACCAGCCGCTCGGCGCCCTGCTGCTGCCAGACGTGGCGATCGCCGGGCAGTGGAATGGTGAAACGATCGCTGAAGCCGCGCACGCCAGGCAGGGTGCCGAAGTAGTGGTCGAAAGAGCGATTCTCCTGCATCAGGATCACCACGTGTTCGACGTCGCGCAGGGTGCCGGTGCGGTTATTGGCGGGAATGGCCAGCGCTTTGCGAATCGAGGCCGGCAACAGTGAGAAAGCCGATCCGATGGCGGCAGCCCGCAGGATGTCTCTGCGTGAAAGGTCAGGCATGCGTCGTTAATCTCCGTCAGTGTGCTTTGAAGATAGCCGCTGACGACGATAATGGCGAAAAATAACAGGGAGATGAATGCGAGGGAAACAATGCTCCCCGGCGGGAGCATTGGGGGATAAAGCTTACTGTCTGATCAGGCGGCCGAGCGCCGGCGCCGTTTCGAAATCGCTGCGGAAGGGGTTGATGTCCAGGCCGCCGCGGCGGGTGTAGCGCGCGAACACGCTGAGTTTTTCCGGGCGGCAGCTCTGCTTGATGTCGTTGAAAATGCGCTCGACGCACTGCTCGTGGAATTCGTTGTGCTGGCGGAAGGAGATCAGGTAGCGCAGCAGGCTTTCGCGATCGATTTTGCGGCCTTCATAGCGGATCACCACGCTGCCCCAGTCCGGCTGGTTGGTGACCAGGCAGTTGGATTTCAGCAGATTGGAAGACAGCGTCTCCGACACCGGTTCCCCTCTCTCGGCCGCGCCGCTCAGGTATTCCGGTTTGAAGGCGAAGTCGTCGACCGCGATATCCAGATCGTCGATGTTGATGCCCGGCAGGCGCTCGATCTGCGCCGGGTAACCTTCCAGCCCCGGATAGAGCTTGACGGTGACCTGGCCGTTGGCCGCCTGCGACAGATCTTGCTGCATGGCGGCGCTCACCTGTTCCACGCTGTCGAAGCGCGTTTGGTTGAAGCTGTTGAGATATAGCTTGAACGACTTGGATTCGATCAGGTTCGACGAGGAGTGCGGGAAGGTAAATTCGCCGATGCCTACCACCGGCTTACCCTTGGCGTTGAGCCAGGACAGCTCGAAGGCGGTCCACAGATCAAAGCCGCTGAACGGCAGCTGCCGCTCGTCCACGCCGATCAGATCGCGGCCGCGCGCGCGCGGCAAGGCTTCGAGCAATGCGGGAGCATATTGATCCGGATAATCGGAGTTGGCGCCAAGATGGGTGATCTTATCTTGCTTTTGGATATGCATATTCATTGCCCTTTGCTTGTTCGGTATTGATGTAGCGGTTAAACAGACTGCGGGTGGCGTAGATCGGCCCGACGCCCAGCAGGGCGTAAACCACCTTGATCAGGAACTGCGACAGGATCATGGTTTTGATGATATCCCAGCTCAGCACGTTGTAGAACGCCAGCGTACAGAACACCACGCTGTCGATGGCCGAAGCCACTACGGTACTGGTGATCACGCGCACAAACAGGTAGCGGGAGTTGGTCAACTCTTTGATTTTGCAGAGCAGGTAGGAGTTGACGTTCTCGGAGATCAGATAGGCCGCCGACGAGGCCACCAGCACCGCCATGATGCTGTGTACGATGCCGTTGTAGGTCTCGCTGTACTCCCATTGCGGAATGCTCGGTACCAGCGTCGTCACCCAGACCCCCAAGACAAAGGTCAGGTTGGCGATAAACGAGATGATGATGGTGCGCCTGGCCAGCCGCAACCCGTAGAATTCGTTGAGAATGTCCACCAGAATGAACGTGAGCGGGTAGATGAAGATCGCCGGCGGCGTGATGAGATTCAGCACCGGGATTTGGATCGGCTTGACGCCGCACAGCGTTGAGAAAATATAAATCACGCTGAGCGCCACGGTAATAATCAGGTAGGCGTACCAGGATCGTTCATGGCGATCGCTGAGCTCGTAGGCGGTTTTTTGTTGGTTGTCGCCATAGAGTTTGCGGTACAGCGCCTGCAGCTCGTGCCGGCTCAGATCTTCCGATATTTCGCTGTCGGCCAGCTCATTCAGCCCCATGGTAATGGTTTTGCCGGTGGCCAATACCATGACATTGGCCGCGATGGTGCCATGCCGGGTGAAGCCCAACAGCTTGAACTTCTGATTCGGTTCCATTTATAACCTTTCTCCAACGATGTAACCCAGGAATTGCACGGTGTCCTGAGGGCGTTTGTCCATGCTTTCGCTGTCTTTGTCGTCAACCACAAAGAAGCCGCTTTTTCCCGAGTGATACAGCAAAGGCGAATCGCAAATCAGTACCGGCGGACGTTTTATGATGATGATCTCGCCGGGAATAAATGACCCTTTAATTTCGGTCTCTATTTTCATTGCCAACATGTTCGACTCATCGCCGAAGAAATAAGTCAGAGGAAACTCGGTGACCAGTTGCCCGATCTTGCGCTGCGAGACGGCCAGATAGCGCGACTGCGGGATCACCGGAATGGCGGAAGGGTTCTTGTTGCCCTCGGTGGACAGCGTCTCGTTGAGCAGCTCCAGTTTTTCCAGATCGTAGTCTTCGATCTCTTCACAGGAGACACCGAAGAAATCGGAGATCCGATTCACGGTGGATTGCTGAACGTTGTTCACTCTTCCGTCAAGAATTTTGTAGAGAGTCGTGCGCGTCAGGCCGCTGCGATTGGAAAAGGAAGCCTTGGTTTCACCGCGGGTACGCATCAGATATTCAATATTTTTAATGATGTTGATTTTGCGCTGTGCGTTGGTGGTTTTCATTGGCTGTCCTTACAAACATTACGCAGGCTTCACTATATCCTACGCACTGGCGTTGTCCAGATAAAAAGGCGCGGACGCGCGGGTAACAGGCTGATTATTGGCGGTAATTATTGTTTCTCGTCAGCCGTTTAGCGCAGTGATGTCAGCGGGGATGGCCTGCTTTCTCTGCGCGAAAGATAAAGCCGTGTAAATCAATTGATTAGGTTTTGCTTATGGAAAAGTGAACACAAAAGCCGGTTTTATGTTTACTTTTATGTTGACCAAAACCGATTTCATGGGCTACTGTTCATGCAAGCTGAAGTTTTTCTTTATGATCAAACACGGAAGCCAACAATTTTTATAATAAAAAGCCCAGAGGGGGCGTTGCCACACTCTGAGCATAATGGATAGCTTGCTACCGACACCAGGGACCCTAACTACCACGGCCGTTTGTCTACGCGATCGGCCTATTCTTTTGCACTGAATCTCCCTTTTCGAGCATCAAACACTCCCCCGTTACCGGAGGAGTGCATTAACGCGTGCGCGAAAATCAGAGCGATTTCTGTGAGGCCAGCGGTTTTTGCGCCCGGCTGAAGGCCAGTTTGAGCACCCAATACAGCAGGCTGGCGGCCACCAGAGAGTTGATGGTCGGCACGCCCCATTCGGTCGCCAGGCCAACGGCGCCGCCGACGATGCTGGCGACGATCGCCGCCCAGCCGATGGTCGGCGTTTCGCTCGGCAGCTGGCCGGTACGGCGGCTCTCGTCCAGGATCTTGCGGTGGCTGCGCAGCAGGTAATAGTCCACCAGCATGATGCCGATAATCGGCGGGAAGACCACGCCAAGCACCGTCAGGAAGTCGACAAAGCGGTCAAGAATGCCCAGCACCGACAGCGTGGTGCCAAGAATGCCGATCACCAACGTGGTGTAGGTGTACTTCAGCTTTTTGCCGGTGATGCCTTCCACCGCGTTGACGATGCCCAGCGAAGAAGAGTACAGGTTGAGATCGTTGACGCGCAGGGTGGAGAACACCACCACCAGCAAACCGGCGCCGCCGGCCGCTTGTGACATGATGGTGACCACATCGGCGGTGCCCAGGGTTTTGGCGATCAGGATCGCCAGGCCGTTCACCACGAACTCGCCGGCGATGATGGTGAAGAGCGTGACGCCGAGCACGTGCTTGCCGTTTTTGGAGTAACGAGTCAGGTCGGGGGTCATCAGGCTGGCCACGATGGCGCCGCCGACGACGATGGTGATGCCGGCGCTGATGGTCAGCGGTTCACCCGGCGGCGCCAGCTGGATGATCTCCTGCAGGTTATGGCCGGAAAGCGCGGTCACCGAAATATAGGCCACCAGCATGATGAACATCGGCACCGCGATACGGGCGGCGATGCGCAGCGCCTTGAAGCCGAATGCCACCAGGATGGTCAGCAGCGTGCCCGAGAGCCCGGCGGCCAGGCCGAAGCCCAGCTTATTGCCGAGCGCGAAGTCGAGCGACTTGGCGAAAATGGCGTTCTGAATGCCGAACCAACCCAGCAGGCTGACGGCCACCACCACGCCGATCAGCACCGAGCCCAGACGGCCGAAGCCGCACCAGCGCGCCAGCAGGCTGCCGGAAATGCCTTCGCGCATGCCCGCCAGCCCCAGGCCGTAGGTCACCACGCCGAAGATCAGGCTGCCGACGAAAATGGCGGTGAAGGCGTCAATCAGCGTCATGGAGTTGCCGAGCACGGCGCCGAGCATGAACTGGTCCAGCGCGGTCAACATGCCCATATGCACGATGGCCACGCTTAAAAACGAAACTCGTTTATCCTGCGGCACCCGGGTGAGCGGATAATCTTCGATCTTTATCACGGTGAGATCTTCCTTGCGGTTCAAATAAACTGAATGCCTTTGGTTATCAGGCGATCGGGAATGTAGTTATCCAGATTGGCGTATTTGCAGTATTCCTCAAATTGCTGCTGAGTATGCACGTTGGCCTTCTGGTAAATGTTATAAATGCGGTTTTCGATGGTCTTATTGCTGACGTTATAGATTTTGGCGATCTCTTTCACCGTAAATCGTTGCAGCATAAGGAAAATGACATCGAGTTCGGCACGGGTGAACAGCTCGTTATTGACTTCGGTGGTCAACACGCTGGGTTTTTGCTGATTGATGTATTTCAGCGGCGACAGGCTGTTCATCGGCTTGGCGTTCCAGATCACGCCAATCACCTGTTTGTCATCGTTGTACACCGGCAGCTTTTCGCTGATAAACGGCGTCAGGCTGTCTTTGCCGTACCAGTAGTGTGTTTCTATGACCGTGACCCGATCGCGCGCCGCTTCGGTCATCTTGTCATGCTCGATAAAGTCGGCGGCGGAGTCGGCCCAGTCGGCGGGGAACTCGTGGTCATATTTACCGGCGACGTCGAAATTCAGCGGCGTATTGGTATAGAGATAAGCGGCGCGGTTCATATAGAGGTGGCGGGACAGCTGATCTTTGATGCCCCAGGGTTCGCTCAGGTGCTCCATCATGGTGATGAGGCCCTTAAAATAAGATTCATTATCTTTATGCGATGAACCCATACCCACCTCTGTGCCGCTCAGGCTGCGCTACAGGCTTTTAGCCAGGTAATGGCGGGTGTGGCGATGCGCATAGTCGCCCAGCTCGCCGTAGACCCGGTAGCCCAGTTTTTCGTAGAAGCCTCTGGCCTGGAAATCGAAGGTATCGACATAGGCCATATGGCAACCGCGCTTGCGGGCTTCTTCTTCGGCCAGCTCCATCAATTGGCGGCCGTATCCGCTTTTGCGGCATTGATCGCCGACCCACAGATACTGCACTTCCAGGCCGCCCCACCAGGTGCGTGCGACCAGGCCGCCGACGATCTGCTGGTTGTCGTCGGTGACGGTCAGGAACAGCGGGTGAATGTCTACGGGCTGGGTTTTGTGATTGTGCGCCCAAAGGCTGTCGATAACGAACTCTTCATCCTGCGGGTTGGGTTTGTCGGTGATATTAATATTCATTTTTAATATAATTCCCTGATTTAATTATTCAAAACCGAACTAGGCGCTTTCGCTCCAACCGCTTCTAATATCACTTTAATTAATGTATTTCAAGGGTGGTTTTCACCCTTTTCCACCCGGTGAGCGGGCGCTTATAGTAGGCGTCACAGGGAGAAGAAAATAGTGAACAGGCGGTATTAAAACGCTGAAATGCCCTGCCAACACCATCTATTCCTACTTGCGCCTCACCAGGGCCCCACCGGGAAAACTGCAGTACTGTATGGCTCCACCGGATAGAGCAAGCTCACTTGCCGACGGGGGAGCCACTTTGTTTTTTGACGCCCCCATCCGCGACCACCCTTCACCGTCTCAGATAGTAAACACTCTTCTCATCAGAAGATATGCGCCGCAGATGAAAATGTGGACGATACCTTCCAATCCGCGGATTCAGTCTTCTGCGATGACGCTGCTCAGCGCCGGCTCGATGGCCGCGCCCAGCATGGCGCCGTGCCCTAAGGCGGGCCACTCCCGATAGCCGACGGTGAGACCGCCGAGCTGCGCCAGCTGTTCGGCCAGCAAATGCGTTGCATCTGCCGGCAGAGTGGGGCTCTTCACGCCGGGCGGAGCCGCGCGATCGCGTTCCGCCAGGCCAACCCACAGTTGCAGCCTTGTCGCCGGCACCGCACGTCGTTCCGTCATCTGCTGCGCTTCTTGCAGGATCATGCCGTTACCCCACCACAGCGAGGGTTCCACGGCGATGTAGCGCTGGAAGGCGGCGGGATGGGTGAACAGCGTGTGCAGAACGAAGAGCCCGCCGTAGGAGTGGCCCCACAGCGTTTGCCGCTGCGGATCGACCGCCAGTTTGGCGGCGATCGCCGGTTTGATCCGAGTTTCAATCAATTGCAGGAACGCATCCGCGCCCCCGCCGGCCCGCGGCGCTTTCTTCATGCCTGCCGGCAGAGGGAGCGTATAGTCGTAGGCGCGGCCGGCGGCATCGATGCGCAGATCATTGTCATAACCGATCATCACCAGCACCGGCGGCCGCTTCGCCGCTGCCAATTTGGCCAGTAAGGCGGCGTTCAACTCCATCAGCACCGCATTGCCGTCGAGGAAATAAACCGTTGGATAGCCGTCAGGCGCAGGCGCCCGACGCGGCTGGGCGATGCGCACACGGTAATGCCGTTGGCCATCGGCGGAGGTGAAGCGCAGATCGCTGAAACGATAATCCGCAGAATCGCTATCGGCTACGGTAGTGCCGATCTTGCGTTCCAAATCGGGCCTGGCCAGCACGGAGCCCGGCAGCCAAAGGCCGATGGCGAGCGCCAGAAGCGCGGAGATAAAATGCCGGTTGGACAAGAACATGCGGATCAACATCCTCGAAAAAGGCCGATAGTAGCATCCGTTCGCGTCAGGCAAAAACCTACCTTTAGGGTGGACATTCCGACCGCGGAACCCGGAAGCGCGCCGCCAGTTGCTTTGCCGGGTTAATAGCAACTCATTGTTATTATTGGTAAGTCAGGAATAAGAAGGATTATCATTAATTAGAAATGGTTATGATTTTTATGCGGGGAGAAACGGCGAGGGCGGATGAAAACACACGGTTATCAACGATTTTGAGCAAAAAAAGCCCTATAAAATAGGGCAAAGACACACAACAACACCAGGGAAACTTTCCGGTATCTTATATTATAGCTTCCTATACATATAGAACATTTTATTATAAATATGTAAGTGATTCTTATTAATCGTTTAATGCCATTATTTTTCAAATGGTTATGTGGTCTGGCTGAGGTATTGTTCTTGGGCCGGGCGTGGGCTGCCAGGGATTGCCGGCAGGGGTTTTGCTGTAACGGTGGCATGAACCGGCGAGGTCGGCGGCCCGATACTCCCTCAGGGCAATACCGGCCGGCAGGCCGCGAACATGCCGGCCGGTATTGCCGATCTTCACCGTGGGGCCAGGTGAAAATCAGTGCTGTTGCAGCGTCAGCATCTCGCCAAGCAAAACATCGGTCGGCGGCAGAATATCCGTATCCAGCCCGGCGGAAGGGGTAAAGGTCAGCTCGCCAAAAATGATTCGGCCTTGCGAGATGTAGAAATCAACGCGAACAAACTCGAAGGGCGCGGACAAGCGTGAGGCGTACTCAAACAGCTCATCGTAGCCCTCTGGCTTCACGAAGGCATCTATTTCTTCCTGGCTCAAGGCCAGACAGTCATCGCTGTAGCACAGAAACTTGAAATCTTTATCAAAGAAGTAATACTTCGGCGACCCGGTATCCCTGCCGACACACAGTAAGGTGCAGTAAGGCACGCCGCGGAAGCAATAGATCTTATAGTCTTCAGGCCCGTGACCATTGGCCGATTCGATATACTTCTCGCCAATGATCTTTTTTTGTATCCCTTTGTAGTTGAGTTCTACATAGGTTTTCCAATAATCGTCTTTCATCCAGCCGTCGATCAATTTTTTGGCGCTCGTGATATTCAGCAATTTTTTATTCTGGCAAATCAGGTTATACCCGGAACCGTGATTCCCTTTGATCACAAATTTGTCCGGCAACGTGTCCCACGGAATATCGTTTACTGAATCGCAGGCAAAGTACAATTCATTCAGGATCTCTTCGCACCCCTTTTCTTTGATGTACTCTCTCACCGCATATTTATCTGCGCATTGCTTTACCAACGCATTGTGACTATAGCCATTCAACTTCAGGTGATTGATCTTTTCATTCCAGGTGGACGGCGTCTGCAAGTTTAACGGTTTGCCAAACGCTTTTTTGTAGAGCAATCTGGCCTTGAATTCGGGGGCCAATACGGCCAGCTGCTTTATAATAAATTTAATAATTTGTCTTTTCATATACGTCATTCCATCATAGCGCTGTGATAATGATTAAGGCGTGCTCGTGATTAAAACGTGGGAGAGACACCTTCACTTCGCCATTGAAGTGCACTCGGCGTTGTACTCAGATCAAACGGCTGTTGTTCTAAAGCGCGATTAAGAATACGGGCCGATCGCCACGCCATCAGGCTCAACTGCGGATCGGCAATGCCGTGATTATGCATACTGGCGTTCATGGCGAATAAGCAGTTCTCCGCAGGGCCTTCCCACTCAAAGGTAAAGTCGGGGGCGATGCGGTATTCGCCATCCGCAGTGGTCAGCAAACGGTGGGCCAAAGGCTCAAGGAACTCTGGCGTTGCCGATTGGTAACCGGTGGCAAAGATCACCACGTCCGCCTTGAAGGCTTCTTCGCCGTGATCGAGATGATGGCGCGTTTCGAGTTGGTAGGCGTTATCCAGCGTGTGTTTCACGGCCGTCAGCGAACGGCTGGGCAGCAGGCGCACCCATAATTTCTCGCGCAGGACGTCGAAGCGGTGGTACATGGCGCGATAAATCGCCAGCAGCGACTCACTGGTGATGCCGTCTGAGGTCATCTTCTGTTCGGCCAGCATATGCCGCTTGGCCGCGCTATCCAGCGAGTAAAAGCTCTCGACGTAATCGGGCGTGAAATATTCGTTGGCAAAGGCCGCTTCATCGAGCGCGTTGTAATTGTTGCGGCGCGATATCCAGTCGAGCTGTTCCGGTTGCCCCCATTCCCCTTTAAAAATATTCAGGAACAGGTCGGCGCCGCTCTGGCCGCCGCCGACGATCGCCACGCGTTTGCCTGTCAGATCGGGGTTGCGCAGCATCATTTCGCTGGCATGGAAACAGCGATCGCTTTGCGCCGTCACGCAATCAGGCAACTTTATTTTCTTGCCAATCCCAATGCTGACGTGCCTGGCGTGGAAGACCTTATTCGAGGTGGTCACCACGAACTGACGCTGCCGATCGTCAAACTCGACCCGTTGAACGTCTTGATTAAATGCTAATGAGCGCATGCCGCCGGCGGCCCAGGAGAGGTAATCGGCAAACTCTTCACGCGATGCGGTGCGCTGTTCCGTGGTCAGGAAACGGTAGAACTTCCTGTTTTTTACCAGATAGTTGAGAAAGCTGTACCGGTTGGTTGGGGCAACCGCGCTCACCAGGTCTTTTAAAAAGTTGGTCTGCATGCTGCAATCCGCCAGGATCATCCCTGGGTGCCAGGAGAAATGGGGTTTGCGTTCCAGGAATTGCCCCGTAAATCCCTCTATTTCACTCCCTAAGGCCGCCAGGCTAAGATTCGACGGGCCAAGGCCAATACCGATGATATCCAAACGCTGATTCATTAATAAGCTCCAGTATAATGAGAATAATACCCAGAAATACGGCTGCAGAAGGGCGGCTTATAGCAACCAGGCTGCCTTTTTCTTATAAGTAAGCTTCACGAATTAAATGTAATTAAAGGTGTGCGGGCCAAAAATACCGCATTATTTAAATGCCCGTTTAGAATTCGGTAGCTCATCAGGTAAAGGCTACGGGCGTATTTCTTTCCATGAAAGTCCCAATGAAAGCTTGCGTGTGTTATAATTAACTCGTTTAGGTATAAATCCGATAAAGTCTTATTTATCATTCCATAAAAACGCCAACCCAGGGAAAAGAAAAGCCGTTGGGTTTTCATCAGTTGTTCTCGTGTCGACGCTGGTCTGCGTTCGTCTTATGTCTCTGGGATCAAGTATTCGTTGCTTAGAATAGCCCTAAAATGCGTCCTGGGAAGGTGAAATAACATGATATTAGAAGCAGAGGGCGTTTTGAAAATATGAAATTAAAAGTGAAATTATGAAATTAGCCTGTTGTGATTTGTTTTTTGTCATATGATTCAACGTGTTAAAGTGTTACTTGTAATGGTGTGGCGAGCCAGTGAGCAGGGGTTTTTCCTGCTGCAGTGAGCCTCTTCCTTCGCTGTATCCCTCCTGAATCCTAAGCATTCCCTCCCTGCGGGCACTCATCGGCTGAGCAAAGATTGCTCATGCTGCATGCAAAATGCGCTGTTCGTTTAGTGGACACCGGCTCAATGCCGGCGGAAGGTCAGAGAGGCTGGCCGTCACGCTCGACGTGGTTACGTTGTGAGGAAGACTTGTCTAACCGCGCGGCGGTTAATTGTTCGTGTGATAGGAAGATTCTTATGTTTCAGCTATAATCCGCGCCAGGAGTAGGTCTAAGAGAGCGATTATGAGGTTCTTAATCAATAACCGAATTATCTTCGATGAGGATAACTCGACGCTGGCGTTGGCGGAGGAGAACCTCGAACCGGTGACGCTCACCACGATAGCCAATCGTCTGCTCGCGCTGTTGGTAAAAAATAACGGCATCTTGATTAGCCGGGACTTTATTTTTTCCACCGTCTGGGACGATCATGGCAAAACGGCCTCGAACAGTAACCTGAACAACTATATCGCCAGCCTGCGCCGTACATTTGCCGGCTTGGGAGAGAGCGAAATTCTGGTTACCGTGCCGAGGCAGGGATTTATGTTTACCGCCGCCAGCATTCATTCCGTGGCGGACAATATGACGCAGGACGAAACTGTTCCAGCCGCGCCTTTACCCGTCCGGCGCCGTTGCGATGCCATTTTACCTAAGGTAACGCTGCTGTTTATCGGGATTGCGTTGGTATTGGCGGGCGTTTACTTTTTTACCGAACGTTACGACACCGCTTATCAGACCCAGATCGCCAGCTACAAATCTTGCCGCGTGGAGACGCTGAACGCCAGCGAGCGGATCGACGAGCGGTATATTGCCGACGCCCTGGAAAGGCTCAAAAGCCGTGGTTTTGATTGTGATGTACCGGCAACGGTTTATTACTCTCGATTGACATACCATTATACGAACTACAAAAAGCTGATTGATTTCATCTCGTATTGCCCGAAACACCGCGTTAAGAATATGGATGCGCACTGTGAAGATGAGTTTGAGGTGATCAATGAAGGTTAGCTCGCGCCGTGCTTTCTACCTGGCATTATCTGCTGCTATTGCCCTTGTTATTGTTATATTGATTTATTTATTGACCGCCTCGCGAGATTTCCCTGAGTGCAATGCGTCTTTATCGACGACGCGCATGACGCCGAATGGGACGGTAACCAGCGGTTTGTACGTGAACATCGTGCGTTCAGGATGGCGCCGCGCGACCATTACGCTTAACGGTTTAGCCTATCGGGATGGAAAGAAGCAGGTGATAGCCCGCGTGCTCGAAACGAAGTATCACTATCATCGTGGGTACTACTATGTCGCCATTGAAAAGAAAATCCTTCAATCCATGGATAACTTCACCTACTCGGATGCGCAGACCTTTCTGTTGGGTGAGGAAAAACATTACTATGTTTTAAAAATTGCCAAATTGAATGATGACAATTTTATTATGTACTACGGCAGGCAGCCTGAGTTGCTGTGTTCCGTAACCAGAAAATGATGGAAACATCCCATAATGAGACGATTATGGGATGTGGTTGGTGATGGCGTGTATAGCAAATAACGGCAGGTTGAACGTGTCCGTGAACGGACATCTTGCTGTTTTTGTATCACTGGTAGTGAAAAACGTTACTCAATTATGGAATATAAACCACTTCGCAAGGTTGGCGGCCTGCATTTTCTCGGCAGGATACGAGCATTTTCTCTTCAAACTGCCTGTTATCCTGCGTGATTTTGTTATAGTAATAAACTTTAGTCTTTTTCTGGCAATTGACATAGGCCTTTACCATGTCGGTTACCGTTTCCTTCTCTGAGTAATCCCACCCCATGTTGTATATTTGGCAACCCGCGAACTGAGTGCCGCTGAATAGGTTGTTACGCACGGAGTACTGATGGCTGGCCATGATCAATGCAGCGATGCTGATGAATAGGATGAGATTAACCCATTTATTCCAACTCTGAAACTGCCGCCAGGCCGATAATAGTTTTCCGCTACCACGCCCTCTGGGGGCGGCTTGCCCCGGCGGTTGCGTGGGAACAGCGGTTTCCTCCATTATGTTTTGTTCTTTTTCAGGTTCGGCAGTGGCATGTCGGCTAATTTTTTTTGCAACGAACTTAAAGCCTTGCCGAGGGTAAGTGATTATCAACTCCGTCTCGCCAAGTTGCGCCAGATGGCGACGCAATAGTGAGATATAGTTATTCAAGTTGCTGTTTGTTCCTTTTAGTCCTCGTTCTTCCCAGACCTCTTCAAGTAATTGTTGACGCTTAATCAACATTTCATTGTTCCTGACGAAAATAGAAAGCAAACGGCAAGCCGCGGCCGCTAGCGGCTGCATATTGTGCGGGGCATTGACGCTCTCCAGGGTTCCTTCGTATTCATTGAACTTAACCCTTCCGTTTATAATGAAAATCATAGGAATCCTCTCATTTTTTGTTTCGGGAAGGGATTTTGCGCTGAGAGGTTATATTTTTCAATAACCCTGATTCTCTGTGTTTTCCAATAATATTGATATCTGTCACTAAGTGATAATTTATCCATAATGAATTTTTTATGGAGATCTAACTATTGAACTAAAAGATGTCATTTTTAGACTATATGTGTAATTTAATGGTATTTATTGGGTTTTAATCTCGTATTTATCGTGTTTGATGAAATAATATTTCAAGATTGCGGCAGGGGCGCTAAAGTGGCTTCACCCCGGCGATGGAGGATTTCATCGGTTGGGAAAACAGAATGGGTAATTGGTTTATTTCTTGAATAGTATGTGGCTGACCTATTAACCATGGTTATCCACTACATCAGTAATAGCCGCGTGAAAAGGCGGCTTGGTTTTTTAAAGCATCAGGCCAGGCCGTTGATACACATTACTCATTGTTAAGAAAATACCTTATGTATTAATACGATTAAGGATAATTGGTTATATGAAACTGAATAAAATCATGCTGGCTGCCGTCATGGCGTTTGGTGTTTCTTCTGTGGCTCATGCTGCGGTTAAAGATCAAGGGCACGGTAAAGTGACCTTCAGCGGCTCTATTATCGATGCGCCTTGCTCTATCGCGCCTGAGTCAATCGATCAGACCGTTGAGCTGGGCGCCATCTCCAACGTGGCGCTGAAAAACGGCGGTAAATCCACGCCGCGTAACTTCCAGATCAAGCTGGAAAACTGCGAGCTGACCACCGTCGAGCCAGGCAAAAACAACACTGTTTCGCTGACTTTCTCAGGTTCAGCGTCGGAAGCGGACAGCAAGCTGCTGGGCATCACCGGTACCGCTAAAGGGGCTGGCATCGCCATCACCGACGGCGCCGGCACTAACATCGAACTGGGCAAGGCTTCTAAAGCACGTGATCTGCAGAACGGCGCCAACACCCTGAGTTTCTCCGCTTACCTGCAGGGCAGCAGCGCGTCCAATGCGACGATCGTTCCGGGTGAATTCCAGTCTGTTGCCGACTTTACCCTGGCTTACCAGTAATTCGTTAGCCTAACGAAATACGCATGATTATTGGCATGTGGGGCAACCCGCATGCCATTTATAGGGAATCGTTATTTCACGGGAAGAGATAATGAAGCATCAGATAACAAAGTTAGGGGCGTTTTGCCTATTGTCGGTGCCGTTGTTCTTTGTGTCGCAGGCTATTGCTGCTTCACAGGGCGAGGGGCGCGTCAATATGCAAGGAGCCATTAATGATGCAGCTTGTGCGATCGCTATGGAAAGCCGTGAACAGATTATCGATATGGAGGTTATTCCTGTCTCCGATATTGCTCGCGATGGGCAGGGGAAAAACGTCTCTTTCAGTATCAAGTTAGTGAATTGCATCTTGGAGAGAGCAGATAAAAAGTTACCGGGTTGGAAGCAATTTCAGGTGGCTTTTGATGGCCATGCCGATGGCGAAATGTTTGGCATTCGCGGAGAAGCCTCCGGAGTGGCGTTAAAAATAAGCGATGATGACGGCAATATCGCCAGGCCGGGCATGCCGTTGCCGTTAATGAATATTCCTCTGGGGAGTTATCGGTTGAATTACGTCATAAACCTCATGGCGAATCGTCAACCATTAACGGCGGGAAGTTATTTTTCATCGGTTAGATTCAAAATGGATTATTACTGAGTCGATCGACTATTTCAGGGAAGTTAACAGATAGAAGGTTTGGAACATGATGTTTTTGCCTGCCGGAAAGTCATTTCGTTTATCTATTCTGAGTGCCTGGGTGGCGTTGTGCTGCTTTGGTTTCACCTCTGCTGCCGGCGCTCAGGAAGAAATCCAGTTCAATATTGATGTACTGGACGTGAACGATCGCAAAAACATCGATCTGAGCCAGTTCGCTCGCAGCGGCTACATTATGCCGGGCACTTACGGTATGGCGGTGCACGTCAATAAAAGTGATTTGCCGGAACAGCAAATCGCTTTCTATGCGCCGGATGATGATCCTAACGGCAGCCGCGCCTGCGTTTCGCGTTCTTTAGTGGAGCAGTTGGGGCTGAAAACGGCGCTGTACCGAGACTTGAGTTGGTGGCATCAGGGGGAGTGCCTGGATGAGGCCAGCTTGAAAGGCATGGAAGTGCGCGGTGACCTGGCCACTTCGTCACTTTATCTCAGCATTCCGCAGGCCTATCTGGACTATGTTTCGGAGGATTGGGATCCGCCGTCGCGCTGGGATGAAGGCATTCCGGGGCTGTTGCTTGATTACAACCTCAGTGCGCAAACTCAGCATCAGATACAGGCGGGTACGCGTGGTTATAGCATGAGCGGTAACGGCACGGCGGGGGCTAACCTGGGGGCCTGGCGGTTGCGGGCAGATTGGCAGGCGCAGCTAAATCACCAGACCGGGTCGGGGCAACCGACTGACAAGCGTTTGGATTGGAGCCGTTACTATGCTTATCGGGCCGTGCCGGCGTTGCGATCAAAACTGACGCTTGGTGAAGGGTATCTTGATTCCGGGCTGTTCGACAGCTTCCGCTTCGGCGGCCTGAGCCTGCGCTCTGACGACAACATGTTGCCGCCTAACCTGCGTGGTTATGCGCCGGAGGTGACGGGAGTCGCGAAGAGCAATGCCAAAGTGATTATCAGCCAACAGGGGCGGGTGTTATACGAGACCATGGTCGCGGCGGGGCCGTTCCGCATCCAGGATCTGAATGATGCGGTGTCCGGCGATTTGGACGTACGGGTGGAAGAGCAAGACGGCAGCGTGCAGGCGTTCACGATGAGCACCGCCAGCATTCCGTATCTGACGCGGCCGGGATCGCTGCGCTACAAGCTGGCTTTGGGTAAACCCTCCGATCTCGATCACCGCTATCGCGGGCCGCTGTTCGGCACCGGTGAGTTTTCCTGGGGGGTGAGCAACGGCTGGTCGTTGTACGGCGGCGGGCTGTTGGGGGGAGATTATAACGCTGCGGCGCTGGGCATCGGCCGCGATCTGATGATGCTGGGGGCGCTGTCGTTTGACGTCACTCAGTCGCGCGCCAAGTTGCCGTATAACGACGAAACGCTGGGCGGCGGTTCATACCGCCTCAGCTATTCGAAGAGTTTCGATGAGCTGGACAGCCAGGTGACTTTTGCCGGCTACCGTTTCTCGGAACAGAATTTTATGAGCATGAGTGAATATCTGGATGCGCGCGAGTACGGCCGGCGTTTCGGCAACAGCAAGGAGATGTACACCATTACCTATAACCAACAACTGCGGGACCTGGGGGTGAGCGCTTATCTCAACTACAGCCATCAGACTTATTGGGATAAACCGGCCAACGATCGTTATAACTTGACGCTGTCGCGCTATTTCGACGTCGGCCGCTTCAAAAATCTGGCGCTGTCGCTGTCGGCGTATCGTAACCGTTACAACGAGCGCAACGACGACGGCATGTATCTGTCGCTGTCGCTGCCGTGGGGCAACGGCGCCACGTTAAGCTACAACGCGACGCTCAGCCGCAATGACAACACTCATCGGGCAAGCTATTACGATCGCCTCGACGGCCGCAGCAACTATCAGCTCAGCGCCGGCGCTTCGCGCAGCGGCGCCAACCTAAGCGGTTATTTCAACCGCGACGGCGATATGGCGCGGGTAACCGCTAACGCCGGCTATCAGCAGGACAGATACAGCGCTTTCGGCCTGTCGGCACAGGGGGGCATAACGCTGACCGCAGAAGGCGGAGCGTTGCACCGCAGCAACCTGCCGGGCGGCACCCGCTTGCTGCTGGATACCGAAGGAGTGGGCGGGGTGCCGGTGCGCGGCTATGGCAGCGTTGCAGAGACCAACCGCTGGGGGAAAGCGGTGGTGGCGGATGTCAACAGCTACTACCGCAACAAGGCCAGCATCGATCTGGACGAGCTGGGCGATGGCGCCGAGGCGATCAAATCGGTGGTGCAGGCGACGCTGACCGAAGGCGCCATCGGCTACCGCAAGTTTGAAGTGATTGCCGGGGAGAAAGCGATGGCGGTGATCAAGTTGGCGGATGGCAGCGAGCCGCCGTTCGGCGCCACGGTGCGGAACGCGCGGAAACAGGAAACCGGCATCGTCAACGACGGCGGCAGCGTGTATCTGAGCGGTATCAAAGCCGGAGAAAATATGACCGTGCACTGGGGGGGCACAGCACAGTGCGAAGTGCAAATGCCGATGTTATTGCCGCCAGAAATGCTGGTGAATAATTTACTGCTTCCTTGCCGGGTATTAGCGGGAGCGGATGAATTGAAAAGTGGAGCGTAAATTGAAAAAGCTAATTTCCCTTATATTTGCTTTGCCCATCTGTTTTTATAGTGCAATGGTACAGGCAACGTACGTAGAGGGGTGGTACTCCGATTGGCGCTGGATTGATCCGCCTAGCAATAATAGCTATCCGAGGTTAGGTGAATTAGATTTTAATTTTACTACGGTTGTTTTTCAGGCTGGCGACGAGGCATTTGGTGATATTAATAAGGAAGGTAAGTTAGACTGTTTCGGTTTTTGTAAACTGCAGTTTCGCACCATCGATGCATTTGGGAATAGTGTACAGTCTAAAGGTCTTACCTTTGCATATGGAAGCGTCAAATTTAGTGTTGACGAGGCAAATGCAGTGATGAGAAATATTTTGCCCTTAGCGGAAACAGTTCAATTTAGACGCAGGGAAGAGCGTCATCCGTACTGTTTAGAATTACGACTATCAACGGGGTGGACCTCTTACCTATTAGGTTCCGACTGCACTGGTTTATTGCCGCCTCTGCCGCCAATTACGCCGCGCCCACCGGAGCCGCTTTCTTGCGCGGTGACATGGCAAAGCAGCGGCGAGATTGATTTTGGCGTGATGACGCCGGGTGAAAACAAAGTGAAGGGCATTGCCGCCAAACTGGCCTGCCAGGGCGGGACTTCGGGAAAAGCCCGCCTCAGATTTACCGATGTCAATCAGGTGGGGGCAAATACGGTAACGCTGCGTAAGAGCGGCACGAGTGATCAAATAAAAGCGAAGCTGTCGATTGGCGATCCAAATTCGTCTAATGAGCAGGTGATTGACGTCTCGCCAGGTTTTAATGCGACCTATGCCTTCGTAGCCAAATTGGACGGCGCGCAGCTGAGCGGTATTGACGGCGGCACTTTTTCAGGCAATGCGCTGATTGTGTTTGAAGTCATTTAGCAGTTTTAAATTTTATGCCGTTATTTAATTCGGTGGCTGAGGTATTTATTGAGCTGCCGGGAGGAAGGTTATTTATGAATATATCTATGCAATATAATGTCTCGCGAGCCGTACCGGCAATAGCATTAATTGGCAGTGTCTTTTTGTCGATGTCGTCACAGGCGGCCATTGCCTTGGATCGCACCCGCGTTATTTTCGATGGCGGCCTGCAGTCGGTGAGCCTGAGCGTTAGCAACCAGAATAAGCAGCTGCCTTATTTAGCGCAGGGCTGGCTGGAAGACGAGCAGGGCAACAAGATTCAAAGCCCGTTGACGGTGCTGCCGCCGGTGCAGCGTATTGAGCCGGGCAAGCCAAGCCAGGTGAAGATCCAGGCGTTGCCGGCGGCCAAACAGCTGCCGCAGGACAGGGAAACGCTGTACTACTTTAACCTGCGTGAGATCCCGCCGAAGAGCAACAAGCCGAACTCGCTGCAGATCGCGCTGCAGACGCGTATCAAGCTGTTTTATCGCCCGGCGGCGATAGCGCCGGAACGCAACGCTGCGCCGTGGCAGGAGCAATTAACGCTGACCAGGCAAGGCGATAAATACATAGTCAATAACCCGACGCCGTATTACGTCACCCTTATCGATGCGGCCAGCCGTAAAGGCGCTGCGGGCGCGCAAAACTTCGAACCGTTTATGGTGCCGCCGAAGGGCAGCGCGCCATTGTCGGTGAGCGCCGCGACCTTGGGCGGTAATCCAGTGCTGACCTATATCAATGACTATGGCGGCCGGCCGCAGCTGGCGTTCAATTGTCAGGCGGGTAAATGCAGCGTAGTACCGGAGAAGAAAAGCTCGTGAGATAACCGGCGGCCGCAGTTAAAGGAGAAAACGAATGGCACGTAGGCATGCAATACCGGAAATCTGGCGCTATGGGGTGAACGGATGGCGTTACGGATTGACGTTGGCGGGGCTGGCGCTGATGGCGCCGCTCAGCGTGGCGATGATGCTGTGGCTGCTGCCTGCAACACGGGCGGCGGATAACTGGCAGGTGGAGGGTTCCAATGGCGTGCTGCATATCAAGGGGGCGCTGGCCGAGAGTGCTTGCCGGTTGGAGATGGCTTCTGCTCGCCAGGATATTTGGCTGGGAGAAATGGCGACCGGAAGGCTTGAACAGGTGGGGGCTCGCGGTACGCCGGTGGCGGTTGAGTTGCGCCTGCGCGATTGCTTGCGTATTCGGTCGGCCAGCCGGGATGAGCGTACGGGTGCTTTAAGCTGGGCACCGGATCAACCGGCGGTCAGAGTGAGCTTCAGCGCGCGGGCCGATCGGGATAACCCGCAGCTGATAAAAGCGCAGGGGGTGAGCGGCATGGGATTGCGAATGCTGGATGAGCACGGCCGCAACGTGCGCTTGGGCAGCCGAGGTGAGCCGCTGTGGCTGACGCCGGGGAGCAATGCGCTGGCTTACTGGATTATGGCTGAGCGTACCGCGCAGCCTCTGGTGGCGGGCAGCTATCGTGCCGTGGTGGATTTTCATCTGAGCTATGACTGAGGGGTAACGGGTGAAAATGATAACCAGAGTACGACAAACCGCTGCGGCGTTGCTTCTGTGCGGCAGTAGCGTAATGGCCTTCGCACAGGCGGCGACAGTGAAAGTCAGTGTGACGGTGATGCAGCCTTTGCCCTGCACCATCAACGGCGGACGGCCGATTGAGGTGGATTTTGGCGATGAGGTGATGACAACACGCATTAACGGTAACTTTTACCGTATGCCGATAGATTTTTCGTTCACCTGTAATAATCCCTATAAAAACGCCATGCGGTTGCAGGTGCAGGGCGGCACCGCCAATTTCGGCCAGGGGCTGCTCGGCACCAGTCGGGATGGTTTGGCTATCCTCATCTTGCAAAGGCAAGGTGGGGATCAACTGCCGCTGAATTCCTGGCACAATTTTTCCTATCCCAATCCGGTTAAATTGGATGCCGTGCCGGTAAAGCGGAGCGGCGTCAATCTGGCGACGGGAGAATTCACCGCATCCGCAACGTTGCGAGTCGACTATCAATAACCCCTGGAGTGAATGCATGAAGCCGTGTTTTGTCTTTCCTGTAGTGTGTTTGGCTCTATGTTTCCAGGGGGCTGCGCTGGCTGCAGAGGAGGTTGCGATGCAATTTCGTGGCGGCTTGATTGCCCCGCCTCCTTGCACGATTAACGCCGGGGCGAAAATAGATGTCGATTTTGGCTCGCGCGTTGGGATCAAAAAAGTGGATGGCGTTAACTACCGCCAGGCGATCGATTACCACCTTGATTGTGAACCGGGGGCGCGCCCTTGGGAGCTAAGGTTAACCCTGAAGGGGAATGGCACCGCGTTTGATGGGGCCGCGCTACAGAGCAATAAAGCAGATCTGGGGATTCGCGTTTATCAAAATGACGAGCCTTTTGTGATCTACAGCTCCATTTCTATCGATCCCAGTAGCCCGCCGCGGCTGGAGGCGGTGCCGGTGAGCAGACCGGGGGCCACGTTGACGGAAGGCGCTTTTTTCGCGACCGCGACTTTGCTGGCTGAATTTTTCTAGGAGCTTGATATGAAAGTTTTTCCGTTTTTTTCTGCAGCAATGGCGTTATTGATTGTTTTCACTCCACACGCCCGGGCAGAGTATAACCTGTATTTTCATGGCGAGCTGGTGGCGGAACCCTGCGTGATCCCGCCTGGCAGTGAAATTATCCCGCTCGATTTTGGTACCGTGATAGATAAATACCTTTATAGCTATCAACGTACGTTAGCCGTTCCATTGGCCATTCAGCTGGCGGAGTGCGATCTGAGTCTGGGGCAATCCCTGACGGTAACTTTTGTCGGTAGCGAAAACGGTAGCTTACCAGGCTATTTAGCGTTGGATACCGGCAGCCAGGCCAGAGGCGTTGCAATCGGCTTAGAGAGTATGGAAGGTAAATCGCTGCCGCTGAATAAACGGGGCGAAAAGATCTCACTGGTAAGCGGTAATAATCAGATCCGTCTTCAGGCCTATATTCGAGGTGAGCCGCTTGCTCTACAAAGCAGAACCATTGTTCGTGGGGATTTTAGTGCTGCTGTCACCTTTAACCTGGAATATGAATAGATAGGTATGGGAGGTTAGGTTAAGGAGTTGTATTCTGCCATCGCGGTTATTTTACGGTGTAATCCATTCCTTATGCTTTTCCTCTGCCTGGGCCAATAAATTCGGTTGCCGCCAGTCTATCCGCATTGTTTAAGAGGTGAATAATGGAACGAATCAATATCGTTATTGATGATGACAATGCTTATTTCGTGGCGGGATTACGTTTCAGCATTACGGAATATGCGGAAAAAAATCATAAGACGGTAAGTTTTTTGTCGCCTGATGATGGCGTACAGGCTGATATGGTGATTGCAGCATCGATGTGGCGCGCACAACGATGGCGTAAAATGAATCCTTGCGAAGCTGTATCGGCTATCATGACCATTAAAGAAAAAAGAGTAGGGCGCGTTAATGAGAGTGAGAGTGTCCTTTATCGAACCGATAACCGGAGCAGACTATTTGAGTTGTTGGCGAAAAGCTTGGTTAAAAACTCTGCTGAAAAACAGCTTCTCGGTTATGTTCTGACGAGTAGGGAAAAACAGGTAATCGGTTTTCTAAAAAGAGGTTTTGATCAATCACAAACAGCCAAACTCCTAGGGATAAACGTAAAAACGGTACATAGCCATAAACGGTCGGTGATGAAAAAACTGATGCTGAATCGCCATCGAGAATTTATGTATTGGTTAATATCGCAAGATGACTAATCTTTTTTTGAAAATGATGGCTTACTATTTTAGCAGTTTTAGAGCTTTCTTTTTCTAACAAAAGGAACTTAAGTGTTTTTTTTGCTTTCTGCAGCAATACTCTTTTTATTTAGCCTGTTGTCTTTTTATATGCATATTAAATTAGTCAGGAAAAAACGGCTGATTATTAGCCGTCATAAAATTCCATGGTAGGAGACAACGCGTTAAATTTTAATAAACGGCGAAGCCGGCTTATTCATCTTGGGCACCGGTAAGAAGCGCCGGGGTATTGCTCATTCACACCTGGAAAGGCATTTCCTCGCCGGCGGCCACTTGCTGATTAACCAACAGAATAGGCTAACCAGAGTGTTTTCCGCCTGATACGAGCCCAGGCTGGTATGCTGCACAACAACCTTTCTGCCATTGATGATTGCCTGGCTGTAACCGACCCCGATCACTATCGCTTAACGCATGGCGTACCTGACAAATAATCGAACGCAGTTCGATGGAGAGTCCGTACCCCAGAAAGCGAAAAACCCGCCATAGGCGGGTTCTTCTGAATAGGGCGACCGGACTCGGACAACCGGCGCTGGCGCCGCGTTGAACAGCGCTTTAGCGCTGGCCCGCAGGGTGAGGCCTTTGGCCGAATAATCGAACGCAGTTCGATGGAGAGTCCGTACCCCAGAAAGCGAAGAACCCGCCATAGGCGGGTTCTTCTGAATAGGGCGACCGGACTCGGACAACCGGCGCTGGCGCCGCGTTGAACAGCGCTTTAGCGCTGGCCCGCAGGGTGAGGCCTTCAGGCCGAATAATCGAACGCAGTTCGATGGAGAGTCCGTACCCCAGAAAGCGAAAAACCCGCCATAGGCGGGTTCTTCTGAATATGGTGCCCGGACTCGGAATCGAACCAAGGACACGGGGATTTTCAATCCCCTGCTCTACCGACTGAGCTATCCGGGCAACGGGGCGCATTAAACCGTATTGGCCGGATGGCGTCAATCGCTTTCTGTCACAAAGCCGATCGGTTGCTCTATTTTCAGGCAGCGAACCCGGCGGGATGGGGGGCGGGGGGATATCGCCTTTCAATAAATATGCATATAAAACGTGTATTTATACCGCTAACACGAGCGCGGATTCTTATTTTTTAATTAAATAACAATGCATTATGATTTAATCAACGAGCGTTCAATCAAGGTGATTCTTGCTTGAACCCCGCAACGAATCATGCAATCATTGCGCAAATTTTAGCACTCTCCGTTCCCTGACGGTGTTCCCGCTTCTTATAAGCCAGAGGGTTATTGGCATGACTGGTTTTGTTGCTCAAGCGCTGCTGCGCACCAGACATCTTACGCCGCCACCGTTCCGCCGTTGTTTCCTCCGTACGCCATCCGCCCGAATACGCCTGCCGGCCATGCGGTAAGGCCGCCTGATGCTCGCTGTTAGGCATGCGTAAAGCCAGCGCTGCGGCCCTGATTTTACTGATGCCTGTCGGACGCTGCCAAGACCAGTTTTCCCGATAGCCGCCTGATGATCGCCGATCATGAGCCGGTCACGCACGCCGCTTATGCTGCCGTGCCCGGGTATCGCTTTTACCGGGATAACCGCGTTATCTCATTACCGTGCCGGTGGCACACCCTCATCCTTCACCGTTTGAGAGTCAGCATGATGAAAGAATTGAAAATCGCGACCAGCGCCAGCCTGGTCGCTACCATTGAGACGCTGCGTCAGATCGTGCGCGTAGAGCAGACGGACTACACCGACGTGGCGGCGGTGGTGGTGTCGGTCGCCGACGTGAACGCCGGCATTCTGGCGCGCTTGCAGGCGACGGGGTTCAACATCCCGACCTTCGTGGCGGTGGAAGGGGACGAGCATCTCTCGCCGGACTATCTGCCGTTCGTCAGTGGGGTTTTCGCGCTGCTGGCCGGCGCCAGCAAGCCGTTCTACATGGCACAGCTGGAGGCCGCCGCCGACGCCTATGAGCAGGCGCTGCTGCCGCCGTTCTTCAAAACGCTGAAGACCTACGTCGAGATGGAAAACTCGACCTTCGCCTGCCCGGGGCATCAGGGCGGCGAGTTCTTCCGCAAGCACCCGGCCGGCCGGCAGTTCTTCGATTTCTACGGTGAAACCCTGTTCCGTTCCGATATGTGCAACGCCGACGTCAAGCTGGGCGATCTGCTGATCCACGAGGGGTCGGCTAAGGATGCGCAAAAGCACGCGGCGCGGGTGTTCAACGCCGATAAAACCTACTTCGTGCTCAACGGCACCTCGGCGGCCAACAAGGTGGTGACCAACGCGCTGCTAACCCGTGGCGATCTGGTGCTGTTCGATCGCAACAACCACAAATCCAACCACCACGGCGCGCTGATCCAGGCCGGCGCCACGCCGGTCTATCTGGAAACCGCCCGCAACCCGTTCGGCTTTATCGGCGGCATCGACGCGCGCTGCTTCGACGAACGCTACCTGCGTGAGCAGATCCGCGAAGTGGCGCCGGAGAAGGCGGCGGCGGCGCGGCCGTTCCGGCTGGCGATCATTCAGCTCGGCACCTACGACGGCACGATTTACAACGCTCGCCAGGTGATCGACACCATCGGCCATCTGTGCGACTACATCCTGTTCGACTCCGCCTGGGTGGGTTACGAAGGCTTTATTCCGATGCTGAAAGAGTGCTCGCCGCTGCTGCTGGAGCTGGACGAACACGACCCGGGCATTTTCGTCACCCAGTCGGTGCATAAACAGCAGGCGGGGTTCTCGCAGACCTCGCAGATCCACAAGAAAGACGATCATATCAAAGGGCAAAAGCGCCACTGCAACCACAAGCACCTGAACAACGCGTTCATGCTGCATGCGTCGACCAGCCCGTTCTATCCGCTGTTCGCCGCGCTGGACGTCAACGCCAAGATGCACGCCGGCCCCGCCGGGCGCCGCATGTGGATGGACTGCGTCAAGCTGGGCATCGAGACGCGCAAACAGCTGCTCAAGCGCTGCTCGCAGCTGAAGCCGTTTATTCCGCAGCAGGTGGCGGGCAAAGACTGGCAGGATCACGATACTGACCTTATCGCCAACGACGCGCGCTTCTTCACCTTCGTGCCGGGGGAGACGTGGCACGGCTTCGAAGGCTATGCCCAGGATCAGTATTTGGTCGATCCGTGCAAGCTGCTGCTGACCACGCCGGGCATCGACGCCGCGACCGGCCAATACACCGAGTTCGGCGTGCCGGCCACCATTCTGGCCAACTTCCTGCGCGAGAACGGCATCGTGCCGGAGAAGTGCGATCTCAACTCGATCCTGTTCCTGCTGACCCCGGCGGAGAACCCGGCCAAGATGGAACAGCTGGTGGAGATGCTGGCACAGTTCGAACGCTATGTTGCAGAGGACGCGCCGCTGAGCGTGGTGCTGCCGACGGTGTACCGCAAGAACGAGCAGCGCTACCGCGGTTACAGCATTCGCCGGCTGTGCCAGGAGATGCACGATCTGTACGTCAGCTTCGACGTCAAACAGCTGCAAAAGGAGATGTTCCGCCAGGATCATTTCCCGCCGGTGGTGATGAACCCGCAGGACGCCAACGTGGAGTTTATCCGCGATAACGTCGAGCTGGTGCCGATCGGCCAGGCGGAAGGGCGCATCGCGGCGGAAGGCGCCTTGCCGTACCCGCCGGGCGTGCTGTGCGTGGTGCCGGGCGAAGTGTGGGGCGGCGCGGTGCAGCGCTACTTCCTGGCGCTGGAAGAGGGCATCAACCGCCTGCCGGGCTTCTCGCCGGAGCTGCAGGGGGTCTACATCGAGAAAAAAGATCACGGCTGGAAGCGCATCTTCGGCTATATGATCAAGCCATAGAAAAAGGGCCGGTTCGCACCGGCCCTTCTCATTTATCCACGCGGAACGCGTTACTTCCTGCGGTAGCTCTTCTGCGCGGTATTCACTTTCACCAGATAGCGGCGCGACTCGGCGGCCGGGTGCTTGGTGGTCAGCGTCTGATACACGTCGCCCGGCTGCATGGCGTTGATGATGCCCACCGCGCGCGTTCTGTCGCTGGAGAACACCCGCAGCACGCTGCCGGCGCCGCCGTTGTAGGCGGTGATCACCGCATAGCGGCGCGAGGTCGGGTTCTGAATGCCGCCCAGGTAGTTGTTCTGCAGGATCGCCAGGTAGGCGGTGCCGGTGTCGATGTTGTTCTCCGGATCGAACAGGTAGCTGCGGCTCGGGGTGCCCCACTTGCCGCGCATCTGGAACACATCCTTGCCGGCGGTATGCTGCATCACCTGCATCAGGCCCAGCGCGTCCGAACCGCTCACCGCATACGGGTTGAAGCTCGATTCGGTCTGCATGATAGCCAGGATCAGCGACTCGTCCACGCCGTATTTTTCCGACGCCTTGCGCACCATCGGCAGGTATTTGTGCGCACGCTTGTCCAGGTGGTTCGGCACCAACTGGATGGTGACCGAGTAGATCACGTGCAGGCCGGAGGTGCGTTTTTGCAGCTTGGTCTGCAGCAGGTAATCGGCGAAGTGCGCCGCGCGCCATTCCCAGCGGATCGGCGCGCCCTTGTTATCCAGCACCTGGCCGTACAGGAACGGTTCTTTGCTGATCTGGATATCGTTGGCGTCGGAATAGAGATCGATGGACCCCGGATCGTCACCCATCAGCAGCGTGCTGATTATCGCCTGGCGCAGGTGCGCGGCCGGATCGGTGGTGGCGATGGTCTCGATGGTAATGGCGCCGGTGTCGAAGTTGATGTGGCTGCGGGTTTGGTATTGGTCGGTATATTTGACGTAGTCTTTCGGCCCGGCGATCAGAACTTCGTTCAGACCCCAGATGTTCTCGATGTTGTGGGCGAATTGGCCCATCAGAATGTCGAAACCGTTGGTATCTTTAATCCAGGCTTCGTTGATTTCTTCACTTTTTTTGCCGGAACAGGAGATCAGCAAAGGCGCTATTACGAGCAAAGCTAAAATTTTCTTCATCTTAAAGCCGTTTGGAAGAAGTATAAGAGGGTTGAAGCGGGCCAGCGCCTGGCCCCAACAGCGTTATTCGCTCGGCGGCGTATAGCCTTCGATGTGCACGTCGTGCCCTTCGAACAGGAACTTGATCATTTCCTCTTCCAGCAGCTTGCGGTCGTCCACGTTCATCATGTTCAGCTTCTTCTCGTTGATCAGCATGGTCTGCTTTTTCATCCACTCGCCCCAGGCTTCCTTGGAGATCTCGTTGTAGATGCGCTTGCCGACGTCACCGGGATAAAGCTGGAAGTCCTGGCCTTCGGCGTCGCGCTGCAGGAAAGTACAAAAAATGGTGCGGCTCATGCTAATTCCTCATCGATGGCGCTATCGCCATATAAGTTTTGTTGGATCGGGGGCTGCTTCGCCAGCTGTTGCAACAGGCGATCCACCGGCGCTGCCAGCCCGACCGACGGCGGCTGCGCTAAGTTATACCAGAGACCTGCGCCCTCATCCATGCCGCTGCCCACCGCGTCGAGCGACAGCCACATCGGCACGATATCGAGGTGGAAATGGCTGAACGTGTGGCGAAACGCGGTCAGCTGTTCCAGGCGCTTGCCTTTCAGACCGCGCTGCTGCAGCCAGAGTTCCAAATCAACGCGCGCGCTGAACTGCGGGAAGCAGAACAGGCCGCCCCACAGGCCTACCGCCGGGCGCTGTTCCAGCCACACCCGGTCGCCGTGCTGCAGCAATAAGAAGTAGGCGGTTTTTTCCGGCAGGGTCTGTTTGGGTTTCTTGCCGGGGTAGTTGGCCCAGCTGTGATTGGCGTAAGACAGGCAGCCGACGTTGAGCGGGCAGAGTTCACACTTGGGCTTGGAGCGGGTGCAGACCATGGCGCCCAGATCCATCATCGCCTGGTTGAACTGGCCGACGCCCTGCGCCGGGGTGACCTCTTCGCTGATTTTCCACAGCCGGTTTTCGACCTCTTTCTTGCCCGGCCAGCCCTCCACCGCGTAGCAGCGGGCCAGCACGCGCTTCACGTTGCCGTCGAGGATCGGATAGTGTTGGCCCAGCGCCAACGACAGCACCGCGCCGGCGGTAGAGCGGCCGACGCCCGGTAAATCGGCGATTTCTGCGAAGGTTGTCGGGAACTCGCCGCCGTGCTGTGCGACAATGGTCTGCGCCGCCTTGTGCAGGTTGCGGGCGCGGGCGTAATAGCCGAGGCCGGTCCACAGATGCAGCACTTCGTCCAGCGGGGCCTCCGCCAGCGCGCGCACGTTGGGAAAACGGGCCATAAAGCGCTGAAAATAAGGAATGACGGTGGCAACCTGGGTCTGTTGCAACATCACCTCGGAGAGCCATACTTGATAGGCGGTTTTCTCCAGCTGCCACGGCAGGGTCTTGCGGCCGTAGCGCTGATACCAGTCAAGCACCACCTGTGCGAATTGTTGTGCTTGCATCATGAGCAGCGTCGTTATCCGGCAGAAAATGAAGCGAGATTGCAGCATAGAGTCATGGTGCTGTAAACCGGAACTTTCCGACGCCGCACGGCGGGTACAGAAGATGAACACTTGCTAAACCAATGTATCTTTGCATAATGCGCGTTTCCCTAATTGGCAGCCAAACAGACAGAAAGCACTATGATTAATGACGTCATCTCCCCGGAATTTGATGAGAACGGCCGCGCGATGCGCCGTATCCGCAGTTTTGTCCGCCGCCAGGGGCGGCTGACCAAAGGCCAGCAGCACGCGCTGGAGAACTATTGGCCGGTGATGGGCGTGGAGTATCAGGCTGACGCTGTCGATCTCGCCGCGCTGTTCGGCCGCGAAGCGCCGACGGTGCTGGAGATCGGTTTTGGCATGGGCGCCTCGCTGGTGACCATGGCGGGCAACAACCCGCAGCAGAACTTTTTAGGGATTGAGGTGCACTCGCCGGGCGTGGGCGCCTGCCTGGCCGACGCCCACGAGGCGAAGCTGAGCAACCTGCGCGTGATGTGCCACGACGCGGTTGAGGTGCTGGAAAACATGATCCCGGACGGCTCGCTGGACATGGTGCAGCTGTTCTTCCCCGATCCGTGGCACAAGGCGCGCCACAACAAGCGCCGCATCGTGCAAACGCCGTTTGTCGAACTGGTGCTGCGCAAGCTGAAGACCGGCGGCGTCTTCCACATGGCCACCGATTGGCAACCTTATGCGGAACATATGTTAGAGGTTATGAACGGGGTCGCAGGCTACCGTAATCTTTCCAGCGATAATGATTACGTGCCGCGTCCGGATTCGCGCCCACTGACGAAATTTGAATTACGCGGCCAGCGCCTGGGACATGGCGTTTGGGACTTGATGTTTGAGAGGAAAGAATAATGGCTAAGAACCGCAGTCGTCGTTTACGTAAAAAGTTGCACATTGAAGAATTTCAGGAGTTGGGTTTTTCCGTAGCTTGGCGCTTCGCCGAAGGCACGTCGGTGGAAGACATCGACAGCACGCTGGATACCTTCATCGATGAAGTGATCGAGCCGAACGGCCTGGCGTTTGACGGCAGCGGCTACCTGCAGTGGGAAGGTCTGATCTGCCTGCAGAAGATCGGCCACTGCACCGACGAGCATCGCGAGCTGGTGAAAAACTGGCTGGAAGCGCGCAAACTGAGCGACGTTAAGGTCAGCGATCTGTTCGATATCTGGTGGGATTGATCGCGCTTGCCCGATGAGCGCGGCTTCGCGCCGCGCCGTTTTATTGATCTAAGGTGCCTTAACGGCGCCTTTGTTTTGCCCGGAGTGTGACCGAGGTGGTAACAACATTGGATAACGCGTTGCTGGAGGAGATCCTGCAACAGGTGCGCCCGTTGATTGGCCAGGGGAAAGTGGCCGACTACATCCCGGCGTTGGCGGAAGTGCCCGCCGATCGGCTGGCGATCGCCGTATGCACGGTGGACGGCGAACTGTTCCAGGCCGGCGACGCCGCGGAGCGCTTCTCCATTCAGTCGATCTCCAAGGTGCTGAGCCTGACGCTGGCTCTGACGCGCTATCAGGAGCCTGAGATCTGGCGGCGCGTCGGCAAAGAACCTTCCGGCCTGCCGTTCAATTCGCTGCTGCAGCTGGAGATGGAACAGGGCAAACCGCGCAATCCGTTTATCAACCCCGGCGCGCTGGTGGTGTGCGACATGCTGCAAACCCGGCTCAGCGCCCCCAAACAGCGGATGCTGGAGGTGGTGCGCCAGCTGGCCGGCGAAGACGACCTGGCCTATGACCTGCGGGTGGCGCGCTCCGAGTTCGAACACTCCGATCGCAATGCGGCCATCGCCTACCTGATGAAGTCGTTCGGCAACTTCGAGAACGACGTGATCACCGTCCTGCAAACCTATTTCCACTACTGCGCGCTGCGCATGAGCTGCGTGGAGCTGGCGCGCAGCTTCGTCTATCTGGCCAATCACGGCCGCGATCTCAACGGCGAGACGGTGATCAGCCCGCTGCAGGCCCGGCAGATCAACGCCCTGATGATGACCAGCGGCATGTACGACGGCGCCGGCGAATTCGCCTATCGGGTGGGGATGCCGGGCAAGTCCGGCGTGGGCGGCGGCATCGTGGCTATCGTGCCGGGCGAGCTGTCGATCGTCGTCTGGTCGCCGGAGCTGGATGCTTCCGGCAACTCGCTGGCGGGAACTGCGGCGCTGGAACTGTTGTCTCAACGTATCGGTCGTTCGATTTTTTAATCCCAATCTGGATGGGAGTCAGGAGAAGCTATGTTGAAGAAAACCGGGTTAGCCTTACTGCTGCTGGCGGCGACTGCCGCGCAGGCCCACGCCGAGTACCAATGCAGCGTTAAACCCCAGGATGATGTGATCATCAGCCCTCAGAGCGTGCAGGTGAAAGGCGCCAGCGGCGACCTGCAAATTTCGCCGGATGGCGACGTGATCCGCAACGGCCAGGCGCTGAGCCTGAACGACAGCCAGCGGCAGAAAGCCTTCAGCTACCAGAGCGCGCTGCGCAAGCAGCTGCCGTGGATCGACGACGGCGCGCAGCAGCACCTGGAGAAAGCCCGTTCGGCGCTGGATAAGGTGATCGTCAAAGAGCTGGGCAGCAACAGCAACGTGCGCAACCGGCTGACCACCCTGAACGGCCAGCTGAAACAGCAGATGAACCGCATCATTGAGCACCGCAGCGACGGCCTGACCTTCCACCACAAGGCGATTGACCAGGTGGAACAGGACGGCCGCAACATCGTGCAGCAAAGCATGGGCGGGGTGCTGCAGGACAGCCTGAACGAGATGGGCGTCAAACAGGCCGCCAACAGCGGCGGCAATCCGCTACAGGCGATCATGGGCAACCTGGGCGGCTTGCAGAAGGCGATCCAGAACGAATGGAACAACCAGGAGCAGGACTTCCAGAACTTCGGCCGCGACGTTTGCAACCGCGTCACCGCACTGGAAACCCAGCGCAAGGATCTGCTGAAGGCATTGAAGTAACGGATAGATATCGCATATCCATATCAGAGACGCTGAGGCGAAGCGAAATTCTGGTTGATACCTATCAGGCATTGTTTTTGGAGGCTTGGCATGAGTACGGCTAAACGCGTCAGCTTTGGGACGCGTTGGACGAGGATGTTTCCGTTGAGGGATTGCTGAAGGGGCGTGGCGACGTGACGCATCGCCCTCATAATGCCGCCTGAACATGAAAAAAAGCGCTGATTATTCAGCGCTTTTTTTTACTCGTCGTCCGCCAGGAACAGTTCCAGCAGCGAGTTGAGGAACAGTTTGCCCTTCTCGGTGATCTGCCAGTGCTCCGCGGTTTCTTCCAGATAGCCTTTGGCCAGCGCTTCGTCCAGCTGCGGGCGAATGACGCTTTCCGCCAGCCCGGTGTAGTTGACGAAGTCGGCGCGCGGCGCGGCTTCCAGCAGGCGGAAGCGGTTCATGAAGAATTCGAACGGCCGATCCGCCGTCGCCACCTCATGCTGCTTGTCCATGTAGTCGCCGCGCATAAAGCCGCGCGGGTGCTTGGTCTTGGCGGTGCGCAGGATGCGCCCGTCGCTGAAGGTCACCTTGCCGTGCGCGCCGCAGCCGATCCCCAGATAGTCGCCGAAGCGCCAGTAGTTGAGGTTGTGCTGGCATTGGTAGCCCGGCTTGGCGTAGGCCGAGGTTTCATACTGCTGATAGCCGGCGGCGCTCAGCAGCTGGTGGCCGCGTTCGAAGATGTCCCACAGCGCGTCGTCGTCCGGCAAGACCGGCGGGCGCGAGCTGAACAGGGTGTTCGGTTCGATGGTCAGCTGATACCACGACAGGTGCGGCGGATTGAGGGCGATAGCCTGGCGCAGATCGTCCAGCGCCTCTTCCAGCGACTGATCCGGCAGGCCGTGCATCAGATCGAGGTTGAAGCTGCGTAGGCCGAGGCCGGTCGCCAGCGTCGCCGCGCGCTTGGCCTCTTCCGGGCCGTGGATGCGCCCCAGGCGGGTCAGCTTCTCGGCGCTGAAGCTTTGCACCCCGATGGAGATGCGGTTGACGCCGGCGCGCTGGTAGCCACTGAAGCGATCGGCCTCCACGGTGCCGGGGTTGGCCTCCATGGTGATTTCGGCGTCGTCGGCGACGTGAATGCGCGCCCGCACGCCGTCCAGCAAGGCTTGCATCGCCTCGGCGCTCAGCAGGCTGGGGGTGCCGCCGCCGATGAAGATGGTGCTTATCTCCCGGCCGCCGGCCAGCGGCAGGTCGGCATCCAGATCCGCCAACAGATGATCGACATACTCCTGATGCGGCACGTCACCCTTCAGCGCATGGGAGTTGAAGTCGCAGTACGGGCATTTCTGCACGCACCACGGGATGTGGATGTAGAGACTCAGCGGGGGCAGCTTAAGCATTGCGCATGCCTTCCAACATCAGCTTCAGCGCCTTGCCACGGTGCGAAATCGCTCGCTTCTCGTCGCGGCTCAGCTCGGCGGCGGTGCGGCCCAGCTCCGGCACATAGAAGACAGGATCGTAACCGAAACCGCCTTCGCCGGCGGCTTGCTCGGTGATTTCGCCGGCCCAGCTGCCGTGGAACACCAGCGGCGTCGGATCTTGCGCATGGCGCAGATAGACCAGCACGCAGTGGAATTGCGCGCCGCGCCGGCCTGGCGCCACGTCTTTCAGCGCCGCCAGCAGCTTGTCGAGGTTCTGCCGATCGTCGGCGTCTTCACCGGCGTAGCGCGCGGAGTAGATGCCCGGTGCGCCTCCCAGCGCGTCTACCGCCAGGCCGGAGTCGTCGGCGATCGCCGGCAGGCCGGTGACCTGTGCCGCATGGCGCGCTTTCAGAATGGCGTTTTCGATAAACGTCAGCCCGGTTTCTTCGGCGGATTCCACGCCCAGATCGGTTTGCGCGACCACGTCCAGGCCGAAATCGGCCAACAGGTCGGCGAGTTCGCGCACTTTGCCCGGGTTACCGGTGGCAAGAACGACTTTTTGCATAATGACTACCTTGAAAATTATTCGATGAGCGCCGCGACCACGGCGGGGATCTGTTGCGGATTCACGATGCGTAACTGTTTATGCCGCCCCAGTTCGCCTTTCTCGATGGTGACGTTGCTTTTCGCCACTTTGAACTGCTTGGCGATAAACTTGATCAGATGGGCGTTGGCTTGGCCGTCGACCGGCGGGGCGGTGATGGCGACTTTCAGTTCGTCGCCATGCAAGCCGATAATTTGGTCGCGGCTGGCTTTCGGCTGAATATATAGCCTGATCGCCAGCCCGTCCAGCACCGGAGTGACTGCACTCACAGCAGGAACCAGATCTCGCCGAACAGATCCATGCCCAGGTAATTGATCAGATAGAGGATCAGGATCACCACCATGGCGGAAAAGTCGATGCCGCCCATCGCCGGGATGATGCGACGGATCGGCGCCATCAAGGGTTCGGTGAGCTGGTACATTACATAGTCGATGGGGCTGCGGCCCTGACTGATCCAGCTCATCAGCGCACGAATGATCATCACCCAGAAGATCAGGTAGCCGGCAGACTTCACCAGCGAGATCAGGCCGAACAGCAGGTTATAGGGGCTGAGCGACATCGCGCCGCCCTGGATCAGCAGCAGCAGCGGGTACTTGATGGTCATCAGCAGGAACGCCAGCAGCAGCGAAGCGCTGTCGATGGGCCCCAGCGACGGGATGATGCGGCGCAGCGGGCCGACCACCGGCTGGGTGATCTTCACCACAAACTGCGAGAACGGGTTGTAAAAATCGGTGCGTGTCCATTGCATCCAAATGCGCAGCAACAGCACCATCACGTACAGATCAATAACGGTCTTGACCAGGAAAGTCAGCGTTAGCATGAAGTGGTCCTTCTCCTTAACTCATGGTTATTTAAAATAATTTTTCCATCTCTTGCGCGCGGGAAACGGCGGCCTGCATCGCTTGCGCCACGGTTTCCGGCAGCTGGCGTTCATTGAACACCCGCAGCGCTTCAGCGGTGGTGCCGCCTTTGGAGGTCACCTGCTCGCGCAGCGTGCCCAGCGGCGTATCCGGGTTGGCTTCCACCAGCGCGGCGGCGCCGGAAGCGGCCTGCTGCACCAGATCGCGCGCGGTCTGGCTGTCGAAGCCCATACGTTCGGCCTCTTGTTGCATCGCCTCCATAAACAGGAAGAAATAGGCCGGGGCGCTGCCCGCGGCGGCGATCACGCCGTTGATGCCATTTTCGTCATCGACCCAGCAAACTTTACCGACCGACGCCATTAAATCGCCGGTGTAGTCGCGATCCTGCTGGCTGACCTGCGCCGGCGCGTACAACCCGCTCATGCCCTTGCCGACCAACGACGGGGTGTTGGGCATGATGCGCACGATGTCCAGCTTGTCGCCGAGCAGCTGATAGAAACGGTTGACCTGAATACCGGCGGCGATCGACAGCACCAGTTTGCCGCTGAAATCGACCTGCTCGCGCAGCGGTTGGCAAACGTCGGCCATCATCTGCGGTTTGACCGCCAGCACCACTACTTCGGCCGCGCGCGCGCAGGCGACGTTGTCGCCGCTGCTGACGATGCCATAGTCCGCCGCCAGCGCATCGCGGTTTTTCGCCGAAGGGGCGCAGACGCTGATGGATTTGGCCGGATAGCCGCCCGCCACCAGGCCGGCGATGATTGCACGCGCCATGTTGCCGGCGCCGATAAAGGTAATCTTGCGATGTTGCATCAAATCCCTCGTCTGTTTGTCAGGCCTGCGAGTAGTCGCGGGCGCCAAAAATTGCGGTGCCGATGCGCACCAGGGTGCTGCCTGCGGCAATCGCTGCCGCCATATCGTCCGTCATGCCCATAGATAGCGTATCGGCCTGCGGATAACGCTGACGCAGGGCGAGAAAGGCGTCGTTCATCTGGTTGAATACCGCCAGCTGCCGCTGATAATCCGCTTCTGGCGCCGGGATGGCCATCAGGCCGCGCAGCGTCAGGTTCGGCAGCGCGGCGATCGCTTCGGCCAGCGCTGGCAGTTCGCTTAACGCGATGCCGGATTTGCTTTGCTCGTCGCTGATGTTGATTTGAATCAGCACGTTGAGCGGCGGCATGCCGGCCGGGCGCTGATCGCTCAGGCGCTGGGCGATGCGCAGCCGATCTACGGTGTGGCACCAGGCGAAGTGTTCCGCCACCAGCCGACTCTTATTGGATTGCAGCGGGCCGATAAAGTGCCACACCAGCTCGCCGTCCTGCGGCGACTCGGCGAAATGCCGGATCTTGTCTACCCCTTCCTGCACGTAGTTCTCGCCGAAGGCGCGCTGGCCGGCGGCGATGGCTTCTTCGATCGCCGCCACAGGTTTGGTTTTGCTGACTGCAAGCAGGGCAACTTCTTCTGGCGCCCGCGCGCAGTTTTGCGCGGCGGCCGCGATGCGGTTTCTGACATCCTGCAGGTTCTGTTGGATAGTGCTCATTATTGACCCGGGAGAGTGATATGGATATCGATGAATTCGTGGCCCTTAGTGTAAAGCATAATGCTTCCGATCTGCACCTTTGTGCCGGCCATCCGCCGATGTTGCGCATCGACGGTGAACTGCAGCCGCTGGCGGCGGCGCCAACGCTGACGGCGCAAGGCGTGCAGGCCCTCTGCGACGGATTGCTGAATGCGCAGCAGCGCGAGAGCCTGCGGCGGCTGGGGCAGGTCGATCTGGCGTTGCACCGGCCGGGCGGGGAACGGCTGCGGGCCAACGTTTTTCAGCAAAGCGCAGGGATGTCTCTCGCGTTGCGGCGCATCGCCGGGCAGGCGCCCTCGCTTGCCGAGCTGGCGGTGCCGGCCATCGTCCCGGCGCTGCTGCGGCGCGACGACGGGCTTCTCCTGGTCACCGGCGCCACCGGCAGCGGCAAGTCCACCACGCTGGCGGCGATGATCGACGAGATCAACCGGCACCAGCCGCGGCACATTTTGACGCTGGAGGATCCGATCGAATTCCTGCACCGCAGCCGGCGTTCGCTGATCCAGCAGCGGGAGATCGGCCGCGACAGCCACAGCTTCGATGCGGCGTTGCGCGCCGCGCTGCGCGAAGATCCGGATGTGATCCTGCTGGGTGAGCTGCGCGATATCGCCACCATCCGGCTGGCGCTCACCGCGGCGGAGACCGGGCATCTGGTGCTGGCGACGTTGCACACCCGCAGCGCGCCGCAGGCGGTGGAACGGCTGGTGGACGTGTTTCCGGCGGAAGAGAAACCCTATGTGCGCGCCCAGCTGGCCGGCAGCCTGCAGGCGGTGATCGCGCAAAAGCTGATGAGGCGGCCCGGCGGTGGGCGAGTGGCGATCTTTGAGGTGCTGACGGCGACGGCGGCGGTCAGCAACCTGATCCGCGAAGGGAAAACCCATCAGTTGGCGAGCGTGTTGCAAACCGGCGCGCAGTCCGGCATGCAAACCTTTGAGCAAGGTTTGCAGCAGCGGATCGACGCCGGCGTGTTGGGGGAGAGTGCGGGGGAGGGAACGGAGGGTTAACCCAGCTGCCGTTCGAACCAGCTTTCGAGGATCACCACCGCAGAGGCGGAATCCACGCTGCCTTTGTCGAGCGCGCGGAAGCCGCCGCGATCGAACAGGTTGGCGCGCGCTTCCACGGTGCTCAGGCGCTCGTCATGCAGATCGATTTGGATGCCGAAGCGGCCGTGCAGGCGGTTGGCGAACTTGCGCGCCTGGGCGGTCACGGGTTGTTCGGTGCCGTCCATGTTCAGCGGCAGGCCGACCACCACCAGATCCGGCTGCCACTCCTTCAGCAGCTTTTCGATTTTCAGCCAGCCCGGCGAGCCGTCCTGCGCTTTGAAGGCCGGCAGGGCGCGGGCGCTGCCGGTCAACTCCTGGCCGACGGCCGCGCCGATGCTTTTGGTGCCGAAGTCGAAGGCGATAATGGTGCGGTTGCTCATCAGGCGTGTCCTGCGTGGTTGGCGATGCTGCGAATGTCGATACCCAGAAGGTTCCCCGCCTCGCGCCAACGGCTGGCGATCGGCGTGCGGAACAGAATGTCGGTGTTGGCCTCGATGGTCAGCCAGGCGTTCTCCAACACCTCCTGCTCCAGCTGGCCCTTTTCCCAACCTGCATAACCCAGCGCCACCAGCACGTCGTCCGGTTGTTCCGGGGTGCCGAGCGTTTCCAGCACGTCTTTCGAGGTGGTGATCATGGTGTTGGGGGAAATTTGAATGCTGGCACCGAAGCCGTGGCGCGGCGTATGCAGGATAAATCCGCGATCGTCCGCCAGCGGGCCGCCGGCGAACACCGGCTTGTCCAGGCTGATGGCCGGATCGCGCGCAGGCGGCATGATCTTCAGCTTGCTCAGTACCGTGGCTACCGTGAACTGCTCCACCGGTTTATTGATCACCAAACCCATGGCGCCTTCTTCGTTGTGCTCGCAGACGTAAATCACCGAGCGCTTGAAGCGAGGATCCTGCAGGGTGGGCATGGCGATCAGAAAATGGTGCTGTAAATTCATGGCGTTAGTATAAGGTAATCAATGGATGAGAAAATAAACAGCCGCCAGTATGCGGCTATACCCGCCGCCTTTCAAGCCGCGTGCAAAGGCGTGCTTTGGCGGGCGCGATGCAGGATAGCGGGCGGCAGGCCGCCCGCATGGCGCATTACTTCGCCGCCAGGCGCTTTTCAATCGCGTCCATCAGCATGCCGGTAATCGAGATCGGGAATGCCGCCTCAATTTCGCGCGCGCAGGTTGGGCTGGTCACGTTGATTTCGGTCAGGCGATCGCCGATCACGTCCAAGCCGACGAAGATCAGCCCTTTCTCTTTCAGCGTCGGCGCGACGGCGCGGGCGATTTTCCAGTCGCTCTCGCTCAGCGGACGCGCTTCGCCGCGGCCGCCGGCCGCCAGGTTGCCACGGGTTTCGCCCTGCGCCGGAATGCGCGCCAGGCAGTAAGGCACCGGCTCGCCGTCGACGACCAGAATGCGTTTGTCGCCGTCCTTGATCGCCGGCAGGAAGTTCTGCGCCATGCAGAAACGGCTGCCGTGTTCGGTCAGGGTTTCGATGATCACCGACAGGTTAGGATCGTCCTGCTTCACGCGGAAGATAGACGCGCCGCCCATGCCGTCCAGCGGCTTCAGGATGACGTCGCCGTGCTGCTGGTGGAATTTGCGGATGTGCGCGGCGCTGCGACTGACCAGCGTGTCCGGCGTCAGTTCCGGGAACCAGGCGGTGAAGAGCTTCTCGTTGCAGTCGCGCAGGCTTTGCGGCTTGTTGACCACCAGCGTGCCTTTGACTTCGGCGCGCTCCAGAATGTAGGTCGCGTAGATGTATTCGGTATCGAACGGCGGATCCTTGCGCATCAGGATCACGTCCAGATCGTGCAGCGCCAGATCCTGCTCGCTGCCGAAGCTGAACCAGTTCTCCTTGTCTTCCTTCACGCTCAGCAGGCGGGTGCGGGCGCGCCCGTCACCGGCGTGCAGATAGAGATCGTTCATCTCCATGTAGTGCAATTCGTAACCGCGGCGCTGCGCTTCGAGCAGCATGGCGAAGCTGGTGTCTTTCTTGATGTTGATGGAATCGATAGGGTCCATCACGATGCCGAGCTTAATCATCTTTTCTCCTTTAACCCAGGTCGCCGAAGCGGACCTGCAGAGCGGTAATGGCGGTGAGCGCTGTGGTTTCGGTACGCAGCACGCGTGGCCCCAGCAGAATATCAGTAAATCCGTGGTTGGTGGTCATGGCGATTTCGTCGGCGGACAAACCGCCTTCCGGGCCGATCAGCAGGCGGACGCGGTCTACCGGCTGCGGCAGCGTGTTGATGCTGTGGCTGGCGCGCGGATGCAGGTTGAGCTTCAGGCTGCCGTCCTGCTCGGCGCACCAGGCTTCCAGCGACATCGCCTCGCGGATTTCGGGAATGCGGTTACGGCCGCACTGTTCGCAGGCGGCGATGGCGATCTTTTGCCATTGCTGGATTTTCTTCGCCAGACGCTCGCCGTCCAGTTTGACGCCGCAGCGCTCGGAAAACAGCGGGGTAATGACGTTGACGCCCAGCTCGATGGATTTCTGAATGGTGAACTCCATCTTCTCGCCGCGCGAGATCACCTGGCCCAGATGCAGGTTGAGCGGCGATTCGATGTCATCCACGCGGCCGTCGCCGAGGCGCACCAGCACGCTCTTTTTGTCCACCCGAACTATCTCGGCGTCGAACACCTGGTTGCTGCCGTCGAACAGCTGCAGCGCCTGGCCGGCGCTCATGCGCAGCACGCGGCCGACGTGGTTGGCGGCGTCCTCGCTCAGGGCGATCTCCGCCCGATTGGTCAACGGCTGCGGATGGTAAATGCGGGGTATGCGCATGGGTAGTCTGATCCTGACGAAACGGCGCCGCGGGTTGGCGGCGCCATGAAAGATAAAGGCTATAGTAGGTTAGCTTTTCCGCTGCTGACAAGCCTGTTGAATATAGGGGTTGTGGTTGCCCTGCACCTTGGCGATACGTGCTTCACGCTGACATTCCCATTGGCTCACCGGATATTGCCGGTTCCACACCTCGAAGAGCTGGGTTTGCTGGCGTGACAGCCGCAGCTGGTAGCGATCGCGCATGTAGAAGTAGGTGCGGGCGATGGCGCCGCGGGCGCGGGCGGGCGGCTCCGCCTGTTTATTCTTGAAGTCCACCTTCATCGGGCATTGCCCGTACTGGCCGGCGCCGCCGTTCCATTGGCTGTACATGAAGTTATTGCGGTCGCCGTTCACTTCGCCGATCGCCGGCTGCAGGTTGTGCAGATCGGTTTCTATCTGGCGATAGGTGGCGTCCTTGTTGCAGTTTTTGCGCCCGCCGTCCTGCCAGCACTGCAGCTGGTGGCCGAACTGCCAGGCCGGCACCACGTGTTCCCACTCGATACGCTGCGCGCGCTGGGCGTTTTTACGCACCTGATAGCCGCAGCCGGCGAGATCCGGGATGCCCTTCTTGCCTTGCCAGTCGATGCGGCAGCCGCAGTAAAAACTGCCCGGCGCATCCTGGTTAATCTTGGCCGCCGCCGCCTTGGCCTGAGAAAAGTTATTGATGCCGTGCGCCTGTACGGCGCCTGCGGCGAAAACCGCGATAAACAAAATTCTGCGAAGCATATTCCAAAACAGCTCAAAATTGGAAAAGCAGGCAGGGTAACGGAACTTGCCGGCAGTGGCAAATGGCGATATTTGCTTGTTTTAACGTATAAATCGTTTAACTAAAGGTTCTCGTTAGCGAGAAATTTCAGTTTTTCGCCACACCGGCGGCAGCGGTATTCGCTTTCGCCGCGCAGCACGCGATTATGGCGGCGGATGGTGAGCTGGTGCTGCCCGCAGCCGCAGCGATAGGGGAAGGTTTTGCTTTGCACCGAGGCGGTTTCGAAGCGGTGGGTGCGGCTGGCGGGGGTCAGCAGCACGTTTTCCATCATCCAGCGCCATTCGCGGCCGTGCGGCGCCACCCGGCCGAATTGGCGAAACACCAGCAGGTGCGCCAACTCGTGCGGCACCACTTCATCGATAAACGGCTGTTGGTTTTCCAGCAGCAGCACCGGATTCAGGCGGATTTCCCAGCTTTGCAGCCAGGCGGTGCCCGCGCTGGTGCCGCGTTGCTGATAGACGATGCTGGGTTCGGGGAACTCGACGGCAAAATGCCGGCGGGCCAGCTGCAGCTTTTCTCGCAGGCAGCGCATTACCGCTTGTTGCAGCGCGATGGGGATTCTCGGTTTGTTCATTGCGGCCTAGCTTAAGCAATGGCGCGGCGGCTGACAATACGCCCCGCGTAAATCGCATCCGGCGCTTTTTCGCCACATTGATAAGACGATCGCCGCCGATGGATTGTAATCAATGTGTTAACTGCGGGATAATAAAGCGTGCATGATGAGCCTGTACCCGCAGTTCTCACCGAGCAAGGTTGAAACGCCGCCTGTGGTAATCCCTTACGCAAAGAGCGGTTATTTTGCGATTTGGCGCAATAACTGACTGATTAAAAATACGTAAGGTGGAGGCAGTTTTTTGACAAGGCGCCGAGCCGTGCGCCGCAAGTGTGAATTTAACGCAGCTGATGTTGCAAGTGAGAGATCAATGTCGAATAAACCGTTCCACTATCAAGATCCGTTCCCGCTGAAGAAAGACGATACCGAATACTACCTGCTGAGCCGCGACCACGTTTCCGTGAGCGAATTTGAAGGCCAGGAAATTCTGAAAGTTGCCCCTGAAGCGTTAACCCTGCTTGCCCAGCATGCGTTCCACGACGCCTCGTTCATGCTGCGCCCGGCGCACCAGCAGCAGGTGGCCGATATCCTCAAAGATCCGGACGCCAGCGAAAACGACAAGTACGTTGCGCTGCAATTTCTGCGTAACTCAGAAATCGCCGCCAAGGGTATTTTACCGACCTGCCAGGACACCGGCACGGCGATCATCGTCGGCAAAAAGGGCCAGCGCGTCTGGACCGGCGGCGGCGATGAAGCCGCGCTGTCGCGCGGGGTGTACAACACCTACATCCAAGAGAATTTGCGCTATTCGCAGAACGCCGCGCTGGATATGTACAAAGAGGTCAACACCGGCAGCAACCTGCCGGCGCAGATCGATCTCTACAGCGTGGACGGTGAAGAGTATAAGTTTCTGTGCATCGCCAAGGGCGGCGGTTCCGCCAACAAAACCTATCTGTATCAGGAAACCAAGGCGCTGCTGTCGCCGGGCAAACTGAAAAATTACCTGGTCGACAAGATGCGCACGCTGGGCACCGCGGCTTGCCCGCCGTACCACGTGGCGTTCGTCATCGGCGGCACCTCGGCGGAAGCGACGCTGAAAACCGTCAAGCTGGCTTCGACCAAGTATTACGATGGTCTGCCGACCGAAGGCAATGAGCATGGCCAGGCGTTCCGCGATCTGGAACTCGAAGCGGAATTGCTGCAAGAAGCGCAGAACCTGGGTCTGGGCGCGCAGTTCGGCGGCAAATACTTCGCGCACGATATCCGCGTGGTGCGCCTACCGCGCCACGGCGCGTCGTGCCCGGTCGGCATGGGCGTCTCCTGCTCCGCGGATCGCAACATCAAAGGCAAAATCAACCGCGACGGCATCTGGCTGGAAAAACTGGAGCACAATCCGGGGAAATTCATTCCTCAGGAGCTGCGCCAGGCCGGGGAGGGCGAGGCGATCAAGGTCGATCTCAACCGTCCGATGGCCGAGATCCTCAAACAGCTGTCGCAGTACCCGGTTTCCACCCGCCTGTCGCTGAGCGGCACCATCATCGTCGGCCGTGATATCGCGCACGCCAAGCTGAAAGAGCGCCTGGATCGCGGTGAAGGCCTGCCGCAGTACGTCAAGGATCACCCGATCTACTACGCCGGCCCGGCCAAAACGCCGGAGGGCTACGCGTCCGGTTCGCTGGGGCCAACCACCGCCGGGCGTATGGACTCCTACGTCGATCTGCTGCAATCCCACGGCGGCAGCATGATCATGCTGGCGAAAGGCAACCGCAGCCAGCAGGTAACGGATGCCTGCCACAAGCACGGCGGTTTCTATCTCGGCAGCATCGGCGGCCCGGCGGCGGTGCTGGCGCAGCAGAGCATCAAGAGCCTGGAGTGCGTGGAGTACCCTGAGCTGGGCATGGAAGCGATCTGGAAAATCGAGGTGGAAGATTTCCCGGCGTTTATCTTGGTGGATGACAAAGGCAATGACTTCTTCCAGAAGATCCAGGCCGGTCAGTGCTCCAGCTGCCTGAAATAAGCGCGGCCCCCTTCGCCGCCTGCGGGCGGTGAAGGGGATTGTGTAAAGTCCTGTAGCCTGCTGGACGGCGAGTTTTAACCTGTATACCCTACGCGGACAGCACTAAAATTCGACTAATGGAATATCGGCAACAGAAGGCTCGGCAAGCACATGAGTACGCAGGAAAGTCATATCAAGGAATTGCTGGTCTGGATTGAGGATAATCTGACCAATCCGCTGTCGTTGGATATCGTTTCCGCCAAGTCAGGCTATACGAAATGGTATCTGCAGCGCATGTTCAAGAAGCAGACCGGATTATCGTTAGCTTCGTATATCCGCGCTCGCCGCCTCTATCTCGCCGCCTTCGCCTTGCGTTTCACGCAGAAGAGCATCCTCGATATCTCGGTCGAATACCAATTCGATAACCAGCAGACGTTCTCGCGCTGTTTCAAGAAACACTTCGCCGAATCGCCCAGCGTCTATCGCCATGCCCGCAAGCAGGACTTCAGCAATCTGGTGCGTTCGCTGGCGGCCAGCCAGCCGGGCGATATTCAGGTCGAACGCGTCAGCATCGCCAGCGGGCAATACGCCTTTCACGGCAAGCAGTACGCTTATCACCTGGATATCGAGAAGCTGGACAAGTCGCACCTGCCGCAGCGCAGCGCGCTGCGGGCGCAGTTCTATACCTTATTGGGCGAGCGCCCGATGCAAACCTATTCGTTTACTCAACTGGTGCCGGACGGCGAGCGGGTCAGGGTCGATTATACCCTGGGCGTGACGACGGAATACCCGCTGCGCGAAGGCGTGGTGCTGGAGCCGCTGCCGGAGATCCACGGCGAGTTTTGCCGTTTTCGCTATTCCGGCAAGCCGGTGGCGCTCAATGACCACATCATTCAAATCTACACGCAGGTGCTGCCCGAAATGGGGCTGGCCCGCGGTGACGGGCCGGACATTACGGTGTTCAGCTATTCGCTGAGCGGGAAAGAGGAGCTGCATCTGGAGCTGCAGCATCTGGTGCCGGTGGTGCCGCTGCATTGAGCCCGTCGGCGGCCGGCAGCCGGTTTTTTTGCTGCACGATCGCCGCCATCACCGCCAGGGCGATCTCCGCCGGGGTTTTGCTGCCCAGCGGCAGGCCGATCGGCGCATGGATGCGTTCCAGCTCCTGCGGGGTGAATTCGGCAATCTGCTGCAAACGCTGGCGCCGCCGCGCGCTGTTTCTGAGCGAGCCCATGGCGCCGATGTAAAACGCCGGGGTGTGGATCGCTTCCATCAGCGTCAGGTCGTCCATGCGCGGATCGTGGGTCAGCGCCACGACGGCGGTATTGGCGTGGCAACCCCCTTCCTCAATGAATTTGGCCGGAAACTGACGCAGCAACGTCACGCCCGGTTTCAGCTCGGCGGCAAAGTTATCCAGCGCCTCCGGGCGGTTCTCGCACACCAGCACCTCAAACCCCAACGCCACGGCGAAATCGGCGCAGTACAGCGCCACGCTGGACAGCCCGGCGATCAGCAGGCGTGGCGCGGCCGCGATGTGCAGGGTGATCTGCTCAAGCCGGCGTTCGACCTGGGTGGCGCTGGTGAAGTGGCTCTGCTCGAGGCTGTGGCAGGCGTTGGGCAGCGTCAGGCGTTTGATCAACGCGTGATGCCCTTCCAGCGCGCCGGCGATGCGCCGCAGGTAAGCGATGCTGGCTTCACTCGCCGGCAGGTATTCGATCAGCACGTCCAGCACGCCGCCGCAGGGCAGCGCCACGTTGGGCGTCATGCCGCCTTCGCCGTACCGGATCACCTGGCTGGCCGCCTGATACTCCCCGGCGGCCACGCGGCGCAAAAAATCCTCCTCCACGCAGCCGCCCGACAGCGAGCCGCTGTAGCGGCCATCGCGGGTCGCCGCCATCAGCGCGCCCGGCGAGCGCGGCGAAGAGCCGTAGGTGCTGAGCACGGTACATAACCAGACCGGCTGTTGCTGCAGCCAGCTTATCGCCTGGCTGACTACGGTGACGTCAAGATGTTGCATAGGTGAATTTACTCGCTGGCCGGGAGTTGCGATGGAAGATCAATATCCTGCACGACGCCGGGTTGCTCAAGCGGCAGCAGGTGCACTGCCGCGCCTTGCAGCAGTTCACGCGCGCCATTATCGCCGCGCAGTTGGCAAAGTGGTTTGCGCAATAGAGCGGAAAAGCCGACCGGATGACCGGGCTGTTGCGCATAGCAGGGGCGCACGATCGCGTGCTGCCGTAAGGCATCCGCCACCTGCCGGAAAACATCGGCGCCGACGAACGGCATATCGGCCAGGTGAATCAGCCAGCCCTGCCAGTGCGGCGTGGCCGCAACGCCCGCGGCGATCGAGTCGCCGAGGCCCGCGCTGGCGAGCAGGGTGACCGGCACCTGGTTGGCGGCGCAGGCGGCCAGCACCGGCAGATTATCCGGCCGGGTCACCACCTGTACCGGCAGGCCGGAGGCCAGCGCCTGGCGCAGGGTGTGTTCGAACAGCGATCGCCGCTCGCCCGCCGCATCGGCAAATCCGGCGTTCAATTTGTTGCCCCGGCCGCCGGCCTGAATAAAGCGCTCCCCGCGTCCGGCGGCGGTAATGACAATGCCCGTGGTCATGGTTGAAGTCCGCGTTTGCGCAAATTATTTATTAGCCTACAAACTACCTGTGTTTTGTAAATGTTTTTTTGTTGAAAACAGCCTGTTAATCATCACATAATTTTAGTTATAAGCATATGCTTATGACGTCTACGGCAAGGTCGTCAGCGTTTGCGCAACAACACCGCGAACAAAAACCAATTACAAGAAAGACGTGAAGGACTTATTTATGAGCAATTTCAACCCGTCGCGGCGCCGCTTTATCAAAGGCGCCGTGATTGCGGGGGTGTCCGTGTACCTCGCGCCCCTGTACAGCCGCGCCTACGCCGCGCTGTTCGAGCAAAAAATCCTCCAGTCACCCAACTGGGATCCGCAGACCAAACGCGTCCGTTTCCGTATCGACGGCCGCGCCAAGGTCATGGGGCAGAAGGTGTTCGCGCGCGATATCCGCGCGGTGGACATGCCGCACTGGCCGCAGAAACAGGCGCACGCCTTCATTCTTCGCGTCACTAAAGCCGACCGGCTGTTCGAGGGCGTCGATCTGTCGCTGCTGGGGGACGACCTGCAGCCGGATCGCCTGGTGACGGCGGAAGATCTGGCGCGCGACGGCCTGGCCTTCCCGGCGTTCTACGGCGACGACATGCTGCTGCCGAGCGGCAAAACCCCGGCCTATCTCGGCCAGGCGGTGGCGATACTGATCTATCACGACTTCGCCCGTTTCCGCTTCGCCAAGGACAAGCTGAAATTCCGTGAGGAAACCATCAAATACGGCGCGGTCACCGGCCCGCTGGAGCGCGATCCCTGGGGCAGCTTCCGCTATGTGCGGGTGGGGGGCGATCAACCGTTCGACGACGATCGCTTCTCCAGCCTGAAGGACACGCCGATCTTCCCGGTGTCGATGAAAAAACACCTGCCGGTGTGGCCGGAAGGGCGCGAGGGCGGCAAGCTGGATCAGGAAGGCATGCGCTATGCGGGCCTGATCGCCGACGAGATGGCCAATCCGCCGGCCGATTGGCTGGTGATGTCGCGCCGCTACACCACGCAGTCGATCGACACCTCGGCGCTGGAGCCGGACAACGCCAACGGCTGGTTCGACGCCGAGACGCAAACGCTGCATCTGGTGGTGCCGACCCAGTCGCCGCAGGAAGTGGCCGACGAGATGCCGCGCATGCTGGCCAAGCGCAATCCACCGGTGAAACAGCTGATCCTGCACCCGTGCTACACCGTGGGCTACGGCTCGAAAGATCACTACAACTTCCCGTATTACGGCGCGGTGGCGGCGATGTACGGCGACGGCTACCCGGTGCGCCTGGCCAACGACCGCTTCGAGCAGTTCCAGACGGCGCTGAAGCGCCACGCGTTCGACATGAATTACCGCATCGCGGTGAATAAGCAGACCGGCGTCATGCAGTCGTTCCTCGGCGACATGACCGCGGACGGCGGCGGCCGCAGCAACTTTACCCCTTCGGTGGTGATGGTCGGCGCGACCGCCGCCCAGTCGATTTACTACTTCCCGAAAAGCGATCTGTCGTCGGTCGGACTGGCCTCACGCGCCATCGACGCCGGCTCGGCGCGCGGTTACGGCACGCTGCAGAGCATGGCCGCCACCGAGATGATGGTGGATGAGCTGGCCGCCGAGCTGAAGATCGACCCGATCGAGTTCCGCCTGCGCAACGTGCTGAAATCCGGCATGAAAAACACCCAGGGGGCGATCCCGGCCGGTGCGATCCGCGCCGATGAAGTGCTGGAGAAGGCGGCGAAGCATGAGATGTGGCTCAAGCGCGCCGAACGCAAGGCCGAGTTTGAGAGCCGCCATCCCGGCAAGCGCTATGGCGTTGGCTTCGGCTGCGTGCAGAAAGACTTCGGCACCGGGGCGGAAACCTCGTTCGCCCGGGTGGAGCTGAGCGAAGACGGCCGCATCACGCTGCATCACAGCGGCGCGGAGATGGGCACCGGCATGTCGACCTCGCAGTCGGTGCTGTGCGCGCAGTGGCTGGGCAAATCGGCCGACGAAGCGCATTTCTCGGTCACTGACTGGTCGGTGCTGCCGATGGTCACCAGCGGCGATCCATACCTGATGTCGCAGGAGGAGCAGGACAAGCTGCAAACCAACCCTAACTGGACGCCGAGCTACTGTTCGCCGTCCAGCGCCAGCAACTCGGCCTATTACTTCTCGCACAGCACCCGCGAAGCGGCGCGCCTGATCTTCGATCACGGCCTGTGGCCGGCGGCGATGGCGCTGTGGCAGGCCGGCATCGGCGGCGGCCAGGCGGCGCCGCTGGTAGTGCGGCGTGAAGATGCGCGTTGGGTCGAGGGCGGCCTGACGGCGGCGGGCATGTCGGTGCTGAGCCTCGAGCTGCTGGCCAAGACGGCCTATCAGATGGGCGGCGTCACCGGCGCGGCGGTGCACGTCTTCAACCGCTGGCAGTGGGCGGAGGCCGATTTCACGCTGAACGGCAAAAGCGAACGCCTGCCGATCGACGGCATGGCGCTGCGCAACGCCGGCGGCGAATTCAAACCGCTGGCGCGTGGGCAGGTCTACTACCCGCCAACCCAGCGTAACAATGCGGCGGTCACCTACTACAGCGCCGTCGGCACGCTGGCGGAAGTGGCGGTGGATATCGCCACCGGCCAGGTGGAATTGCTGAATCACCATTCGATCATGGAGTGCGGCAACCTGATCGTGCCGGAACTGGTTTCCGGCCAGCTGCAGGGCGGGCTGGCGATGGGGATCGGCCATGCGCTGCACGAATATTTACCGCTGTACGAAGACGGGCCGGGCAACGGCACCTGGAACTTCAACCGTTACCACCTGCCGCGCGCCAGCGACGTGGCGGTGTGGAAGCAGAGCGGCGACATCCTGCCGGCGCTGTCGGAAACCGATCCGCCGAAAGGCATGGCGGAGGTGGTGATGATCCCGATTGTGGCCGCGCTGGTCAACGCCATCGCCGACGCCACCGGCCACCGTTTCCGTGATTTGCCCGTTCGTGCAGAAAATATTCGTGAGGTATTACAATGAGCATTAAAACCCAGCCGATCTCCCTGACCATCAACCAGAAGCAATACGGCCCAATCGAGGTGCCGGAAGGCCTGATGATGATCGATTTCCTGCACGAATACCTTGACCTGACCGGCTCGCGCCTCGGCTGCGGGCAGGGCATTTGCCACGCCTGCGTGGCAATCGTCGATCACCCGAGCGGCACCAGTGAAGAGGTGCGCACCTGCATCACCGGCGCGCATTTCTTCAACGGCAAGAAAGTGCGTACCGTCGAAGGCCACGCCAGGGTGGACGAGCAGGGCGAGGTGGTTGAACTGTCGCCGATCCAGCAGGCGTTTCTGGAGCACTACAGCTTCCAGTGCGGCTATTGCACGCCGGGCTTCGTCAATGCCGCCACCATTTTCGTGGAAAAGCTCAAGCGTGAACCTATCGCTCGCGAGCAGCTGGAAAGCGCCATCGAGCAGGCGCTGGACAGCCACATCTGCCGCTGCACCGGCTATGTGCGCTACTACGAAGCGGTGCGCGACGTGGTGCTGAAAACGCCGGGCCTGCTCAAGGAGACGGCGCAATGAAAAAACGTCTCGCAGTATTGATTTTGCTGGTGGCGATCGTGGTGATTGCGCTGCTGTGGTGGCGGGAAAACCGCCGTTACGACGGCCCGGTGCAGCAGGTGACCGCCGGCGCCGAACAGATCGCCCGCGGCCGCTATCTGGCGCAGGCCGCCGACTGCGCCGCCTGTCATACCGCCAGCGGCGGGGCGCCGCTGGCCGGCGGCTATCCGCTGGAAACGCCGTTCGGCACGATTTACGGCAGCAATCTGACGCCGTCGGCCGACCACGGCATCGGGCGCTGGACCAGGGACGACTTCTTCCTGGCGCTGACGCAGGGCGTGGCGCCGGGCGGGCGGCACCTGTACCCGGCGATGCCTTACACCTCGTACAAGGGCATGTCACGTCAGGACGCCGACGACATCTACGCTTACCTGATGACGCGCCCGGCGGTGGACGTGGCCATCCCGGCCAACGAGATGCCGTTCCCGTTCAACCAGCGCATGGCGCTGATCGGCTGGAACCTGCTGTTCCGCAGCCAGGATCCGCTGCCGGCCAGTTCGCAGGGCAGCTCGCCGCAATGGCAGCGCGGCCGCTATCTGGCCGACGTGCTGGGCCACTGTGGCGAATGCCACACGCCGCGCGGCGCGCTGGGGCAGATGGATCTTGCCAAGCCGATGCAGGGCGGCGATCTCGGCCGCTTCATGGCGCCGGACATTACGCCGCACGGCCTGGCGCAGCGCGGCTGGACGCCGCAGGACGTCAGCCGCTTCCTCAGCACCGGCCTCGCGCCGCAGGGTTCCGCCTTCAGCGAGATGCACATGGTGGTGGATCTCAGCACCCGGCATTTAACGCCGGAAGACCATCAGGCGCTGGCGCTGTATCTGATGGGCGAGCAGCCGCCGGCGGCGGTGCCGGTGAAAATGGGCCAGGGCAGCGATGCCGGGCGCATGGCCTATCTGGATCAGTGCGCCGGCTGTCACGCGCGTGAAGGCGAGGGCAAACCGCACGTCGCACCGGCGATGCGCGACAACGCCACGCTGCGCCAGGCGGACGGCAAGAACCTGATCGTGTCGGTGCTGGACGGCCTGCCGGCTCAGCAGTTCCCGAACGGCGAAAGCATGCAGAGCATGTCGGGCTTCGGCGAACGGCTGAGCGATGCCGACGTGGCGGAGCTGGTGAATTATCTGCGCGTGACCTGGGGCGGCTTGCCGGCGGACATCACCGCCGAACAGGTGAAAGCGCTGCGCAAGTAAGCGGCGTTCAGGCAAAAAAAATGGCCCGCATCAGCGGGCCATTTTATTGCGCGGTCATGGGATTCAACGGCTGGTGACGCCGTCGACGCGTTGGCTGCGCTGTTTGATGGCGTAACCGACGGCCAGGATCGCCACCCACACCGGGATCAGCAGCACCGAGATTTGAATGCCCGGCGTCAGGTACATGATCACCAGGATGCCGGCCATGAACAGCAGGCACAGGTAGTTGCTGAACGGGTACCAGAACGCTTTGAACTTCGGCACCACGCCTTCGCGGTTTTTGGCGGCGCGGAACTTCAGGTGCGCCAGGCTGATCATTGCCCAGTTGATCACCAGCGCCGATACCACCAACGCCATCAACAGTTCGAAGGCGCGGCCCGGGATCAGGTAGTTAATCAGCACGCACAGCGCGGTGGCGAGGGCGGAAATGCCGATGGCCACCACCGGCACGCCGCGGCCGTCGACCTTCAACAGGCTTTTCGGGCCGTTGCCCTGCTGCGCCAGGCCGTACAGCATGCGGCTGTTACAGTAGACGCAGCTGTTGTACACCGACAGCGCGGCGGTAAGCACCACGATGTTCAGCACGGTCGCCACCAGGTTGCTGTTCAGCGCGTGGAAGATCAGCACGAACGGGCTGCCGCCTTCGACCACTTTGCCCCAAGGGTACAGCGACAGCAGAATGGCCAGCGAACCGATATAGAAGATCAGAATGCGGTAGATCACCTGATTGGTGGCTTTCGGAATGCTCTTTTGCGGGTCGTCGGCTTCGGCGGCGGTGATGCCGACCAGCTCGAGGCCGCCGAAGGAGAACATGATCACCGCCATCGCCATCACCAGGCCCATGATGCCGTTCGGGAAGAACCCGCCCTGCGCCCACAGGTTGGTGACGGTGGCTTCCGGGCCGCCCATGCCGCTGAACAGCAGGTAGGCGCCGAACACGATCATGCCGATAATTGCCACCACCTTGATGATGGCAAACCAGAACTCCATCTCGCCGTAAACTTTCACGTTGGCCAGGTTGATGGCGTTGATCGCCAGGAAGAATACCGCGGCGGAAACCCAGGTGGGGATCTCCGGCCACCAGTACTGCACGTAGATGCCGACCGCGGTCAGTTCCGCCATCGCCACCAGGACATACAGCACCCAGTAGTTCCAGCCGGAGGCGAAGCCGGCGAAGTTGCCCCAGTATTTGTAGGCGAAGTGGCTGAAGGAACCGGCAACCGGCTCTTCCACCACCATCTCCCCCAGCTGGCGCATGATCAGAAACGCGATGAAGCCGCCAATGGCGTAGCCGAGAAGCACTGACGGGCCGGCCATTTTTATTGTTTGAGCGATACCGAGAAATAACCCGGTGCCGATTGCGCCACCTAAGGCGATGAGCTGAATATGGCGGTTTTTCAGGCCGCGTTTCAGCTGGTCACCATGCTGTTGACCATCCATCAATCAAACCCTCTGTCGTTGTGAATGCCCACATACCTGTAAAGCAGTGGTTACGATGTGTGTTTTGTTTTATTTACGGCGTTATAGCTATTAATTCCACGGCGCCGCTACCGTTTGGCAGAGAATAATGTTATGTGCGTCGGTTTGCACCTGCTTTGTCGTGTGAGTGATTAAGATTGCAGCAGTTTAGGAAACAAAATGCGGGTTGTGTGACGGCGGGAGGGATTCAGTGCATGAAATAAGCAACAAATCACATAATGCGCAAAAATAACGTAGATCCGAGCGGCGGTGCGCGTTCAAATAATGAACGAATCACCGTGGCGGTGCTCGCCAAATAGCCATTCATTAAAGCGTCATAACCATGCAATAAAACTTGGGCAAAAAGTTTGCACTCTTCCTTGCGTAAGGTTTGGTAAAAGTTAAATCCCCAACCCGGCGCGTAAATGGTAATACCATCACGGCGTTACCGGTTTGCAGCGGGGTTTTCAGCGGGGTGTTAAAATGTGCGGGTAACCTGATTTCGATCAAGGCCCGTATGGACAGGAGGTGAATACTTTGTTACTTTACCGTCACGTTTTTGAAATTGGTATTACCAATTGACTCCGCGCCATTCGCAGAGAAGAATTCACTCATGGCCTACAGCAAAATCCGCCAACCCAAGTTGTCAGATGTTATCGAGCAACAGCTCGAATATCTGATCCTCGAGGGGACACTGCGCCCAGGCGAAAAACTGCCTCCGGAGCGCGAGCTGGCGAAACAATTTGATGTCTCCCGTCCTTCTCTGAGAGAGGCCATTCAGCGCCTGGAAGCGAAAGGGCTGCTCCTGCGTCGTCAGGGCGGCGGCACCTTCGTGCAAACTAATCTGTGGCAGAGCTTCAGCGATCCGCTGGCCGAGCTGCTGGCCGACCATCCCGAATCACAGTTCGATCTGCTGGAAACCCGTCACGCGCTGGAAGGCATTGCCGCCTATTACGCGGCGCTGCGCGGCACCGATGAAGATCTGGCGCGCATCCGCGACTGCCACATCGTGATTCAACAGGCTCAAGACAGCGGCGATCTCGACGCCGAAGCCGATGCGGTCATGCAGTATCAAATCGCCGTGACCGAAGCTGCCCACAACGTTGTGTTACTTCACCTGCTACGCTGCATGGGGCCGATGCTGGAACAGAACGTGCGTCAGAACTTTGAATTGCTCTACTCGCGCCGTGAGATGTTGGCAAAAGTGAGCAGCCACCGCGCCGGAATTTTTGAGGCGATTGTGGCACGCGAGCCGGAAAAGGCCCGTGAAGCCTCGCATCGCCACTTGGCGTTTATCGAGGAAATCTTGCTGGATCTCAGCCGGGAGCATACTCGGCGCGAGAGATCGCTACGGCGTCTCCAGCAACGCAAGGATTAAGAGCTGTCCTCTTCAGGGTACACCAGCCTGCGGGGGTTAAGTTCGAGGTACTTAGTTAAGTACTTAAGCGGCAACTAAACTGATGGGCCTGTCTTCGTGTGTTTTTGCACAGAGCACAGGAAGACAGGCTCCAAACAAACCATTAGACAGATAAGGAATACCACCATGTCAGAACGTTTAAACAATGACGTGGATCCGATCGAAACCCGCGACTGGCTGCAGGCGATCGAATCGGTCATCCGTGAAGAGGGTGTTGAGCGAGCTCAGTTTCTGATTGATCAGGTATTGGGAGAAGCCCGCAAAGGCGGCGTTAACGTTGCGGCCGGTGCTGCAGCGCACAACTACGTCAACACCATCGCGGTAGAAGACGAACCGGCCTACCCAGGCAACCTGGATCTGGAACGCCGCATTCGCTCTGCGATCCGTTGGAACGCGATCATGACCGTTCTTCGCGCATCCAAAAAAGACCTGGAGCTGGGCGGCCACATGGCTTCCTTCCAGTCTTCCGCGACCTTCTATGAAGTCTGCTTTAACCACTTCTTCCGCGCACGCAACGAGAAAGACGGCGGCGACCTGGTGTACTTCCAGGGCCACATCTCTCCGGGCGTTTACGCGCGTGCCTTCCTTGAAGGCCGCCTGACCGAAGAACAAATGAACAACTTCCGTCAGGAAGTGCACGGCAACGGCCTGTCCTCTTACCCGCATCCTAAGCTGATGCCGGAATTCTGGCAGTTCCCGACCGTATCCATGGGCCTGGGCCCAATCAGCGCCATCTATCAGGCGAAGTTCCTGAAATACCTGGAACACCGCGGCCTGAAAGACACCTCTGAGCAGACCGTTTACGCCTTCCTGGGCGACGGCGAGATGGATGAGCCGGAATCCAAAGGCGCCATCACCATCGCGACCCGCGAGAAGCTGGACAACCTGGTGTTTGTCATCAACTGCAACCTGCAGCGCTTGGACGGCCCGGTCACCGGCAACGGCAAGATCATCAACGAACTGGAAGGCATCTTCTCCGGCGCAGGCTGGCAGGTGCTGAAAGTGATCTGGGGCGGCCGTTGGGACGAACTGCTGCGTAAAGACACCAGCGGTAAACTGGTTCAGCTGATGAACGAGACCCTGGACGGCGACTACCAGACCTTCAAATCCAAAGACGGCGCTTACGTGCGCGAGCACTTCTTCGGCCGTTACCCGGAAACTGCGGCGCTGGTCAAAGACATGACCGACGACGAAATCTGGGCGCTGAACCGTGGTGGTCACGATCCGAAGAAAATCTTCGCTGCACTGAAAAAAGCGCAGGACACCAAAGGCAAACCGACCGTTATCCTGGCCCACACCATCAAAGGTTACGGCATGGGTGAAACCGCGGAAGGTAAAAACATCGCTCACCAGGTGAAGAAAATGAACATGGAAGGGGTTCACCACTTCCGCGATCGTTTCAACGTGCCGGTTGCCGATGCTGACATCGAAAAACTGCCGTACATCACCTTCGAGAAAGATTCCGAAGAGTACAAATACCTGCACGAACGTCGCCAGGCGCTGAAAGGCTACGTGCCGACGCGTCTGCCGGAGTTCACCCAGAAGCTGGAAATGCCGGCGCTGGAAGATTTCAGCTCGCTGCTGGAAGAGCAGAACAAAGAGATCTCCACCACTATCGCCTTCGTGCGTGCCCTGAACGTGATGCTGAAGAACAAGTCGATCAAAGATCGCCTGGTGCCAATCATCGCCGACGAAGCGCGTACCTTCGGTATGGAAGGTCTGTTCCGTCAGATCGGTATCTACAGCCCGAACGGCCAGCAGTACACCCCGCAGGACCGTGAGCAGGTGGCTTACTACAAAGAAGACGAGAAAGGCCAAATCCTGCAGGAAGGCATCAACGAACTGGGCGCAGCCTCTTCCTGGCTGGCCGCAGCGACTTCCTACAGCACCAACGATCTGCCGATGATTCCGTTCTACATCTACTACTCGATGTTCGGTTTCCAACGTATCGGCGACCTGTGCTGGGCAGCGGGCGACCAACAGGCGCGCGGCTTCCTGATCGGCGGGACCTCGGGCCGTACTACCCTGAACGGCGAAGGTCTGCAGCACGAAGATGGCCACAGCCACATTCAGTCTCTGACCATCCCTAACTGCATCTCTTACGATCCGGCTTACGCGTACGAAGTGGCGGTGATCATGCACGACGGTCTGGTGCGCATGTATGGCGACAACCCGGAAAACGTGTACTACTACTTGACCACGCTGAACGAAAACTACCACATGCCTGCGATGCCGCAGGGTGCGGAAGAAGGTATCCGCAAGGGTATCTACAAGCTGGAAACGCTGGAAGGCAGCAAAGGCAAGGTACAGCTGCTGGGCTCCGGCGCCATCCTGCGCCACGTGCGCGAAGCTGCGCAGATCCTGGCGAAGGACTACGGCGTGGGTTCCGACACCTACAGCGTGACCTCGTTCACCGAACTGGCGCGCGACGGCCAGGATTGCGAGCGCTGGAACATGCTGCACCCAACCGAAACGCCACGCGTGCCTTACATCGCTCAGGTGATGAGCGACGCGCCGGCGGTAGCTTCTACCGACTACATGAAACTGTTCGCCGAACAGGTTCGTACTTATGTGCCGGCCAGCGACTATCGCGTACTGGGCACCGACGGCTTCGGTCGTTCGGACAGCCGCGAAAACCTGCGTCACCACTTCGAAGTCGATGCATCCTACGTGGTGGTTGCTGCTCTGGGTGAACTGGCTAAACGCGGTGAGATCGAAGCTTCTGTGGTTGCCGATGCAATCAAGAAATTCGACATCAACCCGGAAAAAGTTAACCCGCGTCTGGCCTAAGAGGTACTGAATAATGTCTATCGAAATCAACGTACCGGACATCGGTGCAGATGAAGTCGAAATCACCGAGATTCTGGTGAAGGTCGGCGATAAAGTTGAAGCGGAACAATCGCTGATCACCGTGGAAGGCGACAAGGCTTCCATGGAAGTGCCATCCCCGCAGGCGGGCGTGGTGAAAGAGATCAAAGTGGCGGTCGGCGATAAAACCGAAACCGGCAAACTGATCATGATCTTCGAAGCGGCAGGCGCAGCGGAAGCTGCACCGGCGGCGAAAGCGGAAGAAAAACCGGCGGCAGCAGCAGCTGCCCCGGCCGCCGCTGCGGCCAAAGACGTTGCCGTGCCGGACATCGGCGCCGACGAAGTCGAAGTGACCGAGATCCTGGTGAAAGTGGGCGACAAGGTGGAAGCCGAGCAGTCCCTGATCACCGTGGAAGGCGACAAGGCTTCCATGGAAGTCCCTGCGCCGTTCGCGGGCACCGTGAAAGAGATCAAGATCGCGACCGGCGACAAAGTGAAAACCGGCTCCCTGATCATGGTGTTCGAAGTGGCCGGCGCCGCTTCCGCTGCGGCCCCGGCTGCGGTTGAAGCTCCTGCCGCCGCTGCAGCGCCTGCGGCCTCTGCGGCCAAAGACGTCGCCGTGCCGGATATCGGCGGCGACGAAGTCGAAGTGACCGAAGTGATGGTTAAGGTGGGCGACAAGGTTGCCGCCGAGCAGTCTCTGATCACCGTGGAAGGCGACAAGGCCTCCATGGAAGTGCCGGCACCGTTCGCGGGGACCGTTAAAGAGATCAAGATCGCGACCGGCGACAAAGTGAAAACCGGCTCCCTGATCATGGTGTTTGAAGTGGAAGGCGCTGCGCCTGCCGCTGCCGCCGCGCCTGCTGCTAAAGCGGAAGCTGCGCCGGCGCCGGCCGCCGCGAAAGCCGCCGCTCCGGCTGCGAAAGCTGACGACAAAGGCGAGTTCGCCGAGAACGCGGCATACGTGCACGCGACCCCGGTCATTCGTCGTCTGGCGCGTGAATTCGGCGTTAACCTGGCGAAAGTGAAAGGCACCGGTCGTAAAGGCCGCATCCTGCGCGAAGACGTTCAGGCTTACGTGAAAGACGCGGTGAAACGCGCTGAAGCGGCCCCGGCCGCTGCCGGCGGCGGTCTGCCAGGCATGCTGCCATGGCCGAAAGTGGACTTCAGCAAGTTCGGCGAGATCGAAGAAGTCGAAATGGGCCGCATCCAGAAGATCTCTGGTGCGAACCTGAGCCGCAACTGGGTGATGATCCCGCACGTGACTCACTTCGACAAAACCGACATCACCGATCTGGAAGCGTTCCGCAAACAGCAGAACGAAGAAGCGGCCAAGCGCAAGCTGGACGTGAAGTTCACGCCTGTCGTGTTCATCATGAAAGCCGTTGCTGCCGCTCTGGAGCAGATGCCGCGCTTCAACAGCTCGCTGTCCGAAGACGGTCAGAAGCTGACGCTGAAGAAATACATCAACATCGGCGTGGCGGTAGATACCCCGAACGGCCTGGTGGTTCCGGTGTTCAAGGACGTGAACAAGAAGAGCATCACCGAGCTGTCTCGCGAACTGATGACCATCTCCAAGAAAGCGCGCGACGGCAAGCTGACCGCGGGCGAGATGCAGGGCGGCTGCTTCACCATCTCCAGCCTGGGCGGCATCGGGACGACCCACTTCGCGCCGATCGTCAACGCGCCGGAAGTGGCTATCCTGGGCGTCTCCAAGTCTGCGATGGAGCCGGTCTGGAACGGTAAAGAGTTCATGCCGCGCCTGATGATGCCGATGTCGCTGTCCTTCGACCACCGCGTTATCGACGGTGCCGATGGTGCGCGCTTCATCACCATCATCAACAACATGTTGTCCGACATTCGCCGTCTGGTGATGTAATGCAAAAGGGGCGCAGCATGCTGCGCCCCTGACGATTCTGTAGCAGTTTTGTCGGATTTTGCATAACTCGACAAAATTGTTGAGACACGGGTCACTCGAACACGCTTTGCAGATTATTAACAATTCTGTAAACTGCTCGCGGTGTAAGCGTCCCGGTGGATGAAGGGCGTTATGAGATCGATTAGCAATAAAAATGACGTCTGACCCGCCGGACAATCAATTAAGAGGTCATGATGAGTACTGAAATTAAAACTCAGGTCGTGGTACTTGGGGCGGGCCCGGCAGGTTACTCTGCAGCCTTTCGTTGCGCTGACTTAGGTCTTGAAACCGTTCTGGTTGAACGTTATTCCACTCTGGGCGGGGTTTGCCTGAACGTGGGATGTATCCCTTCCAAAGCACTGCTGCACGTTGCCAAAGTGATCGAAGAAGCCAAAGCGCTGGCCGAACACGGCATCGTTTTCGGCGAGCCGAAAACCGACATCGACAAAGTGCGCGTCTGGAAAGAAAAAGTCATCACTCAGCTGACCGGCGGTCTGGCTGGCATGGCGAAAGGCCGTAAAGTGAAAGTGGTCAACGGCCTGGGCAAGTTCACCGGCGCTAACACCCTGGTTGTTGAAGGCGAAAACGGCCCAACCACCATCAACTTCGACAACGCCATCATCGCTGCAGGTTCTCGTCCGATCCAACTGCCATTCATTCCTCATGAAGATCCACGCGTGTGGGATTCCACCGATGCGCTGGAGCTGAAAACCGTCCCAGAGCGTCTGCTGGTTATGGGCGGCGGCATCATCGGCCTGGAAATGGGCACCGTATACCATGCGCTGGGTTCACAGATCGACGTCGTTGAGATGTTCGATCAGGTTATCCCGGCGGCAGATAAAGACGTGGTGAAAGTCTTCACCAAACGTATCAGCAAGCAGTTCAACCTGATGCTGGAAACCAAAGTGACCGCGGTAGAAGCCAAAGAAGACGGCATCTACGTCACGATGGAAGGTAAAAAAGCGCCGGCAGAACCACAGCGTTACGACGCGGTGCTGGTGGCGATCGGCCGCGTGCCGAACGGCAAACTGCTGGATGCCGGCAAAGCCGGTGTTGAAGTTGACGAGCGTGGCTTCATCAACGTCGACAAACAGCTGCGCACCAACGTGCCGCACATCTTCGCTATCGGCGACATCGTCGGTCAGCCGATGCTGGCGCACAAAGGCGTGCACGAAGGCCACGTTGCCGCAGAAGTTATCGCCGGCATGAAGCACTACTTCGATCCGAAAGTGATCCCATCCATCGCTTACACCGAGCCGGAAGTGGCATGGGTGGGTCTGACCGAGAAAGAAGCGAAAGAGAAAGGCATCAGCTACGAAACCTCCACCTTCCCGTGGGCGGCTTCCGGCCGTGCGATCGCTTCCGACTGTGCAGACGGCATGACCAAACTGATCTTCGACAAAGAAACTCACCGCATCATCGGTGGCGCGATTGTCGGCACCAACGGCGGCGAACTGCTGGGTGAAATCGGTCTGGCTATCGAGATGGGCTGCGACGCGGAAGACATCGCGCTGACCATCCACGCTCACCCGACCCTGCACGAATCCGTGGGCCTGGCGGCGGAGATCTACGAAGGCAGCATCACCGACCTGCCTAACCCGAAAGCCAAGAAGAAGTAATTCTGCTGGTTTGACCGGTTAACAAGCGGCTCCTGACAAGGAGCCGTTTTTTTTTGCTCAAACTCAGAAAGCGGTTTTTTTGTGGCCGCTGCGCCAAATTCCGATCCCTCTGCTTATATCCATTCTAATTATATGGATATAATGCCCTGCTAGTCCGGCAGCCGATTACGCTGCGCTCAACGATTCAGCAAAGATTTAATGTTGCTTTTATGTGAACGAATTAACAACCGTTTCAAATCCTGATATGCTGGCTGAGCGGAACCGGGCACTGTACCTTACAGTCCAGGACATCGACAGCAGTGCCCCGTCAGGATAGATGGCATCAATATCGCCGTGCGCTCTACCCATCAGTCTTTCATGCTGTAACGCTGTTTGACCGTGTCTGTTTGCCCCAATCACCGTTTCGGGGCCTTTACGGGCCGATCGCCTAGCCACAGAGTGAAACCCCAAGGGTATAAACCCGGTTTGCATATACGCCAGGCACAATAAATGACAATGAGAGCGAGGAGAACGTCGTGCTAGAAGAATACCGTAAGCACGTAGCCGAGCGTGCTGCTGAGGGCATCGCCCCTAAGCCGCTAGACGCCACCCAAATGGCCGCGCTGGTCGAACTACTGAAGAATCCGCCAAAAGGCGAAGAAGAATTCCTGTTAGACCTGCTGATTAACCGTGTTCCACCGGGCGTCGACGAAGCCGCCTACGTCAAAGCAGGTTTCCTGGCGGCCATCGCCAAAGGTGAAGCGACATCCCCCCTGGTTACCCCCGAGAAAGCCATTGAACTGTTAGGCACCATGCAGGGCGGCTATAACATTCACCCGCTGATCGAAGCGCTGGATAACGAAACGCTGGCGCCTATCGCCGCGAAAGCGCTGTCCCACACGCTGCTGATGTTCGACAACTTCTACGACGTGGAAGAGAAGGCCAAGGCCGGTAACCCGCACGCCAAGCAGATCATGCAGTCCTGGGCCGACGCCGAATGGTACCTGTCGCGCCCTGAGCTGGCGGAAAAGATCACCGTCACCGTGTTCAAAGTCACCGGCGAAACCAACACCGATGACCTTTCTCCGGCGCCGGACGCCTGGTCGCGCCCGGATATCCCGCTGCACGCGCTGGCGATGCTGAAAAACGAACGTGAAGGCATCGTGCCGGATCAGCCGGGCAGCGTCGGCCCGATCAAACAGATCGAGCTGCTGAACAAAAAAGGCTTCCCGCTGGCCTACGTCGGCGACGTGGTCGGCACCGGTTCTTCCCGTAAATCCGCCACCAACTCCGTGCTGTGGTTTATGGGCGACGACATCCCGCACGTGCCGAACAAGCGCGGCGGCGGCGTGGTGCTGGGCGGCAAGATTGCGCCTATCTTCTTCAACACCATGGAAGATGCCGGCGCCTTGCCGATCGAAGTGGACGTGTCCGAGCTGAACATGGGCGACGTGATCGACGTTTACCCATACAAAGGTGAAGTGCGCAACCACGAAACCGGCGCGCTGATCGCCAGCTTCGAGCTGAAAACCGACGTGCTGCTGGATGAAGTGCGCGCCGGCGGCCGTATCCCGCTGATCATCGGCCGCGGCCTGACCACCAAGGCGCGCGAAGCGCTGGGTCTGCCGCACAGCGATGTGTTCCGTATCGCCAAGCCGGTCGCCGCCAGCAGCAAAGGCTTCTCGCTGGCGCAGAAAATGGTCGGCCGCGCCTGCGGCGTCGCCGGCATTCGCCCTGGCGAATACTGCGAACCGAAGATGACCTCCGTCGGTTCTCAGGACACCACCGGCCCGATGACCCGTGATGAGCTGAAAGACCTGGCCTGCCTCGGCTTCTCCGCCGATCTGGTCATGCAGTCATTCTGCCACACCGCCGCGTACCCGAAACCGGTCGACGTGACCACGCACCACACGCTGCCTGACTTCATCATGAACCGCGGCGGCGTCTCGCTGCGTCCGGGCGACGGCGTGATCCACTCCTGGCTGAACCGCATGCTGCTGCCTGACACCGTCGGCACCGGCGGCGATTCCCACACCCGCTTCCCGATCGGCATCTCCTTCCCGGCCGGTTCCGGCCTGGTGGCGTTTGCCGCCGCGACCGGCGTAATGCCGCTGGATATGCCTGAGTCGGTGCTGGTGCGCTTCAAAGGCAAAATGCAGCCGGGCATCACCCTGCGCGATCTGGTGCACGCCATCCCTTACTACGCGATCCAGCAAGGCTTGCTGACCGTCGAGAAGAAGGGCAAGAAAAACATCTTCTCCGGCCGCATCCTGGAGATCGAAGGCCTGCCGGATCTGAAGGTCGAGCAGGCGTTTGAGCTGACCGATGCGTCCGCCGAACGTTCCGCCGCCGGTTGTACCATCAAGCTGGACAAGGCGCCGATCGAAGAGTACCTGAACTCCAACATCGTGCTGCTGAAGTGGATGATCTCCGAAGGCTACGGCGACCGCCGTACGCTGGAGCGCCGTATTCAGGGCATGGAAAAATGGCTGGCGGATCCGCAACTGCTGGAAGGCGATGCGGATGCGGAATACGCGGCGGTGATCGACATCGATCTGAACGAGATCAAGGAGCCGATCCTGTGCGCGCCGAACGATCCTGACGATGCGCGCCTGCTGTCCGACGTGGCCAACAGCAAAATCGATGAAGTGTTCATCGGGTCTTGCATGACCAACATCGGCCACTTCCGCGCGGCCGGCAAGCTGCTGGATCAGCACAAGGGCCAGCTGCCAACCCGTCTGTGGGTGGCGCCGCCAACCAAGATGGACGCGGCTCAGCTGACCGAAGAAGGCTACTACAGCGTGTTCGGCAAGAGCGGCGCGCGTATCGAGATCCCGGGCTGCTCGCTGTGCATGGGCAACCAGGCGCGCGTGGCGGACGGTGCGACGGTGGTCTCCACCTCGACCCGTAACTTCCCGAACCGTCTGGGCACCGGCGCCAACGTCTATCTGGCGTCAGCCGAACTGGCTGCGGTTGCGTCCCTGCTGGGCCGCCTGCCGACGCCGGACGAGTACCAGACCTATATGGCGCAGGTCGATAAGACGGCGGCGGATACCTACCGCTACCTGAACTTTGACCAGCTGGGGCAGTACACCGAAAAAGCCGACGGCGTGATCTTCCAAACCGCCGTGTAAGCCGCTATATTGCGCAACTGTTTAACGGGAGGCCTTGGCCTCCCGTTTTATTTTGCTCAGTTGCCAACTTTGCGAGCGCTCACTGAGTTAGTCCGCCATTTATGTTTACACTAAGAAAAAGGGCTCAGGAGGGCATGCTATGGATTACGAATTTCTGCGTGACGTCACCGGTCAGGTGATCGTCAGATTTTCGATGGGGCATGAAGCGATTGGCCACTGGATCAACGAAGAAGTCAAAGGCGATTTCAACCTGCTGGACCGGATTGAAGCCGGTGCGGCCGAGGTCAAAGGCAGTGAACGTCAATGGCAGCTGGAAGGCCATGAATATACGCTGCTGATGGATGGTGAAGAAGTGATGATCCGCGCCAATCAGCTGGAGTTCGAGGGCGATGAAATGGAAGAGGGGATGAATTACTACGACGAAGAAAGCCTCTCATTCTGCGGCGTTGAGGACTTCCTGCTGGTGTTGAAGGCCTATCGTTCTTTCATGCTGAAATACTAAGCATCAGGGCGCGGCGTGCCGCGCCCTTTCCATCACAGATGCGGAATATTGCGGCCGTAATAGATTTCCTGCATCTCTTTCCATAACAGATCGGTGATCTGCTTGCGTTCGGCGGCGCTCAGCGCCTCTGGTTCCGCGTTGAACAGGTAGTGCTTCAGATCGAAATCTTTCAGCAACATCTTGGTATGGAAGATATTTTCCTGGTAAACGTTCACGTCCATCATGTGATACAGCGCCTTGATGTCTTCCGACATAAAGTTCTGGATCGAATTGATCTCATGATCGATGTAATGTTTCACGCCGTTCACGTCGCGGGTAAAACCGCGCACGCGATAGTCCATGGTGACGATGTCGGATTCCAGCTGGTGAATTAAGTAGTTCAGCGCCTTGAGGGGCGAAATGACGCCGCAGGTCGAAACCTCGATATCGGCGCGGAAGGTGCATAGCCCGCCTTCCGGATGGCTTTCCGGGTAGGTGTGTACGCAGATATGGCTCTTGTCCAGGTGCGCAACGACCGTGTTCGGCAGCGGGCCGGGATGCTCCGACGTATCGACGTCTTTCGGATCGATCGGCTCTTCGCTGACCAGGATGGTGACGCTGGCGCCCTGCGGCTCGTAGTCCTGACGCGCGATGTTCAGAATATTGGCGCCGATGATCGAGCAGGTTTCGCTCAGGATCTCGGTCAGCCGGTTGGCGTTATACTGTTCGTCAATGTAGGCGATATAGCCGTCGCGGTCGTCCGCGGTCTTGGCGTAACAAATATCGTAAATACAAAAACTCAGGCTCTTGGTCAGGTTGTTGAAGCCGTGCAGTTTTAGCTTATGCAATTTGGGCCACCTCCTTTATCTTCTCGCTTAACGTGTTACGTTCAGGGCATTGAGCAAATATTGCGGCAGGGCAAAACTGCCGACGTGAATTGCCGGGTTGTAATAACGACAGTGTAGGCCGCTTTGGTTAAAGCGCTGTTGCAGAGTAGGCAGATCGCGCTGGCGCAGCGCCGGGTTTTGGCTCGCCCAGGCAAAGGTCATGATGCCGCCGTAATAGGTTGGGATCGCCGCCTGATAGAAGCTGACGTCGGTAAAGTAGCGGCTCAGTTTGGCGTGGCTGTTGACCGCCTCGTCCTGTTGCAGGAAGCAGACGCCGTTCTGCGCGACGAAAATGCCGCCCTCATTCAGGCAGCGGGCGCAGCCTTCATAAAACGCCGAAGTGAACAGGCTTTCGCCGGGGCCGATCGGATCGGTGCAGTCGGAGATGATCACATCGAAGGTTTCGTCGGTTTGGTTCACGAAGTTGACGCCGTCGTCGATCACCAGCTTGAAGCGCGGATCGTCATAGGCGCCGGCGCTGTGGTTGGGCAGGTACTGGCGGCAGAACTCGACGACACCGGCGTCGATCTCGACCATGGTGATCTGCTCCACGCCAGGGTGCCGGCTGACTTCGCGCAGCATGCCGCCGTCGCCGCCGCCGATGATCAGCACTTTCTTCGCCGCGCTGTGCGCCAGCAGCGGCACGTGGGTCAGCATTTCGTGATAGATGAACTCGTCACGCTCGGTGGTTTGCACCACGCCGTCGAGCGCCATCACGCGCCCCAGCACCGGGTTCTCGAAGATCACCAGATCCTGGTGATCGGTCTTCTCGCGGTACAGCACCTTCTCTACCGAGAAATACTGGCCGAAGCCCGTATGCAGCGTTTCGTACCAAATTTCTTTCTGGGTCATGTGCGGGAAACTCCGTAATAACAGCCATGAAAAATCGGCGCAACATCATAGCTAACTCTGCCTGGCGATGCACGGTTGAATTTCAGACAGAGAGAGCGTTAGGCGGGCGGGAAAAGGGGAAGGAATTAGTTGGCGTAGGCCAGCAGGCTCAAAGAGTCGCGCGCCAGCGATTTGCACTTCTTGGGCGTTGGAATGGCGATGCCGCTGAGATCGCGATAGCTGTCTTCGCCCAGCGCCTTCATATTGAAGCTGTTGTAGTTGCTCAAATCCCAGCGGTTTTGTTGCGCGAAATAGACGATGGCGCGTTTGATTTGCGCGTTTGGCAAATCGTTGTAGCCGCAATCATTTTTCAAATAAATAAATACCGCCGTCAGATCGGCCAGATCTTCCGCCTCGGATTCATTCAGCGCCAGACTGGCGTTGGAGAAGCCCAGCATCGCCAGCAACAGCATCGATAACGTTGTTTTTTTCATCATGAAATAGGCCTGTTTGTCGTTTGCTGACGTTACCACACTTGCCTGTAAAGGCACCAAATTTTATTGCTGCCGGGCCGGCGTTGCGTTTGCCAGCCATATTCTGTTGATTGTGAGGCATAGCTTAAAATACCGCCAGGAAAGGCTTGACCTTCCGCCAGGGGGAAGGTTTAGGCTGGCGGCATTGAGTTATGTCACTGAGAAAAGGGAGTCAGCGATGTTACGCCGTGATTTTATTAAATTAACCGCCGCACTGGGCGCTGCGAGCACATTGCCGTTATGGAGCCGGGCCGCCTGGGCGGCCGATCGGCCGGCCCTGCCGGTGCCGCCGTTGTTGACGCCGGACGCGCAGGGAAAAATTGCGCTGGCGCTGCAGGCGGGGGAAACCCGCTGGTTGCCCGGCGCCGCCACCAAAACCTGGGGATTCAACGGCGCGCTGCTCGGGCCGGCGGTGAAGCTGCAGCGTGGGCAGCCGGTGACGGTCGACATCAAAAACGGCCTGGCGGAGGCCAGCACCGTCCACTGGCACGGCCTGGAAATTCCCGGCGACGTCGATGGCGGCCCGCAGGCATTGATCCATCCCGGCGCGACGCGCACGGTGAATTTCACCGTCGATCAACCGGCGGCCACCTGCTGGTTCCACCCGCATACCCACGGTAAAACCGGCAGCCAGGTGATGATGGGGCTGGCGGGGCTGGTGCTGCTGGAAGATGAGGAGAGCGCCAAACTGCCGCTGCCGAAAACCTGGGGGCAGGATGATATTCCGGTGATCCTGCAAGATAAGCGGTTGGGCAAAGACGCACAAATCGAATACCGCCTGGACGTGATGAGCGCGGCGGTGGGCTGGTTTGGCGATCGCATGTTCACCAACGGCGCGCAGTATCCGCAACATTTGGCGCCGCGCGGCTGGCTGCGTCTGCGCTTCCTCAACGGCTGCAACGCCCGCTCGCTGAATCTGGCGGCCAGTGACAACCGTCCGCTGTATGTCATCGCCAGCGACGGCGGTTTCCTGGCGGAGCCGGTGAAACTGACCGAGCTGCCGATGCTGATGGGCGAACGTTTTGAAGTGCTGGTGGATGCCTCCGACGGGAAAGCGTTCGACATCGTGACGCTGCCGGTGAAGCAGATGGGTATGACGCTGGCGCCGTTCGATCAACCGCTGCCGGTGTTGCGCATTCAGCCGTCGCTGGCGCAGGGCATCAAAACCATGCCGGACAGCCTGGTGAAGCTGCCGACATTACCCGCTATCACCGGTATCCAGGAGCGTTGGCTGCAGCTGATGATGGATCCGCAGCTGGATATGCTCGGCATGCAGGCGCTGATGGATCGTTATGGTCACCAGGCGATGGCAGGCATGAGCATGAATCATGGCGCGATGGGCGGTGGAGACATGAAAGGCATGGACCACGGCAACATGAAAGGCATGGAAAAGGGCGGCATGCAGGGCATGGACCATGGCAACATGGGCAACATGAAGGGCATGGATCATGGCAAGATGGCCGGGATGGATCACGGCGGCGCGCAGGGTAAAGCCAAACCGTTCGACTTCAGCCACGGCAACATGATCAACGGCAAGGCCTTCGACATGACCAAGCCGATGTTCGCCGCCAAACGGGGCCAGTATGAGAAGTGGACCATTTCCGGCGAGGGCGACATGATGTTGCACCCGTTCCATATTCACGGCACCCAGTTCCGTATCCTGTCGGAAAATGGCAAACCGCCGGCGGCGCATCGCAGCGGCTGGAAGGACACGGTGCGCGTCGAAGGGTGGCGCAGCGAAGTGCTGGTGCGCTTCGACCATCCGGCCAGCAGCGAACATGCGTACATGGCCCACTGCCACCTGCTGGAGCACGAAGATACCGGCATGATGATGGGCTTCACCGTCGGCGAATGATCGCAGCCCGTCGCTCAGGTGGCGGCGCGCTCGCGTCGCCACCGGCGAAAGGCTATGCTAAACTCTGCGCCTTTCTTCCGGCAACTGACCTGAATACTATGAAACACACTGTAGACGTAATGATTTCCGAGCAGGAAGTTAAGACCCGTATCGCCGAACTTGGCCGCCAGATCACCGAACATTACCGCGACAGCGGCAGCGACATGGTGCTGGTCGGGCTGCTGCGCGGCTCCTTCATGTTCATGGCCGATCTCTGCCGCGCCATCGACGTGCCGCACGAAGTCGACTTTATGACCGCCTCCAGCTACGGCAGCGGCATGTCCACCACCCGCGACGTGAAGATTCTCAAGGATCTGGACGAAGACATTCGCGGCAAAGACGTGCTGATCGTGGAAGACATCATCGATTCCGGTAACACGCTGAACAAAGTGCGCGAGATTTTGGCGCTGCGCGGGCCGAAATCGCTGGCGATTTGCACCTTGCTGGACAAGCCTGAGCGCCGTGAAGTGCAGGTGCCGGTCGAATATGTCGGCTTCTCGATCCCGGATGAGTTCGTGGTGGGGTATGGCATCGACTACGCTCAGCGCTACCGTCACCTGCCGTACGTCGGCAAAGTGGTGCTGCTGGACGAGTAATTGATGTGGGGCGCGGCCAGCCGCGCCCGCGGCGGGGTTATATGCCTTTATCCTGCTTCAGTTTGGCTATCGCTTTGCGGTAGCCCATCTCCAGGCTCTCGCGGCTGGTCGCCAGCACTTCCATATCGCGCAGGCGGCCGTCCTGAATGCCGTACACCCAACCGTGGATCATCACCTTCTGGCCGCGCTTCCACGCGGACTGCATGATGGTGGAGTGGCCCAGGTTGTATACCTGCTCAATGACGTTGATCTCGCACAGCATGTCGAAACGCTGCTCCGGCGGCAGCTCGCCCAGCAGCGAGCTGTGCTTGTACCACAGATCGCGAATGTGCAGCAGCCAGTTGTCGATCAACCCCAGCTCCGGGTTTTCCACCGCCGCCTGCACGCCACCGCAGCCCAGATGGCCGCAAATGATGATGTGTTCGACTTCCAGCACATCTACCGCATACTGCACCACCGACAGGCAGTTAAGATCGGTGTGGATAACGAGGTTCGCCACGTTGCGATGGACGAACAGTTCACCCGGCTCGAGGCCGGTCAGGCGTTCTGCGGGAACGCGGCTGTCAGAGCAACCAATCCATAAGAAGCGGGGCTTTTGCGCCTGGGCTAAACGTTCAAAAAATTCCGGGTCTTCCTGGCTGATGTTGGCCGACCAGGCCTGGTTGTTGGCGATAAGCTCTTCGATTTCTTTCATGGAGGTGATTGACCCGTAACGGACAGATTGCGTTGGGGTAATATAGGGTAAGCGTCACACTTTGGAAATCGGAACAGTGGTGCAGCCTCATTTTCCGCACGGATTCGACTCAGTGAAAACGTCGCCGATGCTAGGATTATCGTTAGTGTTTCAAGCCTCGCAAACAGGGGCGCGGCGGCATACTCATCGTCATAAGGTACTATTTTACATATGAATTATGCACTGGAATTAGCGCAGCTGACCAAGACTTATGCCGGTGGCGTCAAGGCGCTGCGCGGTATCGACCTGAGCGTCGAAGCGGGGGATTTTTATGCCCTGCTGGGGCCAAACGGCGCCGGAAAATCCACCACCATCGGCATCATCAGCTCGCTGGTGAACAAAACGGCCGGCAGCGTGCGGGTGTTCGGTTACGACATCGATAAAGACATCGTCAACGCCAAGCGCCAGCTCGGCCTGGTGCCGCAAGAGTTCAACTTCAACCCGTTCGAGACCGTGTTGCAGATCGTGGTGAACCAGGCGGGTTACTACGGCGTCACGCGGCGTGAAGCGATGGCGCGCGCCGAAAAATACCTCAATCAGCTGGATCTGTGGGGCAAGCGCAACGAGCGCGCCCGCATGCTGTCCGGCGGCATGAAGCGCCGCCTGATGATCGCCCGCGCGTTGATGCATCAGCCGAAGCTGCTGATCCTCGATGAGCCGACCGCCGGGGTGGACATCGAGCTGCGTCGCTCGATGTGGGGCTTCCTGAAAGAGCTGAACGCCCAGGGCACCACCATTATCCTCACTACCCACTATCTGGAAGAGGCGGAGATGCTGTGCCGCAATATCGGCATCATCCAGAACGGGGAGCTGGTGGAAAACACCTCGATGAAGGGGCTGCTGGCCAAGCTGAAGTCGGAAACCTTCATCCTCGATTTGGCGGCGAAGAGCCCGTTGCCGAAGCTGGACGGTTACCACAGCCGCCTGACGGATACCTCGACGCTGGAAGTGGAAGTGATGCGCGAGCAGGGGCTGAACGGCCTGTTCACCCAACTGAGCGCGCAGGGCGTGCAGGTGCTGAGCATGCGCAACAAGGCGAACCGCCTGGAAGAACTGTTTGTCACCCTGGTTAACGGCAATGGAGAAAAAGCATGACGCGTTTGTATTGGGTAGCCTTGCAGAGCATCTGGGCCAAAGAGGTGAACCGGTTCGCGCGCATCTGGATCCAGACCCTGGTGCCGCCGGTGATCACCATGACGCTGTACTTCATCATCTTCGGCAATCTGATCGGCTCGCGCATCGGCGATATGCACGGCTTCAGCTACATGCAGTTCATCGTGCCTGGCCTTATCATGATGGCGGTGATCACCAACTCCTATGCCAACGTCGCCTCGTCGTTCTTCAGCGCCAAATTCCAGCGCAACATTGAGGAACTGCTGGTGGCGCCGGTGCCGACCCACGTGGTGATCGCCGGCTATGTCGGCGGCGGCGTGGCGCGCGGCATCTGCGTCGGCGTGCTGGTGACCATCATCTCGCTGTTCTTTGTGCCGCTGCAGGTGCACGCCTGGTGGGTGATTGCGCTGACGCTGCTGCTGACGGCGATCCTGTTCTCGCTGGCGGGGCTGATCAATGCGGTGTTCGCCACCACCTTCGACGATATCAGCCTGATCCCGACCTTCGTGCTGACGCCGCTGACCTACCTGGGCGGGGTGTTCTACTCGCTGTCGCTGCTGCCGCCATTCTGGCAGGCGGTGTCCAAGCTGAACCCCATCGTCTATATGATCAGCGGTTTCCGCTACGGTTTCCTCGGCATCAACGACGTGCCGCTGGCGTTCACCATGGCGGTGCTGCTGGCGTTTATCGCGGTGTTTTACCTGCTTTCCTGGTACCTGATCGAGCGCGGCCGCGGCCTGCGCAGCTGATGGTATCGCGCCCCCGCTTTTCCGGCGGGGGCGCTTTTCTTGATTTGGCGCAGGCGGCGCGTAAATCAATAGAATTGCTCAAATAACCGCTAGTTCCCCGTTGTTCAAATCGTGCTATGCTGGCGCTCCACATTTCCTTCACTTTAGTCATTACGCACTCGTAAGTAGAACATCATCATGCGGCCTCAATACACGTTAGCGGCTGGTTTCCTCGGCATTCTGATGTCGTTGGTTTCCCCTGTGAGCCTGGCGAATCTGCTGTCGGAAGACGGCGCGGTTAAATCTGAATACATGGAAGCGCAGCGCGATAGCGAAGTCTATGCGTTGGTGGGCGAGCATGTGATCCCGGTAGGAGAAGTGAAGCGCGGGCAGCTGATCCAGGTGTTCCCGGCGGATGCGGAATACTACGAATTCAAATTCGGGCACGGCACCGGCTTTATCGATAAAGATGACGTGCGCGAACTGAAGAAGTCGCGCAAGGTACAAGACGATCTGGGCGAGCTGAACAAACCGCTGACCAACCAGAATCTGATCACCCAAAAAACGATCGACGTTTATACCGCGGCGGACAAGGACAGCGAGGTCTTGGGCACGCTGGAAGGCAACCTGCGCTATCCGATCATCGGCAAGCTGAAGGATCGCCTGAACAACACCTGGTACGAGGTCAACATCGGCGAGCGGCTGGGGTTTGTCAATGAGCTGGACTGCGAGATCGATAGCGGCATACCGGTGCTGACCTATCATCACCTGCTGAAAAACGAAGAGAACAAGCGCTTCCGCCACACCTCGACCACCACCTCAGACGTGGCGTTCAGCAACCAGATGACCTACCTGAAGCAGGCGGGCTACGACACCATTTCGCTGTATCAGCTGGAAGCCTACCTGAAGAACCAGATCAACCTGCCGGGCAAGGCGATCGTGCTGACCTTCGACGACGGGCTGAAATCGGTTTATCGCTACGCTTACCCGGTGCTGAAGGATTACGGTTTCCGCGCCACGGCGTTCATCATCTCTTCGCGCATCAAACGCCACCCGCAGAAATGGAACCCGGATTCGCTGCAGTTTATGAGCGTCTCGGAGCTGAAGCAGATTCAGGACGTGTTCGACGTGCAGTCGCACACTCACTTCCTGCACCGCACCGACGGCAATCGCCAGCCGATTTTGCTGAGCCGTTCGCTGCACAATATCGAGTTCGATTTTGAGCGCTCGCGCCGCGCGCTGTCGCAGTTCAACCCGCACGTGCTGTATCTGTCCTACCCGTTCGGCGGCTATAACCAGCGGGCGATCCAGGCGGCGCAGGACGCCGGTTTCCATCTGGCGGTGACCACGGTGCAGGGCAAGGTGAAGCCGGGGGATAACCCCTATACGCTGAAGCGGCTGTATATTCTGCGCACCGACTCGATCCAGACCATGGCGGATCGGATAGCCAACAAGCCGGGCACGGTGGTGGTGCAGTAAGGAAGAACGGGCGCGCAAGGCGCCCGTTTTAGTGTCAGGCGACCTGAACCGGCACGGCTTTCGCCTTGCGCTGCAGGTTGTTGTCACCTTCGAAATAGGCGACTTTCGGGTGGTGTTGGCGGGCGTCGGCGTCGGTCATTTGCACATAGGAGCAGATGATCAGTTTGTCGCCCACGCAGGCGCAGCGCGCGGCGGCGCCGTTAACCGAAATGATGCGCGAACCGCGCTCGGCGGCGATGGCGTAGGTGGAGAAGCGCTGGCCGTTATCCACGTTGTAAATATCGATCGCTTCATATTCCAGAATGCCGGCGGCCTCCAGGAAATCCTGGTCGATGGCGCAGGACCCTTCATAGTGCAAGTCAGCCTGAGTGACTTTGACGCGATGCAGCTTGCCTTGCAGCATAGTACGTATCATAGCTTTACCTAACTGAATATCGGCCTTCACAGGCGCTGGGGTTGAACATCTCTCCTGCATCCCTGCAATCTCTATCGTCACCGATTGCTCCGCCATTGTCTACCAATGGTCAGCGGCCAAGGGTGACGACAGTATAAAAAACGGCTTACAGCGTCAGGTCGACCTGCTGGTTGTCGATAAGACGCGCCTTGCCCAGCCAGGCGGCCATCAGCACCACCGCCCGCTGGCTGTCCACCGTCAGCGGCTGCAGGCTGTCGGCGTCGCGAATAAACAGTTCATCCGGCGTAAAGCCGGCGGCGCGCAGCTGCTCGGCGGTCTGTTCCAGCAGCGTTTCGATATGGCGCTCGCCATTGGCCAACTGCTGCGCCAGCCCATTCATGATTTTGCTCAGCTGCGGCGCGACCTTGCGCTCTTCGGCGGTCAGGTAGCCGTTGCGCGAGCTGAGGGCCAGGCCGTCTTTGGCGCGCACGGTCGGCACACCGACGATGTCGATGTCGTAACCCATGTCCGCCACCATTTTGCGGATCAGCGCCAGCTGTTGGTAATCCTTCTCGCCGAAGCAGGCTAAATCAGGTTGCACCAGGTTAAACAGCTTGCTGACGATGGTGGAAACGCCGCGGAAGTGGCCCGGCCGGCTTGCGCCTTCCAGGATGCTGGAGATGCCCGGCACGTCGACGTAGGTCTGCTGCTCCAGCCCCTGCGGATAGACCGCGGCCGGGGCTGGCGCGAACACCAGATCGACGCCGCGGCGGGTCAGCTTCTCGCTGTCTTCCTGCAGCGTGCGCGGGTAGCGCGCCAGATCGTCCGGCCGATCGAACTGCATCGGGTTGACGAAGATGCTCACCACCACCACGTCGGCGCGGGCGCGCGCTTCATCGACCAGCGTCATATGGCCGTCGTGCAGGTTGCCCATGGTCGGCACCAGCGCGATGCGTTTGCCTTCCTGGCGCCAGCGACGGATCTGCTGACGAAGCATCGGCAGGGTTTCGATAATAATCATTGGGTGACTCCTGGAACCATCGCTTAGTTAAAAGAGTGTTCAGCCGCCGGGTAGAGGCCTTGTTCCACTTCCTGAATGTAGTGCTGCACCGCCGTGCGGATATCGCCGCTCTGCGCCAGGAAGTTCTTGGCGAACTTCGGCGTATGGCCGCCGGTGATGCCGAAGGCGTCGTGCATCACCAGGATCTGGCCGTCGGTGCCGTTGCCGGCGCCGATGCCGATGACCGGAATGGACAGCGCTTCGGTGATCTGGCGCGCCAGCTCGGTCGGCACACATTCCAACACCAGCAGCTGAATGCCGGCCAGCTCCAGGTTCTGCGCGTCCTGCAGCAGCTGTTTGGCGGCCAGTTCGTCGCGCCCTTGCACCTTATAGCCGCCGAACACGTTGACCGACTGCGGCGTCAGGCCCAGGTGGCCGCACACCGGCACCGCGCGCTCGGCAAGCATTTTCACCGTGTCGCACAGCCAGCTGCCGCCTTCCAGTTTCACCATGTTGGCGCCAGCGCGCATCAGCTCGGCAGCGTTGGCGAAGGTCTGTTCCGGGGTGGCGTAACTCATGAACGGCAGATCGGCCAGCAGCAGGCAGGCCGGCGCGCCGCGGCGCACGGCGCGCGTGTGGTAGGCTACGTCGGCGACGGTGACCGGCAGCGTGGAGTCGTGGCCCTGCAGCGTCATGCCCAGCGAATCGCCCACCAACAGGACTTTGATGCCTTGCTCTTCAAACAGTTTGGCAAAGCTGGCATCGTAGGCGGTAAGGGTAGCAAACTTGCGTTGCTCCTGTTTCCACTGGCGCAAGTGGGTCACGGTGGTGGGTTTCATCACAACGTCTCCTGAAACGGGCCGTGCGGCTTGCGCAGGCCCAGGCTGCAAAAAAGTGCAGCCATTCTACTGTAACCCGATCGGGGTGGGTAGCGCGGATCGCCATGCTTAAGCGGTTCTTAAGAACCTTGTGGTGCAATGGCGCAATGACTGAAAAGGGATACTCATGCGAATTCTGCTGATCGAAGATGACAAACTGATCGGGGACGGCATCAAGGCCGGGCTGACCAAACTCGGCTTCAATCTGGACTGGTTCACCGACGGCGCCGTTGGCAAAAATGCGCTGGACAGCGCGCCGTACGACGCGGTGATCCTCGATCTCAGCCTGCCGGGCCTCGATGGCCTGGATCTGCTGCGCCAGTGGCGCCAGGCCGGGCAGGACGTGCCGGTGCTGATCCTCACTGCCCGCGATGCACTGGAGCAGCGGGTCAGCGGGTTGCAAAGCGGCGCCGACGATTATCTGTGCAAGCCGTTCGCGCTGGCCGAAGTGGCGGCGCGCCTGCAGGCGCTGATCCGCCGTCGCCACGGCCAACTGATGCCGCAGCTGACGCACGGCAACGTGGTGTTTGACAGCGCCACCCGCAGCGTGAGCTGCAACGGCGAGCCGGTGACGCTGACGCCGCGCGAGTTGGCGGTGCTGGAGCTGTTTCTGCACAACAAGGGGCGGGTGCTGGCGCGGCCGTTGATTCAGGAGAAGCTGTACAACTGGGACGACGAGGTGAGCAGCAACGCGGTGGAGGTGCATATTCACCACCTGCGGCGCAAGCTGGGCAACGGCTTCATCCGCACCATTCACGGCGTGGGTTACACGCTGGGGGATGCGCCGTGAAGCGTCTCAGCCTGCGGCTGCGTCTGATCCTGATCTTCAGCCTGTTGGCGCTGATGACCTGGTGCACCGCCAGCGTGGTGGCCTGGGTGATGTCGCGCAACACCATCAATGAAGTGTTCGATACCCAGCAGATGCTGTTCGCCAAACGGCTGGCGACCGCCAACCTCGGCGATCTGCTGGCCGATGAAAGCGCGCGCAGCCTGCCGAAAACCAAGAAGCTGGTGCATCACGGCAAGCGTGGCGATCAGGACGACGACGCGCTGGCGTTCGCCATCTTCGATCGCCAAGGCAAGATGCTGCTCAACGACGGCGAGAACGGCGCCGATTTCCTGTTTGACGGGGAGCGTGAAGGTTTTACCGACGGCGAGCGCAAAGGTGATGACGACAGCTGGCGCCTGCTGTGGCTGACCAGCCCGGATGGGCGCTATCGCATCGTGGTCGGCCAGGAGTGGGATTACCGGCGCGATATGGCGCTGGGCATGGTGACTGGCCAACTGGTGCCCTGGCTGGCGACGCTGCCGGTGCTGATGCTGCTGATCGCGCTGATGGTCGGGCGCGAGCTGCGGCCGCTGCGCGCGGTGGCGGCCGGTTTGCGCCGGCGCGCGCCCGATGACGCGACGCCGTTGGACGCGCGCCAGGTGCCGACCGAGGTGCGTCCGCTGGTGGATGCGCTCAATGCGCTGTTCGCTCGCATCAACGCGTTGCTGGTGCGGGAGCGGCGTTTCACCTCCGATGCCGCGCACGAGTTGCGCAGCCCGCTGGCGGCGCTGCGGGTGCAGACCGAAGTGGTTCAACTGGCAGGGGACGATGCGCCGATGCGCGAGCACGCGCTGGACAATCTTACGGTCGGCATCGATCGCGCCACCCGGCTGGTGGATCAGCTGCTGACGCTGTCGCGGCTGGATTCGCTGTCGGATCTGGCCGAACTGGCGCCGATCGACTGGAACGAACTGGTGACGATGACCCTGGCGGAGCAGGATCGGCAGGCCCATGCGGCGGGCGTGACGCTGCGCTATGAACATCAGGGAACGCCGCCGCCGCGTCAGGGGGAAACCTTGCTGCTGTCGCTGCTATTGCGCAACTTGCTGGATAACGCGGTGCGCTATACCCCGCAGGGCGGCGTCGTCACCGTGACGCTGAGCGAACGCTCGCTGACGGTGGAGGACGACGGTCCGGGGGTCACCACGGAACATCTGGCACGGCTCGGAGAACGCTTCTATCGCCCGCCGGGGCAGGAGCAAACCGGCAGCGGGCTGGGCCTCTCGATCGTGCAGCGTATCGCCGGATTGCATGGTTTACAGATCGGCTTTGCCAATCGCCCGCCGGGCGGGTTCGTTGCGCGGCTGACGCTGTAAGACGGACTCCACAGAACCCGTATCGCGAATGGCAAACGGTGGTTGAATTGTTTATTGTGCGAGGGTTCTGTTTCAGAAAGGTTTTACATGTTCAAGGGAAATCATGAACCAGCCATCGCCAAATCGCCCGTTAAAATGGTGGGCCAAGGGTAAAACGCCCGACTACCGCTTTTCTTTAGCCAATGAGCGCACTTTTCTGGCTTGGATCCGCACTGCATTGGCGTTTATGGCGGGAGCGGTCGGCATCAATCAGTTTGCCTCCGAATTTGGCACGGCAGCCATCCGTCAGGGGCTGGCGGTGGCTTTGACGCTGGGGGCTGTAGTGCTGGGGCTGATGGCCTATCGTCGCTGGAAGGCCAATGAGAAAGCCATGCGGCATGACGGCGATATGCCTTATACCCGCCTGCTGTGGCTATTGACCCTGTTCGTGGTCGTCATCGCTCTGGCGCTGGTGGCGGTCATTCTGAGTTTTGGCGTGTGATGCACCCAACGGTGGAAGCGCCGCCGCGCGATCCTGGTTTGCAACCTGAACGTACTCGTCTGGCCTGGGGGCGTACCGCGTTGACGATGGCGGTGGTCGGGCTGCTGTCGCTGCGTGCCGGCATGGTGTCGGGCAGTTTGCTGTTGGCAGCGAGCGGCTTTTTGATGTTGGCGTTTGCGTTGGTGATGTTTGTCTGGTCACGCGGGAGAGAGGCTACGGGGCCGGAAGCGCAGGAACGAAGGCTGCGGTGGGTGAGGCGGATATTCGGCTGTATGATGGTGGTGATGCTGCTGGCCGCCGTGGCGCAACTCAAGCTTTATCTGCTCTAGACCCCGCGATCACTTTTTACTTTGATGCCACAGCGCCATGCCGTTTTCCGGCACGCGCTTGAGGCAGCTGGCGAGCGGCTCGCCATCGGGGAAAATCAGATCGGGAGCGATTTCCGCCAGCGGGTAGAGCATGAATTCGCGCTCTTTCAGGCCGTAATGCGGCACCGTCAGGCGCTCGGTATGGATCACCTTGTCGCCGTACAGCATGATGTCCAGATCGAGCGTGCGCGGCCCCCAGCGTTCATCCTTGCGCACGCGCCCCTGATTACGTTCTATCGCCTGGGTATGGTCGAGCAGCTGTTCGGGCGGCAACAGGGTATCCAGCGCCACTACCGCGTTGAGAAAGTCCGGCTGGTTTTGCGGCCCCAGCGGCTTGGTGCGGTAAAACGAAGAACAGGTGACCAGCCGGGAGCGCGGGAGATGCTCCAGCGCCTCCAGTGCGGCTTTAACCTGTTGCAGCGGCTGCGCCAGGTTGCTGCCCAGCGCGATATAAACGCGGATCATTATGCCCCTTCTTTACGCGGTGCCCGGCGGCGAGGGCGGCGTTGACGCGCGCGGCGCGGCGCCGGATCGTCCCCCAGGGTGCTCAGCATGGCTTTCTGCCGCGCCGGCGTGGCGTCCTGGAACTCGCCCCACCACTCGGCCAGACGCAGCATCTCCTGATTGTCTTCCACTTCTGCACGCAGCGCCAGCAGATCATAGGCGGCGCGGAATTTCGGGTGTTCCATCAGCTTGTGCGCGCGTTTGCCCTGGCGGCGGGACAGGCGCAGCTGCAGTTGCCAGATATCGCGTACCAGCGTGGTAATGCGTTTCGGGATGGCCAGCGAGCGGCACTGCTCGTCGAGTACGTCGTTCATCGCCAGCGCGAAGGCGTCGTAGTAGGCCAGGCCGCTTTCCTGCGCCAGCTTCTGCGCGTGCTCCAGCAGCGGGTACCACAGCATGGCGGCAAACAGGAACGCCGGGTTGACGCGCATGTCGTTCTGCAGGCGGTGATCGGTGTTCTTCAACACCTGCACCAGAATGCGCTCCATCGGCGTATCGTGGTTCGGCGTGAAGTTGCGGGCGATCAGCGGGAACAGTGGTTGGAACAGCTGGTATTCGCACAGCTTCAGGTAGGTCTGGAAACCGTAACCGGCCTGCAGCAGCTTGAGGGATTCTTCGAACAGGCGCGCCGGCGGTATCTCATGCAGCAGCGAGGCCAGGCGCGGGATCGGCTCGGCGGTCTCTTCGCTGATGCGCATATCCAGCTTGGCGGCGAAGCGCACCGCGCGCAGCATGCGCACCGGATCTTCGCGGTAGCGGGTTTCCGGATCGCCGATCAGGCGAATCACGCCCTGTTTCAGATCGTTCAGGCCGCCGACGTAATCGCGCAGGGTGAAATCCGCCACGCCGTAGTACAGGCTGTTGATGGTGAAGTCACGGCGCTGGGCGTCTTCCTCGATCGAACCGAAGATGTTGTCGCGCAGCAGCATGCCGTTTTGCGCCTGCTGAGACGAGTTCTTGTCGGATTCCGGGTTCTGTTCGTGGTGGCCGCGGAAAGTGGCCACTTCGATGATTTCCGGCCCGAACATCACGTGCGCCAGGCGGAAGCGCCGGCCGACCAGGCGGCAGTTGCGGAACAGCTTGCGCACTTGCTCCGGCGTGGCGTTGGTGGTGATGTCAAAGTCTTTCGGCTTTTTGCCGAGCAACAGATCGCGCACGCCGCCGCCGACCAGATAGGCTTCGTAGCCGGACTTGTTCAGGCGGTAAAGCACTTTCAGCGCATTTTCGCTAATGTCTTTGCGGGAAATCGAGTGCTGTTCGCGCGGGATCACGGTCATCGAGTCGTTGCTCTCGGCGAGGGGGAAAGGCGGACGCTTGCGCGGCGTTGAGCGGCGGGCAGGGGCGTTGTTGCCGTTGTCGGCGGCGCGCGGCTGCGGCGCAGGGCGGCTTGGCGCCGCGGCACGCTCTTCGCGGACTACGTTTTTATCGCCGGCCGCCGCGTCGTCGCGGGGCAGCTTGTCATCGCGGGTCAGTACCTTACGACAGAAGTTGGCTACTCGGGTAAAAATGGTACACCTCGATAGTGACTGATAAAAATGGAGCTAACAAAAAATAGCGGCTAATCATAGCTCACCATGGCTCCTTTGAGAATGCCGGCGTGTTTTCATCCAGAGGGATAGCCTCCTGACGCGGCACGTTTTCCAACCGCCAATGTGCGACCGCCCAGCTCAATAATAATGGCAGGTCAAGATCTTGCCAGCTTTCCGGCAGCGGTTGGCGCAGAAATTTCAGCACGGCGATCAGCACCGGGCGCGGATCGCCGGCGGGCAACGCCGGCGCATGGTTTTGCTTCGACAGCTTGATGCCGTTGGCGCCCAGCGCCAGCGGCAGATGCACATAGGCGGGCACCGGCGCCTGCAGCTGGCGGTAGAGGGCAATTTGACGCACCGTCGGTTCGATCAGGTCGGCGCCGCGCACAATCTCGGTCACGCCCTGAAAATGGTCGTCGATCACCACCGCCAGGTTGTAGGCGAACAGCCCGTCGCGGCGGCGAATGATAAAGTCTTCCCCCGCCAGCGCCGGATCGGCGTGCAACTCTCCCTGCAGGCGATCGTGGAACCCGTAAACGGGCGCGGTCTGGCGCAAGCGGATGGCGGCGCCCTGCGGGCCGAGCTGCAAGTCGCGGCAGTGGCCGTCGTACAATCCGCCGATCTGCTGGATGCGGCTGCGGGTGCAGGTGCAGTAATAGCTGAGCCCCTGACGCTGCAACAGATCCAGCGCGGCGCGATAGGCGTCGTGACGTTGGGATTGATAGATGACCTGGCCGTCCCAGTGGAGACCATAATGTTCCAGCGCGGACAGGATGCGAGCGGCGGCGCCGGGGACTTCGCGCGGCGGGTCGATATCTTCGATGCGAACCAGCCACTGCCCGCGTTGGGCGCGAGCCTGAAGGTAGCTTCCCAGAGCGGCAATCAGCGAACCGAAATGCAGATCCCCGGAAGGCGATGGGGCAAAGCGCCCCACATAATGACTTTCTTGCATATCAGAGGGGAGTGGTTCCCTTTTCTCTGTGCGGCGCACGCGGGTGCGCACGCCGCAGCGGTAACAACGGTATTAGCCGGCCATCTGCTTTTCGCGGATCTCAGCCAGCGTCTTGCAGTCGATGCACAGATCGGCGGTCGGACGCGCTTCGAGGCGACGAATGCCGATCTCCACGCCGCAAGATTCGCAGTAGCCGAAATCATCGTCTTCCACTTTCTTCAGCGTTTTCTCGATCTTTTTGATCAGTTTGCGTTCACGGTCACGGTTACGCAGTTCAAGGCTGAACTCTTCTTCCTGAGTAGCACGGTCTGCCGGATCAGGGAAGTTGGCTGCCTCTTCTTGCATATGCGATACAGTACGGTCCACTTCGTCCCTGAGCTGGTTGCGCCACGCTTCAAGAATGCGCTTGAAATGCGACAACTGGGCGTCGTTCATGTACTCTTCGCCCGGCTTCTCTTGGTACGGCTCCACCCCAGCGATGGCGAGAATGCTCAAGGACGAGGTTTTACGGTTTTGCCCTTCTTGCATGTTGCTTCTCCTACATACACACGCACTATCGAATCCCCAATGCGGGGGAAAAACAGGCCGCTATAAATAACAGAAGGAAGGTAGGTTGGCAATTATTCCTGTCGCCCGCTTGACAATCGTGTGAAGGAGGGCGTATTTGGCGATCGTGCTGGCCGGTTGTCTATTTATAGGGACCCGACCGCGCTAATCGATAAAAAACGGCAGCTTATCGCAGAGATAAATACCGTCAGGTGATAACTTTGCCCCGTAGCAAACCACTTCCACTCCCAACTGCCGGACCTGTGCCAACAGCGCCGCATAGCGCTCATCTATATGATGTGCCGGTGCGACCTGCTCAATACCGCTGTGTAACACGGCAAAGAACAACACCGCCCGTTGCCCGCTTTCAACCACGCTGAGCAACTCACGCAGGTGCTTTTGCCCTCTGAGCGTTACCGCATCAGGAAAGTAACCACGTTGTTGTTGCAGTAATGTGACTGACTTAACTTCAATATAGCAGTTAACCCGATTTTCTGCCTGTAATAACAAATCGATACGGCTGTTTTCACCGCCGTATTTCACTTCGCCGCTGATTTTACTGTAACCGGATAATTCATTGATTAAATTGTGTTCGATCGCCTCGCGCACCAGCGCGTTGGCACGCAGGGTGTTGACGCAGATCCAGTGCCCCTGTTGGGTATGGGTCAGTTCCCAGCTGTGGGCGTATTTGCGCTTGGGGTTATCCGAGGTGGAGTACCAAACGGTGTCGCCGGGCGTGGCGCAGCCGGTCATGGCGCCGGTATTGGCGCAGTGCAGCGTAAAGGTTTCCCCTTCCGGGGTGATCACGTCCGCCAGAAAGCGTTTGTAACGTTTTATCAGCGTGGCGGAACGCAGCGGTGGAGAGAAAATCATGCGGATGCCTGCGTGGCCAGCGGCCACTGTTCGAGGTGTTGGTAACGGGTGCGCCCGTTTTCGAACACCGACTCATACAAGGAAAAGGCGTCGGCGCTGAACGCCCAGCCCGGCGTCGCCGGCGGGATCGCCACCGGCTGGGTGGCGGCGCGCAGCAGCGTGATGTGCGGATGGAACGGCAACGCGCTTTGATGGCAGCCGCTGCGGGCGGCCTGCGAACGCAGCAGTTCGGCCAGCTGCAATAGCCCGCGCGGCGCGCGGCGGGTGCCGAGCCAGACCACGCCGGGGCGCGGCCAATGGCCGAGATCGTCGAGCCGCATGCTGAAGCCGGGTTGCACGATGCGGCCGGCCAGTTTGCGCAGCGCCAGCTCTTTCTGCGCGGTGACTTCGCCGAGAAACGCCAGCGTCAGGTGCAAATTAGCCGCCGCCACCGGCCGGCCGGCCTCCGGCGCAAACGCCTCGGCGCGCCAGCGGATCACCTGCTGTTGCAGGGCATCAGGCAAGGACAGGGCGAAAAACAGGCGGCGCGAATTGGACATGGGGGCTCGGTAAATAATGACAAATCCGTCAGGAACAGATTTGAATGCGGCTTGCAGCGGCCTCGCGCGAAGCGGGACGCCTGGACGAGCTCCGTACTATAGCTAACGACGCCGCAGTTTGAAAGGCTACGGGGGCAAAGCTAATGCTACACTGTACGCCGTTTAACGTTAACCACCACGGAGAGTTCAGTGTCTTCATTGCCCGTCAGCGCGGTGCTTGATGAGTTGCTGGCTGCGTTGCAGTCCGCTCCTCAGGTACTGTTGCACGCCCCGACCGGCGCCGGTAAATCCACCTGGTTGCCGCTGCAGATCCTGGCTAAGGCCGGGTTGCCGGGGCGCATTATCATGCTGGAGCCGCGGCGGCTGGCGGCGAAAAACGTCGCTTATCGCCTGGCGCAGCAACTGGGGGAGGAGCCCGGCCAGACCGTGGGCTACCGCATGCGCGCCGAGAGTAAAAGCGGGCCGCAGACCCGGCTGGAAGTGGTGACGGAAGGCATTCTCACCCGCATGCTGCAGCAGGACGCCGAACTGCAGGGCGTGTCGCTGGTGATCCTCGATGAGTTCCACGAACGCAGCCTGCAGGCCGATTTGGCGCTGGCGCTGCTGCTCGACGTGCAGCAAGGGCTGCGCGACGATCTGAAACTGCTGATCATGTCGGCCACCCTGGACAACGCGCGCCTGTCGCAGCTGCTGCCGGCAGCGCCGGTGGTGGTGTCCGAGGGGCGCAGCTTCCCGGTTGAACGTTTATATCAGCCGTTGGCCAGCCATCAGCGGCTGGAAGATGGCGTAGCGGCGGCGGTGAAGCGGTTGCTGGCCGAACAGCCGGGGTCTTTGCTGCTGTTCCTGCCGGGCGTGGCGGAGATCAATCGGGTGCTGGAGCGATTGACCGGCGAGGTGGCGAGCGATACCGATCTTTGCCCGCTGTATGGCGCGCTGCCTCTGGCGCAGCAGCAAAAAGCGATTCAGCCGGCGGCGGTTGGCCGCCGCAAGGTGGTGCTGGCGACCAACATCGCTGAAACCAGCCTGACGATCGAGGGCATTCGGCTGGTGGTGGACAGCGGCCTGGAACGCGTGGCGCGTTACGACGTACGCAACGGTTTGACGCGGCTGGCGACGCAGCGCATCAGTCAGGCCTCGATGGTGCAGCGCGCCGGGCGCGCCGGGCGTCTTGAGCCGGGCATTTGCTGGCATCTGTTCGCCAAAGAACAGGCGGAGCGCGCGGCGGAACACGCCGAACCGGACATTTTACAGAGCGATCTCACCGGCTTTTGGCTCGAGTTGCTGCAGTGGGGTTGCCACGACCCGGCGCAGCTGACCTGGCTGGATGCGCCTCCTGCCGCCGCATTGGCGGCGGCCAGGGCGCTGTTGCACCGGCTGGGGGCCACGGATGACGGTGGCAAACTTACCGCACCGGGGCGCCAGATGGCCGCGCTGGGATGCGAGCCGCGGCTGGCGACGATGCTGACCGCCGGCGCGGCGCTGAGTGCCGACGGCCTGGCGACGGCGGCGTTGCTGGCGGCATTGCTGGAAGAACCGCCGCGCGGCGGGCAGATGGATATCGGCTACTGGCTGAGCCGCCCGCAACCGAACTGGCGGCAGCGTGCCGCGCAGTTGGCCAAACGCCTGCCGCAACGTGCAGGGCAAGTCGACGTCGATCTGGCGCCGCGCCTGTTGGCACCGGCGTTTACCGATCGCATCGCCCAGCGGCGAGGCCAGGACGGCCGCTACCTGCTGGCCAACGGCATGGGGGCGGCGATGAATCAGGATGAGGCGCTGTCGCGCGCGCCCTGGCTCATCGTCCCCAGCCTGTTGCAGGGCCACAACAGCCCCGATGCGCGCATCCTGTTGGCGCTGCCGGTGGACATCGACGCGCTGGCGGCGCAGCTGCCGGCGATCGTCACGCAGCGCACGGCGGTGGAGTGGGATGACGAGAAGGGCACGCTGCGCGCCTGGAAGCGCCAGCAGATCGGCCGTTTGACGCTGCGCGCCCAGCCGCTGGCCAAACCGGCGGACGAAGAGCTGCAGCAGGCGCTGCTCGATTGGGTGCGTGCGCAGGGGCTGGCGGTGCTCAACTGGGAGGGCGCCGCCGAACAATTGCGGGTGCGCCTGCAGTGCGCGCAAGCCTGGTTGCCGGAGGCGGAATGGCCGGCGATGGATGAAGAGCCGCTGCTGGCGGCGCTGGAGCAGTGGCTGTTGCCGTCGCTGAACGGCGTGCGCGATCTGCGCGGCTTGAAGCAGGTCAACATCGCCGAGGCGCTGTCCCGCCTGCTGGACTGGCAGCAAAAGCAGCGGCTGGATAATGCGCTACCCACTCATTACACTGTGCCGACCGGCAGTCGCCTGCCGATCCGTTATGAGGCCGGCAAACCGCCGGCGCTGGCGGTGCGTTTGCAGGAGGTGTTCGGCGAGCAGCGCAGCCCGATGTTGGCGGAGGGTCGCATCCCGGTGGTGCTTGAGTTACTCTCACCGGCGCACCGGCCGTTGCAAATCACCGGCGATCTGGCGGCCTTCTGGCAAGGCGCCTACCGCGAGGTGCAAAAAGAGATGAAGGGCCGCTACCCGAAACACGTTTGGCCGGACGATCCGGCCACGGCGGTACCGACGCGCCGAACGAAGAAATATCAGTAGGCCGCGATCATTCAAGGTTTGGAATTCAGATGTTTCTTCTGGTCAGCGCTGCGGCGTAGGCACAGATTAAGCGACTAATCATGGCCGGCAGTGTCGGCAAGCTCGGAGAACAACAGCCATGGCTGGGGATGACCGCGAGCCCATCGGGCGCAAAGGAAAACAACCAAAAAACACCGCGTCGCGCAAGCCGCCGCGCCGTCGCCGAGACGACGATTATGACGATTACGAAGAAGACGAGTATGACGATGATGAGTATGAAGAGGAGGAGGAACGCATGCCGCGTAAGGTAAAAGCGACTCCGCCGCGTAAAAAACGCCGCTGGCTCGGCCTGATTATCAAACTGATCCTGGTGATCGCCGTCCTGTTGGCGATCTACGGCGTCTATCTGGATTCCCAGATCCGCAGCCGCATCGACGGCAAAGTCTGGCAGCTGCCGGCGGCAGTGTACGGCCGCATGGTCAACCTGGAACCGGGCATGCCGTACAGCAAGAAGGAAATGGTCAACCTGCTGGAAGGCATGCAGTATCGCCAGGTCAGCCGCATGACGCGTCCGGGCGAGTTTACCGTGCAGGCCAACAGCATCGAGATGCTGCGCCGCCCGTTCGATTTCCCGGATGGTAAAGAAGGGCAGATCCGCGCCCGTCTCGATTTCCAGAACAACCGTCTGGCTAAGATCGAAAACCTGGACAGCGGCCGCAGCTTCGGCTTCTTCCGCCTCGATCCGCGCCTGATCACCATGCTGCAGTCGCCAAACGGTGAACAGCGTCTGTTCGTGCCGCGCGCCGGTTTCCCGGATCTGTTGGTGGATACGCTGATCGCCACGGAAGACCGCCACTTCTATGAGCATGACGGCATCAGCCCGTATTCCATCGGCCGTGCGGTGCTGGCCAACCTGACCGCCGGCCGTGCGGTGCAGGGTGGCAGTACCCTGACGCAGCAGCTGGTGAAGAACCTGTTCCTGACCAACGAACGCTCGCTGTGGCGTAAGGCCAACGAAGCCTATATGGCGCTGCTGGTCGATTACCGTTACAGCAAGGACCGCATTTTGGAGCTGTATCTGAACGAGGTGTACCTCGGCCAGAGCGGCAGCGACCAGATCCGCGGTTTCCCGTTGGCCAGCCTGTACTACTTCGGCCGGCCGGTGGACGAGCTGAGCCTCGATCAGCAGGCGCTGCTGGTCGGCATGGTCAAGGGCGCGTCGCTGTATAACCCGTGGCGTAACCCGAAACTGGCGCTGGAGCGCCGCAATCTGGTGCTCAAGCTGCTGAAAAACCAGGGCGTAATCGACGGCGAGCTGTACGACATGCTGAGCGCGCGTCCGCTGGGCGTGCAGCCGAAAGGCGGCGTCATTACGCCACAGCCGGCCTTTATGCAGATGGTGCGTCAGGAGCTGCAGACCAGGCTGGGCGATAAGGTGAATGATCTGTCCGGCGTGAAGATTTTCACCACGCTGGATCCGGTGTCGCAAGACGCGGCGGAAAAAGCGGTCGAAGACGGCATCCCGGCGCTGCGCGCTGCGCGTCACGTGCAGGATCTGGAAGCGGCGATGGTGATCGTCGATCGCTTCAGCGGTGAAGTGCGCGCCATGGTCGGCGGCGCCAATCCGCAGTTCGCCGGTTTCAACCGCGCCATGCAGGCGCGCCGCCTGGTCGGCTCGCTGGCCAAGCCGCCGACGTACCTGACCGCGCTGTCCGAACCGGATAAATACCGCCTCAACACCTGGCTGGCGGATGCGCCGCTGTCGCTGAAACAGCCGAACGGCGCCGTCTGGCAGCCGAACAACTATGATCGCAAATTCCGCGGTCAGGTGATGCTGGTGGATGCGTTGGCCAACTCGCTGAACGTGCCGACGGTGAACCTTGGCCTGTCGGTGGGGCTGGATCAGATCAGCGCCACGCTGCAACGTCTGGGCATCCCGAAAGCGGAGATCAACCCGGTGCCTTCGATGCTGCTGGGCGCGATCGGCCTGACGCCGATGGAAGTCGCGCAGGAGTACCAGACCATCGCCAGCGGCGGTAACCGTGCGCCGCTGTCGGCGGTGCGTTCGGTGATCGCCGAAGACGGCACGGTGCTGTACCAGAGCTTCCCGCAGGCCGAACGCATGGTGCCGGCGCAGGCCGCTTACCTGACGCTGTACGCGATGCAGCAAGGCGTGGCGCGCGGGACTTCTCGCTCGCTGTCGGTGAAGTTCCCGAACTACAACCTGGCGGCGAAAACCGGTACCACCAACGATCTGCGCGACAGCTGGTTCGCCGGCATCGACGGCAAGGAAGTGGCGATCGCCTGGGTGGGGCGCGACAACAACGGCCCGGCCAAGCTGACCGGCGCCAACGGCGCGTTGACCCTGTATCGTCGTTATCTGGAAAACCAGACGCCGCTGCCGCTGATGCTGCAGCCGCCGGAAGGCATTAACCAGATGAGCATCGACTCTGCCGGCAACTTTATCTGCGGCGGCGGCAGCTGGCGCACCATCCCGGTCTGGACTGACAATCCGCAGGGATTGTGCCAGGCCAGCCAGACGGCGGAGCAGCAACAGCAGCAACCGGCGGCGGGTGAGCAAAAAGATGGCGATGGCGTCGCCGGCTGGATCAAGGATATGTTCGGCCAGTAATCGCTACCGGGGCGTCGGCCCCGGTGAAAATTTTTTCTTTGTTATTAAGCCCGTAACCTTGGTTGCGGGTTTTTTTATTTTTTCGCTCGTTTTATTTCCCTGCTAACCGCATGGCTAAGCGCCTAATCCTTAACCTATTTGCCCCATGAATTCGGCTTGCAGTTTAATTTGGCTTCTGCATAAAATGCGACGCTTATAATAATTATTATCGTTTACATTCTTCATTTAATAATTCATCAGAGAAATCAACTATGTCGACCAAGCGTCTTTCGTCATCCGCGGCCAAGCAGGGCCGTACCCCCGTCAGCGCGTTAGCGATCACCGTCGCTGCGGCGTTGGGCACGCTGGCGATGCCGGCTTTTTCCGCCGACGCCAAGCCGGCCACCAAGGAAGACACGATTACCGTTGTGGGCGGCAGCAATACCGCCCAGCAGGAAAGCGCCTGGGGGCCGGTCGGCACCTATGTCGCCAAACGCAGCGCCACCGGCACCAAAACCGATACGCCAATCGAGAAGAACCCGCAGTCCGTTTCCGTAGTGACGCGTGAAGAGATGGACATGCGCCAGCCGGATACGGTGAAGGGCGCACTGGCCTATACGCCAGGTGTGATGATTGGAAATCGCGGTGCCTCCACCGCCTATGATGCAGTGAACATCCGTGGTTTCAGCTCGGTAGGTACCAATATGTATCTGGATGGCCTGAAACTGCAGGACGATAACTATTCGATTTATCAGATAGACCCTTACTTCCTTGAGCGAGCGGAAGTACTGCGCGGACCGTCTTCGGTATTGTACGGCAAAAGCAACCCTGGTGGGGTGGTCGCGCTGGTCAGTAAGCGGCCGACAACAGAGACGCTGCGCGAAGTTCAATTCAAAATGGGGACAGATAATCTGTTCCAGACCGGTTTTGACTTCAGTGACGCTTTGGATGATGCGGGGGTTTACTCATATCGTCTGACGGGGGTTGCGCGCGATGAAGATCAGCAGCAGGTTGGCGAGAAAAGTAAACGTTATGCTATTGCTCCTTCCTTCAGTTGGCGACCTGATGATCGCACTTCTTTGACTTTCCTCAGCAGCTTCCAGGATGATCCTAGCGTTGGCTTCTATGGCTGGTTGCCGAAAGAAGGTACGGTGCAAAATGGTATCAACGGTAAGTTACCGACCAGTTTCAACGATGGTGAGCCTGGCTATAACAACATTTCCCGCAAGCAGCAAATGGTCGGATATGCCTTTGAGCATAGTTTTGATGATGTTTGGACCGTGCGCCAAAACCTGCGTTATTCGAAAATGGATGTGGACTACCGTTCTATTTACGGCCTAGGCATTGATCCAGATAATTCAGCTGAGCTGAAGCGTGGCGTGATGAATTCCAAAGAGCATATGTCCAGCTTTGCGGTCGACACACAGGCACAGGCTAAATTTGCGACCGGGCAAGTTGACCATATCTTGTTGATGGGTGTGGATTATATGCGTATGCGCAATGATGTTGTGTATCAATATGGCAGTGCATCCAATCTGAATGTCATCGCTCCACAGTACGGCAATCGGAGCTATACCATTACCGGTGGTGCCAGTCAGGTTAACCGTCAGGAGCAGACCGGCCTGTATGTGCAAGATCAGGCTGAATGGAACAACTGGGTTCTGACGATGGGGGGGCGCTATGATTGGAGCGATACCAATAGCACCAATCGCCTGAACCAGAATTCCGTCTCTAAGCAGCAGGATAACCAGTTTACCGGCCGTGCTGGCTTGAACTATGTTTTCGAAAACGGCATCGCGCCTTATGTCAGCTACAGCGAATCGTTTGAGCCAACCTCAGGCACTGATTTCTCAGGCAATACATTTGCTGCCTCTAAAGGCAAGCAGTATGAGGCTGGGGTTAAATACGCACCTAAGGATCGTCCGATCACCGCCAGTGTGGCGTTTTACCAGTTGACTAAAACCAACAATAAAGTGGCTGACTTAGAACATCCGTTCTTTAGCGTCCAGGGTGGGGAGGTCCGTTCTCGTGGGATTGAGTTGGAGGCGAAAGCGGCCTTGTCGGCTAACCTCAATCTGTTGGGCTCTTACACCTACACGGATGCTGAATATACTAAAGATACTTCGCTACAGGGGAATACACCTTCCGCTATCCCTAAACACATGGCTTCTCTGTGGGCTGATTACACCTTCCATGAAACTGCGATTAGCGGTTTGACCTTGGGTTCAGGCGTTCGCTATGTTGGCTCCAGCTATGGTGACGAGGCCAATACGTTTAAAGTGAAGGATTACACGGTGTTTGATGCCGCGATAAAATATGATCTGGCGCGTTTCAATTTGCCGGGTTCTTCGATTGGCATCAATGTGAACAACCTGTTTGATAAGGAATATGTCTCCAGCTGCTTTGCTACTTATGGCTGCTACTGGGGCGCAGAACGCCAGGTGGTCGCCACCGCAACCTTCCGTTTCTAACCGGATAGCCGGGGCGGCGCCGCGTCGCCCCGGACAAAGCAGGATCTATGCAGGACAAACTTCTTAATCCCGGCGCGACCTTCGCGCTGGATAACGCCAGCTTCGCCGTCCCCGGCCGGGTGCTGTTGCAACCGCTGTCGCTCAGTTTTCCCCAGGGCAAAGTCTGCGGCCTGATCGGCCATAACGGTTCCGGTAAATCCACCCTGTTGAAATTGCTCGGGCGGCATCATGCGCCCAGCGGCGGTCAGGTTTTGCTCAATCGGCAGCCGTTGGCGCAGTGGGACAGCAAATCCTTCGCCCGCCAGGTGGCCTACCTGCCGCAGCAGTTGCCGGCGGCGGAAGGCATGACGGTGCGCGAGCTGGTGGCCGTCGGCCGCTATCCGTGGCACGGCGCGCTGGGGCGTTTTGGCGCCAACGATCGCCAATTGGTGGAAGAGGCCATCGCGCTGGTGGGGCTGAAGCCGTTCGCCAGCCGCCTGGTGGACAGCCTCTCCGGCGGCGAGCGCCAACGCGCCTGGCTGGCGATGATGGTGGCGCAGGACAGCCGCTGCCTGCTGCTTGACGAACCGACCTCGGCGCTGGACATTGCGCACCAGGTCGAGGTGCTGGCGCTGATCCAGCGCCTGAGCCGCGAACGCGATCTCACGGTGATCGCCGTGCTGCACGACATCAACATGGCGGCACGCTACTGCGACCATCTGGTGGCGCTGCGCGGCGGTGAAATGATCGCCCAGGGCGGCCCGCTGGAACTGATGCAGGGGCCGGTGCTGGAACAAATTTACGGTATTCCTATGGGCACGTTGCCGCACCCGAGCGGCGGCGCGCCGGTGAGTTTTGTCTACTGATGTCCTCTGCATTCACTTCTTCTCACGATCCGCTGCGCCGCCGTTTGTTGATGGCGCTGGCGCTGTCGCCGCTGTTGGGCTCGTTGCCCGGCCGAGCGGCGGATGCGCCGCCGGATATCGCCCGCGTTGCGGCGCTGGAATGGCTGCCGATCGAACTGCTGTTGGCATTGGGCGTGACGCCGCTGGCGGTGGCCGATGTGCATAACTACAACCTGTGGGTGGCGGAGCCGAAGCTGCCGGCGACGGTGGTCGACGTCGGCCAGCGCACCGAACCTAACCTCGAACTGCTGCAGCAGCTTCAGCCTTCGCTGGTGTTACTGTCGCAAGGCTATGGCCCAACGCCGCAAAAAATCCAACCCATCGCGCCAACCATGAGCTTTGGCTTCAACGACGGCAGCGGCAAACCGCTGACCGTCGCCCGCCAGTCGCTGCTGGCGCTGGGGCAACGATTGGGCATAGAAAGCCGCGCGGTACAGCACCTGGCGCAGTTTGACCGCTTTATGCAGGACGCGCGTCAGCGCCTGCAAAGCTACACCCGGCAACCGCTGCTGCTGTTTTCACTGATCGACACGCGCCATGCGTTGATCATCGGCCAGAAAAGCCTGTTCCAGGAAGCGATGGATCAACTGGGCATCCGCAATGCCTGGCAGGAAGAAACCAATTTCTGGGGCACGGCGGTGGTGGGCATTGAACGGTTGGCCACGGTGCGTAATGCCCGGGTCATCTATCTCGATCACGGTAATCAGGCGATGATGGACAAGGTCAGCGCGACGCCGCTGTGGCAGTCGTTGCCCTTCGTGAGGCAAAACCAGCTGCGGCAGGTGCCGGCGGTGTGGTTCTACGGTGCCACGCTGTCGACGATGCGGTTTTGCCGCCTGCTGGCGCAGGCTCAGGAGAGTGCGTCATGAGTTCGGGCATCCGGAAATTGCCGCTGACGCTGATCCTACTGTTGCTGGCGGCGGCAGGTGGCCTGACGATATACAATCTGGCGCAGCAGCTGCCGCCGGCGCAATGGGCGCGGGCGCTCAGCGCGCCGGACATCGACGACGTGCGGCAAATGCTGTTCCATTACAGCCTGTTGCCGCGGTTGACGGTGTCGCTGTTGGCCGGCGCCGGTCTGGGGTTGGTCGGCGTGCTGTTCCAGCAGGTGTTGCGCAATCCGTTGGCGGAGCCGTCGACGCTCGGCGTCGCCGCCGGCGCGCAGCTTGGCCTGACCATCGCCACGCTGTGGGTGCTGCCGGGAGGTGAGTTTACCCGCCAGCTGGCCGCTATGGTGGGCGCGATTGTGGTGGGCGGGCTGGTGTTCGGCGTCGCCTGGGGCAAGCGGATGTCGCCGGTCACGCTGATTCTGGCCGGGCTGGTGCTGGGGCTGTACTGCGGCGCGGTCAACAGCCTGTTGGCGCTGTTTAATTACGATCAGCTGCAGGGCATGTTCCTGTGGGGCACCGGCGCGTTGAACCAACAGGACTGGAGCGCCGTGCAGTTCCTCCTGCCGCGTTTGCTGGTGGCTGGCCTGTTAGCGGCGCTGTTGCTGCGCCCGCTGACGCTGCTGGGGCTGGACGACGGTGTGGCGCGCAACCTGGGGTTAGGGCTGTCGATGGCGCGCTTCTGTGCTTTGGGGGTGGCCATCATCTTCAGCGCCATGTTGGTGAGCGCGGTGGGCGTTATCGGCTTTATCGGCCTGTTTGCACCGCTGATAGCGAAGATGTTGGGGGCTCGCCGCCTGGCGCACCGCATGATGCTGGCGCCGCTGCTGGGGGCGCTGTTGCTGTGGCTGACCGATCAGGTGATGCTCGGGGTAACGCAGGTGTGGCACGAGATCCCGACCGGCGCGGCCACCGCGCTGTTCGGCGCGCCGCTGCTGCTGTGGCTGCTGCCGCGTTTGCGCAGCGCCGCCACGCCGCCGCCGATGAACCTCGGCGACAAGGTGCCTGCCGAACGCGGGAATCTGCCCGGCTGGATCCTGGTGGGCGGCCTCGTGTTGCTGATCGGCCTGGCGCTGGCGCTGATGCTGGGCAAAAATGCCGGCGGCTGGCACTGGAGCCTGGGCGTGGAACTGGACGCTCTGCTGCCGTGGCGCTGGCCGCGGGTGTTGTCGGCGCTGGCGGCGGGCATGATGCTGGCGGTCGCCGGCACGCTGATCCAGAAGTTGACCGGCAATCCGATGGCCAGCCCGGAAGTGTTGGGCATCAGCTCCGGCGCCGCTTTTGGCGTCGTGATGATGCTGTTTATGGTGCCGGGCGACGCCTTCGTGTGGCTGCTGCCCGCCGGCAGTCTGGGAGCGGCCGCCACGTTGCTGATCATCATGATCGCCGCAGGCCGCGGCGGTTTCTCGACCGAACGCATGCTGCTGGCCGGTATCGCGCTCAGCACCGCCTTTACCACCGTCATCTTCCTGCTGTTGGCCAGCGGCGATCCGCGTATGGGGGGCTTGCTGACCTGGCTCTCCGGTTCGACCTATTCGGTGGAGCCGGCGCAGGCGCTGCGCACCGCGCTGATCGCCGCCGGATTGCTGGTATTGGCGCCGCTGTGCCGCCGCTGGCTGACCATCCTGCCGCTCGGCGGCGCCACCGCCCGTTCTGTGGGCATTGCGCTGACGCCGGCGCGGTTGAGCATTCTGTTGCTGGCTGCCACCCTGACCGCGATGGCGACCCTGACCGTAGGGCCGCTGAGCTTTGTCGGGCTGATGGCGCCGCATATGGCGCGCATGCTGGGCTTCCGCCGCGCGCTGCCGCAAATGGTGATCGCCGCGCTGCTGGGCGGCTTGCTGATGGTGTTTGCCGACTGGTGCGGACGGATGCTGCTGTTCCCGTATCAGATCCCCGCCGGGTTATTGGCGACCTTTATCGGTGCACCGTACTTCGTGTATCTGTTGCGTAAGCAGACCTCGTAAGCGGCGTCTCGGCTGCGTTCTCTCTGTCATCAAAGGCTCCGCGTTGCTGGGCCTTTTTTATTTTTCATGATGTTGCAAGGTGCTGCGAACGGATGCGCAAAAACGATATTGCGTGCGAAAAGGAACGCGAGGCGTGGCGGTGAGATGAATATACTGCGGGCGGGTGCTCTGGATCTTTGTCTCTGGAGCTTCTGCGAAAGATACAAAGAGAAAAGCCCCGAGTCGATATTCATCAACCCGAGGCCTACTCTAACGCGTCACAACGTTAAGTTAGCCTCTTACCCGCCGCGAGGCAAGGAGAAGAAGGCATGATGCCGAACAAACGCAGCCCGTTAAAACTGGTGATTATTTGTGTCACTGTAATATCACTGGCATGGATAACCCACAGCACGCTGTGTGAGCTGCGGATCCGAGCGGGCACTACGGAGGTTGCGGCCATTTTGGCTTACGAATCCGAACGGTAAGGCAACCCGGCGGCGGGGGCGGTACCTCCGCCGGCCGGCAGTCGATGCGTTGATCCAGGAGCACCCATCCGCTCAAAAAAAACGGCGAGCCAGGGCTCGCCGTTTTCATGTTGATGTCGGGGCTTATTTCAGGCCGGCGGCATCGCGCAGCAGCGCGGCTTTGTCGGTCGCTTCCCACGGGAAGTGCTCGCGGCCGAAGTGGCCGTAGGCAGCGGTTTCGCGGTAGATCGGCTGCAGCAGATCCATCATCTGGATCAGGCCATATGGGCGCAGATCGAAGAATTCGCGCACCAGCAGCGTCAGCTGTTCGGTTGGCACTTTCTCGGTACCGAAGGTTTCCACCATGATGGAGGTCGGTTCCGCTACGCCGATAGCGTAAGACACCTGGATTTCGCAACGATCGGCCAGGCCGGCGGCAACGATGTTTTTCGCCACGTAGCGTGCCGCGTAGGCCGCGGAACGGTCAACCTTGGACGGATCCTTACCGGAGAAGGCGCCGCCGCCGTGGCGCGCCATGCCGCCGTAGGTGTCGACGATGATCTTACGGCCGGTCAGGCCGCAGTCGCCCATCGGGCCGCCGATAACGAAACGGCCGGTCGGGTTGATGTGGTATTTGGTGCCCGCCGTCAGCCATTCCGCCGGCAGGACCGGTTTGATGATCTCTTCCATCACCGCTTCTTGCAGATCTTTCAGCGCGATGTCTTCGGAATGCTGGGTGGACAGCACCACGGCGTCGATGCCGACGATTTTGCCGTCGTCGTACTGGAAGGTCACCTGGCTCTTCGCGTCCGGACGCAGCCACGGCAGGGTGCCGTTTTTACGCACTTCGGACTGGCGCTGCACCAGACGGTGCGCGTAGGTCACCGGGGCCGGCATCAGCACGTCGGTTTCGTTGGTGGCGTAGCCAAACATCAAGCCCTGATCGCCGGCGCCCTGCTCGAGAGGATCGGTACGGTCAACGCCCTGATTGATATCCGGGGATTGTTTGCCGATGGCGCTCAATACTGCGCAGGAGTTGGCGTCAAAGCCCATGTCCGAATGAACGTAGCCGATCTCGCGCACGGTCTTGCGGGTGATCTCTTCGATATCGACCCAGGCGCTGGTGGTGATTTCACCGCCGACCAGCACCATGCCGGTTTTCACGTAGGTTTCGCAGGCGACGCGCGCCTTCGGATCTTGTTCCAGGATGGCGTCGAGGACGGCATCGGAGATCTGATCGGCGATTTTATCGGGATGTCCTTCGGAGACGGATTCGGACGTGAAGAGGTGTTTAGCCATTGTGTTCTTTACCTTGCATAAGACGGGTTAGAAATTACTGCACAGCGCTGGAGATCCGGCATCAAAGCGAAGGGTCTTCCGCTGATGGCGCGAGATGCATCCTGCAACGCCCCTCAGGCAAAGCCGTTAAGCAGTTTATCAGTTAACCAGTATAGATGGATTAACATCTGGACGTCTATTTTAGGTCAGGGTTTAGCCAGATTGCCAGTAATTTTTTGCGCTTTCGCTCTTTTGCGCAAACGGGTTGGCGCCATTTTCATCGCTTGAAACAGTTTTCGGCGAATTTTCATTTTGCTTTTTCACCTGCTTACCGGTATAAACTGCGCGCGCGGTTCATTTGCTGCACAGTACGGCGGTCTTGAGTGGGGGAAGGCGCGATAAACTTCCGCTTTGCATTCGCCGCCGTTGCGCTATTATCCGTCGCAGGCGTTCTCCGTGAGCGCCGCCGCTTCATCGAACGGTCACGTTCTTACACTATTTTAGAGGCTTGGTCGTTCACTCCGAACGGCGCGCGTGGAGGTGGTTGGATTAATGATCCGTTGTCTACCGGTTGTTGGTTCCCAACAGCAGTGCCGTTCTGGCGCACATTCTTCTGCTATTTCCCGTCTTGTCTCTTTGTCACTTACCAGGTGCGATAAACACTTGGCCGCTACTCAGGATTCTCGGGCCGGCTAACGGTCGTCTGAAGAACTGAACAAGGGTAGCCTGCAGCCTTCCTGTGGGATGTTTCTTGGCCCGATTCACGAGGTTTGAACAGGGTGTCTTACAATTATATGAGTGATAAACCGATCGCTGACCGCGAACGGCGGTTCTCTTCGCTGCCGCCAGCGCGGCTTGTTGGGTTGTTCTCGCGGGTGGTAGCTGCGATAGTGGCTGACGGTTTCGTCAGTGCGGAATGTGAGGCGAACCATGTCTGATGATCTGTTGATTCACCGCCCGCCGGTTGCGGGCGAGTCTTTATCTTTGCGCTCCATGCAGGAGGTTGCCATGAATGATCGTAATGCCAGCAAGATGCTGCGTACTTATAACGTCGCCTACTGGGGCAACAATTACTATGACGTCAACGAGCTGGGCCATATCAGCGTGTGCCCGGACCCGGATGTCCCGCAGGCGCGCGTCGATCTGGCAGAACTGGTGAAAACGCGCCAGCAAGACGGCCAACGTTTGCCTGCGCTGTTCTGCTTCCCGCAGATCCTTCAGCATCGCCTGCGTTCGATCAACGCCGCGTTCAAACGCGCGCGTGAGTCTTTCGGTTACCAGGGCGGCTATTTCCTGGTGTATCCGATCAAGGTGAACCAACATCGCCGCGTGATTGAGTCGCTGGTGAACTCCGGCGAACCGCTGGGGCTGGAAGCCGGCTCCAAGGCCGAGCTGATGGCGGTGCTGGCGCATGCCGGCATGACCCGCTCGGTGATCGTCTGTAACGGTTATAAAGATCGTGAATATATTCGCCTGGCGCTGATCGGCGAAAAACTGGGGCACAAGGTGTACCTGGTGATCGAGAAGATGTCCGAGATCAACCTGGTGCTGGAAGAGGCTGAGCGGCTGAACGTGGTGCCGCGCCTGGGCGTGCGTGCGCGCCTGGCGTCGCAGGGCTCCGGCAAATGGCAGTCGAGCGGCGGCGAAAAATCCAAGTTCGGTCTGGCGGCGGTGCAGGTGCTGAAGCTGGTGGAGACCCTGCGCGAAGCGGGCCGTCTCGACAGCCTGCAACTGCTGCATTTCCACTTGGGCTCGCAGCTGGCCAACATTCGCGATATCGCCACCGGCGTGCGCGAATCGGCGCGCTTTTACGTTGAACTGCACAAGCTGGGCGTCAACATTCAGTGCTTCGACGTGGGCGGCGGCTTGGGCGTCGACTACGAAGGCACCCGCTCGCAGTCCGACTGCTCGGTGAACTACGGCCTGAACGAATACGCCAACAACGTGATTTGGGGTATCGGCGATGCCTGTAACGAACACGGCCTGCCGCACCCGACGGTGATCACCGAGTCCGGCCGCGCCGTGACCGCGCACCATACGGTGCTGGTTTCCAACGTGATCGGCGTCGAGCGCAACGAATTCAGCGAACCGTTGCCGCCGGAAGCCGACGCGCCGCGCGCGCTGGAAAGCATGTGGGAAACCTGGCTGGAAATGAACGAGCCGGAGAACCGCCGCTCGCTGCGCGAATGGCTGCACGACAGCCAGATGGATCTGCACGACGTGCATACCCAATACGCGCACGGCATGCTGGATCTGACCAAGCGCGCCTGGGCCGAGCAGCTGTATCTGAACATCTGCAACAAGATCCAGCAGCAGCTCGATCCGAGCAATCGCGCGCACCGTCCAATCATCGACGAGCTGCAAGAGCGCATGGCGGACAAGTTCTACGTCAATTTCTCGCTGTTCCAGTCGATGCCGGATGCCTGGGGTATCGATCAGCTGTTCCCGGTGCTGCCGCTGGAAGGGCTGGATAAGCCGCCGGAAGGCCGTGCGGTGCTGCTCGACATCACCTGCGATTCCGACGGCACTATCGACCATTACGTCGACGGCGACGGCGTGGCGACCACCATGCCGATGCCGCCGTACGATCCGGAGAACCCGCCGGCGCTGGGCTTCTTCATGGTCGGCGCGTACCAGGAGATCCTCGGCAACATGCACAACCTGTTCGGCGACACCGCCTCGGTTGACGTGTACGTGTTCCCGGACGGCAGCGTCGAGACCGAGTTGTCCGACGAGGGCGACACCGTGGCGGACATGCTGGAGTACGTGCAGCTCGATCCGGGTGCGCTGCTGGCCAAGTTCCGCGATCAGGTCAAAGAAACCGATCTGGACAGCGAGCTGCAGGCGCAATTCCTGGAAGAGTTTGAAGCCGGCCTGTACGGCTACACGTATCTGGAAGACGAGTAACTGCCCTCTTCAGGGGGGCGATATCGGCCCCCTTGAAGCATGGATAAAATGCGGCCATAATCAGCCGTATCGGTAGCACCGAAACAAACATCGAACAAATCCCTTTCTCGTCGGGCTAACGACGCGGGAGGGATTTTTTTTTGTAACGGCCCGGCCTCTGCGCCCGGCAACTTGTTGAACTACGAGGGTTTACTATGAGCACCTTAGGCCATCAGTCCGATAATTCATTAGTGTCCAACGCCTTTGGTTTCCTGCGCTTTCCGCTGAACTTCATGCCTTACGACAGCGATGCAGAGTGGGTCATCACCGGCATTCCGTTTGACATGGCGACCTCCGGTCGCGCCGGCGGCCGTCACGGCCCGGCGGCCATCCGTCAGGTGTCCACCAACCTGGCCTGGGAAGGCAACCGCTGGCCGTGGAGCTTCGATCTGCGCGATCGGCTGAACGTAGTTGACTGCGGCGATATCGTGTTCAACTTCGGCGACGCGCAAGACATGAGCGACAAGCTGCAGGCGCACGCGGAGAAACTGCTGAAGGCCGGTAAGCGCATGCTCTCGTTCGGCGGCGACCACTTCGTGACCCTGCCGCTGCTGCGCGCGCACGCCAAGCATTTCGGCAAGCTGGCGCTGGTGCACTTCGACGCCCACACCGATACCTACGCCAACGGCAGCAAGTTCGACCACGGCACCATGTTCTACCATGCCCCGAACGAAGGCTTGATCGATCCGCACCACTCGGTGCAGATCGGCATTCGTACCGAGTTCGATCATGACAACGGTTTTACCGTGCTGGACGCCGCGCAGGTGAACGATCGCAGCGTGGACGACCTGCTGACCCAGATCAAGGGCATCGTCGGCGATATGCCGGTGTATCTGACCTTCGACATCGACTGCCTGGATCCTGCGTTCGCACCGGGCACCGGCACGCCGGTGATCGGCGGCCTGACCTCCGATCGCGCGCTGAAGCTGGTGCGCGGCATGCAGTCGCTGAACATCGTCGGCATGGACGTGGTGGAAGTGGCGCCGGCTTATGACCAGTCCGAGATCACCGCGCTGGCCGCGGCGACCCTGGGCCTGGAGATGCTGTACCTGCAGGCGGCCAAGAAACACGCCTGACGCCAGGCCACTCCTCGCTGAAAAAGCGGCCTCCATTGTATGGGGGCCGCTTTTTTATTGCATTTGTCGCCATCCGCGCTGCCTTCTCAGTCCGTTGCAACGCCTTTGCGCAATCCTGCGCAGAAATGAAACTGAGTCAGTAAAAAGGAATCGGGAGAGTGGAGAGGATGAATATACTGCGCGCGGGTGCTCTGGATCTTTGTATCTGGAGCCTGCGTGAAAGGTACAAAGAGAAAAGCCCCGAGTCGATATCCATCAACCCGAGGCCAACTCTAACGCCAGACAACGTTAAGTTAGCCTCTTACCCGCCGCGAGGCAAGGAGAAGAAGGCATGATGCCGAACAAACGGAGCCTGTTAAAATTGGTGGTTATTTGTGCCACGGTAATATCACTGGCATGGATAACTCGCAGCACGCTGTGTGAGCTGCGGATCCGATCGGGCAATACGGAGGTTGCGGCCATTTTGGCTTACGAATCCGAACGGTAAGGCAACCCGGCGGCGGGGGATGTTCCCCGTCTGCTGGCTGTTGGCGTCCAGATCTACGAGCACCCTCTCAACGCTTTCGGTTTTCCGCCGCACAGGGCAGAGAAACGGGTTTATGCCCGCTTCATCTGCTGTGCCAGCAACATGCGGCCAAACAGCGCGCCGCCCGCCAGCAGCGTCAGCAGCTGCGAGGCGATCAGCACCGCAAAGCCTGAAGACACCTTGCCCTGGCTGGTCATCACCATGCCCATCGCCATCGGCACAAACGCCGAGAACAGATTGCCGATGCCGTTGATCAGCCCATAGGCGCTGCCGACCGCCTCCGGCCGCGCATAATGTTGCAGCAGCGTGGGTATCGCCGCGCCCTGCGCCCCCCAACAGGCGTTGGCCGCCAGCAGGAAGAAGGCGATCCAGCCAAGCTGATGGCTGTGCATCACGCCATAAATGCACAGCGCGGTCGCTGCGCCGCCGCAGACGAAGATCAGCGGCGCCTGATAAGGGCGGATACGATCGAGCAACACGCCACCGAGGTATTTGGAGGCGATGCTGACGATGAAAGGCAGCGCGGCCATCCAGCCCATCTGCTTGATGGAAAACCCCTTTTCATCGGTCAGATACGCCGGCAGCCAGGCGCTGGAGCCCCACAGGTAGCTGAGCGTGGCGATCTCGATCAGCAGGATCCAGCCGAGCATCGGCGTGCGCCAGGCCAGTGCAAAGGTGCGCCAGACGCGGTTCAGCACCGGTTGCGGATCGGCTGGGCGTGAAGATGAGGATAAGGGGAGCGGGTGAACGAACAGCCGCACCAGCGCCAGCCCCAGCAGCAGGTTGAGCAGCGCCAGCAGGTGAAACGACATCGCCCAACCGAAGTGCGCCATCAGAAAACTCACCAGCGGAAAGCCGAGCACCAGCCCCAATGAAACGCCCAATGCGCTGACCGCGTTGGGCTTGCCGCGCTCGTCGGCGGCGAAATGCTCGCCGATGTACATGGTCTTCAGCGAGAACAGCGGCCCTTCGCTGACGCCAAGCAGCGCGCGCACCACGCACAGCAGCATCAGCGATCCCGCCAGCGGCGAGGCGGCGGTGAGCAGCGCCCACAGCACCACGCTCAGCGTCAGCGCGCGGCGGTAGCCCATCAGCGTTTCCAGAAACGGCGTCAGCAACATGGCGGACAGCCCGTAGCCGAGCAAAAACACCGTCATCAGCGTGCCCTGGTGAGCGCGGTCGCCGCCGAGTTGGAAGTGTTGCAGGAAGTCGGGATTGACCAACATCACGGCGATATTGACCCGATCCGCATAGGCGATAACGATCAGAAACAGCAGGGCGATCACTCCAAACCAGCGTTGACGTTGTTGCACGGCGCGTTCCTCAGTGCGAGCGGTTGACGAATTCAGGCAGCAGCAAACTCACCCGAGGATGCCAGTTAGCGCAAACGCGGGAGGATGAGGCTGATTGATGTAAAATTATTGTTATCAAATAGGGTGTGAAAGACAGAGAGAAAACACTTTTACGCGCAATGCGTCGCCGGAATCAACGCGTTTTTTGCCATAAATTAGCAGGGGAGCGCACAACTGACATAGGTTTTTCATATCGGTGCATTATTTCGTGATCCTTCCCGCATTTGTCATTTTTAAACAACCTTTCATTAACATTTGCCGTTCCGCTCGCTTGACGAAAGTTTCGCCACACTTATAGTGAATGTATTAAATAAGAAACTGAGTTTCATATATGAAACAATCAGATAGAGGATAAAAGCAATGAGCTGGAAGAATGTGTGCGAAGTGTCTCAGGTGAAAGAAGATTTTCCTTTTTCCGGCAACGTGGAAGGAAAAGAGATCGGGGTATACCTGCTCGACGGTAACTACTACGCGCTGGAAGACGTCTGCCCGCATGCCTATGCCTTGCTCAGCCAGGGGTTTGTAGACGACGGTAAGGTTGAGTGCCCGCTGCACGAAGCGCTGTTTGACGTGCGCACCGGCCAGTGCCTGCGCGAGCCGGGCGGCCGCGATCTGCAAACCTATCCCACCCGGGTGGTCGACAACCAAATCCAGATCACCTTTATCGCGGAGGAGTAATCATGCAGCACATCACCGATTTCAATCCCTGGCTGCCGGACACCCAACAGGTGACGCCGGCCCGCGAAGGCGGCAACGGTCAAATCCATCAGCCGGGCCAGTTCCGCAATGTCATCTGGCAAAACCGCGCCCGGGTGCCGGACGGTTTCGAAACCGCCCTGGTGGCGGCGCTGGAAACGATCTTCGATCAGGGCGCGGATGAGCTGGAGCAGATCGTCAGCGCGTTGAATCAGCGCCGCCTGTTCGATCGCAGCGGCCAACCGTGGAATGAGGCGACGTTCCGCGAATTCCTTCACGTTAACGGTTTCTGAGCCACATCCGGGAGAAGACAATGACAGCAAATACAACATCCTCCGAACAGAGCTTGCAGGACTATCTTGACCAGGGGCTGCGCGGCATGTGGTATCCGGTGCTGGCCAGCTGGGAAGTGGGCAACAATCCGGTCGGCATCACCCGTCTGGAGCAGCAAATCGTGGTATGGCGCGACGGTGAAGGCCAGATCCACGCGCTGGAAGACCGCTGCCCGCACCGCGGCGCGCGGCTTTCCATGGGATGGAACCTCGGCGATCGCATCGCCTGCTGGTATCACGGGGTGGAGGTCGGCGGCGACGGCACGGTGAAAGACGTGCCGGCGGTGGATCGTTGCCCGCTGGTGGGGCAAAAATGCCTGCGGTCTTACCCGGCCAAAGAAGCCTACGGCGCGGTGTTCCTTTATTTCGGCGTGACGGCGGATGAAGCGCCGGCGGAGCTGACTTTCCCGCAAGAGCTGGCGGACGAAGCGTCGTACAGCAATTTCCTGTGCACCGCCAGCTGGAACTGCAACTACCAATACGCCCTGGAAAACGTGATGGATCCGATGCACGGCACCTACCTGCACTCCTCCTCGCACTCGATGGCGGAAGGGGACCGCAAGGCGGATATGGGGCTGGAGCCGACCGACAGCGGGTTTATCTTCAAGAAAAACGGCCAGATTGGCGTCAACTTCGACTGGGTGGAGTTCGGCAACAGCGGCGCGTATTGGATGCGCCTGTCGATCCCGTACAAAAAGCGCTTCGGGCCGGGCGGTCACTTCTGGATCATCGGCATGGTGGTGCCGGAAGACAAGGATCACTGCCGGGTGTTCTTCTGGCGCATCCGTAAGGTCAAAGACTGGCAGCGCGACATGTGGCGCTTCATGTACCGCAACCGCCTGGAATCGTTGCATTGGGATGTGCTCGAGCAGGATCGCATCGTGCTTGAAAATATGGCGCCTAACGCCCGCGGCCGCGAATACCTGTACCAGCACGACGTCGGCCTTTCGCGCCTGCGCCGCCTGATGCAAAAAGAGGCCCAGAAACAGCTGGCGACGCTGCGCGAGCGGGAGGCGGCGCAGTGAACGGCCTGTTGAACGGCAAACGCATCGTGGTCACCGGGGCGGCGCGCGGCCTGGGTTACAGCTTCGCTGCCGCCATCGCCGCCGCCGGCGCGCAGGTGGTGATGTGCGACATTCTGGCGGATGAGCTGGCGGCGAGCGGCGCCGCGCTGCGTGAGCAGGGCGCTCAGGTGGAAACGCAGACCATCGATCTGGCGTCACCGGATTCGATCCGTTCGGCGTTCGAGAAGATCGCCGCAGGCGGCGGAATCGACGGCCTGGTGAACAACGCGGCGCTGGCGACCGGCGTCGGCGGCAAAACCATGATGGAATACGATATCGATCTGTGGGATCGGGTGATGCAGGTCAACGTGCGCGGCACCTGGCTGGTGAGCCAGGCGGCGGTGCCGCTGCTGGCGCGCAGCCCGCACGCCAAGATCGTCAACGTGGCGTCGGACACTGCGCTGTGGGGCGCGCCGCGCCTGATGGCCTATGTCGCCAGCAAAGGCGCGCTGATCGCGATGACCCGATCGATGGCACGCGAGCTGGGCCCGCAGGGGATCTGCGTCAACGCCATCGCGCCGGGCCTGACGCGGGTGGAAGCCACCGAGTATGTGCCCGCCGAGCGTCATCAGCTGTACGAGCAGGGGCGCGCGCTGGCCGGGGCGCAGCACCCGGACGATGTGAACGGTACGGTGCTTTATCTGCTGTCGCCGCTGGCGGATTTCGTCACCGGCCAACTGCTGCCGGTCAACGGCGGCTTTGTATTCAACTGACGGCCCGCAGGGCCGGCGCACAGCGCAGGAGCGAGAGATGGCGGACGAGCAAGCATGTAAGTATCTGATCCCGGGGCTGGATCGCGGGTTGCAGCTGCTGCTGGCGTTTGGCGAGCAGCATAAGGAAATGACTTTCGCCGAGTTGCATCGCCTGGTCGATATGCCGAAGGCCACCGCTTACCGCGTGGTGCAGACGCTCGAGCACCTGGGCTTTCTGGAGCGCAATCCGCGCACCAACACCTTTGCGCTCGGCATCAAGGTGCTGCGCCTCGGCTTTGAATACATCGCGTCGCTGGACGTGGCGCAGGCCGGCCAGCCGGTGATTGAGCAGCTGCGCGATCGCAGCCAGTGCAGCAGCCATCTGGCGATCCGCGACGGGCGCGACGTGATCTACATCGCCCGCGTCAGCGCCGCCGGTTCGCAGATCAATCAGGTCAGCGTCGGCACCCGCTTGCCGGTGCACCAAACCTCGCTCGGCCGCATGCTGTTGACCAGCGCCACCCGCAGCGAGTTCGAACAACTTTATCCGGACGCGCAGCTGCCGGGCAATGCGCCGGGCACCCCGGCGGATCGCGAAACGCTGTGGCAGATGGTGCAGCAAGACAAAGCGCGCGGCTATGTGATCGGCGAATCGTTCTTCCGCCACGGCATCTCCTCGATCGTCTACCCGATCTTCAACCGCGAGCAGCGGGTCGAGGCGGTGGTCAGCATCATGGTGCCGTCCGATGAGATCCCGAAAGCGGATCGCGAGCGGCTGCGCATGGAAGTACGCGACGCGGCGGAGAAAATTTCCGGCTTCCTCGGCGCGCCGCCGCAGGCCAACGTCGGCTAACTGACAGGACCGACTCTTTTACTCAGGCAGGGATAAGGCCCGTAGCAAACAGGGGGCGGGGTTGACTCATGCCTGAAAACCGTATGCAGCGAGAACGTGAGGCTGAACAATGAGCGTAATCGGAATCGAAAAACTGGAATTTGGCGTCGAAGATCTGCCAACCTGCGAAAAATTCATGCAAGACTTCGGCCTGCAGCCCGCCACGCAACATTGGGGCGAACCGCAGCGCGAATTCACCACCCTGAGCGGGGCGCGGGTTGTCCTGCATCCGTTGCAAAGCGCGGCGCTGCCTGCGGCGTTTGAAGGCGGTTCTACCCTGCGCCGCATGACCTGGGGCGTGGCCTCGCCTGCCGATCTGGCGCATCTGCAGCCGCGTTTGGCGCTGATGCCCGGCTTCCGGCAGGTGGGAGAAGAGCTGGAATGCCTCGATCCCAACGGCATGACGCTGCGCTTCGTCGTCAGCCGCCAGCAGGCGGTCGAGGTGCCGGTCACGCCAATCAACCAATGGGGCGACGTGCGCCGCATCGATCAACCCAGCCCGGTCTATTCGCAGGCACAGCCGATCAACATCGGCCACGTGGTGTTCTTCGTTGAGGATCTGGCGGCGACCGAGCGCTTCTATCGCGAGCTGTTGGATTTCCAGGTTTCCGATCGCTATATCGATCGCGCCGTCTTCCTGCGTACCCAGGCGCGCGGCGGCCACCATAACCTGTTCCTGCTGAAGCTGCCGAACCGCCCACGGGGCCTGAACCACGTGGCGTTCACCGTGCGCGATATCCACGAAGTGATCGGCGGCGGCATCGCCATGAACAAGGAGAAGTGGAGCACCTTTATCGGCCCCGGCCGCCACCCGATCTCCTCGGCCTATTTCTGGTACGTCAACAGCCCGACCGGCGGCGCGTTCGAGTACTACACCAACGACGATTATCTGACGGAAAACTGGCAGCCGCGCGAGCTGGAGCATTCGTTGGTCTCCTTCACCGAATGGGCGGTAGAGGGCGGCATCGATCACGACACGCGCCGTCAGCATAAAAAGGCGGCGGCGTTATGAACCGGCCGGAACACGCGGGCATCGTCATCGTCGGCGGCGGCCAGGCTGGGGGCTGGGCGGCCAAGACGCTGCGCGATCGCGGTTACAGCGGCCGGCTGACGGTTGTCAGCGACGAACCCTACGATTTTTACGAGCGGCCGCCGCTGTCGAAAGCGGCGCTGCTGGATGCCGCGGCTCCCCTCAGCCGGCTGTTCAGCGAACAGACAGTGGCGGAGCTGAATATCGACTGGCGTCGCCCGCTGCGCGCCGAGTCCATCGATGCAGAACAGCAAATCGTCACGCTCAGCGACGGGCAACGGCTGCAGTTCGAGCAGTTGCTGATCGCCACCGGCGGTCGGCCGCGTTTGCCGGGCGCCGCCTGGGCGCAGCACCCGTGCGTGATGACGCTGCGTTCCTGGGACGATGCGGCTCGGTTGCGGCAGGGCCTGCAGGGTTGCCGCCGCCTGGCGATCGTCGGCGGCGGTTGGATCGGGCTGGAGATCGCCGCTTCCGCGCGCCGTCTCGGCGCCGAGGTGACGGTGTTTGAACGCCAGCCCGCGCTGTGCATGCGCAGCGTCGGCGCCGACGTTTCACAGGCGTTGCTCGAACTGCATCGTCAGCAGGGCGTCACGGTGCTGTGTGGCTGCGGCGAGATCTCGTTGGAAGATCGCGACGGCGCCGCCTGGATCGGCAGCGAAGTCAGCGATCCGCAGGCCTTCGATCTGGTGGTGGTGGGGATCGGCGTCGAGCTGAATCTCGAACTGGCGCGCAGCGCCGGGCTGGCGATCGAGTCCGGCATCGTGGTCGACGGCCAGGGGCGCACCAGCCATCCGGCGATCTTCGCCGCCGGCGACGTGGCGCGCCACCCGACGCTCGGCCTGTGCCTGCAGTCCTGGGCCTACGCGCAAAATCAGGCCATCAGCACCGCCTGCGCGATGCTCGACGCCTTCGCCGCACCGTATGACGACGTGGCCTGGCTTTGGTCGGATCAATACGACGCCAATATCCAGATCCTCGGCGTGCCGAGCGGCGGCGTGCACCATGTGGTGCGCCGCACGCCGCAGTCGCAGGTGTTCTTCACGCTGAACGCCGATCGGCAGCTGGTGCAGATGGTGGCGTTCAACGATGCGCGCACCATCAAGCTCGGCAAGCGTTGGCTGGCGAGCGGCCGGGTGCTGGATCCGCAGCAGCTGGCGGATGCGGAGTTTTCTTTGATGGCGTTGAAATAACGCCCGAACCTCGGGAGCGTTTTATGACTACGCAAGACATTGACGCCCGCGCTGGACGGGCGGGGGAAGCCGTTGCCGAAAATCCGCAGCAGCGGGTGCGCTGGTCGGTGCCGATCGCGCTGTTCGCCTGCGTGCTGCTGGCGTTTTTCGACAAGATCAGCATCGCGGCGCTGTTTTCCGATAGCGAGTTCCAGCAGGCGTTAGGGATCGGGTTTGACCCGGCGCGGCTGGGTTTGCTGATGAGCGCGTTTCTGTTCTCCTACGGCATTTCCTCGATGCTGCTCAGCGGCATCGGCGATCGGCTTAATCCGGTCAAGGTATTGATTGGCATGATGGTGGTGTGGGGCGTGCTGATGGTGTTGATGGGGATGACGCGTTCCTATCACGCCATGATGACGCTGCGCATTCTGCTCGGCATCGCCGAAGGGCCGCTGCTGCCGATGGCCTACGCCATTATTCGTCAGGCCTTCCCGCCGCAGCTGCAGGCGCGCGCCACCATGCTGTGGCTGCTCGGCACGCCGCTGGGCGCCGCGCTTGGCTTCCCGGTCACCCTGTACATCCTCAATACCTTCGACTGGCAGGCCACCTTCTTCTTTATGGCGTTTCTGACGCTGCCGGTGATGTTGCTGGTGCTGTTCGGCATGCGCCACCTGAACGTCGCGCGCCCGGCGGCGGCGACCAAGCCGGCGGTGTCCGAACGTAAACAGCATCGCCGCGAGCTGCTGCGCAGCCCGCACTTTTGGATGATCTGCCTGTTCAACATCGCCTTCCTGACCTACCTGTGGGGCATGAACGGCTGGTTGCCGAGCTACCTGATCAAGGGGAAAGGCATTCATCTGGAGCATGCCGGTTACCTCTCTTCGCTGCCGTTCATCGCCATGCTGCTTGGCGAAGTGCTGGGCGCCTGGCTGTCGGACAAGCTGGATCGGCGCGCGCTGGCCTGTTTCCTGTCGCTGTGCGGCGCCGGCCTCGGTCTGGCGGTGGTGCTGCACCTGCAGGGCACCTACAGCGTAATCGCCGCCATGGCCTTCAGCACCTTTATGTGGGGCGCCGGCGCGCCGAATATTTTCGCGCTGTTGGCGAAGGCGACCAGCAGCAAGGTCAGCGCCACCGCCGGCGGCATCTTCAACGGGTTGGGCAATTTTGCCGGCGCGCTGGCACCGGTGCTGATGGGGGCGTTGATCGCCGCCACCGGCAATATGGATAACGGCCTGCTGTTCCTGGTGGTGATGGCTTTCGTCGGCTGCCTCATTCTGCTGCCGTTACTGAGAAAGTACTGATTAATCAATCGATTCAACAGAGGAGTGACAACATGTCTCAGGTTGAGAACAAAGCCGGCGTCAAGCCGCAGGATCTGTCGATGGAAAATTGGGTGGAGTCGCGCATCGCCCGTTTCGAAGGCCGTAAATACGACTGGAACGCGCTGAAATTCCAGGCCGACTTTGACCCGAAATACCGCCGCGCGCAGATGCGCTACATCGGCACCGGCGCCACCGGCGTGGCCAGCGACGCCAACACCATTCCGGCGGGCAATTTCACCTTCTCCACCATGGTGCTGCCGTCGAAGTGCGAGGGCCCGCTGCACCTGCACGACGACGTGGAGGAAGTGTTCTTCATGCTGAAGGGCAGCATCACGCTGATGATTCAGGACGGCGAAGAGTATTACGAGACCAGGCTGAAAGAGCGCGATCTGATCTCGGTGCCGGCGGGGGTGTATCGCGGCCTGTTCAACCACGGTGAGGAAGAGGCGCTGATGTGCGTGATGCTCGGCACCGCCAAGCCGGAGATCCCGACCTATCCGGCGGATCATCCGCTATCCAAAGTGAAGCGCAACTGATGAACGGCCTGGCGCAACGCCAACGGGCGCGCTGCGGGGCGTATACCCTGAGCTGGCGCGAGGCCGGGCAGGGGCGGCCGGTGGTGTTGCTGCACGGCATCAGCTCCGGATCGGCCTCGTGGATCAAGCAGCTCAACGATAGCGGCCTGACGGATGGCCACCGTCTGTTGGCGTGGGACGCGCCGGGCTACGGCGGCAGCCTGCCGTTGGCGGATCCGCAGGCCGATGCCGCCGGTTATGCGGCGGCGTTGGCGGCGCTGATAGATGAGCTGCAACTGGCGCAGCCGCTGATCGTCGGCCATTCGCTGGGGGCGCTGATCGGCAGCGCCTATGCCGCCGGCTATCCGGACGGGTTATGCGGATTGGCGTTGGCGGATCCGGCGCAGGGCTATGCCACGGCGCCGGAGGAAAAACGCCGGCAGGTGTACGGCCAGCGCCAACAGATGATAGAGACGCTGGGGCCGGTGGGCTACGGCGAGCAGCGGGCGGCGGCCTTGCTGCGTGAAGGGGCGGATCCGCAGGACATCGCCTGGGTGCGCAACGGCATGCAGCAGCTCGATCCCGACGGCTTTCTGAGAGCCGCCTGGATGCTGGCCAACGACGATATCGACCGCTATCTGGCGCGCTATCGCGGCCCGCTGGAAGTCTGGTGCGGTGAGCAGGATCGCATTACGCCGCCGGAGAAGGCGGCCGAGCTGGCGCGTGAGCAGGACGCGACGCTGCGTTTGATCGCCGCCGCCGGCCATGCCAGCTACCTCGACGCGCCGGCGTGTTTCAACCGCTATCTGCGGGACTTTACGGGAGCAATCCAACGATGAATTTTCAGCTTGAGAATCGGGTGGCGGTGGTGACCGGCGGCTCGTCGGGCATCGGTTTCGAAACCCTGAAGCTGCTGCTGGCCGAAGGGGCTAAGGTGGCGTTCTGCGGCCGCGATCCGGACAAACTGGCCGGCGCGGAGGCCAGCCTGCGTGCGGAGTTTCCGCAGGCGGAGATCCTGGCGCTGCGCTGCGACGTGCTGGACGCGCAGCAGGTGGCGCAGTTCGCCGCTCAGGTGACGGCGCATTTCGGCGGCGTGGATCTGCTGATCAACAATGCCGGTCAGGGCTTCGTCGCCCATTTTGACCAGACGCCGCGCGAAGCCTGGCTGCATGAGGCCGAGCTGAAGCTGTTCGGCGTGATCAACCCGGTGCAGGCGTTCTTACCGGCGCTGGAACGGTCGGCGATCGCGTCTATCACCTGCGTGAACTCGCTGCTGGCGCTGCAGCCGGAAGAACACATGATCGCCACCTCGGCGGCGCGCGCCGCGCTGCTCAACATGACGCTGACGCTGTCGAAAGAGCTGGTGGGCAAGGGCATTCGCGTTAACTCGATCTTGCTGGGGATGGTGGAGTCAGGCCAGTGGCGCCGCCGTTTCGACGAGCGCAGCGATAAAGATCAAAGCTGGGAACAGTGGACGGCGGCGATCGCCGAACGGCGCGGCATCCCGATGAAGCGCCTGGGCAAGCCGCAGGAGCCGGCGCAGGCGCTGCTGTTCCTCGCTTCGCCGCTGGCTTCCTTTACCACCGGCGCGGCGCTGGACGTATCCGGCGGCTTTAACCGCCATGTGTAGCAGGGGCCGATAAAGATGAAGAAGATCATGATGATTGGCTACGGCGCGATGGCGAAGGAAGTGATCGCCCGTTTGCCGGAAGGCGTGGAGGTCGGTTGGATCCTGGCGCGCGCGGCTCATCATGCGGCGATCGCCGCGGCCTTTGGCGGGCGGGTGCAGGCGCTGACCCATCCCGAGCAGTGTTTGCAGCGGCCGGATCTGGTACTGGAGTGCGCCAGCCAGCAGGCGGTGGCGGAGTTCGGCGAAGCGGTGCTGCAGCGCGGTTGGCCGCTGGCGCTGATCTCGACCGGCGCGCTGGCGGACGCCGCATTGCAACAGCGGCTGCAGCAGGTTTGCCGCCGCCATCACGGGCAGCTAATCGTGCTGTCCGGTGCGGTGGCGGGGATGGATGGGCTGGCGTCGGCGCGCGAAGGCGGGCTGGAGAGCGTGACTTATCAGGCCAGCAAAAGCCCGGCCAGCTGGCGAGGCAGCCCGGCGGAGCAGCTGATCGACCTCGATGCGGTGAGCGAAGCGCAGGTATTTTTTGAAGGCTCGGCGCGCGAAGCGGCGCGTTTGTTCCCGGCCAATGCCAACGTGGCGGCCACCATTGCGCTCAACGGTCTGGGGATGGACGCCACCCGGGTGCGCCTGCAGGTCGATCCCGCCACCCGGCGCAATACCCATCGTCTGCAGGTATGCGGCGACTTTGGCGAATTTCACATCGAGCTGAGCGGCACCCCGCTGGCAAGCAATCCCAAAACATCAACCCTGGCGGCGCTGAGCGCGGTACAAGCCTGCCGCCGTCTGGTGGACGGCGGTTTTATTGCCTGAACGGCAGGAGCGGAGCATGGAACGATTGAATATTTTTGTCGCCGGGCGCTGGCGTGAAGGGCGTGGCGAAGAGATGGCTTCGGTATTCCCGGCCGACGGCAGCGTCAACGCGCGGCTGCGCGCCGCCAACGTCGAGGACGTGAACGAGGCGGTGGAAGCGGCAGAGCGCGCCTGGCGCGCGCCGGAATGGCGCGGGCTGGTGCCGCATCAACGCGCCTCGATCCTCTACCGCGTCAGCAACCTGATCCTGGCGCAGCAGGAGCAGTTGGCCGAGCTGCAAACCCGCGACAACGGCAAGCCGCTGGCCGAGACCCGTGGGCTGGTGGCCAGCGCGGCGGCGACCGCGCGCTACTTTGCCGCCGCCTGCGAGGTGTTGGAAGGCGAGCTGCCGACCCCGCGCAGCGCTGAGGTGATGACGCTCAGCCAGTACCAACCGATGGGGGTGATCGCCGCCATTACGCCGTGGAACTCGCCGATCGCCAGCGAAATGCAGAAGGTGGCGCCGGCGCTGGCGGCGGGCAACGCGGTGGTGCTCAAACCGGCCGAAGCCACGCCGCTGATGGCGCTGAAGCTGGCCGAGCTGTTCGAACAGGCGGGCCTGCCGGCCGGGCTGCTCAGCGTGTTGCCGGGCAAAGGTTCGGTGATCGGCGAGGCGTTGGCGCGCCATCCGCTGGTGAAAAAGATCGCCTTTACCGGCGGGACCAGTACCGGGCGCCATTTGGCGCACATCGCCGCCGACAAGCTGATCCCCACCTCGCTGGAGCTGGGGGGCAAATCGCCGACCATCGTGCTGGAGGACGCCGATCTGGAACAGGCGGCGCGCGGCATCTGCTACGGCATCTTCAGCTCCGCCGGCCAGGCGTGCATCGCCGGTTCGCGGCTGTTCGTGCATCGTTCGCTGTATCAGCCGCTGCTGGCGCGCTTGACCGAACTGACGGCGGGGCTGCGCATCGGCAACCCGCTGGTGCCGGGCGTGCACCTCGGCCCGCTGATCAGCGCCAAACATCGGCAAAGCGTGGCGGACTACGTGGCGCTGGCGCGGCAGGAGGGCGGTCGGGTGATCATCGGCGGTGAAGCGCCGGCCGATCCGCAGCTGGCGAGCGGTAGCTATTACCTGCCGACCATTATTGAAGGCTTGAACAACGACGCCCGCGTTTGCCAGGAAGAGATCTTCGGCCCGGTGCTGGTGGCGCTGCCGTTTGACGATGAGCAACAGCTGATCGAACAGGCAAATGACTCGGTGTACGGCCTGGCGGCCGGCATCTGGAGCCGCGACTTCCCTCGCGCGATGGCGCTGGCGGAGCGGCTGGAAACCGGCACCGTCTGGGTCAATACCTACAAAACGTTCTCGATTTCCACGCCGTTCGGCGGTTTCAAGGAAAGCGGGCTGGGCCGCGAAAAAGGCCTGAACGGCATCAAGGCCTACATGCAGCAGAAAAGCGTGTATCTGGCGCTGAGCCATCAGGTGAACCGCTGGAGCGACTAGGCCGACACCTCTACGCATAACCCTAATAACGACTACCCTAAGAAGGCAGATGATGAGCGATAAAATCACGGTTGGCGAGGCGATAGCCCGGACTCTGGAACAGTACGCGGTGTCGGCGATGTACGGCATCATTTCGATTCATAATCTGCCGATCGCCGATGCGGTGGGGCAGCGCGATAAAATTCGCTTCGTGCCGGCGCGCGGCGAAGCGGGGGCGGTCACCATGGCCGACGCGCACGGGCGCTTCTCCGGCCTGGGCGTGGCGTTGACCAGCACCGGCGCCGGCGCCGGCAACGCGGTGGGGGCGATGATTGAGGCGCTCAACGCCAACACGCCGCTGCTGCATATCACCGGCCAGGTGGAAAAAGCCTATCTGGACGCCGACGCCGGTTTTATTCATGAAACCCGCGATCAGCTCGGCTTCCTGCGCGCCTGCTCCAAGCGCGCTTATCGGGTCAATTCGCCGGAGCAGGCGGTGGCGGTGATCCAGCGGGCGATCCTGGATGCGCAAACCGTGCCCTGTGGCCCGGTGGCGGTCGAGATCCCGATCGATATTCAAAGCAGCCTGGTTTCCCGTTCGGTGCTGACCGAACCGTTGGCGCCGGCGCCGCTGCCGCAGGCGGACGATGCGGCGGTGGAACGGCTGCATCAGCGGCTGAAACAGGCCAAGCGCCCGCTGCTGTGGTTGGGGGGCGGCGCCTTGGCCTGCGGCGACGCGGTGCGCAAGCTGGCGGACGCCGGCGTAGCGGTGATCTCCAGCACCCACGGGCGCGGCATTCTGCCGGACAGCCATCCGCGCAGCCTGCGGGCGTTCCATAACTCACCGAGCATCGAAGCGATCCTGACGCAGTGCGATCTGACGCTGGTGGCCGGTTCGCGCCTGCGCAGTAATGAAACCCGCACCTGGACGCTGCCGCTGCCGCGCCCGCTGGTGCAGATTGACATCGATCCGGCGGCGGCCAACCGCAACTATCTGGCTGATGAGCAGATCAACGGCGACTGTGCGGCGCTGCTCGCGGCGCTGGCGGCGCGGCTGAGCCCCGGCGAGAAGGTCAACGCCGAGTGGGATGCCGAGATCGCGGGGGCGGTGCAGCAGGCGGAGCGCGCGCTGCGCCAGCAGTCCGGCGAATACGCCAAACTCAACGACGCCATCGACGCCGCGCTGCCGCAGGACGGGTTGCTGGTACGCGATATCACCGTTTCCGGCAGCGTCTGGGGCAGCCGGCTGTTCCGGGCGATCTCGCCGCTGTGCAACATTCACTCGCTGGCGGGCGCCATCGGTATGGGGCTGCCGATGGCTATCGGCACCGCGATCGCCAACCCGCAGCGCAAGGTGGTGGGGCTGGTGGGCGACGGTGGTCTGGCGCTGGGCCTGGGCGAGCTGGCGACCATGGCGCAGGAACAGGTGAACATCACCCTGATTATCATGAACGACGGCGGTTATGGCGTGATGCGCGGTATTCAGGACAAGTACTTCGCCGGGCGTCAGTATTACAACGAGCTGCATACGCCGGCCTTTACCCAGATCGCCGAAGCGATGGGGTTGAAAGCCTGGAAGGTGGACGCGGCGTCGCAGTTCAACGGCGTGCTGGCCGAGGCGATCAACTACCCGGGGCCGTCGGTGGTCGAGGTGGACATGAAGCAGGTCGGGCCGCTGACCTTCGCCGGGCCGCCGCAGAAGACGCTGTATTGAGACGATAAAAAACGCCCGGCGATTGCCGGGCGTTCTCGTGGTTATTTCTCTGCCGCGATGCGATCGCGAATGTGCTGAGCGCGCGCTTGGGAAGACGGGTGATCGTCGAACATGCTGCTCTGACGGCCGGCTTCCATCTGGGCCAGTTTTTCGAAGCTGGTGGCCAGGCCATTCGGATCGATGCCGCGCTTTTTCAGCAGATCGAACGAGTAATCATCCGCTTCGCTTTCCTGCTTCTGCGAGAACTGGGCGCTGACCAGCTTCTCGCCGATGTCCGCCAGCTGCGACTGCGACAGCGAGCCGATGACGCCCCCGGCGGAGGACGCCGCGGTGCGCAGCGCCACGGTGCCGTAAGCCACCTGCATCGCCTTGCGGGTGTGGCCCAGCGCCACGTGGCCCATTTCATGGCCCAGCACGCCTTCGACTTCGTTGTCGTTCATCATGTCCATCAGGCCGCTGTAGACGCGGATGCAGCCGTTGGCCATCGCCCAGGCGTTGACGTCTTTGGTCACGTAGACCTTGTAGTTGGCCGGGGTGCCGTTGATGTTGTCGCCCAGCGCCGCGGCGATTTTGTTGAGACGCTTGGCGTAGGTGCTGTCGGCCGGCGCGATTTGTGCCTTGCTGTCCATCTCGGCGCAGGATTTATCACTCAGGGCCTTAACGTCGTTGTTGCTCAGGGTCGCCGCCTGGAATGCCTGCGCGCCGGACTGCATCAAGGTTTCGGTATTCAGGTTTTGACAGCCGGTTGCCAGGGTGGCAATGCCCAACGCAATCAAAGAGGTACGGATCTTCATAACGCCATCTTCCTGTGAAGGTAACAAGGTAAAAGAGTCATTTTGCTTGGAGGAAATCTTGTTGCAAGAGCCTAGTGTACGCCAGCCGGGGCGAGAATAGTGTTATTCCGAAAAAGCGTCCAATCGTGCTAATAAGTGGTGAACTCGCTCTCATTTGGCATTAGGGATTGCCGTTGTGATGTGGAGTCTGAGAAAATAGGGAACTTGACTGCTTTTTTTATCCGACCTGGAGTAAAACATGTCCTCTCGTAAAGAGCTTGCCAACGCCATCCGCGCACTCAGCATGGACGCCGTACAAAAAGCCAATTCCGGCCACCCGGGTGCCCCTATGGGCATGGCGGACATCGCCGAAGTCCTGTGGCGTGACTACCTCAACCACAACCCGACTAACCCGCACTGGGCTGACCGCGACCGTTTCGTGCTCTCCAACGGCCACGGCTCCATGTTGATTTACAGCCTCCTGCACCTCACCGGCTACGACCTGCCGATGCGCGAGCTGGAAAACTTCCGTCAGCTGCATTCCAAAACCCCAGGGCACCCGGAGTACGGCTACACCCCGGGCGTTGAGACCACCACCGGCCCGCTGGGCCAGGGCATCGCCAACGCCGTCGGCTTCGCCATCGCCGAACGCACCCTGGCCGCGCAGTTCAACCGCCCGGGCCACGACATCGTTGACCACCACACCTACGCCTTCATGGGCGACGGCTGCATGATGGAAGGCATCTCGCACGAAGTCTGCTCTCTGGCCGGTACCCTCAAGCTCGGCAAGCTGACCGCTTTCTACGATGACAACGGCATCTCCATCGACGGCCACGTCGACGGCTGGTTCACCGACGACACCGCCCTGCGCTTCGAAGCCTACGGCTGGCACGTGGTGCGCAACGTCGACGGCCACAACCCGGACGCCATCAAGGCCGCGATTGAAGAAGCCCGCAAGGTGACCGACAAGCCGTCGCTGCTGATGTGCAAGACCGTTATCGGCTTCGGTTCGCCGAACAAGGCCGGCACCCATGACGTGCACGGCGCCGCGCTGGGCGCCGCCGAAGTGGCCGCCACCCGCGAAGCGCTGGGCTGGAAATACGCCGCCTTTGAAATCCCGCAGGACATCTACGCCCAGTGGGACGCCAAGGAAGCCGGTCAGGCCAAAGAAGCGGCCTGGAACGACAAATTCGCCGCCTACGCCAGGGCCTTCCCGGAGCTGGCCGCCGAGTTCAAGCGCCGCATGAACGGCGAGCTGCCGGCCGACTGGAAAGCCGACGCCAAGGCGTTCGTGGAAAAACTGCAGGCCAACCCGGCCAACATCGCCAGCCGCAAGGCGTCGCAGAACGCGCTGGAAGCGTTCGGCAAGGTGCTGCCGGAGTTCCTGGGCGGCTCCGCCGACCTGGCGCCGAGCAACCTGACCATGTGGTCAGGCTCGAAAGCGCTGAACGTTGACCCGGCGGGCAACTACATTCATTACGGCGTGCGCGAGTTCGGCATGACCGCCATCACCAACGGCATCGCGCTGCACGGCGGCTTCCTGCCGTACTCGGCGACTTTCCTGATGTTCGTGGAATACGCCCGCAACGCGGTGCGCATGGCGGCGCTGATGAAGCTGCGCAACGTGTTCGTCTACACCCACGACTCCATCGGTCTGGGCGAAGACGGCCCGACCCACCAGCCGGTGGAGCAGCTGGCAAGCCTGCGCGTGACCCCGAACATGAGTACCTGGCGCCCGTGCGACCAGGTGGAATCGGCGGTGGCGTGGCAGTACGGCATCGAGCGCAACGACGGCCCGACCACGCTGGTGTTCTCGCGCCAGAACCTGACCCAGCAGCCACGCACCGCAGAGCAGCTGGCGAACGTGTACCGCGGCGGCTACGTGCTGAAAGACTGCGCGGGCACGCCGGACGTTATCCTGATTGCCACCGGCTCCGAAGTGGGCATCACGGTGGAAGCGGCGGACAAGCTGACTGCGGCGGGCCGCAAGGTGCGCGTGGTGTCGATGCCGTCGACGGACGCGTTCGACAAGCAGGATGCGGCGTACCGCGAGTCGGTGCTGCCGGCGGCGGTGACGGCGCGCGTGGCGGTGGAAGCGGGTATCGCGGACTACTGGTACAAGTACGTGGGGCTGAACGGCGCCATCGTGGGCATGACCACCTTCGGTGAGTCGGCGCCGGCGGAGCAGCTGTTCGCCGAGTTCGGCTTCACCGTGGACAACGTGGTGGCCAAGGCGCAGGCGCTGCTGAAGTAAGCGGCCTGGCGCCAGCCGATAAGAAAGCCGGTCATCGTGACCGGCTTTTTTTATGGGCGTGACCCGCGGTTACGACGCGGCGTTGGCGCTTTCGACGCTGCGCAACCGGTCGTAAGCCGCCGCCAGCAACAGCACCAGCAGCGTAGGCTGCAGCCAGACCAGACCCTGTTCGGCCAGCGGCAGCTTATCGAACCAGTCGGGCAGCAGGCCGCTGAAGCTGGAGGCCTTCAGGCCGTCGGCGAGGCCAAACACCAGGCTGGTGGCGATCACCGGCGCGAAGACGCGCTTGGCGCTGCGCCAGCGGTTCTGGCTGAAGCTGAGTAACACCAGCGCGATGCAGGGCGGATAGATCGCCGTCAGCACCGGCAGCGAGACGCGGATCAGATTGGCCAGCCCCATGTTGGAGACCAGCATGGCGAAGAGGGCTAGGATGACCACCAGCGCGCGGTAAGAGAGCGGCAGGTAGCGGGAGAAGAAGTCCGCGCAGGCGCAGGTCATGCCGACCGCCGTCACCAGGCAGGCGATGAACATCAGCACCGCCATAAAGATGCTGCCCAGATCGCCGAAGGTGTGCTGCACATAGGCGTGCAGGATCGCCGCGCCATCCTGAGCGCCACTCTCGACCAGGCCGCCGCTGCCGGCGCCGAGCTTGAACATGCAGATATAGACCAGCGTCAGGCCGACGCCGGCGATCAGGCTGGCCCACAGGGTGTAGCGCAGCAGCAGGCCGCTGTCGCTGACGCCGCGCGAGCGGGCGGCGGTAACGATAATCGAGCCGAACATCAGCGCCGACAGCGTGTCCATGGTTTGATACCCCTGCACGAAACCGGTGGAAAACGCCGCTGCCTGATAGCTGCCGACGGCGGAGATCGGCGCACCGGCGGGCCAAACCAGGGCGGCGATGCCGAGTGCGGCCAGCGCCAGAATTTTCAGCGGCGCCAGAATATGGCCGACGTTATCGAGCAAGCGGCCGGGATACAGCGACACGATCATCGCCAGGGTAAAGAACAGCAGGCTGTAGATGAACTGCGGCAGGGCGCCGTCGCCGGTGAAGGGCGCGATGCCGAGGGCGAAAGAGACATTGGCGGTTCGCGGCGTGGCGAACAGTGGGCCGAGCGCCAGATAGCAGACGGTCGCCAACAGCAGGCCGGCGGTGCGGCCGATGGGGCCGGTCAGCAGGCTGATGCTGCCGCCGACGCGCGCCAGCGCGATCACGGCGATCACCGGCAGGGCGACGGCGGTCACCATAAACCCGAGGGCGGCCGGCCACAGATGTTCACCGGACTGCAGTCCCACCAGCGGCGGGAAAATGATGTTGCCGGCGCCGACAAACAGGGCGAAGGTCATAAAGCCCAGGGCGATAATGTCTTTCGGGGATAAATTCTTGGTCATAACGGTATGGCACTGCCTGTATTCATGAAATAAACGGCCTGGCTGCGGATGGATAACCGCAGAAGGGCAGGCGCAGGGGGCCGTGAGCGCCCGCAAAATTTTCGTCCGGCAGGATATAATAATTCGGCGACAAAAACCTGATTAATCCAGCGCTGTTTATCCTGGCGTGAACCGGCCGCACAGAGGGATCATGGCGGCCGGCCCGGCAGGGCTTTAGCTCGCGCGCGCCACCATGTCTATCGACAGCGGGATTTCGATATGCGGTTTGAAAGAGTCATAGGCGAAAGAGACATGGCCGTCTTCGACCGGTTTGCGGGTGAAAAAGATCGGCATATTGCGGGTTGAATGCCGGCGTTTGTCCTGAAGTTTCCAAGATCGCCATCGTACAGCGAATTCGCCTGCTGCGGCGCTCTCGCCTGGCCGAATAGTCTGCAACAGAAAGTGCCGTAAAGCCCGCGCTGCCGGGCTTTTTTGTTGGCTAAAAAATGTCCAACCTCACAAAACCGAAAGATAACAAAGCAACGCCGTTGCCTCGTTGCAGTTATTAACTATATGTTAATTTTTGGTTTATTAAATGTGATCAGGGGATGGATGATGATGAAAAAAATCAGCGCGACCGTAGCTGCAATCACCTTACTGGGCTCCGTTTCCGCCTATGCGGCCTTCCCGGCGGGCTACCCCGCCGACTATCAGAAATGGGTCGACGGCGCGAAGAAAGAAGGCAAGGTGGTGATTTACTCGACCACCGACACCAAGGCGGCGGCGCCGCTGATCCAGGGGTTCGAGGCGTTGTACCCGGGCATCAAGGTGGAATACAACGACATGAACAGCACCGAACTCTATAACCGCTTCATCAGCGAGCAGGCGGCCGGCGGCACCAGCGGCGACGTGGTGTGGAGCTCGTCGATGGACACCATTTTGAAACTGGCGGGCGATTACGCGCAGGAGTATACCTCCCCTGAGCAGGCCCAGCTGCCGAAATGGGCGGTATGGCAAGATAAAGTGTATGGCACCACCTATGAGCCGGTGGTGTTTATCTATAACAAACGCCTGATCCCGCAAGGCGATGTGCCGGATTCGCACGCGGCGCTGGCCAAGCTGATCGCCGGCCAGACGGACAAATTCAAGAAGAAAGTCACCACGTACGACATCGAAAAATCCGGCGTCGGCTTCATGCTGTCGGTGCAGGACTTCAAGGCCGATCCCAACTACTTCAAAACGCTGGCCGACGTGGCCAAGGGCGGGTTGGCGGTGCAATCCTCCACCGGCACCATGATGGAGCGCGTCTCCTCCGGTGAAAACCTGATCGGCTTCAATATCCTCGGTTCGTACGCCGAGGCCCGCGCCAAAAGCGACCCGTCGCTCGGCATCGTCTATCCGAAAGATTATACCCTGGTGCTGTCGCGCGTGAGCTTCATCAGCAAAGAGGCCGGCAACCCTAACGCCGCCAAGCTGTGGTTCGACTACGTGCTGTCGGAGAAAGGGCAAAGTATTCTCGCCAATCAGGCGGATATCCCCTCGATCCGCAACGACATCGAAGGCAAGAACGACATCGACGGCATGACCAAGCTGTTGGGTAACGCGCTCAAGCCGATCCCGGTCGACGACAGCCTGCTGGAATATCTGCAGCCGGCCAAACGCCTCGACTACATCAAACAGTGGCGCGCCGCCGCGGCGAAATAACAGGGACTGCATTCGGACGCGCGCCTGCCTTAGAGGCGCGCGCCCTTTGGTCGTCGTTTACAACCATAGGGAGCATTTATGCAAGCATGGCGCAGAAAGTGGCAGAGCCTGCCGCGCGGCCTGGTGGTGTTGATAACCGCGCTGGTTATCTATGTCCCCCTGTCGTTTATCATCATTCAAAGCTTCCTCTCGGCACCGTTTTTCTCTCCCTCCAAGGTCTTCAGCCTGGAGGCCTTCGAGTTCATCTTTACCGATCCTGATTTCTACAAGGCGCTGAAGAGCGGCTTTATTCTGGCATTCGGCCTGGTGATCATCGCCATCCCCCTCGGTGGCATTTTGGCCTTCCTGATGGTGCGCACCGATCTGCCGGGGCGGCGGATCATCGAGCCGCTGATTCTGGTGCCGATCTTCGTGTCGCCGATGGTGCTGGGCTTCGGCTACGTGGTGGCGGCGGGGCCGGTGGGCTTCTTCTCGCTGTGGGCGCAGGCGCTGCTGGGCTTCGTGCCGTGGAACATCTATTCGATGGCCAGCATCGTGGTGATAGCCGGATTGACGCACGTGCCCCACGCGTATCTGTACATCTCCTCGGCGCTGCGCAGCGTGGGCTCCGACGTTGAAGAAGCGGCGCGCACCGCCGGCGCCACGCCGCTGCAGGTGATGACCGCCGTCAGCCTGCCGATGGTGCGGCCGTCTATCCTGTACGCCGGGGTGCTGCTGTTCTTCCTCGGGCTGGAAGTGTTCGGCCTGATGCTGGTGCTGGGGGATCCGGAGGGCAATCTGGTGCTGGCGACCTACCTGTACCAGTTGACCAACAAGCTGGGCACGCCGTCTTACCACCTGATGGCGGCGGTGGCGGTGGTGCTGATCTGCATCACCATTCCGCTGGTGATGCTGCAGCGCCGGCTGATGCGCACCGCCAACCGCTTCGTTACCGTCAAGGGCAAAGCCTCGCAGGCCCGTGCGCTGCCGCTGGGCAAATGGCGCTGGGTGGCCGGCGCGGTGGTGGTGTTCTGGCTGACCGTGACCATCGGCGTGCCGCTGATAGGCGTGGTGCTGCGCGCCTTTATCTCCAACTGGGGCGTGGGCGTGTCTGTTTGGGACGAGCTGTCGATCAACACCTTCCGCACCATCTGGGCGCAACCCAACCTGCTGCGCGCCATCGTCAACTCAATGGCGATTGGGGTGATCGGCGGGGCGCTGGCGGTGGCGTGCTACCTGTTCATCGGCATCGCCATGCACCGCAAGCCGGATGGCGCCACGCGCTTCCTCGACTACAGCGTGCTGGTGCCGCGCGCGGTGCCGGGGCTGCTGGCCGGTCTGGCGTTCCTGTGGGTGTTTCTGTTCCTGCCGATGTGGTTGGACAAATCGCTCAAGGAGGGCTGGCTGTCGGCGCTGCCGATGGCCGAGTGGCTGCGTGCTAACTGGATTGTCTGGCTGCGTTCGCTGCGCAGCACCATCTTCAGCGTCTGGCTGGCGTACACCGTGGTGTGGATGGCTTACGGCCTGCGGCTGATCTCTTCCACGCTGCTGCAGGTGGGGCCGGAACTGGAGGAGGCGGCGCGCAGCGCCGGCGCCAGCCGTGGCCAGATCACCCGCCACGTCACCATTCCGCTGTCGCGCTACGGCCTGATCGGCTCCTGGCTGCTGATGTTCCTGATTTTTGAACGCGAATATTCTACCGGGGTGTATCTGCTGTCTCCGGGCACGGAAACCATCGGCTCGATGCTGGTTTCCCTGTGGGCCGCGGGCGCTATCGATATCGTCGCCGCGCTGTCGTTCATCAATATCCTGCTGGTGGTGCTGGGGCTGGGGATTGCCTTGCGCTTTGGAGTGAAATTACATGATTGAACTTTCGGTAGAGAATCTGCATTTGACCTATGGCGACAACCCGGTGTTGAAAGGGGTGTCGATGGATCTGAAACGGGGCGAAGTGGTCTCGCTGCTGGGTCCGTCGGGCAGCGGCAAAACCACGCTGCTGCGGGCGGTGGCCGGGCTGGAGAAACCGAGCCAGGGGCGGATCGTCATCGGCAATAACGCGGTGTACAACGGCAGCGCGCGCAGCGAAATTCCAGCCGAAGAGCGCAATCTGGGGCTGGTGTTTCAGTCCTACGCGCTGTGGCCGCATAAAACGGTGTTTGAGAACGTCGCTTACCCGCTGAAGCTGCGTAAGATCGCCTCGGCGGAAATCACCCAGCGGGTGCAGGCGGTGCTGGATCAGCTCGGGTTGGGGCATCTGGCCAAGCGCCATCCGCACCAGCTTTCCGGCGGCCAGCAGCAGCGCGTGGCGATCGGACGGGCGCTGGTCTACAACCCGCCGGTGATCCTGCTGGACGAGCCGCTGTCCAACCTTGACGCCAAGCTGCGCGAAGAGGCGCGGGTATTCCTGCGCGAGTTGATCATCAAGCTTGGCCTGTCGGCGCTGATGGTGACCCACGATCAGAACGAGGCGATGGCCATCTCCGATCGCATCCTGCTGCTCAATAACGGCAAAATCGAACAGCAGGGCACGCCGCAGGAGATGTACGGTTCGCCCACCACGCTGTTCACCGCCGAGTTCATGGGCAGCAACAACCGCTTGCCGGGCAAGGTTGTCGCGCTGGAAGGCGACCGGGCGCGCATCGAAGGCAAGGATTGGGCGCTGTGGGGCAAAGCGGGCGCAGGCGTGCAGGTCGGCCAGGAGGGCTCGGCGGTGATCCGCGTGGAGCGCGTGCGGTTGGGCGAAGATCCGCAGGGCAACCAGCTTGAGCTGCCGCTGCTGGCCAGCATGTATCTCGGCGATCGCTGGGAATACCTGTTCCGCACCGTGGCCGAGGATTTCGTGGTGCGCGCCTATGGCCACGAAGCGCGCGATCGGGCGCTGTGCCGGCTCTCCCTGCCGGCCGAGCATCTGTGGATATTCCCGAAAGCATAATCAGGACGCCCGCAGGCGCGGGCGTTCCGTTTACAGAGTTAAACCGCTAGCGGCGATCTTTTCCGGGCGGTGTACGTTTCCCGGCTGGCAACGTCGGCGAAAGTGCGGGTGACGGTCGAATTTTTGCGCGACTATTTCCGCGAGCACTACGGCGAAACGGGGCCGGCGAGTGAAAATCCGCCGCGGCCTTGAAGCCAAAAATGTGCGCCAGATCATCTTATGCTCGTAAAACTCCCCTCCGTTACTTGTGGAACTGTTGCACCTGTTCCTTTTGCCAAAACTTTGGTTTATGCTCAGCTGAAGCGTTTCAGTTGAAGCACTCTTCGACAGAAATGCCGATGTGACGGCGGCGAAAAGCCGCTGAAACGCGGGAATAATGCAAACGCGGCGATTCACAGCGGGCGGTGCGATCCACTACTCTATGCGGGTTAGTGAGACAACCAGTCAGCGCCGGCCCGGCGCCGGTGAGTCAGCCCGGCGGGACGGCCCTTTTTCAGGAGCAGCATGACCATCCGCATAGCGATAAACGGCTTTGGCCGCATCGGCCGCAGCGTATTGCGCGCACTGTACGAATCGGGACGACGGGCGGAAATCTCCGTGGTGGCGATCAACGAGCTGGCGAACGCCGAGGGCATGGCTCATCTGCTGAAGTACGATTCCAGCCACGGCCGCTTCGCCTGGGATGTGCGGCAAGAGTGCGACACGCTGAGCGTCGGGGACGACGCGATTCGCCTGTTGCATCAGCCGGCGGTGGAGCAGTTGCCCTGGGGCGAGCTGGGCGTCGACGTGGTGCTGGACTGCAGCGGCGTGTACGGCAGCCGGGCGGATGGCGAAGCCCATCTGGCGGCGGGGGCGAAGAAAGTGCTGTTCGCCCATCCGGGCGGCAACGATCTGGACGCCACCATCGTGTTCGGCGTCAACCATCAGACGCTGCTGGCGGAACATCGCATCGTGTCCAACGCCTCGTGCACCACCAACTGCATTATTCCGGTGATCAAGCTGCTGGACGACGCCTACAGCATCGAATCCGGCACCGTGACCACCATTCACTCGGCGATGAACGATCAGCCGGTGATCGACGCGTATCACGCGGATTTGCGGCGCACCCGCGCGGCGAGCCAGTCGATCATTCCGGTCGACACCAAGCTGGCCGCGGGCATCACCCGTATCTTCCCGCAGTTTTGCGATCGCTTCGAGGCGATCTCGGTGCGCGTGCCGACCATCAACGTGACGGCTATCGATCTCAGCGTCAGCGTGAGCGCCGCGGTGAAGGTGGCGGAGGTCAACCAGCTGTTGCAAAAGGCCGCACGGGAATCATTTCGTGGTATAGTTGACTACACGGAATTACCATTGGTCTCGATCGATTTTAACCATGACCCGCACAGCGCTATCGTCGACGGTACGCAGACCCGGGTCAGCGGGCAGCACCTGATAAAGACCTTGGTCTGGTGCGACAATGAATGGGGCTTTGCCAATCGGATGTTGGATACAACACGGGCAATGGCCGCCAGCGGTTTCTAGTACGGCGGCGCCGGCGTGATTGGCGCGCTGCTCAGGCAATTTTATAGAGATTCAATAAAGAGGGTTCACCATGTCTGTAATTAAGATGACCGATCTGGATCTGGCGGGTAAACGCGTACTGATCCGCTCCGATCTGAACGTGCCGGTAAAAGACGGTAAAGTGACTTCCGACGCGCGTATCCGCGCTTCCCTGCCGACTATCGAAGCTGCGCTGAAGCAAGGCGCCCGCGTGATGGTAACCTCCCACCTGGGTCGTCCTACCGAAGGCGAGTACAACGAAGAATTCTCCCTGCTGCCTGTGGTCAACTACCTGAAAGATCACCTGAAATCCCCAGTGCGTCTGGCGAAGGATTATCTGGATGGCGTCGACGTCGCCGAAGGCGAACTGGTGGTGCTGGAAAACGTCCGTTTCAACAAGGGCGAGAAGAAAGACGACGAAACCCTGTCCAAGAAATACGCGGCGCTGTGCGACGTGTACGTAATGGACGCGTTCGGCACCGCGCACCGCGCGCAGGCTTCCACCCACGGCGTGGGCAAGTTCGCGCCTGTCGCCTGTGCCGGCCCGCTGCTGTCCGCCGAGCTGGAAGCGCTGGGCAAGGCCCTGGGCAACCCGGCCCGTCCGATGGTTGCCATCGTGGGCGGTTCTAAAGTCTCCACCAAACTGACCGTGCTGGATTCCCTGTCCAAAATCGCCGATCAGCTGATCGTCGGCGGCGGCATCGCCAACACCTTCGTGGCGGCGCAGGGCAACAACGTGGGCCAGTCCCTGTACGAACCTGACCTGATCCCGAACGCGCAGAAACTGCTGGAAACCTGCGACATCCCGGTTCCGACCGACGTGCGCGTAGCGACCGAGTTCTCCGAAACCGCGACCGCGACCGTGAAGCAGGCCAACGAGATCCAGGACAACGAGCAAATTCTGGATATGGGCGACGTCTCTGCCGAGCGTCTGGCCGTTATCCTGAAGAACGCCAAGACCATTCTGTGGAATGGCCCGGTTGGCGTATTCGAGTTCCCTAACTTCCGTAAGGGCACCGAAATTGTCGCCCGCGCGATCGCCGATAGCGACGCTTTCTCTATCGCTGGCGGCGGCGACACTCTGGCAGCCATCGATCTGTTCGGTATCGCTGACAAAATTTCCTACATCTCCACCGGCGGTGGCGCATTCCTGGAATTCGTTGAAGGGAAACCGCTGCCTGCAGTCGTGATGCTGGAAGAGCGCGCTAAGCAGTAATTCAGACAACGGGAGGCGAAAGCCGCCCGTTTGTTTTATACCGCGCGGCTCACGCTGCGCGGCGTGAAAACATCGATTTACATCCATCTACGGCCGACGAAACAGGACAAAGTAACATGTCTAAAATTTTTGATTTCGTAAAACCGGGTGTCATCACGGGTGATGACGTTCAGAAAGTCTTCGCAGTTGCTAAAGAGAACAACTTTGCGCTGCCAGCGGTAAACTGCGTGGGTACCGACTCCATTAACGCAGTGCTGGAAGCCGCGGCTAAAGTGCGCGCGCCGGTCATCGTTCAGTTCTCCAACGGCGGCGCCGCGTTCATCGCCGGCAAAGGCGTGAAGACCGATGTGCCTCAGGGCGCAGCGATTCTGGGCGCCATCTCCGGCGCACACCACGTTCACCAGATGGCTGAACACTACGGCGTGCCGGTGATCCTGCACACCGACCACTGCGCGAAGAAACTGCTGCCATGGCTGGACGGCCTGCTGGACGCCGGCGAGAAGCACTTCGCCGCTACCGGCAAACCGCTGTTCTCTTCTCACATGATCGATCTGTCTGAAGAGTCTCTGGAAGAAAACATCGAGATCTGCAGCGCCTACCTGAAGCGCATGGCCAAAATCGGCATGACGCTGGAAATCGAACTGGGCTGCACCGGCGGTGAAGAAGATGGCGTGGACAACAGCCATATGGACGCTTCCGCACTGTACACCCAGCCGGAAGACGTGGCTTACGCGTACGAAAAACTGAACGCCATCAGCCCGCGCTTCACCATCGCTGCCTCCTTCGGTAACGTGCACGGCGTGTACAAGCCAGGCAACGTCAAGCTGACCCCGACCATCCTGCGTGATTCTCAGGACTACGTGTCCAAGAAATTCAACCTGCCGCACAACAGCCTGAACTTCGTGTTCCACGGCGGTTCCGGTTCTACCGACGCAGAGATCAAAGAGTCTGTGGGTTACGGCGTGATCAAGATGAACATCGACACCGACACCCAATGGGCGACCTGGGACGGCATCCTGCAGTACTACAAAGCGAACGAAGCTTACCTGCAGGGCCAGCTGGGCAACCCGAAAGGCGCCGATCAGCCGAACAAGAAATACTACGATCCACGCGTATGGCTGCGCGCAGCGCAGACCAGCATGGTGACGCGTCTGGAGCAGGCCTTCAAAGATCTGAACGCGGTAGACGTTCTGTAATCTTCGGCACCTGTTGCACGATGCAAAAGGCTCCCTGCGGGGAGCCTTTTTCGTTTTCAGCCCAGCAGGCCGGCGCCGACGTTGATAGACAGGCCCAGGATCAGCATGTTGAACACGAACGAAATAACCGACTGTACGAGCGCGATTTTACGCACCTCCGCGGCGCCGACCGCCACGTCGGCGGTTTGCGAGGCGACCGCGATGGTGAAAGAGAAGTAGGCGAAGTCCAGATAGGTCGGCTCGGTGAGATTGCCGGGGAACAGCAGCGGCAAAGGCTCCTGCTGCGCACCCTGGCGATAAAATTGATGGGCGTAGTGCATGGTGAAGGCGGTCGGCAGCAGCAGCCAGGAGACCGCCAGCGTTCCGCCGGTTAACGCCAGATGCAGGGTTTTCAGCGAGTCGCTGGCCTGTTTGGCGCTGCTCAATTCGAACAGGATCGCCAGAATGCTCACCAGACAACCGAAACTGACCAGCGCCAACACCGTGCTGGCGCTTTCATCCTGTCGCCGGGCGATCTGGCGAATGTGCTGCGGCGTGCTGACCAGCATCAGCCGCCAGAGAAACAGCAGGTAGAGCCAGGCCAGCGTATTCCAGCCGATCATCAAGCGCTGCAGCAACGAGAGCTGGGCGGGCAGCAGCAGAAAGCACAACAGCCCGGCGCCGACAGAAAACAGCAGCCTGGGCCGCACTTGCCAATAATGTTTGAGCGAAGAGCGAATGTGCATGAAGAACGGATCCCTTGTCGTGAAATGGCCAACGCGCTGTTTTCAGCATAGAAGAAGCGGCGAGCGGTTTCGGCTATTTTTAACGCTGACGGTTGGCATGAGCCTTTAATGTTGGTTACCCTTAGGCGGTGGTTTCCGACTGGCTGCCGAGGCCAGTGTATTTTTGCGAGTTTCTCCCGTTAGGGACTGAGTTAGGACGACACGAATGAAAGATTTGAATGTAGTAGACGGCATCAACGGTGCCGGCAACTGGTTGGTGAAGAACCAGGATCTGTTGATCCAGTACGCGGTGAATATCGTCGCCGCCATCGTTATCCTGATCATCGGTTCGATCGTGGCTCGCGTGGTCGGCAATGCGCTGAACCGCGTGATGAAGCTGCGCGGCATCGACGCCACGGTGGCAGACTTCCTGGCGGCGATCGTGCGCTACGGCGTGCTGGCGTTCACCTTCATCGCCGTGCTGGGGCGTGTCGGCGTGCAGACCACCTCGGTGATCGCCGTGCTGGGCGCCGCCGGTTTGGCCGTCGGCCTGGCGCTGCAAGGCTCGCTGTCCAACTTCGCCGCCGGCGTGCTGCTGGTGATCTTCCGTCCGCTGCGCGTGGGGGAATATGTCGATCTGGGCGGCGTGGCCGGTACCGTCGATCAGGTGCAGATTTTTTCCACCACCCTGCGTACCGCAGACAACAAAACCATCGTGGTGCCGAACGGTAAAATCATCGCCGGCAACATCATCAACTACTCCCGCGAGCCGAACCGCCGCGTGGATATCGTGGTAGGCGTGGCCTACAACGCCGATATCGACGTGGTGAAGAAGGTGCTGGGCGATGTGATCGCCGCCGACAAGCGCATCATGCACGCCAAAGGCGTGACCGTGCGTCTGAACGAGATGGCGCCGTCTTCCCTGAACTTCGTCACCCGTTCCTGGACCACCAACGCGGAATACTGGAACGTGTACTTCGATCTGATGGAAAACTTCAAGCGCTCGCTGGATGCCCACAACATCGGCATTCCGTTCCCGCAGATGGACGTGCACCTGTATCGCACCGAAGACGCTTCCGCCAAGGCGGAATAACAGAGAAGGGGGCCTTGGCCCCCTTTTTTGATTACAGGCCGAGACATCTCCAAGGGCGTCTCGGCCTTTTCTTTTCCGCGAGTTCAGGCGCCGGCGACCGGCTTGGCGAGCGGCGCGCGGCGGCGCAGGCTGAGGCGATAGAGCAGGAAGATGGCGCCCGCGCCCAGCAGCGCCGGCAGCGCCAGCCAGAGGAAGAACACTTCCGCCGAGCCGGCGGCGGTCATCATCCAGGCGCCGAGCATTGAGCCGACGATCGAGCCGAAGCGGCCATTGGCCATGGCCCAGCTGACGCCGGTGACGCGGGCCGCGGTCGGATAAAGGGTGGCGGAAACCAGATTCAGGCCGTTCTGCGCGCCGGCCACGCCGAAGCCTATCAGGAACACGCCGGCGGCCAGCGTGTAGACGTCGCCCATCAGATACCCGGTCGCGCCGATCACCAGCGCGGCCCCCAGGTAGGAGACGGCCAGCACGCGGTAGGGCCCGATCCGGTCCATCAGCAGCGCCATCAGGATGGCGCCCAGGGTGCCGCCGAGCGGCACCATCGCCCCGATGCGCGAGGCGTGGACGATATCGTAACCGGCGTCTTTAAGTATCGTCGGCAGCCAACTGGTGAGCAGGTAGAACACGAACAGCGAGCAGAAGAACGCCGCCCACAGCAGCAGGGTGCGCGCGGCGCGCCCTTCGATAAACAGGTGCGAGATCGGCGACTTGGCCTGTGCCGGGCGCTCGTCATCGACAATGGTTATCCCCGTCCAACGTTGGCCGGTGATACGCTCGACCACCCGGCGCAGCCGATCGGCATGCCTGGCGCTGGCGGCCATAAAGCGTACCGACTCGGGCATCTGCCAGGCCAGCAGCGGCAGCAGCGCCAACGGCGCGATGCCGCCGACCAGCAGCACGCCGCGCCAGCCAAATGCAGGAATGATCTGCCCGGCCAGCAGGCCGCCCAGGGCCAAGCCGGCGGTAAAGCCGCTCCAGCTCAGGGTGACCATCAGCATGCGGCGGCGCGCCGGTGAGTACTCCGAGCTGAGGGTGATGCAGGTCGGTATCGCGCCCCCGAGGCCAATGCCGGTGATGAAGCGCAGCAGGGTCAGGGATTCGATCGAATGCGTATAGGCCGAAGCCAGGGTGCAGCCGCCAAATACCAGCACCGCGACGAGCAGCACGCGTTTGCGGCCGATGGCGTCGGCGATCGGCCCGAACAGCAGGCTGCCGATCAGCAGGCCGAACAACCCCGCGCCGAAGGCGGGGGAGAGCTGCGAGGGCTGCAGGCCCCACTCTTCGCGCAGCGCGGGGGCGATATAGCCGATGATGGCGGTATCGAACCCGTCCAGCAGGGCGATCAGGAAACACAGGGTGAGGATGAGGATTTGATAAGGCGAGATCCTGGCGCGATCGATAATTTCGCTGATGCGAGCGGTATCTGGGCTCATGAGGGTTCCACTGTTATTAAGCTGGTGTGGGCTGGCTGAGGGGCCGTTCAGGCCGCTGTGGCTGGCATCGCGTAGAAATCCGAGTATACACCAGAGCGGGGGCGTTGCGGGGAGGGGGAGTCGATGATCATCGCCCGCCGCAGGAGGGTACTGCGGCGGGCGATGGCGCGATTATTTGGCCAGCAGTTCTCGGCGCACGATCTCGGCGCCGGCACTCAAGGCATTCAGCTTGCCGCTGGCGACCTGACGAGGCAGGGGAGCCATGCCGCAGTTGGTCGACGGATAGAGTTTGTCGGCATCGACAAACTGCAGCGCTTTGCGCAGCGTAGCGGCCACTTCCTCCGGCGTCTCAACGGTATGATTCGCCACATCAATGGCGCCAACCATCACTTTTTTGCCGCGAATCAGTTCCAGCAGATCCATCGGGACGTGCGAGTTATGGCACTCCAGCGAGATAATATCGATGGTAGACGTTTGCAGCTTGGGGAACGCCTCTTCATATTGCCGCCATTCTGAGCCCAGCGTCTTTTTCCAGTCGGTATTGGCCTTAATGCCGTATCCATAGCAGATATGCACCGCCGTTTCACACTTAAGCCCTTCAACGGCCCTTTCCAGGGCGGCGATGCCCCAGTCATTCACCTCGTCAAAGAACACGTTAAATGCGGGCTCATCAAACTGAATAATGTCGACGCCGGCGGCCTCGAGCTCTTTGGCTTCCTGATTGAGGATCTTGGCGAACTCCCAGGCCAATTTCTCGCGGCTTTTATAGTGGTTGTCATAGAGCGTGTCGATCATGGTCATCGGCCCCGGCAGGGCCCATTTAATCGGCTGTTTGGTCAGCTGGCGTAAAAATTTGGCGTCTTCAACGAAAACGGGCTTTTGGCGCGCCACCGCACCCACGACGCTCGGCACGCTCGCCTCATAGCGATTGCGGATTTTAACCACTTCGCGTTTCTCGAAATCGACGCCGCTGAGGTGCTCGATGAACGTCGTGACGAAATGCTGGCGCGTTTGCTCGCCATCGCTGACGATATCGATGCCGGCCTGTTGTTGTTCAGCCAGCGACAAACGCAGGGCATCCTGTTTCCCTTCGATTAATTCTTCATTTTGCAATTTCCAGGGCGACCACAGGGTTTCCGGTTGGGCCAGCCAGGAAGGTTTGGGCAAGCTGCCGGCGGTCGAGGTAGGGAGCAATATTTTCATAATAGATGACCTGTATTTAAGTGAATCAAAGCGCGTAGTGAGCAGACCATTGCTCAAGAATGGGCTTGTAGGGTTTGATAAATTGCTCTTCCGTAAATTTCCCCTGCTCAATCGCTAACTGGCTACGCTCTTCGCGATCGTAAACAATCTTGGTTAATGAATAGTCCTGGTTATTGAGGCTTGGCTGATAGCATTGCCCCGCCGCCGAGTTGGCATTGTAAATTTCAGGCCGATAGATTTTTTGGAAGGTCTCCATCGTGCTGATGGTGCCGATCAGCTCCAGATCGGTGTAATCGCTCAGCAAATCCCCGGGGAAATAAAACGCCAGGGGCGCGACGCTATTTTTCGGCATGAAATAGCGCACCTGCAGGCCCATTTTTTTAAAATACCGGTCGGTCAGCGAAGCGCCGTCTTGCCGATACTCGTCGCCCAACACCGGATGTTGATTGCCCGTCCGATGATAGGTGTCTTTGCTGGAGACGCTGAGGCAGATCACCGGCGGTTTGCTGAAATTCTCATGGTATTCGTTTGAATTGACGAAGTGCTTAAAGATATTGCCGTGCAAATCGCCGAAATCATTCGGGATAGTGAATTCCGCCGTGTTTTTATTGTGCGCCGGCAGCAAGACGCTAAAGTCATAATCGCGCACGTAAGACGAGAAATTGTTCCCGACGATGCCATCAATTCGCTTTTGCGTTTTTTTATCGATGATGTTGGTTTTCAGGATTTCGATCACCGGGAAGCTGGCGCCCTGATCTTCAACGCGCATCTCCACCGAAATGATGTCAAGCTCAACCGAATAGCGGTCGGCCTTGGGGTTATCCCAATGCGCCAACGAATTGAAGCGATTGTTAATCATCACCAGCGTGTTGCGCAGGTTCTCCCGGCGGTTTTCCCCTCTGGCCAAATTGGCGAAGTTGGTGGTGATACGCGTACTTTTAGAAGGGTTATAATCTTCATCGAAAGAACTGCTCTTAATCGTAAAGGCAAAGTCTCTATTCATCGTCTTATAGTATCCTGTTATATGATATGAAGGCTGGATTTATCCATTTCTTTCAATGGGTTGTTTTTCTCTTTTTTTATTCAGCCGATTTCATATTGTCTGTCGTTAATGAGGTCTATTTTTGCCAGAGTCCCGGTGGGAGTGAAAGAGACTTAATTTCATTACCACATGAGCGCTATTCATGATCTGGCGTTCGGGCCGGTTGGCCGCCGTCGCCCTGCGGCGCAAACCGCCAACGTACCGGGCCGGCAACCTGGTGCAGCCTGAAAAATTACGGGTATAATCCCCCCATGATCCCACGGCTTCAGACACGAACATGACAAAACTCACCTTACAAGAGCAGATGCTCAAAGCGGGCTTGGTAACCAGCAAGAAAATGGCCAAAGTCCAAAGAACGGCTAAAAAATCACGCGTTCAGGCCCGCGAGGCCAGAGAGGCGGTGGAAGAGAATAAAAAGGCGCAGCTTGAGCGCGATAAGCAGCTGAACGAGCAGCAAAAGCAGGCCGCGCTGTCCAAAGAATACAAGGCGCAGGTGAAACAGCTGATCGAAATGAACCGCATCGTTCTGGCGAAAGGCGATATCGGTTTCAACTTCACCGACGGTAACCTGATCAAGAAAATCCTGGTGGATAAGGCGACGCAAACCCAGCTGATCAATGGCCGCCTCGCCATTGCACGCCTGGTGGTCGAGAACCGGGAAGAGTGTGAATACGCGATTATCCCCGCGAGCGTCGCCGATAAAATCGCGCAGCGCGATGCGGCCAGCATTGTGCTGCACAGCGCGCTGAGTCAGGAAGAACAGGATGAAGACGATCCGTACGCCGACTTTAAAGTGCCCGACGATTTGATGTGGTAAGCCGCGTTCAGAACGGCGCGGCGTGACGAGCGGCGATCCGCTCCCCGCTAATGGGGTGCACAAAGTCCAGCTCGCTGGCGTGCAGCATCAGCCGCGGCGTCTGTTCGGTACCCGGCAGCAGTCGCCCGCCATACAGATCGCAGCCTAAAATAGGGTGGCCCAACTGCCGGCTGTGAATACGCAGCTGGTGGGTGCGCCCGGTCTCCGGGATGAGCTGCACCCGCGTCAGCGGCAGCGAGATCCCGCCCTCCGCTTCACGATAAAAGCGCTCGACGACCCGATAGCGGGAGCGGGCGGGCTTGCCGTGGAGGGCGCAAATCGACATCAGCGGGAACAGCGCCGGATCTTTGGCGATCGCCGCGTCTATTACCCCTTCGTTATCCGCCAGATGGCCGCACAGCAGCGCGCTGTACACTTTGCCGACGGTGCGCTCGCTGAACTGCCGGCAGAGCGCGGCGTTGGCGGCCTTGTTGCGGGCCACCACCATCAAGCCGGACGTGCCGAAATCCAGGCGGTGCACCAGGGTGCAGCCGGGGAAGATCTGTACCAGCCGATGGTGTACCGAATCGAGATTCTGCGGATTCTTGCCCGACAGGCTGAGCAGCCCGGCCGGCTTATTGATCAGCGCCAGATGATCGTCCTGATAGAGGATCTCTATTTGGTCATGGCATGGCGGTGCGATAAAGGTATCGGTGACAGTAGACATTGGGCGGCCGGCTGGAAGGTGGGTGCGGATGATAGCGAATTTTTCGCCGATGGGCGAATGCGGTTATCGTTATCACTGCGCCTCATGCCCGCTGGCACCCGATGCGGCAAAGCATCGGGCGCAACGATTATGGCCCTGGCGCGCTACTGCCCGTAGTAGGCGTTTTGGCCGTGTTTGCGCAGGTAGTGTTTGTCCAACAGTTCGCGCTGCATGCTGTGGATGCCCGGCGTCAGCTGGCGTGAGAAAATGCCCATGTAGGCAATTTCTTCCAGCACCACCGCATTATGCACCGCATTGTGGGCGTCTTTGCCCCAGGCGAAGGGGCCGTGGGCGTTGACCAGTACCGCTGGGATAGCGTTGGGATTGATATCGCGCCGGCGGAAGGTTTCGATAATCACCTTGCCGGTTTCCAGTTCGTAATCGTGCTCAATTTCATCCTGGGTCATCAGGCGCGTGCAGGGGATAGCGCCATAAAAATAGTCGGCGTGGGTGGTTCCCCAGGCGGGGATGTCCAGCCCGGCCTGCGCCCAGATGGTGGCGTGGCGGGAATGGGTGTGGACGATGCCGCCGATATCGGCAAATTCGCGGTACAGCGCCAGATGGGTGGCGGTGTCCGACGACGGTTTCTTTGCCCCCTCGACGGTGCGGCCGCTGGCCAGATCGACCACCACCATATCCTCCGCCGTCATATGCTCGTATTCAACGCCGGAAGGCTTGATCACCACCAGGCCGCGTTCGCGATCCACCGCGCTGACGTTGCCCCAGGTAAAGGTCACCAGCTTATGGCGCGGCAGATCGAGATTGGCCTCCAGCACCTGTTGTTTTAACTGAGTCAGCATGTCATGCCCCCTTGTTGCATTTTCTGTTCGATCCAGCGGCGGGCCTGAACGATCTCGGCCACCGGCTCCTCGGCTTTTTCTGTCCACATCTCAATCAGGAATGCGCCGCGGTAATTGAGGCGCTGCAACGTGCGAAACACCTCGACGAAGTCGACGCAGCCTTCGCCAAACGGCACGTCACGGAATTGCCCCGGCGAAGCGGCGGTGACCGGGTAGGTGTCTTTCAGGTGAATGGCGGCGATGCGATCGATGCCCAGCTCCAGTTCGCGCGGCACGTCGTTGCCCCAGGCGCTGAGGTTGCCAACGTCTGGATACACCGTGAACCACGGCGAGGCCAGCAGGGCGTCCCAGGCTTTCCATTTACCGATCGAGTTCATAAAGGGGGTATCCATAATTTCCACCGCCAGCATCACCTGGGCGGCGGCGGCACGTTCTACCGCCCACTGCATGCCTTCGCTAAAGCGCGCCAGCGTCCCCTCGTCCTGCTCTTCGTAATACACGTCGTAGCCGGCCAGCTGGATGGTGCGGATACCGACGTCTTGGGCCAGCTTAATGGCCTGTTCCATCACGTCGAAGGCGCGCTGGCGCAGCGCCGGATCGTGGCTGCCAAAGGGAAAGCGCCGGTGGCCGGAGAGGCACATCGACGGGATGCGGATGCCGGTTTCCAGCATGGCGTCCACCAGCGCCAGGCGCTGCGCTTTGCTCCAGCTCAGGCGCGCCAGGCGTTCATCGCTTTCGTCCACCGACATTTCGACGAAGTCGAAGCCGCAGGCCTTGGCCAGCGCCAGGCGTTCGGGCCAGCTCAGGTGTTTCGGCAGCGCCTTCTCGTAAATTCCCAACGGGTGCTGACGCATATCATGATCTCCAGATGTCATCGATGGCGGTGCGGAACTGCCTGGCGGCCGCCGGCGGATCCCCGGCTTCGGCCAGCGCGCGGCCGGCGATAAAGGCGGTGACGGCGATCTCTTTAAACAGCGGCAGGTCGGCGGGCGTAATGCCGCCGGTCACCGACAGTTCGATGCCCAGATCGGACAGCGCCTTCATCCGATCCAGATCCTGCCGGCCCCAGGTTTGCCCGCTGGCCTGCGCGTCGCGGCCGCGGTGATAGATCGCCTGGCGAATGCCGAGGCCGCGCCATTGCCGTGCATCCTCCAATGTCCAGCGGCCGAACAGTTCGATCTGGATTTCACCGCCGTGACGCTCGGCGACCTCCCGCGCGCTGGCCATGGTGGCCAACGGCGCGGCGCAGATCACCGTCATCCAGTCCGCGCCCTGGCCGAAAGCCTGCTCGGCCAGCGTCGCGCCGGCGTCGGCCACCTTGAGATCGGCCACCAGCGTGTGCTGCGGGCAGCGCTCGCGCAGCGCGCTAACCGCCTGAATGCCGGCGCTGATGCACAAAATGGTACCGGCCTCGATGATGTCCACATGGGGGCTGAGGGTCTCGGCGGTGCGCAGCGCCGTATCCAAACGGGTTTGATCGAGCGCCAACTGCAGGCGCGGTTTCGTGCTCATGGAGCCTCCTTGTTGGCGGGCTGCAGATTTTGCAATGCAGCAATCAGTGCCTGATAACGTTGGTGTTTGTTGTCGTAAGCTTCAGCGGCGGCCGCATCTGGCAGCAGCCGCTCGATACGCGGCGCCAGCCGGTGCTGGGCGGCGGTGAAATCGTTGAAGGCGCCGCTGCCGACCATGGCCGCCATCGCCGCGCCCAGACAGCCGGTTTCTTCCACCTGCGGCAGCTCCACCGGCAGGCCGCTGACGTCGGCGAACATTTGCATCCAGGGGAGGGATTTGGCAGGGCCGCCGGTCACGCGCAGTGCCTGCGCCTCAGGGAAACGCCGGCGCATGCGGTTAAGGTGCGTCATGTGGCAGAACACCACGCCTTCGTAGATCGCCTGCACCAGGTGCTCGCGCTGGTGGAAGGCCTGCAGGCCGTAGAAGCTGGCGCTCAGCCCCAGGCCGGCGTTGGATCCGTACAGGAAAGGGGCGAACAGCAGATCGCCGGCGGCTTTCGGCAGGGCGGCGACCCAGCGGTTAAGCTGGCCGTAGTCCTGCAGCCCCCATTGGCGACAGAACCATTCCAGGTTGGCGGCGGACGTGGGGCTGGCTTCATGCACGATGTATTGGCCGCTTTCGGCGTGGCGGCCATAGACAAAGGGATGATCGAAACCCTCGACGATGGCGTCGGTGATGCCGCTGGTGACTGACCAGGTTCCCATCACCGCATTGAGCCGGGTTTCGTCCTGCAGGCCGGCGCACAGCGCGGTGGACACCACGTCGAACAGCCCACCGACCACCGGGGTGCCGGTTTGCAGGCCGGTGATGGCCGCGGCGTTTGCCGCGACGCGCCCGGCGATATCGGCCGAACCGACAATCGTCGGCAGGGCGGGCATGATGTCGCCGATACCCAGCAGCTGCGCCAGCGCCGGGTCATAGCGTCCGCTGCGCATCAGATACAGGTTGGATTCGGAGATATTGGTTTCTTCGCAGGCCAGCTCGCCGGTCAGGCAATAGCGCAGGTAGTCGTGCGCCATCAGCACGCTGCCGATGCGGGCGTAACGTTCCGGCTGATGCCGCTTCAGCCAACGCAGCAGCGAGACCGGGTGCCCGGTCCACAGCGTTTGGCGCGTTTGCGGATACAGCGCCTGCGGCACGCCCTGTCGCTGCCATTCCTGCACCAGCGCCAGCGCGCGCTGATCGGAAGAGAGCATGGCGTTGCCCAGCGGCTGCCCCTGCTTATCCAACAGAAATGCGCCCTTGCCCTGCGCCGAGATGCCGATGGCCTGGATGGCGCCGGCGGCGACGCCGCTGGCGGACAGCACTTCACGGATCACGTCGGCGGCGGTGCGCCACAGCGATGCCATATCGCGCTCGGCCCAGCCGGGCTGCGGCGCGACGATCGCCAGATTGCGCCGCGCAACGCCGTGTTCATGGCCCCGGCGGTCGTATAATCCCGCCTTGATGAAGGTGCCGCCGCAGTCGAGCCCCAGCCAATATTCCATCATTCGTTCCTCGCGCCGTGGTCGCATTTATTGGGCAGCATCAACGCCAGCACGGAGGCGATCGCCAGCGAAGCCGCCAGGCTGTAGACGCCGACGTCCTTGCTGAACAGGCTGATCAGGACGCCGACCATATACGGGCCGCAAAAGCCGCCGAGGTTGCCCAGCGCATTGATCACGCCGCGCGCGCCGCCGGCCACTTCGGCGTTGAACAATTTGGGCGGGATGGTCCAGAACACCCCGGCTGCCGCCTGAATAAACACGCCGCAGCCGACCAGCGCAGCGTAAGACCACCAGACGTGATCCTTCAGCAGCACCGACAGCGCCATGCAGGCAGCAAAGCAGGCCAGCGGCAGGGCGACGAAGACTTTGCGCTTGCCGGTGCGATCGGAGAGGGTGGAGATGATCAGCATGCCGAAGATGGCGCCGATATAGGGCAGGATAGCGAGCAGGCCCACTTGCTCCATATCGCCGTGGGTCAGCCCTTTCAAAATGGTCGGCAGCCACAGGGTGTAGCCGTAGATACCGGTCTGGTAGAAGAAATTCACCAGGATCAACTGCCACATGATCCGGTCGCCCAGCACCCGGCGCAGCGAGGCGTTGCGCACCGTTTTTCCTTTAATCAGCAGCTGTTCGTCGTGCAGGGTCTTCACCAGATACTCTTTTTCCGCCTGCGAGATCCATTTGGCTTCCTGCGGCCGGTTGCTGATGGTGAAGTACCACAGTGCCATCACCACCAGCGACAGAGCCCCCTCCACCAGGAACAGCATGCGCCAGTCCCAGGCGGTGATGATCCAACCCGACAGCGGGGCGGTGAGGATGCCGGCGATCGGTACGAACATGATGACGATGGCGTTGGCGCGGCCGCGCTCCTTATCCGGGAACCAGTTGCTGATCATGGTCAGCACCACCGGCAGCATGCCGCCTTCGGAAACGCCGAGGGCGAAGCGCAGGAACAGCAGCTGGTATTGGTTGGTGACCAGGCCGGTCAGCACCGAGATCACCGCCCAGGCCAACAGTGACCAGCCGATGAATTTCTTGCCGTTGCCGTATACCGCCAGCTTGCCGCCGGGCACCTGCAGAAACAGGTAACCGATGAAGAAAATGCCGCCGGCCAGCCCGGCCATCGAGGCGGTGATGCCGAGTTCGTCATCCATGCCGCCGGGCATGGCGAAGGCGATATTGACCCGGTCCATGTAAGAAATGATGCAGGTGATGAGGATCGGCGGCACGATCCTCAGCCAGCGGAGCTTGGGTATCGCCTGGCTTTGGCTGACGGAAACGGAGGCTGTATTCATAAGGACCTCTTTCGATGTTCGCTTTTTTGTAGGGTCGGGCGTTATTGTTTTGCTTGGTTTGGGCGCAAGGGCGCCCGCACAGGCCCCATGGACCGGTGTTGTTATCGTTACGGGTGTTGCGGCCGATCAGGCGCTAAACGACGCCAGCGGTATCTTCACCACCACCTTGCGTATCGCGCTGGGGCGCTGGTTAATGCAGGCCGGGCGATGCACGTCCTGCGGAAAAAATACCGCGAAGTTGCCGGGTTGCATCGTGAGCCAGGATTCGTCGGCCACGTCCTGATAAAACAGGATGTCGCGCTGCGCCAGCAGCTCCTGATGAACGACGTTGTCGCCGCTGTCCGCCGCTACGCCGATAAGCTCGGTGCCGCTGACCAGAAACTGCACGTCGACGTTTTGCCTATGCACTTCCGGGCGCAGCGCATCCGGTGGTTGGGTATGCAGATCCAGCACTTGTACCACGTAGCCGGTGGCGGGATCTTCATAGCGCCCTGCGGGCAAGACGCTGAAATCGGTGCGTTGCAGATAGGCGACGGCGTTGGCGACCGGCCTCGGATACTGCTCGGGCGCGGTGTTGGCGATGTGGCCGAATATCATGATGATCCTCCCGTTACAGCGCCTGAATGCGCGCCCAGACTCGTTCGTCAATCGGAATGCCGTCGCGCAGGTTTTCTTCCAGAATGCGCGGGAACTTGTGGCCCGGCAGGCGAATGGCGACGTCGGGGTTGTCCCGTTCGGCGCTGGTGACGTAATCCATGATGCGCTGCAGTTTTTGATCGCGGCTGTCGCCGTCGATCAACCGGTCTATCTCAATCGCGATGAACACCTGGGAGACGCCGTATTCGTCGCGGTGATCTTCCGTCACTTCCGCCACCGAGGCGCCGCCGGACAGCAGGGTAGCGATCATGTCCAGCACGATCGACAGCGCCGATCCTTTCCAATACCCCATCGGCAAAATGCGCCGGTTCTCTTCGATGGTGGCCGGATCGCGGGTCAGGTGGCCGTCGTTGTCGAAGCCGCCGTCCACCGGCAGGGTTTTACCCGCCAGCCGGTTCAGCTCCAGCGCGCCGTAGGAAAACATCGACATCGACATATCCACCATGGTGATCGGGTTGCCGGGCACGGCGACGATCAGCGGGTTGGTGCCGATACGGCACGTTTTGGCGCCCCACGGCGGCATCACGGCGATCGAGTTGGTCCAGCAAATGCCGATATAGCCTTTCTCCGCCGCCTGCCAGCCGTAACCGCCGCCGCGCATCCAGTGGTTGGCGTTGCGCAGCGCCACCAGGCCGATGCCATGATCGTCGGCTAATTGCATGGCGCGATCCATCATGCGGCGGGCGGTAAGGTTGCCGATGCCCTGGTGCGCATCCCATTGCTCGATCGCCCCCAGAGACAACAGTTTGCTGGGTTCGGCGTCCGGCACGATATCGCCGGCGTCCAACTGCTGAATAAAGCGCGGAAAGCGGTTAACGCCGTGGGAGTAAACGCCGCTGGCGGTGGTGTCGGCGAACATGCCGGCGCAGTCGTCGGCGGTGTTTTCCTCCACGCCGCGCGCCAGCAGCACGCGTTTGAATTGCTGTTTTAACTCGCTGTAACTCACTCTCATGCCGGTTCTCCGCCTGTGCGAATCGTCTGTTTTTGGTTCGCTAAATTTCAATATACGAAATTGCATTTCAAATAAATGCTATCCCGGCGGTTCAGGGAAGTCAAAGCAAGAGGGAGTAAAATTATTAATGAAAAACATGACGTTAAAATTGAGTAGTGGTTTTGTGATCGCCGCCACGTTTTGGTGGGAATGACGTGCTTCAGACGCGACAAAGCAGGGCGGATCGAAACCCACCCTGCGTCTTGCGAGGCCCCGGCTAACCGCGGGTGTTCAGCACCATGCGGTAGAGCGAGGTGGTGGCGGTGATATAGAGCTCATCGCCGTTCGGGCCGCCGAAGGTACAATTGGAGACGCGTTCCGGCACGCTGATTTTGTCGATCTGTCGCCCCTGTGGATCAAAGACCAGCACGCCGTCGGCGCAGCTGCAAAACAGATTGCCGGCCCGATCGACGCAGAAGCCGTCCGGGAAACCGGGCTCCACCGTCGCGAAACGGCGGCCGGCTTCCAGCTCGCGGCCGTTGACCGCATAGACGCGCAGCTCGCGGCGGCCCTGCGTCGGAAAATCCACGATCGACATGTCCGCAACGTACAGCCATTTTTCATCCGGTGAAAACGCCAGGCCGTTCGGGCGCTGCAGGTCGCAGGCGGCGATGGTCAGCGAACCGTCGCGCGGATCGAAGCTGTAGAGATAACAGCCGACCACCTGGCTTTCCGATTTGTAACCCTCTTCGTCGCCGATGATGCCGTAGGGCGGATCGGTGAACCATAGGGTGCCGTCGGAGCGCACCGCCACGTCGTTCGGCGAATTAAAGCGCTTGCCGTCGACGCGGTCGATCAACAGGCGTACCTCGCCATCGCTTTCGGTGCGGCTAATGCCGCGCCGCCCGTGTTCGCAGCTGATCACGCGTCCCTCGCCGTCGCGCGCATTGCCGTTGGCGTAGTGAGACGGCGAGCGGTATAGGCTTAGCTCACCCCGGCGCGACCAGCGGAACATGCGATTGCCTTTCACGTCGCTGAACACCACCGCATCCTCCTGCGGCAGCCACACCGGCCCCTCGGCCCAGATCGCCGGCGAACACAGGCGCTCGAGCCGGGCGTGCGTGCGCAATGAATCGCCGTTCACTTCACGCCCCAGATTGCTTTGTAATGGCCCTGATAATCGTTTTGCGGGTCATACAGGTTATTGGCGCCGCCGTCGGCGGCGATATTGTCGCGGGTGACCAGATGCGCCGGGGTGACGTAGCCGGAAGGCGGCTGCTTGGCGAAGGCGCGGTTGAATTCGTCCAGCAGTTGCCAACCGTGCAGCTTCAAGGGTTCCGGCACCGTCGCCGACTGGCTGTCGCCCGAGCGGATACGCTGGTAAGCGGAGATTGAACCGTCGCCGGCCGATACGTTGTAAGGTGCGTTCTTGCCGCCTTTGCCGGCGGTCTTCAGCGCCGGCGCCATAAAGTCGAAGTACAGATCGTTGATCGCCAGCGCATATTGGAATTTGTCGCCGTACTTCTGCAGCAGGCTGAAGGTCATCGCCGGCATGCGGTTGGCGGTATCGGCCAGCGGCGTGTCGATGAATTCCAGCAGCGTGCAGCCGCTGCATTTGGCGATCTCTTCTTTCATGACGTTGGCCTTGTCCAAGGCGATTTGGTACAGCGAGTCGGTGAAGATCAGCACGCTCGCCTTGCCGCCGGACTGCACCACCGCGTATTGCGCGGCGATGCGCGCCACTTCGTTGGAGTCCGACGTGACGTTATAGAACACGTTGTATTTGGCTATGGGGCCCGGTTCCGGCACCGCGTGCCAGGCGGTCAGCACGATACCCTGCTGCACGGCCTTTTTCAGCGGGATCTTGGCGACGTTAGGGTTCCAGCCGCCGATCACGATGCCGTCCGGTTTCTGGGCGATGGCCTGATTGAGCGATGCCAGCTGATCTTTCACCGAGCCGCCGCCGTCGAGCGTTTCCAGCTTCCAGCCGGCGGCTTTCGCCGCTTCGCTCAACCCCTGTTGCACCCCTTGCACGCCGCCGTTCTTCATGTCGGAGGCGATAAAAATGATCTTCTTGTTGGCCTGCAGCTGCGGGCCGCTGGTGGGGCCGTCCCACTGGGTGGCGCTGGCGGTGGCCTTCGCGACGGCGGCGGTGGCCTGATCGAGATAGGCGTCGGCCCAGGCCGGCGATGCGGCGAGCAATAATGTGGTGAACCCCGGTAACAGCCAAATGCGTTTCATGGTGTGCTCCTGGTTTAAGGGTGGGTCGCTGTCTGATTGTTGTTGTCAGCCGGCGTCGCCTGGCTGCGTTGTACCGCTTTCTGATTGAGCAGCCGGCGGCGTTGGGCATAGCCGGCCAGGGTGATCGACAGCAACAGCGTCGCGCCGTTGAACAGCGGCTCGACCCAGAATTCACCGCCGAACTGCTGAATGCCGGCGATGCCGATAGCCAGAATGGCGATGCCGACCACGGTGCCCCAGACGTTGACGCGCCCAGGGCGAATGGTGGTGCTGCCGAGGAAGGCGCCGACCAGCGCCGGCAGCAGATAGTCCATGCCGACGCTGGCCTGGCCGACGCCCTGTTCGGCGGCGATCAACACGCCGCTGAAACCGGTGAGCACGCTGGAGGCGATGAAAGCGCCGATGGTGAAGCGGTTGACCGAGATGCCGTTCAGGCGTGCCGCCGCCGGGTTGCCGCCCACCGCATACATGCAGCGGCCGAGCGGGGTGTGTTCGGTGATGAGCCACAGCACCACCGCGACGATCAGCACGTAAAACGCCACGATCGGAATGCCGGCGATCTCGGTGTGGTGCAGCGCGATAAAGGCATCCGGCAAGTCGCCGACGATCTGCCGCCCGCCGGAGTGCCACAGGGCAATGGCGTACAGCACGGTGCCGGAGCCGAGAGTGGCGACGAAGCTGTCGATATCGGCCAGCGCCACCAGAATGCCGTTCAGCAACCCATACAGCGCCGAGATCGCCAGCACCGTCAGCACCGCCATCTGCCAGGAGAAGCCGTATTCCACCTGCAGCGTGATCGCCAGAATGTGCCACAGCACAATGCCGAAACCGACGTTAAGATCGATCTTGCCCACGATCATCGGGATGGTCGCCGCCAGCGCCAACAGGGCGATTTTGGCCTTGCTCGACAGGATCGCCTGCAGCGTCAACATCGATGCGAAGGAGGGGGTGAGCAGTGAGAACAGCACGACCAGCGCGATGCACAGCAGCAGCAGGCCATAGCGGGTAAGAACCTGCATCAGCCACGGGCCGGCGCCGTCCTGCGCCAGACTGACGCGCTGCTCCAGCGCGGTTGATTTAACGGATGTTTTAGACATGGCCTACCTCGGATTCTGACGTGATTGCGACGCTTTCCCCGGTGCTGGCAGAGGCCAGCTCCAATAAATTGGCGAATGACACCTGCTGATTTTTCAGCTCGCCGACCACTTTCCCGCGGTTGAACACCAGCGCGCGGTTGCAAATATGGGCGATCTCCTCGAAATCGTTGGAGATCACCAGCACCGCCACGCCTTCCGCCAGGGATTTATTCAGCAGGTGGTAGATTTCCGCTCGCGCGCCGACGTCCACGCCGGCGGTGGGATCTTCCAGGATCAGCAGCGGCGCCCCCAGGTGCATCCAACGCGCCATCACCACCTTTTGCTGGTTGCCGCCGGACAGTGCGCTGATATCGATATTGACGTCCTTGGGGCGCACGTCGAACAGCTGCACTTTCCACCAGCTGGCGCCGATCTCCGCTCGCCGCCCGTAGCGGGAGAGCAGCCGGTGGCCGCTGGCGCAGGGGTTGATAAACAGGTTTTCACGCACACTCATCGACATCACCAGGCTTTCGCCGGTGCGATCGCCCGCCACCAGCGAAACGCCGCACGCCATCGCCTGCTGCGGGGAGCTCGCCTGATAGGGCCGATCGCGAAACCGAATCGCGCCGCCGTCGGCCTGACGCAACCCGAACAGCAGCCGGCCAATCTCTTCTTGCCCGGCCCCGCGCAGGCCGGCCAGCGCCAGCATCTCGCCCGGCTGCAAATCGAAGCTCACCGGGCCGATGTCGCCTACCGTGACGCTATCGAGCTGCAGCACCGGCGGACGATGTTCCGGCAGCGGTTCGCGCTGATCGTCCGCCATCGCTTCGCCGACGATGGTTTGCACTAGATCGCGCAGCGAGTAGTCGGCGGTGCGGCCGCCGGCGACATAGCGCCCGTCGCGCATTACGCAGACCCGATCGGCGATTTCGATCACTTCGTCCAGGCGGTGGGTGACGTAAATCATGCCGACCTTTTTGGCGCGCAGCCGGTTGATCACGGCGAACAGATGGCGCACGTCGTTGGCGGGCAGGGAGGCGGTCGGTTCATCCAGCACCAGCAGCTCGGCGTTGACCGCCACCGCGCGGGCGATCGCCAGCAGCGATTTTTCGGTGCGCGACAGTTCGAAGACGCGCGCATCGGGATCGAGCGCGATACCGACGTCTTGGAGCGCCTGCGCCGCCTGGCGGCGAATGGCGCGCCAGTCGATCAACCCAAAGCGGCGGGGAAACCCCATCACCAGCGCCATGTTCTCCGCCACCGTCATCCATTCAATCAGGCCGAGATCCTGATGAATAAAGGCGATCGGCTGGCGGCTGGCGCTTTTTATGGCGGCGGCGGAGGCGATGCTTGCGCCCTGAAAACGAATATCGCCGCCGTCGCGCGGGTAGACGCCCGCCAGCACTTTGATCAGCGTCGATTTGCCGGCGCCGTTTTCGCCCAGTAGCGCCAGAACCTCGCCCGGCATTACCTGCAGGCTGACGTCGTTGACCGCCACGTTGCCGCCAAATCGTTTGACGATGTGGCTAAGGGTAAGGATGAGTTGTGCCGCATTATCCATAGTCATGTGATGCGCCCCTGGTGTTGCGCCCGAGCGAAGATGCCGGGCAAATTAGCCAAACCGCTGGTGAGTATCTGGTCTTTAAATTTCAATATGCGAAATTCAATTTCAAAAATAATATGACGTTCGTTGCGCTAAATCAAAGGTGATGAAGTTTTAATTGTTTTTATTAAACAATGGGTTATTTTTTACTTTGCGGAAGTGTGACCGATGGCTCACTTCAATGCGGGGGAAATATTGCGGATTTTTGGCCCGCTGCGGACAATGAAACGGCGTTCCGTCTTCACGTGATGCAGGCCTTGGGGTAACATGCCCGGCAAAGAGCCTGCTGACTTCGCCGCAGCGCCGGTTGGCGGTTCGACACTGGAGAGATTTTCGCTATGAGCCTGAAAGCCGTCGACGAGAAAGATGACAAGAAAGACAAACCGCTGGGCAGCCAAAGCCTGTTCCGCGGTTTGCAGTTGATTGAGATCCTGAGCAATTTCCCCAATGGATGCCCACTGGCGCATCTGTCCGAGCTGGCCGGCATGAACAAGAGCACGGTGCACCGCTTGCTGCAGGGGTTACACACCAGCGGCTATGTGACCCAGGCGCCGTCGCCGGGCAGCTACCGCCTGACCACCAAGTTCATTTCCATCGGCCAGAAGGCGCTGTCGTCACTCAATATCATTCACGTGGCCGCGCCGCATTTGGAACAGCTGAACCTGGAAGTGGGTGAGACGGTCAACTTCTCCAGCCGCGAAGACGACCACGTCATTCTGATCTACAAGCTGGAGCCGACTACCGGCATGATGCGCACCCGCGCCTATATCGGCCAGCATATGCCGCTGTACTGTTCGGCGATGGGTAAAATCTTCATGGCCTACGGCAACGACGATTACCCGGCCCACTACTGGCAGAGCCATCAGCAGGAGATTCAGACGCTGACGCGCAATACCATCACCGAGCTGCCGAAAATGTATGAGGAACTGGCCGATATTCGCCAGCGCGGTATGGCGATGGATCGCGAAGAAAACGAGCTGGGGGTCTCCTGCGTGGCGGCGCCGGTATTCGATATTCAACAGCGCGTGCCCTATGCGGTGTCTGTTTCTCTGCCGACCGCCAAGCTGCAGCAAATCGGCGTCAAAAGCCTGATTAAACCGGTGCTGGCCACTGCGCAACGCATCTCGCAGGAGCTGGGGTTCGTCACACCGATTTAAGTATTAGCATCTCTGATACTGGATTAGAAACATCAATTTCACCTAATGATCGCTTCCTCGTATGATGCGCGTGTTGACCGACACGCGCCCTCATCCGGCGCCTTTTATCATTCGAGGAATCCCCATGTTAGCCGTCTTCCTGCAGGGTTTTGCCCTGAGCGCCGCCATGATCTTGCCGCTGGGCCCGCAGAACGTATTTGTGATGAATCAGGGCATTCGCCGCCAGTATCATTTGATGATCGCCTCGCTGTGCGCGTTGAGCGATATCGTGCTGATCTGCGCCGGGATTTTCGGCGGCAGCGCGTTGCTGACCCGCTCGCCGCTGCTGCTGGCGCTGGTCACCTGGGGCGGGGTGGCGTTTCTGCTGTGGTACGGCTGGGGCGCGTTTCGTTCCGCCTTCAGCCCGCAACCGGCGCAGGCCGCGGCGCAGGAGCTGGCGCAGAGCCGCTGGCGCCTCGTGGTCACCATGCTGGCGGTCACCTGGCTGAACCCGCACGTTTATCTGGATACCTTTGTGGTGCTCGGCAGCCTGGGCGGGCAACTGACGGCGGACGTGCGCTCCTGGTTCGCGCTCGGCGCGGCCAGCGCGTCGGCGGTGTGGTTCTTCGGGCTGGCGCTGCTGGCCTCCTGGCTGGCGCCGTGGCTGAACACCCAGCGGGCGCAGCGCATCATCAACGCGCTGGTCGGGCTGGTGATGTGGGGCATCGCGCTGCAGCTGGCCTGGCAGGGGGCAAATTTATAAGAATTTGCCACTAATCCGAATTCAAAACGCCGCGCGATATGCTACGTTTGATGCCAGGAATCCGGCGGTTCTCACAGGGAAAAGCCGGCGATCAGAGACAGCCTGTCATTAAGGAGACACTGTGAAGCTAAAAGCATTGGCTATGGCCGCAATGGTCGGATTAGGGACGTTACCGATGGCGCTGCAGGCGGCTGAAGTGCCTGAAGGGCCGCACGTCGTCACCTCCGGCACCGCCAGCGTGGACGCCACGCCGGATATCGCCACCCTGGCGATCGAAGTGAGCGTTTCCTCCAAAGACGCCGCCCAAGCGAAGAAGCAGGTGGACGAGCGCGTAGCGCAGTACTTTGATTTCCTGCAGAAAAATAACATCGAGAAGAAAGACATCAGCGCCGCCAACCTGCGCACCCAGCCGGAGTACGACTACCTGAAAACCGGCGAGTCGGTGCTGAAGGGCTACCGGGCGGTGCGTCAGGTGCAGGTGACCCTGCGTCAGTTGGACAAGCTGAACGAGCTGCTGGACGGCGCGCTGAAATCCGGCCTGAACGAGATCCGCGCGGTGGAGCTGGGCGTCGCCAAGCCGGACGTGTATCGCGAGCAGGCGCGGCAAAAAGCGATCGAGAACGCGACTCAGCAGGCCGAATCCCTGGCCAAAGGCTTCCACGCCAAGCTGGGGCCGGTGTACAGCATTCGCTACCGGGTTGCCAACTACCAGCCGATGCCGGTGGCGCGGATGTATAAGGCGGCCGGTGCGGCGGCGGAAAGCGACGCGGCGCAAACCTATGAGCAGCAAAGCATTCACTTCGACGATCAGGTGGATGTGGTGTTCGAGCTGCAGCGCAACGCCGCGCAGTAAGGTGTTCGTATTGAAGAAAAGGTTCGCTGCGGCGAACCTTTTTTCGTTTTAATCCTGGCGCAGCACCTGATGGCCGTGTTCCAGCAGCGCGTCGGTCACTTTGCGCATCATGCGGCTTTCCGGCGCGAAGCGGTGCCAGTACAGCATGCGGCGCTGGTACAGCCCCGGCGTCAGATCGATCAGTTCACCGGATGCCAGCTCCTTTTCGATCTGCAGGTGAGGGATCATACAGCAGGTGGTGCCCTGGCGTGCCAGCTGCACGAAGGCTTCTGACGAGTTCACGATGTGGCAGGGCACGCTGCCCGGCGACAGATCGAAGTTCTGCTGCAGGAACGCCTGATGCATGTCGTCGAGATGGTCGAAGGCCACCGCCGGCGCTTTCAGCAGCGCGGAGCGGGTGACGCCGCTCGGGAAGTAGCGCTCGGCGAAGCCGCGGGAGGCGACGAACAGGTAGTCCAGCGCCCCCAGCCGATCCACCAGGCAGCTCGGCAGCGGTTGCGGCTGAATACTCACCGCGCCCACCACCTCACCGCGGCGCAGCCGCTCCTGGGTGCGGGTTTCATCTTCCACCTGCAGATTCAGGCGAATGGGGGAGTCCGCCAGCACCGGCTTCAGCGCCGGCAGCAGCCAGGTTGCCAGACTGTCGGCGTTGACCGCCAGCGACAGCAGCAGCGGCGTATCGACGCCGGTATCGTTGCCCAGCCACTCTTCTTCCAGCAATTCCACCTGATGCAGCAGCGCGAGCAGCTTTTGCCCTTGTTCGGTGGGGCGCGGCGGCACGGTACGGACCAGCAGCGGTTGGCCGAACAGATTTTCCAGCTGTTTGATGCGTTGGGATACCGCCGATTGCGTGATACAGAGTTTTTGAGCGGCGCGCTCGAAGCCGCGCTCACGGATCACCGCGTCCAGCGCTTGCAGCGTACGATAGTCTGGGCGTTTCATCGGAAAGATATCCCTTAAATTAGAATGATACCGGCACTATGCCACATTTTGCGCACGGCGCAGGTGGAAAAATCACGCCCCCGTCTCGCCGCCAAGCGGGCAAAAATGCGGGCTGCGGTAAATAAGTGTGATCCTGCCGGCGTGAAAAACAGCGTTTTACCCTATAATACGCACACGTTTTCGTACAGAGGCAAGGGACATATTATGACGCAGGATGAACTGAAAAAAGCGGTGGGCTGGGCAGCGCTGGAATACGTGACGCCGGGCACCATCGTCGGGGTCGGCACCGGTTCTACCGCCGCCCACTTTATTGACGCGCTGGGCTCCATCAAGCACCAGATCGAAGGCGCGGTATCGAGCTCCGACGCCTCCACCGCCAAGCTGAAAAGCCTCGGCATCCATGTGTTCGACAGCAATGAAGTGGACTCGCTCGATATCTACGTGGACGGCGCGGACGAAATCAACGGCCATATGCAGATGATCAAGGGCGGCGGCGCTGCGCTGACGCGCGAGAAGATCATCGCCGCCATCGCCAAGAAATTCATCTGCATCGTCGACGCCAGCAAGCAGGTGGACGTGCTGGGCAAGTTCCCGCTGCCGGTGGAGGTGATCCCGATGGCCCGCTCTTACGTGGCGCGCGAGCTGGTGAAACTCGGCGGCCTGCCGGAGTATCGCCAGGACGTGGTGACCGACAACGGCAACGTGATCCTCGATGTGCATAACCTGAGCATCACCGATGCCATCGCGCTGGAGAACAAGATCAACGGCATCGCCGGCGTGGTGACCGTGGGGCTGTTCGCCAACCGCGGCGCGGACGTGGCGCTGGTCGGCACCCCGGAAGGCGTGAAAGTGGTCAAATAAACCTCCGCCGTTTGTGGCCCGGTAGTGCCGGGCCGCATAATTCTTCGGTTAAAATATCTTTTCTGAAAAACGGCAAATTTGGTGACTTATGTCACATTGTGAAAACTGACTCCCCAAAGCTTCTGCCGAAAACTTTCCCTATGGCATTTTCTGCCGTAAACCGCCATCAACGCTGCGCCTTGTCCTGCCGGGCAGGCAATCGTTTGTATTGCCGCCCGCGTTATTTTTGTTATGTTGGATGGGAGCTGTGTCGTCACAGCCGCTTCTGAAGTCTGAACATAGGGTCGGGTAAATGGCAAAAGTATCATTGGAGAAAGACAGGATTAAATTCCTGTTGGTGGAAGGGGTTCATCAGAGCACGGTCGATAATTTACGTGCCGCCGGTTATACCAACATCGAATACCACAAGGGTGCGTTAGACACCGAATCGCTGAAGGCATCCATCCGCGATGCACACTTCGTCGGCATCCGATCGCGTACGCATCTGACCGAAGAGGTGTTCGCCGCCGCAGAAAAACTGGTGGCGGTGGGCTGCTTCTGCATCGGCACCAACCAGGTTGATCTGAAAGCGGCGACCAAACGCGGTATTCCGGTCTTCAACGCTCCCTTCTCCAATACCCGATCCGTGGCCGAAATGGTGCTGGGCGAGCTGCTGTTAATGCTGCGCGGCATTCCGGCAGCCAACGCCAAGGCGCACCGGGGCGTGTGGCACAAACTGGCTGTGGGCTCCTATGAGGCGCGCGGCAAAAAGCTGGGCATCATCGGCTACGGCCATATCGGCACCCAGCTGGGCATTCTGGCCGAAGGGCTGGGCATGAAGGTGTTCTTCTACGATATCGAGAACAAGCTGCCGCTGGGCAACGCGCAGCAGGTGCGCCATCTGTCCGATCTGCTCAATATGAGCGACGTGGTGACGCTGCACGTGCCGGAAACGCTGGCCACCAAGAACATGATGGGGGCGGAAGAGCTGGCGCTGATGAAGCCTGGCGCCATTCTGATCAACGCCTCGCGCGGCACCGTGGTGGATATTCCCGCGCTGTGCGATGCGCTGGCCAGCAATCACCTGGCGGGCGCGGCGATCGACGTCTTCCCGGAAGAGCCGGCGACCAACAGCGATCCGTTCAACTCGCCGCTGTGTGAGTTCGACAACGTGTTGCTGACGCCGCACATCGGCGGCTCTACTCAGGAAGCGCAGGAGAACATCGGCGACGAAGTGGCCGGCAAGCTGGCGAAATACTCCGACAACGGATCGACCCTGTCCGCCGTTAACTTCCCGGAAGTGTCGCTGCCGGCGCATGGCCCGAACGCCAGCCGCCTGCTGCACATCCACGAAAACCGTCCGGGCGTGCTGACGCAGATTAACCAGATCTTCGCTGAAGAGGGGGTTAACATCGCCGCGCAGTATCTGCAAACCGGCCCGGAAATCGGCTACGTGGTGATCGACATCGAAGCGGAAACCGCGCGCGCCGACGCCGCGCTGCAGCGCATGAAGGCCATCGACGGCACTATTCGCGCCCGTCTGCTGTTCTGATTAGGCGGCATGCCGCAACGAAAAAGGCCGGAGCGATCCGGCCTTTTGCTATTTAGGTTCGTGCCACGCCCAGCTGCAGAGCGGGGTGAGGATTTCCGGCAGCGGGATATCCCAGTGCTCGGTCGGCAGGTGCTCCACCTGCTGGCAATCATGGGCCAGCCCGATGGGATAGGGGCCGTTGCTCTGCCAGTTTTGCAGGGTGCGATCGTAAAAGCCGCCGCCCATGCCCAGACGCTGCCCGGTATGATCGAATGCCACCAGCGGCGTCAGCACGACGTCCAGCTCGCCCAGCGGCAACACCTGGCGTACATCGAGGCGCGGTTCGAGAATATTGAAGCGATTGCTCACCAGCGGCGTTTCCGGCGCATAGCGCAGGAACAGCAGGTGGCCCGGGCTGAATGGGTGCAGCACCGGCAGGTAAACCCGTTTTCCGAGCGTCCACAGCTGCTCGATCAGCGGCCCGGTGTCGAGTTCACCGTCAAATGACAGGAAGACCGCGATGCTGTGCGCCGCCTTAATGTGCGCATGCGCGACGAGGCGTTCGGCTATTTTTTCTGCGGCAAAGCGTTGCTGGCCCGGCGTAAGCTCGCGCCGACGTTGGCGAATGAGTTGACGAATGGCTTGGCGCTGCTGCGCGAATTGGGGTTGAAAAGGCATCGTTATCAGGCTTGCTCAGTGTGGCGTTCGGCACACATAAACCGCTGAGAGGGGGAATCTCCGAGATGCCGTCGCAGGCTGTAACCCTTGAACCCATGGTTCAAGGTGAACGTGCCGTCGCAATCTTAAGGCTTCTCGGCGCACCGAGCGTGCTCACCGATCGCGGAGCAACACATTCTGTTTGTACTAAATATCGGCTCAGGGGACTGGCCCGCTGGCGAACATCTCAGAGAAATTTTGTACTCGTTGCCGAAACTGTGATTTCAACAACTTAAGTTATTCGAATTGTGCATCCTGACGTTCAGAGATGCGACCTTGTTCAAGCAGCGCTTGTTCAATGGTCTGCTGCAGCATCCGTATGCGTTGTTCCATATTGGACGCATAGTCACGGGTTTTCAACCGTTCTTGAGCAAGTTCGTGACAGACGTTCAATGCCGCGATGAAAACCAGTTGCTCAGTATTGGAGACTCTAGTGCGAACTTTAAGATCTTGCAACCGTTGGTTAAGATCGTCCGCCGCCATATTCAACGCATCTTGTTGTTCTGGCGGGCAATTGACTCTTAACGAGCGGCCAAAAATTTGAATATCTACCGGTTGTGCAGACATGCCACCTTCCTGCCTAAATTTCGCGCCAGCCTTGTCCGCCCTGGCCGGGCCGTCAAAGCGGGCGCCACTATATATACCTCGGTACCAAGATACAACCCCTTTTTCAGTACCTGGTTGTAATCTACTGCGGCGCACATTGCCAGTCAAAAAAGGGTTTCAAAATGCGTATTTACCGCACTTTCGCCACCCGACGGCGCAGTGTGAAACCTGCCACATCGCGATTATAACTAGCCACTGAGGTGTCGCGCTTATCTGGTATAGCGACGGACCTTGGTGTTAGCATAACACGAACTTATCCTGCCAACGATGACGAATGCGCATGTCTATACAGAATACATTTCCAAGTTACCAATCTTTGACCGTGGCCCTCAACCAGCAGTCGGTGGCGCTGACCGCGGCAGAAATGCACGGCCTGATCAGCGGCCTGCTGTGCGGCGGCAGCCGTGATGCCGGCTGGCAGGCGCTGGTGCACGATCTGACCAACGAAGGCGTCGCCTTCCCGCAGGCGCTCAGCCAGCCATTGCAGCAGCTGTATGAAGTGACGCGCGAAACGCTGGAAGACGACGAATTCCTGTTCCAACTGATGCTGCCGGAAGGGGAGATCGTCAGCGTGTTCGATCGCGCCGACGCGCTGGCCGGTTGGGTCAACCACTTCCTGCTCGGGCTGGGGATGATGCAGCCGAAGCTGGCCCAGGTGAAAGACGAAGTCGGGGAAGCGATCGACGATCTGCGCAACATCGCGCAGCTGGGCTACGACGAAGACGAAGATCAGGAAGAATTGGAACAGTCGCTGGAAGAAGTGGCGGAGTATGTGCGGGTTGCCGCCATCATGTGCCACGGCGAATTCACCCGTCACAAGCCAACGGCGCCGGAAAACATCAAACCGACGTTGCACTAAACGTTCTATCGCCCCTCCGCCGGCGGTGCGGATGGCATGATTTCAGGAGAAGGTAATGACTCAGCAGGAATTCAACAACCGCCGTCAGGCGCTGTTGGCGAAAATGGCGCCGGCCAGTGCGGCGGTTATTTTCTCTGCGCCGGAAACGACGCGCAGTGCAGATTCAGACTATCCCTATCGGCAGAACAGCGACTTTTGGTACCTGACCGGCTTCAATGAGCCGGAAGCGGTGCTGGTGCTGATCAAAAGCGACGAAACGCACAACCACAGCGTGCTGTTCAACCGGGTGCGCGATCTGACGGCGGAAATCTGGTTTGGCCGCCGCCTGGGGCAAGACGCCGCGCCGGCGAAGCTGAGTGTGGATCGCGCGCTGCCGTTCGATGAAATCAATGACCAGCTGCACCTGCTGCTCAACGGCTTGGACGTGGTCTACCACGCGCAGGGCGAATACGCCTACGCCGATCAGATCCTGTTCGGCGCGTTGGACAAACTGCGCAAGGGGTTCCGCCAGAATCTGCAGGCGCCGGCCACCGTGACCGACTGGCGGCCGTGGCTGCACGACATGCGCCTGTTCAAATCGCCGGAAGAGCTGGTGGTGATGCGCCGCGCCGGTGAGATCAGCGCGCTGGCGCATACCCGCGCGATGGAAAAGTGTCGTCCGGGCATGTTCGAATACCAGCTGGAAGCGGAGATTCACCATGAATTCACCCGCCTCGGCGCCCGCTACCCGTCTTACAACACCATCGTCGGCAGCGGTGAAAACGGCTGCATCTTGCACTACACCGAGAACGAGAGCCAGATGCGCGACGGCGATTTGGTGCTGATCGACGCCGGCTGCGAGTATCAGGGGTATGCCGGCGACATTACCCGCACCTTCCCGGTCAACGGCAAGTTCAGCAAGCCGCAGCGTGCGGTGTACGACATTGTGCTGGCGTCGCTGCTGCGCGCTTTGGCATTGTTCAAACCCGGCACCAGCATCCGCGAAGTCAACGACGAAGTGGTGCGCATCATGGTGGTCGGGTTGGTGGAACTGGGCGTCTTGAAAGGTGAAGTCGACCAACTGATCGCCGAGCAGGCGCACCGGCAGTTCTTCATGCATGGGCTGAGCCACTGGCTGGGCCTCGACGTGCACGACGTCGGCCACTACGGCACGCCGAGCCGCGATCGGCTGCTGGAGCCGGGCATGGTGCTGACCGTGGAACCGGGTCTGTACATCGCGCCGGATGCGGACGTGCCGGCGGAATACCGCGGCATCGGCATCCGCATCGAGGATGACATCGTGATCACCGCCGACGGCAACGAAAACCTGACCGCCACCGTGGTGAAAGACGCCGATGCCATCGAGGCTTTGATGGCGGCGGCAAGGTAACGGAATGAGCGTAATTATCGTTGGTGGCGGTATGGCGGGCGCGACGCTGGCGCTGGCTATCTCGTCGCTTACTCAGGGAAGAATGGCCGTGGATCTGGTCGAGGCGACTCGGCCGGATGACCGCAGCCATCCGGGCTTTGACGCCCGCGCCATCGCATTGGCGCAGGGCACCTGCCAACAGCTGGCGCGCATCGGCGTTTGGCCGGCGCTGCGCGACTGCGCCACGCCGATCACTCAGGTGCACGTCAGCGATCGCGGCCATGCTGGTTTCGTGAATCTGCAGGCGCAGGATTATCAGGTCGATGCGCTTGGCCAGGTGATCGAACTGCACGACGCCGGGCAGCGGCTGTTCGCGCTGCTGGCGAAGGCGCCGGGGGTTACGTTGCATTGCCCGGCGCGGGTGGTGGACGTGATTCGCACCGCAGAGCGGGCAGAGGTGCTGCTGGACAACGGTCAGCGCCTGTGCGGGCAGCTGCTGGTGGCGGCCGACGGTTCGCGTTCGGCGCTGGCGCAGGCCTGCAACGTGCAGTGGCGGCAGGAAGAGTATCCGCAGTTCGCCACCATCGCCAACGTCACTACGGCGGAAGATCCGCAGGGGCGCGCCTTCGAGCGTTTTACCCGCTACGGGCCGCTGGCGCTGCTGCCGATGTCGCAGGGGCGCAGTTCGCTGGTGTGGTGCCACGCGCGCGAAGATCGCGCCCGGGTGGATGCCTGGGACGACGAGCGTTTTATCGCCGAGTTGCAACAGGCCTTCGGCTGGCGGCTGGGGCGTATCCTCAAGGCCGGTAAACGGCACAGTTATCCGCTCAGCCTGCTGACCGCCGATCGCCATGTCAGCCATCGTCTGGCGCTGGTGGGCAACGCGGCGCAGACGCTGCACCCGATCGCCGGGCAGGGGTTCAACCTCGGCCTGCGCGACGTGATGTCGCTGGCGGAAACGCTGGCGGAAGCGGTAGACAGCGGCGAAGACGCCGGCGGTTATGCGCTGCTGAGCCGCTATCAGCAGCGGCGGCAAAACGATCGGCAGGCGACGATCGGCGTGACCGATGGATTGATCCGCCTGTTCGCCAACCGTTATGCCCCGCTGGTGGTCGGCCGTAATCTGGGGCTGATGGCGATGGAGCGTTTGCCGGCGGTGCGCGACGCCTTCGCCAAGCGCACGCTGGGCTGGGTGGAACGTTAGACACAGAATCGGGCGCCCTGTGGCGCGCCCAAAACGCGGCGCGGCAAGGCGTCGCGCGTTATTTAAGGAAATCGAGCAGCATGCAATCATTTGACGTGATTATCGCCGGTGGCGGTATGGTGGGGCTGGCGTTGGCCTGCGGCCTGCAGGGCAGCGGGCTGCGCGTGGCGGTGCTGGAACAGCGCCAGCCGGACATGGCGCCGCCGTCGGAGCAGCCTGCGCTGCGCGTCTCCGCCATCAATGCCGCCAGCGAGCGTTTGCTGCAGCACATCGGCGTGTGGGACGACATTCTCCAGCAGCGCGCCAGCGCTTACAACGCGATGGAGGTGTGGGAGCGCGACAGCTTCGGCAAAATCGCCTTCCGCGGCGACGAGTGCGGCTTCAGCCATCTCGGCCACATCATCGAAAACTCGGTGATCCAGCAGGCGCTGTGGAAACGCGCCGAAAGCCTGTCGGACATCACGCTGATTACCCCGGCCGCGCTCAAGCAGGTGGCGTGGGGCGAGAACGATGCCTTCGTTACGCTGGAGGACGGGCGCATGCTGACCGCCCGTCTGGTGATCGGCGCCGACGGCGCCCAGTCGTGGCTGCGCCAGCATGCCGACATCCCGCTCACCTTCTGGGATTACCGCCACCATGCGCTGGTTGCCACCATTCGCACCGAAGAGCCGCATCAGGCGACGGCGCGGCAAATTTTCCACGGCGACGGCATTCTGGCGTTCCTGCCGTTCAGCGATCCGCATTTGAGTTCCATCGTCTGGTCGGTGACGCCGGAAGACGCCGAGCGGCTCAAACAGCTTGAGCCGGAACAGTTCAACCGCGAACTGGCGATGGCCTTCGATATGCGTCTGGGCGCCTGCAGCCTGGAAAGCGAGCGGTTGGCGTTCCCGCTGACCGGCCGCTATGCGCGCAGCTTCGCCGCGCACCGCCTGGCGCTGGTGGGCGATGCGGCGCATACCGTACATCCGCTGGCCGGACAGGGCGTGAACCTGGGCTTTATGGACGCCGCCGAGCTGATTGCCGAACTGCGCCGCCTGCAGCGGCAGGGCAAGGATATCGGCCAGCACCTCTATTTGCGCCGCTATGAGCGCCGCCGCAAACATGGCGCGGCGGTGATGCTGGCCAGCATGCAGGGTTTCCGCGAACTGTTCGACGGCAACCACCCGGCCAAAAAGCTGCTGCGCGACGTGGGGTTGCGGCTGGCGGACAGCCTGCCGGGCGTCAAGCCAAAGCTGGTGCGTCAGGCAATGGGCCTGAACGATCTGCCCGAGTGGCTTGCCTGACACCTGCCTTCTGCGAGCCCCCAGCGGGCTCGCGCTTCTCGCCTTATGCCATCGTCTTTCCTTATATAACCCTTCATTTGAAATAATCTAATTTCAGCCGCTTTTTATCATTACTTTTTCTAATTCCATGTTCGGTTATCAAAAGTCGGAATCTCATGCACGGCCGTCGGTTTGTTATATAACTTCGGAGTTTTGCCGCTTTAATTGTTAATTTTGTGCCTTAAAGCGCATTTTTCCAGTGAAAAACTCTGCACACTAGCCCGGCATTTTACCGCCCTGGAACGGCGATGAGCCTATTTTAACTTATGGTTAATGTGGTCGTTCGGTGATAAGTTCGAGGGAAAGGTATCGTTTGCGTCACGGCGGTTGCACGCAGTTTCCGCCCGTCCCGGCGCAGCATTTGTGTTGAGCAGTCAGTGCGCCATGGCGATCGGGCCGCGAGCCAGGCTCCGCCGCATTGCGTGGCAGCACCCTAACTTCTAGCGACGAGTGGAAAGAGGGAAAAGATGGCAAAGCAAACCCCACTGTACGACCAGCACGTGGCGTGCGGTGCGCGCATGGTAGACTTTCACGGCTGGATGATGCCGCTGCACTACGGCTCGCAGCTCGATGAGCACCACGCGGTGCGTCAGGATGCCGGCATGTTCGACGTGTCTCACATGACCATCGTGGATCTGCACGGCGCCCGCACCCGCGAGTTCCTGCGCTACCTGCTGGCGAACGACGTCGCCAAACTGACCCAACCCGGCAAGGCGCTGTACACCGGCATGCTGAATGCCTCCGGCGGCGTGATCGACGACCTGATCGTTTATTTCCTCACTGAAGACTATTTCCGCCTGGTGGTGAACTCCGCCACGCGCGACAAAGACCTGGCCTGGATTGAAGAACACGCCGCGCCGTATGGCGTTGCGCTGACGGTGCGCGACGATCTGGCGCTGATCGCGGTACAGGGCCCGCAGGCCAAAGAGCGTGCCGGCACGCTGTTCACCCCGGAACAAAAAAGTGCGGTCGAAGGCATGAAGCCGTTCTTCGGCGTGCAGGCCGGCGAGCTGTTCATCGCCACCACCGGTTACACCGGCGAGGCCGGCTATGAGATCGCGCTGCCGAAAGAGCAGGCGGCGGATTTCTGGCAAAAATTGCTGGCCGCGGGCGTCAAGCCGGCCGGTCTGGGCGCGCGCGACACGCTGCGTCTGGAAGCGGGCATGAACCTCTACGGGCAAGAGATGGACGAAGGCGTTTCACCGCTGGCCGCCAACATGGGCTGGACCATCGCCTGGCAGCCGGAAGATCGCCGTTTCATCGGCCGCGAAGCGCTGGAACAACAGCGCGAGCAGGGCACCGAGCAACTGGTCGGCTTGATCATGACGGAAAAAGGCGTATTACGTAATGAGCTGCCGGTGCGTTTCACCGACGCGGCGGGGCAAACCCACGAAGGCGTGATCACCAGCGGTTCGTTCTCTCCGACGCTGGGCTTCAGCATCGCGCTGGCGCGCGTGCCGGCGGGCATCGGCGAGCAGGCCATCGTGCAGATCCGCAACCGTGAAATGCCGGTCAAAGTGACCAAGCCCGGTTTCGTTCGCGCCGGCAAGCCGCTGACAAATTGATTTTTTATTGATTGATTCTTTTATTTCTTCGAAGGAGTAACCGGCGATGAGCAATGTGCCAACAGAATTGAAATACGCATCCTCCCACGAGTGGGTTCGTTCAGAAGGTAACGGCGTTTACACCGTAGGCATCACCGAACACGCGCAGGAACTGCTGGGCGATATGGTGTTTGTCGATCTGCCGGAAGTGGGCCGCCGCGTCGCCGCCGGTGAAGATTGCGCCGTGGCGGAGTCCGTCAAGGCGGCGTCGGACATTTACGCGCCAATCAGCGGCGAAATCGTGGCGGTGAACGGCGAGCTGGAAAGCTCCCCGGAACTGGTCAACAGCGAACCTTACGGTGACGGCTTCCTGTTCCAGATTAAAGCCGCCGACGAAGGCGAGCTGGCGAACCTGCTGGACGCCGCGGCTTATCAGGCCTCGATCGACGAGTAATAGTGACCACGCCCCAGGCCTTTTGGCCGGGGCGTTTTAGTTACCGCTCAAGCTATATCCCGTATCACGCAAGCATTCAGGAATTTGTAGCAATGACCCAGACACTCAGCCAACTCGAACACAGCGAAGCGTTCATCGAACGCCACATCGGCTCTTCTGCGGAACAACGCCAGGAGTTGCTGGCAGCGGTGGGCGCTCGCTCGCTCAGCGCGCTGATCCAACAGATCGTGCCGGCGGACATTCAGCTGCCGGGGCCGCCGCCGGTCGGCGACGCGGCGACCGAACACCAGGCGCTGGCTGAGCTGAAGGCGATCGCCTCGCAGAATCAGCGCTACAAATCCTATATCGGCATGGGCTACAGCGCCGTGCTGACGCCGCCGGTGATCCTGCGCAACATGCTGGAAAATCCGGGCTGGTACACCGCTTACACCCCTTATCAGCCGGAAGTGTCGCAGGGCCGTCTGGAAGCGCTGCTGAACTTCCAGACCGTGACCCTCGATCTGACCGGCCTGGATCTGGCTTCCGCTTCGCTGCTGGATGAAGCCACCGCCGCCGCCGAAGCGATGGCCTTGGCCAAACGCGCCAGCAAGCTGAAAGACGTCAACCGCTTCTTCGTGGCTGACGACGTGCATCCGCAGACGCTGGACGTGGTGCGCACCCGCGCCGAAACCTTCGGCTTCGACGTCATCGTCGATAAAGCGGAAAAAGTGCTGGAGCTGGACGGCGTGTTCGGCGTGCTGCTGCAACAGGTGGGCACCACCGGCGAGCTGCACGACTACAGCGCGCTGCTGGCCGAACTGAAATCGCGCAAAATCATCACCAGCGTGGCCGCCGACATTATGGCCCTGGTGCTGCTGACCGCGCCGGGCAAGCAGGGCGCCGACGTGGTGTTCGGCTCCGCGCAGCGCTTCGGCGTGCCGATGGGCTATGGCGGCCCGCACGCCGCCTTCTTCGCCTGCCGCGACGAGTTCAAGCGCTCGATGCCGGGCCGCATCATCGGCGTTTCCCGCGATGCCGCCGGCAACACCGCGCTGCGCATGGCGATGCAGACCCGCGAGCAGCATATCCGCCGCGAGAAGGCCAACTCGAATATCTGTACCTCGCAGGTGCTGTTGGCCAACATCGCCAGCCTGTATGCGGTATATCACGGCCCGCAAGGGCTGCAGCGCATCGCCGGGCGTATCCATCGCTTGACCGACATTCTGGCCGCCGGGCTGCAGAAGGCCGGCCTGACGCTGCGCCACAACACCTGGTTCGACACCCTGACCGTTGAAGTGAAAGACAAAGCGGCGGTGCTGGAACGCGCGCTGAGCTTCGGCATCAACCTGCGTACCGATATCCACGGCGCCGTAGGCATCACGCTGGACGAAGCCACCTCGCGCGAAGACGTGCAGACGCTGTTCGCACTGCTGGCCGGCGACAACCACGGCCTGGACATCGACGCGCTGGACGCGGCGGTGAGCAAGAGCAGTCAATCGATCCCGGCCGCCATGTTGCGCCAGGATCCGATCCTGACCCACCCGGTATTCAACCGCTATCACAGCGAAACCGAGATGATGCGCTATATGCATCGCCTGGAGCGCAAGGATCTGGCGCTGAACCAGGCGATGATCCCGCTGGGCTCTTGCACCATGAAATTGAACGCCGCGGCGGAAATGATCCCGATCACCTGGCCTGAATTCTCCGAGCTGCACCCGTTCTGCCCGCCGGAGCAGGCTGCCGGCTACCAGCAGATGATCGGCCAACTGTCTCAGTGGCTGGTGCAACTGACCGGCTATGACGCGGTGTGCATGCAGCCGAACTCCGGCGCGCAGGGCGAATACGCCGGCCTGCTGGCAATCCGCCGCTACCACGAAAGCCGCAACGAAGCGGGCCGTCACGTCTGCCTGATCCCGAGCTCCGCGCACGGCACCAACCCGGCCTCCGCCCAGATGGCGGGCATGAGCGTGGTGGTGGTCGCCTGCGACAAGAACGGCAACATCGATCTGCACGATCTGCGCGTCAAGGCGGAGCAGGCAGGCGAAGAGCTCTCTTGCATCATGGTGACCTACCCGTCGACCCACGGCGTGTATGAAGAAACCATCCGCGAAGTGTGCCAGATCGTGCATCAGTTCGGCGGCCAGGTGTATCTGGACGGCGCCAACATGAACGCCCAGGTGGGCATCACCACGCCAGGCTATATCGGCGCGGACGTTTCGCACCTCAACCTGCATAAAACCTTCTGCATCCCGCACGGCGGCGGCGGCCCGGGCATGGGCCCGATCGGCGTGAAAGCGCACCTGGCGCCGTTTGTGCCGGGCCACAGCGTCGTGCAGATCGACGGCGTAACCACCCAGCAGGGCGCGGTCTCCGCGGCGCCGTTCGGCAGCGCCTCCATCCTGCCTATCAGCTGGATGTACATCCGCATGATGGGCGCGGAAGGCCTGAAGCAGGCCAGCCAGATGGCGATCCTGAACGCCAACTACATCGCTACCCGCCTGAAAGACGCCTATCCGATTCTGTATACCGGCCGCGATCACCGCGTGGCGCACGAATGTATCCTCGATATTCGTCCGCTGAAGGAAGAGACCGGCATCAGCGAAATGGACATCGCCAAGCGCCTGATCGACTTCGGCTTCCACGCGCCGACCATGTCGTTCCCGGTGGCGGGCACGCTGATGGTCGAGCCGACCGAGTCGGAAAGCAAAGTGGAGCTGGATCGCTTTATCGATGCGATGCTGGCGATCCGCAGCGAGATCGACCGCGTCGCCAAAGGCGAATGGCCGCTGGAAGACAACCCGCTGGTGAATGCGCCGCACGTGCAGGCTGAGCTGGTTAACGACTGGCAGCATCCGTACAGCCGTGAGCTGGCGGTGTTCCCGGTGGCCGGCGTGCGCGAGAACAAGTACTGGCCGAGCGTTAAGCGTCTGGATGACGTGTACGGCGACCGTAACCTGTTCTGCTCTTGCGTGCCGATGAGCGACTACGAATAACACGTTCGGCAAAGTTTGTGTTCGGGGGACACCGCATCATGCGGTGTCCCTTTTTATTTTATTGCGGCCTATTCTTTCCCGTACGTTCCCACGATTTGAGGAGTCACCATGCAAGCGGCAATCGTAACAGCGCTGGGGCAAGCCCCGGTTTTCGGCACCTTTGAGGAGCCTCAGGCGCAGGCGAATGAAGTGCCGATCGACGTTCTGGCGGCCGGCATCAAACAGCTGGATCGCGCCACCGTCGCCGGCACCCATTACTCCAGCCCGAAGCAGTTGCCGATCGTACCCGGCACCGACGGCGTGGGCCGGACGGCCGACGGGCAACGGGTGTATTTCGCCTCCTTCCGCCGCCCTTACGGCGCGATGGCTGAGCGCAGCGTCGCGTCATGGACGGTGCCGGTGCCGGAGGCGGTGGACGACGCCACGGCGGCGGCGCTGATCAATCCGGCCTTCGCCGCCTGGCTGCCGCTGCGATGGCGGGCGGATCTGCAGCCCGGTGAAACGGTGCTGATCATCGGCGCTACCGGCACTTCGGGAAAACTGGCGGTCGCCGCGGCGCGTCAGGCGGGAGCCGGGCGCATCGTTGCCGCCGGCCGTCGGCTGAGCGTGCTGGAAGCGTTGGGCGTGGATGCCACGGTGGATCTGAGCCTGCAGGGCGAGGCGCTGACGCAGGCCTTCGCGGCGGCGGCGGGGCCGGGCGGTTATCAGGTGAGCGTCGATTATATCTGGGGCCCGGCGACCGAAGCGCTGCTCGCGACGCTCAATAATCACGATCTCTCGTCTTACGCCGGCGGGCGCGGCATTCGCCTGGTCAACGTCGGCTCGATGGCCGCGCCGGACATCCGGCTGCCGGCGGCGGTGCTGCGCAGCAATCAGCTGCAGATCCTCGGCAGCGGCACCGGCAACTTCCCGCCGATCCCGGAGATGCAGCGCTACGCGACCGAAATTCTGGCGCTGGCGGTAACGGGCGCACTCACTATCGAGACGCAGGAGCACGCGCTGGCGGAGATCGCCGAGGTATGGGATCTGAACAAGAAAAGCGACGTGCGTTCGGTGATACGCATCGCCCGCTAAGTTCCTGCCGCTAGCGGCAAGGGCAGACCAGGTGAATATCCTCCGGCTCGCGGGCGAACAGCTCGGCATCCGGGCGCTCGATGAGCCGGCACCCTTGCGCCAGATAGAAGTCTACGGTGCTTTTGTTGGGGATGGAAGAGACGTACAGCCCGGCGGCGCCTTCTTGCGCCGCCTGACGCTGGCAGAGCTGGAACAGCTGCTTGCCTAACCCCTGGCCGCGTTGGTGCGCGCTGACGTAAAAGAACAGCAGCTGGCGCAGATCCCGCTGCGGGCCGCGCGGCTCGGTATCCAGCGCCGCCGCCGCCACGATCTCCTCGCCTTCGAACCGCGCGAAGAACGCGCCGCCGCGATCGAAGCAGGCTTCATGGATCGGCGTATAGGTTTCCCGGTCGTGCGGATCCCAACCGCGCACGTCGTAGTAGTCCGGGTAGGCTTGCAGTTTACCGTCCTGCAGGCGATACAGGGTGTCGATGATTTCGCTGCGGTCAATATCCCATAGTCGGTCGAGTTGCTGCCGTTGCAGCAGGACAGGGGCGCTCATGATCGTTGTTCACTCTCAGTCTGTGGCCGGTAACTTTCCGGCAAATCGATAATAAAACCGATGCCGCGATCGTCGAGGCCTTCGGTGACGCGCAGCTGCGCGCCGATCTTATCGGCCAGGTTCCGGGCGATGGCCAATCCCAGTCCGCTGCCGGTCTGCTGCGTGCCGGGCACGCGGTAAAAGCGTTCAAACAGGCGCGGAAGGTGCTCTTCGCTCACTCCGGGGCCGTTGTCGCGCAACGTAATATAGCAGCCGAGCGGTGCCAGCGAACGGATATGGGCTTCGATGCGGCTGCCGGGCGGTGCGTACTTGAGTGCGTTGTCCAGCAGGTTGGTGAAGATGGCGATCAGCGCATGGCGATCGGTGGTTACCACCACGTCCTCGCTGCCGTCGAGCGAGAGTTCCACATCCTTTTCCAGCGCATAGGGGACGTGCTGCGCGATGCATTTTCCGATCTCTGCGTAGATGTCCACCGCCTCGATTTTCAGCGGAAAATCTTCCGCCTCCAGCTTGGCCAGGTTGATCAACTGGCGCGACAGCGACGCCGCGCGATCTAGCCCCTGCTGCATGTCGCCGATGATCTCCCGGCGCTCCTGCTGCTCGCTGACCTGGGTCAGCAGATGCAGCTGCGCCAGCACGGCGGCGATCGGCGTGCGCAGTTCGTGCGCCGCATCGGCCATAAAGCGTTTTTCGCGCTGGTTGGCGGCGTCGATGCGCGCCATCAGCTTGTTGACCTCCACCACCACCGGCCGGATTTCCTGATACTGCTCGCTGACGTTGATCGGCGACAGATTACCCGGCTGGCGATCGGAGATGGTGCGGGCGATCTGGCGCAGCGGCCGCAGGCTGAAGTAGGCGGTAAACAGCAAGGTGATGATGATCGCCGCCAGAATGCCCAGCAGCGGCATGGCAGTGCTTTCCGCCGGGTTACCGAACAGCGTGGTGCGATCGTTGAACGACTCGCCGACGATCACCCGGTACTGACGCTTTTCGCTCCAGCTGCCGGCAAGATGCCAGTTGGCGCCGGCGTACTTAACGGAGCCCGACAGCACCGAAGGCGGCAGGCGCAGCGGTTCTCCCTGCGTTTGCGAACTGTAAAGCACCCGGTTGTCCCGATCGTAAACCACGAACAGCGGGTGGTAATCGATTTGATCCTGCATGCCGTTATTGATGGAATCAATGTACATGCCTTCAATGGTCTTGATGATGCCGCGGTAATCGATATTGTCGGTGCCGGTTTCATCGAGAATATTGGCGATACCCACGGCGACGATGCGTTGCTGGTTATCGAAATATTTTTCCATGTCGGGGTAATACCAATATTTCACCCAGGCGACGAGGATCCCCCACAATAATAAAATGGCCAGGACCTGGAAAATAATGGTGCGCATAAAGAAGGATTTGAAACCGATCATCTTGCTACTCTTTCTTCAGCAAATAACCAATGCCGCGTACGGTAATAATTCTTTCTTTACCGATCTTGCGCCGTAAATTATGCATGTGCACTTCCAGCGAGTTGCTTTCCACGCTGTCGCCGTGGCCGAACAGCCGCTGTTCCAACACCGCTTTGCGCACCACTGTGCCGGCACAGCGCATCAGCTCGTGCAGCAGGTGATACTCTTTTTTCGACAGCATCAGCAGTTCGTTATCCAGCGTCACCTGATGGTTGACCGGGTCGAGATACAGCGTGCCGAGGCTCCAGGTTTGCGAAGCGAAGCCCGCCATGCGTCGGTTGACCGCCTTGACGCGTGAGATGAGCTCGGGCAGCGCAAAGGGTTTGGCCAGAAAGTCGTCCGCGCCGGAATCCAGGCTGTTCACCAGGCTTTCGATGCGGTCGCGGGCGGTCAGGATGATGATGGGGATATTTTGCCCGGCGGCGCGCCAGGCGATCAGCTTTTGCAAACCGTCGCCGTCCGGCAGCGTGAGATCCAACAGCATCAGGTCGAACCCGCCGGGTGAAAGTTTATTTTCCGCGTCCGCGAGCAGGCGCACCCAGCACAAATTAAAGCCGGTGAGCTCCAATGCGCGGCACAGCGCCTTGCCTAATTGCAGGTCGTCTTCCACCAACAGTATGTTCACGTTTGTTCCGCTGAGATCCTCAAGTCGCGATTATCTAACTATAACCCTGCCGGGAAGACAACGGGGAAACTCGCTTTGCCTGTACGTTCTTAAGCAAACCTTAATCTGGCTTTAATCTCGCGTTAAGGGAGCAAAAGGGAATTTCAGTTATTTTGCAGCCATTCGAAATCATGACAGAGGGCGCGAAACATGCAGACTGACGGTTCCCCGCTCGCGGGCACCTCGCGGCGGCTGATATATACAGGCGTGGCGGCGCTGCTCGTTCTGTTGACGCTGTCTTTTCGCGGCGATGCGCAGAGCCATAGCGACAATGGCCCGCATGCTGCCGGCTTGCAACGGGGGCATCAGGCAGCGACGTCGGACGCCTACGGCTGCGTCAAAGCGCGGATTAAAAAGCAGCTGCGCCGCCTGGCTCAGCTTTGAAGCGCTTTTTAGGGCGCAGCTCTATACTCTGACGGACAAACGGGGCGCCTGTGCGCAGGCCGCTGTGTTGATATCGCCAACCAGAGAAAAACAGTATGACGAAAGTGGCATTGGTGACCGGCGCGAGCCGGGGAATTGGCCGTGCGGCCGCGTTGTTGCTGGCTCGGCAGGGTTATGCGGTGGGCGTGAATTACCTGCGTGACGAAAGCGCGGCGCGGCAGGTGGTGGCAGAGATTGAGGCGCAGGGCGGCAAGGCGCTGGCGCTGCAGGCCGATGTGGCCGACGAAGCGCAGGTGATGGCGATGTTCGCCGCGCTGGACGCGGGGCTGGGCACGCTCAGTGCGTTGGTCAACAATGCCGGCATTCTGTTCCGGCAGGCGAACATTGAGCAGTTGACCGCCGAGCGCATCAATCAGGTGCTCGGCACCAACGTTACTGGCTACTTCCTGTGTTGCCGCGAGTCGGTGAAGCGCATGGCGCTGCGCCATGGCGGCCAGGGCGGCGCCATCGTCAACGTTTCTTCCGCCGCTTCTCGTTTAGGCGCTGCGGGGGAGTACGTGGATTACGCCGCCTCGAAAGGCGCCGTCGATACCCTGACCATCGGGCTAGCGCGCGAGGTGGCGGCGCAGGGCATCCGCGTCAACGGCGTGCGGCCCGGATTCATCTATACCGAGATGCATGCCAGCGGCGGCGAGCCCGGCCGGGTGGATCGCGTGAAGGACAGTTTGCCGATGCGGCGCGGCGGGCAGCCGCAGGAAGTGGCGGAGGCGATCGCCTGGCTGCTGTCTGACGCCGCGTCTTACGTGACCGGCACTTTTATCGAGGCCGCAGGCGGGCGTTGAATGCATGAGGGGTTTTGACATCCCGCCGTGCGGAGTGTATTTTGATTAAATAATAATCAAAATGTAGTTACAAAAATGTATGTTTATTTTGAATGGAATCAGGATAAAAATCACAGTAACCAGCGTAAACACCGCGTCAGTTTTGAGATTGCGCAACGGGTTTTTCTGGATCCCAACCATTTGGCCGTGCTGGAAAGGATTGAGGATGGAGAAGAACGCTGGCAAACGATCGGTATGGTCGGCTCCTGTTTGTTGCTGCTGGTGGCACATACGACGACCGAAACGGATGTCGAAGGCGATGCCGTAGAGATCGTGCGCATCATTTCAGCACGCAAGGCCGATGCCAAAGAGAGGGGAAGATATGAAGCGCAAAAATTCCGCCAAAAATCTGGCGCATAGCGTACTCCCTCCGTTGACGGAGGAGCAGAAAGCGCAAATTGCTTCACTGAGCGCGCTGCCGGATGAGGATATCGATTATACCGATGCCCCGGCCCTGGGTAAGGAGAAGTGGCAGGCTGCGGTTCAGGGGCGTTTTTATAAACCGATGAAAGTATCGAAAACCATCCGAATCGATGCGGATGTGTTGGCCTGGCTTCAGCGGCCAGGCAAGGGCTATCAGAAACGCCTGAACGCTGTGCTGCGTGAGGCGATGTTGAAAGAGCATGAGCACGAGGAATAATTTGTGTCAGGTGGCTAACGGTCCGGTGAGATTCTCACCGGATTTTTTTTGCTGTTTTTTAAGGCAACGCCTACCCACGTCGGCCACCTCTCGACGGAGCTCGGTCAAAACTATAAAAACGGTCATTCCGCGGAGCGTGAAATGTGACCGTTTACCGTTTATCTCCTGCTCATCGGCAGAACAGGGTCATCATAACTATTCCCGGTAATATCCTGCGCCGCGGGGTTACCCGTCGTGCAGCAGCGCGCTGCGGAATGACAAGATATGCGCCTGCGCGGCCTCGGCGGCGGCGGCGCTGTCTTGTGCGGCCAGCGCGGCGATAATTGCCCGGTGTTCGTCGATCACTTCGCGCATATGCCCTTCCCGCGACAGGGTGCTGGCCCAAAAACGCTGCGCCCTGGCGTGCAGCACACTCAGGATATCCGCCAACATGTTATTGCCGGCGATCTGCGCCAGCTCCTGGTGAAACTCATGATCGAGTGTCATCATTCGCACTCTATCTCGCTCCTGGCTCGCGGCTTCGATTTGCCGATTGAGTTCGGTCAGCGTCGCGATTTGCCTCTCGGTAATCCTCTGGCTCGCCAGCTGCATGCACAGCATCTCGTTAGCCAGCCTTACTTCGATCAATTCCAACGCATCGTCCATCGACAACGGTGAAACCATCACGCCTTTGCGCGGGATGACCTGCAGTAACCCCTCGTTGGCCAAGCGGTGGATTGCCTGATTGATCGGCGTTCTGCCCATATCCAGATCGTTCATCACCTGCGCGGTATTGAGATATTCGCCCGGCTTGTAGCTGAGTGTGACCAGCGCCTGTTTGAAGCGCCGGTAGGCCAGCTCGTTCAGTGAGACGCCGGCTTCTTCCGTCATCGGGCGCTGCGGGCTTTCTGCGTCAACAGTCTTCACGTTTTGCTCCTGCAAGAAGAAAGTTTTTAGACATAGTACACAAAAACATGGCATGAAAATCGCTTATTTGGTAACTAAAGATATAGTGAAATTTCACAGTGTTTTAACAAGAGGGGCGAAACTGCCATGAGACTGACCTTCACTTTACCTGAATCCCGCGGCGCAGCGACGTTGAATGTTGAGATTGATCATCTGGTGATCGCCGGTTGGACCGGGCGCGATCGCGAAGCGATCTTGCACCATATTCGTGAATTGGCCGAGCTGGGCGTGCCCCAGCCCAGTGCAATCCCCCTGTTTTACCGCGTTGCCGCCAATCAGTTGAGCCAGCAAGAGACCATTGAAGTCATTGGCAACGCGACGTCCGGCGAAGCGGAGCCGCTGATTTTTGCCCATCGCGGCGAACTGTTCGTGTCATTGGCGTCCGATCACACCGATCGTCAACTCGAAGCGCACAGCGTGGCGCTGTCGAAACAGATTTGCGTTAAACCGGTGGCGCGAGCCGCCTGGCCGCTGCAGGAGGTGCTGGAACATTGGGACAGTTTGATCTTGCGTTCGTGGATCAAGGAAGAGGGCGAATGGCGATTGTATCAACAGGGCAGCCTTGCCGCGCTGCGTACGCCCGGTGATTTGCTGGAGCGTTACTTCACCGGTATGCAGCCGCCGGAGTGCGGGCTGGCGCAACCGCAAACGCCCGACGGGTTGGCGATGACTTGCGGCACGGTGGCGGCGATCGGCGGCATTCGACCGGCCGGCGAGTTTCGCATGGAACTGGTGGACGATGTGCTTGGGCGCACCATCAGTCACGGTTATCGCAGCATTGAACTGCCGGTGGTGGCGTGATGAAAAAGCTGACGTTGATGCAGGCCAGCGCCGGCCTGGCTAGCGGGGAGTTCACCGCAGCGCAGCTGACCGCCGCCGCTTTGGCGCAGATCGCCGATGAGCGGGGGGAGGGCGCGCGCGCGTTTACGCGAACCTACGCCGAGTGGGCGCAACGGCAAGCGCAGGCCTCCGATCGGCGGCGCGCCGCCGGCTCGCCGCTGTCGGCGCTGGATGGCGTGCCTGTCTCAATCAAGGGTCTGTTTGACGTGGCCGGTGAGGTGACCACGGCGGGCTCGCGCGTGTTAGCCGACGCGCCGCCCGCAGAAAAGCACGCTGCGGTAGTAGAACGGCTGTTGCAAGCCGGCGCGGTGGTGGTGGGCAAAACGACGATGACGGAATTTGCCTATTCCGGACTGGGCATCAACCCGCATTACGGGACGCCGGCCAATCCCTGGGAGCGCCAGGCGGCACGCATTCCCGGCGGCTCCTCTTCCGGTGCGGCGGTGGCGGTGGCCGACGGCATGTGCCTGGGCGCGATTGGCAGCGATACCGGCGGGTCGGTACGCATACCCGCCGCGCTGTGCGGATTGACCGGTTATAAACCCACTGCACGGCGCATCAATGACGCTGGCTTATTGCCGCTGTCGCCTTCGCTGGATTCGATCGGCGTGATTGCTCATGACGTCGCCAGCTGTATTGCGCTGGACGCACTGATTGCCGACAGCCCGCTGCGGGTGCCGCAAAAAAGCTTGGCGCAGGCGCATTTTGCCGTGCCGCAAACGGTGGTGCTGGATGAACTGCAGCCGGCGGTTGCCGAGGCATTCCAGCGCAGCCTGCAATGCCTGTCTCAGGCGGGAGCGCAGATTGAATTCATTCCTGCTACGGCGTTTGCCGAGCTGGCGGCGATCAATGCCAACGGTGGTTTCACCGCGCTGGAGTCCTGGCGCTGGCATCAAGCGTTGATCGCTGAACGGGCCGAGGGCTATGACCCGCGGGTGCTGTCGCGCATTCGCCGCGGTGCATCCTTGGGCGACGCCGATCTGCAGCTGTTGCAGCGGCAACGCGCCGACTGGCAGCGGCGGATTACGGCGGAGCTGCAGAGGTTTGACGCTCTGCTGATGCCGACCGTGCCGATGATTGCGCCAACTATCGGCGAGCTGGCGGCGGATGATGCCTACTTCCGTTGCAACGGACTGATGCTGCGCAATCCCGCGATCGTCAATTTCCTCGACGGCTGCGCGCTGTCCTTGCCCTGCCAGCGGCCAGGCGCCGCGCCGATCGGCCTGATGCTGGCGGGCTTGCCGATGTGTGATGAGGCGCTGCTGGGATGGGCGCTGGCGATCGAACGCCGTCTTGCCGAGGCGTGATTTTCCGGTGGGCGCAGGCCTGCCTTTTGAGATGACCAGGAGAATATCCATGAACGATTCCCCGAACGGAATGCTGTTTGTCGCGACGGATGTCGCCACGCAGGATGATGCGGATTTCAATCGCTGGTATGACCGCGAACACGTGGAGGAGCGGGTGCGGGTGCCCGGCTTTTTATCCGGCACACGCTATCGGGCATTGCAGGGCGGGCGTCAATATTTGGGGCTGTATAAAACCGAATCGTTGGCCAGTTTTACCTCCGAAGCCTATCGCGCCGCGTTTCAACACCAAACGCCTTGGTCGGTGGCCAGCCTGGAGAAAATGCGCGATCCAATGCGCCGGGTGTGTGCGGTGGAGGCGGTCACCGGCCAAGGGTGCGGCAGTCATCTCTGTATCTTCGTGCTGCCGTCGGCGGCATCGGAAGCGCTGCATGCCCGCATCTTGCAACTGGGCGCACGGCTGGCTGAACAGCCTGGCTTTGTGCGCAGCAGCCTGTTGACGCCGGATGCCGAACTCAGTTCCCCGCTGCCGAAAGAATCGCGAGAAAACCGCCGAATGCTGCCGATGCTATTGATCGAAAGCAGCGACGCCGAAGCCGGCCTGCGTTTAAGCGAGCAGGCCGCTGAAGCGCTGAACATGCCCGCCGCCGATGCCTGGCACTATGCCCTTGGCTGGCAACTGACCGCACAGGAGCTGACATCATGAACGCATACACCACTGAAACGGCACAGGCTGCCGTGCCTGCCGCAGAAAGTGCCGCCGCACCGCCCAATACCGGCAAGTTGGCGGCGGCCAGCTCGATCGGCACGGCGTTGGAATGGTACGATTTCACCGTCTACAACATCATGGCCGCGTTGATTTTCAACCATGTATTCTTCCCATCGTTCGATCCGCTGGTGGGCACGATTCTGGCGTTCTCCACTTACGCGGTGGGTTATGTTTCCCGGCCGATCGGTGGCATCGTGTTCGGCCACCTTGGCGATGTGTTGGGGCGGCGCTTTGTACTGGTCACCACGCTGGTGATCATGGGCGTGACCACGGCGCTGATGGGATTGTTGCCCGGCTATGCCAGCTGGGGGATTTGGAGCCCGTTGCTGCTGGTGACGCTGCGCTTTATTCAGGGCATTGCGCTGGGCGGAGAATGGGCGGGGGCGGTGCTGTTGTCGATGGAACACGGTAAGCCGCATCAGCGCGGGCGCAACGCGTCCTTTGCTCAGGTAGGGCCGTCCTGCGGTTCGCTGATCGGCACCGGCCTGATTACGCTGGTGACGTTGGCGATGTCGGCGGACGATTTCCAGCAATGGGGCTGGCGGATCCCGTTCCTGCTGAGCCTGGTGCTGGTCATCTTCGGTTTGTGGCTGCGTCGGGGGGTGGGTGAGACGCCGGCATTTTTGCAACTGGAGGCGTCGAAAGATGTTACGCAGTCGCCGATCCGCGAAGTCTTCACGCAGCACATGCGCCCACTGCTGATCGCCGGCGGATCGCGTATCGGCTCTGACGTGCTCTATGCGTTGGTGGTCGTGTTCACATTGACCTACGTCACCACCGTGCTGAATCTGCCGCGCCCGCTGGCGCTGGGCGCCACCATGCTGGGGGCGATAGGTAACGCCGTCGCGGTACCGCTGTTTGGCGCATTGTCGGATCGCTTCGGCCGTCGTCCGGTGTATATCGGCGGTGCATTGGCGGCGATAGCGTGGGCGTTTGCGTTCTTCGTCCTGCTCGACAGCAGTCAACCGGTGTTGATCTGCATGGCAGTGGTGATCGGGCTGTTGATCCATGCGGCGATGTATGGGCCACAGGCGGCCTTCATCACGGAACAGTTCCCGACACGGGTGCGTTATGCCGGATCGTCGTTAGCCTATACCTTGGCGGGGATTATCGGTGGCGGCTTTGCCCCGCTGATCATCACTTCGTTGTTTAAATCTTACGACAGCACGCTGGCGATTTCCGCCTATGTCGCGTTGGCTCTGCTTATCACGCTTTGGGCGGTATGGGCGGCGCGGGAAACGGCGCATAAGCCGCTGTAAATAGAATGCCGGGCTACTTTAGGCCCGGCGTTCGGTCAAAACCACAAAAACGGTCATTAACGGTCATGTTGCGGAACGTGGAATTGTGACCGTTTACCGTTTCTCTCCTGTCTGCCTAAGACGCACGCGCATCATAACTGCCTGTTACTCCACACTTTCATAATTATTCATTTCATTTTCCTCCCGATTTTTTTGACAACTATCACACCGCCATCGTTGACCGATCGCGGGGCGATGCGCTTTGCGTCTGCGCGCAAAACGCGGCGCGGCAAATCGATATCGTAATCAACGTCGTGGAGGAGAAAAGAAACATGCTGCCTGTAGAACGTCATCGTTTTATCACCGAAGTCTTGAGCCAGCGCGGCCGCGTGATGGTGCAGGAGGTGGCGCAGCTGTGCCACATCTCTATCGAGACGGCGCGGCGTGATCTGGCCTTGCTGGAACGGCGCGGCCTGCTGCTGCGCAGCCACGGCGGCGCGGTATTCGTCGAGCCGCCGGCGGTGGAGAAAACCTATGTGCCCGCCGAGATAGACCAGGGGGAATCTTTCCGCCAGCGCAGCAACGAGGCGCCGGAGCAGAAGACGCGCATCGCCAAACGCGCGCTGGAGTTTATCGCGCCGGGGGATTGCCTGCTGCTGGACAGCAGCTCCACCAGCTGGTTTTTGGCGCGCCAACTGCCGGATATCTCGCTGGTGGTGTTGACCAACTCGCTGCACATCATCCAGACGCTGGCCTGCAAGGCCAACGTGCGCACTATCGGACTGGGGGGCGAGTATTCCGCCAAGTATGAGGATTTTATCGGCGTGCTGGCGGAGCAGATGCTGAAAGAGTTCGTGATCAACAAGCTGTTTTTCTCCTGCCACGGCATCTGCCAGGACGGCGGCATCCGCGAAAGCAACGAGCACCATGCGCGGCTGAAGCAGCAGATGCTGCTGGCGTCGGAACGCAAGTTCCTGCTGGTGGACAGCAATAAGTTCGGCCGCCGCTCGTTCGCGCGCATCTGCCACTACCGGGAGATAGATACCTTAATCACCGATCGGCTCAGCGACGACGAATTTCGTCAGGAACTGGCCTGGAACAACGTCGACGTGATTGAAGTTTCACCCGCCGCGAAAAGGGCGGCGCGATAACAACAACGAAACCCCCTTATTTACAGCCAACACTTGTGGAGAGAGAACAATGAAAAAATCCGTACTGGTCGGTCTGTTTGCCTCGCTGCTGCTGTCGCTATCCGCGCAGGCGGCGGACAAGCTGAAAATGGGCGTGGTGGTGAAGATCGGCGGCATTCCGTGGTTCAACGCCATGGAGGCCGGCATCAAAAGCGAAGGCGCCAAACGCGGCATCGACGCCTGGATGGTCGGGCCGACGGCGGCGGATCCGGCGCTGCAGGTGCGCGCCATCGAAGATCTGATCGCGCAGAAGGTGGACATCATTGGCGTGGTGCCGAACGACGCCCGGGTGCTGGAGCCGGTGCTCAAGCGCGCGCAGGAGGCGGGCATCAAGGTGATCGTACACGAATCCCCCGGCCAGAAGTACGCCGACTGGGACTTTGAGCTGGTGGACGCCTCGCAGCACGGGGTCAACCACATGAAAGCGCTGGCCGCCTGCATGAAAGAGCAGGGCAAGTACGCGGTGTACGTCGGCAGCCTGACGGTGCCGCTGCACATCACCTGGTCGGACTCGGCCATCAACTACCAGAAGCAGCACTACCCGAACATGCAGCTGGTGGGCGACAAGTTCGGCGTGGGGGAATCGCTGGATGACAGCGTGCGCACCACCAACGATCTGATGGCCAAATATCCCGATCTGAAAGGCGTGCTGGCGTTCGGATCGCAGGGGCCGATCGGCGCCGGGCGCGCGGTGCTCAACCGCGGCAAAAGCAACGATATCTGCGTCATCGGGCCGTTCAGCCCGGGCCAGGGCGCTTCGCTGGTCAACCGTGGCGCCATCAAGGGTGGCTATATCTGGAATCCGCTGGTGGCGGGCGAAGTGTTCGTGCGCATCGCCGACATGATGCACAAGGGAGAAAAGATCACCGACGGCATGACCATCGAAGGCATGGGCAAGGTGCAGGTGGATGCACAGCAGCACACCATTCTCGGCAACGCCACCGAAAGTCTGGATAAGCAAAACCTGCCGAAGCTGGTGAAGATGGGGCTGTAATCATGGCGATTTCCGGCAATACGGCAACCCAGGGCGCGCCGCTGATCGCGCTGCAACAGCTGTCGATGACCTTTGGCGGGCAGCGTGCGCTGAACGCTATCTCGCTGGCGCTGATGCCGGGGGAAGTGCACTGCCTGGCCGGCACCAACGGCTGCGGCAAGAGTACGTTGATCAAGGCGATCGCCGGCGTGTATCAACCGGACGACGGCAGCCGCATCACCATCGACGGGCAAACCTTCGGCCGGCTGTCGCCGGATCAGGCGCGCGCCTTCGGCATTCAGGTGATCTACCAGGATCTGTCGCTGTTTCCCAACCTGACGGTGGCGGAAAACATCGCCTTCGAGCACAACCTGCATGGGCTGCTGGGATGGTACCGCCCGGCACGGCTGCGGCGCACCGCCGAGCGCCTGCTGCAAGAGCTGAGTTTCCATCTGGATCTCGACAAACGGGTGGCGGAGCTGCCGATCGCCCAGCGGCAGCAGGTGGCGATCTGCCGCGCGCTGGTGGCGGAGGCGCGGCTAGTGATCATGGATGAACCGACCGCCTCGCTGACCCGCACCGAGGTCAATCAGCTGCTGCGCACGGTGGATTACCTGAAAGCGAAAGGCATCTGCGTGGTGTTCGTCAGCCACCGGCTGGACGAGGTGCTGGAGATTTCGGATCGCGTCACGGTGATCCGCGACGGCAACAAGATCGGGACCTGGCCGGCGGCGGAGATCACCGGCGATCGTCTGACCGAGCTGATGACCGGTCTGAAGCTGGACTATCGCCTGAAGTCACCCAGCATGAATAAGGATCGGGTGCTGCTGGAGGCGGATCGCCTCAGCCGCGCCGGGCAATATCAGGACGTGAGCTTCCGGCTGCATCAGGGCGAGGTGCTCGGTCTATGCGGGCTGCTCGGCTCCGGGCGCACCGAGCTGGCGCTGAGCCTGTTCGGCATGACCCGGCCGGACAGCGGCAAGCTCTACCTCGACAGCAAACCGGTGCGCTTTCGCGGCCATGAGGACGCGATCAAGGCCGGCATCGGCTACGTCTCGGAGGATCGCCTGACGCTCGGCCTGGTGCAGCAACAGTCGGTGGCGGACAACGCGGTGCTGACCATTCTTGATAAGCTGCGCGGGCGTTTTCGCCTGATTGACGACTACCGCAAGAATCGCATCGTCGCGGAGTGGATCGCCAAACTCGGCGTGCGGGTGGCGGATCCGGAGCAGGCGGTTTCGACGCTGTCCGGCGGCAATCAGCAAAAGATCGTGTTGGCCAAGTGGGTGCTGACCCAGCCGCGGATCCTGATCCTCGACTCGCCGACCGTCGGCGTCGACGTCGGCGCCAAGGCCAGCATCTACCAACTGATCCATCTGCTGGCGCAGGAGGGGATCGCCATTTTGCTGATCTCCGACGAAGTGCCGGAGGTGTATTACAACTGCGATCGGGTGCTGCACTTCAGCGGCGGCAGCGTGATCGGCGAATACCTGCCGGGGCAGGTGAGCCAGCAACAGCTGGCGGAGGCGGTCAATGCGTAGATTCAGCCTGAAACCGCGCGGTAACGAAGGCTACCTGGCCTGGGTACTGCTGCTGACGGTCATCGTTTTTTCGCTGCTCAGCGATCGGTTTTTGACGGTGCAAAACCTGCTCGATCTCAGCGAAAGCTATGCGGTGAGCGGCATTTTCGCCCTCGGCCTGTTCGTGGTGCTGGTGACCGGCGGTATCGATATCTCCTTCGCGGCGGTGGCCTCGGTGGTGCAGTACCTGATCGCCACGCTGGCGACCCACTACGGGCTGGCCAGCCCGGCGGGCAGCATTCTGCTGGCGTTGGCGATCGGCGCCGCGCTGGGCATGGTCAACGCGCTGTTGATCTACTGCCTGCGCATCGTCTCGATCATCGTCACCATCAGTATGCAGGCGTTGTTGTTTGGCATGCTGATGTGGCTGACCAACGGCCGCAGTCTGTACGCGCTGCCGGACTGGTGGACGCTGCCGCGCAGCGTGCTGCCGTTCCAGTTGGGTGAACAGAGCTATCAGCTCGGTTTGCCGACGCTGGTGATGCTGGCGGTGGCGCTGCTGACCTGGCTGCTGCTGAACAAGACGCACCTCGGGCGCCAGCTGTTTGCCGTCGGCGGCGATGCGGAATCGGCGCGGCGCATCGGCATTCGCGTCGGCCTGCTGCACCTGTTCGCCTACGGCTATCTGGGCGTGATGGCGGCGATCGGCGGCCTGGTGCAGGTGTACCGCATGGGCGAAGTGGTGCCCAACGCGCTGGTGGGCGGTGAGCTCGACGTACTGGCGGCGGCGGTGCTGGGCGGCGCCAGCCTGAACGGCGGCAAGGGCAGCGTAATCGGCACGCTGATGGGCGTATTCCTGATCGGCGTGCTGAAAAACGGCCTCAACCTGATCGGCGTGTCCAGCTACTTCATGAACGTGGTGATCGGCCTGGTGATCGTCGCGGCGATCACCGTCACTCACTACAAGAAACGCAAAGAAACCGACGTCGGTTTCGCCTGAGGAGCGCCTGATGGGCAACTACCTGAAATTTCGTCCGGACGGCACCGCCGTCGGCCTGTTGGCGCTGCTGGTGGCGGTGGTGCTGGCCTTCAGCTTGCTGATGCCGGGGCGCTTCTTCAGCGGCGCCACCTTCACCAGCGTGGCGTTCCAGCTGCCGGAGCTGGGCCTGCTGACCCTGGCGATGTTCATCCCGATCCTCAGCGGCGGCCTGAACCTGTGCATTATCGCCAGCGCCAACCTGACCAGCCTGCTGATGGCCTGGCTGTTCATCAGCTATCTGCCGCCGGACGCCGGGCTGGGGCTGCAGGCGCTGTGGCTGGTGTTGGCGCTGGCGGCGGCGATGCTGCTGGCCGTGACGATCGGCGCGGCGACCGGCGCGTTGGTTGCGTACGTCGGCGCGCATCCGATTCTGGTGACGCTGGCGACCATGACTACGGTCAACGGCATCGGCATCTACCTGACGCGCGGCGCGGCCCTGAGCGGCATGCCGGAGATCGTGCGGTTTATCGGCGCCGAGCGCGTGCTGGGCGTACCGGTACCGCTGTGGATCTTCCTGGCGGTTGCCGTGCTGCTGGCGCTGTTCTTGCAGAAAACCCGGCTCGGCAAATGCATCTACATGAGCGGCAGCAACATCAACGCCACCCACTTCAGCGGCGTGAATACCCATCGGGTGCTGATCGCCATTTACACCCTCTCCAGCCTGCTGTGCGTCATTGCCGGGCTGGTGATGATGGCGCGCTTCAACTCGGCGCGCATGGGCTACGGCGACTCTTATCTGCTGCTGACGGTGCTGGCGATCATTTTGGGCGGCACCGATCCGTTCGGCGGTTTTGGCCGGGTCAGCGGCGTGGTGCTGGCGCTGGTGGTGCTGCAGGTGATCGCCACCGGTTTGAACCTGATGAACGTCAGCCCGCACTTCAGTCTGGCGATGTGGGGCGCGGTGCTGATTGCAGTGCTGGCGCTGAAATTTTTACGCCATCGCTATCGGCAGCGGCGGGCGATGCGCCGCAGCGCGGCCCAGGCCAGAGCCGCGGCGGGCCACTGATCCTTTTTCCCTTTTGCGCAGGATAACGCTAATGAAATACCAGATTTCACCTTCACTGATGTGCATGAACCTGATGGATATCCGGCAGCAATTGGCGGTGCTGAACCGCCGCGCCGATATGCTGCATATCGACATCATGGACGGGCACTACGTTAAAAACATCACGCTGTCGCCGTTCTTTATCGAACAGATCCGCCCGCACACCTCGTTGCTGCTGGACGTGCATCTGATGGTGGAGAACCCGACCGATTTTATCGACCCGATCGCCCGCGCCGGCGCGGACTTTATCTGCCCGCACGCCGAAACCATCAACCGCGACGCGTTCCGGGTGATCAACCAGATCCGCGCGCTGGGCAAAAAAGTGGGGGTGGTGCTGAACCCGGCTACGCCGGTGGAGTTTATCCGCCACTATCTTCATCTGCTGGATAAGATCACCGTGATGACTGTCGATCCGGGCTATGCCGGGCAGCCGTTCATTCCCGAAATGCTGGAAAAGATCCGCCAGTTGCGCGATCTGAAACGCCAGCAAAACCTGAGCTATCTGATCGAGATCGACGGATCCTGCAATCAGCGCACCTACCGCGATCTGATGGGCGCCGGCGCGGAAGTGTTGATCGTCGGCAGCTCCGGGCTGTTCAACCTCGATCCGGATCTGGAGACGGCATGGGAAAAAATGCTGGATCAGATGCGGCAGGCGGCCTGAGGCGGGGGACATGATGCGGCATTTTCTTGGCGTAGACGTCGGCGGCACCAACACCCGCCTGCTATTGATGGATGATGACGGCGAGTTCAGCGGTTACCGCAAGATAGCGACCGCCGATTGGGCACGGCAGGCCGATCCGCTGGCGGCGTTGGGCCGCCTGATCGCCGGGCATTGCCAGGATCGTCAGGTGGCGCAGGTGATGCTTGGGCTGCCGGGTATCCTCAGCCGCGATCGCTCGCGGGTGCTGTCGCTGCCGTTCATTCCGGCGTTGGATGCTCAGCCGGTGGCGGCGCTGTTGGCCGATTTGCTGGCGCTGCCGGTGCGGATGGATAAAGACGTCAATCACCTGCTGTGGTGGGACTTGCAGCAGCTGCCGGCGCTGCCGCAGGTGGCGGTAGGGCTGTATTTGGGCACCGGCATGGGCAATAGCCTGTGGCTTAACGGCAATTTTTACCACGGGGCGCACGGCGCCGCCGGCGAGCTGGGGCACATACCCTGGCCGGGCCATCAGGGCGAGTGCCCGTGCGGTAAACGGGGCTGCGTCGAGAGCCTGACCTCCGGTCACTGGCTGACCGGCTGGGCGCGCGCCAACGCGGCGCAAACGCCGTTCGAACGGCTGTTCGAACGCCACGGCGAGCATCCGGATCTGCGGCGCTTCGTCGAACGATTGGCGCAGACCATCGCCATCGAAATGAACATGCTCGATCCAGAGCGGCTGATCCTGGGGGGCGGCGTGATCGCCATGAATGGTTTCCCGTTGGCGCAGCTGGAGCAAGAGATCCGCCGCCATCTGCGCGGGCCGCAGCCGGCGCAGGGGCTGGCGATCTCCGTCAGCCGCCTTAGCGATGAGACCGGCAGCAAAGGCGCCTGCCTGGCCGCCCGGCGCCATTTCCAATTAAGCAGGGAGTACCCGCAATGAAAGGCAAAGTCTGCGTGTTCGGTTCGTTCAACCTGGATATCGTCGCCGGCATGGCGCGCTTTCCGCAGCCCGGCGAATCGCTGATCGCCCGCAACAGCATGATGGGCGCGGGCGGCAAGGGCGCCAATCAGGCCACCGCCGCGCTGCGCGCCGGGGCGCGGGTGCATTATATCGGCAAGGTGGGGCGCGACGACTTCGGTACCTTTGCCCGGCGCCATCTCGCCGCCGCCGGTTTCGATGCGGTGACGCTGTTCTCGACCGGCGATTGCCCGACCGGCAATGCGCTTATCTATGTTGCCGGCGAGGAGGCGGAGAACATGATCGCCGTCGATCCCGGCGCCAACCTGACGGTCAGCGAAGATGAGGTGCGCCAGTGCCGGCCGGCGATCGCCGCGGCGGATATTCTGTTGACTCAGCTGGAGAACAATCTGCCGGCGATTGAGCAGGTGATCGCCATCGCCCGCGAGGCGCAGACATTCATCATTCTCAACCCGGCGCCGTTTCAGCCGGTGCCGGACAGCCTGCTGGCGCAGGTTGATATGCTGACGCCCAACGCCACCGAGTGTGCGTTGCTGACCGGCGTGCCGGTGCGGGATGTGGCTTCGGCGCGCCAGGCGGCGCAGGTGCTGCATGCCAAAGGCATTCGCTTGCTGATCGTGACCTTGGGGACGCAGGGCGCATTGTTCTCGGACGGGGAAAACAGCGAGCTGATCCCGGCGTTTCCGGCGCAGCCGAAAGATACCACCGGCGCGGGCGATGCGTTTAACGGCGCCCTGGCGGCGCAGCTGGCGAATCAGGTGCCGTTAGCCGATGCGGTGCGCTTCGCCGCCGCCTACGCGGCGGTCTGCGTGGAGCGCGCCGGGGCGGCGGGATCGATGCCGAGCTATGAGGAGGCGTTGGAACGCCAACGGGCGTTCGCTTGACGTTGAAGGGCTGCCGCGGCAGCCCGGTTCACTTACTTCAACCAGCCTTTGCGCTGCGCATCCCGCAGGCGGCACTCATCACCGAACCGTTCCTGCCCCGGGTACGTTATGCCGGTCCGTCGCTGGCTTGCATGCTGGGGGCGTTACTGAGCACGCTGTGGGCAGTGATTGCCGTGAAGGGGAGGGCGTACAAACCGTAGTAACTTTCACACCGGGTCAAAGCCCGGCGTGAAAGTTGTGCATGATAAATAGCAGCTATGCAGCGACGGCATCATGGGTAAAACTGCCAATGCCATTAATTTCCAGAACGGGTGAATCGTAATGGGCCATGTTGAAGGCATTGTCGTTTTTGAGACCAAAAATAATGTCATCGTTGTCCAAACTGTGATTCAGATTCTTATCCACCATCACAAAATAGAATCCATTCAACGATAAGGCGCTGACTTCGCTCAATGCACTCTGACTGTGGCCTTGAGTGACTGTAGATACCAGTTCAATGAACAATTGTTGCGGAGTCGTATTCGTCTGGACATTCATTCCGGAGAGTAGCACTGTCAGCTCATTCAGGGATAAGCTGCCGACGAGATCGATAGTCTTGCTGCCACCCGCGGAAAAGAGCCACTGCCGGTCGATATCACCGACGGCAATGTTGTCGCCTTCAACCCATGATGCATTTTGCGTACTGCTGTTTTCGTAATCGTTAAAGGTGACCATGTTATCAATGGTACTGTGGTTGAATACCACCGTATCCGCGCCTTTGCCGGTTGCCAGACTCGTATTGCCCATTACGTTGTAGATATGATTAGCCTGGATGCCGCTGGTCGTAGGGGCATCGTTGGCGATCGACAGTTGGTAACCGGCCAATTGGGACATGATGGCATCGTATCCCGTCAGTCCGTCTAATTGTTTTAGCAGCTGATAGAACTGCCCGCCGCCGGTCCCCCCTTGTTCCATGGTCAAATGCAGTGGTGTGCTATTAGCCATGTGACTGGTGATGGATTTCAATTCTTCGCTGAAATTGTTTTTGATGGTGAGGTTAAGCGCCTTATCACCGGTAATGTTAATTTCACTGATATGGTTGTCATGGCCCTCAAGGCGTAGGGTGTTTTCCGCATCTCCCTTGGATGATATTTCCAAAAACTCTCTGACCTCCGGAATACCAGAGTCAATATAGACCGTATCGGTTTTGAACGATAAAGTGCCGGCATCAGCGTGAGCTATATTTTTCGCATCAAAACTAATTGTCATCACGGGTGAAAAATTTTTATAACGGTAATCGGGGGCGTACTCGAAGGTAATATGGCTGTTTTCACCGGCATTACCGGTGATTTCCAGAGCACGTTGGCTAAAAGGGGCATCCATAAATGAGTCTACCGGCACATTAATCACCGTAACGTTATCGGCAAAGCCAGACAGCGCAAAACCGTATGAACCCGTAAAGCCGTTTGGCATTCCCCACGCAGGATCCCAAAGCTCGGGGGCTTTCAGGTCGGTGATATGCTTATAATCCTTGTTGTGTATGTTAGCGATAGAGGGATCGGCCAAGAGGCCGATATCAAATACGTGCTTGCCCTCGTTGCCGACTAATTGTCCGTCAAGGTAGATAGAACCCGTACCGCGATAGCCCGCCAAATCGATCTGGGGGAAAAGCGTAAAGTTACCTACATTGGTGGCAATCGTGCCGGAAAGCGTACCATCGCTACTTGTGGTGAGATACACATTCTTGATGATGAGGTTAGCCGTTAATACCGAACCTTGGTCATACCCCTTAATTTTGAAAGTATTGCTAACGCTATTGGCGCCGTCATTGATGCTATTGCCTTGCCACTGTACATTGATATTTTTTGCAAAATTGAATCGAAGCTCACCGGTGGCATGCGCCATATCCGCATCTGCCGTGATGATAACGTTTTGATTGTTCCCAGTAATAGGGTTTGCCAAGGTGACATTCGGGTTTTTCAGGAATATATTAATATTATTGAGCGCTTGCGTGAACAACTTCAGCAAAATATTCTCAGTACCGTCAATGGTAAGGGTATGCCACCCATTCAATTGACTAATGTCGACAGTGCCTGATTTCATGACGTTCAACGTAATGTCATTCAGCATGAGTAACTCAGCATTGGAAATAACATGTTCGACGCCATGATTATTTATTGTTCCCGTTAATGCTCCGTTTTCATCACTTTTTGTCAGTACCCCCTGTTTGACATAGTTTAAATTGGCTCCGATCTTTTTTTCGAATTGTTGGACCGCATAACTGCCCGGAGCTCCGCCATTGCCTGAAATAATACTCTCATTAGCACGAAAGTGCGCCAATACCGCCAGTGTTGCCTTCAGTGCATCATTGCCACTTTCGTTCATAATTGCGACAGACTCGGCTGTCGTCATGGGTCTTCCCCATAAATTACTGAATATTATCTGATATGAGACGGCTTTGGCGAATGCAGGCTGCTTAGCGAACATGGCGAGGATATCACTCTCAGAGCGCCCTGCGGCTAATTGCTTACTGTAGGTATCCAATGCATTGGCATCAATATAATAACCGGCAATGCTCAAGTATATTGCAGTTATGGCCTCTTGATACTCCGGTGCCGGTAACTCTCCGGCAGCATAAACATGCGTGTGAGCCAAAAAAATTGCTTTGGCATCAGCATGTTCGCTGGTGTCATCATTGCGGATGTCATTAATCATTCGTACTATAACATCGCCACGGTTTTCCGTATTGATAGTTAACCCGGCAGTATATTTTTGTAGTTGGTTGTTATCGGGGGCTGATCCAAAAATATTTTCATGAATTTTGATGACGAAATCATTGTCGCTAAGGTTCGACAACGCTTTTTTACCATCGACAAATTTTTGTGCAATCAGATTTAACTGTTCAGGGTGCTTATTTATCACGTTGCCCCAATAGTTTATACCATCGGATGTCATCGTTGATTTCACTGCATAATAAAAACCCTGCACCCATTCGGCTCCGTCTGATACTGAGCCGTTAAAAGAGGGGAATAGCGTTTGATTGACGGTTTCAATCAACGCGGCTTGTTGTTCTTTTAAAATGACTTCTTGCCCGGAGTAGTGCAAAAGTTCGTTGTTCATGTAAGCCGCAAGGCTTCCGAGATCGCCACTTTTTTCCAATTGGCTGAGAAGGTAAGCGAGTATTTCCTCCGATGCGTCGGCACCATGAAGATTATGGTAAATAAACTGTATTTTTTCACTGTTATTTAATTGCGACAGGCGTGATTGACCTAATTCAGAATTGATTAATTTATTTGTTAATGCAGCAAGGGAGAGGTTTTCTTGTGCCAATTTTTTTGAAAAATAATCGATATCTTTAATGTCGGCTTTTTTTCCTATGACGGCATAAAATAATGCGGCGACATCGCGTTGAACGAGAAGTGAGCTCATGACTTTCCCCAAAGAAATGGATGCGAAAAAGGTAAGTAAAGGAGAGAACCTGGGGTTAAGCAAGTATGAGACACATATCCCGTGCCGGGGCTGGGTTTGCTTGAACTGACCGCTGCGATGACGTCTAAAAGCAAGTATGGAGCCGCCGTCGGGTGAAATAAACAGGCTGCAGTGTATTCACTGCAGCATATACTATTACTTCAACCAGCCTTTGCGCTGCGCATCCCGCAGGTGTTGCTCCATGTGGTGCCACAGCTCGGGGTGCACGTCGGCGATCGATGCATTGCGCGCCAGCACCTGCTCCAGGCTGATGCCGTTCTCTACCCAGCTCTGGCCTTCATTGTGCAGGTTCATCAGCATCGGCATGGTGCGATCCAGCAGCAAGGCGAAGCGTGCATCGGCGCTTTCGCCATCTTCATATTCCTGCCATAAAGCGGTGAAATACTCGCGCTGAGCCTCCGGCAACATGCCGAACAGGCGGCGCGCCGCTGCCACTTCCTGATCGTGGATCGCCGCGCGGGCCGCCAGATCGTAGACCAGCACGTCGCCGGCGTCGATTTCCACAATGTCATGCAGCAGCGCCATCTGGATCACGCGCTGAATGTCTACGTCATCACCGGCGTAGGGCGCCAGGCTCATGGCGGCGATGGCGAAGTGCCAACTGTGTTCGGCGGAGTTTTCCTGGCGCTGGGTGCCCAGCACTTTGGTGCGGCGTTGCACGCCTTTCAACTTATCGATTTCCATCAGGAACTGGATGACCTGGGTCATTGAGCCGAAATCTAACGCGGGTACAGCGGATGACATGGTGTAAACCTCAAGGTGGGTGGGTTGAAGCCTGACGATTGTAGACCACCGGGCGGGCGATTTCGATGGTTACACGCGTTCACATTTTTATTTTAGCGTACACGTGTACACTGGAATTATTCTCAGTTAAGCTGCTTTGCGTTAATTTCGCACAAAGCAGGGCATTTTGAGGGGTTGCGCGTTATGGGGAAAACGGACGTAGTGAAAGCCGGGAACAATAAGATTGTCGCCTCGGCTTATCCGTGGGCGGAAGAGATCGCCAACAGCATCAGCCACGGCATCGGGCTGGTGTTCGGTATCGTCGGCCTGGTGTTGCTGCTGGTGCAGGCGGTGAATACCGGCGCCGATGCGACGGCCATCACCAGTTACAGCCTGTACGGCGGCAGCATGATCCTGCTGTTTCTCGCTTCCACGCTGTACCATGCGATCCCGCATCAGAAGGCCAAGCATTGGCTGAAAAAATTTGACCACTGCGCCATTTATCTCCTGATTGCCGGGACTTACACCCCGTTTCTGCTGGTGGGGCTGGATTCGCCGTTGGCGAAGGGCCTGATGGCGGTAATCTGGGGATTGGCGCTGCTGGGCGTGCTGTTCAAGCTGGCCTTCGCCCACCGCTTTGAAGCCCTGTCGCTGGTAACCTACCTGACGATGGGCTGGCTGTCGCTGATCGTGATTTATCAGCTGGTTACGCGGCTGGAGGCCGGCGGCGTCACGCTGCTGGCGATCGGCGGGGTGGTCTATACCCTCGGCGTGATTTTCTACGCCTCCAAGCGCATTCGCTTTGGCCACGCCATCTGGCACGCCTTCGTGCTCGGCGGCAGCGCCTGCCATTTCATGGCGATCTACCTCTACGTCTAAACGTTATCGCTACGTCTGAATGCGTATTGAACGGGCGCCTCTTTTGTTTTAAAAAATAGGCGCTTGCTTCTTTCGGGTATCCAGCAAGCCCGTTCTTTCATTTCTGAGCCCGCATACTCTTTCTCTTAACTTTGTTCAGGACTCATCACAATGATCGTTCGCTTATCCAAAGCGCTGCTGGTCTGCGCTATCGCTTTGTTCGCTTCGCTGGTGGCCTTCGGCAATATCACCGATTACGGCTCCAACTTCGCCTTCGTGCGCCACGTCTTTATGATGGACACCATTTTCCCCGACGCCACCATCGGCTACCGTTCGATACAAACGCCGTGGCTGCATCACGCCGGCTATATCTTCATCATTGCGCTGGAGAGCCTGACCGCGCTGCTGTGCTGGATCGGCGGCCTGCGCTTGCTGTGCGGCCTGAAACTGCCCGCTAAAGCTTTCAACGGCAGGAAAAAGCTGGCGGTAGTGGGGCTGACGCTGGGCTTCCTCACCTGGCAGGTCGGCTTTATGTCGATTGGGGGCGAGTGGTTTGGCATGTGGATGTCGAAACAGTGGAACGGCGTGCCCGATGCGTTTCGCTTCTTCGTCACCATCATTCTGGTGCTGATTTATCTGGTGCAGCGCGACGGGGAGTTGGACGAGTAACGAAGACGGCCGCAGGCAGGGCGCCTGCGGCCGACGGATTATTTCTCTTCGGCCAGCGAATACGGCAGCGGTTTGATCGCCAGCTGGCTGGCGGCATCCTCGCGCACCCGCAGCTTGCTGTCGGCGTCCAAATCGTTGTTCATCACCACCTGCACCCACAGCCTGCCGTCGGCCAGTTGGCTCGACGCCAGCACGGTGCCGGTGCGGCGCCAGTTTTCACCCAGCTGCAGCTCCAGGTCTTCCGCCGCCTGCGGGGCGCGGGCCGCCTTACCTTCCAGCCAGTAGAGCGCACGCTTGTTGGCGCCGCGGAATTTGGCGCGCGCCACCATCTCCTGACCGGTATAGCAGCCTTTGCTGAAGCTGATGCCTTCCAGCGCCTGCAGGTTGGTGGCCTGCGGGATCAGCTGCGCGCTGTTGGCGGCGTCGATAACCGGATAACCGGCCTCGATCTCCAGCGCCAGCCACTGGCTGCTGTCATTCAGTTCCGCCTGGTCATGCAGTTTGCCGATCAGCTGTTCGGCCACGGCGGGGCGGGTCACCAGCAGAAAACGTTCCGCCGGCGCATTGAAGTGCAGGATCGTGGTCTCGCCGTCCTGCACTACCGGGTGCTCGGCGCTCGGCAGCGTGGCGAACAGATCCGCCAGCGCGGCGCGCGCCTGGAAACCGGCGACGCCCAGCAGCACCGCGTCGTTATCGGCGGCGATGGTGACTTTGGAGAACACCGCGTATTTTTTGATTTCCGCCAGCTGGCTGTCCAGCACGCTGCGGCGTTCCAGATAGGCGAAGCCTTCGCTACGGTGGAACAGACGCAGGTTGCTCCACATTTTGCCCTTGGCGTCGCAGTGGGCGCACAGCACGTGTTGATCGGCCGCCAGCGCGTCGATGTCCGCCGTCACCTGGCCCTGGAGATATTTCACCGTGTCCGGCCCGTTCAGCGTCACCAGCGCCCAATCTTCCAGCGAGATCAGCGTGAGGGGCAGATGGGTGGAAGCGGAGGGCTGACGGGGTGGGAATGGAATGTTATGCGCCATAGTAAGTTCCTGCTCAACGTTTAGCTTACCTGAAGGGTATTGAACCCATGGTAAAAGAGGCGGCGGGCTTTGCAAACTGTTATTCGCGCCGCGGCGCCGGGGTGCGCTTTTTTTGGCATTTTGCGCTTTATTACGCTTTCCGCAGCAAAGCGCCTTCCCGGCGTGTATGTCAAATTGTTACTCTATAGGCTTGCGGCCAGGGCACCCTTGCAGACAGATCCCCGGCTGATGGAATTATATTGCGACGGCGTTGCCATACAGTGTGTCATTTGAACCCTGCGCTGGCGCTGCCGCGCTGAAAAGAGGTGAGTCATAACAACATGGATATTAACAACAAAGCACGAATTCACTGGGCTTGCCGCCGTGGCATGCGCGAGCTGGACATCTCCATCATGCCGTTCTTCGAGTACGAATACGACAGCCTGAATGACGCGGACAAGGCGCTGTTTATCCGCCTGCTGGAGTGCGACGATCCCGATTTGTTCAACTGGCTGATGAATCATGGCGCGCCGCAGGACGGCGAGCTGCAGAGAATGGTGACCCTGATCCAAACGCGAAATAAAGACCGTGGCCCAGTGGCGATGTGATATCCGCATTTCCTGGCGCACCCAGCTGTTTTCACTGTTGACCCACGGCGTGTTGATCCTGCTGATCCTGATTTCGCCCTGGCCGGAAGGTTTTGGCCCGCTCTGGCTGGTGCTGCTGACGCTGGTGGTGTTTCAGTGCATTCGCAGCCAGAAGCGCATCGCCGCGGCGCAGGGCGAGCTGCGGCTGCTGGCGGACCGGCGCTTCAGCTGGCACGGCCGCGAGTGGCGGCTGGCGAAAAAACCGTGGATGCCGGGTTACGGCATGCTGCTGACGCTGCTGCCGATGGAGGGCAAAAAGCGCCGCCGGCTGTGGCTGGCTTCCGACTGCATGAGCAAAGAGGAGTGGCGCCACCTGCGGCAGCTGTTGCTGTATCCGCCGGCGGGTGACGGCGAGGATCCCTGATGAAACCCGTACTCTGGTTGGTGGAGGATGAACCCAGCATTGCCGATACGCTGGTTTACACGCTGGAGAGCGAAGGCTTCGCGGTGCGCTGGTTCGAACGCGCGGAACCGGCGTTGCAGGCGCTGGCGCAAGGCGCGCCCGCGCTCGCTATCCTCGATGTCGGTTTGCCGGATATCAACGGCTTTGAATTGTGTCGCCGCCTGCTGGCTCAGGCGGCCGACCTGCCGATTCTGTTTCTCACCGCCCGCAGTGATGAAGTGGATCGCCTGATCGGGCTGGAGATCGGCGCTGACGACTATGTCGCCAAGCCGTTCTCTCCTCGCGAGGTCAGCGCGCGGGTGCGCACCATTTTGCGTCGCCTGCACAAGCAGCAGCGCCTGCAGCAGAGCGCGCCCTACCATTTCGGCGCTTTCGCGCTCGACGAAGACGCGGCCACCATCTCCTACCATCAGCGGCCGCTGCCGCTGACCCGTTACGAATACCTGCTGCTGAAGACGCTGCTGTTGGCGCCTGGACGGGTGTTCTCGCGGCAGCAACTGATGGAAAGCGTTTGGGCGCAGGCGGAAGAAAGCCTGGATCGCACCGTCGATACCCACATCAAAACGCTGCGCGCCAAGCTGCGTGCGGTTGAACCCGGTGAACCGCCGATCCACACCCACCGCGGATTGGGCTACAGCGTGAGCCGCCAGCCATGAAAATTGGCCTGCGCCTGCTGCTGGGGTACTTTCTGATCGTAGCGGTGGCCGGGTACTTCGTGCTGAGCATTTTCGTCCAGGAAGTGAAGCCCGGCGTGCGGCGCGCTACCGAAGGCACGCTGGTGGACACCGCCAACCTGCTGGCGCAGATCGCCCGTCAGGACATGCAGCGCGGCGATGCGGCGCATGGCCAACTGGCGCAGGCGTTTACGCAGCTGAATCAGCGGCCGATCGGCGCCAACATTTCCGGCATCCGCAAGGACCGCAGTGAATACCACGTCTATCTTACCGATGCCCAGGGCCGGGTCATCTTCGATTCCGCCGGCCGCGCGCAGGGGCAGGATTATTCGCGTTGGAATGATGTTTATCGGACGCTGCGCGGCCAGTACGGCGCCCGCAGCACCCGCAGCGACCCGCAGGATGAAAACAGTTCGGTGATGTATGTGGCCGCGCCGGTGATAGAACAAGGGCGCATTATCGGCGTGCTCACCGTGGGTAAACCCAACAGCACCATGGCGCCGGTGATCAAGCGCAGCGAACGGCGCATTCTTTGGGCCGGCGCGTTGCTGCTGGGGATCGCGCTGCTGATCGGGGCGGTGTTCGTCTGGTGGATCAACCGGTCGATAGGCCGGCTGGTGCGTTATGCCGATGGGGTGGCGCAGGGCGAAAATGCGCCATTGCCCAAAGTGGGCGGCCGGGAACTGACCCAGCTGGCGCAGGCGCTGGAGAGCATGCGCCTGAAGCTGGAAGGCAAAGCCTATATCGAACAATATGCGCATGCCCTGACGCATGAGCTGAAAAGCCCGCTGGCGGCGATCAGGGGCGCGGCGGAGCTGTTGCAGGAGCTGCCGCCGCCGGAAACCGCTCGGCGTTTTCTCACCAACATTGAACAGCAAAGCGCGCGCATCCAACAACTGGTGGATAAACTGCTGGTGCAGGCGCGGCTGGAGAGCCGGCCAGAAATGGAGACGGCGCCCATCGCGATCGCGGCGTTGATCGACCAGACGGTGGCGGGCAAAGAGGCGCAGGCGACGCAGCGCGGCGTCAGGTTGCGGCTGGAGGCGCTGGCGGAGGTGACGCTGAACGGCGATGCGTTGCTGATCAGCCAGGCGCTGACCAACCTGCTGGACAACGCGATCGACTTTACCCCGCCGGGCGGTTGCGTCAGCGTGCGAGGCGAACGGCGGGAACAGCATTACTGCATCAGCGTTTGCGACGACGGCAGCGGCATTCCTGACTATGCGTTCGATAAGGTGTTCGAGCGCTTTTATTCGTTGCCGCGCGCCGAACGACCAAAAAGCAGCGGGCTGGGGCTGAACTTCGTGCAGGAGGTCGCCCGTCTGCATCATGGCGGCATTCACCTGCGCAACCGCCGGCCGCACGGGGTGGAAGCGACGTTCAGGTTATCGCTGTGACTTCACCTTCCCTTCACATAACCACATTCTGATTTCACCTGCGGGTTTTATCGTGGCCTCATTACCTACGAGGAGCGAGCATGATGAAATCGGTACTTTTCTGGAAAATAACCACGCTGCTGGGATTGATGGTGGTGATGTTGATCCCCATCGCCCAACTGATGAGCGTGATCGACGAACGCAGCGGCTATCGGCAAAGCGTGGTCGGGCAGGTGAGCGAAAGCACCAGCGGGGCGCAGCGCGTGCTCGGCCCGTTGATTGTCATTCCTTATGTCGAACAAGAAGAAAAAAAAGACGAGAAAGGGCAAACGGTGGTGCAGCGGGTGCAGCATCACCGCTATTTGCTGCCGGAGTCGCTTCAGGTGCAGGGGGCGCCGAATGTGGAAGTGCGCAAGTTGGGCATTTATCAGACGCAGGTTTACCAGGGGCCGCTGAACTTCAAGGTGCGTTTCGGCCAGCCGGAGCTGGCGGATTTGCAACGCGCCAAAGTGACCGTCGGCCAGCCGTTCCTGCTGGTGGCGCTGAGCGATTCTCGCGGCATCAAGAGCATTTCCCCGCTGGCAACGCCGCAGCCGGTGGCGTTTGAGCCGGGCACCGGCGTGGGATCGTTGCGCCAGGGGATCCACGCACCGCTGACGCTGGCGGCGCTGCAACAAAAAGCGGGGCTGAGCGCCGACTTCACCCTGACGCTGGCGGGCACCAGCAGCCTGTCACTGGTGCCGCTGGGGCGCAGCAGCGAGCTGCAGCTGCAAAGCAACTGGCCGCACCCGAATTTCCTCGGCAACTTCCTGCCGGACGAACGCAAGGTGACGGAGCAAGGGTTTAGCGCTCGCTGGCGCAGCACCTGGTTCGCCAACAACATCAACAGTGCGTTCCATTACGACGATGGCATTATCGACGAGGACAAGCTGCCGGCCTTCAGCGCCAGCCTGGTCGAACCGGTCGATCACTATCAGTTGACCGAGCGCGCGGTCAAATACGCGCTGCTGTTTATCGGGCTGACGTTTATGGCGTTTTTCCTGTTCGAAACCCTGACCGGGCTGCGGGTGCACCCGATTCAATACCTGCTGGTCGGCGCGGCGCTGGTGTTGTTCTACCTGATTCTGCTGGCCTTCTCCGAACACCTGGGATTCGCTCTCGCTTACCTGGCGGCCAGCATCGCCTGCAGCGGACTGATCGGCTTCTACCTGAGCGCCGTGCTGCGCGGCAAGCTGCGCGGTGCGCTGTTCGCCGCGAGCCTATTGCTGTTGTACGGCGTGCTCTATTTGCTGCTGCAGTCGGAGGACAATGCGTTGGTGCTGGGGGCGGGGCTGCTGTTCGCCATTCTGGCGGGCATTATGCTGTTGACGCGCAAGTTGGACTGGTATCAGGTGGCCGATCCGGCGCGTCTGGCAAAGGAGACGCCGGCCGGCGAAGACGAACCACGCTTCCGTCTGTGGAAATAAGCGGGGGAAATCGGGCGCGTTGAGCGCCCGATAGCGGCTACAGCAGCGGCTCCATTTCCAGCAGGATCTGTTCGCACCATTGCTGCAGGCGCTCTTCGCTCAGATCGTATTGATTGACCTCATCGAGCGCCAGGCCGACGAAGTGTTTGCCGTCGGCGCTCAGCGGTTTGGGGCTGGTGAACTCGAAGCCCTCGGTTGGCCAGAAGCCGATGAACTGCACGCCCAGCGGCGCGATGTGATCGTGCAGCATGCCCAGCGCGTCAAGGAACCACTCACCGTACCCGAGCTGATCGCCCATGCCGTACATGGCGACGATTTTGCCTTTCAGATCCAGCGCCGGCAGCTGCGGCCAGATCGCTTCCCAGTCTTCCTGCAGTTCGCCGAAATCCCAGGTCGGGATGCCGAGGATCAGTATGGAATAGTCCTCCATCAGCTTGGGAGAGACGTCTTTCAGGTTGTGCAGGTCGACCAGGTCTTCACCCAGAATCTCACGGATTTTTTCTGCCGCCATCTCGGTGTAGCAGGTGCTGGAGCCGTAAAACAGACCAATCTTCATGTGTAAACCGTTACGTTGCCGTTTAGAGAATTGCAGCGAGTATACCTGATTTGCGTCGGCTTAAGGCATAATGGCGCGGGTGGAAATGCAACAAAGAGAGGACCGCGTGCAACAGCAAGACCATGCGCTGATTGAACAATTCCTGGATGCGCTGTGGCTTGAGCGCAATCTGGCGGAAAATACGCTGGCCTCCTACCGGCTGGATTTGCAGGCGCTGGGCACCTGGCTTGGCCAGCAAAACACCGCCTTGCTGCAGGCGCAGGCGTTGGATCTGCAGGCTTTTCTCGCCGAGCGGGTGGACGGCGGCTACAAGGCCACCAGCTCCGCGCGTTTGCTGAGCGCCATGCGCCGCCTGTTTCAGTACCTGTACCGCGAAAAGCTGCGCGCCGACGATCCCACCGCGCAGCTGGCGTCTCCCAAGCTGCCGCAGCGTTTGCCGAAGGATCTGAGCGAGGCGCAGGTCGATGCGCTGCTGCAGGCGCCCTGCGTCGATCAGCCGCTGGAGCTGCGCGACAAGGCGATGCTCGAAGTGTTGTACGCCACCGGGCTGCGGGTTTCCGAACTTGTGGGGCTGAGCATCAGCGACGTCAGCCTGCGGCAGGGCGTGGTGCGGGTGATCGGCAAGGGCAACAAGGAGCGGCTGGTGCCGCTGGGCGAAGAGGCGGTCTACTGGATTGAAAATTATCTGGAGCACGGCCGCCCGTGGCTGGTCAACGGCCAGACGCTGGATGTGCTGTTCCCCAGCACCCGTTGCCAGCAAATGACCCGACAGACGTTCTGGCATCGCATCAAACACTATGCCATCCTTGCGGGCATCGACAGCGAGCGTCTGTCGCCGCACGTGTTGCGGCACGCGTTCGCCACCCATTTGCTGAACCATGGGGCCGATCTCCGTGTCGTACAGATGTTGTTAGGGCACAGCGATCTCTCGACCACGCAAATTTATACTCATGTAGCGACCGAACGACTGAAACAGCTACATCAACAGCATCACCCGCGCGCCTGAGCGGCGGGTTCGAAAGGATTGGAACAATGAAAAAAGGTTTAATGCTGCTCTCACTGCTGGTGGCTTCGGTGACCAGCGCCGCCCATGCCGATGACGCGGCGATCAAAAAAGCGCTCGCCAGCCTGGGCATCCAGCAGGCGGACGTGCAGCCTTCACCGGTCAATGGACTGAAAACCGTGCTGACCGACAGCGGCGTGCTGTACGCCTCCGAAGACGGCAAGCATATCCTGCAGGGCCCGCTGTTCGACGTCAGCGGCAAAGAGCCGGTCAACGTGACCAACCAACTGCTGGGCAGCAAGATGGACGCGCTGAAAGATCAGATGATCGTCTACAAGGCGCCGAAAGAGAAACACGTGATCACCGTGTTCACCGACATCACCTGCGGTTACTGCCACAAGCTGCACCAGCAGATGAAAGAGTACAACGATCTGGGCATCACCGTGCGCTACCTGGCGTTCCCGCGCCAGGGGCTGGCCTCTCAGGCTGAGAAAGACATGCAGTCGATCTGGTGCACCGCAGACAAGGCCAAGGCGTTCGACGCCGCCATGAAGGGCGACGCCATCTCCCCGGCGACCTGCAAAACCGACATCAGCAAGCATTACGAGCTGGGCGTGCAGTTCGGCATTCAGGGCACGCCGGCGATCATCCTGGAAAACGGCATGATGATCCCGGGCTATCAGGGGCCGAAAGAGATGGCCGCCATGCTGGATGCGCACCAGGCCGCCACCAAAGCCGGTGGTTAATCGCCGGTGAGTATCAAAACGCAACTACGTCGCCGCCCGGCGGCGGACGACACGCATCTGCCCGCCAGTTTGCCGCCGCTGCTGCGCCGGCTTTACGCCCTGCGCGGCGTGCAGGCTGAGCAGGAGCTGGAACGCGGCGTCAAGGGCATGCTGCCCTGGCAACAGCTGGACGGCATCGACGCCGCCGTCAGCCTGCTGCAACAGGCGCTGGCCGACGGCCGCCGCATCATGGTGGTGGGCGATTTCGACGCCGACGGCGCCACCAGCACCGCACTGACGGTGCTGGCGCTGCGCAGCATGGGCGGCGCCAGCGTCGACTACCTGGTGCCGAACCGCTTTGAAGACGGCTACGGCCTGAGCCCCGAAGTGGTGGAGCAGGCGGCGGCGCGCGGTGCGGAGCTGATCGTCACCGTCGATAACGGCATCTCCTCCCACGCCGGCGTCGACGTGGCGCACGCCAAGGGCATGCAGGTGCTGGTGACCGATCACCACCTGCCGGGCGAGACCCTGCCGGCGGCCGAAGCGATCGTCAATCCCAACCTGCGCGGCTGCGCCTTCCCGTCCAAATCGCTGGCCGGGGTGGGCGTCGCGTTCTACCTGATGCTGGCGCTGCGCGCCCGGCTGCGGGACAGCGGCTGGTTCGAACAGCGCGCGCTGGCGATGCCCAATCTGGCGGAACTGTTGGATCTGGTGGCGCTCGGCACCGTGGCCGACGTGGTGCCGCTGGACGCCAACAACCGCATTCTGGTGTATCAGGGGTTAAACCGCATCCGTGCCGGCAAATGCCGTCCGGGCATCCGCGCGCTGCTTGAGGTGGCCAACCGCGATGCCCGCCAGCTGGCGGCCAACGATCTCGGTTTCGCTCTCGGCCCGCGTCTTAACGCCGCCGGCAGGCTGGACGACATGTCGATCGGCGTGGCGCTGCTGCTGAGCGATGACATCGCGCAGGCGCGTATGCTGGCCAACGATCTCGACGCGCTGAACCAGACGCGACGCGAGATAGAGCAGGGCATGCAGGTGGAAGCCCTGCAGCTGTGCGACCAGTTGGAGCGCACCAGTACCGAGCTGCCTTACGGGCTGGCGATGTATCACCCGGAATGGCACCAGGGCGTGGTGGGTATCCTCGCCTCACGTATCAAAGAGCGTTTCCACCGCCCGGTGATCGCGTTCGCGCCTGCGGGCGACGGCATCCTGAAAGGCTCCGGCCGTTCGGTGCCTGGCCTGCACATGCGCGACGCGCTGGAGCGGCTGGATATGCTGAACCCCGGGCTGATGATGAAGTTCGGCGGCCACGCGATGGCGGCCGGGCTGTCGCTGGAAGAGGCCAGGTTCGACGAGTTCCGCCAGCGCTTCGGCGAGCTGGTGGGGGAATGGCTCGATCCGGCGATGCTGGAAGGGGTTATCTGGTCTGACGGCGAGCTGGCGATGCAGGAGCTGTCGCTGACGACGGCGGAGCTGCTGCGCGAGGGCGGCCCGTGGGGCCAGGCGTTCCCGGAACCGACCTTCGACGGTAAGTTCCGCATCCTGCAGCAGCGGCTGGTGGGCGAGAAACACCTGAAGCTGATGGTGGAGCCGCTCGGCGGCGGCCCGCTGCTCGACGGCATCGCATTCAACGTGGACACCACGCTGTGGCCGGACAGCAGCGTGCGCGAGGTCGAACTGGCCTACAAGCTCGACGTCAACGAGTTCCGCGGCAATCGTAACGTGCAGCTGCTGATCCAGCATCTTTGGCCGCGCTGAGGCGAAATTGAACACAATTCGGGGATTGGGCTCTCCAATCCCCTGCATCCTTTCCGATCGCCACAAAAACTGACCAACTCGCTATAAACTGCCGCCCGGATCCGTTAGAATTAGCGGTTCCAATGGCATTCCGCCATCGACGACATCAACGTAAAAGAACGAAACCATGTTTGAAATTAACCCGGTAAAAAACCGAATTCAGGACCTGTCCGAGCGGACTGCGGTTCTTAGGGGGTATCTTTGACTATGATGCCAAGAAGGAACGCCTAGAAGAAGTCAACGCCGAGCTGGAACAGCCGGACGTGTGGAACGAGCCGGAGCGCGCACAGGCGCTCGGCAAAGAGCGCGCCGCGCTGGAAGCCATCGTTGAAACCATCGATCAGCTGGAGCAGGGCGGCGAAGACGTCGGCGGGCTGCTGGAACTGGCGGTGGAAGCCGACGATGAAGAGACCTTCAACGAAGCGGTCGCCGAGCTGGATCAGCTGATGAGCAAGCTGGATCAGTTGGAATTCCGCCGCATGTTCTCCGGCGAATACGACAGCGCCGACTGCTATCTGGATATCCAGGCCGGCTCCGGCGGCACCGAAGCGCAGGACTGGGCCAGCATGCTGCTGCGCATGTACCTGCGCTGGGCCGAAGCCAAGGGCTTCAAGACCGAAGTGATCGAAGAGTCCGACGGCGACGTCGCGGGCCTGAAATCTGCCACCATCAAGATCATCGGCGATTACGCGTTCGGCTGGTTGCGCACTGAAACCGGCGTTCACCGCCTGGTGCGCAAGAGCCCGTTCGACTCCGGCGGCCGTCGCCACACCTCGTTCAGCTCGGTGTTCATCTACCCGGAAGTCGACGACGATATCGATATCGAAATCAACCCGGCGGATCTGCGTATCGACGTGTACCGCGCCTCCGGTGCGGGCGGTCAGCACGTCAACAAAACCGAATCCGCCGTACGTATTACTCACCTGCCAACCAACATCGTGGTGCAGTGCCAGAACGATCGTTCTCAGCATAAGAACAAGGATCAAGCGTTTAAACAGCTGCGAGCCAAGCTGTACGAGTTTGAGATGCAAAAGAAAAATGCTGATAAGCAGACGATGGAAGACAACAAGTCCGACATCGGCTGGGGCAGCCAAATCCGTTCTTACGTGCTGGATGACTCCCGCATCAAGGATTTGCGCACCAACGTCGAAACGCGTAACACGCAGGCCGTACTGGATGGCGACCTGGATAAATTCATTGAGGCAAGTTTGAAAGCCGGGTTATGAGGAATAGAAATGTCTGAACAACAAGTACAGGGCGCCGATCAGGCGCTGGATCTCAATAACGAACTGCAGTCCCGCCGCGAGAAACTGGCCGGCCTGCGCGAGAACGGCATTGCGTTCCCGAACGACTTCCGTCGTGACTCCACCTCCGACAAACTGCATGCCGCGTACGGCGATAAAGACAACGAAGAGCTGGAAGCGCTGGGCGTAGAAGTGACCGTCGCCGGCCGCATGATGACCCGCCGTATTATGGGCAAGGCATCCTTCGTCACGCTGCAGGACGTGGGCGGCCGCATTCAGCTGTACGTCGCGCGCGACGATCTGGCTGAAGGCGTGTACAACGACCAGTTCAAGAAGTGGGACCTGGGCGATATTCTCGGCGCACGCGGCAAGCTGTTCAAAACCAAGACCGGCGAACTGTCGATCCACTGCACCGAGCTGCGTCTGCTGACCAAAGCGCTGCGCCCGCTGCCGGACAAATTCCACGGCCTGGCGGATCAGGAAACCCGTTACCGCCAGCGTTACCTGGACCTGATCGCCAACGAAGAATCGCGCAACACCTTCAAGGTGCGTTCGCAGGTGATGTCGGCTATCCGCAACTTCATGGTGGAACGCGGCTTCATGGAAGTCGAAACCCCGATGATGCAGGTGATCCCGGGCGGTGCGTCCGCGCGTCCGTTCATCACGCACCACAACGCGCTGGATATCGATATGTACCTGCGCATCGCGCCGGAACTGTATCTGAAGCGTCTGGTAGTTGGTGGCTTTGAGCGCGTGTTCGAAATCAACCGTAACTTCCGTAACGAAGGCGTTTCTCCGCGTCACAACCCAGAGTTCACCATGATGGAACTCTACATGGCTTACGCGGATTACAAAGACCTGATCGAGCTGACCGAGACGCTGTTCCGCACCCTGACCGAGAAAGTGCTGGGCACCTCTCAGGTGCAGTACGGCGACGAAGTGTTCGACTTCGGCAAGCCGTTCGAGAAGCTGACCATGACCGAGGCGATCAAGAAATACCGCCCGGAAACCGATCTGGCTGACCTGGCCGACATGGGTAAAGCGGTGGCCATCGCCGAATCCATCGGCATCAAGGTTGAGAAGAGCTGGGGTCTGGGCCGCGTCGTGACCGAGATCTTCGAAGAAGTGGCGGAAAGCCATCTGATTCAGCCGACCTTCATCACCGAGTACCCGGCTGAAGTATCGCCGCTGGCGCGCCGCAACGACGTTAACCCGGAAATCACCGACCGCTTCGAGTTCTTCATCGGCGGCCGTGAAATCGGCAACGGCTTCTCCGAGCTGAACGACGCCGAAGACCAGGCGCAGCGCTTCGCCGATCAGGTGAACGCCAAAGACGCCGGCGACGACGAAGCGATGTTCTACGACGAAGACTACGTCACCGCGCTGGAGCACGGCCTGCCGCCGACCGCCGGTCTGGGCATCGGTATCGACCGCATGGTGATGCTGTTCACCAACAGCCACACCATCCGCGACGTGATTCTGTTCCCGGCGATGCGCCCGCAGAAATAATTCCGTTTAGCGTGAAACCACCGGTGCAGGCAACTGCGCCGGTTTTTTTCGCCCACCGGACTTAACCGCTTAAAACATCGACAGTTACGCGCCATCTCCGCTTGCCCGCCGCCGATAACCGGTTATAATGCCTGTCGCACACCGATGCGGGTGTAGTTCAATGGTAGAACGGCAGCTTCCCAAGCTGCATACGAGGGTTCGATTCCCTTCACCCGCTCCAGCACTCCCTCTTGAAAACATCCTGATTCTTCGAAACGTTATCCCGAACCAATCCTTTGCTCATAAAGCGCTGTTTCTGTTTGTCCGCCATTCCAACCGCATCATCAGCACTGTGGTGAAGAAAGCGGGGCAAAAAAATGCCGCCCCTGGGGACGGCATGTCGGCATTCAGCGAACCAGATGCAAGAAATGCAGGTGTTTCTCGTACTGGTCAAGAATATCGTTGATCAACTGCTCCTGATTCCAGCCCATGACATCGTAGTTCTGGCCGCCTTCTTTCAGGTAGATCTCCGCGCGATAATACTTGTGCTGCTCGGCTTGCTGTTCATCGTTATCCAGCCCGGCGAGGGCGAACGTCGGCGAACTGTAGCCGCGCAGTCTGACTTCATAGATAAAGTTAAGCTCATCGCCCAAATCGACCTCGAAACGAATGCGGTCTTCCGCAGTGGCGTTGATGCTGCTGAGCGTGTTTTGTTTACTCAGCTCTTCCTGCACCAGCGTCATGGCAGGCTGGATGACCTCATCCATAAAGCGCTTAACCAGCGAGCGTTTTGGCAGATAGGCGATATTGCGCAGCCTGCGCTGCCAGGGAATGGGGTTGCGGGCGGCGGTGGGGGCGATGGTGGCCATATTTTGGCTGTCGCGTTTGGTCAGATCGCGACGCAGTGCCTTAAGCAAGCCGTAGATGGAGACCAGCAAGATGGCCGAGAAAGGCAATGCGCTGGCGATGGTGACGGTTTGCAGCGCGCTGAGCCCCCCGGCGATCAGCAAGGCGATGGCGACGATGCCCATCAGCGACGCCCAGAAAATGCGTTGCCAAACCGGCGTGTTGCTGGAGCCGCCCGAAGCCAGCGTATCCACGACCATGGCGCCGGAATCGGCGGAGGTGACGAAAAAGACGATAACCATCGCCATGGCGATAAACGAAAGCACGCTGGAGAACGGGAAATGCTCCAGGAAGTTAAACAACGCCAGCGCCACGTCTTGTTGTACCGTAGCGGCGAGGTCTGTCGCGCCCTTTTCCATGATGAGGTAAATGGCGCTGTTGCCGAACACCGTCATCCACATGAGGGTGAAGCCGGCCGGGACGAACAGCACGCCCGTGACAAATTCGCGGATGGTTCGGCCGCGGGAAACTCGTGCGATGAACATACCGACGAAAGGCGACCAGGAGAGCCACCACCCCCAATAGAGCAGCGTCCATCCGCCTAACCAGTTGCTGGATTTCGGCTCATAGGCATACAGGTTGAACGTCTTGCTGACCAGCTCGGACAGATAGCCGCCGGTATTTTCCACAAAGGATTTCAACAGCAGAACGGTTGGCCCCAACAGCAAGACCAAGGCCAGGAGCAACAGCGCCAGGCCAAGGTTCAGCTCCGACAGAAAGCGTATGCCTTTCTCCAGCCCTGAAACCACGGAAATGGTGGCCAGCCCGGTAATCACCACGATTAATATCACCTGAACGGTTTCGTTGATCGGCACGCCAAACAGGTGGTTAAGCCCGGCGTTGACCTGCAACACGCCATAACCCAGCGAGGTCGCGACCCCGAATACGGTGCCGATGACCGCGAAGATATCGACGGCGTGGCCGATAGGGCCATAAATGCGGTCGCCGATGATCGGATAAAGCGCAGAGCGCAGGGTCAACGGCAGGCCATGCCGATAGCTGAAGAAGGCCAGAATCAACGCCACGATGGCGTAGATCGCCCAGGCGTGCAGCCCCCAGTGGAAAAAGGTCAGGCGCATGGCCTGTTTGGCCGCCTCGACGCTCTCGGGCGTGCCGACCGGCGGCGAAAGATAGTGCATTACCGGTTCTGCCACGCCGAAGAACATCAGGCCGATGCCCATCCCCGCTGAAAACAGCATGGCAAACCATGAGTGGTAGCGAAAATCGGGTTGCGCATGATCGGGGCCGAGTTTGATGTCGCCGTAGCGGGAAAGCCCCAGAAACGTCACGCTGAGCAAAATCAGCGCCACGGCCAAAATATAAAACCAGCTGGCGTTGGTGAAGATTTGTTGCTGCAGAAGTTTGAAGTTCTTGTCAGCGACGTCGGGGAAAAAGGCGGCGAATGCGACCAGAAGAAAAATGAGGACTGCAGAGGTGAAGAATACCGCTTTGTTGATATGGCTTTGCGGATTTTTTAGGGGGGTGTCTTTCTCACTCATAAATTGATTTATTCCATTTGTTTGATTATCGCCCTGAATGGAGGAGAGGTGTAACCTGTTATATCGTAGCAAAATAGTCAGGCTGTCGGTGTCGGTCAATAGGGCGGAATTACCGCTGCCTGAGTGCGGTAATTCCGAGTTATTCCGTGTTGCCGTTAGTTAAATAAAAATGCCAATAACCCCGTCACCTTATTTTTATTTTCCCATCCTTCCAATTTCATGCAGGCATTAACGTGTTCTGTTCTGCGCATTGCATTGCTGTCCGAGGGAAAGGCGCCGCCACCGGCGTTGGGGATCTCCGTGCCGTTGATAGTCATGGAGGAGAAGGCCGGTGAGCTGGCGTGCAAAGACAGGCTGACGGGATAGCGCTGTTCAGCTGCTTGCCGGCAGCTGGCTCTGGCCGCTTCCAGGGGCGTCGGGGTTGCCGTTTGCGCTTCCCATTTCTCCGGCGTGGCGCAGGAAGACATCATCAACGCGGCGGCGATAACTGCATATTTTCGCAAAGTAAAAATCCATTTCTAAAATAAAATCCTCTGTATTCTACCCCCGGCGTTGCGCGATGGGCAGCGTTGGTGAAGGCGTCTGTTGTTTGACCGATATGGCCTGCGAAAGATGTGGCACTGTGCGGCCCGCTCAATAAGGTGAGCGGGCCGATGTGGCGAGTTAACTGAGGATATCTTCGGCGATCACCTTAAACAGCGTGTCTATTTCGCCCTGGGTGTTGTAGTGCATCATGCCGATGCGCAGCACGCCGCCGTCCTGTAACCCCAACTGCTGGATCAGGCCCAGCGCATAGAAATGCCCGCTGCCGGCGCAGATGTTGTGCTGCCCGAGATGACGGGCGATTGCGTCAGGCGTCTGGCCGTTGAAGGTCAGGGCGAAGGTTGGCGTGCGGCGCGCGCTGTCCGCCTGTGAATGGCCGTAGAGCCGCACGCCGTCGAGTTGCTGCAGCCGTTGCAAAAAGTGGCGGCACAGCGCCTCTTCATGCTGGTGGTAGGCGGCGAAACTCTCCTGCAAGCGCTGCCTTAACGGCGCGCCGGGCGTGCCCCACTGCGCCAGATAGTCGATCGCCGCCGCGACGCCGGCCAGCGCCTCGAAGCTTTGCGTGCCGGTCTCGAAACGGCCGGGGCCGACATCGGTGGCCGGCTCGACTTTATATGGCCGCAGGCGTTGCAACCACTGCGGCGCGATATAGGCCATGCCGACGTGCGGGCCAAAGAACTTGTAGGCGGAGCACACCAGGAAATCACAGCCCAGCGCCTGCACGTCGATCAGGTTGTGCGGCGCATAGTGCACGGCGTCGACATACACCTGCGCGCCGACCCGATGCGCGGCTTCGACGATGGTTTTGATATCGACGATGCTGCCGGTGACGTTGGAGGCGTAGCTGACCGCCACCAGGCGAGTGTTGGCGTTGATGCGTTCACACACCTTTGCGGCGTCGAGAGAACAGTCTGCGCTCTCCAGCGGTATCTGATGCACCACGGCTCCTTTGTCGGCGGCGGCCTGCTGCCAGCTGGAGACGTTGGCGTAGTGATCGAGCGCGGTGACGATGACCTCATCGCCGGCCTGCCAGTCGCGGCTGATGATGCGGCTGAGATGGAAAGTCAGCGTGGTCATGTTCATGCCGAAGACAATGTTGTCGGGCGACGGCGCATTTAACAAGGCGCGCACCGATTCTCGCGCCTGGCCCATCACCTCGCCGGTGACCCGGCTGGAGAAGTAGTGGCCGCCCAGGTTGGCGTTGTATTTCCCCAGGTAGTCCGTCATTTTTTCCAGCACGCCCCGTGAAACCTGCGCTCCACCGGGGCCGTCGAAAAAGATCGCCGGTTTGCCGTCGATTTGCTGAGACAGGGCGCTGAACTGGCGTCGGGCGAGCTCGGGCGTAAAGGTCATGCTTTCTCTCCCCGCGCGGTGAGGACGAAGAGATCCAAATGGCCTTCCTCAGTTGGGTTCACGGCGTTGATCGGCGTGGCGTTGTGCCACAGTTTGCTGTCCGCCAGCAGCACGGCCTCACCGTCCGCCAGAGCTTTTTTAAAGAAGGGATCGTGGTGGCTGTCGTCGTACAGCATGATTTCACCGCCGACGATGTTATGCCGGTGAATGGCGATCATCGCGATATGGTCGAAACCGTCCTGGTGAATGCCTTCCGGCGCCACCTGGGTGTCTTTCTCGATGGCGACCACGCGCATCTGATGGATCTCAATCTCGGCGCCTTCCGGCAGCTCGTTGCTTTCTGCAAACAGGTTGCACATCTCCGCCATGCCGGCGCTCTGCAGTACGGCGCTGTCGATAGGCTCGAAGCGGCGCACCACGTTGCCCTGGAAGTGGTTGATCTGATCGGACTGCATGAAGGTGCGTGGCCCCACTTCGGCGACGTTGGGGTTGAGGTATTTAACGACCGAATAACGGCGCAGGCGATATTTGCCGTCGGCGTGTTGCGTGTGGGGCAAGGAGGAAAACGAAGGCATCAGTTGTTGGGTGGCTTGCGGGCTTAGTACAGTCATACTTATTACGTTTTCGTGTTTCTGTAACATAATCACCTCTAATAATAATAATTTCTGATGTTGTAGGGGGTAATTCGATTGAATTGTAGACGACTCTATAACCAACGCAATTTGGCGGTGGCGAGGTGTGACGGCGGTCGTAAAGTGGGGTGAACGCGGAGAGGGAACGGTTGCATCAACGCGTTTTTCGGTGGTAATGAGAGGTAAACGTCATTCTTACAAGAGCATCCCAATCAAGCTTGTTTTACACCTGGCTAAGGAGTGGGGGCATGATAGAACACTGCCCGTCAGATGAGGGGGGAGGGATAAGAGGACAAATTATCGAATGGTGTGCACAAGACTATCATATCTATTGGCGATTTTCCGTCAGGGCAGAGGTCTGCTTTATTATATTGAATTTTTTAACTTTAGTGAAAAGGAACGGTGGTCAAAGATATTTTATCCAAGATTTTTATGCATAGGTAAACCATTGTGAAGAACAAAATATCAGGCGGGCGTTGATTTTTTAGATTTAAACTTCAAAGTAAAAGTCTATAACTAGAAAAGTGGAGGAAAAAAAGTGCTGAGCTATTTTTATAAATAAGTGTCTGTATTGTGAGCTTGGAATATGAATAATCCATTAGCCTCATTATCATTAGCGTGGATGCTTTCTGGCTGTACCAGCCCTTATCCGATCCCGGTAGAACAACCTCGGCCCGCACCATGGTCGGTCGCGGCAGAAAAAAAACCTAAGATTGATAACATTAAAAAAATCGCTTTGGTTTATCGAGAATTATGGCGAGGGAAATACATAAGTCTTTATCAACAAACCTATGGGTATAATGAAGTGGGTTTTTTGGGTACTCTCGTCGCTGTAATTTCTGCCGCAAGTGGTTCAGTGACGACTGCGATGTACAGTGGCGGCATTGCTGTTGGCGATAATATTTTTCTGGTCATTATAATTATGCGGCGCAAATCTATAATTACAAGACGGCTGCGGCATCGGCTAATTACATGTATGAAGTTATCAACCTTTTAGACCAGGATGTTGCGTTAATTATTGATAATAATAAGGCATACTATACTGATGTGGGAAATTATCTTTACCAAAATCTGGGGGGGGTGGTATATGAATTGGAAATCAGGCTGGCGGGTGTTGAATTAATCACGCCTAATCTTGATGCACTGGCGGAGGCCATTAAAAAAGAACAACAAAACAAAGCAAGGTTGTTGGGTGTCGCAACGATTCAGGGGTATAAGTTTTACAGTAAAGAAGACAAAGAGTTAGCTATCGATTCTGTGAAGTTGAAAATAAAAATCTGCCGAATTAATATGGCCGACAAACCGTCATAATTTATTATGTATGTCTTTATGCTTGTCGGTAATATATATCATTTGGCTCCATGCTTTCACCGAGGGTAACATTATGTCAAATGTCATCACCCACTCATGGAAAAATAGCCGGACTTCTCCAGGTGAGCCGGTCATGCCAGATCCTGTTGTTATGATTAAAGATGATGGCCATATTTTAATTATTGCCGATGCAGATACGGATGCCGATGGTAGTCCTGATGCGGAGGAAATCGATCCGACAGGTCAAAAGGAAACCAGCTTAAGAAGAGGAAATGGTTGGCGAGGTGAGGGAGATTATGTCAATGCGCGAATTATTCCTTATTTTGTTATTCCAGGTAATTGGAAGAAGATCACCGGAGTCGCTGTAAATATGGGGGATATGGCTAAAATAAATTATAGAGATAGTCATATCTATGCAATCTGTGCAGACGTCGGTGGAAAAGAGTCTATCGGAGAGGCTTCCATTGCCGCAGTTGAAGCGCTTGGCGTTAACCCATGGAGTAAAAATAAGGAAAAAATAATCAGAGGGATCGGGTATGGAGTGACCTATGAGATCATTGCAGGCTCTGCAAGCTTGGGGGCCACGGTGAGTTTTGAAACGATCCAGGCATATGGTCGAGAGTTGTTCAAGGAAAATTTGCCTTTTAGTTTGCCGATGAAAATCGAAGATATCTCAGGTGTTATGTTAGGTAGTAATGGAAAGGGAACGCCGACGGTAGTTATCTCGTCGAAATCGGGAGAAAGTCATGTTAAAGAATATAGTGATACTCAGGAACTTGCTCTGATATTGCAACTGCTGCCCAAAACAAAGGTCACGATAGATGCACCGTTTGTCGCGCAACTGGCTGATGCCGTGGTGTGGGATGATCATTTTTACAGCAGCGCTGAGCGGTTTGTCGGGATGTTTAAAGAAGATTACCGTTCAATCCGGGAAGCGGTAGAAGACTGGTTTGTGCCGGAATACAGCCCTACCGCGACAAGCAATGCCTGCGTTGCACACCAGGTTAGTTGCCTTAAGCTCTGTGGCTTGCCTTATCCGAAACTTGGCAGCATGCAGTCTATCAATGTTGATTACTTCGTTGAATGGGCTCTAGAGCAGGGATGGCAGAAGATAACCCACCGTGCGAGTCTGGCGCCGGGAGATATTTGTGTCTCCGGGCCGATTGGCCACCCCAAGGAATTTGACCACGTTTATTGCTTTGTCTCGTTTTCTACCGAGCAGGTTGGTTATGCAGTTATTTTTGATAATCAATACTTTGGCATCCATACACGTTCTCTCGACGGTATAGGTTCAAAGATAGGGGAATGGCGTTACGCAATAAGAATGCCCTAGGGAATTTTTATTGGCGTGATATCCAAAGCCGCCGCTCAAGAGAGCGGCGGCTACTGAGTTAGCTTTTTTTAAACAGATTCGCCGCCTGGAACAGCGCAAAGGAGCTGACCAGCATCTCGATGCCGACGATCGCCGTCACCAGCGTGACCGACGCCGCCGGGCCTGAGCCGATCAGTATCCAGGCGATGATCAAATCGAGCACGCCGATAACGAACTGCAGCCAGTTGCCCGGCAGCCCGCGGCGCATGTAGCCCGCCGCCAGGCGCGCGATGCCGCCGAGCGCGAACAGCACGGCGAGGTACACCGCCAGCGCCAGAATGCCCGCCAGCGGGCTGGTGATGAACACATAGCCGATAATCAGGTAGGCCACGCCCAGCAAAATGCCGCCGATCATCGGCCAGGTATTCTGCGCCCGGTTGGCGATCATGGCGATAATCAGCCCGGCGCCGCTCAACAGCAGCAGGATGCCGACCACGATGCTCAGCGCCGCGCCGGAGGCGAAAGGATTGACCAGGCACAGTATGCCGCCCGCCAGCAGCAGGAAGGCGATGATCAAAAGGGTGGTGCGTTGCTTTTTGAGCAGCTCTTCGCTCAGGAGGGGCAGATTATTGCGGTCGAGGTTCAACATGACAGTACTCCATTTCGTCGTTGGGTAATTAATCAGTCATCCTTACCTGTTTAGCATAGACCGTCCGGGGGTTTTTGACTGACCCGGCGCAAATGTTACACTGTGCGGCTGACGCGTATCAGAACCGAAACGACGACTGGGGACAGGATTTGAGCACAGGAAGCAAACTGGCAGGGTGGCGCCGTGTGGCGGTGTGTTTGGCATTGGGGCTGCTGTTGGCCGGGTGTTCGGGCAAAAACACCTATAACCGCGACTATGACAAACTGCCGAAGGGCAGTTATTCTGGCAAAACCTATACCGTCAAACGGGGCGATACGCTGTACTACATCGCCTGGATCACCGACAGCGAAGTCAGCGAGCTGGCCAGAATCAACAAAATTCGTCCGCCTTATAGCCTCGAGGTGGGGCAGAAACTGCGGCTGAGCGGCAGCGCGCCGGCCAAAACCGCCGCTACGCGCCGTAAAAAGTCGTCTTCCGCCGCAATCGTCAAACAAACGCCGCCGCCGGGCGCTTCCCGCTGCTGGCGCTGGCCGACCAGCGGTCGGATCGTGCAGGCGTACTCCAATTCCGACGGCGGCAACAAGGGCATCGATATCGCCGGCAAGCGCGGCCAGCCGATCTACGCTTCCGCCAAGGGCAAAGTGGTGTACGTCGGCAATCAGCTGCGCGGCTACGGCAATCTGATCATGATTAAGCACGGCGAGGACTTCATTACCGCCTATGCGCACAACGACACCACGCTGGTGCGCAACGGTCAGGATGTGAAAGCGGGGCAGAAGATCGGCACCATGGGCAGCACCGGCACCGATTCGGTATTCCTGCACTTCCAGATCCGCTACCGCGCCACTGCGCTCGATCCGCAGCGTTATCTGCCGCCGCAGGGTTCGTCGCCGTCTTGTTGACGTCAGTCAGGCTCCGTGAGGAGCCTGACTTTTGTTACTTCAGCGGCAGGTAAAGATCGGTCACCAGTTCATATTCCGCCACCTCGTGCACAAAGTTGTGGTAGTGGAAATAGAGCGGAAAATCGCGCGGTTCCTCGCCGCTGTTCGGCAACCACTCGCTGTAGAGATAACGAGCGCTTTCAGACAGCCCATCCAGCGAGCCGTGATGGCGCAGCACCGCGCAGCGCCCGGCCGGCAGCGTGCTGTTCAGCACGCCGAAGGCGTTGTCTTCGGGGATCGGCGCAGTGACCTCGCCGCAAATGAAGAAGCGGAAGTCCTGCGCTTCGGTGGTGGCCGGATCGTGCGGTGCGATGCCGTAAGTGCGGCTGCTTCTGACCGGCGACAGGCCGCTGGTTTTGCGCCACTCGATAAAGCGTGCGGCGGTTTCGTTGACCAGCGCGGACGGGCCGCGATGTTCGATCATCGCCACCGGCGTGGCCGGGAAGTCGACAATGTCTACCTTCATGGGTTGTTTCCTTGTGTGTTTCGGCTCGGGAAAGCGCTGCTGCCAATCGATCCAGGCCGGCCGTTTGCGAAACTGGCTTGGCGTTTGGCTGAACGCCTGTTTGAAGGCGCGGCTGAAGGACTCCGGGTTTTGAAAACCGGCGTCCAGCGCGATGTCAATCACCGGCTCCAGTGGGTTATACGCCAGGCGGTACGAGGCGCGTTTGAGCCTCATCCACTGGATATAACGCCACACCGAGATGCCGCAATACGCGCTAAACTGGCGTTGAAAGTGAAAGCGCGAAAAGTGGGCCACTTCGCTCAGTTTTTCGACGGTGAGCGCCTCGTCCAGGTGGCGGTCGATATAGTCAAAGACCTGCGCAAAGCGCTTTGCATACGTCTGGGTCATGTGATTGTCTCCTCCATGCCTGAACTTTGCCCGAGCCGCCGCCGCTTCTCCTGACGGATGATGCTGAGTTGCCGCCGCAGGAGAATGGGATGGCTGCGGCGTTCGCCGCCGGCCAGGCCAAACTCATAACCCCCGCGCGGCCGTGCGCCGCGATCCCGACCGAGAAGATGAATATTACATGATGGATCGTTCCCGTTTGCTGAAATTCCTGTTGCCCTACCTGTGGCCGAAAGACAACCCGCGGCTGCGCGCGTATCTGGTGGTGGCCTTCGTGTTCATGGTGGCGGCCAAGGTCAGCACCACGCTGGTGCCGCTGGCCTACAAAGCGGTGGTCGATGCGCTGAGCGGTGAGACGGCGAAAATGCTGGCGGTGCCGCTGGGGCTGATCGTCGCCTACGGCGTGGCGCGGGTGGGCGGCGCGCTGTTTGAGGAGCTGCGCAACGTGATGTTCATTCACGTCAGCCAGAACGCCACGCGCCTGCTGGGCGTGCGGGTGTTTCGCCAGCTGCATGCGCTGAGCCTGCGCTTCCATCTGGAGCGCCAGACCGGCGGGCTGTCGTTGTCCATCGAGCGCGGCACCCAGGCGGTGTCCACGGTGCTGTCGCGGCTGCTGTTCTCCATCGTGCCGATCCTGTTCGAGCTCTCGCTGGTCACGGCGATCATGTGGCACATGCTGAACGGCTGGTTCGCGCTGGCGATCCTGACGACGGTCGGCTGCTACATCCTGTTTACCGTGCTGGCGGTCAGCTGGCGCACCCGCTTTCGCCGCGAGCTCAACAAGGCCAACGCCGACGCCAACAGCAAATCCATCGACAGCCTGCTGAACTATGAGACCGTGAAGTACTTCGGCAATGAAGAATTCGAAGCCGAGCGCTTCGACCTGTCGCGCCGGCTGTACGAATACGCCGCCATCAAGAACCAATTCAGTTTTACGGCGATCAACCTGGGGCAAACCGCCATTATTTCGATCGGGCTGATCGTGATGATGGCCATGGCGGCGCAGGGCATTACGCAGGGAACGATGACGGTCGGCGACTTCGTGCTGGTCAACGCCTATCTGCTGCAGCTGTATCAGCCGCTGAACTTCTTCGGCTTTATTTATTCCGAGGTGCGCCAGGCGCTGATCGACATGGAGAACATGTTCGATCTGCTGCAAGAAAAGCGTGAGATCGTCGATAGCCCGGATGCGCAGCCGCTGCGTCTCGATCGCGGCGAAGTGCGGTTCGACGCGGTCAGCTTCGGTTACGACACGCGGCGGCCGATCCTCAAGCAGGTGAGTTTTACCATTCCGGCGGGCCACACGGTGGCGGTGGTTGGCGCCTCCGGCGCGGGCAAGTCCACGCTGTCGCGCCTGCTGTTCCGTTTCTACGACGTGCAGGGCGGCGCCATTACCCTCGACGGCCAGGACATTCGCCAACTGACCCAGGCCAGCCTGCGGCAGGCGATCGGCATCGTGCCGCAGGATACGGTGCTGTTCAACGATACGCTGCGCTACAACATCGGCTACGGCAAAACCGGCTCCAGCGATGAAGAAATCGAGCGGGCGGCGCGGCTGGCGCATATCCATGATTTTATCGTCGGTTTGCCCGACGGTTACGACACCCGGGTGGGCGAGCGCGGGCTGAAGCTGTCGGGCGGTGAAAAGCAGCGGGTGGCGATCGCGCGCACCATTCTGAAAAATCCGGCCATCCTGGTGTTCGACGAGGCGACCAGCGCGCTGGATACCCAGACCGAGCGCGAAATCCAGGGGCACCTGCGCGAGGTAAGCCGCAACCACACCACGCTGGTGATCGCCCACCGGCTCTCCACCGTGGTGGACGCCGATGAAATCATCGTGCTGGAGGCGGGGGAGATCGTCGAGCGCGGGGGGCACGAGGCGCTGCTGGCGGCTAACGGCCGCTACGCCGCGATGTGGCAAACCCAGTACAGCGAAGAGCAGGAGCCACACTGACGGAGGCGATCACGCCGCCGATGGCGCGGCCTTGAGCCGTTGTATCACGTAGTCGCAGGCGATGCGGCAGTCTTGCTTCAGGTCAGTCTCGTCGCCGGCCAGGCTGCCGCGCAGCCAGAGCCCATCGATCATCGCCGCCAGCCCGCGCGCCGCGTCGCGCGCCTGCGGCAGCGGCAGCTCGCGGCGGAACTGGCTGCAAATATTGGAATAGAGCCGCCGATCGTTGGCGCGCTGCAGGCGGCGCAGCACCGGCTGATGCATGCTGGCGGCCCAGAAGTCGAGCCAGGCGCGCATGGACACGGCATTGGTTTGGCTGGGGTGGAAGTTGCCCTGGATAATGGCGAACAGCTGTGACTGGCTGTCGCTTGCCGCCTGCGCGCGGCACTCGGCCACCGCATCGCGCAGGTCGCGCAGGATTTTGCGCATGGTGGCGCTCAGCAGCCCCTCTTTATCGCCAAAATAGTGGCTGACGATGCCGGTCGACAGCCCGGCTTCTTTCGCCACCTGAGACAGGGTGACGCCGGCCAGCCCGACGACATTAATGGTCTCGAAGGCGGCGTTAATCAACTGCTCCTTACGCTGTTCCGGAATGTCTCTTCGGTACATATTTTCCTCAACTGATAGGCCAATCACACTTTGGATTTGATTGATTGAACGGTCAATCAATACTCTATATGCTGCGAAAATGTCAAATAAATGGCGATAATATGTTAACTAAAAGTTGCATTGAAATCGTCTGTCTTTCGCATCATGGAAGCCTGCCAATGACAACAAAAACTCCCCCATCGCTTGACGAAGAACCTGTCAGATTGAATGTTCCGGTATTTTTCGGCTCGGCGGCGGTGATCCTGCTGCTGGGAACGCTGGTCGTTCTGTTCCCCTCCGCCAGCAAACTGTGGCTGAACGCCGCGCAAAGCTGGGTCGCCGACGTATTCGGCTGGTACTACATGTTATTGATGGTCGCCTGCATGGCATTCGTGTTCTGGCTGGCGCTGTCGCGCTTCGGCCATATTCGCCTCAGCCAGGATGACGAGCCGCCGCAGTTCAGCTATCCCTCGTGGGTGGCGATGCTGTTCTCGTCGGGCATCGGCATTGCGCTGGTGTACTACGGCGCCTATGAGCCGCTGGATCACTTTCTGTCGCCACCGGAAGGCAGCGGCGGCACCGTGCAGGCGGCGCGACAGGCGATGGCGCTGACCTTTTTGCACTGGGGGCTGCACGGCTGGGCGCTGTATGCGCTGATCGCCACCGCGCTGGCCTATTTCGCCTATTGTCGCGGCCTGCCGCTGGCGCTGCGCTCTGCGCTATACCCGATCTTCGGCGAGCGCACCCACGGTTGTGTCGGTCATCTGGTGGATAGCTTCGGCATTCTGGTGACGGTGATTTCGATGGTGACCAACCTGGGGATCGGCGCGCTGCTGGTGAACTCCGGGCTGTTTTATCTGTTCGACATCCCGCAAAGCACCGGCGTGCTGCTGGCGCTGATCGTGGTGATGATGGTGGTGGCCACGCTGGCGGCGGTCACCGGCGTCGAGAAGGGCATCGCCATGCTGTCGAACATCAACGTCGGCTTCCTGTGCCTGCTGCTGCTGTTCGTGTTTCTGGCCGGGCCGACGCTGAACCTGCTGAACGGCATGTTGCAGAACCTCGGCGATTATCTCACCTCGCTGGTCAGCCGCAGCTTCGATATGTATCTGTACGGCAAGGCGCGCCAGTGGCAGGGCGCCTGGACGCTGTTCTACTGGGCCTGGTGGGTGGCGTGGGCGCCGTTCGTCGGGCTGTTCATCGCGCGCATCTCCAAAGGGCGCACCATTCGCGAACTGATTTTCGGCGTGCTGCTGATCCCGCTGGGCTTCACGCTGGCGTGGCTGTCGATCTTCGGCAATACCGCCATCAGTCTGGTGCTGGAAGGCGGGCAGGCGATCCTGGGGCAGGTGGCGCAAAGCGATCCGCCGATGGCGGTGTTCAAGCTGTTCGAATACTTGCCCTATACCCAACTGACCGCCGGCTTTGTGGTGGTGATCAGCTTCGTGCTGTTCTTGACGCCGGTCGATTCCGGCACGCTGATGATAGCCAACCTCTCCTGCCAGGGCGGCTCCGCCCATGATGACGCGCCGGCCTGGCTGCGCGTGTTCTGGGCAGCGGTCACCACGTTGGTATGCGCCGGCTTGCTGTACGCCGGCAGTTTCAGCGCGATGCAGACCGCGGTGGTGCTGTGCGGCCTGCCTTTCTCGGCGGTGATCGTGCTGTACATGATCAGCCTGCGCAAGGATCTGCGCCGTTACGCCATGAAGCCGGCGCTGCCCTGAGGCGGTTTATTCGCCCGCGCGCGGCCGGTGATGCACGTACTCGACAATCGTGCCGTCCGGCAGGCGCGCATTGAAACAGGCGCCGGTGGGCACCTCCACCGGGCCGAAGAAAATCTCGGCGCCGGCGGCCAGCAGCCGCTGGTGGTAGGGATAAATGTCATCGACCAGCAGCGTGCCGACGGTGCTGCGGAAAGGGCGCAACTGCTCTTCCGCCCCTTCCAGGATCAGAAACGGCCCCACCGCCGCCAATACCAGCCGATGTTCGGGAAAATCGAAGCGCATGTCCGCCGTTACGCCGTGCAGCTGCTCGTAAAACGCGATGGCGCGGTCGATTTCGCCTTCGCCAACGTAGACCCGAATCAGCACGCGCGGCTCACGCAGCGATGAAGAGTCGGCGGTTTTGCGCCAGAAACCGGCTTTTGTCAATGCTGTCGTCATATTCATCTCCTTGCTGGTTGCCTGCCGCTTATCATGCCGTTGTTTTCCCATCCGGGGTTGGATCGAGTTGGCATAAGCTAGCCGCGCCGGTAATAACCCGCTACCAGGGCGTTAAGGGGCGGTCTGTTTGTGATTCCTGTCACGGCCTGCGCTTTTATTATCATTCAGCATTGATAATGTCATTGCGTGATTATTGATTAACACAATGGAGTTAATAGTTCTCGTTATAGCCGCTATAAAGCAAACGGATTCAAATAATAAAGAGGACGGGGTAATGCGGCTGATGAAAAGGGAAATACCGTCCATTTATAAGCAGGAGTTAAGTTTTATTTATTAACCTGTTTATAAATCAGCGCGTTTTGGCTTTTTCGATAAAAGTAAAAAGTGCCGTTTAATTTTATTTAAATCATTAAAAACATGATGTTGATTTATTTTCATGTCATTCGCGTTCTGTGAAAAATACCTGAATTGCCTCTCCGTCGCCGTTTTCAACGGCTGTTTGACATGCCCGTAGCTTGAGATAAGTTTATATCATTAACATGTTAATGAGTTGTTATCGTGACCGATGGCCAATATCTCTCTTGGCCGAGCGCTTAACCGACTTATGCCATGGCCGCTCGCCATTTATAAGTTAACTTATGGACCAATGACGCTATGAATAATTCGCCAGGACAGCGCTCGCGATTGAGCGAAGAGAACCGATTGCTGATCATTTTGTTTTTCGTTTTCGGCTGCGTGTTCGTCGATCGTCTGACCATCTCTTTTCTGTTTCCGATGATTGCCGCCGATTTGAAGCTGAGCAACGTGCATCTTGGCACGCTGTCGGCGGTGCTGGCATTGACCTGGGCGCTATCTGGCGCGGGGCTGGGGGCGATTGCCGATCGCTTTAATATCCGCAAACCGATGCTGATCCTGTCGATCCTGGTGTTTTCGCTGTTCTCCGCGCTGTCGGGGCTGGTCAGCGGCTTTGCCATGTTATTGATCTTCCGCGGGCTGATGGGGATCGCCGAAGGGCCGGTGCTGCCGATCGCGCAATCGCTGATGGTGGAAAAATCGCAGCCGCAGCGCCGCGGCTTCAATATGGGGCTGATCCAGGGGGCGGCGCCGGGATTGTTGGGCGGTATTATCGCGCCGCCGCTGATCATCTATCTGGCGCAGAAGTGGGGCTGGAGCATGGCGTTTCACCTGACCGCCGTGCCGGGCATCATTCTGGCGTGGCTGATCTATCGTTATGTGAACGGCAAGAAGGATCCCGCTTTCAGCGCCGCGCCGGCGGCCGACAAGGCGGCGAACAAAGGCGCTTACGGCGAGCTGTTTAAAATCAAGAACGTAGCGCTGTGCATTCTGATCTCCTGCGTGTTCGTCACCTGGTTCATGATCATCATTACCTTCACCCCCAACTTTTTGGTGACCGACCGTGGCTTCAGCGAGGGCACGATGGGCGGCATCATGAGCGCCATCGGCGCCGCCTGGGTGTTTTGGGGCGTGGCGGTGCCGGCGATTTCCGATCGCCTTGGCCGCAAGCCGACGCTGATCTTCTTTTCGCTGCTGGCGGTGTGCTGCCCGCTGTTCCTCAGCTACGTCGATAACCCGTGGCTGCTGGGCGTGCTGGTGTTCCTGTCTTATACCGGCCTTGGCTGCTTCACGCTGTTTATGGCCACCATCCCGTCTGAAACGGTGTCGCCGGCCCGCATCGCGACCGCGTTGGGGCTGGTGATGGGGATTGGCGAGGTGATTGGCGGCTGTCTGGCGCCGTTTATCGCCGGGCTGATCGCCGATCGCTATGGGCTGGTCAGCGTGATGTGGCTGGCGGCTACCGGCGCCGTGTGCGCCGGCGTACTGAGTTGTTTTCTCGATGAAACTGCACCTGCGGTGGTGAGCCGCAGAGCGGTGAAACCGGCGGGCGTCGCCGACGTTTGAGGCGGTTTTCATCCCATTCAATCAAGGAGAGCGAAGATGTCAGCAGAACAATCCGTACTGAATCAGAATGCCGAACCGGACTGGAAGAATTACGACGATTTTGCGCGCGGTATCGACACTAACCGGCTGCCGGGCACTCAGGATTGGCGCGGCAAAACGCTGCAGATCGCTTTTGAAAGCAGCGGGGAAATCACGTTGCGCTTCAGCGCCGATCGGCAGCGGGTGCTGTGGGCCTGGGGCGGGGAGAGCGGCGAGGACGCTTACGAAGAGGTGCAAACCTCCGCCGCGCGCTATTTCTTCAATATTCCGCTGCAGTCGCCGGGCAACGAGTGCCTGACGCTGGTACTCAATCGTGACAGCGGCCGGGCGCTGCTGGTGCGCAGCACGCTGTTGCCGGAACAGGCGGTGGAAAAGGGATCCCGCCTCAAGCAAAGCTTCCACGTCGGCCGGATTGTCGGCGCCACGCCGGGTGGCGTCGCGCCGCATCTGACCCGCGAGCTTATCGGCTATCGCACGCTGAATGTCTACAGCCCCAACCACTATTACGAACATTTCTATGTCAACACCGAGCGCTACGCCTGGCAAAATCTGCGCGGCGAACAATTCGGCCACGGCGACATGGACTACGCCACCTACTACAAGTTTGAGGACGAGATGTTCCTGTTCACCTTCCGGGAAAAGATCATCCCGGTGTGCTCGGTGTTCTTCTTCGACTTTATTTCCGGGCGCTGCACCGGCACCTTCCTCGGGCTGGACGCCGCCGGCCGGGTGTTGGTGTCACCGGCCGGGGCCTTCATCAGCAAGATGAGCTATAACGCCTACCCGGAAGGCGTGCAGCCGCTTTGATTCAGGCGTTTCTGACCAGCGATCCGGCGTTGATTTCCGCGATGGTTTTCGCGCCGGTGAGCGTCATGGCGACGCGCATTTCCTTGTCGATCAGATCCAGCAAGTTAGCCACCCCGGCTTCGCCGGCCGCCGCCAGCGCATAGACGAAGGCGCGGCCCAGCAGCACGCTGTCGGCGCCCAGCGCGATCATGCGCACCACGTCCAGGCCGCTGCGGATGCCGGAGTCGGCCAGCAGGGTAATGTCGCCTTTCACCGCGTCGGCGATCGCCGGCATGGCGCGCGCGGTCGACAGCACGCCGTCCAGCTGGCGGCCACCGTGGTTGGAGACGATGATGCCGTCGGCGCCGAAGCGCACCGCGTCTTTGGCGTCTTCCGGATCGAGAATGCCTTTGATGATCATCGGGCCGTCCCAGAATTCACGGATCCACTCCAGATCTTTCCAGGAAATCGACGGATCGAAGTTGGCACCCAGCCAGCCGATGTAGTCTTCCAGGCTGGTCGGTTTACCGCGGTAGGCCGAGACGTTGCCCAGATCGTGCGGCTTGCCGAGCAGGCCGACATCCCAGGCCCACTGCGGATGCGCAAACGCCTGCAGCACGCGGCGCAGGGCGGCATTAGGGCCGCTCATCCCCGAGTGGGCGTCGCGGTAACGGGCGCCGGGCACCGGCATGTCGACGGTGAACACCAGCGTTTTCACGCCGGCGGCCTTGGCGCGCTCCAGCGCATTGCGCATAAAGCCGCGATCTTTCAGCACGTAGAGCTGGAACCACATCGGCCGATCGATCGCCGGCGCCACCTCTTCGATCGGGCAGACCGACACGGTGGACAGCGTGAACGGAATGCCTTTTTTAGCCGCGGCGCGCGCGGCCTGTACTTCGCCGCGGCGGGCGTACATGCCGGTCAGCCCCACCGGCCCCAGCGCCACCGGCATCGCCAGCTGCTCGCCGAACAGCGTGGTCTGCAGGCTGAGTTCGGACATATTGCGCAGCACGCGCTGGCGCAGGGCAATATCGGCCAGATCTGCGGTATTGCGCTTCAGCGTATGCTCCGCGTAGGCCCCGCCGTCGATGTAGTGAAACAGAAACGGTGGCAGTTTGGCCTGGGCGGCGGCCCGGTAGTCGGTTGACGCGGAGATGATCATAGTGTTTACCTTCTTGTCTTGCTTGCGATAACGAGTGTTCAGTCAGAGCGTGAGGATCGCTGCCATACCGGCCGCAATCCCGCCGTACGCCAGCATCGGCAGCACGGTCTTTCTGATGATTTTGCCTTCGGCGTTGCCGATCCCGAGGATCGAACAGACGGCGATAATGTTGTTCAGGCACACCATGTTGCCCATGGCGCCACCGACGGACTGCAAGGCCAGCGTCAGATTGACGTCAAGGCCGCTGCTCTGGGCGATCGATTGCTGAATGCCGCCGAACGTCAGGTTCGAAACGGTATTGGAACCGGAGAAGAACGAGCCCAGCGCGCCGAGGAACGACGAGAACAGCAGCCAGCTCTCGCCGGTCAGCGCCGCCAACGCTTTGCCGATCAGGATCACCGGCGCGTTGTCGCCGCCCTGCATCATCAGGTTGACCATCACCAGCGCGCCGAACAGGGCGATAAAGGGCCGTGCGACGCGCCCGCCGGTTTCGCTGAACATTTGCCGCACCTGGTCGCCATTCAGGCGGAACAGCGGAATACACAGTAGCACCACCAGCAGGAACGGGATCAGCGCCGGGACATACAGCGTTTTGTAGCCGGCAGCGGCGGAGGTACCCAGCACCTGCTGCAGTTCGACGATCAGCGCCCGGCTGATGCGCAGCTCCCCGAGCCAGCCGAGGTTTTCCTGCCACAGCAGCGCGGTGTTGTTGAGCAGCGCCTTCAGGCCCAGCTGATGGATGCGCGTCACTATCAGAATAGCAATCAGCAGCAGGGTCGGGGTCATGGCCTTGACCACCTGTAAGAACGGCACCGCCTGCCCGGCGCTCTGCGATTTGTCGCTGCGGGTGAGGCCGATGCCGCAGCGTGCCAACAGTACCGAGAGCGCCAGGCCGATCGCGCCGCCGACCAGCGCCGGGAATTCATAGTTCACCTGAGCCAGCAGCAGATAGGGCACGGTGCAACTCAGCACGCTGAGCAGGATAAACGGTAGGTTGCGGCGGATATCCTGCCAGGAAACGATAAAGCGCAGCGCCAGCAGAGGAATGACGAAGCCGGCGACAAAGTGGATCAGCGCGGTTTGCCGGCCAATTTCCAGCAGGCTGGCGTCCGACAGGCCGAGGTTGGCAAAGCCGAACCAGGTGGGGGTGCCCACGGCGCCGAAGGAAACCGGTACCGAGTTCATCACCAGCGTCAACAGGGCGACGCGCAGCGGGTTGAAGCCCAGCCCGACCAGAATCGGCGCGGCGATGGCGGCCGGTGTGCCAAAGCCGCTGGCGCCCTCAATCATAAAGGCGAAGGCCCAGCCGATAATCATCAGCTGGGCCACGGGATTGGGGCTGATGGTTTCCAGCCAGCGCCGCACCACGTTTTCCGCGCCGCTTATCTGCATCAGTTTGTTGAGCAGGATGGCGCCGGCGATGATGGTGATCGGCGTCAGCGTCGACACCAGCGCGGTGATGATATTGGCATGCAGCAGCCGCAGCGAGGCATCGAACCACAGGAGCTGTACGGCATACACCACGGCGGCCGTCAGCGGCAGGGCGAGGTAAGAGGGCACGCCATTCCTTTTGGTCATCATCCAAATCAGCAGGACGATGGGCGCAATACTGAAAAACAGGGGCATAAGATCCTCAGGGTTATTATTTTTATGGGCAGAGATATGTAGCTGAAAGGTTAATTACCGCAACATTTTCATTCTAATCACAACGTCGACGACGATGCCATGCGGTATTTTTTTAACATCGGCGAACGGCGCCGGCGGTGGAAAATTGGCCGGTAGAAGGGGGTGGATTAACTGCTTAAAAATCAGATTGATAGAAAGTATTATTGTGTGATGAATGCGCAGGCTCACATTAATTAAGCGGTAATGTTCAATAGATTATGTCCAAAAATGCCGTAATACCCGCGGCCTTTTGCGGCCGCGGGGAAATAATCAGCGAGGAAAATTCAAAAATAGTGGCTGATATTTTGGTAGGAACCGATGATATGCTCGATCAGCAGACGGGTTTTTAACGGCAGATTGCGGGTGTAAGGATAGACGGCGTAAATGCCCAATACCTTGCCGCAGTGGCCGGCCAGGATCTCCGTCAGTTTGCCGTCCTGCAAATCTTCATACACCATGCAGCGTGGCACCATGGCGATGCCGTGGCCGCCGATCACCGCTTTGCGGATCGCCCGCGCATTGTTGGCCGACAGGTTGCCGTTAACCTGCAGCTCGTAGATGTCGTTGCGCCCCGGCCGCTTCATCAGCCAGTTGGCGGTGCCGCTCTCCTGATAGGTGTAGGTCAGACAGTTGTGGCCGAGCAGGTCTTCGGCGCAACGCGGTTCCGGGTGGCTTTCCAGATACCCCGGCGAGCAGACGATCACCCAGCGGGAATCGAAGATCGGCCGGGCAATCAGGCTTGAATCCGGCATGGTGCCGGTGCGGATCGCCAGATCGATGCCTTCTTCCACCAGATCGGCAAAGCGGTTTTCCAGCCGCATCTCGACTTTCAGGCTGGGATGCAGAGCGCAAAATTCCGCCACGCTCTCGCTCAGCAGCAGCTCGCCCGAAATGGTCGGCACCGACATGCGAATGGTGCCGGTCAACTCTTCGCTCTTTTCGCTGACGGCGTACAGCGCCTCCTGCACTTTGGCGCCAATATCTTTGGCCTGCTGGTAGAGCGCCTGGCCGCTTTCGGTCAGCGTCAGGCTGCGCGTGGTGCGGTACAGCAGACGGGCGCCCAGCGATTTTTCCAGCCGCCCGATGCGTTTACTGACCACCGAGCTGGTGATGCCGGCGCTCTCCGCGGCCTTGCTGAACGAGCCGCAGTCGACGATCAGGGCGAACAGAATCAGGTCGTTGGCGTATTCGTGGGTGGCGAGCATGGGCATCCTGTAGAGTGAGAGTCCTTTTGTCCCAGTGTAAATCCGGCGCGGCAGGAAGCAATCTTTTCAGCGTGTCGCACGTCGCCACCAACTGGTCGGATCTGAATTTTTCTTATTTGTTTTTTCATTTTACTGAGAATTATCCTTTTTTATTTTTCTTGCTGTAACCGGTTTTAGTCTACTTTTCTTGTTTTTAGTCTTATTTAAATTGGAATAGTCCCGTAATCGAGGGTTACTTATTCGATTAACTTTAACTTGCAGTGTAAATAATTGTATTGATCTGCTCGTTTGGGATGGCTATGCTTTTTCCCGAAGCGCTCTCATTGTTATTGGTTAAATAGTTTTGAAACGTATTGAAGGATTGCTCTGTCTGCCGATAGGGTAATGGGTAGTGTGTTTATGTTTTAATATAAATAAGGATATTGTAATGAAAAAAATCAATCTGTCAGAAGCGGAAAACATCGTCGGCGGTACTTTTGTTTGTACCAAGGAATTTGCCTGGGTGGGCAGCGGCAACAACCGCACCTGCCAGTTGGTGAAAACCTGTGCGAACAAATTCGGTGGCGTACAGAAGTCTTATTACCCGGCGCCGGTAGCAAGCTGCCCGTCTAACCCAACCACGCCAAGCTGATGCGGGTTGACCCCCTGCATTTAGATTAGCGGTGGGCAGGCGGGCAGCGTTCGCGCTGTCCCGCCTGATACCGGCGAAAAAGTCGTCTTACGTTCTCATTATTTACGGCATTAACTCTTTTTCATGTATTCACTCTGCCGGGTGAATATTAATATATGCGCAGGATGCGTCCGTTATGTATAAACGTCCCTTGCTTTTTATCGGCTACACGCTCGTTATTATTTTTGCCTCTTCTTTTTTGACCGCATTTTATTTTCAACATTACGTCATGCAACCGGCGGAGGCGGAAAGCCTGAGTTTTATCGCCCCGGAAAAAATCGAACAAAGCCCGTTGCAAGACGATAATACCATTGTCGAAGTCTTCTCTTACGCCTGCCACTATTGTGAAGTCAACGAAAGCGGCGTGGCAGAGCTGGAAAAACGTTTGCCGGCGGGCGCCAAATTGGTGCGCTTGCACCTCAGCGACGACAGTCAAGCCGGCATGGCGGCCTTTGCGCCCCTGTTCGCCACGCTGACGATCATGGGGATCGAAGCACAGCATCGCCCCGCCGCTTATCGCGCCATTATCAAAGAAAACCTCAACCTGGCGGACGACAAGCAGCTCAGCGCCTGGCTGACGGCCAACGGTATCGATGAGGCTGCCTATCGGCAGGCCAGAGAGTCAGAGCGGGTCAAGGCGTTGTTGGCGCATATGACGGCGGTAAGCCGCTATTACCAGATCAACGCGACCCCCAGTTTTATCGTCAATCGCAAATGGCTGGCGCTGCAAGATCGCGAGTTTTCCGCTTTCAGCCGGCAGCTGCTGTCGCTGTTGCAACACGATAAACCGCTGGCCCCCTGATGCGCCTGCTCGCGGTTCGGGGATATTTGGCCTGGCGCAACGGCCTGGACGCGATGGCCCGCTTATCGGCTGCCGGTGCCGGGATGGGCAACCGCCTGACGTGTGCCCTGCTGCGGCGCGTGGACTATCGCCTGTGGCTGGCGGTGCGCCGGCGGTTGAGGGGAAGCAGGCCGCAGCGCCGCTTTCGCCACCGGCATGCGGTAGCGCTGGCGAACCGCCAAAGCCTGTTGGGTGAAGGCAAGCTGGACTTCGCCTGGCTGATGCAGCGGCGGCAGTGGCTGGACATGGCGGCGGTCTCTGCCCGCAATGCGGCGTTGATGAGCCATTTGGCGCACTGTTCCGCACAGCTTGATCAGGTCGTGGAACCGCTGCATCGCGCGGGCGTGCCGGTGCTGCTGGCGCCGATGCATACGGTCTCCGACGTGTTGGCGACGCTGGTCGGCGCGGGCGTTTATCCCGGGCGGGCCACGGTGATCGTTTCCGGCGATGCGCAGGCGTTTGCGCGGCGATCGCCGGAAGACGAATGGCGGCAGCGGCTCGACTATTGCTCGATTCACGACGATCCGCGGCACATCGCCGGCACCTTGTCGCAGGCGATGCTGGAAGCGGCGGAACATCGGCGCAACATCATCCTCTTCCCCGATATCACGCCGGATTACACCCTGCACAGCAATCAGGATGTGGCGGCTAAATTGGCCTGCCATCTGTTCGGCCGGCCGGCGCATTTGCACAGCGGCCTCGTTCGGCTGTCCCGGGCGCTACGGGCTCAGGTGGTGTTCTATTCGCTTTATTTCGATCGCGGCATCCGCATTCACATCGAAGAGCCGGTCGCTGCAGACCGGGTCGGCCGCGCCATGCCGGCGATCGTCGAGCGCACCCTCCGGCGGCATGCGGATGATTGGTTGTTATGGCATTCGCACTCTCTATTTTTCATCAACGAATAAGTCAGGGATATCACTACGTATGGAAAACACCCTTCCTACGCCGGTCTTGCAGAGCGAAATCAATGAGTGCGGGCTGGCCTGCATCGCCATGCTGGCGGAAACTCAGGGCATTCGCGCACCGTTGACGGAGCTGCGGGAGCGTTATCCCGCTTCGCAGCACGGCACTTCGCTGGCGACGCTGTGCGCCATTTTGGGAGAGCTGGCGCTACCGGCTTATCCGGTGGCATTTGAGCATCAGGATCTGGCGGCGCTGCCGTTACCGGCCATTTTGCATTACGGCGCGGGCCACTATGTGTTGCTGGCGTATCGCCAAGGGGGGTACGTATGCGTAATGAATCCGGCATTGGGGCAGCAACTGCTGCCGTACGCTGCCCTGAAAGCGGAAATCAGCGGTTATGCGTTGGTGCTGGATCGCGATGATATACCGGCTGGGGCACCGGCCCCGCGCAGCGGCCGCCGGCGCGCTTTCGCCAGCTTAAGCCTGAAGGATACCGCCGGCATCGCCGGCATTTATCGCCTGGCGGCGATGACGTTTTTTATCTCGCTGACGCTGTTCATCATGCCGATGATGGTCGCCAGCGCGATCAATCAGGTGTTCGCCATGGCCGGCGAGGTCGCATTCCCTTACGCCTACTATCTGCTGGCGTTCGTGGCGTCCACGGCGTTGGCGCTGATTGCACGCACCTTTACCGAACGCTTCATCAAAAATTTCGTGTTGTTGCACGGCGCCGCCGGGTTTTCTCGCCTGCTGGAAAACTCGCTCAATTTCTTCAGCAAGCGCGCCCCCGGCGAGATCTTCAGCCGTTTCACCAGTTGGCAGATGGCCGCCGGCCAGAAAATCGAACTGGACAACGGCCTGCGCACCGACTGGATCATCGGCGCCATCGCGCTGGCGGTGATGTGCTACCTGAGCCCGATGCTGGCGCTGGTGCCGGTTGTCGGCGTGCTGCTGATGGGGGCGGTCAGCGTGTGGGCCATCTACCGCGATCGGCATTACACCCAGCAGCTGCAGGTGCGAGGCGCGGTGCAAAATGACTTCATCCTGGAAACCATCCAGGGGTTTTCGACTATCAAGTCCGCCGGCCTGGCTGGCCAGCGGCAGGAAGGGTTCGCCGAACATGCCCGCTCGCTGTTCAACTGCCTGCAGCAGCAAAAGATCTATGAACAGATAAAAGGCAGCATTTACCAGCTGATCGGCAGTCTGGAGATGGTGTTGTTCATGCTGCTGGCGTTGCCGCTGCTCAAGGAGGGCGAGCTCAGTCTGGGGGCATTCTTCGCCTACAGCTTTTTGCGCGAAATCTTTACTTCGTACAGCAGCAAGATCTTTTTTGCCGTTTTGCAGAAAAACCAGCTGCACGTCATCGATGAACGCGCGCGGGATCTGTTTCCTGCGGTATCCGCTCGGGCCCAGTCTGCGGACGAAAGCGTGAGCCATTTTGACGCGCGGTTGGCGTATCGGAGTGTGGCCTTCGCTTACGACGCCGGTCAACCGGTGTTGCGCGATTTGTCGCTGACGCTGGAGCGTGGCGAGTGCATCGCCATTTGCGGCGGTTCCGGCGCGGGCAAGAGCACGTTGCTGAAGGTGCTCGCCTGCCTGCTGACGCCGCAGCAGGGGGAGCTGACGCTGGATGGGCGCGTACTGGCAAGTGCCGCCGCGCAGCGGCTGTTCTTCCTGCAAAGCCAGGAGGACATTCTGTTCAACGCCTCGGTGTTGCAGAACATCACGCTGTTCGCGCCGTCGGCGCCGGGCCAGCAACGGCAGGTGGAACAGGCGTTGTGCAGTTTGGGGCTGACGGACGCGGTGGCGCAGCTGCCGGGGGGCGTGAATGCCCTGGTGCGGGAGAGCCATGCCGGGCTGTCTCTGGGGCAGCGGCAGCGTCTGTTGCTGGCGCGCGCCATGTACAGCCGTTGCCCGGTGTTGGTGCTGGACGAACCGACGGCGAATCTGGATGAAAAGACCGCGGCGGCGGTGATGTCGGCTCTGGTGGCGCATTGCCGTGAAAACCGTAAAACCCTGGTGACGGTCACCCATAATCCGCGGTTGTTGCCGTTATTCGATCGGGTCTTGCGCATGTCGCAGGGGCGGCTGGTGCCTGAATCCACCGACGACGCCAGGATGAATGATTGTGCAGAGGTGGAGTGAGGTGCCCGGAAAGAGACGCTGGCGGCGAGTGGCGTTGGCGATGGTCGTTTTGGCGGCGTTGCTTGGCGGGCTGTCGTTGCTGAATCGGCCCCCTGACACGCAACCACCGCAAACGGCGCGCGTCGAGCGCGGGGACATCGAAAAAAGCGTGTTGGCGACCGGGATTCTGAAACCGCTTCGGCAGGTGAACGTGGGCGCGCAGGTCAACGGGCAGTTGAAAAAACTGTATGTCAAACAGGGTGACAGGGTGATCCAGGGGCAGCTGTTGGCTGAGATCGATCCGACGCTGCAGCTTAACGAACTGCGCAAGTCACAGGCTGAATTACGCAGCGCACAGGCGCAGAAACTGGCGAGCCAGGCACAGCTGAAGCAGTACCAGCTGGAGCTGAAGCGGCAAAGAGCGCTGGCGCGAGACCGCGCCGGCGTGGCCAGCGATTTGGAAAAAGCGCAGGCGCAGCACGACGCGCAACTGGCGCAGTTGAAAGTGAACGAGTCGCAGATCGTCCAGGCCGAAGTGGCGCAGGAAACCGCCAGGGCCAATCTGGCTTTTACCCGTATTACCGCCCCTATCGACGGCGAGGTGCTGGGCATCGTCACCCAGGAAGGGCAAACCATCGTCTCGTCGCAAAGCGCGCCGACCATTTTGGTGATGGCAGACGTGGATACGATGATGGTGCACACCCGCATATCGGAAAATGACATCTTGCAGGTGAAGACGGGGCAGCCGCTGTGGTTTTACGTCGCCGCCGATCCCCGCCGCCGATATGAGGGAGCGATGGGCGCGATACAGCAGGCGCCGGCGGAGGCGCTGGAAACCGACCCGCTGGGCAGGAATTCAAGCCAGCAAACGGCGGCGGTGTATTACAACGGCGTGTTTGCCGTCGCCAACGGCGAGCGTCGATTGCGCACCTCGATGACGGCGCAGGTATTCATCATGACCGAACGCGCACAGGGGGTGGTGCGGGTACCGATGGCTGCGCTGGGCGCGGCATTGGATGAAGGAAGCTATCAGGTCAAGGTGCTGGAAGGCGGGCAAACGGTGGTGCGCCGCGTGCGTATCGGTACCCGCGATCGCCGCTATGCCGAAGTGTTGGAAGGGCTGAACGCAGGAGAGCAGGTGCTGCTGGAGCAACAGCCTGATGTGGAGGAGGGCGCTGATGTCAGTTAACACCGCTCCCATCATTGCGTTGGATAACGTCTCGCGCGAGTTTCAGGCGGGGGAGCAGAAAATTGCGGTCCTCAAGCGCATTTCCCTGAGCATTCAACGGGGGGAAATGGTCGCTATCGTCGGCGCCTCCGGTTCCGGGAAATCGACGTTGATGAACATCATCGGCTGTCTGGACAAACCTTCTCAGGGCGACGTGCACATCAACGGGGTGGCTATTGGGCAAGCCGACGCCGATCGCCTGGCGCAGCTTCGCAGCCGGCATATCGGCTTTATCTTCCAGCGCTATCACCTGATGCCCTATCTGACCGCCGGTGAGAATGTGGCGATCCCGGCGTTGTATACCGCCATGCCGGCCGCCGAACGCCGCCTGCGGGCAGCGCATTTGCTGGCCCGGCTCGGGTTGGCGCAGCGCGGCGGTCATCGCCCGGCGCAGCTTTCCGGTGGGCAACAGCAGCGGGTCAGTATTGCTCGCGCCCTGATGAACGGCGCGGAAATTATTTTGGCCGACGAACCGACAGGTGCGCTGGATAGCGCCAGCGGTCAGGCGTTGATGACCATTTTGCACGAGCTGAACGCTATCGGGCATACCGTCGTCATCGTGACACACGATCGGCGGATCGCCGAACAGGCGCGGCGGATCATTGAGATCGGCGACGGCGAGATCGTGGCGGATCGTCGCCATGAAGCCTCCCGACATCTTTCTACGTTCGAGCGACCGCTGGCGGCGCCGCTGAAACGCATGGCGCCGGGCGCGGCGTTGAAAGAGGCCGTCGGCATGGCCTGGCGGGCATTGCTGGGGCACCGGGTCCGGGCACTGCTATCGATGCTCGGCATCATTATCGGCATTGCGGCGGTGGTCTCCGCAATCGCCATCGGAGAAGGCACGCGGCGTAATATTCTCAAGGAAATCAGCCAGCTTGGCACCAGCACGCTGGAGATTCGCCCTGGCCTCGGGTGGGAGAAACCGCGGCCCGACCTTGCGCGCTCGCTGAGCGAGCGGGATGCCGCATTATTGGCGGCGCTGCCTTACGTCGACAGCGTTTCGCCGGTGATCGGCACCCAACTGCTGGCCGTTCGCGAAGGCAAACAGGTGCCGCTTGCCGTGATGGGCGTCGGCGAAGGGTATTTCCGCACGCAGGGCATTCGCCTGCTTTCCGGCGGCCTGTTTACCGCGCAGGATCTGAGTGAGCGCGCACCGGTAGCGGTGATTGATCCCTTGCTGAAACAGGCGCTGTTTGCTTCCCGGCAAGATCCGTTGGGCGCGGTAGTGCTGATCGCGGGCGTGCCTTATCGGGTGATCGGCGTCGCGCAGCGCCGCGGCGCTCAATACGCCGGCTCTCAACCGCTTGCCTGGCTGCCCTATACCTCCCTGACCGGCCGCATCGCCGGCGATATGCCGCTGGAATCCATTGTGATGCGAGTGAATGAAAAACTGACGCTGGAAGAGGCTGGGCGGGATGCGACCAGGCATTTGATCGTAGAACACGGGCGGCGTGATTTCTTCACGTTTACCGACGATCAGCTGACGCAATCCATTCAGCGCGCCTCAGGCTCCATGCAACTGCTAATTACCGCGATTGCCGCCATCTCGCTGCTGGTGGGCGGTGTGGGGGTGATGAACATCATGCTGGTCTCGGTGACGGAACGGACCCATGAGATCGGTATTCGATTGGCGGTGGGCGCCGCTGAGAAGGACATTATGCGGCAATTTTTGATTGAGGCGGTGGTGATCTGCAGCCTGGGAGGCGTGTTGGGGATCGCCTGCGCCGCGCTGGTCAAAGGGGTTCTGAGCGGATTGGCGCCGCAGGTGACGATGATCTTTACCTGGCCGCCGTTGCTGCTGGCCTGTGGATTTTCGGCGTTGATCGGTGTCGGGTTCGGGTTCTTTCCGGCTCGCACCGCCGCGCGCCTGCAGCCGGTGGAGGCGCTGGCGCGAGAATGAGCCGATTTTGGGTTTACGGGCTGGTGATGCTGTCGTTGAGCGCCTGCGGAGGGCGGCCGATCGACGCCACGGCGCCACCGTCGTTGCCGCCGCAGTGGCGCGTGGTCGATGAGCGTTCCGGTTCGCTGCGGGCAGGCGTCGCCTGGTGGGAAAACTTCAATGATCCGCAACTCTCCTCGCTGATCGATGGCGTGCTGATCGCGAATCAGGATTTGGCGCTGGCCGGATTGCAGTGGCGCGAGGCCATGTTGGAGGCCGGATTAACGGAGGGCAACTTGACGCCGGATTTCACCGCCAGCCTGAGTGGCCGCAATACCCGAGCGTTGCGGGGCGCGTCTACGCCGCAGGAAAGCTACCGTGCAGGGCTTTCTCTGAGCTATGAACTGGATTTATGGGGCAAGCTGGCGCGCATTCGCGAACAGGCCGAATGGCTGGCTGTCGCCTCGGAGTTGGACCGGCGCAATACCGCGTTGACCTTGATCGGTGCTACCGCGCGCGGGTACTGGCAGATTGCAGACTTGAATCAGCAAGTCCTCCATCAGCAACAGGCGCTGGCGATCGCGCGTGAAACTTTGCGGCTGGTGGCGGCACGTCACACCGCCGGCGACGTTGGACGATTCGAGCTGTTGCAGGCGGAGCAAAGCTTGTTGGCGCGAGAGAATCAGCTGCATGAGCTGGAGCGGCAGCGGGAAGATGCGCGTAACTCGTTGGCACTGCTGTTCGGGCGATCGCCGCTGCTGCGCTATAGCGAACGGCGTTCGTTGCCGCTTGAAGAGGTGGCTGTCGCGCAGCGTCAGCCGGCGTGGGTGATTGCGCGCCGGCCGGATGTTCAGGCGGCAGAACGCCGTCTGAGAGCGGCGCTGGCCGGTGCCGAGGCGGCAAGATTGAGTTTTTATCCGGCGCTGAGCCTGGAGGCCGGGTTGGATGCCGGCAGCGGACTTTTCCGCCAGTGGTTCAGTGAACCTTCGCGCTCGCTGGGCGCCACGTTGACGCTGCCGTTTATCGAATGGCGCAAGATGCGCTTGTCCAGCGACAAAGCGGCGTTGCAGGCGCAGCGGGCGGAGATTCAATTTCGCGATGCGGTCTACCGCGCGCTGGCCGATGTGGACAACGCCATGCGACAACGCCTGGAAGCACAGCGGCAAATCGGCAACCAGCGGTGGCATCTGGCGATGAGCCGACAAGCCGTGGCGTTGGCGCGACATCAATATCAGGCTGGTTCCGTTGCGCTGCAAACGCTGCTGGATGCGCAAGAGGCGGTGTTGACCAGCGAAAATTCGCTGTCGGCACTGCAATTCCGCTATCTGAACGCCACGATGCAACTCTGGCTGGCGCTGGGCGGCAACGTGGCTTTCGCATCCGGGCAAGGAGAATAAGCATGGAGAAAACAAGACGCGTAGTGGTTACCGGTTACGGTGCCGTCACCGCGCTGGGGGGCAGCGCGCAGCAAAGCTGGCAGGCTATCATGGCCAGCCGTCTGGCCTATCGTTATCACGATAAATCGGCGGCGGGGATCCACGCGCGCTTTTTTGCTTTGCTGGAGGCCGAACCGTCGCTGGAGGGCGTTGCCGCGCGGGTAAGCCGCCGCTTGCCCAGATTCGCCAGACTGGCGCTTGCCGCCGCCGCGGAGGCGATCGAAATGGCGTTTTCATCCAGTTTTGTGGGGCCCGCGCACTTTTATTCGTCGTTGGAGTGCGGAGCGATTATCGGCAGCGGCTGGGGCGGCCAGGATGAGATCATGCAAAACAATGCGGACTATCTGCAATCCGGGCTGGGGCAGCTGTTTGGCTGTTTTCACGCGATGCCGAATATCGCGACCGCCATATGCGGCCAGCATTGGTTGCTACGGGGCTATCAAGGCTCGCCGGCGGCGGCCTGCGCGACCGGCGGCATTGCGATTGGCGATGCGTTTGAGGTGATACGCAGCGGCCGCGCTTCAATGATGCTGGCCGGCGCCTCGGAGTCGCTGCGCGGCAACGGCGCGATCTGGAATATGGATGCGTTGCGTTTGTTGAGCCGGGAGCAAAAGGATATTACCAAAGCCAGTTGCCCGTTTAGCCGGGAACGCAACGGTTTCGTCCTGGCGGAAGGGGCCGCCGTATTATGCCTTGAGGAACGGGAAGCGGCTTTAGCGCGCGGTGCGACGATTTTGGGCGAAATCAAAGGATACGGCAATTTTTCAGACGCTTTCGATCTTACCGCCCCGTCGAAGGATCAGCAGGCGAAAGTGAAAACCATACGACGGGCTTTAGAGCAGGCGCAGCTCGACAGTCATAAAATCGACTATATCAATGCGCATGGCACGTCTACGTTGCAAAACGACGTGAACGAAACCGAGGCGATCAAGGCGGCGCTGGGGCGCGATGCCTATCGCACACCGATTTCCAGCACGAAATCTTATACCGGGCACCTGCTTGGCGCATCCGGCAGCTTTGAGGCGATCGTCTGCCTGCAAGCATTACAGCAGCAAATGATGCCGGCAACCTGCCATTTGCACGAAACCGATCCCGCATGCGATCTCGATTATATTCGCGAAGGACATCGGCATGGTCGTCTGCGTAATGTCATGAGCCTCAGTTTCGGTTTCGGCGGCGCCAATGCGGCGCTGGTATTTGGCAATCACTATGAATAACGGTAGAACGCATGGAAAAATATCATCGGTTATATGAGACGATTTGCGGCATGTTGCATGAAGCCCGAGGGCTGGAGAGAACGCTGCTGTCGGCGGATATGCCGCTACAGCAGCTTGGGCTGGACAGCCTGGATTATATGGAGCTGATGTTGTTGGTTCGGCGAGAATTCGGCATTACGCTCACTGCGGAAATGCTTATCGAGCATCCTGAATTGACCCTCGGCGAATTGTGCCACCTGATAACCCGTCAATAATTTCATCCCCCAGGCGATCGCTTGCTAGGGTCAGGCCTGGGTTTTTTTCTGTTGTGACTTCCATTTCATCCTTCCCGCTTCCTGCTTCACTCTGTTATCGATATCCATAAATATTAATGCTTATCCGTCAGGTTAATATGGCCAGTGGTGGTGTTTTTTTATTCGATTTTTGGCGGCGTTATGAATGACGAGCGTTAATGACGTGGCGATATTTTTTAGGAATATTCTTTGTTTTGCCGGTTAATTTATCAATCTCACTCTACATCGCGCTTGTAAGTGATAATGCAAGCTAAAGAAAATAGGGGCCGTGCGGCCTCATTTTTATGATACGGCCGGAAAACTGCGCAGATTATTCACGATAGCGATTCTCAGGGGCGATTGATGGCCGCGAGAATAACGGTTATCGCGCTGTTCGCATTCGGCAAATCCGCTATACTCCGCGCTGGATGCAGGAACCTATCCATATGTCAGGGGCAGCCCTGAGTGTCCATTGTGGTGATGTAAAAGGAAAATGACAGCCACATTTTTCCTATCAAAGTTATGAGGTTGTATGTCTAATCGTAAACATCTGACGCCTTCCGAAGTGGAGAGACTGCTTGAGGTCACGCTGCATGGAAAGAATCCAGAACGCGATTATTGTTTGATTTATATGTGTTTTATTCATGGGTGCCGCGCCAGTGAAATAGGGGGATGGCGTTTGTCGGATATCGATCTGGAAGGCGGTAATATCTATGTGCATCGGTTGAAAAATGGTTTTTCCACCGTGCATCCGCTTTATCTGCGCGAAAGACAATGTTTGCGGCGCTGGTTGGATAAACGTCAGCGGCACCGCTGGGCCGATCAGGAGTGGCTGTTTCTTTCCAATCGCGGCGGCCGCCTGTCGCGTCAACGTATTTACGGGTTGATTCGCCATTACAGCAAGGTGGCTAAATTGGAGGTCAATGCGCACCCGCACATGCTGCGGCATGGCTGCGGATTTGCATTGGCGGATCGCGGTGTCGACACCCGTTTAATTCAGGATTACCTCGGGCACCGAAATATCCAGAATACGGTGATATATACCGCCAGCAATGCGCAGCGCTTCAAGGAAATTTGGTAAGTGTGATTTAAGTTAATAACGTTAAGGAGTCACTTTGAACTAAACTGAAACATACTGTAAGGACGCGTAAAAACAATGTCAATATTCCCATGCCTTCTTTCCAGGATAAAGATAAATATCATTTAAAAACAATGTGTTGTGATTTTTGTGTGTGCTGTATCATCCCTGCAAATCTAAGTAAAATCCTACTCAAAACCCCACGAGTTTAAATCACTGCGTTATCACCTCGGTTTTTTAGTCTGATTTATCAGTTATTCATCAATTGGTTGGTTTTAAATTCCGACAAATGTCTGTTTATTGGTTTAAAAATCCAAAGGAGTCACTTTAGTTCAAAATGAATCGTTTGGGTGAATAAGCCAGAATCCATCAATCAACTTGGCTTAAGACGTTTCCCATTCATGGAACTAAATAAAAGGAATGACATTAAGGATATGTCGGAAATAAACCCATGCACATTTTGCATAATTTTAAGGAAAGTAGGATGAAAAAGAATCTGTTGGCTGTAGCTATATTGACCGCGTCCGCATTTACCACTTCTGCATTTGCCGCCGACGGCGCGCTGAATATCACTGGCACCATCACCGATCAGTCTTGCACCGTCGATCCGGATTCCCAAAACAAGCAGGTCGCTCTGGGCAAGATCGCCAAAGATGCGTTCACCCTGTCCAAAACCGCTGGCGCCAAGGCGTTCAATCTGGTGCTGAAAAATTGCCCGGCCACCGTCACTGGCGCCACCGTGCGTTTTGACGGCACTCAGGTGCAGGGGCAGTCCGGGCTGCTGCAACTGACCGGCGCCGGCACCGCTGGGGTCGCGGGCGGCATTGGTGTGCAGCTGCTGGACGACGGCAGCAACGTGTTAAATATCGGCAACGATTCCCGCGTTTATACCCTGGCCGAGAACAAAGACAACGTTCTGGGCTTTGTCGCGCGCTATTTCGCTTATGACAACGTTTCCGTCGGTAGCGCCAACGCTACGGCCAACTTCACCATCGTTTATCAGTAAGGCCATGCCGTTACGGCGGCAGAGCAGTTAGAAAAATGAGCCAGAGAGCGTGTTCTCTGGCTCTTATTCATCGGTGATGGAAACGGGAAGAAAGAGAATGAAAGCGGGATACTTTGTGCTGACGGCGGCGTTGTTGATGACGCTTTGGACTCCGGTACGGGCCGGTGTCGTAGTGGGGGGAACGCGCCTGATCTACGACGGCGGCAAAAAAGAGTCTGCTCTGAATATCAGTAATCCGGATGCGATGCCTTATCTGATCCAATCCTGGGTCGATGCGCAAGAGGGCGATAGCGCGAAAGCGCCTTTTATCATTACACCGCCGCTATTTCGCTTGGATGGCGGCCAAAATAACCTGCTGCGCGTGGTACGTGCGGGCGGCAATTTACCGACGGACAGAGAGTCGCTGTATTGGCTGAATGTGAAGGCGATCCCCTCGGTAGAAAAGAAAGAGAACACCCTGCAAATCGCCATCAAGACCCGTATCAAGTTGATTTACCGCCCGCAGGGGCTCACCGGCAATCTGGAGGAGGCGGCCGGTAAAGTGACGTGGCGGCGCAGTGGCGATCGTCTGCAGGTGACCAACCCTTCACCCTACTACCTCACCTTTTTCAATTTGAAGCTGAATGGCCGCGCCATTACCGGCAACACCATGGTAGCACCGCAGGCAAGCGCCAGTTTCTCGTTGCCGACGGCGAATGGCGCAGGAGGCGGTTTGAGCTGGCAAATCATCAATGACTATGGCGGCACCGGCCAGACCTTCACCAGCACATTATAACCGGGCTGCGGTACGTGTTTTTTGCTCCGGAATAACGCTGGAGCAGGTGTTCGGCTTACCTGGCTTTTCGTCGGGCCGAGCCAATCGGGACAGGGAGTTAAAAGGATGAATAACCCGAATTGTATTGGTTTACCAGGGGCGCGATCGGTTCTTGCCGGCCTGATATCTTGCCAGGTGGCGCTGCTGAGCCCGATCGGCACGGCTTATGCACGCGATTATTTCAACCCGGCGTTGCTGGAAATCGATAATCCGGCGCTGCGCGGCGCCGATCTCTCCGTATTTGAGGAGAACAGCAGCCAGGCACCCGGGAACTATCGGGTCGATCTTTACCTGAACGGCGAACAGATAGACAGCCTTGACGTCGAGTTCCGGCTTATGCCGGGAGCCGGCGGTAAACAAACGCTGCAACCTTGTTTCAGCACTGAAAAATTGGCTGAATTGGGCGTGAGGGTGGCCATGTTTCCGGCGATGGTGCCTGGGGAGAGTTGCGTCAATTTGGCGCAGGCCATTCCACAAGCCTCTTCGACATTCCTGTTCAATCAGTTGAGGCTGAATTTGAGCATCCCGCAGGCGGCGCTGCGCTTGAATGCGCGCGACTACGTTTCCCCGGATAAATGGGATTCCGGCATACCGGCGCTGTTGGTCAATTACAATTTCAGCGGCGCCAATAGCCAGATGCGCGCCAGCGAACGGCAAAACAACAATAACTATTACCTCAATCTGCGCTCGGGCATCAACTGGGGCGCCTGGCGCCTGCGTAACTATTCGATCTGGAATCATTACTCCGGTGGTTCTTCTTCCTGGCGCTCAATCAATACCTACCTGCAGCGCGATATCGTTGCGTTGCAAAGCCGCCTAACCCTGGGTGACAGCACAACATCCAGCGATGTGTTCGATAGCGTGCAGTTCCGCGGCGGGCAGTTGGCCTCTGAGGACGATATCCTGCCGGACAGCATGAAAGGGTACTCGCCGGTAGTGCGAGGGATCGCACGCACGAATGCGCAAATCATAATCCGGCAAAACGGCTACGTGATTTATCAAAGCTATGTGCCGCCGGGGGCGTTTGAAATTTCCGATCTGTATCCCACGGGCGGCAGCGGCGACCTGAATGTAAACGTGCGTGAGGCAGACGGCCAGGAGCAGCATTTTGTGGTGCCGTACGCCGTGGTGCCGGTATTGCAGCGCGAAGGGCGGTTTAAATACAGCCTGACCAGCGGGAAATACCGGTCATACAGCGGCGGCGTTGATGAACGCCCGTTCAGCCAGGCAACCGGGATCTACGGTTTGCCTTGGGGGGCCACGTTGTATGGCGGCGTGCAGGCGGCCAGTAAATATCAATCTTTAGCGCTGGGATGGGGGCAGAACATGGGGGCGGTAGGCGCGCTGTCTGCCGATGTCACCCAGGCCTGGACCAAACAGGAAACCCGGCCGAAGGAACAGGGGCAATCATGGCGTCTGCGTTACGGTAAAAACTTCATTGAAACCGGCACCAACTTTAGTTTGGCCAGTTACCGCTACTCCACGCGCGGTTTTTATAGCCTGCAGGAGGCGCTGGAGAGCTATGGCGGCAACAGCGCCGTCTATAGCGATCACAAGAAGAGCCGCGCCGAGCTGACGATGAGCCAAAGCCTGTGGGAGCGGGGAGGAACGCTGTCGCTCAGCCTGTTTAACGAAGACTACTGGGATAACAATCGCCGTTCGCAGTCTGTCAGCCTCAGCTACAACAACAGCTGGGAAGCGGTCAGTTACGGGCTGAATTACACGTTCAACCAGAACGGTTACGACAGTAACGGCAATCGCAGCAGCATTCGTGACCATATCGTGGCTTTCAACGTCAGCGTACCGCTCAGCAAATGGCTGCCGGGCAGCTACGCCACCTACAGTATGAACGCCAGTCGCAATGGTGCCACCAGCAACAACCTTGGGTTGAGCGGTACGGCGTTGCCGGGAAACAACCTGAACTACAGCATCAGCCAGGGCTATACCGGCAGGGATGTGGGGGCGAACGGCAATATTCAGGCGGATTATAAAGGCTCTCTCGCCGAGTGGAACCTGGGGTACGGCTACGATCGCCATCGCCGGCAGGTGAACTACGGCGTGCAGGGCGGCGTTCTGGTGCACCAAAATGGCGTCACGCTTTCCCAACCGCTGGGCGATACGGTGGCGTTGGTGCAAGCGCCTGGTGCTTCAGGGGTGAATGTCCTGAACCAGACCGGAGTCAGCACCGACTGGCGCGGCTATGCGGTTGTGCCTTACCTGACGCCTTACCGGCGCAACATCGTCGGATTGGACGGTGAATCTTTCGCAGAGGACGTCGACATGACGCTGAGTAGCCAAACGGTAATCCCAACTCGCGGCGCCGTGGTGCGCGCCCGCTTTAATCCGGACGTCGGTGCCCGCGTGTTGTTGACCTTGCTGACGCGCAGCGGCGCTCCGGTGCCGTTCGGCGCGACCGTCAGCACTCTCAACAGCCCCTCTGACAATGCAGCCATCGTCGGTGATGGCGGCCAGGTTTATCTGGCTGGCCTGGCGGATAGCGGGCGGTTGCGGGTTAAGTGGGGCAATGACGCGGCTCAGCAATGTCAGGCCAACTATCAATTGGCTAATCAGCCCGAGAGCGGTGGGATTCGCCTCGTTAACGGGCAGTGTTTATAAGGTGCATATGATGGCGACAGGAATATCGATTCAACGAGGGATCATCGTCGGTGGGCTATTGGCGTGCGCAACGTTGGGCGCACCACAGGTGCAGGCGGCTTTCGGGCAGTGTGTTCCTATTTCGGGGACCCATGGGTTTTCATTCCTTTTTTCCCCGGTTTTAACCGACCCGTCGCAAAACGTGGTGGGGCGGATTATTAAGAATGCTGACGGCGGCAACTGGAATTTGCCCGGTTCTTATCGGGTGAAGTGCGAATGTCAGACGCGTACAGCGTCTTATGTCACCGCCAAAATGCTGCTGAGCGAGCCGGTATTCAGCAGCGGGGGATTAACGTATTACGCGTTGAATGAATACCTGGGCGTGGCCAGCGAAGTTTTCGTTGCGGGGTATCGCAACGTGTTTATTGCCGCACCGTTCACCAATGAGTCTAACTTTAAGACCGATATGGATGGTGATGACGAATCCTGTGCCAGCACGCCCTACAACAGCGGTGCTCGCGGGCGAATTCATCTGTATTTCCGCCGCCCTTTCGTTGGCGTGACCACAATCCCCAGCACCCGCCTGGTAGACACCTACGTCTCCGTGGTGAGCGGGGTGAAAAGCGATGTGCCGGTCTCCACTATCTCCATGAGCGGCACCGTCACCGTGCCGCAGAGCTGTGAAATCAGTCCGCAAACGGTCACGATCGATTTTGGCGATATCTTGACGTCGAATATTCAAACCAAGGGGGCGATGGCGTCCGGCGTCACGCCAGAAGAGAGAACGCTGACGCTGGCTTGCCGCAATATTTCCGCCGGCGTCAAGGTCAGCCTGTCATTTCGCGGTGAGGCGGACGGCAGCATGCCCGAGGCTCTGAAGACCAGCAATCGCGACATTGGCGTGATGATTAAGGATATGCAGGGCAATGTTATTCGGCCTCAGAGCGGGCGCTTGCCAATCGATAACTTCCAATACCCTAACCAGAGTGGCAGCTCACGGATCAGCGTATATCCGATCAACACCACCGGCCGACCTCCTGCCGTGGGGCAGTTCAATGCAACAGCGACCATTCAGGCAGAAATTCAATAACGGATATTTCAACGGTAGCACGTCGGTGGCCCGGCGTTTAACAAGAAGGAGCAGATTATGGGGAAGGTTTTTAGCGGTATTGGCTGCAAATTGGCGCTGGCGGGCCTGTTTCTCCTGGCGATGCCGTCGGCGCATGCCGTATCAAAAATAGTGATTACCGGCAACATCAAAGCGGCACCCTGTGAAATCGACGGCGCGAACGGCACGGTTTCGGTCAATCTGGGGGACGATATTTCTGCCGCCGTACTGGCGACCTCCGGTGCCTTTAGCCCGTGGGTGGAGTTCCCTTTGACGCTAAAAAACTGCCCAAGCACCACCACGTCGGTCGTCGCGACCTTCAGCGGAACGGCTGCGGATGAAGGTGCCAGCTTGTACAAAAGCACCGGCAGTTCTCGCCGAGTGCAAATTGAATTGCAAAATAGCCAGGGGGCAAACCTGGGCAATGGCAAGAGTATGGCCCAGTTAGTTAATCGGGCGACGAATGAAGCCAAATTCAATTTGCGGGCGCGGGCATTCAGCGTCAATGGCGGTTCAACACCCGGTTCGATAGAAGGGGCTCTGCAGGTCACTTTCGTCTATCAGTAGACAAAGGGCTGCCCTAGATGGAAGGTTAACGACAGATTTAAGGTGATGATATGAATATTAATTATCCCTATGGAACAACCTTGGCGGCCGGCAATGTGGCGACGGGGGCCGTGGCTATCATGGAACCTTGCCCCCTCACGGCGTTGGGGATGAGAAACCGATTGATTGAGTCCTGCGGTCTACCGCCCGACAAGGTTCGACAGGTGACGAACCTGGTGGCGCTGAGAGCCTTATTCACTCAGCACGCGCATCGTTTATTGGTGATGGATTTGTGCGGCAAATCAGAATTGGTATTGGACGGCTTCAGGCTGATTGCCGATGTGCGTGAAAGCTCGCCGGACACCGCGATAATTATTTGTACGGCATTGGATGAGCCTAGGCTGCTGCGGCAACTGATCGCATCCGGCATCCGCGGCCTGATGTTGAAGCAAGAGCCGGCCATTGCGTTGACTCATTGCGTCCAACAGGTCTTGGCGGGCTGCAGCAGTTTCAGCCATCGGGTGCGTCAGCGTCAATTGCATGAGGCGACAGCCGACAAGCCTCTGACGGCGAAGGAACTGGATGTGCTGACCCAGTTGTTTTCCGGCAAAAGCGTGACCAGCGTGGCGTTAACGATGTGCCGAGATATTCGCACCGTCAGCACGCATAAACGCAATGCGATGTTGAAGTTGGGATTTCACAGCGATGGGGAATTGTATCTTCAGGGGAAATGGATGGCTGCACAAGGTTCGTCTTTTGTTCGCTAGGCAAGCGTGCGATGCCTCTGGGGTAAGCAAGCATAGGAGCAGATTATGCATTCATGGCGTCAGCAGCCGCTGAACATAGCATTAATGGACAGATGCCCATTAACGCTGGAGGGGTTGGCGAGTTTTTTAAAAACGCTGCCAACCCAGGCAAAAGTCATCGTAAAGGAAACCAGCGTCCGTGCGGTGGCGGATAGCGTGGTCTATCAGCAGGCTGACGTGCTGATTAGCGAGATGGATGGTGAAGATGAAACGGTTGCTCAGGGCAGGGAAACGTTGCTTGCCTTGTGCACGCAGTTGCCCGACTTGCGGGTAATCGTCTATACCCGCTGCCAGAATGCAGAAGAGTTAGGGCGCCTGTTGAACCAGCCTAATGTCAGCATCGTTGCCAGAGATGACGCTTTGCCGCTGGTGGCGGAGTTTTTTAATCGCGTGTTGCTGGGGGAACGTGTGTTGAGTCCGCAGATTGGGGCTTTTCTGGCGCCTTCCGTGAGTGGAGAGGAGGTTAGCACGCGAAAGTTGACCCGCTGTGAGAGCGACGTTTTGGCCTTTTTGTTTAACGGTATGAGCCTGCGGCAAATCGCCGAGTTGCAACGGCGCAGCATCAAGACGATCAGCGCGCATAAATGCAGCGCCATGCGTAAACTGCAGGTAAAGAATGACAGCGAACTGTTTTCTTTGCACGGCAATATTACGCGGCAATTGGGGGGGAAATGGTCAAAGGGGACCTAGCCTTTAATGAAAGGGTATGGCGTTATGATTTATCGGCAGGTTTACCGCTAGCATAACCAGTGCGGCGTGCCCCTGGGCGCTGAGGCATGAAAAGCAGCTCGGCGTTAAAATATTGCTGAGTAGGCCGTTGATGACGTGCCGGGCTGCCTCTCCCATCTGAATATTGCATTGCGCTCGATGTGTTGTTTAACGGAGGACGGGGCTGCGTAATTATTCTCGTCGTGAGGTTAAATGTTGATCGTGCGGAATCGCTCAACGTTGGTCGCGGTGTAAATCACCGTATTCTGGATATTTTTGTGCCCTAAATAATCCTGAATCAAACGCGTATCGATCCCTTTATCCGCAAGGGCGTAACCGCAGGAATGTCGCAACATGTGAGGATGGACCTGAACGCTAATGCCGGCCATCTCGCCATACATTCTCATCAACCGATAGAGCTGCTGACGTGATATCTGCCCGCCGTGGCGCGACAGGAATAGCCATGGCGCTTCAGCGTCAGGATAGTTCGCCCGTTGAGCCAGCCAGTTTAACAGCGCCAGCCGTTCTCGCGGTTGAATGGGATGCTGAACGGAAAACCCGTTTTTCAACCGGGATATATGGATCCTATTGGAGGTAAGGTCAATATCCTGAAGGCGCAATGCACGCAGTTCGCTAACCCGCAAGCCGTGAATAAAGCACATTAATAGTAAACAACGATCTCGAATGCTATTTTTTCCTTCATGCACAGCGGCAATCAGTTGCTCAATTTCAACCTGACTAAGAAACTTCCTTTTTTTCATTTTCCCTTCCTGCGTCTTAGATGTTGGCGATTTCTATTATGATGTTTTATTAAAGCATTGGAACATAATAGGCGGCAAAGAAAATAAATAATTTCATTTGTGAATGCATGGTTTTTATTGTTTTATTTTTCAAGTGAATGGCTTTTTGATTCATATATGTTTATTTAATTTATTTCGGGAAGCTATTTAATCAGCGAATATTGAGCGTCCTGTAAGAGCCGTATGGAAATTTTGCCACCGTCAGATGACCACGGGGATACCGCCTCTCTCAGAACGGTGCTTGATAAACTGTGTTGAGAATTCGTCTTGATCTCATTCTCACGCCGCTTACAATGCCTGCCAGATCGCGACTTCAGAGGTTTTTTCATGGAACTGCTACGGGTGGTTTATCACCAGTATCGTTGGCCATTTCTGGCTGTCATGGCGCTGACCCTGGCCAGCGCCGGTTTAGGCATCGGTATCATTGCATTTATCAATCAATACCTGATGGAGACCGGCGGCAATGCATTGGCCGTGCTGCCGATGTTTCTCGCCCTGCTGGCATTGCTGATGGCGGTCACGCTGGGCTCGCAATTGGCGCTGACGACATTGGGCCATTACTTCGTCTATCGCCTGCGTGGGCAGCTGGTGAAGCGCATTTTGGATACCGATATTGAACGCCTTGAACAATTGGGCAGCGCCTCATTGTTGGCCAGCCTGTCCAGCGATATCCGCAATATTACCGTTGCCTTCGTGCGCTTGCCTGAACTGGTTCAAGGGGTGATTTTAACCCTGGGGGCAGCGGCCTATCTGGGGTGGCTATCGCCGAAAATGCTGGCGGTCACGGCAGTCTGGGTGGCGGTGACCGTCGTGGGCAGCGGCTGCCTGGTATCACGGGTTTATCGTCATATGGCCAGTTTGCGTGAGTCGGAAGAACGTCTCTATCATCGTTATGAGTCGGTGATTGACGGTCGTAAGGAGCTGACGTTGAACCGCAAGCGGGCGCAGGCGCTGTACGAACAGGCCTATCAGCCCGATGCGCAAGCTTATCGCCACCACATCATTCGCGCCGATACCTTCCATTTGAGCGCGCTCAACTGGTCAAACATCATGATGTTGGGCGCGATTGGGCTGGTGTTCTTTATGGCCAACAGTCTGGGATGGGCGGACTCGGCGGTGGCCGCCACCTATTCACTGACGCTGCTGTTTTTGCGCACGCCATTACTGCAAGCGGTCGGAGCGTTTCCGACGTTGGTCAGCGCCGAAGTGGCCTTTAACAAGCTGAAGACGCTGCGCCTGGCCGAGTATCAACCGGCGTTTCCTGCCGCCGTTGGTCGCTCCTGGCAGACGCTGGAGCTGCGCGACGTGGTTTTTCACTATGCAGATACGGAACAGCAGCCCGGTTTTGCCGTCGGGCCGCTCAATCTGACGCTGCGGCGTGGTGAGCTGGTCTTTCTGATCGGCGGCAACGGCAGCGGCAAGTCAACGCTGGCGATGTTGTTGACCGGCTTGTACCGGCCGGTGAGCGGCCATATCGTTCTGGATGGCGTCGCACAGAGCGCAGCGGATATGCCGGACTACCGGCGGCTGTTTTCGGCGATTTTCACCGATTTTCATCAGTTCGATCGCTTGCAAGGGCCGGAAGGCGGCGAACCGGATGCGGATCTGGTCGCCATCTGGCTCGAGCGGTTGAATATGAAAAGCAAACTGCAGTTTGACGGCACCAGGGTGACCAATCCGCAACTGTCGCAGGGGCAACGCAAACGTCTGGCTTTGCTGCTGGCGGTGGCGGAACAGCGCGATATCTTGCTGTTGGATGAATGGGCCGCGGATCAGGATCCGCAATTTCGGCGCACTTTCTATCGTGAACTATTGCCGGAGCTGCGCGCGATGGGCAAAACGGTGTTTGCCATCAGCCATGACGATCACTATTTCGAACACGCCGATCGGTTGCTTGAGATGCGCTCAGGCCATTTACGTGAGCTGACCGGCAGCGAACGTGAACACGCCAGCCGGGATTCCGTCAGCAGAATCGGTTAACTCACGCCGGCCCGAGTGAGACCAAAACGGGCCGGTGCTTCTCTCCGCATGATCCCAGTACATCGCTTCATTTTCTCCCCCGTCTCCAGCGCTGCCTGTTGCCGATTTGGCTTACGGCCAGTCAAATAATTGATAGTTGAATTATTTACCAGTGGTTTAATTTCGACCTTCCAAGGTATGGCACACTGCACCTTCGTTCGCCTATCAATACAAGTTATCGCCTGCCGATAACAGTGATATCCACGGTGTCGTTCTTACTGAGGCGGTGATGCAGGTCTATGGCTGGCAGCTGTTTTTTAAATTTCCATAGGAAAAAGCCACTTTATCGATCGTTAAAATAGATCGATAATCACGGTTTGAATGGTTTAATCTATTGGTTGAGGGCGCTGTGGTGAGCAAGGATGGATCAGATATCAAACGTAGAGCATGGCTGTGTGTATTTATCGGTAGCGGGCTGTTCTGGCTGTTAACCGCCGCCGTGATTTACTGGTTACTGAGTTAGCAGGTTAAGCAGGAAGGCGATTCGTGAACAAGAAGCAGGCTAAAAACCGTGAGGGCGCTGAGCGTCGCGCACAGTCCAAAATTCCGCCGTCATGGGTGCTGAGCGATGAGCAGCGCGCCTTTATTGAAGACTTATGGCAGGATACCGACTCTGAGCCGCCGCGGCCCCCATCGCGCAGCCGCGTTAGCTGATCACGCGGCGGCGGCCGGCCAGCGCGCCGAACAGCATTTGCAAGACGGTCAGGCACAGCAGGGCGATCAACGGCAAACGCCAACCTGCCGTCAGATCGTGCAGCAGGCCGAATAGGGTAGGCCCCAGCGCCGCCAACAGATAACCGACGGATTGCGCCATACCCGACAGCAGCGTCGCCTGATGATGATGCTGGCTGCGCAATCCAAAGAACGACAGCGCCAGCACCAGCGAACTCCCCGCCCCCAGTCCGGCAAACGTCAGCCACACCAGTGAACTGGCGGGTTGCACCAACAATCCCCCGACGCCGATAAAGATCAGCAGCGAGCTGCCCAGCGCTATCGCCCGTTGATCGTGTGCGCGCGGCAAAATCACCACCATGACAAAGTTGGCGACGATGGCCACCACCTGGTAAATGAACAGCTCGAAACCTGCCTGCTGAGCTGAGGTGCCGTAGCTGGCGGCAAAGGCGCTGAACCAGCCGATGATGGTGTAGAAGGCGATCGATTGCAGCCCCATGAACATCGCCACTTGCCAACCCAGCGCGCTGCCCCAGGGAGAGCGATAGCGCTGTGGCTCTGTCGGCTGCGGCGCTTTGGCGGCGGGAGTGGCTGAGCGTCGCAGCTGCGGCAGCCACACCAGCAGCGCCAGCAACGCGGGCAACCCCCAGCACAGTAAGGAGAACCGCCAGCCGAGGTCGGCCAGGGCAGCCAGCGGCACCGCCAGGCCGGAGGCGATGGCGGCAACCAGCGACATCACCGCCGCATAGGCGGCGATCATCGCGGCGGCGCGATGCGGGAAATCTCTTTTCACCAGCGTCGGCAGCACCACGTTGGCGAAGGCGATGGCGGCGCCGATCAGGATGCTGCCCGGCCAGAGCATGGCGTCTTGCGGCAGGGAACGCAGCGCGATGCCGCAGACCAGCAGCGCGAGGGCGAGACCCAGGGTGCGCTCGATGCCGATGCGTTTCGCCAGCGCCGGAGTCAATGGCGAGAGGATGGCGAACAGGATCAGCGGCAGCGAGTTGATCAGGCCGGCGGCGGTGGCGGACAACGCCAGCTGCTGCTGGATCTGTTCCAGCAGCGGGCCGACGCTGGTCAGGGCGGCGCGCAGGTTGGCCGCGATCAGCATAATGCCGACGATCAGCAGAACGGGGCGGTGCAATCGGCGACGCGGGATCGCGGTGGACGCTGGGGGTGAAGCGGGTTGCGGCATGGGTTCCTCGCACCAGGGCATGCAGTCAATCAGTGCTGCATGGCATGATGCGTTGATTGACGTTAACGCTTACGTACCGACAAATCGACGGTATACGATCGCAAGTGTAGGGAAGATGGCGCGCGCTGACAAGGGGATGGCCCGGCGGGATGGCGGCGGTTAACCCCCACCGGCCGCAGGATAATTGCCATTATGTGATCCTGGTCACTGAGTGAACTAAAAGTCAGGGCGCGGGGCGCGCCAGGCGCCGCTTTCGCTTTCCTCGCAGCCCGCACCTCGGCGCTCCGGGCTTCTCGCCCATCCTGGCATTTCACTTTTTCTCCCTTCCGCTTTTGGGCTTTTCGATCCGTTTCGATTCGAAAGGTTTTTTGACGGTTTTTTTGCTAAAACCGGGCTGTAAGCCCGATCACAATTTCATTGCTTTCGCTTTGCTGTAATGCCTGCGCAGTAGAGCGAAAGCCATCTTCTCCCCGGCGATGCCGGAAACCTGAGGACCGCAGCTCATGCCAGTGAATACCGCAAAGCGACGTGAACACATTATCGATCTGTTATGCGAGCACGGCAGCGTGCGCGTGGAGCAGCTCAGCAAACAGTTTGCGGTATCCACGGTGACGATCCGCAACGATCTGCGCTTTCTGGAACGAAAAGGGTGTGCGCTGCGCGCTTACGGCGGCGCGATGCTCAATCAGCAATTCGCTTTCGATCGGCCGCTGCGGGACAAGGGGCGGTTGAATCGCGACGTCAAAACGCTGATCGCCAACGCGGCGGCCGGCTATGTGCGCGACGGCGATGCGCTGATCCTCGATTCCGGCTCCACCACCACGCAGATCGTGCCGTTCCTGAAGGGGCGGCGCGATCTGGTGGTGATGACCAATGCGCTGAACATTGCCTACGAGCTTTCGGGAAACGACGGGGTGGAGGTCATGGTGCTGGGGGGCAGCGTGCGCCGCAACTCTTACTCGCTCTACGGTCCGGCCGCCGAGCAGCAATTGCGTCAGTACCGCTTCGACAAGCTGTTTTTGGGCGTCGACGGGTTCGATCTGAGCGCCGGCATTACCACGCCTCACCCCGGTGAGGCGCACCTCAATCGCGTGATGTGCGAGGTGGCGCGCGAGATTATCGCGGTGGCGGATGCCAGCAAATTCGGTCGCAAGAGCTTTTGCATGATTCGCGAAGCCGGACAAATCCATCGGCTGATCACCGACAGCCGTCTTCCGGACGATTACGAGCGGGCGTTAACCGAGCTGGGCGTAGAGGTCATCATCGCCGATCGGTAGCAGGGCGCCTGCATGGGGGCTTCATGCAGCAGTTGTTACAGCTTGTCGAGCAGCACAAGGCCGGTATGCCGGTCGGGATCTTTTCCGTCTGTTCCGCCCATCCCTGGGTTCTGAAGGCCGCGCTGCGGCAGGCCAAAGCGCGCGGCACGCCGGTATTGGTGGAGGCGACGTCCAACCAGGTCAATCAGTTCGGCGGCTATACCGGCCAAACGGCGGCCCAGTTCCGCGATGCGCTGTGGCATCTGGCGGATGAGGTTGGCCTGGCGCGCGATCGCGTGTGGCTGGGCGGCGATCACCTGGGGCCCAACGCCTGGCAAGATCGCCCGGCTCAGGAGGCGATGGCGCTGGCGGAAACCTTGATCGACGATTACGTTCGCGCCGGATTTCGCAAGATTCACCTCGATTGTTCCATGTCGTGCGCCGGCGATCCCTCGCCCCTGGGGGATGCCACGGTCGCCGAGCGTGCGGCGCGCTTGTGCGCGGTGGCGGAGCGGGCCTGGATGCAGAGCGGCGGCGAAGCGCCGGTCTATGTGATTGGCACCGAAGTGCCGGTGCCGGGCGGCGCGCAGGAGGCGCTGGCGAGTCTGCAGGTCACCACGCCGCACGCGGTGGCGCAAACGCTGGAAACGCACCGTATCGCCTGGCAACAGGCCGAGCTGAACGATGCCTGGCAGAGAACCATCGCGCTGGTGGTGCAGCCGGGCGTCGAGTTCGATCACCACCGCGTCGAACGCTATCAGCCGCAGCGCGCCGACGCATTGAGCCATTTCATCGAACGCCAGCCGGGCATGATCTATGAAGCGCACTCCACGGACTATCAGCCGCCGCAGGCCTACCGCCAACTGGTGCGCGATCACTTCGCCATCCTGAAGGTGGGGCCGGCGCTGACCTTCGCGCTGCGCGAAGCGCTGTTCGCCCTCGATCGCATCGAGCGTGAATGGCTGGGGGAGCGCCAGTCGGCGCAGCTGTGCGCCACGCTGGAGCAGGTGATGCGCGAGCAGCCGCAGCAGTGGAGCCGCTACTACCACGGCACGCCGCACCAACAGTACCTCGATCGCCACTACAGCCTGAGCGATCGGGTTCGTTACTACTGGCCGCAGCCGCAGGTGCAGCAGGCGGTCGACGGGCTGCTGGACAACCTGCGCCGCAGCCCGGCGCCGCTGGCGCTGCTCAGCCAGTACCTGCCGGATCAGGCGCGGGCGCTGAACGCCGGCGAATTGAGCGCCGATCCGCAAGAGTGGGTGCTGCATAAAGTGACGCAGGTGCTCGACGATTACCACGCCGCCTGCTACCCGGAGGGCCGCTGACATGCCGAACATTTTAATGACCCGCATCGACAATCGCCTGGTGCACGGCCAGGTGGGCGTGACCTGGACCAACACCCTCGGCGCCAACCTGGTGGTGGTGGCCAACGACGAGGCCGCCGCCGATCCGGTGCAGCAGAACCTGATGGACATGGTGGTGGCGGAAGGGGTGCAGACCCGCTACTTCACGCTGCAGAAAACCATCGACGTGATCCACAAGGCGGCGGATCGGCAGAAGATTTTTCTGGTGTGCAAAACGCCGCAGGACGTGTTGACGCTGGTGCGCGGCGGGGTGCCGATCCGTTTCGTCAACGTCGGCAACATGCACTTCGCCGAGGGGAAGCGGCAGGTGCACAAAACGGTGTCGCTGGACGACGGCGACGTGGCCGCGTTTCGCGCGTTAGCGGCGCTGGGCGTGGAGTGCGAAGTGCGCCGGGTGCCGGATGAGGCGGGCGAGGCTATCGGCAAATTGCTCTTTTGAGCCAGGGGGAAAGCATGTTGACGGATGCGTTATTGATTGCGTTGTTGGCCGGGCTGGCGGGGGTGGACCTGTTCGACGGCCTGACCCACTTCCATCGGCCGGTGGTGATGGGGCCGCTGGTGGGGCTGATTTTGGGCGATGTCTACACCGGCTTGCTGGTGGGCGGTACGCTGGAGCTGGTGTGGATGGGGATGGTGCCGCTGGCGGGCGCCCAACCGCCGAACGTGGTGATCGGCGGGGTGATCGGCACCGCGTTTGCCATTCTGACCAAGGCCGACCCTAAAGTGGCGATCGGCGTGGCGGTGCCATTCTCGATTGCGGTGCAGGGCTGCATCACGCTGCTGTTTACGCTGTTCTCGCCGATGATGCACCGCTGCGATCGCATGGTGAAAGAGCTGAACTGGCGCGGCGTCGAACGGGTGAACTATCTCGGCATCGGCATCCTGTTCATCTTCTATTTCGTGGTGGCGTTCCTGCCGATTTACTTCGGCGCCGATGCGGCCAGCGCCATGGTGCAGAAGGCGCCGGGTTGGCTGCTGGACGGGCTGGCGGTGGCGGGCGGCATGATGCCGGCAATCGGCTTCTCGCTGCTGATGAAGGTGATGATGAAAAAAAACTACGTGGCCTATTTTATCCTCGGCTTTATCTCGGTCACGTTCCTCAAGCTGCCGATCCTGGCGGTGGCGCTGGGCGCCCTGGCGATCGCCCTGATCGATTTCTTCAACACGCAACGCGGCGCGGCAGAGGCGACGGCCCGGCCCGCTCCGCAGGAGGACGCCGAAGATGGCATTTAACGATTCCGACGATCTGCTGGCGCAAAAGGCTGAGCAACGCATGGCGCAGGCGCTGGCCACCAGCCAGGTGGAACAGGACGACTACCTGGATAACCAACCCGCCGAAGCGCTGACGCGCGGCGACATCAACCGCATGGCCTGGCGTTCGCTGCTGCTGCAGGCGTCGTTCAACTATGAACGCATGCAGGCCGGTGGCTGGCTGTATCAGCTGATCCCCGGGCTGCGCAAGATCCACCGCAACCCGCAGGATCTGGCCAACTCGATGAAGATGCACATGGAATTTATCAACGTGCACCCGTTCGACGTCACCTTCCTGTCCGGTCTGGTGCTGGCGATGGAGCAGAACAAGGAGAAGATCTCCACCATTCGCGCGGTGAAAGTGGCGCTGATGGGGCCGCTCGGCGGCATCGGCGACGCGCTGTTTTGGCTGACGCTGCTGCCGATCTGCGCCGGGATAGGCGCTTCGCTGGCATTGGAGGGCAGCCTGTTCGGGCCGATCGTCTTCCTGCTGCTGTTCAACCTGTTCCACTTCGGCCTGCGCTTCGGGCTGGCGCACTACGGCTATCAGGCCGGTACCAGCGCGCTGGCGCTGTTGAAGACCCACACCCGGCGCATTTCTCACGCCGCGTCGATCGTCGGCATGACGGTGATCGGCGCACTGGTGGCCTCGTATGTGCATCTGTCCACGCCGTTGGTGATGCATGCCGGCAAAGCCAGGGTGGCGCTGCAGACAGACGTGCTGGACAAGTTGATGCCCAACTTGTTGCCGCTGTGCTTCACGCTGCTCATTTTCTTCCTGATGAAGCGCGGTTTCTCGCCGGTGAAGCTGATTGGCGTCACCGTAGCGATCGGCGTGGCGGGCAAATTTATCGGCATTTTGTGAGGAGTGGGCTATGCCAGGCATTGTGATTACCGGCCACGGCGGCTTCGCCACCGGGCTGTTGCAGGCGGTGGAGCAGGTGGTGGGGCCGCAGCCGCACTGCGCGGCGGTCGATTTCCCCGAACAGATGAGCACCGCGCAGCTCAACGACGCCTTGCGCTCGGCGCTGGCGGCGGTGGCGCAGCCGGACGGCGTGGTGTTTCTCACCGACATGCTCGGCGGCTCGCCGTTTCGCAGCGCCTGCGAACTGGCGGATGCGCAGGGCGATTGCGAAGTGCTGACCGGCGTCAACATGCAGCTGGCGGCGGAAATGATGCTGGAGCGCGACGGGTTGAGCCTGGATGAGTTTCGCGAGATGGCGCTGGCGTGCGGCAAACGCGGCCTGACCAGCCTGTGGCATGAGCGCCGCCGGGTGAAATGTGAAAACGTGCCGGCCGACGGCATCTGAACGAACGCCGGGCGCCGCCGCGCCCGGCTCTGCGGGTTATGCCGGCAGCGGGCTTAGCATCAGGCGCGCCGCTTGATCTTCGCTGCGGCTGAAGCGCCAGCAGGTCTGGTGGTACTTCGCCACGCTGTTGCGGTGCGCCACGCTGATCAGCGTCACGTCCGGCAGTTCATCCACCAGCAGGCAGTACATCAACTGTTCGGTTTCGTCGTCCAGCGCGCTGGTGGCTTCGTCGAGGAACAGGATGTTCGGGCGAATCAACAGGGCGCGGGCGAACGCCAGCCGCTGTTGCTCGCCCGGCGACAGGCGGTGGCTCCAGTTGGCGGAGGTATTCAGCCAGCGCTGCAGGTGTTTCAGGCGGCAGTTTTCCAGCACCCGCATCAGCTGCGGATCGCTGTATTCCGACGCCAGGCTCGGGTAGCTCAACGCTTCGCGCAGCGTGCCGATCGGAATGTAGCTGCGCTGCGGCAGGAACAACGTGTTGGCATTGGCCGCTACCCCGATGGCGCCCGCGCCGTAAGGCCAGATACCGGCGATGGCCCGCAGCAGCGTCGACTTGCCGCAGCCGGAAGGGCCGACGATCAGCAGGCGATCGCCGCGTTGCAGCGTCATCTCGGCGCCGGCCAGCAGCGGCTGGCCGTCGGGCAAGTGCAGGCTGAGGTTGCTCAGCGTCAACGGATGGGCGGTCTCTTCCCGCAGCTGAATGCCGCGCGGCTGATGATGCACCTGATCGACGGCGGCGTTGAAGCCGGCCAGACGGTTGACGCAGGCTTTCCAGGTCGCCAAATCGTTAAATGCGTCGATGAACCACGACAGCGCACCCTGTACCTGGCCGAAGGCCGAGGCGATCTGCATCAGGCCGCCCATCTGAATGGCGCCGGAGAAGTAGCGCGGCGCCGCCACCAGCAGGGGAAATACAATGGCGAACTGGCCGTAGAAGTTGGTGGCGATGTTCAGCCGCCGGGTGATGCGCATAATCGCCCACCAGTTGCTGCGAATGGTGTCAAAACGATCGCCCAGCTGCTGCGCCTCGCGCGGTTCGCCGTGGTACAGCGCGATGGCGTCGTTGTTTTCGCGGATGCGGATCAGGCCGAAACGGAAGTTTGCCTCATACCGTTCCTGGTTGAAGCCCAGCATGACCAGAGGTTTGCCGACCCACCAGATCAGCAGCGATCCCAGCACCGCATACAGCAGCGCGAACCACACCATATAACCGGGCAAGGTGATGGCATGCTGGCCGAGCGCGAAGGTCATTGGCCCGCTGACGTGCCATAGGATGTCGATAAAGGAAAACAGCGTCACCAGGCTGGAGAGCAGCCCGAGCGACAGCGACAGGGTATATTGGGTCAATACGTTGAGATCTTCGGCAATACGCTGATCGGGGTTATCGACGATCTGCTGCTGCTCGGTGTGGTAATACGCCTGGTGCGCCAGCCATTTTTCCATGAACTTTTCCGTCATCCAGCGCCGCCAGCGCATCTGCAGCCCCTGAGTCAGGTAGATCTTGTAGACCGCCAGCACGATGAAGATCAGCGCCAGATAGGTAAAACGCCACAGCTGCGCCTTGAATACCGGGTAGTTCTTGTTCTGCAGCGCATCGTAGAACACCTGATTCCACTGGTTGATCTGCACGCTGATATAGACCAGGCCGAGCGACAGGACGACGATGGCGATCAGCATCATCCAGGCGCGCCATCGCTCCTCCGACACCCAAAAGGGTTTGATCAGCTGCCACACGGCGTGTTTCTGCAAGGGGGTTGCGTTCATAACGGCTCGATAATTGCGGTATTTCGTTCAGCATGGGCTGCGGGACGGTAACAAACAAACCGCGACTGTAAGCAGTTTTAACTCCGCTAACCGTTTGAAATAAGGCGGCTGAATCGACAGCGGCACGCCGACGGGCGCAATTGCGGCATACACTCCACCGCCGGGCGGTTATACTGGCGCCGAATTTTTGCAGAAAGGATAAACGATGAAGGCTTGGTTTCCCCTGTTGCTGACCTGCGGCGTCTTCGCCGGCGCCCGGGCCTGGGCGCACATTGACGAGCCGGACATCGCCGCCGACTGCCAAAAGGTGGCGAGCTACGCCGAACTGGGAAAAAAGGCCTATCAGCGGCAGGATTACGCCAAAGCTGCCGACATCTTTCGCGATCAGGCGGCCTGGAGCGAGTTTTGCGGCCTGAGCGAGCAGGCCATCGCCACGGCCTACAACAACGTGGCGCTGTCGCTGATGCGCGCCGGGGAATTGCTCAAGGCACAGGCCTACCTGGCGCTGGCGCCGCACGATGACAAATCGCAGCACAACATGAGCCTGTTGCGCCAACGCCTGGCGCAGCGGCCGCAGCCGCAGGGGCCGGGCGGCGTGTATTGGCAATACGCCGGGCGTGGCGTGTGGAGCGAAGTGGCGGTGAAGCCGCAGGGCGAGCGCTGGCTGATCGATTTTTCCGGCTACGCCATGCCGCAGATGGGGCTGTATTACGGGCCGAACATGGGTGACTTCACCGCCGAGCTGCCAATCGAGCACGGCAAAGCGGTCTACCATCAGCATGACTCGGAAAGCGCGCAGGTCTGCGACGTCACGCTGGAATTTGGCGAGCAAGCGCTGGAGATGCACACGCGGGGGGATTGCGGGTTCGGTCACAACGTGCGCGCGGAAGGGCGGTTCGTGCGGGTCGAATGACCCGCCCCGGCAGCCGGGGCGGGAAAGGTAGGTTACGCCAGCGCGGCGGCGCCCAGCAGGTTTTTCCAGGCTTCCACGTTACCCAGATAGTTGCCGGCCGGCAGCAGATGCAGACGGCCTTCGCTGTCCTGCAGCGCAAAGGTCGGGAAGCCCTGGCCTTGCACTTTGGCCAGCAGCGCCCGGCTTTCCGCGATGTGCTGCGCGGTTGGTGCGCCGGTGTTGAAACGCATTTCGGCGATAAACGCCGCCGAAGGCAACCCCAGCTCTTTCGCCAACGCTTCCAGCACCGGCGTATCGGCGATGCGCCGGCCTTCTTGATAGTGCGCCTGCTGAATGCGGTGCAGCATGTCCAGCCCGCGGCCCGCCAGCTTTTCCGCCGCCAGGATAGCGGTGATCGGCGGCTCGGAATCCATCACTGCCGTGGTGTCGCGCAGCAGGCCGTTGAAATAGGCTTCGCCAAAAGGCTGGCCCGTCATCTCGGCGATGCGTTTGTCGTGCGGAATGACGTAGTTGCGCCATTCGTCGGTAATCTGACGGCGGTTGTTGCCGGTCATCATGCCGCCGGCGTGCGGCACAACCTTCAGCCCAGGGAGGCTCTGAGCCGCTTTCACCAGCGGCGCGGCGCCGTAGCACCAGCCGCACAGCGGATCGAAAATGTAATGCAGAGTGGTTTCGGTCATCTTTACTCCTCGCCTGGCGCGCGGCAGCTCACCGCGGCGCCAGGGCTGGTTCAATCACGCACGGGCGCTTATTGCGGCCACTTCATCTCGCCTTTCAGCACTTTCGCGCTCAGTTCCAGGCTCGACTCGTCTTTCAGCGTCGGGTAGTGCTTTTTCATCGCCTCAATCAGCGCGGCGGAATCCTTGGCCTTCGGCAGCTCGGCTTCCAGCGTGGTCAGGTATTTCTGGGTAAAGTGCACCGATGCCAGCGTTTGCGCTGCGCCCGGCAGGAAGTGGCCCGGCACCACGACCTGCGGCTTCAGCGCTTCGATGTTTTTCAGCGTCTGCTGCCAGTGCTGGCGCGATTCCACGCTCTGGTTGTCGGCGATCCACGGGTGGATGTTGTCACCGGCGACGGCGACACCGCCAACGACCGCCTTCAGCGCCGGGATCCACACGAAGGTGCGATCGGGGGTCGGGCCATTCAGGCCTTTCACTTCCACTTTCTGGCCGTCGATGGTGAAGCTGTCGCCCTGCAGCGGCTGCGGCACGATCACGGTTTTCGGCGCGTTGTCTTTCAGGATCGGGCCCCAATAGGCGACTTTACCGTCTTTGGTAGCGTTGATGTCCTTGATAGTGCCTGGCGAAGCGATGATTTTCGCCTCCGGGAAGGCCGCTTTAATCACGTCCAGACCGAAATAGAAATCCGGGTCTGAGTGGCTGATGTAAACGGTGGTCAGTTTCTTGCCGGTCGCTTTGATCTTTTTAACCAGCGCTTCGGCGTCGTTACGCTGGAACTGAGCGTCGATCAGCGCCACTTCGTGTTTGCCGCTGATGATTTCGGAAGACACCGGGAACACGCTTTTCTCGCCCGGGTTATACACTTCCATGGTCAGGGTGTCGGCCGCGGTGGCGTAGGTGCTGAGGGTGGCGACGCCGGTGAAGGCCAGAGTTAACAGTGATTTCTTAAACATGGGCAGAGGTCCTTAGGTATCGGTTAATGTTGTAATGATGTTAGGTTGCATAAAGCGATAGAAAAACCGGATAATAAGCAATTATTCGTTGCATAAATCGGACTAATTATGGATCGCATTACCGCCGCTGAGGTTTTTGTCACCATCGTCGATCGCGGCAGCATGATCGCCGCCGCGGAAACGCTGGAGATGTCGCGCGCGATGGTGACGCGCTACCTGGCGCAGATGGAGCAATGGGCCGGGGCGCGTTTACTGCACCGCACTACCCGTAAGCTTAGTCTGACCGACGCCGGGGAGCGCACTCTGGAACGCTGCCGGCAAATGCTGGCGCTGGCGGGGGAGATCGACCTGGTGGAGGAAGGGCAGAGCGACGAGTTGCGCGGCCTGCTGCGCATCACCTGTTCGCAATCGCTCGGGCAAACGGCGCTGGTGGGGGCGGTCGCTCAGTATCTGAAGCGTCACCCGCAGGTGGCGGTCGATCTGCAGATGAACAACCGGGCGGTGAACCTGGTGGAAGAGCGCATCGATCTGGCGCTGCGCATCACCAACGAGCTGGATCCCAACCTGATCGCCCGCCCGCTGTCCACCTGCGCATCGGTGGTGTGCGCCGCGCCGGCATATCTGGCGGCGCACGGCACCCCGCGTCAACCGCAGGATCTGGCGTTGCACAACTGCCTGACCTACTCCTATTTCGGCAAAAGCCTGTGGCACTTCGATGCTCAGGGCGTGAAATCGGCGGTGGCGGTCAGCGGCAACCTGAGTGCCAACGAGTCGGTGGTGCTGATGGCCGGCACGGTGCAGGGGGCGGGCATTTCCATGCAGCCCTATTATTCGGCGGCGCCGCTGCTGGCCAGCGGCGAACTGGTCGAACTGTTGCCGGATTACCGGCCGCAGTCGATGGGCATCTACGGCATCTATACCTCACGCCGCCAGATGCCCGCCACCTTGCGCACCATGCTGGACTTTTTGGTGGAGTGGTTCGCCACCGATCCGCAGTGGCAGGCGACGCTGCGCTGATGCTTCGGCAATATTCCCACGCCGCTTTCAGCGCCTGACGGCGGCGGCCAGCCGGGCGACAAAGGTGGCGGCCTGCTGATGAAGGTGGTCGATAAAGGCCGTCACCAGCGCCGACGAGGGGCGGTGTAGCGGCCGAATAAGGCTGACGGTGAACGGCACGTCGATGCTGAACGGCCGCACGTGCACGCCGTTGCCGGCATAGTCGAGCGCCGTCAGCGGGTTGACGATCGACACCCCCACGCCGGCCCTCACCATGGCGCATACCGATGCCGCGCTGTGCGTTTCCATCACCATGCGGCGCTCGACGCCCTGTTCGCCGAACAAAGCATCCAGCAGGTGGCGATAGCTGTCGGTGCTCGACAGGCTGATAAAGTTCTGCCCGGCGAAGTCCTGCGGCGTCAGCCGATCTTTCAGCAGCAGCGGGTGGCCCGTCGGCAGCACGCACACTTCGTTCAACGTCATCAGCGTCACTCGCTCGGTGCCCGCCGGCGTCAGGGTGGTTTCCGTCAGCCCGAGATCGTGGCGCTGGGCCGACAACCACTCTTCCAGCAGCGGCGACTCTTGCGGGATAACGCTAAAGCTGACTTCCGGGTAACGTTCGATAAAGGGCCGGCACACCGCCGGCAGCAGCGATTGGGAAAATACCGGCAGGCACACGATCGACAGCTGCGCCTGCTGAAACTGGCGGATGCCGGCGGCGGCGTTGACGATGCGATCGAGGCCGTAATAGGAGCGCTGCACCTCTTCGAACAGCCGCAATCCCTGCACGGTAGGGGACAAGCGCCCGCGCACCCGATCGAACAGCTGCAGCCGAATCAGCTTTTCAAAACGCGCCAGCTCACGGCTGACGGTCGGTTGCGAGGTCTGCAGCAGGGCCGCCGCCTCGGTCAGGTTGCCGGTGGTCATCACCGCCCGAAAGATTTCGATCTGCCGCAAAGAGATGCTGTGCATGGCGAGGCCGCTCGATTAAGGGGAAACCCATATCATAAATGAATAGACTACGGCTAAATAGATATTTTCCACCCGATTCAGCGTGCGGCACTATGGCGTTATCTGCCGTCATTTTCGAATTGGGAATATCGCCATGCCACGCCCGTTGCACGACACCTCCACTGCGTTGAACGCCGCTAACCTGTTGGCCTTGCCGCAGCGTTTCGGCTGCCCGGTTTGGGCCTATGATGCGGACATCATCAGCCAGCGCATCGCTCAGCTGCGCCATTTCGACACTATCCGTTTCGCACAGAAGGCCTGTTCGAACATTCATATTTTGCGCTTGATGCGCGAGCAGGGCGTGAAGGTGGATTCGGTGTCGCTGGGCGAGATCGAGCGGGCGCTGCAGGCCGGTTTTCAGCCGGGCGGCGAACCGAGCGAAATCGTGTTTACCGCGGACGTGTTGGATCACGCCACGCTGGCGCGCGTCAGCGAATTGAAGATCCCGGTCAACGCCGGTTCCATCGACATGCTGGATCAGCTCGGCCAGGTTTCCGCAGGGCACCCGGTGTGGCTGCGCATTAACCCGGGGTTTGGCCACGGCCATAGCCAGAAAACCAACACCGGCGGCGAGAATAGCAAGCACGGTATCTGGTATGCCGACCTGCCGCAGGCGGTGGAGAAAATTCGCCGCTACGGCCTGAAGCTTGTCGGCGTGCACATGCACATCGGTTCCGGCGTCGATTACCAGCATCTGGAGCGCGTCTGCGATGCGATGGTGCAGCAGGTGATCGATCTCGGTCATGATATCAGCGCCATTTCCGCCGGCGGTGGCCTGTCTATCCCGTACCAGTACGGCGAAGAGGCGATCGATACCGAACACTATTTCGGGTTGTGGAACCGGGCGCGTGAACGCATCGCCGCGCATCTGGGGCATCCGGTGCAGTTGGAGATCGAACCGGGGCGTTTCCTGATGGCGGAAGCGGGCGTCTTGGTGGCCGAGGTGCGGGCGGTAAAAGACATGGGCAGCCGCCACTTCGTGCTGGTGGACGCCGGTTTTAACGATCTGATGCGCCCGGCAATGTACGGCAGCTATCACCATATTTCGCTGTTGCCGGCCGATGGGCGCGACACCTCGCGGCAAGCGCTGCGCGAGACGGTAATTGCCGGGCCGCTGTGCGAATCCGGCGACGTGTTCACCCAGCAGGCGGGCGGCGGCGTGGAAACCCGCGAACTGCCGCCGGTGCAGATCGGCGATTATCTGGTGTTCCACGACACCGGCGCCTACGGCGCATCGATGTCCTCCAACTACAACAGCCGCCCGCTGTTGCCCGAAGTGCTGTTCGAAAACGGCGAACCGCGGCTGATCCGCCGCCGCCAGACCATCGAAGAGCTGATCGCGCTGGAGCTTATCTGATAAGCGGGCGGGCGCCTTGCGCTCGCTTCACAGCGTCATGCGGCGGTGTTGGCCATTGGGCAATTGCACATCCAGCGACAGCGTGCCGCCCATGGCCTCGATATAGCGTTTGAGCGACGACAGCTTTATTTCGCTGCCGCGCTTTTCCAAATTGGCGACGGAGGGTTGGCTGATGCCGAGCCGCTTCGCCAATTCAACCTGAGAGACCGCCAGCTCTTCCCTCAGCATCGCCAGCCGCAGCTCGAAAATTTCCTGATCCGCTTTTTGCCTGGCGGCGGCAACGACGGCGGGATCGAGTTTATCGATCAGTTGGGATAAAGGTTTGGCCATCTGCACTACCTCCGGGTTGCCAGATAATGTGAAAACTCCATGGCGGCGATGGGCAACATGCGCTGGTAAAAGCGTTTGTCGCCGGTTTTATCGCCACCGCACAGCAATACCGCTTGCCGCTGTGGGTCAAAGGCGAAAAACACCCTGAAAGGGCGCCCGCGATGTTGAACGCGCAGCTCCTTCAACTGCCGGACCGCGTCGGAAAAATACAGCGTATCGGCATGCGGCCGCGTCAACTGCGGGCCGAACGTCTGCAATTTGAAGATCGCCGCCAGGATGCTTGTTTGCTGGGCGTTGTTCAGCGCTAAAAACCAGTCGTCGAACCGTTCGACGGTCACCACTTGCCACATGATGCGCTCCGAACATAGCGTTTATGCTATATAGTGTAAAGGTTATTGTGCCAACAATATGCACGAACGCTGGGAGCGGAAAAAATCCAAAAGCGGGAAATGCGGCGGGCTGCGCAATCTGAGCGCATGGGTGATGGCTCACCCATGCGGCGGCGCGAATTACGGCTGTTCGTGCGCGTTGTTGAGGGTGGCGACCGAGTGGCGGCGCACCAGCGTCGGGCTGAACATGTTGGTGATTTCCGGCAGCGGTTGACGATTGGCCAAGGCCAGGGCCAGTTCCGCCGCCTGGGTCGCCATCGCCACGATCGGGTAGCGAACGGTGGTCAGGCGCGGCCGCAGGTAGCGCGAAATCAGTACGTCGTCGAAACCGATCAGCGAAATTTGCCCCGGTACGTCGACGCTGTTGTCGCTCAGCACCGAAAGCGCGCCGGCGGCCATCGGATCGTTGTAGCAGGTAACGGCGGAGAAAGAGCGGCCGCGGCCGAGCAATTCGGTCATCGCCTGTTCGCCGCCGATCTCGTCCGGTTCGCCGTAGGCGATCAGCTTTTCATCCACCGCAATGCCGTGCTCCTGCAGAGCGTCGAGATAGCCTTGCAGGCGATCGGTGGCGTCGGAAATCTGGTGGGTGGAGCAGATGATGGCGATGCGCTGATGCCCTTGCTGGATCAGATGACGGGTCGCCAGCCAGGCGCCGTAGCGATCGTCGAGCGCCACGCAGCGCGTTTCAAAACCCGGCAGCGTGCGGTTGATCAGCACCATGCCCGGGATCTGCTGCATCCAGCCGCCAAGTTCCCGATCGCTCAGACTTTTGGCGTGCACCACCAGCGCCTCGCAGCGATGTCGCACCAGCTGTTCAATCGCCTGGCGCTCTTTTTCGGCGTCGTGGTAACCGTTGCCAATCAGCAGAAAATTGTGGGTGGCGTAGGCCACCTGCTCGACCGCTTTGACCATCGCCCCGAAGAAGGGGTCGGAAACGTCGGAGACGATCAGGCCCAGCGTTTCGGTGGACTGCTGCGCCAGCGCCCGTGCGTTGGCATTGGGGTGATACTGCAGCTGTTCCATGGCGGCCAGCACCGCGGTGCGCGACCCTTCGCTGGCCTTGGGGGAATTGTTTATCACGCGGGATACCGTGGCCACGGAAACACCCGCCAGCCTGGCAACATCCTTTATCGTAGCCATATCAGTCAACACATCCTGGGTAATCGCTTACATCCCCCAGTTTTGCGGAAAAAAACCGGGGCTGCAAGCGGTGTTGTGCGCAACTTGTGGCGGCCGTTGCAGAATCTTTTCGCGGCTGCGCGCATAACCGTCGGCCGCCGAACGATAGCGCAATTTGTACGTTGGCACTGGCGACGGGCTGAGGTAACGTCTGTGCATTCCGATTTGCGCCGAGAACGCCATGTCCATTAAACGCTATCCGCAGCTCGCCCATTGGGGCGCCTATACCGCCGTGGTTGAAGACGGCCGGCTTATCCGCTGTGAACCCTTCGCCGACGATCCCGACCCTTCGCCGTTGCTCGATTCCATCGTACCGATGGTTTACTCCGACAAACGTATCCGCAAGCCGGCGGTGCGCCGCTCGTGGCTGCAAAAGCGCGAGGGCAGCGACCGCACGCTGCGCGGCAGGGAAGATTTCGTCGAAGTGGACTGGGAACTGGCGCTCGATTTGGTGGCGCAGGAGAATCGCCGGGTGCGCGATCGCTACGGCGCCTCCGGGCTGTTTACCGGCTCTTATGGCTGGTCGTCGGCCGGGCGCTTGCATCATGCGCGCTCGCTGGTGCGACGGTTCTATTTCAGCGGCGGCGGCGGGGTCGATCAGCAGGGCAACTACAGCTGGGGCGCGGCGCAGTTTTTCCTGCCGTATGTGATCGGCACTTTCTCGCCGTTGACCGGGCGCGTCACCAGTTGGCCAAGCGTGGTGGAGCATTGCGAGCTGTTTGTGGCGTTTGGCGGGCTGGCGCTGAAAAATGCCCAGGTCTCTTCCGGCGGCGCGGCGGAGCATGCGCTCAAACCCTGGCTGCAAAAGCTGGCGCACAAGGGCACGCCGGTTGTCAACATCAGCCCGATGCGCGACGACTGCCCCGGGTTCGTCAACGCGGAGTGGATCCCGATCCGGCCGAATACCGACGTGGCGCTGATGCTGGCGCTGGCTTACGAAATTCAGCGGCTGGGCGCGCAGGACGAAGCCTTCCTGCGCAGCCACTGCGTGGGCTATCAACAGTTGGCGGATTACCTGAACGGCGTGAGCGACGGTGTGGCGAAAACGCCGGCCTGGGCCAGCGCCATTACCGGCATTCCGGCGGCGCGCATCGCCCTGCTGGCGCGGCAGCTGATCGGCGTGCGCAGTTTTATCACCTGTTCCTACTCCGTACAGCGCGCGCACCGCGGCGAGCAACCTTATTGGATGATGATCGCGCTGTCGTCGATGTTGGGCCAGGTGGGCCTGCCGGGCGGCGGCTTCTCGTTCGGCCACGGCTCGATGAACGGCGTCGGCAACCCGCGCGTGGACACCCCCGCGCCGACCATGCCGGTAGGGGAAAACCCGGCCGGGCTGGCGATCCCGGTGGCGCGCATCTGCGACATGCTGCTGCACCCCGGCGAAACCTATCAATTTTGCGGCGAGACGCGGCAGTACCCGGATATCCACCTGGTGCACTGGGCCGGCGGCAACCCGTTCCATCACCATCAGCAGCTGAACCGGCTGGTGGAAGGCTGGCAGAAGCCGGATACGGTGATCGTACAAGATATCTGGTGGACGGCGGCGGCCAAAATGGCGGATATCGTGTTGCCGGTCACCAGTTCGCTGGAGCGCAACGACATCGGCGGCTCCTCGCGCGATCGCTACGTGCTGGCGATGCATCAGGCGATTGCGCCGCAGCATCAGGCGCGCAACGATTTCGATATCTTCGCCGATCTGGCGGAGCGCCTGGGCTATCGCGAGCGCTTTACCGAAAACCGCGGCGAGCGGGCCTGGATCGAAGATATCTATCGGCAATGCGGCGCGGCGCAGCGGCGCGCCGGCGTCGCCTGGCCCGAGTTTGAGGATTTTTGGCGCCGGGGCTATGTCGAACTGCCCGCGCCGGCCAAGGAGTTCGTGTTTTTTGACGAGTTTCGCGCCGATCCGCAGGCTAACCCGCTTCAGACGCCCAGCGGCAAGATCGAACTGTTCAGCGAGCGGCTCGCCGGTTATCGCTACGAGGATTTCGCTCCGCATCCGCAGTGGCGGCCGCCGGTCGAGTGGCTGGGGGCGCCGCAGGCCAAAACCTGGCCGCTGCATCTGATCTCCATTCAACCGAGCGATCGTCTGCACAGCCAGATGGATCCGGCGCCGCTGGCGCAGGGCAATAAGACCGCCGGGCGCGAAACCCTGTATATGCATCCGGAGGACGCGGCGCAGCGCGGCGTGGCGGACGGCGCCGAAGTGCTGGTCAGCAATGCGCGCGGCAGCTGTCTGGCGGGGGCCTCCCTCACCGACGGCGTGACGCGCGGCGTGGTGCTGATGGCGACCGGCGCCTGGTTCGAGCCGGGTTACGACGCGCAGCGCCGGCCGGTCGAGCAGGCGGGCAACCCGAACGTGCTGACGCTGGATATCGGCACCTCGCCGCTGACGCAGGGGCCGAACGCCATGAGTTGCCTGGTGGAGGTCAGCGCGCGATGAGTGAAGGTTTCACGTCGGGATAACCGGCTCGCCGTCGCGGCTGTATTTATTTTTTCGCCGCTGCGGGAAGGTTTAAGTTTCATTGAGTTATTACAGCAGATCGCGGGAAATTTACAGCTGGTTGCATTTGGAGCAGAACTCTTGCGATTCGCCGGTAGTTTCCTGCACGCCATCTCTCTAGAGTAGGTGATCCCAGAGGTATTGATTGGTGAGAAATCAGCATACTCTGTATGTTGAAGCCATTTTCAATTGCACCAACCTACGCGGATGCGTAGGTTTTTTTTTGCCTGCCATATAGTATTCTTTTTCCTACAACGATTTACGCCTCCATGGCCAAGGGAGAAGGGCATGATCTTTTCACTGCTGCGCGCGCTGTTTCGCCTGCTGTTTCGGGTACGGGTCGAAGGGGACGTTCAGCACTTCGAGCGGCAAAAACTGCTGATTACGCCGAACCACGTCTCTTTCCTCGACGGCGTGCTGCTGGCGCTGTTCCTGCCGATTAAACCGGTGTTTGCGGTTTACGCCAGCATCGGCGAAAGCTGGTTTATGCGCTGGCTGCGGCCCTACATTGATTTCGTCTCGCTCGATCCCACCAAGCCGATGGCCATCAAGCAACTGGTGCGCATGGTCGAGCAGGGGCGGCCGATCGTGGTGTTCCCTGAAGGGCGCATCACCGTGACCGGCGCGCTGATGAAAATCTACGACGGCGCGGCGTTTATCGCTGCCAAATCGGGCGCCACCGTGGTGCCGGTGCGGATCGACGGCCCCGAGTTCAGCCCGTTCGGCCGCATGGCCGGGGTGTTCAAGATCCGCTGGTTCCCGCAAATCAGCATCCGCATCTTGCCACCGACCACGCTGCCGATGCCGGAAGCGCCGCGCGCGCGTGAACGCCGGGCGCTGGCGGGCGATCGGCTGATGCAGATCATGATGCGGGCGCGAATGGATACGCGCGAACCGCAGACGCTGTTCCATGCCTTGCTGGCGGCGCAGCACCGCTACGGGCGCCGCAAGCCCTGTATCGAAGACATCGCTTTCAAAGAAGACAGTTACCAGACGCTGATCAAGAAATCGCTGGGCGTCAGCCGCATTCTGCAGCGCTTTACCGCCGAAGGGGAACACGTCGGGCTGCTGTTGCCGAACGCCACCATCACCGCGGCGGCGATCTTCGGCGCTTCGCTGCGTAACCGCATTCCGGCGATGCTCAACTACACCGCCGGCGCCAACGGCCTGAACAGCGCGATGCTCGCCGCCGGCATCAAGACCATCGTCACCTCGCGCCAGTTTCTGGAGAAGGGCAAGCTGACCCACCTGCCGGAGCAGGTGACGCAGGCCAACTGGGTGTATCTGGAAGATCTGAAAGACACCGTTACGCTGGCGGACAAGCTGTGGATTTTGCGGCACTTGCTGCAGCCGCAGCGCGCGGCGTTGCCGCAACGCCCGGAGGACGCGGCGCTGATCCTGTTCACTTCCGGTTCCGAAGGCCACCCCAAGGGCGTGGTGCATTCGCATGCCAGCCTGCTGGCTAACGTAGAACAAATTCGCACCATCGCCGACTTCACGCCGCGCGACCGTTTCATGTCGTCGCTGCCGCTGTTCCACTCGTTCGGCCTGACGGTGGGGCTGCTTACGCCGCTGATCACCGGCAGCCGCATTTTCCTCTACCCCAGCCCGCTGCACTATCGCGTGGTGCCGGAGCTGGTGTATGACCGCAACTGCACGGTGCTGTTCGGCACGGCGACCTTCCTCAACAACTATGCGCGCTTCGCGCATCCGTATGATTTCGCCCGCCTGCGCTACGTGGTGGCCGGCGCGGAGAAACTGGCGGACAGCACCAAACAGATCTACCAGGACAAATACGGCATCCGCATTCTGGAAGGCTATGGCGTGACCGAATGTGCGCCGGTGGTGTCCATTAACGTGCCGTTGGCGACCAAGGTGGGCACCGTCGGCCGCATCATGCCGCAGATGGAGGCGCGCCTGATTGCGGTGCCGGGCATCGATAACGGCGGGCGCCTGCAGCTGAAGGGGCCGAACATCATGAAAGGCTATCTGCGGGTTGAGCGCCCCGGCGAGCTGGAACCGCCGGCGGCGGAAGATGCGAACGGCGTGCTGCAGCCGGGCTGGTACGACACCGGCGATATCGTCAGCCTGGATGAGCAGGGCTATTGCACCATTCGCGGCCGCGTGAAACGCTTCGCCAAGCTGGCGGGCGAGATGGTGTCGCTGGAGAGCGTCGAATTGCTGGCGCAACGGCTGTCGCCGGAAAAAATGCATGCCGCCACGGCCAAAGGCGACAGTAGCAAAGGCGAGGCGCTGGTGCTGTTCACCACCGATCCCGCCATCACTCGTGAAGCATTGCTGCGGGTGGCGCGTGAGCTGGGCAGCCCGGAGCTGGCGGTGCCGCGCGATATTCGCCTGTTGAAAACGCTGCCGGTGCTCGGCAGCGGCAAACCCGATTTCGTCACCCTGCGTCATATGGCCGAACAGCCGGAGAGTGCCCGATGAATCCTTCGACCGAGTCCCCTTTGCTGTCACGCGGCATGATCGCCGTCATCAGCGCGCAGTTCCTCTCGGCGTTCGGCGACAATGCGTTGCTGTTCGCCACGCTGGCGTTGATCAAGCAGCAGCTGTATCCGGACTGGAGCCAGCCAATCCTGCAGATGGCCTTCGTCGCTACCTACATCATCCTGGCGCCGTTTGTCGGCCAGGTGGCCGACAGCTTTGCCAAAGGGCGGGTGATGATGTTCGCCAACGCCTTAAAATTGGCGGGGGCGTTGGTGATCTGTTTTGGGGGAAACCCGTTCCTCGGCTACAGCCTGGTCGGGGTGGGAGCCGCCGCGTATTCGCCGGCCAAATACGGCATTCTGGGCGAGATCACCAGCGGCGAGAAGCTGGTCAAGGCTAACGGCCTGATGGAGGCCTCGACCATCGCCGCCATTCTGACCGGTTCGGTGGCCGGCGGCATTCTGGCGGACTGGCATGTGGTGGCGGCGCTGGCGGTCTGCGCCTTGGTTTACGCGGGGGCGGTGGTCGCCAACCTGTATATTCCGCGCCTGGCGGCGGCGCGCCCGGGAGCTTCCTGGCGCCCGCGGGCCATGACGAACAGCTTCTTTACCGCCTGCGTCACGTTATGGCGCGATGGGCAGACGCGTTTTTCCTTGATCGGCACCAGCCTGTTCTGGGGGGCCGGCGTGACGCTGCGTTTTCTGCTGGTGCTGTGGGTGCCGGTGGCGCTCGGCATCGCCGATAACGCCACGCCGACGCTGCTGAACGCCATGGTAGCCGTCGGTATCGTGGTGGGAGCCGGCGCCGCCGCGCGCTTTGTCACGCTGAAGACGGTGAAGCGCTGCATGCCGGCCGGGATCCTGATCGGCGTTGCGGTCGCGGTATTCGCGCTGCAAACCACCATGCTCAATGCCTATGTCTTGTTGGCGATCATCGGCATGCTGGGAGGCTTCTTCGTGGTGCCGCTCAATGCGTTGCTGCAGGAGCGGGGCAAGCATTCGGTCGGTGCCGGCAATGCGATCGCGGTGCAAAACCTGGGTGAAAACGCCGCCATGTTGCTGATGCTGGCGCTGTATTCGCTGGTGGTGAAGCTGGGCGTGCCGGTGGTGGGCGTCGGCGTAGGGTTTGGCGTGGTGTTTGCGCTGGCGATTAGCGCGCTATGGTGGTCGCAGCGGCGGTGAAACGGGGCGCAGCCAGGCTGCGCCCTTGCTGTATTAAGGCGCCGGAATGGTAAACCGGGTATGGATTTCTTCGAGCGCCTGCAGCACGTCTTCATCCAATACCACATCGAGGCTGTCGATGTTGATTTTCAACTGATCCACCGTGGTGGCGCCCAGCAGGGTGCTGGCGACGAACGGCTGTTGACGCACGAAGGCCAACGCCATCTGCGAAGGATCCAGCCCGTGTTTTTTGGCCAGCGCCACGTACTCGGCGATCGCCAGCTGGGTTTGCTGTCCTGAATAACGGTTGAAGCGGGTGAACAGCGTATTGCGCGCACCGGCCGGTTTTGCGCCATTGAGGTATTTACCGCTCAGGGTACCGAACGCCAGGCTGGAATAGGCCAGCAGTTCCACCCCTTCGTGCTGGCTGATCTCGGCCAGGCCAATCTCAAAGCTGCGGTTCAGCAGGCTGTACGGGTTTTGAATCGACACGATGCGCGGCAGCTCGTGTTTCTCCGCCAACTGCAGGTAGCGCATCACGCCCCAGGGCGTTTCATTGGAAACCCCGATATAGCGGATCTTGCCGGCGCGCACCTGCTCGGTCAGCGCCTCCAGCGTTTCCAGCAGCGTGACCGTGGCTTTGTCGTCGGTGTATTGATAGTTGAGTTTGCCAAAACAGTTGGTGGCGCGCTGCGGCCAGTGCAATTGGTAGAGATCGAGATAATCGGTATTCAGCCGCTTGAGGCTGGCGTCCAGCGCGGCGCGGATGTTTTTGCGATCGAGCGCCTGCTGCGGGCGAATGCTGCTGTCGGTGCCGCGCACCGGGCCCGAGACTTTGCTGGCCAGGACGATTTTTTCGCGATTGCCGCGCGCCTTGAGCCAGCTGCCGATATAGCTTTCGGTCAGGCCCTGGATTTCCGGACGGGGCGGCACTGGGTACAGTTCGGCGGTGTCTATCAGGTTGACGCCTGCGGCCAATGCATAGTCCAGTTGCGCATGGGCGTCGGCTTCGCTGTTCTGTTCGCCAAAGGTCATGGTGCCCAGTCCCAGCACGCTCACTTCTAAAGAACTGTGGGGAATACGGTGGTATTGCATTAACGGCCTTCCTTTCTTGTTAGCGCTTACGGGCCGCGCGGCCCGGTGAAACAGGAGCCCAATGTCAGAAGACGGCGCAGAGTCCGTCGGGCGGCGATGTCGCCTTTCCTGACTATAACCAAGCGGTGAAGATGGGGGAAGCGGATTCCGTGCGAACGCGAATGGGGGCTACCGCGCTTGAACGGGCGATAGCCGGCGGGCGGTGATTAGCGTTCGATAACCTGAGAAACTTGATCGCCGTTGATCTGGCGCTGGTTGCCTTTCTCGTCTTTATAGCTGATGAGGCCGGTATCTTCATCGATCTCCGGTTTGCCTTGCGTCAGGATCATGTTGCCATCTTTGGTCGCCATCACGTAGTCGCTGGAACACCCCGCCAGGCCAGCCACCATCACCAGCGCAGACACTGCCATTACCCACTTTTTCATCCTGCGGATCCTCGATTATGCAGAAAATAATGTTCTTTCAAGATTAGCAAACTCTCGGCGAAGCGCGTCTCAGATAAGTCTTTATCTGATAAGAAAAAGTGAAATGAGAGGTCAACAAAGTGATGAAAGCCGCCAATGGCGGCTTTCATATAGATAGCGTTATTCCGGCGCGCGATTTTTTTTGCTGCGCATCAGATTGAGCGCTTCTACCGACATCGAGAAGAACATGGCGAAGTAGATGTAGCCTTTTGGCACGTGCACCTGGAAGCTTTCCAGCATCAGCGTGAAGCCCACCAGGATCAGGAACGCCAGCGCCAGCATTTTCACCGATGGATGGCGGTTGACGAATTCGCCGATCGGTCGGGCAGCGAACATCATCACGCCGACGGCGATCACCACTGCCGCCATCATGATGAACAGATGGTCGGAAAGGCCCACGGCGGTAATCACCGAATCCAGGCTGAAGATAATATCCAACAGCATGATCTGTACGATCGCGCCGAAGAAGCTGTGCACCTTGGTGTGGTGCTCTTCTTCCGACCCTTCGATGGTTTCGTGGATCTCTTTGCTGGCTTTCCAGATCAGGAACAGCCCGCCCAGCAGCAGGATCAGATCGCGAGCGGATACGCTGTGCTCCATCACGGTAAACAGCGGGTGGGTCAGGCGAATCACCCAGGCGATGGAAGCCAGCAGCGCCAGGCGCATAAGCATGGCGGCGGCCAGCCCGATCCGGCGAGCTTTGTTCTGTTGCGCTTTGGGGAGCTTGGCCACCACCAGCGACAGAAAAATGATGTTATCAATACCCAGTACGATCTCAAGAATGGTTAGCGTGCCTAACGCTAACCAGGCATTGGGATCCATAATCCATTCGAACATTGCTCGACACACCTTATTAATACTTAATAAATGCAAAGCGTGAATTATACGCGTTTATCATGGCGCTGATAGGGGCAGCTAAACCAGAGTTAAACGAAATCGCTTAGATTGAGAAATGTCTTGCCAGCAGCGCGCCGGTAAAACTCTTTTTCAGATAGAAGCCGCGCGGCAGCGTCATGATCGGTTGCCCTTGTTCGCCGATGGCTTCGGTGAGCGCCTTGCTGTTAGCCGCTTTGGGGCGCAGCTGCAGCACTTCGCCGTGGCGTGCGGTGATGCGCTCTACGTGGCCGAGCACGATCAGATCCATCAATTCTTCCCAATCGCGGCGCAGCATTTCGTCTTCTGCCGCGCTTGGGCTCCACAGCAGCGGCGAACCGACGCGGCGTTCGGCCAGCGGGATCTGGCGTTCGCCTTCTACCGGTATCCACAACACGCGCGCCAGCTTGTAGCGAACGTGGCTGTTGGCCCAGGTGACGCCGCTGTTGCCGGTGAGCGGAGCGACGCAGACAAAAGTGGTTTCCAGCGGTTTGCCGGCGGCGTCGACAGGAATGGTTTTCAGCTCGATGCCCAGCTCGGGAAAGTCCTGCTCCGGTTTGCTGCCGGCCATGGCGCCGAGATACAGCTCCAGCAGCATGCCTACCCAACCTTTATCGCGTTTCAGATCCTTGGGGATCGGCAGCTGCGCGCGAGCGGCCAGTTCGCCAAAGCTGGCGCCGGCCAGCGCCTGAGCGCGCTCGAACAGCTGCCGTTCATTTTCCGGCGGGGGCGGCAAAGGGGATAAAAACGCCATAAATCAAGCCTGTCTAGTTTGGTTGAAAAACGTACTGCAATTATGCACGGTGAGCGATAACCGCCATCGCTTGGGGAAAAGAATAATAGTAGCATGATTTTACATGACTTTTTTCCTTTCTTGGCGTGGTGGACAATGCACTGGCGGGGCTTGTTCACCTGAAGCCACCGACAATAAACAGGATCTTACACCTATTTATCCACAGATTTTTGGGATAACCCAAATTTTTGCCGATCACTGGTTCAATTTACAGCCTTGACTCGGGCGGTTTTTTACGAATTTGTCCGTTTTGTGCGTAACTTGCCCGGATAATCTGTGGATAAAAACGACGTTGGTGGATCTTTCGCCAGGGTAAGATCCTTACCGTGCACAGATCACATTTTTGCCCTGGATATAACGATGCGTTAATACATAATTGTATGTTTTTAAAATAAATATGCGTTTTTAGTGTTGAGGGGGGATTTTGGGGGTTAAGAGTTTTACCGACTTATTCCTCGAGTTCTGCACACACCTATCCACAGAAAAAGTGAATAAAACCGGTCTGAAAGGCTAGGGTATGTTTATAACTTTGCCTATATCTGTGAGTTATCCCAATGTTATTCGGCCCGCAGCGCCGTAAAGCAGTGGTTTACCGCCTGTAGCTTGTGTGAAACAATCAGGACATCTATGCGAATTTAAGCTTATCGAGGTAGTCCGGTGATCGATGATGATGGCTACCGCCCGAATGTTGGTATCGTAATCTGTAATCGTCAGGGGCAGGTCTTATGGGCCCGCCGTTACGGTCAGCACTCCTGGCAGTTTCCCCAAGGTGGGATTAACCCTGGCGAAACTGCGGAGCAGGCGATGTACCGTGAGCTGTTCGAAGAAGTGGGGCTGAGTAAAAAGGATGTGCGCATCCTGGCTTCGACCCGCAACTGGTTGCGCTATAAATTGCCGAAACGTTTGGTGCGTTGGGACACAAAGCCGGTTTGTATCGGCCAAAAGCAAAAATGGTTTTTGTTGCAGCTACTGTGCAATGACGCTGATATCAATATGCAGCGCAGCAGCACGCCGGAGTTCGACGGTTGGCGCTGGGTGAGCTTCTGGTATCCGGTACGCCAGGTGGTGTCGTTCAAACGCGACGTCTACCGCCGGGTGATGAAAGAATTCGCCGTGACCGTGATGCCGATGCAAGAACAGGCGGCGCCGCGGCAGGCTCCTGCTTATCGCCGAAAGAGAGGTTAAGTTAAGCCGACTATGCTCACGCGCTTGCGAGAAATTGTAGAGAAGGTGGCTGCGGCGGCCAGTCTGACGGATGCGCTGGATCTGCTGGTCAATGAAACCTGTCTGGCGATGGACACCGAAGTGTGTTCCATCTATCTGGCGGACAACGATCGCCGCTGCTACTACCTGATGGCCACGCGCGGGCTGAAAAAGCCGCGCGGGCGCACTATCGCATTGGCGTTTGACGAGGGCGTCGTCGGGTTGGTCGGCCGCAGAGCCGAGCCTATCAACCTGGCCGATGCCCAAAGCCACCCCAGTTTCAAATACGTCCCGCAGGTGAAAGAGGATCGTTTCCGATCCTTCCTCGGGGTGCCGATCATTCATCGGCGCCAGCTGCTGGGTGTGCTGGTGGTGCAGCAGCGCGAGCTGCGCCAGTTCGACGAAAGCGAAGAGTCTTTCATGGTCACACTGGCCACGCAGATGGCCGGGATCCTGTCACAGTCGCAGCTTAACGCCATTTTCGGCCAGTATCGCCAAACGCGCGTGCGCGCGCTGGCGGCCTCGCCCGGCGTGGCGGTGGCGGAAGGGTGGCAGGACAGCAGCCAGCCTTCGCTCGATCAGGTTTACCGCGCTTCGACGCTGGACACCGCCAGCGAGCGCGAGCGCCTGACTCTGGCGCTGGAAGAGGCCGGCGCGGAGTTTCGCCGCTTCAGCAAGCGTTTTGCCGCCAGCTCGCAAAAAGAGAGCGCGGCGATCTTCGATCTTTACTCTCACCTGCTAAACGACGCCCGCCTCAAGCGCGAACTGTTCGCCGAAATCGACAACGGTTCGGTGGCGGAGTGGGCGGTGAAACAGGTGATAGAAACCTTTGCCGAGCAGTTTGCCAAACTGCAGGACACCTACATGCGCGAGCGCGGCAGCGACCTGCGCGCGCTGGGCCAGCGCCTGCTGTTCCACCTCGACGACACCACTCAGGGCGCTACCCAGTGGCCGGCGCGTTTTGTGCTGGTGGCGGATGAGCTGACCGCGACATTGCTGGCCGAAGTGCCGCAGGATCGCCTGGTCGGCGTGGTGGTGCGCGACGGTGCCGCCAACTCGCATGCGGCGATTCTGGTGCGGGCGATGGGGGTGCCGACGGTGATGGGCGCCGACATCCAACCTTCTCTGCTCAGCCAACGGCTGCTGATCGTCGACGGTTATCGCGGTGAACTGCTGGTCGATCCTGAACCGGTGCTGGTGCAGGAATATCAACGGCTGATCAGCGAAGAGCTGGAGCTGAGCAAGCTGGCGGAAGACGACGTCGAGCAGCCGGCGCAGTTGAAAAGCGGCGAGCGCATTCAGGTGATGCTGAATGCCGGCCTCAGCCCGGAACATGAACAGCTGTTGGGCGGCCGGGTAGATGGCGTGGGGTTATACCGCACCGAAATCCCGTTCATGTTGCAAAGCGGCTTCCCCTCCGAAGAGGAACAGGTCGCGCAGTACCAGGGCATGCTGCAGCTTTACCCGAGCAAGCCGGTTACGCTGCGCACTCTGGATATCGGCGCCGACAAGCAGCTGCCTTATATGCCGATCAGCGAAGAGAACCCCTGCCTGGGCTGGCGCGGCATCCGCATCACCCTGGATCAGCCGGAGATCTTTTTGATTCAGGTGCGCGCGATGCTGCGCGCCAACGCCGGCACCGGCAATCTGGGCATTTTGTTGCCGATGATCACCAGCCTGGAAGAGGTCGATGAGGCCAAACGCCTGATTGACCGCGCCGGGCGCGAGGTGGAAGAGGTGCTTGGCTATGCGATCCCGAAACCGAAAATCGGCGTGATGCTGGAAGTGCCGTCGATGATTTTCCTGATCCCGCATCTGGCCGGGCGCGTTGATTTCATCTCGGTCGGCACCAACGATTTGACCCAGTACCTGTTGGCGGTGGATCGCAACAATACCCGAGTCGCCTCGCTGTATGACAGTTTGCACCCCGCGATGCTGCAGGTGCTGAAATTGATCGCCGAGCAGGGGAACGCGGCCGGGTTGCAGCTTAGCCTGTGCGGTGAACTGGCCGGCGATCCCATGGGCGCGCTGTTGCTGGTGGGCATGGGCTATCGCAATCTGAGCATGAACGGCCGCAGCGTGGCGCGCATCAAATACCTGCTGCGGCATATCGACCTTGCCGACGCCGAAATGTTGGCGCAGCGGGTGTTGAACACCCAGATGACCACGGAAGTGCGCCATCTGGTGGCGGCGTTTATGGAGCGGCGCGGCATGGGCGGGTTGATCCGTGGGGGCCGGTAGCCGCCGCGCGTTGTGATTTTTTTACAGAACTTTTCCCGGCCTGCCGGACCGGACCGCGCTAAGCCTATGTTATGATGCGCAACCTCAGTGCGGCGCAGGCTCGTCGCCTTGCACACCGCAGCGGCCAATGCTGCTGCTTGCAAGACGCGGGACAATCTCCGCCGCCGCTTGGCACCTGCCGCCCCCGCATGGGGAAAAATAACAGACATGTTGTGGTGATAGATGAGCAATAGCTATCTGGCGTTTCCTAAATTTGATCCGGTCATTTTCTCCATTGGCCCGGTTTCTCTGCATTGGTACGGCCTGATGTACCTGGTCGGCTTCGTTTTTGCCATGTGGCTGGCGGTGCGCCGTGCCAACAAGCCGGGCAGCGGCTGGACCAAAGACGAAGTTGAAAACCTGCTCTACGCCGGTTTCCTGGGCGTATTCGTCGGCGGCCGCGTAGGCTATGTGCTGTTCTATAACCTGCCGCTGTTCCTGGATAACCCGCTCTATCTGTTCAAGGTCTGGGATGGCGGCATGTCGTTCCACGGCGGCTTGATGGGGGTGATTCTGGTGATGTTCTGGTTCGCTCGCCGCACCAAACGCACCTTCTTCCAGGTTTCCGATTTTATCGCGCCATTGATCCCATTCGGCCTGGGCGCCGGCCGCCTCGGCAACTTCATCAACGGTGAACTGTGGGGCCGCGTGACCACCGATACCCCTTGGGCGATGCTGTTCCCAAGTTCGCGCAGCGAAGACGTGGCCCTCGCCGCCACCGATCCTTCTTTGCTGCCGTTATTGAATCAGTACGGCGTACTGCCGCGCCACCCGTCGCAGCTGTATGAACTGCTGCTGGAAGGCGTGGTGCTGTTTATCATTCTGAACCTGTTTATTCGCAAGCCGCGGCCGATGGGCGCCGTCTCGGGCCTGTTCCTGATCGGTTATGGCGCATTCCGCATCATCGTTGAAGCGTTCCGCCAGCCGGATGCCCAGCTCGGCCTGTTCGACGGCGTGATCAGCATGGGGCAGATCCTGTCCATCCCGATGGTGGTGGCCGGTATTATTATGATGATTTGGGCGTACCGTCGTCGCCCGCAGCAACAAATGTCGTGAGGGACAAATGAAACAGTATCTGGATTTGATGAACAAGGTGCTCGCCGAGGGCACCCCTAAAGCCGACCGTACCGGCACTGGCACGCTGTCGATTTTCGGCCATCAGATGCGTTTCAACTTGCAGGAAGGTTTCCCGTTGGTGACCACCAAGAAATGTCATCTTCGTTCGATCATTCATGAGCTGTTGTGGTTCCTGAACGGCGATACCAACATCGCCTACCTGCGTGACAACAAGGTCACCATTTGGGACGAGTGGGCTGATGAAAACGGCGATCTCGGCCCGGTGTACGGCAAACAGTGGCGCGCCTGGGGCGCGGCGGACGGCCGTCAGATCGATCAACTGAGCAACGTGCTCCAACAGCTGAGGCAGGATCCGGATTCGCGCCGCATCATCGTTTCCGCCTGGAACGTCGGCGAGCTGGATCAGATGGCGTTGGCGCCGTGCCACGCGTTCTTCCAGTTCTACGTCGCGGACGGCAAGCTCTCTTGCCAGCTGTACCAGCGTTCCTGCGACGTGTTCCTCGGCCTGCCGTTCAACATCGCCAGCTACGCGCTGCTGGTGCATATGATGGCGCAGCAGTGCGATCTGGAAGTGGGCGATTTCGTCTGGACCGGCGGCGATACCCACCTGTACAGCAACCACATGGAACAGACTCAGCTGCAGCTGACGCGTGAACCGCGTCCGTTGCCGAAACTGGTGATCAAACGCAAGCCGGCTTCGCTGTTCGATTACCGTTTCGAAGACTTCGAGATCGAAGGTTACGATCCGCACCCGGCCATCAAGGCGCCGGTCGCGATCTAACCTTAACCGCATCACACCAGGGGGGCAGCGATTGCACCCCTTTTTTTATCCGCATTGCGCACCGCGCCGCATTTTTTTGTCGTCCTCTGCCGTCGTAAATAAAACATTGCGCAGCTTGCCGCAGCGATTACGCATGCGGCTTTACCGCGTTGTGGCGATCCTTACACTGGCGGCATGAAAGACAATACTCTCTCGAATATCGATGATCGCCAGCGTGGCATGACGCTGATTGAGCTGTTGGCGGCGATATTGATCGCTGGCATGCTCACCGGCTGGGGCGTCGGGCAATGGCGTTATCATCAGCAAGCGCTGCGGCTGGAACACACGGCTCAGCAGCTGCTGGCGTTTTTGCTGCGATTGCAGGTGGACGCCAACTGGCGTAACCGCGCGACGCTGCTGTGGTTCAAGAACGGCACGCCCTGGTGTCTGGGCGGTGGCGTGCCGCCGACGGATTGCGCTTCCGCCGAAGGCGCCGTTTTCTCGCCGTCTTATCGTGACGTCGCTTTGAGCGGCTACACCGGCAAAGAGATTGGGTTTTACGGTTTGCGCAATACTGCGCAGGCGGGGCACATCCTTCTCAGCAACGACGCAGGCAGCCTGCGGCTGGTGCTGTCCGCCCGTGGGCGGCTGCGTTTGTGCAGCGAAGGGCAGCGGGTCAGGGGCATTGCGCTATGTTGACTTTAGAACGCGGTTTTACCTTGCCGGAGGTGATGTTGGCGTTGGTCTTCGGCAGCGTGATCGCGCTCGGCGCGGCGAAAACCTATCCGTTGTTGCGCCAGCAAAGCGTGGTCGTCAGCCAGCACTTTCGGCTGGAGTCAACGCTGCGGCAACTGGCGTTCGGCATTGAGAAAGATCTGCGCCGCGCCGGTTTTTGCGCCGGGCAGTGCGCCGGCCGTCCGTTGCTGATCGGTCAGGCATCGGGAGAAGCGGCGGGCAGTTGCGTTATCGTTGCCTACGACATCGCTCGCAGCGGGCAATGGCTCGCTTCGGGCGAGGATGCGGGCTATTTCGGTTACCGGCTGCGCAATGGCGGCTTGGAAGGGCAGCGCGGCGTGAGCCAATGCGATAGCGGTGGCTGGGAGCGGTTGCTCGATTATGACGAAGTGCGCATTGAGCGGTTTCATGTGGCGATCGAGCGGGGCGATCATGGCGCGACCTTGGCTCGCCTGACGCTGGCGGGGCGCTCCGCCAGCGATACGCGTATCAGGCGCAGCCTGAGTGCGAGCGTCGAAATGGCGGCGCTGCCATGAATTGGCGAACCCAGCGGGGCGGTAGCACTCTGGCGGCGGTGATGTTGCTGTTGGCGCTGGGGCTGATGTTGCTTAACGCTCAGCATCGGCAGTTGGATAACGCGCTGTTACTGGCCGCCGATCAGCAGCGTTACCTTCAGGCTTATAATCAGGCCGCTTCGGCGCTGAGTTGGGGCATGAGCCAGCGCTGGCCACGCGCCGAGCTGAGTGCGGCGGCCTGGTTATGCAGGCAGCGCGCGGAACTGACGGCCTGCGCCCGGCTGTCTGCCAGAGCGGGCGTTGTGACGATACGCGGCCTTGGTGAGATGCGCGGCGGTGAACCGCTTTGGCTGTATCAGTGGGGTACCTTTAACGGCGCAGAGACCGCTGGCAAGGTGCAAGCTCAGCCGGGCGGTCGGCTGGATTTTTGCCCAGAGAAAAGGCTGACCGACTGTGACGGCTAACGCTCGGGCAGGGCGGCTATCCCGCAACGGCTTCAGCCTGCCGGAAGTGTTGGTGGCGGCCTTGCTGTTCTCGGTGTCGCTGCTTGGCTTGTTACAGTATCATCAGGTGCTGTTGCAGTCGTTTCAGCGCCAGTGGCACTACCGGCAAGCCTGGGCGCTGGCGCATCAGCAGTTAGAAGCGTTCGCCGTCACCGGGCGGCTCGAGGCCGAATCGCCGCCGGAAGGTTGGCGACGCGAGACCGCGCTTGACGATGCGGAGAGTGATTGCCGCCGATTGACGGTTAGAGTCCAAACGCCGCAGCGGCAGTGGGCGACGCTGAGCCGCTGGTATTGCACCCGCTTTTAAGCCGGTATGTCTTTTGTTTTAAAGGAGCCTTGATGTTCACGGTTTATCATTCCAATCAGCTGGATTTGTTGAAAACGCTGACCAGCGCACTGATAGCCAGAGATCCGTTGGCCGATCCTTTTCAACAGGAAGTGGTGCTGGTGCAGAGCCCCGGTATGGCGCAATGGCTGCAGATGCAGTTGGCGGAACAGTTCGGCATCGCCGCCAATATTGCGTTTCCGCTGCCGGCGACCTTTATTTGGGACATGTTCACCCGGGTGTTGCCGGATATCCCGAAAGAGAGCGCCTTCAGCAAGGACGCCATGACCTGGAAGCTGATGTGGTTGCTGCCGGAGATGCTGACTCAGCCGGCGTTTGCGCCACTGCAGCACTATCTGACCGATGACGGTGACAAGCGCAAGATTCACCAGTTGGCCGGCCGGGTCGCCGACCTGTTCGACCAATATTTGGTTTATCGCCCGCAGTGGCTGGAGAGCTGGCAGCGCGGGGAGCGCATCGACGGCCTGGCGGAGGCTCAGCAATGGCAGGCGCCGCTCTGGGCGCGGCTGGTGGAGTACACGCGCGAGCTGGGGCAGCCGGAATGGCACCGCGCCAATCTGTACAGCCGATTTATCCACGCGCTGGAGCAGGCAAAAACCTGCCCGCCCGGTTTGCCGCCGCGGGTGTTTATCTGCGGCATCTCGGCGTTGCCGCCGGTCTATTTGGAGGCGCTGCAGGCGCTGGGGCGGCATATAGATATCCACCTGATGTTCACCAACCCCTGTCGCTACTATTGGGGCGATATTCAGGATTACGCTTTCCTGGCCCGCTTGCAGAGCCGCAAGCGCCGTCACTACCATCAGGCACGCGAGCAGGGGCTGTTCCGCCAGCCGGATGATGCGGCGCGCCTGTTTGACGCCGAAGGCCAGCAGCAGCTCAGCAACCCACTGCTGGCCTCTTGGGGCAAGCTGGGGCGCGATCACCTCTATCTGCTGTCGCAGATGGAAGGGGCGCAAGAGGTTGACGCCTTTGTCGATATCCCGGCCGATACCATGCTGCACGCCGTTCAGCGCGACATGCTGGAGCTGGAAGACCATGCGGTGATCGGTATTACCGCGGAAACGCTGGAAAGCAGCTTCAGCAAACGTCCGCTAGATGAGAACGACCGTTCCCTCAGCCTGCATGCCTGCCACAGCCCGCAGCGGGAAGTGGAGGTGCTGCACGATCAACTGCTGACCATGCTGGCGCAGGATCCGTCGTTGACGCCGCGCGACATCATCGTGATGGTCGCGGATATCGACAGCTACACGCCTTACATTCAGGCGGTGTTCGGCAATGCCCCTGCCGAGCGCTACCTGCCGTTCGCCATTTCCGACCGTAAAGCGCGCCAGGCGCATCCCGCGCTGCAGGCGTTCATTTCACTGCTCGATCTGCCGCAAAGCCGTTTTACCTCGGAACAGGTGCTGGCGCTGCTTGAGGTGCCGGCCCTGGCCGCCCGTTTCGCCATTGGCGAAGAGGGGCTGCGCCTGCTGCGCCATTGGGTCGGTGAATCCGGCGTGCGCTGGGGCCTGGACGACGATAACGTGCGCGAACTGGATCTGCCCGCTACCGGCCAACATACCTGGCGCTTTGGCATCACGCGCATGTTGCTTGGCTACGCGATGGACAGCAATGCCGGCGATTGGCAGGGCATTTTGCCTTACGACGAATCGAGCGGATTGGTCGCCGAACTGGCGGGGCAGCTGGCAGACCTGCTGGCGCAGCTCAGCCACTGGCGGCAAATCTTGAGCGAAGCGCGCCCGCTCGAAGCGTGGCTGCCGCTCTGCCGGCAACTGCTGGATGCTTTCTTCGCTGCGGACAGCGACACCGAGGTGGTGCTGGCGCTGATCGAACAGCAGTGGCAGCAGGCCATCAATTTTGGCCTGGCGGCGCGCTATCCCGATGAGGTGCCGTTGACCATTCTGCGGGACGATCTGGCGGCGCGTCTCGATCAGGAGCGCATCAGCCAGCGCTTCCTCGCCGGGCAAATCAACTTCTGTACGCTGATGCCGATGCGTTCCATTCCGTTCAAGGTGGTGTGCCTGTTGGGCATGAACGACGGCGTGTATCCGCGCACGCTGCCGCCGCTGGGTTTCGATCTGATGGCGCAGCAGGTCAAACGCGGCGATCGCAGCCGACGCGATGACGACCGTTATCTGTTCCTGGAAGCGATTTTGTCCGCTCAGCAGCGGCTGTATATCAGTTTCATCGGCCGTTCCATTCAGGACAACAGCCCGCGCTACCCTTCGGTACTGGTCACCGAGCTGCTGGAGTACCTGGAACAAAGCTATTGCCTGCCGGGAGATGAAGAGCTTAGCGCAGACGACAGCGCCCGGCGGGTTGGTGAGCACTTGCTGAAGTGGCACGCGCGCATGCCGTTCGCCGCCGAGAACTTCTTGCCGGGCTCGGAGGAGCAAAGCTATGCCGCCGAGTGGCTGCCCGCCGCCGATGGGCGGGGTGCGGCGCATCCGGCGTTCAACCAGCCGCTGCCCGCCGAAGCGCTGCAGCAAATATCGCTGGATGAACTGCTGCGGTTTTACCGCCATCCGATTCGCGCGTTTTTCCAACTGCGGCTGGGCGTCAGTTTTATCCTGGAAGAGACCGAGCTGCCCGACGAAGAACCCTTCACGCTGGATAACCTCAGCCGCTACCAGTTCAACAGCCAACTGCTGAATACGCTGATCGACGGTGACGATCCCGAACGGCTGTTCCAGCGGGTGCGCGCCGCCGGCGGCTTGCCCTATGGCGCCTTCGGCGAAATTTATTGGCAAAAGCAGCAGGAAGAGATGAGCGAACTGGCCGAGCAGGTGCGTGCGGAACGCGCAGAGAGCCATAGCCTGGAGCTGGATATCGATATCGCCGGCGTGCGCCTCAGCGGCTGGCTGCATCAGGTGCAGGGTGACGGCCTGTTGCGCTGGCGGCCCGCGACGCTGTCGGCGGTGGATGGCATATTGCTGTGGCTGGAGCACCTGGTGTACTGCTGCGCCGGCGGCACCGGCGAGAGCCGCATGTATGGCCGCAAGAACTCCGCCTGGCGCTTTGCCGCGCTGGCGCCTGAAGAGGCACAGGCGCAGCTGGCGGAACTGCTGACGGGCTATCAGCGCGGTCTGAGTCAGCCGCTGCTGTTGCTGAACAAGAGCGGCTGGGCGTGGCTGAGTCAGTGCTATCTGCCGGAAACGCAGCAAATCGACTGGGAGGAAGAAGCGCAAATCAAGGCGCGCGCCAAATTGCTGCAGGCCTGGCAGGGCGATCAGCGCATTCCCGGAGAAGGGGAAGATCCCTACGTGCAGCGAGTGTTCCGCCAAATGGATAATGAATACTTAGCGCAAATACTGGCCGAAACAGAGCGTTATCTGCTGCCGGTGGCGCGGCATAACCTGGGGTAACAATCCCCCGGTGGTGCTGTGCGGCGGGAGGTGGTAAAAATAACGAAGGTTATATTCAACCATTGGGGTAATTCCCGGTCTTACATAACGTACAGGAATATACCCGCCGAGTTCGGGTCGCCATATTGGCGAAGAACCCGGTGAGTACAGATTTGGTTATGTGGTTTTGATGAACGTCGCCACCGTCAGGGAGTGGGCGCAGCGACGTCAGAATAGGGGTTTATTTTGGATATGCGCAGACAGTTGGCCCGTATCACCGGGCTGGTATTATTGGCTATGTGTTGGGCGCCGTTGAGTTGGGCCGCGCAAGGATGGCAACCGCTGGCGGAGAAGATCAACAAAAGCGAACACGATCCGCGTCAGTATGAGGCGATCAAATTGACTAACGGCATGACGGTGTTGCTGGTGTCCGATGCCCAGGCGCCGAAATCGCTGGCGGCGCTGGCATTGCCGGTCGGCTCGCTTGAAGATCCGAACAGCCAACTGGGTTTGGCGCACTATCTGGAACATATGGTGCTGATGGGCTCCAAGCGCTATCCAGAGCCGGAAAACCTGTCCGAATTCCTGAAAAAGCATGGCGGCAGCCACAACGCCAGCACGGCTTCTTATCGCACCGCCTTCTATCTGGAAGTGGAAAATGACGCGCTGGAGCCGGCGGTCGATCGCATGGCCGACGCCATTGCCGAGCCGCTGCTGGATCCGGGCAATGCCGACCGTGAGCGCAACGCGGTTAACGCCGAGTTGACGATGGCGCGTTCGCGCGACGGTATGCGTATGGCGCAGGTGGGCGCGGAAACCCTTAACCCGGCGCACCCGAGCGCGCGCTTCTCCGGCGGCAATCTCGATACGCTGAAAGACAAGCCGGACAGCAAGCTGCACGATGAGCTGACCGGCTTCTATAAGCGCTACTATTCCGCCAATTTGATGATGGGCGTTTTGTACGGCAATCAGCCGCTGCCGCAGCTGGCTGATATTGCGGCGAAAACCTTTGGCCGCGTGCCAAATCACGACGCCACCGTGCCGCCGATCACCGTGCCGGCCGTGACGCCGGAACAGCAGGGCATCATCATTCACTATGTGCCAGCACAGCCGCGCAAACAGTTGAAGGTCGAGTTTCGCATCGATAACAACAGCGCCGCGTTTCGCAGCAAAACCGATACCTACATCAGCTACCTGATCGGCAACCGCAGCAAGAACACCCTGTCTGACTGGTTGCAGAAGCAGGGGCTGGCGGACGCCATCAATGCCGGCGCCGATCCGATGGTGGATCGCAACGGCGGCGTCTTCGCCATCAGCGTTTCACTGACCGACAAAGGCCTGGCCAAGCGCGACGAGGTCGTCGCCGCCATTTTCAACTACCTGAAAATGCTGCGCAGCGAAGGCATCAAGCAAAGTTACTTCGACGAAATCTCGCATGTTCTGAATCTGGATTTCCGTTATCCGTCGATCACGCGCGACATGGACTACATCGAATGGCTGGTGGACACCATGCTGCGCGTGCCGGTTGAACATACGCTGGACGCGCCTTACCTGGCCGATCGCTATGATCCTAAGGCGATCGCCGAACGCCTGGACGGCATGACGCCGCAAAACGCCCGCATCTGGTTCGTCAGTCCGGATGAGCCGCACAACAAGACGGCCTATTTCGTCAACGCGCCTTACCAGGTCGACAAAATCACGCCGCAGCGCTTTACGCAGTGGCAGCAGTTAGGGAGTGGGATTTCCCTGTCGTTACCGACGCTCAATCCGTACATCCCGGATGACTTTACCCTGACCAAGCCGTCGCACGAGTTCAAAAAGCCGGAAATGGTGGTGGATAACCCCGGCCTGCGCGTGCTGTACATGCCGAGCCGTTACTTCGCCGATGAGCCGAAGGCCGACGTCACCGTCGCTTTCCGCAACGCCAAGACCATGGATTCCGCGCGCAACCAGGTGCTGTTCTCACTGACGGATTATCTGGCCGGCCTCGCGCTGGATCAGCTGAGCTATCAGGCATCGGTTGGCGGGCTGAGCTTCTCGACCTCGCCGAACAACGGCCTGATGTTTAACGCCAACGGCTTTACCCAGCGCCTGCCGCAGTTGCTGACGGCGCTGATCGAAGGCTATTCCAGCTTCACGCCGACGGAAGATCAGCTGGCGCAGGCCAAGTCCTGGTATCTGGAGCAGTTGGACGCCGCCGAGAAGGGCAAGGCGTTTGAATTGGCCATTCAGCCGGTGCAGATGGTTTCCCGCGTGCCGTATTCCGAACGCAGCGAACGCCGCGAAGTGCTGAAGACGCTGACGCTGAAAGACGTGCTGGCCTATCGCGACAGCCTGCTGGCCGAGGCTACGCCGGAGCTGCTGGTGGTGGGCAATATGAGCAAGCAGCAGGTCGACACGCTGGCGTCGACGCTGAAACATCGCCTGGGCTGTACCGGCATCGAATGGTGGCACGGCGAAGACGTGGTAGTGGACAAAAATCATCTGGCCAATCTGCAACAGGTGGGCAGCAGCACCGATTCGGCACTGGCGGCGGTCTATGTGCCGACCGGTTACGACGAAGTGGCCGGCATGGCCTACAGCTCATTGCTGGGGCAGATTATTCAGCCGTGGTTCTATAGCCAGCTGCGCACTCAGGAGCAATTGGGATATGCGGTCTTCGCCTTCCCAATGTCGGTGGGGCGCCAATGGGGCGTGGGCTTCCTGTTGCAGAGCAACAGCAAACAGCCGGCATACCTGTACCAGCGCTATCAGGATTTCTACCCGAAAACCGAGAAACGCTTGCGCGACATGAGCGAAGCGGACTTTGAGCAGTACAAACAGGCGCTCATCAATGAGCTGAAGCAGCGGCCGCAAACCCTGAGCGAAGAGGCCAGCCGGTTCGCCAACGATTTCGATCGCGGCAATTTCGCCTTCGATACTCGTCAGAAGCTGATCGCGCAGGTGCAACAGCTGACGCCGGCCAAACTGGCGGATTATTTCCACCAGGCGGTGATCCAGCCACAGGGGCTGGCTGTGCTGTCGCAGGTGAGCGGCAGCGGGCAAGACAAGGCGGATTACGCGGCGCCTAAGGGCTGGGTCACCTATCCGAACGCGTCTGCATTGCAGCAGATCCTGCCGCGCAAAGTGGCGACGCCATGACGGAAACTGCCCCGCAGAGACTGGAGCCGCTGACGCTGCCGCTGTTCGGCGAACGCCTGATCGAGGCGTCGGCGGGCACCGGCAAAACCTTTACCATCGGCGCGCTGTACCTGCGTTTGCTGCTGGGGCTGGGCGGTGAAGCGGCGTTTCCTCGCCCGCTGACGGTTGAAGAAATCCTGGTGGTGACCTTTACCGAGGCCGCCACCGAGGAGCTGCGCGGGCGTATCCGCGACAATATCCACGGGCTGCGCATCGCCTGCGTGCGGGGCGTCAGCGCCAACCCGCTGTTTTCGGCGCTGATGGCTGAAATTGACGATTTGACCGACGCCGCCTCGCAGCTGCTGGCGGCGGAGCGGCAGATGGATGAAGCGGCGATCTACACCATTCACGGCTTTTGCCAACGAATGCTGACGCACAACGCCTTCGAATCCGGCATGCTGTTTGAACAAACGCTGGTGCAGGACGAGTTGCCGCTGCGGCGGCAGGCCTGTGCTGATTTCTGGCGTCGCCACTGCTATCCGTTGCCGCTGGGCGTGGCGCGTGCGGTCAGCCAGGAGTGGAGCGGCCCGGAAGCGTTGCTGGCCGACCTTTCCGGTTACCTGCACGGTGAGGCGCCGGCGCTGCGCCGGCCGCCGAAGGACGAAGAAACCGTCCTGATGCGCCACGAGCAGATCGTCGCGCGCATCGATGCCATCAAGGCGCAATGGCGTGCGGCGGCGGGCGATCTGGAGGCGCTGATCGCCCAGTCCGGCGTCGATAAGCGCAGCTACAGCAGCAAACACCTGCCGAACTGGCTGAACAAGGTCGGCGAATGGAGCGGGCAGGAGACCCAGGACTACCAGTTGCCGAAGGAACTGGATAAATTTCGCCAGTCGGTGCTGCTGGATAAGACCAAGAAAGGCGAGCCGCCGCGGCATGCGCTGTTCACGGCGATCGACGAGCTGTTCGATGAACCCTTGACGCTGCGCGACCTGATCATGGCGCGCGCGCTCAGCGAGATCCGCACTTCCATTCAACAAGAAAAGCGCCAGCGCGCCGAGCTGGGGTTTGACGACCTGCTCAGCCGGCTGGACGGCGCCCTGCAAAGCGGCGGCGGCGAACAGCTGGCGCAGGCGATCCGCCAGCGTTACCCGGTGGCGATGATCGATGAATTCCAGGATACCGATCCGCAGCAATACCGCATTTTCCAAAAACTTTACGTCGGCCGGCCCGATTGCGGCCTGCTGTTGATCGGCGATCCCAAGCAGGCGATTTACGCCTTCCGCGGTGCCGACATCTTTACCTACATGCGGGCGCGCTCAGAAGTGAGCGCCCACTATACGCTGGAGACCAACTGGCGCTCGTCGCCGTCGATGGTCGCCAGCGTCAATCACCTGTTTTCTCAGGTAGAAAAGCCTTTCCTGTTCGGCCAAATCCCCTTTATCGAGGTCAGCGCGGCGGAAAAGAACCAAGGGTTGGCGTTTGACCTGCACGGCAAGCCGCAACCGGCGATGCAGTTCTGGCTGCAGCAGGGGGAAGGCGCCGGTGTAAGTGATTACCAACAGTTGATGGCGCGCCTGTGCGCCACGCAAATTCGCGACTGGCTCAGCGCCGGGCAGCAGGGCCAGGCGTGGCTGCAGGGCGGCAAGGAGCCAAGGCCGGTACAAGCTTCCGATATCACGGTGCTGGTGCGCAGCCGCAATGAGGCGGCGCTGGTGCGCGATGCGCTGAGCGCGCTGTCCATTCCGTCGGTCTACCTGTCTAACCGCGACAGCGTGTTCGACACCCCGGAGGCCAAAGACCTGCTGTGGTTGCTGCAGGCGGTGTTGGCGCCGGAGCAGGAGCGCACGCTGCGCAGCGCCATGGCCACCGGGCTGATGGGGCTGGACGCGCCGACGCTGGACGGCCTGAGCCGCGATGAGCGTGCCTGGGACGAGCTGGTTAACGAATTCGATGATTACCGCACGCTCTGGCTGCGCCGCGGCGTGCTGCCGATGCTGAGCGAGGTGATGAAAGCGCGCCAGCTGGCGGAGAACCTGCTGGCCAGCGCCGGTGGCGAGCGTCGTTTGACCGACGTGCTGCATCTGGGGGAGTTGTTGCAAGAGGCGGCGGCGCAACTCGACAGCGAACATGCGCTGGTGCGCTGGCTGGCACAGCAGATCGCCCAGCCTAATCGCCAGTCCGATAATCAGCAACTGCGGCTGGAGAGCGACCGGCATCTGGTGCAGGTGATCACGATTCATAAATCCAAGGGGCTGGAGTTCGATCTGGTGTGGCTGCCGTTCGTCGGCAATTTCCGCCAGCAGCAGCAGGCGCTGTATCACGATCGCCACAGTTTCCAGGCGTTGCTGGATCTCGACGCCAATGAAGAGAGCCAGGCCTGGGCGGAGGAAGAGCGGTTGGCGGAAGACCTGCGCCTGTTGTACGTGGCGCTGACCCGCTCGGTGTACCACTGCAGCATCGGTATCGCGCCGCTGTTCCAGGGCACGCGCAAGAAACAGGGCGATACCGATCTGCACCGCAGCGCATTGGGTTATCTGGTGCAGGGCGGGCAGGCCGGCGACGCCGCGTATCTGCAGGAGCGCCTGCAGCAATTGGCGGGCGGCGGCATCGCGCTGTCGCTGGTGGAACCGCCGGACGAGGCGCCCTGGCTGCCCCAGGCATCGCTGGCCGCTACGCTGGCGGCGAAAAGCTTTACCCGACGGATCCAGGATTTTTGGCGGGTGACCAGCTATACCGGTTTGCAACAGCACGGTTCGAGCCTGATGCAGGATCTGCTGCCGCGTCTGGATGTCGACGCCGCGGGCGAGCGGGGTGAGGAGAGTGAGCCAGCGCTCACACCGCATACCTTCCCGCGCGGCGCAACGCCCGGCACCTTCCTGCACAGCCTGTTTGAAACGCTGGACTTCACCCAGCCGCTGGACGAACAGTGGCTGCTGGCACAGCTGCAACAGCAAGGATTTGCCGAGCACTGGCAGCCAATTTTGCTGGCGTGGATGCAGGTGTTGCTCAACACGCCGCTCGCCGCCAGCGGCGTGACGTTGTCGGCGCTGACGCCGCAGCACAAGCAGGCCGAGCTGCAGTTCTATTTGCCGATTAACCGGTTGTTGCAGGCGAAGGCGCTCGATGCCCTGGTGAAGCGTTACGATCCGCTTTCCGCCCGCTGCCCGGCGCTAGATTTTCATCAGGTGCAGGGCATGCTGAAAGGCTTTATCGACCTGGTGTTCTGCTGGCAGGGCAAATACTACCTGCTGGACTACAAGTCCAACTGGCTGGGGGAAGACAGTAGCGCCTATACCCGGCCGGCGATGGAGCAGGCGATGGCGGAGCATCGTTACGATCTGCAATACCAGCTGTATACGCTGGCGCTGCATCGTTATCTGCGTCATCGGTTGCCGGATTACGATTATCGGCGCCATTTTGGCGGGGTGATTTATCTGTTCCTGCGCGGCGTGGATGCGGCGCACCCGGGCAACGGCATTTTCACCTGTCTCCCCGAGCTTGAGCTGGTGGAGGGGATGGATCGCTTGTTCAGCGGCGAAGCTGCGGCGACGGAGGAAGGATCATGATCGCACTGCTGGAGCAGGCGGTGGCGCTTGGCGTGCTGCGCCCGCTGGACGTGCAGTTCGCCCGCGTGGTGGCGAGCGAAGACGAGCCCGATATTTTGCTGGCCGCCGCCTGCCTGAGCGCAGAGGCGGGGGCCGGTCACGTCTGCCTGATGCTGGAGCAGCTGCAGGCGGACACGCTGTTTGAAGGGCGCCAGCCGGCGTTGGCGCTGGCGGTGTGGGAGGCGGCCGGGCGGCCGGATAGCGCGCGTTGGCAGCAGCGTTTGGCGGCCAGCGCGGCGGTTGGGGACGGCAGCGGCGCTACGCCGCTGGTGCTGCGCGGGCCGCGCCTGTATCTGCAGCGCATGTGGCAAAACGAAGGCGAAGTGGCGGCGTTTATCGGCGGCGAAGGCGAGTCGTTGGCGGTGCCGGAGGCTGAGCTGCGCACCATTCTCGACAGCTTGTTCGGCGCCGCGAGCGACGAGCCCGACTGGCAGAAAATCGCCGCCGCGGTGGCCGCCACGCGGCGCATTGCGGTCATTTCCGGCGGGCCGGGCACCGGTAAAACCACCACCGTCGCCAAACTGTTGGCGGCGCTGGTGCAGCTGGATGAAAGCGCGCGCTTGCGCATTCAGCTGGCGGCGCCGACCGGTAAGGCGGCGGCGCGCCTGACGGAGTCGCTTGGCAGCGCCAGCCGCCAGCTGGCGTTGACCCCGGCGCAGCAGGCGCTGTTCCCGACGGAGGCGGCGACGTTGCACCGTCTGTTGGGGGCGCAACCGAACAGTCAGCGCATGCGTTATCACCGTGGCAACCGGCTGCATTTGGATGTGCTGGTGGTGGATGAGGCCTCGATGGTCGACCTGCCGATGATGGCGCGCCTGATTGCCGCGCTGCCCGATCGGGCGCGGGTGATTTTCCTCGGCGACCGCGATCAGCTGGCTTCGGTGGAGGCCGGCGCGGTGCTGGGCGATATTTGCCGTTTTGCCGAGCAGGGATACAGCGATGCGCGCGCCGCTGAGCTGAGCCGCCTGACCGGTTGTTCGCTCACGGGGCAGCAGGCCGACGCGGAAGCGGCGGTGCGCGACAGCCTGTGCCTGCTGCGCAAGAGCTATCGCTTCGACGCCCGTTCCGGCATCGGTCAGCTGGCGTTGGCGGTTAACGCCGGAGCGGGGGATCGCGCGCTGGCGGCATTAAACGGCAGTTTCGGTGATGTTGCGGGCTATGCGCTGGCGACGAGCGAAGAGTATCAGGCGCTGTTGGATGCCTGCGTGGCGGGCTACCGCGACTATTTGCGGCTGACCGCAGAAGGGGCGGACGCGGCGACGGTGCTGGCGGCCTTTGGCCGTTTCCAGGTGCTGTGCGCGCTGCGTGAAGGGCCGTTCGGCGTCGCCGGCCTGAACGAGCGCATTGAGCTCGGGCTGCAGCGCGCCGGTTTAATTGACCGCAAGCCGGGCGTGCTCGGCCGCTGGTACCGGGGGCGGCCGGTGATGATTGGCCGCAACGACAGCGCGCTGGGGCTGTTCAATGGGGATATCGGCATTACGCTGCCGGATGAGCACGGCGATCTGCGCGTGCATTTCCAACTGCCCGACGGCAGCATCAAGTCGGTACAGCCAAGCCGTTTGCCGGCGCATGAAACCGCTTATGCGATGACGGTGCACAAATCTCAGGGATCGGAGTTTGACCATACGGTTCTGGTGTTGCCGAATCACTTCCTGCCGGTGCTGACGCGTGAGCTGGTCTATACCGCGATCACTCGCGCGCGTAAGCTGCTTTCGCTGTACGCTACGGAGGCGGTGCTGCTGCGGGCCATTCGCACGCCGACCCAGCGCCGCAGCGGATTGGCTGAACGGCTGCAGGCGACGGAATAAGCGCTGAGGGGCGCGGCAACGGCCGCGCCCGCAGGGATTACAGATCCGCCAGCAGAATTTTGGAGCGGCGTTGGTAGTTGTACAACGCCTGTTTCTGCATCGGCAGCACATCGACCTCCGCCGGGGTAAAGCCACGCTCCTGGAACCAGTGGATGCTGCGGGTGGTCAGCACGAACAGCTTCTTCAGCCCCATCTGCCGCGCCTGATTTTCCACCCGCTGCAGCAGCATCTCGCCGCGTGATGAGCTGCGGTAATCGGGATGCACCGCGACACAGGCCATCTCACCGATTTTTTCCTCCAAGAACGGGTACAGCGCCGCGCAGGCGATGGTCAGGTTGTCGCGTTCGATAATGGTGAACTTGTCGATTTCCATCTCCAGCTGTTCACGCGAACGGCGCACCAGAATACCCTGCTGCTCGAGTGGCCGAATCAGCTCCAGGATGCCGCCGATGTCGTTGATCGTCGCCCGGCGCACCTGTTCGGCGCTCTCCATCACGATTTGGGTGCCGATGCCGTCGCGCGAGAACAGTTCCTGCACCAGCGCACCGTCCTCTTGATAGCTGATCAGGTGGCTGCGGCGCACGCCGCTGCGGCAGCCTTTCACCGCGCCGCGCAGGAAGCGCACGGTGCCGGAATGGTAATCGCCGCCTTCTTCCAGCTCTTCAAGGCGCTTTTGCGCGTCGTTGGGGAACAGCTCGGAAAGGATGTTACCCTCCGCGTCGGTCACGCCCTGCGAGGAGCAGAAGCCGATCATTTTTTCCGCTTTCAGCTTTATTGCCAGCTGGGTGGCCACTTCTTCCGAGGTCAGGTTGAAGCTCTCGCCGGTAACGGAAACCGCGACCGGGCCGATCAGCACGATGGCGTTGCTGTCGAGCTGGCGGTGGATCGCGTCTTCATCGATGCGGCGAATGCGGCCGCTGTGACAGTAGTCGATACCGTCATCGATGCCCAGCGGTTGCGCGATGATGAAGTTGCCGCTGACCACGTTGATATGCGCGCCCTGCAGCGGCGTATTGTTGAGGCTCATCGACAGCCGGGCGGTGATGTCGAGCTGCAACAAACCGGCAGCTTGCTTGACCAGTTCGAGCGTATGGGCGTCGGTCACGCGGGTGTGCTTGTGGTAGATCGGCTCAAAGTTATGCTGCGCCAGGTTAGCGTCGATCTGCGGCCGCGCGCCGTAAACCACCACCAGGCGAATGCCCAGACTATGCAGCAGCCCGATATCATTGACGATGTTGGAGAAATTCTCGTGTTCGATGGCTTCCCCGCCGAGCATGATGACAAACGTTTTGCCGCGGTGGGCGTTGATATAGGGGACTGAGTGACGGAATCCTTGCACCAGCTCTGTACTACGTTCCTTCACGACAAACCTCTTTTGCATATTTATACGGTATTTTTGTATTTTTATTCTTTTATGGCGCCGATGGCAAGCGAGAAATCATCATGAAGAGTGCGCTAAGGGCGCTAAATCGTTAATAAATTGAAAAACCATAAAAAGATTTTCTGATGACAGGGCTGGAATGATTGGTTAAAGTTTTCGGCATCCCCATTTTATTGATGTTTTTTTCATCTGTTGTAAACAGCTATTACTGCCGGAGCCGCATGCCAAACTCTAATCACAATCTGGGCCGCCGTCGTTTATTACAGGGCGTTGCCGCCAGCTGGTTGCTGAGTGTGAGTCGCACGGGCTTCGCCGCGTCATCGCACGTGATCGCCGTGCGCGTCTGGCCATCCTCCACCTATACCCGCGTCACGCTGGAATCCAACGTCGAGCTGAAATACAAGCAGTTTGCCCTGACCAATCCCGATCGCGTGGTGGTGGATATCGAAGGCGTCCACCTCAACAGCGTGCTGAAAGGCATCGCCGGGCAGGTGCGCGCCGACGATCCGTATCTCAAGCAGGCGCGCGTCGGCCAGTTCGATCAGAATACCGTGCGGCTGGTGCTGGAGCTCAAGCAGAGCGTCAGCCCGCATATTTTCACGCTGGCGCCGGTGCCGGAGTATCGCAACCGTCTGGTGATGGATCTCTATCCGACCAAGGGCAGCAGCGGCGGCGAGGAGTATGATCCGCTGCTGGCGTTACTGGAAGATTACAACAAGGGCGATCTGGAGCGCACGCTGCCGCCGGAAGCGCCGCAGGCCGGCAAGGCGGGGCGCGATCGGCCGATCGTCATCATGCTGGATCCCGGCCACGGCGGCGAAGATCCCGGCGCTATCGGCAAGTACAAGACGCGCGAGAAAGACATTGTGTTGCAGATTGCCCGCAAGCTGAGCGCCATGATCAAGCGCGAGCCGAACATGAAAGTGTTCATGACGCGCAACGAAGACGTGTTTATCCCGCTCAAGGTGCGCGTCGCCAAGGCGCGCAAGCAGCGCGCGGATTTGTTCGTTTCGATTCACGCCGACGCCTTCACCAGCCGCGCCGCGCGCGGTTCGTCGGTGTTCGCGCTGTCCACCAAGGGCGCCACCAGCTCGGCGGCCAAGTTCCTGGCGCAGACGCAGAACGCCTCGGACCAAATCGGCGGCGTCAGCAAGAGCGGCGACCGTTATCTCGACCACACCATGTTCGATCTGATCCAGACCGCGACCATCAACGACAGCCTGAAGTTCGGCAAGGAAGTGTTGAATCGGATGGGGAAAATCAACCGGCTGCACAAGAATCGCGTCGATCAGGCCGGTTTTGCGGTGTTAAAGGCGCCGGATATCCCGTCGATCTTGGTGGAGACGGCGTTTATCAGCAATATCGAAGAGGAGCGCAAGCTGCGCACCAGCCATTTCCAGCAGCAGGTGGCGGAGTCGATTCTGGCGGGCATCAAGGCTTATTTCGCCAACGGCGGCGCGCTGGCGAGCCGATAGAAGCAGGGCCGGGCGCGAGTCCGGCTAGTTTCGCGGATTGCAGATACAAAAAAACACCCGTCAGGGTGCTTGTCTGTTGTCATCAAGAGTTGGTTGCGGGGGCCGGATTTGAACCGACGACCTTCGGGTTATGAGCCCGACGAGCTACCAGGCTGCTCCACCCCGCGTCCGTCTTGGTGCTGTATTACTACGAACCACCGTGCATGTTATGCCGCTGGTACGACATTCGGTTGGTTGCGGGGGCCGGATTTGAACCGACGACCTTCGGGTTATGAGCCCGACGAGCTACCAGGCTGCTCCACCCCGCGTCCGTGTAATACTTTGTTATCGAAACCAAACGCAAAATACCGCCGCTGCGGCATCGGTTGGTTGCGGGGGCCGGATTTGAACCGACGACCTTCGGGTTATGAGCCCGACGAGCTACCAGGCTGCTCCACCCCGCGTCCGATGGATGCGCACTATACTCTCCATGCGTTTTGTTGCAAACCCTTTTTGCATTTTATTGGCCTAAACCCGTTTTTCTGCTGAATTTGCCCGCAATTTGCCTTCTTTTTCATCACCATCCTCCGTGCGGCTTTTTTTATTTGCAGCGATTCCTTTATCAATGAGCGTTTGTTATCGTTCAGCCGGTAGATCATATCAGTTTGAGAGTGTGCGCGATGAAAGGACGTTGGGGCAAATACCTGCTGGGCGGGTTGATGGTGGCGGTGTTGGCGGGCTGTTCGTCCAAGCCGACCGATCGGGGTCAGCAATATAAAGACGGCCGTCTGGATCAGTCGCTGGAGCTGGTCAATCAGCCCAACGCCAAAGGTTCGCCGGTCAACGCCAAGGATTATTCGGATCAGCTGATGGAGATCAAGTACGCGTCGCCTTCGCTGTTCAACCGCAACAACGGCACCTATCAGGCGGTACAAAATTGGATGGCGTCCGGCGCTGACACGCGCATGCTGAGCCAGTACGGCCTCAGCGCTTACCAGATGGAAGGCGTCGACAATTACGGCAACGTGCAGTTTACCGGCTACTACACGCCGGTGGTGCAGGCGCGCTATACCCAACAGGGCGAGTTCCGCTATCCGCTGTACCGCATGCCGCCGAAGGGCAGGGGCCGCTTGCCGGATCGCGCGGGCATCTATTCCGGCGCGCTCGACGATCGCTATATCATCGCTTACACCAACTCGCTGATGGACAACTTCATGATGGAAGTCCAGGGCAGCGGCTATGTCGACTACGGCAACGGCCAGCCGCTGGTGTTCTTCGGCTACGGCGGCAAGAACGGCCACGCCTATCGCAGCATCGGCAAGGTGCTGATCGATCGCGGTGAAGTGGCCAAGGCGGACATGTCGATGCAGGCGATCCGTCAGTGGGCGGATACTCACAGCGCCGCAGAGGTGCGTGAGCTGCTGGAGCAAAACCCATCGTTCGTGTTCTTCCGCCCGGAAGCTTTTGCGCCGGTGAGAGGTGCCAGCGCGGTGCCGCTGATCGCCAAAGCCTCGGTGGCCTCCGATCGTTCGCTGATCCCGGCGGGCACCACGCTGCTGGCCGAAGTGCCGCTGCTGGACAACAAGGGTAAATTCACGGGAAAATACGAGATGCGTCTGATGGTCGCGCTCGACGTGGGCGGCGCCATCAAGGGCCAGCATTTTGACATGTATCAGGGCATCGGGCCGGAAGCCGGCCACTCGGCGGGGTACTACAACCACTACGGCCGCGTCTGGGTGCTGAAGAACAACGGCGGCGGTCAGCTGTTCAGCGCCAATCAGTCAAATGGCGGCGGTTCGTTGCTGGCCACCCGGTAAACGCATACGGCGTGAAAAGAGTGACCCGCAAGGGCCGGATTTTCCGGCCCTTATCATTTGCATTACGAAGGTAATTAAAGCGTTATGAGCACAGCTTATTCGGAAGCCTATCTGCAGCGTTTCGGCGGCACGGCGCGGTTGTACGGCCAGCAGGCGCTGGCGGTGTTCGCGCAGGCGCACGTCTGCGTGATCGGCATCGGCGGCGTGGGTTCCTGGGCGGCTGAGGCGCTGGCGCGCACCGGCATCGGCGCCATCACCCTGATCGACATGGATGATGTTTGCGTCACCAATACCAACCGCCAGATCCACGCGTTGCGCCAACACGTCGGGCAATCGAAAACCGAGGTGATGGCGGAGCGTATCCTGGCGATTAACCCGGAATGCCGGGTGACCTGCATCGACGATTTCATCACCCCGGACAACGTCGCCGAGCTGCTGGACCATAACTTCAGCTACGTCATCGACGCGATCGACAGCGTGCGGCCGAAGGCGGCGTTGCTGTCATACTGCCGCCGCTTCAAGATCCCGGTGGTGACCACCGGCGGCGCCGGCGGGCAGATTGACCCGACCAAGATCGAAGTGGCCGATCTGGCGAAAACCATCCAGGATCCGCTGGCCGCCAAGCTGCGCGAGCGGCTGAAGCACGATTTCAACGTGGTGAAAAACGGCAAGGGCAAGCTGGGCATCGACTGCGTCTTCTCCAGCGAGCCGTTGGTTTACCCGCAGCCGGACGGTTCGGTGTGCGCTTCACGCAGCACGGCGGAAGGGCCGAAAAGAATGGATTGCAGCGCGGGGTTCGGCGCGGCGACCATGGTCACCGCTACTTTCGGCTTCGTCGCCGTGTCGCACGCGCTGAAAAAGATGGTGGCGAAGGCGGCGCGTCAGGCGTAACGGGCGGCGATCGCCTTGACGGCGGCGGCCAATGCCGCCAGGCCGCCGGCGCGGGTGGCGCTCAGCTGGGCGCGCAGCGCTAACCGGTCGAACAGCGCCAGCGGATCCAATGCGGCGATCTGCTGCGGCGTTTTCCCTTCCACTTCGGTCAGCAGCACCGCCAGCAGGCCGCGCACGATGCGGCCTTCGCTGTCGCCATAGAAGTGCAGCGTGCCGTCTTCCAGCAACTGGTGCCCCAACCAGACGCGGTTTTCACACCCGCTCAACGCCATTTCTTCACTGCGCAAGGCCTCCGGCAGCGGCGGCAGCCGTTTCGCGAGCATAATCAGCTGGCGGTAGCGATCTTCCCACTGTTTCAGCGTGCTGAAGGTGGCGATCAACGCCTCGGCGGTGACCTCTCGGCCAAAAGGATGGGGGGCGAGCATAGCGTCTCCGGGAATCAAGTCAGTCGGCCAGCAGATCGAGGGCGTGAGTCAACGCGCTGACCAGCGTATCGACGTCCTGTTGCGTATTGTAGGGGGCGAACGACGCGCGCAGCGTGCCGATGACGCCCAACGCCGCCATCAGCGGCTGCGCGCAGTGTTGGCCGGCGCGCAGCGCAATGCCTTGCTCCGCCAGCAGGGTGACGATGTCGCTGTGGTGTACGCCGGCGATGTCGAACGCCAGCAGGCTGGAGCCGGAGCTGCGGAAGCTGCGAAAGCCCGGCAACTGTGCCAGCCGCTGTTCCGCCTGGTCCGCCAGCTCGCGGCTGTAGCGCTCCGCCGCCGCCATGTCCTGCTCGCTGAGCCAGGTGAGCGCCGCGGCCAACCCCAGCACGCCGGCGATATTTGGCGTGCCGGCTTCGAAGCGATGCGGCGGCTTTTGCGGGGCAAAGCCGTCGAACGATGCCTGGGTCAGCATCTTGCCGCCGCCTTGCCAGGGTGCCATCTGCGCCAGCAGCTCGGCTTTGCCGTACAGCGCGCCGATGCCAGTCGGGCCATACAGCTTGTGGCCGGAAAAGGCGTAGAAGTCGATGTCGAGCAGCCGTACGTCGGCCGGGCCGTGAACCACGCCCTGTGCGCCGTCGATCATCACGCGTGCGCCGGCGGCATGCGCCATCGCGATAGTCGGCGCCAGATCCGGGCAGCCGCCGGTGACGTTGGACATTTGCCCCAGCGCCAACAGGCGGGTTTTGTCATTGAGCAGGGTGGGCAGCTGCGTCAAATCCGGCAACCGATCGGCGCCGATCGGCAGTTTCACCACCCGCGCGCCGGTTTGCTCTGCCACCATCAGCCAGGGGATCAGGTTGGCGTGGTGTTCCGCTTCGCTCACCAGGATTTCATCGCCCGGCTGCAGGCGCGGACGCAGGTAGCTCTGCGCCACCAGGTTGATCGCCTCGGTGGTGCCGCGCGTCCAGACAATGTCGTCGGCCGACGGCGCATTGATCAGCTGCGCCACCTGGCCGCGCGCTCGTTCGAAACGGGCGGTCAGATCCTGCGCCGCCCGATGCTGGCTGCGGTGCACGGTGGCGGCGTCATCGCGATAAAATTGCTGCGTGGCGTCGATCACCGCCTGCGGTTTCAACGCGGTGGCGGCGCTGTCCAGATAGATGCCGTCCTGCGCGAGCGCGGGAAACTGTTGGCGAAAAAGGCTGGGGTTAAAAGGCGTCATACCCTGATTGTCACTGGCTTGAGTCGATGGGGGATCCTGTCCTATTTTGCCGCCGGAGACAAGCGATCCTGCCTATTAGGACTTATCGCCTGGCAAAATTGGGAAAGTTTGTTATGCTATTAAATGTGCGCTTATTAATCGCATCTATACACATAAAAGGTATTTATCAGCATTTAAAACTAAAAAGGAGTCCTCAATGAAGAAAACAGCCGCAGTTCTCTCTGCCCTGATGCTTACGTTCACCCTGGCCGCCTGTTCCAGCAACTACGTGATGCATACCAATGACGGACGCACCATTGTCGCTGACGGCAAGCCTAAAGTGGACAACGATACCGGCATGATCAGCTATAAAGACGCCAACGGCGTCGAGCAGCAGATCAACCGCGCCGATGTGAAAGAGATGGTTGAAAGCAACCAGTAACCGTCAGGCAAAAAAAAGCACCGCAAGTTTTGCGGTGCTGCATAAAATCACTATGGACAGACAGGGTAAATGTACAGGAAGTGAAAAAACAGTAGCCTAGCTACCATGTCCGGAATCGCCGGACAATTTGCAAACACAACATCACAACCACAAGCCAAAAGTTCATCGGCGTCCTCGACACCCACTCCCTTTTCGTTCCGGCCCGGGAAGTGCCGCCACTATAGGTATTTGCTGGCGCATCCTCAACGGACAAATTATAATGGCTCGGATTAAAAAAACTAATGGCAATACGCCGTTAGCGTTTACCGATGGCTTGCCACACAAAGCCGCCCGATTTTCGGCGCCGAATCATTCGGATTAATGTTACACAAAAGTAGCTAATTTAATGTCTAAACGCTTACCTCCCCTCAATGCGCTGCGCGTGTTCGATGCGGCCGCTCGCCACCTGAGTTTCACCAAGGCGGCGGAAGAGTTGTTCGTGACCCAGGCCGCGGTGAGCCACCAGATCAAGTCGCTGGAGGACTTCCTCGGGCTGAAGCTGTTTCGCCGGCGTAACCGCTCGCTGCTGCTGACCGAAGAGGGGCAAAGTTACTACCTCGATATCAAGGAGATCTTCTCTTCGATCAACGAGGCGACGCGCAAGCTGCAGGCGCGCAGCGCCAAGGGGGCATTGACCGTCAGTTTGCCGCCGAGCTTCGCCATTCAGTGGCTGGTGCCGCGCCTGTCCGGCTTTAACTCAGCTTATCCGGGGATCGACGTGCGCATCCAGGCGGTGGATCGCGAAGAAGACAAGCTGGCGGACGACGTCGATGTGGCGATTTTCTACGGCCGCGGCAACTGGCCGGGGCTGCGCGCCGAGCGCCTGTATGCGGAATATCTGCTGCCGGTGTGTTCGCCGAGCCTGCTGACCGGCGATCATCCGCTGAAAACCGCAGAGGATCTGGCTTATCATACGCTGCTGCATGACGTTTCACGCCGCGACTGGCTGGCCTATACGCGCCAGCTGGGGTTGCAGCACATTAATGTGCAGCAGGGGCCGATCTTCAGCCATAGCGCGATGGTGGTGCAGGCGGCGGTGCACGGCCAGGGCGTGGCGCTGGTGAACAACGTGATGGCGCAAACCGAGATCGAAGCCGGTCGCCTGGTGTGCCCGTTCAACGATGTGCTGGTCAGTAAAAACGCTTTTTATCTGGTATGTCATGACAGCCAGGCAGAACTGGGTAAAATAGCCGCCTTCCGGCAGTGGATCCTGGCGCGCGCCGCCAGCGAACAAGAGAAGTTCCGCTTCCGCTACGAACAATAAGACCGGCCGCCGCCTTGCCGCGGCCGGTGATTTTAAATGGGATAAATCACGATGAGCAGCCGTTCCATGCTGGTTTTCGCCGCTATCAGCGGCTTTGTGTTTGTCGCGTTGGGCGCATTCGGCGCGCATGTATTAAGCGGCACGCTCGGCGCCAACGAAATGGCCTGGATCCGCACCGGGCTGGAGTATCAGGGGTTCCACACCCTGGCCATCCTGGCGCTGGCGGTCGCGATGCAGCGCCGCGTGAGCCTGTGGTTTTACTGGAGCGGAGCGCTGTTGGCGTTCGGCACCGTGTTGTTCAGCGGCAGCCTCTATTGCCTGGCGCTGTCGCACCTGAAGGTCTGGGTATACATCACGCCGGTTGGCGGCATGTGCTTCCTGATCGGCTGGATATTGATGTTGATTGGCGCTTTGCGTCTGAGGAAAAAGGCCGAGCGCCATGAATAAGATTGCGTTGTACTGCCGCCCTGGCTTTGAAAAAGAGTGTGCGGCGGAGATCACCGACAAAGCCGCCCAGCGGGAGATTTTCGGCTTTGCGCGGGTAAAAGAGCACAGCGGTTACGTGTTGTTCGAATGCTATCAGCCGGACGATGCCGATCGCCTGGCGCGGGAAATTCCGTTCCGCGAACTGATTTTCGCCCGCCAGATGATCGTGGTGGGCGAGCTGCTGCGCGATCTGCCGCCGGAAGATCGGGTATCGCCGATTGTCGGCATGCTGATCGGCGTGGTTGACCGCGGCGGCGAGCTGCGGGTGGAAGTGCCGGACACCAACGAAAGCAAAGAGCTGATGAAGTTCTGCCGCAAGCTGACGGTGCCGCTGCGCGCCGCGATGCGCGAGCAGAAGGTGCTGATGGCGCGCGAGAACCCCACTCGCCCGGTGGTGCACGTGTTCTTCATCGCGCCGGGCTGCTGCTACGTCGGTTACTCCTACAGCAACAACAACTCGCCGTTCTACATGGGCATTCCGCGTCTGCGCTTCCCGGCCGATGCGCCGAGCCGTTCGACGCTGAAGCTGGAAGAAGCGTTCCACGTGTTCATCCCCGCCGACGAGTGGGACGAACGCCTGGCCAGCGGCATGCACGCGGTCGATCTGGGGGCCTGCCCGGGCGGCTGGACCTATCAGCTGGTAAAACGCAGCATGATGGTGCATTCGGTGGATAACGGCCCGATGGCGCCGAGCCTGATGGAAACCGGCCAGGTGACGCACCACCGCGCCGACGGCTTCAAGTTCGAGCCGAACAGCAGCAAGATCTACTGGCTGGTGTGCGACATGGTGGAGAAGCCGGCGAAGGTAACCAGCCTGATGATTCAGTGGCTGGTGAAAGGCTGGTGCCGCGAAGCGATTTTTAACCTCAAGCTGCCGATGAAAAAGCGCTATGAGGAAGTGTCGCAAAACCTGATGAGTATCCGCGAAGCGCTGGGCGCTGCCGGCATCAGCGTCGAAGTGCATGCCAAGCAGCTGTATCACGACCGCGAAGAGATCACCGTACACGTGCGCCGCATGTGGTCGGCGGTGCCGGGCCGGCGCGATGAGCGCGATTAATCGCGTTAAGCTTGATGAAGGGCGCTGCTTGCAGCGCCCTTATTGTATCGGCAGGCGCAACTGCTGCAGGTTGCCGTCCAGCGACAGATCGGTGCGCAACGTGGCGACGTGTTTGCTGACGTAGGCCAGCTCGCGGTGCCGCTCCAGCTTGCCGCGCCATTTCTCCGGCACCTGTTCCAGCTGCTGATAGAGCCCGTCCAGGCTGCCCGACTGCTGCAACAGCAGTACGGCGGTTTTCGGCCCGATCCCCGCCACGCCGGGGATCTTGCTGCTGCCGATCCCCGCCAGCCCCCAATAGTCCGGCAGCTGCTGCGGCTGCACGCCGAATTCCTGCTGCACGAAAGGCATATCCAGCCAGCGTTTCTGGAAGTAATCACGGATCTGCACGTTCGGCGCCAAAAGCTGGCAGTAACCTTTGTCGGTGGAGACGATGGTCACCTGGTGGCCGCCGCCGGCGACCTTCGCCGCCAGCGTGGCCGCCAGATCGTCCGCCTCGTTGCCGGGAGAATGCCAGCTGGCGACGCCCAGTTCGGCGAAGGCCTCGCGCAGCTGCGGCATCTCCTGCTGCAGGTTTTCCGGCATCGGCGAACGCCCGGCCTTGTAGTCCGGCAGAATTTGGTGACGCCAGCTGTCGCGGCGATCGTCCTCGTCGAAGACCGCCACCGCGTGGGTCGGGCGGCTGTGCTGGATCAACTGCTGCAGCGCGTGGCGACAGGCGTTGACGCAAGGGGAACCCTGCACGGCGTGAATGCGGCGGATGAGGTTCAGGGCGTCGACAATCAGTAGGTGTATCATCATGGGCGGCAAGGTCAGAAAACGGGGCGGCCGTTACGCCGCCCGGGATTGAGGGTCAGGCGACGATTTCGTAGCAGGGCACATAGGCGCTGCCCGGCAGCTTCATGCGGTGCTGGGCGACAAAGCCCTGCAGCAGGCTGTCCATCTGTTTCATCATCTGCGGCTCGCCGTGCAGCTTGTACGGGCCGAACTGCTCGATGGCGTGGATGCCGTTTTCCTTCACGTTGCCGGCCACGATGCCGGAGAACGCGCGGCGCAGCGCGGCGGCCAATTGCTCCGGCGGCTGGTTCGGATACAGGTTGAGGTTCGCCATGTTCTCGTGGGTCGGCTCGAACGGCAGCTGCAGATCCGGCGCGATGCGAATCGACCAGTTGAAGCTGTAGGCGTCGCCGGTATTGCGGCGGTTTTCCTTCACCAGCGGCATGGCTTTCTTCATCTGCCGCGCCACTTCCGCCGGATCGTCGATGATGATGGTGTAGTGACGGCGCGCGGCATCGCCCAGCGTGTTCATGATGAACTCGTCCAGCACGCGGAAGTAATCGGCGCTCTCTTTCGGCCCGGTCAGGATCAGCGGCAGCACCTGTTCGCTGTTCTCCGGGTTCATCAGAATACCCAGCAGGTACAGCAGCTCTTCGGCGGTGCCGACGCCGCCCGGGAAGATGATGATGCCGTGCGCGATGCGCACGAAGGCTTCCAGGCGCTTTTCGATGTCCGGCATGATCACCAGCTCGTTCACCAGCGGGTTTGGCGGCTCGGCGGCGATGATCGACGGCTCGGTCATGCCGATGAAACGGCTGTTGCGGTAACGCTGCTGCGCGTGACCGACCGCCGCGCCTTTCATCGGCGCTTCCATCGCGCCCGGCCCGCAGCCGGTGCAGATGTTCAGCTCGCGCAGGCCCAGCTGGCTGCCGACCTTGCGCGCGTACAGGTATTCGTTCTCGTTGATCGAGTGGCCGCCCCAGCACACCACCATATTGGGATCTTCATCCAGATGCAGCGTGCGTGCATTGCGCAGGATCGAGAATACCAGGTTGGTGATATGGGCCGAGTTTTCCAGGTTCAGGTGCTGGAAACGGCCGGCGCTGGCGATTTGGCCGTGCACGAACAGGATGTCGCGTAGTACGGCGAACAGGTTGGCCTGCAGCGAGCGGATGATGCGGCCGTCGACGAACGCCTCTTCCGGCGGGTTGACCAGCTCCAGCTTCACCCCGCGTTCGCGGCGCAGCACGTTGATGTCGAAGGTTTCATAGCGTGACAGCAGCTGCTTGCTGTTGTCGGTTTGGCTGCCGGAGTTCAACACGGCCAGCGAACAGTTGCGGAACAGGCGGTACAGGTCGCTGCTGGCGGTGCGCTTCAGCATGTCTACTTCCAGCTGCGACAATAAATCCATAGAGCCAAGCGGGCTGATGTGTGTAATCAAGGTAACTCCTTTGCACCCGGTGCGGGGCGGTAGTAATCCATACGCAGCAAAACAGCATCTCGTTATGGTTGGCGTGCTGCGGCGCAGCGGGCGTTCCGCCCGGCCGCAGCCTCGTTTTAACCTTACCGCCGTCCCTGCGCTTTTACCAACATAAACCGCTCGTTAGCTCAGTTGTTGAGCAATGTTTCGCACTTATTGGCGCGCCAGGCGGCCGCGCTCGGGGGCGAATTCGACGTTGCTGCGCCACGGGTTGATATCCAGCCCGCCGCGGCGGGTGTAGCGGGCGTAAACCGTCAGGCTTTGCGGCCGGCAGTAGCGCATCAAATCGTTAAAGATGCGCTCGACGCACTGCTCGTGGAATTCGTTGTGGTGGCGGAAGGAGACCAGGTAGCGCAGCAGCGCTTCGCGATCGATCTTGCCGCCGCGGTAGCTTATCTGCACCGAGCCCCAGTCCGGTTGATGGGTGATCAGGCAGTTGGACTTCAGCAGGTGGCTGACCAATTGCTCTTCCACCACCTCTTCACCGGCGGCGTTCAGCAGGTAGTCGGCGTTGAACTCATAATTGTCGATGCGGATATCCTGCTGATCGATGCAGTCGCCGGCCAGGCGGGCGATCGGCGTGCTTTCCAACTGCTCGACGCTGAACAGGGTGACGCTCACCTCGCCCTGGGCGCAGGCGGACAGATCGCGCTGCAGCGTGCTGCGCACCGTTTCCCAATCGGCGAACGGGGTTTGGTTGAAGCTGTTGAGATACAGCTTGAAGCTTTTCGATTCGATCAGGTTCAGGCTGTCGGCGTTGAGGCTGATTTCACCGACCGCCACCTGCGGCAGCCCGTTGGCGTTCAGCCAGGAGAGCTCGTACAGCGTCCAGATGTCCGCGCCGTGGAAGGGGAGGTTATCGGGGTACAGCCCCAGCGGCTCGCGGTTCATGCTGCGCGGCACCGCCTGCAGCAGCGAGGCGTCGTAGCGATCGCGGTAGGCGGTGGGTTTGCCCAGCGTCAGCCCCGACAGGGCCTGGTGGTCTTGATATGAGGACATCTGCTGTCACCTTGGTCAGAGATAGGTACAATGGCCGTTAGTTTAACGTATGCGGGAAAGAATATGGACCATGATGTATCGCACGCTCTGCGTGAATTCACTCAACGCTATGTCGAGTTGTGGCAGCAAGAGCGCGGCCACGCGCCGGCCAGCCAGGCGCTGTACGGCGTGCCGTCGCCCTGCATCGTGGAGAACCGCGAGGACGAAGTGTTGTGGTTGCCACAGCCTTTCGAACCGGCGGCGACGTTGGAAAAGGTAGAAGCCGCGCTGGAGCTGCGTTTGCAGTCGGACGCGCACCGTTTCTACACGCAGCAATACGCCGGCGACATGAGCGCGCAGTTCGGCGAGCATCGTCTGAGCCTGCTGCAGGTCTGGAGCGAAGAGGATTTTATCCGCCTGCAGGAGAACCTGATCGGCCATCTGGTGACGCAAAAGCGCCTCAAGCTGCCGCCAACGCTGTTCCTGGCGACCACCGAATCCGAGATGACGATGGTGTCGTTGTGCAACGTCAGCGGCAACGTGGTGCTGGAACAGTTCGGCAGCGATAAGCGTACCCTGCTGGCGGCGACGCTGGGGAATTTCCTCGATGCGCTGCGCCCGGTGCTGGACTGAATGGCGACGGATTCGCCGTCGCCCGTGTGCGAGATCTCTCACACGGGCTGTGAGAGATCGCTCTTAATTTTTCCCGCCTTTCTCCAGGCGATGAGATTATTGTTATCCAGATCAATTGGTTAGAATTTCTTTAGGATAACTCTTAGGCTTAATTTAGTGTGAGACACCTCCCAAACCCTTGTGATTCCGGGGAATTTAAGCGATCTTATCGTTACCGGAACGGAACCGGCGGAGCAGGAAAGCATCAGGATGATGCAGCTTCAGGAAGAAGAAAGGGATGCGCTCAGGCAAGAGCGAAGGATGGCGTCAGGAGATGCCCAGGATGTTTCAGGATAGAAACCAGGGACACCTCCAGGACGGAGATTGAGAGCCGGCACAGGACTGTCGGCGGGTCAGGAAGGCTGAGGAACCGCGTCAGGACGATGCTGCAGGATGATGCAAGGATCGCTTGGTCAGGATGGCCGCAGGAAAAGTTTTCAAGGATTGAGCAGGGAGCACGCTGTGTAGCGGGATGGCTATAAAACGAACCGGGGGCACTGTTAACGCAGTGCCCCCAACTTTTTGTTCCATTCCGCCGCGCGTGCGGCCCTGCCTTAATCCCTCTTCAGCGTTAACCAATCGCGCCCAGCGTATCGCCTGCGCCCTGTTTTTTCGGCAGCAGGAACAGCGTGGCGTAGATATCCAGCAGGTAAATTGCCGCCAGCAGGCTGATGGCCGCGGTAAACGACACCTGCGTCACCAGCGCACCGATTACCAATGGCCCCAGGCCGCCGACGCCGCGCCCGAGATTGAACAGGATGTTCTGCGCGGTGGCGCGCGCCTGCACCGGGTAGGTATCGGAAATTAACGCGCCGTAGCCGCCGATCATGCCGTTGACGAACATGCCCATCACGGCGCCGGCGAACAGCATCAGCGTCGGGTCGCTCAACTGGGCGTAACCGATCACCATCACCACGGCGCCGACCTGATACAGCACGAAGATCTTCCAGCGGGGAAAGCGGTCGGCCAGTACGCCAAACAGCCAGATGCCGAACGTCATGCCGATCACCGTCACCGCCGTCCACAGGCCGGACTTGGTGAGCGAGAAGCCGAAGTTTTTCGCCAGGTAAGTCGGCATCCAGATCATCAGCCCGTAGTAGCCGAAGTTCTGCACCGAACAGAGAATGAAGATGCCGATGCTGGCCTTGCTGGTGGCGCGATCCTTAAACAGCAGGCGCAAACGCTGCAGGAAGGAGAGCGATTGCCCAGCGTCTTTCTGCCGTACGAATTCCTCCGGTTCGCCCAGAGTGCGGCGGATCAGGAATGACGCCAGCGCCGGCAGCAGGCCGACCAAAAACATGCCGCGCCAGCCGATGTGTTCCAGCAGCAGCGGCGTCAGGAAGGCGGCCGCTAGCACGCCCAGTTGCCAACCCATGCCGACGTAAGCCGAAGCGCGGTTGCGCTTCTCCGCCGGCCAGGCTTCGGCGATCAGCGCCATGCCGATGCCGAATTCGCCGCCCAGCCCGATGCCCGCCAGGGTGCGATAGACCAGCAGATCCCAATATCCTTGCGCCACGGCGCACAGGCCGGTGAACAGGGAAAACATCAGGATGGTGATCGTGAGCACCCGGATTCGGCCGAAGCGATCGCTGAGGTGGCCGAAGATCACGCCGCCCAGCACCGCGCCGATCAGCGTCCAGGTGACCAGCGAACCGGCGGCCGATGAGGTTAATCCCAATTCGATGCTGATGGCCGGCAGCATAAAGCCGAGGATCAGCAGGTCAAACCCGTCCATGGCGTAACCGGTGACCGAAGCCAGCATGGCCTTACCGGGCGTCGCGTGGTTTTTTTTCTCTGTTATTACGGACATGAATCTTTATCTGTGTGGTGAATTCGGTGGGCCTATTGTGCCGCGCGGCGGCGGACGCCACCAGATAAAAACGGTGGGCTGCCTCAGACGCGCCGAATTTGGGCTATAAAAATGCTATGCTTTGCCGCCTTTCAGCCAGCGTGCTGAATACCATGATGAAAAGAGATCGGGAATGCAGATGAGTATACATAACCAGGTGCGCCGCAGTTTGCAGGCGATTGAACAATCCATGCGCGATCTGGCGCTGTGGCAGGCCGCGCCGCCTGATCATGAGGCTTTCTCCAGCACCGAGCCGTTCTGCATCGACAGCATGTCGGCCGAAGCCTGGCTGCAGTGGGTGTTCTTGCCGCGCATGTATGCGTTGCTGGACGCCGAAGCGCCGCTGCCGACGCGCTTCGCCATTACGCCTTATTTCGAAGAGGCGTTGAAAGATCGTGAGCCGAGCAGCCTGCCGCTGCTGGTGCTGCTGCAACAGCTGGATTTGATGTTGAATAAAGAGCCGTAATTCGCCGGCGGCGCGCAGATTTTTGCCGCCTGGCAGTGTAGAGTACTCGCGCAGATGCCGGGCAGGAGAGCCGAAGGCGTCTTTCGGCTCGGTTGAACCGCGGCGGTTGACCGGGGGCTGCATTAGGATGATGAGGTGCTGCAATAATGGATTTATTAAGGGTTATCCTGCGTTTGCCTTTTACCCTGGTTAAGGGCGTTTGCCGCCTGCTGGGCGGGATTTTGTCGCTGTTGGGGCGGTTGCTGAGACCGCTGGTCGGCAACCTCAGCTGGCGTGCGCCGGCCTGGTGGGCTGCGTTGCCGCGCGGTTTTTTGCGGCTCGAAAGCGGCGTGGATAAACACCCGAAAGCGATCGGTTTGGGCTTGCTGCTGCTGGCGGGCGCCGCAGGCGGCGCGTTTTACGGCTGGCACTGGTGGCAAAACCGGCCCCAGCCCATCGAACCGGCGCCGATGGCGGTTCAGGAGATCAGCGCCGAGTTGGCCAACCCCGAGCCGATAGACTACGCCGCCGCCCGGCAGGCGCCGCAAACGGTGAGCCTGACCTTCAGCGGCTCGGCCGCGGCAATAAGCGCGGTGGGTAAAACCGTGAGCGCCGGCATCATCCTCAAACCGGCTGCGGAAGGGCAGTGGGCGTGGCGCAATGAGTCGACGCTGGTGTTCACGCCGAAAAAACCGCTGCCGATGGGCGCGAAATATGACGTAACCCTCGAGCCCGCCACCTTGCTGGCGCCGCAGGTCAAGCTCGCCAAAACCCGCTATGCCTTCACCGTGCCCGCGTTCGATTACCGCCTGGGGCAGGCCGAGTATTACCGCGATCCGCAAGATGCGCAGAAACGCAGCGCGATTTTCAATTTGCAGTTCAATGCGCCGGTCGACGTCGCCAGCTTTGAAAAACAGATTTCGCTGGGATTGAAAGAGGGCAGCGCTTCTTCCGAGAAAAAGCTGAACTTCTCCCTGGTCTATGACGAGAAAAAACTGAACGCTTGGGTGCATTCCGAGCCGCTGCAGGCGCTGGATCAGGGCGGCGCTGTGCATCTGACCATCGGCAAAGGCGTTAAATCGACGGCGGCCGGCAATGCGGTCGCTGAGGCGAAAAGCAACTGGGTCAAAGTACCGACGCTGTACAGCCTGGCGCTGAGCGACGCCAGCGCCCAGGTGGTGGATACCGACGGCGGCCAAGGGCAGCGTGCGCTGGTGGTCGGCTTCAGCGATGCGGTGAAGGATAAAGAGCTGGCGCGGGCCACCAAAGCCTGGCTGCTGCCGCAGCACGATCCGAGCGATGCCGAGACCGCCAACGATGCCGAAGATTTCTATCAATGGACGCTCGACAGCGTCGGCAAAAACGTGCTGGCGCAGGCGACGGCATTGCCATTGACGCTTAACGAGGCGGAAGAGGCCTACCAGCCGCAGTTCAGCTTCCGTTTCGAAGCCCCGGCGCACCGCTTCGTGCTGATCGAGATAGACAACCAGCTGGTCTCCGTCGGCGGTTACAAAATGCCGAAGAAGGTTTACCGGGTGGTCGAAGTGCCGGAGTTCCCGAAATCGCTGCAGTTCATGTCCGCAGGCTCGCTGTTGTCGGTCAACGGCGACAAACAGATCAGCGTGGCGGCGCGCAACGTGGCGGGCCTGCGGCTGGACATCAAGCGGGTGATCCCGAGTCAGCTGCAGCACATTGTTTCCTTCAAAAGCCGGGAATACTCGTCCACGGAATTCAACCGGCTCAACGACGAATATTTCACCGAGCATTTCAAATACCAGACGGCGCTCAACAACGAGCGGCCGGGGGAAGTGAACTATCAGGGCATCGATCTCTCCCGTTATCTCTCCACCAACGCCAGTTCGCATCGCGGAGTATTCCTGCTGACGCTGTCTGAATGGCAGCCGAACCGGAAACCGGCGGCGGAAGAGGCGGGCGCCGAGCCAGAACAGGAACCGGACGAGAGCGCCGGGGATGACCAGCCCGACGTCGGCGATTCGCGCTTTGTGGTGGTGACCGATCTGGGCATCGTCGCCAAGAGCTCGCAGGATAAGACGCGCGACGTCTTTGTGCAGTCGATCCAAAGCGGTGCGCCGGTCAGCGGCGCCAACGTGTCGGTGGTGGCCAAAAATGGCGTGACGCTGCTCAGCCAAACCACCGGGGCCGACGGCCACGTGCGTTTCCCGGCGCTCGACGTGTACACCAACGAGCGCCAGCCGGTGATGTTCCTGGTGGAAAAGGAGGGGGATGTTTCCTTCCTGCCGACCGGCAGCTATAACGATCGCGGGCTGGACTTTTCGCGCTTCGACGTCGCCGGTGAACAAACGCCGACCGATCCGCGCACGCTCGGCAGCTACCTGTTCTCCGATCGCGGCGTTTATCGGCCGGGGGATACCTTTAACATCGGCCTGATTACCCGCGCCGCCGACTGGCGCGTTGGCCTGGCCGGCGTGCCGGTGCGTGCCGAAGTCCGCGATCCGCGCGACAAGCTGATGACCACCGTGCCGCTGACGCTGGGCGCCAGCGGTTTCAACGAGCTGAGCTATACCACCGATGAAAACTCGCCCACCGGCGAGTGGAACGTCTATCTGTATCTGATCGGCAAAAACAACGATACCTCCACGCTGCTCGGCCATACCGCGGTCAATGTGAAGGAGTTCGAACCGGATCAGCTGAAAGTGAAGCTGGCGCTGACGCCGAACCGCCAGCAAGGCTGGGTCAAACCGTCCGAGCTGAAGGCCAGCATCGATGTGCAGAACCTGTTCGGCACTCCGGCGCAGGATCGCCGTGTGAGCACCAGGCTGACGCTGCGGCCGATGTATCCGAGCTTCGATCGCTTCCCGGATTATGCGTTCTATGAAAATCGGCAAAACAGCGACGGGTTCGAAACCGAGCTGGAAGATCGCACCACCGATGAGCACGGCGCGGCCGAAATCCCGCTCGATCTGAAATCCTACGCCGACGCCACCTATCAGCTGCAGCTGCTGTCGGAGGCGTTCGTCGCCGGCGGTGGGCGCTCGGTGGCGGCGACCGCCCGCACGCTGGTTTCGCCTTACGATTACCTGATCGGGGTGAAGGCGGACGGCGATCTGGGCTACATCAACCGCGACGCGGAGCGGCATCTGAACGTGATCGCCATCGATCCGAATCTGCAACAGATCGCCCTGCCGAACCTTAAGCAGGTGTTGATCGAGCAGAAATACATTTCGGTGCTGACCAAACAGGATTCGGGCGTTTACAAATACCAGTCGAAGATGAAGGAAGTGCAGCTGTCGGAACAGCCGCTGGCGCTGAGCGGGCAGGGCGCGGATCTGCGGCTGGCGACCGATAAGCCGGGCGACTTCGTGCTGGTGATTGAAGATGCGCAGGGCAAGACGCTCAACCGCGTTGCCTACAGCGTGGCCGGCAACGCCAACCTGAGCCGTTCGCTGGATCGCAACGCCGAACTGAAGCTGAAACTGAACCAGGCGGAATACCAGCCGGGCGAAGAGATCGAGGTGGCGATCAACGCGCCTTATACCGGCAGCGGCTTGATCACCATCGAGAAGGACAAGGTTTACGCCTGGCAGTGGTTCCACACCGACACCACCAGCTCGGTGCAGAAGATCCGCGTGCCGGCCGGCATGGAGGGCAACGGCTACATCAACGTGCAGTTCGTGCGCGACATCAACTCCAGCGAAATCTTCATGAGCCCGCTGAGCTATGGCGTGATGCCGTTCAAGATCAGCACCAAGGCGCGGCAAAACAGCCTCGAGGTGACGGCGCCGGAGGTCATCAAGCCGGGTGAAAACCTGACGATGACCGTCAAGACCGACGCGCCGCAGCAGGTGGCGCTGTTCGCCGTCGATGAGGGCATTCTGCAGGTGGCGCGTTACCGCCTGAAGGATCCGCTGGAGTTCTTCTTCAGCAAGCGCGAACTGAATGTGAGCAGCTCGCAGATCCTCGATCTGATCCTGCCGGAGTTCAGCAAGCTGATGGCGCTGACCGCGGCGCCGGGCGGCGATGCGGGCGAAGGGCTGGATCTCAACCTCAACCCGTTCAAGCGCAAGCGCGACAAGCCGGTGGCCTATTGGTCCGGCATTACCGAGGTCAGCGGCGAGAAGCAGTTCGTCTACCCGGTGCCGGACTACTTCAACGGCAAGATCCGCGTGATGGCGATTTCGGTGACCCCGGAGAAAATCGGCAAGGCGCAAACCGCCGCCACGGTGCGCGACAATTTCATCATGACGCCGAACGTGCCGGCGATGGTGGCGCCGGGTGACGAGTTCGACGTCAGCGTGGGCGTCAGCAACAACCTCGACGGGCTGAACGGACAGTCGGTGGCCATCAACGTTCTGCTGACGCCGCCGCCGCAGTTGGAGGTGGTGGGCAACGCGACGCAAAGCCTGACGCTGGCGGAAAAACGCGAAGGCGTGATCGCTTTCCGCCTGCGTGCCAAAGCCGTGCTGGGCGATGCGCCGCTGGTGTTCGACGCCCGTTACGGCGACCAGGCCAGCCGCCGCACCGTCAGCACCTCGGTGCGGCCGGCGGCGCCGTACCGTACCCAGTCGGTGATGGGGCGCATGAGCGGCGGCAGTCAGAACGTCGATGGCCTGCGCCAGATGTTCGACGCTTTCGCGCAGCGTCGGGCGGCGGTGTCGAATTCGCCGCTGGTGCTGACCAGCGGGCTGGCGCAATACCTGGCGGATTACCCGTATTACTGTTCCGAGCAGATCGTCAGCCGCTCCATTCCGCTGATGCTGCAGAGCCGCCACCCCGAGATGAAAAGCAGCCTGAGCCAGGCGGAAGTCAGCAAGCAGCTGCGCAACCTGCTTGGCGTGCTGCGCGCGCGCCAGAACGACAGCGGAGCGATCGGCGCCTGGCGTTCGTCGCCGGATGCCGATCCTTTCGTCACGCCTTATGTGGTGCAGTATCTGCTCGAAGCCAAAGCGGCGGGCTACGCCCTGCCGGAAGGCATGCTGGACGAGGCCAACGGCGCATTGCGCGAGCTGGCGGCCAGCGGATTCGACGATTTGTATCTGCTGCGCCTGCGCAGCTGGGCGGTTTACCTGCTGACGCTGCAAGGCGAGGTGACCACCAACTCGCTGGCGGCGGTGCAGGATACGCTGCAAAAACGCTATGGCGAAGGGTGGAAAACCGATCTGAGCGCGCTGTATCTGGCTTCTTCCTATCGCCTGTTGAAGATGGACGACGAAGCCGCCGCGCTGTTGCAACCGAGCTGGCAGCAGCTGAGCAAGGCGTATGACAGCGCCTGGTGGACGCAGAACTATTTCGATCCGCTGGTGCAGGATGCGACGCGGCTGTATCTGATTACCCGTCACTTCCCGGAGAAGATGGCGTCGATCCCGCCGCAGGTGCTGGAGAATATGGTCAAGGCGCTGAAAGAAGAGCGTTACACCACCTACTCCTCCGCGATGAGCATTCTGGCGCTGGAAAGCTATTCGGCCCAGGTGGCGGCGCAATCCGCCAATGCGGATGCCTTGGGCATCGTGCAGGTAGGCAAAGCCGGCGGCGAGCCGCAGCGCATCAGTGAGCTGCAGGGGTTGTTCGTTCAGGGGCAGTTCAACGCCGATGCTACCGCGGTGCGCTTCACCAACGGCGGTAGCGCGCCGGCCTGGTATGTGGTGACGCAGGCCGGTTACGACCTGAATGCGCCGCAAAAAGCGCTGTCGCGCGGCATTGAGATCGTCCGCGATTACACCGACGAACAGGGCAAGCCGGTGACGCAGGTGACGCTGGGGCAGAAGATCAACGTCCATCTGAAGGTGCGCGCCAACTCGAAAGAGGGGCAGAGCAACCTGGCGATCGTCGATCTGCTGCCGGGCGGGTTCGAAGTGGTGCAGCAGACGCCGCCGGAACCGGCCGACGCCGGCGAGGAGAGCGACGATCGCGGCGGTTGGCAGTCGCCACTGGCCGCCTCTGGCTCCACCTGGGCGCCGGATTACAGCGATATCCGTGAAGATCGGGTGATTATCTATGGCAGCGCCGGCACCGAGGTACAGGAGTTCGTCTATCAGATCAAGGCCACCAATACCGGCAGCTTTATTGTTCCACCGGCCTACGGCGAAGCCATGTACGATCGTGAAGTACAGGCGATGTCGGCCGGTGGCGGCAAGCTGGTGGTGGTGCCGGCGGGCAACGACTAGGCCGGCTCCGGCGCCAGGCCAGCGTCTGGCGCCGGGGTGGTGAGAACGTATGAAGATCCTGACCGGGCGCGTGCTGCAAAACGGCTTGATGGCGGTGTTTTTACTGGCGCTGCTGCTGGCCGCGATTCGGCTGTGGCCGCATCCGCCCCTGTGGCATGGGCTGCCGCAGTCTTCCGTCTATTACGACAGGCACGGCGCTCTGCTGCGCATCACCCTGGCCAACGACGACCGCTACCGGCTGTGGACGCCGCTGGAGCAGGTGTCGCCGTTGGCGGTGCGCGGGCTGCTGCTGCACGAAGACCGCTGGTTCTACTACAACCCCGGTTTTAACCCCGTCAGCCTAATGCGCGGCTTCTGGCGCAGCTATGTCGCCGGCGGCAAAATGCAGGGCGGATCGACCATCAGCATGCAGCTGGCGCGCATGCGCTGGCATCTCAACACCCGCACGCCGGGCGGCAAGCTGCTGCAGGTGCTGCGTGCGGTGCAGCTGGAACTGAGCTACTCCAAGCGCGATATCCTGGAAGCCTACCTGAATTACGCCCCTTACGGCCGCAACATCGAAAGCATCGGCGCCGCCAGCCTGATCTATTTCGCCAAGTCGCCGAAGGATTTGACCCTGCCGGAGGCGCTGACGCTGGCGGTGCTGCCGCAGTCGCCCAGCTACCGTCTGGAGCCGAAAACCGGCGTGCTCGGCGCCGCGTTGACGCAGGCGCGCAACCGTCTGTTCCAGCGCTGGCAGCGGGTTTACCCCACCGACGCCAGCCAGCAAACGCTGTTCCGCCTGCCGCTGGCGCTGCGCCAGCCCGAGCAAGTGCCCTATATCGCGCCGCACTTTATCGAACAGCTGCGCCAGCAGACGCAGCAACTGGTGCAGCGCGATACCCGCGTCGACACCACGCTGGACGCCGGGTTGCAGCGGCTGGTTGAGCGGCAGGTCAATGCCTTTATTGCCCGCAACCGCAGCCGCGGCATCCAAAACGCCGCGGTGCTGCTGGTGGACAGCCGTGATATGGGGGTGCGCGCGCTGGTGGGATCGGCGGACTATTACAACCGTCCGATTCAGGGGCAGGTGAACGGCACCAACGCCAAACGCTCGCCGGGTTCGACGCTCAAACCGTTCATCTACGCGCTGGGCATGGAGCAGGGCGTGCTGCATCCGATGACCATCCTGAAGGACGTGCCTTCGTCGTTCGGCGCCTATGCGCCGGAAAACTTCGACCGGCGCTTTCTTGGCCCGGTGACCGCCACTGACGCGCTGAATTTCAGCCGCAACATCCCGGCGGTGTATGTCGCCTCGCAGCTACGCCAGCCGACCTTTTATCAGTTTTTACGCCTGACCGGCGTCGCCAATATGGCCAACGAAAGCCACTACGGGCTGTCGCTGGTGCTGGGCGGCGGCGAGGTGACGGCGCAGGAATTGGCGAAGCTGTATGCGCTGCTGGCGAACCGCGGCGAGCTGCGGCCGCTTCGTATGCAGCTGAACGAGGCCGAATCGACGCCGGTTCGGCTGCTGAGCGAGGAGGCCAGTTTCATCACGCTGGATATGCTGCGCCAGCATCGGCGGCCGGGCGATACGCTGGCGCAGCGTTCTTCTTCGCTGCCGGTGTACTGGAAGACCGGCACTTCCTGGGGCTTTCGCGACGCCTGGAGCGTCGGGATTTTCGGCCCTTACGTGCTGGTGGTGTGGGAAGGCAACTTCGACGGGCGCGGCAACAATGCGTTGGTCGGCGCCGAGGCGGCCGCGCCGCTGTTCTTCAACATCATCGACAGCGTCAATGCCAGTTACCCCGGCCTGCGGGAACCGAAGCACCCGTTCCCCCAACGGCTGCGGCGGGTGGATATTTGTCTCGCCAGCGGCGATCTGCCGACGCCGTGGTGCCAGCAGAAGGGCAAGACCTGGTTCATTCCCGGCAAGTCGCCGATCAAGGTCGACAGCGTCTATCGGCCGGTGGTGCTGGATATTCACAGCGGCGAGGTCGTTTGCCCGCCGTATGACGCGGCGCAGACCCGTACCGAAATTTTTGAGTTCTGGCCTTCCGATCTGGCCAACGTGTTCGCCCAGGCCGGGCTGCCGAAGCGGGCGCCGCCGGTCAACCGCTGCAAGGACAACGGCATCGCCGTCGGCGGCAACGCGCCGCGCATCACTTCGCCGCTGAAAAACACCACCTATACCCTGCGCCAGTCGCAGCAGGGGCGAGATAAAATCGCCTTCAACGCGGTGACGGACGCCGACAGCAAGACGGTGTACTGGTTCGTTGACGATATCTATCTCGGCAGCAGCGCCAGCAAAAAGCCGATCGACTGGCGGCCGATCGACAACGGGCGCTACCGCATTCGGGCGGTGGACGATCGCGGCCGCGCCGATATGCGGCTGGTGACCATCGAATGGGTGAACTAGCGCTGAGCCGCACGCCTGTTATACTCGCGCCCGAAACGGCTATTTACCTGGGAAAGCGATGTGATTGAGATTTTGTATCAGGATGAACACCTGGTGGCGGTGAACAAGCCGTCGGGTTGGTTGGTGCACCGCAGTTGGCTGGATCGTCATGAGACCCGCTTTATGATGCAGACGGTGCGCGATCAGCTCGGGCAGCACGTCTTTACCGTGCACCGTCTCGATCGCCCGACGTCCGGCGTGCTGCTGATGGCGCTCTCCAGCGAGGTGGCGCGCCTGCTGTCGCAGCAGTTCGAGCAGCATCAGGTGCAGAAAACCTACCATGCGGTGGTGCGCGGCTACGTGCAGGAGGGGGCGACCCTCGACTACCCGCTGACGGCGGAGCTGGACAAAATCGCCGATAAACATGCCGATGCCGATAAGGGACCGCAGCCGGCGGTGACGCACTACCGGCCGCTGGCGCAGGTAGAGATGCCGGTGGCCGTCGGCCGCTACGACAGCGCGCGCTACAGCCTGGTGGAGCTGCAGCCGGAAACCGGCCGCAAGCACCAGCTGCGGCGCCACATGGCGCATCTTCGCCATCCGATCATCGGCGACAGCAAGCACGGCGATCTGCGGCAGAACCGTGGCATGGCGCAGCATTTCGGCTGCCCGCGCCTGATGCTGCACGCCAGCCATCTGCAGCTGACGCACCCGGTGACCGGTGAGGCGCTGCGGGTGACGGCGCGCTGGGACGAAGACTGGCAAGGGGTGATGACGCAGTTCGGCTGGGCGGGAGTATTCCCTGAACTTGCCGGGGTTGAGTTTAGCGCGGCTAACGGTCAGGATAGCTGACAATTTTTAAAGGTAATGAAGGGAGTAGGAGCCATGGCTCAGGTTGGTATCTTCGTGGGAACGGTCTACGGCAATTCGCTGCTGGTGGCGGAAGAGGCGCAAAACATCCTCAGCGAACAGGGCCATGAGGTCAAACTGTTCGAAGAGGGCACGCTGGAGGCCTGGCAGTATTACCGTCAGCACTACGCGCTGGTGATTACCTCCACCACCGGGCAGGGCGATCTGCCGGACAGCATCGCGCCGCTGTTCCACGCCATTCGCGATCAGGTCGGCTACCAGCCGGAGCTGCGCTATGGGCTGATCGCCCTCGGCGACAGCAGCTATGACAACTTCTGCGGCGCCGGGCGCGCGTTCGACGCGCTGCTGCAGGAGCAGGGCGCTACCCGCGTTGGTGAAGTGCTGGAGATCGATGCGATGGAACAGCCGGAGCCGGAAGTGGCCGCCTGCCCGTGGGTCGAGCAGTGGGGCACGCTGCTGCAATCGTAAAGTAAAAAGGCGCCGCGAAAGGGCGCCTTGGCGATGATGCGGATCAACCGATCCGCATTACTTGCCGCGGGTGAGTTTTTCCAGATCGGCTTCGATCTCGGCAATCTTGTGCGACACCACTCCTTCGAGATGGCGCAGGTCGTCGAGGATTTTACGCTTCAGATCCACTTCCACCTGATCGCGTTGGCACAGCTGATCCAGTTCGTCGATCACGTAACGCAGGTTCGGGTTGATCTCGTGAATTTCCTTGTAGCCCTGGCCGGCGTTGTCCGCCACCACGGTTTTACGCTGGCGTGGGTACTTGAACTTCACGCTTTTAGCGAAGAACTCGCCCTTGTCCTTGCGGAAATAGATCTTGAGGATGTCGTTGTTGGCCTCTTGACGCAGGCTATAGCGATCGACGTCTTCCGGTTGATTGATGCCCAAACTCTTCAAGTTATCGTACATACTGCGCCCTCTTTAGATGTGATCGTTATATTCCACGACTGCGATTATGGCGGAAAGCGAGGTCTGCGACTGTGACTGCCAGCGAAACGCAGACAAAAAAATAGCGGGTGAATCACCCGCTATTTCAATTTAGTCGATAGTGCGCAATAACTCATTAATGCCGACTTTACCGCGCGTTTTGGCGTCGACTTTCTTGACGATCACCGCGCAGTACAGGCTGTAGGAACCGTCTTTCGACGGCAGGTTGCCGGAAACCACCACCGAACCCGCCGGCACGCGGCCGTAATGGATTTCGCCGGTCTCGCGGTCATAGATACGGGTGCTCTGGCCGAGGTATACGCCCATCGAAATCACCGAGCCTTCTTCCACGATCACGCCTTCCACCACTTCGGAGCGCGCGCCGATGAAGCAGTTGTCTTCGATGATGGTCGGGTTGGCCTGCAGCGGCTCCAGCACGCCGCCGATGCCGACGCCGCCGGACAGGTGAACGTTTTTGCCGATCTGCGCGCAAGAACCGACTGTGGCCCAGGTGTCGACCATGGTGCCTTCGTCGACGTAGGCGCCGATGTTAACGTAAGACGGCATCAGCACGGTGTTGCGCGCGATGAACGCGCCCTGGCGCACGGTGGCCGGCGGCACGACGCGGAAACCTTCCTTCTGGAAGCGCGCTTCATCGTAGTCGGCGAACTTCATCGGCACCTTGTCGTAGTAGCGGGTTTCCGCGCCGTCCATCACCTTGTTGTCGTTGATGCGGAAAGAGAGCAGCACGGCTTTCTTCAGCCACTGATGGGTGACCCATTGACCGTCGATCTTCTCGGCGACGCGCAGGGCGCCACTGTCCAGCAGGCCGATCACCTGGTTTACCGCTTCGCGCGTTACGGTGTCTACGTTCGCCGGGGTGATGTCCGCACGGCGCTCGAAGGCGCTTTCAATAACGTTCTGTAATTGCTGCATGCTGTTCTCTTTCCTGATGTTGTCGGTAAAAAGTTACTTGTATCACATTTTATCGTTTGGGGTGAGGGCCTCTGTCAACCGTTGCTCCAACTTTCTGCGCGTTTCCTGGTCGAGCGCGCGCCGCTCGCCGTCGGCCAGGATAAACAAGTCCTCGACCCGCTCGCCGATGGTGGAAATGCGCGCGCCGTGCAGCGACAGCCCCAGGTCAGCGAACACTTCGCCCACCCGCGCCAGCAGGCCGGGCTGGTCGAGTGCGGTCAGCTCCAGGTAGCTGCGGCGATCGGTATGGGTCGGCAGGAAAGTGACCTCGGTCGGCACGCTGAAGTGACGCAGCTTGGAAGAGGGCCGGCGCACGCGCGGCGGCTGATACTCCCGCTGGGTGATGGCCTGCAGCAGCGCCTGGCGGATCGCCGCGTGGCGATCCTGCGCCAGCGGGCTGCCGTCCGGCTCCAGCACGATAAAGGTGTCCATCGCCATGCCGTCGCGGTTGGTGAAGATCTGGGCGTCGTGCACGCTCAGATTGCGGCGATCCATCTCGCCTGCGACGGCGGCGAACAGATAAGGGCGGTCCGGGCTCCAGATGAAGATCTCGGTGCCGCCGCGCGTCGCCTGGCGGCTGACCAGCACCAGCGGCTGGGTGGAATCGTGGGCCAGCAGGTGGCGGGCGTGCCAGGCCAGCTGATTCGGCGAGTGGCGCAGGAAATAGTCGGCGCGGCAGCGGCTCCAGATGCGGTGCAGCGCCTCTTCGTCGATGTTGTCCATGCGTAGCAGCGCCAGCGCCTGCAGGCGGTGATGGCGCACGCGTTCGCGCAGATCCGGGCTGTTTTGCATGCCGCGGCGCAGCTGCTTCTCGGTGGCGAAATACAGCTCGCGCAGCAGGCTCTGTTTCCAGCTGTTCCACAGGGTTTCGTTGGTGGCGCAGATGTCGGCCACCGTCAGGCATACCAGATAGCGCAGGCGGGTTTCGCTCTGCACTTCGCTGCTGAACTGCTGGATCACCGTCGGATCCTGGATATCGCGGCGCTGCGCGGTGACCGACATCAGCAGGTGGCAGCGCACCAGCCAGGCCACCAGCTGGGTTTCACGCGAGTTGAGGCCGTGAAGTTCGGCGAACTCCACCACGTCTTCCGCGCCGAGGATCGAGTGGTCGCCGCCGCGCCCTTTGGCGATATCGTGGAACAACGCCGCCAGCAGCAGCAGTTCCGGGTGCGGCAGGCGCGGATATAGCTCCACGCACAGCGGATGGCGCGGCCGAGTCTGGTCGTCGGCGAAACTCTCCAGCTTCTGCAGCACGCGGATGGTGTGTTCATCCACGGTATAGGCGTGGAACAGGTCGAACTGCATCTGCCCGACGATCTTGCCCCACTGCGGCATATAGGCCCACAGCACGCTGTGACGGTGCATCGGCACCAGCGCGCGCGACACCGCGCCGGGGTGGCGCAGGATGGCCATAAACAGATCGCGCGCTTCCGGAATGGTGCACAGCGGCTGTTTCAGATGGCGGCGCGCGTGGCGCAGCTGGCGCACCGTGGTGGAGTAAATGCCCTTGATCTCGCGGTTGCGCACCATCAGGTAGAACATGCGCATGATGGCTTGCGGCTCGCGGATAAACAGCGTTTCGTCGCGCAGATCGATCAGATCGCCACGCAGCTGGAAATCGTCGTTCAGCGGGCGCGGCTTCTCGGTAGCGTCCAGCGCCAGGATGGCCTCGTCGAACAGCTGCAGCAGCATGTGGTTCAGCTCGCTGACGCGCCGCGTCATGCGGTAGAAGTCTTTCATCATGCGTTCGACCGGCTCGTTGCCTTCGCCTTCATAGCGCAGCAGCTGCGCGACGCTGAGCTGGCGATCGAACAGCAGGCGGTTGTCGTAACGCGGCAGCACCAGGTGCAGCGCGAAGCGGATGCGCCACAGGAAGCTCTGGCACTCGTTCAGCTCGTTGCGCTCGGCCTGGGTGAGGAAACCGAAGCCGACCATTTCGTCCAGCGAGGTGGCGCCGAAGTGGCGGCGCGCCACCCACAGCAGCGTGTGGATGTCACGCAGGCCGCCGGGGCTGCTTTTGATATCCGGCTCCAGGTTATAGCTGGTGCCGTGGTAGCGCTGGTGGCGCTCCTGCTGCTCGTTGATCTTGGCGTGGAAAAACTGCGGTGAAGGCCAGAAGCCGTCGCTGAAGATATGTTTTTGCATCTGCAGAAACAGCGCGACGTCGCCGCAGATCATGCGCGATTCGATCAGGTTGGTGGCTACGGTCAGATCCGCCAACCCTTCCAGCAGGCACTCTTCCAGAGTGCGCACGCTGTGGCCCACTTCCAGCTTGAGATCCCACAGCAGGGTGATGAATTCGCCGACCCGCTGCGACTGCTGTTCCGTCAGCCGGCGCTGGCTGAGCACCAGCACGTCGATGTCCGACAGCGGGTGCAGTTCGCCGCGGCCGTAGCCGCCGACCGCCACCAGCGCGGTTTCCGGGATATCTTCGAAGCCGTAGAACGTCCACAGCCGGCGCAGCAGGCGATCGATAAAGTCGCTGCGCGCCGCCACCAGGCTTTCGGCGCTGGAGCCGGCGTCGAAAGCCGCCGCCAGCCACAGCTGGAACTGCTCCAGCCGCTGTTTCAGCATCGGGCAGGTGAGCTCTTCGTCGCCGTAGGTGCTGGGGGAGGCGGGCGGCATCGGCACGGCCGGGGCCGCCTGTTGAAGGAGATTGTCAGACATAGTGCGCAGCCCATAAAAAAGGCCGGCAAAAGCCGGCCTGGTGATATTCTGCACGCGGCGTGCGCCGCGGTGCTTACATCTCGTGCGTAATGATGTTGGGGATGGTGTCATCCTTGCGCAACGTCATTATCTCGCAGCCGTTATCAGTGACCACAATAGTATGCTCATACTGCGCCGACAAGCTGCGATCTTTGGTTTTTACCGTCCAGCCGTCTTTCATGGTGCGGATGCGGTAGTCGCCGGCGTTGACCATCGGTTCGATGGTGAAGGCCATGCCCGCCTGCAGCACCACGCCGCCGTCGTCGGCATCATAGTGCAGCACCTGCGGCTCTTCGTGGAACACTTCGCCGATGCCGTGGCCGCAGTACTCGCGCACCACGGAGAATTTCTCGGCCTCGACGAATTGCTGGATAGCCTTGCCCAGGGTGCGCAGGCGGATGCCCGGCTTGACCATCTTCAGCGCCAGATACAGGCTTTCCTGAGTGACGCGGCACAGGCGCTCGCCCAGAATGGTCGGTTTGCCGACGATGAACATCTTTGAGGTGTCGCCGTGGAAGCCGTCTTTAATCACGGTCACGTCGATATTGACGATGTCGCCGTCTTTCAGCGTTTTGTCGTCGCTCGGGATGCCGTGGCACACCACTTCGTTCACCGAGATGCACACGGATTTCGGGAAGCCGTGGTAGCCGAGGCAGGCGGAGATGGCCTGCTGCTCGTTGGTGATGTACTCGTGACAGATACGGTCCAGCTCGCCGGTGGTCACGCCAGGTTTGACGTGCGGCTCGATGATTTCCAGCACTTCGGCGGCCAGGCGGCCGGCCACGCGCATTTTTTGGATGTCATCAGGTGTTTTAATTGAGATTGCCATGAAATTCGTCCGCAGGTGTCGTTATCGTCGACAATAAGAAGCAGTGACTTATGGTATCAGCCCGGCCGGGGGCTGCCAAATTTCATTTCCCGATGCCCGGCGCAAAGCAACAAAAGTTGGTGTCGGCGGCGGGTTTATGGTATAAAGCGCGCCGGCGATCCGCGACTTGGTTCTTGTGACCTGGCAGGAATTGGCCGAAAATACTTTAACTGCACTCATTTTGTGTAAATAACACACACGTATCGGCACATCCGCCGGGGTGCCCTGAGGTGACTTGTCGCCGCCAGGGTCGGCGTTATGGGATACGTGGAGGCATAACCCCAATTAATCTATAGAGGTTTAATCATGGCAACTGTTTCCATGCGCGACATGCTCAAGGCTGGTGTTCACTTCGGTCACCAGACCCGTTACTGGAACCCGAAAATGAAGCCTTTCATCTTCGGCGCTCGTAACAAGGTTCACATCATCAACCTGGAGCAGACCGTACCAATGTTCAACGCCGCTCTGGCTGAACTGAGCAAGATCTCTTCCCGTAAAGGCAAGATCCTGTTCGTAGGTACCAAGCGCGCAGCAAGCGAAGCGGTAAAAGACGCTGCTAACAGCTGTGACCAGTTCTTCGTGAACCACCGCTGGTTGGGCGGCATGCTGACTAACTGGAAAACCGTTCGTCAGTCCATCAAGCGTTTGAAAGATCTGGAAATCCAGTCTCAAGACGGCACCCTGGACAAGCTGACCAAGAAAGAAGCGCTGATGCGCACTCGTGAACTGGCCAAGCTGGAAAACTCCCTGGGCGGTATCAAAGATATGGGCGGTCTGCCAGACGCACTGTTCGTTATCGATGCCGATCACGAGCACATCGCGATCAAAGAAGCCAACAACCTGGGTATCCCGGTATTCTCTATCGTTGATACCAACTCCAACCCAGACGGCGTTGACTTCATCATCCCTGGTAACGACGACGCAATCCGTGCAGTAAACCTGTACCTGACTGCCGTTGCTGCCGCTGTGCGTGAAGGTCGTTCTCAAGATCTGGCCGTTCAGGCGGAAGAAGGCTTCGTAGAAGCTGAATAATAAGGCAAGCTCGTCACTGAGCCCTTATTAACCAGGTATTGACATATGTTGGTTAGGGGGGCCTGTTAAGGCCCCCTTTGCTTATCTGAATGAGAACTGTCTCCACGCGAGATAACCGAGGAAAAATAAATGGCTGATATTACCGCTGCCCTGGTAAAAGAACTGCGCGAGCGTACCGGCGCTGGCATGATGGATTGCAAGAAGGCGCTGGTTGAATCCAACGGCGACATCGAACTGGCAATCGAAAACATGCGTAAGTCCGGTGCGATCAAAGCCGCTAAAAAAGCAGGCAACGTAGCTGCTGACGGCGTGATCAAAACCAAGATCGAAGGCAACTACGGCATCATTCTGGAAGTTAACTGCCAGACTGACTTCGTAGCGAAAGACGCCGGTTTCCAGGCGTTCGCCGACAAAGTGCTGGATGCGGCCATGGCCGGCAAAATCACTGACGTTGACGTGCTGAAAGCACAGTTCGAAGAAGAGCGCGTAGCGCTGGTGGCAAAAATCGGCGAAAACATCAACATTCGTCGCGTTGCTTCCCTGGAAGGCGAAGTGCTGGGCAGCTACCTGCACGGCGCGCGTATCGGCGTTCTGGTTGCGGCTAAAGGCGCTGACGAAGAGCTGGTTAAGCAAATCGCAATGCACATTGCGGCAAGCAAGCCAGAGTTCGTGAAGCCGGAAGACGTGTCTGCTGAAGTGGTAGAAAAAGAGTACCAGGTTCAGCTGGACATCGCCATGCAGTCCGGCAAGCCGAAAGAAATCGCAGAGAAAATGGTTGAAGGCCGCATGAAGAAATTCACCGGCGAAGTTTCTCTGACCGGTCAGCCTTTCGTTATGGATCCGAGCAAATCCGTTGCTCAGGTGCTGAAAGAGCACAACGCTGACGTGACCAACTTCATTCGCTTCGAAGTGGGCGAAGGCATCGAGAAAGTCGAAACCGACTTCGCTGCTGAAGTTGCCGCGATGAGCAAACAGTCTTAATGACTGTCGATGGAACCGCCGTCTGGCGGTTCCATACTATCCAGCCAGAATTACACCGGTGGCAGGCCCTGCAGCGTGATGCTCACCTCAGGCGCGTTTCATCGGCTGAAATCCCCAATACTAATACTGCTTCTTAGGACAGAACACCATGGCAACCAATGCAAAACCCGTATATCAGCGTATTCTGCTTAAACTGAGTGGCGAAGCCCTGCAAGGTGCAGAAGGTTTTGGTATCGACGCCAGCGTTTTGGATCGCATGGCTCAGGAAGTGAAAGAGCTGGTCGAACTGGGAATTCAGGTCGGTGTAGTTATTGGCGGCGGGAACCTGTTCCGCGGCGCGGGCCTGGCGCAAGCCGGCATGAACCGCGTAGTGGGCGACCACATGGGAATGCTGGCTACCGTGATGAACGGCCTGGCTATGCGTGATGCACTGCACCGTGCCTATGTGAACGCCCGCCTGATGTCGGCGATCCCGCTGAACGGCGTGTGTGACAATTACAGCTGGGCAGAGGCGATCAGCCTGCTGCGCAACAACCGCGTGGTGATCTTCTCCGCCGGTACCGGCAACCCGTTCTTCACCACCGATTCCGCCGCTTGCCTGCGCGGCATCGAGATCGAAGCGGACGTGGTGCTGAAAGCCACCAAAGTGGATGGCGTATACTCCGCCGATCCGGTGAAAAACCCGGATGCGACGCTGTATGAACAATTAACCTATCAGGACGTGCTGGAGCGCGAGCTGAAAGTGATGGATCTGGCTGCGTTTACGCTGGCCCGCGATCACGGTCTGCCGATCCGCGTGTTCAACATGAACAAGCCTGGCGCGCTGCGCCGCGTGGTGATGGGTGAGAACGAAGGTACGCTGATCAGCAAATAAGGCTGTTCACACCCCTTTTTCGGTGCGCGTGACGCCATGCGCCGCGCGCTCTCCGAGTACGATTACGGGCTATACTTGAGTATCGCCTGCCAAGTAACCAGCTTCCAAGGGTTTGCAACGTGACTAATGAAATCAGAAAAGATGCTGATTCACGCATGGAAAAAAGCGTAGAAGCATTCAAAAACCAAATCAGCAAGATCCGCACCGGCCGCGCTTCTCCAAGCATTCTGGACGGCATCATGGTGGAATACTACGGCGCCGCTACGCCGCTGCGCCAGCTGGCCAACGTGACCGTGGAAGACTCCCGCACGCTGAAAATCAACGTGTTCGACCGCAGCCTGAGCCAGGCCGTTGAGAAAGCGATCATGAGCTCCGATCTGGGCCTCAACCCGTCTTCCGCCGGTTCTGACATTCGCGTTCCGCTGCCTCCGCTGACCGAAGAACGCCGTAAGGATCTGATCAAGATCGTGCGCGGCGAGGCCGAGCAGGGCCGCGTAGCGGTGCGTAACGTGCGTCGCGACGCCAACGACAAGGTCAAGGCGCTGCTGAAAGACAAAGAGATCAGCGAAGACGAAGAACGTCGTTCACAAGACGAGATTCAGAAAATGACCGACGCTTACATCAAGCTGGTCGACGCCGCGCTGGCGGAGAAAGAAAAAGAGCTGATGGATTTCTAATCAGCATCGCGCAGAAAAAAAGCGTCGCCTGGGCGGCGCTTTGTTTTTTGTGGCGCAGATCCCGTTTCATCGTACTGAAAGATCATGGACAAGCGGTGTCCAAGGTTCCACACTGGAACACCTCCGATCTCATCAGACAGTTATTCAGAGTGAACTCATGAAGCAACTGACCATTCTTGGCTCGACCGGCTCGGTAGGGACCAGCACCCTGGCCGTGGTCAGGGCAAATCCCGACCTTTTTGCGATCAAAGCGCTGGTGGCCGGCCGCAACGTCGCGGTCATGGCGCAGCAATGCATGGAATTTCGGCCCGCCTTCGCCGCGATGGCGGATGAAAGCGCCGCGCGCGAACTGCGCGCCATTCTGGCGGAAAACGGCGTCGCTACCGAGGTATTGGCCGGGGAGCAAGCGGCCTGCGAACTGGCGGCGTTGGACGACGTCGATCAAGTGACGGCGGCCATCGTCGGCGCCGCGGGGCTGTTGCCGACGCTGGCGGCGATCCGCGCAGGCAAGCAGGTGCTGCTGGCCAACAAAGAGTCGCTGGTCACCTGCGGCCGTCTGTTTATGGATGCGGTACGGCAAAGCCAGGCGCAGTTGCTGCCGCTCGACAGCGAGCACAACGCGATTTTTCAGAGTTTGCCTGAGAGCATTCAGCGTCAGTTGGGATACTCTTCCCTGGACAGTCATGGTGTTTCGCGCATCGTGCTTACCGGCTCCGGCGGCCCGTTCCGCACCACGCCGCTGGAGCAGTTCGCCGCGATGACCCCGGATCAAGCCTGCGCCCACCCGAACTGGTCGATGGGGCGCAAGATCTCGGTGGATTCCGCCACCATGATGAACAAAGGTCTGGAATACATTGAGGCCCGCTGGCTGTTTAACGCCTCGGCCGAGCAAATGGAAGTGATCCTGCATCCGCAGTCGGTGATTCACTCGATGGTGCGCTATGCCGACGGCAGCGTGCTGGCGCAGCTGGGTACGCCGGATATGCGCACGCCGATCGCCCACGCGATGGCGTATCCGCAGCGCGTGAACTCCGGCGTGGAGGCGCTGGACTTCTGTCGCATCGGTTCGTTGACCTTCGCCGAACCGGAGCGCGAGCGTTATCCTTGCCTGTATCTGGCGATTGAAGCGTTCGATGCCGGCCAGGCGGCGACCACTGCGCTGAACGCGGCCAACGAAATCGCCGTGGCGGCATTTTTGCAGCAGCAGATTCGCTTTACCGACATTGCGGCGGTCAACCGCCAGGTGGTGGAGCGCCTTGCGCTGCAGGAACCGACCAGCATCGAAGCGGTCTTAGACATTGACCGCCAGGCGCGCGCCGCCGCCGAGGAGCGCGTTCGCACGTTGCGCGGTTGAGGACGGCGATTATCCGATTTTGCTCGTAATTCACGCGTGCCGCAGCGGGGCCGTTTGTTCATGCCCCGCTGAGGTGGTATAGTCTGCGCCACCTGTCAGCGGTTATACCGTTGAATTATGGCCTGATTGGCGCCTTGTGCGCCAATGGCGGCCCGGCTGCGCCGGGCATCGCGAGGGCTGGCTGAAAGCCGTGTCGGGCACACGGCTTTTTTTGCGCGTAAGGGCCTGATGTTCCGGAAAGGCAGTTATATTTCTATTGAGGAAATAAGTACGAGTTATGTCGTCCGCAAACCAACAAGAGGCTAATCCATCTTCCCCGGGGCCGCGTCATGTCGCCATCATCATGGACGGTAACGGACGCTGGGCCAAACGTCAGGGCAAGTTACGTGTCTTCGGTCATAAAGCAGGGGTGAAATCGGTTCGCCGCGCGGTCAGTTTTGCCGCCAGCCACCATTTAGATGCGCTCACGCTTTATGCCTTCAGCAGCGAAAACTGGAACCGTCCGGTGCAGGAAGTCTCCGCCCTGATGGAGCTTTTTGTCCGTGCTCTGGATAGTGAAGTAAAAAGCCTGCATAAACATAACGTCAGGCTGCGGGTGATCGGCGATATCAGCCGCTTCAGCTCGCGTTTGCAGGAGCGGATCCGCCGCTCTGAAGCACTGACGGAAAATAACGATGGCCTGACGCTCAATATCGCTGCCAACTACGGTGGCCGTTGGGATATCATTCAGGGAGTAAGGGAACTGGCCGAACGGGTACGGGTGGGGGAGTTGCACCCGGATCAGATCAGCGAGGAATTATTGAACGAGCGGGTTTGCATGAGCGACCTGGCGCCGGTGGATCTGGTTATCCGCACCGGTGGCGAGCATCGCATCAGTAACTTCCTGCTGTGGCAAATCGCCTATGCTGAACTTTACTTTACTGATGTGCTCTGGCCTGATTTCGATGAACTTGTCTTTGAAGGTGCGCTGAATGCATTTGCACAACGTGAGCGCCGCTTCGGGGGAACAACACCTATCGGCGCCGATGCGTCCTAGGGAGAACTTTTGCTGAAGTATCGCCTCATAACTGCTCTGATTTTAATCCCGATCGTTATCGCGGCGCTGTTCCTGTTGCCGCCGCTGGCCTTTGCTCTGGTAACGCTCGTCGTGTGCATGTTAGCAGCCTGGGAGTGGGGCCAACTGGCCGGTTTTACCTCCCGTTCGCAGCGCATCTGGCTGGCGATACTGTGCGGTTTTCTGCTGGCGCTGATGATGCTCAGCGTTCCCGCGTACCATCAATCCGTGCCGCAGGTGAGCGGCTCGCTGTGGCTGTCGCTGGCCTGGTGGCTGGCGGCGCTGCTGCTGGTGCTGTTCTACCCCGGCTCGGCCGCCATCTGGCGCAACTCGCGCCCGCTGCGCCTGCTGTTCGGCCTACTGACCATCGTGCCGTTCTTCTGGGGCATGCTGGCGCTGCGCCAGTTCGGCTACGAGCAAAACCCGTTTACCGGCGCCTGGTGGCTGCTGTACGTGATGCTGCTGGTGTGGGGCGCGGATTCCGGCGCCTATATGTTCGGCAAGCTGTTCGGCAAGCATAAGCTGGCGCCGAAGGTCTCTCCGGGTAAAACCTGGGAAGGGCTGATTGGCGGGCTGCTGACGTCGGCGGTCATTTCCTGGCTGTTCGGCCGCTACGCGCCGCTGAACGTGGTGCCGACCACGCTGTTGGCCTGTTCGGTGATCGCCGCGCTGGCTTCGGTGCTGGGCGATTTGACCGAAAGCATGTTCAAACGCGAAGCGGGCATCAAGGACAGCGGTCACTTGATCCCCGGTCACGGTGGCATACTGGATCGTATCGACAGCCTGACCGCGGCGGTGCCGGTGTTTGCCTGCCTGATGCTGTTGGTGTTTTAATCCGTCGATGACGGAAAGTGAGGGATGATGGTCAGCGTGCTTTGGAACCTGGTGGCGTTTCTGATTGCGCTCGGTATTTTGATCACCGTGCACGAGTTCGGACACTTTTGGGTTGCCCGCCGTTGCGGCGTGCGCGTTGAACGCTTCTCCATCGGCTTCGGCCGGGCGCTGTGGCGCCGCACCGATCGCCAGGGCACCGAGTACGTCATCGCCTTGATTCCGCTCGGCGGCTACGTGAAGATGCTGGACGAGCGCGTGGAGTCGGTGGCGCCGGAAATGCGCCATCAGGCCTTCAACAACAAAACCGTCTGGCAGCGCGCGGCCATCATCAGCGCCGGCCCCATCGCCAACTTCCTGTTTGCTATCCTTGCCTATTGGCTGGTGTTCATCATCGGCGTGCCGAGTTTCCGTCCGGTGATCGGCGAAATCGCGCCGCAATCCATCGCCGCCAAGGCTGAAATTTCGTCTGGCATGGAACTAAAGTCGGTTGACGGCATCGAAACGCCTGATTGGGAATCAGTTCGTCTGGCGCTGGTGGCGAAGATTGGCGATGCGCAAACCGAAGTCGGCGTCGCGCCGTTCGGTTCTTCGCAGGTGGTGACCAAAACCCTGGATTTGCGCCAGTGGAACTTTGAACCGGACAAGCAGGATCCCGTTGTCGCGCTGGGCATTATGCCGCGCGGCCCGCAGATAGAATCCGTGTTGGCGGAAGTGCAGCCTAACTCGGCGGCGCAAAAGGCGGGTTTACAAGCGGGGGACAGGATCGTTAAAGTCGATGGTCAGCCGTTGGGTCGTTGGCAGACGCTGGTGAAGCGTATCCACGATGGCCCGGGGCAACCGCTGGCTTTGGAGATTGAAAGAAACGGCGCCCCCTTGTCTTTGACGCTGATACCGGATACAAAGCCGGTGGGAAAAGACAAATCGGTGGGGTTTGCAGGCATCATTCCAAAGGTGCTGCCGCTGCCGGACGAGTATAAAACGATTCGCCAGTATGGACCGTTCCCGGCGCTGTATCAGGCCGGCGACAAGACCTGGCAGCTGATGCGGCTGACGGTCAACATGCTGGGCAAATTAATAACCGGTGATGTAAAGCTGAACAACCTGAGTGGCCCGATCTCGATTGCACAGGGAGCAGGGGCGTCAGCCGGAGTCGGGTTCGTGTATTATCTGATGTTCCTGGCGTTGATTAGCGTCAACCTGGGTATCATCAACCTGTTCCCATTACCGGTGTTAGATGGTGGGCATCTCCTCTTCCTGGCGATAGAAAAGCTGAAGGGTGGGCCGGTTTCCGAGCGAGTACAGGACTACAGCTACCGCATAGGTTCGATCGTGCTGGTGTTGTTGATGGGTCTTGCACTTTTCAATGATTTTTCCCGCCTCTAGGGGCGGGGATAGGTTAGGAAGAACGCATAACAACGATGGCGATGAAAAAGTTGCTCATAGCGTCGCTGCTGTTTGGCAGCGCCACCGTATACGGTGCAGACGGGTTCGTAGTGAAAGATATTCATTTCGAAGGCCTGCAGCGAGTCGCCGTCGGTGCGGCGTTACTCAACATGCCGGTTCGCGTCGGCGATACCGTCACTGACGATGACATCAGTAATACCATCCGTGCCTTGTTTGCCACCGGCAACTTCGAGGACGTGCGCGTACTGCGCGATGGTAATACCTTGATCGTGCAGGTGAAGGAACGTCCTACCATCGCCAGCATCACTTTCTCCGGCAACAAGTCGGTGAAGGATGACATGCTCAAGCAGAACCTGGAAGCCTCCGGCGTCCGGGTGGGCGAGGCGCTCGACCGCACCACGATCTCCAGCATTGAAAAAGGGCTGGAAGACTTCTACTACAGCGTCGGTAAATACAGCGCCTCGGTGAAAGCCGTAGTCACGCCGCTGCCGCGCAACCGTGTCGACCTGAAACTGGTGTTCACGGAAGGGGTCTCCGCCAAGATTCAACAAATCAACATCGTCGGCAACCATGCCTTCACCAACGACGAACTGATCTCGCGCTTCCAGCTGCGTGACGAAGTGCCGTGGTGGAACCTGGTCGGCGATCGCAAATACCAGAAGCAGAAACTGGCGGGCGATCTCGAAACCCTGCGCAGCTTCTATCTGGATCGCGGCTATGCCCGCTTCAACATCGATTCTACCCAGGTGAGCCTGACGCCGGATAAAAAAGGCATCTACATCACCATCAACATCACCGAAGGCGATCAGTACAAGCTTTCCGATGTTGTCGTGAACGGCAACCTGGCCGGCCACTCGGCGGAAGTCGCTCAGATCACCAAAATCGAACCGGGCGAGCTGTACAACGGCAGCAAGGTGACCAAAATGGAAGACAACATCAAAACGATGTTGGGCCGTTATGGTTACGCCTACCCGCGCGTCGGCACTCAGCCTGAGATCAACGACGCGGATAAAACCGTCAAACTGCACGTCAACGTCGACGCGGGCAACCGCTTCTACGTGCGTCGCATCAAGTTCGAAGGCAACGACACCAGCAAGGATTCCGTACTGCGTCGCGAAATGCGCCAGATGGAAGGCGCCTGGCTCGGCAACGAGCAGGTCGAACAGGGTAAGGAGCGTCTGAACCGTCTGGGCTACTTCGAAACGGTTGACGTGGAAACCCAGCGCGTGCCGGGCACCGCCGATCAGGTCGACGTCACCTACAAGGTGAAAGAGCGCAACACCGGTACCTTCAACTTCGGCGTCGGTTACGGCACCGAGAGCGGCGTCAGCTTCCAGGCGGGCGTGCAGCAGGATAACTGGTTGGGTACCGGCTACTCGGTGGGCATCAGCGGCACCAAGAACGACTACCAGACCTATACCGAACTGTCGGTCACCAACCCGTACTTCACCGTTGACGGTGTGAGCCTGGGCGGCCGCATCTTCTACAACGACTTTAAGGCGGATGACGCGGATCTGTCGGACTATACCAACAAGAGTTACGGTATCGACGGCACGCTGGGCTTCCCGATCAACGAAAACAACTCGTTGCGTACCGGCCTGGGCTACGTCCACAACGGCCTGTCGAACATGCAGCCGCAGATCGCGATGTGGCGTTACCTCGACTCGATGGGCGTGGATGCGAACAAGACCGATCGCGCCAGCTACTCGACGGACGACTTTACGCTGAACCTGGGTTGGACCTACAACAACCTGGACCGCGGCTACTTCCCGACGTCGGGTAACCGCACTACGTTGAACGGCAAGGTCACCATTCCGGGCTCGGACAACGAATACTACAAGGTGACGCTGGACAGCGTACAGTACGTGCCGATCAACGACGATCGCACCTGGGTGCTGTTGGGCCGTGGCCGTCTGGGTTACGCGGATGGCTTGGGCGGCAAGGAAATGCCGTTCTACGAGAACTTCTACGCCGGTGGTTCGAGCACCGTGCGTGGCTTCCAGTCCAACACCATTGGTCCGAAGGCGGTGTACTACAACTCCAACTCGTACCAGTGTCAGTTCAACGCCGGCAGCACGACCACGCGTCAGAACATCTGTAGCTCGGATGACGCGGTGGGCGGTAACGCCATGGCGGTCGCCAGCCTGGAGCTGATCACCCCGACGCCGTTCATCAGCGAGAAATACGCCAACTCGGTGCGGACGTCGCTGTTCATCGATGCCGGTACCGTGTGGGATACCAAGTGGAAGAATACCGACGAAACGCTGATGTACGGCGTGCCGGACTACAGCAAGGCCAGCAATATTCGCTCTTCCGCCGGTATCGCGCTGCAGTGGATGTCGCCGCTGGGGCCATTGGTGTTCTCTTACGCCAACCCGATCAAGAAATACGAAGGCGACAAGTCCGAACAGTTCCAGTTTAACATCGGTAAGACCTGGTAACGGGTCTCGCCTCTGGGCATAAAAGTTATTAAGAATCGCAATGGCCAGGCGCCCGCCGGCAGAGGGAGATGATTCTCATTGTTTGGTGGGATAAGTCTGGCAAATTGTGTACTTCAGTGTCATATGACACAAATGGGTGATGGTAAGGAGTTTATAGTGAAAAAGTGGTTGTGTGCCGCAGGCCTCGGTTTAGCAATGGCTGCTTCAGCTGGCGTTCAGGCAGCAGATAAGATCGCTGTCGTTAACGTCTCCAGCATTTTCCAACAGCTGCCGGCCCGCGAAGCGGTCGCTAAACAGCTGGAAAACGAGTTTAAAGGCCGTGCAAGCGAACTCCAGAACATGGAACGTAGCCTGCAGACCAAAATGCAACGTCTGCAGCGTGACGGCGCTACCATGAAAGCCAGCGATCGCAGCAAGTTGGAAAAAGACGTGATGGCGCAGCGCGAGCAGTTCTCTCAGAAAGCCCAGGCTTTCGAGCAGGACAACCGTCGTCGCCAGATGGAAGAGCGTAACAAGATCCTGAGCCGCATTCAGGACGCTGTGAAATCTGTCGCCAGCAAAGGCGGTTATGACGTGGTGATCGACGCCAACGCCGTTGCCTATGCAGACTCTTCCAAAGATATCACTGCTGACGTGCTGAAACAGGTTAAATAACACATGCTTTCAATTCGACTGGCTGATTTAGCGCAGCAGTTGGATGCACAATTGCACGGTGATGGCGATCTCGTCATCACCGGCATTGCTTCTATGCATTCGGCACAGCCTGGCCAAATCACGTTTTTGTCAAACAGCCGCTATCAAGAGCAACTGTCTTCCTGCCAGGCAAGCGCCGTGGTGCTTACCGAAGCGGATTTACCACACTGCCGTACTGCGGCGCTGGTGGTTAAAAACCCTTACCTGACCTACGCGCGCATGGCGCAGCTGATGGACACCACGCCGGCGCCGGCGCAGGATATTGCGCCAAGCGCGGTTGTCTCGCCTGAAGCGCAACTGGGGCAGAACGTCGCCATTGGGGCGAACGCGGTGATTGAGTCGGGTGCGGTGCTTGGCGATAACGTGGTTATCGGCCCGGGCTGCTTCATCGGCAAACACGCACGCATCGGCGCGGGAACGCGTCTGTGGGCGAACGTCACGATTTATCATGCGGTTGAAATCGGCCAGCGCTGCCTGATCCAGTCCGGCACCGTGATCGGCGCGGACGGTTTCGGCTATGCCAATGAGCGCGGCGAGTGGATCAAAATCCCTCAGTTGGGCACGGTGATTATCGGCGATCGCGTCGAAATCGGCGCCTGCACTACCATCGACCGCGGCGCTTTGGATAACACCCAAATCGGGAATGGTGTTATCATCGACAACCAATGCCAGATTGCACATAACGTCGTGATTGGCGACAATACCGCCGTCGCCGGCGGTGTGATCATGGCCGGCAGCCTGAAAATCGGCCGCTACTGCCAGATCGGCGGTGCCAGCGTGATCAACGGTCACATGGAAATTGCCGACAAGGTTGTTGTTACCGGAATGGGAATGGTTATGCGACCAATCACCGAACCTGGGGTATACTCTTCGGGCATTCCGTTGCAGCCTAACAAGGTTTGGCGTAAAACCGCTGCGTTGGTGATGAATATCGATGAGATCAGCAAACGCTTGAAAGCTGTCGAACGTAAAGTCGGAAAAGACTAATCATTGCCGCCCGCCCTGGCGGGTACAAAACGAAACGCGTTGGTCGTGAGACCAAAAGCGCAAAGAGATGTTAATTTGCGGCCTGCATAATGATCTCCTTTTGGGGTCAGCGCAGGCCGTGTTGTTGATGCCATCAGTTTTTAGAGACAGGAAGAGTATTTTGACTACTGACACTCATACTCTGGATATTGCAGAAATTTTGGATCTGCTTCCTCACCGTTACCCGTTCTTGCTGGTCGACCGCGTCCTCGAGTTTGAAGAGCACAAATATCTGCGTGCGGTGAAGAACGTATCGGTGAACGAACCGTTTTTCCAGGGCCACTTCCCTGGCAAACCGATTTTCCCAGGCGTATTGATTCTGGAAGCCATGGCGCAGGCCACCGGTATCCTGGCGTTTAAAAGCGTCGGCAAACTGGAGCCGGGCGAGCTGTATTACTTCGCCGGTATCGATGAAGCACGCTTCAAACGCCCTGTGGTGCCAGGCGATCAGATGGTCATGGAAGTCACCTTCGAGAAAACTCGCCGCGGCCTGACTCGCTTCAAAGGCGTGGCGACCGTTGACGGTAAAATTGTCTGCGAAGCAACCATGATGTGTGCCCGCAGCCGGGAGGCTTAATCCGTGATTGACCAAACCGCCTTTATCCATCCTAGCGCGATAGTCGAAGAAGGCGCCGTGATCGGCGCCAACGTGCATATCGGCCCTTTCTGCTACGTCGGTTCCCAGGTGGAAATCGGTGCCGGCACGGTGCTGAAATCCCACGTGGTGGTGAACGGCATTACCAAGATTGGCTGCGATAACCAGATTTATCAGTTCGCTTCCATCGGTGAAGTGAACCAGGATCTGAAATACGCGGGCGAACCGACGCGCGTTGAAGTGGGCGATCGCAACCGCATCCGCGAAAGCGTGACCATTCACCGCGGCACCGCGCAGGGCACCGGCCTGACCAAAGTGGGCAATGACAACCTGCTGATGGTCAACGTGCACGTCGCCCACGACTGCGTGGTCGGCAACGCTTGCGTGCTGGCCAACAACGCCACGCTGGCGGGGCATGTGGAAATCGACGATCACGCCATCATCGGCGGCATGACGGCGATCCACCAGTTCTGCATTATCGGCGCGCATGTGATGGTAGGCGGTTGTTCCGGCGTCGCTCAGGACGTGCCTCCATTCGTCATCGCTCAGGGTAACCACGCGACGCCGTTCGGCGTCAACGCGGTCGGCCTGAAGCGTCGCGGTTTTGACAAGGATGAAATGCAGGCGATCCGCAACGCCTACAAGATCCTGTATCGCAGCGAGAAAACGCTGGATGAAGCGAAAGCGGAAATCGAATCCCTGGCCAAAGAACAGCCGGTGGTGCAGCAGTACCTCGATTTCTTTACCCGTTCCACCCGCGGTATCATTCGCTGAGTTATGTCGAATCGTCCATTGACTATCGGATTGGTCGCCGGAGAAACCTCCGGTGACATTCTCGGCGCCGGTTTGATCCGCGCGCTCAAGGCGCAGATCCCCGACGCGCGTTTCGTTGGCGTCGCCGGCCCGCTGATGCAGGCCGAAGGCTGCGAAGCCTGGTACGAAATGGAAGAGCTGGCGGTAATGGGCGTGGTAGAAGTGCTCGAGCGTTTGCCACGCCTGTTGAAGATCCGCAAGGATCTTACCCGCCGCTTCGGCGAGCTGCGGCCGGACGTGTTTGTCGGCATCGACGCGCCGGACTTCAACATCACGCTGGAAGGCCGCCTCAAGCAGCGCGGTATCCGTACCATTCACTACGTCAGCCCTTCCGTGTGGGCCTGGCGGCAAAAGCGCGTTTTCAAAATTGGCAAAGCCACCGATCTGGTGCTGGCCTTTCTCCCTTTCGAAAAAGCGTTTTACGATCGTTTCAACGTGCCCTGCCGGTTTATCGGCCACACCATGGCGGACGCCATGCCGTTGCAGCCCGATCGGCTGGCGGCGCGCGCTCAGCTTGGCATCGATCCGCAGGCGCGCTGTCTGGCGTTGCTGCCGGGCAGCCGCGGCGCCGAAGTCGAGATGCTGAGCGCCGACTTCCTCAAGACCGCGCAGCTGCTGCGCACCCGTTATCCCGAGCTGGAAGTGGTGGTGCCGCTGGTCAACGCCAAACGGCGCGAGCAGTTTGAGCGCATCAAGGCGGAAGTGGCGCCGGATCTGACCGTACACCTGCTGAACGGTCAGGGGCGCGAGGCGATGATCGCCAGCGACGCGGCGCTGCTGGCATCCGGCACGGCGGCGCTGGAGTGCATGCTGGCCAAGTGCCCGATGGTGGTGGGCTATCGCATGAAGCCGTTCACTTTCTGGCTGGCGCAGAAGCTGGTGAAAACGCCTTACGTTTCGCTGCCGAATCTGCTGGCGGGGCGGGAGATCGTTATCGAGCTGCTGCAGCATGACTGCGTGCCGGACAAACTGGCCGCCGCCGTGATGCCGCTGCTGGAAGAGAGCCCGCAAACCGAAGCGCTGAAACAGACTTTCCTTACCTTGCACCAAAGCATCCGTTGCGGTGCGGACGAACAGGCCGCTCAGGCTGTGTTGGAGCTGGCGAAAGCATGATTGAACCCTTTATCTATCCCGCTGCCACGCTGATTGCCGGCGTGGACGAAGTGGGCCGCGGGCCGTTGGTCGGCGCGGTGGTTACCGCCGCCGTGATCCTCGATCCGGCGCAGCCGATCGTCGGGCTGGCGGATTCCAAGAAACTCAGTGAAAAACGCCGCCTGGCGCTGTATGACGAAATCGTCGCCAAGGCGCTCTCCTGGAGCCTGGGGCGCGCCGAGCCGGCGGAAATCGACCAACTGAACATTTTGCACGCCACCATGCTGGCGATGCAGCGGGCGGTGGCCGGGTTGCATATCGCGCCGGACATGGTTTTAATCGACGGTAACCGTTGCCCGAACCTGCCGATGCGTTCGCAGGCGGTGGTGAAGGGCGACAGCCGCGTGGCGGAGATCAGCGCGGCGTCCATTCTGGCGAAGGTCACGCGCGATCGTGAAATGGCCGCGCTGGACAGCGAGTTCCCGGACTACGGTTTCGCGCAGCATAAGGGTTACCCGACCGCCTTCCACCTGGAGCGGCTGGCCGCGCTGGGCGCCACCGAGCATCACCGCCGCAGCTTCGCGCCGGTGAAAAGGGCGCTGGCGCTGTAGCCTGCGGGCCTGGTTGACCAGGCCCGACGATAGCATTAACCCGGGTTCAGCCTGCTGAGCCCCTTCAATCAGGTATCTGGAGATGGCCGAACCTCGTTTTATTCACCTGCGCGTCCACAGTGACTATTCCATGATTGATGGATTGGCCAAGACGGCGCCGCTGGTGAAAAGAGCCGCCGCGTTAGCCATGCCTGCTCTGGCAATTACCGATTTCACCAACCTGTGCGGATTGGTGAAGTTCTACGGCAGCGCGCACGGCGCCGGGATCAAACCGATCATCGGCGCGGATTTCCATGTGCAAAGCGAAGAGCTGGGCGACGAGCTGGCTCAGCTGACGGTGCTGGCCAGCAACAACGAAGGCTACCAGAACCTGACGCTGCTGATTTCCCGCGCCTATCAGCGCGGCTACGGCGCCGCCGGCCCGATCATCGATCGCGACTGGCTGATTGAACATCGCGAAGGGCTGATTCTGCTCTCCGGCGCGCGTCAGGGCGACGTCGGCAAGTTTCTGCTGCGCGGCAACCAGGCGCAGGTGGATCAGTGTCTGGGCTTCTACCAGCAGTACTTCCCGGACTGTTACTACCTGGAACTGATCCGCACCGGCCGCCCGGACGAAGAGAACTACCTGCATGCGGCGGTGGCGCTGGCCACCGAGCGCGGTTTGCCGGTGGTGGCCACCAACGACGTGCGCTTCCTGGTGGAAGATGACTTCGACGCCCATGAAATTCGCGTCGCCATCCACGACGGCTTTACGCTGGACGATCCCAAGCGGCCGCGCAACTACAGCCCGCAGCAATACATGCGCAGCGAAGACGAGATGTGCGAGCTGTTCGCCGACATTCCGGAAGCGCTGCTGAACAGCGTCGAGATCGCCAAGCGCTGCAACGTCACCATTCGCCTCGGCGAATACTTCCTGCCGCAGTTCCCGACCGGCGACATGAGCACCGAGGACTTCCTGGTACTCAAATCGAAAGAGGGGCTGGAAGAGCGTCTCGAGTTCCTGTTCCCCGATCCTGAAGTGCGCGCGCAGCGCCGCCCGGAATACGACGAGCGTCTGGACGTCGAGCTGAAGGTGATCAACCAGATGGGGTTCCCCGGCTACTTCCTGATCGTGATGGAGTTTATCCAGTGGTCGAAGGACAACAACGTGCCGGTGGGGCCGGGGCGCGGCTCCGGTGCCGGTTCGCTGGTGGCCTATGCGTTGAAAATCACCGACCTCGATCCGCTGGAGTTCGACCTGCTGTTCGAACGTTTCCTGAACCCGGAACGTGTCTCGATGCCCGACTTCGACGTCGACTTCTGCATGGAGAAGCGCGATCAGGTAATTGAGCACGTGGCGGAGATGTACGGCCGCGAAGCGGTATCGCAGATCATCACCTTCGGCACCATGGCGGCGAAAGCGGTTATCCGCGACGTGGGCCGCGTGCTGGGGCACCCGTATGGCTTCGTCGATCGCATCTCCAAGCTGGTGCCGCCGGATCCGGGCATGACGCTGGAAAAAGCCTTCGCTGCCGAACCGCAGCTGCCGGAAATTTACGAGGCAGACGAAGAGGTCAAGGCGCTGATCGACATGGCGCGCAAGCTGGAAGGGGTGACGCGTAACGCCGGTAAACACGCCGGGGGCGTGGTAATCGCGCCGACCAAAATCACCGACTTCGCGCCGCTGTACTGCGACGCCGAAGGGCAGCACCCGGTGACCCAGTTCGATAAGAACGACGTGGAATACGCCGGGCTGGTGAAGTTCGACTTCCTCGGTCTGCGCACCCTGACCATCATCGACTGGGCGCTGGAGATGATCAACGCCCGGCGCGCCAAGACCGGGCTGGAGCCGATCGACATCGCCGCCATTCCGCTCGACGACAAGAAAAGCTTCGATATGCTGCAGCGCTCGGAAACCACGGCGGTGTTCCAGCTTGAATCGCGCGGCATGAAAGACCTGATCAAACGTCTGAAGCCCGACTGCTTCGAAGACATGATCGCACTGGTGGCGCTGTTCCGTCCGGGGCCGCTGCAGTCGGGGATGGTGGATAACTTCATCGACCGCAAGCACGGCCGCGAAGAGATCTCCTACCCGGACATCCAGTGGCAGCACGAGTCGCTCAAGCCGGTGCTGGAACCCACCTATGGCATCATCCTGTATCAGGAACAGGTGATGCAGATTGCCCAGGTGCTGGCGGGCTATACGCTGGGCGGCGCGGACATGCTGCGCCGTGCGATGGGTAAAAAGAACCCGGTCGAGATGGCCAAGCAGCGCGGCGGCTTTGAAGATGGCGCCAAAGCGCGCGGCATCGACGGCGAACTGTCGGTGAAAATCTTCGACCTGGTGGAGAAATTCGCCGGATACGGCTTCAACAAATCGCACTCCGCCGCCTATGCGCTGGTGTCGTATCAGACGCTGTGGCTGAAAGCGCACTACCCGGCCGAGTTTATGGCGGCGGTGATGACCGCCGATATGGACAACACCGATAAGGTGGTGGGGCTGGTGGACGAATGCTGGCGCATGGGGCTGAAGATCCTGCCGCCGGACATCAACAGCGGCCTGTATCACTTCCACGTCAACGACGACGGCGAGATCGTTTATGGCATCGGCGCCATCAAGGGCGTGGGGGAAGGGCCGATCGAAGCCATCATCGAGGCGCGCAACAGCGGCGAGCAGGGTTACTTCAAAGACCTGTTCGATCTCTGCGCGCGCTCAGACATCAAGAAACTGAACCGCCGCATTCTGGAAAAACTGATCATGTCCGGCGCGTTCGATCGCCTCGGGCCGCACCGCGCCGCGCTGATGAATTCGCTCGGCGACGCGTTGAAAGCGGCGGATCAGCATGCGAAAGCCGAAGCGATCGGCCAGGTGGATATGTTTGGCGTGCTGGCGGAAGCGCCGGAGCAGGTGGAGCAATCCTACGCCAATATCGCGCCCTGGCCGGAGCAGGTGGTGCTGGACGGTGAAAGGGAGACGCTGGGGCTGTACCTGACCGGCCACCCGATCACCCAGTACCTGAAGGAGATCGAACGTTACGCCGGTGGCCAGCGTTTGAAAGACATGCACCCGACGGATCGGGGCAAAATGACCACCGCCGTCGGGCTGGTGGTCGCCGCGCGGGTGATGGTGACCAAGCGCGGCAACCGCATCGGCATCTGTACATTGGATGACCGTTCGGGCCGCCTGGAAGTGATGTTATTCACCGAAGCGTTAGAAAAATACCAGCATTTGTTGGAAAAAGACCGTATCCTTATCGCCAGTGGACAGGTCAGCTTTGATGACTTTAGCGGCGGGCTTAAAATGATGGCCCGCGAGGTAATGGACATCAGTGAAGCCCGGGAAAAATACGCTCGCGGGCTTGCTATCTCGCTGACTGACAGGCAAATTGATGACCAGCTTTTGAACCGTCTCCGCCAGTCGTTGGAACCCCATCGATCGGGGACGATTCCAGTGCATCTCTACTATCAACGGGAAGATGCGCGAGCCAAGCTGCGTTTTGGCGCAACCTGGCGCGTGACGCCCACCGACCGCTTGTTGATCGACTTGCGGACGTTGGTAGGCAATGAGCAGGTGGACTTGGAATTTGACTAAAATAGGAATGCTATGAGTCTGAATTTTCTTGATTTTGAACAGCCGATTGCAGAGCTGGAAGCGAAAATTGACTCGCTGACTGCAGTCAGCCGTCAAGACGAAAAATTAGATATTAATCTGGACGAAGAGGTTCAGCGCCTGCGTGAAAAGAGCGTTGAGCTGACGCGCAAGATTTTTGCCGATCTTGGGGCCTGGCAGATTGCCCAATTGGCACGCCACCCGCGCCGTCCTTATACCCTGGATTATATCAAACACATCTTTACCGACTTCGAAGAGTTGGCGGGCGATCGCGCTTACGCCGACGACAAAGCGATCGTCGGCGGTATTGCGCGCCTGGATGGCCGCCCGGTGATGATCATCGGGCACCAGAAAGGCCGTGAAACCAAAGAGAAGATCCGCCGCAACTTCGGCATGCCGGCGCCGGAAGGCTACCGCAAGGCGCTGCGCCTGATGGAAATGGCCGCGCGCTTCAAGATGCCGATCATCACCTTTATCGATACCCCGGGCGCTTATCCGGGCGTGGGCGCGGAAGAGCGCGGCCAGTCCGAAGCCATCGCGCGCAACCTGCGTGAGATGTCGCGCCTGAACGTGCCGGTCATCTGCACCGTCATCGGCGAAGGCGGCTCCGGCGGCGCGCTGGCGATCGGCGTGGGCGATAAGGTGAATATGCTGCAGTACAGCACCTACTCGGTGATTTCGCCGGAAGGCTGTGCCTCCATTCTGTGGAAGAGCGCCGATAAGGCGCCGCTGGCCGCAGAAGCGATGGGCATCACCGCGCCGCGTCTGAAAGAGCTGAAGCTGATCGACTCGGTGATCCCGGAGCCGCTGGGTTCCGCGCACCGCGACGTACCGGCAATGGCCGCCGCGCTGAAAGCGCAGCTGCTGGCCGATCTGAAAGATCTGGACGGTCTGAACGACGAAGAGTTGCTCAACCGCCGCTACCAGCGTCTGATGAACTACGGCTACTGCTGAGTTCTGTTCTTCGCTGCAAGAAACCGCCTCCGGGCGGTTTTTTTTTGGCTACACACCACCGGATTTTCGTGGTGTTATAGAGACTTGGCCGTTAACTGACAGGAGCTGCCGATGAATATCATCGCCATCATGGGCCCGACGGGCGTCTACTACAAAGATGAGCCGATCCGCGAGCTCCACGCGGCGCTGGCCGCCATGGGATTCCAGCTGGTGTACCCCAAAAACAGCGGTGATCTGCTGAAGCTGATCGAAGCCAATGCCCGCATTTGCGGGGTGATCTTCGACTGGGACGACTACAGCCTGGAGCTGTGCAGCGAAATCAACGAGCTGAATGAATACCTGCCGCTGTACGCCTTTATCAATACCCATTCCACCTTCGACGTCAGCCTGCATGAAATGCGCATGGTGCTCTATTTCTTCGAGTATGGCCTGAATGCGGCGGACGATATCGCGCAGCGCATCCAGCAGTACACCGCGGAATACATCGATACCATTACGCCGCCGCTGACCAAGGCGCTGTTCAACTATGTGCGCGAAGGGAAGTACACCTTCTGCACGCCGGGCCACATGGCCGGCACCGCGTTTCAAAAAAGCCCGGTGGGCTGCCTGTTCTATGACTTTTTCGGCGCCAATACCCTGAAGGCCGACATCTCGATTTCGGTTACCGAGCTCGGTTCGCTGCTGGATCACACCGGGCCGCACCTGGAGGCCGAAGAGTATATCGCGCGCACCTTTAACGCCGAGCAGAGCTATCTGGTCACCAACGGCACCTCCACCGCCAACAAGATCGTCGGCATGTATTCGGCACCGGCCGGCAGCACCGTGCTGATCGACCGCAACTGCCACAAATCGCTGTGCCACCTGCTGATGATGAGCGATATCGTGCCGATCTATCTGCGCCCGCTGCGCAACGCCTACGGCATCCTCGGCGGCATTCCGCAGCGCGAGTTCACCCGCGAAAGCATCGCCGCCCGGGTGCAGGAGACCGAGAACGCCACCTGGCCGGTGCATGCGGTGATCACCAATTCCACCTATGACGGCCTGCTGTACAACACCGACTACATCAAGCAGACGCTGGAGGTGCCATCGATCCACTTTGACTCCGCCTGGGTGCCTTACACCAACTTCCATCCGATTTACGACGGCAAGAGCGGCATGAGCGGCGAGCGGGTGCCCGGTAAGGTTTTCTACGAGACCCAGTCGACGCACAAGCTGCTGGCGGCCTTCTCGCAGGCCTCGATGATTCATATCAAAGGCGACTACGACGAGAGCACCTTCAACGAAGCCTACATGATGCACACCACCACCTCGCCGCACTACGGCATCGTGGCGTCGATGGAGACCGCGGCCGCCATGCTGCGCGGCAACCCGGGGCGCCGCTTGATCAACCGCTCGGTGGAGCGCGCGCTGCATTTTCGCCGTGAAGTGCAGCGGCTGCGCGAGGAGAGCGACAGTTGGTTCTTCGACATTTGGCAGCCGGAAGAGATCGATGAAGCGCAATGCTGGCCATTGGATCCGGACGACAACTGGCACGGCTTCGGCCAGACCGATCGCGATCACATGTACCTCGATCCGATCAAGGTGACGATCCTGACGCCGGGCATGAACGAGCTGGGTGCGCTCGAGGAGGAGGGGATCCCGGCGGCGCTGGTGGCGAAGTACCTCGACGAGCGCGGCATCGTGGTGGAGAAGACCGGGCCGTACAACCTGCTGTTCCTGTTCAGCATCGGCATCGACAAAACCAAGGCGATGAGCCTGCTGCGCGGCCTGACCGACTTCAAGCGCGCCTACGATCTCAACCTGCGGGTGAAGAACATGCTGCCGGATCTGTACGCCGAGGATCCGGATTTCTATCGCAACATGCGCATTCAGGATCTGGCCGCCGGCATTCATCGCCTGATCTGCCAGCACGATCTGCCGCGCCTGATGCAGCGGGCGTTCGACGTGCTGCCGGAAATGAAGCTGACGCCGCACCAGATGTTCCAGGAGCAGGTGCGGGGCAACGTGGAAACCTGTGAGCTGGATCAGCTGGTTGGCAAGGTGGCGGCCAATATGATCCTGCCGTATCCGCCGGGCGTGCCGCTGGTGATGCCGGGGGAAATGATCACCGAAGAGAGCCGGGCGGTACTCGATTTTCTGCTGATGTTGTGCTCGATCGGCGAACGTTACCCCGGTTTTGAAACCGACATCCACGGCGCCAGACTGACGGAGGACGGGCGCTATCTGGTGAAGGTGTTGAAAGCCCCACAGCCATAATGCATAACACGCCCGGCAGTTTGGAAAGATATGCCGGGCGTTCTCATTGACGGCACCGCCGCCGCCGGATACCTTGCCTCATCAGACCGAACAGGAGAGGCCGCCATGCTGGCGTTACGTCAGGTACACCATATCGCGATCATTGGCGCGGATTACGCCGCCAGCAAGCGTTTTTACTGCGACATTCTCGGATTCACCCTGCTGAGCGAAGTCTACCGCGAGGAGCGCGGCTCCTGGAAAGCGGATCTGGCGCTCAACGGGCAATACGCCATCGAGCTGTTTTCTTTCCCTTCGCCGCCGGCTCGCGTCAGCCGCCCGGAGGCCTGCGGCCTGCGCCATTTGGCGTTCAGCGTTGACGACATTGACCAGGCCATCGCCCATCTGCAGGCGGCCGGCGTCGCCTGCGAACCGGTACGCGTCGATCCTTACACCCAATCCCGCTTTACCTTTTTCAGCGATCCCGATGGTTTACCGTTAGAATTATACGAGAGTTAACGGCTTAATCGCCTCCCGGCGGCCACAGCCGGGGGCGGTTATGCTATGATCGCGCCCTTGCCCTACATGCCTACAGAGTTATTTCCGCCATGCAAGAGCCTGCTTTTCGCGTCGGGGAGTGGCTGGTTACCCCTGCCGACAACACCATCAGCCGCGACGGACGCCTAAAAACGCTGGAACCGCGCCTGATCGACATGCTGTGCTATTTCGCCCGCCATCCGGACGTGGTGCTGAGCCGCGACGAGCTGATCGACAACGTCTGGAAGCGCAATATCGTCACCAACCACGTGGTGACCCAATGTATTTCGGAGCTGCGCAAATACCTGAAAGACGGCGACAGCGACAGCCCGGAATACATTATCACCGTGCCCAAGCGCGGATATAAGCTGGCGACGTCGGTGATCTGGTGTGAAGAGGGGGAGACGCAACCCGCTCCCGCACCGGCGCCGCAGATCGCGGTGATCATGCATGAACCGGAAGACGGCAGCGAGGAAGACGAGACGCCGTATGTGCCGCCGCGCCGGGCAAGCGCGCCGGTTGCCGCGCCCGGCGAAAAGAAGCCGCGCTTTTATCGCCGCTCGACCTTCTGGGTGTGGCTGGCGTTTCTGGCGGCGCTCAGCGTCTGCGTGGCGTTTGTCGGCATCGCCACGCTGTCGCAGCGCGTGCCGGTATCGACCATGCCGGTGCTGCTCAACCCGCGCGATATCGATATTCGCATCCAGGGCGGCGAGAGCTGCAGCAACTGGATGCCGCAGCTCTCCTATGTGGTTGGCGTCAGCGAGCTGATCACCGATTCGCTGAACACCTACTCGACCTTCCTGGTGCACGACCAGACCAACTACAACTATTCCGGCCCCAGCAACTCGGGCAAGTCGCTGTATATCGAGTTCGTCAATCAGCGCCACTACCGCGCCCAGCAGTGTTTCCTGTCCGTGCGGCTGGTGGATAACGCCGACAGCTCAGTCATGCTGGACAAGCGTTACTTCATTACCGCCGATAACCAGCTGAAGATCCAGACCGACTTCCTCTCCAGCCTGTCCGCAGCGCTGAAGCAGCCCTGGCCGCCACAGCTGGAGCAGCGTCTGGCGCAGCTGCTGCCCGACAACGGGCCGCTGCTGCAGCGCTTCTACCAGGCGCATCAGTTGCTGATCCACGGCGACGCCGATTCGTTGACCCGCGCCAGCGCCCAGCTGAGCGAGTTGATTAAAAGCGCGCCGGATTTCCACTACCTGCTGGCGGAAAAAGCGCTGGTGGATCTGCTGCGCAATTCTTATCAACCGTTCGACAGCCAGGCCTTGGCGCAACTGCGCGCCGATATCAGTCATTTGGCGACCATCCCCGAACTGAAAAACACGCCAATCATGCAGCAAGTTCTGGCGGTAGATGCATTGACGCAGGGGCGCATTGACGAGGCGCACCGGGCGATCGATCTGGGGATTGAATTGCAAATGTCGTGGCTGAATTATGTGTTGCTGGGGAAAGTGTATGAAATGCAGGGGCAGAACCATTTGGCGGCGGATTCTTATATTACCGCATTCAATCTTCGCCCCGGCGAGGACACTTTGCATTGGATCACCAATGGCGTATTCCAGACGTCATTGACCAACGTGGTGCCTTATTTAAATAACTATCAGCGCCAATAATTAACCGCTATCACGCCGCCATTATTCTCCGGGGATCATGGCGGCGTTATTTATTGGTGAAGTCATGTTGCATGAATGTATTATTTTTCTGCGCAATATTGCTCTTTTTTTGCCGTTTGTTATGCGTGATTAACCTCGCTATTTTGCTGTTTTTAAATGATGTTTATCTTTTCTTTAGCTTACCTTTTTATCTTGATGTGTTAATGAAAAACCTCAGGTTATCATTTGTATGATCATGAGCGTAAACTCACTTTATCTTTAGGACTTTATTCCCCCCGATGGTTAGCATCCTGACTATCAAGCCGGCTCATTAAAATCTTTCATTTATGGGTGTGGCTTATAAGAAACGTAAATCAGGAGAAACTGACCATGGCTTCACCCAAGAAAATAGGGCTTATTGCCTGCACCGGCGTCGTCGCCGGTAATATGATGGGGAGCGGGATTGCCTTATTGCCCGCCAACCTGGCGAGTCTCGGATCTATCGCCATTTGGGGATGGGTGATCTCGATTATCGGGGCGATGTCGCTGGCCTATGTGTATGCCCGCCTCGCCACCAAAAACCCGCAGCAGGGCGGCCCTATCGCTTATGCGGGTGAAATTTCCCCGGCCTTCGGTTTCCAGACCGGCGTGCTTTATTACCATGCCAACTGGATCGGTAACCTGGCCATCGGCATTACCGCCGTTTCTTATCTCTCCACCTTCTTCCCGGCGCTGAACAACCCGGTACCTGCCGGCATCGCCTGTATCGCCATCGTGTGGATCTTCACCTTCGTCAACATGCTGGGCGGAACCTGGGTCAGCCGTTTGACCACCCTGGGCCTGGTGCTGGTGCTGATCCCGGTGATCGTGACTGCCACCCTCGGCTGGCACTGGTTTGACGTCGCCACCTACCAGGCTAACTGGAATACCTCCGGTACCACCGACAGCCATGCGGTGATTAAAAGTATCCTGCTGTGCCTGTGGGCATTTATCGGTGTGGAATCCGCAGCGGTCAGCACCGGCATGGTGAAAAACCCGAAACGCACCGTGCCGCTGGCGACCATGCTCGGCACCGGCCTGGCGGGCATTATCTACATCGCCGCCACTCAGGTGATCAGCGGTATGTTCCCGGCGTCTGAAATGGCCGCCAGCGGCGCGCCGTTCGCCATCAGCGCCTCGGCGATTATGGGCAACTGGGCCGCACCGATGGTTTCCGCCTTCACTGCCTTCGCCTGCCTGACGTCGCTCGGTTCGTGGATGATGCTGGTCGGCCAGGCCGGGGTACGCGCCGCCAACGACGGCAACTTCCCGAAAGTGTACGGCGAGCTGGATAAAAACGGCATTCCGAAGAAAGGCCTGCTGCTGGCCGGCTGCAAAATGACCGCGCTGATGGTGCTGATCACACTGATGAGCTCCGCCGGCGGCAAAGCGTCCGACCTGTTCGGCGAACTGACCGGCATCGCGGTGCTGCTGACCATGCTGCCTTACTTCTACTCCTGCGTAGACCTGATCCGCTTCGAAGGGGTCAACGTGCGCAACCTGCTGAGCCTGATCGCTTCGGTGTGCGGCTGCGGTTTCTGCTTCATCGCGCTGATGGGCGCCAACTCATTCGAACTGTCCGGCACCTTTATCATCAGCCTGATTATCCTGATGTTCTACGCCCGGAAAATGAATACCCGCCAGGCTGCCAACGCCGCGGCGGTCGATGAAAACACCACGGCCAAAGCGCACTGATTCGCGTCCGCTGACCGACTGAATTTACCCAGCCCCTTTCTTTCCGACCTGTCAGCCGCGACGGGAAGGGGCTTGCTTTGCCAGGAGAAATGCATATGAACGTTATCGCCATCATGAATCACATGGGTGTCTACTTCAAAGAAGAGCCTATCCGTGAACTGCATCAGGCGCTGGAAAGTCTGGATTTCCGCATCGTTTACCCTAACGATCGCGAAGACCTGCTGAAACTGATCGAGAACAACGCCCGCTTGTGCGGGGTGATCTTCGACTGGGACAAATACAACCTGGAGCTGTGCGAAGAGATCAGCCAGCTGAACGAATACATGCCACTGTATGCGTTCGCCAACACCTATTCGACGCTGGACGTCAGCCTGAACGATCTGCGCATGCAGGTGCGCTTCTTCGAATATGCGCTCGGCGCGGCAACCGACATCGCCGCCAAGATCAAACAGAACACCGACGAGTACATCGACACCATCCTGCCGCCGTTGACCAAGGCGCTGTTCAAATACGTGCGCGAAGGCAAATACACCTTCTGTACGCCGGGCCACATGGGCGGCACCGCGTTCCAGAAGAGCCCGGTGGGCAGCCTGTTCTACGATTTCTTCGGCCCGAACACCATGAAGTCGGATATCTCGATTTCGGTGTCCGAACTGGGATCGCTGCTGGATCACTCCGGCCCGCACAAAGAGGCGGAAGAGTACATTTCCCGCGTGTTCAACGCCGAACGCAGCTACATGGTCACCAACGGCACCTCCACCGCCAACAAGATCGTCGGCATGTATTCGGCGCCGGCGGGCAGCACGGTGCTGATTGACCGTAACTGCCACAAGTCGCTGACTCACCTGATGATGATGAGTGACATCACGCCGATCTACTTCCGCCCGACCCGCAACGCCTACGGCATCCTCGGCGGCATTCCGCAGAGCGAGTTCCAGCGCGCCACCATCGCCAAACGTGTGAAGGATACCCCGAACGCCACCTGGCCGGTACACGCGGTGATCACCAACTCCACCTATGACGGCCTGCTGTACAACACCGACTTTATCAAGAACACCCTGGACGTGAAGTCTATCCACTTCGATTCCGCCTGGGTGCCTTACACCAACTTCCACCCGATCTATAAAGGCAAGTGCGGCATGAGCGGCGGCCGCGTGGAGGGCAAGGTGATCTATGAAACCCAGTCCACCCACAAACTGCTGGCGGCCTTCTCGCAGGCTTCGATGATTCACGTGAAGGGCGATATCAACGAAGAAACCTTCAACGAAGCCTACATGATGCACACCACCACCTCGCCGCACTACGGCATCGTGGCGTCGACCGAAACCGCCGCGGCGATGATGAAAGGCAACGCCGGCAAGCGCCTGATCAACGGCTCTATCGAGCGCGCGATCAAGTTCCGCAAAGAGATCAAACGCCTGAAAGTCGAGTCCGACGGCTGGTTCTTCGACGTCTGGCAGCCGGAGCATATCGATGAGCCGGAATGCTGGCCGCTGCGTTCCGACAGCGCCTGGCACGGCTTCAAGAACATCGATAACGAACACATGTACCTCGACCCGATCAAGGTCACCATTCTGACGCCGGGGATGAGCAAGGAAGGCGAGATGCAGCCGTTCGGCATCCCGGCCAGCATCGTGGCGAAATACCTCGACGAACGCGGCATCATCGTCGAGAAAACCGGGCCGTACAACCTGCTGTTCCTGTTCAGCATCGGCATCGACAAAACCAAGGCGCTCAGCCTGCTGCGCGCGATGACCGACTTCAAACGCTCGTTCGATCTGAACCTGCGGGTGAAGAACATGCTGCCTTCGCTGTATCAGGAAGCGCCTGATTTCTATGAAAACATGCGCATTCAGGATCTGGCGCAGAACATTCACCGCCTGGTGGAGCAGCACAACCTGCCGGACCTGATGTACCGCGCGTTCGAAGTGCTGCCAACCATGGTGATGAACCCATACCAGGCGTTCCAGAAAGAGCTGCACGGCGAAGTGGAAGAGGTTTATCTGGAAGAGATGGTCGGCAAGGTCAACGCCAATATGATCCTCCCATACCCACCGGGCGTGCCGCTGGTGATGCCGGGCGAAATGCTGACCGAGGAGAGCCGGCCGGTGCTGGAGTTCCTGCAGATGCTGTGCGAAATCGGCGCGCATTATCCGGGCTTTGAAACCGACATTCACGGCGCCTATCGTCAGGCGGACGGACGTTATCGGGTGAAAGTGCTGAAGGCGAAATAACCGCAGCCAATAACAGGGGAGGCGCTCGCGCTTCCCCTTTGCCGTTCACCGACTGATGGGAGACCTCCATGAAAACACCCTCACAGCCGCGCGCAATTTACTATGTCGTAGCCATACAAATTTGGGAATATTTCAGCTTTTACGGCATGCGTGCGTTACTGATTCTCTATCTGACCCACCAACTCGGCTATACCGACAGCCACGCCATCGATCTCTACAGCGCTTACGCTTCGTTAGTTTATGTCACTCCTATTTTGGGCGGCTGGCTCGCCGACCGCCTGCTGGGCAATCGCGTCGCGGTGATCGCCGGCGCGGCGCTGATGACGCTGGGGCATATCGTGCTCGGCCTGAGTGCGGTCTCCGCCCAGTCGCTCTATCTGGCTCTGGCCATCATCATCTGCGGCTACGGCCTGTTCAAATCCAATATCAGCTGCCTGCTGGGCGAGCTGTATCCGGCGCACGACTCGCGCCGCGAAGGGGGCTTCTCGCTGCTGTACGCCGCCGGCAACGTCGGTTCCATTTTGGCGCCGATCGCCTGTGGGTTGGCGGCCGAGCGCTATGGCTGGCACGTCGGCTTTGCGTTGGCCGGGATCGGCATGTTCGCCGGCCTGGCGATCTTCCTGCTCGGCGGGCGCCACTTCCGCCATACCCGCGGCGTGAATGCACCGCTGATGCGCGCCAAAAGCCTGGGTTTGCCGCACTGGGGTTTGCTGCTGGCGGCGCTGCTGGCATCGCCGCTGTTCTTCACGCTGCTGTTTGTGCACGACTGGGCCGGCTATTTGCTCGGGCTGGTGTGCGTGGCGGCGGTGGTGCTGGTGGCACGCATTATGCTGCGTGCGGACGCCGGCCAGCGCCGGGGACTGTGGCAGATCGTTGTGCTGATGCTGCTGGGCACGCTGTTCTGGGCTTTCGCCCAGCAGGGCGGCAGCTCCATCAGCCTGTTTATCGATCACTTCGTCGATCGGCGCTGGTTCGGCTGGACGGTGCCGACCGCGCTGTTCCAGTCGGTTAACGCCTGCGCGGTGATGCTGGGCGGCGTGGCGCTGGCATGGCTGGCGAACGGCGACGGTACGGGCGATCGCACGCTGCGCATCTGGTGCAAGTTCGCCTTCGGTCTGCTGTTGATCGGCGTCGGCTTTACGCTGATGGCGCTCAATACGCGGCTGCACGGGCCGGGATCGATGGGGCTGATGATCGCCGGCCTGGCGGTGATGGGCTTCGCCGAACTGTTTATCGATCCGGTGGCGATGGCGCAGATCACCCGGCTGAATATCCCCGGCGCCACCGGCGTGCTGACCGGCATCTATATGCTGGCGACCGGCTCGATCGCCAACTATCTGGCGGGCATTATCGCCAATCAGACCGCCGAGGATCACATCGAGGGGGCGGCGATGCAGGCGTATGGCCGCATTTTCGCCCAGATTGGCTGGGGAGCGGCCGGATGCGCGCTGGCGGTGATCGCGGTGCTGGGCGGTTGGTGGCTGCTGACGCGGCGCCAGGCACGGACGGTTAATGCTTGATTGATGACGGTAGGCGGGGTTAACGTGCAGCTATGTAGAAGTGACAAAGCCGACCGATGAATACTGATCAATTAACGACGCGGGTGGCAGACCAGTTGGGCGCGCAGCAGCGGCTGCTGGTGGCGTTCAGCGGCGGCCTGGATTCCAGCGTACTGCTGCATGTGCTGGCGGCGTTGCGCCGCCGGCGTCCGGGAATGCAACTGCGCGCGCTGCATGTGCATCACGGCCTGAGCGCCTTCGCCGACCGCTGGGTTGAGCATTGCCGCAGCCGCTGCGCCGACTGGCAGATCCCGCTGACGGTGACGCACGTGCAGGTGGACGCCCGCCAGGGCGGCATCGAAGCGGCGGCGCGCGCGGCGCGCTATGCCGCCTTCAGCGCCGCGCTAACGGAGGGCGAAGCGCTGCTCACCGCCCAACACCTCGACGATCAAAGCGAAACCTTCCTGCTGGCGCTCAAGCGCGGCAGCGGGCCGGCGGGGCTGTCGGCGATGGCGGCGCGCACCGCGTTGGGCGAGCACCTGCTGTTGCGGCCGCTGTTGGGTTGCTCACGCCAGACGTTGGAAAACTACGCGCAACGCTACGCCCTAGCCTGGATAGATGACGACAGCAATCAGGACACGCGCTTCGATCGCAATTTCCTGCGCTTGCAGGTGTTGCCGCAGCTCAATCAACGCTGGCCGCACTTCGCCTCGGCGGTGGCGCGCAGCGCCGGCCTGTGCGCCGAGCAGGAGCAGCTGCTGGACGAACTGCTGGCGGAACCGCTGCAAAGCCTGTTGGCGGCGGATCGCTCATTGGCGATCGACGGCCTGACGGACTGTTCGCCGGTGCGGCGCTTCGCCTTGCTGCGGCGCTGGATCGCGTTGTTTAACGTCACCATGCCGGCGCGTGAGCAGCTTCAGCGCCTGTGGGAGGAGGTGGCGCTCAGCCGGGAGGATGCCGAACCGCAGCTGCAGCTCGGCGCCTATCAGATTCGCCGTTTCCGCGGCCGGTTGCACCTGTTGCCGCCGCTGGCGGCGCTGCGCGATGTGCATCTGCCCTGGCAGCCTGATCAGCCGCTGGCGCTGCCGGACGGGCTGGGGCGGCTTGTCGCGGGTGAGGGCGAGCTGGCGCTGCGCGCGCCGCAGCCGTCGCAGCGGATCAGCATTCGTTTCGGCGGCGTGCAGGGCGCGGTGCGCATCGTGGGGCGCGCCCATTCGCGGCCGATAAAAAAATTGTGGCAGGAGCTGGGGATCCCACCCTGGCAGCGTGAACGCATCCCGTTGATTTATTATGATGAGCAGCTGATCGCCGCGCTGGGCGTATTCGTCTGTGAGGCGGGGCAGGTGCCGGAAGGCGAACGTCCGTGGCGGCTGCGCTGGGAGAAAAATCATAATCGCGAGGAGCAATAATGAAGTTTGTGGGGATCACGCTGTTGGCCGCCGGCCTGTTCAGCCTGCCGGCGTTGGCGGCGGGGGATGCGGCGGCCGGCCAGGCGAAAGCCGCCGCCTGCGCGGCGTGCCACGGCGCGCAGGGCAAGGTGACGGTGCCGATGTACCCGAATCTGGCCGGGCAGAACGCCATGTACCTGCAGCACGCGTTGCAGGCGTACAAGAAAGGGGAGCGCAACGGCGGCCAGGCCGAGGTGATGAAGGCCTACGTGTCGGGGCTGTCGGATGACGATATCGCCGATCTGGCGGCCTTTTACGCCAGCCTGAAGCCGTAAATGACGAGGGCAGCCGTTGGGCTGCCCTGTTGGGATGGGGTTACCGCTGCTCAGTCCGACAGACTGACGACCACGGTACCGATTTCCGGATGACTGAAACTGCTGATATGGTCCAGACGCAGGTCGCGCTGTTGGCCATTCTGTTCGATGGTCAGATACTCAACGCGTTTCTTTTGCAGCAGGTCGATCGCCTTGGCCTCGATCACTTCTCCGTCGCGTAACTCCAGCTTCAGAATAAGTTTATGCTGACAGGCGAGTTCCAGATTGTCGTAGTCATCGCAATTGATGGGTTGGTACTCATCATTCATCAACATAGTCGCTCACCAATAAGTTAGCGGCGGCAAAGGCCGCCTGTTCCCTAACGGAGGACGGTAGCGCATCGTTCGCTGCGACATCGTCCAATGCCTTTAACGCACAAGCCAGCGCATCGGGCACGTAGCCAAGATCTCCACTGCCAATCTCGGCGTAAGTACGGCGTACTAACTCACAGTATTGTTGCACAGTTTCCTCCCTTAAGAACCTCTGCATCATCAAGACTACTATCGCGATGAGGCGCAGGCTCTTGGAGTTTTATCCTATCCCAGACGACTATAGCACAGCTGTTATGGAGTTATCAGCACCCCGGCACGCCTTTCGCACTGCCGCGGCCGGGCCGCGCTGGCGGCGTTCGGCCCTGATCAAGTACACTGTCGCCGGATAATAACGAGGTCACCCATGGCGCTGAAAGCAACCATTTATAAAGCCGCGGTCAATATTGCTGATATGGATCGTCACTTCTACCACGACGCCACGCTGACGCTGGCGCAACACCCGTCCGAAAACGAGCAGCGCATGATGCTGCGCTTGCTGGCCTGGATCTGCCATGCGGACGAACGGCTGGTGTTCACCAAAGGGCTGAGCGCCGACGACGAGCCGGAGATCTGGCAGCGCAACGACCACAATGGGCTGGAAATGTGGATCGAGATGGGATTGCCCGACGAGAAGCGCATTCGCAAGGCCTGCAACCAGTCGCCGCGCGTGGTGCTGTACGCTTACGGCGAGCGCGCCGCGCACGTATGGTGGCAGGGAATGCAGGGCAAGGTGGCCGGCCACAAGAACCTGAGCGTGCGTTTCCTCGACGACGAACAGCTGGCGCGCCTGACGGCATTGGCCAGCCGCACCATGACGCTGCAGGCGACGTTGCAAGAGGGAACTATTTGGCTGTCCGATGCTCAGAATAGTCTGGAAATCCAGTTTGCCGAGTGGCAGCAGGCACAGGTGTGACCGGTGCTTGAACTGTCAAGAAACGTAGCCATACCGGATAATGAGCTGGAATTGACGGCGATCCGCGCGCAGGGCGCGGGCGGCCAGCACGTGAACAAAACCTCAACGGCGATCCATTTGCGCTTTGACATCCGGGCATCCAGCCTGCCAGAGTATTATAAGGAAAGGCTGCTGGCGCTGAATCATCATCTTATTACCGCTGATGGCGTGGTGATTATCAAGGCGCAAGAGTATCGCAGCCAGGAATTGAATCGCGAAGCGGCGTTGGCCAGGCTGGCCGCGCTGATTCGGCAGGCGATGGTGGTGGAAAAAACGCGCAAGGCGACCAAGCCCACGAAAGGGGCCAAACTGCGTCGCCTGGAAGGCAAGGCGCGTAAAGGCGCCACCAAGGCGCTGCGTGGCAAGGTTCGCACTTAGGAATACATGAACACAGTAGGAGAATAACTGTGAAAAAAATTACGGTAGCCCTGTTCCTCGCGGCAGGCGCACTCTCGTTGTTGGGATGCAACAATCATTATCAACCGAAGGAACAACCGCTGCAGCCGATGCCGCAGAGCTATCAAGGGGTGTTGCCTTGCGCCGATTGCGGCGGTCTGGATACGGCGCTGTTCCTGGATGAGGACGGCACCTTCGTGCTGCAGGAAACCTATCGCGGCACCAAAGACGGCGATCAGACCTTTGCCGATTACGGTAAATGGGCGCGCACCGCGGATAAACTGGTGCTGACCGACAGCAACGGCGAAAAACGCTACTTCCGCCCGGTGGGCAAGAGCCTGGAAATGCTGGATCGCAGCGGCGTGCCGATCGAGTCCAAGCTGAATTACCGCCTGGATCCGGTTGAGAAGCCGTTGCCTAAAACGCCGATGACGTTGAAAGGCAGCTACACCTATATGGCGGACGCGGCCGTCTTCAAGGACTGCGCGACCGGCAAAACCTTCCCGGTGGACAACAACATCGCGCTGGAGCAAGGTTACGCCAAAGCATACAAGACCGCCGGTGAGCCGGTATTCCTGACGTTCAGTGCGCACTTCAGCGTGCAGCCGTCGATGGAGGAAGGTCTGACCGAAAAGGCGCTGGTGCCGGACGGTAAAATCGCGTTCGACCGCAGCAAGAACTGCAGCAGCAAATAAGCAATTTCGGATATAAAAAAACCCGCCTGAGCGGGTTTTTTATTTTCTGACGTTCGTCGCTTAGCGTTTGATCTGGCCCAGCAGGAAATCAACGATTTCGCCGGTTTTGATCATTTGCTTCTCGCCGACGCGGCGGTTCTTGTACTCGATCTCTTCGTTGTCGAGGTTGCGATCGCCGATAACGATAGAGTGCGGCACGCCGATCAGCTCCATATCCGCGAACATCACGCCCGGGCGCTCTTTGCGGTCATCGAGGATCACGTCGATGCCGTGGGAGCGCAGGGTGTTGTACAGCTCTTCGGCCAGCGCCTGCACGCGGAACGACTTGTGCATGTTCATCGGCAGGATCGCTACCTGGAACGGCGCGATGGCGTCCGGCCAGATGATGCCGCGTTCGTCATGGTTCTGCTCGATGGCGGCGGCCACGACGCGCGTAACCCCGATGCCGTAGCAGCCCATGGTCAGCACCTGGTTACGGCCGTCTTCGCCCTGCACGGTCGCTTTCATCGCTTCCGAGTACTTGGTGCCGAGCTGGAAGATATGGCCCACTTCGATGCCGCGTTTGATCAGCAGCGTGCCCTGACCGTCCGGGCTGGCGTCGCCTTCCACCACGTTACGGATATCGGCCACCTGTGGCAGCGGCAAGTCGCGCTCCCAGTTGATGCCGAAGTAGTGTTTGCCGTCAACGTTGGCACCGGCGCCAAAGTCGCTCATCGCCGCTACGCTGCGGTCAGCAACCACCGGCATCGGCAGGTTGACCGGGCCGAGTGAACCCGGGCCGGCGCCGACGATGGCGCGAATTTCTTCTTCGGTGGCGAAGGTCAGCGGCGCGGCAACCTGCGCCAGCTTCTCGGCCTTGATTTCGTTCAGCTCGTGATCGCCGCGCACCAGCAGGGCAACCAGCTTGTGGCCGCTCTCTTCGGTGGCGCGCACCATCAGCGTCTTCACGGTTTTTTCCACCGGCAGCTGGAACTGCTCGACCAGCTCAACGATGGTTTTGGCGTTTGGCGTATCCACCAGGCGCAGCGCTTCGCTGGCCGCCGAGCGTGGAGCCGCCGGCGCGACCGCTTCCGCCAGCTCGATGTTGGCGGCGAAGTCGGAGCCGGTGGAGAACACGATATCGTCTTCACCGCTGTCTGCCAGCACCTGGAATTCGTGCGAGGCGCTGCCGCCGATCGAGCCGGTATCGGCCTGCACCGGGCGGAAATCCAGGCCCATGCGGCTGAAGATTTTGCTGTACGCTTCGTACATCGCGTCGTAAGTCTCCTGCAGAGACTCCTGTGAGGTATGGAAGGAGTAGGCATCCTTCATCAGGAACTCACGGGAACGCATCACGCCGAAACGCGGGCGCACTTCATCGCGGAACTTGGTCTGGATCTGGAAGAAGTTCAGCGGCAGCTGTTTGTACGAGCTGATCTCGTTGCGGATCAGATCGGTGATCACTTCTTCGTGCGTCGGGCCCAGCACGAACGGACGGTCGCCGCGGTCGACAAAGCGCAGCAGCTCGGGGCCGTATTGCTCCCAACGGCCGCTTTCCTGCCACAGGTCGGCAGGCTGAACCACCGGCATAGACACTTCGATCGCATTAGCATTGTTCATTTCTTCGCGAACGATGTTTTCAACCTTTTTCAGAACGCGCAGGCCGGTCGGCAGCCAGGTGTAAAGACCGGAGGCCAGCTTGCGGATCATCCCGGCGCGCAGCATCAGCTGGTGGCTGATCACTTCGGCGTCGGCAGGTGTCTCCTTCAGAGTGGAGAGCAGATATTGGCTAGTACGCATGGTGTTTTGGTTCCGTTAGAACTGCAAATTGCATCGGGCTGCCAGAGTGGCGGCCAAAAGTGACAAAAGTGGTTTAGTTTACCAGCGCGAGCGGGTCGCCAAAAGAGAGGCGGCGGAATTTTAACGCGGGTCGAGTGCCAACACTTCGGTATGACCGTCCACGACGCGCCAGCGCACGTTGAAATCCAGCAGCCAGACGGCGTAATCCCGTTCGACGTCCTCTCCTTTACGATAGGCGGGACGGGGGTCTTGCGCCAGCACCTGGCTGATAAAACGCCTTAATTGTGGGTAACGCGCCTGATGTTGCTGCAGCTGCTGTTCGGCCTGTGGCGCGAAGCGCACCGGCATGTCGCCGGCGGGCGCGGCCTGGGCAAAGCCGGCGCGGGCCTGCGGCTGGCTCTCGGCGAACGGCAGATAAGGCTTGATGTCCACCACCGGGGTGCCGTCGACCAGATCGAGGCTGCCCAGCTCCAGCACCACGTCGCCGTTTTTTACCCGCACGCCTTTCAGTTCGATCAGGGACATGCCGAGCGGGTTGGGGCGGAAGGTGGAGCGGGTGGCGAACACGCCCATGCGGGCATTGCCGCCTAAACGCGGCGGTCGCACCGTCGGCCGCCAGCCGCCTTCCAGGGTTTGATGGAAAATGAACATCACCCACAGATGGCTGAAATCGCTGAGGCCGCGTACCGCCTCCGCCTGGTTGTAGGGCGGCAGCAGCAGCAGTTCGCCGCCACCGTCTTCGACCAGCCCCGGCTGGCGGGGAACGGCGAATTTTTCTTTATACGGCGAGCGGATCACGCCGATCTGCTCGAAAACGAATTCGGTCATTTGGACGAGACGTTAAGCGCCGAGCCCTGGCAGACGGCCTGCTGGTAACAACCGGCGACGCCGCTGACGATCTGGCAGTCGTGCAGCAGCACGGCGTTGGCCTTCATGTAAGACGCGCGGATTTGCATGCGTTTACGGGCGGTGGCCAGATTCGGTGGGGAGTCTTGTACGGTGGTTTGGCACGATTCGCCAGACACTTCACCCAGATCGCGGAACGGCTTGCCCACGAGCTCTTCTGCACTTTTGTACAGTTTTACCGGAGCGGGGCGGGCGGCCGGCGTGGTCTTGGCCGGGCTGGTGGTGGTCGGCTTGCTGGTGCTGTTTGTTGAGGACGGCGCGATACGCTGCGATGAACATCCGGCCAGCGCGAGCGCTAACAAACAGAGAGGTAAAACACGCATTGAGATTCCTCTGCCTTAATGAAAGTGGCGCTATTGAAGCAATCTATGGCGGAAATAACAAGACGAGCCTTGGCCCGTCTTGCAATTATAGGAATAAAATTGGCGAATAAGCGCTTACCAGCCTTTCACCGCACCGCCGTTGAAGATTTTGTTGGCGGCGGCGTCCACTTCGTCAGACTGATAGGCCTGCACGAATTTCTTCACGTTTTCCGCATCTTTGTTATCTTCGCGTGCAACCAGCAGGTTGACGTAAGGCGAGTCTTTATCTTCCACGAACAGGCCGTCTTTCGCCGGCGTCAGGCCGATCTGGCTGGCGTAGGTGGTGTTGATCACCGCCAGTGCGATCTGCTGATCGTCCAGGGAACGCGGCAGCTGAGGCGCTTCCAGCTCAACCAGCTTCAGGTTTTTCGGGTTCTCGGTCACGTCCAACACGGTCGGCAGCAGGCCAACGCCGTCTTTCAGTTTGATCAGGCCGACTTTCTGCAGCAGCAGCAGCGAACGGCCCAGGTTGGTCGGATCGTTAGGCAGTGCGATCTGAGACCCCTCTTTCAGCTCGTCCAGCGATTTGATTTTCTTGGAGTAACCGGCGATCGGGTAAACAAAGGTGTTGCCGACCGGCACCAGCTTGTAGCCGCGATCTTTGATCTGCTGATCCAGATATGGCTTGTGCTGGAAGGCGTTCAGGTCGATATCGCCTTTGCTCAACGCTTCGTTAGGCAGCACGTAGTCGTTGAAAGTGACCAGCTCAACGTCCAGACCGTATTTCTCTTTAGCCACTTTCTGAGCCACTTCGGCCACTTGCTGCTCAGCGCCGACGATCACGCCGACCTTGATGTGGTTCGGATTCTTTTCATCCTGGCCGCAGCCCACCAGAGCCAGAGAGCCGATCAGTGCGCCAATTGCCGCGATGGATTTAAATTTTAACGACATATCCCTTCCTCATTAGACTCGCATTAACATGCTGTGAAACTATTTATGGGTAACGGCTTTGACGATGCGATCGCCGCAGAATTGGATCAGATAAACCAAAACTACCAGTAATACTAATACGGTATTCATCACTGTGGCGTTATAACCGATATAACCGTATTGGTAACCGATTTGGCCCAGACCGCCGGCGCCGACTGCGCCGCCCATGGCGGAGTAGCCCACCAGGGTGATCAGCGTGATGGTTGCAGCGTTGACCAGGCCCGGCAGGGCTTCCGGCAGCAACACTTTCTTGATGATCTGCATCGGCGTGGCGCCCATGGCGCGCGCCGCTTCCACCAGACCGGACGGGATCTCCAGCAGGGCGTTTTCCACCATGCGCGCGATGAACGGCGCGGCGCCCACGGTCAACGGCACGATGGCCGCCTGCAGACCGATAGAGGTGCCGACGATCATGCGGGTAAACGGAATCATCCAAACCAGCAGGATAATGAACGGGATAGAACGGAAGATGTTCACCAGCCCGGACAGGATTTTATACAGCGAGTTGTTGGCGATGATCTGCCCCGGGCGGGTGACATACAACAGCACACCTACCGGCAGGCCGAGCACGAAACCGAAGAAGCCGGAGACAAAGGTCATCATGACGGTTTCCCACACGCCACGCGCCATCAACCACATCATTGCCTCAGACATAACCCAGAACCTCTACTTTTACCTGATTTTCCTGCAGGAACTTAATCGTCGCCAGCGCGTCTTCGTCGCTGCCGTGCAGCTCCGCCAGCATCACGCCGAATTTCACGCCGCCGGCATAATCCATCTGGGCGCTGATAATGTTGTTGTTCACGTTGAAGCGGCGAGCGGCTTCAGACAGCAGCGGCGCATCGACCGACTGGCCGGTGAACTCCAGGCGCAGCAGCGGTTGGCGGTCGCCCTGACGCTCCGGCGACAGGCGCGCGGCGTAGTCGTCCGGGATATCCAGATGCAGCGTGGACTGAATGAACTGCTGGGCCAGCGGGGTTTTTGGGTGCGAGAACACTTCGCTGACGCTGTCTTTTTCGATCAGTTGCCCCTGGCTGATGACCGCGACCTGGTCGCAGATGCGTTTCACCACGTCCATTTCATGGGTGATCAGCAGAATGGTCAGGCCCAGCCGGCGGTTGATGTCTTTCAGCAGTTCCAGGATGGAACGGGTGGTGGCCGGATCCAACGCGCTGGTGGCTTCATCGCACAGCAGCACTTTAGGATTGCTGGCCAGCGCGCGGGCGATCGCCACGCGCTGTTTCTGGCCGCCGGACAGATTGGCCGGGTAGGCGTCGTGCTTGTCCGCCAGGCCGACCAGCTCCAGCAGTTCGGTCACGCGCTTTTTGATCTCGGCGCGCGGCGTATTGTCCAGCTCCAGCGGCAGCGCCACGTTGCCGAACACCGTGCGGGAAGAGAGCAGGTTGAAGTGCTGGAAGATCATGCCGATTTGGCGACGGGCGCGCGTCAGTTCGCTTTCCGACAGCGAGGTCAGATCCTGACCATCGACCAGCACCTGGCCGGACGTTGGGCGCTCCAGCATGTTGGCGCAGCGAATCAGCGTGCTTTTACCGGCGCCGGAGGAACCGATGACGCCATAGATTTGCCCGGCAGGGACGTGAAGGGTCACGTCAGAGAGCGCGGTAATGGTGCGCGAACCCTGCTGGAACACTTTAGTGATGTTAGAAAGTTTAATCATATTCTTCTTATTTTAGCGTGGTTGCCCGTGGCTAGATAAAAGTAAACCTCGGCGTGGAACCAAGGTATGGATCAGATGTTAAGGCGTCTAGACGTCCAAGTCAACGGCCTGCGACGTTCTCCGGCGTTCTCAGCGTGGGGTAAAACATGCGATACTGTCAGCGTATACAGGCCCTCAGGAGCAAAGCGGTGACACAAAGCGTTCCAGCAATTTTTCTCGATCGTGACGGTACGATTAACGTTGACCATGGCTATGTCCATGAAATCGACAACTTCCACTTTATTGACGGCGTGATTGACGCCTGTCGCGAACTCAAAAAGATGGGCTTCGCGCTGGTAATGGTGACCAATCAGTCCGGCATTGCGCGCGGCAAGTTCAGCGAAGACCAATTCATGTACCTGACCGAGTGGATGGACTGGTCGCTGGCCGATCGCGACGTTGACTTCGACGGCATCTATTTCTGCCCGCACCATCCGGAGGCGGTAGTAGAAGAGTATCGTCAGGTGTGTGACTGCCGTAAACCGCAGCCGGGCATGCTGCTGCAAGCGCAGCAGGAATTGAACATCGATATGGCCGCTTCTTATATGGTGGGCGATAAACCGGAAGATATGCAGGCGGCGATCGCGGCCGGCGTCGGCACCAAGGTGCTGGTGCGTACCGGCAAGCCGGTGACGGAGCAGGGCGAAAAGCTGGCCGATTGGGTGCTAAATAGCCTGGCGGACCTGCCTGAAGCCATCAAAAAGCGGGTTTAATAGGCGTTACGAATGAATAGTGAGCGGTCAGATAAAAAATGCATATTATCGCTTGTCATTCTGAACCGGCTCCCTATAATGCGCCTCCATCGACACGGAACATGTGAACAACTTCACAGAGTATCCGGGGGTCGCAGAGAAAAAATCCTGAAAATTAGGGTTGACTCTGAAAGAGGAAGGCGTAATATACGCCACCTCGAGTTAGCAAGCGAAAGCGCCTAACTCACTGCTCTTTAACAATTTATCAGACAATCTGTGTGGGCACTCCACAAGACGATATCCAGCATCCTCGGATGCAAAAAAATATCAAGTCTTGAAGAGTGACTAACTGAAGTAAAATTCATGCAGTAAATCTTTGAGCATCGCTTCTCGAGTGGAAGCACATCAAGCTTTTAATTGAAGAGTTTGATCATGGCTCAGATTGAACGCTGGCGGCAGGCTTAACACATGCAAGTCGAGCGGTAGCACAGGGGAGCTTGCTCCCTGGGTGACGAGCGGCGGACGGGTGAGTAATGTCTGGGAAACTGCCTGATGGAGGGGGATAACTACTGGAAACGGTAGCTAATACCGCATAACGTCGCAAGACCAAAGAGGGGGACCTTCGGGCCTCTTGCCATCAGATGTGCCCAGATGGGATTAGCTAGTAGGTGGGGTAATGGCTCACCTAGGCGACGATCCCTAGCTGGTCTGAGAGGATGACCAGCCACACTGGAACTGAGACACGGTCCAGACTCCTACGGGAGGCAGCAGTGGGGAATATTGCACAATGGGCGCAAGCCTGATGCAGCCATGCCGCGTGTGTGAAGAAGGCCTTCGGGTTGTAAAGCACTTTCAGCGAGGAGGAAGGTGGTGAGCTTAATACGCTCATCAATTGACGTTACTCGCAGAAGAAGCACCGGCTAACTCCGTGCCAGCAGCCGCGGTAATACGGAGGGTGCAAGCGTTAATCGGAATTACTGGGCGTAAAGCGCACGCAGGCGGTTTGTTAAGTCAGATGTGAAATCCCCGGGCTCAACCTGGGAACTGCATTTGAAACTGGCAAGCTAGAGTCTCGTAGAGGGGGGTAGAATTCCAGGTGTAGCGGTGAAATGCGTAGAGATCTGGAGGAATACCGGTGGCGAAGGCGGCCCCCTGGACGAAGACTGACGCTCAGGTGCGAAAGCGTGGGGAGCAAACAGGATTAGATACCCTGGTAGTCCACGCTGTAAACGATGTCGATTTGGAGGTTGTGCCCTTGAGGCGTGGCTTCCGGAGCTAACGCGTTAAATCGACCGCCTGGGGAGTACGGCCGCAAGGTTAAAACTCAAATGAATTGACGGGGGCCCGCACAAGCGGTGGAGCATGTGGTTTAATTCGATGCAACGCGAAGAACCTTACCTACTCTTGACATCCAGAGAACTTTCCAGAGATGGATTGGTGCCTTCGGGAACTCTGAGACAGGTGCTGCATGGCTGTCGTCAGCTCGTGTTGTGAAATGTTGGGTTAAGTCCCGCAACGAGCGCAACCCTTATCCTTTGTTGCCAGCGGTTCGGCCGGGAACTCAAAGGAGACTGCCAGTGATAAACTGGAGGAAGGTGGGGATGACGTCAAGTCATCATGGCCCTTACGAGTAGGGCTACACACGTGCTACAATGGCGTATACAAAGAGAAGCGACCTCGCGAGAGCAAGCGGACCTCATAAAGTACGTCGTAGTCCGGATTGGAGTCTGCAACTCGACTCCATGAAGTCGGAATCGCTAGTAATCGTAGATCAGAATGCTACGGTGAATACGTTCCCGGGCCTTGTACACACCGCCCGTCACACCATGGGAGTGGGTTGCAAAAGAAGTAGGTAGCTTAACCTTCGGGAGGGCGCTTACCACTTTGTGATTCATGACTGGGGTGAAGTCGTAACAAGGTAACCGTAGGGGAACCTGCGGTTGGATCACCTCCTTACCTAAAGATATTAGTTCGCGTGGCGTGCTCACACAGATTGTCTGATGAAAAAGTAACGAGCAGAAATACCTTTATAGGCTTGTAGCTCAGGTGGTTAGAGCGCACCCCTGATAAGGGTGAGGTCGGTGGTTCAAGTCCACTCAGGCCTACCACTTCTCGGAAGTGGAAAAGGTACTGCGCGTGACTGTATGGGGCTATAGCTCAGCTGGGAGAGCGCCTGCCTTGCACGCAGGAGGTCAGCGGTTCGATCCCGCTTAGCTCCACCATATAGTCCGGTATTTCACTACTTCAGAGTATATTGGCAACAGTATGCTGCGAAGTATTTTGCTCTTTAACAATCTGGAACAAGCTGAAAATTGAAACATGACGGCTGAAATTCATTCCTCCGTAGAAGTACCGGAATGAAGAGTAACCTGTCATAGAGTCTCTCAAATGTTTGCAACTTGAACGATGGAAACATCTTCGGGTTGTGAGGTTAAGTGACTAAGCGTACACGGTGGATGCCTAGGCAGTCAGAGGCGATGAAGGGCGTGCTAATCTGCGAAAAGCGTCGGTAAGGTGATATGAACCGTTATAACCGGCGATACCCGAATGGGGAAACCCAGTGTGTTTCGACACACTATCATGTCATGAATACATAGTGGCATGAGGCGAACCGGGGGAACTGAAACATCTAAGTACCCCGAGGAAAAGAAATCAACCGAGATTCCCCCAGTAGCGGCGAGCGAACGGGGAGGAGCCCAGAACCTGAATCGGCTTGTGTGTTAGTGGAAGCGTCTGGAAAGTCGCGCAGCAAAGGGTGATAGCCCCGTACACTAAAATGCACAGGTCGTGAGTTCGATGAGTAGGGCGGGACACGTGACATCCTGTCTGAATATGGGGGGACCATCCTCCAAGGCTAAATACTCCTGACTGACCGATAGTGAACCAGTACCGTGAGGGAAAGGCGAAAAGAACCCCGGCGAGGGGAGTGAAATAGAACCTGAAACCGTGTACGTACAAGCAGTGGGAGCACCTTCGTGGTGTGACTGCGTACCTTTTGTATAATGGGTCAGCGACTTATATTTTGTAGCAAGGTTAACCGTATAGGGGAGCCGTAGGGAAACCGAGTCTTAACTGGGCGAATAGTTGCAAGGTATAGACCCGAAACCCGGTGATCTAGCCATGGGCAGGTTGAAGGTTGGGTAACACTAACTGGAGGACCGAACCGACTAATGTTGAAAAATTAGCGGATGACTTGTGGCTGGGGGTGAAAGGCCAATCAAACCGGGAGATAGCTGGTTCTCCCCGAAAGCTATTTAGGTAGCGCCTCGTGAACTCATCTTCGGGGGTAGAGCACTGTTTCGGCTAGGGGGCCATCCCGGCTTACCAAACCGATGCAAACTCCGAATACCGAAGAATGTTATCACGGGAGACACACGGCGGGTGCTAACGTCCGTCGTGAAGAGGGAAACAACCCAGACCGCCAGCTAAGGTCCCAAAGTCATGGTTAAGTGGGAAACGATGTGGGAAGGCATAGACAGCCAGGATGTTGGCTTAGAAGCAGCCATCATTTAAAGAAAGCGTAATAGCTCACTGGTCGAGTCGGCCTGCGCGGAAGATGTAACGGGGCTAAACCATGCACCGAAGCTGCGGCAGCGACGCTTAGGCGTTGTTGGGTAGGGGAGCGTTCTGTAAGCCGTTGAAGGTGGCCTGTGAGGGTTGCTGGAGGTATCAGAAGTGCGAATGCTGACATAAGTAACGATAAAGCGGGTGAAAAGCCCGCTCGCCGGAAGACCAAGGGTTCCTGTCCAACGTTAATCGGGGCAGGGTGAGTCGACCCCTAAGGCGAGGCTGAAAAGCGTAGTCGATGGGAAACAGGTTAATATTCCTGTACTTGGTGTTACTGCGAAGGGGGGACGGAGAAGGCTAGGCTAGCCGGGCGACGGTTGTCCCGGTTTAAGCGTGTAGGGGGTGTGACCTGGTAAATCCGGTTGCATACTAACCCTGAGGCGTGATGACGATGCACTACGGTGCAGAAGTAGTTGATGCCCTGCTTCCAGGAAAATCCTCTAAGCTCCAGGTAACATTGAATCGTACCCCAAACCGACACAGGTGGTCAGGTAGAGAATACCAAGGCGCTTGAGAGAACTCGGGTGAAGGAACTAGGCAAAATGGTGCCGTAACTTCGGGAGAAGGCACGCTGGCATGTAGGTGAAGTCCCTTGCGGATGGAGCTGAAGCCAGTCGAAGATACCAGCTGGCTGCAACTGTTTAATAAAAACACAGCACTGTGCAAACACGAAAGTGGACGTATACGGTGTGACGCCTGCCCGGTGCTGGAAGGTTAATTGATGGGGTCAGCCGCAAGGCGAAGCTCTTGATCGAAGCCCCAGTAAACGGCGGCCGTAACTATAACGGTCCTAAGGTAGCGAAATTCCTTGTCGGGTAAGTTCCGACCTGCACGAATGGCGTAATGATGGCCAGGCTGTCTCCACCCGAGACTCAGTGAAATTGAACTCGCTGTGAAGATGCAGTGTACCCGCGGCAAGACGGAAAGACCCCGTGAACCTTTACTATAGCTTGACACTGAACATTGAGCCTTGATGTGTAGGATAGGTGGGAGGCTTTGAAGCGTGGACGCCAGTCTGCGTGGAGCCATCCTTGAAATACCACCCTTTAATGTTTGATGTTCTAACTCGGCCCCATAATCTGGGGTGAGGACAGTGTCTGGTGGGTAGTTTGACTGGGGCGGTCTCCTCCCAAAGAGTAACGGAGGAGCACGAAGGTTAGCTAATCACGGTCGGACATCGTGAGGTTAGTGCAAAGGCATAAGCTAGCTTGACTGCGAGAGTGACGGCTCGAGCAGGTACGAAAGTAGGTCTTAGTGATCCGGTGGTTCTGAATGGAAGGGCCATCGCTCAACGGATAAAAGGTACTCCGGGGATAACAGGCTGATACCGCCCAAGAGTTCATATCGACGGCGGTGTTTGGCACCTCGATGTCGGCTCATCACATCCTGGGGCTGAAGTAGGTCCCAAGGGTATGGCTGTTCGCCATTTAAAGTGGTACGCGAGCTGGGTTTAGAACGTCGTGAGACAGTTCGGTCCCTATCTGCCGTGGGCGTTGGAAGATTGAGAGGGGTTGCTCCTAGTACGAGAGGACCGGAGTGAACGCACCACTGGTGTTCGGGTTGTCATGCCAATGGCATTGCCCGGTAGCTAAGTGCGGAAAAGATAAGCGCTGAAAGCATCTAAGCGCGAAACTTGCCTCAAGATGAGTCTTCCCTGGGCCTTTAAGGTCCCTGAAGGAACGTTTAAGACTAAGACGTTGATAGGCTGGGTGTGTAAGTGCAGCGATGCATTGAGCTAACCAGTACTAATGATCCGTGAGGCTTAACCTTACAACACCGAAGGTGTTTTAGAGACGAAGAGATTTTCAGCGAAGTTCCGAGATTGGTTCTGATGGCGACACGAGAGTGACGCGGTTGGAATGAAACGAATTTGCCTGGCGGCAATAGCGCGGTGGTCCCACCTGACCCCATGCCGAACTCAGAAGTGAAACGCCGTAGCGCCGATGGTAGTGTGGGGTCTCCCCATGCGAGAGTAGGACACTGCCAGGCATCAAATAAAACAACAAGCCTCATGCGAAAGCATGGGGCTTTTTGTTTTGTCTGTTATCTGGCGTTCTGCTCGAGCATGGCCATGCGAAAGGCCCGTCGGGAACGGGCCTTAACGCCGCGTGCGGCGGCCCCGGAGGGGAGAGTCTCAGGATGAGAGGAATTTTGTAGGACAAATCCGCCGGGAGCGGATTTGAACGTTGCGAAGCAACGGCCCGAAGGGGGGCGGGCAGGACGCCCGCCATAAACTGCCAGGCATCAAACCAAGCCGAAAGCCCTGAACTGACGTTCAGGGCTTTTTGCTATGCGTAAAACGGAAAATCCCCGTTGCAATCCGCTTCAGCTTTCAGCGTGCGGTTTAATATTCATCACAAATTCCGCGCATTGTCCTTTCAAACGCCAGATATTCTTCGTCCGCTATTAAGTTTGGCTGTTAACTTATAAATAACAATAAAGTAACAACTAGAGCGGCAGGACGCCGAATTTCATCATTGCTATGGCTCGGAGAAAATACCATGACAGAAACAACCTCGGTTCTTGAGGATGAACGCGGCGTCGAACAGGGGGCGCTGGATAACAAAAAACGCATTTTTGCCATCGTCGGGGCTTCATCAGGCAATCTGGTGGAGTGGTTTGATTTTTACGTTTACTCCTTCTGCTCAATCTATTTTGCTGCCTCATTTTTTCCGGCGGGCAACAGCACCACACAGCTGCTGCAAACCGCCGGGGTGTTCGCCGCCGGCTTCTTTATGCGACCTATCGGCGGCTGGCTGTTCGGCTACATCGCCGACAAACACGGCCGGAAAAACTCGATGCTGCTTTCGGTCTGCATGATGTGCGCCGGATCGTTGGTGATCGCCTGCCTGCCGACGTATGAGTCGATCGGCAGCTGGGCGCCGGCGCTGCTGCTGATCGCGCGATTGTTCCAGGGGCTGTCTGTGGGCGGCGAGTACGGCACCAGCGCCACCTACATGAGCGAGGTGGCAATCAAGGGGCGGCGCGGCTTCTACGCGTCGTTCCAGTATGTTACGCTGATCGGCGGGCAACTGCTGGCGCTGCTGGTATTGGTGATCCTGCAGCAAATATTGTCCGGTGAAGAGCTGAAGGCGTGGGGCTGGCGTATCCCGTTTGCGCTCGGTGCGCTGTTGGCGGTGGTGGCGCTGTACCTGCGCCGCTCGCTGAATGAAACCTCCGATGCGAAAACACGTAACCACCAAGATGCCGGTTCGCTGACGGGGCTATGGAAAAACCGCAAGGCGTTTGTGATGGTGTTGGGCTTTACCGCCGCCGGTTCACTGACCTTTTACACTTTTACCACCTATATGCAGAAATATCTGGTGAACACCGCCGGTATGGACGCCAAGCTGGCCAGCGGCATCATGACCGCCGCGCTGTTCGTCTTCATGCTGCTGCAGCCGGCGGCAGGCGCGTTCTCGGACAAAATCGGCCGTCGCAGCTCGATGCTGATCTTCTCGGCATTGGCCACCCTGTTGACGGTGCCGATCCTGTTCGCCCTGAAAGGGGTGAGCAACCCCTTTATGGCGTTCGGCCTGATCGTACTGGCGCTGTTCGTTGTCAGCTTTTACACCTCGATCAGCGGGCTGCTTAAAGCCGAGATGTTCCCGCCGGAGGTGCGTGCGTTAGGGGTAGGCTTGTCTTATGCGGTAGCGAATGCCCTGTTCGGCGGTTCGGCGGAATATGTCGCGCTGTCGCTTAAATCGTTCGGCGTGGAAAATGCCTTCTTCTGGTATGTTTCCGGCATGTGCCTGCTGGCGTTGCTGGTCTCGCTCCGGCTGCATCGTAAAGGCAAGGAAATACAGCTGTAATAAAAACCCCGGCCTTGGCCGGGGTCAGAGTAGATCTTACAGGATACGGCTAATCAACCGATCGATGCGGATACGCCGCAGACGGCGAATCAGCTTGCGCACCTTGATCGGGTACTGCTGAATGCTTTGCAGTTCCTGATAATGGCCGACCACGGTGGTGTGAGTGCGGATGCACTCCAGTTCTGTTTGCCGCTGCTCGCGCATTTCCTGCTTGGGATCGTGGATCAGAATGGCGTTTTCCAGATCCAACCGCCAGGCGCGCGGGTTGAGATTATTGCCGGTAATCAGCTGCCACTCTTCGTCAACCCACATGCCTTTCAGATGATAGCTGTTATCGCCATCCTTCCACAGACGCACGATCAGCTGCCCGGTGTCGATATAGCGCTGCAAGCGGCTCAGAAAACGGCGCAGGTTGATCTCGTACAGGTAGGGCAGCGCGCCGATGATTTTGAACGGCTGGTCTTCCGGAATATAGAAGTCGTTGGCGGTCTTGTCGCCGACGATGATCTCCACCTGTTTGCCCTGGCGCAGCAGATAAATGATATTGCGCACCAGCAGCGCCGGCAGGTTGAAATAAGGGGTGCATAGCGTCAGTTTCTGGTCGGCGCACGACATCAGGTGATGAATGGTTTTATTCAGCACGCTTTGCTTGCCAAGCCCAACCAGCGGCGTCACCGCCAACTCATCGTTGCCGGCCTTGCCGCGGAAGTGATAGCCGGCGCGGCGAAGGGCGAAACGGAACAGGCGGGTCTCGTTTTTGATCTCCGGGCTTTTCGGCCGATCGCTGCGATCGAGGCGCTGTACGGCGCCGGCGGTGAGCAGATGCTGCTTGATGTAATCGATCAGGGTATCGGCCAACACCTCGTTGGTGATCAGCTGGTAGCGATCGTAACGGTATTTCTCATGCTGATGCAGATAAACGTCGTTGATGCTGGCGCCACTGTAGATCACGGTATCGTCGACCACAAAGCCCTTCAGGTGCAGTACGCCCAACGCTTCGCGGGTATTGACCGGCACGCCGTAGATAGGCACCGACTGCTCGGGATGTTGGCCGGCCATGGCACAGTACCAGTCGGCGTTGGTATTGGCGGCGGCGGCGCCGATGCGGCCGCGCTGTGCGCGGTGCCAGTCGACCAGCACGCAGATTTCCAGCTCGGGCCGCCGCTGCTTGGCTTGATACAGCGCGTTGAGGATCTCGCGCCCTGCGTCGTCATGCTCCAGATACAGGGCCACCAGATAGATGCGTTGGGTAGCGTTGGCGATGGCGTCCAGCAGCGTGGTGCGAAAATCGGACGGCGCGTACAACGTACGAACATCAGCAACCGTCTGGGGGAGTTTGGGCAGTTGTGCAAGGTGTTGTTGATGTTTGCTACGTTTAAATTTTGACAACATCACAGTGCGTTTCTTCTCTCATGATTGATGGCCGGAACGCCACAGGCATAAAAACATTAAACCGAATAATCGGGCGATAATACCATTAGTTGCCTCGATTGTGCGTATGTTTTGGCGTTAAGTGGTGGATTCGTAGCGCATTGCGACGCAGGTCACTGCGCGTCGGCGGCCTGCAGCGGCAGCGTCAGATTGACGATGCCGTCCTCAAGCTGCACCTCGATGCCAAAGCCCAGCCGCTGCGCCAACGCGATCATGCCGCGGTTATTCGGCATGGTGATGCCGCTCAGACGGGTCAGGCCATGGGCGCGCGCATAGGCGATCATTTTCTCCAGCAGCTGGCGGCCCAGGCCCAGGCCTTTCAGGTCGGAACGCACCAGCACGGCGAATTCGGCGTCGGTGTTGTCCGGATCGGACAGCGCGCGAGTCACGCCGATGATCTCGTCTGCGCGCACCGCCACAAAGGCCATTTCTCGATCGTAGTCGATCTGCGTCATGTTGGCCAAATCGTCATGGGTAAACTCGTTGATCTCGCTGAAGTAGCGATAATAGAGGTCTTCCTTGGTCACCCGGTCAATGAAATGCTTCAGCGCCGGCTCGTCTTCCGGCAGGATCGGGCGGAACAGGCATTGGCTGCCGTCTTTCAACGCGATGGTTTCTTCCAGCTCATGCGGATAAGGGCGAATCGCCAGCCGCGCCTGCGGATCGCCGCTGAACGGCGCGAGCTGCATCGAAACGTCCAGCAGGGTGAATTCGCTGCCGGAGGCCAGCACCGGGTGAATATCCAGCCGGGCGATCTCCGGGCAGTCGAGGATCAGGTTGGAGACCTGCACCAGCAGGCGGCTCAGCCCGGGGATATCCAAAGGCCGCAGCGCGCTGCGGCCGCGGATCTTGCCGCCTTTCACCGCCTGCAGCACCAGATAACGCGCCAGCGCCATGTTCAGCGGCGGCAGCGCGACCGCCACCTGATTTTCCTGTCGCCATTCCACGCCGCCTTCGCCCAGCATGATCAGCGGGCCGAAAATCGCATCCTGCTCCACCGCGATGCGCAGCTCCTGGGCACCGGCGCGGTTGGCCATGCTCTGCACCAGCAGGCCGTGAATGCGCGCCTGAGGGTAGGTGCGCTTCACGCGGTCGAGGATCGCCTCCGCCGCGCGCTGCACTTCGGTCGCGGTGCGCAGGTAGAGCATGACGCCCTGAACTTCCGATTTATGCGGGATATCCGGCGAACGCAGCTTCAGCGCCACCGGGTAGCCGATCTGTTCGGCGATGTGTACCGCTTCGGCGCTGTCTTCGGCGATCCAGGTCGGCAGGGTGCTCAGGTCATAGGCCTGCAGAATGGATTGCACCTCGTGGGTATCCAGCTGGGTGGCGCCTTCGGCCAGCGCCTGATGGATAAGGCGGTGGGCGTCGGCGGTGTTGGCGGTGAGGCCGATCGGCAGCGCCGGCGTCTCTTTCAGCTGCTTCTGATTGCGGCGGTATTCCACCATATGCATAAAGGCGGTCACCGCGCCTTCCGGGGTGCGGTAGGTGGGAATGGCGGCCTCGGTAAACAGCCGGCGCGCCTCTTGAGAAGAGTATTCGCCGCACCAGTTGGTCAGCAACGTGATGCGCTTGCCGCGCGCATGGCGATGCAGCGCGTCGATCAGCCGTTCCGCCGTGGCGGTGCCCGGCGCCGCCGCGCTCGGCGCGTGGATCAACAGCAGCGCGTCATAGTCGTGGCTGTCGAGCAGCGCTTCGATTGCCGCCAGGAAGCGCTGCGGCGTGGCGTCATCTCGCAGGTCGAGCGGATTGCCGGCGCGGATGAAATCCGGCAGCGCGTCGCTCAATTTTGCCAGGCTCTCATCGCTCAGCGTGGCCAGCTTGCCGTTGCGTCCGAGCAGTTCGTCCAGCGCCATCGCCGCCGGCGCCGCCCCGTTGCTGACGATCATCAGCCGCTCGCCGCGCAGCGGATGCATATGGCTGAGGGTTTCCACCGCCGAGAACAGCTCGTGGGTATCCTGCACGCGCAGCAGGCCGGCGCGCTGGATGGCGGCGTCGTAGGCGGCGTCCAGCCCCAGCTGGCTGTTGAGCAGCAGCTGCGCCTGTTGGCTGCGGCCGCTTTTGATCACCAGAATGGGCTTGTTGCGTGAGGCGCTGCGCGAGGCGGAGAGAAAGCGCCGCGCGTCGCTGATGTTTTCCAGATACAGCAGGATGGCGCTGGTCTTGCTGTCGCGCGCCAAAAAGTCGAGCAGGTCGTCGACGTCGATATCCAGGCTGTCGCCCAGCGCGATGAAGTAGGAGAAACCGACTTCGCGCTGCTGCGCCCAGTCGAGAATGGTGTTGGCCACGGCGGCGGACTGCGAGATAAACGCCAGCTTGCCCTTTTGGATCGGCACCGGCGAGAAGCTGGCGTTGATGCCCTGCCACGGCGCCAGCAGCCCCAGACTGTTGGGGCCCAACAGCCGCATGACATAGCGCTGCGCGCAGGCCTTCAGCTCGGCGAACTGTTCCGGCGGCGAAGAGAGCACAATGGCGGTTTTGCAGCCGCGTTGGCCCAGCGCTTCAATCAGCGCCAGATTGCGTTTGGCGTGGGTGCAGATGATCGCCAGATCCGGCGTCAGCGGCAGGCTGGCGACGTCGGGGTAGGCCATCACGCCGCATACCGCCTTGTAGCGCGGCGTGACCGGCAAGATGGGCCCGCCGAATCCGCCGGCCAGCAGGTTGCTCATCATCAGGTTGCCGGCGCGGCCGGGCTGCTGCGAAGCGCCCAGCACGGCGATCGATTTGGGACGTAGTAGCGCTTCTAACCCTCGCTGGCTCATGCACGGCTCCTTTTGGCAACGTTACGCCTGATTTTAGGCGCTTTCTGGCTACATTGCTGTGACCGGTGCCTCCGGCCGGGTCGGTTTTCCCGCCAGATACTGTTGACGGAAATAGCGGAAATGCTGATTCAAACCGTCGGCGGCCGGCAGATCGCCCGCCTGTTGCAGCAGGGCGGCGGCCACTTCCGCCGTGCAGTGTTGCTCGGCGCGGCTGGCTTCGCGCAGCTGGTAGTTCGATGCCGCGTCGACGTTGAGGGAAAACACCGGGAATTGATTGAGGTACGGGCTTTTACGGAACATTTTGCGCGCTTCCGCCCAGGTGCCGTCCAGCATGATGAACAGCGGCGGTTTGCCGCCGGCGGGCAGCTCGCTGAACACCGGCCGTTCGGCGTCGGCGTAGGAAGCGGGGAACACCACATAAGGCTGCCGCGCCGGATCGTTGATGGCCGCCAGCAGGGTCGGATCGATCTCGGTGCGTGACCAGAGAAACGCCTGGGTGTCCGGCAGGATATCGGCGATCAGGCGGCCGGTGTTGCTGGGCTTGAGCGGCTCGGCGCCGAACATGATCAGGCAGAAACGGCTGCCGGCCTGCTGCGGGCGAATGGTGTCGCACAGGCAGTTTTTATGCGGTAGCAGGCAACCCTGACAACGCGCCACCCGGCAACCGCGCGCCAGAAAAGGGCGGGTGGCGCGGTCTAAACGGAATTGGCGCAGGCGAAGTACGGCGTTGTCGGTCATAACGATCCTGGGGAAAAACCGCCATTGTAACGCAGAAAAAAGCCCGCCGGGAGGGGCGGGCTCGATCGCGGCACGTTCGCGCGCGATGGCGGGATACGGCCTATACTTGCCGAATCACACTAACTCGTTGAGCCAGTTGTCAAACGGCGCTTTCGGCATCGCGCCGTTGAGCATATCGACCATTTTGCCCTGACGGAACACCATGATGGTCGGGATGCTGCGGATGCGGAAACGGGCGCTCAGCTCCGGCTCGGCTTCGGTGTTCACTTTCACGAAGCGCACTTTGCCGGCGCGCTCTTCGGCCACGTCTTCAAAGATCGGCGCAAAGCTGCGGCACGGGCCGCACCACGGCGCCCAGAAATCGACCACGACCGGCAGATCGTCCTGCAGCAACTGGTCCAGCGTGGCGGCGGTGGCGTTGATCACTTCACCGTCGAAGAGCTCATGGCCGCAGCGGCCGCATTTCGCGTTGTCCGCCAGACGCTCTTCCGGCACGCGGTTGGTGGCATTGCAAGCTGCACAAACTGTATTCATGTTGACCTCGGGTACAGAGAAAGCATGGTCCCCGCAACGCGGTTGCGGAGATGTTTCTTTAATGCTGACAATTATCGGCAAAACCCGGCGCATGAACAATGAGGTTTGTTCAATGGATGTGATAGTTGGGAGCTTTTAGCGCAAGTTGGTGGCTTCGTGCACCAACATCAGGTAATCTTCGCGCCCTGCGCGTTGGTGGAGAAGACAATGAACGATTCATTTAGTGGCAAGAACGGTAAAGTCAAAGTGATGTACGTCCGCAGTGACGACGACAACGGCGACGACCGCAACAAGAATAAACGTCCGGCCGGCAAAGGCCGTCCGGCTGACGGTGCGCGCTCCGGCCGCACCGGTCAAGACAAGGCGCGCGGCGGCAACGATCGCCGCGGCGCCGACTCCCGCCGCAGTGAAAGCGATCGTCCTCGCCGTCCGGCGCGCTCTGAAGATCGCGGTGGCAACGAGTCGCCGTGGAGAACCGTCTCGCGCGCGCCGAATGAAGAGCCGGCGTTCGATCACGGCGGCATCAGCGGCAAAAGCTTTATCGATCCTGAGCAGTTGCGCCGCCAGCGTGCGGAAGAAACCCGCGTTTACGGTGAAAACGCCTGTCAGGCGCTGTTCGCCAGCCGCCCGGAAGCGATCGTGCGCGCCTGGTTCGTGCAGTCGGTCACCCCGCGCTTCCGCGAAGCGCTGCGCTGGATGGCGGCCAACCGCAAGGCTTACCACGTGGTGGATGAGGAAGAGCTGGCCAAGGCTTCCGGCACCGAGCACCACGGCGGCGTGTGCTTCCTGATCAAAAAACGTCAGGGACTGGACGCGCAGACCTACCTGAAAAGCGCCCCGGCGACCGACTGCGTGCTGGCGCTGGAAGAAGTGGGCAACCCGCATAACCTGGGCGCCATCGTCCGTTCGTGCGCCCACTTCGGCGTCAACGGCGTGCTGCTGCAGGATCCGGCGCTGCTGGAGTCCGGCGCGGCGGTGCGTACCGCAGAAGGCGGCGCTGAGCATATCAAGGCGATCAACGCCGACGATTTCCTGTCGGTGCTGGATACCTTCCGCAAGGCGGGTTACACCATCGTTACCACCTCCAGCCATAAAGGCACCGCGCTGGCGCAGGCCAAGCTGCCGGCCAAGATGGTGCTGGTGCTGGGCCAGGAACGTGACGGTCTGAGCGACAGCGCCTGGCAGCAGGGCGACATGAACGTCTCGATCGGCGGCACCGGCAAGGTGGAAAGCCTGAACGTTTCCGTGGCGACCGGCATTCTGCTGGCGGACTGGTGGCGTCAGAATCAGGCGTAATCTTTTCTACGTCGGATAAAAAACGGGCGCCCCAGGGCGCCCGTTTCGTTATTGAAGCTTAGTGAGCGCCGCCGCCCCCACCGCCGCCGGAGCTGAACGGCGGTTTCGCCACCCACACCAGCGCCAGCAGCACCAGGAATACCCCGGCCGACAGCCAGAAGATCTCGTTGGCGGAGATGATCAGGCCTTGCGCGGTGATCTCGTTGGCGATATAGGCCGACGCCTGCTGCTTGCTCATGCCGAGCTGCTCCAACTGCCGGTACATCTCCTGCGACTGTGGGTTGTACGGGTTGACGAACTCCGTCAGCTGCGAATGGTGCTGCGATTCGCGCTGCGTCCACAGGGTGGTGGTGATCGAGGTGCCGATCGAACCCGCCAGCGTCCGCGTGAAGTTCGACAGGCTCGACGCCGCCGCCATGCGTTCCGGCGGCAGGCCGGACAGCGTGATGGTGGTCAACGGCATGAAGAAGCAGGCGATGGCGAAGCCCTGAACGAACTGCGGCCAGGCGGACGCGCCGAAGTCCATGCCCGGTTCAAACGTATAGGCGCGCCAGTAGAAGCACACGGCATACATGATGAAGCTGAAGGTGACCAGCCGGCGCATATCGAGCCGGTTGCCGAACTTGCCGATGATCGGCGACAGCAGCACCGGGATCAGCCCGACCGGCGCCGACGCCAGCCCGGCCCAGGTGGCGGTATAGCCGTACACCTCTTGCAGCAGCTGCGGCAACAGCACGATGGCGCCGAAGTACAGCATGTAGGCCAGGCTGATGCACAGGCAGCCGATGGTGAAGTTGCGCGACTTGAACAGCGACAGATCCACCACCGGATGGTCATCCGTCAGCTCCCACACCACCAGGAACAGCAGCGCCACCACCGCTACGACGGTGAGGGTGATGATCTCGGTCGAGTTGAACCAGTCCAGCTCCTTGCCCTGATCGAGCATCACCTGCAGCGAACCGATGCCGACGATCAGCAGCACCAGGCCGACGGTGTCGATCGGTTTGATCTCGGTTTTGGTTTCTCGCCCCTTCAGCGTCGCCATCGCCGCCACGATCACGAAGGCGCCGATCGGGATGTTGATGAAGAAGATCCAACCCCAATGATAGTTGTCGCTGATGTAACCGCCGAGGATCGGCCCGAAGATCGGCGCGACGATAACGGTCATCGACCAAAGCGCCAGGGCCATCGCCCGCTTGGCGGGCGGGTAGTTGTTCAGCAACAGGCTCTGCGACAGCGGGATCAGCGGCCCGGCCACCACGCCCTGGATCACGCGGAAGAAGATCAGCATGCCGAGGCTGTTGGAGATGCCGCACAGCCAGGAGGCGAGGACGAACAGCGCGGTGGACCAGAGGAACAGCCGCACTTCGCCGATGCGCTTCGCCAGCCAGCCGGTGATCGGGATCGAGATGGCGTTCGCCACGCCGAACGAGGTGATCACCCAGGTGCCCTGCGAGTTGGAAGACCCGAGGTTACCGGCAATGGTGGGGATCGCCACGTTGGCGATGGTGGAGTCCAGCACCTGCATGAAGGTCGCCATGGCGAGCGCGACCGTCATCCAGGCGAGCTGGGCGCCTTCAAGCGGTTTCTGTGGCAAGATGGCCTCCCGCGCGCTTAGCCGGCGTTTGCATGGATCACGTCGGCGATCAGCTGGTTAACCGGCGCCAGATTCAACGCCAGCGCGTCGCTCTGGTACAGCGGTTTGTCGCGCACCACGTCGGCCAGCACGCGGCCGTCCAGGTTGGCGGTGTCGACGGTCACCAGCGTAGAAAGACCGATGCGCAGCGGATGATCGGCCACCTGCTTGGCGTCGAGCTCAATACGCACCGGCAGACGTTGCACTACCTTGATCCAGTTGCCGGTGGCGTTTTGCGCCGGCAGCAGCGAGAAGGCGCTACCGGTGCCCATGTCGATACCGGCCACTTTGCCCTGATACACCACATCGTCGCCGTAGACGTCGCTGACCACCGTCGCCGGCTGGCCGATACGCATGTTGGCGATCTGGGTTTCCTTGAAGTTGGCGTCAACCCAAATGTGATCGGCAGGCACCACCGCCATCAGCGGCGAACCGGCGGCGATTTGCGCGCCGACCTGCACGCTGCGGCGCGAGACATAACCGGTAATGGGGCTGATCACTTTGGTACGCTGCAGCGCCAGCCAGGCGTCGCGCATTTGCGCGGCGGCCTGTTGGATCGCCGGCTGCTGTTCCAGCGGGGTATTCAGCACCATCGCCTGGTTGGCGTTGTATTGCTGCACCGCCACTTCCAGCGCGGCCTTGGCGCTGTCGACCGCATCGCGAGCGTGTTGCAGCTCTTCGCGGCCGATGGCGTCAACGCTGCCCAGCACCACGCGGCGCTTCAGATCGTTCTCGGCCTTGCTCAGATCGGTCTTGCGCAGGGCGATGTTGGCCTGATACTGCTTGCTGTTGATGATCAGCTGGTGGGTCTGGCGCACGCTGTTGGCCAGGCCGGTCTTGGCGCGTTCAAACGCCTGCTCGGCATCGGTCGGATCGAGCGTCAGCAGCACGTCGCCCTGCTTGACGTAGTCGGTGTTGTCGAAATTGACGCTGTTCACGCTGCCGGACACCTGGGCCATGATCTGCACCTGGTTGCCGGAGACGTAGGCGTCGTCGGTTTCCTGGTGATGACGCAGCACCAGGAACCAATACACTAAGTAAGCCACCCCTATAACAATGAAAATAACCGTCAGCAACAGCAGCCAAAATTTACGCTGCTTCTTTTTGCCGCTCGGCTGCTGCGGGTTTTGGATTTCCGCGCTTGCGCTCATGGTGTTCTCCAAGCCTTATATTATTATGCTTTCGAATCCGCTGCGGCCGGGGCCTGATAGCCACCGCCCAGCGCACGGATCAGTCCTATCTTCGCCTGCAGTAAGTTGCTGCTGGCATTCAACTCCGCCTGTTGCTGCTGCAATAGCTGCGTCTGGCTGGTCAACAGATCGTCGCGCCCGATAATCCCTGCCTGGTAACGGGCGTTGGCGACCTGATACACCTGTTGCATCGACTGGGCCGCGGACGCCGCCTGCAGCTGCTGTTGCGCAGAACTCTGCTGGATGGTGATGGCGTCGGCGGTTTCCTGTACCGCATTCAGGATGGTTTGGTTGTAGGATTCCACCGCTTCGTCATACAGCGCGGATTCCTCGCCCAGCTTGCTGCGCAGCGCCCCGGCGTGGAAGATCGGCAGCGAAATCGCCGGCATCACGTTCCAGGCCTGGCTGGCCGCTTCAAACAGATTCGGGCTGGTGCCACTGGTATTGGTGGTCATCAGGCCGGCGAAGGCTGAAATGGTCAGGCTGGGGTAAAACTCTTTACGTGCGGCGCTGACGCGCTGGCTGTAAGACTCCACCAGCTGGCGTTGCGCGGCGATGTCCGGGCGTTTGCCCAGCAGATCCGCCGTCAGCTCGCCTTGCGGCGCCATCAGGTTGTCTGCAGGCAACGGCACCTGACGCAGGTGCTGCATGGCGTTCGGCCCCTGGCCCGCCAGCGCGGCGAGTTGGTGCCGGAGCTGCTCGATCTGCGACTGCAGCTGCAGGATCTGCTGCTTGGCGACGTCGGACTGCGCCTGGGTTTGTTGCGGCACGTCGACGCCGGTCAGGCCGGCCTGATAGCGCTGTTGGCGCAGCGCGGTCAGGCGCTCATTGTTGTTCACTTCCTGCTGCAGCAGCTTCTCGAGCGCCAGATTGCTCTGCAGCTGATAGTAGGCGGACGCCACCGAGCTGGTCAGCGTCAGCGCCGCCTGTTCCTGCTCGGCGCGCGCGGCGTTGACCTGCGCTTTGGCGGCGTTCACCTGGTTGCGGTATTTGCCCCACCAGTCGAACTCGTACGCCAGGTTTAACCCCAGCGAGTTGGAGCTTGAATAGATTGGCTTATGCGGATACCCCAACCCCATATTGACGTTTTGCGGCACGCGCTGGCGCTGGGTGCTGGCGTTCAGATCCAGGTTCGGCCCGTTGGCGGCGCTGGCTTCGCCCACCACGCTTTGCGCTTCGCGCACGCGGGCGGCGGCCTGCCGCAGGGTCGGCGAGCTTTGCAGCGTTTGCGTCATCAGGGTATCCAACTGCGGATCCTTGAGGGCGCGCCACCACTGCGGGCTGACGGCCAGCGAACTGACTTTCGGCTGAGCCAACTGCAGGCTCTGCGGATCCATCAGCGTGGATTGCGGGGCAATATTATCGGTCGAAGCACACCCGGCCAGCAGCAACACGGCGAACAGCGGGGTGAATCTCCAGTTAAATGGGGATCGCATAATAGGTACCTGAACAGAAATTGTGAATTAGGGTAACTGTTCTGTGATTTCCATTTGATCCAGACGTGCCAGCAATTTGCGCGTCAGCTGTTCCAGCTGTTTTTGCTCATCGTCGGTCAACGTGGACCACAGGAAATGCAGACATTGGTGCTGCGGCGGCAGCAGTTGACTGAGAAACTCTTCCCCCTGCGGTGTCAGATGCAGATGCAGGCAGCGGCGATCGTTGTCGCTTTCCCGGCGCTCGATCCAGCCGCGTTTCTCCAGCTCATCGGCGATGCGGGTCGCATTGGTGCGCGAGGAGCCCAAGGCAGAGCTTAGCTCAGAAGGTTGGATGCTGTGGCTCTCCTGCGCATCCAGGGTAATCAGCGCCATAAACAGTGTTTCGTTAATCCCCTGCGCCTTGAGCATCTTATTGCGGTTTTCCAGCAGCTTGCCTTGCATGTGCATGCACAGGCGGGTCAGCAGGATTTCCTGATAAGGGAAATCTTTCTGCCGCGTGGCGCGGAAATTCAGCATTTGTTCTATGGGGGCAAACGAGCTTTCCATAATTTAGGGCCTCATTAATTTCGTTCGAGATAGTAACTACGGTGACTAATAATGTAAATGTTCAGCCGTGCGGATAATTTAGCAATTCGTGTCATTTGTCAGTGTTTGTAAAGATGTGGCGCCTGAAAACGCCAAAGTGAAGCCAAACGATCGGAGCGGCGTCAGCCCGGACCGAAAAGCATTAACAGCTTTAATGTGACGCCAAAGGCCGTCGCGCCGAGCAGCGTCGACAGAATGATGCTTTTGCTGCGGTAGAAGCACAGCGCCAGCGCGGCGAACCCCACCAACGTCGGCAGCAGCTTGTCCGGTTCGCGCATCACCACCGGCGTGCTGGAGACCACCAGCAGGGCGCAGATCGAGGCGATGCCGATGCTGTCGAGCAGCAGGGCGGTTTTACCGCGTTTGAGGCCGGGCTGCGCGCGCGGCGGCGCCAGCCGCAGCGGCAGATAACGGAACAGGTAATTGGCGCAGCCCACCACCAGACCGATCGCCAGCACATCAGTGTTCATGGGGGGCCTCCGCAGGGGCTGGCTGGAACAGGGCGGCGATGCAGCCGGCGCCGATGCCGGCCAAAATGGCGACCGGAATGGAGAACAGCACTACGCCGAGCAGCGCGCCGGCCAGCGCGGCGGCGATAGTCAGGCTCTGCGGGCGGCGGAAGGCGGCCAGCAGGAAGCTGAGAAACAGCGCCGGCAGCATGAAGGCCAGCGAGGCTTCGATCACCGGGAACTGCTCCAGCGGGCCGTTGCCGAACAGCGCGCCGAGCGCGGTGCCGGCCACCCAGGAGAGCCAGGAACAGAGCGCGATGCCCAGCATCCAGTTTTCGCTCCAGCTGCGGTTATTGCGCATCAGCCTGGCGGTCGCGGCGGCGAAAACTTCATCGGTCAGGCCGAAGGCCCACATCGCCGTTTTGCCGGGCGACATGCGCGAGACGATGCGATGACGCAGCGCCGGGCCGTACAGCAGGTGGCGCACGTCCATCGCCATCACCGTCAACGCGGAGACCCACAGTGACATTCCGGCGCTCAGCAGGGCGGTGATCACGAACTGGCTGGCGCCGGCGTAGATGATGCAGGAGAAGAAAATGCTTTCCAGCGGGGAAAAGCCCAGTTTGACGGCGCTGAGGCCGAAGGCGAACGCCACCGGGACATACCCGATGACGATCGGCAAACTGTCGACGACGCCGTTGGCGAAGGTGGCGCTGACGGCGGGCGGATTGAGGCTGTCTGCAGCTTGGCTTTGCATGGTTGTGGGTCGCAGGGTAGATAGGACTTCAATAGTTTATGGCCAGAACATTACCAGAGAGTAAGTAATGTTTATACCCTGCACCGCTAATAAATTTCTTAAGTTACTATTTGCACGATAATCAGATTGTCGCCGGCCCCTGCGGATCGTGGTGCTTGCCGAGCCACCAGGTCAGCAGGTTGAGCAGGCATAACACCCCGCCGGCGGCGGCCACGCCGTACCAGCCGGCATGCTGATAGGCCGAGGCGGAGAGCAGTGAACCGAGGGCGCCGCCGATAAAGTAGCTGGTCATGTAGCCGGCGGTCAGGCGGTTGCGCGCGTCCGGCATGATGCGGTACATCACGCTCTGGTTGGTGACGTGTACTGCCTGCACCGCCAGATCGAGGATCAGGATGCCGGCGATCAGCGCCCACAGCGATTGTTTAGCCAACGCGATGGGTATCCATGACAGCAGCAGCAGCACCAGGCCGACGGTGGTGGTCAGCCCGGCCTTGCCCTTGTCCGCCAGATGCCCGGCGCGCGAAGCGGCCAGCGCCCCGGCGGCGCCCACCAGGCCGAACAGCCCGATCACCCCCTCGGAGTAGTTGAACGGCGGCGCGGCGAGCAGAAAGGCCATGGAGGTCCAGAGCACGCTGAAGTTGGCGAACGACAGGGCGCCGAGGATGGCGCGGGTGCGCAGCAGCGGCGTGCGGCAGAACAGGCTGAAGATCGAGGCCAGCAGCTGCGGGTAGTTCAGCCCGGAGTGCTGCTTATAGCGCGGCAGCGCGCGCCACAGGATCAGCGCCATCAGGATCATCAGCACGCTGGCGACCCAGTAGATGGTGCGCCAGCCGCCGAACGACGCCAGTGCGCCCGCGACGGTGCGCGCCAGCAGGATGCCAAGCAGCAGGCCGCTCATGATGATGCCGACGGTCTTGCCGCGCTTTTCCGGGTGAGCCAGCGTGGCGGCCAGCGGCACCAGGATCTGCGCCACCACCGAGAACAGCCCGGTGAGCGCGGTGCCGAGGATCATCATCGGCAGCGTGGCGGAGGTGGCGGTGATCAGCATGCCCCCGGCGGCCAGCAGCGTCATGAAAACGATCAGCCCGCGGCGCTCGAACATATCGCCGAGCGGCACCAGCAGCAGCAGGCCGGTGGCGTAACCGAGCTGCGCGGCGGTAACGATAAAGCCGGCCTGGTTGACCGACAGATTGAAGCCGGTGGCGATGGTTTCCAGCAGCGGCTGCGCGTAATAGTTGCTGGCGACCGCCAGGCCGGTAGCGATGGCGATCAGCACGGTCAGCGCCGGGCTGAGGCCCGGGTGGACGTTTTGTTGGTTCATGATTTTTTCATCACGGGAAGAAGATAGCGCGCAGTATCCGGCAATGCGTCTGCGGAAACCAATGTATAATTTTCATTTGATTTATCTCATTTCAAGATAGATGCCATGAACCTGAAACAGATCCGCTATGCGCTGGCGGTGGCGGAGGAACAGAGCTTCACCCGGGCGGCGCAGCGCTGCCATACGGTGCAGTCGGCGCTCAGCCACCAGATCGCTAAACTGGAAGAAGAACTGGGCTGTACGCTGTTTGAGCGCACCTCGCGTCGGGTGCGATTGACCCCCGCCGGCCAGGCTTTCATTCCCTCGGCGCAGCGGCTGCTGGCGGCGCAGCAGGCGCTGGTGGAAGAGGTGACCGCCGCCGGGGATGCGGTGTCCGGCACCTTGACCATCGGCACCATTTCAACCATAAACGCGATTGATCTGACCGAAAAGCTCGACAAGTTTCATCGCCACTATCCGGCGGTGAACATCCGCCTGTACGTCGGCATGAGCGAAGCCCTGCTGGAGGACGTGCGTCAGCAGAAGTGCGATATGGCGTTCGTCGGCATCTGGCCCGGCGATGTCGATTTGCTGCCGATGTCGCACCGGCAGTTGACCGATGAGCCGCTGGTGGCGTTGGTGGCGCCGCAGCATCCGCTGGCCAACCGTGAGCGGGTGAATCTGCAGGCGCTGGCGGAAGTGCCGCTGGTGGATTTCTACAGCGGCACCGGCGCGCGGCGCCAAACCGATCGCGCCTTCCAGGCGGCGGGCATCCGCCGGCACGTCAGTTTTGAAATCGATCATATCGAATGGTTGGAGAATCTGGTGCGGCGCGGATTGGCGGCGGGCATCGTACCGATCTCGACCGCGCAACGCCTAAGCACGCTGGTGTCGATTCCGATTGAAGACGGGCCGCGACGCCAGGTGTATTGCATCTGGCCGCAGCCCTTGTCAAACGCCGCCGCACGTTTTTTACAGTTCAGCGGCATTGATATGGCGGGGTAGGGGGCGGCGGATGCGGCGCCCCCGATCGGTTACGGCTTCGCCGCCTCGGCGGCGGTTTTCACCCAGCCGTCGAAGGTCGCCTGATGCGCCTTGATCCAGCCGTTGACGTGGTTCTGGATGTCGGCTTCCGAAGCCTGGCCTTCATGCATACGCAGGTTTTGCGCGTTGATGTCGGCGATCGGCAGCTTCATGATGGCGAACAGCTTGGCGGCCGCCGGATTGGCTTCGGCCCACTGCTTGTTGGCGGCGATGCGCATGGTGTTGACCGGGAAGCCGTAGTTGGCGCCGTTAGGCAGCTTGGTGTCGACGTTCTTCTGCTCGCCCGGCAGGGAGGAGAACGGCACCTGCAGCCAGACCACGTCGCGGCCCGGCACCATCACATCGCTGACCCAGTACGGCGTCCAGGTGTAATACAGCACCGGTTTGCCCTCTTTGTAGCGGGTGATGGTGTCGGCGATCATCGCCGCGTAGTTGCCCTGGTTGTGCTCGACGGTGTTGCTCAGGCCGTAGGCCTTGATGTGGTGGTTGATCACCGCTTCGCAGCCCCAGCCCGGGGTGCAGCCGGTCAGATCGGCCTTGCCGTCGCCGTTGGTGTCGAACAGCTTGGCGATCTTGGGATCCTTGAGCTGCTCGACGTTGGTGATGTGGTATTGCTCGGCGGTCTTCTTGTCGATCAGGTAGCCCTGCGCGGCGCCGTTGACGTAGACGCCTTCGCGGTAGAACTTGGCGTCGCCGCCTGCGGCCTTGTACTGATCGGCGTGCAGCGGATCCCAGTTGACCGCGATAAAGGTCGCGTCGCCGGAGGCGATCGAGGTGTAGGCGACGTTGTAATCCACTTCACGCGGTTCTTTCACGTCGTAACCCAGTTTTTCCAGCGCCTTGCTGACCAGCAGCGTCTGGAAGGTCTCTTCGGAAATGGTGCTTTGCACCGGCTGTACCGCGATCCCCTTGCCGGGTAAATCTGCCGCGCTCACGCTCTGTGAGCCAATCAGCGTCGTCAGGGCGAGAGCCCAGATGCCCGTAGTGCGCATAGTGTTTCCCCTTTTTTCGATGTGGTGGTGTCATAGCCCGCCGGGGCCGCAGCCGCCGGCGGGAAAAGCGTCAGGCTTGCTTGATGAACGGGCGAGTCAGCAGCCCGATGGGGCCGCGGCGATACCAGCGGCCGATGCCTTTACTGCGGCGATCGCGCCCCAGCGATTGGGTGAGGCGATCGAGAATGATCGCCAGGATCACGATGCCGACCCCGCCGACGGCGGCCAGGCCCATGTCCAGCCGACCGATGCCGCGCAGCACCATCTGGCCCAAACCGCCGACGGCGATCATCGAGGCGATGACCACCATCGACAGCGCCAGCATCAGCGTCTGATTCACGCCGGCCATGATGGTCGGCATCGCCAGCGGCAACTGCACCTTGAACAGCAGTTGGCGCGGGCTGGCGCCGAAGGATTCGGCGGCCTCGATCAGATCCTCCGGCACCTGTTTGATGCCCAGAATGGTCAGACGCACGATCGGCGGCAGCGCGAAGATGATGGTGACCACCACGCCCGGCACGTTGCCGATGCCGAACAGCATGACGATCGGCACCAGGTAGACGAAGGCCGGGGTGGTTTGCATCGCGTCGAGCAGCGGTCTAATCACCTTGGCGGCGTGCTTGCTGCGCGCCAGCCAGATGCCGAGCGGCAGGCCGATAAGGATGCAGAAGAACAGCGCGGTCAGCACCAGCGCCAGCGTGACCATCGCCTGTGACCAGGCGCCAATGGCGCCGATGGCGATCAGGGAGAGCAGCGTCGCGGCGCCCATGCCGAGGCCCGAGACCTGCCAGGCGAGCAGCGAGAACACCAGAATGGCGATCGGCGCCGGCATGCCCAGCAGCAATTGCTGGAAGCCGCTCAGGATCATGTCCACCGGCACGCGGATGCCCTGGAACAGCGGGCGGAAGTGCAGCACCAGCCAGTCGATGCCTTGCGTGACCCAGGTGTCGAACGGCACCCAGGCTTTGTGGAACGGATCGAGCAGGCTGAAGTGCTCCGGCTGCGCCGGGGCGCCGCTGAGCCAATCGGCGCTTTGCCCGGCGGCGTCATGAGCGGCCGGCGGCGGCGCGCTGGACCAGGCGTCGCCGGCGTTGGCGGCGGCATCGCTGGCAGGTGCGGAGCCGGTATCGGCCGCTGCGGTAGCCCAGGGATCTTGGGTTTGCGTGGTATCACTCATTGGTTGAGCCCTCCTTGTCCAACGCCTGCAGCAGCATGGCCTTGGAGATGATGCCGAGATAGTTATGTTCTTCGCTCACCACCGGCACCGCGCACGGCGCCTGGGCGACCAGGGAAATCAGATCGCTGAGCGGCGTGTCGGCCGGCACGGCGGCGGGGGCCTCGAGCAGGGCATCGTCCAGCGTTTGATTGGCGGACAGCGCTTTTTTCAGCGACTCTATCGACACCACGCCGATAAATTTCTTCCCGCGTTCAACAACATAACCATAATCACGGTCCTCATCGCGCAGCAGCTGCAGCGCCGAGCGAGGGCCAAAACCGGGGGTTTTGCGGATCAGCGTCACCGGGCGCCGTTGGGCGATATCCTTGGCGCTGAACACATGACTGATGTCCACGCCGCGGAAGAAGGTGCGCACATAGTCGTTGGCCGGGTTGTTCAGGATCTCGTCCGGCGTGCCGACCTGGATCACCTCACCGCCCTGCATGATGGCGATGCGATCGCCGATGCGCATCGCCTCGTCCAGATCGTGGGAGATAAACACGATGGTGCGTTGATGCTGGGCCTGTAATTTCACCAGCTCATCCTGCATTTCGGTGCGAATTAACGGATCGAGCGCCGAGAAGGCTTCGTCCATCAATAATATATCCGGGTTATTGGCCATGGCGCGGGCTAATCCTACGCGCTGGCGCATACCGCCGGATAATTCATCCGGATAAGACAGCGCATAATTCTCCAGCCCGACCTGACGCAGGGCATCCAGCGCTTTTTCCTGGCGTTCCTGCAGCGGCATGCCGGCTAATTCCATACCAAAGGCAGTATTATTCAGGACATTCATGTGCGGCATCAGCGCGAATGACTGGAATACCATGCTGATCTTATTTCGCCGCACGGTGCGCAGCGCGGTGTCGGATATTTTGGCGATGTCCTCACCGTCGATCAGCACCTGACCGCGGGTGGGTTCTATCAGACGATTGAGAAGGCGTACCAGGGTGGACTTGCCGGAACCGGAGAGCCCCATGATGACAAATATCTCGCCTTCTTCAATGGCCAGAGTGGCGTCTTTTACGCCGAGCGATAAGCCGGTTTTTTCAAACAGCCGATCTTTTGTCAGACCTTTATCCAGCAGTTTGAATGCGCGTTCCGGGTGTTCGCCAAATATCTTATACAGGTTCTTTACTTCGAGTTTAATTGCCATGCAATTTGCTGTTTCCTCTGGTTTAATTAACGCGTTATGGGCTGTCCTTAGCAAAATAAAAGAGCTTTTTACCCTAACACAGTGAATATCTGAGACAACCCTCAATGTCATTTAAATGGGATATTAGTGGTTTACATCAAGGTTTTAATTAGTTATGGTAATTTGGCCCGTGACTCAAAATTGACGGCCATTATTCGGCATAATGGTTTGGTTTTTGGGAAAATAATACGGTGTGGCGCAGAGAGATATTTTGGCGCCGCGCCTGCCGTTCGGATAATAAAAAACCCGACCAGAGGCCGGGCAAAAGTCATCAGTATTTCATCAGTTTTAACGACAGGTGCCGATATCGAGGGGGATATCGTCGAGCGTCATGTTATCGCCTTAGTATGACAGCCAGATGGCAGCCTCAGGCCTTGCGGTACAGCCGCCGCGGATGGCCGATATTGCCGTACAGCATCTCCACCCGTACGAACTGGGTGGCGACGCAATATTCCAGATAACGGCGGGCGGTGGTCTTGCTGATGCCGACCTGCTCCACCACGTCTTCCACCGCATGCGCCACCGCCGGCTGGGCGATAAACAGCGCCTGCACCAGCTCGAGGGTATTGGTTTCGATGCCTTTGGCGCTTGGCTCGCTGGAGAACTGCTTCGACTGCAGGTTGTACAGCGCATCGACGTTGTCCTGATCGATGATCTTGAAGGTGCGCTGGGTTTGCACGAACTGCATGAAGCGTTCGAGCGAATTGCGCAGCCGCTTGTAGGATACCGGCTTGATGATGTAGTCGAAGGCGCCGTTGCGGATCGCCTGGCTGCAGGTGTGCATGTCGCTGGCGGCGGTGATGAAGATCACCGAACAGGCGGGGTTCTTCACCGCCGGCTCTTCCATCAGCTCGATGCCCTGGCCGTCCGGCAGAAAGTTATCCAGCAGGATCAGCCGCGGCTGATGCGCATTGGCTTTGGCCCGCGCTTCGGCCAGCGTGGCGGCGTAAGCCACCACCCGCAGGTTGAAATTTTTCTCGATGAACTCCGCGTGCAGCGTCGCCAGTTGCGGCTCGTCTTCCACGATCAGAACGTCCAGTGCTTGGTGTGACATAATCGGGTGCTCAAAAAATCGGGTTATGGGTTTTATTTAGGGATAAATATAGAGAATATCGCGCCGTGCGGCTCGTTGTCCGACACTTCTATGCTGCCGTGCGCCTGCGCCACGTGGCTGGCGACCAGATGCAGGCCGATGCCGTGGTCGCTTTTATCCGCTTTGGTGGTGACGCCCTGTTCAAACAGCGTATCACGAATCTCCTCGGCGATGCCGGTGCCGCGATCCGCCACCTCGATCACCAGCTCGTCGCTGCCGTCGCTGATATAAAGCTCGATCGCGTCGTGCGGGGCCGGGCAGTGCAGCGTCGCCTCCACCGCATTATCCAGCAGGTTGCCGACGATCGACATCAGTTCGGTCTCATTCAGCGCCGCCGGGATCTGCCGCAGCTGGCAGGCCGGATCGAAGCGTAGCTCGATGCCTTTTTCTCTGGCGCTGGAATATTTGCCCAGCAGCAGGCCGCACAGCGCCGCCGAACTGAAGCGCTGCGAGATGAAATCGAGGATCTCCTGCGCGCCCTCCGACTGGGCCTCCACGTAGCGGATGGCCTCGTCGTAGCGCTGCATATGCAGCAGCCCGGCCAGCGTGGCGGTCCAGTTCAGCTGTTCGTGGCGCATGATGCGCAGGTTGTCGGCATAGCGTTTCACCTGGCTGAGCTGGCTGCTCAGGGTATTGATGTCGTTCTTGTCGCGGAAGCTGATCACCCAGCCTTGCTGCTCCTGCTCCTGCATGATGCGCACCCGGCTGGCGATCACCCGCACATGGTTGAAGCGGCACACCTCGTCGTGCGTATCCTGGCCCAGCTGCGCGGCGGCGAAGAAGTTCGGCTGCGCCTGGATCACGTCGCCGATCGGCCGGCCCAGCAAGCCGGCGGCGGGTTGGTGCAGATCCAATAGCTCGCGCGCCGCATGGTTGATGGTGATGATCCGCATCTGCGGATCGATGGCGATCACCCCTTCATAGATGGCTTCCAGCAGCGCTTTTTGCTGGCGCACCAGCAGCGCGATCTCTTTCGGCTCCAGCCAGAACATCTGGCGCTTGAGGTTTTTCGACAGCAGCCAGGAAAAGACGAACAGGGCGATCAGCAGCAGGACGATGGAGCCGATAATTTGCGTCAGCGTCCTGGCATTTAAATTATCGATGTGCGATTTCAAATAGCCGACGGAAACGATGCCGATCACGCGATTATTTTCATCCAGGATCGGCGCCTTGCTGCGCAATGAAACGCCGATGCCGCCCTTGCGAATGGAAATAATGCTTTTCCCTTCCAGCACCTCTTTATTATCGCCGCCGATCATCGGCGTGCCCAGACGGCCTTCATATTCGGAATGATAAAGATGGCGGGCGTGATTATCGCCGATGACGATATAACTGGCGTCGCTGCTGGCGCGGATTTTTTTCATCAGCGCAGTGATTCGGGCGGCGTCGTTGTTTTCCACCGCGTTGACCAGCGAAGGAATGAGGGCGATTTCCCGTGCCTGCACCTGCGCGCGGGCGCCGAGATCGCGGTGCAGCTGCGCATCCAGCTGGTAATAGGTGTAGGCGCCGATGCAGGTCAGCAGCAGGCAGGAGAAGGCCACCAGGCACAGAAACAGCTTGATTTGAAATGAGAGTTTGAGCCGCATGGCGGAGCTTCACCGTAAAGAGATCCTGAAGCCTTACCCTATCACGAGAAGCGGGGTCTGTAATATTGCGCCCGATCAACTTGTGATCCCTCACACGGCATTAGAGTGAACCGGACGAGAATTGTTCGTCTGCGATAAAGTTGATAAGCTTTAAAATAAAAACGGCATTAACACCATTAAAACCACGCCGGTTTTTACATAATCTTAATTAACCCCATAGAAACCATAACCACCATTAAAAACCCTTTTTAACTTTGAACATAATCACAGCAGATAATCCGTGCGCTTCTCTATGATGGCTGAACAAACTAATAAGAGGCCAGATTATGAGCACAACAGATGATTCTTACCTCGTAGCCAAAGACAAGGCCGCCGATATTCCTCTGCGCGAGAAATGGTGGCGGATACTGGACAATTATAAAGTAGGGATTATTCCGTTACCGTTCTTTATTCTGGCCGGCGTATTGATTCTGCTCGACTGCCTGGAAGGCAAATTGCCGAGCGATATCGTGGTGATGGTGGCTACCCTGGCGTTCTTCGGTTTCGCCTGCGGCGAATTCGGCAAGCGCCTGCCGCTGATCGGCAAAATGGGCGCGGCGGCGATCTGCGCCACCTTTATTCCTTCCGCGCTGGTGCACTACGGCCTGCTGCCGGACGTGGTGGTGGAGTCGACCACCAAGTTCTACAAATCGACCAACATTCTTTATCTCTACATCTGCTGCATCATCGTCGGCAGCATCATGAGCATGAACCGGCAGGTGCTGATCCAGGGCTTCCTGCGCATCTTCATTCCGATGCTGTGCGGCGAGATTGTCGGCATGCTGGTAGGGATGGGCGTCGGCATGGCGCTGGGCCTGGAGCCGTTCCAGATCTTCTTCTTCCTGATCCTGCCGATCATGGCCGGCGGCGTGGGTGAAGGGGCGATCCCGCTGTCGATGGGCTACGCGGCGATCCTGCACATGGAACAGGGCGTGGCGTTGGGGCGCATTCTGCCGATCGTGATGCTCGGCAGCCTGACCGCCATCGTCATCGCCGGCCTGCTCAACCAGTTGGGCAAGCGTTATCCGCACCTGACCGGCGAAGGCAGCCTGATGCCGAGCAAGCAGGGCGACAGCGACATGAACGCGGTGGAAAAAATCAGCGGCAAGGTGGACGTCAGCACCATCGCCTGCGGCGCGCTGCTGGCCATCCTGCTGTATATGGTGGGCATGTTGCTGCACCGTCTGATCGGCCTGCCGGCGCCGGTGGGCATGCTGTTCGCCGCCGTGGCGGTGAAGCTGGCGCACGGGGTGTCGCCGCGCATTCAGGAAGGCTCGCAGGTGGTGTACAAATTCTTCCGCACCGCCGTGACCTATCCGATCCTGTTCGCGGTCGGGGTGGCCATCACGCCGTGGCAGGAGCTGGTGGACGCGTTCACCGTACAGAATCTGATCGTGATCGTCACGACCGTCAGCGCGCTGGTGGCGACCGGTTTCTTCGTCGGCAAGAAAATCGGCATGCATCCTATCGATGTGGCGATTGTCTCCTGTTGCCAGAGCGGGCAGGGCGGCACCGGCGACGTCGCGATCCTCACCGCCGGCAACCGCATGTCGCTGATGCCGTTCGCGCAGATCGCCACCCGAATCGGGGGCGCTATCAACGTCTCGCTGTCGCTGCTGGTGTTGGCCAAGTTCTTCGTATAACTCCTATAAATCCTTAGCGTTAATTTGCCTTTCCCCGCCCCCGCGGGGATTTTTTTTGCCCGCGCGCCGGCCGTACGCGCGGGCGGGGTGGATGGGGGTTATGCCGCCTGTTTCATGGCGGCGTCGTACCAGGCGAAGTAGCGCTCTACGCCGCGGCGGCCGGATTCGATCAGCGCGCGTTTCTTCTCCTCGCTGATGCCGAACTCCAGCGTGCCGACGTCAAGCGTGTCGACATACACGGTGCGTTTCCAGTCGTCGCTGTCCAGGTGCACCTTGGTTTGGATGTCCAGCATCACGTTGGCCACCGCCAGGGTGAAATCAAACAGGTTGTTGACCTGCGTGCGCGGGCCGGCCTGCCCGGCGGCCTGGGCGATTTCGCCGGCGGAGTCCAGGCGAAGGCCCAGCGTGCGGGTGTTGATGCGCTGGCTTGAAGCGTCGATGTAAGGCGGCGTGGCGGAGAAGTCATAGTCGAACAGCCGCACCGGGTAGTTGTCGATCATGCCGCCGTCGATGCACAGGTCGCCCAGGGTGTTGTTCTTCGCCACGAAGGCGAATGGGAATGACATCGAAATGCGCAGGCCGTCCGCCACTTTCATGCGCGGCGTAGTGCGATGCGAATAGACCTCGCGCTGGCCGCTGTTGAGGTTGGCGCCGATAAAGTAAATCGATTTGAACCCTTTCGCCGCTTTCATCGCTTCGAACTGCTCGAAGGTAATATCCGGCTTGCCGGTATATTGCTTGATAATATCGCGCGACCATTGATAGAAATAATCGCCGGGCGCGATGCCGTATTGATTGAACAGGCGATAGGCATCGTGGAGCGTACCGAAAAAGCCGCCGTTATAATCGAGGAATTTTTTAAAATCCATCGCCGACAGAATTTTGGTTACGTCGGCCGAGCTGCAGCCTAGGCCGACCAGCAGCGCGGCGATAGCGCCCGCCGAGGCGCCGGAGGTTTGCTTGATCTGTGGCATGATGCCTTTGGCTTCCAGCAATTCCAGCGCGCCGCCATAGGCGATGCCTTTTACGCCGCCGCCTTCAAAGACCAGATTTTCGAATTGATAGTTCATGATATTTCCTCACTCTTGGTTTAGGGAGTAAGAAAAATAACCAAGTGGCGAGCGAGAAAATATTGATTGGGGTTGTGTGAGTCGGCAAACAAAACTATTCATAATAAATATATTATTTATATATTTATTAAAGGCATTTATTAAACAGGCGCATCGGGATTTTTGCGTCAATACTTAGCGCTGTTCAATTCTCGCTAGGAGTCATTATGTTCTGGAAACGTTGTCTGCTGGGCGCGGCGCTGGCCGTTATGTCATTACAGGCCGGCGCCGCCGCGCCGCAGGCCAAAACCCCGACGCCGGGAGTTTACCGCATCATGCTGGGCAGTTTTGAAGTGACCGCGTTGTCTGACGGTATCATTCGCCTGCCGGCGGACAAACTGCTGCTCAACACCACGCCGCAGCAGATCGCCGCCGGGTTGGCCGAGCGGCATCAAAGCCTGCCGGTGGTCACCTCGGTCAATGCCTATCTGATCAATACCGGCGACAAGCTGGTGATGATCGACAGCGGCGCCGGCCAACTGCTGGGCGACGGCCTGGGCAAGCTGGTGGATAATCTGCGCGCGGCGGGCTATCAGCCTGAGCAGGTGGATGAGATCTACCTGACTCATATGCACCCGGATCACCTCGGCGGCCTGACGCACGACGGCAAGGCGGTATTCCCCAATGCGGTGGTGCGCGCCGCCAGCCAGGATGCGGACTTCTGGCTGAGCGCCGAGCGGTTGAAACAGGCCAAGGCGCAGAACAAAGGCAATTTCGAAAAGGCCATGGCGGCGATCAAGCCTTACCAGGCGGCGGGGCACTTTAAGCCGTTCAACGGCGACGGCGAGCTTTCGCCGGGCATCGCCGCCTTTGCCGCTCACGGCCATACGCCAGGCCACAGTGTCTATCAGGTGACCAGCCAGGGCAAAAAGCTGCTGTTGCTGGGGGATCTGATCCACGTGGCGGCGGTGCAGATGCCGCATCCGAAGGTGGCTATCAGCTTTGACAGCGACGCCAAGGCGGCGGTCGCTCAACGGCTGCGGGTGTTCAGCGACAGCGCGCGGCAGAGCGAGCTGGTGGGCGGCGCGCACCTGTCGTTCCCAGGGTTGGGCTACCTGAACCGCCAGGGAGAAGGGTACAGCTGGGTGCCGCTGAATTACGGCGCGCTGTAACGGGGATGGCCGCCCGTTGGGCGGCCATCGAACGAGTCCAGACGCATTGTTCGATAATTTGGGATTATGATGCCAGAGAATCGGGGCTTATTCGCCGCGATAAAGAGTGCATGATTAACGTCATGCCTGTCGTGTTCTTTAAGGAGCTCCCGATGAACCAGAAAACTCACCCCGTCGCCATCGTCACCGGCGCATCGCGCGGCATCGGCGCCGCCATTGCCGAGCGTCTGGCCGCCGACGGCTTTACCGTCATCATTAACTATTCAGGCAACCCGGCGCCGGCCGATGAGCTGGTGCGCAAGATAGAACAGCGCGGCGGCCGCGCGCTCGGCGCCAAAGCCGACGTCAGCGATGCGGCCGCGGTCGCCCGGCTGTTCGACAGCGCCGAACAGGCATTTGGCGGCATCGACGTGCTGGTCAATAACGCGGGGGTAATTGCGTTGGCGCCGGTGGCGGACATGCGCGATGAAGACGCGGATCGCCTGATCGACATCAACCTGAAAGGCAGCTTCAACACGATGCGTGAAGCGGCGAAGCGCCTGCGTGACAACGGCCGTATCATCAACTTCTCCTCCAGCGTGGTGGGGCTGCTGCAGCCGGGGTACGGCATGTATGCCGCCAGCAAGGCGGCGATCGAGGCGTTGACCAGCGTGCTGGCGAAAGAGCTGCGCGGCCGCAATATCACGGTAAACGCCGTCGCGCCGGGGCCGACCGCCACCGGTTTGTTCCTCGACGGCAAAACGCCGGAGCTTATCGATCGGCTGGCGAAGATGGCGCCGCTGGAGCGGCTGGGCACGCCGGAAGATATCGCTGCGGCGGTGGCCTTCCTGGCCGGCGCCGACGGCGGCTGGATCAACGGCCAAACCCTGCGCGCCAACGGCGGCATCATCTGATTGACGACGCGCCGGCGCAGGATCGGGTATCCTGTGGCGGCACACATCACATCAAGGGCGGTTTATGGCGGGCGACAATCAGCAATCCCAGCACGGCGTAAGATCGCCCTGTGTCAGCCTGTGCCGCATCGACGACGAAACCCAGCAGTGCCGGGGATGTCGGCGCACGCGGGCGGAGATCGCCGCCTGGCCGACCGCCGGCGACGCGGAGAAACGCGCCATCTGGCGGCGGCTTGAGCTGCGTCAGTGGGCGAAATAATCCCCAACATTATTGCGCTGCCAGATTTCATGTAGCACAATTGAGCTACATGTGATTGACCGACGTTGGGAGCGATTATGTCGACGACGACCATCCGTATTCCAGATGAGCTTAAAGCCCGCGTCACCGCCGTCGCCGAGCAGGCTGGCGTGACGTCGCACAGCTTTATTTTGCAGGCAATAGCGGAGAAAACGCAGCAAGAAGAGTTGCGCCGCGGCTTTGAGAATGAAGCGGAAAAACGCTATGCCAAGATAATTGCGACGGGAGAGACGGTCTCTTGGAAAGAGATGCGCGGTTATTTGGAAAATTACGCAGCGGGTAACACTGACGTTGTTAAACTTCCGGTTAAAAAATTGGGGCGCTGATGGCAAATGTCGAGTTGGCGCCAGAGGTCAGGGATGATATCGAACGTATTCTCGCTCATTTGGCTCAGTATGGCGCTGCGGATTCAGGGCGGCGCATTCAGGAAATCATCCAGGCGATTGCGGTATTGGAACATAATCCATTGATCGGACGAGCCCTTGGCGCAGGGCTGCGTGAATTGATTATTGGGCAGCAAGCTCGCGGTTATTTGGCGCTCTACAAATATATCCCTGATATCGATACGGCGTTTGTTCTGGCGATCCGTAGTCAGAAAGAACAAGGGTATTGAATGCACGATACCGGCCTGAAAGACCGGTATCGTTGTCATGTCCTCAGAAATCCCAGTCCTCATCTTCGGTGTTGACCGCCTTGCCGATGACGTAAGACGAACCGGAGCCGGAGAAGAAGTCGTGGTTTTCATCGGCGTTTGGCGACAATGCCGACAGGATAGCCGGGTTGACCTCCGCCATCGCCGGCGGGAACAGCGCCTCATACCCGAGGTTCATCAGCGCCTTGTTGGCGTTGTAGTGCAGGAAGGTTTTCACGTCTTCCGTCCAGCCGACGCCGTCGTACAGCTCCTCGGTGTAGCGCACCTCGTTGTCGTACAGATCCTGCAGTAGATCGAAGGCGAAGTTTTTCACCTGCCGGCGCCGTGCGGCGTCCACTTTCTCCAGCCCTTTCTGGAATTTATAGCCGATATAGTAGCCATGCACCGCCTCGTCGCGAATGATCAGGCGGATCAGATCGGCGGTGTTGGTCAGCTTGGCGCGGCTCGACCAGTACATCGGCAGGTAAAAGCCCGAATAGAACAGGAACGACTCGAGGAACACGCTGGCAACCTTCTTCAGCAGCGGATCGTCGCTGCGATAGTGCGCCAGAATGATGCCGGCCTTCTTCTGTAGCGCGCGGTTTTCCTCGCTCCAGCGGTAGGCGTCGTCCACGTCCGGCGTTTGGCACAGGGTGGAGAAGATTGAGCTGTACGAGCGGGCGTGCACCGCCTCCATAAAGCTGATGTTGGAGTACACCGCCTCTTCGTGCGGCGTCAGCGCATCGGCGATCAGGGCCGGCGCGCCGACGGTGTTCTGGATGGTGTCCAGCAGCGTCAGCCCGGTAAACACCCGAATGGTCAGCTGCTGTTCCTTCGGCGTCAGCGTGGCCCAGGAGGGGATATCGTTGGACAGCGGCACCTTCTCCGGCAGCCAGAAGTTGGAGGTCAGGCGGTTCCACACCTCCAGATCCTTGTCGTCTTCGATGATGTTCCAGTTGATGGCGCGCACCAGCGGCGCCGATGTTACGGTCGTCATAAGTTGCCTCACAGCGCGCAGGACACGCAGCCCTGCACCTCGGTGCCTTCCAGCGCCATCTGGCGCAGGCGGATGTAGTAGATAGTCTTGATGCCTTTGCGCCAGGCGTAGATCTGCGCGCGGTTGATATCGCGGGTGGTGGCGGTATCGCGGAAGAACAGCGTCAGCGACAGCCCCTGATCGACGTGTTGCGTGGCGGCGGCGTAGGTATCGATGATCTTTTCCGGGCCAATCTCATAGGCATCCTGGTAATACGCCAGGTTGTCGTTGGTCATGTAGGGCGCCGGGTAGTAAACGCGGCCGATCTTGCCTTCCTTGCGGATCTCGATGCGCGAAACGATCGGGTGGATGCTGGAGGTGGCGTTGTTGATGTACGAGATGGAACCGGTCGGCGGCACCGCCTGCAGGTTCTGGTTGTACAGCCCGTGCAGCATCACCGACTGGCGCAGCGCGCGCCAGTCGTCGCGGTTCGGAATGGCGATGCCGGCGGCGGCGAACAGCTCGCGCACCCGCTCGGTCTGCGGCAGCCAGTCGCGCTCGGTGTACTTATCGAAGTACTCGCCGCTGGCATAGCGGGAATGCTCAAAGCCGTCGAAGGCGCCGCCGCGCTCGATCGCCAGCCGGTTAGAAGCGCGGATGGCGTGATAGGCCACGGTATAGAAATAGAGGTTGGTGAAGTCGATGCCTTCTTCCGAGCCGTAGAAGATGCGCTCGCGCGCCAGGTAACCGTGCAGGTTCATCTGGCCCAAACCGATGGCGCGGGCGCTGCGGTTGCCTTCGGCGATCGACGGCACCGAGCGGATATCGCTCATGTCGGCCACCGCGGTCAGCGCGCGGATCGCGGTCTCGATCGCCTTGCCGAAGTCCGGCGCGTCCATGGTTTTGGCGATGTTCAGCGAGCCGAGGTTGCAGGAGATGTCCTTGCCGATGCGATCGTAGCTCAGATCCTCGTGATACGTGCTGGCGCGGTTGACCTGCAGGATCTCCGAACACAGGTTGCTCATGTTGATCCGCCCGGCGATCGGGTTCTCCCGGTTAACCGTGTCCTCGAACATCACATAGGGGTAGCCGGATTCGAACTGGATCTCCGCCAGCACCTGGAAGAACTCGCGCGCGTTGATGCGCGACTTGCGGATGCGCTTGTCGTCCACCATCTCGCGGTACTTCTCGCTGACGGCAATCTCCGAAAACGGCACGCCATACACCCGTTCGACGTCGTAGGGCGAAAACAGGTACATCTCTTCGTTGTTCTTCGCCAGCTCGAAGGTGATATCCGGGATCACCACCCCCAGCGACAGCGTTTTGATGCGGATCTTCTCGTCGGCGTTTTCGCGCTTGGTGTCGAGAAAACGCAGAATGTCCGGGTGGTGGGCGTTGAGATACACCGCGCCGGCTCCCTGGCGCGCGCCGAGCTGGTTAGCGTAGGAGAAGGCGTCTTCGAGCATTTTCATGATCGGAATGACGCCGGAGGACTGGTTCTCGATGCGCTTGATCGGCGCGCCCACCTCGCGAATATTGCTCAGCAGGAAGGCCACGCCGCCGCCGCGTTTCGACAGCTGCAGCGCGGAGTTCACCGCCCGCCCGATCGATTCCATATTGTCTTCGATGCGCAGCAGGAAGCAGGAGACCAGCTCGCCGCGCTGGCGTTTGCCGCAGTTGAGGAAGGTCGGGGTGGCCGGCTGGAAGCGGCCGGAAATCATCTCCTCCACCAAATCCTGCGCCAGTCCGGTGTCGCCCGCCGCCAGCGTCAACGCCACCATGCACACCCGATCTTCGTAGCGCTCCAGATAGCGTTTGCCGTCGAAGGTTTTCAGCGTATAGCTGGTGTAGTACTTGAAGGCGCCGAGGAAGGTCTCGAAGCGGAATTTTTTGGCGTAGGCCTGCTGAAACAGCTGCTTGATAAACGGGAATTCGTACTGCGCCAGCACCTGCGTCTCGTAGTAGCCTTCCTCCACCAGATAGCGCAGCTTTTCCTCCAGGTTGTGGAAGAACACGGTGTTTTGGTTGACGTGCTGCAGGAAGTAGTGCCGCGCCGCCAGCCGATCTTTATCGAACTGGATCCGGCCTTCCGCATCGTAAAGATTGAGCATCGCGTTGAGCGAATGGTAATCCAGCGCGCCCGTTTCGGGCCTGGTCAGTTCTGTCGTTGCCAAAATGCGGTTACTCCCTGTCTAACGTTTTCAACGTCTTGCGTAGTGCCGAGCAGCTCAAAGCGGTATAAAAAAGGCACCTGGCATTTTTTGGCGATGATGTCGCCGGCGATGCCGTACGCCGCGCCGAAGTTGGTGTTCCCGGCGGCGATGACGCCGCGCAGGTATGAACGGTTTTGCGGAACGTTGAGAAAGCGGATCACCTGGATCGGCACCGCGCCGACGGCGCTGCCGCCGCCATAGCTGGGTACGATCAAGATAAAGGGGTGTTCCATCAGCAATTTGCTGCGGGCACCGGCGATCGGAATGCGGATCGCCGGCAGGCCCAGTTTCTCAACGAACCGATGGGTGTTCTCCGAGCTGCTGGAGAAATAAACCAGCGGATTCATCGGCGGGCCTCAGCAGGTGAGCGCCAGCGCGCCGATCTTGTCCGGCCGGAAACCGGACCAGTGATCGTCTCCGGCGATAATTACCGGAACTTGCTGATAACCTAAGGATTTAACGTGGTTCAGCGCCTGCTGATCCTGGGTGAGATCGACCACCTGATAATCAATCCCCTGTTTATCAAATGCGCGATAGGTGGCGTTGCACTGGACACAGTCCGGCTTACTGTAAATAATAATGCTCATGATTCGCATTTACCTTTAGGCTGAAGGAAAGGCGGACAAGTCAGATAACGGAGCATTGTTCCTGGCGTTTCTGACGGCGTTATCAACCGAACGACATTCCCTGCGGCTGACCTATAAAATACTATATGTTGATATTTATTTTATCAACCACGCCATATATGGTGTTTTGTAAGGGTGAAGGCGCAGACCGCGCCGGGGCTGGAAAAGGCGAGGGAAAAAATTTTTGCGGGTGAGAAATTCCCCCTCTCAGTGCAGAGGGGGGAAGAGAACGCATTACTGGCGCATGCTGACGGCCAGCCGGTTGAAGGCGTTCATGATGCTGATGGCGAAGGTCAGATCGGCGATCTCGGCATCGCTGAAGTGCGCCTTCAGCGCCTCGAAAGTGCTGTCCGGCGCGCCGGTGGCGGCGATCAGCGTCACCGACTCGGCCCATTCCAGCGCGGCGCGCTCGCGCTCGTTGAACTCATGGCTGACGCGCCAGCCTGCCAGCGTATCCAGCTTGGCATGGCTGAAGCCGCTTTCGCGCAGCGCTTTGCCGTGCATATCCAGGCAGTAGGCGCAGCCGTTGATCTGCGAAACGCGCATAAACATCAACTCGATGGTCGCCTTGTCCAGGGCACCTTTCTCCAGCGCCATCAGCGCACTTACCATATTTTTGTACGGGGCGGGCGCCAGCTCGGCATAGTTCAAACGTTGCTTAATCATGGTCAACCTCAATCGGTAGTAACGAAATCATGGCGCTACTTTAGCGGCCTTATGGTCTATGCTATAGGGCCATAAAATGATTATTTAACCGGGCCATAATGCCAACTTTCCTGACCACGCTGCGGCTGGACAGCCGGCTCGCCGAACCGCTGTACCGGCAGATTTACCTGCGGATTAAAGACGCCATCGCCCAGGGCAGCCTGGCGGCGGGCAGCCGGTTACCCTCGGTGCGCGGGTTGGCGAGCGAGCTGGGCGTGGCGCGCGCCACGGTGGAAAGCGCCTACGCGCAACTTATTGCCGAAGGTTTCTTGCAGAGCCGCGGGCAGGCGGGCACCTATGTTTCACCGCAGCTGCCGCACGTGCCGCCGGGCGCGGTATCCGCCGCGCCGCCGCTGGCGGCGATAGCGCCGGATCCGCTGCAGCCGCAGGGCATGCTGCAGCCTTTCCAGCTGGGCGTGCCGGCGCTGGATGCGTTTCCGCGGGCGCTGTGGCAGCGCATTGTCGCCCGCCGGCTGCGCGCTTCCACGGTGGCTTCCCTGGCGCTGCCGCCGGCCGGCGGCCTGCCTGAGCTGCGTGAGGCGATCGCCCATTATCTGCATTTGTCGCGCGGCATCAGCTGTCGGCCGGAGCAGATTTTCCTCTGCGCCGGTTATCCGGCGTTGTTGGATTGGGTGGTGGAGACGCTGTTGCACGCCGGCGACGCGGTATGGATAGAAGATCCCGGCTATCCGGTTACGCGCCCGCTGTTGCGGGCCGCCGGCGTCAGGCCGGTCGCCGTGCCGGTGGATGAACAAGGCATGGACGTGGCCGCCGGTATGCTCACGGAGCCCGAGGCGCGGCTGGCGGTGGTGACGCCAACCCATCAAAGCCCGCTCGGCGTCTCGCTCAGCCTGGCGCGGCGCATGGCGCTGCTCGACTGGGCGCAGCAGCGCGGGGCCTGGATCCTGGAAGATGACTACGACAGCGAGTTTCGCTATCACGGGCGGCCACTGCCGCCGCTGAAAAGCCTCGATGTTCAGGGGCGGGTGCTGTACGCCGGCACCTTCAGCAAAACGCTGTTCCCGGCGCTGCGCATGGCTTATCTGGTGGTGCCCGTCGGTCTGACGGAGACATTCGCGTGCAGCAGTCGGCTGCGTGGCTGCGGTTGCCCGCCGCTGCTGCAGGCCGGCGTGGCGGATTTTATCCGGCAAGGACATTTCTACCGCCATCTGAAACGCATGCGGCCGCTGTACCGCCAGCGGCGCGAGTGGCTGACGCAGGCGTTGGAGCGGCAGCTGGGGGCGTGGCTGAGGGTGGTGCCGCAGCAGGGTGGCATTCAGCTATTGGCCCGGCTACGTGACGGGGTGGCGGATACGCCGTTGGCGGCGCAAGCCTGGCAACTGGGGTTGGCGGCGCAGGCGTTGTCGGACTGGCGAATCGATCATCCTGCGGGGCAGGGGTTACTGCTGGGGTTTGCCAATTTCACTCGGCAAGAGGAGACGGAACGGGCGGTGCAGGGGCTGGCGCAGCTGTTCAAACGCCTAAATTAAACGGCCCGCGATTTCCGCGGGCCAGACGCACATCTGTTTTATCTTTATGACTGCAGGGGTGTTAACGCCGGGCCAGCAGCACGCCGAGCACGATGCCGACGGCGGCACCGATCCCTACGCCCTGCCAAGGTTTGTCACGCACATAGCTATCGGCTTGATCAACCGCATCGCGCGCATGCTGTGTCAGACTGGTGGAGCCATTGAACCGCGCTCGCGCGTCGCGCAGCACGCCTTTCGCCTTGCTGTGCAGCTCTTTCAGTTCCTCTTTGGTCTTGTCACCGGACTCGCGCAACACTTCATCCAGCGTATCGGCCAACAGAGTGACGTCCTGATCGATATCGCGTTCTGTTCTTTCCGCTTTCTTAAACATTCAGCTCTCCATTTCGACACATGTCTTTTAAGTGTAGACCATGGCGCGATTTGCGTGGCCGATCACGGAAAAAAAACCGCCGTCACGCAGGTGTTTGCCTGCGCCTGGGCTTTGTACATTTGGTTACTCGGCGAAACCAATCACTCACGGAAACGGCAGTTTGATTCCACTAGTATCTGTTTCAACGGCTCCACCGGAGCTTACCGAAACAACACTCTGAGGATGTAAAGATGAAAAAAGTATTAGCGCTGATCGTTGCTGCCACTATGGGTCTGTCTTCTGTTGCTTTCGCTGCTGATACTGCAGCTACTGCTCCGGCTACCACCACCGCGCCAGCTGCGACCACCACTACCGCTGCGCCAGCGGCTGCTGCTGAAAAAGCGCCGGCTAAAGCAACGCACCACAAGAAAGCCAAGCACCACAAAAAAGCGCCAGCCCAGAAAGCGCAGGCCGCTAAAAAGCACCACAAAAAAGCGCCGGCTCAGAAAGCCCAGGCAGCTAAAAAGCACCACAAAAAAGCGCCGGCTCAGAAAGCCCAGGCAGCTAAAAAACACCACAAAAAAGCCGGTAAAAAAGCTTAATTAAGTGATGTTTGCGGAACCGAAAGGTTCCGCACTTTCCAGCCCGTACTCCAGACACCCGGTTATCCCGGGTGTTTTCTTTTGAGGCGACGAACGATGATCAATCGCTATCTGTTTGAAGTCATTTTCAGCGCGGTAACCCTGTGCGGAGCGATCGTCGGTTGGGAACTGTTTTTGGCCGGCAGCTTTCTGTAATTATTGCGCCGCGGCGGTTTCGTGCAAATGCCGCCAGCCGAGCGCGTTGGGCTGACGTTCAAAGACCACCGTGGAATAGCGCAGCGTGGCGCTTTGCCCCGGCAGGCTCTGCTTTTCCCGGTAGCTGACTACCGCGCCCGTCGGCCATTCGGCCACCAGCTTCATCTCTTCTATCTCGATTTCCAATCCCGGTTTGGCGGCGCGATGCGCGCGGAAAAAGGCGCACAGCGCGGCAAAATCCAGCGGAGCGCCGCTCAGCGCGATCATGCTGAAATCCGGCGTAAAGCGCGCCAGCAGCGCCTGCTCTTCTCCAGCCCCTTTGCCCAGCCAGCGTTCAATGGCGATGTGGGCGTCGATCACTTCGGTAAAATACGGGTTCATAAAGCATCCTGTTGAGCGTTGAGTTGGCGCACGATGGCGCGGTTGGCGAGGCGCAGGCACAGCAGCAGCGGGATAAATACGCTGGCGCCCGCCAGAATGAAGCAGGTTCGGTAGGCCGCCGCGGGCGGCAGCCCGGTCAGCAGCAGATTCAGCAGCAGGCTGAGCAGCGCCACGCCGAGGCAAAAACTGAGCTGGCGATTGATGTTCCACAGCGCGCTGGCGTCCGCCAGCTGAGCGTCGGGGATCTGCAGGAACGCGCTGCTCTGCGCGGTGCTGCTGCACAGGCTGCCGCCAAATCCCATCAGGGCGAAGGCGGCGATCTGCCACGCGTGTTGCCCGGCCTGGTCGATCTGCGCCAGCGTCAGCATGCCGGCGCCTTGCAACAGGCAGCCGGCGATCAGCAGCGGCCGTGGGCCGAGGCGGTTAAAGGTTTTGCCGGTCAGCGTGATGGCCAGGAACGACGCCAGCGCCCAGGGCAGCATCAGGCCGCCGACCTGGGCGGCGGGCATCCCCAGCTGGTTTTGCAGATACAGCATCGCCACCAGGCTGACGCCGATGAACAGGCCGGGAATGCACAAATAAACCCCCATGGCGTTGCGCAGCAGCGGATCGCCGACCAGCCGCAGGTTCAGCAACGGTTGCGGGGTGCGCAGGCTATGGCGCAGATAGTACGCCAGCACCAGCAGGCCGGCGGCCAGCAGCGCCGCGCCGGAAGCCTGATGGCCGGCCTCGCTCAGCCGGGTCAGGCCGAGCAGCAGCAGCGTCAACGCCGCGCAGGCGCTCAGCAGCCCTTTGCCGTCGAGCGGTTTGCGCGCCGTCGCCGACGTTTCCGCGCGCAGCCACAGCGCCGCCAGCGCCAGGGCCAGGGCCGCCAGCGGCAGGTTGGCGAAAAACACCCAGCGCCAGTCCAGCCGATCGACGAGCCAGCCGCCCAGCGCCGGTGACAGCGCCGGCGCCAGCAACCCAACCAACATGATGGCCGCCGACAGCCCGGCGCGTTCATGGCTGCGGTACAGCTGATAGGTCAGCGTTTGGCCGATGGGGATCAGCAAGCCGCCGCCCATGCCCTGCAGGGTGCGCCAGCCGATCAGCGCGCCGATGCTGTCGGCGTTGCCGGCGCCGAAGGTGGCCAGCATGAACAGCGCCAGCGACAGCAGGAACACCCGCCGCCCACCGATGCGCTGCGCCAGCCAGGCGCTGAGCGGGATCACCAGCGTCAGGCCGAGAATATAGCCGTTGCTGACCCACGCCAGTTGGCTGACCGACGCCCGCATCGCCTGGCCGATGGCGGGGTAGGCGACGTTGGCGATAAACATATTGATCAGATCGACGAAAAAGCCGAGCAGATAGACGATTGCCACTTTGCTGCGATAAGACATGGTGCCTCCGGTTGAAGGCGAGCAGTGTATCGGGGGGAAAAGTGCGGATAAATCGGCGGCGGGCGATTACACTGTCAAAATGATTTTGACAATAAGGGCGGCGAAATGCTGAATTTGCAGCGCCTGGCGATCTTCGCTGCGGTAGTGGAAGCGGGCAGCTTTACCGCGGCGGCGGCGGCGCTGGGGCAAACCAAGGCGGTGGTGAGCTTTAACGTCAAGCAGCTGGAGAACGAGTTGGGGGTGTCACTGCTGGCGCGCAGCACCCGGCGGCTGTCGCTGACCGACGCCGGCGAACGCTTTTACCAGCGCAGCCTGCAGCTGCTGCAGGAGGCGGAAAACGTGCTGGACGACGTGCGCCGCGATCACCACGGGCTGAGCGGCGTGCTGCGCATCACCAGTACGCCGGAGTACGGCGCGCAGGTGGTGGTGCCGGCGCTGGCGGCGTTTTCGCGGCAGCATCCGCGGCTGCGCATCCAGCATGTGTCTTCTTCTTATCACGCCGATCTGATCTCGGAGCGCTTTGACGTGGCGATCCGCCTGGGCCAGCTGGCGGATTCCAGCCACCGCGCGGCGCTGATCGACAGTTTCGCCATTTTTCCGGTGGCGTCGCCGGGTTACCTGGCCGAGCGACCGATTCATTCGCTGACCGAGCTGGCGCAGGCGCAGTGGATCGCCCATAGCCGGCTCAGTTCGCCGCTCAGCTGGCAGGTGGCCACGCCGCAGCGCGAAGCGGTGCTGTTCAAGGTGGCGGACGCTGCGACGCTCACCGGCGACAGCGCCGCGGCATTGCTGGCATTCGCCCTGCATGGCGCCGGGGTGGCGCTGCTGCCGGCGTGGCTGGCGCAGCCCGAAATCGACGCCGGCCGGCTGCAGCGGTTGCTGCCGGATCACCGTTTCCCCGAGCAGAGCATCTACGCGCTCTACCCGAATACCCGCCACGTGCCGGAAAAGGTGCGGGCGTTTATCGATTTTCTGCGCGCGCGGGTGGCGGCCAACCGTTAGCGAAATAATAATTCGTTATAACTCTCTCATTTATCATCAGATCCCATCGGGGTATGCTGGCAATCTCTGTCTATCCCGTCCGATGCGAGCCACCTTCGATGACCGCAGAAAATAACCTCCAGCTGAACCGACGCATTCTGTCCGTGGTGATGTTCACCTTCGTCTGCTACCTGACCATCGGCCTGCCGCTGGCGGTGCTGCCGGGATTTGTGCATGACCACCTGGGTTACAATTCGGTGCTGGCGGGCCTCATCATTAGCGCGCAGTACTTCGCCACGCTGTTCAGCCGCCCGCACGCCGGGCGCTATGCCGATCAGCTGGGGCCGAAAAAGGTGGTGTTGTTCGGCCTGGCGTGCTGCGGCGCCAGCGGCCTGTTTTATGCGCTGGCGTTCGGCGTTGACGGTTACCCGTGGCTCAGCCTGCTGTTGCTGTGCGTGGGGCGGGTGTTTCTCGGCGTCGGCGAAAGCTTCGCCAGCACCGGTTCCACGCTGTGGGGCATCGGCCGGGTCGGAGCGATGCACACCGCGCGGGTGATTTCCTGGAACGGCGTCGCCACCTACGGGGCGATGGCGGCCGGGGCGCCGCTCGGCGTGTACCTGAATCAGCAGTGGGGATTGGCCGGGGTGGCGGCGCTGATCGTGCTGGCGGTCGCGGTGGCGCTGCTGTTGGCGAGCGGCAAGCCGGACGTTTCGATCGCCGCCGGGCAGCGCATCGCTTTCCGCGCGGTGTTCGGCCGCATCTGGGCCTATGGCCTCGGGCTGGCGATGGGCACCGTCGGCTTTGGCGTGATCGCCACGTTCATCACCCTTTACTACGCCGACAAAGGTTGGAGCGGCGCGGCGTTTTCGCTGACGCTGTTCAGCTGCGCCTTCGTCGGCATCCGCCTGATCTTCAGCAACGTCATCAACCGCCACGGCGGTCTGAAGGTGACGCTGGCGTCGTTTCTGGTCGAGATCGTCGGGTTGCTGTTGATCTGGCAGGCCGGCGAACCCTGGATGGTGCAAACCGGCGCGTTGCTGGCCGGCGCCGGTTTCTCGCTGGTGTTCCCGGCGCTGGGCGTCGAGGCGGTGAAACAGGTGCCGCCGCAGAACCAGGGCACGGCGCTCGGCACCTATTCGGCATTCCTCGATCTGGCGCTGGGCATCACCGGGCCGCTGGCCGGGCTGCTGATTGGGCAAGCGGGCGTGCCGTCGATCTATCTGGCGGCGGCGCTGCTGGTGGCGCTCGGGGTGCTGCTCACCCTGCGTCTGCTGCAGCGCAGCCGAGCCATTCAGGAATAGTCTGAAACCCGGATTCCTCCCCAGAAAATCATTGTTTCGGTGAATGATTACGGTAAGGTCGCTCAGCGGTCCAGAATGAGAGGAGGAATCGATGTATTTACGGCCGGATGAAGTGGCTAAAGTGTTGGAGAATACCGGCTTTGAGCGTGATTATGTCACCGACCAGGCCTATGGCTACCGCAAGGGTACACACTACGTGTATGTGAATCGCGAAGCGCGGATGGGCAGAACCGCATTGGTGATCCACCCGGCGCTGAAAGAGAGAAGCGTGCATTTCGCCACGCCGACCTCTCCGGTGCGCACCAGCGAGCAGTATCTGGAGTTTCCCCTGGATTTAAGCAGCGACGCCCCGAACCAGCGTTACGGCATCGCACACGGCTTCAGCTCGCGCGAAGCGCTGTCGCGCTACCTCTACAGCATGTTCCTGTAATCGGTCCCCCGCCCGGGGGACGCGATCAGCCGTGGGCCAACGCTTCGCGGTTGAAACGCTCATTGTAGGCGCGGCGGAACTGCGCCAGTTCAAACGCATCGATATCCAGCTCGGCGAAGTAAAACAGCGCCGCTTCGGTGTGCTCGGCGTGCAGCTCCGGCGACAGGCCGGCGCGCAGCAGCACGTCGCGCCATAGGGCAATCTGCTCGTCGTCCGCCTGTTTGATGAACGTCAGGTAGATGAACAGCAGATAAGCCGCCTGGTGCATCTCTTCGGTGTAGCCGTTGTTCAGCATGCGGATAAAGGTCTGGCTTTGGCGGCTGCCCATCTCCTGGATCATCGATTCAATCAGCATCGGCTTGACCCTCAGCAGATGGGCCAGCGAATCGATGGCTTTGCGGGTGTCGGACGTCAGGATGCGGTAACCGATGATAAATACGACGATCAGGGCGGCGAGGATGATCCAGGTCATTTAGGCTTTATTACACTCTCAATACGCCAGAAGAGGGGGCGGGAGGCGCTGTGCGACAGCGCCCGCTATCAATGCTGTTCGCCGCTGAAATTACCGACCGCGCCCTGTTGGCGCAGGTGGTGATTGAAGGTGGCCGCGTCTTTGGCCAGCGCATCCAGATGGGCGCCGAGCATTTTGATCTGCTTCACCAGCGCATGCTGCTCCGGCACCGAACTGGCGGTGCTCAGTTTGCGCGCCAGTTGTTCATTCTGCGCCCGCAGCGCGGCTTCGCGCTGTTTGGCTTCTTCCAGCAGTTGCTGCAGCGCCTGGTAGCTCTGCTGCCATTCGCGGTGTTGCCGTTCGAAGCTGCTCTGCAACTCATTCATCGCATTTTGAAACTGGATTTCCAGCTCGCGCATTGTCATGGGCTCGATCCTTTGCGGCACTCAATGATGGCTTAGCAGTATAGCGAAAACTGTTCGCAAGCTCACCCGTTGACGACAAATGAGACAAATGCCGCTGACAATTCCCGGCTTGCAACCGTGGCAAGGCGTCTTACAATCGACCCCATTCCCGGCCGTAAAGGCTGCCGTTCAAGAGAGGTGGAATATGAGCGAGCAGGAAAAAGACTTTTTTGAACAGGCGATGGCGGACGTGGTGCCGCTGGCGAGCGGGCGGCAGACGCTGTACCTCAAGCCGCAGGAGACGGTAGACAAAAGCGCGCGGCGCGAAGCGCAGCGGCTGCGGCAGGAAAACTTCCTCAGCACCGATTTCCTCGAGGTGATCCCCTGTGAACAGCCGCTGGAGTTCAAAGGGGAAGGCATTCAGCAGGGCGTGCTGGACAAGCTGCGCAACGGGCGTTACCCGCCGCAGGCTTCGCTGAACCTGTTGCGTCAGTCGGTCGAAGCCAGCCGGCAGGCGCTGTTTCGCTTCATCTTGCAGGCGGAGGCGCAAAACCTGCGTTCGCTGCTGATCGTGCACGGCCGCGGGCGGCAGAACGAAAGCCATCCGAATATCGTGCGCAGTTACGTCGCCAAATGGCTGGCGCAGTTTGAACAGGTACAGGCGTTTTGCCGCGCCTTACCGCGCGACGGTGGCGAGGGCGCCTGCTATGTCACGCTGCGTAAATCGGTGCAGGCCAAGGCGGAAAACTTTGAGCGCCACGCCAAGCGCAGCCGTTGAAGGGATAGCCGAAATAAAATGGCCGGCGAATATCGCCGGCCATCGATGAATTATTTATTAAATATTTTATAGTCCAGCGAATAACGGCCGGCGCCGGTTACCGCCAGCAACAGCAAGCCGCCAATGATGCTGATGTTTTTAAAGAAGTTGATTTCGTTGCCCATCATTTCCATGCCGGTCATTTTCCAGAACGGATGGCCGATAAACGCGGTGCCCAAAACATACAGGGCGAAAATGACCGCGATAGGGCGAGTAAACAGACCGAGAATAAGCGCGATGCCGAAAATAAACTCCACCAGCACGGCAACGATCGCCGCCAAATAAGGCATCGGTGTGCCATAGCCTTCCATCGCCGTGACGGTCGCACCGAAGTTGACCAATTTCATCCAGCCGAAAATGATAAACAGAATCATCAGTAATATGCGGGACAGCAAAATGACGCCGTCTTTTGAGCTATCACCCATTTCGAACTCCTTAGCCACTGTCGGAATTATGTTGTCTTACTGAATAAAGATTAGAACAATTTACGTTTTTTTCTAGCGGCGACGGGCGGTTGCGCCACTTTTTTCGGTGTGCGAGACGCGTGGTGAAGCCGGCGGCATTGCCTATACTTGAACCCGGAGCAAAAACAATAAAACAGGCAATGTGAGGCCAAGATGGACGAGAAATTGACCGCCGCCGGTTACCGCCGTTATTCCGGTGATAAGATTGACGTTTATTTTAACCGTGCAGTTTGCCGCCATTCCGCCAACTGCGTGCGTGGCAACGCGGCTATTTTTACCCTGAACCGCCGCCCGTGGATTATGCCGGACAATGCCGAGCCGGCCGAAGTGAAACGCGTCATCGACACCTGCCCCAGCGGCGCACTGAAATATAGGGAGAAATAATATGGCTCATAAAATACTGGCAGACGAGAAGCGTTTTTATATCAATGATGAACAAGGCAAGCTGATCGCCGAGATCTCTTTCGTGCCGAGCGGCGACAAGCTGACCATTATCGATCACACCTGGGTGGATGAGTCATTGAAGGGGCAGGGCGTCGGTAAAAAGCTGGTGGCGCTGGTGGTGGAGAAAATGCGCGCGGAGCAGCGTAAAATCATTCCGCTGTGCCCGTTCGCCAAACACGAGTTCGATACCACGCCGGCCTATCAGGACATTCGCGCCTGACGCGATAACGGGGCGCGGCGCGCCCCGAGCGTTCAGCAGACGCCGAAATCGCCGTCTTCGTGGTACAGCGCCACGTCGCTGGCCTGCACCTCCGTGCGCTGCTCTTTGCCCAGTTCATTCCAGCTGCAAACCAGGGTTTCGCCGTCGATCGCCACCACGGTCATCTTTGGGCCGCCGGTGGTGCGTTGAACAAAATCACCGATATTGAATGCCATGCGTTCCTCCACAACAGATTAAACCTCACCTATTGATAACACAGAATGGCGCCGCCGTTGGCAGATGTTTCGCTATGTATTATTTTATATAGCGATTATCACCAAGGAGAGCAGACTAACATGCCGGGATTATTGATGTTTTATGTGGGCGGTACGGCGCCGGGCGCCAATATTGAGCTGCACGACGTGCAGTTCGCGGCGGCGGATCGGCCGGAAGAGGCGTATCCGCTGCTGCGTGAAAAGTGGTTCGGCGATAAGCGCAAGGTGCATGTCGACGGCTATGCGCGCATCGACTGGGCGGACGGTTACGACGTGAGCCTGGAGCCTACGCCGTTCGCCGGTGAAGAGAAGCTGTTTTTCGTCAACGTGGGCGGCTACCGCAGCGATGAGCTGGCGGAATTGCACCAGTTCGGCCTGTTTGTGGCGCGCTCTGCCGACGAGGCGAAGGACAAAGCCAAACGGGTGCTGTTGACGGACAGCGCGCAGCAGCACAAGGATGACCTGGCTGAGGTGGACGACTGCCTGCTGCTGCAGGCGCTGCAGGGCTACCACGTGCATCTGCGGGCCAACCCGCACGGCAAACCGGCCCGGCCGCTGTGGCAGGGGTATCTGCCGATCGGCGAACCCGCGTTATAGCGCCGCCAGCGCCTGCAGCTGTTGCCGCAACCAGCGGCAGGCCTCCGGCCGGCCGTTTTTGCGGTGCAGGTAGATTTTGATCTGATACGGCGGCACCGGAAACGGCAGGGGATGGATAGCCAGCGCCGCCGCCTGCCGCAATTTTTGCGCGGCGTAGCGCGGCATGCTCATCACCAGTTCGCTGTCGGCGACGATGAACGGCGCTCCCAGCAGCGAAGGCGTGCGGATGGCGATATCGCGCTGCAGCCCCAGCTTATCGAGCTGATAGTCAATGACGCCGCGCTGTTCGTTCCACGGCGTCACCACCAGATGGCGCGCCCGCAGGTAGTTTTCCAGCGTCAGTTCGCCGTATTTGACGCTGAAGGCGGGTGAACAAATCGCCACATACTCATCCTCCAGCCAGCTCACTTCGTCGATCTCCGGGTAGCTTTCGCCGTCGGTTTCGGTAAAGCCCAGCGCGAAGTCGATGCGCCCCGCCAGCAGATCGTTCAGCGCCACTTTGCGCTCGGAATAGCGCAGCTGGAACGACAGCCCCGGCGCCAGGCGCTGCATCTGCGCCATCAGCGCGGGAAATACCGCGAAGGCGGTGTAATCGGTAATGGCGAAGGTGAAGCTCTCCCGGCTTTCGGCGGGAACGAAGCGCGGGCGCGGATGCAGCCCTTTGGCCAGCAGCGCCAGACTTTCGCTGACGGTCGGGGCCAGGCTGTCGGCATACACGGTCGGGTGCATGTCGTTGCCGACCCGGTAAAACAGCTCGTCCGCCAGCGCCTTGCGCAGCCGGATCAGCGCGTGGCTCAGCGCCGACGCGCTGAGAGCCAGCTCCGCCGCGGCGCGCGTTACAGACCGCAGCCGATACACCGCTTCGAACACCAGCAGCAGATTGAGATCGAGGCGTTTCAAATCCAGATGCATGATATTCATTACCTGTTGATGAAAATGCAGTTCATACAGTATTTGAGGCGCGATATGCTGGCAAGCACAGCCATCAACACACTCAGGATTTGCCATGACCATTGAGATTTACCCGGCGCAAAAAAGCGACGCCAAACTGATTCTGGATATGATTATCGAGCTGGCGGTGTACGAAAAGGCGCGCGAGCAGGTGCTGGCCAGCGTGGAAGATATCGAACGCAGCCTGTTTGGGCCGGGCGCCTGTTCCGAAGCGCTGATTTGTACGGTAAACGGCGAGCCGGCGGGTTATGCGGTGTTCTTTATGAGTTACTCCACCTGGCTGGGTAAAAACGGCATCTATCTGGAAGACCTGTACGTGGCGCCGAAGCATCGCGGCGCGGGCGCCGGTAAAAAGCTGTTGCGGCACATCGCCCAGCTGGCGTGCGAACGGCAATGCGGCCGCCTGGAGTGGAGCGTGCTGGACTGGAACCAACCGGCCATCGATTTCTACCTCAGCATCGGCGCGCAGCCGCAGGGCGAGTGGGTGCGCTATCGTATGGAAGGCGAGGCGCTGACGCACTTCGCGGCGCACGGGGCGGCGCTGCCGGCATAATAGCCGTTGGGGGGAGGCGGCCTCCCCAACTGTGGTGATGTGAACGGTTTACTGCGGATCAATCAGGCGGGTTTGCGGGCGGCGAGAATGAAGATCATCGGGCGCTCCTGCTCTTCGTCCAGCGCCGGATTAGCGGCAATTTGCTGCGCGCTGGGGCCCCATTCGTTCAAATGCTGGATGATAAAGCCTTGCTGCGCCAGCGGGTTGATATAGCCGCCGAGCGTGCGGTGCTGCTTGATGACACCTTCCGCCAGCCAGTTGGAAACGCGCTGGCCTTCTCGCTGGTAGCCGTTCACCGGCCAGGATTTCTGTCCGTTGCCGTCGGTCAGCCAGCCCTGCTGCGCCGGGGCGGTGTAGATCGGGTGCTCGGCGGTGAAGATGAACTGCCCGCCGGGTTTCAGCGCGGCGTAAACCGTGGCGAACAGCGCGGCCAGATCCTCGAGGTAGTGCAGCGTCAGCGAGCTGTAGACCAGATCGTAACTTTCCGGCGGCAGCTGCAGCTGCGCCAAATCCTGCCGACGATACGCGATGCCCGCGTCGGCGGTCATCTCCCGCGCTTTTGCCAGCATTTTTTCCGAGACGTCCAGCCCCAGCACGCTGGCTGCGCCCTGTTCGCGCGCGCTGCGGCAAAACCAGCCGTAGCCGCAGCCGAGATCGACCACGCTTTTGCCCTGCAAATCCGGCAGGATGCGGCGGATGGCGGGCCATTCCGGCGCGCCGTCCAGGCCGTGCTGCGAGCGGCTGAGCTGCGCATAGCCGTCGAAAAAGGCCTGATTGTCATAGATGTTTTGCGTCATGATGACTCCTTGGGATGAATGCCGCTGTCATACCGTGCATAGTGCTGCATAATTCTACGCTGACAACATGGATAACAGGAATGACGATGGACATGATTTCGGTGCGGCAAGCGCCCGAGCTGGCGCCGCGCGCCATTGCGTATTTTCAGCGGCACTGGGCCACGGCAGAGACGCTGATGATGTATGAAGACGCCATCAACCGCAGCCTCGGCGCCGCCAACCCGCTGCCGCAGTGGTACCTGCTGATGGAAAATGACCAAATCCTCGGCTGCGCGGGGCTTATCACCAACGACTTTATCAGCCGTGGGGAGTTGTATCCCTGGCTGTGTGCGCTCTATGTAGAGGAAGCGCAGCGCGGCCGGGGCCACGGCGCCAAACTGATTGAGCATGTGGCGGCGGAAACCCGCCGACTGGGCTTCCCGCAGCTGCACCTGTGCACCGATCTGGAGGGGTATTACGAGCGCAGCGGCTTCGTTTACAACGGGCTCGGGTATCACCCCTGGGGCGAAGCCTCGCGGGTCTATTCGCGGGCGTTGTGATCGCCGCCGGGTGTGCGTAAGACAAACCTGACTTTTCTTTTCGTTCACCTCATCGCGCATCGCGGGTTACACTGGCCGCTTGTTCGCCACCGACCGGGTTAATTCGCCGCCGCGATGAGAGTGTCACGCCAGCTACAGCAACGCTTTACCGCCTGCATCGCCATTATGGCGGTGCTGTTGCTGTTTGTGGCGCCGGTGGTGTCGAAATCGCTGATGCACCACCAGATGATGGGCGGCATGGCGCAGACGGACGCCGCTATGCCGCACAACATGCACGCGATGACGATGCCCGCCGCCGAGCATGCCGGCCACCACGGCATGGATCCTGCGGAAATGATTTTCTGCGGTTATTGCGAGCTGCTGATCCACGTGCCGCTGCTGCTGTGGACATTCGTCCCGCTGCTGTGGCTGATGGCGCGCATCGCGCGCCTGCCTAGCGCGCCGCGCATCGTTTCTCCGCCCCTTCGGCGCCTTGTTCTGCGGCCGAGCCCGCGCGGGCCGCCCGGCCAACCGTTTTTCCCTATTGCTTGATCATGGGTAACGCCGTCCGTATCGCTGCGGACGGTTTGCCTGCGCGCACAGTTTGAAAAACGAGAAAGGCCATGTCTTCCATAACCAAAACTCCACCTGCCGCATCGCCGCGTGGCGCGATGCTGAACCTGATCAGACGGCTGCATTTTTATATCGGCCTGCTGGTCGCTCCTTTTATTCTGGTCGCTGCACTGACCGGCACGCTGTATGTGTTGACGCCGCAGCTTGAAGAGGCGCTGTATCGCGATGCGCTTTTCACCGAACCGCACGGACAGGCGAGATCGCTGGCTGACCAGATCGCCGCCGCCCGCCGTGCGGCGGGTGACGAGACGCGCATTTACGCCGTGCGCCCGGCACCCGGCGCAATGGACACCACGCGCGTACAGTTCGCGAGTGCCGATCTGGGCGCTTCCGAGTCGCGCGCGCTGTTTGTCGACCCTTACACTCTGGCGATCAAGGGCGATATGACGGTGTACGGCACCTCCGGCGTGCTGCCGCTGCGCACCTGGCTGGATAAGTTGCACAGCAGCCTGCTGCTCGGCGATCTGGGGCGCAACTACAGCGAGCTGGCGGCCTCCTGGCTGTGGGTGGCTGCGCTGGGCGGCGTGGCGCTGTGGCTGGCGACGCGGCCGAAGCGCAAGCTGAAAAAGGCGAAAGGGGGCTTCGCCGCCAGCCGCCATTGGCATATCACGCTGGGTGTGGCGCTGCTGGCCGGGCTGCTGTTCTTCTCGGCTACCGGGCTGACCTGGTCGCAGTGGGCCGGCGGCAACATCGACGCGCTGCGGGCCAACCTGGGCTGGCTGACGCCGCAGGTCAACACCAGCCTGCAGGCCGATACGCCGCAGACGCCGGCCGATCCGCACGCCGAGCACCGCGGGATGATGGCGGGCATGAAGATGGCCCCAGCCGCGCAGAGCAATGCGCTGAACGGCGACTGGGATCGGGCGCTGTACGCCGCGCGCGCCGCTGGAATAGACGCCGCCAAGGTCGAGCTGCGCCAGCCGAAAGGCGAGGGCAAAGCCTGGACGGTGACCGAAGTGGATCGCAGCTGGCCGACGCAGGTGGACGCGGTTGCCATCGCGCCGCAAAGCTTCGCCGTCGTCGACCAGCTGCGGTTCGACACTTTCCCGCTGATCGCCAAGCTGACCCGCTGGGGCATCGACGCCCACATGGGCATTCTGTTCGGCTTGCCGAATCAGCTGCTGCTGGCGGCGTTCGGCCTTGGGCTGTGCTTGATGATCGCGCTGGGTTACCGCATGTGGTGGATCCGCCGCCCGGCGGCGGGGGCGCAGCATCCGGTGCATACGCTGGTCGCCGCCTGGCTGGCGCTTTCCCTACCGGCGCGCGCCGGCACGCTGCTGGTGGCAGCGGCGCTGGGTTATTGCCTGCCGGTGATGGGCGTGAGCCTCGCGGCGTTGCTGCTGGCGGACGTGTGGCGCTGGCGCGGCCAACGGCAAAGCCACCGGGACGAAACGCCGGAAGCGGCCGCCAGACGCGCCGAGGTGCGTAAGTTCCGCGCGGCGGTGGCGACGGTGGCTGTGGCGGTCGGCTGCGTGATGGGCCGAGCGATCCTCGGCGGCACCGTCGAGCAATTCCAGCTGCCGATCGGCACCTGGAGCGCCCAGATGGTGATCATGCAGAGCCTGATGGTGCTGCTGTATACGCTGGTGTTCACCCTGCTGCTTTCCATTCCGCTGTGGTATTTCTTTCTGGGGGAGAAAGAGGGGCGGTGAGAAGGCGTCCGGCATGCCTTCGGGCATGCCGGATATTTGGGAATGTGGCTCAAGCGCGTATCATCTTGGTCAGGCAGGATAATCAGCGAGAACTCGACCACTGAATCCCTCTCCTGTGACGATTCCAGCGTATCGATAGTGGCCAAGGTGATGTTGTCTTTCCCCGCCAGCAGGCTGGCCATCACGCTTTTGCTGCTGCCATCGGGGCCGGTGACTTCAAGGAACAGTTGCCAGTCATAACAGTTCGCCAGCATTATAAACAACGCCGCGAGAATACGCTCCTGCTTGTCGTGATTGCCCCGGCAGCCTGCGTCAGCCACTGCCAGAAATGCGGCCCATGGTCAGCCAGGTTTTCCCCGATGCGTGGCGGGGTGTATTTCGCGCTGTTGACGGTGCGCAGCCAGTGTTCTTGCTGGTGGGCGCCGAACTGCCCCGTTGAGGGTATCGAATACCCCGTTACGAACGCCTATCAACCGGCGGGGCGGATCGTCCATCTGTGGCATCATCAGCTTGAGGGTGTCCCAAATGCTGTTGATACCAGCAGTGGAGAACAGTTCGGGCACCTTCTGGAACTGCGCGGTAATCTCCCGGCTCAGTTGCCTGTGTGGTAGTACTTACCACAATGGTCGCGTATGTAGTGAAATAGATCTTCCCCTACCGGCGTTACTGCAGGGTGTTACGTAGTGTTCGGGCTAGCTCGCTGGCGCTCATGAAGTTGAATTTAGCGACCCGATGAGGCAATAAGGTGTGATTTCACAGGAATGCGTAATTCAAATCCAATGAATAAAACTTGAAAACCCTTTAGTGATATTGATTATCATTTGCATTGGAGTGCTGCACCTGTAATGCTACCATCATAAAGCCATATAACTTTGAAAAGGACAAGTAGGATGCAAACAAGAGCTGTACTGTCAACTTAAAATACTACCGTTTCCAGTGAGAAAAGAACGGAAACTGCAACCAATGTGCTCAAAAGTTGGACTAAACATGGGTTGAGTGTTACCGATGATGATCTAAATAAATAGTATCATTAAAACGTGGATTGAAAATATGCTTAAATTTATATTAATTACTGCTCTTTGCATCACATCAGTAGGTTGTGCGGATAGTAAAAAAAATAAACTTGTATATGTAAGCGAAGATCTTCAATTTATTTTGGATAAAAAATGTATTGTGGAAATATCACCGATTGAAAAAAGTGCGGAAAATAATTATGCCTTAGCCATAAGATTGAGAAATGACACGGCGTGTGCAAGTAAACTCAATATGCTAATTTCTAAAAGTATTGGCAGGGATTTATTCATCTACTATAATTCAAATTTAGTTATGAAATCCCATGTGGCTAGTAGCCTAAATACTGAAAATGGATATAGGCAAATGATGCCAGATAAAAAAACACTTAATGATGTTTTGTCGTCATATAATGAGTTGTAAATATATCTCAAGTGCTTGAGCCACCAAGATATGGTGGCTTCGTTCAACTAACCTGCTATTTCTCTGGAAATTCAAAGGTGACAGTTACAGGGTTTGAATGTGACTTTACCCTGATGTAAGTATTTCCGATTCCTGTGGCTTTTATTGTGTATGATCCTGGTCCCATTGTGTTAATGGTTTTCATTCCACTATGTTCCGGGTATTTTATCTCCACATCAAAAGATGACTCCATATTCGATGAAGGATTAAAATTGACGGTATAGACGTTAGGGGAATTTTCGTTAGCAAAGGAGTTTAATAACTCAATCCACTCACTCCACACACCAGGCGCAGCAATGACGCGTTTGTGTTGAATTGGACCGATGTAAGGCACGGTACAAACGCCGTTATTTCTTGCGTCGCGGGCTTTTTGCAGTCCTTTCATCACTTCAGCTTTGTTTATTCTCCGAAGTGGTGCAAACTTTGTTCTATAGACTTTTTTAGCTTCTTCCACGTTCCCACTTTTCAGAGAGTTAATGAGATTTTGGTAGTCTCTGCTATTTTTGATATAGGGACAATTCTTTTCCCCACAAATGATGCAGATATTATTTTCCAGTGCTTCTTTCACTTCTTCAGGAAACCAGTCAGATATCGAGCCGGGGTTTAATTTGAGGTCGTTCCATTCCCATGCATTGGTTACATGACTCCAACTGGTATTGGCTTCGGGCGGCTTACCTCCGTTACAGTTGAAGCCATCATAGGTTACTTTGTTGTTATGTGGGGTTCCACTCATAGCGCTTTCCTTTTTGCGATTAAATAGCTTGTGCAGAAATCTGTATGTACAACCAGTACTTTACTCTGTCGATACTGTTACAGCGATTGACCCGTGTTGTGCCATTGCTCCCACAACATCGCCACTGTATGCATGTCAGCGCATGGAGGCGGCAGCTGAGCTGCAAGAGAACGTCAACAGATCAGAATCGTCAGTCGCGTGGTGTTAGCGGGCCGCCAACGAGCGTGTTAGGCCTCCAAATAACCGCCAACTTCACCATGAACACAAAAATCGATGTTACAGTTCAAGGGGCGTGTTCACTAAGTAATCAGAAATGATGACAAAACATAGGAGTACGATGGGATGAAGACAGTGCTGCTCGGCCTCGCGGAGAATACTGATGATTTGTTCGTCGGAAAAACGCTTCTTCATGGGGATGTCCTCATGTGGCTCATGAAGACATGACTAACATCATGGTGTATTAATCAATGGGGCAGGTCAATTTAGCTTGGTATTATTGATTTTTGCAAAAACAAAAAAGCCCGCAACCGAAGTTGCGGGCTTTTTCGCTATTATCGCCGGGTCTATCTGGTTCACTGGCGACGTATTTGGTGGAGCTGGCGGGAGTTGAACCCGCGTCCGAAATTACTACACCGTCGGCACTACATGCTTAGTCCAATCTTTACATTCGCCGGCCAGCTGCGGATGGACACGCTACTGACAGACTAGCCTGATTGAGTTTAACGCTTCAGCCCCAGGCAGGACATCCACGCGATCTCTTTTGGGTTTGACCTCTCTTGATCCCCGTCCTAAGAGCGGAGGCTAGGGAGAGAGGGCTCTAAGCAGGGTATTAAGCTGCTAAAGCGTAGTTTTCGTCGTTTGCGACTATTTTTTTGCGGCTTTTTACGAGGCCAACCGCCCCTCGGCATGCTCCTAGGGCTTCGCAAATCCCGTCGAATCCAGAATCAGCCCCAAGTAACTTTGTGCAGTATACCAGAAGTTTACTTCGATAAGCCAGCGGCTTAACGATTGGCGTGCTTCATGATACGGGCTTTCGCCGTCTGCCATTCGCGATCTTTGATGTCATCGCGTTTGTCGTGCTCTTTCTTGCCTTTGGCTACGCCGATCTTGATCTTGCTCCAGGCATTTTTCCAATACAGGGACAAGGCCACCACGGTGTAGCCATCGCGGTTGACGCGGCCGAGCAGGGTATCTAGCTCGCGTCGGTTCAGCAGCAGTTTACGGGTACGCGTCGGATCGCACACCACATGCGACGAAGCCACGTTGAGCGGGGTGATGGTGGCGCCAAACAGATAGGCTTCACCGTCACGGAACGTCACGTAGCTGTCGCTGAGGTTGGCTTTGCCTGCACGCAGCGATTTAACTTCCCACCCTTGCAGCGACAGGCCCGCCTCGAACTCTTCTTCAATGAAGTATTCGAAACGCGCGCGCTTGTTTTGAGCAATGGTGGCGGAACCGGGTTTGTGTGCTTTTTTCTTTGTCATAGTGCGTTCATTATACTGGATGCTTCAGCGAAAGAAATCCTTTCCCGTTCAGCACCTGCGCAATTTTTCGCATTTTTGGCGCCCCCATCCCTTAGCAGATTTTTTGTTTGCCGCCAGATAAATGGTATTATCTGTACGTTTTATGTCTCACAGGAAATGATATGCCCCAGATCAGTCGGTCTGCATTAGTGCCGTTCAGCGCCGAGCAGATGTATCAGTTGGTTAACGATGTTCATTCTTATCCCGATTTTCTGCCAGGTTGCACCGGCAGCCGGGTGCTTAACGCTACCTCCAACGAAATGACCGCCGCGGTGGACGTCGCCAAGGCCGGTATCAGCAAGACCTTCACCACGCGCAATACGCTGTTGGATAACCAGAGCATCAATATGCAGCTGGTCGATGGCCCGTTCCGCAAGCTGATGGGCGGTTGGCAGTTCACGCCGCTGAGCGAAGAGGCCTGCAAGGTGGAGCTGCACTTGGACTTCGAGTTCACCAACAAACTGATTGAGCTGGCGTTCGGCAAGGTGTTCAAAGAGCTGGCGGGCAACATGGTGCAGGCATTCACCCAGCGGGCGAAAGAGGTCTACAGTGTCTGACATCCAGGTCGAGGTGGTGTACGCCTTGCCGGAGCGCCAGTACCTGCGCAAGGTGAAGCTGGCCGAGGGCAGCAGCGTCGAGCAGGCGATCCAGGCTTCGGGCCTGCTGGAGCTGCGCCAGGATATCGATCTCAAGAGCAACAAAATCGGCATCTACAGCCGCCCGGCCAAGCTGGGCGATACGCTGAACGACGGCGACCGGGTGGAGATCTACCGGCCGCTGATAGCCGATCCGAAAGAGCTGCGCCGGCAACGGGCAGAAAAGGCAAAAAAATAAGGCGCTTATAGCGCCTTATTTTTTTATCTGAAACTGATTTTCTCTTCCGCGTTGCAGCCTGCGACTGTCATGAGGAACACCATGCCCCCTCATGGGCCGGAAGAGCGGGCGGCGCCGATTACTTGGTCAGCGCCGGTTTGTTCTGGATGTCGGTCAACACGCCTGCGCTGTCGAAGGTCAGCGTCAGCGTCTGCTGGGTGATGTCTTCATGGCCAGGTTGCTGACGGAACACATAGAACCACGTCTGAGTCCCGAACGGGTCTTGCAGCATTGGGGTGCCCAACGTGTAAGCGACCTGTTGCTGGGTCATCCCTTTCTGAATTTTCGCCACGTCGGTCGACGTCAGGTAGTTCCCCTGGTTGATGTCAGGACGATAAACCACCTTTTCAAAAGTAGAACAGCCTGCAGTCAGCATCACAAGAACTACAGCGGCGGCAGTCAGCGTTTTACAGCGCATAGTAATCACATTCCTTTAGGGCATAGGATGCCGATGATAATAGACCTTGCGGCAGTTGGAAACCTTTATACCCTTCATCTTTCAAGTTGCGACGCGTTGGCTTTCTTTCAGCACCTCAAGCGCTTGACCTGTTTCAGGCCGTTGAGGAGGCTTCGAATCGCCGCCGCGCCGCACTTTAGATATCTTTCGGGTCAACAGCGTCACTGTCAGACCGCAGGAAAGTGAAAAAGTTGAGCTTTTTTATGCCGCCAGCAATTCTTTGGCGTTCGCCAACGTATTGCGGGTGACTTCACTGCCGCCGAGCAGGCGCGCCAGCTCCTGCAGCCGGGCGCGTTTATCCAGCGGCGCCATCTGGGTTTCGGTGACCGTGCCGTCGGTCTGCTTGCTGACGAACAGGTGTTGATGCCCGCATCCGGCCACCTGCGGCAGGTGGGTCACGCACATCACCTGGGTGGATTCGCCGAGCTGGCGCAGCAGGCGGCCGACGATGGCGGCGGTCGGGCCGCTGATACCCACGTCCACCTCATCGAAGATCAGCGCCGGGGTTTCCATCTTGCGGGCGGTGATCACCTGAATCGCCAGCGCGATGCGTGACAGCTCACCGCCGGAGGCGACCTTCGCCAGTGGCTGCAGCGGCTGCCCCGGGTTGGTGGAGACGTAGAACTCGGTGCGGCTGGCCCCTTCGGCGCTCAGATGCTGCGGCTCGAAACGCACGTCGATGTTGAACTTGCCGTGCGGCATGGAGAGCGCCTGCATGCTGTCGGTGATGAGCGTGGTCAGCTCGGTGGCGTAATGCAGGCGTTTCTGATGCAGCTGCTCCGCCAGCGCCAGCGCCTGCTGGTGATGCAGGGTGACCGCCTCGTTCAGGTGTTCATGGTCGCTTTCCTGCTGTGAAAGCAGCTGCTGCTCATCCAGCAACTGCTGATGCAGCTGCGGCAGCTCTTCCGGTGCAACCTGGTGTTTGCGCGCCAGGCTGATTTGGCGCGACAGGCGCTGTTCCAGCTCGTGCAGGCGATTGGGATCGAGATCCATGCGATCGGCGTAGTGGCGCAGCTCGTCGCTGGCTTCGCTGATCTGGATAGAAGCCTCTTCCAGCATGTCCAGCAGGCCGCTGAGCTTATCGTCCAGCCCGGCCAGCTCGAGCAGCAGGTGCTTGGCGCTGTAGAGCTGGCTGAGCATGTTGTTCTCGTCGCTGTCGGCCAGCAGCTGCAGCGTCTGCTGGCTGAGGGTCAGCAGCTGGCCGCTGTTGGCCAGGCGCTTGTACTCGGCGTCGATCTGTTCGAACTCGCCGGCCTGCGGCGCGAATTCGTTCAGCTCTTTCAATTGGTATTGCAGCAGCTGCTTGCGCGCTTCGCGCTCGATGGACTGCTGCTGATGGTGCGCCAGCTCGCGACAGCTCTGGTGCCAGCGTTGGTAGGCCTGGCTCATCGCCGCCAGCAGGGCGGGTTCGTCGGCGTAGGCGTCGAGCAGCGATTTTTGGTGCTCCGGCTTGAGCAGCAGCTGATGGGCGTGTTGGCCATGGATTTGAATCAGGCGTTGCCCCAGCTCGCGCAGCTGCGACAGCGGCACGGCGGTGCCGTTGATAAAGCCGCGCGAACGGCCGTCGGCATTGATCACCCGGCGCAGCAGGCATTCGTTGCTGTCGTCCAGCTGGTTCTGTTCCAGCCATTCGCGCGCGGACGGGGTGTCCGCCAGCGAGAAGCGGGCGCAGATGTCGGCGCGGGCGGCTCCCAGGCGCACCACGTTGCCGTCGGCGCGGTTGCCGAGGCACAGCCCCAGCGCATCGATGGCGATGGATTTGCCGGCGCCGGTTTCACCGGTGATCGCCGTCATACCCGGTTGAAAATCGATTTCCAACTCACGAACGATAGCAAAGTTGCTGATGGTTAATTGCGCCAGCATGGGAACCTTCCTGTGTATAAACACATAACTGTAGTTTCATACAGTATAAACTGGTTTTATATACAGTAAAGTGGCCGGCGCAGATTTTAGAACAATTTTTTCGACCAGCCCAGTTTGGTGCTTAACGTGTTGAAATAGCTGTAGTCCTTCGGGTGAATCAGGTTCAGGTGGAAATCGCTGCGGCGGATCAGCACTTCTTCGCCTTCCTGGATCGGCAGCGCGATCTGGCTGTCGCAGCTGATCTCCAGATCGCTGCCGATCTGCGAAAACTTCAGGCGGATGGTGCTGTCGCCGTTGATCACCAGCGGCCGGGCGGAGAGGGTATGCGGGAACATCGGCACCAGCGCGATTGCCTCCAGCGACGGGGTGAGGATTGGCCCGCCGGCGGAGAGCGAGTAGGCGGTGGAGCCGGTCGGCGTGGCGATGATCAGGCCGTCGGAGCGCTGCGAGAAGGCGAAGCGATCGTCGATGTACACCTCGAATTCGATCATGTGCGCCACTTTGCCGGGGTGCAGCACCACTTCGTTGATGGCGGTGCTGATGCGGCACTGCTGGTGCCCTTTATGCACGATGGTTTCCAGCAGGAAACGCTGTTCGTCGATGTACTCGCCTTCCAGCACGTCCGCCAGCTGCTGCAGGGCGTTGTCGGGATCGAGATCGGTGAGGAAGCCGAGGTTGCCGCGGTTGACCCCGATCACCTTGATGTCGTAGCGCGCCAGCACGCGCGCGGCGCCGAGCATATTGCCATCGCCGCCGACCACCACCGCCAGGTCGGCGCGCTGGCCGATATCCGCCAGGCTGCCGGTCACGGCGTCTTTCAGCCCTAAATCATGAGCGATCTGGCGTTCGACCATCACCGAATAGCCGCGGGCGACCAGCCAGTGGAACAGCATCTCGTGGGTTGCCAGCGCTGAAGGGTGACGCGGGTGGCCAACAATGCCAATACAGGCGAATTTTTTATTCATTTGTTGTGATTTTCCTCACCGGGAGCCGTTTATGCCCCACATTGTGACCGGTTGACTTGAAACCCCGGTTTTGATCCCCATAATAAGCCAAGTTGCGAGATTAATGCTAAAACGCGGAGATATTCATGAGTAGTAAAGAACAGAAGACGCCAAACGAGCAAGTCTCGGAAGAAATGGAACAACACGCTCACCACGAGGATACGCTGCCGGAAGCGGCGGAAGGCGTCGATCTGCGCGATGCGCGTATCGCCGAACTGGAAGCCCAACTGGCGGAAGCTCAGCAGCACGAGCGCGACAGCCTGCTGCGCGCCAAAGCCGAAGCGGAGAACATCCGCCGCCGCGCCGAACTGGACGTCGAGAAAGCGCACAAGTTCGCCCTGGAGAAATTCTCCGGCGATCTGCTGCCGGTGATCGACAACCTGGAGCGCGCGCTGGATCTGGCGGATAAAAACAACCCGGAACTGGCCGCGATGATCGAAGGCATCGAGCTGACGCTGAAATCGCTGCTGGACGTGGTGCGTAAGTACGGCATCGAGATCGTCGGCGACGTCAACGTGCCGTTCAACCCGGAAGTGCATCAGGCGATGAGCATGATGGAATCCGCCGATCATCAGCCGAACCACGTGATGATGGTGATGCAGAAAGGCTATACGCTGAACGGCCGCCTGCTGCGCCCTGCGATGGTTGCGGTCTCCAAAGCCAAGGCGTAATCGCCCCGGCAACGGCATAAAGAAAGGCACCCGAGGGTGCCTTTTTTGTCTCTGGACTACGCCTGCGGCAGGCGCGGCATCCAGTCGATCGGCGTGAGCCCTTGTTGCTCCAGCAGCTGATTGGCCTGCGAGAAGTGGCGGCAGCCGAGGAAGCCGCGGTGGGCGGAGAGCGGCGACGGGTGCGGTGCCTTCAGCACATGGTGGCGGTTGCGGTCGATAAAGTTGCCTTTCTTCTGCGCGTGCGAGCCCCACAGCAGGAACACCACGCCTTCGCGGTTCTCGTTCAGGGCGGCGATCACTTTATCGGTAAAGGTTTCCCAGCCCAGGTTGGCGTGCGAGTGCGCGCGGCCGCCTTCCACCGTCAGCACGGTGTTGAGCAGCAGCACCCCCTGTTCGGCCCAGCTTTGCAGATAGCCATGATCCGGGCGTTCGAAACCGGGAATATCAGTCGCCAGCTCTTTATACATGTTCACCAGCGACGGCGGCGCCGGCACGCCGGGGCGCACCGAGAAAGAGAGGCCGTGCGCCTGATTGGGGCCGTGGTAGGGATCCTGGCCGAGGATGACGACTTTGACGTCCGCCAGCTCGGTATAGCGGAAAGCGTTGAACACGTCCTTCTGCGGTGGATAAATGGTCTTACCGGCTTGGCGTTCAGCGGCAACAAAGGCGAGCGTTTCAACAAAATAGGGCTGCTCTTTCTCTTTGCCGATCACGTCATGCCAGGTGAGGGAGGTGGCCATAAACGCTCTCCTTTGTTTTCTTTAGCAATTCATGGGCTATAGCTTACCGTGTCGGCTCGCGCAGCGAAACCCGCTTTTCATTTCTCGCCGCTGCGTCTTATGCAATTAATTTTGAAAATTTACAAAAATAATTGGTTTTTGCCGCAGTGGGAAAATTGATATAAAACATAAATTTGCCCCTTCACGCCTTGTGCCTACCCGGTAAAAATTGACTTTAATCAAGGAACTGGCTTGGTCAGGCTGGTATACAGAACAACAAGACAACAATGGTTTTACCAAATGGCCGAAACCAGAATTGGGTTTTCTCACGACGTGAATTTTTACGCCCTTGTACGGAGGCAACATAATGATTACCGGTATTCAAATTACCAAAGCGAACGACCAGGCGCTGGTGAATTCTTTCTGGCTGCTGGACGATGAAAAAGCGGAAGCTCGCTGCGTGTGCGCCAAGGCCAACTACGCGGAAGATCAGGTTGTCGCGGTGAGCGATCTGGGCCAGATCGAATACCGTGAAGTGCCGCTGGAAATGCAGCCGACCGTGCGCGTGGAAGGCGGCCAGCACCTGAACGTCAACGTGCTGCGTCGCGAAACCCTGGAAGACGCGGTCAAGCACCCGGAAAAATACCCGCAGCTGACCATCCGCGTGTCCGGCTATGCGGTGCGCTTCAACTCCCTGACGCCGGAACAGCAGCGCGACGTTATCGCCCGCACCTTTACCGAAAGCCTGTAATTTGCGGCGCAGTCAATCAGGGAGCTTCGGCTCCCTTTTCTGCGTTTGACGGCCGAAAATCGAACGCGGATCACATTCTGCACAAAGATAAGCATTTCTAATACAGAACTCATCCGACCTGCCGATAGCTAAATCAGCACCTATTCAGGTGCTAAATAAAAAGTCTATCGACAAGGAGTCGGCATGAGTATGCCTTTAAGTTTTACCTCTGCAGTATCCCCGGTGGCCGCGATCCCTACACCTCGCGCCGCTGCCGAGACGGCGACGGCGGCGCTGCCCGCGGCAACGCCGGCAAATCCGGCGCCGGTGGCCTCTCCCTCTCAGAACACGCTCAATGCGCAGAATCTGTTGAATACGCTGGTCGGCGATATCTCAGCGGCGGCGCCGACGGCGGCGGCAGCGCCGGGCGTGACGCGGGGGCAGCAATCGCAGGAGGGGGATTATGCGTTGGCGCTGTTGGCCAAGGACGTTTATTCACTCAATGGCCAGGGTGCCGCCGGGTTCAACCGCCTGAGCGACAGCGCGCTGCTCGGTTTTGGCATCGATCCCGCCAGCCTGCACGACGCGGGCAGCGGTTTCCAGGCCGGGATTTACAGCAACGACAAGCAGTATGTGTTGGCGTTCGCCGGTACCAACGACTGGCGCGACTGGCTGAGCAACGTGCGGCAGGCGACGGGCTATGACGATGTGCAGTACAATCAGGCGGTTGCCGCCGCCAAAAGCGCCAAGGCGGCCTTCGGCGATGCGCTGGTGATCGCCGGCCATTCGCTCGGCGGTGGTCTGGCGGCCACGGCGGCGCTGGCGACTGGCACCGTCGCGGTCACCTTCAACGCGGCCGGAGTGTCGGATTACACCCTGAATCGCCTGGGCATCGATCCGACGGCGGCGAAGAAAGATGCCGAAGCCGGCAGCATTCGCCGCTACAGCGAGCAATATGACATGCTGACCAGCACCCAAGAATCGACCTCGCTGATCCCGGATGCCATCGGCCACAACATCACCCTGGCCAACAACGATACCCTGACCGGCATCGATGACTGGCGGCCGAGCAAGCATCTGGAGCGCAGCCTGACGGCGCACGGCATCGACAAGGTGATAAGCTCGATGGCGGAACAAAAGCCGTGGGAGGCGAAGACCAATGCCTGAAGGGCGTCGCTTGCGGTGGGCGCTGGCGATAGCCTTACTGGCGCTGGTCGCGGTGACCGGTTTACTGATGATGGCTAAGGAGCAACAGATGGGGCAGGAGATTTCGCCGTTTGACGGCCACAGCAATCTGGCGCTGGCTCAGGCGGTGGCGCGCGGCGATACGCAGGGCATCCGTGCGCAGGCCACGCAGGATCGTTTGCGCGAGCGGGGCGATCGGCAGGTCACGCTGTTGCAGTGGGCGGTGCTTTCGCAGCAGCCGGGTAGCGTGCAGGCGTTGCTGGATCTCGGGGCCGACCCGGCGGCGGCGGGGCTGGACGGCAACAGCGCGCTGCACACCGCGGCGATGTTGCAAGACGCGCAGTACCTGCGGTTGCTGCTGACCGAAGGGGCGCAGGTGAACGTGCGCAATGCCGTTACTGGTGCCACGCCGCTCGCGGCGGCGGTGCTGGCCGGGCGCGAAGATCAACTGCGGCTGTTGCTGGCGGCCGGGGCGGACACCACCTTGAGCGATCGGCTGGGGGATACCCCGCTGCATCTGGCGGCGAAGATTAACGCGCCGCACCTGGCGCTGCTGTTGTTGCAGGCCGGGGCCGATGCCCGGGCGCGCAACCAGCAGGGCTTTGCGTTCCAGTTTTATTTCTCGCAAACGCCGGCGCATTTGCAGAATGACGAGCTGAAGGCGCAGTTCCGCGAACTGGACAAATGGCTGCAGGGGCACCGCTTGGGCACGCACTACGCGCAGCCGTAAACGCCCATAAAAAAACCGCCTGTACAGGCGGTTTTTTCTTAGGCAGCGATGGTTATTACGCGTCGCCGGCCGGTTTGGCCTTCGCCTGACGGCGTTTGCCGACGTTTTTGGCGTCGCGATGGCGCACTTTTACCTTGGCCTTTTCTTTGTTCCTCGCTTTATCTTCCGCGCGTTTGGCCAGCACTTTCTTCGATGGCTTGCCGTTGCTCTTCTCGTTCGGCACCTTGGTTTTTGGCCGCAATTCGTCGATCACGCGCGCTTTCAGCGGCTCGTTCAGGTAACGGCCCACTTTGCCCAGCAGCAGATGGTCGTGCGCTTCCACCAGCGAAATGGCGGTGCCTTTGCGCCCGGCGCGGCCGGTACGGCCGATGCGGTGTAGGTAGGTGTCCGCCGTGCGCGGCATGTCGAAGTTGAACACGTGGGTGATATCGAGGATATCCAGACCGCGCGCGGCAACGTCGGTGGCCACCAGCACGTTAACCCGGCCATCCATCATGCGTTTGACCGCTTCGTTGCGTTTGGCCTGCACCATTTCGCCTTCGAGATAGCAGGTGTTGATGCCCGCTTCGCGCAGCCAGGTGGCCAGCTCGTGCACGCGCTCGCGTTTGCGCACGAAGATCACCGATTTCTGCACGTCCGGCTGCTTCAGCAGGTGGATCAGCAGCGCGGTTTTGTGCTGCACGTCATCGGCGCGGTAGTACCACTGCAGGATCTTTTTGCGTTCGCGGCGCGACGGATCGGCTTCCACTTCCACCGGCTCTTTCAGAATGCGCTCGGCGAATTCGCGAATTGCTTCGCCTTCCAGCGTGGCGGAGAACAGCAGCGTCTGGTTGCGCCAGCGGGTTTCGGCGGAGATGGTTTCGATGTCCTGCGCGAAGCCCATGTCGAGCATGCGGTCGGCTTCGTCGAGGATCAGGGTTTCCACCGCGCGGCAGTCGAAGTTCTCTTCTTTAATGTATTGCAGCAAACGGCCGGTGGTGGCGACCACCACGTCCTGGTTTTCGCTGAACACTTCCGCGTGGTTCATGTAAGCGACGCCGCCGGTGATGGTGGCGATATCCAGCGAGGTATGAGCAGCCAATTCACGCGCCTGATCGGCGACCTGCATCGCCAGTTCACGCGTTGGCGTCAGGATCAGCACGCGCGGCGGGCCGGATTTTTTGCGCGGGAAGTCCAGCAGGTGCTGCAAAACGGGCAGCAGGAAGGCGGCGGTTTTGCCGGTGCCGGTCGGAGCCGAACCTAAGACGTCGCGCCCGTCCATCGCCGGCGGGATCGCAGCGGCCTGAATGGCGGTGGGGCGATCGTAGCCTTTGTCGCGCAGCGCGTCGATCAGGCGATCATCGAGTTCGAGTTCGGAAAAAGTGGTTGCTGTCATGGTCTACCTCTACTTGGGGCGCCGATTATAGACGGGTTGGCCGCGATCTTCACCTATTTAAGCGGAAAGCCGCTCTTTTCCCGCCGATCAGATTGCCTTATGCTACGCCAGTTTTATAGCCAGGTGGTGAGTGTGAGCAAGCGATCGAAAGCCGATTTTACCCCGCGCCGCGGGGGTTTTACCTTTAAACAATTCTTTGTCGCCCACGATCGTTGTGCCATGAAAGTGGGCACCGACGGGGTGCTGCTCGGCGCCTGGGCGCCGCTGGGGCAGGCGCGCCGGGTGCTGGACATCGGCAGCGGCAGCGGGCTGATCGCGCTGATGCTGGCGCAGCGCAGCGGCGACGAAGTGACCATTGACGCGGTGGAGCTGGACGAAGCCGCCGCCGGCCAGGCGCGCGAAAACGCGGCGGCATCGCCGTGGCCACAGCGCATCCGCGTGCATGCGCAGGATATTCACCATTATGCGCAGCGGCATGCCGCTGAGTATGATCTGATCGTCAGCAATCCGCCGTATTTCGAGCCGGCGGTGGCCTGCCGCGACCAGGCGCGCCACAACGCGCGCTACACCGAAACCCTGACGCACGAGGCGCTGTTGGCCTGTGCGGCACAGCTGCTGGCGGCGCAGGGGACGTTCTGCGTGGTGCTGCCGCACGATATCGGCGCCGAATTCGAACGCCTGGCGCAGCAAAGCGGCTGGCACACGGCGGCGAAAGTGAACGTCAGCGATCGGGCCGATACGCCGCTGCACCGGGTGCTGCTGGCGCTGACGCGGCGGGAAACGCCGCTGCGGGAGCAGGCGCTGGCGATCAAGCAGGCCGACGGCAGCTACACCGACGATTTCCGCCATTTGATCGCTGACTTCTATCTTTTCTACTGAAAAGAAAAGGGCGCCGATTAGGCGCCCTGTCGCAGCGTTTAAGGCTGCAAAATGGTCGGCAGCGCTTCCGGCAGCAGATCCGGGTAGTCCAGCGTGTAGTGCAGGCCGCGGCTCTCTTTGCGCGCCATGGCGCTGCGCACGATAAGCTCTGCCACCTGCACCAGATTGCGCAGCTCCAGCAGGTTGTTGGAGATGCGGAAGTGAGCGTAGTACTCGTCGATTTCCGCCTGCAGGGTGTTGATGCGGCGCAGGGCGCGCTCCAACCGCTTGGTGGTGCGCACGATGCCGACGTAATCCCACATGAACAGCCGCAGCTCGTGCCAGTTGTGCTGAATCACCACCCGTTCGTCCGCATCGTCCACCCGACTTTCATCCCAGTGCGGCAGCTGTTTGGCCTGCTGGATGAACGGCAGGCGCTGCAGAATGTCTTCCGCCGCCGACCAACCGTACACCAGGCACTCCAGCAGCGAGTTCGACGCCATGCGGTTGGCGCCGTGCAGGCCGGTATAGCTGACCTCGCCGATGGCGTACAGCCCGTCGAGATCGGTGCGGCCGTGCTGATCGACCATCACGCCGCCGCAGGTGTAGTGAGCCGCCGGGACGATCGGGATCGGCTGCCGGGTCAGATCGAAGCCCAGCGTCAGCAGCTTCTCGTGGATCATCGGGAAGTGCTGGGTGATGAACTCCGCCGGCTTGTGGCTGATGTCCAGGTACATGCAGTCGGCGCCCAGGCGCTTCATTTCATGGTCGATGGCGCGGGCGACGATATCGCGTGGGGCCAGTTCGCCGCGCGGGTCGAAATCTGGCATAAAGCGGCTGCCGTCCGGGCGCTTCAGGTAAGCCCCTTCGCCGCGCAGCGCTTCGGTCAGCAGGAAGTTGCGCGCCTGCGGATGGAACAGGCAGGTCGGGTGGAACTGGTTGAACTCCAGGTTGGCGACCCGGCAGCCGGCGCGCCAGGCCATGGCGATGCCGTCGCCGGAGGAGATGTCCGGGTTGGTGGTGTATTGGTATACCTTGGCCGCGCCGCCGGTCGCCAGCACCACCGTTTTGGCGCGGTAGGTTTCCACCCGCTCCAGCTCGCGGTTCCAGACGTACGCGCCCACCACTCGGCGCGTGCCCGGCAGGCCGATTTTGTTCGAGGTGATGAGGTCAACCGCGTTGCGGCGCTCCATCACGCAAATATTGGGGTGAGCGCTTGCTTTCCCCACCAGCGTGGTCTCTACTTCCTTACCGGTCGCGTCCGCGGCGTGCAGGATGCGGCGATGGCTGTGGCCGCCTTCGCGCGTGAGGTGATAATGCTCCTCGCCCTGCGCGTTGACCTCGGTATCGAACAGCACGCCCTGATCGATCAGCCACTGCACGCAGTGGCGCGCGTTGCCGGCGATGAATTCGACGGCCTCTTTGTCGCACAGGCCGGCGCCGGCAATCAAAGTGTCATCAACGTGTGAGGCAATGCTGTCCGTCTCATCGAACACCGCGGCGATCCCGCCCTGGGCGTAAAAGGTGGCCCCCTCGCTGAGCGGCCCCTTGCTGAGAACGGTAACCTTGCAATGCTGTGCCAGGCGCAGCGCCAGTGACAGGCCCGCAGCGCCGCTGCCGACGATCAGTACATCGCTTACATGTTCAGATGATGGTTGCATAACGTATGATGTGTGCAGAAGAAGAGTGAATTTCATGTTAGCCTAACTGTCCGGGCAAAAGCCACGGATAGGGTGACATCAACAGAAAAAACAATGGCGATATGGAACTTCGTGTTCTATATGAACTCCAAGCGAGTGCTTGCTCAGGAAAATAATGTATGGCTGGCAGTACAATTTTACGCGTGGAGACGGATTTGGGGAGAGTTTACCTCGGATGAGCGAGCAGTTAACGGATCAAGTTCTGGTCGAGCGGGTCCAAAAGGGCGATCAGAAATCGTTTAACCTACTGGTAGTGCGCTATCAGCATAAGGTGGCGAGTCTCGTTTCCCGCTATGTGCCGCAGGGCGATGTGCCCGATGTGGTGCAGGAGTCGTTTATCAAGGCCTATCGCGCACTGGAATCGTTCCGTGGCGACAGCGCTTTTTATACCTGGTTGTATCGAATCGCCGTGAACACGGCAAAGAATTATCTGGTTGCTCAGGGGCGCCGTCCGCCATCCAGTGATGTGGACGCCAACGATGCGGAAAATTACGAAAGTGCGGGCGCACTGAAAGAAATTTCGAACCCTGAGAACTTAATGTTGTCAGAAGAGCTGAGACAGATAGTTTTCCGTACCATTGAGTCGCTCCCCGAGGATCTTCGCATGGCGATTACCCTGCGGGAGTTGGATGGTCTAAGCTACGAAGAGATAGCCGCCATCATGGATTGCCCGGTCGGAACCGTACGTTCGCGTATTTTCCGCGCCCGGGAAGCTATCGATAATAAAGTTCAACCGCTGATCCAGCGTTAGCAATGGCGGGCACAGGAAGGGTACTTAGGCATGCAGAAAGAAAAGCTTTCCGCTCTGATGGATGGTGAATCGTTCGACAGCGAGCTGTTGAGTTCTCTGTCGCAAGATCGAACGCTTCAACAAAGCTGGCAGAGCTATCACCTGATACGTGACACACTGCGAGGTGATGTCGGGCAAGTGATGCATCTCGACATCGCCGATCGCGTAGCCGCTGCACTTGAGAAAGAACCCGCCCGGCTGGTGCCTTCCGCCGTTCAGGAATCTCAGCCGCAGCCTCACACCTGGCAGAAAATGCCGTTCTGGGACAAAGTGCGTCCCTGGGCGAGCCAGATTACGCAAATCGGTATGGCGGCCTGCGTGTCGCTGGCGGTGATCGTCGGCGTGCAGCAGTACAACCAGCCTTCTGCGCCATCGAACGCGTCCGAATCGCCGGCCTTCACCACGCTGCCGATCATGGGCCAGGCCTCGCCGGTCAGCCTGGGCGTCCCGGCCGACAGTTTCTCCACCGGCAGCGGCCAACAGCAGCAGGTGCAGGAACAGCGCAAGCGCATCAACGCCATGCTGCAGGACTATGAACTGCAACGTCGCCTGCATTCGGATCAGCTGCAGCTTGAGCAAGGCAACCCGCAACAGGCCGCCATTCAGGTTCCCGGAACTCAGTCTTTAGGAATGCAACAGCAGTAATGAAGCAAATCTGGTTCTCCGTTTGTTTATTGACGGGCAGCCTGCTCTATTCCAGCATCGCCCCGGCGCAGCCAACTGCGTCCGGGGCGTTATTGCAACAGATGAGCAGCGCCAGCCGTTCTCTCAATTACGAGCTCGCCTACATCAGCATCAGCAAGCAGGGAATCGAGTCGTTGCGCTATCGCCATGCGGTGATCGGCAACGTGCCGCTCGGCCAGCTGCTGCATATGGACGGCCCGCGCCGCGAAGTGTTGCAGCGCGGCGGCGGGATCAGCTACTTCGAGCCTGGCCTGGAGCCGTTCACGCTCACCGGCGATCACATCGTCGATGCGTTGCCGGCGATCGTCTATGCCGATTTCACCCGCCTGGCCAAGTACTACGACTTTATCTCCGTGGGCAGCACCCGCATCGCCGATCGGCCGTGTGAAGTGCTGCGCGTGGTGGCGCGCGACGGTTCCCGCTACAGCTATATCGTCTGGATGGACGAGGACACCAAGCTGCCGCTGCGGGTGGATCTGCTCGATCGCGACGGCGAAACGCTGGAGCAATATCGGGTGATCTCCTTCGCGGTCGGCGCCGACGTGCAGGGCGCGATGCAGGGGCTGCTCAAAGCCAACCTGCCGCCGCTGCTGTCGCTGCCGGCGGTAGAAAACGTCAAGCTCAGCTGGAGCACCGGCTGGCTGCCGGCCGGGGTGGACGAGGTGGCGCGCAATCGCCGAAAATTGCCGAACGTCGCCGTGCCGGTTGAATCCCGGCTCTACAGCGACGGCCTGTTCAGCTTCTCGGTCAACGTCAGCCCGGCGGGCAGCGGAGCCGGGCAGCAATACTACCGTCAGGGGCGCCGCACCATTCAGACCGAAGTGCGCGCGGGCAACGAAATCACTATCGTGGGCGAATTGCCGCCGGCTACGGCCAAGCGCATCGCCGACAGCATTTCTTTCAAGGTATCGCCGCAATGATGAAAGAGTGGGCCACGGTGGTTTCGTGGCAACAGGGCGTAGCGCTGCTGCGCTGTGAACCCAAGGCCGGCTGCGGCAGCTGCACCGCGCGTTCCGGCTGCGGCGCGCGCGCGCTGAACGAGCTGGTGCCGGAAACCGAGCATCAGCTGCAGGTGCATATCGATCAGCCGCTCGAACCGGGGCAGCGCGTTGAAGTCGGCATTGCGGAAGGCAGCCTGCTGCGCTCCGCCATGCTGGTTTACCTGACGCCGCTGCTGGGCATGATGCTGGGCGGCACGTTGCTGCAATATTGTTTCGGCAGCGACGCCTCGGCGGCCGTCGGCGCCGTACTGGGCGGCGCGGCGGCCTTTATGCTGGCGCGTCGGTTGGCCCGGCGTCTGGGCGAGCAGGCCGATTATCAGCCGGTGGTGCTGCAGATTGGGTTGCCGCCTACCGCGATGCGCATGCAGGCGGAAAATTCCCCGCTGATTTAAACCGACGGCCGCGTCATCGCCGGGTTGTGATAGGCGGGGATGCGGTTGTGGATCATATGCTCCAGCAGCGCGATGAACAGATCGGCGCTGAGCAGCGAATCGTAGTTAATCGCGAACAGCACATTTCCCTGGCCGTCGAGCAAGCGGATGCCGCGCTGCGGATGGTTTTCCACCGCGCGGATCTGCTCGAGCGGCACGTTGCCCCGCTCCGTGGTCAGCAAGGTGGCGCTCAGCCGCAGCGTTTCGGTCGGCGTGCCTTGCCGCTTGCCGAGCAGCAGTTGCCACAGCCAGCGCGCGTCGCCCTCAACGGTGTGAAACGACACCGTCTCCCCTTGATAGAGCGCATTCAGCGCCAGCGGCCCGCGCTGCTGCAGCTGTTGGTCGACGATCACGTCTGCCAGCCGCCACGAATGGGCGACATTGCTGAAAACCGTACACCAGGGCTGATCCACGCCGGCGCGGAACGCCGTGACGTCAAACAGCCCGCCAAAAGCCTGGCCGCCGCGAAAGCGATAGATATCGCCGATCTTCTCAAACGGGATGAAGCGCTCTTTGTGATGGTGGCCGTCAAAGACCCGCACGCCGTGCTCGTACAGGCGATAGGTCAGCGTCGGACGCAGATAATGCCGCAGCGCCAGCAGCGTACAACCGAGTAAAATCGTGCCCGCGCCGGCCTGCAATAGCGTGATGACCTCGCTCTCATCAATGCTGCTCAGCAGCGGCAGCACCAACAGCGCCGCCCCCGCGCTAAACAGCAGCGCCGCCGCCGCCAGAATGCCCCAGTTGACCTTTGAAAAATCGTGCCGGCTCAGCATTTGCCCTTTATCGATCATAATGCACCTTCCAATCAACGTACGGAGATATGCTGGTGAACCCCGGTGGGCTGCCGATGTAGTGCCCTGAATAATGTTTTGTCGCGGAGTTCATGCCCTTTCTATCCGAGGGGCGGTGGTGGCGTATATGGGGTTTTTCCTAAAGGAAGATGGGTGAGATGGAAATCTAAGAGGTTGATCCAAATATTCTTTTTTTATAATTTCGGAGAGGGTTTATTGCGCTGCGGCCGGTTATGTATTAGCGCCGGAGTTTGGCGGCCACGAATCACCGGCAAGCCTTGGGTTCAGGCCGTATCGTCCGCGTTAACATCTGTTTTCACCCGCCGGGGCGCCCTGTAACATTTAGCGGCGCATAATAGAATGCCTTCACTGCACCGATCGCTAGGTTTTCAGTGGTGTGGCATGTAGAATGCAGCGATTCAGGTGCAAGACGGCCTAACCCATTCACTGTCGCTTTAGGTCCATGCGGGTTTCTATAGGCGAGTAATTCAGAAATACCAAGGCAGAAAAACTTTTATAATGAAGCATATACGAAATTTCTCCATTATTGCCCATATTGACCACGGTAAGTCGACGCTGTCTGACCGCATTATCCAAATCTGCGGCGGCTTGTCTGACCGTGAAATGGCCGCGCAGGTGCTCGATTCCATGGATCTGGAGCGCGAGCGCGGCATCACCATCAAAGCGCAGAGCGTGACGCTGGATTATAAGGCGCTGGATGGGCAGACCTATCAGCTCAACTTTATCGACACCCCCGGCCACGTTGACTTCTCCTATGAAGTTTCCCGCTCGCTGGCGGCCTGCGAAGGCGCGCTGCTGGTGGTGGACGCCGGTCAGGGCGTCGAAGCCCAGACGCTGGCCAACTGCTACACCGCGATCGAAATGGATCTGGAAGTGGTGCCGGTGCTGAACAAAATCGACCTGCCCGCCGCCGATCCGGATCGCGCCGCACAGGAAATTGAAGACATCGTCGGCATCGACGCCACCGATGCGGTGCGCTGCTCGGCCAAAACCGGCGTCGGCGTGCCCGACGTGCTGGAGCGTCTGGTGCGCGACATCCCGCCACCGCAGGGCGATCCGGATGCGCCGCTGCAGGCGCTGATCATCGACTCCTGGTTCGATAACTACCTGGGCGTCGTGTCTCTGGTGCGCGTCAAGAACGGCACGCTGCGCAAGGGCGACAAGATCAAGGTCATGAGCACCGGCCAGGTGTACAACGCCGACCGCCTGGGCATCTTCACGCCGAAGCAGGTCGATCGCGACGTGCTGAACTGCGGCGAAGTGGGCTGGCTGGTCTGTGCGATCAAAGACATCCTCGGCGCGCCGGTGGGCGATACCCTGACGCAGGCGCGTCAGCCGGCGGATAAAGCGCTGCCGGGCTTCAAGAAAGTGAAGCCGCAGGTGTATGCCGGTCTGTTCCCGATCAGCTCCGACGATTATGAGTCCTTCCGCGATGCGCTGGGCAAGCTGAGCCTCAACGACGCCTCCCTGTTCTACGAGCCGGAAAGTTCCACCGCGCTGGGCTTCGGCTTCCGCTGCGGCTTCCTCGGCCTGCTGCACATGGAGATCATTCAGGAGCGTCTGGAGCGTGAATACGATCTGGATCTGATCACCACCGCGCCGACGGTCGTCTACGAAGTGGAAACCACCGGCAAAGAAGTGATCTACGTCGACAGCCCGTCCAAGCTGCCACCGTTGAACAACATCCAGGAACTGCGCGAGCCGATCGCCGAATGTCACATGCTGATGCCGCAGGAATACCTGGGTAACGTCATCACCCTGTGCGTCGAGAAGCGCGGCGTGCAGACCAACATGGTCTACCACGGCAACCAGGTGGCGTTGACCTATGAAATCCCGATGGCGGAAGTGGTGCTCGACTTCTTCGACCGCCTGAAGTCCACGTCGCGCGGCTATGCGTCGCTGGATTACAACTTCAAGCGCTTCCAGGCCTCCGACATGGTGCGCGTGGACGTGCTGATCAACAACGAGCGCGTGGATGCGCTGGCGCTGATCACCCACCGTGACAACTCGCAGTACCGCGGCCGTGAACTGGTGGAGAAGATGAAAGATCTGATCCCGCGTCAGCAGTTCGACATCGCGATTCAGGCGGCGATCGGCACGCACATCATCGCGCGTTCCACCGTGAAGCAGCTGCGTAAAAACGTGCTGGCGAAATGCTACGGCGGTGACGTCAGCCGTAAGAAAAAGCTGCTGCAGAAACAGAAAGACGGTAAGAAACGCATGAAGCAGGTCGGCAACGTCGAACTGCCGCAGGAAGCGTTCCTGGCCATTCTGCACGTCGGTAAAGACGGCAAGTAACCGCGACGAGTTCGCGAAACGAGGGAGTTTGCATGGCGAATATGTTTGCCCTGATCCTGGCGTTGGCCACCCTGGTCACCGGGATCATCTGGTGCTTCGAGCGCTTCAAATGGGCGCCGGCCCGCCGCGCGAAGATCGCGGCGGTCAACGCACAGACCGCGGGCGCCGTAGACGATAAAACGCTGGCGAAAGTGGCGAAGCAGCCAGGCTGGGTGGAGACCGGCGCATCGGTGTTCCCGGTGCTGCTGCTGGTCTTTGTGGTGCGTTCGTTTATTTACGAACCGTTCCAGATCCCGTCCGGCTCAATGATGCCGACGCTGTTGATTGGCGATTTCATTCTGGTGGAGAAATATGCCTACGGCATTAAAGATCCGATTACCCAGACCACGCTCATTGAAACCGGCCATCCGAAGCGCGGCGATATTGCGGTATTTAAATATCCGCTGGATCCGAAACTGGATTATATCAAGCGCGTGATCGGCCTGCCGGGCGACCGTATTACTTACGATCCGGTGAATAAGCGCGTTACCGTGCAGCCGTCCTGCAACAGTGGGCAGTCCTGCGATACCGCGCTGGCGGTGACCTACGCCGACGCGCAGCCGAGCGACTTCGTGCAGTTGTTCAGCCGCAGCGGCATGGGCGAGGCCAGCAACGGCTTCTACCAGATCCCGCTGAGCGATAACGTGCCGCCGGGCGGCATTCGCATGCGCGAGCGCCAGGAAAGCCTCGGCAACGTCACGCATCGTATCCTGACCGTGCCGGACGCGCAGGATCGGGTGGGCGCTTACTACCAACAGCCGGGCAAACCGCTGGCGGAGTGGGTGGTGCCGGCCGGGCATTACTTCATGATGGGCGACAACCGCGACAACAGCGCGGACAGCCGTTACTGGGGCTTTGTGCCGGAGAAGAATCTGGTGGGTAAAGCCACGGCCATCTGGATGAGCTTTGAAAAGCAGGAAGGTGAGTGGCCTACCGGCGTGCGTTTCAGCCGGATCGGCGGCATTCATTAATCGCTGACTGATTCCCTGTTAATTTCACGCCGCAGCCTACTGCGGCGTGAAAGATTAAGGGGATATAAAACACAGCATTATGTTTCCACTCGTTGTAGAATACTTTCTCGAGCGATAAAAAGTTGGCCCCTGCTGGGAGCCACTGCAAACGAAACAGCTTTGGATCGGCTTTCGGCGAAGCAGGCCTGTTCCGTATGCTGCAAGTTTTTGACGCATTCTTGATCTATTGGTAACTCATGAACCCCATCGTAATAAACAGGCTGCAGCGGAAGCTGGGCTACACTTTTCAACAGCAGGAGCTTTTACTGCAGGCTTTGACTCACCGCAGCGCCAGCAGTAAACACAATGAACGTCTTGAGTTTCTGGGTGACTCGATTCTGAGCTTTGTCATCGCCAATGCGCTCTATCACCGCTTTCCTCGCGTAGACGAGGGCGATATGAGCCGCATGCGCGCCACGCTGGTGCGCGGCAACACGCTGGCGGAGATGGCGCGCGAGTTTGACCTGGGCGAATGTCTGCGGCTTGGGCCGGGCGAATTGAAAAGTGGTGGGTTCCGCCGCGAGTCAATCCTGGCGGATACGGTGGAGGCATTGATCGGCGGCGTGTTCCTGGACAGCGATATCCAGACCGTCGAGCGTCTGATTTTGGACTGGTATCGCAGCCGGTTGGACGAAATCAGCCCCGGTGATAAGCAGAAAGACCCGAAAACCCGTCTGCAGGAGTTTTTGCAGGGGCGTCATCTGCCGTTGCCTTCTTATTTGGTGGTGCAGGTTCGCGGAGAAGCGCACGACCAGGAGTTTACCATCCACTGCCAGGTGAGTGGTTTGAGCGAGCCCGTAGTGGGCACCGGCTCGAGCCGCCGTAAAGCCGAGCAGGCGGCAGCGGAACAAGCGCTGAAAAAGCTGGAGCTTGAATGAGCGAAGTAAAACAACACTGCGGGTTTATCGCCATCGTCGGCCGCCCGAACGTGGGCAAATCGACGTTGCTGAACCAACTGCTGGGGCAGAAGGTTTCCATTACGTCGCGTAAGCCGCAGACGACCCGTCACCGCATCATGGGCATCGACACCGATGGCGCCTATCAGGCGATCTACGTCGACACCCCAGGGCTACACATCGAAGAAAAACGCGCCATCAACCGCTTGATGAACCGCGCGGCCAGCAGCTCGATCGGCGACGTTGAACTGGTGATCTTCGTGGTTGAAGGCACCAACTGGACCGCCGACGACGAAATGGTGGTCAACAAGCTGCGCAGCCTGCGCTGCCCGGTATTGCTGGCGATCAACAAGGTCGATAACGTCACCGACAAATCCAAGCTGTTGCCGCACATCGCGTTCCTCAGCCAGCAGATGAACTTCCTCGACGTGGTGCCTATCTCCGCCGAAAAAGGCATGAACGTCGACACCATCGCCGGCATCGTGCGCAAGCTGCTGCCGGAAGCGGAACACCACTTCCCTGAAGACTACATCACCGATCGCTCACAGCGCTTTATGGCCTCCGAGATCATCCGCGAGAAGCTGATGCGTTTCCTGGGCGAAGAGCTGCCGTACTCGGTGACGGTAGAAATCGAACAGTTCGTGGCCAACGATCGCGGCGGCTACGATGTGCACGGCCTGATCCTGGTCGAGCGCGAAGGCCAGAAGAAAATGGTCATCGGCAACAAGGGCGCCAAGATCAAAACCATCGGCATCGAAGCGCGCCAGGACATGGAACAGATGTTCGACGCCAAAGTGCATCTCGAGCTGTGGGTGAAAGTGAAATCCGGTTGGGCGGACGACGAACGTGCGCTGCGCAGCCTGGGCTATGTTGACGATCTGAAGTAACGATCCGTGGACGGCTGGGAGCGCGCTTTCGTCCTGCATGGGCGGCCGTACAGTGAAACCAGTCTGATGCTGGATCTGTTTACCGAAGGTCATGGGCGGGTGCGCTTGCTGGCGAAAGGCGCGCGCAGCCGCCGCTCCAATCTGAAGGGTTGCCTGCAGCCCTTTACTCCTCTGTTAGTGCGCTGGGGCGGCCGCGGCGAAGTGAAAACGCTGCGCAACGCCGAAGCGGTCTCCCTCGGTTTACCCCTCAGCGGCATGATGCTGTACAGCGGCCTGTACGTGAACGAACTGCTGGCGCGCGTGCTCGAGCAGGAAACCAACTACTCGGTGCTGTTCTTCGATTATCTGCAATGCCTGCAGGCGCTGGCGGCGGAAGACAGCTCGCCGGAGCAGGCGCTGCGCCAGTTCGAGCTGGCCTTGCTGCACCACCTGGGTTACGGCCTCGATTTCCTGCACTGCGCCGGCAGCGGCCTGCCGGTGGATGATGCCATGACCTATCGCTATCGCGAAGAGAAAGGCTTCATCGCCAGCCTGGTGGTGGATCACTACAGCTTCACCGGGCGCGAACTGCGCGCGCTGGCGGAGCGGCAGTTTCCCGATGCCGAGACGCTGCGCGCCGCCAAGCGTTTCACCCGCATGGCGCTGAAACCCTATCTAGGCGGCAAGCCGTTGAAGAGCCGCGAACTGTTCCGCCAGTTCGTGCGCAAACAGCCGAATACGCCGGTCGACGACGCCTGACCTTTTCCCCTTTTGCCGCCTTGCGCCCGCGTGTAAACTGCTGGCACTGAAAATCGTATTTAGAGGTTGTCATGGCTGATTTGCTGCTGGGCGTCAATATCGATCACATCGCCACGTTACGTAACGCGCGCGGAACCCAATACCCGGATCCGGTTCAGGCGGCATTCATTGCCGAACAGGCGGGAGCCGACGGCATTACCGTGCATCTGCGCGAAGACCGCCGCCACATCACCGACCGCGACGTGCGCCTGCTGCGCCAGACCATCCAGACGCGCATGAATCTGGAGATGGCGGTGACCGACGAGATGCTGGACATCGCCATTGAGCTGAAGCCGCATTTCTGCTGCCTGGTGCCGGAGAAGCGCGAAGAAGTGACCACCGAAGGCGGCCTGGACGTCGCCGGCCAGCTGGACAAAATGAGCGTGGCGGTTGAGCGCCTGGCGCAGGCGGGCATTTTGGTCTCGCTGTTCATCGATCCCGATCATCGCCAGATCGACGCGGCGGTGGCGGTGGGCGCACCCTATATCGAAATCCACACCGGCGCCTACGCCGAAGCGCAGGGCGAGCTGGCGGTACAGGCCGAGCTGCGCCGCATCGCGGTAGCCGCCGCCTACGCGGCCGAGAAAGGGCTGAAGGTCAACGCCGGCCACGGTCTGACCTACCATAACGTGCAGCCGATCGCCGCGCTGCCGGAGATGCACGAGCTGAACATCGGCCATGCGATTATCGGCCAGGCGGTGATGAGCGGGCTGCCGGCCGCGGTTGCCGACATGAAAGTGCTGATGCGGGAAGCGCGCCGGTAATGGCGGTGCTCGGGCTGGGAACCGACATCGTTGAGATGGCGCGTATCGAAGCGGTGGTGGAGCGCAGCGGCGATCGCCTGGCGCGCCGCGTGCTGAGCGACGCCGAGTGGGCGCTGTATCAGCAGCACCAGCAGCCGATTCGCTTTCTGGCCAAACGTTTCGCGGTGAAAGAGGCCGCCGCCAAGGCGTTCGGCACCGGCATTCGCAACGGCCTGGCGTTCAATCAGTTCGAAGTGTTCAACGATGCGCTGGGCAAGCCGAATATTCGTTTGCACGGCCGCGCCGCCGAGCTGGCCGGGGAGATGGGGGTCACCGCGATCCACGTTTCGCTGGCCGACGAACGGCGCTACGCCTGCGCGACGGTGATCGTCGAAAGCTGAAAATAGCAAGGGCGCCTGTGGCGCCCTTGTCAGTCCTGCGGCGGATTAAATGCGATCGGCGTGGTGCAGCACCACGAACTTGTCCCACAGCTGTTCGTTGGTCTCGCGATGCTGCGGATCGGTGATGATGGTGTTGTCGATCGGGCAAACCTGCTGGCAGGTCGGCGTATCATAATGGCCGATGCACTCGGTGCAGCGATCGGTATCGATCTGATAAATCTCATCGCCCATCGAAATCGCCTGGTTCGGGCATTCCGGCTCGCACATGTCGCAGTTGATGCATTTCTTGGTAATCAGCAGTGCCATTGTCAGTTATCTTTCCATCGGTGTGCTCGGGCTGGCGCGCAATCTATCATAGAATCACCGCGCGGCGGGCGTTTTTTCGTCATCTTACCGCTTAGGGTAACTCAGGTGGGTCGTCAGCCAACTGATCGAAATCAACCCTTCTCTGCCCGTCAAACACCCAGCGCTTATCGGTATCCGCCATACGCATCGTAGGCATCACCTCCGGATGGGTAACCCGTATTCCCGCCTCTTGAGCAAACAACCCGATAAAATCGAACGCGCTCAAGGGATCATCAATGATCTGGTGCTGTTGGTCGCGATCGCTCAGCACCAGCAACGGCACCTGGTAATTCTGCCGGGTATCGCCGCTGTGACGCAGAGAACGTATGCCGCCGATATCCTTATGGGAAAGACCGTGATCGGAGAAATAGAACAGTTTAAACGGCGCGCCGGTCTGTTTCAGACTTTGATAAACCTGCTCGATAAAACGATCAGTCTTGCGATAGGTAGAGAGGTAGCAGGCCAGCTCCTTATTCGGCGACTCGACGCTCGGCGGTTCGCCGTTAAGCCGCTCGCAAAAGTCGGCGTGCGAGCCCATCAGATGCAGCACATACAGGTTGCCTTGCCCCTGGCGGCTCAATAATTGGTCAAATATCGGCAGCAGTGCATCATCATCGGTGTTGCGCGATTGATAGTCGCCTTTCTTCAGGAAGTAATGGTTATCGCTGAACATGGCGATTTTTGATACCGGCGTATCGAATTGCCCGAACATGCCCTGATTGGACAGCCAGTGGGTATTGAGGCCGGCGGCTTTTGCCAGGGTGATGATATTATCTCCGAGGGCAATGCTGTGGCCGTTGCTTAAAGCCAGCGTGCGGGGGAGGGATTCGAATGTATTCGGCGCGGTGGAAATATAATTACTGTAAAACCGTCCCTTGGCATTATCCAGAAACGGTGTAGTGGACACCGGATAACCAAATAAGGACATATGATCCCTGCGCATACTTTCGCCGACGATAATGACATAGTTTTCATTCTTCGGTGCGCCAGAGGTGATCGACCAAGAGTACGGTTCTGAAACGCCGGTGTTTAATTCATCAATTTGCTGTTGATATTGATCGTAAGCGGAGTAGGTGGATAAAAAGAAGTCAGGTAATTTAAGCTTAACCAAGCCACCGCTGAATATTCTGGTGATGACGATAACCGCAAATAACGCCAGCAAAGGCAATATGATTTTTTTTGGTAGTGCTTGTCGCCAAATAAACCTTTTTAAAATAATAAGCATGGTAAATATTACGACAGGCAGCAGATAACACCTGGCTGGGAGGGTATGCAGGAACTCACTCGCTTCTGTACTGTTGGTTTGCAGCAGGGCAGACACCACGGCCGCTGACGGAGACCCGTAAATGGCCCCGACCGGCGCATACAGCGCGCACAGCAGAATAAACGGAATAATCAGGCCGTAGCGGGTAAGCGAATGGTTAGATAATAATAGCAAGATAAGTGCAATAAAAAGAATATCAATGCCTTTTCCACCGCTGTATCCCATCGCTTTGATCAATATCAAAGCAATAATGGCGTAAAATAAAAAAGTGCGCAGGGTCGGGTGAGCCACGGAGTGCCGCAACTTATCTAAAATAACAGTGTGTGTATTCATAATGGTATCGTTAAATAATGCTGTCCATGCATGCTCAATTATTGAACGATAATTGAGCGAGTCACCGCCCGCACATTATTTTTCGAATGCAGAGAAGGGAAATAATTGAGCTGGCGGCGTTTTATCGGCCGCCATTATACGCCTCAAACCAACTTTTTCATTAACTGTTCGCTGTGTTTGATGCGATCGCGGGCATGATCGAGATCGTGCTGGATCAGCGCCATAAACAGCAGGTCGGTGAGGGCGTACTGGGCCGTGCTGGAAGAGATGGCCGCGCTGCGGGTGTGGGGCTCTTCGGCGATGGTATAGAGGCAGTGGTCCGCGCGCTGCTGCAGGCCGTTGGGAGAAAAGCTGGTCAGCGCCAATACCCTGGCGCCGGCCTGGCGCGCCTCTTCCGCCGCCAGATTGATTTCACGCCGTTCGCCGCTGAAAGAGATAGCCAGCAGCAGATCGCGTTTGTCCAGCGCCTGAACCGCCGCCAGCTGGACGTGCATGTCCGGTTCGGCCACCGCCATCACGCCGATTTTCAGCAGTTTGAAGGAGAAATCCTTGGCCACCAGCCCGGAGGCGCCGATGCCGATCAGCATCACCCGGCGAGCCTGGCGCAGCATGTCCAGCGCCTGATGCAGCCGCTCTTCGCTGTTGATGTCCAGCGTCGCGCGCAGCGCCGCCTGCTTTTCCGCCAGCAGTTTTTCACCGACGATTTTCAGCGTGTCGCTGCTGAGGATGTGGTTGTGAACGGTCACCACCGGCTCGGCCTGCGGCTGGGCCAGCGTTTCGCTCAGCGCCAGCTTCAGCGCCGGAAAGCCCTTATAGCCCAGCTTTTGGGCGAACTTCACCACGCTCGACTGGCTGATGCCGGCCAGCTCGGCCAGCTTTTGCGAGCTGAGATGGCGCGCCTGCTCGGCGTTGTTCAGCAAAAAGTCCGCCAGCTTGCGGTCGTTTTGCGCCAGTGTCGGATACATCTGGCGTATGCGCAGAAGGGTACTCATTGATCTTTCCCTGGAAACCAGCGGCCATTTTGCCACGCAGGCGGCGAAAACGCGCGGTGAAAATTTTTGTGAGCTCGTCGTTAAAATAGCAAATAGCGCTCGCTTTGTTGAATAAAATATTCAAATATTGATTTAAATTTGTGAATTAAAAATTCAAAGGTGAACAGATGAACTTAGGCGCACTGGTATCGGAAACCCGCAACCCGGCCACCATGGGGCTGGATGAGATGTCGACGCTGGAGATGGTCCGCTGCTTTAACCAGGAAGACCGCAAGGTGCCGGAGGCGATCGAAAAGGTGCTGCCGGCGATCGCGCAGGCGGTCGATTTGGCCGCGGCGGCGTTGAAGGCCGGCGGCCGGCTGATTTATTTGGGCGCCGGCACCAGCGGCCGATTGGGGGTGTTGGATGCCTCCGAGTGCCCGCCGACCTTCGGCGTGCCGCACGGCGTGGTGGTGGGCTTGATCGCCGGCGGGCCGGGCGCACTGCTCAAGGCGGTGGAGGGGGCGGAAGACGACGAAGCCCTGGGCGAAGCCGATCTCCGGGCGCTGAACCTCACTGCCGTCGATATGGTGGTGGGGTTGGCGGCCTCAGGGCGCACGCCTTATGTGATTGGCGCACTGCGCTATGCGCGCGGGCTGGGCTGCCCGACGGCGGCCATCTCCTGCAACCCGGATTCGCCGATCGCGCACGAAGCGCAGGTGGCGATTTCACCGGTGGTGGGGCCGGAGGCGCTGACCGGTTCGACGCGCCTGAAATCCGGCACCGCGCAGAAGCTGGTGCTCAACATGCTGTCGACCGGCGCGATGGTCAAGCTGGGCAAGGTCTATCAGAACCTGATGGTGGACGTGAAGGCCACCAACGTCAAACTGGTGGATCGCGCCTGCCGCATCGTGGTGGAGGCCACCGGCGCCGAACGCGCTCAGGCCGAGGCGGCGCTGGCGCAGACCGGCTTCGAGGTCAAGCCGGCGATACTGATGATTCTGGCCGGCGTCAGCGCCGAAGAGGCGCAGCAGCGGCTGCAGCGGCACGACGGCTACCTGCGCGCGGCGCTGGCGCGTTAACTCACGGTGGGGGCGGCGATGGACAAGACAACGGCATTGGCGACACAGATCCTGGCGGGCGTGGGGGGCGAGGGCAATATCCTCAAACTGGAGAACTGCATGACGCGGGTACGCGTCGAGGTCAGCGACGAACAGCGTCTGGATCTGGCCGCTCTCAAGCAGCTGTCCGGCGTGAAGGGCTATATCAAACAGGGTGAGCAGCATCAGTTTATCGTTGGCCCGGGCGCCGCCGCCAAGGTGGTGGACGCCATGCGCGCATTGCTGAGCGGTAGCGCGCAGCCCGTCGTCGCCGTCGGTGACGCGGCCCGCATCAAGGCGCAGGCCAAGCAAAAATACGCTGCGCCGATGAGCGGTGCGCTGAAAAAGCTGGCCGATGTTTTTATTCCGCTGATCCCGGCGTTTATCGCCTCGGGCCTGATCACCGGCATCATCAACCTGCTGAAACGGCCCGACATCGCCGGCCAACTGGCGGTGGACTACCCGAACGTGCTGGGGTTGCTGGCGATCTTCGGCAGCGCGGTGTTCGCCATCATGAACATTCTGGTCGGGGTCAACGCCGCGCGGGTGTTCGGCGGCTCCCAGGCGATGGGCGGCGTGATGGCGGGCATTCTCTCCAGCCCGGCGCTGGCGCAGATCACCTTGTTCGGCGAGGCGCTGCAGCCGGGGCGCGGCGGGGTGATCGCCGTGCTGCTGGTGGTGGCGTTGATGTGCTGGGTGGAGAAACGCCTGCGCACGCTGCTGCCGGAATCGGTTGAGCTGATCCTTAATCCATTGCTGACCACGCTGGTCACCGCCTCGCTGGCGATCCTGATTCTGCAGCCGATCGGCGGCATTATCTCCGACGCCATCGCCCACGGCGCCAATCTGGCGATCGACAAGGGCGGGCTGCTGGTGGGGGCGCTGCTCTCGGGGCTGTTCCTGCCGCTGGTGCTCTCCGGCCTGCACCAGGGGCTGGTGCCGATCCACGTCGAGCTGGTGCAGGCGCACGGTTCCAACCCGCTGCTGCCGATCCTGGCGATGGCCGGCGTCGGGCAGGTAGGGGCGGCGCTGGCGGTGCTGTTGAAGACCCGCAACGCGCGGCTGAAGAAGGTGATCAAAGGGGCGTTGCCGGTCGGCATTCTCGGCATCGGCGAGCCGCTGATCTTCGGGGTGACCTTGCCGCTGGGGCGGCCGTTTATCGGCGCCTGCCTCGGCGGGGCGGTCGGCGGCGCGCTGATCAGCTACTGGAAGGTGGCGACGGTAATCACCTTCGGCATTTCGGGGCTGCCTTTGGCGTTGACCATCGTCTCAGGTAAGGTGATGTTGTATCTGGCGGGGATGCTGATTACGATTGTCGCCGGTTTTCTCTTCACCTGGATGATGGGGTTCAACGATCCCGAGGAGTAGCGTTTGAGCGACAAGCAGCAACAACCGGCCGCAGAGGGGCGCCGCGTGGTCTTTTTCGATCTGGACGGCACCCTGCATCAGGAGGATATGTTCGGCAGTTTCTTGCGCTTTCTGCTGCGCCGTTTGCCGCTGAACCTGCTGCTGGTGATACCGGTGCTGCCGCCGATCGGCCTGGCGCTGCTGCTGCTGGGGCGCGCCGCGCGTTGGCCGATGAGCCTGCTGCTGTGGGCGATTACTTTCGGGCGCTCCGAAGCGAAGCTCAAGGCGCTGGAGCGGCAGTTTATCGAGGCCTTTCGCCAGAAGGTGACCGCGTTTCCGGTGGTGCAAATGCGGCTGCGGCAGTATCTGGACGAGCACGATGCCGAAGTGTGGCTGATCACCGGCTCGCCGGAACGGCTGGTGGAGCAGGTGTATCACGATTCGGCGTTTCTGCCGCGGGTGCGGTTGATCGGCAGCCGCATCACGCGCCGCTGCGGCGGTTGGGTCTTGACTCTGCGCTGCCTGGGGACGCAAAAAGTGGTGCAGCTGGAGCAGCGGCTCGGCGCGCCGCTAAAGCTGTACAGCGGTTACAGCGACAGCAAGCAGGATAATCCGCTGCTGTTCTTTTGCGAGCACCGCTGGCGGGTAAGTAAGCAGGGCGAGCTGCAGCAGCTGGAATAAGCCAAGGGCGGAGGATTCCGCCCTTGCTGTTTTTATCAGTACCGCGATCGGTCGTCGGTCACGTCGTGCGGCTGGCGCCCCAACTGCCAAATCTTCTCCGCATAATGCCCCAACGCCCACAGGCTCAGGCCGAGCAGCGCGAAGAAAATCGTCTTCGGCATGCTGTCCCAGAAAAACTCGAACAGGCGGGTATACAGGTTAATGCCGAGGAAGGTCAGCCCGAAGCCGCGCAGCATGGCGTCGTCATGCTTCAATCCCAGCCAAATGGCGGCGAGGGCGGCCAGCCCGAACAGCAGGCTCCAGTGGAACAGCTCGATCTGGCGCGCGCGGTACCAGCTGTCGAGATCGCCGTAGTTGCCGAAGATAGACAGCAGCCACAGGGCGATAAACAGATACAGCAGGCCCATCGCCAGCGACACCCGCTGCAGGCCGCGTTGCGCCAACAGCGGCCGCAGCAGCAGCGCGGCGGCGATCAGCACCGCGCCAAAGGCGATAAAACGAATCGGGTAGCTCATGCCAAGCCAGTAGGCGCCCCAGCCGGACAGGTAGCCGGTCTCGGCGCCGAAGGCGTTGCCGAGCGACAGCAGGGCGAACCACCACACCAGCCCGGAGCGGCTGAACCAGCCGATCGCGCCGTACAGCAGCGCGGCGAACAGCAGCAGCACGGAAACCCGGCCGCTGCCGTTATCCAGCCAGACCCCCAGCTGCCATAAGGCGCAGGCGGTAAGCAACACGGCGACAAACAGAGCCGCCTCATTGCCGTAGCGTTTTTCCGGGTGGCGCCGGCGGCGACGCAGCGCCCAGACGTAGGCCAGCGCTGCCAGTACGCCGGCGATCGCCATGCGTACCGGCGCGTCGAAGCGGAACAGTCCGCTGAGCCATGCAAGCAGTTCGCTGTCGGCGAACAGGCTGGTGACGGCGATCAGCAGCGAGGCCAGCGCGGCGAGAAACGCATAGCGCGCCAGCCGCCGCCAGTCGAAAGGCTGCACGGCCACATGCTGCAGCAGCTGCTGCCGTTGTTCGGCCGTCAAGGCGCCTTCTCCCACCCAGCTGTCCAGCGCCTTGCGCACCACGACCGCGTTCTTTTTACTGAGTTTCATGCTTCTTGTCCCTGAATCACATGCTGATTCGGCCAGTATAGCCATTGGCGGGCGGCTACGACAAAGGAGGGCTAGTGTGTATAATGCCCGCCGCAAAAGCGCACGAGGAATTATGCGATGACTGAATATAACGATGAGTACTGGATGCGTCAGGCATTGCAGCTGGCCCTGCGCGCGCAGGAAGAGGGCGAGGTGCCGGTGGGTGCGCTGCTGGTGCTGGACAATCAGGTCATCGGCGAGGGCTGGAACCGCCCGATCGGCCGACACGATCCTACCGCACACGCCGAGATCATGGCGCTGCGCCAGGGCGGCGTGGTGCTGCAAAACTACCGTTTGCTGAACGCCACGCTGTACGTCACGCTGGAGCCTTGCGTGATGTGCGCCGGCGCGATGGTGCACAGCCGCATCCGCCGGCTGGTGTATGGCGCCGCCGACGAGAAAACCGGCGCGGCCGGTTCACTGGTGGACATTCTGCGCCATCCGGGCATGAACCATCAGGTGGAGATCGTCTCGGGCGTGCTGGCGGAGGAGTGCGCCGCCACCCTGAGCAATTTCTTCCGCCTGCGCCGTGAACAGAAAAAAGCGCTCAGGCTGGCGCAGCGGGCGGCGGATAAGCCGGAATAATCAGTAGTTGAGCGCCAGTTCCGGCATCACCGTCGGGTAGCCTTTCCCCAACGCCTCCTGCTCGGCGGCCGCTTGCGCCGCCTTTCTCTCTTTTTCCTGCAGATAGCCCACCAGGCTGACCTGGTAGCGGCGGATGTTTTCCACATAGTTGTAGGCTTCACGCCCGCGCGCATAGCCGTAGGTCAGCTGCGGGTAGTAGCGCTTCTGGCTGAGCATCGGCAGGCGCTGTTTGACGTCGACCCAGCTGTCCGGATTGCCTTTTTGCGTCTTGGTCAGCTTGCGAGCGTCCAGCATGTGGCCCCAGCCCATGTTGTAGGCCGCCAGCGAGAACCAGATGCGCTCGTCTTCCGGCACGCTGTCCGGCACCTTGGCCATCAGCCGCTGCAGGTAAAGGGCGCCGCCCTGAATGCTCTCTTCCGGATCGAGGCGGTCGTTGACCCCGAGGCCGTCGGCGGTGGCGCGGGTCAGCATCATCAGGCCGCGCACGCCGGTGGGTGAGGTGGCCTGCGGATTCCAGTGCGATTCCTGATAGGCGATGGCCGCCAGCAGCTTCCAGTCGATCTCGTTGGCGTGCTTCTCGAACAGCGGGCGGAAGTTGGGCAGCACCGAGTCGATGGCCGACAGGAAGGTTTTGGTGTCCACATAGTCGAAGCTGCCAACGTGGCCGAGGTATTTCTCTTCGAGCCGCGCCAGGGTGCCGTCGTCCACCATCTGGCTGTAGAAGTCCAGCATCGCCGCGTACAGGCTGTCGTCGCCGTCGCGTTTCAGATACCAGGTAACCGGCTCTTCGTCGGTGACGTCGAACGCCACCGCCAGCTGCGGATGGATGCGCTGCAGCAGCGCGATGGTCACCGAATCGCCGAGGGTGTAGTCCAGCTTGCCGTCGGCCACTCGCTCCAGCAGCTCTTTGGAGGTGAGATCGCTGGAGGACTCCCAGGCGAGATCCGGGTATTTATCCTGTTTGAGCTGCTTGAGGGTGCTGACGTGCGCGGAACCGGAAGCGACCGCCAGCTTGCCTTTAATGTCGGCGAAACTTTTCGGCCGCGGGGTGCCCAGCCGGTACACCAGCTGTTGGGAAACGGAGTAGTAGGCCGGGCCGGTACGCGCGCGGCTGAGGCGCTCCTGGTTGTAGATCAGGCCCGCCGCCAGCAGGTCGGCGTCGTCGTCGTCCAGATCGTCGAACAGGTCATTGATGTTCTGATGGGGGATCACCACCAGCTTCACCCCGAGGTAGTTGGCGAAGCGCTTCGCCAGTTCGTAGTCGAGCCCACCCGGCCCTTGCTTGGTGTTGAAATAGGTCAGCGGGGAGTTCAGCGTGCTGATACGCAACTCGCCGCGGGAAATGATCTCCTGGAGTTGCCCGCCCTGGCCGCTGCGCCAGGTGATATTGGGCCACAGCGCGAGAGCCAGAAGCAGGGTGACAACGCCGATGAGGATGTAGTTTATTTTAAGACGTTTCAAATAGTTATCCAGTGGTGGCACAGGTACGCCGGCGACGATAACCGCGACTTTTCTCATGGTTAAATCACCAGTGCGGGGGCATTTTGCGCAACAAAACGCCAGTGTGCAACTTTATTGACACGTTATGACAATTCGACGGTGCGGCACGCTTTTATCAATTATCCCTACGCAAACGGTTTCGTCGGCGGCGAGGATTCTCTATAATGACGCGCGTTTTCCCCTGTTGCGCCCAATGAAGCGTCTTATCCGTCGCTTCGAAGACGAGAGAACTTTGATTATGGAAATTCTGCGTGGTTCGCCCGCTTTATCGGCTTTTCGCATTACCAAACTGCTGTCCCGCTGCCAGGACGCTCACCTGCCCGTCAGTGATATCTACGCCGAGTACGTCCACTTTGCCGATGTTAGCGCACCGCTCAGTGCCGAAGAACACGCCAAGCTTCAGCGGCTGCTCAAGTACGGCCCTTCTCTCGCCGAACACGCCCCCGAAGGCCGGTTGCTGCTGGTTACGCCGCGTCCGGGCACCATTTCTCCCTGGTCTTCCAAAGCCACCGACATCGCCCACAACTGCGGTCTGCAGCAGGTCGTGCGCCTGGAGCGCGGCCTGGCGTTCTACGTCAAGGCGCCCGAGCTGACGGAAACCCAGTGGCGGCAGCTCGCCGCGCTGCTGCACGATCGCATGATGGAAACCGTCTTCAGCGAACTGCAACAGGCCGAACAGCTGTTCGCGCACCATCAGCCGGCGCCGTATCAGTCGGTCGACGTGCTGGGCGCAGGGCGCGCCGCGCTGGAGCAGGCCAACGTCCGGCTCGGCCTGGCGCTGGCGCAGGACGAGATCGACTATCTGCTGAATGCCTTTACCGGTTTGGGGCGCAACCCGACGGATATCGAACTTTATATGTTCGCGCAGGCCAACTCCGAGCACTGCCGCCACAAGATTTTCAACGCCGACTGGATCATCGACGGCGAACAGCAGCCTAAATCGCTGTTCAAAATGATCAAGAACACCTATGAGCAGACGCCGGACTATGTGCTGTCGGCGTATAAAGACAACGCTGCCGTGATGGAAGGCTCGCAGGTCGGCCGCTTCTTCGCCGCGCCGGAGACCGGCACCTACGATTACCATCAGGAAGACGCGCACATCCTGATGAAGGTGGAAACCCACAACCACCCGACGGCGATCTCGCCGTGGCCGGGCGCCGCGACCGGCTCCGGCGGCGAGATCCGCGACGAGGGGGCTACCGGCCGCGGCGCCAAGCCGAAGGCCGGCCTGGTGGGCTTCTCGGTGTCCAACCTGCGTATTCCCGGCTTTGAACAGCCGTGGGAACAGGATTTCGGCAAGCCGGAACGCATCGTCACCGCGCTGGATATCATGACCGAAGGCCCGCTGGGCGGCGCGGCGTTCAACAACGAATTCGGTCGTCCGGCGCTGCTGGGCTACTTCCGTACCTATGAAGAGCGCGTCAACAGCCACAACGGCGTTGAGCTGCGCGGCTACCACAAACCGATCATGCTGGCGGGCGGCATCGGCAACATCCGTGCCGATCACGTGCAGAAAGGGGAAATCACCGTCGGCGCCAAGCTGGTGGTGTTGGGCGGCCCGGCGATGAATATCGGCCTGGGCGGCGGCGCGGCCTCGTCGATGGCGTCCGGCCAGTCCGACGCCGATCTGGACTTCGCTTCGGTGCAGCGCGACAACCCGGAAATGGAGCGCCGCTGTCAGGAAGTGATCGACCGCTGCTGGCAGCTGGGCGATCAGAACCCGATCCTGTTTATCCATGACGTCGGCGCCGGCGGCCTGTCCAACGCCATGCCGGAGCTGGTGAGCGACGGCGGCCGCGGCGGCCGCTTCGAGCTGCGCGATATTCTCAACGACGAGCCGGGCATGAGCCCGCTGGAAGTGTGGTGCAACGAATCGCAGGAACGTTACGTGATGGCGATCGCCCCGGCGCAGATGGCGCAGTTCGACGAGATCTGCCGCCGCGAGCGCGCGCCTTATGCGGTGATCGGCGAAGCGACCGAAGAACAGCACCTGACGCTCAACGACCGCCACTTCGACAACCAGCCGATCGACATGCCGCTGGACGTACTGCTCGGCAAGACGCCGAAAATGACCCGCGACGTCACCCGCCTGCAGGCGAGCGGCGAGGCGGTGCAGCGCGAGAACATCACGCTGGCCGACGCGGTGAAACGCGTGCTGCATCTGCCGGCCGTGGCGGAGAAAACCTTCCTGATCACCATCGGCGACCGCACCGTTACCGGCATGGTGGCGCGCGACCAGATGGTCGGCCCGTGGCAGATCCCGGTGGCCGACTGTGCGGTCACCACCGCCAGCCTGGACAGCTATTACGGCGAAGCGATGTCGCTCGGTGAACGCGCGCCGGTGGCGCTGCTGGACTTCGCCGCCTCCGGCCGCCTGGCGGTCGGGGAAGCGCTGACCAACCTGGCCGCCACAGAGATCGGTAGCCTGAAGCGCGTGAAGCTGTCCGCCAACTGGATGGCCGCCGCCGGCCACCCGGGCGAAGACGCCGGCCTGTACGAAGCGGTAAAAGCGGTGGGCGAAGAACTGTGCCCGGCGCTGGGCATCACTATCCCGGTGGGTAAAGACTCCATGTCGATGAAGACCCGCTGGCAGGAAGGCAACGAACAGCGTGAAATGACCTCGCCGCTGTCGCTGGTCATCACCGCCTTCGCCCGCGTGGAGGACGTGCGCCACACCGTGACGCCGCAGCTGCGCACCGATAAGGGCGACAGCGCGCTGCTGTTGATCGATCTGGGCAACGGCCATAACGCGCTGGGTGCCACCGCGCTGGCGCAGGTTTATCGCCAACTGGGTGACAAACCAGCCGACGTGCGCAACGTTGCGCAGCTGGCGGGCTTCTTCAACGCCATGCAGCAGCTGGTGGCCGATCAAGCGCTGTTGGCTTACCACGACCGCGCCGACGGCGGCCTGCTGGTGACGCTGGCGGAGATGGCCTTCGCCGGTCACTGCGGCGTGGACGTCAACCTTGACGGCCTCGGCGATGATGCGCTGGCGGTGCTGTTCAACGAAGAGCTGGGCGCGGTGATCCAGGTGAGCGCCGAACGTCTCGATGACGTGAAGCAGGCGTTCGCTCAGCACGGTCTGACCGACAATGTGCATCACATCGGCAGCGTGCAGGCCGGCGATCGTTTCGTCATCACCCAACACGGCAAGGCGCTGTACAGCGAAAGCCGCAATACGCTGCGCACCTGGTGGGCGGAAACCACCTGGCAGATGCAGCGCCTGCGCGACAACCCGGCGTGCGCCGATCAGGAACATCAGGCCAAGCAGGATGAACAAGATCCCGGCCTGAATGTGAAGCTGACCTTCGCACCGCAGGAAGACATCGCCGCGCCGTATATCGCCAAGGGCGCTCGCCCGAAAGTGGCGGTGCTGCGTGAGCAGGGGGTGAACTCCCACGTTGAAATGGCGGCGGCGTTCCACCGCGCCGGCTTTGACGCGGTGGACGTGCACATGAGCGATCTGCTGGCGGGGCGCCGCGATCTGCAGGACTTCCACACGCTGGTGGCCTGCGGTGGCTTCTCTTACGGCGACGTACTGGGCGCCGGCGAAGGCTGGGCGAAGTCCATCCTGTTCAACGAGCGGGTGCGCGACGAGTTCGAAGCGTTCTTCCACCGTCCGCAGACGCTGGCGCTGGGCGTGTGCAACGGCTGCCAGATGATGTCCAACCTGCGCGAGCTGATCCCGGGCGCCGAACACTGGCCGCGCTTTGTGCGCAACCTGTCGGATCGCTTCGAGGCGCGTTTCAGCCTGGTGGAAGTGGCGGCCAGCCCGTCGCTGTTCCTGCAGGGCATGACCGGTTCGCGCATGCCGATCGCCGTTTCCCACGGCGAGGGGCATGTTGAAGTGCGCGATGCGGCGCATCTGGCCGCGCTGGAAAGCCACGGCCTGGTGGCGCTGCGTTTCGTCAACAACGCCGGTCAGGTGACGGAAACTTACCCGGCCAACCCGAACGGTTCGCCGAACGGCATTACCGCCGTGACCAGCGCCAACGGGCGCGCCACGGTGATGATGCCGCACCCGGAACGTGTGTTCCGCACCGTCAGCAACTCCTGGCACCCGGAAGAGTGGGGCGAGGACAGCCCGTGGATGCGCATGTTCCGCAACGCCCGTAAGCAGCTGGGCTAAAAACGGCCACCGCCGTACAGAGGGTGCAAGCAATTGCGCCCTTTTTTATGGCCGGCGTTCGCCGTCTGGCGGCAGTGTCTGCATTTAGCGACAGGCGCTATTTTCCCTGTCGCTAAATGGAGACATTTAACTATTTGATTTTATTAATGGTAAATGGGTTTGGCTTTAGTTGTCTGCATTTGGCGACAGCGCGGCGTTTTTTTCATCGCTCATCGGGGCGTGATGCACAAAGAAATTTGCTGATATAATCTTATTTTTTAATAAAATCATCTGGTTATTATTTTTATTGCAAAGTTGGCACGTAACGTGCATTATTCTCGGCGGCTGCTCATTCACCTTTTTATGACGGCGCCGTAATTAGACGGCAAACCGCCTCATAAGCCTCCGAATGATGCCAAAGAAATGGTGCCTATCGTCCAACCAAACCGATAACAGACCGTGCAAGCGGCTTTATCAAGCATCGGGCGACACGTGGAGTGAGGCACCGCCTGTATCCAACTGTGATGAAGGGTTCATCAATCCTGGATACTTACGGATGCTATTCGTCCTGTTCGATGCCAGCCGCTGCGCTACATCACCCTGGGGACGAGACTTAAGGGCATCCACACTTTCCTTGCGTTGGGGCAAGTTTCTTGCCCCGATGTCATTTCTCAACGCTGCGCTTATCCCTGTTGCGTTGCCTATGCCCTCGAACGCAGACGCTATCCCCACACTCTCGTTTTCGCACCGGTTGATGTTGCCGGGGCCGCATGCCGTCGGCAGGCCAGGCCTATGGGCGCGGTTCACCGATCCCGCGGCTTTTTCCTTGCGCGTTCAGGATTCTCCCTTGCCGGGCTTTTCTCTTTCCGGCGAGTCAGTTAGCATCGTGACAGAGCTGAGAGAATGAGATGATTTCGTTGAAAAGATGGCGTTTATTCCCCCGTTCGCTGCGGCAATTGGTGCTGCTGGCCTTCCTGTTGGTGCTGCTGCCGCTGCTGGTGCTGGCCTATCAGGCCTACCAGAGCCTGGATCACCTCAGCGCGCAGGCGGCGGACATCAACCGCACCACGCTGGTGGACGCGCGGCGCAGCGAGGCGATGACCAGCGTGGCGCTGGAGATGGAGCGCAGCTATCGTCAGTACTGCGTGCTGGTCGATCCCACGCTGCAAAAGCTGTATCAGAACCAGCGCAAGCAGTATTCGCAGATGCTGGACGCCCATGCGCCGATTCTGCCGGACGAGCGCTATTATCAAACGTTGCGCCAGCTGCTGACCCAGCTGGCGGCGATCAAATGCCATAACAGCGGGCCGGATCAAGAGGCTTCCGCCTTGCTCGAGTCGTTCTCGCGCTCCAACGCCGAAATGGTGCAGGCCACGCGCGCGGTGGTGTTCTCGCGCGGCCAGCAGCTGCAGCAGGCCATCGCCGAGCGCGGCCAGTTCTTCGGCTGGCAGGCGCTGCTGCTGTTCCTGGTCAGCGTGCTGCTGGTGGTGCTGTTCACCCGCATGATCATCGGGCCGGTCAAGGCCGTGGAGCGGATGATCAACCGTCTGGGGGAAGGGCGCGCGCTGGGCAGCACCGCGTCGTTCAAAGGGCCGCGCGAGCTGCGTTCCCTGGCGCAGCGCATTATCTGGCTGAGCGAGCGGCTGGCGTGGCTGGAATCGCAGCGCCACGAGTTCTTGCGCCATATCTCGCACGAGCTGAAAACGCCGCTGGCCAGCATGCGCGAAGGCACCGAGCTGCTGGCCGACGAGGTGGCGGGGCCGCTGACTTCCGATCAGAAAGAGGTGGTGACGATCCTCGACAACAGCAGCCGCCATCTGCAGCAGCTGATTGAACAGCTGCTGGATTACAACCGCAAACTGGCCGATGGCCCGGCGGCACATGAGAACGTCGAGCTGCGCGAAATGGTCGATTTGGTGGTCGCCGCGCACAGTTTGCCGGCGCGGGCGAAGATGATTTCCACCGAAATTGCGCTGGAGGCGGAAATCTGCTGGGCAGAGCCTACGCTATTAATGCGCGTGCTGGATAATCTCTATTCCAATGCGGTGCACTACGGCAAGGAATCCGGTAACATTTGGATCCGCAGCCGTCAGGTTGGACAACGGGTGCAAATCGACGTCGCCAATACCGGCACGCCGATCCCCGAGGCTGAAAGAGCCATGATTTTCGAGCCTTTTTTCCAGGGTAGTCACCAGCGAAAAGGGGCGGTAAAAGGAAGCGGACTGGGGTTGAGCATCGCTCAGGACTGTATCCGTCGCATGCGCGGTGAGCTGCAACTGGCGACGGTCGCCGGTGCAGACGTCTGCTTCCGCATTGAATTGCCGTTAACCGCCGAGAATGAATAAATAATGTACACATGGTCTAAGCGCCTTCGTCTTTCACAGACCGAAGGTTCACCGCGTGCCACGCACAGGACGCCGCTCGGCAAACGCCCGATCGGCTGGTTGGGCGCCGTCTTCTTTATGCCGCTGTTGCTGGCGGGCTGCGTCGATCGCGCCGTCAGCGGCGGCCTGAACGCTCAGCAGCAAGAGGCGATCCCGGATACCAAGGTGATCGATTACCGCACCGCGGCTTGCGATACCCTGTGGCAGTTGGACGACAAGGACGCGCTGGATAACGCGCTCTACTGGCTGCGCGCGATGGACTGCGCCGATCGCATCGGGTCGACCCAGGCGCGCGCGCTGGCGAAAACGGTGCCTGGCGACAGCTGGTCCGGCGTTTTCAAACAGAGCATCCTGCTGGGCAGCGCGCAGCCGACTTCCGGCGAGCGCCGCCAGATGATCGACAGGATCAACAGCTACCGAATGGAGTTCCCCGGCTCGTTGCGGCCGCTGACGCAGCTGTGGCGCCAGCAGCAGATGCTGCAGATCACGCTGTTCGATGAAAAAGCGCGCTATCAGCATCTGCAGGAGAGCAGCGACAGCCAGATCGATTCGCTGCGCCAGAGCCAGGCGCGTTTGCAATCGCAGCTGCAGGACACCTCGCGCAAGCTGGAAAACCTGACCGACATCGAGCGCCAGCTCTCTTCGCGCAAGCAGCTGCAAGGGGAAATCCCGGAAAACAACACAGGCTCGCAAAAGGGCGAAGCCGCCGGTAAAAACGGCGCGGCCGCCAAAGGGGCGGAGCCGCAGGACGAACCGGAAAAGGGCACCGCGCTGCCGGTTGAACCGGAAGACACCTATACGCCGCCCCCTGCCAATAAGGAGTCTCACGCGCAATGACCGCACGCAAACCGGCCAACCTGCTCTTGGTTGACGACGATCCCAGCCTGCTGAAGCTGCTGGGCATGCGTCTGACCAGCGAAGGTTTTCACGTCACCACCGCCGAAAGCGGCCAGGAAGCGCTGCGCCTGCTGGCGCGCGAACAGATCGATCTGGTGATCAGCGATCTGCGTATGGACGAGATGGACGGCATGGCGCTGTTCGCCGAGATCCAAAAGCATCAGCCGGGCATGCCGGTGATCATTCTCACCGCGCACGGTTCGATTCCCGATGCTGTGGCCGCCACCCAGCAGGGGGTGTTCAGCTTCCTGACCAAACCGGTGGATCGCGATGCGCTGTACAAGGCGATCGACGAAGCGCTCGCGCTGTCGGCCACCCCGGCCGGCGACGACGCCTGGCGCGAAGATATCGTCACCCGCAGCCCGCTGATGCTGCGCCTGCTGGAGCAGGTGAAAATGGTGGCGCAGTCCGACGTCAGCGTCTTGATCAACGGCCAGAGCGGCACCGGCAAAGAGGTGGTGGCGCAGGCGATCCACGCCGCCAGCCCGCGCGCCGGCAAGGCGTTCATCGCCATCAACTGCGGCGCGCTGCCGGAGCAGCTGCTGGAGTCCGAACTGTTCGGCCACGCCAAGGGCGCCTTTACCGGCGCGGTCAGCAGCCGCGAAGGGCTGTTCCAGGCGGCGGCGGGCGGCACGCTGTTCCTCGACGAGATCGGCGATATGCCGCTGTCGCTGCAGGTGAAGTTGCTGCGCGTGCTGCAGGAGCGCAAGGTGCGGCCGCTGGGCAGCAACCGCGATCTGGACATTGACGTGCGCATCATCTCCGCCACCCACCGCGATCTGCAAAAGGCGATGGCGAAGAACGAGTTCCGCGAAGATCTCTACTATCGCCTCAACGTGGTGAACCTGAAGATCCCGGCGCTCAACGAACGCGCCGAAGATATCCCGCTGCTGGCCAACCACCTGTTGCGCGAAGCGGCCCAGCGGCACAAGCCGTTCGTGCGCAGCTTCTCGACCGACGCCATGAAGCGGCTGATGACCGCCAGCTGGCCGGGCAACGTGCGTCAGCTGGTCAACGTCATCGAGCAGTGCGTGGCGCTGACCTCGGCGCCGGTGATCGGCGAAGCGCTGGTGGAGCAGGCGCTGGAAGGGGAAAACACCGCGCTGCCGACCTTCGCCGAAGCGCGCAACCAGTTCGAATTGCACTACCTGCGCAAGCTGCTGCAGATCACCAAGGGCAACGTGACCCAGGCCGCGCGCATGGCGGGCCGCAACCGCACCGAGTTTTACAAATTGCTGTCGCGCCACGAACTGGACGCCAACGATTTTAAAGAATGACAGTTTGCCGCCGGCGCCTGCCACGCAGGTTCTCAACAAATCCGGCGGAATGATTTACACTCCGTTCTCTTTGCCGCGGCGCGCCCCGGCGTAGAGCACCATGGAACGTATTAAGCGGGATCGTACACAAATGAGCAGATCACTTTCCATCGCCCTGGCCCAGCTGAACCTGCTGGTCGGCGACATTGAAGGCAACACCGAACGCATGTTGCAAATCGTGCAGGAGCAGCAGAAGGCGGGAGCCGATCTGGTCATGTTCAGCGAACTGGCGCTGTCCGGCTACCCGCCGGAAGATCTGCTGTATCGCAATGACTTCTATCAGCGTTGCGACGCGCAGCTGCTGCGCCTGCAGCAGGCCTCCGCCGAGACGGCGATCCTGGTCGGCCACCCGTGGCGCGAAGGCGACAAGCTGTATAACGCGCTGTCGCTGTTTGCCGAAGGCCGCCTGCTGACCCGCTACTTCAAGCAGCAGCTGCCGAACTACGGCGTGTTCGATGAGAAGCGCTATTTCCACGCCGGCAACGACACCTGCGTGGTGGAACTGAAAGGCTACCGTCTGGGGCTGCTGATTTGCGAAGATCTGTGGTTCCCTGAGCCGATTGACGCCGCCAAGGCGGCCGGCGCGGAAATTATCCTGTCGATCAACGCCTCACCGTATAACCGCGAAAAGCCGTATATCCGCAAAACGCTGATGGCCGGCCACTGCCAGCGCACCCAGCTGCCGCTGGTGTACCTCAATCAGGTCGGCGGCCAGGATGAGCTGATCTTCGACGGCTGCTCCAAGGTCTTCGACGCCGCCGGCACCATGACCCACCGTCTGGCGGCCTTCGACGAGCAGGTGACCCGCCTGGAATTCAACGAGCTGGCCGTGGTGCCGATGGCCGATCCGGCCGCTGAGCTGCCGCAGCTGGCGCAGGTGTACCAGGCGCTGGTGTTGGCGGTGCGCGACTACGTGACCAAAAATGGCTTCAAAGGCGCGGTGCTCGGCCTGTCCGGCGGCATCGACTCGGCGCTGACGCTGGCGATCGCCGTGGATGCGCTGGGCAAAGACAAGGTGCAGGCGCTGATGATGCCGTTCCGCTATACCGCGGACATCAGCATCGCCGACGCCAGGGAAGAGGCGGAAATCCTCGGCGTGGAGTTCGATATCGTCTCCATCGAACCGATGTTCGACGCCTTTATGGGCCAGCTGTCGCCGATGTTCGCCGGCACCGAGCGCGACACCACCGAAGAAAACCTGCAGGCGCGTTGCCGCGGGGTGGTGCTGATGGCGCTGTCCAACAAACGCCGCAGCATCGTGCTGACCACCGGCAACAAGAGCGAAATGGCGGTGGGATACGCCACGCTGTACGGCGATATGGCCGGCGGTTTCGACGTGTTGAAAGACGTGCCGAAAACGCTGGTGTTCAAGCTGTCCGAATACCGTAACACCGTCTCCTACGTGATCCCGCAGCGGGTGATCGATCGTCCGCCGTCCGCCGAGCTGGCGCCGGATCAGGTCGATCAGGACAGCCTGCCGCCATACGATATCCTGGACGCGATCCTGGAAGGCTACGTTGAGCGCGACAAATCGGTTGCCGATCTGGTGGCCGAAGGGTTCGACGAAGCGATCGTGCGCAAGGTGATCCGCCTGGTGGACATCAACGAATACAAGCGGCGTCAGGCCGCCGTCGGGCCGCGTATCACCGCCCGTAACTTCGGCAAAGACCGCCGCTACCCCATCACATCCGGTTTTGGCCGCAAAAATTGGTAAAAGGAAAGAAGATGAAAAAGATCGACGCGATTATCAAGCCGTTCAAACTGGATGACGTCCGCGAAGCGCTGGCCGAAGTGGGCATCACCGGCATGACGGTCACCGAAGTGAAAGGCTTCGGCCGCCAGAAGGGCCACACCGAGCTGTACCGCGGCGCCGAGTACATGGTCGACTTTCTGCCTAAGGTGAAGATCGAGATCGTGGTTGCCGACGACATCGTCGACACCTGCGTGGAAACCATCATGCAGACCGCGCAGACCGGCAAGATCGGCGACGGCAAAATCTTCGTCTTCGACGTGGCGCGCGTGGTGCGCATTCGTACCGGCGAGCAGGACGAAGAAGCGATTTAATGTGATCGTCTACCGAGCACCGCCAGCTTGAGCCTGGGCAGTGCTCGGTCTCCTCACGTACTGCGTGTACGCTCCGGGCCCTGCGCGCTGGCCGTGCCCAATCTGGCCGGCGCTCGCTACGCCCCACACCTCAGTGAACATCTCCCGACCTCTCCACAATTCTGGTTATTTTCACCATTAGCATTCTAAAAAAGCGAACGCTATCGCGTTTTTGATACTTTGCCCGATCGCTTTTTTCGCGGGATCTACAATCAATCTAACAATCTTGATTGAGGTGATCCCCAATGAATTTCAAGTTGCGGCTAGGCGGCAAGGGCGTGCATCCCCAGGAGCTTACTCAAGTAAGTGACTGGGGTAAGCGCACGCAGACAACAACGCAGCGGCTTGAAAGGCGATGGGGATGATGACGTTACGCCAAATCCGCCACTTCATCGCGGTGGCGGAAACCGGGTCGATCTCCGCCGGCGCCCAGGCGGTGTTTGTCTCCCAGTCTTCGCTGACGCTGGCGATCCAGCAGTTGGAAACCGAGATCGGCGTGCGGCTGTTCGATCGCCACGCCAAGGGCATGACGCTGACCCATCAGGGGCATCAGTTTCTGCGCCAGTCGTATCTGATCCTGGCGACGGTGGACAACGCCAAGCGCAGCCTGCAGATCGGCACCGAAAGCCTGACCGGCAAGCTGACCGTCGGCGTCACCAGCCTGGTGGCTGGCTACTTCCTGGTGGAGCTGCTCACGCGCTTTAAATCGGCCTATCCCAACGTCACCGTGCAGGTGGTTGAAGACGAGCGCCCGTATATCGAGCATCTGCTGGTCAGCGGCGAGATCGACATCGGCGTGCTGATCCTGTCGAACATCGAAGACCGCGACGCGCTGCAGACCGAGGTGCTGATGCACTCGCCGTATCGCCTGTGGTTGCCGCCGCTGCACCCGCTGCTGGAGCACGAGAGCATCAGCCTGGCGGACGTGGCCAAACAGCCGCTGATCCAGCTCAACGCCGATGAAATGGACGTGCACGCGCGGCGCATCTGGGCGCGCGCCGGGCTGAAGCCGGAGATCGCCATGAAGACCGCCTCGACCGAGGCGGTGCGCAGCCTGGTGGCGGCGGGGATGGGGGTCTCCATCCAGCCGGACATGGCGTACCGCGCCTGGTCGCTCGAGGGCAACATGATCGAGGCGCGCAAGCTGGACGATCTGCTGGAGCCGCTGGACATCGGGTTGGCGTGGCGGCGCGGCAGCGCGCGGCCGGAGCTGGTGACGCCGTTCCTTACCATCGCGCGCGAGAACGGCAGCAAACACGCCGCCGGGCTTAAGCATTCGATTTAATCGAACGCGGCGTTCAGTATTTAGAATTTGTTGCCCGCCAGAGGCTCGCTTAGGCTGATTAAAACTAACTTATTCACATTTAGTTAACGTTTTTGTCACTTAGGGGCGTCAGGCGATGGCAGATGTGCAGGTTCTCTCAGGTTTGTCCTGTCAGCAGTTCATTAACGGTCAGCTTATCGACGGCGAAGGCCAGCAGGAGTGCATCGTCAATCCGGCCAACGGCGAGACGCTGATCGTCCTGACCGAAGCCTCTTCGGCGCAGGTCGGCAGCGCGGTGAAAGCCGCGCAGCAGGCGTTTGGTCACTGGTCGCGCACCACGCCGGCCCAGCGCGCCGCCCTGTTGCTGCGCATTGCCGACGCCATCGAGCGGCAGGCGCCGCAGCTGGCGCAGCTGGAAGCCCTCAACTGCGGCAAACCGCTGCATCAGGCGCTCAATGACGATCTGCCGGCGGCGGTCGACGTGTTCCGCTTTTTCGCCGGCGCGGTGCGCACGCAGCAAGGGCAGCTGGCCGGCGAGTATGTGCCGGGCCACACCTCGATGATCCGCCGCGATCCGATCGGCGTGGTGGCCTCGATCGCCCCCTGGAACTATCCGCTGATGATGGCGGCGTGGAAGATCGCGCCGGCGCTGGCGGCGGGCAATACCGTGGTGTTCAAACCCTCCGAACATACGCCGCTGACCATTCTGGCGCTGGTGCCGGCGCTGCAGGAGATCCTGCCGCCGGGCGTGCTGAATATCGTCTACGGCGGCGGGGAAGGGGTCGGCAGCCAGCTGGTGGGGCACCCGCAGGTGCGGCTGGTATCGGTCACCGGCGATATCGTCACCGGGCAAAAAATTCTGCAGGCGGCGGCCAAAAGCGTCAAGCGCACCCACCTGGAACTGGGGGGCAAGGCGCCGGTGATCGTCTGCGACGACGCCGATCTCGACGAAGTGGTCAACGGCATTCGCACCTACGGCTATTACAACGCCGGCCAGGACTGCACCGCCGCCTGCCGCATCTACGCGCAGGCGGGCATCTATCCCAAGCTGTTGGACGCGCTGGGCGAGGCGGTCGCCAGCCTGCGTTTCGCCCGCAAGCGCGATCAGGACAACGAAATCGGCCCGTTAATCAGTGCCCGCCAGCGCGATCGCGTCGCCAGCTTCGTCGAGCGAGCGCTCAGCCAACCGCATATCGAATTGATCACCGGCGCCGCGGTCCACTCCGGGCCGGGGTTCTATTACCAACCGACCCTGCTGGCGGGCTGCCTGCAAAGCGACGAAATCGTGCAGCGCGAGGTGTTTGGCCCGGTGGTCAGCGTCACGCGCTTCGAACACCTGGAGCAGGCGGTGGCGTGGGCCAACGACTCGGAATACGGGCTGGCTTCGTCGGTGTGGACGCAAAATATCGATCGGGCGCTGCACATTGCCGCCCATCTGCAGTACGGCAGCACCTGGATCAACACCCATTTCACCTTGGCGAGCGAGATGCCGCACGGCGGCCTGAAACGCTCCGGCTACGGCAAGGATCTGTCCAGCGATTCGCTGCAGGATTACAGCGTTGTCAGGCACGTAATGGCGAAGTTCAAAGCCGGCTTCTAACGGTTATATCAAGAAAAATCAGGCGGCAGCCGTTCCCTGCCGCATACCGATAAGCAACACAGGGGTAATTACGATGGGAAAAACTACCGCAGTCACCACCACCGTCTCCGCGCTCTGTCTTACCGTGCTGTGCGGCCTGGCCCAGGCGGCCGATCTGCCGCAGACGCTGGGCAAAGGCGAAGGCCGGCTGGATATCATCGCCTGGCCCGGCTACATCGAACGCGGCCAGTCCGACAAAAACTACGACTGGGTCACCCAGTTTGAGAAGCAAACCGGCTGTGCGGTGAACGTGAAGACCGCCGCCACCTCTGATGAAATGGTCAGCCTGATGGCCAAGGGCGGCTACGATCTGGTGACCGCCTCCGGCGACGCCTCGCTGCGCCTGATCTTCGGCAAGCGGGTGCAGCCGATCAACACCGCGCTGATCCCGAACTGGAAGAACATCGATCCGCGCCTGCTGAACGGCGCCTGGTACACCGTGGACGGCAAAACCTACGGCACGCCGTACCAGTGGGGGCCGAACCTGCTGATGTACAACACCAAAACCTTCCCGACGCCGCCGGACAGCTGGGCGGTGATCTTCCAGCAGCAGAACCTGCCGGACGGCAAGAGCAACCAGGGCCGGGTGCAGGCTTACGACGGCCCGATCTACATCGCCGACGCGGCGCTGTTCCTGAAGGCCACCCAGCCGCAGCTCGGCATCAGCGATCCATACCAGCTCAACGAAGAGCAGTATCAGGCGGCGCTGAAGCTGCTGCGCAGCCAGCACGCGCTGATCCACCGCTACTGGCACGACACCTCGGTGCAGATGAGCGACTTTAAAAACGAAGGCGTGGTGGCCTCCAGCGCCTGGCCGTATCAGGCCAACGCCCTGAAGGGCGAGGGGCAGCCGATCGCCACCGTGTTCCCGAAAGAGGGCGTGACCGGCTGGGCGGACACCACCATGCTGCATGCCGACGCCAAGCACCCGAGCTGCGCCTACCAGTGGATGAACTGGTCGCTGGAGCCGAAGGTGCAGGGCGACGTGGCGGCCTGGTTCGGGTCGGTGCCGGCTTCGCCAGCGGGCTGCAAGGCCAGCGCGCTGCTGGGTGAGAAGGGCTGCGAAACCAACGGCTTCAACCAGTTCGACAAAATCGCCTTCTGGAAAACGCCGCAGGCGCAGGGCGGCAAGTTCGTGCCGTACAGCCGCTGGACCCAGGATTACATCGCCATCATGGGCGGCCGCTAAGCCGCGGGGCGCAGCCCGCTGCGCCCGAACTACATCAGTATGGAGCACAGAAAATGACCATTGCCGTGCAATTCATCGATGTTTCGCGGACTTTCGGCGATGTTCGCGCCGTGGATCGGGTATCCATCGACATTCAGGACGGGGAATTCTTCTCCATGCTCGGGCCGTCCGGCTCGGGCAAAACCACCTGCCTGCGCCTGATCGCCGGCTTTGAACAGCTCTCTTCCGGCTCGATTCGCATCCACGGCCAGGAAGCCGCCAACCTGCCGCCGTACCAGCGCGACGTGAATACGGTGTTTCAGGATTACGCGCTGTTCCCGCACATGTCGGTGCTGGAAAACGTAGCCTACGGCCTGATGGTGAAGGGCGTCGCCAAACGCGAGCGGCTGGCGCGGGCGCAAGAGGCGCTGGAGAGCGTGGCGCTCGGTTTCGTTGCCGAACGCAAACCGGCGCACCTGTCGGGCGGCCAGCGGCAGCGCGTGGCGTTGGCGCGCGCGCTGGTCAATCGGCCGCGGGTGCTGCTGCTGGACGAACCGCTCGGCGCGCTGGATCTCAAGCTGCGCGAGCAGATGCAGGGCGAGCTGAAGAAGCTGCAGCGCCAGCTGGGCATCACCTTTATCTTCGTCACCCACGATCAAAGCGAAGCGCTGTCGATGTCCGATCGGGTGGCGGTGTTCAATAACGGCCGCATCGAACAGGTGGATACGCCGCGCGAGCTTTACATGCGGCCTAAGACGCCGTTCGTCGCCGAATTCGTCGGCACCTCCAACGTGGTGCGCAGCGAGCTGGCGCAGCGCCTGCTCGGCGAAAGCCGAACCTTCTCGATCCGGCCGGAGCATATCCGCCTGCTGGAGCAGGGCGGCGCGGCGCAGGACGAGATCCAGGTGCAGGGGACGCTGCAGGAAATCCATTACCAGGGCGCGGCCACGCGGTATGAAATCGCGCTGAACGGCGGCGAAAAGCTGCTGGTCAGCCAGGCCAATCCGCAGTGGCTCGCCGAAGGGCAACAGCGGCAGATCGGCCAGCCGATCGTCGCCTGCTGGCCGCGCGCGGCGATGGTGCCGCTGCTGGAGGAGAGGTGAGATGGACATGAGCATCGATTCCCCCTCGGCGCGCGGCGGCACCGTGCGCGCGCTGTCGACCTGGCTCTATCGCCGGCCGACGCTGTATCTGCTTTTGCTGCTGGTGCCGCCGCTGCTGTGGTTCGGCGCGGTGTACCTCGGGTCGCTGCTGACGCTGCTGTGGCAAGGGTTTTACACCTTTGACGATTTCACCATGGCGGTGACGCCGGATCTGACCTTCGCCAACCTGGCGGCGCTGTTCAACCCGGCCAACTACGACATCATCCTGCGCACGCTGACCATGGCGGTGCTGGTGTCGCTGGCCAGCGCGGTGCTGGCGTTCCCGATCGCCTATTACATGGCGCGCTACACCAGCGGCCGCGTCAAGGCGTTCTTTTACATCGCGGTGATGATGCCGATGTGGGCCAGCTATATCGTTAAAGCCTACGCCTGGACCCTGCTGCTGGCGAAAGACGGCGTGGCGCAGTGGTTCCTGCAGCACCTGGGGCTGGAGCCGCTGTTGGCTTCGCTACTGACGGTGCCCGGCGTCGGCGGCAACACGCTGTCGACCTCAGGGCTGGGGCGTTTTCTGGTGTTCGTCTATATCTGGCTGCCGTTCATGATCCTGCCGATCCAGGCGGCGCTGGAGCGCCTGCCGCCCTCGCTACTGCACGCCTCGGGGGATCTGGGCGCCCGGCCGGCGCAGACCTTCCGCCACGTCATTTTGCCGCTGGCGGTGCCGGGCATCGCCGCCGGGTCGATCTTCACCTTCTCGCTGACGCTGGGCGACTTTATCGTGCCGCAGCTGGTGGGGCCGCCGGGCTATTTCATCGGCAGCATGGTGTACGCCCAGCAGGGCGCGATCGGCAATATGCCGATGGCCGCGGCCTTTACGCTGGTGCCGATCGTCCTGATCGCCATCTACCTTTCCATCGTCAAACGTCTGGGGGCTTTCGATGCACTCTGAACGCGCGCCCTTAGGGCTGAAGCTGGCCGCCTGGGGCGGACTAATCTTCCTGCATTTCCCGTTGGCGATCATCGCCATCTACGCCTTCAACACCGAGGATGCCGCTTTCAGCTTCCCGCCGAAGGGGTTTACGCTGCACTGGTTCAACGTTGCCGCCGGGCGGCAGGATATCCTCGATGCGGTGCTGCTGTCGGCGCAGATCGCCTGCCTGGCGACCGCCATCGCGCTGGTGCTCGGCACCCTGGCGGCGGCGGCGCTGTATCGGCGCGATTTCTTCGGCAAGGACAGCATTTCGCTGCTGTTGCTGCTGCCGATCGCGCTGCCGGGGATCGTCACCGGTCTGGCGCTGCTGGCGGCGTTCAAGGCGCTGAACATCGAGCCGGGCATCCTGACTATCGTCGTCGGCCATGCGACGTTCTGCGTGGTGATCGTGTTCAACAACGTCATCGCCCGGTTCCGCCGCACCTCGTACAGCCTGATCGAAGCGTCGATGGATCTCGGCGCCGACGGCTGGCAAACCTTCCGTTACGTGATCTTGCCGAACCTCGGCTCGGCGCTGCTGGCCGGGGGCATGCTGGCGTTCGCGCTGTCGTTCGATGAAATCATCGTGACCACCTTTACCGCCGGCCACGAGCGCACGCTGCCGCTGTGGCTGCTGAACCAGCTCGGTCGCCCGCGCGATGTGCCGATCACCAACGTGGTGGCGCTGTCGGTAATGCTGCTGACCATGCTGCCGATCCTCGGCGCTTACTACCTGACCAAAGGTGGGGAAAGCGTCGCCGGCAGCGGCAAATAATTTCCTTACCCGACCTCTGATAAAAGGATAACCCTATGCAAAGCCAACTGTTGATTGACGGCCAACTGGTGAACGGCCAGGGCGCGACCCTGCCGGTGTATAACCCGGCGACCGGCGAAGTGATTGCGCAGGTGGCGGAGGCCAGCCCGGAGCAGGTCGATCGCGCGGTGCTGGCGGCGGACGCCGCGTTCGCCGCCTGGGGGCAAACCACGCCGAAAGAGCGCGCCGAGCATCTGCTCAAGCTGGCGGATCTGATCGATGCGCATGCCGAGACCTTCGCCAGGCTGGAGTCGCTCAACTGCGGCAAGCCTTATCACTGCGTGTTGAACGACGAACTGCCGGCGGTGGCCGACGTGTTTCGCTTCTTCGCCGGGGCCAGCCGCTGCCTGACCGGCATGGCGGCCGGCGAGTATCTGGCCGGGCATACCTCGATGATCCGCCGCGATCCGCTGGGCGTGGTGGCCTCGATCGCGCCGTGGAACTACCCGCTGATGATGGCGGCCTGGAAACTGGCGCCGGCGTTGGCGGCGGGCAACTGCGTGGTGATCAAGCCTTCGGAACAGACGCCGCTGACCACTTTCAAACTGGCCGAACTGGCCGCCGGGCTGTTCCCGCCGGGCGTGCTCAACGTGCTGTTCGGCCGCGGCGCCAGCGTCGGCGATCGGTTGACCGGGCATGACAAGGTGCGCATGGTGTCGCTGACCGGCTCGATCGCCACCGGCGAGCACATCATCGCCCACACCGCCGCCGGCATTAAGCGCACCCATATGGAGCTGGGCGGCAAGGCGCCGGTGCTGGTGTTCGACGACGCCGATCTGCAGCAGGTGGTGGACGGCATTCGCGGCTTCGGTTTCTACAACGCCGGGCAGGATTGCACCGCCGCCTGCCGCATCTACGCGCAGAAAAGCATTTATCCCGAGCTGGTGAAGCGGCTGGGCGAGGCGGTGGCCAGCCTGAAGATCGGCGCGCCGGACGACGAGGGCACCGAGCTGGGGCCATTGATTACCGCCCAGCATCTGGAGCGGGTCGCCGGTTTTGTCGAGCGAGCCAAAGCCTTGCCGCACGTGCAGGTGGTGACCGGCGGCGAGAAGGTGAAGGGGCCGGGTTACTACTTCCAGCCGACGCTGCTGGCCGGCGCGCGCCAGGAGGATGAAATCGTGCAGCGCGAGGTGTTCGGCCCGGTAGTGACGGTGACGCCGTTCGACGACGAAGAGCAGGTGCTGGCCTGGGCGAACGAATCCAACTACGGGCTGGCGTCGTCCGTGTGGACTCGCGACGTGGGCCGTGCGCATCGCTTAAGCGCCCGCCTGCAATACGGCTGCACCTGGGTGAACACCCACTTCATGCTGGTGAGCGAAATGCCGCACGGCGGCCAGAAACTGTCCGGCTACGGCAAGGATATGTCGATGTACGGGCTGGAGGATTACACCACCATTCGTCATGTGATGTTCAAACATTGATTTTACAATAATTATCCGCACAATAGCGCGGCCTTCGGGCCGGCTCCGGCCGGCCGATGATAATAATATTCCCCTATGAATTTCAGGCTACGGCTAGGCGACCAGCTTGTTCATCCCCAGGAGCTTACTTAAGTAAGTGACTGGGGATGAACAAGTGCAGGCAACAACGCTGTAGCTTGAAATACGACGGGGAAAAATTGAAAGGAAGCCTATATGGGTATCACCCGACGCGATTTTCTCAACGGGGTGGCGATCACCATCGCCGCCGGGTTGACGCCGCTGCAAATCTTGCGCGCGTCGCCGCAAACCGCCAATCAAACCCTGTACTACCCGCCGGCGCTGACCGGGCTGCGGGGTAACCATCCGGGCTCGTTCGAGCATGCGCACCAGTTGGGGCGCGACGGCAAAACCTTTGATTTCGGCAGCGTGCCCGCCGTTGAAGAGTTCGATCTGGTGGTGGTCGGCGCCGGTATCAGCGGGTTGGCGGCCGCCTGCTTCTGGCAGCAGCTGAAAGGTGAGCAGCAGCGCATTTTGCTGATCGACAACCATGATGACTTCGGCGGCCACGCCAAGCGCAACGAATTCAACACCGACGACGGCATGCTGCTCGGCTACGGCGGCAGCGAATCGCTGCAGTCGCCGCGCTCCAACTTCAGCCCGGTGGCGATGGGGCTGCTGCGCAAGCTCGGCGTCGATATCGATCGGCTGGAGCAGGCGTTTGACACCACCTTCTACCCGGATCTGAACCTGAGCCGCGGGGTTTACTTCGATCGCAAGAACTTCGGCGTCGACAAGGTGGTGAGCGGCGATCCGGGCCGCACGGTGGCGGACGACATTCCGCGCGATCGTCTCAACGGCCGCTCTTATGAAGCGTTCATCGGCGATTTCCCGCTGCCGGAAAGCGATCGCCAGGCGTTGATCGCGCTGCATACGGTGAAGAAAGATTATCTGCCGGAGATGACGCTGGAGCAGAAGGTCGAGTGGCTCGATACCCACAGCTACACCCAGTTCCTGCGCGAGAAGGTGGGCCTGAGTGAGCTGGCGATCCGTTATTTCCAGCAGACCACCAACGATTTCCAGGCGGTGGGCATCGACGGCACGTCGTGCAGCGATGCGCGCATCTGCGATCTGCCGGGCCTTGACGGCATGAATCTGCCGCCGCTGGACGAGGAGTCGCAGGCGGATCTCGACGATCCTTACGTGTTCCACTTCCCGGACGGCAACGCCACGCTGGCGCGCCTGATGGTGCGCAAATTGATCCCGGCGGTGGCGCCGGCCGGCAAAGACATGAACGACGTGGTGCTGGCCAAATTCGACTACGGCCAGCTCGATCGGCCGGAATCGCCGGTGAAGCTGCGTTTGAACAGCACCGGGCTGCACGTGGCCAACGTCGGCGACAAGGTGGAAGTCACCTACATGACCGGCGAGAAGATGACCAAGGTGCGCGCCGGGCAGGTGGTGATGGCCGGCTACAACATGATGATCCCGTACCTGGTGCCGGAGATGTCGCACGAGCAGCAGGAGGCGCTGAAACAGAACGTCAAGTCGCCGCTGGTGTACAGCAAGGTGGTGATCCGCAACTGGCAACCGTTCATCAAGCTGGGCGTGCACGAGATCTATTCGCCGGCCGCGCCGTACAGCCGCGTGAAGCTGGATTACCCGGTGAGCATGGGCGGGTATCAGCACCCGCGCGATCCGGATCGGCCGATCGGCCTGCATATGGTGTACGTGCCGACGCTGCCGGGCAGCGGCCTCAGCCCGCGTGAGCAGTCGCGCAAAGGGCGCGCGCTGCTGCTGGGCACGCCGTTCGAGGTGCACGAGCAGATGATCCGCGAACAGCTGCAGGGCATGCTGGGCGAGGCCGGTTTCGACCATCAGCGCGACATTCAGGCGATCACCGTCAACCGCTGGTCGCACGGTTACTCCTACTTCCTCAACGGGCTGTTTGACGACGAAGACGAGGCCACGAAAATCATCGAAACGGCGCGGCAGCCGATCGGCAAGATCGTTATCGCCAACTCCGATGCCGACTGGAGCCCGTACGCCAACTCGGCGATCGATCAGGCGTGGCGCGCGGTGAATGAACTGGCCTACGGCAAGGTTGCCGCCAAGGAGGGAGCATGAGTCTGCGTTCGCTGTACCTGTTGAGCCTGCTGGCGGCAGGCGGCTCGGCCCAGGCGATGTCGGCCGGGGAATACGTCGCCAAAGCCGGTGACTGCACCGCCTGCCACACCGCGCCGGGCGGCGCCGAATTGGCGGGTGGCATGAAGTTCCCGACGCCGCTCGGGGCTATCTACGCCACCAACATCACGCCGGACAAGCTGCACGGCATCGGCGCCTATTCGTTCGAAGAGTTCGATCGCGCCATGCGCCAGGGGGTAGCCAAAGACGGCCACCGGCTCTACCCGGCGATGCCGTACACCTCGTACGCCAAAATGAGCGCGGAAGACATGCGCGCGCTGTATGACTATCTGATGAATGAGGTGCCGGCGCAGAACGTGGCCAACCGCGCCAGCGACATCAGCTGGCCGCTGTCGATGCGCTGGCCGCTGGCGGTGTGGAACCAGCTGTTCCACGACGACCAGCCGTATCAGGCGGATCCGCAGCAAAGCGCCGAGTGGAACCGCGGCGCCTACCTGGTGCAGGGCGCGGGCCATTGCGGCAGCTGCCACACGCCGCGCGGCTGGGCGATGCAGGAGAAGGGGCTGGACGGTAAGGAGCCGGTGTTCCTGAGCGGTGCCGAGCTGGACGGCTGGTACGCCTCCAATCTGCGCGGCCTGCCGCCGGAAGAGGTGACGGCACTGCTGAAAACCGGCCGCAGCCGCCATGCGGCGGTCGCCGGGCCGATGAGCGAGGTGGTGACCCACAGCACGCAGTACCTCAGCGACGGCGATCTGAACGCCATCGCGGTGTACCTGCGCAGCCTGGCGCCGGAAACCGCCGCCAAAGCCGCTGCGCCTGCCGCGCAGGCGGATAACCCGGGCGGCAAGGCGACCTACGCGATGTACTGCTCGACCTGCCACGGCAACAAGGGGGAGGGCACCGACTTCGCCATTCCGGCGCTGGCGGGCAATGCCACGGTAACGGCGGACAATCCGCTGACCGCGCTGCGGGTGGTGCTGGAGGGGACGCATACGCCGATCACGCAGCAGGCGATGGCGTTCGACATGCCGGCTTACGGCTGGGCGTTGAACGATCGGCAGGCGGCGGATCTGATGAGCTATCTGCGGGGAAGCTGGGGCAACCAGGCGGCGCCGGTGACGGTGCAGCAGGTGCAGGACGCGCGCCAACTGCAGGCGAAATGAAGAGGGAGCGCGGTCTGACGGCCGCGCTCCGCAAGCATTACAGCACCTTATGCGGGCCGAAGCATTCGTAGTGGATGCGTTCGGCCTCTACGCCCATTTCCAGCAGCTGTTTGCCCACGAACTGCATGAAGGCCACCGGGCCGCAGAAGTAATAGTGCATCTGCGGATCGGCCAGGCTGCCTTGCAGCGCGCTCAAATCCATCAATCCGCGGCTGTGGTAGTCGCGGCCTTCCACGTCATCGGCGCCCGGCTCGCGGTACCACACATGGCGGCTCAGATTCGGCATGCGCCCGGCAATATCCGCCACTTCATCGGCAAAGGCGTGCACGCCGCCGTTTTCCGCCGCGTGCAGCCAGTGGACCTGCGCCTGATGCTGGCTGTCGTGCAGGGTGTTGAGCATGCCGAGCATCGGGGTTTGGCCGACGCCGGCGGAGATCAGCGCCACCGGCGTGGTCGGCGCCACGTCGAGGAAGAAGTCGCCGTGCGGCGGGGCGATGTAGATCACGTCGCCTTCCTGCGCCTGCTGGTGCAGGTAGTTGGACACTTTCCCCTGATCTTCGCGCTTCACCGCGATGCGGTAGAACTCGCCGTTCGGCGAGGTGGTCAGCGAGTACTGGCGAATTTCCTGATGTTCCAGGCTGTCGTGCTTGATGTAGACCGCCAGATACTGCCCCGGTTTGAAGTCCGCCACCCGGCCGCCGTCCACCGGCGCCAGCACGAAACTGCAGATCACGTCGCTCTGCGGCTGTTTCTTCAGGATGCGGAACGCGCGCAGATCGCGCCAGCCGCCGTTGTCGGTTTCACTCTGCTGATAAATCTGTTCTTCACGCTGGATAAATACGTTGGCCAGCACGCCGTAGGCCTTGCCCCAGGCGTCCAGGACTTCCTGACCCGGGCTGAACATTTCGTCCAGGGTCGCCAGCAGGTGACCGCCGACGATGTTGTACTGCTCCGGCTGGATATTGAAGCTGGTGTGCTTCTGCGCGATGCGCTCCACCGCCGGCAGCAGCGCCGCCAGGTTCTCGATGTTGGCGGCATAGGCGCAGATGGCGTCGAACAGCGCCTGACGCTGATCGCCGTTGCGCTGGTTGCTCATGTTGAAAATGTCTTTCAATTCCGGGTTGTGCGCGAACATGCGATCGTAAAAGTGGGCGGTCAGCTTCGGCCCGGTCGCAGCCAGCAGGGGAATGGTGGATTTCACGGTGGCGATGGTTTGGCTATCCAGCATGGAAGCGCTCCTTGGGTTGGGATCTTGACGATAATTGTAATGATGTATTTTAAATGCATCTTATTGGGTTCCGCGTCGCTTGTAAATACCCTTGTTTTCGTTGCGGTGTTCTTCGGGCGTCGATCGCGCTCACAGAACATGAAAAAAGCGCATCGTTCGCATGAGGAAATGTCCGTTGATAAACGGCGGCGTTTAGCGGATCAAAGCCTTGCGCCACCTCATGCCAATCGTTTGCGTAAAAACCTCTGTCAAGACCTATCTTCGGTGGGGCGAAACGGTTTACACTGTGGCCCAGAACCCAAACGGGTAGTTATTTGGTGATTTTTTAGTTAGCTGATTTAAGTCAGGAGATGCCGGATGTTAAAGCGTGAAATGAACATTGCCGATTACGATGCGGAACTGTGGCGTGCCATGGAGCAGGAAGTGGTGCGTCAGGAAGAGCACATCGAGCTGATCGCGTCTGAGAACTACACCAGCCCGCGCGTGATGCAGGCTCAGGGTTCCCAGCTGACCAACAAATACGCTGAAGGCTATCCGGGCAAGCGTTACTACGGCGGCTGCGAATACGTGGATATCGTTGAGCAGCTGGCTATCGATCGCGCCAAAGAATTGTTCGGCGCCGATTACGCCAACGTGCAGCCGCACTCCGGCTCCCAGGCTAACTTCGCCGTGTACACCGCGCTGCTGCAGCCGGGCGACACCATTCTGGGCATGAACCTGGCGCACGGCGGCCACCTGACCCACGGTTCCCCGGTCAACCTGTCCGGCAAACTGTATAACGTGGTGCCTTACGGCATCGACGACAAAGGCCAAATCGACTATGACGATCTGGCCAAGCAGGCGCAAACCCACAAGCCGAAAATGATCATCGGCGGCTTCTCCGCATACTCCGGCGTGGTTGACTGGGCCAAAATGCGCGAAATCGCTGACAGCATCGGCGCTTACCTGTTCGTCGACATGGCGCACGTGGCGGGCCTGATCGCCGCCGGCGTCTACCCGAACCCGGTACCGCACGCGCACATCGTCACCACCACCACCCACAAAACCCTGGCGGGCCCGCGCGGCGGCCTGATCCTGGCGAAGGGCGGCGACGAAGAGCTGTACAAGAAGCTGAACTCCGCCGTGTTCCCTGGCGGCCAGGGTGGCCCGCTGATGCACGTGATCGCCGGCAAGGCGGTGGCGCTGAAAGAAGCGATGGAGCCTGAGTTCAAGGTTTACCAGCAGCAAGTGGCGGTCAACGCCAAGGCGATGGTGGAAGTGTTCCTGCAGCGCGGCTACAAAGTGGTCTCCGGCGGCACCCATAACCACCTGTTCCTGCTGGATCTGGTCGACAAAAACCTGACCGGTAAAGAAGCGGACGCCGCCCTGGGCCGCGCCAACATCACCGTCAACAAAAACAGCGTGCCGAACGATCCGAAAAGCCCGTTCGTCACCTCCGGCGTGCGTATCGGCACCCCGGCCGTCACCCGTCGCGGCTTCAAAGAAGCCGACGTGCGCGAACTGGCCGGTTGGATCTGTGATGTGCTGGACAACATCAACGATGAAGCCACCATCGAACGCACCAAGAAGAAAGTGCTGGATATCTGCGCCCGCCTGCCGGTTTACGCGTAATCCCGCTTTCGCCCGACAAAACCCGCTGCGGCGGGTTTTTTTGTGGCCACTCGCGGCAAACTGTGAGCTGTCTGGCACTCTAACGCATTGAAGTGGAATGAAGATTGCGGGGCGGTGTGAGCTCTGTCAAAGTATTGCCCTCACTCCGGAGGGATCATGGTTCTGCAATCCACGCGTTGGCTCGCGCTCAGTTATTTCACCTACTTCTTTTCCTATGGCATCTTCTTACCGTTCTGGGGCGTGTGGCTGAAAGGCGAGGGCATCGCGCCCGAAACTATCGGCATGCTGCTCGGCGCCGGCTTGGTGGCTCGCTTCCTCGGCAGCTTACTGATTGCGCCCCGCGTTAAAGATCCCTCTCATTTAGTCTCTGCCCTGCGCCTGCTGGCGCTGCTGACCCTGGCCTTTGCGGTCGGTTTCTGTTTCGGCAACGGCTGGGGTTGGCTGATGCTGGTGATAGCGGGTTTCAACCTGTTCTTCTCGCCGCTGGTGCCGCTGACCGACGCGTTGGCCGCCACCTGGCAAAAGCAGATCCGTATGGACTACGGCCGGGTGCGGCTGTGGGGCTCGCTGGCGTTCGTCATCGGCTCGGCGCTGACCGGGCAACTGGTGGCGGTGTGGGGCCATAACGCCATTCTCTACAGCCTGATCTTCAGCGTGCTGGCGATGCTGCTGGGCATGCTGTTGAAGCCGAGCGTCATGCCGCAGGGCGAAGCGCGCACGCACAGCGGAACCGAACGTTCGCTGTGGGCGCTGCTGAAAGAAGGGCCGGTCTGGCGCTTCCTGCTGTGCGTCACGCTGCTGCAAGGGGCGCACGCCGGCTACTACAGCTTCGGCTCCATTTACTGGCAGGAGGCGGGCTATTCGGCCTCGACCATCGGCTATCTGTGGTCGCTGGGCGTGGTGGCGGAGGTGATTATTTTCGCCAGCAGCAACGTGCTGTTCCGCCGCTGGAATGCGCGCAACCTGCTGTTGCTCTCCGCCTGCTGCGGCGTGTTGCGCTGGAGCCTGATGGCCTACAGCACCGAGCTGGGCTGGCTGCTGCTGATCCAGATCCTGCACTGCGGCACTTTCACCGTCTGCCATTTGGCGGCGATGCGCTTTATCGCTGCGCGTCAGGGGCAAGAGGTGATCCAACTGCAGGCGGTGTATTCGGCGCTGGCGATGGGCGGCGGCATCGCCGTCATGACGGTCATTGCCGGGTTCCTGTTCGAACATTGGCAGGGCGGGGTATTCTGGGTGATGGCGGCGGTCGCGGTGCCGGCCTTGTTCATCCGGCCGCCGGCGGTCAGCGTCAGCCGCTGATTAAGGGGCCTCCAGCAGCGCGCGGATCGCCTGGCGCTGCCGGGTTTCCAGCGGCAGTTCGGTATAGACCAGCGGCGGGTGCGGATCGCTGTGCACCGCCGCATAAGGGGTGATCACCAGCGTGATGCCCTGCGGCGCTCCGCCGCGCAGATAGTCGCTCAGCGGCAGGTACTTGATGTTCAGCGGCAACAGCGTGAGCTCGCGGATCTGATATTCCACTTCCTCTTCCAACTGCGGGTTGTCCAGCGTCAGCAGCAGCACCTGCTTTTCCTGCAGCGCGTTGTCCTGCATCAGCCAGGCGCCGAAGCTGATGGCCACCAGACCCGCCTCCTCGTTGGAAAAATGCACGCCGTACTCCTGCTCCAGCGGTTTCAACGCTTCCTGCGTGGTGCGCATCAGCCGCGGGTATTTGCGCACCACTTCTTCCAGCAGCATATTGTCGATGCCGATGGCGAAACGGCAGCGCTCCAGCGCCGGCGCCAGATGGGCGAACAGCTGGCTGACCAGCTCCGCCTTGCTGCTGAAGGTCATGCCGGAAAGTTGCTGGAAGCGCTCGACCATGCTGTCGATCGCCGCCATCAATCTCCGCTCTTGCGCTGAGTCGTTGCTGTGGTAGCTGTGATTTTTCAACATGGTGAAGGTGAGCGCCAAAAAATCGCGCTCGTCTGCCTGCGGCGGCTGGTTAAACAGCCGGTTGCAGGCCTGATGCAGCCAGGCGGCGGCTTGCTGTTCCGGCTTTTTCCGCAGCCAGTCGCGTTGAACCGCGTCGAAACGCGGATGCTGCTGCAGGCGATTTTGCCAGGCGCAGTAGAGCAGGTAATGCTGCAGGAATTGGCGGTCGCGCGCATCGAAGTGGCGGCTGAGCAGCGGCTCGCAGGCGTCGATCGCCTCTGTCAGCGCAGACGCCGGGGCGGCATCGGTCGCCAGCGCTTGCCGCAGGCGCGGGGCGAAATCGCCTTCGACAAACCGCGGGCTGCAGCGCAGAGCCCGCCGCAGCCAGTGGATCAGGCACAGGCGTTGGTCGAGCGCGCTGCCCCGCAGTTGGTAGCCACGATCGGGATCGACGGCGATCTCCAGGTGATGGAAACGCTGGATTTCACTGGCCACCTCGGCTATATCTTGCCGGGTTATCGGGGGGGCGACGCCGTTGATTCGGCTTAGGGTCTCCAGCTGTAACTCGGGCTCCGGCGTGTACAGCATCAGCAGCAGATGGCAGCGCCGTTGTTGTCCGGAGAGCTCGGGCACGGGAGAGGTGTCCAGGCTCATTATCACCTTCCGGCATAAAAGGTTGCGATTATGCCTAAGCATAGCAAAAGGCTTTGTGACGGCAGGATTACCGCGCGGCTTTTACTTCGGCTTACAACTTTCGTCACAAATATCGCCGGGAGAGGCGGGCCGTTAGGCATCTATTTGTGTTACGTTATAACAAATGCAGGTAAGACAGGATAATGATGAAGTTACGTCGTCTTTTGGCTGCCTTCGGCGCCGTGTTCAGCGCCGGTGCGTTCGCTCATCCGCACAGCTTTATCGACATGAATACCACCTTCGTCGCCAAAGACCAGCGGCTGGTCGGCCTGAAAATGGTGTGGGTGATGGATGAAATCACCTCGGCGGATCTGCTCTACGATGCGAAAAACGCCAAGAGCGATTCGGAAGTGTGGAAAAAGCTGGCGGCGGAAGTGATGGCCAACGTGCTGGGGCAGCACTATTTCACCGATCTTTACCGCGACGGCAAGCCGGTGAAATACCTGAACTTGCCCAGCGAATATCACCTGTCGCGCCAGGGCAATCAGGCGGTGCTGGAGTTCGTGCTGCCGTTGGCCGAGCCACAGCCGCTGGCGGGCAAGCCGTTCGAACTTTCTACTTACGATCCGACTTATTTCGTGGATATGACCTATAAAGACCAAAATGCGCTGCATCTGCCGCCGGAGATGGCGCAGCTGTGCAGCTACAAGCTGATGACGCCGAAGCCGAATGCGTCGCTGCAGGCCTATGCGCTGTCGCTCGACAAGAACGACTCGCCCGGTGAAGACCTGGCGCTGGGGCAGCAGTTCGCCCAGCGGGTGACGCTGCAATGTCGTTAAATCTCTCGCAACCGACGACGAGCCGGCGCCACTGGGCCTTCGGCCTGTGGCCGCTGCTGCCGTTCACGCTGGCGCTGGCGGCCGCCGCGCTGCTGGCGTGGCACTATTGGCCGCAGTTGCTGATGCAGAGCGTGGTGTGGCAAAAAGCGCTGCACCAGCAGATGGCGGGGCTGTTGCAGCAGGTGAAGGCCGCGCCGCAGCAGGCCGGGCTGGCGCTGATGCTGTTCAGCCTTGGCTATGGCGTCTTGCATGCGCTCGGCCCCGGCCACGGCAAAGTGGTGATCGCCACCTACCTGGCTACCCATCCGGCGCGGCTGAAAAGCAGCCTGAAGCTGACCTTCGCCGCCTCGCTGGTGCAGGGTGGGGTAGCGATCGCGCTGGTCACGCTGATGCTGGTGGTATTGCAGCTCTCTTCGCGCCAGCTGCACCAAAGCAGTTTCTGGCTGGAGAAGGGCAGCTTTATTCTGGTGATGCTGCTTGGCGTGCTGCTGAGTTGGCGCGCGCTGAAACGCCTGTTTGCGGCGATCAAGGCGATGCGCCCGGCGCCGGCGCTGCGCATCAACAGCCTGACGCCGCTGGCGGCGGATCATGTGCACAGCGCCAATTGCGGCTGCGGCCACCGGCATCTGCCGAGCGACAGCGAGCTGCAGGCGGGAAGCGACTGGCGCACTCAGGCCGCCATCGTGCTGGCGATGGGCATGCGCCCCTGTTCGGGGGCGATTTTGGTGCTGCTGTTCTCCAAAGTGATCGGCGTGTTCGGCTGGGGAGTGATCTCCGCGCTGGCGATGGCGTTCGGCACCTCGTTGACCATCTCGATGCTGGCGCTGCTGGTACATTACAGCCGCCGGCTGGCGGTGCGCCTCAGCCGTTCGCGCGCGCCCGCCGCCTGGAGCGCGGTGGCCTGGGGGGCGTTGGCGCTGGCCGGCGGCCTGATCCTGCTGGCCGCCGGGCTGTTGCTGTACGTCAGCGCGCAGCCGGAATTCGGCGGCGGCATCCGTCCCTTCTCCCGCTAACGGGCATAAAAAAAGCGCTGCATCGGCAGCGCTTTTTTCGATTCGCTTCTGGCGATTAACGCTTCAGCGCTTCGCTCAGTTCTTCACGCATGGTGGCCAGCATGGCTTTCACTACGCGCGGGTTGCCTGCCACCACGTTGCCGGAGCTGAAGTGGTTGTGGCCGCCGACGAAGTCGGTCACCAGGCCGCCGGCTTCACGCACCAGCAGTTCGCCCGCGGCGAAGTCCCACGGCTTCAGGCCGATTTCGAAGAAACCGTCTACGCGGCCGGCGGCCACATAGGCCAGATCCAGCGCCGCGGAACCGGTGCGGCGGAAGTCTGCGCACTGGGTGAACAGCTTGCCGACGATGTTGATGTAAGGCGTTGCGTGCTGTTTGACCTTGAACGGGAAGCCGGTCGCCAGGATGGTGCCATCCAGATCTTTGGCGTTGGTGCCGCGCAGGCGGTAGCCGTTGAGCTGTGCGCCCTGGCCGCGAGTGGCGGTGAACAGTTCGTTGCGCATCGGATCGTAAACCACGGCCACTTCAGTACGGCCTTTGATGCGTACGGCGATGGAAACGGAGAAATGAGGGAAACGTTTGATGAAGTTTGCAGTGCCATCCAGTGGATCGATCACCCATTGCACATCGCGATCTTCGCCGATCAGCTCACCGCGTTCTTCGCTCACGATACTGTGTTGCGGATAAGACTTGCGGATGACGTCGATGATCAGATGCTCTGCATCGCGATCGACGTTGGTGACGAAGTCATTGGTCCCTTTCTGGCTCGCTTCTACAGCGTCCGGGGTTTCGTAGTTTTTGGCAATCAGGTTACCGGCCTTGCGCGCAGCGCGCACGGCGATAGTCAGCATCGGATGCATGGGTATCTTCCAACTAGGATGTTAAAGAACAGGAAACGGCGCGAAGTATAGCAGCTGTTCGGCAAATTGCCTACGGCTGTGTTAAGATGCTGCGATTTTCCGCCACGCTCAGAGTTTGTATGCTGCACAATATCCGCATTGTTCTGGTAGAGACTTCACATACCGGCAACATGGGCTCGACCGCCAGAGCCATGAAAACCATGGGTTTAACCAACCTTTATCTGGTTAATCCGCTGATCAAACCCGATTCTCAGGCCATCGCCCTGGCCGCCGGCGCCAGTGACGTGATCGGCAACGCCACTATCGTCGACACCCTCGATGACGCCATCGCCGGCTGTAGCCTGGTGGTGGGCACCAGCGCCCGTTCTCGCACCTTGCCGTGGCCGATGCTGGAGCCGCGTGAATGCGGCGTGCGCGCGGTGCACGAGGGCGAACACGCGCCGGTGGCGCTGGTGTTCGGCCGCGAACGCGTCGGGCTGACCAACGATGAATTGCAGAAGTGCCACTACCACGTCGCCATTCCGGCCAACCCGGACTACAGCTCGCTGAACCTGGCGATGGCGGTGCAGATCCTGGCGTATGAAGTGCGCGTGGCTTACCTCGATCGCCAACAGGCGGGCGCGCCGCAGCTGGAAGAGACGCCGTACCCGCTGGTGGATGACCTCGAGCGTTTCTATCAGCACCTGGAGCAGACGCTGCAGCGCACCGGCTTTATTCGCCCGTCCCATCCGGGCCAGGTGATGAGCCGCCTGCGTCGGCTGTTCACCCGCGCGCGCCCGGAAGGGCAGGAGCTGAATATCCTGCGCGGCATGCTGACGTCGATCGAGAAACAGGATAAACATCAAGGTAATTAATTGATGTGGCATAGCGGCGGGTGACAATAGTATTAGTTATCCAAAGGTTATAACATGTATTTTATATACCTTTGTTCTTGCTAAGTTCAAAACGTGCTAATACTTGAGTCAATTACTAGGTTAAATAGTTGACTGTTTTACTCAGGAATGTCAGACTTTCGGCCATATTTGACCAACAGGTAACCATTGAGCTATGAGACTGACATCCAAAGGCCGTTATGCCGTAACCGCTATGCTCGACGTAGCGCTGCATTCCCAGGAAGGGCCGGTGCCACTGGCGGACATTTCCGAACGCCAGGGTATTTCGCTCTCTTATCTGGAACAATTATTCTCCCGTCTGCGCAAGAATGGCCTGGTGGCCAGCGTGCGCGGCCCGGGCGGTGGTTATCTGCTGGGTAAAGACGCGGGTGAGATCGCCGTTGGCGCTGTCATCACTGCCGTCGATGAATCGGTAGATGCAACCCGGTGCCAGGGCAAAGAAGGCTGTCAGGGCGGCGATCGCTGCTTGACCCACGCCCTGTGGCGCGATCTGAGCGAGCGCATCAGCGGGTTCCTGAACAACATTACGCTGGCAGAACTGGTCAACAACCAGGAAGTGCTGGTGGTGGCGGATCGTCAAAACAACGATACGCGCCGCACGGCCAACGGTCGTCCGCAAGAAACTATCAACGTTAATCTGCGCGCATAAGCAGCTGGCGAAATTATTTTAGTTTTTGGAAGTGATGTACGGAGCACAAGAGCAATGAAATTACCGATTTATCTGGATTACTCAGCAACGACGCCGGTTGACCCGCGCGTTGCTGAGAAGATGATGCAGTTTTTGACCCTGGACGGCACTTTCGGCAACCCGGCTTCCCGTTCCCACCGTTTCGGTTGGCAGGCGGAAGAGGCGGTAGACATCGCCCGTAACCAAATCGCCGAACTGGTGGGCGCCGACCCGCGCGAAATCGTCTTCACCTCCGGGGCGACCGAATCCGACAACCTGGCGATCAAAGGCGCTGCCAATTTCTACCAGAAAAAAGGCAAGCACATCATCACCAGCAAAACCGAACACAAAGCCGTGCTGGACACCTGCCGTCAGCTGGAGCGCGAAGGGTTCGAAGTGACCTATCTGGCGCCGCAGAGCAACGGCATCATCAGCCTGCAGGATCTCGAAGCGGCGCTGCGCGATGACACCATTCTGGTCTCCATCATGCACGTCAATAACGAAATCGGCGTGGTGCAGGACATCGAAGCGATCGGCGAAATGTGCCGCGCGCGCGGTATCATCTACCACGTTGACGCCACCCAGAGCGTGGGCAAACTGCCTATCGATCTGAGCAAGCTGAAAGTCGATCTGATGTCGTTCTCCGGCCACAAAATCTATGGCCCGAAAGGCATCGGCGCGCTGTACGTGCGCCGCAAGCCGCGCATCCGCATCGAAGCGCAGGTACACGGCGGCGGTCACGAGCGCGGCATGCGTTCCGGCACCCTGCCTGTCCACCAGATCGTCGGCATGGGCGAAGCTTACCGCATCGCCAAAGAAGAGATGACCGAAGAGATGGCGCGTCTGCGCACCCTGCGCGATCGTCTGTGGAACGGCGTGAAAGATATGGAAGAAGTGTATCTGAACGGCGATCTGGAGCACGGCGCACCGAACATCCTGAACGTCAGCTTCAACTACGTTGAAGGCGAATCGCTGATCATGGCGCTGAAAGACCTGGCCGTTTCTTCCGGTTCAGCCTGTACCTCCGCCAGCCTCGAGCCGTCCTACGTGCTGCGCGCGCTGGGCATGAGCGATGAATTGGCGCACAGCTCGATCCGTTTCTCCCTGGGGCGTTTCACCACGGAAGAAGAGATCGACTACACCATTCAACTGGTGCGTAAATCCATCGGCCGTCTGCGCGATCTGTCTCCACTGTGGGAGATGTTCAAGCAGGGCGTGGACATCAACAGCATCGAATGGGCGCATCATTAATTCTCAGGTTTCAGGAGCAAGGTCATGGCTTACAGCGAAAAAGTAATCGATCATTATGAAAACCCGCGCAACGTGGGTTCCTTTGACAACGAAGATCCTACCGTCGGTAGCGGCATGGTAGGGGCACCGGCTTGCGGCGACGTCATGAAGCTGCAAATCAAGGTTAACGATGAAGGCATCATCGAAGACGCGCGCTTTAAAACTTACGGCTGCGGTTCCGCCATCGCCTCCAGCTCGCTGGTGACCGAATGGATGAAGGGCAAGTCGCTCGATCAGGCTGAAGCGATCAAAAACACCCAGATCGCCGAAGAGCTGGAATTGCCGCCGGTCAAAATTCACTGCTCGATCCTGGCTGAAGACGCCATCAAAGCAGCGATTGCCGACTATAAGAGCAAGCATAGCGCCGAGTAATTTGTCTGAGTCGGCCCGGCCACGCCGGGCTTTGATTTGAAGTGTGAGGTTGTGATGTCTATTACCATGAGCGACAGCGCTGCGCAGCGTGTTCAGGCGTTTTTGACGAACCGCGGCAAGGGTCTCGGCCTGCGTCTGGGAGTGCGAACTTCCGGCTGCTCCGGAATGGCCTACGTGCTGGAATTTGTTGACGAAGCCAACGATGACGACATCGTGTTTGAAGACAAAGGCATCAAGGTGATCATCGACGGCAAGAGCCTGGTTTACCTTGACGGCACCGAGCTTGATTTCGTTAAGGAAGGCCTGAACGAAGGCTTCAAGTTCAACAACCCGAACGTCTCAAGCGAATGCGGCTGCGGCGAGAGTTTCAACGTCTGACAGTCCATCGTGCTCCCCCGTTTCGGCGGGGGAACTTCATCCGCTAACGCCCAGAGCACGCTATGGATTACTTTACTTTATTCGGGCTGCCAGTTCGCTACACCGTGGACGGCAGCCTGCTTGCGTCCCGCTTCCAGGATCTGCAGCGCCAATTTCACCCCGATCGTTTCGCCAACCAGCCGGAGCGCGAACGCCTGATGGCGTTGCAGCAGGCGGCGACCATCAACGAAGCCTACCAGTCGCTGAAGCACCCGTTAAAACGCGCGGAGTATATGCTATCTTTGCACGGCTTCGAGCTGGGCAACGAACAGCATACGATGCGCGACACCGCGTTCCTGATGGAACAGCTGGAGCTGCGCGAAGAGCTCGACGCCATTGAGCGCAAGCCGGAGGCGGAAAGCCTGCTGGCCGATTTCGGCGCGCGGCTGGCTGTCTCCATCAAACAGCGCAGCGCGCTGATGCTGCAGCAGCTGGACGGCGAGCTGTGGGCGGACGCCGCCGACACCGTGCGCAAGCTGCGCTTTTTGGACAAACTCCAGCAACAGGTTGAACAACTCGAAGAAAAACTGCTGGGTTTTGAGTAACACCTTCTGATTCTGATTGTGGAAGCTTCAACATGGCCTTATTACAAATTAGTGAGCCTGGCCTCAGCGCCGCGCCGCACCAGCGACGTCTGGCCGCCGGCATCGACTTAGGCACCACCAACTCGCTGGTCGCCACGGTGCGCAGCGGGCAAGCGGAAACGCTGGCCGACGAACAGGGCCGCCATTTGCTGCCTTCGGTGGTGCATTATCAGGCGGATGCGCAGCGCGTCGGCTGGGAGGCGCGCCAACAGGCGGCGCAGGATCCGGCCAATACCGTCAGCTCCATCAAGCGCATGATGGGCCGCTCGTTGGCGGACGTGCAGCAACGTTACCCGAACCTGCCGTATCAATTCCAGGCCAGCGACAACGGCCTGCCGCTGATCGTCACCGCCGGCGGCCCGGTTAACCCGGTCGGCGTCTCCGCCGATATCCTGCGGGCCCTGTCCGCGCGCGCGCAAGCGGCGCTGGAAGGGGAGCTGGATGGCGTGGTGATCACCGTTCCCGCCTACTTCGACGACGCGCAGCGCCAGGGCACCAAAGACGCGGCGCGTCTGGCCGGCCTGCATGTCCTGCGCCTGCTGAACGAACCGACCGCGGCGGCGATCGCCTACGGGCTGGACTCCGGCCAGGAAGGGGTGATCGCGGTTTACGATCTGGGCGGCGGCACCTTTGATATCTCCATTCTGCGCCTCAGCCGCGGCGTGTTCGAAGTGCTGGCCACGGGCGGCGATTCCGCGCTGGGCGGCGACGACTTCGATCACCTGCTGGCCGACTGGCTGCGCGAGCAGGCCGGCGTGGCCGATCGCAGCGACCACGGCGTGCAGCGCCAGCTGCTGGACGCCGCCATCGCCGCTAAAATCGCGTTGAGCGATGCCGACAGCGTGCGCGTCGAGGTGGCCGGCTGGCAGGGCGAGGTGACCCGCGCCCAGTTCGAAGCGCTGATCGCCCCGCTGGTGAAACGCACGCTGATGGCCTGCCGCCGCGCGCTGAAAGACGCCGGCGTCGCCGCCGACGAGGTGCTGGAAGCGGTGATGGTCGGCGGTTCCACCCGCGTGCCGCTGGTGCGTGAGCAGGTGGGCGCCTTCTTCGGCCGCACGCCGCTGACGTCGATCGATCCGGATAAAGTGGTCGCCATCGGCGCCGCGATCCAGGCCGACATTCTGGTGGGCAACAAGCCGGACAGCGACATGCTGCTGCTGGACGTGATCCCGCTGTCGCTGGGCCTCGAAACCATGGGCGGTCTGGTGGAGAAAGTGATCCCGCGCAACACCACCATTCCGGTGGCGCGCGCGCAGGAATTCACCACCTTTAAAGACGGCCAGAGCGCGATGATGATCCACGTGCTGCAGGGCGAGCGCGAGCTGGTGCAGGACTGCCGTTCGCTGGCGCGTTTCACGCTGCGCGGCCTGCCGCCGCTGCCTGCCGGGGGCGCGCACATTCGCGTCACCTTCCAGGTGGATGCCGACGGTCTGCTTAGCGTCACCGCGATGGAGAAATCCACCGGCGTCGAAGCTTCGATCCAGGTGAAACCGTCTTACGGCCTGTCGGACAGCGAAATCGCCGGCATGATCAAGGATTCGATGGCCAACGCGCAAAGCGACGTGGGCGCGCGCAAGCTGGCGGAGCAACGCGTGGAAGCCGCGCGGGTGCTGGAAAGCCTGCAGGGCGCGCTGGCCAGCGACGCCGCGCTGCTGAGCGAGGCGGAAAGCCAGGCGATCGCCGCCGCGACCCAGGCGTTGCAGCAGGCGGTGCAGGGTGAAGATCCCGCCGCTATCGAAGACGCCATCAAAACATTAGATGCACAAACGCAAGATTTTGCCGCGCGCCGCATGGACGCTTCCATTCGCCGCGCGCTGGCTGGCCATTCTGTGGATGAGGTTTAACCATGCCTAAAATTGTTTTCCTGCCCCATCAAGATCTTTGCCCGGAAGGGGCGGTTCTGGAAGCTGAAAAAGGGGAGTCGATCCTCAACGTTGCGCTGCGCAACGGCATTGAAATCGAGCACGCCTGCGAGAAATCCTGCGCCTGCACCACCTGCCACTGCATCGTGCGTGAAGGCTTCGATTCGCTGGAAGAGAGCAGCGAGCTGGAAGACGACATGCTGGACAAGGCCTGGGGGCTGGAGCCGGAAAGCCGCCTGAGCTGCCAGGCGCTGGTCGCCGACGAAGATCTGGTGGTCGAAATGCCGCGCTACACCGTCAACCACGCGCGTGAGCATTAATTGTTAGCCGCAGCGCCAACCCGGAGATCATAATGGGACTGAAGTGGACCGACAGCCGAGAAATCGGCGAAGCCCTGTACGACCAATACCCGGACACCGATCCGAAAACCGTGCGTTTTACCGACATGCATCAGTGGATCTGCGATCTGGAAGAGTTCGACGACGATCCGCAGGCTTCCAACGAAAAAATACTGGAAGCGATCCTGCTGGTCTGGTTAGATGAAGCGGAGTAAATAGCGTAACGGGCTGCCATGGGCGGCCCGTTTATTTTGTATCCGACATACCCGTCGTCTTTCAAACCGCAGCGTTGTTACCTGCACGTAGTTACGTGGCCCATCCGTGGGCCACGCCCCAAGGGGCCGCTGCGAGCAGCGTTCAAATCTGCTCCCGGCAGATTTGTCTTACCCCAGTCACTTACCTGAGTAAGCTCCTGGGGATGAGATCGCTGGGCGCCTAGCTGCAATTTGAAATCCATAGGGTATGCAATAAAGCCCTAATGAAATAATAAAGGGAACATCCGGAGTAAGAAGGCTATGACAACAGAATTCATGCAGGTCACGCTGTCGCAACAACCTGCCGACGCCCGTTGGGGCGAAAAAGCGCTGCTCAGCACCAACGGCGAAGGGATGACCATTCACCTGACCGGCACCGACAAGCTGGGCGCGATCCAGCGCGCGGGCCGCAAAATTGACGGTCAGGGCATCAAAAACGTCAAGCTGGCCGGCGACGGTTGGGACTTGGAAAACAGCTGGGCGTTTTGGCAGGGCTACCGCGGGCCGAAAGGGCAGCGCAACGTCGAATGGGCCGAGCTGCCGGAAGCCGCACGTCAGGAGCTGGATAAGCGCCTGAAGATCGTTGACTGGGTGCGTGACACCATCAACATGCCGGCGGAAGAGCTGGGGCCGGAGCAACTGGCGACCCGCGCCGTCGATCTGATGTGCGACGTCGGCTGCGATGCCGTCAGCTACCGCATCACCAAGGGCGAAGATCTGCGCGAGCAGAACTATGCCGGCATCCACACCGTCGGCCGCGGCTCCGAGCGCCCACCGGTGCTGCTGGCGCTCGACTTCAACCCGACCGGTAATCCGGACGCACCGGTGTTCGCCTGCCTGGTCGGCAAGGGCATCACCTTCGATACCGGCGGTTATAGCCTGAAACAGAGCGCCTTTATGGACTCGATGAAGGCTGACATGGGCGGTGCGGCCACCATCACCGGCGCCCTGGCGCTGGCGGCGGCGCGCGGCCTGAAGCAGCGTGTGAAGCTGTACCTGTGCTGCGCCGACAACATGGTCAGCGGCAACGCTTTCAAACTGGGCGACATCATTCGCTACCGCAACGGCAAAACCGTTGAGGTGATGAACACCGATGCGGAAGGGCGCCTGGTGCTGGCCGACGGCCTGATCGACGCTTCTGAGCAGAACCCGCAGCTGATTATCGACTGCGCCACCCTGACCGGCGCCGCCAAAACCGCGGTCGGCAACGACTACCATGCGCTGTTCAGCTTCGACGACGCGCTGGCGCAGGAGCTGCTGAACAGCGCCACCGCCGAGCAAGAGCCGTTCTGGCGTCTGCCGCTGGCCGAGTTCCACCGCAGCCAGCTGCCGTCCAACTTCGCCGAGCTGAACAACGTGGCCGGCCCGGCCTACACCGCCGGCGCCAGCACCGCGGCGGCCTTCCTGTCGCACTTCGTCAAGAATTACCAGCAAGGCTGGCTGCACATCGACTGTTCCGCCACCTACCGCAAAGGCGCGGTGGATCAGTGGTCGGCCGGCGCGACCGGTTTGGGCGTGCGTACCCTGGCCAACCTGCTGCTGAGCAAAGCCAAATAATTGAACGCCCGCCGCGTCGGGCGCTAGAATGCGCATTATCTTCGGGGCCCAGCATGCTGGGCCTCGCTATTTGATCCCTGGAGTTTGCCATGAGTGCCCATCATCACGATGCCGCCCCGAGCGAAAACGAACTTGAACGCCTGCTGAAGCTGGCGGTGACGGAGCCGGCCCACCGCCCGGCGTTCTTCCGTGAACTGCTCGACGCCACGGTGCTGATCCTCGGCGACAGCGAGCAGGTGCAGCAGGACGGCGACATCGCGCTGAACGCGGATACGCCGGTCAATATCCAGCATTGGGAGAAGCAGGACGGCGGCAGCATCATTCCGTTCTTCACCTCGCTGGAAGCGCTGCAGAAAGCCGTTGAGGACGAACAGCCGTTCATCGCCATGCCGGCGCGGGTGCTGTTCGAAATCACCCAGGGCGCGGATCTGTTCCTCAATCCGAAGGCGGAGTACGGCAAGGAGTTCTACCCGGAAGAGGTGGCGATGCTGCTGGCGACCGGCGGCGTCGTCAAACCGGTGGAGCATTACGTCGATAAAGAGACCCAAATCCTGCTGGGGCAGCCCGAAGAGTACCCGTCGGCGATGGTGGATGCGTTGACCACGCTGTTCAGCCAGCGCAAGCCGGTGCGCCGCGCGTTTCTGGCGCTGATGCACGATCAGGCGGCGGACGAGAAGCCGAATCTGCTGATCGGGCTGGAAGTGGACGCCGAGCCGGCGGAGATCGAGGCGTTGATCAACGAGGCCGGCAGCGTCGCCAGCGAAACGGCGCCGAACGACGAACCGGTGGATTTCTGCCTGGTGTCGGAGAACGAGCGCGGCATCAGCCACTATCTTATCTCCCATACGCAGCCGTTTTATCAGCGCCGCTGGGGCAGCTGGCTGCGCAATTTGATCCCGTCTACCGACAAGACCCAGTAGCGCCGCCGCGTGATCAAATATGAATCATGAAGATCATATTTTTTTAATGAAATGTTGATTTTCCCGTAGGCAAGCGTTAACGGCGCACATATAATCTGCGCCACTTGAGAAGGCCGGCAACATTGCAGACCGGCCTGTTTTGGAAGTCATACAGAGGCCATCATGACCGTAGAACGTACCTTTTCCATCGTTAAACCAAACGCTGTAGCCAACAACGACATCGGCGCTATCTACGCTCGTTTCGAGCGCGCCGGTTTCAAAATCATCGCCGCTAAAATGCTGCGTCTGACTCGCGAGCAAGCTGAAGGCTTCTACGCTGAGCACAAAGGCCGCCCATTCTTCGACGGTCTGGTTGAGTTCATGACCTCCGGCCCAATCATGGTGCAGGTTCTGGAATCTGAAAACGCCGTGCAGCGCAACCGCGACATCATGGGCGCAACCAACCCGGACAACGCGCTGGCTGGTACCCTGCGTGCCGACTACGCGGACAGCTTCACCGCTAACGCCGTTCACGGTTCCGATTCCGTTGAATCCGCACAGCGCGAAATCGCTTACTTCTTCAACGAAAGCGAAATCTGCGCACGTTAATCGTGCCGTTGCTGATAGCCAGGCATTCACCGGCTGAAACAATAAAAATGCCCTGAATGCCTTTCAGCCGTAGCCACCCGCTACTAAAATTTGTACAATGCCGCGCCCCTGATAAGACGACTTGTCAGGGGCGTGTTTTTAGTGCCGCCACCCGAATCATGCGGGCTGAAATGCACAACTTACTGTCCATTCTTTAGCGCCATAACGTGTAATAACGAGGCCAGAGATCATTATGTTAGAACCCATCACGTCCGAGCACACCGTGTCTGAAAATAATTCGCTGACTACCCCCTCCGTTAACGTGGAGCAACCGGCTGCGGCCAAAATCAACCTGCTGGACCTGAACCGCCAGCAAATGCGCGAGTTCTTCGCCGAAATGGGCGAGAAACCGTTCCGCGCCGATCAGGTGATGAAGTGGATTTACCACTACTGCTGCGACGATTTCGAGCAGATGACCGACATCAACAAAGTCCTGCGCGGCAAGCTGCAACGCGTGGCGGAAATCCGCGCGCCGGAAGTGGCGGAGGAACAGCGCTCGGCCGACGGCACCATCAAGTGGGCGATTAAAGTCGGCGATCAGCAGGTCGAAACCGTGTATATCCCGGAAGCCGACCGCGCGACGCTGTGCGTCTCCTCGCAGGTAGGCTGCGCGCTGGAGTGCAAATTCTGTTCGACGGCGCAGCAGGGCTTCAACCGCAACCTGCGCGTGTCGGAAATCATCGGCCAGGTGTGGCGCGCGGCGAAAATCATCGGCGCGCTGAAGGTGACCGGCCAACGCCCGATCACCAACGTGGTAATGATGGGGATGGGCGAGCCGCTGCTCAACCTGAACAACGTGGTGCCGGCGATGGAAATCATGCTGGACGACTTCGGCTTTGGCCTGTCCAAACGCCGCGTGACCCTGTCTACCTCCGGCGTGGTGCCGGCGCTGGACAAGCTGGGCGACATGATCGACGTGGCGCTGGCGATCTCGCTGCACGCGCCGAACGACACCATCCGCGATGAGATCGTGCCGATCAACCGCAAGTACAACATCGAGACCTTCCTGTCCGCGGTGCGTCGCTATTTGGAGAAATCCAACGCCAACCAGGGCCGCGTGACCGTCGAGTACGTGATGCTGGATCATATCAACGACAGCACCGACGATGCGCATCAGCTGGCGGAAGTGCTGAAAGACACGCCGTGCAAGATCAACCTGATCCCATGGAACCCGTTCCCGGGCGCCCCTTACGGCCGCAGCTCCAACAGCCGGGTGGATCGTTTCTCCAAGGTGTTGATGGAATACGGCTTTACGACTATTGTTCGTAAAACCCGTGGTGACGATATCGACGCCGCCTGCGGGCAACTGGCGGGTGAAGTGATCGACCGTACCAAGCGTACCCTGAAGAAGAAAATGGCCGGGGAACCTATCAACGTACGGGCGGTCTGAATCCTATAGCACCATTTTTTGTTATCTAACAGCCTGTTATGCGAAAGCGTGTCGCTGGCGGGCGTTAGCTGACGGCCGATAAGGAAATGAATGCGGGCATGAAGCTGAAACTGTGGGGTGTGTGGCTGGCGGCCGGGTTGTTGGCCGGGTGTTCCGGTTCAGCGCCGGAAAAGGAAGCACAAGTCTCTGAGGCGGGCCAAACGCGGTTGCAGCTGGGCCTGGAGTACCTGCAGCAAGGCGACATGGACGCCGCGCGCCAGAACCTGGAAAAGGCGCTGGACGCGGCCCCGCAGGATTACCGCACGCAGTTGGGCATGGCGCTCTATGAGCAGCGGATCGGTGAAAATGCCGCGGCCGAACAGCGTTATCGGCAAGCGCTCAAACTTGCGCCGGGCAATGGCACCGTATTGAATAATTACGGTGCGTTTCTTTGCAGTTTAGGGCAGTATGTACCGGCGCAACAGCAGTTTAGCGCAGCGGCGCTGGCGCCCGATTATGGCCAGGTCGCCGACAGCCTGGAAAACGCAGGTTACTGTTTTCTCAAGGCCGGACAAAACGATGAGGCGCGCACGCTGTTGAGCCGCGCGCTGAAAGTCGATCCGGACAAAGGCACTCCGCTGTTGGCGGAGGCCGAAAAGCAATTTGGAGAAGGGAAGCGCGCCCAGTCGCAACTTTTATTGGATGTTTATCAGCATGTTCTGCCGGCCAGCGCCAGCAGCTTATGGTTACAGATTCGTTTCGCCGCGTTAGCCGGCCGTCAGGATAGCGTTCAACGCTATGGCAAGCAGCTAGCGCGAAGTTTTCCACAATCCAAACAGTACCAGCAGTTCTTAGCTAATGAATACTGAAGCCTCCCAAGATAAAACCGTATCCATGACGACGGGCCAGCGCCTGCGTCAGGCCCGTGAGCAACTCGGGCTGAGCCAACAGACCGTTGCAGAACGCCTGTGTCTCAAAATGTCCACCGTGCGCGATATCGAGGAAGACAGCGTGTCCGCTGACCTCGCGTCCACTTTCGTGCGCGGCTACATCCGTTCCTACGCCAAGCTGGTGCATTTGCCGGAAGACGAACTGCTGCCGATGCTGGCCAAGCAGGCGCCGTTGAAGATGGCGAAAGTGGCGCCGATGCAAAGCTTCTCGCTGGGCAAACGCCGCAAGAAACGCGACGGCTGGCTGATGAGCTTCACCTGGCTTATCGTGTTCGTGGTGATCGGCCTGACCGGCGCCTGGTGGTGGCAAAACCACAAGGCCCAGCAGGAAGAGATCGCCACCATGGCCGATCAGTCCTCCGCGCAGCTTTCGCAGAATAACGAAGGGCAGTCCGTGCCGCTGACCGACGGCAATGCCGATGCCGGCACCAACGTGCCGTTGACCGACAACAGCGCCGCGCCGGCCGATACTGGCGCAGCGGCTCAGGCGCCGGCGGCGACCGCCCAGGCGCCGAGCGCGGCTCAGCAGCAGCCTGCCGTGGTGTCGCCAAGCCAGACCACCCTGCCGGAAACCGCGCCGGCGGCACAGGCGCCGTTGCCGACCGCCGATGCGGGCGTGGCTGCGCCGGTGGCCGATCCGAATGCGCTGGTGATGGATTTCTCTGCCGACTGCTGGCTGCAGGTGACCGACGCGAGCGGTAAGACGCTGTTCAGCGGCACCCAGAAGCAGGGTGGCAAGCTGAACCTGGCCGGCACTGCGCCGTATAAACTGACCATCGGCGCGCCGGCGGCAGTACAGATCCAGTATCAGGGTAAGCCGGTTGATTTAAGCCGGTTCGTTAAGTCAAACCGTGTTGCTCGCCTGACCGTCGCCGCGCAGTAATCGCGCGGCACCGGTCGTGATGTCAGAGCAGCAATGGAGAGTAAGTAATGCATAACCAAGCGCCCATCAACCGTCGAAAATCTACACGCATTTACGTCGGCAAGGTGCCTATTGGTGATGGCGCGCCGATTGCCGTGCAGTCGATGACCAACACCCGTACCACCGATGTTGAAGCAACGGTTAATCAGATCAAAGCGCTGGAGCGCGTGGGCGTCGACATCGTCCGCGTTTCGGTTCCTACCATGGACGCCGCCGAGGCATTCAAGCTGATCAAGCAGCAGGTCAACGTGCCGCTGGTCGCCGATATCCACTTCGATTATCGCATCGCGCTGCAGGTTGCCGAATACGGCGTAGACTGCCTGCGCATCAACCCGGGCAACATCGGCAACGAATCGCGCATTCGCTCGGTGGTGGACTGCGCCCGCGACAAGAACATCCCGATTCGCATCGGCGTCAACGGCGGCTCTCTGGAGAAAGACCTGCAGGAAAAGTACGGCGAACCTACGCCGGAAGCGCTGCTGGAATCCGCCATGCGCCACGTGGACATCCTCGATCGCCTCAACTTCGACCAGTTCAAGGTCAGCGTCAAGGCGTCGGACGTGTTCCTGGCGGTGCAATCCTACCGCCTGCTGGCCTCGCGCATCGATCAGCCGCTGCATCTGGGCATCACCGAAGCCGGCGGCGCGCGCAGTGGGTCGGTCAAATCGGCCATCGGCCTGGGCATGCTGCTGTCTGAAGGCATCGGCGACACCCTGCGCATCTCGCTGGCGGCGGATCCGGTCGAAGAAGTGAAGGTCGGTTTCGATATCCTGAAGTCGCTGCGCATCCGCGCGCGCGGTATCAACTTTATCGCCTGCCCGACCTGTTCGCGTCAGGAATTCGACGTGATCGGCACGGTGAACGCGCTGGAGCAGCGCCTGGAGGATATCATCACGCCGATGGACGTTTCGATCATCGGCTGCGTGGTGAACGGCCCGGGCGAAGCGCTGGTGTCCACCATGGGCGTGACCGGCGGCCACAAGAAGAGCGGCTTCTATGAAGACGGCGTGCGCCAGAAAGAGCGTTTCGACAACGAACAGATGATCGACCAGCTGGAAGCGAAAATTCGCGCCAAGGCCGCGATGATGGACGAAAGCAACCGCATCACGGTCAATCTGCTGGAAAAATAAGCGTTATCGCTACACGGCGGGCCTGTTGGCCCGCTTGTTTATGAACCTGAAGGGCAGAAAACCGCATCCGCGTTGAATACCGGGCGGCAAAGTCCCTATAATCAGGTTCATTTTTACAGACAACGGACAGAGAACTCACGTGGCAAAGAACATTCAAGCCATTCGCGGCATGAACGACTACCTGCCGGAAGAAACGGCATTATGGCAGCGTATTGAAGGCACCCTCAAGCAGGTGCTGGGCAGCTACGGTTACAGCGAAATCCGGTTGCCGATTGTAGAGCAGACCCCGTTATTCAAACGCGCGATCGGTGAAGTGACCGACGTCGTGGAAAAAGAGATGTATACCTTCGAAGACCGCAACGGCGAAAGCCTGACGCTGCGTCCGGAAGGGACGGCCGGCTGCGTGCGCGCCGGCATCGAACATGGTCTGCTGTACAATCAGGAACAGCGTCTGTGGTACATCGGCCCGATGTTCCGCTACGAGCGCCCGCAGAAGGGTCGTTACCGTCAGTTCCATCAGCTGGGCGCGGAAGTGTTCGGCCTGCAAGGCCCGGACGTCGACGCCGAGCTGATCCTGCTGACCGCCCGCTGGTGGAAAGCGCTGGGCATCGCCGAGCACGTCAAGCTGGAGTTGAACTCCATCGGTTCGCTGGAGGCGCGCGCCAACTACCGCGACGCGTTGGTGGCGTTCCTGGAGCAGCACGTCGAGGTGCTGGACGAAGACTGCAAACGCCGCATGTACAGCAACCCGCTGCGCGTGCTGGACTCCAAGAATCCTGAGGTGCAGGCGCTGTTGAACGACGCGCCGCGCCTGTCCGAGTACCTGGATGAAGAATCCCGTGCTCACTTCGCCGGTCTGTGTGAACTTTTGGCGCAGGCAGGTATCCCATATACCGTTAACGAGCGCCTGGTGCGCGGTCTGGATTACTACAACCGCACCGTGTTTGAGTGGGTAACCACCAGCCTGGGCGCGCAGGGCACCGTCTGCGCGGGCGGCCGTTACGACGGCCTGGTCGAGCAACTGGGCGGCCGCGCCACCCCGGCGGTCGGTTTCGCCATGGGCCTGGAGCGCCTGGTGTTGCTGGTGCAGGCGGTTAACCCGGAATTCAAGGCGCCGTCGGCTATCGACGTGTACGTCATCTCTTCCGGCGCGGGCACCCAGAGCGCGGCGATGCAGCTGGCTGAACAGGTGCGCGACGCGGCGCCGCAGCTGAAGCTGATGACCAATTACGGCGGCGGCAACTTCAAGAAGCAGATCACCCGTGCGGACAAATGGGGCGCGCGCATCGCGCTGATCCTGGGTGAGAGCGAAGTGGCGGCGCAGCAGGTGGTGGTGAAAGACCTGCGCAGTGGTGAACAAGAAACGCTGGCGCAAAGCGAAGTCGCTGCGCGTCTGGCTTTGATGTTAGGTTAAGGAGAAGGACACCGTGGAAGTCTATACCACTGAAAACGAACAAGTCGACGCACTGCGTCGGTTCTTTGCCGAGAACGGCAAAGCGCTGGCGGTGGGCGTGGTGCTCGGAATTGGTGCCCTGGTTGGCTGGCGTTACTGGCAGAGCCATGAAAACTCCAACATGATGGCTGCGTCGCAATCCTATCAGGAAGCCAGCGATCGTCTGGCGGCCGGCAAGCCGGATGACGTGGCTGCCGCGGAGAAATTTGTCCAGGCTAACGGCAACAGCTACGGCGTATTGGCCGCGCTGCAGTTGGCCAAGCACTTTGTCGAACAGAATGATTTCGCCAAGGCGGAACAGCAATTGGCGCTGGCGCAGGGCCAGACCAAAGACGACAACCTGTTGGCGATGATCGACCTGCGTCTGGCGCGCGTCCAGCTGCAGGAGAAAAAGCTGGATGAAGCGCTGAAAACGCTGGATGGCGTGAAAGGCGAAGGCTGGGCGGCGATGATGCAGGATGTGCGCGGCGATGTGCTGCTGGCCAAGGGCGACGCCAAGGGCGCGCGCGAAGCTTACAGCAAAGGCATTGAGTCCAACGCTTCTCAGGCGCTGCAGGTTCTGCTGCGCATGAAATTGAATAACTTGTCCAGCTAAGGGGAATTCCCATGCAATTGCGTAAAACACTCTTGGTCGGACTGGTTTCCGCTGCCTTGCTGAGTGGTTGCTCGCTGTTTAACAGCGAAGAAGACGTGGTTACCATGTCGCCGTTGCCGAAAGTTGAAAATCAGTTTACGCCGAGCAAGGCGTGGAGCACCTCGGTGGGCGACGGCATCGGTGAGTATTACTCCCACCTGCGTCCGGCCTATCAGGACAGCACCATTTACGCCGCCGATCGCTTCGGCATCGTGAAAGCGATGGACGCCGACAGCGGCAACGAGAAGTGGAAGGTCAATCTCTCCGAGAAGACCGGCTTCTTCTCCAGTAACCTGTCTGCGCTGCTGTCGGGCGGCCTGACGGTCGCGGGTGACAAGGTTTACGTCGGCAGCGAAAAAGCGGTGGTTTACGCATTGAACACCGCCGACGGCGCCATCGCCTGGCAGACCAAAGTGGCCGGCGAAGCGATCTCCCGTCCGGTTGTCAGCGACGGCATGGTGTTGGTGCACACCTCCAACGGCATGCTGCAGGCGTTGAACGAAGCCGACGGCGCGGTGAAATGGACGGTTAACCTGGACATGCCTTCGCTGTCGCTGCGCGGTGAATCCGCGCCGGCCGTCGCCTTTGGCGCCGCCATCGTCGGCGGTGACAACGGCCGCGTCAGCGCCGTGCTGATGCAGCAGGGACAACTGATCTGGCAACAGCGTATTTCTCAGCCGAGCGGCGCGACCGAAATCGATCGCCTGAACGACGTGGACACCACGCCGGTGATCGTTGACGGCGTGGTCTACGCGCTGGGTTACAACGGCAACCTGACGGCGCTGGATCTGCGTTCCGGCCAGATTATCTGGAAACGCGAGCTGGGTTCGGTGAACGATTTCATCGTCGACGCGGGCCGCATCTACCTGATCGACCAGAACGATCGCGTAGTCGCGCTCAGCACCGAAGGCGGCGTGACCGTGTGGACGCAGAGCGATCTGCTGCACCGCAACCTGACGCCGCCGGTGATGTATAATGGTTATCTGGTGACCGGTGACGCCGAAGGCTATCTGCACTGGATCAACACCACCGATGGCCGTTTTGTCGCCCAGCAGGAAGTGGACAGCTCCGGCTTCCTGTCTGCGCCGATGGTGGCCGGCGACAAGCTGATCATCCAGGCTCGCGGCGGGAAAGTTTACGCTTTCACCCGCTAACGCCGCTCGTCGCAAGGCTTGAAAACGGCTCCTGAATGTTCAGGGGCCGTTTCGTATTTTTATAAGCTGTACCGCTGGTGTCTATCCACAGTGCAGTAACGCATTGATTATTAAGTAATGAGGCTTCAACAATGATACCTGTCGTCGCGCTGGTCGGGCGCCCGAATGTGGGTAAATCCACCTTGTTCAACCGTTTAACCCATACGCGCGATGCGCTGGTGGCGGATTTCCCGGGGCTGACGCGTGACCGCAAGTATGGTCGTGCTGAAATCGAAGGCAATGAATTCATCATCGTCGATACCGGCGGTATCGACGGCACCGAAGACGGCGTTGAAACGCGCATGGCCGGTCAGTCGCTGCTGGCGATCGAAGAGGCGGACATCGTGCTGTTCATGGTCGACGCCCGCGCCGGCCTGATGCCGGCGGATCAGGGCATCGCCCAGCACCTGCGCAGCCGCCAGAAGGCGACCTTCCTGGTGGCCAACAAGACCGACGGCCTGGATCCTGACACCGCCACCGCCGATTTCTACTCGCTCGGTCTGGGTGAAGTGTTCGCTATCGCCGCTTCCCACGGCCGTGGCGTGACCCAACTGATCGAACACGTGCTGGTGCCGTTTGTGCCGGAAAAACCGGAAGACGTCGAGCTGACCGAGGAAGAGGCCAACGCCGCTTACTGGGCCGAGCAAAACGGCGAAACGCTGGAAGGCGAAGAAGACGAAGAGCCGGAAGAAGCGTTCAACCCGCAGGATCTGCCGATCAAGCTGGCGATTGTCGGTCGCCCGAACGTCGGTAAGTCTACGCTCACTAACCGCATCCTCGGCGAGGAGCGCGTGGTGGTGTATGACATGCCGGGCACCACACGCGACAGCATCTACATTCCAATGGTGCGCGACGAACGCGAATACGTGCTGATCGACACTGCCGGGGTGCGTAAACGCGGCAAGGTGACTGAAACCGTCGAGAAGTTCTCGGTGATCAAGACCCTGCAGGCGATTGAAGACGCCAACGTGGTGCTGCTGGTGATCGACGCGCGTGAAGGCATCTCCGATCAGGATCTCTCGCTGCTCGGCTTTATCCTCAATAGTGGGCGCTCACTGGTGATTGCGGTCAACAAGTGGGACGGCATGAGCGAAGAAGATCGCGAGCACGTGAAAGAGATGCTCGACCTGCGTCTGGGCTTCGTCGACTTCGCGCGCGTGCACTTCATTTCCGCTCTGCACGGCAGCGGCGTCGGCAACCTGTTCGAATCGGTACAGGAAGCCTACGAGTGCGCAACCCGCCGCGTAAACACCTCGATGCTGACCAAAATCATGCAGATGGCGGTTGACGATCACCAGCCACCGTTGGTGCGCGGCCGCCGCGTGAAGCTGAAATACGCTCACGCCGGCGGTTACAACCCGCCGATCGTGGTGATCCACGGCAACCAGGTCAGCGATCTGGCCGATTCGTACAAACGCTACCTGATGAACTACTTCCGCCGCTCGCTGAACGTGATGGGGACGCCGATCCGCATCCAGTTCAAAGAGGGCGACAACCCGTTCGCCGGCAAACGCAACCTGCTGACGCCGACCCAGATGCGTAAACGCAAGCGCCTGATGAGCCACCTGAAAAAGAGCAAGTAATCGCTCATGAGGGGCGCGGCAGTGATGCCGCGCCCCTTTTTTATTGGCCCGAAATCGTTTTATTATCTGAAGATTACCTCGCCTGCCTGAAGGAACACCATGTCCTGGGAAACCTGGAGTTTTGCGTTTAACGTCACCGTGCCGAATCTGTTGATGATGCTGCTGGGGATCCTGCTGCGCCATTGGCGCCTGATGGATGACCGCTTCGTCGACGGCGCGACCCGCCTGGTGTTCAATCTGGCGCTGCCATGCCTGCTGTTTTTCAGCATCGCCACCAACCACCCGCAGCTGCTCGGCAACCTGCCGCTGGTGCTGTTCGGCGCGGTCGGCACGCTGGCGACCTTCCTGCTCCTGGAGCTGGCCGCCAAGTGGCTGGTGAAAGAACCGCGTGAGCGCGGGGTGTTCGTGCAGGGAGGTTTCCGCGCCAATACCGCCATCGTTGGCCTGGCCTACGCCATGACCGCCTACGGCAGCGAAGGCATTGCGCTCGCTTCGCTGTACCTGACGGTGACGGTGATCCTGTTCAACATACTGTCGGTCATCACCCTAACGCGCAGCCTGCAGGGCGGGCAGGGCAAGAAAATCAGCCACCTGTCTTTGCTGCGCAGCATCGTTACCAACCCGCTGATCATCGGCCTGGTGTGCGGGCTGCTGTACGCGCAAACCGGGCTGGGCATCCCGACCGTGATCCGCCAGACCGGCAGCTATATCTCTGCGCTGTCGCTGCCGCTGGCGCTGCTGTGCACCGGCGCCAGCCTGGATTTTCGCGCCATGTTCCGTTCGTCCAACGTGGCTGCGCTGTCGTCGGCGGCCAAGCTGTTTCTGGTGCCGTGCCTGATGACGCTGGCCGGCTGGCTGTGCGGGTTTCAGGGGGCGGCGCTGGGCATTATCTTCCTGTTTTCCGCCACGCCGACCGCGTCGGGCAGCTATGTGATGACGCGCGCCATGGGCGGCAACGCCACGCTGGCGGCCAACATTATCGCCATCACCACCGTCGGTTCGTTCTTCACCACCGCGTTGGGGATTTATTTCTTGCGCTCATGGGGCGCGATTTAACCTGGAGTCGTTATGGAAGCGCACTGTCCGCACTGCCGTCAGACCATGAAGTGGGTAGCGGGTCACTACCATTGTGAAGCCTGCCAGCGCGATTATCGGCAGCTGGCGAGCTGCCCGGCGTGCGGGCAGCCGCTGCAAGAATTGAAAGCCTGCGGGGCGGTGGATTACCTGTGCCAGAACGGGCACGGGCTGATCTCCAAAAAACGGGTGAATTTCAGCTATCAGCCGCTGTAAGCCCTCACTCATCCACCTGGCCGGTTTTCCACAGATCCACCAGCGCCTGCGGCGCGCTGCTTTCCGGGATTAACAGCACGATCTCAGTGCTCAGGGTGGGGCTGGTGTAGTTGATTTGCACGCGGTAGTAGCGCTGGTCGCCGCAGCCGGGGGAGCTGGGCTGGCCTTCTTCCTGCGCATAGGGCAGCGTCTGGTTCAGCAACTGATTCAGGCGCTGCCGCTGCTCCGGCGTGATATCGGCCAGCGCGATGCGGCGCTGGCCCGCCAGTTTGGGAATGTAGGCGAAGCCTCCCTCGCGCGCCAGCTCAATGACCGTATCCTGATTGAGCGTCGGCAGCGGTTTCATTATTCCACCCCCACCTGATGCCAGGCTTGCTGCACCTTGTCCGCCACGCTCTGGTCGAAACGCGCTAGCGCATGTTTCACCGTGGTGCGGGCGAAGGTGGCGAAGTCGGCGTTTTGCGGCAGCGCTTTGTCGCACACCGTGTCATACCAGACGTAACCGGCTTTCTCCCAGGCGAAGCCGCCCAGCGCCGTCGCCGCCAGGTAGAAGGCGCGGTTGGGGATACCGGAGTTGAGGTGCACGCCGCCGTTGTCTTCCTTGGTCTGGATATAATCCTTCATGCTGGCGGGCTGCGGGTCTTTGCCCAGCAGCGGATCGTCGTAGGCGGTGCCGGGTGCCGACATCGAGCGCAGCCCTTGGCCTTTGATGCCCTCGGCGAGCAGCCCGGCGCCGATCAGCCAGTCGGCTTTATCGGCGGTTTGCTGCAGGTGGAACTGCTTGACCAACGAACCGAATACGTCGGACAACGACTCGTTGAGCGCCCCGGACTGCTGATAGTAGATCAACCCGGCTTCGCTCTCGGTCACGCCGTGCGCCAGCTCGTGGCCGACCACGTCGATGGCGATGGTGAAACGGTTGAAGATCTCGCCGTCGCCGTCGCCGAACACCATCTGCTGGCCGTTCCAGAAGGCGTTCTGGTACTCCTTGCCGTAGTGTACGCTGCCGACCAGCGGCAGCCCCTGGTTATCCAGTGAATTGCGGCGATAGGCCTGCCAGAAGAAATCGTAGGTGACGCCGAGATAGTCGTAGGCTTCGTCCACCGCCACATCGTGGTTGCTGGGCTGGCCCTCTTTGCGCACCTGTTTGCCGGGCAGCTGGGTGCCGTTCTGGGCGTCGTAGATATCGCGGAGCGCTTCACCGGCTCGGGCGTTTTTCTCGGTCGGCGAACGCAGCGGCTTGTTGCCGAGCAGGCTTTGCACGTGGTTCAGCGTGTGCAGCGCACAGTCGCGCTGCGGGGCGTTGCCGTGTTCAATGATGCGGCGCAGCATGTAGGGAGGAATGACGGAACGCATGCGCTGGGCTGGCATAGTGGCTCTCCTTAGGCAAAAATTTTACCTCATCGAATGAATGCACTGTGCCTAAGTGTAGCCTACTCGTCATAAAGCCTGTGGTCATGCGTGCTCACCGCCGGCGCGGTCTTGTGCGGGCTGATGCGCCGCACCGAGGCGCGCACCGCCAGCCGGCCGTGCAGCAGCAGATTGCACGGCGGCGCGTCGGCGCGCAGCATGCGCCGTTGCAGCAGCTGGATCGCCTCGTAACCCAGCTCATCGCGCGGCACCTGCACCGAGGTCAGCGGCACATCGTGGATTTCCGCCAGGTTGAAGCCGTCGGTACTCATCACCGAGACGTCGCCCGGCACGCTCAGCCCCCGCTTGTTGAGCGCTTTGACCGCCCCGACCGCCATGTAGTCGCCGCCGGCCAGGATCGCCGTCGGCAGCGGGGAGTGGCCGTGGATGCCGTCGAGATAGGTGGTCAGCGCCTGCTCGGCCTCTTCGCCGCCGAAGCCGGAGGTGGTGATCAGATGGCGGCCGTCGTCGAACGGCAAATGATGCCGGGCGTAGGCCTGGCGGATGCCCGCCAGCCGCAGCTCCATGGTGTGGCGGCGCAGGCATTGCAGATTGAGGATATGGCTGTGCCCCTGCTGAAACAGGTAGCTGGCGGAATAGTCGCCGATCAGCTGATGATCCGGTGAGACGCTGTCCAGCCGCATCTGCCGATCGCTGCAGTTGATCAGCACGCAGGGCTTGTGCAGATCGGCGGCCAGGGTGTGGATATGCTCGTCGTCGATGCCGATGATCAGCGCCGCTTCGGTGTGCGGGTCGCTCATCTTTTCCAGAAACAGCGCGCCGTCGCTGTGTTGCTCTTCCAGCCCGCAGTAGCGGATGCGCACCTCGTGCTCCATCAGCGCGGCGGCGATACCCTGAATGACCTTGTAGTAGAAGATGTCGGTGCGCACGTCGAACGCGCGCTGCGGCGCGAACACCATCACGTTGTTCAGCATCAGTCGGCCGCTGGAAATGCCCTGCAGAATGCCGTTTTGCTGCGCACAGTCCAGCACCTTGCGGCGCGCCTCGGCGCTGGTGTTGGCCTTGCCCGCCAGCACGCGGGAAACGGTGCTGATCGACAGCCCGGTTTGGCGAGCGATCTCCTGAATTTTCAGCTTTCCGTTCATTCTGTGATCTCCTTCAAATTCGTCCGTGAGAATATTTTCATTGCAGATTTTCAGCGTCTTGACCGGATTTCTTGGTCATTATGACTATTTTTTCACCCGCCTGTGAAAATCTTTGCAAAAAACAGCGTTTCGCTGCGCGCTCTCGCTGAGTAGTCTGCATTGGTACACCAATTTTAGCGATCTGTCAGTCCAATTTTAACGGTGTGCGAAAATGAAAACAAAAATAAATCATGGGGTTGTGATTGTCTGTCGGCCAATGAGATGGCGCCGACCCGTTTTCACCGCCCCGTGTTTGATAGCACAACGTACCCTACCAAAACGCGCGTCGCCGTAGCCGGCGGCCGCGGGGAGAGAACCGATGAGTGTGGAGATCAATCAGGCGGTCGCGCAGAGCGGCCGGCGCAAGTTCAAATCGCTGCGCTGGTGGATGCTGGCGCTGTTCTTGCTGGGTGTCACGGTCAACTACATCACCCGCAACTCGCTGGGCATTCTGGCGCCGGAGCTGAAAACCAGCCTGAACATGAGCACCGAGCAATATGCCTGGGTGGTGGCGTCGTTCCAGCTGGCCTACACGGTGTTTCAGCCGATCTGCGGCTGGCTGATCGACGTTATCGGCCTGAAGATGGGCTTTCTGATCTGCGCCGGCATCTGGGCGGTGGTGTGCATGCTGCACGCCGGCGCCGGCAGCTGGCTGCAACTGGCCATTCTGCGTTTCTTCATGGGGGGCGCGGAGGCGGCGGCCACCCCGGCCAACGCCAAGGCGATCTCCGACTGGTTTCCGAAGAAGGAGCGGCCGATCGCCGCCGGCTGGGCCGGCGTCGGTTTCTCCATCGGCGCCATGCTGGCGCCGCCGATCATCGTCATCGCTCACGTCTCTTTCGGCTGGCAGGGCGCCTTCCTGTTCTCCGGCGGGCTGGCGCTGATCTGGGTGGTGCTGTGGTGGCTGTTCTACCACTCGCCGCAGCAGCACCCGAACCTCAGCCAGCAAGAGTTGGATCTGATCCGCGAAGACAACGAGCCGGTGTTGCCGAAGCTGCCGTTCCTCACCTCGCTGGCCAGCCTGTGCAAGAACAAGAAGTTTTACGGCATCGCCATCCCGGCCTTTCTCGCCGAGCCGGCCTGGGCGGTATTCAGCTTCTGGGTGCCGCTGTACCTGGCCACCGAACGCGGCATGGATCTGAAACAGATCGCGATGTTCGCCTGGCTGCCGTTCCTGGCGGCGGATATCGGCAGCGTCGCCAGCGGCTATCTCACCACCCTGTACCGCAAATGGTTCGGCTGCAGCCGCGTCAACTCGGTGGTCGCCAGCTCGGTGACCGGCGCTTTCCTGATGGTGTCGCTGGCGTTCGTGGCGATCACCCAAGATCCCTATGTGGCGATCGCGCTGATCTCGATCGGCGGCTTCGGCCACCAGGTGATCTCCTGCATGCTCAGCGCCTTGGTGGTGGAGTCGTTCGATAAAAACCAGATGGCGACGGTCAACGGCATGCGCGGATCCAGCGCCTGGATCGCCAGCTTCCTGTTCACGCTGCTGATCGGCGCGGTATCCGACACCATCGGCTTCAACCCGCTGTTCATCGCCATGGGTTTCTTCGACCTGATCGGCGCCCTGTTCCTGATTGCCCTGATCGCCGAACGCGGCGGTAAGAAAACACCTTCACACAGCTAAGTGGAATGCTTATGAAAACCTTGAAAAACTGGACGCTGGCGGCGCAGCATGCCGACCACGTTGAGCTGCTGGTCGATGAACGCCACCGTTTCTGCCTGTACGTGCTGGAAGACGGTCTATTCCGCGTGTTGATCAAACGTGAGGGCGAACTGGCGCTGGATCGCACCTGGAGCATCGCGCCGCAGGAGGATGTGCCCTGGGAGGGGCGCGATCGGCTCAGCGTCGCCGGCTTCAGCCTGCCGGGCTATCAGCTGCGCCAGGAGGGCGAGCGGCTGATGGTCAGTACGCCGCTGCTGCGCGTGACGGTGCATCAGCCGCTGTGGCTGGAATGGGAATATTGCAACGCCGCCGGCGAATGGCGGCCGCTGGCGGCGGACCGGCCGACCAGCGCCTACCTGCTCAATGCGCACGGCGACGGCGTGGCGCACTATCAGCGGCGTTTCGCCGATGAGCGTTATTACGGCCTGGGGGAGAAGGCCGGCGATCTGGAACGCACCGGCCGCCGCTTCGAAATGCGCAACCTGGACGCGATGGGCTACAACGCCGCCAGCACCGATCCGCTGTACAAGCACATTCCGTTCACCATCACCCGCGGGCCGGAGGCGAGCTTCGGCCTGTTTTACGACAACCTGAGCAGCAGCTGGTTGGATCTGGGCAACGAGATCGACAACTACCACGCGGCCTATCGCCGCTATCAGGCCGAAGCGGGCGATCTGGATTACTACCTGTTCCTCGGGCCGAAGGTCTTGGACGTCACCAAGGCCTTCGTGCGCCTGACCGGCCGCACCCACTTCGGGCCGAAGTGGAGCCTGGGCTACAGCGGTTCGACCATGCACTACACCGACGCGCCGGATGCCCAGCAGCAGCTGCAGCAGTTCATCGCGCTGTGCCGTCAACACGCCATTCCCTGCGACTCTTTCCAGCTGTCGTCGGGCTACACCTCGATCAATAACAAGCGCTACGTGTTCAACTGGAACTACGACAAGGTGCCGCAGCCCAAGCAACTGAGCCAGGCGTTTCACGACGCCGGCCTCAGGCTGGCGGCCAACATCAAGCCGTGCCTGCTGCAGGATCACCCGCAGTATCAGGAGGTGGCGGCGCAGGGGCTGTTTATCCGCGATTCGCAAAGCGACGCACCCGAGCGCTCCAGCTTCTGGGACGATGAGGGATCGCACCTCGACTTCACCAACCCGGCGGCGGTGCGCTGGTGGCAGCAGGGTGTCACGCAGCAGCTGCTGGAGATGGGCATCGACTCGACCTGGAACGACAACAACGAGTACGAAGTGTGGGACGGCGAAGCGCGCTGCCACGGCTTCGGGCGGCCGATCGCCATCAAGCACATCCGCCCGGTGATGCCGCTGCTGATGATGCGCGCCTCGATGGAGGCCCAGCAGCGCTTCGCGCCGCAGAAGCGGCCGTACCTGATCTCGCGCTCCGGCTGCGCCGGCATGCAGCGCTACGTGCAGACCTGGAGCGGCGACAACCGCACCAGCTGGCAGACGTTGCGCTACAACATCCGCATGGGGCTGGGCATGAGCCTGTCGGGGTTGTATAACCTCGGCCACGACGTCGGCGGCTTCTCCGGCGACAAACCGGACGCGGAACTGCTGGTACGCTGGGTACAAAACGGCGTGATGCATCCGCGTTTCACTATCCACTCCTGGAACGACGACGCCACGGTCAATGAACCCTGGATGTACCCGGCCGCCACCCCGGCGGTGCGCGAGGCGATCAACCTGCGTTACCGGCTGCTGCCGTATTTCTACACCCTGCTATGGCAGGCCTGCGCGGACGACGAGCCGATGCTGCGCCCGACCTTTCTCGATCATGAACAGGATGCGCGCACCTTCGACGAGAACGACGATTTTCTGATCGGCCGCGATCTGCTGGTGGCCAGCGTAGTGGAGCCGGGGCAGCGCCGGCGTTCGGTGTATCTGCCGGACAACGGCGAAGGCTGGTACTGCTTCTACAGCGGCCAGTGGTTCGGCGACGGCCAGACGGTGACGCTGGCGGCTCCGCTGGAGCGTTTGCCGCTGCTGGTGCGCGCCGGGGCGGCGCTGCCGCTGTCGCAGCGGCTGGCGCATGTGGACGTGGCCGCCGACGATCGGCGCGAGCTGCGGCTGTTTCCGCTCAAGGGCTGCGGCGCAAGCAGCGGGCTGTTGTTTGAGGACGACGGTGAAAGCGAAGGCTGGCGACAGGGCGATGCGCTGTGGCTGCGTTGGGAAATGCGCTGCGACCATCAGCGCATCATGCTGGATATCACGACGGAAGGGCGTTTCCGCCCGGCCTGGCGCACGTTGGCGCTCAGCCTGCCGGAAGGCGAAATGCGCGCGCTGTGGGTGAACGGCGAACCGGGCGAGCGTTTTACGCTGGAGTAGGGGTTACTCGGCCGCGCGTTTCTTGCGCGGCTTCTTGGCGACGGTGATGGTTTTCACCTCGCTTTCCACCCAGCCGTCCTGCAGGCGGGTTTTCAGCAGTTCGCCGACCTGCGCCTGCTTGGTGGTTTTCAGCAGCTCGCCGCGCGGGGTTTGCGTCACGCTGTAGCCGCGCGCCAGCGTCGCCAGCGGGCTGACGGTTTCCAACTGGCTGCAGGCCACGCCGAAGCGCTGGCGGTAGGCGTTGAGCTGCCGCTCCATCGCTTGCTGCAGGCGGTATTCCTGCTGCTGCACGCGCTGTTGGTAGCGGTGAATGCGGCCCTGCGGCTGCACCTGCGCCAGCCGCTGCTGGGCGCGTTCGCTGCGGCGGGCGGCCAGGCGCAGCTGTTGCTGCATGCCGTCTTCCATCCGGCGCTGCAGCTTGAACAGCAGCGTCTGCTGGCGCGCCAGGCGCAGATGCGGATGCTGCTGCTGTAAACGGTGGTGAATGCGGGTGAACTGCTGCTGGCGCTGCGCCAGGTAGTAATCCATCGCCATCTCCAGCCGCTGCTGCTGCGACTGCAGCTGGCGCAACAGCTCGAGCTGATTGCGGCTGACCAGTTCGGCGGCGGCGGAAGGGGTCGGCGCGCGCAGATCGGCGACGAAGTCGGCGATGGTGACGTCGGTTTCATGGCCGACGGCGCTGACGATCGGAATGCGGCTGGCGAAGATCGCCCGCGCCACGCGTTCGTCGTTGAAGCTCCACAGATCTTCCAGCGAACCGCCGCCGCGGCCGACGATCAGCACGTCGCATTCGTCGCGGCGGTTGGCGGCCTCGATGGCGCGCACGATCTGCATCGGCGCTTCGGCTCCCTGCACCGAGGTGGGGTAGATGACGATCGGCAACGACGGATCGCGCCGCTGCAATACCTGCAGAATATCGTGCAGCGCCGCGCCGCTGGCGGAGGTGATCACCCCGACGCGTTTGGCCGGGGCGGGCAGCGGCTGCTTGAACTGCTGATCGAACAGCCCTTCGGCGCTCAGGCGCTGTTTCAGCTGCTCGAACTGTTGCTGCAGCAGGCCGTCGCCGGCGGGCTGCATGCTCTCGGCGATCAGCTGGTAGTCGCCGCGCGGTTCATACAGCGTAATGCTGGCGCGCACCAGGACCTGCTGGCCGTTTTGCGGCCGGAAGGTGACGCGGCGGTTGCTGTTGCGGAACATCGCGCAGCGCACCTGGGCGCGATCGTCTTTCAGCGTGAAATACCAGTGGCCGGAGGCGGGCTGGGAGAGGTTGGAGATCTCGGCGGAGAGCCAAATCTGCCCCATTTCCATTTCCAGCAGTTGGCGAACCGTCTGATTGAGGCGGCTTACGGTAAAAATGGAAGGCGAAACAGGTAGCGACATGTGACCCAGATCAAATTTCAAAACAATCACTTAATTGGTCGATACTACATGGCTGAAAAAGGTAATCAAGACTTTTTGTAAGAAAGTGCTGGAGGCAACCGATTCCGCTCTGTATAATGCCGCGGCAATATTTTATCTTTTTCACAGCCCACCCTGGTGAGATATTGCCCATGCTACGTATCGCTAAAGAAGCTCTGACGTTTGACGACGTCCTCCTGGTTCCAGCCCACTCCACGGTTCTGCCTAACACCGCAGAGCTCGGCACTCAACTGACCAAAACCATCCGCCTGAACATCCCTATGCTGTCCGCAGCCATGGATACCGTTACCGAATCCGGCCTGGCCATCGCGCTGGCGCAGGAAGGCGGCCTGGGCTTCATCCACAAAAACATGTCCATCGAGCGCCAGGCTGAAGAAGTCAGCCGCGTGAAGAAGCATGAAAGCGGCGTAGTTACCGACCCGCAGACCGTTACCCCATCCACCACGCTGCAGGAAGTGAAAGAGCTGACCGCGCGCAACGGCTTTGCCGGTTACCCGGTCGTCACCGAAGACAATGAGCTGGTCGGCATCATCACCGGCCGCGACGTGCGCTTCGTGACCGATCTGACCCAGCCGGTCACCGCGGTCATGACGCCGAAAGATCGCCTGGTCACCGTGAAAGAAGGTGAAGCGCGCGACGTGGTACTGCAGAAGATGCACGAAAAGCGCGTAGAAAAAGCGCTGGTGGTGGACGACAGCTTCCACCTGCTGGGCATGATCACCGTTAAAGACTTCCAAAAAGCGGAACGCAAACCGAACGCCTGTAAAGACGAGCACGGCCGTCTGCGCGTGGGCGCGGCGGTCGGCGCCGGCGCCGGCAACGAAGAGCGCGTTGACGCGCTGGTGGCGGCAGGCGTTGACGTTCTGCTGATCGACTCCTCGCACGGCCACTCCGAAGGCGTGTTGCAGCGCATCCGCGAAACCCGCGCCAAATACCCGGATCTGCAGATCGTCGGCGGCAACGTCGCGACCGCAGCGGGCGCCAAAGCGCTGGCTGAAGCCGGCGTGAGCGCGGTGAAAGTCGGTATCGGCCCTGGCTCCATCTGTACTACCCGCATCGTGACCGGCGTGGGCGTACCGCAGATCACCGCCATCGCCGACGCGGTGGAAGCGCTGGAAGGCACCGGCATCCCGGTTATCGCCGACGGCGGCATCCGCTTCTCCGGCGACATCGCCAAAGCGATCGCCGCGGGCGCATCCTGCGTGATGGTCGGCTCCATGCTGGCGGGCACCGAAGAATCCCCGGGCGAAATCGAGCTGTATCAGGGCCGTTCGTTCAAATCTTACCGCGGCATGGGCTCGCTGGGCGCGATGTCCAAAGGCTCTTCCGACCGTTACTTCCAGACCGATAACGCCGCCGACAAACTGGTGCCGGAAGGTATCGAAGGCCGCGTGGCCTATAAAGGCATGCTGAAAGCCATCGTGCACCAGCAGATGGGCGGCCTGCGCTCCTGCATGGGCCTGACCGGCTGCGCCACCATCGACGATCTGCGCACCAAGGCGGAGTTCGTGCGCATCAGCGGCGCCGGCATTCAGGAAAGCCACGTGCACGACGTGACCATCACCAAAGAGTCGCCGAACTACCGCATGGGCTAATGCCTTAACCTCTCCTGAGTGAGAGGCCGGGGTGGGGCGTTAAGCCCCATCCCGAAACACACATTTTCGCTCTTTTTCTCTTGTTGCTGGAATTCGCCTCACATGACACAAAATATCCATAAGCATCGCATCCTGATACTGGACTTCGGTTCGCAATACACCCAACTGGTCGCCCGCCGCGTGCGCGAAATCGGCGTTTACTGCGAACTGTGGGCCTGGGACGTTAGCGAAGAGCAGATCCGCGAATTCAACCCAAGCGGCATCATCCTCTCCGGCGGCCCGGAAAGCACCACCGAAGCCGGCAGCCCGCGCGCCCCTGACTATGTGTTCAACGCCGGTGTGCCGGTGCTGGGCGTGTGCTACGGCATGCAGACCATGGCGATGCAGCTGGGTGGCCATGTGCAGGGTTCCACCGAACGCGAGTTCGGCTACGCGCAGGTGGAAATCGTCAAAGAGAGCGCGCTGCTGCGCGACATCGAAGACGCCATCAGCCCGGCCGGCAAACCGCTGCTGGACGTGTGGATGAGCCACGGCGACAAAGTGACCGCGATCCCGTCCGACTTCGTGACCGTCGCCAGCACCGACACCTGCCCGTTCGCCATTATGGCCAACGAAGAAAAACGCTTCTACGGCGTGCAGTTCCACCCGGAAGTGACCCACACTCGCCAGGGCCAGCGCATGCTGGAGCGCTTCGTACTGGACATCTGCCAGTGTGAAGCCCTGTGGACCCCGGCCACCATCATCGAAGATGCGGTCGAGCGCATCCGCGAGCAGGTGGGTGAAGACCACGTGATCCTCGGCCTGTCCGGCGGCGTTGACTCCTCCGTCACCGCGATGCTGTTGCACCGCGCCATCGGCAAACGCCTGACCTGCGTGTTCGTCGACAACGGCCTGCTGCGCCTGAACGAAGCCAAGCAGGTAATGGAAATGTTCGGCGACCACTTCGGCCTGAACATCGTGCACGTCGAAGCGGAAAACCGCTTCCTGACCGCGCTGGCGGGCGTGGACGAGCCGGAAGCCAAGCGCAAGATCATCGGCCGCGTGTTCGTTGAAGTGTTCGACGAAGAAGCCTGCAAGCAAGAGCAGGTGAAATGGCTGGCACAGGGCACCATCTACCCGGACGTGATCGAATCCGCCGCTTCCGCCACCGGCAAAGCGCACGTGATCAAATCGCACCACAACGTGGGCGGCCTGCCGAAAGAGATGAAGCTGGGCCTGGTCGAGCCGCTGAAAGAGCTGTTCAAAGACGAAGTGCGCAAGATCGGCCTGGAGCTGGGCCTGCCGTACGACATGCTGTTCCGTCACCCGTTCCCGGGCCCGGGTCTGGGCGTGCGCGTGCTGGGCGAAGTGAAGAAAGAGTACTGCGATCTGCTGCGCCGCGCTGACGCTATCTTCATCGAAGAGCTGCACAAAGCCGACCTGTACAACAAAGTCAGCCAGGCGTTCACCGTGTTCCTGCCGGTGCGTTCGGTCGGCGTGATGGGCGACGGCCGCAAATACGACTGGGTGGTCTCCCTGCGTGCGGTAGAAACCATCGACTTCATGACCGCGCACTGGGCGCACCTGCCGTATGACTTCCTCGGCCGCGTCTCCAACCGCATCATCAACGAAGTGGACGGCATCTCCCGCGTGGTGTACGACATCAGCGGCAAGCCGCCGGCGACGATCGAGTGGGAGTGATCTGGCGTCCGGCATAGACCGGCACCAAAGAGCATTAAAATACCTCTAAGCCCGCGTAACTGCGGGCTTTTTTCGTTCTTGGCGTAGCACTGTCTGGCAAATTTACGCATCGCCAAGCACCCCGTTTCTATGGCATGGTAGATGGTACGATTTGAACCTGATGCCATGTTCGGCACTCGATACCATGCCGCCTCTGATGGGGTGTTCATGGTATCGAATTTAGGTAACGCATTGTCCTTAAACAAGTTTTTTGAGGATTTGTGGGGCTTTTTTGAGCATGGTATTTTTGAGAGGAAACCCAACCCGACCATGCTGACTGATACCAAGCTGCGCAACCTCAAGCCAAAGGACAAGCTCTATAAAGTGAATGACCGTGACGGGCTCTACGTGGCCATCACGCCTGCGGGTTCGATTTCATTCCGCTACAACTACTCGATCCACGGCAGGCAGGAGACCATCACCTTCGGCCGTTACGGTGTCGGCGGGATCACGCTAGCGGAAGCCCGCGAACGGCTGGGCGAAGCCAAGAAGATGATCGCCGCAGGGAAGTCACCGGCCAAGGAGAAGGCACGGGACAAGGCACGCGTCAAGGATGCTGAGACATTCGGCGCGTGGGCCGAGAAGTGGTTGCGCGGTTATCAAATGAGCGAAACCACCCGCAACATGCGCCGTGGAACATACGAGCGCGATCTAAAGCCGAAGTTTGGCAACCGGAAACTCATAGAAATTACCCACGAGGATTTGCGGGCGCTGACTGATGCCATTGTGGAACAAGGTAGGCCATCAACGGCGGTAGTTTGCCGTGAGATTATGATGCTGGTCTTTCGTTGGGCCATCGAGCGCGGTCAGAAGGTTGAGAACCCGGCCGATCTGGTGCGCCCGTCAACTATCGCCAAGTTCGAGCCGCGAGACCGAGCACTGACGCCCGAGGAAATCGGGTTGATGTACCAGTATATGGAGCGTATCGGCACCACACCTTCCATTCGAGCGGCCGCCAAACTGCTGTTGCTCACGATGGTACGCAAAAGCGAACTGACCAATGCAACGTGGAGCGAAATCAATTTCATCGATGCGCTCTGGACAATCCCCAAGGAACGGATGAAGCGCCGAAATCCCCATTTGGTGTTTCTGTCTAGGCAGGTGCTGGAGATATTCACCGCCCTGAAAACGTTCGCGGGCGGTTCGGAGTACGTTCTGCCATCGCGCTATGACTCTGACTTACCCATGAGCAGCGCTACGCTCAATCAGGTGCTCACGCTGACCTATCGTCTGGCGCAGAAGGAAGGGCAGTCACTTGGCAAGTTTGGACCGCACGACTTGCGGCGCACAGCTAGCACGCTGCTGCATGAGGCGGGCTATAACACCGACTGGATTGAGAAGTGCCTCGCGCACGAACAGAAGGGCGTGCGAGCCGTCTACAACAAGGCCGAATACCGCGATCAGCGCCGAGCGATGCTACAGGATTGGGCGGACATGATCGACGAGTGGACAATCAGGAAGCCCCGCCTCAAGGACTGATTCGGAGCCTAGAGACCTGCATTCTGTAGCGAAATGCCCACTTCGGTGGGCATTTTTTTGTCCGTAAAACGTATGAATTTCCGGACGCAATAAATTGGCTTTCAGCGCCTATTTATAACCTAATAAAAACAGCGGTTTGCGTTATCAAGATTGTCCGTCAAACCGTGTATTTACGGACACTAAGTGATTGATTTAATTGAAAAATTATGGGATTAAATGCTGGAAATCACCGGCATTGTGTAGCAATAATTGAACCTCAGACGATGACAAAATGAGGTATTCGGTGTGGAAAGAGAATTAAGGAGCGCGCGTAAAGTTCTCATTAGCAAAAAGCAGCTGCTAGAGATGATTCCACTGTGCGAGCGCACGATCTACAACTTCGAAAAGCAGGGGAAATTCCCTCAGCGCATCGCACTTAGTAGCCGCAAGGTCGTGTGGGATTTAGCCGAGGTCGAGGCATGGATTGATGCATGCAAACATTCCGGCTCGGCCCCTCGTCCCGGAATGGGCGCCTGAATTGTGGCGACCGACTTGCAGGCGACATTTACGAATAGACCGCTTGTACTGGGCTTAATAGGGCACCGGTTGGGCCGCACGCATGAGTAGCCGAAACAGCGGTCTCAAGCCCATAGGCGCGGTAATAGGCGACTCTGGCGGGCTACTGGAACGCCTTGAAAATATCAGGAAGCGGAACAGTGACCGAACTGCGGCTGCTGAACGCGGTAGACCGTCTAACGTCTCGACCGTGCATGAACAGATGGAAAGGGCGAAAGAGCGGGACAAAGCGTTGTCACTTGTCCGCAGGCCTCCACAAGGCGACGCCCAGCCAGATTTTTTTGTGCCCAGCCTTTATGACGTGGGCGGCCGCGACAATCGCAGCGTCATGGATGTGGCCGTGTTCCGTTTGTCCAAGAAGGACAAGCGAGCCGGAGAACTGATCCGCTACGACCTGCCGGATGGATACGTGGAAGTGTCCGCAGGAGCGCACGGAATGGCCTCCGTTTGGGACTACGACATTGTGCTGATGATGGTGTCTCACTTGACCGAAGCTATGAACCGCTATCGAGAAGGAAAGGGTGGCAAGCCGGGGAGAGTGTTTCGGCTGCATGTTAGCGACATCCTCAGATTTGCCCGACGTGGTAACGGTAGTAGTCAGGTTCAAGGAGTGGAAGCCGCGCTAGATCGGTTGCGGGGTACTACCATCAAGACAGTGCGCGAAAGCGGCAAGTTCCGGACAACCGAAGCCGAGGGGCTGATCGCGCGCTATCGTGTTCTGTCACGCACGGACACCAAGAAGATAAGTTCTGTCGAGATTGAAGCCCCCGAGTGGATTTATCGAGAAGTCACCGAGGGCAAGCGGCCGGAGGTACTTACAGTACATCGGGACTACTTTTTGATCGAGCCGGGCATAGGACGCTTTATCTACCGACTGGCTCGCCGTGCCGCAGGCAGGGATAGCGCTAAATGGGCTTTCAAGACCCTTTACGAACGCAGCGGAAGCGGTGGCTCGTTCAAAAAATTCTGTTTCTTCCTTCGCGGGATCATCAAAGCCGATGACCTGCCTGAATATGCCTTGTGCGAAGAAGCGGGGAAGGATGGCCCTCTACTGGTCATGAGGCACCGCAATTCCTCGTCGGAACCGCTGGGCGGTTCCTAATAGACGGTGAGTGAGATCGCAAAAGAGCCCCGTTGCGGGCTTTTTTCATTTTGATTGACGGACAGTTGGCGGACAAAGTGGGAACAACCCGCCACGCTGTGGATAAAGCGTCTATTAGGAACCTGAAACCGTCTATTAGGAACCGTTTCGCCGTCTATTAGGAACCGGTATCCGTCTATTAGGAACCGGCGTCGCGCGTAATTCATTGAATTAAAAGATTAAATTTCCTTCTTTTTACGCTAAATCTTTTAAAACTATATATAAAACTGTTTAAAACCCTTTTGCCTGTGCATAAGTCGATGGCCCCCACCCGTTAGTTCGGAACTCCTATTCTTGCGAAATCGCGCCACGATCCAAAAGCGTGGCCCCCTGCGGGGTTCCCACCGCTTCGCGGCAGCTCCCCTCCCGCATGAAAGGCGTTCGCTCCGCCCCAAGGCGCTGGCCGAGCTTGCTGCCGTGGGTTGGAGGCTGGACGAGTACGCTAAGGGCAAATGGGAAATCGGGCGACCCAAGGCATCCGACCGTAACGCTGCTCCCCCTGTTTAACGGCACCTCACCCCCTGTTTAACAGTACCCGGCCAGTTTCTGAAAACCCAGCAACGGCGGGCCTTTGCGGGCCGTTCGCAAATTCCATCCAAGATTCTCTAAGAATCTCCAGCATACGCATTTAGCGCCGCGCCTTGATGGCGCAGCTCATCGCTTGCTGCTCTTGGTCCGCCTTCGGCCGTTAGACACCAAAGGAAGGGCGGTTCGCTCCGTCGAACACACACCACCTCGAGCACCTGGTGCATCGTGCCGTCTGCGGCATCTGAATAGACACCAAAAGGAAAGGCCTGGGGGCGAATGACCCATCGCGCCCCACCAGAAGGCCGTAGGAGCCGCCAAAAACGCTTTTTAAGGGTGCAGTGATGGGGTTGGTGCGCCTATCCCAGAAAATTGCTCAGAGTGCAGCACAGGGCCTTACACGGTGTGTAATAGACGGAGGGAGCGCGGCAGGCAAACAAAACCCCGCACTTAGGCGGGGTTGTCTGTGAGGCTGGCCAGCGATCAGCGATTGTCGCGCTTTTCTTGCCTCTGGGCTTCCTGCGCGGCTTGGATGGCCATCAAAACTTGCTGGTTCAAGGCGGCGTTATTCTTGCTGCCCAGCAAAGGTAGGCGATTCAGAGCCTGCGCCCCGGAAAACATGCGGTAGGAAGCCGACAAGGCGAGCGGGCTTACTCGAAGCTGCAAGGCCGTGTATTGGCGATCCAGCCTATCGAGCTGTGGTCCGTAGCCCTTGCTACGCAGCCACCGGCCGAGCGCCCACATGCCGATGGCGAAAGTCGAGGCAAGTACTACAAATCCACCGAACATCAGAATGTCCATCATGGTTATTTCTCCGGTTGGTCGTTATTCGAGGTCATGCCCGGCACGTTGAGCGAGGCGAGGTGGCCGGGAGTAGAGCTGTTGTCCGAGGCCGGACGGATGACGTTAGATTCCGCTTGTGTAGGTTCCGCGGCAGATTCCGCTCCATTGGCTGGAGCGGCCGAACTCGTATCGTCGGGAACAGGTGACGCAGATCCCGCGCCAAGAGACAAGCCGTGCGCGTTCTCCATGCCCGGTACTGCCATCGAGGCCATCACGCCGAGCATCTTTGCGCCACCGTTGGCCGCTTGGGAAAGTGCGTTGCCGGAGCTGACAACTCCCCCTTTTGGTGTCGCTTGCTGGTCTTTGTCGTCATTGACCTGCGCGGACTTCCCGGCCTGCTTGGCGGCCTGCTGTACGCCGCTGTTAGGCTGCTGCGGCGCTGCGCCCGGCGTTTTTGGTGCGCCGCTGCCGCCCACTCTGGCACCTGCCGACGACGCGCCCTTGGCCGCCGCTTGACCGCCAGTGCTCGCGCCGATGCCAGAGGCCGCCCCGCCACCTGATGCGGCTGCGGCGGGAGCACTACCACCGGCAAAGCTGGAATTGATCGCGGCCGCCAGACCGCCGCCGCCAAGCCCACCGGCACCCGCCGCACCTGCCCCCGCTGCACTACCACTCCCGGCCGCGCCAAGAGCACCGGTAGCAGCCGGAGCAGCGGCACCGGCCGTGGCGATGGTTGCGATCGCCGCCGCCGCACCGGCTGCACCGGCAGCAGCCATGCCACCAATGGCTGATCCACCGCCCATCGACGTGCCGCTAATCATCCCGCCGATCAATTCGGGAATAGTCTTAGTCAGGTATGCGCATACCAGAGCCAAGCCCGCCAATGTCATCAGAGACGCTTCGTCGTTGGTATACGCTGCTAACCAAGACTTCGCCGACGTGACGATAATTCCTACGATCAACGTTAGGACGAACAGCTTGGCACCTACTGCGATAACGAAGCGGAGCGGAGCAATTGCAAAGTCGCGTGTCCATTGCGAACCACCAAAGCCGAAGAACAGCACGGAGGCGTTGATGATGACGTATGACTCTACAAGCGTCACAAACATGAATGCCGCGATGAAGGCGAAGCACAGTAAAACCAAACAGCCAACAAGCGCGATGAGGACCGCTTTACCCGGAGAGAAAACTGAGATTCCCTCTACGATGGTGCGCGAGAAATCGACGGCGACCGCGAACATATCGCCCGGCTGAAGCGCACGGCCTAAACCGCTAGCCGTGCCCGCTGCTTCTCGAAAACTGTCTACTACGGCTGTCGCCCAAGGAACGGAATGCTCAATGATCGCGTAGAAAAAGCCGATAGCCATGAAGAAGCGGATCAACTCGCCGACGATTTCGCCGAAGTCAGCTTGTTTCATGACTAAAGGCATGAACGTCCACACCAATTGGATTAGTGCAAGGGAAGCCAGCAATGTGAGTGCGTAGCCCTGTAGTCGTGGTGACCATTCACTTGCGGCGTCATAGAGCATCCGCAAAAGCCCATTCATTTCATTGCCTTGAGTTATATCTCCTGCTGCCGCAGCAGTGCCGGCCGAAAGCAAGAGCACCGCACCGATGAGTGCGAGTAGTGCTGAACGTTGCATAGTTAGAAATCCTCAGATGGACCCCAGTTGTTTTTCCGGGCTTCGAAGTTTTTATCGGCATCTGTCGGCATAGGCCGTTCAGCAGTCGCGCAATTGGTGCTGACGGAAACAAAGACACCGGACACAACAGCACCACCAAGAGCAGAAGCGATGCACAGCACAGCGATAAAAGTCTTAGATATCAACATGATTAGAAGTCCTCCGAAGGTCCCCAGTTATTCTTCCGAGCTTCGAATTGTTGTTCGGCGGCTTCGCTAGCGGCCCTCCGGTCACCTTGCTGGGCCATGTAGTTGCCCTGCATGTTGATTTGCGTGGCCACCAGATCGCGCAGCTTTTGCAGTTGCTGTACGTTCTGTGAGGCAATTTCATTGCCCGCCTGAATCGCCTGCATCCGGCCAGCGGCCGACTGCGAACGGGAAACCATGCGGGCAAGCTGCGCGTCCTCAGACTCGAAAGTGCCGGTATTGAGGTTCGCCGCTTCCATCGCCGTTTTCACGTTGTCGCGCCCCTGCTCTGACCACTTCTGATAACGATCCCGCGCCGGTACTGCTGCCGAGTTCGCAGCTTGATTCAGGTAGGACTCGAAGCCCGGAAACTGCGTGTTGAACTGCGAATCCATGTTCTGGATTTGGCGGCCCAAGGCCTGCGACTTCGTGTAGATATTCACCACGCTTTGCAGGTCGGCCGCGATGCTGCCGAACATGGAGTTGGGCAGGCTCAGACCCTGCGTAACCATGTTCTGATACTGCTGAATCTGCGTTGCCAGTTGCTGGGCGGTGTTCAGCTGCGTGTTGACCGCTTCGGCGTACTCGAACATCTGCTGATAGAACGTCGAGCAGTTCGAGCAGTAGATGGCGTAAGCCGGGACAGGTGCAATGTAGAGACTTACACCAAGGCCTGCGCTTGCCATTGCCAGAGCTACCGCCGCGCCTCGACCGAATTTTCGGACAGTACCAGCCGCCATTTTTTTCGATTCTATTACCATACCGAATACCTCATTTTGTCATCATCCGAGGTTTGATTATTGACCGATATGGGGCGGTTTTAAATATGCGGATAATCTTGTATCTGCATAGAATTCAATGGCTTGTGTCCGTAAACTGTCCGTCAATCTTGATGAAGGCAGTTCCCAATATTCTGATTTGAAACGGGATTTTCTTGGGGTGGCGAAGAGACGCGACTGTCCGGTTTGATACGTTTTGCGGACAAAAAAAGCCCACCGAAGTGAGCTTTTGATAAGACGGCGTGGCGCGTTAGTGGGCCGCGTAGTAGGGGTTCTGTGCGCGATAGAGGTCACGCTCCGTTTCGGGGATGTGCAGCGTTTCAAGGTGCCACTCTTCGAGTGAAGAAGCCAGCTCGGCCGCAATGCGCTGGGCTTCCATAACGCTCTTGCTAGGCCGCCCACTGGCTCGACCAAGGCAGGCTTGCAGTTCGTTGAGTTGATTGGCCAATGTGCTGATGCGGTGAGCTGTCTTCATGATCAATTCCCCTTGCTGATCCTTTCCACGATTTTGTCGAACTCTTCCCGGACTTGATCGTCCGTCAGCTCAAGATTAACCAATCCTGACTTTATTGCAATTCTTCCGATTCTTTCTGCCGCCTCATTGTCGAGTTTTGCCAATCTGGCTTTCGCCATTTCAAGCTCCGAAAGGGCATCAGAACGGCGCTCTGCGAGGGTTTTTCGTGCCATGATTACTCCATTGTTTCTTGATGATCGAGTTTCGAAAAAAAAGCGCGTAAACGGAGGCTATGTTCTCACCCGAGTCGAGCAATTTACAAGGCTTAGATTTGGGTGGCCTAGCAGATGGCCTCTCAAAACCCTTCCTTTTGGTGTCAGTCCGTCCTTGATGTTCATGAACTCAGTCGGAAACGCGTTTCTATGCGAATGTACGCGATTCTATGCGATTAGAAGAATTGATTAATGCGATGCTGCGCGAATGTATGCGAATTAGCGCGAATGTACGCGATTGCGCCATATTTTACTGGCGATTCTGCTCCAGTCGCATAGAATCGCATGAAGCAGTACGGCAAGATGTGTGTTGTACCGGTACGGGCAAGCCCGCACCAGTCCAACACCACCCCTTACTCACCTGCGGTTCGACGGCATCTTGCTCTGCGAGGCTGTCAGTCGCTCCGCGACATTTACACCAAAGAGGGAAGGCTTATGGCCGGTGAAAATGCGATTGAGGCTATCAAGCCGCATTCGCGTGGGACACGTCCACGGCGGGAGCGAATTGAGGTTTGGGTCAGCGTTGATGAGAAAAAAGAGTTAACCGAAAGGGCCGATCAGGCGGGATTGTCGAATGCCGCTTTCCTTCGCGCTGTTGGGCTGAATCTGCCTATAGGTTCACGGGCCGATTTGGAAGCTGTCCGCCAGTTGGCAAAAGTGAATGGCGACCTAGGCCGGGTGGCCGGATTGCTGAAATTGTGGCTCGCTGAGAAACGCGGTCAGGGTACTCGACCGATTGACGTGGAAACGATGATGATGGATTTCCGCGCAATCCAAGAGGACATGCGGGCGCTCATGGGGAGGATTTCCAAATGATCGCGCATCGCATCAACCGTGAACGCAAGGCCTCAAGCCCAGCCCGGTTAATCAAGTATATGGTGGCGGCCAAGGGCGGCATTGACCCGACGAGCTGGGAGCGCACGGCCGACTACATTCTGGATTCCGCCAATGGTACGACCGAGGGCGAGAAGGTCGCCAGCTATCGGGTCACGAATTGCGGCACGGATGATCCGGCAGATGCTGCAATCTTAATCCAAGCCACGCAAGCGGCTAACACCAGGTCGAAGGCGGAAAAGACCTACCACTTTGTCTATTCCTTCCCGCCCGGCGAGCAGCCAGACCTTGAGACGCTGCACGCCATCGAAGACGAACTATGCGCTGCCATCGGCCTTGATGAGCACCAGCGTGTATCAGCGGTTCACATCGACACCGATAACCTGCATGTGCATGTAGCCATCAACAAGGTTCACCCGACCGGTTTACAGAACATCGAACCCTATTACGATCAGTTCCGCCTGATGGAGGCCTGTGAGCGTCTTGAGGTAGAGCATGGCTTGCAAAGAACGTTTCATGGTCTGGAGGCAAAGCAGCGGCATCAAAACCGCGACATTGAGCTGTTGCCAGCGAAAGCCCCAGAGCAGCGCGATAGCCTATTCCGTAAACACCTTAGAAACGCTTGCGACCTCAGCATATCGGAGCCTCCCGAAGCCAAAACCCTGAACGGCTTGCGCAAGCTGTCCGATACCCGTCTACAGAAGCAGTCAGCAGATAAAGCAGAGCCAGTCCGCATCGGCGCGAAGGTGGCCAGCGTGGAGGCGCACTCCGGCATCGAGACTCTGACCGGGTACGCGGCTCGCGAGCTGGCCCCGGCGATGCGGCAGGCGACGAGCTGGCAGGAGCTGCACGACGCAGCGGCCGAGCACGGCCTAGAGGTTCGCCAGCGCGGCGCTGGCCTTGTCATCGGCGAGCCGGATTTAGGCATTTGGGCGAAGGCCAGCAACGTCGGTCGCGACCTTTCCATGAAGGCCCTGACCGACCGTCTTGGCCCGTTCCAGCCTTCCGAACGGCAGGCCGAGGCGAAGGCGAACCGCAAGCGGTACGAGCCACGACCCCGGCGGCCGGACAACCCGACGACAGCGGGCCTGTTCAACCACTACCAGCGCGAGCGACAGGCGGCCATTCTGGCCCGCCGTCAGGGCCTCGACCAGATCAAGCGCGAGAGTGCGGCTTTCAATGCGCAAGTGAGGCAGTGGAGCCAGACAGAGCGAATGCTTTTGAAGGTCGCGGGCAAGGGGTCGATCAAACGCCTGATGTACGGCACTATCAAACAGCAGGCCGACGCCTCGCGCCAGAAGAACCGGCAGAGCGCAGACGCTCGCCGTCAGGCACTGTTCAAACAGACGACGATGCCCACTTGGGCCGACTGGCTAACGCAGCAGGCGGAGCGCGGCAACTCCGAGGCGCTGGCCGTGCTGCGCGACCGCGAGGAACGGACACGCCGCTGGAACGGGGAGCTACTGACTGCCGACCGGGCCGACAAGGCCAAAGCTGTCGTTCTCGACAAGCTCAAGCCCAAGGCCCGGAAAGACGGGACGGTGGCGTACAGCACCATCGACGGCGGCATGGTGATCGACCGGAAGACGCACGTTCAGGCGCAGAAAGCCACGACCGGCGCGGCACTGGTTGCGCTCGAACTGGCGTCCAAGCGGTTCGAGGGCCAAGCCCTCATCGTGGAAGGCACAGACGAGTTCCGGCTTGAAGTCGCCCAACTCGCCGGTATGCACGGCCTCAAGGTCACGTTCACCGATCCGGCGATGGAGCAGGTGCGCCGCGAGACGGCCGAGCATAAGGAAATGGAGAATTCAGGTAAGGCTGACTCAAGGAAAACTTCTCGCCGTCGCGGCAGCAAAGATGGTCAGAGTGCAGGGGTGGAAATTTGATCTAGCGCTCTCGGTTTTTAGGTCCAAGAACTATGGTGGAGGTGGGATCACCTGCCACCATACGATGCTTTTGGATTGCGCAATCCATATTTCCCTATCTTTGATCTGGTGCCTCTATTTCTTGTAACTCACTAAATATTTTTGGCTTTATTCGCTTCAATCGAAATGCGTCGAGACCAGTCTCCTTATCTATTCGCGCATTCATTTCCCGCTCTAGGTCAATTAACCAAGGTCTTTCGGTACTCAAGTTCCGATCGAGTTGACCATGTTCATATCGATTGTCGAGTGCCATAGTTGTTTGTCGCCATCCACTGCGCGGACCGCTAAGCCAAGCGTCCAAGAAAGAATTCACAGGTATATGATTGAGGATAGGAACATGCGCGAGAGTGTTGCTTCCAGAGTTTGTTGGTGAAATTGTCTTAAAAATAGACGCTTGATCTTCTTTGAGTTGACGCAAAATTTCTGCGGCATGACTTGGATAAGTGGCCTCTAGCGCTTGATGCCGCGCTTGGTCTACGTGCTCACAAATGGCCCTGAAATGTGGTCTCGCAACCTCTGAAACCCAATAACCATAACCACCATAAGCCTCAAATAGCCTCTCAAATGAGTATTCCAAAGGTTTTGGAGGCAATCTTTTGGTTGCTAAAAGGTCGTCAATATACGTGGTGCAGAGTGATGTTTCTTCTTCCATAGAGTGGGCAATAACGCCCTGTTCAACCATCATTAGCCGAAGTGCCGCGATGTGAAGAAACTCTCCGATTTCAGTTACGGCACGCTCATCGAACTGCTTTTGCATCCGAGATATGCCTTCTTTAATAATTTCATCATCGAGCTCATCGAATTTCATTACTATGAGCCACGGAGGGGTATCTGAGGCTTGGATAAAATAAGGTGTTTGATCGAGCCATGCTGCAAGCATTTCAGAATCAAATCTACCCTCTATGAGGGTTGACTCTAAAATTTCATCGCTGAGAATTGAGCCTGTAATATCAGATGATGAATATTTTGAAATTACTTTACTTAATGGCCGAATATCGTCTTGATTGTTGCGATCCATCCTCTCCGCGATATGTAGTTTCATCCGGTTAAGGAGTAGATCTCGTGTTAAATTTCCCGCACGCACCTCTATATCCAAGGCGCAGAAAAATTTTATAATGTGCTCTATAGCGTCTTTATTTTCTAGATGCCTGTCTTTCATTATTAAACGAAGTCTAGCAACATCGTTGATAACGTGTTTCAGTATTCTCAAAGAAGACTGCTCGGATTGCGACCAAACTTCCTCGATAATTGATTTTCTTTTGGTGACAAAATCTTGTGCAACTTTATCTTGAATATCAGTTAGAAACGCTTCAAAAGCCGCATGAATTTGTGGTTCGACCATAACAGTATGGCCAAATGTTTTTTCCTTAAGCTCGGCTAGTTGATCAGCTATGCGCTCATCGTGACAAATAACTATAACGCGGAAGCCGCGATGTTCTACATAGTGATTAATTGCACCCAGTAATTCACTCTTTTGATTTGTCCATAAAGAGCTGCGTTCTAAATCATCAAAAATAATCGTCCGATCTGGTTTTAACCGTTGTCTTAGAAAAACATTCCATACACTGTTCGCGAAGCCAGCAAGAGCGTACTTATCGCCCATTGCCTTTCCTACCTCTCCGATTGTTGATACATATTCGCTGGCATTGAGGCTCGGCAAGCATGATGCAAGCACCGCATCGTGAATGCCATCTACAGTATCAATGCCGTACAGGCTAACAAAGTAACTCTCAGAATCTGGTATTAATTGCTTTACTTGATAAGTTTTTCCAACACCCCATGGTCCCGTTATTAGAACGGCGTAACCCGGAGACTTGAGATTGCTATAGTATGCTAGATAATTTGCTAGGGGCGTGTTTGGGCCTGAATATGTTTTCACAGCACTCTCTTCGTCGGAGGATTTTCTTCTCATAACTCGATTAAGTATGTTCCGCATGATTTGTCTGCATCATTGTGTTGGATGGTATGTTATCGCATGCTCTGCTGCTAATGACAAAGGCCAAGGCTTTCCGTTTTCAATCGCTAAGTCTAAGTAAGCAGATTTGACCTCGAAAGTTATGGTGTAGGAGATGTGGTGAACTGGTAACATTGACTGGCCCATAGGAGCATTTGACCGAAGCGTAAGCGGGATGAGGAGAGTACGTGAGAGATAGATCGCATGACACGGCGATGGCCGAACACTTCCGCGGCGATCCGACCTATGCAGCGGAGCTGCTTGCTGAAGTCCGCCGCGACGGCAACCCGGCCGAACTGGCCATTCTGTTGCGTCAGATGGCCACGGCGTCGGCAGGTGATGAGAGGTCGGATGACGCCGATACAGAGCGCGCTCTACCTCTCTGATTTGAACATGGTATTTTGCATGGTTGGGCAAATCGTCATGGTGGCAAGATACTGATTTACATGGGCATTTTCAGGTAATTTATAATTGAGTGGGAGTGATTTGACACTTCCCTCAGCCTGTTCGTAACTAGGTCTTAGTGACTAAAACCCTCTGTTTTTACAGAGGGTTTTTCTTTGTATGGCCATGTCTTTTCTGCCTGTTGTCAGCCATGAGGTAAGTTATGGGTAAAGCCGAACATTGTTTGTGGTCGAAATATGGCCTATGTTCAGACCTTGGTATGATTGATAGCGCCTGGGGGCACGATGAAAGTAGAGAGCATCCACTACGTTATAGAATCCTATGAGCAGCAGGAGCGAGATAACGCCATTACTCTGCTGAAATTGCTGACGCTGTCAGAGAAGGATAAAGCGGAAGGGCGCGTGTTCTCGAAGGAACTGCTGTTGGATGTGCTTTAAACATTACAGTGCTCAACATTAAGGGATTGCAGTGGAACAGCAGGTGGCCTTGGAGTACACGCGTACCGTAAGGCACTGTATTGACCCCATTGTCATACCATCAGGACATCCAGCAGCTGCTGTTTAAGCGATTCATCATGCCCTGATAGCCCTATGGCGCCTAACCCTCGTTTTCCTGCAAGTGAAAGACTATGGGGGATCGCATCACCCGTCCTGCTCATCATACTTGCGCTGGCACTCCTGAATCGCCTCAATATTCCCTAACGTCCAGTCGAACAGTATCGAGAACGGCCCCTGCAGGGATTTGCCGAGCGGCGTCAGCGAATACTCGACGCCAAGCACCCGCCCATCCAACACTTTGCGATGCACCATGCCGTTGCGTTCCAATTTGCGCAGGGTCTGGGTCAGCACGCGTTGCGTGACACCATCCAGACGGCGCTTGATGGCGTTGAAACGCTGCGGCTCGCGCAGCACTTCCAGCACCATCATGGACCATTTATCGGCAATCTGATCGAGCACGATGCGGCTCGGGCAGTCGGCGCGGTAAACAACATCGGTCTTATCCATCGGTATCTTCCTGCATCCCTGGGATGCTTAAGGTGCGTAATTGACGCCAGGTATGCAAAGTATACCATTCGAAACACGGCGCGAATAACCCGCACTTGTACCCCAGGTAAAAGGACATTGAGATGACAGATACAAATTTCAGCAAACTCAGGCTGTCTCATGCGCACGGCGTGATGACGATCGCTATCGATAACCCACCGGTAAACGTACTTGATGTGGCGCTGATGTCGGAAATCAGCCGTTTATTGCTCGCGGTGCGTGACGATCCGGATACGCGGGTGTTGGTGTTCCAGAGCGCAAACCCAGAATTCTTTATTGCTCACGTCGACATGACCTTGATCGATGAGCCGCACGCTTTCGACGAACTGGCGAGCAACGCGCCGGAGGGGCTTAATCCGTTCCAGGCGTTTGGCGAACTGCTGCGCAGCCAGCCGCAGGTTACTCTCGTTAAGCTGGCTGGGCTGGCGCGCGGCGGCGGCGCCGAGTTTGTGGCGGCGGCCGATATGGCTTTCGCTGCACGGGAAGCGGCGGGACTGGCCCAGTGCGAGGCCTTGATGGGCATTACGCCCGGCGGCGGCGCGACGCAGTATCTGACGAGCCGAATGACGCGCGGCCGCGCTCTGGAAGTGATCCTGGGCGCTGAGCTTTTCGATGCCGCTACCGCAGAACGCTACGGCTGGATTAACCGCGCCTTGCCTGCTGCCGAGCTCGATGATTTCGTCGATCGGTTAGCGCGCAATATCGCGGCATTGCCAGAGGGCGTGATTGCGGCGGCCAAACAGGCGATGCCTGCGCCGGATCTGCAGGCCGGTTTTTATCGCGAGCACGACGCCTGGGCAGGATTGTTCGCACGCCCGGCCGCGGAGCGGTTGATTCGCGGCGGGCTGAAGGCCGGAGCGCAAACCCCGGAGGGGGAGCGCAATCTTGAAGGCCTGCTGCGTCATCTGGCCCGCTAAGATTCCGCCTCGCGCTAGCCGGCCCCCCACTGCGTCAGCAGCGCATGCAGCCTGGCCGGCTCCAGCGGTTTGCGCAGCACCAGATAGCCTTCCTGCTCGGCCTCTTGCAATATCTGCGAGTTGAACTCGCCGCTGACCATGGCGCCGCTCACGTCCGGCAGGCGTTCGAACAGCGCTTTCAGGATGTCGAAACCGCTCTCGCCGGAACGCAGGCGCTGGTCGCACAGCACGGCGAACGGCGTAAAACCGTCGTCGACGATGGCGAAGGCTTCCTCGGCGGAGGCCGCGCAGCGCACGGTGATGCCCCAGGTGCTCATCAGGCTCTCCCAGGCTGAAGTCACCAAAGGATCGTCGTCCACCACCAGGCAGGCGCCGCGCAGCGGCGCATAGCGGATGGGCGTGGCGGTGTTGTCGTAGGCGGCCGCGGTTTCCGGCGCTTTGTCTTCGCCGATGTATTGCGTGAAGCGCATCCAGAAGCGCGAACCTTTGCCTTCGACGGAGTGCATGCCGTACTTCACCTTCATCAGCTTGGCGCAGCGCGCCACCACCGCCAGCCCCAGCCCGTGGCCGGCGCTGTCGATTTTCCACGCCAGTTCGGGGCGGTAGTAAGGGGAGAAGATTTTGCTTTTCTCTTCGTCGGCGATGCCCACGCCGGTGTCCCACACTTCCACCAGGCACTCGGTGCCGCGCGGGCGGATGGCGATCAGCACGCCGCCCCGTTGCGTGTAGCGCAGGGCGTTTTGGATCAGGTTGATCAACGATTGCCGCACCAGCAGCGGATCGCCCATCACGCTGATGCGCCGTTTAGGCCGCCAGGTGCGCAGCGCCAGGGCGCGGCTGTTGGCCTCTTCGCGGAACAGGGTGATCACCGAGTCGAGCAGGGCGCCGATATCCACATGGGTGGCGGCGGTGCGCACGTTGCCGGACTCGATCTTGCTGAGATCGAGCAGCGAATTGAACATCAAATGCACCGAACGCACGCTCTGTTGCAGATCCAGCAGCTGCGGCGTCAGGCTGTCGTCGCGGTTCTTGTGGATGATGGCTTCGATCAGAAAGCCCATGGCGTGCACCGGCTGGCGCAGATCGTGGCTGGCGGTGGTCAGGAACTGGTTCTTGTCCAGCAGCGCCTGTTCCGCCTCCTCTTTAGCTTGCCGGAACTGTTCCGCCAGGCGGGAGCTTTGTTCTTCGAGCAACGCCTGCTGGATAAAGAACGCATGCGAGGTTAACGCGTGGCGGTAAATGGCGAAGCCGTACAGCAAGTTCAGCATCAGCACGATGAACATCACGTCTTCCAGCCGCCAGATGATGCCGAGGTTCAGCAGCCCCCAGGAAGCGAAGAAAAAGCGGGTAAAGGTGCTGATAACCGGCGTCAGATGCGTTGCGTTGGCGGCGACGATCGCGGCGATGCTGATATTGAGCAGCAGAAAAAAGTCAAAGTTATGGGTCTGCGGCGTAATTAAATAGAGTGATGAGATCCCCAATCCGTGAATAAACGCCACCTTATTAATGCGCGGCAGCCAGCGGCGCAGCACGGCGTCTTCATCATTTTCTTTGGCCTCGCGTTGGTAGCGCCGATGCCATATTCTGATCGCCACGGCGCATAGCAGGTAAACCATGATCCAGGCAATGGTTGGGCCGAGTTCATCCCCCAGCAAATAAATCCAGATGGCGAACGGGATGCCGACGAAAGGCACGGCGGTGAAGCTGAACACCAACCGCATGAAGGTGTTGTCCAGCAGGCGGATCTGCGCGCGTGAGGAGATGCCATCATTTTGTAAATTCTGGAAAAACTTCATTGTGACGGATCCCGTTTGCCGTGCAACAGCGTGATGGCTTCTACCCGGCTGTTGACGCCGATCTTTTTCAAGATATTACTGATATGCTCTTTCACGGTGGGTTCGGAAATAGACAGCTGCGTCGCGATCCTTTTATTCGGCAGGCCGCGCAGTATCATAGTTAATACGTCGATTTGTCTCGGCGTTAAATTGAATTTATTTAAATGTTCATGACTGTTTTTAATGGCGGATTCATTTCCTTCCGGGAACCACTCCTGATTATTATTCAACGCAAAAACCGCTCTGGCGAATAATTCCGGGGGTTCATTTTTTAATACGAACCCATGCCCGCCGGCATTGTGCACTTTCTGCCAGATATCGTTATTTTCGTCGCCGCTGACCACCAAAATGCGCACCTGAGAATAACGTTGTTTTACTTCTTTGAGTAATTTCAACGCCGTACCGGAAGAGAGCCAAAAATCGATCACCAGTAAACGCGGCGGGCCATTTTCCCTAATATGACGGTAGCAATTTTCTTCATTGGTCACCACATGTGCCTGTTTGAATCGGCAATGCGTGCTGAGAAAGTTAGCGATACCGCTTGCTACCAATGGATGGTCATCAACGACCAACGCATAATCCTGCCCCAAAGGATTCTCCTTTCGCCTTCACAGTTCAGATAGGTCTGATGAATTATTATCAACCCTCCCTACTTTAGGAGGGTTTTTTCGTTTAGGAAAGGGAAATATATTATTCGAGGATTTGGATAAGAGAAAACATAAAGCCAATCGATAATTTTAACTGATTGGTTATAAAGGATAATTTATGAAAAAACCACTTATCGCTTTAACCGTTACGATGATGATAGCCGGTTGTTCCACCCTGAAAACCGATCAGGCCATTCCATTACTGCAGGCGGAAACCGCCAAAATGCTGGGCCTGGGCTCATCGGACGAAATTACCGTGACCAATGTCAATGGCGCACAGCCAGATGCGCTGGGCGGCCAAAAACTTTCTTATCGTGCCACCACGGAAAAAGGCCGCATTTTCGATTGTTCGTCGCTGATGATGCCGGGAATTTTAGGGTCGTCGCCGTCGCTGAGCGCGCCGACCTGTACGCCGGTGGTCACGCATAAATAATTCGCTTTGGGGGCGGTATTGCCGCTTCCTGGTTTTCCATCGTCGGAGCGTCAGCGCCGGGGGGCAATAAGCTTTTGCTTCGACGATCACTAAACCGGCGTGCGCGAAATAACGCCTTACACCTCCTCTAGTGCATTGAGTTTCCCTATAACAATAAATTTCGCGCCATCATGCCAACGAGTACGGAGATAGCCCGTGAATGACAAGACATCGCATCCTTTAGCGGTTAAAACACCGCTTTCCAAACTTTACCTCGCTCTATTTTCTGCGCCGCTGTTGATGCTGGCGCCCGCCGATATCGCTCGCGCAGATGATGCCATTTTTGATGGCGACGCAAAAATTACCGAATCATTGGCCTACACCGGGGACGTTTACGTCGGCCGTAATCAAAGCGGCAACCTGCTGATCGATAATGGCAAGATCAGCGCCTATAACATCAATATCGGCCGGATGTTCAACGGCCAAATTCATGAAAGCCTGGTCACGGTCCGCGGGCCGAACGCCGAGCTGAACGCGGTGAACGATCAGTTCGTGCTGCGCGGCGGCCTGAATCTGGGGCGGGGCACCCTGCGGGTTGAAGACGGCGCGCTGGCCAGCGCGAAAGAGATCGTGGTCGGCACCACGCGTGGCTACGACAGCCATCTGATCGCCACCGGCGCCGGTTCTCGCGTCACCAGCAATTTTCTCAGCGTCGGCACCGATTTAGGGGCACGATCCACGCTGGCGATTGAAGACGGCGCGGTGCTGAACACCGCCTTTGACGCGCGCATCGGCAATGGTAGCGGGCCGGGCGAGACCGATACGCTGAGCCCGAAAGCCACGGTCACCGGGGCCAATTCCCAATGGAACGTCGGCCGCGCGCTCACGCTTTACGGCGATCTGGACGTGCTGAACGGTGGCGCGGTCAGCGTTGGCAGCATCGAAGTGGCGGGCGTCTCCGGCGCGCGTAAAACCGCCGAGCTGACGATCGCCGGCAACGGCTCACGGTTTACCAGCGGCAGCAGCGTCAACGTCGGCGATTACGGCAACGGCGTGCTGGCGGTCATGGACGGCGGGACATTCTCCGCCGGCGGCAACGAAGTGGTGCTGGGCAAGACCGGCTCCGGCTCTAACCGCGGCGCGCTGATTATCGGCAGCCGCGGCAACATGGACACCGGCACCGGGTTGACTGAGCCGACGCTCGGCGCGGCGGGCGCCGCAGGCACCATCGATGCCCAGACGGCGATCGCCCTGCGGGGCGGATTGTTCCGCAGCTATGTGTACTTTAACCATACCGACGGCAATTACGTTTTCAGCAACAAGATGAGCGGCGAAGGCGAGGTGATCAACAGCGCCGGGCACACGACGCTGAACGGCGATCTCTCTGAGCTGCAGGCGAACGTCACCGCGCGCGGCGGCAAGCTCATCATCGCCAGCGACATCAATACCCAGAAAGAAGACGACATCTTCGAGATCCAAACCCTCAGCGCAGAGAACGGCGGCACGCTGATCCTCAACGCGACGGCGGGTTCCGACGTCAATAACGGGCAGGGCTACAGCAGCGCCGCGTCGATCAAGGCCGGCGGCACATTGGGCGGCAACGGCACGCTGGGCCAGACCGAGATCCAGTCCGGCGGCCATATCTCGCCCGGCGACGGCAATATCGGCACGCTGACGCTGAAACGCTACCTGAACTTTATCGGCGAATCCTTCTACGACGTCGATATCGCCGGCGACGGCCGCAGCGACCAGTTGCTGGTGGCGGGCAAAACCACCATCAGCGATCGGGCCAAGGTGCAGGTTACGGCGCTGGATCCGCAAACCAGCTATAAAACCGGCCAAAGCTATCGCATTCTGACCTCGGACGGCGGCATTGACGGCCAGTTCGCGGCGGCGGTCTCCAAGTCTGCCTTCCTCGATGTAGCGCTGAATCACAGCGCCAACGCCGTGGATCTGACCATCGCGCAGAAAGACACGGGCGGTGAAAATCCAGGGGGCGAAAACCCGGGTGGAGAAAACCCAGGCGGTGAGAATCCAGGGGGCGAAAACCCGGGTGGAGAAAACCCAGGCGGTGAGAATCCAGGGGGCGAGAACCCGGGTGGGGAAAACCCAGGCGGTGAAAATCCGGGGGGCGAGAACCCAGGCAGCGGCAAGCCGGGCATTTTCCAAACGGTGGCCGAAAGCGGCAACCAGTGGAATACCGCCGGTGCGCTCTCGACGCTGACGCAGAGCGGCCCTTCGTTGGCGCTGTACAACTCGCTGCTGCTGCTGAGTGCGCCGGAAGCGCGCGAGGCGTTCAATCAGCTGTCCGGCGAAGTCTATCCGTCGATGCAGTCTAACCTGATCGCCGGCAGCACCCAGCTGTTCAACGTGCTGAACCAGCGCATGCTGCGCCTGTTCGACAACGACAGCCTGCCGATACCGCCGTTGGCGATGTCGCTGGTGCAACCGGCGCAGGCGCAAAACAGCGGCGTCTGGGGGCAGACCTTCAGTTCATGGGGCAAAAACAGCGGCAACGGCAACGTGGGCAAGCTGGATGGCAACACCACCGGCTTCCTGTTGGGGGCGGATCGCAAGCTGACTGATCATAACGTGCGTATCGGCGGCTACTTCGGTTACAGCCGCGGCGACTACGACGTCGACAGCCGCCGTTCCAAGGCCGATACCGACAACTACCACCTCGGCCTGTATGCGGCGGGGCAGCAGGATGCGTTCTCGCTGCGCGGCGCGCTGGGTTACACCTGGCACAAGATTGAAGGCAAGCGCAACGTCGATTTCAGCGGCTTCTCGGATCGGCTGAAGTCGGACTACGATGCCAACTCGCTGCTGGCGTTCACCGAAGCGGGCTACCGTTTCGGCCAGCCGGAGATGAACGTCGAACCGTTCATCAACCTGAGCTACATCCGTCTGCATACCGACAGCTTCCAGGAGTCGGGGGGCGCGGCGGCGCTGAGCGTGCGCAATGAAACGATGAACACCTTCTACTCCACGCTCGGGGTGCGCGGCGTGACCGAGCTGCCGAAGAACGTCAGCCTCTACGGCTCGCTCGGCTGGCAGCACGCCTACGGCGATAAGAACACCTCATCGCGCATGGCGTTTGCCGGCAGTGACGCGTTCGTCACTCAGGGCCAGGCCGTGGATGACAACGTGATGGTGGGCGATATCGGCGTGAGCGTGAAACTGTCGCGCGCCGCGACGCTGGATGTCGGCTATCAGGGGCAATTCGGCGCCGATACCCGCGTTAATTCGGTCAACGCCAACCTGCGCTGGTCGTTCTGATTCTTCCTCTAGACTTCTCTGGTACTGACTGGCCCGCTTGATGCGGGCCTTTTTTATGGTGAGAACTCAGTGGCGGCCTGTGGCTGACTTTTATGATGAAAAAGCCCGCGCAACGGCGGGCTTGGCGAGAAGCGTGAGCGGGGGGTTAACGCCCTTTTTTCTTGCGCCCTGGCTGGGTAAAGCGCTTGCGGCCGGCCGGCGCAGCGGCTTTGTCGGCGCTTTTGGGGCCGCCGGCACTCGGTTTTTTCGCCGCGGCGGATTTGGCCGGGGCCTTCTTCGCCGGCTTGGCCTCGGATGAAGAGCCTTCAATCAGTTTGAACAGCTCGATCAGCTCGTCATCGGTCAGATCGCGCCATTCGCCCAGCGGCAAGCCTTTGAGGCTGACGTTCATGATGCGCGTGCGTTCCAGCTTGGTGACCTCGTAGCCGAAGTGTTCGCACATGCGGCGGATCTGGCGGTTCAGCCCCTGCACCAGCGTGATGCGGAACACGAAAGGTGCCTCTTTCTTCACCTTGCACTTTTTGGTCACCGTGCCCAGCATCGGCACGCCGGCGCCCATGCCGCGAATAAACTCGTCGGTCACCGGCTTGTTGACCGTCACCAGATACTCTTTCTCGTGATTGTTGCCGGCGCGCAGGATCTTGTTGACCAGGTCACCGTGGTTGGTCAGAAAGATCAGCCCCTGCGAATCTTTGTCCAAGCGGCCGATCGGGAAAATGCGTTTGCTGTGGTTGACGAAGTCGGCGATGTTGTCGCGCTCGCCGTCTTCGGTGGTGGTGACGATGCCGACCGGCTTGTTCAGCGCGATCAGCACCAGATCTTCTTCATTGCGCGGTTCGATCAGCTGACCGTTAACCTTCACCACATCGCCGGCAAATACCTGGGCGCCAACGGTGGCGCGTTTACCGTTGATGAAAACGTTGCCCTGTTCGATGTATCGATCGGCGTCGCGGCGTGAGCAGATACCGCTCTCGCTAATGTATTTGTTCAGACGAATGGATGAGTTAGTCAGCATGGGATCTCCGTAAAACGCGGACTATACATTACCTGCAGGGGATTGCGGAAGCTGTTAGAGAATAGATGTAATAGCTCAAGGTGATGCACGCGCCATCAATGCTGATTGGGCCTTACTCATTGCTGATTCTATCATCACGAGTTAACAATATTCAAAAAATCAATAAGATAGATAAAATCTTATTTGCTGGATATTATCGGTGCTCAGCCAAAGGATGGGGGAAATAAAATGCTTCGCTGCTTTTTAGTTCATAATGGAAACAAAATAAACACTCTGTTGTGTCAAGGGGTTGGGATGTTCTCTGTGTTTTCTGGTAATAAACAGTATACAAATCAACCAGGATGTACAGATGTTCCCAATCACGGGGCTATACCAGCCGGTACTTACTGGATTGTGGATCGGCCATCCGGTGGTTTAAAGTCGCAGACTATTACTTTCATAAAAGATATTGTGACCAATGTAGATCACAATAGTTGGTTTGCTTTATACAGAGATGATGGAACAGTTAACGATAGAACATGGATTAACGGCATTATGCGTGGGCAATTCAGGTTGCATCCAATCGGTCCACTTGGATTATCCGAAGGATGTGTAACCTTTTATTCCCAAAACGAATTCAATCGTCTGCGAGCTGCATTGCTGAAATCGAAAACAGCCAGAGTTCCGGGAACGACATTACAGGCATATGGGACTATCGAGGTGAAAGGCTATGAAAAAACTTGCCCTGTTGCTCGCTAACGCATTGGCTGTTGTTGGGCTGGCTGTGCTGACAATAAAGCTTTTTCCTGTACCCAGGCTAAACCAGGATCAAACCGCTTGGCTGATTGACGCCAGCGAGTTTTTCCATTTTAACGATACGGAATGGTTTGGTGCGCTCATTTTTGGCGCGGTTTATCTGCTGGCCGGGTGTCTGGAATGGCTCTTTATCCGCCAGGTTTTTCAGCGGGTGAGCTGCGGGCACCGCCACTAACTCTCATCACCGTTCCTCCACCTTCACCACCCGGGTATTCAGCGGGGTGAGCGTCTGCCCGGCGCTGCCGATCGGCGTCAGGCGCGGGACGGGGCGGCCGCTGTCGCTTTCCACCAGCGTTGAGTGCGCTTCTCCCTCGGCGAACAGATGATCTTCCCCCCACTGGCGCAGGCCGACGATCACCGGAAACAGCGCGCGGCCTTTCTCGGTCAGCACATATTCCTGATAGGCGCTGCCGTCTGCGGCGGGCACGATTTCCAGCACGCCGTGCGTCACCAGCGCGCGCAGGCGGGTGGCAAGGATGTTCTTCGCCATCCCCAGCCCTTTTTGAAATTCGCTGAAGCGGGTGACGCCGTCGAAGGCGTCGCGCACGATCAGCAGCGACCACCAGTCGCCAATCACATCCAGCGTGCGCGCCACCGGGCACGGCGCGTCTTCCAGGCTTTTACGTTTCACGACGGTTATCTCCAACTGCACATTCTGGTTGCATTATAAAACCTCTGCGCCTAAAGTTCATTGGGTTTAATAATGAAACTAGATTGAGGTATGCGATGAGCGACAAACTGCTGGATCCCCCCTGTGCGGCGCTGGGGCGCCTGCCGGCCCCTCTGGTGCTGCTGCTGGCCGCCGCCAGCGCCTTTAGCGTGGCCAACGTTTACTATGCGCAGCCGCTGCTGGACGCCATCGCCCATGATTTTTCCATCAGCCTGGCGGCGGTCGGCATGGTGATCACCGTGACCCAACTGGGCTGCGCGCTGGCGCTGCTGTTGGTGGTGCCGCTTGGGGATCGGCTGAACCGGCATTGGTTGCTGGCGGGGCAACAGCTGGGGCTGATCGGCGCGCTGCTGCTGGTGGGCTGGGCGCAAAGCGCGCCCTGGCTGCTGGCGGGGATGTTGCTGGTAGGCTTATTGGGTACCGCCATGACGCAGGGGCTGATCGCTTTCGCCGCAGCACTGGCGGCGCCGCAGGAGCGCGGGCGGGTGGTTGGTGCGGCGCAGGGCGGAGTGGTGTTGGGGTTGCTGCTGGCGCGCACCCTGTCCGGCGCGCTGGCGGATGTCGGCGGCTGGCGCACGGTGTACTTCTTCTCTGCCGGGGTGACGCTGGTATTGCTGCCGATCCTGTCGCGCCTGCTGCCTGCGCCGCGCACCGCTCCCAGTACGCTGAGCTATCCCGCGCTGCTGCGTTCAATGCTGACCCTGCTGCTGCATGACCGCACGCTGCAAATTCGCGGCATGTTGGCGCTGCTGATGTTCGGCGCTTTCAGCCTCTTTTGGAGTTCGCTGGTGTTGCCGCTGAGTCAGGCGCCGTTCAACTTCACCCATGCCGCGGTGGGGGCGTTCGGCCTGGTCGGCGCGGTGGGCGCGCTGGCGGCGGTGCGCGCCGGGCATCTGGCGGATCGCGGACTGGGGCAGGTGGCCAGCGGCGTGTGTCTGCTGCTGCTGACGCTGGCCTGGCTGCCGCTCGGTTTACTCGGCAGCGGCCTGGTTTGGCTGGTGGCGGGCATCGTATTGCTGGATCTGGCGGGCCAGGCGATCCACGTGCTGAACCAGAGCATGATCTTCAGCGCGCACCCGCAGTCGCACAGCAGGCTGGTGGGCTGCTACATGCTGTTTTACGCCGTCGGCAGCGGTCTGGGCGCCTTTGCCGGCACCCATATGTACGCCTGGGCGGGCTGGAGCGGCGTCTGCTGGCTGGGGGCGGGCGTCAGCCTGAGCGCGCTGCTGTTTTGGCGGCTGACGCTGCGCGGCATGCCGCCCTCAGCGGCGGCGGTGGAGCAGTGAAAGCTGGAAGCCCAGCGCACCGCACAACTGCTGAGGCGCGGTGAAGCCGCTTTCCGCCAGGAGGAGACGGCTGCGTGCCGCCGTCATCGGGTGCCAGTTGCGGCGGGTGCGTTCGATCACCTCCTGCGCCTGCGCCGCCGAGTGCCCGGCGCTTTGCAGCCAGTGTTGGTAGTGGCTGGCGGGCAGGCCCTCCGGTTGATAGTCGAACAGCAGCAGCGGTGCGGCGGGGGAGAGGCGCTGTGCCAACTGCTGCAGGAAATCCAGTTTGGTGCCATCGTCGGCGATAAAGTGCAGCACCAATGAGCACACCGCCGCGCCGTGGCGGGTTTGCGGCGCTTGTTGCAGCAAGGTGGGCTGGAAACTCACCCGTTGTGCATAACCCGCGGCTTCGGCCTTGGCGCGCGCGGCCGCCAGCATGCCGGCGGAGGGTTCCACTGCGCTGAAACGCCAGCTGGCGTTGGCGGCGGCCAGCGCCGACAGTTCGCTGCCGGTGCCGCAGCCGGCCAGCAACAGCGTGGCGTCATTCGGCAGCGTCTGCGCGAGCGTCGCCGTCAGCAGCGACTGAGCAAACTGATAGCCGGGCACCAGGGTCAGAATACGGCGATCGTAGTCCGCCGCCGCGGCATCGGGGAAGCGTGTATCCGTTTGATGTTGCATAACCTTCCTTGCAAAGTTCATTGAGAGAGACAAGGAAGGGTATGCTTAAATGATAATGAAATCCATTATCATTAATGAGTTCTGTGACGGGAAAGGCGGCGTTAGCGGGCCGGCGAATGCAGCAGGTAATAATCTTCTTCGCCGTCGTTGCCGGTAGAGATGATGCGCCAGCCGTGTTTGCGGTAGAACGCCAGCGCCTTTTCATTCTTCACCAGGCATTTCAGCGAGCCGGTGGCGGTGAAGGTAGCTTCCGCCGCCTGCAGCAGCGCACTGCCGACGCCGCGCGGCGGCTGATGGGGATCGACATACAGGTTATGAATGAAGTTGTCTTCGCGGTAGATGGAGACGAATCCCAGCAGCGTGCCGCCGTCTTCCGCCACCCAAATCGCTTCGCCCAGCGTCGCGCCGTCGAAATCTTCCAACTGATAGTTTGAGGTATCGCGCCAGCCGAACGCCGCCTTGCGCGACGCCAGGTACAGCGTGCGCAGAAAGGGGCGATCGGTTTCTTGATAGGGTCTTATCTGCATGGCATCTCCCGGTGGTTTGTGCTCACTATAGCGCATAGCGCGGTGTATGCCTGCCGGGCCAATTTATTCGCTTGTTTGTCTGCGTCGCCGCTGGCATGATCCCCTGCAGGGATTAACGCAACGTTGATCACAACCTATTGATTTTCATGACTCGGGGTGCCCTTCTACGTGAAGGCTGAGAAATACCCGTATTACCTGATCTGGATAATGCCAGCGTAGGGAAGTCACGGCCGCCCAGCCGGCGCCGCCTTCTTGAACGCCGGTTGGGAGGAATATGATCGCTCGACCTGATGCACTACCCGGCGCGCGCGCCGCGGCCTGTCTGACCCAATTCCAACAGCGGCCTCCGCTGATCCACTGCCTGACCAACGAAGTGGTGCAATCGCTGACCGCCAACGTGCTATTGGCGCTGGGTGCCTCCCCGGCGATGGTGGTGGAGCCGCAAGAGGCGGCGCAGTTCAGCGTGCTGGCCGACGGCCTGCTGATCAACGTCGGCACCCTCAATGCGCTGCGCGCCGAATCGATGCGGGTGGCGGTGGCCGCCGCCAATCAGGCCGGCAAGCCCTGGACGCTGGATCCGGTGGCGGTCGGCGCGCTCTCCTACCGCACCGCCTTTGCTAAACAGCTGCTGGACGAGAAACCGGCGGCGATACGCGGCAACGCCTCGGAAATCATGGCGCTCAGCGGGTTGCTGGCCAGCGGCCGCGGCGTGGACAGCGGCGACGATTCGCTGGCGGCATTGCCCGCCGCGCGTGAGCTGGCGCAGCGCAGCGGCGCGGTGGTGGCGGTCACCGGCGCGGTGGATTACGTCACCGACGGCCAACGCGATTGGGCGATCGAAGGCGGTTCCCCGCTGATGACGCGGGTGGTGGGCACCGGCTGCGCGCTGTCGGCGGTCGTGGCAGCGTTTTGCGCCCTGCCGGGCGATCGCCTGGACAACGTGGCGACCGCCTGCCGGGTGATGTCCCACTGCGGCGGCCTCGCGGCCAGACAGGCCACCGGGCCGGGCAGCTTTACGCCGGCGTTCCTCGACGCCCTGTATCAGCTGCGCGGGGAGGATCTGTGATGAAACGCATTAACGCCCTGACCATCGCCGGCACCGATCCCAGCGGTGGCGCCGGCATTCAGGCCGATTTGAAGGCTTTCTCGGCGCTTGGCGCCTACGGCACCTCGGTGATCACCGCGCTGGTGGCGCAGAATACCCGCGGCGTGCAGTCGGTGTATTACATCGATCCGGCGTTCGTCGCCGCGCAGCTGGACTCGGTGTTCAGCGACGTGCGCATCGACAGCGTCAAGATTGGCATGCTGGCCAACGCCGACATCGTGCAGGCGGTGGCCGAACGGCTGCGCCATTACCGGCCGGAATTCGTGGTGCTGGACACCGTGATGCTGGCGAAAAGCGGCGATCCGTTGTTGGCGCCGGAGGCGGTGGCGTCTATTCGGAGCGAGCTGTTGCCGCTGGTGTCGATCATTACGCCGAACCTGCCGGAAGCGGCGGCGCTGCTGGCGTGCGCGCCGGCGGAAGATGAAGCGCAGATGCGCGAGCAGGGGCGGGCGCTGCTGGAGATGGGCTGCCGGGCGGTGCTGATGAAGGGCGGCCACCTGAGCGAAAGCGAGAGCCCGGACTGGCTGTTTACCGCAGAAGGCGAGCAGCGCTTTACCGCGCCGCGCGTCGCCACCCGCCACACCCACGGCACCGGTTGCACGCTCTCGGGCGCGCTGGCGGCGCTGCGCCCGCGCCATGCCGACTGGGCGGCCACGGTGGCCGCCGCCAAGGACTACCTGCAACAAGCACTGCAACAGGCGGACACGCTGGAAGTGGGGCACGGCATCGGGCCGGTGCATCATTTCCACGCCTGGTGGTGAGTCAACTTTTTGCCGCAACCGTGGTCTGACTAGTTCAGGCCCGGTTTTATGGGCGAAACCTGATTTAACCTAGGGAGAAGGACTATGACGGGACACCAGGCGCTGCGTTGCGCCCTCTTCGGCGCACTGCTCAGCTTCAGCGCGGGCAGCTTTGCTCAGCAGATCGTCACCACGTCGGATTTGATTCAGCAGCCGGGGTATCAGGCCAGCTGGCAAAACATGGTGAAAGGCCAGGCGCGGATGCCGGGCTGGGCGCGCAAGGGCGTCGGCACCTCGACGCCGGCGCAGAACCTGAGCTGGAAGGGCAAAGAGTATCTGGTCGGCAATCTGTGCAAACCGCACGACTGCGGCAACAACTTTTTGATCGTGGCGTTCAGCGCGGACAAATCCCAGGCCTGGGGCGTGCGGGTGGCGGTGGAAGACCGGCCGGAAGCCGTCGACCATCCGAAGAAATACGCCAAGTATCAGTGGCTCGGCAAACCGGATGACGACATGAAGGCGCTGCTGAAGCAGCAGTTCGAGAACAATCCCGACTGGAAATGATCTGACCGGGGGCGCCGGTGATGGCGCCCCCCGGCGTTGATCAGCCGATGCCGGCCTGATGCAGATCGTGCAGGTTGAGCGCCCCCACCAGCACGCCGTCCATATCGACCACCGGGGCCGCGCTGATGTGCTGTTCGTGCAGCGCCTCCAGCGCCTCGCCGGCGCGCCACTGCTCCGGCAGCCGATAGCCGGGGCGGGTGATCGCCGGGCTGAGCGGATCCTGCAGGCTGTTGCCCTTCACCAGCCAGCGGCGCAGGTCGCCGTCGGTAAACACGCCCACCACCCGCTGCTGCGCGTCGCAGACCGCCACTAACCCGAGCCCGGTGCGGCTCAGCTCCAGCATCGCTTCCATCACGTTGGCGCTTTCGCTCACGCGCGGCAGGCGATCGCCGGTGCGCATCAGGTGATGCACGCGGTTCAGCAGGCGCGCCCCCAGGCTGCCGCCCGGGTGCGAGCGGGCGAAATCTTCCGCGTTGAAACCGCGCTGGCGCATCAGCGCCATCGCCAGAGCATCACCCATCATCAGGGTGTTGACCGCGCTGGAGGTCGGTGCCAGCCCCATCGGGCAGGCTTCGCGCTCGACGCCGATATCCAACACGCAGGCGGCGGCCTGCGCCAGCGGCGACTCTTTGCCGCCGGTGACGGCGATCACCGGAATGCCGTTCTCCGCCAATAGCGGCAGGATCAGATCCAGCTCTTTGGCGCGGCCGGAGTAGGAGATGAACACCACCACGTCGTCGGCGCCGATCATGCCGAGATCGCCGTGCAGCGCTTCTGCCGGGTGCACGAAGAACGACGGTGTGCCGGTGCTGGCCAGCGACGCGGCGATTTTCTTGCCGATGTGGCCGGATTTGCCGATGCCGGAAATCACCGCTTTGCCACGGCAGTTTAGCAGCAGTTCGCAGGCGCTGACGAAGTTGTCGTCCAGGCGCGCCAGCAGGCGTTGCGCTTCGGTCAGCTCGATCTCCAGCGTTTCGCGGGCGAAGGCGAGCAGGGCGTTGGCGTTACTCATCAGGGTCTCCTACCAGAAGGATATTGATGCCTTTCGCCTGCAGGGCGGCGAGGTAATCGGGGTTGATGTCTCGGTCGGTGATCAGCGTGTCGACGGCGCTGAGTTCGCACACCACGTTCGGGCTCTTGCGGCCGAATTTCGAGGAGTCTACCAACAGAATAATGCGGCCGGCGGCTTCGCACATCGCTTTGCTGACGTTGTGCACTTCGTTGAAGGTGGTGACGCCGGCGTTGAGATCGACGCCGTCCGCGCCGATAAACAGCTTGTCGAAGCTGAACTGCTGAAACGCCGATTCGGCCAGGCTGCCGTGGAACGAGGCCGATTTTTTGCGGTAGGTGCCGCCGGGCATCAGGATGGTCTGATCGTTGTCCAGCTCCACCAGCGCGTTGACGATGGTCAGGCTGTTGGTCATCACCGTGATGTTATTGAACTGCGCCAGGTGCGGCACCATCTGCAGCACCGTGCTGCCGGCGTCGAAGATCAGCGAGTCGCCGTCGGCGATCAGCGCCACGGCGGCGCTGGCGATGTGGCGTTTTTTCTCGGTGTTGATATGGGTTTTGCGGTCGATCGGCTGATCGCCGTCGTCGCGGCTGAGCACCACGCCGCCGTAGGTACGTATCACCTCGCCTTCTTCTTCCAGCAGGGTGAGATCTTTGCGGATGGTGGTGCCGGTGGTGGAGAAATGCTCGGCCAGGGCATCCACTGCCGTTTTGCCGTGCCGCTGCAGATATTCAAGGATAGCGGCCTGCCGCTGCTTTGGTTTCATCGCGATTCCCGTTCACAAGAGTTGGGCATTTCCCCTCGCTGAATAATTCACTATGAAAGGTAATGTCTTTTAATGTGAAAATATCACGATTTGGGTTCAATCGCTAACGATAGTGCAGACTGGCATGCGCGATCCTCGGGGAAGATCACATCCGGGTGCAAATCCCGCTGATGCAAACCGTGCAATCGAGGCAGCGGGCGGGGCCGGGCGAAAACGGTCAGGCCGCGCAGCAACAGGCTGCCGCACACCCGTCGATCGGCGTCGAAGGCCAGCGCCAGCACCACTCGCGGGCGGAAGCGGCCGCCGGAACGGCCGACGCCAACGGCGCCCAGCCGGCACAGGCCGTCGAAGGCGCGGTTGAAGCGCTGCAGTTGCCACCAGCCAAAGGCGATTTGCAGCAGCCAGGCCAGCAGCGCGAAGGCGATCAGAGCTTGAGTCATGGGGTTCTCCTTAGGCCCCCTTGCGCGGAAGGGGGCGTCGATGGCGTCAGAACATCACCTGGCCGCCGGTGATATTGATCGACTGGCCGGTGCAGTAAGAGGCCTTGTCGCTGGCGTAGAACAGCAGGGTGTTCAGCACGTCCTGGTAGTCGCAGCCGCGCTTCAGCGGCACCTTGTCGATGTAGTACTGCTCCACCTGATCCGGCGCGATGCCCAGTTTTTGCGCGTACTGCGGCAGCAGCGACTGGAACATCGGCGACTTCAGCAGGTTGCCGAGCATCAGCGAATGCACGGTAATGCCGTACTCCGCCAGATCGAGCGCCAGCGACTGCGTCAGCCCCACGCCGCCGAACTTGGCGGCGCTGTAGCCGGAGTTGTGCTTGCTGCCGACCTTGCCGGACTTGGAGTTGATCTGAATGATGCGCCCGGCGATGCCGTCGCGGATCATCAGGCGCGAGAACTCGCGGGCGCAGAGGAAATAGCCCACCAGGTTCACCTGCAGCGAGCGATCGAAGTCGCCCAGCGGAAAATCGGTGATCGGTGCCGCCTTGGCGATGCCGGCGCTGTACACCAGCAGGTTGGCCTGGCCGAATGCCCGGTCAACCGCCGCCGCCAGCGCGATCACGCTCTGCTCGTCGGTGGCGTCGGCCTGAAAACCGCAGGCGCTGCCCGCGCCAAACGCTTCGTTGATCTGCTGTGCCACCTGATTGGCATTATCGGCGTTCAGATCGGCTACCGCCACCCGATAACCGGCCTGCGCCAGCCCGTGGGACAAAAAGGCGCCTAACGTTTGGCCGCCGCCAATCACTACAGCTACTTCAGACATGGTCTACTCCTTATGCGATAAATGACAGCGTGCTGCCCAACGGGATATCGGTCGGCGTCGGGCCGGATACGTGGATCGAGCCGGGGAATTCGGCTTCGGCTTCGCCGTCGAAGCGCACGGTGATGTGGCCCAGCTCGCGCAGATTCTGCGTGGCGACGCTGCCGACGGCGGTGATGGCGTAGCGCCGCTGCGCCAGTTCCATCACGCCGCCGACCTGCAGCTCGCCGGCGGTCGCGCCGTGGCGGTGGATGAAGCAGAACTCTTCGATATCCGCCGGCGCGCCTTCACGGAAGGTGATCAGCATGTTGTCCAGCAACGCGTCGCGGGCGCAGCCGCCGATCTGCGTGATGGTGGTGTGAAAAATGGTGTGCATAAACGTCCCCCAGGAAATCAGCTTATTGATAAATGAAGGCCGAGGCGGCCCAGGCGATCAACACCGTCGGCGCGCCGGTCAGGAAGCGGCCGACCAGCACCGAAGGCACGCCGACCCGCACGGTGTCCTGCTTGGCTTCCGCCAGCGACAGGCCGACCGGAATGAAGTCGCAGGCGGCCTGCGCGTTGATGGCGAACAGCGCGGGCAGCGCCAGCTGCGGCGGAATATGACCGAGGCCGATCTGCACCCCGACCAGCACGCCGATCACCTGGGCGATGACCGCGCCGGGACCGAGGAACGGCGACAGCAGCGGGAATGAGCAGATCAACGCCAGCGTCACCAGGCCGATCGGGCTGTTGGCGAGCGGCGTCAGGCCGTGAGCGATAAAGTCCCCGAGGCCGGAGGCCATGATGATGCCGATCAAGGCCGAGACGAACGCCATAAACGGCAGGATGGTCTTCAGCACGGTGTCGATGGTGTCGCGCCCGGCCTGGAAGAACACCGCCACCACCGATCCCATGCCCATGCCGACCTTCGCCAGCAGCCCGTCGCTTTGCTCGGTGATCTTCTTGCTGGTGTCGTAGTCGCGCGCCTTGGGCGGCGCTGCAACGGTGGCGGCGGGCTGGCTATCTGCCGCTTCGATTCGGCTGATGTTGTGGTCGCGCACGCCGGAGACATAGATGTCTTCGAGGATAAACTGCGCCAGCGGGCCGGACTGGCCGGTGGCGTGGATGTTGACCGTCGGAATGCGGCGTTTCGGATACAGGCCGCAGCGCAGGGTGCCGCCGCAGTCGATCACCGCCACCCCGATCTCTTCCGCCGGCGGTTCACCTTCTTTGAAGCCGTCGACGGCCGGCCAGCCGGTCAATTCGCTGAGGCGATCGACGATCGAAGGTCGGGTGCCGGCGGTGATATACACCACTTTCTTGCCGGGCTCTATCGGCAGCTCCAGGGGGCCGCCCCAGCCGCTGGCGCCTTTTTCAATACGGATATAAGCACTCATGCTGCACTCCACGAATTAAAGTTGCACCTGGCGATCCAGACGGATGCCCATCTTGCGTTCGAACAGGCTGGTGGTGAGATCGGTGACCCAGCCGCGGAAGAAGTTGGTGAACAGCCCCACCAGGAAATAGCTCACCGCCAGCGGGCCGAGCGGCAGGCCGAGGGTGGTTAGGCCGCTGGCGATGCCGAGGTAAACGAACAGTTCGCCCGGATTGATGTGCGGGAACAGGCCGTTCATCGAGTGGCAGCTGTAGGAGGCCGCCGCGTAGTAGCTCGGCTTGTATTTCTCCGGCATGAAGCGCCCCAGGCTGAGGGTCATCGGGTTGCAGAAGACAAAGGTGCCGATCAGCGGCAGCAGCAGATAACGCGACACGGGGTTGCCCGCGCAGCGCTGCGCCAATCGTTCGATACGTTCCTGGCCAACAAATTTGATCAGCGCGTTCATGATAACCAACAGGCTGATCAACAAAGGTAAAATGCCGGTCACCATGCCGACAAACACTTCACCGCCTTTCTGAAACAGGCCGATAAACCACTCGGCGCCGTGGGTGATTAGCTCAATCATTATGTTCTCCTGTAATGGACTGATATGGCCTGGAGCGAACGGCGGCTCTGTCGCCATGGACCTTACAGTAGTCACTTTGTTGGGCCATTTGTTTTAAATAGATCACAATTTGAAAGATAAATATTTTATTTTGAAAGTTTAAAATGAAAGAAAGAGAAGGTCTGTGGCATGAGGGGGAGAGCGCGGGCACAAAAAAGCCCGGTGAACCGGGCTTTGGGGAGGGGGTATACGGAAATCGCCGTTGTTAGCGTGTTTCTGTTACTGCTCGAGAATCTTTTGTATTGTCTCTACGGAAGCACCGTTTCTTTCGGCCGTTTGGGCCAGTTCTTGCTTTTGTTTGTCTTTTTCAGCGATTGCCATATCTTTGGCGGCGGCTATCGCGGCCAGGAAAATTTCTTTTTCCGTCGCGGTGAGCGGGCCTTGTAGTCTGGCTTCGCAGACGCGATACAACGTATCGCGGATAAAATTTACCGTGGTGGTGCGCCGAGCCAGATCGACTACGGCGGTGCTGAACTCTGCATCGCCACTGACTTTTTGAATTTGTTCCGTGCTCATTTCAGCTTTCAGCGCGGCAATAACGGACTGCGCGACATCAGGCGGTGGAGCCACGCAGTACTTGATATTTGAGTCTGCGGGAATATAAATGGCGCTGCTTCTTGTTGAGTCATAGTCAAACCAATACGTTTCTCCAGGTTTCAACTCATGCCTAGAGGCCGGAGATTTAAATAGCGCGCAAGACGATAGCGAAAGGATGAGCAGGGAGATGATTACAATATTGACTTTCATGATGGCACCACCATAAAAATGTGGATTAACTAGCGTAAAATTTAGCCAAAAGTCCATAAATAACAATGAACTATAATAATTATTAATGCGCTAAGTTTTTGTGTTTTCGGAAAAGGTGGGGAATTTGAAATTTGATAAGGTTAACTTTCAATCTTTAATGATTTATGTCGTTCTCTTTCGCATATTTGGAATAAAAAAAGCGCAGGGAGATTAAATAAAAACCAGCTCTTATTTTTGCTCATAAAATACATTCGGTTGCATTATTTCCTTGTCAAGACCTCCCTCGATGCACAAAAAAGCCCGGCGAACCGGGCTTGAGGACAGGCGGTCCGTCACATCAGGCGATGGTGACCTTCTTGTCCAGGTAGGCGTCTTGCACGGCGTTGATCAGCGCCACGCCGTCTTTCATCGATTTCTTGAACGCCTTGCGCCCCAGGATCAGGCCCATGCCGCCGGCGCGTTTGTTGATCACCGCGGTGCGCACCGATTCCTGCAGATCGTTCTCACCGGCGGCGCCGCCGGAGTTGATCAGCCCGGCGCGGCCCATGTAGCAGTTGGCTAACTGGTAGCGCACCAGATCGATCGGGTGATCGGTGGTCAGCTTGGTGTAGACGCGATCGTCGGTATAGCCGAATTTCACCGCGCGGTAGCCGCCGTTGTTTTCCGCCATTTTCTGTTTGACGATGTCGGCGCCGATGGTGGCGGCGATGTGGTTGGCCTGGCCGGTCAGATCGGCGCTGGAGTGGTAGTCCACGCCGTCCTTGTTGAATGCCGGGTTGCGCAGATAGGCCCACAACACGGTGACCATGCCCAGCTCATGCGCGCGCTCGAAGGCGATCGAGATCTCTTCGATCTGGCGGCGCGACTGCTCGGAGCCGAAGTAAATGGTGGCGCCGACCGCCACTGCGCCCATGTTGAACGCCTGCTCGACGCTGGCGTACAGGGTCTGGTCGTACTGGGTCGGGTAGCTCAGCGTTTCGTTGTGGTTGAGTTTGACCAGGAACGGAATTTTATGCGCGTAGCGGCGCGATACCGACGCCAGCACGCCGTAGGTGGAAGCGACGCAGTTACAGCCGGCTTCAATCGCCAGCTCGACGATGTTCTTCGGATCGAAATACAGCGGGTTGGCGGCGAACGAGGCGGCGGCGGAGTGCTCGATGCCCTGATCGACCGGCAGGATCGACAGGTAGCCGGTGCCGGCCAGGCGGCCGTGGTTGAACAGGGTTTGCATCGAACGCAGCACGCTGTTGGGACGGTTGTTATCGATCATTACGCGGTCAACGAAGTCGTCGCCCGGCAGGTAGAGATTCTCGGCGGGGATAGTGGTACAGCGGTGTTGCAGCAGATCTTCCGCTTCCTTTCCTAGCAACTGCACAATATCAGTCATGATTCACTCCCGATTAAGCTTCTTCATACACCGGCAATGCAAGGGTTTTTGACCACCGGCGCAGTAAAAAAGCGGTGATTGAAGCTGTAAAGCGATACTACCGAACTGGATCCGGCAAGGACAAACAATAGATGCGATTGAGAGGAAATGCCATTTGCGAGGCCAAATACGCGGGCACGATCGCCCCCGGCGCGCTAAACGATTGATTATTCGATCTCGAACCACTCGGTGTTCTGCTGGGCAATTGGGAACAGCAAGGTGTCGGGCGCAGCGGCTGCGCCCGACAAGGTCAGCCCAGCAGGGCGCAGTTAGGCGGCAGGCGGCATTCGATGGCCTGCGGCAGCACTTCGATGCGGAAATGGCGACCCTTGAGCGGTTCGCCGTCGAGGTTGAAGGTCATCTCATGCGGCGCGTCGATCTCGAGCCACGGCAGCGCCGCGCTGAGGATGCTGTTGCTCTCTTCGTCGTTGAACAGGGCGGCGACCAGCGCCGGCAGCAGCTCATCGGCGATCAGCAGGCGCAGCTGCAGCAGGCCGTCGTTGATCAGCGCGCTGGGGCACAGCTCCTGGCCGCCGCCGGCCTGTTTGCCGTTGCCGATGCCGATCACCAGCGCCTCGCCGGCCCAGCGGAAGTCCGGCCCACGGATTTCACAGCGGTCGGCCTGCAGCGTATCCATGCGCAGCAAGCCGTGCACGAAGTAGGACACGCCGCCGAGAGCCGCCTTCAGCTTCTCCGGCGTTTCGGTGGTGATGCGGGTGCCGAAGCCGCCGGTGGCCATGTTGATGAAGTAGCGCTCGCCGTTGACCTTCGCCAGATCGATCGGCACCGAGCGGCCCTTGATCGCCAGCTGCAGCGCCTGTTCCGGCGACGGGGGAATGTTGCAGGCCATGGCGAAGTCGTTGGCGGTGCCGAGCGGCAGGATGCCCAGCGCCGGCCGGTTGTGCGCCGGCAGTTGCACCAGCGCGGCGGCCACTTCGTTGATGGTGCCGTCACCGCCGCCGGCGACGACGGTGCCGACGCCGAGCTGCGTGGCTTCTGCGACATAGCGCGCGGCGTCGCCGTGCTCCCAGGTCACGCGCACGTGCAGCGTGATTTGCTCTGCGCGCAGGCGTTTGACCGCCTGACGCAGCTCTTCGTTACCGGCGCCTTTGCCGTTGATGATAAGCAGGGCGGGCGCATGTGAGTGTTGAGGCATTGCCGATATCCTCCGGCGGAAAACCAAGAATGCCTCAAGATAAACCAGCTGCCGCCACCAGGCCATCAGAATATTCAGCTAATTCTGGTTATTTCCCGGCGTTCAGTGAATAAGAAACAAGGCGAATTTATCTGAATTTTACCCGGAAATAAGCCAGGTTTTAAAGACGAGAGGATTAATCGCTGTAGCGTTATTTATATATCGAGGCGACGTGATTATTATTATTAAAACGGATAACGGGAATAAGTTATGGAAATCGGCGCGGCGAAAAAAATAGGCGCACCCATAAAGAAAAAGCCAGCCCAAGGGAGATTGGGCCGGCTAAGGAGGTGGTTCCTAGTATTGCTATGCAAATATTTTCGTTGTTCGTTTTAAGCAGCGTGATAGTAACCAAGCTGCGCGCACATTGATGTGATCCAATTCTAATATTTGCTAAAAATCGCTGCCGAATGACGGCGATTCATTTTTATGCCCCGGCGCTATTTTCTTCCGCCAAATTGCGGATCAGCAACGCATAATTGAGATCGATATCCTGCGGGATCGGCAAATAAACGATATGGCCGTTGCCCGGCGCCACCTCAATCGGCTCGCCTTTCTTATTTTGCATGCTCTCGAGGGTGAACACCACGTTGCCGCCCGGCGTCATCATCTCGACGCTGTCGCCGAGCGCGAACTTATTCTTCACGTCGACTTCCGCCCAGCCATCGCGGCGCACGCCGGTAAATTCGCCGACGAACTGCTGGCGCTCGGAGAGCGAGGAGCCGTAGTCGTAATTCTGCTGCGCTTCGTGCACGTGGCGGCGCAGGAAGCCTTCGGTGTAGCCACGGTGCGCCAGGCCTTCCAGCGTGGTAAGCAGAGTCGGATCGAAGGGTTTGCCGGCGGCCGCGTCGTCGATGGCGCGGCGGTAGACCTGGGCGGTGCGGGCGCAGTAGTAGAAGGATTTGGTGCGGCCTTCGATCTTCAGCGAGTGCACGCCGAGCTGCGTCAGACGCTCCACGTGCTGGATGGCGCGCAGATCCTTGGAGTTCATGATATAGGTGCCGTGTTCATCTTCGAAGGCGCTCATATATTCGCCTGGCTTTTGCGCTTCAGACAGCATGAACACCTTGTCGGTCGGCGCGCCGATGCCCAACGTCGGCTCGACGGTTTGCACCGGGATCGGCTCGTGCAGGTGCACGATATTGCCGGTGTCGTCCTCTTTGCCTTCTTCCGCTTTGTACTGCCAGCGGCAGGCGTTGGTGCAGGTGCCCTGGTTGGGATCGCGCTTGTTGATGTAGCCGGACAGCAGGCAGCGGCCGGAGTAGGCCATGCACAGCGCGCCATGCACGAAGATCTCCAGCTCCATGTCCGGCACTTCGGCGCGGATCTCGGCGATCTCTTCCAGCGACAGTTCGCGCGAGAGGATCACGCGGGTCAGGCCCATTTGCTGCCAGAACTTCACCGTCGCCCAGTTAACGGCGTTGGCCTGCACCGACAGGTGGATATCCATCTGCGGGAAGGCTTCGCGCACCATCATGATAAGGCCGGGATCGGACATGATCAGCGCATCCGGGCCCATATCGATAACCGGCTTCAGATCGCGCAGGAAGGTTTTCAGCTTGGCGTTGTGCGGGGCGATGTTTACCACCACGTAGAATTTTTTGCCCAGCGCATGGGCTTCATTGATGCCCTGCGCCAGATTCTCGTGGTTGAACTCGTTGTTGCGCACCCGCAGGCTGTAGCGCGGCTGGCCGGCGTAAACCGCATCGGCGCCGTACGCGAAGGCGTAACGCATGTTTTTCAGCGTTCCGGCCGGGGAGAGAAGTTCCGGTGTAAACATAGTGTGTCTCGGTCTGATTTCAGGTCAGCACCACGCCACCTGATGGCGCAGTAAAAGCGGGGAATTGTAGCCGCAGCGCGGCAAGAAATCAGCAGTTAACCGGATTTATTCAGGGGAGATTGATCTTGGTCAAACGGAAAATGCGCGGCGGCGGGCCACCGCGCGGGAGAAAGGGAAAGATCAGGCGCTCAAATCGCGGATATCGGTGGTCGGGCCGTTTTTCATCACCGATTGGATACCGTTTTTGGCGGCGCTTTCGGAGCTGTACATTTCGCTGACGCCGATCACCTGATGGTTCTTTGCCTTCAGCACAAAATAGGGCTGATTGCTGGCGCTGTGCTTCAGTTCGTACTGCGCTTCGTGCGGTGAATTGGTCTGCACCGAAGCGATGCCGTTCTCCGCCGAGGCTTTGCTGGCGTACATTTCGCTGGCCAGAATGCTCTCGCCGTTACTGGCTTTCAGGTTGAAGTGGTACTGCCCGTTCTTTGCTTTTTTCAGCTCATAATGACCGATTGCCATGGTTCTTCTCCTGTAGGTTCCGATTCGTGATGTAAGTGTAGCCAATCGCTTGAAAATCGGCGGCTAAACCTCACAGCAGCTTAGTCGAAAAAATGCGCAGTTTTTTTGCGCCGGCGCGGAGTTTTCATTCGGTGAACCTGGCGCCGCACGGGAAGCTAAGGGAAGGCGCGGTGATTGCGCAGTGCGCCGCATAACAAGGGGAACAGGGTTTCACCCCGTGAGATTGTACGTTACGGTTTGGCCGTTTCGTCAATATGGATGAAAAATGAGCGATACATCTTGGCATCGACACGCTACAGGCATATGCTTTGGCCTATGCCTGCTGTGGAGGTTGTCGAGATGGAAAGAATCGCAAAGCTGTTTAAAAACGGCAGAAATCAGGCGGTGAGGTTACCGGTGGAATTTGAATTTGATACGGATCGTGTCTATATCCGTCGCGATCGGGAGGGCAACGTGATTTTATCCAAATATCCGGCAAAGCCGGACAGCTGGGCACCGCTGCTGAGCATTATCGCCCAAACGCCGGTGCCGCAAGAGTTTCTTGGCGCGGAAGATCGTCAGCAAGGGGTTGCAGACCGCGATCCATTCTCAGAGGAAGAGTAGGCGATGTACATGTTTGATACCAACACCGTCAGCCACTTGTTTCGGCAGCATCCGCAGGTGCTTAACGTCATGGAAAAGCTCCCGCCTTCTGCCGTATGTATTTCCAGCGTCACGGAGGCGGAACTGCTTTACGGTGTGGCTAAACGGCGGAACAAGGCGTTGCAAAGCATGGTCGAGGCCTTTCTTGCCGCGGTGACGGTCTATGCATGGGATAGCGAGGCCGCCCGCTGCTACGGTGAAATGCGCGCGAACATGGAGAAAAAAGGCAAAATCATGGGCGCGCTGGATCAACTGATCGCCGCGCACGCGCAGAGCCGTGGCGCGACGCTGGTGACCAACGATCGCGCATTCGCCATGGTGCCCGGGTTGGCGGTTGAAGACTGGACGCGCTGATTTCCCCCTAAACCCCATTCACCAGCCGGCAGGGCTCGGCTTCCCAGCGGTAGCCCACGCCGTATACCGAGCGGATAAAGGATTTTTCCCCGTCGATCAGTTCCAGCTTGCGGCGCAGGTTTTTGATGTGGCTGTCGATGGTGCGGTCGGTGACCACCCGGTAGTCGTCGTACAGGTTGTTCAGCAGCTGCTCGCGAGAAAATACGTTGCCCGGCTGGCTGGCCAGCGTTTTCAGCAGGCGGAATTCCGCCGGCGTCAGATCCAGCAACTGCCCCTGATAGCTGGCCTGGAAGCGCGGTTCATCGATGTGCAGCAGGTCATCTTCCCGCGCGCTCTCCTGCGGCCGATAGCTGCGGCGCAGGATGGTTTTCACCCGCGCCACCACTTCGCGCGGGCTGTAGGGTTTGCAGATGTAATCGTCGGCGCCGATCTCCAGCCCCAGCAGGCGGTCAATCTCTTCGATTTTCGCCGTCACCATCACGATCGGAACGTCGCTGAAGCGGCGCAGCTCGCGGCACACCGTCAGCCCGTCGGCGCCCGGCAGCATCAGGTCGAGCAAGATCAGCGCCGGCGGATGCTGGTGCACGGTCGGCACCACCTCGTTGCCGTTGGTCAGCCAGCGGGTGGCGTAGCCCGCCGCCTGCAGATAATCCACCAGCAGCTGGCCCAGCTTGGGCTCATCTTCAACAATCATGATCTGCACGGGTTGATTCTGAATGTCCATCAGGGCGCCTTATTTTTTATCGGGGTAGCAAATTCTACTGTAATGCGCACGCCGCCTAAAGGCGAATGCTCGGCGCGGATTTTCCCGTCGTGCGCTTCCACGATGTTGTGGCAGATCGCCAGCCCGAGCCCGGAACCGCCGCTGGCGCGGTTGCGTGAACCTTCCGCCCGGTAGAAACGTTCGAAAATGCGCGTCAGTTGCTGATCGCTGATGCCCGGCGCGCTGTCCTGCCAGTAGAGGAGCAGCCGCCCCGGCTGCAGCTCGGCGCCGATCTCCAGCCGGCCGCCGGCGTCGGTGTAACGCAGGCTGTTTTCCAGCAGGTTATTGAACAGCTGGTTCAGGCGATCGGGATCGCCGAACAGCGGCGCCTGGGGCGGCAGATGGGTGACGATCTCCAGCCCTTTGGCGCGGAAGCGTTCGCGAAAGGCGGCGACGGCGATCTGCAGCAGGTGTACGCAGTCCACCGACGATTTGCGATAGGCCAGCGCGCCGAGATCGGAGAGCGACAGCTGGTGCAGATCGTCGACCAGTTTGGTCAAGGTGGATACCTCGGCCTGCAGCGAGCTGAGCGACGCCGGCGTCGGCTGGCGCACGCCGTCCTGCAGCGCTTCCAGTTCGCCGCGCAGCACCGCCAGAGGCGTGCGCAGCTCGTGCGATACGTCGGCCATAAAGGCGCGGCGCATCTGCTCGTTTTTTTCCAACGAGGTGGCCAGCTGGTTGAAGTCGTGCGCCAGCCGGCCCAGTTCATCCTGGCTGCTGACCGCCACGCGGGTGGTGAAATCGCCCGCCGCCAGGCGGTGGGTGCCCGCCACCAGACGCTTGACCGGGGCCAGCATGCCGCGCGACAGCAGCCAGGTCACCGCCGCCGCCAGCAGGGTGGAGAGCGCGACGATAATCCAACTGGTGCGCCGCTGCTGGCGATCGAAGTTGATGTCGGTATTGCGCGTCAGGCGCTCGACCGGGGTGGTGAGCACCCAGCCGACGATCTGGTTGTTGTAACGGATCGGGTGGCGCGGCCCCTCTTTCGGCAGGGGGCCAGAATGCCCGACCAAACGATTGAACTGGCTGTCCACCACCCAAAACTGGGTGCGCCAGCCCTTGGGCGGCAGATTGTGGCTGCTGTCGCTGTTCTGCTCGAACGAGCGCATGATCTGGTAGACCACCTGATCGTTGTTGCGCAGGAATATCCAGTTGCCATGGTGGCTGTACTGTTCCTCCAGCGCTTCGCTCAGCATGTTGATGCGTTGCTCGTTGCTGCTCTTGATGTAATCGATAAAGCCGCGCTCAAAGCTGACGCGCACCCCCCAATGCATGGTGATCAACACCAGCATGCAGGTAGCGAAAATGGCCAGGAACAGTTTCCCGGTAATGCCTATCCTCATTGCAACCTCGTTGAGCCGGTACCCGGCTCTTTGGTCAGCGTGCGGTTGGGCGCGCTATCGGCCGGCACACGCGCGAAGGCCAGCGCGGGCAGAGCGATAATCAACGCCATACAGCAGTAGCTGTAAATAAATGCGCTGTGAATGGCCGGGCTATCGGCCACCACCTGATGATGGGCGAAGCTGCCGATCAAGATGCCGGCGACGCTGACGCCAAGGCTCATCGACAGCTGCATGACCATCGATAACAGGCTGTTGCCGCTGCTGGCCAGCCTGTCAGGCAGATCTTTCAGCGTCAGGGTGTTCATCGCCGAGAAGCGCAGCGAGTTGACCATCCCCTGGAAGAACAGCACCACCGGCAGCAGCCACAGCCAGCCGAGCATCGCCGCCAGCAGGAAGCTCAGGCTGACCAGCGCCAGCAGCAGCGTGGCGGCCACCAGCACGTTACGGTAGCCGAAGCGGTTGACCACCTGCACCACGATGCGTTTCATGCCCATGCTGCCGATGATCATCGGGATCATCATCAGCCCGGCGTGGAATGGGCTGAAGCCCATGCCGACCTGCAGAAACAGCGGCGTCATGAACGGCAGCATGCCGCTACCGATGCGCCCCAGCAGGCTGGCCAGCAGCCCGATCTTGTAAGTCGGGGTGCGCAGCAGCCGCAGCGAGAACAGGGCGCGGCTATTGCCGTAGGCATGCCAAACATACCCCAACAGCGCCGCTACGCCCAGCGCCACCAGGCCGGCGATGGCGCCGCCGGACAGCCCCATGCCCTTGTGGCCGTCGAGCGCCAGCGTCAGCGACGCCATGCCGATCGCCAGCAGGATAAAGCCGCTGAGATCGAAGCGGCGGGTCTGCATTTGGTAGTTGGGCATCAGCAGCAGCGTGGCGATGGCGCCAACGATGCCCACCGGAATGTTGATCAGGAAAATCCAATGCCAGCTGGCGTATTGCACCAGGAAGCCACCCAGCGCCGGCCCCATCAGCGGGCCGATTTGCCCCGGCAGCGTCACGAAGGTCATCGCCGCCATGTACTGCTCGCGCGGCACGATCTTCATCACCGTCAGGCGGCCGACCGGCACCATCATCGCGCCGCCGATGCCCTGAAGCACGCGCGAGGCGATCAGCTCGTTCAGGGTTTCCGAACGGGCGCAGAGGAGGGAGCCGAGGGTGAACAGCAGGATGGCGCTGAAAAACACCCGCTGTACGCCGATCTTGTCCGCCAGCCAGCCGCTGGCCGGCAGCGTCACCGCCACCGTCAGCACATAGGAGACGATCACCGACTGCATGCGCAGCGGGTTCTCCCCCAGGCTGGCGGCCATCGAGGGCAGGGCGGTGTTGACGATAGTGGTATCCAGCGTCTGCATAAAGAAGCCGAATGCCACTATCCAGAGTTGCCAGCGTACCGTGGCGGCGTGTGTCATCAGCATCGGTCGGCCATTAATGCGGCAGCGGGGCCAGTTGCTTGTTGCGGCGGAACTTCGCCTGCAGCCGGTCGAAGTAAAGATAGACCACCGGGGTGGTGTACAGCGTCAGCAGTTGGCTCATCACCAGGCCGCCGGCGATGGTGATGCCGAGCGGCTGGCGCAGCTCCGCGCCGTCGCCGCTGGTCAGCACCAGCGGCAGTGCGCCGAACAACGCCGCCAGCGTGGTCATCATGATCGGCCGGAAACGCAGCAGGCTGGCCTGAAAAATCGCCTCGCGGGCGCTGATGCCGCCGTTGCGCTGCGCCTCGAGCGCGAAGTCGACCATCATGATGGCGTTTTTCTTCACGATGCCGATCAGCAGCATGATGCCGATCAGCGCGATCAGGCTGAACGGCGCGCCGAACAGCTCGAGCGCCAACAGCGCGCCCACGCCGGCGGAAGGCAGCGTGGAAAGAATGGTCAGCGGATGGATATAGCTCTCGTACAGTACGCCGAGCACGATATATACCGTGGCGATAGCCGCCAGGATCAGGATCAGCTGCGACTTCAGGGTGTCCTGGAATACCTGGGCGGTGCCGGCGAACGCGCCGCGTACCGTAGACGGCACGCCGAGCTGAGTCATGGTGCGCTCTACCGCGGCGGTGGCGTCCGACAGGCTGCCGCCGTCCGGCAGGTTAAAGGAAATGGTCGAGGCGGCGGACAGCCCCTGATGGTTGACCGACAGCGGCGCGTTGGCCGGCCGCCAACTGGCGAAGTAGGAGAGCGGAATCGCCTTGCCTTCGCTGTTGATGATGAACATTTTGTCCAGCGAGCTCACGTCCTGGGTGTAGGGCGGCGCCACTTCCATCACGACTTTGTATTGGTTGAGCGGTTGATAGATGGTCGAAATCTGCCGCTGGCCGAAGGCGTTGTTCAGCAGGTTGTTGGCGTCGGATACCGAAATGCCGAGGCGCGCCATGGTTTCGCGATCGTAGACCAGATCCATTTCCGAGCCTTTATCCTGCTGATCCGAGTTGACGTCCGCCAGCTCGGGCAATGCGGCCAGCGCGGTGCGGATCTTCGGCTCCCATTCGCGCAGCGCGGCGAGATCGTCCGCCAGCAGCGTGTATTGGTAGCTGGCGTTGGCCTGCCGGCCGCCGACGCGGATATCCTGCACCGCCATCAGAAACAGGCTGGCGCCCGGTTCTTTGGCCAGGCGAGCGCGCAGGCGGGCGATCACTTTCTGCGCGTCGTCGCTGCGTACCGACAGGGGTTTCAGTGAGATGAACATCGAACCGCTGTTGGTGCGCGAGCCGCCGGTAAAACCGGTGACGTTTTCCACGTCCGGATCTTCGCGCACGATTTTCATGAAGTCTTCCAGTTTGCCGCGCATCGCCTGGAACGAAATGCTTTGGTCGGCCTGGATAAAGCCCATCAGGCGCCCGGTATCCTGTTCCGGAAAGAAGGTTTTCGGGATGCTGATATACAGCCAGACGTTGAGCGCAAGGGTGGCGAGGAACACCGCCAGCACCCAGCGCGAGTGGCCGAGCACCCAGTTCAGCGAGCGTCCGTAGCCCTGCTGCAGCGCCAGCAGCATTTTGCCGAAGCCGCGCGCCCGCCGCTGCGAACGCGGCGGCTGGTGGCGCAGCAGGTAGGCGCACATCATCGGCGTGAGCGTGAGCGAGACGATGAGCGACAGCCCGATCGATACCGACAGGGTGACGGCGAACTCGCGGAATAGCCGGCCGGGCAGGCCTTCCATCAGCAGCAGCGGGATAAACACCGCCACCAGCGAAACGCTCATCGACAGCACGGTGAAACCGACTTCCCGCGCGCCCAGCAGCGCGGCGTTGATCGGTTTCATGCCGGCCTCGACGTGGCGGGAAATGTTTTCCAGCACCACGATGGCGTCGTCCACCACAAAGCCGGTGGCGATGGTCAGCGCCATCAGCGACAGGTTGTTGAGGCTGAACCCGCACAGATACATGGCGGCGAACGAGCCGATCAGCGACACCGGCACGGCGACCGCCGGGATCAGCGTGGCGCGCCCGGAGCGCAGGAAGATGAACACCACCAGGATCACCAACCCGATGGCGATCGCCAGCGACTGTTCCACCTCGGCCAGCGACGCGCGAATGGTCGGCGAACGATCCTGCGCGACGCTGAGTTTAATCGAGGCCGGGATATTCTCCTGCAGGGCGGGCAGCTCGGCGCGAATGCGATCGACGGTTTCGATGATGTTGGCGTCCGGCGCACGGCTGATGGCCAGAATGATCGCCGGTTTGGCGTCGGTCATCCCGGCGTTGCGCACGTCTTGCACCGAGTCGTTGACCTCGGCCACGTCGGCCAAACGCACCGCCGAGCCGTTGTTGTAATGAACGATCAGCGGACGGTAGGCATCGGCGGTTTTCAGCGCGTCGTTGGCCTGGATCTGCCAGCGCTGCTGCGGGTTTTCCACGGCGCCCTGCGGGCGGCGCACGTTGGCGTTGGCGATGGCCTGCCGTACGGTGTCCAGCGACACGCCCTGATTGAACAGTGCCGAAGGGTTCAGCTCCACCCGCACCGCCGGCAGTGAGCTGCCGCCCACGGAAACGTCGCCGACGCCCTCGGTCTGGCTGATTTTCTGCGCCAGCTGGGTGGAGGCGAAATCGTAAAGCTGCCCCTGGCTGTAGGTATCCGAGGTCAGCGTCAGGATCATGATCGGCGCGTCGGAAGGGTTGACCTTGCGGTAGCTGGGGCGGCTCGGCATGCCGGTCGGCAGCAGGCTTTGCGCGGCGTTGATCGCCGCCTGCACGTCGCGCGCGGCGCCGTTGATGTCGCGATCGAGATCGAACTGCAAAATGACCCGGGTACTGCCGAGCGAGCTCATCGAGGTCATTTCGTTAACCCCGGCGATGCGGCCCAGCGCGCGCTCCAGCGGCGTCGCCACCGAGGACGCCATGGTTTCCGGCGAGGCACCCGGCAGCGACGCGCTGATCGAAATCACCGGAAAGTCCACCTGCGGCAGCGGCGACACCGGCAGCAGGCGAAAGCCGATCGCGCCGCTGATGGCGATGGCCAGCGTCAGCAGGGTGGTGGCCACCGGCCGGTGAATGAACAGGGCGAAGAATTTCACGGCAGCTCCTGCGTATCCGGCTGGCGATGCGTGTTGCGCGCCAGTTTGTCAAACAGCAGGTAGATCACCGGCGTGGTGAACAGCGTCAGGATCTGGCTCATGATCAAACCGCCGACCATACAGACGCCAAGCGGATGCCGCAGCTCCGCGCCGACGCCGGTGCTCAGCATCAGCGGCAGCGCGCCGAGCAAGGCCGCCAGCGTGGTCATCAGGATCGGCCTAAAACGCAGCAGGCAGGCCTGATAGATGGCGTCGCGCGGCGATAAACCCTGTTCGCGTTCCGCCGCCAGCGCGAAGTCGATCATCATGATGGCGTTCTTCTTCACGATGCCGATCAGCAGGATGATGCCGATGATGGCGATCACGTCCAGCTCGCTGCCGGCCATCATCAGCGCGAGCAGCGCGCCGACCCCGGCGGTCGGCAGGGTGGAGAGGATGGTGACCGGATGAATGAAGCTTTCATACAGCACGCCCAGCACGATGTACATCGCCACCACCGCCGCTAAAATCAGCCACAGCGTGCTGCCGAGCGCCGCCTGGAAGGCTAAGGTCGCCCCCTGGAATTGGGTGGTGATGTCCCTCGGCATGTTGAGATTTTCTTCCGCCTGGGTGACCGCGTCCACCGCCTCGCCGAGCGAGTAGCCGTCGGCGACGTTGAACGAAACGGTGGCCGACGGGAACTGGTCGAGATGGTTGACCGACAGCGGGCCGAAGCGCTCTTCGATTTTGGCGATGGCGCTCAGCGGCACCACGGCGCCGTCGTTGCCGCTCAGACGGATCTCATTGAGCGCCGCCAGCCCCGGCATCGCGCTGACGTCGTGCTCCAGCACCACGCGGTATTGGTTGGCCTGGGTGTAGATGGTGGAGATCAGGCGCTGGCCGAACGCGTTGTACAGCGCATTGTCCACGTCGCTCATGGTGACGCCGAGGCGGGAGGCCGAATCGCGATCGACGTTGACGTAGGCCACCAGCCCCTGATCCTGCCAGTCGCTGGTGACGTCCGCCAACTGCGGGGTTTGCTTCAGCTCATCCATCAGCTGCGGCACCCACAGGCTGAGATCGTCCAGCGACATCGCCTGCAGAGTGAACTGGTACTGGGTGCGGCTGACCTGGGTATCGATGGTCAGATCCTGCACCGGCTGCAGATACAGCTTCACGCCGGGGAACTGCGCCGTTTGTTGCTGCAGGCGGCTGATGATCGCCGGAATGCGCTCGCTGCGTTCGCTCAGCGGCTTCAGATTGATCTGCAGCCGGCCGCTGTTGAGCGTGGCGTTGCTGCCGTCGACGCCGACGAACGACGTCAGGCTCTCCACCGCCGGATCCTTGAGGATCTGTGCCGCGACCTGCTGCTGGCGCTCGGCCATATTGCTGAACGAGACGCTCTGCGGCGCTTCCAGCGTGCCCTGAATGATGCCGTTGTCCTGCACCGGGAAGAAGCCTTTCGGGATCAGCAGGTACAGCAATACCGTCAGCGCCAGGGTGCCGACGGCCACGCCGAGCGTCAGCCAGGGATGATTAAGCACCGTTTTCAGCCACTGGCCGTATCGCGCGATCACCCGGTCGAAAAAGCGTTCGGAGGCGGCGGAAAACCGGTTCTGCTTGCGCAGCGATTCGTGGCTGAGCATGCGCGCGCACATCATCGGCGTCAGCGTCAGCGACACCACGGCGGAGATCAAAATCGCCACCGCCAGCGTGACGGCGAACTCGCGGAACAGGCGGCCGACGATGTCGCCCATGAACAGCAGCGGGATCAGCACCGCCACCAGCGAGAAGGTCAGCGAGATGATGGTGAAGCCGATCTCGCCGGCGCCTTTCAGCGCGGCGTCGAGCGGTTTTTCCCCTTTCTCGATGTAGCGCGAGATGTTCTCGATCACCACGATGGCGTCGTCCACCACGAAACCGGTGGCGATGGTCAGCGCCATCAGCGTCAGGTTGTTGATGGAGAAGCCGAGGAAGTACATGGCGGCGAAGGTGCCGACCAGCGACAGCGGCACCGCCACGCTGGGGATAATGGTCGCCGGCACGTTGCGCAGGAACACGTAGATCACCATTACCACCAGCGCGATCGCCAGCAGCAGCTCGAACTGCACGTCGCTGACCGAGGCGCGGATGGTGGTGGTGCGATCGGTCAGCACCTTGACGTCGACCGACTTGGGCAGGCTTTTAATCAGCGTCGGCAGCATTTCGCGGATGCTGTCGGCGGTGGTGATGACGTTGACGCCGGGCTGACGCTGAATGTTCAGCACGATCGCCTGTTGCTTGTTGGCCCAGGCCGCCAGCCGGGTGTTTTCCGCCCCTTGTTCGATGGTGGCGATATCTTGCAGGCGGATCGCCGCGCCGTTCTGATAGGCGACGATCAGCTGGCGATAGTCGTCGGCGGATTTCATTTGGTCGTTGGCGGACAGGGTGACCGATCGGGTCGGGCCGTCCAGGCTGCCTTTCGCCGAGTTGACGTTGGCGTTGCTGATGGCGGCGCGGATGGTTTCACTGTTCAGGCCATAGGCGGCGACCGCCGCGGCGTTCAATTTTACGCGCACCGCCGGGCGTTGGCCGCCGGCCAGCGTCACCAGGCCGACGCCGGTCACCTGAGAAATTTTTTGCGCCACGCGGGTTTCCACCATGTCTTCCACCTGCGTCATCGGCATGGCGGTGGAGGTCACGGCCAGCGTCAGGATCGGCGGATCGGCCGGGTTAACCTTGCTGTAGATCGGCGGGTAGGGCAGATCGGTCGGCAGCAGGTTGGTGGCGGAGTTGATCGCCGCCTGCACTTCCTGCTCCGCGACGTCGAGCGGCAGCGCCAGCTGGAACTGCAGCGTGACCACCGAGGCGCCGCCGGAGCTTTGCGACGCCATTTGTTTGAGGCCGGACATCTGGCCGAACTGACGTTCCAACGGCGCGGTAATGGCGGAGGTCACCACGTCCGGGCTGGCGCCGGGATACAGCGTCACCACCTGGATGGTGGGGTAATCCACCTCCGGCAGGGCGGACACCGGCAGCGCGCGGTAGCCGATAATCCCCGCCAGCAATATCGCCACCATCAGCAGCGTGGTGGCGACCGGACGCAGAATAAACAGGCGGGACGGGCCGCCGCCGGGGTTGGGAGGCATCACCTGCATCAGGATTTCCCCTGCACGTCAGGCTGGCGGTGGGTTTTGTTCGTTGCCGGCGCGGCGTTTGGCGCCAGAACCTCCACCTGCATGCCTTCGGTCAGGCGATCGATGCCGTCGGTCACCACCCGATCGCCGGCGCTGAGGCCGGCGCTGATCACCACCTGCCGGCTGTCCTGCACGCCGGCGGTGACCCGGTGTTTGCTGACCCTGTTGTCTTCGCCGAGCGTCCAGACGAAGTTGCCCTCGTTGCCCATCTGCAGGGCGGCGGTCGGGATCACCACCGCATCGTGCAGGGTATCCACCTGCAGCCGCGCGTTGACGAACTGGTTGGGGAACAGTGCGTCATCTTCGTTGGTGAAGCGCGCTTTCAGCTTGATGGTGCCGGTGGCGGTATCAATTTGGTTGTCCAGGCTCAGCAGCGAACCGGTCGTCAGCTTGTTCTGATTGGTGCGATCCCAGGCTTCGACGCTCACCGGCCCGGCTTTTTGCGCCTTGAGCAGATCGGCGATGTTGCCTTCGGGCAGCGTGAACACCACGTCGATCGGGTGCGTCTGCGTGATCACCACCAGACCGGTGGTGCTGCCGCTGGTGACATAGTTGCCGACGTCGACCAGTTTCAGGCCGACGCGGCCGTCGATTGGCGCGGTGATGCGGCTGTAGGTGATCTGCAGTTTGGCGCTGTCGACCGCGCCCTGATCGGCTTTGATCGCGCCTTCGGTCTGCTGCACCAGCGAGGCTTGCGTATCCAGCTCCTGACGGGAAACCAGATTGGTTTTCACCAGTTGCTGGTAGCGCGCCAGATCGCGCCGGGCGTTGGCCAGCGTGGCCTGATCTTTTGCCAACTGCCCCTGAGCCTGGGTCAACTGAACCTGGAACGGCCGGGGATCGATCTCCGCCAGCAGATCGCCGGCTTTCACCTGCTGGCCTTCGGTAAAGTGGATCGCCATCAGTTGGCCATCGACCCGGCTGGTGACGGTCACGGTATTGGCGGCGGTGGCGGTGCCCAAGCCGGAAAGATAGCGCGGCACCGTCTGGCGGGTGGCGGTCGCCGCCTGTACCGGCGACATCGGCGCGCCGCGTCTGCCGCCCGCCGCGCGGCCCGCTCCCGTTTTACCGGCGGCCTGGTGCGCGCCCGGCGTCGTCCCGGCGGTCGGTTGGGCGGCGCTGAAATGGCGCCAGGCCAGAACGGCGACGATGATCGCAATCGCCGCAACCAGCAGGCGCAGCAGCAGGGAACGACGTTGGGGTTTTGCATTCATGGTGGTGAAAATTCTCTCCAAAAGGCAGGGGCGCGGGCACTCATTGCCACAAAAATGACACTCCTTACAGGATACTAGTTTAGCCAGCGAAGACGGCATAAAAATGAAGGAAATATGGAGGAACCGTCAGCATTGTCCTAATAAGTGGGTGATTTGAGCGTGCTATGTTTATAAGTGATTTATTCCGGCTTATAGCCAATGCGTTTTAACGATTTCCTGTGTTTGGCGCTAATAATTAACAGGCAAATCATTTAACCCATGGAGCCTTTGTGATGAGCAAGAAACAACTGGGCCGTTCGGGCATTCAGGTGCCGGCGTTGACCTTCGGCGGCAACGTGTTCGGCTGGACGGCGGATCAGGCGACCTCTTTCAGCCTGCTGGATGCGCTGGTGGACAATCAACTTAACTTTATCGATACCGCCGATGTCTATTCCAGCTGGGTGCCGGGCAATAGGGGCGGTGAATCGGAAACCGTTATCGGCGAATGGCTCAAGAAGAGCGGCAAGCGCGATCAGGTGATCATCGCCACCAAGGTGGGCAAACCGATGGGCGAAGGCAAACAGGGGCTGTCGCCGCGCTATATTCAGCAGGCGGTGGAGGACTCGCTGCGCCGCCTGCAAACCGATTATATCGATCTCTACCAGTCGCACGACGATGACCGCGATACGCCGTTGGAAGAGACGCTGGCGGCGTTCGATGCGCTGATCAAGGCCGGCAAGGTGCGGGCGATCGGCGCCTCCAACTATCAGGCGGATCGCCTGGAAGAAGCGCTGCGGGTGAGCGAAAGCAACGGGCTGGCGCGCTACGAAACCCTGCAGCCGGAATATAATCTTTATGCGCGCGAAGGCTATGAAGCTGAGCTGGAAGGCGTGGCGCAGCGCCACGGGCTCGGGGTGATCAACTTCTTCGCGCTGGCCAGCGGCTTCTTGACCGGCAAATACCGCAGCAAAGCGGACGAGGGCAAAAGCCAGCGCGGCGATCGCATCGTCGAACGCTACCTTAACCCGCGCGGTTTCCGCATTCTGGCGGAGCTGGATCAGGTGGCGGGCAAGCACGGCAGCTCCCCGGCGCAGGTCTCGCTGGCCTGGCTGATTGCGCGCCCGAGCATCACCGCGCCGATCGTCAGCGCCACCTCGTTGCCGCAGTTGGATGAGTTAGTCAGCGCCACCCGCCTGACGCTGGATGCGGACGACATTCAGACGCTGAACCACGCCAGCGCTGAGTAAGAGCCGCCGGCGATTTTGCTCTATGCTGAAGGGGTCAATATGACTTAATTCAGGAAACTGCAATGTCTGGCGATACCATCAACGACCTCGCGACGCTGGAACAGCTGTACGGCAAACCCGCCGCGCCCTCGGTGTTTAAAGAAGTCAGCTATATTCACCCGGCGTACCGCCCGTTTATCGAGGCGGCGCCGTTTGCCGCCCTCTCGACGGTCGGGCCGGACGGCATGGATGTCTCGCCGCGCGGCGATCCGGCCGGTTTTATCCAGATCGAAGACGAGAAAACCCTGCTGCTGCCGGATCGGCGCGGCAATAACCGCATCGACAGCCTGCGCAATATCCTGTACGACAACCGGGTGGCGCTGCTGCTGCTGATCCCCGGCATCGGCGAAACGCTGCGGATTAACGGGCGGGCGGAGATCGTGGTGGCGCCGGCGGTGCTGCAGCGCTTCGCCTACCGCAATCAGCTGCCGCGTTCGGTGCTGCGCATTAGGGTGGAGGCGGTGTTCTTCCAGTGCAGCCGGGCGATCTTGCGTTCGGGACTTTGGGAAGAGGGCAACCGCCTCGAACGTTCGGCGCTGCCCAGCCCCGGCCATATTTTGGCCGCGGTGAGCCAAACGCGCTTCGACGGTGAGGAGTACGACCAGGCGCTGCCGCAGCGGCTGAAGGATACGCTGTATTAATCGCCGCGGCGTTCGCGCCACGTTTGCCGGTTCAGCCGGTACAAGACGTGCTTTTGCAGCGGATGGCCCGCCGGCAGGCGTGGGTGCAGGAAGGTTTCGCCGTCAAATTGCATGCCGATGCGCGCCATCACCCGGCGCGACGGTTGGTTGTTTTCGGCGGTGAAGGACACCACTTCCGGCAAGTGAAGCGTGTCGAAGGCGCACGCCAGCGCCGCGCGTGCCGCTTCAGCGGCGTAGCCGTTGCCCCAGTGGGCCGCCGCCAGCCGCCAGCCAATCTCCACGCAGGGGGAACAGGGCAGATCGTCGCCCGGCCGCGCCAGCCCGACAAACCCGATAAAGGGCGCGCCGTCTTTCACTTCCACCGCCCATAGCCCCCAGCCATGTTGTTGCATGAAGGCGCGGATGCGTTCGGCCTGCGCGTGGCTTTCCTCGGCCGTCATCGTCGCCGGGAACGGGAAATAGCGCATCACCTGCGGATCGGCGTTAAGCGCAGCGAAGGCCGGCAGATCTTCGTCGCGCCAGGGGCGCAGCCGCAGCCTGGCGCTGTCGAGGGTAAGGATGGTTGACATGATGCATAGCCTCCAATGAGCAAGGGCGCGGCGAGCCGCGCCCTTGGGCCGTCAACGGAACAGCGTTTGCGCCCAGCGCGCCAGCCCGGCGGTGACCGAGCCGAAGTCGTTGCCGCCGACGATCGGAATGCCAGGCAGCTGCTGTTGCAGCGCGGCGCGCAGCAGGGGGGAGCGCGCGCTGCCGCCGGTCAGGTAGATCACCTGCGGCGCGGTCTGGCTGCTGGCCAGCGCGGCGCTGACCTGTTCCTGGATGCGCATCAACGGCTGCGAGATGGCGTCGGCGAGCTGAGCCTGGCTGATGCTCTCCGCCAGATCGGCCTGCACGAAGCCAAGCGGCGCGCTGATGGCGGTTTGGCCGGACAGGGCTATCTTACTCTCTTCGGCCGCGCGCACCAGTCGGTAGCTCAGGCGCTGCTGGTACACTTTCAGCAGGCGTTTGACCTTTTCCGGCTCCGCCGCGTCGAGGATCAGATCGCGCAGCACACGGCCGTTGGCGGCGCTGTAGAAGTCGTTTTGTGCCGGCACGTCGTTGGTCGCCACCGCGTTCCAGTAAGGCAGCGCCGGCAGGGCGATGCCTTTCGCGGTTTCGCCGCCCAGGCCGAACAGCGGCATCAACTGTTTGAAGGCCAGCATGATGTCCAGATCGTTACCGCCGACCCGGCAGCCGCTGTGCCCCAGCAGGCTTTGCTGGCGATCGGCGCGGTCGCGCCACTGCGGCCCCATCAGCAGCACCGAGCAGTCGGTGGTGCCGCCGCCGATGTCCACCACCAGCACGGTTTGCTCTTCGCTCAGCGTCGCCTCGAAGTCCAGCCCCGCCGCCACCGGCTCGAACTGGAATTCAATGGCTTTGAAACCGGCGCGTTCGGCGGCGCGCTGCAAAATGCCCTGCGCCTGCCGGTTGGCCTCTTCGCCGCCGATGCCCTGGAAGTTGATCGGCCGGCCGATCACCGCCTGCTCGATACCGGTCTGCAGCACGTTTTCCGCCTGGCGTTTGATGTGGAACATCATGGCGCACACCAGGTCTTCGAACAGGGCGATCTGCTGCGGCTTCAGGCCGTTGGCGCCGAGGAAGGATTTCGGCGAGCGCACGAAGTACACCTCTTCCGGATCTTCCATGTAGTGCGCCAGCGCCTGCAGGCCGAACAATACGCTGTCGCCGTTGACCGGAATGTCCTCTTCGCGGTTGTAACTGATGGCGCGGCGCAGCAGCTGCTGGTTTTCTTCGCTGCCGGTCGGCACCTGCCAATGGCGGTGCAGGCATTCGCTCACCGCTTCGCGGGTCGGCGCGCACAGCATCGAAGGCAGATACGGTTCGTTGTTTTCCAGCGTCAGCAGCTCGGGGCCGTGGTCGCGCATCACCGCGACGGAACAGTTGGCTGTCCCGTAATCGAATCCAATAAACATCTCTTTTTTGTCCCCATGCCAATGAAGGGGGGCGACTTTACCCGAGACGGAGCCGGCGGGCAATGCGCCGATGCGCGAGTGTCGAAAAATTTAGCGGGCGCGGCATCGGCATGCTTAACTTAATGTCCGAATTCCGCACGTCAGCGCGCCAGGCGAGCCCCATAATGCAGAAAAAACCGAACCCGAGCGTTGCCATGAATACTCAACAGCAAGCGTTGTACGACGCGCTGCGCGCGCGTGACCGCAAATTCGACGGCCGCTTTTTCGTCGGCGTCTCTTCCACCGGCATCTATTGCCGCCCGGTGTGCAGCGCCCGCACGCCGAAGCTGGAAAACTGCACCTTCTATCCGAGCGCGGCGGCGGCCGAGCTGGCGGGCTTTCGCCCCTGCCTTAAATGCCGGCCAGAGCTGGCGCCCGGCCTGGCGCTGATCGATCTGGGCAACCGCTATGCGCAGGTGGCGGTGCAGCTCATCGAGCAAGGCTATCTGTCCGAACACAGCTGCGAAGCGCTGGCGGCGCGGCTCGGCATTTCCGATCGCCACCTGCGGCGCATCTTCGCCGAACAGTTTGGCGCTTCGCCGATCGATTACGCGCAGTCGCACCGGTTGCTGCAGGCCAAACGCCTGCTGGCGGACACCGATCTGCCGCTCAGCGAGGTGGCGTTCGCCGCCGGTTTCGGCAGCCTGCGGCGTTTCAACGAGCTGTTCAAGGCGCGCTATCGCCTGATCCCGTCTGCGCTGCGCAGCGGCGGTGCGCGCGGTGAGCGGGCCGCCGCCAGCGGGTTGGTGTTCCATCTGGGCTACCGGCCGCCCTATGACTGGGATCGCATGCTGAATTTCCTGCAGGCGCGCGCCGTGCAGGGCGTGGAGCGGGTCGAGAGCCGGCGCTATCTGCGTTCGATCGCCGTCAACCAGGGCGGCACGGAGTATTGCGGCTGGGTCAGCGTGCAGCCGGAGGAAGCGCGCAACCGGGTCAGGGTCGAGATCGCGCCGGCGCTCAGTTTGGTGACGACGGAGGTGCTGCGCCGCGTGCGCCTGCTGTTTGATCTGGACGCCGCGCCGGATCGCATCAATGAGGCGCTGGGCTCGCTGGCGGCCGATGCACCGGGGCTGCGCCTGCCGGGCTGCGTGAACAGCTTCGAGCAGGCGGCGCGGGCGGTGCTGGGGCAGTTGGTCAGCGTGAAAATGGCGGCGACCTTCGCCGGGCGGATGGCCGAACGCTGGGGAGAGCCGCTGGCGGCGCCGCACGAGGGCATCACCCATGTTTTCCCCAGCGCAGAACGGGTGGCGCAGCTGCAGCCCGAAGCACTGCGCCCGCTCGGGGTGCAGCTGAAGCGCGCGGCGGCGCTGATCGAGATCGCCCGCGCGCTGGGCGAAGGGCGGCTGCAGCTCGACAACGTGCTGGATATCGACCAGGGCATCAGGGCGCTGACCGCGCTGCCGGGCATCGGCAGCTGGACCGCCAGCTATATCGCGATGCGCGCCTGGTCTTGGCCGGACGTGTTTCTGGCCGGCGACTACCTGATCAAACAGCGTTTTCCCGGCATGACGCCGCGCCAGATCGAACGCTATGCCGAACGTTGGCGCCCGTGGCGCTCTTACGCCACGCTGCATCTGTGGCACAACGACGGCTGGGCGCCGGAAGGGGAGGATTGAGCATTCGGGCTAGCGGGGGGGCTCGATCAGCTGCAGCAGGCGGCTCATGCCCTCGCGCATCAGGAACGCCAGCAGCTTTTCCCGCTCGGCCGGCGTCAGGTGATAGTAATACTCGATCCAGACCCGTATCGGATCCTGGCGTTTGACGTCGTAGCCCGGAGGGTCTGTCTCGCGCAAGGCCGACAGGCTGCGCGCCCCGTACGGCAGACTGTCGATATGGTATTCCAGCGCTTTGCCCTGCACGCCGCTGCGGCGGCGGCTTAGCCAGCCTTCGCGCCGGGCCATCAAATTGACCCCTTGCGGGGTTGAAGGCAACCCCGCCTTGCCCATCAGTTCCCTGGCGGAAAACCATTTCTTTTCCATAGTCCCTTATCCCTGAGCCATCACATGTCGAGGAAAATCAACGGATACGCTGATGTTCGCATGGGAGTTTCATCTTATTTAATCGTTTAAGCTTCAGGTGTTATTTATATCACTAATCTCGCATGGGTTAACACAATGTGAATAACGGGAGTGCGGCGCCGCCCGCGAGACGGCGCCGGTGAGGGGGAGGGGTTAGCGAATGCCGAAGTAGCCGTCGCTGAGCAACACCGCCAGCGGCTGCTCCAGCGCGACCTGATCGCCATCCGCCAGATCGACGCCGATATCGCGCAGCGCCTGCAGCGTCACCGGCTGGTGGGCCGGCCCGGCGAGCGTCTGCGCTTTGATCCGATGCGCCGCGCCGTTGAGCATCGAGACCATCAGTTCATCCATCTGGTTGCAGTGCACGTTGGTGATAAAGCGTTCATCGACGCGAATGATGTCGATTTTCTGATCGCCCAGCTCATCGAAGGCATTGATGTTATGCCCGAAGCCATTGACGATCAGCCGGCAGCCCAGTTGCTGCAGTTCGCGAAGACACGCCCGGCACTGCGCGGCGTGTTCCAGCACCACGGCCTCATCGACGCTGAACAACAGTGCCTGCGGCGGCAGCGAGGAAGCGCGCACCCTTTCCGTCAGCTCGCGCTGGAAGTCGGTGTTCAGCAGGCTGTCGGTGGCCAGCGGCAACGCGAGCGACAGCCCTTTGCGCTTGATGTCGTCGGCGCAGCGTACCAGCAGCTGCGCCACCGTCCAGCGGTCGATGTCCGGCATCAGGCCGTACAGCTGCGCGGCGGCGATGAATGCCTCGTGCGGCAGCGGCCGATCGTCCGGCGCCATCACCTGCAGCTTCACCTGGTGGAACGCGGCCGACAGCGGCGTCGCCGGCGGTGCGACCGCGCGGGTCAGCAGCCGCAGCTGCCCCTCGCTGACGATCGTCTGCACTTCCTGCAGGCTCAGCAATTCATGCTGCCGCTCCAGCAGCTGTTTTTGCCGTGCTTCATACAGATATACCTGGCCGCGCCCGTGGTGCTTGGCGGTGTAGCAGGCGATGTCGGCCTGGGCCAGCAGCTCGCTGCTTTTGGCGTCGCCGCCGATGCGCGTGATGCCGGCGCTGGCGCCGACGCGATAAATTTTCCCTTCCCAGTAGAACGGATGCTGGCTGATTTGGTTGACCACCTGTTGCATCAGCGATTTGGCCTGCTCCGGCCGGCAGTCGAACAGGATCAGGCCGAATTCGTCGCCGCCCAGCCGGGCGAGGCAGTCGCTGTTGCGCAGTTGGTGCCGCATCAGCTGGGCGATGTCCCGCAGCAAGGCATCGCCCGCCGCGTGGCCGGCGGTGTCGTTCACCGCCTTGAACCGATCCAGATCGAGGAACACCAGCGAATGCGGCGGCGACGGTTCCCCGCCGGCGACGATTGCCGCTTTCAGCTGCTTCTCGAAGCTGGCGCGGTTCGGCAGGCCGGTCAGCGCGTCGTGCGAGGCGCTGTAGCTGAGCTTTTTCATCAGTTCGCGCGAGGCGGTGACATCCTGCAGCACCATCACCGCGCCCATGGTTTCACCGTCGAGGGTTTTTAGCGGTGAGACAGACTGCTGCACGTCGAAATAGCGCCCGTCGCGGCTGTGCAGCACCAATGCGTAATCCGCCGGCCACTGCCGTGGATATTGCGTGAGGTTTTCGATTTCCGGGCCGTCTTTGCCGTTGGTCAGGCGCACCACGCCGGCGACGGGCATACCGATCGCCAGATCGAGCGGCCAGCCGCACATCTGCTCGGCCACCGGATTCATAAAGGTAATGCGCAGGTGGCTGTCGGTGGAGATCACCCCTTCGCCGATGGCGTCGAGGGTGATGTGCAAACGCTCTTTCTCCTCGTGCAGCGCTTCGGCGAGGCTCTTGAGCTCGGTCATGTCGATATTGGTGCCGATCATGCGCAGCGGCCGGCCCTGATCGTCGAGGATCACGTTGCCCTGGCCGCGAATATGGCGCACGCTGCCCTGGCGGGTCACGATGCGGTATTCCATGACGAAAGGCTTGGGGTCGGCCAACAGCGCGGCCAGCTCGCGATCGGTGCGGTCGCGATCTTCCTGCACCAACAGGGTGCGCCACAGCGCCAGCGTCGGCGTTTGGTCGGGATTGAGATCGTAGAGTTCGAACATGCGCTGATCCCAGGTGAAGTTTTCCTGGTTCATCACCCATTCCCAGATGCCGACGCCGCCCACCTGATTGGCCAGCGTAATGCGCTCCACCAGCCGGTTGTTTTCCGCCTGGCTGCGCTTCAAATCGCTGATGTCCTCCACCTGCGAGATGAAATACAGCGGCAGGCCTTCGGCGTCGCGCACCAGCGAGACCGCCAGCAGCGCCCAGACGGTCTGGCCGTCGCTGCGGATGTAGCGTTTCTCCATGGTGTAGCTGCTGATATGGCCATCGAGCAGGTCGTGCAACTGGCTGAGATCGGCGGTGAGATCGTCGGGATGCGTAATTTCTTGAAAGGTCAGCTTATGCAGCGCCTCAGGCGTATAGCCGAGCAGCGCGCACAGCGCCTGATTGACCTGCAGCCATTTCCCCTGCGGCGACACCAGCGCCATGCCGATGGCGGAATACTCCAGCGCGCTGCGAAAGCGGCTTTCGCTCTCGACGATGTGCTGTTTTTCCACCCGAAAGGCGTGCATCACCACCGCCATCGCGTGCGCCGGGATTAAAATCAGCAGCATCGGCAAGTACAGACCGAGATCGCCAAGGTGCTTGCCGGAAGCCTGGAAATGCAGCAACCCCAGCGAAATCATCACGGTGATCAGCAAGAGGGTGCAGAAGCAAACGGTGAACGCCCCAAAACGCGGCAGTGCGATGGCTGCCCACAGCAGCGGCAAAATCACGAACGTGAACGGAAAAGGCAGGTAGGTCAGCGCCACAAAGCTGAAAGCCAGCGTAACCATCAGCGTCAGCAATAATGGAAACGGGTTCAGCGCCGTCAGGGTGCGACGGTTATAAGAGAGGCCGATCGGCGCCAGCGACAGCACCCCTATCGCTTCGGAAATGAACCAGGTACCGAACGGCTGCCAAAAAGGCTGGCCTGGCGCGGGCACCAGGCCGGCGGCCAGCAGCGCGCTGAACAGCGGGGTAAAAATCACTGCGCAGACCACAAAACGCAGCCAACTGGCGAGATCGTTCAACGGATCGTACGGGTCTAGCATGCGGCGCAACAGCAGGGCGCAAACCGCCGCTTCCAGCAGGTTGATGGCGGCCAGCTTGACGGGCGTGGCGCTGACGCCGAACAGCAAGAAGCTGGCGAGCACGATGCCGAGGCCGCTGGCCAACAGCGGCAGGCCCCAGTGGCGCGGGGCGTGGCGGTACAGCACCGCGATCGCGGCGGCGGTCGGAAACCACAGCGGGGTGAAGTGGCTGGCTTCGCTGGACAGCGACAGGCTCAGCAAGGCGAGCAGAAACGTCGCCAGCGCCACTAACAGGGAATGCGTCAGCACGACGCCTTTGTGGGTGCCGAACGTGTTCGGCGCGCTGATCTCCATAGACACCCTTACCGATGGCCTCTGTCAGTGATTGGATTCATGACGTGGATGAATTAAGACGATTTATTGGCAAAGGTTAGTACAGCGCGAGAGGAAAACCTACCGGGATGGCCGACTTTACTGCGTTAACGCAAACCCGGCGACAGAATGGCGAAAAAGCCGGCGCGCGGCCGGCTTTTCGCGTATTACAGCAAGAACAGGGTGGCGAGGCCGAGGAAGATGAAAAAGCCGCCGGTATCGGTCAGCGCGGTGATGAGCACGCTGGAGCCGACCGCCGGATCGCGGCCCATTTTGAGCATGGTCATCGGGATCACTACGCCCATCAGCGCCGCCAGCAGCAGATTGAGCAGCATCGCCAGCGTCATCACGCCGCCCATCGCCGCGTCGCCGTACAGCAGCCAGGTGATGACGCCCATGATGCCGCCCCACACCACGCCGTTGATGATGGCGACGCCCAGCTCTCTGAGCATCAGGCGCGAGATGTTGCCGACTTCAATCTGGTGCAGCGCCAGCGCGCGCACGATCATGGTGATGGTCTGGTTGCCGGTGTTGCCGCCGATGCCGGCGACGATCGGCATCAGCGCCGCCAGCGCCACCAGCTGGGAAATGGTGTGTTCGAACAGGCCGATCACCCGCGAGGCGATGAATGCGGTGCAGAGGTTGATCGCCAGCCAGGCCCAGCGGGTCTTGACCGCCTTGCTGACCGGGGCGAACACGTCTTCTTCCGGGCTCAAACCGCCCATGCGGCGCAGGTTGGTGTCGCTCTCTTCGTTGACGGCGTCGACGATCTCTTCGATGGTCAGGCGGCCCATCAGTTTGCCCTTGGCGTCAACCACCGGGGCGCTGATCAGGTCGTAACGTTCGAACGCGCCGGCCGCTTCATCGGCCTTGTCTTCGGGCTGAAAGGTGGCGGGATCGCTGTCCATCACTTCGCGCACCGGGATCTCCGGATCGTTCAGCAGCACTGCGGTCAGTGGCAGCTCGCCCAACAGGGTGTTTTTGCGATCGGTGACGAACAGTTTATCGGTGGCGTCGGGAATGGTTTTGCGCATGCGCAAGAAGCGATGCACCGCGCCGAGCGTGACGTCCGGCCGCACCGTCACCAGTTCGAAATCCATCATCCAGCCGACGCTGTCTTTGGCGTACTGGCTCATCTCGCGCACCTGGGCGCGCTGCTCCGGCTCCAGCGAGGTCAGCAACCGGCCCATCAGGTTACGCGGCAGGTATTGCGCCAGGTAGGCCTGTTCGTCGACGTCTAGCGTTTTGATCGCTTTGAGCAGGTCTTTGTCGCTCATTTCCTCGATCAGGCTGTCCCAGACCGGTTCGGCGACCTCCACCAGCGTCTGGCCGCGCTTGCTGTTGCCCACCAGCCGCCACAGCGCCATACGTTCGTCCTGCGGCAGCGCCTCCAGCAGGTCCGCCAGGTCGGCGGCGTGCATATCGTCCAACAGACCGGTGATTTCCGCCGTCTGGTTCAGCAGTTCGCTTTGGCTGAGGGCGTGTTCATCCCCTGGCCGGCCGAGAATGCCGTCGACCAACTCCTTATTGTTCAACAGCAGAGTGAGAATGCGCTGGCGGTATTCAGCGACTTTTTTGACGTTATGGGTTGCGGCTGACATGGTGTTCCTTTACGGGCGCTCGGCGTTCCTGACGCAGGCTCATTAAAAGATAGAGCATAGCGGGTGCCGGCGTCATTTTTATGAAACGGCCGGGGTGCGGCGGTTATTCAGAGGAGGCGTCCTGTTGCGGCGCGCTGACTTCGGCGGCGTTTTGCGCAGCGGCCTGCTTTTTTTCCTGATGATGAGGCACCGCCACCACGGCGGCGTACAGCAGTCGGCCGACTAAAATGATAAAGCTGATAAACAACACTATCTTCGTCATCTGTCCGGTGGTTTTCTTGCGCATATATCACCCGGTATGCCGGTGTCCTGTGTTATTCGCTCGAGAATTTGTAAGCGGATTTTAGGCGCTGATGACAAAAGTTGTCCATTTTTTTCCGGCGTGCGGGGCGGTGTATTAGGGCTTCGTTTAGGTTGACGGGGCGAGGGCGGAAAGAAAAACCCCCTGTCTGGCAGGGGGCGGGGGATCAGGCGGAGCGCTGTTCGTTTTGCGAGCCTTCTTCTTCGATCAGCAGCTTCCAGCCGACGACGTCGTTCCAGTAGGCCTGTTCGCGCTCGAAATCGAGCTGCACCAGGTTGTTTTGTGCCAGGTAGCCGGCCGGGAAGCGCAGCGTCCAGTGGTTGTCGTCGGTGGTCAGGCGCAGCGTTTCCGGCGTGGTGGTCGACTGACGCTGGTTGTTGAGCAGGGTGCTCAGACGCAGCAGCTGGATCAGCGGCAGGTAGTGCTTCTTCTTGAACAGGTTGAGGCGCGGCAGCTCTTCGAGCTTGATCGCTTTGCGGTGGAAACGCACCAGCGCCGCCAGCAGCAGCTGCTGTTCCTGGTTGAAGCCAGGCAGGTTGGAGTTTTGCAGAATGTAGGCCGAATGGCGGTGCATGCCGCTGTGGTTGATGCTCAGCCCCACCTCGTGCAGCATGGCGGCCCATTTCAGCAGCGCTTCCAGTTGCGGATGCGCCAGCTTGGTGTTTTGCGCCATCCACTGCGAGTAGAGCAGCTCGGTGGTTTCCAGCACCCGCTTGGCCTGTTCGCGGTCGATGTTGTAGTGATCGGCCAGGCTCTTGGCGGTGCGGCTGCGGATGTCCTGATGGCGGAAGCGACCTTCCATTTCATACAGCACGCCTTCGCGCAGCGCGCCGTCGGACAGGCGCAGATCGCGGATCGCCAGCGCGTCGAACACGCCGCACAGGATAGCCAGCCCCGGCACGAACACCGATTGGCGATCCTCCGACAGCCCCGGCAGGCTCAGCGAACTGAAGCTTTTGAACTGCAGCACCTGTTCGGCGAGCATTTCCAGGCGATCCAGGGTGATGAGACCGTCTTTTTCCCCCATCGCCACCAGCACTTCGTGGGCGGCCTTGATGGTGCCCGAGGCGCCCAGCGCGTACTGCCAGCCCTGAATGCGGTACTGCCAGGCCAGCGTTTCCAATTTTTGCGCCGCCGCCAGCCGCGCGCGGCGGAAGTTGTTTTTGCTGATCTCGCCGCCCGGGAAGAACAGCTGGGCGAAGCTGACGCAGCCCATGCGGCGGCTTTCCGCCAGCAGCGGCTCGAAGTCTTCGCCGATCACCAGCTCGGTGGATCCGCCGCCGATGTCGATCACCAGCTTGCGGCCTTTCTCCGGCTGAGTGTGCTCCACGCCCATGAAGATCAGGCGCGCTTCTTCCTGGCCGGCGATGATTTCGATCGGGTAGGGGATCACTTTGGCGGCGCGCTTGAGGAACACTTCGGCGTTCACCGCCTGACGCAGGGTATGGGTGCCGACGATGGTGACGTTATCCGCCGGGAAGCCCTGCAGCCGTTCGGCAAACAGCGCCAGGCAGGCCAGGCCGCGTTCTATCGCCTCTTCACTGAGTACGTTGTTGCTGTCCAATCCGTCGGCGAGATGCACCCGCTGTTTTAAACGGCCCAATACCTGTAAGGCGCCGTTGACGACGCGGGCGATCACCATGTGGAAACTGTTCGACCCGAGGTCGATGGCGGCGATTTCCTGCGGTTTGTTCGTTGCAGTGTTTTTTAGCGGCATAGTTGCTGGCCTACTGTCCTGGTTGTTCCAGAGCTTTTAAATACTCGTAAATAGCCACCTGGGCACGCACTTTGCGGCGGTTGCCACGCGGCACGTACTGGTTGCTCAGTTCTTTATCCACATAACGGGCCTTGACCGTATCGCTGAACAGGATCTCCAGAATGTCCAGAACGCGCTGTTTCAGCGCCGGATCCAGCAGCGATACCGCCACTTCGATACGGTAATCTATGTTGCGGGTCATCCAGTCGGCGGAGGACAGATACACCCGTTTGTCACCTTTATTGTCGAAAACGTAAACCCGGTCGTGCTCTAAAAAGCGATCGACGATGCTGATCACCTGAATATTGTCGCTGATCCCCGGCAGGTTGGGAATCAGGGAACACATGCCCCGCACCAGCAGGCGGATCTTCACGCCGGCGCCGGACGCGGTATATAACCGATCTACCAGCCCTTTATCCACCAGATTATTTATTTTCAACATAATGCCGGCCTGTTCCCCGGCCTGGGCGTTGGCGATTTCGTTGTCGATCAGCTCATACAGCTTCAGGCGCGAGTTCTGCGGCGACACCATCAGGTTGTCGAAGGTGACCGGCCGGTAGGGGTTCTCGATAAAGTTGAATACCCGGCGCACCTCGTTGGTGATGCGTGAGTCGGCGGTCAACAGCGAATAGTCGGTGTAGATGCGCGCGGTTTTTTCGTTAAAGTTGCCGGTACCGATATGAGCATAGCGCACAATTTCATCGCCTTCACGGCGCGAAATCAGGAACAGCTTGGCGTGGATTTTCAGGCCCGGCGCTGAGAAGATCACGTGTACGCCGGCCTCGGTCAGGCGCTTCGCCCAATGAATGTTGGCTTCTTCGTCGAAGCGCGCCTGCAGCTCGACCACCACAGTGACTTTTTTGCCGTTGTGCGCGGCGTGGATCATCGATTCGATGATGCGTGAATCTTTCGCCACCCGGTAGATGTTGATCTTGATAGCCAACACGCTCGGATCGAACGACGCCTGGCGCAGCAGCTCCAGCACGTGCTCGAAGGTGTGGTACGGATAGTAGAGCAGCACGTCTTTTTCGCGAATGGCGTCGAAGCCGTTGCGGAAACCGTCGAACCAGATGTGGCGCAGGCGCGGCAGCGGCTTGTTGACCAGGTTGGCCTTGCCAACGTTCGGGAAACTGATGAAATCTTTGAAGTTGTGGTAGCGGCCGCCGGCGATCACCGAATCGTAGTTGGAGATGCCCAGCTTGCCGCGCAGCAGTTCCACCATTTCGTTCGGCATGTCGCGCTGATACACGAAGCGCACCGGCTCGGCGGTCAGGCGCTGTTTCAGGCTGGAGGACATCAGTTCCAGCAGGCTGGATTCCATTTCGGTCACCAGATCGTACTCCGCGTCGCGGGTCATTTTCATCGAGTAGGCGTTGAGCGCGTCGTAGTCGAAGAAGCCCTTGAAGATATCGTCCAGGCAGTAACGCAGAATGTTGTCCAGCAGGATCATCGGCTTGCGGCGGCGCGGCGCTTCCGGCGGCAGATTGACGAAGCGCGGCACCTTGTCGGACGGGATCTCCAGCAGCGCATAGTCGATGCGCGCGCCGCGGATGATCTCCACCGCCAGATAGGTGTAATCGTCTTTCAGGAACTGCACCAGATTGGTGTCGTGATTGATCAGGATCGGCGTGATGTGCTGGCGCAGATGCTGTTTGAAATATTGCCGCAGCCAGATTTGCTGGTTCTCGGACACCTGGCGTTCGTTGATCAGGAAGATCTGGTTACGCGCCATTTCCAGCAGCAGATCGTTGTACAGGCCGTCGAACTCCTGATCGGTTTTCAGCACCTTGGCCTGGATCTTTTTCAGCAGGTGGCGCGAGGCGCCAGCGGAGCCTTGCTCTTCGCTGATCAGGATGCGCCGTTTGAGATCGGCGAAGCGGACTTTATAGAATTCGTCGAGGTTGTTGGAGTAAATGCCCAGAAAACGCATACGTTCAATCAGGGGATTGCTCTTATCTGCGGCTTCCTGCAACACGCGTTCATTAAAGGATAACCAGCTTAGTTCTTTTTCGATGTAGAGCTTTTCCTGACCCATTGCCACTCCAGTTCAAATTTAGAATAGGATCCGGGACGCAGCGCCCGGATGCCGCTCTAGTGTCCTTGATCATTATTGCGAGAGATTGACAGGAAAGTCCAACATATCCATTGCGTTGGCGCGCGGCATTTTTCGGCGCCGATAAATTTTCGGCGACGTGGGCAATGCGCCGCCGGATTGGGCAGCATTAAATTAAGGTTTCCAGGCTTATTATTGGCGTTATAAAGCGTATTTGCGTTCATTTTTCAGCAATATATCAGCGCCATATTGCCTGTTGGCAGTGAAAATGACTTGGTGGAGATTGGGTAACTTTGTCATGCAAACGTCATAAAACTGACATAAGATGCCCGGTTATCTTACGGCGCAAGCCCGATTACATCAGCGACAGCGAGACACATGACACAGACGACGGCCAATCAACATCCCCGAGATCGCATGCGCGGGCGCATCGACCGCGGCGTGCAGGCGGCAGTGACCGCCAGCGGGCTGATGGTGCTGATGACGTTGATGCTGATCTTCGTTTATCTGCTGTTTGCGGTGCTGCCGCTGTTCAAACCGGCCTCGCTTGGGCAGGCGCAGCCGTTGCCGATCGCGGCGTCGGCCCCGGCGCTGGCGCTGGGCATGGACGTGCAGCAGCGCGTCGGTTACCGCATTGACGCGCAGGGCGCGGGGCAATTTTATCGCCTGACGCCGACCCCGAACGGCCAGCCCCAGGCGCCGCTGGCGCAGCAGACGCTGTTGGCCAAGCCGGCGCTGCTCGCGCAGGCCGCCGGAGAGCGCGATCTGTTTGCGCTGGCGCAGGCCGACGGCCGCTTGGTGGTGGCGCGCGCGGATTTCGCGACGGCGGAGACCGGCCGGCCGCAGTGGCTGTTCCCGCTCGGGCAGCAGCCGTTGGCGCTGGATCCACAGCGCAAGCCGCTGAAACTGCTGTCGCTGGCGGATGCGCATCGCGGGCAGTATCTGCTGGCCGGGGTGACCGACGATCGGCGCCTGGTGTTTGGCCGTTTCAGCCCCGACCGGCCGCCGCAGTTCAGCGAGCGCCCGCTGGAACATGATGCTGAGCAACTGGTGCTGACGCCGGATGGCCGCCAGCTTTACCTGTTGGCGGGCAACCGGCTGGCGCGTTATCAGATCGACGGCGCGCAGCTGCAGCTGCGTGAAACGCGTACCCTTGGCGAACATGCCCCGTATCAGATGACGGCGCTGCCCGGCGGCAGCGCGCTGCTGATCAAGGGCGCCGACGGCAATCTGCGCGAGTGGTTCGAAGTAGAAAAAGAGCAGCGCTGGCGCCTGACGCCGGTGCAGCATTTCGACCATGGCGCCGACGGGCAGGAGCTGACGGTGGCCGAGCCTTACCGCCGGGTGTTCGCCACCCTGCGGCCCGATGGCGGCTTCTCGCTGTTCTCCACCATTCAACCGCAGCCGCTGCTGAATACCCGTTTGGGCGCCGAGGTGCAGCAGATAGCGTTCGCGCCGCGCGGCGATGGCCTGCTGCTGGAGAGCGCGCAGGGCTGGCAGCGCTATGCGCTCGACAATCCGTATCCGGACGTCACCTGGCGTTCGCTGTGGGGCAAGGTGTGGTATGAGAACTACCCGCAGCCGGCCTACGTCTGGCAATCCACCTCCGGCGAAGACAGTTATCAACCGAAATTCAGCCTGATGCCGGTGATCTTCGGCACCTTCAAGGCGGCGGCTTACGCGATGCTGTTCGCCATTCCCCTGGCGCTGGCCGGCGCTATCTATACCGCTTATTTTATGACGCCGGGGCTGCGGCGGGTGATCAAACCGGCTATCGAAGTGATGGGCGCGTTGCCTACGGTGGTGATCGGGCTCGTGGCCGGCATTTGGCTGGCGCCGATCATCGAGCAATACCTGTTGGCGGTGCTGGCGTTGCCGCTGCTGCTGGCGGCGGCGGTGCTGCTGTGCGGCGCGTTAACCCATCGCTTTATGCCGCGTTGCCGGCCGGGTGTCGATCTGCTGTTGCTGTTGCCGCTGCTGGCGTTGACGGTGTGGCTGGCGCTCAGCCTGGGGCCGCGGCTGGAGGTGGCGCTGTTCGGTGAGCCGCTGCATTTCTGGCTGGGGGATAATTACGACCAGCGCAATGCGCTGGTGGTGGGCGTGGCGATGGGCTTCGCGCTGGTGCCGATCATCTTCTCGCTGGCGGAGGATGCGCTGTTCAGCGTGCCGGCTACCCTGAGCCAGGGCTCTTTGGCGCTGGGTGCCACCCAATGGCAGACGGTGATCAAGGTGGTGCTGCCTTCCGCCAGCGCCGGGATTTTCTCCGCGCTGATGATCGGCTTTGGCCGCGCGGTGGGGGAAACCATGATCGTGCTGATGGCCACCGGCAATACGCCAATTATCGACGGCAGCCTGTTCCAGGGGCTGCGAGCGCTGGCGGCCAATATCGCCATCGAAATGCCGGAGGCGGTCTCCGGCAGCAGCCATTACCGCGTGCTGTTCCTGACCGCATTGGTGCTGTTTATCTTCACCTTCGTGTTCAACACGCTGGCGGAGGCGGTGCGCCTGCGGCTGCGTAAGCGCTACACGCCGAATCAGGAGGCGCCATGAAGAACTGGGTGAAGAGCGGGTCGCCGTGGATTTGGCTGACCGCCGGTTCGGTCGCCGTCAGCCTGTTGGCGCTGATCGGCATTCTGTTGCTGTTGGCCGGGCAAGGGATGCGCTATTTCTGGCCGAGCCCGGTTTATCAGTTCGAGCTGAATCAGAACGGCGCCGGGCCGGTGACGGTGATCGGCGAGCTGTATCAACAGCAAAGCATTTCGCGCCGCCAGCTAACGGAAGCGGGCGTGACGCCGCCGGGCGAGGCGCAAAGCGTCGAACGTTATCTGATCAAGGTCGGTAACCGCGAGCGTGAAGGGCAGGATTTCCGCACCTTGCTGGCCAGCGACATCGGCAGTCAAAGCACGCCGCGCAGCCTGCTGGTGCTGGAGCGCGACAGCCACGGCACCGCTTACGGCTATCTGGCGGGGCTGCTGGAGGACGGGCAACCGCTGACCGGCCGCAATCTGGGGCAGGCGTTGCAGCAGCGGCTGCCGCAAATCGCCGCGCTCTCGCGCCAGGCGCACGACATTCAATTTCGCGATATGGCGCGCATCAATCAGCAGTTTGACGCGCTGCGGCTGCGGGAAAAGCGCCTGCAGCGCGACGATAAGCTGGACGCCCGCGCGCAGGACGCCATCAAGGCCGAGCGGCTGGAGCTGCAGCGGCAATACCAGCTGCTGTCCGAACGCCTGGCGGGGCTGAACCGCGATCGCCAACGTGATGCGCTGCTGCTGCGCGATATGCATGGCCAGACGTTGACCATTCCGCTCAGCCAGGTGCGCGATGCCTGGTACCCGAACGCCATGAACACCAGCGAGAAGCTGGCGCATTGGGGCGAGCAGGTGAAGAAGTTCCTCACCGACAGCCCGCGCGAGGCGAATACCGAAGGCGGGGTGTTCCCGGCCATTTTCGGCACGGTGTTGATGGTGATCCTGATGTCGATCGTGGTGATGCCGTTTGGCGTGATCGCGGCGGTATATCTGCACGAGTATGCCGGCAACAATCTGCTGACGCGGGTGATCCGTATCGCGGTGGTCAACCTGGCCGGCGTGCCCTCGATCGTCTACGGCGTCTTCGGCCTCGGCTTTTTCGTTTATATGATAGGCGGCACGCTCGACCAGCTGTTCTATCCTGAATCCTTGCCCAACCCGACCTTCGGCACGCCCGGCGTGCTGTGGGCGGCGCTGACGCTGGCGCTGCTGACGCTGCCGGTGGTGATCGTCGCCACCGAGGAAGGGCTGTCGCGCATTCCCACCTCGCTGCGGCAGGGCTCGATGGCGCTGGGCGCCAGCCGGGCCGAGACGCTGTGGCGCATCGTGCTGCCGATGGCGGCGCCGGCGATGATGACCGGCCTGATTCTGGCGGTGGCGCGCGCCGCCGGGGAGACCGCGCCGCTGATGCTGGTGGGGGTAGTGAAATCGGTGCCGGTGCTGCCGGTGGACGAGATTTTCCCGTATCTGCACCTGGAACGGAAGTTTATGCATTTGAGCTTCCAGATCTACGATATGGCATTCCAGAGCCCGAGCGTAGAGGCGGCGCGGCCGCTGGTGTTCGCCACCGCCTTCCTGCTGGTGACGATCGTGGTGAGTTTGAATCTGGCGGCGATGGGTATCCGCCATTCGCTGAGGGAGCGGTACCGAGCATGGTCGCAGTAACAATGACGCTATTTTTGGGGAGTGCGTAATGGGTTTGATGACGCCAGGCAGTTTGCCCCGGCTGGATGTCCAGCATCTCGACGATGAACAGACCGCGCTGGCGGTCAACGGACTGAACCTGTTTTATGGTGACAAACAGGTGCTGCACGACATTTCGCTGCGCATTCCGAAGCACCGGGTGACGGCCCTGATCGGCCCTTCGGGCTGCGGCAAATCGACGCTGCTGCGCTGTTTCAACCGCATGAACGATCTGGTGGACAACTGCCGCATCGAGGGCGATCTGCAGCTGAACGGCACGACGATCTCCGGCGCGCAGATTGACGTGGCGGCGCTGCGGCGGCGGGTGGGCATGGTGTTCCAGCGGCCGAACCCGTTCCCGAAATCGATCTATGAAAACGTGGTGTACGGCCTGCGGCTGCAGGGCGTGCGCGACCGGCGCTTGCTGGATGAAGCGGTGGAGCGTTCGCTGCGCGCCGCCGCGCTGTGGCATGAGGTGAAGGATCGGCTGCGTGAAAATGCGTTCCGCTTGTCCAGCGGCCAGCAGCAGCGCCTGGTGATCGCGCGCGCCATCGCCATCGAGCCGGAAGTGTTGCTGCTCGACGAGCCGACCTCGGCGCTGGATCCGATCTCCACGCTGACCATCGAGGAGCTGATTTCCGCGCTGAAACAGCGTTACAGCGTGGTGCTGGTGACGCACAACATGCAGCAGGCAGCGCGCGTCTCCGACTACACCGCTTTTATTCATCAGGGGCGGCTGGTGGAGTACAACGATACCGACGCCATCTTCACCTCGCCGCGCCAGCGCCGCACCGAGGATTATATTACCGGGCGGTATGGGTGAGCGACGTGCCGCACCCCTAGCGAACGAAAGGCTGCGGGATAATGCAGCCTTTCGTCTTTAGGGCGGCCGTCAGTAATTTTCGCGAATGCGGATCGCTTCTTCTACCCACTCCGCCAGATTTTCCTTGATGTGATTATAGACATTGGTGCTGGTCAAATAAGGCGGATCATAGGCTTTGGCGATTCCGGAAAGCTTTCTATCCCCCAGCTTGATATGATCCAACGGGTTGTTGCCTTTTCGGGCTTGTTCGCCGGCGCTGTCTTTCAGGTTATGGATATACACCACCAGCACGCCCATGCCTTTCTTCCAGGCTTCACAGATTTCGAAGTTGATCCACTTGCGATTGGCGGTATCTTTACCCGCGAGAATCACAGCGCAGCTCCGATTGTCCAACTGGCCTTTGATCCAAGCGGCGATGGCGTCGTCACCGCCTTTTTTCACTTCCTCCCAATCGTTATCCGTGGCCGGCCGGTTACCTTCCAGCGAGCCCATTTCGCGTATCTGAGAAGCGCGCCAGTTGTCCGGCTCATAATGGAAACTGTAAAAACATTTTCTGGTCATCGAGGATTATCCTTAGTAATGATATCGATAAGTGCCAACAGGCATGTTTTCTTCTCCGCCAGGCTGCCCGGCTCGTTAAGTTGATCCAGCAGGTTCATGGCGACGGGATGGCGGTGATAGAGGGTGTCTTTCATCTCCTCCTTGATTTTTCGGTAGATCTCGGCGGATGCGCCGCCGGTACAACCGATAGGAATGCAGACGCAGCCTTGTTCCGCAGCGATGTGGAACTCTTTCAATAAACCGTCGGCCAGCACGCATTCGCCTTCGGCGTTACGCTTGTTGCCGAACAAAAAAACCGCGATGCCGCTGAGCGAAATCATGTTCTGGCGGTATTCGTGCCAAAGTGCCGGCAGCGTAATGCTCCCGCTGGCGAATTGGGGGAAAGGGCGCAATACCAGCTGGCTTTCGCTGATTTTCCCCCCGCTGGCGTAAATGGCTTCCAATGCGCCGTTGATCACCGCCGTGCCCACGCCCCAACCGAAGCCGTTGACGATGCGGTACTGTTTGCGGATAAGCAGGCGCGCCAGGCGGTGTATGAACTGGATGGACTCTTCACGGGCATAGGGGTGGTAGTTGTCGGCGCTGCCGGAGATAAACACCGTGCTTTTCTTGAATTGCGTTTCGATGGCATACAGCAGGTCGGTGATTTGCCGATAGTCCTCCACCAGCAGCGTTTGAATGCCGTAACGGCGCAGATCGTTGATCATCAGGCTTTGTTTTCGGCTGTTGTAATCATAAGACGCCTGATCCTCGCTGCCGCTGTCGCCAGCCTGAACGCGCCGCATGATGCAGTAGTGGTTTCTTTTCCCTTCGCCGTACTGCGCGTAAAGGCGACTCAATACGTATTGCAGGTTGGGGTCTTCAAAGCTGAAACCGATAAACAGGAAGGTTTTGGCGGTCAACTCCGCCATCAGCATGTTGATAAAAGGGAAGGTGTGTACGGGAGTAAGTTTCGTATTGTTCGCGGGTGATAATCGCCTGGTTGGGGGTTCTATAATCACCATGCATTTTATATAAGACAACATCGCGCTTGTGAATATTGTTGGTCAGACTTTCCGGCGTGGTTTTAACGTCGCAGACGCGATTATAACGGGCATAGGTTTTTTCAATCAGATCGTCGTAGTTGGTTGTCCAGAGTGACGCTATCGGCAATCTGGCAATGATCCGATGATTTTCAGTTTCTTCCGCTTGCTCAGCGAATTCTGTAATTATTTTTTGATTTATCTTATGCCGGTTGCCTTTTTCATTGAGATGATATTGAGCCAGAGAAATAAGGTCACTTTCTTTTTCTATATCCAGCCCCAATTCATAAGCGATATCACCGATAAGCTCTTTCCAGCTGACGAAACCGGCGGGTATGGACAGCCCGGCGCCGGCAAATAGCGCGGCGCTGCCGGCTTTGATATCATTAACGTAATCACGAATAAACAGTTCTATATCACGTTCTGGCATTAGGAAATCCTGATATTGTTCGAGGTTCTTGATTGGTTAGTTGTAAATTATGGCTTTCATGAATAATTGCATTAAACAAAATATCACGGTAAGACGGCGGGTTAATTTTGTAAACTTTATTTTTTATTTTTAGCGATATTGTGCGTGTTATTTAACTCTTGAATTTATTATTGGCAATTATTTGGGTTTTTAATTCATGTGGTAATAATATCCGCCATCAGGAAATGTGGCGGCAAGCTCGATAAAATATATTCCTGATGTTTAACCACGTTGTGAACCCGATCAAACAAAAACAATTCTCATTATCATTGATCGTCGGTGTAAAATGTATATACTTCGATAAGCTATGTAAACTAACGTAAATGGATGTGTTTAAATGTGTGCATGGAAGCCCGGGATTTGGCCTGCACTCTTGGCGCTCTGCGCTCCGGCGTGGTGTGCGGAGATCGCCAGCCCTGCTGACCGCGACAGCATTACCCAGCAGCAGAAAACGTTGCTGGAACAGGCGCAGCAGCAACGCGAGGCGCTGCAAAATAACGTTGAGTTGCCGGCCTTGCCGCTGCCTGTGTCGGCCGCCGCAGGGGCGGTTTGCCAGCCGGTGCGGCAGATCGTTTTTCAGGGCGCCGAACATCTTTCCTGGTCGGTGAAGGAAAGCCTGGTTCGCCCGTATCAAGGGCGCTGCCTGACGCTAGAGCACATCAACCGTCTGGTGCGCGAAACCACCAATGCTTATCTGCAACGCGGCTATGTCACCTCGCAGGCCTGGCTACAGGAGCAGGATATCTCCCGCGGCGTGTTGACCGTGAGCGCCAGCGAAGGGCGAATCGAGTCCATCACGCAGAACGGCGAGCAGACGCTGGCGCTGAAAATGGCGTTTCCCGGCCTGGTTGGCGACGTATTGAATCTGCGCGATATTGAGCAGGGCATGGAGCAGCTCAACCGCCTGCCATCGCAACAGGTGGCTATCGATATTCAACCCGGCGAACAACCCGGCTTTTCCAACGTGGTTTTGTTGCGTGGCGCCCGGCGTGCGCCGGTCTCTTTCTCTTTCGGCGCCGACAACAGCGGCCAGAAAAGCACCGGCACCGGGCAGATGAACGCCGCCTTCACGCTGGATAACCCGCTGCGCCTCGCCGATCAATGGTCGCTTTCCGCAGCGCGCAATAACGATTTCAGCCCGCATTACCGCAGCCGCAGCCTGAACGGCGGCGTCACCTTACCCTACGGCTATTGGCTGTTCAGTTACCAGTACGCCTGGAACGATTTTTTCCAGCGGGTGCCGTTCAACGGCGCGGCTTACCGCTATCAGGGCAACAACCAGACCCAGCGTCTGGGCGCCAACCGCACGTTGCTGCGGGATGGCAAACGCAAGCTGGCCGTCGATATCGGGCTGGCGCGGCGTACCACGGAAAATAAGCTGGCGGGGGAACGGTTGGGCGTCAGCAGCCCGACGCTCAGCGTCGCCAGCCTGGGCCTCAATTACAGTGCGGCTGCGGGCGGCGGCTATATGACGCTGAACCCGACGGTAAGCCGCGGGCTGCGCATGCTGGGCGCCACCGCCGACGATCCTGAGCGCGACGGGGCGCCGCGCAGCGAGTTCCGCAAGCTTGGCCTCAGCGCCAGCTACTTTTATCCGCTCGCCCCCTCTCTCTATTACCTGACCTCGGCCTATGGGCAAACCAGCGCAGACAACCTGTATGCCGGCGAGCGCATTTCCATTGGCGGGCAATACTCGGTGCGTGGCTTTAAAGAGCAGTACCTGACCGGAAATCGCGGCGCCTACTGGCGCAATGAACTCAACTGGCAATGGCAGACGTTGCCGGGGCTGGGAGAGCTTTCTTTCACCGGCGCGTTAGACGCCGGTTGGTTGCAGGGGCGCGCCGGTCTGATAGACGGCGGCAGCGTCGCCGGCGCGGCGCTGAGCGCGACGTTAAACGGCCGCTGGTTCAATCAGGCGGTCACCGTCGGTAAATCGCTGACGCACCCAGGCAGCCTGCAACCGGATCGTTGGGTGGCCTACTGGCAAGCCACCGTCACGTTATAACGCCAGCACACAGCAGGAGCGCCTCGGCGTTCAAAACAACATCCTTTCGAAGGAATGAATATGGATAAGTCCACTTCCCCTTTGGCGCGGGGCGCCAGCTATTTGCTGATCTACCTGACGGCTTTCCAGCCGTTGCACCCGGCGTTCGCCGCCGGCATTACCGCCGCTAACGGCAATACGCAGGTGGTTATCAAGCCGGGCAACGTACCGGTGGTGAATATCGCCACGCCGAACGGCGCGGGGATTTCACACAATACCTACAAGGATTTTAACGTCGGTACGCCCGGTGCGGTGCTGAATAATGCCATCCAGGGTGGCAAGACCCAACTGGGCGTGACTATTGAGAATGCAAAGGGCAACCCGAATCTGAAAGGGAAGCCAGCAGAACTTATCATCAACGAAGTCACCGGAGGCAGTCGTTCCGAGCTGCAGGGCAAGCTCGAGGTGTTCGGCAACAAAGCCAACGTGATGATCGCCAACCCGAATGGCATCACCTGCAACGGCTGCGGCTTTATCAACGCGCCGGGCGTGACGTTAACCACCGGCAAACCGCAGTTCGACAAGCAGGGCGCGCTGGAGGCGCTGGAGGTGAAAAAAGGCGGCGTCACCATCGGCGGTAAAGGGCTGGACGGCAGCGGCGCCGACTATGTTGACATCATCAGCCGCGCCACCGAGCTGAACGGCAAAATCAACGCGCAAAACCTGTCGCTGACCCAGGGCGCTAACCGCATCAGTTTTAAAGACGGCACCATCAAGCCGATCGCTGGCGAAGGCGCCAAACCAGTGTTGGCGGTGGACACCAAGGCACTGGGCGGCATGTACGCCAACAAAATCCGCCTGGTGGCCAATGAGGATGGGGTAGGGGTTAACCTGAAAGACCTCACCAGCAAACAGCGGGATATTACGCTGAGCGTTAGCGGGCGGATTGAGTTGGGCAATACACAGGCAGCGACAGACTTGAACGCCAGCGCCAGGGAAATTCATATCTCATCGGGTGTTAAGGTGCGCGGTGAACGTGACGTGACAATGGCTGCCGATACGCTCAATAACAACGGCAATGTTACGGCGCATCGCGATATGCGGGTGTTTGCCGATACGGTACGCAATGTGGCACTACGTGATGGCGACAACACCGCATTGCATAGCAACAATAATCTCTGGATTCAGAAAGACGCTCAGGGGAATAAAGCCAAACAGATAGAAAACCGCTCTGCACGCATTCAGACCAACAGCGGTGACTTGGTTATACGCACGGAGAATTTGAACAATGTCAGGCAAGAGGTTCAAGCCGTTTGGAAAAATACTCCCGCTAACTCTAAAGCGTTCAATAAATCCTTGGTAGGAAGTTATTACGACTCACGGCAAGGTGTTGACGCTATTGTGCTGCTGGAGCCTGAACTGAAGGACTTTGGCATCGGCAGTTGGTTTGGCGAAATCAACCTGTCGAAAGGCGACAAGGTTAATGTGGGGAAAGACGAGTATCTTCTGGTGAAATCGCAGGCGCCGGGGGTGATAAATTCAGGCAACAACGCTTATATCAACGCGACAACGTTATGGAACGATCAGTCGAATATCAGCGCGGCCAAAGATCTGATCCTGACGGGGAACGATTTTACCGTAAAGAGCATTCAACTCGGCCAGAAAGATCGGTACTGGCGTCTGGGAACGAACACGTTTGGCGTTGGGGCGTTTGCCCGTGACGAAGATGCGCCTCCCGGAGATTGGGATCTGCTGTATGTCACGGAAAAAGCGCCTTATACCAAGCAGCAGGAACTTGTCGTCTGGCGAGCAAAGGGGCAGCAAAAATCATCGATTACCGCCGGCAATAATCTCACTGCGGATTTTAAAAATAAGATAGAGATCAGTACGCCGACGCCTCATGAAAATCAGCTGAATGAAGTGGTCACCTCCGGCAGGCCAGAGTCGCTAAAGGCACGGAATGTTCTGCTGCATGCCAAAAATATCGTCGGTACTGATGCGATTCGTGCCGACGGCAATATCACCGCGATTGCCGAAGATCGGATTGTTCTTGGGCAAGGCATTTTGGCCGCCGGAAAAGAGCTGTCTCTGACGGCGGTCAACGCCATCGACGCCTGGCAAAGTGAGCTGAAAGGGCAGGACGTCACGCTAAACGCCAAAAACGGTGAGATAAAGATACATTCCAGCGAGAAACCTCACTACTTCCGTCCTGACGGTTCGCGTTGGTTGGGCAGCCTTGAGGCTTCACGCGATTTGTCTCTCACGGCTGGCAGCACCATTACGTTGCTGAATACGCTGCTGGCGCCGCAAAGTCGCAATATCGCCATGACGGCTAACGGCAGCATTGCAATCGTAAAAAACAGCGCGTTGTTGGAGGGGGCGCTATTGGGGGGGCCGGTTTCTCCGGCTAAACGGCAGGAATACTTCAACCAGCTGTTGGCCAGTGGCCAAATGAGGGCAACGGGTTCGGTTCTGCTCAATAGCGGTGGCTATCTGGCGCTCCGCGGCACCAAGATTAATGCGGATAAGGACGTTACGCTGTTAGCCGCCCATAACGCCGATCTTAACTACCGTGAACTTGACGGTCGATTCAATGCGCTTTTCCCTGTGTCCCGCACGCCTGAACTGGGCAGCCGGGTACACGCCGGCGGCAATTTGCTGATTAACTCGGCCCGCGACATCGGCACCCAGGGCGGCGCGCTCTCCGCTAACGGCAATATCACGCTGCTGGCCGGGCAGAATCTATGGTTGTCGAACCTGGCCTATTCCGCCATTGATGCCGCCAACGACAACAACAAAGACGACCGCCATGTGGTCACAGCCCTCAGCGCGGGTAAAAACCTGACCGCGTCGGCGAATAACCAACTGCTGACTTACGGCGCCAGGCTGACCTCCGGCGCCAACATGACGCTGACCTCCGGCGGCGATATGCGTTTCGAGGCGGTGCAAAATCACACTTACCGCGAGGGCGGCAACGAGTTCACCGAAACTCGCACTCAGCAGGGCACCGAGCTGAATGCCGGCGGCCTGATGACGGTGATTTCCGGCGGCAGCATTCTGTTCCAGGCGACCAAACTGGTGGTTAAAGGATTAGGGGCGAACTGGAAACCGTCGGTGGCGGTGACGGATTGGGGAAGCCGGATAGCGGCGGCGGAGCAGGCGGTTAGAAATGCAGAGCAAAATGTTAATCAAAAACAGAATGTACTGAACAACGTTAGAAATACGCCTGAAGGTTTGTTACTCGATAATCCTGCTCAGCATCCTATTTCATACAAGCACAGTAGTTCTGTAATGATACCGGGTACGGGGACTTATCACCTCGATATGGGGAATATTGAAATAAAAACCCGTTCAGATCTGGATAGATTGCTTAATGAGGGAGGGAAGGCATTTGACCCATTCCCTTATGGTGTCGATCCTGCGGAAACATCCGGTGATGGTTATGAGATTGCGCTGGCAATTCGAAAAAAGACGATAGATGAATATGAAAATTTGCGTCAACGCATAATCAAAAAAAAGAATGAGATACACGCCGCCCAACAAGCGTTGAATTCTGTTGATAGTGAAAAGGTAAACGCAAATAGGAAATTAGTTAGCGTCCAACAGGAAGCCCAAGCTAAACATGCGGAAGAAACAAGGCTGAAAGCCCAGGTCGATGCCCACAACCAGGCAGAGGCCATGCGTGTCGGCAATATGGATATCGCCGCCAAGGGCGGCTATCTCTACGCCCAGGCAATGGAAGAGTCCAGCCATTACGAGAAAAAGGAAACCAAGCGCAAATGGTGGGGCAAGAAAACCGAGGTTAAGCAGACCCGCCATGACGTGACCAACAAGGTTACCGAGTTTACCGCCGCCGGCAATATCACGCTGATGAGCCGCGACGACAGCACCTATGAAGCCAGTAAAATCGCCGCCGGGCAAAACGCGCGCCTGACCAGTTCCCGTGGCCAGGTTAACTTCCGCGCGGTGAAAAACACCTCTTTCGAACAGACCGTCAGCAATTCGAAAGGCTTCTTTATCAAGCAGGCCAATAAAGGGTACGAAGACAATAAGTGGGTGCTGCCGAGCATTCATACCGGTGGCGCCTTGACCGTAGAGGCCGCCAAGGGCGTCAGCGCCGATGTGAAGGTGAAAAACGGGCAGGCGCTGCAAAGCGCCATCGACGCCCTGGGCAATACGCCGGGCACCACCTGGGTCAAAGATCTGAACAAGCGCAACGACGTGCAGTGGAGCAAGGTCAAAGACGCTTACGACAGCTGGGATTACAAGAGCCAGCACCTGAACCCGGCGGTGGCGGCGGTGATCGCCATCGCGGCCGCGGCGGTGACCGCAGGCAGTTCACTGGCGGCCACGGCGGCCTCCAGCGTTTCCGGCGCCGTGGGCGGCGGGGCGGTAACCAGCGGTGCGGTCACCGCCGGGATGTCTTCGCTGGCCTCCCAGGCGGCGGTGGCGTTGGTGGAGAACCAGGGCAACCTGTCGAAAACCCTGCAGGCGCTGGGTAGCAATGAGAACGTCAAGGCGACCGCCACGGCGATGGCGATCGGTGGCGCGCTCAACGGTTTCGACAGCGCGATGGGCTGGAGCAAGGACGCGGCGGGCAAACCGCTCAATCCAAACAACGTCAAACTGCCGCAGCTGAGCAACGGCGACTGGAGCAAGGTGGCGCAGCGGGTGGCCGGGCAATCGGTCATCAGCTCCAGCCTGAATACCGCCATCAACGGCGGCAGCTTCAAGGACAACCTGACCAATGCGCTGCTGGCGAACATCGGCAGCCAGGTTCAGGCCGAGGGCGCCAATCTGATCGGGGATAACGGTCAGGTTCTCAATATACCGGGCCGTGCCGTAAGCCATGCCGTTCTGGCGGGCGTGGCCGCAGAAATCGGCAAGGGCAATGCCAAAGGCGCAGCGGCAGGGGCGCTGGCGGCGGAGCTGGCCGGGGTGATCATCAATGATAATTTGGTCAGAAGTGAAGGCTGGCAAGAGCGTCAGGCTCAAATCAGCCGCGTAGCGGGCGCCTTTGCAGGGGCCATCGTAACCGCCAAAGCAGCAGGTGCCACCAGCGGTGCAAATGCGGGTGAGTTTGTCGAGCGTTTTAATCGACAGTTGCATCAGGAAGAACTCAACGCCATTAAAGCGTTGGCTAAGGGTGACAAGGAAAAAGAAGCGCGTCTGATGGCGGCTTCATGCCGAAAAGTAGCTTGCACCACGCAAGAGGCGTTGAACTCAGACGAACGCAAGCAGTTTGAAGCCCTGATGAATAAGTACCCGTCAACGCGGGATGAAGACGGCCTCATTGCCAATTACTGGGTACAAAAAGAGCGCCAGCGCTTCGGCAACTATCCGGCGTTTGCCGGCTATGACAGCGAACAGTTATTCACGTATGATTTGGGCGACCAGATAACCGACGGCCAGCTGTTTGCACGCAACCAGCAGATAGAACAAATCAGCAAGTTGACCGGGTGGTCGCCGGACTGGGTGAATGCCTCGGTGATGGCGGTCTCTATTGCCAGCACGTTTGCCGGTATGGGTAAAGCGAACGTCGGCAACCAGTACCTGTCATCCAAACTGGTAGGGCCAACCAGCGCCTGGAAAGGGTATCTGGTCAATGAGAAGACCGTTCAACAGGCTGCTGCGTTTAGGCAGCAGGTATTGGATGCTAGGGCGCCGTTTTCTCAAAATATCAGGAAGATGGGGAATGCCGCAGTTGCACAAATCGATATCCCAGGCATGCCGAAAACTCTTGCGGCACATAGCCGTATAGACAAGGCTGAAAAAAGTTTTGTTGGGAAAGGTGGGGGAAACTTCACATATGAAACGATCAAGAATAGTGACGGTAACCCAATCCCCAGAAACCTGGATTCTGAATATAAAATTTTGGATAATCTGGCTGATAAATTGGGGGCGAACATTACCGCTAAGGGAAAGGTTACCATTTTTACTGAGCGTGTAGCTTGCGACAGTTGCCTTGGTGTCGTGGAACAGTTTCAGAAAAAATACCCAGGAGTCAAGGTGGAAGTGATCGATAACAATAATATACTGCTGATACCTCGGAGGTTGAAATGATAGATGACGAACGTATGAGCTATAAGGATATACGAACTGATTTTTTAGACTGTTTCTACGGTTGTTGCCGAAATATTTTAGATACGAGTAATAAGTCAGGCGAGAAGCCTTCGTATGACGGTATAGAAATAGGATATGCATCATATCAATATGAGTATGTACCTTTTATACCTATAGAAAATCTAATGTTAAATGTATTTAAGCTTGTTTTAATGGCTGGTAGAGGGCCAGAGGGGGTAGAAATTAATATTAGAAATAACATATCGGACATATTAAAGGATAGATCTCTAGAAGAGTTACTGCTGGATGCTAGCGAAGAAGAAAAAAGCGACTTGCTTTATGACATGGAGCTACTTGGGTTACTGGAACAGTGTAAGTAATACTGTAATTCGGTAATATTTTTTTCCATGAACGGCTCTTCGGAGCCGTTTTCTCTTGATGCTGTATTCCATATAAACGCCGATAGGACGCGGCGGGCAAACCGCTCAATCCAAACAACGTCAAACTGCCGCAACTGAGCAACGGCGACTGGAGCAAGGTGGCGCAGCGGGTGGCCGGGCAATCGGTCATCAGCTCCAGCCTGAATACCGCCATCAATGGTGGCAGTTTCAAGGACAACCTGACCAATGCGCTGCTGGCGAACATCGGCAGCCAGGTTCAGGCCGAGGGCGCCAATCTGATCGGGGATAACGGCGACGTTCTGGGTACCGCCGGGAAGTCAGTCAGCCATGCGGTTGTGGCGGGCATCGCCGCGGAAATCGGGCGCGGCGATGGTAAAGGGGCTGCTGCCGGGGCGCTGGCGGCGGAGCTGGCCGGCGTCGTGATGCAGAGCACGCTGTTCGAACCGGCCAATCTCAACGAAAAGGAACGCCAGCTCTACCGTCTGCAGGAAGCGCTAAACGGCAATGAAGTAAAAGAGCAAACGGCACGAGTGATCGGGGCTTTGACCGGGGCGTTGACAACGCATACGCCGGAAGGCGCCTACAGTGCTGCGGACAGCGCGCAGTCGGTTTATCGCTACAACATGACCGAACATATGTTGATGCAGTATGCGCTGGATAATCAGAAAGACATTTTGGCCGCTGATAAAGGTGATGTTGCTGCGGCAAAACGTGTTGTGGCTCGCCGAGAAGCTGCCGCAATAGTGGCGACCGTAGGTGGCGGCGGTCTGGTACTTACTGCGGGGGGAATGACGCTGGTGGGAGCTGCGCCAGAATTGGTTCTGGCGGCACGATTGGCGATTGCCGGTTGCAAAACTAACCCCGCGCTTTGCCTGAACCAAGCCGGTATTTATGCGGCGGATATTGTGGCACCAGAGGCGATTATTGGTACTGGTGCCGTAACCACCGGCAGCACATTGATTCCGGGGAAAACCGAAGACGGCGTGAGGAAGTTGAGCCGACAGCTGGTGAACGCTTCCGATGAATTATACAAAACAAAAACGTTCAACACTCAGCCGGTTGCCGATTTTATCAAAGGAGAAACAGCAGCCGGGGCGAATTTGTCGACTAAAACGGCAGATTATTTGCGGGAAATACAGAAGGTTAACACTAACCAGTTGGTTAAGGTGTTTGACCCGAAACAGAACGAAAGTAAGCTAAACGTGTTTGGTCAGCAGTTCGAGCAGGTGTTAGGTGAGGGTGGCGGCAACAAGCAAGGTAATACAAAAGTGTTTGCCACTGAGAATTTATCGAAACAGACGATTTTCGATTATGCGCAATCTCTTACCGGAGGGAAACCATTAATAGAAGTTAGAAAAGATGCACTATGGACGGTGGTTTTAAATGAAAAAACAGGTGAGAAATTAACTCTTAGGAGTGTTTCAAGTAGCAAGGAAGATACCAAAGCACGTTGGACGATTGATATCATAGATAATGAACACCTGAATGCGCTTCAAGGTAAAGTGAAAAAAAGAGTAGAAATCAAATTTCGATGAGGGCAACCATGTTGTATAGCGAGGATCAATACAAACTGTTTAGTGAAGAGTTGGACGGTGCTTCCATTGGAACCGTATGGTCAGCTATGAGAGCTGATAATTTTGATAGGAATACATTGTCCTATGAAGAAAAGAAAAACTATTTTTTCGACTTAATTCATCAGCTTATGAATGAAGGGAGAGTAAGGTTAGGTAAACATGGCCAATTCCTTGAGGGAGACATTGAAGAACAGGTAACACATTACAAAGCTGTATTCCCTAAGACAGAAGAGGAATGGAAAACAAAAAATGAAGACATTTGGTTCTATGAAGAGGAATGCCCTGGTGGTCTTGTCTGGATTCATGAAGACGGCTACCAAGATTGGACGTAGTTACTGATACTATCTGTAGCATGATAAGCTGTTAACAGGTGATAAAAAGCCCGCAAAAGTGGGTTTTTTATTACGCAGTAATCAAAAAGTAATGCATTGATTTTATTGTCACTTTAAAATAATTCGGTTTGCAATATATACACATTGCAGAAATATTCGCTTTGATAATGAATATGGTGCATATATCGCTCTGCAATATCTACGATGAAATTGGGTTTTTATCGTCCCCGCCCCGAAACCCGCAATACCAGCCCTATCAACAGCAACGCAGCGCCCGAGGCGTAGAGCGGGAACCAGCGTGTCCACCAGAGCGGGGAAAACAGCGGTACAGCGTTTGAGTTACTGGTGGCGTAGTGGCCATAGAGATTCAATGAAAACGCAATAATTAAAATAATAAGGCTAATAAAGATAAATAAGCTTGATACTTTATGCATGAAATTTCTCGCTCGTAGGTAACATAAAATAGGTCTGAATTTTTATTTAATCTTACCATCTTAATGTGACTCTGTTGTTAACGTTACTCCGTAATGTGAGCGCGTTCATAGAATACTTCCCTTTTTTCGAAAAAAGATAGTCCTATAGGTGTGCATTATTTTATCGGATGATGAATGATCTGTCATCGATTATACAACACATATGACTTTGCATTTTTATATCTGCGGGTAATCTGTCTATTCAAGCCTTGGCTCAGCTCCGTGACAGAAGAGTCAATCTACAATGAGACAGTATAAACAGGAGAAGTAATATGGCGTCATCCAATGCAATGAATATTCTCGACTTTGTTGAGGCGGGCGAAGGAAATAATTTAACTAACGCATTTCTTCGCCTTGCCAAGAAAATTAATGAGAATCCTAACCCGGTCTGGGAATCCCTCGGCGGTAAGGTCATCGTGCCTGCCGGTACCTACAGCATCACTAAGCAGATCGTTTTTTTAAAGCCAGGGGTACACATCGTTGGGGAGGGGATTCAGTCAACGAAGTTACTCCTCACGGCTGACCTGGGGGAGCTGGGGGCCGTTTTCAAATTTGACTCTGATATTGCGGGGTACTCTACCGTTGGCGTGTGCATCAAAGATATCTCGATCAATATGGCCAGTCATACCGGGAGCGCAATTGTTTTACGTAAGCCCTATGACGGTTTTATCCTGGAGAATATCAATATTGATAATTTGGCGGACAGCGGTATCGGCATCGTTATCGAGCCAGATAACGATAATAATCCGTCGGACAAAGTCTCCCAGACGCTAACGGCAGTAAACGTCATCGTAAAACATACCAATATGACGGCAACAGCGCCTTGTTTTTATGCTGAGGCATTACAAGAGGCCGTCTTCATCAATTGCAAAGCGTTTGGCGGCCCAGAGAGCTATGTTAACCAGGCGCCATGCCACGGTTTTTTATTTGTAGATTGCCGCGGTATCACCTTGATTGGCTGCAGCGTGGCGTTTACCGGTTTGCACGGTATTTCTATCGTTTGTTCTAACCGCCCTTCAACAGGGTTCTTCTTGTATGGCACAACGGCAGAATCTTGCAAAGGGATCGTTAAAGCGTCAGGAAGCACCAATGGCAGTGTCAGTCAGCTTTATATTGACTTCGTACGCTCGGAGGGAGGAACGGAGAATACGGTAGGCACCTTTTCACTCAATAAAGTTATCGAGGCCAGCATTAATTCGGGAACGAACTCGGTCACGATCGATAGCCAAAGCGCTCTGGTATCCGTTTCATCTCTTGATGTGGGTAAAGTCAAAAATTCCGGTCAGAACTGCTTGGTCATCGGATTGCCTTCGGGGGCAAATAATGGGTATTCGATTAATGCTAGTGCTTTCAGCGTGGCGAAAGAAGGAACTAAAATTATCAATGGCAATACCGATTTGATTGAAATGCATGCCTCCGGTGCCCGTGTGGTCGCTATCGATTACCCCTGGAGCGAAGGCAATACGTCGCTAAGCCTGCTGACGAACAGAAAAGGGAAGATGGGGTTTGAGCGAGTGTTGCTGGGGGAGGAGAACAGTGCCGGAACCGGTTTTAGAGCGCTTAAAATAGTGAACTAACCGGGCTAATGCCTTTATATGATAGGAAAAAACCCGCCTGCGCGGGTTTTCTCTTTTTCTTGCTGACCGTCACTTCACCAGCGGCTTATCATTGGGCGTTTTGAACTTCGCCAGGTATTGCGGCTGGAAGATGCACATGCGCAGCACGGTGCGGTATTCGCCGTTGACGAAGAACTCGTCGATCAGCTCGCCTTCCACGTTGAAGCCCAGCTTGCTGTAGATGTGGATCGCCTTCGGGTTCTCTTTGTCGACGATCAGGTACAGCTTGTACAGGTTCAACACCGAGAAGCCGTAGTCCATCGCCAGGCGGGCGGCGGTGCTGGCATAGCCTTTGCCCTGGTGGGCGGGATCGATGATGATCTGGAACTCTGCGCGGCGGTGGATGTGATCGATCTCCACCAGCTCCACCAGGCCGACCTTGGCGCCTTCGTGCTCGATGATAAAGCGGCGCTCGCTCTGATCGTGGATGTGTTTGTCGTAGAGATCGGAAAGCTCGACAAAGGCTTCGTAAGGTTCTTCAAACCAATAGCGCATAACGCTGGCGTTGTTGTCCATCTGGTGGACGAACGACAGATCGTCCCGTTCCAATGGGCGTAACCTGACGCTGGCAGTGCTGGACATGTGGGCTCCTCTGTGCCGTGAAATTGTGCAAAGTATAACTTCACAGAATGGATGAAGGCGAAAAAAAAACGGCGCCGCGTGGGCGCCGTTTAGGCAAGGTTCAGGCTGCGCGCATCAGTCGGCGGCGTGGCCCTGCTCAGGCAGGCGTTCGCCGTCCAGCCAGGCGGCGCCATCGCGCATCGCCAGGCGGCCGTCGACGAACCAGCTCACCACCAGCGGATAGATCGTGTGTTCCTGGGTTTGCACCCGTTCAACCACGTCATCCTCTTCGTCGTCAGCGAAAATCGGCACCTTGGCCTGCAAAATCACCGGGCCGCCGTCGAGCTGCTCGGTCACGAAGTGCACCGAGGTGCCGTGTTCGCTGTCGCCGTTGTCGATGGCCTGACGGTGGGTATGCAGCCCGGGGTATTTCGGCAGCAGGGAAGGGTGGATGTTCAGCATGCGGCCGGCATAACGCTGCACGAACTGCGGGCTGAGGATGCGCATGTAGCCGGCCAGCACCACCAGATCGGGCTGGTACTGGTCGATGGCGTCCGCCAACGCGGCGTCGAACGCCGTGCGATCGGCGTAGGCCTTGGCATCCAGCGCCTGGGTGGCGATGCCCGCCGCCTCGGCGCGCTGCAGGCCGTAAGCCTGCGCCTTGTTGCTGAACACCGCCACGATCTCGGCGGCGATGCGGTCCTGCTGGCAGGCGTCAATCAGCGCCTGGAGATTGCTCCCCTGGCCGGAGACCAACACCACGATCTTTTTCATCAGTTGATGACCACTTGTTGTTCGTCGGAAGAGGCGGTCAGTTTACCGATTTTCCACGCTTTTTCACCTGCCGCGGTCAGCAGCGCGATGGCCGCTTCCACTTCGGCTTCCGGCAGGGCGATGACCATGCCTATGCCGCAGTTGAAGGTGCGGTACATTTCATGGCGGCTGACGTTGCCGGCCTGCTGCAGCCAGGTGAACACCGCCGGCCACTGCCAGCTGGCTTCGTCGATCACCGCCTGCATGCCTTCCGGCAGCACGCGTGGAATGTTTTCCCAGAAGCCGCCGCCGGTGAGGTGAGCGATGGCGTGTACGTCCGCCTTCTCGATCAGCTCCAGCACGGACTTCACGTAAATCTTGGTCGGCGCCAGCAGGTGGTCGGCCAGCGGTTTGCCTTCCAGCTGGGTGGCGGTCGGATCGGTGTTGCTCACTTCCAGGATTTTGCGCACCAGCGAGTAGCCGTTGGAGTGCGGGCCGGAAGCGCCCAGGGCGATCAGCGCGTCGCCGGACTGCACTTTGCTGCCGTCGATGATCTCGGATTTTTCGACCACGCCGACGCAGAAACCGGCCACGTCGTAGTCTTCGCCGTGGTACATGCCCGGCATTTCAGCGGTTTCGCCGCCCACCAGCGCACAGCCGGACTGTTTGCAGCCTTCGGCGATGCCGGTGATCACGCTGGCCGCGGTGTCCACATCCAGCTTGCCGGTCGCGTAGTAGTCGAGGAAGAACAGCGGCTCGGCGCCCTGAACCACCAGATCGTTGACGCACATCGCCACCAGATCGATGCCGATGGTGTCGTGGCGTTTCAGATCCATCGCCAGACGCAGCTTGGTGCCCACACCGTCGGTACCGGAAACCAGCACCGGCTCGCGGTATTTCTGCGGCAACGCACACAGGGCGCCAAACCCGCCCAGACCGCCCATCACTTCCGGGCGACGGGTCTGTTTAACTACACCTTTGATGCGGTCTACCAATGCGTTGCCAGCATCGATATCGACACCTGCGTCTTTATAGCTGAGAGAGGTTTTGTCGGTCACTGCGCGATTCCCCACGACGGTTTGCGGTTTGAAAACTGTGCTTCCGATGTTGATTCCGGAATAAGGCGCGGCAATTCTAACAGCGCAGGCAAACGTTTGCGAGCGGCTTGTGAACCGGCTCCGCTTTTTCGTCATCTATACTGATATTCAAACTTTTGTTGATCCCGATCGGGCTATTGTGGGTGGCGCGGCGAAAAAAAGGAGGTATAATCCCGCGATTTTTTTGGCCGCAACCACCTTAATAGGAGAAAAATGATGAAGATCGTTGAGGTGAAACACCCGCTGGTAAAACACAAGCTTGGCCTGATGCGCGAAAATGACATCAGCACCAAACGCTTCCGTGAGCTGGCCTCAGAAGTGGGTAGTTTACTGACCTATGAAGCGACCGCCGATCTGGAGACGGAAAAAGTCACCATCGAAGGCTGGTGCGGGCCAGTTGAAGTGGATCAGATCAAAGGGAAAAAGATTACCGTAGTGCCGATCCTGCGCGCAGGCCTGGGCATGATGGAAGGGGTTTTGGAGCACGTGCCGAGCGCGCGCATCAGCGTGGTGGGCGTATACCGCGACGAAGAAACCCTGGAGCCGGTGCCGTACTTCCAGAAGCTGGTTTCCAACATCGAAGAGCGTATGGCGCTGGTCGTTGACCCGATGCTGGCCACCGGCGGTTCGATGATCTCCACTATCGATCTGCTGAAGAAAGCCGGCTGCCACAGCATCAAGGTGCTGGTTCTGGTGGCGGCGCCGGAAGGCATCGCCGCGCTGGAGAAAGCGCACCCGGACGTTGAGCTGTACACCGCCTCCATCGATCAGTGCCTGAACGACAAAGGCTACATCGTGCCTGGCCTGGGCGATGCGGGCGACAAGATATTTGGTACCAAGTAAACATTTGAGCCGACTTAACGAGTCGGCTTTTTTTTGACTAAAACCTATAAAACCAATAAACCGAGGAAAAGCACACATGACCCGTCGCGCCATCGGCGTCAGCGAGCGCCCGCCGCTGCTCCAGACCATTCCGCTCAGCTTCCAGCACCTGTTCGCCATGTTCGGCGCCACCGTGCTGGTGCCTATCCTGTTCAAGATCAACCCGGCGACCGTGCTGCTGTTCAACGGCATTGGCACGCTGCTGTATCTGTTCATCTGTAAAGGCAAGATCCCGGCCTACCTCGGTTCCAGCTTCGCGTTTATCTCGCCGGTGCTGCTGCTGTTGCCGCTCGGTTACGAAGTGGCGTTGGGCGGTTTCATCATGTGCGGCGTGCTGTTTTGCCTGGTGGCGTTGATCGTGAAAAAGGCCGGCACCGGCTGGTTGGACGTGATGTTCCCGCCGGCGGCGATGGGGGCGATCGTCGCCGTCATCGGGCTGGAGTTGGCGGGCGTGGCGGCCAACATGGCGGGGCTGCTGCCGGCGGAAGGCACCAGCGCCGATTCGACCACCATCACCATTTCGCTGGTGACGCTGGCGGTCACGGTGCTCGGCTCGGTGCTGTTCCGCGGCTTCCTGGCGATTATCCCGATCCTGATCGGCGTGCTGGTGGGCTATGCGCTGTCGTTCTTCATGGGCGTGGTGGATTTGACTCCGATTCGCGAGGCGCACTGGTTCGCGCTGCCGACCTTCTACACTCCGCGCTTTGAGTGGTTCGCCATCTTCACCATTCTGCCGGCGGCGCTGGTGGTGATCGCCGAGCACGTCGGCCACCTGGTGGTGACCGCCAACATCGTGAAGAAAGATCTGATCCGCGATCCAGGGCTGCACCGCTCGATGTTCGCTAACGGTATCTCGACGGTGTTCTCCGGCTTCTTCGGCTCTACGCCGAACACCACCTACGGTGAGAACATCGGCGTGATGGCCATCACCAAGGTCTACAGCACCTGGGTGATCGGCGGCGCGGCGGTGTTGGCGATCCTGCTGTCCTGCATCGGTAAGCTGGCGGCGGCGATCCAGGCGGTGCCGGTGCCGGTGATGGGCGGCGTTTCCCTGCTGCTGTACGGTGTGATCGGCGCCTCGGGCATTCGCGTGCTGATCGAGTCCAAAGTGGATTACAACAAAGCGCAAAACCTGATTTTGACCTCGGTGATCCTGATCATCGGCGTAAGCGGTGCCAAGGTGCATATCGGTGCGGCGGAGCTGAAAGGCATGGCGCTGGCGACCATCGTGGGTATCGGCCTGAGCCTGCTATTCAAGGTCATCAGCCTGTTCCGCAAGGAAGAAGAGGTGCTCGACGCGCCGGACGAACCGGCGGAGCAGAAGTAACGAAAAGGGCAGCCCAGGGGCTGCCCTTTTTACTCGTATTTCTGCCTTTACATCCGTTGGGATAAAGTAGCTGATAGCATTAACAACATCGATTAAAAGGAAAAGGATATGGAGTACTACGGATATATTTTGCTCAAATTTGTTATTGGCTTTGTCATTGTTATCACCCACTTGAACCTGTCCGGAAAGACCCAGCTATCGCAAATGACCCCTGTGGATTTTATCGGCAACTTTGTGCTCGGGGGCATTATTGGGGGCGTTATCTATAGCGATAGCATCCCCTTGTACCAGTATGTCGTTGTACTGCTTATCGGTGTAGGGCTAATTTCTCTGTTGAATGCAATCAGTAAACACTGCAACTTCTTTCGTTCGGTCACTATCGGCAACCCGATACCAATTATAAAAAACGGCCGCTTTTTAATGGAAAATATTTTAGCCAAGAAAAATAAAATCGATATCTTGAACGTTTCCTCACAGCTGCATGCGCAGGGGGTTCACGCTTTTCAAGAGATTGTCTATGCGCAAATTGAGCCGGGCGGTCAGATAACTGCGGTATGTGAGGGAAATGAGCTGCCTTCGATTATCATTATGAAAAATGGCAGAGCCAGGCCTTATGAGCTGCAGGAGATTAATAAAGATGAGGAGTGGTTGAGCCAAACTATCCGTGAACACGGTATAGAGCCGAAAGATATTTTTATTGCTGAGTTTTGGGACGGGAGAACTGCGTTCATTCTTAATGACGGACGCATGGTTAAATAGTGAAAAAGGGGAGCCTCAGCTCCCCAATGTCATATTAGCTGCGAATTTTGCGGTACACGAACAGCACCACGATAGCGCCGATAACCGCTACCACGAAGCTGCCGAAGTTGAAGCCGTCAACCTTGCCGTAGCCGAAGAAGGTGCTGATATAGCCGCCGACCACGGCGCCGATGATCCCCAGCACGATGGTCAGGATAAAGCCGCCGCCGTCTTTGCCGGGCATGATCCACTTAGCCAAAATACCGGCGATCAGGCCGAAGATAATCCAGGAAATAATCCCCATTTACTGCTCCTTACTTTATTGCTGAGTATGCTTATTGCTGGGTGGCCGGCTGCGTATCGCCGTTTACCGCCGCATCGGTCTCTTGTTTCAACTCTTGCGCTTTGTTTTCGGCGCTGCTCTTGATGGCTTCGGTCTTGGCCTTGGCCTGCTCGGTCAGATCGTTAGCGCCGTTGATGGCGTCGTTCTTGATGGCTTTAGCCTGATCCACCAACTGCTGGCTCTGTTTGCCTGCGTCGTCTTTGATCGCGGCGGCTTTGGCCTTGGCGTCGTTGGTGATGGCGTCCGCCTGTTTGGCAGCTTCATCTTTAATCGCCGAGGCTTTGTCTTTCAGCTGGTCAGCCTGGGTGGCGGCCTCTTTTTTGATTTCATCCGCCGTTGCTTTCGCTTTGTCCGTCAGATCGTCCGCTTTTTTCTGGGCGGCGTCTTTCATCTGCTCGGCGCTGTCTTTGGCTTTATCCAGGTTGGCGTCAACCTTGGACGAGTCATCACAGCCGGCAACCAACAACCCGATAAAGGAGGCCAACAGCACTTTATTCCATACTTTCATCGTCTATATCCTTGCAGAAACCTTGTTGATGGTGATTGCATTTAGCCTACCTATACTAGGTCAGATTTTACTTAAATTACAAATTTAACCTGCGCAGGCATGGAGTTAGGGAATGATATCGGACAATTCTTGCCTTGGCGGACACCGCAGCCGATCAAGCGGCGCTTAGGCATTGCTCACTATTGCGGCATAAGATCCTGCCGGTTCAACAGCGCCCGTTTTCTGTGTTAAACTGCCCACGTTTTTCTGCCAGTTTTGGTTGAGGTGCTTCTCTGAATACGCCGGCACAGCTTTCACTGCCACTTTATCTTCCCGATGATGAAACTTTCGCCAGTTTTTATCCGGGCGAGAACCCATCCCTATTAGCCGCGATCCAATCCGCCGTCCGTCAGGAACATGGCAGCTATATCTATTTTTGGTCGCGTGAAGGCGGCGGGCGCAGCCATCTGCTGCATGCGGCCTGCGCCGAGCTTTCGCAGAAGGGCGAGGCGGTGGGCTATGTGCCGCTCGACAAGCGCGCCTACTTCGTGCCTGAAGTGTTGGACGGCATGGAGCAGCTGGCGCTGGTTTGCATCGACAATATTGAATGCATCGCCGGCGACGAAGAGTGGGAGATGGCGATCTTCAACCTCTACAATCGCATTCTGGAAACCGGCCGCACCCGTTTGTTCATCACCGGAGATCGCCCGCCGCGCCAGCTGAACCTGCGTTTGCCGGATCTGGCTTCGCGCCTGGACTGGGGGCAGATCTACAAGCTGCAGCCGCTGTCGGACGAAGAGAAACTGCTGGCGCTGCAGCTGCGCGGCAAACTGCGCGGCTTCGAGCTGCCGGAAGACGTGGGCCGCTTCCTGTTGAAACGGCTGGATCGCGAGATGCGCACGCTGTTTATGACCCTCGATCAACTCGATCGCGCCTCGATCACCGCCCAGCGCAAGCTGACCATCCCGTTCGTTAAAGAGATCTTGGGGCTGTAGCGAGCCATCAAACCTGTTTTTCTGCATGTTCCAGCAGGGAGCTGTAGTGCTCAACCTGCTGGCGTTGCCGATCGCTTCGCAGTTGCAAAGCGAGATTGATATGTTCCAGACACTGCGCATTGTCTGCAAGCCGCGGGTCGATTTTCCCTTGTTGCGCCAACCAGGCCGCCACGTCAGCCCAGCGCCATAACGGTGAGGTGCCGCCGAGCCGTTGAATGGGGGAAGGGAAGCCGCCGGGGCCGCGAGTCCCGTCTTTTAGCATCGCGATCGCCTGACGCGACAGTTCAGTGAGCTCGGCAATATCGCTTAATCCCACCAGGCTGGAGTCTACCGATATCACCTTGGCGCCAATATTTGCAGACTCAATATCACTGATGGCGCTGCAAATCGCGTGCGCAAAGTTATCGCTTTCTCGATCGAACTCCAGGTAGACGGTTTTACCGTAGAAACAGATCAGCGCGTCATCGCATCCCGCTGCATGCAGCGCATCCTCCAACCCGGTGGTATCGGCGGTCACTCCATCTAGCGTCAATGAGAAATGAAAGAGCGTCATGGTGATTCTCCGGTTATTTTTTCTGCGACAGCGCCAGGCAGTGATCGACTTTGCGCCGAATCTGTTTGGCATGTACCTCTGGATTTTTCGGCGTGCTCCAGATGCTCATCATATGTTCTTGATGTCCGGCAAAGGCGCAATGCAGTCGTCCAAATGCGTGCCCTTTGCTGGGGCGAAAATGCCAACCCTGAGAAAGGGCGTAAGCTAATGCCGCCTGGATATGCTTGTCTGGGTGTTTTTTCATCGCTCGTCCAGTGATGCGATTAGGGTAGTGGGGGTGTTGACGGTTGTCAACGCCTGTCTTGCCGTGAGGCTCGGCATTTGTGCAGCATAGCAACAGGAGAAGTTGAGGATGATGAAAAGTATTTATATAACAAACAATTAAAAATAGCCCTGTTCAGGGCTATTGGTATGTTACGGCTCAATAAGAGGCGGGTTGACCGTTTACAAAATCTCCAGCACCTGCTCCGGCGGCCGGCCGATGCGCGCCTTGCTGCCTTTCACCACGATCGGGCGTTCGATCAGTTTCGGGTTCGCCGTCATCGCCGCCAGCAGCTGTTCTTCGCTCAGGCTGCCGTCCGCCAGCTTCAATTCCTTGTACAGGTCTTCTTTCTTGCGCATCAGATCGCGCGCCGATGTGAAGCCCAGTTCCTTCAACAGCTTTTTCAGCTCATCGGCCGACGGGGGCGTTTCAAGGTACAGCACCACCTTGGGATCGACGCCGTGCTGTTCCAGCAGCGCCAGGGTTTCACGGCTCTTGGAGCAGCGCGGGTTGTGGTAAATCGTGACGTTTTTCATGGCGTTCATTCCTTGTTGCATCAGCTGCGCTGGTATTGGCGGAAGCGCTGTTGCAGTTGGCGCAGCTGGTCGATGCGCGCATCGTAGCGCGCCTGTTTCAGGCTGCCGAGTTTTTGCAGCGAGCTGGCATTGCTGAGCAGGCCGATGGCCTGATCGAGCCGGCCGGTCAGCGCCAGGCTTTCGGCGCGGGCCGACAGTTCTTCATCGCGCAGCCCTTGGGCGGCGCTGGCCTGCGCCAGCAGATCCCAGCCGTTCGGATCGTCCGGATGGGCAAAGGTGTAGCGGTTCAGGATCTTCGAGGCCTGCGCCGGCTGGTTGCCTTCGACATAGGCGTTGGCCAGGTTGAGCTGCAGCACCGGGTTGTTGCTCTGGGCGGCGTTGGCCGCCTGCAGCCGGGCGATGGCCTGCGGCGCGCGTTTCTGGCCGAGATCGATGTCGGTCATCAGGTCGATCAGCCAGACGTTTTTCGCATCCTGCGCCAGCATCGGCTGAATGATGTTGCGCGCGTCGTCGTATTTTTTCGCTTCATAGAACAGGATGGCGCGGCCGTATTTGGCGGCCGCCTGTTCGCGCACATTGCCCTTGCTGAGCGAGCCGAGCAGCTCTTCGTTCAGGCCATAGCCTTCCGAGCTGTACATGCCCAGTGCGCGCACCTTGGCCATCAGGTAATCCTGCGAAGACTGCACGATGTGTTTCGGCATCTGGTTGGCGCGGTTGCGCGCGTCGGAAAGGCGGCTGTCCGGCAACGGGTGCGTCAGCAGCATTTCCGGCGGTTTGGAGGCGTAGCGCGACTGATCCGAGAGCTTCTGCAGGAAGTCGGGCATCGCTTCCGGATCGAATCCGGCACGCTGCAGCACTTGAATGCCGATGCGGTCAGCTTCCTGTTCGTTCGATTGGGTAAAGCTGATCATGCCCTGCTGGGTGCCGGCCAGGGTGCCGCTCAGCGCCGCCATGCCCATAGTCGGGTTGGCCATCGCCAGCAGGATGGAGCCGAGCGCGCCCACCCAGGTCAGCGGGGCGTTGCGCTGCTGATCTTCCATTGCGCGCGCCAGGTGGCGCTGGGTGACGTGCGAGATTTCGTGTGCCAGCACCGAAGCCAGCTGGCTTTCGTTGTCGCTGACGCGCAGCAGCGCGGAGTGCAGCACCACGTTGCCGCCGAAGAAGGCGAAGGCGTTGATCTCGTCGTTGCGCACCAGATAGAAATGGAACGGCGTGCGCACCGAATAGGCGCTGGCCACCAGCCGGTTGCCCAACTGGTTGATGTACTGGCTCAGCAGCGGATCGTTGATCAGCGGGGCACTGGCGCGCAGTTGGCGCACGTAGAAATCGCCCATCGCCAGCTCTTGTCCGATGCTCAGGGTGCCGCCGGCGGAGGTGCCCATATCCGGCAACTGATCCTGGCTTTCCGCCTGTGCTGGCGCCAGGGCGGTGGCGTTCAGCGTGCCGAGCAGCAGCACCGCTAACGCGGTTTTGGTCAACCGGTTGGTCATAGTCAGGCGTTTCCCTTAAATAATCATTTCTAAGACGTCAGCAGCAGACAAGAGTTCTTTATTCCCGCGGCGCAATCCGCGCGAAAGTGCGGCGGCTCACAAACCGCGGCGGCGGCACCCATCACATCATAGTCAGCCGCAGGCGACAAGGAAACGTTAGCCGGGCGCGGATCGGGCAAAAAAGTTTTATTTTTCATTTTGAAGGGCGTTTTTTCGTCGCTGGCGGCATGCATTTCGAATAAAACACGGATCAACTTTGTCCGTGTTTTATTGACAAGAGAAACGCAGACTCATATAGTCTGCGTTATTGAAGATTCATTGACGGTCGAAAACGGACACATGGCGTACATCACAACCAGCGTTGAATATGGCATCCACTGCCTGCTGTGGCTGGTCGGCGATAACCAGCGCGCGCTCAGCAGCCGCGAACTCGCCGAGCTGCAAGGCATCTCCCCCAGCTTTCTGGCCAAGATTTTCCCCAAGCTGGAAAAGGCAGGGATCGTCGCCGCCAGTGAAGGGGTGCGCGGCGGTTATCGTCTGGCGCGCCCGGCGGACGAGATCAGCTTCCTGGAGATCATCGACGCCATTGAAGGGCACAAGCCGCTGTTCGATTGCCAGGAGGTGCGCGGGCGCTGTGCGGTGTTCGACGATTCCCCGCCGGATTGGGCGGTTTCCGGCAAATGTGCCATCCACGCGGTGATGCTGCAGGCGGAGAAGGCGATGCGCGACGCGCTGGCGGCGCAGACCCTCGGCGCCGTCGCGGCCCGCTTTGGCCGCAAGGCGCCGCAGGGCTTCTTCGGTGAGGTCAACCTCTGGCTCGACGAGCGCATGACGGAACGCACCGCGCGCAGCGGAAAAACGGCGCGCGCCAAGACCTAACCACCGCCTTTCCTTAAAGCGAAACACACTTTTCCCGCCTCTTCGGAAGGGGCGGGCGGGCCTTCTGCACCCTGTTACGGGAGCGGAACGGCATCGTTCATCCGAAAACTTGCGGGCAGCCTTATCGCCCGGTTAACCCTGTATGAAGGAGTCATCCCATGACGCAGAAAATAGTGATTGCCGGTTCCGGTTTTGCCGGTTTTTGGGCCGCCGTGTCCGCCATGCGCGCCATTAACATCGCCGGTAAGCATGACGATATCGAGGTGCTCATGGTCTCGCCGACGCCCACGGTCACCATCCGGCCGCGCCTGTATGAAGCGGTGCTGGAAAACATGAACCCGGACATTTCCGCGCAGCTCGCCGCCGTCGGCGTGCGCCACCTGGCCGGGACGGTAGAACGCATCGACGCCGCCGCCAAAACGCTCACGGTGGCGCAGGCGACGGGGGGATCCCTTGAGCTGGTCTACGACCGCCTGGTGTGGGCCACCGGCAGTCGGCTCTCCGTGCCTGCGGTGCCGGGCTTTGCCGAATACGGTTTCAACGTCGATACGCTGGAAAGCGCGCAGCGTTTGGATGCCCATATCAAAGCGCTGGCGGCCAAACCCTCGACGCCGGCGCGCAACACCGCCGTGGTGGTGGGTGCGGGGCTGACCGGGCTGGAGAGCGCGGCGGAGATGCCGCAGCGGCTGCGGGATGTGCTGGGCAAAGACGAGAACGTGCGCGTGGTGATCGTCGATAGCGCGCCGGAAGTGGGCGCCGGGATGGGGGCGGAGCCGGGGGCGGTGATACGCCAGGCGCTGGCGGAGTGCGGCGTGGAGGCGCGGGCCGGCCTGCGCGTCTCGGCCATCGACGCCGAGGGGGTGATGCTGTCGAACGGTGAGCGCATCGCCGCCAACACGGTGATCCTGGCGGCGGGCGTGCGGGCGCATCCGCTGACCGAGCAGATCCCCGGCGAGCGCGACGGCAACGGCCGGGTGATCGGCGATGCCTTCCTGCGCGCGCCGGCGGCGGCGGGCATTTTCGTGACCGGGGATACGGTGAAGGCGGCGACCGACGATCTCGGCAACCACAACCTGATGACCTGCCAGCATGCGATGAGTCTTGGCCGCGTGGCCGGCCACAATGCGGCGGCGGAGCTGGCGGGATTGCCGACGCACCCGTACAGCCAGCCGAAGTATGTGACCTGTCTGGATCTGGGGCCTTGGGGCGCGCTGTATACCGAAGGCTGGGATCGCCAGGTGCGTTTTACCCGTCAGGAAGGCAAAAAGATTAAGCAGGAGATCAATACGCAGTGGATTTATCCACCGGCGGCGGATCGCGAGGCGCTGTTCGCCGTAGCCAATCCGGATTTCGTGATTGTGCCTTAAAGAAGTCAAAACGGGAGCGGCAACGCTCCCGTCGTCATTTTCCCAGCGGCAGGAATGAACGCTCCGGCACTACGGTTTTCATCACCAGGGTGGAGCTCAGGCGCTGCACGCCCGGCAGAGCGGAGAGTTTCTCGTCGTAAAGCTGTTGAAAGGCGGGCAGATCGCGGGCGATCACGTGCAGCAGATAGTCCGGATCGCCGAACAGCCGCTGCGCCTGCACCACCTGCGGAATGTCCATCATGGCGTTTTCGAAGGTTTCAACGGCGCGGCGATCGCCTTCGCGCATGGTGACGAACACCAGGGCGGAAAAGTTATAGCCCAGGCTGCCGGGATCGAGCTGGGCGCGGTAACCTCTGATCACCCCGGATTCCTCTAACGCCCGCACCCGGCGGTGGCAGGGGGATACGCTCAACCCGATCCGCTCGGCCAGCTCGGTCACCGACAAACGGCCGTCAGCCTGCAGTTCAGCAAGAATCTTGCGATCAATCTTATCCATTTAGAAGAATTTCCCCGCTTATGCCGATTTCAGGCAAGTAATTGAAAGCACATTTTAATCCCTTGAGGATATTCTTGCCATCTGTTGAACGATTTTGACGGCCGCCGCGGCAGGCGGGGCCGTTCTTCTTCCACGAGGAAAGCGCAATGGTTCTCTGTTCGGTGTGGCGCAGCGCGTTTGAGAGGGCGGCGGTATGACGCTCGCTCTGTTCGCCGCTTTTTGGGCGGTATCGATTTTATTGGTGATCACGCCGGGTATGGATTGGGCCTATGTGATCTCGGCGGGCATTCGCGGCCGGGTGGTGGTGCCCGCCGTCGCCGGTTTGCTGTTTGGCCATTTGTTGATGATTGCGAGCGTGGTGGCGGGCGTCGGCGCGCTGCTGATCGGCAACCCGCTGGCGCTGACGGCGCTTACCTTGCTGGGAGCGGCTTACCTCTTGTGGATCGGTTGCAACATGCTGCTGCACCCGCCGGTGCCCGGCGCCGGTGAAGATCAGCGTTCCGACTCCTGGCTGCGCTGGGCCGGCAAGGGCGTGTGCGTCAGCGGCCTGAACCCCAAGGTGTTTCTGCTGTTTTTGGCGCTGCTGCCGCAGTTTACCGACGCCCGGGCCGAATGGTCGGTGCCGATGCAGATGCTGGCGTTGGGCGTCGTGCATTTGATCAGCTGCGGCCTGGTGTATCTGCTGGTGGGATTCGGATCGCAGTCGGTACTGCGCACGCGCCCACAGGCTGCGAAGGTGGTGGGGCGCATCTCCGGCGCGGCGATGATCGTCATCGCCCTCGGGCTGCTGGCCGAACAGGCGCTGAAATAGCATTACCGCCGATAGATGTCCGGCCGGGCGATCTGCCAGACAAAGTCGGGGCGGTTGATGGCGCTATAGCCCACTTTTTCATAGAGCCAGGGGGCGGTGCTGGTGACCAGCATGACTCGCCGCAGCGTCGCCATCAGCGGATGGGCCTGGCAGCATTCCGCCAGCCACAGACCCAGCCCGCTTTTTTGGTACGTTTCCAGCACGTACACGTCGCACAGATAGCCGAAAGTGGCGTAATCGGTAACCAGCCGGGCGAAACCGATCTGCCTGGCGCCGTGATACAAACCGAAGCACAGGCTGTGGGCGAGGGACTGGCGGACGGTCTCTTTATCAATGCCTTCCGCCCATGACGAACGGGTCAGAAATGCATGGATGGCATCGAGATCCAGCAGAGCGGGATCGGTGCTGACGAGATAGTCCGCACGCTGCCACTCCCGTGGGGCAGGGGTTGTCATGAGGGGGCTTCTCCTGTTGTCTGTTCGTTCGTTGTTAAGTGCCTGTACGCAGGGTGAGGCCGTTTATCGACGGTGTAAGGCGAGATAACCATGCACGGCACCGGGATCGATAGCTGGCGGATTGGTTTTGATAATACGAGATGTCGCCATGACTTTTAGAGAAGGAAGGAAAATAATTACGCTTGATTGCGTAAATAATAATGAGTATGTTTCTCATTCTCTTTGTTGTTCGCGGGCGCACGAAGGAGTTATTAGCCTGCATTAGCGTGATGGTTGATTCACAGGGAAACACTGAGACGCGCGGTGGCGCTCATTTCTCGTGATGAGAAAGCTCAAAACTAAACTGCAGAGCCCGCCGTAAACACCGTTTTGAATGGTCAAGGATTTCCCCGATGAAAATGAAAATCTCTGTGCTCGCCCTGCTGACGGGTATGGCGCTAAGCGGCTGTGCGCCGCACCAAACCAATTCCTCTTCTCCTGCTGTGCAACCTCTCGCGCAAGTGGCGCAATCCGACAGCGTCGTCAAACGCCAACTGGCTTATGGCTTGTATGAAATGGCGCTGACGCCAGGGGGAGATGCGCTGTACGTCGCCAGCGCCGAAAGTTTTAAAGATGTGCAGGGCGGCGTGGTCTATAAGCTGGACGCCAAGACCCTGAAAACCCTTGGCACGACGCATACCGACCTGAAAAATTTCGCCATGCAGGCCGCTGCGGATGGGAAAACCCTTTATGTCAGCAATTCGCTGGACGGCGGCATCAGCGCAATCGGCGCCGCCGACGGTAAGGTGAAAGGGCGTTTGCTGTTCAGCGAGCGCAATGAGAAAGGGTTGCCGTATGGTGCGCGCCAAATTCTGGCTCACGACAACACGCTGTATGTGGGGGCGGTGGCCGACCCGGCGCAAATTTGGGTGGTTGACGCTGAATCGCTCAAGCTGAAAACGCGCATTAAAAATACCGGCAAATGGATGACCGGCCTGCATTACTCCGAACAGACCCAACGCGTGTATGCCGCCAATGGCAGCGGCGAGATCCTGGTGATCAACCCGCGTTCCAACCGCATCGAAAAACGCTGGAAACCGTTGGGAGACCAACCCGCACTGCTGCTCAATATGGCGGAGGACGAGGCTACCGGTCGTTTGTTCGTCACCGACAACTCCAAGGCGAAGACCACGCTGGTCTTGGATATTCACACCGGGAAGTTATTGAAGCGGCTTGATGTGGGCGACTCTTTGGCTGTCGTTTTCAATCCACGGCGCAACGAAATTTACATCTCGCAGCGTGAATCCGGCAATGTGCTGAGCCTGGATGCGACGACCTATGCGGTGAAACAGCGCTGGCCGCTGCCGCCGAATCCAAACAGCTTGCTGCTGTCGGCAGACGGCCAGACATTGTTCGTTACGGTCAAACAGCCGTTTAACAAAGATCATTCCACTCAGGGGCCGGACAGCGTGGTTCGCATCGCGTTGAATAAATAAGCCCCATCGGCCCGGCGACGGGCCATTTAACTTTTATCCTCATTCATGAGTGAATTATGCACAACACCAGTACAACGAATTTCCCTTTACGTAAAACGCTGCTGGCGCTGACTATTGGCGCGCTGAGCCAGGGGGCGCTGGCCGCAGACGGCGGCGCCAAGAAAAACCAGGAGGACACCCTGGTTGTCCGGGCCGAAAAACACGGCGATTTCAACTCCGGCGGCAATGATTTGGTGCCCGCCTACCTGGATGGACAGGTCGCCCACGGCGGCCGCCTGGGAATGTTGGGCGAACAGAAAGCGATGGACGTTCCGTTCAACGTCATAGGTTATACCGCGAAGCTGGTACAGGATCAGCAGGCGAAGACCATCGCCGACGTGGTCAGCAACGACGCGGGTGTACAGGCGGTGCAGGGGTACGGTAACTTCGCCGAAACCTATCGTATTCGCGGTTTCCAACTGGACGGCGACGACATGACGATGGGCGGGCTGCCGGGCGTGGTGCCGCGCCAGGTGATGGATACCCAGATGCTGGAGCGGGTGGAGATCTTCAAAGGGGCGAACGCCCTATTGAACGGCCTGGCTTCCAGCGGCGTTGGCGGCATGATCAATCTTGAACCGAAGCGGGCGGAAGAAACGCCGACCACCCAGATCGGCCTCGACTACACCTCCGATTCTCAGGTGGGCGGCACGCTGGATCTGGGCCGCCGTTTTGGTGACGACAACCAGTTTGGCGCTCGCGTCAACCTGGTGCACCGTGAGGGTGAAACGGCGGTTGAGGATGATAAGCGGCGCACGACGCTGGCATCAGTTGGGCTGGACTATCGCGGCGATCGTTTCCGTTCATCGTTGGACTTCGGTTATCAGAAAAAGACCTTCCATGGGGGAACGATGGGGGTCAACATCAGCGGCATCGATGTGATACCCGCGGTGCCTGACACCCGTAAAAATTACAGTCAGCAGTGGGGCTACAGCGATATCGAGAACGAATTCGGCATGGCGAAAGCGGAATATGATTTAACCCGCGACTGGAAGGCCTATGCCGGCTTGGGCGCGCAGCATGGCCATGAAACCGGTGTTTACAGCGCACCGAAGCTCATCAACGCCAACGGCGACGCCACGGTTGGGCGCCTGGACACCAACCGCATTATCGACGCTTTCAGCGGCATGGCGGGGCTTGAGGGCAAGTTCACGACCTGGGCGGTTTCGCATCGGGTCAACGTCGGCTATTCCGCGCAGATTAAACGCGACAAAACCGCGTGGCGCATGTCCGCCAACAATCCGACGACCAATATCTACGATAACCATGATGTCGCAATACCGGACAATGCCTATTTCGGCGGCAACTACAGCGATCCGCTGACCACGGCGCGTAACCGGACGCAGGGCTGGTTGTTCAGCGATACGTTGGGCTTTTTCGGCGACCGGGTGTTGTTAACGGCGGCGGCGCGCCATCAGAAAGTGGTGGTGCGTAATTACAGCAACGCCACCGGCCTGGAGGATACCGCCTCCCGTTATACGCAAAGCCGCTGGATGCCGACGTTCGGGCTGGTCTACAAGCCGTGGGAAACGGTGTCGCTTTATGCCAACCATACCGAGGCGTTGCAGCCTGGCGGCATTGCGCCGAAAGAGGCGGCTAACTTCGGGCAGAGTACCGGTATCGCCCGTTCCAAGCAAAATGAAGTGGGCGTGAAAGTTGATTTCGAACGCGTGGGCGGTTCGTTGGCGTTGTTTGAAATCAAAAAGCCGGCCACCATGATCGACAGCAACAACTACTACACGTTGAACGGCGAGCAACGTAACCGCGGCGTGGAGTTGAATGTATTTGGCGAACCGGCCTTCGGCCTGCGCCTTAACGGCAGCGCTACCTGGCTTTCGCCCGAGCTGACCAAAACCCAGGGCGGCCGTAACGATGGCAAAGACGCTATCGGCGTAGCGCACTTCTACGCGGTGCTGGGGGCGGAATACGATATCAGGCCGGTCGATGGCCTGACGGCGACGGCGAAAGTGCGGCATACCGGTTCGCAATATGCCGACTCCGCCAATACCAAAAAGCTCGATAGTTTCACGACCCTGGATCTCGGCCTTCGCTATCGCATGCGTTTGAATGAGGATCAAAATACGCTGGTATGGCGTGTGGGGTTGGACAACGTCACGAACGAGAAGTATTGGTCCGGCGTAGAAAGCAATGGCACTTACGTCTTCCAGGGACAGGCGAGAACGCTGAAAGCGTCGGTAACTTACGACTTCTAAGCGATACAGAAACGACGGCGGCCCACATGTGATGGGGCGCCGGTTTCTTCGTCACCGGGGGATCGTTTTTCACTATGACCGATGGGTGAGCACGCTGATCAGATCCAGCGCGTCGTCCGCCGCCGCGATTTCGCTTTCGCTGAGCGCCTGCCGTTCGATGAAGCTCTCGATGGCTTCCAGCAGGGAGAAGACGCTGATTTCATCCCCTATCTTCACGACTTCGCAAACGCCACGCCCGATCGCCAGACAGATGGCTTCATCAAATTCACACGGTTTGCTGTTCATCTTTTTTCCCCTACGGCGTTTGGGATGATATCGGCCATGCTACCGGTTTTTGCCCGGCGGCTGTCTGACGAAAATCTCATTTTTTCGTTGATGCTGGCGGGCGCACGATCGCGTGCAGTGGCGAAATTCTGATTTCCTCACCGTGGCCAAATTTCCCTTGTGACCGCCGTGCCGGCGCGGTATTGTCGCCAAATGACGACAATACCGCCTCATTGTCCGCATAAAAAATTCATGACGTTATCATCCCTTCATCCCGCTGCCGTGCGGGATTTTTTTATGAGGTTTATCTCAAAGTGCGGATAACCTCGACGCGATCGCTTGCCATGCTCTGGGAATAATCCTAGCTTGAAATAGTCATTTAGGGTTAGCAATCCCTCATGACCTCCTTGTAACACTTGATGCACCAGAACGTTTTCTCCCCCGCTGCGGCGGGGGTTTTTAATGACGTGCATCAGAAAAGGCCGCAACGCAAGAACCGACAGAGTTCGTGACGATAATCAGTTTAAGCATCAGGGGATGGGAAAATGAAAAATGATCTGGCGGCGGCGATCGCGATTGGCTGTGTGCTGTTGTTCGCATTGGCGGTCGGTTCGCCCCTTTCTATCGGTACCTCGCTGTAATCTTCCGCGGCCCCGTTCGGGGCCGCTCACCGCGCCTGTCGCCGCGTCTGCGGATTTTTGCGCCGATCGCCTGCCCACGCGATAAAATCAGCCAAATTGCGGTTGATGTATGGCGAACTTTGAGTACTCTGAGTGCTTTGCACACCTCGCGTGCGCCCGTTCTATCTATGCTTTAATCACGCCCATCACAGGAATCGCCATGCCCGCCCGTCAAACCTCGAGGAGCCCGCTCTGATGCTGGAGATGTTATTACAGTGGTACCGCCGCCGCTTCACCGATCCGCAGGCTATCGCGCTGCTGGTGATCCTGGTTGCCGGCTTCCTCATTCTCTATTTTCTGCACGGCATTCTGACCCCGTTGCTGGTCGCCATCGTGCTGGCCTATCTGCTGGAGTGGCCGACCGCGCGCCTGCAGCGCATCGGCTGTTCGCGCACCTGGGCGGCGAGCATCATGCTGCTGGTGTTCGCGGGCGTCGCCATGCTGCTGGTGTTCGTCGTCGCGCCAACCGCCTGGCAACAGGGCATCAATCTGATGAGCGATCTGCCGGGCATGCTCAACCAGTTCTATAACTTCGCCGCGACGCTGCCGAAGCGTTACCCGGCGCTGGTGGATGCCGGCATCATCGACATGATGGCGGAAAACCTGCGCAGCCGGCTGTCCGGCATGGGCGAGTCGGTGGTGAAATTCTCGCTGGCGTCGCTGGTCGGCCTGCTGACGTTGGCTATCTACCTGATCCTGGTGCCGATGATGATGTTCTTCCTGCTGAAAGACAAAGAGCAGCTGCTGAACGCGGTGCGCCGCGTGCTGCCGCGCAATCGCGGCCTGGCGGGGCAGGTCTGGAACGAGATGAATCAGCAGATCACCAACTACATTCGTGGCAAGGTGCTGGAGATGGTGATTGTCGGCGTGGCGACCTACCTGGTGTTCGCCGTGCTGGACATGCGCTATTCGCTGCTGCTGGCGGTGCTGGTGGGCTTCTCGGTGCTGATCCCCTACATCGGCGCGGTGCTGGTCACCATACCGGTGGTGGTGGTGGCGCTGTTCCAGTGGGGCGTCGGCGCCGATTTCTGGACGCTGATCGTCGCCTATCTGGTGGTGCAGGGGCTGGACGGCAACCTGCTGGTGCCGATCCTGTTCTCCGAAGCGGTCAACCTGCATCCGCTGGTGATTATCCTTTCTGTGATCGTGTTCGGCGGGATGTGGGGCTTTTGGGGGGTGTTTTTCGCCATTCCGCTGGCGACGCTGGTGAAGGCGGTGATTCACGCCTGGCCGGATGAACTGCGGGTCGAGGTGGAAGACGAGGCCGGCTGAGAGGGAATAACGAAGCGCAGCAGGCCGCTGCGCTTCGTGAGATTTACTGCTGCAGGTAGTTCAAAACGATGTCGTGGTGATTGGTGGTTTTGAAATCATCAAACACTTTTTCAATCTTGCCTTTGGCGTCGATCAGGAAACTGATGCGGTGAATACCGTCGTAGGTCTTGCCCATGAAGGTTTTCTCGCCCCACACGCCAAACTGTTGCGACACTTGATGATCTTCATCAGACAACAGCGTGAAGTTGAGCAGCTCCTTTTCGGCGAAGCGCGACAGTTTTTCCGGTTTGTCGGTGCTGATGCCCAGCACTTCGACGCCGGCCTTTTTCAATTCGTCCATGTTGTCCCGCAGGCCGCAGGCTTGCACGGTGCAGCCCGGCGTCATCGCCTTCGGATAGAAGTAAACCAAAACTCGCTGTCCCTGGAAGTCGGCCAAATTAATTTCCTCACCGTCCTGGTCAGGCAAACTAAATTTCGGCGCTGTGTCACCGGCTTTCAATGGGCTCATCACTACTCTCCATCTTTCTCGTCATGCTGTGGATAGTTCACCACGCTAATACTGCCTTGCGCGTTCAATTCTGTACATAGGCGATGGAAGGCTTGCTCAATATTTGAGGCGTCCCGATCGCCGGAGCTGTGGGCGGTGATTTGGATATACAGCTGCGGCGGCAGGTCGCCGTCCGCCGGCTGCGTGCGCGAGACCAGTTCGGCGATATTCATCTGGCTGGAGTCGAACAGATCGGTAAAGCGTTCGATGATGTGCGGCGAGTCCTTCACTTCCACCTGCACCCACACCGTGGCCGGCATCGGCGGCCTTTCGTGCGAGTTTGTGCGTTTCATCACGATCAGCAGATCCAGCTCCGCGCCTTTTTGCGGCAGGGTGGATTCGATCAGGGTGATGGCGTTCCAACTGCCGGACAGCAGCATGATGAACGTGAACTCCTCTCCCAGCATGGCCAGACGGCTATCTTCGATATTGCATCCGCAACTGCTGACGTGGCGGGTGATGGTATTGACGATTCCGGGGCGGTCGGCGCCGAGCGCGGTAATCACGAGATAGTGTTCGTCTGACTGAGGCAAAATAGCGCTTCCTGTCGTGCTTAATGGGGTTACCATGGTAAACATAAAAAAAACCGCCTGCCAAGCGCTTACAACGCGGTTGTGCGCTTGCTTTTGGATAGGCAGCAAAAGTACCATGAGTGACTTGTTTGTGGAGGGGACGGCCAATGTTTACGGGAAGTATTGTTGCACTGGTTACGCCGATGGACGACAAAGGTGCTGTCGATCGCGCGAGCCTGAAAAAATTGATCGATTATCATGTAGCCAGTGGCACCGCGGCGATCGTTTCCGTAGGGACCACCGGCGAGTCCGCAACGCTTGCCCATGACGAGCACGTTGACGTGGTGCTGCAGACGCTGGAGCTGGCCGACGGCCGCATTCCGGTGATCGCCGGCACCGGCGCCAACGCCACCGCCGAAGCCATCGCGCTCACCACCCGCTTCGCCAACACCGGCGTGGTGGGCTGCCTGACGGTGACGCCGTACTACAATAAGCCGACGCAGGAAGGGCTGTATCAGCACTTCAAGGCGATCGCCGAGAGCACCGAGCTGCCGCAGATCCTGTATAACGTGCCTTCGCGCACAGGCTGCGACATGCTGCCGCCGACCATCGCTCGGCTGGCGAAAATCAAGAATATTGTTGCTGTAAAAGAAGCGACGGGGAACTTAAGTCGCGTTAGTCAGATCCAAGTGCTGGTTGACGATGAAGACTTCATTTTGCTGAGCGGCGACGACGCCAGCGGGCTGGACTTCATGCAACTGGGCGGCAAAGGGGTGATTTCCGTGACGGCCAACGTGGCCGCGCGCGAGATGGCGGAACTTTGCGCGCTGGCGGCGCAGGGCAAGTTTGCGCAGGCGCGCCGCTTAAATCAGCGCTTGATGCCGTTGCATCAGGATCTATTTGTAGAAGCAAACCCAATTCCGGTGAAGTGGGCCTGTAAGGCGTTGGGATTGATGGCAACCGATACGCTGCGTCTGCCGATGACGCCGTTGAGCGAAGCCGCCCGCCCGGTGGTGGAGCGCGCGCTGAAAAGCGTCGGTTTGCTGTAACTCTAAGGGAAATTTGATGGCTTATTCATTGCAAAAGTCGACGGTAGCAAAAGTAGTGGGCATCTCTTTGGTGATGATGCTGGCGGCCTGCAGCAGCGATCAGCGCTACAAGCGCCAGGTCAGCGGCGACGAGGCCTACCTCGACGCGGCTCCGCTCAAGGCGCTGAACGCGCCGTCCGGCATGATCCTGCCGGTGCAGAGCGGCAACTATGACGTTCCCGCCACGACGCTGCAAGGCAACGTCGGCAAGCAGTTGGACATTCGTCCGCCGGTGCAGCCGTTGGCGCTGCTGAGCGGTTCTCGCGCGCAATACGCCGGCGACAGCGGCACGCTGCTGCTGGAAAACAGCCCGCAGAACCAGAACCTGTGGTCGCGCGTGGTCAGCCTGCTGCAGGCGAAGAACATCGCGATCGCTTCGCGCCAGGACGCCGGTCAGACCCTGACCACCGACTGGGTGAAGTGGAACCGTCTGGACGAAGACAACCAGTACGAAGGCCGTTATCAGATCAGCGTGCAGCAACAGGGCTACCAGCAGGCGCTGGTAGTGAAAAGCGTTGGCCTGCAGCAGCAGGGCAAGACCGAACAGGTGACCGATCAGTCTGAGATCCAGCGCTACAACGGCATGATGATCAACACCCTGATCGAAGGCCTGGACAAGCAGGACAACCTGGCGAGCAGCCAGACCGCCAGCCGTTTCGGCGCGCTGGACGTGCAGAGCGGCGCCGATGACACCGGCCTGCCGATGCTGGTGGTGCGCGGCCCGTACACCGTGGTGTGGGATCGCCTGCCGCCGGCGCTCGAAAAACTGGGGATGAAAGTGGGTGACCGCAGCCGTCCGCAGGGCACCGTCGCCGTGACCTACAAGTCCCTGAGCAGCAGCGATTGGGATGCGTTGGGCGTCAAGGATCCTGAACTGGCGGAAGGGGATTACAAGCTGCAGGTCGGCGATCTCAACAACCGCACCAGCCTGCAATTCATCGATCCGAAAGGCAAACCGCTGACCCAGTCGAAAAACGACGCACTGGTGGCGGCATTCCAGTCTGCCTTCAGTAAAACCAGCGTTAACTAATCGAAAAGGGGCTGCGGCCCCTTTTTGTTTTGTCTATACGGTATCGTTTGCGTCGCAGGTTTGGCACAATAGTGCCCGGCACGCCAAAGAATTCATTAGGTCAATTCTATACCCCCTAATTTCGGGCCGCGCTCGGGAGACATCGGGGATACATCACTGGAGTAAGTAAGATGCAAAAGCTAGCTGAGCTGTATCGCGGAAAGGCAAAAACCGTTTACACCACCGAGAATCCCGATCTGTTGGTGTTGGAGTTCCGCAACGATACGTCAGCACTGGATGGTCAGCGCATTGAGCAGTTCGATCGCAAAGGCATGGTGAACAACAAGTTCAACCATTTCATCATGAGCAAACTGGAAGAAGCCGGCATCCCGACCCAGATGGAGCGTCTGCTGTCCGACAACGAAGTGCTGGTGAAAAAGCTGGACATGGTGCCGGTGGAATGCGTGATCCGCAACCGCGCCGCCGGTTCGCTGGTGAAGCGTCTGGGCATCGAAGAAGGCCTGGTGCTGAACCCGCCGCTGTTCGATCTGTTCCTGAAAAACGACGCCATGCACGATCCGATGGTCAACGAATCCTACTGCGAAACCTTCGGCTGGGTGAGCAAAGCGCATCTGGCGCGCATGCGTGAGCTGAGCTACCGCGCCAACGACGTGTTGACCCAGCTGTTCGACGACGCTGGCCTGATCCTGGTCGACTTCAAGCTGGAGTTCGGCCTGTTCAACGGCGAAGTGGTGCTGGGCGATGAGTTCTCGCCGGACGGCAGCCGCCTGTGGGACAAAAACACCCTGGACAAGATGGACAAAGACCGTTTCCGTCAAAGCCTGGGCGGCCTGATCGAAGCCTATGAAGAAGTGGCGCGCCGCATCGGCGTGAAGCTCGACTAAGCGTCGGCACCGCCATTCGGGGCGATCCGGCCGGATCGTCCCGCTATTCTGCGTTTTTCCAGAAAATTTCTACATTTCCTCTGCGGCAGACCATTTATAATAATGGATGCGAGATGACTAAAACCTATCCCACTCAGGCTTGAAGCTGCCTTTGTGCTTACCATCGCGGCGCAACTTCAACGAGCAGGGGAAATATCTGGAGTATATTTATGCGTTGGCAAGGGCGTCGGGAAAGTGACAATGTTGAGGATCGTCGCGGGCAATCTTCAGGTTTGGGCGGCGGCGGCTTCCGCGTGCCGGTGCGCGGCAAGGGCGGCATCGTCATTCTGGTGGTGGTGCTGGTGGCCGGCTATTACGGCATCGATCTGTCGCCGCTATTGAACGGCGGTAACGTTGCGCCGCAGGGGCAACAACAGAGCGCCAACATCAGTCCGAAAGATGATGAGCTGGCCAAATTCACCTCGGTGGTGCTGGCCTCGACCGAGGACAACTGGAAAGAGATTTTCCAGCGCATGGGCAAAACCTACCAACCGCCGAAGCTGGTGATGTATCGCGGCGTGACGCGCACCAGCTGCGGCACCGGTCAGGCGGCAATGGGGCCGTTCTACTGCCCGGGTGACAGAACGGTGTATATCGATCTGTCTTTCTATCAGGACATGAAAACCAAGCTGGGCGCCGGCGGTGATTTCGCTCAGGCCTATGTGGTGGCGCACGAAGTCGGCCACCACGTGCAGAACCTGTTGGGCATCGAGCCCAAGGTGCGCCAGATGCAGCAGGGCGCCAGCCAGGCGGAAGTGAACCGTCTGTCGGTGAAAATGGAGCTGCAGGCGGACTGTTTCGCCGGGGTGTGGGGCAAATACGCCGAGAAGCAGCAGATGCTGGAAGAGGGCGATCTGCAGGCGGCGCTGAATGCCGCGCAGGCGATTGGCGACGATCGGTTGCAGCAGCAGAGTCAGGGTCGCGTTGTGCCGGACAGCTTCACTCACGGCACCTCGCAGCAGCGCTACACCTGGTTTAAGCAGGGCTTCGACAGCGGCGATCCCAATACCTGCAACACCTTTGCATCCCGTTAACGCCTCAAGTGCCGGAGCCTGACTCCGGCATTTTTTTCGGATTGAGATACAGCCTTATGTTACAGGCAGCGCAACAACTCATGCGACGGCAGGGCATCCGGCGCCTGCTGGTGCTCAGCGGTGAACCCGGCTGGTGCCGCGAACAGGCACAGCGGCTGGCGGCGACGCTGCCGGGCGACTGGCCGTGGGTGGGGGAAAACCCGCCGCCCGGCCTGACGGCGTTGGCGAGCGGCGCGGTGCGCCAACTGCTGGGGCAGGAACGGCTGCACGCGGTGTTCGACGCCGGCCAATCGCTGGACGTGGAGGCATTGGCGGCGCTGTGCGGCGCACTGCGCGCCGGCAGCTGGCTGCTGCTGCTGACGCCGCCCTGGCGGCAATGGCCTCAGCTGCCGGACGGCGACAGCCTGCGCTGGAGCGATTGCCCACAGCCGATCACCACCCCGCATTTCATTCACCATCTGCAGCAGCACCTGGCCGACGACCGAGAAGTGACGATCTGGCGGCAGGATGAGCCTCTGACGCTGGCCGCGCTGCCGGCGCGTGAGGGTTGGCTGCCGCCGGATGGCCGACCGACCGGGGAGCAACAGGCGATCTTGACGGCGCTGCTGCAGGCCGAATCCGGCGTGTGGGTGCTGACCGCCGCCCGCGGCCGCGGCAAATCGACGCTGGCCGGCATGCTGGTGGCGCAGTCGCCGCTGACCTGTTGGATCACCGGGCCGAGCCGCGCCGCCACGGAGGTAGCCGGGGAATGGGCGCAGGGGCGCGCGCAGTTTTGGGCGCCTGATGCCTTGCTGGCGCAGTGTCGGGAGGGGGACGTCGGCGCCGTGGGCTGGCTGCTGGTGGATGAAGCGGCGGCGATCCCCGCGCCGCTGTTGCAGCAGCTGATCGGTTATTTCCCGCGCGTGCTGCTGACCACCACGGTGCAGGGGTATGAGGGCACCGGCCGCGGTTTTCTGCTGAAGTTTTGCGCTGGGCTGCCGTCTTATCAGGCGTTGAGCCTGCAACAGCCGATGCGCTGGGCACAGGGCGATGCGCTGGAACGGGTCACGGACAATGCGCTGTTGTTCAATGAGCTGCCCGCCTGGCCGGCGGATGGCCAGGCGATCGATTACAGCCAGGCAGAGCAGCGTGAGCTGTGCGCCGATCCGCAGCGGCTGGCGCGTTTCTACGCCCTGCTGAGCAGCGCGCATTACCGCACCTCGCCGCTGGACTTGCGCAGGCTGATGGATGCGCCCGGCATGCATTACGGGCTGGCGCAGGCCGGGCCAGAGGTGGTCGGCGCCGTGTGGCTGGTGGACGAAGGCGGCTTGAGCGCCGAGTTGGCGCACGATGTGTGGGCCGGCCGCCGTCGGCCGCGCGGCAACCTGGTGGCGCAGTCGCTGGCGGCGCACGGCGGCCAATGGTGGGCGCCGACGCTGCGTTCAAGGCGCATTACCCGCATCGCGACGCTGCCGGCGCTGCGGCGGCAGGGTATCGCGCGTCAGCTGATCGAACGGCAACGCCGCCAGGCGCAGGGGCTGGATTTCCTGTCGGTCAGCTTCGGCTATACCGAGCCGCTGTGGCGCTTTTGGCAATCCTGCGGTTTCGAGCTGGTGCGCATCGGCAGCAAGCCGGAGGCCAGCAGCGGCTGCTATACCGCGATGGCTATTTTACCCTTGAGCGAGCAAGGGGAGGCACTGCGGCACGCGGCGCACAAGCATCTGGCGCGCGACTGGCCCTGGTTGCGGCAGCGCATCGAGCTCGCGCTGGCGATCCCGGGCGACGACGGCGATACGTCGCTCGGCGAAGAGGACTGGCGCGAGCTGGCCGGGTTCGCTTTCGCCCATCGGCCGCTGGAGGCCAGCCTGGGGGCATTGCAGCGTTTGCTGTTGGCCAGCAATTTGCCGCTGCCCGCGCTGCGCGGCCATCTGCAGCGGCGGCAATCCCCTGCGGCCTGCGCGGAGCAGGCGGGCGTCAGCGGCCAGAAAGCCTTGCTGCGCCACTGGCGGCACGAAACGGCGCAGGCGCTGGAACAGCTGAATGCGCAGCACTGCCGCTACTGGCGCGACTGGGCGCAGTCGTTGCAATAAATTGAACAACTCGCTCAATAAAACCCGATTTTCCCGCTTTCTCAACGGCGTATAGTCACTGTCAGCGGTGCGGCGGCGACTGTCCTCGCACCAGGTTTGGTTACTATTAAGGAGTCATCGATGAAACATGAGCATTTCGTTGTCCAAAGCCCGGCGACCCCGGCGGCGCAGCTGATCTTGCTGTTTCACGGTGTCGGCGACAACCCGGTGGCGATGGGGGAGATCGGCAGCTACTTCGCCAAAGAGTTTCCTCAGGCGCAGGTGGTGAGCATCGGTGGCCCCGAAGCGTTTGGCAACGGCGTCGGGCGCCAGTGGTTTTCGGTGCAGGACGTGACCGAAGAGAACCGCGCGGCCCGTATTGCAGACGTGATGCCGCAGTTTGTGGCGGTGGTGCGCCATTGGCAGCAGCTGAGCGGCGTGGGCTATGCCGGCACGGCGCTGGTGGGGTTCTCGCAAGGGGCCATTATGGCGCTGGAAGCGTTGAAAGCGGAAACCCGGCTGGCCGGGCGCGTGGTGGCGTTCAGCGGGCGTTTCGCCCAGCTGCCTGAGCAGGCTTTCGGCGACAGCGTGGTGCATTTGATCCACGGTGCAGAGGACGCGGTGATCGCGGTGCAACACGCTCACGCGGCGGCGGAAGCGCTTCGGGCCGGCGGCGCCGATTTCACGCTGGACGTAGAGGAAAACGTCGGGCACGCGATCAACCAGGGCATGATGAACGCCGCGCTGGAAAGGCTGCATTATTATGTGCCGCAGCGCTACTGGGACGAGGCATTGTCCGGCAAGCGCGGCGAGCTGATCGCCTTTCGCTAAAAACTCAGGGCGCCGATAAGCGCCCTGGTGTCATTTCTTTTTCGGCCAGTCGTCTTCGTCATCCCACTGGGCATTATTGTCGCGGTGCGGCGGTATCTCCGGCTTGTTGGCCAGATAGCTTTTCACGTCGACGCGGCGCAGTTCCTTGATGCCGCTGACGACCATTCCCACCAGAACCAGCAGGATAATCCACCAGTAATCAGCTAACCATTGCATAGCTACTCCTTTACTTCACTGCGTATAAAACGCGAAAAAATCGAGGGCAGATGGCGTTCGAGCCATTCGGCACCGGCGACCTCCTTGTCTTGCCAGGCCGCCAGCAACAGCGCCGGGGTCAGCAAGCGTTCGGCCTCTTGCGCCAGCGGCCGGTAGCTCAGATGCCACGGCTCTACCGCCACGCCACCGCTGTCTTCGGTAAAGGGGCGGTAGAAACCGAACTCGGCCATATGTGCCGTCAGCCACTGGTTGAGCGGCGCAAAGTAACCGCCTTCTTCATATTCCCACGGCTCCAGCTGCAGCTTTTTCCCTTCCGGCAGCAGCGACGGATCGTACACATCCAGATCGCTGCCCCAGTGATGGCGGCTGGCGCCCGGCAGAGCCGACCAGCGCAGGATCGCCTCACAGCGCTCAGCGGCGGGCAGCGGCGCGACGTCGATCGGGCGGCTGTCCTTATCTAATACTGGCCGCTGGCCGCAGAATTTGCCATTCCAGATCGCCAACTGCCGGTCGAAATCGCGGAAGGTGCTGGCGGGTTGGAGATCGAATCCCGCCTCACGCGCGGCCTGCTGCATCGCCAAGAAGGCGTTGACCGCCTGCGGCTGCAGCCGATGGTTCCCGCTCAGCGGCGCCAGGTGTTCGGTTGAGCGGCCGGTGAGCATCTCTGCGTTGATCATGCGACCAATTGCTCCATGATGCGTTGATACATGCGGCTCAGCAGCTGCAGATCTGCGGCGTTGACGCATTCGTTGACCTTGTGGATGGTGGCGTTGACCGGCCCCAGCTCCACCACCTGCGCGCCCATCTGCGCGATGAAGCGGCCGTCGGAGGTGCCGCCGGTGGTCAGCAACTGCGGCGTCAGTTCAGAATAGTGCTCGACGGCGTTGACCACCGCATCCACCAGCGCGCCGCGCGAGGTGAGGAACGGTTGGCCGGACAGCCGCCACTCGATGCTGTAGTTCAGCTGGTGGCGTTCAAGCAGCTCTTCCACGCGCTGCTTGATCATCGCATCGGTCAGCTCGGTGCTGAAACGGAAGTTGAACTGCACATAAAGATCGCCCGGGATCACGTTGTTGCTGCCGGTGCCGGCCTGCACGTTGGCGATCTGCATGCTGGTCGGCGGGAAGAACTCGTTGCCGCGATCCCATTCGATCGCCACCAGTTCATTCAGCGCCGGCATGGCGCGGTGCACCGGGTTGTCCGCCAGGTGCGGATAGGCGACGTGCCCCTGTACGCCGTGGATATGCAGGTTGGCGGTGATGGAGCCGCGTCGGCCGTTTTTCACCACGTCGCCGACGCGCTCGGTGCTGGACGGCTCGCCGACCAGGCAGTAATCCAGCCGCTCGTTGCGCGCCATCAGCGCTTCGACCACCTTAACCGTGCCGTGGGTGGCGCTGGCCTCTTCATCCGAGGTGATCAGGAATGCCAGGCGGCCCCGGTGATCCGGGTTGGCGGCGACAAATCGCTCGGCGGCCACCACCATTGCGGCCAATGAACCTTTCATGTCCGCCGCGCCGCGGCCATACAGCATGCCGTCGCGGATCGCCGGTTCAAACGGCGGGTTGTCCCAACGCTTTTCATCGCCGGTTGGCACCACGTCGGTGTGCCCGGCAAACGCCAGGGTTTGCCCTTCGCCGCGCCAGGCCCAGAAATTCTGGGTGTCTTCGAAGTCCATCGCTTCGACGGTGAAGCCGATTGCCTGCAGACGATCGATCATCAGCTGCTGGCAGCCTTCGTCATTCGGGCTGAGGGAAGGGCGCTTGATCAGCTGCTGGGCCAGTTCGATAACCGGGCAAGTCATACGGCGACCTCGGCGATAAATTGCTGGTAAGCGTCGGCGTTAAAACCGAGCAGGGCGCGGCCGTTGCCGTCGTCCAGCAGCGGGCGTTTAATGATTGCCGGCTGCGCCAGCATCAGCGCGATGGCGGCGTCGGCGTTATCGCAGGCGTTGCGCTGCGCTTCATCCAGCTTGCGCCAGGTGGTGCCGCGGGTATTGAGCAGCGGCTCCCAACCCAGTTGCGCGACGAAACCGCGCAGCTGCTGTTCGGTCAGGCCGTCGGCGCGGTAGTCGTGAAAATGATAGGCCACGCCCTGATCTTCCAGCCAGCGGCGGGCTTTCTTGATGGTGTCGCAGTTTTTGATGCCGTACATCGTCAGCGTTGTCTGTTGCGGTTTGTTTGCCATGGCGTAAAGCTACCTGTCTCGTCGAGTCGATACTGGGCGGCGGGCGCGGTCTTAGGCCTTCTCGCCGCCCGGCGATAGCAGAGATAATGCCAGTAAAGCGGCGGCGAGATCCAGACAACGATGCGCGCGAGATGCGATTGAGCACCAGGGAGAGAGGTTGGCAATGTGGTTGAACGGCAGACTTCGCCGACGGTGCTTGTAAAAGACGTCGGCGAACGCGTTCAGCCGCCAATGCGGATCTGGGCTCAGAGGAACTATTCTTTATTAATTTTTATATTTAAACGATCGGTTAAACACCGTACGCGGGTAATATGCAACAGCGGTTTTATTCTGCTGGCGCCAAGCTTTTTCATGATTCTCGATTTGTAATGATTGGCGGTTTTGTTTCTTATATTCATAGCGTTGCTGATATCGGTCAGCGATTTTCCCGTCGACCACTCCGACAGGAAAAGGGACTCGCGCCGGGAGAGCTGCGGCGGCTCGGTATAGTGACTGTAGCGCGTATATAAATCGCCGATCAGGTGGCTGAAACGGCTTAAAGATATAAGGTTTGATAATATAATGGTCTTATTGTCGACAATCACCATCTCATGCGGGCAGTCGGTAATAATGACTATTTTGTAGGTTTTGGGGTTGGCATATTCATCGCGGTAACGCGCTTCAAAATTGGCGAGGGTGACATCGATAAAGCAGACCCTTCTGCGGTTAAAGTCGGCTGGCGTGTTTTTTTCTGACCATGTTTGATTTATCAGTTGTCTGATACCGATAATGGTATAGGTACATTCGCTGAAAATATCGATCTTCATATTATTATAATCCTTTATTTTTTATTCCCGGTGGCGACGGTTATCTTAAAGTATAAAAATAGAAATAATCGAAATAATTAAATGTTGAATTATTTCCGATGATGAATCTCAACATTTACCTATACCGCTGGTTTAGTCAGTTTGTTTTTTATTTGATTGATAGTAAAGAGATAAATAGGATTAATAAAAAGTGCCGCAAGAGGGGTAGAGGTTTTTAAATAGATGTCAGCTATCAATCAAGGAGAATTAAAAGGAAATATCATAGATTATTCCTATCGTAAATTAATATTCGATCGTTTTTACCGATCTTTTGGTTCGTGATATCTTTGTAAGAGGTCTAATGACTAAGAAATATCTCTGACAGGAAGTTCAAACGTTTTCTCATTCATGGTTGTAGAGGTGAATAATAGTGAAAATAAAAAGTTAAAAGAGAGTGTGTATTTTTTTCTGGGGCGTTTTGGCTAAGCGTTTTATCTGTCTCAAGCATATCGTCAGCTGTATTCTTCTGAGAAAAGTATTTTGATCAAGATGATCAGCGGATATAACCGCCGTTTTGCAACCGTTGCAGTGAGGCGCCGTCCGCATACACCATGCCGGTGGTCAAATCATGAAAGCCGTACTTTTTATAGAAGGCCAGTTTTTCCGGCACGGAATAGATGAAAATCTTGCCGAGCGGCGCCAAATCTTGCATCACCCGATCCATCAACCGGCGCCCCAGCCCTTGCCCCTGAAAGCGCGGATCGATCGCCACGTCGGCCAGATAAGCGACCGAGGTCAGGTCGCTGATGGCGTGCGCGGTGGCGATCAGCTCGTTGCCGATAAACCCCCAATAGCAAAACTGACTGTGTTGGTAAACGCGCCGCAGGGTGTGCGGATCGCGCTTGCCCAGCCCGGCGGCCTCCAGCAATTCACACAGCCGCTGCCAGTCGATGGCGCGGCGGTTCGGGTCGGTGATAATTTCCATCGTTTTCCTCTAACCAATAAGACTGAGGTCGGCGGCATAGTGCCGAATGGCGCGCTGATACCCGCGGATGTCGGCGCTCCATTGTCGTATTTTTATACCTTTTACACGCTACCGCGGAGAAATTGATATCACAAGGGAATAGCAGCACTGAGTATTGATCAGATAAATACGAAAATGTGCGCTAAGCCCGGTTTCCGGGCCCGGCATCGTTCCCGTTTCCCTTCACATGGTCAAAAAACAGGCGTAGAATCCGCTTCGTCAAATAATTGAGGTTGTAAAGTATTATGGTTGATCGTGAATTAGGAAACTGGAAAGACTTCATTGATGAGATGTTGGGCAACTGACACAGCGTTGAAGCAGATGGCAAGGTTGAGTCATTGGAAAGTCACTGAAACACCTTGGGAACGAGATTATCGTTCGAAATAAAGCAGCATCGGTAACCCGACGCTGCTTTTTTTATGCCCAGGCTATCACTCCCCGGCGGCCGTCGTATTGCCTGCCGGATGCGCTTTGCCCGGGAAGCGGCGGCGCACCAGCACGAAGAACAGCGGCACGAAGAAAATCGCTAGCAGGGTGGCGGAGATCATGCCGCCCATCACCCCGGTGCCGACCGCATGCTGGCTGCCGGAACCGGCGCCGCTGCTGGTGGCCATCGGCAGCACGCCGAAGATGAACGCCAGCGAAGTCATCAGGATCGGCCGCAGACGCATGCGTGATGCGTCGAGCGTCGCGGACATCAGATCCTGCCCTTTGTGGTTCAGCTCGTTGGCGAATTCGACGATCAGAATGGCGTTTTTCGCCGACAGCCCAATGATGGTCAACAGGCCGACCTGGAAATAAACGTCGTTCTCCAGGCCGCGCAGCCAGGTGGCGGCGACCGCGCCGATCACCCCCAGCGGCACCACCAGCATCACCGAGAACGGTATCGACCAGCTTTCATACAGCGCCGCCAGGCACAGGAACACCACCAGCAGCGAGATGGCGTACAGCGCCGGCGCCTGCGAGCCGGACAAGCGTTCCTGGTAGGAGAGCGCCGTCCATTCCAGCCCGAAGCCGGTCGGTAACTGGCTGACCAGTTTTTCCATTTCCGCCATGGCGGTGCCGGTGCTGACGCCGTTGGCCGCCTCGCCGACGATTTCCAGCGCCGAGTTGCCGTTATAGCGTTCCAGCCGCGGCGAGCCGTATTCCCAGTGTGAACTGGCGAAGGCCGAGAACGGCACCATGCCGCCCGCGCTGTTGCGCACATACCATTTGTTGATGTCTTCCGGCAGCATGCGGAACGGCGCGGCGGCCTGCACGTAAACTCTCTTCACCCGGCCGCGATCGACGAAGTCGTTGACGTAGGTCGAACCCCAGGCGGTAGAGAGGGTATTGTTGATGTCGTCGATAGATACGCCCAGCGCCTGCGCCTTGCGCTGATCGATATCGATCTGCAGCTGCGGGCTGTCGTCCAGGCCGTTGTGGCGCACGCGCGACAGCAGCGGATTTTGCGCCGCCAGCTGTAACAGTTGGTCGCGAGCCGCCATTAGTTTGGCGTGCCCCAACCCGGCGTGATCTTCCAGTTCCATGTCGAAGCCGGAGGAGTTGCCGAGGCCGGTGATCGCCGGCGGGCTGCTGGCGATCACCCGCGCTTCGTTAATCTTGTTGAATGCCAGCGTGGCGCGATCGATGATGTCGAACGAGCTGTTGGCGCCCGAGGTGCGCAGATCCCAGTCTTTCAGCCGAACGAACAGACGCGCCACGTTTTGGCCGTTGCCCCCCGGCCCGGAGCCGATGATGGCGAACACCGACAACACGTCCTGTTTCTCTTCGGTGAGGAAATACTGCTCGACCTTTTCCACCACTTTAGAGGTTTGCTGCAGGGTCGAGCCCGCCGGCAGCTGTACCTGTACGGTGAAGATGCCGCGGTCTTCCTGCGGCAGGAACGAGGTCGGCAGCTTGATGAACAGCAGCGCCATGCCGCCGAGCAACAGCAGATAAATCACCATGTAGCGGCCGCTGGCGTGCAGAATGCGCCCCACGCCGCGCTCATAGCGTTCGGCGTTGCGGTTGAACATGCGGTTGAACCAGCCGAAGAAGCCGCGCTTGCCGTGATGGTGCCCCTTGGCGATCGGTTTGAGCAGCGTGGCGCACAGGGCCGGGGTCAGGATCATCGCCACCAGCACCGACAACACCATGGCGGAAACGATGGTGATGGAGAACTGGCGATAGATGGCGCCGGTGGTGCCGCCGAAGAACGCCATCGGCACGAACACCGCCGACAGCACCAGGGCGATGCCGACCAGCGCGCTCTGAATTTGCCCCATGGATTTGCGCGTGGCTTCACGCGGCGGCAGGCCTTCTTCGCTCATCACGCGTTCGACGTTTTCCACTACCACGATGGCGTCGTCCACCAGCAGGCCGATCGCCAGCACCATGGCGAACATGGTAAGGGTATTGATGCTGAAGCCGCAGGCGGAAAGGATGGCGAAGGTGCCCAGCAGCACCACCGGCACGGCGATGGTGGGGATCAGCGTGGCGCGGAAGTTCTGCAGGAACAGATACATCACCAGGAACACCAGCAGGATGGCTTCCAGCAGCGTTTTCACCACGTCCTTGATCGAGGCTTTGACGAAGGGGGTGGTTTCATAGGCCACTTTGGCCTCCAGCCCGTGCGGGAAGTATTGCGACAGCTCGGCGATCTTGTCCTTCACCAGTTGGTCGGTCTGCAGTTCGTTGGCGCCGGAGGCCAGCTTGATGTTCATGCCCGCGGCCTGCATGCCGTTGTAGCGGCTGAGGTAGTTGTAGTTTTCGCCGCCCAGTTCGACGGTGGCGACGTTGCCCAGCGTCACCAGCGAACCGTCCTGATTGACCCGCAGGGTGATTTGGCGGAACTGTTCCGGCGTCTGAAGCTGCGACTGGGCGTTAATGGTGGCGTTCAGCGCCTGCTTATCGACCGATGGTGTGCCGCCCAACTGGCCGACCGCGACCTGGGCGTTCTGCGACTGAATGGCGCTGACCACATCCTGGGTGGTCAACTGATAGCTGTTGAGCTTGTTGGGATCGAGCCAGATGCGCATGGCGTATTGCGAGCCGTACACGTCCATGCTGCCGACCCCGTTGATGCGGCTGAGCGGATCCTGCAGGTTGGAGACGATGTAATCGGCGATGTCCTGCCTGTCCATGCTGCCATCGGTGGAGACGAACGCCACCATCATCAGCGTGGTGTCGCCGGATTTCGAGACCGTCACCCCCTGATTTTGCACCGCCTGCGGCAGGCGTTTGATCGCGGCCTGCAGCTGGTTTTGCACCTGCTGCATCGCCTCGTTGGGATCGGTGCCGGCTTCGAACGTCAAGGTCACGGTCGCCTGGCCGGTATTGGTGCTCTGCGACGACATGTACATCATGTTGTCGAGGCCGGTCATATTCTGTTCAATGATTTGGGTAACGGTGTTTTCCAGCGTTTGCGCCGAAGCACCTGGGTAAGTTGCGCTGATGCGCACGTTCGGCGGCGCCAAATTCGGGTATTGTTCTACCGGTAAAGAAAAAATCGCCAACGCTCCGGTCAGGCAAAGAATAATTGCCAGCACCCAGGCGAAAATCGGGCGATCAATAAAAAAATTGGCCATGCAGCGCGAACCTCGTTATGACTTGTTCTATCTTTAAAACGCATCGGAAATATGCATTTCAGCGGCAGGGAAGGATTCCGGCGCTATTGCACTTTACTCGGGATAGCCGAGGAAAGCGTGGAGAAAAAAAGGAGATAGTGTAAATAACGGTAGCGGAAAACGGCGCGGGCGTATCGGCGTCGGTAATTGTACGCTATTAAGACATTTTTATTACTATCAAAGGCCTTGCGCATTTTTTCGCCGCAGGGAATCGAAAAGTAAAAACTGGCCTCACCTTACAGCAGGAGCTTGGCATGGGAATTAACCCGGTATTTGCCCGTCGGCTTTATTTATGCTGGCTGATCAGCCACAGTGAGCGGCCCAATGTGCCGCGGTTGATGGCGCTGACCGGCTGGCCGCGCCGTACGTTGCAGGATGTGCTGAAGGCGCTGCCCGGCATGGGCGTCGAGCTGCAGTTCGTGCAGCAGGGCGTGCGCAACAACGACGGTTTCTATCAGTTGGAAAGCTGGGGGCCGTTCAACAAGAGCTGGGTGCACCAGCATCATCAGGCGCTGCTCAGCGCCATCGAGTAAGCGGCCCCGGCGGATCGGCCGGGGCGGGGCGATCAGTGGCTTTTGTACTCCAGGTACATCACCGTCGCCGCCACGCGAGAACGCACGTCCAGCTTGCGCAGTATGTTGCGGATGTGCACCTTCACGGTTTCTTCAGAGATATGCAACTGCGCCGCCACCTGCTTGTTGGACAGGCCGCGCGCCACCTCTTGCAGGACGTCCAGTTCGCGTTCGGTCAAGGCGGCGAAGGGGTCGCGCTGCTCGCTGCGCGCCAGCAAATAGTCGGCCATGGCGTCGCTGATCACGTTCTGGCCCTCGGCGGCGGCGCTGATGTGCTCCAGCAGTTGTTCGGGTTCGCTGTCTTTCAGCAGATAGCCGTCGGCGCCGGCGTCGATAAGCGCATACAGATCGCTGCGCGCGTCGGAGACCGTCAGCACGATGATGCGCGCGTCCACGCCTTCGTCGCGCAGGGCCCGCAGCGTATCCAGCCCCGACATGCCCTTCATGTTCAGATCCAACAAGATCACGTCCGGAGCGTGCTGCAGCGCCAGCGCAACCGCCTCGCTGCCGTTGCCGGCCTCTGCCACCACGCCAAATCGCGCATCCAGTCCCAGCAGTTGTTTGATGCCGCGCCGCATCAACGGATGATCGTCAACGATCATGACTCGGTATTGCTTCATCACCATGAAATATGCTCCCTGTAGCAAGTAAAGCCACTCAAACGCGCCCGGAGGCGTGCTTCACAGTGGGACTGTCTCTTCAAAAATAGCGGCATTCTGCACCGCAAACCTCCCCGGGCGGCCTTCAGGCCGGCGGCAACCGTAACGCAGAGTGAACAGCCGCAAGGTCAGGGCGAGAATGTCAGGCAGACCGCCGTGCCGCCGCCGCTTCTGCGCCGGATGCGCAGCGTTCCTCCCAGTCGCGCCGCGCGTTCGCTCATGATGGTCAAGCCGTAATGCCCTTCCGGTTCTTCCAGACTGGCGATGCCGCAACCGTCGTCGGTAATGCTGAATACGTTGTCGCCAGCGGCGTTGACCTCGCAACATACCGCGATCTCGTTCGCTCCGGCGTGCTTGATGGCATTGAGCACCGCCTCGCGCACGATCTGCAGTGCGTGCACCTGCTGCTGGGCGTTGAGCGCCTGCGAGGGCAGCCGACAGTGTAACTGAATCCGCGCGGGGGTTAGCGCCTTTAATGGCTGCAACAGTTGCTCCAGCGCGGCATTCAGATCCGCCTCCTGAATGTTGAGGCGGAAGGTGGCCAGCAATTCTCTCAGCTGGCGATAGGCATCGGCCAGCGTGCGCTCGAAATCGTCGATAATCGCCTGCGCCGCCGGATCGTCGGCGGCGCGCCGGAGCAGCGTCAGCTGGATGCGCAGGAACGACAGCGTCTGCGCCAGCGAATCGTGCAGCTCGCGTGCGATGGTTCCACGTTCTTCCATCAACAGCAGATATTGGTGCTGCTTTTGCGCCCGGTTGAAGTAGACGCCGCGCCCCAGCATGTTGGCCAGGCTCTGCATCAGGTGAGGATGCGGCGGCTGCGCTTCGGGCTGCCATCGCAACTCGCCCAGCAGTTTATCGCCTTGGGTGATCGGCAGCGCGCTCCAGGTTTGCGCCGGCGCCGGCTCTCCTTCGTTCAGTTGCCACTGGCCATGATCGTCCGCCACGTTCAACCGGATGCAGCGCAGTCGTTCGCTTTGGCGCACGATGCGCAGCGCATTTTCGAACGCCTGCTGATCGATCTGACGCACGCTCAGCGCCTGCGAGCAGCGATAGAGCACCTCCAGCGTGTCGTTGGCCTGCTGCAGGCGCTGGGTCTTTTCCTGCACTTTCAGCTCCAGCGACTGATAGAGGCGGGCCAGCTCGTCAGACATGGCGCTGAAAGTTTGCGACAGCACGCCGAGCTCGTTCGGCAGCGCCACGTCCAGCTGCGGATGGCGAAAGTCGCGCTGTTGCACGCGCTGGCTGGCGTCGACCAGATGCTGCAGCGGCGTGACCACCTGGCGGCGCATAAAGCGGATGCAGAACAGCACCAGACCGATGATGGCGGCGTAGCCCAGTACGCTGACGGCGGCCACCAGGGTGAGTTTCAACTCGGAATAACGCTGCAGAGCGGAAACGAAATGATCGACGCGGTTGACGTAGCCGGCGACCTCAGCCCGGTAGGCGGCCGCCTGCCCGTCGCGGATCTGCCGCTCCATCGTTTGCCATGTTCGTTGCAGCGCCAGATAGTGGTTGCGCACCTCGGCCGGGACGTAAAAGCGCGCCAGCTTTTGCAACGCGGGCGCCTGCAAAGATTGCCGATACTGCTGCAGGTGCAGCTCCAACTCCGGGCTCTGCCGCTCGAGATCGAAGGCCAAGCGGTAGCTTTGCATGCGCAGCGAACCGGCGATGTTGATCGCCTCGGCATCGCTCTGGCTGCCGGCGACGGTCGTCAACGCCAACCCGGTGGCGAGCACCGACAGTATCACGATGCCGAACAGCGCTCTGGCCAGGCTGCCGGTCACGGAACGTTTAACAAGCAATCACGGAATCCTTTTCTCTCAGGTGAGGCGCTTCGCCAGTTTCATTCGAAAGCAAAACTATAACTTTTGCAACTAAATTGCACCGCGATTTGTATCAAGTTGTCAACAAAACGGGAACAATTGTCGTTGTGTAATCAAATGAATAGCGAAATGCCCGCCGATGTTCAGCGGCGGGCCGGTTTTCTCTGAAGATTTGCCTTTAGCGCGGATGAAATCAGGCAGAAGGCCCCCTGTTTCTGGGGGCGCTTTATTGCCGCGCTTCAGGGCGTCGGCAGATTCATCGCGGCCACCTGCTTCGCTGCGTGGTCGCTGAAGCGCAGCCCCCAGCGGGTGAAGTACTCGCGCAGATCCTGCCCCGCCTCCCGGCTGTAGACGACCACGCTGAAGTCGATGACCTTCTGCGGCGTGCCGAAAACGTATTTATACTTATCCTGCATGGTGTTACCCGGCGCAGCGAAAGTCTGCTTCAGCCGTTCCTGATTAATCCGCGGGAAGAAGGATTCATCATAAGCGTGCAACAGATGGGTAAAAAACCCCAGCGCGACATCATGCTGCTTTTTCGGGAATTCGTCATAGCGCACTTCTGATGCGAGGAACTTACGCACCGCATCCCGATCCCACTCCTTGTCGGCGCCCAGTTTGCAGGTTGGGCCATAGTCGAAATCGTTGCGTTCCGACAACAGGCGGCAAGCCAGTACCGAATAACGGTTGACCTGCACTTCGGGGAATACGTTGTATTCCCACTGCGGTTCGTTCTCATGCCCCAGTTCGTGCCAGAGTCCCCAGTGGGCGGCGTTGGCGCGGGTGGTCTTGTCGGCGAAGAAACCGACGTTGACCGCGCCCTCGCGGTATTCGGCGCTGCAGCATTTGCTGTAGTTGAGGAACAGGGAACCCTGTGATGCCGTGAACATCTCGTGGGTGCCGTCCATGCCGTTCACCGCTTCATACAGCGCGGCGATGCTGAGGCTTTCCCCCAGCGATTTATTGATGATCTCCTGCGTTTTGTCGGTGATTTTCTTCGGTACGAAGTGATTGGATTTACCGTCATACAACACGGCGCCGCCCAGGATGCCGGCGCCGGCCTTCTGTTGCTCCCAGTCGCCTTGCGTATTCTGACCGAGAATGTGCAGGTTGCTGTCGCCACCGCCGCTCACCTCTAACCGGACAAATTCGCCGTTTTGCTGTTTTTGCGGATGGCTGCAGCCTAAGGCCAGGACGCCGGTTTGCGCGAAGGTATAAGTGGTCTCCTTGTTGGCATCAAGCTTTCGTTTGTTCGAGTAGATGTTGTCAACGTTATCGAAACGGGCGCTGGTCGCCGCAAAACATGAGCTGCCTGCCGGAATAGTTCCGGCCTTTATCGTGACGCTGTCGCCCTGATTCCCAAGCGTGCGGGTGTAGAAGAAAATTCCGCGCGCCATGCTGCCATACAAGGAGTTGTACCAACTGGCGGCGTGAACGATCGGCAGCCGGTAGACATTTGGCGTGTCTGACGGGTACATCTGCATGGTGCGTTTGAGCCAATACAGCGGCGTGCGGGCATCTTGCGAGTCCGCCAGCGCCTGTTCGGCATCCTGATTCAGCGCATCCAGGCTGGTGCCGATGTAACGCAGCGCATCGTTGAATCCCTCCTGCTCGGCATAGGCTTGCCACCAGGGAGTCTCCTGGGCGGCACACTGGCCGAGGTTTTGCCAGGGTTCGCCGACCCAACCGGCTACGCCGGGGATATGGTGTTTTTCTGCCCACCATTTATTGGCGAACAGCGTATTGTCCTTTATGACCTGCGTGCCTTTGATGGCGTAGGTTTTAGCCGCCCATTCCGGCACGTTGGCGCAGTCCGCCGCCTGAGCGCCGGCGCTGGCCATCAATAAAAGGCTTAATGGTAACAAGCAGCGATGAGTCAGTTTCACGTTGGTTTTCCCTAAAGAGGCGTTGAAAAATAAAATAGGCGCGTGTTATTAGGATGATGTGGCGCTATCCCTTATGGTTTTTTTTCAGGGTTTCCGCTACTTAGATGTGCTTACTTTAAGATGATTTCAGGTCGGGCCGCCGCCGGGGCCGATGATGTTTTGTTGCAAATCGTCTGCCGCGGCGCGGCGTAATCGCGGTATGATCTTCAGGTTGCAACTCAAGGAAAAAGGGTCATGTCGTCGAAAATTGAGAATGTGAAGAAAGAGCTGCTGTCGGACAACTGGTATGTGCTGCATAAGTATACGTTCGATCTGAAACGCAAAAACGGCGGTTCGGTGCAACAGATGCGCGAGGTCTACGATCGCGGCAACGGCGCCACCATTTTGCTGTACAACCGCGCCAAGGGCACGGTGGTGCTGACCAACCAGTTCCGCATGCCGACCTATGTCAACGGCAACGAGAGCGGCATGCTGCTCGAGGCCTGCGCCGGCCTGCTGGACGCCGATTCTCCGGAGCAGTGCGCGCGCCGCGAAGCGGTGGAAGAGACCGGTTTTCAGGTGGGCGAGGTCAAGAAAATCTTCGAAGCCTACATGTCGCCGGGCGGCGTGACCGAGATCGTGCACTTCTTTATCGCCGAATACCATGACGATGAGCGGCGTGCGGCCGGCGGCGGCATTGAAGATGAAGATATTGAAGTGATCGAACTGCCGTTCAGCGAAGCGGTGGCGATGATCGCCGACGGCCGCATTAAAGACGGCAAGACCATCATGCTGCTGCAGTATTTGCAGATCCATCGGGTGATGGCATAAAAAAAGCCGGTCACGATGACCGGCTTTCTTATTGGCTGGCGCCAGGCCGCTTACTTCAGCAGCGCCTGCGCCTTGGCCACCACGTTGTCCACGGTGAAGCCGAACTCGGCGAACAGCTGCTCCGCCGGCGCCGACTCACCGAAGGTGGTCATGCCCACGATGGCGCCGTTCAGCCCCACGTACTTGTACCAGTAGTCCGCGATACCCGCTTCCACCGCCACGCGCGCCGTCACCGCCGCCGGCAGCACCGACTCGCGGTACGCCGCATCCTGCTTGTCGAACGCGTCCGTCGACGGCATCGACACCACGCGCACCTTGCGGCCCGCCGCAGTCAGCTTGTCCGCCGCTTCCACCGTGATGCCCACTTCGGAGCCGGTGGCAATCAGGATAACGTCCGGCGTGCCCGCGCAGTCTTTCAGCACGTAGCCGCCGCGGTACACGTTCGCCAGCTGCTCTGCGGTGCGTGGCTGCTGGGTCAGGTTCTGGCGCGAGAACACCAGCGTGGTCGGGCCGTCGTTGCGCTCGATGCCGTACTGCCACGCCACCGCCGATTCCACCTGGTCGCACGGGCGCCAGGTACTCATGTTCGGGGTCACGCGCAGGCTTGCCAGCTGCTCCACCGGCTGGTGGGTCGGGCCGTCTTCGCCCAGACCGATGGAGTCGTGGGTGTAGACGAACACGTTGCGCAGCTTCATCAGCGCCGCCATGCGCACCGCGTTGCGGGCGTATTCCACGAACATCAGGAAAGTCGCCGAGTACGGCAGGAAGCCGCCGTGCAGCGCGATGCCGTTGGTGATGGCGGTCATGCCGAACTCGCGCACGCCGTAATGAATGTAGTTGCCCGCCGGGTCAACGTTCAGCGCTTTCGAGCCTGACCACATGGTCAGGTTGCTCGGCGCCAGGTCGGCGGAGCCGCCCAGGAACTCCGGCAGCACCTTGCCGAACGCTTCCAGCGCGTTCTGCGACGCCTTGCGGCTGGCGATGTTGGCCGGGTTGGCCTGCAGTTTTTCCACGAACGCCTTGGCGTCGGCTTTCCAGTCGGCCGGCAGCTCGCCGTTCATGCGGCGCTTGAACTCGGCGGCCAGCTCCGGGAAGGCCCTGGCGTAGGCGGCGAATTTGTCGTTCCAGGCCGCTTCTTTGGCCTGACCGGCTTCCTTGGCGTCCCACTGGGCGTAGATGTCCTGCGGGATTTCAAAGGCGGCGTATTTCCAGCCCAGCGCTTCGCGGGTGGCGGCCACTTCGGCGGCGCCCAGCGCGGCGCCGTGCACGTCATGGGTGCCGGCCTTGTTCGGCGAACCGAAGCCGATAACGGTCTTGCACATCAGCAGCGACGGCTTGTCGGTCACCTTGCGGGCTTCTTCAATCGCGGCCTTGATGGCGTCCGGGTTGTGGCCGTCGACGTTGCGCACCACGTGCCAGCCGTAGGCTTCGAAGCGCAGGGCGGTGTCGTCGGTGAACCAGCCGTCGACGTGGCCGTCGATGGAGATGCCGTTGTCATCGTAGAAAGCGGTCAGCTTGCCGAGCTTGAGGGTACCGGCCAGAGAGCAGACTTCGTGCGAGATGCCTTCCATCATGCAGCCGTCGCCCATGAAGGCGTAGGTGTGGTGGTCAACGATGTCGTGGCCCGGGCGGTTGAACTGCGCGGCCAGGGTGCGTTCGGCGATGGCGAAGCCGACGGCGTTGGCGATGCCCTGGCCCAGCGGGCCGGTGGTGGTCTCAACGCCCGGGGTGTAGCCGTACTCCGGGTGCCCTGGGGTTTTGGAGTGCAGCTGACGGAAGTTTTCCAGCTCGCGCATCGGCAGGTCGTAGCCGGTGAGGTGCAGGAGGCTGTAAATCAACATGGAGCCGTGGCCGTTGGAGAGCACGAAACGGTCGCGGTCAGCCCAGTGCGGGTTAGTCGGGTTGTGGTTGAGGTAGTCACGCCACAGGACTTCGGCGATGTCCGCCATGCCCATAGGGGCACCCGGGTGGCCGGAATTGGCTTTTTGTACGGCGTCCATGCTGAGTGCGCGGATGGCGTTGGCAAGCTCTTTACGAGAAGACATAACGAAACTCCAGTGCGGTTACAGTTGAGCGGCCAACATGTCTTCCAGCTTCTGCTGGTCGACGGCGAACAGGCGAATGCCTTCGGCGAGTTTTTCCACCGCCATGGCGTCCTGGTTGTGCAGCCAGCGGAACTCCGCTTCGGCCAGCGGGGCCGGTTGGTGGAAGCCCTCGGTGGACGGGGTCAGCTTGCGCTCGACCGGCCGGTCACTGTTTTTCAGCTGTTCCAAAAGGTTCGGCGCGATGGTCAGGCGATCGCAGCCGGCCAGCGCCAGGATCTGCTCAACCTTGCGGAAGCTGGCGCCCATGATCACCGTCTGGTAACGATGACGCTTGTAGTATTCATAGATGGTGCGCACCGATTTCACGCCCGGATCCTGCTCGGCGTCGTAGTTGGCGGCAGGCTGTTTGGCCTGATACCAGTCATAGATGCGGCCGACGAACGGCGAGATCAGATACACGCCGGCTTCGGCGCAGGCGCGGGCCTGGGCGAAGGAGAACAGCAGCGTCAGGTTGGTGTTGATGCCTTCTTTTTCCAGCTCCTCGGCGGCTTTGATGCCTTCCCAGGTGGAAGCCAGTTTGATCAGGATGCGCGATTTGTCGATGCCCTGTTCTTGATACATGGCGATCAGCTTGCGCGCTTTGGCGACGCACATGCCGCGATCGAACGACAGGCGGGCGTCCACTTCGGTGGAGATGCGGCCCGGCACGCTTTTGAGGATCTCGACGCCGATATTGACCGCCAGCTTATCGCTGGCGTTGATCAGCTGGGTTTCCTTGCTGCCGCCCTGGCGGCGGGCATAGTCCAGTGCTTCGGTGATCAGCGCCTTGTACTGCGGCAGCGCGGCGGCTTTCAGGATCAGCGAAGGGTTGGTGGTAGCGTCCTGGGGTTCGAACTGGCGGATGGATTCGATATCGCCGCTGTCGGCGACCACCGTGGTCAGCTGCTTGAGTGCGTCTAATTGATTCATTGATAAGCTCCTTGACCAAGCTCAACGTAGGGAAATGAGAACCTTTTTCATCATAGGGGGAACACACTGCATCATCGGGTCGGGAATGAAAATGCGCTTTTTCTGATTGTTGCGATGGATAATAACAATGAATGCCGAGTAAACCCAGGCGGGGCGCGGTTTACGGCGGGAGAGGCGAGGGGGGCGGTGGCGCGAGAGCCAAAAAAAGAAGGGTTCAGCGCCAGGCTGAACCCTCAAAGATGGCCTCATTTGGCCGATTATTTGCTCAGGTTGACGTCGATCGCCTGATAGAAGGCGTTGGCGGTGTCGGCTATATCCCACACGGCAAGGATCACGTGCGAACCGCTGCGATCTGCCGGTATATTGCATTGGTGGGTAACCTGTGCGGCAGGGATGGCGCCGCCGTCGTTGAACTGGCAGAACGGCGTCAGATCAAAGGAGGCGCGGGTCAGCGGCTGCGAAGCGTCCCAGTTCGGCTTGGTGATGAAATAGCGCCAGCTGGTGGTGCTGTGACGCGCGGTCAGCTTCCAGGTAAAGGAGTTCGGGCCGGTTTTCAGGTTGAGCTTGTTCCAGCGCGTCGGCGTTTGCTGATCCAGTTCGAAGAAGGTGGACTTGTCGGCGCTGGCGATGTGGCCGTCAGCCGGGCCGGCCTGCGGGAAGCCTTTCAGGCCTTCGACGCTCTGCGGTTCATACTGCACGCTGCCGCACTGGGTGTTGAGCTGCAGTTTGCACTGATAAGCGCGGCTGGCCGGCGATTCGACATAACCGTGAGCATTCGCCTGTTGCGAAACGCCGAACATGGCTGCGCTCAGCAGGCCCAGAGAGAATAGGGTACGGGAAGTTTTGTTCATAAGTCACTCCTGACTGAAATTATGTTGTAAGTTGAGCGTATTTCACCGACAAAATGAGAGGCTAATAACGTAATTGGAAATAACCCTTCTTGTCGGCTTGTTTTATTTTTATCATTCTGGTCGTGCGACAGAGCGGAATGTTTTAACGGCTATTAACGAAAAATATTATGATGACGATCTTTGATCGTTAGGCTGAATTTATTTAACTGTCACAATGCAAAAATAGAGCGCTATGATGAATTTTATATCAGGTCGTGATGAATAGTATTTAAGATAGCGCTCTCATTTATGAAGTATATTGCTTGTTGCCTTGAGTATCCTTGTTCGATTTGATCGATTTTTGTGCGCCACCACCTTGGGAATTTAGTGTCATTTTTCTTGTTTTATTTTAAAGAGGAATTTGTATGACTAGATTATCCCTGGACGCGATTAAAATAATCAGCACCATTAAGAGCACCGGCTCTTTCTCTATGGCGGCGGAGGCGCTGCATAAAACGCCTTCGGCAATCTCTTATCGGGTTTCCAATATTGAAAGCAAACTCTGCGTGAAACTTTTTCATCGCAATGGCCCCATGATTACCCTGACGGATGAAGGGGAATTTCTCCTGCAGGAGGGCAGCTGGATATTAAATGCGGTGCAGGATCTGGAAAGCCGGGTAAGAAACATCCCCAAGCTGGACAATAATATCCGCCTGGCGGTGGACACCTTCTTCCCGTTGGAAACCCTGACACAGGATATCCGCGACTATATTCAGCATTGCCCGAACGCCAATATCTCGGTGCAGCGAGAAGCGCTGAACGGCACCTGGGATGCGCTGAAGAACAACCGGGCGGATCTGATCATCGCCATCGGCCAAATCCCCGACAGCGTACAGGCCAAAACCCTGATGCTTGGCAAGCTCAACTTTGTGCTGTGCGTGTCGCCCTCACATCCGTTCGCGGCGCAGAAAAAGCCGGTGTGCAAGAAGCAGCGCTTGAACGACATCGTGGTTGCGATCGCCGACAGCAGCCATGAACTGCCCAAACGCAATCACGGTACGTTGCCTTTGCAGCGCCAACTGGTGGTGTGCGACGTGGAAAGCAACCTGGCGTTGCTCAAACGCGGCATTGGCCACGCTTTTCTGCCGCCGTCGCTCATCGAAAAGGAACTGGCCAGCGGCGAACTGGTGACGGTGCCGGTGGAGATGCAAAAGGGCGACGAAATGATTTGGCTGGCGTGGCATCCGGCCAGCAAGGGCGCCGGGTTTAACTGGTGGCATGAGCGGCTGACGCGCAAAAGCGATGTTTACAGCCTGATGGGCCGCGAAGTGGTGCGGGATGGCGGCTATCCTTGGTGCCACAACTGAAGGAATAGAGACGAAGGGACGCGAAAATCAAACGGTTAACTCAATGAAAACCCCGCAGCGCTCGGCTACGGGGTTTTTTTTATGGTTTACGCTACGCGGCCCACCTTCAGCCAGGCGCTGTCGGAGCCGGGCGCCGAGGTGATGTAACCCCATTTGGTCTGCCAGACGTAACCCTGATAGGACACCAGCGCGCCCTGCGCGTAAGTGGTGCCTGGCACGTAGGCCGGCGCGGTCATGATCGGCAGGTTGCCGGGGCCGACGCCGGTGTAACGCAGGCCGGTGCCCATATCCAGTTGGCTGTCGTCGTAGTCCGCGGCGTTGAAATAGCGATCCAGCGCGGCCAGCAGATCGCCGTTGCGGTTGTCTTGCCCCAGATGCCAGAACATCACGCCGCCCAGCTGCTGCTGCTTGATGTACTTCGCTTTGTATTTGAAGCTTTCGGCATCGTCATAGGTGACGAACAGCCCGTTCTGCGCATGATACAGGTAAGGGGTTTTGGTCTTGTCGTTCCACAACCGCTGATAGCCGTAGTTACCCTGCAGCATCTGCTCCAGCTGGCGATAGGAGGCGATGCGCGGATCCTTGTCGCGCACGCACTCTTCGCAGCCCACCAGCCAGTAATCGGTACCCGGATACGGATCTTCGCCCGGCGTGCTGTGGCTGCTGTACTGGCCGCCGTTGCTGCCGCTGACGCCCCTGAAGGCGCGGCCGTAGAAGGGGACGCCCATCACGATCTTGGCGCTCGGCACGCCTTCCATCATCAGGTGTTGCTGCACCGCGGCGTCGACCGTCAGGCTGAACGGGCTGGGGAAGGCGCGGGTCAGCTCTTCCCAGCTCCAGCCCAGATTGGCTTCGCGCAGCGCGTTGTAGAAGGTCGGCCCGGCCGCGTCGCCGAACAGCGCCGCCTGGTGGTTGGTGATCTTCTCCCAGGGGCCGGCCAGATCGTAGGTCATCAGGTTGATGTAATCGAGCGGCTCGACGATCTGCGCCAGCTTGCTGTAATAGCGCGACAGGAAGAAGGCGCCGCCGGCGCCGGCGATAGTCAACTGATACGGCAGCGCCTGGCGGCCGTCGGCGACGGTTTGCTGATTCAGCAGGGTGCGGATCTCTTGCAGCGCGGCGATGAAACCGTCCACTTCTGATGCTTGCGGGTACTCCCAGTCGATGTCCACGCCGTCGAAGCCGTAATCCTTCATGATGCGCACGCAGGATTGGGCAAACTTGGTGCGCGAGGCCGGGGTTTTCACCGCGTTGACGTAGTTGGCGTGCGACACGCCCAGATCGTTGGAGTAGTACCAACCGCCGATGGAGAACATGATGCGCAGGCTGGGATTGTGCGCCTTGAGCGCGGTCAGGCGGTTGACCACATCGCGCGCCTTGGCATCGTTGGTGGCCGGATCCCAGGCGCATTCCAGGTTGCTGTTGATATCCAGGAACGAGAAGTTGATGTGCGTCAGCTGTTTGGCTTTGGCCGGCGTGATGTTGGAAACCGGGAACGGCACGACGGACGTATCGGACTCGGTGTAATTATTGATTTGGTTGGTCGGAATAAAATAATACCCAATAACGGCTTTGCGTGTGGACATGGTATTTCTCCAGAGTGGATGTTTTTAAGATGGGACATATTTCCCGCAGCCATTAATGTTTATTTTTCGTGAAAACGAAAGTCGAAATAAATCACGATAACAATGAAATTTTATTCATCGCCGTCAACATTGGCGCTTATGCGTTGTGCCAACGCTCAGCATGAATGAATTCGACCATAGGGCCTGTATTTATTCATTTGCTTTGTAATAGCATCCTTAACTAGATTCTGATTATCCGATGTCCCACCGGCCGTGATTGGCATTTAATTAAAAATAAAAAAGGAGATGAGCTATGTCCAGCATAGAGCCTGACGCTGTTGGCTTAATAGTCCAGCGAGTATGTGAATATCTTCAGCCGGTATTAAACGCCATTTTGGCCGGCGTCATGGCGCTATTGCACGGCGCTTACCGCAACGTGGGCATTCGGCGCCGTTTATTGAATGCGGCGATGTGCGCGTTATTGGCCTGGACGGTGCGCGATGCGCTGGCGCTGATGGGCCTGGAATTAAAGTGGGCGAATTTGGCCAGCGTACTGATTGGCTTTATGGGGGCAGATTACATCAACGCCTTAATTAAAAAGTTCATCGGCAAAAAGACGGGGTTTAAAAATGTTAAATGACATCGAAGAGATTCGTTTTACCGCCCGCAGCGAAGAGAACCTGCGCGGCGTGCACCCGGATCTGGTGCGCGTTATTCGTCTGGCGCTGCGTTATTCGCTGGTGCCGTTTTCCGTCAGCGAGGGGCTGCGCAGCATGGCGCGCCAACGGGAAATGGTGCGCGCCGGCAGCAGCCAAACGCTGCGCAGCCGCCATCTGACCGGCCACGCGGTGGACGTGGTGGCGATGCCGGCGGGTGTGGTCTCCTGGGAGTGGGATTACTACGCGCAGATTGCGGTGGCGGTGCGGCGCGCGGCGCGTGAATGCGGGGTCAACGTCGAATGGGGCGGCGAGTGGAAAACCCTCAAGGATGGCCCGCACTTCCAGCTGGCGTTCCGGGACTATCCGGCATGAGCGGCTGGCTGCAAAAACTGATGCAGGGCGGGTTGCTGCTGCTGTTGCTGGCGGCCATCTGCCTCGGCGGCTACAGCTCGCTGCTGTCGCACCAGTTGGCGTCCGCGCGCCAACAGGCGGCGGAGCTACAGAAAAGCCTGGCGCAGCAGGCCGGGCTGATCGCCACCCTGCAGACCCAGGATGCGCAAAACCGCGCGCTGATGGCGGCGCAGCAGCGGCAGGAACGGCAGCTGCGCCAACAACACGAGGCTTATCAGAGGAAATACCGTGAAGCGATTAAAAACGATCCCTGCGCCGCTCAGCCTCTGCCTAGCGCTGTGCTTGAGCTCCTGCGCCCGGCCGCCGGCGCCGCAGGCCGTGCCGCTGTTGCCCCCTGAATCGGTGTTCGCGCCCTGTGAGCAACCGCAGCTGCAAGGGGAGACCTGGGGCGATGCGGTAAGCTATACCCTGGCGTTACAAACCTCGTTACACATTTGCGCCGGCCAGGTGGAGACGCTCAACGCTTGGCGCGCCACGCTGCCGCCACGCTGACGGCGGCGCTTCTTCGACTCGTCTCGCGATCCTTTTTTTACTTTTAAAACGGTCTTTCGGCCAAGGTTATGGCGCGCTTCAAAGTTTGTGATGTTTCTCTCACTATACTTCAAGGCTGCGCCCTGTCATTGTACTTGGGCGCCACGGCCCACGGCAGGGCGCAGCCTCAAAGCCTTACCTCAACATAAAAGCAAAAAACAAAGGAATCCATAATGGACGAACAGCTCAAACAGAGTGCCCTTGATTTCCATCAGTTTCCTGTCCCAGGGAAGATCCAGGTTTCCCCCACCAAACCGTTGGCGACCCAACGCGATCTGGCGTTGGCCTATTCGCCGGGCGTCGCCGCGCCTTGCCTCGAGATCGCCGAAGATCCGTTGGCAGCCTACAAATACACCGCGCGCGGCAACCTGGTGGCGGTGATTTCCAACGGCACGGCGGTACTGGGTCTGGGCAATATCGGCGCGTTGGCCGGTAAGCCGGTGATGGAAGGCAAGGGCGTTTTGTTCAAGAAGTTTTCCGGTATCGATGTGTTTGATATCGAAGTGGATGAGCATAACCCTGACAAATTGATCGACATTATCGCCGCGCTGGAACCGACCTTCGGCGGCATCAACCTGGAAGACATCAAGGCGCCGGAGTGTTTCTACATCGAACAGAAACTGCGCGAGCGCATGAAGATCCCGGTGTTCCACGACGACCAGCACGGCACGGCGATCATCACCACTGCGGCGGTGCTCAACGGCCTGCGCGTGGTGAAGAAGAATATCTCCGACGTACGCCTGGTGGTGTCCGGCGCCGGCGCGGCCTCCATCGCCTGCCTGAACCTGCTGGTGGCGCTGGGGCTGCGGCAACAGAACATCACCGTTTGCGACTCCAAGGGCGTCATCTATAAAGGCCGCGACGCCAATATGGAGCAGACCAAAGCCGCCTACGCCATCGAGGATAACGGCCAGCGCACGCTGGGCGACGCCATCCCGAACGCCGACATCTTCCTCGGCTGCTCCGGCCCGGGCGTCTTGACGCAGGATATGGTGAAAACCATGGCGCGCGATCCGCTGATCATGGCGCTGGCCAACCCGGAACCGGAAATTCTGCCGCCGCTGGCCAAAGCGGTGCGCCCGGACGCCATCATCTGTACCGGCCGTTCCGATTACCCGAACCAGGTGAACAACGTCCTGTGCTTCCCGTTCATCTTCCGCGGCGCGCTGGACGTGGGCGCGACCACCATCAACGAAGAGATGAAGCTGGCCTGCGTGCACGCCATCGCCGATCTGGCGCTGGCGGAGCAGAGCGACGTGGTGGCTTCCGCCTATGACGATCAGGATCTCTCCTTCGGGCCGGAATACATCATCCCGAAACCGTTCGATCCGCGCCTGATCGTCAAGATCGCGCCGGCGGTAGCCAAGGCGGCGATGGACTCCGGCGTGGCGACGCGCCCGATCGAAGACTTCGACGCTTACGTCGAGAAACTGGCGGAGTTCGTCTACAAAACCAACCTGTTCATGAAGCCTATCTTCTCGCAGGCGCGCAAAGAGGTGAAGCGGGTGGTGCTGGCGGAAGGCGAGGAAGAGCGCGTGCTGCACGCCACGCAGGAACTGGTGTCGCAGGGGCTGGCCTTCCCGATCCTGGTCGGCCGCCCGAGCGTGATCGAGATGCGCCTGAAAAAGCTGGGTCTGCAGCTGACGCCGGGCAAGGATTTCGAAGTGGTAAACAACGAGTCGGATCCGCGCTTTAACGAATACTGGGGCGAGTACTACCAGATCATGAAACGCCGCGGCGTCTCGCAAGAGCAGGCGCGCCGTGCGGTGATCGGCAACCCGACGCTGATCGCCGCCATCATGCTGCACCGCGGCGAAGCGGACGCGATGATCTGCGGCACCATCGGCAGCTACCACGAGCATTACGACGTGGTGAAGAACGTGTTCGGCTTCCGTGAAGGCGCGCACGTCGCCGGCGCGATGAACGCGCTGCTGCTGCCGAGCGGCAACACCTTTATCGCCGACACCTACGTCAACGACGATCCGACCCCGGAACAGCTGGCGGAGATCACCCTGATGGCGGCGGAAACCGTGCGCCGCTTCGGCATCGAGCCGAAGGTGGCGCTGCTGTCTCACTCCAGCTTCGGCTCTTCCGACTGCCCGGCGGCGCGCAAGATGCGCAAAACGCTGGAGCTGGTGAACGAGCTGGCGCCAGAGCTGGAGATCGACGGCGAAATGCACGGCGACGCCGCGCTGGTGGAAAGCATCCGTCACGATCTGATGCCGGACAGCCCGCTGAAAGGCTCGGCCAACCTGCTGATCATGCCGAACATGGAAGCGGCGCGCATCAGCTACAACCTGCTGCGCGTCTCTTGCTCGGAAGGGGTGACCGTCGGGCCGGTGCTGATGGGGGTCGCCAAGCCGGTGCACATCCTGACGCCGATCGCCTCGGTGCGCCGCATCGTCAACATGGTGGCGCTGGCGGTGGTGGAAGCCCAGACCCAGCCGCTGTAAGCCCGGGTTGAGTGACTGGCCCCCTGCGCCGCTGGCGCCGGGGGCTTTTTTTATTTTTATGCCTTGCAGCGCGCAGCGATGGCGCGGATATCCTGCGGGGTGGTGCGGCAACAGCCGCCGATCAATTGTGCGCCGAGCGCGCGCCACTCCGTCGCCTGATCGGCCAGGCTGCTGTGCTCGCCGCCGCAGGCGTGCCAGGTTTTGCTCACCGCATCGTAGTGCTCGCCGGAGTTCGGGTAAACCAGCAGCGGCTTGTCGGCCAGCGCGTTCAGCTGACGCAGCGCCGGGGCGACCTTGTCCAGCGCGATGCAGTTGATGCCGATGGCCAACACCTGCGGGTTGCCGCGCAGCGCGGACAGGACCTCCGTCAGCGGCGTACCGTCGCTGAGGTGTTGGCTGTCGCGCAGGGTGAAGGCGAACCAGGCGCCGAGCATCGGGAATTCCTGCAGCAGCGTCAGCAGCGCCTGCAGTTCGGCGAACGACGGCAGCGTTTCGCAGGCCAGCAGATCGACGCCAGCGGCCGCCAGGGCGGCGATGCGCGGGCGGTGGAAGGCCATCATGTCATCCTGCGCCAGCCGGTAATCGCCGCGGTATTCCGAGCCGTCGGCCAGATAGGCGCCGTACGGGCCTACCGAACCGGCGATCAGCAGCGGCGCCGCCTGCGGGTGTTCGGCCAGATAATCGCGGCGCGCCCGCTGCGCCAGTTGCACGCTTTTGGCGATCAACGCCAGCGATTGCTCCTGATCCAGGCCGCGGCGCAAGAAGCCCTGCGGCGTGGCCTGATAGCTGGCGGTGATGGCGCATTGGGCGCCGGCGTTGAAATAATCGAGATGCACCTGATAGATAAGCTCGGGATTTTCAATCAGCACCTTGGCCGACCACAGCGGATCGGTCAGATCGCAGCCGCGCGCTTCCAACTCAGTGGCCAGCGCGCCGTCCAGGATCAGCGTGGGATGTTCGGCCAGCAGGCGTGCGACGGGGTTGTTAACCGACATGTTGTTCTCCCAAAGCGGTTTTTTGCCCGGCGCGCCGGGTCAGGAAATAGGTGAGGTAGCACAGGGCGACGAACGGCAGCCCACAGTAGAGCGCAATGCGCTGCTCCGGATCGAACGCCAGCCCGATGCAGGCCAGCAGGCACAGCGCAAAGCCGAGGATCGGCGTCAATGGGTAGCCGGGCGCGCGGTATTTCAGGCCGCTTATCGGCTGGCCGCTGCGCAGGTAGGCGCGGCGGAAAGCATAGTGGGCCGCGCAGATGCTCAGCCACACCGCCACCACCGCAAAACCGGAGATCGCCGACAGGGCGACAAACACCGTGTCCGGCGCGATCACGCTGGTCAGCAGCGCCAGCACGCCGCCGAGCATGCTGAAGGTCAGGGCGTTGATCGGAATGCCGCGCGCATTGACGCGCGCAAAGTAGGCCGGCAGGGTGCGCTGGTGGGCTAACGACCACAGCATGCGCCCCGAGGCGTACAGGCCGGAGTTGGCCGCCGACAGGATGGCGGTCAGGATCACGAAGTTGAAGATATCGGCGGCGTAAGGCACGCCGATGCGTTCAAACACCAGCACGAACGGGCTTTTGACGATCCCCGCCTGATCCATCGGGATCAACGCCGCCAGCACGAAGACCGTGCCGATAAAGAACAGCATCAGGCGGATCACCGTAGTGCGGATCGCCAGCGGCACGACTTTTTCCGGGTTCTCGGTTTCGCCGGCGGCGATGCCGATCAGTTCCGTGCCGGAGAAGGCGAAGTTCACCGCCACCATGGTCATCAGGATCGGCAGCGTGCCGTGCGGCAGCCAGCCGGAAGCGGTCAGGTTATGCAGGAACGGCGCCGGGGTACCGTCTTTCATCGGCAGCAGGCCGAACATGGCGGCGCCGCCCAGAATGATAAACGCCAGAATGGTCACCACTTTGATCAGCGAAAACCAGAATTCGCTTTCGGCGAAAAAGCGGGTGGTCACCACGTTAAGCAGGAAAATGGCCACGCAGAAGATCAAACACCACAGCCACACCGGCGACTGCGGGAACCAGTACTGCATGCAGAATCCGGCGGCGGTCAGGCTGGAGCCGAGCGCCACCGTCCAGGTGAGCCAATACAGCCAGGCGACGGTATAGCCGGTGGCCGGCCCCAGATAGCGCGAAGCATAGACGTGAAAGGCGCCGGTTTCCGGCATCGCCACCGACAGCTCGCCCAGGCACAGCATCACCAGATACACCACCAGCGCGCCGATCAGGTAGGCCAGCAGCGTGCCGAGCGCCCCGGTGGTGGAGATGATGTAGCCGGTGTTGAAAAACAGCCCGGTGCCGATCACGCCGCCCAGCGACAGCATCACCAGGTGCCGGGCCTTCATGCTGCGTTTGAACTGCCCTGCGGCGGGTGCCGATGGTTGCATAATAATCTATCCGTATAGACGTCTAAATATCTGAATGGCTATTGGTTATACCCGCAATGCTTTTTCAACGCAATGCGCAGCCGGCGATCGGCGCGTAAAAAAATCGTTAAGCCGGATCTATATGCAAATGATAATTATTATCTATAATGTCGCCATTTTCGATAATGGGGCAACATGATGAGATACCTGATTTTATTGGCGGCGTTGGCGCTCGGCGCCTGCAGCCAAACGCCGGTTAAGACGCCGTCCAGCGACGTCGCGAGTCTGGGGAGCATCACCGATTTGCACAGCGGCGCGAGCCTGACGCCGGAGCAGCTGTTGACGCGACTGGCGCAGCAGCCGCGGGTGATCCTGGGTGAGAAACATGACAATCCTTACCACCATCAGATTGAGCAATGGCTGGTGCAGCAGCTGCCGCTGCGGCGGCCGCAGGGCAGCGTGTTGATGGAGATGATCAACCCGAACCAACAGGCGCAGGTCGACAAGGTCAAGCAGTGGTTGCAGAGCGATCCCACGGTGCGTGACGGCCGCGTAGCGGAGCTGATCGCCTGGCAGCCGGGCTGGAAGTGGGCGCTGTATGGCGGGGTGACGATGGCGGCGATGCGCGCGCCTTACCCGCTGTGGTCGGCCAACCTGGATCGTAGCGAGATTACGGCGTTCTATCAGCAGCCGCAATTCCCGGCGGGGCAGCTATCGGCGCAGCCGGCGGTGCGCAAGGCGCTGGAAGAGACCATCCGCACTTCGCACGGCGGCAAGATTGAGGCCGACCAGTTGCGTGCGATGCTGGCGATCCAGCAGCAACGCGACCGGCGCATGGCTGAGCGCCTGCTGGCGGCGCCCACGCCCGCGCTGTTGATCGCCGGTGGCTATCACGCCGCCAAATCGGTGGGGGTGCCGCTGCACGTGCGGGATCTGCAACCGGCGGCGGCGCTGACGGTGCTGATGCTGGCGGAGCCGGGCGTACAGGTCGATGCGAACACCGCAGACTACCTGTGGATCACACCATCAGTGAAATGAATACGTTAAGAGAGTGAAAAGGGGTGTTAATTATAGTTGCAAATGATTATCATTAGTAAATGTGATCTGCAATCATTCGCAATTAAGCAAGCTAATGCCCCTATGTTAAGTCAGTCTTACTCCCTCCCGGCCTTTGAACTGCCGCAGCCGCGCTGGGCGCGCGGCCTGCTGCTCGCTCTGGCGGCGCACGCGGCGTTGGTGCTGCTGTTTTACTGGCCGCAGACGGCGCTGGAGCCGGTGGTGTTGCCACCGCCGGCGGTGATGATGAGCTGGGCGGCGCAGATTGAAGCGCCGGAAAGCAAGCCGCTGCCGCTGGGCGTGCAGCAGGCGGAATCCGCTGCGGCGCAGCCGGCGGAGCAGCAGCAACAGCCGGATCTGCCCAAGCTGGCGCGCGCCGAGAAAGCGAAAATCGTGACGGCGCAGAAGAAGCGCGCCGAACGCCGCCCCCCGCAAAAAACGCAGCCGCAGCCTAAGCCGCAGGAACAGGCCAAAGAGACGCGCAACGCCGCCGCGTCCAGCGCCGCCGCGCCGCAGGCGCAGACGCTCTCTCACCAGACCGCCGCACCGATCAACAGCGACGCCAACAGCAACGCGCAGGCCAAACTGTCGTGGGAGAGCCTGGTGAAAGGCAAACTGAACCGCATCAAGGATTACCCTTTGGATGCCCGCAGCCGCCGGCGCAGCGGCATGCCGCAGGTCAGTTTCAGCGTCGACGCGCAGGGGCGGGTCTCGAACGTTACGCTGCTGGTGCGCTCCGGCACTGCGTCGCTGGATCGGGAAGCGGTAGCGGTGGTGTCGCGCGCTCAGCCGTTGCCGCCTCCGCCGCCGGAGATGCTGCAGCAGGGGGCCGTCAGGGTGACGATGCCGATCGATTTCAATCTGGCGGAGCTGAATGCCCGCCGTTAATGCCCGCAGGCGCCGTATCGCCGTCGTGCGCCTTTTCAAACTTCGTGAGGGATTATGAATCCGCTGTTATCCACCCCGCGCCGTCGCATCGCGGCCGCGCTCTGGCTTTCTTTAGGCGTCGCCGGCGCCGCGCTGGCGCAACCGCAGCCGCCGTTGGCGGAACGCGCGCCGAAAGCGCTGACCGCCCACGGCGAGACGCGCACCGACGATTACTACTGGCTGCGCGACGACAGCCGAAAAGAGCAGAAGGTGCTGGACTATCTGAAGGCGGAGAACCGCTACACCGAGCAGATGATGGCGCCGTACCAGAAGCTGCGCGCCACGCTGTATCAGGAGATGCTGGGCCGCATGAACCCTGACGATCGTTCGGTGCCGTATCAGCTCAACGGCTATCGCTATCAGGAAAGCTACGCCGCCGGTAAAGATTTCGCGCGGTATCAGCGCCAGGCGCTGACCGCCGACGCGCCGTGGCAAACCTTGCTGGACGCCAATCAGCGCGCGGCCGGCCACGCCTACTATCGCCTGGGGGCGATGGACGTCAGCCAGGACAACCGCCGGCTGGCGGTGGCCGAAGATCTGCAGGGCCGCCGCCAATACCGCATCTCCCTGCGCGAGATAGGCAGCGAACGCTGGTCGCCGGAAACGCTGGAAAACACCTCCGGCAACATGGTGTGGGCCAACGACAACCAAACCCTGTTCTACGTGCGCAACCACCCGCAAACGCTGTTGCCATACCAGGTTTATCGCCATCAGTACGGTACGCCGACGGCGGAAGATAAGCTGGTGTACCAGGAAAACGATCCGGCGTTCTACCTCAGCCTCGGCCGCTCGTCCTCGCGCGATTACCTGATTCTGACCATCAGCGGCAACACCACCTCCGAAGTGCGCCTGATCGACGCCAACCAGCCGCAGCGCGAGCCGCAGCTGTTCGCCGCCCGGCAGAACGGCCGCGAGTATTATCTCGATCACTACCGCGGCGAGTTCTATCTGCGTTCCAACCATCAGGATCCGAACTTTGGCCTGTACCGCACGGCGGCGGCGGGCAAACCCTGGCAGACGCTGATCGCGCCGCAGGCGCAGCACGAGGTGGAGAGCTTCAGCCTGTTCCGCGACTGGCTGGTGGTGCAGGAGCGCGCCAACGGGCTGGTGCAGCTGCGGCAAATCAGCTGGGACGGCAAAACCGAGCGCGCCATCCCGTTCGACGACGCCAGCTACATGGCCTGGCTGGGCTATAACCCCGAGCCGGACAGCGATCGGTTGCGCTACGGCTATTCGGCGATGACCACGCCAACCCGCACCTATGAGTGGGATCTGAACAAGGGCGAGCGCACCCTGCTGAAGCAGCAGGAGGTGAAAGGCGTCGATCCGAGCCTGTATCACAGCGAGCGCATCTGGGTAACGGCGCGCGACGGCGTGAAGGTGCCGGTCTCGCTGGTGTACCGCACATCGCTGTTCAAAAACGGGCATAACCCGCTGCTGGTGTACGGCTACGGTGCTTACGGCATGAGCATGGATCCGGCGTTCAGCGCCAACCGCATCAGCCTGCTGGATCGCGGCTTCGTCTATGCGCTGATCCACGTGCGCGGCGGCGGGGAGCTGGGGCAGAGCTGGTACAAGCAGGGCAAGCTGACGCACAAACCGAACAGCTTCAACGACTTCATCGATGCTACCCAGGCGCTGATCAAAGACGGCTACGGCCAACCGGGGCGCATCTACGCCATGGGCGGCAGCGCCGGCGGCTTGCTGATGGGGGCGGTGATCAATCAGGCGCCGCAGCTGTACAACGCGGTGGTGGCGCAGGTGCCGTTCGTCGACGTGGTGACCACCATGCTGGACGACAGCATTCCGCTCACCACCGGGGAATACGAGGAGTGGGGCAACCCGCACCAGCCGGCCGCCTATGCGCTGATGAAGTCCTACAGCCCGTACGACAACGTGCGCAAGCAGCGTTACCCGAACCTGCTGGTTACCAGCGGCTTGTACGACTCCCAGGTGCAGTATTGGGAGCCGGCCAAATGGGTGGCGAAGCTGCGGCGCTTCAAGCAGGGCGATTCGCTGCTGCTGCTCTCCACCGACATGACCGCCGGCCACGGCGGCAAGTCGGGCCGCCTGGCGCGGCTGGAAAACGGCGCGCTGGAGTACGCCTTTATTTTGGCGGCGGACCGGCAGGCGCAGAAATAACCTTTAGCGCCGCAGCACGCTGCGGCGCAATAAAACAATAACAATCTTTTACCGCGCGTTTCGGCGGGCTTTTTGCTGGGCATTGTCGGCCATCAAATCTTATTGGCTATTTCTGGGGATATATGAAAATCAAAATGATAGCGAGCCTGATCGGCGCGGGACTGGCGCTGTACGGGTCGGCTGCGGCCGCGCAGGAACAGGCGGAAAATAATAAAGGCAACGTGGCGTTCAGCCCGCTCAACGTCTCGGCCGCCGACAGCGGCAAGAGCAGCGAAAAAGACGCGTTGGCCCGGCCGGGTGCATTCAGCTCGCGCGATGAAAACAAAAATCTGGAGTCGGTGGACAGCATTCTGCGCAGCATGCCGGGCACCTATACCCAGATCGATCCCAGTCAGGGGGCCGTCAGCGTCAATATCCGCGGTCTGAGCGGTTTTGGCCGGGTCAATACCATGGTCGATGGCATTACCCAGAACTATTACGGTACTTCCACGTCTGGTGTGATGTCACACGGTTCGACCAATAACCAGGCGGGGGTCTTGATAGATCCCAATTTTATCGTCGGAGTGGACGTGGCGCGCGGTGAGAACAGTGGCGGCAGCGGCGTAAATGCGTTGGCAGGCAGTGCTAACTTCCGCACAATCGGTGTCGATGATGTGATCTTTTCTGGCAATCCTTTCGGGGTGAGAACCAAATTCTCTGTCGGCAGCAACGGCATTGGCCGCAGTGGCATGATCGCCGTCGCCGGTAAGGGGCAGGCGTTTACCGATACCGGCAGCATTGGCGCGATGGCCGCGATCAGTGGGAGCTCCATTTACTCGAACTTCAACAATGGCGACGGTATCAGCAGCGAAGATTTTGGGTACGATGAATTTATGAAGCAAAATCCCAAGTCACAGCTGTTCAAACTGGATATCAAACCGAACGAGTTCAATAGCATTGAGTTTTCCGCCAGGAACTACCAAAACCGCTTTTCTCGGCGCGATATCGATAGCCATGACCTCTACCTCAAATATCACTATGCGCCGTTTTCGGAGTTGGTGGATTTAAACCTCACCGTCAGCACCAGTAAAGGCAATCAGAAATACGACGGCGGTTCGCTGTTCACCTTCTTTAACACCAACGCGGAAAACCGCTCCGATGCGCTGGATATCAATAACACCAGCCGATTCAGCCTGCTGGATACCGATGTAGCCTTCAGCTATGGCGGCAAACTGATGCGCAACCAATACCGTAAGCATGTAGAATCGGCTATAGAGAATTCGCAGACGGCGCAGGAAGCAATAGAAAATAATACCTTCGCGCCATCCGGCGAGCAGCGAATCGGCAGTTTATATACCGGCCTGCAGCTTAACCGGGATATCTATCAGCTCGATCTCAACCTGAACTACACCAGCAACAAGCTGACCGGTTACAAGCCTGAATGCGATTATCGCGTGGAGTGCTTCCCGCAAGGGGCCGCTAGCATCAATTTGAAAGAGCAAGGGTTCAATCCTTCGGTAATGCTATCGGCACAGGTGACGCCGTGGTTGCAGCCATTCGTCAGCTACAGCAAGTCGATGCGTGCGCCGAACATTCAAGAAGTGTTCTATTCCAACTCGGGTGGCGCATCGATGAACCCGTTCCTCAAAGGTGAACGAGCGGAAACCTGGCAGGCCGGCTTCAACGCCAACGGGCACGATTTGCTGGTGAAGGAAGACTCTTTACGCCTCAAGGTCGTGGGCTATACCAGTAAAGTGCGCAATTACATCTTCAGTGAATCTTACATGGTGTGCCGCAATGGACGGAAATGCAGCTATCGCGAAAATCTGGAAAACGATTGGGCCGATGCGAGCGAAGATTACTCGGACAATATGTATATCTACGTCAACTCTCTGACGCCGGTGCGTATGCATGGTGTTGAGGTTGAAGCCAACTATGATGCCGGACGAGCCTTCGCGCGCGTCTCTTTCAGCAAGCAGCACACCGAGCAGCCGACCTCCATCGCCAGCACTTATTTCGGCGCCGGGGATATCAATGAACTGCCGGACATGTACTTTACGTTGGATACCGGGGTGCGTTTTCTTGATGAATCGCTAACCGTCGGCAGCATCGTGAAATATACGGGCAAGACGCGTCGCCTGTCGCCGGATTACGAGCAGAGTGAATCGACCGGTGAAATCCTCAAGCAGGAAATGCCGAATATTCCTACCGTTATCGACCTGTACAGCACTTATCAGATCAACCGCAACGTCATGCTGAAATTCAGCGTGCAAAACGTGATGAACAAGAGCTATTCCGAGGCGTTGAACAAACTGAATATGTTGCCGATCCAGGGGGATGACGCGACGGCCGCCAACACCGCCCGTGGGCGCACCTATATCTTCGGCGGGGAGGTGCGCTTCTAAACCGCAGCAGAGCAGGGTGCAGTCACTGCGCCCGCTTTGCCTGCAGCAGCCATTTGTCCAGCTCGTTGGCGAACTGCTGGCGGTCGCGCTGGTTCAGGGCGTTCGGGCCGCCGGTCTGGATGCCGCTGGCGCGCAGGGTATCCATAAAATCGCGCATGTTGAGGCGCTCGCGGATGGTGTCCGGCGTATAGCGTTCGCCGCGCGGGTTCAGCGCTACCGCGCCTTTCTCTATCACCTCCGCCGCCAGCGGAATGTCGGCGGTGATCACCAGATCGCCCGCTGCGCAGCGGCGCACGATCTCGTTGTCGGCCACGTCGAAGCCGGCCGCCACCTGCAGCGAACGGATGTACTTCGACGGCGGCGTGCGCAGCGGCTGGTTCGCCACCAGCGTTACGGTGATGGCGGTACGATCGGCGGCGCGGAACAGCACCTCTTTGATCACGTTCGGACAGGCGTCTGCATCGACCCAAATCTGCATCATTTCGGCTCCTGCAGCCAGTCGCGCACCGGCAGAAAATCGCGCGCCAGCGCCGCTTCCGGGCTATCGGCGTCTGGCTGGTAGTTATATTCCCAACGCACCAACGGCGGCATCGACATCAGAATGGACTCGGTGCGCCCGCCGGTTTGCAGCCCGAACAGCGTGCCGCGATCCCACACCAGGTTGAATTCCACGTAGCGGCCGCGGCGATACAGCTGGAACTGACGCTCGCGCTCGCCCCAGGTCAAGGCCTTGCGTTTTTCCACGATCGGCAGATAGGCGTCGAGGAAGCCCTGGCCCACCGCGCGGGTGAAGGCAAAGCAGTGGTCGAAGTCCGGGGTGTTCAGATCGTCATAGAACAGGCCGCCGATGCCGCGCGCTTCGTTGCGGTGCTTGATGAAGAAGTAATCGTCGCACCACTGTTTGTATTTGGGGTAGACCTCGTCGCCGAACGGCGCGCACAGCTCGGCCGCAGTGCGGTGCCAATGCACGGCATCCTCTGCGAAACCGTAGAACGGCGTCAGATCAAAGCCGCCGCCGAACCACCACACCGGCGCCTCGCCCGGCTTTTCGGCGATGAAGAAGCGCACGTTGGCGTGGCTAGTGGGCACGTAGGGGCTGAGCGGATGGATAACCAATGAGACGCCCATCGCCTGGAAGCTGCGCCCGGCCAGCTCAGGACGGTGCGCGGTCGCCGAGGCCGGCAGGGTGGCGCCGGAGACGTGCGAGAAGTTGACCCCCGCCTGTTCGAACACCGCGCCGTTGGTCAACACGCGGCTGCGGCCACCGCCGCCTTCTTCACGCGTCCATTGGTCTTCGGTGAACGCGGCGCCGTCGCCGGCCTGGGCGAGCTGCGCGCAGATGTGATCCTGCAGCGCCAGCAGGAAGGATTTTACTTCAGCGATGTTAGGTAAACTCATGCGGGGTCTTTATAGCGTCTGGCTGAACAAGGCGCTGAGTATACTCTTATTCGCCGCCCGCGGCATCAGCGGGGTTTGCGTTGGTGGGCGTCGAAGTAGTCGAAGAAGTTAACGATGCCGTCCGCGATGGCGCGGGCAATCTTCTCGCGAAACGCGGTGGTGCCCAGCAGGCGCTCTTCGTTCGGGTTGGTGATGAACGAGGTTTCCACCAGCACCGAGGGAATGGACGGCGATTTCAACACCGCAAACGCCGCCTGTTCGGTGCTGTCGCTGTGCAGATGGTGTACTGGGCGGATCTGGCCGAGCACGTGGCGGCCGAGCGTCAGGCTGTTGTTGATGGTGTCGGTTTGCACCAGATCGAACAGCACCTGCTGCAGGTAGTTGTCCTGATCCTTGTATTTACCGCCCGCCACATCGTCGGCGGCGTTTTCACGGTTGGAGAGGTAGCGCGCCATGGCGCTGCTGGCGCCGCGGTTGGACAGGGCGAACACCGAAGCGCCGGAGGCCGATGGGCTGGTGAAGCCATCGGCGTGGATCGAAATGAACAGGTCGGCCTGGTGCTGGTGGGCGATCTCCACCCGCTGGAACAGCGGAATGAACTCGTCTTCTTCGCGCGTCAGGCGCGCCTCGACGTGATCGTGCTCATGCAGGAAACGGCGCACGTGGTTGGCGATTTCCAGCACGATGTGTTTTTCCTGCGAGCCTTCGTGGCCGACCGCACCGGAGTCGATGCCGCCGTGGCCGGGATCGATCATCACCAACTTCTTGGCTCCGGCCGGTTTCGCCGCCGGCTTGCTGTGTTGATTGCGCAGCAGGCCTTCCGCCCTGGCGCGTTGGCTTTTCACGCCGAGCAGCGCCACCGCCAGGCCGGAAAGCAAAAGTTGGCGTCGCGTCGGGGAAACGGCAAGCGGTTTAAAATTGAGGAAGGGTTTACCCTGCTTTTTCATTACGCAATGCTCCGTCGACGTTTCTATTTTGCGACGTTATATCGTATTGATAATCATTAATCGACCCGATAACTATTTCCATTTATTACGCCTGTTACCGGCGATTTCTGGGCAAATAGCGCGGTAAATCGCAGTTTGATATTGCGTAAGTGAATAATCACGCGATAATCAGATAAACACCTTAATTAACAGCGGCCAACATCGATGGAAATTCGCGTATTTCGACAAGACGACTTTGAAGAAGTCATTACCCTGTGGGAGCGCTGCGATCTGCTGCGGCCCTGGAACGATCCGGAAATGGACATCGAGCGCAAGCTGAACCACGATCCGGAGCTGTTCCTGGTGGCGGAAGTCGGCGGCGAAGTGGTCGGTTCGGTGATGGGCGGCTATGACGGCCACCGCGGCTCGGCGTATTACCTCGGGGTGCATCCCGACTATCGCGGGCGCGGCATCGCCAATGCGTTGATCAACCGTCTGGAGAAGAAGTTGATCGCCCGTGGCTGCCCGAAAATCCAGATTATGGTGCGCGAAGACAACGACACGGTGGTCGAGATGTACGAGAAGCTCGGCTACGAGATCCAGGGCATCACCAGCCTGGGCAAGCGGTTGATCGAAGATCAGGAATATTGAGCGGGCGGCGGGCGGCGGCGTTGCACCGCCCGCCGCAGTGCATTAAGGCAGCTTTTTGACGGTTTTCACGTCCACTTCGACGCTGCTCCAGTCTTTATCCACTTTGCCTTCCAACTGCACCTTGTCTTTCGGCGTAACGGTTTGGCCGTTCCAGCGCTTGCGATCGATTTCGACCGTCAGCGTGCCGGTGGCATCGCGGAAGGTATAGGTGTCGTCGCCGATGCGCTGCTCGATATTGCCCTGCAGCATCACCCAGGTGTCATCGCTCAGCGATTTCACCTTGTCCACGGTGGTCAGCGCCGCGCTGGGGCCGGAGAAACCGCCCTGAGGCGCGGGTTGCGTTTGGGCCTGCGGCGCGGCCGGATCGAGGAACCCGCCTTGCTGCGCCAGTACCGGTGCGCTGCACAGCGCGATCAGGGCGGCCAGAGTCAGTTTTTTCATGTTGCGCTTCCTTATCATCGTTATCGAAAATCACATCCCGCTGATATCGGGCTGCTTGTTAAGTGCTAACGATTAAAACACACCGATCTTAAGAGCTTCTTAAGCCGACGCATTGAAATTCCCGCCGCCGGTGCCCATCTGTAGCCATAGTCTTTATTCTGTTGGCAAGGAACGATCGTTGAAGCCATTCTCACCCCGGTTTTCCCCGGACGATTACGACCAGCACGGCGCGCTGCGGCTGCCGCTGGGATTTTGGGCCGTGTTGATTTTGCAGGCGCGCACCTGGCTGCTGTTCGTGATGGCCGGCGCTTCGCGCGAGCAGGGCGAAAGCTTGCTGGCGCTATTTTATCCGGATACCCAACGTTTTTGGTACGGCATGCTGCTCGGCCTGCCGGCGGCGCTGGCGTTTTTGCTGAGCGGCCGCCGCCACCAATGGCCGCGGCTGTGGCGCGGCTGGCGCTGGGGGCTGGCTGTCTCCCTGCTGGCGTCGCTCGGCGGCTCGCTGTTCAGCCTGTGGCGCCAGGACGGCGATGCGCCGGGGCTGGAGCTGACGTTGGCGCTGCTCGACGCGCTGGCGCTGAGCTATCTGCTGCTGAACGCGCGTCTGAAAGCCTGTTTCGCGCCGGCGGAGCACGCCGACTAATTGCCGAGAAGTGCGGCACTTTTCGCATTTTCCGCACTCCAAGCTGGCAACCGTTGGCGTAGTGCGGGCCGTTGTGAGAGGCTGGCACGCAGCAAAATGCCGAGTGCGGCGGGGGCGGGTTACCGCCCCGTGCCATTGATGTTTAAGGAGCTAGAGATGAATATTCGCCCCCTGCTGTTAGGGCTTCCGCTGTTACTGACCGGCTGTTCGAGCATGTCCAATTTTTCCTGGTCCAGCCTGTCGCCGTTCAACTGGTTCGGCAGCAGCCTGGAGGTCGGCGCCAAGGGCGTCGGCAAGCTCAACGCCGGCACGCCGATGTCGGAAAGCGCCATCAACGACGGGCTGGACGGCAACTACCGCCTGCGCGGCGGCATGGCGACCAGCAACGGCCAGATCGTTTCTTATTACCAGGCGCTGTCCGGCGACGAGGTGAAGCTGGTGATCACCGGCGAACCGAAAGGGCGCCTGCAGCGGGTAGACGTGCTGGATCCGCAAGTGGCGACGGAGTGGGGCAACAAGCTCGGCACGCCGTTCGGCGACATGTACAGCAAGGCGTTCGGTTCCTGTAAACCGGGCAGCGGCGAAGACGCCGGTAAAGTGGAGTGCGTGGCGGAGCAGAGCAAGTACGTCACCTACATCTTCAGCGGCAAGTGGGCCGGGGCGCAGGATATCATCCCGCCGGACGACACCCTGAAAAGCTGGACGGTCAGCAAAATCATCTGGCACGCCAAGCCGCAGCAGTAACGCGTTCAACGGGCGTCGGTTCGCGGCGCCTGTCTTTTCAAGCCATTACCCCTATTTTCTTTGCGCTGCTGCAAGGCAATCGCCCGTGCTTGCGGTATGATAGCGCGCGTTTGTAACAGGGAACCCGCGCGTCAACCGCCATACCTTACCTGTTGCCGGATTCTGGTATTGAGGATAACAACATGACACAGGTTCAGAGCGGCATTCTGCTGGAGCACTGCCGTTTCGCCATTTTTATGGAAGCCAGCGTACAGGGCGAATTCGCCGACTTGCGCCAGGGCTGCAAGCAGTTTTGTCAGACGCTGAGCGAGCTGCAGCAGCAGTTCCCCGATGCGCGCCTCGGCGCGGTGATCGCTTTCGGCTACGACGTTTGGCACGATCTCTCCAGCGGCCAGGGCGCGCAAGAGCTGAAGCCGTTCACGCCGCTCGGCAAAGGGCTGGCGCCGGCCACCCAGCGCGATATGCTGATCCACATCCAGTCGCTGCGCCATGACGTCAACTTCACGCTGGCGCAGGCCGCGTTGGCGGCGTTCGGCAACGCCATCAAGATTGAAGAAGAAACCCACGGTTTCCGCTGGGTGGAAGAGCGCGATTTGAGTGGCTTTATCGACGGCACCGAAAATCCACAGGGCGAGCAGCGCCCGGCAGTGGCGACGATCGCCGAAGGCGAAGAGGACGCAGGCGGCAGCTACGTGCTGGTGCAGCGCTACGAGCACAACCTGCGCCAGTGGCAGCGCTTTACCACCGAACAGCAGGAGCAGATCATCGGCCGCACCAAGCACGACAGCGAAGAGCTGCCGGCCGATCAGCGCCCGGATACCTCGCACGTCAGCCGCGTCGATCTGAAAGAGAACGGCAAAGGCCTGAAAATTCTGCGCCAGAGCCTGCCTTACGGCACCGCCAGCGGCAAGCATGGCCTGTTCTTCATCGCCTATTGCGCACGCCTGCACAATATTGAGCAGCAGCTGCTGAGCATGTTCGGCGATCTGGACGGCAAACGCGACGCGATGCTGCGTTTCAGCCGTGCGGTGACCGGCAGCTACTACTTCGCGCCATCGCTGACGCGCCTGCTGTCACTTTGACGCCGTTGCCGAAGCCGGCTCGCCCGGCTTCGGTCCATTTTCCCGCCCCAAAACGCCTCGCATTCCCTGCCTTATAGCGTTTGATGCTTGTAAATCACTAAACGGTATATAAAAGCGTTACAGCTCCGCACCGAGTTATAAATACACTGGTCGTCAATAAGGCGAAAGCCTGAAGGAATGACTCAGTGATAAGGTGCAGAATGAAACAAAACCGGGTTAAAAATCTCGTGCTGAAAGGTTGGCTGGCGGCTGCGCTGTTGGCGAGCGGCGCCGCGTCGGCGGCGGAATTGCTGAACAGCTCTTATGACGTTTCCCGTGAATTGTTCGTCGCGCTGAATCCCGGCTTTGAACAGCAGTGGAATCAACAGCATCCGAACGATAAGCTGACCATCAAACAATCGCATGCCGGCTCGTCGAAGCAGGCGCTGGCGATCCTGCAGGGTTTGCGCGCCGACGTGGTGACGTATAACCAGGTCACCGACGTGCAAATCCTGCACGATCGCGGGCAGCTGATCCCGGCGGACTGGCAGGCGCGTCTGCCGAACAACAGTTCGCCGTTCTATTCCACCATGGCGTTTCTGGTGCGCAAGGACAACCCGAAGGGCATCCATACCTGGAACGATCTGGTGCGCGACGACGTGAAGCTGGTGTTCCCGAACCCGAAAACCTCCGGCAACGGCCGTTACACCTATCTGGCCGCCTGGGGCGCCGCCAGCCAGGCCGACGGCAACGACGCGGCCAAGACCCGCGCCTTCATGACCCGCTTTCTGAAAAACGTGCTGGTGTTCGATACCGGCGGTCGCGGCGCGACCACCACCTTCGTTGAGCGCGGCTTGGGCGACGTGCTGATCAGCTTCGAGTCCGAAGTGAACAACATCCGCAAGCAATACGGTGAAGACAAGTACGAAGTGATCGTGCCGCCGGTCGATATTCTGGCGGAGTTCCCGGTGGCCTGGATCGACAAAAACGTCGAGCGCAACGGCACCGAACAGGCGGCCAAAGCCTATCTGAACTATCTCTACAGCCCGGCGGCGCAGCAGGTGATCACCAGCTTCTACTACCGCGTGTATGACCAGAAAGCGATGGCGGCGGCGAAGGGGCAATTCCCGGATACCCAACTGTTCCGCGTGGAAGATCAATTCGGCGGCTGGCCGCAGGTGATGAAAACCCACTTCGCCACCGGCGGCGAGCTGGATCAGCTGTTAGCGGCAGGGCGCAAGTAAATGTTGGCGTTGTCGTCCAGTAAGCGGGTGCTGCCCGGATTTGGCCTCAGCCTCGGCAGCAGCCTGTTTTATACCTGTTTGATCCTGCTGCTGCCGCTCACCGCGCTGGTGATGCAGCTGGCGCAGATGAGCCTGGCGCAATACTGGGAAGTGATTTCCAACCCGCAGGTGGTGGCGGCGTATAAAGTGACGCTGCTGGCGGCCGGCGTCGCCAGCCTGTTCAACGCGGTGTTCGGCATGCTGATGGCCTGGATCCTGACGCGTTACCGTTTTCCCGGCCGTTCGCTGCTGGATGGCCTGATCGATCTGCCGTTCGCGCTGCCGACCGCGGTGGCCGGCCTGACGCTGGCCGGCCTGTTTTCCACCACCGGCTGGTACGGTCAGTGGCTGGCTCACTTCGATATCAAAGTCACCTTTACCTGGCTTGGGATCGCGGTAGCGATGGCGTTCACCAGCCTGCCGTTTGTGGTGCGCACCGTGCAGCCGGTTCTGGAAGAACTGGGGCCGGAATACGAAGAGGCGGCCGAGACGCTGGGCGCCACGCGCTGGCAGAGCTTCCGCCGCGTGGTGCTGCCCGAGGTGGCGCCGGCATTGTTGGCCGGCACCGCCATCTCCTTTACCCGCAGCCTGGGCGAGTTCGGCGCGGTGATTTTCATCGCCGGCAACATCGCCTGGAAGACGGAAGTGACCTCGCTGATGATTTTTGTGCGTTTACAGGAGTTCGATTATCCGGCGGCCAGCGCCATCGCCTCGGTGATCCTGGCGGCGTCGCTGCTGCTGCTGTTCAGCATTAACGTCTTGCAAAGCCGCTTCGGCAGACGCTTGGGAGGAGGGCACTGATGGCTGATGTTTCCGCCTTCAACGGCGCCGAGCGCCCGCGCGTCAACTGGGGCAAGTGGACGCTGATCGCCATCGGCGCGCTGTTCTCGGTGCTGCTGCTGGTGGTGCCGATGATATCGATTTTCGCCGAGGCCTTTTCCAAAGGATTCGGCGCGATGTGGAGCAACTTGCTCGATCCAGACATGCTGCACGCCATTTGGTTGACGGTGTTGATCGCGCTGATCACCGTGCCGTTCAACCTGGTGTTCGGCACGTTGCTGGCGTGGCTGGTGACGCGCTTCACTTTCCCCGGCCGCCAGCTGCTGCTGACGCTGATCGATATCCCGTTCGCCGTTTCACCGGTGGTGGCGGGGCTGATTTACCTGCTGTTTTACGGCAGCAACGGCCTGCTGGGCGGCTGGCTGGATGCGCATAATATCCAGATCATGTTCTCCTGGCCGGGCATGGTGCTGGTGACCATTTTCGTCACCTGCCCCTTCGTGGTACGCGAGCTGGTGCCGATGATGCTCAGCCAGGGCAGCCAGGAAGACGAGGCCGCCATTCTGCTGGGGGCGTCCGGTTGGCAAATGTTCCGCCGCGTGACGCTGCCCAACATTCGCTGGGCGCTGCTGTACGGCGTGGTGCTGACCAACGCGCGCGCCATCGGCGAGTTCGGCGCGGTGTCGGTGGTGTCCGGTTCGATTCGCGGCGAAACCTACAGCCTGCCGCTGCAGGTCGAGCTGCTGCAGCAGGATTACAACACCGTCGGCTCCTTTACCGCCGCCGCCCTGTTGACCCTGATGGCGATCGTTACCCTATTTTTGAAGAGCGCGCTGCAGTGGCGTCTGGAACGTCAAAACGCGCGTCTCGAGCGGGAGGAAAATCATGAGCATTGAGATTAACGGCATCAACAAGTACTTCGGTCGCACCAAGGTATTGAACGATATCTCGCTCGATATTGCTTCCGGTGAGATGGTGGCGCTGCTCGGGCCGTCCGGTTCCGGCAAGACCACGCTGCTGCGCATTATCGCAGGGCTGGAAAGCCAGAGCGGCGGCAAGCTGGGCTTCCACGGCACCGACGTCAGCCACATGCACGCGCGCGACAGGCGCGTGGGCTTCGTATTTCAGCACTATGCGCTGTTCCGCCACATGACGGTGTTCGACAACATCGCCTTCGGCCTGACCGTGCTGCCGCGCCGCGAGCGGCCGAACGCCGCGGCGATCAAACAGAAAGTCACCCAGCTGCTGGAAATGGTACAGCTGGGCCACCTGGCCAACCGCTATCCGTCGCAGCTGTCCGGCGGCCAGAAACAGCGCGTGGCGTTGGCGCGCGCCCTGGCGGTGGAACCGCAAATTCTGCTGCTGGACGAACCGTTCGGCGCGCTGGATGCGCAGGTGCGCAAAGAGCTGCGCCGCTGGCTGCGTCAGCTGCACGAAGAGCTGAAGTTCACCAGCGTGTTCGTCACCCACGATCAGGAAGAGGCGATGGAAGTGGCCGACCGCATCGTGGTGATGAGCCAGGGCAATATCGAACAGGTAGGCTCGCCGGAAGAGATCATGCGCGAACCGGCCAGCCGCTTCGTGCTGGAGTTCATGGGGGAAGTGAACCGCCTGAACGGCGAGATCCGCGGCTCCCAGCTGTTCGTCGGCGCGCACCAGTGGCCGCTGTCGTTCCAGCCGATGCACCAGGGCAGCGTCGATCTGTTCCTGCGCCCGTGGGAAATGGAAGTGGCGACCGAAAGCAGCGAGCGCTGCCCGCTGCCGGTGCAGGTGCTGGAAGTCAGCCCGCGTGGCCACTTCTGGCAGTTGACGGTGCAGCCAATCGGCTGGCATCAGGAGCCGATCGGCGTGGTGTTGCCGGAAGGCAACCCAACCCCGGTGCGCGGCGGCCGTTATTACGTCGGCAGCCTCAATGCGCGGCTGTATGCCGGCGATCAACTGCTGCAACCTGTTGCGTTAGCCAAAAGCGCCTGATAGGTTTTAGCTGCCCTTTTATTCAAGGCAACCCCCGGGTTGCCTTTTTACTTTACGCACACCAACACACAGGCAAAGATCGTGACAACGCTCGAACAATGCATCGGGAATACCCCGCTGGTACAACTGCAACGGCTGGCCGCCCAGGCGGGCAGCGAGGTATGGGTCAAACTGGAAGGCAATAACCCGGCGGGCTCGGTGAAGGATCGCGCTGCGTTGGCGATGATCCAGCAGGCGGAGCTGCGCGGCGAGATCAAGCCCGGCGACGTGCTGATCGAGGCCACCAGCGGCAACACCGGCATTGCGCTGGCGATGATCGCCGCGCTCAAAGGCTATACGCTGAAGCTGCTGATGCCGGAGAACATGAGCCTGGAGCGGCAGGCGGCGATGCGCGCCTACGGCGCCGAGCTGATCCTGGTCAGCCGTGAGCAGGGAATGGAAGGGGCGCGCGATCTGGCGCTGGAGATGCAGCGCCAGGGGCAGGGCAAGGTGCTGGACCAGTTCAACAACCCCGACAACCCCTACGCCCACTTCACCACCACCGGCCCGGAGATCTGGCGCCAGACCGAAGGGCGCATCACCCACTTTGTTTCCAGCATGGGCACCACCGGCACCATTACCGGCGTAGGCGGTTACCTGAAGAGCCAGAATCCGCAGGTGCAGATCATCGGCCTGCAGCCGGCGGAAGGCAGCAGCATCCCCGGCATTCGCCGTTGGGCGCCCGCTTACCTGCCGGGCATTTTCCGCCCGGAGCTGGTGGATCAGGTGCTGGATATCGAGCAGCGCGATGCCGAGCAGACCATGCGCCAGCTGGCGCAGCGTGAAGGCATCTTCTGCGGCGTCAGCTCCGGCGGCGCGGTGGCCGGCGCCCTGCGCGTCGCGGCGGCCCACCCCGGCAGCGTCGTGGTGGCGATCGTCTGCGATCGCGGTGACCGTTACCTCTCCACCGGCGTGTTCGACTGAATGTGCCCTCCCGGCGGCGCGTTCCGCCGGGAAACCCCTTCGCACTTCCCTTTTGACCGACGGCATATCCGCCCCGCCAGCATGGCGGCTGGCGCCTGCCTGCATGCCAATGCCCTGACAGAAGTAGAGAAATCGCGCGACAGCAGCCACACTAACGGTGGCGAGACGCGAACGGCGATGTGTAAGGATTGAGTAAAACCGGCTGCGGGCCGGCGGAATTGGCGGGAAAATAACGAAAATCGGTGAAGGAGCAAGGCATGAAAATTTTACTGGTCGACGATGACCTGGAGCTTGGCACCATGCTGAGCGAATACCTGACGGGCGAAGGCTTCGACGCCACGCTGGTGCTGACCGGCAAGGCGGGAGTAGAGGGCGCGCTGTCGGGCGACTATACCGCGATGATCCTCGATATCATGCTGCCGGACATGAGCGGCATCGATGTGCTGCGCGACGTGCGTAAAAAGAGCCGGCTGCCGATCATCATGCTGACCGCCAAAGGCGACAACATCGATCGGGTGATTGGCCTGGAGATGGGCGCCGACGATTACATGCCCAAGCCGTGCTACCCGCGCGAACTGGTGGCGCGTCTGCGCGCGGTGCTGCGCCGTTTCGAAGAGCGGCCGCAAGAGGCGGACGACGAGGCCGCCATCAGCTTCGGCGAGCTGACGCTGAACCCTTCAACCCGCAGCAGCGAATGGCGCGGCAAGGCGTTTGATCTGACCGCTTCGGAATTCAATCTGCTGGAGCTGTTGCTGCGCGCGCCGGATCGCGTGGTGTCGAAGGACGAACTGTCCGAGAAGGGGCTGGGGCGCCCGCGCGAGGCCTATGACCGCAGCGTGGACGTGCACATCAGCAATATCCGCCAGAAGCTGAGCGCGTTGGCTGGCAGTAAGCTCATTATCGAGACGGTTCGCAGCATCGGCTATCGCATTCGGTAACCTGATATGCGCGGAAGACTGTTCTGGAAAATTTTGCTCGGCTTTTGGCTGACTTTCCTCATCATGACGCAGGCGCTGTGGGTGGCGTTTTCTCTCTATGGCGATCGCTATGTGCCGCCGGAGAACGCCATGGCGCGGCGGGTGATCGGCCTGCAGCTGGCCTCGGCCGCCACCCAGTTGCGCAGCGGTGGCATGCCGGCGCTGGAAGCCCTGATGCGCGACTGGCCCGAGGATGACAGGCGTTTGCTGTCGGTGACGCCGATGACCCAACCGCCGCCGCCCGCGCCGGAAGAACCGGCGTTTGAAGGGCGGCGGATGCCGAAAGAGATCTCTGCCTGGGTGCAGACCGGGGAAGGGCAGGGATACTGGCTGAGTTATAACGTGCGCGGGCTGCGGGAAGAGTATCGGCCGGAGCGGCGTTCCCACTTCTTCAACATTCCTGCGCCGATGCTGTGGGTCGGTGGGCTGGGCGGTTTGCTGTTCAGCGCCGTGCTGGCCTGGAACCTGACCCGGCCGATGCGTCAGCTGCGCGGCGGCCTGGATCGGGTGGCGCAGGGCGATCTCTCGGTACGGCTGTTTCCGAAGATGCGGCGCCGCCATGACGAGCTGTCCGACGTGGCGCGCGATTTCGACACCATGGCCGAGCGGCTGGAGCTGCTGGTTAGCGCCCGCGAGCAGCTGTTGCACGACGTTTCGCATGAGCTGCGTTCGCCGCTGGCGCGCCTGCAGCTGGCGATCGGCCTGGCGCGGCAGAATGCCGGCAATGTCGAAACCTCGCTCAAGCGCATCGAACACGAGTCGGGGCGGCTGGACAAAATGATCGGCGAGCTGCTGGCGTTGTCGCGTACCGAACACAGCAGCCTGCCGGACGAAGAGTATTTCGATCTCTATGGGTTAGTGGACGCGGTGGTGAGCGATGCGCGCTACGAGGCGCAGGTGCCCGGCGTGGATATCGTGCTGCAGGCCGAATCGGACGTGGAGTACACCGTCAAGGGCAATGCGGAGCTGATGCGGCGTGCGGTGGACAACATCGTGCGCAATGCGCTGCGCTTTTCCAGCCACGGCCAGCGGGTGACGGTAGCGCTGACGCGCGTCGATAACCAGTTCCAGATCGCCGTCAGCGATCAGGGGCCGGGGGTCGAGGAGGCGAAGCTGTCGAGCATCTTCGATCCGTTCGTGCGCGTGAAGTCGGCGCTGTCGGGCAAGGGCTACGGCCTGGGGCTGGCGATTACCCGCAAGGTGGTGCTGGCGCACGGCGGCCAGGTTGAGGCGCGCAACGGCGATAAAGAGGGGCTGGTCATTACCCTGCGCATCCCGCGCTGGCCGTCATAACGTAGCGAAATCGGGATACGACGAAGGGGATAAAAAAACGGCGCCGAGGGCGCCGTTTTTCTTGCTCATCCGCGCTTACTTCTTGATGCGGATGATCGGGGTTTCGCCAACGGTCACGCTGCCGGACAGTTTGATCAGCTCTTTGATCTCGTCCATGTTGGAGATAACGACCGGCGTCAGGGTAGACTTGGCTTTCTCTTCCAGCAGTGGCAGGTTGAACTCGATAACGACGTCACCTTTCTTGACGCGCTGGCCTTCTTCTGCGATGCGTTTGAAGCCTTCGCCTTTCAGTTCTACGGTATCGATGCCGAAGTGGACGAACAGCTCAATGCCGCTGTCGGATTCGATAGAGAATGCATGGTTGGTTTCGAAAATCTTGCCGATGGTGCCGTCAACCGGAGCAACCATTTTGTTGCCGGCCGGTTTGATGGCGATACCGTCGCCAACGATTTTTTCAGCGAACACTACGTCCGGCACATCTTCGATATTGACGATTTCGCCAGAAAGGGGAGCGACGATCTCGATAGTGCCCGTGTCTTTCTTGTCATCAGAAACCAGAGATTTCAGTTTATCGAACAAACCCATGATCTTCTCCTAAGCATTAAATTGGGCGGCGTTCCAGTGTCGTGGAAGTTTAGCAGAGCGTTTTTTCTTCGATGAATTTATTGACGCAATTCATCAGGTCTTGTGCCGTTGGCTGTGCCAAGGCCTGCGCTGCCAACGCCTTCACATCTTCGAAATTCGTGTTACGAATAATTTTCTTGATGCGCGGGATTGAAATCGCACTCATGCTGAACTCATCCAGCCCCATGCCCAATAACAACAGTGTAGCACGCTCATCGCCAGCCAGTTCGCCGCACATGCCGGTCCACTTGCCTTCCGCATGAGATGCATCAATAACCTGTTTGATCAGGCCTAGCACTGATGGGGACATCGGGTTATAGAGATGAGAAATCAGCTCGTTGCCGCGATCTACCGCCAGAGTATACTGGGTTAGATCGTTTGTCCCAATACTAAAGAAGTCGACTTCTTTCGCCAGGTGGTGAGCGATGACCGCCGCAGCCGGTGTTTCCACCATCACGCCCACTTCGATGCTCTCGTCAAACGCCTTGCCTTCTTCGCGCAGCTGCGCCTTCAGCGTCTCGATTTCGCCTTTCAGATCGCGCACTTCCTCCACGGAGATGATCATCGGGAACATGATGCGCAGTTTGCCGAACGCCGAGGCGCGCAGGATGGCGCGCAGCTGGGCGTGCAGGATTTCACGGCGGTCCATCGCGATGCGGATGGCGCGCCAGCCGAGGAACGGGTTCTCTTCCTTCGGCAGATTCATGTACGGCAGGTCTTTGTCGCCGCCGATGTCCATGGTGCGGACGATCACGGCCTGCGAGCCCATGGCTTCCGCCACGGCTTTATAAGCCTGGAACTGCTCGTCTTCGGTCGGCAGCGAGTCGCGGTCCATGAACAGGAATTCGGTACGATACAGGCCGACGCCTTCCGCGCCGTTGCGCTCTGCACCCGCGACGTCGCGCACGGTGCCGATGTTGGCGCAGACTTCAACCTGATGGCCGTCCAGCGTAATCGCCGGCAGGTCCTTCAGCTTGGCCAGATCGTTTTTCTCGGTGATGTATTGGTTCTGGGCGGCTTTCAGCTGATCGATAACGTCAGCGGTCGGGTTAACGTAAATCTGGTTGTTAACCGCATCCAGAATCAGGTAGTCGTCGTTCTTCACCTGCTTGGTCACGTCGCTGGTGCCGACGATCGCCGGCAGCTCCAGGGAGCGCGCCATGATAGAGGTGTGGGAAGTCCGGCCGCCGAGATCGGTAATGAAGCCCAGCACTTTGTCCAGGTTCAGCTGCGCGGTCTCGGACGGGGTCAGATCGGTGGCCACCAGGATCACTTCGTCCTGAATGGAGCCCAGATCGACGATCGGCATGCCCAGAATGTTCTGCAGCAGGCGCTTGCCGATGTCGCGCACGTCGGCGGCGCGTTCTTTCAGGTACTCGTCGTCCAGCTCTTCCAGCGCTTTCGCCTGACCTTCGATCACGGTGTAGGCGGCGGCGTCTGCGGAGGCCAGATCGTCTTTGATTAGGGCTATGATTTCCTGCTCAAGCTCTTCGTCTTCCAGCAACATGATGTGGCCTTCGAAGATAGCTTCCTTCTCTTCGCCGAAGGTTTCGCCAGCTTTGGTCTTGATCGCTTCCAGCTGTTCGGACGCTTTCGCGCGGCCGGCCAGAAAACGCGAGACTTCCTGCTCTACTTGATCAGCAGAGATTTTTTTCCGGTTGATGACGATGTCGTCTTCTTTCAGCAAGAGAGCCTTACCAAAAGCGATGCCCGGTGATACTAAAATGCCTGAAATCATAACCCTACCTTACTCTTGACTGGTGTTAACTAAAAAGACGGGCCGATTACTCAAGCTCTGCCATCAGTTTTACCAAGTGTTCAACGGCTTTCTGCTCGTCTTCACCTTCAGCTGAGATGGTCACTACGGTCCCTTGAGTCAGCCCCAGAGTTTGCAGTTTGAACAGGCTTTTAGCGCTGGCGCTTTTGCCGTTGGAGGTCACGGTGATGTCAGACGCGAAGCCTTTGGCTTCTTTAACGAACTGAGCGGCAGGGCGAGTATGCAGACCATTCGGAGCGGTAATAGTAACTTCTTGCTGGAACATTGATGTTTCCCCAACTTATTGGATTAATGTTGTGGAGCTAAAGTTTAGCCCAGGGGCCTGACTTTAGCTTGTCTGGTTATAGCGCCTGACTATGGACAGGGGCGAACGTTGATGCAACAGAAAACGACGCGTTAGGCACTTCAGATCAAAAAACTCGGCTTTAGACGTCGTTCCAATCCGCTCCCCATTATGCCCGATTCGACGCGTCGGCGACAGATGAGTAAATCGATTCAGCCTTGACCGGGCTCGGGGGGGATTAATTTTGCGCATCGAAATAATGCACCGTTAAATACTAAAGCCGACGGGCAAAAGCAATCTTGGACTGCTATAAAGTTTGATCCAGTCCACAAAAAAGCACCCCGCAGGGTGCTTTTTTAGCGATTTGTGCAGTGGCGGAATTACTGCTGCAATTCCTGCTCGGTGAACAGATCGGCGAACAGCGCGGTGCTCAGGTAACGTTCGCCGGAAGAGGGCAGGATCACCACGATGGTCTTGTCGGCGAACGCCGGTTCTTCGGCCAGTTTCACCGCCGCCGCGACCGCTGCGCCTGAGGAAATGCCCGCCAGGATGCCTTCTTCGTCCATCAGGCGGCGCGCCATGCTGATGGCCTCATCGTTGGAGACTTTCTCGACGCGATCCACCAGATCCAGATCGAGGTTGCCCGGAATGAAGCCGGCGCCGATGCCCTGGATCTTGTGCGGGCCCGGTTTCAGCTCTTCACCGGCCAGCGCCTGGCTGATGACCGGCGAGTCGGTCGGCTCGACCGCCACGGTGGTGATGGCCTTGCCTTTGGTGTTCTTGATGTAGCGGCTGACGCCGGTCAGCGTGCCGCCGGTGCCGACGCCGGAGATGAATACGTCGACGTCGCCGTCGGTGTCTTCCCAGATTTCCGGGCCGGTGGTTTTTTCATGGATCGCCGGGTTGGCCGGGTTGCTGAACTGTTGCAGGATCAGGTAACGATTCGGGTCGGTGGCGACGATCTCTTCCGCTTTGGCGATGGCGCCTTTCATGCCTTTCGCCCCTTCGGTCAGTACCAGATTGGCACCCAGCGCCTTGAGCAGCTTGCGGCGCTCGATGCTCATGGTTTCCGGCATGGTCAGCGTCAGCTTGTAACCGCGTGCGGCGGCAACGAAGGCCAGCGCGATGCCGGTGTTGCCGCTGGTCGGCTCCACCAGCTCTTTGCCGGCGGTCAACACGCCGCGTTGTTCCGCATCCCAAATCATATTGGCACCGATGCGGCATTTGACGCTGAAGCTCGGGTTGCGTGATTCAACCTTGGCCAGAATGCGTCCGTTGCCGATACGGTTCAGACGAACCAGCGGCGTATGGCCGATTGTTAATGAGTTGTCTTCATATATCTTGCTCATAGCCCGTCCTTTAACTCTATGAAAATGTGGGGAACATCGAAAGCATACGCTAACAGTACCGGCAGGGAAGTAAAGAATTGGTATATCTATATGTTATTAGGAAATAAGTTTTAAGCACAATGATAAGGGCGCGAAATGCGCGCCCTGTCGAAAATTCCCGCGCTATCGGCGGTAAAAAGCGGCGGTTATCGGACGAACTGTGAGCGGTAGCGATCGACCCACATGGTGGTGGCGCCGCAGACGGCGACCGGCAGGATCACCAGGTTGAGGATCGGGATCATGGTGAACAGGCTGACCAGCGCGCCGAACTGCAGGTTAGCGGGTTTGTGCTGGCGCAAGGCGCGGCGCATGTCGGCAAAGCTCACCTTGTGGTTGTCGAACGGATAGTCACAATACTGGATCGCCAGCATCCAGGCGCTGAACAGGAACCACAGCACCGGCGCCACCGTCTGGCCGATGCCGGGCACGAAGTACAGCGCCAGCAGCAGCAGCGCGCGCGGCAGGTAATACATCAACTTGCGCCATTCGCGCGCCATGATGCGCGGCAAATCTTTGGCGATGCCGAGCAGGCCGGTGTCCGGCAGCGGTTTGCCGGTCAGGCTGCCTTCGAGCTGCTCGGCCAGCAGGCCGCAGAACGGCGCGGCGATCAGGTTGGTGATGGTGCTGAACAGATAGCTGAACACCAACAGCACCGAAATGACCGCCAGCGGCCACAGCAGGTAGCTCAACCATTGCAGCCAGTCGGGAACGTGGCTCATCATCGCCGGGATCCAGTCGCCGAGTTGGCTGAACAGCCACCAGAAAGCGGAACCCATCAGCAGCACGTTGACCAGCAACGGCAGGACCACATAGCGTTTAATCCCCGGGCGCGAAATCAGGCGCCAACCCTCGGCGAAATAGTGAATGCCGCTGGTCGAACGGGAAGGGGGCTGCGTATAGGACATATCTTAAGTTATCTCGTTGTCTGAACAGGCATCATTATCATATAGGGATGATTTTCCACTGGCTAGGGTAGGGTTGGCTGAAAAACCAGCAGAAAAAGGCAGTATAATCATCTTTATTGGCATAAAGTTCAGCACGGACTTGCACTTGTGTGCGCGGGCAAATAGAGTTAAAGAGTGAATGTTTGCCGCGGTGGCAATGTATTGGAACAACAGAGATAGCAATGATGCAGGATTTGCGTCTGATATTAATCGTTGTTGGCGCGATCGCCATAATAGCGCTGTTATTGCACGGTCTGTGGACCAGTCGCAAAGAACGGTCAGCGCTCTTCCGCGATCGCCCAGCCAAACGTTCCCAAAAGGAACGTGAACAAACTCCGATCGACGATCTCGAAGAAGGCGTCGGTGAGGTGCGCGTACGCGCCGCTCACCCGCAAGACGAGCCGTCATTCGGCCATTTCGATGCCGCACGCGAAGAACCCGTGGCCGCGCCGAAGCCCGCTCCGGCGGCTGCGCCAGCGCCCCGCGCCGTTCAGCCGGCTGCCCATCAGACGCCGCCTCCGTTGTCTCAGCGGCCGGAGTATGATGACATCCTGCTGAACAACTACGCGCCGGACGAAGAACCGGCCGAACCGCAGCAACCGCAACCGGCCGCGCGCCGTGAGCCGCGCGTCGACGATCTGCCGCATGAACATGAGGTGCCGCAGGTGGCGGAACCGGCATTCCACGCCGAGCCGGCCTCTGTGCAGCCAGCGCCGGAAGTGAAGCCTGCGCCGGAACCTGCACCGCAGCCGGCGGCTGCGCCAATTCAGGCTAAACTGAAAGAGACCGTGCTGGTGCTGCACGTCGCGGCCCACCAGGGCGGCGTGATCGGCGGCGAAGTGCTGCTGCAGAGCGTGTTGCAGGCCGGCTTCCAGTTTGGCGAAATGGGTATCTTCCACCGCCATATCAGCCCGGCCGGCAGCGGCCCGGTGCTGTTCAGCCTGGCGAACATGGTCAAGCCGGGATCGTTCGATCCTGACATGATGTCCGACTTCTCCACGCCGGGCGTGTCGATGTTCATGATGGTGCCGTCTTACGGCGACGCCAATCAGAACTTCAAGCTGATGCTGCAGTCGGCACAGCGCATCGCCGACGACGTGGGCGGCGTGGTGCTGGACGACGAGCGCCGCATGATGACGCCGCAGAAGCTGGAAACCTACAAAGCGCGCATCCGTGAAGTGTTGGAAAACAACGCCTGACCGGGTTGCCGCGCGCACAGAACATCCGTAACAACAAAGCCCCCGCTAGCCGGGGGTTTTTTATCTTTGATGGTGAGCCATGGAATCGATAATCCAACAAATCAATCAACTACGAGCCACATTGCGCCATCATGAATACCAGTATCATGTGCTGGATGCGCCGGAAGTGCCGGATGCGGAATATGACCGCCTGATGCGCGAACTGCGCGAGCTGGAGAGCGCGCATCCGGCGTTGATCACCGCCGATTCGCCGACCCAGCGCGTGGGCGCCGCGCCGCTGGCGGCGTTTAACCAGGTGCGCCACGAAGTGCCGATGCTGTCGCTGGACAACGTGTTCGACGAAGAAAGCTTCCTGGCGTTTTACAAGCGCGTGCAGGACAGGCTCAAAAGCAGCGATCCGCTGACCTTCTGCTGCGAGCTGAAGCTGGACGGCCTGGCGGTCAGCCTGCTGTACGAAGACGGTGAGCTGGTGCGCGCGGCGACGCGCGGCGACGGCACCACCGGCGAAAACATCACCTCCAACGTGCGCACCATTCGCGCCATTCCGCTGCGCCTGACCGGCGACAACATCCCGCGCCGGCTGGAAGTGCGCGGGGAAGTGTTCATGCCGCAGGCTGGTTTTGAACAGATGAACGAAGAAGCCCGGCGCAAAGACGGCAAGGTGTTCGCCAACCCGCGCAACGCCGCCGCCGGCTCGCTGCGCCAGCTCGATCCGCGCATTACCGCCAAACGCCCGCTGACCTTCTTCTGCTACGGCGTCGGCCTGCTGGAAGGCGGCGAACTGCCGCGCAGCCACTTTGAGCGCCTGATGCAGTTCAAGGCCTGGGGCCTGCCGGTCAGCGATCGCGCCCAGCGCCGCACCGGCAGCGAGGAAGTGCTGGCGTTTTATCGCCAGGTCGAGCAGGACCGCGCGCAGCTCGGTTTCGACATCGACGGCGTGGTGATCAAGATTGACGACATCGATCTACAGGAAACGCTGGGCTTCGTGGCGCGTGCGCCGCGCTGGGCGACGGCGTTCAAATTCCCGGCGCAGGAGCAGATCACCGTAGTGCGCGAAGTGGAGTTTCAGGTTGGCCGCACCGGCGCGATTACGCCGGTGGCGCGCCTTGAGCCGGTGCTGGTGGCCGGGGTGACCGTCAGCAACGCCACCTTGCACAACGCCGATGAAATTGAGCGTTTGGGGCTGCGCATCGGCGATACGGTGATCGTGCGCCGCGCCGGCGACGTGATCCCGCAGGTGGTGGGGGTGCTGGAAGACCGCCGGCCACAGGATGCGCGCGAAGTGGTGTTCCCGCTGCACTGCCCGGTGTGCGGCTCCGACGTTGAGCGCGTGGAAGGCGAGGCGGTAGCGCGCTGCACCGGTGGTCTTATCTGCGGCGCGCAGCGCAAAGAGGCGTTGAAGCACTTCGTTTCCCGCCGCGCGCTGGACGTTGAAGGCATGGGCGACAAGATCATCGAGCAGCTGGTGGACAAAGAGTACGTGAAGAATCCGGCCGATCTGTTCCGCTTGTCCGCCGGCATTCTGACCGGCCTGGATCGCATGGGGCCGAAATCGGCGCAGAATCTGGTCAATGCGCTGGAGAAATCCAAGCAGACCACCTTCGCCCGTTTCCTGTATGCGCTGGGCATTCGCGAGGTTGGCGAGGCGACCGCCGCCAACCTGGCGGCGCATTTCGGATCGCTCGAGAAGCTGTTCGCCGCCGATATCGAGGCGCTGAAAGAGGTGCCGGACGTCGGCGAAGTGGTGGCCAAACACACCCGCAATTTCCTTGATGAAGCGCTCAATCAACAGGTGATCAACGAGCTGGTGGGCGCCGAGATCGGCATTCACTGGCCGGCGCCGGTGGTGGTGGTCGCCGAAGAGATAGACAGCCCGTTCGCTGGCAAAACCGTGGTGCTGACCGGCTCGCTGAGCCAGCTGTCGCGCGACGAGGCCAAAGATCGCCTGACGGCGCTGGGCGCCAAGGTCAGCGGCAGCGTGTCGAAGAAAACCGATTTGGTGATCGCCGGCGAAGCGGCCGGTTCCAAGCTGGCGAAGGCGCAGGAGCTGGGTATCGCCGTGATCGACGAAGCGGAGATGATCCGCCTGCTGGGTGACTGATGGAAAAGGAAAACCTGCTGGAGATCGCCAATACCGTGATGCCGTTCGGCAAGTACCAGGGGCGGGTGCTGATCGATCTGCCCGAAGAGTACCTGCTGTGGTTCGCCCGCAAGGGCGAATTCCCCAAAGGCAAGCTCGGCATGCTGATGGAGATGACGCTGGCGATTAAAATCGAAGGGCTTGACCACCTGGTCAAGCCGCTGAAGAAAAGTTGAACTGACGGGCCCCGGCCCGTCTTTTTTTACCCGCGCGACGCCTGCGCGTTGGCGTTGGGTACCGCCTGTTGCGCCCGCTGCTTGCGCTGATACCTTTTCGCCAGCACCGCACAGGTCATCAGCTGCACCTGATGGAACACCATCAGCGGCAGCACCATGATCCCCACCGTCGCCGCCGGGAACAGGATATTGGCCATCGGAATGCCGTTTGCCAGGCTTTTCTTCGAACCGCAGAACACGATGGTGATCTCGTCCGCCTTGCTGAATCCCAGCCAGCGCGCCATATAGGTGTTCACCACCAGCACGATCGTCAGCAGCACGATGCTGCCGCCGACGATAAACGCCAGCGAACCGATCCCCACCTGATGCCAGATGCCGTGTGTGACCGCCTCGCTGAAGGCGGCGTACACCACCAGCAGAATCGAGGTCTGGTCGGTTTTGCCGATCAGCGGGCGATGACGCTCGATCCAGCCGCCGATCAGCGGCCGCAGCAGGTGGCCGGCGACGAACGGCACCAGCAGCTGCAGCACGATCGAGCCCACCTGCCGCAGGCTGCCGGTATCGCCGTGCACGTTCATCAGCAGGCCGACCAGCAGCGGCGACACGAAGATCCCCAGCAGGCTGGAGGCGGAGGCGCTGCACACCGCCGCCGCCACGTTGCCGCCCGCCAGCGAGGTGAAGGCGATGGCCGACTGCACGGTGGCGGGCAGAATGCACAGGTAGATGAAACCGGCGTACAACTCGGGGCTGACGTCGATCGGCGCCCACCAGGCGAACAGCATCCCCAGCGCCGGAAAAATGATGAAGGTGCTGAACATCACCCACAGATGCAGCCGCCAGTTATTGCTGCCGGCCAGGATGGCCTCGCGCGACAGCTTGGCGCCGTGCATGAAGAACAGCAGGGCGATGGCGGCGATGGTCAGGGCGTTGAGCCAGCCGACGAACTCGCCGCGTGCCGGCAGGAACGACGCCAGTAGCACGGTGGCGATCAGCGTCAGGGTAAAACGATCGGGCAGGAATCTCATGGCGATGCGCTCGGGTAGAAAATCGATGGGGCTATTCTCCCGCGTGGGCATATAATAATTAAATTGATTTATTTAATTCATCTATGAATATAACACATGAATTACTCACTCAAACAGCTGCGGGTGTTCGTCGCTGTCACCCGCCACGGCAGCTTCAGCCGCGCCGGCGAGGCGATCGGCCTGACGCAATCGGCGGTCAGCCACAGCGTGAAAGAGCTGGAGGCGGAGGTCGGCGTGCGCCTGCTGGATCGCACTACGCGTGAAGTGGTGTTGACCGACGCCGGCCTGCGGCTGGCCAACCGGGTCGAAAGGCTGCTGGACGAACTGCAGGCCGCATTGCTGGATGCGCGCAGCTTTGGCGTACAGCGCAGCGGCACGGTGCGGGTGGCGACCAGCCAGACCATTTCCGCCCATCTGATGCCGCAGTGCATCGCCGCCGGCGAACGCGAATACCCGGAGATCCGCATCATGCTGCGCGATCAGGCGCAGCAGCAGGTACTGCACAGCGTGCGCAACGCCGAGGTGGATTTCGGCATCGTGGTCGATCCGGTGCAGGCGGTGGATCTGGAGTGCGAAGCGGTGCTGCATGAACCGTTCCTGCTGCTGTGCCGCGACGACCACCCGTTTGCTGCGCAGCAAGAGGTGCGTTGGTCGGCGTTAAACGGCTGCCGCCTGGTGTTGCAGGATTACGCGTCGGGCAGCCGGCCGTTGATCGACAGCGCGCTGAGGCAGCAGGGCGTCGAGGCGCAGGTGGTGCAGGAAATCGGCCATCCGGCCACGCTGTTCCCGATGGTGGCGGAAGGGATTGGCATCAGCATCTTCCCGGCGTTGGCGCTGCCGCTGCCGGAAGGGGGGCGGCTCCGGGTGCGGCGGCTGGTGCCGGAGATCAATCGCGCGCTGATGCTGGTGCGGCGTAAAAATCGCTCGCTGACGCCGGCGGCGGAGGCCATCTGGCAGGTCGCGCGTCAGCAGGCGGCGCTGCTGCACCAGCGCCGGCAGGAAAACGCGGAATATTGACTCAGATATAGACGTCCACCGCGTTGAGCGGCGTCGGGCGGTTTACGCCGTCGCCGGCTTGCGCCGCGGCTTTTTCCATTTGCTCCTGCTGCTGCTTTTCCATTTCTTCTTTCTGGATGCGCGCGATCTCGGCCTGCAGCATCTTGATCTGCGCTTCGATCAGCTGTTTCTGCTTCTCGATCTCTTTGGGATCGGCGCTGGAGTCCTTCAGCTCCACCAGCTTTTGCTGCAGAGCCTGAATCTGCCGGTTCAGCGCCTTGATGCGTGCCGAGGCGCGGCTTTCGTTGAGATTTGCCGGTTCGTCATTGCCGTTGGCGCCTTCGCTTTTCTTCGCCTTGCCGCCTTCCGGCTGGTTGTTGACCGGTTTGGCCATCAGCAATTCGCCCTGATGGCCCGGCGCGCTGAAGACGTTGCTGACGCCGGGAACGGTATTTTTGATCGGTACGATCATGGTGATGCTGGTCGACATGGATGCTCTCCCTGAGTCGGTATATCGCTGTTCAGGGTATCGGCAGCGGCGGCTAAATCTTTACCTGCCGCAGGTGCGGCCAGCGCTGCAGCCAGCCTTTGTCGAGCACCCGCTGGGCATAGGCAGCGCGATCGCCGTTTTTCACGTTGAAGGTGATGGTGTCGCCGAACAGCGCCGCGAGCCCGAAGGGAGCCACCAGCGTGAGGCTGTCGTCGGTGTTCAGGCGCGCGCCGATCGCCGTTTCCACTTCGGTCCAGAAGCTGATGGCCTCTTCGCTGTTGCGGTAAGGCGCCCGGCCGCCGCGCAGATGCATGCGCGCCTGATTCTTGACCGACCACGGCTGCGGCAGCCATTGCTGCAGCCGCGCCTCCAGCATGCGATCGCGCTCGGCGTCCGCACGCTCCGCATCGAAGTGGATCACGTCGATATCGTTGAGCGGCGTGGGCTCCACATAGCCGTGGCGCCGATCCCACACCAGATTGCGTACGAAGCCGGCGCCGAGGCACCAGTCATTCAGGCCGAGCCGGCGCACGGTGCGCAGGGCGGCCATGCGCGCGTCATCTTGTTGCAGCCAGTCGATAATTTGCCGTTGCGGATCCATCACCCCTCCTGTTTTCGCGGCTACTGTAACCCGAAGCGGCGGCGGGTGAAATGGCGGGAAGCGCGATGACGGCGATCGCAGGCAAATTAATTTTCTTCTCTCACTGACTACACTTGGTGCAGGGCTTTTATCTCGTCACTCGGGGCAAGGGAGGGGGCTATGTATCAGGCAACGGTGGGCCAACGCGGCTATCGCTTCGGCGATCTGCGTCAACTGATGGCGAAGGCTTCGCCGGCGCGTTCCGGCGATTATCTGGCGGAGGTGGCGGCGCACAGCGCCGAAGAGCGCATGGCGGCGCGCATCGCGCTGGCGGACTTGCCGCTCAAGACGTTCCTGCAGCAGGCGCTGGTGCCGTACGAACAGGACGAGGTGACGCGCCTGATTATCGACGGCCACGATGCCGCCGCCTTCGAGCCCATCTCGCACCTCACGGTCGGCGATTTTCGCGACTGGCTGTTGAGCGAGCAGGCGGACAGCGCCATGCTGGCGCAGGTGGCGGCCGGCATCACGCCGGAGATGGCGGCGGCGGTGAGCAAGATCATGCGCAATCAGGATCTGATTTTGGTGGCCAAGAAGTGCCGGGTGGTGACGCGCTTTCGCAATACGATTGGCCTGCCGGGCCACCTCAGCGTGCGGCTGCAGCCCAATCACCCGACCGACAGCCTGCAGGGCATCGCCGCCAGCATGCTGGACGGCCTGTTGTACGGCAGCGGCGACGCGGTGGTCGGCATCAATCCGGCCAGCGACAGCCTGCCGCTGCTGGAAAAGCTCAACTACATGCTGGACGACGTGATCCAGCGCTTTGCCATTCCCACCCAATCCTGCGTGCTGACCCACGTGACCAACACGCTGCGGCTGATAGAGCGCGGCGCGCCGGTGGATCTGGTGTTTCAGTCGATCGCTGGTACCGAAGCGGCCAATCGCGGCTTCGGCATTAATCTGGCGCTGCTGGCGGAAGCGCAGCAGGCGGCGCTGAGCCTCAGGCGCGGCACGCTGGGCGACAACGTGATGTATTTCGAAACCGGGCAGGGCAGCTGCCTGTCGGCCAATGCCCATCACGGCGTCGATCAGCAAACCTGCGAGGCGCGCGCCTATGCGGTGGCGCGCCATTTCTCGCCGCTGCTGATCAACACCGTGGTAGGGTTTATCGGCCCCGAATACCTGTATGACGGCAAGCAAATTATCCGCGCCGGGCTGGAGGACCACTTCTGCGGCAAGCTGCTCGGGCTGCCGCTGGGCTGCGACGTCTGCTACACCAACCATGCCGAAGCCGATCAGGACGACATGGACACGCTGCTGACGCTGTTGGCCGCCGCCGGGTTAACGTTCCTGATCGGCGTGCCGGGCGCGGACGACATCATGCTCAACTACCAAAGCACGTCGTTCCATGACGCGCTCTATATCCGCGAGCTGCTGGGGCTGAAGCACGCGCCAGAGTTCGCCGCCTGGCTGGCGGCGATGAACATCACCGACGAACGCGGGCGGCTGCGCGATGCTGCCGCCAATCATCCGCTGTTGCTGGCGCTGCAGGGAGAACGCACATGAGCAAACCGGTTCACGCCAACAGCTGGGACGCGCTGCGCGCCTTTACCGATGCGCGCATCGCGCTGGGGCGCACCGGCGCCAGCCTGCCGACTGACGAACTGCTGCGCTTCGGCCTGGCTCATGCCCAGGCGCGCGACGCGGTGCATCAGCCTTTCGACAGCGAGCGGCTGGCGGCGGATCTGCACGATGCCGGTTGGCCCACGCTGGCGGTGCACAGCCAGGCCGCCGACCGCGCCGCCTATCTGCGCCGGCCGGATCTGGGGCGGCGGTTGGCGTCGGATAGCCGCAGCCTGCTGCTCGGTTCGCCATCGCGCCGCGTCGATCTGCTGCTGATAGTGGCGGACGGCCTCTCCTCCAAGGCGGTGCACCGCCAGGCGCTGCCGCTGCTGCAGGCGCTGCGGCCCTATCTCGATACGCTGGGGCTGACCGTTGCGCCGGTGGTGCTGGCGCATCAGGCGCGGGTGGCGCTGGGGGATGAGATCGGCGAATGCCTGCAGGCCCGGGCGGTGGCGGTGCTGATCGGCGAACGGCCGGGGCTGTCGTCGCCGGACAGCCTGGGTGTCTATATGACCTGGGGGCCGAACGCGCACAGAACGGACGCCGAGCGCAATTGCATCTCCAACGTGCGCCCCGAGGGGCTGGATTACCCGCAGGCGGCGTTCAAATTGGCCTGGCTGCTGGAGCAGGCGTTCCAGCGCCGGCTGACCGGCGTCGAACTGAAAGACGAGAGTGACAACCCGGCGCTGCGCGGCCGGGTAACGCCGCTTTACCCCCAGTTGGGCGGCTGACCGAGGGTTTGCTGCAGCAGGGCGGTGAAGGCCGCCAGCCGGGCGGACACCTTCGCCATCGGGCGCAGCAGATAGATGCCTTGCTGCTCATGGCGCGGATCTTCGAGCATCTGCACCAGTTGCCCGTGCTGCACGTCAGGCCCCACCACCCAGTTGGGCAGAAAGGCGATGCCGAGCCCGAGCAGCGCGGCCTGGCGCTGCGCGGTGAAGTCGTCGCAGCGCAGCGCCATGGTGCAGCGGTTCATCAGCGCCGCGTCGAGGATCTGCGCCCAGCAGGCCGGCTGCTGCTTGTGGTAGCGGGCGATCAGCCGATGCTGCGGCAGCGCTTCCAGATCGGCCGGCAGGCCATAGCGGGCGACGTAGGCGGGGCTGGCGCACATCACCCAGCGTTGGGTGGCGATGCGGCTGGCATACAGCGCGCTGTCCTTCTGTTCGCCGATGCGGAGGGCGGCGTCGAGCCGCTCCTGCGTCGGATCGGTCTGGCGTTCGGTCAGATCGAGGTCGACCGACAGCTGCGGGTAGCGTTCCGCCAGCGTCGGCAGCAGCGGCAGCACATAGGTTTTGCCGAAGGTTGGCAGGCAGCTGATGCGCAGCGTGCCCTGCGGCGTTTCGTTCAGCGCGCTCAGCTCGGCGCGAAGGCCGGTGATTTCCGTCATCAGCGCGGCGGCGCGCGTCAGCAGCAGCTCGCCGGCGTCGGTCAGCAGCAGGCCACGGGTGGAGCGCACGAACAGCGCGGCGCCGAGCGCGCTTTCCAGGGCATCGATGTGGCGCACCAGCGAGGAGGGCACCATGCCCAGCCGGCGCGCAGCGGCGGAAAAGCTGCCCAGGCGGGCGACGTCGAGAAAAATTGGCAGATGTTCTACATAGCGGGCGTCATTCATTTTTGCATTATATGCAAAAGCGTTTCTTATGAATACCCGCTTCTCTGCCGGCGGCGCGGCGGCTACTCTGGCTGCGGGTTGACGACGGGCTTCGGCGCCGTCCCATCCCGGCCGCATAGAGAGAAAACGCATAAACCTCGCGGCGCTTAGCACCAAATAGCAGATGTTTTTCCCAGGCCGCGTGAGCCGCCTGCGGAGTTGATTGTCGCTCCAACACCAGATTAACCGTTCAATTTGATAACCGGTTCAGTCTTAATGATTAGTAAGCCTTTACTTTATCTCATTCTGATTTGATGCCTGGTTATCGGCCGGCCAGCCGTGCCGGTTTTTTTGTCGCCTCAGGCTGAATCGTTCCAACTGATGAACGCGCCTTGGGGGGCATCTTGGCTCACCGTCGGTGGGTCTTTTGAACGCGCGGAACCGCGGTTTCGCGCTGGTGGAGGAGTCAGTCATGAACGAAAAACACGGGTGTGCCTGTGCGCGCCATTTGGCGCAGGGTTTTGCCAGGCAGTCGATCAACGCCGGGGAGGGCGAAATCTATCAAATCTCGCTGATGAGCGCGCTCATCGACGGGGTCTACGAGGGTGAAACCACCATTGCCGAGCTGCTCAAGCACGGCGATTTCGGCCTCGGCACCTTCAATCACCTGGACGGCGAACTGATCGCTTTCGACCAGGAAATACACCAGCTGCGCGCCGACGGCAGCGCCCGGCCGGCCGGCCTGCAACAGCAAACCCCCTTCGCCGTCGTCACCTTTTTCCAGCCCAGCGTCAGCCAGCAGTTCGACCGGCCGATCACCAAGGCGCAGCTGCACCAGTGCATCGACGAGCAGGTCGCCTCGCCGAACCTGTTTTGCGCGGTGCGGGTCGACGGCGAGTTCAGCCACGTGGAAACCCGCACCGTGCCGCGCCAGGAGCGGCCCTACCGCCCGATGCTGGAGGCGATAGAAGAGCAGCCGACCTTCTCGTTCCATCAGCGGCGCGGCACGCTGGTTGGTTTCCGCTCGCCGGATTACATGCAGGGCATCGGCGTGGCCGGCTATCACGAACACTTCGTTACCGACGACCGCAGCGGCGGCGGCCACGTGCTGGACTACCAGCTCGATCATGGTCGTCTGCAGTTCGGCGTCATCACGCGTCTCAATCTTCAGTTGCCGCATGATGCGGATTTCTTGCGCGCCAACCTCTGCCCAGAGGATTTGGATCGCGCGATTCGTTCCGCCGAGGGCTAACCCCGGCGATCGTTTTCTTAGGAGGTGGAACCATGGCACAGGAAAAAACAGGCAATGACTGGCAATGCGGCGCCGATTTGGTGGTGAAAAACCTGGAAGCGCAGGGCGTCAAACACGTTTTCGGCATTCCGGGCGCCAAGATCGATCGGGTGTTCGACTCGCTGGAGGACGCGCCATCGATTGAAACGGTGGTGGTGCGGCATGAGGCCAACGCGGCCTTTATGGCGGCGGCGGTCGGCCGCCTGACCGGTAAAGCCGGGGTGGCGCTGGTTACCTCCGGGCCGGGCAGCTCCAACCTGATAACCGGGCTGGCCACCGCCACTTCGGAAGGGGACGCGGTGGTGGCCTTCGGCGGGGCGGTGAAGCGCGCCGACAGCCTGAAGCAGACGCACCAGAGCATGGATACCGTCAGCATGTTCCGGCCGGTGACCAAGTATTGCGCCGAAGTGCATGCCGGTTCGGCAATTTCCGAAGTGATCGCCAACGCCTTTCGCCGCGCCGAGTTCGGCCGGCCGGGGGCGTCGTTCGTCAGCTTGCCGATGGATATCGTCAATGAACCGGTGAGCGCGCCGGTGCTGGCCGGCTGCCGCTTGCCGCGCATGGGGGCCGCCGCGGCGGACGACATTCAGGCGGCGGTGAAACTGATCCGCCAGGCCAAATGCCCGGTATTGCTGCTCGGCCTGCAGGCCAGCCGGCCGGAGAACAGCGAGGCGGTGCGTCATCTGCTGTACCGCACCCATATGCCGGTGGTCGGCACCTATCAGGCGGCGGGGGTGATCGACGTCAACCACTTCGCCCGTTTCGCCGGCCGCGTCGGCCTGTTCAACAACCAGCCGGCCGATCAGCTGTTGCAGAAGGCCGATCTGGTGGTCAGCGTCGGCTATGATCCGATCGAATACGATCCCTGCATGTGGAACAGCCACGGGCGGCTGAAACTGGTGCACATCGACGTGCTGCCGGCGGATATCGACACCTGCTATCGGCCGGACGTCGAGCTGGTGGGCAACATCAGCGCCACGCTGAACATGATGACCGAAACGTTCACTGAGGCGGTCTGCGTGCCGCCGGAGGTGGAGCTGATCCTCACCGATCTCGGCCGCCAACGCACGGAACTGGCGGAGCGCGCCGCGCGCCGCGGCGGCATGCCGATCCACCCGCTGCGCATCGTCAAGGAGCTGCAGGACATCGTCAGCGACGACGTAACCCTGTGCGTGGACATGGGCAGCTTCCATATCTGGATCGCCCGTTACCTGTACAGCTTCCGCGCCCGTCAGCTGTTGATCTCCAATGGCCAGCAAACCATGGGGGTGGCGTTGCCGTGGGCCATCGGCGCGGCGCTGGTGCGCCCTGGCGATAAAGTGGTGTCGATCTCCGGCGACGGCGGGTTCATGCAGTCGAGCATGGAGCTGGAGACCGCGGTGCGGCTGAAAAACAACATCGTGCACGTCATCTGGGTCGATAACGCCTACAACATGGTGGAGATGCAGGAAGTGAACAAATACCAGCGCAAATCCGGCGTGGAGTTTGGGCCAATCGACTTCAAGGCCTACGCGGAATCCTGCGGCGCGGTCGGTTTCGCCGTGCAGTCGGTGGACGATCTGCGGCCGATGCTGCGCAAGGCGATGGCGATCCAGGGGCCGGTGGTGGTGGCCATTCCGGTCGACTACGCCGACAACTATAAGCTGATGGCGCAGATGAACTTCAGCCAGATGATTTAATTTCATTATCCTCGCGCCGTTTCACCGGGCAGGCCGCATGCGCGCCTGCCCGTTTTTATGCGCGGAATTTGTCCTTTACATCGCTAACCGCATGATTTATTGCTAACCGTTGGGCTGTTTTTTCACCACTGGGGATAGCGCAATGAAAAGAAAAGCAATAACGATCGGGCTGCTGGCGTTGGCGATTGCCGGCGGCGCGCGGGCCAATACGCTGGTCTACTGTTCCGAAGGCTCGCCGGAAGGCTTCAACCCGCAGCTGTTCACCTCCGGCACCACGGTGGACGCCAGTTCGGCGGCGATCTACAACCGGCTGGTGGACTTCAAACCCGGCACCGTCGAGCTGCAACCCAGCCTGGCGGAAAGCTGGGAGGTGAGCGAGGACGGCAAGCGCTATACCTTCCACCTGCGCAAGGGCGTGGCATTCCAGAGCAATAAATATTTCACGCCCACCCGCGATTTCAACGCCGATGACGTTATCTTCTCGTTTATGCGGCAAAAGGACGCCAACAACCCGTATCACAAGGTCTCCAACGGCGCCTACACCAACTTCGAGTCGATGGAGTTCGGCACGCTGATCGACCGGATCGTCAAGGTGGACGACAACACCGTGCGCTTTGAGCTCTCCCGTGCCGAGGCGCCGTTCGTCGCCGATCTGGGCATGTACTTCGCCACCATTTTTTCGGCGGAATATGCCGACGCGATGCTGAAGGCCGGTACGCCGCAGCGGGTGGACAACGATCCGATCGGCACCGGGCCGTTCCAACTGGTGCAGTATCAGAAAGACGCGAAAATCCTCTACAAGGCGTTCGATCGTTACTGGGAAGGCAAACCGAAGATCGACCGGCTGGTGTTTTCGATCACGCCGGATGCGACGGTGCGTTACGCCAAGCTGCAAAAGAACGAGTGTCAGGTGATGCCGTTCCCCAATCCGGCGGATCTGGCGCGCATGCGGCAGGACGGCAACCTTCAGGTGATGGAAAAATCCGGCTTGAATATCGGCTTCCTGGCGTTCAACACCCAGAAGAAACCGTTGGATAACGTCAAGGTGCGCCAGGCGTTGGCGCTGGCGGTCAACAAGCCGGCGATCATCGAGGCGGTGTTCCACGGCGCCGGCCAGCCGGCCAAGAATCTGCTGCCGCCGACCCAGTGGGGCAGCAACGCGCAGCTTGAAGATTACCCGTATTCGCCGGAGCGGGCGAAGCAGCTGTTGCAGGAGGCCGGGCTGGGGCAGGGGTTCGACATCGATCTGTGGGCGATGCCGGTGCAGCGGCCCTACAATCCCAACGCCAAGCGTATGGCGGAGATGATCCAGGCCGACTGGGCCAAGATCGGCGTACGCGCCAAAATCGTCACCTTCGAGTGGGGCGAATATTTGCAGCGGATTAAAAACGGCGAGCATCAGACCGCGCTGATGGGCTGGACCACCGCCAACGGCGATCCGGACAACTTCTTCGGGCCGCTGTTCACCTGCGCTTCGCTCGGCGGTTCGAACTCGGCGAAATGGTGCTATAAACCGTTCGACCAGCTGATCCTGCAGGCGCGCGAAGAGAACGATCACGCCAAGCGGGTGGCGATGTACCAGCAGGCGCAGGTGATGATGCACGATCAGATGCCGGCGCTGATGATCGCGCACTCGACCATCTTCGAACCGGTGCGCAAGGAAGTGAAAGGCTACGAGATTGACCCGTTCGGCAAACACATCTTCAAGCAGGTGTCGCTGGAGAAATAAAGCAGGGCGCCGCGGCAATGCGGCGCCCAAAGGTTTTACCAGCTGTAGCTGACCGTGGCGGTGACGGTGCGGCCGCTGCCGTAGAAACAGGCGTCCACGCCGCCGCAGGACGAAACGTAATGCTTGTCGGTCAGGTTGTTGACGTTAACCTGCAGCGCGGCGCCTGCCAGGCTCGGAGCCACTTCTGCCAATTCGTAGCGCGCCATCCAGTCATACAGCGTAAAGGCCGGCACTTTGTAGGTGTTGGTCGCATTGCCTTGGCTGGCGCCGTTGTAGCGTACCCCAGCGCCTGTGGAGAAGCCTTTCAGCGGCCCTTGCAGGAAGCTGTAGGTTCCCCAGGCGGAGGCGGCGTGCGTCGGCACCATCACCAGCGTCTTGCCGCGCTGATCGTCGACATAGGTTTCTTTGGTAACGATGTCGGTATAGGTGTAGGCCGCCATGAGCGCGATGGCCGGGGTGAGCTGTGAATGCACTTCGGCTTCCAGCCCCTTGGAGCGCACTTTGCCGATCTGCTCCTTGTATTTGGTTACCGGGTTGGTGGAGCTGACGTTTTTCTGCGTCAGATCGAACAACGCCAGCGTCAGCAGCGTGTTGCTGTTCTTCGGCTGGAATTTCACGCCGATTTCGGTTTGTTCACCGGTGGTGGGCTTGAACGGATCGGTGCCCGGCGCGCCGGTATCGAGGTTGGGTTCAAACGATGTGCTGTAGCTGATGTACGGGGCAATGCCGTTGTCAAAGGCGTACAGCAGGCCGCTGCGGCCAGTCAGCTTGGTGTCGTTTTGCTGACTGTCGCTGGATCTCAACATGTCCTGAGTGCGCAGCTCGGTCCAGTCGTTGCGCAGCGACAACAACAAATTCCAACCGCCGTAGCTCATCTGATCCTGCAGATAAACGCCGAGTTGGTCCAGCACCTTGCGGTTATCGGTGACCTTCGGCAATGCGCTTTCGTTGACCGGCATGCCGTAAACCGGCCGAGTCCAGTCGAGGAAATAGCCCGCGCTGTCGCCGCGCCAGTTTTGGGTATTGACCTTGCTCCACTTGTAGTCAAGGCCGGTCAACACGCTGTGCTCGACGTCGCCGGTGCTGAATTGCGCTTTCAGTTGGTTATCCAACCCCAGCTCATGGGATTTGACGATATCTTTTTGCGGACGGCGCTGCAGCAGCGTGCTGTTTTTGGCTTGCGACATGAACACCAGATATTTGTAACGTTCATCCACCGTGGTGTAACGCATGTTCTGCTGGAAAGAGAAAACGTCGTTAATATAGTGCTCGAAGATATAGCCGAACGAGGTTTGTTCGCGGCGAGCCTGATTGAAACCGGGATCGCTGACGTTGAAATCATACGGCAGATAGCCGGCGCTGCTTTTGATCGCCACGCCGGAGGTCGGCAGGAAGTTGCGGTAGCCGTTCTCCGGTTCCTTTTGATAGCTGGTCAACAGGGTGAACGTCGTGTCTTCATTGGCGATATAGGTCAGCGCCGGTGCGATGGCGAAGCGTTTTTCCTTGTGATCTTTGATACCGGTCTCTTTGGTGCCGGCGATGCCGTTAAGGCGATACAGCAGTTTGGCATCTTCGTCCAATGCGCCGCCGAAGTCGAAAGCGGCCTCTCCTTGATGCAGGTTGCCCGCGCTCAATTGCAGTTTGCGAATAGCCTGGGCGACGGGCCGCTTGCTGGTCATCGCCACCAGCCCACCCGGGTTGGCCTGGCCGTACAGCACAGAAGCCGGGCCGCGCACCACCTCAACGCGTTCAAGCAGCCAGGGGTCGATCTGGCCGCTTTGATAGCTCAGGCCGTCCAGATATTTTGGGGCGTAACGAAAGCCGCGTACGATCACTTCGTCGCTGCGGTTAGAGGTGCCGCGGTATTCCGCCACGACGCCGCTGGAGTATCGCAGCGCCTGAGCGACGGAAGCCGCATCCTGCTGATCCATTTGATCGCGCGTGACGACGGTGATGGCCTGCGGCGTTTTTACCAACGGCGCGGCGCTTTTGGTTCCCGCCGCGCTTTCTTTGGCGACGATGCCCTGCAGCGGCGCGGTGACGTTTTCCTGTGCGCCGGCGACGACGGTGATATCACGCTCAACGTTGTCGGTTCCGGCCTGTACGCCCGGCGCCAGCAGCATGGCTGAGGTCAGCAAGAGCTTGGCGACTGGGTGACGCAGAGGTTGATTGGCGGTATTTTGGGGGTGTTCTGACATTTTTCATCCCTTAAAAAACAATTTTATATCAAGCTATTGCTGTCTTTTTTCATTTGGCGCCGCCGAGAAGGGCTGCGCAGTTCCTTGCCATAAATGAACGGTGGACGAATCGCTTACCGTTTTGCAGAGCCACGCTTCGAAGTGGCCTTGTTGACCTCAGGCGCGTTGATTTATAATTGGTTACATTTTATTGAAAATACAAATAATTCTCAATACCATTTGCATTATTCAAGAAAACAAAAAACGCCGGGTGCGGTGAACAGGGGAAAAAGGAAAAATGCATTCGCTTCATGCCGATGGCCTGGTGCTCAACCTGCTGCAAAGGCCCGATCTCGGCGGAGAAGATTGGTGGCGTCAGGTCGCGGAGTTGGGAACGCCGCTCGTCGAATCGCTGCCCGCAGCGCAGGTGCGCGTTACCTTTTTTTGGCGCGACCCGTGGGGTGATGAACGGCGCTCGCCGATTAAAAAGGTGTATGTCGATATCAACTGCGTGACCGACCATCACAGCCCTTCGCCACAGAGTCTGGAACGCCGGCCGGGTAGCGATATTTGGTGGTGGCAGTTCACTGTTCGCGAAGATTGGCGAGGCAGTTACAGTTTTATACCCATTGAGACGGCGCAACTGCCGCCCGCTTTTACCGGCGATGCGGCTCAGCGTCGGCAGCAGCAGCGTCAGTGGTGGTGTTCGTTGTTTCCGTTGATGCGCCATGATCCGCTCAATCCGGTGGCGCCACACTGCAGCAGCCGCGGCTTCCCGTTGTCTGCGATACATTTGCCGGCGGCGCCGGATCAATCAGCGTGGCGGGCGTTGGACGCCGGGCAAGCATTGCCCGCCGCGTCTGGGCGTTTGCAGCACTTCTTTTGGCACAGCGAACGATTGGCTAACCGACGCAACATCTGGCTGTACGCCACCGGCGCAGGGGAAGACCGCCCGTTAGTCGTACTGCTGGACGGGCAATTTTGGCTGCATGGCATACCGATTTTTTCCGCACTGGACGCCGAGACGCTTAACGGAAGGCTGCCGTCGGCGCTTTATCTGTTTATCGACGTGATAGACATGGCGCGGCGTGCGGAAGAATTGGCCTGCAATGCGGCTTTCTGGCGGGCGGTGCAAGAGGAGCTGCTGCCGCAGGTGGCGGCGCGTGCGCCTTACAGCGACGATCCGCAGCGCACGGTGGTGGCGGGGCAGAGTTACGGCGGGTTGGCGGCGTTGTATGCCGGGTTGCATTGGCCGCAGCGTTTCGGCTGCGTATTGACCCAGTCGGGTTCTTTCTGGTGGCCGCATATTGAAGCGATGATTAACCCGGCTGAGGAGTATGACGCCGACGTCGGCTGGTTGACTGAACAGGTGCGGCGGGGCTTGTGCGCCGCGACGCCGCTGCGCGTCTTTCAGGAAGCCGGTGAAGGGGAGAGGGATATTCATCAGGTCAATCGCCAAATGCATCGGGCGCTGGTGGAGGCGGGGCATCGGGTCGATTATCGCGTATTCGCCGGCGGGCATGATGCCGTCTGCTGGCGCGGCGGTTTGCTCGACGGATTGCGGGCGCTGTTGGCTCCCTAGTCATGGATAAACGAAGGCCGGGCTAACCCGGCCTTTTTCATGCCTGCGGCGTGTCGCAGTGGTAGCGGCCGCGCGGGATCACCAGCGGCGTGTGGGACAGCGGATCGTCGATGATCATGCACGGCATGCCGAATACCCGTTCCACCAGCTCGGCGGTGATGATCTCCGCCGGTTTCCCCTCCGCCACGATCTTGCCGTCGCGCATAGCGATGATGTGATCGGCATAGCGGCAGGCGTGGTTGAGATCGTGCAGCACCGCGATGAGGGTTTGGCCGTGCTCGCGGTTGAGCTGGCGGAACAGATCCAGCAGCTCGATCTGATGCGCGATGTCCAGATAGGTGGTCGGTTCATCCAGCAGCAGCAGCGGCGTTTGCTGCGCCAACGCCATCGCCACCCAGACGCGCTGGCGCTGCCCGCCGGACAGCTCGTCGACGCTGCGGTCCGCCAGCTGGCCGACGTTGGTGGCCGCCATGGCGGCTTCCACCGCCTGTTTGTCGGCCTGCGTCCACTGTTTCAGCAGGCTCTGGTGCGGGTAGCGGCCGCGCGATACCAGATCCGCCACGGTAATGCTGTCCGGTGCGATAGAGGTTTGCGGCAGCAGCCCAAGCTCGCGCGCCAGCGCCTTGGTGGCGAAACTGCTGATGTTTTTGCCGTCCAGCATCACCTCGCCAGCGCTGGGTTTCAGCAGACGGCACAGGGCGCGCAGCAGCGTCGATTTGCCGCAGGCGTTCGGCCCGACGATCACTGTGAAGGCGCCGTCGGGGATCGCCACGCTCAGATCGTCAGCGATGATTTTATTGTCGTAGCCCAGCTTCAGGTGCGAGGCGTGCAGGCGGTGGCTCATGGCATTGTCATTCTTCATTATCTGCGGGCCTCACGGATGAGCAGCCAAATCAGGTACAGGCCGCCGATGCAGACGGTCACGACCCCGACCGGCAGTTGGATCGGTGCGAAAAGATGTTGGGACACCACGTCGGCGCCGATCAGCAGCGCCGCGCCCATCAGCGCCGAGGACGTCAGGGTGACCGAGGATTGGCCGGCCAGGCGGCGGGCGATCTGCGGCGCCGCCAGCGCGATGAAGGAAATCGGCCCGGCGGTGGCGGTGACGGCGGCGGTGAGGGTGACGCCGAACAGCATCAGCCACAGCCGGCTGCCTTCGGCGTTCACGCCCAGCGCGCGCGCCGTGTCGTCGCCCATTTCCAGCAGCTGCAGCCGTTTGCCCATCAGCAGCGCGGCCGCGGCCGCCAGCACGATGAACGCCGTGGCAGGCTGGGCTTTCTGCCAGGTCATGCCGTTGAGCGAACCGGCCTGCCACATGGCGGCGTCCATGGCGCGCTCCAGCGAGGCGGTAATGATCAGCCAGGTATTGGTGGAGACCAATACCGCGCTGATGGCGATGCCGACGATGATCAGCCGGAAGCCGGCGATGCCTTGCCGCCAGGCCAGCAGGTAGATGGCCAGCGCGGCGAGAATGCCGCCGGCCAGCGCGCCGCCGGCGATGTAGTAATAGCCGCCGTTGAACAGGGTGATGGCGATCAGCGCGCCGGTGTAAGCCCCCATGTTAAAGCCAATCACGTCCGGGCTGCCGAGCGGGTTGCGGATAATCGACTGGAAGATGGCGCCGCTCATGCCGAGCGCGGCGCCTAACAGCAGCGCCATGGCGATACGCGGCAAGCGCCATTGGGTAACCACGGTGACCAGATTTTTCGGCGCCTCGCCGCTGAGCGCGGCAAGGACCTGTTCCAGCGAAAGCTGCAGCGTGCCGTAGCACAGCGCGGCAACGGCCATCGCCAGGCACAGCGCCAGCAGCGAAAGGTTGACCAACAGCAGGCGCAGCGGCATGCGCCAGTTGATGACGCCGTCCGGGCGGCCGATATGCAACGTGTGGGGCAGACTCATCACAGCCCCCCCAGCGTTTTCTTGCGGCGTACCAGCCAGATCAGCACCGGCGCACCGATGAAGGCCGCCACGATGGAAACCCGCAGCTCACCGGCCGCCAGCAGACGGCCGACCACGTCGGCGCACAGCAGTAAAATCGGCGCCAGCAGCATGGAGTAGGGCAGGATCCAGCGCTGGTCGGGGCCGACCCACCAGCGGGCGATATGCGGCACCATCAGGCCGATGAAACTGATTGGGCCGACGGTGGCGGTTGCCGCGCCGCACAGCAGCGTGATGGCGATCACCGCGATGACCTGAGTCAGCACCACGCGCGCGCCGAGCGCGATAGCCAGATCTTCCCCCATGCCGATGGTATTCAGCGGCCGGGCGATGAGCAGCGTCAGCAGGCAGCCGAGCAAAATGGCGGGGGCGGTGACCGGCAGCGTGGACAGCGTGCGGATATCCAGCGTACCGGCCTGCCAGAAGCGCAGTTGGTCGAAGGTTTGCGGATCGATCAGCGACAGCCCGGTGGTGATGCCGAGCAGCACCGCGCCGATCGCCACGCCGGCCAGCGTCAGCCGCACCGGGTTGATGCGCCCGCCCGCCAGCGTGCCGATCAGATAGACCAGCAGGGTGGTGAGGGCGGCGCCGACAAAGGCGTAGGCCATATAGCTTTCGGTGGTGGCGGCGCCGAAAAACATGATGCCGATGACCACGGCGAAGCTGGCGCCGGCGTTGATGCCGAGCACGCCGGGATCGGCCAACGGATTGCGCGTCAACGCCTGAATCAGCGCGCCGGCGGCGCCGAGCGCCATGCCGGCCAAGATGCCCGCCAGCGTGCGGGGTACCCGGGCGTTGAGAATGATGGTGCTGTCGGAACCGCTCGCGGCGCCCTGCAGGCTGAGCCAGACGGTATGGAAGGGGATGGCTTTGGAACCCAGCATCAGGCTGGCAATGATGCACAGCAGCAACAGCGCCAAGCCGATACCGAACCCGGCGATGCGTTTGAAGCCACTGGCGTAAGCTGCGTGCGGTGCGGACGAAAGCGTCCGCTCAGTCGGAGTGGGTACGTTCACACCGGTAACTCCTGTATGATTTTTATTCTCATTGTTATTTGCGTTCATGCGGGCGCTAATAGTAGCACGAGTTTACGCCCGCATGCACCCGCCGGTTGGTGGCGCAGGTGCGGTGACGATGTTAATAACTATTGATATTTCAATTGATTGAATGTGAACGGTTGCCCTGTTTATGGCAAACGTCGGCAGGAGGCTGGCCTGCCGACGGCGTGGTTCAGGGCTTTTTGAACAGCCGTTCGATTTGGTTCAGCATGTTGGTGGCGCTGTAGTAATCGAGACGGAAAGTGTCGTTGCCGACGGCGTAGACGTGCCGCTGTTCCACCGGCTCCAGATGTTTGAGGAATGGGTTGGCCAGCACCTCTTGCACTTTGCGCTCGTTGGTGGCGAACAGGATCAGCGTTTTGCCGTTCAGGCCTTCGGCCATTTTTTCGCCGGAGATCTGGATGATGTCATGGCGTTTACCCATGCTGGTGTTGCCTTTGGCGCTTTCCGGCGGGGTGGCCAGCTGGAAGCCGAGCTGGGTCAGCAACTTGCCCTGGGCGGAACCCGGCGTCCACAGCATGGCCTCGCGGCCGTTGTCGGCATACACCAGCGGAGTGGTCGGCTGCGGCGGCAGCGCGATCGCCTGCTTCACTTGCTCCACGCGCTGTTCGAAACGATCCTCCGCCTGTTTGGCGCCGGCTTCATGGCCGGTGATCTCGCCGAGCTCGCTGGCCAGCTGCTGCCAGCTTTTGTCGCCATAGTCGAGCACCAGCGTCGGCGCAATGGCGGACAGCTGGTCATACAGCTTCAACGCCGAATCACCGCCGGTGGCGGCGACGACGATCAAATCCGGTGCGGCGGCGGCGACGGCTTCGGCATTGGGCTCCACCTGATACAGCCGTTCGACGTGGCGCTGTTTGGCCACTTCGCTCCACTGGGTAAAGAAGCCTTGCTTATCGGCCACCAGGGGATTTGGGCTGGTGGCGGCGCTGGCGACCACCGGGGCGTCAATAGCCAGCAGCGTGCCGGTGATGGTGACGCTGGTGGACACGATGCGCTGCGGTGGTTTTTCCAGCGTGAATTTCCCTTTGGCGCTGTCGATGGTGCGCGGCCAACTGCTGTCGGCAACGGGGGCGGACGGTTTCTGCCCGTCGCTCTTGTCGTCCGGGCCGCAGCCGCTGAGCAGCAGGCTGGAAGTGGCGATAAATGCAATGAACAGCTGGCGTAAGGATAGGGTCATGAGCGGGCTCTTTCTTTCCTTGAACTAAGGCTTATCAATCCGGCGACGGATTGGCTGCGTGGTGGATGCCCGCTAATTTACCATCCAAGCCGGCAAAATGATAACCATTCGTATCTCAGCGTGTGGTGAATGAAGAAGAAAGGGATATCGATCGGCAGAAACGAAAAAAGCGCCAAAAGGCGCTTTTTTCTGAATTGGTGGGTCGTGCAGGATTGATTCGGCCTTTGGCCTCACCCTGCGGGCAACGCTGCGCGTTGTCGTATCGCTGCGCGATGCTCGAACCTCTACGGTTCTTCATCCTTCACGACTCGGTAAACTATGCCTGCGAGAAGATGAAGTCAGAGTTGGGTGGCGCAGAAACGAAAAAAGCGCCAAAAGGCGCTTTTTTCTGAATTGGTGGGTCGTGCAGGATTCGAACCTGCGACCAATTGATTAAAAGTCAACTGCTCTACCAACTGAGCTAACGACCCGCAGAAGTGGTGGGTGATGACGGGCTCGAACCGCCGACCCCCTCCGTGTAAAGGAGATGCTCTACCAACTGAGCTAATCACCCACTTCAGGACTTCCAGGCACTGCTAAACGAGAGAATGATGGTGGGTGATGACGGGCTCGAACCGCCGACCCCCTCCGTGTAAAGGAGATGCTCTACCAACTGAGCTAATCACCCTCATTCGTTCTCATTTTTCTCAACAAGATGGTGGGCGATGACGGGCTCGAACCGCCGACCCCCTCCGTGTAAAGGAGATGCTCTACCAACTGAGCTAATCGCCCCGTCTTGTTGGAGTCGCATTATAGGGATAGTTCAAAGTGAGTCAACGGTTTTTAAAATGATTTCAATCGTTCGCCGCAAATTTAGGCAGGGCGCGATAATTATCGCCAGCGGCGCCGATTCTTTGCGCAACGCTATGCGAAACTCGCCGCAAAACGCGCGAAATCGACCGGCGCAATATCGTGTCGGCGTTGAGGAATTAGCGCGTGGTGTTACAATGTCGTCCACTCTTTTTTCAATTCCGAGCAATCGTCGGCAACCGCCGACACGCGTTGCGTAATAAGGCAGTGAACCCAATGAAAATCAAAACCCGTTTTGCACCGAGCCCGACCGGCTATCTTCACGTCGGCGGCGCGCGTACCGCACTTTATTCCTGGTTGTTCAGCCGCCATGCGGGCGGTGAGTTCGTTCTGCGTATCGAAGATACCGATCTGGAACGCTCCACCCAGGACGCGATCGACGCAATTATGGATGGCATGAACTGGTTGAACCTGGATTGGGATGAAGGCCCGTATTTCCAGACCAAGCGTTTCGATCGTTACAACGCGGTCATCGACGAGATGCTGGAGCAGGGCACTGCCTATAAATGCTATTGCTCCAAGGAACGTCTGGAAGCGCTGCGCGAGAAGCAGATGGAAAACGGCGAGAAGCCGCGCTACGACGGCCACTGCCGCGACAGCCAGTGCAGCCACACCGACGACGAGCCGCACGTGGTGCGCTTTCGCAACCCGCAGGAAGGCTCGGTGATTTTCGACGACAAAATTCGCGGCCCGATCGAATTCAGCAACCAGGAGCTGGACGATCTGATCATCCGCCGTACCGATGGTTCGCCAACCTATAACTTCTGCGTCGTCGTCGATGACTGGGACATGGAAATCACCCACGTGATCCGCGGCGAAGACCACATCAACAACACCCCGCGCCAGATCAACATTCTCAAAGCGCTGGGCGCGCCGGTGCCGGAATATGCACACGTGTCGATGATCCTCGGCGACGACGGTAAAAAACTGTCCAAGCGTCACGGCGCCGTGGGCGTTATGCAGTACCGCGACGACGGCTATCTGCCGCAGGCGCTGCTGAACTACCTGGTGCGTCTGGGCTGGTCCCACGGCGATCAGGAGATCTTCTCCATCGATGAGATGAAAGAGTTCTTCACGCTGGAAGCGATCAACAAATCCGCCAGCGCGTTCAACACCGAGAAGCTGCAGTGGCTGAACCACCACTACATCAACCATATGCCGGCGGAAGAAGTGGCGGTGCATCTGGCGTGGCACGTTGAGCAACTGGGCCTTGAAACCCGCAACGGCCCGGAACTGAAAGACATCGTCAAGCTGCTGGGCGAGCGTTGCAAAACGCTGAAAGAGATGGCGGAGTCCTGCCGCTACTTCTATGAAGACTTCAGCGAGTTCGATGCCGACGCCGCCAAGAAGCACCTGCGCCCGGTGGCGCGTCAGCCGCTGGAAGCGGTGCGCGCCAAGCTGGCCGCCATCACCGTCTGGACGCCGGAAAACGTGCACGACGCCATTCAGGGCACGGCGGATGAGCTGGGTGTTGGCATGGGTAAAGTCGGCATGCCGCTGCGCGTTGCGGTGACCGGCGCCGGTCAGTCGCCGGGCATGGACGTGACCGTGCATGCGATCGGCCAGAAGCGTTCGCTGCAGCGCATCGACATGGCGCTGGCTTACATCGCCGAGCGCGAAGCGCAAGCCTGATTGGCTGATGCGCCTTAAAGAAAAAGCCCCGTGGAGCGATCCCGGGGCTTTTTTTCCGCCTACACTCAATGGGCTAAAGCAAACGGTGAGGAATATTAAGGAGGCATCTTGTATAGCGTGAAACAGCAAGTGGCGCCGGTGGACGATTTTATGCGGCTGCGGCAGGTTGCCGGCCTGTCGGCGCGGCCGCGTGCGGGCGCCGAACGTGCGTTGCCCAACAGCCTGTACGGCGTGCAAATCACGTTGTCGGGGCTGGTGGTCGGCATGGGGCGTGTGGTGGGCGATGGCGGGCTGAATTTCGAGATTGTTGATGTGGCGGTCGATCCCGAACACCAGGGGAAAGGATTGGGGCGCCAGATCATGAGCCATATTATGGCCTATCTGGAACGGGCCGCACCGCAGGGTGCTTATATCACCCTGATGGCCGACGTGCCGTCGCTGTATGAAAAGTTTGGCTTCAAGCTCAGCCGCCCGGCCAGCGAAGGCATGTACCTGGTTAAGTAGAGTTGGCGCAGGCGCTGCATTTTTGCCCGAAACGAGCAATATTTCGTAGCAAACGCGCTGATTTGGCGGCTTTTTCAACGCTTGATTCAGTAATTCAATTTAGCCGTTGACAGCTTAGAGCGGGTTTCATATTATGCGCCCCGTTCACAGCACAAAGTGATTGTGGAACGGGGCTATAGCTCAGCTGGGAGAGCGCTTGCATGGCATGCAAGAGGTCGACGGTTCGATCCCGTCTAGCTCCACCAACCTTCTTCTCAGAGAGGTTGGGGAATACCGTAACGCCGGTCAACGCGTACCACTTTTGTGGGGCTATAGCTCAGCTGGGAGAGCGCTTGCATGGCATGCAAGAGGTCGACGGTTCGATCCCGTCTAGCTCCACCACCATTTAAAAAGCCGACCTCAGGGTCGGCTTTTTGCTTTTTGCTTTTCGTTTTTCACCTTCGCCAAATGTCGGCCAACAAAAAAGGCGCCCGCAGGCGCCTTGTTATCGCAGTGAGTTCGAGGCTTAGCCCAGCACCAGACCCGCGATCGAAGCGGACAGGATGCTGACCAGCGTAGAGCCGTACACCAGCTTCAGGCCAAAGCGCGACACCACGTTGCCCTGATGTTCGTTCAGGCCCTTGATCGCACCGGCCACGATACCGATGGAAGAGAAGTTGGCGAAGGACACCAGGAACACCGACAGGATCCCCAGGCTGCGCGGCGACAGTTCGGCAGACACTTTCTGCAGCTCCATCATTGCCACGAACTCGTTGGAAACCAGCTTGGTGGCCATGATGCTGCCAACCTGCAGGGCTTCGTGCTTAGGAATGCCCATGATCCAGGCGAACGGATAGAAGAAGTAGCCGAGGATTTCCTGGAAGCTCAGGCCGAAGATGGCGCTGAACACTCCGTTGAGCGCGGCGATCAGGGCGATGAAGCCGATCAGCATCGCGGCAACGATAATCGCTACTTTGAAGCCGGCCAGGATATATTCACCCAGCATTTCGAAGAAGCTCTGGCCTTCGTGCAGGTTGCCGAGGTGCAGCTCTTCTTCTTTATTGGTGTCGTACGGGTTGACCAGCGACAGCACGATAAAGGTGCTGAACATGTTCAATACCAGCGCCGCCACCACGAACTTGGCGTCCAGCATGGTCATGTAGGCGCCGACGATGGACATGGACACCGTAGACATCGCGGTCGCCGCCATGGTGTACATGCGCTTTTCCGACATCTTGCCCAGGATATCCTTGTAGGCGATGAAGTTTTCGGATTGGCCGAGAATCAGCGAACTGACGGCGTTGAATGACTCCAGTTTGCCCATGCCGTTCACTTTCGACAGCACGGTACCGATAATGCGGATGATGAATGGCAGCACCTTGATGTACTGCAGAATACCGATCAGCGCCGAAATGAAGACGATCGGGCACAGCACCTTCAGGAAGAAGAATGCCAGGCCTTTGTCGCCCATGCCGCCGAACACGAAATCAGTCCCTTGTCCCGCAAACCCGAGCAGTTTGTCAAACAGCGCGGCGAATCCTTTTACGAAGCCCAAACCCGCTTCCGAATGCAGGAAAAAGTAGGCCAGCAGTACTTCGATAACCAGTAATTGAATAACATAGCGAATGCGGATGCTTTTGCGATCGCGGCACACCAACAGGGCCAGGATCGCCACCACCACTATCGCCAACGCAAAGTGCGCAATATGGGACATGTTTGCTCCAAATTTGAGGCAGGCTGAATTTCGGCTGTCATTTTATGTAACGCTACGTTTAAAAACGAGACTTCTATTGCAAATATGGAAAATCATAGCGGGAGTTCTCCTAAAGTGTTGCGCAAAAGCATAAAAAATCAAGACGTTAAATCGGCAATAGGAAATTCGTATTCTTGTGCTAACCTGTCTTTCAGGGGTATTGCAGCCAAAATCCCATCAGAAAAGCACGGAAATCGGCAAGCTCCGCGCTGAACCCTTCGATAAAACCGTTAATGTTGGCTATTACAGAGATAAGTTTTACCGCTCTAAATGCGCTTGATAATTATTATCATTTATATAGAGTGGAGATAAACGTAATTTCAGTAAGGGTTCAACATATGCTGAACAGTCGCGTGGTTGAAACCACCTCCGGTCGCTCCGCCAGAAAAATCAAACTCTCGCTGATGGGGCCCGCCTTCATCGCCGCTATCGGCTATATCGATCCCGGTAACTTCGCCACCAACATCCAGGCCGGCGCCTCGTTCGGCTACAGCCTGCTGTGGGTGGTGGTTTGGGCCAACGTGATGGCGATGCTGATCCAGCTGTTGTCCGCCAAGCTGGGCATCGCCACCGGGAAAAACCTGGCCGAGCATATTCGCGATCGCTTTCCGCGGCCGGCGGTGTGGGCCTATTGGGTGCAGGCGGAGATCATCGCCATGGCGACCGATCTGGCCGAGTTTATCGGCGCGGCGATCGGCTTCAAGCTGCTGCTCGGCGTTTCCCTGCTGCAGGGCGCGGTGCTGACCGGTATCGCCACCTTTTTAATCTTGATGCTGCAAAAGCGCGGGCAAAAGCCGCTGGAGCTGGTGATTGGCGGCCTGCTGCTGTTCGTCGCCGCCGCTTATATCGTCGAGCTGGCGTTCTCCCAGCCGCAGCTTGCGCCGCTGCTGAAGGGCATGGCGCTGCCCGATCTGCCCAACGGCGATGCGGTATTTCTGGCCGCCGGGGTATTGGGTGCCACCATCATGCCGCACGTAATCTACCTGCATTCGTCGCTCACCCAAATCGGCGGCGAGCACGACAAGGCGGAGCGCTATGCCGCCACCAAAGTCGACGTCGCCGTGGCCATGACCATTGCCGGTTTTGTCAACCTGGCGATGATGGCCACCGCCGCCGCCGCGTTTCATTTCAGCGGCCACAGCGGCATCGCCGATCTCGACGTGGCCTACCTGACGCTGCAACCGCTGCTCGGGCAAGCCGCCGCCACCGTGTTTGGCCTGAGCCTGGTGGCCGCCGGCCTCTCCTCTACCGTGGTGGGCACGCTGGCGGGGCAGGTGGTGATGCAGGGGTTCGTGCATTTCCATATTCCGCTGTGGCTGCGGCGAGCGGTGACCATGCTGCCGTCGTTTATCGTCATCATGCTGGGGATGGACGCCACGCGCATTCTGGTGCTAAGCCAGGTGCTGCTCAGCTTCGGCATTGCGCTGGCACTGGTGCCGCTGCTGGCTTTCACCGGCAATCGGGCGCTGATGGGGGAGATGGTCAACGGCCCTGTGGTGCAAAACCTGGGCAAGCTGATCGTGCTGGTGGTGGTGGGATTGAACGGCTACCTGCTGATCGGCAGCGTACTGTAGGCGAAAATAGCGCGGGCCGGCATTGCGCCGGCCCGTCGTCGTTAATCGCGGTCGTCATCGCCGTGGCGGCGCCAACGATCGCGGTCATGATCGTGGTGGTGCTTTTTCTCTTTCTTCCAGTGGTGCTTATCGTAATGCCTGTCGTATTTACGATAGCGTCCTTCATGATAGTAATAGTGTTTGCGCCAGTAGTCGCGGTCGCGCCAGCGATAGCCGTCCCAGTAGTAACCGCGGCGGCTGCGGTCGCCGAGATAGCGCCCCTGATGGCCTTGCCACCAGTCGCGATCGCGCCAGTCGTAACCGTCCCAGTAACGGCCGCGATTGTCCCGATCGCCGATGCGCAGTGAAACGCCCGGCATCAGATCGATGCTGATCCCTTCGGCGTGCGCCTGCTGTGCGGCGGGCAGTACCGTCGTCGCCAAGATGGCGGCCAAGAGCAGAGGTTTAAACATGACTTCTCCTTTCCGCTTGCGCGGCCTGGCCGTTTGTCACTTTATGAAGCGCGTTCATCAGTTTAAAAAAGCGGCCTTATCGTTATTTTTGCTGCAATATCGGCATCATAGCGCCGGCGCATAGGGTTGAATCTGAGAGCCACTCTGAAAACGGCGACGAAGGCCAAGATTTGAGATTTTTCTGGGGTATCGCCGCTCGATTGAGCGGCGGAATTTGTAAGCGATTACAATAAGATTTTCTCGATCTGCGCGAGTTCTTCTTCACTGAAGTGGCGATTGGCCAGCATGCCCACCGCGTCTTCTATCTGCGCATTCTTGCTGGCGCCGATCAGCACCGAGGTAACGCGATCGCCGCGCAGCACCCAGGCCAGCGCCATTTGCGACAGCTTCTGCCCGCGTTGCCGCGCCAGCGCATCGAGGCGGCGCACCTTGTCCAGCCGCTCGGCGGTCAACTGCTCCGGCTGCAGGAAGCGGCTGCCGCTGGCGGCGCGGGAATCTTGCGGAACGCCGTGCAGGTAGCGGTCGGTCAGCAGGCCGCCCGCCAGCGGCGAGAAGGCGATCGAGCCGACGCCATGCTCCGCCAGCGTATCCAGCAGCGCCGTCTCCGGCCCGCGTTCCAACATCGAATACTTCGGTTGGTGGATCACGCACGGCGTGCCGAGCCGCTGCAGAATGTCGAATGCCTGCCGCGCGCGCTCGGCCGGGTAGTTGGACAGGCCGACATACAGCGCTTTGCCCTGGCGCACCAACAAATCCAGCGCCGCCATGGTTTCTTCCAGCGGCGTCTCCGGATCCGGCCGATGATGATAAAAGATATCCACATACTCCAGCCCCATGCGCTTCAGGCTCTGATCGAGGCTGGCGACCAGGTACTTTTTCGAGCCCCAATCACCGTAGGGGCCGGGCCACATGGTGTAACCGGCTTTGGACGAAACGATCAGCTCATCGCGCCAGGCCCGCAGATCGGCGTTGAGTATGCGGCCAAAGTTCTCCTCGGCGGCGCCGGGCGGCGGGCCGTAGTTATTGGCCAGATCGAAATGGGTAATGCCGCGATCGAAGGCGCAGCGGATCAGGCCGCGGGCGTTGTCGTACAGCGTGGCGTCGCCGAAATTGTGCCACAGTCCGAGCGAGACGGCGGGCAGCTTCAGCCCGCTGCGGCCGCAGCGCCGGTATTCCATGTCTTGATAACGTGAGGGGGAGGCGGGGTAGGACATAGTTATCCTTGTCGGCGAGAGGTGAAGTGCTTTGAGTGTATACGCTTTCACACCGCGTTGCCGGGGGAGCGATCACAGCGCCGGCATGTAACGCCAGGTTGCCGATCGACGCAGGAATCCTTGTTCGAAATTTGAACAGCATCTTCGATACTTAAAGGTAATCGCTCCAGCTGCAGACAGGTGATGATCATGACTCAGACCTATACGGTGGCCGATTATCTGCTCGATCGTCTGGCCCAAATCGGCATCCGTCATTTCTTCGGCGTGCCGGGGGATTACAACCTGCAATTCCTCGATCACGTCCTCGCCCATCCGCAAATCACCTGGGTAGGCTGCGCCAACGAATTGAACGCCGCCTACGCCGCCGACGGCTATGCGCGCTGCAAACCGGCGGCCGCGCTGCTCACCACCTTTGGCGTCGGCGAGCTGAGTGCGTTGAACGGGGTGGCCGGCAGCTACGCCGAGTACCTGCCGGTGATCCACGTGGTCGGCACGCCGGCGCAGCGCGCTCAGCGCGCCGGTGATTTGCTGCACCATTCGCTGGGGGATGGCGACTTCACCCACTTCGCCCGCATAGCCAAAGAGGTGACCGTCGCGCAGGCCGACCTGACCGCCGACAACGCCGCAGAGGAGATCGACCGCCTGATCGGCGTCGCCTTGCTGGAACATCGCCCGGTTTACCTGATGTTGCCCAGCGACGTCGCACAGGCGCCGCTGCCGAGTAAACCGGCGCCGCTGATGCTGCGCCAGGCCAAACTGTCGCGCAGCGCATTGCAGGCGTTTATCGCCGCGGCGCGCGAAAAGCTGCTGTCGGCGCGGCGGGTATCGCTGCTGGCGGACTTCCTGGCCGATCGCTTCGGCGCCGAAGCGGCGCTGGACGAGTGGCTGCAGGAGGTCGACATTCCGCACGCTACGCTGCTGCTCGGCAAAGGCGTGCTGGATGAGAACCGCGCCGGTTTTGTCGGTACCTACTGCGGCGGTGCCAGCGATCCGGCGGTGAAACAGCTTATCGAAAACGCCGATGTGGTGATCAACGTCGGCGTGCGTTTAACCGACACCATTACCGCCGGTTTCACGCATCATCTGCCGGTGGAAAAATGCATCGACATTCAGCCGTTCGAAGCCTGGGTCGGGCGGCAGCGCTTTAGCCGCATTCCGATGCGCGACGCGGTGCAGGCGCTGCATCGCCTGAGCCTGTCGCTGGCGTCGCGTTGGCCGTTGCCGCCGATCGTCCGCCCGGCGCTGCCGGAAGGCGATGGGGAAGGGCTGGATCAGCACGCCTTCTGGCGGCAGATACAGGATTTCCTGCGGCCCGGGGATATCGTGCTGGCCGATCAGGGCACCGCCTGTTTTGGTGCGGCGGCGCTGACGTTGCCGCGCGGCTGCCGGTTGATCGTGCAGTCGCTCTGGGGATCGATCGGCTATACCCTGCCGGCGACGTTCGGCGTGCAGACCGCCGAACCGCAGCGCCGGGCAGTGCTGCTGATTGGCGACGGCGCCGCGCAGCTGACCGTGCAGGAGCTGGGTTCGATGTTGCGCGACGGGCTTAAACCGGTGATCTTCGTGCTGAATAATCAGGGATATACCGTCGAGCGCGCCATCCACGGGCCGGAGCAACGTTATAACGACATCGCGCGCTGGAACTGGACGCAGTTGCCGCCTGCGCTGGCCGGCGAGCGGCCGGTGAAGGCGCTGCGGGTCAGCGATTCGGACGGCTTGCGCCAGGCGCTGCGCGAGGTAGCCGACGGCGATCGGCTGGCCTTCATTGAAGTGATGCTGCCGAAGATGGACATTCCCGAGCTGCTCGACACCGTTTCGCGCGCCATCCAGGCGCGCAACGCCGCCGCTTAAGGCAGGGAATCGCCCAGCAGGCGCTTCAGCACCCAGAACCCCGCCGGGCCCGGCGGGGTCAGTTTTGACCATACCGCATCCACCGAGATCATTTTCGGCCAGCCGCGCGGCCGCAGCTCGGTCAGCATATTGTGGCCGTATTGTTGCACCAGCCAGTGCGGCAATACCGCCCAGCCGAACCCCTGTTCCGCCATCTCCAGCAGCAGCAGATAGCTGGGCGCCGACCAAACCAGGCCGCCTTGTCTGGCCGCTTCGGCGCCGGTGTAGGTGTTCAGGATCAGCTGTCGGGTGCTGGACAACTGCTCCGGCGTCGGCGCGGCGGCCTGCGCCAGCGGATGCTGGTGGGCGACGAACAGCCCCATGTCGGTTTGTTCCGGCAAACGAGAGAAGGCGATATCCGGCGGGTAGCTTTTTTGCACTTCCACCATGCCCAAATGCGCGCGGCCGCTTTGCAGCAGATCGATAACGTCGCCATCTTCGGCGATCATCCACTCCAGCTCAATCTCCGGGTAACGCAGTTCGAATTGTTGCATCAATTGATCGTGATGCTTGGGTTGATAGGTATCGGAGAACACCATGCTCAGGCGCGGTTCGACCTCGCCCGCCAGTTGAATGCTCAGGGCGTCGAGCCGCTCGCTGGCGGCGAGGATCGCCTGCACATGCCCCAGCACTTTGCGGCCGGCGGCGGTGAGCACCGGCTGGCGCGCGCTGCGATCGAACAGCGTCAATGCCAGGTCGGCCTCCAGATTGGCGATGGCGGTGCTGATGGTGGATTGGCTTTTGCGCAGCTTGCGCGCGGCGGCGGAAAACGAGCCGAGGGCGGCGGCTTCGACAAACGCGTGCAGCGCTTCCGGGGAATAGTGCATAAACTATCTACTTTATCGATGGTATCTATTTTTAATCTACCCAAAAAAGCGATGATAATCACCTGACTTTCGCAACAACTGTCGGAAAAAAGGTGATGTATGCAACTGCAAAACAAGTCTCTCATTGAACGTATCGTCCACGCCGTCGGTTTCGAGGTGATTGCCGTAATGATCGTTTCTCCGCTGGGGGCATGGCTGCTTAATCGTTCGATGGTGCAAATCGGCGCATTGGCGGTGGCCTTGGCGACCATCGCCATGGTCTGGAATATGGTTTATAACACGGTGTTCGACCGCCTGTGGCCGGTCAGCCGGGTCGTCCGCAACCTGAAGGTGCGTGTGCTGCATGCCGTCGGTTTTGAAGCCGGTTTTATCCTGATCGGCGTGCCGATCGCCGCCTGGATGCTGAATATTTCCGTATTGCAGGCCTTTATGCTGGAGATCGGTTTCTTCCTGTTCTTCCTGCCGTACACCATGGCCTATAACTGGCTGTACGACACGCTGCGCCAGCGCTGGTTCGAAGCGCGCCAGCCGATCAATTCCGGCGCTGAATAAGGCGTCGTCAGCCCGGCAATTCTCAGGTAAGGTCAGAGGATTGTCGCAACAGGCTGAGGAAAGAAAAATGAAAGTGTTGGGCTTGCTGGGTGGCATGAGCTGGGAATCCACCATTCCGTATTACCGCACCATCAACGAGCAGGTAAAGGCGCGCCTCGGCGGGCTGCATTCGGCCAAAATCGTGCTCTACAGCGTCGATTTTCAGGAGATCGAGCGATTGCAGCATCAGGGCGATTGGGACGGCGCCGGCCGATTGCTGGCCGCCGCCGCGGTGGCTTTGCGCGCCGCCGGCGCCGAAGCTGTCGTGATCTGCACCAACACCATGCACAAGGTGGCGGAGGCGGTCGAGCAGGCCAGCGGCCTGCCGCTGATCCACATCGCCGACGCCACGGCGCTGCAGGTGCGGGAAAAAAACATTCGGCGCGTCGGGCTGCTGGGCACGCGCTTTACCATGGAGCAGACCTTCTACCGTGGCCGCCTGCAGGAATTGCACGGCATTGAGGTGGTGACGCCGGTCAGCGCCGATCGCGACATTGTACACCGCATCATCTATGACGAACTGTGCCTCGGTAAAATTCGCGACGCCTCGCGCGACGAGTATCGCCGGATCATCAGCGATCTGGAGCAGCAGGGCGCGCAGGGGATTATTTTCGGCTGCACCGAAATAGGCTTGTTGGTGAGCGAGCGGGATGCCTCGGTGCCGGTGTTCGACACCACCGCGATCCACGCCCGCGCCGCCGCGGCGTTCGCGCTGGCCTAATCGTCGTGCGGCGGTTGCCGGCGGTTCACCAGCATCAGCGGTTTGCCCGCCAGCGCCAGCCAGGCGGGCAGCATCACGATGCACAAGACCGGCAGCAGGTGCAGATCCGGCACCACCGCCACCGCCATGAACAGGCTGAGCCAGCCGTCGCGCGTCACCACCAGCACCAGCCCCATGATGGCGCAGGAGACGGTGATCGCCGCCGGCACCGCCGGAACGTGCTGGTGCAGCATCAGCCCCAGCGCCACGCCGACGAACACCGCCGGGAAGATGCGCCCGCCGCGAAAGCCGCTGGCGGCGGCGATCACCAGCGCCGCCAGCTTGGTCAGGGTAATGGCCAACAGCGCCGGCACCGAATAGCCGTCGTCTTGCGCGAGGCGCTTCATTTCATCCAGCCCTTTGAACAGGGTAATCTCTCCGCCCACCAGCGCCAGCAGGCCCAGCACAAAACCGCCCAGCCCTAACATCAACACCGGATTCTTCATCGAATGGAACAGGCGGTGAACGTGCGGGAAGCACCACAGCGCCACCATGCCGAGCGCGATGGCGATCAGCGCCACGATGGCGCCGCTGAAGATGTCCGGTAGCCGCGTCACGTCGTAGGCGTCGAGCTGCAGGGCGAAATTGGGCACGAAGAACATCTGGGTGGTGACCGCGCCGGCGGCGGCGGCCACCAGCGGGGCGAACAGGCGATCCCACAGCGGCGTTTCGTTATTGCCCGCCAGAGTTTGCGAGAAGATCAGCGCGGCGGCGACCGGCGTGCCGAACATCGCGCCGATGGTGCCCGCAGCCGCCAGGATGATCCAGTCCATGCGCGGCACCTTCGGCAGCAGGCGCGCACCGGCGGCCGCTACCAGCGCGATATTGATGGCGGTGATCGGGTTCTCCGGCCCCAGGCTGACGCCGCCGGCCAGGCCGACGATCAGCGCCAACCCCAGCCCCGGCAGGGCGGAGAGCGGCAGCGGCATGCCGATCAGCGATTCCGTCGCCGGATCCGGCCCGGCGTGGCCCGGCATATAGCGCACGATAAGGCCCACCGCCACGCCGGTCAGCGTCAGCATCGCGACCGGCCACCAGGGGGACTGGGCGTCCAGGCTCAGCGCATCGGGCAGCGTTACCCACAGTAATTGCTGCAGCGCGGCGGCGACTTTCATCACCAGCAGCAGCACCAGACTGGAAGCGGAACCGATAATCAGCGCAGGCAAAGCAAAGGCCAACATGGCATTGGCGCGCGGATGCAGCATGGGTAATCCCTTGTCGATGCCTCCCTACAGGGCAGGGAGAGCGGGTGGTTGGGCTGTGGCCACAGCTTGCCAGACTATCGGCGCGCAGGCACGCATTGATATTGCCCGGCGGCGATGACGGTTAACAGTCGCCGGGAGGCGTTTTTTGCCGCAATTTGTTTCAAGGCGCGGCGTCGCGGGCAAGCTGAAACGTTTTTTGTGATCCGGATCGCTATTGGGGTGCAGATCCGGGGCGGGTGATTGTTGTTTTTGCAGCAGGATTTTACAGTGTGGGCAGCTTTTTATTTTTCATTTTGCGGAGACGAAATCAATGACCTATGCCCTCGTGGGTGATGTTGGCGGCACCAATGCCCGCCTGGCGTTGTGCACTGTTGCGACGGGTGAAATTACCCAGGCGAAAACCTATTCCGGCCTGGAGTTCGACAGCCTGGAGGCGGTGATCCGCCAATACCTGAAAGCGTGCGATATCGAGGTGCAGGACGCCTGTATCGCGATCGCCTGCCCGGTGACCGAAGACTGGGTGGCGATGACCAACCACAGCTGGGCGTTCTCGATCAAAGAAATGAAGGCCAGCCTGGGGCTGAGCCACCTGGAAGTGATCAACGATTTCACCGCCGTCTCGATGGCGATCCCGATGCTTTCGCCGGACGACGTGCTGCAGTTTGGCGGCGGCGATGCGCAGCCGGGCAAACCGATCGCGGTGTACGGCGCCGGCACCGGGCTGGGCGTTGCCCACCTGGTGCACGTCGATCGCCGCTGGGTCAGCCTGCCGGGCGAGGGCGGCCATGTCGATTTCGCGCCGAACAGCGAAGAAGAGGACATCATTCTGGAGGTGCTGCGCGCGGAAGTGGGGCACGTTTCCGCCGAGCGCGTGCTGTCCGGGCCGGGCCTGGTCAACCTGTATCGCGCCATCGTCAAGGCGGACAACCGCCTGCCGGAGAAATGGGAACCGAAGGACATCACCGAGCGGGCGCTGGCAGACAGCTGTATCGATTGCCGCCGCGCGCTGTCGCTGTTTTGCGTGATTATGGGGCGCTTCGGCGGCAACCTGGCGCTGAATCTGGGCACCTTTGGCGGCGTGTACATCGCCGGCGGCATCGTGCCGCGCTTTATGGAATTCTTCAAGGCCTCGGGCTTCCGCGCCGCCTTCGAAGACAAAGGGCGTTTCCGTGACTATGTGCGAGACATTCCGGTGTTCATGATAACGCACGGCCAGCCGGGCCTGCTGGGTGCCGGCGCGCATCTGCGCCAAACGCTGGGCATGCAGCTGTAAGCCCAGAGATGAAGTAATAAAAAAAGGGGGCGCAACCCGCAGGTTGCGCCCCTTGTCGTTTTCGCGGGGGATCAGGCTTTGGCCAATTCCGCCGTCTGGGCGGTTTCTGCCGTTTCCGCTTCTACCGCTTTCGGCGCTTTGATGAACAGCGTAATCAGCAGGGAGGCGGCGGACAGGACGCCAATCACCATGAAGGTGGCGTGGAAGCCGCCGAAGTATTTGGCGACGAACGAACCGGCCAGCGCGCCCAGGCCGAAGCCCTGGTAGATGATGCCGTAGTTTTTGCTGTGGTTTTTCAGGCCGAAGAAGTCGCCGACAATCGCCGGGAACACGGTGATGTTGCCGCCGAAGCAGAAGGCCACCGCGCCGACGCAGATAAAGAACAGCGTGTGGTTCAGGGTCATGAAGCTCAGCGCGACAATCGCCAGCACGGTAACCAACATGGTGAAGCTGATGACGCGCATGCGGCCTACTTTATCGGACAGCGTACCCAGGATGATGCGGCCGGCGGTGTTGAAGATGGCGACGGCGGACACGGTGTTGGCGGCGGTGGCCAAATCCATCCCGGCCAGTTGAACGCCCATGTCTTTCACGATGCCAATCAGGTACAGACCGCTCATGCAGGCCGCGAAGAAGATGGTGAACAGCAGGTAGGCTTCTTTGGTGGCCAGCATCTGGCGCACGCTGAAGTCGTTGCCCAGACCGTTGGCGCCTTGCTGCGCGGCGTTGGTCGCCAGCACCGGCTCTTTCAGCAGCAGGGAACCGACGACGATCAGGCCCATCACGATGGCGCCCCAGTAGAAGAAGGCGCCGGAAACGCCGACGTCGGCGATCAGGGCGGCATTGACGTATTTGAACAGCAGGCTGCCGCTGCCGAAGGCGCCGACGGAGATGCCGGAAATCAGGCCTTTATTGGCCGGGAACCACTTAATCAGGTTGGACAGGGTGGAGATGTAGGCGATACCGACCGCAAAGCCCACCACCACGCCGGCCAGCAGGTAGATCATGTCGAGCGAGCTGACGTGGGCGCTGGCGATCAGGCCCAGGCCGACCAGAATGCCGGAACACAGCGTCAGGTTGCGGATGCCGAAGCGCTCTTGCAGCTTGCCGGCGAACAGCGTGGCGAAGGCCAGGAAGAAGCTGGTGATGGAGAAGGTGGTGGCGACGTCCGCCAGCCCCCAGTGGAACTTGTCGACCAGCGGCTGGTTGAACAGGCTCCAGGTGTAGATGGTGCCCAGGCCCATCTGACAGATGATGGTGCCGAGAACGATTAAGCTGCGATTTGCCGGTTTGGTGTTCATGGCCGGTCTCCTTCCTGTGTGTGCGTTGCCGGGCGTGAGCCGCTGGCTGAAATTTGCGGGGTGAAGCTGTGTTCCCGCGGTATGGGCTTATTATATGGCCGGCCCCCCCGGCGGGCGGCGGATCGGGAATGAGTTGCACGGCGGAAGGAATGAAATGCATGTTATGCGGCGTGAGTTGCCGTTTTTGCGCCGAAAAGCGCGTGAAATGCCGTGGGTGGCACGTGATCTACATCAAAGATATCAACGATTTATTGTTAACTGCCGGTGAACGATTGTGGTGAAATTGTGAAGGATGCGTCTGAAAGGCGTAAATCGGCATTGCGCCTATAGAGCGGCGATGAGCGCGGGACTATGTTATCTGCGATCGGACGAGGTCCGCTCTGCAGGAGTCCATGAAATGAAAAAAACGCTGTTGTTACTGGCCGCGCTGTTGGCGCTGCCGCTGGCGAGCCAGGCCGACGTGTCCATCGGCGTGAACGTGCCGGGCCTGTCGTTGCATATCGGCGATCGCGATAATCGCGGCCACTACTGGGACGGCTATCGCTGGCGCGACCCGCGCTGGTGGGCCGATCACCACCGGTATGAACGCCCGCGCGGGTACTATTATGGCCCGCCGCCACGGGTGATTTACTACGGGCCGCCGCGGCGCGACTGGCGAGACCGGCCGCATTACCGCATGCCGCCACCGCCGCCACCCGGCTATTACTACCGTCCGGGCCCGCGCTGGTAAGCGCTTACAGGTGCATCAGCTGGCGAAACTCTTTCACCTTGCTGCGGCTGACCGGCACTTCAAACTCAAGATCGCTCAGCCGCAGAATGTAGGTATTGTTGAACCAGGGCACGATCTCGCGGATCTTCGCCAGGTTAACGCAGTAAGAGCGGTGGCAGCGGAAGAAATGCGCTTCCGGCAGCCGGCCGTAAAACTCGGTGATGTTCATCGGCATCACGAACTCTTCCCGGCGGGTATAGACCCGCGTCACCTTTTCATCGGCGGCGGCGTAGTAGATGTCGTTGATGTCGGTAACGATGATCCGCTCGTCTTTGATCAGGTTGATGCTGTGGCTGCCGCGGCTCGGCGCGCTGGCGGGTTCCGCTGCGCCGGCGGGGCGCTGATGCAGCGCCTCCAGCTTTTGCAGCATGGTGACGATGCGCGCCTCGTGATAGGGCTTGAGGATATAGTCGAACGCCTCGATCTCGAACGCTTCCACCGCGTGCTCTTTATAGGCGGTGATGAACACGATCGACGGGCGATGCGCGAACTTGCTGATGTTTTGCGCCAGCAGCACGCCGTCCAGCGACGGGATATTGATATCGAGGAAAATGGCGTCGACCTGGTGGGTTTGCAGGTATTTCAGGACGTCGAGGCCGTCCTCGAAGCTGGCGACGATATCGATATTGCTGTGTTTCTTGATCAGGTAGCTGAGTTCTTCCTGCGCGAGGAATTCGTCTTCCACGATGATGGCTTTCATGAGGCCTCCCCGACCGGCGGCGCGCTCGGTTCCTGATGCAGCTTGCCGCCGTTTTTGCTGATGTAGAACGCGATTTCGGTGCCCGGCTCAAGGCGGCGGATATGCAGCCCTTCACCGTACAGCAGCGACACGCGGTGGTGCACGTTGAGCAGGCCGATATTGTGGCCCGGCATCTCGTTGCGCGCCACCCGGTCGATGGTTTCCTGATTGATGCCGTGGCCGGTATCCTTCACCGAAATCTTCACCCGATCGCCCTGATCTTTCACCGCGATCACCACCACCCCTTTACCCTTGCAGGGCTGGATGCCGTGCACGATGGCGTTCTCCACCAGCGGCTGGATCAGCAGGCTGGGAATGCGCACCGAGACGTCGTCGTCGATGTCGTAAATCACCGTCAGCTTGGCGCCGAAGCGCGCCTGTTCGATGGCGATATAGTCCTGAATCTGATGCAGCTCCTTGCGGATATCGATCAGTTCGTCGTTCAGCTCCAGGTTGTAGCGCAGGTAGCGCGACAGATTGATGATCAGCTGGCGCGCGGTGTCCGGATTCAGGCGAATAGAGGAAGAGATGGCGTTCAGCGCGTTGAACAGGAAGTGCGGGTTGATCTTGCTCTGCAGCGCGCGCATTTCGGCTTTGTCCGCCATCTGGCGCAGATGCTCGATGCGGGAAACCTCGATCTGCGTGGAGATGATCTGCGACAGCCCGACCGCCATTACCTTCAGCGTGTTGGTGATCTGGTGGGCGTGGCAGTAGTAAATTTTCAGCGCGCCGGTCACTTCGCCTTTTTCCCACAGCGGCACCACCAGCTGCGAATGGATCTGCGGCGCGGCCGGGTTTTCCAGGTTGTTCTTGATGATGATTTTGCCGTGGCGAATGCTTTCGCGGGTGACGCGGCTCAGCCCTTCGCGGCCGATCGGGTAGGCTTCGCGCCCTACGCCGACGTAGGCCAGCACCTGATGGGTATCGGTGATCGCCACCGCGTCGGCGCGGATGTCCTGGCGGATGATATCGCAGATGGTGGCCAGCGATTCGCTGTTGATGTTGCGAAAATAGGGCAGCGTCTTGTGGGCGATATCCAGCGCCAGCTTGGCCTGGCGCGCGGCGATCACCTCTTTTTCATCCTCGACGCTCTGCACCAGCAGCACGATCAGGCCGATGCACACCGTGCCGAGGATCATCGGCAGGGCAATCTGCGACACGATGTCCAACCCAAGCTCGGTCGGCTTGGCCCACAGCACGATCAGCAGCATGGTGAGGGATTCGCACAGCATGCCGCCGACGATGCCGGCGCGCCAGCGCTGCTCTTTTTTCACCTTGAGGTTGATGTAGCCGGCGCTGATGCCGGCGATGATGCTGGTGATAAGACAAGGCACCGAGGTGATGCCGCCGATGTCGATCAGATAGCGGTGCACCCCGGCGACGATGCCGGTGACGATGCCCACCCAGGGGCCGAACAGGATGCCGCCGGCCATGATGGCGATGACGCGCACGTTGACCAGCGATCCTTCGACGTTGATGCCGGAGTAGGTGCTGAACAGCGCGAACAGCGAGAAGATCGCCGTGACGATGCCGAGCTCGAGCGGCGTATGGTCTTCTTTTTGCAGCAGTTGGCGGAACAGCCGGGTGCGGGTCAGGAAAAACAGACAGATCAACATCAGCGCGGCGCGATCAAACACCGCCAACAGCATTTCAAAAAAAGGGTGCACGACGGGTTCTCGCTGCGGCCTACGGATGGCGGCAGTATACCACAGCGAAAGGGGCCCGTGGCGCGCGCCACGGGCGGGGGATCAGCCCATGCCGAGCTGCGCTTTGCCCAGCGGCGTCAGCAGGTCGGCGGTGGCGCGGCCGTCGAAATCCACCTCGAAGTCGTCGGGGGCGAAGTCCGGCGGCGTTCTGCCGTCGATAAAGCTCGGCAGCTGGCGCTGCAGATAGGCGTCGTTTTTCTCGCAGCCCGGCGCGGCGGCGATGTACATCACGTTGCTGTCGAACTCGCCGTTATGCTCGTTCTCCACCGCGTGGATCACGTCGCAGTGCCAAAATACCGTGTCGCCCGGCTCCAGATCGGGAATAGGGGAAATCCCACTTAATAAAAGGGGATGCCATTTTTCCGAGATCGACAGCGCGCGGCCCGGCGCCGCATCGCACAGATCGTCGTCGGCGACGTCGTCCTGCAGTGCGCGCAACAGCACATAGGCCATGGCATTGGCGATCGGCACCAGGTTCAGCGTGCCGGCATTGGTGCGCTGCGGCGTCAGCGCCGTCCAACCCTGGAAGGTGCGGAACATCGAACAGACCGCCGGCGAGGCTATCTCGCGCACCTCGGTGCGGCCGTCGGCGGCGAAGGGATCGTACTGCTGCCAGTCGCCGGAGAAAACGTGGCGATACACATAGCGGAAGTTTTCGTCCAGCCAGCGCTCGATGGTGCCGCTGTCGACGTGCGGCGACAGACCCAGCGACGAGGAGTTCGGCGGGCGGCGGCGGGTACGATCGGCATAGGTGGCGACGCGGGTCGGATCGAAATGCTGTTTGCCGTTGCTCTCGGTGGCCCATAGGCTGTTGAGGAACACCTGCACCGCATGCATGCGCGCATCCTGCCGCGCCTCGACCTGCGGTTTCGACCAATAGATGCCGTAGATCTGCGGTTTGCTGGCGGCCAGCTTGCCGAAATAGTTGTCTTCAGCGGCGTTTTTCAACCGCTCGACGAAGTTGTTGCGCTCAAGGTAGTCGCCGATTTCCCGGTTCCAGCCCTCGGCCTTGGCGCGGGGAAATACGCCGCGAATGGCGCAGGCGCCGCGCTGTTTGATCAGCGCTATCTGCTGCTCGCTGACGCGCTGCTGCAGGATATCTTCCGCGTCGATCTGCGGCACCGGATTGTGGCCGGCGGCCAGCTCGCGCCGGATCTGTTCGACCTGGCCGCGGATGTTCTCTTCCAGCGCCAGAAATACGTCGCGGTAGTTCGGCAATGCCTGGCGCAGCTGGCGCTTGACGTTAACGATCGTCTGCGGAATATCGTCGATGACTAAAGAGGCCATGGTGTTCTCCTCGTGCCGCGTGAGTGACTGCGGCGAGCGGTTGTAGGGAATCGGGCAAGACGTTATGGTTTTGTGGTTTTGACGTGAATGATTATCGGCAACCAATCGGGGAAAATAAAGAGATATCTTTCATTCGTAAGTTCCTCTTTTTCGTTTTTCGGAGATTTTATGAAGCTGGTCACTGAACGTCTGCACTTACAGTCGATAACCGCCGAGGATTGGCCGCTGTTTTTGCGCCTGTACCAAGATCCCGAGGTGATTCGTTACATCTCCGATCCGCGCAGCGAAGCGGAGATCCGCGCCCGGTTCGAGGAGCGGCTGCCGGCCTGGGACAAACACGGTGAGCAGTGGCTGTGCCTGGTGATGCGTGAGAAGCATAGCGGGGAGGCGGTGGGCATTACCGGCTTTCGCCCGCAGTGGTTGCCGTATCGGCAGGCGGAAGTGGGATACGGGAGTTTGCCTGCCGGGCAGGGCAAGGGCTATGGCAAGGAGTCGCTGCGGGCGGTGCTGGATTTTGCGGTGAACGCCTGCGGCTTTCACAAGCTGACCGCCACCGTGACCGCGGGCAACCTCGCTTCGCGCGGCCTGCTGGAATCGTGCGGCTTTCAGCTGGAAGGCACGCTGCGCGACAACTACCGTCTGGCTGGGCAGTGGTGCGACGACTGGCTGTTCGGGCTGTTGGCGGCGGAGTTTCAGGGCGGCAAATAAAAATATCGCGCCGGGTATCGACAAGCTCGTCGGCGCTGCGCTATGTTCGATATTCGGTCAGTTCGCTGGCCAGCGTCGCTCGGACGGTCCGGGCGCTAACGTCTATCGAGGAATCCCCTATGGCTGATAACAGTCCACAGCGCCGTTTTACGCGCATTGAACGTCTTCCCCCTTACGTATTCAACATCACCGCCGAACTAAAGATGGCCGCACGCCGTCGCGGCGAGGATATTATCGACTTCAGCATGGGTAACCCCGACGGCCCGACGCCGCCGCACATCGTGGAAAAACTGTGCGCCGTCGCCCAGCGCGACGACACCCACGGTTATTCCACCTCGCGCGGCATTCCGCGCCTGCGCCGCGCCATTTCGCGCTGGTATGCCGATCGTTATCAGGTGGATATCGATCCGGAAAGCGAAGCCATCGTCACTATCGGTTCGAAAGAGGGGCTGGCGCATCTGATGCTGGCGACCCTCGATCACGGCGATACCGTGCTGGTGCCGAACCCCAGCTACCCGATCCACATTTACGGCGCGGTGATCGCCGGCGCCCAGGTGCGTTCGGTGCCGCTGGTGGACGGCGTGGATTTCTTCGGTGAGCTGGAGCGCGCCATTCGGGAAACCATCCCGCGTCCGAAAATGATGATCCTCGGCTTCCCGTCCAACCCGACCGCGCAGTGCGTGGAGCTGGATTTCTTCGAGCGGGTGGTGGCGCTGGCCAAGCAGTACAACGTGCTGGTGATCCACGATCTGGCCTATGCCGATATCGTCTATGACGGCTGGCAAGCGCCGTCGATCATGCAGGTGCCGGGGGCGAAAGACATTGCGGTGGAGTTCTTCACCCTGTCGAAAAGCTACAACATGGCCGGCTGGCGCATCGGTTTCATGGTCGGTAACCCCGAGCTGGTCAGCGCGCTGGCGCGCATCAAGAGCTATCACGACTACGGCACCTTTACACCGCTGCAGGTGGCGGCCATCGCCGCGCTGGAAGGCGATCAGCAGTGCGTGCGCGATATCGCCGAGCAGTATCGGCAGCGCCGCAACGTGTTGGTGAAGGGGCTGCACGAGGCCGGCTGGATGGTGGAAAATCCGAAGGCGTCGATGTACGTGTGGGCGAAAATTCCCGAGCCTTATGCCCACCTCGGTTCGCTGGAGTTCGCCAAGCGCCTGCTGGCGGAAGCCAAGGTCTGCGTCTCGCCGGGCATCGGCTTCGGCGACTACGGCGATACCCACGTGCGCTTCGCGCTGATCGAGAACCAGGACCGTATCCGCCAGGCGGTGCGCGGCATCAAGGCGATGTTCCGCGCGGACGGGCTGCTGAAGCCGGGGAAAGGCGGCAGCGCCAAATAATCCTGTCAGGCCGGGCGTTCGCCCGGCCTTATTTTTTTCCGTCCCAAGGTTTTCTTCATCATTTCCCCATTATGCTCGACTACGCTGAGTTTTATTTTTTGGACTGAGTGTATGAGCAACCGCTACGCGCGATCGCAAATCGTTTTACATTGGCTGACGCTGCTGCTGGTGATCCTCACCTATTCGGCGATGTTGCTGAAGGATTCGATGCCGGAGGCGTGGGGGCCGGTGGTCAAAAATCTGCACTTTAATTTCGGGGTATCGGTCTTTGCCCTGATGCTGATTCGGTTGGCGGTGCGCGCTTTCCGCGCTGCGCCGCCGACCACGCCGCCGCTGGAGGAATGGCAGGAAGTGGGCGCCAAGATCTTCCATTGGCTGCTGTACGTGGTCTTCCTGATGTTGCCGCTGCTGGGCATGTTAACCCTGGCCTACGGCGGAAAATCGTGGTCTTTGCTGGGCTGGCCGGTGCCGCAGTGGATGACGCCGGATCCGGTGATGCGCCGGCTGGTCAAAACGGTGCATGAGACGCTGGCAAACGTTGGCTACTTTATCATTGGCGCGCATGCGCTGGCGGCGCTGTATCATCACTATCTGCGCAAGGACGACACCCTGCGCCGCATGATGCCGGGCAAATGATCGCTAGCCGAAACGCCAAAGGGACGCTTGCGCGTCCCTTTGTCTGTGTTCCCGGTCAGGCTGCTGTCAGGCAACCATCAACATGAAGGTGCCAACCCAGGCAACCAGCATGAATGACACGCCCATCAAAAAATATTTCACTGAACAACTCCTGTCTGGAGTCCTCGCCAGCAATGATCCCGATTGTTGTGCTGAGTATTTTATGGGCAACCTGCTTGTCGGGCGGATTCTTCCAAGCGAAAGAACAACGTCCTCGAGCGCGGGTTGTCCGGTTGTCGCGCCTCATGCTCCGTGAGGTAAAATCCGAACCGCGACAGGATCGGCGCTAATGTACTCTCAATACTGGTCTGATTTCAATACTGTGTTTTTGATCACAATTTTTGGCTGTTTTTTGCACAGTGAGGGCTGTTTTATAACGCTTTTTATGGGCAAGCGCCAGGAAGTAGCCCGCCGCAGCGGGCTATAAAATCGAGGTATTGCAATGCGGCGGCAGGCGCTCAGGCGACGGCGTTGATGCCGGTCGCCAAAATGACCCAAAAAACGAGACAAGACAGCAGAATAACGGCCCAAATATGACGGCGACTCCACTCCATTTTTAGCCTTCGTTGTTGCGACAAGTGATTAGGTAGCGATCATATCGGCGCAAAACGGGGAAAATTTAGCCCCGTTGGATAATATTTCGCTTACCTGCCGCTAACCTATTGGCAAACTTCGCTTATTGTCACGCGCACTTCGTAGCCCAGCAGATACAGCGCCTGCTCCAACGCCTCAACCTTCGAGGCGTAGCCGATATCCAGCAACCGCTCCATTTGCCCGCCGTTGAACCCCAGCTTGCGCGCCAGCGCCGCTTTGCCGGTGTTTTTGCGCAGCATGGCGTTGTGCAGCTCGATCTTCAGCGCCACCAGCGCCGGCAGATGTACTCTCAGATCATCGGTTTGCACAGGGGAAGGGGCGGGCAGGGGCAGCCCTTCGTCCATCGCGGCGGCGATGGCGGCCAGCAGGCTTTCCTGCGCTTCCAGCTCGATGTCTTCGCGTTTATAGCAGGCAGATTGCCACTCGGGGAAGTCGTGAAAACCGATCTGCCAGGCGTCGCTGTCGCGATCGAAGGTGTAATGGGCGGGGTAGTGGCTGTACATGGCAATCCCTGATTGAAGCCTGAATGAGGCGCTATTGTGACGGCATGCCCGGAAGATAGCCAGCATGAACGCAGCCGTGGGGGAATTTAAATTGAAAGTAATAATTATTAGCAGGCAAATTTAATTTCCTTGTGAGCAATATTCTTATTATTTTTTCCGGGAAGAAAGATTATTTAATTAGGTGTTTGGATTAATATCCCTGTTGATGGGTGATAATGAGAATTAAAATCAAATATCACGCCGGTTTTTATACAATTTCACACGGAAGGGTGAAAATAAGAATATTGATCATGATAAAAGTTCATGTGTTTGATTTGTGGTGGTTTAATTTTTATTATTTCACTTATTAACAATTGTGAAATTCCAGTTTCAGGCAGATATCACCTGGCTGCGGTATTCACCGGCAGCTTTATAAAATACTCTTTTTAGGCAAAGGCGCATTCGATTCTCTTTATGTCTGCGCCAGACAGAAATATTCATTACTCCATGCTTATTACTCGACGGCTCTAGCCGACTTTTCGGGTGCCTGCTCGCATTTGCACTCTGCCAGGACAGCAGCTCACGGATTAAAGGAATACCTCGTGCCTAAAGTTAACTCGCGTTCATTACGCTTTACCGAACGCCACGTCACCAAATATGCGGCGTCATTGCTGTTTATCGGTTTATCCCTGCCGGCCGCCGCGCTGGCGGATGAGCGCTATGACGCGCTGATCCGTCAGGCCAGATCGGGCGATACCGCGCCGGTGTTGGCGTATTTATCGCAGCGGCGCGCTCGGGAGGGGTTGAGCCTGCAGCAGCGAGCCGATTATATCCAGGTGGCCGGTTGGGCCGGCCATGACGAAGAGGTGGTCGCACTCTGGCGTGCCGACGGCGCCGCGCTGCAGCGGGATAGCGCCAGCCTGGCGACGGCGGCCCGCGCCTACCGCAATCTTAAGCAGTGGCAACCATCGCTGCGCCTGTGGCGGGCGGCGTTGCAGCTCGCTCCCGCCGACGGCGGCCTGCAGCGTGGCTACGTGATGACGCTGGCGGATGCCGGGCGGGATGCGCAGGCGCAAACGGAAGCGGCCAAAGCGGAGAAGTTACTGGAACCGGCGACGTGGTATCTGACGCGCGCCTATGTGGATCAGGCCGCCGGCCGCAGCTGGGCGGCGTTGGAAAACGTGACCCGCGCCCGTGCGCTGGCGCCGTCCGACGCCGGCATTCAGGCTTATTACGTGACGCTGCTGGCGGCGAACCGGGTCGCGGATCCGGCGCTGCGTGCAAGCCAGGGGCTGGCATTGCCGCCCGCGCAGCAGCGGCGCCTGCAGGCGGATGAAGCCGCCGAACTGGTGCGGCTGTCGTTTATCGATGCTCGTGGCGAACAGGAACGCTTCGTCATCGCCGACCGCGCGCTGGCGCGCTATGACCAACTGCTGACGCAGTGGCGGCCGCTGCCGGAGGCGCAGGACAGCTACCAGCAGGCGCGTATCGATCGCCTGGGCGCGCTGCTGGCGCGTTATCGCATGGCCGATGTGGTGAGCGAGTATCAAACCTTGCAGGCGGAAGGGCGCACGGTGCCGGATTATGCCCAGCGCTGGGCGGCGTCCGCCTACCTCTACCTGCAGCAGCCGGATAAGGCGCAGGCCATTTTCAGCCGCTTGAACGCCGCCGCGCCGCAGGCGGTGACCGCCGAAGACGAAACCGATCTGTTTTACGCGCAGGCGGAGGACGAACGCATCGATCGGGCGGCGTTGCTGGCGCAGCGCGTCAGCCAGCGCTATCCCTACGCGACCCGCCTGTACCAGTTGCCGACGCTGGCCTACAACGATGACTGGCTGGTCGGCCAATCGCTGCTGGCGCAGTCACGGGTTTATCAACGCGATCTGGCCGAGGCCGAACGGCAGTTGACCCATCTGGCGCGCACGGCGCCGGGCAATCAGGGGCTGCGCATCTCATTGGCCAGCGTTTATTTGGCGCGCGGCTGGCCGCGCCGCGCCGAGGACGAGTTGAAGCAGGTGGAAGGGCTGGAGCCGCGCAGCCTGCCGTTGGAGATCCAGCAGGGCTATGTCGCGCAGGAATTGCAGGAGTGGCGGCAGCTGGATTTGCTGGCCGACGACGTCATCCAACGCGCGCCGGAAAGCGTCGCCGCTCAGCAGCTCGAGCGTTCGCGCCGCATTCACCACATGTCTGAACTGCGCATCAGCGGCAATCAGGGCATCGATTCCGACGGGCCGGTCAGCGGCAGCCACGATTTCGGCATTCACGCTGCGCTCTATTCACCGCCGATCGACGACAACTGGCGGCTGTTCACCGGCTGGGGATTCAACACCGGCCAGTTCGACGAGGGCAAGGGCATCAACCGCGATCTCAGCGCCGGCGCCGAGTGGCGCTCGCGCGATTTGTGGCTGGAAGCCGAGGTGGCCAACCGCAACTACGGCCACGGCAATGAGCTCGGCCTGCGCCTTTCATCCTGGTATGACCTGAATGATCAATGGCGCCTCGGCGGTTCGGTGGCGCGCCTGTCGGCCGAGACGCCGCTGCGCGCGTTGACCAACGGCATCAGCGCCAACGGCGGCAACCTGTGGCTGCGTTGGCAGCAGAACGAAAGCCGCGAGCTGCGCGCCAGCGTGGCGCCTTCGCACTTCTCGGACGGCAACAACCGGCTGGAATACGGCCTGGAAGGGCGGCAACGGCTGCTCGCCGGCGCCCGTTATCGGCTGGACATGAACCTGACGCTGTCCGGCAGCCGCAACAGCCAGGAGAACGTGCCGTATTACAACCCGAAGCGCGACTTCACGCTGCTGCCGTCGTTAACGCTCGATCACACCCTGTATCGCCATTATCAGACCGAGTGGAGCCAGCAGTTCCAGGCCGGCGCCGGCAGCTATTGGCAGCGGGACTATGCGCGCAAGCCGATCACCCAGCTGGGTTACGGCCAGCGCATCAGTTGGAACGGGGTGTTGGACGCCGGCGCGATGCTGCAGTTTGAGAAACATCCTTACGACGGCAAGCGCGAGCGGAACATCGGCGTGACGTTTGATCTGAATTATCGTTTTTAAAGGAATAATCATGCTTATTCGATCCTCGCTTTTCGTGTTGGCCGCGTTGCTGACCACCACCTGCAGCCAGGCGGACGTGCCGCGCTTCACGCCGCCGGCGGAGCGGCCCGTGGGGCCGATGGAACGCCCGTGGCCGGCCAACCGTTACGCGGTGCTGGCGTATCACGACGTGGAAGACGGCGCGGCGGACCAGCGCTACATGTCGGTGCGCACCAGCGCGCTCAATGAACAGTTCGCCTGGCTGAAGCAAAACGGCTACCAGCCGGTGTCGGTCGAGCAGATCCTGCAGGCGCAAAACGGCGGCCCGGCGTTGCCGAACAAGGCGGTGCTGCTGACCTTCGACGATGGCTACCGCAGCTTCTACAGCCGGGTTTTTCCGCTGCTGAAGGCCTACAACTGGCCGGCGGTGTTGGCGCCGGTCGGCGTCTGGCTGGATGCGCCAGCCGACAAGCCGGTCGATTTCGGCGGCCTGATGACGCCGCGCGATCGCTTCCTCACCTGGCAGCAGGTGCGGGAAGTGTCGGACTCCGGCTTGGTGGAGATCGGCGCGCACACCTACGCTTCGCATTACGGCGGTATCGCTAACCCGCAGGGCAATACCGAACCGGCGGTCGCCAATCGGTTGTACGACGCCAAACAGGGCCGCTACGAAAGCGAGGCGGAATATCGCCAACGCATCGAGAAAGACGTGGCGTTGATCACCCAGCGCATCACCGCCGCCACCGGCAAGGCGCCGCGCGTCTGGGTCTGGCCGTACGGCGCGGCCGGCGGCGTGGCGCTGGACATCGCGCGCAAGCACGGTTACCGCATGGCGCTGACGCTGGAGAACGGGCTGGCAGACGTCAACGCGCCTGAGAACGTGCCGCGCATGCTGGTGGCCGGCAACCCGTCGCTGACGAGCTTCGCCCAGCAGCTGACGCAGATACAGAACCGACAGATCATGCGGGTGGCGCACGTCGATCTCGACTACCTTTACGATCCCGATCCGCAGCAGCAGGCCAAAAACCTCGACAAGCTGATCCAGCGCATCTACGACCTGCGCATCAATACCGTTTTCCTGCAGGCGTTCGCCGATCCAAAAGGCGACGGCAACGTGCGCGAGCTCTATTTCCCCAACCGCTGGCTGCCGATGAAGGCCGACCTGTTCAACCGGGTCTCCTGGCAGCTCTCTTCGCGCACCGGCGTGGCCGTGTATGCCTGGATGCCGGTGTTGGCGTTCGAGCTGGGATCTGACGTGCCGCGCGTACAGCGCCTCGATCCGCAAAGCGGGCAGCTGTCGGTAGACGACAAGCAGTACCGCCGCCTGTCGCCGTTCAGCCCGGTGGCGCGCCAGCGCATCGGTGAGATCTACGAGGATCTGGCGGCCCACGCCACCTTCAAAGGGATCCTGTTCCACGACGATGCCCTGCTGTCGGACATCGAGGACGCCGGCCCCGACGCCGTTGCGGCCTACCGCCAGGCCGGCTTCGCCGATTCGGTGGCGGCGATACGCCAGGATCCGCAGGCGATGGCGCGCTGGACGCGCTTCAAGAGCCGGGCGCTGATCGAATTTACCCAGTCGCTGACCGAGCGGGTGCGGGCGATCCGCGGCCCGCAGGTGCAAACCGCGCGCAACATCTATGCGATGCCGGTGCTCGATCCCGCCAGCGAAGCCTGGTTCGGCCAGAATCTGGCGGATTTCCTGCAGGCCTACGACTGGGTGGCGCCGATGGCGATGCCGCTGATGGAAAACGTGCCGCGCGCCGACAGCGGCCGCTGGCTGGATCAACTGGTGGGCAAAGTGGCCGCTTACCCCGGCGCGCTCGATAAAACGGTGTTTGAGTTGCAGGCCGTCGACTGGCGCAAGGAGCGCCGGATAAGCCTGGATGACGGTCAACTGCTGGCCGAATGGATGCGTCGCCTGCAGCGCAATGGCGCTCAGAGCTTTGGTTATTACCCCGACAACTTCCTCGACGATCGGCCTAAGCTGGATGCCGTTCGCCCGGTGTTGTCCTCAGCCTGGTTCCCACTGCCATGACCGATCGTTTAATTGCCTTATTCATCCTGTGTCTGGTGTTGAGCGTGCCCTTCGGCATCGTCCTGCTGTTTACCGGCGAAGTGCTGCTCAACTTTGTGTTCTTCTGGCCGCTGTTCATGTCCGGCATCTGGATCGCCGGCGGCATCTATTTCTGGCTGCACCGCGAGCGCCACTGGCGCTGGAGCCCGGACATGCCCGCGCCGGTGCTGCCGGGCAACCCGTCGATCAGCGTGCTGATCCCCTGTTTCAACGAAGGGTTGAACGCGCGTGAAACCATTTCGGCGGCGATGGCGCAGCGCTATGAAAATATCGAAGTGATCGCCATCAACGACGGCTCCAGCGATGACACCGCCGAGGTGCTGGACCAGTTGACGCTGGAGTTCCCCCGGCTGCGGGTGATCCATCTGGCGCAAAATCAGGGCAAAGCGATCGCGCTGCAGGCGGGCGCGGCGGCGGCGCGCAGCGAGTATCTGGTGTGCATCGACGGCGATGCGCTGCTGGATCGCGATGCGGCGGCCTATTTGGTGGCGCCGCTGTTGGCCAATCCGCACGTCGGCGCGGTGACCGGCAACCCGCGCATCCGCACGCGCTCCACCCTGATCGGCCGCATCCAGGTCGGTGAGTTTTCGTCGATCATCGGCCTTATCAAGCGCACGCAGCGCGTTTATGGCCGCCTGTTCACCATCTCCGGCGTGGTGGCCGCGTTTCGTAAGCAAGCGCTTACCGATGTCGGTTACTGGAGCCAGGACATGATCACCGAAGACATCGACATCAGCTGGAAACTGCAGCTCAAGCACTGGGCTATCTTCTTCGAACCGCGGGCGCTGTGCTGGATCCTGATGCCGGAGACCCTGCGCGGGCTGTGGAAGCAGCGCCTGCGCTGGGCGCAGGGCGGCGCCGAGGTGTTTTTAAAGAACCTGCGCAACCTGTGGGCCTGGGAGCACCGGCATATGTGGCTGCTGTTCGCCGAGTATTGCCTCTCCACGTTGTGGGCGTTCACTTACCTGGTCAGCGTGCTGATTTTCCTGGTTGGGCTGGCGGTGCCGCTGCCGGAGGGCATCCGCATTCACTCGTTGCTGACGCCGGCGTTTACCGGGCTGGTGCTGGGCGTGGTGTGCCTGCTGCAGTTCACCGTCAGCCTGCTGCTGGAGAAGCGCTATGAGAAGGGCTTCGGCCGCTCGCTGTTCTGGATCATCTGGTATCCGCTGGTGTATTGGCTGCTCAGCCTGCTGACCACGCTGGTGGCGTTTTCCAAAGTGATGTTGAAAGCTCGGCGCGGGCGTGCGCGCTGGATCAGCCCCGATCGGGGCATTGGGAGGATCAAAGAATGACGGACGTCCTGATTTATTCCGAACGCGGCCTGCTGCCGCGCGTGGTAGACAGCCTGCTGACGCTTTTCGCCTGGTGCGGCTTCCTTTATCTGTTCAGCCGCGGCCTGATGTCGGTGATGGATCAGCACGGGGTGGGCTCCGCCCTGTCGCTGCTGGAAGTGATCTCGCTGTACATCATTGTGGCGTTGTTCAATGCCGTCACGCTGATCGCCTGGGCTAAATACAACCAGTATTTCTCCCGTCGCAGGGCGGCCGGCCGCTGGCGGAAACAGCAACAGAACACCCACATCGGCTATATCACGCCCGAGCTGACCCGGCAGCTGCGGCGTTTGCCGATCGCCGTGGTGTCCCATAACAGCGGCGGCGGCATCAGCCAGGTCAGCGGCAGGCTGACGGCGGCCGAACCGGCCGCGAACAAGGTGGTGCAGCTGCGTTAATCGTCAGCGTCGCCGCCCGGCCTGCGGCGCAGCCCGCCCGGCGGCAACAGCAGGGCGCAGATCATGACGGCCAGGCTGAAAAGCGGCAGCCAGCGCGCCACCGGGCCGGGGGAGTAGTTGTTGAGCACCGAGCAAACATAGCACGCCACGGCCAGCGCCCAGCCGGGCAGGCCGATATCGTTGAGCCGAAACGCGGTTTTGGCCATGAACCACGCCACCAGGCCGAAACAGAACAGCGCCCAGACCATGATGCACAGCAGATACAGCAGCACCGAGACGAATTCCTCGGTATCGCCGTGCGCATGGGCGCGAAAATGGTTTTTGTCCAGATAGGTCGACATAAACGACAGCAGCACGATGCCAACGGCGAAGATCGCCAGCGAGAAAATAAAGGGTTTGCGCGAGATGCGCCCACGGTACAGGTCTTTGGCGAGTTGTCCGAGAGATTCCATCACATTCCATTGTCGTGATCATTGCGGCGATAGCCGGGTGGCAAGCAGCCGGGCATTTTATCGGGGTAAAAGGGGGCGTCAAGGTGATAATTTTTCTCATTTAGTCGCGGTTGAGATTCCGCGCGGCCGCGCCGGGCGTTCTCTCACCGTGCAAAACGTCACAATTTGGCACGTTTGGCTACCTGGCGCGGTAATTGGCGGCATAATCCTGTTTGTTCGCGTTGAACAATGCATTAACATAACTCCCACTTATCTCTTGCATGGTTATATGGATATCCGATGCGTCACCTGGTTGCGCTTTTACCGCTGATTACCTTGCTTGCTGCCTGTAGCAGCACGCCGAAACCCAGTACCACCGCTACGCCGCAGGGCACCCCGGTAAAGGGCGGCTTTTTGCTGAGCCCGGCGCACAGCGGCGCGCCGCTGGGTGGTGATTTCGCCAATAACCCGAATACCGCGCGCTTTATCGATAAGATGGTGCAGGAACACGGCTTTGATCGGCAGCAGCTGCACGACGTGCTGGCGCAGGCACGGCGCCTGGATTCGGTGCTGCGGCTGATGGACAGGCAGGCGCCGAAACCGTCTACCCAGGGGCCTACCGGCCCGAACGGTTCCTGGCTGCGCTACCGCAACAAGTTCATCACGCCGGATAACGTGCAAAATGGCGTGGTGTTCTGGAATCAATATCAGGATGCGCTGCAGCGGGCCTGGCAGGTGTACGGCGTGCCGCCGGAGATCATCGTCGGGATTATCGGCGTGGAGACCCGCTGGGGCCGCGTAATGGGTAAAACCCGCATTATCGATGCACTGGCGACGCTGGCCTTCAACTACCCGCGCCGCGCCGATTACTTCGCCGGCGAGCTGGAAACCTTCCTGCTGATGTCGCGCACCGAGGGCGACGATCCGCTCGAACTGCGCGGCTCCTTCGCCGGCGCGATGGGCTATGGGCAGTTCATGCCGTCTTCCTTCAAGAGCTATGCGGTCGACTTCAACGGCGATGGTCATATCAACCTGTGGGATCCGGTCGATGCCATCGGCAGCGTGGCCAATTACTTCAAGGCGCACGGTTGGTCCAAAGGCGAGCCGGTCGCGATTCAGGCCAACGGCCAGGCGCCGGGATTGGAAAACGGCTTCAAGACCCGCTACTCGGTCGCTGCGCTGGCGGAAGCCGGCCTGAGCCCGCAGGGTTCGCTCGGCGACAATCAGGAAGCCAGCCTGCTGCGGCTGGACGTCGGCACCGGCTACCAATATTGGTACGGCCTGCCGAACTTCTACGTCATCACTCGCTATAACCACAGCACCCACTACGCCATGGCGGTATGGCAGCTGGGCGAAGCGGTAGGGCGCTCGGCGCGCGGCGGCTTCTGACGCTGCTTCAATAACGAAAAAGGCCGCTTGCGCGGCCTTTTTTACGTGCGGAACAATCAGAAATCGTAGCGTAGACGCACCACGGTCATATCGCCGAGGTTGTCGGTGCTCGATGTCAGCACGTGCTCTACGTCAACGCGGAAGCCGTAGTCAAACTGCACGGTAACCCCAAGGCCGTTGTCGATGCGCTGGTAGTTGCGGCCGGTGACGTATTCCAGGCGATCGCCCATAAAGTACGGCATCACCGATTTCACCGCGTACTGGCCCACCGGCACGGTATAACCGGCCAGGTATTCGATACCCCAGGCATCGCCGGCGAAGTAATTGTTGATGTCGGTTTTCTTGGTGGTCAGGAAGTCGTGGTAGTAACCGCCGCCGAAAGTCAGCGTCCAGTTGTCCGGTTTCCAGCTGAGGGCGGTGCCGACGATGTGTTGATCGTAGCTCTTGCTGCCGCTGGTGGACGGATTGCGCATTTCGGCGCGGGTGTAGTTCCAGGCGGTGCCCCAGGTCAGATCCTGCGTGATGTGGTAGTCCACGCCCAGTGAGCCGCCGCCTTTGCGCTTATAGCGCAGGCCGTTGCCCGGCAGGTAGTCGCTGTCGCTGAACAGGTACGAGGCATAAACGTCCGCATCGCCGAAGCGGTTCTTGTACTTCAGCATCTTGCGTGAACGGTAAGAGCCGTCGTAGTCGCCGTTGATGCCGTTGCCCGGCGCCTGGGCCAACATGTCGTAGTCCCAGATATCGGTCTTGGCGCCCACCACGTCATAGTAAACGCTGTTCTGCTGGCCGAAGGTCATCTGGCCCCAGGTGTTGCTTTTCAGGCCGGTGTACAGCATGCGGCGGCTGGTGTTTCTCGCGCCGTCGGCATAGTGGTGATCCCAGTCGAACAGCGCCGGAATGTTCACGCCCAGCTCGTAGTAGCTGATCCAGCTGATATCGTCGAACAGGTAGTAGTCCGCCGCGAAACGGAAGCGGGTGCCGCCGTCGAAGCCGTTACGCTTGTAGGAACCCTTGTCGCCGTCGCCCGTCATGTTGTTAAACTGTGGACGGATGCTGCCGCCAACGGTGAAGTTCAGGCGGCTGAGCGGATCGCCGGCCTGCGGATCCTGCTTCAGCAGGGTGATTTCCGCCTGAGCGGCGAACGACGCGCTGCCGATCGCCAGACCCAGCGCCACCGCTTGAGTCAATACGCGCAATTTGATTGCCATGTGTTATCCCTGTTTTATGTATGACCGCCCCATCAGCGCCGCCATGCCGATGTTTTGCGCAGAACGCTGCGTTTTCACGCATTTTGACGGTTTTTTTGGTGTGTTAGCGGCGGGCGGCATTTTTAACATAAACAGTGACATAAAGAATTACTTTTCTTGCTAATTATTGGCCGGTTTTTGACCATTCCGTGCGGTGCAAAGGGCCGCTGTTCATGTTTCTCGATTCGGATGAATTCATCTAACGCCAAGGTTTATATTTTTCATTTGTCAGTCACCGGCGCCAGCCTGTAATTTCATCCGTGCAAGAGATAATAAATTTGAGTCTTTCGCCGGCGTATTAACGTCAGCCTTTGTCTGCGTAATCGGCCGGCATGAATAAGCGATTGGGAGGTCGCCATGAGAAACCTGTTAATGTTATTAGTGGGGCTGTTTTCACTGCCGGCGATGGCGGCGGAGTCGCACGTTTGTCATTCTCAAGCCTATGATTATGCAGAGGTTAGCAAGCTTAGGTTGTCGGATGATACCCTGTTCACCTGCCGCGACGTGGGGCGCCTGACGATCCCTGAATTAGCGCGAAAAGGATGGAAGGTGATTCATTTGGCGCAGCAAACCGAATATACCGACTCTGTCGATAGCGATGGTGAGGTTATTAAGCTTTATCAGGAAATCGTGGTGTATAAAGAATAATACGACGGTTACCCGTTATTATTCTCACGGTGGCGAGAACCCTATTATGAATGCGAGAATCGGAATCGACGGCAGGGCTGCCGCCACGATGGTGATGCTATGCGCCATCTGGGGAATGCAACAGGTGGCAATCAAGGCCGCCGAGCCGGATGTGTCGGCGGTGCTGCAAATCGCCATTCGCTCGGGTCTTGCCGCGCTGGCTGTTTACCTGCTGGCGCGCGGCTGCGGCGAGCGCTTCACCTGGGATCGCGCCACGCTGTGCGCCGGTTTGAGCGTGGGGGCATTGTTCGCGCTGGAGTTCTTTTTTGTCTCCGCAGGGCTGCGTTACACCAGCGCCTCGCATATGGCGGTGTTTTTGTACACCGCGCCGCTGTTTTCCGCCCTTGGCCTGCATTTTCTCCTTCCTCAGGAGCGCCTGTCGCCGGTGCAGTGGCTGGGCATGCTCATCGCCTTTGGCGGCGTGGTGCTGGCCATATCGGGCATGGCTGAGGGAAGCGGCGGAGCCGAACGGCTGAAAGGCGATCTCTACGGCCTGCTGGCGGGGATCGCCTGGGGAGCTTCTACCCTGGTGATCCGCACCACGCGCCTGGCGGAGTGCCCGGCCAAACAGACGCTGTTGTTTCAGTTGACGGGCGCCTGTGTGCTGTTGTTGTTGCCGGCGCTGGCGACGGGAAACCTGCATTTCACCCTGAGCCCGGTGGCCTGGTACAGCCTGCTGTTCCAGACCGTGGTGGTGTCATTTTTCAGCTACCTGATCTGGTTTTCGCTGCTGCGCCGTTATCAGGCTTCCTCGCTGGGCATTCTCACCTTTATGACGCCGGTATTCGGCATCCTGGCGGGGGTCGTCATTCTCGGCGAGCCGTTGCAAATTGAGTTTGTATTGGGTGCCGTGCTGATCGTGCTGGGATTAATCGTGGTGAGTTGTTCTTATCTTATTTATTTTGACCGAAGGGTGGCACCCAAAATATAAATTATGGATGTTGATGTACAGAACTACCAAATAAGCTGCGAAAGCCAATTCATTATCCAGCTGCAAATATCCCGCTATGCCTGGGGCGTGCCGCTGATTACGCTCAGTGACAACGGTGATTTTACCGTGATAAGAAGCCGAGGCTGGTCGAGGTTGGCTAATGGGAGGCAATTGGAGGTTTATTATTTTGCCAATAATGCCCTGTTGGCCTGGGATAAAAACCGCAAATATATCTCTTATTCAAAGGCCGGCCGGCTCTACGCCTGCGCGCTGAATTTTTCTTATTCCCCCAAAATAGAGCGCTAACCCTCTGGCCATCAGACCAGAGGGGCGATTTTCATGATCCACTGCTTAAACGCGAGGATTTTCGGCCACTGCCGCTCGGAGATGGTCGAGGTAAAATAGCAGTGCTCGCAGGGCACGGTCATGTCGGTGAACGGAATGATCAGCTCGCCGCTTTTGATCCAGTCCTGCACCAGATTGAGCCGCCCCATGGCGACGCCAAGGTGCCGCGTGGCGGCCAGCACCGCGAGATCGGAACGGTCGAACTCCATGCTTTTGCTGTCGGTATCCAGCCCCAGCGCAAAGTGTTGCGACCAGGTTTGCCACTCGTCTTCGCCGGAGTTGTAGCGATCGTGCAGCAGCGTGCAGTGGGCCAGGTTTTCCGGCGCATCGTACAGGCTATGTGCGGCGGCGTACTGCGGCGTACAGATCGGCACCATCGATTCCTGCATAAAGGCCTCGTCCAGATGCCGCCCCGAGGGCAGTTTGCCGAAGTACATCGCCAAGTCCACGCCGCGGTTGGCCAGGTTGATGATCTCTTGCCCGGTCAGAATGTTGAGGTGAATGGTGGGGTGCTGGGCGATAAAGTCGCCGATGCGCGGCAGCAGCAGGCATTGCACCAGAGACGGGTGCGAGTAGAGGGTCAGGGTGCCCGTCAGCTCGCGATTCTTGATGTCCAGAATCTCCTGATTCAGCGTGTTGAAGGAGCTGTCCAGCGCCCATTGCATGCGCTCGCCCTCCGGCGTCAGGGTAATTCTGCGATGAAAGCGCTGGAATAGCAGAAAACCCAACTCCTTTTCGAGCAAATTAATGCGGTGGCTTACGGCGCTGGGGGTGATCGACAATTCTTGCGCCGCCAGCGCAAAAGATAAATGACGGGCGACGCATTCGAAAGTATGCAGCCGGGAAAATTGATAGCTGGTCAGCGGGGTGGCCCGCTGTGAATGTTTTTTACTGGGGAACATGCTATTTCTCCGTGCGCGCAATACAGCAATATTAACATTTAATGGAGAGGAGGATAAACCCAGTTTGACGAATGGAGTCGAATTTTAACCTGATGGTTTTAATGATGTTGAGGGTAAGCCGATTTATTGCATCAAGACCGTAAATAACCGCCGATGGGCTTGGGTTGAGAAGACGATAAAAATCAGGAATACGCGAGGAAAATAAAATGGCTGTCGTTAAGCAGTGAGTAAAGGCGGCGAGCGACGGTATGAAAAAGAATGCCGCCTATTCCATGAGGGATATCGCCGTTTCGCCATAATAACCCGATGCCGCTGAATAGCCGTTAATCATCATTGTCGGCGTAACGGATGAATAAATCGATAAGGCCATATGCCCGCACGGCATTGCCCGTTGGCCGATAGCACCGCGCCCGGTTGTCGTTAACCGGGCGCGGCGTTCAGGGAAAAGCGGTTTGCTCGCCGGTGCGTATCAACGGCGGCGCAGCAGCAGGCCGGCCAACAGACCAGCGCCGGCAATGAGGGCTAATGCGGCGAGGGGGTTTTTCTTCATCATGCTGCCGGCGCAGCTCAGGGCGTCGCCGTATTTTTCTTGCAGCGCGCCCGCTGCATAGCGCGTAACGCCTTCGGCCTGCAAACGTGGGTTTCCGGTGACGTCGCCCGCCATTTCCTGCGCCTTGCCCGCCACTTTTTCCATCATGCCATTGGCTTTTTCGCTGTTCATTATGATGCGCTCCTAAGGTTCGATCCGTTTGGCTTCCGCACAGGGCGAAAGCCTGCATTTGCACCTCCATGTTATGCACTTCACGTTGTGCCTATAAGGGGCGTTTGCATCGGTGCGGATAGTGCATTTGCAGGCTACTTGCCGTTCCTGGTGGCCGGCCCGCCGGTAAACAGACCGCGCTCCCTGGCCCAGACGATGGCTTCGCTGCGGCTGTGCACGCCAAGTTTGGAATAGACCGTCGCGACATGGTTGCGAATGGTGTTGAGCGCCAGATTGAGACGCGCCGCGATTTTCTTGTCCGGCAGCCCCTCGCAAATCAACTCCAGCACATCGCGCTCGCGCGGCGTGAGATCGCTGGCGGTCAATCCGGCCTGGTCGGGCCGGTTGATGCTTTTCACGTTGGCCAGTTTTTCAATCAGGGTTTGGCTGAACCAGGAGGCGTCCTGCATCACTTCTTCGATGGCGCTGACCAGCTCCAGCTCCGAGCGTTTGCGTTCGGTAATGTCCATGAGCACCAGCAGGTAGCAGGGCGCATTGTGGATGCTGACGGCATCCGCCGAGGCCACGCAGTCGATCGACTCGCTCCCTTTCTTGCGTACCCGGATGTCCAGCCCCTCGGCGTTACCGCTTTTTTCCAGCGCGGCAAACAAACGGCGGTTCGCCTCGGGATCGTCAATAAATTGGATCTCATCGACCGTCTTGCCGATCAAGGCTTCGGCGTCGTACTCGGTGGTGCGGGTGAAGGCTTCGTTGACGTCCAGCACGCGCCGCTCCTGCGCCGTACACAACAACGTCGGCACCGGGCTCAGGCGAAATGCCTTGGCGAACCGCTCTTCACTTTCCCGCAGCGCCGATTCCGCCTGGCGCCGGGGTTCGAGATCGGTAAAAGTGAACAGCATGCAGTCGTCTTCATTGATGTCCAGCGGTTGGCCGGCAACCACCACCAGCTTGCTTCCGCCACCGGGCAGTTTCAGCTCGGCCTCCATTTGTGGAATGGTGGCGCCTTCCCCCAGGCGCTGTATCGCCAGATCTTTGTGCTCCGCCTGTTCCAAAACGTCGAGTTCATAAACCGAACGACCCATGACCTGTTCACGTTGGTAACCGGTCATATCGAGGAACCCCTGGTTGACCTTGACGTAGCGCAGGTCGCTTAGCCGACAAATGACCGCCGGCGCCGGATTGGCGTTGAAGGTTTTTTCAAAGCGCTGTTCGGCGCTGGCCCACTCCGTCGCGTCGCTCAGGATTAGCGCCAGCAGCTCCGGTTGCCCCTGCGCATCGGTGATAATCAGGCTCCGCAGGCGGTGCACCCAGAAGCTGTCCGGATCGTCGGCTTGCCGAACCTCCACCACCACATCGGTGAAGGTCTCGCCATCGGCAACCCGGTTCAGCGGATACTGTTCCAAAGCCAGCGGATGATTGTTGCGATAGCGCAGGGCAAAACGCGCCGCGTACTCGCCGGCATTGGCCCCCAGAGCTTTCTGATGACTCACGCCATGCATGGCCAACGCGGCCTCGTTGGCCCAGAGCAGCGTTCGATCGGTATCCGTCAGGATCACGCCGTCGGACAAGCCGGAGATGATTTGCTGCAGGTGGCCGCGGTGGGTTTCGCTGGCCAGGACGGATTGGCTCATGTGTTCTCCGCTAGACAGAAGGGAGCGGCCTCTGACCGGGGCCGCGGGTTACGCTACTCGCTGAGCAGCTTAGTGCATAACGTGCGTATTCGCAGGGTGTGAATGCACTAGTCATTCTGGCGCAAATGAACCGGGACGGCCGACGACGCCGCGCGGCAGACTGGATTCGTCTGCGCGGTTATCCGCCGTGCGTGCAATCACTTGTCCAGAAAATATAAGGAACAACGATGACCACTGTCTATGAATCAAATCGCTTTGCGTTTCAGGTGTCATGGGGCTCGATATTGGCCGGGAGTGCCGTGGCGCTGGTGACTTATCTGATCTTCAGCGTGCTGGGCACGGCTATCGGCGCCCAGGCCGTGGATATGATGCAAAAGGGTAACCCGCTGAGCGGCTTTGGCACCGGCACCGGGATCTGGCTGCTGGTTTCAACGCTGGCGTCGCTGGCCGCGGGCGCGTTCGTCGCCGGCCGCACCGCGCCGAACCGCGGCGGCTTGCATGGTCTGCTGAGCTGGGCGATCACCACCTTGCTGACCACCTGGCTGATGGTTTCATTGGCGAGTGGCGTGGTGGGGCTGGCGGGCAGCGCGGTGGGCAAAGGGCTTTCGCTGGCGGGCAGCGGCCTGGCGGCGGCGGCGCCAAACGTGGGCGAAGGCCTCAAGCAACAGCTGGATAAAAAGGGCATCAGCCTTGACTGGGGAAGCCTGGAAAACCAGTTGAACGCCACGCTCAAGCAGACCGGCAAGCCGGAACTGGATCCGGCTCGGTTGGAACAGAAGGCCGACAGGGCGACCGCCGACGGCAAGCAATCGGCCATGGACGCGGCTGCCGATCCGGCGCAGGCCGCCTCCGAGCTCAAGCAGTGGTTCGACCGCGTCAAGCAGTCCGGTGAGCCGACGTTGAGCGCCGCCGACAAGGATGCGCTGGTGAATATCGTTGCGGCGCGCACCGGCAAAAGCCGCGATGAAGCGAGCCAAATCGTCGATAACTATGCTCAGGCTTACCAGCAGGCGGTGCAGAAAGTGGAAAAACTCAAGGCCGAGGCAGAGCAGAAAGCGCGTGAAGCGGCCGACGAAGCGGCCAAACAGCTGTCGCGCGCCGCTTGGGGTTCGCTGTTGATGCTGCTGTTGGGCGCCGCGCTGAGCGCCGGCGTGGGGCGGATTGCCGAATCAACCCGCCGCACTGTCGCGGTAAGTTGAGATGAAAAAAAACCTGTCGTGCATCTCGCTGAATTATCGAAAAGTAGCGGGGGCCTCTGCTCCCGTGCTCGTCATCGATTTTTGCAACGAGAATAACGAGCGCTACACCCTGCGCTACAACCTGCCGCCGGATACCCCGGAACGCACCGAGCGGCGGGTATCTTTGCTGCTGTATCTGTTGCGCAAGCACAGATCCGCAGAGATCGACAACCTGGCTGATTAATCAGGCCGTTAATGAAAGGCCCGGCCTTATAGGCTGGGCTTTTTACTGGGCAATCAGGCTATTCTGGCAACAACGCACGGTGCGAGTCGGCATGAGGCTTTTACGTTGGAGGGCCGGCGGTTCACGGTGGGCAAAGTCGCGCCCCAATTGGCGTGGAGGGTAAAATAGGGCATCGAGCAAGATGTGTTAAAACATCGGTTCTTCTCAGCGCAGGAAAAAGATAAAAGAAGCTCCCTATTACGATCTGTGATTTTCTGGCCCGATGTTCAGAAAATGAGCCTGTCCCTATCTTCTTTTCAAACGCTGCTCATGATTTTATTTATTAGTCTCAATAAGTTTTATCAGTCAGCCTGATTATAAAATGCATTTTAATTTGCAATGATGAAATTCCTATTTGGTCATGCAATTGGGACGCAAAAAAACACTTTAAGATAAAACAATTAACATAAAGTGTGATTTGCCCTGGTGTGGCAAATGCATCTTTAATGGATGCACTTTGCGTGGCGCATTTTTTATTCACGTGTTTTTCGCAAGCGTATTTATATAACATGATCATTTTCAGTTATTTATATGATGACTTTTCCCATGCCGTAAAAATGGCGTTGTCAGGGTGATTTTTTTTAGGATTAATCTTAATGACTTGATTTGGTTGGTTAACGATTTTAATGAAAAGGACACGATTTTTATAAAAGCAAGGAGCGCGCATGGACTATCGAAAAGATATTCTTTTACAGGTGTTAGAGTATATGGAGAAGAATATTATAGAGGGACTTTCTGTTGAGAAAGTATCTATTATCTCGGGTTACTCTAAATGGCATTTACAGCGGCTGTTTAAACATTATTTTGGCATTACGCTAGGGACTTATATCAGGCACAGAAAGCTGAGCCGATCCGCAATCTTGCTTAAACAACATCAAGGGAACATATTGGATGTCGCCTTGGCATCGGGCTTTGCCTCTCAGCAATGTTACACGCGGGCGTTTAAACGTTTCTTTGGCGAAACGCCCAACAGCTTTAGGAACAGCCGGGGATGGGATTTTTCCACCCAGATCCCACCGTATGGCATTGACAAGAAACCCTATTTTTATCACACGGTCATGCCGGATGATATCGAGCTGTTAAAGCAGTACAAGGCATTGATCTTCCACTCCATAAGGAAATACAGAGATGCCGGTGACATTACGCAGACTAATGAGAAATGGTTAAGCAAGCATGGGAAGGCTTATCGTGCGGAAAACAACAGAGCGGGAAAATGGCATTCAAACGGTAAGGAGCAAGAGGTTTTTCATTCTATCTTCAATTTCTACATACCCAGAGGGAAATATATTGTCATCCCCTTTATGGGTGAGTTGTCTGAGTACATTGATTTTTTTGCAGATATCTATGACGCCTATCTGCCGGCTATCAATGTCAAGGTGAGAGAAAGTTTTTTTATCGAACTATATAGACATGAGCATTTACACAGTCGCGTCGTCAATGTCGATATACTTATTCCTGTAGCGTAGCGTTGAGAAAAGGAAACATCATGAGTATAGAGAAACCCCCCGATTCGATGAATAAGCGTCATTATGCGCGCCGTATGCTACCTTTGACATTGTCTGTGTCTGGCGGAGCGAGCGTGGCCGGTTTAGCCAGACAGGCCATTCAATTCGCGTTGGCATTAACTCTTTTCATGTTTTCAGGAAATGCGATGGCAAATAATCGGGAGCATCAGCAAATAGCGTTAGTCGGCACCTGGACCCATATTCCGGATGCGCCTGCGGTGCAGAAACCGGCGCACCCCAGTGAAGGCCTCTATCGTCTGGCGGTTAATGGCGACGGCACATTAACGCTGCTCGACGTGATTAAAATGAAAAGCCCGTCATGGATCGTAACATCCCGCGATGGCCGTTTCGCCTATGTCACCAATGAGGAGAACGCGGGAACGGTCACTGCCTTGGCGATAGACAAAGACGGCGCCGTGCGGGTGCAGAATACGGTGAGCAGCGCGGGCCGGCAGCCGACGCATGCCACCCTCAGCCCGGATGGCAAGTTTCTGTTTGTCGCCAACTACTCCGTCGCCAAAGGCGGCGCGGGGGTGACGGTATTACCGATTGGCGGCGACGGCAAACTGGGGGAACGGGTGCAGCATTTTCCGTTCACGCCCGGCTCCGGCGCCGTGCAGGGGCGCCAGGAAGGGGGCCATGCGCACTCCACCACCTTCAGCCTCGATGGCCAATACCTGTACGCGGCGGATCTCGGCGGGGACAAGCTGCGCGCCTACCGCTATCGCTCGGGCAACGCGCAGCCGTTGCAAGCGGATGCTTCGCGCGATGTCGCCTTCGCACCCGGCGCCGGCCCACGGCACATGGCGTTCTCGCCAGAAGGGGAATACGCCTACGTCATCACTGAAATGGCGAGTGAAATCGAGGTGTTTGCCGTCAGCGACCATCGATTGACGCGGCAAGGGAAGGTGAAACTGAACGGCGGGCAGGATTCAGCGGAGGCGAAAAGCGGTGGGGCAATAATCCTCAGCCCGAGCGGCAGATATCTTATTGCCACCAATCGCGGTGCCGATAACCACCTGCTGGTATTAAAAATTGGCGAGGATGGGCTGCCAGATGTGCCAACGCGCTATGAGGCCGGCGGTATTGAGCCGCGTGCGCTCGCTTTCGATGCCGGCGGTAACCATCTCTATGTGACGAATGTGTTTACCAATACCGTTATGTTGTTCGATTTCGATGATGAGAAGGGCGAGTTGCAGGCCAGAGGGCAGGCGACGACGGTTTCTACTCCGACGGATATTAAGTTTTTTAATTAATGCCAATCATAACGCTCGGGGGAAACCGGCTCTGAACGGGGGAAAAGGGGAATTGCGGGTGCAGATGATGGGGAATGGCTGGATAAGAAAGAATGGCGTCCCCGACTGGAATCGAACCAGTAACTAGCCCTTAGGAGGGGCTTGTTATATCCGTTTAACTACGGGGACGCTGCGGGCCGGCAACCGAAGCTGCCGGGGCATTATACCTTTTTTTACCCGCAGAATAAGCGCTTAGCGGCGCGTTTGCTCAATACCTCGCCAGTTCATGCCGAAATTTCCTCGGCTAACCGACGGCGATCACGGTTTTTCCCCGCCGTGGCGCCGTTTTTCCTCTTGCAGGCGCGCCGCCCGGTTTTTGGCGCTCAAATCGTTGCGGATCTGCGCGTGGCTTATCAGCGCAAAGATAAAGGTGCCGCCGATGATGTTGCCCGCCAGCGTCGGCAGGGCGAACGGGTAAATGAATTCTTGCCATTCAATCGCGCCGTTGAACGCCAGATAGAGGATCTCGACCGAACCGACCACGATATGGGTCAGATCGCAAATCGCCACCAGGTAGGTCATCAGTACGATCACCCAGATTTTCGCCGCGCCGGCGGCCGGGAACATCCACACCATGGTGGCGATGATCCAGCCGGCCAGGATGCCGTTGGCGAACATTTCTCCCGGCGTATGGCGCATCACCTCTTCGCCCAGGCTGATGAAGGCGCCGCGCGTCTCGGCGTCGAACAGCGGCATATGGGTAAACGCCAGCGCCGCCAGCCCGGTGCCTATCAGGTTGCCGAGCAGCACCACGCCCCACAGGCGCAGCAGGATCAGCAGGTTGCGCGGCGTGGGTTTATGCATGATTGGCAATACTGCCGTGACGGTATTTTCGGTAAACAGCTGCTGGCGCGCCATGATGACAATGATGAAACCGAAGGTGTAGCCGAGGTTCTCGATGAAAAAGCGGCTGGGATCGTCCGGCAGGCGGGCGTGGAAAATGCCTTTTGCCGCCAGCGAGGCACCCATCGACAGCCCGGCGGCGATCGCCGACCACAGCAATGCCAGCCAGTCGCGCTCCAGCTCTTTTTCGCCTTCCATCCGGATCTGTTCATGCACCGCCGCCGCGCGCGACGGCAGATTTTCTTCCCTGACTTCGATTTCGCGCTTGCCCTGTTCCTGTTCTTCGCTCTCTACCTGCATCGTCTCATCCGGCTCGTGCTCCTGGCGTCGCTGTTCGTTCATGCTGTCGCTCCTGCTTCATAAGGGTGAGTTCACGTTATTAAGCGTAGTTGCCCGACCTAAATGCGGCGAAATACAGAAAAAGGTAACAAGAGTTAAAATCCGCCGATTTTTTCCACGCATTCTTGATTCTGCTCGCCATATTGGCTCGTCGGCGCGCCCGCCGCGGGCTGCGTGCGGGGAAAGGCTTATGCTATGATTCGCTATCCCAAAGAAAAATATGAGTTCCCCGATGCTGGAAGCCAAAAGTCTGAGTTGCGTGCGCGATGAGCGCATCCTGTTTAGCGAGCTAAGCTTTTCAATTCAGCCGGGCGATATCATTCAGGTTGAAGGGCCGAACGGCGCGGGCAAGACCAGTTTACTGCGCATTCTCGCCGGCCTGGCGCGGCCGGACGGCGGCGAGGTGTGCTGGCGCGGGCGCAACACGCTGCGCGATCGTGCGGGTTACCAGCAAGATTTGCTGTTTATCGGCCATCAGCCCGGCATCAAAGCCGTATTGACGCCCTTCGAAAATCTGCAGTTTTATCAGGCGGTGCGCGGCGCGGCCGAGCATCAGGCCATCTGGCGCGCGCTGGAGCAGGTGGGGCTGGTGGGTTACGAAGATCTGCCGGTGGCGCAGCTTTCCGCCGGGCAGCAGCGGCGCGTGGCGCTGGCGCGGCTGTGGCTCAGCGCGGCGCCGCTGTGGATCCTCGATGAACCGCTGACGGCGATCGACAAACAGGGCGTGGCCGAGTTGATTAGCCTTTTTGAACAACATGCGCAGCGGGGCGGCATGGTATTGTTGACCACCCATCAGGATTTGGCCGGCGTCGGCCAAACGGTGGGCAAAGTTCGTTTGGCGGAACACGACGCGGGGAGTTTGTGATGTTTTTGACTCTGGTGCGCCGCGAACTGAAGATCGCCTGCCGTAAAGGCTCGGAGATCGTCAACCCGCTGTGGTTTTTCCTGATAGTGATCACGCTATTCCCGTTGGGGATTGGCCCGGAGCCGCAGCTGCTGGCGCGCATCGCGCCGGGCATCGTGTGGGTGGCGGCGCTGCTGGCTTCGCTGCTGTCGCTGGAGCGGCTGTTTCGCGATGATTTCCTCGACGGCTCGCTGGAGCAGCTGTTGCTGCTGCCGACGCCGCTGCCGATGACGGTGCTGGGCAAAGTGTGTGCTCACTGGGTCGTGACGGGTCTGCCGCTGCTGATCCTGTCGCCGCTGGTGGCGCTGCTGCTGTCGCTCGATATGCAGACCTGGCTGGCGGTGGCGGGGACGCTGCTGCTCGGCACGCCGACGCTGAGCCTGATCGGCGCTATCGGCGTGGGGTTGACCGTCGGCCTGCGCAAAGGGGGCGTGCTGCTCAGCCTGCTGGTGCTGCCGCTGTATATTCCGGTGCTGATCTTCGCCACCGGGGCGATCGACGCCGCTTCGATGGGCATGCCGATCGACGGTTACCTGGCGATACTCGGCGCGATGCTGGCGGGCAGCGTGACATTGGCGCCATTTGCCACCGCGGCGGCGCTGCGAGTGAGCGTGCACTAGCTAACGTATTGAATGAACAGACGGGCAAGGCCGACAAGAGCGTACCCCGCAGAAGATTTTCGCCGTTTCGAACCCTCGGGGCGGCCGACGCATAAAAATTACCGTGAGCACTGACGACAATGTGGAAATGGTTACATCAACTGGCGCGGCCTGAACGGCTGTATCACGTCTGCGGCCGCTTTATCCCCTGGCTGGGGCTGGCGGCGGCGGCCTGCCTGCTGCTTGGCTGGGCATGGGGCTTTGGTTTCGCGCCGAAGGATTATCAGCAGGGCGACAGCTTCCGCATCATTTATATTCACGTGCCGGCGGCCATGTGGTCGATGGGCATCTACGCCTCGATGGCGGTGGCGGCGTTTATCGGCCTGGTGTGGCAGATGAAAATGTCCGATACCGTGGTGGCGGCGATGGCGCCGATCGGCGCGGTGTTCACCTTTATCGCGCTGGTGACCGGCTCCGCCTGGGGCAAGCCGATGTGGGGCACCTGGTGGGTGTGGGATGCGCGTCTGACCTCCGAGCTGGTGCTGCTGTTCCTCTATATGGGCGTCATCGCGCTGTACAACGCCTTCGAAGACCGCCGCCTGGCGGGCCGCGCCGCCGGGATTCTGGTGCTGGTGGGTGTGGTGAATATCCCGATCATCCATTTCTCGGTCGAATGGTGGAATACGCTGCATCAGGGCTCGACCAACATGCAGCAGTCCATCGCGCCCAGCATGCGCACCCCGCTGCGCTGGGCGATCCTCGGCTACCTGCTGCTGTTCGTCACGCTGACGCTGATGCGCCTGCGCAATCTGATCCTGTTCCAGGAACGCCAGCGCCCGTGGGTCGCCGGGCTGGTGAATAAGGAGCGTCAGTCATGAATGCCGCATTCGATTCCTGGTCGGCGTTTTTCGCCATGGGCGGTTACGCCTTCTATGTCTGGCTGGCGGTCGCCGCCACGCTGATTTCGCTGTTGGGGCTGGTGGCGCACACCGTCTGGCAACGGCGCCAGCTGCTCGCCGAGATCGGCCGCCGTCAGGCGCGCGAGCGGCGCATTCGCCATGCGCAACAATCAAAACAAAAATCCGCCGCACCGCGGGAGAAATCATTGTGAATCCACGTCGTAAAAGCCGCCTTTATCTGGCGATCGTTGTGCTGATCGGCATCGCGCTGACCTCGACCCTGATGCTGTACGCGCTGCGCTCCAACATCGATCTGTTCTATACCCCGGGTGAAATTTTGCAGGGCAAGGGCGAGAATCATGAGAAGCCCGAGGTCGGCCAGCGGCTGCGCATCGGCGGCATGGTGATGCCGGGCTCGGTGAAACGCGATCCCAATACGCTGCAGGTCAGCTTCAAGATTTACGACGCGCGCGGCGCGATCGGCGTGACCTACACCGGCATTCTGCCGGACCTGTTCCGCGAAGGGCAGGGCGTGGTGGCGCAGGGCGTGCTGGGTGAGGGCAACGTGGTCAACGCGCGCGAAGTGCTGGCCAAACACGACGAGAAATACACCCCGCCGGAAGTGGCCGACGCGATGAAAGAGAACCACAAAGGCCCGGCGGAAGCGTATAACGCGCCGCAGGCGGAGGGCGCCAAGTCATGATGCCGGAACTGGGCAGTTTTCTGCTGTGCCTGGCGCTGGCGATCGCGCTGCTGCTGAGCATTTACCCGCAGTGGGGCGCGGCGCGGCAGGACAGCCGCATGATGGAGGTGGCCCGGCCGCTGACCTACGGCATGTTCGCCGCGATAGCGCTGGCGTTTCTGTGCCTGGTGCACGCCTTCGTGGTCAACGATTTTACCGTCGCCTATGTGGCCACCAACTCCAATACCCGGCTGCCGGTGTATTACCGCATCGCCGCCACCTGGGGGGCGCATGAAGGTTCGCTGCTACTGTGGGTGCTGCTGCTGAGCTGCTGGTCGCTGGCGGTGGCGTTGTGCAGCCGGGCGATGCCGCAGGATGCGGTGGCGCGGGTGCTGTCGGTGATGGGGATGATCACCGCCGGTTTCCTGCTGTTCATCATCATGACCTCCAATCCGTTCACCCGCACGCTGCCGAATTTCCCGATCGACGGCAGCGATCTCAACCCGCTGCTGCAGGATATCGGCCTGATCTTCCACCCGCCGCTGCTGTATATGGGCTATGTCGGCTTCTCGGTCGCCTTCGCGTTCGCCATCGCCTCGCTGATGGCCGGCCGGCTCGACACCGCCTGGGCACGCTGGTCACGCCCGTGGACCACCGCGGCCTGGGTGTTCCTCACGCTGGGCATCGTGCTCGGATCGGCCTGGGCCTACTATGAGCTGGGCTGGGGCGGCTGGTGGTTCTGGGATCCGGTGGAGAATGCCTCCTTTATGCCGTGGTTGGCCGGCACCGCGCTGATGCACTCGCTGGCGGTGACCGAGAAACGCGGCACGTTCAAAGCCTGGACGGTGTTGCTGGCGATCACCGCCTTCTCGCTGTGCCTGCTGGGCACCTTCCTGGTGCGTTCCGGCGTGCTGGTCTCGGTGCACTCCTTCGCCTCCGATCCGGCGCGCGGCATGTTTATCCTCGCCTATCTGGTGATCGTGATCGGCGGTTCGCTGCTGCTGTACGCGGTCAAGGGCGGCCAGGTGCGCAGCCGGGTGCAGCACGAGACCTTCTCGCGCGAGACCTTCCTTCTGGGCAACAACGTGCTGCTGATCGCCGCCATGCTGGTGGTGCTGTTGGGCACGCTGCTGCCGCTGGTGCACAAACAGCTGGGGCTGGGCAGCATCTCGATCGGCGAGCCGTTCTTCAACACCATGTTCACCTGGCTGATGGCGCCGTTGGCGCTGCTGTTGGGCATCGGGCCTTTGGTGCGCTGGCGCCGCGATGAGCCGAGCAAGCTGTGGCGCCGCCTTGGCGTGGCGCTGTTGGCGACGCTGGCGCTGTCGATTCTGCTGCCGTGGCTGCTGCAGGACAGTATCGCCGGCATGACGGTGGTGGGTTTGATCATGGCGCTGTGGGTGATCATCCTGACGCTGATGGAGCTGCATGAGCGCGCCACCCACCGTCACGGTTTCTGGCGCGGCCTGCGGCAGCTGTCCCGCAGCCACTGGGGCATGGTGCTCGGCCACCTCGGCGTGGCGGTGACGGTGATCGGCATCGCCTTCAGCCAGAACTACAGCGTGGAGCGCGACGTGCGGATGAAGGCCGGCGACAGCGTGGATATTCACAACTATCACTTCGTGTTCCGCGACGTGCACGACATTCGCGGCCCGAACTACAGCGGCGGCGTCGGCATCATCGACGTCACGCGCAACGGCAAGCCGGAGGCGACGCTGCACGCGGAGAAACGCTACTACAGCGTGGCGCGCAGCATGATGACCGAAGCGGCGATCGACGGCGGTTTCAGCCGCGATCTGTACGCGGCGTTGGGCGAGGAGCTGGATGACGGCTCCTGGGCGGTACGCCTGTATTACAAACCCTTCGTGCGCTGGATTTGGTTCGGCGGCGTCTTTATGGCGATCGGCGGCCTGCTGTGCATCCTCGACCCGCGTTACCGCATGAGCAAAAAACTCAAGCGCGAAGGCAAGCTGGAGGCGCAACCATGAATCGTAAGCTGCTGTTTATCCCGTTGGTCCTCTTCCTGCTGCTGGTGGCGGCGCTGATGGTGCAACTGACGCGCAACGCCGGCGGCGAAGATCCGACCATGCTGGAATCGGCGCTGATCGGCAAACCGGTGCCGACCTTCAGGCTGGAATCGCTGGATCAGCCCGGCAAAACCTACGATCAGGCGGTGCTGCGCGACGGCAAGCCGATATTGCTCAACGTCTGGGCCACCTGGTGCCCGACCTGCCGCGCGGAACACCAGTATCTCAACACGCTGGCGGCGCGCGGCGTGCGGGTGGTCGGCCTGAACTATAAAGACGATCGCGCCAAGGCGGTGACCTGGCTGAATTCCCTCGGCAATCCCTATGCCCTCAGCCTGTACGACGGCGATGGCATGTTGGGGTTGGATCTCGGGGTCTACGGCGCGCCGGAGACCTTTCTCATCGACGGCCAGGGGATTATTCGCTATCGCCACGCCGGTGACATGAATGAGCGCGTCTGGCAGCAGGAAGTGCTGCCGCTGTATAAAAAGTACGGAGGTGAGGCATGAGGCTGGTTGTCCTGCTGTGCGCCGCGCTGCTGAGCTGGAGCGCCGCCGCGGCGATCGATACCTATCGCTTCAACTCCGTCGAGCAGGAGCAGCAGTATCGCGAGTTGACCGAACAGCTGCGCTGCCCGAAATGCCAAAACAACAGCATTGCCGATTCCAACGCCATCATCGCCGCCGACATGCGCACCAAGGTGTACGAGCTGATGATGCAGGGGCAAAGCAAGCAGCAGATCATCGATTACATGGTGGCGCGCTACGGCAATTTCGTCACCTATGAACCGCCGGTAACGCCGGCGACGCTGATCTTGTGGATCGGCCCGCTGCTGTTCGTGCTGATCGGCGGGGCGGTGGTGATCCTGCGCGCCCGGCGCCGGCCTGGCGCGGCGGTGGACGATGCATTCTCCGAACGGGAACGGCAGCGCCTGGCGGCGCTGTTGCAAGAGACTGACAGGAAGAAACCCTAATGGCTTTTTGGCTGATTATTTGCGTGTTGCTGGCCGGCGCCGCCGCGTTGCTGGTGGTGCCGGCAATGCGCCACGGCAAGCAGAGCGCCGCCACGCGCGATGCGTTGAACAAGGCTTTTTATCAGGATCGTCTCAGCGAGCTGGAGCAGGACGAGCAGCAGGGCGTGGTGGCCGAGCGCCCGGAGCTGGTGAAAGAGCTGCAACAGAACCTGTTGAACGACATCCCGGCCGAGCAAGCGGCGCAGGCGAAACCGATCAATCGTTGGGCGCTGGTGCCGGGCGTGCTGTTATTGCTGGCGGTGACCGTTGGCTTTTATCTGAAAACCGGCGGATTGGCGCAGGTGCTGGACTGGCGTCTGGTGCAGGCGCAAATGCCGGAATTGCGCGAGCGCGTTGCCAATGAGCGCGCCAAACCGCTGAGCATGGAAGAGATCGCCCGCCTCGGGCTGGGGCTGCGCACCGCGCTGCAGCAGGACGATCGCAACATCAACGACTGGATGATGCTGGGGCGCGTCGGCATGGCGTTGAACAACGCCACCACCGCCACGCAGGCGTTTGCCCATGCTTATCAATTGGATCCGAATAGTCTGGAAGTGCGGCTCGGCTATGCCGAGGTCTTGACGCGCTCCAACGATCCGGAGGATAACAAGCAGGCGACGCAGCTGCTGCGGCGCATGATCGCGGAAAACCACGGCGATCCGCGGGTGCTGAGCCTGTTGGCGTTCAATGCCTTCGAACAGGGCGATTTCAAGCAGGCGATCGGCGCCTGGCAGGTGATGCTGCAGCTGCTGCCGGCCAACGATCCGCGCGCGGAAGTGATAAAGCGCAGCATTGCACAAGCAAAAGCCCAGGCAGGCGGAGAAAATGTTAAACTGAATGTGACCGTTTCGCTGTCACCGCAGGCGGCGAAAGCCTTGCCGCCGCAGGGGACGCTGGTCATTTCGGTCACTGACGGCGTTAGCCCGGTGCCGGTGGCGGTAAAACAATTGCCGCTGAGCCGTTTTCCGCTGTCTTTCTCACTGGATGACGGCAACGCCATGATGCCCGAGCGTCTGCTCTCGGCGCAGCATCAGGTGCAGGTGCGTGTGCGCCTCTCACAGGACGGATTGGCCACGCCGCAGCCGGGGGACTGGTTCGGCGAAAGCTCGCTGCAGACATTCAGCGGTAAAGAGCAGGTTAGCGTTCAGATAAACAAGCAGGTCACTGAAAAATAAGACCGAACGTGTTTTTATGGAGAAAAATATGAACTTTCGCCTGACTGGGGTGGCATTCGCAACGGTATTACTGGTGGGCTGTGCCAGCGCGCCAGACAACGATCCGCAAGGGCGTTCCGATCCTCTGGAAGGATTCAACCGGACGATGTTCGACTTCAACTACAACGTCCTGGATCCCTATATCCTGCGTCCGGTCGCGGTGGCCTGGCGTGACTACGTGCCGATGCCGGCGCGTAACGGCATCAGCAACTTCACCTCCAACCTGGAAGAGCCGGCCAGCATGGTCAACGCCTTCCTCAAGGGCGACCCTTACCGCGGGATGATTCACTTCAACCGCTTCTTCCTGAACACCCTGCTCGGGATGGGCGGCCTGATCGACGTGGCCGGCATGGCCAACCCGAAACTGGCGCGCGAAGAGCCGAACCGCTTCGGCAGCACGTTGGGGCATTACGATGTGGGTTACGGCCCGTACGTGATGCTGCCGGGCTACGGCAGCTTCACCCTGCGTGAAGACGGCGGCGACTTTGCGGATACGCTGTATCCGATGCTGAGCTACCTCACCTTCTGGATGTCGGCGGGCAAATGGGTGGTCGAGGGGATCGAAACCCGCGCCCAGCTGCTGGATTCCGACGGCCTGCTGCGCAACTCCTCCGATCCTTACATCATGGTGCGCGAAGCTTACTTCCAGCGCCACGATTTCATCGCCAACGGCGGCTCGCTCAAGCCGGAAGAGAACCCGAACGCCAAGGCGATTCAGGGCGAACTGGACGAGATCGACTCGCAGTAATCACGGGCGTCACGCCAATGAAAAACCCGCCGGCAGGCGGGTTTTTTATGCCGGCAGCACGCGGCAGGCAAAGAAAAAGCGCCCCGCGGGGCGCTTTGGCATCCATCTCAGGCGAGATTAGAAGCGGTAGTTGAAGTTGGCGCCGTACAGCCAGGCTTTACCTTCAGAGTTGAAGGTGTAAGGGCCTTCTTTGATGGTGACTTTCTGGCCGTGCATGTAGGAAACGCCGACGTCGACCGACGCGTCTTTGTTGAACGCATAGGTAGTACCGGCACTCAGCCAGAAACGGTCCTGATCCGGAATGGAAATCGAACGGTTCTGTGCCGGCACTGGGCTGTCATCGAAGGCGATACCGGTACGGAAGGTCCAGTTGTCGTCGTAGAAGTAGGTGGTACCCAGCGCGATGCGGTAAGCGTCTTTGAAGCCTTCATGCTTCTCGAACAGCGTTTGGCCGTTGTTGCCGGTGGCTCTCAGCTCCTGGAACTGGCTCCAACTGGTGTAGGCCAGGCTGTAGTGGATGGCCCACTGCGGCGCCACTTTGTTGTAACCGGACAGCTCCCACATTTCCGGCAGGTGCAGGCTCAGAGAACCCGGAATGGTGTTGCCGTTGGTGCCCCACGGAAGACCTTGAGAGGCCAGCAGCGGGTTGAAGGCTGAAGGCAGGCTGCTCTTGTAGTCGCCGTCGAAGTCGATTTTCACTTCAGAGCGGTAGGTGAGGCCGTAACGGTTGTTTTCATCCACTTCGTACAGAATACCGGCGTTCCAACCGAAGCCCCATTCGTCGCCTTTCAGGTGCGAAATCTGGGTATCTGCCGGGATCTGCGAAACAGGGCCGGCTAGCTGCGGCGGTAATTGGCCTGAACCGGCGATGAGCTTCGGCAGTTCACCGGCGTAACGTTCCAGTTTGGCTTTGGCGTACACCGCATCGAAGCCCAGACCGAAGCTGAAGTGTTGATTCAGACGATATGCGCCGCTGAGGTTCAGGTTGAGGGTGGTCAGATCGGTCTTGCCGCCGTAAGCGCCGGCGGTATAGCCGTCGTTGAATTCTGTCGCCAGACCGTAGTTGCTGGTGACCGAGCCGCCTACGGCGAACTGATCGTTAATCGGGTGAACATAATGCAGGTTCGGCACCCAGGCGGTCGGCGCGATGTTTTTCGAATCCAAACTGGCGCCGGAAGGGGATTGACCGGTAATGTCAACGTCCGGGTCGATGAAGACCGCGCCGAAAGAAAGTTCCGGGCGGGTATACATCATCAGCAACGCCGGGTTGCGGCTTGCGGAGGCCGCCGTATCCGCCATGGCGCCTTCGCCAGAATACGAACGTCCTAAACCAGCTGATGAGAACTCATTCAGCTGGAATCCTGCGGCAGACACGTTTGAAGAGATAATTGCCACTGCAGCTGCGAGAGCTGATTTAGTCAATAGGTTTTTCTGGCTCATGACCAAAACCTCATTATGTGTTTATTATTTAAACTATTGTTACACGAGGTAACAAGGAGCGCGGGATTGTAGGGTCCGTTATCGTTCAGACAAATCAGACCAGTGGCTGAAGTATAGGTCTGACCTGTGAAAATGTTGCAAGTTTGTTTTTGAAATATTTCCAACCTGATATCAAAAAAGAGATCTGCTTAACAAAACGTCAGCGGTAAATAACAAAATTCTTACCATTTCTTAGCAGGCGCTCATTTTTATTTGTGATTTCCATCACTTAAAACACCCATTAAAAGTAAGTGCTAGTGATTGCCTGCGTGGAAGCGTAAAATACCTGCAGAATTTTGTGGCTTTGTGCCGGTGAGTAAAACGGCAATTTGGGCTGATAACCGAGGCCTTTGAGGAGAACCAATCATGTCAGATGCAATTAATAAATGCAGCGCCCAGGAAACCGCCGCGTGTTGCTGTGTGGATGTCGGCACCGTGATGGATAACACCGATTGCACCGCGTCCTACAGCCAGGTGTTCAGCAATCAACAAGATGCGGAGGCGATGCTGGCCGCCCTGAGCGAAAAGGCGCGCGCGGTAGAATCCGACCCTTGTGACATCAGCAGTAGCATTAAACCGGTTGACGGCGGCGTACAGTTGGAGGCCGATTTCACCTTCGCCTGCCAGGCGGAAACCCTGATCTTCCAGCTCGGCCTGCGTTAATCCCCGCTTTACCCCCGGAGCCGCCTGCCGCGCGCCGGGGATTGCTCTCCCCACATCGCCCCCGATAGAAAGTGCGCCTGCTCGCAGTTTTGATCTCTGCCGGTTTGCCAAATGTAACCGTTTGGTTAACAATGACCTCATCAGGTCAGACCTCTTTCTGCCCATTGCGCTGACGTTATTTTCTTCAGGAGCATTTATGAGTAAGGCACTGCCGTTGGTGACCCGTCATGGTGACCGCATTGCGATTGTGAATGGACTGCGTACCCCCTTTGCCAAACAGGCGACTGCCTATCACGGCATTCCGGCGGTGGATTTAGGGAAAACGGCGGTGAGCGAGCTGTTGGCGCGCAGCGGCATCGATCCGGCGCTTATCGAACAACTGGTGTTCGGCCAGGTGGTGCAAATGCCCGAGGCGCCGAACATCGCGCGTGAAATCGTGCTCGGCACCGGCATGAGCGTCCATACCGACGCCTACAGCGTGTCGCGCGCCTGCGCCACCAGCTTCCAGGCGATCGCCAACGTGGCGGAGAGCATCATGGCCGGCAGCATCAGCATCGGCATCGCCGGCGGGGCGGATTCTTCTTCCGTCTTGCCGATCGGCGTCAGCAAGGCGCTGGCGCGCACGCTGGTGGACGTCAACAAGGCGCGCACGCTGTCGCAGCGCCTCAAACTGTTCAGCCGGCTGAAATTCCGCGATCTGATGCCGGTGCCGCCGGCGGTGGCGGAGTATTCCACCGGCCTGCGCATGGGCGATACCGCCGAGCAGATGGCGAAGAGCCACGGCATCACCCGTGAAGCGCAGGATGCGCTGGCGCACCGTTCCCACGAGCTGGCGGCCAAGGCCTGGCGGGAAGGGTGGCTGCGCGACGAGGTGATGACCGCCTATGTGCCGCCTTACCGCGCGCAGCTTTCTGAAGACAACAACATCCGTAAAGATTCCAGCCTGGCTTCCTACGCCAAGCTGAAGCCGGCGTTCGATCGCAAGCATGGCAGCGTCACCGCGGCCAACAGCACGCCGCTGACCGACGGCGCGGCGGCGGTGCTGATGATGAGCGAATCGCGCGCCAAAGAGCTGGGGCTGCAGCCGCTGGGCTATTTGCGCAGCTTCGCCTTCGCCGCCATCGACGTGTGGGAAGACATGCTGCTGGGGCCTTCCTACGCTACGCCGCTGGCGCTGGATCGCGCCGGCATCGGTCTGGCCGATCTGACGCTCATCGACATGCATGAAGCCTTCGCTGCGCAAACGCTGGCCAACCTGAAGATGTTCGCCAGCGAAGAGTTCGCCCGTGAGAAGCTTGGCCGCAGCCAGGCGATCGGCGAGGTGGACATGGACAAATTCAACGTCTTGGGCGGTTCCATCGCCTATGGCCACCCGTTCGCCGCCACCGGCGCACGCATGATCACCCAGACGCTGCATGAGCTGAAACGCCGCGGCGGCGGGCTGGGCCTGACCACCGCCTGCGCCGCCGGCGGGTTAGGGGCCGCGATGATCGTGGAGGTGGAATGATGAGCTTCGAAAACGCATTGCATGAACAGCGCGCCAAACCGTCGGCCTTTCAGCTGACGATTCGCCCCGACAACATCGGCGTGATCACCATCGACGTGCCGGGCGACAAGGTGAACACGCTCAAGGCCGAGTTCGTCGAACAGGTCAACGACGTGCTGATTCGGGCGCAGCAGCATACCGCGCTGGAAGGGCTGGTGATCGTTTCCGGCAAGCCGGACTCGTTTATCGCCGGCGCCGACATCACTATGATTGCCGCCTGCACCAGCGCCAAAGAGGCGGAAACGCTGGCCAGGAAAGGGCAGAGCACGCTGGCGCAGATCGCCGCGTTCCCGGTGCCGGTAGTGGCGGCCATTCACGGCGCCTGCCTGGGCGGCGGCCTGGAGCTGGCGCTGGCCTGCCACGGCCGCGTCTGTTCATTGGATGACAAAACCGCGCTCGGGCTGCCGGAAGTGCAGCTGGGCCTGCTGCCGGGCTCCGGCGGCACGCAGCGCCTGCCGCGCCTGGTCGGCGCCGCCAAGGCGCTGGACATGATCCTGACCGGCAAGCACATTCGCGCCCGCCAGGCGCTGCGCATGGGGTTGGTGGACGACGCCGTGCCGCAGTCGATTCTGTTGCAGACTGCCATCGAGCGAGTGAAGCAGGGCTGGAAGCATCAGCGCGAGCTGCCGTGGCAGGATCGCCTGCTCAACGGCCCGCTGGGCAGAAGTCTGCTGTTCAGCATCGTGCGCAAGAAAACGTTGGCGAAAACCCACGGCAACTACCCGGCGGCGGAGCGCATCATTCAGGTGGTGCGCACCGGGCTAGATCACGGCAGCGCCAGCGGCTATGAGGCTGAAGCGCGCGCCTTTGGCGAGCTGGCGATGACGCCGCAGTCGGCGGCGCTGCGCAGCCTGTTCTTCGCTTCCACCGCGCTGAAAAAGGAGCGGGGCGGCAATGCCCAGCCGCACGCCCTGCATCGCGTCGGCATTCTCGGCGGCGGCCTGATGGGCGGCGGCATCGCCTGCGTCACCGCCACCCGCGGCGGATTGCCGGTTCGCATCAAAGACATCAATGAAACCGGTATCAACCATGCGCTGAAATACAGCTGGGACGTGCTCGGCAAGCGGGTGCGCCGCAAGCGCATGCGCCCGGCGGAACGGCAAAAGCAGATGATGCTGATCTCCGGCTCTACCGATTACACCGGCTTTGAACAGGTGGATATCGTGGTCGAGGCGGTGTTCGAAGATCTGGCGCTGAAGCAGCAGATGGTGGCCGAGGTAGAAGCCAACTGCGCGCCGCATACCGTGTTCGCCTCCAATACTTCCTCGCTGCCTATCGGCCGCATCGCCGAACAGGCCCAGCGGCCGCAGCAGGTGATCGGCCTGCACTACTTCAGCCCGGTGGACAAGATGCCGCTGGTGGAAGTGATCCCGCATGCCGGCACCAGCGAAGAGACCATCGCCACCACCGTGGCGCTGGCGCACAAGCAGGGTAAAACCGCCATCGTGGTGGGTGACAGCGCCGGTTTTTATGTCAACCGCATCCTGGCGCCGTACATCAACGAAGCGGCGCGCTGCCTGCTGGAAGGCGAGCCGATTGAGTCGCTGGACAAGGCGCTGGTGGACTTCGGTTTCCCGGTCGGCCCGATCACCCTGCTGGATGAAGTGGGCATCGACGTCGGCACCAAGATCATTCCCGTGCTGGTCGAGGCGCTGGGGCCGCGCTTCGCCGCGCCTGCCGCGTTCGATGCGGTGCTGAAAGACGGGCGCAAAGGGCGCAAGAACGGCCGCGGCTTCTATCTCTACCCGAGCGAAGGGCAGCAGCGGCAGCGGCGCAAACGTGCGGATACCTCATTGTATACGCTGCTCGGCGTCACGCCGAAGGCGCACATGCTGCCGGCGAGCGTCGCTCAGCGCTGCGTGATGATGATGCTGAACGAAGCGGCACGCTGCCTGGACGAAGGCGTGATCCGCAGCGCGCGCGACGGCGACATCGGCGCGGTGTTCGGCATCGGCTTCCCGCCGTTCCTCGGCGGCCCGTTCCGCTATATGGACGAGCTTGGCGCCGAGAAAGTGGTGAAGACGCTGGACTACCTGCGTCAGCAGCACGGCGAGCATTTCGCCCCGTGCGAACGCCTGCAGCGCATGGCGCAGCAGGGCGAGCGCTTTTACCCGCTGGGGAGCTGAACGCAGGGCGGCCCGATTTGCACTATAGTTGCAACAGGGCCGCGTTGTGATCGCCATCACTCCTTGCAACAGCGTCAGCCGGTGAGGCTGTACAGCGAGGCTGCGGCAGCGGTAAGTTAGCTTGACCGCCATCAATAAATTTCATGGCGGAAAGGTTAAAATTTAACCCGTTGAATTGATTGTTCTGTGAGCAATCGAGGTTTGCCCGGGGAGGATTGCTGTAAAAAACAGCGTTTTCTTTAGGCAAACTTTCAGGCAAAATGCCCGGCCGCCATAAAGAGACGGCGCGTTATCGTTTTAAAGCTTTGGCTTTGGGTTGTAAAACTCGGCGGTACAGCACGCACGGCGTTTCTGTATAGCGTTACTTTGTCAACAACAGCGGTGCAATATGCAAGTTTTGATTATGCGTCACGGAGAGGCGGCGCTCGAGGCAGCCAGCGATGCGGTAAGGCCCCTTACCCTGTGCGGCCGCGACGAGTCCCGTCAGATGGCGGCCTGGTTGAACACCAAGTCTGTGGATATTGAACGCGTGCTGGTCAGCCCCTATCTGCGGGCCGAACAGACGCTGGCGACGGTGCGTGAAGCCTTGACGCTACCGGAGGGCGAAGAAGTGTTGCCCGAGCTGACGCCGGGCGGCAACGCCGAACAGGTCGGCAGCTATCTGCAGGCGCTGGCGATGCAAGGGGTGAGCTCGGTGCTGATCGTGTCGCACCTGCCGCTGGTGGGCTATCTGGTGGCCGAACTGTGCCCGGGCGAGTGCCCGCCGATGTTCGCGACCTCGGCGATTGCCAACGTCGATCTGCCGGCGGACGGCAGCTACGGCAAGTTTGAATGGCAGGTCAGCCCGTCGCAGGTGATGGCCAAAGTGTGAACCGCGGATGCGGTGCGGAATAAACTCAGGGCGATGTCTGACATCGCCCTGAGTCGTTTCTGCGGCGGGGGCTACTCGGCCAGCTCCACCAACAGCAGGATGGCGGCGTTGCCGCCCCATTCCTTCGGCGCCTGATGAAACGCCAGCACGTCGGGATGCTGCGCCAGCCACAGGGGCGTTTGCTGTTTGAGAATGTGCTTGCCGTGCCCGTGCATCACGCAGGCGCAGTGCACGTGTTCGCGTTTGCAGGCGGCGATCAGCGCCCCCAGTTCCTGCTTGGCCTGCAGCTGGGTCAGGCCGTGCAAATCGAGAAACAGCTCCGGCGAGTAATCGCCGCGTCGCAGCTTCTTCAGCTCATACGGGCTGCTGCCGGGGCGCACGTAGCGCGTCGGGCCTTCTTCTTCCAGCTGCGGCTGGTATTCATCTGAAAAATAATAGCTGGCATCGACCTGCTCCTGCAGCAGCCGCTGCGGGGCAATCTGTTTGACCTTGGGCTTCGGCGGGCGGTGGACGATGGTGTCCTGGCGCAGCTTTTTCGCGCCCGCCACCGACTCTCTGAATAGCTGTTGTTCGTCTTGGCTCAGAGGGGGCTTGTTCTTCATGCTTCATTCACCGGAAATCGTTTATTTCGCTAGTTTACCTTGTGAATGAGCGCTGTCGACGCAAAACTCGGGCCAGAGTGAAAAGCGCGAGGGGCAAGCGTGATTTGTCGCGGGCTTCATGGCAAACTATGCGGCTAAATCATGAAACACAGCGCCTGCCGGAGGGCAAATTGGACAAAATTTTCGTCGACGAAGCAGTGAACGAACTGCACACCATTCAAGATATGCTGCGCTGGACGGTAAGCCGCTTCAACGCCGCCAATATCTATTATGGTCACGGAACCGATAATCCGTGGGACGAAGCGGTGCAATTGGTGCTGCCAAGCCTGTTCCTGCCGTTGGACATTCCGGAGGACATGCACACCGCCCGTCTGACCTCCAGCGAGCGCCATCGCATCGTTGAGCGCGTGATCCGCCGCGTCAACGAGCGCATCCCGGTCGCCTACCTGACCAACAAGGCCTGGTTCTGCGGCATGGAATTCTACGTCGACGAGCGCGTGCTGGTGCCGCGTTCGCCGATCGGCGAGCTGATCAACGATCGCTTCAGCGCGCTGATCCCGCACCCGCCGCGCCATATCCTCGACATGTGCACCGGCAGCGGCTGTATCGCCATCGCCTGCGGCTACGCTTTCCCGGAAGCGGAAGTGGACGCGGTGGACATCTCCAGCGAGGTGCTGGCGGTGACCGAGCGCAACATTCAGGCGCACGGCGTCGAACACCAGGTGATCCCGATCCGTTCCGATCTGTTCCGCGACGTTCCCGCGATCCAGTACGATCTGATCGTCACCAACCCGCCGTACGTCGACGCGGAAGACATGTCCGATCTGCCGCAGGAGTTCCGCTTTGAGCCGGAGCTGGGCCTGGCGGCGGGCAGCGACGGCCTGAAGCTGGTGCGCCGCATCCTGGCCTGCGCGCCGGACTACCTGACCGACGACGGCGTGCTGATTTGTGAAGTGGGCAACAGCATGGTACACCTGATGGAACAATATCCGGATATTCCGTTCACCTGGCTGGAGTTCGAAAACGGCGGTGACGGCGTGTTCATGCTGACCAAGCAGCAACTGGTGGATTGCAAGGAACACTTCAGCCTCTATCGCAGCTAAGCCGCATTTTCAAGGCCCGCACGGCGGGCCTCATAACGATAAAAGACTAACGGTAAGGAGCCGTGATGGCAGGAAACAGTATTGGGCAGATTTTCCGCGTCACCACCTTCGGTGAATCTCACGGGGTGGCGCTGGGTTGTATCGTCGACGGCGTGCCGCCCGGCATTCCGCTCACCGAAGCCGATTTGCAACACGATCTGGACCGCCGTCGTCCGGGCACCTCGCGTTACACCACCCAGCGTCGCGAACCGGATCAGGTGCGCATTCTCTCCGGCGTATTCGAAGGCGTGACTACCGGCACCAGCATCGGTTTGATCATTGAGAACACCGATCAGCGCTCGCAAGACTACAGCGCCATCAAAGACGTGTTCCGTCCGGGGCATGCCGACTACACCTACGAACAGAAATACGGCCTGCGCGATTACCGCGGCGGCGGCCGCTCTTCGGCGCGTGAAACCGCCATGCGCGTTGCGGCGGGCGCTATCGCCAAGAAATACCTGCAGCAGAAGTTCGGCGTGCAGGTGCGCGGCTATCTGGCGCAGATCGGCGACGTGACCTGCGAGCTGAAAGATTGGGATCAGGTTGAGCAGAACCCGTTCTTCTGCCCGGATCCGGACAAGCTGGAAGCGCTGGACGAACTGATGCGCGCGCTGAAAAAAGAGGGCGACTCCATCGGCGCCAAGGTCAGCGTGATTGCTGAAAACGTGCCGGTTGGCCTGGGCGAGCCGGTGTTTGATCGCCTCGACGCCGATCTGGCGCACGCGCTGATGAGCATCAACGCAGTGAAAGGCGTGGAGATCGGCGACGGGTTTGCCGTGGTGACCAAGCGCGGCAGCGAAAACCGCGATGAAATCACCCCGGAAGGCTTCCAGAGCAACCATGCCGGCGGCATTCTCGGCGGTATCAGCAGCGGCCAACCGGTGGTGGCGCATCTGGCGCTGAAGCCGACCTCCAGCATCATGGTGCCGGGCCGCACCATCAATCGCCAGGGCGAAGCGGTGGAAATGGTCACCCGCGGCCGCCACGATCCGTGCGTGGGCATCCGCGCCGTGCCGATCGCCGAAGCGATGATGGCGATCGTGCTGATGGATCACCTGCTGCGCCAGCGTGCGCAAAACGGTGATGTGGTTTCCGACGTGCCGCGCTGGTAATCGCCATGAAAAACTGGATGTTGGGCCTGGTGGCCCTGACGGCCTCCGCCTCCGCCATGGCGCTGACGCCGTGGCAGAAAATCGATCATCCGGTGGCCGGCGCGCCGCAGGCGGTGGGCGGTTTCGCCAACGGCTGCGTTATCGGCGCCCAGCCGTTGCCGCTGAACTCACCGAACTACCAGGTGATGCGTACCGACCAGCGCCGTTATTTCGGCCACCCGGATCTGTTGGCGTTCATTCAGCGCCTCAGCAGCCAGGCGAATCAGAAAGCGCTGGGCACGGTGCTGATCGGCGATATGGCGATGCCGGCCGGCGGGCGCTTCAGCAGCGGCCACGCCAGCCACCAGTCGGGGCTCGACGTCGACATCTGGCTGCAGCTGCCGCGCCAACGCTGGAGCGCGCAGCAATTGCTGAAGCCGCAGCCTATCGATCTGGTGTCAAGTGACGGCAAGCAGGTAGTGGCGCGCCAATGGCAGCCGCAGATCGAGTCGCTGATCAAGCTGGCGGCGCAGGATGCGGACGTGACGCGCATCTTCGTCAATCCGGCCATCAAACAGCGTCTGTGTCTGGATGCCGGCGCCGATCGCGCCTGGTTGCACAAGGTGCGGCCGTGGTTCGGTCACCGCGCGCACATGCACGTGCGCCTGCGTTGCCCGGCGGGCAGCCTTGAATGTAAAGAGCAGGATACGCCGCCGCCGGGCGACGGCTGCGGCGCCGAACTGGCGAGCTGGTTCGTGCCGCATCAACCGAACGCCAAACCGGGTAAACCGGTGCCGCCGCCGTTACCGCCGACCTGTCAGGCATTGCTGGATCACCATTTCTCAGCGGAATAACACATGGACTGGTTTGTCATCGGCCCCGAGATGCTCGGGGTGTTGTTTGCGGTAGCGCTGCTGGCGGGGTTTATCGACTCCATCGCCGGCGGCGGCGGGCTGCTGACGGTGCCGGCCCTGCTGGCGGTGGGGGTTCCCCCGGCGCAGGCGCTGGCGACTAACAAACTGCAGTCGGTCGGCGGTTCCTTCTCCGCCAGCCTGTACTTTATTCGTCGGCGGGCGGTGAACCTCAACGACCAGAAGCTGACGATCTTTCTGACGCTGATCGGTTCGATCGCCGGCGCCATTCTGGTGCAGCATATGCGCGCCGATTTGCTGCGGCAGATGTTGCCGCTGCTGGTGATCGGCATCGGCCTCTACTTCCTGCTAATGCCGAGGCTGGGTGAGGAAGATCGTCAACGCCGTCTCGGCGCCTTGCCGTTCGGGCTGGTGGCCGGCGGCTGCGTCGGGTTTTACGACGGCTTCTTCGGCCCCGGCGCCGGATCGTTTTACGCGCTGGCCTATGTGACGCTGTGCGGTTTCAACCTTGCCAAGTCCACGGCGCACGCCAAGGTGCTTAACTTCACCTCCAACGTCGGCGGGTTGGCGCTGTTCATCATCGGCGGCAAGGTGGTGTGGAGCATCGGTCTGGTGATGCTGGTGGGGCAGGTGCTGGGGGCGCGTTTGGGCGCCCATATGGTGCTGACCCGCGGGCAGAAGCTGATTCGGCCGATGATCGTGATCGTCTCGCTGGTGATGAGCCTCAAGCTGCTGTACGACAATCACGGCGCGGAAATTCAGCAGTGGTTGAGCGCCCTGGTGCACGGTTAAAGATGAAGAGAGGGCGTTGCTTACGCGCCCTGTCTTATCGGGTATAATGGCCTCTTTATTTTTGTGGTTATAGAGTTTTTATGTCAGACACACAGACCCGTCATCACTATGAGCAACTGATCGAGATCTTTAATCAATGTTTCAGCGATGACTACAACACCCGCCTGGTGAAGGGCGACGACGAGCCGATCTACCTGCCGGCCGACGACGAATTGCCCTATCACCGCATTGTATTTGCCCACGGCTTCTACGCCAGCGGCCTGCACGAAATCTCGCACTGGTGCATCGCCGGCGAAGCGCGCCGCCAGCTGGTGGACTTCGGTTACTGGTATTGCCCGGACGGGCGCGACGCGCAAACCCAGAGTGAATTCGAAGCGGTGGAGATCAAACCGCAGGCGCTGGAGTGGATGTTCTGCGTGGCGGCCGGTTTCCCGTTTAACGTCAGCTGCGACAACCTGAACGGCGACTGCGAGCCGGATCGCATCGCGTTCCAGCGCAAGGTGCGCGACCGGGTATTGGCGCTGCTGGAGCAGGGAATACCCACACGGCCTGCGCGCTTTATTCAGGCGTTGCAATCGTTCTACAATACGCCACCGTTGGCGGCCGAGCATTTTCCGTATCCGGAAGATCTCAACTGACGCCACAGCCCGTTATTTAATGAGGAAATTTGATGATCGCAGAATTCGAAGCGCGCATTTTGGCGCTGATTGATGACATGGTAGAGCACGCCAGCGATGATGAACTGTTTGCCGGTGGCTACCTGCGCGGTCATTTGACGCTGGCGGTGGCCGAAGCGGAAGAGCAGGGCGAGCACACTGCCGAAGCGCTGAAAGCGCGGGTGGAAGAGAGCCTGCACAAAGCGATCGCCGCCGGGGAACTCTCGCCGCCGGATCAGATCCTGGTGCGCGGCATGTGGGAAAACCTTTATCAGGCCGCTACCCCTGCCGCCTGACCGCCATGCCGGGGCGCGCCGCCGCGCCCCTCATTCATGAATTAAACCGCACGCCCTTTCAGCAGCTTCCGCACCCACATCCGATTTGGATTCAACGCCGCCAGCAGGCGCGCGTCGCCCGGCAACGGTTCGCCGAACAGCTGCGCCGCCAGAATTTCCGCCGCCAGCGGCGCCGAGCACAGCCCGCGCGATCCCAACCCGCCGATAGCGAACAGGCCGGGATAGACCGGCGCATCGGCGACGGTTTCGCCGCTCTGGTTTCGCCGCTGCAAATCCTGATACTGCGTCACCGTGGCCTGATAGTCCGGCAGCGCGCCGACCATCGGCAGATGATCGCGGGTGGCGCTGCGCACGCCGCAGCGCGCCTGATGAGCGCTGACGTCCACCTGCTGCGGCCAGGCCTGCTCCGGCAGGCAGCGCAGCAGGCGCTCGCGGTTTTCCTGTTGCTCCTGCTCGCGGTAGTCGGTGGCGGTGTCGCCGCGCTGGTAGCTGGCGCCGATGCAGTGTTGGCCGTTGTTGGCGTTGACCGGCGTCAGGTAGCCGTCGTAGCACAACACCTGTTTCAGTTGACCGAGGGCCGGCGAGGTTGGGATGTGCGACACCTGCCCGCGCACCGCATACAGCGGCAGGGCTTGCGTCGGCGCCAGCTCGGCCAACCGGTGGCCGTTGGCCAGGATCACCGTCGCATGGCGGCGGCTTTCGCCGTGGGCGAAATCGATGCGCCAGCCGTTTTCTTCACGCGCCAGCGCCAGCGCATCGTGCCGGTAGCGGCAGACCAGACCCTGTCGCTGCGCCAGCGCGATAGCGCCGCGCGTCAGTTCGGCCGGGCAGAGCCAGCCGCCTAGCGGGTAGGTGATGCCGCCAAAGCCGGTATCGACGCCGCACAGTTCGCTGAGCGTTTCGCGGTCGGCTGCCGCCGCCAGCGCCGGCGGCCAGTCGGTTTTCAGCATATTGGCGATCTTGGCGCCGCTCTTTTCGTCGTAGGCCAGCTGGCTGACGCCGCACCACCGGTGATCAAAGGCGACGCCTTGTTGCAACAGGGCGTCGTATTGGCGGCGGGCGAAAGGAAACGCGGCGCTGAAGAAACTCTCCAGCGCGTCGCCGCTGCCGTTCAGCAGGGGGTAAATCGCCCCCTGACGGTTACCGGATGCGCCTGCGGCCGGCTGCTCGTCGGCGCAGTACAGCGTGACGGTGGCGCCGCGCCGCAATAGGGCCAACGCGGTGAGCGCGCTGGCGACGCCGCCGCCGATCAGAGCGATGTCGGCGGTGTTGTCTGCCGCCGGACGCCGATACCAGGGCGCCGGGTGGGGCGTGGGCTGCGCATCGGCCGGCAGACAGCCAGCGAGCATCTCACGCTTTTGGCCGAAGCCTTTGCAGCGGTTGACCTGAAAACCGGCCTGTTGCAAGCCGCGGCGCACGAAGCCGGCGGCGGTAAAGGTGGCGAAGCTGCCTCCCGGCCGGGCGAAACGCGCCATGGCGGCGAACAGTTGATCGGTCCACATGTCGGGATTCTTTGCCGGCGCGAAGCCGTCGAGGAACCAGGCATCCACCTGGTTATTCATGCTGGCGTCAAACTGCGGCAGCAGATCGTTGACGTCGCCGAACCACAGATCGAGCGTAATGCGGCCTTCGGCTAACAGCAGGCGATGGCAACCCGGCAACGGCAGCGGCCATTGGGCGCGCAGTTCGTCGGCGTAAGGCGCCAGCTCCGGCCAGCGCGCATGCGCCGCCGCCAGGTCAGCCTGCTGCAGGGGGAATTTTTCGAAGCTGATAAAGTGCAGGCGCTGCAGCGTCGCGTCCGGCTCTGCCTGACGGAAGCCGGCGAAGGCCTGCCACAGCGTGAGGAAATTGAGCCCGGTGCCAAACCCGGTTTCCGCCACGACAAACAGCGAGCGCGGGTGGACGGCGAAACGCTGCGGCAGCCGATTGCCGTGCAGGAAGACATAACGGGTTTCTTCCAGCCCATCCTGATTGGAAAAATAGACGTCATCAAACTGTTTCGAAACAGGTGTACCCTGTTCGTTCCAGGTTAGCGTTGCGGTTTGGATGGGGGCGTGGTTCACGGTCAATGGCTCGAAATTCAAGGGATGCCGCGAATTCTAACTGCGCTGGCGCCCCGGCGCAAACTGGACAACAATAAAGCTGAAAAACGCTGATCGGACTTGTTCGGCTTACATCTGTACGCTAAAGTGCGATGCAAAATCCCGTAGGTTAATAGTGGAAGAGGTATTGAATGAAACGTGCAGTGATTACTGGCCTGGGAGTTGTCTCCAGCATTGGTAATAACCAGCAGGAGGTCCTGGCGAGCCTGCAGGAAGGACGTTCTGGGATCACTTTCTCCCAGGAGCTGAAAGATTCCGGCATGCGTAGTCACGTATGGGGGCAAGTTAAGCTCGACACGACCGGCCTGATCGACCGCAAGGCGGTGCGTTTCATGAGCGACGCTTCCATTTATGCCTTCCTGGCGATGCAAGAAGCGATCGCTTCTTCCGGCCTGAAGGAAGAAGAGTATCAAAACAACCCGCGCGTGGGCCTGATCGCCGGTTCCGGCGGCGGTTCTCCGCGCTTCCAGGTATTCGGCGCCGATGCGATGCGCAGCCCGCGCGGCCTGAAAGCGGTTGGCCCATACGTGGTCACCAAAGCCATGGCTTCCGGCGTTTCCGCCTGCCTGGCGACGCCGTTCAAAATCCACGGCGTGAACTACTCCATCAGCTCCGCTTGCGCGACCTCCGCACACTGCATCGGTAACGCGGTTGAGCAAATCCAGCTGGGCAAACAGGACATCGTGTTCGCCGGCGGCGGCGAAGAGCTGTGCTGGGAAATGGCCTGCGAGTTCGACGCGATGGGCGCGCTGTCCACCAAGTACAACGACACGCCGGAAAAAGCCTCCCGTACTTACGACGCCGATCGTGACGGTTTCGTCATCGCCGGCGGCGGCGGTATGGTGGTGGTTGAAGAACTGGAACACGCGCTGGCGCGCGGTGCGCACATCTACGCGGAAATCGTTGGCTACGGCGCAACGTCTGACGGCGCAGACATGGTAGCGCCATCGGGCGAAGGCGCGGTGCGCTGCATGAAGATGGCGATGCAGGATCTGGATGCGCCGATCGACTACATCAACGTGCACGGCACCTCCACGCCGGTGGGCGACGTGAAAGAGCTGGGCGCGATTCGCGAAGTGTTCGGCGACAATACCCCGGCTATCTCCTCCACCAAGGCGATGACCGGTCACTCGCTGGGCGCCGCAGGCGTGCAGGAAGCGATCTACAGCCTGCTGATGCTGGAGCACGGCTTTATCGCGCCGAGCATCAACATCGAAACCCTGGATGAGCAGGCGGCCGGCATGAACATCGTGACTCAGCCGACTCAGCGCGAGCTGACCACCGTGATGTCCAACAGCTTCGGCTTCGGCGGCACCAACGCCACCCTGGTGATGCGCAAACTGGCGAAATAATCCCGCCTGAGTCTCACCTCGCTATCAAGCCCGCGTTTTCGCGGGCTTTTTACTGGCCGAAGCCCGCCGGCCGGGCGCTCGGAGTTTTCCCAAATCACATCCCCTGACACATCATTACCTCGCCATTACACGCGTTGGGCATACAATAGCCGGGTAGCGTGATTATCGCTCGGCGTAGTTTTCCAAAGTGATCGAACATTGAGGCACGAAGTATGAAAAAGTTAATTGCGGTTGGGTTACTGTCGGCCGTGTTGGCCGGATGCGCCACCGATTCTCCCTGCGTGCCGGTCTACGATGACCAGGGGCGCCTGGTGCACACCAACACCTGCATGAAGGGCACCACTCAGGATAACTGGGAAACCGCGGGTGCGATCGCCGGCGGCGCGGCGGCGGTTGCCGGTCTGACTCTCGGCATCATCGCGCTGACCAAGTGATCGGCGCAGCGCCTGCGGGCGCATGCAACCAGCCCGGCCATCGCGCGCCGGGCTTTTTTATTTCACTGCACCAAAAACGCCTTGAACTGCGGCGTCATCACGGCGCTGAAACCGTCGTCGGTTTTGCTGATCAGGTAGACCGCCAGCCCTTTCTCTTCGGCAAGTTTCAACGCTTTCTCCGTGCCCAGCACCATCAGGCCGGTATCCCAGCCGTCGGCCTCGAGCGCGGTGGGGGCGATCACCGTGGCGGAAACCAGGCGGTGGTTGATCGGCCTGCCGGTGGTCGGATCGATGACATGGGAGTAGCGCTGGCCGTTTTGTTCGAAGTAGTTGCGGTAGCTGCCGGCGGTGCTGATGCCGTAACCGTGTAGATCCACCAGCGCCTGCACCGCATTTTCACGGTCGGTCGGCTTTTGGATCGCCACCCGCCAGGGTTTGCCCTGGCCGTTGACGCCGCGTGAAGAGACCGCGCCGCCGACCGATACCAGGTAGTTGGTAATGCCGTTGCGGTTCATCAGGCGCACCAGTTCATCGGCGCCGTAGCCTTCGCCCAGAGTCGAGAGATCGACATACATGTCCGGCAGATCTTTTTGCAGCCACTCCCCGCGATTGTCGCTGATCAGCTTCAGGTGCTGCAGGCCGGTGCGCTGCTTCGCCGCGTCGATCTGCGCCTGTTCCGGCACTTTGACCGGGTGCTTGTCGGGGCCGAACCCCCACAGGTTCACCAGTGGGCCGACGGTGATGTCCATGGCGCCGCCGGTATCGCGGCCGATGCGCTGGGCCATCAGCACGATGTCTGCCATGCCGCGCGGGATCGGCTGCGGTTCGAGGCCGGCGCTGCGGTTAAATTGCGACAGCACCGAGTCGGCGCGGTAGGTGGAGATATCGTCGTTGGCCCGTTCGAGCACCGCGTCGATCTGCCGCTGCAGTTCTTGCTTGCCGATCGCGACGTCACCGCTGACTTTAACGCTGTAGAAGGTGCCCATGGTCTTGCCGTCGATATCGATTTGCGGGCGGGAGGCGGCATCGTCGCAGGCGGCGAGCAGGGCGCATAAGGCGCTGAGCAACGCCCCTTTGGCGAACAGGGAAGCCATAACATGTCCTTTGAAAACGAGAAAGCCGCTACAAATAAAGTAAAGCGCGGCAAATGGAAAGCGGATAAAGGTAAAATAGCATTTTGCTGGCGTAGATGCCGCGCCTGAGCTAACGTCTCGCTCATGCTTTTCGCTGAGGTTTCAAGCTGCCATCATGAGTTCAACCGCCATTTCCCAGCTTATCCACCCCTTTGTCAAAGACCGTTTCCTGCACGTGCTGTTGCTGGCCGGCGCAGCGATGTTCGCCTTTGATCCGCAGCCGCTGGCGGCGCTGGGCGGTTTCATCGACGTCCGCACCCTCATTACTCTGCTGGGGCTGATGCTGCTGACCAAAGGCGTCGAGGTCAGCGGCTACTTCGACTTCGTTGGTCGCAAGATTATCAACCGGTTGCACAGCGAACGGCGGCTGGCGCTGTTCCTGGTGTTTTCCGCCGCGCTGCTGTCGTCGTTTCTGACCAACGACGTGGCGCTGTTTATCGTCATTCCGCTCACCATCACGCTGAAAAAGCTGTCGGCGCTGCCGGTTGGCCGTTTGATCATCTTTCAGGCGCTAGCGGTGAACGCCGGTTCGCTGCTGACGCCGATCGGCAACCCGCAAAATATCCTGCTGTGGAGCCGCTCCGGCCTTTCTTTCCTCGGCTTCATCGGCCAGATGGCGCCGTTTGGCGCCGCGATGATGCTGAGCCTGCTGGCGTTGACCTGGTTCAGCTTCCCGGCGCGCGACATCGTGAAAACGCCGAATACCGAGGGTTACCCCTATCAACGGCCGCTGTTGCTGAGCTGCGTGGGGCTGTATGCGATCTTCCTGCTGTGCCTGGATATCGGCCTGCCGCTGTATGGGCTGCTGGCGGTGTTCGCCGGCTTTTTGTTGCTGGCGCGCCGGGTGCTGTTGCAGATCGACTGGAGTCTGATTTTCGTGTTCGCCGCCATGTTTATCGATGTTGGCCTGTTTACCCGCCTGCCGCCGCTTCAGCCGGCGTTTGCCGCCATCGCCGGGCTGAGCGACGGTGGGGTGTATGCGTTGGGCGTTGGGCTGTCGCAGATCGTCAGCAACGTGCCGGCCACCATTTTGCTGCTCAACTATGCGCCCTCCAGCACGCAACTGGCCTATGCGGTCAATGCCGGCGGCTTCGGGTTGGCGATCGGATCGCTCGCCAACCTGATTGCGCTGCGCATGGCGGGGGAGCGCAAGATCTGGTTGCGCTTCCACTATTACTCGCTGCCGCTGCTGGCGTGGGCCGCGCTGGTCGGCTGGCTATTGAGCTAACTCTGATTACCGCTCTGCCGGGCGGCCAGCAGGCAAATGCTGCGGGTCACCTGGTAGGATTTCGCGAAGGCGCTGACGGGTAAAAACTCGAAGCGCGAGTGGAAGTTATGCGCGCCGGTGAAGTAATTGGGCGTCAGGATGCCGCGGCTCGAGAGCGCCGCGCCGTCGGTGCCGCCGCGCATCGGGATCACCTTCGGCGGGATGCCGTGGGCGGCAAGGGCGCCGAAGATCAGATCGATGGCGCGCCGATCTTCGCCGATGGCGTTGCTGATGTTGCTGTAGATGTCGCTGATGCTGCAGCTGACGTTGGCGCGCGGATAGCCGGCCGCCACCTGACGCACCGTCTCCTCAAGGCGGGCTTTGCGCGCCTCGAACGCCGCGCTATCGAAGTCGCGAATCGACACCTTCAGCGTCGCCTGATTGGCATTGGCGGCCAGATCGGTGAACCAGAAATAGCCCTCGCGCCCGTCGGTGTGTTCCGGGGTATCCTGCACGTCGAAGCGGTTGATGATGTCGTTGGCGATGCGTATCGGGTTGATTAACACGTTTTTCGCCGACATCGGGTGCGCGGTCACCCCCTCGATGCGGATTTCCGCCGCCGCCGCGTTGAAATTCTCGTAAACCACTTCACCCAGTTCGCAGCAGTCGATGGTGTAGGCGAAATCGACGGGGAAACGCTGCAGATCCAGCGCCTTGGCGCCGCGCAGGCCGATCTCTTCATCCGGCACGAACGCCACCACGATATCGCCGTGGCGATCGGCGGCGGCCAGGTTGGCCAGCAGCGTCATCACCACGGTGACCGCCGCCTTGTTGTCGGCGCCCAGCACGCTGGTGCCGTCGCTGAACAGGATCTCTTCGTTGCGGTAGGGCAGGATCTCCGGGTGTTCGGCGACCCGCAGCCAGATGTCTTGCTCGGCGTTCAGGCATACATCTTCGCCGGTGAAGCGCAGGCGCTGCGGGCGAATTTCGGGCGACAGGCCGACGTCCACGGTGTCGATATGGGTGATGAAGCCGATGCGCGGCGCGCCGGGCTGGGTGCCGGGCTTGCGGGCGGTGACGGTGGCGTGGTCGTCTATCTGCACGTCGGCCAGGCCGAGCCGGCGCAGCTCTTCCGCCAGCAGCTGCGCCATTTCATGCTGCCCCGGCGTGCTGGGCAGGGCGGTTGCGGCGGCGTTGCTCTGGCTGGTGACCGCCAGGTAGCGGAAGAAACGTTCGGTAAGCTGTTCGGCAATCGGGCTGGTCATCGGAACTCCTCGCGGTTGGCAATCTACCGGTTTTAAAACGAAATCAGCCGTTTGTCCAACGGTGCAATGCGTAAACCGCCAGAATGCGAAGCATCGCGCAGAAACGAAAAATAGCGGTGCAACTAGGAAATAGTCGCAGGTTTCTGCGGCAAAATCGGTGTTAGCTGTGGGCCGGGAAGCGCCTACATAACACTTATCTGTCCCTCAAGGAGAATTCATGCACACCGGTCACGCTCTGCTTATCACCTTACTGTCCCTGGGCCTCTCTCACAGCGCCTGGGCCTCTGCCGATGCCGGCCATGCCAACAGCAACGCCAACAGCCGCGAAGTGGCCAGCGCGTTGGGTGGCCTGAAAAATAAAACCTATGAACTGGAGCAGGCGCCGAAGATCCGCGTCGCCAGCTTCAATATCGCCGCCGGCAAGGTCAGCGACATGACCGCCATCGCCAAGGCAATTCGCGCGATGAACGTCGACGTGGTGGCGCTGCAAGAGGTGGATAAACTCACCGCCCGCAGCGGCCGGGTCGATCAGGCGGCGGAGCTGGCGAAGCTGACCGGCATGCAGTCGGTGTTTGGCCGGGCGATCGATTACGACGGCGGCGAATATGGCCTGGCGTTTCTCTCGAAGTATCCGCTGCACGATGCCGTGATCTATCCGCTGCCGTCCGGCCAGCGCGAACAGCGCATCGCCTTCAGCGCCAAGGTTGACGTGCCGGAGTTCCCGGCGCCGATCACGCTGTTCAACGCCCACCTCGATACCAAGGAAGATCCGACGATGCGCCTGGATCAGGTGCGGGAGCTGAACGATCGCGCCATCGAAGTACGCGGTATCAAGCTGCTGTTCGGCGATATGAACGATGTGCCGGGCAGCGTGACCTGGCTGGAGTTGAGCCGCTATTGGAACGACATCATGCCTGACGGGCAGGACGGCCGCAGTTGGCCGGCGGAAAACGCCGAGATCAAGGTGGATTACATCTTCACCGGTAACGCGCAGCGCTGGCATCTGGACAGCCTGACGGTGCCGAACGCCAGCGGCGACTGGAACGGCGTGCATTGGCCGGCGGTGAGCGACCACCTGCCGCTGGTGGCGGAGATGCGATTGACCGAGCAATAAGCGGGTGGGCGTTCCATTGGAGCCGCGCTAAGCCACGGCGATCTGCGCCAGCCGCTCGACGGCGCTGCGGATCTCGCCCGGTGTCAGGGCCGAAAAGCCCAGCAGCCAGCCGTCGCGCTGCGCCTGCGCCGTCTGGTATTGCGCCTTCAGCCCGGGCGTGAGGATGCCGAGCCGCCGCGCCTGTCGGCTGAGCGCCGCCTCCTGGCCGGGCGGCAGCCAGACGCTGAGCTGCAGGCCGCCGGTGGCGGGAGCGGGCGTGGCGAAGTGGCCGAGTTTTTCGCGTACTTCCGCCAGCAACACATCGCGCCGGCTGCGGTAGAGCTGGCGCATGTAGCGGATATGCGCGGCGAAGTGCCCCTGGTGGATGAATTCGGCGGTGACCGCCTGCATCAGCTGCGCGCTGTGGCCGTCATACACCGTACGCGCGATGACGAACGCTTCAACCAGCGCGGGCGGGGCGATCAGATACGCCAACCGCAGTGAAGGGAACAGCGACTTGGAGAAGGTGCCGAGGTACAGCACTCGGCCACGGCGATCCAGGCCCTGCATCGCCGGTATCGGCAGGCCGTCGTAATGAAACTCGCTGTCGTAATCGTCCTCGATGATCCAGGCCTGTTGCCGCTCTGCCAGCGCCAGCAACGCCAATCGGCGCGCCAGGCTGAGCGCGGCGCCGGTCGGGTATTGGTGTGAGGGGGTCAGATAAATCAAACGTGGGTCCGGCAAGGAGGATTCAGCACGCAGGCCGTCGCCGTCCACTGCGACCGGCGTCAGGGCGGCGCCGGCGCTGATAAAGGCGTTTCTTGCCCCGGTGTAACCCGGCTCTTCCATCCAGACGCTGTCGCCGCGGTCCAGCAGCAACGTGGCGATCAGCTGCAGCGCCTGCTGCGAACTGGTCAGCACGATAACCTGCCGTGCATCGCAGATCACGCCGCGCGTTTGGTTGACGTGGGCGGCAATCGCCTCACGCAGCGGTAAATAGCCCTGCGGGTCGCCGTAGCGCAGCAGGCTTTCTCCCTGTAGCCGCAGGCGCTGTGCGGTCAGCTGCTTCCACAAGGCCAGCGGAAACGCGCGCAGGTCCGGCGAACCGGCGGCGAACGCCTGTGGCTGCTGCGGATCGCGGCAGCCGCCGGTTTGCACGATCTGTTGGCCGCGCTGCGAAAGGCGCGGCATGCCGGAGCCGGCTGCCGGCGGCGGCGATTTGGCGATGGTAATCGCCACAAAGGTGCCCTGGCCGACGCGGCGCTGCAGATATCCCTCCGCCTCCAACTGACCGTAGGCCGCTTCGACTGTCACTCGCGAGAGGCCCAGATCGCTGGCCAGCACCCGGCTGGAAGGCAGGCGTTGCCCAACGTTCAATGCCCCTTGATGGATGGCCTGCCGCAGTGCGCCGCACAGGCGATCGCGCAGCGTGCCGGCGGTGTGGGGCGATTGCTGAAACAGCGTGACCAGCGAGTTTCGCATAATTGGCCTTATGATTTATGTGAAATGGGTATCAATCATAAGACCAAAATGAGGCACTATTGTCATCTGTCTTGATGCACGGGAGTGAGTGGTATGTCGAAAGAATCATTGGTGCTGGCTTTTCCACCGGCGGCGCCGGAAGAGAGCCTGGCTTACCTGGCGGCCAAGCTGAGCCGTTATGCGGATGCCTGGGACGTGGCGGAAGATCTGCGCAACGGCGTGGACGGGATAGTGGTGATCGACACCCGCGCAGAGGCGCTGTACGCCGCCGGGCATATCCCCGGGGCGATCAGCTTGCCGCATCGCCTGATGGATGAAGCCGGCACGGCGCAGCTGGATCGCCAAAAGGTGTATGTGACCTACTGCGACGGCATCGGCTGCAACGGTTCCACCAAAGGCGCCTATAAGCTGGCGAAGCTGGGATTCAGGGTGAAGGAGCTGATCGGCGGGCTGGATTTCTGGCTGCGCGACGGCCATCCGTTGGCCATCGGCGAACAGCCGGGATCGCTGCGCGATCGGGCGGCGGCTGAGGACTGCGGCTGCGCCTGAGGTGTTAAAACACCAGCGCCAGTACGATCGCCAGCGCCACCAGCAGCAGGATCAGCGCCGCGGCAGGCTTGCTGAGCGCTTTTTGCAGCGGCAGCGGCAGGGCGGCGATCAGCGGGTTGAGCAGCGGCTGCGGCTCGACGGGCTGGCTGACGATCGGCTGCGCCTGGCCGGCCTTCTCCAGGCGGCGGGCAAACAGCTGATGAATGGCGTCGCTCATTTGCGGATGCGTCAGAGGCGCATTGGCGCCGCAGTTGAAGCGCGTCTGGCAATAGTCGTTCATCTGCTGCAGCTCTTGCTCGTCCGCCGGCTGCTTGAGCGCCGCCAGCAGATTGTTCAGCGTCGGCGCGCTCTGCGGGCTGAGGGCCACCTTCACCTGCAAAAACTGGTTCAGCAGCTGGAAGTGGCGCGCCGGCAGCGGATCGTTGGTTTTCACGCCCGCCAGATCAAACAGCGTTTGCCAGATTTTAGCCGGCGCTTCGCCGGTGGCGGCGCTGAGTTTGGTGACCTGCTGCTGCAGGCTTTGATGCTCTGCGGGCAGCAGCGGGCGATCGCTGGTGGCGGTTTGCTGCGGCTGGGGAATGGCCAGGCCGCCGGTCTGCAACAGATTCAGCACCTGCTGCAGCTGTGGTGGGCTCAGCTGGCTCAGTACCGTGTGGCCGAACTGCTGGCGAATAAAGTCGCTGACCGCCTGGCGGTTGTTGCCCTGCGGCAGCAATTCGGCCAGCTGTTGCAACAGCTGGCGTCCGGCGTGGTTTTGCTGCGCCTGCGTCAGGCGCGTTTGCAGCAGCTGTTCCGCCGGTTGAAAATGGCGCGCCAGCAGTTCACCGCCGTTGTCGGCGCCGAGATCGTGGCGCAGAGTTGCCCAGATCTCCGCCGACTTTGCCGGGCTGAGCGTCATGATTTTCACGATCAGCTTTTCCAGCGTCGTGCGCTGCGCCGGAGAGAGGGGTTGATCGTCAGTGGCCGCCGTTTTGCCCGGGGAGGGAGGGCGTTCGCCGGCGATTGGGGTGCCCGGCCCACTCAAAGGTTGCATATCACCAGTCCTTCGCTGTGTATCCCCGCAGAATGCCTGGAGGAGAGAATCATCATCGTACCCGGCGAAAAGCGCAGGCTTACCCACTATGATACCTGTAAATCGCCGCCATCAATACCGCCGCTCAGACATTTCTTTACCGACAAAACGTTGCTAATCGCGCCCGCGCCGCTAAGATAGCCCCAGACCCGAACGTGAGGATGGCATGGTTAAACGGCAGCGGATTGCAAAATGGTTTTTATGCCTGGCTTGCCTGGTGGTGCTGACGTGCATGACCCAGCGCATGGCGGGCCTGCATGCGCTGCAGCAAACGCTGGGGATCCCGGCGGCCACTGCCGTTCAGTCCGGTGATACCGCCGCCGAAGCGCAGCCGACGCCCTGTGAGCTGAGCGCCAAGTCATTGCTGGCCGCGCCGCCGGTGATGTTCGAAACCGTGCTGTTCGGACTGGGTCTGCTGCTGGCGCTGTTGGCGCCGACCATCGCCGCGCGCCTGCGCATTCCTCCTCCCCGCGCCATTTCCCCCCCCACCCTCAGGGTGCACCTTCGATTATGCGTCTTCCGTGAATGAGTTAATCGCCCGTTTTTCGCGGTGATTTAATCATTTATGGAGAATTAACATGTTGAAAATTATCAGGCTGGCCTGCGCTTGCCTGTTTATGCTGTGGCTACCTGCCTTGCAGGCGGCGGACAGCGGCTGGCTGCAAAATCCGGCCAACGACCATGCCAAGGTGCGGCTGCGCGCCGACACGTCACAGCCGGGGGAGACCCGCCTGCTGCTGTCGGTCGAGTTGCAAAAGGGCTGGAAAACCTACTGGCGTTCCCCTGGCGAAGGCGGCATCGCGCCGGCTATCGTCTGGCAGGGCAACCCGCCGCCGGCGACCTGGCACTGGCCGACGCCGCAGCGTTTCGAAGTGGCCGGCATTTCCACCCAGGGCTATCACGATCGGGTCACGCTGCCGATCGTGATGTCAGGCCCGGTATCCGGCCCGCTGGCGGGCACCCTGACGCTGTCCACCTGCAGCAACGTCTGCATTCTGACCGACTACCCGTTCAGTCTGGATCTGACGACGCCGAACGATCCGCAGTTTAACCACGACTTCGCGCAGGCGATGGGGCAGGTGCCGATCGCCGCCGGGGTGGCGGAGAGCGTCAAGGCCGGTTACCGCAACGGCGAGTTGCAGATTGCCGCCGAACGCGCCGCCGGCTGGCAGCAGCCCGCGCTGTTCTTCGATACGCTGGCGGATGCCGATCTCGGTAAACCTCAAGTCGAGACTGACGGCGCTCAACTGTTGGCGCGGGTGCCGGTCAGCGACGGTTGGGGCGATGCGGCGCCGGATCTGCGCGGCAAAACGCTGACGCTGGTGATCGACGACGGCGGCATGGCGCAGCAGATAACGCTGCCGATTGGCGATCCGTTGGCCGCGCCCGCCGGTGCGGCGTTCCCGCTGTGGCAGGCGGTATTGATGGCGCTGGCGGGCGGGTTAATCCTCAACCTGATGCCGTGCGTGCTGCCGGTGCTGGGCATCAAGCTCGGCTCCATCCTGCAGGTGGAGCATCGCGATCGGCGCAGCGTGCGTTTGCAGTTCCTGGCGTCGTCGCTGGGTATCGTCGCCTCGTTTATGGCGCTGGCCCTGTTGATGACGCTGCTGCGGCTCGGCAACCATGCGCTCGGCTGGGGCATTCAGTTCCAGAATCCGTGGTTTATCGGTTTTATGGTGCTGGTGACGCTGCTGTTCAGCGCCAACCTGTTTGGCCTGTTCCACCTGCGCCTCTCGTCCGATCTAAACACGTCGCTGGCCACCCATAACGGGCAGGGGCTGAGCGGCCATTTCTGGCAGGGCGCGTTCGCCACGCTGTTGGCGACGCCGTGCTCGGCGCCGTTTCTCGGCACGGCGGTGGCCTTCGCGCTGGCGGCGTCGCTGCCGGTGCTGTGGGGCATGTTCATCGCGCTCGGCATCGGCATGAGCCTGCCGTGGCTGCTGATCGCCGCCTGGCCGTCGCTGGCGCTGCGCTTGCCGCGCCCCGGCCGCTGGATGAATACCGTCAAGCTGGCGATGGGGCTGCTGATGCTGGCGTCGTCGCTGTGGCTGCTGAGCCTGTTGAGCAACCATATCGGCGTGCAGGCCACGCTGTGGCTGGGGGCGTTGGCGCTGCTGGCGTTGCTGCTGGCGGTGTGGCGTCAACAGGGCGCACGGTTGGCGGCCAAGCTGGCGGCGGGCACGTTGGTGCTGGCGGGCGTGGCCTTGCTGGCCGGATCGCTGACCGCCGGCCTGTGGCGCCAGCCGTTGCAGGATCGGGTGCAGTGGCAACCGCTGAGCGAACAGGCGATTACCGAAGCGCTGGCTCAGCATAAGCGGGTGTTCGTCGACGTGACCGCCGACTGGTGTGTTACCTGTAAAGCCAACAAATTCAATGTGCTGTTGCGCGATGACGTGCAGCGCGCGCTGAGCGCCGACGACGTGGTCGCGCTGCGCGGCGACTGGAGCCGCCCGTCGGCCGACATCAGCGCCTTCCTGCAAAAGCGCGGCAGCGTCGCCGTGCCTTTCAACCAAATCTATGGCCCCGGCAGCCCGGAGGGCGAGGTGTTATCCCCGCTGTTGACCCGTGACGCCGTGCTGCAATCCCTTTCCCATGCCAAAGGAACCGAACAATGAAAAAGCTACTGATTTTACTGATGATCATCGCCGCCCCGGTGTGGGCCGCCGAGCCTTTCACTCCGGCACAAGAGACGCGTATCAAAGAGATGATCCGCGAAACGTTGGTGTCTAACCCGGACATTCTGGCGCAGGCGGTGGACGCCTGGCAGCAGCAAACCGCCGGCCAGCAAATCAGCCAGGCTATCAAGCAGAACGCCAAAACGCTGTATCAGGATCCGGCCAGCCCGCGCCTCGGCGCCGCCAACCCCAAACTGACGCTGGTGACCTTTACCGACTATAACTGCCCGTACTGCAAGCGTTTCGATCCTATGCTGGAGAAGATCGTCAAGCAATACCCGGACGTGGCGCTGGTGGTGAAACTGTTGCCGTTCAAGGGCGAAAGCTCGGTCAGTTCGGCGCGCGTGGCGCTCACCACCTGGCAGCAACATCCGGATCAATTCTGGGCCCTGCACCAGCGGCTGATGGCGAAAAAGGGCTTCCACGACAACGCCAGCATCGCCGCCGCGCAAGAGAAAACCGGCGTCAAGGCGGTGGCGCCCAGCGAGCAGAGCATGACCACGCTGCGCACCAACATGGAATTGGCGGAGCAACTGGGCGTGCAGGGGACGCCAGCGACGCTGATCGGCGATCGGATGCTGCCGGGGGCGGTATCCTATGAAGAGCTGGAAGCGATGGTGAAACAGCAGCTGGCGAAGGCCAACAATGGCTAAGCTCAAGCGCTGGGGGCGCGAGTTGCTGCTGCTGGCGCTGATCGCGCTGGCGGTGGTGACGGTGATGGATTGGCTGAACGCGCCGCAGGCGCCGCCGGCCTTCGATGCCCAGACCCTGACCACGCTGGATGGCGAGAGTTTGTCGTTGGCGCAGCTCAGCCATGAGCGGCCGCTGCTGGTTTACTTCTGGGCCAGCTGGTGCGGCGTCTGCCGTTTCACCACGCCGGACGTCGCCCGTTTGCAGGCGGCGGGCGGCAACGTGCTGACCGTCGCGCTGCGCTCGGGCGACGATGCCCAGGTGAAACAATGGCTGGCGCGCAAACGGCTGGCGCTGCCGGTGGTCAACGATCCGGCCGGTACGCTCTCGGCGCAGTGGCAGATTGGCGTGACGCCGACCTTCGTGGTGGTCTCGCAGGGCAAGGTGGTGCAGACCACCACCGGCTGGACCAGCTACTGGGGGATGAAGCTGCGGCTGTGGTGGGCCGCCGTCTAACCGGCGTTTTTCTCCGTTATCACCTCCTCAATCGCCCGGCATAGCCGGGCGATACCTTCTTCAATCTGCGGCGGCGAGTTGGCGGCGAAATTCAGCCGCAGGCCGTGCGCGCCCAAATGTTCCTGCGCATAAAAGCATTCGCCGCGCGCGAAGGTCACGCCGTATCGCCAGGCGACCGGCATCAGCTCGGCGGTGGTCACCGATGCCGGCAGCGTCAGCCAGATAAACAAGCCTCCCTGCGGCGTTTCAAAGCGGCATCCCGACGGCAGCCGCCGTTGCAAGGCGTCAATCATCACCTCCAGATGGCGGCGGTAGACGCGCCCGGCGCGCCGCAGCTGCTTGTCGTAACGGCCGACGGTGACGAAAGCGTCCAGCGCCCGCTGGATCAGGCTGGAACTGGTGAAGCTGTCGACGTGCTTCAGCCTTGCGAAGCGCTGATAGTGTTCGCTGTCCGCCACCAGATAGCCGATGCGCATGCTGGGCAGCAGCATTTTGGAGAAGGTGCTGACGTAGATCACCGCGCCCGGCTGCGCCAGCGCGCGCAGCGACGGCAGCTGTTTGCCCTGATAACGCAGATCGCCGACGAAGTCGTCTTCCAGGATCACCACGCCGGCCTGTTGAGCGATCGCCAGCAGGCGTCGCCGACGCGCCTCGCTCAGGCAGCGGCCGGTCGGGTTGTGGAAGTTGGGGATGGTGTAGATCAGTTTGGGACGGTGGCGTTCTAACAATTCCGGCAGCAAATCCACCCGCATGCCGTGTCGGTCGCCCGGTACGGTGACGATATTGACGCGGTGCTGGCGCAGCAGGCCCAGCGCTTCGGCGTAGGTCGGCTCTTCGACGATCGCCGTATCGCCCGGCGCCAGCAGGCTTTGCACCACCAGGCTGATGGCGTGCTGCGAGCCGTTGGTGATCAGCACCTGTTCCGCCTGCGTGGGGATGCCCTGCGCGCTGAGAATGCGGCTCAGCGTATCGCGCAGCGGGTAGTAGCCGCAGTATTCGCCGTAGCTGAAGGCCTCTTCCGCGTGGCGGCTGAGCACCGACAGCAGCACTTTGCGAAACGCCTCCAGCGGAAACACCTTAGGGCTGCCGACGCCGGCGGCGAAGTTGATCAGCCCCTCCGGCAGCGGGGCGTCGGCGTAGCCGTCCAGCCGCGAGGTGAGGGTGGTGAAGCTTTCCAGCGGGAAAGGTGCATCGCTGCTCGGCCGGGCCGGGCGTGCCTGCATCTGCGGATGCGCGACATAGGCGCCGCTGCCGCGCCGCTGATGCAAAAAGCCCTTGGCCGTCAGTTCGGCGTAGGCGTTATCCACCGTTAAACGGCTGACCGCCAGTTCGGCCGCCAGCGTGCGCGTCGAGGGCAGTTTGTCGCCATCGACAAACACGCCGGTGAGGATGGCGCGCCGCAGCGCTTCTTCGATCTGTAAATAGAGCGGAACGTCCTGCTCGCGATCCAACGGGATATGCATGGGAAATTGGCCCGGTTATGGAGAGAGATTTTTACTATACCCCATGTCAACAGGGCTTCAAGCGCAGAAAAGTGGCCTGCATGACAACGCCGCAAAGTGGCTATAGTGAGAAAAAATGGCCGCGTTACACTGTGCGCCTGAGCATTTATGTCGCCATTTTTCCGAGGATCTCATGTCATTACCGTCAGGCGTTTCCGCCCGGCCGGCGCTGCCCGGCGCGCGTCTTTTTCAGGGCAGCAGCCAGGGTTACGCCATCGCCATTATCAGCGCGATGCTGCTGGCCTTTACCGCCATCATCATCCGCGCGCTGACCGAGTACTATCACCTGCCGACCTTCGTGCTGGCGTTCTGGCGCGCGGCGCTGGTGGCGCTGGTGCTGTTGCCGCTGCTGTTGCTGGTGAAACCGCAGTGGGCGCGCCTACGCCGTAAACAGGTGGCTTTCTACGCGCTTTACGGGCTGTTGCTGGCGCTGTTCAACAGCCTGTGGACGCTGTCGGTGGCGCTGAACGGCGCATCGGTGGCGACCATTCTGACCTACTGTTCGGTGGGTTTTACCGTGTTCCTCGGCTGGGTGATGTACAGCGAACGCCTGACGCTGCGCCAATTGCTGGTGATCGCCATCAGCCTGGGCGGCTGCTTCCTGGTCAGCAACGGCGACAGTATGGGGGACAGCCACTTCGATCTGCTGGGGCTGCTGGTGGGGATGTTGTCGGGCATCGGCTATACCCTGTATACCCTCGGCGGGCGGGTGGCCAGCGAACGCGGCTATCCGGTGTGGAACACCATCCTGTACGTGTTCGGTTTTTCGGCGCTGTACCAGCTGGTGTTCAACGCGGCGCTGACGGCGTTCCCGCTGGCGGCGTTCCACGGCATGGCCGGCTCTCTGTGGTTCCTGTCGCACGGTGCGCAGGGCATTCAATGGAGCGGCTGGCTGTTGCTGCTGGCGTTGGCCGCCGGGCCGACGCTGCTAGGCTTCGGGCTGTACAATATCAGCCTGAAAACGCTGCCGCTGGCGGTGGCCAACCTGATCCTGTCGCTGGAGCTGGTGTTCACCGCGGTGATCGCCTATTTCCTGCTGGGGGAGAGCATGAATCAGCTGCAGCTGCTGGGCAGCGCGCTGGTGATGGGCGGGGTGCTGCTGTTGAAAAGCAAGACCGCCGAGGCGTGATCGGCTACCATTACGCCTCGCAAGAGAGGCCGTAATGATGAATAACCCGAGATTGAAACGAGCGCTTATCGCTTGAATGGCCGTGTTGAGTGAACGACAACACGGCCACAGACATTCCGTTCCGTGGCTTTTATTCCCGTAACCAGAGAATACGCCATGTCCGAAAAACACTGGTCCAACACCGAGCTGCTGCATCAGACGGTGACCAACCCGAACATTATCGTCAAAGGCACCCACAGCTACTACAGCGACTGTTGGGATAACGGCTTCGAACGCTCGGTAGTGCGCTATCTGCACGGCGACGCGGTCAGCCGGCAATGGCAGCCGCTGGGCGACATAGACCGCCTGCTGATCGGCGATTACGTGTGCATCGCGGCCGAAGCGGTGATCCTGATGGGCGGCAACCATACCCATCGCATCGACTGGCTGAGCCTGTATCCGTTTATGGCAACCATCAAGCAGGCGTACCGCCCCAAAGGCGATACCCGGCTGGGCGACGGTTGCTGGATCGGCATGCGGGCGATGCTGATGCCGGGAATCTCGATAGGTGAGGGGGCGATCGTCGCCGCAGGCAGCGTGGTGGCCGGCGATGTTGAGCCTTATGCCATCGTCGGCGGTAATCCGGCGAGGTTTATCCGTTGGCGGTTCGCGCCGGAAGTCATCGCGCGGTTGCTTGCCTTGCGCCTCTATGATTTGTCCGAGGCGGACTTTACGGTGATTCAGCCCCTGCTCGCCGATGGCGATATCGATGCGTTGGAAAGGGGAATTGCGGCCTTGCGCCGTTAAACGCAACGGGCGGGGATTCCCCGCCCGTTTCGCGTTACTCGGCCTTGGCCTCGATCGCCGATTGGCGGCGTTTGCGCATCAGGCGCAGCAGCGGCGGCAGCGCCAGTACCGCGACCGCCAGCACCAGCAGCGTTTGCGCGATGCTGCTGCTCCACAGGATGCCGAACTCGCCGTTGCTGATCGACAGCGCGCGACGCAGATTCTGCTCCAGCATCTCACCCAGCACGAAGCCCAGAATCAGCGGCGACATCGGGAAGTGCATTTTCCGCAGGATGTAGCCGAACACGCCCAACCCGACCATCAGCAGCAGGTCGAAGGTGGTGCTGTGCACCGCATAAACCCCCACCGCCGAAACCGCGGCGATCGCCGGCACCAGGAACCACAGCGGGATGGTCAGCATGCGGGTGAACAGGCCGACCAGCGGCAGGTTCATGATCAGCAGGATGACGTTGGCGATCAGCAGCGCCGCGATCAGCCCCCAGACGATATCCGGCTGTTCGGTGAACATCGCCGGGCCGGGGGTGATGTTGTACAGCGTCAGCGCGCCCATCATCACCGCCGTGGTGCCGGAACCCGGCACCCCCAGCGTCAGCATCGGAATGAACGAACCGCAGGCAGAGGCGTTGTTGGCCGCTTCCGGCGCCGCTACGCCGCGGATGTCGCCCTTGCCGAAGGTGTCGCTGTTGCCGCTGATTTTCTTCTCGGTCATGTAGGTCAGCGCGCTGGCGATAGTGGCGCCGGCGCCCGGCAGAATGCCGACGAAGAAGCCGATCACCGACGAGCGCAGGGTAGGGCCTGCGCACTGCGCCGCCTCTTTGCGGTTGAACAGCAACCGGCCGGTTTTACGCACCAGCTTTTGTCCGGCGCTGGTGCTTTCCAGCATCAGCAGGATTTCGCTGACCGAGAACAGGCCGATCACCACCACGATAAACTGCACGCCGTCGGAGAGGTGCACGCTGTCGAAGGTAAAGCGGTAAACGCCGGTATTGGCGTCGACGCCCACCGTCGCCAGCCCCAGGCCGATCAGCGCCGCCAGCAGCGATTTCAGCGGGTTCTGGCTCATCATGCTGCCGAGGCAGGCGATGGCGAACACCATCAGGGCGAAATACTCCGCCGGGCCGAAGGCCAGCGACCAGCGGGCCAGCAGCGGCGCGAACAGGATGATGCCGCCGATGGCGATCATCGAGCCAACGAACGAGCTGACCGCCGAGATGGACAGCGCCACGCCGGCGCGCCCCTGCTGCGCCATCGGGTAGCCGTCCAGCGCGGTCATGATCGCCGCCGCGTCGCCCGGCACGTTGAGCAGAATCGACGAGATGCGCCCGCCGTATTCGCAGCCGATATACACCGTCGCCAGCAGGATCAGCGCCGATTCGGCCGGCAGCTTGAGGGCAAACGCCAGCGGCAGCAGGATCGCCACGCCGTTGATCGGCCCGAGGCCCGGCAGCAGGCCGACGATGGTGCCGACGAAGCAGCCGATCAGGGCGATAATCAGGTTCTGCGGCACCAGCGCCACTTCGAACCCTTGGGTCAAATACATCCAGGTATCCATCATCGCTCCCGTTAGCTCAGCCAGGCGCCGAGCGGCAGTGTGACATCAAGAAGGCGGTCAAAGGCGTAATACAGCACTGCGCCCATGACGACGCCGGAGATCGCCGCCGCCGGCAGGCTGGCCTGAAACAGCAGGCCGATGCTGAACGTCAGCAGCGCGGTCGCCAGCGGGAAGCCCAGCCATTCAAAGCCCCAGGCATACAGCACCAGGGTGATCACCAGCACCAGCAGCCGCTGCAGCACCTTGTTGTGCGGCCACTCCACCGCCTGCGGGCGGCGCAGCAACAGCAGGGCCGCGCACAGCGCCATCAGGCTGAGGATCGCCAGCGGGAACGGACGCGGCCCCAGCGGTTCATAGCTGTATTCGCTTTGGATGCCCCAGCCGATGAACAGCCCGCCGATACACAGCAGCAGCCAAAAGCCGGCAAAAATACGATCGCTCATGGTTTTCCCCTGCGGTTATTTGGCCAGGCCGAACACTTTTGCCTGCTCACGGTATTGGGCAACCTGATTCTTCACGTAGGCGTCCAGCTCTTTGCCGGTCATGTTGAATTCGAACAGGCCGCGCAGATCGCGCTGCTGCTTGAATTCGTCGGTCGCCATCATTTTCTGGAAGGTGTCGATCCACCACTGATACTCTTCATCGCTGACTTTCGGCCCGACGTAGAAGCCGCGAATAATCGGCCACACCAGGCTGTATCCCTGTTCTTTGGCGGTCGGAATGTCGGCCAGCTGGCCCGGCAAACGTTGCTCGGCATACACCGCCAGGACGCGGATCTTGTCGCCCTGCAGGTAAGGCACCATCTCGCTCAGATCACCGGAGACCGCCTGGATATGGTTGCCGAGCAGCGCGGTGACCGGCTCGCCGCCGCCTTCGAACGCCACGTAGCGCATTTTGCGCGGATCCACGCCGACTTCGCGCGCCAGCAGCGCGGTTTTCATCCAGTCCTGGCTGCCGATGGAGGCGCCGGCGCCGAATACCACGCTGTTGGGATCTTTTTGGAAGGCGTCCATCAGGTCTTTCAGGGTTTTGTAAGGCGAGTCGGCGCGCACCGCGATCATGCCGTAGTCGGTACCGACCGCCGCCAGCCATTTCACGTCGTCCACGTTGTAGCGGCCGAACTTGCCCTGGGCCAGATTGAGCAGCGAACCGCCGGAGAAGGCCACCACGGTGCCGAACTCCGCCGGGCGCTGCGCGACGATGGCGTTGTAGGCCACCGCGCCGACGCCGCCGGGCATATAGGTGACGCGCATCGGTTTATCGATGGCCTTGGTGTCCTGCAGCGACACCTGAATCAGCTTGCAGGTCAGATCGAAGCCGCCGCCGGGCTTGGCCGGCGCGATGCATTCGGTGCGTTTGGGCGCTTCCACGGCAAAGGCCTGATTGGCTGCCAGCAGCAGGGCGGCGGCGGTAAAGGTACGGGTCATTATTTTTTTCATTGTGACTTGCCCTCGGTATTGTTCTGATTGTGAAATCCCGCCGGGTGCGGTTGCAGGATTGTTAAAACAACAACCTTTCATTTACCTTTCAGTGGCCGGAAAAGTTTCCAGTCTGTGATTAGGGTCTCTTGTCGCCGGCGAATAACGGATGCGCTACCATAGAAAAGCAGGCAAGAACAGGACGCAAAACCGGGCAAAATCCTGCGTAATATCAGGTTTGCCGTTCTGCTTTCGCGATAAAATCACGATCGGTGAAATGAATAGAGACGCAGTGATATGTTTTCGTTAGGGAAATTGTTTGGTGGCAGGGACAGCGCCAAAGTAGGTGCGATTAAACGGTTGCCTGAGGTTTACGCTGAAATGACGGGAAAAGCCGGGCAGTGCCGTTTAAAGCGACTGCGTGCCGACATTGGCGTTTTTGAGCTGCATTTCGTCAACGACGACGGTGAAAAATATGCTTGCCAGATGACCGCCTGCGTGACCGGCATCGATCTGGTGTTTGCCGTCAACAACCGCTCCGTGCTGGTTTCTTCACCGTTTACCGCCGACAAACTGCGCCCGGTGCTGGACATTGCCGTTGCCGATAGCCCCATTCCGCTGATCTGACACCGCCTTGCGATCGCGCCCCATACGCATAATTGTGTGCCAGCTCCCAAAACTGGCGGCGCGGCGCTCTTTTATCCCCTTATTTTCCATGCCATTCTCTGTTATCGGCCTGTTAACAGGTGCCGTGTCGGCGCCAGGTTGTTCAGGTAAATCAATGGAATGGGAACATGCGACTGTTATTGGTTGAAGATCACCCCGAGCTGTCTCACTGGTTGCAAAAGGCGCTGACCGGCGCCGGCTTTGCCGTTGACGTCGCCCCGGACGGCGTGGCGGCGGATCACCTGCTGCTCAACGAACGCTATGCGCTCGCGGTGCTGGATGTGGCGCTGCCGCGTATGAACGGCCTGGATTTGTTGGCGCGCCTGCGCAAGCGCGGGCAGGATCTGCCGGTGCTGCTGCTGACGGCACGCACCGACGTGGCCGACCGGGTGAAAGGCCTGAATCTGGGGGCGGACGATTACCTCACCAAGCCGTTCGAACTGGACGAGCTGGAAGCGCGCATCCGGGCGCTGCTGCGCCGCAGCGTCGGCGCCCCGCAGCCGGCGTTGCAGTACGGCGCGTTGACCTATCACGACGAAGGCTATTTTCTGCTGGAGGGCAAGCCGCTGGCGCTGACGCCGCGCGAACTGGCGGTGCTGACCGCGCTGATGCACCGGCGCGGCCGTCCGGTGGCCAAGCAACAGCTGTTCGAACAGGTGTTCACGCTGTCCGACGAAGCCAACCCGGAGAGCATCGAGCTTTACGTACATCGCCTGCGGAAAAAGCTGCAGGGCAGCGACGTGGCGATCGTCACGCTGCGCGGCCTGGGCTACAGCCTGGAGCTGTGCAATGCGGTGGTTTAACGCGCCGCGTTCGCTGTTCTATCAACTGCTGCTGTTTTTTGGCCTGCCGTTGCTGGCGTTGGGCGGCATCTCTATCTACACCCACTATTTCAGCGCCATGAGCGCCGCCACCCTGGCTTACGATCGCACGCTGCTGGCGTCGGCGCGCACCGTGGCGGAGCGACTGGTGGTGCGCGAAGGCAAGCTGGCGGTCGATGTGCCCTATGTGGTGCTCGACAGCTTCGAGCGCAACATGAACGATCAGCTGTATTACGAGGTGATTTCGCCGCAGGGGAAAAGCATTTCGGGCTATGACGATTTGCCGTCGCTGCCGCCCCATATCCCGCGCTCCACGCTCTACCCGGCGCTGGTGCATTTTTACGATGCGGAATACCTCGGCCGGCCGATCCGCGTGGCGGCGCTGTTTCAACCGGTCAACGAGTCGGGGGTGAGCGGCATGGCGACCATTTTGGTGGCGGAAACCCTGGAGTCGCGCCGTTACCTGGCGCGGCAGATGATGATCGCGGCGCTGTTGAGCCAGGGCACGGTGGTGGTGTTGACCCTGATCCTGGCGTTCGCGCTGCTCAAGCGGGTGTTGAAACCGATGCGTAAACTCTCCGGCATCATGCTGCGGCGCGATCCGGGCGAGCTGACGCCCTTGCCGCGGGTGTTGCCGTGGTCGGAGATGCAGCCGCTGCTGGTGGCGTTCAATCGTTACATCGAACGGCTGCGGCTGATGGTGGCGCGTCAGGAACGTTTCAGCGCCGACGCCTCCCACCAGCTGCGCACGCCGCTGGCGGTGTTGAAGACTCAGGTCGGGGTGGCGCTGGCCAGCGATCGGCCGCAGCAGTGGCGTGAAAGCCTGCAGGCGATGAGCGCGACGCTGGATAATACCGTGGCGCTGACCGATCGCCTGCTGCACCTCTCACGCCTGAAGGCCAGCGAGCACCAGGCCGAGCGCCAGCTGCAGCCGGTCAATCTGGCGCAGGTGCTGCGCGACGCCTGCTTTTCCCGCTTGCCGCAGGCGCGCAGCAAACAGATCGATCTGGGTTTCGAAGGCGAGGCGGCGTGTCAGGTGGCGGGGGAGCCGCTGCTGTTGGCCGAACTGTGCGCCAATCTGCTGGACAATGCGCTGAAATACACGCCGCGTCAGGGGATAGTGACCGCCCGCCTCACTCAGGATAAGGCGGCGGGGGAAGGCGTGCTGGAGATTGAAGACAGCGGCCCCGGCATCGCCTTGCAGGATAAGGCGCTGGCGCTGCAGCCGTTTCACCGGCTGGACAACGTGGGCGATCAGCCGGGCGCCGGCCTGGGATTGGCGCTGGTGAAGGACATCACCGCCTATCACGGCACCCGCCCGGAGCTGCTGAGCTCCGCCGCGCTGGGCGGCCTGTTGGTGCGGGTGCGCTTCAGGCTGCTGCCTTAAGCCTGTTCTTTGCAGGACTCGACGTTGGCCGCCGGGGCTTTGGCTTTACGCGTCAGCGGCGTGCGCAGCCGCTGCGACAGGATAACGCCCAGCAGGGTGATGCCGCCGCCGATCAGGTGGTAACCGTGCAACTGCTCATGCAGGAACAGCACGGCGATAGCGGCGGTAAACACCGGCGCCAGGTTCATGAAGATCGAGGCGGTGTTGGCGCCCAGGCGCATCACGCCCTGGATCCACAGGAACGGGGCGATGATCGAAGCCGGAATGCCGGCGAACAGCACCAGCGGCAGGTTATGGCCGTTCAAGCCGACATCCTGCGCCATCAGGAAATTAGGCAGCAGCAGCAGCACGCCGAACAGGATCTGCACGTACAGCGATTGCCAGTTCGGCAGCGCGATGGCCCAGCGTTTGGTCAACACGCCATACAGCGCGTAAGAGGCGGTGGCGAGCAGCATCATCAATTCCCCCTTGCCGATACCGTGCTGCAGCAGCACGCCGGGCTGGCCGCCGCTGACCAGCCAGATCAAACCACCGAAGGAGAGTATGCTGCCGAGCAGTACGCCGACGGTCGGCGCAATGCGCAGCAGCACGATGCTGATCAGGATGGTCAGCAGCGGGATCAGCGACACGATGATGCCCATAAACAGCGCGCTGACGCTGTGCGCCGCGTAATAGGCCAGGCTTTGATACAGCACCATGCCCAGCAGGCCGAGGATCATCAGCTTCCACCAGTTGGCGCGCACCTGCGCCCAGTTGCGCAGCACGCCCGGCAGCACGAACGGCGTCAGGGCAATCAGCGCCAGCAGCCAACGGTAGAGCGAAATGGCCGCCGGATCGATGGCGGTGGCGGAGAGTTTGCTGACGACGGCGTTAATCGACCAAATCAGCACGGCCAACAGCGGGAAGAGCATATTCATGATAATTATTCTCAATAACGTCCAACATGCTGGCTAGTCTACGCGTGTCCGGTTTATCATATATAGCGATATCCAGACAAAAATTGGCGTAAACAAGACAAATCACGGGACGAAACCATGCCAGAAATCCGCCATTTCCCCGAGTCGCTGATCCCGGCACCCAACCCGGTGCAGTTCCGCTGCGAGGAGTTCAATGCGCGCACCGAATTCCAGCCGCACAGCCACACCTGGGGCCAGTTGATGTGGGTTAAAGCCGGGGTGATGGTGCTGCGCATCGGCGGGCAGCGCTTTCTGGCGCCGCCGGAGTTCGTGCTGTGGGCGCCGGCGGGCATCGAACACTCCTGTTACAACCAACGGCTGGCGCAGTGCCGCATGGTGGACATCACGCCGGCACTGTGCGCCGGCATGCCCGCCGATCCCTGCCTGGTGAGCGTGACGCCAATCTTCCGTGCCATCGCCGAGGATTTCTATGCGCGCAAACAGTACATTCCGCAGGCGGAGGAGGATTTGCGCCTGTGTCAGGTGCTGATCGACCAGCTGCGTCTGTCGCCGCGCCAGCAAACCTATCTGCCGTCGTCGGACGACAAGTTTTTGGCGCCGGTGCTGGAAGCGTTGGAACATTGCCCGGCGGACAACACCTCGCTGGCGGCGTGGGCGGCTCGGGTCTACACCACCGAGCGTACGCTGTCGCGCCGCTGCCAGCAGGATCTGGGCATGTCGTTCAGCGAATGGCGCCAGCGTCTGCGTTTCCTGCACGCCGTGTCGCTGCTCGAGCAGGGCAAGACGGTGCAGGACGTGGCGCTGGACGTCGGCTACAGCTCCGCGTCGGCCTTTATCGTCATGTTCCAGCAGATCGCCGGCACCACCCCTGAGCGCTTTCGCCGTGCATGATTCAGTGGCACACTATTTCGCAGACAAATAGCCGTAAACCGTCGGAGAACGCAGTGAAAATTCTGGTTGATGAAAATATGCCGTACGCGGCCGAGCTGTTCAGCCGCCTGGGCGACGTGCAGGCGGTGCCGGGCCGCCCGATCCCGCGCGAGGCGCTGGCGGATGCCGATGCGCTGATGGTGCGTTCGGTCACCAAGGTCAATGAAGCCTTGCTGGCCGGCAGCCGCATTGGCTTTGTCGGCACCGCCACCGCCGGCACCGATCACGTCGATGACGCCTGGCTGCAACGGCAGGGCATCGGCTTTTCCGCCGCGCCGGGCTGCAACGCCATCGCGGTGGTCGAGTATGTGTTCTCAGCCTTGATGCTGCTGGCCGAGCGCGACGGCTTCCAGCTGCGGGATAAAACCGTCGGCATCGTCGGCGTGGGCAACGTCGGTTCGCGCCTGGACGCGCGCCTAAAGGCGCTGGGCGTGCGCACGCTGCTGTGCGATCCGCCGCGTGCCGATCGCGGCGATGCCGGGGAATTCTGGCCGTTGGAGAAGCTGGTGGCCGAGGCCGACGTGCTGACCTTCCATACGCCGCTGAATAAATCCGGCCCATACCATTCGCTGCATCTGGCGGACGCCGAGCTGTTGGCGGCGCTGCCTGACAACCGCATTCTGATCAACGCCTGCCGCGGGCCGGTGGTGGACAACGCCGCGCTGCTGCAGGCGCTGGAAAAAGGCAAAAAGCTGAGCACGGTGCTGGACGTGTGGGAACCGGAGCCGGATCTCTCCTTGCCGCTGCTGGCGCGGGTGGATATCGGCACCGCGCACATCGCCGGGTATACGCTGGAAGGCAAGGCGCGCGGCACCACCCAGGTGTTCGAGGCGTTCAGCCGCCATTTGGGGCAGCCGCAGCAGGTGGCGCTGGCCTCGCTGCTGCCGGTGCCGGAGTTCAGCCAGATCCGCCTCAACGGGCCGCTGGATGAAGCGCGGTTAAAACGATTGATGCACTTGGTGTATGATGTGCGCCGCGATGATGCGCCGCTGCGCAAAGTCGCCGGGCAACCGGGCGAATTCGATCGCCTGCGCAAGCACTACCAGGAGCGCCGCGAGTGGTCTTCGCTGGCCGTGCAATGCGATGACAGCGCCAGCGCCGAGCTGCTCGGCAAGCTGGGCTTCAGCGTGGCATAGCACGTAAGGTTGTCTTAAGCCAACGCCGCTACAGTGAGCGGCAAAGATTATCGGGCGGTGGCTGCACTGCCCGTCTGCTTTTATGAATGAAATACTCTGGAGAAAACCCGATGTCTGACGGCTGGAATATCGCGCTGCTCGGCGCCACTGGCGCGGTAGGTGAAGCGTTGCTGGAATTGTTGCAGGATCGCCAGTTCCCGGTGGGTGAGCTCTATCCTCTGGCAAGCGAACGCAGCGCGGGCGCCAATGTGCGCTTCAACGGCAAGTCTCTTTTGGTGCAAAACGCCGAAGAGTTCGACTGGTCGCAGGCGCAGCTGGCCTTCTTCGTCGCCGGCAGCGAAGCTTCCGCGCGCTATGCCGAAGAAGCCGGCAACATGGGCTGCCTGGTGATCGACACCAGCGGCCTGTTCGCCATGGAGCCGGATGTGCCGCTGGTGGTGCCGGGCGTTAACCCGCAGGTGCTGGCGGATTACCGCAACCGCAATATCGTAGCGGTGGCCGATAGCATGGTCAGCCAGCTGCTGACGGCGATCAAGCCGCTGACCGAACAGGCGGGGCTGTCGCGTCTGCACGTCACCACGCTGATGTCGGTATCGTCGCGCGGCAAGGCGGCGGTGGACGACTTGGCCGGCCAGAGCGCACGCCTGCTGAACGGCATCCCGGCGGAGGAAGGCGTTTTCGGCAAGCAGCTGGCGTTCAACCTGTTGCCGCTGATTGCCGACGAGCAGGGCAGCGTGCGCGAAGAACGCCTGATCGTCGATCAGGTGCGCAAGGTGCTGCAGGATGAAGGGCTGCCGATTTCGGTGAGCTGCGTTCAGTCGCCGGTGTTTTACGGCCACGCGCAGGTGGTGCACCTGGAAGCGCTGCGCCCGCTGTCCGCCGAAGAGGCGCGCAGCGAGCTGGAAGAGGTCGAGGACATTCAGCTGAGCGAAGAGGACGATTACCCGACTCAGGTCACCGACGCCTCCGGCAGCGATGCGCTCAGCATCGGTTGTCTGCGTAACGATTACGGCATCCCCGAGCTGCTGCAGTTCTGGACGGTGGCGGACAACGTGCGCTTCGGCGGCGCGTTGATGGCTGTCGAAACCGCCGAGCGTCTGGTGCAGGAGCAGATGTACTGATGTCTGAGGTGGTCTCGCCCGCTCAGCCGACGCTGAAAATTGCGCTGGGCATCGAATATGACGGCAGCCGGTACTACGGCTGGCAGCGGCAGCAAGAAGTGGCCAGCGTGCAGCAACGCCTGGAGCAGGCGTTGAGCAAGGTGGCGGATGCGCCGATTAGCGTGCTGTGCGCCGGGCGCACCGACGCCGGAGTGCACGCCACCGGGCAGGTGGTGCATTTCGAAACCACCGCGCGCCGCAAGGACGCCGCCTGGACGATGGGGGTGAACACCCATCTGCCGCCGGACATCGCGGTGCGCTGGGTGAGCCCCGTCGCCGACGATTTTCACGCGCGCTTCAGCGCCACCGCGCGCCGCTACCGCTATATTATTTTCAACCATCGCTACCGGCCGGCGGTGCTGCAACAGGGGGTGACGCATTTTTATCACCCGCTGGACGCCGATCGCATGCATCGGGCGGCGCAGGCGCTGCTGGGCGAAAACGACTTCACTTCGTTTCGCGCGGTGCAGTGCCAGTCACGCACCCCGTGGCGCTGCGTAAAACACGTTAAGGTTACGCGCTACGGCGAATATATTGTGGTAGATATCAAGGCGAATGCCTTTGTGCATCACATGGTTCGCAACATCGTCGGCAGCCTGATGGAGATCGGCTGCGGCAATCAGGATGAGAACTGGATGGCCGAGCTGCTGGCGCTGAAGGATCGCAATCTGGCGGCGGCGACGGCGCGAGCCGAGGGGCTGTATCTGGTTGCCGTGGATTATCCCGACCACTTTGGTCTACCGCGGACGCCGATGGGGCCGCTGTTTTTGCCCGACGATTAAACGCCGGCACGCCTGAACGCGTCGCTCCCTTGTGCTTCTGCCGGGTGATTGAAACACCCGGTATCAATGAGAGAATTTATGGACATCATCAAGTTTATTATTGATTTCATTCTGCATATTGATGTGCACCTGGCCGAACTGGTCGCACAATACGGCATGTGGGTCTACGCTATTCTGTTCCTGATCCTGTTTTGCGAAACCGGTCTGGTGGTGACGCCGTTCCTGCCGGGGGATTCTTTGCTGTTTGTCGCCGGCGCGCTGGCGGCGTTGCCGACCAACGATCTGAACGTGCACACCATGGTGGCGTTGATGGTGGTGGCGGCGATCCTCGGCGATGCGGTGAACTACACTATCGGGCGGTTGTTCGGCGAGAAGCTGTTCAGCAACCCGAATTCGAAAATTTTCCGCCGCAGCTACCTGGACAAGACGCACCAGTTTTATGAGAAGCACGGTGGAAAAACGATTATTCTGGCGCGATTTGTGCCGATCGTGCGTACTTTTGCGCCGTTCGTCGCCGGTATGGGGCATATGTCCTATCGCCACTTCGCCGCCTACAACGTGATTGGCGCACTGGTTTGGGTGCTGCTCTTCACTTATGCTGGCTACCTGTTCGGCGATCTGCCGGTGGTGCAGGAGAACCTGAAACTGTTGATCGTCGGGATCATCATCGTTTCGATTCTGCCGGGCGTGATTGAAATTTGGCGCCACAAGCGCGCGGCCGCCCGCCAGCAAAAACAGTAAAAACATCGCTTAACCTGTCGGTTCGACCAGTTTTTTGTCCACAGCGTCGGGCCGATATGGTTTAATGAGCGACATTATGGTCTGTTCCTGCGAACAACCCTGAAGCCGATGCCTCAGTCGCCGCGCTTGCCGCGCCGCGAACGGGCATTTTTTCATTGGGGTGTTTTCAGGGGGATTGTTAAAGCATGAACAGCGGACTGGCGTGTGCCAGGTTCAAACAGAAAGGTCATCGATGAGCTGGATTGAACGAATTCTTAACAAGAGCAATATCACACAAACCCGTAAGGCGAGCATTCCTGAAGGGGTTTGGACCAAATGCGACAGCTGCGGCCAGGTCCTCTACCGCGCCGAGCTGGAGCGTAATCTGGAAGTGTGTCCGAAGTGCGACCACCACATGCGTATGGGCGCGCGCGCGCGTCTGCATACCCTGCTGGACGAAGGCAGCGAAGTGGAGCTGGGCAGCGATCTGGAGCCGAAGGACGTTCTGAAATTCAAGGATTCCAAGCGCTATAAAGATCGTCTGGTTGCCGCACAGAAAGCGACCGGCGAGAAAGACGCGCTGGTGGTGATGAAGGGCACGCTGTACGGCATGCCGATCGTCGCTGCGTCCTTCGAGTTCGCCTTCATCGGCGGCTCGATGTCTTCCGTGGTCGGCGCGCGTTTCGTGCGTGCGGTTGAGCAGGCGCTGGAGGACAACTGTCCGCTGGTGTGCTTCTCCGCCAGCGGCGGCGCGCGCATGCAGGAAGCGCTGATGTCGCTGATGCAGATGGCGAAAACCAGCGCGGCGTTGGCCAAGATGCAGGAGCGCGGCTTGCCGTACATCTCCGTGCTGACCGACCCGACCATGGGCGGCGTTTCCGCCAGCCTGGCGATGCTGGGCGACATCAACATCGCCGAGCCGAAAGCGCTGATCGGCTTTGCCGGCCCGCGCGTCATCGAGCAGACCGTGCGCGAGAAACTGCCACCGGGCTTCCAGCGCAGCGAGTTCCTGATCGAAAAAGGCGCGATCGACATGATCGTTCGCCGTCCGGAAATGCGCCAAACGTTGGCGAGCATTCTGTCCAAGCTGACCAACCAGCCGCAGCCGCATTTCGATGAGGCCGCGCCGGTCATTGAGCCGGAGCCGCAGGCTGACGCCTGAGGCAAAGACAGATCCCGCCCGGGTTCAGCCGCCACTTTGTGGCTAAGTGACGGCTGATGCCCGTTCCCTGCCAGCCGTGGCCTATCTCGCTGCGGTTTGCAGGCTGGCGGCAGTCACGAAGCGCATCGCCTTTACCGCGGTGAGGGTGGTGCCCTGATGGATTAATGAACCCAAGTTCAGTGATGGGACTCATGCAAAACCACCAAATTCCCCAAGCCACGTCGCCATTGAGCTCGTGGCTTTATTATCTGGAACGTCTGCACAGCCAGGCGATCGAACTCGGCCTTGAGCGCGTACAGCGCGTCGCGGCGCATCTGGATTTACTGACCCCCGCCCCCACGGTGTTCACCGTTGCCGGCACCAACGGCAAAGGCACCACCTGTCGCACCCTCGAAGCCATTCTGCTGGCCGCCGGCCTGCGCGTCGGCGTCTACAGTTCGCCGCATCTGGTGCGCTATACCGAACGCGTGCGCATTCAGGGGGAAGAGCTGAGCGAAGCGGAGCACAGCCGCTCGTTCGCCGCCATTGAGGCCGGCCGCGGCGAAACGTCGCTGACCTATTTCGAATTCGGCACCCTGTCGGCGCTGCAGCTGTTCAAACAGGCGCGGCTCGACGTGGTGATCCTGGAAGTGGGCCTGGGCGGGCGACTCGACGCCACCAACATCGTCGATCCGAGCGTGGCGGTGATTACCAGCATCGCGCTCGATCACACCGACTGGCTGGGCAACGATCGCGAAAGCATCGGCCGCGAGAAGGCCGGCATTTTCCGCAGCGGCAAGCCGGCGGTGGTGGGCGAACCCGACATGCCGGAGAGCATTCGTCAGGTTGCCGAAACGCTGGGCGCGCCGCTGTATCGCCGCGGCGAAGCCTGGAGCTTCAGCGAGCAGGGCGATCGCTGGCAGTGGCAGGGCGGCGACACGCTGCTGACCGATCTGCCGACGCCGAATGTGCCGCTGGCCAACGCCGCTACCGCGCTGGCGGCGCTGAACTGCTCCCCGCTGGAAATCGACGAACGCGCGATCTTCACCGGGCTGCAGCAGGCGACGCTGCCGGGGCGTTTCCAGATCGTGCGGCGGGAGCCGACGCTGATCCTCGACGTGGCGCACAACCCGCACGCCGCCGGCTATCTGGCCGGGCGTCTGGCCAAACTGCCGCGCGAAGGCGGCAAGGTGCGCGCGGTGGTGGGCATGCTGTCGGACAAGGATATCGCCGGCACGCTGGCCTGCCTGAGCGAGCAGGTGGATGAATGGTACTGCGCGCCGCTCGACGGGCCGCGCGGCGCCAGCGTCGAACAGCTGGCGCAACATCTGAAGGAACCGCGCCGCTTTAATGATGTCGAAACTGCCTGGCGGCAGGCTATGCAGGATGCTGATAAACAGGATATTGTGATCGTCTGTGGATCGTTCCACACCGTGGCGCAGGTGATGGCGGCGTTAGACGAGATGCGGGGAGTGTGAGTGGCGAGTAAATTTCAGAACCGACTGGTCGGAACCGTGATTCTGGTGGCGCTGGGGGTGATCATCCTGCCAGGGCTGCTGGACGGCAAAAAGAAGCATTACGAGGATGAATTTGCGGCCATTCCGTTGGTGCCGAAACCGGGCGATGTCGAAGAGAACGACGTGCTGCCGCCGGTGACGCAACCGCTGCCGGCGCAGCCGCCGGAAGGGGCGGGCGCGCTGGTCGAGCAGCAGGCGGCCAATGAAGCGGCGGCGCAACAGGCGGTGCGGCAGAGCGCTCAGCAGCCGACGCAGGTGGCGCCGCCGCCGGTCGAGACGCGTCCTCAGCCGGTGCCGCAGCCCAAGCCGAAACCGGTGGAAACCAAACCGGTGGAAGTGAAACCGAAACCGGCACCGCAACCGAAGCCGGTGGAAGTGAAGCCGGTGCCGAAGCCGGAGCCGACGCCGAAACCTGAGCCAGCGCCGCAGCCGAAACCGGCGGAAGAAAAAGCGCCGGCAGGGCAAGCCTATGTCGTGCAGCTCGGGGCGCTGAAGAACGCCGCCAAGGCGAACGAGATTGTCGCCTCGCTGCGCCTCTCGGGCTACCGCGCCTTCACCGTGCCGTCAACGCCGGTGCAGGGGCAGATAACCCGCATCTACGTCGGCCCGGACGCCTCCAGGCAGAAGCTGCAGGCGGCGTTGCCGTCGCTGAACTCGATCAGCGGGCTGAGCGGGCAGGTGAAGCCGTACGGCCGTTAAACCCCGCAGGGGCGCAGCACGATGCGCCCCTGAATGAAGGAGTGGTGGAGAGAAAGCGAGAAAAACCGCGCCTTTTACAGGCGAAATCACCTATGTAGGCGCGGCGATTGAGAATTTTTTGATCGCCGCTTTTTATTTGTAACGTGGTAGGAAATCCCCTACGCAAACGTTTTCTTTTTCTGTTAGAATTCGCCGCGAATTGGATGCAGGGGCGATTCATCATTGGAATAGTTCATGGTCTGGATTGATTACGTCATTATAGCGGTAATTGGATTTTCGGCTCTGGTGAGCCTGATCCGAGGGTTTGTTCGCGAAGCATTGTCACTTGTGACATGGGGATGTGCGTTTTTTGTTGCCAGCCATTTCTACTCTTACCTTGCGGTCTATTTCACTCGTTTTGAAGATGAACTGGTGCGAAACGGCATCGCGATCGCGATTTTGTTCATCGCGACCTTGATCGTAGGGGCTATTGTTAACTATGTGATTAGCTCACTGGTAGAGAAAACCGGGTTGTCGGGCACCGATCGGGTGCTGGGCATCTGCTTCGGCGCGCTGCGCGGAGTATTGATCGTCGCGGCGATCCTGTTCTTCCTGGATACCTTTACCGGCTTTTCACAGAGTGCCGACTGGAAACAGTCGCAGCTCATTCCCCAGTTCAGTTACGTCATCAGGTGGTTCTTTGACTACCTGCAGAGCACGTCGAGTTTCTTGCCGACCCAATTGCCGGGGCGGTAGCGCTGATGAGGAAAAGACAACATGTGCGGTATTGTCGGTATCGCCGGTTTCATGCCGGTAAACCAGTCGATTTATGATGCGCTGACGGTGCTTCAGCACCGTGGCCAGGATGCCGCAGGCATCGTCACCATTGACGCCCACAACGGGTTCCGTTTGCGTAAAGCCAACGGCCTGGTGAAGGATGTGTTTGAGGCGCGCCATATGCAACGCTTGCAGGGCAACATGGGCATTGGCCATGTGCGTTACCCGACGGCCGGCAGCTCGAGCGCCTCTGAGGCCCAGCCTTTCTACGTCAACTCGCCGTTCGGCATTACGCTGGCCCACAATGGCAACTTGACCAACGCCCATGAGCTGCGCCAAAAGCTGTTCGAAAGCGGCCGCCGCCATGTCAACACCACCTCCGACTCGGAAATCCTGCTGAACGTGCTGGCCAGCGAGCTGGACCGTTTCCCGCACTACCCGCTGGAGGCCGACAACATCTTTACCGCGGTCGCCGCCATGCATCAGCAACTGCGCGGCGCTTACGCCTGCGTGGCGATGATCATCGGCCACGGTCTGCTGGCGTTCCGCGATCCGAACGGCATTCGCCCACTGGTGATCGGCAAGCGCACGCTGGAGGATGGCCGCAGCGAGTACATGGTGGCTTCCGAAAGCGTGGCGCTGGATACCCTGGGCTTTGAGTTCCTGCGCGACGTGGCGCCGGGCGAAGCGGTGTATATCACCACCAAGGGCCAGCTGTTCACCCGCCAGTGCGCAGAGAACCCGAAAACCAACCCGTGCCTGTTCGAATACGTTTATTTCGCGCGCCCGGACTCCTTTATGGACAAGATCTCGGTCTACAGCGCCCGCGTGCGCATGGGCCAGAAGCTGGGCGAGAAGATTGCCCGTGAGTGGGAAGATCTGGATATCGACGTGGTGATCCCGATTCCGGAAACCTCCTGCGACATCGCGCTGGAGATCGCGCGCATTCTCGAGAAGCCCTACCGCCAGGGCTTTGTGAAGAACCGCTACGTCGGCCGCACCTTCATCATGCCGGGCCAGCAGGCGCGTCGTCAGTCGGTGCGCCGCAAGCTGAACGCCAATCGCGCCGAGTTCCGCGACAAGAACGTGCTGCTGGTGGATGACTCCATCGTGCGCGGCACCACGTCGGAACAGATCGTCGAGATGGCGCGCGAAGCGGGCGCCAAGCGGGTGTACCTGGCTTCCGCCGCGCCGGAAGTGCGTTTCCCGAACGTTTACGGCATCGACATGCCGAGCGCCAACGAACTGATCGCCCACGGGCGCGAAGTGGATGAAATCCGCCAGATTATCGGCGCCGACGGGCTGATCTTCCAGGATCTGGACGATCTGATCGAAGCGGTGCGCGAAGAGAACCCGGACATCACCCAGTTCGAATGCTCGGTGTTCAACGGCATCTACGTGACCAAAGACGTCGATCAAAGCTATCTGGAATACCTGGAGTCGCTGCGCAGCGACGACGCCAAGGCGCTGCGGGTGCAAACCGAAGCGGAAAATCTGGAACTGCATAACGAAGGCTAACCGCCTGCGTTGATCCATCAGGGTGCATCGCCGCGTCTGCGGCGGTGCGCCTTGCTCCTCTGACTTGCTTATCCCTCGCCATTGCGGCAAAGTCTGCCTGATCTTACTTTTTACGGCAGAGGCCATTTTCCATGAAACGACTCATCATCGGCATTTCCGGCGCCAGCGGCGCCATCTACGGCGTGCGCCTGTTACAGGTTTTGCGCGACGTCGCAGAGGTGGAAACCCATCTGGTGATGAGCAACGCGGCAAGACAGACGCTGGCGCTGGAAACGCCGTACAGCCTGCGGGAAGTGCAGGCGCTGGCCGACGTGGTGCACGATGCGCGCGACATCGCCGCCGGCATTTCCTCCGGCTCCTTCAAAACCCTGGGCATGGCGATTTTACCTTGCTCAGTCAAAACCCTGTCCGGCATCGTCAACAGTTACAGCGACGGGCTGCTGACTCGCGCCGCCGACGTGGTGCTCAAAGAGCGCCGCCGTTTGGTGCTGTGCGTGCGGGAAACGCCGCTGCATTTGGGTCACCTGCGGTTGATGACCCAGGCGGCGGAGATGGGGGCGGTGATCATGCCGCCGGTGCCGGCGTTTTATCACCAGCCGAAAAGCGTGGAAGACATCATCGATCAGACCGTCAATCGGGTGATCGATCAGTTTGATATCGAACTGCCGGCCGATCTGTTCACCCGTTGGCAGGGCGTTAGTTAACATTTTAATCCCCAAATTGGCACATTTGTGCAACACCGCACTGAATTAGGGCGGCGCATGCACCATAATGATCCTACTTCATCACGTTCACTGTTTCATGGCGCCGCCTTGTCGCGGCTGCCAGTGGCGCGGCCCCGAGCGGCCGATTTAATTTTGCGGTTATCGTCCCAGGAAACAGTATTGTGAAGGCCGGAGCCGTTCCCTCCGCCCGTAGCACCTAATGTGGCACGATTACTGCAAATTGATTTGGTGGGGAAAAGTAATGCCCGTAGTGGCATCAAAAAAATCAATTTGAGGGTAATTTATGAAAAAGCTGGTTAAGGTTCTTCCTTTAGTCTTGGCTTTGGCGGCCGCAAACAGCGCATTCGCCGCTATCCCATCGACATTGAAGATCGGCACCGATCCGACTTATGCGCCGTTTGAATCCAAAAACGCCAAAGGCGAGCTGGTCGGCTTCGATATCGATTTGGCCAAAGAGCTGTGCAAACGCATAAATACCCAATGCACCTTCGTGGAGAGCGACTTTGACGCGCTGATCCCATCCCTCAAGGCGAAGAAAATCGACGCCATCATCTCTTCGCTGTCCATCACTGAAAAACGCCAGCAGGAAATCGCCTTTACCGACAAGCTGTATGCCGCCAACGCGCGTCTGATCGCGCCGAAGGGCTCCAAGCTGTTGCCTACCGTGGACGCCCTGAAAGGCAAGAGCGTGGGCGTGCTGCAGGGCACCACCCAGGAAGCCTACGCCAACGCCATGTGGCAGCCGAAGGGCGTCACCGTGGTGCCTTACCAGAACCAGGATCTGGTCTACGCCGATCTGGCGTCCGGGCGCATCGACGCCGCCTTCCAGGATGAAGTGGCGGGCAGCGACGGCTTCCTGAAACAGCCGCCGGGCAAAGACTACGCGTTCGCCGGCGAATCGGTGAAGGATGACAAATTCTTCGGCGTCGGCACCGGCATGGGGCTGCGCAAAGCCGATACCGAGCTGAAAGCCGCGCTGGACAAAGCCTTCGCCGAAATGCGCAAAGATGGCACCTACGATAAATACGCGAAAAAGTACTTCGACTTTGACGTCTACGGCGGGTAATCCGCTAACCGTTCCATGCTGTGACTGCGGGGCCGGTGTGCCGGCCCCGATGGTTCGGATCCTAGACCACAGGGTGAAGTAGATGCTGCAAGGCTATTCCCAACTGATTTTCGAGGGGGCTCTGGTGACGCTGGAGTTGGCCCTCAGTTCCGTATTGTTGGCGGTGGTGATCGGATTGATCGGCGCCGGCGGCAAACTCTCCCACAACCCCCTTATTTCCGGCCTGTTCGGCGCTTACACCACGCTGATCCGCGGCGTGCCCGATCTGGTGCTGATGCTGCTGATCTTTTACGGTCTGCAAATCGCGCTGAACAATATCACTACGCTGCTGGGCTTCTCGCAGATCGATATCGATCCGCTCGGCGCCGGCATCATTACCCTCGGTTTTATCTACGGCGCTTATTTTACCGAGACCTTCCGCGGCGCCTATCTGGCGGTGCCGAAAGGGCAGATCGAAGCGGCGACGGCCTACGGCTTCAGCGGCGCGCAGATCTTCCGGCGCATTCTGTTCCCGGCGATGATGCGTTTCGCCTTGCCGGGCATCGGCAACAACTGGCAGGTGATCCTGAAGGCGACGGCGCTGGTGTCGATCCTCGGCCTGAACGACGTGGTGAAAGCCACTCAGCTGGCGGGGAAAGGCACCTATCAGCCGTTCTTCTTCGCCATCGTGGCCGGCGTGGTGTACCTGATCTTCACGACCGTTTCCAACGGCGTGCTGCTGTGGCTTGAACGGCGTTACTCACTGGGCGTCAAGAGGGCCGAGCTATGATCGAGATTTTTCAACAGTATTGGCAGTCGCTGCTGTGGAGCGACGGCTACCGTTTCACCGGCGTGGCGGTAACGCTGTGGCTGCTGATCGCTTCGGTGGTGATGGGCGGGCTGCTGGCGATCCCGATGGCGGTGGCGCGCGTCTCTTCCATCCGCTGGGTGCGTTTCCCGGTGTGGCTCTATACCTACGTGTTTCGCGGCACACCGCTGTACGTGCAGCTGCTGGTGTTCTACTCCGGCATGTACAGCCTTGAGATCGTGCGCGGCAGCGAGTTTCTCAATGCGTTTTTCCGCAGCGGGCTCAACTGCACCATCCTGGCGCTGACGCTCAACACCTGCGCCTATACCACCGAGATCTTCGCCGGGGCGATCCGCTCGGTGCCGCACGGTGAAATCGAGGCCGCCAACGCCTACGGTTTCTCGCGCTTCAAGATGTATCGCTGCATCATTTTGCCATCGGCGCTGCGCACCGCGCTGCCGGCCTACAGCAACGAAGTGATCCTGATGCTGCACTCCACCGCGCTGGCGTTTACCGCCACCGTGCCGGATCTGCTGAAGATTGCGCGCGACATCAACGCCGCGACCTATCAGCCGTTTTACGCTTTCGGCATCGCGGCGGTGCTGTACCTGATCATCTCCTACGTGTTAATCAGCCTGTTCCGCAAGGCTGAAAAACGCTGGATGGCACACGTTAGTCACTGATAAATGACGGGAAGAAAAACCATGTCTGAGAATAAATTAGCCGTCACGGAACTGCACAAACGCTATGGCGACCACGAAGTGCTGAAGGGCGTCTCGCTGGCGGCCAACGCCGGGGATGTGATCAGCATCATCGGCTCCTCCGGCTCCGGCAAAAGCACCTTTCTGCGCTGCATCAACTTCCTCGAGAAGCCGAGCGAGGGCTCGATCAGCCTGAACAACGAAGACATCCGCATGGTGCGCGACAAAGACGGCCAGCTGAAGGTGTTCGACAAGAAGCAGCTGCAGCTGCTGCGCACCCGCCTGACCATGGTGTTCCAGCATTTCAACCTGTGGAGCCACATGACGGTGCTGGAGAACGTGATGGAGGCGCCGGTGCAGGTGCTGGGGCTGAGCAAGGCCGACGCGCACGAGCGCGCGGTGCGTTATCTGGATAAGGTGGGCATCGATGAGCGGGCGCGCGGCAAATACCCGGTGCACCTGTCGGGCGGCCAGCAGCAGCGCGTTTCTATCGCCCGCGCGTTGGCGATGGAGCCGGAAGTGCTGCTGTTTGACGAACCGACGTCGGCGCTGGATCCCGAGCTGGTGGGCGAGGTGCTGCGCATCATGCAGAAGCTGGCGGAGGAGGGGAAAACCATGGTGGTGGTGACGCACGAAATGGAGTTTGCGCGCCACGTTTCCAACCACGTGATCTTCCTGCATAAAGGGTTGATTGAAGAACAGGGGCCGCCGGCCGAGCTGTTCGGCAACCCCAAAAGCCCGCGCCTGCAGCAGTTCCTGTCCGGCGCGTTGAAGTAACTTCAGATCAGCGGGCTTCGGCCCGCTGATTAATCACGTCATCCAGCGCCTGCTCCAGCTCCAGATAGCGGAAGTGGAAGCCGGCCTCCTCCAGCCGCTTCGGCACCGCCCGCTGGCCGCCGAGCACCAGCACCGCCGCTTCCCCCATCAACAAACGCATGACGAACGCCGGCACCCGCAGAAACGCCGGGCGATCGAGCACGTTGGCCAATTGGGCGGCGAACTGCTCGTTATGCACCGGGTAGGGAGCGACCATGTTGAACGGACCGGTGAGCGTGGCGTGATCCAGCAGATAAATAATGCCGTTGACCATGTCGTCGAGATGGATCCACGGCAGGTATTGGCGGCCGTCGCCGATCGGGCCGCCCAGCCCGAAGCGGAACGGCGGCAGCATTTTGGCCAGCGCGCCGCCCTGCGGCGCCAGCACCACGCCGGTGCGCAGCAGGCAGACGCGGGTGGCGTCGCTCTGCGCCTGCAGCGCCAGCGCTTCCCAGCGTTGGCACAGCTGGTGGGTGAATTCGTCGTGCGGCGGCTCCTCTTCGGTGACCACCGCCTGCCCCTGATCGCCGTAGTAGCCGACGGCGGAACCGGAAATCAGCACGCCGGGCGGCGTGCTGCCGGCCTTGATCAGCTGCGCCAAGCGTTCGGTCAGATCCCAGCGGCTATGACACAACCGCTGCTTCTGCTGTGCGCTCCAGCGCTTGTCGGCGATAGGTTCGCCGGCCAGATTGATCACCGCATCGAAGTCATCCAGCGACTGCCGGTCGTCCAGCGTGCGCCAATAGCTCGGCTGGTCGCCGAGCCGGGCCCGAGCCCGCCGTTCGTCTCGCGTTAGTACCGTAATATGGTGAGAAAGCGCCAGCAGCCTGGCCGTCAGGCTGCTGCCGATCAAACCCGTTGCGCCGGTGATCAGGATCCGCATGGTCGACCTCCCTGAGTTAGTCCCTGCGATAGCTCATGGTCATGGAGACAGAATCGGCGTAGCGCAGAGCCAGAAGTTTATCTATCTCCACTTCAGCATAGGTCACCCAGGCGTGTTCTTTTACGATATCGAGCACATCCTGCGTTAATTTTTCCAGCAACGCGAAACGGTTATCTTCCACATGGCGGATGATCGCTTTGGTGATGGTGCGGTAGTTGAGCGCATCGGCGATGTCTTCGCTGTTGCGCGCCTTGTCCGCCGGGTAGTGGATCACCACGTTGATCAGGATGTCCTGTCGGTTGTTGATTTCCTCTTCCTTGATACCGATGAACGTGCGCAGCCGCAGATTTTTAATGCGGATAACGGCGTCGGGTTGACTGAAAGACATCAGAGATTCTCCATAGGTCTGATTATTGGCGTTCAGAATACACGGAAAGTAGGGAAATGATAACGCAGCGACGATGTGACTCCCCGGTCAAAGGGGAGTCGGGGAGGCACTTAGCTTTGTTCGGCCAGTTTGTAGGCGCGCTCGGTCGCCGGGCGGTTGCTGATGCGTTCGAACCAGTTGCGCACCGCCGGGTAATCCGCCAGATCGATGCGCTGGCGCGGATGCGACACCACCCACGGGTAGGTGGCGATATCGGCGATGCTGTAGTTGTCGCCGCCCAGGTACGGGTGCTTTTGCAGTTCGGCTTCCAGCACGCCATACAGCCGCTTGGTCTCCAGATGATAACGCTCGATGGCGTAGGGCACCGGCTGCGGCGCGTAGTGGTTGAAGTGGTGATTCTGCCCGAGCATCGGCCCGAACCCGGCCACCTGCCAGAACAGCCACTGCAGGGTGGCGGCACGTTCGCGCAGGCCCTTGCTCAGCAGTTTGCCGGTCTTCTCCGCCAGATACAGCAGGATTTCACCGGATTCGAACAGGCTGATCGGCTCGCCGCCATCCACCGGTTGCTGATCGACGATCGCCGGGATTTTGTTGTTGGGAGAAATGCTCAGAAAGTCCGGTTTAAACTGCTCGCCGGCGCTGATGTTTACGCGATGGATACGGTAGGGTAAGCCGACCTCTTCCAAAAACAAGGTGATCTTGTGACCATTGGGAGTAGGCGCGTAATACAGGTCAATCATGTTGCCTCCTGCGGTAAGGTGATCTGTAATTCATTACACGTTGCTGCGGTCTTCGCCGCGCACAAAGGTATATCAGAGATCCAACAATAGCAGCTAAGGATAGCAGGCTATGTGGGATTCGTCCGATGCTATCTGCGCGGTTGGATCACAATTCTCCACCGGGGTGGGCGGCGGTTTGCCGCACGGCGCCGGCGCGGTAAAATGGCGCTTATTTCCCTCTATAGGACAAGGTTATGAAGCTGATGTTCGCCTCGGATATCCACGGATCGCTGCCTGCTACCGAACGCGTGCTGGAATTGTTCGCACAAAACGGCGCCGACTGGTTGATTCTTCTGGGTGATTTGCTGAATCACGGCCCGCGCAACGCGCTGCCGGCCGGGTATCAGCCTGCTCAGGTTGCCGAACGATTGAATCGCTATAGCGACAAGATCATCGCCGTTCGCGGCAATTGCGACAGCGAGGTCGACCAGATGCTGCTGACGTTTCCCATCGAGGCGCCCTGGCAACAGGTTTTACTGCAAAAAAGACGATTGTTTTTGACCCACAGTCACCTTTATCATCCCTCGGCACTGCCGCCGTTATCCCGCGGTGACGTCCTGGCCTACGGCCATACGCATCTGCCGCAGGCGGAGCGGCAGGGTGAGATCTATTGCTTCAATCCGGGCTCGGTCAGCATCCCCAAAGGGGGCTTTCCGGCCAGCTACGGCATGTTGGATCGGGGCACTTTGCGCGTGCTGACGCTCGACGACGGCAAGGTCGTCGCGGAGGTGGCGTTAACACGCTAAACGCACTAATTTATACACACACAATAAAAATCTTTGACAAGCACTCATTGATTAACCAGCGCGCGGGATGCATCGCGCCAAAATAGAAGGTTTTAGAGGATGGCGGAACAGGGTCAGGCTGCAGATACCGAATGGGTTGATATCGTCGACGAGCAAAACGAGGTGATTGCGCAATCCAGTCGTCAACAGATGCGGGCGGAGCGGCTGCGTCATCGTGCTACCTATATTGTGGTGCATGATGGAATGGGAAAAATTCTGGTGCAGCGTCGCACCGAGATCAAAGACTTCTACCCGGGCTGGCTGGACGCGACGGCGGGGGGCGTGGTGCAAAGCGGTGAAAACGTGCTGGACTCGGCGCGCCGCGAGGCGGAAGAAGAGCTGGGCATCGCCGGCGTGCCTTTCGCCGAACACGGTCTGTTCTACTTCGAAGAAGAGCAGTGCCGGGTGTGGGGCGCGCTGTTCAGCTGCGTATCGCACGGCCCGTTCGCGCTGCAGGAAGAAGAAGTGGCCGAGGTGTGCTGGCTGACGCCGGAAGAGATCACCGCGCGCTGCGACGAGTTTACTCCGGATTCGCTGAAGGCGCTGTCGCTGTGGCTGACGCGCAACAACGAACAGGATTACGGCAAGCCGCTCGACAACCACTGAGACGCCAACGCGTAAGAAAGCCGGTCATCGACCGGCTTTTTTTATGGTGCGGATTCAGCAGCTGTCGCGGCGGCACAGCGTGGCGGGCAGGGAGCCTGCCGGCTGCCAGGGCTGCTCGTTTAGCCGCGCCAGCAGCGCCTGGCCGGCCTGAATGCCGATGTCGCGATGCGGAATGGTCATGGTGGTCAGCGGCGGCTGGCATACCCGGCTGAATTCGCTGTTGCCGAAGCCCACCACCGCCAGATTGTCCGGCACCTTGATGCGCCGCCGCTGGCATTCATACAGCGCGCCGCCGGCCAGTTCGTCCGAGGCGCACACCAGCGCGTCCAGCTCCGGCCAGGCCAGCAAGAATTCCGGCAGCTGCTGCGCGCCGGTGCTGAAGCTGGCGGGCTGCGCGGCGTTGATCACCCGATGCGGCGACATATGGTTGCGCAGCAGCGCCTTGTGCCAGCCCTGCAGGTGCTGCTGGAAAATCCACTGTTCCTGGTTGGCGCACAGCAGCCCGATGTTCTGGTAGCCACTGGCGATCACCGTTTGCGTCAGTTGATACATGGCCGCCACGTAGTCGATGCCGATGCTCATGTCGATCGGATCGGCGCGCACGGCGCCGATCTCCACCACCGGAATGTTGGCGGCGATCAGCGCGTTGCGGGCGTTTTGCGAATGCTCGACGCTGAGCAGTACCGCCGCCGCCAGGTTGTAAGAGAGCAGGGTCTCCAGCAGCTTCTCTTCGCGCTCCAGATGGTGCTGCGATTCCGCCAGCATGATGTGATAGCCGGCCGGCTGCAGCACTTTCTGCAGGCCGGCGAACATCTCGGCGCAGCCGGATTCGGACAGGCTGGGCACCACCATGGCGATGGTGTAGGACGAGGCCGACGCCAGCGAGCTGGCGGCCAGGTTGGGCAGATACCCCAGTTCGCTTACCGCGGCTTCAATCTTCTCGCGCAGTTTGTCTGAAACCTGCTCCGGCGTGCGCAGCGCGCGCGACACCGTCATGGTGCCGACGCCCGCCAGCTGCGCTACGTCAGCCAACGTCACCCTGCCCGTGCTGCGTCGTTTTTTACCGATCGACATGCCTAATCCCGACTGAAATGCGCGCGCGGCGCATAAAAATGGTGAGGGCGGGAAGCCGACGGCGCGGCTTCGACGATCCCCGTATGCGGCACATTCTACCCCGTTACCCGAAAGAGCGAGAAAAAATTGTGGTTAACGCCATGCCGCGGCGCGGCGTTTTGATAGCGCTATCACAGATCTGCATGATAGCGCTTTGGTAGCGCTATCTTTGTGATATCCATCACTGTGTGGCCGGGAGGGGTTGATTAAAGTTTTACCGTCGTCGGTGAATTAATCACCGGCCGAAACCATCAACCTTTAGGAGGGTAACGTGCTGAAAGAGTGGCTGACCGCCGATCATATACAGCTGTGCGAACGGGTGGAGGACTGGCGACAGGCGGTCACGCTGAGCGCGCAGCCGCTGCTGCAAGACGGCGTGATCACGCCGAATTACCTGACGGCCATCTTTCATCAGCAGGAGAAGCTCGGCCCTTACTTCGTCCTGGCGCCGGGCATTGCCATGCCGCACGCCCGGCCCGAAGAGGGCGCCAACGCGTTGGGATTATCACTGTTGAAGATCCATCAGGGGGTGAACTTTCATTCCGCAGATAACGATCCGGTTCAGGTGGTGGTGATGCTTTCGGCGCCCGACGGCGACAGCCACATCGAATTGATTTCGCAACTGGCGGAATTATTTTCAGACAATCAGGCCATGGCGGCGTTATTTCACGCCAAAGATAAACGGCAAATCGAGGATATTATCGCCCGCTATTAACGTTTAATCACCAGGAATACCATCAATGCTAACAACGCCGGGAATATGACCGGCGGCGCTACCCTACACGCTAAATTCAACAGGTGGATATTATGAAAATCATGGCGATCTGCGGTTCCGGTCTCGGCAGCAGTTTTATGGTGGAAATGAACATTAAAAAGGTGCTGAAAAAGATGGGGGTGGAGGCCGAGGTCGAACACTCCGATCTGTCGTCCGCCACTCCCGGCGCCGCCGACGTGTTCGTGATGGCGAAAGACATCGCCGACAGCGCCAGCGTACCGGCCGAGCAGCTGGTGGTGATCAGTAACATTATCGACATTAATGAGCTGGAAGCCAAGCTGCGCGCTTACTTCGAAGCCCACTCAATCATCTGAATAAAACGATTGGCGAGGTGGATATGTTTATCCAGGAAACGCTTAAGTTTGTGGTGGATATATTAAAGGTGCCTTCGGTGCTGGTCGGGCTTATTGCGCTGATCGGTTTGCTGGCGCAAAAGAAATCGTTTTCCGACGTGGTGAAAGGCACGATAAAAACCATTCTCGGCTTTATCGTTCTAGGCGGCGGCGCCACGGTATTGGTCGGGTCGCTCAATCCGCTGGGCGGCATGTTCGAACATGCGTTCAATATTCAGGGCATCATTCCGAATAACGAAGCCATTGTCTCCATCGCGCTGGAGAAATACGGCGCCTCCACCGCGCTGATCATGGCGTTCGGCATGGTGGCGAATATCGTGGTGGCGCGCTTCACCCGGCTGAAATACATCTTCCTGACCGGCCACCACACTTTCTACATGGCCTGCATGATCGGCATCATCCTGACGGTGGCGGGCTTCGAGGGCGTGCAGCTGGTGTTTACCGGCGCGCTGACCCTGGGGTTGGTGATGGCGTTCTTCCCGGCAATCGCCCAGCGCTATATGCGCCGCATCACCGGCAACGATGATATCGCCTTCGGCCACTTCGGCACCCTGGGCTACGTGCTGTCCGGCTGGATCGGCTCGAAGGTGGGTAAAAACTCGCGCTCGACCGAGGAGATGAACCTGCCGAAAAACCTCAGCTTCCTGCGCGACAGCTCCATTTCGATCTCGATGACCATGATCGTCATCTACCTGATCCTGGCGATCTCCGCCGGGCGGGCCTATGTGGAAAGCGAGCTCAGCGGCGGCCAGAACTACCTGGTGTATTCGATCATTCAGGCCATCACCTTCGCCGCCGGGGTGTTCATCATTCTGCAGGGCGTGCGACTGATTCTGGCGGAAATCGTGCCGGCGTTCACCGGCTTCTCGGAAAAGCTGGTGCCTAATGCGCGGCCGGCGCTGGATTGCCCGGTGGTCTATCCCTATGCCCCTAACGCGGTGCTGATCGGCTTCCTGTTCAGCTTCCTTGGCGGATTGGCCGGGCTGTTCCTGCTGGGGCAGCTGAAGATGGTGCTGATCCTGCCCGGCGTGGTGCCGCACTTCTTCACCGGCGCTACCGCCGGGGTGTTCGGCAACGCCACCGGCGGGCGGCGCGGCGCGATGCTGGGCGCCTTCGCCAACGGGCTGCTGATCACCTTCCTGCCGGTATTGCTGCTGCCGGTGCTGGGGGCGTTGGGCTTTGCCAACACCACCTTCTCCGACGCCGACTTCGGCGCGATCGGCATCCTGCTGGGCAATATGGCGCGCTTTATGTCGAAAGAGATGATCATGCTGGTGATCGTCGCCGTGTTCGCGCTGCTGGTGGCGCATAACTTCCTGGGAAAACGCAAAGGCGCGCCGGCCGCTGACCGCGTCGAGAAATAACGAGGGCAGACTGATGAACTACACAACGAGCGAAACGGAAATTGAAGAGCTGCATGCCCTGGCGCGGGCGATCCGCCTGGAAACGCTGAAAGCGCTGACCGGGCTGGGCTTCGGCCACTACGGCGGCTGCATGTCGGTGGTGGAGACGCTGGCGGTGCTGTACGGCAGCGTGATGCGCATCGATCCGGCGGATCCTGACTGGCCGGAGCGCGATGACTTCGTGCTGTCGAAAGGACACGCCGGCCCGGCGCTGTACAGCACGCTGGCGATCAAGGGCTACTTCCCGCTGGCGGAGCTGAAGACCCTCAACCAGAACGGCACGCGTCTGCCGAGCCACCCGGACCGGCTGCGCACGCGCGGCGTGGACGCCACCACCGGTTCGCTGGGGCAGGGCGTGTCGATCGCCGCCGGCATGGCGTTGTCCCATCGGCTGGCGGGGCGCCGCAATCGGGTGTTCAGCATCCTCGGTGACGGGGAACTGAACGAAGGGCAGTGCTGGGAGGCGTTTCAGTTTATCGCCCACCACAATCTGAACAACCTGACGCTGTTCATCGATTACAACAAGCAACAGCTGGACGGCGCTCTGGACGAGGTGATCCAACCGTTCGATCTGGCCGCCAAGTTCCGCGCCTTCGGCTTTGAGGTGCAGACCATCAAGGGTGACGACATCGCGGCGCTGCTGGCGGCGGTGGCGCCGGCGCGCGGCGGCGAACAGCGGCCGCTGGCGATCGTGCTCGACAGCATCAAAGGGCAGGGCGTGGCCTATCTGGAAAACCTGTCGAACTCTCACCACCTGCGCCTGACGCCGGACGTGCAGCAGGAAATCGAAAAAGCCATCGCCGAACTGGAGGCCGCCCATGTTTAACGTAGTGACGCAGTTGGAAAACGACGCCGTCGAAATGCGCAAAGTCTACGCCGGCGCGGTGCGTCGGCAGATTGAGGCGGGCGCGCCGATCATCGCGCTGGAGGCGGATCTGATGAGCTCGATGGCGATGGACGGCGTACACAAGGATCACCCGCAGCACGTGATCAACTGCGGCATCATGGAGGCCAACGTGATCGGCGTCGCCGCCGGGCTGTCGCTCACCGGCCGGGTGCCGTTCGTGCATACCTTTACCGCCTTCGCCAGCCGCCGCTGTTTCGATCAGCTGTTCATGTCGCTGGATTATCAGCGCAACAACGTCAAGGTGATCGCCTCCGACGCCGGGGTGAGCGCCTGCCACAACGGCGGCACCCACATGTCGTTCGAGGACATGGGCATCGTGCGCGGGCTGGCGCATTCGGTGGTGCTGGAGGTGACCGACGCCACCATGTTCGCCGACATTCTGCGCCAGCTGATGGATCTGCGCGGCTTCTACTGGGTGCGCACCATTCGCAAGCAGGCGACGCGCATCTATCAGGAGGGCTCGCGCTTTACCATCGGCAAGGGCAACCTGCTGCGCGACGGCGACGACATTACGCTGATCGCCAACGGCATCATGGTGGCGGAGGCGCTGAAGGCGGCGCAGAGGCTGGCGCAGCAGGGCGTCAGCGCGGCGGTGATCGATATGTTCACCCTCAAGCCTATCGACCGTGAACTGATCAAAACTTACGCGGCCAAGACCGGGCGCATCGTCACCTGTGAAAACCACAGCATTCATAACGGGCTGGGATCGGCGGTGGCGGAGGTGCTGGCGGAAGAGTGCCCGACGCCGATGCGGCGCGTGGGGGTGAAGGAGCGTTACGGCCAGGTGGGCACCCAAGCGTTCTTGCAACAGGAGTATGGCCTGACCGCCGAGCATATTCTGGAGGCCGCCGGGCAGCTATTGTAAAGCAGAATAGGAATTACCGGCATTCTCTTCGGTAATCAAATCGGTTATTCCCCGCGTGTTGTTCTGCCCAGAGACGTTTATCAACATGCTACCCATTGTAAAGTCCCCTAGGGGACTTTTTCTTTTTTTATTGATAATAACTGGCCAATGCAGGAATAAAAATTTATTATTTGTAAATAAGTCAATAAAAACAATTGGTTATATTCATTTTGTGAATAATATACATCACCCTCTCTTATTCATACATGGAGTGAATAAGGGAGGGGGTAATTTTTCCATTAACCCTATGATTGAATTGCATTCGGCTCTCAAGGAGGAGATTATGGCCGTGGTTCCATTACTGCCGCCAGGCGGTTTTACTGTTCTTGCCAGAAATTTGCGCGAGGCGCGCAGGCAGGGGCAACCTCGCAACATGGCGCTGCCAGGTACTTATTATTGGTTCTACCAGCAGGTAAAAAATCGGGGCCCTTGGGATTACAAACAGCAAAATCGCGCATTGGCTAACTTTGGTAATTTCAATTATGGGGCAACCGGTACTGCGGCTGGAATTCCCGCAGAAATTTTGTTGATGGGCGCCGGATTTGCTCAGTCACGGGCAGGAACATCTCGGTCAGAATGGAGTCATTGGTATCAACGCCCGCCGTATGGTGATGACCCTCAGGATCAATATTGGATCAAGCAAGGAATTGATTATGCAAATCGGCATGGTTACTAGATGGGCTCATCGGCTGCTGACGGCAATTTTGTTGGTTATTGTCGTCGGATTGGCGGGGTACTGGTATGCCACCCGCGATATTTATGACGATAAGCTCTATAGCAAAAAGCAGTTGACCGACGATATTTGGCTCTACATCACCGAGTACCAGAATGCGGGGGCCACCGACACGGATGTGTATCGTTACTATTTGAACCGAAGCCTGGATGGGGATCCTATCAAAGTGCTGGGGCAAAGCGCGCCAATCTTGACGGCGGATCGGGCTGATGCAACTATCCGCGGCGAGGGTAACCGCGTCACCATCAATTTTTCCGGGAAGGTGTATTCTTTTACGAATTCGGCATTTTTCTATGCCACGAACAGCCAAACACCCATCATGCCCACCATTGATTTTTCTGCACGGGGCGTCAGCGCCTGGCGATGATGGTGGGTGCAGCGGATTTGGCAGATATTGTCTAAAACAGCATAATCACCAAGAATATCAGGCATAAAAAAGCCAGTCAGGATTACCTGACTGGCTTTTTTTAACGGTTTATTACGCCTTGGCGGCAGCGTCAGCCTGGGAAGACTGGATCGCCGTCAGCGCAACGGTGTAGACGATATCGTCAACCAGTGCGCCGCGCGACAGGTCGTTCACCGGCTTGCGCATGCCTTGCAGCATCGGCCCGATGGAGACCAGGTCAGCGGAACGCTGTACCGCTTTGTAGGTGGTGTTGCCGGTGTTCAGATCCGGGAAGATGAACACGGTCGCCTGGCCGGCTACCGGTGAGTTCGGCGCCTTGGACTTGGCCACGTCGGCCATGATGGCGGCGTCGTACTGCAGCGGGCCGTCGATGATCAGGTCCGGGCGTTTTTCCTGTGCCAGACGGGTCGCTTCGCGCACTTTCTCGACGTCGCTGCCCGCGCCGGAGTTGCCGGTGGAGTAGGAGATCATCGCTACGCGCGGCTCGATGCCGAAGGCCGCGGCGGAATCCGCAGACTGGATGGCGATTTCAGACAGCTGCTCGGCGGTCGGATCCGGGTTGATCGCGCAGTCGCCGTAGACCAGTACCTGGTCAGGCAGCAGCATGAAGAACACGGAGGACACCAGCGAGCTGCCCGGCGCGGTTTTGATCAGCTGCAACGGCGGACGGATGGTGTTGGCGGTGGTGTGAACCGCGCCGGAGACCAGACCGTCGACTTCGCCTTGTTCCAGCATCAGGGTGCCGAGCACCACGTTGTCTTCCAGCTGCTCGCGCGCGACCACTTCGGTCATGCCCTTGCTCTTGCGCAGCTCAACCAGACGCGGCACGTAGTTTTCACGCACGGCGACCGGATCGACGATTTCGATGCCTTTGCCCAGCTCAACGCCTTGCGCTGCCGCGACGCGCTGGATCTCTTCCGGGTTGCCGAGCAGCACGCATTCCGCGATGCCGCGTTCGGCGCAGATGGCCGCCGCTTTCACGGTGCGCGGCTCGTCGCCTTCCGGCAGCACGATGCGCTTGCCGGCTTTACGCGCCAGCTCGGTCAGCTCGTAACGGAACGCCGGTGGAGACAGACGGCGTGAACGCTCGGAGGTGGCGGTCAGCGAGTCGATCCATTCGGTGTTGATGTGGCTGGCCACGTAGTTCTGCACTTTCTCGATGCGCTGGTGGTCGTCCGCCGGCACTTCGAGGTTGAAGCTCTGCAGGCTCAGCGAGGTCTGCCAGGTGTTGGTATCGACCATGAACACCGGCAGGCCGGTCTGGAAGGCGCGTTCGCACAGCTTCTTGATCGGCTCGTCGATGGCGTAGCCGCCGGTCAGCAGGATGGCGCCGATTTCCACGCCGTTCATCGCCGCCAGGCAGGCGGAGACCAGCACGTCAGGACGGTCTGCGGAGGTCACCAGCAGAGAGCCTGGGCGGAAGTGTTCCAGCATGTGCGGGATGCTGCGCGCACAGAAGGTCACGGACTTCACGCGGCGGGTCATGATGTCACCTTCGTTGACCACGCGGGCCTTCAGGTGGCGAGCCATGTCGATGGCGCGGGTGGCGATCAGATCAAAGCTCCACGGCACGCAGCCCAGAACCGGCAGCGGGCTGTTGGCGAACAGCTGCGCAGGATCGACGTGGGCGATGCTGGCTTTGGTGGAGTCGTCGAAGATTTCGGACAGGTCAGGACGGGTACGGCCCTGATCGTCGACCGGCGCGTTCAGCTTGTTGATGATCACGCCGGTGATGTTTTTGTTCTTGCTGCCGCCGAAGCTGGTGCGCGCCAGTTCGATGCGCTCTTTCAGCTGCGCCGGGGAGTCGTTGCCCAGCGCCAGCACGAAGACGATCTCGGCGTTCAGGGTTTTGGCGATCTCGTAGTTCAGCGCGTTGGCGAACTGATGCTTGCGGGTCGGCACCAGGCCTTCGATCAGCACCACTTCCGCGTCTTTGGTGTTCTCGTGGTAACGCGCCACGATCTCTTCCATCAGCACGTCTTGCTGGTTGGAGCTCAGCAGGCCCTCAACGTAGTCCATGCGCAGCGGTTCGGCCGCCGGGATGGTGGAGTTGCTGCGGATGATGGTGGTGGTCTGGTCGAGCGCGTTGTCGCCGGTGCGCGGTTGAGCGATAGGTTTGAACACGCTCAGACGAACGCCTTTTTGCTCCATGGAGCGGATGACACCCAGGCTGACGCTGGTCAGGCCGACGCTGGTGCCGGTGGGGATCAACATAATAGTACGTGACACAGAATAGTCCTCTTCACGATTAACATGAGGCTAAAACAACACCGTCAGCCTGGGCTGACGGTGTTTTGAGAGCATTACGCGGTCAGGCGGGATGCGTCCTGCGCGATGACCAACTCTTCGTTGGTCGGGATCACCAGCGCCAGGCGGCTGCCGTCTTTGGTGATGGCGCCGGATTTGCCGAAGCGAGCGGCCATGTTGCGGTCGTGGTCGATTTCGAAGCCCAGCAGGCCCAGTTTGTTCAGGGTCAGCTCACGCACCATGCCGGCGTTCTCGCCGATGCCGCCGGTGAAGATCACCGCGTCCAGACGGCCTTCCATCAGCGCGCTGTATGCGCCGACGTATTTGGCCAGACGGTGGCAGAACACGTCCATGGCGCGTTTGGCGTCGGCTTTGCTGTCGTAGTTGTCTTCAACGTAACGGCAGTCGCTGGTGACTTCGGTCAGGCCCAGCAGGCCGGATTCTTTGGTCAGCATCTTGTTGATCAGGTCAACGCTCATGCCCAGAGAATCGTGCAGGTGGAAGATGATAGCCGGATCGATGTCACCGCTGCGGGTGCCCATCACCAGGCCTTCCAGCGGGGTCAGGCCCATGGAGGTGTCAACGCACTGGCCGTTGCGCACTGCGGTAACGGAACCGCCGTTGCCCAGGTGGCAAGTGATCACGTTCACTTCTTCTACCGGCTTGTTCAGCATCTTCGCGGCTTCCTGAGTCACGTAGAAGTGGCTGGTGCCGTGTGCGCCGTAGCGGCGAACGCCGTGGTCGCGGTACAGGCTGTACGGCAGGGCGTACAGGTAAGATTCTTCCGGCATGGTCTGGTGGAACGCGGTGTCGAACACGGCAACGTTCTTGTCGGCCAGGTGAGGGAAGGATTTCAGCGCTTCCGCGATGCCGATCAGGTGAGCCGGGTTGTGCAGTGGTGCAAACGGCACGGAATCTTTGATACCCTGCAGAACTTCGTCGTTGATCACGGCGGAAGCGGTAAACTTCTCGCCGCCGTGCACGATGCGGTGGCCGATAGCGGTCAGCTGCGCAGAAAGCTCTGGTTTTTGTGCCAGAATAGTATTAACGATGAAGTTCAGCGCTTCGCTGTGTGCAGCGCCGGCCCCCAGGGCAGCTTCGTGTTTGGCGCCGTCCATTTTCCACTTGATGCGAGCTTCAGGCAGGTGGAAACACTCGGCCAAACCGGAGAGGAATTCGTCGCCGTTAACGGCATCGATGATGGCGAATTTCAGAGAAGAACTGCCGCAGTTAAGAACCAGTACTAGCTTACTCGACATGGAAGTACCTACTTAAATAGTCGTGTTGTTAAAAGAAAATCGAAAACACGTGGTGAATTAATCGTCAATCAGACAACAAGCGTAGCGCATAGTGCCGATGACATTTATGATTAACATCATGTGACGTGCACAAATCACAGGATGATGGAAAAACCGATGATTTCTCTGCGGTTTAAATAATCTTGATTTTTATAGGGCTAAAAGTTGACAAAGTTTGCGTCATCTTCTACCGGCCACAAGGCCGGCTTAGGATACCGATAGCCCGGTGTAAACACAAAATAAATTTAAAGCTTCAAATTTTTTAGTATGGTCTCTGGCAGCACGCTTTTAGTTTCTTTACGTGACGTTGAGGTACGCAATGACGAGCAAACCGTCCGGTTCCGTAAGCTGGTTTCAGGTCTTCCAGCGCGGGCAGCATTATATGAAAACCTGGCCGTCGGACAAACGTCTGGCACCGGTCTTTCCGGAGAACCGCGTTGCGCGTGCCACCCGTTTCGCTATCCGTTTCATGCCGCCGTTGGCGATTTTCACGCTGACCTGGCAGATCGCGCTCGGCGGCCAGCTCGGCCCGGCGATCGCCACCGCGCTGTTCGCCTGCAGCCTGCCGATGCAGGGGCTGTGGTGGCTGGGGCGCCGTTCGGTCACGCCGCTGCCGCCGACGCTGCTGCAATGGTTCCATGAGGTGCGCAACAAGCTGACGGAAGCCGGGCAGGCGGTGGCGCCGCTCGAAGGCACGCCGACCTATCAGACGTTGGCCGATCTGCTCAAGCGCGCTTTCAAGCAGCTGGACAAAACTTTCCTCGACGATCTGTAAATGAAAAAGGCCGCGTTGTGCGGCCTTTCTCGTCAAAGCGCCAATAACCCCGGTTTAAATCAAAGAACGGTCGAGTTGTGATTTCCTGCGTTCTTGCGCTGTGCGATGCTCCCGCCATCACACAGAAATGAGGAAATCCTGATGGAAATGACCAACGCCCAGCGGCTGATCCTGTCGAACCAGTACAAGATGATGACCCTGCTCGATCCGGACAACGGCGACCGTTATCGCCGGTTGCAAACCATCGTCGAACGCGGCTTCGGTTTGCAAATGCGCGAACTGGATCGCGACTTCGGCGAACTGAGCGAAGAGGTGTGCCGCACCATCATCAACGTGATGGAGATGCACCATGCGCTGCAGGTTTCCTGGGGCAACCTGAAAGAGAAGCAGGATCTGGACGAGCGCCGCCTGGCGTTTCTCGGCTTCGACGCCGCCACCGAGGCGCGCTATCTGAGCTACGTGCGTTTCCTGGTCAGCACCGAGGGGCGCTATACTCACTTCGATTCCGGCAGCCACGGTTTCAACGCCCAGACCAAAATGTGGGAAAAATACCAGCGCATGCTGGCGATCTGGCTGGCCTGTCCGCGCCAGTATCACTTGAGCGCCGTTGAGATAGCGCAAATCATCAATGCTTGATTAAGAAGAGGTTTTCTGTGGAGTGTAAGGGTTTTCTGTTCGATCTTGATGGCACCCTGGTGGATTCGCTGCCGGCGGTAGAGCGCGCCTGGACGCACTGGGCCGAACGCCGCGGCGTCAACCCGCAAGCGGTGCTGGACTTCATTCACGGTAAACAGGCCATTACTTCTCTGCGCCACTTTATGCCGGGCGAAAGCGAAGCGGAAATTCAGCGCGAGTTCGAGTTGCTGGAGCAGGCCGAAGCGCAGGATACCGACGGCGTTCGCGCGCTGCCGGGCGCCATCGCGCTGCTGGAGCGCCTGAACGCGCTCGGCATCCCTTGGGCGATCGTCACCTCCGGTTCGGTGCCGGTGGCCGGCGCTCGCCGCCAGGCCGGCGGTTTGCCGCAGCCGGAGGTGTTCATCACCGCCGAGCAGGTTAAACACGGCAAGCCGCAGCCCGACGCCTATCTGTTGGGCGCCGAGCGCCTGGGGCTGGCGCCGCACGAGTGCGTGGTGGTTGAAGACGCGCCGGCCGGTATTCTCTCCGGCCTGGCCGCGGGCTGCCAGGTGATCGCGGTCAACGCGCCGGCGGATACGCCGAAGCTGGAGCAGGTCGACCTGCGGCTGGATTCGCTGGCGCAGATCGCCGTCGATAAAACGGCGCAGGGCGCGATCGTTCGCCGGCTGGCCTGAGCGGCATTATCTTCACCCTAATTGATTAGACCCCGCTTCGGCGGGGTTTTTTTATGCTATTTTTTAGGCCTTTGGATATTTGCCGGATGAGGCCGTTTTGAACAGCGAATTACTGTGGGTGCTGAGTTTACTGCTGATTGCCATCGTGCTGTTTACCACCAACAAGCTGCGTATGGACGTGGTGGCGCTGTTGGTGATCATCGCCTTCGTGCTGAGCGGCACGCTCAGCCTGCAGGAGGCGACGGTCGGTTTCAGCGATCCCAACGTGATTTTGATCGCCGCGCTGTTCGTGATCGGCGAAGGGCTGGTGCGCACCGGCGTGGCCTATCAGGTCGGCGACTGGCTGGTGAAAGTGGCCGGCAGCAGCGAAACCAAAATGTTGATGCTGCTGATGGTGACGGTCGCCGGGCTGGGCGCGTTCATGAGCTCGACCGGCGTGGTGGCGATCTTTATCCCGGTGGTGCTCAGCGTGACGGCGAGAATGAAGATTGCGCCGGGGCGGCTGATGATGCCGCTCAGCTTCGCCGGGCTCATCAGCGGCATGATGACGCTGGTGGCCACGCCGCCCAACATGGTGGTCAACAGCGAACTGGTGCGTGAAGGCATCCATGGTTTCGGCTTCTTCAGCGTGACGCCCATCGGTCTGGCGGTGCTGGCGCTGGGCGTCGGTTACATGCTGATCGCCCGGCGTTGGCTGGGCAGCGGTGACACGGGCAAAGCCGGCGATGACTGGCAGCGCCGAACCTTCCGCGATTTGATCCGCGACTACAAGCTGACCGGCCGCGCGCGGCGGCTGGCTGTCCGCAGCGCTTCGCCGCTGATCGGGCGTTCGCTGGATGAGCTGCACCTGCGCGCGCGCTATGGCGCCAACGTGGTGGGCATTGAGCGCTGGAAACGCTTCCGGCGGGTGATGGTCAGCGCTTCCGGCAGCACCGAGCTGCGCGAGGGAGACGTTCTTTTAATCGACATGTCGGACAGCCAGGTCGATCTGCGCGAATTCTGCGGCGAGCAGCGGCTGGAGCCGATGGTGCTGCGCGGCGATTACTTCTCTGAACAGTCGCGCAACGTCGGCATGGCGGAGGTGTCGCTGATCCCGGACTCGGCGCTGCTGGGCAAAAGCCTGCGCGAAGCGGCGTTCCGCAGCCGCTACGATCTCAACGTGGTGGGCATCCGCCGCCACGGCGAGACGCTGGGCGGCAAGCTGGTGGACGAGCCGCTGGAGCTGGGCGACATCTTGCTGGTGATCGGCGACTGGAAGGCGATCCGTCAGCTGCAGGCCAAAACCCACGACTTTATCGTGCTCAATCTGCCGGCCGAAGTGGACGAAGTGGCGCCGGCGATCACTCAGGCGCCACACGCGCTGTTTTGCCTGGCGCTGATGGTGGCGATGATGCTGACCGACGAAATCCCCAACCCGATCGCGGCGCTGATCGCCTGTCTGCTGATGGGCAAGTTCCGCTGTATCGATATGGAGAGCGCCTATAAATCGATCCATTGGCCGAGCATCATTTTGATCGTCGGCATGATGCCGTTCGCGCAGGCGCTGCAAAAGACCGGCGGGGTGGATCTGATCGTCAGCGGGCTGATGGACGTCGCCGGCGGCGCGGGGCCGCGCGTGATGCTGCTGTGCTTGTTCGTCTTGTGCGCCACCATCGGCTTGTTTATTTCCAACACCGCGACGGCGGTGCTGATGGCGCCGATCGCCATCGCCGCCGCGCGCGAAATGGGCGTTTCGCCATACCCGTTCGCGATGATTATCGCCATCGCCGCGTCCGCCGCCTTTATGACGCCGGTTTCTTCACCGGTCAATACGCTGGTGCTGGGGCCGGGCAATTACAAGTTCGGCGATTTCGTGCGTCTCGGCGTGCCGTTCACCCTGCTGGTGATGGCGGTCAGCGTGATTGTGGTGCCGTGGCTCTACGGCTTTTAACGGCGTAGCGAGGCTGCGCCGGCGGGGTTACAGCGAGCTGTCGAGGCTGATTTCGTCCAATGACAGGCTGAAGCTGGGAATGAACACGTCCATGAAGTAGTCCATTTCCGGGCTGCGGCGCTGTTCCAGAGTTTTATCCAGCCGCGCCTTGGCCAGGGTGAATTCGTTGTTGCCGGCAGAGAGTTCCTCCAGGCATTTCAGGTAGGCGCAGAGCGCGTCCGCCTGCTTCACCACCTGCTTTTCATCTTCGCTGTAGTAGTGCTCATCGAGAATGGTGCGAAAATCGTTGCGCAGCTCCGCGGGGATCATGTCCAGCAGCTTTTGCTGGGCGATCTTTTCGATCTTCTTGTATTCGTGGGCGATCTGCGGATTGTAGTACTTGATCGGCGTCGGCATGTCGCCGGTGATCACTTCGCTGGCGTCGTGGTACATCGCCAGCAGCGCAACGCGGTCGGCGTTGAGGTTGCCGTTGAATTTGCGGTTTTTGATCACCGCCAACGCGTGGGCGACAAAAGCCACCTGCAGACTGTGTTCGGAAACGTTCTCGGTACGCACGTTGCGCATCAGCGGCCAGCGGTTGATCAGTTTCAGGCGGGACAGATGGGCGAAGAAATGGCTCTGGCTCATGGTGCTCTCTTTAACGGCAAGTGAGGGCCCCATTGTGAAGCAGTGACGGCGAATTTTGCAACCGGGCAGTGAGAGAAGGGCGCAACAAGGCGCTGCGCCCCAGGCGATTACTGGTGGTAGCCTTCGAGGAAGCGGCCCAGCTTGCCGACCGCCATTTCCAGCTCGTCTACGCGCGGCAGGGTGACGATGCGCACGTGATCCGGATAAGGCCAGTTGAACGCGGTGCCCTGCACCAGCAGCACTTTTTCCTGCAGCAGCAGATCCAGCACCAGCTTCTGGTCGTCGTGGATGTTGAAGCGCTTGGCGTCGATGCGCGGGAACATGTACAGCGCGCCCTGCGGCTTCACGCAAGAGACGCCCGGGATGTCGTTGAGCAGCTCCCAGGTGCGGTTGCGCTGTTCGTACAGGCGGCCGCCGGGCTGAATGAATTCGCTGATGCTCTGATAACCGCCCAGCGCGGTCTGAATGGCGTGCTGCATCGGCACGTTGGCGCACAGGCGCATCGAAGCCAGCATCTCCAGCCCTTCGATATAGCCTTTGGCGTGCTTCTTCGGCCCGTTCAGCACCATCCAGCCCTGGCGGAAGCCCGCCACGCGGTAGGTTTTCGACAGGCCGTTGAAGGTGACGGTCAGCAAATCCGGCGCCAGCGCGGCGATCGAATGGTGCTCGGCGTCGTCATACAGGATCTTGTCGTAGATCTCGTCGGCGAAGATGATCAGGTTGTGTTGACGGGCGATCTCGACGATCTGTTCCAGCAGCGCTTTGCTGTAAACCGCACCGGTCGGGTTGTTCGGGTTGATGATCACGATGCCGCGGGTGCGCGGGGTGATCTTGCTGATGATATCGTCCAGATCCGGGAACCAGCCGGCCTGCTCATCGCATAGGTAGTGCACGGCCTTGCCGCCGGACAGCGATACCGCGGCGGTCCACAGCGGGTAGTCCGGCGCCGGCACCAGCATTTCGTCGCCGCTGTTGAGCAGCGCCTGCATGGATTGGACGATCAGTTCCGAGACGCCGTTGCCAATGTAGATATCCTCAACGGTCACGTCACGCATGTTGCGCGCCTGATAGTGCTGCATGATCGCTTTACGCGCCGAGAAGAGGCCCTTGGAGTCGGAATAGCCTTGCGCCGTGGGCAGATTGCGGATCACGTCGACCAGGATTTCGTCAGGGGCGTCGAAACCGAACGGGGCAGGGTTGCCGATGTTCAGTTTCAGGACTTTGTTGCCTTCTTCTTCAAGACGTTTAGCTTCTTTAAGCACCGGGCCGCGAATGTCATAGCAGACGTTGTCCAGTTTGCTGGATTTCTCAATGGGGGACATAAAAAGTTGAGCCTTTTGCTGGGATAGGGGCGCTCCTACCGTGGGACGCCGCAACCCGCCCAATGTACTCCTGGCGTAGTTGCTTTTGAAGGGTTTTGCACGCCTTTGGTGCAAATGCATGTCGTAACGGGAGATTTTAGTTATGATAAGCAAAGGTAAAGTTATTTTGTGGTTCATAATTTCATGAACTATAATTTTACTAGTGTTTTGTTCTGTAAAATCCCGCATCGATAAACGCGACGTGCCGGCGATCGCGGCCGGCAGCAGTGAACTGATAAGCCGAAAGTGAGAATGGGCTTCAATAAACTGTAAAGGAACGATAATACCGGAGTTGTCTGATAGCGGGTTGTCGGTTAGCGCACCACACTAAGAAAATGGCATATTTACATTAGCTTTACTTTATATTTTATCTTAAGCATTGTTTATGTGGTTATAGGATTATTATTTAAAGTAAAAATCTTACTGATTGAATTTATTAAATTCATTGAGTAGTAACATGAAGTCGGTAGCGTTAATTATTTATCTTTTTTGCTCTGTAATGCAGTCTTAACGCCGGTTGATAAGGGTTCTCAGTAGCACGAATGGAGTGGAAATTAGGCAGTATGAATGAGTAAAATCTCAGGTTCGGTGGGGGTTTTCCCTTTCCACCGATATTCAACCCCCCGCGTTCTATAAGCACCATCGATAGATCGCATTTTAAAAAGCGATAGAGGTAACGAATCATAAGTAATTTTTTTGCCCTCCACTTATGAGTGGGGTACTGTCATAACAGGCTCCGTCCTTTTCAACGGCGTCTGAGAAACACACCAGGGTAGTAGTTCGTAAATTAGAATTTAAAAAAGTGAAGAATACACTATGACAACTGCAAATCGTCCGATACTTAATCTCGACCTCGATCTGCTAAGAACCTTTGTTGCGGTTGCTGATTTGAATACCTTCGCAGCGGCGGCCGTCGCCGTATGCCGTACTCAATCAGCCGTCAGTCAACAAATGCAGCGATTAGAGCAACTGGTCGGCAAAGAACTGTTTGCCCGCCATGGGCGCAACAAACTCCTGACTGAGCATGGTATTCAGCTTCTCGGTTATGCCAGGAAGATCCTGCGCTTTAACGACGAAGCCTGTACCTCGCTGATGTACAACAATATTAAAGGTGTTCTGACCATCGGCGCTTCAGACGACACCGCCGATACCATTCTGCCTTTCCTGCTGAACCGCGTGACCGCCATCTATCCGAAGCTGTCCATTGACGTGCGCGTAAAGCGCAGCACGACGATGGTCGATCTGCTGGAAGAGGGCGAGATCGATCTGGCGGTGACCACGGCCGATCCGGCCGGGCACCCGCACATCGTGCTGCGCACATCGCCGACGCTGTGGTACTGCGCCGCCGATTATCACTATCAGGCCGGCGAACCGATCCCGCTGGTGGTGATGGATGAGCCAAGCCCGTTCCGTGCGCTGGCGATCAAGCAGCTGGACGAAGCCGGTATCCCGTGGCGCATCGCCTACGTTGCCTCCACGCTGTCCGCGGTGCGGGCAGCCTGTAAGGCCGGCCTGGGCGTGACCGCGCGGCCGATCGAGATGATGAGCCCCGACCTGCGGGTGCTGGGGGCGGTGGAAGGTTTGCCGCCGCTGCCGGATACCCAGTATGCGCTGTGCAAAAACGCGCAGTGCAGCAATGAGCTGGCGATGGCCATCTTCAGCGCCATGCAGGGCGGCAATGACAGCTATGGCTTCAACGGCGCAGAGGCCGGTCTCCAGGGCGATCAGGATGACGCCAGCCTGGTGGACGAGGAAGAATAACGCCGTGGCGTGATATCTGATGAAAACCTCCGCTTCGGCGGAGGTTTTTTTTACCCTTTTTTTTGGGGTTTTTACTGTTATAGGGGTTTAATAACGATTTTGTTATGAGTTGGCTGTTTTACTAACTTTTAAGCGTTGCTGAAAAGAGAGTTTGGCCGGGTTTAAGACGTTGAGTGTGTTTTTTGAGCAATAAGATTGAATGGGTTAAAGGCATGGTAATAGAAGGGTTATTTTGTTAGCTTATAGCGGCCGTTTTTGCGGCTTAATTTGAGGAAAATTGTTAAAGGGCCACACTTTTTTTGAGGATTTATGCTGAAAACGTGTCCTGGATCAAAAAAATACCCCTAGGTAGTGAGTGGAAGAACAGGGAATTCCTGAGACAATGGTATAGTAAAACTGAAATGTGCACGTTGGTTTATATCTATCTGTTTCTACACAAAAATTAACTGACACGATTTAGCCAGCCCCTGGCGCATCAAATGTTAATCAAATGATACGTATGTAAACTAGTGTGTAGATACTTTTGTCAAAGTTGACAAAAGGTTATAGAAAGGAGTAAAAAGCCCACAGAAAAACGCTGCCTAACTCGCTGTAAAAGCAGTTTGTTTGTGTGGTTATTTATCCTTCCCTTAAATCGATGTGGCGCACTAACTGCCGGTGACAAGAGCAGCGCGATCGACGCCACTTTTGATGAGTAAGCATAGAGTATGTCAACAACCACTGAAGTTATCGCTCATCACTGGGCGCTCGCCGTATTTCTCGTCGTGGCTATCGGGCTCTGCGGCTTAATGCTGCTGGGTGCGTTCTTCTTGGGCGGGAGAGCCCGGGCGCGCGCCAAACACACCCCGTTTGAATCAGGCATCGACTCGGTCGGCACGGCGCGCATGCGCTTGTCCGCCAAGTTCTACCTGGTGGCCATGTTCTTCGTTATTTTCGACGTTGAAGCCTTATACCTGTATGCCTGGTCGGTCTCGGTTCGCGAGAGCGGTTGGGTAGGCTTTATCGAAGCCGCCATTTTCATTTTGGTGCTATTGGCCGGTCTGGTTTATCTGGTGCGCATCGGCGCGTTGGATTGGACTCCGGCGCGTTCCCAACGCCGCAGCAAACCGAGCACGATCACTAACACCAACAGTCATCCGCAGTAACAGCGAGGCATTAAGATGGACTATACGCTCACCCGCATAGACCCGAACGGTGAGAACGACCGTTATCCCCTGCAAAAACAGGAGATCGTCGCCGATCCCCTGGAACAACAGGTCCACCGCACGGTTTACATGGGTAAACTCGAACATGCGCTGCATGACATGGTGAACTGGGGGCGTAAAAACTCTATTTGGCCGTATAACTTCGGCCTTTCGTGCTGTTACGTGGAGATGGTGACGTCGTTTACCGCCGTTCACGACGTGGCGCGTTTCGGTGCGGAAGTACTGCGCGCCTCCCCGCGTCAGGCTGACCTGATGGTGGTGGCCGGTACCTGTTTCACCAAGATGGCCCCGGTCATCCAACGCCTGTACGAGCAGATGCTGGAACCTAAATGGGTGATCTCGATGGGCGCCTGCGCCAACTCCGGCGGCATGTACGACATCTATTCCGTGGTGCAGGGCGTGGACAAGTTCCTGCCGGTCGACGTGTACATTCCCGGCTGCCCGCCGCGTCCGGAAGCCTACATGCAAGCGCTGATGCTGCTGCAGGAATCCATCGGCAAAGAACGTCGCCCGCTGTCGTGGGTTGTCGGCGATCAGGGCGTTTACCGCGCCAATATGCAGTCTGAAAGAGAGCGTAAACACGGCGAGCGCATCGCGGTGACCAACCTCCGGACGCCTGACGAGATTTAAGACGTTCATTTAACGTCCATCTTAGTGCGCTATTGGTTAACACAGCGAAAAGTGAAACTTGCGGCGAATAACCCTTTAGTGTGGTGAAAAAAATTATGACAGATTTGACGACGCACGACGCCTTGCCTGCCTGGCAGACCCGAGATCACCTTGACGACCCGGTGATCGGCGAACTGCGCAACCGTTTTGGGCCGGAAGCCTTTACTGTTCAGGCCACCCGTACCGGCATGCCCGTGGTATGGGTTAAACCTGACCAGTTGCTGGAAGTAATGACGTTCCTGAGAAAACAGCCGAAGCCGTATGTCATGCTGTTCGATCTGCATGGCGTGGACGAACGTCTTCGCACCCACCGCGATGGCCTGCCCGCTGCGGATTTCTCCGTTTTCTACCATCTGATTTCCATCGAACGCAACCGCGACATCATGCTGAAGGTGGCGCTGTCTGAAAAAGACCTGCACGTGCCGACGGCGACCAAGGTGTTTCCGAACGCCAACTGGTATGAGCGCGAAACCTGGGAAATGTTCGGTATCACCTTCGACGGCCACCCGCACCTGTCGCGCATCATGATGCCGCAGACCTGGGAAGGGCACCCGCTGCGCAAGGACTACCCGGCGCGCGCCACCGAATTCGATCCTTTCGTGCTGACCAAGCAGAAAGAAGATCTGGAGATGGAAGCGCTGACCTTCAAGCCGGAAGACTGGGGCATGAAGCGCGGCACCGAGAACGAAGATTTCATGTTCCTCAACCTCGGCCCGAACCACCCGTCCGCGCACGGTGCGTTCCGCATCATTCTGCAGCTGGACGGCGAAGAGATCGTCGACTGCGTGCCGGATATCGGCTATCACCACCGCGGCGCCGAGAAGATGGGCGAGCGCCAATCCTGGCACAGCTACATTCCGTACACCGACCGTATCGAGTACCTCGGCGGCTGCGTGAACGAAATGCCTTACGTGCTGGCGGTCGAGAAGCTGGCCGGCATCAAGGTGCCGGAGCGCGTCGACACCATCCGCGTGATGCTGTCCGAGCTGTTCCGCATCAACAGCCACCTGCTGTACATCTCCACCTTCATTCAGGACGTCGGCGCGATGACCCCGGTGTTCTTCGCCTTTACCGATCGTCAGAAAATCTACGATCTGGTGGAAGCGATCACCGGTTTCCGTATGCACCCGGCCTGGTTCCGCATCGGCGGCGTCGCGCACGATCTGCCGCGCGGCTGGGATCGCCTGCTGCGTGAATTCCTCGACTGGATGCCGAAGCGTCTGGACTCCTACGTGAAAGCGGCGCTGAAGAACAGCATCCTGAAAGGCCGTTCCATCGGCGTAGCGTCTTACAACGCCAAAGAAGCGCTGGAGTGGGGCGTGACCGGCGCCGGCCTGCGCGCCACTGGCGTCGAGTTCGACGTGCGTAAATGGCGTCCGTACTCCGGCTACGAGAACTTCGACTTCGAAGTGCCGGTCGGCGACGGCACCAGCGACTGCTACACCCGCGTGATGCTGAAGGTGGAAGAGCTGCGCCAGAGCCTGCGCATCCTCGAACAGTGCCTGAACAACATGCCGGAAGGCCCGTTCAAGGCCGATCACCCGCTGACCACGCCGCCGCCGAAAGAGCGCACGCTGCAGCACATTGAAACGCTGATCACCCACTTCCTGCAGGTTTCCTGGGGCCCGGTGATGCCAGCCAACGAATCATTCCAGATGATTGAAGCCACCAAAGGGATCAACAGCTACTACCTGACCAGCGACGGCAGCACCATGAGCTACCGCACCCGGGTACGTACGCCGAGCTTTGCGCACCTGCAGCAGATCCCATCGGTCATCCGTGGCAGCCTGGTTTCCGACCTGATCGTCTATCTGGGTAGTATCGATTTTGTTATGTCAGATGTGGACCGCTAATTATGCACTCTCAAAAAGACAATCACGCAGTCAATGATGCGCTCGAGCCCATCAACGCAGCCGCTCCTCAGAGCGGCGTTGATGCATTTGTACTGAGTGCGGAAGAACGTGATGCGATCGAGCACGAAAAGCATCATTACGAGGATCCGCGCGCCGCTTCCATCGAAGCACTGAAAATTGTGCAGAAGCAGCGCGGCTGGGTTCCGGACGGTGCGATTTACGCCATCGCGGAAGTGCTGGGCATCCCCGCCAGCGACGTAGAAGGCGTGGCCACGTTCTACAGCCAGATTTTCCGTCAGCCGGTAGGACGTCACGTGATCCGTTATTGTGACAGCGTTGTTTGTCACATCACCGGTTACCAGGGCATTCAGGCCGCTATCGAGAAGAAGCTGAACATCAAGCCGGGTCAAACCACCTTTGATGGCCGCTTCACGCTGCTGCCGACCTGCTGTCTGGGCAACTGCGATAAAGGGCCGACCATGATGATTGATGACGACACTCACAGTCAGCTGAAGCCTGAAGATATCGAGACGCTACTGGAGCAGTATCAATGACCAAGCACATTGTACGCACTCCCGAAACGCATCCGCTGACCTGGCGGCTGCGTGATGACAAGCAGCCGCTGTGGCTGGACGAATACCGCAGCAAAAACGGCTATGCCGGCGCGGAAAAGGCCCTCAAAGGCCTGGCCCCGGACGAGATCGTCGGCCTGGTGAAAGACTCCGGGCTGAAGGGCCGCGGCGGCGCGGGCTTCTCCACCGGTTTGAAGTGGAGCCTGATGCCGAAGGACGAATCCATGAACATCCGTTACCTGCTGTGTAACGCCGATGAAATGGAGCCGGGCACCTATAAAGACCGCCTGCTGATGGAGCAGCTGCCGCACCTGCTGGTGGAAGGCATGCTGATCTCCGCGTTCGCGCTGAAAGCCTACCGTGGGTACATCTTCCTGCGCGGTGAGTACATCGAAGCGGCGGCGCATCTGCGTCGCGCCATCGCGGAAGCCACCGAAGCCGGCTATCTGGGCAAGAACATTCTCGGCACCGGATTTGATTTCGAGCTGATCGTGCACACCGGCGCCGGCCGTTACATCTGCGGCGAAGAAACCGCGCTGATCAACTCGCTGGAAGGCCGCCGCGCCAACCCGCGCTCCAAGCCGCCATTCCCGGCCAGCGCCGGCGTGTGGGGCAAGCCGACCTGCGTCAACAACGTCGAAACGCTGTGCAACGTACCGGCCATTTTGGCGAACGGCGTGGAGTGGTACACCGGCATCTCCGGCAGTGAGGACAAAGGCACCAAGCTGATGGGCTTCTCCGGCCGGGTGAAAAATCCGGGCGTTTGGGAGCTGCCGTTCGGCACCACCGCGCGCGAGATCCTGGAAGACTACGCCGGCGGCATGCGCGACGGTCTGCGCTTCAAAGCCTGGCAGCCAGGCGGCGCGGGGACCGACTTCCTGACCGCCGATCATCTCGATCTGCCGATGGAATACGGCGCAATCGGCAAAGCCGGCAGCCGCCTCGGCACCGCGCTGGCGATGGCGGTAGACCACGAGATCGGCATGGTGCCGCTGGTGCGTAACCTGGAAGAGTTCTTCGCCCGCGAGTCCTGCGGCTGGTGTACGCCATGCCGCGACGGCCTGCCGTGGAGCGTGAAGATCCTGCGTGCGTTGGAAAACGGCGAAGGGCAGCCGGGGGATATCGAAACCCTCGAACAGCTGTGCCGTTCCCTCGGCCCGGGCAAAACCTTCTGCGCCCACGCGCCAGGTGCCGTAGAGCCACTGCAAAGCGCGATTAAATATTTCCGTGAAGAGTTCGAGGCGGGCATCGCCGTGCAGCACTTCAGCAACGCCCATGCGATTGGCGGCATTCAGCCGAACAATCTGCTGAAGCAGCGCTGGTAAGCCGACTCGCCCGAACACGGCCAGAATTTTTGATTAACGCCTGCCGCAAGGCAGGCCACTTGGAAGCATGCTGACTATGGCTACGATTCATGTAGACGGCAAAGAGTATGAGGTAGACGGAGCGGACAACCTGCTGCAGGCTTGTCTCTCCCTCGGCCTTGATATTCCTTACTTTTGCTGGCATCCGGCGCTGGGAAGCGTCGGCGCTTGCCGCCAATGTGCGGTAAAGCAATACCAAAACGCGGAAGATACGCGCGGCCGTTTGGTGATGTCCTGTATGACCCCGGCATCCGATGGCACCTTCATCTCCATCGATGACGGCGAAGCGAAGCAGTTCCGTGAAAGCGTGGTCGAGTGGTTGATGACCAACCACCCGCACGATTGCCCGGTCTGTGAAGAAGGCGGTAACTGTCACCTGCAGGATATGACGGTAATGACCGGCCACAGCTTCCGCCGCTACCGCTTCACCAAGCGCACCCACAACAACCAGGAGCTGGGGCCGTTTATCTCGCACGAGATGAACCGCTGCATCGCCTGCTACCGCTGCGTGCGTTACTACAAAGACTATGCGGACGGCACCGACTTCGGCGTGTACGGCGCGCACGACAACGTCTACTTCGGTCGCCCGGAAAGCGGCACGCTGGAAAGCGAGTTCTCCGGCAACCTGGTGGAAGTGTGCCCGACCGGCGTATTCACCGACAAAACGCACTCCGAGCGCTACAACCGTAAATGGGACATGCAGTTCGCGCCGAGCATTTGCCAGCAGTGCAGCATCGGCTGTAACACCAGCCCGGGCGAGCGCTATGGCGAGCTGCGCCGTATCGAAAACCGTTACAACGGCAGCGTGAACCACTACTTCCTGTGCGACCGCGGCCGCTTCGGTTACGGCTACGTCAACCAGAAAGATCGTCCGCGTCAACCGCAGCAGCTGCGCGGCGATGACTGGATCACCCTGAACGCCGAGCAGGCGATGCAGGGCGCGGCGGACATCCTGCGTCAGGCGAAGAAAACCATCGGCATCGGCTCCCCGCGCGCCAGCCTGGAAAGCAACTTCGCACTGCGCGAGCTGGTCGGCGCCGAGAACTACTACACCGGTATCGCTCAGGCGGAGCAATCACGCCTGGCGCTGATGCTGAACGTGCTGAAAAACGGCGGTGTCCATACGCCGGCGCTGCGTGAGATCGAAGATTACGACGCGGTGCTGGTGCTGGGCGAAGACCTGACGCAAACCGGCGCGCGCATCGCGCTGTCCGTGCGCCAGGCCGTCAAGGGCAAAGCCCGCGCGATGGCGGCGGCGCAACGCGTGGCCGACTGGCAGATCGCGGCGGTGCAGAACATCGGCCAGCACGCCAAGTACCCGCTGTTCACCACCAACGTCGACAACACCCGCCTGGACGACATCGCCGCCTGGAACTACCGCGCGCCGGTAGACGAGCAGGCGCGCTTCGGTTTCGCCATCGCTCACGCGCTGGACAGCGCGGCGCCGGCGGTGAACGATCTGGCTGAAGGCCTGAACAAGAAAGTCGATATCATCGTGCAGGCGCTGACCGGCGCACGCAAACCGCTGATTATTACCGGCAGCAACGCCGGCAGCGAAGCCATCATCGAAGCGGCGGCCAACATTGCCAAAGCGTTGAAGGGCCGCGGTTCCGACGTCGGCATCACCTTCGTGGCGGGCGCAGCCAACAGCATGGGCCTGGCGATGATCGGCGGCGGTTCGCTCGATCAGGCGCTGGAACAGCTGGCGAGCGGCGCAGCCGATACCGCCATCGTGATGGAAAACGATCTCTATCGTCATGCGCCGGCGGCGCAGGTGGACGCGGCGCTGGCCAAGGTTAATAACCTGATCGTCGCCGACCACCAGCGCACCGCGATCATGGACAAAGCCAACCTGATCCTCTCCTCGGCCAGCTTCGCCGAGAGCGACGGTACGCTGATCAACCAGGAAGGCCGCGCGCAGCGCTTCTTCCAGGTATACGATCCGGCCTACTACGACGACGCCAAGAAGAATCAGTTCACCGTGATGCTGGAAAGCTGGCGCTGGATGCACTCGCTGCACTCCACCTACACCAGCCGCCACGTGGACTGGACCCAGCTCGATGACGTGATCGCCGCTTGCGTCGCCGCGTTGCCGCAGCTGCAGGGCATCGTCGACGCCGCGCCGGACGCGACTTTCCGCATTCGCGGTCAGAAGCTGGCGCGTTCGCCGCACCGCTCCAGCGGCCGTACCGCCATGCGCGCCAACATCAGCGTGCACGAGCCGCGTCAGCCGCAGGATAAAGACACCATGTTCGCCTTCTCGATGGAAGGGAACAACAGCCCGCTGGCTGATCGTCAGCAGATCCCGTTCGCCTGGGCGCCAGGCTGGAACTCACCGCAGGCATGGAACAAGTTCCAGGCCGAAGTGGGCGGCAAACTGCGCCACGGCGATCCGGGCGTGCGCCTGATCGAAGCGGGGGAGGGCAGCCTCGGTTACTTCCACCGCGTGCCTGCCGCGTTCAATCCGAACGACGGCTGGCGTGTCGCGCCGTACTACCACCTGTTCGGCAGTGACGAAATGTCGCAGCGCTCTCACGTGATCCAGCAGCGCATGCCGGAAGCCTACGTGATGGTCAACCCGGCCGACGCGGCGACGCTTGGCGTCAACGCGGGCAGCCTGGTGGAGTTCAGCTGTGCGGGCCAGACCCTGCGTCTGCCGGTGCGTCTGAGTGAAACCCTGACCCAGGGCCAGGTTGGTTTGCCGCTCGGCTTGCCAGGGATCCCGCCGATCTTGGTGGGTGCTAAGGTAGACAATCTGCGGGAGGCGGCACGATGAGCTGGTTTACCCCTGAGGTGATCGACATTCTGATCGCCATTCTTAAAGCGGTCGTGATCCTGTTGGTGGTCGTGGCGTGCGGGGCATTCATGAGCTTTGGCGAACGCCGCCTGCTCGGCCTGTTCCAGAACCGCTACGGACCGAACCGCGTAGGCTGGGGCGGCTCGCTGCAGCTGGTCGCCGACATGATCAAAATGTTCTTCAAGGAAGACTGGGTGCCGAGATTCTCCGACCGGGTGATCTTCACCCTGGCGCCGATGATCGCCTTTACTTCCCTGTTGCTGGCATTTGCCATCGTGCCGGTCAGCCCGACCTGGGCGGTGTCCGATCTCAACATCGGTATTCTGTTCTTCCTGATGATGGCCGGCCTGGCGGTGTACGCCGTGCTGTTCGCCGGATGGTCGAGCAACAACAAATACTCGCTGTTGGGCGCGATGCGCGCCTCCGCGCAAACTCTGAGCTACGAAGTGTTCATCGGTCTGTCGCTGATGGGCGTGGTGATGCAGGCGGATTCGTTCAACATGCAGGCCATCGTTGAATCCCAGGCGCACGTCTGGAACGTCATTCCGCAGTTCTTCGGCTTCGTGACCTTCGCGATCGCCGGCGTGGCGGTGTGTCACCGTCACCCGTTTGACCAGCCGGAAGCCGAGCAGGAACTGGCCGACGGTTACCACATCGAATATTCCGGCATGAAGTTCGGTCTGTTCTTCGTGGGGGAATACATCGGTATCGTCACCGTGTCCGCCCTGATTGTGACGTTGTTCTTCGGCGGCTGGCAGGGTCCGTTCCTGCCGCCATTCATCTGGTTCGCGTTGAAAACGGCCTTCTTCATGATGATGTTCATCCTGATCCGTGCCGCGCTGCCGCGTCCGCGTTATGACCAGGTGATGTCCTTCGGCTGGAAAGTGTGCCTGCCGCTGACGCTGCTGAACCTGCTGGCAACCGCCGCGGTCATTTTGTACAACGCTCAATAAGGGGTGAATAAACCATGACATTGAAAGAGTTAGTGGTTGGTTTCGGCACCCAGGTGCGCAGCATTTGGATGATTGGCATGCATGCCTTCGCCAAGCGCGAAACCCAGATGTATCCGGAAGAACCGGTTTACCTGCCGCCGCGCTACCGCGGCCGCATCGTGCTGACGCGCGATCCGGACGGCGAAGAGCGCTGCGTCGCCTGTAACCTGTGTGCGGTTGCCTGCCCGGTCGGCTGTATCTCGCTGCAAAAAGCGGAGCAGAAAGACGGCCGTTGGTATCCGGAGTTCTTCCGCATCAACTTCTCGCGCTGCATTTTCTGTGGCCTGTGCGAAGAGGCTTGCCCGACTACCGCTATCCAGCTGACGCCGGATTTCGAACTGGGTGAGTACAAGCGTCAGGATCTGGTGTACGAAAAAGAAGATCTGTTGATCTCGGGGCCGGGTAAATATCCGGAATATAACTTCTACCGGATGGCCGGTATGGCGATTGACGGCAAAGCCAAAGGCGAAGCCGAAAACGAAGCCAAACCGATCGACGTCAAAGGTCTGTTGCCCTAAGGAGCCAGCAAGCATGGAAATTGCATTTTACCTGGCAGGTTTGATTGCGGTGGCCGCGACGATTCGCGTGATCACCCATACCAACCCTGTGCATGCGCTGCTGTATCTGATCGTCTCGTTATTGGCGATCTCGGCAGTCTTCTTCTCGCTCGGCGCCTACTTTGCCGCCGCGTTGGAAATCATCGTCTATGCGGGCGCCATCATGGTGCTGTTCGTGTTCGTGGTGATGATGCTGAACCTCGGCAACGTGCAGCAGCAAGAGCGCGACTGGATGAAGCCGACGGTGTGGATCGGGCCTGGCCTGTTGTCGCTGGCGCTGCTGGTGGTATTGATCGTCGCGATCCGCAGCGTATCCGACCAGGGTATCAGCGGCGAGATGGTCGACGCGAAGGCGGTGGGCATCAGCCTGTTCGGGCCTTACGTATTGGCGGTTGAGCTGGCTTCAATGCTGCTGTTGGCGGGTCTGGTTGTCGCCTTCCATATCGGCCGCGAGCACAAGCCTGGCGAGGTGCTGAGCAACGCGCCGGCGAGTGGCGAAATGGCGAGAAGAAAATCGGAGGAGCAAGCATGATCCCTCTTCAACACGGCCTGATCCTGGCGGCTATCCTGTTTGTGCTCGGGCTGACCGGGCTGCTGGTGCGCCGCAACCTGCTGTTTATGCTGATCAGCCTGGAAGTGATGATCAACGCCGCGGCGTTGGCGTTTATCGTGGCGGGAAGCTACTGGGGCCAGGCGGACGGGCAGGTGATGTACATCCTGGCGATCAGCCTGGCGGCAGCCGAGGCCAGTATCGGCCTGGCGCTGCTGCTGCAGCTCTACCGTCGTCGTCATACCCTGAATATTGATACTGTCAGTGAGATGCGCGGATGAACCTATTATATTTAACAATTCTGCTACCGCTGATCGGGTTCCTGCTGTTGGCATTTTCCCGCGGTCGTTGGTCTGAGAACACGGCGGCCACCGTCGGCGTGGGCTCTATCGGCCTGGCTGCGCTGGTCACGGTGTATGTGGCGATGGATTTCTTCGCCCAGAAAGCCGCCGGCGTGCAGCTGTTCGAGCAAAGCCTGTGGACCTGGATGGCCGTCGGCAACTTCAATATCGGTGTGACCCTGGTGCTGGACGGCCTGTCGCTGACCATGCTGTCGGTGGTCACCGGCGTCGGCTTCTTCATCCACATGTTCGCCTCCTGGTACATGCGCGGTGAAGAGGGCTATTCGCGCTTCTTCGCTTACACCAACCTGTTTATCGCCAGCATGGTGGTCTTGGTGCTGGCGGACAACCTGCTGCTGATGTATCTGGGTTGGGAAGGCGTGGGCCTGTGCAGCTACCTGTTGATCGGCTTCTACTACAAAGATCCGGCCAACGGCGCGGCGGCGATGAAAGCCTTCATCGTGACCCGCGTGGGCGACGTGTTCCTGGCGTTCGCGCTGTTCATCCTCTACAACGAGCTGGGCACGCTGAACATCCGCGAGCTGATGATCCTGGCACCGCAGAAACTGGCGGTGGGCGATACGGCCATCACCTGGGCGACCCTGATGCTGCTGGGCGGCGCGGTCGGTAAATCGGCGCAGCTGCCGTTGCAAACCTGGTTGGCGGACGCGATGGCGGGCCCAACCCCGGTTTCCGCACTGATCCACGCGGCGACCATGGTGACCGCGGGCGTCTATCTGATCGCCCGTACGCACGGCCTGTTCCTGATGGCGCCGGAAGTGCTGCACCTGGTGGGCATCGTCGGTGCGGTCACCCTGCTGCTGGCCGGCTTCGCCGCGCTGGTGCAGACCGACATCAAGCGCGTGCTCGCTTACTCCACCATGAGCCAGATCGGTTACATGTTCCTGGCGCTGGGCGTGCAGGCATGGGACGCGGCGATCTTCCACCTGATGACCCACGCGTTCTTCAAGGCGCTGCTGTTCCTGTCGTCCGGTTCGGTGATCCTGGCTTGCCACCACGAGCAAAACATCTTCAAGATGGGCGGCCTGCGCAAGAGCATCCCGCTGGTGTACGTCTGCTTCCTGGTGGGTGGCGCGGCGCTGTCTGCGTTGCCGCTGGTCACGGCCGGCTTCTTCAGTAAGGACGAGATCCTGGCGGGCGCGATGGCCAACGGCCACATCAACCTGATGGTGGCCGGCCTGGTCGGCGCATTCATGACCTCGCTGTACACCTTCCGTATGATTTTCATCGTGTTCCACGGCGAAGAGAAAATCAAAGCGCATGCCGGTAAAGGCATCACTCACCACCTGCCGCTGCTGGTTCTGCTGGTGCTGTCCACCTTCGTCGGCGCGATGATCGTGCCGCCGTTGCAGGGCGTGCTGCCGGAGACGACCGAGCTGGCGCACGGCAGCGTGCTGACGCTGGAAATCACCTCCGGCGTGGTGGCTATCGTCGGCATTCTGCTGGCGGCCGCGCTGTGGCTGGGCAAACGCAGCCTGGTCAACAGCATCGCCAACAGCGCGCCGGGGCGTTTCTTCTCGACCTGGTGGTTCCATGCCTGGGGCTTCGACTGGCTGTATGACAAAGTGTTCGTCAAGCCGTACCTGGGCATTGCGAAGCTGCTGCAGCGCGATCCGCTGAACTCGCTGATGAACCTGCCGGCCGTCTTCTCCCGCTGGGGGAACCGCGGTCTGACGGTGAGCGAGAACGGTCAGGTGCGTTGGTATATAGCGTCTATGGGTGTGGGTGCAGTGGTCGTATTGGCTCTGTTGATTTTGGTTTAATTGAATAATTTAAACAGACGCATTTTTCGGGCGTAGCGCCGGGCAGGCGCTACGTACAAAGTTTGAAATTATTCGTATAAGGGACACAAAACGCCATGCTATTACCTTGGCTAATTCTTATCCCCTTTATCGGCGGTCTGCTGTGCTGGCAGCTTGAGCGCTTCGGTACTAAGGTGCCGCGCTGGATAGCGCTGATCGCAATGGGGCTGACGTTGGCGCTCTCTCTGCAGCTGTGGCTGCAGGGCGGCTATACCTTGACCACGCCGAAAGGCATTCCGCAGTGGCAGAGCGAATTCCTGCTGCCGTGGATCCCGCGCTTCGGCATCTCCATCCACCTGGCGCTGGACGGCCTGTCGCTGCTGATGGTGGTGTTGACCGGTCTGCTGGGCGTGCTGGCGATCCTCTGTTCCTGGCGTGAAATCCAGAAGTATCAGGGCTTCTTCCACCTCAACCTGCTGTGGATCCTGGGCGGCGTTATCGGCGTGTTCCTCGCCATCGACATGTTCCTGTTCTTCTTCTTCTGGGAAATGATGTTGGTGCCGATGTACTTCCTGATCGCGCTGTGGGGCCACAAGGCGTCGGACGGTAAAACCCGCATCACCGCGGCGACCAAGTTCTTCATCTACACCCAGGCCAGCGGTCTGGTGATGCTGATTGCGATCCTGGGCCTGGTGTTCGTGCACTACAACGCCACCGGCGTGTGGACCTTCGATTACGAAGACCTGCTGCAAACGCCGATGTCCCACAACGTGCAATATCTGTTGATGCTAGGCTTCTTCATCGCTTTCGCGGTGAAAATGCCGGTGGTGCCGCTGCACGGCTGGTTGCCGGACGCGCACAGCCAGGCGCCGACCGCAGGTTCCGTCGATCTGGCGGGCATCTTGCTGAAAACCGCGGCCTACGGCCTGCTGCGTTTCAGCCTGCCGCTGTTCCCTGAGGCTTCGCACGAGTTTGCGCCAATCGCCATGTGGCTGGGCGTGATCGGCATCTTCTACGGCGCCTGGATGGCGTTCGCGCAGACCGACATCAAGCGTCTGATCGCCTACACCTCGGTCTCGCACATGGGCTTCGTGCTGATCGCCATCTACACCGGCAGCCAGTTGGCTTATCAGGGCGCGGTGATCCAGATGATCGCGCACGGCCTGTCCGCCGCCGGTATGTTTATCATCTGCGGCCAGCTGTATGAGCGCCTGCATACCCGCGACATGCGTCAGATGGGCGGCCTGTGGGGGCGTATCAAGTTCATCCCTGCGCTGTCGCTGTTCTTCGCCGTGGCTACGCTGGGGATGCCGGGTACCGGTAACTTTGTCGGCGAATTCATGATTCTGTTCGGCAGCTACCAGGTGGTGCCGGTGATCACCGTGATCTCCACCTTCGGTCTGGTGTTCGCTTCGGTTTACTCGCTGATCATGATGCAGCGCGCTTACTACGGTGCGCCTAAATCCGACCAGCCGCTGCAGGGCATGACCGCGCGCGAACTGTTCATCATTCTGCTGCTGGTGGTGTTGCTGGTTCTGCTGGGGGTTTACCCGCAGCCGATTCTGGATACTTCCAACGCGGCGATGAGCAACGTGCAACACTGGTTTGGTTCGTCAGTTTCAGCAATTTCAACAACAAGGCCGTAATTCGCCATGACAATAACTCCTCAACAACTGATCGCACTGCTGCCGCTGTTGATCGTCGGATTGACGGTGGTGGTTGTGATGCTAGGCATTGCGTGGCGACGCGACCACTTTATCAACGCCACCCTGACCGTGATCGGTCTCAACCTGGCGCTGCTTTCGCTGTACTTTGTCGGCCAGGCAGGCCCAATGGACGTCACCCCGCTGCTGCGGGTTGACGGTTACTCGATGTTCTACACCGGGCTGGTGCTGCTGGCGAGTCTGGCGACCTGCACCTTCGCCTATCCGTGGCTGGTCGGCTATCCGGATAACCGCGAAGAGTTCTACCTGCTGGTGCTGATCGCCGCCATGGGCGGCATCCTGCTGGCGAGCGCCAACCATCTGGCTTCGCTGTTCATCGGTATCGAGCTGATCTCGCTGCCGCTGTTCGGCCTGGTGGGCTACGCCTACCGCCAGAAGCGCCCGCTGGAAGCCGCCATCAAGTACATGCTGCTGTCCGCCGCCGCGTCGTCGTTCCTGCTGTTCGGCATGGCGCTGCTGTATGCCGAATCCGGCGATCTGTCGCTGGCCGGCCTCGGCAAGAGCCTGCAGGAAAACATGATGCACCAGCCGCTGATCCTGGCCGGTATGGGCATGATGATCGTCGGTCTGGGCTTCAAGCTGTCGCTGGTGCCGTTCCAACTGTGGACGCCGGACGTGTATCAGGGCGCGCCTGCGCCGGTCTCGACCTTCCTGGCGACCGCCAGCAAGATCGCGATCTTCGCGGTTGTGATGCGTCTGTTCCTGTATGCCCCGGCCGCCGACAACGAAGCGCTGCGCATGGTGCTGTCGATCATCGCGTTCTGCTCTATCTTGTTCGGTAACCTGATGGCCATCAGCCAGACCAACATCAAGCGTCTGCTGGGTTACTCTTCGATCGCTCACCTGGGCTACCTGCTGGTGGCGCTGATTGCGGTGCAAACCCATCAGCTGTCGCTGGAAACCGCCGGCGTTTACCTGGCCGGTTACCTGTTCAGCAGCCTGGGCGCCTTCGGCGTGGTCAGCCTGATGTCCAGCCCGTACCGCGGCCCGGATGCGGATTCACTGTTCTCTTATCGCGGTCTGTTCTGGCATAAGCCAATCTTGTCCGCGGTGATGACGGTGATGATGCTGTCGCTGGCCGGTATCCCGATGACGCTGGGCTTTATCGGCAAGTTCTTCGTGATCGCGATGGGCGTCAGCGCACACCTGTGGTGGCTGACCGGCGCGGTTGTGGTAGGCAGCGCCATCGGCCTGTACTACTACCTGCGCGTGACCGTCAGCCTGTTCCTCAGCGCGCCGGAATCGCTGCAGCGCGATACCCCGAACAACTGGGCGTTGACCGCCGGTGGCGTCGTGGTGCTGATCTCCGCCGCGCTGGTGCTGCTGCTGGGCGTCTATCCGCAGCCGCTGATTTCGCTGGTGCAGATGGCGCAGCCGACGTTCTGATAACGCTTGAAACGATAAAAAGGTCGCTTCGGCGGCCTTTTTTTATGGGGAAACGGCACTCAGCCGTAATGGGCGCTAAACGAGGTTTCCAGCGCCTGCACTACCGCGCGCACGCGGGCGGCGCGTTGCAAATCGGGATGCAACACCAGCCAGATATCCACCCAGTCTTTGTTCTCCGGCAACAGGCGCACCAGCTCCGGGTCTTTGTCCGCCAAAAACGCGGAGAGCAGGCCGATGCCCAGCCCGCTGCGGGTAGCGGAACGCAGCAGCAGCTGCGAATTGCATTGCAGCACCACGTTGGGCTCGTGCAGGGCCTCGCCGCAGAAATTGTTCCAGTGGCGCGGCACCAGCTCGCGCGGGAACATCAGCAGATCGTGGCCGCGCAGCTGCTCGCCCCTGAGCGGCATGCCGCGCCGCGCCAGGTAGTGTGGGCTGGCGTACAGACCCATTTCGATGGTGGCTAAGCGTTTGATGATCAGCTCATCGTCATCGGGGCGGGCGCCACGGATCGCCAGATCTGCGCTGTGGTAAGAGATATCGGCGATGTTCAGCGCCGTTAACAGCGTGACGGTGATGGCGGGGTAGCGTTCCCGCAGATCTTGCAGCGCCGGCATCACGAAGGCTTCGGCCAGGGTATCGGTGGTGGCGATGCGCACGTTGCCGCTCAGGCTTTCGTCACCGCTGGCGGCTTTGCGGTTGATCGCCTGCACCGCATTTTCCATCTTCATCACGTCCGCCAGCATTTCTTCCCCCAACGGGCTGAGGGCGAAGGATTTCGGCGTGCGGATAAACAGCTTGGAACCGAGCGCGTCCTCGAAAGCGGACAGCCGTCGACCGACGGTCGCCTGATCGACATGCAGCTGGCTGGCGGCTTTGCGTAGCGTGCCGCAGCGCGCGATGGCCAAAAAGAAGCGCGCGTCGTCCCAATTTATCATGCCATTTCCTCTCTGCAGATTTGTCGGCGCCGTAGGAAACAGGCCGGGCCGGACGAATGATAACGGGTTATATCATAAAGCGTTGCTCTGCCCTGGGGGAGAGAAAGACGGCTAGCGGCCTGCACATCGGCGGTTATTTCTCCGGTGATGCAAGAATGCATCAGGGTGATTCATTCTTGACGATACTTCGCCCGCCGCCGTAACGCTATGATAAGCCCCGTTCCCGGCCCGCCGGGTGAGAAAGATGTCGATGGCAGGCCACCGTCTGCCGACTTTGGGAGTTGAAACATGTCAGAAAATACCGCCAGCCAGATCGCGGCGCCGCAAAATGCTCAGGCGTCGCGCAGGACCATTTTATTGTTCCTGGCGCTGGCTTTGATGTCGGCATTGCTGAACAGCAGTGCGCCGACGCCGCTTTATCCGCTGTATCAGCAGCAGTTTGCGCTGAGTTCCGTCAGCCTGACCGTCGTTTACGGTGCCTACGCTGCCGGCGTACTGATCTCTTTGTTCGGCGTCGGCAATCTGGCCGGCAAAGTGAAGGATTTGCGCAGCATGATCGTGCCGGCATTGCTGGTGGTGTTGAGCGGTGCGCTGCTGTTTGCGCTGGCGGATACCTTTGTCATGATGCTCATGGCGCGACTGCTGGCCGGGGTGGGCACCGGGGCATTGACCGGGGCGGCAAACATCGCCCTGGTGCGTTTTGGGCCACAGGACGGCGGTAAAAACGCCGCGCTGATCGCCACGTTGTCCTTTACCACAGGGTTGGCGCTGGGCCCGATCTTCAGCGGCATCGCTTTGCAGACCGGTTTTCATCCCACGATGCTGCCGTTCATTTTCATCATGATCATTGCCGCCGTGGCGGCGTTGGGCGTGATGTTCTCGTGGCCGCGTGGCGTGGTTACGGCATCGACCCGCGCTGCGCCGACGGCGACAGAAAAAAGCACGCTGCTCGATGGCCTGCGTATCACCGGCGGTAAATTCTTTGTCTGTGCCGGGGCGCTGTTTATCTGTTGGGCCCTGGCCGCCAGCATTTTGGCTATTGGCCCCAGCGTGGCGGAAACGCTGTTAGGCATGCACCAGCGGGGCGTCTTTGGCTATGCGATTGCGGTGTATCTGTTGATCGCCGGTATTAGCCAGATCCTGAGCCGCCGCCTTAACGCCCGTCATTCGCTGTTGTTCGGTTGCCTGGCGCAGGTGCTGGCGGCGGTGGTATTCGCTGCGGCGATCCAATGGCATTCACTGTGGCTGGCGGCTGCGGGCCTGGTGGTGGCCGGCTATGCTTACGGCGCCATTTTCGTCGGCAGCGCGACCCTGGTAAACCTGATTTCGCCGCCGGCCAGCCATGCGCGTTTGCTTTCACTGTTTTACGTTATCGCTTATATCGCCAACTGGGTGCCGATCTTGCTGGGGATCGTGGTCGACCGTGTCGATCTGCAGCAGGCAACCCATCTGCTGTTCCTGAGCAGCACCACGGTATGCCTGTTGTTGGCATGGATGACGGTACGTGTAGGGTTCCCACGTTAATAATTTTGTGATTTAAGTCTCTTTTATTTAATTAATCATTCTTTAATTGCATTTATATTGTGATTTTAATCACATGAAATGACCGGCTTTCGGGTAAACTGCGCGCTTTCTTTTTGTCGCGGGTCACTTTATGAACGTTCTTTTCGCCATTGCCGTTACTACCGGGATCCTCTCCGGCGTGTGGGGCTGGGTTGCCGTCAGCCTGGGGCTGATCGGTTGGGCCGGTTTTCTCGGCTGCACGGCGTATTTCGCCTGCCCGCAGGGTGGGCTGAAAGGGCTGTTGATCGGCGCGTTAACCTGCTGCAGCGGCGTCTTCTGGGCAATGGCGATCATCCACGGCAGCGAACTGGCGCCGCAGTGGGAACTGCTGGGGTATCTGCTGACCGGCGTCGTTGCGTTCCTGATGTGCATTCAGGCCAAACAGCAGTGGCTGGGGTTTGTGCCCGGCACCTTTATCGGCGCCTGTGCGACCTTCGCCGGCGGCGGAGATTGGCCGCTGGTGACGCTTTCTCTGTTGGTGGGCTTGCTGTTTGGCTATGCGATGAAAAACAGCGGTCTGTGGTGGGCGGCGCGCAGCGAAAAAGCCGTGCCGCACAGCCGGTCAGCCCGAATGCCGGCTCAAACGGTGCCGCCGAGTGAGAGGCGGTAGTGCAGATCGTGGCGCTCGGCGCAGGGTTCGCCCGCGATCCGCAGCAGCAGCATTTCAGCGGCGGTTTTCCCCATGTCAAAGCGCGGCGTGATCACGCTGGCGATGCCCGGCGTGGTCGCCTGGCCAATATCCAGGCCGTGAAAACCCGATAGCGCAATCTCCTGCGGCACGCGCACGCCGAGACGCAGGCAGGCCTGCAACACGCCCACCGCCAGATCGTCGTTGGTGCACAGGATACCGTCCAACTGCGGGTAGCGTTCGCGCGCCATCGCCAGCATGTCGGCGCCGATCGAAACCGAAGAGACCCGATGCGGCGTGATCTGGCGCGGCGTTTGCTCCTGAGCCGCCATGGCGCGGCAGTACCCCCGATAGCGTTTATTGTCGCGGGCGTCCGACATGGCGCCAAAGTAAACGATATGCCGTTTGCCGCTGGCGAGCAGCGCTTTGGTCATGTCATACCCCGCCTGTTCATTATCAAACCCCACCGCAATCCGCCCCGGCGGCGCGTCGAGATCCATTACCTGCGCGAGGGGGATTTTGGCGGCGCCGAGGTAGGTCTCTGCGCGCAAGGTATGCGCAGAGTCGGTGAGGATCAGCCCGGCGATCGGGTAGCTCAACAGCTGTGCGATCTGCTCTTCTTCCCGCTGCGGGCTGTAATCGTAGTTCACCACCAGCGTTTGGTAACCCCGCGCTTGGGTAACGGATTCGATGCCGGCCAGCAGGTCGGCGAAGATCTGGTTGTTGAAGGAGGGGATCAGTACGCCGATGCGCGGTTTTCTGCCGGCCTGTGCGGTATCGGCATCTGTGACGTTCAGCTCCCGCATGACCTGCACAATGCGTTCGGCGGTGTCGGCCGCCACTTTTTCCGGCGTGCGCAGGAAGCGGCTGACGGTCATTTTGGTCACGCCGGCCAATTGCGCAATGTCCTGTAGCGTAACGCGGGGGTGTTTCATTCGGTGGCCTTCACGGGCGGCGCGGCAAGGGCAGATAGCGGTATGTTAACAAATCGATTTGGCGATAACAATGAATGCGCTCCTATTAAAAATAGCTATTTTTCAATTGGATAACTGCTTTTTGCCCGCTTGCTGCCTGCGTGAGATCACGTTAAGGGTAACAGGGTTTCGTAACATGATGTTCAGTGATTTCCATCACGTTTTTACCGGTAACAATCGGCTGAGATAGAGGCCTGTCTGATTGGAGGCCTGATGGCCGGGAATCACCATGAACAACCTGTTTTCACTGGATAACAAAATTGTCTTGATCACCGGCGCCTCGCGCGGCATCGGTTTTCTGCTGGCGCGCGGCCTGGCGCAGCAAGGCGCGCATATTCTGGTCAACGCCACCACCGACGAACATGCCCGACACGCCGCCGATCGCCTGCGCGAAGAGGGCTTGCGCGCCGATGCGGCGGCGTTCGACGTCACCGATTCCCAGGCGGTGCATGCTGCCATCGATCGTATCGAAGCGGATATCGGCGCGATAGACGTCTTGATCAACAACGCCGGCATCCAGCGCCGCCACCCGTTCACCGAGTTTCCGGAGCAAGACTGGGACGACATCATCGCCGTCAACCAGAAGGCGGTTTTCATCGTGTCGCAAACCGTGGCGCGTTATATGGTGCCGCGCCGGCGCGGCAAGATAGTCAACATCGGCTCGATGCAAAGCGAGCTGGGGCGGGACACCATCACCCCTTATGCGGCCTCCAAGGGTGCGGTGAAAATGCTGACGCGCGGCATGTGCGTGGAGTTGGCGCGCTACAACATTCAGGTCAACGGCATCGCCCCCGGCTACTTCAAAACCGAGATGACACAGGCGCTGGCCGACGATCCGGCCTTCACCGCCTGGCTGACCCAACGCACGCCCGCCGCACGCTGGGGCGATCCGCAGGAGTTGATCGGCGCGGCGGTGTTCCTGGCCGCCGACGCCTCCGCCTTCGTCAACGGGCAACTGCTGTTTGTCGATGGCGGCATGTCGGCGGCGGTGTAACCTTTTTTCGTGGAGTGTTGAGATGAAAATTCAAACCCAGTCCTGCGTGGTCAATGGCAAACGCGACGTGGCGGTGATTGCGCAAGAAGTGGATTACCGGGGGCAGGGAACGCTGGTGAAAATCAGCCGCGGCGGCATCTGCGGCTCGGATCTGCATTACTTTCAGGAAGGCAGGGTCGGCAATTTTCAGGTGCGCCAGCCGATGGTGCTGGGCCATGAGGTGATCGGCGAGGTGGTCGCCAGCGATTCGCCGCAGCTGCCGGTCGGGCAGAAGGTGGCGCTCAATCCCAGCAAACCCTGCGGGCAGTGCAAATACTGTCTGGCGCAGCAAAGCAATCAATGCGTCGAGATGCGTTTTTTCGGCAGCGCGATGTATTTTCCGCACGTCGACGGTGCTTTTACCCAATACAAAGTGGTGGACAGCGCGCAGTGCATTCCTTACGGCGCCGATCGCGACGACAGGGTGATGGTGTTCGCTGAACCGCTGGCGGTGGCGATCCACGCGGCGAAGCAGCCCGGCGACGTGACGGGGAAAAAGATCTTCGTGTCCGGCGTCGGCCCGATCGGCTGCCTGCTGGTGGCGGCGCTGAAAGCGCTGGGCGCCGCCGAAATTGTCTGTGCCGATCTCAGCCCGCGCTGCCTGGCGATCGCCAGGCAAATGGGGGCCGATCGGTGCCTGCATGCCGCGGACGACGATGTTAGCGGTTATCAGCAGGACAAAGGATATTTCGACGTCGCCTTCGAAGTGGCGGGGCATCCGCAGTCGCTGCAGCGCTGCCTGGAGATCACCCGCGCCAAAGGCACCGTGGTGCAGGTGGGCATGGGCGCCAGCTTCCCCGATTTTCCGCTGATGTTGTTGATCGCCAAGGAGTTGAACCTGCTCGGATCCTTCCGCTTCGTGGCGGAGTTTGCGCTGGCGGTGGCGTGGCTGGCCGACGACGTGGTCGATCCGCTGCCGTTGCTGTCGGCGGAATTCGCCAGCGGGCAACTGGCGCAGGCGCTGGAGTTTGCCGGCGATAAGCGCCAGGCCGCCAAGGTGCAATTGGTGTTTTAGGGTAAAAGTCCGATGGCCGCAGGCGGCGATCCTTGTCTATAGTGTAGGAACGCTTAATTTTTCAACCACGGAGATCTCACTATGGCAAGACATACGGATGCTGAGCAAACTACGCTGGATGACGATCTGAGAATGCTGACCGAGACGCTGGAAGAAGTGCTGCAATATACCGGCGACCGCGCGGATCAGGCCTACATCGACATCAAGTCGCACGCCGAGCAGGCGCTGAGTGAGGTTAAGGCGCGCTGGGCGAACACCGGCGAATCCTACTATGCGCGCGCCAAAGAAGCGGTACACCGCACCGACGACTACGTGCGGGATAAACCCTGGCACAGCGTAGGCATCGGCGCCACCGTCGGGCTGGTGCTGGGACTGCTGCTGGCCCGCAAATAAATCACCCATCGGGGTGGCGCAGGCCGCCCCATGTTTTTCCGCAGGCGGTACGTTCATCCCGCCGTTTCCCCGCTGGCTTTCCCTTATCCCGCCTATACTTCCCGCTAGCCGCCGTCGGAGCGCCTCTATTCCCCTTATTTTTGTATGGACGGATTGAGCCGGCGCCGCCGCAAGTGTAAAGTATTTGTGTTTTTATTGTTTATTTTTTGTTCTAAATCAAACAATTATCTGGTGTAAACGCCCAGGGATATACGGCGTTCTTGCGCTGGCGCAAAAGCCGTGAAAATAACACCTCATATAATACAGAGCGTAACTACAGGCGCGGCGTCCGTCGGCTGCGCCGGAGACGATCTCTGTTAACTGACTTGTGAGCGAACTATGTCGACAAGTGTTTTTAATCGCCGGTGGGCGGCTGTGCTGCTCGAGGCGCTGGCCCGCCATGGGGTGCGGCATGTTTGTATCGCTCCGGGATCGCGCTCCACGCCGCTGACGCTGGCCGCCGCGGCTAACCGATCGTTTATCTGTCATACCCATTTTGACGAGCGCGGGCTCGGCCATCTGGCGCTTGGGCTGGCGAAGGCGGCGCGTGAGCCGGTGGCGGTGATCGTCACGTCCGGCACCGCGGCGGCCAACCTTTATCCCGCGCTGATCGAAGCCGGCCTGACCGGTGAGCGGCTGGTGTTTCTCACCGCCGATCGGCCGCCGGAGTTGATCGACTGCGGCGCCAATCAGGCGATCCGTCAAAACGGCCTCTACAGCAGCCACCCGACGCTGGCGATCGATCTGCCGCGTCCTACGCCGGATATTCCGGCCGCGTGGCTGGCCTCCAGCGTCGACAGCGCGATGGCGCGCCTGCAGCACGGCGCTTTGCACATCAACTGCCCGTTCGCCGAGCCGCTGTACGGCGGCGACGAACGTCACTATGCCGACTGGTCCGCCGCGCTGGGCGACTGGTGGCAGAGCGATCGCCCGTGGCTGCAGGAAAGCGAGACGCATGCGGCGCCATTGCCGCAGCCGGACTGGTTCTTCTGGCGGCAAAAGCGCGGCGTGGTGTTGGCCGGGCGCATGAGCGCGCAAGAGGGCGCGCAGGTGGCCGAATGGGCCGCAACGCTGGGCTGGCCGCTGATCGGCGACGTGCTGTCGCAGACCGGGCAACCGCTGCCCTGCGCCGATTTGTGGCTCGCTCACCCGCAGGCGCAGCGCGTACTGCAAGATGCGCAGCTGGTGGTGCAGTTCGGCGGCAGCCTGACCGGCAAACGCCTGCTGCAGTGGCAGGCGCAGTGCCGGCCGGAAGAGTATTGGATCATCGACGAGCTGCCGGGGCGGCTCGATCCGGCCCAGCACCGGGGGCGGCGCCTGCGCGCCGGCGTGGCTCAGTGGTTGGCGCAGCACCCGGCGCAGCCGCGCCAGCCTTGGGCCGCCGGGCTGGCCGTGCTGGCGGATAAAGCGCTGACGGCGGCATCCACGCATCTGCACGATAACTTTGGCGAAGCGCAGCTGGCGCACCGCCTGCCGGAACTGCTGCCGGAGAACGGGCAGCTGTTTCTCGGCAACAGCCTGGTAGTGCGGCTCATCGACGCGTTAACGCCATTGCCCGTCGCCTACCCGGTATTCAGCAACCGCGGTGCCAGCGGCATCGACGGCCTGATCTCCACCGCTGCCGGCGTGCAGCGCGCCACCGCCAGACCGACGTTGGCGGTGGTGGGCGATCTTTCCGCTCTGTATGACCTCAATGCGCTGGCGCTGCTGCGCCAGAGCTCGGCGCCGACGGTGCTGATCGTCGTCAATAATAACGGCGGCCAAATTTTCTCGCTGCTGCCGACGCCGGAAGAGGATCGTCAGCGCTTTTACTGCATGCCGCAGAACGTCGAGTTCAGCCACGCGGCGGCGATGTTCCAGCTGGGTTACGCGCGGCCGGAGAACTGGAGCCAGCTGCAACAGGCGGTTGAACAAGGCTGGCGGCGCGGCGGCGCCACGCTTATCGAACTGCAGGTGCCGCCGAGCGCGGGGGCCGAAAGCCTGCAATACCTGGTGCAACAGATGGCGGTGCAATGATGCTGGCGACGCGAATTTTGCAACAGGGCGAAGCGGGCCGCCCGTGGCTGGTGTGGCTGCATGGCCTGCTCGGCAACAACAATGAATGGCGGGTGATCGCCGCACGCTGCCCGGAATGGCCATCGCTGGCCATCGATCTGCCCGGCCACGGTGATTCCGTGGCGGTGAGCTGCCGCGGCTTCGACGACATCAGCGCGCAGATTGCCGCCACGCTGCAGCTGCGCAATATCGAACGCTATTGGCTGGTGGGCTACTCGCTCGGCGGGCGCATCGCCATGTATCACGCCTGCCACGGCCGCCATGCCGGCCTGCAGGGGGTGATCGTCGAGGGCGGTAATCCGGGGCTGGAGGACGAAGAGCAGCGCCGTCGGCGCTGCGAACAGGATGCGCTGTGGGCGGCGCGTTTTCGCAGTGAGCCGATCGCCGAGGTCCTGGCGGACTGGTATCAGCAGCCGGTGTTCAAAGAGCTTAGCCATGTGCACCGCCAGGCGCTGATCGCCGCGCGCTCGGTCAACAGCGGCCCGGCGATCGCCGACATGCTCGAAGCCACGTCGCTCGGGCGGCAGCCCTATCTGGCGCCGCAGCTGCGCCAACTGAGCGTGCCGCTGCAGGTGTTGTGCGGTGAGAACGACCCCAAATTTCAACGGCTGGCGCGCGACGCCGGGTTGCCGTTGCGCATCGTGCCGCAGGCCGGCCACAACGCGCATCTGGCCAATCCGCAGGATTTCGTCGCCGAGCTGCAGACCTTTCTCGTTAACCCTGGTTAAAGGAACCGAACATGCTTTATCCGAATGAAGAACAGCTGTATGCCGCCATCGCCTGGCAGGATTGCACCGGCGATTTCGAAGACATTCTGTATCACAAGTCCGCCGACGGCATCGCCAAAATCACCATTAACCGGCCGCAGGTGCGCAATGCGTTTCGCCCGCAAACGGTTAAAGAGATGATCGACGCGCTGGCCAACGCCCGTTACGACGACGGCATCGGCGTCATTATTCTGACCGGCGCCGGCGATAAGGCCTTCTGCTCCGGCGGCGATCAGAAAGTGCGCGGCGACTACGGCGGCTATCGCGACGACAGCGGCGTGCATCACCTCAACGTGCTGGACTTCCAGCGCCAGATCCGCACCTGCCCGAAACCGGTGGTGGCGATGGTGGCCGGTTATTCGATCGGCGGCGGCCACGTGCTGCACATGATGTGCGATCTGACCATCGCGGCGGATAACGCCATCTTCGGCCAGACCGGCCCGAAAGTGGGCTCGTTCGACGGCGGTTGGGGCGCGTCTTACATGGCGCGCATCGTCGGCCAGAAGAAGGCGCGCGAAATCTGGTTCCTGTGCCGCCAGTACGATGCCGCCGCCGCGCTGGACATGGGGCTGGTTAATACCGTGGTGCCGCTGGCCGATCTGGAAAAAGAGACGGTGCGCTGGTGCCGCGAAATGCTGCAGAACAGCCCGATGGCGCTGCGCTGCCTGAAGGCGGCGCTGAACGCTGACTGCGACGGCCAGGCCGGTTTGCAGGAGCTGGCGGGCAACGCCACCATGCTGTTCTACATGACCGACGAAGGGCAGGAAGGGCGCAACGCGTTCAACGAGAAGCGTCAGCCGGACTTCAGCAAATTCAAGCGTAACCCGTAATGAACGGGGTAAACCGCAGCGCGGCGCTTTACCGTTACAGCCTGCCGATGGAGGCGGGCGTGGTGCTGCGCAATCAGCGGTTGAAAACGCGTGACGGATGGGTGGTGCAGCTGCGTCAGGGCGAGCGTGAAGGCTGGGGCGAGATCGCGCCGCTGCCGGAATTCAGCAGGGAAACGCTGGCGCAGGCCGAACAGGCCGCGTTGGACTGGCTGCAGGCCTGGTTGGCGGGCAACGAACCGGATGACAGCGCGCTGCCCTCGGTGGCTTTTGGGATTAGCTGCGCGCAGGCCGAGCTGGAGCAGCGCTTGCCGACGCAGGCGGATTTTCGCAAGGCGCCGCTGTGTACCGGCGATCCGGATGAGCTGTTCGAGACATTGAACGCCTTGCCGGGCGAGAAAGTCGCCAAGGTGAAGGTGGGGCTGTATGAGGCGGTGCGCGACGGCATGATCGTCAACGTGCTGCTGGAGGCGCTGCCGGATCTGCGGTTGCGGCTGGACGCCAACCGCAGCTGGACCCGCGCCAAAGCCGACGGCTTCGCCAAATACGTCAACCCGGCGTGGCGCGATCGCATCGCCTTTTTGGAAGAGCCCTGCAAGACCCGTGATGAATCGCGCGATTTCGCCCGGGCGACCGGCATCGCCATCGCCTGGGATGAGAGCGTGCGCGAGGCGGACTTTGTGGTGCAGGCCGAGCCGGGCGTGGCGGCCATCGTGATCAAGCCGACGCTGGTCGGCAGCCTGGCGCGCTGCCAGGCGTTGGTGGCGCAGGCGCACGCGGCGGGGCTGACGGCGGTGATCAGCTCCAGCATCGAGTCCAGCCTGGGGTTAACCCAGCTGGCGCGCATCGCCCGCTGGCTGACGCCGGACACCGTGCCGGGGCTGGATACCCTGGGGTTGATGCAGGCGCAGGTGCTGCGGCCTTGGCCGGGTAGCGCATTGCCGCTGCTGGATGCCTCGGCGCTGGAGTGCCTATGGCGCCGTTAAGCGATTGGCCATGGCGGCACTGGGCGAGCCTTCAACCGCAGGCGACGGCGCTGCTGCTTGGCGAGCGGCCGCTGAGTTGGCTGGCGTTGCAAGGCCAGGTGGATGAGCTGGCGGCGGACTTCCAGCACCAGGGCGTGGAGCCGGGCTGTGGCGTGGCGCTGTGCGGTAAAAACAGCTACCCGCTGCTGTTGGCCTATCTGGCGCTGCTGCAATGCGGCGCGCGCCTGTTGCCGCTCAATCCTGCCTTGCCGACGCCGCTGCTGGCACAGCTGTTACCCGAATTGGACATCACCTTTGCCTTCGGCCCGGATCCGTTGCCGGCGCTGCCGGAAGAGGTGATTCGATTGACGCCGCCCTCGACCGAGCCGCGCTGGCCGAACCTGCCGATGTGGGATGCGCAACGTCTGGCGACGCTGACGCTGACCTCGGGCTCCAGCGGCCTGCCGAAGGCGGCGGCGCACAGCTACGCCAATCATCTGGCCAGCGCCGCCGGGGTGTTGCGGCTGATGGATTTTCAGCACGAGGATTGCTGGCTGCTGTCATTGCCGCTGTTTCACGTCTCCGGCCAGGGCATCGTCTGGCGCTGGCTGGCGGCGGGCGCGCGGCTGGCGGTGCGCGAGATGCATCCGCTGGCCGAGGCGTTGGCGGGATGCACGCACGCCTCGCTGGTGCCGACACAGCTCTGGCGGCTGCTGGCGCAACCGCTGACGGGCACGACGCTGAAAGAGGTGCTGCTCGGCGGTGCGATGATCCCGGTGGCGCTGACCGAACGGGCGGAAGCGGCGGGGATCCGCTGCTGGTGCGGCTACGGGCTGACCGAACTGGCTTCCACGGTGTGCGCCAAGCGCGCCGATGCGCGGCCGGGCGTCGGCCTGCCGCTAAGCGGCCGCGAGGTAAAACTGGTGGACGAAGAGGTCTGGATCCGCGCCGACAGCCTGGCGCTCGGCTACTGGCATCATGGCCAGCTGCAGCCGCTGGCGGATGAACAGGGTTGGTTCGCGACCCGCGATCGCGGCGCGATGGCCGAGGGGGAACTGCGCATTTTGGGCCGGCTGGACAACCTGTTTTTCAGCGGCGGCGAAGGGGTGCAGCCGGAGGATATCGAACGCGTGTTGGCGGCGCACCCGCAGATCTCGCAGGCGTTTGTGGTGCCGGCGGCGGACGCCGAGTTCGGCCAGCGGCCGGTGGCGGTAATCGACGGCGATCCGTCGCTGTCGCTGGCGGCGTTGCTCGCCTGGTCGCAGGACAAGCTGGCCAATTTCCAACGCCCGGCGGCGCTGCTCCCGCTGCCTGACGAGCTGAAAAACGGCGGCATCAAGATTTCGCGCCGCCAGTTGCAGCAATGGGTGGCGCGGCGTCTCTCTCAGGCATAAAAAAGCCGCCCGACAGGGCGGCTGAGTGGATGACGGCAGGGGATTATTTCAGCCCCAACGCCCTGGCGACGCCGGCGCCGTAGTCCGGGTGCACCTTGGTGAACAGCTCGACCTGACGGCGCTGGATTTGCTCCGGCACCTGCGACAGTTCGCCGGCGATGCGGGTGAACATGCGCTGGTGCTCTTCGGCGCTCAGCAGGTTGAACAGCGCGCGAGGCTGGCTGTAGTAATCGTCGTCTTCACGATGGTTCCAGTGGTCGGCCGCGCCCTCAATGCTCAGCGGCGGCTCGCTGAAGTCCGGCTGCTCCTGGAACAGGCCGAAGCTGTTTGGTTCGTAGGTGGCGCCGTTGCCGCTGTTGCCGTCCACGCGCATCGCGCCGTCGCGATGGTAGTTGTGGAACGGGCATTTGGCGCCGTTCACCGGGATCTGGTGGTGGTTGACGCCCAGGCGATAGCGGTGCGCATCGCCATAGGAGAACAGACGGCCTTGCAGCATTTTATCCGGCGAGAAACTGATGCCCGGCACCACGTTGGCGGGGTTCATCGCCACCTGCTCAACCTCGGAGAAGTAGTTGTCGGGGTTGCGGTTCAGCTCGAAATAGCCGACGTCGATCAGCGGATAGTCGCCGTGCGGCCACACCTTGGTCAGATCGAACGGGTTGTATGGCGTCTGCGAGGCTTCGTGTTCCGGCATGATCTGAATTTGCAGCTTCCAGCGCGGGAAGTCGCCGCGTTTGATCGCGTCGAACAGATCGCGCTGTGAGCTTTCGCGATCCTTGGCGATGATCGCTTCCGCTTCGTCATCCATCAGGTTTTCAATGCCTTGCTGGCAGCGGAAGTGGAATTTCACCCAGAAACGCTCGTTGGCGGCATTGATAAAGCTGAAGGTGTGGCTGCCGAAGCCGTGCATGTGGCGATAGGATTTCGGAATGCCGCGATCGCTGAAGTCAATGGTCAGCTGGTGCAGCGACTCCGGCAGGTGGGAGAAGAAGTCCCACTTGTAGACGGGGTTGCGCAGGTTGGTATGCGGATCGCGTTTCACCACGTGGTTGAGATCGGGGAATTTCAGCGGATCGCGCAGGTAGAACACCGGCGTATCGTTACCCACCAAATCCCAGTTGCCTTCTTCGGTATAGAACTTCATGGCGAAGCCGCGAATGTCGCGTTCGGCGTCGGCGGCGCCGCGTTCACCGGCGACGGTGGAGAAGCGGATGAACATGTCGGTCTGTTTGCCGACCTCGGAGAAGATCTTGGCGCGGGTGTAGCGGGTGATGTCGTGGGTGACGGTAAAGGTGCCGTAAGCGCCGGATCCCTTGGCGTGCATGCGGCGCTCGGGGATGACTTCACGGTCGAAGTGGGCCAATTTTTCCAGGAACCACACGTCCTGCAACAGCATCGGGCCGCGTTTGCCTGCGGTGATCACGTTATTGTTATCGACAACCGGGGCGCCGGCTGCGGTGGTCAGTCCTTTCTTGCTCATCACTTGCTCCTTATCGTAGTGCAGTTAAGTAAAGACTCGGGCGGTTTAAGCGTTCATCAGCATAGTCCTTTGGCGGGGCTTCTTCCCCTGACCTTGGTCAAAGCCACTACTAGTTGTAGCCCTATTGCCGAGCGACGGCAAATAGGTCTCGGTTATCGTTGGCATTGCCTTGACGAATATAGAATCTTGTTTGCAAATATTTACATTTATTTGATTATTGAAGAATTTTTTCGCTTTTATCCCTTAAATACTCATTGCGCTTTGGTATAGACTCGTGACGTTATTATTATGCGTTGATTCGATCATTCGGTACGGATGACAAACCAGAGGGAAAGATGATGAAAAAGACTTGGGTCGCGTGCGCGGCAGGATTGCTGTTGGTGACCGGCGCGGCGAACGCCATCAGCGTGTCGGGCGAAGCCGGGCAGCACTACACCAACCTGGGCGTTGGCATGAGCACCGGCTCTTCTGGTCTGGGCCTGACCGGCAACTGGGCGCGCAGCGACCACGACGGTAACGTCGGCAGCGTGGGGCTGAACTTCGGCGTGCCGCTGGGGCCGTTGACGGCGACCGTGGGTGCCAAAGCGCTGTACCTCAGCCCGAAAGACGGGAAGAGCGGCGGGGCGGTGGCGCTGGGCGGCGGCCTGGAGTGGGAGATCAACCGTTACTTCAGCCTGCACGGCGAAGGGTACTTTGCCCCTGAATCCTTCACCAGCGGCGTGAAAGCCTATAACGAAGCCAGCGGCGGCCTGCGCTGGAAGTTCCGTCCGCTGAGCGTGGACGTGGGCTACCGTTACATGCAAATGGAAGGCAAAGACGGGCGTCGCGACAACACGCTGGCCGATGGCCCTTACGTCGGCGTGGGTCTGAGCTTCTGACGCTGTGAAAAAGGGGCCTTCAGGCCCCTTTGTTCTTTCTGTTCCGCTTACCCTACCGGCGGCAGCATGCCGCTGGCGATGCCCAGTTGAATGGCGATCACCGTCACCCCGCAGACAAACACCAACGCCAGCGCCGGCGTACCGCCCCAGACGCGATACTGTGCCTGATGTTTTTGGCGCGTTTTCCACACCAGCAGTGAAGGCAACAGCAGGGCCAGCACCGACAAGGCAATGGCGGCGAATCCTAGCGCCAGCACGAAGCCGCGCGGATAGAACAGCGCAAAGGCCAGCGGCGGCAAGAAGGTGATGGCGCCGGTTTGCAGGCGGCCACGCACGTTGTCTTGCCGCTTGAACAGGTCGGCCAGGAAATCGAACAGCCCGAGCGCGACGCCGAGGAACGAGGTCGCCAGCGCCAGATCGGCGAACAGGTGCACCGCCAGTTCAACGTGCGGCGAAGCCACCGCGTCGCGCACCGCCTGCAACAAACCGTTCAGCCCGGCCTGCTGCGCCAGAATGCCGACGAAGGTGTCGGAGCTGATGCTGCCCAGCGTTGCCAGCTGCCAGAAGATGTAGGCCATCAGCGGGATAGCGCTGCCGATGATAAACACCCAGCGCAGTTTGCGAATGTTGCCGCCCATATAGTTGACGATGCTCGGCACGCTGCCGTGGAAGCCGAAAGAGGTGAAGATCACCGGAATAGCCGACAGCGCCAGGCCTTGCTCCAGCGGCAGCGTCATCAGGTTGGTTTGGTGGATATTCGGCAACATCAGGCCTAGCATCACCACCAGAAATACCACTTTGGCGCTGAACAGGATGCGGTTGAACAAATCGACCGAGTGGGTGCCGATGCATACCACGCCGCCGGCCACCAGGGTGAACAGCAGAACGCCGAGCGACACCGGGAAGTCCTGCGACGTCCACTGGCTGATGCTGGTGGCGAGCAGTTCGCCGGCGCCGCTGATGTAGGCGGCGGTGAGGGCGTACATCAGGAACATCATGCTAAAGCTGGTCAGCCACTGGCCGCCGCCGCCGAGATAACGTTTGGCGAGGGTGCCCAGACCGGTATCCGCCTGCTCATGCTGGTAAACCTCTACCAGCAGCAGCGCGGTGTAACACATCAACAGCCACAGCCCGACCAGTAAGGCCAGCGTGACGCCGAAGCCGACGCCGGCCGCCGCCAGCGGCATCGCCAGCATCCCGGCGCCAATGGTGGTACCCGCCACGATAAAAACACTGCCAAGAGTGCGATTCTTCACGTTTTTTCTCTACCAGCCGAAAGATTTTGAAAATTATAGGTAACGATTTATGAGGATGGCAGGATAGTGGAAGCCCTAATTTGTGTCAAACCGACGTTACGCACGATGTACATTAATGTTTACATTGCGGCGAGCTGCATGGCACATGAGGAACGGGCCCATGGCTGAAATTATCCGCAGGCGGCTAGTGAAAAGTTATTTACGGGCTTCTATAGTGGAATGACCAAAAAATGTGGGAGAGATCAATGTTAAGGGTGGAGATGCTCAGCACCGGCGATGAGGTGCTGCACGGGCAAATTATTGATACCAACGCCGCCTGGCTGGCGGACTACCTGTTCCAGCAGGGGGTGCCGATGAGCGGGCGGGAAACGGTCGGGGACAGCCTCTCTGCGTTGATCGAGATCCTGCAGGAACGAAGCCATATCGCCGATGTGCTGATCGTCAACGGTGGCCTGGGGCCGACCAGCGACGATCTCAGCGCGCTGGCCGCCGCCAAAGCCTGCGGCGTAGAGCTGGTTGAACGGGCCGACTGGCTGGCGCGCATGGAAGCCTATTTCGCCGAGCGCGGGCGGCCGATGGCCCCTTCCAACCGCAAGCAGGCGCAGATCCCGGCCAATGCGGAAATGCTGGATAACCCGGTGGGCACCGCCTGCGGGTTCGCGCTGCAGCTGAACCGATGTCAGATGTTCTTCACCCCCGGCGTGCCGTCGGAATTCAAAGTGATGGTCGAACAGCAGATCATGCCGCGTTTGCGTGGGCGCTTCACCTTGCCGGCGCCGCCGCTGTGCCTGCGCCTGACCACCTTCGGCACCTCCGAGAGCGATTTGGCCGCCGAGCTGGACGGTATGCCGCTGCCGCCGGATGTGGTGCTGGGTTACCGTTCCTCCAGCCCGATCATCGAGCTGAAGCTGACCGGGCCGGAAAGCCGGCGTGTGGAAATGGATCAGGCCTGGCGGCGCGTGCGCGAGGTGGCGGGGGACAACTGCATTTTTGAAGGCACTATCGGGTTGCCGGCGACGCTGACGCAGCGTCTGAATCAGCAAGGGCTGAAGCTGGCGTTGAGCGAACAGTTCAGCGGCGGGTTGATCAATCTGCAGCTGCAGAGCGAAGGGGCGCCGCTGGCAGGGGGAGAGCTGCTGCCGGCGCACTGTATCGAAACGCTGGAAACGACGCTGGCGCGCGCCCGCTCGCTGGCGGAATTGACCGGCGCGCCGTTGGCGTTGGCGGTCAGCGCCATGTGCGACGAGCAGGTGAGCATTGCGCTGCACACACCGCGCGGCGGCATTGGCCAGACCGTGCGTTATCGTGCGTCGCGCCACGGCCTGCGGCTGCGTCAGGAGTCGGTGGCGATGCTGGCGCTGGATATGCTGCGCCGCTGGCTGAATGGGGGCCAGGCGTGCGGTAAAAACGCCTGGCTGGAGGTGGTGGAAATTATCGAGTGACGGTCATGGCGCCGAGTTGCCGGCGTCACGGTTTTGCTGCAGCCGTTCGGACGCCAGGCGTGAAAGGCGTATCGCCGCCGCGCCCCGCGTTTGCAGTTCTGTACCGTAGTTCCTGAGTGCCTGCGCGGCGAAACCGTGCTGCAGATCGCGGAAACGCTGGGATATGCCTCGCCGAGTAATTTTATCGCCATGTTTCGCAAAGCCTTTGGCGATTCTCCGGCGCGTTATTTTTCCGCATCGGCAGGAAAGGGGCGCTAAGCGGAATACTTTGAGGATAGTTATATATCCCTGATTAATCATAATGTTATAGGGGATATTCGCGGCGAGGGAATGCTGTTACTCTTTTGGCGGGTGCTTGAGACTGTTCGTCTTGGGCATTGTGTGACAAGGCGGATAGATGAAAGCCCCAGACTGACTCTCAATCAGAATGGGGCTGCACATACCGCCTAGACACCGGTATGGTAGCCCCTTCACAGCAAGGAGGCAAGCATGCGCTTAAGGCATGTGTTTCACTCGCTAACCGTTGTATGTATTACGGTTTTGTTATTTATCTGGATGATAAGAGACTCGCTGTGCGAGCTGAAAATCTACCAGGAAAATATCACTATCCTGATCAGGTTGGCGTGTGAGGTGAAGCGGTAATCATAGGGCGGGGGCAACCCCGCCTTCTGGTCTCCAGGTGCGGTTTCCGGCACCCGACTTTACATTTCCAGCTCGATATCCGTCAGCGGCATACAGCAGCAGGGCAGGATCTCGCCGGCGTTGATAAACGCCAGCGGCTGTTGGCGGTAGGCCACTTCGCCTTTCACCAGCTTCAGGCGGCAGGCGCCGCAATAGCCGGAGCGGCATTGGTACTCCACCTGCACGTCGTGCAGTTCCAGCACGTCGAGCAGGCAGCTTTCACTGTTGGGGCAGGAGAGCTGTGTGCCAGCGGCGCGCAGCGTTACGATTGGCGTCGCCATCGCTTACAGTTCGAAGTCGCTCAGGTCGTCGGCGTTGATCTCCGAGTCGATCTGGCCAACCAGGTAGGAGCTCACTTCCACTTCCTGCGGCGCCACCTGCACGTTGTCGGACACCAGCCAGGCGTTGATCCACGGGATCGGGTTGGAGCGGGTTTCGAACGGCAGACCGAGGCCGACCGCCTGCATGCGGATATTGGTGATGTACTCCACATACTGGCACAGGATGTCTTTGTTCAGGCCGATCATCGAGCCGTCGCGGAACAGGTATTCCGCCCACTCTTTTTCCTGCTGGGCAGCCAGCACGAACAGATCGTAGCACTGCTGTTGGCATTCCTCGGCGATCTCCGCCATTTCCGGATCGTCGGCGCCGGAACGCATCAGGTTCAGCATGTGCTGGGTGCCGGTCAGGTGCAGCGCTTCGTCGCGGGCGATCAGCTTGATGATTTTGGCGTTGCCTTCCATCAGTTCGCGCTCGGCGAACGCGAAGGAGCAGGCGAAGCTGACGTAGAAGCGGATCGCTTCCAGCGCGTTCACGCTCATCAGGCACAGGTACAGCTGTTTCTTCAGCGCGCGCAGATTGACGGTGACGGTTTTACCGTTCACCTGGTGGGTGCCTTCACCCAGCAGGTGATAGTAGCTGGTCATCTCGATCAGATCGTCGTAGTAGCCGGAGATGTCTTTCGCGCGCTTCTTGATCTCTTCGTTGGTGACGATGTCGTCGAACACCAGCGCCGGATCGTTGACGATGTTGCGGATAATGTGAGTGTAGGAACGGGAGTGGATGGTCTCGGAGAACGACCAGGTTTCCACCCAGGTTTCCAGCTCAGGGATCGAGATCAGCGGCAGCAGAGCGACGTTCGGGCTGCGGCCCTGGATGGAATCCAGCAGCGTCTGATACTTCAGGTTGCTGATGAAGATATGCTTCTCGTGCTCCGGCAGCGCCTGGTAATCGATGCGATCGCGGGAGACGTCAACTTCTTCCGGGCGCCAGAAGAAGGAGAGCTGTTTTTCGATCAGCTTTTCGAAGATTTCATGCTTTTGCTGGTCGAAACGCGCAACGTTTACCGACTGGCCGAAGAACATCGGCTCTTGCAGCTGGTCGTTTTTGGTCTGAGAAAAAGTGGTGTAAGCCATAAGCCTGAATCCATCGTAACGTGGCTAAATGAAGGGGCCGGAAAATTCCGGCCCGCTAGGTCAAACTTTAGATCTTGCAGGCGCCGCTTTCGCAGTCGTCATCGCCGGCCTTGGCAGGCTGCAAATCTTCCTGGGCGTCTTCCGCACCGTCGCGGGTGTTTTGGTAGTACAGCGTTTTCACGCCGAACTTGTAGGTGGTGAGCAGGTCTTTCAACAGCTGCTTCATCGGCACCTTGCCGCCCGGGAAGCGGGTCGGATCGTAATTGGTGTTGGCCGAAATCGACTGGTCGATGAATTTCTGCATCAGCCCCACCAACTGCAGATAGCCGTCGTTGCTTGGCATTTCCCACAGCAGCTCGTAGTTGTCTTTCAGACGCTCATACTCCGGCACCACCTGGCGCAGGATGCCGTCTTTCGACGCCTTGATGCTGATGTGGCCGCGCGGCGGCTCGATGCCGTTGGTGGCGTTGGAAATCTGCGAAGAGGTTTCCGATGGCATCAGCGCAGACAGGGTCGAGTTGCGCAGGCCGGTTTCCTGGATCTCTTTACGCAGGGTTTCCCAGTCGTAGTGCAGCGGCTCGCTGCAGACCGCATCCAGGTCTTTCTTGTAAGTGTCGATCGGCAGGATACCCTGCGAATAAGTGGTCTCTTTGAACCACGGGCAAGCGCCTTGTTCCTGAGCCAGGCGGTTGGAGGCTTTCAGCAGGTAGTACTGAATGGCTTCGAACGTTTTGTGCGTCAGGTTGTTGGCGCTGCCGTCGGAGTAGCGCACGCCGTTCTTCGCCAGGTAATAGGCGAAGTTGATAACGCCGATGCCCAGGGTGCGGCGGCCCATCGCGCCACGGTGCGCGGCCTTGATCGGATAATCCTGGTAATCCAGCAGGGCGTCGAGCGAGCGCACCGCCAGGGTCGCCAGCTCTTCCAGATCGTCCAGGCTGTCGATCGCGCCCAGGTTGAAGGCGGACAGGGTGCACAGCGCAATCTCGCCGTTTTCGTCGTTAACGTCTTCCAGCGGCTTGGTCGGCAGGGCGATTTCCAGGCACAGGTTGGACTGACGCACCGGCGCGATCTGCGGATCGAACGGGCTGTGGGTGTTGCAATGGTCGACGTTCTGGATGTAGATGCGGCCGGTAGAGGCGCGCTCTTGCATCATCAGCGAGAACAGCTCAACCGCTTTCACGCGCTTCTGGCGAATGCTGTCGTCTTTCTCGTACTGGGTATACAGGCGTTCGAATTCGTCCTGATCGGCGAAGAACGCGTCATACAGCCCCGGCACGTCGGACGGGCTGAACAGGGTGATGTCTTCGCCCTTGATCAGACGCTGGTACATCAGGCGGTTCAGCTGCACGCCGTAGTCCATGTGACGCACGCGGTTGCCTTCAACGCCACGGTTGTTTTTCAACACCAGCAGGCTTTCCACTTCCAGGTGCCACATCGGGTAGAACAGCGTTGCCGCGCCACCGCGCACGCCGCCCTGCGAGCAGGATTTGACGGCGGTCTGGAAGTGTTTGTAGAACGGAATACAGCCGGTATGGAAGGCTTCACCGCCGCGGATCGGGCTGCCCAGCGCGCGGATGCGGCCGGCGTTGATGCCGATGCCGGCGCGCTGCGAAACGTATTTCACAATGGCGCTGGAGGTGGCGTTGATGGAATCCAGGCTGTCGCCGCACTCGATCAGCACGCAGGAGCTGAACTGGCGGGTTGGGGTGCGCACGCCGGACATGATCGGCGTAGGCAGCGAAATCTTGAAGGTGGAAATCGCGTCGTAGAAACGTTTGACGTAGTCCAGACGGGTTTCACGCGGGTAGTTGGAGAACAGGCAGGCGGACACCAGCATGTACAGGAACTGGGCGCTTTCGTAGATCTCGCCGCTGACGCGGTTCTGCACCAGATACTTGCCTTCCAGCTGCTTGACGGCGGCATAAGAGAAGTTCATGTCGCGCCAGTGATCGATAAAGGAATCCATCTGCTCGAACTCTTCAGCGCTGTAGTCTTCCAGCAGATGCTTATCGTATTTGCCCATCTCGACCATGCGCGTCACGTGAGCGTGCAGCTTCGGCGGCTCGAACTGGCCATAAGCCTTTTTACGCAGGTGGAAGATCGCCAGGCGAGCGGCCAGGTACTGATAGTCCGGCGCATCGCGGGAGATCAGATCGGCTGCGGCTTTGATGATGGTTTCGTGAATGTCGGCGGTTTTGATGCCGTCATAAAACTGAATGTGTGAACGCAACTCTACTTGAGAAACCGAGACGTTGTGTAATCCCTCTGCGGCCCAATCGATGACCCGGTGGATTTTGTCGAGATTGATGCGCTCTTTACGGCCATCGCGTTTAGTTACAAGCAGACTTTGGTTCATGTGGTGTTTTACCTGTCCGTATGGTGCCCCTAAGCAGAAGTGTAGTCGCTCTGCTCAGTATGTAAACACTATATATAGGGGTTGTATGTCGGTGAGGTAACAAGATAGTGAGAAAAAACGGCGTTTGCAAGTGAACAAAACCGGCCTAATTTGTGGATAACTTGGGGGTGAAATGTAACTTGCCGTTCGCAGTGCGCGCCGTGACTGGCGCGACAAGCTTGTCAATAAGCGCGATCAGATTTTACTGAAAAACTGAAAAAATCGATCGTTTGGCGCTTTATTAAACGTTAGAAAAAAACGGCATATTGATCTGATTTAATATTCTAAAAAACTGTTTACAACGGGTATTTTGAGCGAAATCGCGGAAATTAGGTATTTTTCCGAATACGCCAACGGCGCCGCCCCCCGGTAATGCAGGGCCGGCGCGGTTTACAGCGCTTAACCTTCGTGCTGGGTGTGCACCATGTAATTCACGTCAACGTTGCGCCCAAGCTTGAAATGATCGGTGATCGGGTTGTAATGCAGGCCGATCATGTGCTTTTCGCGCAGCGGCGTGCCGTCGACCCAGCCGATCAGTTCGGAAGGGCGAATGAACTTCTTATGATCGTGGGTGCCCTGCGGCACCATCTTCAGCACGTACTCCGCGCCGATCACCGCCATCAGCCAGGCTTTGGTGTTGCGGTTGATGGTGGAGAAGAACACGTGGCCGCCCGGTTTCACCAGCTGGGCGCAGGCGCGCACCACCGAGGCCGGATCCGGCACGTGCTCCAGCATCTCCATGCAGGTGACCACGTCGTAGCGTTGCGGGTTGGCCTGAGCGTGGCTTTCCACCGTCTCCTGCACATAGGTGACGTCCATGCCGCTTTCCAGCGCGTGCAGCCGCGCGACCTGCAGCGGCTCCGCGCCCATGTCCAGCCCGGTCACCTTGGCGCCTTCGCGCGCCATGCTTTCCGCCAGAATGCCGCCGCCGCAGCCCACGTCGAGCACCTGCTTGTCAAAAATGCCGCCGGCGCGCTGCATGATGTAGTTCAGGCGCAGCGGGTTGATGCGGTGCAGCGGTTTGAACTCGCCTTCCAGATCCCACCAGCGGGAGGCGACGGCCTCGAACTTGGCGATTTCCTGGTGGTCAACGTTTTGCACTCGGCTGGATGATTCTGCGTTCATGGGCTTGTCTGGCTCCTTGTTCTCGTTGCGCGGATTATACATGTTCCGGCGCGGCATCGTCTGCGCCGATGCGTTTTTAGCGCACTTATCTGCACAATTTCCGTGAAACAGCGGCGGTTATTTTCCCGTAAAGCGTGCTTTGTGATATAGTTTTACACCTTTGCCACTATGGCAGCGGGCAGATGAATCATTAGTAGAGGGATAGCAGCTCCATGAGCGACCTTGCCAGAGAAATCACACCGGTAAACATCGAAGACGAGTTGAAAAACTCGTATCTGGACTATGCGATGTCCGTTATTGTCGGACGTGCGCTGCCAGATGTTCGTGATGGACTGAAGCCGGTTCACCGCCGCGTTCTGTACGCGATGAGCGTACTGGGTAACGACTGGAATAAACCATACAAGAAATCGGCCCGTGTCGTCGGGGACGTGATCGGTAAATATCACCCACACGGTGACAGCGCGGTTTACGACACTATCGTGCGTATGGCCCAGCCGTTTTCACTGCGCTACATGCTGGTGGACGGCCAGGGTAACTTCGGTTCCGTCGACGGCGACTCCGCCGCGGCGATGCGTTATACCGAAGTGCGCATGTCCAAGATTGCTCACGAACTGTTGGCGGACCTGGAAAAAGAAACCGTCGACTTCGTGCCTAACTATGATGGCACCGAGCAGATCCCGGCCGTCATGCCAACCAAGATCCCGAACCTGCTGGTCAACGGCTCGTCGGGTATCGCCGTGGGCATGGCCACCAATATTCCACCGCACAACCTGGCGGAAGTCGTCAACGGCTGCCTGGCCTATATCGACGATGAAAACATCAGCATCGAAGGGCTGATGGAACACATCCCGGGGCCGGACTTCCCGACGGCGGCGATCATCAATGGCCGCCGCGGCATTGAAGAGGCCTACCGCACCGGGCGCGGCAAAGTCTACCTGCGCGCGCGCGCGGAAGTGGAAGCCGACGCCAAGACGGGGCGCGAAACTATCATCGTTCACGAGATCCCGTATCAGGTGAACAAGGCGCGTCTGATCGAGAAGATCGCCGAGCTGGTGAAAGAAAAACGCGTGGAAGGCATCAGCGCGCTGCGCGACGAGTCCGATAAAGACGGCATGCGCATCGTGATCGAAGTCAAACGCGACGCGGTCGGCGAAGTGGTGCTGAACAACCTGTATGCGCTGACGCAACTGCAGGTCACCTTCGGCATCAACATGGTCGCGCTGCATCAGGGCCAGCCTAAGCTGCTGAACCTGAAAGACATCCTCGAAGCCTTCGTGCGTCACCGCCGCGAAGTGGTTACCCGCCGCACCATCTTCGAACTGCGCAAGGCCCGCGACCGCGCCCATATCCTGGAAGCGCTGGCCATCGCGCTGGCCAACATCGATCCGATCATCGAGCTGATTCGCCGTGCGCCGACCCCGGCCGAAGCGAAAGTTGCGCTGGTGGCGCAGCCGTGGGATCTGGGCAACGTCAGCGCCATGCTGGAGCGCGCCGGTGACGACGCCGCCCGCCCTGAGTGGCTGGAGCCGGAGTTCGGCATCCGCGACGGCAAATACTACCTGACCGAGCAACAGGCTCAGGCGATTCTGGATCTGCGCCTGCAGAAACTGACCGGCCTGGAGCACGAGAAGCTGCTGGACGAATATAAAGAACTGCTCAACTTTATCGCCGAGCTGATCTTTATTCTGGAAAGCCCAGAGCGCCTGATGGAAGTGATCCGCGAAGAGCTGGTGGCAGTCAAAGAGCTGTACAACGACGGCCGCCGCACCGAGATCACCGCCAATACTTCCGACATCAACATCGAAGACCTGATCAACCAGGAAGACGTGGTGGTGACCCTGTCTCATCAGGGCTACGTGAAGTATCAGCCGCTGTCCGACTATGAAGCTCAACGCCGCGGCGGCAAAGGCAAATCTGCGGCGCGTATTAAAGAAGAAGACTTTATCGATCGCCTGCTGGTGGCCAACACCCACGATACGATCCTGTGCTTCTCCAGCCGTGGCCGCCTGTACTGGATGAAGGTGTACCAACTGCCTGAAGCCAGCCGTGGCGCGCGCGGTCGCCCAATCGTCAACCTGCTGCCGCTGGAAGCCGATGAGCGTATCACCGCCATCCTGCCGGTGCGCGAGTATGAAGAAGGGCGCCACGTGTTCATGGCCACCGCCAGCGGTACCGTGAAGAAAACCGCGCTGACCGAGTTCAGCCGCCCACGCAGCGCCGGCATCATCGCCGTCAACCTCAACGAGGGCGACGAGCTGATCGGTGTCGATCTGACCGACGGCAGCAACGAAGTGATGTTGTTCTCCGCCAACGGTAAAGTGGTACGCTTCCCGGAAACGCAGGTGCGTTCGATGGGCCGCACCGCAACCGGCGTGCGCGGCATCAACCTCGGCGAAGGCGACAGCGTGATCTCCCTGATCGTGCCGCGCGGCGAAGGCGACATCCTGACCGTGACGCAAAACGGCTTCGGTAAACGCACCGCCGTGACCGAATATCCGACCAAGTCACGCGCCACCCAGGGGGTTATCTCCATCAAGGTGAGCGAGCGTAACGGCCAGGTGGTCGGCGCCGTACAGGTGGAAACCAGCGACCAGATCATGATGATCACCGATGCCGGCACGCTGGTGCGTACCCGCGTTTCGGAAGTCAGCGTGGTGGGCCGTAACACCCAGGGCGTGACGCTGATTCGCACGGCGGAAGACGAAAACGTCGTCGGCCTGCAGCGCGTGGCCGAGCCGGTGGAAGACGAAGAGCTGGACAGCCTGGAACCGGGCGCGGAAGCGGTGGAAGAAGACACCACGCCGCTGGACGATGGCGACGACGCGGCTGAGCCGATGGACGACGACAACGTTTAAAGCAGGGTGAGGGCGTCGGCATGCCGACACCCTAATGCACTGAGACAGAAGGGCCTGGCAGCGATGCTAGGCCCTTTTTCAGTTATATGGTTTAATTGGCGCACCGAGCCGCCGGCTGCCGCGCCGGCGAATGCGTGCACCGCCACTGACTTTCGTATGGTATCCGATTGAAATACTTAGCCTCTTTTCGAACTACGCTGAAGATATCCCGCTATCTGTTCCGGGTGCTGGCGATTTTGCTGTGGTCGTTGGGAGCGCTGCTCACCACCTTTTATATTCTGAATATCCTGCATCAGAAAGAGTCGGATATCCGGCAGGATTACAACCTTAACTTCGATCAGGCGCAGGGCTACATCCGCCATTCCGCCGACATCATCCGCGACATCAAGTATATGGCGGAGAACCGTCTCAACGGTTCGGTCAGCAGCCTGGACATGTTCAGCGGCGTGTTTCCCGGCAAGGGCAGCCCGCCGCAATTCTTTCCGCTGTACCCGGAGTCCAACTGCACGCTGAGCACCACCTACCGCAGTTCGCTCGATTCGCTGAGCGGCCTGATCCAGTATTGGAAAGAGAACTTCGTGGCGGCCTACGATCTCAACCGGGTGTTCTTCATCGGCGGCGACAGCCTGTGTATGGCGGAGTTCGGCGGCGGCAACGCGAGCGCCAATCGGGAAAACGTGCTGAAGTCGCTGCACGAGCGCATTCTGAAATACCGCAACGCCAAGAATCTGGACAAAGACAACAACCTGTATTGGATCAGCCCTAGCGCGCAGCGGCCGGACGTCGGTTATCTGTACGTGCTGACGCCTCTCTATATCGGCAACAAGCTGGAGGCGTTGCTGGGCATCGAGCAAACCGTTCGGCTGGAAGATTTCGTTACCGCCGGCAACCTGCCGATCGGCGTCACGCTGCTGGATGAGAACAACGAGCCGGTGCTGCGCCTGGCGGATGGCGAACGCTATGCCGCTGCGCTCAACAGCTACCCCGAAGAGCATGCCTACTTCGGTTATGTCGACAATTACCGCGACCTGATCCTGAAGAAAGCGCTGCCGCCTTCTTCGCTGAGCATCGTCTATGCGCTGCCGGTGAAAAGCGTGGTGGAACGCTTCAAAATGCTGATCCTCAACGCGCTGTTGCTGAACCTGCTGTCGGCCATCGTGCTGTTCACGCTGGCGTGGCTGTTTGAGCGCAAGATGTTCCTGCCGGCGGAGGACAACGCGTTTCGCCTGGAAGAGCACGAGCAGTTCAACCGCAAGATCGTCGCTTCGGCGCCGGTGGGCATCTGTATCCTGCGCATCAGCGACGGCACCAATATCCTGAGTAACGAACTGGCGCACAACTACATCAACCTGTTGACCCACGAAGATCGCGATCGCATAACGCGCATCATTTGCGAACAGCAGGCGAATTTCGTCGATGTGATGACCAGCAACAACAACAACCTGCAGATCAGCTTTGTCCATTCGCGCTACCGTAACGAAGAGGTGGCGATTTGCGTGTTGGTGGACGTCAGCGCGCGCGTGAAGATGGAAGAGTCGCTGCAGGAGATGGCGGCGGCGGCGGAGCAGGCCAGCCAGTCGAAATCGATGTTCCTGGCCACCGTCAGCCATGAGCTGCGCACGCCGCTGTACGGCATTATCGGCAACCTTGATCTGCTGCAAACCAAGGCGTTGCCGCAAGGGGTCGATCGGCTGGTCAATGCGATGAACAACTCTTCCGGCCTGCTGCTGAAAATCATCAGCGACATTCTCGATTTCTCCAAAATCGAGTCCGAGCAGTTGAAGATTGAACCGCGCGAGTTCTCCTGTCTGGAGGTGATCACCCATATCGCCGGCAACTATTTGCCGCTGGTGGTCAAGAAACGTCTGGGGCTGTACTGCTTTATCGAACAGAACGTGCCGGAGCGCATCTTCGGCGATCCGGTGCGGCTGCAGCAGGTGCTCTCCAACCTGGTGAACAACGCCATCAAGTTCACCGATACCGGCTGTATCGTGCTGCAGGTCTGCAGCCGCGGCAGCTACCTGGAGTTCAGCGTGCGCGATACCGGCGTCGGCATCCCGGAGAAGGAGATTTCGCGCCTGTTCGATCCGTTCTTCCAGGTGGGGACCGGCGTGCAGCGTCATTTCCAGGGCACCGGCCTGGGATTGGCGATCTGCGAGAAATTGGTCAACCTGATGGACGGCGACGTCTCCGTCGAGTCCGAGCCGGGCCTGGGCAGCTTGTTCAGCATTCGCATTCCATTGTTTAACGCCCAGTTCCCGATCCCGCAGGCCAGCGATACCTGGCAGGGGCGTCGGCTGTGGCTGGATATCCGCAATCAGCGGCTGGAAAGCTACCTGATGGCGATCCTGGGCGGCTACGGCGCCGATATCCAGCGCTATGACGGGCAGGAGACCGCCGCGGGAGAGGTGCTGCTCAGCGATCATCCGCTGATGCTGGATGCGCCGCTGCTGGCTCAGATCCAATTCTCCACCGAGCATATTGGCCCATCACAGGAAACCCGGCCGGGCTATTGGATGCACAGCACCTCCACGCCGCGTGAAACGCTGACCTTGCTCAACCGGTTGTTCGGCGTCGGCAGCGGCGCGGCAGAGGCGCTGGTGCAGCTGCCGGTGCCCGCCAAGGCCAGCGCGGCGGACAACGGCGATATTCATCTGCTGGTGGTCGACGATCATCCGATCAACCGTCGCCTGTTGTCCGATCAGCTGGGATCGCTGGGATATCAGGTGGTGACCGCCAACGACGGCGTCGACGCGCTCGGCGTGCTGAAACAGCATCGCGTCGATATTGTGCTGACCGACGTCAATATGCCGAATATGGACGGTTATCGTCTGACGCAGGCGCTGCGGCAGATGCAGTTCAGCGCGCCGGTGATCGGCGTGACGGCGAACGCGCTGGCGGAAGAGAGGCAGCGTTGCCTCGAGGCGGGTATGGATAATTGCCTGTCGAAACCGGTCACGCTGGAGACGCTGGAACAGACGTTGGCTTACTACAGCCAGCAGGTGCGCTACAGCCGCAGCGAGGCTTGAAAAGCAAACAGGCACGGCGAATGCCGTGCCTGTTTGGCGTTAACCTGCCGTGAGTCAGGCGTTAGTCTTTGTCCAACGGCGTCATGCTGACGGAGGAGAGGTAGTTGAGCAGGGCGATGTCGTTCTCGACGCCCAGCTTCATCATCGCCGATTTCTTCTGGCTGCTGATGGTTTTGATGCTGCGGTTGAGCTTCTTGGCGATCTCGGTCACCAGGAAACCTTCGGCGAACAGGCGCAGCACTTCGCTCTCTTTCGGCGACAGGCGTTTGTCGCCATAGCCGCTGGCGCTGATCTTCTCCAGCAGTTTAGAGACGCTTTCCGGCGTGAACTTCTTGCCTTTCTGCAGGGCGGCCAGCGCCTTCGGCAGATCGGTAGGCGCGCCTTGTTTCAGCACGATGCCTTCGATATCCAGATCCAATACCGCGCTCAGGATCGCCGGGTTGTTGTTCATGGTCAGCACGATGATCGACAACTGCGGATAGTGACGCTTGATGTACTTAATCAGCGTGATGCCGTCGCCATACTTGTCACCCGGCATCGACAGATCGGTGATCAGCACGTTGGCGTCCAGCTTGGACAGATTGTTGATCAGTGCGGTTGAGTCTTCGAACTCCCCAACGACATTCACCCATTCAATTTGCTCAAGTGACTTCCGGATGCCAAACAGTACGATAGGATGGTCATCAGCAATAATTACGTTCAGGTTATTCATGTTGTTGGCTACCTTGCTTCAGCAGTCTGCTGACGAAAAAATCAATCTGACTGATGTTATTCTCGATCTCGGGCGCATCACCTTCTGCGATGCGCTGTTCTAACGATTCGCACAGCTGCTTGCCGGGAAGCAGATTTAACATGGCAAACACGCCTTTCAGGCGATGTGCGGTTTGTGACAGCGCATTGAAATCACTGCTGCCCGCCTCAGTATACAGTTTTTTGACATCGTCGGGTACTGTATCGACAAACAGCCCATAGTAATCACTTGATTTCAATTGTTTTTCATAGAGTTGGATATCTTCTGAACTCAATGAAAGCGGGCTTTCTTCCTGTTCCAGCGCGGCCATTTGCTGTTCGATCAGTATCAGCACGGCGTCGATTAATGCGCCGTTCAGGTTGTAGTTCACCCGAATGTAGCGTTTATCCAGCGCTTGCCAACCCGGCTCATCGGTCGCCAGCAGCAGGGTGTAATCATCGGCTCGCTGCGGGTTATCGGTCAGCAGCACGTCATAATCGCGATTGACCGCGCGATCGTCGGCGACGAGGCAGTCGGCGCCGTAGGCCTGCAGCAGACGGGTCACGATGCCGCGCACTTCATCCGACGTGACGTCCAGCAGGGCGGTGACGCCGTCGAGCAGTTTTTCCTGCTCCTGCGGCTCTTTTTTCTCCATCTCCATGGCGACGCGAATGGTGTAGCGAGTGCCGATATCCACCTTGCTGCGAATGTCCAACTGGCCGTTAAGCTTCTTGCACAGCTGATTGCACAGGAAGAAGGTGAGGCCGGAACCGTGGTTGAAGCGATCCACCAGCGTCTGGCTGAGGAACGGATAGTTGAGGTTGCTGATCTCTTCGTTGGAGATGCCGGAGCCGGTGTCGTTGATTTGGAAAATCAGGCGATCCGGGTGCTCTGGCTCATGGTCGACAACCAGGGAAATCTTGCCGCAGGCGGTGGTGATAATGGCGTAATGCACCAGCAGCGAGATCACCTTGCGCAGCGCGTTGGCGTCGCCGATATAGTTCTGCTCGACGTCCAGCTGGAAATGCTTGAACAGCGCCAGCCCCTTCTGATTAAGGGCGGGCAGGGCCTCCAACAGCAACTCGTCGATCATCGCCGTCGGGCTAAACGGCTCGCGCGAGGGTTGCCAGTCCTGGGTTTCCAGCCGGGTCAGCAGGGTGATGTTATCGATCAATTCCAGCACCGAAGCCGACGCCGCCGTCAGCTGGCCCAGCAGCGCCTGCTGCTGTTCCTCATCCGGCCGGCCGTGCAGACGATCGACCAGATCGTGCATCTGGCGTACCGGCTGATTCAGCTCAATGCCCAGGTTGTGCAGCATCAGCTTGCGCGCCTGAACGTTTTTGTCGTATTCGCGCCGTGCCTGCTGCAGCCGCTTGTTCACCATCACCTCTTTATCCTGATCGTGCATCAGGAACAAGTAGGTGTCCGGCGACAGCTGGCTGCGGAAGATGCGGATTTCATACACCTCGTTGTTGACCGTCGCCTGGATCACCCCGTGATGCTGTTCGGCCATATGGGCGATCTTTTGCAGACTGAGGTGCGGCAACAGGTGCTCGGCGATTTTATTGCTGGCGATCACCGCATTGTTGGCGAAGCTGTAGACCAGCAGGCCGGAAGGCAGGCTGGAGACGATTTCCTGATTCAGCGCGCGCTCGGCCTCCAGTTCCACCGCCATGTTTTCGCTCGGGCGAATGTACTGGCGGCGGATAAAGTAGATGCTCAGCATCGACAGCGCCAGCAGCAGCAAGTTGACCGCGATCAGCCAGATGTTGTTGCGCAGCAGGTCGATGGCCAGATTGATGGCCGAAACGCGATACACCACCTTCAGCGGCGCATTGGGCAGGGCGGCGCTGAACTCCACCCAGCCGCCGCTCATCGTCGCATGGGTGCCGAGGACGGTTTCCGCCGGGATGGTGCTGTCGTCGAGATCGACATCGTCCGGCTGCAGCAGGAAATTGGCGCGGGCCAGATTGGCCGGAATGATGTCGTTGATCGGCAAGTCGAAGGCGATCACCGTCGCCAGATGCCCTGGCTGATTGAAAGTGGTGCGAATCGAGAACGAATAGGCGTTCTGGAAGCGCTGCTTGCGCAGATCGGAAAAGCTCTCGCGCTCGTCGAGCATATTGGCCTGCTGCAGCATCTCGGCGCGGCGTTCGTCCGCCGAGGTGGTCAGGTAGCTTTCCCGAAAGCGCGAAGCCAGCTCTTTGAGCGGCTGGGTGGTGATCAGGCTGAGGCTGTTGTCCTGACCATTGAGGTAATACATGGCGTAGTTTTCGGTCTTGGCGCCCCAGCGGGTGTCCAGGTAGTCCGAGATGTTGGCTATCATCGCCAGCGTGCTCTCGTCATGGCTGCCGAAGATCACCGCGTCGGTTTTCTTGTGCGGTTTCTCGATATAATAGACGTCGGGCCGCAGGCGGGTTTCCTGCAAACCGGGATCGACATTCTGCGCCGGCGCATTGCCGAATTTGTCATAGACCTGATAGGTCATATAGCGGTAGGTATCGATGCGCTTTTGCAGCGAACCGGCAATGCTGTTCAGCGCGTACTTCTTTTCCGCCAGCCAGGCGTTGGTGTAGTTGTAGCCATACAGGCCGATGCCGATCGTCAGCAGCACGATAAACAGCAGGAAGCAGCGGGTAATGTTGCTGGAGCTGATGGTCAATTGTTTATTTTGCATAGTGGCTGCGCATTCCTGAATCAGCGAGTGACGGCCCTGGCGCTGGCGGTCACCGCCAACAGCAGAGCGGCTACGCAGGCGAAAGCCACCGTCAGGCTGGAAAACTGAGCGATGAAGCCGATCAGCGCCGGGCCGGCCAGAATACCGGCATAGCCGACGGTGGTGACGGAGGCGATCGCCAAATTGGCCGGCATGTCGCGCTGGTTGCCTGCAGCGCTGAACAGGATCGGCACCACGTTCGAGGCGCCCAGGCCGACCAGCATGAAACCGACCAGCGACACGGTGGCGTGATTGAAGGCGATGGCCAGACTCAGGCCGAGAGCGGCGCACAGGCTGCCCAGCAGCAACACCCGGTAGCGGCCCAGCGAATTCACCACCCGATCGCCATTGAGGCGACCGAGCGTCATGGTGATGGAAAACAGCGCATAGCCCAGACCGGCCTGGCTGTGTTCGACGCCGCGCAATGTGGTGAGGAACAGCGCGCTCCAGTCGAGCATCGATCCTTCCGCCAGGAACATGATGAAGCAAAGAATGCCGATGAACATCACCCAGCCGCGCGGCAAGACGAACATCGGCCCGCCGTCGTCGGCGCCGCTCTCACGCAGCAGATGGCGGCTGGCGAGCGCCAGCAGCACTATCACCGCCAATACGGTAAGCAGGGTGGATTGCAGCGGCGTCAGTCCCAGCCACAACAGCGCGCTGACGCCGCCGGCACCGGCAATGCCGCCGATGCTGAAGAAACCGTGAAAGCCGGACATCATCGCCTTGCCGCTGGCGCGTTCGACGATCACCGCCTGAACGTTCATCGCTACGTCGATCATGCCGATCGCCGCACCGAACAGCAGCAGCGCCACGGCCATGCCGCCGAGAGAGTCCATCAGCGCCAGCAGCGGCAGATCGATGCACAATCCCAGCCCCGCCATCAAGATCACCGAGCGGCAGCCCAATTTGCCGGTCAGGAAACCGGTCAGCGGCATCGCCAGCATGGAGCCGGCGCCGATACAGAGCAGCAACAGGCCGAGCGAGCCGTCGTCGATGCCGATGCGCGCTTTGGCGAAGGGGACCAACGGCGCCCAGGCGGCCATGCCGAGACCGGCGACGAAAAAGGCCAGACGGGTGGCGATCTGTTGAGGAACGCCGGGCGTTTGCTGTTCATTGCACAAGGTGGCTGTCATGTAAGCGTCAGGATCTTGGGTCAAAAGAATGGTGAAAGTTACTGACAGTTTTTATCACAATCCGCGATCCGGGTCGAAAATATTCGTGCCTGACACATCCCTGGCGCCGCCTCTGCGCACCAGCCACAGCGCGATAGCCTGGACAATATAGTCCTTTTGCCGCTCGTCCAGTGCGACGCCCTGCGGTATGCCGTGCCACTTTTCCAGGCAGCCGCGGCAGCAGGTGGCGGTGGCGTGCTGGGCGACGAATACCGGGTGGCCACGCATCGGCGTTTGCTTGCCGTCGTTTTTAGGGTAGGCGGCGGCCAGGCGGCGATCGATAAAATCGCGGGCATGGCTGAGGATAAGGGGCAATCCTTTGCCCTCCAGATAAGCCTGGTCTTTGGCATTTAAACGAAAGCGAGCGCGGAAGGGGGAACTTTGCAGCCGCCGCCACAGCACGTCGGGTTGAAAGGGCATCATGAATTTTACTCGCTGAAGGTGCGCTTTTTTCAGATTACCAGAACTGAAACTCTGCGGCTAATTGTGCCTGCGGCGGGAAATAATCGGCAAGATAAAGCACGAAATGAAAAGCAAGCTCAATTTGTAGGCTAAAATAAGGAAAAAGATTAGCAATTAGTGCGGCAGTAAATTAATGAAACTATATCATTGGGTTATTTATTTGCTTGCTATTTGTGTGAGTAGAAATTGTGAGGGGAGTATGGAGGGAAATAAAAAAACCGGCCAGAAGCCGGTTAAAAGGAATGCAGAAATTATCTTCCGATAATGAAGGTAATAATGAAAATAATGATGATAGCGAAGTGATTATAGCGGCTGCGTGTGGGGAGCGTTTTGGCACAATGTGCTTATTGCCCGTCTCAATTGTATGGTTGGCTTTTTTTTCTTAAAGATATGTATAACTACATGATTTTTTATCAATTAATCTATTCTTTGTCTTTAAGTGCTTTATTTTGTTTGTCTGTAAGGTTTTGTGAAAGTTCGCGCGTATTTACATTTTGAAACCTTTATTAATTACACTGAAACACTATCGGATACTTGGTATCATTTTCTTTCTGGATTAATATAACCCTTGTTACCAGAATGGTAATGCACAGTCGTGCTAATAATGCTCGAAAAGGGCAGTGGCCGTAGCTCGACATAATTAACGAGGATAATAACGATGAAACTTCGAGTACTCTCTCTGATGGTACCCGCACTGCTGGTTGCAGGCACAGCAGGCGCGGCGGAAATCTACAACAAAGACGGTAATAAACTGGATTTGTACGGTAAAGTCGACGGTCTTCACTATTTCTCCAGCAACAACGGCGTGGACGGCGATCAGTCTTATATGCGTTTTGGCCTGCGCGGCGAAACGCAAATCAGCGATCAGCTGACCGGGTACGGCCAGTGGGAATATCAGGCGAACCTGAACCACGCTGAAAACCAGGACAACAAGAACTTCACCCGTTACGGCTTCGCCGGTCTGAAATTCGGCGACTATGGCTCCTTCGACTACGGCCGTAACACCGGCGTGCTGTACGACGTCGCGGCGTATACCGACTTGCAGCCTGAGTTCGACGGTATGACCTACGGCGCCGACCAGTTCATGTTCCAGCGTTCCAGCGGCCTGGCGACCTACCGTAACAATGACTTCTTCGGTCTGGTTGACGGCCTGAACTTCGCCCTGCAGTACCAGGGTAAAAACGGCAACGGCGAAGAGACCAACAACGGTCGTGACGTCCTGGGCCAAAACGGCGAAGGCTACGGTATGTCCATGAGCTATGACATGGGCTACGGCATCAGCGCCGCGGGCGCCTTCTTCAACTCTCGCCGCACCAGCGAGCAGAACGGCGCCGGCGCGTACCGCAATATTATGGGCCGCGGCGACAAGGCGGAAGGTTACTCCGGCGGTCTGAAATATGACGCCAACGACGTTTACCTGGCGGTGATGTTCACCCAGTCCTACAACGCGGCGCGTTTCGGCAGTTCCGACAGCAGCGTTTATGGCTACGCCAACAAGGCGCAGAGCTTCGAAGCCTACGCGCACTACCAGTTCGACTTCGGTCTGCGTCCGTTCGTGGGCTATAACCAGACCAAAGGTAAAGACCTGGGCCGCGCCGGCAACGGCAAGGACTACGGCGATCAAGATCTGGTCAAATTCGTCGACCTGGGTGCGACCTACTTCTTCAACAAAAACATGTCTACCTATGTTGATTACAAAATCAACCTGGTGGACAACAACGATTTCACCGACGCTGCCGGCATCAACACCGACAACGTGGTTGCCGTGGGCCTGGTTTACCAGTTCTAAGCACCAGCGTGTGAATGACACAGCGCGGCCTTCGGGCCGCGTTTTTTTTGCCGGTAAAAAGCACGGATTGATCCGTTGTCGGCATGGGAAGCGCTTCGGATCGCCTCCGCTCGGCCTACGCTGTGAGTACAGCAAACAGAACGGAGGTGATATGGAACTCAAGATCGATAAGGTGATCGAAACGGTGCTGTACGTCAGCGACATTGAACGCGCGGACGCTTTTTACCGGCAGGTGCTGAAGCTGCCGGCAATGGTCGCCAATGAACGGTTTCGCGCCTATAACGTCGGCGATCGGAGCGTACTGTTGCTGTTTATCGAGGGCGATTCGCTGCGCGGGGCGCAGTATCCGACCGGGTTTATTCCCGCGCACGATGGCGTGGGGCCGGCGCATATCGGGCTGGCGGTGGCGAAAGAGCAACTGCCGCACTGGGAACGGCATCTGGTGGCCAACGGCGTGGAGATTGAGGGGCGAATGCGTTGGGAACACGGCGGGGAGAGCATTTATTTTCGCGATCCCGACGCCCACCTGCTGGAGCTGGTGACGCCGGGCATCTGGGCCAATTACTGATCGAACCCGCCTTGCGCCAACATGTCCAACGCGGCATTCAGCACCTGCAGCGCGGCCTGCGGTTGCTGCTCTATCTGCACTCTGACGATGGCGCCGTCGATCAGCATCGCCAGCATTGCCGCCCGCTGTTCCTGCTGCGGCCCGGCGGGCAGGTGGCGCGCCAGTTCATCCGCCATCTGCCGCTTATGCCGGCCGGCGATGTGCAGGCTTTCCGGCAGCAGATCGGCTATCTCCACCGCAGTATTGATAAACGCGCAGCCGCGAAAGCGCGGATCGTCGAACCATTCCGCCAGGCAGGGTACCAGCGCCGGCAGCAACCCGCCGGTCTGCGCCACATGGCGGGCCAGTGATGTGCTGAACCAACTGAGCCACTGCTGATGGCGATAGGTCAAAAACGCCGTAATCAAATCGTTCTTGCTGGGAAAGTGGCGGTAGAAGGTCACTTTGGTCACGCCCGATTCCTTGATGATGCGATCGATACCGGTGGCGCGGATCCCTTCTTGATAAAACAGATCGTGCGCCGTCAGCAGGATGCGCTGGCGGGCGGGCAAGGCGTTGAGATCGGCGGTCATCATTTTCTCCGGGGCTATTTTCGAGTGATTGTAGACAACTCTGTCTACTTGCGCTAGCGTAAAGATGTAGACAGAGTTGTCTACATGCCTTCACTCAGGAGATGAACATGAGCATTAAACCCCCATTGCCGCCTTTTACCCGCGAATCCGCCATCGAGAAGGTGCGGCTGGCGGAGGATGCCTGGAACAGTCGCGATCCCGAACGCGTATCGCAGGTGTATTCCCTCGATACCCACTGGCGTAACCGCGCGGAGTTTGTCGACGGGCGCGCGGCGGTGGTCGGCTTTTTGCAACGCAAATGGGCGAAAGAACTGGAGTATCGGCTGATTAAGGAGCTGTGGGCGTTTGACGGCGCGCGCATCGCGGTGCGTTTCGCCTATGAATGGCGCGACGATTCCGGCAACTGGTATCGCAGCTTCGGCAATGAAAACTGGGAGTTCAATCAGGAGGGGCTGATGATCAACCGCCATGCCTGCATCAACGACATGCCGATTCGCGAACAGGATCGGCGTTTTCATTGGCCGCTCGGCCGGCGCCCGGACGATGTTCCAGCGCTGAGCGATTTCGGTTTTTGAATCTGCTGGCACGCCGGCGATGGCCTCTTGAGTGCAAAAGCGCACCGATCGACAAAGGGGAATTTGTAGAAAAGCCTTCCCGCTTCTAGACTTAGGGAACAACAAATGCACTCCAAGAGGACAAGCTATGACGAAGAAGTTGGTTTTGGCCGTCGGCACCGCGGCGGTATTTTCCATTCTTGCCGGTTGCACCACCTATGATCGCGCAGCCAGTTATGTCAATGAGCCGGTGGTCAGCGATGTCAAAGTAGGGATGACCAAGCAGCAGGTGCGGGCTATCGCCGGTCCGCCGTCGACGTCCGCCACGCTGATCCATGCGCAGGGCACCTGCGACACTTATGCGGTGGCGCCGCGCGACGGCAAGGTGCAAACCTATTTTGTCAGCTACAACGACACGGGCCATGTCATGAACAAGGGCTATCAAACCTGTTCAGACTACGATTCTCAGCCGAAATAATTGCGTTTCGGCCGACCAAAAAAGCCTCGCTTGCGCGGGGCTTTTCATTTTTTAAGCGTTTAAGGCCTGAAGTTTAGGCAACTGCGCCGCCCATGCCATTTTTTTGCATCAAAACGATAGACATTTCATAACGGTATCGCTAATATCAGCGCCCATTGGAAGGATGGCCGAGTGGTTTAAGGCAACGGTCTTGAAAACCGTCGAGTGTAACAGCTCCCAGAGTTCGAATCTCTGTCCTTCCGCCAAATTCAGCCGGCTTAGCTCAGTAGGTAGAGCAACTGACTTGTAATCAGTAGGTCACCAGTTCGATTCCGGTAGCCGGCACCATGACAGAGGCCCCAGCAGCGATGCTGGGGCTTTTTGTTATGAGCTTTACACTTCCGCAGGAACAAACAGTATAGGTATTAACCTATAGCCGGGGTTTTATCAGCCGCGCGGAGCTTGGAACCTAGGGCATTTATCACTGAGGGATTGGGGGGGGGATGTGGCTTATTCTGGCAGAAATATAGCCGGTGGACGAGCCGGCTATCAGATAGGGTTCAAATATCCGTGACCAGCCACTGATCCGCTTCTTCGAACATCTCTTCCAACATTCGGTTCAGCTTCTCACGATCGCTTTTGCTGGCGTCGGAGTTCAGGCCGTTGGCCTGCATCGGCTTCACGCGCACGTCAGCTTCCGGGAACAGTGCATGCACGCGTTTTTCCAGCTCGTTGCGAATAATCTCGGCGGCGTTGGGTAACCCAGCGACGTTGCGTTTGTCGTACACCAATTCTACAAACATGACTCACCTGTAAGCACTGATTTAATGTACAGTATTCTGGCCTGAGGAAGGCCGGTTGGCAAGAGGGGGCGCGGAATTTTGCATGATGCGTTCATTCTTGCGCGGCGTGCGGTAAATCCTGCAGCTGAATCACCAATTCCGCCAGGCTGGCGGCCTGCATTTTCTCCATCACTTTTGCCCGGTGAACCTCCACGGTGCGCAGGGCGATATTCAACCGCTCAGCCATTTCCCTGTTCATCATGCCCCGCACCACCAGCTGCGCAATGTCGCGTTCTTTCGGCGTGAGCGTGCGGTAGCGGCCGCAAGTTTCATGGCGTTGCCAGGCCTCGGCGGAGACCTGCTGCGCCCGTTCGAGGGCGGCGATCAGCGGTTCAGCGGCGATCGGTTTTTGCAGGAAGTCCACCGCGCCGTACTTCATCTGCTCAACCGCCATCGGCACGTCGCCATGGCCGGACAGGAACACCACCGCCAGCGTGCTGCCGCGGCGGCGCAGCTCCCCGTAAACCTGGTGACCATCGAGCTTCGGCATCCGCATGTCCAGCAAGACGATCCCGGTCTGAAATAGGTCCGCCTGCGCCAGAAAATCGGCGCTGTCATTCCAGCATTGCACGCCGTGGCCGAGGCTGGTCAGCAAAAAATGGCAGGCGTCGGTGACGGCGACGTCATCATCCACCAGATAAATTAGCGACATGGTTTTCCTCGTTATCCAATATGAAATGCAGCGTTACGCACAGCCCGTTGCGGCGGTCGGGAGCCGGGCGGTTAGCCAGGCGGATTTCGCCGCCGCCATAGCGGGCAAGGCGCCGGCAAATGGCTAACCCCAGCCCCATGCCGCCGGCCTTGGTGGTGTTGAAGGGGCGAAAAGCCTGTTCCAGCCCGGCCGTTGTCATGCCGCCCGCGTTGTCCTGCAGATGCAACTCCATCGCCCGTTCGCTCTTGGCGGCGGAAAGCCAGACGGCATTGGCCCCGGCCTGCGCCGCATTCAGCAGCAGGTTCGCCAGCAACTGTTCCAGCAGCGCCGGCGGCAGGGTTAGCGTCAGCGAAGGTGCCACGTTATTGAACAACGTCAGGTCGGGATAGCGCTGCGTCAGGCGCAACAGCGTCCACACCCGCTCGGCGGTTTCGCTTACCGCGGTGGGGCGCCAGCGCGTTTGGTCTATCGCCTCCGCGGTGGGCTGCACCCACTGGCGCAGGTTATGAATCGTCTCGCCGCCGCGCTGCGCCTGCCGGTCGATATTTTCCAGCGGCCCCAGCAGCGGATGCCCGGCGTCCGTGTTGCGCAGTTGGATCAGGCACCCCTGCGCATAGTGGCGAATGGCCGCCAGCGGCTGGTTGAGCTCGTGCGCGAAGCCGGAGGCCATCTCCCCCAGCACGTTCAGCTGCCTGGCGTTTTCCAGCGCCCGTTCCTGCCGCCGCAGTTGCTCGTCGGCGTGGAGCAGTTGTCGCCCGCGTCGGCGCACCAGCAGCGCGATCCAGATATGGTTGACGATCAACAGCGCCAGCAGCGCCAGCGACAGGCCGACGGCCGTCTGATGCTGGATCAGCCAGCTCTTGATATCCAGCCATAGCCGCCGCTGTTCCGGGTGCTGATTGACGGCGCGCAGCAGCGCTTCCACCTCGCTGGTCGAGGCCGGTGCGCCCCACAGGAAGGGAGACTGGGGCGGTGCGGTCAGCAAGGCTCTCGCCACCGCATCCACCAGTGAGTTATCCAGGCCGGGCAGGGCGGCGAACGACCAGTTGGGATAAAGCGGCGTGCTGGTGACGCAGGGAGCCGACGTGGCCTGTTGCAGCAGCGGGCGAAAATCCGCCGGGTTGATCAGGCCTTCCTTGCCCATTTTCTCCAGCAGGCAGACCGGGACGATGGCGGCCTGAATGGCGCGCTCGCGCAACAGATAGAGCAGGGCGTCGGCAGGGAAACCGGTAAAGCGCAGGTGAAAATCGCGCTCGGGCCGTATGCCGGCGTCGCTGAGCGCCTTATAGCCGGTCAGATAGCCGCCGAAGGCCTGCGGATCGATGGCGCCCACCGTTTTGCCCATCAGCGCCTGCGGCGTCGTAATGCCGCTGTCGCGCCGCACCAGAATCACGCTGCCGATGATGTTGCCCGTTGCCCGATCGCCGTTGGCGGCGCGCAACGACGCCAGCCAGCGCAGATGATAGTGGCTGTTCAGCTGCACAAACTGCGCCGGATTAGTGACCACGAACTGCACGCTGCCCCGATTGACCGCTTCGCGCATCTGCGCCAGATCGAGCGGCCGCAGGCGGAAGCGTTCTCCGCCGACGCTGCCGTTGAGCCTGTCGATCAGCGGCTGCCAGTCACGCTCGGTCGCCGCATCGCCGCGCATCGCCAGCACGCCGACCGACCACTCGCCCGCCTGTGCCGCCATCCCCCAGCCGAGACTGAACAGCAGTAATAACACGACCCTCACGGCCCCTCCTGATGGGCAATTTGCCTGCCGCCACTTGTTTTAGATCAACGTTGGGTTCGGTATGTGGTTAACCACAATAGAGCTGAGCCCAATGTCATTTTTACACTGTAAATCATCGACATTGTTTATTCATCTAACGGGCATCAATAGCGTGATCGGGGTGATGCCCAGGGCGTGGGAGAGGCGCATGGATTTCGGTAAACGGCAGTTTTTGCAGCGGCTGGGCGTGTTGACGGCGGGGGCTTCGCTGATCCCCGTGGCGGAGGCCGGGCTGACGTTAGCGCCGACGCGGCGCGAGGGGGATGCCAGCCGCCGCTACGCGATGCTGATCGATCTGCGGCGCTGCGTTGGGTGCCAGGCCTGTACCGTCAGTTGTGCCATTGAAAACCAGACGCCGCACGGCGAGTTCCGCACCACGGTAAACCAGTACCAGGTCAGTCTCGAAGGCGAAGCGGTGGCGACCAACGTGCTGCTGCCCAGGCTGTGCAACCACTGCGACAACCCGCCCTGCGTACCGGTGTGCCCGGTGCAGGCCACCTTCCAGCGCGAGGACGGGATCGTGGTGGTCGACAACAAACGCTGCGTGGGTTGCGCCTATTGCGTGCAGGCCTGCCCGTACGATGCCCGTTTTATCAATCACGCCACCCAAACGGCGGACAAATGCACCTTCTGCGTACACCGGCTGGAGGCGGGATTGCTGCCGGCATGCGTGGAGTCGTGCGTGGGCGGGGCGCGGATCATCGGCGATATGCGCGATCCGCACAGCACGCTGAGCAAGCTGCTGCGGCGTCACGAGGCCGAGATCAAAGTCCTCAAGCCGGAGAACCAAACCGCGCCCCACGTGTTTTATCTGGGGCTGGATGATGCCTTCGTCACGCCGCTGCCGGGGCGGGCGCAGGTCGCCTTATGGGGAGAGGGACGATGAGCCGCCAACTGATGATCGCAGAGGTTTTGAGCCAGCCGCAGGCGGTGAGCTGGCTGCCGTGGGCCGTGCAATATTTCTTCTTTATCGGCATTGCCGCCTGCGCCGCGCTGCTGGCCTGCGTGTGGCGCTGGCGCGGTGGAGACAACGCCGCACATTTGGAGCGCGCGGCGCTGTTTATCGGGCTGACGTGCGCCATCACCGCGCCGCTGGCGTTGACCGCCGATCTGCATCAAACCGCCCGTTTCTGGCATTTTTACGCCTACCCGACGCCCTGGTCGTGGATGCCGTGGGGCGCGCTGTTCTTGCCGTTGTTTACCTTGCTGATCGGCCTGTGGTTTATCGCGATTGAATTTACACGGCTGACGGGCAGACCGGTTGCGCTGTTGCGTGGGATCGCGCCCGCCTGCGCGCTGGTGGCTATCGGCCTGCTGTTGTACACCGGGCGCGAGGTTTCCGTCGTGCGCGCCCGCCCAATCTGGTTCAGCTACGCATTTCCGATCGTGATGTTCCTCAGCGCGCTGCAGGCGCTCTTGGCTCTGTTGCTGTTGGCGATGCGCAAACGGCCCGGCCTGCAGGCGCCGCTGGCGCGCGGGATGCTGCTGACGCTGCTGCCGCTCGGCGGGGCGATCCTGCTGTGGGTGTGCGGCGATACGCTATCCGGCGCGGCGGTACGCCACTGGCTGCAGACGCAGGCGACGGCGCGCCAGTATGCTGCCGGCTGGATCGCGCTGTGGGGGCTGGCGCTGGCGTGGGCCGCCTGGGCGGCCTATCGACGTTTGCCGCGCGGCGGCGCGCCGCTGCTGGTGGCCTGCGCGCTGGGGCTGAGCTGGCTGATGCGCTGGACGCTGTTGATTGAGGTGCAGACCATCCCGAAATACAACGCGTCTTATTCCCCCTATAGCCTGCCGCTTGGTACCGATGGCTTGCTGGCGATCGTCGGCACCTTCGGGCTGTGGCTGGCGTTAATGATCATGGTGCGTGAAGCACAGGCGTTTTTACTGCGGAGAAAACAACATGGCTAAACTCACCCGGCGTCAGTGGTTGAAAGTGGGCCTGGCCTTCGGCGGGCTGTCCGCTTTCGGCCTGAGCTATCGCGAGGTCGCCAAACGGGCGATCGACGGCTTGATTCACGGCACCTCAGGGCGCGTGACTCTGGATCGCATCAACGGCAACTCTCTGCAGCCCGAAGGGCGGGCAGTGCCGGAATGGCAAGGCAATCCGCAGCAGGCCATCTCGATGACCCAGTGCTTCGGTTGCTGGACGCAATGCGGCGTGCGGGTGCGGGTGGACAGGCAGACCGATCGGGTATTGCGTATCGCCGGTAACCCGTATCATCCGTTGTCTCAGGAGCGGCACCTCGATTCTGCGTTGCCGCTGCAGGACGCGTTGGCGCAGCTGGGCGGGGAGAGCGGCCTCGACGCGCGTTCCACCGCCTGCGCGCGGGGCGCTACGCTGCTGGAGGGGCTTTACAGCCCGCTGCGCGTGCTGGAGCCAATGAAACGCGTCGGCAAACGCGGCGAGGGCAAGTGGCAGCGCATCAGCTTCGAGCAGTTGATCGCCGAAGTGGTGGAGGGCGGCGATCTGTTCGGCGAGGGGCATGTGGACGGCCTGCGGGCGATCCGCGATCTGGAAACGCCGATCGATGCCCGACAGCCGGGGCTGGGGCCGAAAGCCAACCAGCTGCTGGTGACCAACGCCGGTGATGACGGGCGCGACAGCTTCCTGCGGCGCTTCGCCCAGAACAGCTTCGGCAGCAAAAATTTCGGCGCGCACGGCGCTTACTGCGGGCTGGCCTACCGCGCCGGTTCCGGCGCGTTGATGAACGATCTGGACAAGAATCCGCACGTGAAACCGGACTGGGAACAGGTCGAATTCGCGCTGTTTATGGGCACCTCGCCGGCGCAGTCCGGCAACCCGTTCAAGCGTCAGGCCCGGCAGTTGGCCAGCGCCAGATTGCGCAGCGAATTCCGCTACGCGGTAGTGGCACCGGCGCTGCCGTTGACCACCACGCTGGCGGACGATCATGGCCATTGGATCCCGATACTGCCGGGCACCGACTCGGCGCTGGCGATGGCGATGATCCGTTGGATCCTCGACAATCGGCGTTATCAGGCCGGTTATCTCGCCATCCCGTCGGAGGCTGCCATGCAACGCGCCGGCGAGAAGAGCTGGACCAACGCCACGCATCTGGTGATCGCCGAGAGCGAGCACCCGTTGGCGGGGCAGCATCTGACGCTGGCCCATCTGAACGGCGCGGAGTCGGCGTCGCCGCTGGTGGTCAACGGTGCGGGGGAACTGGTGGCGGCCGAGACGTGCGACAGCGCCGAGCTGTGGATAACCCGCACGGTGACGCTGCACGACGGCGCACAGGTGGCGGTGAAGAGCGGCTTTCAGTGTCTGAAAGAGGCGGCCGACAAGCTGTCGCCGGAAGCCTACAGCCGGGAATGCGGCGTACCGGTGGCGCGCATCGCGGCGCTGGCCGAGGCCTTTACCGCCCACGGGCGCAAGGCGGCGGTGATCGCCCATGGCGGGATGATGGCGGCGAACGGGTTTTACAATACCTGGTCGGTGATGATGCTCAACGTGTTGATCGGTAACCTGAGCCTGACGGGCGGGGTGTTCGTCGGCGGCGGCAAATTCAACGGTTTCGCCGAGGGGCCGCGCTATAACCTGGTCGAGTTTCCCGGTCTGGTAAAACCGAAGGGGTTGAATATCGCGCGCAGCAAGGCCGCCTATGAAACCTCCGACGAATACCGCGAAAAAGTGGCGGCGGGCGTTTCGCCCTGGCCGGCCAGGGCGCCTTGGTATCCGTTCGTCGCCGGGCAGTTGACCGAGCTGCTGACGTCGGCGCTGGCGGGATATCCGTACGGGCTGAAAGCCTGGATCTCGAACATGACCAACCCCCTGTACGGTATCGCCGGGTTGCGCGGTGTGGCGGAAGAGCGGCTGAAAGATCCGGCGCGTTTGCCGCTGTTTATCGCCATCGATGCGTTTATCAACGAAACGACGGCATTGGCCGACTATATCGTCCCGGACACCCATAACTTTGAGAGCTGGGGATTCAGCGCCCCCTGGGGCGGCGTCGCCAGCAAGGCCACCACTGCGCGCTGGCCGATAGTGACGCCGGCGACCGCGAAAACGGCGCAAGGGCAGCCGATCTCCATGGAGGCGTTTTGCATCGCCGTCGCCAAACGCCTGGCGCTGCCGGGGTTCGGCGATCGCGCTATCGGCGACGGCCGGGGCGGGCTGCTGCCGCTCAACCGCGCCGAGGATTATTATCTGCGCGCCGCCGCCAACGTGGCGTTTGCCGGCAAGGCGCCGGTGCCGGCCGTGAGGGAGGAAGAGCTGGCGTTGAGCGGCGTCGATCGCTTGTTGCCGCAGCTTGCGCAGACGCTGCGCGCCGATGAGATCGGCCGCGTGGCGTTTATCTACAGCCGCGGCGGCCGCTTCGCCGGTCATGACAGCGGCCGCCGCGACGGCAGCGTGGGCAACCGCTGGGAGAAGCCGCTGCAGATCTGGAATGCGGAAGTGGCGAAGCACCGGCATGCGATTACCGGCGAGCGTTTCAGCGGCTGCCCAACCTGCTACCCGGCGCGTTTGTCGGACGGCCGCGCGGTGGAAGAACTCTACCCTGAGCGGCAGTGGCCGCTGCGGCTGATGTCCTTCAAATCCAATGTGATGAGCAGCTCCACCGCGGTGATCCGGCGCCTGCACGACGTGAAGCCGGTGAACCTGGTGGCGCTGAACCCGGCGGACGGGGCGCGTTTCGGCATTCAACACGGTGATTGGGTGAGCATCAGCACCCCGGGCGGCAGCCGTGAGGCGCAGATCAGTCTGCTGGCGGGGGTGATGCCCGGCGTGATCGCGGTGGAACACGGCTACGGCCACCGGGAGATGGGCGCCAGCCAGCACTACCTGGACGGCGAGCCGCTGGCGATGGATAAGCGCATTGCCGCCGGCATCAACCTCAACGATCTGGGGTTTGCCGATCCGACGCGCGAAGTGCCGAACACCTGGCTGGACTGGGTGACCGGTGCGGCGGTGCGCCAGGGGATTCCAGCGGCGATCGTCAAACTTTCCGCGTAAACGGCAGACGAAAAAAAACCTGCTGTAACAGCAGGTTTACGGCGCGGGGGTTTTAAGCCTGCGTAAGCAGCTGCAAAAAGCGGCTCAGTGCGGCAAAAGGCGGCTCGCTGTTGCGCCAGAAGACGCCCACACTGCCTTTTTGCTCAATCTTCGGCAGATTCAGGATCGCCAACTGCCCCTGACTGGCATAATGCTGCGCCAGCCGTAGAGAAAGAATGGAGATCATATCGCTGCTTTGCAGTAGGTTGGTACTGACGTTCATTGATGCCGATTCAACCGTGTTTTCAGGCAGCATCACGCCGTTATCTGCCAGCGCATTATCAATGCTGAGGCGGATGGGGGTGCCGGTCGGCCAGACAATCCAGCGCCAGTGGGTGAGATCGTGCCAGGTGAGGGTGGTGGATTTTGCCAGCGGGTGGTGAGGGCGGGCAACAAAACACACCGGTTCGGTGTAGAGCACTTGATAGTTGAGCGGCAGTTGCAGCGCCCGCCCGCCAACGCGGCCCACGACGACGTCCACCGCGCCCGCGATCAGATCGTGCAGCAGCGGGGTCATTACTTTTTCCTCAATATTGAGATGAAGCGTCGGCATTTCCTGCAGTAGGCTCAATACGGCCTGTGAAACGCAGTCGGTGGCGACCGGTGAGCAGCCGATTTTCAGGCTTCCCACTAGCCCGCCTTGTTTAAAGCGGGCGATTTCAGACTGCGAACGTTCCAGGTCATTGATCAAACGCTGCGCATGCTGAAGCAGCAGTTTCCCCCCTTCGGAAGGGCGCAGCCCTTTGCTATGCCGCTCAAACAGTGTGATCCCAATCTCATCTTCGAGCTGCGATAACCATTTTGACAGAGCAGGTTGGGAGATGTTCATCATCCGGGCAACGTGGGTCAGATTTCCCTGTTCACCTAACGCCACCAACATTTGCAGATGGTGCAGTTTCATTTTCTGCGCCCAGTTCGCCATTTGTTATAACTCTCAGGTTATGTCTCTGTCTGAAAAGCCATTGTACATTTTATCGCTAAGAATACAAATTCATAACATATATAAAACAAGACAGACATCTACCTACCTGCACCGAGGCGCTCACTATGACTCAACGGCGTGATTTACAAGCACTGATCGACGCTGCTCCCATCGGTAAGACGCAGTGGCGCGTTATCATCTGCTGCTTTTTAGTGGTGATGCTGGATGGTTTTGACACCGCCGCCATTGGTTTCATCGCACCTGACATCCGCACCCAGTGGCAACTGACCGCCGGCGAACTGGCGCCGCTGTTTGGCGCGGGGCTGTTGGGGTTGACGGCGGGCGCATTGCTTTGCGGCCCGCTCTCTGACCGCTTTGGCCGCAAGCGCGTCATTGAACTTTGCGTGGCGCTGTTTGGTGCGCTGAGCCTGATTTCGGCCTTCTCCCCCGATCTGCCAACGCTGGTCGTTTTGCGTTTTCTCACCGGCCTGGGGTTGGGGGGCGCGATGCCGAACACCATCACGATGACCTCTGAATATCTGCCTGCTCGCCGCCGTGGCGCGCTGGTCACGCTGATGTTCTGCGGTTTCACGCTCGGTTCGGCCCTGGGCGGGATCGTCAGCGCCCAACTGGTGCCGGTGATGGGGTGGCAAGGCATTTTGGTGCTCGGTGGCGTTTTGCCGTTGATGCTCTTTGTGGTGCTGCTGTTTGCCCTGCCGGAATCCCCTCGCTGGCAGGTCCGTCGCCAACTGCCGCACAAGGTGATTGCCAAAACGGTCAGCGCCATCACCCGAGAGTGCGATGAAGAGACTCATTTTTACCTCAACGAAGCCGCTGCGGTGGCCAAAGGGAGCATCAGCCCGCTGTTTGCAGGCCGCCAGCTGCGCATTACTCTCATGCTCTGGGTGGTTTTTTTTATGAGCCTGTTGATTATCTACCTGCTCTCCAGTTGGATGCCGACGCTGCTTAACCATCGCGGTATAGATCTGCAGCACGCCTCTTGGGTGACCGCCGCTTTCCAGATGGGCGGAACGCTGGGGGCGCTGGGGCTGGGGGTGTTGATGGACAAATACAATCCCTTCCGGGTTTTGGCGGCGAGCTACGCCCTGGGCGCCGTGTGTATCGTCATGATTGGCCTGAGCGAGAACGGCCTGTGGCTGATGGCGCTGGCCATCTTCGGCACCGGCATCGGCATCAGCGGTTCGCAGGTTGGGCTGAATGCCTTGACCGCCACGCTCTATCCGACACAAAGCCGGGCGACCGGCGTCAGCTGGTCCAATGCCATTGGCCGCTGCGGCGCGATTGTCGGCTCGCTTGCCGGCGGCGTGATGATGGCGATGAATTTCTCATTCGAAACGCTATTTTTCATTATTGCCGTGCCGGCGGCGTTCAGTACGGTGATGTTAATTCTGCTGACGGCTGTTGTTCGCCAGCCGGCCCCAGCCCCTGATACGTTGCCTCGCGCAGCGTCGTGAATGAAAAGGAGAATCCCTATGCCTGAACGCAATCAGGATGTTAACCCCAGCCGTCAGCAGTTCTACCGGCATATTTCCGCGCAGAATCTGACCCCATTGTGGGAGTCACTGCACCATTTGGTGCCGCAAACGCCGAATGCAAACTGCGCTCCGGCTTACTGGAACTATCAGGAGATTCGCCCACATCTTCTGGCCAGCGGCGAGTTGATTGGCGCCAAAGAGGCGGTTCGCCGCGTGCTGGTGCTGGAAAACCCGATGCTGCGCGGACAGTCTTCCATCACCCCGACGTTGTATGCCGGATTGCAGTTGATCATGCCGGGTGAAGTCGCGCCGAGCCATCGCCATAATCAGTCGGCATTGCGTTTTATCGTCGAAGGGAAAGGGGCATTTACCGCCGTTGACGGTGAACGTACGCAAATGCATGAAGGCGACTTCATTTTGACGCCGCAGTGGTGCTGGCACGATCACGGTAATCCCGGCGAGGAGGCGGTGGTATGGCTGGATGGGCTGGATCTGCCGCTGGTGAACTTGCTGGGTTGCGGTTTCGCGGAGGACTATCCGCAAGAACAGCAGCCCGTGACGCGCCAGGAGGGGGATTATTTACCTCGCTATGCGGCCAATATGCTGCCGTTGCGCCATCAGAAAGGCAACTCGTCGCCTATTTTCAACTACCGCTACGATCGCAGTCGGGAAGCGCTGCACGACCTCACCCGCTTGGGGGAAGTCGACGAGTGGGATGGCTACAAGATGCGCTACGCCAACCCGGTGACCGGCGGCTATCCCATGCCCTCGATGGGCGCCTTCCTGCAACTGCTGCCGAAAGGCTTTTCCTCACGGAAGGCGCGCACCACGGACAGCACCATTTACCACGTGGTGGAAGGGCGCGGCCAGGTCAGCATCGGCAACGAAACCATTCACTTTTTGGCAAAAGATATCTTTGTGGCGCCGACCTGGTTCGATGTGTCGTTTCAGGCGGACGAAGACACCGTGTTATTCAGTTTTTCGGACCGACCGGTTCAGGAAGCCCTGGGACTGTTCCGTGAAGCACGTTATTAATTTGGGAGAGACAAAATGACGCAATACGTATTTTCACCGCAAGCCCCCGTGACTGTTCCTGTCGTGGGGAGTGATAAGCAGTTTCCCGTGCGCCGTGTTTACTGCGTCGGGCGCAACTATGCCGCGCATGCCCGCGAAATGGGCTTTGACCCGGATCGTGAGCCACCGTTCTTCTTCTGCAAGCCTGCCGATGCGGTGGTGCCGGTGGCGGCCGACGAAACGCTGGCGTTGCCGTATCCGTCGCAAACCGACAACTATCACTACGAAATCGAACTGGTGGTGGCAATTGGTAAACGGGGGAGTGATATTCCACTGGACAAGGCGCATGAATACATCTGGGGATATGCTACGGGCCTGGACATGACCCGCCGCGATCGGCAGATGGACATGCGTCAGATGGGGCGCCCATGGGAAATCGGCAAGTCATTCGATCTTTCTGCGCCCATCGCGCCATTGCATAAAGCCGGCGACAGCGCAGACGTGAGTAGCGCACCTATCTGGCTGCAGGTCAACGGCAGCGATCGCCAGCGCAGCGACATCCGTCATCTGATCTGGTCGGTGAATGAAACCATCAGCTATCTGTCCGGCTTTTTTGAGCTGCAGCCCGGCGATCTGATTTTTACCGGAACGCCGGAAGGGGTGGGCGCGGTGGTGAAAGGCGATGTGATTACCGGCAATGTAGAAGGGCTAACCCCTATCGCCGTGAAGATTATCTGAGGCTGATTCAGAGGTGAATGATGAAGCTGTACAGTTTCTTTAATAGCTCAGCGTCCTACCGCGTGCGCATTGCGCTGGCGCTGAAAGGCATCCATTACCAGACGGTGGGCGTCAATATCCGCATTGGGCAACAGAATGAGCTGGCTTATCGGCGAATGAACCCGGTCGGGCTGGTGCCGACGCTGCTCACGGACGACGGTGAGTTTCTCAGCCAGTCGCTGGCGATTACCGACTGGCTGGATCGCCATTTTCCTCAGTTGCCGTTGTTACCGACGGCCGATCCGGCGCGCAGCCGGATACTGGAAATCGTCTATGTCATCGCCTGCGATATTCACCCGGTAAATAACCTGCGGGTTTTACGCTACCTGAGTGAAGAATTGAAGGTGAGTGACGAAGAGAAAAAACGCTGGTATGCGCACTGGATCCGCCAAGGACTGAGCGCCGTAGAACAGTTGTTGCTCCAGAGGCCGCCAGGCCCCTTCTGCGTTGGTGATACCCCGACGTTGGCGGACTGCTGCCTGATCCCTCAGTGGGCGAATGCCCTGCGGATGGGGTGCGATCTGAGCGGGTACCCGCGCTGTAAAGCGGTTTACGACGCCTGTACTCGGCTCCCGGCATTCATCGCCGCGGCGCCAGAAAACCAACAAGACAAAATCTCAGCCTGATCCCGAAAGGAGGAAAACAATGGCTAAAGTGATGCGCGCAATTATCGTGGGTGGAGGCATTGGCGGTGCAGCGACTGCGCTCTCGTTGGCTCGCCAGGGGATTAAAGTGATGTTGCTGGAAAAGGCGCACGAGATTGGTGAGATTGGGGCGGGCATTCAGCTCGGACCCAACGCCTTTTCCGCGCTGGATAGCCTGGGTGTGGGCGACGTTGCACGCGAGCGCGCCGTCTTTACCGATCACATAACCCTGATGGACGCGGTAAACGCCCAGGAGGTAGTGCATATTGAGACCGGGCAGGCATTTCGCGATCACTTTGGCGGTCCCTATGCGGTTATCCATCGGGTGGATATCCACGCATCCGTCTGGGAAGCGGTATTAACCCATCCGGATGTGGAATACCGTACCTCAACGCAGGTGGTGAGTATCAGCCAAACGACGGATGATGTGACGGTATTTGATGAGCAGGGCAATCGCTGGACGGCGGATATTCTGATCGGCTGTGACGGCGTGAGATCGGTTGTGCGCCAGTACCTACTGGAGGATGCGCCGCGGGTGACCGGACATGTGGTTTACCGCGCCGTGATTGATTGCGATGAGATGCCGGAGGATTTACGCATTAACGCGCCGGTGCTGTGGGCGGGGCCGCACTGCCATCTGGTGCACTACCCGCTGCGCGGGGGGAAGCAATATAACCTGGTGGTGACGTTCCATAGCCGTCAGCAGGAGGAGTGGGGGGTGAAGGACGGCAGTAAAGAGGAGGTGCTCTCCTATTTTTCCGGTATTCACCCGCGTCCGCGTCAAATGCTGGATAAGCCGACCTCGTGGCGCCGCTGGTCAACCGCCGATCGTGAGCCGGTGGAGAAATGGGGCAACGACCGTATCACGCTGGTGGGAGATGCAGCACACCCGGTGGCACAGTATATGGCGCAGGGAGCCTGCATGGCGCTGGAGGATGCGGTAACGCTGGGTAAAGCGCTGGAAGAGCATGGAGGGGATGCGGCAAAAGCGCTTGCTCTGTACGAGTCGGTACGTATTCCACGCACGGCGCGCATCGTCTGGTCAACCCGTGAGATGGGCCGTGTTTATCACGCCGCAGGCGTTGAGCGCCAGGTGCGTAATCTGTTATGGAAAGGCAAATCTCAGGCGGAATTTTATCGCGGAATGGAATGGCTGTATGGCTGGAAAGAAGAAAACTGCCTGCAGCCGCGCTGAGAGAGAGGCCTTGCCCGGGCCTCCGCTAGCGCATGGGCCAAACCGGTGCGGCCTAATCCTCTCAATATGCAGACGAAAAAAAACCTGCTGTAACAGCAGGTTTTCTTAAATTTGGTCGGCATGAGAGGATTCGAACCTCCGACCCCCGACACCCCATGACGGTGCGCTACCAGGCTGCGCTACATGCCGACGCTATGAAAAATCATACTACCGATTCCCGATGTTAATGCAAGCGCCTCGCCACTTGATTGCTTTAGTTTTAAGCAGTTAGTTGGCGATAAAGCGTTTTACATCGGTCAGCACCTGCAACAGCAGAGCAAGCTGCGGTTTCTCGTCTTTTATTTCATCGCCGTTCTGATCGTAGACGCGATAGTTGCCGCTGTTGTCCAGCATCAGCGTCTGCGTCGGCGTGATGATCACCAGCTGATTGCCATCGCCGGTAGCGATCCAGTCGTTGCGGCGCTGGGCGGTGAACAGATCTTCGCCCTGCGAATAGTCTTTCGGCGCGGTCTTCACGTGCAGCAATCGTTGCATCAGGGTGCGCATCACGTCGTTATGGCCGGTCAGCTTGCTGATGGTCTGCGCCGGGGTGCCCGGCCAGTGGATCACCAACGGCACCTGCAGCTGCGCCTGGTTGAAGCCGGTGCCGGCGCCCCATTGGCCTTTGCCGCTGTCGTTGAACTCGACGCCGTGCTCGGCGGTGATCACCACCACGGTTTTATCCAGCAGGCCACGCTGTTTCAGGGTGTCCAGCACCTGGGCTATCTGGGCGTCCACGTCTTGCGCGCCGGTGCGATAGCGCCGAATAAAGTCGGCCGGCGCCGGGGTTTTGTCGCCTTCGACAGCCTCGGCGCCGCTGAAGCTGATATAGGAGAACCACGGCTCTTTGCTACCCTGATCCGCCAGCCAACGCTGCCATTGCTGCGTGGTTTGCGCGTCGCTTTGCGGCGCCGGCGTCGGCAGCGAGAAGTCGGTCAACAGCGCCTGACGGTACAGGCTGGCGTTGAAGCCATCGGAGGAGAACAGCCCCAGCTGGTAGCCCCGATCGCCGAGCGCAGCGATCAGCGCCGACGGCTTGCGGCCGGCGAGCACGCTGTCCAGATAGGTCGGGGAAATGCCGTAGAACAGGCCGAACAGCCCGGTATCGGCATGGTTGCCCGAACTGTAATGATCGCTGAAACGCACGTTTTCCTGGGCGAAGCGCGTCAGCGCCGGCATATCCTGCGCCACGTCTTTGGCGCGAATGCCGTCCACCACGATCATCAGCAGGTTATAGCCGCTGCCTTTATCGCCGTAGCTGAGATCGCTGAGCGGATACTCTACCGCCACCGCTTCCGGGTTGCCCTGTTGCATCAGGCGGCGCTCATACTCTTGCTGGTCGAGCAGGCCGTGTTTTTCGAGGAACTTGCGCGCGGTCATCGGGTACGAGAGCGGCAGGTTGGCTCGCTGCATGGTGATCGGGCGATAGAAGTTGGCGTCGGCCCAGATGTAAATCAGGTGCGACGCGAAAAAGGCGCTGATAAACAGCGCCGCCAGCGGTTTGCCGAAGCGGCGGCGGTTCAGGCTGCGCAGCTTCTGCCAGCTCCAGGTGGCGAACAGCATCTCCACCAGGAAGATCGCCGGCACGCAGATGAACATCAGTTGCCAGTCGCGCGAAAGCTCGCTTTGGTCCGGGTTGACCACCAGATCCCACACCACCGGATTGAGGTGCAGGTGGAAATGGGAGAACACTTCGCTGTCGACCAGCAACAGCGTGAGCCCGATGGTGGCCAGCGCGGCGGAAATAAATCGCAGCAGCCGCTGCGACATCACCACGAAGGTGAGCGGGAAGATCACCAGCAAATAGCCGGCGAACACGATAAAGCTGAAATGCCCCAGCAGGCTGACAAAGGCATAAACCCGGCCCAGCAGGGATGCGGGCCAGTCGGTGACAAACAGGTAACGGCTGCCCAGCCCAAGGGCGAGCAAAATGTTGAATAAGGCGAACCAGTGCCCCCAGCTGATCATCTGGGAGACTTTTTCACGATAACGCTGACGGTTTGTCACCATAAGTCAATATTAATGTGCTTTATCTTCACGGACAGAAGCCTGCAGGGCTTCCGCGAACGATCTCGCCAGGGTTTTCCGCTGCGCGGGGGCAACGCTGGTGTTGATCAAATTAGTGACCATATTGCCCAGCACCATCAGGGAAAGATCGGTGGGGGTATGGTGTTTTTCCAGAACATTGACCAGCTCTGAGAGCAGTTGTTCAACGTGTTCGTCACTGTAACGGGATGATTGTGGCATAAAATTGCGCTTAGTAATCTGCAAAGTGCCCTATCTTACCGTATAGGGCAGTGATTTTCCGCTCTTTTATCATTTCCTGTCATTCGGGAAATTGTTCGCCCGCGCCGGGGCTGCCCCTTGCAGCGCCTTTCCGGTTTGCCGCGGTTTTTAGTATTGCAGGGCGGGGCCTTCAGTGTTTGAATACGCGCCTAAAGAACAGGAGGATTTACCATGAGTCTGGATATCGACCAGATCGCTCTGCACCAGTTGGTGAAACGCGACGAGCAAACGCTGGACGTGGTGCTGCGCGATTCCTTGCTTCCCACCAACGCGGCGGTGGAAGAAATGATGACGGAACTGCATCGCGTCTATAGCGCCAAGAGCAAGGCCTTGGGCCTGTTCAACGAAGGCAGCGAGCTGGCGGAAGCGCTGCGCACCTGCCGCAAGGACGATAAGGACTTTCTGGCCTTCAGCCGCGCGGCGACTGGCCGCCTGCGCGACGAACTGGCGAAGTATCCGTTCGCCGAAGGCGGCGTGGTGCTGTTTGGCCAATACCGTTATCTGGCGGTGGAGTATCTGCTGATCGCGGTGCTGAACAGCCGTAACAGCATGCGCGTTAACGAAGAGCTGGATATCAACACCACGCACTATCTGGACATCAACAACGCCGATATCGTCGCGCGCATCGATCTGACCGAATGGGAAACCAACCCGGAATCGACCCGCTACCTGACCTTCCTGCGTGGGCGCGTGGGCCGCAAGGTCGCCGACTTCTTCATGGATTTCCTGGCGGCATCCGAAGGGTTGGACGCCAAGGCGCAAAATCGTGGGCTGCTGCAGGCGGTGGACGACTACTGCGCCGATGCGCAGCTGGACAAGAACGAGCGCCAGTCAGTGCGCCAGCAGGTGTACAGCTACTGCAACGAACAGCTGCAGGCGGGCGAAGAGATTGAGCTGCAGGCGCTGTCGCAGGAGCTGTCGCCGGTCGGCGAGAAAGACTTCATGCAGTTCTCAAGCGAGCAAGGGTATGAGCTGGAAGAAAGCTTCCCGGCGGATCGCGGCACGCTGCGCCAACTAACCAAATTCGCCGGCAGCGGCGGCGGCATCAGCCTGAACTTCGACGCCATGCTGCTGGGCGAGCGCATTTTCTGGGATGCGGCCACCGACACCCTGACCATCAGAGGCACGCCGCCGAATCTGCGCGATCAGCTGCAGCGCCGGACCGGCAGCGGCAAGTAAGCGCGCCGAATCGCAGACAATAAAAAACGCCGCAATTGCGGCGTTCTTTATTTCGGCGTCCCGAAAGGTTCGAAAACGTAGCGATTAAACGCGAACGAAGTCGATGTGAGCCAGTTTTGGCTTGAACGGGTGACGCTGTACAGCCTGAACCTTAACTTTGGTTTCTTTACCGTCGATAACCAGAGTTACTGCTTCGCTGTAGAATTCTGGTTTAGCTTCCATGTTCTTGACAGAATCATGGTCCAATTCGATGGAAACTGCAGCTTCTTTGCCACCGTAAACGATAGCTGGGAATTTGTTTGCTGCACGCAGGCGGCGGCTCGCACCTTTACCCTGGTCTTTACGTACTTCTGCATTGATAGTGAACATTGTTTTTTCTCTTAAAAGAAAATTTACCCTGCTACAGGCGACCCAAGTAGCAAGTTCGGAATTCCGCTTTAACGCTGGGCAGGCCCAGGTAAAGCGCGCGGCATTTTAACGGAAAGCCGCCTGCAGGGCAACGAAAACCTGCCCAGATTGAGGGCCGTTCGCTCAGGCCAACTGATTGGCGCGGCGGAAACGGCCTTGATAATCGAACACTTTCTCGCGCACCTGCCAAAACTGCCCGCGTTTGCGCGCCACCACGAAATCCGGATGGCGCAGCGCCTGCTGTTGCGCCAGCACGTCGGCGGCGGTGTGCCAGGCGAACGGCACGCCCGGCGCGCGCTGGTGCGGGCGCAGGAACAGCATTTCGAACGCTTTGCGCTGCGCCGGCGTCTGCAGGCGGAAACGCTCGCTGGTGCTGGTGCCGTCCTCGTCGTAATAGGTGGCCTTCAGCCATTCGCCCTTGTCGTCGCGGCCGCTTTGCAATTCCATGCCGCCGCAGCGCAGCACCAGCGCGTCTTTCAGCTTCAGCGCCGCCTTCAGCATGTCATCGGGATCGACCAGCACCTCCTGGCACTGATGGCAGCGGCGCGCGGCGATGTCGTTCTCCGCGCCGCAGTGCGGGCAGCTCTTGAACCGGAAGCGGTAATCGCACTGTTCGCGGTGGCCGTCGTCGTCTTCCAGCCAGCCCTGACAGCGGCGGCCGTAGTGCTCGATGATGTCGCCATTCTCGGTGCACTTGCCCCAGAACAGGTTGGCGAAGCCGCAGGCCGGGCAGAACACCTGCACCGGCTGGCTGTCGCCGTGCGGCTTGCTGACGCCGACCTCCGGCGTGAACAGATCGTGCGGGTTGCCGGCGTAGTCGAGGATCAGGCAATCCTCCTTGCCGGGCGCCAGCCGCAGCCCGCGGCCGACGATCTGCTGATACAGGCTGACGGACTCGGTCGGGCGCAGAATAGCGATCAGATCGACGTGCGGCGCGTCGAAGCCGGTGGTCAATACCGCTACGTTGACCAGATAGCGCAGCTGCTGCTGTTTGAACGCCTCGATCAGCGCATCGCGCTCGGCGGGCGGCGTTTCGGCGCTGACCAGCGCGGCCTCGCCGTTCGGCAGCAGGCCGTGGATCTCGCGGGCGTGCTCGACGGTGGCGGCGAAGATCATCACCCCTTTACGATCTTGGGCGTACTCTACAATCTGGCTGATGATATGCGGCGTGACGCGGTTTTGCCGCTTCAGCTCACGGTTCAGATCCGCTTCGCTGAACAGGCCGTTGCTTCTGGCCTCCAGCCGGCTGAAATCGTACTGCACGATCGGCATGTCCAGCCGCTCAGGCGGCACCAGGAAGCCGTTCTTAATCATGTAGCGCAGCGGCAGCTCGTAGATGCAGTCGCGAAACAGGCTGGCGCCGTCGCCGCGGGTGAAGCCGTGGTAGTGATACTGGTAAATCCAGCCCTTGCCCAGGCGATAGGGCGTGGCGGTCAGCCCCAGCAGCCGCAGCTGCGGGTTGGTTTTCTGCAAATGCTGGATGATTTGCTGGTACTGGCTGTCGTCGTCGTCGCTGATGCGGTGGCATTCATCGACGATCAGCAGCGAGAAGGCGCCGTCGAACAGAGGCAGGTTGCGCGCCACCGACTGCACGCTGCCGAACACCACCTTGCCGGCGCTCTCTTTTTGTTGCAGGCCGGCGGCGAAGATGTCCGCTTCCAGGCCGTAGGCGCAGTATTTGGCGTGGTTTTGCGCCACCAGTTCCTTGACGTGCGCCAGCACCAGCACCCGCCCGCGGGCGCGCTTCGCCAGTTCGGCGATCACCAGGCTTTTGCCGGCGCCGGTCGGCAGCACGATCAGCGCCGGTTCGGGGTGCCGCCGGAAATGATTGATGGTGGCTTCGACCGCTTCCAGTTGGTAGGGGCGTAGGGTAAAGGCCATAATGAACGCCGTAGGTTGGAATGGGCCGCCGGGAAGCGGTTTTGTCACCTCTGTTCCCACAGAAAGCGTGACATTTTACGCCCGGGCGGCCGAAAAATTTCCATTATTATGCCTTCTGCGCGCGCGCGGTGCGAGAAGCGTGAAAATTACCCCTGTCGGGCAACGCGTTGTGCCGCTATACTCGTGTGACAGCAATCGCTGTTCCCCCACGCGATTTCCCCCCTGAACCTGCCATTTGCACCCGGTGCAACGGCGGGCGTCATATTTTGGCAATACGATCAATGCGATCATAACAACGACAGGCAAAGCAGATCCCATGCGATTGGACAAGTTTTTATCTCAGCAGTTAGGCATCAGCCGTGCGCTGGTCGCGCGCGAACTTCGGGCTAAACGCGTCACCGTTGACGGTGAGGTGGTGAAGAGCGGGGCGATCAAACTGACCCCGGAGCAAGAAGTGGCGTTCGACGGCAATCCGCTGCAGCAGCAGAACGGCCCGCGCTATTTCATGCTCAACAAACCGCAGGGCTACGTCTGCTCCACCGACGATCCCGATCATCCGACGGTGCTGTATTTCCTCGATGAGCCGGTCGCGTACAAGCTGCACGCCGCCGGGCGGTTGGATATCGACACCACCGGGCTGGTGCTGATGACCGACGACGGCCAGTGGTCGCACCGCGTCACGTCGCCGCGCCACCACTGCGAGAAAACCTATTTGGTCACGCTGGAGCACCCGTTGGCGGAAGACACCGCGCAGCGTTTCGCCGAAGGGGTGCAACTGCACAACGAGAAAGATCTGACGCGGCCGGCGACGTTGGAGCAGGTCGACGAGCGCGTGGTGCGCCTGACCATCAGCGAAGGGCGCTACCACCAGGTGAAGCGGATGTTCGCCGCCGTCGGCAACCGGGTGATCGAGTTGCACCGTGAGCGCATCGGCGCCATCGTGCTGGATGACGATCTGGCGCCGGGCGAATACCGCCCACTGACCGAAGAAGAGATCGCCAGCGTGGGCGCGCCGCACCTGCAGGACTGATAACCGATCATTGATTGCGGCCGATTAAGGAGTCGTGGAACGTGCAACAGAACCGAACCTCTCATCTCGGTTTGATTTTCATTCTGGGCCTGTTGTCCATGTTGATGCCGTTGGCGATCGACATGTACCTGCCCAGTATGCCGGTGATCGCCGCCCAGTTTGGCGTCGAGTCCGGCAGCGTGCAGATGACGCTCAGCGCCTATATGCTCGGCTTTGCCTTCGGGCAGCTGTTCTATGGGCCGATGTCGGACAGCATCGGCCGCAAGCCGGTGATCCTGTGGGGAACGCTGATCTTTGCCATCGCCGGCTGCGCCTGCGCCATGGCGCAGTCTATCGATCAGCTGATCGGGCTGCGTTTCCTGCACGGTCTGGCCGCCGCCGCCGCCAGCGTGGTGATTAACGCCCTGATGCGCGACATGTTCACCAAGGATGAGTTCTCGCGCATGATGTCGTTCGTCATTCTAGTGATGACCATCGCGCCGCTGCTGGCGCCAATGATCGGCGGTGCGCTGCTGCTGTGGTTCAGCTGGCACGCCATCTTCTGGACCATGGGTGCCGCGGCGCTGATCGGTTCACTGCTGGTGGCCTTGTTCATCAAGGAGACGCTGCCGAAAGAGCGGCGTCAGCGGTTCCACCTGCGCACCACGCTGGGCAACTTCGGTTCGCTGTTCCGCCACAAGCGGGTGCTGAGCTACATGTTGGCCAGCGCCTTCTCGTTTGCGGGCATGTTCTCGTTCCTCAGCGCCGGGCCGTTCGTCTACATCGAACTGAACCACGTTTCGCCGCAGCACTTCGGCTACTATTTTGCGCTGAACATCGTCTTCCTGTTCCTGACGACGCTGATCAACAGCCGCAACGTGCGGCGGTTCGGCGCGGTCAAGATGTTCAAGCTGGGGCTGCTGGTGCAGCTGGCGATGGGGCTGTGGCTGCTGGCGGTAAGCGCCGTCGGCCTGGGCTTCTGGGCGCTGGTGATCGGCGTAGCGGTCTACCTGGGGTGCATCGCGATGATTTCCTCCAACGCCATGGCGGTGATCCTGGATGATTTTCCGCATATGGCGGGCACCGCGTCTTCCCTGGCCGGCACGTTGCGCTTCAGCATCGGCGCGCTGGTGGGGGCGGTGCTGTCGATGGCGCCGGGCAAAAGCGCCTGGCCAATGGTCACCTCGATGGCGCTGTGCAGCATCGTGGCGGTGCTGTTCTACGTTTACGCCAGCCGGCCGCGCGATCGCGCAGCCTGACGTTCTCCCGACTCGGGGCGTTTCGCCCCGCAGCGTCATGGGGTTGCGCCCTGCCATTTCAGGGTGCAACCGGCAATGAATAATTTGTTGCTAAATATATGCCTGCTAATTAATCGGTCATTTTCCCATCTGTGTGCTTTTTGTTAAAAAACTCCGCCATCGTGCCGCCCGATATTCCCCGGGAGGCGCGGCGTTCTGTCGGCTGCGCCGCGCGAGTGGTTTGTATTAGGATTGATGTAAATCAAGGCATTAGCAGGAGAGGCTGCGCTAACGTGGCGGGTGAAATGTTTCTTCAATGTAAAAATATGGCGACGGAAAAGTAGTCGCATTGCAAGAAAAAAGAGTTGAGATCGCTGCGGGAAAGGGTTACATATAACGCAAAAATGCGAGCTGAGTCGCAAAATGCCGTGAAATAACACCGCACGGCGCGCCAAAAAATGGCGCGGCATCGGCAAGCACGGGGTCAGGTTAATGGTTTGCGGCAAAATTTACATTTAAATAACATTTGTGCGCGGCAGAGTCGGGAGTCAACGGCTATAACTTAGTAACCCTGTCAGGTAAAAGTGTTTCACCTTTTCAAACTAGGGATTTCATGTGGAGAGTATCCAACTTTCGGTAGTGCATCGCTTGCCGCAAAGTTATCGTTGGCTATCCGGTTTCACCGGCGTGAAGGTCGAACCGATTCCGTTTAACGGAATAGACGAAGATAACAACCTGATTGGGCTGAAGTTGCTCAGCCATGAAGGGGCCGAGGCCTGGCAGGTAATGCAACAGCTCAATCTGTCGCTGCAGGAGATTCAGGTCGACTGCGCGATTGTCGAATGGGAAGGAGAGCCTTGCCTGTTCGTGCAGCGCAGCGACGAGAGCGCCACCATGTGCCGCCTGAAAAACGTCGGCGCCGCGATCGCCGAACCGCTCAGCGCGCAGTACCCCTTCTGAATTCGCCGCTAATCCGCTAACTGCAGCAGTTGACGGGTATAGTCGGCGGCGGGCGCCGCGAAAATCGCCCGACAGTCTCCCTGTTCAACCACTTCTCCCTGTCGCAGCACGATGACCTGGTGGCATAGCGAACGCACCACCTGCAGGTCATGGCTGATGAACAGATAAGCCAGCCGGTGGCGTTGCTGCAGCGATTTCAGCAGCGCCAGGATCTGCGCCTGCACCGATTTATCCAGCGAAGAGGTCGGCTCGTCGAGGATCAGCAGCTGCGGCTGCAGGATCAGCGCGCGCGCGATGGCGATACGCTGGCGCTGCCCGCCGGAAAACTCGGTGGGATAGCGGTGGCGCAGCTGCGGATCCAGGCCGACCTCCTGCAACACCTCGATCACGCGCTGTTCCCGCTGCTCGGCGCTAAGCCGCTGGTGCACTTCCAGCCCCTCGGCGATGATCTGCTGCACGTTCAGGCGCGGGTTCAGGGCGGAATAGGGATCCTGGAAGACGATTTGCATCCGGCTGCGGTAGGGCAGCATCTGCTTCATTGTGAGCGGATGCAGCGGTTCGCCGTCGAACCAGATGGCGCCCTGCGAGGCCAACAGGCGCAGCAGCGCCAGCCCGGTGGTGCTTTTGCCCGAGCCGGATTCCCCCACCAGCCCCACGCTTTCCCCGGCCCGCAGCTCGAAACTCAATGATTTCAATGCATAGTGATAATCCACCGTGCGGCGCAGCAGGCCGCGGCGAATGGGGAAGCGCACCTGCAGGTTCTCCACCTTGAGCAGCGGCCGCTCGTCGCCGGGGCGCCCGTTGGCCGCGGCAGGCAACGGCAGCGGTTCACCGACGTCTTCGGCGGCCAGCAGCTGCTGCGTGTAAGAATGCTGCGGCCGGCTGAACAGCCGCGCGCGGGCGTTTTGCTCCACGCAGCGCCCCTGGCGCATCACCGCCACGTTGTCCGCCAGGCGGCGCACGATATTCAGGTTATGGGTGATGAACAGCAGCCCCATGTCCATCTCTCGTTTCAATTCTTGCAGCAGCGTCAGGATCTGCGCCTGGATAGTGACGTCGAGCGCGGTGGTGGGTTCGTCGGCGATCAGCAGTTTCGGTCGGGTCAACACCGCCATGGCGATCATCACCCGCTGGCGTTCGCCGCCGGACAGCTGATGCGGATAGTCCTGCAGCCGGCTTTTGGCCTGGCGGATGCCGACGCGCTCCAGGCACTCGACGATCTCCGCGCGCGCGGCATCGCGCCGCAGGCCGCGGTGCAGCATCAGCACTTCCGCCAGCTGTTTCTCGATGGTGTGCAGCGGGTTAAGCGACACCATCGGTTCCTGAAAGATCATCGCGATCTGATTGCCGCGCACCTTGCGCAGCGCCGCTTCCGGCGCATGCAGCAACGAATCGCCGTTGAACAGAATGTCGCCGGCAGGGTAAACCACCGGCGGCGCGGGCAGCAGGCGCAGTATCGACAGGGCGGTGACGCTTTTGCCGGAGCCGGATTCCCCCACCAGCGCCAGCGTTTCCGCCGGCGCGATTTGCAGCGAGAGTTCGTTGACCACCGGCGTGACGGTGTCGCCCTGGCGGAAGGCGATGCTGAGATCCTGAATAGCGAGCAAAGGAGTGGCCATATCAATGCGCCTTGCTGGGGTCAAAGGCGTCGCGCACCGCTTCGCCGATAAAGATTAATAACGACAGCAGCACCGCCAAGACCAGGAAGGCGGTGATGCCGAGCCACGGCGCCTGCAGATTGTTTTTGCCTTGCAGCAGCAACTCACCGAGCGACGGCGAACCGATCGGCAGACCGAAACCGAGGAAATCGAGCGACGTCAGGGTGGTGATCGAGCCGCACAGGATAAACGGCAGGAAGGTCAGCGTCGCCACCATGGCGTTGGGCAGCATATGGCGGGACATGATAACGCGATCCGGCACGCCCATGGCGCGCGCGGCGCGGATGTAGTCAAAATTGCGGGTGCGCAGGAATTCGGCGCGCACCACACCCACCAGGCTCATCCAGCCGAACAGGATGGTGATGCCGAGCAGCCACCAGAAATTGGGCTGGACGATGCTCGACAGCAGAATGATCAGAAACAGCGTCGGCATGCCCGACCACACTTCGATAAAGCGTTGCCCCCACAGATCGAAACGCCCGCCGTAATACCCTTGCGTCGCGCCGACGCACACGCCGATCAGGCTGGAAAACAGCGTCAGCGCCAGGCCGAACAGCATCGAGATGCGAAAACCGTACAGCACCCGGGCCAGCACGTCGCCGCCGTTGCTGTCGGTGCCCAGCAGGTTGTGACGCGAAGGCGGCGAGGGGAAGGGCACTTCGGTGGCGAAGTTGATGGTGTCGTAACTGAAGCGGATCGGCGCCCATACCGCCCAGCCGTGCCGTTCGATCTGCCGCTGCACGAACGGATCCTGATAGTCGGCTTCGGTATTCAGTTCGCCGCCGAAGGCGGTTTCGCTGTAGCTAATCATAAACGGCAGGTACAGCCGGCCTTCATAACGCACCAACAGCGGTTTGTCATTGGCGATCAGATCGGCGGCCAGGCTCAGGGTGAACAGCACCAAAAAGATCCACAGCGACCAGTAGCCGCGGCGGTTGCGGCGAAAGCGCGCCCAGCGCGCCTGGTTGATCGGGCTAAGGCGGCTCATTGGCGGGCCTCGAAGTCAATGCGCGGATCGACCAGGGTGTAGGTGATATCGCTGAGGATATTCAACAGCAGGCCGATCAGGGTGAAGATATACAGCGTGCCGAACATCACCGGGTAGTCGCGCTGCAGCGTGGCGTCGTAGCCCAGCAGCCCCAGGCCGTTGAGCGAGAACATCACCTCAATCAGCAGCGAGCCGGTGAAGAACATGCTGATAAAGGTGGCCGGAAAACCGGCGATCACCAGCAGCATGGCGTTGCGGAATACGTGGCGGTACAGGATCTTTTTCTCATCCAGCCCCTTGGCGCGGGCGGTGGTGACGTACTGCTTGCGGATCTCGTCGAGGAACGAGTTTTTGGTCAGCATGGTCAGGGTGGCGAAGCCGCCGATCACCGTCGCCAACACCGGCAACGTGATGTGCCACAGGTAGTCGGCGATCTTCGCTGGCCACGAGAGGGTGTCGAAGTTGCTGGAGACCAGGCCGCGCAGCGGGAACCAGTCCAGGTAGCTGCCGCCGGCGAACAGCACAATCATCAGGATGGCGAACAGGAAAGCCGGAATGGCGTAGCCGATGATGATCAGCGTGCTGCTCCAGGTATCGAACGCGCTGCCGTTGTGGACGGCCTTGCGGATGCCGAGCGGGATCGACACCAGGTAGATGATCAGCGTGCTCCAAAGGCCCAGCGTGATGGAGACCGGCAGGCTCTGGCCGATCAGCTGCATCACCGAAGCGCCGCGAAACAGGCTGTTGCCGAAGTCGAAGCGCATATAGTTCCACAGCATGGTGAAGTAGCGCTCGTGCAGCGGTTTATCGAAGCCGTAACGTTGGGTGATCTCGGCGATCACCTCCGGATCCAGACCGCGCGAACCGCGGTATTGGCTGTCGCCAGCCGCGATGCCTGCCCGGGCATGGCCCAGGCCTTCGCTGACGCCGCCGCTGCCAAAACCGCTGCCATGCCCCAGCTCAATGGCGGCGATGGCCTGATCGACCGGGCCGCCGGGGGCAATTTGCACGATAAAAAAGTTGATGGTGATGATCGCCCACAGCGTGGGGATCACCAGTAACAGTCTGCGTATCAGATAGGCCGCCATTCCGACTCCTTATTGCCGTTGAGCCGGTAAACGCGCCGCCTTGTTGACGTCGTACCACCAGTTATCGAAGCCGATCGCATAGGCCGGGCGGATCGACGGCGTGGAGAACTTGTCCCAATAGGCGTAGCGATCGTGGTTGGAGTACCACATCGGCAGCATGTAGTTGTTCCAGGTCAGCACCCGATCCAGCGCGCGGCCGAGCGGCAACAGGGCCTTTTCGTCGCCCTGATGGGCGGCGATTTGCCTCACCAGGCTGTCGACCGCCGGATCTTTAACGCCGGCCGTGTTGTAGCTGGAATCGATGTACTGCGAATCCCACAGGATTTGCAGATCGGCGCTGGGGAACGGCATCGCCATATATACGGTCGACATCATGTCGAAATCGCGTTCACGCATGCGACGGGTGTACTGCGAGGCGTCAATTTCGCGAATTTGCATCTCGATGCCCAGCCGCTGCAGGTTGTGGCGGAAGGGTAATACGTACTGGAAGTTGCTGCCGCTCAGCAGCATCAGTTCGAAGGTGAACGGCTGGCCGGTTTTGGCGTTGACCAGCTTTTGATTTTTGACCACCCAACCGGCTTCTTTCAGCAATTGGGTCGCCTTCAGCAGGTTTTGCCGATCGTTGCCGCTGCCGTCGGAGGAGGGCGGCTGGTAGATGCTGGTAAACACCTCCGGCGGTATCTGGCCTTTGAGCGGCGCCAGCAAGGCCAGTTCGGCGGCGTCCGGGTAGCCGCGGGCGGCGTAGGCGGTGTTTTGGAAATAGCTGTCGGCGCGCTGATAGGCGTTGTAATACAGCGCCTTGTTCATCCAGTTGAAGTCGAAAGCCAGGCCGATCGCTTCCCGTACCCGACGATCGGCGAACAGCGGTTTTTGCAGGTTGAACGCCAGCCAGCGGGTATTCTGCGCCGCCTGGTTGGTCTCGTCCTGCTTGATGATGTAGTTGCGCGCGAAGTTGCCGCCCTGATACTGGGTGGCCCAGCTTTTGGGTGACGGCTCGATGCGGAAATCGTAAGCGCCGGCCTTGAAGGCTTCCAGCGATACTTTATCGTCCAGGTAATAATCGTAGCGAATGCTGTCGAAGTTGTAGCGGCCGCGGTTCACCGGCAGGTTGGCGGCCCAGTAGTCGCGCACTCGCTGGTAGGTGATGTACTGGCCGAGGCGGTAATCGGCGATTTTATACGGGCCGCTGGCGAGCGGCGGGGTGCTGAGCGGTTCGTTGAGCTTATGGTTTTTCCAGAAACTTTCCGGCAATACGCGCAGGCTGAGCAGGCTGAGGATTTGCTCACGGTTGGCTTTAGGTAGCTCGATGCGCACCGTCAGCCGGGAAATGGCCTTGACCGTGACGCCTTTGTAATAGGAGCGAAACTGCGGTACGCCTTCGGTCATGAATTTATTGAAGGTGAAGGCCACATCGGCGGCGGTGATCGGGCTGCCGTCCTGGAAGCGGGCGCGGGCGTTGATATCCAACTCCATCCAGCGCATGTCGGCCGGGAAACGGGCCGATTCGGCAATCAGCGGATAATAGCTGCCGGGTTCGTCGTCGGAGTTGGTGAACAGCGTATCGTACAGCTCCATCGTACGTTCGCCGGGCACGCCGCGGGTAGCGAAGCGGTTGAAGTTGTCGTAGGTGCCGATGGCCGCCAGCCGCACGTCGCCGCCTTTGGGTGCCGCCGGGTTGACGTAGTCGAAATGGCTGAAGTCGGTGGCGTATTTCGGTTCACCGAGAAGGGCGAAAGCGTAGCTTTCGTTGAGGGCTTCGGCCCGCAGACCGAAACTCAGTGCCGAGAGCACCAGAGCAGCGAAAATGCGCACGGACATCAGACGGTAAGCTCCTGCTGTGGAATAAAGTACAACCTGCGCCCAGCATAACATTCTTCGGGCGGGCGCAGGGTAAAGATGCTTAAAGACTAACTATTTATTTGCCTGATAATCAAAGACCTGATGAGCATTGCAGTAAGCGACGAAATTGTCGATGCTCAGCGGCTTGCTGAAGTAGTAGCCCTGCATGAAGTTGACGCCGTGTTCTTGCAGGAACTGCATCTGCTCGGCGGTTTCCACGCCCTCGGCCACCGTCAGCATTTTCAGCTTTTTCGCCAACGAGATCACCGCATCCAGCACCGGCGCGGTGACCGTGTCCTGGCCGATGGTGTTGACGAAGCCACGATCGATCTTCAGGTAATCCATGGTGAAGCGCTCAAGATAGATCAACGCGCTGTGCCCGGTGCCAAAATCGTCCACCGCGATCTCGATGCCCTGTTTGTGCAGCCAGTCAAACTCCGCCAGCGCACTCTCTTCTTCCACCATGCCGCGCTCGGTGATTTCAAACACCAGCGTAAAGTAATCGCCCGGCAGCTGCGTCAACAGTTCATACACGTCCTGGTGGAACGACGGCGCGCTCAGGTGGGCGGGGGAGATGTTGAGCCCGACCTTGCCTCCCCGCGGCAGCGCTTTGGCGAGCTGCGGCGCATCTTCGGCGATCAGCCTGAACAGGTGGCGGGTGAGCGGCACGATCAGCCCGTTGCTTTCGGCGTAGGGGATAAAGACGTCGGGCGGGATGCGGCCTTCGATCGGATGCTGCCAGCGGATCAGCGCTTCCAGCCCGCCGATGCTGTTGCTGTCGGTATGGAACACCGGCTGGTATTCGATAAAGAACTCGTTGCGCTTGATGCCGCGCAGCAGCGCGCGTTCCGGGCTTTGCCGCAGCAGCAGCATGTAATAGCAGAGTACGCCGATCATCAATGACAGCACCAGGCTGCCCAGCAGCGTCAGGCGAATGTCGTTGGGGGTCAGTTTCTCGTTGTAGAACAGGATGGTCAGCGGCAGATTGGGCAGCGTCAGTTTATCCGCCTTGCCCTTCGGCAACTGATCGACCGGCATCAGGTTCGGGCTGAAGGTGGTCAGCGCGCGGTTGCCCATCACGATGGCGATGCCCGGCGCCTGTTCGTCGTGCGAGGTGAACAGCAGATAGGGCATCAGATCGATGTCCAGCGTAGCGAGGATGCCGGTGGCCTTTTCGTCGGGATGCCGCAGCCAAACTGCAACCGCCGGTTTGTTCGGCACGATCGGCGTGCCCTGCTGCAGCTTGAGATCCAGGGGCAGATTCCAGTCGATATCCTGGTAGAGATTTTTCATCGGCAACATCATGTCGCCGGTGGCGGAAGAGCAATAGGCGTAGCCGTCTTTCACCAACAGGAAGGTGCGCACGCCGCTGGTAAAGGCCGCCTGGTAGGTAATGTCCGACTGGCTTGAGAGGCAAGGCTTGGCCAGCAGCGGCATCATTTGCTGCATCACCGTCTTCAGGTGCGAGATATAACCCAGCGTGAACTTTTGCGTGCGCGCTTCGACCTTATGTTGATATTGCGTGCGCTGGTGGTTAATCAAAGAAAGCGTGACCGCGGTGAAGAGCGTAAAAAATACCAGGGCGGCGACGCCGCTTTTAGCCAGGCTGCGCTGTCGGTGAGACACGCTGCGGGCAAAAGCTCTTTTCAAGCCCATAACCGAGTCCTCTGCAACAGGGCGTCAGGGGTGTCGCGCAGCCATTTAATGGATTGTGCCAACGGCTTTTTTTTCATTTTTGCCTTTTTATCCCGTACCAACCGGCGGCGTTGTTTAAATATGTGGCGTCGCCGACAGAAATATAATGTGCCTATTTTAAGCGGAAACGTTTTAAATAACGCCGGGGCGCCGTTGCCGTCATCTGACGATAATAGGCGAGTTTTTCCTCGATGGCGCGATTTCCTGCCAACAGTTTATCAAAATAATGGCGTGCGGCAGCGTTAAGCGGAGAAAGATGGCGATAAGGCAGGGAGCAATCTTGATGATATCTGTTAGACAACCAAAAAAAACGCCGCCCGTAGGCGGCGCTTATCGCTCGTTTGGTATTCAGGATCTTCAAGGCATTGCGCCGTTAACCGTTGGTCAACACCCGGCGCGCTTCTCGATAACGTTTATTCCAATAGTTATCGGTCAGCTTGGAAATCATGACCCCACTGCTGGTGGAGGCGTGAACGAACTGATCGTTGCCTAAATAGATGCCGACATGGCGCCCGGTGGAACCTGCGCGGAACAGCACCAAATCGCCGACGCGCAGCTTGGTGCGCTGGATTTTCTTGCCGAGATCTTCCTGTTCATAGGTAGAACGCGGTAAATCCATGCCGAACTGTTCGCGGAAGGTGCGTTGAACAAACGCCGAGCAATCGATGCCGCGCTTGCTGTCACCGCCTAAACGGTAGCGAACGCCTTTCCAGTCCGCGTACTGATCCATAATCTTTGACTTGACGTCAACGTTGCGGACCATCGCTTCGAATTCATCCTGAGAGGCTTGCAGTAAAAGACCGTCTTTGTCATTAACTGCACGCATCTCAGTTTGTGCGTTATTCAAGTTCGAAGTGTGAGTCGAGCTGCATGCGGAGAGCATAACCGCAGCGGCAATTGCAGGGACTACCCGCAAAAAATATCTCAGAAACGGTTGAGATTTGACCATTGTTGTTGTTTTCCCTTGAAGTCCTTAACGACGAAAGTCGCTACCTGAAAAATGCCAAACGAAACGAGCCTAGTCCGCACCTGTTGCATCGACAACCAGTTACCGTTGAAAACGTGCGAGAACGCACATTTTTATCGGATTCCATACTAATTCGACTTAAACCAGGCACAAACGCATCTGAGATTACCGGAACAAATAGGGGATTGCGAGCCTTTTTCCCGTCTTTTTTATATGAATTTGTGATGTAACATAATGTAAATCTTCATATAAAAAACGCCAATTGTCCGATGTATGAATCTGGCGTGAAATCAGGTTGCAAAAGCGTTAACGGGCGGTGACGATATTTTGCGCTCAGCGAAGGGATTAAGGCCGGAAGGCGAGCGCCTCCCGGCATGAGTCATAGACGCAAGTTATGGTTGGCCGGGGCGATGCTTGCCGGGCAACAGGCGATTCAACCGATCGACGATCCAGTCGCTGCAAGGCGTCATCAGCACCCAGCTGGCGCCAACCAGCACCACTGACAGCGAGCCGACGGCAATATCGGTAAACCAGTGGGCGCCAATCATCACGCGTGGCAATGAGAAGAGCAGCGTAATCAGCAGGGCGACGGCGAAGGCGCGGCGGCCGAAATAGCGCAGCATAAAGCAGGAAAAAATAATCAGCATCATGCCGTGGTCGCCGGGGAAGCTGTCGCTGGAAGCGTCCTTGGTGGGGATGCCGGTCAGCTCGCTGACGCGATAGATATTGTCGAAGGTCAGGGTGGGGCTCGGATGCTTCACCGGCAGCAGGTGGCCAAGCTGGTTCAGCACCACGGCGGTCAGCAGCATCACCACGCCGGTGATCACCAGGCGGCGGCGGCCGGCGGCGTCCTGCTTCAGGTAGAAGTACAAATACAGCAGGCCCATGGCGAGCAGCGAAATCACGTCAAACGCGCGGTTGTTGGTGATGGCGACCAGGTGCAAAAACGCCGGGTCGGTGGCCAGATGGCGGTTAAAGAAGAAAAAGATCGCCGAGTCCAGGGTAAACCAGCCGCCGTGATTGGCCGGCAGGAACCAGGACAGGAACAGCGCAACGCCCAGTAAGTTGAAGAGGATAATGAGGGGTAAATTGCGGCGTGTCATGACATAACCTGTTGGCAAAATGAAAACGAAATAAAACCCGGCCGCCCTGCGGCAACCGGGGGGCAACGGTACGGGGTCTAACTTAAACGAATCTTAAACAAGGCGGATTGCAGGGCGTTCCAATCGGCATTTTCGCTGTGGATAAGCTCAATTCGGCTGTCGAGCGGCGCGACCGGGCGGGTTTCGATGTTGAGATCCTGTCCCTGACGATTGATCAGCAATGTGCCTTCGGGGATGCGCACCGCGCCTTTGGCGCGTTCTACCGGCGCGAGTCGCACCCATTCCATAAAGCCGACGGTGTCGAATTGGGTGTCGCCGTCAAAAATCCAGCCGCAGCTGGTGAAGCCTTGCCCCTCGTTCAACGCTCGCCGCCAGCGGGCGTGCTCCGGCAGCCGCAGCGCCGCCAGCCCCTGCGTTTTCGCCTGACCATGATGATGCTGCGCGTCCGGCAATTCTGTACGATTCGTGCGCGGAAGTGACAACAGCGCGACATCCGCTTCGCCTTGAGCGATGGCATAACAGGGCCGCCGCAGCGGATCTTGCGCCCTCCAGGCCTCCAGCGCCCCCCTGTCTTCCGGCTGATAGGTATCGCTTTTGCTGGCCAAAATAACGTCGGCCGCGGCCAGCTGATCGCGGAAGTTTTCGTTGTCGCGGTAGCGGGGCTGGCTGAGCTGGCGGGCATCCAGCAGGCACAGGGTGGCCTGCAGATCAATCCAGCCGGCATAGCTCTCCTGGGTCAGCAGCGACAGAATTTGTTTCGGATGCCCGAGCCCGGTCGGCTCGATCAGCAGCCGATCCGGTTTGGCCTGCTGTAACAGCATATTCAAGCCCACCTGCATCGGCAGGCCGTTGACGCAGCACATGCAGCCACCGGGGATCTCTTTGAGCACCGCGCCGCTGTCTGCCAGCAGCGCGCCGTCGATGCCGATCTCGCCGAATTCATTGACCAATACCGCCCAGCGCTCATGTTCGGGCTTATGAGCCAGCAAATGGCGGATAGTGGTGGTTTTACCGCTGCCGAGGAAACCGGTAATCAAATTGGTTTTGGTCATTAATAATTCCTGGAGCAAAAATTAACCTGCTTAATAAATGAGTTACGCAGCCTTATCGGTGAAACCGCCGCGATTTAATTTGTGCTCTATCTCGCAAATTTTGCACGTCACCATGCGCTTTTCAACCGACAAAATCCACCGTTCATAACAAGAAAGTTCTTAGATAAAACCCTGTATTAGATGCGGTTAACTTTTGTTAGTAGCTTGTTTTTACATTGTTAATGACGCGATTAACGATCAAATCTCGTCCCTTTCCTTGCGATTATTCCTAACAAGATCCTCTATGGTTAAATTGGCTTAACTAAAAATGAGGTTGCCATGAATACCTTTCGGTTATTTTTGATCGTAGGAATGTTGTTTTCATGGACGGCAGTGAGTCATGCAGGAGTGGCCGGCGGGGTAATTCGCTTCGTCGGTTCTATCGTTGAAAGTCCTTGCACGGTCAATATTGCAGATTCTAAGGCGAATACGCAATGTTACCGCAACGGCCAGCGTTATCAGGCCCAGCAAGCGTTGTCAGGTTTTGATACTACACGCAAAGAACTTCCGCTAAATCTAGGCACAACCGAAATGAAGTGGGTAGACCAACAGAAGAAACTCGCTGTTATGACGGTCGTTTATCGTTAAGTCGTTCCGCCATGCCGGCGTAACGTTACGCCGGCATGGTTATTCTCGGCCCTGCAGGCTTCTCACCGCAGCACCCACTCCTTCACCGTTTCACGCGCACCGCGATCGCGCAGTGACAAATAGGCTTGCGTCACCGCGTCGGCAAACGCCGCATGCGTTGCCAGCGATTCGCCGAACACCGATTTCAGCGCCAGCAGCGCCGTTACGCGCCGCCGATCGTCCGGCGTAGCGGCAATAGTCTGTTGCAGCGCGTCTGCCAGCGGATCGCGAATGTCGATCGGCTGACCGGCGTCATCGACGCCGCCGACGTAACGCATCCAGCCCGCCACGCCCAGCGCCAGCCCGCTATAGTCGCCGCCGTGCCGCAGATGCCAGCGCACCGCGTCCAGCAGGCGCTGCGGCAGCTTCTGCGAACCGTCCATGGCGATCTGCCAGGTGAGGTGTTGCAGCGCCGGGTTGCTGAAGCGCGCGATAAGCTGTGCGGCGTAGTCGGTCAGACTGATGCCGGTAACGCTCAGGGTGGGCGCCTGTTCGTCCAGCATCAACCGCAGGGCGGCGCGACGGTAGTGTTCATCCGCCATGCACTCGTTGATATAGCGGTAGCCACCCAGGTAGCCGAGGTAAGCCAGGAACGAGTGGCTGCCGTTCAGCATGCGCAGTTTCATGTGCTCAAACGGCAGCACATCGCTGACCAGCTGGGCGCCGGCCAGCTCCCACGCCGGGCGTCCGGCGGCGAAGTTGTCTTCCACCACCCATTGAATAAAGGGCTCGCAGGCGATGGCGCAGTCGTCGCGCACGCCGCCCAGCGCGGCGGCAATCTCATCCAGCGTGGCCGGCGTGGCGGCCGGCACGATGCGATCCACCATGGTGCAGGGGAAGGTGGCGGCGGTGGCGATCCAATCGGCGAGCGACGGATCCCGCGCCTGCGCCAGATCGAGCACCGCCCGGCGCAGCACGTGGCCGTTCTCCGGAATATTGTCGCAGGAGAGCAGGGAGAAGGCGGGCAGGCCGCGTTCGCGCCGCAGCCGCAGCGCCTCCACCAAAATGCCGGGCACGGTCTGCGGCTGATGCGGCCACGCCAGATCGGCGACGATCCCCGGATGCTGCCGATCCAATCGCCCGCTGCCGGGCTCGATGCAGTAGCCTTTTTCGGTGATGGTCATCGAGACGATCGCCACCTGCGGCTCGGCCAGTTTCTCCAGCACCGCGGCGATGCCCTCCAGCTTGCGGTGCAGGCTCTCATGCACCGCGCCGATCACGATGGCCTGATGGCCGTCCGCGCCTTTCTCCAGCACGCTGTACAGATGATCCTGTTGCCGCAGCGCCTCAAACAGCGGCACGCCGCCGGACAGGCTGATCTCGCAGATGCCCCAGTCGCCGCCGTGGGCGTTCAGCACCCGATCGGTCAGCAGCGCCTGATGCGCGCGGTGGAACGCGCCGAAGCCAAGGTGCACGATGCGGCTGCGCAGAGCCCGGCGGTCATAGCCCGGCTGCCGGACGGCGCCCGGCAATGGGGTGTTGGCGATCGTTTTCATCTCATCTCCAAAGCATGTAAGACAGCTGGCGGGCCAGTTGCGCCAAGTTAGCAGACCAGTTTTCTGCCACATCGGCAGGGTGGCGCCGGCGATAAAAAACTGCGACCAGTGTAAGGATGTCGGCCAGCTAAAGGAATTGGTCAGTCCAAAATAAGCCAGAATCGTGAAGTGGATCAACCAATGACGGGTTCGGTTTTGACAGCGCAGGGCGAAAGAGTAAGTTAAAGGTAGCTGACATCTAAATTAAACTGGTATAACAGCATCGCGGTGCGAGACAGGCATAAGGACAAAACATGGAACAAACATGGCGTTGGTATGGCCCGAACGATCCGGTCTCTTTGGACGACGTGCGTCAGGCCGGGGCGACCGGGGTGGTGACGGCGCTGCATCATATCGCGAACGGCGACGTCTGGCCGATCGATGAGATCCGCGCGCGACAGGCGCTGTTGGCGGAAAAGGGGCTGATGTGGTCGGTGGTGGAGAGCGTGCCGGTGCATGAGGAGATCAAAACCCACAGCGGCGACTGGCGGCGGTACATCGCCAATTATCAACAGTCGCTGCGCAACCTGGCGGCCTGCGGCATCGACACCGTCTGCTACAACTTCATGCCGATCCTCGACTGGACGCGCACCGATCTGGCCTATCCGCTGCCGGACGGTTCCAAAGCGCTGCGCTTCGATCAGATCGCCTTCGCCGCGTTCGAGCTGCATATCCTGCAGCGCGCCGGCGCCGAGGCCGATTATACGCCGCAAGAGCGCAGTCAGGCGGCGGCCTATTTCGCCGCCATGAGCGAGGAGGAAAAAAACCGGCTGACCGGCAACATCATCGCCGGGCTGCCGGGGGCGGAAGAGGGCTACACGCTGGAACAGTTCCGCCGCCGGTTGGCGGAGTACGATGGCATCGACAAGGCGCGGCTGCGCGAGAACATGGCGGTCTTTCTGCGCGCCATCGTGCCGGTGGCGGAAGAGGTCGGCATCCGGCTGGCGGTGCACCCCGACGATCCGCCGCGGCCGATCCTCGGCCTGCCGCGCATCGTCTCCACGATTGAAGACATGCAGTGGCTGAAGCAGACCGTCGACAGCATCTATAACGGCTTCACCCTATGCACCGGTTCCTACGGCGTGCGCGCCGACAACGATCTGGTGCGGATGATTGAAACCTTTGGCGATCGCATTCACTTTACCCACCTGCGCGCCACCTGCCGCGAGGAGAACCCGAAAAGCTTCCACGAAGGGGCGCACCTGCAGGGCGATGTGGACATGGTGGCGGTGATCGAAGCGATCCTGACCGAAGAGTTGCGTCGGCAGCGGGCGGGCGATCGGCGGCCGATCCCGATGCGCCCCGATCATGGGCATCAGATGCTGGACGACTTGAAAAAGAAAACCAATCCGGGCTATTCGGCCATCGGGCGGTTGAAAGGGCTGGCGGAGCTGCGCGGCGTCGAGCTGGCGCTCAAGCGGCGTTTTTTCCCGGAGTTGCCGTAGCGGAAAATGAAACGGGGCCGCGTTCCGGCCCCGCTGGCGCGACTAGTCGGCGCGGCTCATGTAGCGGCGTTCGGCGATATGAATGCGAATTTTGTCGCCGGCGCTGAGGTATTCCGGCACGTGGATCACCAGGCCGGTCGCCATGGTGGCCGGTTTGTTGCGGGCGCTGGCGGAAGCGCCTTTGATGCCCGGCGCGGTCTCGACGATTTCCATATCCACGGTCTGCGGCAGCTCCAGCGCCAGCACCTGGCCGTCCAGCGTCAGCACCTGCATGCCCGGCAGGCCGCCTTCCGGAATGAACAGCAGCTCGTCTTCGATCTGGTCTTTCTTGAAGATGTACGGGGTGTAGTCTTCGTCATCCATGAACACGTATTCTTCGCCGTCGATATAGGAGAAGTTCACCTTGCGGCGCGACAGGGAAATGGTGTCCAGGATATCGTCGCCCTTGAAGCGTTCTTCCACTTTCAGGCCGGTGCGCACGTCGGAGAAGCGCATTTTGTACAGGGTGCTGGCGCCGCGGGCGCTCGGGCTCTGCACGTCGATATCTTTTACCAGCAGCAGCTTGCCGTTGTAGCTGATCGCCATGCCGCGCTTAATTTCGTTAGCTCTTGCCATTTCAATTCATCCGCAATGAAGAGTATTAGAGAAGTTGCGACAAGGTACTCGCGCCGCCGATTTCAGGCAATAGCCCGGCGTAAAAACAGTGCGGGAAAGGGAGGGCGATCGCCCTCCCGTCGGGGATTAGCGGAAGACCGGCAGCAGGCCGAACAGCGAAAGAATATGCGCGGCGGCGTTGATCAGGCCGAACAGGATAACGAACAGGATCACGCCGTTGCCGCCCGGTGCACGGTAACCGGCCTGCGGGTGGTGGCGGCGGCTGGCGCGCGCCATCAGCGCCGGCACGATCACCGCCCAGACGGTGGCCGCCAGCCCGGCGAAACCGATGGCGTACAGGAAACCGTTCGGGAACAGCAGCGCGGCCAGGGTCGGCGGCACAAAGGTCACCAGCGCGGTCTTGCTGCGTCCGACGGCGTCGTCCTTGAACTTGCAGAAGTCTGCCAGGTAGTCGAACAGGCCCAGCGACACGCCGAGGAACGAGCTGGCCAGCGCCATATAGGAGAAGGCGTTCAGCAGTTGGCTGACGGTCTGGCTGCTGGAGACGTTGCCCATTTGCTTGAGCAGGCTGCCGATGTTGCCGCCCTCGGCGATCACTTGCTTAAAGGCGTCGCGCGCGATATTGCCCTGGATCACGTACTGCCACAGGATGTAGATAGCCAATGCCAGCAGGGTGCCGTACACCAGGCTGCGCACCACGGAGCCGCTGTCCTTATGGTAATACTTCACCAGCCCGGGAATGTTGCCGTGGTAGCCGAACGAGGTCAGCAGGTAAGGCAGCGCCGCCAGGGCGTAAGGCAGATAGCTGGCCTGGTCATCGCCGGTGTTGAACAGCACCGCGGGCTGTACGTGGGTGAACATGTCGCCCACCGACATCACGAAGGTGATCACCATACCGCCGATCAAAATGGTGCTCAGGCGGTCGACCGCGCGGGTGGAGAGCCAGACGATAAACGCCACGACCAGCGCGAACACCAGGCCGGCGGTGGTCTGGCCGACGCCGACGATGCCCTCCAGCGTGTGGGCGATGATCGAGCCGCCGGCGGAGATATAGGCATAGGTCAGGATGTACAGCACGAACGCCACCGACAGGCCGTTCACGGCGTTCCAGCCTTTGCCCAGCAGATCCTTGACCATGGTGTTGAAGCTGGCGCCGCTCGGGTAGTGCAGCGTGGCTTCGAGGATCATCAGGCCGGAAAGTAACATGCAGGCCCAGGTATATACCAGCAGCGCGACGGAGCCGCTGAACCAGACACCGGAAGTGACGATCGGAATGGAAAACATGCCGGCGCCAACGGCGGTTCCGGCAATGATCATCGCGCCGCCGAGGACGGAAGGGCGGGCCAGCTTCTGGATGGTGTCCGTAGACATGCGTGCTCCTGATGGAAGAGGTTCTTTTGTACTAGCTCAATGGTACATGGGTGTATGGTGCATGTAAAGCGGGGGAATTGCACGTTTCACGCGTTTTTGTCTTTAAATCAAGGTGTGTTGGGCGTTTATTCGCCATACGATGACGCCGGCCGGCGCAGGGCGATGAGTGTAAAGATCGCCGGGACGCAGGGATTCTGCTGGCGGCCGCCGCGCGCGGCTGCTATTGTCGCGCTTCTTTTCCCCAGCCCACCAGGAGTAGCGCTGATGGACTGTCGCAGCGACTGCGGCGCCTGCTGTATCGCGCCGTCAATATCCAGCCCGATCCCCGGCATGCCGAACGGCAAGCCCGCCAATACCCGCTGCATTCATCTGGATGAACGGCTGCGCTGTGGCCTGTTTCATTCGCCGCTGCGGCCGAAGGTGTGCGGCAGCCTGCAGCCGAGCCGCGACATGTGCCACGATCACCGCGATCAGGCGCTGATTTATCTCGCCAGGCTGGAAGCGGACACTGCGCCTTAAGCTTCCCTCAACGTCCACAGACACAGCGTCGCGCCTGCCGCCATCGCCAGCGCGGCGTAAAACACCGCATGGTAATTCCAGATTTCCGCCACCGCACCGGCGATGGCGCCGGCGATGACCCAGCCTACCCGAATGGTGTTGGTGAACAGCGTGGTGGCCGTGCCGGCCTGACCGGGCATCAAATCCTGAAAGTAGAGCATGCCGATGCCCGCCAGCACGCCGATAAACGCCGCATTCAGCAGCTGCAGGGCAATCAGCGGCCAACTGCCGGTGATAAACAGCAGGCCGCAATAGAACAGCACGCCGGCGACCACCGCCCCGCGCATCAAACAACGCTTGCCGCAGCGTTTCGCCACCATGCCGGCGAGCAGCATGATTGGGATCTCCAGCCCGGCGGCGGCACCCATCAATATCCCGGCCAGCCGCTCCGGCAGCCGCAGCTCGTGCACCACATACAGCGGCATGTTGATCAGGTACATGCTGTTGGCGGTCCACATCAGGGTGCAGGCGACGAACAGCAGCAGCGAATCGCGGCGATGCTGCCGCGGTGCGGCCAGGGGCGCGTTCGTCGCCGCGGTTTTCGGCATCGAAGGCAGCCGCTTCCACACCAGCAGGCCGCACAGCACAAAGGCCACCGCGCCCGCCAGATACATGACCTTAAAGCCGAAGCCCAGCGCCAGCGCGAAGGCGATCGGCGGGCCAATGACCCAGGCAAGGGAAACCTGGGCGCGCATGATGGAGGTGAACATCACCGCCTCGCGTCCGGTGCGATCGGCATGCTCGCGCGCCAGCGCAAACATCTGCGGATTGGCGGTGGAGCCGAAGCTGGTGAGCAGCACGCCGACGAGCAGCAGCAGGTAATAGTTGCGGCTCCAGGCGAACAGCGTGAACCCCAGCGCACCCAGCATGCAGCAGAGGAAGATCAGTGATTTGCGGTCGCCTTGTTTATCCGAACGGCCGGCGAGAAACTGGCTGACCAGAATGCCGATCACCGCGCTGCCGGTAAAGAACAACCCGACCAGCGCCGGCCGTACCTTGACCTCGGTTTCCAGAAACAGGCTCAGCGTCGGGGTTTGCAACGCGCCGGCGATGCCGGTCAGAAACGCCACCGCCAAAAAGGCCAGCGAAGTGAGATCGGGCGCGCGTCGCGTTACTGCGGATGAAGTCGGCATGGCGGTTGATAATTCGTCGAAAAAGGGAGGTCGCGCGCATCATACGCCCGTTGAAATGAAACGCAAACCGCTCCCTTGCGACGAAGGGTAAGCGGATATGTCGCGCGGCGACGAGGAAAAAAGGGGCGCGTTACGCGCCCCAGTTTATCGCGGGTTATCGCGGGATCAGGCGCCTTGCGGCACCGCGTGCGCGGTATTTTTCAATACCGGCCCCCGATACTTCTCGATCTGCAGCTGCGCCATCTGCCCGCAGTTGCCCTGCGCCAGGCTGGAAGAGCCGATGTCGAAGGTCAGGCAGTTGACGTTGCCGTTCTTGCACAGCGAGCCGGGCTGCGCCGGATCGGCCGGATCGAACCAGGCGCCTTCGCTGATGCGCACCACGCCCGGTCGCACGTCTTCGCTGACCACCGCCCCCACCAGGATCTGGCCGCGATCGTTGAACGCCCGCACCAGATCGCCGCCGCTGATGCCGCGCGGCTGCGCGTCCTGCGGGTGGATCAGGATCGCTTCACGATCCGCTACCGCGTATTTCTCGCGCAGCGGCGTGTTGTCGAGCTGAGAGTGCAGCCGGTTGGTCGGGTGCGCGGTATTGAGCGACAGCGGATACTTGGCCGCTTCCGGCCCGCGATACCACTCGTGCGGCGGCATCCAGGTCGGGATGCCGGGGCAATCCTCGTAATGCATTTTGGCGATGGCGTCGGAGTAGATCTCGATCTTGCCCGACGGCGTGCCCAGCGGGTTCAGCAGCGGGTTGTCGCGATAATCGGCAAAGCGCACCCACTGCTTGTTGGCCTCCGGCACCGGGAAGCGCACGTAGTTGTTGGATTGCCAGAACATGTCGAACGGCGGCAGCGCCACCCGGGCGGCGCGCGCCTGGTTCTTCATGTCGTCGTACATGCCTTTCAGCCACTGGGTTTCATCCTTGCCCTCGGTAAAGGCTTCCTGCACGCCCAGCCTGGCCGCCATCGCCGAGAAGATGTCGAAGTCGCTGCGCGACTCGTGCTGCGGCGGCACGCATTGATGCATCGGGAACACGTAGAGCTGCGAATAGTCGCCGCCCATTTCCAGATCGTTGCGCTCGTAGCTGGTGGTGGCCGGCAGCACGATGTCGGCATGCTTGGCGGTGGCGGTCCAGTAAGGCTCGTTGACCACGATGGTGTCCGGCCGCTGCCAGGCTTTGACCAGGTTATTGGTGTCCTGATGCTGGTGGAAGGTGTTACCGCCCGCCACATATATCATTTTCACCTCGGGGTAGGTGACCTTGGCGCCGTTGAAGTCGATGGTTTTGCCCGGGTTGCTCAGGCATTCGGCGATGCGCGCCACCGGGATCGGCGCCGGCGAGTTCTTCGGCGCGTTGCCGGCGGAGATGCCGGCGATGATGCCGCCTTTGGCGGTCGGGCTGCCGCCGGAGGAATAGTGGTAGCTGAAGCCGAAGCCGCCGCCCGGCAGGCCGATCTGGCCGAGCATCGCCGCCACCGTCACCAGCAGCCAGTGCTGCTGTTCGCCGTGGTGCTGGCGCTGAATGCCCCAGCCGCCCATGATCATGGTGCGGTGTTTCGCCATCTCGCGCGCCAGTTGGCGCAGCGTGTCGGCATCGACGCCGCTGATGTCGGCCGCCCATTCGGCGGTTTTCGCCACGCCGTCGCTCTCGCCCAGCAGGTAGGCCTGGAACTTGTCGAAGCCGACGGTGTAGGTTTTCAGGAAGTCCGGGTTATGCAGCTTCTCGGTCAGCAGCGTGTGGGCGATGCCGATCAGCATGGCGCCGTCGGTATAAGGGCGCGGGGCGATCCACTGCGCATTGACGAACTTGGCGCTGTCGCTGTGCACCGGATCGATGCTGATCACCCGGGTGCCTTTCTTCTTCAGCGCCTCGAAGCCGGTCTGGCCGACGTGATCCGGCACGTTCCAGCTGTTTTTCAGCGTGACCATCGGGTTGCAGCCCCACAGGATCACCAGCTCGCTGTTCTCGATCACGTTCGGCCAGGCGGTCTGCTGTTCGTAGACCTCCATCGAACCGACCACGTGCGACATGATCACCTGCGCCGCGCCGGTGGAGTAGTCGCCGGCGTAGCCGAGGAAACCGCCGGTCAGGTTCATCAGGCGTTGCAGCAGCGTGCGGCTGTTGTGCAGCATGCCGACGCTTTTCCAGCCGTAGGAACCGGCGTAGATCGACTGCGGCCCGTGATCTTTTTGCAGGCGAGTGATTTCATTGCACACCAGCTCGGTCGCTTTGTCCCAGCTGACGCGCACCCACTCGTCGCGGCCGCGCAGCTCGGTGCGGCTGCCGGGGCCGCCCTCCAGCCAGCTTTTACGCACCATCGGGTATTTGATGCGGTTCTCGGCGTGCACCTGATAAGGCGCCATGGCGATCAGCTCATTCGGATACGGATCGTCCTGCACCGGCTGCACGCCCACCATCTTGCCGTCTTGCACGATGGCCTCGAACGCGCCCCAGTGGGCGCCGGTCAGAATGCCTTTCTGCGCCTGACGCAAGGCGATGAACTGCGGCAGCGCTTCGCTGATGGCCTGCGCCAGCGCCGCTTTGGGCCATAAGCCCGCCAGCAGAGGGGCGGCGGCCAGAGCGGCGGCTCCGGTCAGGAAGCGGCGGCGGCTCATGGTTAACGGTTGTTGGTTGCTCATTGCGCTTCTCCCTTAAAGCTTGGCCGGTGCGGCAGGTGGCATGTCGCTGGCGTGTTTTTGTACGTATTGCGTCAGCACGCGCAGCTGTTCCTGCGTCAGCGAGGTGCGCGGCGCCATGCCTTTGATGACGCCAATCCATTGGTTGGCGTTGAAGCGATCGAGCGCGGTCAGCCCGTGGCAGCCGGTGCAGTTGGCCGACATCATGTCCGCGGCGTAGCGCCAGATTTTTTGCTGATCGTCAATCAACTGTTTACGCGGCAGCCACACCTGCAGAGAAACCTGATGCCAGACCAGGCCGGTTTCCGCATCGGTCTGGGTGGAGGCGGTCTTCAGCTGTTGGCGCGCGTCTTCACCCAGCAGCACGCTGAGGATGCGTTTGCCCTGCGCGGCGTAGAACACTTCGCTGACCCCGTCCTGCTGCCAGCCGCTCACGGTGGCCAGCACCTTGTCGCCATCCTGCTTCACCACCTGCACTTCGGTGGACGGCATCAGGTTGCCGGCGTTATGGCTGTCGTCCGCGCTGAGGAAGAACGGTTCAGTGGCGATGGTGTAGAGGGGGGTGGCGTCCGGTGCGGTCAGCGCCGCGGCCTTCGCCAGCTCGGCGGCGCCGGCCTGGGTTTCGCCGCTCATGTCCGGCAGGATGTGGGCCACGCCCTTATGGCAATCGATGCAGGTCTCGCCCTGTTTGATCGCCACCGGGTGCTGCAGGCGCGCCTCGGGGCGCTGGGCGGTGATGTCCATGGCGTCGTAGCTGTGGCAGGAGCGGCAGGTGGCTGAGTCGTTCTCTTTCAGCGTTTTCCAGACCGACTGCGCCATCGCCAGCTTGTGCGCTTCGTATTTTTCCGGCGTATCGATGGTGCCGACCATTTCGCCGTAAATGTCTTTCACCGCGCGGATTTTGGTCCACAGGTAATCGATCGGCTGGTGCGGCACGTGGCAGTCGGCGCACTCGGCGCGGATGCCCTTGGTGTTCTGGAAGTGAACGCTGCCCTGATATTCGGCCAGCGGCTGTTGCATGGTGTGGCAGGAAACGCAGAAGGCGGTATCGCTGGTTTTGTGGAATACGGTGGCGGTCCCGGCCAACAGCGCCGCGCCGAGGATAATCCCCAGCAGCAAAAGCCATAGCCATCCCCACCGGCGCTTTTTTTCAAAGCCAGTCAGTTTTTTGCTCATGGTAAACCCGCTTATAATTATGAATTTAAAATAAAATCTTGCCAAAAGGCCGCCGACCGGAGGTCAGAATGCCACGTCGATTGCAGGGGTAATATAGAAGAGGGTTAACCCCATAGGGTTATCCGTAGTCAAAAAAAGGGCATATATCGCAAAAAATAGCGTTATATTCTGGTGTATATAGCGATGGGGTCGAGCGGCAGGGGAAGCGAACGCAGGACGCGTTCGCGATGGCTCAGGCCGTGGGCAAATAGGGCTGGCCGCTCAGCCATAGCCGGATGGCGGTGCGGCTGGCTTCGAAATGCGGCTCCGGCAGGGCGTCGGGCGCGCACCAGCGCCACTCGGCGCACTTTTCGGGTTCTTTCAACTCGGCGCTGCCGCCGGGGTGATCCACCTGCAGGCAAACAGACACCGTGTGTTTGCCTTCGGCGCGCCAGGTTTGCAGATTGTTGCTGACGCCCACGAAGCGCGGCGGATCGATGAGCAGCCCGGTCTCTTCGGCGATTTCGCGCCGGGCGCACTGCTCGAAGGTTTCACCGGCCTCCAGATGCCCACCGGGGATCGACCAAAAGGGCGCGTGGGAACCGCAGCGCTTGCCCAACAAAATCTCGCCCTGCGGGTTGACGATGATCACCCCGACGCCGGTCACTACGTTCATGCTTTTCTCCGTCAGCAAAGTTTCAGCACAGTATGTCATTTTGCCCCGGCGCTGACCAATGCGCCGGCGAAAGTGTGCGTAAGCTCAAAAATCTGCAATGGCAAAAGGGAGAAAGCTTGCTTTCGCCTTGCGCTGCTCACACACTCCTTGAAACGTTTCAGCGTTATCCGGCCGCTTGTGGCGAGCGGGTAACGCTCCTTTTTCTCAATGAAGCTGAAACGATTCAATTCAGCAGGAGAGGAGAATCATGTTCCAGTTGTCACCGCAAGACATTCATCTGGGCGCCGCTGCCGCCGATAAGCAGGAGGCCATCCGCCAGGTGGCCGCCGCCCTGACCGAAGCCGGCTGCGTCAGCGCCGGTTACGTGGACGGCATGCTGCAGCGCGAACTGCAGACGTCCACCTATCTGGGCAACGGCATCGCCATTCCGCACGGCACCACCGATACCCGCGATCTGGTGCTGAAAACCGGCGTGCAGGTGTTCCAGTTCCCGCAGGGCATCGCCTGGGGCGAAGGCCAGACCGCCTATGTGGCGATCGGCATCGCCGCCCGTTCCGACGAGCATTTGGCGCTGCTGCGCCAGCTTACTCACGTGCTGAGCGATGACGGCGTGGCGGAGCGGCTGGCGAAAACCACCTCCGCGGAAGAGCTGCGCGGCCTGCTGATGGGCGAGCAGCAGAGCGCCGAATTCCAGTTCGACGTTTCGCTGATTGCGCTCGACGTCGCGGCCGACAGCCTGATGACGCTGCAGGCGCTGAACGCCGGCCGGCTGCAAAAGGCCGGCGCGGTCAACGCGCAGTTCGTCAGCGATGCCATTACCCGCAAGCCGCTGAACCTGGGGCAGGGCATCTGGCTGAGCGACAGCGTTGAAGGCAACCTGGCCAGCGCAGCCACCGTCAGCCGCCCGGCGCAGGCTTTCGTGGAAGACGGCGAGCCGGTGGCGCTGCTGCTGACGGTGTCGGTCGCCGACGCGCAGCCGCTGGCGGTGCTCAACTACCTCAGCGATCTGCTGCTGGCCAACAAAGCTGAACGCCTGCTGAAGGCGGATGCCGCCGGGGTGCTGGCGCTGCTGACCAGCGAAGTGGCCGAGGAGAGCAGCGTACTGAGCGCCGAGTTCGTGATCCGCAACGAGCACGGCCTGCACGCACGGCCGGGCACGGCGCTGGTCAACGTGATCAAAAGTTTCAACAGTGACATCACCGTCACCAACCTGGACGGCAGCGGCAAGCCGGCCAACGGGCGCAGCCTGATGAAGGTGGTGGCGCTGGGCGTGAAAAAAGGGCATCACCTGCGCTTTACCGCCAATGGAGAAGATGCTGAAGCCGCGCTGAAGGCGATCGGCGAAGCGATTAATGAAGGACTGGGCGAGGGCGCAGCATGAGCAGAAGAGTAGCAACGATCACCCTGAACCCGGCGTACGATCTGGTGGGGTTTTGCCCGCAGATCGAACGCGGGGAAGTCAACCGGGTAAAAACCGCCGGCCTGCACGCCGCCGGTAAGGGCATCAACGTCGCCAAGGTGTTGAAGGATTTGGGCATCGACGTCACCGTCGGCGGCTTCCTGGGCAAAGACAATCAGGACGGTTTCCAGCTGCTGTTCAGCGATCTGGGGATCGCCAACCGCTTCCAGGTAGTGCCGGGCCGCACCCGCATCAACGTCAAGCTGACGGAAAAAGACGGCGAAGTCACTGATTTCAATTTCTCCGGTTTTGAAGTGACGCCGCAGGACTGGGATCGCTTCGTCAGCGACTCGCTGAGCTGGCTGGGCCAGTTTGACATGGTGGCGGTGAGCGGCAGCCTGCCGGCCGGCGTCGATCCCGATGCCTTTACCGACTGGATGACCCAGCTGCGCGCCAAATGCCCGTGCATCATTTTCGACAGCAGCCGCGAAGCGCTGGTCGCAGGGTTGAAGGCCTCGCCGTGGCTGGTGAAGCCGAACCGCCGCGAGCTGGAGATCTGGGCCGGCCGCCCGCTGCCGGCGCTGGCGGACGTGGTCGAGGCCGCGCATGCGCTGCGTGAGCAGGGCATCGCCCACGTGGTGATCTCCCTCGGCGCGGAAGGCGCGCTGTGGGTTAACGCCTCCGGCGCCTGGATCGCCAAACCGCCGTCCTGTGAGGTGGTCAGCACCGTGGGCGCCGGTGATTCGATGGTCGGCGGCCTGATTTACGGCCTGCTGATGCGCGAATCCAGCGAACACACCTTGCGTCTGGCCACGGCGGTAGCGGCGCTGGCGGTCAGCCAGAGCAACGTCGGCGTGACCGATCGTCCCCAGTTGGCCGCGATGATGGCGCGCGTCGATCTGAAACCTTTCAATCAATAGCAGGAGGCAGAATGAAAACGCTGCTGATGGTAGACAGTTCGCTGGGGCAGGCCCGTGGCCACCTGGCGAAACGCATGCTGGAGGCCGCCGCGGCCAAAACCGGCCTGACGCTGGTCGAGTCGCTGCAGGACGCCGAACTGGTGGCGGTGGCGGGGCAGTCGGCCCCGGCTGACGCCGGGCTGAACGGCAAATTGGTGTATGTGGGCGACGTAGAACAGGCGGTGCGGGAGCCGGACGCTTTTCTGGCGCGCGCCAAGGCCGAAGCTGAAACCTATCAGGCGCCGCAGGCTGCGGCGCCGGTGAAAGCCGGTGGGCAAAAACGCATCGTGGCGATCACCGCCTGCCCAACCGGCGTGGCGCATACCTTTATGGCGGCCGAAGCCATTGAAAGCGAAGCGAAGAAACGCGGCTGGTGGGTGAAGGTGGAAACGCGCGGCTCCGTCGGCGCCGGCAACGCCATCACCCCGGAAGAGGTGGCGGCGGCGGATCTGGTGATCGTCGCGGCGGATATCGAGGTGGACCTGGATAAATTCGCCGGTAAGCCGATGTACCGCACCTCCACCGGCCTGGCGCTGAAGAAAACCGCCCAGGAGCTGGACAAGGCGCTGGCCGAGGCCGAGGTGTTCCAGCCGCAGCAGCGCGGTAGCGCGGCGCCGGCGGGTAAAAAGAAAGAGGGCAACGGCCCGTATCGCCACCTGCTGACCGGCGTGTCCTACATGCTGCCGATGGTGGTGGCCGGCGGCCTGTGCATCGCGCTGTCGTTCGTGTTCGGCATCAAGGCGTTTGAAGTCAAAGGCACGTTGGCGGCGGCGCTGATGCAGATCGGCGGCGGCTCCGCCTTTGCGCTGATGGTGCCGGTATTGGCCGGTTTCATCGCCTTCTCCATCGCGGATCGCCCTGGCCTGACGCCGGGCCTGATCGGCGGCATGCTGGCGGTGAGCACCGGCGCCGGGTTCCTCGGCGGCATCATCGCCGGTTTCCTGGCGGGTTACGTCGCCAAGGCGATCAGCAGCAAGCTGCGCCTGCCGCAGAGTATGGAAGCGCTGAAGCCCATCTTGATCATTCCGCTGGTGGCCAGTCTGATCACCGGTCTTATCATGATTTACGTGGTCGGCACGCCGGTGGCGAAAATCATGGAAGGCCTGACTCATTGGCTGCAATCGTTGGGCACCGCCAACGCCGTGCTGCTGGGGGCGATCCTCGGCGGCATGATGTGTACCGACATGGGCGGCCCGGTGAACAAAGCGGCCTACGCCTTCGGCGTGGCGCTGCTCAGTTCCTCGGTGTATGCGCCGATGGCGGCGATCATGGCGGCGGGCATGGTGCCGCCGCTGGCGATGGGGCTGGCGACGCTGCTGGCGCGCCGCAAGTTCCCGAAATCCGAACAGGAAGGCGGCAAGGCAGCGCTGGTGCTGGGGCTGTGCTTCATCACCGAAGGGGCGATTCCGTTCGCCGCCCGCGACCCGATGCGCGTGCTGCCGTGCTGCATTGCCGGCGGGGCGCTGACCGGCGCGCTGTCGATGGCGTTCGGCGCCAAGTTGATGGCACCGCACGGCGGGCTGTTCGTGCTGCTGATCCCGGGCGCGATTTCGCCGGTGTTGCTGTACCTGGTGGCGATCGCCGCCGGTACGCTGCTGGCGGGCGTGGCTTACGCTCTGCTGAAACGTGCTGAAGTGCCGGCGGCCAGCGTGGCGTAACGGCGTCCAGCCATAAAAAAACCGGAGCTCAGGCTCCGGTTTTGTCGTTTTGGCGCCGCATTACTGCTGCGCTTTCAGCCAGGCGATCTCTTCCGCCCAGATATCCGGGTTTACCGTTTCCAGAATCAGCGGGATATTGTCGAAGCGCGGATCGCGCATGATGTAGCTGAACACCGTTTTGCCGATGTTGCCTTCCCCCAGGCTGTGGTGGCGGTCGACGCGGCTGTTGAACTCGCTCTTGGCGTCGTTCAGGTGCATGCCGCGCAGGTAGTTGAAGCCGACGATGTCGCCGAGCTGTTTGAAGGTGTGTTCGCAGTCTTCTTCGGTGCGCAGATCGTACCCGGCGGCGAAGGCGTGACAGGTGTCGATGCAAACGCCGACGCGGCTTTTGTCTTCCACGCCGTCGATGATCGCCGCCAGGTGCTCGAATTTGAAGCCCAGGTTGCTGCCCTGGCCGGCGGTGTTTTCGATCACGGCCGTCACGCCGGCGGTTTTATCCAGCGCGATGTTGATCGATTCGGCGATGCGCGCCAGGCACTTGTCTTCATCGATTTGCAGCAGGTGGCTGCCGGGGTGGAAGTTCAGCAGCGTCAGCCCCAGCTGTTCGCAGCGCTGCAGCTCGTCGATGAACGCCTCGCGCGATTTTTCCAACGCGTCGGCCACCGGGTGGCCCAGGTTGATCAGGTAGCTGTCGTGCGGCAGGATCTGCCCCGGCCCGAAGCCGTACTGGGCGCAGGCGCTCTTGAACTTATCGATCACGTCCGCGGCCAGCGGCGCGGCCTTCCATTGACGCTGATTTTTGGTGAACAGAGCGAACGCGGTCGCCTCCAATTCGTGCGCGCGGATAACCGCCTGATCCACGCCGCCTGACGCGCTGACATGTGCACCGACAAACTTCATCTTCATTCTCCTGTGTTATCGGTGACATTATGGCATTGATGGCGGGCGGAATAAATGCGGCCCGCCGAAGCGAGCCGCAGAAGGGGCAGAAGGGAGTGATTAGAGCCAGTGTTGCACCAGCTGGTTTATCGCGCCGCCGCCGACCAGCAGCCAGACGAACAGCAGCGTGGCCAACAGAATCGGTTTCATCCCGGCCTGGCGCACGGCGCTGATGTGGGTGGTCAATCCCAGCGCCGCCATCGCCATCGCCAGCATCCAGGTGTCGGCGGTGATCAGGTGCTGCACCAGCATGGCCGGCAGCAGGTTGAAGGAGTTCAGCCCGGCGACGGCGATAAACAGCACGGCGAACCACGGAATGGTAATCGCGGATTTTTCCGCCTTGCCTGCGCCGCCGCGGCTGATGTAGCCCGACAGCAGCAGCAGGAACGGCGCCAGCATCATCACGCGGATCATCTTGGCGATCACCGCTGCATTTTCGGCGTCAGGCCCGATGGCGTGCCCGGCCGCAACCACCTGAGCCACTTCGTGGATGGTGGAGCCGGCATAGATGCCGAAGGTTTCCTGGCTGAACGGCAGCCACTGGAAGTGTTCGTTCAACTGATACAGCCATGGGTAGGCGAAGATCGCCAGGGTGCCGAACACCACCACGGTCGAGACCGCCACCGCCACTTTACTGGAGTCGGCCTTCAGCACCGGCTCGGTGGCCATCACCGCCGCCGCGCCGCAAATGCTGCTGCCGGCGCCGATCAGCATCGCGGTCTGGCTGTCGATGCCGAACACTTTCTTGCCGAGCCAGCAGGCCAGCAGGAAGGTGGTGGTCAGGGTCAGCGCATCGATGATGATGCCGCTGGCGCCCACGTTGGCGATTTGCTGAAAGGTCAGGCGAAAGCCGTAAAGGATAATGCCCAAACGCAGCAGGCGTTGTTTGGCCAGCTGTACGCCGCCGTGACAAACGGTTTGCCAGCGGGGATACAGCGTGTTGCCCACCAGAATGCCGAACAGGATCGCCAGCGTCAGCGCCCCCAGGCCCAGCTCCGCCACCCAGGGAATGTCGCCGGCCCAGACGGCCAGCGCGGTGAGCGCGCCGGTCAGCGCCAGCCCCGGCACCAGCCGCGGCAGGCCGAACAGCGGAAAGCGTCGCTCGGGGTAAGTATGAGTGGTATCAGTCGCCATAAAAGTCAGTCCTTCAGTCTGTTTCTTGCTGCCAAGAGTACGTTTGGGCTGAATAAAAGAGAAATTGATTATATATTTATAACCTATCTGAATAAGTGGTATGGCGTCAGGCATTGGCATACAGCCGCATTGCGGCTAGGGTGAGGAGGAGCGGCGAACCGCCGTCAACTTTCCAACTGAACAGGAGCAGGCGATGGATACCGACGATCAACGCAGAGAGCAGATAGACCGGGAAGTGGGCCGCGCGGTGCGGCGGTTGATTGAAGAAAACAAGGCGATCGACCGCGACCATCTCGTGGCGATGCTGCAATTGATACAGCGGGACGAAGCCGGCACGCCGCGCGAGGCGGCGCTGGCCGCGGCGGCGCAGCTGGTCGCCTTGGGCAAGTAGCGCGCCGAATTGGCCGCAAACGGGGTAGCCTCGCCGGGCTCCCCACAGCATGTTGACATCATTTTGCGGTTCTCTGGCAGAACCCTTTTTCATTACCGGGACGGCTATGCATATCACGTTGCGTCAACTGGAAGTCTTCACCGAAGTGCTGAAAAGCGGTTCGACCACTCAGGCCTCGGTGGTGCTGGCGCTGTCGCAGTCGGCGGTCAGCGCGGCGCTGGCGGATCTGGAGGGGCAGCTGGGCGTGCAGCTGTTCGATCGCGTCGGCAAACGGCTGGTGATCAACGAGCACGGCCGGTTGCTGTATCCCAAGGCGCTGGCGCTGCTGGAGCAGGCGGGGGAGATCGAGCAGCTGTTTCGCCATGACGGCGGGGCGCTGCGCATCGCCGCCAGCAGCACCATCGGCAACTACATGCTGCCGGAGATGATCGCCCGTTACCGCCGGGACTTTCCGGCCACGCCGCTGGAGCTGAACGTCGGCAACAGCCAGGACGTGATCGTGGCGGTGGCGGATTTCCGCGTCGATCTGGGGTTGATCGAAGGGCCTTGCCATATGCCGGAGCTGGTGACGCAGCCGTGGCTGGAGGACGAGCTGGTGGTGTTCGCCGCGCCGGACAACCCGCTGACCCGTCAGCCGCCAACGCTGGAGGCGCTGGCCAATGCCCCTTGGATCCTGCGCGAGCGCGGTTCGGGCACCCGCGAGGTGCTGGATCATCTGCTGTTGGCGCACCTGCCGCATTTTCAACTGGTGATGGAGCTCGGCAACTCGGAGGCGATCAAGCACGCGGTGCAGCACGGCATCGGCATCAGCTGCCTGTCGCGGCGGGTGGTGGCGGAACAGCTGGCCAGCGGCGCGCTGGTGGAACTGCCGGTGCCGCTGCCGCCGCTGCGGCGCACCCTGTACCTGATCCGCCATCGGCAAAAGCACATTTCCAACGCCTTGCAGCGTTTTCTCAGCTATTGCGCGCTGTAATCGACAGCGCGTCACGCCCTCTGCTGCCGCGCAGGCCGAAGAAAGCATAAAAACCTGCGCGCGCTCACATTAATGAGAGTAAGTAAGGCCATAAGGGCCGCGGCTAATAATTGCCTCTGAATTATGAAGCTATCTTATATCAGTGCAATGTTGCTAGTTCACCGGCGGGTATTTGTTACAATCCGCCCTCATTTTTTCAAAGAGCAGATAGGGTACGAATGGCTCAGCAGGATATAAAAACATCGGGGCAGCAAGCACCCGGATTGCGCCGCGAGCTGAAAGCCCGGCATTTGACCATGATCGCCATCGGCGGCTCCATCGGCACCGGCCTGTTTGTCGCCTCGGGCGCCACGGTTTCTCAGGCAGGCCCCGGCGGGGCGCTATTGTCTTACGCTCTGATCGGTTTGATGGTGTACTTCCTGATGACCAGCCTGGGCGAACTGGCGGCCTTTATGCCGGTTTCCGGTTCATTCTCCACCTACGGCGCCAAATACGTGGAAGAAGGCTTCGGCTTCGCGCTGGGCTGGAACTACTGGTACAACTGGGCGGTGACCATCGCCGTTGACCTGGTGGCTTCGCAATTGGTGATGAGCTACTGGTTCCCGGACACCCCCGGCTGGATCTGGAGCGCGCTGTTCCTCGGCCTGATGTTCCTGCTGAACTACATTTCGGTGAAAGGGTTCGGCGAGGCGGAATACTGGTTCGCGCTGATCAAGGTCAGCACCGTGATTATCTTCATCGCCGTCGGCGTGCTGATGATCGTCGGCATTCTGAAAGGCGGCGAGCACGCCGGCTGGCAGAACTGGACGATAGGGGACGCGCCGTTCGCCGGCGGCTTCTCGGCGATGATTGGCGTGGCGATGATCGTCGGCTTCTCGTTCCAGGGCACCGAGCTCATCGGCATCGCGGCCGGCGAATCGGAGAATCCGGGTAAAAACATCCCGCGCGCGGTGCGTCAGGTGTTCTGGCGTATTCTGCTGTTCTATATCTTCGCCATTCTGATCATCAGCCTGATCATTCCGTACACCGATCCGAGCCTGCTGCGCAATGACGTGAAAGACATCAGTGTCAGCCCGTTCACCCTGGTGTTCCAGCATGCCGGCCTGCTGTCGGCGGCGGCGGTGATGAACGCGGTGATCCTGACGGCGGTGCTGTCCGCCGGTAACTCGGGCATGTACGCCTCTACCCGCATGCTGTACACCCTGGCGTCGGAAGGCAAGGCGCCGCGCATCTTCGCCAAGCTGTCGAAAGGCGGCGTGCCGCGCAACGCGCTGTATGCGACCTGCGTGGTGGCCGGGCTGTGCTTCCTGACCTCGATGTTCGGCAACCAGTCGGTTTACCTGTGGCTGCTGAATACCTCGGGCATGACCGGTTTCATCGCCTGGTTGGGCATCGCCATCAGCCACTACCGTTTCCGTCGCGGTTACATGCTGCAGGGGCGCGATCTGAACGACTTGCCATACCGTTCCGGGTTCTTCCCGCTGGGGCCGATCTTCGCCTTCGTGCTGTGCCTGATCATTACCCTGGGCCAGAACTACCAGGCCTTCCTGCAAGACAAGATTGACTGGTACGGCGTGACCGCCACCTACATTGGCATTCCGCTGTTCCTGCTGATTTGGTTCGGTTACAAGCTGTCGCGCGGCACCCGCGTCGTGAAGTACAGCGAAATGGAATTCCCGAAGATGGACGTGAAGTAATCTTCGGTGAGTGACACGCGGCGGGAGCTCCCGCCGCGTGTGGTTTTACTTTTTCCCGCCTTTGGCTTCCGCCAGTGCCTGCTGCGCCGAACTCATCAAATCTTCCACCGTCGCATAATCCTGCGTCAGCGCCAAAATGCCGGCGTTGAGTTGCATGTTCACCTCGCCGAACGCGCCAAAATCGTAGGGCGCTTCCAGCGGCGGCACAATGCGCGCCAGGAACTCGCTTTCCGCGCCGTAGGGCAGATCGTGCACCAGTATCAAAAACAGGCCGCCGGTGTAGCGGCAGACGTAGTCGCTGGGGCGGATCAGCGTCTTGAGGCGCTCGCCGACGGTGCGCAGCACGTCGTCGCCGATCTGCACGCCGTGGCTTTGGTAAAGCGCCGCCAGCGGGCCGAATTCAAGAATGAACAGGTGAGAGATTGGCTGTGTCGTACCAGGGCGGCAGATGTTGCGCATCACCGCCTCACCGCCCGCGCGGTTGAGGAAGCCGGTCAGGCGATCGCGGTGGGACGCCTGCTGCTTCTCCCACGCCAGCGTGACGTGCTGTACCCGCTGGCGGTGGTAGCGCGCGATCATGCCATGGGCCAGCACCAGCCACAGCGGCGTGAGATCCGCCAGGACGAACAGGTTTTGCACGCGCGACAGCGGCGCCGCCAGCAGGTAGGGCAGCGTCAGCGCGATCACCTCAAGCAGCGCGAAACGCGGCGCGGCGGCATGGCGCTGCATCAGCCAGCAGGCCAGAGCGGTGATCGTCAGACCGGCGAACAGGATCAGCACAAAGCGGCCCGACAGCATCGCCAGCGCGGCGCTGGCGCCGACCAGCAGCATCCACAGCAACACCGTCACCAGCATGGCGTCCGGCCAGGCGGGTTGGCGCCTCTGCGCCAGCCAGGCGCGCCCGGCGGTCAGCAGCAGCAACAGCAGCAGCAGAACGATACCGACCAGCCGCTGGTTCAGCCAGGCGTACCCCACCAACAGCGCCGCCGGCCCCACGGCATTCAGCCAGGGAGTGAGAGGAGAGGGCGTCAGCGTGAGCCGCAGCTGGCGTTTAAACGGCTCGTCATCGGCGTGCAGCGGGCTGTGCAACAGCCAGTTCAGCAGCGCCGGGCGTTTGGGCGTTACCGCCGGAGATGGACTTCTCATTACAGCCTCGTCAATAAGGCCGCTCTTGCGGCGGCCTGAAGTTTTTTGCACGCTCGGTGCTGTGATTTTGGATTCTATGTGGTTTTTTCGTTATTTGTCAGAGTCTGGTCGGATCAGGAATAACTTTCAGAATAATGAACCTGCTGGCCGCAGCGGGGGTAAACGCGATGGATTGAAGAATGGCGTGGAAAAACAATTTATTACATTTCGATAACGCCGTTTTCACCTATTGATATGATTGATAAGTATTATCGTTTGCTTTATTGTTGACGGCTGCGCGCAGGCTGTCGCCGCGCGGTTTACGGCGGACGCTTTCGCGCCGCTGTCATGATGGTTGTAACAGGTATCTTAACGAATGAGCGTATCCACCGATCCCATGACTGACGCCAAGGGGAAACCCAACGCCGGCGTGATGGGGCGTTATCAGCATATTCTTCGCCATCGCCTGTTGATGATGGGCGTATTGGCACTGGCGATCCTGGGCTCGCTGCTGCTGGATTTCACCATGGGGCCGTCCGGGCTGTCGCTGTCGTCCTTATGGCAAACGCTGCTTGACCCCGCGGCGGCCGATGCCGGCACGCGGGTGATCGTCTGGGACATCCGCTTGCCTTACGCGCTGATGGCGGTGGTGGTGGGGTTTGCGCTCGGCCTGGCCGGGGCGGAAATGCAGACCATCCTGAATAACCCGCTGGCCAGCCCCTTTACCCTCGGTGTGTCTTCCGCCGCGGCCTTTGGTGCCGCGCTGGCGATCGTGCTCGGCATCGGCATTCCGGGCATTCCCGATCAGTGGTTCATCTCCGCCAACGCCTTTATCTTCGCGCTGTTCGCCGCGCTGATGCTCGACGGCATCACGCGCTGGACGCGGGTCGCCACCTCCGGCGTGGTGCTGTTCGGCATCGCGCTGGTGTTTACCTTCAACGCGCTGGTGTCGATGATGCAGTTCATCGCCAGCGAGGACACGCTGCAGGGGCTGGTGTTCTGGACCATGGGCAGCCTGGCGCGCGCCTCGTGGGACAAGCTGGGCATTCTGTTCGGCGTGTTCGCCGTGCTGCTGCCGCTGTCGATGATGAGCTCGTGGAAACTGACCGCGCTGCGCCTGGGTGAAGACCGGGCGGTGAGCTTCGGCATCGACGTGCGCCGTCTGCGGCTGACCACGCTGCTGCGCATCAGCATCCTTTCGGCGCTGGCGGTGGCGTTCGTCGGGCCGATCGGCTTTATCGGCCTGGTGGCGCCGCACATCGCCCGCATGATCTTCGGCGAAGATCACCGTTTCTATCTGCCGGCCAGCGCGCTGATTGGCGCGCTGGTGCTGTCGATGGCCTCGGTGGCGTCGAAAAATCTGGTGCCCGGGGTGATCATTCCGGTGGGCATCGTCACGTCGCTGGTCGGGGTGCCGTTCTTCCTGAGCATTATTCTGCGCCACCGGGGGAACGTATGAGCCAGGGCCTGCGAATAGAACACTTCTCGGCGGGCTACCCGAAGCGCCAGGTGATCGACGATCTCTCGGTGCCGATGCTGCCGCGCGGGCAAATCACCGTGCTGCTGGGGCCGAACGGCAGCGGCAAATCGACGCTGCTGCGCTCGCTGGCCGGGCTGAACCCGGCGCAGGGCAAGCTGTGGCTGGACGACGGCGATCTGATGCAGATGCCGTTCGCCCGTCGGGCGGAGAAAGTGGTGTATTTGCCGCAGTCGCTGCCCGCCGGGGTGCATCTGCACGTGCTGGAGTCGATCATCGTGGCGCAGCGCGCCTCGGGCGGCCGCAGCAACGCCGGCAGCGAAGCGGAAGTGATGGCTTTGCTGGAGCAGTTGGGCATCGCCCACCTGGCGCTGAGCTATCTCGATCAGCTGTCCGGCGGCCAGAAACAGCTGGTGGGGTTGGCGCAGTCGCTGATCCGTCAGCCCTCGCTGCTGCTGCTGGATGAACCGCTGAGCGCGCTCGATCTCAACTATCAATTCCACGTGATGGATTTGGTGCGCCGCGAAACCCGCAAGCGCAACATCGTGACGGTGGTGGTGGTGCACGACATCAACATCGCGCTGCGCCACGGCGACCACGTGCTGATGCTGCAGGATGGCGATCTGATCGCCGACGGCGCGCCGGATCAGGTGATTACGCCGCAGAGCCTGGCGCGAGTCTACGGCGTGCGCGGGCGTATCGAGCGCTGTTCGCAGGGCACGCCGCAGGTGCTGATAGACGGTCTGGTGAACCAGCCGACGATTTAATCCAAGAAAAAGCCCGGCATCGCCGGGCTTTCTTTATCGTGCTGCGTGGTTCAGCGCCTCGCTCACGCGTTCGACGACGTGCTGGGCGGTGACGATGCCGCCGGACAGATACACCTCGGCCGCCGGCAGGTAAACCACCTGGCCTTTTTTCACCGCCGTGGTTTTCTTCAGCGCGGTGCCGGTGAGGATCTTCTGCGGCGCCACCGCGTTCGGCCGCCCGGTCGCGGCGTCTCTGTCGATGACGAACAGCCAGTCCGGATTCAGTTTGGCCACCTGCTCAGGCGTCAGCTTGTTGCCGCGCACGTCTTTTTCGTCGGACTGCAGCGCAGACGCGAAGCCGAGGGCGTCATAGACGAAGCTGAAACGGCTCTTGGGGGCGTAGGCGCTGATCTTGCCGCCGGAGAACAGCACCACCAGCCCGCGCCCGGCCTGAGCGGCCTGCGGTTTGACCGCCGCGATCTGCGCATCCAGCTTATCGACCGCCGCCTGTGCCTGTTGCTGCTTATCGAACAGCTCGCCCAGCTGCAGCGTGCGCTGTTTCAGGCTGCCCAGCTGATCCTGCGGATCGACGGACATGTTCAGCGTCGGCGCCAGCGCGTTCAGCTCGTCATAGGCTTTGGACGCCCGGCCGGCGATCAGGATCAGATCCGGCTTGGCGGCGCGCAGCACGGCCATATCCGGCTCGAACAGGGTGCCGGCATTGAGGTATTTGTCGTCCTGATAGCGCTTCAGGCTATCCGGCAAGTTCTTGCGGTTGCCGGGCAGCGCCAGCGGCTCGACGCCCAACAGCTGCAGCGTTTCCAGCGAGGCGTAATCCAGCACCACGATGCGCTGCGGGTGCTTTTTCACCTCGGTGCTGCCGTTCAGGTGCTGGACGTTGACGGTGGCCGGAGCCACCGGCGCGTCGGTTTTGCTGTGGCAACCCGCCAGCGCCATCGTTGCCAGCAGGGCGATCATCAGGGGGGAGCGGCGTAATCTCATGGGGCTTCCTCACGGTGATGGAATGAAAAGGGCGCGCAGCGCGCGCCCGGGGGCATCAGAAGTTATAGGTCATGCCGACGGTGTAACGGCGGCCGTCCAGCGTGGTGTTGTAGTGGTCGTAATCCACGGTCTTGTCGAGGATGTTGTAGACCCCGCCGGTCAGCTGCAGGTTTTTCGCCGCCTGGTAGCTCAGGCCTGCATCGACGAAGGTGTAGGACGGCGTGCTCTTGGCCATCGAGGTGCGGCTCAGGTAGTCAGAGGTGCGGCTGCGGAAGTTAACGCGCGACCACAGGCTGAGGTCCTGCGTGGCGCGCCAGTCCAGCACGGTGTTCAGCATGTGCTTCGGCATCTGGTTGAGCGCCTTGCCCTGGAACTCGCCGCTCTTCTGTTCGGAAGCGGTGTAGGTGTAGTTGGTGTTCCACTTCCAGTCTTTGTTGATCTGCCAGCCGAAGGTGGCTTCTACGCCGCGCATATTGGCTTTGTCGACGTTGACGCGATCGCTGATAAAGTCGTAGGACGTGCCGCCGATGGTGCAATCCGGCGTGTCTTCGCAGCGGCGCACTTCGGTGATTTTGTCTTTAAAGTCGGTGTTGAAGACCGTCACGCCGGCGTTAACGCCTTTCAGGCTATCCCACATCAGGCCGATTTCTTCGCTCAGGCTCTTCTCTGGCTGCAAATCCGGGTTACCGACGATGATGCCTTTACGCACGCCGCCGCCGGTGACCTGCCCCCAGTTAGGGGAGGATTGGCGCAGATCCGGCGATTTGTAACCGGCGGAGACGCCGCCTTTCAGCGTCCACTGTTCGGTCAGGTGCCAGACGCCGTACATGCGCGGGGTCCAGTGGCTGCCGAAGTTTTCATCCTGATCCATGCGGATGCCGCTGGTCAGGCTGAAGTCGTTGGTCAGCGCCCATTCGTCTTCAGCGAACAATGCCCAGCTCCAGCGCGTCAGCTTGCTGAGACCTTGAGCCGACTCAAGCTGGTTGCCGCCGTCGCCCAGTTTTTCATAGCGGTATTGGCCGCCGAGGTTCAGCATGTGGGAACCCAGCTCGAACTGGTTCTGGGTGTTGAAGATGGTGTTGTAGGCCTTCATGTTACGGCCCGGGTTACCGGTTTCTTCGCGCTGCACGTAGCTGGTGGAGTTGCCGAAGTCATAATAGCCGTTGTGGGTCAGCGAGTAGTTGGTGCGCGTATACAGGCTTTCGCTGCGGGACGTAGGCGAGCATTTGCCTTTGCTGCAGCGCTCCGCCACCACCGATTTGCCCGGCGTGCTGTTGCGATCTTGCAGCGAACGGCCGATTTCGAAGTCGAATTCGTTTTTCTCGTCCGGCGTCAGGGTGAACACCGCGGTGCCGCTGCGCATGCGCTGTTCGTTGTAACCGTTGACGATTTTATCTTCCGCGCGGCGCGACAGCAGGCCGTTGACCCGCAGGCCGAGCAGCCCTTCAACCAGCGGGCCGGAGGCGTAGGCGTTGGTCTGGAACAGATCGCCGGAATCGCGGTTTTCCTGAATGGTGGCGTCGCCGTGCAGCGAGCCTTTCCACTCGGTGCGGGAGGTCTTGCGAGTGATGACGTTGATCACGCCGCCCATGGCGTCGGAGCCGTACAGCGAAGACATCGGCCCGCGCACCACTTCGATGCGCTCGATGGCTTCCATCGGCGGCAGCCAGCCCTGTTCGATGCCGGCGTTGTCGCTGTTCGGACGGGTGCCGCGGGTGTCGACGCGCTTGCCGTCCACCAGGATCAGGGTGTACTTGGAGGACATGCCGCGGATGCTGATGTCACTGCTGCTGGCGCCGCCGGTGATCACCACGCCCGGCACGTCTTTCAGCGCGTCGGTCACGTCGCGATAGGCCTTGTCTTCGATCTGCTGGCGCGGGATCACCGAGATGGAAGCGGCGGAGTCCTGAATTTTTTGCTGGAAGCCGGAGGCGGTGACGACCATGGTGTCCTGGGTGTCGTCCTGCGGCGCGGCCAGCGCGGCGGTGGCGCTGAGTGAGGCGATCACCAGAGCGGCGAGCTTGCTGTAACGTGGCGTTTCCATGAGGTAAACCTTTCCTGGATTGAAGTGAAAGTAATTAACCAATTGAATTTCTAATGAAATTGTTCGTCTTTCGCTGAGAAATGCTTAGCTTCGTCAACGTTGCGTGAGGCTATTGTAAGGATTTTTTTCTGAATGTAAACGCTAATGATAATCCATATCATTTGTATGCTGGTTTTGCTGGCGGGAAAGGTTAACCGGATGAATTAAAGGGAAAAGCGGCGCAGCGGGCGTGCGCCGGGGAGGATCAGCGTTTTTGGATGTAGGTGATGGCCAGCGCCAGCGCCAGCACCAGGCCTTTGATAATGTCCATGGCGTAGTAGGGCACCGACAGCATCACCAGCCCGTTTTGCAGCACGCCGAGGATCACCGCGCCGATCAGAGTGCCGAGCGCATTAGGTTTGCCGGCCCCGGCCAGCGAGAAGCCGATATAGGCCGCCGCCACCGCGTCCATCAGATAGCCGCCGCCGGCGTTGACCTGCGAAGAGCCGATACGTGACGCCAGCAAGATGCCGCCAAGCGCCGCCAGCCAAGAGGAAATGACATAAGCGGCAACCCTGTAACGCACGGTGCGGATGCCCGAAAGGCGCGCCGCCTCGGGGTTGCCGCCGATGGCATACATGCGGCGGCCATGCTTGGTCAACGACAGGAACAGCTGCACCGCCACGGTGACCGCCAGCATGATCAGCACGATCACCGGCACCTGGCCGAGGGCGGAAAACACCTCCGGGATCAGGCCTTCCGCCATGTCGCCATTCGGCAGCACCATGTTTTGGGTGATGGATCCGCCGTAGCTGTAGGTCATCGCCACGCCCTGGATCACGAACAGGCTGGCCAGCGTCGCCAGCATATCGGGAATTCTAAACACCACGATCAGTAGGGCGTTGAACAGGCCGACCAGCGTGCACAGCAGCAGCGTTACCACGATGGCGCCGGTGGTGCCGAACCCGTGCCAGACGAACAGCGAAATTACCAGCGCGTTGGCCAGCGAGGCGGTCGAGCCGACCGACAGATCGAAACCGCCGACCGACAGCGAGATAGAGACGCCGATGGCGATCACCGTCACGATGGCGATCGAACGCAGGATATTGATGATGTTGTTGGCATCGAGGAAGTTGTCCGACGCCAGGCCGAACAGGGCAATCAGCGCCGCCACGGTCAGCAGCATGCCCCATTTGTAGAGGAAATCGAACAGCTGTTGGCGCCAGGGCAGCGCAGGCCGCAGGGCTAATTCTTTACTCACGCAGGGGTTCCTCCGGTGGAATAGAGCAATAAGGTTTCTTCGTCGATGTCGGCGGCGTTCAACTCCGCCACGATGCGGCCGTCCCACAGCACGCAGATGCGATCGCACAGGCCAACCAGTTCGGCGAACTCGCCGGAGGCGTAAACCACGCCCTTGCCGGCGCGCGCCAGGCCGTCGATCAGGCTGAACAGCTCCTGCTTGGCCTTGATGTCCACGCCCTTGGTCGGTTCATCGAAGATCAGCACCTCGGCGTCGCCGCGCAGCCATTTGCCGATCGCCACTTTTTGTTGATTGCCGCCGGACAGGCGCGCCAGCCGCTGTTGCGGGCCCGAGGCGCGAATGTTCAGGCGCTGCATGATCTCGCGCGCCCAGCGCAGCTCTTGTCGCCGGCTGAACAGGCTCCAGCGCGAGAAGCTGTCGTCGGCGCTGACGCTCAGGTTCATCGGGATCGCCTCATCGATGAAAATGCCTTCTTTGCGGCGTTCCTCCGGCACCAGCGCCAGCCCCTGTTCGACCGAGAGATGCGGCGCACGCGGCGCCCAGGGCTGCCCGCGCAGTTCGCCGCGCTCAAGCTGCACGGCGCTGGCGCCGAACAGCGCTTTGCACAGCTCGGTTTTGCCGGCTCCCGCCAGCCCGGCGATGCCGAGAATTTCGCCCTCATGCAGCCGCAGCGAAACGTCGCGCAGCTTGTGGCGATCGCGCAAGCCTTGCACCTGCAGCAGCGTTCGCTCGGCGTGCGGCGGGCGCGGCGGCGGGAAAATATCGTCCAGCCGATGGCCGAGCATCTTCTCGACGATCTGTTCGCCGCTCAGCCCGCGCATGGCGTCTTCGCTGACGCGACGGCCGTCGCGCAGCACCGTCAGCCGATCGCAAATGTCGCTCAGTTCGTGGATGCGGTGGGAAATAAATACGATGCCGATGCCTTCGGATTGCAGGCGGCGAACCACGTTAAACAGGCGCTCGCTCTCGGCGCGATCGAGCGGGGCGGTCGGTTCGTCGAGCACCAGAAAACGGCAGCGGTGCGACAGCGCGCGCGCCAGCAGCACCTGCTGTTTTTCCGCCAGCGTGCAGTCCGCCAGCCGCCTGCGCGGGTTGAGCGGCAGCGCCCATTGCTGCAGCAGCTGCGCGGCGCGGCGGTGCAGTTCCGCCCAGTTCAGCCAATGGCCCGGTTCGTTCAGCCAGTCCAGCATGATGTTTTCCGCCACCGACAGCGTGGGGATCAGCGCGACGTCGACCTCTTGCTGCACCACGTGAATGCCGTGGCGGCGCGCCTGCAGCGGGGAGTGGATCGCCACCGCCTGGCCGTCGATCAGGATCTCGCCGCGATAATGATCGTGGGCGCCGGAGAGGATCGCCATCAGCGTCGACTTGCCCGCGCCGTTGGCGCCGACCAGCGCATGGATTGAACCGCCCTGCAGCGTGAAGTCCACGTCCTGCAGCGCATTGAAGCCGGCGAAGGCGATCGAGATATTGCGCATCTCGAGGCGTGAAGGCGTTGCGGTTGACATAGGGTATTAAGGCCGTTTAGATGTTTAGATGGCTGTTATGCTCTGTTGTAACACAGATTACGCCGTTGGCAACCAACAAAATGGCATAACGGCGGTGGAAAACGCGTTGGCGGGTAGGGGCGCAACCCGCGTCAGGCTGCGCCGGTGCGAGAAGCGCTCAGAAGGTGGTGGGGGTGTGTGCGCTGACGATGCGGCAGATGCGCGCCGAGGTATTGCTGAAGCTGTGCGGAATGCCGGTGTTGATGGCGTAACTCTGGCCGGCGGTCAGGCAGTAGCTCTGGCCGTTGATGGTCAGCACGATCTCGCCCTCCAGCAGGGTGCCGATCTCTTCGCCCTGGTGCTTGATCTTTTCACCGGTGGTGGTGCCGGGCTGGTAGGTTTCCAGCATCATCGCCAGGTTACGCGTCGGGCTGCCGTTGTGCACCAGCTTCATCGACACCCCCTGGCTGCCGATCTCAATCAGATCCTCGGCGTCGATCACCACGCGCGGCTCGTCGACGGCTTCCGGTTCGGCAAAGAATTCAGACAGCGACAGGCCATACACCTTCAGCAGCTTTTGCAGCGTGCTGATGGCCGGGCTGACCTTGTCCTGTTCGATGGTGCTGATCGCACTGTGGGTTAACCCGGACAGTTCGGCGACCCGGCGCTGCGACAAACCCAATTGCTGACGGATCTGCGACAGGCGTTTGCCCGGTGCCAAGCTGGCTTCGCTCATAGCGGTACTTCCTTCTGGTAGGGGCGACAGGCAGACATGAATATCGCTATCGGGCGCCTGTCTGGGCGATAACGATGCTGCATGATATCGGTAGTTAGGGCAGGTTTGGAAAATATATTGCCCATGTTCACTCTCGGTGCGTTGGACGAAATAGTTGACGTAAAAATGGCGGCAAGGCCTTTTCGGTCAATATTTTATCAATTTAGCAGCCGGCGGCGAATAATCAAACAGGATTGTAACATTTGCAAACCTATTCTGTTAAGACTATGTTTCATGGTGTGGATGTTATTTTGAGCGCCCGGCAGCGGCGCAGCCTGGCGAGAAATCCAATCATGTGTTGAATCGAACGGCGGACGGGCGCCAACGCGCCTTAAGAGCATAATGGCGGGTGACATATGCAAACCAATAGCGCAGCAGTTGAACATTTTGCACAGCATCATGAAGAGAGGCGAAGTAGCGCGTTCCAAAATGAGGTTGCTCATTATTTGGAACGCCATCCCGCCACGCAGTATGTCGATATCCTTCTCACCGATCTCAATGGTTCCTTCCGCGGCAAACGCATACCCGTCTCAGGGTTGAAAAAACTGGAAAAAGGCAGCTACTTCCCCGCGTCGGTGTTCGCCATGGACATCCTCGGCAACGTGGTGGAGGAGACCGGCCTTGGGCAAGACCTCGGCGAGCCGGACCGCATTTGCCTGCCGGTACCCGGCTCGCTGACGCCGTCGGCCGCCGATCCGCAGCATATCGGCCAGGTGCTGCTGACCATGCTGGATGAAGATGGCACTCCCTTTGACGTTGAACCCCGCAATGTGTTGAACCGCGTGTGGCAGGCGCTGCGACAGCGCGGCTTGTTCCCGGTGGCAGCGGTAGAGCTGGAGTTTTATCTCATCGATCGGCAGCGCGACGCGGAGGGCGATCTGCAGCCGCCGTGCGCGCCCGGCACCCAGGAGCGCAACACCCAAAGCCAGGTGTACTCCGTCGATAACCTGAACCATTTCGCCGAGGTGCTGAACGACATTGACGCGCTGGCGAAGCTGCAGGGGCTGCCGGCGGACGGCGCGGTGGCGGAGGCGTCGCCGGGGCAGTTCGAGGTCAACCTGCGTCATACCGACGATATTTTGCTGGCCTGCGACCACGCGCTGGCGCTGAAACGGCTGGTGCGGCTGGTGGCCGAGAACCACGACATGCACGCCACCTTTATGGCCAAGCCCTACGAGGATCATGCCGGCAGCGGCATGCACGTGCATGTCAGCATGCAGGACGGCGCGGGCAACAACCTGTTCGCCGACGACGAAGGCGAGGATTCGCCACTGCTGAAACAGGCGCTGGCCGGGATGATCACCCTGATGCCGGCGTCGATGGCGCTGCTGGCGCCGAACGTCAACGCCTACCGGCGTTTCCAGCCGGGGATGTATGTGCCGATCCAGGCCGCCTGGGGCCACAACAACCGCACCGTGGCGCTGCGCATTCCCTGCGGCGAACCGGAGAACCATCGGGTGGAGTATCGCGTGGCCGGCGCCGACGCCAATCCATATCTGGTGATGGCGGCGATCCTGGCCGGCATGCTGTACGGGCTGGACAACGCGCTGCCGCTGCCTGAGCCGGTGACCGGCAACGGGCTGGAGCAGGAGGGGCTACCGCTGCCGATCCGCCAGAGCGACGCGCTGTACGAGTTTGAGCATCAGCACGCGCTGACCCACTATCTGGGCGAGCGTTTCACCCAGGTTTATCACGCCTGCAAGACCGACGAACTGCTGCAGTTCGAGCGGCGAGTGACGGAAACCGAGATTGACTGGATGTTGAAAAATGCCTGAATGGGCGTATAAAGTAAGAGGTATGTGCGGCCGACCGGCCTGCCGGTAGTGGATTAATTCGCCTGCCGGGCCGGTTTTCCGTTCGATCGACAAAAAGAATTTGTATTTGAGGGCTTCCGGATCTTGTCATCCGGAGGCATTCTGGTGCAAAATATCTCAAATGCAGATAGCCGACGTTTTAACGCGTCGGTTATTTTTTTTGCATTAAGTTTTACCAACGTAGCGTTTCATACACCAAGCGAGGCCGGACACCGATCCGGATAGATAAATAGTTTCGTGCACGATCAAACAAAACTTTATGGTCGTGACTCATGAGGATTAGAAAGATGGGGCAATTTTTCACTTTAGCACCGGTGCCCGCCGGTTTCCGCTGTGGCCGCAGCGACTATGGAGCAGCCGAGGTTACCTCGACCCGTTATCCAGCTTACAATCCCCTTCTTTTAGAATTAAGTCGCTCGTTGCGAAGTTTCCCCGCAACCTTAAGTCTTGGCGTGTCCGCCATCCGCAAGGCTCAAGGTAAGGGGGGGCTGAACAATGTCCGATAACACCCTCAACGCCGCTCCGGCTCAGCGCACTCAGCTGCGTAAAACCCTGACTTTGGTTCCGGTAGTGATGATGGGCCTGGCTTATCTGCAGCCAATGACCATCTTCGATACCTTCGGCATCGTATCCGGCCTGACCGATGGTCACGTCGCGACCGCGTACGCCTTCGCTCTGCTGGCGATCCTGTTTACCGCCCTGAGCTACGGCAAGCTGGTGAAGAAGTTCCCTTCCGCCGGTTCCGCCTACACTTACGCCCAGAAAGCCATCAGCCCACACGTCGGCTTTATGGTGGGCTGGTCATCGCTGCTGGACTACCTGTTCATGCCGATGATCAACATTTTGCTGGCCAAGATTTACCTGGAAGCGATCTTCCCGGGCGTTCCGTCCTGGATTTTCGTGGCGGTGCTGGTCGGCTTGATGACGATTTTCAACCTGCGCGGCATCAAGCTGGTGGCTAACCTGAACTCCATCATCGTGGTGGTGCAGGTGGCGATCATGATCGTGTTCCTCGGCCTGGTGATCAACGGCGTTTACCACGGCGAAGGCGCCGGTACGCTGGTCAGCAGTCGCCCATTCTGGTCCGATAACGCGCACGTGGTGCCGATGATTACCGGCGCGACCATCCTGTGCTTCTCGTTCCTGGGCTTCGACGGCATCAGCTCGCTGTCTGAAGAGACCAAAGACGCGGAAAAAGTGATCCCGAAAGCCATCTTCCTGACGGCGCTGATCGGCGGCATCATCTTTATCGTGGTGTCTTACTTTGTGCAGCTGTACTTCCCGGACATCTCGCGCTTCAAGGATCCTGACGCGTCGCAGCCTGAAATCATGCTGTACGTGGCGGGCAAATTCTTCCAGTCGGTGATCCTGGTGTTCTCCTGCGTGACGGTATTGGCGTCAGGCATGGCGGCGCACGCGGGCGTTTCGCGTCTGATGTACGTGATGGGCCGCGACGGCGTGTTCCCGACTCGTTTCTTCGGCTATGTACATCCGAAGTGGCGTACACCGGCGCTGAACGTGCTGCTGGTTGGCGCCATCGCGCTGTCCGCCGTGTCGTTTGACCTGGTGACCGCGACCGCGCTGATCAACTTCGGTGCGCTGGTGGCCTTCACCTTCGTCAACCTGTCGGTGATCTCGCAGTTCTATATTCGCGACAAGATGAACCGCACCGTGAAAGACACGTTCAACTACCTGATCCTGCCGGTGCTGGGCGCATTGACCGTCGGCGCGCTGTGGATCAACCTGGAAGCCAGCTCGATGACGCTGGGCCTGGTCTGGGCGGCCATCGGTCTGATCTACCTGGCCTTCGTCACCCGCAGCTTCCGTCTGCCGGTGCCGCAAGCGAGCGAAGACGCCGCCTAAGCGCGAGCCGTCTCCTCAGCCACAAAAAAGGCCGCATTTGCGGCCTTTTCCTTTTCTGCTTGCTGCGGGTTTACCCCACCAACTCTTTGCCGTAATCGAACAGCGCTTTCAGCAGGGCGGTTTTCTCTTTGTCGCCTTCGTGCAGGTTATACAGCGATTCGAGCTGCAGCAGGTAACTCTGCACGCGCTCCGCGCTCAGCGCTTCTTGGCGGTGCTGCAGCCAGCGGCGCTGTTCGGCATCGTCCAGCGTATTCGGGTAGTTGCGCGCGCGGAAGCGGAACAGCAGCTCTTTCATGCGGCCGTCGCTGAAGGCCAGATCCAGCGCCGGCAGGTTCTGCGGCTTGGTCTGCTGGATAATCCTCATCGCCGCCTTGTCGGCGTCGCTGAAGAAGCCGTCATACAGCCGGGCGTCGACGTCGTCGGAGCCTTTGAACGGCTCGGCTTCGGCGAACAGCGCCACCACTTTCTCGCGCACTTCCGGGTGCTGTTTCAGCAGCTGCAGGTTTTGCAGGCAGGCCTGGCGATCGATGCCCAGCCGCTCGGCGTTCTCCGGCAGCAGGGTTTTGGCCGGCGCCAGCACCGGGCATTTGTTGATGTGCACCAGCTTGATCGGCACCGGCGCCTGATCCGGCGCCAGGTCGTCGCGGCGGGTGTACAGCCGTTCACGCAGCTGCTCAGCGCTCAGCGTCAGCAGCGGCGTCATATCGCCGGCGAGATCGCACATGATCACCGCGTTTTTGTTGTCCGGGTGCCAGGCCAACGGCGACACCCAGCTGGTGTTGCCGCGCGCCGCGCCAAACATGCCGGAGACGTGCACCAGCGGCGTCATTTCGGCGACGTCGATCAGGGCGTTCAGCTTGTGCTTGTTGCGGTGCTGCAACAGGAAATCGAACAGCCGCGGCTGCGCCTGCTTGACCAGCTTGGCCATGGTGATGGTGGCGTAAACGTCCGACATTGCGTCGTGAGCCTGCGTGTGCTCGACGCCGTTGGCGCGCGTGAGATGCTCCAGGCGGAAGCTGGGGAAGCCGTCTTCGTTTTCCGGCCAGACGATGCCGTCCGGGCGCAGGGCGTAGCAGGCGCGCATCACATCCAGCAGATCCCAGCGCGAGTTGCCGTTTTGCCAGCTGTAGGCATAGGGATCGTAGAAGTTGCGATAGAAGATATTGCGGCTCACTTCGTCATCGAAACGGATGTTGTTGTAACCGAGAATGCAGGTGCCGGCCACGCTGAAGGCCTGGTGGATTTGGCGGGTGAATTCGGCTTCGTTAACGCCTTTGGCGCGCGCCACCTGCGGCGTGATGCCGGTGATCATCACCGCCTCGGGTTCCGGCAGGTAGTCGTCGGCCGGGGCGCAGTAGATGACCAGCGGCTCTTCGATAATGTTGAAATCCATATCGGTGCGCACGCCGGCAAACTGCGCCGGGCGGTCCAGCGACGGGCTTTTGCCGAAGGTTTCGTAATCGTGAATATAAAATGTGGCCGTTGCCTTGCTGCTCAAAATCGCGTCTCTTTAGTGGCGGATACAATATGCTCCTATTGTAACGGCGTAGGGAGCGATGCCAAGCGACGGTTAGCGAAATGCGCGCAATTACGCACGGCGATAGTAATCCAGCCGTTGATGAAAGTAGGGGAGCAGGTGGTCGGGGATCTGTCGTTCCGTTTCCGCCTGGGTCGAGGCGATGCCGTAGCGCTCATTGTAGATCACGCTGATGGCCAGCAAATCGGTTTCTATTTTTTCGCGTTGTGCCTGCGGTAAGCTATCCAGCTTTCGAGCCATCGTTATCTCCCTGTTAACCTTAGGGCATAATAGGATCGTTAGCGGGTCTTGTCCCTACCCATTCCGGGGGGCGCTTGATGCCTGTGAGCTGGGTTGCGTGCAAGGGGGCTGGCTGTGGCGAGCGGCGAGCTCGCTCTCCGTGTGGTGAGCCTGGAAGCGACCCGCCCGGTTATACAGCGAACAGGCGCCGCTTATCACCGCCCCCCAAAACAGGGCGCACAGCAGCAAAACCCCCAACCAGATTTTTTGGTTATAGGTCATAAGTCCTCCACGGACGATAAGAGAAATAACATTGACCGCTAAATTAAATCAGGCGCTACATCAATGGTATTTAAACGGCAGAGATTAATCATAAAATAGATGAGATTCTTTTGTTACTAAATCCACGTTGGATGTATCAAAAGATTCCTTAAGATAATATTAAGAGAAGTGATTTCTGGCGCCGTAATTCTATTTAATATTTGTTTAAATACCCGCAGATACAATCTCCCACATTCAATACCAATGTGGATGACAATTATGAAAACGCTACTGTTGACCGGCGCTACCGGCTTTTTGGGTGGTGCGGTTCTCGAGAAGTTATTGATTGAAAATCAGTCTGTTAATTATCTTTTGTTGGTGCGTGCCGATGATGCGCAACAAGGGCTGGCCCGTATTCGTGCGAATATGGAAAAGTTTAATATCGACGCGAACCTGCTGTCTAAAATTACGATAGAAAATATATTGTTGGGCGACCTTTCCGAGCCGGCCGACTTTTTAACTGACGCACGTATTAACAAAGTCACGCACGTTATTAACTGCGCGGCCGTTGCTTCATTTGGTAATAACCCGCTCATTTGGAAGGTAAACGTAGAAGGCACTCTGGCCTTTGCCGAAAGAATGGCGCAGGTGCCGGGATTAAAACGTTTCCTGCACGTCGGTACCGCCATGTCCTGTTCGCCGGAGCCGGGTTCGCTGGTGGCGGAGAGCGGCGAGTTTGAGGAAGACGCCGAGCATCTGGTGGAATACACCCGTTCCAAATCCACCATCGAACAGCTGATGCGCCAGCGCTGCCCGCAACTGCCGCTGACCATCGCTCGTCCGTCGATCGTGGTGGGGCACACCCGCCTGGGCTGCCAGCCTTCCAGCAGCATTTTCTGGGTGTTCGGCATGGCGCTGATGCTGCGCAAATTCATGTGCTCGCTGCAGGACAATATCGATGTGATCCCGGCGGACTACTGCGCGGATGCGCTGGTGATGCTGATGAACAGCGAAACGTTGGAGAACGACGTTTATCACATCTCCGCCGGTGAGGAGAGCAGCGTCAGCTTTGCCGAAATCGACCGCGCCATGGCGGCGGCGCTGGAAAAGGCGCCGGTGGGCGATGAGTATGCGCAGGTGACCTATGACGCGCTGGTGAAAATGCGCCGCCAGCTGAAAGACATTTTCGGCCCGTGCAACGAGCGGCTGATGCTCAAGGCGATGCGCCTGTACGGATCGTTCGCCATGCTCAACGTGCGTTTCAGCAACGAAAAGATCCTCAAGCTGGGCATGCCGAAGCCGCCGCGCTTTACCGACTATATCGCCGGCTGCGTGCAGTCGACCCGCGGGCTGTCTATCCAGCAGCAGATGGTGGTGGACTTCAAATAACCGCCGGGCGCAACGGGCGCCCGAGGTTGCTCCGCTACCAGGACGAAGAGGACCAGAAGACGCGGCCGAGCACCACCAGTTGCTCCTTGCGCTGCTGATAGCTGAGATGCTCGTCCTGGTACTCTTCCCGGTTGAGGGAGCGGATGACGACGCCGCCGTCCGGCTGCTCGATCAGCACCTTCACCCGCAGCAAATTGCCGTGGCGGATGGCGTAGGTCTTGCCTTCGCGGATGCGCGTATCGTCGGTGTTGATGCCGACCACGTCGCCGTCCTGCAGACGCGGTTCCATGCTGGAGCCGGAGATGCGGATAATGCGCGCGGCGTTGACCGCCACCCCCATCTTGTGCAGATAGTAACGGCGGAAGATCAGCGAAAACTCCTCGCGATCGACGATTTCGTAGCAGCCGTCGCCGGCGGAAAAATCGATATCCAGCAGCGGGATCTCCACAAACTCTTCCTTGTCTTGTTCGGTATCTTCCCATACCACCGGTTTCAAACGGGCGGGCTGGAAGTCCGACTCCGCTGCCACGTTGTCAAACGGGCGTACCAGCTGCTTTTCGTGAAACACGTCGAACCAGCCCTTGGGCAAATTCAGCCGGGCCTCGATCCGCCTGGCCAGATTGTCGCCAAGATTGCGAGAGGATTTTTCCCCGATGATTTGGCTCAGCGTCGGCGCGGAAGACTCAACCAGCGTGGCGAATTCATTCTGGTTGACGCCTTGCCGGGCGTAGCGGGCCATCAATTCGCGCAGATTGTTGCGCCTGATTTCTTTAGTTTCCATCGTGCCATGATCGCACTCTTTAGCAAAAAGGTAAATAACGGTTTTGCTAAAAAACGCTTGCGCATAATTTAGCAATTAGCTAAAACAAAAGGGTGAGCCAAAGGTTCACCTGTGCGGGGCGGCCTGTCATGATGAGGGGCCGCTCAGTGAAATCAAGCGAGAGAGGGACTTTACGATGTACAAGATTGATTACAATAGCTACCGATCGGTCGCCAGCTTCGGCCACCGCGTGCGTTTTCTGGTGCTGCACTACACGGCGCAAAACTTCGCCGACTCGGTGAAGTCGTTGACCGGAAAATCGGTCAGCGCACACTATCTGGTGCCGGATCCGACCGAAGCCACCTATCAGGCCGCCGGCTTCAGCGGCGTGCGCATTTTCAACCTGGTGGACGAGAACGAGCGCGCCTGGCATGCTGGCGCCAGCCAGTGGGGCACCCGCAGCAATATCAACGACACCTCGATCGGCATCGAGATCGTCAATCTGGCGAGCGGCGACGGTGGAAACATCACCTTCCCGCCGTTCAACCCGCAGCAGATCGAGGCGGTCACCCAGCTGGCGCAGAATATCCTGCAGCGTTATCCGGACATCTCGCCGGTGAACGTGGTGGCGCACTCCGACATCGCGCCGGGCCGCAAGAGCGATCCGGGCCCGCAGTTCCCGTGGCAGCAGCTGTATCAGGCCGGCGTCGGCGCCTGGTATGACGAAGCGACCAAGCAGCAGCGCCAGCAGGAATACTGCCGCCAGGGCCTGCCGGCGCAGGCCGAGCTACGTAAACTGTTCGCCCAATACGGCTACGACACCTCGGCGGCGAACACCGCAGAAGGCTATCGCCAGCTGGTGCGCGCATTCCAACTGCACTTCCGCCAGCAGAAGTATGACGGCGTGATGGATGTCGAAACCGCCGCCGCTCTGCGCGCGTTGGTCGACAAGTACGCCGCCTGAGCCTGACCGCGAATGGGGGACGCCTCATTCGCCTTTTCCTTGCCGGGCTTCCTCCGCTAAAATAGCGGCCTGGCTGGTCTTTATCGGAGGCATCGTGCGCCTCGATCGAAAAATCTCTTCCCTTGAATTGCTGACCTATCGGCACTATCGCATCGTTCACGGCGTGCGCATCGGGCTGGCGTTTATTCTGACCTTTCTGCTGATCCGCCTGCTGGCGGTGCCTGAAGGCACCTGGCCGCTGATCACCCTGGTGGTGGTGATGGGGCCGATCTCGTTTTGGGGCAACGTGCTGCAGCGGGCGCTGCAACGCATTGCCGGCACGGTATTCGGCGCCACGTCCGGCCTGATTGCCCTGTATCTGGAACTCTATTCGCTGCCGCTGATGCTGGCTTGGTGCGGCGTGGTGATGTTCGTCTGCGGTTACCTGACGCTCGGCAAGCGGCCGTATATGGCGCTGTTGGTGGGGATCACGCTGGCGGTGGTGTGCGGCGCGGGCGCCGGCGACATGCACACCGCGCTGTGGCGCAGCGGCGACGTGATCTTCGGCTCGCTGCTGGCGCTGCTGTTCACCAGCATCTACCCACAGCGCGCCTATATTCTGTGGCGCATGCAGATGGCGGACTGCCTGCAAACCGCCACCCGCATCTACGGCGCGTATTTTTCGCCGAACGTTATCGAGCGGCCGCGGCTGGAGCCGCAGCTCAAGGATCTGTTGAATCAGGTGGTGAAGCTGCGCAGCCTGATCGTGCCCGCCAGTAAGGAAACCCGCATCCCCAAAGCGGTGTTCGAGGCGGTGCAAACCCTCAGCCGCAATCTGGTATGCACGCTGGAGCTGATGGCCGACGCCTACTGGGCCTCGCGCGAAACGCACTTCATCATGTTGAACGCCCGCACGCTGCGCAGCACCCAACTGCTGACGCTGAGTTCGCTGGAATCGCTGGCGGTGCTGATGCGCGAAGGGCCGCAGGAACAGCGGCAGGCGGCGGTGGGGCAGCTGGCGGAGATTGCCGACGAGCTGAAAACGCTGATGCAGGAGGTCAGCCTCGGCCAGCACGGCGAAGCGCCGATTTACGGCTATGTCTGGCTCAGCATGGAGCTGGCGCAGCAGTTGGAAGAGCTGGGGGATCTGCTCCTGGTCTGCACCGCCGCCGGGCGCGAATAAGGGGGTCAGATCATGAAGGCGGCGCTTTGGGTTTTGGCCGCCGGGGCAAAGTGGGTAAGATAAGGCAATCACTGTTGTGCCGGACCGCCACAAACCTGTATCTTGGTGCCATGTGGCCGTAAGCAAATGAATCTGTGTATTACTAAAGCAAGGGTATAAAGATGGATAATGCAAATAAGCCGAGTTTCCAGGACGTGCTGGAGTTTGTGCGTATGTTCCGCCGCAAAAACAAACTGCAACGCGAGATCGTCGACAACGAAAAGAAAATTCGTGATAACCAGAAGCGCGTGCTGCTGCTCGACAACCTGAGTGAGTACATCAAGCCCGGCATGAGCATTGAAGACATTCAGGGCATCATCGCCAACATGCGCAGCGACTACGAAGATCGCGTTGATGACTACATCATCAAAAATGCCGATCTGTCCAAAGAGCGCCGCGAGCTGTCCAAAAAGCTGAAAGCGATGGGCGAAGTGAAGTAACCCGCTTTAGCGGGCCGGGCGTCCTGCCTGGCTCGCATCCTTATCCCGCCCGATTTTCCGTTCTTGCCGACACTGCCGTTTCCGTTGGGGCGTTCCCCGGCGGCCGAAGGCGCCTCCCCATCCTGCAGGATCTGCAGGTGACCGCCGGGGAACGCTGGTTACTGCTCCGCACCGTACATGTCGAAGTCGAAATACTTGTCGTTGATTTTCTTGTAAGTGCCGTTGGCGCGGATCGCCTGCAGCGCGGTGTTGAAGGCGTTCAGCAGCGCGGTATCCTCTTTGCGCACCCCGATGCCGTCGCCGACGCCGAAGTATTTGCTGTCGTTCAGTTCGGCGCCGATAAAGGCGAAATCTTTGCCGCCGGGCGTTTTGAAGAACTCGCTGGCGCTGACGCTGGCCAGCAGCGACGCATCCAGCCGGCCGTTGGCCAGATCTTCGTTCACCTCCTGCTGGCTTTGGTAGGCGACCACGTTAACGCCGGCCGGGCGCCACAGCGCGTTGGCGTAGGCCTCCTGGCTGGAACCTTGCTGCACGCCGACCGATTTGCCCTTCAGCGAGGCAGCGGTAGGCTGCAGGCTGCTGCCCTTATGCGCCACCAGCCGTGCCGGGGCGTTGGAGACCTTGCTGGAGAAGGCGATCTGCTGCTGGCGCTGCGGCGTGATGGTCATCGACGAGGCGATGGCGTCGAACTTCTTCGCCTGCAGGCCGGGGATCATGCCGTCCCAGCTGCTTTCCACCCACACGCATTTGGCCTGCATCTGGTCGCACAGCGCCTGGGCGATATCGACGCCGAAGCCGGTCAGCTTGCCCTGCGGGTTTTTATATTCCAGCGGCGGAAAGGTGGGATCGATGCCCAGCTTGATCACCTTGCCGCTGAATTCGCCGCTCAGCGCGGGAAAGCTCGCGGCCAGCGGCAGCAACAACAACAGCCCTTTGATGGTTTTCATGTCATTTCCTCAGCGTTGGCGATTAAACTGTGGGGCGAGCCAAAAAGCGCTCGACCAATTTGACCCAGTAGGTGGCGCCTACCGACAGGTTGTCGTCATTGAAGTCATAGCCGGGGTTGTGCAGGGAATTGCCCGGCGTGGCGGGGCCGTTGCCGATCGAGATGTAGCTGCCTGGGCATTTCTCCAGCATAAAGGCGAAATCTTCGCTGGCGGTGAACGGCCGCAGCGTGGGGATAACCTGGCTCTCTCCGGCCCAGTCCAGCGCCACCGCGCGCGCCAGCTCGGTTTCTGCCGGGTGGTTCACCAGCACCGGGTAGCCGTGCCGGTAGTCGATCTCCGCGCGGGCGCCGAAGCTGGCGGCCTGCGCCGTGACCAGCTCGGTGATGCGTTGTTCCAGCCGCGCGCGCACCACCGCCGTCAGCGCGCGCACGCTGAGCGTCAGGGTGGCGGTCGCCGGGATTACGTTGGCGGCCTGGCCGGCCTGCATCGCTCCCACGGTGACGATCGCCGTTTCCTGCGGATCGATATTGCGCGCCACGATGGTTTGCAGGCTCATGACGATGGCCGCGCAGGCCACCACCGGATCGACGGTGCTCTGCGGCACCGCGCCGTGGCCGCCGTGGCCGTGCAGGGTGATGTGCACCGTATCGGCCGAGCACATCAAGGGGCCGCTGGCGAAGCCCAGTTGGCCGGTGGGGAAGCCGGGCACGTTGTGCATGGCGAACACCGCGTCGCAGGGGAAGCGCTCAAACAGGCCGTCTTCAATCATCACTCTGGCGCCGCCGCCGCCTTCTTCCGCCGGCTGAAAGATCAGGTGCAGCGTGCCGCTGAAGTTCGGCTGCCGCGCCAGACAGCGCGCCGCCGCCAGCAGCATGGCGGTATGCCCGTCGTGGCCGCAGGCGTGCATCACCCCAGAATGGGTGCTGGCGTGCGGCAAACCGGTCGTTTCGGCAATCGGCAGGGCATCCATATCGGCGCGGATGCCGAGCGATTTTCCTGGCCCGCGCTGTAATGTGGCGACAACGCCGGTTTGTCCTACGCCGCGCGTGACGCGGTAACCCCATTCCGCCAGCCGCTGCGCCACCAGATCCGACGTCGCGAACTCTTGGAAGCCCAGCTCCGGGTGGGCGTGAATGTGGCGGCGAAGCGCGACCATCTCATCATGAACGGCGGCGATCTCAGGCAGTACGAGTGAAGGGCTCATCACGGTCTCCGGCAAAGGATCCCGGCCAACGGGCGGGGAATGGGGCAGAGGGATAGGCATCGAGACTAGCAAACTCCGTTTTTGCCGGGTAGCCGCCGTTCGGTTATGCTGACAACCGATGATTGTCAGGAGGTGAACATGAAACTACACCAACTGCAGGCGCTGGTGGCCAGCGCCGACAGCGGCAGCATTCGCGCGGCGGCGCGGCATCTGGGGCTGTCGCAGGCGGCGGTGACCCGCGCGCTGCGCGAACTGGAGCAGGAACAGGCGCTGCCGCTGCTGATCCGCACCCCAACCGGGCTGGGCTTTACCCCCTACGGCAAAACCCTGCTGGCGCACGCCCGGCTGGTGCTGAACCAGCTGGAGCAAGCGCAAGGGGAAATGGCGGCGCTGCGCGGGCGAACGGCGGATCTGGTCAAGGCGGCGATCACCCCCTGGCTGATGCTGACGGTGCTGCCGCCGGCGGTGATGGCGTTTCGCAGCAAGGTGCCGGCGGTGCGGCTGGAACTGTCGGAAAGCCTGATGGCCAATGCCCAGTCGCAGCTGCGCGAGGGCACGATGGACTTTGCCATCACGCCGCTGCCGGCGTCGTCGGCGCCGCAGGAGTTCCACTGCGAGCCGCTGCTGGAGTATGAAACGGTGTACATGGTGCGGCGCGGCCACCCGCTGGCGCACAGTACCTCGCTGCATCAGCTGCTGGAGCAGGATTGGGTGATGAGCTATACCTCGGAAAGTTTCGATGCGCTGCTCGACGAGGTGTTTCACCGCCACGGCGCGCGCCTGCCGCGCCAGCGCATTATCCAGGCGCATTCGTTCGGCATGCTGCAGGCGTTGGTGGAGTCCGCCGAGATGTGCACCTGGTGCCCGCGGCCGATCGTCGCGCTGCCGCAGTTCGCCTCCCGCGTGCAGCCGCTGGCGCTGCGGGAGAGCTGCCGGCCGGCGCAGCTGAATATCGTCACCCGGCGCAACAGCATTCTGAGCGCCGCCGCCCATGCGTTTATCGACACGCTGGTGCGCACCCTGCGCCAGCAGGCGCGATCGTCGCGGCCGGAAGATCGTCAGATCTACGATCGCGTGCGCCTGCTGATGTAGCGGATCTCCCCGGATCGCCGATCCCGTAAATGGGATCGCGATCCGCATTTGTAGCATTTTTAGCCGCAATGTTAACGATATGTGATTTCGCTCAAATAATTATTTTTGCAGCTTTGGTTATATGTCGCTCTATGTTCACGTTGTCATTTTTAGTTTTCCTGGGTGTTTGATGATTAATTTATTGAAATTTATCACTTTATAACGTTTGTTGTTTTTTGTTGGATAAAAATGACAACGTCAACATTAAGAAAATTCAAGCGTTTAACAAGTGTATTGGAGGAAGAGATGAGCCAGTTGCCGGAAAAAATGCGCGCGGTCGTTTGCCACGGCCCGCAGGACTATCGTTTCGAACAGGTGCCCACGCCGTTGCCGAAGGCGCGCGAGCTGGTGATCAAGGTGGAAGGCTGCGGCATCTGCGCCGGCGACTGCAAGTGCAAGAACGGCGCGCAGATGTTTTGGGGGGAGAACCCGTGGGTCAAACCGCCGGTGGTGCCGGGGCATGAGTTCTACGGCCGCATCGCCGCGCTGGGCGAGGGCGCGGAAGGCAAATACCAGCTCGGCGAGCGGGTGATCGCCGAGCAGATCGTGCCGTGCTGGGAGTGCCGCTACTGCAAATCCGGCAGTTACTGGATGTGTGAGACGCATAACATTTACGGTTTCCAAAAAGACGTGGCGGAGGGCGGCATGGCGGAGTACATGCGCTTTTCCGAGAACGCCATCGTGCACAAGATCCCGGAAAGCCTGAGCCATGAAGACGCGGTATTGATTGAGCCGATGGCCTGCGCCATTCACACCGTGGCGCGCGGCGACATCCAGTTGGACGACGTGGTGGTGCTGGCCGGCGCCGGGCCGCTCGGGCTGTGCATGGTGCAGGTGGCGCGCCTGAAGACGCCGAAGAAACTGATCGTGATCGACGCCATCGACGAGCGGCTGGCGCTGGCGAAGGAATTTGGCGCCGACGTGGTGATCAACCCGCTGAAGGAAGACGCCGACCAAGTCGTCAAATCGCTGACCGGCGGCTACGGCTGCGACGTCTACATCGAGGCCACCGGCGCGCCGATCGGCGTCACCCAGGGGCTGCAGATGATCCGCAAGCTGGGCCGCTTCGTGGAGTTCAGCGTGTTCGGCAAGGAAACCACCGTCGATTGGTCGATCATCGGCGATCGCAAAGAGCTGGACATTCGCGGCGCGCACCTGGCGCCCTACAGCTACGAAATCGCCATCGATCTGTTCGAGCGCGGGCTGGTGACCTCCAATGGCGTGGTTACCCACAGCTATGCATTGAACGACTGGGACGAAGCCTTCGCCCTGGCGGACTCGACCGACTCCATCAAGGTGATCCTGGTTCCCTGACCCTCCCGCTGTACCGCTGTACCGCTGTTGCAGTCACGACCGCCGGCCCGCTCGCAATGAGGAGCCGGCCGGTCGGCCAAACGTAAAGACATGCTGTTGCTCTGATAACCACAACAAGAAGCTTCCCTACAGGAGAATTGGCTATGTTTTCATTATTCAAAAAGACCCTGCCTTTTATCGTCGCCGGTGGAATGTTGGCGGCCAGCCATGGGGCGCTGGCCAAGCAAATCACTATCGGTATGTCGTTCCAGGAAATGAACAACGACTACTTCGTCACCATGAAGCAGGCGCTGGATCAGGCGGCGGCGGATATCGGCGCCAAGGTATACGTGGCCGATGCGCGCCATGACGTCGCCAAACAGATCGGCGACGTGGAAGACATGCTGCAGAAGAAGGTAGACATTCTGCTGATCAACCCGACCGATTCGGTGGGGGTGCAGTCGGCGGTGATCTCCGCCCATAAGGCCGGCGCGGTGGTGGTGGCGATCGACGCGCAGGCGGAAGGGCCGCTGGATTCGTTCGTCGGCTCGGAAAACTACGACGCCGGCTTCCAGGCGGGTGAATACCTGGCGAAAGCGCTGGGCGGCAAAGGCAAGGTGGCGATCCTCGACGGCATCCCGGTGGTGCCGATCCTGGAGCGCGTGCGCGGCTTTGAAGCGGCGATGAAGAAATACCCCGACATCAAGATTGTCACCAAGCAAAACGGCAAGCAGGAGCGCGACACCGCGCTGACCGTGACCGAAAACATGCTGCAGTCGGCGCCGGATCTGGCGGGCATCTTCAGCGTCAACGACGTCGGCGCGCTCGGCGCCCTGGCGGCGATCGAAAGCAACGGCGCCAAGGTCAAGCTGGTGAGCGTCGACGGCCAGCCGGAAGCCATCAAAGAGATCCTCAAGCCGAACTCGCCGTTTATCGCCACCTCGGCGCAGTTCCCGCGCGACCAGCTGCGCATCGCGCTCGGCATTGCGCTGGCCCGCTACTGGGGCGCCACGGTGCCGAAAACCGTGCCGGTGAAAGTGAAGCTGATCGACCGCAGCAATGCGGCCGGCTTTAGCTGGTAACAGCGGCCAGGTTTGCCCCGCTGCGGCGGGGCGTTCGGCGCGGAGGGCAATGCGGTGACACCTTTACTGGAACTGAAGCGAATAAAGAAGAGCTTTCCCGGCGTGAAGGCGCTGGACGGCATCGATCTGGCCATTCAACGCGGCGAAGTGCACGCCCTGCTGGGCGAAAACGGCGCCGGCAAATCGACGCTGGTGAAAATCATGTGCGGCATCTATCAGCCGGACGAGGGCGATATTTTTATCGACGGCGAGCAGCGCCGCTTTAACAACTATCGCCAGGCGATCGAGGCCGGCGTCGGCATTATTTTTCAGGAATTCTCGTTGATTCCCTACATGAGCGCCATCGACAACATCTTCCTCAACCGGGAGATCAGGAACCGCTGGGGCCTGCTGGATCGCCGGGCGATGCGGCGCAAGGCCGAGGCCATTTTCAAGCGGCTGACGGTGGCTATCGATCTCGATTGCCCGGTGGAGCAGCTGAGCGTGGCGCAGCAGCAGTTCGTTGAGATCGCCAAGGCACTGTCGCTGGAGGCGCGGGTGCTGGTGCTGGATGAGCCGACCGCCACGCTGACGCCGGGCGAGGCCGAGCACCTGTTCAGCGTGATGAACGATCTGCGGCTGCTGGGCGTCGGCATGGTGTTTATCTCGCACCACCTGGACGAGATCTTCACCATCTGCGATCGCATCACCGTGCTGCGCGACGGCGCCTACATCGAAACGCTGGCTACCGGCGACACCAACGTGGAAGAGCTGGTGCGGCTGATGGTCGGGCGCAAAATCGAGAACGCCTTCCCGGTGAAACAGCACCCGGTCGATACCGCGACGGTGCTGCTGGAGGCGGAGATCCAGCGCGAGAAGCACGGCGCGACCGACCGCTTCCACCTGCACAAGGGCGAGATCCTCGGCTTCGCCGGGCTGGTGGGCTCCGGGCGCACCGAGACCGTCTCGGCGCTGATCGGCGCCAGCCGCTGCCACCGCAAACGCGTCAGCCTCGGCGGCCAACCGGCGGCGCTGCGCTCCCCGGCGCAGGCGCTGGCGCAGGGCATTGGCCTGCTGCCGGAGAGCCGCAAAACCGAGGGCCTGGTGCTGCCGTTTTCGGTGGCGCAGAACATCACCCTCAACCGGCACCACCGGCGTGGCAAGATCTTCGTCAGCGCCCGTAAGGATCGCGACGTGGTGCAGCGGCTGATCCGCGCCGTGGGGGTGAAAACCCCGGACGCTGAGACCGCCGTCAGCACCCTGAGCGGCGGCAACCAGCAGAAGGTGGTGATCGCCCGCTGGCTCAACAACGACTGCAACATCCTGATCTTCGACGAACCGACGCGCGGCATCGACGTGGGTGCCAAGGCCGAGATCTACCAGCTGATGCAGCAACTGACCCAGCAGGGCATCTCCATCATCATGATTTCCTCCGAACTGCCGGAGATCATCGGCGTGTGTGACCGCGTGCTGGTGTTTCGCGGCGGCCACATCGTCGCCGAGCTGACCGGCGACGACATCGAATCCAACCACATTATGCTTCACGCGACCGGGAGTGCCTTATGATCGGAATTGAACAACCCGCCGTGGCGCGCCGCGCCGCCGGCCCCAGCCTCGGCAAGCGCTGGGAAAAACTGCTGCATCACCCGGCGGTCTTGCCGTTTATCGGCTTCGCTGTCCTGTTCGTATTGATGAGCCTGCTGAACGACAGCTTCCTCAGCGTCAACAACCTGACCAACGTGGCGCGCCAGGTGTCGATCAACGCCATCATCGCGGTGGGCATGACCTGCGCCATCCTGACCGGCGGCATCGATCTCTCGGTGGGGCCGGTGATGGCGCTGGCCGGCTCGGTCGCCGCCGGGCTGATGCTGGCGGCGGTGCCGATCCCGCTGGCGATGGTGGCGGCGCTGGCGGTCGGCGCGCTGTTCGGCCTGGCCAACGGCGCCTGCATCGCCTATCTGCGCATGCCGCCGATCATCGTCACCCTGGCGTCGATGGGCATCGCCCGCGGCCTGGCGCTGCTCTATACCGGCGGCTACCCGATCTCCGGCCTGCCCGACGTGTTCGCGTTCTTCGGCCGCGGCACGGTGCTGGGCATTCAGGTGCCGATCCTGATCATGCTCGGCGTGTACGTGCTGGCCTGGCTGATGCTCAATCAGCTGCCGTTCGGCCGCTACGTCTATGCGATGGGCGGCAACGAAGAGGCGGCGCGGCTGAGCGGCATCCGCGTGCCGCGCTACAAGATGCTGGTGTACGTGATCAGCGGCCTGACCGCCGCGCTGGCCGGGCTGGTGCTGACCTCGCGCCTGATGAGCGGGCAGCCCAACGCCGGCGAAGGCTTCGAGCTGGACGCCATCGCCGCGGTGGTGCTGGGCGGGGCGGCGATCTCCGGCGGGCGCGGCGCCATCGTCGGCACGCTGGTGGGGGCGATGATGCTCGGGGTGCTCAACAACGGCCTCAATCTGATGAACGTGTCGCCATATATCCAGAACGTGGTGAAGGGTGGCATTATCCTGGCCGCCATCTACCTCAGCTCCGTGCGGCGCAAATAGGAGGCGCGATGGCAGTCTTTCTTGGCATAGACGTCGGCGGCACGGTGATCAAGGCCGGGCTGTACCGGGCAAACGGCGAAGAGCTGGCGATCGCCGAGCGCGACGGCGCGGCGATTGCCGCCCAGCCGGGCTTCAGCGAACGCAATATGGACGCGCTGTGGGATGACGTCTGCGCGGCGATCCGCCAGACGCTGCACGCGGCGGGGTTGGATGCCGGGCAGGTGCGCGGCGTCAGCTTTTCGGCGCACGGCAAAGGGCTGTACGCCATCGATCGCCACGGCAAACCGGTCGGCAACGGCATCCTCTCTTCGGACAACCGCGCGGCGGCCACCGCGGCTGAGCTGCGCCGCGCCGGCGTGGACGCGCAGACCTACCCGCGCAGCCTGCAGCCGCTGTGGCCCAGCCACCCGGCGCTGCTGCTGCGCTGGCTGAAGCAGCGGCAACCGGCGCAGTACGCTGCCGTCGATCGCATCCTGATGGCGCACGACTACCTGCGCTTTCGCCTCACCGGCGAGGCGGCGGCCGAGGTGACCAACATCTCCGGCAGCAACCTGTTTAACCAGCACAGCGGCGCTTACGATCCGGCGCTGATGGCGGCCTTCGGCATCGAAGAGGCACAGGAGAAGACTGCGCCAACGATCGGTTCGGCGCAGCTGGCCGGGCGGGTGACGGCCGCGGCGGCGGCGCAGTGCGGCCTGCGTGCGGGCACCGCGGTATACGGCGGCCTGTTCGACGTGGTGGGCGCGGCGCTCAGCTCCGGCGTGGCCGACGATCGCACGCTCAGCGCGGTGGCGGGCACCTGGTCGATCGCCACCTGCGTGACCGAGTGCATCATTCCCGCCGATTACCCCTACGCCTGGGGGCGCTACTGCATCGACGGCCGCTATTTCGTGCACGAAGGCAGCCCGACCTCGGCCGGCAACCTGGCCTGGTTCCTGCGCCAGTTTTGCGCCGACGACCGGCAGCGCTACGCCCAGTTCAACGCCTGGGTGGCCGAGCGCCGCGAGCAGCCGAGCGGACTGCTGTTCCTGCCTTATCTGTACGGCTCCAACCTCGGCGGCAACACGCCGGGCGGGCTGATTGGCCTGAGCGCCCACCACGAGATGGCAGACGTGGTGCAGGCGATCTACCAGGGCATCGTGTTCTCGCACCTGATCCATCAGGAGCGCATGGTGCAGCTGAACCCACGCATCGAGCGGGTGCGCATGACCGGCGGGCCGACGCAGTCCGAGGTGTGGATGCAGATGTACGCCGACGCCGGCAACCTGCCGCTTGAGGTGGTGGAAACCCGCCAAAGCGGCTGCCGCGCCGCCGCCCTGTGCGCCGCCGTCGGCGCCGGGGAGTACGCCGGGTTCGCCGAAGCGATCGCCGCCGCGCCGCCCAAACTGCGCTGTTATTATCCCGCGACCGCCGCCCATCGGCGCCTGCGCGCCCAGCAGGCGCGCTATCTGGCGGTCGCTCAGGCTTTGAGTGAGGTGACTGATGCAAACGACTAACGCCGCCTGTCTGGGGCTGTATGAAAAGGCGCTGCCTGCCGATCTGAGCTGGCCGCAGCGGCTGGCCACCGCCGCCGAGCTGGGCTTTGAATTTGTGGAGATGTCGATCGACGAACAGCCGGCGCGCCAGCAGCGGCTGGACTGGGATCGCCGCCAGCGGCTGGCGTTTATCCAGGCGCGGCTCGACAGCGGGGTGACGGTGCCGAGCCTGTGCCTGTCGGCGCACCGGCGCGATCCGTTCGGCAGCCATGACGCTGCCACCCGCGAGCGGGCGCGAGTGCTGATGAGCAAGGCGCTGGAACTGGCGACGGATCTCGGCATCCGCAGCATCCAGCTGGCGGGCTACGACGTCTATTACGAACCCGCCGATCGCCACAGCCGCGAGCGTTTTATCGAGGGCGTGCAGTGGGCGGCGGCGCAGGCCGCCAGGGCGCAGGTGATGCTGTCGGTGGAGGTGATGGACACGCCGTTCATCAACAGCATCAGCAAATGGCGCGACATCGCCCGCCACGTCAACAGCCCGTGGTTCACGGTGTATCCCGATCTCGGCAACCTCAGCGCCTGGGGCAACGACGTCGCCGCCGAGCTGGCGCTGGGCATCGGCAGCATCACCGCCGTGCACCTCAAAGACACCGTGGCGGTGGGGCCGGGCAGCGCCGGGCAGTTCCGCGACGTGCCGTTCGGCGAAGGCTGCGTGGATTTCGCCCACGCCTTTGCCGTGCTCAATGCGCTCGGCTATCGCGGCCCCTACCTGCTGGAGATGTGGGCGCGTGAAGATGGGCAGGATAAGCAACGCATCGCCCAGGCCAAGGCCTGGATCGAACAACAGATGATTGATGGAGGCATCGCATGCTGAACGAACTCAAGCGGCAGGTGCTGGCCGCCAACCTCAGCCTGCCGGCATACGGGCTGGTGACCTTTACCTGGGGCAACGTCTCGGCGATCGATCGCCAGAGCGGGCTGGTGGTAATCAAGCCTTCGGGCATCGCCTACGAGGCGATGACGCTGGAGGATCTGGTGGTGGTGGATCTGGAGGGCAAGGTGCGCGAAGGGCACCGTAAGCCCTCATCCGACACCGCCACCCACCTGGCGCTGTACCGCGCCTTCGCCGATATCGGCGGCGTGGTGCACACCCACAGCCGCAACGCCACCATCTGGGCGCAGGCCGGGCAACCGATCCCGGCGCTGGGCACCACCCACGCCGACTACTTTTACGGCGACATTCCCTGTACCCGGCCGATGAGCGAGGCGGAGATCGCCGGGGATTACGAGGGGGAAACCGGCAAGGTGATTATCGAGACCTTCAACCAGGCGGGGCGCGATCCGCAGCAGGTGCCGGGGGTGTTGGTTTATTCCCACGGCCCGTTCGCCTGGGGCAAGGACGCGGCGGATGCGGTACACAACGCGGTGGTGCTGGAAGAGGTGGCGATCATGGCGATGGCGACGCGCCAGCTGGCGCCGGCCATCGCCCCGATGCAGCCAGAGCTATTGGACAAACATTTCCTGCGCAAGCACGGCAAACACGCCTACTACGGGCAATAGCGCCCGTCAGCGATTCAACAGCGAGCCGGTGAAGAACTCTCTGCGCACCGGCAGCTCGCCGCGCGGGCTGTGAATGGCGCTGAACAGCAGCTCCGCGGCGATCTCCCCCAGTTTCTGCGTATCGTGATACACCCCCGGAATGTGCAGGCCGTAAGCGCCGGCGCGCGGCGGTTCGTCGATCGAGAAGAACTTCACCTGTTCATAAAGCCCCATCTCGTGGCAGATGGCGATGGCGCCCAGCGTGATGATGCCATTCAGGCCAATGATATAATCCGGGCGGTTCTCCGGCTGCGCCAGATAGGCGCGCACCTCGCTCTCTTGCGAGGTGAAATCGTAGTCGCCGTTGATGATGTGAATCTCACGGCCGCTGCCCTGCAATGCCGCGACGATGCCGGCGGTGCGCGTTAGCGTAATTTCCGAATCCGCCGGGCCGCCGATGATCAAAAGTTTCTTCTCCGGCTGCTCCGCCAGATAGCGCCCGGCCAGCACGCCGATCTCGCGGTTATCGAGGAACACGCCGCTCAGCTGCTGATCGTAAAGATCGCGGTCGATCAGGATCAGCGGCACGCCGTACACCTCGGCCAGCTCGAGATAGGCGGGGCGGTAGCGCTTGTCGTCGCGCACCGCCGACAGCAGGATGCCGCGCGCCTTGTAGCCGAACAGCGCCTGAATGGCGCGCATTTCCGCCTCTTCGCTGCCGTCGGTGTCGAACAGCATGATCTGGTAGCCCTGCTGACGCGCAATGCGCGACACGGTCTTGATCAGGCCGGAATAGAACGGGTTGTACATGCTGCTGGTGACGATGCCGATAATCTGGCTGCTGCTGCTTTTCAGCCCCTGCGCGAAGGCATTGGGCACATAGTTCAGCTCTTTGGCGATGGCGTGAATGCGCTCGCGGGTTTCCGGCTTGACCAGCTCGGGCTTATTGAAGGCGCGGGAAACGGTGATATTGGTCACCCTGGCGCGGCGGGCGATATCCACGATAGTGGCATTGGGATTGGCTTTCGACACCGTCTTTCCTTGCGTTATGCCTCAACAGATCCCTTATTGTAGGGAAAGGGCGGGGGCGGTGCTAGGGGGGAAAGCTTAGTTTCACTGGATAAGGAGGAGGGAATAAATTTGCTAATAACTAATAATTTAATTATTAGTTATGAATTAATTGATCAGATGTGTTTTTATAAGCTGTGCTAAGGCGGAGGGAGGTAGAAATCTATTGAAAAATAGGTGCGTCAGCGCTAACTTGGTTTCATCATAACCTCTAAGAAATTAAAATGACCGAATTCAACTATCAGAAACAAGCACAAGATTTTTACGGCAAAGCTCCCGTTATTATATTAGGCAGTGGTGCTTCAGCTGCATACGGAATGTCTGGAATGTCAGGGCTTGCAAAGCATTTGGTTGCTGAAACTGATCTTACTGGTTTGTCTAAGGACGAAATTATTGCTTGGGAACACTTTTGTCAAGTATTACAGGATGGAGTAGACCTAGAATCTGCATTGCATAAAGTTGTTGTTTCTGAAATTCTCACCGCTAGAATTATTAAATCGACATGGGGGCTCATTAATTTTGAAGATATTAATATTTTCAATTTAAGTCTACAGAATAATGCAATGTTTCCACTGAGTCGCTTACTTGAACATATGTTCAAAAGTAGTCTTAGAGTAATAAATATAGTAACAACAAATTATGATCGTTTGGCTGAATATGCCTGTGAGCAAGGGCGAATTCATCATTTTACTGGGTTTACATATGGTTTTTTTCGTCAGTTGGCTACACCAAGTGAAATAAGTGTTAGTCGTCGAGTTAATATTTGGAAAGTACATGGTTCTGTCGACTGGTTTCAGTCACCAGTAAAAGATACTATTGCTTTGTCAAATATTCATGATGTTCCAGAGAGTCACGAGCCGCAAATAGTTACACCCGGTACGCAAAAATATCAAAAAACTCACTTAGAGCCATTTCGTTCCATCATCAAAAATGCGGATGAAGCCATAAATTCTGCCTGTTCGTATTTGTGTGTCGGTTACGGATTTAATGACGAGCATATTCAACCAAAACTAATAGCGAAATGCCTTAGAAATAAAGTTCCCATAACTATTATTACCTATACCCTTTCTGATGCTGCAAAAAAACTAATTATCGAAAGTAATGCGCAAAATTACCTTGCAATAGAGCGAGGAGATACCGATGATCAATCTATAATCTACTCTTCTTTGGCTAAGGCACCTGTGACTGTTGAAAAGAACCTCTGGAGCCTTGAAGGTTATCTGTCACTAATCATGTAGGAAGAAGGTATGTCTATTTTCAATTTTAAAGATGAAGACGCACTTGGAAGTGTTACTTCCGTTGATACGACAAATGTTATCGTAGATGTGGAAAATATTGATCAGCTGAAAAGATTGCAAGTTAACCATCTCGCAGTTCTCCAAAGTAGTCGGCCAGGGCAACACCTCATCGGCCTTATAACACAGGTGACGCGTAAGCGAGGTATCGAAGATATTATTAATAATGGTGTCAATGATAAAAATTCCGAACTAAATTTATGTCGTATCGCTTTGATTGGTACGATGTTGGATCGTGATGGTACGAAGGAAAACGTATTCCGTCGTACTCTTGAAAGTGTTCCAGAAATAGATGCTAATTGTTTCTCACTGGAGGGAGAAAATCTAACGAGTTTCATGCGTATTCTGTCTAACGTATCTGCAGACGGAAATGCCCTAACACTTGGTAAATATACGCTTGACGAACAGGCTGTTGCTTATCTCAATGGAAATAAATTTTTCCAACGGCATGCATTCATCGGAGGCAGTACAGGTTCCGGCAAGTCTTGGACGACAGCTAAAATTATTGAACAGATGTCTGGTCTTACGACGGCAAATGCAATTGTATTTGATCTTCATGGTGAGTATGCTCCTTTAGTTGGCAAGGGAATTCAGCATTTTAAGGTTGCTGGTCCGGCTGATGTTGAGGTAAAAAGAACTATTAGTGATGGAATCCTTTACTTGCCATATTGGTTGCTTTCGTATGAAGCGCTTGTATCAATGTTTGTTGACCGCAGTGACCAGAATGCACCTAACCAAGCCATGATTATGGCTAGAGAAATCAACCTAGCGAAGCAAAAATATTTAGAAGATATTGGACAGCAAGACATTTTGAAACATTTCACCATAGACAGCCCAGTTCCGTTCGAGCTTAGTAGTCTCATGAAACGTTTGAATGAAATTAATGTTGAAATGGTTCCTGGTGCTAAGCCTGGTACGGAAAAACAAGGTGATTTCTTCGGTAAACTTGCTCGCATGATTTCCCGCCTAGAAAATAAAATCTACGATAGGCGTTTAGGTTTCATGTTTAATGGTGGTAATGATATTCTGGATTTCTGCTGGCTTGACAGTTTTGCTAATGCCGTACTCGGTAGTGCTGAGGAGAATGGCAAGGCTGGAATAAAAATTATAGATTTTTCAGAAGTTCCATCGGATGTTTTGCCATTGATTGTTTCTCTGGTCGCTCGTGTCACCTTTTCAATTCAGCAATGGACTCCATCAACGTTGCGTCATCCAATTGCTCTCCTATGCGATGAAGCCCATCTATACATGCCCCAGCGCAATATGGCAGATTCAGCGGATGACATTTCCCTAGATATTTTTGAGCGAATTGCAAAAGAAGGGCGTAAATATGGGGTTAGCCTTGTGGTAATAAGCCAGAGACCTTCAGAAGTGAATAAGACAATGCTTAGCCAATGTAGCAATTTCGTATCCATGAGGTTGACCAACTCTGAAGATCAAGGGGTTATTAAGAGATTACTACCAGATAGTCTTGGGGGATTTAGCGATATACTTCCTACTTTAGATACCGGTGAGGCTTTGGTTGTTGGCGATGCTAGCTTGCTTCCTAGTAGGATTAGGATTGATGAACCGAAAAACAAGCCAAATAGCGGTACGGTTAATTTTTGGGATGAATGGCAAAAGCCAGTCAAGGAGCACCGTTTATCAGTTGCCCTTGAAAATTGGCGTAAGCAAAGCATTCAATGAATCTATAGTTATTTTTACATCTTTAGCAGGATTATATAACTTGGCTAAATCATCGTTTATTTTGTCAAATTTATTAATTGGTTCTGCTATATGATGTTGTGTTTTAAATGATGATATAATGCACTGTTTATTTTATTTTTTAACCATTATATAGCATCAACTCAGATAGGATGCTCGAGATGTCTCTGTCTTGTTGTAGTTTCTAATATTAAAAAAGGATGTAACGACATGAATAAAATTAAACCAACTTGGCAGCTATTCGAAAATCTTGTATGTCGTATCCTGGAGGTCAACTTTTTTAGGGTAAATAAGAATAACCTCAGAGGAAGCGAAGGATTTGACTTGCTTGCAGATTTTGAAAATCAAAGCTGGGCTATTGAAGTTAAATACTATCGTACAGCACGTGCTCAACCATCACTTATTGATGTGGCTGCGAATCGTATAGCGAATAATGGTGTGGCCGCAGGGGTTGAAAAGGGAATGTTGGTTGTCTCTTGTGTTCTCTCTCCTGAATTACGAGAGGCCCTTGAAAATAGATTTAGTATTACTTTTTTGGATCAAGCGGACTTAAGGGCACTGTGTGGTCCACATCCTGAACTCGCGGAGGAATTGGATGCATTGTTGGAAGTCAATCTAAATGAGACTCTGACACCTTCCCTTTACCGTAAAGATAATAGGTTAATAATTAGAGACATTGGGCTTCTAGAAAGTGGGCGATTTGAGCAGCGAGATAGTAAAGGGACGAAACTTTGCAATGAGCTACAGAGTATAAAAAAAGGAAAAGCATCTTGGAGTCAGTATGAACGAAAATGTGAGGAGATTCTCAAGTATTTATTCCATAACGATCTTCAAGGTTGGCACTCACAAAAAAGAACTGACGATGGTTTAAACCGTTATGACTATATTTGTCGAGTGAGGCCAATTACTGAATTTTGGAAGTTTGTTATTGAGCATCTTGATAGCCGTTATGTGCTTTTCGAGTTCAAAAATTATTCAGGTAAAATAAAGCAAGGTCAGATACTCACTACTGAGAAATATCTTTTGGAAAAAGGCCTCAGACGTATGGCAATTATTATGACAAGGAGTGGCGCTGAGGAAAATGCAGTGGTAATGACTCAAGGAGCCATGCGAGAACACGGAAAACTAATGCTCATCCTCAACGATGAAAAAGTATGTGAGATGCTTAAAATGAAGGAGCGTGGTGACGATCCAACCGATTGTTTATTTGAAATTGCGGATAACTTTTTGCTGACACTTCCCAGATAAATCACAATAAAGGGACTAAAGGTTATCATGTTATAAATGTTTATATACAAATAGTTAAGAGGGTTAACGGCCAGGGCTCCAGTTAAAACAACTGGAGTACCATCGGTTTGATTGATGTTTTTGAATTATTTATAAGATAATTTATGTATTTGAACACAAACACGAGCAGGTATTATGAATGTCTACCCTTTACCCTAAGCCGTCCTACCTATCTCTCCGCACAGCTCTTCGATTGGACTCTTTAAACTAAGACCAATCCACCGATAAACACATGTTTTAACCACGCCGATCAAACCAATAAACCAGCGCCAAGATCAAAAGCGGCTGGGAGGGGGCGGTGAAGAGCTCACTGGGGGTAAACCGCAATTCCCGCTTTTAAGAACGATCGAAAAAGCAACGCGGACGATGAATTTTGAGATCGACTACCGGTAACAACACCGCTAATCTAACAGCGACTTTTCATTTCCCCAATCTCCCGCCACAACCCCGGCAACAGCGCCAACGTCTCATCAATCAGCACCCGCCGGTCATTGCCCGGTTTCCAGATGGTCACCATGGTTTGGCTGATCCCCTGGCTGCCCACTTCGGTGCGCAGCGTGTTGACGTTTTTCCACCGTTCGGCATACATGTGCGTCGGCAGGAATCCCCAGCCGCAGCCCTGTTCAAGCAGGGCGCGCAGCATCTCCAGTTCGTTGGTGAAGATAGTGTGCCCTGAAATTTGCAGGCGCCGCGCCACCGGTTCGTCAGAATCCGGGTGCATGATCACCTGCGGCGTGAGCGAGAGATCCAGTAGCGAAAGCGGCTGTTCCGCGCCAGGGAAAAGCGTTTTGGCGGCGTAAAAATCCATCTCTATCGCCCCTAAGGCGCGCCACTCCATGGTGTCGCCCACGCTGCGGTGGCGCGCCTGGCAGATGCCCAGATCGGCCTGGTCGTTTGCCAGCAGCCTTTCCGCTTCTTCGCGCGAGGCGTTAATCAGGCTCAGGCGCGTGTCGCGTTGGGCCATGGTAGCAATCAGCGCCTGCAGCAGCGCGCGGGGGGTAAAGGGATCGTAGACCAGCGAGATTTCCTGCGCCGCGCTCTTCGGCACGTCTTTGGCAAATGCCTCAAACGCTTTCACCTGCCGCATCAGCAGGTGCGCCTGGCGCTGCAGCTGTTCGCCCTCTGGCGTCAGGTGCAGGCTGCGCCCCTCGCGCAGGAACAGCGCATAGCCCAAGCCATCCTCGAGAAAATCAATCAAATCGCGCAGCGTCGTGCGGTCTTTGCCCAGTTTGAGCGCGGCTTTCGCCAGGCTGCCGTGCTCGGCCACGGCGGTGAAGGCTTCCAGTTGGGCAAAGGAATAAATCAGGCTCGGCACGCGGTTCTCCCGTCGATTTTACGGGGGATTTTCCCCCATCATGCGTTTTTTATTATAGGCCGCGTTTTTTTAAGCTGAACGCCTTCCTGAGCTAAGCGAGAAAAATATGAAAAGCAAAGTGTTTAACCGCAGCCTGCTGGCGGGCATGGTCATCAGTCTCTGCAGCAGTCTGTTGGCACCCGCCGCGCTGGCCGCCTGTGCGGGTACCGAACTCAGCGTCTGTCCCGCGCCTTTCGATGCGCAATTGCCTGACACGCACAAGATGCTCACCTGGAGCCAGAGCGACCGGGTGATCGGTTTTCGTAACGACTACCGCAACTATGCGGGGGATGTGTTTCACCACGGCAACGCCGTGCCGCTGCTGGCCGCCGCTAAACCGTTAACCGACGCCAGCTATCGGGTGAATGGCAAAATCTACAGCCTGCAGGATTACCTGCAGCGCCAGAACGTCAGCGGTATGCTGGTATTGAAAGACGGCAAAATCGCCTGGAAATATCTGGGGCAGGGTAATACCGACTCTACCCTGTGGACGTCGCGCTCGGTGGGCAAATCCGTGGTCGCCACGCTGGTGGGCGTGGCGATTAAACAGGGCAAGATCCGCTCGCTCGACGATCTCATCACGCAATACGAACCCGATCTGAAAGGCACCGCGTGGGACGGCGTGACCCTCAGGCAGCTGATCACCCACACCTCCGGCGTGGCGTGGAATGAGGATTACACCAACCCGAAATCGGACTTCGCGCAGCTGACCGAGTGTGAAGCCAGGCCCGGCACCTACGCCTGCGTGCGCAAGCTGGTGGCCGGTTTGCACCGCGCGCATCCGGCCGGGCAGAACTGGTCTTACTCCTCCGGCGGCGCGTGGCTGCTGGGCGACGTATTGGAACGCGCCACCGGCATGCCGCTGGCGGCCTATCTGCAGCAAAGCATCTGGCAGCCGTACGGCATGGCGAGCGACGGCGTGTGGCATGCTTACGCCAAAGGCCAGCACGACGTGGGCGCGCACGGCTTTAACGCCACGCTGGAAGACTGGGGGCGCTTCGGCGAATTTATTCTGCATAACGGGACGTTGCCGAACGGCAAACAGATCTTGCCGGCTGATTGGGTAGCCCAGTCGTCCAACTGGACTCGGGCGGCGGGTTCGGTATCAGCAGCGCATCCTAACGGCATCTACGGCTACCAGTGGTGGAACAACGAAGTGCCGGTGAATGCGACTAATGTAGAACCCGCTCCGCAGGCCTCCCTGAAACATTCCCTGTGGGCGCTGGGGATCTTCGGCCAGATGATTATGGTGAATCAGGCTGAGAATCTGGTGATCGTCCAGTGGTCTACCTGGCCGCAGGCGGAGCCGTCCTTCAGCGCGCAACCGCTGGAGGCATCGCTGATGTTTAGCGCGATAGCGAAGGGACTGCGTCAAAGCTGGTAAGACCGCCATCTTTTCGACTGAATAGTATGAGCTGAGTGACTGCTGGTGATAGTGAGAATGCGCAGGCGGTTTCTCGCTTCGGACACTAGCGACCTCGCTCGTAGCCGGCATGACTTAGTTATGGACTGGTTGATATGGGGACTGCCAACATTCAATAATAATGTGCGGCCATGCTCCTCAGGCTTTCAAGTGTTTCTTTATCATAAAGACCATCAAAGCGCGGGATTTAGGGGCATCCGTATTAGGGATGAAACATAAAGATAAAATCCACCGAGAGCAGAATAAGTAAGGGAGCGGTTATTAATGCGGAGCAGGATATTGGCTAGATGCGTCCGCATTAAATGATGTTGATGATTTCAATAATAATAAACTTTCTTTATCTCGCATCAATATCAGAGGGCTTACCGGTTGGTTTTGCACGAGAAAAATTTCCTCCGTCGTGATAGATTAAACTCATGAGATATTGATTTTAACTTTCAACTATTACATAGCTAATTAAGAGGGTGTCATGGGGTTGTTCACTTTGGAAGAAAAGGAATTCAAAAAGGTTGCTAAAACTACATTTATGCGAGAGTCGATCCTTGAACGCAGGGATATCCAGTCAGCGATAGCCAAGAATATGAGCGATTTTTTGCCTGATTGCCTGGTAATCCAGGAAGAGTTTAACAATTGGGAAAATAGTCAACGTAGAATTGATTTACTCTGCATCGACAAGGCGTTTAATCTGGTTGTCGTTGAGCTGAAGCGGGATGAGCAAGGTGCGCATATGGAACTTCAGGCGGTAAGATATGCCGCTATGATTTCGCAAATGACGTTTAATGATGCTGCAGAATGCTACCAAAAACGTCTTGATAGCGCAGCAGGTCTTGCTAAGAATGCGGAGCAGGAGATACTCAAGTTTTGTGAGCGAGAGGAAAGCGAGATTGCTGACTTCAATACTCAGGTAAGGATTGTACTAATCTCGGCAGATTTCTCTACGGAAGTGACTAATACGGTACTGTGGTTGAACAATAGTGGGCTAAATGTCAGCTGTTTCAAGTTAAGCCCTTATATGCATCTTGGTAAGGTACTGGTAAATTTTGAACAGATAATACCGCTGCCCGAAGCAAAAGATTTCTTGGTTAGACAGAAGCGTAAAGAAACGGAGGCCAGGGATGCCATAGAAAAAGGAGAGAAGGATTATTCGAAATTTATCTATAAGGGAGGGGTTTATAATAAAAGAAATTTGGCATATGAACTGATGAACGACTGGATCATAGATGCTAACCCGGATGATATGCAAGCGATAGCCTCTGTTTTTGGTGATGATATCCATCGCAGTCTGATTAAGGTTGAACAGGATGTGATTGCGTCACGGCGTAAGCGCTTCCATGATGAAACCGTTGAGCTTGCCTCCGGTGAGATAGTACTAATTACCAATCAATGGAGTATTGGCTCTATTCAAAAGCTGATAAATAAGTTTGCCAGTCTTGGCTATAACATTGAGATGCACCAGCAAGAGTGATACCAGGCGGCCAAGCAGACGGTCTCAGTTGTGAAAGCGGAACCTTGCCACTATATGCGATGGCATTGCTCCGCTTCGTATTATCTCCGTTGCTCGCAAACCTTGCCAAGACCGCCTTTACACCAGCGCTATCCCTAACCCTGCCGATCAAACCGATACCAGCGCCGGGATCAGCAACTGCTGGGCGAGGAGGGTGGTTGAGGTTCTTTGGGGGGAGCACCCTCGTATCAGCATAAAAAATATAGCGTTACACTCTAACTAGCGACTCAGTTTCAGTGAGCGAGAGCTGATAGCGTTTCACTGCCTCTGCAAAGGCTTGGGCGGCATCGGCATTCGAGACCATATATTCTTCAGTTACACCCGTTTGAGAGTGGAAAGTAATATTCCCATAAATACAAATAGGGATTTGATAGTTGTCTTTGAATCTGCGGTCTGGTGAGCCATTCTTGTTCGTTTTAGCCCATGTATGCCCAGCTATACTGGCATCATTTGGAACGCCATCCTCTTCATGGAATCCGCGAGGTTCTGCACTAATTTGTAATTCTCGTAAGTCAATTAGAGCAAATGCCCCATCAGCTCGCGGTATGACTGCAACACCGGGATAAAGCAAAATATCGTCACCATTGGCATTTTCAAACCGCATCGCTCGTCCTGTAAACTGAATGAGATCGGTTGAACTAAAATCGAAGGTAACCGGATGACGATTAACAGAGCGTGTGGCTAACGTCCTTTCGGCAAACTGGTCTACAGCTTTATCAGCAGTAATATCCCATTTTTTGACGCTCGATTTTAACACGTCGAATGCACGAACCATTGCGTCATAAGTTCTCTGTGAGGCATCGCTGCTTTCGAAAGTGATAGCGATTTTTGTACTGTCTTCCCAAGATACGAGGCGAGATATTTCTGCTTGGGTTTGGGGAAGTTTGATCTCAAGTTCTGCTATACGACGCTTGTAGAACAAGCGGAATAGGCTTGATTTACGTCGAGCCAATTCGCTTTTTTGTTTTGACTCTTCAGCAATGGCCTCTTGTAAATCAGCTTTTACCTCAGCTCTTTGCTCACGTGCTTTGGCGAGCAGGTCTCGCAAAGGTAAAAGAGATGCGCTTGTCAGAACTTCAACAGAAGCGCTGGAAATTTCATTCATGCCAGCATGAGGCATATAAATTTTGGCATTTGATGGAACGTTACCTGGCGTTGTCTCCGGCATTTCAAGATGAGTTTCTGTAGCAGACGGATTCAGTGGATGGGTAACTGAGTGCTTAGTGCCGTAGGAAAAAGTAGGTGTTGTATACGATAAACCAGAACCCGGTAGTCCTACGGTTGCTCTAATCCCTTTTTGCCCAACATTGACTGTCGCGCCCGGTACACCGATGCTCGCGCTGATTCCACGCTTACCAATATTGAGGCGAACGCCGGGGAAAAGAGTAAAGGTTTGTCTGAAACGAAGAGACATAAGGTAATCCCTGTATAGTAATAATACGCACTAAAGTCTGAAATTTTCTTCGTATGAACATTAAATCGATACAGAAGCCTAACCATTAGCCCATTCCAATACTAACTTATAGGAATTGATTATCGCTTCAAAAAATACAGCATTGAGCTGATTTCATCGTAAGTGATTTTCGCACCCCATGAGATAGATATCCATATAAATTATGGTGATGATGCTCAAAGTTAACTTGCGGATAGTACTGTTATAGCCGTTAATTCTAATGTTCAGCACGAAAAATATTTGGATGCTAATTATGAAAGGTGATCTCGAGCTACATTTCCCATTAATCTCACAATGTGGCCGATTGGAGACTGCTCGCTTCCATTTTCGCCCATATTTGCCAATACCCACCAAAATCTAGCGTGTGAACTCAGGCGCTGAGTTAACGCCGCTTGCGGACGAGTAAATCACCTGCAACCCTTCCCATCATCCCACTGTTCTCACCCCTAACCCCGCCGATCAAACCGATAAACCAGCACTAACGCCAGCGCCAGGATCAAAAGCGGCGGGGCGAGGGCGGTGAAGGGCGCGTTGAGGGCGAACAGCAACCCCAGGTTGAGGACGATCTGGTAAGCGATGTAGGTCAGCAGCCCGACGATCACGCCAAGCGCTAACCGGCTGCCCATGCCGGGGGCGCGTGGAGCGGTGAAGGTAAACGGGATGGCCAGCAAAATCATCGCCAGCACCAGCAGGGGCTGGCCGAGTTTTTTCCACAGCGCCAGGCGGTATTCGGTGCTGGGCTGCCCCGAGCCCTGCAGGTAATCGATATAGCGCTCCAACTGTTGGAGCGAGAAGCTGCCCGCCGGCAGGGTCAGCTCTTTCAGGCTCGGCACGGCGAACAGCGAGCGCCAGAGCAGGCTATCTTGCCGCGCAATCGTCTCTTTTCTGCCTTGCCAGCTTTTCAGCATCACGTTGTGCAGCAGCCAGCTGCCGTCGGCGGCGGTGCTGGCGCTGTCGGCGTAAATGTAAGATTCCAGCGCGCGGTTGGCCTGATAACGGAAGATCTCAATGCCGTGGGGCTGGTCGTTCTCATCGACGGTTTTGACCGTCACAAACTCATTGCCGCGCCGCGCCCACAGCGGGTTCACGGTGACGTCGTTAGCGTTCGACTGCGCCAGGGCGTTGTTCTTCATCTGCAGCGCGCGTTGCTGCAACGGCGAGGCCGCCCATTCATCGAGGGCGCCGAGCGACAGGTTCATCAGCAGCCCGGCGGCGAGCATCACCAGCGCGATGCGGAATATCGACATCCCGGCGGCGCGGATCGCGGTCAGCTCCAGGGTTTTAGATAGCTGCCCCAGCCCGACGATGCCGCCGAGCAGCGCGATAAACGGCCCCAGATCGACCAGGCTGCGCGGCAGGGTCAGCACGGTCACCAGCAGCGCCTGCTGCCAGCGGTAGCCGCCCGGGGTCACGTCCTCCAGCTCGTTGATCAGCGTAAAGGTGGTGAACAGCGGAATGAGCAGCCCGGCCGCGGCGGCGAAGCCGATGAACACGTTGCGGATCAGGTAACGGCTAAAAATAGTCATCGGGAGGGTTTCCGCAGCAGGGATAAGTCGCGCGCCAGCAGCAGGGCGATGCCGGCAGCCATCGCCAGCGGCACCAGCCAAACGCCGGGGATCGTCGGCAGAGAGCCGTTGGCCACCAGCGTGCGGCAAATGTTGCCGCCATAGAAAATCGCGGTAAACAGCACCGTCAGGGGCAGCAGCGCGGCGTAGCGCCCCTGCCGCGGCTTGATGCGGCTAAAGGGGATCGCCAACAGCACCATCAGCACGGTGGTCAGCCCGCGGCTTTCGCGCCATTGCAGTTCGGCGGCGTCGCCCGGATCGGCGGAGCGCGCCAGCTCCGCCGGCGAGGCCGATTTGTGTCGGCTCTCGGCGCTGGGCACGAACGGCTTGAGCGCGATGTCGAAGTTGTCGTAATTCTGCCCGTTGTCGTCGGTGCCCTGGCGATCCAGCACATAGGCGGTGCCGGTTTTCAGCCGCACGGCGGGGCTGGCGGGGGAGGCGTCGAGCACCTCCACCGACTGCGCGCGGTACAGGTTGGTATGATGGCCGCCGCGCACATAAATCAGGGCATCCGTTAGGTGGTTGGCCGTTTTGTCGACGTGGTTGGCGAGGATCATGCGGCCGTTGCCGCTAACGTTGAATTTGTCGGCCTGCAGGTGGCTCACGTCCAGCACCGACTGCGACTCTTGCTGCAGCTGATAAATATTGGCGTACGCCCAGGGCCTGCCATACAGCGACAGCAGCGTGACCGCTATCGCCAGCGGCACTGCCAGTATCAGCACCGCCTTGTACAGCCGCAGCGGGCTGGCGCCGGCGGCCAGCATGGCGGTGATCTCCGCATCGCTGTACAGCTGGCTCAGCGCCACCGCCACCGAGACATACAGTGCGACGGGCAATATCATCTCCAGCGCGATCAGCGATTTATAGAACACCACGTCGGCCACCACCCGCAGCGCCAGCGTGCCGTTGGCGGCGTCGGTCAGGTAGCGCTGGGCGGAGTAGCTGGCGAACATGAAGATCAGAAACCCGGCGATCATCATCACCAGGCGGCGGATCTCAACCGTGATGTAGCGTTCGATCAAAGACATGCGTCATCGGCTCCCGGCGGCGTGCGCTTCATGGCGTCTCCTGCGCGATCAGCGCGCGCAGCAGGGCGATCACCTGGTCAACTTCCTGCGGGGTGAGTGCGCCGTCCTTTGCCCACTGCACGCGCCCGGCCTGGTCCAGCACCACGATGGTGGAGCTCTCCTCCGGCAGCCGCCAGGCCATGCGCCCCAGCCCGTCGCTGTCGACGATGAACTGCGCCCAGGGGTAATTCCGCTTGTTTTTCTCGATCTTGCCGCGCACGAAAAAGCCGGAGCCCGGTATCGCGTCGTCGGTGTTGACGATGGTGGTGGGCTGGAAGCGATCGCCCGGCAGGTTCGCGTCCTTGACGGCGTTGATCAGCAGCGAGTTCTTCTTCTTGGCGGAGGTGCGCCCGGCGATGTATTGGATCACCCGCACCTTGCCCACCAGTTTTGCGCTGTTCCATGGCCGGTAGCTGAAATCGCCGTTGCGCAGCAGCAGTTCGCCGCGATCGGCGATGGCGATCGGCGCCACCGGCCGGCCCTGCACGAAGTTATGCGCGGATGCCGCCAGCGGCGACAGCAGCAGCGTGAAGATCAGCAAGCGACGCAACGTCATCATGGCTCCTTGCAACGCGCTTATCTGCCCGCCGCGACGGCCGGCGGGGAAAACGACAGCGGAAAGCGCGCCAGCAGCAGCTCCAGGCGCTGGCGAATATCGATATCCAGGATCGCCGGCCGATCGTAGATATCGCCGCCGGCCAGTTTGTCCGCCACCATCACGTCGTGCCGGTCGCCCATCAGGCCGTTAATCGCCGCCAGGAAGCGCGAGATCTGCCGGGCCTCGCGGTTGTCGGGATCGATCGATCTCAGCGTGTCGTAAAACGACACCTGGCGGCTGACGATTTTGCGCACGTTGTGGAACTGGTGCCCGGTCAGCGCCGGGCTGGCGATCAGCGTCTGCAGCTGGCGCATTTGCTCCTGGCGGTAGGTGATAAAGCCCTGTGCGCTTTCCAGCCGGGTGTGGCGCAGCGCATAGCGCACGTATGACCACACCGGCTTGCTGAGCAGCAGCCGCAGCAGGTTGCCGTACAGCGTCAGGTTCTTCTGGTTGCCGTTGCGAAACGCATCCTGAAAATGACCGAGCACCACGGTGGTGGTGTGGAACAGGCGGTTGGCGCGGTGGGGCGCGCCGTACAGCTGCTGGGCGAAGCGCAGGTGCTTATAGCGGGCGCGGATATATTTGTAGCGCATGCGGGTGGGCGCCGCCAACTGCGGGTCTTGCAGGAAACCGTTCACCAGTTGCAGCAGCTCGCGGCGGGAAAAGCCGTCTTCCCAAAACTGCAGGCACAGCGCGTAGTTGTCCCGGATGCTCTCGGGGGAACACTGCAAATCAATCTGCTGTGGCAGGCTGATATTCGCCTCAACCAGGTCGTCTTCTTCCACCGCGACAAACAGCGCCTGGGTGGTTTCGGCGGAGAACTTCTTCCAATTATCGGTAGCGGTCATTGATTACTCTCTTTGGGCACATTCAGCCCCAACATAAAGCGATTGCGGTAGGCGCCGATCGTCGGTATCAGGGATAACAGAACGTCTAAACATTGCCCCAGTAAATAAGCGAAGGCGGCGCCCTGCACGCCGAAGGCATACGCCATCGACACCAGCAGCGCAATGTAGGCCGCCGAGGCCGTCGCCTGCGCGATCAGGAAAGCGCGCTGCTTGCCTGCCATAAACAGTAAGGATTCCTGCGGGAAGCCCATCATGGAGACGATGATCGCGCCCAGCATGATTTGAATCAGGTCATAGGCTTCCAGGTATTGCTGCCCGAACACCGCGGAAATGAGCGGTTTACCCACCAGCAGCATCAACACCGCGACGGCCAGGCCGATGCCGCCGGCCAGCAGCGAGGAGCGCAGGCCCAGCAGCCACGGGGTCTTGGTGCGCGGATCCAGGCGCATGATCTCCGGATAGAAGCTTTTCTCCAGCAGCTTGGCCGGGGTGCCCGTCGCATCGAAGAAGGTCATGGCGATCTTGAACAGCCCGGCGGCGGCCGGCCCGAGCACCACGCCCACCAGCACGGTGGTGCAGGAGTTGCGTGCGGCCCAGATGGTGTGGGCGATGTTGGTGGTCCAGACGAAGTTCCAGGCGCCCTCGATGCGGCGCGCGACGTTGAACAGGCGCGGCCTCAGCGCGCCGTGGATATCGCGGCGGCGCAGCTCGCGTGCGGTGAACCACCAGAACAGCGTGCCGCCGATCAGGTTAGAGGCGTACCAGGTGACGATAAAGCCGGGGAATCCCAGATCGAAATAATAGGAGATGACGCTGCCCACCGCCTGCAGGAACGGCTTGATCGCCTGCTGAATGGCGATGAGATCGAAGCGGTTGAAGGCGCGCAGCACGCCGGTCGGCGTGGACGAGGTCATCGACGGGATCAGGGTGCAGTACAGCATGGCGAGCCAGAAGCTTTCGCTGTCCAGCCCCAGGGCGTGAGACAAGAACGGCAGCATGATCATGCCGCCCAGCACGGCGATGACGCCGCTGGCGATATCCAGCCCGAAGGAGAAGGCGACGACGTCGCGGAAGCGCCCGGTGTTTTGATGCTCCAGCGCCGGGGTGCCGAATTGCACCACAAACTGCCAGGTCTGGAATTTGATGAAATCGCTGACCGCTTTGGTATAGGCCTGGATCACCACCAGCACGCCGAACATTTCAGGCGACATGCCTTTACCGGCGCAGGAGAGCGCCAGCAGGCCGAGCAGCGCGCTGGCCACGCTGCCGGAGCCTAAGTAGGCGGCATTACGTAAAATGGAGCGAAATGCGCCATCGGAAAACCACCGTTTCATAACCCAAACCAGCCGTTATCGTTGTTTTGCTGCATCTTGTGTTCCGCTGTCATGCGCTTGCCCTGTATGCGTTTAATAAACCTGAGTTTCTTCGCCGGCGTTTTCGCCGGGTTGCCCGATGTCGCTCTGTGGGCGCTTCGCGGGGTTCACCACGGCGGAAATGGCGTTGAGCGCGTTGCTCAGCACCTCGTCGTAAGGCGCTCTGGCGTCCAGCTCGATGATGCGCGCGCCGTTGTACTGCAGGCGTACCATGGCGGAAATCTTGTCTTTCAGCTCTTCATAGCTGTGATCGGGCTTGCGGGAAAACGCCGTATCGACGTCGATATCGAGGCGAATGATCAGCTCCGGCCGATAGACGGCCATGCGTTGATATAAACGGCGTTCGCGCGCCGCCAGGTGGCTCAATAGCCAGCCTTTTGCGCGTTCCACGCCGATGCCGGGCCCGTCGTAGTAAAAACCTGAAATTTCCGCCTGCGGGTAGCGATCGCTGATCACCAGCACGCCGCTCTGCGCCAGCCGCCGCACCTTGCGCAGGTTGGAGGCGCGCCACAGCGAAAAGCCGTACATGATCAGCGCCGCCCACAGCGCCGGCGGCCTGTTGCTCATGCGCTGGGTTTTATCGGATTTGGCCGCCAGGCGCCGTTCCAGCCACACGCCGATGAACGGCAATTTCTTGATTTTGTCGCCGTCTTCGCCGGAGATCAGCCCCAAATAGCGCCGCTCCGTGGGGCGATGTTGCTGCAGGTTCTTGACCAGATCGGCGGTCAGCGTGGACTTGCCGGTGCCGTCGCTGCCCACCACGGCAATCAGCCCGGTGATGCAGGAGGAAGAGGTATTCTGTTCGGCGGTGAGTTTATTTTTTTTCATCTGTTTCGGTACGAAAAGGTTATTTGGCGGTTAGGCATTGGCGGCCCTCAGCGATATTTTAACGGCGCGCAGAGACTCGTCGAAAATACGGTTGGCCGGCTCGCGGCCGTCTAAATCCAATATGTTAGCGCCGTTAAACGTCAGGTGCGGGATGACGGCGATTTTTTCACGCAATGCCGCCAGCGAGTGATCGGGTTTGCGTGAATAGGCCGTTTGTTCGTCAATATCCAGCCGAATTAATAATAAGGGCTGATAAGACGCCATCCATTGGTAGAGGTTTTGTTCGCGCTTTCTCAGCCAGCGGATCCAGCGATTGCCGCCGGCGGTTTTCGCCAGCTGCGGGCCATCGAAACGAAACCCCGCCACTTCGGCCTGCGGATAACGATCGGTGATCAGCAATGCGCCGCTGCGGCTTTTCTTCAGCATGCGACGGAATTTATAAACGCGCCAATAGGAGAGTAAAAAAATCACCAGCGCCGTGGCATTATCCGGCGGCGTGGAAGGGCGCTCATGCACGCGCTCCGACTTCTTCAGCAAATAACGCCCGAAGGGGGCGCCAATAATCGGCAGCGAACTGATCCATTCGCCGATGCGCCCGGAAGACTGGCCGAGATAAAGCAGTTCGGCAGGTTCTTGTGGCGATAAGGCGTTGACCAGGCTGGCGGCTAACGTGGATTTTCCCGAGCCGTCACAGCCGGTTATCGCTATTACGCGCACGGGCGAGCGATCAGATGAAGGTCTTATCTGCTGACTCACAATAATTGATCCAATGCGAAAAAAACTATTGTATTCCAATACGCCTTGGGTTCAAGATATTTATTGTGCTTTGCTGCGATAAAATAATGAGATTGCTATTCCTGTTCGTTATTTGAATTGATATTTATGGCGTTCGTTCTTGTTATTTTGTGCTAATTGTTGGTGCGTGCGCCGGTTTCGCTTTTTATGTTAATTTCCGGCCGGGCTAACGGCGAAAAAAGAGCAGAGGTTTTCAATTTTCGCTTAATGTTTTGTGCTTTTTGGCGTCGCGTTACGGAAAATTTTTTCCACGCGGCCGCCACGGCAATGATAAGCGGTAGTTCGCTTCAAATATGGCACGCCGTTTCTGGTGTATTGAAAGAGAGTCTTATTATGAGTGCAAAATTTCCGCCGCTGATTGCGGTTATCGGCAGCGACGGATCGGGTAAGTCCACCGTTTGTGAACATCTGATCGCGTATATGAAACATTATGGCCCGGCGGTGCAGGTGCATCTGGGCAAACAGGCGGGCAACGTCGGCCGCGCGGCGGCGAAATTGCCGCTGCTCGGGCGCTCGGTGGGCAAGGCAATCGAGAGCAATACCAAAAAAGTCAAAACGAAAAAATCCCGGATTGGCCTGCTGCCGTCGGCGGTGATCATCGCTTTTGTGGGGCGGCGGCTGCTGCGTTTTCGCCGCATGCTGGCGTATCGTCGGCAAGGGTTCATCGTGTTGACCGACCGTTTTCCGCAGGCGCAAATCCCTGGCGCTTACGACGGCACGGTTTTTCCCGTCGACGTTGAAGGGAGCCGTTTCGTCCGTTGGCTGGCGGCGCGCGAGCGGGCGGCGTTCCAATGGATGGCGGGGCAAAAACCGGATCTGGTGCTCAAGCTGAATGTCAGTCTGGCGGTGGCCTGCGCGCGCAAACCCGATCACCGCAAAGCGGCGCTGGAGAAGAAGATCGCCGTCACGCCGTTATTGACGTTCGAAGGCGCCGACATCGTGGATCTCGATGCCGATCGGCCGATCGAGGAGGTGCTTTCGGCGGCGGAAAAAGCCATCGCGGAATTTATGGCGGCGCAGGGTTATCGCTATTCCGCTGATGAAGTATCAACGGCTGCGCACTGAGGCGCGCATCGGTTCGGCAGGGCGGCGATGCCATTTTCGGCACCGCCGCCGCGGCCGAGAGGGAAGGCTTTATTTTTTCAGCGCCGCAAAGGCGCGCACGATGGTGTCGATCTCTTCATCGCTGTGCGCGGCATTGACGCTGCAGCGCAGCAGGGTGACGCCCGCCGGCGCGGCCGGTGGCAGCACCAGGTTTACATACACGCCGTGGGCGATCAGCTCGCGCCAGAAACGCAGCCCTTCTTCCTTCGAACCGATCATCACCGGCACCACCGGGCTGATGCGCGGCCCCAGGGTATACCCCAGCTCGGCGAGGCCGTGGTACAGGCGGTGCGCGTTGCTCCACAGCTTTTCCCGCAGTTCGGGATGGAGCGCGATTTTTTGCAGCGCCGTGCGCACCGACGCGATGCTCGACGGCGACGGCGACGCGGTAAAGATATACGGCCGGCTGCTGTAGCGCAGCACGTCCATCCCCTTGCCGCCGACGGCGAAACCGCCGATCGAAGCCAGGCTTTTGCTGAAGGTGCCCAGGACGATATCCACGTCTTGCTCGACGCCCAGCGCTTCGGCCAGGCCGCGGCCGTGCTCGCCCATCACGCCGAAGGAGTGCGCTTCGTCGACCAGCAGATACCCGCCGAGCCGCCGCTTGATGTCGACGATTTCCACCAGCGGGGCGACGTCGCCCAGCATGCTGTAGATGCCTTCCACGATAATGATCGCCTCGCGCGCACGCTCGCCCAGGCGCAGCATGCGGCGCTCCAGATCGGCGGCGTCATTGTGGCGGAAGCGAATAATCTCCGCGCCGCCGAGGGCGCAGGCGTCGTAAATGCTCGCGTGGCTGTCCGCGTCGATCAACACCACGGCGCCCGGTCCCGCCAGCGTGCTGATGACGCCCAGGTTGGCGGTGTAGCCGGTGGAGAACACGATGGCGCTGGGGCGATCGAAGAATTCCGCCAGCTCCCGTTCCAGCGTCAGGTGCGATCCGTAGCTGCCGTTCGCCATGCGCGAGCCGGTGGTGCCGGTGCCGAGCGCGGCCAGGGCCGCCTGACCGGCGGCGATCGCCTGCGCATCGAACGTCAGGCCAAGGTAATTATTGGTGCCGGCGAGGACAATCTTTTGATCGCCGATGCGGCCCTGGGTGGCGGAATAGACTTCGTCGATACAGGTGCCGAACGGATTCAGACCGGACGTTTGAAATTGTTCGCGGTCATTGGCGAGGCGCGCAAACTTATCATACAGTCCCATGGTTTTTCTCCAGATAAGGGCGCAGCGCGTCAAGCAGTTGCTCAGGCGTTCTGACATCAAGCAATATATTGATAGGAATGGAGATATCTAATTCATCTTCCAGCATCATCAGCAGATCCAGGACTCTGATGGATTCCAGGCCAAGATCATTGACGAGATCGCTATCAGGTTTTATTTCCACTCCGCCTTCGACGATACCTTGCAAACACGTCAGGATATAATCCATTACAGCATCGCGATTTAGCATAAGAACGTTGACACACCTCTATTTGGAATAATTAAAACAGCCCTTCGCGCAGCGCGCGCTCCAAACTTACCTGTGGAAACCAATTAATCTGTTGCGACAGCGCGTGATTACTGGCGGACCAGTCGTGATGGGTTAATTCGCGTATTTTGCTGCGCGTCAGCATCGGCTCTTGTTTGACCAGGCGGTTCCACACCACGCTGATATCCGCCAGGGCTTTCAGCAGCGGCAGCGGAATGCCCACCAGGCGCACCGGCCCGTGCCGCACGGCGGCGCCGATGTCCCGCAGGCGCAGCCAGTTATAGCCTTCGGCCACGCCGTCGCACAGTTCGTAAATATTCGGCTGCGCAGGTTCAGCCTGCACCCATTGGCTGACCGCCTTGGCCAAATCGCTCACGTGCAGAAAAGAGAGCCTGGCGTCAGGCGCGCCCAGCCGGGGCAGCACGCCGCGCAGCAGGCCGTTGAACAGCGGTTTCAGCTCTTTATCGCCGGGCCCGTAAACCGCCGTCGGGCGGAAAATCCCCAGCGCGATCTCGCCGCTGGCGGCGATGAGTTGCTGCTCGGCGGCCTGTTTTGAATGGGCGTACCAGGACAGCGCCGGATGGCGGGCCGCCAGCGACGACATGAACAAGAAGCGACGGCAGCGGCCGTTCTGTTTGGCCGCCTGCATCAGGTTCAGGCTGCCGGTGACGTTGCAGCGGGTGAACACCGCTTCCGCGTGCCCGCGCACCTGGCCCGCACAGTGCACGACGCACTCCGCGCCGCGCACCAGCTCGGTGAGCGAGGGCCGATCCTCCAGCGCGCCGGGGATCCACTGCAGGTTGTCGGCGGCGGCTTTTCCCGCGCGCCGCGTCAGGGCGCGCACGTTAAACCCTTGCGCCAGCAGTTCCTGGACGATGTGCCGGCCGATAAAACCGGTCGCGCCCGTCACTGCCACCGTGCCGCTCATTGCGCGAAACCGGCCAGCTGCGGCATGTGCGGGTAGAGCGAGGCGCTCAGCCAGCGTTTTTTGGCCTCCGCGCGCGCGGGTTTGCCCGACGACGTGCGGGGAATGCTGTGCGGCGGCAGCAGCTCGATGTCCACCGCGATGCCGAACTCGCTTTGAATGCGGGCGCTCAGCGAACGCACGATTTGTTCCCGGCGTTCTTCCGAGCTGACTCGGCACTGGATTTGCAAAATGATCCTGGCCGCTTCGTCGTGCTCTTCGGTTACGAAGGCGATCGCATCGCCGGAACGGATTTCCGGTTCGGATTCCGCGACGTACTCGATATCCTGCGGCCAGATATTGCGGCCGCGAATGATGATCAAATCCTTCTTGCGGCCGGTGACGTACAGATAGCCGTCCAGCAGGTAGCCCAGATCGCCGGTATCCATCCAGCCGGTCACCTGAATTTGCTGCTGGGACTCGTCGTCGGAGAAATAACCGTTCATCAGGCTGGGGCCGGAGATCGTGATATGGCCGACCTGGCGTTCCGGCAGCGGTTGCCCGGTTTCGCTGCGGATCTCGATGCGGTGGCCGGGCAGCGCTCGGCCGCAGTTGACGAAGGTCGAGACGGCGCGGGTTTTCTTGCCGGGCGCGACCGCTTTACCCTCGTACTCCAAAATATCGCGGTCGACCGCGTTGGTTTGCGGGCCGGAGCAGGGATCGGAAAAACTCACCGCCAGGGTGTTCTCGGCCAGGCCGTAGCACGGCATGAAGGCTTTGCTGTCGAAGTTGATGCTGCTGAAGTGTTCGCCGAACTGGCCGAGCAGCTCGGCCGGGATCGGCTCGGCGCCCACGCCCGCGACCCGCCAGCTGGAAAGATCCAGATCGACCAGCTCTTTGGCGTTGCTGCGGCGCAGGCACAGATCGTAGCCGAACGGCGGGGCGACGGACACCGTGCCGCGATTTTTGGCGATCAGTTTCAGCCACTGCATCGGGCGCATGGCGAAATCTTGCGTGCGCAGGTAATCGACGGACAGCTGGGTCGCCACCGGCGTTAGCAGGAAACCGACCAGGCCCATATCGTGATAGAAGGGCAGCCACGAAACGCAGCGGTCGCCCGCGCGCAGCTTGATCCCGTCGCGGCTGATCGCGTTCAGGTTCGCCATCGCCGCCCGCTGGGTAATGATCACGCCGCGCGGAAAGCGGGTGCTGCCCGAGGTATATTGGAGATAGGCGATGTCGTCGGGCGAAGGTGCGGGCAACGCGATTTCCGGCTCCGGCAAGGCGTTAAAATCCGCATCGCTGAGGATGTGCAGCGCCGAGGTGTTTTCCGTGGCTGAGGCGATCAGCGGCGTCCACTCTTCGCTGCTGACGATCACCGCGGGGTTGCAGCTGGCGATCAGCCCTTTCAGTTTGGCGGTGTAGGAGTCGCGCTGGCCCACGCCCATCGGGATCGCCAACGGCACCGCCACCAGGCCGGCGTACTGGCAAGCGAAAAAGGCTTCGACGAATCCCGCGCTGGTTTCGGCGATCAGCGCCACGCGATCGCCTTTCTTGAGTTTCAGGGACAATAAACGCCGCGCGCCCGAGATCGCTTTTTGCTGTAGCGTGCGATATTCGAGAACGGTCACGAGTTGATTGCGACGGTCGTAAAAATTCATTCCCGTATTGCCCAGTGCCGCGTAATCCAACGCGTCCACTAAGGTGGGGAAGTCCGCATAGCGCATGGGAAGAGAATGAACGGAACTTGTTTCAGACATAGACAAACTTAGCCATAGATTAAAAATCACCAAAAGAGAAAATCACTCTTGGCGAGGTAATTGATGTTTTACTATGAATAGGTTTTGAATAAGTTTGTTATTCAACCATCTTCATTCCGCGAACAGCGTATATTGCCGTGCTTGAGGGCACGCCGGTTATTAACCGGTCAGAGCGTGAGTAGCCCGTGTTATCAGCCTTGAGCGGCACCCTGGCGATATACGAGAGACTATTGTAATATCCGGGCTGCGCCGTTCTTTAGCCTGTCTCTTTCGGGCAGGAAATAACTGTCGGCTCATAGGTTATGACCTCATGCATGGCTATCTTGGAACTTAAACACTTCCTAAACAGTATGCCGCAAGAAATCCAAAAGTGAACGATTCATTTAAGGCTAATCTTAAAAAGAGCATTAAGTGGTAAAGATGGTGGCACACCTCCTGATTAAAGTCGGTACACTAAAAGCGGCGAGTTTCTTTTGCCGTAACAGCACAAAATAATAAAAGAGCACCATTAGCGTAGCCTGGCTGCGCCGCTTTCTGTTTCCTTTTTTTATCAATTACGGACATCACAGGGTGAATGTCGGGCGCAATAATGCGCTGTTTCACAGGGGGTAATATTCGGTTTTTCTTATCATTGAACCGGAGGCAATACACAATCCAATAAATGAGAACAGCATAAAAAATGCTAAAGGCGTTGTCGCGCGCTTATTTAATTATTTTATTAAAACGTAAGGCTATTTATGATCCGTGTTGAGAAAGTTCTGAGTAAACGCGAACTTAAAGAATTTATTGCTTTCCCCTCGCAACTGTTTCGCGATGATCCGAACTGGATTGAGCCGCTGCATGTAGAGCGCGAAGAGCACCTGTCAAAGAAGAATCCCGGCACCGACCATATTGAATGGCAGGCATGGGTGGCCAAAAAACAGGGCAAAGTCGTTGGGCGCATCACGGCGCAAATCGATGCTCTGCACCGGGAGTTGCATGGCGAGGATACCGGCCATTTCGGCATGATTGACGCCGTTGACGATCCCGCCGTTTTCAGCACCTTATTCACGGTGGCGGAGGAGTGGCTGAGGTCGAAAGGCGCGCGCAAAATCACCGGGCCGTTCAGCCTCAATATCAATCAGGAAAGCGGCCTGTTGGTCGAAGGGTTCGATACGCCGCCTTCCGCCCTGATGACGCACGCGAAGCCCTACTATGCGGCGCAAATAGCGCAGCAGGGCTACAGCGAAGGGATTGATTTGCTTGCCTATTGGATGAAAAGAACCGACCTGCATTTTTCGCCGTCGTTAACCCGGATGATGGAGCAGGTGCGCAAAAAGGTGACCGTTCGCCGCCTCAACCGCAAGCGCTTTCGCGAGGAGATGCAGGTGCTGCGCGAGGTGTTCAACTCCGGATGGCAGCATAACTGGGGGTTTGTCCCGTTCACCGAGCACGAGTTCGCCACCATGGGGGATCAGCTGAAGTTCCTGGTGCCCGACGATATGATCCATATCGCCGAGGTGGATGGCGCCCCCTGCGCCTTTATCGTCGGTCTGCCGAACATCAACGAAGCGATTGCCGATCTGCAGGGGCGGTTATTGCCGTTCGGCTGGGCGAAGCTCTTGTGGCGGCTGAAAGTCAGCGGCGTGCGCACCGCGCGCGTGCCGTTGATGGGCGTGCGCCAGGAATATCAATTCAGCCGCATCGGGCCGATTATTGCGTTGCTGCTGATTGAGGCGCTGCGCGAGCCTTTTGCCAAGCGCAATATCGACGCGCTGGAAATGTCGTGGATCCTGGAAACCAATACCGGCATGCGGACGATTTTAGAACGCATCGGCGCGGTTCCCTATAAGCGCTACCGCTTATACGAGAAAACGCTTTAACCGGCTGATAACGCATCGCCTTTTCACGTTCTCAGAATAATAACCGCGCCGGGGCATTTTCGGGCGGTGCCGTTTCAGGGGCAGGGTGACGGCGCGTGAGTGAATGCATCGCCTCCGGGAAGAGAACGGTTAAGGCCTTTAATTAATAAACTCGAGATAAATTCACGCCGCGTGATTTATTCGCGAGTGATTGTGGCAGTATTGACGAGAGCTGATTGCATGCCTGTGGAAAAGAAAAAAGGAATATGCCGATTAACCTACAGCATAAGGAATTCCTGGGCCGGATTTATTGACGCCGTGCTTACCGAAGATGCGTTTCGCCAATTATTGGTTATTAACGCCATTTTACTGGTTGTTACATTTGGTTTAGATATTACAAATATAGAACGGCTGTTATTAATCGCCTGCAGTTTTCTGCTATTGGTGGTTGAGCTGCTTAATACGGCGATTGAAACCGTGGTCGATCGCATTTCGCTGGAATTACATCCGTTATCCAAACGCGCTAAAGATCTGGGCGGCGCTGCGCAGCTGGTGGCGGTGGTGATGACTATCATTATTTGGGGAATGGTGCTGCTGGGGCGATAAGGGCTTGGGTGGCTCAATTGCCAGGCCGGTTGCCGTGGCGCTATAAGCGGTTATCATCGATGTTTTGCGTTCAGCAAGGAGAGTCGGCCGCTATGCCCGTGAATTTTGATCTCAACGATCTTTATGCCTTCCGCGCGCTGGTGGAGTACGGCAATTTTCGGCTGGCAGCAGAATCCATCTGCCTGTCGCAGTCGGCCCTGAGCCGCAGGATTGAGAAGCTGGAAAACGCACTGGGCAGCAAACTGTTCGATCGTACTACCCGGCGCGTGACGCTGACGCTGTACGGGCAGGCGTTTGCCGAGCGTTCGGATCAGCTGCTGATGAATGTCGAAGCGGTGTTGGCCGATATCGATAAGGTCAGCCAGGAGCGTACCGGGCTGGTCACCGTCGCCACGGTGCCGTCGGCGGCCTACTATTTCATGCCCGACGTGATACGCCGTTTCCGGCTTCGCTATCCGCGCGTGCGCGTTAAGCTGATCGACGGCAGCGCGGGCAATGTGATTGAGGCGGTCACCGGCGGCCAGGCTGACTTCGGCATCTGCTTTGCCGGGCGGCTGCAGCCTAACCTTGAATTTGTGCCGTTGGTGGGGGACGTTTACGTGGCCGCTTGCCGGCGCGACCATCCGCTCGCCGCTAAAAAGAGCCTCACCTGGCGGGAATTTTATCAGCAGGATTACGTGTCGCTGGATAAAACCTCCGGCAATCGCAATCTGCTCGATCAGCGCCTGGAACACCTCGTGCCGGAGCGCCCCAGCGTATGCGAAACTCGCCATGTGACGACCATGCTGGGCATGGTTGAGGCGGGCATCGGCATTGCCGCCGTGCCCGCCATGTCGATGCCCGCTTCAGAGCATTCGGTGTTGACGTCGGTGCCGCTGGTCGAGCCGGTGGTGAAACGCACCGTGGGCCTGATCCGGCGCGGCGGCCGCATGCAGTCTTTCGTCGCCGCCGAGTTGGAAAAGCTGATTACTGAACGGTATCACTCTGCCTGACCGGCTGCTGCGCCGGCACGCTTCGCATGCCGGTCGCGCGAATGGTCGGCTGTGCCTGAGAGGAGGCGAGGAACTCCAGCAGCGCTTTGCCTTCGCGGCGATGTTCCGCCTTGGCGATTACCGCGCCGGCGAAGCGGGTGATGTACTGCACGTTTTCCGGCAGTTCGCCGATAAAGGTGACGCCCGCCACGGGCAGCAATTCGCTGACCTGCTGGAAGCCCAACGCGTATTTCCCCTGCGCCACTTCAGAGGCCACCGGAATGCGCTCAATCATGTGCGCTTTTCCTTTCACCTGTTCCTCTATGCCCAGCTTTTTGAATAGTTGGCCGCTGACGTAGCGGCCGCTGGCGCTGTCGGAATAGGCGAAAGAGTCGGCTTGCAGCAAGGCATTACGCAGCTCGGCATCCGTTTTTATCGCCGGCTTGGGCGCGCCCTGTTTCACCACCATGCCGATCGGCGAATCGGCCAGCTCCACGCGCGAACCCGGCTGGATCCAGCCGCCTTTGTCCAGTTGGGTCAGCGCGTCGCCCACCATGATCACCACATCGGCTTGCTCTCCGCGCGCCAGCCGCGCGGGGATCGCCTGCGGCGTTTTCCCCATGGAAGGGCCGGACACCAGAATGATTTTGTCGCCGCTTTGGGCTTCATATTCCGGGGCCAGTTTCTCCAGCGCGGCCTTGAAGCCGCCGGAGATCATCACGGTCACGTCTTTGGCCAGCGCCGCGGTGCTGAAGGAGGCGCACACCAGCGCGGCGAGGATCGAACGAGTGAGTTTTTGCATGGCATGATTCCTTATGGCGATGGCGCGTTAGCGTGCGGTTTGCAGCGGCATGGCGATGCGGCGATACAGATACAGCGTCGCCAGCAAGGCGCACAGCGCGGCGAAGCTCATCCAGTAGCCCGGTGAAGCCTTATCGCCGGTGTATTCGATCAACGCGGTGGAGATCACCGGCGTAAAGCCGCCGAACACCGCCGTTGCCAGGCTGTAGGCCAGCGAGAACCCGGCCACCCGCACTTCCGTTGGCATGATCTCGGTTAAGGCCGGGATCATGGCGCCGTTGTAGAGGCCGTAAATGAAGGACAGCCACAGCAGCACGGCCAGCATCATGCTGAAGCTGGGGGCGGCGGCGAGCAGGCTCAGCGCCGGGTAGGCGGTGGCCAGCGCCAGCAGCGTCATGGCGACCAGCACCGGCTTGCGGCCGAAGCGATCCGACAGCGCACCGCCGATGGGCAGCCAGATGAAGTTGGAAATCGCGACCAGTAAAGTGACCAGCAAGCTGTCGGAGGCGCTGAGCAACAGCACCTTTTTGCCGAAGGTCGGCGCATACACGGTGATCAGGTAAAACGCGGTGGTGGTCATGGCGACCATCAGCATGCCGGCCATCACCACCGGCCAGTTTTTCAGCAGGGTTTTAAACACGTCGCGCATCGCCAGGTGGTGACGGCGGGCGGTAAATTCCTGCGTCTCTTCCAGCTTGCGGCGCAGCAAGAAGATGAAGGGAACGATCAGGCAGCCGAACAGGAAAGGCAGGCGCCAGCCCCATTCGCGAATGGCGCTTTCTTCCAGCGCCGCATTGAGCGCGAAGCCCATCGCTGCCGCCACCATGATCGCCACCTGCTGGCTGCCGGACTGCCAGCTGGTATAGAAGCCCTTACGGCCCGGCGTGGCGATTTCGGCCAGATAGACGGACACGCCGCCCAGCTCCGCGCCCGCCGAGAAGCCTTGCAGCAGGCGCCCGCACAGCACCAGCAGCGGCGCCCAAAGCCCGATGCTCTGGTAAGAGGGGATCAATACGATCAGGAAGGTGCCCGCGGCCATGATCGACAGGGTGACGATCAGCCCTTTGCGGCGGCCGACTTTATCGATGTAGGCGCCCAGCACGATGGCGCCAATGGGGCGCATCAGAAAACCTGCGCCGAATACCGCGAAGGTCATCATCAGCGAGGCGAACTCGCTGCTGGCCGGGAAAAAGGTGTGTGCGATGTAGGTGGCGTAAAAGCCGAACAGAAAGAAGTCGAACTGTTCCAGAAAGTTGCCGGAGGTGACGCGCAGTATCGCGCCGGTTCTGGCCCGGGTGGTCATGGGTGAGGTAGAGGAATGCATCTTTATCTCCAGTTTGTTATGGGCGCCTGACGCCGCGCCTGTTGCTGAAGACTCGCTCAGGAAAATAAACTAAATAAGCGCAATAAACGCATGGCGCGATGCGTTTGGTGCATCAATCGCCGTTAACAATGTTGCCTAACCTGATGTAACGTGGCGTTAACAAACGTATCGCTCGCCGCCCGCGGCGCAGAGCGCCGAAAACGTTATGCGCATTTTGTGACAGGGTTCATAAAGGGGCGGCGGGGAAACGCCCCGTGCCTCTGACCGATTGTCCGTTACCGCTCGTAAAAAGGTGAATGTCTCGCACTGCGTTTGCAAAATGTCCGGATGTACGTTCAGCCTTGCAGTAACCACGAATGCTTTTGCATGCCATTCTGACGCCTCTCTGCTATAGCTTTACATCTATATAGTTGTTGATCTATATTTGCAGGAAGGTCCCGTGTGGGAAATTAAAACAACGGATGCGTTTGATAACTGGTTTAGCTCACTCCACGATGCCGATCGGGCTGGCGTGCTTGCCGCATTGATGATCCTGCGGGAAAAGGGGCCGGGGCTGCCCAGACCCTATGCCGATACGGTTAAAGGTTCGCGTTACAGCAATATGAAAGAGCTGCGCATTCAGAGCCGTGGCGAACCGTTGCGGGCATTCTTCGCCTTCGATCCGTACCGTATCGGCATTGTACTTTGCGCGGGCAATAAAGCCGGTAATGAAAAACGTTTTTACGATCGGATGATCCAGGCTGCCGATCGGGAATTCACGAACTGGCTGAACACATTAAACGAGAAGGAGTGACGCGATGGGCAGAACGCTGGAACAGCTTATTGCGGATGAAAAGCCCGAGGTCGTGGCCAAAGCGCAAGCGCTGGCGGCTGACATCATGCTGAACATCCACCTTGCCGAGCTGCGCGAGAAGGTGCAGAAAACGCAGGTTGAAATGGCGCAGGCGCTGGGTATCCGGCAACCGACCGTTGCCGTGATGGAAAAACCGGGCCGCGATCTGAAACTGTCTTCGCTCAAACGCTATGTTGAGGCGGCCGGCGGCAAGCTGCGCCTGGATGTTGAACTGCCGGACGGCTCTCACTACGAATTTGTGCTGTAAGCGCTAACGGCAAAAATCCCGCTCGGGTTTCCCTGAGCGGGCTGTTCGCAATATGGCGCCTCCGATATCAGGAGGCAGTCGTGAAAGCAAAGAGGCTCAAGGCGAGCTGGCTGTATGGGCGCTGCCGTTTGAGCCAGATAGCGTTAACAAGCCACCCGCCGTACCTTCGCGATAAACCCTCCTCTGCTCAAAGCTGAAACGATACGACTTATGTTGACGAATCGCTCATTTAACGTGCAATAGCTCAACGTGTTTCATTAAAACTGCGAACAAATTCGTATTTTTATCGCACTATTTATTCAAATATTCACCCGGTGAAGTTCATCACATTTCTTTAACCTGCTTAACAGTAGATTTTTCTCGTGAGTAAAAAATCGATTCAGCTAAAGGGGAAGGGAAATGAAGAAAACGTGGGTTATGGCGGTGTTTTCGGCTCTGATTTCAGGGCAGGCGGCGGCGCAGAGTTGGGTGCTGACCAGCGCTGAAGATGGTGTGGAGAAAGGAAACTGGAAGATTTCGAGCGAGGCGCTGAAGGTTAAGGATAAAACGTTCAGCATTGAGCAGAAAGTGTTGCACGGCGGCAAGCAAGAAGGCAGCAAAGTCGTGATTATCCGCAGCGAGGATGGCCTGACCATCACGCTGAGTCCCACGCGCGGCATGAACCTCCTGCGGGCGGAAGGATTTGGCGCGAAAATGGGGTGGGATTCTCCGGTCAAAGAGGTGGTCAACCCCGCCTTTATCAACCTGGAAAGCCGCAATGGGCTCGGCTGGCTGGAAGGTTTCAATGAGATGATGGTGCGCTGCGGCTATGAGTGGACCGGTCATCCGGTGACCGACGGAGGGCAAATTTACACCTTGCACGGTAAAGCGGGCAATACGCCGGCCTCACTGGTTGAGGTTGAGGTAGCGGATACGGCGCCGTATGAAATTCGTATTCGCGGCCTGATCAAAGAGAGCACATTCAAAAAAGCCGATCTGCAAACCCTGACCGAACTGCGCTATGTACCCGGCAGCAACAGTTTCAGCCTGCATGATGTGTTAACCAACCGGGCGGATTATCCCCACGACTACCAGATTATCTACCACAGCAATTTCGGCGCGCCGATTCTGGAAAATGGCGCCCGCTTCCTGGCGCCGATGGCCAGCATCAGCCCGTTTAACGACTATGCCAAAGCCGGGTTGAAGACCTGGGGAACCTATGCCGGCCCCACCAAAGGGTTCGATGAAATGGTCTTTAACATTAAGCCATTATCGGATCCGAATCATCAGACACTGGCGGCGCTGGTCAATCACGCGGGCGACAAAGGGGTGGCGATTCAGTTCGATACCCGCCAATTGCCCGTCCTGACGCTGTGGAAGAATACCGATACGTTAAAACAGGGATATGTGACGGGGATTGAGCCGGGCACCAGCTATGCCTACCCGGTCACCATCGAGCGCGAACAAAAACGCGTTAAGCAATTGCAGCCTGGCGCCAGTGCGCAGTTTGATCTGACCTATACCTTGCTGCACAGCAAAGCGCAGGTGGCGGATCTGGAGAGGAAGATTGCTGATATTCAGGGTAAGGTAAAAATTGATGAAAATGCCGCGCCGATAGCCAAAGAGTAACGTTGCCTGTCGACGCATTTAGCGTTAAAGCAAAAAGCCCGCTCGGGTCTCCCTGAGCGGGCTTTTCTAAATATGGCTCCTCTGACTGGACTCGAACCAGTGACATACGGATTAACAGTCCGCCGTTCTACCGACTGAACTACAGAGGAATTGTTGGAACGGGGCGAATAATAGCGGGGCGCCTGGGGTTTGTCAAAGCGCTAAACTGCAAAAAAAGCGCGTTTGCTGAGGGAATGAGCATCTTGCGCTGTTTTTCGGCATTTTCCATCGCTATGCGCTGATTTTTGCATCCCAAATCGTTTTGACGTCGTTTGCACAAGCCGTTGCACGGCGATGGTGCAGGGTCACTCTCGCTATCCTGCACCTTCCCTCTTAGCCGTACGGCTTATCCCCCGTTAACCCCGTCAAACGCCGCGCCGCAACTGATATGTAGGATGAATAAGCAAATAATATGTATTCGTCGTCACAATGGCTGGATTTTTGCTTACCCATTTTTGGGGAATGCGACTGCGCTCTCAAGAAAATTATTTTCCCCGTCTACACATAAAGTGACTGATCCGCGCCCCCGGGCGTTTCGCTACAACAGTGCTGAGGAAGATAACAATGTCATCGAAATTGATAAAAAGTCCGCTCGCTGCTTTGCTCATCGGTTGTTTAGGTACGGCGTTTTCCGCGCAGGCCGATATCGTCATCGGCGTCGCCGGGCCGTTCTCTGGGCCGAACGCCACCTATGGCGATCAGTATTGGCGCGGGGCTTCGCAGGCGGCGGCGGACATCAACGCCGCCGGCGGCATCAAAGGGGAAAAAATCAAGCTGGTGCAGGGGGATGACGCCTGCGAACCGAAACAGGCGGTCGCGGTCGCCAACCGGCTGGTGGATCAGGAAAAGGTCTCGGCGGTGGTCGGCCACTTCTGCTCCTCTTCCACCATGCCCGCCTCCGAGGTGTATGACGAGGCCGGCATCATCGCCATCACCCCCGGCTCTACCAACCCGCAGATCACCGAGCGCGGCATGAAGACCATGTTCCGCATGTGCGGGCGCGACGATCAGCAGGGCGTGATCGCCACCAACTACATGCTGGACACCCTGAAGGCCAAGCGCATCGCGGTGATCCACGATAAAGACACCTATGGCCAGGGGCTGGCGGACGCGGCGAAGGCGGCGATGAACAAGCGCGGGGTTAAGGAAGTGCTGTATGAGGGGCTGTCGCGCGGCGAGAAAGACTTCAACGCGCTGGTGACCAAGATCGCCTCGGTCAAGCCGGACGTGGTCTACTTCGGCGGCTGCCATCCGGAAGCTGGGCCGCTGGTGCGCCAGATGCGCGAGCAGGGCGTGACCGCCAAGTTCTTCTCCGGCGACTGCGTGGTGACCGAAGAACTGGTGACCGCCGCCGGCGGGCCGCAGTACACCAACGGCGTGCTGATGACCTTCGGCAACGATCCGCGTCAGATCCCGGAAGGCAAAGCGGTGATCGCCAAGTTCCGCGCCAGCGGCTTTGAGCCGGAAGGGTACACCCTCTACTCCTACGCCTCGATCCAGGCGATCGCCGCCGCCTTCAACGCCACCGGCGGCAAAGACAGCGCCAAGGCCGCCGAATGGCTGAAGTCGCACGATGTGGATACCGTGATGGGCAAAAAAGCCTGGGACCAGAAGGGCGACCTGAAGGTCTCGGACTACGTGGTCTACCAATGGGATGACAAGGGCAAATATCACCAGCTGTAAACGGCCGAACCTTGAAGTTGTAACCCTATGACCGACGGGCTCGCCGCTCTGGCGAGCCCGTTCCGCGATGACCTTTGGGCCGCGTCGGACTGCGTTGGCGGCCTTACCAGGCGAGACTGCTCATTATGGATGTATTCTTTCTGCAACAGCTGATCAACGGCCTGACCCTCGGTGCGGTGTATGGCCTGATCGCCATCGGCTACACCATGGTTTACGGCATCATCGGCATGATCAACTTCGCCCACGGCGAGGTGTACATGATCTCCGCCTACCTGTGCGCCATCGGTTTGGCGCTGCTGTCGTTCTTCGGGCTGCACTCGTTCCCGCTGCTGATCCTCGGCACGCTGGTGTTCACTATCGTCATCACCGGGGTGTACGGCTGGGTGATCGAGCGCATCGCCTATAAGCCGCTGCGCAACTCCACCCGCCTGGCGCCGCTGATCTCCGCCATCGGCATGTCGTTAATCCTGCAAAACTACGCGCAGATAAGCCAAGGGCCGCGCCAGCAGGGCATCCCGACGCTGCTGAGCGGCGTGTTCCGCCTGGAGTTCGACGGCGGCGTGGTGCAGATCACCTACACCAAGGTGTTTATTCTGGTGGCGTCGCTGCTCGGCATGGCGATCCTCACCTACATCATTCAGCGCACCCGGCTGGGGCGCATCTGCCGTGCCACCCAGCAGGATCGCAAAATGGCTTCGATTCTCGGCATCAATACCGATCGGGTGATCTCGCTGGTGTTCGTGATCGGCGCCGCCATGGCCGGGCTGGCCGGGGTGCTGATCACCATGAACTACGGCACCTTCGATTTTTACGTCGGCTTTATCATCGGCATCAAGGCTTTCACCGCCGCGGTGCTGGGCGGCATCGGCTCGCTGCCGGGTGCCATGCTGGGCGGATTGCTGCTCGGGGTGGCGGAGGCGCAGTTCGCCGGCATGGTGAACTCGGATTACAAGGACGTGTTCTCCTTCGGGTTGCTGGTGGCGATCCTGATCTTCCGTCCGCAGGGCCTGCTTGGCCGGCCGCTGATCGCCAAGGTTTAAGGAGAACGCCATGTCGCAATCCGTGATCCACGGCGGGCTGGACGTTAAACGCAGCCTGCTGGACGCCGTCTTGGCCGGGCTGATCGCCCTGATCGTGTTCGGGCCGATCGTCGGCATCGTGCTGAACGGCTACAGCTTTAACTTCGAACCGCACCGGCTGGTGTGGATTATCGTCGCGGTGATGGCCGGGCGGCTGCTGCTGAGCCTGTTCCTGCAAACCGCGCCGGGGCGCAGGGTGCTGGCGCGCTTCGATGGTGGTAACGACGGCGTTTACGTGCGGCCGCTGGGCTATAAATCCAACCTGCGCTGGCTCCTGCCGCTGATGGCGGCGATCGCGCTGCTGTTCCCGTTCGTCGCCACCAAATACCTGCTGACGGTGGCGATCCTCGGCCTGATCTATGTGCTGCTCGGCCTGGGGCTGAATATCGTGGTCGGGCTGGCGGGGCTGCTCGATCTGGGGTACGTGGCGTTTTACGCCATCGGCGCCTACGGGCTGGCGCTGGGCTATCAGTACCTCGGGCTGGGGTTTTGGGCGATGCTGCCGCTGGGGGCGCTGATGGCGGCGCTGGCCGGCGCGCTGCTGGGCTTTCCGGTGCTGCGTATGCACGGCGACTACCTGGCGATCGTCACGCTGGGGTTCGGCGAGATCATCCGGCTGGTGTTGAACAACTGGATGTCGCTCACCGGCGGGCCGAACGGCGTCTCGGTGCCGGCGCCGACGGTGTTCGGCCTGGAGTTTGGCCGGCGCGCCAAAGACGGCGGGGTGCCGATCCACGAGTTTCTCGGCATCGATTACAACCCCAACCTCAAGTTCATTTTCATCTATGCGGTGCTGTTTTTGGTGGTGCTGCTGGTGCTGTACATCAAGCACCGGCTGACGCGCATGCCGATCGGCCGCGCCTGGGAGGCGCTGCGCGAGGATGAGATCGCCTGCCGCTCTCTCGGGCTCAATCACGTGCTGGTGAAGCTGTCGGCCTTTATGCTGGGCGCCTCCACCGCCGGGCTGGCGGGGGTGTTTTTCGCCACCTATCAGGGCTTCGTCAACCCGACCTCGTTCACCTTCTTCGAGTCGGCGCTGATCCTGGCGATCGTGGTGCTGGGCGGCATGGGCTCCACCCTCGGCGTGGTGCTGGCGGCCTTCGTGCTGACGGTGGCGCCGGAGCTGCTGCGCAGCTTCGCCGAATACCGGGTGCTGCTGTTCGGCGTGCTGATGGTGGCGATGATGATCTGGCGGCCGCGTGGGCTGGTGCGCATCAGCCGCGCCAGCTTCGCCGAGCGCAAGGGGGTGGCGCCATGAGCGACGCCATTTTGCGGGTGGAGCACCTGATGATGCGCTTTGGCGGCATCAAGGCGCTGAACGACGTCAATCTGGAGGTGGAGCGCGGCTCCATCACCGCCCTGATCGGCCCCAACGGCGCCGGCAAGACCACGGTGTTCAACTGCCTGACCGGCTTTTACCGCGCCAGCGGCGGCGCGATCCTGCTCAATACCCATAAGCGGCCGACCGACGTGATCCAGGTGCTGGGGCAGAAGTTTCGCGCCGGCGACTGGATACGCCCGAAGCGGCTCGGCTCGCGCCTCTATTACAAGATGTTCGGCGGCACTCATTTGGTCAACCGCGCCGGGCTGGCGCGCACTTTCCAGAATATCCGCCTGTTCCGCGAAATGTCGGTGGTGGAGAACCTGCTGGTGGCGCAGCACATGCAGAGCAACCGCAACCTGATCGCCGGGGTGCTGAACACGCCGGGCTACCGCCGGGCGGAGAGCGCCGCGCTGGATCACGCCTTCTACTGGCTGGAGGTGGTGGATCTGGTGGACTGCGCCAACCGGCTGGCGGGGGAGATGTCCTACGGCCAGCAGCGGCGGCTGGAGATCGCGCGCGCCATGTGCACCGCGCCGGAGATGATCTGCCTCGACGAGCCGGCCGCTGGGCTGAACCCGGTGGAAACGGCCACGCTGAGCCGCATCATCCGTTTCCTGCGCCAGCATCACGGCATCACGGTGCTGCTGATCGAGCATGACATGGGCATGGTGATGGAGATCTCCGATCGGGTGATCGTGCTCGATCATGGCGACGTGATCGCCCGCGGCACGCCGCAGGAGATCCAGCACAACGAGGCGGTGATCGCCGCCTACCTGGGCGCGGACGAAGAGGAGCTGGCGGGATGAGCGAAGCGATGCTGGAATTTCGCGAAGTGGACGTGTTTTACGGGCCGATCCAGGCGCTGCGCAAGGTGTCGCTGCAGGTCAACGCCGGGGAGACGGTGGCGCTGATCGGCGCCAACGGCGCGGGCAAATCCACGCTGTTGATGTCTATCTTCGGCCAGCCGCGCATCGCCGGTGGGCAGATCCTGTTTGGCGGCGAGGACATCAGCCGCCGCTCCACGCACTACGTGGCGGCCGGCGGCATCGCGCAAGCGCCGGAAGGGCGGCGCATCTTTCCGGACATGAGCGTGGAGGAGAACCTGCTGATGGGCACCATCACCGTCGGCAACCGCTATCTGGCGGAGGATCTGCAGCGCATGTTCGAGCTGTTTCCGCGCCTCAAGGAACGGCGCAACCAGCGAGCGATGACCCTGTCCGGCGGCGAGCAGCAGATGCTGGCGATCGCCCGCGCGCTGATGAGCCGGCCGAAGCTGCTGCTGTTGGACGAGCCGAGCCTGGGGCTGGCGCCGATCGTGGTGCGGCAGATCTTCGGCGTGCTGCGCGAGCTGACCCGCAGCGGCATGACGCTGTTTCTGGTGGAGCAGAACGCCAACCACGCGCTGAAGCTGTCCGATCGCGGCTATGTGATGGTCAACGGCCAGATCCGCCTCACCGGCAGCGGCCAGGAGCTGTTGAACGATCCGGAGGTGAGAAAGGCCTATCTGGGCGGCGGCTGAGCGCCGCCCTTTGGGCAGGGAGGCCCGCAATCATCTCTCGGTGGCGTGACGTTCTTGATCATCGTAGTGCGAGCGGGCCGCCCTGAAGGCATCGGCGGAGGCGATAATCCACGACCAGAGCGGCAGCATGTTGAGCAGCATCTCTTCCCCCGCGTCGGTGATGGTGTAAACCACGCGGGGCAGCTTTTCCTGATAATCGCAGCGCGATATCAACCCGTCCCGCTCGAGATGGCGCAGCGTCCGCGTCAGCATTCTCTGCGTCACGCCCGCTAATTGGCGGCCTATTTCGCCGTGGCGCAGCGGCCCGTGGGTGCCCAGGATATGCAATACCCCCAGCGACCAACGGTTGCCTGCATGCGCGAGGACCTCACGCTTCAACCCTTCATCGTCGTCGCTCAATTCTTCACAGAACGCCTGCGAAAATTGCAACAGCGCTTCCCGATCGCTCGTCATATTCATCTCCAGTATCACGCGTGTACCTAATTGAACCCGTTTTTGTCAGCTGTCAGGATGACGCAGTGTCAAGACAGGAGGCAAGAATGAAATCCACAAATCCATCCATCAATACCGTGCTCATACTCGGCGCCGGTGAACTGGGGCTGCCGGTATTGCGCGCGATGAGCCGGCAGGCCCGGTTACACCACGCTTTAAAAATCAGCGTGCTCCTCCGGCCGGAGGCCGCTCGCGCCGTCACCGGCCCGCATCGGGCGCGGCGGGATGCGCTGGCGCGGCTCGGTATCGCTGTAGTGGAAGGCGATCTGCAGCAAAACAGCGTGGATGAGCTGAGCGCGCTGCTGCGTTGCTTTGACGCGGTGATCAACTGCAGCGGCTTTGTCGGCGGGGCGGGCACGCAGATAAAGATCACCTGGGCCGTTTTGCAGGCGGGCGTGGTGCGTTACTTCCCGTGGCAGTTCGGCGTGGACTACGATGTTGTCGGCACAGGCAGCGGGCAACAGGTGTGGGATGAACAGCTCGAAGTGCGCCATCTGCTGCGTGCGCAGAAGGCGACGGAGTGGGTGATTGTTTCCACGGGTATTTTCACCAGCTACCTGTTTGACTCGGGTTTTGGCGTGGTGGATGCGGCAACCAAAACGGTGCGCGCGCTGGGCGACTGGGGCTACGCGGTGACGCTGACCACCCCCGAGGACATTGGCCGGCTGACGGCCGCGATTTTTTTCCATCGGCCCGCGTTTCGCAACCAGGTGGTCTATATCGCCGGGGACACGCTGACCTACCGCGAGCTTGCCGATGTCATGCAGGCGCACTGGGGCGTAGAGGTCAACAGAGTCCTGTTGGACAAAGAGCGGCTGCAGGAGGAGGTGCGGAACCATCCGCGTGACGTCGGCGCCAAATACCGGCTGGCTTTCGCCCGGCCCGACGGCGTGGCCTGGGATAAGGCGAAAACCTTCAATGCGCGCCAGGGCATAGCCACCACCACCACCGAGCAGTGGCTGGCGCAGCAATGCCCGACCTCTCAGGACGGTTAAGCGCCTGAGCGCCGCAGTCAGAACTGTTTCTGCATCCAGCGCACGTTCAGCCGCACCAGGGCGATGATGGCGCTGGAGAGCAGCCGCAGCCCGCCGGGCATGTCGCGGCGGCGGATGTCCAGCAGCAGCACGGTGCGCACCTGCGGGCTGTCGTTCCACACTTCGTGTTCGAAGGTGTCGTCCCACAGCATGAACTCCCCCTCGTGCAGCCGGTATTCGCGGCCGTCCACTTTCAGCACCGCCGCCGGCGCGCCGTCGGCGCGTTTGGGCATGTCCAGCACCAGATAGCCGCGCAGAATGCCGCGAAACGGTCCGCGGTGGGGCGGCACCTGCTTGCCGGGCGCCAGGAAAGAGAGCGAGGCGGACAGCACGTCCGGCGACGAGGAGATCAGCGCCGCCAGCGTCGGGCAGCGCGCCAGGTTGCGGGCGATCGGCTGGCCGTAGGCCTTCATGATGAACATGCGCCAGTCGCGCGCGTCGTTAGCGGAGATCGACTCCTGTTGGATCATGATCTCGTGAAAACGGGGAATATTGTGCAGATCGTGGGCGACGGTCAGCGCCTCTTCGCGGATCTGCCGCCATTGGGCGGTGAAACGGTCGGCGTCGGGGAACAGCGCGGCGCTGTCGAGCACCGGCTTGCCCTGAATGCGGCGATCGTAAACATTGCGCAATGCGAGCACGGACCAATCATAAATTGCGGACATAATGACCTCGCCTCAGAAAACGCCAAATGGACACTGCGCGCGGTTCTTCGGCGCGGCGCGTCGTCTGCGGCGGCCGGAGGGGAAGAGCGGCAGGAAAAATTGGTACGCTTCAAGAGATTAGCACAGCATTTGTGCAACCGTGTGTCTGCGAATGTGTCGAAATGCGGCGAAAAAAACCACACAATTAAAGTGTGACGCGTATCGCATTTAGCGGGCCGGTTGGTTAAAATATCGCTACTTGCCCGCACCTGTCCGGATTTTGTTTACCATGGAACACGCTCCCGTTTCGCGCTCAACCGCCTGGTTGCGCGTGGTTATCCTCGCCGTCTCGGCCTTTATCTTCAACACCACCGAATTTATTCCGGTCGGGCTGTTGAGCGACATTGCCGCCAGCTTCTCGATGCAAACCGAACAGGTCGGCCTGATCATCACCATCTACGCCTGGATCGTCGCCGCCGCCTCGTTAGCGTGCATGCTGCTGACCAGCAAAATCGAGCGCCGCAAGCTGCTGATCGGCGTGTTCATGCTGTTTATCGCCAGCCACGTGCTGACCGCCGTGGCCTGGAACTTCACCACGCTGGTCATCTCGCGCGCCGGCGTGGCGCTGGCGCACTCGGTGTTCTGGTCGATCACCGCTTCGCTGGCGATCCGCGTGGCGCCGCCGGGCAAGAAAGCCCAGGCGTTGAGCCTGCTGGCGGGCGGCACCGCGCTGGCGATGGTGCTCGGGCTGCCGCTCGGGCGGGTGGTGGGGCAGCTGCTCGGCTGGCGCATGACCTTTATCGGCATCGCGGTGTGCGCCACCCTGGCGCTGGTGCTGCTGTGGCGCCTGCTGCCGGTGCTGAAAAGCGAGCACTCCGGTTCGCTGGCCAGCGTGCCGCTGCTGTTCAAACGCCCGGCGCTGCTGGCGCTGTACATGCTGACCGTCATCGTGGTGACGGCGCACTTCACCGCCTACAGCTACATCGAGCCGTTTATCCAGACCGTGGCCGGGCTGTCGGAGAACTTCACCACGCTGATGCTGCTGCTGTTCGGCGCCGCCGGCATCGTCGGCAGCCTGCTGTTCAGCCGCTACAGCGAGCGTTTTCCTTCCGGCTTCTTTATCGGCGCCATCGCGCTGCTGGCCTTGAGCCTGCTGCTGTTGTTGCCGGCCGCCGGCAGCGAAAGCCACCTGACGGTGCTGTGCATCTTCTGGGGCATGGCGATCATGGCCATCGGCCTGTCGATGCAGGCCAAAGTGCTGAGCCTGGCGCCGGACGCCACCGACGTGGCGATGGCGATCTTCTCCGGCCTGTACAACTTCGGCATCGGCAGCGGCGCGCTGCTGGGCAACCAGGTAAGCCTGCATTTGGGCATGGGCAACATCGGCTTCGTCGCCGCGCCGCTGGCGCTGATCGCCCTCGGCTGGTGCCTGCTGAGCTTCTACCGCAGCGAACGGCTGCAGCAGCACCCCAGCCGTTAAGCCACCGATTCGGGATGCCGCTACGGCATCCCGCGTTGCATTTTCCTGCTATAAAACAGGTTGCTGCAGCGTTTTATGCTTAACTTTTTTTCATAGTCTGCTAATTAAAAATTTAACTCCGACGCCGCTTCGCTAGCATAGAAAGTCATCAAAAATGTTAATGCGAGGTTAACGGTGAGTGACTCTGTAGCGGCGTCGCCGATCCATGCGCGGGATTTGGCGGCCAGAATCGACGCCTTGCCCGCGTCGGCCGGCCTGTGGCGCTTTATCATTCTGCTGTCGCTGGGCGGCTTTTTCGAACTCTACGATCTTTTCCAGACCGGTTATATCAGCACCGGCCTTATCGCCGACGGCATTTTCCACACCGGCGCGCAGGGCGTCTTCGGCGTATCGGACCAGGCGGCCTTCGCCTCCGCCACCTTTCTTGGCCTGTTCGTCGGCGCCAGCCTGCTGAGCCCGTACGCCGATCGCTTCGGCCGCCGCGCCACATTTATGTTCGCCTTGATCTGGTATGGCGCCTTCTCGCTGCTGCTGGCGTTTCAACAGCAGGCGGAGTGGGTGATCTTTCTGCGCTTTCTGGTGGGCGTCGGGCTCGGCATCGAGCTGGTGACCATCGACACCTATCTGACGGAGTGGGTGCCTGCGCATCTGCGCACCCGGGCTTTCGCCTTCGCGTTCTTCGTGCAGTTCCTGTCGGTGCCGGCGGTGGCGCTGATGTCCTGGTGGCTGGTGCCGCAGACCATTTGGGGCCTGAGCGGCTGGCGCTACGTGGTGATCGCCGGCGCGCTGGCATCGCTGGTGATCTGGCTGGTGCGCAAGGGGCTGCCGGAGTCGCCGCGCTGGCTGGTTCAGCAGCGGCGCTATGCGCAGGCCCGGCAGGTGATGCGGGATATGGAACGGCGCTGCGGCGTGACGGCCGTAGACTTCCCGTCGCGCCCGGTGGACGATGCTGAGGGGGCGCCGCTGCGCGGCCGCTTTCGCGACATCTGGGCGCCGCAGTATCGCGATCGCACGCTGATGCTGGTGGTGATGAATTTCTTTCAGGCCATCGGCTTCTTCGGCTTCGGCAACTGGCTGCCGGCGCTGCTGTCGGGCAAGGGCGCATCGGTCACCCACAGCCTGCTGTACGCTTTCTTCATCACGCTGGCCTACCCGCTGGGCTCGCTGCTGTGCAGCTTCTACGCCGACAAGATGGAGAATAAGTGGCAGATCGTGTTGTCTTGCCTGGTGACGGTGGTCTTCGGCTCGCTGTTCGCGCTGCAGAACAACCCGCTGTGGCTGATCCTGTGCGGCTTCTTCATCACCTGGTCCAACGCCTGGCTGACCTACAGCTACCACTCGTATCAATCCGAGATCTTCCCGACCCATATTCGCGCCCGCGCCGTCGGTTTCTGCTACTCCTTCAGCCGGCTGTCGACGGTGTTCAGCAGCATCATCATCGGCATTATCCTGCAGTACGGCGGCTCGCTGGGGGTGATCGCGTTTATCGTCGCCAGCATGCTGATCGTGATGCTGGTGATCGGGCTGTTCGGCCCGAAAACGCGCGGCATCGATCTGGAAAACATCTGACGTTTTGCGCCGGCGGCGACGCCGGCCTCTTCAGCAAAAAAACTCGCGATCATGCGAAAATTATTCCGTTATCACTGCCTTTGCGCCTGCCGTACTGTTACCCGGTACAAAATCCAATTCAATACCTAGCGGGGAACACGTCATGAGCATTCTCACCGCGCCCGATGGCGCGCGCATTTTCTATAAGGATTGGGGCCGCGGCCAGCCGATCCTGTTCTCCCACGGTTGGCCGCTGTCCGCCGATGCCTGGGACAACCAACTGCTGTTTTTCGGCCAGAGCGGATTCCGCGTGATCGCCCACGATCGCCGCGGCCACGGCCGTTCGGATCAGACCTGGCACGGCAACGACATCAACCAATACGCCGACGATCTGGCCCTGCTGATCGAAACGCTGGATCTGCGCGATCTGATCCTGGTCGGCCACGCCATCGGCGGCGGCGAAGTGGCGCGCTACATCGGCCGCCACGGCAGCGATCGGGTGGCGAAGGTGGTGCTGGTGGGCGCCGTGCCGCCGCTGATGCTGCAAACGCCGGTCAACCCGGAAGGCGCACCGATGGCGGCCTTCGACGGCATTCGCAGCGGCGTGGCGGGCAACCGCTCGCAGTTCTTCAAAGATCTGGCGGTGCCGTTCTACGGTCTCCACTGCGACGAGGTGGAGAGCAATGCGGGGCTAATCGACCACTTCTGGCTGATGGGCATGCAGGGCGGCATGAAAGGGCAGTACGACGGCGTGAGCGCATTCTCCGAAGTGGACTTCACCGCCGATCTGCTGGCGATCGACAGGCCGACGCTGTTGGTACACGGCGACGCCGATCGGATCGTGCCGATCGGCGCCTCGGCGCTGAAAGCCGCTAAGCTTATGCAACAGGCGGAGCTGAATGTTTACGCCGACGGCGCTCACGGCTTGGCGCAGGTCGATCCCGATCGCTTCAACGCCGATCTGCTGGCCTTTATCCAGAATTCGCCGTTCTAAGGGGGCGCGATGAACCTGACTGCTATCGCCGCCCGCTGCGCGCAGCGGCTGCATGCGCCAGCGGTGCGCTGGGTGCTGCTGCTCGCCATTTGCGCCGCCTATATTCAGGGCGGATTGGTCAAGGCGCTGAACGTCGAAGGCGCGGTTGCCGAGATGACCCACTTCGGCCTGCAGCCGGCGGCGCTGTTCGCCGTGCTGGTGACGCTGCTGGAACTGGCGGCGTCGGCGCTGATCCTGAGCGGCTTTTACCGCTGGCTCGGCGCGTTGGCGCTGGCCGGTTTCACCCTGATGGCGACGCTGATGGCCAATCCGTTCTGGCAGTTCGACGGGGCGGAACGCGGCCAGATGATGAATGGATTTTTTGAACACCTCGGGCTGGCCGGCGCGCTGTTGCTGGTGGCATTTAACGATTTGAAGGAGCGAACGGATGGCTGAACAGACGGACAACAAGGCGGCGGCGGGCGGCTTCGCGCCGCTGAAAATCCCCTTATTTGCGGTGCTGTGGGGTGCCACGGTGCTCGGCAACGTCGGCAGCTTTATGCGCGACGTCGCCAGCTCGTGGCTGATCACCGATCTGTCGAGCAACCCCTCGGCGGTGGCGCTGATGCAGACCGCCGCCACGCTGCCGGTGTTCCTGCTGGCGATCCCGGCCGGGGTACTGTCGGACATTCTCGATCGGCGGCGCTTTCTGATCTTCGTGCAAATTCTGCTGGCCTGCGTCAGCGGCAGCCTGTTGCTGCTGTCGCAGACCGGTGCGTTGACGGTGGAATACCTGCTGGCGCTGACCTTTGTCGGCGGCATCGGCGCGGCGCTGATGGGGCCGACCTGGCAGGCGATCGTGCCGGAGCTGGTGCCGCGCACCGAGCTGAAAAACGCCGTGGCGCTGAATTCGCTGGGCATCAACATCGCCCGCTCCATCGGCCCGGCGGCCGGCGGCCTGCTGCTGGCCAGCTTCGGCGCCGGCGCGGCCTACGGTGCGGACGTGATGAGCTATGTGCTGGTGATCGCGGCGCTGCTGTGGTGGAAGCGGCCGAAGGCTGAGGACAGCGGCCTGTCGGAACATTTCTTCGGCGCCTTCCGCGCCGGGCTGCGCTATGCCCGTTCCAGCCGCGAACTGCACGTGGTGCTACTGCGGGCGGCGGTGTTCTTCGCCTTCTCCAGCTCGGTCTGGGCGCTGCTGCCACTGGTGGCGCGCCGCATGCTGGGCGGCAGCGCCGGTTTTTACGGCGTGCTGCTGGGGGCGGTAGGCGCCGGGGCGATCCTCGGGGCGATCGCGCTGCCGCGCCTGCGCCAGCGGCTGAATGCCGACGGGCTGGTGTTGCTGGCGGCGGTGCTGACCGCCGGGGTGATGGCGGCCCTGTCGCTGGCGCCGCCGCAGTGGCTGGCAGTGGTGCTGCTGTTGGTGCTGGGCGCAGGCTGGATTATCGCGCTGACCACGCTCAACGGCGCGGCGCAGGGCGTGCTGCCCAACTGGGTGCGCGGCCGCGGCCTGGCCATCTACCTGATGGTGTTCAACGGCGCAATGGCGGCGGGCAGCCTGCTGTGGGGGCTGGTGGCGCAGGAGCTGGGCGTGGCCGCCACGCTGCTGGTCGGCGGCGTCGGCCTGTTGGCGGCGGGGCTGCTGTTCCATCGCCTGCGGCTGCCGACCGGCGAAGCCGATCTGCAGCCGTCGAACCATTGGCCGGAGCCGTTGGTCAACACGCCGGTCGAGAACGATCGTGGCCCGGTAATGATTCAGGTGGAGTATCGCATCCGCGAACAGGATCGGCCGCAGTTCTTGCACACGCTGCTGATGCTGGAGCGGGCGCGCCGCCGCGACGGCGCTTACGCCTGGGGCATCACCGAGCACACCGGCGATCCGGAATGCATTATGGAGTGGTTCCTGGTGGAGTCCTGGGCGGAGCACCTGCGCCAGCACCAGCGGGTGTCGCACGCCGACGCCGATCTGCAGCAGGAGGCGCTGCGCTTCCACATCGGGCCGGAGAAACCGGTGGTGCATCACTTCCTGTCGCTCGACCGGCATCAGGTGAAGCATTAACTGCACGGCCAAGCGGTGAGAAGGTGCTATGCTTTTGGTCGGTTCGGCGGCGCGGCCGCCGTAAGACGAATGTAGTCAGCACAGGGAGACACATTGATGACGGCACCTTCTGCTTTTGCCCGCGAGCTTGGGCTGCGCTATCCGATCGTTCAGGGGCCGATGAACGGCGCGTCGCCGCCGGCGTTGGCGGTAGCGGTGAGCAACGCCGGGGCGCTGGGCTCGTGCGCGGCGGCGCTGTTTTCACCGGCGGTGATCCTCGAACGGGTGCAGCAGATCCGCGCGCAGACCGCCGCGCCGTTCAACATCAACCTGTTTCTGCTCGACGAGCAGCATCCAGATCTTGCCGAGCTCAAGCGCGCCCAGCACCTGCTGCGGCCGTTCCGCGAAGCGCTGGGGCTGAGCGAGCCGCCGATCCCCACCCAATTCGCCGAAAACAACCGTGACCAGATCGCGGCCTTGCTGGAGGCGGCGCCGCCGGTGGCCAGCTTCACCTTCGGCGTGCTGCCGCGCGCCACGGTCACGCAGTTCAAGAAAGCCGGGTCGCGGGTGATCGGCACCGCCACCACGGTGGCGGAAGCCCGCGCCTGGGAAGAGGCGGGCGCCGACTTCGTTTGCGTCTCTGGCTCGGAGGCGGGCGGCCACCGCCCGACTTTCCTTGGCGATATCGAGCAATCCTGCATTGGCCTGGTGGCCCTGCTGCCGCAGGTGGTGGCGGCGGTGAAGATCCCGGTGATCGCCGCGGGCGGTATCATGAACGGGCGTGGCATCGCGGCGGCGCGCTTGCTGGGCGCGCAGGCGGCGCAGCTGGGCACCGCGTTCCTGTGCAGCCCGGAGTCGGGCATCGCCGAAGCCTGGCGGGCGGCGCTGAGCAACGCCGGCGATGACAGCACGCGCCTGACGCGCGCCTTCAGCGGCCGCCCGGCGCGTGGCATCGTCAATGATTTCATGCGGCAGATGCGCGCGGAAGAGGCGCAGATCCTGCCTTATCCGGTGCAGAACGCGCTCACCGGCGATATCCGCCAGGCGGCGGCCAAGGCCGGGCGCGGAGAGTTTATGTCGCTGTGGGCCGGGCAGGGCGTGGGCCTGGCGCGGCCGATGCCGGCGGCGGAGCTGGTCGCCACCCTGGCGGCGGAGCTGGAGGCGGTGTGAGCTCGTCTGCGCGATTTATTGCTCTGACAGTGTGGGGGTAGCGCAAAAAATCGCCAGGGTGATGCCTAAGAAGAGATAAACAGTCCGGCGTTCGCGCCGGACTGCGGGTTTCTTGGCTAGACGAGAATATCGGCGGAAGCGTCGACATGCCCAACGATTTTAACCAGGAAATCAGGCTGGTTATGGCCGGAGAGATTGATCGCCAGATCGGTGACATTCTGCTGCGAGTCATAATTCAGCGCCGCTTCATACAGCGAGCCGCTTAAATTATCGACGAAGTGCAACTCGCCCCCCTCGGCCTTAACCGTCTGGTTGAGCCACGACAGATCGATTTTATCCACCGCCGTTTGGAAATCACGGATCCAGTCCGGCGCGGCGGCTTGGCTGTCGCCGACTGCGCGGAAGACAAAGGTGTCCGCGCCTGCATTGCCCCAGAGCTGATCGGCGCCGCCGGCACCGTAAATGATGTCGTTGCCTGCACCGCCTTTTAGCGTATTGTTCAGTGCGTTGCCCACTAAAATGTCGGCGCCGCTGCCGCCGATGATATTTTCAATCTGCGCGCCGTAGGCGATGGCGATATTCGCCTTCAAGCCGCCCACATCTGAGAATGAGCCTTCGTTAATGTTGATTCGTTGATCTTGGTTGTAGCCTGAAAAATCCAGCGTGTCATTGCCGCCGGCATCCCAGATAGCCGCCACGATTTTGTCCGTGGACGTCTTAACGCTCAAAAAGTCTCTGTCCGTATTCGAGTTGAAACCATAGGTGGTATCGCCGGTGCGCGTGGTGGTATTCGCGCCGTACAGTTTCTGTATGGCGGTAATATCATCCAGCTGCGGCCCCGATGGCCAAACGCCTTTATAGTCGGCGCCGGTGTTTTGTTCACTAAAATAGCTCATTAAAGAATATTGATGATCGTCTTCATAATACTTCGCCGAGTTGGTGTAGGTGGGGTAAGTCGCGTTGGAGGCATCATAGTTTCCGGGGTGGGAGAGCCCGAGCGCATGCCCTATTTCATGGGTGAGCGTATCCCTGGCATAGTTATTGGTCTGCGGATTCGAAGCGTCGTAGCCTTTGTTGCCGCTGATCCAGATGGTGCTTTTCAGGTCGTTTTGCGTACTTTCATAGGAGGTGTAATTGCCCCCGCTGGCCGCCTTATAAAAACCAAACTTTATATCAGCGCTTTTGGCATCGGTGCCTTTGACCTCGGTGAAGGTGATATTGGCCACGTCCGACCAGGACTGCAATGAAAGCTTGGTTTGGGCCTGTTGGGCGGCGGTAAGCTGTGCGGATCCTGGCTTATCGCTGTCGGTATACACGGGGAAAGAGTAGGTTAATGCTGCCGCATGGTCGGTCACGCCTTTGCCATTGGCGGAATAATGGCTCCTCAGCAACAGATCTGAAACCTCCTCTGTGGCGTATGACGGTTTGCTGCTTCCCTCGCGATCGACTCTTTCATAATCGGTTAAATAATCTGAGATTTTATCGGTAGCTAATGACATATCAAACTCCTTTGGACGTTGACAATATTGCACCTAACGCTCTATATGCTCGTACACAGGTTTGAAAATAGGGGTAATTAGTGGGTTATCATTAGTTTGCCTCCTTGATCTGGCTTGAATATTGCATTCAAGCGGGATATGTCCTTATCATTAATCACGGTGAGGAATTAATGGCGCGCAATGGTTGGCTGAAAGCAGTATAGGCATAATTATTTTATTAATGAGTTATTCTTATATGAATCTTTTACATAAGATATGTGTAAAAGGCGCACTTAAATAACCAGGTGGAATTAAATCTTTATTTAATATTACTCTGTAATTGGCTCGTGGAGTTTACGTAACTGATTTATCTTTTTGCTTTTCATTAATTTTCATCTGTGAATAGCGGCGAGTAGCCGCCATCGCTGCAATGCATATAGGCGGCTACACGCTGGCGATCGTCATTAATTGAGTACGGGATTATTAAGGACACTCGCGTACACCGATTAACTTGCCTGATACTTAAAAGCAGTAGGTGCCCTGCGCCAGCACGAAGTTCATGTTTTTCAGCCCGGCATGCTGCTGCAGGCTGTGGCCGACGTCGAAGTAGACATAGGCTACCTTGAACTGGAGATCGCTGCGCAGCGTCCAGGTGGTTTCGACCTGATACTGGTTGCCGATAAAGCGCGAGCCTTGCTCGCTGCCTTTCACCGGGCGCATCGGCCCGAGGTAGAAGGCATCCTCGCGGCGTTGCCGCCATAGCGCGTCCCAGCTGAAATCGATGGACAGGGTTTGCCACGGCGTAATCGTGACCGAAGGGTGGATGGCGATCAGGTTAGCCGGCGCCACCAGCCCGTTCTCGGTCAGGTAGGGCAGCTTGGGGTACATGGCGTTAAAAGTATTGAGCTGCCCATCGTGACCGTTTTTATCGCCGCTGGCGATGCCAATCTTGCCGCCGAAGCGCGGTTGCCAGCGCCAGTCGCTCACCGTATACCCGGCGTGCGCCGACGCCGACCAGGCGCGGATGTCACGCTGTTCTGCGCTGCCGAACTGCCAGGCGGCCTCATTGTCCCAGTCGAATCCCTGCGCCGCGCCGAAAATGCGTGCGCCGACGGTATAGCGCCGCTCTTGCCCGCTGAGCTGCGCGTAGTGGGCATCGTTATCCTCAAAGCCGAAGGTGTAGAGATCGAGCGCGGAAGCCAGCGCGGCCAGCGGCGTGGTGCCGTACAGCCCCCACACCTTTTGGCTGTTGTCGGTATCGTCGTCGAAACTGCCGGTTTTGAGGGTGACGGGGTGGCCGATAAAGGCGTCGAGGCGGTTTTTATCCTTGGCCCAGCTGGCGCGGATGGCGTCGAAAGAACGACGCACGTTGGGGCCGTCGCGGGTGCCCATCAGGTGCAGCGAACCCAGCGCAATCTCCTGGCGGCCGACCCGCAGGGTGCCGAGGCCGTAGGCGGTGGGCAGTTTTAAGTCCACATAGCCCTGGCCGAGATAGGCATGATCTTCATCGGTCGGCTTGCGCCCGCGATCGCGCGGCGTGGCCAGTGACGATCCCAACTGGACATAGGCGCCAAAGTCGTCGCCATAGTCGAGGCGCGCGCCAATCAGCAGGCGCTGCATGAAGGTGTCGTCGCGTCCGCCGCTCAGATCGCGTTGATCCGTCCATTCATAGCGCTCGCGCAGTGAACCGTCGAAAGACAGGGTGGCCGCATCGCCCAACGGGATGTTTTTCCAGGGGGAAGCGGCGGGTTCCGCCGCCAGGGCGGGGAGCGAGGAGAACAGCAACAGTGCGGGAAGCGTGCGTTTCATCATGGGTATCCGAAGAAAAAAGCGCGCCGCAGCGCGCCTTGGGTTTATTTAGCCGTCTGGTGGATTTCGGCGATGTAGCCGCCGGGGAAACGCACCAGCGCCGAGGTGCGGCGCTCCGCTGCCGTCGAGCGCCACAGCACCTGCGCGCCGCTGGCCGTCGCTTTGGCCAGCGTGGCCGGCAGATCGTCGACGCCATAGCCGGTGCGCTCATGGCCGAACGGATAAGGCAGATGCCCGTCGGTGACGAAAATGCGCGTTTTGCCGAAGCGCGAGTCCAGTTCGATCTGGCGGATCTTGCCGCTGTCGCTGCGGCCGATCGCCGTATCGCTGACCTGTTCGTCGCTCACCACCGTGGCGTGCGAGAACGCCTGGTAGCTTTTCAGGAAATCGTCGACGCGGTAGGCGGAGAGATACAGGCGGTTTTCCGGCACGCTCAGCAGCGGCTTGTAGTTGGGCGCCTTGGTGTGCCAATAGAGCTGCATGTTGACGCCGCCGGGCCACTGGATCACCGCGTCGCGGCCAATCGGATCGTCGAAAGGCGCAACCTGCACATCGGCACCGGCGGCCCTGGCCTGGCGGATGGCGGCGTCCATATCCCTGACCAGAAAACCGTTGCGCTCGGCGCCGAACGGGTGTGGGATCGGCGTTTTGAAATCGAACACCGAGAAGCTGCCGGCCGGCGTCAGTATCAGCTGGGAGTAGGTTTCGCTCGGCGTGGGCGTGACGTTGACCAGCACGCGTTCGGTGCTGGTGCCGCCGAAGGTTTTCAGGATGCTGTCGACAAAGGCATCCATTTTGCCGCGTTCGACGTAGACATGGGTGGTGTCATATTGCGGCCCCACGGCGAGAGACGCCGTATCGGCCGCCCATGATACGGCAGGGAGCAGCAGCGCAAGGGCTGATATCCTCAGCCGACGAGAAGAAATACCGATAATATGTTGCATGATGACCTCCAGGTAGCGGTTATTTTCCTGAGTGAAGCGTGATTTCCTATGAGCTTTCCCGTCGGCTGAAAAATAAAAACTAAAAACGCAATGCGCGTCGTGAAACATTAAATAAGGGCGAAATTCTGGCGCCTAAGCGAATATCGCGCAGGTGCAGAACCTCTCTTTTTATTGGCATAAAAACGGTGGGGTGCCTTTGCCGGCTAGCCCGCTATCGCTAAGGAACGGCGAGGGTCATAAGGCCCGCCTCGCCGCGCGCTGAGGCGAATCGAGGATAATCCATAACGGTGTTCTCCTGGATGGGATATATCGCATTAGCCAGCTGATTTTACGGTCTTCATTGCCGTCTAAATATAAATACAGCATTAAAAGAATTGCCGCCCATCAAATTTTTATATGACTTGTTGAGTAAATACGAATAAGCGGGAAATAAAATATAACGACGGGCGCTGCGGCCGGCGTTGAGCGGAGGCGGTGTTGATCTCGGGAGGAAAAACGGCCTGCCGAAGCAGGCCGTTGCGGGGAGTTTACGCCAGATCGAAACGATCGAGGTTCATCACTTTGTTCCAGGCGGCGACGAAGTCGTGGGCGAACTTCTCCTGCGCGTCGGCGCTGCCGTAGACTTCGGCCAGCGCGCGCAGTTGCGCGTGTGAACCGAACACCAGATCGACGCGGGTGCCGGTCCATTTGACCGCGCCGCTGCGGCGATCGCGCCCTTCGAACAGGCCGTCCTCACCCACCGGGTGCCAGGTGGTGCCCATGTCGAGCAGGTTGACGAAGAAGTCGTTGGTCAGCGCCTGCGGCCGCTGGGTGAATACGCCGTGCGGTGTGCCGCCGACGTTGGCACCGAGTACCCGCAGCCCGCCGACCAGCACCGTCATTTCCGGCGCGGTCAGGGTCAGCAGCTGCGCCTTGTCGACCAGCAGCGTCTCGGCCGGCACGCGGTATTTGCCCTTCAGGAAGTTGCGGAATCCGTCGGCGAGCGGCTCCATCGCCTCGAAGGAGTCCACGTCGGTCTGCTCCTGCGAAGCGTCCATGCGGCCCGGCGCGAACGGCACCGTCAGGGCCAAACCGGCGTTCTTCGCCGCCTGTTCCACGCCTGCGGCGCCGGCCAGTACGATCAGATCCGCCAGCGAGACGCGCTTGCCGCCGGCCTGCGCATCATTGAAGGCGCGTTGGATGCTTTCCAGCTTGGCCAGCGTCGCGGCGAGCTGCGCAGGTTGGTTGACCGCCCAGTCTTTTTGCGGTGCCAGGCGAATGCGCGCGCCGTTGGCGCCGCCGCGTTTGTCGGAACCGCGGAAGCTCGAAGCGGAAGCCCAGGCGGTGGAGACCAGTGCCGACACCGGCAGGCCGGATGCCAGCACGGCGTTTTTCAGTGCGGCGATGTCCTGCTCGTCGATCAGCGGATGATCGACCGCCGGGATCGGATCCTGCCAAATCAGCTCTTCCTGCGGCACTTCCGGGCCGAGGTAGCGAGGGCGCGGCCCCATATCGCGGTGGGTCAGCTTGAACCAGGCGCGGGCGAAGGCGTCGGCCAACTCTTCCGGATGCTCATAGAAGCGGCGCGAAATCTTCTCGTAGGCCGGATCGAAGCGCAGCGACAGGTCGGTGGTCAGCATGGTCGGGCGGCGTTTCTTGTTCGGATCGAAGGCGTCGGGAATGGTTTCACCGATGTCTTTCGCCACCCACTGGTGCGCGCCGGCCGGGCTTTGGCTCAGTTCCCATTCGTATTCGAACAGATGGCGGAAGAAATCGTGGTTCCACTGGGTTGGGGTGGTGGTCCAGGTGACTTCCAGGCCGCTGGTGATGGCGTCTTTGCCGACGCCGGTGCCGAAGGTGCTGTGCCAGCCGAGGCCCTGCGACTCCAGCCCGGCCGCTTCCGGATCGGCGCCGACGTTAGACGCCGGACCGGCGCCGTGGGTCTTGCCGAAGGTGTGGCCGCCGGCGATCAACGCCACGGTTTCTTCGTCGTTCATCGCCATGCGGGCGAAGGTTTCACGGATGTCGCGCGCGGCGGCCACCGGATCGGGGTTGCCGTCCGGGCCTTCCGGGTTGACGTAGATCAGGCCCATCTGCACCGCCGCCAGCGGGTTCTCCAGGTCGCGGTCGCCCGAGTAGCGGCTGTTTGGCCCGCCGCTCAGCTCCAGCCAGATCTTCTCCGAGCCCCAGTAGACGTCGTCCGGCTCCCAGGTGTCGGCACGGCCGCCGGCGTAGCCGAAGGTTTTGAAGCCCATCGATTCCAGCGCCACGTTGCCGGTCAGGATAATCAGGTCGGCCCAGGAGATGTTGCGGCCGTATTTCTGTTTGATCGGCCACAGCAGGCGGCGCGCCTTGTCGAGGCTGACGTTGTCCGGCCAGCTGTTGAGCGGGGCGAAGCGCTGCTGGCCTTCGCCCGCGCCGCCGCGGCCGTCGCCGATGCGGTAGGTGCCGGCGCTGTGCCAGGCCATGCGGATGAACAGGCCGCCGTAGTGGCCGAAGTCCGCCGGCCACCATTCCTGCGAGTCGGTCATTAGGGCGTGCAGATCCTGTTTGACCGCCGCCAGTTCGAGACTGTTGAAGGCGTCGGCGTAGTTGAAGTCTTTATCCATCGGATCGGACAGGGGGGAGTGCTGATGCAGCGGTTTCAGGCTGAGCTGATTGGGCCACCAATCCTGATTGGTGGGGCCGTTCTGCGGTGCGGGCTGCTTGCCGCCCGAAAACGGGCATTTGCTTTCAGTTGTCATAATGCGCTCTCTGCTTCCGTAAGGGTGCTCCAGCCGCCGGGCGTGGAGCGGTTAACAAGGCATGCGGGTAAGGCTTGCGTCGGGTGTTGCGCTAAATAACTGAACTCAATGGAATCACATCGCCCCGGCCGCTAACGGGCAAAGGGCGACTCATGGCTAAGCTTAGTCAGCGGCGGCGGAGAGATAAAATAGGAATGATTGAATACTGTGATAGCTTGCGGCGATTCCTGGCTGTGTTATTGATAGTCAGCGCGGCGCTCTATCGGCGCCGCAGCATCACCTTGAGTACCGCGTCCGCCAGCCTGCCGAACGGCGCGCGCAGCAGATCGGTGAAGCGCCAGCGGCTTTGGATAAAGACGCCCTTGGCATGGCTCAGCGCTCGGAATCCTTCGATGCCGTGACAGGCCCCCATGCCGCTGGGGCCGATGCCGCCGAACGGCAGATCGTCCTGGGCAAAGTGCAGCAGGGTGGCGTTGACGCTGACGTTGCCGGAGGTGGTGCGCGCCAGCAGCCTGTCCTGCAGGGGGCCGCCTGGGCCAAAGTAGTACAGCGCCAGCGGGCGCGGCCCGGCGTTGATAACGTCGATCGCTTCATCAAAGGCGGCGTAGGTGCGCACCGGCAGCAGCGGCCCGAAGATTTCCTCTTGCATGATCCGGCTGTCGTCGGGGGCGCCGACGATCAGCGTGGGGGCGAGGGTTTTCGGCCTTTCCGCTGCCGAGTCCGGGCGGTGGCCCACCGGAACGATCCGCGCGCCCCGCGCCTGGGCGTCGGTGAGCAGATCCTGCAAACGGTGGTAGTGCCTGTCGTTGATGATGGCGCCGTAGTCATGGCTCGTCGGCCCGTCGGGGTAAAACGCTTTGACCGCCGCGTCGTAGAGCGCAATGAAGTTTTCCACATCGTCCTGATGGATCAGCAGGAAATCGGGCGCGATGCAGGTTTGGCCCGCGTTCGACAGCTTGCCGAACGCCAGGCTGTTAACGGTTCTGGCGTTAACCGCGCCGGGCGCCACCACGGCGGGGCTTTTGCCGCCCAGCTCGAGCGTCAGGGGCACCAGATTTTTACCGGCCGCCTGCATGATCTGGCGGCCGATCGCCGTGCTGCCGGTGAACACCAGGTGATCGAACGCCAGCTCACTGAATCCGGCCCCGACGTCCGGCCCGCCGGTCACCACGGCGACCTCATCGGCGGGAAACAGCGCTGCCAGCATCGTTTCGATAAGCTGGCTGGTGCGCGGCGTGAGCTCCGAAGGTTTCAGCATCACGCGGTTGCCGGCGGCCAGGGCGGTGGCCAGCGGGATGAAGGTCAACGAAAACGGGTAGTTCCACGGCGCCATGACGCCAATCACGCCTTTAGGTTGGTATTGCACGTAGGCGCGCCCGGCCTGGTACGGCAGGGCGACGTGGCGGCGTTCCGGCTGCATGAAGCGTTTCAGGTTGCGCAGCAGGTAATCGATCGCCTGCACGGTGACCAGGATCTCCAGGATGTCGGTTTCGTAAGGCGAACGGTGGCCGAAGTCTGCGCTGACGGCCGCCGTCAGCGCGCCGCGCTGGGCCAAAATGGCGCTCCGCAGGCGGCGCAGGGTGGCCTTGCGCTGAGCGATCGTCGGTGCGCCGTCGCGCAGGAAGGCATGACGCTGGGCGGCAAGCCGTTGCTCCATCGTCATGAGGATGTCATCTCCCTGCACTTGAATTCTCCTGATGCCGAGTGAAAGCGGGAATGCGGTTTGCCGAATCGTGTTTGACCTTAAAGTGAACTTTAAACCTATACTCGTTAAACGATCAACGCAAGATCGTCGGCCAACCGGGATGAGGGAGCCAGAGATCCCGGCGCCGCGCGCAGTATAAACCTTCTTTTTTAACCAAAGTGTAAATGGGAGAAACGACATGGGTTACGTAACGACCAGCGATGGCGTCGAGATTTTCTACAAGGATTGGGGCCCCAAAAACGGCAAGGTTATCTATTTTCACCACGGCTGGCCGCTGTCCAGCGATGACTGGGATGCCCAGATGCTGTTCTTCGTGAACAAAGGGTTCCGCGTGGTTGCGCACGATCGCCGCGGCCACGGCCGCTCCAGCCAGGTGTGGGAAGGGCACGACATGGACCACTACGCCGATGACGTCGCCGCGGTGGTAAAACACCTGGGCGTGCAGGGCGCGATGCACGTGGGCCACTCGACGGGCGGCGGCGAGGTGGTGCGCTATATCGTGCGCCACGGCGAGGACAAGGTATCCAAAGCGGTGCTGATCAGCGCGGTGCCGCCGCTGATGGTGAAAACCGACGCCAATCCGCAGGGCACCCCCAAAGCGGTGTTCGATGATTTCCAGGCGCAGCTGGCCGCCAACCGGGCGCAGTTCTATTACGACGTGCCCGCCGGCCCGTTCTACGGCTATAACCGCCCGGGCGCCAAACCGTCGGAGGCGATTATCTGGAACTGGTGGCGCCAGGGCATGATGGGCGGCGCCAAGGCGCACTACGACGGCATCGTCGCCTTCTCGCAGACCGATTTCACCGAAGATCTCAAGAAGATCGCCATTCCGGTGCTGGTGATCCACGGCGACGACGATCAGGTGGTGCCTTATCAGGATTCCGGCGTGCTGTCGGCCAAGCTGGTGCAAAACGGCACGCTCAATACCTATAAGGGCGCGCCGCACGGCATCCCGACCACCCATGCCGATCAGGTCAACGCCGATCTGCTGGCGTTCGTGAACAGCTAAAGACTCAACGCGTCGCGAGCCTCGCCCTTCACCGGGCGGGGCTTTTTATTGGCTGCGGGAGAGCGGATCACCAATGATAGCTGATGCCCATATCGAGCTTGTCCGACGCATCGACGCCGGGCGTGTGCTGCGAAAGGTTATTGAATTCATAGTTAATAAACACCTGCATATTGCTGTTGAGCAACCAGGTGACCCCCAGCTCCTCATAGTTCAATAAGTCCATGTTCCGGCCTGCCCGGGTCTGTATCAAACGGGTATAGCCGATGTTGGGTTGAATATGGTCCGTCAGCCGATATTTGGCGAGCGCTTCATAACTTGACGCCGAACCGCGGTTAGCGGTTTGTTGCGGGCTGATGGCGTTGTCGCTTTGGGTGAACACGGCCGCAAGATAGATTTTTTTCGACGCATAGAGAGCTCCTTCAGCCAGCGTATCGATGCGCCGGCGATAGCCGGCGGCGCGTTGTTGCCGCTGCGTGGTTTGAGACGCCGAGGCGGCGGCGATGAGGCTGAGCGTCGGCGTCAGCGCATAACGGAAGGAGAGGCCGAATCCGTTGCCGTTTTGTTTGCCCGGCGTTTGCCGGTCGTCGCCGTCTTTGAACTGATATTGCAACGCGAGTGCGGCGCGCCGCTGAAACAGGCTGAAGGGGCGGCGGTAAGTGAGCAGGTTACGCGCCCGGCCGCGCATAAAATTGTCGATGTAGTTGTAGGCCATCTCTCTAAACAGCGGAGAGCGATCGGTCAGGGCGGTCACATCATAGAGCACGCCCCAATTGCGGCCGATATCGAGGCTGCCGAAGGTTGCGTTTTGCACCCCAATATAGGCAAGTCGGGTGCTGTTGCGAGTCGCGTCGGCGAAGCTGACGGTATATTCCCAGTGGGCGTAGGCCCGCCAGCGCGGCGCGATCTTTTTTTTGCCTATCAGGCCGAAATAGAGGTAGCTGCGGTCGCCGTCGTCGCGCGCGTTTTGGCCGCTGTAGCGTCTGGCGATAATCGTGCCGTAGAAATTCAGGCTGTTTTGCTGCGACCCCGTCAACGACACGGCGAAGGCGCCGCGTGGTAATAGGGCCAGCAGGGGGAAAAGCATGCCCGCCGAAAAATAACGCGGATTGCATTTTATCATGATGACACCGTCCCTGTGCGCGGCAAGCCCGTGAGCTTGCCGCCTCGGCGAAGCTTAAGCGTGCGTTTCGCGTTTAAAGTAGCTGACGATCCCCTGAGCGATCGCCGTGGCAATTTTATTTCGGAATGCGGGGGTGCCGAGCAGCCTTTCTTCCTCAGGGTTGGTGATGAAAGAGGTTTCCACCAACACGGAAGGAATATACGGGGATTTTAAGACCACGAAGGCCGCCTGTTCGGTATTTTTGGCATGCAGATGATGAATGGGCGCAATATGTTGAATCAGGTGCGAGCCCAGCGTCAGGCTTTCTTTGATCGTTTCCGTCTGCTCCAAATCAAACAGTATCTTCTGCAAATAGCGGTCTTTCTTGATGACGTTAGGGCCGGCGAGATCGTCCGCCGCGTTTTCACTGTTCGATAAGTATTTCGCCATCGCGCTGCTGGCGCCTTTATTGGAAAGCGCAAAGACCGAAGCGCCACAGGCGCTGGGGCAGGTAAAACCGTCGGCGTGGATGGACATGAAAAGATCCGCACCGTGCCGGTGCGCGATCTCCACCCGATCGTAAAGCGGAATAAAAACGTCGCTGTCGCGCGTCAGGCGGGCATCGATGCCGTGTCGATCGAGCTGTGCACGCACATTTCTGGCGATCGCCAGAACGACATGTTTTTCCAGCGAACCGGTGTGGCCAATGGCACCGGAGTCGATGCCGCCATGACCGGGATCCAACATGACCAGGAATCTTTTTCGCGCCCCCTGAGGTTTGGGGCGCGGCAGGCCGTGGGCGTGAGCCAGCGGGGAAACGGCGCCGTTCAGCGCCAGGGCCGCCAGCCCTGCCAACATCATTCTGCGGCGAGATAACCGGGTGTTCAAAAGGTCCGTCTTAGCCATAAGGTTAACCAGCATAAAAGGAAAGGGTGTTTTTGTTATAACATAACAATTTCACGCGCCAGCGGGGTTGTCTGTTAGCGGCTGTTACTTTTAATGTCATTCCTTAAATTCACTGGTTTTTTATACTGCATTTATTTTGTTTATTGAATATTCGTATTGCTATTAATTTGTTTTGTATTTGTTAATTCTTATTTTGACACACTATTTAATCTAATATTTCAAATGAGATTTATTTTCCTCTTTAATTGATATGTTATAACGTAATTACTAAAACGGATAAAAAACGGGGTCTTTGCCGCCGGCATGAAGTCACTCACGTTTTTGGAGCGTTAACATGACTTTTAAACACCAGGAAAAAGAGACATTAAATATATTCGCCGTTCTCGCCGTCTCGTTAAGCACGGTTATCGCCATGCTCGACAGTACCATCGCCAACGTGGCGCTGCCGGTGATCGCCAAAGATTTCGGCGTTTCCGAATCGGCCTCCATCATGATTATTAATGCCTACCAGTTTGCCGTCGTGGCCTCTTTGATGCCCTTCGCGGCGCTGGGCCGCGCGGTGGGCAATAAAAAAATCTTTATGGCCGGGGTGGTGCTGTTCGCTTTTTCATCCCTGGGCTGCGCGCTGTCCACGACGCTGGAGATGCTGACGGCATTCAGGGTGATACAGGGCTTCGGCGCGGCGGCGGTGCTCAGCGTCAATGCGGCGCTGATCAAGGAGATATACCCGGCAAGGCTGCTTGGGCGCGGCCTGGGCATAAACGTGATGGTGGTGTCGGTTTCCGCCGCCGCCGGGCCATCCATCGCCTCGGCGATACTTTCTCAAACGAGCTGGAACTGGCTGTTTACCATTAATGTTCCCATCGCCTGCCTGTCGCTGCTGCTGAGCGTGATATTCCTGGGTTCCCGCGAGCGGCGCAGCGTTGGGTTCGACAGCGGGGGCGCCCTGTTGGTGTTTGTGCTGTTTATCGCTTTCTCGCTCAGCACCATGAGCATGACCACTCACCATCTGCCGGCGGCGGCGCTGAGCTTTGCGGTATTCGCCGGGCTGGCCGGGTTGCTGTACATCAATCAAAAAAGAAAGGCCGACGCCGCGCTGATCCCGATCGCGATGCTGCATAACCCGACGCTGTCATTGTCTTTGCTGATGTCGATGCTGTCCTACAGCACCCAGCTTTTGGCCTATGTTTCGCTGCCTTTTTATTTTCACAACGTTCTGCAAAGAAACGTGGTGGAAATCGGTCTGTTGCTGACCGCCTGGCCGCTGGCCACCATGGCGTCTTCGCTAATTTCCGGCGATTTGGCCAAGAAGTACGATCCCAATCTTGTTGCCCTCTCGGGCCTTGCCTGTCTGCTGGCAGGCATGCTGCTGATGGCCAATCTGCCGAGCGATCCGTCGAATGGGGCGATCGTATGGCGCGTGGCGCTGTGCGGCATCGGTTTCGGCCTGTTTCAATCACCGAACAACCTGTTGATCATGACGTCGGTCTCCCATGAAAACAGCAGCATCGCCAGCGGCCTGTTGGGCAGTTCCCGGCTGATTGGGCAAATCGTCGGTTCGGCGTTGGTGGCGATTTTCTTCAACATGCGGGGTGCGCAAGCGACGAACATCAGTTTAATGGCGGGGGCGGCATTCTCGTTCCTTTCTCTGGTCGTGAGCTATATGCGCTTCAAGTCCGCCGTTACGTTAAAAACCAGTAAATAGAAGCACGAGGTTTCCCATGCGATTTATCCCATTAGTACCGTTGGTTATCGGCATGGCGGCGTTTTCCCTTGCCGGCTGCACGACCTACCACGACGTGGCGTTGCAACAAAAAGAGACGGGGCTCAATAGCCAATATTACCTGCTGCAGCCGCCGGTCTATGTCGGCGACCGGTTGAAATATGGTCTGAAGGACGGCAGCGGCGGCGAGTTGACGGTAGCGAAGGTTGAACCGAAAGACCTGGTCGCCGACAGCGGAAAAATCATTCCCCTGTCGCAGCTCTCTTTCCTGCAACGAAAAGACCTTTCCACAGGAAAAACCGCCGCGTTGGTCGGCGGCGGCGCGGTCGCCACCACGGCAATCGTCTTTGTGGCCGGGATAACCATCATGGCCGCCGGCATCGCCGCGTCGGCCTAACGCAGCCCATCGCCGCACGCCGCCGAGCGTGCGCACAGGAGGCACCATGTGCGTCACAGTGAAATTTATCGCCACCGCGCTGCTGGCAATATTCGCCTTGCCGACGGCGCCTTGCGCCAGCGGCAGTCAGCCGGCGGCGGCCGAACGGCCGCAGAGCGCAGCGGTGCAAAAGTTGCCTGGCCACTATCAGCGGATCGTCATCACCGGCAACTGCCCCTTCGGCGTGATCCTGGCGAACGAGGCGGCCTACCGGCACGTCGTCGGCGTGGGGCCCTGGGCGTTCATGCATGCCGATATGCATGTGTTGAAGGACATGAAGCCTGACATCGGCAGGATCACCTCCGCCTTCATCAATAAGGACTACCGGGTCAACATGGAGTCGTTAATGAATCTACGGCCCGACATTATTTATTACTACGGCAAAAGCCAGGACGATCGGCTGGAAAGGGCGGGCGTGATGACCGTCGATCTGGATGCCGGCGGGAAGACAAAGTACCAACCGATGGTCACCCAGATGTATTGGGAAAATACCTTCGCCGACACGCTCGGCCTGCCGCGCACGCACAAATTCAAAGATGCCTGGGAAAAGACCCTGAAGCAGATCCGCCCCTATGCCGCAGCCATCCGCGCGCAGCACGTCAGGGCGTTGTATCTCGAAGAAAGCGACGGCAGGCAGCTGAAGGTGAGCGGCCCGCATACCTACGGCGACACCTACCTGAAAATGGCCGGCATGGACAACGTCGCCGGGGATTTGCCGGTGAAAGGGGATGCCGGCAGGTACATCAACGTTTCGATGGAGCAGATCATGGCCTGGGACCCGGATGTGATTTTCGTGGTTTTCGGCAGCGCTAAAGCGCTGCTGCACGGGGGGATCCCCGGCCAGGCCTGGGAGACGCTCAGGGCGGTAAAAAACGGCAAGGTTTTCTCGACGCCGATGGGCATTCATAACTGGGGGGGCCTGTCGGCGGAAACGTCACTGCTGCCGCTGTTTATGATCAACCGCTATGCCCCTGAAGACATTAGCGACAAGACGCTGCGGGAGGAGACGCGCCGCTATTATCAGACGATGTTCTCCTATGCGATCCCGGACCGTTTGTTGGATGAGGTGCTGGCACAGCGCTAGCACCACGGTTGAATTGCGTTAGTGGGTTGGAGGAGCTTGGGGATGCCGGGCAGAGGAAAATATATGGCGATCATGGTAGGGCTGTTTTTAGCCTTGTGTGTGGTTGCCGTCGCATCACTGTTTGCCGGCCGTTACGCCTTGTCGGCCCATGACGTGCTGCTGATTTTATGGCAGGGGAACATGCCGGGGGAAAACCAGGCCCACTATTCGGTGATTTTTAACCTGCGTGCGCCGCGGGTGGTGGCGGTGATGCTGGTGGGCGGCGGGTTGGCAGTCGCCGGCGCGACCTTTCAGGCGGTGCTGAAAAACGCGTTAGCCAGCCCGGACGTGCTGGGCACGTCTTCCGCCTCCGCCTTTGGTGCCGCGCTGGGCATTTTATTGAGTTTGCCTTTTGCCCTGAGTTCCCTGCTGTCGTTTCTTTTCGGCGTGGTGAGTTTGTTGCTGGTGCTTGGCATTTGCCGCCTGAAACGCCGGCAGGATGCGCTGACGACGATCCTGTCCGGCATGATTATCGCGTCGGTGTTTATCGCGTTTGTCTCGGCCATCAAATATGTCGCCGATCCGCAGGATACCTTGCCTGCCATTGTCTTCTGGCTGATGGGCAGCTTCGCTTCGGTGGCGAAAGCGCAGGTCTATTGGCTGATCCCGCTGTTTGCGGCGTGTTACCTGACTATCTACCGGCTCAGGTGGAACATGAACATTCTCTCGCTGGGGGACGACGAGGCGCGCATTGCCGGCCTGAATCCGCCCCGGCTGAAGATCCTATTGCTGATCGCCGCCTCTCTGCTGGTTTCCGCCTCGGTGAGTTTGGCCGGCGTGGTGGGGTGGGTTGGCTTGGTGATCCCCCATTTGGTGCGAAGCGTGCTGGGATATAACCACGGCCGCCTGATCCCAGCATCGGCGATCGGCGGCGCGTTGTTTTTGCTGGTTATCGACAATATTGCGAGAGGTGCCACCTATACGGAAATTCCAATCGGCATCCTGACCGCGCTGATCGGCGCGCCGCTTTTCGCGGTGCTTTTTATTCTGGGGAATCGATATGATCACCGCTAGCCGGCTAGCCTTTGGTTTCAAGGGGCGGGAGCCCATTTTCGACAACGTCAGCTTCGAGCTTAAGCGCGGCGAGATCCTCAGTGTGCTGGGCCCGAACGGCGCCGGCAAAACGACGCTGCTGAGAAATATTGCGGGCCTGTGTCGGCCCAGCGCCGGCAGGTGCGAGATCGGCCGCGTCGATAATCGAGAGGCGCGCCTGGCCTACGTGCCGCAGGCGAAAACACCACATTTTTCCTATGGCGTACTCGATTTTGTCACTTTCGGCTGCGCCCGCCATGCGGGATGGTTCGCCGGGCCGCGTCGGCAAGATTTCACCAGGGCGCAGGCGGTGTTGCACGCGCTGGAGATCGCGCCGCTGGCGCAGAAAAATATCAACCAGATCAGCGGCGGTGAACTGCAGATGTGTTATTTCGCCAAGGCGCTGGTGGCAGATCCCGACGTCATGATCCTCGACGAACCGGAATCGAATCTGGATTTTTACAATCAGGCCAAAATGATCGAGATGCTGTGGCGCCTCGCCAAAGAGCGGCAGATGACGATCGTGCTGAATACGCATTTCCTCAATTACGCCGAACGCATCTCCGACAAGTGTTTACTGATGGCAAAACGGCAGTCGCTGTTTGGCGTTAAAAGCGCTGTGCTGCGGGAAGATATCCTGGAGCGCTATTTCCGGGTGCCGGTCAGAAAATGCCGCTATGAACACCAGGGCGCCAGCGAAGAAACCTTTATTATCGCTCTACGCAATCTCGCCTGAGTTTCGGCTGCAAGGATTGCTTGAGGGATATCCCTCATTGCGGCCCCGCCGGCGGTTATTTAAGCTGAAAGGGCAACGCAACGGTGAATATGGAGATAATCATGACTGATTCAGTGTCCAACGATCGTAATCCCACCCCGGATGTGGCGGAAGACAACGCGTTCTTCCCATCACCTTACTCCCTCAGCCAGTACACCTCGTCCAAAACCGACTTCGCGGGTGCCAGCTACCCGAACGCCTATCGCGGCGGCAAGTGGAAGGTGCTGATGATCGCCTCGCAGGAGCGCTACCTGCTGATGCAAAACGGCAAGTTCTTCTCCACCGGCAATCACCCGGTCGAGATGCTGTTGCCGATGCATCACCTGGATCTGGCCGGTTTCGAGATCGACATCGCCACGCCGTCCGGCGATCCGGTGAAGCTGGAGATGTGGGCGTTCCCGCAGGAAGACGACGCGGTCAAGGCCACCTACGAGAAGTACCGCAGCCAGCTCAAGCAGCCGAAAAAGCTGACGGAGGTGGTGAAGGATCTGGATGGCGGCAACTACCTCGGCGTTTTCATCCCCGGCGGCCACGGCGTGCTGAATGATATCCCGTTCAGCGAAGAGGTGAAAAAGACCCTGCACTGGGCGCACGACAACGATCGCTACGTGATTTCGCTGTGCCACGGGCCGGCCGGTTTGCTGGCGGCGGGCATCGACGAGAGCAAAGAGGATTTCCTCTATCGTGGCTATGAAATGTGCGTGTTCCCGGACTCGCTCGATACCGGCGCCAACATCGACATTGGCTACATCCCCGGCCCGATGCCCTGGCTGGTGGGCGAACGCCTGCGCGAGCGGGGCGTTAAGATCGTTAACGCCGACATTACCGGCAAGGTGCATAAAGATCGGCGCCTGCTGACCGGCGACAGCCCGCTGGCTTCCAACAACCTCGGCAAGCTGGCGGCGGAGACGCTGCTGGCCGACGTCGCCGTGCGATGAGCGACGAGATCGCGCAGCGCGCTTTCCAGACGGCGCTGGCGATGGACCACGAGCGAACCTTGTCCGCCATTCAGGGGCGGGTTCGCGCCTTCGCCGCGCCGTTCGGCTTCGATCGCTTTGTGCTGTTTTCCGCTTCCGCCGCGGCGGAGGCGGGGATCGAGCATATCTATTGGGTCGAGGGCGACTGGTTCGGCGACGGCGAGGCCGTCGATGCGCTGACCTACGTGCGGCACTGCCCGGTGACCCGGCATATGCTGCGGGTCAGCGAGCCGTTTTTCTGGACCAAGAACCGGGCGCAGCAGGGCGAGCGCTACCGGATTGTACGCACGCCGCGCGGCGCCGGCCTGCACGGCGTGCAGATCCCGGTGTTCGGCCCGGCCGGTTTGGAGGGTGCCGTCAGCCTGGGGGGCGATCGCATCGACGCCTCGCCGCCGGCGCGGCTGGCGCTGTCGCTGGTGGGCACGGCGGCCTTTCAGGCGGCGCGGCGGCTGTTCGCACCGGCGGCCGGCGAGGGAGAGAGCCGGCTGTCGGCGCGCGAGCGCGAGGTGCTGAGCTGGACCGCCATCGGCCGGCGGCAGGCGGATATCGCTGCGATGCTCGGCCTGTCTGAACGCACGGTGGAAAACCACCTGCGGCGCATTCGCCAACGCCTTGGCGCCGCCACCACCGCGCAGGCGATCGGCGTGGCGATCCGCCTGGGGGAGATCGCCCCCGAGCGCCGTTAGCCTGCTGTCATTTGCCGCAGCAGCCACTCGCGCAGCGCAATGATATCGGGGCGCTGCGCGGTTTCTTCGGTGGCTACCAGGTAATAGTTGGCGCCGGGTAACGACATCTCGAACGGCGCGGCCAGCACGCCGCGCTGCAACAAATCGCGCGCCAGCAGCCGGCTGGCGATCACCACCCCCTGGCCCGCCACCGCCGCCTGCAGCGCATGCGTCTCGTCGCTGAAGGTCAGCCCGGCTTCCACGTTCAACCCTTCCGGCCCGTAGCGCCGCCGCCAGTTTTCCCAGGTCGGCGCGTCGGCGGGCACCTGCCGATGTTCCACGTGAAACAGCGTTACCCGCTGCAAATCCTCGCTGCGCTCCAGCGCCAGCGCCGGGCTGGCCACCACGATAAAGCGATCCTCATGCAGCAGGGTGCAGTGCAGATCGCTTTCCGGCGTTTCACGGTAGCGGATGGCGACGTCCACGGTGCGCTGGTTGAGATCGACGCGCTCGACGCTGGTGTGCAGGCGCAGATCGATGGCGGGAAACTCCGCCTTGAAATCCGCCAGGCGCGGCACCAGCCAGTGGGTGAGAAAATTGGAGGTGGTGGTGACGGTCAGCGCCGGCGGCTGTTGGGCGCGGGTGATTTGGGCGACGGACTGCTCCAGCGCGGCAAAGGCGCGCTGGGTGCCGGCATACAGGATCTCGCCGATCTCGGTCAGGCTGACGCCCTGCGCGCTGCGCTCGCACACCCGGCATGCCAGCACCGACTCCAGCAGCTTGATCTGATGGCTGACCGCCGTCGCGCTGACGCCCAGCTCCTCGGCGGCCAGTTTGAAGCTGCGGCAGCCGGCCACGGCGTGGAAGGCGCGCAGCGCGCCCAGCGGCGGCAAACGGGGTTTTCTCATGGCTGAGTTATTCTCATCTAAGGCTGAAAACTATGAGTTTGTCTGACCGATTATACAAGAGATAGGCTACTGACATGTGAACAGGGAAATGAATTTATTTCATCATTTCCACCATGTCGGGAGTTAACGATGAGCATATATGTCAACAACGGCGCCCTGGGCGCCATGGAACACACGGGAACGGCGGCGAGTGCCCTGGCGCTCAGCGTGCCGGTGGCGGCGGGCGCCTTGCTGCTGAAGACCGAAAGCCTGCTGGGCCTCGGCGCAACGCTGATGTTGCTAACGGCATTGGCGTTGGCGTTTCTCGGCGGCGCCGCACTGGCCCGCTGGCAGCCGCTGCGGAACCGGCCTGCGCTGTCTATGCTCCGCTACGGTTTTTTGCTGGCGGCGGCGGGGTGGCTATTGACGCTGCTGATGCTGTTCGGCGGCCATGATTGGCCGGCCCTGCTGGCGGGCATCGCCCTCGGCGGCCTGGGGCAGGGCGTGGCCTACCGCACGGCGGTGGGGGAAAAAAGAGCGCTCACCGTGGCGCACCGTTTGACGACGGTGGTGAGCATCGTGGCCGTGTTGGTTGCCGCGTTGCTGATTCAAACCTACGCCGCGCCGGGCGCGAGAGGAGGCTGTTTCGCGCTGGCGTTGCTGGTCGATCTGGCGCTGTTGGGGGCGTTGATGGCGCGGGTTGCGGAGCGGGATGGCGCCTGAGACAGTGCGGAGGGCCAAAGGCCTGCCTGGGGACGGGGCGGGCTTTTTGGTGTTTGCGGAGATTGTTGAGTAGGTGATCCGACGGTTGGTTTTGTGGCATAAACGGACGCTACCTACCTCAAGGTAGCGTTTGCCATACCGAACAAGCCTCAGTGCGACGAAACAAATATCGAGGCAGGCTGCGCGGGCGGAATGGCGAAGTGACGCTGCATGCGTTTTATCTCCTCTGCCGGTGGCAGGCCAAACAGACGTTTGAATTCGCGATTAAATTGCGATGGGCTTTCATAGCCAACGGCGTAACTCGCGGCGGCGGCGGTGATTTGTTGGCGCACCATCAGCATCCGTGCCTGGTGCAGGCGTACCGATTTCACATACTGCATCGGCGGCATCTGCGTTATCGCCTTGAAATGGCTATGAAAGGTCGGCACGCTCATGCCGGCCCTCATCGCCAGCTGCGTCAGCGTTAACGGCTCCGCGTAAGCGGCATGGATGTGCTGCAACGCTTTACCGATTTTGCCAAACTGGCCCTGCAAGGCCAGCGCGGCACGCATTGCGTTGCCCTGTGCGCCTGTCAGCACGCGAAAATAAAGCTCACGCACCCGCGCCGGGCCGAGGATTGCCGCCTCAAGCGGGTTGGCCAGGACGTCAAGTAAGCGAAGTACGGCCATTTTTACCGCGCCGTCCATGGGGCTCGACATCATGCTTTGCGGCGCGACGGGAGGATGCGGGGCGCCATGCTGTTCAATCTGCAGCATCAGTTCCGCGACAAGCTGAAAATCCAGATGCATATAAATCGCCAGCAGCGGATGTGCTGCTGACGCGTCGGTTTCCATCACAAACGGCACCGGCACCGAAACCGCCAGGTAGTGCTGCTCATCATATAAATAGGTCTGTTGACCGAAATAGCCGCGTTTGCTGCCCTGGCAGACGATCACGATCCCCGGATCGTAAAGCACCGGCGTTCTGGCAAGCGGGCGATCGGAGCGCAAAATTCGCACATCAGGCAGGGCAGTGAGGTTGTATCCCTCTTGCACCGCAAGTCTATTCATCAGGGTAATCATGTCGGACATCCCACCACCTCATAAAATCAGGCAAGAAAAAGAGAAAATACGGCCTAAAAATGCGGCAGAGCAGAGAATACCATGCAATCTTCATGGTTCATGGGAGTTCTTTTTATGGCATCTGCAAAAACGATTTTAATCACCGGCGTCAGCAGTGGCTTTGGCCAGGCGCTGGCGCGGGAAGCCCTCGCCGTAGGGCATCGGGTTGTAGGAACGGTGCGCAACAGCGAAGCACTGCAGGCTTTCGCCGCGCTCGATACGCAGCACGCTTTTGGCTATCTGCTTGATGTCACGGACGATGAACGTATTGATGAGGTGGTTGGAGAGATAGAGTCCGCCGTCGGCCCGATAGATGTGCTGGTGAACAATGCCGGTTACGGCCATGAAGGCATTCTGGAAGAATCCCCGCTTGCAGAGCTGCGCCGCCAGTTTGACGTCAATGTGTTTGGCGCGGTGGCGATGATCAAAGCCGTGCTACCGGGCATGCGCCAGCGCCGTCGCGGCCACATTATCAATGTCACCTCAATGGGCAGTTTCATTACCTTGCCCGGTATCAGCTATTACTGCGGCAGCAAATTTGCACTGGAAGGGATATCAGAAACTTTAAGTAAAGAGCTTGCCCCGTTCAACCTACACGTGACCGCCGTGGCGCCGGGCTCGTTTCGGACGGACTGGGCCGGGCGTTCAATGGTACGCAGCCCTCGCTGTCTCCCTGACTATGACGCGTTATTTGAACCTGTTCGTCAGGCGCGTCAGGAAAAAAGCGGCAAGCAACTGGGCGATCCCGTGAAGGGGCTCACGCCATGCTGGCATTGATCGAGAGCCGGAATCCACCCACGCATCTGTTGTTAGGCAGTGACGCATTAAGTTTGGTGCGGCAAAAGCTCGAGGCGTTAGGCAAGGAAATTGAACAGTGGGAGAAACTTACCCGTTCAACGGATGGCTGAACGGTTTCGGGTAGGGAGAGTACAGGGGATCATCGATGATGACCGCCCAACAGCAAAAAGCCCGCTCAGGTTTCCCTGAGCGGGCTTCTCTAAATATGGCTCCTCTGACTGGACTCGAACCAGTGACATACGGATTAACAGTCCGCCGTTCTACCGACTGAACTACAGAGGAATCGTTTGAACGGGGCGAATAATAGCGAGGCGCCGTCGGCATGTCAAAGGCGGATTACACATTCTGTGACTGTTTGCTTACAGAATGCGCAACCCGTTGAGTTTTTTGGCAGATTTAGCTCTCGGGCGCCCGCTGCAGGCGCAACTGATAGCGGTAAACGCCGGCGGTGAGCAGGTAATCCCGGTGCACGCTCGGGCTCCAGGAATCGTCGCCGCCCACCCCCATGTGGAAGCCGTCCAGATGCAGCCAGGTGCCTGCTTCCGGCTGCAGCAGATGCTGGTGGCTGCAGGCCATCAGCTGTTGCAGGCCGTAGCGGCTGAGCGAGAAGTGGAAGCGGCCGTCGATGCGCCAGCCGCCGTAGCGCAGGCTGCGGGTGTCGCAGCGCAGGCCGTTCTCGCCGGGGAAAATATACGGCGTGTGCAGATCTGCCAGCGGCAGGCGCCAGCGCCCGTGCTGCGCGGCCAGGCGGCGATCCGGGTAGTTCTCGTGCGGGCCCAGGCCCAGCCATTCCGCCTGCGGTTGCACCGTTGCCAGTTGGCAGTGCAGGCCGATGCGCGCCGGCGGCGGCAGAGTATCGGCCACCTCGACTTCCACGCTCACGTTCACCGCGCCCAGCGCGTCGAATAGCCACTGCTTGCGGCTAATCAGCAAAATCTGCCCGTCCACGCCGAACTGGTGTTCGCTCACCACCTGCACGCCGTTTTGCAGCGCATCGGCCTGCAGCCGCGTGCAGCGTTCCTCCAGCCGGTACAGGCCCGACAGCTTCCAGCGTTCGACCCAGGCGTTGGGATCGATATGGTCCGCCTCGCTGACGCCGATGTCGTTATCGATCGGCGCGCGCGCAAAACCGTCGCGCAGCGGCGTCAGCAGCTGCGGCTGCTCATTCTGCCACCACTGCGTCAGGTGGCCGCTGCTGCGCTCGAAGCGCCAGCGCTGGTCGCCGTGGGTGAGGGTCAGCCCCTGATCGTCCTCAATCAGCGTGGGCGGCACGCCCTGCGCCGGCTGCGGGGCGGGATGCAGCGCGCGCGGCACCCGCCACTGATCCCAGGCGCAGCGGTGGTGCGCTTCGGACCAGTCGGTGGCCTGCGGCTGCACCACCTCCACATTCAGCCACAGCTCGCCGGGCTGATGCAGCATCGGTAGGCGATCGAGCAGGGTGAAGCTAGCGCTGCCCTGCGGCGCCAGCGCCAGATTGAAGCTGCCGCTGGCGCGCTCCACGCCGTCCAGCTCCAGCCGCCAGTTGAGCTGCTCGTTGTCGGTGTGGCGGAACAGGTAATCGCTGGTGACGGTCAGCGTCAGCGAGGCGGCGTCGAAGGCGAAGCGGAACAGCTGCTGCGCCCGCTGCGCTTCGAACAGCGCCGGGTGCGGGGTGCGATCCGCGAACACCAGCCCGTTCAGGCAGAACTGGCGATCGTTGGGGGTATCGCCGAAGTCGCCGCCGTAGGCCCAGTACTCTTCGCCCTGGACGTCGCGCTTGATCAGCGCCTGATCGACCCAGTCCCAGACAAAGCCGCCTTGCAGGCGCGGGTAATGGTGGAACGCGCGCCAGTAACGCTCAAAGCCGCCGAAGCTGTTGCCCATCGCATGGGCGTATTCACACAGGATCAGCGGCCGCTGTTCCTCCGGCAGGCCGATCCACTTGCCGAGCGCCCATTTGGGCACCGCCGGGAACGGCTGATCCTGATCCACCCGCGCATACATCGGGCAGATGATGTCGGTGGCGGCGGTGTCGGCGCCGCCGCCTTCATATTGCACCGGGCGGGTCGGATCCTGGCTTTTCACCCAGCGGTACAACGCGTCGTGGTTCACGCCGTGGCCGGACTCGTTGCCCAGCGACCAGATAATGATGCAGGGATGGTTGCGATCGCGCTGCACCATGCGGGTAACGCGCTCGCTCATCGCCGGCAGCCACAGCGGATCGTCAGCCAGGCGGTTCATCGGCTGCATGCCGTGGGTCTCGATATTGGCTTCGTCCACCACGTAAAGCCCGTAGCGGTCGCACAGCCGGTACCACAGCGGGTGGTTGGGATAGTGCGAGCAGCGCACCGCGTTGAAGTTGTGCTGCTTCATCAGCAGGATGTCGTGGCGCATCGTCGCCTCGTCCATCACCTGGCCGTGGCGCGGATGATGCTCGTGGCGGTTAACGCCGCGGATCAGCAGCGGCTGCCCGTTGAGCTTCAGCAACCCGCCGCTGATGTCCACCTGGCGGAAGCCGACGTCATAGGCCTCCACCTCGATAATCTCCCCCTCGGGCGAGAGCAGGGCGACGGTGGCGCGATACAGCGCGGGCGTTTCGGCGCTCCACAGCGCCGGGCGTTCTACCGGCAGCCGCAGCGTGACGCGATCGTCATAGGCGCCGCGCTCGTCCACGATCTCGCTGCCGAGCGGCTGGGTGCGTTCGGCCACCCGCGCGCCATCGCGCCACAGCTGAACCTGCACCTGCAGCGGGCCGGGCCGGCTGGCGCGCGCCGTCACCACCAGTTCGCCGCGGGTAAAGCTGTCATGCAGCGGCGTGGTGATGCGCACATCGCTCAGGTGCGCGGCGGGTTTGTGCAGCAGGCTGACGTCGCGGAAGATGCCGCTCATGCGCCACATGTCCTGATCTTCCAGATAGCTGCCGTCGCACCAGCGCAGCACCATCACCGCCAGCCGGTTTTCTCCCGGCTGCAGCCACGGGCTGAGATCGAACTCCGCCGGCAGGCGGCTGTCCTGCGAATAGCCCACCCAGTGGCCGTTGCACCACAAATAGAACGCCGAGTTGACGCCGTCGAAGATGACGCGCGTCTGGCCGGCGGCCAGCCAGGCCGGATCGACGCTGAAGGTGCGCGAGTAGCAGCCGGTCGGGTTGTCTTCCGGCACGCGCGGCGGATCGACCGGGAACGGGTAGCGCACGTTGGTATAGATCGGCGTATCGTAGCCGGCGAGCTGCCAGTTGCCCGGCACCGCCAGCGGGGCTGCGTCCGGTAAATCCTGCTGCAGCCAGCCTTCCGGCGCCGCCTCTGGGCGCGGGAAATAGCTGAAGCGCCACTCGCCGTTCAGCGACCTGCGGCTGGCGCTGGGGGCATCGTCGCGCGCGTCTTCCACCGTGCGCCAGCTGGCGAACGGCGGGTGGGCGTCCAGCCGGCGGGAGTGGGTGCAGGCCGGGTTTTGCCAGTCACGGCGGGCGAGGATCTCGGTCAGGGAAGCAAGGGGCGCAGCGGGCATCGGCGATCGTCCAGTCGGCTAGGTGATGCTCACCAAGATGCTGACCGGCGCATAAAAAGTAAAGCGGTTACACGCAACCTTGCAAGGGCGATCAAATAACCGTTAATGCGGTTCGCCGGCGCGGTAGATCCGCTGTGGGCGGCCGACCTTGCCGTAAATGATCTCGGCGCGCAGTTGCTGCGCGGCGGTGCAAAACTCCAGATAACGGCGCGCGGTGGTGCGGCTGAGCCCCATTTTTTGCGCAACGCTTTCAGCGGTGTGGCGCGCGGCGGGTTCGGCAAACAGCGCGCGGACCTTGCCCAGCGTCAGCTCGTCGATGCCGGCGGGCAGCGCCGCCTGCTGTTCGCCGCGGGCGTAGGTGTTGAACATCTCGTCGATGCGGCGCTGGTTGAGGCGCGCTTTGTCTTTCAGCGCTTCGCGGCGCTGGCTGAAGCGCTGCAGGGTCTGGCTCAGCCGGTCATAGGCCAGCGGTTTGATCAGGTAGTCGAATACGCCGTAACGCAACGCCTCGGCCACGGTGGCCATGTCGCTGGCGGCGGTGATGAACACGATGCCGCCGCGATACCCGCTCAGCGTCAGTTCGCGCAGTAGGGTGATGCCCTGGCCGTCGGGCAGAAAGTTGTCCAGCAGGATCAGGTCCGGCTTGAAGCGCTCGGTCATGGCGCGCGCCTGCGCCAGGGTGCCGGCCAGCCAAATCTGGCGGCAGCCGCCGTTCTGGCGGATAAACTCCGCGTGCATTTCCGCCAGCGGCGTTTCGTCTTCAACGATCAGGATGTTCAGCCATTCCATAATGAAACCTGCTATTGCAATCAAGATGCTAAATGAATGTAAGTAAATTGCGGCGCCAAATAAAGATTATCTCAATAATAAACACCATAAGATTAATTAAGCAAATAAAGAACATTAAATAACTTATTAACCGGAATCGGTTTGTGAAATAGGTCAATAATCGGCGTTTTTTTTCTGTTTACCATTGATTTATCGAACGCGAAACGGCGTTTATCTTCATGGTTTTTAAGGTTTTAATTATCTTGCTTAATGTTAATTAAAATGCGTTTTTGTATTTAATTTGTTGTTTGCCAGTTAACCCAGAGAGCGTGTTATGTTAGGCGATGCCGTATTTAATCGGGTAAAGCGATCGGATCATAAAGCGATTTCGGAAATAAGCGCCTTCTTGCGCAGTAACGATCTGAATATCGACACCACGGTTGAAATATTTATTACCGTTACCCAGCACGACAAATTGGTCGCCTGCGGCGGCATCGCCGACAATATTATCAAATGCGTCGCCATCAGCCCACTGATGCGCGGCGAAGGGTTGGCGCTGGCGCTGGCGACCGAGCTGGTGAACCTGGCCTACGAGCGCCACCACACCCAGCTGTTTATCTACACCAAGGTGCAGAACGAACCGCTGTTCCGCCAGTGCGGTTTCTATCCGATCGCCACCGTGCCGGGCATCGTGGTGCTGATGGAAAACAGCCCGTGCCGCCTGAAGCGTTACGCCGCCCAACTGGCGAGCCAGCGCCGGCCGGGCGACACCATCGGCAGCATTGTGATGAACGCCAACCCCTTCACCCGCGGGCATCAGTATCTGGTGCGTCAGGCGGCCAAACGCTGCGACTGGCTGCACCTGTTTTTAGTGAAGGAAAACACCTCGCGCTTCAGCTATGAAGACCGCCGCCGGCTGGTGCTGGCCGGCACCGCCGATATCCCCAACCTTACGGTACACGAAGGCTCGCAGTACGTGATCTCGCGCGCCACCTTCCCCTGTTACTTCATCAAGGATCAGGGCGTGGCCGACGACTGTTACACCGAAATCGATCTGAAGATCTTCCGCCAGTATCTGGCGCCCGCGCTGGGCATTACCCACCGCTTCGTCGGCAACGAGCCGTTCTGCGCGGTGACCGCGAAATACAACCGCGACATGCGCTACTGGCTGGAAACGCCGGCGCTGCCCAGCCCGCCGATCGCGCTGGTGGAAATCGAGCGTTTGCAATATCAGGGCACGGCGATCTCCGCCTCCTGGGTGCGCAAGCTGCTGGCGGCGGGGGACTTCCACGCCGCCGCGCCGCTGGTGCCGCCGGACACCCTGTACTACCTGCAGGATCTGCAAACGCAGCGCCGGGCCAAGGCGGCCCCGCATCCTTTTGAGTCCGCACAATCAGGTGAATGATGAAAATTATCCGAGAAGCAATGGCCGGCACGCTGGAATCCAGCGATGTCATGGTGCGCATCGCGCCCGCCGAGGGGCCGCAGCACGATCTGTTGATCGCCAGCAGCGTGGAAAAACAGTTCGGCGCGGCGATCCGCCACACCCTGCTGGAGGTGCTGCAGCGTTATGAGGTGGAGCCGGTGCAGGTGATCGTCGATGACAAAGGCGCGCTGGACTGCGTGCTGCGCGCCCGGCTGGAAACCGCGCTGATGCGCGCCTGCGAGGGTGGCCAACTGCCGTGGGAGGCGAAAGATGAAAACGCTGAATAAAACCCGGCTGCGCCGCAGCATGCTGTTCGTCCCCGGCGCCAACGCGGCGATGGTCAGCAACGCCTTTATCTACCAGGCCGATGCGCTGATGTTCGATCTGGAAGACTCGGTGATCCTGCGTGAAAAAGACGCGGCGCGCCGGCTGGTGTACCACGCGCTGCAGCACCCGCTGTACCAGGAGGTGGAAACCATCGTGCGCGTCAATGCGCTCGACTCAGCCTACGGCCTGGCGGACTTGCAGGCGGTGGTGCGCGGTGGCGCGGACATCGTGCGCCTGCCGAAGACCGACAGCGCGCAGGACGTTGTCGACATGGAACGCGAGATCGCCGCCATCGAAGCGGCCTGCGGCCGGCCGGTCGGCAGCACCGGGCTGCTGGCGGCGATCGAATCGGCGCAGGGCATCACCAACGCGGTAGCGATCGCGCACGCTTCGCCGCGGCTTATCGGCATCGCGCTGGGGGCGGAGGACTACGTGCGCAACCTGCGCACCGAACGCTCGCCGGAGGGCATCGAGCTGCTGTTCGCTCGTTGTTCGCTGCTGCAGGCGGCGCGCGCCGCCGGCATTCAGGCGTTCGACACCGTCTATTCCGACGCCAATAACGAGGCCGGCTTCCTGCAGGAAGCGGCGCTGATCAAACAGCTCGGCTTCGACGGCAAATCGCTGATCAACCCGCGCCAGATTGAGCTGCTGCACAACCTGTACGCGCCGACCGCCAAAGAGGTGGCGCACGCGCAGCGGGTGGTGGACGCCGCCGAAGCGGCGGAGCGGGAAGGGCGCGGCGTGGTGTCGCTCAACGGAAAAATGGTCGACAGCCCGGTGATTGAACGCGCCCGGCTGGTGCTGGAGCGCGCCGCGCTGTCCGGCTTACGGGAAGAACCGGCGCAGCACGGGGAGGAAGCATGATGAACCGCCAACAACGATTGATGACCTTCGCCAACCCGGCGGATCTGCCGGGCTATCAGGACGTCTCCAAAGCCAACCTGCAGGCGCGCAAACCGCGCGATCTCAAGCTGTGCGACTCCTTGCAGGAAGCGGTGCGCCGCAGCGGGCTGCAGGACGGCATGACCATCTCCTTCCACCATGCGTTTCGCGGCGGCGATCTGGCGCTCAATCAGGTGATGGAGACGCTGGCGGCGATGGGGTTCCGCAACCTGACGCTGGCGTCCAGCTCGCTGACCGACTGCCATGCGCCGCTGGTTGAGCATATCCGCCACGGCGTGGTGAGCCGCATTTACACCTCCGGGCTGCGCGGCCCGCTGGCGGACGCGGTTTCGCGCGGCCTGCTGGCGGAGCCGGTGCAAATTCACTCGCACGGCGGCCGGGTCAACCTGATCGAATCCGGCGAGCTGAAGATAGACGTGGCCTTCCTTGGCGTGCCGGCCTGCGATGAGTTCGGCAACGCCAACGGTTACAGCGGTGAAGCCTGCTGCGGCTCGCTCGGCTATGCGCGGGTGGACGCCGAGGCGGCGGGCACCGTGGTGCTGCTGACCGAGCAGCTGGTGCCGTATCCGCATCATCCCGCCAGCCTGGCGCAGGATCGGGTGGATCTGATCGTGCAGCTGGAGCGGGTGGGCGACGCCGACAAGATCGGCGCCGACGCCACGCGCATGACCTCGAACCCGCGCGAGCTGCTGATCGCCCGCCGCGCCGCCGAGGTGATCGCCGGTTCCGGCTACTTCACCGAAGGCTTTTCGCTGCAAACCGGCACCGGCGGCGCCTCGCTGGCGGTGACCCGGTTCCTGGAGGACAAGATGCGCGCCCGCGGCATTCGCGCCGCGTTCGCCCTCGGCGGCATCACCTCGACCATGGTGGATCTGCACGAGAAAGGGCTGATCGGCAAACTGCTGGACGTGCAGAGCTTCGATCGGGCGGCGGCGACCTCGCTGGCGCGCAACCCGCGCCATATCGAAATCAGCGCCAACCAGTACGCCAACTTCAGCTCCAAGGGCGCGTCGGTCGATCGGCTCGACGTGGTGGTGCTGAGCGCGCTGGAAATCGACACCGGCTTCAACGTTAACGTGCTGACCGGCTCCGACGGCGTGCTGCGCGGCGCGTCCGGCGGCCACTGCGACACCGCCGCCGCCGCGCGGCTGGCGATCATCGTTGCGCCGTTGGTGCGCGGGCGCATCCCGACGCTGGTAGAGCAGGTGACTACCTGCGTCACGCCGGGCTCCAGCATCGACATTCTGGTGACCGACCACGGCATCGCCGTCAATCCGGCGCGGCCGGAGCTGGCGCAGCGCCTGCGGGAGGCCGGCCTCGAGGTGGTGAGCATCGACTGGCTGCGCGCCCGTGCGCTGCAGCTGACCGGCGAACCGCAGCCGATCGCCTTTACCGACAAGGTGGTGGCGGTGGTGCGCTACCGCGACGGCTCGGTGATCGACGTGGTGCATCAGGTGGCGGAGTAGCCGATGGCCGCCGTCGATCCCCAACTGGCCGCCGAACGCGCGGTCAGCCTGCCGGAGTTGCTCACCAGCCGCGAATGCCGCCAGGCGCGGCAGCAGGCGTGGCTGGCGCAGCACGAGTGCACGCTGCTGGTGCTGACGCTGGTGGTGCCCGGCCCGGTGAAGGACAGCGCGCTGACGCGCGGCATCTTCAACCTGGGGTGGGCGGCGTTGCTGCGACTGTGCGCCGAACAGGGTTGGCCCAGCCCGCAGGCCGAGGCGCTGGCGCTCGCCACCGGTTGCGAAGGGTTTGTCGCGCTGCGCGCCGATGCTCAGCGGGTGAAGGACTGCGCCATGCAGCTGGAGGTGAGCCGCCCGATCGGCCGGCTGTGGGATATCGACGTGCTGGATACGCAGGGGCGCATTTTGTCGCGCCGCGACATCGGCCTGCCGGAACGGCGCTGCCTGCTGTGCGGCCAACCGGCCAAGATCTGCGCCCGCCAGCGGCGGCACAGCAGCGAGCAGCTGCTGCATGAAATGGAAAGGATGTTCAACGATGCGATCTCTGCCGATTAACCTGCCCGCCCACCGTGCCGAACCGGCCTGCGACTTCGCCCGCGCCGCTTTCCGCGCGCTGCTGGTGGAGGTCAACCTCACACCCAAGCCGGGGCTGGTGGATCGCCATAATACCGGCGCCCACCGCGACATGGATCTCGGGCACTTCTATCGCAGCGCCCGCGCCATCGGCGTGTGGCTGCCGCGCTTTATCCAACGCGGGCGCGAGGATGCCGCTTTGCCGGCAGAGCAGCAGCTGGCGCGGCTGCGGCCGCTCGGCCTGGCCTGCGAAAACCAGATGTTCCGCGCCACCGGCGGCATTAACACCCACAAGGGCAGTGTGTTCTCGCTCGGGTTGCTGTGCACCGCCTTCGGCCGCCTGCAGCAGCAGGGCCGCGCCATCGGCGCCGAAGCGCTGTGCGCCGAGGTGGCGGCGATGTGCCGGGGGCTGGTGGATCGCGAGCTGCGGCGCAACAACGCAGGGCAGACCGCCGGCCAGCGGCTGTTCGCCGCGCATGGGTTGAGCGGCGCACGCGGCGAGGCGGAGGCCGGTTTCCGGCTGGTCATTGACGGCGCGCTGCCGCTGTATCGGCAACGGCTGGCCGCCGATGGCGACGAACAGCGGGCGCTGCTGGACAGCCTGCTGTGGCTGATGGCCCACAACGACGACACCAACGTCGCCTCGCGCGGCGGCCTGCACGGGCTGCGCTGGCTGCGGCGCCGGGCGGCATTGCTGCTGGCGCAGGGCGGCTCGGCGGGGGAAGCGGGCCTGGCGCGCCTGCGGCGCTTCGATGCCGACTGCATCGCCCGCAACCTCAGCCCCGGCGGCAGCGCCGACCTGTTGATAGTGACCTGGCTGCTGGCGCAGCTGGGTGCCCAAGAATAATAACCAAGCCTTCAGGAGAGTCCCCATGTCCCAAACCCAGGAAAAGATCTGGAAAGCGATAGCGCCGCTGGCGGTGCTCGCGATCCTGTTATTGATACCGGTGCCCGACGGCATGCCGCCGCAGGCCTGGCACTACTTCGCCATCTTCGTGGCGATGATCGTCGGCATGATTCTGGAGCCGATCCCGGCCACCGCCATCAGCTTTATCGCAGTGACCGTCAGTGTGCTGAGCGCCAACTGGGTGCTGTTCGGCGCGCAGGAGCTGGCGGAGCCGGGCTTCAAGGCCGGTAAAGAGGCGCTGAAATGGGGGCTGGCGGGCTTCTCCAGCACCACCGTCTGGCTGGTGTTCGGCGCCTTTATCTTCGCGCTGGGCTACGAGGCCACCGGGCTGGGGCGGCGCATCGCGCTGTTCCTGGTGAAGTTCATGGGCAAGCGCACGCTGACGCTGGGCTATGCGGTGGTGATCATCGATATCCTGCTGGCGCCGTTCACACCGTCCAACACCGCGCGCACCGGCGGCACGGTATTCCCGGTGGTGAAAAACCTGCCGCCGCTGTTCGACTCCTTCCCCAACGATCCCTCCTCGCGCCGTATCGGCGGTTACCTGATGTGGATGATGGTGGTCGGTACCAGCATCAGCTCCTCGATGTTCGTCACCGGCGCCGCGCCGAACGTGCTGGGCATCGAGTTCGTCGGCAAGATCGCCGGGGTGCACATCAGCTGGATGCAGTGGTTCCTGGCGTTCCTGCCGGTCGGCCTGCTGCTGCTGATCATCGCGCCGCTGATCTCCTACTACCTGTACAAACCGGGCGTGACCCACAGCAGCGAAGTGGCCGCCTGGGCGGATACCGCGCTGGGGGAAATGGGCAAGCTGACGCGCAAGGAATACACCCTGATCGGCCTGGTGCTGCTTAGCCTGTGCCTGTGGGTGTTCGGCGGCAAAATGCTGGACGCCACCGCGGTGTGTCTGCTGGCGGTGTCGCTGATGCTGGCGCTGCACGTGGTGTCGTGGAAAGAGATCACCAAATATTCCAGCGCCTGGAACACGCTGGTTAACCTGGCGACGCTGGTGGTGATGGCCAACGGCCTGACGCGTTCCGGCTTTATCGACTGGTTCGCCCAGACCATGAGCACCCACCTGGACGGCTTCTCGCCGAACATGACGGTGGTGGCGCTGGTGCTGGTGTTCTACTTCGCCCACTACCTGTTCGCCAGCCTCTCGGCGCACACCGCCACCATGCTGCCGGTGATCCTGGCGGTCGGCAAAGGGCTGCCGGGCGTGCCGATGGAGCAGCTGTCGATGTTGCTGGTGCTGTCGATCGGTATCATGGGCGTGCTGACGCCGTACGCCACCGGCCCGGGGGTGATCATCTACGGCTGTGGCTACGTGAAGTCGAAAGACTACTGGCGCCTGGGCGGTATTCTCGGCGTGGTGTACATCGCCGCGCTGCTGCTGATCGGCTGGCCGATCATGAGCCTGTGGTACTGAGTTGAAGCCACGCGGCCACCGTCCGGTGGCCGCGGTTACGATCCTTTCCCGTGAACCCTGTCACACACTTGTCACACTAACCCCGCCATCATACTCAGGCAAACTCTAACACCTTAAAAATAATCATTTTCCGGGAGCCTCTGCGGATGAGAAAAAAAACCTTATTGCTGTGCCTGCCTTTGTTATTCACCGGGAACGCGCTGGCGGAAGCCGGCGGTTATCAGCTGGAACAGGTGCTGGTCATGAGCCGCCATAACCTGCGCGCGCCGCTGGCCAACAACGGCAGCGTGCTGGCGCAGTCTACGCCGAAGGCCTGGCCGGCCTGGGAAACGCCGGGCGGCCAGCTGACCACCAAGGGCGGGGTGCTGGAAGTGTATATGGGGCACTACTTCAACGCCTGGCTGAAGCAGACCGGCCTGTTGCCGAAAGAGGGTTGCCCGACCGCCGGCAGCGTGTACGTCTACGCCAACAGCCTGCAGCGCACGGTCGCCACCGCGCAGTTCTTCAGCAACGGCGCGTTCCCCGGCTGCGACGTCAGCGTGCACCATCAGGACAAGATGGGCGAGATGGATCCGACCTTCAACCCGATCATCACCGACACCAGCGAGGCCTTCAACCAGCAGGCGCTGGCGGCGATGAACGCCGCGCTGGGCTCGCTGAAGCTGGACGCCTCTTACCAACAGCTGGCGAAGATCATCGACTACAAGGATTCCGCCGCCTGCAAGACCGACAAACACTGTGACCTGACCAAAGAAGCCAGCGTGATGAGCGCGGTGCCGGGCAAAGAGCCGGGCGTCTCCGGCCCGCTGCGGGTGGGCAACTCGCTGGTGGACGCCTTTATGCTGCAGTATTACGAAGGTTTCCCGATGAAAGAGGTGGCCTGGGGCAAAATCGCCACCCCGCACCAGTGGCAGCAGCTGGCGCAGCTGAAAGACGGCTATCAGGACTCGCTGTTCACCTCGCCGGTGGTGGCGCAGAACGTCGCCAAGCCGCTGCTGACCTACATCAACAACGCGCTGCTCGGCGAGCGCAAACCGGACGCGCCGAAGCTGACGGTGCTGGTCGGCCACGACTCCAATATTGCCTCGCTGCTGTCGGCCATGCAGTTCCAGCCGTATCAGCTGCCGCAGCAATACGAGAAAACGCCGATCGGCGGCAAACTGGTGTTCCAGCGCTGGCGCGACGCGCAGAACGACCGTGAACTGCTGAAGATCGAGTACGTCTATCAGTCCACCGAACAGCTGCGCAAGGCGACGCCGCTGACGCTGCAAACCCCGCCGCAGCGGGTAACGCTGGCGCTGAAAGGCTGCCCGATCGACAAAGACGGCTTCTGCGCCTGGAGCGATTTCGAAAAGACCATGAAAGGCATCTTGTAATGCCCAGCCTCTCTCCCGCGCGCGGGGGAGAGGCCTCTCCCCATCCCGGCTAACGCGCCGCCACGCAGGCCTTAACGCCATTTATTTTGCCCAGGGTCATTGTTGCAGGCCGTTTCGGGGGCTAACATCATCAGCCTGCCTGTTTATCATGGATACCGCCGTTGCCCACTTTTATCCGCAATATCGAATTTTTCACGCCGGACGGCTATCCGGGCCAGGTGGCGCGCTGCCATTTTGCGCTGGCGGAGTATCGTGACGAGCGTTTTCCCGAGGCGGGCTTTGCGCTGCCGGATCATCTGGCACGTGCGGTGCCGAAGCGCCGCGCGGAGTATCTGGCCGGGCGTGTTCTGGCGCGGCAACTGTTGGCGCCGCTCGGTTTTGCCGACTTCACCCTGGCGCGCGGCGAAGATCGCGCGCCGCAGTGGCCACCGGGCATCGCCGGGGCGCTGAGCCATAATTCGGATACCGCGCTGTGCGCCGTGCACCGCGAGAGCGGGCTGGGCGGCGTGGGGCTGGATGTGGAGACGCTGCTCTCCGACGTGCGGGCGGAGGAGCTGTGGGGGGCGATCGTTTCCCCGGCGGAGCGCGAGGCGTTACTGCGCGAGGCGTTGCCGTTCAATGAACTGCTGACGCTGACGTTTTCCGCCAAAGAAAGCCTGTTCAAGGCGCTTTATCCGCAGGTGCGCTGTTACTTCGATTTTCTCGATGCGCGCATGGTCGCCGTGGATATGCAGCGGCAGACGTTTGTATTAGCGCTGCTTAAGACGCTGACGCCAAATTGCCCCGCCGGCCGCCGGTTTAACGGGCGTTTTTGGCGTGAAGGTGACGATGTCACGACTTTTATTTTCTGCTAAAACACAATAATAACAGTGTGTTATTTCTTACTTTGCCGTAACGCGGATTTGCCGCAGCGGGCGGAAAGATTCATTCATCGGAGATTGACCCACGGTGGGGATCCGGTGTAATTTATCCTCCTTTTATAGCTAATGATAATTATTCGCATAAACATTATCATTGGTAAGGCGCAACAAAGGAGTGGTCTAGTGGCGACACTGACGACAGAAAACCAAACCTTCCCCGGGTTTGTGTACGCCGAACAATCGACCTTTTTGTACCGGTCCGAATTCCGTTCCCTCTCCGCCGATGGCGTGTTCGAGCGTATCGAGACGCCGGCGTTCGGCGGTGAGCAGGAAGGCAGCGCGCTGGCGCAGCATATCCGCCAGGCGTTGGCGCGCGCCAAAGCCGCCGGCCAGGAGACGCCGGTGGTGGTGGGCGCCATTCCGTTCGATACGCGCCGGCCTTCCAGCCTGTACGTGCCTGAAAACTGCCAGTTTGTCGCCAACGACAGCTTTACCCGCGCCGCGCGCCCGATGCTGCAACAGCCGCATCGCCTGGCCGCCTGCACCAGCATTCCGGACGAGCCGCGCTTCAAGCACGCGGTGGCGGAAGCGGTCAGCCGCTTTAAACAGGGCAAGCTGGACAAGGCGGTGCTGTCGCGCATCCTCGACATCGAGCTGGAGCAGCCGGTGGCGGGCCACCAGATCCTCAATAACCTGATGGTGCAGAACCCGACCGGTTACCACTTTTCCTTGCCGCTGGCCGATGGCGGCGTGCTGATCGGCGCCAGCCCGGAACTGCTGATCCGCAAGCAGGGCGGCGAGATCCACACCAATCCGCTGGCGGGCTCCGCGCGCCGTCAGGACGATCCGCAGCAGGATCGCCTCGGCAGCGAGCGCCTGATGCGCTCGACCAAAGACAAATACGAACACAAGCTGGTGATCGACGACATTCGCCGCCACCTGGCGCCATTGTGCGCCAGCCTGAGCGTGCCCAGCGGCCCGTCGCTGCTCAGCACCGGCACCATGTGGCACCTGTCCACCCGCATTCGCGGCGAGCTGCTGAACCCGAATCTCAACGTGATGCAGCTGGCCTGCCTGCTGCATCCGACGCCGGCGCTTTGCGGCTTCCCGACCGAGAGCGCCCGCCAACTGATCGCCGATCTGGAACCGCACGATCGCGGCCTGTTCAGCGGCATCGTCGGCTGGTGTGACGCCAACGGCGACGGCGAGTGGGCGATCGTCATCCGCAGCGGCCTGCTGCGCGGCAACCGGGTGAGGCTGTTCGCCGGCGCGGGCATCGTCGCCGCTTCGACACCGCAGTCCGAGTGGATGGAAACCGCCGCCAAACTGGGCACCATGCTCAACGCTTTCGGCCTGAACAGCGGCGCGCTGTAGGCCTCTTTGCGGCGCAGTGCGCGCCGCGTCATACGCTTTCGCAGGAGACAACGATGAACAACAACATGACCCGGCAGCGTGCCCGGATGGCGGTGTGCGCATGAGCATTCAAATGGATTTCACCGGCAAACGCGTGTGGGTGACCGGCGCGGCGCGCGGCATCGGCGAGCAGATCGCCCGGCATTTTTTGACGCAGGGCGCCGAGGTGGTGGGATTTGACCGCGAGTTCGCCAACCCGGATCTGCCTTACCCTTGCGTGACGCTGGACATCAGCCGGCCGGAGCAGGTGGAGGCGGTGTGCCGCCAACAGCTGGCGGAGAACCCGCGACTGGACGTGTTGGTCAACGCCGCCGGCATTCTGCGCATGGGCAATACCGAAGATCTGAGCGTGGATGACTGGCATCAGTGCATCAACGTCAACGCCTCGGGAGCGTTTTACCTGTTCCGCGCCGTGCTGCCGCACTTCAAGGCGCAGCGCAGCGGGGCGATCGTCAGCATCGGCTCCAACGCCGCGCACGTGCCGCGCGCGCAGATGGCGGCCTACTGCGCCTCCAAGGCGGCGCTGACCAGCCTGAACCACTGTGTGGGGTTGGAGATGGCGCCGTTCGGCGTGCGCTGCAATCTGGTGTCGCCGGGCTCGACCGACACGCCGATGCAGCGCGGCATGTGGCAGACCGACGACGCGCAGCAACGCACCATCGCCGGCTTCCCCGAGATGTTCAAGCTGGGGATCCCGCTGGGCAAAATCGCCCGCCCGGATGAGATCGCCAACGCGGTGTTGTTCCTGGCCTCCGATTTGGCCAGCCACATCACCATGCAGGACATCGTGATCGACGGCGGCGCCACGCTGGCCGCCTGAGTCAGACCCGCTGGCGGCGCAGCAGGTGCTGCGCACCTTCCGCCGCCAGCAGCAGCACCGCCAGCCAGATCGCCAGATAGGTTGGCCATTCGCTTTGGCCGATGCTCTCGCCGAGCAGCAGCGCGACGATCACCAGCAGCACCGGTTCCACATAGCTCAGCAGGCCGAACAGGCTGAAAGGCAGCAGACGGCTGGCGAGGATGTAACACACCAGCGCCACGGCGCTGATGACGCCGAGCAGCGGAATGCGCCAATACAGCTCGGCATTGGTCGGCAACGCCGCCGCGCCGCCGTCGCCGAAGGCGAACCAGGCCGCCGCCGGCAGCATCAGCGCCAGCTCGCACCACAGCCCGCCGAGATTGTCGGTGCCGAAACGCCGCCGCAAAATAAAGTAGAGCGGATAGCCCAGCGCCACCACCAGCGTTGGCCACGAGACGCCGCCCGCCTGATACAGCTCATTGCCCACCCCCACCATGGCGCACGCCACCGCCAGCTTTTGCAGCAGCGACAGCCGATCGCGGTAGATCAAACGGCCCGCCAGCACCATGGTCAGCGGCAGCAGAAAATAGCCGAGCGATACGTCGAGCGCCTTGCCGTGCAGCGGCGCCCACAGGAATAACCACAGCTGTACCCCCAGCAGCGCCGAGGTGAGCAGCAGGCCCAGCAGACGCTGCGGCCGTTGGCCGATCCAGCCCAGCGTGTCGCCCACTTTGCGCCAATCGCCGGACAGCGCCATGAACAGCGTCAGGAACGGCAGCGTCAGCAGCGTGCGCCAGCCGTAGACCTGCTCGCCGTTCAGCGGGGTGAGGGTAGAGGTGAAGTAATACATCGCGCCGAACAAGATGGAGGCGACGACCGAGAGAGTGATGCCCTTAATCACACGCATTCCTGGTGAGTGATTGATTTTATGGCGGCTACTGTAGAGAAATTTGCCGCCAACGACAATGGCGTTGCCGGGCGCTGGACAATCGGCGGCGGCGGGTTACAATGATTACTGTGTATTCATACAGGTTTTGGCGATGACAATCGATCTTTTTGAAGACGCGCTGCCGCCGCCGTGGCGCGAAGAGATCGCCCCCGGCGCGGTGGTGATGCACGGCTTCGTGCGCGATCACGGGCCTGAATTGCTGGCTGCGGTGCAGGGCGTCGTCGCCCAGGTGCCGTGGCGGCATTTGACCACGCCCGGCGGGCACGTGATGTCGGTGGCGATGAGCTGGTGCGGCAACGGCTGGACCAGCGACAGCCGCGGTTACCGCTATTCGGAACGCGACGCGCGCAGCGGCAAACGCTGGCCGGCCATTCCGCCGATCCTGATGGCGCTGGCGGACGAAGCCGCGCAGCAGGCGGGCTTCGGCCGCTTCGTGCCGGATTCCTGCCTGATGAACCGTTACGATCCGGGCAGCAAGCTGTCGCTGCATCAGGATAAAGACGAGCACGACTTCGGCGCACCCATCGTTTCGGTGTCGCTCGGGCTGCCGGCGGTATTTCAGTTCGGCGGCCTGCAACGCAGCGACCGGGCGCGGCGCATCCCGCTGGCGCACGGCGACGTGGTGGTGTGGGGCGGCCCATCGCGGCTCTGTTTTCACGGCATCCTGCCGGTCAAGGAAGGCTATCACTCGTTGGTGGGGCCGCACCGCATCAACATCACGCTACGCAAGGCGCTTTAGCTGCGGCTCCTGCGCCAGGCAGGCGACGAGATAGTCGATAAACACCCGCAGTTTGGGCGGCAGATACTGGTTAGGCGCGTAAAGCAACCACAGGCCGCCGTGATAGCTGCTGAGGAAATCCCATTCCGGCAATACCTGCACGATCTCGCCGTCGTCGAGCGCCTGGCGGGCGGTAAAATACGGCAGGCTGCCGATGCCGATATGCTGTTTCACCGCGTCCAGCCGCACGCCGGTGTGGTTGGCGGCGTAGCGGCCGCGCACGTTGACCGTCACCGTTTTGCCGCTGCGGCGGAACTTCCATTGCGCGTCGCTCGGCGTTTCGCCCAGATAGATGCAGCTGTGCGCCGCCAGATCGTGCGGGTGCTGCGGCGTGCCGTGCTGCGCCAGGTAGTGCGGCGTGGCGCACAGCAGATGGTCTATTCTCATCAACTGGCGGCCGATCAACCCGGGCGATGGGCGATCGGTAATGCGCAGCGCCAGATCGACCCGATCGTCGATCAGATCCATGTAGCGATCTTCCAGCCGCAGCCGCACGTCCACCTTCGGGTAGCGGCGCAGGAACTCCGGCATGTGCGGATGCAGCACGAAGCGCCCCACCGCCTTGGGCACGCTGACGCTGACCAATCCTTCGGGCTCCGCGGCGCCGCGCCCGCCGATCGCCATAACCGCATCGGCGGCCGCCAACAGGGTGCGGCAGTGCGCATACGCCTCTTCGCCGCTTTCGCTCAGCCGCAGTTTGCGGGTGGTGCGGTGCAGCAGCTGCAGCGCCAGCGCCTGTTCGAGCCTTGCCACGCTGCGGCTGACGGCGGAAGGCGAGGTGCCAAGTTTACGGGCGGCGGCGGAAAAGCTGCCGCTCTCTACCACCTGAACGAAAACGGCCATTTCGGGCAACAGCGCGTAAGAAAGATTTGTGCTCATGGCGCAAAGGTCCATTGTGATGACGGCGGATTATCCATCGATTATGACATGAATATAATGGCTCTTCGAACCGAGGAGAAAAATGATGACCGAACGACGTTATTACTACAGCGACGATGTACAGGGCCAGGCGCAGGTGTTGAGCTGTACGCCGGCCGAGGCGGGCGCCTACGCCGTAGAGCTGGACGCCACGCTGTTCCACCCACAGGGCGGCGGCCAGCCGTCCGACGTGGGGACGTTAGGCGGCGTCGCCGTGCTGCGGGTGCAGCAGCAGGGGGATACCGTGCTGCACTTTACCGCCGCGCCGCTGCCGATCGGGCCGGCTACGCTGCAAATCGATGAGGCGCAGCGTCGGCTGCACGCCCGCTGGCACTCCGGTGGGCATCTGATCGGTTGGCTGGGCGAAAGCCGGGGGTGGCGGCCGGTCAAGGCGCATCATTGGCCGGGGGAGGGGCGCATCACGTTCGCGCCAGGGCCGGATGCGCAGACGATAGAAGCGGACTTTTTGCAGGCGGAGCTGGCGCGCTTGATCGCCGCCGATCTGCCGCGCCGCCAACAGGCGGTGGACGGGATGCGGCAGGTCGGTTTCGGCGAACTGCCTGCCTACGGCTGCGGCGGCACCCATGTCGCCACGCTGGGCGAGGTGGGCGCGATCGCTATCACCGGCGTAAAGATGAAGAAGGGGCAGCTGATCGTGCAGTATGCGCTGAGTTGAATTGAATAAGGGGGGCGGCTCAGCGCCCGGCCTGCCGCAGCTGGGTGCAGAACGCGCATTGGCATCCCGCCACCGGCACCGCCGCGCAGCTGCCGATGTTCACCGGCTGGGCGTCCATGGCGTGAAAGCCGTAAAACAGATTTTCGATGTTTTGTTCCGCCGCGCGCGCCTGTTCCGGGCGCGGTTCGGGCACTTTCGACTGAAACGCCGCGGCCTTACCGGCCAGCAGGCAGAGAAACAGCAGCGACAGCTGGATTTTCATCGTCGTCTTCCTTTGGCTAAAGTTATGATACGTTATAACAAAACCCCATCAATGCCAAGCGGCGGCGCTGCCGCCATTCACGGTATTTTTACGCACGGCAACAGTTCCTCATTCAAATAACACTTCGACACATTTCTTGCCGCTACGCTGACTAATAATTCAAATTACAAAAATTGCCTCACTAAACGAATATTTAGATACTCGCTGTGCGGCCTGGCCAGTGCTGACACGTTTTTAAATTCTGAGCATACAGAAAGATGCCTCTGTAGGTATCGTCACGCACTCTGGACAGGACATCGCCACCATGGGCTCTTTTTTTAAGCAGATCTACCGCTATTCCCACGCGCGCCCTTATCGGCATAACGAAAACCTCTGGCCCTACGTGAAGATTGCGCGCGGCGAGGGCGGTGAAATCGCCGCCTTATGGTACAAGCACCGGCCGGTGCCGATCGTCCCGCTGAGCGAACTGCGCAACAGTTGCCGGGGGCCGGCGTTGTTGACGGCTACCGGCCCGTCGGTGAAGGCGCTGCGTTTCGAAAATATTCCCGCCATGCCCGCGATCGGGGTCAACGGCGCCTATTGCCTGCATCGGCAGGTGGATTTTCACTTCTACGTCATCGTGGACATGGGGTTTATCGATAACCGCCCGGAGATCGTGCGCGATGTCATTCAACGGCCGGCGCTGACGCTGTTCACCACCGTGCACGGCGTGGCGCGCATTCTCGATCGTTTTGGACAGGCGGCGATCGGCTGCCGATTGGCGATTGTCGAAGACGCGGCCTGCAAGATTTACCGTCCCCGGATCGACAGCGGCGCGCTGTGGGATCACTACTGCCGGGAAAACGGGGTGGAGTTTTGCATCGCGAACCGCACGCTCGGCTTCAGCCAGGATATCCGCTGTGGCATTTTCGATGCCGGCACCGTGGCCTATTGGGCGCTGCAAATCATCGCCTATCTCGGCTTCAAGCAGCTGTTTATCGCCGGACTGGACATGAACAACTTCCACCAGCCGCGCTTTTACGAAACCGAGCAGGATCGCTTGCCGACGTTCCTGGCGGACAAGGTGGCGTCGCTGGTGATCCCCGCTTTTCGACACGCCGGCGCGATCATGAAAAAGCAGCAGATCGCGATTAAAAACCTCTCCCTGCACAGCGCTATCGGCAGCGATATCTTCGAGAAGGTGGACGGCAATGTTTACTTTCAGCAAGCCTGAGCGGTGTTATCGCTTTGGTAGCGCGCTGTTTTTAGCCTTCGCGTTTTTCAGCGCGATCTTTTGCGGGCAGACCCGCGTCAATAACCTGTTTCATCTGGCGGCGCTGCTGTGGCTGGCCGCCGTGTTCACCTGGCCGCCGCTGCGGCGGCAGCTGTGGGACAATCGTCAGGCGCGCAGGGGCGGCGGGCTGGCGCTGATATTTTTGCTTTATTATTCCCTCAGCGAGCTGTGGGGCGAGACGCCGGGCGACATGCCGTCGGCCCTGACCCACAGCGCTTATATCCTGCTCTATCTCGCCTGGCTGGTGACGCTGCTCGACGGTGAGCGGCGTCATCAACTGCAGTGGGCGATGCTGGCCGGCATGACGGCGCTGTGCTTGTATCTGACGCTGGTCGACGCCCCGTCGATTTATCATCTGCGGGAAACCACCGCCCGCAATCCGGGGCCGAGCAACGTGATCGATCTGGCCGGTTACGCCGCCATCGCCATTTTGTTGAGCCTGATGATTTTCCGCGATACCGGGCAAAAAGCGGCGCTGTGCTTTATCCCGCCGCTGCTGGCATTCATGGTGCTGACGCAAAGCCGCGGCCCGCTGATCGCGCTGGCGCTCGCGGTGGTGGTGGCGATGCCTTATCGACACCGGCCGGGACGGTGGCTGTGGTTTCTGTTGCCCGGCGCGCTGGCTGTGGTTCTCGCCGTCGTTTACAGTGCGATCGGCGAAATGTTGCTGACGCGCTTTGGCGAGCTGTATCAACAGAGCTTTGTTCGCATCAGCATCTGGCGCCACAGCCTGGCGCTGATAGAACAGGCGCCGTTCTTCGGCTACGGCTTTGACAAGCAGCTTAACTTTCTCAATTACACCGGCGAGTTGAACCACACCACGCACAGTCTGTACCTCGGCGCGTTGCTGAAGGGCGGCTGCGTGGGTTTCCTGTTGCTGCTGGCGCTGCTGGGATACGGCGCGCGGCTCGCCATCGCACACTGGCGCGCAGGGCGGCGCTGGGAGGCGGGCCTGTTTCTGTTTATGCTGGTGTTCTACAGTTCGCAGGGCATGTTTGTGATCGCCAATCCGGCGGAGTTTTGGTACCTGTTTTGGCTGCCGCTGGCGTTGCTGCTGTCGCAGCCTAAACGGATCGGGACTGTGCGGACGGCAGCGCCGCTAGCGTCTTCTCCAGCACCTGTTCCGCCGCGATGATGCTGAGCGGTTGGCGTCGCTCAGCGGCACTCAGCGCGACGCTGTCAACCGGCACGTGCATCACCTGATGCCGTTCGCTGTCCTGATAGGGGCCGGTATGCCGCGGGTTAGCGGTGACGAACAGGCTGACGGTGGCGGTTTTCAACGCCACGGCGAGGTGGAGCGGGCCGGTATCGCCGGTCACCAGTACCTGCAGATTGGCGATCGTCGCCAGCAGTTGCGGTAGCGTGGTCGCGCCGATATGGCTTACTACCCGCTGTTGCTGCGCCTCGCTCAAACCCGCCATAAACTCCCGCTCGAGGCTGTGCTCCGCCTTGCTGCCAATCAACGCGATCTGACAGTCGGGGGAGTGCGCCAGCAGCCGTTGCGCCAGCTCAATAAAGCGGTCGACCGGCCAGCGGCGCAGCGTTTCGGAGGCGCCCATCTGAAAGCCGATCAGGATCTTGCCCGCCGGTTTCGCCAGCGCGGGAAAAGCGACCGGGATGAACATGTCAGGATTGTCGGTACGGCATCCCAATTGCCCCACCATATCCAGCTTGCGCTGAATCAAATGGCCGTCGCTGCTGTGGCTGACGCCGGTCAGCCAGCGCTCCATGCCGCTCGGTTTGTTGCCGTAAACGTCTTTGAACAGGTATTGGCAACCGGCGGCGATGGCGACCAGCACATCGTAAGGCGCCTTCGAGTGCAGGATGACCGCCAGCTGAGGCCGGTTTCTTCGCAGGCGCCGGATAACGCCCAACATGTCTTTGGCCTTGTGGTCCCAGTAAATCACGTCATGAAAGCAGGGGCTGCCTTCGACCAGCTGCCGGTTTTTATGGCTGGAGACCAGCGTGATTTGCGCGCCGGGATAGCGTTCGCACAGTGCGCGGATGGCGGGCGTATTGAACATCAGATCGCCGAGGGCGCTGGTGGAGAAAATCACGATGCGTTCAAAGGATTGCTGCGGATCGAAGCTCGCTGCGGGCCGGAAATTGCCCGCGATGCGGGTATAGAGACATAAACAGGCGTTGGCCGCCGCTATTTTCCACTGTTTAGACATTGCAGTTCGCTTCCGCTTGAGATCGGCGGCCACCGTCTGGCGCCGCGTCGTATCATACAAGCGCGGCAACGGCGGGCCAATGGCCCGCAACAGATTGCGACAGATGCTAACGTTATGCTTGCAATTGCCTCCGGGCGCCGCGCTTACTCCTCCCACACCTGCGTGCTGCGCGGGCTGTCCATCTGATAATCCGAATAGGGGCGAGTGAAAAACTCGCGCCCCAGCTCGCGGGCGGCCTGCAGCGGATTGCGTGGATCGCGGGCGATCTCGCCGCGCTGATTGCCGGCGCCGTGCACCAGCCCAACGAATGCGGAATGGGTGTAGCGGCTGAACTCCTGGATCTGATGTACGATGCCCAACGCCGCGCCGGGGTAGGTCTCTTCCGACGCTACCGCCAGCCCGATGCGTTTGCCGCTCATGCGTTGGTGCACCTGTTCCGCCTGAGGGTAGGCGTTGGAATAGAAGCTGAACGAGCGATCGAAAAAGGCCTTGGTTTGCGCCGACATGCCGTACCAGTAAATCGGCGTGCAGAATACCGCGCCGTCGGACGGCAGGAAGTGCTCCAGAAACAGTTCGGCGTAGCGATCGGCCGGCGGCGGCGTATGGCGCTCATCGCTCAGAAAACTGCTCAGGTAATCATCGAGAAAATGCAGGCTGGCGGACGTGCCGGCTTCGGCGGCGCCCGCCATGATCGCCTGCGCCAGCGTGGCGCTGTTGCCGTCGCGGCGCGGGCTGCCGACCAGCACCACCAAACGTTTGGATTGATGAGTTGTACTCATGTCATGTTCCTCGGTATGAAGTGAATTCAGCTCTACTCTAGAAACAAGTAGTGGCAGGCGACAAATGACGGCTTTTCTGCCAGGATGAGCTCAACTCATCTCTAGAGGTTTCGCCATGTTCGCCACGCTGCCCGTCAACGCATTACGCACCTTTGAATCTGCCGCTCGCCTGCGCAGCTTCAAGCTGGCGGCGGCCGAGCTGGCGGTGACGCCGACGGCGATTTCGCACCAGATCAAAGCGCTGGAGCAACAGTTGGGGTTTGCGCTGTTCGAGCGGGTGCCGCGCGGCGTGCGGCTGACGCCGAAAGGCGAAACGCTGTTTGCCGGGGTGCACGGCGCGCTGCTGGACGTCGCCGCTACGCTCGAAGGCCTGCGGCCGCAGCCCAGTACCGGATCGCTGTGCGTCTCGGTCACGCACTCTTTCGCGGCGCTGTGGCTGGTGCCACGCCTGGGGCGTTTCTACCAGGCCTACCCGCACTATCTGGTGCGCCTGGAGGCCTGCGCCGAGGTGATCGATCTGCAGCAGGACGCCAGCGTGGACGTGGCGGTGCGCTACAGCCGCGCGCACTATCCCGCGCTGCATCAGACGGCGCGGCTGGAGGAAAGCTTTGGCGTCTACGCGGCGCCGGGGCTGGCCGCCGCCGAACCGGAAAACCCGGTGCTGATCACCGTCAAATGGGGGGATTCGGCGCTGTACGACAGCGGCTGGCGCGACTGGTGCCGGGCCGCCGGCGTGGACTGGTGGCAGCGCCATGCGGCGATGCGCAGCTATCACGAGGAGCATTACGCCCTGCAGGCGGCGGTGGCCGGGCAGGGGATAGTGCTCGCGAGCTCGGTGATGGTGTCCGATATGGTGGACAACGGTCTGCTGGTGGCGTACCGGCCGGAGGTGCGCGTACCGGGCGCCGCGTACAGCGTGCTGTGCGCGCCGGGGCGCGAGCGGCATCCGCCGGTCAGGGCGTTTCTCGCCTGGCTGCAGCAGGAGCTGCCGCAGGGCAATGGCACGAAATAAAAGTTTTATCGCCCTAAGCTGTGGGAATATCAGCGAACTTTTGTTTTTACTTCACTGCGAGAACCGACTATGAACCAGCCAAGAACTTCCGATTATCCGATTGATGCGCAATTTATCGAACGCTGGTCGCCGCGCGCGATGGCCAACGACGCCATCGACGATCAAACGCTGCTGAGCTTTTTTGAAGCGGCGCGCTGGTCGCCTTCGGCCTACAACATTCAGCCGTGGCGCTTTGCCTATAGCAAGCACGGTTCCGACAGCTGGGAGAACTACCTGGAATTCCTGATCGACTTCAACCGCGGCTGGGCGCAGCACGCCTCGGCGCTGGTGGTGATCGTCTCCAAAACCACCAGCCTGAACGGCGAACGGCTGGTGGACAACCCGACCCACGCGTTCGATACCGGCGCCGCCTGGGCCAGCCTGGCGCATCAGGCGCACCTGAAAGGCTGGCTGACCCACTGCATGAGCGGCATTCACCACGACAAGATCAAAGCGGCGCTGCAGCTGCCGGACGACTATGCGGTGCACGCCATGGTGGCGATCGGCAAACCGGGTGACAAAGCCCGCCTGCCAGATTTCCTGCAGGAAAAAGAGGCGCCGTCGGGCCGCCTGCCGCTGGGCAAGACCGTCAGCGAAGGGCTGAATTTCACGCTGTGATCGCCCGTTCTTGCCGAGGCCCGCTTGGCGGGCCTTTTTTATGCGGCGAGTAAAACTTAGGGAGTATGTTCTCGTTCGCTCATTCGCTGTATATTTTGTTATATAGCGATGGCGTAATGAGGAGGAAACCGTGGTTGACCATTTTGGCAAAGGGCTGTTGGCGGGGTTAAAGGCGGAGAGTCTGAAGCCGGAGACGGAGCTGTCGCGCTTTTGCTCCGACTACAAGCGCGGCTTTGTGCTCGGCTATGCGCACCATTTGGCGCAGCGCTGCGGCGACGAGAATCGGGCGGCGTTCGAAGCCGGGCAGCTGAGCCGCGCCTATGGCCTCGGCAGCGAGCCGATGAGCGAGTTTTTTTCCGGCGGCGACAGCCGGCTGGCGGAGAAGTTTTTCCGCGCCGGCTATAACCGGCCGACGCAGGGCTAGCGCGGGCGGGGCGTCAGGCGGCGCTCAGCACCGCCACCATATACACGCACGGTTGATCGCTCTGGTTTTCAAAGCGGCAGTCCGCCGGTGGGCCGAGCTCCAGGCAGTCTCCCTCGGCCATGTCATGGCGCGCGTCACCTTCCACAAAGACCAACTCGCCGGATAAAACCCAGATCAGCTGACGCTTGAAGGCATACACCGAAGCCGGCATCGGGATCGTCGCGCCGGCCGGCAGTTCGATACGCACCAGATCGAGCGGCAGATCGGTGCGCGGCGACACGTGGCGCCGCACGTAGCCGCTCTGCGGATCGACCCAGACCGGCTGATCTTCCCGGCGCAGCAGCCGGCCTTCCTGCGTTTCCGCCCGGGCGATGAGCTTGGACATGCTGAGGCCGAACGCCCCCGCCAGCCTGGCCAGCAGCATCGCCGTCGGGCTGCTCTCGCCGCGCTCGATCTTATGAACCATCGCCCGTGAGACGCCCGCCTGCTCGGCCAGATCGGACAGCGACCAGTGGCGCGCCTCGCGCTCAAGGCGAATGCGTGCGCCGATCAGCTGATTTAGATTGTCTAATTTAATATTCATATCGTAGTATTATAGTGGACAATTAGCCGGGGTAAACCATGATTATACGAAATGCGACGCTCAACGATAGCGCGGCGATTGCCGCCATCTATAACGACGCGGTGTTGAACAGCACCGCCATCTGGAATGAACAAACCGTGGATGCGGCCAACCGCGCGGCGTGGATCGGCGAACGGCAGGCGGCGGGCTACCCGGTGCTGGTGGCGGTGAACGGCGCGGACGAGGCGATCGGCTACGCGTCGTTCGGCGACTGGCGCGCCTGGGACGGCTATCGCCATACCGTAGAACACTCGGTGTATGTCCATCAGGCGCATCGCGGTGAAGGGATTGGCAAAGCGCTGTTGATCGCCCTGATCGCACGGGCGCGGGAGATCGGCAAGCACGTGATGGTGGCCGGTATCGAATCCGGCAATCAGGCCTCGATTAAGCTGCACCTGGCGCTCGGGTTCCGCGAGGTGGGGCGCATGGAGCAGGTGGGCGCCAAATTTGGTCAATGGCTGGATCTGACTTTCCTGCAGCTGACGCTCGACGAGCGGGCCACGCCGCCGGCGCGCTGATCCTGGAGACAGGGCGATGAATATGCTATTGCTGCTGATCGCGGCGGGAATGGGGCTGGTGGTGCAGAATCTGCTGATGGTGCGCATTACCGAAAGCGTCTCGACCATCCTTATCACGCTGGTGATCAACTCCAGCGTCGGTTTGCTGCTGCTGGTGGGGTTGTTGCTGGCCAAAAACGGCCTCGGCGCGGTGGCGGAAGTGACCGGCGCCGCCAGGTGGTGGATGCTGCTGCCGGGGCTGTTGGGATCGCTGTTCGTGTTCGCCGGCATCCTGGGTTACCAAAAACTGGGCGCGGCGGCCACCATCTCGATCCTGGTCGCCAGCCAGCTGTGCATGGGGCTGCTGGTGGACGTCTACCGCGCCGGCCCGGCGGCGCTGCGCGACAATCTGCCGGCGCTGTTCGGCGCCCTGCTGCTGGTGGCGGGCGCCTATCTGGTGGCGAAACGCAGCTTTTGACGGCGGCAGAAAGCAAAAAGCCCGCTCGGGTTTCCCTGAGCGGGCTTCTCTAAATATGGCTCCTCTGACTGGACTCGAACCAGTGACATACGGATTAACAGTCCGCCGTTCTACCGACTGAACTACAGAGGAATCGTGTGAACGGGGCGAATAATAGCGGGGCGGTTGCGGCTTGTAAAGCGTGAAAGCGCCCGATGCGCTCGTTTGCTGCAAGATTGCCCAACCTGCTGCTTTTTCTCGCTTTTGTCGCTTATCCCGCGCGCAGCGCCGCCGGATTGCCCGTTGTTTGGCGCATTTGCCTGCCGATGGTGCAACGGCTGCCCTGCGCGGTGGCGTGCGCCGCCCGGCGAACGGCTGTTGGCCGCCGTATATCCCGCTTCCGTGGCCGTTTACCGATTCTGGCCTGGATCTTGCTGTGGTTGCCTGACCGGATTTCGGCATTCTCAATTTAGCGGCTCGCTGGAGGCACTATGAATTTCAGACGTCTGAAGTACTTCGTGAAAATCGTCGATATCGGCAGCCTGACCCAGGCGGCGGAGGTGTTGCACATCGCCCAGCCGGCGCTCAGCCAGCAGCTGGCGACGCTGGAGGGGGAGCTGAAGCAACAGCTGCTGATCCGCACCAAGCGCGGCGTGCAGCCGACCGAGGCCGGCAACATTCTGTATGCCCACGCGCAGACCATTCTGCGCCAGTGCGAGCAGGCGCAGAGTGCGGTCAACAGCGCCGGGCAGGCGATGAGCGGCCAGGTGTCTCTCGGGCTGGCGTCGGGCAGCACAGCGGCGCAGCTGGCGTTGCCGCTGCTGCAAAGCCTGCGCGATCAGCAGCCGGGTATCCTGCTCAGCCTGCATGAAAACGGCGGCGCGACGCTGGCCGGGCAGGTGGCTAACCAGACGCTGGACATGGCGATGGTCTACGGCGCCAAAATGCCCGCCGGGCTGCACGCCATCGCACTGATGCGAGAAGATCTTTATCTGGTGGCGACGCGCGCGGTGCCGCATCCCGGCAACAGCGTCGAGCTGCTGGACGTGGCGCGGCTAAACCTGTTCCTGCCGCGCGAGGGCGATGCGGTGCGCAATCAGCTGGAAGAGGCGATGGCGCTGCGCAAGCTGGCTGTCAACGTGGTGGGAGAGATCGAATCCTCGGGCGCGCTGAGCGCCGCGATCGCCAGCGGGCTGGGGGCGACCGTGCTGCCGGAATCGGTGGCGCGCGCGATGATCGGCCCGGCCAAGGCCTGGATGGCGCGCATCAATGCGCCGACGATGTCGGTGCCGCTGTCGCTGTGCATGTCGGGCCAACAGGCGCTGTCCGCCCCGGCGCTGCTGGTGAAAGACCTGCTGCTGTCGATCGCCGGCGGCCGCAGCCAGGAGAAACGCGCGCTGGCGCTGGTGCGTTGAGGAAAAAACGGCCCGCCGCAGCGGGCCTGAGAACCGTTATCGGAACGGCGGTTCGTTGAAGGTGCGCAGCTTGCGTGAGTGCAGACGATCGCCCTCGGCGCGCAGCAGATCGATGGCGCAGATTCCGATCTGCAGGTGCTCGGAGATCGCCCCTTCATAGAAGCGGTTGGCCTGGCCCGGCAGTTTTATTTCGCCGTGCAGCGGTTTGTCGGAGACGCACAGCAGCGTGCCGTACGGCACCCGGAAGCGGTAACCCTGAGCGGCGATGGTGGCGCTCTCCATGTCGACCGCCACCGCGCGGCTGAGGTTGAAGCGCCGCGCCGAAGCGGAATAGCGCAGCTCCCAGTTGCGGTCGTCGGTGGTGACCACGGTGCCGGTGCGCAAACGCTGTTTGACCTCTTCGCCGGGCATGCCGCTGACCATCTTGGTGGCGTCGTACAGGGCACGCTGCACCTCGGCGATGCTCGGGATCGGGATATCCGGCGGCAGCACCGCATCTAGCACGTGATCGTCGCGCAGATAGGCGTGGGCCAGCACATAATCGCCGATCTTCTGGCTTTCGCGCAGGCCGCCGCAGTGGCCGATCATCAGCCAGGCGCTCGGGCGCAGCACCGCCAGGTGATCGCAGATGGTTTTGGCGTTGGACGGGCCGACGCCGATGTTGATCAGCGTGATGCCCTGGCCGGTGCGCGAAATCAGGTGATAGGCCGGCATCTGGTGGTTTTTCCACGCCAGATCGGACACCGCCTGTTCGGGCGCGCGGGTTTCCGGCGTGATATAGGTGCCGCCGGCGCTGGAGAGCGCGATGTACGGGCTGGCCGGATCGGCGATTTGCGCGCAGGCCCAGCGCACGAACTCATCCACATAGCGGGTGTAGTTGGTGAACAGCACGAACGGCTGGAAGTGCTCCACCGGCGTGCCGGTGTAGTGCCGCAGCCGCGCCAGCGAGAAATCCGCGCGCAGCGCATCGAAATGCGACAGCGGGAAATGGTTGTCGGTGGTGTGGTACAGGCCGTCGGCGGTTTCGTCACCGATCTGCGCCAGCTCGGTGGTGGGGAAATGCTGCGCGATGCCGGCGCTCATCGAGCGATCGAGCGCCAGGCTGGAGCCGTCGATCACGTAAGGGAACGGGATCTCCTGCTGCGACGGCGCCACTTCGATATGGGCGGCGTAATCGTGCTCCAGCATCGCCAGCTGTTCGGCCAGATAGTGGCGGAACAGCTGCGGCCGGGTCACGGTGGTGCTGTAGCTGCCGGGATGGGTGAAGCGGCCGAAGGCGCGGGTTTTGCTCGGGCCGGATTGCTGCCCGTCCCAGCTGACGCGCAGTTCGGGATACACGAACAGCCCGGCGGCGCGCGCCTGCGCATCCGGCAGCGTGCCGTGGCTGATAAAGTCGCCGACCGCCTGACGCAGCGCGTCTACCGCGGCGTCATACAGGGCTTCCAGTTGATCGAGTGCCTGATCGGCGCTGAGGCCGCTGCGAGGTGGGGCATAGCTCATACTTTCTCCTTGGATGTCCCGGCTCTGTGGCGGGGTTGCGGCGTTTTACCGTCACAGGTTAGCCGAAGAAGGGCGTAAAAGCTTGGTCGAAATGACGGGCGCGGCAAAGAAAATACCGCGCCCGTGAAGGCGCGGGGATCAGGAGGCGGGGGCGGCCGCCTCGACCTTCAACGACACCAGGCCGATGCCCAGCTTCTTCGGCGTAAAGCCACCGCTGGCGCTCTCTTTCGGCTCGGTGGGGGCCGGCGGGGTAATGCTGATCTTCTGCGCGCCGCGCGGGTTGTCGAAGCGCAGGGTGACGGTGCTGTCCTGTTCGCCGAGCGACACGAAGCGCTCTTCGTCGCCGACGCGCACCGAAATCGGTTCGCCGACGTTATTGCCGTAGGCGCGGGCGCGCAGCACCAGATCGAAGCGCTTCGGCAGCGGATCGACGTAATCGATGTCGACCGCCGGCGCCAGGTTGGCATCGGACCAGCGGCCCCACTCCTCGACGCCGGAAACGCCGGTGATGGCTTTCACCTGCTCCGGCAGGCCGGGCAGCATGAACTCGATGCTGTCCGCCCGGTACTTCATCGCCGCGTCGTCCACCTGCAGGCGAGCAACGGCGTTTTGATAATCGGCGACGCTGTCCGCCGCCGGGGCGGTAAAGCTCACCTTGCTGCGGAAGCGTTCGCCGCTGGCCTGCACGATCTGCGGCGGTGAGGCCAGGGTGCCGGAGGCCACGCAGATGTCGGTGCTTAGCGCCAGCTGCGGCGCCCAGACCCGGCCGATCTCATAGCATTTATCGACCCAGACGAATTTTTCCCCCGCGCCCAGCCCGGCCAGCTGTTTGCGCAGCGGGGCGGAAAGGTAGACGTTGAACATCGGTTCGATGCGGTTATCGCCTACCCGCAGAATGAACGGCACCTTGTAGGTGACGCCGGAGAAGCTGAAGCTGCGCTGGCGCGTATCGACGCTGTAGTCGCTGATGCGGTTCGGCAGGCCCCACTGGTTGATCACCGCCGGTTTCCAGCCGTTGATCTTCTCTTCGATGTTCAGGAACACCGTAGACAGCGACGGCGCCGACAGGCTGCTGCGGCCGAGGCCGATGTAGTTGTCGCCGCCCATCACGTCCAGCACCGTGGCGCCGTTGTCCAGCGTGCTGCGCTTCTCGTTGCGCTGCTCCGCCAGCGGCCGGGTGCCGTCGATGATGAAGAACAGGTTGCGGCGCTTCTGTTTGGCCAGGATATCGTAGGCGGTGTTGTTCATCGCCAGATGATCGGAGGACACCACGATCACGGTGTTGCTGAAATAGGGCGAGCGTTTGATCTTGTCGATCAGCGCGGCGATGTGTTGCTGGCTGCAGGCCACCGCGCTTAGCGAGCGATTTTCTTTATTCTGCCAGGCGTAACTTTTCTTGCTGCAGCCGGCGGAGATAAAGCCGTCCGGGTGATGGGTGTCGACGGTCAGGGTAAACAGCGAGAACGGTTGGCGCTGCTTGGACAGCTCGACGAACTTGCCGTACACCACGTCCAGCACGCTGTCGTCGTACCAGCCCCAGTCGTTTTTGTAGCTCGGATCGGCGACCTGTTCGCGCAGCTCTTTGAAGCCGTAAACGTGGTCGAAGCCGTGGGATTTCAGGAAGGTGTCTTTACCGGCGAACGCCAGCTCGGCGCCCTGATAGAAATAGTTGCTGTAGCCGGCGGCCTTCAGCACGTCGCCCAGGCAGACGTTCTCCGGGTAGAAGGTGGAGACCGCGCTGGAGGCGTTGCCGTCGAAGGGCGCGAACAGCGGAATGCCGCACTGCGAGGCGACCATGCCGGCGATGGTGTAACCAGTGCCCGGCAGCTGCTGGGTGTTGCTGAAATCGATGCTGTCCGTGCGCAGGGCGTTCAGCTCGTCGGCCAGGCCGGGGAACAGCTCGGCGTCGAAGTAGGTGCGCTCCAGGCTCTCGGCATAGATGTACACCAGGTTCGGCCGCTTGCCCTGCACGGTCTTTTTCGGCGCCTTGTAGTAGGTGCTGAAATCGGCGGTATCGCCGACGATCTGGCTCTTGACCAGCAGCGAGATGTCCTGAAACGCCGGGGTGGTGCCGACCGAAAACAGCGCCAGCAGCACGGCGACGATGCTGTAGGCCACGCTGCTGCCTTTGGCCTTGCGGCGCAGCAGGCTGCGAGCCAGCACCGCGAAGATAAGCCCCAACGCCGCCAGCAGGCCGATGAACGGCAGCACGTATTTGCTGATGCCCGCGCCTTTGAGGCTGCTGGTGACGGTGTAGATCACCGCGTCGGTGATGCCGTCGCCGGTGAAGTAGTTGCTGGCGATCAGGATGACGTTCAGCACCAGATAGCTGCCGAGCAGCGTCAGCAGAATGGCGAACCACCAGCGGTTGGCGGCGGCCCGGGTGCGATAAATCAAAATCGACGCCAAAAAGAGAACAAACGAAACGACTGCTAAAACCATCCGCCAAACCCTGTCTGATTGAAATAAAACCGTTGCTGCCCTGGTCTGCGCCGCCGAGCGTGCCGCGGCGCGAAAAGTGAAGGGTATAGCCTATTGCCGGCGGCGGAACAACGCGCAATCTCCCGCTACGGCCGACGAACGGCGGCTATTGTACATTTTTATGACAATAGTGTGACGTTAATCACGCCGGCGGCGGCTTCGGCGGCGAAAGCTTGCTGGTCGGAGGTTTCGCTCTACGCTTAATGAGCGCCACGACGGCGCGCCCATCAGCCATTCAGGAGGAAGTATGCAGACGATTCCCGCCGCGGTACTCGACGATCTGGCCCCGCAAGGCGTGTTGCGCGCGGCGATCAACTACGGCAATCCGGTGCTGGCGCAGGCCGGAGCCGGCGGCAAACCGCAAGGCGCTTCGGTGGAGCTGGCCGCCGCGCTGGCCCAGGAGCTGGGCGTGGCGCTCGAACTGGTCACCTATGACGCGGCGGGCAAGGTGTTCGCCGACCTGGACAGCGGCGCCTGGAACCTGGCGTTTATGGCCATCGAGCCGGTGCGCGCGGCGCAGATCGCCTTCAGCGAGCCGTACGTGATCATCGAGGGGACTTACCTGGTGGCGAACGACGCGCCTTACTTTGAGGTGGCGCAGCTCGACAGGCCGGAGGTGCGCATCGCGGTCGGCCAGGGGGCGGCGTACGATCTGTTTTTATCGCGCACGCTGCAGCAGGCGCAACTGGTGCGGGCGGCAACCTCTGCCGAGGCGATCGCGCTGTTTTTCGACCGGGGGCTGGAGGCGGCGGCCGGCGTGCGCCAACCGCTGCTGGCCGCTGCGGCCGTCCATCCCGGCTACCGGGTGCTGGACGGGCATTTCACCGCTATCCGCCAGGCAATGGCGGTGCCGCGGCAAAAAACGCAGGGCGCCGCCTACGTGAACGATTTTATCGAGCGCTGCAAGGCCAACGGGCTGGTGAAGGCGGCCTTGCAGCGCAGCGGCCAGGGTGAGGTGACGGTGGCGCCGCCGGCCGCCTCGGCTACCTGAAGGCGTCGGGATCGTTGCCGACGTTGAGGCCGCGATCCAGTGCGTTTATCGCCGACAGTTCGGATGTGGACAGGTTAAAGTCAAAGATATCAATATTTTCCCGTATTCTTTGCGGCGTACTGGATTTCGGCAGCGCAATGATTTGGTTTTCATACAGCCAGCGTAATACGATCTGGGCAGGGGTTTTATGCTGCTGTTCGGCAATTTTCAAGATGACGGGGTGGGTTAATATGTTTTGGTTGCCGTGGCCAAGCGGGCTCCAGGCCTGCGTGATGATCCCCTGAGTGCGCAGCCAATCAACCAACTCTCGTTGCTGATTAAAAGGGTGGATTTGCAGTTGATTGACTGCGGGCAGGACGCCGGTTTCAGCCTCCAGGCGGCGTATTTGCTCGATGGAAAAGTTGCTTACCCCGATATTTTTGACTCGCCCGCTGTCGCGGAGTTTTATCATGGCATCCCAGGCGGAAACGAACAGGTTTTGCCCGGATACCGGCCAGTGAATCAAATACAGATCGACATAGTCGCAACCGAGCTTGGTCAGGCTTTCGTTGAAGGCGTTCTCAACGTCGTCATGCCGGTCGTTCCATAGCTTGGTGGTGATGAATATATCTTCCCGGCACACGCCCGCAGTTTTTATTGCGCTGCCCACTTCAGATTCGTTGCCATAGATTGCGGCCGTATCGACGAGGCGATAGCCCGCATCAAGCGCGCATTGAACGGCGCCGATCAATTCATCTCCTCGCGACTGCCAGACGCCGAATCCGATGGCAGGCATCGCGTTGCCGTCATTGGTGAACCGGTGTTGTGAATTACGCATATTCTTTACCCAATATGGCTGATGAATTTTAAATGTTCGTGAGCAGGATTAATAAAGTGCACGTCAGAGGCTTCCCGACGAGGTGTATCGATAGATAAAAAATATACGGGCTTGCCGTTAAAAGGATTGATGCTGTGAACGGTGTTTCGTTTAAATATCACCATTTGGTTTTCGGCTAAAACTCTTTTGACATCGTTGCCGGCCTGAAACTCCAGCGCGCCTTCCACGACGTTCAAGATTTCATCACATTGTTGGTGGTAGTGTGCGGGAACCTCGGCATAAACGCGAAACAGGCGGACGCTGCCCTGCGGCGTATCATCAAGGTACATATCGACGATCAGAGAGTCGGCGGTGTCAGGAAAGTGTTTTTTCCTTTCTTCCAGATCAAAATATAATGCGTTCATACTGCGCTCACTGTAAATGATAGGCGTGATTAACCGGTCACTGAAATAAAACATTCATGGCTCAAGCGACGGTGTCACTATGTTTTATCTCAGGCTGGATAATATTGCGTGCGGACGAACACCCTTATTTCAACGTTCCCGCACATCACTGACAGAATACAATACAATGCATTGAATGTTTTTTGACGAAGCGTTGAGCCGATATCAACCAGGGGAGCGATGCCGCGCTTTTATCAGCTCAATCAAAGGCCGCAATCCTGGTTGCAGCTGGCGGCGGCTGGGGTAGTACATCATAAAGGGGGCGCTGAGATGCGACCAATGGGGCATGACGCATTGCAATTCGCCAGTGCGCAAGTGTTCATCGATTTGCATTTCCAGACAGTAGGCCAACCCCAGCCCGGCGAGCGCCGCTTTGATAATCATTGAGGTTTCACTGAAAATATATTGCCCATTCACCGGCAACCGGCAAAACGCCTCATCGTTGCCCAATTCCCATTGATATACCGCGCCATCTCCCAATCGCATGTTGATGCAACTGTGATCTTTCAACTCCGACGGTGAGCCTGGCGCGCCATATTTTGCCAGATAGGCCGGAGCGGCGACGACGACCCATTTCAGACTGCCGGTCAGAGGAACGGCAATCATGTCTTTGGGGATGATCTCGCCATACCGGATGCCGGCGTCGAAGCCTTCTTTGATGATGTCTACCTGATGGTTATTGACGGCCACTTCCAGCGCTATTTTGGGATGTGTTTGGGCGTAGCTTTCCATGACGGGGGCGATGAGCAAATCGAGCGCATCATGCGGAATGTTCAGGCGAAGGTGGCCGATGGGTTCATCGCGATACGGTTCCAATGTCGAGAGGGCGGATTTGATGTAGTCGAATCCGCGATCGAGTTCGGTTACCAGGGCCACGCCTGCCGGTGTGGGAACGACCGAGCGGTTGGTTCTGTTCAACAGCTTTACGCCGAGGCGCTCTTCAAGCGAACGCATGGCGTGGCTGAGAGCCGATGTGCTGACGCCGAGCTCCACGGCCGCCAACCGGAAACTTTTCTTGCGGCAAATGATGGAGAACACATTAAGTTCGGCGAGTTCTGTGCGGCTGAGCGTGGCCATTTTCGTCCCACTGTTTCTTTCGACAGAGCGCGATGATAAGCCCGACGCATAGGGTATCGCAACCAAAGCGAACAGCCGCTGCACGCCTGCAGCAGCTGTTCCGCCTCGTTAATCCAGCTCCACCGCGTACTGTTCCACCGGGGTGATTTTCTTGATCAGCTTGTTGTCGAACAGGAACTGTTCGTAAGTCTGGTAGCGGGCGCGATCCAGCTTGGCCGGATCGCGCGCGAACAGCGGCAGGCTGGCTTGCCACGCCTGTTTGTTCAGCTCGGTATTCAGCTCCGGGTGCGCCTTGGCGAACGCCAGCCAGGTGTCCTGCGGGTGCGCGTGCAGGTAGTCGCTGCCTTGCTTCAGCGCGGCGAGGAACTTGCGGATTTTCGGCTCGTTCACCGCATCGCGGTGGGCGACGATGATCAGCTCGTCGTAGGCCGGCACGCCGTAATCTTCGACGTTGAACACCACCGGCGTCTTGCCCTGCAGCTTCAGCTCCAGCGCTTCGATGTTGCGGTAGCCGCCGATCACTGCATCGACCTGGCCCGCCAGCAGGGCGCTGGTCAGCTGGAAGTTGACGTTGATGAGCTTGATGTCCTGCGGCTTGAGGTGTTCGTGTTCGACCATGGTGGCCAGCGTCGCCTGTTCGATGCCGCTGACCGAGTAACCCACCGTCTTGCCCTTGAGATCCGCCGGCGACGTGATGTTTTTATCCAGCGCGATCACCGTATTCAGCGGCGTGTTGATCAGCGTGCCGACGCGCATCAGCGGCAGGCCCTGATCGGCGAAGAAATGCAGCTGCGGTTGGTAAGTGATGGCGAGGTCGGCCTGTTTGGCGGCCACCAGCCGCGGCGGCAGCGCCGGATCGGACGGCGGCACGATCTTGACGTCCAGCCCTGCGGCCTTGAAGGCGCCGATCTGCTCGGCCACCATAATCGGCGCGTGATCGGGGTTGATGTACCAGTCGAGCACCAGCGTCAGCTTTTCGGCCGCGCCGGCCTGGCCGGTGATGGCGGCGCCGAGCAGCAGCCCGCAGAGGGTTTGTTTGATCATGGTCGTTCCTTTATCCCTGGTTATGGTTGCAATCATCAGTCGTTTTCCGGCGCCCAGGCGATCAGGCGCCGCAGCAGCGCATCCACCGCGGCCCACAGCAGCACGGTCATCAGCACCAAAATAAACAGCGCGGCGAAGCAGACGTCGGTCTGCATGCGCGCGTTGGCGTTCAGCATCACGTAGCCCAGCCCTTCGGCCGAGCCGACCCATTCGCCGATGATGGCGCCGATCGGCGCGACGGCGGCGGCCATGCGCAGGCCGGAGCCGAAGGCCGGTAGCGCCGCCATCAGCCGCACGTGCCGCAGCTGCGCCCAGCGCGAAGCGCGCATCGTGCGCGCCAGATCGAGATAGTCGTTGTTGACCCGGCGCAGCCCGTCGAAAAAGGCCGACACCACCGGGAAGAAAATCACCAGCACCGCCATCGCCACCTTGGCGCTCATGCCGAAGCCGAACCACAGCACCAGCAGCGGCGCCAGGGCGAACACCGGTATCGCCTGGCTGGTGAGCACCAGCGGCATCAGCCAGCGCTGCAGGCGTGGCGAGAAGATCATGCACAGCGCCAGCGCCGCGCCGAGCAGCACGCCCAGCGCCAGCCCGCTGACGATCTCCGAAGCGGTGATCAGCGTGTGCCAGGTGAGATAGCCGCGCCCGTCCCACAGCGCCTGCGCCACCGCGCCCGGCGTGGGCAGCAGGAAGGCCGGAATGCCGCTTTGCGCCGCCAGCCACCACAGCAGCAGCAGGCCGACGAACACCGTCAGCCCGCGCCGCAGGCGGGTGAGGCCGCGCTCTTTGGCGATATTCATTGCGCGGCCCTCACCATCTGCTGCAGCAGCTCGGCCTGGCTTTTCAGCAGGCCGGCGTCATCCGGCGCACGCGGCGGCCGCCCGCTGATGCGGTGGGTATCGTCGAGGCCCAGCGGCCAGGGCGACAGCACCAGCAGCCGGTGGCTCAGGCGGCAGGCTTCCATCGGGTCGTGGGTGATCAGCAGCACGGTGTTTTGCGCCAGCAGTTCGGCGGCCAGGCTCTGGATCTCGGCGCGGGTGATGGCGTCCAGCGCCGAAAAGGGTTCATCCATCAGCACGATCGGCTGGCGTTCATAGAGCGTGCGGGCGATGGCGGCGCGCTGGCGCATGCCGCCGGACAGCGCGGCGGGCAGGCTGCGGCCATGAGCGGCCAGGCCCACGCGTTCCAGCAGGTGCGCCGCCCACGCCCGGTCCGGCGTTTCGCCGCGCAGCCGCGCGCCGAGGGCGACGTTTTCTTCGACGGTCAGCCACGGGTAGAGCAGGTCTTTTTGCCCCATGTAGGCGATGCGCCCGGCGATCGGCAAACCGTCGCTGCCGGTCACCGTGCCTGAGGTGGCCTGCGCCAGGCCGGCGATGATCTTCAGCAGGCTGGTTTTGCCGGCGCCGCTGGCTCCGAGCAGGGCGACGAAGCTGCCGCCGGCGATGTCGAAGCTCAGCCGGTCGAAGACGATTTGCTGACCGAAACGCAGGCTGAGATCCCGCACCTGGATGCCGGGCGGGAGACGCGGGGTGGTCATGAGGCGTTCAGCCCCATTTGCCAAAATGCCGATTCCAGCTGGGTGGCGGTGGTGAAAATCTGCGCCAGCTCGGTGAAGCGGCCTTGTGCGCCGCGCTGGTGGCCGACGGTTTCCAGCAGCTCGATGGCGGCGCGCACGCCGGCCAGATAGCCCTCGTCGCCGTAGTTGCGGATCCAGGAGGCGTAAGGATTGCCCTCCATTTGGGTGGCGGGATCGTGCAGCAGCCGCAGGCCGATTTCGGCATAGCCGGCCACGCAGGGCAGCAGGCCAGCCAGCAGATCGAGGGCGTCGCCGGCATGGCCGATATCCAGCACGTAGCGGGTATAGTTCATGGTTTCCGCCGCTTCCGGCTGGGCGGCGATCTGCGCTTCGCTCAGCCCCCATTCGGCGCAGTAGGCCACGTGCAGCGGCAGTTCGGCGACGATGCCGTTGAGCGAGGCGGTAGCGGCGCGCATCTCCGGCAGGGTGCGCAGCTTGCTGACCAGCAGCGCGTAGGCGCGGGCGAAGTGCAGCAGGAACAGATAGTCCTGGGTCAGGTAGCGGCGAAACGCGCGTTCGGGCAAGGTGCCGGCGGCCAGCTGCTGCAGAAACGGGTGATCAACGTAATCTTGCCAGTGGCTGCCGGCATGTTGGCGCAGCCGGCCGTAAAGACCGCTTTCGAACAGGGTGGTGATGGACATGGGACCTCCTTGAGTCAGTGGAGATCCGGGCACGCTGGGGTATGAACAGGCAACGGGTGAGAGCGTTGTTGCCTAACCGTCCCTTCGCTGGCATGACCCAGATCAGGTTCAAAGGGTTCGGCTTGCGCCATCTCAGCCCGTAACAGGACACCCCTCGGAGCTGCTTGTTATACGACATTTGTTTTTTGATTACAATCGCCGGGCGGCGCGGCGGCAATCGGTTCGTTTAGTGCGATCGGGGGCGATTTTGCTGGCGCAGAGCGCGCGATTTTTGTCACTGTAGGCCGATGATTTTGCCTTTGAGGACGATTCCCGATGAAAAAGATTGGTTTTCTCTCGTTTGGCCACTGGTCGCCTTCCGCCCAGTCCGGCACCCGTTCCGCGGCGGATGCGCTGCTGCAGTCCATCGATCTGGCGGTCGCCGCCGAAGATCTGGGGGCGGACGGCGCCTATTTTCGCGTACACCACTTTGCACGCCAGCTGGGGTCGCCGTTCCCGCTGCTGGCCGCCATCGGCGCCAAAACCCAACGCATCGAGATCGGCACCGGCGTGATCGACATGCGTTATGAAAATCCGCTGTACATGGTGGAAGACGCCGGCGCGGCGGATCTGATCGCCGGCGGGCGGCTGCAGCTCGGCATCAGCCGCGGCTCGCCGGAGCAGGTGATCGACGGCTGGCGCTATTTCGGCTATGCCCCGGCCGACAGCGAGAGCGACGCGGACATGGCCCGTCGCCATACCGAAGTGTTCCTGGAAGCGCTGCGCGGCGAAGGGTTCGCCGAGCCCAATCCACAGCCGATGTTCCCGAATCCGCCCGGGCTGCTGCGGCCGGAGCCGTTTTCCGCCGGGCTGCGCGACCGCATCTGGTGGGGCGCCGGTTCGAACGCCACCGCCGTCTGGGCGGCGAAGCTGGGCATGAACCTGCAAAGCTCGACGCTCAAGAACGACGAAACCGGCGAACCCTTCCATATCCAGCAGGCCAAGCAGATCCGCGCCTACCGCGCCGCCTGGCAAGAGGCGGGCCATGCGCGCGAGCCGCGGGTTTCCGTCAGCCGCAGCATCTTCGCGCTGGTGGATCAGCGGGATCGCAACTACTTCGGCGGCGGCGGCAAGGAGGGCGATCAACTGGGGTATATCGACGCGCAGACCCGGGCGATCTTCGGCCGCAGCTATGCCGCCGAGCCGGACGTGCTGATCGAGCAGCTGGCGCAGGACGAGGCCATCGCCGAAGCGGATACGCTGCTGCTGACCGTGCCTAACCAGCTGGGCGTGGATTACAACGCCCACGTCATCGAATCGATTTTAACCCATATCGCGCCGGCGCTCGGCTGGCGCTAAACGGAGGAGTGGCATGTCACGCATTTTCATTACCGGTTCGGTAGACGGGCTGGGCCGCGCCGCCGCGCAAACGCTGTTGGACGAAGGGCATCAGGTAATTCTGCATGCGCGTGAGCCCGGCCGTTTGGACGCGGTGCGCGATCTGCTGGATCGCGGCGCACAGGCGACGATCGGCGATCTGTCCGATGTGCAGCAGATCCGGCAGCTTGCCGAGCAGGTCAACCGCCTCGGCCGCCCGGACGCGGTGATCCACAACGCCGGTATGTTTACCGGGCCGCAGGTGATGCCGGTGAACGTCGTTGCGCCCTACCTGCTGACGGCCCTGATCGAACGCCCCAAGCGTATCGTCTATCTGAGCAGCAGCATGCACTTTGACGGCGTGGCGGAACTGAGCGGCGTGGACTGGCTCGGCGGCGCAGCCGGCTCCTATTCGGACAGCAAACTGTTCGTCACCGCGCTGGCCGCCGCCGTGGCGCGCCTGTGGCCTGACGTGATCAGCAGCGCGGTCGATCCCGGCTGGGTGCCGACCAAAATGGGCGGCGCGGATGCGCCAGACGATCTGGCGCTGGGGCATGTGACGCAGGCGTGGCTGGTGAGCAGCGATGAGCCGCAGGCTCTGGCGTCCGGCGGCTATTGGCACCATCAACAGCGCTTCGAACCTCACGCGGCGGTATACGACGAGGCGTTTCAAACGGCGCTGCTGGCGCAATTGGCGCGCGCCGGCGGGGTGAGCCTGCCGCAGGCTTGAGGACAGTGCTTTGTTGGCCCGTCGGCGCTTGCCGACGGGCTTTTTTATGCCCGCAGGGTGAACCGGCGAGGCTTTTCTTATACAGTGGCTGTCTGACCTGTTTTGCTTGTTCTTCCTATTATCGCCATGCATACATTCCTGATTATCGTCCCTGAAGGGGGCATGCTGTTCGAAGCGGCGGGCATCGCCGATATCCTGATGCAGGCTAACCGTCTGAGTCCTGCCGAGGCGCCGCTGTATCAGATCGCGGTCGCCACCACGCAATCCCATCGGGTGGTACACGGCCTGTCCGGGCTGAGCCTGTTGGCCGACCACCGCCTGGCGGATCTCGATCCGGCCCTGCCGCGCGATACCGTCATTGTTGCCGGCAAGGGGGCGACCGAAGAAGAGGGCGCCCTGGTGGCGGATTGGCTGCGCCGCGCGGCCCCGCAGGCGCGCCGTATCGCTTCCGTTTGCGGCGGGGCTCTGCTGCTGGCCGAAGCCGGGTTGCTGGACGGGCGGCGGGCGACTACCCACTGGCGGCTGGCGGAAACGCTGCAGGCGCGCTTCCCGCGGGTGCAGGTCGAGAACGGCCCGATCTACGTGCAGGACGGGCCGATCTGGACCTCCGGCGGCGTCAGCTCCGGCTTCGATCTGACGCTGGCGCTGGTGGAGGACGACTACGGCTTCGTGCAGGCGCGCGAAGTGGCGCAGGATCTGGTGATGTTTTTGCGACGCCCCGGCGGGCAGGCGCAGTTCAGCCGCTACCCGCTCAACCAGGCCAAATCGCCGGGCCCGATCCGCGACCTGCAGTCCTGGATCCTGGAAAACCTCGCCGACGATCTCAGCGTCGATCGGTTGGCCGACCGCGTGGCGATGAGCCCGCGCAACTTTACCCGCGTATTCACCCGCGAGACGGGCATTTCTCCCGCCAAATTCGTCGAAGAAGGGCGGTTGCATACCGCCAGGCAGCGCCTCGAGCAGAGTGCGGAGGGCATCGAACAGATCGCGCTGGCCACCGGCTTCGGCAACGGCCTTAACCTGCGGCGGGTGTTTGAGCGCAAACTGCAACTGACCCCGAGCGAATACCGCGAACGCTTCCATGCGCGCAATTTGGCGTAAATTGATCGGTAAACGTCATTTACGCCGCCTCGGGGCAGGGCTAGATTTGAGGCAAAGCCCAAAACGAGGAGAGCATCATGGTGAAAGTTGGCATTAACGGCTTCGGCAGGATCGGGCGCAACGTGCTGCGCGCGGCGCTGGGGCGCAGCGATTTTGAAGTGGTGGCGATCAACGATCTGACGGACAGCAAAACGCTGGCGCATCTGCTGAAATACGACACGCTTTCCGGCACGCTGGCGGCCAGGGTGGAAGCCGGCGACAACCAGCTGCTGCTGGACGGCCGGCCGATTCAGGTGTTTTCGCAGCGCGATCCCGCCGAGATCCCCTGGAGCAGCGTGGGCGTGGACGTGGTGATCGAAGCGACGGGCTTCTTTACCGATAAAGCCAAGGCGGAAGTGCACATCACGCACGGCGGCGCCAAGCGGGTGATTATCTCGGCGCCGGCCAAGAACGACGACATCACCATCGTCATGGGGGTTAACGACCAACTCTACGATCCGGCGCGGCATAAAGTGGTCAGCAACGGTAGCTGCACCACCAACGGGCTGGCGCCCGCCGCGCAGGTGTTGCATCAGGCGTTCGGCATCGAATACGGGCTGATGAACACCACCCACGCCTATACCAACAGCCAGGCGCTGCACGATCAGCCGGAAAAAGATCTGCGCGGCGCGCGGGCGGCGGCGGAGTCGATCGTGCCTTACTCCAGCGGTGCGGCCAAGGCGCTCGGCAAGGTGATCCCGGATCTCGACGGCCGCCTGACCGGTTACTCGCTGCGGGTGCCGGTGCCGGTTGTCTCGATCGTCGATCTGACGGTGACGCTGAAACGCCCGGCGACGGTGGAGGAGATTAACGCCGCTTTCCGCGCGGCGGCGGCGTCCGGCCCGCTGAAAGGAATTTTGGGGTACAGCGATGAACCGCTGGTGTCGAGCGACTATCGGGGCGATGCGCGTTCGTCGATCATCGACGGCCTGTCCACGCTGGTGATCGGCGGCAACCTGGTGAAAGTGCTCGCCTGGTATGACAACGAGTGGGGCTTCTCCAACCGCTTGGTCGATCTGGCGCTGCTGATGGAACAACGCGGGCTGTAAACGCCCAACAGCAAAAAGCCCGCTTAAGTTTCCTTAAGCGGGCTTCTCTAAATATGGCTCCTCTGACTGGACTCGAACCAGTGACATACGGATTAACAGTCCGCCGTTCTACCGACTGAACTACAGAGGAATCGTGTGAACGGGGCGCATCATATCCAGCCGCCCCGGGTGTGTCAACGCTAAATTGCCCCAGGCGGCGCGACTGCTCGGTATCTGAGCAATATGCCCGTCAGTCAGCCCATTGCGCGTCGTTTTCCGCCTGGCCGCGCAGCAGGCGCGCCAGCGGATCCTGGCGGTAGAAGCGGCAAAAGTGCTGATACAGCGCCGGAAAGCGTTCTGCCAGCAGCTCGGGGGCGCTGAAAAAATACTCCGACAGCACGGCGAAGCACTCGGCCGCATCGGTGGCGGCGTAGGCGTCCATGCTGGCGGCCTCTTCGCCGACCATGTCGATCTCGTCCTGCAGGCTTTCCATTGCGGCGTGCAGGTCATGTTCCCAGGCGGCCACCTCGCGCAGCGGGATCGGCGGCACGCCGGTGGCGACGCCGCCGTTGCGCATATCCAGCTTGTGCACCGCTTCGTGGATCACCAGATTGAAACCGGAGAGATCGAAAGAGTCCTGCACGTCTTGCCAATTGAGCACGATCGGCCCTTGTTCCCAGCTCTGGCCGGACTGCACCACCGGCCCCGAGTGCACCAGGCCGATTTCGTCCTGCCATTCGTCTTCCACCACGAACGGGGTGGGGTAGAGCAGGATTTCGTTGAAGCCGTCGAGGCACTCCGCGCCGAGCTCCAGCACCGGCAGGGCGAACAGCAGGGCGATGCGCGCCTGCATTTGCGAGGTGAGCTGCAGCCCCTGCAGCGGCACGATGCGCTTTTGCTGCAAGATCTGCCCGGCGACGGCCACCAGCCGCTGCCGCTCCTGCTCATTCAGCGGCGAGAGCAGCGGGATCGCCAGCGCGTCCTGCCACTGGGCCTCGATGTCTGCCTGGGATTGAGAGGGTTGAGTCGCTTTCCACGGCCATTTAATCATCAGGTTGCTCGTAAACTCATCACTTGAACGTTCAGCGGTATGCTAATGCTGTAAAAATGCCGCAAAAGCGGGCATGATAGCAAGCGTTGTCAGGAGAGATGCCGGAGCGGCTGAACGGACCAGTCTCGAAAACTGGAGTAGGGGCAACTCTACCGGGGGTTCAAATCCCCCTCTCTCCGCCACTATTCAATCACTTACGAATAAATCTTTCAACGATCCCCATCACAGTAAAACTTCCGTTCTGACCGGTTGCAGCCCCTTTTCCTTGCCCCGACCCTTTTTCGTCTTACCGTTTGTCATGTTGTGAACGATAGGGCGGGTTTGACGCCGCCCGTTGCCGATGGGATTTACTTACTCTGTAAACCCGATGCGCCTTGATATTTCTCGTGCGGGATTACTTGTCCGGTAGCGCATAGGCGATAATGTAGTCGCCGCGCATCGGTGATTGGCGTGCGCCCCCCGCATTGATGACAATGTACTGTTTGCCGGTTTTCGGCGAAAGGTAAGTCATCGGGCCGGATTGGCTCCCGACCGGCAAGCGCGATTTCCAAATCTCTTTACCGTTGGCGGTGTCAAAGGCGCGTAAATAGAAGTCTTGCGTGCCGGCGAAAAACAGAAGACCCGACTGCGTCGACAGCGGCGCGCCCAGCGTTGGCATGCCGATAGGGATCGGCATATGCATGCTGATGCCGAGCGGCCCGGTATCCTCGACTGTCCCGACAGGGACCTGCCACACCAATTTGCCGGTAGTCAGGTCCACGGCGGACATCGTGCCGAACGGCGGTTTCTGGCAGGGGATCCCCAGCGGGGAGAGGAACCGTTCTCGCAGGGCCCCGAACGGGGTGCCCTCCATCGGGACTATCCCCATTTCAATACCGCTGGCGTTGGTCGGCACCTTATCCCTCGGCACCAGATAATGCGCCAATCCCAGACGCATGTCGTTAACGAACATCAGATTATTGTGGGGATCCACGGCGACGCTGCCCCAGTTCATTCCTCCCAGGGAGCCTGGGTATTGCAGGGCGCGGTCTTCACCCGGCGGGGTGAAAATGCCTTGATAGCGCATTTCTTTAAACTGAATGCGGCATAACAGCAGGTCAATCGGCGTTGCGCCCCACATATCCGACTCTTTCAGTTGTTCATTGCCAATCATCGGCATCCCCACTGAGTACGGCTGGGTGGGGGAATAGCGTTCACCCTTGATAGCTCCCGTTGGCACCGGGCGTTCTTCAACTTGCGCGACGGGCTCGCCGGTCACGCGGTTGAGCATGAAAATCATGCCTTGCTTGCTGGTTTGCACCAGAACCGGCGTAATGCCGCCTTTGCCGTCGGGCAAATCGAACAACAGTGGCTGTGAGGGCAGATCGAAGTCCCACAAATCGTGGTGGGTCGTCTGATAGTGCCAGCGAACTTTGCCGGTAGCGGCGTCTATGGCGACGACGGCGGAGCTGTATTTATCGTCCAGCGCGCTGCGAGTGCCGCCGAAAAAGTCTGGCGTCGCGTTGCCTGTGGGTAAATAGATGAGGTTCAACCGCTTGTCATAGGACATGGCTGACCAGACATTCGGCGTGCCGCGAGTATAGGTTTGCCCCTCCGGCGGCAGGCCGCTCAGTTCAGGGTTGCCCGGATCCCAGGCCCACACGAGGTTGCCGGAGTGAACATCATAAGCTCGAACAACGCCGGGAGGCTCATCGGTGGAAAAGTTGTCCGCTACGCGTCCCCCCACGACGACGATTTCTCCGGCCACCAGCGGCGTGGAGGTTTGTTGATAATAGCCCGGTTTGATTTCGCCCATGCCGCTGCCGAGATCGACGGTACCGCGATCGCCAAAGGCGTCGCACAATTTCCCCGTGTCGGCATCAAGGGCGATGAGTCTGGCGTCAATCGTGGGCAGGAACAAACGACGCGAACAGATCGCGGGTGGGCGACTCGAGCCTGTTGCTGCAGGAGCGGCGTGATCCTCGTAGTAACCCAGGCCCCGGCAGCGCTGCCAGTTCGGCGAGGCGGCCTGCGGATCGAAACGCCATTTTTCTTTCCCGCTATCCACATCTAAAGCCAGCACTTTACTGTACGGGGTGCAGACATAAAGCGTGTCGCCGACCTGCAAAGGCGTATTCTGATCTTCCGCGCCCGAACCTTTGCTCACGGGAAGATCGCCGGTATGGGCAGTCCAGGCCACCTGCAAGCGGGAAACGTTCTGCTTGTTTATTTGATCAAGTGCGGCGAAGCGATCGCCGTGCGGGGTATTTCCCCAGTGCTCCCAATTCTTTTGTTGCTCGCCGGCGGCTACTGGAAATACGGGGATGGTTTTCGTCGCGCTGACCAGCGGTTGGGATCTGAACATCCACCCGAAGCTGACCCCCAACCCGATGGCCAGGATCGCCGCTAAGCCGAAAGCCGGGCCTTTTTTGGCCGAATGGCCGGGCATCAATGGCCAGGCGATAGCGCAAAGAAACGCTAAAACGCCGAGGGTGAAAAGGCGCGAGAACAGCGGCCAGTAATGCCAGCCGGCATCGGCGACGGCCCAAAACAGGGAGGCGACGAAGGCGATCGCGTACAGGATAATGCCGCTGCGACGGCGCCGGGCAATCAGTACGGCGGCGATAATCATCGCCAGACCCATCGCCACGAAATAAAACGTTCCGCCGACGAAGGCCAATCTGGCGCCGAGAAGGCAGATTGCCAGGCCGATAATGAACATCAATCCGGCAAGAAACCACAGGAGGTACTTCTTCCCGTCCCGCGTCCTGTGCGCTTTTTGCATATGAGCTCCTTAGTGATTTTTCTCTGAGGCGGTTAAAAAGGGGAATGAGGTGGCGTTGCGCCTTCCGGCTCAGGCGCCACGTGTTTGCAGCCGGAAGGCGTCTGTACCGAAGAAAGGAAGGGAGGGAATGTCATTCCCGCTATCCTGTCGTCGCTGTTCAAACGGGGGCTACTCCGCGCGTTCAGCGCATGTCATTTGAACGTGCGTCAAGGTAAGCCTTATACCCATGCCCTGCCGCTTGGCGAACTTGATGGCGCCCTTTGGCGACGATCATCGCCACCGTCAATAGCGCCGGCAGCGCCAGCACGGTGAAAATGGTGCTTAAGCTCCAACCGAGCGCCAGCATTTCAGCGCCGGCCAGCGCGCTCAATATGGCGCCCAAACGACCGATGCCGTGCATCCAGCTGGAGCCGGTAGCCCGGGCTTCGGTGGGATAAAAACTGGCCGACAGGGCGTTCATGCCGGTGTTGGCTCCTCCGATGCAGAATCCGATCGCCATCGCGCAGCCTCCCATCAGGACGGGGTAGCCCATCGCCGGCCCCATCAGCAGGGTGAACAGCGCCCCCATCCCATAAATGGACGCCAAAGCGCGATGCGGTTCGGACCTGTCCATCAGCCAGCCGGAAAACAGTGAGCCCAGCGTGCCGCCCGCCTGAAACAGGGCGGTGATGATCGCCGCTTGCGTGACGTTGAAGCCGCCGTCTTTAATCAGCAACGGCAGCCAGCTGCCCAACGTATAGAACAGAAACAGCGCGGAAAAATACGATCCCCACAGCATTAAACTGCCGAAACGGTACTGCGAGCTCACCACTAATTTGATGGGGTGCGCGCAGGCCTGGTTTGGCGGGGGCAATATGATGGTGCTGTACCGAAGATCGAGGTCGGGCGCCAGTTTCGCCAAAATCCGCTGAATTCCGTCGTTTTTCGCCCGTTTCTCCACCAGGAAACACACCGATTCGGGTAACGCCGCCATCAGCACGGGCGCGAACAGCAGGGGCAAGATCCCGCCGAGCAGCAGCACGGAATGCCAGCCGAAGCGTGGCATCAGCCAGGAGGCGGCGAATCCGCCCAAGGCGGCGCCAAAGGTGAAGCCGCAGAAGACCACGGTAATCAAGAAAGCGCGGCGCCGGGCAGGCGCGAATTCCGCCACCAGGGTGCCGACATTCGGCATGGCGGCGCCCAGCCCCAAGCCGGTGAGCAGGCGAAATAATATCATCTGCTCCATATTTTGAGAAAACGCCGTCACCAGCGTCCAAACGCCAAAAAAGAATACGCTGTTGATGATGACCACTTTGCGGCCGAACCTGTCTGACAATGGCCCGGAAAGCATCGCGCCCAGCGACAGGCCAATCAGCGCCGCGCTGATCACCAGCCCCAGCTCGCGATTAGTGATTTGCCAATCGGCCTTAAGCTCTGGCGCAATAAATCCCATGATAACGATATCGAATCCATCCAGAGCAATGATGCAAAAGCCGAGCAGCACGACCATCTTTTGCCATTTCCCTAAGGGGCGGCTGTCGATCAGCGCCCGAACATTGATTGCGTTGTTTCCCGACATGGGGGGCTCCCGGTGCAGTAGTTGAGTGTCATCACTATAAGCAGCCGTTGGTGGGGCAATAAATGTCGATTATCGAAATAATGTGCGTTTATCGGACGATGAGGTGAGAGGGAAGTGAGGGTGGAATGTTAACCTTATGTTATGAAAAGGGATTGCCGTGGGAATGGCTGAGCCGGAAGCGGTTGAGAGTGTGAGCGTGATCATTAATCTTTTCAGTAAGATGAAAGAATGAGCGGGCCTTGATGGCCCGCATGGTTAACGCATGGCGGTGAGCCGAACCGGGGCGTTGGCGGCCCCGAAGCCGCGGTAGCCGCCCCGACGTTCCAATAACTCGAAGAAGAAGCGCCCTTTCTCGTAGGCGACGGTATAGACGTGCAGTAATTCTCCACCTTGCTCGTCTCGATCGTAGAGCACATTGAACGCTTGCAGCTGCGAAAGGAAAACGGGATCAAGATCGAAACGCGCTCTGAGGTCTTGATAGTAGTTATCGGGGATGCGCAGCGTTTTTAATCCACGCTGCTGAGCCGCTTTCACGACGCTGAACAAATCATTACAGCCAAAGGCGACATGCTGTAATCCCGCGCCCTGATAGGTGGTTAATGCCTGGGCGATTTGGGTTTCCCGGCTCACCGACATATTCAGCGGCAGCCGGATGGCGTCGTTGGGGCTGCGCAACACGCGGCTGCGCACCAAACCCAACGGATCGGGCAGTTCCCACTCGTTGTCCTGCACAAAACCCGGCACGCTGCGCAGGAACATGATCCAGTTGCCGCAAGATTCGTCCGTCAGCGCTATCGCGAGGTGATCGATGCTCTGCAGTGCAGGCGGCGGCGCGCTGCGATGAGTCAGATGAAAATCGGTGTGATAAATATCGTTCTTGGGATCTTCGTCCGCCTCGACCAGATAAATCAGGCTGCCGTCCGGTGCGCACAGGGCGGGAATTTGCCGCTCGTTGGGGCCGGTTTCTCCTTGCCAGAGGGCGTAACCGTAGTCTTGCGCCCGTTGCAGTAAACGCGCTACGCCGCGAACCCGCCACGCCACGGCGCAAAGAGAAATGCCGTGCAAGTGATAATAGCCGCTGGCCTGACTTTCCGGCTGGGCATTCAGAATGACATTCACTTTGCCGTTGCGATAGAGGGCGACGCTTTTGGAGCGGTGTTCGCCGGCGTGAACCAATCCCAACTGCGTCAGCCATTGGCCCATCGCCAGCCCATCGCTGTGCGAGACGGCAAATTCGATAAACTCCAGCGCCAGCAAGGGGGGATGCGCTTCTGAATGAAATAATGAGTGTTCTATGAGCGAGGCCATGGCGTTGGGCAGCAGAGGCTGTTTGGCCAACCAGTCATAGGTTTGTTCCTCCAGCCACAACAACGATCGGAAACCGTCCTGAGCCGTGGGAAGCACCGGCGAGGCGCGGAAACCATCGTTAAATATCTCCAGCGACCAGGCGCCGCGATAGCCATGCGCGGAAAGTTGAGTCATGAATTGAGCCAGGTTCAGCTCCCCTTGGCCGGGGAAACAGCGGAAATGGCGGCTCCAGGCGAGCACGTCCATCTTCAGCAGCGGGGCGTCCGCCAGTTGTACAAACACAATTTTTTCGGGCGGGACTTCATCAAGGCCGTCAAGATTATCGCCGCGCGACAGGATATGAAAACTATCGAGAATGATCCCCAGCGCCGGATGGTCTACGGCCTTAACCCGCGCCCAGGCGTCGCGCCACAGGTTCACGTGACGCCCCCATGCCAGCGCTTCATAACCGACAGTAATATCATACTCGGCGGCCAACTCCGCCAACGCGCGCAAATCGCTCACTTGCGTGGCCATGTCTTCGCTGCTGTCGGGCGAGACATTACTGCAGAGCAGCATGCGCGAGCAGCCCAATTGCTGCATGACGTCGAACTTGCGCGCTGCGCGTGAAAGGTTCTGCGCCAGGCTTTCGCGCGGGCCGCCTTCGAAGTCCCGAAACGGCTGGAACAGCAAAATTTCCAGGCCCAGTTCGGCGCACAGATCACGGATTTGCGCCGGTGAACCGGGGTAATAGACCAGATCGTTATCGAAAATTTCGACGCCATCAAAGCCTGCGGCGGCGATAGCCCGCAGTTTTTCCGGCAGCGAGCCCGATACCGAGACCGTCGCGATAGAACGTTTCATCATTGCCTCCAGTTAAGCGGTCATGGATGACCTGAAAGCGACCATTCAGTAGCGAGGCGGACCACCGACGGGAATTGAAACCTGTTATGGACCAAATGAAATGTTTCGTCAATTCAGAACATTCCATGACTTTTGGTTATATAAAGCGATCGGTTTTCTCACTTTACTTTTACATATTGCGCTTCCTACACTCTGTCGACATGTACCCTCAAATAATAAGGATACCGGGATGAAAAGTGATTGGATGGCGCGAGAACTGGTGCATCGCGATTACAGCCATCACCCGCCTGCGCTGGCGCCGCTGTATAAAACCAGCGTGCTGCGATCGCCGCGCAATGCATTAATTTCATTGCAAAACTCGCTGTCTGAACTGACCGCACCCGTGTTCACGCCAACGGATATCGGCCCGATTGATCACGATCTGATTCTGAACTACGCCAAAGACGGCTTACCGATCGGCGAGCGGATCATCGTGCATGGATATGTGCGCGATGCCTTCGGGGCGCCGGTGCGCAACGCCCTGGTCGAGGTATGGCAGGCTAATGCGGGAGGGCGCTATCGTCACAAGAAGGATCAGTATCTGGCGCCTATCGATCCCAATTTTGGCGGCTGCGGCAGGATGCTGACCGACGACAACGGGTATTACTGTTTTCGCACCATCAAGCCGGGCCCGTACCCCTGGCGCAATCAGGTCAGCGACTGGCGTCCGGCGCATATTCACTTCTCGCTCTCCGGCGAGGCGTTCGCGCAGCGGTTGATCACGCAGATGTATTTCGAAGGCGATCCGTTGCTCGTTCGTTGCCCCATCTTGCAGTCGGTAGGCAGCGACGATGCGATGCGCACGCTGATTGCCGAGCTGGATATGCACGCCGCCGTGCCGCTGGACAGCCTGGCCTACCGCTTCGATCTGGTGCTGCGCGGCCATCGGGCCACGTGGTTTGAGAACCGTACACAGGGAGCCGCGTGATGAAAAAGTATTTGTCTGAAACGGCCTCGCAAACCGCCGGCCCTTATGTGCACATCGGTTTGGCGCCGCATGCCGCCGGTTTTGACATTTTTGAGCGTAATTTCACCCATGTGTTGACGCAACCGGAAACGCGCGGGGAACGCATCGTGGTGGAAGGGCATGTTTATGACGGTACCGGCACGCCGGTGCGAGACGCGCTGGTTGAAGTCTGGCAGGCCAACGCCGCCGGACGATATCAGCATCCCGCCGACGGCCAACGAGATAAACCCGACGACCCCGCTTTTCGCGGCTGGGGGCGAACCTGTTCGGATTTCACCAGCGGCCTGTGGCAATTTGAGACGATCAAACCGGGCAGAGTGATGGGGCGCGACGGCCGGCTGATGGCGCCTCATCTCAATTTATGGATCGTGGCCCGCGGCATCAACATCGGGTTGAACACGCGTCTTTACTTCGCCGACGAGCAGGCGGCGAACGCTGAAGATCCGGTGTTGAACCTCATTGAATGGGAGAAACGGCGCGGCACGTTATTGGCGCAAAGGCGGCAGCGCGGTGATCAGACGGTATACCATTTCGATATCTGGCTACAGGGCGAGAACGAGACCGTTTTTTTTGATATTTGACCTCCGTTCGCCCTGTGAATGAGCTTGCCGCGTTGGCGGCAAGTTAATACTATAAATCATGAACATGACTTCTCGCTTTAGCCAACGCATCCGCCTGCGTCATCTGCACGCCTTTGTCGCTACCGCGCAGCAGGGGACGCTGGTGCGCGCCGCACAGCAATTGGGCATCACGCAGCCCGCCCTCTCCAAAACGCTCAATGAACTGGAAAGCCTGGCCGGCGAGCGCCTGTTTTCGCGCAGCCGGCAGGGGGCAGAGCTGACCGCCGCCGGGGCGCGTTTCCTGCAGGATGCGGGGCGCGTTTTGGATGCGCTGAATGTGTTGGGGCGTACGGTCGCATCGGACAGTGAGGCGCTGCCGGCGCCGCTGCATATCGGGGCGCTGCCCACCACGCTGGTGAGTTTGGTCGCGCCGGTCGTGGTGGGGTTGCAGCAGCAATCGCCAGGTTGGCGCATACAGGTTTCGACGCTGGCCAACGATGCGCTGATGATGGCGGTGAGATCCGGGCAATTAACCTTAGGGATAGGGCGTATGTCAGACCCCTCTCGCATGGAGGGGCTCAATTTCGAGCTGCTGTATCATGAAACGCTGCGGCTGGTGGTTTCCCCCCATCATCCGCTGCTGCATGCGGATGTCACGCTGGCGGAGGCCCTGAGTTGGCCATTGGTGCTCTCACCGCGTGGGACCGTACCGCGCCAGAATGCGGAGGCGCTCATTGTCAGCCACGGGCTGGCCGTGCCGGAAGGCTGCGTCGAGACCTTGTCGGTCACGCTGGCGCGTTGCCTGACGTTGCAGTATGGCTATGTTTGGCTGGTGCCTTACGGCGCGGTGCGCGACGATCTGTTCGGCAATCACCTGCGTGCGCTGCCGTTGCCTACTCAGGGAATGGCAGAACCGTTGGGCATCATTACCCGGCAAGAGGCGTTCACGCCCCCTGAGCAGCAGCGCCTGGTCGCAGCGCTGCGTCAGAGAGTACTGGATGTGCCGGTATAAACGGCTGTTCTATTCGACCGGCGGCTGCCCGGCATCGTGTTCGGCAAAGACGGATTGCGCCAAATGAAAGGCGGCGTTCGAGGCGGGCAGGCCGCAGTAAAGCGCAGCATGCATCAGGACTTCTTTGAGCTCTTCGCGCGTGACGCCGTTGTTGAAGGCGGCTCGTATATGCATTTTCAGTTCAGCTTCGCGATTCAAGGCGATCAACATCGCGATGGTGATCAGGCTGCGGGTATGGCGCGACAGACCCGGACGCGTCCACATTTCCCCCCAGGCGTAGCGAGTGATGAAATGTTGAAATTCCTCGTTGAACGGCGACAGCGCCGCGAGGGTATTATCGACATGCTCATCGCCCAATACGGCTCTGCGCACCGCCATGCCTTGCTGGTAGCGTTGCCGCTGCGTGAGCTGTTCATCCAAAAAGGCCCGGAAAGTGCGATTGAATGCCCGCCAGGCCTCGACGCTGGAAAGGTGAGAGGCGGGCAAGATGACGCATTGAGCGCCGGGAATGCCCGCCACTAACGCTTTGGCATCATCGACGGTCGTTACCGCGTCGTCATGTCCGGCGATAATCAGCGTCGGCAAGAGGATCCCTTCCAGCTCGGCGCGTAAATCGGCGTTCGCCAATGCTTCGCAGCAAGCGGCATAGCTGTTGGGATCGCAGGCGGTCAGCTGTTGCAATAATGCTTGCACCCTGGCGGGGGCGGATTGGCAAAATGCCGGCGTGAACCAGCGTGATGCTGCGCCATCGCTGACGGCGGACATCCCGGACTGACGCACTTGCGCGGCGCGTTGTCGCCAATTCGCCGCCGTTCCAATTTTTGCTGCGCTATTGGCGATGGTCAACGTCAGCAAGCGCTCGGGATGAAAACGCGCCAGCCATAATCCCGTTAACCCCCCCATGGAGATACCGCAAAAATGGACGCGCTCAATCGCCAGAGCGTCCAGCAATGACAGCACCTGTCTGCCCAGCAGCGCCAGCGATCCGGGTTGTTCACCGGGCGGCGATGCGCCGTGGCCGGCAACGTCGTAGCGCAGAATGCGATAGTGGGAGATGAGCGCGTCGCGCTGCGGTTGCCACATTGCCAATGACGTCCCCAGCGAGTTGCTGAACAGAATGACCGGGGCGTTTTCGGGCCCTTCCAGGACATAATTCAACATCATTGCTCCTTTTCGGCCGATGCCAGAACTTGTTGAATGAAACGCTGTGCGCTGCCTGTGGCATTGGCCGGATCGAGCAGCGTCTCCAGAGCTTCCCGGCTGAGTCGGGAAGAGACTTCCGCATCGGCGCACAGCAGGGTTAACAGGGATTGCTGCGTTGCCTGAGCCTGGCGGCAACATTGCGCGATATGCTGGTGCGCCTGCTGGCTGCCGAGAAGCGGGGCTAAGGCCAGGGAAACCGATTCAGCCATGATCTGCCCCTGCGTCAGCGCCAGATTGCGCCGCATCGCCGCTTCATGCACCTCCAGGCCGTTAACGAGGTCAAGGCTTTGCGCCATTGCCGCTCCGCTCAGCACCAGGAGCTGCGGCAGGCTTTGCCACTCGGCCTGCCAGCCTCCCAGCGCGCGTTCGTGCTCTTGCACCTGGCCGGCATACAATCCCGCCATCAGCGCAGGCAAACGGTTAGCCGCGCTGAGGATGGCGGCGCAGAGTACCGGATTACGCTTATGCGGCATGGTGGAGGAGCCGCCGCGACCCGGGGCAGAAGGTTCGCTGATTTCAGCGACCTCGGTTTGCATCAACAGCGACATGTCACGCGCCAGCTTGCCGAGCGTGCCCGTGAGTCCGGCATACCAGCCGGCCAGTTCCAGCAACCGGTCGCGTTGGGTATGCCACGGCGTGGCGCTGCGCGGCAGCGCCAGCGCTTCCGCCAGCGCCTGCTCGACGCGTTCTCCCTGCTCGCCGAATGAGGCGAGCGTGCCGGCGGCACCGCCGAATTGCAGCGCCAGCACGCGTGGCCGCATCTCAGCCAGACGAACCCGAAAGCGCAGCAAGGCGTCCAGCGTGCCGGCCAGCTTCAGCCCCAGCGTCGTGGGTAACGCGTGTTGCAGCCAGGTGCGGCCGACCATTAACGTTGCGCTATGGCGCCGACATTGCGCCGTCAGCGCCGCAATCAGATGATTGAGCAGCGTGTCGGTTTGGTTGAGCGCGCTGCGCAGTTGCAGCACCAGCCCGCTGTCAATCGCATCCTGACTGGTTGCCCCCCAGTGAACGAAGCGCGCCGCGTCCTGCGAGCGTTGAGCCACCAGCGCCGTCAACTGTTTGACGAGCGGAATCGCTAAGTTGCCCGCCAATCCGGCGGACTGCGCCAGCGCGGCGGCGTCGAGTTTTTCCGCCCGGCAGTGGCTGCGTATGATTCGAGCCGACTCGTCATCGATAATCCCTGCAGATGCCAGGGCTTGCGCCAGGCCGGCTTCGAAATCGAGCATGCCCTGTAGCAGGGCCGTATCGCTGAAGCAGGGCGTTAATGGCGACGTCATAAACATTGCGCTATAGAGTGACATTGGTTATATCCGTTCCAGAATCAAGGCGACGCCCTGCCCAACACCTACGCACATGGTGCACAGGGCAAAGCGCCCGCCGGTGCGACGCAGCTGATAAGCGGCGGTCATGGCCAGCCTGCCGCCGGATGCGCCCAGAGGATGGCCCAGCGCGATGGCGCCGCCGTTAGGGTTGACCTGTTCCGCATCATCCGGTAACCCCAGGGCGCGCGTCACGGCCAGCGCCTGGGCGGCAAAGGCTTCATTCAACTCGATGACGTCAATTTGCGCCAGGCTCAAACCGGTTTGCGCCAGTACCTTGCGAACCGCGGGAACCGGCCCGTAACCCATGATGCGCGGCTCTACGCCGCAGGCGGACATGGCGACCACCCGCGCCAGCGGGGCGAGTCCATACTGCACCGCCGCGCGTTCGCTGGCAATGAGCAGGGCGCTGGCCCCGTCGTTGATGCCCGAGGCGTTGCCGGCGGTGACGCTCCCCTCGGCGTGTACGACGCCTTTCAGTGCGGACAGCGCGGCCAAAGAGGTGCTGCGGGGATGTTCGTCGCGAACCAAGTTGAGCGGTTCGCCTTTGCGTTGCGGAATGCTGACGGCGATCAGTTCCTCATCAAACAGGCCCAGCTCCTGAGCGCGGGCGGTGCGTTGTTGGCTGCGCAATGCAAAGGCGTCTTGATCGGCGCGGCTGACGGCGAATTCGCGAGCCACATTTTCGGCGGTTTCAGGCATGGTTTCGACACCGAACTGAGCGCGCATTTGCGGGTTGATAAAGCGCCATCCCATCGTCGTATCTTCCATTTTCAGCGATCGGCTGAAGGCGCTGTCCGCTTTGCCGGTGACAAAGGGCGCGCGCGACATGCTTTCCACGCCGCCCGCGATGATGACCTCCGCTTCGCCGCATTTAATGGCGCGCGCCGCCATCCCTACCGCGTCCAATCCCGAACCGCACAGGCGATTGAGGGTGGTGCCCGGCACGGAGTGCGGCAATCCGGCCAGCAGCAGCGCCATTCGCGCCACGTTGCGGTTGTCTTCACCGGCCTGGTTGGCGCACCCCAGAATAACGTCATCAATGGCCTGGGGATCCAGCTGCGGCAGCCTGGCAAGCAGCGCCTTCAGGGGCAGAGCGGCCAAATCGTCGGCGCGCAGCGCGGATAATGCGCCGCCGTAACGGCCAAAGGGCGTACGAACGGCATCGCAGATTAAAGCCTGTTGCATGGCGATTTCCTCAAGCGGGGATCAGGTCAGATTGCAGTAAACGTATCGGGGTTAACGCTTGCAGCGCGTCAAAGGTGAGCCCCGGACACAGCTCCAGCACCTGCGGGCCGTCCGGGGTGATATCAAGGATTGCCATATCCGAATAGATGCGGCTGACGCAGGCCAACCCGGTCAACGGGTAGCTGCACTGTTCCACCAGCTTGCATTCGCCGGTCTTGGTCAGGTAGTCCATCATCACATAGACTTTGCGCGCGCCGATGGCCAGATCCATGGCGCCGCCCACCGCCGGGATCGCGTCTTCGGCGCCGGTGCTCCAGTTGGCCAGATCGCCGGCAGCCGAGACCTGATACGCCCCCATCACGCAGATATCGAGATGGCCGCCGCGCATCATGGTAAAAGAGTCGGCGTGATGGAAATAACTGCCGCCGGGCAGCAAGGTCACCAGCTCTTTGCCGGCGTTGATGAGTTCCGGATCTTCTTCGCCCGGCGCAGGTGACGGCCCCATGCCGAGCAGGCCGTTTTCGCTGTGCAGAATCACTTCTTTGTCGGCGGGCAGGTAGTTAGCGATGCGGGTCGGCAGCCCGATTCCGAGGTTGACGTAGGCGCCTTCCGGAATATCGCGCGCCACCCGTTGGGCTAATTGGTCGCGGGTTAATTTTTGCATGTTCTACTCCTCAGGCAGAGAGGGAAAAGGTCGCGGGGCGCGCCACCGCCACCAGGCGCTGGACGAAGATGCCCGGCGTTATCACGTTTTCCGGATCCAGTGCGCCCAACGGCACCAATTCAGCCACCTGCGCTATCGTCGTGGCGGCGGCCATCGCCATCACCGGGCCAAAATTACGCGCCGCTTTGCGGTAAACCAGATTGCCCCAGCGGTCACCCCGATGGGCCTTTATCAAGGCGAAATCCGCCTTCAAGGGCGTTTCAAACACGTAATGACGCCCGTCGATTTCACGCGTTTCTTTGCCTTGCGCCAGCGGCGTGCCAAAGGCGGTTGGGGTGAAAATGCCGCCCAACCCGCTGCCGGCGGCCTGCATGCGGGCCGCCAGGTTGCCCTGCGGCACCAGTTCCAGTTCGATCGCGCCGCGGCGATAAAGATCGTCGAAGACCCACGAATCGGCCTGGCGCGGGAAGGAGCAAATCATCTTTCGCACACAGCCGGTCTTGAGCAGCGCCGCGAGGCCGCTGTCGCCGTTGCCGGCGTTATTGCTGATTACCGTCAGCTCGCGGGCACCGCGTCCAATCAGCGCATCGATCAGTTCCAGCGGCTGTCCCGCGGGGCCAAAGCCGCCAATCATGATGCTCGCGCCGTCCGGAATGATGGACACGGCATCTTCCAGGGTGGCCACACTTTTATCGATCATCTGTTGTTCCTTTTGTTCGATGCCCGCCGGGGGGAGTGTCTATCGTCAATGGGAAAAGTAGATCGTCCCTTTCAGGCAAACAATACCGATTATCGAAAAAGTGTGCGATTATCGGCTATTGTTTAACAAAGGTTCGCAGGCTGTGATCGTCGGCACACCGAAATTTCAGGCAGACAGCGGGGTAACGAGAATGGAAAAAGGACAGGAAATTACGCGCAGCAGCACCGATCCCTGGAAGGGGGATCCCGACTTTATGGCCTCTTTGGCGCGAGGATTGGAAGTCCTGCAGGCTTTTACGCCGCAGCGGCGGCTGATGTCGGTATCGCAGATTAGCCAGCGTACCGGCATTCCGCGCGCGGCGGTGCGCCGCTGCCTTTATACCCTGAGTAAGCTGGGCTTTGTGTACGCGGAAGACGGCAAGAATTATGAGCTGCGCCCGCGCGTCTTGTCGCTGGGCCATAACTGGCTGGCGGCTTCGCCGTTGGCCAACGCCGCGCAACCGGTGTTGAGGCAACTCAGCCAGACGCTCAATGAGTCCTGTTCCATGGCCATATTGGACGGTGATGACATTCTTTATATCGCCCGCGCATCGACTTCGCGGATCATGACCATCGATTTGCACGTCGGCAGTCGCTTACCTGCCAGCACGACGTCGATGGGGCGGGTTCTGCTGAGCGGGCTCGCCAATGAGCCGTTGAATGACTATTTGGCGCGGCTGACGCAACTGCGTTACACCAGCCATACCCTGGTGAGCGTTAGCGCATTGCGGGAAGAGCTGGCGCGCGTGCGTCAGCAGGGATATGCCATCAACGATCAGGAACTGGAGATTGGCCTGCGTTCACTGGCGGTGCCGCTCACCACGCCGGACGGCCGTATCGCCGCGGCGTTGAACGTCGGTGTGCATGCCAGCCAGGTTTCCGCAGAGCGTTTGTATCAGCACCACTTGCCTTTATTGCGCTCGGCCGCCGAAGAGATATCGCTGCTGTTGCACGATTAATCTTGAACTTTGGGTACCTGCCGGAGTTAACGCCGGTTTTTTACCGCGCCAGGTGAGTCATGCGGTGTTGTACTGTTGCCCGCGGGTAAGGTAATTTGCTGTTGGCAAAGATGACTGACGCGGGGGCCAACGGACATGAACGAGAAAATCGACTATCACATCGAGAAATACCATTTCGCGCCGCTGGATGAGGCCCCGCGGCTTGCGCGCCAGTGGAGCGAGGTGTTGAACGAGTGCCGCGAGACGCAAGCGGGCGCGGAAGAGCGCCTGCGCATTGCGTTGCTCAACGTGGACTATGTGACCAGTTTCGAATTGCCGTTTCGCTTATTGCTGGTGCGGGCGCCGCAGTTGATCGCCGGCCTGCGCGATGAGCTGTCGATCAGTCAAAAAAATGTGGTGTTCAACGGCAAGCGTTTCGGCTGTGTCTACAGCCTGAAAAGCGATTTGAGCGGCGTGCCGGAGGCTTTTCAGTACAGCCTGTCGACCCGTATTCATCGAACCTCGGCGTCGGGCGTGGACGCGCTGCCTTACCGGGAAATCGCCAAGGCGCTCAAAGCGCCGCGTGAGCGGCTCAAGCTGGCGCTGGAGCAGGGGCTGCCGGTAACGGCGCTGGATGGATTGTTCTGGTTCGGCATCCAGCGCATTGCCGCCGAGGTGCGCAGGCTAAGAAAAACCGGCATGGCGATCGTGACGGCGGAAACCGAAATCTTCGACACCCTGACCGGCACGACGCGCAAGGTCCCGGTGTACCGCCAGGCCGAGAGTTAATGGCCGATAGCCGGCGGTTCAGACTATAAAGCTTGATTCCCGCCGGGCTTTGCCTGGCTCTTCCAGGTTCTTTTTTACCCGCATCTCCTCGCCGCTCGGCAAGCAAACCGACGCGACGTATTCCTCAAACCTGAACCGTGTTCGTTCTGCCGCTGCACAACGCAAACGACGGGCCACCGCCGATAGCCGGTGCCACGATGGTGTTTCCGGTCGGCGGCGCCGTTTGCCGCCCACCTTTGGCTAACATCGACGAGGGTTTGAAGGAGAAGAGTATGTTGAAACGTTTTGCACTGCTGTGCTGGTGCCTGATCGGCGCCAACGCTCTGGCGGCGGGCCCCAACGCCAATATCAAGTATTACGGCTATGACTGGCTGGACTTTTATGAAACTGCCACGCCGTCTTTCAGCGCCACAGAGGCGCTTAAGGCGATTACCGGCACCGGCTTCAGTATGACCAATCTGAACGTGGTGCACACGTTGGCAAGCCTCAATCTGCCCGTTTGCGCCGGTGGCACCTGCGCCGTGAACATTCAGGCTGGTTCGGGTGCGGTCTCGGGATCGCCGTTTATCGATATCTGCCCTGGCGCAGACTCGAACGGCAGTTGTCAGGCCGCGGGTTCCTGGAACGCCATTTGGACGGCGGTGAAAAAGATCGCCGAAGCCAAACATAAGCCCGGCGCCATTTATTTTATCGATGAGCCGTTCGACGTTCCCGCGTTACAGACCGCGGGGAAATACGACGCTTACCAATATTCAAGCTATGTTTGCACCCTGCGGCAGGCCATGCAGCAGTATGGCGTCGCGATCCCCATCTACACCATCTTGTCCTACCGGCATGCCAACAACGCCGAATGGATCCGTGAAATACAGCAGGGCGCGCCTGCGACCGCGTGTCCGGCCAACGTAAAAAGCACGCCCGATTGGGTTGGGGTGGATAACTACAACTGGTCGGTGGCGGATATGTGGAGTACCTACAACCGCCTGGCGCCGATAAGCGCAGCCGGACAAAAGTGGGTGTTGGTACCGCCTTCCACGGCATCGTTAGGAATGAACGACCAGCAACTGCATGCGCAAATTCAACTGTATTGGGATTTTATTAACCAATATCCCAATGCGCCTGTGGTTTACATCATGAACTGGCGGTTTGATCGCGAGGTCACCGAGAACCGTGCAGCCTACCCTCAATCGACCGCCTTACTGTCTTTCATGGCGAACACGCTGCTTGCCAAACCTTAGGCATGCAAAAAGGAGGTTCGAATCAGGAACCTCCTCTATAGTGCCGCTTACCGATAGGCTTCATTGCGCGCGATCGCGTATTTCCCGCTGCCCAGCAGCAGGATGACGACCCCACCCATAAAGAACACCAGTTCGTTTTCAATGCCCCAGGCGCCGACATCTGTGACGGTAAACACCTTGCCGGTGCCCACCATCAGAAACGCCACCACCAGCGTGAGGGCGTAAACCAGCGCGGCGGGGCGGGTGAACAGCCCCAAAACGATCAGTATCGGCGCCAGGATCTCCCCAACATACACGCCATAGGCAATGAAGGCGGGCAGCCCCTGTTGTTGTAACGCATCGGCGATCCAGCCGATGCCATGCTGAATTTTTGCCACGCCGTGAAACAGCATCAACCCGCCGAAGGTCAGTCTGAGCGCCAACTTACCGGCGTCCGGGCGATCAAAAAGGCGCGTGAATGCCGCATTCAGTGACTTAACCATGACCCTTCCTCCTGAATAGGAATGATTTTCAATCAATATATCAGCAAGGTGAATGCGAAAGATGTTCTGGATCAGTAAAACGGCGGGCTTTACGCCGAATCAGCGGGCGAGGTTCGGCGGGCATTGCGCACGGCAACGCAGGCTGTCCCCGCGACCCAAATCGCGGTAAAATGCAGCAGTTCACCCTATCGCATTCCATCAGGCCGTCGAACCCGCTATGAAAACGCGCAAACCGCGCCGTCCGCCCGGGCGGTGGATCTATTACATCCTGCATGAAGACATGCTGTGGCCCTGCCCGGTCAAATGGGAGTGGGAGAGCGGCTATAACGCCTGGCTGCCGTTTTACTATTCCCCCACGCTGGAGTTCGTCGCCGGCAACCCCGCCCGCGCCACCAAGGTCAGCAGCGGCCGGCGCTAAGCGTGTAGCCCGCCTTGCCGCCCGGCATCCGCTCACCTAAGATCATTGCATCACCCACAGGTTTCCGGGAGCGCCCATGTCTACTCTGTTTCGCACTTCTCTTTGCGGCGCGGTGGCGTTGCTGCTGCTTGCGGGTTGTCAGCAGACGGCGCATAAACCGGCGCCGCCGCTGCAGGCGCAGTTGGATCACATCGCTCTGATGCTGGCCGGCGGGCATTTCCTGCGCGTGGCGTGCGGGCGCAGCGAAGTGCCGGACGATGTGAAATTGCAGCGCACCGCGATGCGTACGGCGCAGCACCGCGGCTGGGACACGCATGCGGCAGGGTATCGGCAGCTGCCGGCGCTCACCCAGGCGCGCTATCTGGCTCTGCAACAGGATAATCAGCTGCTGACGGATAAATGCGCCACGCTCAGCCGCAGCACCGCGCGCTTTATCGCGGCGGCGCAGGCCGATCAGGAAGACTACATGGAGTAGCGTTGCGGCAAGCCTGTCGGGTGCTCGTCACGGGCGCCCAAAAATTCTTTGCAGGATAACGATTTATCGATCATCATTTGAAATGATGTTTCACTTTTATCCACCGAGCCCACCTTGAACCTGTATGCCGCCCTGCGTCAGCGCGTGGAAAATACGCCCTGGTACGCCAAACGGAAAAGCTACCGCGTGCTGTTCTGGCGCGAGATCACGCCGCTGGCGGTGCCGATCTTCCTGGAGAACGCCTGCGTGCTGCTGATGGGGGTGCTGAGCACCTTTCTGGTGAGCTGGCTCGGCAAAGAGGCGATGGCCGGGGTGGGGCTGGCGGACAGCTTCAACATGGTGATCATCGCCTTTTTCGCCGCGGTGGATCTCGGCACCACCGTGGTGGTGGCCTTCAGCCTCGGCAAGCGGGATCGCAGGCGCGCGCGGGCGGCGGCGCGTCAGTCGCTGGTCTTGATGACCGGCGTGGCGCTGCTGTTGGCGGCGGGCATTCATCTGGCGGGCGAACCGATCATCGATGTGATCGCCGGCGCGGCCTCGCCGGAAGTGAAAGCGCTGGCGCTCTCTTACCTGCAGACCACGGTGTGGAGCTACCCGGCGGCGGCGATTGCGCTGATCGGCAGCGGCGCCCTGCGCGGCGCGGGCAACACCAAGATCCCGCTGCTGATCAATGGCGGCATGAATATCCTCAATATCATCATCAGCAGCATCCTGATTTACGGCATGCTGGGTTGGCACGGGCTGGGCTTCGTCGGCGCCGGGCTGGGGCTGACGATTTCCCGCTATATCGGCGCCATCGCCATTCTCTATGTGCTGGCGATCGGTTTTAACCCGGCGCTGCACATCACGCTGAAAAGCTATTTCACGCCGCTGAAGATGAGCATCCTGTGGGAAGTGCTGGGGATCGGCATTCCCGCCAGCGTTGAATCGGTATTGTTCAACGGCGGCAAGCTGTTGACGCAGATGTTCGTCGCCGGCATGGGCACCAACGTGATCGCCGGTAACTTCATCGCCTTCTCCATCGCTTCGTTGATCAACTTGCCGGGCAACGCGTTGGGATCGGCCTCGACCATCATCGTCGGCCGGCGGCTCGGCAAAGGCGAGATCGGCCAGGCGGAGCGGCAGCTGCGCCATATTTTCTGGCTGTCTACCCTTGGGCTAACCGCCATCGCCTGGGGCACGGCGCCGCTGGCCGGGGTATTCGCCGCGTTTTATACCTCGCAGGATGACGTGAAATCGGTGGTGAAAACCCTGATTTGGCTCAACGCCGCCTTTATGCCGATCTGGGCCGCTTCCTGGGTGTTGCCTGCCGGGCTGAAAGGCGCGCGCGATGCCCGCTTTGCCATGTGGGTGACGATGCTGGGCATGTGGGGCTGCCGCGTGGTGGCGGGCTACGCGCTGGGCATTGAACTGGGCATGGGCGTGGTGGGCGTCTGGTTGGGGATGTTCCTCGATTGGGCAGTGCGCGGCGCCTTGTTCTATTGGCGCATGGTCAGCGGGCGCTGGCTGTGGAAATATCCGCGGATGAGGCGAGAGAGGAAAGGTTAACCGTGTATTATCGGGAAACTGCCGGCGCCGATTGAACGGCCGCCGACAAGAAAATGGCGTCGTCAGGAGTGGTGAGTCGAAGGATACCAGCGCAGTGAGTTATTGACAGGGCCTTGGGTGACCAGCACTTTTCCCTTGCCCGCCAGGCTCAGCAGCAAATTGCGCGCCTGATAAATCGTCAAGTCGTTGGACTCGGCCAATTGGCGCGTGGTGGGCCATTCGCCGGGGGGCGGCGGCGGCGTTTCCCTGGCTGAAGGGCACAGGTTGTGTAGCGTCGTGAGTAAATGTTGCTGCAGGTTCTGCAATTCTTGTTGTTTTGAGATGCGTTTTGCCATGTAAGCCTCCCTTAAACTTCAGGTGAGTTTTGATATAGCGGTAAAAGATGGGTCAGAGAATAGTGCCGGTTGCCGACAAGACGCTCCTGAGCTATTCCCGGACGGCCGTCTGAACCTGATATTTTCGCCGCTATAACCCGGCGGCGCGCAAGGGGCAGGATGGAGAATGCCGTTGCCGGGGGCCCGGCAGGCTGTGTGTATTGGCTGTATTTCATTGTTTTGCTCCATGGTGTACTTCCGAGCCTGGTTTTCACCTGTTCGGATCGTTAAGTCTTCCTTCTCTTTCTCGGCGCATTATAACGCAAATAGCAAAATGGCGATCGTTAATGTCGTGGAAAATATGTTTTTCGATACAATTGACTGGTGTTATTGCTTTTACGATCTGTTGTCTCGCAAAAATATATTCGTCTCGTGGTTTTTGGGCTTATATTTTGTATTTATTGGTTTTGATTAAAATGGCTTTCCAAGGTGTGAGTGTTTTTGTAAGAATAACCAGGCCAAAATGAGCGGGTAAGAAGGAACTTATTTTAAATATCTCTGAAGGGTAAGTCTTTAGACGATCTTTATTTAAGCGTGTTTTTCTTTTGCCTGTTTAGCTATTCGTTTATAACCCTAATTGGGTGGTAATGAATTGACAGTCGCGATTTCACAATTGCGACGTCTTTCTTTTTGGCGAAGAGTAATACCGTTATTCATTCTGGAATGTATAAATGGCTGTTAAAGGAACGGGAGCAATCCTGCGCTTTTTACACAATATTAAAGGAATAAGTGAATTATGAAACTGAACAAAATCATGCTGGCAACTGTTCTGGCGTTTGGCGTGTCTTCTCTGGCGAATGCCGCCGATCAGGGTCATGGCAAAGTGACTTTTACCGGTTCTATTATTGATGCTCCTTGCTCCATTGCGCCTGAATCGGCCGATCAAACTGTGGAAATGGGGCAGATTTCCAATGTCGCGCTGAAAAATGGCGGCAAATCAGCGCCGCGTCAGTTCGATATTAAACTGGAACAGTGCGACACCTCCACGCTGAAAACCGTCACCACCACTTTTGACGGCAAGGCTTCTGCCGCGAATCCTGATCTGCTGGGCATCATCGGTACCGCCAGCGGCGCCAGCATCGCCATTACCGACATGGCGAGCAATCCGATCAAACTGGGCACCGCAACGGCTCCTCAGACGTTGAACGACGGCAACAACACGCTGCGCTTCGCCGCTTACCTGCAGGGTGACGGCGCTTCCGCCACCGTGGTTCCAGGTGATTTCACCGCCGTAGCCGATTTCAAACTGGCTTACCAATAAGTCTCATCGCCATTGGCGTGACGTCTTTTATGCATGCGGGATATCCCGCATGCATTTTCCCAGGATGAAGGGTATTTGTCAGGGGTATTCAATGAACCGGTTTATTTACCATTTAGTGTCTCCTTGCATATTGATGACCATGCTAGTTATTCCGGCCACTCAGGCTGCTCCCAAGGTTCAGGGATGGGGGCGAGTGAATATGCAAGGAGCCATTATCGATACCGCTTGCGCCATTGCCGCCGGCAGTCGCGATCAGACTATCGATATGGATGTGTTGCCGCTGGGAAATATTGCGCGCGATGGACAGGGCAATACGCGCCCATTCACCATCGAATTAATCAACTGCACGTTTGAACGGCCAAAGCCCAATTTGCCGAACTGGAAGCAATTCCAGGTTGTTTTTGACGGCGATGCCGATGGCGAGTTATTCGGCGTGCGCGGAGACGCGAAGGGTGTGGCGCTGCAAATATCCGATGGCCAAGGGAATATCGCGGCGCCCGGTGTGCCTTTGCCGCGTGGCGATATTTCACCAGGAAGCATGTCGCTCAACTATTCCATCAAGCTGGTTGCCAATAAGCAACCGCTGCATGCCGGAAGCTATTTTTCTGCGGTGCGCTTCAAGCTGGATTATTACTGAAGTTTTTATTACGGCTTACGGTGGGCCGCAACGACGGAAATATACGATAAAGGTTAGGGATATGATGTTATCACCTGCTGGGAAGCTATTTCGATTTCAGGTTTTGGGGTTATGTATCACGCTGGCACTGGGAAGTTCATCAACGCGTGTTTACGCTGAAGACGGTATTCAATTTAATACCGACATTCTGGATGTTAACGATCGGAAAAATATCGACCTAAGCCAATTTTCCCGCAGCGGCTACATTATGCCGGGGAGTTACAGCATGGTGGTTCATATCAATAAAAACGAACTGCCGGAGCAAAAAATATCGTTTTATCCGCCGGACAGCGATCCGGACGGCAGCCGGGCCTGCATCACCAAAGCGTTGGTCGAACAATTGGGGCTGAAGCAAGAGATGGTGCGATCGCTCAGCTGGTGGCATCAGGGTGAGTGTCTGGACGAATCCAGCCTGAAGGGCATGGCGTCGCGCGGCGATCTTGCGACGGCTGCGCTCTATCTGAGCGTGCCGCAGGCTTATATGGAGTACAGCTCGGAAGACTGGGATCCGCCGTCGCGCTGGGATGAGGGCATTCCGGGGTTGTTGTTCGACTATAACCTCAATGCTCAAAGCCGGCATCAGCAAAAGGAGGGCACTCGCGAGTATAGCGTCAGCGGCAACGGTACCGCCGGCGCCAATCTCGGCGCCTGGCGTCTGCGCGCCGACTGGCAGGGGCAGCTTAACCATCAAACCGGTGTCGGGCAGCCTACCGATAAGAAGTTGGAGTGGAGCCGCTATTACGCCTACCGCGCCATCCCCGCGCTGCGTTCGCGCCTGACGCTGGGTGAAGACTATTTGGATTCGGGCATTTTCGAGAGCTTCCGTTTTTCAGGCGCGAGTCTGGTCTCCGACGACAATATGCTGCCGCCCAACCTGCGCGGCTATGCGCCAGAGGTGGTCGGCGTGGCCAAAACCAACGCCAAGGTGACCATCAGTCAGCAGGGGCGGGTCATTTATGAAACCCAGGTGGCGGCGGGGCCGTTCCGTATTCAGGACATCAATGACGCCATCTCCGGCGAGTTGGATGTGCGGGTGGAAGAACAGGACGGCAGCGTACAGGCGTTCAAGATGAACACCGCCAGCATTCCGTATCTGACCCGCCCGGGCTCGTGGCGTTTCAAACTGGCGGCGGGCAAGCCGTCCGACTGGCAACACCACGCTCGCGGGCCGCTGTTTGGCACCGGCGAATTCTCATGGGGCATCAGCAACGGCTGGTCGTTGTATGGCGGCGCGTTGGCGGGCGGCGATTATAACGCCCTTTCGCTGGGCGTGGGGCGCGATCTGATGATGTTCGGCGCGCTGTCGTTCGACGCCACCCAATCGCGGGCGCGCCTGCCGCAGCAGGAAAAAACGCTGAGCGGCGGTTCTTACCGGGTGAGCTATTCGAAAACCTTCGATGAGTTGGACAGCCAGGTCACCTTCGCCGGCTACCGTTTCTCGCAAGAAGACTACATGAGCATGAGCGAATACCTCGACGCGCGTTATTACGGTAATCGGGTCGGCAACAACAAGGAGATGTACACCATCACCTTTAACAAGCAGTTCCGCGACTGGGGGTTGAGCACCTACCTCAACTACAACCATCAGACTTATTGGGATCGCCCGGCCAATGACCGTTACAGCCTGACGGCGTCGCGCTATTTCGACATCGGCGACTTCAAAAACCTGAGCCTGTCGTTGTCGGCTTATCGCAACCGTTACAACGAGACCAACGACGACGGCATGTATCTGTCGCTGTCAATGCCGTGGGGCAATGGTGCCACTCTCAGCTACAACACCACGGTGAATCGCAACGACAACACTCATCGCGTGGGGTACTACAACCGCGTCGACGAACACAACAACTATCAGGTGAGCGCCGGCAGCGCGCGTAGCGGCGCCAATTTGAACGGCTACTACAACCACGAGGGCGACGTGGCGCGTCTGAGCGCCAACGCCAGCTATCAGGCCGGGCGCTACAGCGCCGTTGGCCTGTCCGCGCAGGGAGGGATGACCGTCACGCAGGAAGGCGGCGCGCTGCATCGCTCTACCGTTATGGGCGGTACGCGCCTGTTGCTGGACACCAACGGCGTAGCCGGGGTACCGGTGCGCGGCTACGGCAGCACCGTGAGCACCAACCGCTTCGGCAAGGCGGTGGTGGCGGACGTCAACAGCTATTACCGCAACAAGGCCAGCATCGATCTGAACAAGCTGGGAGACAACGCCGAGGCCACCCGATCGGTGGTGCAGGCCACCCTGACGGAAGGGGCGATTGGCTACCGCAAGTTCGATGTGATCGCCGGTGAGAAGGCAATGGCGATCGTCAAACTGGCGGACGGCAGTACGCCGCCGTTCGGCGCTACGGTGTTGAACGCCCGCAAACAGGAAACCGGCATCGTCAACGACGGCGGCAGCGTCTACCTGAGCGGCATCAACGCCGGTGAAACCATGACGGTCCACTGGAATGGTGCCGCACAGTGCCAAATACAGCTGCCGTCTTCGCTGCCGGCCGACATGCTGATGCGCACATTGTTGCTGCCTTGCCGGCCGCTCGCCCCGGCTGAATAAATTCATCATTCTGAATCTGGAGTAATCGACAACATGCAGAACATTTCCCTGAAGACCGCGGCGGCGATCGCCCTGTTGAGCACAGCGATGTCGCAGCAGGCATCGGCGGCGATCGCGCTCGATCGCACCCGGGTGATCTTTGACGGCGGCCAGAGCTCGGTCAGCCTGAACCTCAGCAACCAGAACAAACAGCTGCCGTATCTGGCGCAGGGTTGGCTGGAGGACGAGCAGGGCAACAAGATTCAGAGCCCGCTGGTGGTGCTGCCGCCGGTGCAGCGCATCGAGCCGGGCAAACCGAGCCAGATAAAGATTCAGGCGCTGCCGGCGGCCAAACAGCTGCCGCAGGATCGCGAGAGCCTGTACTACTTCAATTTGCGCGAGATCCCGCCGAAGAGCGACAAACCGAACACGCTGCAGATCGCGCTGCAAACGCGCATCAAGCTGTTTTACCGGCCGACGGCGATCGTGCCGAGCCGCGCCGACATGGCGACGCCGTGGCAAGAGCAACTGACACTGACGCGGCAGGGAGACGGCTATCAGGTCAATAACCCGACCCCTTATTACATCACCATTGTCGATGCCGGGAGCAAAAAGCACGGCGAAGGCGCGCAGGGTTTCGAGCCCTTCATGATCGCGCCCAAGAGCAATGCGCGGCTGACCGTGAGCGCGGCGGCCCTGGGCGGCAGCCCGGTGCTGACCTATATCAACGACTACGGCGGCCGGCCGCAGCTCAGTTTCAGCTGCAGCGGCGGCAGTTGCAAAGTGGTGCCGGAAAAGAAACCGGCTTCATAACCCTCTGTTCAGGCCGTTATCGACGGGAGAGTGACTCAGGTGCAAAGGATGAAACGAAAACTGAAAAAGGACAGCCTGCCGCAGCGCTGCGAATGGCGCTATTACGCCGCGATGGGCGGCCTGGCGCTGATGTTGCCGCTGCTATTGCCGAAAGCCGTCGCGGCCGACAACTGGCAGGTGGAAGGCGCCAACGGCGTGTTGCAGGTGCGCGGCGCGCTGACGGAGAGTGCCTGTCGGTTGGAGATGACCAGCGCGCGGCAGGATATTTGGCTGGGGGAAACCGGCACCGCACGCTTGCGGCAGGCCGGCGATCGCGGGCTGCCGGTGGCGTTCGAGCTGCGTCTGCAAGATTGTCTGCGCGCCTCGACCAGCCAGCGCGATGCGCGCACCGGCGCACTGACCTGGGCGCCGAACCAACCGGCGGTGACGGTCAGCTTCGGCGCGCCGACGGATATGGACAACCCACAGTTGGTGAAAGCGCAGGGCGTGTCTGGTCTGGGGCTGCGCCTGCTGGACGGCCGCGGCCGCGACGTTCGCCTGGGCAGCCGCGGTGAGCCGCTGATGCTGACGCCGGGGCAGAATACCTTGAGCTACACCGTCGCGCCGGAGCGAACCGCGGCGCCGTTGATGGCCGGCGCTTATCGGGCGGCGGTGGATTTTAGGCTGAGTTATGACTGAGGCGGTGAGATGGCGCAGATGATGAAACGAAGCCGAACGGCGCTCTGGCTGGCGGGGCTGTTGGCGCTGGTTCAACTGTCGGCTGAGGCGAACACCCTGGTGAACGTGCGGGTCACCGTGCTTTCCCCTCCCTGCGTTATCAACGGTGGGCAGCCTATCGAGGTGAATTTCGGCGATGAAGTGATGACCACCCGGATCGACGGCAGCAACTATCGGCGGCCGGTGAACTATACGCTGACGTGCAACGGGCAGAGCAGCAACGCTCTCAAACTGCAGGTTCAGGGGGCGGCGGCCGGTTTCGACGGTCAATTGTTGCGCACCAGCCAGGACGGACTGGGCATCGCGCTGCTTCACGGGGGCAGCCGCTGGCCGATCAATCAGTGGTTGAGTTTTACCTATCCCGTCACGCCGACGCTTGAGGCGGTGCCGGTGAAATCGGCCACTGCCAAACTGACGGCGGGCGAATTCACCGCCGGCGCGACGATGAAAGTGGACTATCAGTAACGCAGGAGCTAGAGCATGAAACAGCGTTTAACGGCGAGCGTGCTGCTGTGCGCCGGCGTGGTGTGCCACTTCGCCTGGGCGGAAAAAACGGTCGATATGCAGTTCCGCGGCACGCTGATCGAGCCGCCGCCCTGCACCATCAACGATGATGGCGTGATCGATGTGGATTTCGGCGATCGCGTCGGTATCAATAAGGTCGACGGCGTGAATTACCGGCAAACCATCGGCTATCGCATTACCTGCGAGCCGGGGATCGGCAAGTGGGACATGATGTTGCGCCTGAACGGCACGGCGACCTCTTTCGATGAGGCGGCGGTGCAAACCAACCACCGTTATCTGGGCATTCGCATTTACCAAAATGCCGCGCCATTCAAAGTGGGCAGTTCGCTGCCCATCGATCCGCTCAAGCCGCCGGTGCTGGAAGCGGTGCCGGTCGGCAAGGCGGGGGAAACCTTGACGGAAGGGGCGTTCGACGCCACGGCGACCCTGCAGGCTGACTACCAGTGAAGGAGGGAACACGTATGAAAATGACGCCAAGACGCCGCTGGGCGACGGCGGGGCTGTTGCTGTTTTCACTGGGCGTGAGCGGCATGGTGCGAGCGGCGGACAATCTGTATATGCACGGCGCGCTGGTGGCGGAGCCCTGTGTCATTCAGCCGGGCGACGAAGATATCCAACTGGATTTCGGCACTGTGGTCGACAAATACCTGTACCTGAATCAGCGCACGTTGAGCCAACCGTTCGAGCTGCGGCTGTCCGAATGCGATCTGAGTCTGGGAAAAACGGTGTCGATCACCTTCAAGGGCGAGGAAAACCCGCAGTTGCCGGGGTTGTTGGCGCTGGCGGCGAGCAGCGAGGCCAGCGGGATCGCCATCGGCATGGAAACCGCGCAAGGGCGGCCATTGCCGCTCAACAGCGCCGGCGGCAAATACCCGTTGCAGAACGGCAGTACGGTGATCGCCGTGCAGGCTTATGTGCGGGGCGAACCGGAGGCGCTGGCGAAGAAGACCATCGGTCGCGGCGCGTTCAACGCCATTGCGACTTTCAACCTGGACTATCAATAAACGCCGGGCCGGCCCGGTATTCGGTAAAACAGAATAAGGACCTGACGCGATGCAGCGTGCTCACTTCAGATGGATGTCTCTACTGCTTGGCCTGGCGCCGGGGCTGTGCTCGGCACAAATCTATTCGTACGTCACCCAAAGCACCGGCTCTCCCTCCAACGCTAGCTATAAGTTCGTGCTTGAAAGCTGGGATATGGACGACCTGTCGCCCAATCCCTGCTATCAGCAGGCAAATTGCGCTATCGGCATTAACCACCGGCATACCAGCACCAACACCGGGGGCACATCTTCGGTGTCACCGTCTGCCTACGTTGTCGGCTCGACGCGTTATCCGCAAATTACTCAATTGGCGACGATGGGCGAACTCAGCCGTTTTTATCAAAGCATCTATCCGTTGCCGATACAGGGGAGCACTTCGCACGTGGGGGAGTCGATCACTCAGGAGTGCGTCGGGTTGTTTTACAACACGCGCTCCGGTTCCGCGGTAACGGGGAGCAATGCGCGCCTGATGCCCAGCAGCGTCTGCGGCATCGCGCCGCCGCCGGTCGGGGTGTGCGGCATTGATGAGCAGCAGCTCGATTTGAACCATGGCGTGCTGCAGGACACTGAACTGGCGGGTAATACCGCGCGCGGCAGTCTGCGGGTGGTGTGTTCGCAGAAGATGAATATCGTCATGTATATCCGCACCGGCAGCAGCGGCCGTTTGGATCTGGGCAACAACTCGGGCGTCTACAGCACGCTGCGCATCAATGGCGTGTTGGGCAATCAGGGGTATCCGTTCACTGCCGACACGAGCGGCATCACGTTGCCGGTCACTTCAACGCTCGGCGTGACCGGAACGGTCAAAGCTGGTGATTACTCTGGGCAGTCGGTCGCCATTCTGGCGCTGCCGTAGCCGCTTGGTCGCGCTTAAGGCCGCGTATCACCGCAAGGCCGTCATCGGTCTTGTTAGCGCTGATAAGCGGAAAGGATGACGTGCATCTGGGCGCGAAAAGGGAGATTTCATGGAGAAGGTACCGATGGGAAATAGTCTGTCCCTGGCGTTCATCGATAACGACCGCTTTTTTATTGAAGGGCTGCAGCGGGTGCTACTGTCTTATTTTGCCCGCAGGGCGATTCCGGTTCGATTGCTGGATCCCGCCGCGGCGGCGCAGGCGGATATGGTGTTCCAGTCCGTGGAAAGGGATTGGCAGGCGCGATTCTGCCTGCGTGCCGCGGAGGGCGGTAAACAGATTAATTTTTCTCTGCGTGCGCCGGATGACACCCGTTGGCGCGACAAGCCGCGCTGCATCAGCGAATCGGGTGTGATCTTTCGCAACGATACGATCGGCCTCGTACTGAGCCGGGTGGAACAGGCGCTGGCGTTGCAGACGTCTGATAGCGAAGCGCGCCGCTGTTATTGGTGCGAGCGGCAGCGCATTACCCGCCGCGAACAGGATGTGATGCGCTATCTGGCCTGGGAAATGCCGCCGACGGCGATAGCGCGTTATTTGGCGTTGAGCGTGAAGACCGTCAGTAACCACAAACAGGCAGCGATGAGAAAACTGGGGTTCAAGCGCAACGTCGATTTATACCACTGGCTGCGGCAAGGGGGCCTGAAAACCGTAGAGCGGGCGCGAGGAGAGGGGTGCGGTTCAGGTGCGCGGCTTGGCGCCGGAACCGCTGCGGCGTCAATACAGCAGCGTCATCGCGCTGAAGAACAGTAGCGTCAACACGATGATGATGAAGTTTTGTGTGGCTTTGCGCACCAGTTTGCTGGCGCTCAGCCGGCTGTCGATGATGTAGAGCAGCGGCACCATCAACAGCACGTAGGCGAACATCAGCATGGCGGTAAAGGGCTGCAGGTTCATTCATGCTCCTCTTGTGCGTCATCATCGCCGACCAGGTGCACCAGCACGGCCTCCGTCTGATGGGGCAAACCAATAAAATGCGCAGTGGCGGGGGAGTTCGCCGCGAGCGGCAGAGCGGCGCGCCGCGTCTTCACCGCCGCTTGTAGAATTTTCTTTCGATGCTTCCGAGTATGGTCGACCATGCGCCTCCGAATAAAGCCGCCCGCAGGCGGCCGATCGTTGTATTGCCCATTAAGCTGGAGAAGGATTTCGGGCCGCTGCCGGGGCCACGTACTCATAATATTGCGAATGATAACCATTATCAATAATGAGAGTGAAAAAATTAAGGGTATTACGAGGGGCAGTCGGCGGGGCGGGAAAAGAAAAAGCACGCCTTGCGGCGTGCTTTGCGCGGTATTAACTGCAGCGGTTACTTCTGGTCGGGCAGGGCGTAAGCGACCAGATAGTCACCCAGCTTGGTGCCGAAGGAACCGTGGCCGCCGGCGAAGATCAGCACGTACTGCTTGCCGTTGACCTCATAGGTCATCGGCGTCGCCTGGCCGCCGGCCGGCAAGCGTGCTTCCCACAGTTTTTCACCGTTGGTCACGCTGAAGGCGCGCAGGTAGTTGTCTGCGGTGGCGCCGATGAAGAACACGTTACCGGCGGTGGTCACCGGGCCGCCCAGCATCGGCATGCCCATTTTGAACGGCAGCGGCAGCGGGGAGCTGTCGCGCACGGTGCCGATGCGTTTTTTCCACACGATGTCGTTGGTTTTCAGATCCACGGCGGAAATGTAACCCCAGGCCGGCTGTTTGCACGGCAGACCGAACGGTGACAGGAACGGGTTCAGGGTCACGCCGAACGGCACGCCATACTGCGGCTGTACGCCGGACTCGGTGCCGCTGCCGCCCTTGTCGCCTTCCGGCGGCTCAATCGGGTTGCCTGGGCCGCGTGGGATCAGCTTGGACACGAACGGCAGCGCGATCGGGTTGGCGATGGCGATTTCGCGATCGGTATCGACGGCCAGGCCGCCCCACTCGAACATGCCGAGGTTACCCGGGAACACCAGCGTGCCCTGCTCGGACGGCGGGGTGAAGGTGCCTTCGTAACGCAGGCTGTGGAACATCACGCGGCAGACCAGCTGGTCATAGATGGTCGCGCCCCACATGTCCGCACCGGTCAGTTTCTTCTCAGGACGGAAGGTCAGCTCGGAGAACGGCTGGGTCGGCGACAGGCGGTCGCCTTTGGCCGGGCCCTGCGGTACCGGTTTCTCCGGGGCCGGCACCACCAGCTCGCCGTTGGTGCGGTTCAGCACGAAGATGTTGCCGGTTTTGGTCGGCACGTAGATGACCGGCACTTTTTTACCGCTCTTGTCGGTAATGTCCGCCAGGGTCGGCTGCGCCGGCACGTCCATATCCCACAGGTCGTGGTGTACCGTCTGATAGAACCAGGCCAGCTTGCCGGTGGAGGCGTTCAGCGCCAGCAGGCCGCTGGCGTAGCGCTCCATTTCCGGGGTGCGATCGCCGCCCCAGATGTCCGGCGTGGAAACGCCCATCGGCAGATAGACGATATCCAGCTTGGCGTCATAGGCGGCCGGCGCCCAGGAGTTCGGCGAGTTCGGCACGAAGTGATGCTCGTCCGCCGGGATGGCGTTCGGATCTTTCGCGCCCGGATCGAAGGCCCACAGCAGCTTGCCGCTGTTGACGTCGAAGCCGCGAATGACGCCGGAAGGCTCGCGGTTGGAGTAGTTGTCGGTCACGGCGCCGGCGATGACGATCACTTTATCGGTGATCACCGGCGGCGAAGTCGGCTCGTAGTGGCCCGGCGTCGCATACGGCATGTTGCTCTGCAGGTTCAACTCGCCGTTGTTGGCGAAGTCCGGGCACGGTTTGCCGGTGTCGGCGTCCAGCGCGAACAGGCGACCGTCGTTGACCGGCAGAATGATGCGGCGCGCGCACATCGCCGGTGCGGCATCGCCGGCGGCGCCCGCGGCTGCAGCGGTTTCGTGGTAAGACACGCCGCGGCAGGTGATGTGCTGGAAGGTCGGGTTGTACTTCAGCTGCGGATCAAATTTCCACTTTTCTTTACCGGTGGCGGCATCCAGCGCGAACAGCTTCTGGTGCGGCGTACACATGTAAAGGGTATCGCGGATCTTGATCGGCGTGACTTCGTTGGTGATCTCACCCGGATCGTTGGCGGTCTTAAGATCGCCGGTCTGGAAACGCCAAACCTCTTGCAGCTGGCCAACGTTTTTGTCGTTGATCTGGCTCAGCGGCGAGTAACGGGTGCCTTCCTGGGTGCGGCCATAGGCCGGCCAGTCGGCGCCGTTGGCGTCTTTCGGCTGCACCTGCGCGGCGTCGAGAGTGCCGTTGATCTCTTGCGGATCGTTGAATACGGCATAGGCCAGCGCGATGACGGTGATTGCCAGCGCCGCGCTCAGCGCACCGTAGGCGAACTTGCCGTTGGCGACCAGCTTACGGTAGATAAACGGCAGCACCAGCCACAGGCCGAAGAAGAAGGTGACGTCCAGGCGCGGCGTCAGCGCCCAGAAGTCCGGGCCGACTTCCCACAGGGCCCAAATAGTGGTGCCCAGCAGGAATACCGCGTACAGCAGCAGCGCGGTGGCGCGGCGGCGGAACAGCAGCCAGGAGGTCGCCAGCAGCACCAGCCCGGCGATGATGTAATACAGCGAACCGCCCAACTTGGCCAGCCAAATGCCGCCGCCGAGCAGATAAAGCCCGCTCAGCGCGGCAAATAGCGCCGTTATGACGATAAGCGGCGATAGTGACGCTTTATTTTGCATAGCAATACCCTTACCAAAAATGAAAGTCCCCGATTTAGAGATTAAGCCAAATCGGAAAAAACACGCGGTTTATCCCTAATATTTCAGCGGGAAGCCGCTAGGGTGACGTAAAACCCATCCCGTTTTTTAACCTTAAGGTGCTTTGCCTTATTCAAAGCGGTAAGACAAGGTGGCGCCGCCACCCCAGTTGCGACCCGGCGCCGGCTCGAAATAGCGGCCGTTGCCTTCGTTGACGATCACCGAACCGACGTAACGGCGATCGAACACATTGTCTACCCGGCTGAAGACGTCCAGCGCCCAGCGGTTCCAGGTAAAGCGATAACCGGCGTTTACGCCGGCCACGGTGTAAGAGGGCGCCTGCGCGCTGTTGGCGTCGTTAGCCTGAATGTCGCTCATGTAGCGCAGCTCCGCGCCGGCGTGCCAGCCTTCCGGCGGCGCCCAGGCCAGCGAGGCGTAGCCCATATTGCGTGCGATGCCCGGCAGGCGATTGCCGGCGGGAGTACAGCCGGATTTACCGCACATATCGCTGCGGTAGGTGGCGTCCAGCAGCGTCCAGGCCATATTCAGGCGCCAGTCCAGCGCAAACTCCTGATCCAGCGCCAGTTCGAGGCCACGCCGCCGGGTTTTGCCGGCGTTGGCATAGCTGGTGCGCCCGCCGCTGCTTTCCGCCACCACCAGTTCGTTGTCGGTCTCGGTCTGGAACAGGGCGGCGCTCACCAGGCCGTTGCCGAGGCGCAGCTTGCTGCCCAGCTCGACGGTGTCGCTGGTAGACGGCTGCAGGCCGATGTTGAGGCCCGCCTGGCCGTCGGGGCGGTATGAGAGCTCGTTGATGGTGGGGGTTTCAAAGCCGCGGCCGGCGGAGAGATAAAGGTTCCACGCCGGATTGATCTTGTAGTTGAGCGAGCCCATCGGCAGCCACTGGTGGTAACGCTTGCTGCCGCTGTCGTCGCCGTTGCGCGGCGTGATGTAATAGTCGGTCGAGTCGAAGCTGACCGTGCTGTAGCGCAGGCCGGCATCCAGCGTCCAGTGCGGCGTCAGTTGCCAGGAGGTTTGCAGGTAAGGATCCAGGTTCCAGATGCGGTTCTTCTCGTTGCGCCGCTGGTCGCCTTTCTCGCCGTAGTCCACTGTGCCGTCTCGCAGAATAAAGTTTTCGAACCCCTGCCGGCGTTCGGTCATGGTTTCATAATCCAGACCGCCGATCAGTGTTACCGGTAACGATGCGAGAGTATCCTCATGCTTCCAGCGAGTGTCAATGCCCTGATATTTTCTTTCCAGCACGATCACCCCGCCGGCGTGGGTGGGGTTGAGCTGCGGCCCCATCGGGATCGATTGGTACTGCGTGGTGTGGCGCTCGCCGTGGTAGGCGGTCAGGGTCAGTTCGTCGCGTTCACTCATCTGGCGCTGATAGCGCAAGCCGGCCTGGGTCTGGTCGAGCGATTTGCGGGTGTTGTATTGATCCGCGCGCGGCGCCTGGCGCGGGTTTTCCTTCCATTCCGCCTCGGTCAGGCCGCCCGGATCGCCGGCATCGATTGAGACGCTGTTGAACATCAGCGTCAGGGTGCTGACGTCGTCCAGCCGCACGCCGAGCTTGCCGTTGCCGAGGTTTTTCCGCGCGGCGCTGTGATCGCGGTAGCCCTGGGTAGTAAAGCGGGTGCCGGAGATGGCGTAGTTGACGTCGCCGGCCTGGGTGCCGTCGCCGGTGGCGCCGGTCGCTTTCACCCCGTAGCGCCAGGTGTTGTCACTGCCGAAATAGCCGCCGGCCTCCAGCGTCGGCGGCTGGGTGCCGGTAATGGTGTCAACATTGATGACCCCGCCCGAGGCGTTGCCGTACAGCGCGGAATAGGGGCCGCGCAGCACCTCGATGCGTTCGACGGAATTGATGTCGATATTGGAGGTTTGCCCTTGGCCGTCGGGCATGGTGGCGGGAATGCCGTCGACGTACATGCGCACCCCGCGCACGCCGAACATCGAGCGGCTACCGAACCCGCGTATCGACAGCTGCAGATCCTGCGCATAATTTTGCCGGTTTTGGATCTGCAGGCCCGGCACGCTGCCGAGGTTTTCCGACAGGTTAATCTGCGGCGCGGCGTTGCGCAGGTCTTCGCCGTCGATCACGCTGACGGAGACCGGCGACCCCAGCTCCGTCAATCCGGTGGGTTGCGCCATCACCACCAGGGTGTCGCTGTCTTTTTGCTCCGCCGCCAGGGCCGAGCCGATATAGATCGGCTGTAGCAATAACAGGGTTGCCGGGGTCAAGGCGGGACGTTTTTTATTCATCAGATAATTCTGCCAATAATGCTGAAAGAGTTGCCCGCAAGGGGGCGAAAATAGCCATTTTTGACTCCCTGTACCGGCATTCAAGGGGAAGGAAACTGCATCCTGCAAAGAGTATAGGATATTCCGATATCGTATGCTTTGGAATAGCGCAGCCGAAAGAGGCGTGTTTTCAATTAATAAAATTCTCTATTCAATAGCGATGTGCTGGGCGTTTTTAAATCACCCTGGCTTATCTTAAACATAATCCTATTCGTTTTTTTAATTTGTTTATCTCATTTATTTTATTAATGAATGCAATGTGGTTAATTCATTAGTGGAAAATAAAAATCTATTTTATCTGATTGATTTTTATCATATTTATTTATTTGTATTTTTGTGGCTTTATTTTTTATAAAAATAAAATAATATTCCCTCTTATGTTTTTTAGGTTTTCAGTTAACAGCTCAATCGTATAACGCTTACGGTATTTATGTCATGCATAAATATCTATTTATATATTTACGGAATATATTAAAAGGGAATTGATTTATGGACGCGCTCATCGCTTCACCCTATACCCACACATTTTGGAATGAGTACATGCTCAATCCACACTCCTGCGAGTACAACCTGGTGCTGGATCAGACGATTGAGGGAGAATTGGACGTCGGCCGACTGCGCGCGGCGATCGACGGGGTTTGCCGTGACTATATTCTGTTTCACCACGTTCTGGATGACAGCGCCTCGCAATTACGCTGGGTAAGGTCGGCGAAAAAAATTGCGCTGGAAACGCTCGATGCCGATTGCGATGTCGGTAAGTTAATCAACACGCCGTTCGATCTCCGGGAAGGGCCGCTGTGCCGCTTCTACCTGATTGAGCTGGCTCCGCAGCGCTATAACCTGATCATTGTCGTTCATCACATCCTGATCGACGGCCTGTCCGGACAGGAGTTCTACAGCGCCGTTTCCGCCTATTACAATCGCGGCACGGCGGTGACGCCGCCGCAGGCGGATGAAACGGACATCAGCACATTGTACCGGCGCTATGAGGCGGATATCGCGGCGTTGAAACACGAGTTCGGTTCCGCGTCATTCTGGGGCGACATGCTGGCCGAATGCGCCCCGCGCGTGGCGTTGCCTTATCTCCCCGGCGCAGCGGCCGAAGCGCCCGGCGCCGGCGAAGTGCGCTTTGCGTTGCCGTTCGCTGAGTGGCAAGCGCTGAAATCCGGCGTCAGGTATGCCAATCCTTTCCTGATCTTCAAAACGCTGTGGGCGCTGCTGATCGCCCGACAATCTGCGCAGGAAACGGTGCATATCGGTTATCCCATCGCGCCGGAGGGCGGCGAGGCGCTGTTCTTCGGCGCACAGGTCAACACTGCGGTGTTTCCCTTGACCCTCGCCCCGGGAGCCACGTTCAATCAGCTGTACCGAGCGACGCTGGCCTACAGCAAAGCGCTCAAGGTGGCTGGCAAGCTGCGGCACAGCCAATTACCGGTTTATGACATGCTGAGCCTCAGTCCGGTGCGTCAGCTGAACGTCAACTTTACCCAGGCTTACCTGAAAGATGCGCCGCTGGCGCTCGAGGGGTGTCGCATTGGCGTCAATCACCGGTTCAATGTCGATCTGGCCGGTTCGGAACTGCTGCTGGAGTATCAGCCCACCGAGCAGGCCTTTGAGTTTCGCCTGCGCTACCGCCCCGATCTGTTCGACGCGACCCAGATGGCGGAGATGGCGGAGCAGTATCTTTGGCTATTGCAGCGCGCGTTAACCGAACCGGATGCGCCGATTGCCGCTTGGCCGCAGCTGACGGCGCAACAGGTTTTGCGCTGCCGCGACGCCTGGGAGAGCGGGCCTGCAACGGCCGACGCGGAAGCGACGCTGCTCGACGGCCTGGCCCGCCAGGCGCGCCGTCACCCGGAACGCATCGCCGTGACCGACGCCAAAGGATCGCTCAGCTACCGCCAGCTGGCGCAGCGCAGCGATCGTCTGGCGCTGCGGCTGCGGGCGGAGTATCAACGGCTGCGCGGCGTGGCCATGCCGCCGGAGACGCTGATCCCTCTGTATCTGCAGCGCAGCGCGGAGGCGGTGGTGGCGATGCTGGCCATCATGAAGGCGGGCGGCGCCTATGTGCCGCTGGATCCCGCCGCGCCGGCGCAGCGGCTGGATTATATCCTGCAAGAGGTGAACAGCCCGATCGTCCTGACCGAAAGCGCGTTGCAGGCCGCGGCGCAGCGATTGGCGCCGGGCGATCTTTGCCTGTCGGCGGATGAACCGCTCGCCGACGCGGACGCCGCGAGCTTGCCGCGTGTGGACGCCCGGCAGTTGGCCTACGTGATTTACACCTCCGGCACCAGCGGGCGGCCGAAGGGCACGCTGTGCGAACACCGGGGCGCGGCCAACATGGTGCTTGGCCATACGCAGCGTTTGTTGCGCAATGAGCCGGATGCGCTCAACTGCCTGCAGTTCGCCTCGCTGGCGTTTGACGCGCACGTCTTTGAGGTGTTCATGGCCCTGGGCAACGGCCACCGGCTGTTCATCGCGAGCGAAGCGCAGCGACGAGATCCGGCGTTGTTGTGCGAACAGATGGCGGCCTGGTGCATCGAGGCCTGCTTCCTGCCGCCGGCGCTGCTTGGCATCTTCCCTGAATTGCCGGCTTCGGTGCGCTATCTCGCGACCGGCGGCGAGGCGAGCGCGCAGGAAGCGCTCGACCATTACCTGGCCCGCGGCATGCAGGTCGCCAACATGTATGGCCCGACCGAAGCTTCGGTCAGCGCCAGCCTGAATATTTATCGCCGCAACGGCGCGCGCAATATCGGCCACGCCATCGCCAACATGCGTTGCTATGTGGTTGACGAGCACGATAACTTGCTGCCGCTGGGGGCGGAAGGCGAACTGTGCCTGGCCGGCGTCGGTCTGGCGCGCGGATACCTGAACCTGCCGACGTTGACGGAGGCCGCGTTCACCGCCAATCCTTTTGAACTGCGTGAGCCGTACCGGCGCCTGTACCGCACCGGCGACAGAGTGCGGCGCTTGGCCGACGGCAGTCTGGAGTACCTCGGACGGCACGATCAGCAAATCAAGATCAACGGCTATCGCATCGAATTGGGCGAGATAGAAATGCAGCTGCGCGCGCTGCCTGAGGTGGCCGAGGCGGTGGTGAGCCTGCGTCCCGGCACGGCGGATCAGCTGGCGGCCTGGTATGTGCCGCAACCTGGCGCGGAGCCGGAGGCCGGCGACATCTTGCAACGGCTGGCGGCGCAGCTGCCGCACTACATGTTGCCCTCGGCGATGCGGGCGCTGGCGGCGCTGCCGCTGACGGTGAGCCGCAAGGTCGATTACCGGGCATTGCCGGAACCTTTGCCGATCGAGCCGCAAACGGCGTTTCGCCGGCCGTGTTCGCCGCTGGAGATTCGCCTGTCGGCACTGTTCAATCGGCTGCTGGGGGGCGATGTCGGCGTGGATGACAACTTCTTCCGCCTCGGCGGCAACTCCATGATGGCGATCCGGCTGTGCCACGAAGTGAATAAACTGCCGGGGGCGAAGATCTCGGTGCTAACGTTGAATCAGCACCCGACGGTGGCCGCGCTGAGCGAGCACATCGCTGCCCAGCGTCAGGCGCCGCCGGACGAGCTGCCGATCCTCTCCGGCGGGCTGCGGGAGGCGCCGCTGTCGCTTCAGCAGTCGCGGCTGTGGTTTGTTCAGCAACTGTCGGTGAACGCCACGCATTATCTGTCGCCGGTGCTGCTACAGCTGTCGCCGGATATCGATGACGAACGTTTTGCGGAGTGCCTGCAGGCGATCGTCGAGCGCCACCAGATCTTGCGCAGCCTGATTCGCCAGAATGATCGGGGCGAAGCCAGCCAGTGGGTCAGCGACACCGCGTTGCCGGTGCCTGTGCTAACGCTGAGCGCCGATGAATTTGACGCCGCGCTGACGCAAGCCTGCAGCCAGCCGATGGATTTGACGAGCGAGCTGCCGCTGCGCGCCACGCGCTACCGTTACCGCGATGCGGCGGAGCGGGAAACGACCGTTTGCCTGTTGGTGTTCCATCACATCGTCTTTGACGGCTGGTCGCTTGAGGTGCTGCTGCAGGAATTGGACGCGCGCTATCGGGGAACGTGGCGTGAGGCGACAGAGCCTGCGTTGCAATACCTCGACTATGCGTGCTGGCAACAAGCGCCGGAAAATGTGCAGCGCCGGGCGGAAGAATTGGCCTTTTGGCGGCAAGCGCTGGCGGGCTGCCAGCAACTCTCGCTGCCGTTGGACTTTTTGCGGCCGGCGGTCTTCGACGAGCGCGGAGACAACAGCGAAGTGCCGTTGCCGGCGGCGCTGGTGAAGGCGCTGGATGCGCTGGCGCGCAGAGAGGGGGTGACGCTGCATGCGGTGATGCTGGCGGGGTTCATGTTGCTGCTGTCCCGCTACAGCGGCCAGAACGATGTCATGGTCGGCACGCCGTTGGCCAACCGCAGCCGCCCTGAACTGGAGAATCTGATCGGGTTCTTCGTCAATACGCTGCCTTTGCGCCGGCAGATCGACCCGCGCCATCGCGTCGTCGAGTTTGTGCGGCAGGTCGCGGCCACGACGCTGCAGGCGCAGCAGCATCAGACGCTGTCGCTGGAAGCGCTGGTGGACGACCTGGCGCTGCCGCGCGATTTTTCGCGCCATCCGCTGTTCCAGGTCATGTTCGCGCTGGAGAACGAAGGCGGCGCACTGGCGCGCCCGGACTGGCTGTCGGTGGTCGATCTGAGCGCTTATGAACGCACCGCCAAGTTTGATCTTACGCTCACGCTGACGCCGCAGGGGGAGCAGATGCGCGCGCGCTTCAACTTCGCTTCGGCGCTGTTCAGCAAAGCGTCGATGGATCGGTTGGCCGGCTACTATCTCGCCGTGTTGCAGCAGATGGCGCACCACGACGACTGGCCGCTGGAAAATATCCGTCTGCAACCGCAGAGCCAGGCGCTGCCGGCGTCGCCCGCCTTCGGCTATGCGTTTGAACGCAGCCTGCAACAGGACTTCGTGCAGCATGCGCGGCGCAATCCGCAGGCCGTGGCGGTTGTCGACGAGCAGGGCGAAATGACTTACGGTGAGCTGCACGCGGCGGCGCTGACGCTTGCCACTCAGCTGCGCGTGCAAGGGCGGATGACCGGTGACGCCATCGCCGTCATCGCCGACAAGGGGCGCCGGCAGCCGGTAGCCCTGCTGGCGGCGCTGATGTGCGGCAAGGCGTTTTTGCCGATGGAGGCGGCATGGCCGCCGCAGCGGCGGCTGAACGTGATGGCGCAGGCCGGCATCAATACGCTGCTCAGCGATGCGCCCTGGGCCTGCGCCGAGATCAATCTGATCGAACTGAATGCCGCAGGGCTGGCGGCGCAGCTGCCGCTGCCGGAACAGCGCCTGCCGGCGCTGGATGCCGGGCCCGACAGCCTGGCCTATATCATTTTCACCTCGGGATCGACCGGTACCCCGAAAGGCGTGGCGATCGAACATCGCAGCGCGGTGAATATGCTGGAAGGCGTGCGGCGGTATTTCGGCCTCAACGAGCGGGATCGCAGCCTGGCCCTCAGCGCGTTGAGCTTCGATCTGGCGATCTTCGACATTTTCAGCCCGTTGAGCGCCGGCGGCGCGGTCGTGATGCCAGCCGAGCGGGATCGGACCAATCCGCAGGCCTGGTATCAGCTGATGATGACCCATCGGGTGACGCAATGGCTGAGCGCACCGGCGCTGATGGAGCTGTTGCTGGATTATGTGAACGGGGCGGGGTTGACGGCTGGGCCGGCACCGGCGCTGCGGGCGGTGATGGTGGGGGGCGACTGGATCGCCACCTCGCTGCCGGAACGCTGCCTGGCCTGGGCGCCGCACGGCCGTTTTTGCAGCGCCGGCGGCGCTACGGAGGTGGCGATCTTCACCATGCTGTACGAAGTGCCGCGCGGTCAGAAAATTCGGTCGGTCAGCATTCCTTACGGCAAACCGTTGCCGCACCAGCGTTGCTATATCCTGGATGCCGGGCGGCGGCCCGCCGCGCCGGGTGTCCGAGGCGAAATCTATCTGGCGGGGGAAGGCCTGGCGCGCGGGTATTACGGCGATCCGCAACGCACCGCCGAGAGTTTCTTCTGGCATGACGAGCTGCAGGAGCGGGTGTATCGCACCGGCGATGCGGGCCGATGGCTGGAGGATGGCAACGTGGAGTTTATGGGGCGCCTAGATCAGCAGATCAAACTGAACGGCTATCGCATCGAACTGGGGGAGATAGAACATGCCGCGCTCGCCTATCCGGGCGTGACCGCCTGTTGCTGCGTGCTCGTCACGCAACCGCAGCCCTGCCTGGCCGCGTATTACGTTGCCGATGAGGCGATCGCCCCTCAGGCGCTGGCTCAGCATTTGAGCCGCCAACTGCCTCCTTACATGGTGCCGCAGGCGCTGATGCAGTTGGCGCAGCTGCCGCTGACCGAAAACGGCAAGATAGCGCGACAGGCGTTGCCGCAGCCGGAAAGGGCGGCGCGTGAGTTTGTCGCGGCGCAGAGCGAATGGGAGAACGCTTGTCTGGCGGTGTGGCGCGATCTGCTGCAGCGGCAGGATATCGGCGTGGAGGACAATTTCTTCTCGCTGGGGGGCAACTCTCTTCTGGCTATCCAGGCCTGCTATCAGATCGGCCGGCGGCTGGCGCGCGAGGTCACGCTGAGCGAGCTGGGGCGCTTCCCGACGATCCGCTCGCTGTGCCGCGCGTTGCCGCAACAGGAGCAGGGCGCCGCGCCGGTGTCGATCCCGCCGCTGCGGCAGCGCGAGTATCCGCTCTCTTCTTCACAGCTGCAGCTGTGGTTTATCGAGAATTTGAACGGCGGCGGCAATCTCTACCACGTACCAATGCTGTTCCGTCTCGGCGACGAGGTGTGCCTGGCGGCTTACGAGCGCAGTTTGCAGGCGGTGGTCGCCCGGCATCAGGTCTTGCACAGCCTGATTGTCCAGATGCCATCCCAAAGCGCCGTCGCCCGCGCCTGTGAACTGACGCTTTCGCTGGAGCGCGTGACGCTGGCGGCGGCGCACTGGCCGGACAGGCTACGGCAGGATATCGACCGGCCGTTTGCGCTGGGGGCGGAATTGCCGATCAGGGCAGCCGTTTACCGGGTGGCGCAGCCGGATGGCGGGTGGGTGACTTACAGCCTGATTCTGGTGCATCACCTGGCGTTTGACGGCTGGTCGCAGCCGGTGCTGTTGCAGGAGCTGGACGTGCTGTATCAGGCGCAGCGGCAAGGGCAAGAGGCCGGGCTGGCGGCGTTGCCGTTGCACTATGGCGACTATGCCGTCTGGCAACGGCGCTGGCTGGAATCCGCTCAGGCGGATGAGGCGAAGGCGTATTGGCGGCAAGCGCTGGATGGATGGCAGGCGCTGGAAATGCCGCTCGATTTCGTGCGGCCGGCCCGCTTCGATCATCGCGGTGCCAACCACGTCATCGCGCTGCCGGAGACCCTGACGATGCAGGCGACGCAGTTCGCCCGGCGCCAGGGCGTCACGCCGTTTGCGCTGTATCTCGCGGCCTTTAACCTGCTGCTCGGTTACTTCAGCGGCCAGCAAGATATTCTGGTCGGCACGCCGGTCGCCAACCGGCCGGTGGCGGAGACCCGCTCGGCGATCGGGTTCTTCGTCAACACGCTGCCGCTGCGTTCGCAGATCGACGATGCGGCGTCGCTGAACGACTATGTAAACCGGGTCTTTGACGGCGTGCTGCAGGCGCAACGGCATCAGAATTTGCCGTTGGATCAGCTGATCGAGCTGCTGCAGGTGCCGCGCGATCTGTCGCGCCATCCGCTGTTCCAGGCGCTGTTCGCGCTGGAGGAAGTGGGGGATGCGCCGGCCTGGCTGGCGCCACAGGATCTGCTGGCGCACTACCAGGCGGCCAAATTCGATTTGACGCTGAGCATACAGCCGGCGCCGCAGGGCGGCAGGGCGATCTTCAACTATGCCACCGCATTGTTCTCACCGGCCACGCTGGCGCTGTTGGGCGAGTATTATCTGACCATCCTCACGCAGATCGTCAATCACGGGGAGCAGCGCGTCAGCCAGTTGGCGCTGGTCTCGGAGAGTGAAATGGCGCGGCAACGCGCCTTCCATCAATCCTGTCCGTCGGCCTACGATTTTGAGCGTGCCATCCATCATGATTTCATCCGTCAGGCCGAGCGCCATCCGCAACGGCTGGCGATCGTCGATGAATGGGGCGAACTGAGCTACGGTGAGCTGTATCGGCGCGCGCTGACGCTGTCGCTGCAGCTGCGTCAGCACGCGGACATGCGCGCCGATACCATCGCGGTGATGGTGGACAAAGGGCGGGCGCAAATCATTGCGGTGCTGGCGATTCTGATGGCCGGCAAGGCTTATTTGCCGCTGGACGGCGCCTGGCCGGAACGCCGCCGCCTGGATATCGTCGCGCAGTCGCAGACCCGAATTATCCTCAGCAGCCGGGAGTGGGCGACCAGCGGCGAGGCCAGGCTGTTGACCATCGATCCGCAGGGGGCCGTCACGGCGTTACCGCCGGCGGCGCTGGGAGAGCCTGTCTTGCCGGCGCCTTCCGCGCTGGCCTATGTGATTTTCACCTCCGGCTCTACCGGCGCGCCGAAAGGGGTGGCGATAGAACATCGCGGCGCGGTGAACAGCATCATCGATACCTTGCGCCAGCTGGAACTCGGCGCGGACGATCGCGGGTTGGCGCTCAGCGCGCTGAGTTTCGACATTTCGGTGTTCGATATTTTCGGCCTGCTGTCGGTGGGCGGCGCTATCGTGATGCCGTCCGAAACCGAACGCTATCAGCCTGAGGCCTGGCATCGGCTGTTGATGACTCAGGGCGTGACCTTCTGGAACTCTGCGCCTTCGGTGATGACGCTGTTGGTAGAGCAGTTGGAATCCGCCGCGTCGCAGGCGCAGTGGCCGCAACTGCGCAACGTGGTGCTGGTGGGCGAGGTGATCTCCCGCCAACTGCCGGCGCGCATTCGTCAATGGCGGCCGGGGTGCCGAGTCGTCAGCGCCGGGGGCGCGACCGAGAGCTCCATTTGGTCGATCCTGTACGACATCCCGGAGACGCCGATCCTGGCGCCCAGCGTGCCTTACGGTCAGGCGATGGCCCATCAGCGTTTTTACGTGCTGGATCGTCACCTGCGCGTGCTGCCGCCCTGCTTGCCGGGGGAGCAATACATCGGTGGGATCGGCGTGGCGCGCGGCTATTACCGCAATCCGTCGCTGACCGAAGAGAAATTCATCTACCATCCGGAGCTGGGGGAGCGGCTTTATCGCACCGGCGACGCCGGCCGCTATTTGCCGGACGGCAACCTGGAGTTCCTCGGCCGTATGGATTTTCAGGTGAAAATCAACGGCTACCGCGTTGAACTGGGCGAGGTCGAGCAATGTGCGCTGGCGTTCGGCGCGATCAAATCCTGTTGCGCCGTCGTGCTGTCGGAGGCGCATCGGCAGCGCCTGGCGCTGTATTACGTCAGCGAGGCGCCGCTGGATGAATCGGCGCTGTTGGCCTTTATGAGCGGGCAATTGCCGTTGTACATGCTGCCTGCGGCGCTGATGCGGCTGGAAGCGTTGCCGCACAACTCCAGCGGCAAGCTGGATCGCAAGGCGTTGCCTACGCCTGCTGCGAGCGAACCGCAGGTTTATGTCGCTCCCGCGAACGAGCTGGAACAGCAGCTGTGTGCGCTGTGGCAGGCGGCGCTGCAGTGCGGGCAGGTCGGCATGACGGACGATTTCTTCCTGCTGGGCGGCACCTCGATCAAGGCCATTTCCCTGTGTGTCGGCATGGGCGAATTGATGGCCGCGCCGGTGCCGGTGGTGCAGCTGTTGCAAAGTCGCACGCTGAAAAACCTGTTGGCCGCCAAGGAACGCCGCCTGGTCTTGCCGCTTAACCGCTGGGCAGAGGGCGCGCCCGTCGTATGGATGATCCATCCGGCGCTGGTAGGGGCGGAGGCATTCCACGCTTTCGCCCAGCCGCTGCAGGGGCGATTCAACTGCTATGGCGTCGATAACCATAACCTTTACCATCAACCCGCTATCGACTCGCTCGGCGATCTGGCCGAACGGTATCTGAACGAGATGATCGCCGCCGGTCTGCTGCAAGGCGCCGGGCCGGTGCGCATTCTCGGTTGGTCGCTGGGGGGCATTATCGCGTTGGAGATTGCCGCCCGCCTGGAGGCGCGTGGCTGCCGTAACGTGCAACTGTATCTGCTGGACAGCTTCTACCGGCAGGCTACGGCGGAGTTGCCCTTGGATCAGCTGCTGCCGGTGCTGGGCATCGAAGGCGAGGCGGCGACACGCGCCATGGCCGCAGGGCAGGCGGAGCGACGGCTGTCAGAAGGGCGGCTGAGCCGCAGGCTGCAGACCACCAAGGTGACGCTGTTTAAGGCGACGGAGAGGAACCCGCAGTTGCCGGAGGCGGTCACGGCGCCGCTGCTGGCGGTGGCGGATAATGGGCTAGGCGCGGTCTGTGAGCGGCTGAGGGTCATCCCGCTGGCTTGTCATCACCATAACATCCTGCTGTGTGAGGAGGCGATCGGCCAAGCGCTCAACGATGACGTTTGATTCATGAGCCTGGCTCATAAGCCCAAGCGTATTTCGCCCCATAGTCATGGTGCCAACCGTGTTTTACAGTCATCACACCGGAGCGGCGCCGCGTCAGGCGGCGCCGGTATCAATCAGCGGGAGAGTGAAGATGCAAACACGCAAATTGGGGCGCGAAGGGCTGGAAGTCTCGGCGTTGGGGTTGGGCTGCATGGGGCTGAGTTTTGGCTATGGCCCGGCCACCGACAAACGACAGGCGATCGAGCTGATCCGTGCCGCGGTCGACGAAGGCGTGACGTTCTTCGATACCGCCGAGATTTATGGTCCTTTCACGAACGAGGAATTGTTGGGCGAAGCGCTGGCGCCGGTGCGCGATCGGGTTGTTATCGCCACCAAGTTTGGTTTCGATCTGTCGCAGCCGGCGGGGCAACAGGTGTTGAACAGCCGTCCGGAGCATATTCGCCGGGCGGTGGACGGTTCGCTGAAGCGCCTGCGGGTAGAGGCCATCGATCTGCTGTATCAACATCGCGTCGATCCCGAGGTGCCTATCGAGGAGGTGGCCGGGGCAGTGCAGCAACTGATTCGCGAAGGGAAAGTGAAGTACTTCGGCCTGTCGGAAGCCGGAGCGCAAACCATTCGGCGTGCCCACGCAGTGCAGCCGGTCACGGCGCTGCAAAGCGAATATTCGCTGTGGTGGCGTGAGCCGGAGCGTGAAATCTTGCCGACGCTGGCGGAACTGGGCATCAGTCTGGTGCCGTTCAGCCCGCTCGGCAAGGGCTTTCTCACCGGCGCCATCACCGAGGACACCACCTTCGACAGCGGCGATTTTCGCAACCAGGTGCCACGTTTCAGCGCCGAGGCGCGCCGAGCCAACCAGGCGCTGGTGGATGTGCTGGGGCAGATAGCGCAGCGCAAGGGCGCGACGCCAGCGCAGATCGCTCTGGCCTGGCTGCTGGCGCAGCAGCCGTGGATCGTGCCGATCCCGGGAACCACCAAGCGCCATCGTCTGCAAGAAAACCTCGCGGCGGCGGCGGTCGCGTTGGCGGCGGACGAGCTGGGCGAGATTGAGCGCGCGCTTTCCGCTATCGACGTGATCGGCGATCGCTACCCGGCGCATCTGCAGAAAAACGTCGGGCGTTAAGCCCCGCGCCGCAGCGCCTCAATCAGCAGCGCAAAGGCGGTGGTGTGCTGCCTGCGGCTCGGATAATAGAGGTAATAGCCGGGAAACGGCGGGCACCAGTCGTCCAGCGCCATCTGCAGCCGGCCGTCGGCCAGCGGCTCGGCGACGGTATCTTCCGGCACAAAGGCGATGCCGAGGCCGAGCTGCGCGGCGTCGATCCGCTGGCGCAGGCTGTTGAAGGTCAGTTGCCCCTCCACCCGCACTTTGATCTCCCGGCCATCGCGGGCAAATTCCCAGGCGTACAGCCCGCCGAGGGTGGGCAGGCGCATGTTGATGCAGCGATGGTTTTGCAGCGCTTGCGGCGTGGCGGGGCGGCCGTAACGGGCGAAATAGGCGGGGGAGGCAACGGGCACCATGCGCATGTCCGGCCCGACGCGCACCGCCACCATGTCCTTCGCCACCTGTTCCCCCAGCCGGATGCCGGCGTCGAAACGCCCGGCGACGATGTCGGTCAGGCTGTTATCGACGGTGATTTCCACGTTGATATCCGGGTAATCGACGAGAAAAGTGCGCAACACCGGCCACAGCACCGCATCCACCGCGTGTTCGCCGGCGGTGATGCGGATGTTGCCGGCGGGCCGATCGCGCATTTCACCCAGCGCGTTCAGCTCGCTTTCAATCTCCGCAAAGCGCGGGCCGATGCTGTTGAGCAGCCGTTCACCGGCCTCGGTGGGGGCGACGCTGCGGGTGGTGCGGGTGAGCAAGCGCAGCGCCAGGCGTTCTTCCAGCCCGCGAATAGCGTGGCTGAGCGCCGATTGGGAAACCCCAAGCTGCGCCGCCGCTTTGGTGAAGCTGCGCTCCCTGGCCACCATCAGGAAAGCGATCAGATCGTTAAAGTTTTCTTTCAACATATCGGCACCGAAGAGGAAGGTGAGCGCACTGTCGCGCAGATTTATGAATTTAGCTCATAGCTCCTTGCGCATTTTACCCGCTAGTCGCCGGAAAAGCATGGCGCTATCTTGGCATCACTCACTCATGACGATCAGCGCCGGCGGTGAGAGCCGGCGCGGAGGACACGACAGATGAAAATACAACGCAGCGGTTCGATCCCATCACAGCGCGGTTCAGCGGATTATTTTACCGGGCAGGTACGCATCGACGCGCCGTTCGCCGGTGACGCGCCGGCCAGGGTGGGCGGCGCGACCGTCACCTTCGAACCCGGCGCCCGCACGGCCTGGCATACGCATCCGCTCGGCCAGACGCTGATTGTCACTCAGGGGCGCGGTTGGATCCAGATGTGGGGCGAGACCACGCAGGAAATGCACCCCGGCGATATCGTCTGGATCCCGGCAGGCGTCAAACACTGGCACGGCGCGACGCCGGACACCGCCATGACCCATATCGCCATCGCCGAAGCGGTGGACGGCAGCCCGGTGACCTGGCTGGAGCCGGTCAACGAGGCGGAGTACCGCCAATAAGGCCGCTCAGGCCTCGTGGCTCTGCTCGCAAAACCGCAGGCGGTTGCCGAACGGATCGGTGAGATTCAGCTCCTTGCCCCAGTCGACAACCTCCACTCCCGGCCGGGCATAGCGGTAGTTTTTGGCCGTGAGCTCCCGGTGCAGCGCGTCGATATCGTGCACCGGGATGAAAAGGGCGGCGCCGGGCGTGCCGTCCCCGTAGTGTTCGCTCAGGTGCAGCGTCAATCCGGCGCGGCTCACCTGCATGTACAGCGGCAGATCCTCGCTGAAACGATGCTCCCACGCCAGCGTGAAACCGAGAAAACCCAGATAAAACTCTTTGGCCTTGTCGACCGAAAAGATGCGCAGGATCGGAATGGCGGGGGAGAAGGTGGTCATCGTCGATCTCACTGTTACGTTAGCGGCAGCCGATATGGATATCGACCGCGTCGGGGCCGGTATAGGCTTCGAAGTCAGTCAGGAAGCGGCGTTCGATTTCCGGGTGTTGCTCGAAGTAGGCCCAGATGGCTTGCCAGCCTTCGATGACCGCCGCCGGCATCGCGCCCCGGGCCTGGAACACCAGATAGCGGCCGGGTTGGATGTACAAACCGCTCTCTGCCGCACTGCCGGCGGTGACGTCAAACGGCCCGCCGGCGTCGGAGGCGTAGTTGGAGTAGACCCCGTAGACCGGCATGGCGGGCGAGGTGGTGAAAAAGTCTGACCACAGCGCAGAAATTTTAGCCGTTTCGGGCCGGGTTTCGTCCTGATTGGTGGTTCTGATTGTCTGGCCGGCGACGTAAAAGCCGGGCAACTGCATCGAGAGGGGGTGCATAGCGGAAATTCCTTTTAACCGTTTGAACGAGAGGCCTAAAGGTAGCAAAGACTCTCCAAAACCGCCAGGCAGGGCCCCCGCAGGCGCGGGAGCCCATCGCATCAGGCGCCCAAACCGCCAAGGCACAGGTATTTGATTTCGAGATAGTCTTCGATGCCGTATTTTGAGCCTTCGCGCCCCAAACCTGAGTGCTTCATGCCGCCGAACGGCGCCACCTCGGTGGAGATCAGCCCTTCGTTGATGCCGACGATGCCGTACTCCAGCGCTTCGGCCACGCGCATCACTCGGCCGATGTCGCGGCTGTAGAAGTAAGCGGCCAGGCCGAACGGCGTGTCGTTGGCCAGTTCGACGGCGTCGGCCTCGTGGCTGAAGCGGATCAGGGGCGCCACCGGGCCGAACGTCTCCTCGCGGAAGATTTTCGCCGTGCGCGGCACGTCGGTCAGGATGGTCGGGGTGAAGAAATTGCCGCCCAGCGCGTCAGGCTTGCCGCCCAGCAGCACCGATGCGCCGTGTTCGACGGCGTCGGCGATATGCTCGCGCACTTTCTCCACTGCGTCCGGGTTAATCAGCGGGCCGATGGTGACGCCCTCATCCAGCCCGTTGCCGACTTTCAGCTTGGCGACGGCGGCTTTCAGTTTGGCGGCGAAGGCGTCGTATACGCCGTCCTGCACCAGAAAACGGTTGGTGCAGACGCAGGTCTGGCCGGCGTTGCGGTATTTCGAGGCGACCGCGCCGGCCACGGCGGCGTCCAGATCGGCGTCGTCGAACACGATAAACGGCGCGTTGCCGCCCAGCTCCATGCTGGTTTTCTTGATGGTGGGCGCGCACTGGGCCAGCAGCTGCGCGCCGACTTCGGTGCTGCCGGTGAAGGAGAGTTTACGCACATCCGGGTTGGCGGTGAGTTCGCCGCCGATGCCCTTGCTGGGGCCGGTGATCACGTTGCACACCCCGGCGGGCAGCCCGGCGCGCTCCGCCAGCACGGCGATCGCCAGCGCCGAGAACGGCGTCTGGCTGGCGGGGCGGATCACCCCGGTACAGCCGGCGGCCCAGCCGGGGCCGGCTTTGCGGGTGATCATCGCCGCCGGAAAGTTCCACGGGGTGATGGCGGCGAACACGCCGATCGGCTCTTTCTGCACGATAATGCGGCGACCGGCCTGCGGCTGCGGAATGGTGTCGCCGTAGACCCGCTTGCCTTCCTCGGCGAACCATTCGATAAAGGAGGCGGCATAGGCGATCTCACCGCGGCTTTCAGCCAGCGGTTTACCCTGTTCCGCCGTCATGATGCGTGCCAGATCGTCCTGATTTTCCATCATCAGTTCAAACAGCCGCCGCAGTTTGCCGGCGCGTTCTTTGGCGGTCAGCGCACGCCAGGCGGGCTGCGCCTTCTTGGCGGCGGCGATGGCGCGCGCGGTTTCTTCGGCGCCGAAGGCCGGCACGTGGCCGACCAGCTCGCCGTTGGCGGGATTATGAATGGCGATCGAACGGCCTGCTTGGGCCGGCAACCATTGCCCGTCGATGTAATTGGCCTCGCGGAACAGCGTGGGATCCTTGAGGGTAGCGCTAATGCTGGTGCTCATTGTTCTCTTCCTTTGCTGAGTTCAACAGAATGGTCTATCCCATACGGCTACCCTTTACCCTAGCAAACTTTGCAGCCGCCGTTTGCCAGCGTGGCGACAAGATGAGCGTTTTCTTTATGCGCATCTTCTGTACAAAAAATATCCGCCGCCGGGCCGATACTGAAAGAGCAGGCATATGACCCTTTTCGATGTGATTAAAAGGAGTGTGCGAATGATGAAATCAGTGGACAGACATCTCGCGGCCTACGGCAGCGAAATGGATTTTTTGGCGTCGAGCATCGCCCTGATGGAATGGCAAGGGCGGCAGATTGACGCCGGGCAGGTGGCCGGCAATATGTCGGAACAGCAAAGCCGCCTGTTCTTTGCGCGGTTGCGTTATTTTCGTCAGCTTTATCAGGCCGCAGCGGCGGCCGAACACAGCCTGTAATCTTCCGATTCAGCCCGCCGCAGCGGGGCTTTTCATTTCAGCGGCGCCACACCCCGGTCGCCAGCGTCGCCGGCGAATATTCCAGATCGCGTCCCCGCCACGGCAGCGCCGCGGCAAAACGCCAGGCGCGGTGAACGTCAAACCGCCAATAGCGTTCCGCCCCTTCAACGCCGGGATGTCCTTCCGCCTGCCAGAGGATCTGCGTTTTTCCCTGCAGATGCAGCACGTCGCCGCGCTCAAAATCGATGGACAGCAGCGCCGCCCGCGGTTCGGCCAGCAGGTTGCCCAACGTATTCATATAACGGTTGCCGCGAAAGTCCGGTATCCACAGCGTGTCGCCTGCCAGATGGATAAAGCCGGGGCGGCCGCCGCGATGGGAAATATCGACGCCGCCCTGCGCCAGTTCCAGGTGCGCGCCGCTGGCGACGAAGCTGGTGTCCGCGGTGCGGATCAGCGCCTGCGCCGCCGCATCGAGCGAAGCTAAATGCTCAACCGGCTGTGGCCGGCTCTCCACCGGGTAGAGTTCGCGGCGCTGAATGTACTGCGGGCAGTTGCCGAAGCTTTGGTGAACGACGATCTCCACCCGGTTTTTGTCGGTGCGGCCGACGGTGCCGTTGGCGCGGTTGCGTCGCCGGTTGCTGAAGTCGAGCCCGAGCGCGCCGACCGGTTTGCCGGGCAGCAACAGCGCCTGGGCGGGATCGTCGCTGCGGCGCGGCGCGCTGATGCGCAGGTGCGTGTCGTCCGGCGTGCGTAAAAACCCGGACGGGCCGCTGAACAGGGTGGCGATGGGCCAGCCCTGTTCGTCCAGCGTGGCGACGAACAGGTAGGGCAACGCGGCGAAAAACGCGCGGTGCTGATCCGGCATCGCGGGGTAGATGCCGCCGCCCACGCGATCGAAACCGGCCAGCGTTTGCGCGCGCAGCTCATCGGGGTGGAACCGTTGCGGGATCATGGCGTCAGCTCGCCGCCGGTTCCGGCAGGGCCGGCATGGCGAAGAAGCCGGGAAGCGCCGCGATGCTCGCCACCCAGCGGCGTATGGCGGGGTAAGGCGCCAGCGAAATGCCGCCTTCGGCCGCGACCGCCACATAGCTGTAGCAGGCCAAATCGGCGATGGTCGCCTGTTCGCCGGCCAGATAGTCGCGCTCGCTCAGGTGCTGCTCCATCTGCGGCAGAAAACGATCGCTGATTGCCCGCGCCGCCTGATAATCCTCCGGCACCGCGAACTGGGCGATCAGCCGGCAGGAGGCCGGGCCGTAGCGCACTTCACCGGCGGCTTTGGAAAGCCAGGCCTGCACTCGCGCCGCCGCCGCCGGCTGTTCCGGCAGCCAGTGGCTGTTCGGCGCATAGCGCTTCACCAGATAGACCAGAATGGCGTTGCTGTCGGCCAGCGTCAGATCGCCGTCCTGCAAGACCGGGATCTGGCCGAACGGGTTGAGCCGGCGAAAGGCCGCGCTCTGGCGTACCTCCGCCGAGGCTTCTACCCATTCATAGGGCAGCGCCAGCATGCGCAGCAGCAACGCCACGCGGTGAACGTGGCCGGAAAGCGGGGTGCCGTAGAGGGTGATGGTGGACATGGCGTTTCTCCTCACTGTTTTTTTTCAGCATACTCTTGCGGCGAATGAGCGGAATCCGGCAATGTGGAAATTGATAATTTCATTTTTCGGAAGAGTCTATGGATCGGTTAGACGAGTTGGCCATCTTCGTGGCGGTGGTGCAGCAGGGTAGCCTGGCGGCGGCCGGGCGCAAACTGCGGCGCTCGGCGCCGGCGATCACCCGGGCGATCGCCGCGCTGGAACAGCGTTTCGGCACCCGACTGGTGGAACGCACCACCCGGCGGCTGGCGCCTACCGAAGCGGGCGTGCGGCTGCTGGAGCGCGCGCAACAGCTGCTGCAGGATTATCAGGCGGTGGTGCAGGATACCGCCGAAGCGCAGCTGAGCGGCTTGCTGCGCGTCACCTCGCCGGTGCAGTTCGGCCGCCGCTACGTGGCGCCGGTGGTGATGGCGTTTCTCGATGACTACCCGCAGATGCAGATCGAAATGGTGTTGAACGATCGCAATCTCGATCTGATTGACGAAGGATTGGATATCGCGGTGCGCATCGGTCATCTGCAGGACTCTTCGCGCGTGGCGAGGCGGCTGGGGCAGGTCAGCCGGGTGACGGTCGCCAGCCCGGCTTACCTGGCGCGCTGCGGCGAGCCGCGCTCACCGGCGCAGCTGGCGGAGCATGCCACCATCGTCGGCACCCAGCGGCCGTCGCTGCGCGAATGGCGCTTCGGCCCGCAGGAAAACGGCGAGCGCGTGCGCTTGGCTCCCCGGCTGTTGCTCAACGACGTGGAGGCGCAGCTGCTGGCGGTGCGCGCTGGCAAGGGCATCGCCCGGCTGCTCTCGTATCAGGTGGCGGACGATCTGGCCGCCGGCACGCTGGTGCGGCTGCTGGCGGACCATGAACCGTTGCCGATGCCGGTACAGCTGGTGGCGCAGCAGGCGCAGCGCATGCCGCTCAAGGTGCGCGCCTTTTGGGATTATGCGTTTGAACGGCTCAGCGCATTGCCGCAAATTCAGCCGGACGGGCGGGGAAAATAAGCGCGAAAAGTTTCATGGGTTAAACTTTTTCGCCGCCTGTCTCATTTTATTTTACCGGGCGCGCATTGCTGATGTGCCCATCTTGACAATAATGTTGCCGGTGCTAATAGTTAATTCATATCTTAAATAATAAACGAAGTTTAATATATGAAACAACTTGCGGGGAGCTATGACAACGGTGCCGCGGTGGATAATGAAGACGCTATTTTGACTTCATTTCAAACTCGCAGCGCGGCTATTTATCATCAGGCGAAGCATGAAAAGAATATTGCGTATGGCGAAAGCGAACGCGAGACGATTGATTGGCTTTATTCTGCAAAGCAGCACCAGGGCACGTTAATTTTTATTCACGGCGGCTATTGGCAATGCTGCGATAAGGCAGATTTCGCCTTTATCGCCGCCGGGCCGTTGGCGTTGGGTTTTGACGTGGTGCTGGTGGAATATGCGCTGGCGCCGGCGGTTAATCTTGACGCTATTTGTCGCCAGGTGGGGGCGGCGCTTGATGCCATTCAGCGTCGTCTGCCCCCGCACTATGCCCATCCGGTGCATCTGTGCGGCCATTCCGCCGGCGGGCATCTGGCGGCGTTTTGGCAGCGGCATGCGTTGGTGGATGCGGTCTTTCCCGTCAGCGGCCTGTTCGAACTGGCGCCGCTGCAAGAGAGCTATGTCAACCGGGCGCTGCAGCTGACCGCGCGGCAGATTGAAACGCTCAGCCCGGCGCGCCGGTTGCCGGCGCGCAGTAAGCCGCTCACGTTGTATTACGGCGCTGATGAGCTGCCGGAACTGATCGGCCAGTCGCAGCACTATCACGCGGCGCTGCGCCAAGGCGGGCTGCCGGCCGATCTGGTCGCGGTGCCCGGCGCCAATCATTTCACCATTCTGGATGCGTTGTTCGCCGCCGACGGCGCGCTGCTTCGCCAACTTGACCACCACGGGAACCACTGACATGCGCGAAATCGTAGCGACCGGGCTGCCGGAGATCGGCCAGCCTTTTTCCTGGGCCACCCGGGGCGGCGGCATGCTGTTTACCGCCCACGGCCCGGTGCGGGCAGACGGCAGCATCGAGACCGGCGCGCCTGAGCAACAGATTGCGTTAACCTTCGACAACCTGGCCCAGACGCTGAAGGCGGCAGGCAGCCACAGCGATAAGGTGCTGCAGGTAATGGTTTATCTCACCGACGTTAACGACGTTAAATTGCTCGATGATATTTACCGGAAATACTTTAATTATCCTTATCCCAATCGCTCCACGGTTATTGTCGATAAATTGGTGGTGCCGGGAATGAAAATAGAAATTACCGTCAGCGCCATCGCCTGATTTAATTTCTCATTAAGTCCGTCTTCATATTAATTCAATAACGAGTTAAGGATGCGTCATGTTTAAACAGATTGCACCTTCTGCAGCCGATCCTATTATGTCGCTGATGGAAGCCTATTTGCAGGACCCCAATCCGAAAAAAGTGAATTTAGGCATTGGGCTCTATTACGACCGGCAGGGGAATATTCCGCTGATGCAGGCGGTGGAGGCCGCCGAGCAGCGGTTGCTGGCGCTGCGTCGCCCGCACGGCTATCCGCCGATCGAAGGTTCGCCGCAGTTCGCTCGCCAGGTGCAGGCGCTGCTGTTCGGCGAGCAACAGGCGGCCGAGATCGCCACGGTGCAGACCGTCGGCGGCTCCGGTGCGCTAAAGTTGGCGGCGGATTTTTTGCGCCACTTTCTGGCGCGCGGTGACATTTGGGTATCCGCTCCCACCTGGGCCAATCACTGGGCGATATTTGAAGGAGCCGGGCTGCAGGTGAATACCTATCCCTACTTTGACGAAGCGGCGGGAGGCCTGCGTTTCGCCGCCATGCTCGACGCGCTGGACAGCCTGCCGCCCGGCAGCGTAGTCCTGTTACATCCTTGCTGCCATAACCCGACCGGCACCGATCTGACGGCGGAGCAGTGGCGCGCCACGCTCGCCGTGCTGCAGCGGCGTAAGCTGCTGCCGCTGTTCGATATCGCCTATCAGGGCTTCGGCGACGGGCTGGAGGAGGATTGCTTTGCGTTGCGCGAAGCGCTGAAAACCGATCTGCCGTTTTTGGTCTGCAACTCGTTTTCCAAAAACGTGGCGCTGTACGGCCAGCGGCTGGGCGCGCTGTCGGTGCGCTGCGCCGATGCGGAAAACGCCGCCAACGTCAAAGGTGCGTTAAAAACGCTGATCCGCCGCAGCTACTCCTGCCCGCCGACGCACGGTAGCCAGATCGTGGAGACCCTGCTCGGCGACGCCGAACTCGGTGAGCTTTGGCGCAATGAGCTGGCGGAAATGCGCGTGCGCATCAAGCAGATGCGTGAGCAGCTGGCCGCCGGCCTGGCGCGGGGCGGCTCTTCGCTGGATCACCAGCGTATACGCGATCAGCGCGGCATGTTCAGCTATACCGGCCTGAACGAAGCTCAGCTGCAGACCCTGCGGCAGCGCTACGCCATCTATCTGGTTTCGCCCGGCCGCATGTGCCTGCCGGGGCTCAACCCCGGCAATATTGACTACGTGACCGCCGCCATTCTCGACGTCACCCGTACCGTCTAACTTCGCCCGGGAACCCAGCCATGCCACAGATGAATGATTTTGAGCATATCGCCCGCCGTCAGGGCGGGTTGAACAAGCATCTTACCGCCGGGCAGATGTCGATGCTGGCGATCGGCGGCGCCATCGGCACCGGGCTGTTTCTCGGCAGTGCCTACGCCATTCAGATGGCGGGGCCGGCGGTATTGCTGAGCTACCTGATCGGCGGCGTTATTGCGCTGCTGTTGATGGGCAGCCTGGCGGAAATGACCTCCGAACACCCGACGCCCGGCTCGTTCGGCGACTACGCCGAATTCTATCTCGGCCCGCTGTTCGGTTTTCTGGTGCGTTATTCCTACTGGTCTTGCGTGGTGCTGGCGGTGGGCACCGAAGTTACCGCCATCGGCATGTACATGCAGTTCTGGTTCCCGGCGACGCCGACCTGGCCGTGGGTGCTGCTGTTCTCGGCGGCGGTGATCGTCGTCAATGTGATCGGCGTGAAGTCGTTCGGCCAGGTGGAATACGCGCTGTCCACCGTCAAAGTGACGGCGATCGTGGCGTTCATTCTGATCGGCATCGGCATGCTGGCGTTCTCGGGCAACCCGGCTTACGGCCTGCGCAATCTGACCGCCGGCGGCTTCATGCCGTTTGGCGTCAAGGGCATGTGGTTCGCAACGATCGTGTCTATCTTCAGCTACCTGAGCATTGAAATGATCGCGGTGGCCGCCGGCGAGGCGAAAAATCCGGTGATTGCGGTGAAGGCGGCGTTCAAGGGCACCCTCGTGCGGCTGTTCATCTTCTACATGCTGTCGATCGCTCTGATGCTGGCCATCGTGCCCTGGCGCCAGTCCGGCACCGGTGAAAGCCCGTTCCTGATGGCGATGAACGTCATCCATCTGCCCGCCGCCGCCGGTATTTTCAACTTTATCGTGCTGGTGGCGGCGCTGTCGGCGATGAACAGCCAGCTGTATATCACCACCCGCATGATGTTCTCGCTGTCGCGCGCCGGGCAGGCGCCGGCGGCATTGGGGCGCGTCAGCCGGCGCGGCATTCCGGTCAATGCGCTGGCGATGTCGTGCATCGGCATCGTGGTGTCTATCGTGCTGAGCCTGGTGGCACCGGAAACCTCGTTCGCCGCCATGATGTCTATCTCGGTGTATGGCGCCTGCTTTACCTGGCTGATGATTTTCGTCACCCATCTGTTCTTCCGCCGCCGGCACCGGCAGACTCACCTGAAATTCCGCATGTGGGGGTTCCCCTATACCACCTTGCTGGGCGCCGGGCTGATGGCGGCGCTGATGATCTCGACCGCGTTTACCGAATTCTTCCGTATGACGCTGTGGTTCGGTATTCCGTTCACCTTGCTGCTGGTGGCGGCCTACCGCTTCCAGAGCCGCCGCGCGGCTGCGCCGTCGCCGTTCAAGGCGCCGGAGGTGGAGTAATGCGGGGGGAGGGGCTGAGGCGCGCCTCAGCCCCGGGGATTACAGCTGGCTTTTCGGGATCAGGTGGTCGCCGAAGCTCAGGCGCTGGCGGCCCGGTTCGATTTCGGTCAGCGGCGCCACTTCGCGCAGCGAGGATTTGCAGCGCTGAACCAGATCCTGATATTCGCGGGTGCCGGCGATCTTCCAGGCCAGTTCTTGCTCGGTCAGATCGCGCAACACGCGCGCCGGGCTGCCGACCACCAGCTTGTTGGCTTCGATCACCGCCGCGGCTTTGACGAACGCCATCGCGCCGACGATGGTGTTCTCGCCGATCTCCGCACCGTCCATCACCACCGCATTCATGCCCACCATCGCATTGCGGCGAATACGGCAGCCGTGCAGGATGGCGCCATGCCCGATATGGCCGTCTTCTTCCACCACCGTGTCCTGCTGCGGGAAGCCGTGCATCACGCAGTTGTCCTGAATGTTGGCGCCGTCGCAGATCACCAGGCGGCCAAAATCGCCGCGCAGGCTGGCGTTCGGGCCGATGTACACGTGTTTGCCGACGATCACGTCGCCGATCAGCACCGCCGTCGGGTGCACGTAACTGCTGGGGTCAACGACCGGCGTCAGGCCGTCAATCTGATACACAGGCATAGCGTGAGTTCCTTAATATGTAGGGTCGCGCGGCAGGCCGCCGAAGCGCCGATAGTAGCCGGCGGCCGGCGCGGGCAGGGCGCCGATGGTGGTTTCCGCCAGCGCGCTGACGTACTCCGTTGCGGCGCGATCGACCTGCTGATAAAGATTGATGCACAGGTTGCGGGCGATCTGGCCCTCCCACTGCGCGGGCAGCAGCGCGTCCGGCAGCAGCGGATCTTTCAACACCACGCGACGGAAGAAGTGAATCAATAATAGCTTAATCTGGAAACAGCGCAGCGGCGTCAGCGCCGCCGGATCGACTTCGCGCAGCAGCGCCATCAGCGGCCGGAAGGAGACGATAAACTCGTGATAGCCGGCCGCCACCTCGCTCAGCGACCAGCAGTCGGCCACCAATTTCTGCAGGGTTTGCTCGGAGCGGTTGTAGGGATAATCGGCGCGGAAATAAATCACCTGCTCGCTGGCGTTCAGCTCGCCGAGCAGCGCCGTCACGTCGGTTTGCGCATGGGTGGGGGCGGCCATCAGGTTGTTGGCGATTTGCCCGAACCCGAGCCAGCCCAGCTCTTTTTTCAGCCGCGCGCGCGCGTTTTTTTCGGCGCTTTCCAGCAGCAACAGCTCCCACTTGCCGTCCCAGGCGGGCTGCTCGCGCAGATAGATTTTCGATTCGGCGTGGCGGAACTGGCGCATCCCCTGCTCGGTCACGCGGTAGAAGCTGCGGCGGCCTATTTTCTCCACCGCCAGCCAACCCTCTTTCTGCAGGCGGAACACCGAGGTGCGCACGAAGCGATCGCCGAAGCCGAAGGCCTCCAGCAGCGCGCTCAGGCTGCCGAGCCACACTTCGCCGCCGCGGTGGCTGAGCGCGTCGCCGTACAGCGAAATGATCAGCGAGGTGCCGCTGATCGGCTGCGCGTCGACGGCATGGCGAATGAACTCATCCAGTTTATGTTCCATATTTTTCCATGGGTTAGCCTTCGATGAGCCATAACATTACGCCTAATTTAAGGCGGCGTCATCCGTGACGCCGTGCGCCTCAGCGCGGCCGCAAATCGACCACGCGCTGCGCTTTGCCTTCCGAGCGCGGAATATCGCCGCAGTTGGCGATGCTGACGTCGGTGCTGACGCCCACGATCGATTTGATGTGGTGGCGCAGCTGGTGGCAGATGTCGCAACGCTGTTGATGGCTGAGGCTGAGCGCCGATTCTTTCAGTTCGACGCGCACCGCCAGCGTGTCCAGGTGCCCGCTGCGGCTGACCTGCAGCTGGTAGTGCGGCGACAGCTGCTCGAACTGCATGATCTGCTCTTCCACCTGCGACGGGAAGACGTTGACGCCGCGGATGATCAGCATGTCGTCGGAGCGGCCGGTGATTTTGCCCATGCGGCGCATCTGGCGCGCGTCGCCCGGCAGCAGCCGGGTGAGATCGCGGGTGCGGTAGCGGATCACCGGCAGCGCCTCTTTGGTCAGGGTGGTGAACACCAGTTCGCCGTGCTCGCCGTCCGGCAGGGCGATGCCGGTTTCCGGGCAGATGATCTCCGGCAGGAAGTGGTCTTCCCAAATGGTCGGGCCGCCGCCGCTCTCCAGACACTCCATTGCCACGCCCGGCCCCATCACTTCCGACAGGCCGTAAATATCCAGCGCCTTGATGCCCATGCGGGTTTCGATTTCGTGGCGCAGGGCTTCGGTCCAGGGTTCGGCGCCGAACACGCCGAGCCGCAGCGAGCAGCCGCGCGCGTCGCCGCCCATCTTGCGTTCCAGCTCGTCGATCAGCGTCAGGCAATAGGACGGTGTCACCATGATGATGTCGGGTTTGAAATCGAGGATCAGCTGCGCCTGGCGTTCCGTCTGGCCGCCGGACATCGGGATCACCGTCGCGCCGAGCCGCTCCGCGCCGTAGTGCGCGCCCAGGCCGCCGGTGAACAGGCCGTAACCGTAGGCGACGTGCACCTTGTCTTTGGCGGTGGCGCCGCCGGCGCGCAGACAGCGGGCGACGATATCGGCCCAGTTATCGATGTCGCGCTGGGTGTAACCCACCACCGTCGGGCGGCCGGTGGTGCCCGAGGAGGCGTGGATGCGCACCACCTGTTCCATCGGCACCGCGAAGGTGTCGAACGGGTAGTTGTCGCGCAGATCCTGCTTGGTGGTGTAAGGGAAGCGCGCCAGATCGCTCAGCTGTTTGAGATCGTCGGGATGCACGCCGGCCTGGTCGAACTTGCGTTTGTACATCGGCACATTGTCGTAGGCGTGGTGCAGCGTCCACTTCAGACGCGCCAACTGCAACGCTTCAATCTCATCGCGCGAGGCGAATTCGATCGTTTCGAGGGGCTGTGGATTTATTGTCATGGTTAGCCTCAGGGGTCAGACACGCTCAATGATCATGGCGATGCCCTGGCCGACGCCGATGCACATGGTGCAAAGCGCGTAGCGGCCGGCTCGCCGTTCCAGTTCAAACAGGGCGGACAGCGCCAGGCGCGCGCCGCTCATGCCCAGCGGATGTCCCAGAGCGATCGCGCCGCCGTTGGGGTTGACCTGCGGGGCATCGTCCGGCAGGCCAAGCTGGCGCATCACCGCCAGCGCCTGGGCGGCGAACGCTTCGTTCAGTTCGATAACGTCCATCTGCGCCAGGCTCAGCCCGGCGATTTCCAGCACCTTGCGGGTGGCGGGCAGCGGGCCGATGCCCATCAGCCGCGGCTCCACGCCGCAGGTGGCGGTGGCAACGATGCGCGCGCGCGGCGTCAGCCCCTGGCGCGCCGCCATCGCTTCGGAGGCGACGATCAGCGCCGCCGCACCGTCGTTCAGGCCCGAGGCGTTGCCGGCGGTGACGCTGCCGGGCTGACGGAACGGGGTTTTCAGCGCCTGCAGCTGCTCGAAGGTGGTGTCGGGGCGCGGGTGTTCATCCTGGCTAAACAGCGTCACCGCACCTTTTTTGCCGCTGAGGCTGACGGGGGCTATTTCCTGCGCCAGGTGGCCCAGCGCCTGCGCCCGGGCGGCGCGCTGCTGGCTGCGCAGCGCAAAGGCGTCCTGATCGGCACGGCTGATGTTGAACTGCGCCGCGACGTTTTCGGCGGTCTCCGGCATCGAATCGGTGCCGAACTCGGCCTGCATCCGCGGATTGACGAAGCGCCAGCCGAGGGTGGTGTCGTACAGCTGCGCCTGGCGGCTGAAGGCGCTGTCGGCCTTGCCCATCACCAGCGGCGCACGGGTCATCGATTCCGCGCCGCCCGCCAGCAGCAGCCCGGCGTCGCCGGCCTTGATGCTGCGCGCCGCCATCGCCAGCGCATCCAGGCCTGAACCGCACAGGCGGTTTACCGTGGTGCCGGAAACGCCGACCGGCAATCCGGCCAGCAGCAGCGCCATACGCGCCAGGTTGCGGTTGTCTTCCCCGGCCTGGTTGGCGCAGCCGAGGATCACGTCGTCCAGCTGCGCCCAATCTACCTGCAGATGGCGTTCCAACAGCACGCGTAGCGGCAGGGCGGCGAGGTCGTCGGCGCGCACCTGGGCCAGCGCGCCGCCATAGCGGCCGATCGGGGTGCGCACGCCGTCGCAGATAAATGCCTGATTCATGCCTGATCTCCTAAAATGCTGTGGCCGAGGCGGTGCGCGCGGCCGCGGAACCAGGCGACGGTTTTGCCCAGTTGGTTAACGATCTCGACGTCATACAGCCCGGTGGCTTTGCCCTGATGGCGCATCTCCGCGCTGGCGGTGAGGCGGTCGCCGGCCAGCGCCGGGCGGACGAAGTCGATGCTGCAGCCGGAGGCCACCGCCGCCAACCCCTGGCTGTTGCAGGCGTAGGCGAAGGCGGTGTCCGCCAGGCTGAACAGCTGGCCGCCGTGGCAGGTCTGGTGGCCGTTGAGCATCTGCGGGCCGACAGTCATGCTGACCTGAGCGTATCCGGCGTCGACGGCGTCGATGTGCATTCCCATCGCCTGAGCGCAGGTATCTTGCTGGAACATCTGTTCGGCGCAGCGCTGAGCCAGCGCGCGCGGCGTATTGGCGTTCATCGTTCGGCTCCTGGGAAAGAGGCGGGGAAAGCGTAGCGGCGTAGCAGCGGCATCGGGCGATAGCGCGCTTCGCCGTAATAGCGTTGCAGGTTTTCCAGCGTCGTCAGAATGTGGCGCCAGCCGAGCGCGGCGCCCCAGGCCAGCGGCCCGCGCGGATAGTTGACGCCGCGCAGCATCGCCAGATCGGTATCTTCGGCGCTGGCGACGCCTTTGTTCACCACGTCGAGCGCTTCGTTGGCCAGCATGGCCAGGGTGCGCATCGTCAGCAGGCCAGGGTAATCCGGCAACGGAATGACCTGCTTGCCGAGGGACTGCAGCAGGCGAATCGCGTTGGCATTGTGTTGCGCATCGTTTTGCGCCGCGCAGCTGATGGCTATGGCGGAGGCGTGCGCATAGTCGGCACAGAGATCGAACAGCACCACGGGCGTTCCCCGTTCGTCGGCCAGTTGGCCGGCGGTTTTACCATTGGTTAACATCAGTGTAACGTCGTCGATCGTGACGTGTGGGCTGGTCTGGCCGGGTTGTTTGATCGCCCCCGCATTTTCGCTTAACAGCTGCGCCAAATCGGCTAGCGAAGACCAGTCGCCGTGCAGCGTAACGCGTTGCGGCACTGCGGCCTGCGCCGGTGGCGCAAAGGCGATCGCGTCGGCGGATTGCGGTGCGTCGTAGCGGTAGAAACCGCGGCCGGACTTGCGGCCGAGGCGCCCGGCGGCCACCAGCTCCTGCTGCATCAGTGAGGGAGTGAAGCGCGGATCCTGATAGAAGGCCTGATACACCGAGTCGGTCACGGCGTAATTGACGTCCTGGCCGATCAGATCGGTCAACTGCAGCGGGCCCATGGCGAAACCGCCGGCGTCGCGCAATACCGCGTCCAGCGTGGCGGCGTCGGCCACCCGTTCCTCCAGCGCGCGCAGGGTTTCGGCATAGAACGGCCGCGCCACGCGGTTGACGATAAATCCCGGCGTCGAGCGGCACACGACGCTTTGCTTACCCCAGCGCTGCGCCAGGGCCTGCAGCGCGGCGAGGGTATCGGTACCGGTCTCCAGACCGCTGACGATCTCCACCAGTTTCATCAGCGGCGCTGGGTTGAAGAAGTGCAGCCCGGCCATGCGCTGCGGGTGTTGCAGTGCGCCGGCGATGGCGGTGATCGACAGCGAAGAGGTATTGCTTACGAACAGTGTCGTGGGCGAGCAGATCGCCTCCAGATCGCGGAACAGGCTCTGCTTAATCGCCAAATTTTCCGCCACCGCTTCAATCACCAGCGTGCAGTCGGCCAGCTGCTCGAGCGAGTCGGCGCGTTCGAGGCGCGCCAGCAGCGCTTCGGTGGGCGCGGCGTCGGCCTTGCCGCCGTCTACCCGCTGGCGCAGGCGGCGAGCGAGATCGTCGATCGCGCGCTGGGCGGCGGCGGGCGCGATATCGAACAGCCGCACCGGGTGGCCGGCGGCGGCGGCCACCTGGGCGATGCCGATGCCCATGGTACCGGCGCCGATCACCGCCACCTGGCCGTTAAGAAGGGGCGCGTTCATGGCTATTTCCCGCTGAAGTTGGGCGTGCGTTTGGCAAAGAACGCGCTGACGCCTTCGCGATAGTCGTCGCTGCGGCCGCCCAGGCGTTGCAGATCGCGCTCCAGATCGAGCTGCTGATCGAGGCTGTTGGTGGCCGAGCTGTAGAGGGCTTTCTTGATCAGCCCCAGGCCGTAGGTCGGCTGGGTGGCCAGATGGCGCGCCAGCGTTTGCGTGCGATCGGCCAATTCATCCGCCGGCACCACCTGCCAGATCATGCCCCACGCCAGCGCCTGTTGGGCGCTGATTTTGTCACCCAGCATGGCCATGCCCATCGCGCGGGCGTGGCCGGCCAGCCGCGGCAGGAACCAGCTGCCGCCGGAGTCAGGCACCAGCCCCAGACGGCAGAACGACTGAATGAAGCTGGCGTTGTCGGCGGCGATGACGATATCGCACGCCAGGGCCAGCGCGGCGCCGGCGCCGGCCGCCACGCCGTTGACCGCGCACACCACCGGCTTCGGCAGGGCGGTCAGGCGACGGATCAGGGGGTTGTAGAAACGTTCGACCGACAGGCCGAGATCCGGCGCCTGTTGATCGGCGCTGACGTTGCGATCGTTGAGATCCTGCCCGGCGCAGAAACCGCGCCCGGCGCCGGCGATCAGCAGGCAGCGCACGCTGTCGTCGCGCTCGGCTTGCGTCAGCGCTTCGCTCAGCTGGCGATGCATCTCGTCGTTAAAGCTATTGAGCCGATCCGGCCGGTTGAGGGTCAGCGTCAACACGCCGGCGTCGAGATGGCTGAGAATCAATGCGTTATCCATAAATCAGCGCCCCTGATAGTTTGGCGTACGTTTTTCGAAAAAGGCGGCGATGCCTTCGCGGCGATCGTCGGTGGCGGCCAGGGTGACGAACTGCTGACGCTCCATCGCCAGCCCCTGGCTGAGGCCGGTTTCCTCGGCCTGTTTCAGCGCCTGTTTGGCGGCGCGCAGCGCCAGCGGCGCCTGACGGCTGATGCGTTCGGCAATCTGCTGCGTGCGTTCCAGCGTCAGGGCATCGACGCACACTTCGCTGATAAGACCGGCCTGCAGCGCGGTGCGGGCGTCGATGGGCTCGCCGGTCAGCACCATCTGGCTGGCGCGCGACTTGCCGACGCAGCGGATCAGGCGCTGGGTGCCCCCGGCGCCCGGCATCAGGCCGAGGGTGATCTCCGGCAGGCCGAAGCGGGCGCTTTCGCCGCCGATGACGATGTCGCAGGCCAGCGCCAGCTCACAGCCGGCGCCCAGGGCATAACCGTTCACCGCCGCCAGCAGCGGCTTGCTGAACTGCGCCAGACGCTGCCACAGCTGTGGACGGCGATCCGCCAGCGCGGCCGGCAGATCCTGCTGTTGCAGTTCGCGCAGATCGGCGCCGGCGGCGAAGAAGCGCGCCGCACCGGCGATCACCACGGCGCCCACGCCGCTGTCGGCGTCGGCCTGCTCCAGCCGTGCAACCAGCTGTTCCAGGCACGGCGTGCTCAGGGCGTTGCGCGCCTCCGGGCGATGCAGCGTCAGCGTGACCACGCGGTGCTGCTGCTGATGCAAAATAAAGGGGGTGTCCATCGCGGCTCCTAGACGTCGAAGTCCAATACCACGCCGTCGCCTTTCGGCCACGACTGGCAGCTCAATACGTAGCCCGCAGCCAGCTGATCCGGCTCCAGGCTATAGTTGACGCCCATCTCCACCTGGCCGGCCTTCAGACGGCATTTGCAGGTGGCGCAGACGCCGCCTTTGCAGGCGTAGGGCAGGTCGGCGCCCTGGCGCAGCGCGGCGTCGAGAATGCTGTCGTCCTGTTCGCCGATCTCGATATCCAACCGGCGGCCGTCGAGCAGGATCGCCACCCGGGTGGCGTTGCGATCGCCGCTGTGGCGCGGGCGGGCGGCCAAGCCGCTGGTGTTGAAGCGCTCGCTGTGGATGTGATTGGCCGGTACGCCGGCCTGTTCCAGCACGGTTTGCGCGTCGTCCATCATCGATTCCGGCCCGCAGATAAAGGCGTGGTCATAGTCGCGGAAATCCAGCAGCGCGCCGCCGATCGCCGTCAGGCGTTCGCGGTCGATACGGCCGCTGAGCAGCGGGCTGTCGAGACTTTCCTGGCTGAACAGGTACAGCGGCTGAAAACGCTGCGGGTAGCGGTTTTTCAGGTCCGACAGCGCCTCTTTGAACATCATCGAACGGCTGTTGCGGTTGCCGTAGATCAGGGTGAAGCTGCTGCCCGGTTCGAGCAGCAGCGTCGCCTTGATGATCGACAGCATCGGCGTGATGCCGGAGCCGGCGGCGATCGCCAGGTAGTTGCCGTGGCGCTCTGCCTGCGGCTGGTAGCCGAAGCGCCCCTGCGGCACCATCACCTCCAGCGCGTCGCCGACTTTCAGCATGCGGTTGACGAAGCCGGAGAAGCGCCCCTGATCAATCGCCTTCACGCCGATCTGCAGCAGGCCTTCCTGCGGTGAACTGCAGATGGAATAGCAACGCCGCAACTCTTCGCCGTTGACCAACGCCTTGAGCGTCAGGTGCTGGCCGGGGGTATAGCGGTATTGGTTTTGCAGCTCTTCGGGCACCCGCAGGGTGATGGCTACGGCGTCCGGCGTTTCGCGCTCGATGGCGGCGACGTTCAGGCGATGAAAGACCGTCATGGTGTCAGCGCTCCTATATGCATTTGAAATAATCGAACGGTTCCCGGCAGTCGCAGCAGCGGTACAGCGCTTTACAGGCGGTGGAGCCGAACTCGCTGATCTTCTCGCTGTGGGTGCTGCCGCAGCGCGGGCAGGCTACCGGGCCGTGGGCGTGCGGCCGATCGCAGGTGTGCCCCTGCGGTGGCGCTACGCCGTATTGCCGCAGCCGTTCGCGGGCGTCGGCGTTCATCCAGTCGGTGGTCCAGGCCGGGCTGAGGCGAATGTCCACCTGCACCGGGCTGAAGCCGGCGGCCGCCAGCCGCTGCTCGATGGCGTTGAGCAGAAATTCGGTGGCCGGGCAGCCGGAATAGGTTGGAGTGAAGGTCACGCGCCAGCCAGCGCCGTCGCGCGCCACGTCGCGCACCATGCCCAAATCGGTGATCGACAGCACCGGCAGTTCGGGATCGCTGATCTGCTGCAGGCAGTGCCAAATCTGCGGAATTTCGGCGGGTTGCAAACGGGTGACGTTCATCGCGGCCTCCTACCATTGCCCGTTTGGATAGGCGCGCTGCAGGAACTGCATCTCCGCCAGCAGCGGGCCGAGGTGTTCGCTGTGCCGGCCTTGCTTGCCGCCGTGCCGGAACGCCTGCTCGGCAGGCAGCAACAGCGTCGCCTGGCGCAGCGTCTCTTCCACCTGCGCTTGCCAGGGGGCCTGCAGTTCGCGGGGATCGACGGCGATGCCTTGTTCCGCCAGTTCCAGCTCCAGCGCGTCGGCGTGGAACAGCTCGGCGGTGAACCGCCACAGGTTATCCAGCGATTGCTGGATCTTGCGGTGGCTGACGTCGTTGCCGTCGCCCAGGCGGATCATCCAGCCGTGGCTGAAGCGCAGGTGGTAATCGGCCTCCTTCAACGATTTGGCGGCGATGGCGGCAATCTGCGCATCGCGGCTGCGGCTCAGCGCCTGGTGCAGCTGTACGTGGTAGACATCAAGCAGAAACTGACGCACCAGCGTGTCGTTGAAACCGCCGTTCGGCTGCTCCGCCAACAGCAGGTTATGAAACTGGCGCTCGTCGCGCCCGAAGGCCAGGCTGTCTTCGCTGCAGGGCGGGCCGGCCAGTTCCGCGGCGTAGCCCAGGAAGTTGCGCGCCTGGCCGAGCAGATCGAGCCCGATGTTGGCCAGCGCCAGATCGATTTCCAACTCGGGCGCGTGGCCGCACCAGGCGCACAGGCGCTGGGCGAGGATCAGTGGCGTGTCGCCCTGGCGGAGTAAATAGCTGATGCGCGGATCGTTAACCGTCATGGTCGCCTCTACATGTTCTTGATGCCGTCGGGAATGGTGTAAAACGTCGGATGACGGTAGATCTTGTCTTCGGACGGATCGAAGAACGCGCCGCGATCTTCCGGCTGCGAGGCGATCAGATGGCGCGATTGCACCACCCAGATCGAGCAGCCTTCGTTGCGGCGCGTATAGGCGTCGCGGGCGTTTTCCAGCGCCATTTGGTCGTCGGCGGCGTGCAGGCTGCCGACGTGGCGATGCGCCAGCCCTTGTTTGCTGCGGATAAACACTTCATACAGCGGCCATTCAACGTGGCTCATGATCTCGGTTCCTTATGTTGGCTATGCGGCGGAGGCGGCGTTTTTCGCGGCGTGGGCCATGGCGCCGTCGCGCACCCAGGCACCGTCTTCCCAGGCGCGGCGTTTGGCCTGCAGGCGTTCGTGGTTGCATTGGCCGCGCCCTTTGATCACCTCATGCAGCTCGCTCCAGTCGATTTCGCCGAAACGATAGTGGCCCGCGGCGGCGTCCCAGCGCAGCTCCGGATCCGGCGCCGTCATGTCCAGCGCTTCAAGCTGCGGTACGGTGTTGTCGACGAATTTCTGCCGCAGCTCATCGTTGCTGTGGCGTTTGATCTTCCACGCCATGCTCTGGGCGCTGTGGGGGGAGTCGGCGTCGCTCGGGCCGAACATCATCAGCACCGGCCACCAGAAGCGATCGATGGCGTCCTGCAGCATGGCGCGCTGCGTGTCGCTGCCGTTGGCCATCGCCATTACCGCCTCGTAGCCCTGGCGCTGATGGAAGCTTTCCTCTTTGCAGATCTTCACCATCGCCCGCGCATAGGGGCCGTAGGACGCGCGGCACAGCGCCACCTGGTTGACGATGGCGGCGCCGTCGACCAGCCAGCCGATCACGCCGATATCCGCCCAGTTGAGCGTGGGGTAATTGAAGATAGAGGAGTACTTCATCTTGCCGTCGAGCATCTTTTGGTAGATGTCCTGGCGCGAACAGCCGAGGGTTTCGGCGGCGCTGTAGAGGTACAGACCGTGGCCGGCCTCATCTTGCACTTTGGCCAGCAGCACCGCTTTGCGGCGCAGCGTGGGGGCGCGCGTCAGCCAGTTGGCTTCCGGCAGCATGCCGATGACTTCCGAGTGGGCGTGTTGGCCAATCTGCCGAATCAGGTTCTGACGGTAGGCGTCCGGCATCCAGTCTTTGGCCTCAATGGCGATATCCGCCGCGATCTTGTCGTCGAAATGCTGCTGATACTGTGCGTCAGTTGTCATTCTTGCCTCTTGGTGATTCGTATTTTTCACATTAAACATAAAAATGTGAATCACTTTAACTAACCATAAGGCTACAAACTGATAACAAAAAGATCAAACGTAATTAATGTGGTTTTGCGAGGTTACTCACAATGGGTTTTGTTATTTATTTGATTTTGTTTGATTAATAAAGTGATTAATTCCTTGTTTATGGCAGGTTAAGCGGTCTGAAAACGCCTTTTGTTCTCTTTTTGTTAAAATTTGATTTGGCCTTGACTGGCGTTTATATGATACGTAATTAAGCTGTATGGTGAAAATTTATGAATTTCGGAGGGCACATGCAGCAGTTACACAGTTATCTTTCTGGCGCCTGGGTGTACGGGCAGGGAGAGGCGCGCGAAATCCGCCACGCGGTGACCGGCGAAGCGCTGTACCAGGTCTGCTCCGACGGCCTGCCGTTGGCGGCGAGCCTGGACTATGCCCGCAGCCGCGGCGGCCCGGCGCTGGCGCACATGACGTTCCAGCAGCGCGCCCAGATGCTGAAAGCGGTAGCCAAACACCTGCTGGCGCATAAAGAGGCGCTGTATCAGATTTCCTATCAAACCGGCGCGACGCGCAGCGACGGCTGGGTCGATATCGAGGGCGGCATCGCCACGCTGTTCGCCTATGCCGGCATGGCCGGCCGCGATCTGCCGGACGATACCCTGTGGCCGGAAGACGAGCTGATCCCATTGTCGAAACAGGCGCAGTTTGCCGCCCGCCACGTGCTCACTTCGCGCCCCGGCGTGGCGCTGCACATCAACGCCTTCAACTTCCCGTGCTGGGGCATGCTGGAAAAACTGGCGCCGACCTGGCTGGCGGGCATGCCGGCCATCATCAAGCCGGCCACCGCCACCGCACAGCTGACGCAGGCGATGGTCAGGCTGATCGTCGACAGCGGCCTGGTGCCGGAAGGGGCGCTGCAGCTGGTTTGCGGCGGCGTCGGCGACATGTTCTCGCACCTGGATTACCAGGATGCGGTGACTTTCACCGGTTCGGCGCAGACCGGGCAGCGGCTGCGGGCACACCCGCGCCTGCTGGAGAAATCGATCGCGTTCACCATGGAGGCGGATTCGCTCAACTGCTGCGTGCTGGCGGAAGACGTGACGCCGGAAATGCCCGAGTTTGCGCTGTTCATCAAAGAAGTGTGCCGTGAAATGACCGCCAAGGCGGGGCAGAAATGCACCGCGATCCGCCGCATCATCGTGCCGGCGGCGCAGGTGGCGGCGGTGCGTCAGGCCTTGCTGCAGCGCCTGGCGGGGGTGACGGTGGGCGACCCGCAGCTGGAGCAGGTGCGCATGGGGGCGTTGGTCAGCCACGAGCAGCGTGATGATGTGCAAAGCAAGGTGGAGTTCCTGCTGCGCAACGGCTGCGAACCGCTCTGTGGCGCGGCGCTGGATAAGCTGGAGGTGCTGGGCGACGGCGCGCGCGGCGGGGCGTTTTATCCGCCGACCCTGCTGTATTGCGCCGATCCGTTCACCCATCAGGCGGTGCACGGCACCGAGGCCTTCGGCCCGGTGGCGACGCTGATGCCGTATGCGGATACCGAACAGGCGATCGCGTTGGCGTTGCTGGGGCAGGGCAGCCTGGCGGGCTCGCTGGTGACCGCCGATCCGGCATTGGCCACGCGCTTCATTCGCGCGGCGGCCTGCGCCCACGGCCGCATGTTGATTTTGGATGAGCGGGCGGCGGCGGAGTCCACCGGCCACGGTTCGCCGCTGCCGATGCTGGTGCACGGCGGCCCGGGGCGCGCCGGCGGCGGTGAAGAGCTGGGCGGGCTGCGCGCGGTGAAACACTATATGCAGCGCACGGCGATCCAGGGCAGCCCGGCGATGCTGGCGGCCATCGGCGGCGAATGGGTGCGCGGCGCGCCGGTCGCCGAGCATCCGGTGCATCCGTTCCGGAAATACTTCGAGCAGCTGCAGCTGGGCGATAGCCTGTTGACCGCGCGCCGCACCGTGACCGAAGCGGATATCGTCAACTTCGCTTGCCTGAGCGGCGACCATTTCTACGCGCACATGGACAAGATCGGCGCCGCCGACTCGCTGTTCGGCGAGCGGGTGGCGCACGGTTACTTTGTGGTGTCCGCCGCGGCCGGGCTGTTTGTCGACGCCGCCGTCGGGCCGGTGATCGCCAACTACGGCATGGAAAATCTGCGCTTTATCGAGCCGGTGAAGATCGGCGATACCATTCAGGTGCGGTTGACCTGCAAAAAGAAAATCCGCAAACCGCAGAAAACCGCCGAAGATCGCCCGCACGGCGTGGTGGTGTGGGATGTGCAGGTGTTGAATCAGCAACAGCAGCCGGTGGCGCTGTACAGCATTCTGACGCTGGTGGCGCGCCAACAGGGGGACTTCGAAGCGTGATGCGCGTTTGCCGCCGCCGGCACCCCCGGCGGCGGCGAATCATTCAGATCAGCGGCTGACCGCGCAGCTGTTCAAGCACTTTCAGCGGTGAACGCTGCGGATCCTGCATCTTATTCACCGGCAGCAGGAAGGTCTGTTCCAGCATAAACTGGCCGCCCATCGCGGCATGCGGCGTTTGATCAGAGAAGCAAATCCAGCTGCTGCCCGGCGGGAACGTCAGCGCCAGCTGCGGCCCCCGTTGCTGATAATCGCCGTCGGCCTTCATGGCGTCATGCAACTGCAGCATCAGGTGGTCATAATGGCTGCGGCGGGTTTTGGTGATGCGCACCTGGTGCTGCAGCCAACTGCCGAAGGCGGAGTAGCGAGCGAGACGCGGCATAAAGCGTGCCGCCAGCTCAGGGAACGGCTCGCCGACCCGCCATTGGCGATGCTCGCCGTGCGGGTTGATGTTGGTGAAAATGCGCAGAATGCGTTCGCCGTAGTTCGGGCGCGACGGGAAGGCGTCAACGTGCAGCCGGCTGTCGTCTTTGCGCCAGGAACTGGCCGCCCGCCAAGCGGAAACCGGATGTAAACGCAGGCTGCCGGTCGGGTGGTGCAGCGCCTCCTGATATTCGGGCAACAGCCCGGCGATCAACTGGCGGCAGGATTGGTAATAGCGTTCCAGCAATTGCTGAACCTGCTGCCGGCGTTCCGCGACGGCGACGCCGCTCAGCTTGCCGGACAGCGGTTGGTAGCTGATGTTTTTGCGCTTCGGGTCGACCAATGTCGGATCCAGCAGCGGCATTTCCTGTTCAGACAGGGTGAAGGCCAGTTCGGGCAGAAACAGCACCTTGCCCTGTTCCAGTTCGCTGACCGCGCTGGATGCTTCCGCTGCCGCCCATTGTCGCAACGACAGCGTCAGGACGGCCTGTTCGTGCATAATATCGCCAGTAGGCATGAGATCTCCTTGCAAATCTATATCGCTTTATTCCTGCCTCTCAGGTTGCCGCGTGATTGGCTGCACTGGCTTGCGCAGTGGCTGGCTGGAGCGGCGTCAGCAGGCCGCCCAATGGCAACGTGAAATTTGTGGGTTCTATTATGGCTGTATCAGCAGGGCGCAATGCGCCGAAGCGTGCGATGGCTTCCTGATAGATAGAATAATCCTGATAAGGGTATCACCGGCAATGCCAATGAAAAGTAAACGGGGTATAAACGAGGCGAGGTATAGGCACGAATAATCAAAAAAGGCACAAATTGCCTGCTGGATGGCGTGTTTTATCTTATTGAATTGTAATGAAAATGAATATACTGCTTATTATTTCCGTTATTTTATTCAGCGTGCAGGGTAAACCGGTGAAATAATGTTTCGCGAGGGAACTACTTCATTTTTCTGGCGAATAAATCGGGCCGCCAAATCTTGGTGACCCGATTATTGGTTAAGCGCCGTAAATGCAGTTTTTGCCTTTTTTCTTGGCCTGATACAACGCACTGTCCGCCTCATTGATAAAGCTGATCGGCGTATCGTTATACATATGCGGCACTTTGGCGCAGATGCCAATGCTGATGGTAACGATGCCGTGCGGGTTGCCCTGATGCGGAATTTTCAGATCGCGCACCGCGTTGATAACGCGCTCGGCGAAAATCAGTGCGCCTTGCACGTCGGTATCCGGCAGGATAATCCCCATCTCTTCGCCGCCGTAGCGCGCCAGGACGTCGTTGCTGCGGCAGGCCAACCCTTTGAGCGTTTGGCCGATCTGCTGCAGGCACTGGTCACCGGCGACGTGGCCGTAACTGTCGTTGTACTGTTTGAAATAGTCGATATCCAGCATCAGCAGCGCCACGCTGCGGTAGTTGCGCGAAGCCCGCGCCAGCTCGTTCTTCAGCGCGATATCAAACTGGCGGCGGTTGGCCAGCCCGGTCAGGCCGTCCAGCAGCGCCAGCTCTTCGAGCATCTGGTTGATGCTGGTCAACTGATCGCGGGTGCGCATCAGCTCGGCTTCGGTTTGCATGCTGTGCTTGATTTGCCGCAGCAGCACCATGCCCATCGCCAACAGGATCATCAGCAGCGAGAGGCCACCGGCGGCGAACAGACCGGCGTCGGTGCGCCAGTCCGCCAGCGCGTCGCGTTTCGACAACCCGGCGGCGATCACCAGCGGAAAGCGGTTGACCCGCGAATAGCCGTAGATGCGCTCCACTTTGTCGTACAGCGAGGTGATGGTGGCGTTGCCGAATTCCGAATGCGGCAAAATTTCGCTGAACAGCACGCCCTTGGCGATGTTTTTACCGATCGACGCCGCCGAGTAAGGGCGGCGGTAAAGGATAGTGCCGTCCGCCAGCAGCAGGTTCAGTGAGGCGTCGGTATTGAGGGCGAAGCTGTCGTAAAACTGGCGGAAATAATCGACGTACAGCGTCGCCAGCACCACGCCGCCAAAGCTGCCGTCCGGGTTGTTGAAACGCCGCGAAACGGGAATGATCAGATCGCCGGTGGTGCGGCTGCGGATCACCTTGCCGATGTACAGGCCGCCGCCGTCGCGGTTTTGATGGTATTTGAAGTAATCGCGATCGGCGTTGTTGGCGTTCTTGATGAATTTGCCCGAGGAGGTCGCCAGCCAGCGGCCGCGTGCATCGTAGAGAAACAGCCCGTGCAGCTGCGGCAGGTTGCCGACCTGCGTCTGCATGACGCGCTGCAGCCGCGTCAGCTGCGATGGGCCCAACCCGTCGGTTTGGAGACGTTCGGTCAGATCGAGCAGGTTGCCGTCCACCTGCATGAAAGTATCGTCGGCATGCTGCGCCAGCGAGCGGGCGAGGTTGGCGGACTCATGCTCGGCGCTGCGCAGATCGCGCTGATGCGCGTTCCAGATTTGCCAGCTGTTAAAGAGGATCAGCGTGGCGGCAACGATGATGACAAACACGCCGGCCTGAAATAATAATGGGGAGCTTTTAACGCTGCGCGCCGGCACGGCATCCTGTATGGGTTGCTGCTGAGTCATGTCACCCTTGTTGTTTGATTACTATTCAATTTGAGTTAAGAGCAATCTTATATTTTATGCATAAATGCGCCAGACCTCTAGCCCCTAACGTGGCGATAGCGAGAAAGGGCGTTTGCACCCCGTATCAGCGGCGGGGTGAACACAGCGGAGTGAAAAAGCCATGTCGGATTACATCATTATCACTTTACTGACGCTGGCGGTGTATTACCCCCTTACGCTGGGGACGCTGGCGGTGATGATGTACTTCGCCTGGCGGCGGCGCCGGTCGCCCTATTGGCGGTTGGGATTGGCGCTGTTGGCGCTGCTGTTCGTGCTGTTCGCCAAGGCGGCGTATGACTGGCACCGCTATGGCTAGCGGCGCCATGACGGGTTATTCGACGTTGATCATCCAGTTGACGCCGAATTTGTCGGTCAGCATGCCAAAGCCTTTGGCCCAGAAGGTGGCTTGGTAAGGCATCGTCACCTGGCCGCCCTGCGCCAGATTGTCGAACAGTTTGCGTCCTTGTTCCGCATCGCTGGGGTTCAGCGACAGCGAGAAGCCTTTATGAGAAGCGCCGCCGCCGTCATCTTGCGGGCAGCCGTCGGAGGCCATCAGTACGCCGTCGCCGATCAGCAGGCGCGCATGCATGATCGCCTCCGGATTGACGTCCTGCGGCCCGTCTTGCCGGGCTTCTTCGGGCATGTCTTTATAGCGCATGACCATTTCAATTTTGGCATTCAACTGCTGTTCGTAGAAGTTAATCGCTTGCTCACAGTTACCGCTGAAAAACAGATAGGGTTGTACCAGCATGACATTGACCTCGGTTGTGGCTCGACAGGCAACGACCGGCCCTCGGGCAGGAAGAAATGGTTGCTGGCGGCAATAATTGCCGTCGGTGACTTATTAGTGTAGTTCCCCTGGCGCAGAATGCTTGTGCGAGGTGAGTGCGCCTTCGCCGCCGGCATGACGGGCGAAGGCGCAAGGGCGGTCAATACAGCGACGGCTCGCCGGCTGGGCGGGTTTTAAAGCGGCGGTGCAGCCACATGTACTGATCGGGGGCCAGCAGCACCTGTTCTTCCACCACGCGGTTCATCTTGGCCGCCGCGCGCGTTTCATCATCCAGCGGGAAGTCCGTCAACGGCGGCTGCACGATCAACTCATAGCCCTGAGCATCTGGCAGGCGGCGCGGCACGAAAGGCACGATCGACGGCCGTCCCATGCGCGCCAGGATAAAGGTTCCGGTGGTCGTGGCGGCATTTTCCACGGCGAAGAGCGGCGCGAACACGCTGCTTTGCGGCCCATAATCGTGATCCGGCGCGTACCACAGGATTTCGCCCTGTTTCAGGTTGCGGATCATGCCTTTGATATCTTTACGATCGAGCATGAATTTATTCGAGCGCAGCCGGCCGCGGGTTTGTACCCACTCCATCAGCCTGTTGTTGTGCGGGCGATGCACGCCGATGCCGGGGTTTTGCATGCCGAAAATGCGCGCGCCCAGTTCCAGCGTCAGAAAATGCAGACCGATCAGCAGAACGCCTTTGCCGCCCTGACGCGCCAGCCGCATGTTTTCCATGCCGCTCACCTGGAACCAGCGGGCGATGCGCCAGTCGGGCCAGAACCAGGCCATGCCGACTTCGAACAGGCCCATACCGACGGACTCAAAATTTTTGACGATCAGCGCCTCGCGCTCGGCGGCGGGCATTGCGGGGAAGCAGAGCTCTAAATTGCGGCGCGCTATTTTTACCCGGCGTTTCATCAGGCGCATGGCTATTCTGCCAAGGCCGTGTCCGAGTCGATAAATGAGCGGGTAGGGCAGTAATACCAAGAGATAGAGTATTCCCAGCCCTATCCACAGCAACCAATAACGAGGGCGCAAGAATTCGCGCTCAAAGCGTTGGTTAGAAAGCATTTTTCCTGTGATTCCTTGTTTTTCCAATGGGACCTTAACCCAAATTTTCATAGGGCGAATGGTAGAACATTCTGAGCTAAATAGGATTTTCCATTAATGCTTTTTTACGCTTTAGTTAAGCGCAGGCGAAAAACGGGGAGAGATAGGATTTTTACCGAGGGAATGGCAGATATTTTACGCTATTTCAAACGACTGGCGAAATTGAAAAATAAAGACACAATTAAGCGCATCGCAAAAGTGACAACTGCTATGTAACCTTAATGAAACAATAACGCAGCGGAACCGTCCCAAACGGCGGCCAGTGCGTACAGTAGCGCGAGAATCAGGACAAAAGGGGCATTGAACATCGGCGTTTCCTCCAGGAGGATTTGTTTAAAGTTTAGCCTCGCGAGATGACAGCAGGATGAAATCAGATCGTTTTTTGTACGGTGAAATTCAGACGGACGGAAATGGGTAAACCGCTGATTTTTTACTATAGTCATAGTGTGAAGTTATGCGTTTGTCGCCGTACGCCTCTGCATTGAGCGGCAGCGGGCAGGTTGCCCAGAGCAAGATCGCGGAGCGGACGGCGCCTGGCGCGAAACATGTGACGAGATTCTCAGAGGGTTGGTCTGTAAGGATTTGACATGTCATATGAAAATGACGATCTAAACGGTGTTGAGCAACCGAGCGACTACGTGAAAACCACCGCCTGCGAAGTGCGCAGCGGCGTAAAGGCAGCGCTCGAGCAATCATGTGCCTGCATCAAGGATAACCCTTGGGCGGGGATAGGCGCCGGCGCCGTCGTGGGCCTGGTAATAGGATTTCTGTTAGGCAAAAGGTAATAGGGAGAGTAAAGATGGGCATCATTTCCTGGATCATTTTTGGTTTAATCGCCGGTATCCTGGCCAAGTGGATTATGCCGGGCAAAGACGGCGGCGGCTTTATTGTGACCGTTATATTGGGGGTCGTGGGCGCCGTAGTCGGCGGCTATATCAGCACCTTCTTCGGTATGGGCCGCGTTGACGGTTTTAACCTGGGCAGCTTTGTGGTGGCAGTAATCGGCGCCCTGGTGGTGCTTTTTGTCTACAGGAAGATCAAAGGCTAAGCAGCCATTGCTCAACAGGGTCGCCGCGGCGGCCCTTTTTCGTGAAATCAATCCGGCGGCGCGGCGCAGTCCGCACTCGCTGAAAGGGGAATATCATGGGTCTGTTCGATAGCGTATTGGGTAACATTCTGGGCGGCGGCGCCAACGGCAAAGGCATCGACTACATCGCCATTATGCAGTGGGTCGAGCAACAAGGCGGCCTGCAGGCCATTTTGGACAAATTCCGTCAGGGGCAGTTCGGCGATATCGTCGGTTCCTGGCTCGGCAATGGCGAAAATCAGCCGATTACCGGCGATCACGTACAGCAGGCGTTGGGTAGCGACGCCATCAACCAACTGGCTGAAAAGCTGGGTATCGATCCGGCTCAGGCGTCCAGCACCATTGCACAGTTCTTGCCAACGGTCACCGATGCCGCCTCGCCAAACGGTGAAGTGCAGCAAGACAGCAACGAGCTGGGCGACATGGTCGGTAAACTGTTCAAATAATGATTAGGCTCCCGGTGTCTGGCCGGGGGCATTCACTCCGCTGATCCCCTCGATCGTCGTCAACGCCTGCTGCAGATGCACCACCCAGGCGCGCACTTTCTCCGGAATAAAACGCAAGGCGGGATAGACCGCGTGCAGCGCCATGGGCGAGTAGCGGTATTCCGGCAAAACGGGCACCAATGCCCCCGTCGCCAGCTGTTCGGCGATTAAAGGCCGTTGAGCGCCGCCGATGCCGGCCCCAACCTCAATGGCGGCCAGCAGGGATAGCGTATTGTTGGCGCGGAACGTGGGCCGCAGAGCAACCGTCTCGGGGCCGTGCGGGCCGAACAGGGTGAGCGTATCGCCGTCGTTCAGGCCGCTGTAACGAATGTGTGCATGTTTCGCCAACTCCGCCGGGGAACGCGGCGTGCCATGCCTGGCCAGATAGGCCGGTGACGCCACCAGCAGGCGCTGCAGCTCGCCCAAACGTTTCGCCACCATGCCGGGCGCATGCAGTTCACCGAAACGCAACGCCACGTCGATGCCTTCGCCGATCACGTCGGCGAGGCGATCGTCCAGCAGCAGCTCGATGGCGAGGTTCGGATGGCGCTGCTGGAAAGCGATGGCCAGCGGTGTGACGTGCAACTGCCCGAACCCGGTCGGGGCGTGAATGCGCAGATTGCCCTGCAACTGGTGGCGCTGGCCGTGCAACGCCTCTTCCGCTTCGTCGACCGCCGCCAGAATCGGTTTGAGGCGCTGATAATAACCGCTGCCGGCATCGGTCAGGGTGACCGCCCGGGTGCTGCGAAACAGCAGCTGGGCTCCCAGTCGCTGCTCCAGGGCAGCGATTTGCTGACTGACCGCCGGCTGCGTCAAACGCAGATCGCGAGCGGCGGCCGACAGGCTGCCCAGTTCCGCCACCCGCATAAAGGTTTTCATTGCGCTCAGTTTATCCATGTCGATCTTCCCTATAGATTTTTCTTATAAGTGTTAGTGCTAATACTGCTCTACCGCAAGCATCGCTAATCAATAACACTCAGGGCATCGACAACCTGAGGAGTGGCAAGATGAATGCAAAGCGACAGGCATTGGTGATCGGCGCCAATGGCGTGATTGGGCGCCGATTGATTGAGGAGCTGACCGGCCAGGGCTGGCAAGTGGTGGGCGTCTCGCGCCGGGGTGGGCAACCGGCGCCGGGGGTGCGCCACCTGCAGGTTGATCTGCTGGATGCGGCGGCGACGCGCGACGCGCTGCGGCCGCTGAGCGCGATTAGCCACGTTTTCTATGCCGCCTATCAGGATGCGCCGGACTGGGCGGGACTGGTGGCGCCGAACCTGCAGATGTTGCAACACGTTGTCGAGGGGCTGGAGCCGGCCGCACCGGCGTTGGAGCACATCAGTCTGATGCAGGGCTATAAGGTGTATGGCGCGCATTTGGGGCCGTTTAAAACGCCGGCGCGCGAAAGCGACGCCGGGCATATGCCGCCGGAGTTTAACGTGGCGCAGCAACAGTATCTGGCGCAGCGGCAGGTCGGCAAGCGCTGGCGCTGGAGCGCCATTCGCCCGAGCGTGGTGGGGGGCTTCTCCCTCGGCAATCCGATGAATCTGGCGTTAAGCATCGCGGTTTACGCGTCGATCAGCAAAGCGCTCGGGTTGCCGCTGCGCTTCCCCGGTAAACCGGGCGCTTACCACAGCCTGCTGGAAATGACCGACGCCGGGCTGTTGGCGCGCGCCACGCTGTGGGCGGCGACCGAGCCGGCGGCGGCCAATCAGGCATTTAATATCAACAACGGCGATCTGTTTCGCTGGAGCGAGATGTGGCCGAAAATCGCCGCTTACTTTGGGCTGGAATGTGCGCCGCCGCTGCCGATGCCGCTGGAGAGCATGATGGCGGACAAAGCGCCGCTGTGGCGCGAGCTGGTGCAGCGGCACCAATTGGCTGAACCGGACTATCGCGCGGTGGCCGGCTGGCGCTTCGCCGATTTCGTCTTTTCCTGGGACTATGACATGTTCGCGGACGGCAGCAAGGCGCGGCGCTTCGGTTTCCATCAGTTCGTCGAAACCGAAGCCATGTTTTTCTCGCTGTTCGATGAGTTCCGCCGTCGCGGCATCATCCCCTGAGCGTGGCATCGGTTTCCCCGCAGCACCGGCCGCGGGGAATGAGGTCAGAACGTCAGCATGATCTTGCCGATGTGCTCGCTGGACTCCATCAGCGCATGCGCGGCGGCGGCCTGCTCAAGCGGGAAGGTTTTAAAAATTTGCGGCTTCAGCACGCCGCGCTCCAGCAGCGGCCAAACCTTCTCGCGCAGCTCGGCGGCGATCTGCGCTTTGTCCGCCACGCTGCGCGAACGCAGCGTCGAACCGGTATGGGTCAGGCGTTTCAACAGCAGCGGCATCAGATTGAGCTCTTTCACCACGCCGTTTTGCGTGCCGATTTGCACGATGCGGCCTTCCATCGCCGCGGCCTGATAGTTTTTGGCTACATAATCGCCTGCGATCAGGTCGACGATAACGTCGGCGCCTTTACCGTTGGTGGCGTCTTTGGTGCGTGCGACAAAGTCTTCGCTGCGGTAATTAATCGCCACGTCGGCGCCCAGCGCCAGGCTGGCCTGTCGTTTCTCTTCGGAGCCGACGGTGGTGATCACCTGAGCGCAGAAGGCCTTTGCCAGCATGGTGGCGACCGTGCCGATGCCGGAGGTGCCGCCATGGATCAACACGGTCTCGCCGGCTTTGAGGTGGCCGCGCTGGAACACGTTGACCCAGACGGTAAAGAAGGTTTCCGGCAGCGCGGCGGCCTCGGTCAGGCTCAGGCCCGCCGGAACGGGCAGCGCATTGCTTTCATGCACGGTGCAGTATTCGGCATAGCCGCCGCCGGCGATGAGGGCGCAAACCCGATCGCCGGGCGCGAAGCGGGTCACGCCTTCCCCAGTGGCCACCACTTCGCCGGCAATTTCCAGGCCGGGGATATCCGAGGCGCCGGGCGGCGGCGCATAGTTCCCCTGGCGCTGCAGCACGTCGGGGCGGTTAACGCCGGCGGCGGCGATTTTCACCAGAAGTTGGCCCGCTTGCGGAACCGGCACCGGGCGTTCAGCGACGACCAGAACCTCGGGGGCGCCCGGCTGGCTGATTTCAATCGCTTTCATCGTACCGGGCAGCGCTGCATTTGTTGACATGGTTACTCTCCTCATCGTGGCGGACGTGGCGATCAGGCAAAACGTCCGCAATAAAGTCTGCTGTTAGCTTAGCGAAATCGAATGAGGCGCGCGTGGTCGAATAGAGCGGTTTTGCGAGGAAGGGGCGAAGCCGCCGCGATGGGCGGCAGGGTATCAATCGTTAGGCGGGATGCGGAACCCTTTCAACGAGACGATGAAGTGGTCTTTTCCTTTGGAGATCTTGGCGCCTTTATCGCACCACAGGCTGGCAAGCTGGAAGAAGTCGTCGCTGCCGATATCGTAGGCCAGTTCGATTTTCTTGGCAGTGCCGGCGCGGATGAGTTTTTCTGCTTCCTGATGGTTTGCAGCTTTAATTATGGTCATGGGCGAAATCCTTGGTGTTAAGCCAGAGCGGATAAACGCGAATTATCATATGGCCATAGTGTGACAATTTTGTGATGAAAGCATGACAGCCCGCGAAGGCGCGGCGTGCGTTGTGCCGCGCCTTCGCGGTGAAAGCGCGTTGTCGGTTACCGATCGTACGGGCGGATGAGTGTGCTTTTTTTCTGAGATTTTAAATATTTATAGAGGGCGAAGCCCGCAATGCCGGCCAAGACGGCCAGGAGGGCAAGGGATCCTGTGGCCATGAACGTTACCTCCGAATAAGAATGGCAAGGAGGCGTATTTGTGACATTCATCACTTTGTGGGGCAATGAGAGCAATCTGTAATCGGAAGACGCGTTGAGGGAGGGACCAAAAAAAAAAGCGCCTATAGGGAGGCGCATAAAGATTTGCAACACAGCTTGTTGTGTTCAACACCAGGAGGAGTGGTGAACTGACGCTATTCTATGCAGCGGAAAAGGAGGCTGATATAGGTATTACTCCGAAAGCGCCGCTACCACTCATAGCCCAACTGAATGTTGTAATCGGGATCCTGATTGGTGGAGTAAGGATCGGATTGGCGGCGGCGATCGGTTTTCTTCACCGGGCCTTCATAGGCGGGATAAGGTTTGGCGCGCGGCTTGCTGCAGCCTGGATGATCGCATTCGATATCGACGCGAAAACCGTTCTTGTCGCGTGCCTCTGCCCAGGTAATCGGCGGTTTCGCCGCCTTGGGGGGCGGCCCCGGCGGAGCCACCGGTTTTGGGGGCGGGGAAACGCTGGGCTCTGGGGGCTGATAATTCAGCTCCAGCGCGCCCAGCGGGGCGCTGCAAGCGGCAAAGGCCAGCAGGGCGGTAACGCTGGCGGCCGGTAATGTGAGCCATCTCGGCATAGTGACTCTCCCTGAATGATTTCGTCAGGCAACTATAAAACAGCAGAACGAGAATTACTATCATTTGCCTTGGGCGTTACGGGTGAGCCATTCGGCGCCTCGAACGGTAGACAGGGTCAAATCCTGCGCGTTTAGCCGAGATTAGCGTCCCGTCACGGCGAAAAAGGTTGCTATTGCCGCTCGCTCATGAGTTAATGATGTCGGCCTGTGGTACAGACCTATTTATGCACGACATTTTGAGTAAAGTAGTTCAAATTTAAAGCGTTATCCCGGATAGCCCTTCTCTGACGAATTTCCTTTCCAGTGCCTCCATAAGTAACTGATGACCGGCTACCTCGCCCATGGCGGCTTACATTTATTATTGAAGGAAATTAGACATGTCTAACATGATCAAAGGTCAAGTGAAGTGGTTCAACGAAGCTAAAGGTTTTGGTTTCATCACCCCAGCAGACGGCAGCAAAGACGTATTCGTACACTTCTCTGCTATCCAGGATCAAGGTTTCAAGACCCTGGCTGAAGGCCAGAACGTACAGTTCTCTATCGAGAACGGTGCGAAAGGTCCATCTGCGGCCAACGTTACCGCTATCTAATTGGCGCCTGGCGCTGATTGAAAAAAACCCGCCGCGGCGGGTTTTTTTATGCCTGCCATTTGGCAGCGCGCAAAAAAAAGCCCGCAAGTCTGCGGGCAAAAGTTCCTTGTTACTTCTTCATTTGCGAGCGCTTCTCTGGGGGGGAAACGCCTGAAGACAGGCTACGCGAGACCGGCTTAAGATTCTGCGGCCAAACCGTTAAGAAAGTGAAAATCCAGGCGGCTGCTACGCTGATAGCAGAGGCTGGCAGGGCTAGGGCGGTGTCCATCGCCCTCGGTTTTGTAATACACTGACGGCAATCGCAAATAATGGGGAATGGTATGCAGGTTAACGATCGAGTGACGGTAAAAACAGACGGCGGCCCGCGGCGTGAAGGCATCATTTTGGCCGTAGAGGTGTTCAACGAAGGCACCATGTATCTGGTTTCTCTTGACGACTACCCGGCGGGCGTATGGTTTTTTAATGAAATCGACAGCCGTGACGGCACGTTTGTGGAGCCCTGTCGCGAGCATGGGCAGTAACTTCGGCTAATCTCATTAATTTGCTAATGAAATTGTCCGTTTTGAGATTATTTCATAGCGGTAAGATTCTTTTTATCGATGACAAAAAAATACCCGTTGCGCTAGCGGGGGATAACGCAGCAGGTATTCTTTTAAGGGCGCCAGCATCTGATATCCAGATGACATTATCACCGGGTATTTAACGGCTGGCAAAACAGAGTGGGGGCCTTCTCTGTGGTTTAACGGCTATTGACAAATATTCCACTGGTCAAGGTATCGGTCAGACGAACAACGTGGTAAATGATCTGCTTGTTGTGCGTCTTTATTTTCCGCTTGATGTTTCCTTTGTGGGAAGAGACCGTTTTGGCCTTTATTTGCATCTGGTCTGATATCTGGATGGTGCCTTGACCGGACATCCACATGCGTAACATGTTCGATTCGGTCTGGCTCAGCGTTACCGGCGTTTGATCCAGAGAGGATTTCTCCGCCCGTAGGGACGTTCTCTCGAGATAGTGACTAAGTAGCTGATTCATAGTCTCTGGTTTGATGGATTTTGACGATATGATGACGTTCTTGCGAACATATAAATAATCGTCGAAATGTACGTTGGTAATGGCCATGAAGATGAAGAATAACGTATCCGGGTGCAGTGAAATCACCCGTTTTATTCGCTCGGTGGCGTTCGCTTCGTGGATGAAGCAGTCCTCGTTAATAAACACCAGGCTGGGATTCAACTTGCTGCATTTTTCGTGCAGGCTGTCAATGTCCTCGATGGCATTAATATGGCGTTTCTTCACGCCATGCGAAGTCAGATAGTCGGTTAATCCCAATCTGGTATAGCTACATGAATCCATGATGATCGTTGGCATATCGCACCCCCACTTAAATCCGTTTTACTGCGGTAATATGAGAAAAAGCCTAAAAAGCCGAAAGGCAAAATGGAGCAATAATTCAGTGTAGCGAGTGTTCTATCAATAAACACGACGTCACTCAATGATATTTTCATACTAAACTTATTAATTGCATGAATCTATAAGTTTGGCTTAAGTCAGGGCGATCTGCTGTTCGTCCAGCTTCGGCATGTTGAGCCTGATTTGCGCTTGGCGCCTGAGCCTGTCTGCATTGCTTGCCGTGAATCTGTTCATCATGTCACGAAACAAAATTTTAGTTTGCTAGGAAAAGTCTTAAAAAAAATTCATGTGTCGTTTTTTTGAGGTCTTTTAGCGTGTTTCTTGAGCGGTGAAAAAACACTCGCACTGAGTGCTTTTGGTTTTTACATATAAAAATCATTACCTTGCGGTGTTTTTTGCTTTTCGCGCAAATGATAAGCGCGCCTTTTTTTATCATAACAACAAACAGAAGTTAACATTCTGGCTGGAATGTGTAGCTTAATTGTTGCTATAAATCACCGTTTTACAATGAGTTATCTGGATATTTATTTCACATGAAATAGTTTTCGTGAATGTTTAACGGTGATTGAGTGATTTTTCTAAACTATCATCCTGCTGCCCGATCCCCGGGGAGGAATGGCAGGTCGGAGTTGTCTCTGGCCCGCGTTGGTTTTAACTTGCCTCTCCACCTTTCAAAAAACAGGATGCCGCGGTGAGACGGAATCAGTATGGGCAGCCGATAGGTGAAGCCCTCCCTCATTGGCAGCCGGCAGGCATGCCCGGCCACACGCCACTGCAAGGGCGGTTTTGCCGCCTGGAACCGCTTAACCTCGAGCGCTGGGGGGATGCGCTTTATCAGGCTTATCAAACCGCCGAGGACGATCGCGACTGGACCTATCTGTTTTGGGAACGCCCGCAGTCGCGCGCAGATTTCCAACGTTATCTCCAGGCGCAGGCGTCCAGCGCAGACAGAAACACGATGGTGGTGATCGATCGGGCGAACGGGCGTGCGGTAGGAACCTGCGCTTTTTTGCGCATCGATCCCGCCAACGGCGTGGCCGAACTGGGCACCATCAACTGGTCGCCGCTGATGAAGCGCAGTGCGCTGGGCAGCGAGGCGATCTTCCTGATGCTGCGGCACCTGTTCGACGATCTTGGTTACCGGCGTTGCGAATGGAAATGCGATAGCCTCAATCTGCCTTCACGCCAGGCCGCCGAGCGCCTGGGTTTCCGCTATGAAGGCACGTTCCGCCAGGCCGTCGTCGTCAAAGGACGCACGCGCGACACCGACTGGCTGTCGATCGTCGACGGAGAATGGCCGGCGCGGCGCGCGGCGTTTGCCGCCTGGCTATCGCCGGATAACATCGGCGATGACGGGCGGCAAGCACGGCAATTGCAGGCCTTCCGACGCGAGTAATGCGCCGCGTGCATTAGGCCGCTTCCGCCAGGCAATGGCGCAGCGAGTCCAGCGCCAGTCTGATGTCCTGTTCCTCTGTCATCCAGTTGACCAGCGCGGCGCGGATCCCCGGCTGATGGTGATAGCTCGTTGGGGTGCAACGCACCACGCCGTGCCGGTTAAGGCGATCGAGAAAGCGATCGCGCGCCGCTTCGCTGTCGCCCTGCGGGTGACTGAGCGCGAAACACACCACGTTCAAATTCACCGGCGCCAGCAGATGGAAGCCGTCGTCGGCCGCTAACGCCGCGCCCAGCGCCTGCGCCAATCGGACATTGCGCTCGACGATATCCCGTATGCCGCTGCGGCCATAGGCTTTCAGCGTCAGCCAAAGCGGCAGGGCGCGGAAGCGGCGCGAATTTTCCGGCGTCAGATGCAGATAGTTGTCCGGCCGCGGCGTCGGCGCTTCCAGGTAAGCCGAATGGTTCTGAAATACCTGCATCTGCAGATCCAGGTGGCGGGTAAATTGGATCGCGCTGTCATAAGGCACGTTCAGCCATTTGTGCGCATCGACGGTGATGGAATCGGCATGCTGCCAGCCCTCGAGCCTTGGGGCGTATAGCGGCGAGCAGGCCGCCACGCCGCCGAATGCCGCATCGACATGCAGCCAGAACGGGTAGCGCTCCCGCAGCGCCAGCAGACGCGGCAGATCGTCGAAAGCGACGGTGTTGACCGTGCCGGCGCTGGCCAGCACCAGCGTGGGACGGCCTGCGCCGGCGGCGAGCTGTCGCTCCAGCACCGCCATATCCATGGCTTCTGAGTCCGGCAGGCTGGCGACGGTCGTCAGCGCGTCGCGGCCGATGCCGAGCATGCTGAGCGCCTTCACGCTGCTGGAATGCGGGTTGGCCGCCAGCACCCGGATGGGGCCGAGCGCCGCCAGGCCCTGTTGGGCGATATCCACGCCGTGCTGTTGCCCCAGCCACTGCCGGCCAATGGCCAGCCCGGCGAAATTGGCCATGGTGGCGCCGCTGACCAGGCTGCCGCTGAACGCTTCCGGCAGGCCCAGCAGGGATTTCAACTGCGTCACCGCGGCCAGCTCGATCGCCGCGGCGATCGTATCATGGCTGAGTTGGCTATTTTGGTCTGTCACGCTAACCAGCCAGTCTGCCGCGACCGCCGCCGGCGTGCCCCCGCCGGTGACGAAGCCAAAATAACGCGGGCCGGCGCTGGCGGAAATGCCCGCCTGATAACGTTGCCAAAAGTCATCCAGCGCCGCCAGGGCGCCTTCGCCGTTTTCCGCCAGCCGATCGTCACCGGGTTGCAGCTGCTGTTGCGCGAGCGGTGGGCAGACCGAGCGCTGCTGCAGCCCGGCCAGAAAATCTTCCGCCAACTGGCGGGTGTGGTCGAGGATCTGCGGAAACTGTGCAAGATCCTGTTGTAAACGTGGGTGCATGGCGGCTCCGAAAGCGTCAGGGATGATAGGGTAAACATAGAACATTTGCCTGCGGGCCAAAATCGATGAAAAATAGCCTTTTTGGCTAGCCTGGTTAACCAATGATGAATGAACGTCTCCCGCTGCATGTCTTGCCGACCTTTGCTATCGCCGCCAGGTTGGAGAATTTGCGCGCCACGGCGCAGCAGGTGCATTTGACGCATGGCGCGGTCAGTCAGCAAATTCAGTTGCTGGAGCAGGCGGTGGGCTACCCGCTGTTTGAACGGCGCGGGCGTGGTGTGCGCCTGAATGCCGCCGGGAAAGAGTTGCTGGCGGCGGTAGAGCCGGCGCTGCAGGCGCTGCAGCAGGGCGTCGCCCGCGCCCGGCGCTTGGCGGCGAGCCAGACGCTGCGCATCAGCGTGCTGCCGTCTTTTGCCCATTACTGGCTGTTGCCGCGGTTGCCGGCATTTCATGCAGCCTGCGCCGATATTGCGCTGGATATCGATGCCTCGCTGGCGTTGCAGGATCTGTCGCAGCGCGGGTTCGATGCGGCGATCCGCATCGGCAGCGGCCAGTGGGCGGGGCTGCAGGCGCAGCGCATCGCGTCGGGCGACGTGCTGCCGGTCGCCTCGCCGGATATGGCGCGGCAGTGGGGAACGGCATTCGAGAACGGCGGCGACGTTCCCTTTCTGGAGCACGACGTCAGCCCGTGGCGCGACTGGTTCAATGCGCAAGGGCGCTCGCTGTGCGGGCGGCAACAGGCGGTGTTCAACGATGCCGGGTTGTTGATTCGCGCCGCGGAGCAGGGGTTCGGCATCGCGCTGGCGAAAAAGCTGCTGGTGCAGGATGCGATCGACGCGGGGCGGCTGGTGGCGCTGGCTGCGCCCTGTCGCCTGAGCGAGGACGACGTTTATCTGGTGTGGCCGCAGACCGCCGGGCTGACGCCGGCGGTCACACGCTTGCTGCAATGGCTGCAGCAACAGTTGGCGGCGGTTTAACGGCGCAGCCACTCCGGCTGTGAGGTGCCGAGCGTGGTCGCCGGCAACGCCCATTGCAGCGCCGTACCCTGCAGGCTTAACGGGGCGCGCAGGCGTTGCGCGGCGCCCCAGTAAGTCAGTTCCGTTTCCGGGTTCTCGTCGGCGGTTCCGGCCGGCGCCAGCGGCTCCGGCCGATAATCTGCCGAACAGGGATGCGCCAGCAGCAGTTGCGCCGTGCGCGCCAGCGACAGCCGCGCGTGGTAGCCGGTGCCGCGGCTTAGGCGCTGCGCCATACCGGTCAGCACCGCCGCCGCCATCAAATAGCCGGTGGCGTGGTCCAGCGCCTGTACCGGCAGCGGTACCGGCAAACTGGCGCTGCGCCAAACCATGCCCGCCTCCGCCAGCCCGCAGCTCATCTGCACCAGGCTGTCGAAACCGCGCCGGGTGCGCCACGGTCCGCTCCAGCCGTAGGCATTCAGGCAGACGTCTATCAGGCCCGGCGCCAGCGCGCGCCTTTCCTCCGCGCCATAGCCCAACTTCTCCAGCGCACCGGCACGGTAGCCGTGCACGATCACGTCTGCGTTCCTCAGCAGATGTTCAAACGTGTGGCGATCGTGCGCATTGGTCAGGTTGAGGCGCGCGCTGCGTTTGCCCAGCATTACCTCGTGCTCGACGCCGGGCTCATCCCAACCGTAGGGATCGATGCGCAGCACGTCGGCGCCCAAACCGGCGAGAAAACGGGTGGCGATCGGCCCGGCGAGAATACGCGTCAGATCCAGCACTCGCACGCCGTGCAGCGGCCGGGCGACGGGCAACGTCCAGCCCGGCGGCGGCGCTTCCGGCTGCAGCGAGGCGTGGATCAGCGGTTCGAGCGCCACGCTCTTGCCCTGAATATGTTGTCGCCACGCGGCCGCCGAGCGCATTTGGGCCGCGCAGCCGCCGGCTTCGATCACCGCTTCCTCCAGCTCGCTTTTTTTCCAGCCCAGCACGCGTTCCGCCAGCGCGCCTTTGTCCGGTGCCGGGCCCAGCACCTGTTCCACCGCCCGCCGATGGTGCGGTGCATTGGTGTGCAGGCGTATCCAGCCGTCCGCCGTCGCGTAGTCGCCGGCCAGGGCGTCCCAGGCGGCAGGCAGCGTCCAACCCAGCGGGCGCAGCGTCCAGCCGAACCAGAGCGAGGCCAGGCGTTGATCGATCCAGACCTGCGGCGCATCGGCTGCCTCGCGGCGAAGCAACTCGGCGCAGGCCAAACCGGCGGCGCTCCAGGCGGCGGTAGCCAATTCGGTGACGGGAAAAGCCGAAGGCAATGCGCCGGTACCGCTTACGGTTAACCGGTCGCAGGGCGCGGGGCGTTGCCCCAGGCTTTGCCAAATCTCGTCGAGCAGAGTGTGGATCAGAGGCGTCATCAGCCACTCCTTGCGGGTCGTCGGAAATATAGCCTAGCGTAGCTCATCGCCGGCGACCTTGCTAAGGCGCAACGTCGAACGTGCGGCCGTCGGCCAGTTTGGCGCGCAGGCTGTGGGCCGCTACGCCGGCGAACGGCCGCGCGCTGAAGTTGGCGGTCAGCGTCGACCCGTCGCTGAAGCTCGTCTGCTGCACCCAGCCGTCCCGATCGAGCCAGCGGAAGTCGGTCAGCGCTTTGTCCCAGAGGGCCTGATGCAACGGCCGGAAGGCGGCGTCGGCGCGTTTGATCGCCGGCAGGCGGGCCGCCAGGGTGGCGCGGCTCAGATGGAACATCGGCGCGGTGTTGTACAACTGGCTGAGCAGACTGCGGGTGGTCTGAACGTCGCTGAACTTCAGATTGTCGTAATTCCAGTGGTGGCTGCTGACGATCGCATCGTGGAAAACGGCCTGGTACAGCGGCAGGCGATAACGCGGATCGAATTCGACGGTGCGGTAGGGCTGCTTCACCTTGGCGGGGCGGAAGAAAAACGCCGGTTGGGCGTTGGGCCACCAGGCGCCGAGATAATAGGGCGAGGATTTATCCTGATTCATCTGCTTGTCGCCCCAGCCGAATCCCCAGGTTTCCATGCCGTGGGCGAACATCAGGCTGCGGGCGGTTACCGCATTGCCGTCCTCTGAGCCGAGCGGCAGCTTAAGGGTGGCGCTGAACCAGGCCAGCCGGGCGTTGCGCGCCTCGGCCATCTGCGCCGCGCCGGTCGGGTGGCCGGGCTGATAGTCGTCGGAGACCATGCCGGTGCCGTCCACGTCGAGGAACAGGCTGTTCAACCCGGCCAGTTGCACCAGCTCGCGCATGCGCTGTTGAGAATAGGGCAGGACGCAGCCCGGGTTGAGGTAGTAACCCTGTTTGCCGAAGCCGGGTTTCTTGCTGCCGTCGGCGCGCACGATGGCGCAACTTTCCCGCAGCGCCGTCGGCAGTTGCGCGGTGAGCCAGCTGTCGTTCACGCCGCGCGCAATGGCGGTATCGTAGGAGTCGTAGCTGGCGATCAGATAGCCGGCCGCTTTGGTGGCGGTTACCGCCTGCGGGTGCAGGAAGGCGGCAGTCCAGTTATCGGTGCCTAACCACAGGCGCGGCAAGCCGGCCTGGCGCAGCGCATCGATCACCGGTTTGGCCAGCCCTTGCCCCCAACGGTCCGCCGGGGTTAGCCAGCGCCCCAGCTCTCGCTGCGCCCGCTCCCGCACCGCAGCGGCCTGGCGCTGCTGCGCCTGCAGAAAGTCGGCGTCATCCGGCGTGGCGCCCAGCGGGATTTGCGCCGTCAACGCCTGGTTGATGCCGTCGATCAGGGGCTGTTGCTGCCAGCCCTCCGGCGTTTTGCCCGCCAGCTGCAGCAGGAGCTTTCTGCTCTCGGCATCCATCTTCTGCCGCAGCGCTTCGGCGGCAGGAGAGGCGAGGTAGTGCAGCAACCCCGGCCAATCTTTGACATCTTCCGCCGCCAGCAGTTTGTCCCCCCACAGGTAGACATGGGTGGCGCCGATCAGCTTTTCGCCTTCGGGCGCCTGCTTTATCTTCTCGCGCAGGCTGCTGAACTGGCCGTTCTGTTGCAAATAGTCGCGATAGCGGCGGGCGCCGGACAGCGGCGTGTCACCGACGTGCAGCAGCACCTCGAATGCCTGTTGCTGATTGAAGCGGTTGAACTGATGCCCGGCGCGCATCTCCAGCTTTTCCTGCGCCGAGGCGAAGGTGACCCGGTTGCTGAACGGCGTCAACATCAGCCAGCTGTAGACCTTGCCCTGGTGCTGCTGGCTCCACAGCGGCAGCTTCAGATCCCAGTTGGTATCCAGCGGCGTCATTTCCGCCGTCAGGTAATGGCGCCAGACCGCGTTGTCGAGCGGAATGCGGCTGCCTTCGCCGATCGGCAACAGCAGCGTTTCTGTTTGTGGCGGCAGGCGATACCAGTTCAGAAGCTGTGGCCGGTCGCTGCTGAAGCTCAGGCGCAGATCGCCGCCTTCCAGACGGGCGCTAACCTTGACCGCGCTCTGCGGCCAGCGCCAGCTGGCGCGTTGTGGCGACGCGGTGAGATCTTCCACCTGTTGCGCGGGCTGCGCCAGATTGACCGGCACAGCGCCGGCGGCAATGCGCAGCGTGGCGGGATCGAGTTCAAACTGCGCGTCGCCTTGCTGCAGTAGCAGGGCATCGGCGGGATAGCTGACGAGCAGCGCGAGCGCGAGCGGGGAAAGCCGGTGTTTCATCGGGGCGTCCTTGAAAGATGAAGGAGGGCAGTTTACCGATAAGCGCACTGGCTCCCAACGCTGTCGCTGCCGATTTGTGACATCGAAATATCATCGCGGTATTTCAGTTTATTTTTCGTTTAATAAATTAGCCTTTACTTCATTACCCGACGTCACTATACTCAGCCAAAATTTCAGTGGAGAAACCCAATTGGACAGTTGTAGTTGTAATAAAACAAATAAGGCAAGCTGACCAATTCTCTTCTGATTTGTTGCTTGCCGTTATCGGCGGGCAGCACCCCTCTCCAGTTATTCCTGAGCTGTGCATACCCGAATAAAAAACGTTTCCTGAGGCCTGATGGTTTCAGGTGAATTGAGTTGGACGTTATTATGGTATTCTGCAGCCACAGCCTTTTCCCTCCAGGCACAGTACGCTGATTCGCTGATTTATTTTCGGCGCGATTTTGCGTGTGCTAAACAGCACATGATTTTATCTCCTGAGGTTAATTAAGGGGACAGTCATGGCTATGACTCCTTTCGTTTTAAATTTATTGCTGGCGATGTGCCTGGGCGCGGTAATTGGCGCCGAGCGCCAGTGGCGCCAACGTATGGCCGGCCTGCGCACCAATGCGCTGGTGGCGACCGGCGCGGCGGTCTTTATTCTCAGCTCCATGTCCACCGATCCGGCCAGCGCCGGCCGCGTGGCTGCGCAGATTGTCTCGGGTATCGGCTTCCTCGGCGCCGGCGTTATCATGCGTGAAGGGCTGAACATTCGCGGCCTCAACACCGCCGCCACGCTGTGGTGTTCGGCGGGGATCGGCGTACTGTGCGGCCTGGGCCAGCATTGGGATGCGGTGGTCGCCACGCTGGTGATCCTGTGCGCCAATATCCTGCTGCGCGAGGCCGCCCAGCGCATCAATCTGCAGCCGCACCAGCAGGCGACCGATCTGGAACTGTGCTATCGCATTCAGGTGACCTGTGGCGAGCAGGATGAAATTCTGGTGCGTACCCTCATTCTGCAGGCGCTGAACGGCGTCGCCTTGCGGCTGCAATCTTTGCGCAGCGCCGATATTTCCAGCCCGGGGCAATTGGAAGTGTGCGCGGAAATTACCGCCACGCCGGCCGCACAAAAAGAAATTGAGGGTATTGTCTGCCGCGTCAGCCTGGAAAAAAGCGTGAGCGCCGTTCGTTGGCGCGTTGCGTCCGAATTACCGGTCTGAGTAATGATATAAATATTTATTAACTTGATTATATGTTCGTGTTTATTCAGGTAGGCCTGAATAACGCGAGCATTAAGGAGGCGTTATGGACGATGACCCCGGAAGGGAAATGATTCTTGCGTGGCTGACAGGGTAATCACGCTATTCAGTCACGCTAATTAGAAAATTCCACTCTGCGCAGAGTCACCTGTTTATCGGGCGGGATATCCCTGTGCGCAGAACGAAAATAAGAGAATAGCGTTATGACTCAGATTAATGAAAGAACGCGTCGCCGTGATAAAGACGCGGTGACCTACGCCATTGCGGAAGAAGCGACCAACAGCATCGCCCAAACGCTGGCGAACCTGAAGTGCAACCGCAACGGTTTGACCCAGGACGACGCCGATGAGCGGCTGGAGCAGTTCGGCGCCAATCAGGTCGCCCACGACAAGGCGCCGCATGCCTTTATCCAGCTGATCAAGGCTTTCAACAACCCGTTTATCTTCGTGCTGATGGTGCTGGCTGCGATCAGTTTCTTTACCGATTATTGGCTGCCGCGCCAGAGCGGTGAAGAAACTGAACTCACCGGCGTCATTATCATTCTCATCATGGTCACGCTGAGCGGGCTGCTGCGTTTCTGGCAGGAATACCGCACCAACAAAGCGGCGGAAGCGCTGAAGTCGATGGTGCGCACCACCGCCACGGTGCTGCGCCGCAGCAGCTACAGCGCGCATCCGCTGACGCTGGAAGTGCCGATCCGCGAACTGGTGCCGGGGGATATCATTCAGCTCTCCGCCGGCGACATGGTGCCGGCCGACGTGCGCCTTATCGCCTCGCGCGATCTGTTCATCAGCCAGGCGATATTGACCGGCGAAGCGATCCCTATCGAAAAATACGATGCCATGGGCAGCGTGGCGCAGAAGTCGAGCGAAGGGGAAGTGTCCAGCGAGAACGCGCTGCTTGAGCTCTCCAACGTCTGCCTGATGGGCACCAACGTCGCCAGCGGCACCGCCACGGCGGTGGTGGTGGCGACCGGCGGGCGCACCTACTTCGGCTCGTTGGCCAAATCGATCGTCGGTTCGCGGGCGCAAACCGCGTTCGATCGCGGGGTGAACAGCGTCAGCTGGCTGCTGATTCGCTTCATGCTGGTGATGGTGCCGGTGGTGTTGCTGATCAACGGTTTCACCAAAGGCGACTGGAGCGAGGCGGCGCTGTTCGCACTAGCGGTGGCGGTCGGCCTGACGCCGGAAATGCTGCCGATGATCGTCAGCTCCAACCTGGCGAAAGGGGCGATCGCCATGTCGCGCCGCAAGGTGGTGGTGAAGCGCCTGAACGCCATTCAGAACTTCGGCGCCATGGACGTGCTCTGCACCGACAAGACCGGCACGCTGACCCAGGACCGCATCATTCTCGAGCACCATATCGACGTCAACGGCGCCAGGGATAACGAGGTGCTGCACCTGGCCTGGCTGAACAGCTTCCATCAGAGCGGCATGAAGAACCTGATGGATCAGGCGGTGATCCGCTTCGGGCGCGGCAAACCGGGGATCGAAGCCCTGGGGCGTTTCAGCAAGGTGGATGAGCTGCCGTTCGATTTCGTGCGCCGCCGCTTGTCGATCGTGGTGGCGGACGAAAATGGCAAGCAGCAGCTGATCTGTAAGGGCGCGGTAGAGGAGATGCTGGAGATCGCCACTCACGTGCGTGAAGGCGACAAGACGCTGGAACTGGACGACGCGCGCCGTGCGGCGCTGCAGGCGCTGGCCCGCGAGTATAACGAAGACGGTTTCCGCGTGCTGGTGCTGGCGACGCGCGAGCTGGATGCGCAACGCCCGGCCGACCCGCTGAGCGTGGCCGACGAGCGCGACATGGTGGTGCAAGGGTTGCTGACCTTCCTCGATCCGCCGAAGGAGAGCGCGCAGCAGGCGATCGCCGCACTGCAGGAAAACGGCGTGACGGTGAAGGTGCTGACCGGCGACAACCCGGTGATCACCTGCAAGATTTGCCGCGACGTCGGGCTGGAGCCGGGTGAACCGCTCTCCGGGCTGCAGATTGAACAGATGGATGACGAAACGCTGGCGCGCGAAGTGGAGCAGCGCACGGTCTTCACCAAGCTGACGCCGCTGCAAAAATCGCGGGTGCTGAAAATGCTGCAGGCCAACGGCCATACCGTCGGCTTCCTCGGCGACGGCATCAACGATGCACCGGCGCTGCGCGATGCCGACGTCGGCATTTCGGTCGACACCGGCACCGACATCGCCAAGGAGTCGGCGGACATCATCCTGTTGGAAAAGAACCTGATGGTGCTGGAAGAGGGGGTGATCAAAGGGCGCGAGACCTTCGGCAATATCATCAAGTACCTGAACATGACCGCCAGCTCCAACTTCGGCAACGTGTTTTCGGTGCTGGTGGCCAGCGCCTTCATTCCGTTCCTGCCGATGCTGGCGATCCACCTGTTGATTCAAAACCTGATGTACGATATTTCCCAGCTGTCGCTGCCGTGGGACAAGATGGACAAAGAGTTCCTGCGCAAGCCGCGCAAGTGGGACTCCAAAAACATCGGGCGCTTTATGCTGTGGATTGGGCCGACCTCGTCAATCTTCGATATCACGACGTATGCGCTGATGTGGTACGTGTTCGCCGCCAACAGCGTGGAACACCAGGCGCTGTTCCAGTCCGGCTGGTTCATTGAGGGGCTGCTGTCGCAAACGCTGGTGGTGCATATGCTGCGCACCCAGAAGATCCCGTTCATTCAGAGCACCGCGGCGCTGCCGGTATTGCTGACCACCGGGTTGGTGATGGCGCTCGGCATCTACATTCCGTTCTCGCCGCTCGGCGCCCTGGTTGGCCTGCAGCCGCTGCCGTGGGAATACTTCCCGTGGTTGGCCGCTACGTTGGTCAGCTACTGCGTGGTCGCGCAGTTGATGAAACGTTTCTACATCCGGCGCTTCGGCGAGTGGCTGTAAGCCGCTTCGGCACTCACTTCGGGGGCGAAATTCTTCGCCCCCGCTCCGCTACAGCAGTTTGTTGACCAGCAGGCCGAGCATGATGGTCAGCGTGAAGGAAAACAGCGTGCCGAGCAGCACATACTCGGTGCGCATCTTATCGTCGCTCTGGCGCAGATCGCCGAAACGGAAGATAGATTTAGCCGCCAGCAAAAAGCCGATCGCCGGGATTTGCCCCAGCAGCACGAAGGTCAGGATCAGCGTTCTCTCCAGATAGCCAATCTGTTTGCCCGCGCGCAGCAGCGAGTCGTTGTCGGCCTTGGCCGAAGGCGGCATTTGCGGCGTCCAGTGCGCCAGCAGTTGCCCGATCAGCAGGCTCATCGGCAGATAAATCAGGCTGTAGGCCACCAGCACCAGGCCGGTTTGCCAACGCCCCAGTTGCCGCCCCAGCGCGGCGAGCAGTTCACCGGCATTCGGCGTCAGCCCCAGCCACAGCAAGGCGATTACCGCCAGATGCAATCCCTGATCGAGCAGGAAACTGCGGGCCGGGCTCAGGCGGTTCATCGCGGTGACCTTCAGTAAATCGATCAGGTAGTGGCTGACGGCGATGATCAGCAGGCTGGCCAGCACCTGAAGTGAAGAAAGCCCGCCGTGCAGCAGGCCGAAACCGGCCACCACCCAGGCGGCCAGCACCCCGTGCAGCAACGCGTGCAACACCAGAAAACGTGAACGCGCGCGATGCTGGATTTTATCTTCCACCCAACTCAGCGGCTGCAGCGGAAAATCCGCCAGCAGATGGACGAGCAACAGCCAGGCCAGCAAAGGCGCATAGGTCAGATCCATAGTCAGACGATCCTGTTAATGGCGTGAATAAACCGCATGATTTCCTCGTAGGCCGCGCGTTTCAGCGCGGCGGAGACCGTGGAGGCGGCTTTTTGCAGCTGATCCGCCACGGCAGCGCCGCTGTCGGCGAACATTCTCGCCTGGACGATGCGCGCTTCGGTCTGCGACAGGCGGCCAATCACATGATCTAACATCGGCAGCAGATCGCTGACAATGGCGTTTGTCCGATCGTTGTCGGTTTTCAGAGCCAGCCGGCAATTTTTCGCCATGGCGTCCAACGCGCTGCCGGAGTTGATAAAGGCGCTGCCATAGCCGGCGGCGTCGGGCCGTTGGCTGCCCAGCCCGACGGCGACGCGCGCATCCCAGTGCGCGGCGCCCGTTGCCCGCAGCGCGAGGCGAATATACACCGCCAGCAGCAGCCCGTCCTCTGGGGCGGCCTGCGCCTGGAAGGCGTCGCCGCGAAAGATTTCCACCTGATGCAGCCGCCCGTCGCGCCGCAGCCGATCGAGCAGGCTGTGCAGCTCATCGAGGTAGTTGACGGTGTCTGATCGGCGGGAATCGACCAGATCGCCGCTGATTACGCTGATTGGCGTCGGCATGACATGTTCCGATGTTTATAGAAGGATGACTATAAATTCGCACCTAGATACGAATATGTCAATAATTCGCCTGTGAATACGAATTTATCGGCTTTTCGCCTGTGAGGACGAATTGAGGCAGGGTGAGGAGGGGTATGAATGGCCGGGAATGCGCGGGCCTGCAGGCTCGCCACCGGCGGCGTAAACGGAAAGTGGCCGGCAACCGGCCGTTCAGAAGCTTTTAACCAGCACGTCACGCGGCATTTCGCTGCCGTGTTTCAGCAGGTGCTCAAACGATCGCTCGCTGCTTTTCAGCTGCTGCAAAAATTCCTGCGGCGACAGATCGTGTTTTTTGCCGCTCATGTAAGCCAGCGCCAGTTCTTTTGCCTGATAGCGGGAGAAGTTGTACATGGTGTCCTCGATACGATGAATGTCAGTGCTCACGATTGTAGCGAAAGAGCACATAATGAACAGCGGCTTTGGCGTATGGAATCGATAGCCGAAACTTAACTTGCCGGTTGCAACAGCTCATCGCACAGGCGCTTGATCACCTGAGCCTGCGGCAGGCCGTTGTGCAACATCTGGCGGATATGCTCCGAATCGCTGATGCCTTGGCGGACATGGTGCTCGACCGCCTGTAGCACGGCCCGATCCTCCCGTCGCTCGGCGAACCCGCTCAGCACATCGAGAGTGTGCAGGATATGGGCGGTCAGGCTGCTGCGACGCAGCGTCGCGGGATCGACGTATTCGGCGGCGAAACCGCTACGATAGGCGTTGATCTTGTTGTAATTGGTGAAGGCATCGTATTCCGGCGCGATCGGTGTGCGGTGTTGCAACAGGAAATCAGCCAGCAGACGGCAGTAACCGACCAGCAGCACGGCATGCGCGAGGCGCAGCGGCGTATCGCAGATGCGGATCTCCACCGTGCCCAGCTCCGGTTTGGGCCGCGCATCCCAGTAAATATCCTTGATGCTTTCAATCACGCCGGCGGCGTTCAGCCGTTCGTAGTAGGCGTTGAATTCGCGCCAGCTGTAGATGTGTTCCAGGCATCCGTAGTTGGGGAAGGAATTCTGCGCGCTGAAACGGGAGCTGGCAAAGCGCGTATCGACGCCCTGGTACAGCGGTGACGATGCGCTGAGCGCGATCAGCTGCGGAAAGTAGGGCGTCAGCGCATGGCACAGATACATCGCTTCGTCCCCGTCGTTGACGCCGAGGTGGATGTGTTGGCCGAACACGCAGGCCAGCTTGGAAAGATAGCCAAAGCGGCTGGCCAGCTGCCTGTAGCGCGCGTTGTCGCTGATGACCTGCTTGCGCCAGTCGTTGCTCAGATGGCGGCCGCCGCCGCAGACGTCACAGCCCAGGCGCTGCGCGCTGCGCCGGACGGTATGGGTCAGGGCGCGCAGCTCGGCGTGCAGCTCATCGAGATCGCGGTGCACCGAGCTGTTCAGCTCCACCATCGATTTGGTGAGCTCATGTTTGACGCGCCGGCGGTCGCCGACCGCGCTGACCACCCGGTCGGCCCGATCCGTAAGATCGTAGTGCTTGTCATCGACCAGCTGCAGCTCTATTTCGGTGCCGATGGAGAGCCTTTCCGAACGTTTGAATGTGAGCGGCATGGTGCCTCCTTCCTGCAAGAACAGCATAAAGATAAGTATATGCCTCGGCGAGGGGGACAACGTTTTGTGTTTTATATTTGTTTTTCCGAATATGAAAATGGTATCTTCATGAGCGATTTGTGGAGACGATAAGGTTAACGGGAGTGCGACATGACGTCATTGACGCCGCTGAAGCTGTTTAAAAACCTGTCGGACGAGACGCGTCTGACGCTGGTGCTGTTGCTGCGCCACGCCAGCGAGCTGTGCGTGTGCGAGTTGTCGGGCGCATTGGCGCTGCCGCAACCCAAAATCTCAAGGCATTTGGCGATGCTGCGTGAAAGTGGGCTGTTGCTCGATCGGCGCGATGGCAAGTGGATATATTATCGCCTGTCGCCGCATATGCCGGCTTGGGCGGCGGGGATTATTGAGCAGGCTTATCAGTGTCGGGCAGAACAGATGATGGAGTTGGGGCAACGCGTAGCGAAAGGCTGCCCGTAACGGTAAAAAATTTGCTCAAACACATACGAAAAATCGAATATGTAGATGTGAGGAGGCGGTGAGACGGCGATGATAGTGGCAGGAGCGATCTTTATTCTGACGTTGGCCTTGGTTATCTGGCAACCGAGAGGGCTGGGCATTGGCTGGAGCGCGGCGTTCGGCGCGGGATTGGCATTGCTGAGCGGCGTGGTGCACGTCGGCGATATTCCCGTGGTGTGGCAGATAGTCTGGAATGCGACCGCGACCTTTATCGCCGTCATCATCATCAGCCTGCTGCTGGATGAGAGCGGCTTCTTTGCCTGGACTGCTCTGCACGTCGCGCGCTGGGGCAACGGCAAAGGCCGATGGCTGTTTACCTACATGCTGCTGCTGGGGGCCGTGGTGGCGGCGCTGTTTGCGAACGACGGCGCTGCGTTAATCCTTACGCCGATCGTGATCGCCATGCTGTCGGCGCTCGGCTTTCGCCCTGCGGCGGTACTGGCTTTCGTGATGGCGGCGGGCTTTATCGCCGATGCTGCCAGCCTGCCGCTGGTGGTGTCCAATCTGGTGAATATCGTTTCGGCGGATTTCTTCCGGCTGGGCTTTACGGAGTATGCGGCGGTGATGGTGCCGGTCAACCTTGCCGCCGTGGCGGCGACCCTGGTGATGTTGCATCTGTTCTTTCGCAAGGATATTCCGCGGCGCTACGCGTTGACGCGTTTACCGATACCCCAAGAAGCGATTCGCGATCGTGCGACTTTCCGAGCCGGCTGGGCGGTATTGGCGCTGTTGCTGATTGGCTTCTTCGCTCTGGAGCCGCTCGGCGTGCCGGTGAGTTTGGTCGCTGCCTGCGGCGCGCTGGTTCTGCTGGCGGTGGCGAAACGTGGGCGCGCGATCGACACCGGCAAAGTGCTGCGCGGGGCACCCTGGCAGATCGTGATTTTCTCGCTGGGCATGTATCTGGTGGTCTACGGGCTGCGCAATGCCGGCTTGACCGAGCTGCTTTCCGGCGTGTTGGACGCGCTGGCGCGGCAGGGGCTGTGGGCGGCGACGCTCGGCACCGGCTTCCTGAGCGCGTTTCTCTCTTCCGTCATGAATAATATGCCGACGGTGCTGGTGGGGGCGTTGTCAATCGACGGCAGCGGCGCGGAAGGCGTCATCAAGCAGGCGATGATTTACGCCAACGTCATCGGCAGCGATCTCGGCCCCAAAATCACCCCGATCGGCAGCCTGGCCACGTTGCTGTGGCTGCATGTGTTGGCAAGGAAGAGCATCGTCATTACCTGGGGCTATTATTTTCGCGTGGGGCTGGTGATGACGCTGCCAATCCTGTTCGTCACCCTGGCCGCGCTGGCGCTGCGGCTGTCCGTTTGATCCTGATAGGAGAAACCGTCATGAGCAGTATCAAGATTTATCACAACCCGGCTTGCGGCACGTCGCGCAATACGTTGGCGCTGATCCGCAACAGCGGCGTTGAGCCGGAGGTGATTTTGTATCTGGAAACACCGCCCAGCCGTGAACGGTTGATTGCGCTGCTGGCCGAAATGGGGATGACGCCGCGCGCGCTGCTGCGTAAAAACGTCGAGCCTTACGCCGAGCTGAAACTGGATGAGACCGGCTGGAACGATGAGCAACTGATTGACTTCATGCTGCAACAGCCGATTTTGATCAATCGGCCCATTGTGGTGACACCGCTCGGCACGCGCCTGTGCCGGCCGTCGGAGGCGGTGTTGGATATTCTGCCGGATCCGCAGCGCGGGGCTTTCAGCAAAGAGGATGGGGAGCCGGTGATCGATGCGCAGGGCTGCAGGATAACCAAAGGTTGATCGCTGCGGCCCTGCGCCCAGGCAAAATCAGTGCAGTTCGGCGCCGCTGCGATCGGCCAGCGCTTCCAGCAGCGGGGCGGACGGCACGAAGAACAGGGTGCCGGTCACCGCGTGGCTGAAATCGAGCAGCCGATCGTAGTTGCCGGCCGGGCGGCCGATAAACATGTTTTCCAGCATCTGCTCGATTGGCTGCGGGGAGCGCGCATAGCCGATAAAGTAGGTGCCGAATTCGCGCAGGCCGGGGCGGCCAAACGGCATGTTGTCGCGCAGAATTTTCACCTCGTTGCCTTGCTCGTCGGTGATGGTAGTCAGCGAACTGTGCGATGACGACGGTTTGACCGCTTCATCCAGTTCGATGTTGGACTGCTTATGGCGGCCGATGATCTTCTCCTGCGTTTCCACGCTGAGCGAGTTCCAGCCCTGCATATCGTGCAGGTATTTTTGCACCAGCACATAGCTGCCGCCGCTGAACGCTGCGTCTTCGTCGCCGATCACCGTGTAGTCGAAGGCTTCGTGCCCTTCCGGGTTCTCCGTGCCGTCGACGAAGCCGATCATGGCGCGCTGATCGAAGTAACGGAAGCCGTGCACCTCTTCGACCACCGTCACGGCATCGCCGAGCTTGCCGACCAGCTGCGAGGCCAGTTCGAAACACAGATCCATTTCATCGGCGCGGATATGCAGCAGGATGTCGCCGGGCGTGGCGACGGCGATGCGTTCTCCGCTGCCGATCGGGCTGAACGGATGCAGCTGGCGAGGGCGCGGGGCGCCAAACAGCGTATCCCAGGCTTTGGAGCCGAAGCCGCAAACGCAGGTGAGGTTGCCCGCCGGCGCGCGTTTGCCGACCGAACGCACCACGGCGGCGATGTCGCCGCACCAGGCGCGCACCGCCGCCAGATGGGCGGGAACGGGCGACAGGGTGGCGACGATGAAGATGGCATGGCGCGTTACCGGCGTGAATACGGCTTGCGGCGGATTGTTATTTGCATTCATTGCATTCGGCTCCAGTGTGTTCGGGTGAAATCGATCAGATCAAATTAAAGTGCTCGTCGGGTTTCATCGGCGGCGGCAGCGGGCTTTGGTCGTTCATTTCCAGCAGGTTGCGCTCGATGGTGTTGCAGATGGCGTTTAACGGCAGATGGTTGGCCGACACGCCGAACGGATCTTCCAGCTCTTCGGCCAGTGAGTCCCAGGATAAGAAGGTATAGGAAATGAACACCGAAACAAACGGTGTCATGTAATGCAGATCGGTCACCAGGGCAAAAGGCAACAGGCTGCAGAACAGGTAAACGGTGCGCTGCAGGATCAGGGTATAGGCGAACGGCACCGGCGTGCTGGCGAGCCGTTCACAGCCGCCGAGGGCGTGGGACAGCTCGCTCAGCTTGTTGTCGAGCAGCTCGAAGGTGATGTCGCTCAGCAGCCCCCGTCGGCGCAGCTTGCCGATCTCCTGGCCCAGCATCAGCAGGATGCGGTTGGTCGGCATCGGGCTGGCGATCACCTCCGCCAGCTCTTTGCTGCTGAGGTTGTGGTACAGATCGGCGGTCGGATCGGTGGCGCGCAGCTGATGCTTCAGGCTCCAGCTGAAGGCGATCAGCAGCTTGGCGACCTTCTGGTGCACCGCCGGTTCGTCCGGCAGCAGGCTTTTGATCTGGCGCAGCAGGGAGCGCTCGGTAATCAGCAGCGAGCCCCACAGGTTGCGCGCTTCGACAAAGCGGCTGTAGCCGGCGTTATTGCGAAAGCCGAGAAAAATGGCGATGGCGATACCCAGCAGGCTGAACGGCGCGATGGTCAAATGCACGCCGAGCTGTTCGTACCATTGATAGCTGATCACCGCCACTATCGACATCAGCACGTTCAGCGACAGACGAAAGGTGATCTTTGACAGCACGGAACCGTGCCAGGCGAACAGGCGAAAAAACCAGTTCTGGTTCGGGCGAATGATCATGACGTGGGTGCTTCCTGGTGTTCTGCTATTGAGAATAGTCGATTCTTATCCGGCGGCGTTAGGCCGCCGTCGTCGATTGCCAGAGCCGCTGCGGGTGCGTATAGACGGTGGCGCGCCCCGGCTTGCTGAAGCCTACCAGCGTCAGGTTGCTGCGCTCGGCCACCTCGACCGCCAGGCGGGTGGCGGCGGAAACGGCGAACAGGATCTCGACACCGCACATGGCGGATTTTTGCACCATTTCATAGCTGGCGCGGCTCGACACCAGCGCCGCCCCTTGCAGCCACGCCTGTTGGCTGCGGTAGCCCAGCAGCTTGTCGAGCGCCACGTGGCGGCCGACGTCTTCACACCCGCCGCTGAGCGCGCCATCCGGCTGGATCCAGGCCGCCGCGTGGGTGCAGCCGGTCAGTTTCCCCACCGTTTGCACCTCCTGCAGCTGCGCCAACGCCCGGTCGAGCAGGGCCAAATCGAAGCGTTGCGTGAAGGGCAGCGGCGCGATGGGCTGGGCGACCTCCTGCAACTGCTCCACCCCGCAGACGCCGCAGCCGGTGCGGCCGGCCAGGCTGCGGCGCTTCTCTTTCAGCTGCATAAAACGGCGGCTCGAGAGTTCCACATGCACTTCAATGCCGTTGCAGGCCGGCTGTTGGCGGATGTCGTAGATATCGTCAGGGGAGGCGATGATGCCTTCGGACAGCGAAAAACCGATGGCGAAGGCCGCCAGATCTTTCGGCGTCGCCATCATCACCACGTGGGAAATGCCGTTGTACACCAGGGCGACCGGCACTTCTTCCGCCAGCCAATCCTGTTGCGCCTGGGCCAGATCGTTGCGCTGCCAGACCGCGTGGCGCGACAGGCATTCCTGTTCGATATCGTCGGTTTCTGCGAGGAGCAGGTGCTTGTTCATAACGTTCTCGTGACCGTCGGTGACGAGGCGCCGACGGGGATGAATTCTTATTAGCAGGTGTGGGGATTATACAGGATTCTGATCCCGCTCGCGCAGGGAATGACGTCTGCCGGCGACTCCACCAGGTTATCCACAGTTTTGGTGGATAACGTGTGTGCAAGGGGCGGTGAAACCCTTAGCAGGCGTAAAAAAAAATCGCTCAGAAAATTATTATATTACGCGGCAAAGCGCGATCTGCAGGGGGATTGGGGGTTGCACGCGTTCGCGTTTTGTTTATGCTTTGCTGTATAAATATACAGTTTGGTTATGATTATGCTGAGCAATTCAAGGTTGTATGCTTTTTCACCAGGTGAACCCCTGACGTTACCGCTGTTTGCCGATCGCGTGGCCTGCGGTTTTCCTTCCCCGGCGCAGGACTATGTCGAGAGCAGGCTGGACATCGGCAAGCTGCTGGTGCGGCACCCCAACGCCACCTACTTCGTGCGCGCCAGCGGCGAGATGGAGCGTGCAGGATGGATCAGGCACTACCGACAGATTAAGAAACTGAGCATCCGAGAAACAGCAGACGCGACAGGCTACAGTACTTCCCAAGTTTGTCGCATTCAGGCCTTCTATAAAGAAGTTGAGACTGATTAAAAAGCAGCCTTAATGTACAATAATTTTCGATATCCAAACTGACCCCATGAACAATCAATGAGTTAGAGGTAAAAAATGATATCATACAAAAAAACCATACCTGCTCTTGTCATATTCGCTTTATCTAATGCTGTGGCATATGCGAATGATTTCGACAAATCAAACGAAGCGATGGCAATTTCAGCAATAGGTTTTTCTGGCTCAAATGCTCGTGTTGCACATGATGTTTGTGGGGCAACCAATGAGAAAATTGATAAATATAAAAAACAAATAAAAGACTCATTAACTAGAACATTAAAGTATGAACAGTCAGGATTCGAGACGCATTGGGATAATGGTTGGAAAAATGCTGATTTTTTGGTTAAGTCATTAAGTAATGATGAAGCCTATAAAAAAGAATATTGCCGAGAGGTTTTAGATGGAATTAATAATCCTGAAATTAATTAAGGATTATTCCTTATTCGGGGTTCTACGCCGGAACCCCAGATTTTTCCGTCCGCTAAAATTATCCCCGGTTGAGCAGCTTTATACCGTCAGCTCGCAGTGGACCATCAGGGGAAATGTGGCGGTACAGCGTTTGTCGGGTTATCCCAAGCTCCTGGCATAACGTACTGACTTTCGTCTCTGGCCGTCCCATTGATGCCATTGCCAGTCGCAATTTTATTGGCGTCATTTTGTAAGGCCGTCCGCCGTTCCTCCCGTGAGGCAAGGCCTGTCGCTGTTCTTTGCGGCGCTGTACGCAGCAGAGACCGACGGCCGCGCGCGACTGGCTCGACACCCGCTTAGTCCCGCCCTCTGGTCAAATGCAGGCTGACGTGTACAGCCTGCAGGCAGAGGATTTCGTCTGGCAACCGGTATCGCCCGCCGTCGGTGCCGTTCGCAATGACAATCCCTCACTCATCCTGCCCATCGATACGCCAACGGTCTGAGTGCCGCATTATCCACAGTTTTGGTGGGTATCATGTGTGTAAACACACGCGAAGAACGCCAAAAGCTGCAGGAAAAATCACTCAGAAAATTATTATATTACGCGGGAAAGCGCGATCCGCAGGGGGATTGGGGGTTGCACGCGTTCGCGTTTTGTTTATGCTTTACTGTATAAATATACAGTTTGGTTATGATTATGCTGAGCAATTCAAAGTTGTATGCTTTTTCACCAGGTGAACCCCTGACGTTACCGCTGTTTGCCGATCGCGTGGCCTGCGGCTTTCCTTCCCCGGCGCAGGACTATGTCGAGAGCAGGCTGGATATCGGCAAGCTGCTGGTGCGGCACCCCAACGCCACCTACTTCGTGCGCGCCAGCGGCGAGTCGATGATCGACGGCAATATCCAGGATGGCGATCTGCTGATCGTCGACAGCGCCCTGACGCCGGAGCACGGCAATATCGTGATCGCCGCGGTGGACGGCGAATTCACCGTCAAAAAGCTGCAGCGCCACCCCGACGTGCGGCTGTTGCCGATGAATCCCGCCTATGCGCCGATCGTGTTCGACGACGAGGCGCAGCTGGAGATCTTCGGCGTGGTGACCTTTATCGTCTACGCGGCGCGGTGACTTCGGCCCTTTTTTTCATTTTTTTCTGCCCGATCTTTTCGTTGGCGTGACCTCTCTACTGAGTTTCCAGTTCAATACACTCAGGGGAATCCTTCATGGCCATAAAAAACAAGAACGGCGCAGGGCGTACGTTCACATCAGCCAAACGCATTACCGGGAAGCGCGTCGCTATCGGGATAGGATGCGCACTATCGGGCATGCTCACCTCCGCGATGGCGGCACCCGGTGCGTCGGCATCACCCTCGGCGGTCGAACAGCCCGCTATCCTTTCCTTCGCCATTCCCGCCGGTGATCTGGCGCCCGCCTTGCAGACGGCGGCCGCTAAGGCCGGCGTGATAGTGATTTTCACGCCCGAACAGACGCGTGGAAAAAGCACCGCGGGCCTGCAGGGACATTATCGCCTCACCGACGCGTTCAATACGCTGTTGGCGGGCAGCGGATTGCGCGCTCAACAAACCGCACAGGGATATCGGTTGGTCGACGCCGGGCCGGTTCAGCCGTTGACGATACCGGAGCTGTCGGTGGTCGGCGGTTTGTCCGACAGCGTCGCCGCCGGCCGTTCGGTGCTGGATAAAGAAGATATCGAACGCGTGCAGGCAGACAATATCGCCAGTTTGCTTGATCGCTTGCCCGGCGTAGGGATGGCGGGATCGCCGCGCCCGGGTGGCCAAAGCCTGAATATCTGGGGCATGGGCGACATGGAAGATGTGAAGGTGGTGCTGGACGGGGCGCCGAAGGGATTTGAGAAATATCGGCAGGGTTCGGTATTCATCGAACCCGAACTGCTGAAAAAGGTTGAGGTCGATAAGGGGCCGCACAATCTGTTGAACGGCAATGGCGGCTTTGGCGGGACCATTACGCTGGAGACCAAAGATGCCGGGGATATGCTGCTGCCGGGCGAAGATTTTGGCGGCTTGCTGAAATACAGCTACCACACCAACGATCGCCAGGGCATTTACAGCGGTGCGTTGTACGGCCGTACGCCGGAAGGATTCGCCGACGGTTTGATCTACATGAGCAAGCGTGACGGCGGCAACCTGAAGCGGCCGGACGGCACGCGCTTTGCCTATTCCGCCAACGATCAGGCTTCCTACCTGTTAAAAACCAATATTTATCTGAGCGAGGCGCAAACGCTGACGCTGTCGGCGATGCGCTCCGATTCCGATGGCTGGCAGCCTTTTGCCGCCAAGCGGGACGATATCGCCGCGCCCAGCCAGGCGGATATCGATAAATACGGCCGGGAAGACGCGTGGCGCCGCATTCTGGTGTATCGCGACCAGACGGACACCAATTACTCGGTGAAATGGAATCTGGCGCCGGAAGCGCAGCCGTTGCTGAATCTGACGCTGTCTTATGCCTATTCGAAGACAGAACAGCATGACAAGCGGCCGGATTCCGCTTCAAAGTTCAGCTATCTTGGTACGCTGGGCAATGAAAGCTGGGTGAACTATACCGATCGGCAGTTTGACGTCAGCAATGAAAGCCGTTTCGCCAGCGGACCGCTGGAGCACAAGCTGTTGCTCGGCGCGCGTTGGCATAAACATCAGCGCGATACCCTGATGTATTACCCCTCGCAGGTGAAAAACGCCAGTTACAACTACGGCTATTTCCAGCCGTATTACATGCCGGCGGGCGAACAGGAAACCCGCAGCGTTTATCTGCAGGATGCGGTCAGCTTCGGCAGCCTGACCGTGACGCCGGGCGTGCGTTACGATCATGTGACCAATACCGGGCAACCGAACCGGGCGCCGCGCTATAACGACAGCGATCCGCTCGTGGGTCATGATTACAGCAGCGTGACCTATACCGGCTGGTCGCCGCATTTGGGCGTGATGTGGAAAGCGACGTCGAATCTGTCCCTGTTTGCTGACGTTAGCCGCACCTGGCGCGCCCCGGTGATCGACGAACAGTACGAAGTGCAATACGCCGCTTCCAGCGTGCCCGGCACCAGCCGCGGCCTGCAGGTGGAACGCATGACGGGCGTTCGTCTCGGCGCGGTGCTGGACTTCAACGATGTGTTGATGGCGCGAGACAGTCTGCAGATCCGCACTACGCTGTTCCGCAATCGCGGCAAGGACGAGATTTTCTATCGTCGCGGCGTAGTGTGCGACGCCGCACGGCACGGGGGCCAATGTGGGCAACCGTTGTCGAACTATCGCAACTTGCCGGGCTATACCATTGAGGGCGTGGAGCTCGAATCGTTTTATGACAGCGAAAGCCTGTTCGGTAGCCTGTCGTTCTCCTCGATTCGCGGCAAACGCGACGCTTCACCGCGCGATCCGTGGGGCAACGAAACCTGGATTGCCGAAATTCCACCCGTTACGGCACACGCGATGCTGGGTATGAAAGTACCGCAGTGGGACATGGCCTTCGGCTGGACCGGCGATTTTGTGCGTAAACAGGATCGTTCACCGGCCGACGGCGATCCGATGGCCGTTGTCTGGGCGCTGCCGAAAACGTCGGGTTATGCATTGCACGGCCTGTTCGCCTCGTGGCAGCCTGGCGGTTTGCAGGGCTTCGAAGCTCGCGTCGCGGTGGACAACCTGTTCAACCGCGATTATTACCCTTACCTGGGCGAATCGGTGTCCGGCGTAGGGCGCAACATCAAGTTTAGCGTCAGTCAACGTTTCTGAATATCCTGCTAACAGGGGCCATTTTGGCCCCTTTTCACGTTTCCTCTCCCGTATTTCCCTACTTTTTCGCCGTTTATAAATCATCAGCAATCGCTTGACACAGAAGTTACAATTTTAAAATAATAATAATTATCATTTTCAATCTCATTATCAATTGGTGTCACCGAATGGCAAGGAAAGAGGCCGCGGCAGCCAACGGGTTTGCTCAACAGCTTTACCTTGAGCACCACAGTTGGCTATGCCATTGGCTGAGACAGAAGGTCGGGTGCGCGCATCACGCCGAAGACCTGGCGCAGGATACGTTCATCAGTATTTTACTGAGCCCGCAGTTGCTTGCCATTCGGCAACCACGCCCCTTCCTGGCGACCGTGGCGCGCCGGCTGGTGGCGAATTATTACCGGCGTAAAACAATCGAAGAGAGCTATCTGCAGGCCTTGAGCGAGCTGCCGGCGATCGAGGCGCCCTCGCCGGAAGTCCGTCAACAAACCCTCGAAATGCTCGAACAGTTGGATCAGGCGTTGGACGGATTGCCGGCGCACGTCCGCGAGGCTTTCCTGTTAGCGCACCTGCAGGGCATGCGTTATTGCGACATCGCTGAACGTTTGCGGGTGTCGACCAGTTCGGTGAAACAATATCTGCAGCGCGCCAATTTGCACTGTTTCTTTGCATTGGCGGCGTAACGGCAGGTGCGGAACCCATGATGGAATCGGATATTGATCGGCAGAGCGCGCGTGAGGCCGCCGCCTGGTTAACCCAGCTGATGTCGGAAGAGGCAAGCGACGCGGATAGGGAAAACTGGCGGCGTTGGTATCAGGCGAAACCGGAAAATGAACGCGCCTGGCGGCATATCGCCGCGTTTTCATCCCGTTTCTCTCTGCTTAACGGGGCGGCGGCGCAGCGTAGTCTGTCGCAGTTGCCGAACCCACAGCGCCGCCGGTTGCTGAGAAGCCTGGCGGCCATCGGCGTAGTGGGGACGGTTGGCATCGGTTCTGGCGCACTGCCATGGCGCCCCTGGCTGGCGGATTACCGCACGGCGGTGGGGGAGCAGCAAACCGTCGCGTTGGCGGATGGCGCGCAGTTGATGTTGAACACGCAAACGGCGGTCAACGTCAGCCGTCAGCAGGCCGCATTGCTGGAGGGCGAAATGATGGTGAATCTGCCGCCGGAAAGCGGCGCGTTGACGGTGAGGCTGCCGCAGGGTGAGATCGTGACGCAGGCTGCTCGCTTCAGCGTTCGCCTGTGGGAAACCTACAGTGAGATCGCCGTTTATCTTGGCCGCGTCACGATCCTTTCGCCGGCGCATCGGAACGCGGTGCTCAACGCCGGTCAGGGCGGCAGATTAAGCCGGCAAGGCATTGGCGAACCGTATCGCGTGACGCAAGAGCCCGGTTGGCGGCAAGGCATGCTGCTGGCCGACAACATGCGGCTGGACGACTTCCTGATGGAGCTGGGGCGTTATCGTCAGGGCGTTATTCGCTGCCGGCCGGAGGTCGCCGGCCTGCGGCTCTCCGGCGCGTTCCCGCTGGCTGACCCCGAGCGCGTCATTGCGGCTCTGCCCGGCGCGCTGCCGGTTAGGGTAAATATGCTGTCGAAGTACTTCATCACCGTATCCTAAAGTTTTTTACTCTACTATTTGTATTTTTCCTTCTGGATTGGCCTGTTTTTTTCTCGTTCCCTGCCCGGTGCCGCGTGCCTAAACGACCTTTCTGACATACCCCGACCGCCGTTGACCGCTGCGTACGTTGGTCTGTTTCACGCTTAACCTGAGTACCGTTTCCTATGTTCAATCACAACGTATTACCTGCCGATTTATCTTTACCGCCTACAGGCGGGCGATTGCGCTGGGCTACCGCCAATGTGTTGGCGTTGGGTCTGCATGGTACGTTGTTGTTTGGCCTTGGTTATCACCTGGTGCCACCGTTGCTGCCCGCGGCGCAACCGATGGTGTTGATGATGGTTGCCGAGCAGGCGGAATCGACCCCCAACGCAGAGCCGATGCCAACCGGCGTGCGCCAGGTGCAGGCGGTGGCGCAACGGCAGGCCAACCGGGAACCGGAGGCGGCGATGCCTCCGCTGATTCATGCGCCGCGTGCGACGGAGCAGCAGAGCAAGGCCAAAGGGCAACGGAACGACCCCATCAGACCGAAGACGGAACCGCCGCGCCCAAGGCAAAAGGAACAGGAACAGGAAAAAATAGCGTCGGCAAGCTCAATAGCATCAAGCACCAGCGCGCCGCCGTCTCTGGATGGAAAGCGTGTTGCCGCGCCGCAAACCAGCGTGGCGTCGCAGCCGAGCCAGGATGCCTCGGTCTGGAGCGGCCTGCTGTTGGCGCATTTGAGCCGTTTCAAACGCTACCCGGCTCTGGCGGTACGCCAACAGCGCCAGGGGGTTGTTCAGGTTGCCGTGACGTTGGATCGGCAGGGGAACGTGCTGGGTGTGAAGCTATTGCGATCGAGTGGGGTTGCTTCGCTCGACCGGGAGGCGCTTCAGTTACCGCAGCGCGCTTCTCCACTGCCCGCGCCCGGCAACGAGATCGCAGCGGGGCAGGCGGAATTCAGCGTGAACATTCCGATTCGTTTCGATCTGCGTGAAGTTCGCCGTTAATGAAAAACTCGGCTCCAGGTAAACGGAGGCTGAGTTAAAAGCCAAAGCGCATCAAACGGATAGCAGCGATGGGGTGGTTTCTACTTGATCGTCACCAGAAAAATACAAATACTGTATGCATGAACAGTAATTTGGTGCCATTATGAATAACAACCCACTGACGATGACGCCGGCCTGTCTTCTGACGATGAAAGGTCAGTAACCATGTTCGCCCTGGTAGACGTCAACAGCTTCTACGCTTCCTGCGAGACCATCTTTCGGCCCGATCTGCGCGGGCGGCCGGTGATCGTGCTGTCCAACAACGACGGCTGCGTGATCGCCCGCAGCGCCGAGGCGAAGGCGCTGGGCGTGCCGATGGGCGCGCCTTATTTCAAGATCAAAGAGGAGATGCGCCGCCGCAACGTCGCGGTGTTCTCCTCCAACTACGCGCTGTACGCCGATATGTCCCGCCGGGTGATGGACACGCTGGAAGAGATGGCGCCGGCGGTGGAGATCTACTCGCTGGACGAAGCCTTTCTGCGGCTGGACGGCGTGGCGCACTGCGAAGCGCTGGAGCCGTTCGGCCAGCGGGTGCGCGATCGTATCCGGCGCGAGCTGCATTTAACGGTCGGGGTCGGCATTGCGCCGAGCAAAACGCTGGCCAAACTGGCCAACTTCGCCGCCAAGAAATGGCGCGGCACCGGCGGCGTGGTGGATTTATCCGATCCGGCGCGCCAGCGCAAGCTGCTGGCGCTGATCCCGGTGGAAGAGGTATGGGGCGTGGGGCGCCGCCTGACTCGCCAGCTGCAGGCGATGGGCATTCACACCGCGCTGCAGTTGGCGGACTGCGATACCCGGCTGGCGCGTAAAACCTTCAGCGTGGTGCTGGAACGCACGATACGCGAGCTGCGCGGCGAGTCGTGCCTGCAATGGGAAGATGAGGTGGCGGCGAAAGAACAGATCATCTGTTCCCGCTCGTTCGGCCAGCGGCTGACGCATTACCCGCACATGCGCGAGGCCATCTGCAGCTATGCCGAACGCGCCGCCGAAAAGCTGCGGCAGGAAAAGCGCTATTGCCGCAACGTGTCGGTGTTTATCAAAACCAGCCCGCATTCGGCGGGCGAAGGGTATTACAGCAATATGGGCACCGCCCGGCTGCAAACGCCGAGCAACGACAGCCGCGACATCATCGCCATGGCGGTGCGCGCGCTGGAAAGCATCTGGCAGGAAGGGCGGCGTTATCTGAAGGGCGGCGTGGTGCTGGGGGATTTCAGCGCCGCCGCCATGGCGCAGATCGACCTGTTCGACGACTGCCCGCCGCGCCGCAACAGCGAGCGGCTGATGGCGACCCTCGATCGCCTGAATCAGGAGGGGCGCGGGCGCGTGTGGTTCGCCGGGCAGGGGATCGTCAAGCCGTGGCAAATGAAGCGCGAAATGCTGTCACCGGCCTACACCACCCGGCTGGCGGATATTCCGGTGGTGCGGCTGTCGCCGCGAAACTCACGCCGGTAGCGCGAGGGCGAGGTGTTCAGTTGCTTAAGAAAGTGACGCCGCAATGAGGTGGTAGAGGGAAAGCCGACCTTTTCCGCGATGGTTTCCACCGAGCAGTCGCTCTTTTCCAGCAAACGCTGTGCGGCGATGAGGCGCTGATTCAGCAGCCAAAGCGAAAAGCGGGTGCCCGTGGTTTGCTGAAACCGGCGGGTAAAGCTGCGGCGGCTCATGCAGGCTTTCTGCGCGAGACTATCCAACGACAGCATCTGATGCAGGTTTTCCATCGCCCAGGCCAGCGCCAAGGAAAAGTTGTCCCCCTGGCGGGTATTTTGCACCGGCAGCGCGACATACTGCGATTGTCCGCCTTGCCGGTGAGGGGGCACTACCAACTGGCGCGCCGCCTGCGCCGCCATGTCCGCGCCCCAGCGTTTTCTCACCAGGTGCAGGCAGCAATCGATGCCGGCGGCGGTGCCGGCCGACGTCACGACATCCCCTTCATCGAGATACAGCACGTCATTTTCGACGAGCACCGCCGGATAACGTTGCTGAAAGTCCGGCAGCCAGCGCCAGTGGGTAGTGGCCCGGCGATGATTCAGCAGGCCCGCCGCCGCCAGCACGAATGCGCCCATGCAAAGGCCGACGACGGTGGCGCCGGCGGCATGGGCATGGCACAGCGCATCCAGCAGCGCGGGTTCCGGCTGGCGGGCCGGATCGTCCCAACTGGGCACGATCACCATATCCATGCCGCTCAGCGCGCCGAGCCCAAGGTTGACCACAATGGAAAAACCGGCATTGGTTTTCAGCTCGCCAGGCTCGGCGGCGCACAGGGTCAGTTCGCACAGCGGCGCGCCTGAAGGCGCCAGCACTTTTTCAAACACCGCAAAGGGCACCGAAAGGTGAAAGGGAATGATGCCGTCGAAAACCACAATGCCTATTTTCATCCGCGATAACGCCTCTTGCAGTGTGCGCCGCCGGGGAGCGGCGTGCTGAACCTTATTTGGTCACCGGCAGCGCCAGGATGCCCTCGGTAGTTTTGATTTCCGCAAACACGTCCGCCACCGCGGCCAGCGCCGCCCGCTGCAACACGCGATGATCGACCACGCCGCCCGCGCCGTCGTCCAGATCGCGCGTCGCCGTCGCGTCTTGCGGGATCAACACATCATAGCCGAGCGGCACCGCGTCGCGTGCGGTAGAAGAGATGCACATGTGCGTCATCAAACCGGCCACAATCAGCGTTTTGATGCCCTGCTTCTTCAGCTGCGCATCCAGATCGGTGCCGATGAACGCGCTCGGCGTCGCTTTGGTGATCACTACATCCCCTTTAGCGGGTTGCAGCGCCTGATGGAATTCGGCGTAGACCGAGCCTTCGGCAAACAGCGGGCCGTTGGCCGGCCCCAGATGCCGCACGAAATAGACCGGCATGCCGTTTTTGCGGGCGAACTCAACCAGCTTGTTACTGTTATCCAACACCTTCTGGCCATCCGGGATAACCATCTTGCCGCGGAAGTTATTGCCTGCATAATATTCATTCTGGATATCCACCACGATCAGCGCCGTTTTGGCGGCGGACAGGTTAGTGGTGGCGGGGGCGCCCGACATGGCCCTGATGGTTTTACTATTCACGTTCTCGGTCTCCTGAGCCAATGCATTGAAGGAAGCGGCGCCCATCATGGCGGCCAGCAAGGTGGCATGAACCAAAGCTTTCATTTGTACTCTCCTGTTAACGATAAGTTCGGGAGCCATTATTTGCCATCCGCTCATCGTGCAAGAGTAGGGCAGGTGACCACATTCGGTATTTTTGGGCCAAATTCGTGTGCGGCTGTTATCTGAATCGGGATCGGAAACCGTAGCATATCCCCCCTCCTGTAAGCGCCTTCTATTTATGACTATCAAGTTTTTCGGTCGTCATATTTCTGTCGTTAACGCCGTTTCTCTTTGTTTGATCTGCCACACAGCCACCATGCATTGTTCTTGTTGCTGTGAATTTCTATAACGGACGGGCAGTTAAAAATTGGTTTGCCGAGAATTACGTCGTGCGTATTTCTCGGTATGTTGATAATAAAGAAATAAGGATTAAGCATATGCCTGGATTTAATTATGGCGGTAAAGGGGATGGAACTAACTGGAGTTCTGAACGTGGTACGGGCCCAGAACCTGGGGGCGGTGATAAGGGCCATTCCGGCGATCGCGGCGGCGCCAGTGTTGGCAACAGCCCGGAACAGCAACAGATAGCGGCGATCCAAAACGATCCGGCGTTGCGCATGAAGCTGGCGGCGGTGATCAAGGCGGCGCGCAGAATCAACCCGGATGCACAATTGCGTATTGAAAGCGTCAGCCCGTCCGGCACGCTGAGCCTTTCTGCCACAGGTCTGACGGCCGATCAGGCTAAGCACATTGGCCTGGGTGGACTGGTGATGGGAGTCAACGCCAAGGGCGGAATGGTGGCGATCGGGGATATCGAAACCGGCCATGCGCGCAAAACTTCAACCCCCGGTAAAGGTGGTAGTAATGGCCTGAACGCCGGGCAGATCGGCGCCTCTTCGTTAGGCAGTTTCGTGACAGACTCACACCGCGATCGGCCCGTCAACGGCTGGCATGGTAACGGCAAAAGCGGTGAGTTCTCGACGACCCGCACGACCGGGAGTTATTTCGGCTTTCATCATTTGAAGGTGGAAAAGCAAGCCGGAATGGCGACCTACAGTCTCTACTATAAGGCCAATAAGAACCGGCCCGCGTTTATCGCCGTGGTGAGAGGGGATAACCTGAATGGCATGGAGGTGAAATATGCCAACGGTAAGCCGGTGAAATCTCCAGGCACGGTAAAAAATATCGTTAAGGAGTTCGTCGAATATCAAAATGCGGAATTAAAAGCGATCAAGGATGGCGTCAGCCTGGCCGCCGGCATCAATAAAGACATTGCGGAAAAGCTCGGCGCGAAATACGCCAAGCTCGCCAAGGATTTGGAGGCAGGAATTCAAGGCAGATATATCCGCAATGTGCAGGATGCGGAAAAAACCTACGAGCAATTGACGAAGGGCTTGAACAAAAAGCTCAAGGCGCAGGATAAAGCGGCGATTGTCGCCTGGTTGAAAAAGATCGATGCGGAACAGTATGCCCGCAATGCGCGGGTATTGGGCAAGGCGTTTACCGGCGTGGATTGGGCGATTAAAGGGGCGGACCTGACAAACGCCGCGATCGAGGGTTTCTCTACCGGCAGCTGGAAAGCGTTCCGTAATCAGCTTGAGGCGCTCGGGTTGTCCATCGGGGCAGGCTACACGCTCTCCGCTATCGCCGCGTTTTTCGCGCCGACGCTGGTGTCGTCGACGGTGGGCATTTTTGCATTCGCTTATCTGTTTGGCTGGGCTACCAGCTATATCGATGCGGCTCTTGCAGGAGAACTGGAAAAACTGATTGTGGATCTGTAACCGCAAGAGGGGGGGAGCCCCCTCTTTTTATCCTATCGACATGTCCATTTTTCACACCACCGGCGCCACCGTCAGCAGCAGGTTGGCGAAGCGGCGCTGCTCGCCGGAGGCGATCACCAGCAGCGTCCGATCCGATTTGACCGCGGCGTAAAACGCCTCGCGCGGCAGATGTTCGACCGGGCACTGTGCCGGCAGCAGCTGCCGATATTCGGCTTCGATGGTGTTGGTGAAGTCCGGCGGGCAGGCCATCAGCGCGGCGCTTTCCACGTTGATGCAGGCCAGCAGCTTTTCCAGGATCGGCGGGGCGGCGAGCGTGCCGGGCGCCAGGTTCAGATAGACCACGGTGGCGTCTTTCGGCGCGTGCGTCACGCAGGCGTAGTTGCCGTCGGCGATCAGTACCTGGGTTTTATGCCCGCATTGCGCCAGCGCGGCGAGCAGCGGCGGGTGGGTGATGGAGGATTTAATCATAAGGCGATACCTGAATAGGGGGCGGCAGCCGTGCCGCCCGCGGCTGAATTACATGCGGTAGATGCCGCCGTTGATGTCGAGGGTGGCGCCGGAGATGAAGCCGTCGTACTCTGCCGCCAGGAAGGCGATGGCGCGCGCCACGTCGTCCGGCGTGCCTGCACGGCCCAGCGGGATGGCGCGAACGGTTTCCTCCGCCGATGCCTGGGTGGTGTGGCGATTATGGAAGCGGGTGCCGAGGATCAGGCCGGGCGCCACCGCGTTCACCCGGATGCCGTATTCGCCCAGCTCTGCCGCCAGCGAGCGCGTCCAGGTGAGCACCGCGCCCTTGGTGGCGGAATAGACCAGCGAGCCAGAGTGCCCGCCGGCGCGGCCGGCCTGCGACGCCAGGTTGACGATGCTGGCGCCGTTTGCCGCCTTCAGGAACGGCAGCGCGCTTTGTGTCACGTTCAGCATGGTGGTCATGTTCACGTCGATCACGGTTTGCCAGAAGGCGCGGTCGATCTCGCCCAGCCATTTTCGCCCGACGATGCCGCCGACGTTATTGACCAGAATATCGATGCCGCCGAGAAACTCGGCGCCGGCCGAGACGCAGCGCAGCGTTTCGTCGCTATCGATGAGATCGGCGTAGCCGTAAGCGGCCTTTTGCCCCAATGAATGGGCCAGCGCCACCAGCGCTTTGGGGCCGCTTTCGTCGCTGTGATAGTGAAAATAGATGTCGCAACCGGCCTTGATCAGCCGCTCTGCGGTGGCGCGGCCGATGCCCTGTTCCGCCCCGGTGATAAACACCTTTTTGCCCGCAAGATCGCCCATGATTGACTCCTTATTGGTTCGTTAAGTATTGATGACGCCTTCACGCTGTTTCGCGCAGTAGAAAATGCAGATCAACCCGGTGGCCAGCAGGCACGAGGCCAGGAAAAACAGCCCCGGCGCGCTGCTGCCGGTCAGATCGTTCAGCACGCCCACCGCATAAGGCGCGACGAAGCCGCCGATATTGCCGATGCAGCTGACCACCGCCAGCCCGGCGGCCGCGGCCGCGCCGGTGGAAATATTGGCGGGCATAGATAAAAACGGCGGTACGGCGGTGTAGATGCCGATAGCGGCGATGCACAGGAACGACAGCGCGACGAGCGGATCGTATTTAAAAAACGTCACCGCCCCCATCAGGCCGATAGCAGCGACCACCATGCTGAGGCCGGCGAATACGCCGAGCTTTTTGGTTTTGCTGGCCCACAGGCTCCACGGGTACACCAGCAGCGCGGCCAGGCCGTAGGGAATGAGCGCCAGCAGGCTGACGCGGAAGATATCGCCGCCGGAGAGGGCGGTAATGATCGACGGCAGCCAGGTGCCGAAGCCGTAAATGCCGCACACCATGCCGAAGTTGAGCAGTGCGTAGAGCAGGTATTTCTTGTTCTTCATCCCTTTCAGGAAGTCGCCCAGCGTGATTTTAGAGCCGGATTTGGAGCGGCCGGCGTTGCTCATCAGCCAGGCCTTTTCCTCCACGTTCAGATAACCAACGTCCTTGGGCGAGTTCTTGATGAGGAACGGGATCAGCAGGCCGATGACGATCGGCGGCAACCCTTCGAGGATAAACAGCAGCTGCCAGGGGGCGAACCCGAACCAGTCATGCTGAATATTGAGAATAAAGCCGGAAATCGGCGAGCCGACGGCGTTGGACAGCGGCTGGACGATGATGAACATGCCGAGAATTTTGGTGCGGTATTTTTCCGGGAAGAACACCGTAAAGTAATACACCACCGAGGGAAAGAATCCGGCTTCGCACACGCCCAGCATAAAACGGCAGATATACAGCTCCAGCGGCGTGCGTACAAAGCCGAGCAGGGTCGCGAAGATGCCCCAGGAAATTAATATTCTGGCGAACCAGATGCGCGGGCCGAATTTAATGGTGCCGGCGTTGCTGGGTATTTCAAACAGGAAATAGCCGATAAAGAAAATCCCGGAGGCGAAGCCGAAGGCCGAGGCGGTCAGGCCCAGGTTATCTTCCAGCGCTTTGGCGGCGTAGGCCATGTTATTGCGATCGAGAAACGCCAGGAAATACAATAAAATCATGAGGGGGACAATATGCAGCGTCAATTTCCTGATAGCGCTGCGTTCAATATCCTGCGGCTTGCTTATTTTCATTTTGATATTTCCAATGTGGTTAATCGGAATAATAGAGGCCCGGCTCATTACCCTGAGCTGAATGTTAAATAATGGCACGACGCTGATTCATTGAGGCGCGGGCATCCCTTAAGCCCGACGGCCTGTTCCTTTGTTTTGGCTGACACCGATCCGGACGATGCCGCGGCGCATCGCCTGGGGAAGACGCTGTTATTTCATTTAGCCGGCGGCTTTGACCGAGCGCCGGCTGATGACCGTCGGCGGGAAGAGAAACTCGCCGGGCGGTTGCGCATCATCGTTGATGCGGCCGATCAGGCGCTCGACCATCAGCTGCGCCATCTCCGCCAGCGGCGGCCTGACGGACGTCAGCCCCGGTTCGGCCAGGCCGGCCAGCGCGATATTGTCGATGCCGATTACCGAGATGTCTGCGGGCACCTGGACGCCGGCGGCGCGCAGCCCCACCATCAGCCCGATGCCCAGCGCATCGTTAATCGCCACGATGCCGTCCGGGCGCGGCGTCAGCGCGAGCACGCGCGGCGCCAGCGTCAGCCCTAATTCGAACATTTCCGTGTCGCCGTAGGCGCTGTTGGCTTTGCCTTCGATCACCCGTTGGCGTTCGCTCAGGCTGTGCCCCAGCGCACTTAGAAAACCGTCGATCTTGTGGCTGCGCCCGACGGTCAGCGTCGCTTCGGTGGCGAACACAATGTGTCGGCAGCCGCGTTCGAGCAGGTGCTGCGCGGCCAGGCGCCCGGCGGCGATATTGTCCATCGATACGCTGTCGAACAGCCGGGCATCGGTGGCCATCTGCTCGGCGAACGGGCTGTCGTAGCTGACGATCTTCATGCCTCTCTCGGCGGCCCGGACAAAATGGGTCTGGCGAATGTCGCTCGCCGCCACAATGATGCCGCGCACGCCATGCAGGAACATATCGTCGATAAACGCGGCCTCTTCCTGTTCCTGACGGTAGGCGTTGCCGAGCAAGACGCGGTAGCGATGAGCCCGCGCCGCGCCGTCGACCGCATGCGCCAGCGCCGAAAAGCTCGGGTTGACGATCGACGGCAGCAGCAGGCCGATGATCTTCGCCTGCGGTGCGGGCAACGCCGCCGTTCGGGCCGGCCGATACCCCAGGGTTGCCATCGCTTGTTCGATGCGCCCACGGGTCTGCGCGCTCATCTGGTGGCTGCGATTATTCAGCAGGTTCGACACGCTGCTGATAGAGACGCCGGCCAACCGTGCGACATCTCGAATATTTGCCATTTGCCGATACCTTGCTGCCTGCCGTTAGCCTGCAATCTATAAGGGAAGACAGGCGCAGGCAAGCCGCAACCGGGGCGAAACCCGCATGGGATCGCGCATTTGTGAGAGTTGTCAGGCGGCGGCCGAGTTGTTTACTAAACAGTAAGGCGGGGTGGGAGGTTACGCCGGGATCGGGCAAGCGTCCGGCGGTGTCTCGGCGGCCTGCTGGCGGAATTTTCCCGGCGTCAGGCCGAAGTGGCGGGTGAAGGCTTTGTGCAGCGCCACCTCCGACGAATAGCCGGCCTGTTCGGCGATACGGCTCAGCGGCAACGCCTGGCGCGCCAGCAGCCGGGCCGCCAGCTGCATGCGGATGGCGGTAAGGGCCTGCAGCGGCGTTTGCTGCGTGACCTGACGAAAGACGCGGGCGAAGTTGGCGCGCGACATATGGGCCTGTTTGCTCAGTTCAACCAGCGTCCAGGGATGTTGCGGGCGGCGCAGCATCTGTTCAACCACGTTGCCCAACTGCGGATGCAGCAACGCGGCGACCAGATTGCCGCTCTGATTTGGCTGGGCCAGCCAGGCGCGGATCGCCAGCGCGAACAGCAGCGCCATGGTCTGGCTGACAATGGCGTTGTGCCCCTGGCCCTGTTGGCTGAACTCATCGCTCAGCAGCTGGCCGGTCGCCTGCAGCAGCGCCAGCCGCCCCTGTTGGCGGCTGTTGAACAGCAAACATTCCGGCAGGCTCGCCAGCAGCGGCGACGCGCTGTGCGGCAAGATTTGCACGCCGCACAGCAGGTGCGTGGCGCTGTCGGCCCTCTCCGGCAGTAGGCGGTGGGCGGAGTTGTGCGGCAAGAACAGCAGGCTGCCTTGCTCCAGCGGTACCGGCCGGCCGCCGGGGATCTCCAGCCGACAGCTGCCCGCCAGCACCATGTGCCAGCGGATCTGGCTCCACTCCCCGGCGGCATGCGGCGAGCGCCACTCGCCGCTGAAATGGCAATCGCGCGCCACATAACCGCGCATGTCGTTAAGCATCAACAGTTGGCTGAGCGGATCCATTTTGAGACTCCTGGCTAAGAAGCTGATTGTTTCGGCAATGGGCCGGCGTAATGCGAAGCACTAAGATCGGTTCGATAGTGCAGCGATGCGGAGGGCGCCGCTGCGATGCATGAGTTATCAATGACATGGAGCCGGTAATGAAAATACTATTCTTTCTGAGCAAGGGCGACAAGCTGGGATTAACGCTGATTCGCCTCAGCATCGCCATCGTTTTCTTATGGATTGGTCTGCTCAAATTCATCCCTTACGAAGCGGACAGCATCACGCCGTTCGTCGCCAACAGCCCGCTGATGTCGTTTTTCTATGACATGCCGCAGGACTATCAGGCTCACCTGACGCACGAAGGCGAACTGAACCTCGCCGCCCGCGCCTGGCAGCAGGCCAACAATACCTATGGCTTCTCCAACGGCCTGGGCGTGGTGGAAGTGGCGATCGCGCTGCTGGTGCTGGCCAACCCGTTCTCCAAATGGCTGGGGCTATTGGGCGGCATGCTCTCTTTTTGCACGCCGCTGGTGACGCTGACCTTTTTGATCACCACCCCGGAGGCCTGGGTGCCCGCGCTGGGCGATGCGCATCACGGTTTCCCTTATCTCTCCGGCGCCGGGCGCCTGGTGCTGAAGGACACCCTGATGTTGGCGGGCGCGGTGATGATCATGGCGGATTCGGCGCGCAGTTTGCTCGAGAAACAGTGGCGAGGGAAGGTCGCATGAGCGTCATGAACCGGGCCGTGGCCGGCAGCCTGATGATGCTGGCCTGTTCTGCCGTGGGGGAGGGGACGATGGGGCAAGAAACCCGAACGGTAGAGAGCGCCTACGCTTATCAGCAAACGCGTCAGCGCATTATCAGCACGGCCGAGCAGAAGGGCGTGACGCTGTTCGCCGAGTTCGATCACGCGAAAGCGGCGCGTGAGCATCATCTGGCGATGCCGCCCACCACGGTGCTGGTGCTGGGCAACCCGCTGGCGGGCACGCCGCTGATGCTGGCGCGGCCGGCGTTGGCGCTGGATCTGCCGTTCAGGGTGCTGATTGCGCAAGACGAACGGGGCAAAACGCAGGTCAGCTACCACCCGGCGGAAAGTCTGAAGCGGAGCGCCGGGGCCGACGAACGACAGATCGCGGCGCTGAGGCCGCTGGAGCGGTTAGTTGAGGCCGCAATACGCTGATTGACCGGTGATGAACATCATGAGACGAGGCGACACAATGTACGATTATCAGGCGATTATCATCGGTTTTGGCAAGGCCGGCAAAACGCTGGCGGCCTTTCTGGCCGGGCAGGGATGGCGCGTGGCGATGGTGGAGGCGTCGGCGCAGATGTATGGCGGCACCTGCATCAACATCGGCTGCATCCCGACCAAAACGCTGGTGCACGATGCCGAGCTTCACGGGCCGGGCGAACAGGCGTTCAGCCAGGCGATGGCGCGCAAGCGGCAGGTGACCGGCCTGCTGCGGGAGAAAAATTATCAAAACCTGGCGGGGCTTGAACAGGTTACGGTGATCGACGGACGGGCGGAGTTTATCGATCCGCATCGCATCAGCGTGCAGGGCGCGGCGGGAACGCAGGTGCTGAGCGGCGAGCGCATCTTCATCAACACCGGGGCCGTCAGCCGCTGGCCGGCGATCGACGGGTTGGATCGCTCGCAGCGGAGTTACGACAGCACCGGCCTGCTGCAGTTGACGCAGCGGCCCGCGCGGTTGGGCATTATTGGCGGCGGTTATATCGGGCTGGAGTTCGCTTCGATGTTCGCGCAGTTCGGCAGCGCCGTGACGGTATTCGAAGAGGCGGATGCGTTGCTCGGCCGGGAAGACCGCGATATGGCGCAGGCGATACAGCAAATCCTGAGCGACGCCGGAGTCAGCTTCACGTTTAACGCCGGCGTGAAGCAGGTGCGCGATGTGGAAGGGGGCGTTGAGGTGGTGCATCAGGGCGGCGTGCAGTCGTTCGATGCGCTGCTGGTGGCGGCCGGGCGCGGGCCGAACACCGCAGGTTTGCAGCTGGCGCGCGCCGGCGTTGAGACGGATGAGCGCGGCGCCGTGCGGGTGGACGCGCAACTGCGCAGCAGCGTGCCGCATATTTGGGCGCTGGGGGACGTCAACGGCGGGCCGCAGTTTACCTATATCTCGCTGGACGATTTCCGCATTGTGCGCGACAGCCTGTTCGGCGCGGGTAAACGCAGCACGGCCGATCGCGGCGCGGTGCCTTACTCGGTGTTCATCACCCCCAGCTTCTCGCGTATCGGCCTCAGCGAAGATCAGGCGCGGCAGCAGGGGCGCGACATTAAGGTCGCCACGCTGCCGGCGGCGGCGATCCCGCGCGCCCGCGTGCTGGGCGACACGCGCGGCCTGCTGAAGGCGGTGGTCGATGCGCAGACCGGCCAAATCCTCGGCGTGGCGCTGCTGTGCCGCGATGCTCATGAGACGATCAACATCGTCAAAACGGCGATGGACGCCGGGCTGCCCTATACCCGGCTGCGCGATCAGCTGTTCACCCATCCGACCATGAGCGAGTCGCTCAACGACCTGTTTGGGCTGATAGGGTAAAGCGAGGCGAGAGGGGGCGGCGCAGATGAGTGAGATCTGCGAAGCACCTCTCGTTTATCGCCCTTCGGGGCGGCGGGTTCTGTACTATTGTTTTCTCTTTGCGGCACGTTCCAGGCCGATGGGGCGCTGGGCGCAACGGAGATCACAGATGAACAAACGGGAATTAGAAAGCGCGATTGTCACCGATTTTTCCAAACGCATGAGCTACGGCGACTACCTGTGCCTGGACCAACTGCTGGACTGCCAGCACCCGCTCTCCAACCCGCCGCATCATGATGAAATGCTGTTCGTGATACAGCACCAAACCTCCGAGCTGTGGATGAAGTTGATGCTGCACGAGCTGCAGGCGGCGCTGCGGCTGGTGCAGCAGGACAAACTCAGCCACTGCTTCAAAATCCTGGCGCGCGTCAAACAGATCCAGCGGCTGTTGTTCGAACAGTGGGCGGTGTTGGAAACGCTGACGCCGTCGGAGTACGTCGAGTTTCGCGACGTGCTGGGCAGCTCGTCTGGCTTCCAGTCGCACCAATATCGCTCGATCGAGTTCCTGCTCGGCAACAAGAATGCGGCGATGCTGGCGGTGTTCAGCAGCGACGCGGAAAAACACGCCGCGCTGAAGGCGATCCTCGAAGCGCCGAGCCTGTACGACGAATACTTGCTGTACCTGGCGCGCCACGGTTTGCCGATCCCGCAGGAGTGCCTCGAGCGCGACTGGACGCAGCCCTACCAGCGCAACCCGGATCTGCTGCCGGCATTCAAAGTGATCTACGACAACCCGCAAACCTACTGGGAAGCTTATGAAATGGCGGAGAAGCTGGTGGATATCGAAGAGAGCTTCCATCTGTGGCGCTTCCGCCATATGAAAACGGTGGAGCGGATTATCGGCTTTAAGTCGGGCACCGGCGGTTCCAGCGGCGTCAGCTTCCTGAAAAAGGCGTTGGATCTGACCTTTTTCCCCGAGCTGCTGGACGTGCGCACCGAAATCGGCGCCTGAGACAATGTGAGGGGAAGGGCGATGAGCGTGAGGATTATCGATAAGGCGGCGGAGAAGGTGGTGGGGGTGAGAGTCGTGGGGCCGTATCCGCAGACGATCCCACAGGGCTCGCAGCAACTGCTGGCATGGCGGCAGCGCCACGGCGTGCCGTTCGGCAAATGGCTGGTGCTGTATTGGGACGATCCGGCGGAAGTGGCGCCGGAAAAGCTGCGCGCCGACGTGGTGATGAGCGTGGCGGACGATTTCGCGCTGCCGGCGGAGAGCGAGGGCGTTACCGTGCAGACGCTGCCCGCCGGGCAGTACGCGGTCTACCACGTGCGCATCAGCGATGGCGACTTCGAGCGGGTGTGGGGCGAGTTCTACCAGAAGCTGTTGCCGGCCAGCGGCTATCAGCCGGTTGAGGGGGTAAGCTATGAGCACTATCTCAACGACTGCGAAGCCGACGGCTATTTCGACCTCGATATTTACCAGACGGTGAAGAAGTGGTGAGGGGGCGTTGATGATAAGGAAGGCTGAAGCGATGAACGGGACAGCTTCAGCCCGTTGTTTTGGCTAAACGTCGGTGACCTTGCCGCCAGCGCATTCACCTCCTTGCCAAAAGGGGTTACAGCGGCAGCCGGTTTTGCCGGCGCCGCCGCCCGAAAGCCGGCGTTAACCGGCTTTCCCGACGTACCACTTGGCTACTCTTTAGGGAACAGCTGATCGACGGCGCTCTGGATCGCCGCCTGATGGCCGCCGCCCGGCGCGGCGGTGCGTGCGGCGCCGCCGGGCTGGTTGAGATCCAGCTGGCCGCCGGTATTGATCTCCCCGTCCTCTTTCACCGTGATATTGAAGCTGGTGCCGGTGATGTTGATTTGGCCGTTCGCCAGCAGCTCGATCACGCTTTCGCCGCACTCCAGCCGCAGCGATTCGCCGGAGCCGAGGGTAAAGGCGTTGACCACGGCGTCGCTGCGCGTTTTGCCGGTCAGCGCCGAGGCCTCGCCTTTGACGCCGCTGGCCTGATTGAGCACCACCCGTTTGATCTGGTTGCCGCCCACCAGGTGGGTGTGGTCGTTAGCGATGCTGTGGCTCTCATCGTTTTTGACCTGGGTGTCCATGTTGCGTTCTGCCTGGATCCACACCTGTTCGGCGCCGGCCTTGTCTTCGAAACGCAGGGCGTTGGCGTTGTCGGCGGTGCCATCCTTGGAACGGCTCATAAAGCCCATTTGGGTGGCGGCGGCCGGCAGCGCCCACGGCGGCATGCTGGCTTCGTTATAAACGCGTCCGGTGACGATCGGCCGATCCGGATCGCCGTTGATAAAGTCCACCACCACTTCGTCGTTGACGCGCGGGATCTGCACGCCGCCGTAGCCCTGGCCGGCCCAGGCGCTGGAGACGCGCACCCAGCAGGAGCTGCCGTCGTCCTTCGGCCCGAAGCGGTCCCAGTGGAATTTCACCTTGATGCGGCCGTATTTGTCGGTCCAGATTGATTCGCCGGCCGGGCCGACCACCCGGGCGGTCTGCGGCCCGTGGGTTTTCGGCCAGGTGGCCTGCTGCGGCGGGTGCCAGGGCACGTCCGCCGGCAGCACGGTGAAGTCGATACGGTGTTCACTGCTCTGATCGTCGCCGCTGGCGTAGCGGTTCTCTTTCAGATGGTAGTTGGCCTGCAGCGTCAGGTACTCGCGGTTGTCGTCGGCGTGCGGGGCGTTATACAGCGTAAAGGTGCTGCCGGGAGCGATGCCCATCGCGGTGGCGGTGCCCCGGATCTGCTGATGTTCGGCCTGCCAGGCCTCCTGGCGTACGCGGGCGTAGAACTCCCCCTGCTGATGCTCGGTGTAGCGGCCCGGCCAGTCGTAGACATCGATCTGCCCCGGCGTCGGCGAGACCGGGTTTTGCCGCGCCTGGAACAGCCAGGCGTTCGGCTTGCGGAAATCGTAGTCGTCCAGGCTGTAGATGCCCGGCGTGACGCGATCGGACAACGTCCACTGGCTGATGCCTTCCTCGCTGGTGCTGCCGCCGGACGGCGTCAGGTGATAGGGGATCATCTCGTAGCCGGGATAGGGCTGGTGGTGGTGGGGCGCATCCCCGAGCACCAGCGTGTGTTTGCCCATCTCGTGTTTGAAATAGTAATAGATGCCCTCCAACTCCATCAGGCGGCTGATGAAGTTGAAGCTGCTTTCGTTGTACTGCACGCAGTAGCCCCACAGGCGATAGTCGCCGGTCAGCTGATCTTCCAGCTGCACGTTGTGCTCCGCCAGCAGGGTCTTGACGATCTGCGGCACCGTCTGTTCCTGGAAGATGCGGAAGTTGCGATCCTTGGTCATCGGCCACAGATCCGGCTGCACGTGCAGGCTATACACCGCGTAGCGGGTGCCGCCGATCTCTTCGCTGCTGACGGCGATGGCGGTGATCTTGCCGTTCAGGTAGCGCGGGGCGCTGAGAAAGCCCTGAGTCGGGATCTCCAGCGTCAGCGGTTGGCCGAGCAGCGCTTTGCGATCGAGGCGCGCGTCGGTGCTCAGCAATTCAATAGAGAAGTCGAAAGGGGTGGAAAGCGCCTCGATACCGTCCAGCGAGCGGAACAGCAGCTGCTCCTGGCCCAGCGGCGTGTGCGCAATAATGCGATCCAACATGAGAACATCCTCTGTGATTGACGTCGTGCCCTGCATACCCCGACGTTGCAGCGGCCTTGCCGCGCGGCCAATGATGGTGGGCAGTGGTGCGTCAGTCTCATGAAAAAGGGAACCCCCGCGGCGGCGGGGGGCAGAACGGGATTAACCGGCGGTGGCCGGATTGACCAGCCAGGTGCCGGCGTTGTCGATGCTGAGTTGCTGCTGGCGGAGCCGATCGTTGTGGCGGATCTCCAGCTGATAACGACCCGGCGCCAGATTCAGGCTGGCGAAGCCGTTTTCGCCCGGCGTCACCTGCTGCGGCTTGCCGTCGAGGCTGACCTGCTCGCCCGGCTGCAGTTTGAAGTACACCAGTGCCACCGGCTGCGGTGGCGGCGCCGCCTTTTGCGGTTCCACCGGCGCAGATGGCGCGATTTGCGGCGCGCTCGGCTGCTCCGTCAGGGTTTTCTGCGCCGGTGACGCTTCGCTGTTTTGCGCTACGGCCGGGGTATCATCCTCGCCGCCGCTCAGCCAGGCGACGGCGCCGATCGCCAGCAGCGCCGCGACGCCGGCGCCGGCCATCATCGGCCGCGAGAATTGGGTGCTGCGCGCGGTAACGGCGCCGGCGGCCGCGGCGGCCGCAGCCGGGTTGGCGGCCACCAGCAGGTTCTCCGGCGCGGCGGCCGGGGTGCTGATGATTTCATTTTCATCGGCGATCGGCAGATGCAACAGCTCGGCCATTTCATCGATGGTCTGCGGGCGGTCTTCCGGTTTCAGCGCCAGCGCGCGGTCGACGGTGCGCAGCAGCTCCGGCGAGTAGCCGGCGGGACGGCGCTCGGCCAGCGGCTGATAGCTGTCTTCGATGCTGCGCACCACGCTGACCGGCGGCGGCGAACCGACGATCAGCGTGTGCAGCACGGCGCCCAGTGCATAAATATCGGTCCAGGGCCCCTGTTCGCCGTCGCTGTTCTCGGTGTACTGCTCGATCGGCGCGAAACCCGGTTTCAGCATGATCTCCGTTTCGTCCGACAGGTTGCCGATCTCTTTGCGCGCCGACCCGAAGTCCAGCAGCACCGGTAGCTGGCTCTCCTGGATTTGGATGTTATCCAGCGAGATGTCGCGGTGCAGGTAACCTTCCTGATGGATGGTGTTGATGGCGCTGAACAGCGGCGGCAGCAGTCGCCGGATCCACGCCTCGTCGATTTTCTCCGGCTGCTGCGCCTGCAGGTTCTTCAGCGTGGTGCCGCTGTAGAACTGGGTGCCCATGTAGGCGGTGCCGTTCTCTTCCCAGAAGCGCAGTACGTGCAGCAGGCCGGGGTGCGAGAAGCGGGCCAGCAGGCGCGCCTCCTGAATAAAGCTGTTCAGCCCGGCCTGGAAGGTTTTGCCGAAGCGCTCGCCGCGCAGCCCGATGCTGAGATCGTCGTTGCGTTTCGCCAGCGAGGTCGGCATGTACTCCTTGATGGCGATGGTGCGTTCCAGTTGGTGATCGTAGGCGCGGTAGACGATACCGAAGCCGCCTTCGCCGATCGCTTCCTGGATCTCGAATTCGTTGAATCGATAGCCGCTCGGCAGGCTGTTCGAATTCGGTTTGGTTATCCCGGTTCCCGACATAGTGATGACTCTCTGTGTTCAAAGGGCCGCCGCCTCGGCGGCCGTGGCGTTATGCCTGAAATTGACAAATGAATTCGTTGTTCTGCAGCGCGATATGCAGCTGGCGATAGCGCTGGTCGTTGGCGCTGCCGGTCAGCAGGGTGTGGCTGATCTGCGGCAGCAGAGTGTTGGTCAGGATGGCGTCGACCATGCGGCCGCCGGACTCCACCTCGGTGCAGCGGCTGACGATCTGCTCGATGACCGCGTCGTCGAAGGTGCAGACGATGTCGTGATTCTCCGCCAGGCGACGCTGGATGCGGCCCAGCTGCAGGCGCACGATGTTGCCCAGCGTAGCGTCGGTCAGCGGGTAATACGGCACCACCAGCAGGCGGCCGAGCAAGGCGGCCGGGAACACTGACAGCAGCGGCTGGCGCAGCGCGCCGCTCAGCGCTTCCGGCTCCGGCAGCAGCTCCGGATCGCTGCACAGTCCGGCGATCAGATCGGTGCCGACGTTGGAGGTCAGGATGATGATGGTGTTGCGGAAATCGATATGGCGGCCTTCGCCGTCCTCCATCCAGCCCTTGTCGAACACCTGGAAGAAGATTTCATGCACGTCCGGGTGCGCCTTCTCGATTTCGTCCAGCAGCACCACGCTGTAAGGACGGCGGCGCACCGCCTCGGTCAGCACGCCGCCTTCGCCGTAGCCGACATAGCCCGGGGGCGCGCCTTTCAGCGTCGAAACGGTGTGCGACTCCTGGAATTCGCTCATGTTGATGGTGATGACGTTCTGCTCGCCGCCGTACAGGGTTTCCGCCAGCGCCAGCGCGGTTTCGGTCTTGCCGACGCCGGACGGCCCGGCCAGCAGGAACACCCCGACCGGCTTGTTCGGATCGTCCAGCCGCGCCCGCGAAGTGCGCACCCGGCGGGCGATCAGATCCAGCGCATGGCGTTGGCCGATCACGCGCTGGTTCAGGGTGTCGGAGAGTTGCAGCACCGCCTCAATCTCGTTTTTCACCATGCGGCCCAGCGGGATGCCGGTCCAGTCGGCCACTACCGCCGCCACGATGTTGGCGTCGACGGCGGCGAAGATCAGCGGCGCTTCGCCCTGCAGCGCGCTCAACTGCTGCTGCAGTTCGCCCAACTGGGCACGCAGCGCGTCGGCGTCAGGGCCAGCCTGCGTCTCTTCGTCGGCAGGCTCCGCTTCCTGTTGGTGCAGCTGTGCGCGCAGTGTGATGATCTCTTGGATCAGCGCCAGCTCCTGCTGCCAGCGGTCGGTCAGCTGTTCCAATTCCTGGCGCAGCGCGGTCAGCTGGGCTTCAATCTCCTGCGGGCGCAGGGGATCGCCGATGCCGACCTTGGCCTCGCGGCGGGCGATATCCAACTCTATCTGCAGCGCATCGATGCGGTGGCGGCAGTCTTCGACCTGAGCAGGCTCGGCATGTTGGCTGACCGCCACGCGCGCACAGGCGGTATCCAGCAGCGCCACCGCCTTGTCCGGCAACTGGCGGGCAGGAATATAGCGATGGGACAGCCGCACCGCGGCGTCCACCGCTTCATCCAGCAGCAGCACGCGGTGGTGTTGCTCCAGCGGGCTGACGGTGCTGCGCAGCATCAGCAGCGCTTTGTCTTCGCTCGGTTCATGCACCTGCACCACCTGGAAACGGCGGGTGAGCGCCGGATCCTTCTCGATGTATTTCTTGTATTCCGACCAGGTGGTGGCGCCGAGGGTGCGCAGTTGGCCGCGCGCCAGCGCCGGTTTCAGCAGGTTGGCGGCGTCGCCGGTACCCTGGGCGCCGCCGGCGCCGATCAGGGTGTGAATTTCGTCGATAAACAGGATGATCGGCGTCGGGCTGGACTGCACTTCGTCGATCACCGCCTGCAGCCGTTTTTCAAACTCGCCTTTGACGCCGGCGCCGGCCTGCAGCATGCCGATGTCCAGCAGGCACAGTTTCACGTCGCGCAGCTGCGGCGGCACGTCGCCGGCCACGATGCGCAGCGCCAGGCCTTCCACCACCGCGGTTTTCCCGACGCCGGCCTCGCCGGTCAGCAGCGGGTTGTTCTGGCGGCGGCGCATCAGGATATCGATGATTTGCCGGATCTCCTCATCGCGGCCGGCCACCGGGTCGATCTCGCCGTTGCGCGCTCTGGCGGTCAGATCCTGGGCATACTGCGCCAGCACGCTTTCACCGCTGCGCGCCGCGCCGGATACGTTCTCGGCGCTGCTTTCCGCCGGCGCATCCTGGGCGTTTTCCGCCGAGTGAGCGGTGATGGCGGCGAACTGCTCCATCAACAGATCGGCGTTGATGCGCTCGAACTGCGGGGAAATGGCCTTCAGCAGATGGCGCAGGCTGTAGGTTTTCAGGATGCCGAGCAGCAGGTGGCCGCCGCGGATGCGCGCCGCGCCGAATTTCAATGAGCCATAGACCCAGGCGCGTTCTACCGCGCTGTCGATGTGCTCGGACAGATCGGAAATGGCGCTGGCGCCGCGGGGCAGGCGATCGAGCGCCTCGACGATATCGCGCGCCAGCTGCGCCTCGTCCAGCGCGAAGTGGCGGACGATCTGCTGCAGATCGCCGTCCGGCGATTGCATCAGCTGATGCAGCCAGTGCGCCAGTTCGACGTAGGGGTTACCGCGCAGCTTGCAAAACGCCGTCGCACTTTCCAGAGAGGTGAATAACAGGCTATCCAGTTTGCCAAATAATACCGAGCGGCTGATTTCAGACATGGTTTTCCTCAGGTCTCAGAGTGGCCTGGCGCCGCAGGGCGCCGGCCGAAATAGGGTCAGAACGGATTTTCCAGCGGTTCAGGGCTGAAGATCAGATCGTCGAGATCGCGTTGCCGCCGATCGTCGGCCAGCCAGCTGCTCAGGCCCAGTCGCTGCGCGCCGCCGAGCTGGATGCCGTGCGCCTGTTCCTTCGCCAGGATCAGGCGCACTTCCCAGACGAACTCGATGCCCAGATATTGGCGCACCCAGTCGCGCAGCTGCCGGCACAGGTCGGCGCCGGGCAGGAAGCGGTCATAGTCTTGCTGCGGCATCGGCCCCAGCTCGATGCGGAATTTGTGCTGAATATCGCGCACCGCGATGCCGAGAAAGGCCGACTCGCCGAGCCGCGGCGCGCCGCGCCCAGCCTTGAGGCGAGCTTGCTCGCGCGGTTCCACCCGCAGCCAGTGCGGCACGTTTTCGACGATGCGCACCGGCACCTTGAAATACTGCTGCAAAATCTTGCTCAGGCCTTCCGGATCGCGGCTGTGGCGAATCAGATGACCGGCCATAAAATGTTTGGCGTGGGCGTTGATGCTGTCGCGTTCCTGCTGCGCCGGCTGGCCGATGCCGATCAGGCTCGACAGGTATTCGTCGAAGCGCCGGTTGTCCGGGCGATCCAGCGACACCGTCGGCTGCGCGTCGGCCCAGGCGCGGTAAAACAGCAGCGTCAGCCGGTGATGGAACAGGTTGGTGAACGCCAGCAGGGTGGTGTCCTGGTGGTGGTACACCCGTTCGCGCACGTATTCGGTCAGGTGCAGCGGCAGCGGCCCGTTGGGGCCGAACAGACCGAAGCTGAAGATCGAGACGTCGTGCAGCGGGCTGTTGGCGCGCGGCGCCACCTGCGCCAGCGTGGAGGGCGCGAACGACAGCGACGGCTCCTGGCCCAGACGCAGCATCTCATGGCGCGGCAGCGGCGCGCGCCCCAGTAGGTAAGGCTGGCCGCCCTGGGCGTCGATGCGGCGCAGCAGCTGAAACAGATCGTGCTTGTAAGGCGCGCTGCGCAGCCGCGGCCAGAAGTCGTCCGGCAGGCGATACAGCGCGTTAATCTGCGGCGGCGCCAGTTCGGTGGCAATCATCTCCGCGCTCATATCAGCGTCCTTTTGCCCATGCGCGCCTGCCAGTGGGCGATTTCGCCGCGCTGCTGGCTGGAGAGCGTCATCTCGGTGAAGGTGTTCATCGCCACCAGGCGTGAGAACAGGCGCTCCAGCACGCTGCCGAGTAGATAAGGGCTGTTGCCGGAGAACGCCTGCTCATCGACCGTCAGATCGATGGCGATGCCGCGCGCGAACACGATGGGGCCCGGCTCCGGCACTCGCCGATAGACCGGCCGCAGGTTGCAGTGGCGCACGCCCTGGATCTGTTTGGCGATCGCCGGCTCGCTCAGGTTGCCGTACAGCCCCAGCAGCTGGCGCAGGCTGGCGGCGCCCTGTTCCGGATCGCCGTCCATCATGCTGAGGTAGTTCAGCTGCAGCTGGCTGATCAGCCGCCAGGTGATCATGCCTTCGGCCAGCGCCGGGCGCGGCGGGGTGGGGCCTTTGCGCAGCGAGACCTGCTTGATCGGGATCGAATCGGGCATCACGAAGTTGCCCTGATCCTGTTGCAGCAACATCAACGGCAGGTCGCGGCTGGTGCACAGCACGTCGGCGGTGAGGTATTTCAGATCGCTGTGCCACGGCGATTGCCGCTCGTCCACCAGTGACACGAACACTTCCGAACCGGCATAGCCGGTGCGGGTGCCGTAGCGGCGGGCGTGCTCCGACAGCGTGCGCTGTTCGCGCCGCAGCGAGAAGTAGGCGCCATAGTTGCCGTCGTCCGCGCTCAGGGTGCTGTAAAACGGCCGAAACTCTTGCTCGTAGCGTTTTTCGCTGGCGCTGCCGCCGAGCCGCTGCACCGAGAACACTTCGTAATCCAGCGGCCGGATATTGTCGACCACCAGATGGTATTCGTGGTTTTTTTCGTTGATCGCGATGCGTTCGGCGACCTTCGGAAACAGGTTGATCACCGGCGTGCAGTGCAGCGCCAAATGGGCGGCGTCGACCACCCGCTCCAGCGCGGCGTCGTGCCGATCCAGCAGCACCACGATCTCGAACTGGCGCAGCGCCTTTTTCCCTTCGCGCACGCTCTGCAGCAGCGGACGCAGGCCGTTGACGCTGAAGAACTGGAAGCGCGCCGGGAAGGCGAAGTACTCCTGCAGCAGCCGGTAGCCTTCGAAGTTGCGCAGGTCGTTGGGCAGCAGCGCCTGTTCGGCGGCGAAGCCCTCCTGCCGCAGCCCGTCCAGCGCCAGCGCCCGCCGCTGCGGCTGCGCCTCCACCGTTTGGCAGACAAGCCCGACGCTGTGTTGCATCAGCAGTTCCAGCAGCTGCTGCGCCTGCATGTCCGGCCCGGCCAGGTAAAACATCAGCTGATCCAGTTGCAGGTTGTTGAGCGTCACGCTTTCGTAGCACTCGAGACGAATGCGCAGCGCGCTGACGCAGCCGCTGTGCTGCAGCCCCAGCGAGGCCAACGGGATATCGGCCGGAATGCCGCCCAGCTCGACGGCGGCGATGCGCACCGGCTGCAGCGTGACGTCATGGGCGGTGGCGTAGCTGCAGGTGATGCCGCTTTTCTTCAGCGTCTGGCTGTCCATCATGGTGCCGCGCGGCACCACGAAGCCGTTGCTGATGTCACCTTTGCTGCTGTCCGGCTGCAGCTCGGCGATCGCCATCGACGGCGTCGGCGACAGGTAATTGGGGTAGATGATCTCCAGCAAGCGCTGAGAAAAGCGCGGGAACTCGGCGTCCATTTTCAGCTGCACGCGCGAGGTGAGGAAGGCGAAGCCCTCCATCAGGCGCTCGATATAAGGATCCGCCACGTCGATGCCGCGCATGCCAAGACGGCCCGCGACCTTCGGGTACTGTTCGGCGAACTCGGCGCCCATCTCGCGCAGATAGGCCAGCTCGCGGTTGTAATAATCTAAAAGTTTACTGTCCATCGCCTTACCCTATGTCTTTCAGATCGAAGTGGCCGTTTTCCAGATCCACGTCGGTACGGAACAGAAACTCCAGCGGATAGGGCACGCACCACAGGCGGCCCTTGATTTCGATCGACAACACGTTGTGCAGCTCCAGCGAGCCGGTGTCCGAGATGCAGCGCACTTGCAACCCTTCGGGCAAAATGCGCGGCTCGAAATGGAGAATGGACTCGGTCAGCGCGCGCTGAATGTCGAGCCATTCGATGTCCGACATGCGCTTGCCCGCCAGTGAGGCGATGCCGTAATTCAGGGTGGAGCGCCGCACCTGAGGAAAATCGCCGAGATCCAGATTGGATTCGCTGTTGACGCAGTTGAACAGCCACTGCAGATCGCGCAGCACCCGGCGGCGCAGTTCGCTGTGCGACACCAGGTTGCGCACCTGCGTCTCCTGTTTTTTCTGCGGCTCGTCGTCGGTCAGCATGTCGAGCAGCACCGGCTGCATTTTGTCGCGTGACGTCAGGCGTTCGCTGTCCTGACGATAGCGATAGCCCTGGCGGTGCAGATCGCCGCCGTCGTAGTGGGGGGGGCGCTTGTCGTTCATGGTCAGGCGCTCGCGTCGAAGCTCAGCTGCCGCAGGCTGTGCAGCGGGAATTCGTCGCTTTCGCTGAGCCAGGTCTTCAAGCCCAGCCCCGCATAGTGGGTGCCGTCGCCCAGCGGTTGCCATTCGGTGCGTTTGCCCAGCAGCAGCGCGTCGTCGCTGTCTTCGGCCAGCGGGTAGCGGGCGGGCAGTTGGCACACCTGTTCGCGGCCGTCGGTCAGGCGCACCAGCGCATGGCTCCACACCAGATCGATGGCGCTCTGCGGCGCCTGGAACTGGATCGCGGCGATGTCGGCGAACGGCAGCCAGTAGTAAACGCCGTTCAGCGCCAGCTCGCATACCGGGCCGAGGCGGCCGTCACCGTCGGTCAGCCAGTCGAAACGCAGTTGCCGTTCTTGGTCGCCTTCGGCCAGCGTTAACCGCCCGGCGCCGGCCGGGGCGGCCTCCAGCGCTTCATCGCGCAACGCCTGGGCCTGTTCGGCCGCCCCTTGCGCATCCTGATGCAGCGCCTGCACCATCAGTTTCAGCCAGGGCTGATCCTGCCGCAGCAGCGCCGGCGCGGCCGTGCCGGCAAACACCGCCTGGCGTTGCAGCTCGGCGTTGACCGACTGCATCAGCAGCAGCGTGGTCGGTTGAGCGATCGGTTTCAACGCCTGCCAGGATTTCAGCTGCGCGTTGGCGCGCGTCCAGTTGCCGCTCAGGCACAGCAGTTGCACCAGCGCGGCGCGCAGGTCGGCATCCGCCGGTTTCGCCTTGATATCGTTTTCGACGGCGGTGATGGCCGCGCCGATCGACTGACCTTGCAGCATGCTTGCTAATGATTTCACAGGCTTTCCTTATAATCAGTGAGTGGCGCCGTTAACCGACAGGTAGCTGCCGCTAGCGGGATCGACCCGGTCTGCGGCCAGCTTTTCCACCAGCTTGAAGGTCAGCGGAGCGGGGGCGCTCAGCAGCGGTTGCCAGGCGGTTTGCGCCTGCTGCAGGCGCTGTTTGATCTTGTTCTCGTCTGCGGCGTCGACGCGCGGCATTTCAACGATCGCTTCGCCGTTGAACGCCCACGCGTGCAGCTTCGGTTCGAAGCTCAGCAGCAGGAAGCTGCCCGGTGCCTGCGGGTTGCCGCCCAGAACCAGCCGCTGGGCGTTGGCGCTGACGACGGTCAGCGCGCGATCGCCGCCGTTGATCTGCGCCAGCGGATAGCCTTGCAGGAACCACAGCGTCGGCGAGAGGGTTTGGCCGCCCTGTTGCAGCGTGACCGCGCCGCTGCCCTGCAGCCAGCCGTCCTCGCCGCAGCGCAGCGCGTCGCCGGCGGGAATGAACAGCGCGCCGCCGTTGGCTTCGTCACGCCAGAAGGTGCGGAAGTGGCAGCCCTGCGGCAGGCTGAAACGCTGAGCCGGCGCGGTGTCCGCTTGCGGAGAGGTCACGGCTACCGCCGCAGGGATCGCCGGCTGCGGCGGGATCTGCGGCTGCTCGACGGCCTCCTGTTTGACCACCGGTTTCCAGCCGCGCGCTTTGGCGGCCTCGCCGCTGGCCAGCTTCTCACCGCGCTTGTCGGTCAGCGTCCAGGGCAGGTGGCCGGTTTTCGGGCACTGCTTTTCCAGCAGATTGCCGACGCGCGGCAGGAAGTCGTTCAGCACCGCCGGATCCTGGCTTTGCGCCGAGACGATGCGCAGCGGGATGCTTTTGCCGCACCAGCTTGCCGGATTGCTGTTTTTGACGTCATCGATAAACACTTCCAGCTTCTGGCTGGGGGAGTAAACCAGGCGATAGTTCATCGCCTGCGCGGTCGGCACCGCCATCAGGGCGACGAGCCCCGGCATCCAATATTTCATAGTGAACCTTGCTGTGAATGTGCGCTGCTCAGTCGCGGCTCAGAAACCGCTCCGCATCCGCCAGCGAATGCAGCAGGGTGGTTTCCTGCGGTGAGCCAATCCAGACGGCGATAGCGCTGTAGTTATCGCTGTTATTGTTTTTCTTCCATGCCTGCTGCATCAGAGCGATCCACTCGCTGGGGGAGTTGACCATGTGCAGCGACTGTTCCAGTTCGGCCTGGCTGAAGCTGTGCCAGAAGCCGTCGGTGCACAGCAGGAAAACGTCGCCGTCTTCCAGCTGCAGCACGTCGCTGTAGGTGGCGTCGCGCTCTTCATTGAGCCCCAGCGCGAAATACAGCAGGTTGCTGTTGATGCCGTTGGTCTGATAACCGGCGTCCTGCATCTGTTGGATCAGGCTGTGGTCGGTGGTGACGGCATGCAGGTAGCCGCGGCGGAACAGATACAGGCGGCTGTCGCCAGCGTGCGCCCAGTAGGCCAGCTGATAATCGCGATCGATAAACAGGCTGACCAGCGTGGTGCCCATCTTGCTGTATTCATCCGACTGCCGCTGCTGCTGGTGGATAGCGGCGTTGGCGCGCGTGATGTGCTGGCGAATGCTCTGGGCGTTCAGGTGCTTTTCGCCGTCGAAGTTTTGCAAAATGGTGTCGCGCGCCAGTTTGGCGGCGATATCGCCGCCCGGAAAGCCGGCGATGCCGTCGCACACCACGAAGCAGGCGGCGCGGTTGCCGAGCACCTCGCCGGTCTGATCCTGGTTGGAGGCGCGGCCGCCCTGGTTGGAGGTAGAGGCTATGGTGATATTCATTACGCGTCCGGTTTGGTCTGTGAGTCTTTGTATTGATTCACTTCAACGTCATAGGCGTGCAGGAAGGCTTCGCCGAACAGGGTGTGGAAATCGTCCTCGATCTCGCCGGAGGTTTGCTGATAGTTCTTCACGAAGTAGTCCCACAGCGCAGCCTTGCGGTTGGCGGGCAGCGACAGGCGCGGCGCCACGCCTTCCTTGCGCGCTTCCTCTTCGAGACGCTCCGGGTTGAACGACTGCAGCATGGCGGCGATGATGGCGCGAATACCGGCGATCATCCCCAGCTGGTGCGCCTGCAGGTCGATCAGCGCGTCGCGCACCGCCTGCTCCGGCGGCATAAAGCCCGGCATCTGGCTGCCGAACATCTGCATCAGCACCGTTTTGCCCGAAGGCAGCAGCTTGAACGGGTTGTTGGCCTCGTCGAGGATCATGGTCATTTCGGCCTTCACGCCGCGCTTGAGGATAGAGCGGGATGACAGCAGGGCGACGGTGCCTTGCGAGAACAGGCTCAGCAGGCGTCCGGCCTGGCGGATCTGTTGTTCGTCGAAGTGCGGCTGCGGCTGCAGATCGTCGAGGCCGATGCCTTGCAACAGCGCCGCCAGCAACGGCCCTTCCAATGTGTCGCCATTCGGCGCGGCGGCATGTTGCCGCTGGGCGGACTGGTAGGCGACCGGATCGATGCCCAGGCGGTTGCCCTGGCGCGGGCGCGGCGGCTGCACGGGTGGTTCCTGCTGGCTGAACTGCGGCGCGGGTTGGGGCTGCGGCTCGGGGATTTGCACGGGCGGTGGCGTCGGCTGTGGGCGCGGCGCTTGCGGTTGTGCGGCGATCGGCGGCGCGGGCGGCTGTACCGGTTCTTCCGGCTGGGCCAGCGGCACGGCGCCGCCCATCAGCAGGCCCAGCGGATCGTTGCTGTTCAACGCTTCTGGCGAAGCGGGCGCGGATGAACCGCCGAACAGCGCCAGCGGATCCAGCTCTTGCTCCGGTTGCTGCGTTTTTTGGGTGGGAGTCGCCGGGCGCGGCGGCGCAGCCTGCTCCGCCAGCAGCGCGCTGGGGGTGGTATCGGCCAGGATGTGTTCGCGCTCAAAGGTGGTGTCGGTGTTGAACAGCGCTGCCGGATCGGTTTGCTGCTGCTGCAGCTGGCGCAGATCGACATCGCCCGCCAGCTGAGCCAGCGGATCGGCTGGGTTCAGCTCGCGAGCGGGGGTATCCAGCAGCGGGTGGCTGCCTGGATTGGCGACCTGCGGCGGTGTGACTGTGGCGGCGGCCGGCGCATTCGGCGTGAATTCTTCCACCAGGCTGTCCCAGATTTCGTTGGGGATTGGCGCGGCGGATTTTTCTTTGGCGGCGGCTGCAGGGGCCGTAACAGCGGCAACGGCGGCGGCCTTGGCCACCGGTTGAGCCTGTGGCGCGGCGTGCTGTTGCAGCGCGCTGACTTCAATCTGGTAATCGTCGATGCCGAGCACGTCGCCGTCCTGCAGTTCAACCTGGCGGCCACGTTCCAGCGGAATGTCGTTCAGCAGCACGCGGGTAACGTTGCCGCGGTTAGTGATGCGGCATTCGCCGTCAGCGGAAATATGCACGATCGCCTGCAGACGGGAAATGGCGCGCTCTTCGTCCGGCAGCACCAGGTTGTTGTCCACGCTGCGGCCGATGGTGCCGCCCGGCGGCAGAAAATCGCAACTGCTCTGCGGCGGAACCTGGCCGCTTTTATTTTTTACAATGGAAAATCGCATAAGGCATTCCTGCTGATTAGGAGGTAGTGCAATAATTAATGATTCGATCTGTGGCTTGCCAAAATTGGCGGGTATTTTGGCAAGCCGTTAAGTTGTTTCTTAACTCGTTCACTAAGGCTTGTTGTGGTCTTAATTTTACGAAATGCTTTTGTTATTAATTGAAGGCTTGTTGATTAGAGAATTGAAATTAGATTTCTTGATTATCCCAAGGTAACTACCCTCTTATAACTAATTTACTGATTAGAGTAGCGAGAAAAGATGACGTTAGCTTCACTGGCGCTCTGCAGTGAAAGACAATCTAAAGTATGGTAAGTCCCTTGAACTGAGCCTTGGCTATTTTTATTTGCGTACTGTTCAGCCAGTTTTTCACCTTGTTCAAATGCATCCATCGGCAGTTTACTCAATTCTAAATAGGCGGAAGCGGAACGGAAGGCGTCTTGTTTGGTTCTTTCTGAGTCAGTGGATTTCCCAATGCAGCGGCTGGTTAACCAATTTTTATATAGTGCCTCTTGCGATAAAGCATTAAGCGAGTTTTCAGCAAGGACTACATGGCTTCCGAGCAGCAGAGACATTAAAAAGTACGTGTATCTTCTCATCCGAGATAACCTTTGATATGAGCCGTCGTTTGAGCAACTCTGATATCAGTTGTCGTCTTTCCCTTGGTATTTCTTGATGATGGCTTGCAACGCTTGGCTGTGTACAAGGTCGATGCACTTTGCCATCGTCATCGGCTCCCCAGACATGCTGTCATAGGGCTTTGCCAGAAATTCTTTTGCCAGCGCCCTGACAGCGGTATGCGCTTCCAGAGAATAATCGCCGAATTCCGTGTAACCCCGAGCAGCGGCGGCGGCATCGTTTTTGACTTCTTTTGCTGAGTACCCCTCGGCGATACAAACGCTAAGCGCGTAGTTTTTGAGGTACTCGGCAGGGGAGTAGTCAATTTTTGTCGCTGCATTAGCGTTCAACGTTGCGGCGATGGCCACAGTCAGTAAGATTCTTTTCACTGATTATTTCCGAGGAGGATTTTCATTTATTCTATCCGGATTGTCTTTCACCCAATTATCATTAGGGCGCTGTACATAGTCTTTCGCAAGTTTGTCAAGATCTTTACTATGGTACATATCCATGCACTTCATTAAGTCTAAGCGGCTTTTCCCATCCTTAGCATTGTAATTCTTTTGCAAGTACTGCTTTGTCAGCGCAATGATAGGGGATTCTTCATCACGAATTGCATAGTATGACCACGCATCGATTCCATTCGATGAGGCAATTGCATCTTTGCTGGCTTCTGGTGATGTCTTATAAGCGACTGAAATGCAGTAGGTTAGAGCGATATCTTTATAGTTTTGCAAATAGTTTCTGTATGCTGCCTGCGGTGGCCACTTTTCAATAGGTTCTTCTTGATTTTTCTGTGCTATAGCACAAGTGGCATATAGACAAAAAAAGGAGATAAGGATTTTTTTCATCTTAATACCCAAAAGTTAGCGTAATTTGTTGTATAGCGAGCTTCTGGTTCATTGAAATAACAATGATCATAACAATCGCCGTTCCCATTCCAGAGCGTAGCATGCCCTCCGGCATCGCTCCAACCTGCAATTTCAAACAATATGATCCCCTTCTTTCCTGCTAATTCACCACCACCTGGAGGAGGGAACTTGACTCGAAGGTCGGGTTTGCCCCAGATCTTTGTCAAATAAGCGATAAGATCTTTAACTCTAAAAAAATACCATTGACGATCGGCACCTGATACGGTCTGATCTTTTACATAAGGAATGGGAAAGCCAGATTTATTCAAGATGTAGCTCATGCGTACAGCGCAGGTGTTTTCCCACTTTCCATTAGGCGCAATATTCATGGCTACACGCCCACCGATAATCTCGGCAACATTCTGAGCTGAATATTGCGCGTTATATATTTTAGTGCTTGCAGCCCATGCGGCTGAAAAAATGGGGCGGTTATTATTCATTGTTATTTCCTATATTAGACCCCCGGCCGTAACCGGGGGGCATACAAATTAAGCTTCGCGGTTTTCCTTGATGTTCCAACCTGCGCTGCTTTCGGCGCCTTTGCCGCCTTTGTCGCTCTGCTCCCAGTATTGCTGTTTCACTTTCGCCGCCTGGAAGGAGTAGGTGACGCCCACGGTGTCTTCGCCGCCTGCGCCGGTGTACTGCACGGCGGTGACCAGCACGTCGTCCAGGGTGATTTTAACGTACTCAACCTGAGTACCGCCCGCCTTGCAGACAGACAACTCAACCTTGGTCAGGTGCTTACCGCTGGAGCAATGCTTCAGCAGCGCCGGGGTTGACTTGTCGACCAGCGCGTTAACGTGCAGATCGTTGAAGCACACTTTACCGGCGCCACCGCCGCCGCCAACGCCCATATTGCCCGGTTGAGAAGCGCCCCAGGAGAAAGAAGTAATGTCGGTCCAGCCTTTGTGATTCGAATCTTTAGATTCGCCGCTGGCACCTTCAACTTTCAGGAACATATCAATAGCCATAGTTTCTTCACTCTTTATTAAGGGTTAACAGTAGTATTAACGTTACGTTGAAAAACTCAGGTAATAGCAGCAGGAATTGCAAGTGTGGTAATGCATTACCAATTTATATCCTTGTGCCATGCACCTTATTAAATACCGAAAACTATCGGTACGGGTTACCGAGCCACTATTAAGTGCTAATGGCTCAATGCTTAATTATTTCGCGTTGTCTGGGTTCAATGTATGTTCTGTTTTTTTTCGATCTGCAAGCATGCAGTTAAACCAAACCTCATGCATTTACTGACAAGCCGATGGAACACTAGCTTAATTCCCAAAACCAGACTTCTTTGCAGTTAAAATAGCAATGGGAATGGCAGGTCAATAGCGAGTTTTCTGGTTCGATCAGATCAATGTGTCCGCCATCATAGTTGGTGATCTTATTGAAGAACACGACGCCTTTTTTATTGCCAATACCTTTCTCTGCATCTGGAGCATTAAAGAAAATTTTGGCTTTGCCAAAACTACTGGAGCGATGCAACTGATCGGCCAGCAGTTTGGCTCCAGGTTCTATCGTTTTACCCTTATAGGCGCCTTTTTTGATTGGCAGGCGGCCTTTGAAGCTGATGCCGGCTTTCAACAGCGCAAGGCTCATGCGGACGGCACAGGTATTGGCATAACCAGGGTTTTGCTTTAGAAGCGTATCAAGCTCATAACCAATCTCGGCGTAAACGGCTTCTGCTGCCAAATATCCCGGGCTAGAGTAATCAGAGGAGTAATGGCTGCTTTTTAGCTGACGATATAATGGTTTCATGCTTTGCCTCCTTTGCAGGGGAAGCGAGTCGCCAGAGCCTCTTCAATCAGGGAGGCTGCCCTTTCGTGCAGGCGCGCAGCGGGAAGTTTATTAAAGAATTCGAACACAAACTCCTGCAGAGTGACGGTTTGTAGCTGGCTGTATTGGCACCAGCTTTTTCCTTCCGTCGCGTCCAGCACGCCCAGCAAATAAATCCGCGCTTTCTCTTTTTCCTGTTTATCTGCACTGCGATAGAAACGGAAAAAGTCGCTGCCTGGCAAATTGACATCATCGGAAGTCAAATGCTGTCTCGTTGTCTGCTCTGCGAAAGCTGGCGGCGCGGCGGAGAGCGAGCAGACGACTGCCAACAGCGATGCCAGATAAAACCGTTTTGTCTTCATCTTTCTTTCCCTGTGATGAGGTTAATGTATCAGCCAGGCCGCACTATCGCGGCCTGACTTCAGTCCATCAGGACGCGTCGTTTTGCTTCAGCGAAGGCAGCTTCGACACCAGGCGCAGGGAGACGGTCAGGCCTTCCAGCTGGTAGTGCGGGCGCAGGAAGAACTTGGCGCTGTAATAGCCCGGGTTGTCTTCGATCTCTTCCACCTGCACTTCCGCCGCGGCCAGCGGTTTGCGCGACTTGGTTTCCTGCGAGGAGTTGGCCGGATCGCCGTCCACGTAGTTCATGATCCAGTCGTTCAGCCAGCGTTCCATGTCGTCGCGCTCGCGGAAGGAGCCAATTTTGTCGCGCACGATGCACTTCAGGTAATGCGCGAAGCGGCAGCAGGCGAACAGGTACGGTAGGCGCGCGGAAAGCTGGGCATTGGCGGAGGCGTCGGCATCGTAGTATTCCGCCGGCTTCTGCAGCGACTGCGCGCCGATAAAGGCGGCGAAGTCGGAGTTTTTGCGGTGCACCAGCGGCATAAAGCCGTTTTTGGCCAGCTCGGCTTCGCGGCGATCGCTGATGGCGATCTCAGTCGGGCACTTCATGTCCACGCCGCCGTCGTCGCTCGGGAAGGTGTGGCACGGCAGGTTTTCCACCGCGCCGCCGGATTCCACCCCGCGAATGGCGGTGCACCAGCCGAACTCTTTGAACGAACGGTTGATGTTGGCGGCCATGGCGTAGGCGGCGTTGGTCCAGGTGTAGTTGCCGTGGGTCGCGCCGTCGGTGTCTTCTTCGAAGTCAAACTCGTCCACCGGGTTGGTGCGGATGCCGTACGGCAGGCGCGCCAGGAAGCGCGGCATCACCAGGCCCAGGTAGCGCGCGTCTTCCGACTCGCGCAGGCTGCGCCAGGCGGCGTACTCGGTGTTCTGGAAAATCTTGGTCAGATCGCGCGGGTTGGAGAGCTCCTGCCAGGACTCCATCTGCATCACGCTTGGCGCGGTGCCGGCGATGAACGGGCAGTGCGAGGCGGCGCCGATCTTGGCCATTTCGCCCAGCAGCTCCACGTCCTGCGGGCTGTGATCGAAGTAGTAGTCGCCCACCAGGCAGCCGAACGGTTCGCCGCCGAACTGGCCATACTCTTCTTCGTAGACTTTCTTGAAGATCGGGCTCTGGTCCCAGCCCACGCCTTTATAACGCTTCAGCGTGCGGCCCAGCTCCTGCTTGGAAATGCTCATGAAGCGGATCTTCAGCATCTCGTCGGTTTCGGAGTTGTTGACCAGATAATGCAGGCCGTGCCAGGCGCCTTCCAGCTTCTGGAAGTCGTCGTGGTGAATGATCTGGTTGATCTGCTGCGACAGCTTTTCGTCGATTTCCGCGATCAGCGCCTGGATGGTGCGGTAGGCGTCGGAAGAAACGGTGACGGTGTTTTCCAGCGCCTGCTGCGCCAGGGTTTTCACCGCGTTCTCGACCGCTTCTTTGGCCTGATCGGTCTTCGGCCGGAACTCTTTGTTCAGCAGCGCGCTGAATTCATCGCTGGAAAAAGTCTCGGTGGTCTGCAACGCATTTTGTTGCTGAGGCGAGTTGCTCATCGATTAATCCTCACGCTCGTTGTTTTCGTCGTTAACCGCCGGCTTCGGCGCGTCGGTCAGGGATTGCAGCAGCGCCGGATTTTGCAGGATCTTGGAGATCAGCTCTTCGGCGCCGTTCTTGCCGTCCATGTAGGACAGCAGGTTGGAAAGCTGGGTGCGGGCGTCCAGCAGATTGTCCAGCGCGTCGACCTTGCGGGCGATGGCGGCGGGGGAGAAGTCTTCCATGCTTTCGAAGGTCAGATCGATGTTCAGCTTGCCTTCGCCGGTCAGGGTGTTGTCGACCTGATAAGCGACGCGCGGCTTCAGCGATTTCATGCGCTCGTCGAAGTTGTCGACGTCGATCTCCATGAACTTGCGCTCTTCCACGCTGGCTTGCGGATCGACCGCTTTCCCCACCAGATCCGCCATCACGCCCATCACGAACGGCAGCTGGATTTTGCGCTCTGCGCCATAAATTTCGACATCGTATTCAATCTGTACGCGCGGCGCGCGGTTGCGGGCGATGAATTTCTGCCCGCTGCGGGATTTCGAGTTTGACATGATTTACTCCATCTAATGGCGATTGGGAACGCGCCTCGTCCGGCTGGGAGAGTCAGGTTCTGATTCGGGTCTGCGCAGGGGCAGACGGTATCGGATGCGTCAAGAGAACAAAGGTCGGCGGCTAGCTGTTCTCCTCGTTGTCGGGGCGACCGAGAATGGTCTCCAGTTGGTTAAGCCCATCGGGCGCCAAATCGCGGACGATTTGCATAAAGTCCAGCGTAATCAACCGCTGGACCCGATCGATCATCAGCGGCGCCGGGTGGCTCGGCTCATGAAGACGAAAATAGTTTTTCACCTTGTCCAGCATCAGCTGGGCGTCGTCACGCGACTGGATCTGCGCGCTACGCCAGTTGAGCGGGGCGGTGGCGCTCTGCACGGCGGCGGGTGGCTGCACGGCGGCGGCTTCCGGCGGGGCGTCGGGTTCGGCGGCGGCCGGGGCCTCGCTCTGGCCGGCGAGCGCCACCAGCGAAAAGACCTTGGTGAGCGCGCTCATTTCCGGCAGCGCGCTTTCCCCCAGATGACGGGTCACTTCGCCGCGAATGGCGCTCAGGGTGTTGGCGATGCGCGCCACCAGGGCGCCTTCGGGGCGATCCTGTTGCGCCAGCTCATCCTGCAGCCGTGCGCGGCCGCCGGGAAAGTTGGGGCACTCCTGCTTGCTGCCGTCGAGCAGGGCGCCGGCATCGCGCAGCGAGATTTCACCGGCGGCGCTTTTCAGCAGCGGCGCGGCGCGCACGCTGGCGGCCAGCGCGGCCTTGTCGCCAAGGTCGGCCAGCGCGTTGATGCGAAACAGCGGGTCGGCCTCGCCGTCGAACTCCAGCGGCGGCTGCAGGGCGTCCCAGTAACGGGCCATCGACTGGTGGATCAGCGTCAGCCCGTCGGCGTAGCCCGGCAACCCACGCAGCTGGGTCCAGGCGCGGGTGAGATACAGCATGACGCGCAGGTCTTTGGTGCGCGCCAGCAGCGAGGTCGCTAGGCGTTCGACCTGCACCCAATCCGGCGCTTCTTCCGGGATGATGGTGCTGCCGAACTGTTGTTCGGCCTTGCCGGTGGCGGCTTGTTCCATCGCCAGAAAGTCGGCGTCGTATTCCAGGTTGTCGCCGCAGGGATTGTCCGCGTCGACCGGTGCCAGCAGGGTATCGGTGTCGATAGCCATAAAATTTCCTTCAACGAGCGATGTTAATCAAACATTTGCGGGTACTGGCCGCCGCGGCCGGGGCGCGCCCAGCCGTTGGGCTCGAACAGCAGTGAAAACAGCTGCACGGTGAGGTTGCCGCTGTGCACGTGGGTGTAGAGCGGGTGTCCGTCGGCCTGATTGGTCCACCAGAAACTGGTGTACTGCGCCGGGTCGAAACAGTCGGCGGCCTGTTGCCAGCCGAGGCCCGGCACGTCCGGATGCTGGAAACCGATAATTGACAATATCTCGGAATCCGCTTCCGCCGGCGGGCTGGGCAGCGCCGGGATCGCCTGCAACGTGCGGTCGATCTGCTCGGCGGAGAAACCGTTGCGCACGCCGTTCAGCAGGGTATAACCGAGCTGTTGGTACCAGCTCGCCGCCATGTTCAGCTGTTGCGGCCGCCAATCCTGTTGGCTGAACAGGCGCAGCGCGCAGATCGGGTAGCGTCGCCCGACGCGATCGCGCGCCGGCAACAGGCAACCCATCTGCACGTACGGGCTGCCGAGCGTGGCGGGGATCACGAAGTTCCACACCGGTGCGTTGCTGAACGGGTGGCCGTTCGGCCCCTGCGCATCGCGCTGCAAATTCACCAGCCCGTTATGGAACCAGTGGGCCCAGTTGTTGACCACCGGATCGGGCAGGCGGCGTTGCAGGAAGTCGCCGGCGGAAGGGAGTTTGCCGTACCAGCCGATGCTCGTCGGGGCGCTTGAATCAGTGCTCATGGTCATGTCCTTTCGGGGCTACGGGCACGAGAAGGCCGGCAGTTGGAACGGATTGCGAATGCTGTTGGGCGTGAACTCCAGCGTGACGCGGTGGCCGTCAAGATTGAAGGTCGCCTGACGGCCGAGGCCGCCGGTGCCCGAAGACTGCGCCATATCCACCAGGCGGTTCAGCGCCCACGGCCCGCTGGTCACCAGGCTGGCGGTGGTGCCGTTGGCCAGCGCCAGCTGCAGATGCACCTGGTTGGTATTGCGGGTGCCCGGCCAACTGACCACCAGCGGCACCTGCGGGCCGTGGCTGTATTTGAACAGCTGGCCGTCGATATCCAGCGTCAGGTTGAGGATGTCGTTATCCATCCGCACCGGCCGCACGGTCACGCGGTAAGAGGGCGTCGCGGTACCGTTGGCGAAGAAGGCGTCGCGGATGCGCTGCGCCTGCTGGAAGGAACGCAGGATGCCTTCGCCGCCGGGCAGCGTCTTGCCGTCCACGCCAGGGGTAAAGCGCCAGTTGGCGCGGGTGGTGTCGACCTTGCCCTGCAGGTTGTCGCGGAAGAAGCTGTCCATCAGCCCGCTGTTCGGCGCGAACATGCGCGCCAGATCGTCCGGCGTCACGTCCTGGCGCGCCCGTGCCACCAGCGGATAACGGCCGGCGATCGCCTGGCGGCAGAAACTGCCGACCTCGAAGCTGATGCGCTTTTTCACGTTCTCCATCTCTTTGCGCTGGGTGTCGCTGCTGGCGCCGATCGCCAGCGACAGCAGCATCTGTTTGAACGGCACCGGCAAGCGGCCGGATTCGGCCTGCAGACGCGGGATGATGTCGCTCGGTGGCGCCGACATGCCGCTGTTGGCCGCGCCCTGAACCGCCGTCAGATAGCTGTACAGCTCATCGACCTGCTTGAGCACGCTGTCGAAAGGGATCGCCTTATTGCCTTCGCCCTGGCTTTGCGCTAGCTCCAGCAGCGGCGCGAAGTGCGCCATCACCAGCTGTTCCGGCTGGGCGGATACGTCGCCGTCGGCGTTGGCCGGCCGGTTGGTGAACAGCGCTTCCAGCGTGCGGTTGGCGTTTTGATTCAGTCTGTCTTCGGTTTTGGCCAGCAGCGAGCGGGAGTCGGCGTCGCTTTTCTCGTCGCGCAGGGTGACGTTTTTGCTGACGTTGACCAGCAGGTTACGCATCGGCGACGGGTTGCCGGACAGCAGGCGCGCGCTGCTGATGCGCTGGGTCAGGTTGCCGATGTTGGCCAGTTGGATATCCCCCAGCAGCTCATCCCAGGCGCTGATGAAGTCCTGCATGTACAGCTGGCGGATGGTTTTGGTCAAATCAGCGCTCTTCTGCTCCGGCGTCTGGCTGTTCAACACCCAGACGTCTTCCTTGCGCAGGGTGTCGGTCACCGGATCGATGTTGTCGTTGAACGCTTTCCAATACCCCTGCGAGGTAAACAGGCCCGGCACGCCGTCGGTCACCGGTTTGCCGCTTTTGCGGCTGAACGCCAGCTCGGTCTGCGGGCCGGCCAAATCGACCAGACTGACCGGCTTGATGTCGGTCTGCTTCAGCAGCAGGCGCTTGAGGCGGCCGTAGACGCGCTGCGACAGCGGCGCCCGGTTGATGGCGGCCTGCGCCTGCGCCACCAGCGGGTCGTCTTTGGCGTAAGGCGAGGCCTGGATCTGCGCATCCAGCAGCTGGCCCAAATGCCATTCGATCTGCTGCAGCTGTTTCTGGGTGCTGCCCTGCGGCAGGTTGCGCTGCAGGTTGAGCATCACCCAGGCGCGCAGGAATTTACCGTCGTACTGCTTCGGCAGATACAGCATCTGGTAGGCCTTCAGCGCTTCGTAGCTGAAGTCCGCATCGCCGTGGTTGTCGTTGCGCAGCGTGGTGGCGATCTGTTGCGCCACCTGCGGCAGCAGCAGCTCTTTCAGCGCTTTTTGGTACAGCGCATTGCCGGCGTCGCTCACCTGATCGCCGCGGAACAGCCCCATGCGGTAGGTGAACGGCGGATCGTCCAGCGAAAAGTTTTGGCTGTCCGGCAGGTGCAGCAGGCTGTTGAGGAACGGCAGCAGCGAGAACATGTCGCCGTTGCCCAACTGCGTCAGGTTTTGCCCCTGGCGCTCGACGCCGGGCACCTTGGCGGCCACTTCCGCCAGATAGGCCTTGTTGTTGCCGTAGCTGGTGAACCAGAGCATCGCCAGCACCGCCAGGATCACCGCCAGTGCGATGTAACCCGCCCAGTGCAGGGCGCGGTTGCGGTATTCCCACCAGCGGTTGCTGCCCGCCAGCCCGGATTCCTGGAAAACCACCGATTCCAACGTCTCTTTCAGGAAGAAGCTTTGGCCCTTGGCCGCCGGGATTGGCGCTTCCTGGCCCACGCTGTCCCAGGCCGCGTTGGCCTGCGCCCCTGAGTTTGCCGTCGGCAGCTGCAGATAGCGGTTCAGCTCGCCCATCACCCGGTCGAACGGCAGGCCTTCCTGCGTGCCGCTGGTGAAATAGATGCCGCGCGGGGTAAAGCGGGTTTCAAAACTGGAGGTGGCGAACACCTGCTCCAGGTATTGGCCGAGCAGCGGGCGCAGCGCGGCGAACTCCTGCGGGAACAGGTAGCTTTCGGCGCGCTGGCGCGCGTCGTGCTCCATCAGCAGCGTATCAGGCAGCGCCGCGTCCAGCCGCTGTTGCAGCAGGGCGTATTGCTGTTCGAAAGCGGCGTTCAGGTTGAAGTCCGGCTGCCGCGAGCGCTCGTAAGGGAAGGTGAACCCCCAGATCTGGTCGCGCTGTGCTTTGTCGAAGCTGCCGAAGTAGGCCATAAAGCCGTTGAGCAGGTCGGTTTTGGTGACCAGCACATAGACCGGGAAGTGAATGCCCAGCTGTTCGTGCAGTTCGATCAGGCGTTTGCGCAGCGCGCTGGCCTGGGCGGCGCGCGCTTCGGCGCTGTCGCTCAGCAGATCGGCGACGCTGATGGTCACCATCACGCCGTTGATCGGCTGACGGGTGCGGTATTTTTTCAGCAGCGCGACGAAGCTTTGCCACTCGCCGGCGTCTTCTTCGCGCTGGCTTTCCTGCGTGGTGTAGCGGCCGGCGGTGTCGAGCAGCACGGCGTCGTTGGTAAACCACCAGTCGCAGTTGCGGGTGCCGCCCACGCCGCGCAGCGCGGATTTGCCGAAGCGATCCGCCAGCGGGAAGTGCAGGCCGGAGTTGACCAGCGCGGTGGTCTTGCCGGCGCCGGGCGCGCCGATGATCACATACCACGGCAGCTGGTACAGGTACTGGCGGCTAAAGCGGGTCATCCAGCGGTGTTTGCCGTCGCCCTGGCCCGGTGTGAAGCGCGCCTTTTTCAGCAGCTGCGCCGCTTCGTCGAAGCGCTGCGCCAACTGATCGTCTTGTTTGACCTCGGGCTTGCCGTCTTCCGCCGGCACCGCTTCGGCGGCGCGCAGGTTGCTCAGCAGGCGGCTGTTGAACCAGGCGCTGTAGAGGCGCGGGATCAGGCGGCACAGGAACCAGATCAGGTAGATAACGCCGATGGCGATCTGGCGGTTGAGTTCCGGCTCCAGCGGGCGATAGTCGCCGATGGCCACCAGCGGGCCGATCATCCAGATGATGAACGCCAGCGCGGTAATGCCGACAAAGCCCCACAGCAGGCGGCTGGTGATGATGGAGAATAACGTACTGAGCATTACTTTCCGGTTCCTTGCGGCAAGCCGTTGATTTCCGCCTGGGTATTTTCCGGGGCGACCAACAGCGTAATTTCTACCCGGCGGTTCAACGCGCGGTTCACTTTGTTATCGTTCGGCGCGACGGGATTGCTCTCGCCGCGGCCCTCGGCCTTGACACGCTGCGGGTTGGCGAGGTGCTTTTGCAACCGGGCGCTGACCGCTTCGGCGCGCGCCAGCGACAGCTCCCAGTTGGAGGCGAAACGGGCGCTGCGGATCGGCACGTTGTCGCTGTAGCCGGTGACCAGGATTTTGCCGCTGACGCCGTTCATGGCGGCGGCGATGCGGTCGATAACCGGAATATAGTTGGCGCGCACCGTGGTGGCGGCGGAGTCGAACAGCCCGTCGCCTTTGAGGATTACCACGCTTTGCTGCGCTTCGTCGCGCACCACCACCAGCCCTTCGGCGATCTCTTTGCGCAGGAAGCTTTTCAGGCTCAGCGTCGGCGGTGCGGCCGGCGCCGGGTTACCGATCGCCACCTGCGGCAGATTGGTTTGGTAAATCGCCGCCAGCACCGGGCTGGTGTTGTCGCCCAGCCGCCAGTTGAGGGCGATGAACAGCAGCGAAGCCAGGAAGCCGGTCAGCGCCACGCAGGCCCACAGCGGCACCAGCGGGCGCCACAGTTTCTGCTGTACCGGCAGATCCAGCGCATGGGGCGACAGCGGCGGGGCATAGCCGCCGCGCACCGACCGGATCAGCTGCAGCAGGCGCTGCTTCATGGTTTCCAGCTGCGAGCGGCCGTTTTCCATCACCCGGTAGCGGCCTTCAAAGCCCAGCAGCAGGCAATAATTGATCAGCTCCAGCAGGTTGATGTGCTCGCGCGGGCTTTGCGACAGCTTGGCCAGCAGCTGGAAGAATTTCTCGCCGCCCCAGGTTTCGTTATGGAAGGTCACCAGCAGCCCGCTGCCGGACCACACGCTGTTGCTGCCCCACGGGGTCAGCGCCGCCGCTTCATCCAGCGCGGTGCACAGGCAATAACGCGCGCCGATGATCACCTCGTACGGCAGGTTGGCGCGTTGGCCGCGGATCTCGAAGCGGCGCATTTCGTCGATCAGCTGTTGGCGCAGCTGCGCCGGGTTGGCGTGCGTGGCCGACTGGCGGATCTGCGAAATGGCGTTCAGCAGCGGGTTGGCGGCGTCCACCAGCGGGTTGGCCGCCGGCGCCATGCTATTTTCCTGAGTCATAGGTTACCGGTCCGTATGGCTGCGAATCGCCCAAAATTCCATGTCCAGCCCCGGGAATTCGCCCGCCAGGTGCAGAGCGAAGGCGCTGGATTTTTCCATCTGTTTCCACAGGTCGCCGCCTTTTTCCAGCTCGAAGTAGGTGTAGCCGGCGTGATAGGGGATCTGGCGCGGCGCGGCGGGCATGGTGCGCAAACCGATGCCTGGCAGCTGCAGCTGCACCAAATCGCGGATGCGCGTGACCGGGGCGATCTTCATCTGCGCCGGGAAATGGGTCAGCAACACCTCGGCGGCCACGTCGGCGCGCACCGCCAGCACGAAGCCGAAGTCGCGCATCATTTTGGCGTCCTGCACGGTGGCGACGTTCAGCCCGTGGGAGCGTTCGACCAGCGTCAGCTGAATGGCGTTGTCTTCCAGCACCACCGACAGCCCCTGGCGCAGCAACAGCATCAGCTTGCCGAAGCACAGCGCCAGGTTGTCGTGGTCATACACCGGTAGACGGCCTTCCGGGGTGCGCTGCGCCGAGAAGCTGGCGAGCTCGGTGGCGAACTGCAGCCAATCGGCGAACAGGCGCTCCGGGTGCAGATGGTCGAGGTGGTAGGCGTGGCTCACCTGGCCGAGGTGGCGGTTGATCAGCTGCAGCAGCATGAAATCGACCATTTCGGAACTGCCGCCGCGGCCCGGCTGCAGCAGGCGCTGGCTCATCTGCTGGCTGCGCTGTTGCAGCAGGCCCTGCAGATCGTTGATGAAGGTTTTCAGTACCGGGTTGCCCTGGCAGTTCAGCATCGGCGGGATCTGCGCGGTATCGAGGCGCAGGCTGTTGTCGCCGCGTTTTTCCAGCACGCGGGTCACGCCGAGCGCCGTCCATTCGGCGTTGAGCTCGCTCTCCAGCATCAGCCGCAGGCGCAGGCGGCCGAACTGCAGCGCCGCGCTGCCCACCGAGACGGCGTTGAGATCGTCGACTTCGTTCTCGTAAGCCAGGTAGCGCGCCAGCGCCTCCGGGCTTTCCTGAAAGATCACGTCTTCACGCCCCGCGCGGTAGGTCGGCAGGGCCAGCACCACGTTTTCACCGGTCTTGTTTTCGGCGATGGTCAGCGGCGCGGGCGCCTGCTGGGCGCCGGAGAAGCGAAAAGGCGTGCCGTCCGGCATGATGCCGCTGGCGGCGTTGAGGGCAATCTTGCCCTGGCGCAGCAGCGTTTGGTCCAGATCCAGGGTGAGGAATCCCCAGAAACAGCCGCTGTGGGCCTGGCCCCAGTTGCGCATATAGCCTTCGAGATAGTTTTCCGCCTGCTGGAAATGGTGGGGGCGCAAAAACATCCCCTCAGTCCAGACAACCTTATGAGCATCTTTCATCATCACACCTATAGTTACTTCGCTTCAGCGCAGCGGTAGGTCAGTCGACCTTTTTTACGGGGCGCAGGCCACTCACGCCCGCGACGATATGCGCTTCCAGCTCATCCGGCGAGAATTGCCATACCTTGTAGAAATTGGTTTCGGTGGGTTCCGGCAGCGGCAGTGAAAGGCGCCAGGTTTTGCCGTCCAGATTTTGATATTCGGCGATCACGCCGATGTAGCGCGCATCCAACGCGCTTTGCCCACCGAGTTTTTTGCCGGTCTGGCCCGGCGTCAGGAAGAACTGATCGCTGTCCAGCAGGCTATTGCCGAGCACGCTTTTGGCGTCGTTTTGCAGACTGAAGAAGTCGGCATCCATGAATTCCGCATCCGAACGCAGCAGCAGCACGCGAATTTTTATCGGCGCCGGTTGCGCGCCGGCGGCGGCGTTGACCTGGCGATCGGCATCGAACACCAGGCTGTAACGCGACGGCACGCTTTTGGCGGAAGACATGCAGCCGCCGAGCGCCAGTGCGCCCAGCAGTAGAAAAAGCATCCCGCACCAGCGGGAAGCGATAGGGGTCGTCATCATGGGAATCTCGTCGCCCGCAGGCGTGCTGACTACTGGAGGATCCAGGTGGCTGAGCCGGCGTTTTTACACGCCTTGCTGTCGCCGCCGACTTTGACGCAGTCCTGTTTGGCGGCGCGCGCGCGGCGCGGCAGATCTTTGCGCAGCGTCGATTTGTAGCGCGCTTCCGGTACGCCGGCGTTGGCCTGGATGTAACCCACCAGGTCGCCGCCCCGGATGGCGGAGATCGCCAGCCAGTTGTTTTCCACTTCGCCCAGCGCGTAGAACGCGGCGGCGTTGTCCAGGCTGCCGACGGCGGTGCCGGTATAATTCGGGCTGCTCATGATGCTGGCGGCGTACAGGCTGCGGTACTCCTCACCGATCGGCTTGAACTGTTGCGGCGCGCTCACTGCGGCGCGGTGCTTTAGCGTGACGCCGTTGACCTCACTGCTGACGATGGCGTCGTTATTGAGCGCCGGCGGCGGTGGCGGCGGCGTGGAACAACCGGCAAGCGTCAGGGCGGTCAGCAGCGTCAGGGTAATCCGTGTTTTCACAATGTCCTCTTCTTGTTTAATGGCTGTGTAATAGGGCGCCGTCATCAGGGCGCAAGCAGCAACACTTTTAATTGGCTCGGCACGATGCGCATGCCGAGCGCGTTGGTGGAATTTTGCAGGCTGAGGCTGGTCAGCCGGGTGGCCGGGGTGCCTTTGAGCAGCACGGTAAAGGCGCCGGTCAGGTGGCGGGACGGCCCCATCACTGTCCCGGAGGCGACGCCGGTGGCCACGCCGGGGTTGTCGCCGTTGGTCAGCGGCGTCACCGTCGCCATGTTGTGCGCCGGGGTGCCGACGAACAGAATGTTGAACGCGTTCGGAATGGCGGTCGGCGCCAGGGCGATATCCGGGTAGGGCACGGGTACTGGCGCCGGGCTTGGCGTCAGACAGACGTCGGGAAACGCCAGGTCCACGCCGATCATTTGGCTGTTGGCAAACATAAAAGGCCTCCGCAGGTTATCCGACGTGGATTTGTTCCGAATCCAGCTTGGTGATGTCTTTTGAAGTAATGAGCGTGTTGCGGGCATGAATGCGGGCGTAATCTTCCGCCTGGTAATCCAGCTGCCCGGCGCGCACGTGCTCGGTCTGGCGCACTTTGCGGAACAGCGAATGGCTGATCTGGCTGACCGAATGCCACAGCGACTCGCAGCGTTTGCCGACCAGGCGGCTGATGCTGACGAAGGCCGACAGCTCTTCGCCGCTGTATTTCATCTTGTCGACCTGGCAGTCGCCGCTGTTGGCCTGCAGCGTCATGGCGTCGCCGCTCAGTTTCAGCGCCTGCGCGCCGTGCAGCGACAGTGAGCCGCTCGGCGTTTCAATGTGCAGATCGCCTGCAACGCTCAGCCGCGCCGCGCTTTGCGGTTCCGCGCGCTCAAGGACGGCGATCGCCCACAGCTGGTGGCCGCAGCCGGCGACCAGCACGTTATCGCCGAGTGCCGGCGTCAGCAGGCAGCTCGCCGCCCGGCGGCAATGCCAGCCGCGGCCTTCGCACTCCACCACCAGACTGCCGTCCGGCAACAGGTTGACGACCTGGCCGGCGGCCTGCTGGGGCGGTGCGATGTTGACGGCGCGGGTTGTGTTGGCAACGCTCATGGTGATCCCCTCGTGAAGTGGTCAATGCATTCAGATTCGGCTCTGGCGCTGTGCGCTCCAGGTTTCGGCGGCGTACAGCTCTTCGTCGCGCTCGAGAATTCCGCTGCGATCGCCCCAGCGCGTTTGCTGCTGATGGGCGCGGTGCATGCGGGTGCGCATAAAGCGCGCGCGGCGGAAATCGGCGGCGCCGATGTCGGCATAACAGAAGTCGGCGTAGGTCAGGTCGCTGTCGCTGAAATCACAGCGCGCCGCGCGGCTGTGCTGGAATACGCATTGATACAGGCGCGCCTGGTTGAAGCTGGCGGCGTCCAACGTCGCTTCGCTGAAGATCGCCTGATCGAACTGCCCGCCGCGGCACTGCGCGTGGGTCAGATTGGCCTCCAGCCACAGTGACTGCTGCGCCTGCACGCCCGCCAGGTTGGCGCGCCGCAGCGAAGCGCCCTTGAAGTTGCTTTGACGCAGCGTCGCCTGGCTGAAATCGACGTCGTCCAGTTGGTTATCGGTAAACTGGCAGGCGATCAGGCGCTGCCCGGCGTAACTTTTGCCGCGGTGGTCACATTCGAAAAACGTGACGCGGTCGAAATCTGCCCCTTCAAACCGCGTGTCACGGAGGTTTAATCGGAAGAACGTGACAAGAGATAACCGCGCCTGATTCAACGCAGCGCCGTCGAGCGGGCTTTCGTAAAAGGTGGTGCGATCGTGCTGAGTGGCGGAAAAATTCGCGCCGGCCAATTGGCATGACATCCAGTGGCTTTGGTTGAGCGCCAGCCGGCTGAAGTCGCCCTGTTCAAGCCGGCAGTCGTTGAACATCGTCAGTTCGATATGGCTCTCGCTGAAGCGGCCGCCCGACATGGCGCACTGGTTGAAGGCCGTTTGCTTCAGGTTCGCCCGTGCAAATTGCGCCTGTTCGAGCCGGCAATTGCTGAAGACGCTGTCGCGCAGATCGCAATCGGAGAAGTTCACGCCGTTCAGGTTCAGTTCATTGAACATGCCGCCGGCCAAATCCATACCGGCGAATGACAGGCCGTGCAAATCCTCACCGGCAATCAGCTCGCCGCGTTTCACGCGCTGGCGTATTTGCTCTGGCTTTGAGGTCATACTTCCTTCCCGTTGTGGCGAGGCAATGTTTTCACCCTGGCGGTATAGGCGCCCTCGAGCCGGGTCGCCTGATCCACTTGCGACTGCGACAGGTCGGCCCGGAACAGATTGGCGCCCTGCAGGTCGGCGCCCGACAGCACGCATTTTTGCAGGAGCGCCGCAATGAAATTGGCGTCGCGCAGGTTGGCGCGAGACAGATCGCTGCGAATGAACAGGCTGCCGCTGCCGTTGGCCTGACGGAAATCGGCGTCGTTCAACCGGGTTTCCGACAGGTCGCAATTATTGAGACGCGCACGGCTGAAATTGGCCCGCTGCAACGGCATCTGGCGTAAATTGCACTGGTTTAGCGTCGCGTCGCTGAAATCCGCCTGCGGCAGCAGCGTCTTTGCCGCGAAGGCGCAGGCCGTGAGGCGTGCGGCGCGGAAACTGAGGTTTTGCGTCTCGGTATCAACCCAGGCGCAGCTTTCCAGCCGCGCCCGATCGAAGTTCACCGCCTGCAAGCGGCATTTGACGAAGCTGACTTTGTCGAGCCGGGTGTGGCTGAATGTCAGCTGCTCCAACTGCAACTCCATCAGCGTAATGTTGGCCAGCGTGGCGCGGCTGAAATCACACTGCCCGAGCAAGGTTTCGTATCCCAGCAAATCGCGTAATGAGGCCATCGTGAAATCGCAGCGTTGAAACAACGTTTGCTGAATGTTGGTTTCGTGCAGCTGTGCGCCGCCGAAATCCGTCGCTTCGCATTTCGCCAGGGCCAAAGAGGCGTGGCTCAGATCGGCCTGCTGCAAGACGGCGCCGCTGAGATCGGCGCGCGCCAGCATCGCCTCGCGAAGGTCGCAACCCACCAGTTGGGTTTGGCGCAGATTGGCGTTTTCCAGCAAAGCGCCGCGCAAGTTAGCCTGGCAGAGATCCATGCCGGACAGATCGGCGCCGGTGAGATCAAGACCGCTGAGATCCTTATCACGCAGCATGGCGGCGGTGACGCGTTGGCGAATGATTTGCGCCAGATCGCCGCTTAAACGCAGCGCAGGGCTTTGCGCCTGTGCCGACATTAAATACATTTGGTGCAGCGCACGCTCGCTTTCCCCCAGCTGTTTTTCGCTGAACGCATCGGGATGCCGGCGCGCCTCCTGGAACAGCAGATCGCGCTGCTGCTGGTAGCTTTCCGCACCGGATGGCGGCACGTGATCCCCACCGGGATTGCGCGGATCGATACCCTCGGCTTGCGCCAGCTTGAGCATGTCCTGATACTGCGCCTCGGCCTGGCTTTCCAGACGCTCGACGAATTCGGCAAGCTCGTCCAGCTTCGGCGGCGCGTCTTGCGACGGCAGCGGGAACAGTTCATCGATGTCCTGGCCTTCACGCAGCAGGCGCTGGCGGTGCTCTTCGCGCTGCCGGTGCTCGTAGGCGGCGATATTTTCCGCCATCGGGCTTTGCTGCGTCGGCGTTTCCGTATCCAGCCAGGCGCCGATGCACGCTTCCGGCAACAACTCTTGCTCACGAAACGCGTGCAGAGCCCCCCGTTCCTTATCCAGCCGCTGGGTCAACACCTGCCGATAATGCGCGGTGGAGCGGGGCTCGCCTTCGATTTCCAAAGCCGGCATCAGCTGCATTACGTCGGCGGCATCGTCTTCATTGATGCGTGTGCTGCCCTGATAAATCAGCAGCATCTGTTCCAGATGCGGGAAGAACCAGACGGTGGTGTGGCGCATCGCGATTTCTTCGAAATGCGTTTCGTCGCCGCGCAGCCGGTTGATGAAACAGCGTGTGCGCCACGGCGGCAAATGACCTTGCTGCACCGGTTCTGAAGGGTGCATGTTCCAAATTCGATAGGCGGCGCGGGGCGGCAAGCTGTCGCGTTGAGGAAACTGCTGATCGCTTTCCGCCATGTTGAACAGGCGCCAGTCGATATCGTTGGCGAAGCCGGGAAAGCCGTTTTTCAACCAGTCGGCGTCGTAGTTTTTACCGATGCGGGAGAAGCGGCGCGGCCAGGTGAGATCCAACGCGTCAAAGCTTGCCGGTTGCGCGCTTTGCCGAGGAGACGCGAGGCGCCCCTGCAGCGGTTCAATATTGGGTAGGCGATGGATGCGGCCCTGCGGAAATGTTTCTGGAGTGGCGCCGATGCCGTGCGGATTATCGGCGAACTGGGTGCCGCCGTAAGCCCGGCGCCAGTCCAGACGCATTTCTGCAAAAGGGAGGGGAGTGGAGGGACGATCGTTGATCCAATGGCGATCGCCGAAAACCACCAGCGTTTTTTCCAGCGAATCCAGCTGGATCTTTACGGCGCAAGCGGTTTTGTCTTGTTGATGGTGGGTGTAGGCGTTACCGGTGGCGAGAAACTCCGCGCAGGCTTTGGGGATAGCCAAATCGAGCACGCCGCCGCTCAGCGTGAGTTCTTCGGCGGCCAACTGCCACAGCTCCGGTTCGGGGCGCAGGCGCGGGGAAGCCCCCATATCGGCCAAGGCCAAAACGGAAACGCCCAGATGGTTTTGCCCTTGCCAAGAGAAGGGGCGATGAAGCGCGCTGAGGCGCAGAGGTTTTACGACTTTCATTGTGTGTGTAAAGCTTCCTGTGGATATCAGCTGGCAGCCAGGCTGCTGCTCAAAAACAATCCGTTTTTCGGTTTAATAGATATCAGGCTATGTCACAACAGATGAAGAAAACGATGCGGCGTTCAGCGCCGATCGTTAATGCGGGGAGGGCCCCGCTTCGAAAGGGATGATCAAGAGGACAGTGCGCCGTCCTTCCCGTTTATTCCGCGAGCCAACAGCACGGCGGCGACGGACAATGCCGCAGCGATCGCCTTGGCGATAAATTGGCCGGCGCTCTCCAGGTGATAGGGGGCAAAAAATTCGACGTCGGCGGTGCCCAGAATCAGCAGCGCGGCGAGCGCCGCAAAACAGGGCAGCTCTATCGCCAGCGCCAGTCTGCCGGTGGGCGCCGCACCCAGGTAACTCATCAAAAAGCCGGGCAAAATCAGGAACCCGATCAATTCTGCGGGGGCATTCACCGCAGACATCACCTGCTGGTTGTATTTCAGCAGCGCCAGCATCAGCGCGACAAAGATCAGCAACCGCGCAGGCAACGCGGCCGCTCGGCTGGCCGACAAAAAGATTTTGCCGATCGCGGCGAGCAAGACGCAGCCAACCAGGATGCCAAAGAAGGTAAACAGGATTTGTCCCCAGAGGCTGTCCTGCGTCGAAAAGGCAATGAACGCGCCCATCGTGACACTTCCTTATGCAAGGTGAGTTAGCGAACCGATGAACGATAAGCCGTTGGCAGAGCGTTGCAATCGGATAGCGTGATTGAAAGGAGCCTTTTCGCTTAAAGCCGGGAAAGCTCTTCGATCACCGCTTTTTTGGGGTTCTTGGGGTCGTACTTGATCGCGGTGAAATGGCCCGGCTGATAACGCGGCAGATCCACGACGCTGATCGGGCCTTTCGCCACGGCCGTATGGTTTTTTCCGTCTTGGGCGATGTATTTGACTTCGACTTCGCAGACCGGCCGATTCCCGTCCCACAGGTTGGTCTGGCGAATGCTGACGATTTGCCCGGAGGCGGAAATACCGTTCTCCATCACGCTGAGGGAAGAACCGATATGTTTGAAATAACCCCAGATATCGACCGTGATGAATTTGAAAAAACCCACCAGGCTGAGGATAGGAGCCAATAAAATCAACCCGATAACGGTGAGAACATTTTTGGCCTTCGACATGGGAGTCCCTTTATAAAAAGATCGCCAGCGCCTTGGTGCTCAACCGTAAGGCGCCGTTGGTCACCAGCGCGCCAAGCTGAGTGAACGTCATTGGATCGTTACTGAGCTTGAAATTGGTTTTGCTGATCGCCAGCGGATTGTGCGAGATATCCAGCATCGTGTGTTTCAGGCTGGCTCCTGTCAACGCAAGATTGGAGCCGTAGAAGGCGAAGTTGGCCCCGGTCGCCACCCATTTCCAACCGTGGCAGTTATCTTTCCAGCTCGGTGTCTGCACCGACACGCCGTCTGCGCTGGTGATGTTGATCGTTTTCGCTTTGATGGTCAGCGTACCGGTGATCGTCGTGCTCTGATCGTTTTTGTAGGTCTCGGTGACATTCCCGGTGACGGTAGCGGTTTGGCCGCCGCCTTTAACCGTCAATTCCTGCCCGCCGGCGGTGATGGTGGTGTGCTGCCCGCCGGAGGTGATGTTGACCGTTTGCCCTTGCTTGATGGTGCTGGTTTGTTGCCCTTCGGTAATGTCGAGGGTCTGATTGCCCTTCACCGTGACGTGTTGGGTCTGCGTAATGTTTTGCGTCTGTGCGCCGTCAAGCTTGAAGGACTGATTGCCGGTGATGTCGATTTTATCGCCGCCGTCGATAATCGTCAGGTCGCGGCCGCCTTTGATGTTCACCGTCTGGTGGGCGTTCAGGTTGGCGGTTTCCAGCCCATCGACGGTGGTGGTGCGTTTCGCTTTGTACAGGAACGTGGCGTCGCCGGTGACGGTGTCGTCCTGCTTGCGGCCGATGGTGGTGGTGCGGCTGCCGTCAATATTGACGTTCTTGTCGTTTTCCACCGTCATGTTCATGTTGCGTTCGGCGTGCATGTCGAAAGATTCGTTGCCGGGCGAGTCTTCCAGGAACAGGAAGCTGGCGTTGTCGGCGCCGCCGCCTTTGCTGCGGCTCATAAAGCCCATTTTGGTGGCGTCGCCGGGCAGATCCCACGGCGGCATGCTGTCTTCGTTGTAAACGCGGCCGGTGATGATAGGGCGATCCGGATCGCCGTTGATAAAGTCGACCACCACTTCTTCGCCCACGCGCGGGATCTGGATCCCGCCGTATTTCCAGCCGGCCCAGGCGCTGGAGACGCGCACCCAACAGGAACTGGTTTCATTGCCGCTGCCGTGGCGATCCCAACGGAATTTGAGTTTCACCCGGCCATATTTATCGGTCCAGATGCTTTCGCCTTCCGGCCCCACCACTTCGGCAGTTTGCGGGCCGTGGGTTTTCGGCCAGGGCGTGATGCGCGCCGGGCGCCAATTGATGTCCGCCGGAACGACCTGAAATTCGGTACGCTGCTCGCCGACGTCGTTATCATTGCTTGCGTAGCTGTTTTCCTGCATGAAGTAATGCGCGCTGACCACCAGGTAGGCGCGGTTGTCCTCCATACGCGGCGCCTGGATCAGTTGAAAACGGTAGCCGGGCGCAATGCCCTGCGAACTGCCTTCGCCGCTCATCTGCTCGTGCTGCGCTTCGAACTCCTGCTGGCGAACCTTGACGTAAAACTGGCCGTGGGCGTGATCGGTATAACGCCCGGGCCAGTCGAACACCTCGGCTTTGTCCTGCGCGAACGAGGCGGGATTCTGCCGCGCCTCCAGCAACCGCGCGCGCGGCTTGCGAAAATCGTAGTCATCCAGGCTATACAGGCTGGGCGTGATGGCGTCCGAAACGCTCCAGCTGTTGATGCTGTCTTTGTTTTCCACCAGGCCGCCTTCCGCGAGCTGATAGGGAATGCTGGCGTAGCCGGCGAGTTCCTGATGCGCCGACGGCGCGTCAGCCAGCACCAGCGTATGGCCGTCTTGCTGGTGCGTGAAATAGTAATAGATGCCTTCGTGCTCCATCAGGCGACTGATGAAATCGAAATCGCTCTCTTGGTACTGCACGCAGTACCCCCAGATGCGGTAGTCGTAACTCAGGCGATTATCGATTTTCACCTGATACTGCCCCAGCACCTGAGTCAGGATGTCGGGAACGGTCTTTTCCTGGTAGATGCGAAAATCGCGGTTTTGCGTCAGATACCACAGCGTGGGGCGCAGCACGGCGCGGTAGATATAGTAACGGTTGCCGCCTGCTTCCCGTCCGGAGAGAGTCATGCGCGTGATATTGCCGTTGAGATAGCGCGGCGCCAGCGGATTGCCCCGCAGCTCCAACGTGATTTTTTGTCCCAGCAGCGCTTTCAGATCGAGCCGATTGTCGGGGCTGAGCAGCTCGACGTCGAACTCGAACAATCCGGCCAGTTTTTCCTCACCGGAAAGGCTTCTGAACAACAGCTGATGGGAGGGCAAAGGCGTGTGCGCAATGATAAGGCGATCCATACTATTCCCCGCTTTAGGCATAGCTACCGCACGAGAATTGACGCGCGATCCCGATGGCGTATCTGTCACGAATGGAGACAGGAACTGACGAAAGATTTAACAAAGTTTACACAAAGGCACGATTTGTGCAGTCTACAATAGAGCTCTGCATTTGCAAAATAGCCTTGTGGATCAATGCTCAATTCGTTAACTTGCTCACGATCTTGGTTTTAATCATCTAAAACATATACATGCGAGCAGATCATTTTTTATCTCAAATTATTGGATAATTGGTAATACCAAAAAATAAATCTGTAACACTTAAGTCAACGTGTTTATAAAACAACTCTTTTTTTACGTAAAAAAAGTCACTGACTGTTTTTTATCCTTACCATTTGCCAGTTAAAGATGATCAAATATATAAATTTGGCGAATGTTAATTCGGATGATTCCTATTTGGCAGACCTCTCAGGGCCCACCGGCGAGCCCTGGAACATGCGTTCGAACGGTTGAAAATGCAGCGAATGCCGTCGTTAACGTAGGGAGGGGGCGAAGGAGAGTTGGCCTATCAGCTCACAGAGCCAGATTAACGCCGGGTCGCGTTGCGCCAGCCTGCCGGCGATCAGCTCAATGGGGAAAGGCGCGATGGCCAACTCGTCGGGCAGCGGGAGAATGCGTACGCGTTGCGGATCGGAAAAATGCCGGGCCGCGCTGGCGGCCAGGGTGGCGATCAGATCGCTGTCGGCGACCACAGCCGGCAGAGCGGCAATATGTGAAAAGGTTACGGCGACGCGCCGTTGACCGCCGATTTCCGCCAGGCGCCGGTCGACCAATCCCCTGGCAGAGCCGTCGTCTGCCGGTGCGTACAGCCCATGCGGCAGGCTGAGGTAGCGTGCCAGATCCCAGCGGCCATCCGCCAACTGTGGGTGTGAACGGCTGGCGATACACACCAGATGTTCTTCAAACAACGTGCGCACATAGTGGCTTTCCGCTCCGGAAAGGTGCCCTCCCAGCGCGATATCCACCTCGCCGCGATCCAGTTGCCGGTAAATATTGTGGCGATCCAGGCGCGAAACGCGAATATCGATGCCGGGTGCTGTCTGACGTAACCGACTGATGATAGCGGGCAGCAGCAGGATATCGGCATAGTCGCCGGCCGCCAGCGTAAAGCGCCGTTGCCCGGCGGTGGCCGGATCGAAACGGGCAGGGGGCGCCAACGCCAGATGGATCTGTTCAAGCACCTGCTGTATCTGCGGCATAAGCTGATGGGCGCGTGGCGTAGGCGCCATGCCGCCGCCGCTGCGAACAAACAGCGGATCGTTCAGCAGCGTGCGCAGCCGTGCCAAGGCATTGCTGACGGAGGGCTGGGCGCGGTTAAGACGCCGGCCTGCGGCGGTGACGTTGCGCGTCTGATATAACGCCTCGAACACCACCAGCAAGTTGAGATCGACGTTGGCCAAATTCATTTTATGAATACTCTATATACAGATAATCCATTTCCAGAATCATACTGCGTTCTCTAGGCTGGAAGTACACGAATTTAGCCTTCAATCAGGGGAAATGATGAACAAAGTCTTGATCACCGGCATTGAGCCGTTCGATGGCGATGCGGTGAATCCTTCCTGGCAGATTGCGCAGGCGTTGGCCGGTGAACATATTGCCGGCGCGGAGATCGCGGCGCTCGAGCTGCCTTGCGTGTTGGGCGAGGCCAATCAGCAATTGATCGCGGCGATTGAGGCGCTGCAGCCGCTGGCGGTGATTTGTCTGGGCCTGGCCGGCGGCCGGGCCGAGATATCGCTGGAACGGGTGGCCATCAATCTGATCGATGCCCGCATTCCCGACAATGCCGGTAAACAGCCGGTCGATATACCGGTGGTGGCCGGCGGGCCGGTGGGGTATTTCAGCACGTTGCCGGTCAAGGCCGCAGTGCAGCAGCTGCGCCGACAGGGGATCCCGGCGGCGGTCTCTTATACGGCAGGTACCTATAACTGCAACCATATTTTTTACGGTCTGCGGCACTATCTCGAGACGCAGCACGCGAGGGGCAGGGGCGGATTCGTGCATGTCCCGTACAGCCATGCACTGGCGGCGGCGCATCCGGGCAAGCCGAGTATGGCGCTGGCGACGATGGTGGAAGCGGTGCGCACTATTGTGCAGGTGACGCTGACGGTCGAGGAAGATGTGCGATTCGGCGACGGCGCCATACATTAACAGCAGGGCGTGGTGTACCACGCCCTGTTACCGGTTACTCGTCGGCGACGCGGATCACCAGCTTGCCGAAGTTCTTGCCCTGCAGCAGGCCGATAAACGCCTGCGGCGCCTGCTCCAGCCCGTCGACGATGTCCTCGCGGAACTTGATTTTCCCCTCCTCGACCCAACTGCTCATTTGTTGCAAGAACTCGTCAAAGCGTGAGCCGTAGTCGTCGAAGATGATAAAGCCCTGCATACGGATGCGTTTGCGCAGGATCAGCCCCTCCAGCAGCGGCAAGCGGTCCGGCCCCGCAGGCAACCCGGTGGCATTGTAATGGGCGATGATGCCGCACACCGGAATGCGCGCTTTGGTGTTCAACAGCGGCAGTACGGCGTCGAACACCGCCCCGCCGACGTTTTCGTAATAGATGTCGATGCCTTTAGGGCAGGCGGCCGCCAGCTGTTCGGCAAAGTCAGGGGCGCGGTGATCGATGCAGGCGTCGAAACCCAACTCTTCCACCACATAGCGGCATTTTTCCGCCCCTCCGGCGACGCCGACGACGCGACAGCCTTTCAGCTTACCGATTTGGCCGACCACCGAGCCGACCGCACCGCTGGCGGCGGCCACCACCAGCGTTTCTCCCGCCTGCGGTTGGCCGATGTCGAGCAGCCCCATGTAAGCGGTAAATCCCGGCATGCCCAGCACGCCCAGCAGGCGGGAAGGCTGCGGCAGGTGCGGGCCGAGGTTGCGCAGGCCGCTGCCGTCAGACAGGGCGTAATCCTGCCAGCCGTCATAACCCAACACCCAATCGCCGACGTTGAAATCGGGATGCTGTGAAGCCGCTACGCGCGATACCGTGCCGCCCACCATCACCTGACCGATCTCCACCGGCGGCGCGTAGGAGGGGGCATCGCTCATGCGCCCGCGCATATAAGGATCCAGCGACAGATAAACGGTGCGCAGCACCAGCTGTCCGGCGCCGGGCTGCGGTGCGGGGACGGTATCGAGACGGAAGTTGGCCGCCGTCGGTTCACCGTGCGGACGCGAGGCCAGCAGGAAGCGGCGGTTCTGTTGAGAAGAAGGGGACATCGAAAGCTCCTTTGCGTTGCGACAAACAAGATGCGTTAAGCCTAGTCCAGGGGCGGCAAGGCAACGTTACCGAATGTGCTTAGCCTTAGAGCGGAACGATCAGCACGTCGATATGGCTGATATTGATAAAGCGGGCGGCGGAACAGGAGACCTTATTCATCATGCCGTCGCGATGATTGCCGCAGATCAGCAGGTCGAACGGCTGACGGCGGCTGGCGTATTCCAGGCTGTCACCCAGCTCGCCGTGCACGATCAGCGCATCGGCGATCGGGTAACCGGCGCGTTGACGCAGTTCCTCCATAAACAGCCGGGTTTCCTCCTCCATCAACGAGCGCAAATCCCCCAGCATCGGCCCGGCGAAATTATTGTACATTTCCGGGTTGGCGAGGGTGCTTAACAAGGTGATGCTGCCGCCGTAAGGGCGGACGATGGAGACGGCTTTTTCCACCAGGCGGTGGCTGTCAGGGGCAACGGCGACGGTGACCAGAACGTTTTGATACCCCATATCCCACTCCTTGTTGTATCCATCGCATTCCAGGCTGCTGCATCGGCGGCCTGGGCGGAGGTACTGCGTCGGATAAAGGGTAGAGCCTGGCGGGGGGAATAAATGTGTTTCGCATCACGCGCGGCAATAAAAGCCGAATTTACCCCGGTTATATAGCAATAAAAGATAAAACCGTTGCCGCACGTAATTTCACTGAATTAAAGCACCTGCGCCCACAGCGTTTTCGGCACCTTGCCCAGATCGAACAATTTACCGGCAACCAGCTCGGCGCGACGGTGGTCGGCGGCGCGGTACATGTTGCTAATTTCTTTATCATTTTCAATGGAGTAGTTCAGTTTGTCGTACACCTTCTCCAGGCTGTCCAAAGAGGAGCATTTACGGAATGTCAGCAGATATTCGAGCGTATCGGTCATGATTAAAATATAGCCTGTTAATAGTTAAAGCCGGGTGAATAACACATCGGCGGCTCACGGCGACGCCGTCGAGGCAGCGATGTACGACCTGACAAAAATCATTTCAAGTAGATAAATTGCACCGGGTAATGATGTCACGCCGCACGTAGCGGCGCTTTGATAAATCATAATATGCCAGTGCGCCGTCAGCAATCTCATCCTGCTGATAAACGGATAAATAGGGAAAGTCTCAGGGCGGTTGACGGCCGACGCGTCGTCGTTCTTGCCGTGCACAAGCTCGCGGCGCCGCGCCAGGCCAACTTTTGCGGTGATTTTTTCACCGTCCGTGGTGCCGCTGCGGCATTGGGCGGTGTTTGTCGTCGTCACTTGCGCTGAAAAGCCGTTTTTCTCGATGGGGAAATATGAAGAGTAAAACAAAACTGCGTTTTATTTTATGACAATGACGTGATGAAAACGTAAGCCATGTAAATAATCTCTGGGGGAGAGAGAATTATCACGGCGACAGAAAAAGAAATAAAGGCATTAAAGTTTTATGGATTGCTGCCGATATATCGTTTTGGGGAACTCTAATGTAGAAAAAGCATTCTTGCATTGCGCTAATACGGAAACATATCGTTACGTCTGTTAGCTTGTTCACTACGCCAGCGAATCATTGATAAGCCATAATCACCTGATGTGGAAAATTAGAACAGCTTCAGGCTGAGGGCTTAAGTCAAATCCGATAGCCAATAGCCTTATAGTTTACACGTGTTATTTTTCAGCTTGGATATTTTTTAGTAACTCAAATGGTTATTTATACTGAGTTTGTTGCCTATATACAGATTTTTGTTCTGTTATTTTGGTTTGGTGATGCTTTTGTTCGAATTGATCTAAAAAAGATAATTTTTTGGCTGATAAACATTGTTTTTAAGACGTTTTTTTACCTATGGATGTTTTGTGAACAAAATGGCGGTCAATAAGTGAGCGTATTTGGGTGTATTTGGCTTAATTATTTTTTATTTTTGTGATCTATGTCACATTGTATTTAAAATTGCCTCTCACTTACATTGTGTGTGCTAATGGTTCGGGGGTAGAGTTGCGCTGCTTTAGGAATAATCTTATTAAATTTGTAAAAATAGTTTCATGGTGACTAAACACTATCGAAGCAGAATGCTGTACATCCATACACGTTGGTTTACGCTCGTAGCAAATACTGAACAGTGGTCAAATTTAGCGATTGTTGAAAATTATAGCAGTCGTTTTTGAGAGATTAATTTGCCAGCTTTGGGAAACAACCCAGGTCACGGGCGATAAAATTTATCACCCAGCGTATGTTTTTAAACATAGTCTGTCGGGATGGGGAATATGGGTACGTCTGAATTACTTAAGCATATTTATGACATCAATCTGTCATATTTACTTTTAGCACAGCGTTTGATCAACGATGAAAAAGCCTCCGCGATGTTCCGTCTTGGTATTGATGAAGCCATGGCCGATGCGCTGGCGCAGCTGACTTTGCCGCAAATGGTTAAACTGGCCGAGACCAACCAGCTGGTTTGCCACTTCCGCTTTAACGAAAGCCAGACCATCGAACGCCTGACCAAAGAGTCGCGCGTCGACGATCTGCAACAAATCCATACCGGCATTTTGCTATCAAGCCATTTACTGCAAGAGCTATCGAGTAAAGACGCTAGCCCGACGAAGAAAAGAGCCTGATGATGGTTGAGAAAAGTATCGTTCAAGAAGCCAAGGACATTCAGCTCGCCATGGAGCTGATTTCGCTGGGAGCCCGATTGCAGATGCTGGAGAGCGAAACCCAGCTCAGCCGCGGGCGCTTGATTAAACTTTACAAGGAGTTACGCGGCAGCCCGCCGCCAAAAGGAATGTTACCGTTCTCAACCGACTGGTTTATGACCTGGGAACAAAATATTCACTCGTCGATGTTTTACAACGCCTACCTGTTTCTGATGAAAAGCGGGCAGTGCAGCGGAGTGGAGGCGGTGATCAAAGCCTATCGCCTCTATCTCGAGCAGTGCCCCCAGCAGGCCGGCGAGGCGCCGTTGCTGGCGCTGACCCGTGCCTGGACGCTGGTGCGTTTCGTCGACAGCGGCATGCTGCAGCTCTCTGCCTGCAGCTGCTGCGGCGGCGCATTTATCACCCACGCGCACCAGCCGCTGAACGGTTTCATCTGCAGTTTATGCCAACCCCCATCCCGCGCCGTAAAAAGACGTAAACTTTCGCCGCAACTGGCCGATATTATTCCTCAACTGCTGGACGAGCAGGTCAAACGCGCCATTTGAGCCGCCACATTGCCGGCTCTCGGCAATGAATACCGACGTGTGATACGCAGGGGCGGCATGCCGCCCCCAGACACGCAGCCTGGTCTGTGCGCCAGGGCGCGTTTGCCCCACCTTCCATCCACATTGTTAATTTAAGGAATGCGTGTGCTAGTTATTTTGGGTTATCTGGTGGTATTGGGTGCGGTGTTTGGCGGCTACCTGATCGTGGGCGGCCATCTCGGTGCGTTGTATCAGCCGGCGGAGTTTCTGATTATCGGCGGGGCGGGGGTCGGCGCTTTCATCGTCGGCAACAACGGCAAGGCAATCAAAGCCACGCTGCGCGCGCTGCCGCGGCTGATGCGCCGTTCCAAATACAACAAAGATCTGTACATGGATCTGATGGCGCTGCTGTTCCGCCTGCTGGCCAAATCGCGCCAGCAGGGCATGCTGTCGCTCGAGTTCGATATCGATAATCCGCAAGAAAGTGAAATTTTTTCTAATTATCCGCGCATCCTTGCCGATAACACCCTGGTGGAGTTCATTACCGACTATTTACGGCTGATGGTGAGCGGCAATATGAATGCGTTCGAGATCGAAGCGCTGATGGACGAAGAGATCGAAACCTACGAGCAGGAAAGCGAAGTGCCCGCCGGCAGCCTGGCGATGGTGGGCGACTCCTTGCCGGCGTTCGGTATCGTCGCGGCGGTGATGGGGGTGGTGCACGCCCTGGCTTCGGCCGATCGGCCGGCCGCGGAACTGGGCGCGCTGATCGCCAACGCCATGGTCGGTACTTTCCTCGGCATTCTGCTGGCCTACGGCTTCATCTCGCCGCTGGCCACATTGCTGCGCCAGAAGAGTGCCGAAAACGTCAAGATGATGCAGTGCATCAAGGTCACGCTGCTGTCGAGCCTGAACGGCTACGCGCCGCAGATCGCCGTCGAGTTTGGCCGCAAAACGCTGTATACCACCGAACGTCCTTCTTTCGTTGAGCTGGAAGAACACGTGCGCCGCGTGAAAGCGCCGGCGCAGCAGGCGACGGAAGAAGAAGAAGCATGAAACAGAATCATCCGGTCGTTCTGGTCAGAAAGCGCAAGTCGCATCATGCCGCCCATCACGGCGGCTCCTGGAAGATCGCTTATGCCGACTTTATGACGGCGATGATGGCGTTCTTCCTGGTGATGTGGCTGCTGGCGATCGCCAGCCCGCAGGAGCTGACGCAAATCGCCGAATATTTCCGCACGCCGCTCAAGGTGGCACTGACCAGCGGCGACAAGAGCAGCTCCGAAAGCAGCCCGATCCCGGGCGGCGGCGACGATCCTACCCAGCAGCACGGCCTGGTGAGAAAGCAGGTCGATTCGCCGGACAAGCGCGCCGAAGAGCTGCGCCTGAACAAGCTGCGCGAAAAGCTGGATGAGTTGATTGAGTCCGATCCGCGCCTGAAGGCGCTGCGCCCGCATCTGCTGATCAACATGATGGACGAGGGGCTGCGCATACAGATTATCGATAGCCAAAACCGGCCGATGTTCAAAACCGGCAGCGCGCAGGTCGAGAGCTACATGCGCGATATTCTGCGGGCGATAGCGCCGATCCTCAACGATTTGCCGAATAAGATCAGCCTGTCCGGCCACACCGATGATATCCCTTACGCCAGCGGCGAGCGTGGCTACAGCAACTGGGAACTGTCGGCCGATCGCGCCAACGCCTCCCGGCGCGAGCTGATCGCCGGCGGTCTGGCGGAAGGCAAGGTGCTGCGGGTGGTGGGCATGGCGGCCACCATGAGCCTGAAACAGCACGGCGCCGATGACGCGATTAACCGTCGCATCACCGTGCTGGTGCTGAATAAGCAAACGCAAGAAGGCATCGAACATGAAAATGCCGAAAGCAACGCGATGGATATCGCCCAGCCGGACAGCCTGAAACAGCTGGCGCCGTCGGCGACTGCGCCGGCCAGCCAAACGCCGGAGCCCTCGGCGGCAGCCCTGGAGCCGGCGGCGTCAACGCCAGCGCCGAGCGTCCCAGCGCAGGTATCCCCGGCGATAGCCCCGGCCGATCAGGCGCAGGAACAACCGGCGGCCGCACCCGCACCGACTAACCGCGACTCACAGCCAGAGGTGACCCCGTGAGCATGGACATTAGCGATTTTTATCAGACCTTCTTTGATGAGGCGGACGAGTTGCTGGCCGACATGGAGCAACATCTGCTGGAGCTGGATCCGCTGGCCCCCGATATCGAGCCGTTGAACGCCATCTTCCGCGCGGCGCACTCGATCAAGGGCGGCGCGGCGACCTTTGGCTTTTCGGTGCTGCAGGAAACCACCCACCTGCTGGAGAACCTGCTGGACGGTGCAAGACGCCAGGAAATGAGCCTGAGCACCGAGATTATCAACCTGTTTCTGGAAACCAAAGACATTATGCAGGAGCAACTGGACGCCTATAAAACCTCGCAACAGCCTGACGCCGAAAGCTTTGAATACATTTGCCAGGCGCTGCGCCAGCTGGCGTTGGAGGCGCAACAGCAGCAGGAGGCGCCTGCGGCTCAACCGGCCGTTCAGCAGCCTGTCGTGAAGCCGGTGGCTGCGCCGGCGGCGATCGAAGGCGGCATGCGCATCAGCCTGAACGGGCTGAAAGCCAGTGAAATCCCCTTGATGTTGGAAGAGCTGGGCAACCTCGGCGAGGTTAAAGACCCTCATCAGACGGAACACAGTCTGGACGTGACGTTGCTCACCTCCGCCAGCGAAGACGACATCAGCGCCGTGCTGTGCTTCGTGCTGGAGCCGGAACAAATCAGCTTCTCGACGCCGACGCAGAGCGAACCGGCCGTTGCAGAAGCGAGCTTACCGGCAGCGGTCGCCGCGCCGGAACCTGCACCTGTGCCGGTCGCGAACGCCGCGCCGCCTGCCGCCAAACCGGCCGCCGCTCCGGCGGAAGCGCCGAAAGCGCGCGCCAAGGCGAGCGAGTCCACCAGCATTCGCGTGGCGGTGGAAAAGGTGGATCAGCTGATCAACCTGGTGGGCGAGCTGGTGATCACCCAGTCGATGCTGGCGCAGCGCTCCGGCACGCTCGATCCGGTCAACCACGGCGATCTGCTGAACAGCATGAGCCAGCTGGAGCGTAACGCGCGCGATCTGCAGGAGTCGGTGATGTCGATCCGCATGATGCCGATGGAATACGTCTTCAGCCGCTACCCGCGCCTGGTGCGCGATCTGGCCGGCAAGCTGAACAAGCAGGTGGAGCTGACGCTGCAGGGCAGTTCCACCGAACTGGACAAGAGCCTGATCGAACGCATCATCGATCCGTTGACGCACCTGGTGCGCAACAGCCTCGATCACGGTATCGAAGAACCGGCCACCCGCGTCGCCGCCGGCAAATCGGCGGTGGGCAATCTGGTGCTGTCGGCCGAACATCAGGGCGGCAACATCTGTATTGAGGTTATCGACGACGGCGCCGGCCTGAACCGCGAAAAAATTCTCGCCAAGGCCGCGTCGCAAGGGCTGGCGGTGAGCGACAGCATGAGCGACGAAGAAGTCGGCATGCTGATCTTCGCGCCGGGCTTCTCCACTGCCGAGCAGGTGACCGACGTTTCCGGCCGCGGCGTCGGCATGGACGTGGTGAAACGGAATATTCAGGAGATGGGCGGCCACGTCGAGATCCGTTCGCAGGCCGGCAAAGGCACCACCATCCGCATCCTGCTGCCGCTGACGCTGGCGATCCTCGACGGCATGTCGGTCAAGGTGAACGACGAAGTCTTTATCCTGCCGCTGAACGCGGTGATGGAATCGCTGCAGCCGCAGGCGGAAGACTTGCACCCGCTGGCCGGGGGCGAACGCGTGCTGCAGGTGCGCGGCGAATATCTGCCGCTGGTGGAGCTGTATCGGGTATTTGAAGTGGACGGCGCCAAAACCGACGCCACGCAGGGCATCGTCGTTATCCTGCAAAGCGCCGGCCGCCGCTATGCGTTGCTGGTGGATCAACTGATCGGCCAGCATCAGGTGGTGGTGAAGAATCTGGAAAGCAACTACCGCAAAGTGCCGGGCATCTCCGCCGCGACCATTTTGGGCGACGGCAGCGTGGCCTTGATCGTCGATGTCTCGGCGTTGCAAACCTTGAACCGTGAAAAGCGTCTGACGGACGCCGCCGCATAATAATGAGTTTATTGATTTAAAAGGTGAATGATATGGCAGGATTGGCAGCCGTCAGCAAATTGGCTGGCGAAACGGTAGGGCAAGAGTTTCTGATTTTCACCCTGGGCAATGAGGAGTACGGCATCGATATCCTCAAGGTGCAGGAAATTCGCGGCTACGATCAGGTGACCCGCATCGCCAACACGCCGGCGTTCATCAAGGGCGTCACCAACCTGCGCGGCGTGATTGTCCCGATCATCGATCTGCGGGTGAAATTCTCGCAGCAAAGCGTGTCTTACGATGAAAACACCGTGGTGATCGTGCTGAACTTTGGCCAGCGCGTGGTGGGCATCGTGGTCGACGGCGTTTCCGACGTGCTGTCGCTGATCGCCGAGCAGATCCGCCCGGCGCCGGAGTTCGCGGTGACGCTGGCGACCGAATACCTCACCGGTCTCGGTTCGCTGGGCGAGCGCATGTTGATCCTGGTGGATATCGAAAAGCTGTTGAGCAGCGAAGAGATGTCGCTGGTCGACAGCGTGGCGAAAAGCGTCTGATTCATGACGCCAGGGGGCAGGGCGCTGCCCCCTTCATCCATCACTCTTCCTGACCTGTCGCGGCGCCGCAGACCGCACCCGGAACCCCCACTAAAAATAGTTACTTTCCCGCATAAAGTTTTGCCGCACGGCGCCGATAACTCTCTCATTCAACGTCATCAGAGCCTGTCTGCGCGGGCTTCAACAAGGGAAATCATGTTAAATCGTATGAAGGTGGTCACCAGCCTGTTGCTGGTGTTGGTGCTGTTTGGCGCCTTGCAGTTGATTTCGGGCGGACTCTTTTTCTCCTCGCTCAAGAATGATAAAGAGAACTTTGCCGTACTGCAGACGATTCGTCAGCAGCAGTCTGAATTGAACGAAAGCTGGGTCAACCTGCTGCAGACTCGTAATACCCTGAACCGAGCGGGTATTCGTTACATGATGGATACCAACAAAATCGGCAGCGGTGCCACCGTCACCGATCTGTTGACTTCGGCGAAGAGCATGCTGACGGTCGCGGAACAGCATTACGCCGCCTATGAAAAAATCCCTCTCGATCCGCGTCAGGACGTGCAGTCCGCGGAAAAACTCAAGCAACAGTATGACATCTTGCACGGTGCTTTGACCGAACTGATTCAGCTGTTGGGCGAAGGCAAAATCAATGCCTTCTTCGATCAACCGACACAAAGCTATCAGGACGGCTTCGAGCAGATCTACAACACCTACCTGGCACAAAACGACAAGCTGTACCAAGGCGCGGTAGAAGACAGCAACAAGTCGTTCTCCTCGGCCATTTGGACGCTGGTGATCGTGTTGCTGGTCGTGTTGGCCGTGATCGTGCTCGTTTGGACCGGCATCCATCATATCCTGGTGCGCCCGCTGAACCGCATGATTGACCACATCAAACAGATCGCCGCCGGCGACCTGACTCAGCAGATCGTCGTCACCAGCCGCAACGAAATGGGCGTGCTGGCGGCCAGCCTGAAACACATGCAAAGCGAACTGATCGAAACCGTCAGCGGCGTGCGTCAGGGCGCGGACGCCATCTACAGCGGCGCGTCGGAAATCGCCGCGGGCAACAACGATCTCTCCTCCCGCACCGAGCAGCAGGCCGCTTCGCTGGAAGAGACCGCCGCCAGCATGGAACAGCTGACCGCGACGGTGAAACAGAACGCCGAAAACGCCCGTCAGGCTTCACAGCTGGCGCTGAGCGCCTCCGAAACCGCGCAGAAGGGCGGCAAGGTGGTGGCCAACGTGGTGCAGACCATGCACGACATCGCCGGCAGCTCGCAGAAAATCGCCGATATCACCGGCGTGATCGACGGCATCGCCTTCCAGACCAACATCCTGGCGTTGAACGCCGCGGTGGAAGCGGCGCGCGCCGGCGAGCAGGGCCGCGGCTTCGCGGTGGTGGCCGGTGAAGTGCGCAACCTGGCGCAGCGCAGCGCGCAGGCGGCCAAAGAGATCAAAGGCCTGATCGAAGACTCGGTCAGCCGCGTCGATATGGGTTCCGTGCTGGTGGAAAGCGCCGGTGAAACCATGGGCGACATCGTCAACGCCGTCACCCGCGTGACCGACATCATGGGCGAAATCGCCTCGGCGTCGGACGAACAGAGCCGCGGGATCGATCAGGTTGGCCAGGCGGTAGCGGAAATGGACCGCGTGACCCAGCAGAACGCCTCGTTGGTGGAAGAATCCGCCTCGGCGGCGGCGGCGCTGGAAGAACAGGCCAGCATGCTGACCCAGTCGGTGGCGGTATTCCGCCTGAGGGCGGAAGGCCAGGAAGAGTTTAAAGCGCCTGTCACCAGCAAGGCGACGGTAACACCGGTAATCAATCATAAGAAAATGAACGCCAGCGATCTGCAGGATAACTGGGAAACGTTCTGACCGGTATCGGGCCTCTCTCGCAGCGGCCCTTTCCCCTACGTAGGCCGGTCGCCGGCCGGCTGCAAGGAGGTTCACAGTGTTTAACCGAATCCGTATCTCTACCAGCTTGTTCCTGTTGTTGATGACCTTCTGCGTTCTGCAGCTGGCCAGCAGCGGCCTGTCGTATTCCGCGTTTCGCTCCGATAACCACAACCTCGACATCATCACCCTCGGCAGCCAGCAGCGCGATTCGCTCAGCCTGAGCTGGGTGTCGCTGTTGCAGGCGCGCAATACGCTGAACCGCGCCGGCACCCGTGCGGCGCTGAAACTGCCGCAGGAGCAGGTGAACGAATTGATGAGCAGCGCTCGCAGTTCGCTGCAGAAGGCCGATCTTTATTTCAATCAGTTCATGGCGGTTGAGCGCAGCAGTGAGCAACAGAGTCAGCAGACGGCAACCACCAAGGCCAGCTACGAGCGGCTGCGCGGCGCGCTGCGCGAGCTGATCGGCTTTCTGGAGAAAGGGGAGCTGCAGGCGTTTATGGACCAGCCGACGCAGAAAACCCAGGACTTGTTCGAAGCCGACTTCGTGCAGTACCTGCAGTTGGTCAACGGCGACATCAGCGAAGCCAGAGACGCCAACCAGTTCTCCTTCAAGCTGGCGGGCCTGATGCTGGCGGGGGCGGTCTTGATGCTGATCGTGGTGACCGGCAGCGCCATGTGGTGGTTACGCACCATGCTGGTACAGCCGCTGAACCAGATCCGCAGCCACTTTGAACGTATCGCCGCCGGCGATTTGGCGACGCCGATTCAGGTGTATGGCCGCAATGAAATCAGCATGCTGTTCGCCAGCCTGCAACGCACGCAGCAGTCGCTGATCGGCACCGTCGGCGCGGTGCGCGACGGGGCGGAGTCGATTCTGATCGGCCTGCAGGAGATCGCCGAAGGCAACAACGATCTCTCTTCCCGCACCGAGCAGCAGGCCGCGTCGCTGGAACAGACCGCCGCCAGCATGGAACAGCTGACCGCCACGGTGAAACAGAACGCCGACAATGCGCGGCAGGCTTCTCAGCTGGCGCGCGACGCCTCGGCCACCGCGGCCAAGGGCGGCGAACTGGCCGGCGACGTGGTGACCACCATGCACGATATCGCCAACAGTTCGCAGAAAATCGGCGCCATCACCAGCGTGATTGACGGCATCGCCTTCCAGACCAACATTCTGGCGCTCAATGCGGCGGTGGAAGCGGCGCGCGCCGGTGAACAGGGGCGCGGTTTCGCCGTGGTCGCCGGCGAAGTGCGCAACCTGGCGAGCCGCAGCGCGCAGGCGGCGAAAGAGATCAAGGTGCTGATCGATGAATCGGTCAGCCGCGTCAAACACGGCTCGGTGCTGGTGGAAAACTCCGGCGCCACCATGCAGGACATCGTGCGTTCGGTGACCCGCGTGACCGACATCATGGGCGAGATCGCGTCGGCTTCGGATGAACAGAGCCGCGGCATCGAGCAGGTGACGCAGGCGGTGACCCAGATGGATCAGGTCACCCAGCAGAACGCCGCGCTGGTGGAAGAGTCCGCTTCTGCCGCCACCGCGCTGGAAGAGCAGGCCATTACCCTGGCTGACGCGGTCGCGGTATTCCGTCTGGCGGACGATAACTTCGTCGCGCCAGGTAACAGCAACAACGCAGTTTCACCCGTGGTAAAGGAAGCCCAAGATTGTTAAACCGCATAAGCAGCACGTGTTTCCCCGGTGAGGTGGCATGAAACAGGCGCCGTCAACTTCTAACCGGGATACTGCGTCGATGTTGACGCAAATGGTGCAGCGCCTGCCGCTGTCGGACGTGCATTTTCGCCGTATCAGCCAGTTGATTTATCAACGCGCCGGCATCGTGCTGGCGGAGCATAAGCGCGAGATGGTTTACAACCGTCTGGTGCGCCGGCTGCGGCTGTTGGGACTGCACGATTTCGGCGACTACCTGGCGCTGCTGGAAAGCGATCCGAACAGCGCGGAGTGGCAGGCGTTTATCAACGCGCTGACCACCAACCTGACGGCCTTTTTCCGCGAGGCGCATCACTTCCCGATCCTGGCGGAACACGCGCGCTCGCGGCCGAACGGCTACAGCGTGTGGAGCACCGCAGCCTCGACCGGCGAAGAGCCGTATTCGATCGCCATCACGCTGAGCGATGCATTGGGCCAGCGGGCCGGCAGTTGCCAGGTCTGGGCCAGCGACATCGATACGCAGGTGCTGGAAAAAGCGGAAGCGGGCGTTTACCGCCAGGAAGATCTGCGCACCCTGACGCCGACCCAAATGCAGCGCTATTTCCTGCGCGGCACCGGGCCGCATCAGGGGCTGGTGCGCGTGCGGCCGGAACTGGCGGCGCGGGTGAACTTTCAGCCGCTGAACCTGCTGGCGCCGGAGTGGGCGCTGCCGGGGCAGTTCGACGCCATTTTTTGCCGCAACGTCATGATCTATTTCGATAAGGCGACGCAGGAGCGCATCCTGCGCCGCTTCGTTCCCTTGCTTAAGCCGGGGGGGCTGATGTTCGCCGGCCACTCCGAGAATTTCAGCCAGATCAGCCGGGATTTCTACTTGCGTGGGCAGACCGTGTATGGGCTGACCAAGGAGAGGTAATGAGTAAAATCAGAGTGTTATGCGTAGACGATTCGGCACTGATGCGCCAGCTGATGACGGAAATCGTGAACGGCCACGCCGACATGGAGATGGTGGCGACCGCGCCGGATCCGCTGGTGGCGCGCGATCTGATCAAAAAATTTAATCCCCAGGTGCTGACGCTGGACGTCGAGATGCCGCGCATGGACGGGCTGGATTTCCTCGAGAAGCTGATGCGCCTGCGGCCGATGCCGGTGGTAATGGTCTCTTCGCTGACCGGCAAAGGCTCGGAAATCACGCTGCGCGCGCTGGAGCTGGGCGCGGTGGACTTCGTGACCAAACCGCAGCTCGGCATTCGCGAGGGCATGTTGGCCTACAGCGAGCTGATTGCCGAGAAGATCCGCACCGCCGCCAGGGCGCGCCTGCCGCAGCGTTCCAACAGCCCGGCGCCGGCGATCCTCAGCCACGCGCCGCTGCTGAGCAGTGAAAAACTGATCGCCATCGGCGCTTCCACCGGCGGCACCGAAGCGATCCGCCAGGTGCTGCAGCCGCTGCCTGCCACCAGTCCGGCGCTGCTGATCACCCAGCACATGCCGCCCGGTTTCACCCGTTCGTTCGCCGAGCGGCTGAACAAGCTGTGCCAGATCACGGTGAAAGAAGCGGAGGACGGCGAGCGCGTGCTGCCGGGCCATGCCTACATCGCACCGGGGGATCGCCACTTGGAACTGGCGCGCAGCGGCGCCAACTATCAGGTGAAGCTGCATGACGGCCCGGCGGTTAACCGCCATCGTCCGTCGGTCGATGTGCTGTTCCGCTCGGTGGCGCAATATGCCGGCCGCAATGCGGTGGGCGTGATCCTCACCGGCATGGGCAACGACGGGGCGGCGGGGATGCTGGAGATGCACCGCGCCGGGGCCTATACCCTGGCGCAAAACGAGGCGAGCTGTGTGGTGTTCGGCATGCCGCGCGAGGCGATCGCCGGCGGCGGCGTCAGCGAAGTGGTCGAGCTGGACAGGATGAGCCAGCGCATGTTGGCGCAGATCGCCGGCGGCCAGGCATTGCGCATTTGATTTTAGTCCGCAGGGTCTACTCGGCGGCGATATGACCCAGGTTCGCCGCGCGGCGGCCTGCGGTTTTGCATCATTAAACGGTTAACTATTTCAGGAGTAACAATGGCAGACAAGAACCTCAGATTTCTGGTTGTGGACGACTTTTCCACCATGCGTCGCATCGTCAGAAATCTGCTCAAAGAGCTGGGCTTCAACAACGTCGAAGAAGCTGAAGACGGCGCGGATGCGCTGAACAAGCTGCGCGCCGGCGGTTTCGACTTCGTGGTGTCCGACTGGAACATGCCGAACATGGACGGGCTGGAGCTGCTGCAAACCATCCGCGCCGATAGCGCGCTGGCCGCGATGCCGGTATTGATGGTGACGGCGGAAGCCAAGAAAGAAAATATCATCGCGGCGGCGCAGGCCGGCGCCAGCGGTTATGTAGTGAAACCATTTACGGCGGCGACGCTGGAAGAAAAGCTCAACAAGATTTTTGAAAAATTGGGCATGTAAGGAGAGGGCGATGAGAGACATTCCAATGCCTGCCAGCGATGCAGCGACCGCGGGAGAGATCATTTCCCGCATCGGCCAACTGACCCGAATGCTGCGCGACAGCATGCGCGAACTGGGGCTCGATCAGGCGATCGCCCAGGCGGCAGAGGCGATCCCGGATGCGCGCGACCGTCTTGACTATGTCGTAACCATGACGGCGCAGGCGGCGGAACGGGCGTTGAACTGCGTGGAGGCGGCGCAACCGCGCCAGGCGGAGCTGGAATCCGGCGCGAACGCGTTGAAGGGGCGCTGGGACGAGTGGTTCGCCAATCCTATCGAACTGGACGACGCGCGTTCTCTGGTCAACGACACGCGCCAGTATCTGGATCAGGTGCCGAGCCATACGGCCTTCACCAACGCCCAGCTGCTGGAGATCATGATGGCGCAGGACTTCCAGGATCTGACCGGTCAGGTGATCAAGCGCATGATGGACGTGGTGCAGGAGATCGAAAAGCAGCTGCTGATGGTGCTGATGGAAAACATGCCGGAGCAGCCGGTGAAGGAAAAACGGCCAAACGACAGCCTGCTGAACGGCCCGCAGCTCGACCAGAACGGCGTCGGCGTGATCGCCAACCAGGCGCAGGTCGATGATCTGCTCGACAGCCTCGGTTTCTGAGGCTTATCGGGGCGCGCAGCGGCGCGCCCCGACAACATTCCGCGCAGTTTTCGTCTCATCCCCTAAATAACCCGCCTTTTCCCCCGTTGTTCCGTCAATGACATCGCCAATTTTTTGGCATGCTGACCGCCATTCTTTACCCTCCCGACACAGGAACGGCGTTTCGTGGCTGAAGACAGCGATCTGGAAAAAAGCGAGGCCCCCACGCCCCATAGGCTGGAGAAGGCGCGTGAAGACGGCCAGATCCCGCGTTCCCGCGAACTGACCTCGGTACTGATGCTGCTCTCGGGCCTGGCGATCATCCTGATGTCCGGCAGCAACATGGCGCAACAGCTGGCGGCGATGCTCACGCAGGGCTTGAACTTCGACCACGGCATGGTCAGCAACGATAAACAGATGCTGCGCCAGCTGGGCATGTTGCTGCGCCAGGCGGTGCTGGCGCTGTTGCCAATCATGGCGGGGCTGGTGCTGGTGGCGCTCGCCGCGCCGATGCTGTTGGGGGGCATCCTGTTCAGCGGCAAGTCGATCAAGTTCGACTTGAAACGGCTGAACCCGTTGTCCGGGTTGAAGCGCATCTTTTCCAGCCAGGTGCTGGCCGAGCTGCTGAAAGGGATCCTGAAAGCGACGCTGGTCGGCTGGGTGACCGGTCTTTATCTGTGGCACAACTGGGCGGCGATGCTGCATCTGATGACCCAGCAGCCGCTCGACGCGCTGGGCAATGCGCTGCAGATGATTCTGTTCTGCGGTTTTCTGGTGGTGCTGGGATTGACGCCGATGGTGGCGTTCGACGTGTTCTACCAGCTGTGGAGCCACTTCAAAAAGCTGAAGATGACCAAGCAGGATATTCGCGACGAATTCAAGGATCAGGAAGGGGATCCGCACGTCAAGGGGCGCATTCGTCAGCAGCAGCGGGCGATCGCCCGGCGCCGCATGATGGCCGATGTGCCCAAGGCGGACGTGATCGTCACCAACCCGACGCACTACGCCGTCGCGTTGCAGTACAACGATAAAAAAATGAGTGCGCCGAAAGTGCTGGCCAAGGGCGCCGGTGAAATCGCCTTGCGCATCCGCGAGCTCGGCGCGGAACACCGCATCCCGATGCTGGAAGCGCCGCCGCTGGCGCGTGCGCTATATCGACACAGCGAGATTGGGCAACATATTCCGGCCACCCTGTATGCCGCGGTCGCCGAAGTGCTGGCCTGGGTGTACCAACTGCGCCGCTGGCGGCGCGAGGGCGGCTTGATCCCGAAAAAACCTGAACGTTTACCGGTGCCGGAAGCACTGGATTTTGCAAAAGAGAGTGACTCTGATGGCTAATTTGGCCTCCCTGCTTCGTTTGCCGGGCAATTTTAAAGATACGCAGTGGCAGGTGTTGGCCGGCCCGGTGTTGATCCTGCTGATCCTGTCGATGATGGTGCTGCCGTTGCCGGCGTTTATCCTCGACCTGCTGTTTACCTTCAACATCGCGCTGTCGATCATGGTGCTGCTGGTGGCGATGTTCACCCAGCGCACGCTCGAATTCGCCGCCTTCCCGACCATTCTGCTGTTCTCCACGCTGCTGCGTTTGTCGCTCAACGTCGCGTCGACGCGCATCATCCTGCTGGAAGGGCACACCGGTTCCGCCGCCGCCGGCCGTGTGGTGGAGGCCTTCGGCCACTTCCTGGTGGGCGGCAACTTCGCCATCGGTATCGTGGTGTTCATCATCCTGGTGTTGATCAACTTTATGGTGATCACCAAGGGGGCGGGGCGTATCGCCGAAGTGGGCGCGCGCTTCGTGCTGGACGGCATGCCGGGTAAGCAGATGGCGATCGACGCAGACCTGAACGCCGGGTTGATCGGCGAGGACGAAGCGAAGAAACGCCGCGCCGAAGTCACCCAGGAGGCCGATTTCTACGGCTCGATGGACGGCGCCAGTAAATTCGTGCGCGGCGACGCCATCGCCGGCCTGATGATCATGGTGCTGAACGTGGTCGGCGGCCTGTTGGTCGGCGTGGTGCAACACGGCATGGAGCTGGGGGCGGCGGCGGAAAGCTATACGCTGCTGACCATCGGCGACGGCCTGGTGGCGCAGATCCCGGCGCTGGTGATCTCCACCGCCGCCGGCGTTATCGTCACCCGCGTCGCGACCGATCAGGACGTCGGCGAGCAGATGGTGGGCCAGCTGTTCAACAATCCGCGCGTGATGCTGTTGAGCGCCGGGGTGCTCGGGCTGTTGGGCCTGGTGCCGGGCATGCCGAACCTGGTGTTCCTGCTGTTTACCGCCGCTTTGCTGGGCTTGGCCTGGTGGCTGCGCGGCCGTGAACAACAGGCGCCGAGAGCGGTTGAAGAGCCAGTGGTGCCGGACAACCCGCAGGCCGCCGAAGCCAGCTGGGCCGACGTGCAGTTGGAAGATCCGCTGGGGATGGAAGTAGGCTATCGGCTGATTCCGATGGTCGATTTTCAACAGAACGGCGAGCTGCTGGGCCGTATCCGCGGGATCCGCAAGAAATTCGCGCAGGACATGGGTTATCTGCCGCCGGTGGTACACATTCGCGACAACCTGGAACTGCCGCCTGCCAGCTACCGCATCCTGATGAAAGGCGTCGAAATCGGCAGCGGTGAAGCGCAGCCGGGCCGCTGGCTGGCGATCAACCCCGGCAATGCCGTGGGCGAGCTGGCGGGAGACAAAACCGTCGATCCGGCCTTTGGGCTCGAGGCGGTGTGGATCGACAGTGCCTTGCGCGAGCAGGCGCAGATCCAGGGCTTTACCGTGGTGGAAGCCAGCACCGTGGTGGCGACACACCTCAATCACCTGATCGGCCAGTTCGCCAGCGAGCTGTTTGGCCGCCAGGAAACCCAACAGTTGCTGGATCGCGTGTCGCAGGAGATGCCGAAGCTGACCGAAGACTTCGTGCCGGGCGTGGTATCACTGACCACGCTGCACAAGGTGCTGCAAAACCTGCTGGCCGAGCGCGTCTCTATCCGCGATATGCGCACCATTGTCGAAACGTTGGCGGAGCACGCTCCGGCGCAGAGCGATCCTTATGAACTGACCACCGTGGTGCGGGTGGCGCTGGGCCGGGCGATCACGCAGCAGTGGTTCCCGGGCAACGGCGAGATTCAGGTCATCGGTCTGGATACCCAACTGGAGCGTCTGTTGCTGCAGGCGTTGCAGGGCGGCGGCGGTCTGGAGCCGGGGCTGGCCGATCGCCTGCTGGAACAGGCGCGCCAGGCGCTGCAGCGGCAAGAGATGCTCAGCGCGCCGCCGGTGCTGTTGGTTAACCATGCGCTGCGGCCTTTACTGGCGCGCTTCCTGCGTCGCAGCCTGCCGCAGCTCGTGGTGCTGTCCAACCTCGAGATCAACGACGATCGCCAGATTCGCATGACCTCGACCATCGGAGCCGCCTGATGAAACGCTGTCTGTTCGTGCTGTGTTTGCTGGCCCCGTTGACTGCCGGCGCGGTGTCCGGCTCTTGGGTGGCCGAAGGGGCGGGCGTGACGTTGGAACAGGGCGGCATGCGCGATGAGTCCGCCGGTTTGCGGCCGCCGAACGCGCTGCCGGACGCCAATGCGCGCATCACCCGCGTCAGCTGGCGCTACCGTTTGCTGGGGCCGGAGCCGGCCGGGCTGCAGGCCCAGCTCTGCACGGTAAACCGTTGCATTGCGCTCGGCGGCGGCAGCGGCAGCAGCAACGGTTTGCAGGGCGAACCGGCCAATGCGGAATTGCGCTTTGTCTATTACGTGCAGTCGCAAGGCGGGCTGAACCCGCCGCTGCGGGTGATTGGCAATCAGGTGATCGTCAATTATCAGTAGGATCAGGCCAGAATTTGCAGGCCGTTGCGTTCCACCAGCGTCAACAGCTTCATCGCGGCGGAGTTCGGTTGCGCTTCGCCGCGCTCCCATTTCTGCACCGCCTTTTTGCTGACGTTGAGATACAGCGCAAACACCGGCTGACTGACGTTTTCGCGTTCGCGCAATGCGCGGATCTCGGCCGGCCCGAACTGTTTTACCGGCCGCAGGCACAGCATGTCGAAGGTGCGCATGGTCACGTCGTCGACGAAACCGGCGCGGTGCAGGCCCTGAACTTCCTGGTGGATCGATTTCAGCATCTTGCTCATAGTTGTAACCTTATTAATTCCCCGCAGTTGACCAGCTGATACAGTCTGAATGGTGAATAATCCAGATACAGCGCCGCCAAATGCCGCCAGGAAATTAACTCATCCTGATTGATGTTGTCTCTTTCGTTTTTGGCAAAGCCATACATGAAAAAGATCCTGCCTTCATCTGCCGTTGCGATTAAGACCCGATACCCGCGCCGTTTTCCACTCCCCATCCGGGCGATGCGTTTTTTGTAAACGCAACCACCGAGATTGGCGTCGTACAACTGATTTTGCATCTCTCGCGCCGCTTTCACTATCGTGGCGTCACTGATGCGTTCGTCGCCGGCAAATGTCTGGAAGGCTTTTGTGAGATAAATGTCGGTCATTCACTCTCCGTGTGAAAATATACCCTTTATGGGTACAGATCAAGATGTTTAACGACCGAGCTAAGATGACGAAATAGGGAGTGATGGGGAACAGGAAAATATCCGTTCTGCGCAGCCTGGCGCATAGCGTTAAGGGAATTCAGAAAGCGGTAAGAAGAAATTGCGAGAGGCTGCGCATAACCGGGGAAACCCGCGCCCGGCGGTGCGTTCACCGGGCGAAATGAGTCAGGTCAGACGCCGATTTTTCTGCCGAGCAGGCTGCCGGCGTGCGACTGGCCGTCCGGGCCATACAGCGATTTATTGTTCTTGCTCAGGATCGCCAGCGCCTGAGCGTTATGGTCGATCTGCTGATTGAGCAGCAGGCCATTGTGCTGATTCTTTTCGCGCAGCGTTTGGCTCAGCAGTTGAACGCGTTGCCAGCGATCGGCCAGGGGCGCATGGCTGGCGTAGGGCGCGCGTTGCCCGCAGGCTCTTTCCTGCCCCAGGCGCTGTTGCTCGAGGTAGGCGACCGTCGCCAGCAGCTGGCTTTTGGCATCGGTTACGCGCTGCAGCGCCACGCCGGGCAACTGGCCGGAACACAGCAAGTCGTGCTCTTCCTCCAGCACGCCATTGAGCGCCTGCAGCGTTTCCAACAGTTTATCCAGCAGTTGTGCCAGGTTTTCCATAGTGATGACTTATCCTTTACCGCTACTCGCCGCCGCGCCGTCAGTCGCGCCCGGCGATCCATTGAATGTCGCTCTGCGCGTCTTGCAGCAGCGCGTCGGCGATTTTGCCGGCGTCCATCTTCAGTTCGCCGCTGCGGATCGCCTGCTTGATGGCCTCGACCCGGCCCATATCGATATCCTGGGTGCCCGGCTGCATCAGGCGCGCCTGCGCCTCGCTCAGCTTGACCTGCGTGCCGCTGACGGCCGTTTCGGCCACGGCGGTCTTACGCGGTTGGAGCGGGTTGTCGGCCGGGGTTTCACGCGGTTGCACAGTGGAAACCGGCTGTAACCGCTGGGTGCGATCGATACTCATGGTCCATCTCCGTTTACGCCGTGACCGCTCTCGGGCGACGACGCTGCAATGAAAGTGTTGCGGCCCTGCTGGCCGATAAAATGCTGCTTGATTTGTCTTATCGGCAAGGTTTGCGGAACCTTTACTTTTTTATAACGTAATGCGGATCGCGCCGTCGTCTCCGACCACGCCGCTGACGATCTGCCCGGACGCCATGCGCACCCGCACGCTGTCTTCGGCGGCGGCGTTGTTCATCGCCTTGCCCGCACCGCTGATGTTGAATCCTTCGCCCTGCGCGTTGACCTGTACCGATTGCCCGGCCTTGATAATCCAGGCCCGGCGCAGCATGGCGAGGGTCAGCGGTTGGCCGGGGCTGATGTTGCGCAGGCTGACGGCGCCCAACGCTTTGCCCGCTTCGGTCAGCGCGCGCGGCGGCAGGGTATCGAGCCGGCCTTCTTTCAACGTCAGATCCGCCGCGGTCAACCGGCTGCCGGCGCTGATGCCGCGCGCCGAAACCAGATAGCGGCCGAACACCTGCACCTGCGTCTGGATAAAACGCCGCTCCTGGCCACAGCGCGCCGAAATGCTGACGTTGCCGCCGATCCGCGCGTTGGGCGGCAGCGACAGCTGCGGCAGTTCGCAGGCGGGCCACTGGGCCGGCGGCGTGCGCACCCGCACTTTCACCTGCACCGGTTCGCCGCTGAACTTGCCTTGGATGAAGCTTTCGATTTGCGTCGCCAGATCGTCGGCGCGCGCGTTCAGACTGCACAGCAGGCCGATAAGCAGCAGCATTTTACCTTTCATCGTCATCTTCTCAAGCCTCATCGGGATACGCGTAAGTGTACCCGCAGCGCGCGCAGGCTAAGCAGATAAATAGCGCCCCATTTTGCGTTTATTCCCGCGATAGGGTGGCGCAGGGGGCGTTTATGCTGTCGACTCCAAATTCTAACCTCGCGGAGGGAGCATGCTCGACAAACTGGACGCGGCTCTGCGCTTTGGCCAAGAGGCGCTGAACTTGCGCGCCCAGCGGCAGGAAATTCTGGCCGCCAATATCGCCAACGCAGATACGCCGGGTTATCAGGCGCGGGATATCGATTTCGCCAGCCAATTGAACAAAGTGCTGGAACAAGGGCGAGTCAACGGCAACGGCATGTCGCTGAACCTGACGGCGGCGCGCCACATCCCGGCGCAGACCCTGCAGCCGCCGCAGCTCGATCTGTTGTACCGGGTGCCGGACCAGCCATCGATGGACGGCAACACGGTGGACATGGATCGCGAACGCACCAACTTTGCCGATAACAGCCTGAAATATCAGACCGACCTGACGCTGCTCAACGGGCAGATCAAAGGGATGATGTCCGTGCTGCAACAAGGATAAGGCGCATGTCTTTACTGAACATTTTTGATATCTCCGGCTCGGCGCTATCGGCGCAATCCCAGCGCATGAACGTCAGCGCCAGCAACATGGCCAACGCCGACAGCGTGACTGGCCCGGACGGCGAGCCTTACCGCGCCAAGCAGGTGGTGTTCCAGGTCGCGGCGGCGCCCGGGCAGCCGACCGGCGGCGTGCGCGTCGCCCAGGTGGTGGACGATCCGGCGCCCGAACGTCTGGTGTATCAGCCGGGCAACCCGCTGGCGGACGCCAAGGGCTACGTGCGCATGCCGAACGTCGACGTGGTGGGGGAAATGGTCAACACCATCTCCGCTTCCCGCAGCTACCAGGCCAACGTCGAGGTGCTCAACACCACCAAGTCGATGATGATGAAAACCCTGACGCTGGGTCAGTAACCGGAGGTTCCCATGGCTATCGCCGCAACCACCAACGAGTCGTTGGACAACACCGTCATCGGTAACAACAGCAAAAATACCAACAGCCAGGATCTGCACAACAGCTTCCTGACGCTGCTGGTGGCGCAGTTGAAAAACCAGGATCCGACCAATCCGATGCAGAACAACGAACTGACTTCGCAGCTGGCGCAGATCAACACCGTTCAGGGCATCGAAAAGCTCAACACCACGCTGGGGTCGATCTCCGGCCAGATCAACAGCAATCAGTCGCTGCAGGCGACTGCGCTGATCGGTCACGGCGTAATGGTGCCGGGCAACAACATTCTGGTCGGCAGCAAGGACGGCAAGGTCAGCACCACGCCGTTCGGCGTGGAACTGGAGCGCGCCGCCGATCAGGTGACCGCCACCATCACCAACGCCAGCGGGCAGGTGGTGCGCACCATCGAAATCGGCGGCCTGACCGCCGGCGTACACGCCTTCACCTGGGACGGTTCGCTGGATGACGGCACCACCGCGCCTGACGGCGCCTACAAAGTGGCGGTTAACGCCAAAGGCAACGGCGAGCAGCTGGTGGCGCGCAGCCTGCACTTCGGGCTGGTCAACGGCGTGATCCGCGACGGCAACGGCGCCAAATTGGATCTCGGCCTGGCGGGCAACGCCACCCTGGAAGACGTGCGACAGATCTTATAACCCTAAGCATCAGGCTCAATCGGACGATAGCCTGACCACTATTCGGAGAATAACATGGCCTTTTCTCAGGCAGTCAGCGGCTTGAACGCGGCAGCAACCAATCTGGACGTGATCGGTAACAACATCGCCAACTCCGCGACCGCGGGCTTCAAATCCGGCAGCGTCTCCTTCGCCGACATGTTCGCCGGTTCGCAGGTTGGGCTGGGCGTCAAGGTGTCCGGCATCACCCAGAACTTCAAGGGCGGCACCACCACCGGCACCAGCCGTGCGCTGGATATCGCCATCAACGGCAACGGCTTCTTCCGCATGCAGGATAAAGACGGCGGCATCTTCTATACCCGCAACGGCCAGTTCAAGCTGGACGAGAACCGTAACCTGACCAACATGCAGGGCCTGCAGCTGACCGGTTATCCGGCGGCCGGTTCCCCGCCGACCATCCAGCAGGGCGCCAACCCGGTGCCGCTGAGCATTCCTGAAGGCATGATGAATGCCAAGGCGTCCACTTCCGGCGAGATGGTGACCAACCTGAAGTCCACCCATAAGGTGCCGGAGAACAAGACCTTCGATCCGACCAAACAGGACAGCTACAACTACGTTAACACCATCACCGCTTACGACTCGCTGGGCAACGCGCACAACATCAACGCCTACTTCGTCAAGACCGACGACAACAAGTGGCAGGTCTATACCCAGGATGGCAGCGCCGCGCCAGTGAACGCCGGCACCATGGAGTTCAGCACCAGCGGCAACCTGGTGAAAACCACCAGCACCAACGGCGCGCCGGGCGAGTTCAGCATGGTGATCCCGATGACTGCCAAAGACGGCGCACCGGCGCAAAACTTCACCCTGAGCTTCGCCGGCAGCATGCAGCAGAACGTGGGCAGCGACTCGGTGAGCAAAGTGGCGCAGGACGGCTATGCCGCCGGTGAATACACCAACTTCCAAATCAACAACGACGGCACCGTCGTGGGCATCTACTCCAACCAGCAGACCCAGGTGCTGGGCCAGATCGTCATGGCCAACTTCTCCAACCCGGAAGGGCTGGCGTCGCAGGGCGATAACGTTTGGCAGGAAACCGGCGCGTCCGGTCAGCCGCGCGTCGGTCTGTCGGGCGGTGGCGGCTTCGGTAAGCTGACCAGCGGCGCGCTGGAATCTTCCAACGTCGATCTGAGCCAGGAGCTGGTGAACATGATCGTCGCGCAGCGTAACTACCAGTCCAACGCCCAGACCATCAAGACGCAGGACTCCATCCTGCAGACGCTGGTTAGCCTGCGCTAATAGGGCCGAGTCATGGATCACGCGATTTATACCGCGATGGGCGCGGCGCGCCAAACGCTGGAGCAGCAGTCCATTACCGCCAACAACCTGGCCAACGCGTCGACGCCGGGCTTTCGCGCCCAGCTCGCCGCATTGCGCGCGGTGCCGGTCGACGGGCCGAGCCTGGCGACGCGCACCTTGGTGACCGCGTCGACGCCGGGCGCCGACATGAGCCAGGGGGCGCTTAACTACACCGCGCGCCCGCTGGACGTGGCGCTGCAGCAGGACGGTTTCCTGGCGGTGAGCCTGCCGGGCGGCGGTGAAGCCTATACCCGCAACGGCAACATTCAGATCTCCTCCACCGGGCAGTTGACGGTGCAGGGGCTGCCGGTGATGGGCGACGGCGGCCCGATCGAGGTGCCGCCGTCGGCGGAGATCACCATCGCGGCCGACGGCACCATTTCGGCGCTGAACGCCGGCGATCCGCCGAACACCATCGCGCAGATCGGCCGCCTGAAGCTGGTGAAGGCCGATGCGCGCGAAGTGATGCGCGGTGACGACGGGCTGTTCCGCCTGACGCCGGAAACCCAACAGCAGCGCGGCAATCAGTTGCAAAACGATCCGCAGGTGCGGGTGATGCCGGGCGTGCTGGAGGGCAGCAACGTCAAGCCGATGGAGACCATGGTCGACATGATCGCCAACGCCCGCCGTTTTGAAATGCAAATGAAGGTCATCCACAGCGTGGATGAAAACGAACAGCGTGCCAACTCACTGCTCTCATTGAGTTAAGCAGCAAGGAAATAACCGATGATTCCATCCTTATGGATTGCCAAAACCGGTCTGGACGCGCAGCAGACCAACATGGACGTGATCGCCAACAACCTGGCGAACGTCAGCACCAACGGCTTCAAACGCCAGCGTGCGGTATTTGAAGATCTGCTGTACCAGACCATGCGTCAGCCGGGGGCGCAGTCCTCCGAGCAGACCACGCTGCCTTCCGGCCTGCAGATCGGCACCGGCGTGCGTCCGGTGGCGACCGAGCGTCTGCACAGCCAGGGCAATCTGTCGCAGACCAACAACAGCAAAGACGTCGCCATCAAGGGGCAGGGTTTCTTCCAGGTGATGCTGCCGGACGGCACCCAGGCCTATACCCGCGACGGGTCGTTCCAGATCGATCAGAACGGCCAACTGGTGACCTCCAGCGGTTTCCAGGTGCAGCCGGCGATCACCATTCCGGCTAACGCGCTGTCCATCACCGTCGGCCGCGACGGCATCGTCAGCGTCACCCAGCAGGGGCAAACCGCCGCCCAGCAGGTGGGCCAACTGACGCTGACCACGTTCGTCAACGACAGCGGTCTGGAGAGCGTGGGCGAGAATCTGTACCAGGAAACCGAAAGCTCGGGTGCGCCGAACGAGAGCACCCCGGGGCTGAACGGCGCCGGTTTGCTGTATCAGGGTTACGTGGAAACCTCCAACGTCAACGTGGCGGAAGAGCTGGTCAACATGATCCAGACTCAGCGCGCGTACGAGATCAACAGCAAAGCGGTATCGACCTCCGATCAGATGCTGCAAAAGCTGACGCAACTGTAATCTGTCATTGACGGGCCCGGCTTGCCGCGCCCGTCATTCTCTTTCGTGAAACAAAGGCGATACCCGTGGTAACCACATATTCGATGGCAATCCTGCCGCGGCAGGGACAACGCTGGCTGGCGAGCATGGTGATGCTGACGCTGAGCGGCTGCGCCTATATCCCGCACAAACCGCTGGTGGACGGCGCGACCACGGCGCAACCGGCGCCGGCCAGTGCGCCGATGCCGAACGGCTCGATCTTCCAGACGGTGCAGCCGATGAACTACGGCTACCAGCCGCTGTTCGAAGACCGCCGTCCGCGCAACGTCGGCGATACCCTGACCATCGTGCTGCAGGAAAACGTCAGCGCCAGCAAAAGCTCCTCCGCCAACGCCAGCCGCAACGGCGCCAGCAAGTTCGGCGTCGCCACCTCGCCGCGTTACCTTGACGGCCTGCTGGGCAATGCGCGCGCCGATATGGACATTTCCGGCGACAGCACCTTCGGCGGCAAGGGCGGCGCCAACGCCAACAACACCTTCAACGGCACCATTACGGTGACGGTCAACCAGGTGCTGGCCAACGGCAATCTGCACGTGGTGGGGGAAAAGCAGATCGCCATCAACCAGGGCACGGAATTCATCCGCTTCTCCGGCGTCGTCAACCCGCGCACCATCAGCGGCAACAACTCGGTGACCTCGACGCAGGTGGCGGACGCGCGTATCGAATACGTCGGCAATGGCTATATCAACGAAGCGCAGACCATGGGCTGGCTGCAGCGCTTCTTCTTAAATGTTTCACCGTTCTAAGGATTGACTGATGCTGAAAAAATGGTTTATCGCGCTGTGCGTCGGGCTGGTGTGCTTGCCGGCGGCGGCGGAGCGCATCCGCGATCTGGTGACGGTGCAGGGCGTGCGAGACAACGCCCTGATCGGCTACGGCCTGGTGGTGGGGCTGGACGGCTCCGGCGACCAGACCATGCAGACGCCGTTCACCACCCAAAGCCTGAGCAACATGCTGTCGCAGCTGGGCATCACCGTGCCGCCGGGCACCAACATGCAGCTGAAAAACGTGGCGGCGGTGATGGTGACCGCCAAACTGCCGCCGTTCTCGCGCGCCGGGCAGAATATCGACGTGGTGGTTTCTTCGATGGGCAACGCCAAGAGCCTGCGTGGCGGCACCCTGCTGATGACGCCGCTCAAAGGCGTGGATAACCAGGTTTATGCGCTGGCGCAGGGCAACGTGCTGGTCGGCGGCGCGGGCGCGGCGGCCGGCGGCAGCAGCGTGCAGGTCAACCAGCTGGCGGGCGGGCGCATCAGCAACGGCGCCACCATCGAGCGTGAGCTGCCGACCACCTTCGGCAGCGGCGGCGTTCTCAACCTGCAGCTGAACGACGAAGATTTCACGCTGGCGCAGCAGATCAGCGACGCCATCAACCGCCAACGCGGCGGCGGCACCGCGACGCCGCTCGACGCCCGCACGATCCAGGTGCTGGTGCCGCAGGGCAACAGCTCTCAGGTGCGCTTCCTGGCGGAGATTCAAAACATTACCGTCAACGTCGGCGCGATGGACGCCAAAGTGATCATCAACTCGCGCACCGGTTCGGTGGTGATGAACCGCGATGTGATCCTCGACTCTTGCGCCGTCGCCCAGGGTAATCTGTCGGTGGTGGTCGATCGGCAGAACACCGTCAGCCAGCCGACGACGCCGTTCGGCGGCGGCCAGACGGTGGTGACGCCAAACACCCAGATCTCGGTGCAACAGCAGGGCGGATCGCTGCAGAAAGTGAACGCCAGCGCCAACCTGAACAACGTGATCCGCGCGCTGAACGCGCTGGGTGCCACGCCGATCGACCTGATGTCGATCCTGCAGGCGATGCAGAGCGCCGGCTGCCTGCGCGCCAAGCTGGAAATCATCTGATGGCCGGCGATCTGATGGCGATGTCGGGCGCGGCCTATGACGCCCAGGCGCTGAACGGCCTCAAGCGCGACGCGGCGGCCGACCCGCAGGGCAACCTCAAGCAGGTGGCCCAGCAGGTGGAAGGCATGTTCGTGCAGATGATGCTGAAAAGCATGCGTTCCGCCTTGCCGCAGGACGGGGTATTGAGCAGCGATCAAACGCGGCTCTACACCTCGATGTACGACCAGCAAATCGCCCAGCAGATGTCGCAAAAAGGGCTGGGGCTGGCGGACATGATGGTCAAGCAGATGAGCAACGCCAACACGGTGCCGAGCGAAACGGCGGGCCTGTCGCCGATGGCGCTGGATAACGAGGTGCTGCAAACGCTGCCGAACCAGGCGCTGGAGCAGATGGTGCGCCGCGCGATGCCGAAAGCTCCGCCGGCCGCCGCGCCGCTGTCGCTCAACAACGGCAACTTCGTCGCTCGCCTGTCGATACCGGCGAAGGTGGCCAGCCAGCAGAGCGGCATTCCGCATCAGCTGATCGTCGCGCAGGCGGCGCTGGAGTCCGGCTGGGGGCAGCGCGAGATCACGACCTCAGACGGCACGCCGAGCTACAACCTGTTCGGCATCAAGGCCGGCGGCAGCTGGAACGGGCCGGTGACGGAGATCACCACCACCGAGTTCGAACAGGGCGCGGCGAAGAAGGTGAAGGCGAAGTTCCGCGTTTACGGTTCGTATGTCGAAGCGATCGCTGATTACGTCAAACTGCTGACCAACAACCCGCGCTACGCCGACGTGGCCGCCGCGCGCAGCCCGGAGCAGGCGGCGCATGCGCTGCAACGCGCCGGCTACGCCACCGACCCGCAGTACGCCAGCAAACTGGTCAGCGTGATTCAGCAGATGAAGAACGCAGGGGAACAGGCGGTCAAAGCGTATACCCACGATTTGAAAGATTTGTTCTAAATCCCCGTCAGGCTTGACGCCGCAGCGGCGTTGACTGCACAAGTTCGCCCCGGTCACTTGGCTTAACCAGGCTCCCGGGGACGCCCTTGCTTGTCGCCTTGCTGCGACGCCAATTATTGAGGGGGTAGGCGGTAATGAAGGCTGGCTGGATGCTGACCGCATTGCCGCTTTTTTTCCTCAAGTTCTTCTCATTTTTGCCGATAACCGAGACAGGCTGAGCGAACAGGCTCAGCAGCTCAATTAGAATCCTGTGGGCCACCGGCGCCGCAGCATAAGGAATCCCGATGTCCAATAGCTTAATCAATACCGCGATGAGCGGGCTGAATGCGGCTCAGGTGGCGCTCAGTACCGTCAGCAACAACATCTCCAACTACAACGTGGCGGGCTATAACCGCCAGACCGCGATCCTGGCGCAGAACGGCGGCATGGCCACCATGAGCGGCTTTATCGGCAACGGCGTGACCGTCACCAGCGTCAACCGCGAGTACAACCAGTTCATCACCAACCAGCTGCGCGGTGCGCAAAGCGCCTTCGGGGCGCAAAACGCCTATTACGAGAAGATTTCGCAGATAGACAACCTGCTGGCGAGCAAAACCAACCCGCTGTCGACCAACATGCAGGATTTCTTCACCAACCTGCAGAACCTGGTGAGCAACGCCGGTGACGACGCCGCGCGCCAGACGGTGTTGGGCAAGGCCAACGGCCTGGTGAACCAGTTCAACAACACCGACAAATTCCTGCGCGACATGGACAACGGCGTCAATCAGCAGATCAGCGATACGGCGCAGCAGATCAACAGCTACGGCCAACAGATCGCCAAGCTGAACGACGAGATCACCCGTTTGCGCGGCAGCGCCGGCGGCGAGCCGAATGCGTTGCTGGATCAGCGCGATCAGCTGGTTACCGAGTTGAATCAGCTGGTGGGCGTGCAGGTCACGCAGCAGGATGGCGACGCTTATACCGTCTCCTTCGCCAACGGTTTGACCCTGGTGCAGGGCAGCAACACTTATCAGGTGGAGGCGATGCCTTCCAGCAGCGATCCTTCCCGCCTGACCATCGGTTATAACCGCGGCAATGGCGCCAGCGAAGTGCCGGAAGGCCAGATCACCAGCGGCAGCCTGAGTGGCGTGCTGAAATTCCGCAGCGAGACGCTGGACGGCGTGCGCAATCAGCTGGGCCAGTTGGCGTTGGCGATGGCGGACAGCTTTAACCAGCAGCATCGCGCCGGTTTCGACCTGAACGGCGACGCAGGCGGCGACTTCTTCAGCTTCAGCGGCGGCCGGGTGGTGGATAACACCCGCAACACCGGCGACGCGTCGCTGTCGGTCGCTTACACCGACACCGGCAAGGTGAAGGCCAACGATTATCGCGTCGAGTTCGACGGCAGCAACTGGCAGGTCAGCCGCCTGCCGGACAACGTGAAAGTCAACGCCACGCCGGGCACCAGCGCCGATGGCAAACCGACGCTGAACTTCGATGGGCTGGAAGTGAGCATCGACGGCAATGCGCAGGCTAAAGACAGCTTCACCGTGAAGCCGGTCAGCGACGTGGCGGGCAACCTGAAAGTGGCCATCACCGATTCGTCCAAGATCGCCGCCGCCGGTAAAGACGACAGCGGCCGAGGCGATAACGAAAACGCCAAGAAGCTGCTGGATCTGCAGACCAAAAACCTGGTGGACGGCAAGGCGACCTTGAGCGGCGCTTACGCCGGCATCGTCAGCGGCGTCGGTAACCAGACCGCTGCCGCCAAGGCCATCGCCACTTCGCAGGCCAAGATCGTGACGCAGCTGGGCGCGCAACAGCAGTCGATGTCCGGCGTTAACCTTGACGAAGAGTACGGCGAGCTGCTGCGTTTCCAGCAGTACTACATGGCCAACGCGCAGGTGATCCAGACCGCCAGCTCGCTGTTCGACGCGCTGCTGAATATTCGTTGATTTCATTGTTAACCGGCGCTGATAACGGCGCCGGTCGCTCAGAGTAAGGAACCCACAGCATGCGCATGAGCACCAGCATGATGTACCAACAGAACATGAACGGCATCACGGGCAACCAGTCGCTGTTCATGAAGGCCGCCGAGCAGCTTTCCTCGGGCAAGCGGGTGATCAACCCGTCCGACGATCCGCTGGCGGCGTCGCGCGCGGTGATGTTGTCGCAGTCGCAGGCGGAAAACAGCCAATACACGCTGGCGCGGACTTTCGCTCGCCAAAGCGTGTCGATGGAAGAAACGGTCTTGGCCGGCGCGACGTCCACCATCGCGGACATGAAGGCGCTGATCGTCAGCGCCGGCGGCACGGAAAGCGATAACGACCGCCAGTCGTTGGCCACCCAGCTGCAGGGGCTGAAAGATCAGCTGCTGAACCAGGCCAACAGCACCGACGGCAACGGCCGCTATATGTTCGGCGGATACGTGAACGACAAGGCGCCGTTCGTCGACAACGGTGGCACCGTCAGCTATCAGGGCGGTGACAAGACGGTTCAGCAGAAAGTGGACGCCAACCGCACCATGACCATCGGCCATACCGGCAACGCGGTGTTCATGTCGTTGACCAGCAACCCGAAGCCTGAGCCGGACGGTAGCGCGCCGGTCAGCAACGTATTCGAGAGTATCGATATCGCGCTGAACGCGCTGAAAACCCCGCTGCAGGGCGCCGATGAGGCCACCAAGCAGCAGGTGAACGATGCGCTGGCGAAAGCCAACCGCGGCCTGGACAACTCATACAACAACGTGCTGAGCGTGCGCGCCGAGCTGGGCAGCCAGCTGCAGGAGATGGATCAGTTGGACAGCATCGGCAAAGAGCGCGACATGACCAACCAGGTCCAGATGAGCGCGTTGACGGATGCCGACCTGGCCGAGTCTATTTCGTCTTACTTTATGCAGCAGGCGGCGCTGCAGGCGTCGTATAAAACCTTCAGCGATATGCAGGGCATGTCGCTGTTCCAGATGAATCGTTAAGAGCAAGACCCTGTTGCCTGACCGCGACGGGTTTCCCTTTAGTGCGCTTAGAAAACGTCCTCTCCGCCCCGCGGGGGGGAAGGCTTCTTGAAACCGGGCGCACTCGTTTGGCGCGTCACTCGTTCTCCCACTACTGACTGAGTGACGCGCCTTTTTTTCATCAGGGAAGAAATAATACGATTGTCACCCCTGTTTAATGCGCAACGGCATGATTGAAATCAGTGGTGGAAAAATCGCGATGGATATTATTTCCCTGACGATAAATAGCGGTGCTATTTCTTTTTCTTCTCTACTTTCCATTTTCCGCCGTCGGCCGTCTCGGTAAAAGAAACTCTAAACTTGTTGCTTTTCCAGTGGGTCAAACCGAATAACCGGCGTGCTTTGCGGTTGCTTTTCGCTTTAATCATGATCTCGCTCCTGTGGTTAGCAAAGGTCGATGCTGCGCCCTGCAGCCGGCAGGCTGCCGGACGCATTTATTCTGGGTGTAAGTTATCTGTCGCGCATTTAACAATGCGTGACTGCGTTATTCTTATTTTTTACTCGAGATAAACGTACTTTATCGCTGCGAAAAATAAGGAGGTGCAAGGCGATATTTTTTTGTTACCGGGTCTATTCTAGGTCGGGGTTTTATTTATTCAAGCCACCGGAGACATTTGAACCTTAATCCGGATAAAAGACGTTTCTCAGGCTTTTGTTCCAGGAAAGCGTTTTTATTGCCATTTTGTCTCAGAGGGAAGCGGGAGGGAAAGAAGGGGCGGCTTAGGGGCTCAGAAAGTCATGCCGCCGATCACCGCCGCCAGCCGATCGAAGATTTCACCGAACAGATGTTCGCAGAACGGCGCCAGCATCGGCATCATCATGCCCAGTGTCATGATGCCGAAGGTCATGGTGACCGGGAAACCGATCACGAAGACCGACAGCTGCGGCGTCATGCGGTTGAGCAAGCCGAGCGCCATGTTGAGCGTCAACAGCAGGCAGATCAGCGGCAGCGCCAGCATCATGCCGTTGATGAAGATCAGCGAGCCGACCTGGGTCAGCACCAGGAAGCCGTTGCCGTTCAGCGGCTGCGTTTGGACAGGCAGGGTGTGGAAGCTGTCCGCCAGCAGCGAAATCAGCCACAGATGGCCGTCGAAGCTGAGGAACAGCAGCATCGCCAGCAGGTTGAGCAGGCGCGCCAGCACCGGCATGTTCGGGCCACCGCTGGGATCGAAGAAGGTGGCGAACGACAGGCCCATCTGCATGCCGATCACTTCGCCCGCCAGGCGCACCGCCGCGAAGGCGAACTGCATGGTCAATCCCAGCGCCACGCCGATCAGAATCTGTTGAATCGCCAGCCACAGGCCGGCGGCGGAGAAGATCGGGATATTGCTGGCGGGCAGCGTCGGCGCGATCAGGATGACGATCAGCCCGCCAAGGCCGATTTTGACCTTTTTGCTGATTTGCTTTTCGCTGAATACCGGCGCGGTGCTTATCAGCGCCAGAATGCGCAGCAGCGGCCAAAAATAGTGGCTGAGCCAGACGGTGAGCTGGGCGCTGTCGAAGGTGAGCACGGTTAGCCGATCAGGGTGGGCAGGTTGCTGAACAGGGTGCGCATGTAGTCCAGCAGCAGGTTCAACATCCAGGGGCCGGCGATGATGATGGTGGCCACCACCGCCAGAATTTTGGGGATGAACGACAGCGTCATTTCGTTGATCTGGGTGGCGGCCTGCAGCAGGCTGACCACCAGGCCGCTGATCAGCGCCGCCAGCAGCAGCGGGGCGGCCAGCGCCAGCGCCACTTTCATCGCTTCGGTGCCGAGCGCCATAACCGATTCAGGTGTCATCTCGCGTTCTCCGGTCGGGGGTTACGAATAGAAACTCTGCGCCAGCGAGCCGAGCAGCAGCTGCCAGCCATCGACCAGCACGAACAGCATCAGCTTGAACGGTAGCGAGATGGTGGCCGGCGGCACCATCATCATCCCCAGCGCCATCAGCACGCTGGCGACCACCAGGTCGATAATCAGAAACGGAATGAACACCGTAAAGCCGATCTGGAAGGCGGTTTTCAGTTCGCTGGTGACGTAGGCGGGCAGCAGGATGCGCATCGGCACCGCCTCCGGGCCGGCCAGCGGTGGCTGATTGGCCAGCTTGGCGTACAGCGCCAGATCGGTTTCGCGCGTTTGGCGCAGCATGAATTCGCGCAGCGGCTGCGCGCCTTTATCCAGCGCGACCTCCAACCCGATCTTGTCCTGGCTGAACGGCAGGTAGGCATCCTGATAGACCTTGTCGAACACCGGCGACATGATGAAGAAGGTGAGGAACAATGCCAGCCCCAACATCACCTGGTTCGGCGGCGCCGACGGGGTGCCCAGCGCGTTGCGCAGCAGCCCGAGCACGATGATGATGCGGGTGAAGCTGGTCATCATCAGCAGCATGGCGGGCAGGAAGGTCAGCGAGGTCAACAGCACCAGCGTCTGCACCGGCAGCGACCAGCTTTGGCCGCCGTTGGCCAGCGGCTGGCTGATCAGCCCCGGCAGTTGCGCCAAAGCCGCCGGGCTGATGAACAGCAGGGCGGCAGGGAGCCAAACCGCCGGACGGCGGACGAGGGTATGAAGAGTCGAGGTCATGCCGATTTTTCCGGGCGTTTCAGAACTTTTTGCATCAGTTGGCGGAAGTCCGCCGGCGTCGCCGCGTCGGCCGCGCCTTCGTCTTTCGGCGGGGCGGGCAGGGTGTGCAGCGGGGTGATCTGCTGGGCGGTGACGCCCAATACCAGCAAAGTATCGTCGACTTCCACCACCACCACGCGCTCGCGCTGCCCGACCTGGCAACTGGCGCGCAGGTTGAGCAGCTTGTTGTTGCGCGCCTGCGGGGCGAAGCCCAGCCGGCGGAACAGCCAACCGGCCAGCAGGATCAGCAGCAGAATGCCGCCGAGCGCGCTGCTGACCTGCATCAACACCGAACCGGCCGGCAAGGCCGGCGCGGCGGGTGGTTGGCTGCTTTGGACGGTAACGGGCGCCGCGACGGTCATCAGCGGCTCAGTCGACGCATGCGTTCGGACGGGGTGATGATGTCGGTGATGCGCACGCCGAACTTGTCGGCCACCACCACCACTTCACCTTGTGCGATCAGGTAACCGTTGATCAGGATGTCCAGCGGCTCGCCGGCCAGGCCGTCCAGCGCTACCACCGAGCCTTGCGACAGGCGCAGCAGCTCTTTGATGGTCATCTTGGTGCGCCCCAGTTCCACGGTCAGCTTGACCGGAATATCCAGAATCAGGTCGATATCCTGCAGGCTGCCGAGCGCATCCTGAGCTTCCAGCGACTTGAACACCCCTTCGGTGCTCGCGCCGGATTTCTCTGAGGACTGCTGCTCGTTAAACGCATCAGCCCACAGATCGTCTACGGATTCCTTTCCTTCGCCAGACGGTTGCTTAGGATCACTCATTGGGCTGTTCCTCACTCAGAGCATTCAAAATAGGGTTAATCAAATGTTCAACACGCAGGGCATATTGCCCGTTCAACGTGCCGTATTGGCTGGTCAGCACCGGTACGCCGTCCACATGGGCAATCAGGCGTTCCGGCTTGTCTATCGGTAATACATCGCCCGGCTGCAGCTTCAGGACTTTCGACAGCCGCATCGGGATATCGACGAAGTTGGCGATAAGCTCCAGTTCGGAGTGTTGCACCTGCTTCACCAGGGTTTCGCGCCAATGGCTGTCTTCCTGCCGCGAGTTTTCCAGCGGCGGGTTGGTCAACAGCTCGCGCAGTGGCTCAATCATGGCGAACGGAATGCAGATGTTGAACTCTCCGGTCAGCGCGCCGATCTCCACCTGGAACGGCGTGGTGACCACGATATCGTTCGGCGAAGTGGTGATGTTGGTGAACTTCACCTGCATTTCGGCGCGCACGTACTCCACGTCGATCTTGTAGATGGCGCTCCAGGCATCGCCGTAGGCGTCCAGCGCCAGGCGCAGCATGCGCTTGATCACCCGCTGTTCGGTCGGGGTGAACTCGCGGCCTTCGACCTTGGTCGGGAAGCGGCCGTCGCCGCCGAACAGGTTATCGACGGCGATGAACACCAGGCTCGGCGCGAACACGAACAGGGCGGTGCCGCGCAGCGGGTTCAGATGCACCAGGTTCAGGTTGGTCGGCACCGGCAGGTTGCGGGCGAACTCGTGATACGGCTGGATTTTGATCGGGCCGACGGTAATGTCCGGGCTGCGGCGCAGCAGGTTGAACAACCCCATGCGGAACTGCCGGGCAAAACGTTCGTTGATGATTTCCAGCGCGTGCAGACGCTCGCGCACCACGCGGCGCTGGGTGGTCGGATCGTAAGGCTTGACCTCGCTCTCTTTGCCGACTATCGCTTCGGGTTCATCACCCGCGCTGTCGCCGTTGAGCAAGGCGTCGATCTCTGCCTGTGAAAGAATGCTGTCGCCCATAGTGATTACCGCAGTATGAAGGCGGTGAACAGCACATCGCTGACCACCTGCTTCGGTTGTCCCTTAACCAGCGGCGGGCTGAGCACGTCCTTAATCTGCGCCACCAACCGTTGCTTCCCTTGTTCATTGGCCAGCTGGCTCGCTTCCTGGCGGGAGAGCAGCATCAGCAGACGGCTGCGCACTTCCGGCAGAAAATCGTTCAGCTGACGGCGGGTACTTTCGTCCGGCAGACGCAGTGTGAGGCCGATGTACAGCACGCGATCCGGGTTGTTGTCCGGCGTCACCAGGTTGACGGTAAAGGTGTCGAGCGGCATGAACACCGGCGCGGCCGGCGGTTGCTGTTTGGCGGCGGCCGGTTCGGCGCCGTTTTTATGCTGTTGCAGCAGCCACCAGCTGTAGCCCGCGGCGCCACAGGCGACGACGCTGATCAACACCAGCAGGATGACCAGAAGGGAGCGTTTCGGTGCTGCGGGAAGGGTGTTCTGAGACATAGCCAAATCTAATTCCTGTTGTTCCACCCGCGGCCGGCGAGGCGGCGGGCATAGCGCGCGGCAAAGCCGCACGCATGACATGTAAAGGTATTATCGCGTCTATTGCGGTGTGCAATAGCCTGAATAGACGCGCAAATGGGTGCCAGCTTGGGCGTTTGCGGCGGCTCAGGCGAAAATATCGACGCCGTTGACCGCACTGGCCATGCGCTGCAGCGCCACCGGTGCGCTGACGCCCTCGGCGGCCGCAGCGTCACCGCCATGATGTTCCGCATAGCTGGCACGCCCCTGGCCGTTGGAAGCCTGCTGTTGCGCCTGCTGCTGCCATTGCGGCGTGGACTCGCCGCCCACGCTGCTTTGCCCCAGGTTGATACCGCTCTCCGCCAGCGCGTGCCGCAGCTGCGGCATCGCCGCTTCCACCGCCGCACGCACTTGGCCGTGAGCGGAGGCGATGTGCAGTTGCGCCTGCTGATCGTCCAGCTTCAGCGTGATCTGCAGGGCGCCCAGTTCCTGCGGGTGCAGGCGCAGCTCGGCGCTTTGCTGGCCGTTGCGGTGGAACATCAGCACCTGTTGGCTCAACGCCTGCTGCCACTCCGGGCTGCCCAGCTGCGCGTTGAGCTGCGGCGCAGGCGGCGCGGTCACCAGTGCGCTGGCCGGGGCGGCGGTTTGCGTCGGGCTGGCGGCGGCCAGGGCGACGGCGTGATTGAGCGGCGGCTGTGGCGTATCGCCCGCCTGTAGCGGTTGTGCGGTGCTTGCGCGTTCGCCGTTGGTCGGTTGCGGGAGCGCCGCCGTGGCATTGTCGCCGTCGGCGGCAGGCGTTTTCGCGCCCGTCGGCGACGGAGCAGGGGATGCCGATGAATGTGTGGCGGTTTTATCACCGGCCGCCGCGATGTTCAGCAGGCCGTTGCCGGGCTGCAGCGCAGTCGCCTCGTCAGCGCTTTCCACCGGCAGCGAGCGTTGGCCTTCGGCTGGCTGAGTCTGGGCGACGATCGCGGCCGGTAGCATGGCGTACAGCGCCTGCAGCGTAGCGGCATCCAGCTCTTTGGCGGCGGCGATCGGCGGCTGCGCCGGTTTGTCGCCGGCGGCGGGCGCCTCGCCCTCGGTGCCTTCAGGTGAAAGCGCGTCGGCTGAGACGGTCTGGCCCGGCAGCAGGCCGCCGCGCTCGCCGAAGGTGGCCAGCAGTTGATTGAGCTGGTTGCGGCTCAGGGCCGGGGCGCGTTCTTCGTCCGCGCTCAGCGCGACCGGCGGCTGTTTGCCGTCGGCGGCGGGTGCGAAACGGGCGCCGAGCAGCTGGGCGAAAGCGGACGACAGCTGGCTCTCATCCAGCGCCGACGTCAGTTCGGCCAGGCCGCCGGCGTCGCCGGGTAAGACCAGACCGGGCAGGGCGTTCAGATTCATGGGTTGATATTCCTTTGTGCACTGCGTTGAGCGAACTCATCCATCAGTTTTTGATCCCGTTTGTTCTCCTGCTGCTGCTCCGCCGTCAGAGCGCGGGTATGCAGGGTCTCGAAAGCGTTCAGCCGCTGTTGTTTGTCTTGCCATTGCTTCACCGCATGATCCACTTTCTGCCCCCACTGCAGCAGCTGCTGGCGGTGTTGGTCGATGGCCTGTTCCAGCGTGCCGATAAACTGCTGGTAGTTTTGCCAGCGTGAGCTGTCCATGCCGTCGCAGAGCGTATGATTCAGCTTCTGGCGGTATTCGTCCTGATAGTTGAGCAGCATCGACAGCTGCTGCTCTGCCGCCTGCTGCGCCTGCCGTACCTGGCCCAGCTGTTGCGCGGCCTGTTCCACCGCATCCTGCGCCAGATCTCGCAGGGTAATCAGGGGGGATTGTGATTTCATCGCTGTGCGCCTCTGGTGACGTTAAACAATCAACTGCTGCAGCTGTTGACAGGCTTCATCATAGCCGCTGCGTTCAAAGATGCCCTGTTGCAGGTAGGCTTCCATCTGCGGATACAGCGTCATCGCTTTGTCCAGCAACGGATCGCTGCCCGCCGCGTAGGCGCCGACGCTGATCAGATCGCGGTTGCGCTGATAGCTGGCCAGCATCTGTTTGAAGGTGCGCACCCGGCGGTAATGCTCTTCGTCGATCAGCGACGTCATGGCGCGGCTGATTGACGCTTCGATGTCGATCGCCGGGTAGTGGCCGGCTTCCGCCAGGCGCCGGGACAGCACCACGTGACCATCGAGGATGGCGCGCGCCGAGTCGGCGATCGGGTCTTGCTGATCGTCCCCTTCGGTCAACACGGTGTAGAAGGCGGTGATGGAACCGCCGCCGCTGATGCCGTTGCCCGCGCGTTCCACCAGCGCAGGCAGCTTGGCGAAGACCGAAGGCGGGTAGCCTTTGGTCGCCGGCGGCTCGCCGATGGCCAGAGCGATCTCACGCTGCGCCATGGCGTAGCGGGTGAGGGAGTCCATGATCAGCAACACATGCTGCCCGCGATCGCGGAAATCTTCGGCGATACGGGTGGCGTAGGCCGCCCCCTGCATGCGCAGCAGCGGCGAGACGTCCGCCGGCGCGGCGATCACCACCGATCGCGCCCGGCCTTCGGCGCCGAGAATGTTCTCGATAAAGTCTTTGACCTCGCGGCCACGCTCGCCGATCAGGCCAACGACGATCACATCCGCCTGGGTATAACGGGCCATCATGCCGAGCAGCACGCTCTTGCCGACGCCGGAGCCGGCGAACAGGCCCATGCGCTGGCCGCGACCGACGGTCAGCAGGCCGTTGATGGTGCGCACCCCCACGTCCAGCACCTGCTCGATTGGCGTGCGCTGCAAGGGGTTGAACGGTGCGGTGATCAGCGGCGCGCGGTAACCGGTTTCCGGTGAAGGCAGGCCGTCGAGCGGTTTGGCGCTGCCGTCCAGCACCCGCCCCAACAGGGCCGGGCCGAGCGGCAGCTGTTTGCCGGCGCTTTGGCCTTCCGGCGCGATGCGGGCGTAAACCCGCGCGCCCGGCACGATGCCTTCCACCTCTTCCAGCGGCATCAGGAACAGCCGCTGGCCGTTGAAGCCGACCACTTCGCTTTCCACTTCCTGCACCTCACCGGCGTCGTGCCGTTCGATGAGGCAGGTCGCGCCGAGCGGCAGCTGCAGGCCGGTGGCTTCCAACACCAATCCGGTGGCGCGGGTCAGGCGACCGTAGCGGCGCACCATCGGCGCGCGCGCGATGCGTTTTTCCAGCGTATCCAGAGAGCTCAGCCAGCGGCCGAGACGCGCGGTCATCAGACTTCTCCCGGTGCCGCCAGGCGGCACAATTCATGCCAGCGCGTCGCCAGGCTGGCGTCGAGATCGCCTTCCTCGGCGCTGACCTTGCAGCCGCCCGGGTGCAGCTCGCCGTCCGCCAGCAGGCGCCAGCCGTGCAGGCTGAGGGTGACCCCCAGCTGCTGCTCGACGCGCGAGTAGTCGTCCGGGTGTACCCGCAGCTGCGGCTTGCCGTTGAACATCGGTTCCTGCTGGATCAGCTGTTGGATCTGCGCCAGCAGGGCGGTGCCGTCGCACACCGGCGGCTGGCCCAGCACCTGCTTGGCGGCGGTCAGCGCCAGCTGCATCAGCCGCGAAGCGATCACGCTGTCGAGCGCGTCCAGCGTGTGCTGAAATTCGGTGACCAGCTGCTGCCAGTGGGCGGTCAGCGGCTGTTGCTGCTGTTGCGCTTCCAGCAGCCCTTGCTGGCGGCCTTCCTCCAGTCCGGATTGAAAACCGGCCTCATAGCCTTTTTGCTGGCCGTCGGCATAGCCCACCTGCTGGCCCTGTTGCTCCGCCTGCAGGCGCAGCGTCGCCAACTGCTGTTGCAATTCGGCCTGTGCGTCCGGCGACGGATCGTCAAGTTCGAGATCCGGCAACTGCGGCAGTTCGATCGCCGGTTTCTGTTCGCCCAGATCGCTGAGCGACCAGGGCTGCCAGGGCAGGGTGTTAATGCGATCAGACATAGGTGTCCTCGCCGCCGCCGATGATCATTTCGCCGCTTTCCGCCAGGCGTCTCACCACCAGCAGGATGGCTTTCTGCTCGTTCTCCACCTGCGACATGCGCACCGGCCCACGGTTGGCCAGATCGTCGCGCAGGATGTCGGCGGCGCGTTGCGACATGTTCTTGAGGAACTTCTCGCGCAGCGGCTGCTCGGCGCCTTTCAAGGCGATCAGCAGCGACTCGCCTTCCACTTCCTGCAGCAGGCGTTGGATACTGCGATCGTCGACTTCCACCAGGTTTTCGAACAGGAACATCTCGTCGATGATCTTCTGCGCCAGCTCGCCGTCGTATTCGCGCATCGCGTCGATGACCGCTTCTTCCTGCTGGGTTTTCATCAGGTTGATGATCTCGGCGGCGGTGCGCACCCCGCCCATTTTGCTGCGTTTGAGGTTCTGGCCGTCGAGCAGGTTGTTCAGCACTTCGGTCAGCTCCGCCAGCGCCGCCGGCTGCACGCCGCCGAAGGTGGCGATACGCAGCATGACGTCGTTGCGCAGGCGTTCGTCGAACAGGGCCAGGATATCCGCCGCCTGGCCGCGTTTGAGGTGCACCAGGATAGTGGCGATGATCTGCGGGTGTTCGTCGCGGATCAGATCGGCGGCGCTCTGCGGCTCCATAAAGTTGAGCGTTTCCATGCCGGTGGTGGTCTCGCGCGATTCGAGAATGTCTTCCAGCAGGCTGGCGGCGCGCTCTTCGCCCAGCGCCTTGACCAGCACCGAACGCAGGTAGTCGCTGGCGTTGACGCTCAGCGCCGCGTATTGCTCGGCGTCGTCTTCGAACTCGGTCAGTATTTCGCCGAGCTGTTTGTGTGAAACCTGGCTCATGCCGGCCATGGTGCCGCTCAGCAGCTGTACTTCGCGCGAGGAGAGGTGTTTGAACACCTCCGCCGCGCGATCTTCACCCAGCGTCATCAGCAGGATGGCGCTTTTGTCGGTTCCGGTCAGGCTCATATCTCGTTACTCATCCATTGGCGGATTACCAGAGCGACCACGCGTGGGTCTTTGTCAGCCAGATCGCGGATCCGCTGGCTCTGGACTTCTGCGCTGACGCGCTGCTGCGATTTACGACGCTGCGCCAGCTCCTCGTTGCTCGGTTTGCTGCTGTCGACCGCTTTGGCGGCAGGGGCGTTGGCGGCGGCGACGGCGGCCTGTTGCGCCGCCTGGCGCTGTTGCAGCTGCGGCCGCACCAGTTTGCGCCACAGCAGCCAGGCCACCAGCAGCACCAGCAGATAGCGGCCCGCGTCGATCAGGCGATCGATAAACGACTGGCTTTGCCAGAACGGCAGTTCGCCACCGGTCACCTGAGTGTCGGTAAACGGCGTGTTGACCACGTTCAGGGTGTCGCCACGGCTGCTGGAGTAGCCCATCGCTTCACGCACCAGCGCTTCGATCTGCGCCAGCTGCTCTTTGCTCATCGGCTGCGGTTTGCCGTCTTTATCGGTGCCCAGATAGTTGACCACCACGGCGACCGACAGACGCTGCACGGTGCCGGCTTTTTGCTGGGTGTGACGAATGGTGCGGTCGAGCTCGTAGTTGGTGGTCGCGTCGCGACGGGTATTTTGTGGCACGCCGTTGGCCGCCGCGCTGCGGGTGGTCGCGGCGTTTTGTGCGGTCGCGTTGGCATTGGCATTGTTGCCTGCTGCGGTGGCCGGCTTGGCGGTCTCAATCGGCGCGGTGGCCGGCGCGCTCGGCTGATTGGACAGCGCGCCCGGCACGCCGCCCACCTGTGGCCCGCCGATCTGCTCGCTCAGGCTGGTTTGCTGAGAGCGGATAGCGGCTTTGTCCGGCTGCTGGTTCGGCTGGTACTGTTCATCGGTTTGTTCGCGAGTGGCGAAGTCGATCTGTGCCGTGACCTGCGCACGCACGTTGGCGCTGCCGACCACCGGGGCGAGGATCGCTTCGATGCGGCGCTGGAAGCCGTTTTCCACTTCGTTGGCGTATTTCAGCTGCGAGGCGTTGAGATCGCGCCCGGTGCCGTCGGACTGCGTCAGCAGGCGCCCGGCCTGATCGACCACGGTCACGTTGCCCGGCGGCAGGCCGGCGACGCTGCTCGACACCATATAAACGATGGCGTTGATCTGGCCGTCGTCCAGCGCACGGCCGGGTTGCAGGGTCAGCGTCACCGACGCGGAAGGGGATTTCTGTTCGCGCACGAACAGCGAAGGTTTAGGCAGCGCTAGGTGAACGCGGGCGTTTTGCACCGGCCCCAGCGATTCGATAGTGCGCGACAGCTCGCCCTCAAGGGCGCGCTGATAGTTGATCTGTTCGCTGAATTGGCTGATGCCGAATTTTTCCTGATCCAGCAGTTCGAAGCCGACGGCGCCGCCCTTCGGCAGCCCTTGCTGCGCGAGGCGCAGGCGGGTTTCATGCACCTTTTCCGCCGGGATCAGCAGCGCTGCGCCATTCTCGGCGAAGCGGTAAGGGATATTCATCTGCGTCAGCTGGGTGACGATGGCGCCACCGTCGCGGTCGTTCAGATTGCTGTACAGCACGCGGTAGTCAGGGCTTTTCACCCACAACAGCAGCGCGACAACGATGGCGATCGCGGCGGAGGCGGCGACCAGCAACGGAATTTTCGGGTTGGCGCGCAGACGATTCCAGATGGCCTGCAGGCCGTTGTCGCGGCTTTCGCCGGCGGTTATCGAAGCACTCATTTTAGGTCTCGTCCTTCAATGGCGCTCACGATCCCGTATGGGCCGCTGAGCAGCTCCCTGCCAGGCTGATGAACGGTATGGTTAGCGTTGTGTGACAAAACAGACTCCCTGATACACATATCTTCTAAATAGCGGCGCTCCCATTTCTGGGCAGGCCATTATTCGCCTTATCAGACGATTCCGATTGCCCGATAAGCCGGGTTTTTTGCAGTTAATTAGCCGCTTTAGGTCTGAAAACGCTGTGCTAGGGTGTGCATCATTGGAGAAGTGCAGGGTGAAACGTCACCCGGCGTGACGAGATGATTGAGGACCAGATGGCGATTCAGGGCATTGAAGGGGTGCTGCAGCAGATGCAGACCATGGCGGTTCAGGCCGGCAAGATGGGGCAGAATACGGCGCCGCAGGGCGTCAGCTTCGCCAGCGAACTGACTGCGGCGCTCGGCAAGATCAGCGAGACCCAGCAAACGGCGCGCAAGCAGGCGCAGGATTTCGAACTGGGCGTGCCGGGCATCAGCCTGAATGATGTGATGGTCGATCTGCAGAAATCATCGGTCTCGCTGCAGCTGGGCGTGCAGGTGCGCAACAAGCTGGTCGCGGCCTACCAGGACATCATGAATATGCCGGTGTGATGAACGTGCCGGTCATTTTGCAGTGACATTGGGGCCGGCGCTGTTACCCTATAGCGACGGTTAATTATCAGGATAGGATGATGTGCAAATCGCTGTATCTTGCTGTGGGCATCATGGCGCTGTCTGGATGCGCCGGGCAAAACGATGACTATTCATCGGCCCATAAAAACGCGGCTCATCAGGAAGCAGGCAAGGAATGGAAAGCGTTTGTTGCGCCGCTGTCCGTCAAAACGCAGTCGCCCGGCGAGCGAGAAATGAAACGCGCTGCCCGCCACGATTGAACCCGCGGCTCCGGTAGCATTTCATTATCGCAGGCAAAAAAAACCAGCTATCGGAATAGCTGGCTCAAAGTGCGATAAAACTTTATGTGATGTAGGAGCGTCGACACCTCATCGAGGTGGCGTCGACGTGGTCATCATATTTGTTATGTTATAACAAATCAATGCTGCCGTGCGTTTGCTTCAGCCCACCAAGGCCACGATCCGCTGGTGGGCATTCGCCAGCCCCTGAGTGAGGCCGTGCGGTTTCATATCCAGTCCTTCGGCATAGATAAATTGCACCTCGCCGATCCCCATCAGCCCCAGCACCGAGCGCAGGTAGGGCGTCACGGCGTCGGTCGGCTGGCCGGCGTGTACGCCGCCGCGTGAACTGAACACCACTGCATTGACGCCTTCCACCAGCCCGACCGGGTAGGTGGCGGTATAGTTGAACGTCAGCCGGGCGCGGGCCACCAGATCGAACCAGTTTTTCAGCTGGGTCGGGACGTTGAGGTTGTACATCGGCGCGCCGATCAGCAGCAGATCGCTCCCTTTTAGTTCGGCGATCAACCGATCGGAAAGCGCCACCGCCGCTTTGGCGCGTGGGCTGATGTTATCTGCGCCGCGCAGCGCACTGAACAGCTCGCCGTCCAATACCGGCAGATCCAACGCCGTCAGATCGTGTTCGACGATCTGCTCCTCATATCCTTTGGCCCGACGTTCCGCCAGATAGCGGTCAATCAGGTTGTTGGTCTGCGAGTCGTTTCCCATAATGCTGGATTTGAGCACCAGTATTTTTTTCATGCTGTTGTCCTCAGACGGTAATTGGCGGTTTCACCGGGCATTCCGGAATGACTGCAGGTTATCATTGCTCGATATTCACCAGTGGTGATAGGTTTTCACTTCATTGATTCCAATTTGGAAGCATTAAGATGAAAAGCGATCTCAGCGCGCTGCCGGCCTTTGTCGCCGTGGCGGAAGGCGGCAGCTTTGCCGCCGCCGCAGAAAAACTGCATCTGACGCGCTCCGCGGTCAGCAAAATCGTGTCGCGGCTCGAGGCGCGGCTTGGCGTGATGTTGTTTATGCGCACCACCCGCAGCCTGAGCCTGACGGATGAAGGGGCGCTGTACTATGAGCACTGTCGGCAGGCGTTGGCGAACGTTCAGGCGGCGGAAAACCAGCTGGACAGCGGCAAGATGCAGGTCAGCGGCCGGCTTAGGATCTCGATGCCGGTGTTGTTCGGCCATCTGTGCATTGCGCCCTTGATGACGGCGCTGGCGAATGAGCATCCGTTACTGTCGTTGGAAATTTCGTTCAGCGACCGCAGGATCGATCTGATCGACGAGGGGTTCGATCTGGCGGTTCGCATCGGCGAACTGGCGGACAGTGGCAGTCTGGTTGCCCGACGCCTGGGCGAACACGGCATGCTGCTGTGCGCTTCGCCCGACTACGTGCAGCGCTGTGGCGCACCGAATTCGGTGGAGGCGTTAAGCCGGCATCAGGCGGTGGGGTATCTGCACGCCGGCGCCGTGTTGCCCTGGCAACTTCGCGGTGAAAACGGCGAGCTGCGGCCGTTCAGGCCACCGGCCAAGATGATGATGGATGACATGCAGGGGATCGTCGATGCCGTTTCCGCCGGCGCCGGTATTGCCTGGCTGCCGGAGTGGCTGGTACGCGATCGGCTAATGGCCGGGACGCTGGTGGAGATCATGCGCGGTGAGTCCAGCCTCAGTTTTCCGGTGAATGCAGTGTGGCCCTATATGCCTTACCAACCGCTCAAAGTGCGGCTGGCGGTGGACAAACTGGTGGCGGAGCTGCCGGGCAGGCTGACGCGGCTCGCGTCGGCCTGAGGGTGTATGTGGTGGCAACGGTCCAAGGGACGCTTGCCGATGTCAGAGCGTGCGCTGTTGCGTTGATCGTGGCAGTGACGGTTGTGTTTTCCCTGTCAACAGGCAACTGAAAATAAGAACCCAAATGAACCCGTAAGAGTAATCAGGGTTGGCGGCGCAGGAGCCCAAAAATGCGGAGAAAAGCATAAATTTAAGCATGGAATTGGCTTCGTTGCCGGCGACGTTATATTGCGAACGAATAAGCTTGGATACGATAAAACCGACTAACAGTATCGTCCCCAATATTCCGAAGTTAGCAAGTAGGGACAGAGGCAGAGAAGATATTCTTGCGCTACCGATACCGACGCCCAAGCCAAAGGTATTATACATAATTTCAAGGGCATTGTAGTTGGAGGCGGAACGCACGAGGTGAGAGATCGTTTGCGCTTTTTTGTCCGCGTAATCCGTTATTTTATCTAGGAAAAAGATAAATGTGAGCTTTGATGCGATGACCAAAGACAGAGAAAATAGAGCTTTCTGTATCAGGCTAAAACGCGGACTGAAAATGAATGTGCCGCACAGCGACGTAAGCAGGGTAAAATAGCCTGATGTAGAGCCGTTTTTAACCAAGAGCAGCATCATCAATAGGGCCACTAACTTCAGTCGCAACCCTTTGGCAACCAAAAGAGGCACGATCGTTGCGCCGATAAAGATACCGGCGAATGACGGTTCACCGAAGGTACCGCTCAGTCTGGATTCAAAAATGGCATTGGCGTTATGCATGCTGTTATACATCAAAATCTGAATCGCATTCGCCAGCGGCCTGGCAAGGAGCCAAATCAGGCAGTAAGCGGAGAAAACCAACGTCGTAAAAATGATGGTTTTCAGAGCGTATTCAGGCGTGATTTCACGCCGCTTGACGTAAATGACATACAGCGTGATCAGGTTCAGCGTGATTAGAATCAGTTGCTTGATGTTGTTATTGCCCCACACAAGCGAGATACCTTTTTTGGCGTAGTTATTTTCAAAGCTATAAGCCGGTGAATAAACTCTTATCCCTTCAAATAGATGGGTAAACGCATAGGTGAAGAACCAAAAAAGAATAATTATCACCAGAGATTGCAGAAATACTCGGTGTTTTAAGTTAAAGACAGGTGTGCTGTTTTTCGAAGTAAAAGCAAACCGGGTTATTAAAACTAGCTCGATAAAGTAGAATATGGGTAGGCTATTACTCCCTGTATTGATAATAGCGCTTGACTGAAAGATGGACGCGATAATCAACAGGGCGAAAATGGTTCTGTGGTGTAGGAAAAAAGTGGCGAAAGCAAGAGCTAGCCAAACAAAACTTAATATATTCACATTATATTCCCTAAGTTACTTATCCTATATGGCATCGCCTGGCTTCAGATTAAAGTAGTTATAAAAGCCAGCGCATTTCCGCGCGCTATCATACAATAAGAAAATGGGACGGTCTAGCTGCAAGTGTCGTAGATTCATGGGGTTATAGAATGAGGGTGCAAGTATATTCCATTCTTATAATAAATGAGCTAACTAAGTCGCGCGGATTTTGCGTTTGATATAGTGACGGTTGGCCCTCGGGATTTGCTATAACAGCAGGAAGCAGGCCACTGGTGCAATTAATTTAGCAATAAAATAAGTAAATAAAATTAATCAAAAATCACCGAGGAGCAACGACCATTGCAATGCGTAATAAAGCAGCAACAAGAGACAGCAGGCAAACACCAGCTTTTCACCAGCTTGCTTAAGCTTGGCTTTAACGTTGTTCCTTTGCCGCATTTTTACGTTCTCGCTTTAGACAGTCAGATAGAAAAGCAGTATAGCAAGCAAGTTTTAGGTGTCGGTCAAAATAGGAAAATACTTAATGCTTTGGTGAGGAACTGAGCAGTGGGTTGTGCGGGATAATTAGCCAGCGGCAGGAAGAGAGCAACCAGGAAAAGGCGCCAGCGGTCGCTGGCGGATACGTCAAGATAAGTTGCTCGGTACGCTCACATCCTTGAGATGCCATCGTCTATCTGAGCTAAATTGCAGTGTTTTCCGCCATTGATTAGCTGGAACCGTAATGCTGTTCAAAGGCCGGCTCCATAATCCTTTGGTGACCGCGAATGGCGGTCGGGGCGAAACCGAAGCGTTTGCGAAAACGTTCGGCGAAACGTGACGCGCTTTCATAGCCGACATGTTGCGCGATGGCGGAAATCGGCCAGTCGGTCGACTGCAGCAGGGCCAGTGCGCTACTCATGCGCACGTCGATCATCAGGTTGCGCAACGCGGTATTTTCCATCGACAGTTTGCGGCGCAACATCACTTCGCTCATCGACAGGCTTTCCGCCACTTTCGCCGCCGTCCAAATGCTGTGCGGGTCGGTCGCTAGGCAGCGGCGCACGCGCTGCGTCAGGTCTTTGGCTTCGTTGTGGATGAAGCGAATGCCGAATTGGGCCAGCCACAGCAGAATTTCCAGCATCTTGTGCCGCACGATGATGGCGGGAAAGCGCTGCCGGAGCGCCAGCGCCAGGCTGGTGGTCTCGAAACTGTGCTTCAGGGCGCAGGGCAGGCTGCGCAGCGCCAGGACGGCATCAAACGGCATCGGCGCCGGCGCGTCCTCGGCCGGAGGCTGAACGGTGAGCAGCAGTGGGTCGCAGGTCAGCAACTGGCAACTGAAAACGCCTTCTTCGGATGGGCCGTTAATAATATCCACCGTTTGCCCCCCGTCGATTATCAACAGCTCGCCGGCATGAGCCACCACCTCGCGTTGTTGCCAGCGTACGCGCTTATGGCCCTGTTGTATCAGATACAGATGTGGTTGCTCAAAATAGACTGAAGGGAATAATAATTCAGTATGCTGAATGATGTGCGCTGAGGCGCCAATTCCTGGACAGAGATTAATTGTACGTTCCATCGATATTCATTTCGCAGCCATTATCTGAGAATATCTTTACGCTTTGATCCGCGTTGGAGCAACATTTTTCCATGGGCCGTGAAACACAGCGGCGTGTTTTATCTATCAAAAATCAATTTCCTGCTGAACAGAAAACGTCCGTGTCGGGATAATGTTTATCCATTAAAGTGAGAGCCAGGCTCGAAGCGCGCATTTTACCAATTACCCATAAACTGAATAATTCAAATGCCATAGATTAATATCCTAACGTAACCCGAGAGTAATAGCGCATAGTGCTATTTAATCCATTTTCGTCAGTATTGTCGATCTTATCGGACCTGTGGCTCCCCCAGCAACAGTGCACGGTCATGAAACTGGCCGTAGGTATTGTTGACCACGTTCTGGCGCGTGGACTGTTCGATCAGCATTTTCAGCTCATCCATGCGCTGCTGTAACAGACGTTTGAGCTCGGTTTCGTTGTCGAGGATCTGTTGCAGCTTATTGCGCAGCATCTCCTGCAACGCCATGGAAGGGCCGGCTTGCCCGGTAAAGGCGGCGGTTTTTTCCACCGCCGTTACGTAAGCGAATTCGAGCTCGACGAGCTCCTCCCAGCGCCCGGTTTGCGCCAGCGCGATCATCTGGCTGCTCAGGCTGTAAATTTGTTGATAAGCGGCTAACAGCTGCTGTTGACGTTCCATTACACGGCGTCCTGCGAAGGTTGGTAGTTGGGGCCGATCTGGCGCCAGGCATCGGCGATGTTTTCCAGCAGTTTGACCACTTCGGCGATCGCCGCTTCGTCGTTGTTCAGGTTGGCCTGCATCAGGCGCCGCTTCATATAGTCGTACAACGCCGCCAGGTTTTCGGCGATTTCGCCGCCCTGTTGAGGGTCCAGGCCGCCTTTCAGGCCGTTGTCGATGATGTTGATGGCTTTGGACAGCGCCATGCCTTTGCCGGCGATATCGCCCTGGTTCATCAGGATGCGTGCGCGAAGCAGGGCGCTGAGCGCCCCGTCGAACAACATCACGATTAACTGGTGCGGGCTGGCGCTCATGGCGCCGCTTTCCAGACTGACCTGTGCATAGGCCTGAGTGCCGCTTCTGTTATACATGTTGTTTCTTTTACCTGTTACCTGGTTAAGGGATCACTTTGTCGAGAATTGCTGTTGTAAATAGTTACCCGTGCTGCTCAATTTGGACATCATGGTATCCAACTGAACGAACTGCTGCTTATAGCGGTCGATGGTGTTCTGAATGCTGGCCGTGACCGTGGTGATCTGAATGTTCAGGCGATCGAGGTTGGTGTTGATGCTCTTGGTCGAGTTCTCGATGATGCCGCCGGATTTGACGTAGTTCTGGATCTCGTTGTGGATTTCGGTGGCCATGCCGGTGTCTTTACCGTTGCCGGCGAAGAAGTTGGCAACCTGATCCGGTTTTTCGTCGATGGCTTTGTTCAGCTTGGTGCTGTCGATTTCCAGCTTACCGGTTTTGACGTTGGTGGTGATGCCGAGGTTGCCCAGGCCTTTCAACTCCGGGTTGTCCTGTGCCGAACTGAGGGCGCTCTTGATCGAGGACTGGATGCCGCGCAGGGTGTTGTCGCCCAGCAGCGCGCCGTTTTTGGCATTCTGCGCTTCACCGCTTTTAACCGGCGTGTATTTGGTCAGCGAATTGAAGGTGTCCAGCAGCGAGTTGTAGTTATCTACCCACTCTTTAATCTTGTCGGCGCTGCCGCTCTTGTCGATGCCGATCACCAGGTTTTGCGGTTCGCCGGGCTTGGTGGTGGTTTTCAGATCGAGCGTTACGCCCTGCAGAGCATCGGCGATCGAGTTGGTGCTGCGCTTGATTTTCGTGCCGTTGACGACGATTTCCGCATCCTGGCCGGGCACGGTTTGCTTCATCGCGGTGCTGCCATCTTTAGGCGGATTTTTAGGATCGTAGTTGAGGATGGCGCCGAGCTTGTCGTCGTTATTGACCTGCACCGAAATGGTGTTTTTTTCGCCTGGCGTGGTGGAGCTTAATGCCAGTTGATAGTCATTGTCGCCGACGCGCATGATGCTGGCGGTGACGCCGGATTTCGATTTATTGATGGCGTCGCGCATCTCGACCAGTGAGGTCTGATCGTCGCCGAGCGGGATCTTGGTCTCTTTCGGCGGGTTGCCTGCCGTAATAGAGATGGAACGATCGCTGCTGCCCGGCGTGCCCAGTTTGGCCTGCTGGTCGGCAATCGGCGTCTGAGTGGTCAGCGTTTGCGGCTGCGCGAGCTTCAACACCTCGATCGAGTAGTTGCCCGGCACCGATTTGTCGGTGGTGGTCACGGTAAACTGATCGTGCTTGGTGGCGGTAGTGTTGTTGAAGAACTCTGGCTTGGCCAGGTCTTTGCTCAGATTGTCAAACTTCTCCAGCGAGCTTTTCAGCGTACCGTAAGCGGTCAACTGGGCGTTATAGCTGGTCTGCTGGGTGGTGTACGGCGTCAGACGCTGTTGTTCCGCTTTGGTCAGCTTGTCCAGCAAACCGTTAAGGTCGAGTCCTGAGCCGATGCCTAATGAACTGATCGATGCCATTCGTGCTTCTCCTTGATAATGACTTTATTCGCTTTACGCGTTATCGGCCCAGCGGTGAAAAAGTTTACTGAAAAAAACAAAAAAACGATGGCGCAATAGAAGAGGGAAAAACCGCGTTATTTCTGCCATTGCCGGCGGCGCAAAAAATTTTAAAAAATTGCTAAAGGTTGTTAGGGGAGGGCCGATACCTGAGGGGACGGTGGTTGACGCCGTGGGCAAACAAGCCCGAACCTTTTAACTGTGTTGCGAAGAACGCAACTGACTCGTAAGGAAAGCAAACAATGGCACAAGTAATCAACACTAACAGCCTGTCGCTGATGGCGCAGAACAACCTGAACAAATCTCAGTCTTCTCTGGGCACTGCGATTGAGCGTCTGTCTTCCGGTCTGCGTATCAACAGCGCGAAAGACGATGCTGCGGGTCAGGCTATCTCCAACCGTTTCACTGCAAACATCAAAGGCCTGACTCAGGCTTCTCGCAACGCCAACGACGGTATCTCCCTGGCGCAGACCACTGAAGGCGCACTGAACGAAGTTAACGACAACCTGCAGAACATCCGTCGTCTGACCGTACAGTCTCAGAACGGTTCCAACTCTGCCAGCGACCTGCAGTCCATCCAGGACGAGATCTCTCAGCGTCTGTCTGAAATCAACCGCATCTCCGAGCAGACCGATTTCAACGGCGTGAAAGTGCTGAGCTCAGATCAGAAACTGACCATCCAGGTTGGCGCGAACGACGGCGAAACCATCGATATCGAACTGAAAGACATCAACGCTAAAACGCTGGGTCTGGAAAAGTTCAGCGTGGCTGATGGCATTGATAAATCCAAAGTAGCTGCAACCGCACCTGCTACCGTGAAAACCGGCACCAGCGTGGCTATCAACACCGGCACCGTTAAGGCTGATACTAAAGACATCACCGGCTACGAAAAAGTGGGTGACGATGTATTCGCTATCAACACGGATGGTGACTACTACAAAGCAACTTTCGATAAAGCGACCGGCGATCTGAAATCTGTTGGCACCAAAGAAGCCACTAAACCAACTGGCGGCACTGCGGTAACCAGCATTGAGAAAGAAGTGGCTCCTACTGGCCCTGATGCGGCTAACCTGCGCTCTTACGACAGCGGTAAATCTTACGTGATCCAGGAAGGTACCGGTGCCGATGCCAAATATTTCAAGGCGACCGTAGACGCTTCCGGTAAAGTGACCAAGGGCGCTGAGCAGTCCACCGAGCCAAAAACTGCCGACCCGCTGGCGACCCTGGACAAAGCGCTGTCTCAGGTTGACTCCCTGCGTTCTTCCCTGGGTGCGGTACAGAACCGTTTCGATTCTGTTATCAACAACCTGAACAGCACCGTTAACAACCTGTCCGCTTCTCAGTCCCGTATTCAGGATGCCGACTACGCGACCGAAGTGTCCAACATGAGCCGCGCCAACATCCTGCAACAGGCTGGCACCTCTGTTCTGGCACAGGCTAACCAGTCTACTCAGAACGTTCTGTCCCTGCTGCGTTAATCGTCTCTCCCGATTAACTGTCGCAAAGAAACCCCGCCTCGGCGGGGTTTTTTTATGCTCGCGCACCGCACGGTTATTACATGGCGCAAATAAAGCCCGTTTTGTGCGACTGTTCAGCCGATTGGCATTCCGCCCCCTACGCATAATAGCGCTGACTCTCTTATCCGCAGGTTTAAGACATAGTGAGCGATCTGTATACCGCCGAAGGCGTGATGGACAAAAATTCTCTCTGGCTGCGCTACGTGCCGTTAGTGCGCCACGAGGCGTTGCGCCTGCAGGTCAGGCTGCCCGCCAGCGTGGAGCTTGACGACCTGCTGCAGGCCGGGGGAATCGGGCTACTGAACGCCGTTGAGCGTTATGACGCCCTACAGGGAACCGCCTTTACCACCTATGCGGTGCAGCGCATTCGCGGCGCGATGCTCGACGAGCTGCGCAGCCGTGACTGGGTGCCGCGCAGCGTGCGGCGCCATGCGCGCGAGGTCGCGCAGGTGATGCGGCTGCTGGAACAGCGTTACGGCCGCCCGGCGAGCGAGACGGAAGTGGCGCAGACGCTGAATATCTCGCTGGATGAGTACCGTCAAATTCTGTTGGACACCAATAACAGCCAGCTTTTCTCCTACGACGAATGGCGCGAGGAGCATGGCGAGAACGCGGAACCGATGCTGGAAGGGCATGAAGAGGCCAACCCGCTGCATCACCTGTTGGAAGGCAGCCTGCGCCAGCGAGTGATCGACGCCATCGAGGCGTTGCCGGAGCGCGAAAAAATGGTGCTGACGCTGTATTACCAAGAAGAGTTGAATCTCAAGGAGATCGGCGCCGTGCTGGACGTCGGGGAATCCCGCGTCAGCCAACTGCACAGTCAGGCGATCAAGCGCCTGCGCGCGCGGCTGGCGAACGATACCTGACGGCGGCCCGCCGCCCCTCAACTCGATGACTCATGCGACAATCGGACTGCCCCTTATGCCAGGAATACTGTTGAAGAAACGGCCGCTTAGCCGTTACCTGAAAGATTACAAGCACAGCCAGACGCATTGCTCCCAGTGCGGTAAGCTGTTGGACCGCATGGCGCTGGTGTTTCGCGGCAAAATCATCAATAAAGAAGCCATCGCGCGCATGGATCAGCCGATCGACGATGCGGTCTGGCAAAACGTGCAGCATGAGCTGACCGCACTGTGCCGCTTTTGCAGCGAGATTTCCTGCAACAGCCACCCGAGCTATTTCGACATCATGGCGTTCAAGCAATATCTGTTCGAACAGACCGAGATGAGCCACAGCACCATTCGCGAGTACGTGGTGCGGCTGCGCCGGCTGGATGAAATGCTGGTGGCGCGCAATTACCCGGCGGACAAATTCGCCAACTGTGCCAGCCATCAGCGCATCATTGACGATCTGCCTAGCGCGGCGCACAACAACTACCGCATTGCGCTGCGCAAATACGATCAGTATCTCGCCTGGCAGCGCAGCTACTGAGACTTTCCCCGGCCGCTGGCCGGGATCTGCGGCTCCCCCCGTGATAAAGGATGATTATTCAGTTCACATCTGCTAAATCTATCGGTTATCAGATGTCGATATTCGATTCCCTGGGGGGAAGTAGTGAACCTGCAACAACAACTGGCGCAATTTCCGCGTCTGGATCTGGTTGGCACCGCCACACCGCTCGAAAAACTGTCCCGTCTCTCCGATTACCTCGGCCGTGAAATTTACCTCAAACGTGACGATGTCACCCCTATGGCGATGGGCGGCAACAAGCTGAGAAAGCTGGAGTTTTTGGCCGCAGATGCGCTGCGTCAAGGCGCTGATACGCTGGTCACCGCCGGCGCCATTCAATCCAACCACGTGCGCCAGACGGCGGCGGTGGCGGCGAAACTGGGCCTGCACTGCGTCGCGCTGCTGGAAAATCCCATCGATACCCGTGCGGAAAACTACCTGACCAACGGCAACCGCCTGTTGCTCGGCCTGTTCAACGTCGAGGTGGTGATGTGCGAAGCGCTGCACGATCCGCAGCAGCAGTTGGCGGAACTGGCGACGCGCCTCGAGGCGCAGGGCTTCCGGCCTTACGTGGTGCCGGTGGGCGGCTCCAATGCCCTGGGCGCGTTGGGATATGTGCAGTGCGCATTGGAAATCGCCGAACAGAGCCAACGCAGCAACGTGGCGTTCAGTTCGGTGGTGGTGGCGTCCGGCAGCGCCGGCACCCATGCCGGGCTGGCGGTGGGGCTGCAACAGCTGCTGCCCGAAACCGAGTTGATCGGCGTGACGGTCTCGCGCACCGTGATCGATCAGCTGCCGAAGGTGGAGCAGATCCAGAAAGCCCTGGCCTGTTCGCTGAATATCGACGAACTGGCGCCGATCGCGCTGTGGGACGATTACTTCGCGCCGCAGTACGGCATGCCGAACGAAGAGGGCATGGCGGCGGTGCAGCTGCTGGCGCAGCAAGAAGGCGTGTTGCTGGATCCGGTATACACCGGCAAAGCGATGGCCGGTTTGATCGACGGCATCGCCCAGCGGCGTTTCCGCGACGAAGGGCCTATCCTGTTCGTCCACACCGGCGGTGCGCCGGCGCTGTTCGCCTACCATCCGCAGGTGTAAATACCGCTTGTTATTCCATTTTGAACTATATTTATAAGGTTATATTCCTTTATGCGGGCGGTCGCACTGTTAAAGTGCTGATATCAAAAAAGATAAATAACACACAGGGGTGTTTATGATGTTTGCGAAAGTTCGTCGTCAATGGCTGTTGGGCGTGGTGGGCGTCGCGTTGGCCGCCGGTTTGGCGACTCAAGCCTACGCCGCCGACAATCTGCTGCAGCAGGTGAAACAGCGCGGCACGCTGATCGTCGGTCTGGAAGGCACCTATCCGCCGTTCAGCTTCCAGGGTGAAGACGGCAAATTGACCGGTTTCGAAGTGGATTTCGCCAACGCGCTGGCGGAACATTTGGGCGTGAAGGCCAAGCTGAACCCGACCAAGTGGGACGGCATGCTGGCTTCGCTGGAATCAAAACGCATCGATGTGGTGATCAACCAGGTGACCATCTCTGATGAGCGCAAGAAGAAATATGATTTCTCCACCCCTTACACCGTTTCCGGTATTCAGGCGCTGGTGAAAAAAGGCAACGAAGGCACCATCACCAAGCCGGAAGACCTGAAGGGCAAGAAGGTCGGCGTTGGCCTGGGTACCAACTATGAGCAATGGCTGCGCGCGAACGTGCAGGGTGTGGACGTGCGTACCTACGACGACGACCCGACCAAGTATCAGGATTTGCGCGTCGGCCGCATCAACGCCATTCTGGTGGATCGCCTGGCGGCGCTGGATCTGGTGAAGAAAACCGGCGATACGCTGGCGGTAGCCGGCCCGGCGTTCTCCCGCCAGGAGTCCGGCGTGGCGCTGCGCAAGAACAACCCGGAGCTGCTGGCCGCGATTGACCAGGCGATCGCCGAGATGCAAAAAGATGGCACGCTGGCGAAGATCTCCGAGAAATGGTTTGGCGCGGACGTAACTAAATAATGCACGAAAGTATTCAACTGGCGCTGGATTCAGCGCCATTTTTATTAAAGGGCGCAATACTGACGCTTCAGCTTAGCCTGGGCGGTATGGCGTTCGGCCTGTTGCTTGGTTTTCTGCTGGCGCTGATGCGCCTTTCGCCGCTTTGGCCGCTGGCGTGGCTGTCGCGCATTTACGTGTCGCTGTTCCGCGGCACGCCGTTGATCGCCCAGCTGTTTATGATCTATTACGGTCTGCCGCAGTTCGGCATCGAGTTCGATCCTTTCCCGGCGGCGCTGATTGGCCTGTCGCTCAATACCGCCGCCTACACCTCGGAAACGCTGCGCGCGGCGATTTCGTCGATCGACAAAGGGCAGTGGGAAGCCGCCGCCAGCATCGGCATGACCCGTTGGCAAACCCTGCGCCGGGTGATCCTGCCGCAGGCGGCGCGCACCGCCTTGCCGCCGCTGGGCAACAGCTTCATCGGCCTGGTGAAAGACACCTCGCTGGCCGCCACCATTCAGGTGCCGGAGCTGTTCCGCCAGGCGCAGCTGATCACCTCGCGCACGCTGGAAGTGTTCACCATGTACCTGGCGGCATCGCTGATTTACTGGGTGATGGCGACCCTGCTTTCCGCACTGCAAAACCGCCTGGAAGCCCACGTTAATCGCCAGGATCAGGAGTAGCGCATGAGTGCCATTGAAGTTAAGCAATTGACCAAGCAGTTCAAGGGTCAGACGGTGCTGCATGGGATCGATCTGGCGGTGGACGCCGGTGAAGTGGTGGCGATCATCGGCCCTAGCGGCTCAGGGAAAACCACCTTGTTGCGCTGCATCAACCTGCTGGAGGAGCCGGATTCCGGCACCATTCGCGTCGGCGACATCCTGATCGACGGCAGCAAGCCGTTGAGCAAACAGAAAAATCAGGTGCGCGCGCTGCGTCAGCAGGTCGGTTTCGTGTTCCAGAGCTTCAACCTGTTCCCGCATCGTTCGGTGCTGGAAAACATCATCGAAGGGCCGGTGGTCGTCAAGGGCGAGGCGAAAGCCAGCGCGGAACAGCGCGCCCGCGCGTTGCTGGCCAAGGTGGGGCTGAGCGGCAAGGAGCATGCTTATCCGCGGCGGCTGTCCGGCGGGCAACAGCAGCGAGTGGCTATTGCGCGCGCGCTGGCGATGCAGCCGGAGGTGATTTTGTTCGATGAGCCGACGTCGGCGCTCGATCCCGAGCTGGTAGGGGAAGTGCTCAATACCATGCGCTCACTGGCGGAAGAGAAACGCACCATGGTGATCGTCACCCATGAGATGAGTTTCGCCCGCGACGTGGCCGACCGGGTTATCTTTATGGATCACGGCCGCATCGTCGAACAGGGCCCGGCCAAAGCGCTGTTCGCCAACCCGCAGCACCAGCGCACTCAGCAATTCCTCGACAAGTTCCGGAATCAATAAGGCGGCGGGGGAGCTTCCCCCGCCCGCATTTACTCCGCTTTCAACAATTCGTTTCGCGCTGCGGCTGCCGTATCCCGGATGTTGCCGAACCAGAGAGTCAATGCGAATCGTAGCGGTCTGCTGCGGCTTTCAAGCAAACTAATCCGTTCTAAGCTCCCCCTATTGTTATCGCCCATGAGGCGACACATCCTCATGCAAGGATAACAAGACGCTAACGTCTGGCCGGGCTGCGGGCAATAAAAAACCCTGCACGAGTGCAGGGTTTGCGTAGCGGTGAGCCAATCAGGCGGCAATGTATGGCCGCCTTGAGATGCGTTAACCGATGGTCATCAGGCTGGCGTTACCGCCGGCGGCGGCGGTGTTGACGCTCAACGAACGTTCGATCAGCAGGCGCTCCAACAGGATGTTGGTTTCACCGTGGGCGAAGCCTTGCACCGAGACGATGGCGCCGCCGCGCTGCGCGATCTGCTCGCACAGGGTGCGCAGCTGGTCGGCATCGCCGTGGTAGATGGCGGCGTCGAACTCGACCTTGTCCTGCTGCCAGTCTTTGCTGAAGGCGATGCGCGCCTGCACATCGTTCGGCAGGCGGCGGAACAGATTGCGCTGCAGTTCCGCTTCCGGCCACAGCGCGCTGCTGCCGACCGCCAGCACGGCGGCCAACTGGATCAGCGCGTCGGCTTCGTTATCCGCCAGGCACAGCACGCGTTCACGCGGCAGCAGGGCATAGGTATTGCGCTCGCCGGTCGGGCCCGGCAGCGGGCGTACGGTGCCGCCCTGACCCAGTTCCGCATAGCGCTGCGCCAGTGCCGCCAGTTCGCCTTGTTGGCTGGTGACCGCCCATTTCTCCAGCGATTGCAGCGCGCCCAGCAGCTGCGGCCGCGCGGTGGCTTCCATCGGGCGCTCTTCGTCCTGACGGTGCAGCGTACGTTGCAGCGCGTCGTCCGGGCGGTTGGCCAGCAGACGGTACAGGTACAGCGGGCCGCCGGCTTTCGGGCCGGTGCCCGACAGACCTTCGCCGCCGAACGGCTGCACCCCGACCACCGCGCCAACCATGTTACGGTTGACGTACAGGTTGCCGACCTTGGCGCGTTCGGTCACCCGGGCGATGGTTTCATCGATACGGGTGTGAATGCCCAGCGTCAGGCCATAACCGGCGGCGTTGATCTGATCGACCAGCGCGTCCAGATTGTTGCGCTGGAAGCGCACCACGTGCAGCACCGGGCCGAAGATCTCTTTTTGCAGTTCGTCGAAGCTGTCGAGTTCGATCAGCGTCGGCTTGATGAAGGTGCCGCGCGCCCACTCTTTCTCATCCTGCGCGCTGCCTTTGGCGGCCTGGTATACCTTGCGGCCTTTGGCGCGCATCGCCTGAATGTGGCGTTCGATGCCGGTTTTGGCGTCGGCGTCGATCACTGGGCCCACGTCGGTGGACAGGCGCTCCGGATTGCCCATGCGGCATTCGGCCATCGCGCCGCGCAGCATTTGCAGCGTGTGCTCGGCCACGTCTTCCTGAATGCACAGGATACGCAGCGCGGAGCAGCGCTGGCCGGCGCTGTCGAAGGCGGAGGCCACCACGTCGGTCACCACCTGCTCGGTCAGGGCGGAAGAGTCGACGATCATGGCATTCAGGCCGCCGGTTTCGGCGATCAGCGGCGTCGGGCGGCCCTGCGGATCCAGACGACCGGCGATGCTGCGCTGCAGAATACCGGCGACGTCGGTGGAGCCGGTAAACATCACGCCGCGTACGCGGGCGTCGTTGACCAGCGTTGAGCCGACGGTTTCACCCTGGCCTGGCAGCAGCTGCAGCACGCCTTGCGGAATGCCGGCTTCCAGCAGAATACGCACCGCCTGCGCGGCCACCAGCGGCGTTTGCTCGGCCGGTTTGGCCAGCACGCTGTTGCCGGCCGCCAGCGCGGCGGCGATTTGGCCGGTGAAGATCGCCAGCGGGAAGTTCCAGGGGCTGATGCAGACCACCGGGCCCAGCGGACGGTGGCTGTCGTTGGCGAAATCGTCGCGTACCTGGCCGGCGTAGTAGTGCAGGAAATCGACCGCTTCACGCACTTCGGCGATGGCGTTGTTGAAGGTTTTACCGGCTTCGCGCACCAGAATGCCCAGCAGGCTTTGCAGCTGGCTTTCCATCAGCTCGGCGGCGCGTTCGAGGATCGCGGCGCGCTCCGTCGGCGGCGTAGCGAACCAGATTGGGCCGGCGGCCGCGGCGGCGTCGAGCGCGCGGCTGACTTCGCCTTCGGTGGCTTCGCGCACGTAGCCGACCACATCGCCCGGCTCGGCCGGGTTGATCACCGGCTGTTCCACGCCCTGATCCAATTCGGCGTCGATGATAGGCTCCGCGCGCCACGGATGGCTGGCGCTGGTGAGCAGGGCGCTGGAGAGCGAAGCCAGACGCTGTTCGTTGGACAGATCCAGGCCGCTGGAGTTGGTGCGCTTCTCGCCGTACAGCTCGCGCGGCAGCGGAATGCGCGGGTGCGGCAGGCCAATCTGGCCTTCGCTGGCCGCCAGCGCTTCCACGGCGCTGACCGGATCGGCCACCAGCTCGTCGAGCGGCAGGGTGGCGTCGGCGATGCGGTTGACGAACGAGGTGTTGGCGCCGTTTTCCAGCAGGCGGCGCACCAGGTAAGCCAGCAGCGTTTCATGGGTGCCGACCGGCGCATAGATGCGGCAAGGGCGGTTCAGTTTGCCGTCGGCCACTTTACCCACCACCTGTTCGTACAGCGGTTCACCCATGCCGTGCAGGCACTGGAACTCATACTGGCCAGGGTAGTAGTTGTTGCCGGCCAGGTGATAGATGGCGCTCAGGGTATGGGCGTTGTGGGTGGCGAACTGCGGATAAATCAGGTTCGGCACCGACAGCAGCTTGCGGGCGCAGGCCAGGTAGGAAACGTCGGTATAGACCTTGCGGGTGTAGACCGGGTAGCCTTCCAGGCCGTCCATCTGGGCGCGTTTGATTTCGCTGTCCCAGTAGGCGCCCTTCACCAGACGGATCATCAGGCGACGGCGGCTGCGTTGCGCCATGTCGATCACCGCATCGATGGCGAACGGACAGCGTTTTTGGTAGGCCTGAATCACGAAGCCGATGCCGTTCCAGCCGGCCAGCTGCGGTTCGAAGCACAGCTTCTCCAGCAGATCGAGCGAGATCTCCAGGCGGTCGGCCTCTTCGGCGTCGATGTTGATGCCGATATCGTACTGGCGTGCCTGCAGGGTCAGCGACAGCAGGCGCGGGTAGAGCTCTTCCATGACGCGTTCGTACTGCGCGCGGCTGTAGCGCGGGTGCAGGGCGGACAGCTTGATGGAGATGCCGGGGCCCTCATAGATGCCGCGGCCGTTGGAGGCTTTGCCGATGGCGTGGATCGCCTGCTGGTAGGAAACCAGGTAAGCCTGGGCGTCGGCCTCGGTCAGGGCGGCTTCGCCCAGCATGTCGTAAGAGTAGCGGAAGCCTTTATCTTCGAGCTTGCGCGCGTTGGCCAGCGCTTCGGCGATGGTTTCGCCGGTCACGAACTGTTCGCCCATCAGGCGCATCGCCATGTCCACGCCTTTGCGGATCAGCGGTTCGCCGCTCTTGCCGATAATGCGGTTCAGCGAACGGGACAGATTGGCTTCGTTATGCGTGGACACCAGTTTGCCGGTGAACAGCAGGCCCCAGGTAGCGGCGTTGACGAACAGCGACGGGCTGCGCCCGAGGTGCGAGTGCCAGTTGCCGTTGCTGATCTTGTCGCGGATCAGGGCATCGCGGGTCGGTTTGTCCGGAATGCGCAGCAGCGCTTCCGCCAGGCACATCAGCGCCACGCCTTCCTGCGAGGAGAGGGAGAACTCTTGCAGCAGGCCTTGCACCATGCCGGCGCGGCCGTTTGCACTTTTTTGGTTACGCAACTTCTCGGCGATGCCATAGGCCATTTTGTGAGTGGCCTGTGCAAGATCGGCGGGTAATCGCGCCTGTTCGAGCAACATCGGCACCGCTTCGGTCTCCGGGCGACGATAGGCGGCGGTGATGGCGGCGCGGGTGACCGACTGCGGCAGAATTTGTTCGGCGAAATCGAGGAATGGCTGGTGTGACTCTTCCTGCGCTTGCGGCATAATGTCGTCCGCTTCAGGCTGGCCCGCAGCGGCCAGCGCTGGAATTTCAGGAATATCGGTACCGCTCTCGAGACGCTCGAGGTAATTAAAGATGGCCTGCTTGATGAGCCAGTGCGGCGTGCGATCGATGCGCTGCGCGGCGCTCTTGATCCGGTCGCGTGTTGCCTCGTCGAGTTTCACGCCCATTGTGGTAGTGCCCATGCCAATCCAACTCCTGTGTTTAGAACCTATCCCATCAGGCTAGACAAACGGCAGGCCGGAAAGCCTGTTGGGATAGGTTCGTGAGATGTGTGGGGTTAAGAATGCAGACAATATCCTGCATGTTGCAACTTTGTGCAACCTTGTTAAATCAGGCTGATGAACGAAGTGTGAGTTTCATCGATTTTTTAACATCGGCAGTTGGCATGAATGTTGCCTTATTGAGCGAACGCGGCGGGGTTTATGCGGCCGCAGGCGTTTTACCTTGCGGTATATAAGGGTAATGACCGGGTGCAACTCATTTTACTTGTCGTGAGTGCAACCTTTGAGCCCGGTAAATGTGACGCAGGGTAAACTTTGTGTAACTTTGTTGTTAAATATCTTGTTGGTTGATGAAAGGCTCATCTAGGATAGCCGACGGTCAACAATTACGGGCAGAAACTATTTTACCTGCACTCGCTCGCAGGCTGCGCCACGTTCCGGCGCGGCGGCCAGTGAAATGCATTGCGCGTGGGTTTACCGGCGCCGGCGTGGCCGGAGCGAAACGCGAATAATAATGAAAGTGGAGAATTAAATGACAATGAGCACACCTATGCTGGTGACCTTCCTGGTGTACATTTTCGGGATGGTGCTGATCGGCCTGCTTGCCTACCGGGCAACCAACAACTTTGATGACTATATTCTCGGCGGCCGCAGTTTGGGCAGCGTGGTGACCGCGCTGTCCGCCGGCGCTTCCGACATGAGCGGCTGGCTGCTGATGGGCCTGCCGGGCGCCATCTTCCTCTCCGGCATCTCCGAAAGCTGGATCGCCATCGGCCTGACCATCGGCGCTTACCTGAACTGGAAGCTGGTGGCAGGAAGGCTGCGCGTGCATACCGAAGCCAACAACAACGCCCTGACGCTGCCGGACTATTTCACCAGCCGCTTTGAAGACAACAGCAAGCTGCTGCGGGTGATCTCGGCCATCGTCATCCTGGTGTTCTTCACCATTTACTGCGCCTCCGGCATCGTGGCCGGCGCGCGCCTGTTCGAAAGCACCTTCGGCATGAGCTACGAAACCGCCCTGTGGGCCGGCGCCGCAGCGACCATCTTGTATACCTTTATCGGCGGTTTCCTGGCGGTGAGCTGGACCGACACCGTGCAGGCCAGCCTGATGATTTTCGCGCTGATCCTGACGCCGGTGATCGTGATCTTCGCCGTCGGCGGCATCGATACCTCGATGCTGGTGATCCAGGCGCAGAACCCGGCGAACCTCGACATGCTGAAGGGGCTGAACTTCGTCGCCATCCTGTCGCTGCTGGGTTGGGGCCTGGGCTACTTCGGCCAGCCGCACATCCTGGCGCGTTTCATGGCGGCGGATTCTCACCGCACCATCCGCAGCGCGCGCCGCATCAGCATGACCTGGATGATCCTGTGCCTCGCCGGCACCATCGCCGTCGGTTTCTTCGGCATCGCTTACTTCGCCAATAACCCGGATCAAGCCGGCAACGTGTCGCAGAACGGCGAACGCGTGTTCATCGAGCTGGCGATGCTGCTGTTCAACCCATGGGTGGCGGGCGTGCTGCTGTCGGCGATCCTGGCGGCGGTCATGAGTACGCTGAGCTGCCAGCTGCTGGTGTGCTCCAGCGCGATCACCGAAGACCTGTATAAGGCGTTCCTGCGCAAAGGCGCCAGCCAGCGTGAGCTGGTGTGGGTCGGCCGCGTGATGGTGCTGGTGGTGGCGTTGATCGCCATCGCGCTGGCGGCCAACCCGGAGAACCGCGTGCTGGGCCTGGTGAGCTACGCCTGGGCAGGTTTCGGCGCCGCCTTCGGCCCGGTCGTGCTGATCTCGGTGCTGTGGTCGCGCATGACCCGCAACGGCGCGCTGGCCGGCATGCTGGTCGGCGCGGTGACGGTTATCGTCTGGAAACAGTACGAATGGCTGGGCCTGTATGAAATCATCCCGGGCTTCATCCTGGGCAGCCTCGCCATCGTGGTGGTGAGCCTAATGGGCCGCCGGCCTTCCGCCACCATGACCGAGCGTTTCGATCAGGCGGAAGCCGAGTATAAAACGGTATAACGCCGTTCGATGTCAGTCAGCAAGGGGCGCGTAACGCGCCCTTTTTTTCGCCTGCCGATCGCCGTCATCCAACACCTGGTGACATTTGATTAGAAAAAATCACGCTGGCGCCTCTTGTATTTCTTCTTGGCAGAATGATAATCACTCTCGTTGCATTTTACGTTTCTTTACAGAGTTGCGCAGCGCATGTCGAGCCAGCTTTCTCTGCCGCCGCGGTCTTTTCAGGGGTGATTATTTATGTTCGTTCCCTTTCTTATCATGTTCCGTGAAGGGCTGGAGGCCGCGCTGATCGTCAGCCTGATCGCCAGCTACCTGAAACGCACGCAGCGCAGCCAATGGCTGGGCGCGGTGTGGGTCGGCGTGATTGTCGCCGCGGCGCTGTGTCTGGCGCTCGGCATCTTCATCAATGAAACCACCGGCGAGTTCCCGCAGAAGCAGCAGGAGCTGTTCGAAGGCATCGTCGCGGTGGTGGCGGTGGTGATCCTCACCTATATGGTGTTCTGGATGCGCAAAGTGTCCAAGTCGGTCAAGGTGCATCTGGAAGGGGCGATCGATCAGGCGCTCAGCGCCGGCAAAGGGCAGGGTTGGGCGCTGGTGGCGATGGTGTTCTTCGCCGTGGCGCGCGAAGGGCTGGAGTCGGTGTTCTTCCTGCTGGCGGCTTTCCAGCAAGACGTGGGCGCCGCGGCGCCGATCGGCGCGGTGCTCGGCCTGGCGGCCGCCATCGTGCTGGGCATGATGATTTACTGGGGCGGGGTGAAGCTGCACCTGGCCAAATTCTTCAAATGGACCAGCCTGTTCATTCTGTTCGTCGCCGCCGGGCTGGCCGCGGGGGCGATCCGCGCCTTCCATGAGGCCGGTCTGTGGAACCACTTCCAGGACATCGCCTTCGATTTCAGCAGCACCCTGTCGACCCATTCGCTGTTCGGCACCCTGCTGGAAGGCATTCTCGGTTATCAGGAAGCGCCGACGGTCAGCGAAGTGGCGGTCTACTTCCTGTATCTGATCCCGGCGCTGATTTTCTTTTTCCTGCCGCAGCGCGCGGAGCCGGCAGCGGCTCCGGCGCAACGTAAAATCAATCATTAATGTTTAATAGGGAATCTCGTATGTCTACTCCGTTATTTCGCCGCAAGGCGTTGCACGCAGCATTACTGGCTATCCCGGCGTTTGCGCTGAGCATCGATGCGCTGGCGGCGGACGTGCCGCAGGTCAAAGTCACGGTCAACGACAAGCAGTGCGAACCGATGCAGCTGACGGTGCCGGCCGGCAAGACGCAGTTTGTGGTGCATAACACCAGCCAGAAAAACGTCGAATGGGAAATCCTGAAAGGGGTGATGGTGGTGGAAGAGCGCGAGAACATCGCGCCGGGCTTCACCCAGAAAATGACCGCCACGCTGGAAGCGGGCGAATATGACATGACCTGCGGGCTGCTGAGCAATCCAAAAGGCAAACTGACCGTCACTGCGGCGGCCAACGGCGCCACCGACGGCAAGCCGAGCGCGCTGGATCTGGTTGGCCCGATCGCCGAATACAAAGTCTACGTCACCAAAGAAGTCGACGGGCTGGTGAAACAGACCAAGCTGTTCACCGACGCGGTGAAGGCCGGCAACGTGGAGCAAGCGCGCAAGCTGTATGCGCCGACCCGTCAGCACTATGAGCGCATCGAGCCGATCGCCGAGCTGTTCTCCGATCTGGACGGCAGCATCGACGCCCGTGAAGACGACTACGAGAAGAAATCGGCGGACCCTAACTTCACCGGTTTCCACCGTCTGGAGAAGGCGCTGTTTGCCGACAACTCGACCAAAGACATGGATAAATACGCCGATCGGCTGTATCAGGACACCGTTGAGCTGCAAAAACGCGTGGGTGAACTGACCTTCCCGCCGAGCAAGGTGGTGGGCGGCGCAGCCGGGCTGATCGAAGAAGTGGCGGCGAGCAAGATCAGCGGTGAAGAAGACCGCTATAGCCGCACCGACCTGTGGGATTTCCAGGCCAACGTCGACGGCGCGCAGAAGATCGTCAACCTGCTGCGTCCGCTGCTGGTCAAGGCCAACAAGCCGCTGCTGGACAAGATTGACGCCAACTTCAAAACCGTGGACACCATTTTGGCGAAGTACAAAACCAAAGAGGGCTATGAGTCCTACGAGAAGCTGAGCGAAGCCGATCGCAACGCGTTGAAAGGGCCGATCACCACGCTGGCGGAAGACCTTTCTCAACTGCGCGGCGTGTTGGGCCTGGACTGAGGCATAGGATTATGAGCAACAAGGCAGGCCTGAACAACGGGCCGCATCCGCAATCGCAGGGGGCGGCCTCGCCTTCGCGGCGCCGTTTGCTGCAAGGGCTGGGGCTGGGCGCACTGGCGCTGGGCGGCAGCCGCCTGGCGCAGGCGGCGGGCAACGCGGCGGAGCCGTTGGCGACGCCGCAGGATGAGCGTTGGCAGAAACAGCCGTTTTATGGTCGCCATCAGGCTGGGGTGCTGACGCCGCAACAGGCGGCGATGATGCTGGTGGCGTTCGACGTGCTGGCGACCAGCAAAGCGGATCTGGAGCGTCTGTTCCGGCTGCTGACCGATCGCATCGCGTTCCTGACCCACGGCGGCAAGGCGCCGGAAGTGGATGCCAAGCTGCCGCCGCTCGATTCGGGCATCATGGGGCCGGAGATTTACCCGGACAACCTGACCATCACCGTTTCGGTCGGCGCATCGCTGTTTGACGAACGCTTTGGCCTGCAGGCGCAAAAACCGCTGCGGTTGCAGAAGATGACGCGCTTCCCCAACGATGCGCTGGACGCCGCGCTGTGCCACGGCGACCTGCTGCTGCAGATCTGCGCCAACACCAATGAAACCGCTCTCCACGCGCTGCGCGATATCATCAAGCATTCGCCGGATCTGCTCAGCGTGCGCTGGAAGCGGGAAGGGTTCATCTCGGCGCATGCGGCGCGCAGCAAAGGCAAAGAAACGCCGATTAACCTGCTGGGCTTCAAAGACGGCACCGCCAACCCGAAAACCGACGACACACCGCTGATGGATAAGGTGGTGTGGGTTGGCGACGGCGCCGGCGAGCCGGCGTGGACGGCGGGCGGCAGCTACCAGGCGGCGCGCATTATTCGCTTCCGCGTGGAGTTTTGGGATCGCACGCCGCTGCAGGAGCAGGAAACCATCTTTGGCCGCGAAAAGTACAGCGGCGCGCCGCTCGGTATGAAGCATGAACATGACGAGCCGAACTACGCGAACGATCCCGACGGCAAGGTGATACCGATGGATGCGCACATTCGGTTGGCGAACCCCCGCACGCCGGAAAGCCAAAGCAACCTGATGCTGCGGCGCGGCTACAGCTATTCCCTTGGCGTCTCGAATGCCGGGCAGCTGGAAATGGGGCTGCTGTTCGTCTGCTACCAGGCCGATCTGGAAAAAGGATTCCTGACGGTGCAAAAAAGGCTCAACGGCGAAGCGCTGGAGGAATACATCAAGCCGATCGGCGGCGGGTATTTCTTCGTATTGCCGGGCGTGAAAGAGGGCGGCGACTATCTGGCCAGCGGCTTGCTCAAGGCCTGAGTGCGCAATGACGAGGCGCGATCTTCCGCCTCGTTTTACTTTGTATTGCCTATTGCGCGGGACATTGCGCGACGAAGTTCAATTCGATGCTTTGGCTGCGGATTAAAAAAACTTGCACGGCTCACCGGCTTTGGATTGCGCAAAATTTAATCGAGAAACCAAAGTGTCATTTGCGGTTTTTAATTGCAATTCATTGATATTGTTGTGGTAAAAATTTTTCTGGAATGACGTGTCGAGCGTGATATAGTGTTTTAGCGCTAACTGAAAACAAAAGATATTAAATTTTTTTACATTTTAGTAACGCGACGAGATTGAATGTCATTATACTGTAATCATCTGGCGGTAGTTTTCACACGGTGCACAGCTTGAAGCTGTAAATATCACTGCGGGGATCGCTAATGGTAAAGTCCTTGGTTGGGCTGGAAAGAAAAAATAACACATCTCCCCTGATTTCTCGTTGTAACGAGGGTTATCTCTCCGACTCTCTTTTACCGGCAACTCCGCACTCTTATCGCTACCGAATCTCATCACTTTTTACTCCACGTTTACAGATGCAGTCCGCGTTGTCCCGTGAAGACACGGCGCTTAAGCGTTGCCGTCAATTCACCTTGTCCCTTGGCTCTTATTGGCTCGGAGGAGGCCAAAACCTAATACGTGTGTGAAACATAATCGCGCGGCCAGGCCGTTGCGGTAGGTGAAACAAACTGTAAGGTGCCACTATGGGTAGACAGAAAGCAGTGATCAAAGCACGTCGTGAAGCGAAACGCGTTATTCGTCGTGACGCTCGTAGTCATCGCCAGCTGGAAGAAGAGTCTGTGACCTCGCTGGTGCAAATGGGGGGAGTCGAGTCTATCGGCATGGCGCGAGACAAGCGCGATAGCTCACCCATCGAGGCTAGAACCGAAGCTCAGGGTCATTACTTATCAGCCATAGAGAATAAGCAGCTGATCTTCGCCACCGGCGAAGCCGGCTGTGGCAAAACATTCATCAGCGCCGCCAAGGCGGCGGAGGCGCTGATTCATAAAGAGGTGGATCGGATTATCGTTACCCGTCCTGTTTTGCAGGCGGATGAAGACCTCGGTTTCTTGCCGGGGGATATCTCCGAGAAGTTCGCGCCTTATTTCCGCCCGGTGTATGACATTCTGGTACGTCGTTTAGGATCTTCCTTTATGCAGTACTGCCTGCGCCCGGAAATCGGCAAGGTAGAGATTGCGCCGTTCGCTTATATGCGCGGGCGCACCTTCGAAAATGCGGTCGTTATCCTGGATGAAGCCCAGAACGTGACCGCCAGCCAAATGAAAATGTTCCTGACCCGCCTGGGAGAAAACGTGACGGTTATCGTTAACGGCGACGTGACCCAGTGCGACTTGCCGCGCGGCGTGAAATCCGGCCTCAGCGATGCCCTGGAGCGCTTCGAAGAGGACGAGATGATCGGCGTTATCCGCTTTGAAAAACAGGACTGCGTGCGTTCCGCTTTGTGCCAGCGCACGCTCAACGCTTACAGTTAACCTATCCGCTACTGGAAAGGCCGCTTCGGCGGCCTTTTTTATCGCCCCTCATTTATCATTTCGTTTAACCTTTGTGTAAATTATTGTGGTTTTTTGTATAGATTTTCGTTGAGTTAGCGTCAATGATTAGTGAGTTCCAGATTGGCGCGCAATTTGCCTGTGCCGCCAAAAGGACATTATCTGGGGTGTGCGCCGTGCGGCGCATAGCGTGTAGGTTCCTTGATGCGATTCAAACATGAAATACATCGTTCTGATTTTGCTTATTTTATGCGTCGTCTATGTGCATTACCGCGGACGGGTACGCTACAACGTGTGGCGGCAGCTGTCTGACCATTCCACCTTTACCGCACCATTGAACGTCTTCATGTATCTGTTTTCCCGCGTGCCGACCACGCCGTACCTGAAGCCGGAGCAGTTTCCTGAGCTGGCGGTGTTGAGAGATAACTGGGAAACCATCCGCGACGAAGGACAGAAGCTGATGGAGATCCAGCAGATCAAGGCGTCCGATCAATTCAACGACGCCGGTTTCAACTCGTTTTTCAAGACCGGTTGGAAGCGCTTTTATCTGAAATGGTATGAAGACAGCCATCCTTCGGCCATGACCCTGTGCCCGCAGACCACGGAACTGCTGCGCAGCCTGCCTTCGGTCAAGGCGGCGATGTTCGCCGAACTGCCGGACGGCAGCCGTTTGCCGCGCCACCGCGACCCTTACGCCGGTTCGCTGCGTTATCACCTGGGGCTGATTACCCCCAACGATGACCGCTGCTTCATTGAGGTGGACGGCGAGCGCTACAGCTGGCGCGACGGGGAAGGCGTGATGTTCGATGAAACCTATCTGCACTACGCGGAAAACCAGAGCGGGCAGAACCGTCTGATCCTGTTCTGCGACATCGAACGGCCGATGCGCTACCGCTGGGCGCAGGCGGTGAACCACTGGCTGGGGCGCAATCTGATGAGCGCCGCCACCGCGCCGAATGAAGAGGGCGATCGCACCGGCGGCGTCAACAAGATGTTCAAATACATCTATGCGATACGCCGGGTGGGGAAACGCCTGAAGGCCTGGAATCGCACCGGTTACTACATCATCAAGTGGATTTTGTTCGGGGGGATCGCCGCGGCGATATTCTTCTCGGTATAAACGAAGGTGGGGGCGCACGGTGTGCGCCCCTTTTTGATCAGGCGAAGATAGTCATCATGTAGGCGGCGAACAGCGCCAGGTGGGCGGTGCCGTTCAGCACGTTGGTGCGGCCGGTCGAGAACGACAGCTGGCACAGCAGCAACACCGTCAGCATCACCACGATATGCGGCGTTTGCAGGCCGAAGATCAGCGTCTGCCCGGTCAGGGTGGCGATGATGGTGACCGCCGGCACGGTCAGGGAGATGGTCGCCAGCACCGAGCCGAAGAACAGGTTCATGGCGCGTTGCACCTGATTGTTCAACACGGCGCGCAGCGCGCCCAGCCCTTCAGGCGACAGGATCAGCAGCGCCACCAGGAAACCGGTGAACTGCGCCGGCGCGTTCATTTTGGTCAACAGACCTTCCAGCGGATTGGCGTTGAACTTGGTGACGGCGATAACCGCGATCAGGTGCACGATGAGCCAGGCGGCATGCCAGGCGCTGCTGTGGGAAGAAGGCTTGCCGTGATGCGGGTCGCCGTCGTCGTCTTCATGCTCGTACACGAACAGGCTCTGGTGGGTTTTGGTCTGGATCACCAGGAACACGCCATACATGGCGGCGGAGATCAGCGCTACCAACAGCGCTTGCCCGGTGCTGAAGTTGCCGCCCGGCAGCGCGCTCGGGAATACCAGCACAATCACCGCCAGCGGGAAAATCGCCATCAGGTACTGTTTGATGCCGCCCAGATTGACGTACTGGGTGGCGAATTTGCGCCCGCCGAGCAGCAGCGCGAAGCCGACCAGGCCGGCGGAAACGATCATGATGATGGAGTACAGCGTGTCGCGCATCAGCGCCGGCGCGGCGTCGCCGGTGGCCATCAGCGCCGAGATCAGGCTGACCTCGAGGATCACCACCGACAGGCTGAGGATCAGCGAGCCGTAGGGTTCGCCCAACCGGTGAGCCAGCACGTCGGCGTGGCGCACCACGCTGAAGGCGCTGCTGAGGATCCCCACCAGCGCGAGAATATTGATGCCGACGATCAGCGGAAAGTTAGCGGTGCTGCTCCACAGGTTCAACACCACCAGCGCGGCGATGGGGAAGATCAGCGAGTATTCGGTGTGGCGAGATTTGGTGGATCGGCCAGGATCGTGTTGCGACTTCATGAGGGTGACACTCCTTCTCAAACAGCGTAGCCCGTCGGCGCCGGTCGCCGTGGCACGGCAACTCTGCGTTTCCAGTAGGTATTTTATATTAGGATACACCCGCGGCGCCGGTGTGATGTTGTTTTTATCTGAGAAAGCAATTGCTTGCTTTATGTGATCAGGGTAGCAAAAAAACCGCACGGGGTGCGGTTTTATTTACTTACTTTTACGCAGTAACGCCAATTTTTAACGTTAGATTTGAGAAAAGTCGTGTTTACTCATTTACCGCTTGGTTAATCAAGGAAAACGAGACCGTCAGTCATCAATATTATCCATGATTTCATGCCGTTTATTGTGGTAACCCTCTTCATTTAGCCCCTCACGCCAGTAAGGTACGGCATAAAGACGATTGCGATCGCATTGGCGTTCACGGCGCAGGTAGCGGCGCAACCCCACCACCAGGCGATCTTCACCGGCGAGCCAGAAGTGCGCTTCGCCCTGCGGCAGGGACTGTGCGCGGAACTGAGCGATCAGTTCGTCGGTTTTCTCCGTGCCGCCGACGATCCAATTGACTTCAACATCAGCGGGTTTTTTCAGGTCAATCATGTCAGCGGTGCTGTCGACGCGGACGAAAGCGCGCCCGGCGCTGTGCGGCGGCAGGTTTTCCAGCAGCGCGGCCAGCGCAGGCAGCGAGGAAGGATCGCCCGCCAGGCAGTAGAAATCGGCCGCCGGCAGCATCGGTTTGGGGCCGCCCGGGTTGCTGATACCGATTTTATCGCCGATTTTCGCCTGGCGCGCAAAGTCGACCGCTGGGCCTCGGTGATCGTGAATCGCAAATTCGATGTCCACTTCCGCCTGTTCCGGGCGCACGGCGCGAATGGAATAGGTGCGCACGATCGGGCGCACGGCGTCCGCGGCCCAGCGCGGGCCGTTTTCGGTCAGCGTCGGCAGATCCGGCTGAGTTTGGTCGGCGAGCGGCAAAAAGACTTTGATGTGCGCAGCGGCGGCGTTGGCCGGGTAGTAGCGTAGATCGGGCGCGGTAAAGGTGATGCGGCGCAGGTGCGGCGTAATGTCCTGTACGGCGCTGACGGCGATCAGGTAGGGGGCGCGTGAGCGAGGGGCTTCGGTAGTCACGGGGATCTCCTTATAGTTCGTTTGGCGGTGAGTATACCATGCCGTTTGATAATGAGAATTGTTTGCTCATTGAGGCGCAACTGCGTGTGAGCTAGGCTTAAGGCTCACGCAATACGCACGGGAGGACGTGATGCCATACCAAGACACGAACGACTTGCCGGACAATGTGAAGCATGTGCTGCCGGCCCATGCGCAGGCGATCTATAAAGAAGCGTTCAACAGCGCCTGGCAACAATATCGGGATCCTGAAGATCGACGCGGTGACGCCGGCCGGGAAGAGACGGCGCACAAGGTGGCCTGGGCAGCGGTCAAACAAAGCTATCGCAAGGGCGACGATGAGCGCTGGCACAAAAAGTAACGCCTTTCATGCCCGGTAAAAATCGCGCAGACGTTATGCTGACCTCGGCAATTAATATTATTGCTGCTCAGTACAAATACTTTTCCACGTTAACGCCGCTTTGCAACTTGATTGCGCGGCGGGAAAAGAATATGGTCATTATTAATCGGAGCGGTTATTGAATTAATAAAATTCCGCACCAAAAAATAAAATTGCAAAGGTTCAGTAGTGGCGAGGGAGGACGAGAAATCGTATTCCCGGGAGGTTGTAACAGTGTTAACGCGAGATTTTCTGCAAAAAGCGGATTGCAAAACCGCCTTTGGCGCTATTGAGGAGTCGCTGTTGCTGACGCCTGAACAGCGCGCAGCCTCGTTGGCGTGCACATTATCGCGCCGGCCGGATCACAGCCCGGTATGGGTATTCGGTTACGGTTCGCTGATGTGGAATCCGGTTTTCGAATCGGAAGAAGTGCGGCCAGCCATACTGCAGGGCTGGCATCGGGCGTTCTGCATGCGTTTGACCGCCGGGCGCGGCACGCTGCATCAGCCGGGGCGCATGCTGGCGCTGAAAGAGGGCGGCCAGACCACCGGATTGGCCTTCCGTCTGCCGGAAAGCACGCTGCGCGAAGAGCTGGAGTTGCTGTGGAAGCGCGAGATGATCACCGATTGCTACGTGCCGACCTGGTGTGAGCTGCAGCTGGAGGGCGGTGAGGCCGTCACGGCGCTGGTGTTCGTGATGAACCCGCAGCATCCGTTGTTTGAAGCAGACACCAGCCACCAGGTGATCGCGCCATTGATCGCCAGCGCCAGCGGCCCGCTGGGCACCAACGCGCAATACCTGTTTGCGCTGGATAACGAGCTGAAGCACCACGGCATGCAGGATGATTGCATCGGCGATCTGGTGCGTTACGTGCAGCAATGGTTGCAGCAGAACCGCCCCGGCGCTTTCGGGGCCGAGGCCACGGCCTGAGGCGTTGGCGGGGCGGCAGACAGTAAAGGGCTCAGCGTGCGGAGCCCTTTTTCATATATCTAATACCTCTATTTAATAACTTTATTCTGCATGATTATTTAAGCCTGTCTCTTTGTATGGTTATTTATCTCGTTATTTTTAAAGCCATTCATCATTTTCCTCCGTCTTCACACCCCGAGAGTCACGATAAATAATTCACTTAGTATTAAATTGCATAACTAAAGGCTATTTCTTATTTGTTCAGCCCCGCAGGACTCCGTATCAATATGGCAGACGCTACCGCAAGAAACAGGGAGACGGGGATGAACTTTCAACAATTAAAAATTATTCGCGAATCGGCGCGCTGCAACTACAACCTGACCGAGGTCGCCAATACCTTATTTACTTCGCAGTCCGGCGTCAGCCGGCATATTCGCGAGCTGGAAGAAGAGCTGGGCATTGAAATATTCATTCGCCGCGGCAAACGGCTGCTGGGCATGACCGAGCCCGGCAAAGAGCTGCTGGTGGTGGCGGAACGCATTCTCAACGACGCCAACAACATCCGTCGCCTGGCGGACGTCTTCAGCAGCAACGATTCGGGGCAGCTGCATATCGCGACGACGCACACCCAGGCGCGCTACAGCCTGCCGGGAGTGATCAAAGAGTTTCGCGCGCTTTATCCACGGGTGCGGGTGGTGCTCAATCAGGGCAGCCCCGAAGAGATCGTCTCGATGCTGGCCGCCGGCGAAGCCGATATCGGCATCGCCAGCGAACGTCTGATGAGCGACGAGTCGCTGGCGGCATTCCCGTACTACCGCTGGCATCACACCATTTTGGTGCCGGAAGGGCACGAGTTGACGCGCCAGCCGCAGGTGACGCTGGAGATGCTCAGCACCTTGCCGCTGATCACTTACCGCCAGGGCATTACCGGGCGCGCGAAGTTGGATGCGGCGTTCAAAGCGGCGGGTCTGACGCCGGACATCGCGCTCAGCGCGCAGGATTCCGACGTAATTAAAACCTACGTCGAACTGGGATTGGGCGTGGGCGTGCTGGCGGACATGTCGTATGAAAAAGAGCGCGATCGCGGGTTGGTGAGCCTCAACGCCGAGCACCTGTTTGAACCCAATACGGTATGGCTGGGCCTGAAGCGCAGCCAGCTGCAGCGCAACTATGCCTGGCGCTTTATCCAACTGTGCAACCCGACGCTGTCGCTGACCGAAATCAAGGACAAGGTCTTCTCGTCGCAGCTGGATGCGGTGATTGACTACCAGATTTAATCGATAAGCGGCAGGCAACCCCTGCCGCGCATTCCGCATCGCTCCCCTAATAATCAAAATCCCATCTATATACATAAAAAGAATATCTATAGTGATTTAAGTACCTTCAGCTGCCGATCGTGCTCGCATACACTCGCGAAATTATTATAAATTCCATCCGCTTGGAGAGTTTCAGATGAAAGCGCTCGTTCCTTCTTTGCTGTTTTTAGCCGTGGCGGCCAGCGTTAACGCGCAGGCGGCGACGCCGGCCAACACGCTGGTGATCGCGCAGTCTATCGATGACGTGGTCAGCTTTGACCCGGCCCAGGGATTTGAGTTAACCACGGTGCAGTCGTTCAACAGCCTGTATCAACGTCTGATCCAGTCCGATCCGCACAACCCTATCGATCTCAAGCCAACCCTGGCCAGCAGCTGGCAGGCCGGCGCCGACAATCGCAGCCTGACTTTCAGCCTGCGCCCGGACGCCAGGTTCGCCAGCGGCAATCCGCTGCGGCCGGAAGACGTGATCTTCTCGCTTTCACGGGTGGTAAAACTGAATCTGGAGCCGTCGTTTATCCTGACGCAGCTGGGCTGGAACGCGAAGAACGTGGAGCAACACCTGAGCAAGGTGGATGACCACCAGGTAAAAATCAGCTGGAGTGAAAACGTCAGCCCAGCCTTCGTGCTCAGCCTGCTGTCGGCGCCGGTATCGTCGATCGTCGACGCCAAAGAGGCGCTGGCGCACCAGCAGGGCGACGATCTGGGGCACCAATGGTTAAACCGCCACTCCGCCGGCAGCGGCCCTTACAAAATCCGCACCTATGTGCCGCACGAGGTTGTGGTGCTGGACGCCAACCCCGGTTCGCCGGAAGGGGCGCCGACGCTGAAAACCATCCTGATCAAAAACGTGCCCGATCCGGCCGCGCGCCGTTTGCTGATCGAGCAGGGCGATGCCGATATCGCGCGCAACCTGGGGGCAGACCAGATGGCGGCCCTGAAGGGCAAGCCGGGCGTCAAACCGTTGGCCATTCCTTACGCCTCACTTTATTTCCTGCAGTTCAACGCCAAGGCGTCGCCGGCGCTCGGCAATCCGGCGTTCTGGGAGGCGGCGCGCTGGCTGTTCGATTACCAAGGCATCGCCGACGATCTGCTGAAAGGGCAGTTCCAGAGCCATCAGGCATTCCTGCCGGACGGTTATCTGGGTGCGCTCAAGGATCAGCCGTACAGCTTCAATCCGCAAAAAGCCAAAGAAATACTGGCCAAAGCGGGGCTCAGCAACGTCAGTTTCCGTCTGGACGTCAACAACCAGCCGCCGTACCTGGATATCGCCCAGGCGCTGCAGGCCAGTTTTGCCCAGGGCGGCGTGAAGGTGGAACTGGTGCCGGGCATCAGCTCGCAGGTCTCCACCAAGGTGAAAACGCTTAACTACGATGCGACGCTGACTTCCTGGGGGCCGGATTATTTCGACCCTAACACCAACGCCGCAGCCTTCGCCTACAACCCGGAAGACGGCAGCAAGACGCTGGCCTGGCGCGCCAACTGGCAGATCCCGGCGCTGAGCAAGCTGACGCTGGCCGCCACCGCGGAAAACGACACCGCCAAACGGGTGGCCGACTACCAGCAACTGCAAAAACAGGTGCAGCAAAGCTCGCCGTTCGTCATCGGCCTGCAGGCGCGCAGCCTGATTGCGGTGCGCGACAACCTCAAGGGCTATGTGCAGGGCATCAACCCTGACATGGTGTTCTACAGCAAGGTCAGCAAGTAATGGCCGCTGAACTGTCCGCCTCCGCCGGGGCGGCCCGGCGGTATTGGCGCTGGGGCGGGCGGCTGCTCGGCGGCGCGCTGTCGCTGGCGTTGACGTTGCTTGGCCTGCTGCTGTTCACCTTCATGCTGTCGCATCTGGCGCCGATCGATCCGGCGCTGCAGGTGGCGGGCGATCATGCCAGCGAAGCCACCTACGCACAGGTGCGGCATGAGTTGGGGTTGGATCAGCCGTTGCCGGTGCAGTTTTGGCGTTATCTGGTGCACCTGGCGCACGGCGATTTGGGCATTTCGCGCATAACCGCCCAGCCGGTGTTGAGCGATTTGCTGCGTACCTTCCCGGCGACGGTGGAGCTGGCCACCTGCGCCATTATCCTCGGCGCCCTCGGCGGCATTACGCTGGCGTTTCTGGCGGTGCTCAAACCGGGCAGCTGGCTGGATAACGCGGCACGTCTGCTATCGCTGATCGGTTATTCGGTGCCGATTTTCTGGCTGAGCCTGCTCGGGCTGCTGCTGTTCTACGCCACGCTGCACTGGTCGGCGGGGCCGGGGCGGCTGGACGACATCTACCTGTACAGCATGGAGCCGCGCAGCGGTTTCGTGTTGATCGACAGCTGGCTGTCCGGCGATCGCGACATGTTCTACAACGCCATCGGCCACCTGTGGTTGCCGGTAGTGGCGTTGGCGCTGTTGTCGATGGCGGGCATTACTCGGTTGCTGCGGGCGGCGATGCTGGAAGAGTGCAACAAGGAATACGTGACGCTGGCGCGTTCCAAGGGGGCCGGGCGCCTGCGCATTCTGCTGCGCCATGTGTTTCCCAACGTGCTGGGCACGCTGATCACCGTACTGTCTCTCTCCTACGCCAGCCTGCTGGAGGGCGCGGTATTGACCGAAACGGTGTTCGCCTGGCCCGGCGTCGGGCGTTACCTGACCTCGGCGCTGTTTGCCGCCGATACGCCGGCGATCCTCGGTGCCACGCTGCTGATCGGCACCTGTTTCGTGCTGTTGAATGCGCTGGCCGACGCCTTGACCTATTTAGTGGATCCGCGAACCCGATGAGCCAATATCTCTCTGAACACGAACCGCAAAGCGAGCCAGCCGTCGGTTACCGCCGTGGCCGGCGCCTGACCACGCTGACGCTGGGCACGGCGCTGGTGGCGATTCTGATCGTCACCGCGCTGCTGGCTCCGTGGCTGGCGCCTTTCGATCCCAATCTGCAGCATATCGAGCTGCGGTTATTGCCGCCTTCCGCCGTACATTGGCTGGGCACCGACGGTTTTGGCCGCGACTTGCTCTCCCGCGTGATTTACGGCGCGCGGCCGACGCTGATTCTGGTGTCGCTGATTCTGGTGTTGACTATTCCCATCGGCCTGCTGGTCGGCATTGGCGCCGGTTACCTCGGCGGCTGGGTAGAGCGCATTTTGATGCGCCTGACCGACATTTTTCTGTCGCTGCCGAGCCTGGTGATCGCGCTGGCGTTCGTGGCGGTCATGGGGCCGGGGCTGATGAACGGCGCGCTGGCGCTGGCATTGACCAGCTGGCCGGCCTTTGCCCGCCAGGCGCGGGCCGAAACCCTGGCGCTGCGCCGCAGCGATTACCTGGCGGCGGCGCGCATGCAGGGCATCAACGGGCTGCGGCTGATGGTCGGCCATATTTTGCCTTTATGCCTGCCGAGCGCGGTGGTGCGCGCAGCGCTCAGCCTGGGCGGCATCATCCTGTCCGCCGCCGGTCTGGGGTTCCTCGGCATGGGCGTCGCGCCGCCGACCGCCGAATGGGGCTCGATGGTGGCCGAAGGCAGTAAAGTGATTTTCGACCAATGGTGGGTCGCCGCCGCGCCGGGCGGGGCGATCCTGTTCGCCAGCCTGGCGTTTAACCTGCTGGGCGATGGCCTGCGCGACAAAATGGATCCTCGTCATGGGCACTGATAACACCTTATTGACCGTCGAACGGTTGGCGATCGGCGTGCCGGGGCCACAGCCGGTGACGTTGGTGAAGCATATTTCGTTCAGCATGGGGCGGGAGCGGCTGGCGCTGGTCGGTGAGTCCGGTTCCGGCAAATCGTTGACCGCGCGTGCGCTGATGGGGCTATTGCCGCCGCCGTTGCAGCTGCAGGCGCAGCGCCTGACGCTGGGCGATGAAGACTTGACGCGCCTGAGCGAGCGCCAGTGGAGCCGGCTGCGCGGCGACCGGGTGGCGATGGTGATGCAAGATCCCAAGCATGCGCTGAATCCCAATCAGCCGATCGGCCGTCAGGTGGAGGAGCCGCTGGTGCTGCATGCGAAGCTGAGCCGCGCCGAGCGGCGTGAAAAAGTGCTGGAGATGCTGGCGGCGGTGGGCTTGCCCGATCCGGCTGCGCTGTGCCGCCGCTATCCGCATCAGCTCTCCGGCGGCATGGGGCAGCGGGTGATGCTGGCCATTGCGTTGATCAACGATCCGCAGCTGTTGATTGCCGATGAACCGACTTCGGCGCTGGATCACCAGATGCGCGATCAGGTGCTGCAGCTGATAGAAAACCTGGTGGCGCAACGCAATATGGGGCTGATCCTGATCAGCCACGATTTGCAGCAGGTGGCGCACCACTGCGAGCGGGTGCTGGTGATGTACAAAGGCGAGCTGTTGGATCAGCTGCCGGCAGCAGAGCTGGCGCAGGCCACGCATCCTTATACCCGCACGCTGTGGGCGTGTCGGCCGAGCCGCGAGACGCGCGGCAAACCGCTGCCGGTGCTGGATCGCGCGCTGTTGGAGACGTTGAAATGAGCGTGATCGCACTGGAGAACCTGAGCGTCAGTCATCGCCAGGGTTACGAACTGCGCACCGTGGTGCATGAGGTTAACCTGCGCATCGAACCGGGCGAGTGTTTCGGGCTGGTGGGGCCTTCCGGCTGCGGCAAGTCCTCGTTGCTGTGGGTGCTGGCCGGGCTGAATGGCAGTTGGCAGGGCGGCTTTGAGTTGCTGGGGCGGCGCCTGCAGCCGGGCCAGGCGTTTACCGGCGAGCTGCGGCGCGAGGTGCAGATGGTGTTTCAGGATCCCTATGCTTCGCTACACCCCAAGCACCGGCTTTTGCGTACGCTGTCGGAGCCGCTCAAACTGCTGCAGGAAAGCGACATTGAACGTAAAATCAGCGCGGGCTTTCGCCAGGTGGGGTTGGATCCGCGCCTGCTGGAGCGCTACCCGCATCAGCTGTCGGGCGGCCAGCGTCAGCGTGTGGCGATCGTGCGCGCATTGTTGCTGCGGCCGAAGCTGCTGTTGCTGGATGAGCCGACCTCGGCGTTGGACATGTCGGTGCAGGCGGAGATCCTCAACCTGCTCAACGAGCTGAAACAGGCGGGCGATCTGACGATGGTGCTGGTCAGCCACGATGCGGACGTGATTGACCACATGTGCGATCGTTCGGTGGCGATGGCGCACGGCCGCATCATCGTTTGACCCTATGCCCGCCAACGCGGCGGGCATATCCATCCTGGTAATAAATAAAGCAATTTATCGTCGTTCTTCCGTTAATTCTTACCCCCTACACTCGAAAAACAGCGCAACCGCGTGATAGTGGAGAGTGTATCGATGAAACGGTTAATCCCAACCTTATTGTATGGCGCGCTGGTGGCCGCGTTCGGTGCGCAGGCCGCCACCCCGCAGGACACCTTGGTGGTGGTCAGTTCGCTGGAGGGCATTATCAGCCTCGATCCGGCGGAGAGTTTTGAAACCGTCAGCTCGGCCAATCTGGTCAACCTCTATCAGCGCCTGGTGGCGCCGGATCGCGGTGCGCCGCAAACGCTGGCGCCGGACGCCGCCGCCAGTTGGCAAGCGGGCGCCGATGGCCACAGCCTGATCTTTACCCTGAAACCGCAGCAGCGCTTCGCTTCCGGCAATCCCCTGCGGCCCGAAGACGTGATTTTCTCGCTGGTTCGCGCGGTGAAGCTGAACAAGGCGCCGTCGTTTATTCTCGGTGAGTTTGGCTGGACGCCGGATAACGTTGAGCAGCAGCTGAAGAAGGTGGGGGATAACCAGGTGCAACTCAGTTGGCCCGCCAACATCGGCAGCGAGTTGGCGTTGCGGCTGCTGACGGCGAATGTGGCCTCGATCGTGGATGAAAAGCTGCTGAACGAGCACGCGCAGCAGGGGGATTACGGCAATGCCTGGCTGCGCGGCCATTCCGCCGGCGGCGGCCCGTATCGGGTGAACAACTATGTGCCGCACGAAGCGCTGCTGTTTGGCCGCAACGACTATGCGCCGTCGCCGGCCCGGCTGAAAACGGTGTTGTTCAAGAACGTCAGCGACGCCGGCACCCGCCGTTTGCTGTTGCTGAAAGGAGATGCCGACGTGGCCTACGATCTGGGCGCCGACCAGTTCGACTCGCTGCGCAACGCGTCTGGCGTGCGCATCGAGCAGGCCGATGCGCCCCGGGTCTATTACCTCGGTTTCAACACCGGCAGCAAAGACAACCCGGCGCTGGGCAATCCGGCGCTGTGGCGGGCGGCGCGCTGGCTGGTGGATTATCAAAGCATCGCCGAGCAACTGCTGAAAGGGCAATATCGCGTGCATCAGGCCTTCTTGCCGCAGGGATTGGATGGGGCGCTCGACGATCGGCCGTTTACGCTCGACGTGGGCAAAGCCAAACAGATCCTGCGCGATGCCGGTATTGCCGAAGGTACGCGCCTCGATCTTATCGTCATCAATCAGCCGCCGTACACTGACATCGCACAGGCGCTGCAGGCCAGCTTCGCGCAGGCCGGGCTGCGGCTGGATATCCATCCGGTGGTGGAGAGCGACCTGTGGGGCAAGATGCGCGGCCGCGATTTTCAGGCGATCTTCACCTACTGGGGCGCCGACTACCTAGATCCGAACACCAACGCCAGCGCCTTTGCCTACAACGTGCCCGGTGGGCCGAAAACCCTGGCCTGGCGCACCCAGTGGGGCATTCCCGCCATCAGCGCGGAAACGCGTGCCGCGGCCGCAGAGGGCAACAGCGCCGCGCGCCGCGCACGTTATGCCGCGCTGCAACGGGAACTGCAGGCCAGCTCGCCCTATGTAGTGGCGCTGCAGGGGCAAACGCTGGTGGCATTGCGCGACAACGTCAAAGGTGCCCGGTTGGATATCGCCAACAGCATGCTGTATCTGGATCGGGTCAGCAAGTAGCGCCAACGCCGTGCGCCTGGCCGAGCTTTCTATCGCGCCAAAGGCCGCCCGTGCGTGAAATCGCTTGCTGCTGCAACCTGGAATCGTGAGAGGTTTTGTCAGGGTGAAATAAAATGAAATTTCATAACGTGCTCACATGGCGCTGATAAATTGGCGCTGAAAGGCGGCGTTGTTTACGTCTTTCACCGCGGTTGTCCGCAATGAGGCGGACACATCACCTCAGGAGATATTATGGACAATAACGGAAACGCTTCAGTGGAGCGCGCGGCAACCTGGCTCGCCGCCGGTGAGGTTGTGACGCCGGAACAGTTTTTATGGTTTCCAGCCACTGGCCAATCCGGCAACGGCCAGCACGGCAGAAGTGGCCGGATTGCTCAATCGGCTGATCGAGACGCTGAAGAACTCACCGAACAACGCCGGCGCGTTCTGGCCGGCGTTCATCAAGAGCAACAGCCAGCCGGCGGCCGCCAAGGCGATGCCGAAAGGTTGCGGTGTTCGCCAGGCGCGACGGTTGCGCAGGCCGCGCGCCAAGGCCATGCCTAATCCGAATACTGCCGCCAGGCAGACCAGCAGCGGCAGCATCGTCCAACCGAGCCAGGCGCCCAGCGCCGCAAGCAGTTTGAAGTCGCCCTGGCCGATGCCGTTACGCCGCCGCAGCTGCCGATAAAGCGCGTTGAGCAGCCACAACGCCCCGTAGCCGGCGGCGGCGCCGATAACCGCATCGTCCAGCGGCGCCCAGCGAGCGTCGAGATTGCACAGCAGCCCGCCCCACAGCAGCGGCTGGGTCAGCCGGTCCGGCAGCCAGCGGTGGCGCCAGTCCAGCCAGGCCAGGGCGATCAGCAGCGCCGCGGCCGGCGGTAACCACAGCCGGTGTGCTGCCGGCGGGTCGAAAGGCAGCGTCGCCAACGCCACACCCAAGGCCGTCAGCAGCAGGCTGCGGCGGCGCAATCTCGGCGGGCTGGCGCGCACGGCCGCCGTTCGCTCCAGCCGGGTGATGAGCGCGAAGGCGACCATTCCTGCCGACAGCAGCGCGGTAAAAAACAGCGCGTGCCACAGTGAGAAAAGAAACATCAAGGCTCCGTCAGTCGTGAAACAGATGTTTAAAATAACGGCAAAATGCGTATTTCATCGGAGTGAAATGCGGTGGATTGTGAGAAATGCGCAGTCGTGCGCATCGCCACTTTAGGTATTGCAGAGTGATACAATGCCATGCGCGGTGGCGCGCAGCAGTGGGTTGCTGCGCTTTTTATCGGCAAAATCGGTGCTAAAAGGGTGTGAATTCACCTGGCGGCCGGAATGGAGCGGCCAATGGCGTAAGTGACGGCGTCACTGAGAGGTGATTGGGGTTTATCCTATTGTTTCTGCTCGTCAAGCCGTTAGGCTTTAAGGGAGAGGCGCCCCGACAGGCCGGGACGTAAGGTTTTTCAGATCTGCCGCGGGAAAGGCGGCAGCAAAGCAGTGGGTTGGCATGCTCCAGGAGGGAGGGAGGCCAACGGTGTCATGAAAGACGAAATTCAGGCAGGACTCATCAAAATCAAAAAACGACTCTGGCGCCGCCGCCGGGCGGCCTGGCTGGCCGGGCCGCTGGTGTGGCTGGCCGGCGCGGCGCCCGTGTGCGCCGAATCCCCGCCGGCGCCGGACGCCGTTATTTCTTCCGAACGGCAAGCCGCGGATCCGGCCGAGAGTTTGCCGGAGCTGGGCGGTGCGCCCGACGATGCCGCGCGCGAGAAGCAGTGGGCCGAGATGGCCAAGCAGTTTGGCGAAAAAGATCTGAATAACGTTTCCCGTCAGCAGATGCGCAGCCGCGCCGAGGATTACCTGCTCGGCCAGGCGGCCGACACGCTGCAGCAACAGGCGCAGGAGCTGTTGTCGCCGCTGGGCACCGCCCGGCTATCGCTGAAGATGACCGGTGAGGGGGACTTTACCGGCAGCAACGGGCAGTTATTCAGCCCGCTGTACGACGTCGACGGATTGCTGACCTACAGCCAGATCGGCTGGCTGCAGCAAAGCGCCGGGGCGCTCGGCAATTTTGCGCTGGGGCAGCGCTGGATCGTCGGCGACTGGCTGCTGGGTTACAACACGGCGCTCGACAGCGATTTCGCCCGGCAGCGCAATCGCGGCAGCGTCGGCGCGGAAGCCTGGGGAGACTACCTGCGTTTCTCCACCAACTATTACTACCCGCTGTCGGCGCTGGCGCAACAGCCCGGCGATGGCGTGTTTTTCAGCCGTCCGGCGCGCGGTTACGACATCACGACGCAAGGCTATCTGCCGTTTTATCGCCAGATCGGCGGTTCGCTCAGCTATGAGCAGTATCTGGGCGATAATGTCGATCTGTTTGGCAGCGGCAAAAAACAAAACGATCCGCGCGCGATGCAGCTGGGGCTCAATTACACGCCGGTGCCGCTGGTGACGATGAAGGCGCTGCATAAGATTGGCGCGGGCGGGCAGAGCCAGGATCAGGTCGAACTGGCGCTGAGCTATCGGCTCGGGGTACCGCTGGCGAAGCAGATTTCGCCGGAGTATGTGGCGCAGGCCAAGTCGCTGCGCGGCAGCCGCTATGATCCCATCGAACGCAAGAACGTGCCGGTGCTGGAATTCCGCCAGCGCAAAACGCTGCAGGTGTTCCTGGCCACGCCGCCGTGGAGCCTGCAGGCAGGGGAAACCGTGCCGCTGGTGCTGGAAATCAAGGCGTTGAACGGCATCGCTCACGTCAGTTGGCAGGGGGATACGCAGGCGCTGAGCCTGACGCCGCCGCACAACGCCAACGATCCGCAGGGCTGGACGGCGATCGTGCCGCCGTGGGACGACGCGCCGGGCGCCGCCAACAGCTACCGGCTGTCGGTCACGCTGGAGGACGAAAAGCAGCAGCGCGTGACCTCCAACTGGATAGAGCTGAAAGTGGCGCCGCCGCTGACGGCGACCGCCGGTGATGATGCGAGCCTGCTGCCGATCAAAACCCTGACGCCGCCGCCGATCCCGGCGCAAACCGGGCCGCTGTACGGCGGCGATTAACCGTTTTTACCCTGCAGCACCCACACCGCGGCCTCGACGCGGGATTTTAGCTTCATCTTTTTCAGCAGGTGTTTGACGTGCACCTTGACGGTGCTCTCGGTGATGGTCAGGCGGCGGGCGATCAGCTTGTTCGGCAGCCCCTGGGCGATCAGCTTCAGGATATCCCGCTCGCGCGGCGTCAATTGCTGAATATCGCGATCGGCGCTGGGGCGGTTTTCCCGCAGGCTGGCGGCGAGGATCGGCGTCAGCGTTTCGCTCAGCACCATCTGCCCGGCCGCCGCCTGATGCAGCGCCTTCAGCAGATCCTCCGGCTCCATGTCTTTCAACAGATAGCCGTCGGCGCCGCGTTTGAGCGCGCTGACGACGTCGTCTTCATGGTTGGACACGCTGAACACCACGACGCGCCCCGACAGGTCGGTCTGGCGCAGGCGATCCAGCGTTTCCAGCCCGTTGATGCCGGGCATGTTCAGGTCGAGCAGGATCAGGTCCGGGTCGTGCTGCTCCGCCAGCGTGACGCCTTGCTCACCGTTGCTGGCTTCGGCGATGACCTGCAGGCGGGCGTCCATGCCAATCAGCTGTTTTACGCCGTTGCGCAGCATCGGGTGGTCGTCTATCAGTAAGATTGTGGCGGCGGTTTCTGTCGTCATGGTGTCTCCGTTAGTCGATGGCGTGGTTATCCGGCGTGAAGCTGACCCGCACCTCGGTGCCGCCGCCGCTGCGCGGTAAAATATTGCAGCGGCCATGCAGGCTCTTGGCGCGATCGCGCATGATGATCAAGCCGTAATGGTCGGGGCGAGACGTCTCGGCCGGCAGGCCGCGTCCGTTGTCGCATACGCTCAGGGTCACTTCGCCCCGCTTGTTGATGACCTGAATGCTTACCTCGCTGGCGGCGGCATGCTTAAGGATGTTGCTGAGCGCCTCGCGGGCGATCTGCAGCAGGTGAATGGCCTGGTAAGCCGGCACCGTGCGTGGCCCCAGTTGGTAATCGAGGCTGATGGTCAGACCCAGTTTGGGATTGAACTCCGCCACTGTCGATTGCAGCGCCGCCAGCAGGCCCGGTTCGGTCAGTTGCAGGCGGAAGGTGGTCAGCAGCTCGCGCAGCTGGCGATAGGCGCCGTTCAGCTCTTCGCGCATCTGCTGCACCAGCGCCTGGCTGGCCGACGAGAGCGTTTCGCCCTGCATCTGCAGGCAGGCGATTTGCATTTTCAGGCAGGAAAGCGATTGGGCGATGGAGTCGTGCAGCTCGCGGGCGATCGCCGCCCGTTCTTCCATCAGCATCAGCTGCTGCTGATGGTCGACCTGACGCTCGATGGCCAGCACGCTGGTCAGCTGCTCCACCAGGGTGTTGATCAGCTGGCGGTGCTCATCGTTCAGCGGCTGTTGCGGCGCATGCTGTGCCACGATCACGCCGTAGTCGCCGAGCTTGTCGCTCAGGCTCCAGCTCAGCGACGGATTGTCGGGATGCTGGCGGTCGCTGTCGTTCAGGCAGGCGCTGCACACCGGGTTATGGCAATGCTCCGGCCGCAGCGGCTGGTTGCCGCTCAGCTGCAGCAGCGGTTCCCGGCTGTCGTTTTCATACAGTCGCACCTGAATGGCGCGCAGCGGCGTCAGGGTTTGCAGCTGGTTGAGCAGCGGCGTCAGGCGGCTGCACAGCGGCTCGCTGGCGTGCAGCAGGCGGCTGGCGCGATAAAGGAAGCTCAGCACCTGATTCTTTTGCTGCAGGTCCGCGGTCTTCTCGGCCACGCGCTGCTCCAGCCCGCTGTAGGTGGCCGACAGTTCGTCGGACATGGTGTTCAACGCGCCGCCGAGCGACGCCATTTCATCCTGATGGCCGCGCTGCGCGAAGCGGCGGCTAAAATCGCCGCGGCCCACCGCCAGCGCCATTTCCACCAGCTGTCGCCACGGATGCAGCAACCGGCGGCGCAGGTAGCAGGTGGTGCCGATCAGCAGCAGCAGGGTCAGCGCGATGAAGCCGGCCTGCACCAGCGTCACCATCAGCAGGCGGCGCTCGGTTTGCCTGTCGATATCCGACACCAGCTTATCCAGCAGCTGCACGAAGTGCGCCACCTGCGGCGCGGCGTCGGCCGGGCGCTGCGCGCTGCGCAGGCGTGGTTGCAGGGTCTGTTGCCAGTAGTCGCGCAAGGCGTCGAAAGGTTGCGTCAACCCTTCCTGCTCCACCGAACGCTGCAGATCGGGGCTGTTTTCGTCGCGCTCCAGTTCGCGAATCAACGCTTCATGCCGTTCATCCAGCGGCACCTGCGCCAGCAGACGGTAGCTTTGCATACGCAGTGAGCCGGCCTTGTTGATGGCGTGCGCATTGCCCTGAATGCTTTGCGACATCCAGGCGGAAATCCCCATGCCGGCCACGCCCAGAATGCCCGACAGCAACATCAGCAGGGCGACCTGATTCACGATCGAAAGCGGGGCCAACAGGCGTTTCATAAGCGCGGGTTCCTGGCATTTGGCGCCGCTGAAACTCAGGGGGAGAGGCGGCGACGGGGTAAACAAGTAACGATTCAGCCGTATTTTTGATTATCCCTGAGCATAACCCCATACCTCGAATGAAGTACCCATTAGTTTCCGGCGGGACGGCGCAGCGGTGAGAGTAGCGGCGTGATGTTTTCTAATGCGTTGATTTAAAGTGATTTAATTTTTATTTTGGGCGTACCCCTAAGGGGATGAAGGCGCTATTTGCGCCGCCAACTACTTGCATTCGGGTTGATATACATCAACTTTGCCGCCGGGGCCGCCCCCTAGGGTGTGCAGAATGATCCCCCGTGTCTGAGGTTTTTATGTCGCAACTTGCAACGCCTTCATCAAAGAAAACCGGTGCGCTGATTCAGGACTGGCGTCCTGAAGACAGCGCCTTTTGGCAGCAGCGTGGCCATCGCATCGCCACCCGCAACCTGTGGATTTCCATTCCCTGCCTGCTGCTGGCCTTCTGCGTCTGGATGCTGTTCAGCGCCGTCGCGGTCAACCTGAACAAGGTGGGCTTCAACTTCACCACCGACCAGCTGTTCCTCCTGACGGCGCTGCCGTCGGTGTCGGGTGCTATTTTACGCGTGCCGTATTCATTCGTGATCCCGCTGTTTGGCGGCCGTCGCTGGACCGCCATCAGCACCTGCTTCCTGCTGGTGCCGTGCTTGTGGCTGGGGTTCGCGGTGCAAGACAGCAGCACGCCGTACAGCGTGTTCGTCATCATTTCCCTGCTGTGCGGCTTCGCCGGCGCCAACTTTGCCTCCAGCATGGCCAACATCAGCTTCTTCTTCCCAAAAGCGCGTCAGGGCGGCGCGTTAGGGCTCAACGGCGGGTTGGGAAATCTGGGCGTCAGCGTCATGCAGCTGGTCGCGCCGCTGGCGATTTCTTTCAGCCTGTTCGGCCTGTTTGGCGGCACGGCGCAAAATCAGGCGGAGGGGGGGCAGCTGTGGCTGGAAAACGCCGCCTGGGTCTGGGTGCCTTTCCTGCTGGTCGCCACCCTGGCGGCTTGGTTCGGCATGAACGATCTGGCGGCGGCCAAGGCCTCGCTGCGCCAGCAACTGCCGGTGCTCAAGCGTGGGCATTTGTGGATGCTGAGTTTGCTGTATCTCGCAACCTTCGGTTCTTTCATCGGTTTCTCCGCCGGTTTTGCCATGCTGTCGAAGACGCAATTCCCGGACATCGTGATCCTGCATTACGCATTCTTCGGGCCGTTCCTCGGTGCGCTGGCGCGGCCGGTCGGCGGCGCGCTGTCTGACCGTTTCGGCGGCGTGCGGGTGACGCTGATCAACTTTGTGGTGATGGCCGTATTCGCCGCGCTGCTGTTCCTGACCTTGCCGACGGCGGGTGAGGGCGGTTCGTTCATCGCCTTCTACGGCATCTTTATGGTGCTGTTCCTCACTGCGGGGCTGGGCAGCGGGTCGACTTTCCAAATGATCGCCGTCATTTTCCGTAAAATCACTGTCGATCGCGTGAAAGCGGCCGGCGGCAGCGACGAGAGCGCGCAGCGTGAAGCGGTGACGGACTCCGCCGCCGCATTGGGCTTTATCTCGGCGATCGGCGCCGCCGGCGGCTTCTTCATTCCCCAGGCATTCGGCACCTCGCTGGCGTTGACCGGTTCGCCGGCGGGGGCAATGAAAGTATTCCTGGTGTTCTATATCTTGTGCGTGGTGATCACCTGGGCGGTGTATGGCCGCAAGAAAAAAGCCTGAGTATCAAACGTCTTTCTCAATCCCTCCCGGCAGGGGAGGGATATTTCGCTCATTCCGAGTCATCTCTCCTCGCCTCCTCAGTGAAATTTTCTGTCTTTAGGTAAAATTCTCATCTCCGCTTGCCGTTTTTTTCTTTTTTTATAGCACTATCTCTCAATGTGGGAATATTTTCGCCAAAACGGATTATATTATTTGTACGTTTTTTTCGTTTTATTGAGAGTATTCTTACATTAAGGCGTTAATATCTTTCCGCAGATTAAATGAAATTTCCGGGACGGTAAGGCATAATTAGTGCGATTGTTATAAAATCAGTAATAGGGTTTTGTCATAGATGCTGCACGCACTGAGTGGAATGTGTAACGGGGTTAAATCAGATAACTCTCATTCTGTTTTTTCCGGCTTTTTGTAGTCTATCTGACAATCAGATTAGGTGGAAAAACACAATGAATTCACGGATAAGAATGAAATTTCACAATTTTATTCGATTAACAATCTAACAACGCCGCTAGTTTTTCCTTTTTAAATCAATGAGGTGACCATTTGAATTTTACGGTAGCCATGAAAGAAATCCATGTTGCCAGCAGGGAAAAAGAGTCATTTGGGTAAACGGAACATCCTTAATAAGGCCTAATGTAAAAAATGAAATCAGAAAATTTTTATAAAGGCCAATATCCGATGAATGCAACCTGTTGAGTTTACATTTAATTTCTTGAACATTTTTTGATATTTCTATACAAAGTGTGCAGGACAGGCACGCTAAGGAAATTAAAAGTGAATCTTGATAAAAGAATAAAGATTAGGAATCTCGATGTTCTGACTCCTGCCGGGGAGAAATTTCGTCTGCGTTGGAAGGAGTATCAAATTCTTTCGCTGCTTGTCGCCAGATCGCCAGAGCTGGTTACACGAACGGAAATTATAGAAAATATCTGGAAAGGAACTTACTGCTCAGATTCAACGATAAATCAAACAATTAAATCTATTCGCCAAAAAATTAGCGACACGGAACATACGCTTATCAGAACCATTCCCCGTTTGGGTTACAAGGTGGAAAATCAAGCGGCTTTTTACTTTATATCCGAGGATGAGGGCTACGCTGATGATGATATATTAAATGGCGATGAAAATATTGGCGTTGATATTCAAGCGGAACTTTCTGAAAATGAAAGTGAGTCGTCTGAAACAAACGATGAAAAAATAGATAAGCCGCGTAAATCGACGCTGGTGGCTGCGCCTGTTGCAACGGTAGAGTCAGCTCATGAACCCACGCGTGAAAAAAAATCGACGACGGCGCGGCGCTTTTTCAGCATGCCCGCCAGCCGCGTAGTGAAATACCTGACGGTATTCGCTTCTTTGCTGGTTATTTCACATTTTTCATATGTGCTCGGCAACCAAACTCGTCCACCGGTGATCAATGATATTCAGAACAACACGCGCGTGGTGTTGACGCTGACGCTGAATAATCCCCATACCAACAGCCCGCAAACCCTGCTCTGCCTGTACCAGGGCGAGAGCATGGAGCAGGCGACCATCGAATGTGTCGACCCTAAGCAAGGGCAGCTTAAGTTGCCGGTAAAATATGAGACTTCTTCTACGCCGGGTAAAGGTCGGATTAATCTCATATTGCCGAACAAAACCTTGCAATATCAAGTTGCTTACGATGTTAAAAATTAGTGCTGAATGAGGTTTTATCTTTAGCGATAATTTTACATTTGATGAAATCTTTTATTTCATTATTTGTTATTTGAAAGCCAGGTTCGATTTGTCCAGTCTGGAACTCATTACCTAACGCATATTAGCGTCCTGTTTCCATCGCGGTGACAGGAATAATGAGAACCTGCTGAGTGACAAATTATGGATAAGCGTAAAGTAGCTATTATCGGGGGTTCCGGTTTTATCGGAACACGCCTGGCAAAACGTCTCAGTGCGCGCGATGATCTGACGTTGGTCATCGTTGACAAGCAACCCAGCGCGCATTTTCCGGCGCTCTATCAGTATGGCGACGTGACACAGCCCCAGACCCTGCAAGAACCGCTGGCGGGCTGTGACGCCATCATTAATCTGGCGGCGGAGCATCAGGACAACGTCGATCCTATTTCGCTCTATTATCAGGTCAATGTCGAAGGCGCACGCCATGTCTGCATGACCGCCTCCGCCTTGAATATCCGCCAAATCATTTTCACTTCCTCGGTGGCCGTTTACGGGTTCGTCGAGCAGGAAACCGATGAAGGGGGACGTTTCGATCCCTTCAACCATTACGGCAAGTCCAAGCTCGAAGCGGAATACGTTTATGAAGCGTGGCGCAAGGCGGATAGCGCAAACAAATTGACCATCATCCGCCCGACGGTGGTATTCGGTGAAGGCAACCGGGGCAATGTGTATAACCTGTTTCGCCAGATCGCCAGCGGCCGATTCGTGATGATTGGCAGCGGCAATAATATGAAGTCGATGGCTTACGTTGAAAATATTGCCGCGCGGCTGGAACATGCGTTGGACCAGCAGTCAAGTTATCAGGTCAGCAACTACGTCGATAAACCGGATTTTACGATGAATCAATTGGTCGACGTTATTTCCTCCTCGCTGGGCAGAGAAAATAAGACGATTCGCATTCCTTATGTGGTGGGCATATGCGGGGCGACCGCATTGGATGTCGTGAGTAAAATAAGTCGTAAAAAATTCCCAATCAGCCGCGTCAGAGTGCAGAAATTCTGCGCCAGAACGCAATTTAAAAGTAATGTGAAAAATAATTTCGTGGCGCCGGTTGAACTTGATTCGGCAATCGAAAGAACCATTAAACATGAGTTTTCTGATAGATAACTTAACCGCACGCTGACGTTATTTACTTATTTCCGCCGACAAGCGGATAAATCTGTATTTTTCAGGATTAACTCATGCTGACTTATATCCTGGCCGGATCAATTTTGTTTTTGTTAATAGCGCATTGGGAGCTGTAACTCAAGGGCGGTAGCGTGCTTATTCGCTGGAGGAACGATGTTATATCAACTGAGCGTGATATTTGTGCTGGCGGTCGCCTGGGTGCTTATTGCCCGCCGGGCCGCCTTGACGGTGGGATTGGTGGATAAGCCCAATGCGCGCAAGCAACATCTGGGACATATTCCGCTGGTCGGCGGCATCGCCATATACCTGACGCTGATGCTGATGACGCTGTGGCAACCCGCCTGGCTGCCCGACAGCACCGTCTATCTGCTGTGCATTACGGCGCTGGTGGTATTGGGCGTGCTGGATGACCGCTTTGATCTGCCCGTGGCGCCGCGCGTCATGGTGCAGGGAGGGATCGCGCTGGCGATGATGCTGGCGGCAGGGATGCAGCTTTCCTCATTGGGTTATGTCTGGGGGCATCAGGAAGTGATGCTCGGCTATGGCGCGTTGCTGCTTACGCCGCTGGCGGTATGGGGAGCGATCAACGCCTACAACATGGTGGATGGCATCGATGGGCAACTGGGCGCCTTGTCCTGCGTTACCTTCGTTGCATTGGCCATTGTGTTCGGATTGGGCGGCCGGGAAGATCTGGCGCTGTGGTGCCTGGGCCTGATCGCCGCGCTGGCGGCTTATCTGCTGTTCAACCTGAGCCTGTTCGGCGCGCGCAACAAGATCTTTATGGGGGACGCCGGCAGCATGGTGATCGGTTTCAGCGTGCTGTGGCTGGTGTTGCTGGCGACTCAGGGGCCGCAGGCGGTAATGCGTCCGGTCACCGCGCTGTGGCTGATCGCCATTCCGCTGATGGACATGGTGACCGTGATGGTGCGCCGCCTGTTGCGCCGCCAAAGCCCCTTCAAAGCGGGCCGCGATCATTTGCACCACATTCTGATGCGTCGCGGGCTCAATGCGCGCCAGGCGCTGGCGATGAGCACCATGCTGGCGGTGACGCTGGCCTGCGTCGGCATTTGCAGCGAAGTGCTGCAGCTGCAGGAAAGCCTGATGCTGGTGGCGTTTCTGTTTTGTTTCTGCGGTTATTTCGCCATGTTGCGCGAACCGCGTCAGGCGACGGTGTTCAGCGATAATCCGACCGTCGGCCGTTAATCCCCTCACGGGCTGCGGCAGCAGCCCGCTTATCACGGTACTTCCATGAATTTTCATTTGCCTCTTTTGATGCCGTTGGCCTTCACCTCCGCGTTGTTGAGCGGGTGTACGGTGGTCCCCGGCTCACATTTACCGACCAGCGGAAAAGCCATCGTCGTGCAGCAGGATGACGATTTCGATTTGAATGACCAGGTGCAGGTTTACCGCATGTCGCCGATGCTGCTGCAGAAAATGCGGCGCGTAGAACCGGTCGCCCGGCCGAATCCGGCGCTGGATCAGCGGTTGCAGAACTATCAATACCGCATCGGCGTCGGCGACGTGTTGAACGTCACCGTCTGGGATCACCCCGAGTTGACCACGCCGGCCGGGCAGTACCGCAGCGCCAGCGATACCGGCAACTGGGTGCATGCAGATGGCACGATCTTTTATCCCTATATCGGGCGAGTGGCGGTGGTGGGCAAGACCGTCACCGAAGTGCGCAGCCTGATCGCCGGCCGTCTGGCGCAGTACGTGGAAAGCCCGCAGGTGGACGTCAGCATCGCCGCTTTTCGTTCGCAGAAGGCCTACGTGACCGGCGAAGTGAAAACCTCCGGCCAACAGGCGATCACCAACGTGCCGTTGACCATTCTGGACGCGATCAACGCCGCCGGCGGCCTGACGGACAACGCCGACTGGCGCAACGTGGTGCTGACCCATCAGGGCAAAGAGCGGGCTATTTCGCTGCAGGCGCTGATGCAGCGTGGCGACATCAGCCAGAACGCGCTGCTGCAGCCGGGCGACATCCTCTACATCCCGCGCAATGACGAATTGAAAGTGTTCGTGATGGGCGAGGTGGGCAAGCAAGCGACGCTGAAGATGGATCGCAGCGGCATGACCCTGACCGAAGCCCTCGGATCTTCCGAAGGGATCAGCCAGACGGTGGCGGATGCGACCGGGGTGTTCGTGATCCGGCCGAGCGGCGGTAAAACGCCGCAGCGGCTGGCGACGCTGTATCAGTTCGATCTCTCCGACGCCAGCGCGCTGGCGATGGGCGCTGAATTTCAGCTGCAACCTTACGACGTCGTGTACGTCACTGCGGCGCCGATCGCGCGCTGGAACCGTTTGATCAGCCAGCTGGTGCCGACCATCAGCAGCTTTAACGATCTCAGCGAGGCTACCTTGCGCGTGCGCAACTGGTAACTCCGCAGGGTGAATAAGGAACAGAAGATGAAAAACAATGCGCTGTCCGTGATGGTGGCCGAACAAGATGAAAAGCTGGAGTGGGAGCGGCTGATCGGGCCGCTGTGGGATAACCGTTGGCGGATCGCCGTCGTGACCGGTTTGGCCGGCGTGCTGGGCGTCGCCTACGCCCTGTTGGCCACCCCGGTGTATCAGGCCACGGCGGTGGTGCAGGTGGAGAAGCAGCTGTCCGGCGATTCGCTGCTGCGTGAAACGCTGGACAGCACGATGGGGCAAAGCTCGGCGACGCAGGATGAGGTGACGCTGGCCAAGTCACGCTACGTGCTCGGCAAAACGGTGGACGCCCTCGGCCTGACGGTGCGCGTCAGCCCGGACTATTTCCCGGTGTTCGGCAAAGGCCTTGCCCGGTTGAGCGGTGAAAAGCCGCCGGTGCTGAACATCACCACGCTGACGACGCCGGCGGACATGCAGGGCGAAGCGCTGACGCTGACGGTGCGCGACGGGCAGCATTACGAATTGAGCCATGACGGCGACAAACTGTTCAGCGGCGTGGTCGGGCAGCCGGTGGCGCAGGGCGGTTGGAACATGACCGTCTCGGCGCTGGACGCGGCGCCGGGCGCCAGCTTTACCGTGGTCAAAGTCGCGCGTCAAGAAGCGGTGGATGATCTGCGCAAATACCTGGACGTGGTACCGGGCGGCAAGGACAGCGGCATCATGGCCTTTACGCTGCCGAGCGAAGATCCGCAGAGCGCCGAGGCGATGCTGAAGAACATCACCGACAACTACCTGCAACAGAACGTGGACCGCAAAACGGAAGAGGCGCAGCGCATGCTGGCGTTCCTGCAAGAGCAATTGCCGCAAACGCAAACCTCGCTGAACAATGCCGAAACCCAGCTCAATCAGTTCCGCCAGCAAAACGACTCGGTGGATCTGTCGCTGGAAGCCAAATCGGTGCTGGATACTCAGGTGCAGCTCGAAGCCCAGCTCAATGAGCTGACCTTCAAGGAAGCGGAGATCTCCAAGCTCTATACCCGCGCGCACCCGGCTTACCGGGCGCTGCTGGAAAAGCGCGCCACGCTGGAGGCGGAAAAGGCGCGGCTGGGTAAACAGGTGCAGACGCTGCCGAAAATGCAGCAGGAGATCCTGCGCCTCACCCGCGACGTGCAGGTGGATCAGCAGGTTTACATGCAGCTGATGAACAAGCAGCAGGAGCTGAGCATCAGCAAGGCCGGCACGGTGGGCAACGTTCGCATCATCGACGAAGCGGAAACCGCTATCCGGCCGATTAAGCCGCAAAAGATGCTGATCGTCTTGTTGGCGCTGCTGCTGGGGGCGGGAGGCGCCGCCTCGGTGGTGCTGCTGCGCGCGGCTTTCCATCGCGGCATCAATGATATCGATACCCTGGAGAAGCGGGGCATCAACGTCTACGCCACCGTGCCGCTGTCGCCGTGGCAGGTCAAGCGCAACCGCGAGCAGCGCCATTTGCTGCCCAAATCCGGCGGCCGGCGCTTGCCGATCCTGGCGGTGGCCGAACCGACGGATCTGTCGGTGGAAGCGATCCGCAGCCTGCGCACCAGCCTGCATTTCGCCATGATGGAGGCCAAAAACAACATTCTGATGGTCTCCGGCGCCAGCCCGGAAAGCGGCAAGAGCTTTACCAGCACCAACCTGGCGGTGGTGGTGGCGCAGGCCGGGCAGCGGGTGCTGTTGATCGACGCCGATATGCGCAAAGGCTTCCTGCACCGCTGGTTGGCGGATGATGGGCATCAGGGCCTGTCCGACATGCTGGTGGGCAACGTGACGGCGGAACAGGCGGTGCGGAAAACCGCCATCGCCAACCTGGACTTCGTGCCGCGCGGCCAGGTGCCGCCGAACCCGTCCGAACTGCTGATGCACCGCCGTTTCGCCGATTTTCTGCGCTGGGCCGGGCAAAACTACGATCTGGTGCTGATCGACACGCCGCCGATTCTGGCGGTGACGGACGCGGCGATCGTCGGCAATCACGCGGGCACCTCGCTGCTGGTGGTGCGCTTTGAGGTGAATACCGTCAAGCAGATCGAAACCAGCATGCGCCGCTTCGAACAGAATGGGGTGACGATCAAGGGCGTGATCCTCAACGGCATGGTGAAGAAGGCGGCAACCGACATGAGCTATTACAACTTCGCCTACCCAAGCCATCGGGAAGAACGCCCGCAGGCAGGGGAGTAAGCGGGTGAAGGCCATTATCACCAATGCCCTGTGGCTGATGCTCGAACGCGTTTCGCTCAGCCTGTCCGGCATCTTCGTCTCCATTTACGTTGCGCGCTATCTGGGGCCCGCGCAGTTTGGCGCGCTCAACTATCTGTTGGCGACGATCGCCATCGTGGTGCCACTGGTGCAGTTGGGCGCCGACAGCATCATTTTCAACCGCGTCGCCCGCCGACAGCCGAGCGGCATTCGCCTGATGCTGGCGTCAATACGCCTGCGCCGCCGGCTGTTCCTGGTGGTGGCGCTGCCGATACTGATATGGAGCTATTTCAGCCAAACGCCCGCCAGCCAACTGATGACGCTGTTGCTGCTTGTCAGCGCCTATTTCTCGATTCAGGACGTGTACAAGATTTATTACGATGCCCGCCTGCAGTCGAAACGCAATACGCTGATCAACAACCTGGCGCTGCTGCTGTCGATCGGGCTGCGGCTGGCGCTGGTGAGCGCCGCGCTGCCGCTGGTGTGGTTCGCGGTACCCTACATCCTCAGCAGCGCCGTGCCTTACCTGGTGCGCCTCTGGTTATTCCGTGGGGAAGCTGCGGCCTCGCCGCGGGTTACGCCGCGCCAGGCCAGGCGCTACGGCCGTTACTTGCTAAAGGTGGGGCTGCCGTTGGCCATCTCCAGCCTGTCGATAGTGATCTATACCCGCATCGATCAAATCATGCTGGGCAATCTGGTCGGCGAACAGGCGGTAGGCTGGTTCAGTGCCGCCACCACCCTCAGCCAAGGCTGGGTTTTCGTGCCGATGGCGCTGATCACCTCGTTGATGCCGGGCATTGCCAGCTGCCGCGATCCGTTGGAGCAGGAGTACCGTATCCGGGTGCTTTATCTGGTGGTCCTGGGCCTGTCGTTGCCGGTGTTGCTGGGCCTGTGGTGGTTCGCCCACCCGGCCATTGCGCTGCTGTACGGCGCCGCTTTCCAACCGGCCGCCAACATCCTGGCTATTTGTACGCTGACCTCGCTGTTTTCGGTCATGGGGACGGTTTCGTACCGCAGCATCGTGCTGTTCGCCGGCTATCGCTTTATCGCCATCAAGATGCCGTTGGTGGCTGTGGCGAACGTGGTGATGAATCTGCTGCTGATCCCGCGCTATGGCCTGATCGGCGCGGCGGTGTCTACGCTGCTGGCGGAATTCATTTCGTTCTTTGTGCTGAACAGTTTATTCCGTGGCGGAAAAATTACCCGACTGCAGCTGACCTGTTTTTACTGCCTGCCGCGTCTTGTCAGCAAATTAAGGAGAGAGCATGTTAAACATCCTGGTTAAAAACATTTCCAAGCGCCTGCCCGATGCCTGGCACCATCAGGTTAAATACGCGCTCTATTTCAAGAAGCTGCCGCACCTGTCAAAACCGACCGGCTTCAGCGAAAAGATCATGCGCCGCAAAATTTACCCGCGCAGCATCTACACCACCTTGTCGGACAAGTTCAAGGTACGTGAATTTATCGCCGGTCTGTGGGGCGAGGAGTACCTGGTGGAGCTGTATGCGCATGGCACTGAACTCAGCTACGAGATGTTCAGGCAATTGCCCAACGCCTTTGTGCTGAAGGCCAACCACGGCAGCGGTTATAACCGGTTGGTGTTCGACAAGCGGCAGGTTAGCTACGCGGAGTTGTACGATCTCAGCAACGCGTGGATGCGCAGCAACTTTTATGAGCAGAGTCGCGAAAAGCATTATCTGGATATCGAACCCTGCATCATGGTGGAGCGCATGTTGCTGGATGGCGAACAGGTGCCGAACGATATCAAGTTTCATTGTTTCAACGACAATCATGAAATTCGCATGTTCATCCAGGTGGATTATCAGCGCTTCGGCACCCATCGGCGCGATATTTTTGATGTCGACTGGAACCGCACCGAAATCCGCATCAGCTTGCCCAATGCCGACGAACCGATGCCGCGCCCTACGCGGCTGGATGAAATGATACGTTTGGCTCGCCAGACGGCGCAGCAGTTCTCTTATGTGCGCGTGGATTTCTACCAGGTCGGCGAGAAGGTGTATTTCGGTGAGTTGACGTTTACGCCTGGCGCGGGGCTAAGCAAGCTGATGCCGAAAAACATTGAGCAGGAATGGGGCAGTTATTTTACTGAGTAAACGCTTATGCAAAGAGTCGCCTCCAATTTTCAAATGCATGCCAATGCCGGTTATAATCAGTCGCGGGATTTGATCAATCAATCCATCGTATTGACCTTCCTGCTGATGTTTTTCGTGAAAACCTTCCTGACCTCGGGATCGTTCAACAGCGAGCTGATTAATAAAGCCGTGCTGGGGCTGAATGGCCTGATGTTGCTCTATGTCGGCTATGCATTTTTTATCGCTACGCTGGCGGAAAAGGCGGTTGCGGGTTTTTTGGTTCTGCTGTTTCTTATGAATATTGCCACCGGGCATGGTGATTATCTGTTTGGTGCGGTATTCAGCACGGCGGTGATAATTTTATTTCGTCGTATCGAAATGGGGCGTGGCGCTGAAATGTTTGCCATCACCTTTGTGGTGGCAGGGTTGCTGGTGGTTATTCCCTATACCTTTTACACTGATGGGTTTGTTTACCTTGATGAACGTTATGGCAACAGATTAACGCTGGGGTTCGATAACCCGAATACCCTGGCGTATTATTCTTTTGCCTTGTTCGCCACACTGCTGTGCCTGATCGACCATGCGAAATTAACGCGTGGAATGAAAAATATCGCTTCGTTGGCGGTATCGGCGTTAATTCTCCCGGTGCTGATGTATTCCTATTCTCGCACCTGTTTTATGCTGGCGTTGTTGATGCTGCTGCTGTTTTGGCTGGCGCCGCTGCTGCGTGTCGCCCCCAACAGAAAAGTCTGCATCGCACTGACGTTGGTCATTGTAGGCTTTCAATTCGCCAGCGTTATACGCTGGGGGAACAATCCGGCATTGGACGTGCTCTTGAACCAGGCGCTGACCGGCCGGATCTGGTTCTCCTGGCAGATGTTTCAGGCGGTGGGGCTACCCAATCCGCTGTTCGGCATGAATATAGAGCCGTATAAGCCAGTCGATTTCTTCTTCATCGCCATGTTTTATTCGGCCGGTGGCATCGCCTCTGTCGTCATGCTTTTTTGTTATTTTCACTTGTTGGGCAATATGCGCAGGCTGAGTCGATTCATGCGCTGGGTGGTGGTGGTTTTCCTGTTAACAACCTTGACGGAAACCTATTTTTTGGTCCCGGTATTTAACGTGTCGTTATTGTTGCTTTGCCGTGGAAAAGAAATAATAAATTCTAAGCTGGAGGGTTAAGAAATGGATTTCTCTATCGTGATCCCTATTTATAATAGTTCGCGCTACCTGCCTAAAACGCTGAAGCGAATTTTCAACGCTTGCCAAGGGTTCGACTATCAGGTGATTTTGGTTGATGATTGCTCTGACGAGGATGACATCAAATCTATCCGCCAGATAGCGGCGACCAATAGCAATGTGATGCTGCATGAGAAAAAACAGAAGAGCAATGCGGCGGTATCGCGCAACTTAGGCACCAAGTTAGCGCAATCGGAGATCGTGTTTTTCCTCGACTCCGATGATTACTTCACAACCAACTATATTATTCGCCGCATGAAGAAGCATGAAGATCGCCAGATTGATATTATCTTCGGCAACTATGCGGAGGTGAGCGGCGATTCGGTACGCGACTTCAACTTCCACTACAAATCCGGTTCTTCCGGCGAAGATTTTCTTTTTCTGGAAATGGGCGATATTCGGTCATCCACCATCAGCATGCGTAAAAAAAGCGATCGCCGCTTTTTATTTCCCGAGTTTCTCAACAAGCATCAGGATTGGGGTTTTCTGGTCAACGCCACCAATTTGGGCGCGCAAGTGGCGCATGACGCCGGCGGCGGGGTGTTTCTCGACGTGGGGCGCTACGGGCGCATGACGGCGAAGCTTAATCTGGAGGCCAGCGACCGCTTTATCAATACCTTCCTCAGCCCCAGCGATCGCCATATCAGCGGATTCGCCTGTAAGCATCTGCTGGCCTCGCTGTATTCGGAAAACGCCCAGGCGTTCAATTATTACTCGTCGCGCATCGTGCGGCATAGCCTGAGCGGCAAGTTCAAGATGATCAAATGGTATGGCGATTGTCTGGCGCGGTTGGGGTTGTTCTCGGTTGGCGGCCGGCTGCTGCGCAACGTGCGCCAGGGATTCAGGAGATGACATGCAACCACGCAAGATAATCATCGTTATCGAAAATATGGCGGGCAAGGGCGGTACTGAGAGGGTCGCCAGCGGTTTGGCCAATGCGCTGGCGCGTTTGCCGGGTTACGAGGTCGCGGTGTTTTCGCTGTTTGGCGAGCGGAGCTTCTTTCCGCTGGCGAGCGACGTCCGGTTGCGCTGCGGCGGTGGCGATTCGCTGTTCTGGCCGTGGCGGCTGGCGTTCGCGCTGCGGCGTGAACGCGCGGACGTGATCATTACCGTTTCCATGGGGAAACTGTCGGTGGTGATGACGCCTTTCCTGCGTTTGTTCTGTGCCCGCAGCCGGCTGCTGTTGAGTGAGCACGTCAGCTTTCACCAGTATCCGCGCGTATTTAAGTGGCTGAAGTTGCTGGTTTACCGGCTGAGCGATCGCGTGATTTTCCTGACGCGGCAAGATAGCGACGCCATCGCGCGCTGGGTGGGGGCCGGGAAATGTAGGGTGATCGAGAACGTTTCGCCGTTCCGCGCACAGGCGCCGACGCCGGCGCTGCAGCAAAAGGTGGCGCTGGCGGTGGGGCGCTTGAGCAATCAGAAGGGCTTCGATCGTCTGATCGCGCTGTGGCGAGGGGTGGCGGCGCAGGTGCCGGATTGGCGGCTGCTGATTATTGGCGACGGCCCGGAGCGCGATGCGCTGCGGCGGCAGATTGAAGACGCCGGGCTGGCGCGGCAGGTGAGTCTGCTGCCGGCCACCGCCGACGTGGCGGACTATTATCGCCAGGCCAGCCTGTATTTGATGACCTCTCGCTATGAGGGATTGCCGATGGTGTTGATCGAAGCCATGAGTTTCGGCCTGCCGTTGGTGGCCTACGACTGCAAGACCGGCCCGGCCGAGTTGATAGACGACGGCGTCAACGGCTATCTGGTGCCCGATGACGACGCCGCCGCCTTCAGCGAAGGGGTGATCAAACTGATGCTCGATCCGGGTTTGCGCGAGCACTTTTCTGTCGCCGCGTTAGAGAAGTCTCGCCGTTTTTCTCCCGAACGTATTTATCCCCAGTGGCAACAGCTCACCGAGTGAGGACAAAATGGAAAAGATATCCGTAATCATGCCGGCCTACAATGCCGCGAACTCTATCAAAGAGTCGATTCTAGGCGTGCTGAACCAGCGATTTACCGATTATCACCTGTATGTGATCGATGATGCGTCCACCGACGATACTGCCGAGGTGGTGCGGCCGTTTATCCACGATCGCCTCACCTATATACGCAATGAGCATAATCAGGGCGTGGCGGAAACGCGCAACATCGGCATTGAGGCGGCGAACGGCGACTATATCGCCTTCTGCGACAGCGATGACGTATGGCTCCCCAACAAGCTGTCGCGCCAGGCGAGCATTTTGCAAACCCGCCGCTACGACGTGGTGTGTTCCCATTACTACACCTTCGAAGACGACCTGAAATTGATCAAAAACACCCGTGGCGCGGAAGAGCTTATCGGCTATCAGGACATGTTGAAAAGCAACTGGATCGGTAATCTCACCGGCATCTACAATCAAAAGCGCATCGGCAAGGTGTATCAGCAAAAAGTGGGCCATGAGGACTATTTGATGTGGCTGGCGGTGCTGCAGAAGGCGCGTAACGGCCTGGCCTACTGCATTCCTGAACCGCTGGCCTGTTACCGATTGTCTACCCATTCGCTGTCGGGCAACAAAATCCGCGCCGCTGACTGGCAATGGCGGATTTACCGTCAGCATTTGGGGCTGTCTTACCAGAAATCCTGCTATCTGTTCGCCACCTATCTGTTCAATGCCGTGGTGAAAAGGAAATGACCATGAGGGGGATGTATCAGAGGGTGGTTCTGGGCTGTTGCGCCTTGTGGGGCGCTTCGGCTCTGGCGCAGAGCTGCCAACCCAATCTGTTGGCCAACCCCGGCTTTGAGCAGGGGCTCGGCGGCTGGCGAGCGCAGGGCGCGCAGGCCGACGGCGATACGCACAGCGGCAATGGCAGTTTGCGCTATGACAATGCAGATGCCGCGCAGTACCGCACCTTCAACCAGGCGCTGCAGGTTGCGCCCGGACAGACGATCGATTTTGGCGTCTGGCTCAAAACCCGCGGCGTACGCGGGCAAAGCCGCGACGGCGGCGCCGGGGTTTATCTGCAGAGCTTTGATGCGCAGGGGCGCTTTCTGGAGGGCAGCTATCCGGCTGGGGTGACCGGCGACAGCGGCTGGCGGCAGGTGAACGCCAGCTATACCGTGCCGCCGCAGGCGGCGCGAATCACGTTTGGCGTTTATCTGCGCAAGGGGAGCACCGGTACCGCCTGGTTTGACGACGCCTATGCGTGTGCTCGAGCGCCTACGCCCGCGTTGTATCAGCTCGGCGCGTCGGCACAGGGGAAGGTCGACACGCTGGTCGTCACTTCGCAGCCGCAGCGTTTGCAAGTCGACAGCGAATTGCTCAATGCCGAGGGGCAGGTTGTTCACCGTAGCCGCGACCGTTATCAGGTTGAAGGGCAGCGCCGTATCGAATACCAACCGCCGACCGGCCTGGCCCAGGGCGAATACCGCCTGCGTCAGCAGGTCACCGGGCAGCAATCCCGGCCGGCACCGGACAGCGAGCTGTCTTTTCGCGTCGGGCAGCCTGCGGCCAAAGTGGCGATCGACAGCGAAGGCTTTACCCTGCGCGACGGTCAACGGCTTTTCCCGTTGGGTATTTACGCCAACGTGGCGACCGATGAGCATTTGGCGCGCATCGCATCGGCGGGATTCAACACGGTGCTGAATTATGATTATGGGGAGAAGAAAGACCCTTACGCCTTTTTCCGCAACGCACGCCAGCGCGGGCTGCTGGTCATTTACTCCGTCAAAGATCAGTACCGCGGCAGCCGTTTCGCTCCGGCCGTGCGCGGCGGCGATTATGCGGCGATGACGGCCTGGTACGTGCAGCGCTTGCGCTCTCAGCCCAACCTGCTCGCCTGGTACATCAACGATGAGCTGGGGCCGGAATATCTCGATAAGATCGAGGAAAAAAACCTGCAAATAAAGCGGCTTGACGGCGATCATCCTACCTTCCAGGTGTTGAACAAAACCGGGGAGTTGGACGCTCACTTCAACAGCAGCGACATTTTGGCGACCGACCCTTACCCGGTGGGGAACGATCGCGATCTGACGCGCACCACGCGTTATACCGAACTGACGGTGCAGGCCGCCCGCCAGGCGCGCGGGGCCTGGGTGGTGATGCAAATCATGGATCATGCCGCTTATGACGCCCGCCGCAAGCCACATCCGCCGTCAGAGGCGGAAATCCGCAATCAGGCCTGGCAGGCGCTGATCGGCGGCGCCAAGGGGCTGTTGTTTTATTCTTATACCGATCTGTTTTACAAGCGCAAAACCGGCCGCTTCGACCAACGGGAGTTTGACGCCACCTGGCGCGTTGTGGCCGCCGTGTCGCAGCAAATCGCCGCCTTCACCCCTTATCTGCTGACGGGAAAATCGACGCCGCTGGCGGGAAGCAACCCTCAAATGCCGGCGCGGATGTTTGTTCTGGGCGATCGCGCCTTGCTGCTGGTAGCCAACCCTTACTATCGAGAGGAAAGCACCCGATTGCGCCTTCCGGCGGGCTGGCGGCAGCGGGAAGGGGGGGCGGAGATCCAGCTGGCGTTGCCCGCCGTGGGCACCGCGACGCTGTGGCTCCAACGCTGAAAGCGTCGAGTTAGCGTTACGCGGGAGGTTTCTCCCGCGTCCTACCCCCAAATACCCCATCTTGCCTCCCGCCCGTCAGCCTCTGTCTTCCACTCCTGATTTATTCATTTAAATTCAACATATTAATCTCGTTTATCGCACCTATACTTTGGTGGTATTTCTCACCCGGTGCGTGTATCGCCTCCCGCTTTCTCTTGATCGCAATCAATTTGCCGCCGATTGGCCGTCAGTAGGCTGGCGGCAGATTGAGCATGTCTTCTTATAACGACAAGAGCCTTCAGGAGCATTCCGGATGAGCAAATTTTTAGACCGTTTCCGCTATTTCAAGCAGTTGGCGGAGCCTTTTTCTGGCGATCACGGCCAGACCTTGAACACCAACCGCGACTGGGAAGACGGCTACCGCAGCCGTTGGCAGCACGACAAAGTGGTGCGTTCCACCCACGGCGTGAACTGCACCGGTTCCTGCAGTTGGAAGATCTACGTGAAGAATGGCCTGGTGACCTGGGAAACCCAGCAAACCGACTACCCGCGCACCCGCCCCGATCTGCCCAACCATGAACCGCGCGGCTGCCCGCGCGGCGCCAGCTACTCCTGGTACCTGTACAGCGCCAACCGGCTGAAATACCCGCTGATGCGCAAGCGTCTGCTCAAGCTGTGGCGCGAGGCGAAAGCGCAGCACAGCGATCCGGTCGCGGCCTGGGGCTCTATCGTCGGCGATGCGGAAAAAGCCAAAAGCTACAAGGTGGCGCGCGGCCGCGGCGGTTTCGTCCGCTCCAGCTGGCAGGAGGTCAATGAACTGATCGCCGCCGCCAACGTCTATACCGCCAAAACCTTCGGCCCGGACCGTATCATCGGCTTCTCGCCAATCCCGGCGATGTCGATGGTGTCCTACGCCGCCGGCGCCCGCTACCTGTCGCTGATCGGCGGCGCCTGCCTGAGCTTCTACGACTGGTATTGCGATCTGCCGCCGGCCTCGCCGATGACCTGGGGCGAGCAGACCGACGTGCCGGAATCCGCCGACTGGTACAACTCCTCCTACATTATCGCCTGGGGCTCCAACGTGCCGCAGACGCGCACCCCGGACGCCCACTTCTTTACCGAAGTGCGTTACAAGGGCACCAAAACCGTGGCGGTGACGCCGGACTATGCCGAAGTCGCCAAGCTGTGCGACCACTGGCTGAATCCGAAGCAGGGCACCGACAGCGCGATGGCGCTGGCGATGGGCCACGTAATGCTGAAAGAGTTCCATCTCGATCGCGAAGTCGGCTACTTCCGCGACTACGTGCGCCGCTATACCGACATGCCGATGCTGGTGCTGCTGGAAGCGCGTGAAGGCGGCCATTACGCCGCTGGCCGCCTGCTGCGCGCCGCCGATCTGGTGGACGGGCTGGGCCAGGAAAACAACCCCGAGTGGAAAACCGTCGCTATCGACAGCCGCAGCGGCGATCTGGTGGCGCCGCAGGGCTCCATCGGCTTCCGCTGGGGCGAGAAGGGCAAGTGGAACCTGGAACAGCGCGAGGGCAAGTCGCAACAGGAAGTCGAGCTGCAGCTCAGCCTGTTGGGCATGCATGACGACGTTGCCGAGGTGGGCTTCCCGTACTTCGGCGGCGCCGACAGCGAGCATTTCAACAGCGTGGCGCTGGACGAGATCCTGCTGCACAAACTGCCGGTGAAACGCCTGCAGCTGGCGGACGGCAGCGAAGCGCTGGTGACCAGCGTGTACGACCTGACGCTTGCCAACTACGGCCTCGAGCGCGGGTTGGGTGACGCCAACTGCGCCGCCGACTATGACGAGGTCAAGGCCTACAGCCCGGCCTGGGCCGAACAGATCACCGGCGTGTCGCGCCACAACATCATCCGCATTGCCCGCGAGTTCGCGGAAAACGCCGAAAAGACCCACGGCCGTTCGATGATCATCGTCGGCGCCGGCGTCAACCACTGGTATCACATGGACATGACCTACCGCGGCCTGATCAATATGCTGATCTTCTGCGGTTGCGTCGGCCAGAGCGGCGGCGGTTGGGCGCACTACGTCGGCCAGGAAAAACTGCGGCCGCAAACCGGCTGGCTGCCGCTGGCGTTCGGCCTCGACTGGCAGCGTCCGCCGCGCCACATGAACAGCACCTCGTTCTTCTACAACCATTCCAGCCAATGGCGCTATGAAACCGTCGGCACCGACGAGCTGCTGTCGCCGCTGGCGGACAAATCGCGCTTCGGCGGCAGCCTGATCGACTTCAACGTGCGCGCCGAGCGCATGGGCTGGCTGCCGTCGGCGCCGCAGCTGAGCACCAACCCGCTGCGCCTGGCGGAGCAGGCCCGCGCGGCCGGTCAGTCGCCGGTCGAGTTCACCGTCGACAGCCTGAAAAATGGCTCGCTGGGCTTCGCCGCCGAGCAGCCGGACAATCCGCAGAACTTCCCGCGCAACCTGTTCGTCTGGCGCTCCAACCTGTTGGGCTCCTCCGGCAAGGGCCATGAGTACATGCTCAAATACCTGTTGGGCACCGAAAACGGCATTCAGGGGAAAGATCTCGGCCAGCAGGGCGGCGTGATGCCGCAGGAAGTGGAATGGCGCGAGCAGGGCGGCGAAGGCAAGCTGGATCTGGTGGTGACGCTCGATTTCCGCATGTCGAGCACCTGCCTGTACTCCGACGTGGTGTTGCCGACCGCCACCTGGTATGAAAAAGACGACATGAACACCTCCGACATGCACCCGTTCATCCATCCGCTGTCGGCGGCGGTCGATCCGGCCTGGGATTCGAAGAGCGACTGGGAGATCTACAAGGGCATCGCCAAGGCCTTCTCCGAGGTGTGCGTTGGCCATCTGGGCCAGGAAACCGACGTGGTGACCCTGCCTATCCAGCACGATTCCGCCGCCGAACTGGCGCAGCCTTACGGCGTGCAGGACTGGAAGAAAGGCGAATGCGATCTGATCCCCGGCAAAACTGCGCCGCACATCATCGCGGTGGAACGCGATTACCCGGCCACCTACGAGCGCTTCACCTCGCTGGGGCCGCTGCTGGACAAACTGGGCAACGGCGGCAAGGGCATCAGCTGGAACACCCAAACCGAGGTCGACTTCCTCAAGCAGCTTAACTACGTCAAGGCCGACGGCCCGGCGGCGGGGCGGCCGAAGATCGAGAGCGCGATAGACGCGGCGGAAGTGATCCTGTCGCTGGCGCCGGAAACCAACGGCCAGGTGGCGGTAAAAGCCTGGGAGGCTCTGAGCAACGTCACCGGCCGCGATCACCGCCATCTGGCGCTGAACAAGGAAGACGAGAAAATTCGCTTCCGCGACATTCAGGCGCAGCCGCGCAAAATCATCTCCAGCCCGACCTGGTCCGGTCTGGAAGACGAACACGTTTCCTACAACGCCTGCTACACCAACGTGCACGAGCTGATCCCGTGGCGCACCCTTAGCGGCCGTCAACAGCTGTATCAGGATCACGAGTGGATGCGTGCCTTCGGTGAAAGCCTGCTGGTATACCGGCCGCCGATCGACACCCGCGCCGCGCAGCCGTTGCTCAACAGCAAACCGAACGGCAACAAGGAGAAGGCGCTGAACTTCCTGACGCCGCACCAGAAGTGGGGCATTCACTCCACCTACAGCGACAACCTGTTGATGCTGACGCTGTCGCGCGGCGGCCCGATCGTCTGGCTGAGCGAAGACGACGCCAAAGATCTGGGCATCGCGGACAACGACTGGATCGAGGCCTTTAACGCCAACGGCGCGCTGACGGCGCGCGCGGTGGTCAGCCAACGTATCCCGGCCGGCATGACCATGATGTACCACGCGCAGGAGCGCATCGTGAACCTGCCGGGCTCGGAGATCACCAGCCAGCGTGGCGGCATCCACAACTCGGTGACCCGCGCCTGTCCGAAGCCGACCCACATGATCGGCGGCTATGCGCAGCTGGCCTACGGCTTCAACTACTACGGCACCGTCGGCTCCAACCGCGACGAGTTCGTGGTGGTGCGCAAGATGAACCGCATTGATTGGTTGGATGACGAAGGCAACGACTACGCGCAGGGCAGTCAGCAGGAGAACAGCAAATGAAAATTCGTTCGCAAGTCGGCATGGTGCTGAATCTGGACAAGTGCATCGGTTGCCACACCTGTTCGGTCACCTGCAAAAACGTCTGGACCAGCCGTGAAGGTATGGAATACGCCTGGTTCAATAACGTGGAAAGCAAGCCCGGCGTCGGGTATCCGCACGCCTGGGAAGATCAGGAAAAATGGAAGGGCGGCTGGATACGTAAAATCAACGGCAAGCTGGAGCCGCGTATGGGCAACCGTGTCGGCGTGCTGGCGAAAATCTTCGCCAACCCGGACGTGCCGGCGCTGGACGACTACTACGAGCCGTTCGATTACGACTACCAGCATCTGCACACCGCCAAACAGGGCAAGCACCAGCCGGTGGCCCGCCCGCGCTCGCTGATCACCGGCCAGCGCATGAACAAGATCGAAAGCGGCCCGAACTGGGAGGAGATCCTCGGCGGGGAGTTCGAAAAACGCTCGCAGGACAAGAATTTCGACAACCTGCAGAAGGCGATGTACGGCCAGTTCGAAAACACCTTCATGATGTACCTGCCGCGCCTGTGCGAGCACTGCCTCAACCCGGCCTGCGTCGCCACCTGCCCGAGCGGGGCGATCTACAAGCGCGGCGAAGACGGTATTGTGCTGATCGACCAGGACAAGTGCCGCGGCTGGCGCATGTGCCTGACCGGCTGTCCGTACAAGAAAATCTACTTCAACTGGAAGAGCGGCAAGTCCGAGAAGTGCATCTTCTGCTACCCGCGCATCGAAGCTGGGCAGCCGACGGTGTGTTCGGAGACCTGCGTGGGCCGCATTCGCTACCTCGGCGTGCTGCTGTACGACGCCGACCGCATCGAGCAGGCGGCGGCGGTGGAGAACGACAAGGATCTGTATCAGAGCCAGCTCGACATCTTCCTCGATCCGCATGACCCGAAGGTGATTGCTCAGGCGCTGGCGGACGGCGTGCCGCAGGGGGTCATTGAAGCTGCCCAGCAGTCGCCGGTGTACAAAATGGCGATGGACTGGAAGCTGGCGCTGCCGCTGCACCCGGAATACCGCACGCTGCCGATGGTCTGGTACGTGCCGCCGTTGTCGCCGATTCAGTCCGCCGCCGACGCCGGCGAGCTGGCGCACAGCGGCGTGCTGCCGGACGTCGAGAGCCTGCGCATTCCGGTGCAGTATCTGGCGAACCTGCTGACCGCCGGCGATACCGAACCGGTGCTGCTGGCGCTGAAGCGCATGCTGGCGATGCGCCACTACAAGCGGGCGGAAACCGTCGACGGCGTGGTGGACACCAGCGCGCTGGAGCAGGTCGGGTTGAGCGAAGCGCAGGCGCAGGAGATGTATCGCTACCTGGCGATCGCCAACTATGAAGATCGCTTCGTGGTGCCGTCGAGCCACCGCGAGCTGGCGCGCGAAGCCTTCCCGGAAAGCAAAGGCTGCGGTTTCAGCTTCGGCGACGGCTGCCACGGCAGCGACGGCAAGTTCAACCTGTTCAACAGCCGCCGCATCGACGCCATCGACGTGACCGCGAAAACCGCGCGGCCGGAGGACGCCTCATGATCAGCCTGAAAGTGATCGCCCGCCTGCTGGATTACCCGGAGCAGGTCCTGTTTGACCATCAGCAGGCGCTGATTGAGGCGCTGGAGCCGGCCAGCGAGCTGGATCTGCACCACAGCGCGCAGCTGATTCTGTTTATCCGCCGCCTGTGCGCCCGTCCGCTGCTGGACGCGCAGGCCGACTATTGCGAGCTGTTCGATCGCGGCCGCGCCACCTCGCTGCTGCTGTTTGAGCACGTGCACGGCGAGTCGCGCGATCGCGGCCAGGCGATGGTCGATCTGATGGCGCAGTACCGCGCCGCCGGGCTGGAGATCGACAGCCGCGAGCTGCCGGATTTCCTGCCGCTGTACCTGGAGTATCTGGCCAGCCGCAGCGCGGCGCAGGCGCGGGAAGGGCTGCAGGACATCGCGCCGATCCTGGCGCTGCTGGGCGCGCGCCTGCAACAGCGCGAAAGCCCGTATGCGGTGCTGTTCGATCTGCTGCTATTGCTGTCCGGCAGCGAGGTGCAGGCCCAGACGCTGGAAACCCAGGTGGCGCAAGAGGCGCGCGACGATACGCCGCAGGCGCTGGATGCGGTGTGGGAAGAGGAGCAGGTCAAGTTTCTCGGCGAACAGGGCTGCGCCTCCGCCCAGCAGACGGCGCACCAGCGGCGCTTCGCCGGCGCGGTGGCGCCACAGTATCTGGACCTGACGGATGCGTTAACCGGAACCAAAGGACGCTAATCATGCAATTTTTGAATCAGTTCTTCTTCGATATTTACCCTTATCTGGCCGGCGCGGTATTCCTGATCGGCAGCTGGTTGCGTTACGACTACGGGCAATACAGCTGGCGCGCCGGCTCCAGCCAGATGCTGGATAAAAAGGGCATGCGGCTGGCGTCCAACCTGTTTCACATCGGCATTATCGGCATCTTCGCGGGCCATTTCCTCGGCATGCTGACGCCACACTGGATGTATGAGGCTTTCCTGCCGATCGACGTGAAGCAGAAGCTGGCGATGATCGCCGGCGGCGCCTGCGGCCTGATGACGCTAATCGGCGGTGCGCTGTTGCTGAAGCGCCGGTTGACCAATCCGCGGGTGCGCGCCACCAGCAGCTTCGCCGACATCATAATCCTGACGTTGCTGGTGGTGCAGGTGTGCCTCGGCCTGCTGACCATTCCGTTCTCCGCCCAGCATATGGACGGCAGCGAAATGATGAAGCTGGTGGCCTGGGCGCAGGCGGTGGTGACGTTCCACGCCGGCGCCTCTGCGCACCTGGAAGGGGTGGCGATTATCTTCAAACTGCACATGGTGCTGGGCATGACGCTGTTCGTGCTGTTCCCGTTCTGCCGCCTGGTGCATATCTGGAGTGCGCCGGTAGAGTATCTGACCCGCCGTTACCAGCTGGTGCGCAACCGCCGCTGAGCCTGACCCCGCCGCCGCCGCCGATCGCCAGCGGCGGCGCTATTCCGATAATTCCCCCGCCGTCTGCCCATTCTCGCCGCCTTGTCGTAAACTTACTATCTCAGTCATGTTACGCTTATGCTTGCGCCGACGGACGTCGGCCCGTGGTAGCCGATAACAAGAGATAGCGCCTTGATGAAAGGCCTTTTGGGACATAAAAACCGGGGATGATCCGCATGGCCTTCGCGCCGCGCGGGAGAATCGCTTTATGGATAGTCAGGTTAATCAATAACAATAATGACCACACAATGTCGCTCACCCGAGCTGTTGCCTCTGAAAATCATCGCCACCGGGGCCGCGTTGCCGCCCAACCGCGTGGCCTCCTCTACGCTCGATGCCCGCCTGGGGAAACCGGCCGGCTACGTTGAAAAGCGCTCGGGCATCGTTTACCGCTATCACGCCGACGACGACGCCAGCCAGGCCGAGCTCGCCGCCGCCGCACTGCAAGACGCGCTGGCCCGCAGCACTATTCCGGCCGCTTCGATTGACCTGCTGATCTCCGCCTCGGCGATAGCGGTACAGGCGCTGCCGTGCTCTGCCGCGCATATTCTCAAGATCGCCGGATTGGCGCCGGGTACGCCGGGCTTCGACATCAACAGCAGCTGCGTCAGCTTTATCTCTGCGCTGCAGGTGGCGGCGGGGCTGTTGAACGCCGGGACGTATCGGCGTATCGCCATCGTCTCGGCGGATCTCGCTTCGCGCGGCATCGACTGGCAGCACGAAGAGTCGTCGCTGATTTTCGGCGACGGCGCCGCCTGCGCCATCGTGGAGCGCGGCGACGGCACCGGCGGCATCCTCGCCAGCCTGGTGGAAACCTATCCCGCCGGCAGCGAACTGTGCGAGATCCGCGCCGGCGGCACGCGCCGCAACCCGCGCGCCGGCATGTGCGAGCAAGACTTCCTGTTTCATATGCAGGGCAAACCGCTGTTCCGTCAGGCGTCGGCGCTGATTGAGGACTACCTCGACCGGCTGCTGAGCGCCAGCGGCTTGACCCTGGCGCAGATCGCCACCGTGGTGCCGCACCAGGCCAGCCATTTGTCGCTCGAACATATGCGCAAACGGCTGCACGTCTCCAGCGAGGCGCTGGTGGACATCTACCGCCATCACGGCAACCAGGTGGCGGCCTCTATCCCGACCGCGCTGCATGCCGCCGTGACCAGCGGGCGCTTCAACCCCGGCCAGCCGGTGATGCTGATCGGCACCGCCGCCGGGCTGGCGCTGGCCGGCATGGTGTTGCTGCCATGAGGGTGCTGGTGACCGGGGCGACCAGCGGGCTGGGGCGCAACGCGGCGCAGTGGTTGCTGGAGGCCGGGCATCAGGTGCGCGCCACCGGCCGCGATGAGCGGGCCGGCGAAGCGTTGCGGCAGATGGGCGCTGAATTTTACTCGCGCGATCTGGCGCAGGCCACGCCGCAGCAGTGCCGGGAGCTGGTGACCGACTGCGAGTGGGTATGGCACTGTGCGGCCAAGTCTTCGCCCTGGGGCAGCAAAGCGGAATTTCACCGCATCAACGCCGCGGCGACGGAGAAACTGGCGGAGGCGGCCGGGCGCTGCGGCGTGCGGCGCTTCGTGCATATCTCCACGCCGGCAATCTACTTCGATTTTCAGCCGCATTACGATCTTGATGAGGGTTATCGCGCCCGGCGCTTCGCCAATCACTATGCCGCCAGCAAGCACGCCGCCGAGCAGCGGTTGTTGGCGCAGGCGAAAATCTACCCGCAAACCACCTATATTATGCTGCGGCCGCGCGGCCTGTTTGGCCCGCACGATCGGGTGATCGTGCCGCGGCTGTTGCAGCAGCTCGAACGCGATCGCGGCGTGCTGCGGCTGCCCGGCGGCGGGCAAGCGCTGCTGGATCTGACCTTTGCTCCCAACGTGGTGCACGCCATGGAGCTGGCCAGCCGGCAGCGCGGATTGCCGTCCGGCGCCGTGTATAACATCACCAACCACCAACCGCAGCGGCTGGCGGAGATGCTGGATGCACTGCTGCGCCAGGAGCTGGGGCTGCGTTACCGGCTGCAGGCCGTGCCTTACCCGCTGCTGCAGGCGCTGGCCGGCGGCATGGAGCTGTGGGCAACGCTGAGCGGCAAGGAACCGCTGCTGACGCGCTACAGCGTGGCGGCGGTGCATTTTGACATGACCCTGAGCCAGACCCGCGCGATCGAAGAGCTGGGCTATCGGCCGCGTTACTCGATGGAAGAGGGGATCCGCCTGACCGGCGAGTGGCTGCGGCAGCAAGGAGGCATACAGCATGGCTAAGGTCACCGTATTTGAAGTGGGCTATTGCACGCATATCGGCTGCATGGCGCTGCGCGGCGCCGGGTTCCGGGTGTGTAAATTCCCGGCGCGCGCCTATCTGCTGGAGGTGGGAGAGCGCCGCTGGCTGTGGGATACCGGCTATGCGCATTATTTTCAGCAGCACACGCAGTCGGGGCTGTTCAGCCTTTACCGCCGCATGACGCCGGTCTATTTCGATCCCGCCGAGTCGTTGGCGCATCAGCTGCGCGAAGCCGGTTACGCCGAAGGCGACATCCAGGCGCTGATCGTCTCGCACTTTCACGCGGATCACATCGCCGGGCTGCAGGATTTCAGCCGCCTCGATTTTATTTGCTGCGGCGAAGGCTGGCAGCAAACCCGCGGGCTGCGCGGTTTCGCGGCGCTCAAGCGCGCCTTTATTCCCGGCCTGATCCCGGCGGATTTCGAGAGCCGCCTGCAGTTTATGGAGTCTTTTCCCTCGGTGGCGTTGCCCGCACTGCTGGCGCCGTTCGATCGCGGTTACGCGCTGCCGGGCAGTGAAGGACAAATCGTGCTGGTGCCGCTGCCGGGGCATGCGGCCGGCCATATCGGCGCCTTTATCCTCACCGACGCCGGCTGGACGCTGTTGGCCAGCGACGCCGCCTGGTCGCCGCAGAGCTACCAGACGCTGCGCGGACCCTCACGCCTGGCCAATCTGGTGATGGACGATGCGGCGGCGTACACCCGCACGCTGGAGCGGCTTAACCAACTGTGGGCGGGCGGCCAGGTCAACATTTTGCTGTGCCACGAGGGGGACCTGTGATCCCCTTCATGACCCTTTGGCACTACTTCCGCGCCCGGCGCCTGCGCTTTGGCGATCGTGCGGCGCTGGAGGCGCATCAGGCCCGGCAGCTCGCGGGCTTTGCCCGCCGGGTGCTGAGCAAGAGCCCCTATTTTCAGTGTTTCAGCCGCCGGCCGTTCGCCGAATGGCCGCAGATGGACAAGGCGCTGATGATGGCGCAGTTCGACCGGATGAATACCGCCGGGCTGAGCCGGGAGGCGGTGCTGGCCTGCGCGCAGCGCAGCGAGGCGGATCGCGATTTCACGCCAAAGATCGGGCGCTACAGCGTCGGGTTGTCGTCCGGCACCTCTGGGCAGCGCGGCGTGTTTGTCGTCAGCCCGCGCGAACAGCAGGTGTGGGCCGGCGGCATGCTGGCGAAGATGCTGCCGGACGGGCTGCTGGCCGGTGAGCGTGTCGCGCTGTTTCTGCGGGCGGACAATAATCTCTATCACAGCGTAAACAACCGTTGGCTGAGCCTGGCGTTTTACGATTTGCTGGCGCCGTTCAGCGAGCATCTGCCCGCGCTGGAACGGCAGGCGCCCAGCATCATCGTGGCGCCGGCGCAGGTGCTGCGCGCCCTGGCGCTGGCGGTGCTGGCCGGGCAGGTGAAGCTGCCGGTCAAAAAAGTGATTTCGGTCGCCGAGGTATTGGAAGAACAGGATCGCCGCCTGCTGATGCAGGTGTTTCCGGCGGTCGGCGAAGTGTATCAGGCCACCGAGGGGTTCCTGGCCGCGACCTGCGCGCACGGCACCCTGCATCTGAACGAAGAGTTTTTGCATATCGAACCGCAGTGGATCGACGAACTGCGTTTCACGCCGCTGATCACTGATTTCACCCGCAGCACGCAGCCGATCGTGCGTTATCGGCTGGACGATGTGCTGGTGCTGCGCAAGGAACCCTGCCCGTGCGGGCAGCCGACGCGGGCGATTGCGCGTATCGAAGGGCGGCGCGACGATCAGCTGATGCTGCCCGATGCGCAGCGGCAACCGCAGGCGGTGTTCGCCGATGCCTGCAGCCGGACGATCGCCAATGCGCTGCCGCTGACCAGCGATTACCGCCTGATCCAGCGCGGCGAGCACCGGCTGGAGTTGATCGCCGATTGCAGCCCGGCGGCGTTGGCGCACTGCCAGGCGCAGCTGATCGCGCTGTTCGCTCGCCAGGGCATCGCCACCGATCGGCTCGAATGGCGGTTGACGGCGCAGGCGGTGCTGCCGCAGTTCGATCGCAAGCGGCGGCGCATCGTGCGCCAGGCGGAGGAAGCATGAAAAATACGCTGTTCAGGCTAGGGCACATGTTGCTCGGCTGGGGGACGGTCGGGGTGGTGTATAGCCTGACCGATCGCCTGCAGGGGACGGGAACTTTGTTGCCGCCGTCGGCGCTTGATCGGGCGATCCCGTTCAGCCCGGCGGCCATTTGGCTTTACCTGTCGTTCTTCCTCATCGTCCCGGCGGGCTATTTGCTGGCGCCGCTGCAGCGAATCAAATGGCTGACGCTGGCGATGCAGCTGACGGCGCTGGGCGCCGGGGCAGTTTACCTGCTGTGGCCGACCACCATGGCCTATCCGCGGAACGATGGCGTTGGGATCAGCGCGCAGCTGCTGGCGGCGTTAACCCAGGTGGATTCGCCGCAGAACTGCCTGCCTTCGTTGCATATGGCGCTGACGGTGCTGGCGGTGTGGGCGTTGAGCGACGGCGAGCGCAAAGTGCGGACGGCGCTGTGGATGCTGTGGGGCGTGGCGATCGCGTTCTCCATTCTGCAGCTGCGCCGCCATTTGTTTGTCGATCTGGCCGGCGGCGCGCTGCTGGCGCTGTGCGCCGGGTGGTTGGCCCTGCGCATCAAGACCCTGCGCCGGCGGGTGGTTAAAGGAGAAATGGGATGAGCGATCTGGCGTTGCCGATAGTGTTCATGCTGTTCATCGTGGTGGCCGAGGCGGTGGCGCTGCAGTGGGGGCGCCGTGAGCCGGTCAACTGGCACGATCTGGTGTTTAACCTGAACTCCGGCCATATCATGCTGTGGCTGTTCCGCGGGCTGGAGATCACCTGCTACGGCTACGTGGCCGCGCATTTCAGTCTGGGGCTGCTGGACGCCTGGCCGCCGCTGCTGATGTGGCTGTTCGCCCTGCTGGCGTGGGACTTCGGTTTCTACTGGCTGCACCGTCTGCATCACCGCTTCCGCGTGCTGTGGGCGGTACACGTGGTGCACCACCAGGGGGAGCACTTCAACCTGTCGCTGGGGGTGCGCAACTCCTGGTATTCGTCGTTGACATCGATCCCGTTCTTTTTGCTGCTGGCGCTGGCGGGCGTGCCGCTGTCGGTGTTCGTCACGGTGTCGATTTTTCACTACAGCATTCAGCTGTTCAACCACAATGCGCTGACGCCGAAGCTGGGCGTGCTGGAAAAAATCCTGGTCACGCCGGCGCACCACCGGGTGCACCACGTCAAGGACATGGCGTATTCCAATAAGAACTTCGGCGGCAGCTTTATCTTCTGGGACAAGCTGTTCGGCACGTTCTGCCCGGCGTTGCCGACCACACCGTTCAGCTACGGCGTCAGCGGCGATCGGCCGTCCGCCAACCCGTTCTGGGCGAGCAATCTGCCGTTTCTGCGCTATTTGCGCCTGGCATGGCGCCCGGCGCCGGGCCGGCCGCGCGACCGCCGTTCGGCGCTCAGCGTCTTCAGCGGCGCCATGCTGCTGTTCTCGTTGGTGGTCGGTTACGTCTACCAATACGGTTACGGCTACGGCGACATCAGCTGGCCGCAAATGGCGCTGCTGGTGCTGCTGGCGTTGGGCTCGGTAGCGCTGGGTGGCATGACGGAAGGGCGGCCGTGGGCGAGCGCCGTCTGGCTGCTGATCGCGCTGGGTATGCCGCTGCTGTTTATCGGCTATCTTGGCTGGCCGCAGCGCTATTGGCATATCGCCATGGCCGCCGTGGCGCTGCATGCCCTGTGCGTGGCGCTGGGCTGGGGGCGAGTGGCCGCGCCGGCCGCCGTGGAGGAACCGCATGGCTGACTTATTGCCGCCGCTGCGTTTTCCCGCCGATGGCGAGCAGGCGTTTCACCGCGATCTCAAGCGCGCGGCGCACGCCTGCCTGGCGGGCGATCATCGCTATGCCGATGCCGCGCGATTGGCCAAGGCCGCACTGTTGCTGGCGCTGTGCGTCGGGTTTTATGCCCTGAGCCTGCTGCAGCATCAGCCCTGGGCGTTTTTCCTCTGCTATTTCCTGTTCGTGGCCATGGGCATGCTGCTCAACGTCAACGTCAACCACGATGCTTCGCATAACGCCTTCTTGCGCGCGCCCTGGGCCAATCGCCTGGTGGGGCGGCTGGTGACGCTGCCGCTGGGCGTCGATCCGGACTATTGGCGCACGCGGCACGTGGATTACCACCACGTTTACGCCAACGTCGAACACTACGATCTGGACACCGAAGAGAACGGCTTTTTCCGCCAGACGCCGTTCCAGCGCTGGCGGCCGCATATGCGCTATCAGCATCTGTACTGGCCGCTGATCGCCGCGCTCTCGCTGCCCTACATCGCGTGGATTTTCGATTGGTCCGATCGGCTCGATAAAACGCCGCTGCGGGAAAAACGCGTGCTGGCGGGGCGCGGCGGTTGGACGCTGTTCGTGCTGTGCAAATTGCTTCATGTGGCGCTGGTGCTGGTGGTGCCGCTGATCCTGTGCCACCTGCACGGCATCGGTTGGGGCTGGGTGCTGTTGGCTTACGCGCTCAGCCAGATGTTTGCCTCGCTGCTGGTGGTGTTCCTGCTGCTGGGCACCCACTGGGCGCAGGCCGAGTTTTACCCGGCGCCGGCGGGCGACAGCATGCCGCACGGTTGGTACCGGCACAATTTCGCCACCGCCTGCGACTGGCAGCCCGAGCCGCGCGGGCTGGAGCACCTGACCGGCGGGCTGAACTATCACCTGACCCACCACCTGTTTCCCGGCTGGAATCACCGCCACTATCCGGCGCTGGCCGCCGCGCTGGCGGAAGTGGCGCAGCGGCACGGCATGGCATATCGCTGCATCGGCTATCGCGAACTGCTGGCGCAGCAACAGCGCTTCTTGCGCCTTATGGGGCAGCCATGAAAGCGCTGCGTCCGTTAGCCTATCGGCGCGACGACGGCGGCCTGCATCGCGCGCTGATGCAGGCCGCCCAGCATTATCTGGCGGCCAACGGCGATCACCGCTTCGCCGACGGCGGCATGCTGGCAAAGGTGGCGCTGCTGCTGGCGCTGTGCGGCCTGTGTTACGGGCTGAGCCTGCAGCAGCAAAACGGCTGGGCGTTTTTCGCTTGCTACTTCGGTTTTATCTTTATCGGCATGTTCCTGACGGTGAACGTGGTGCACGATGCCTCGCATAACGCGTTTTTCCGTCGGCCCTGGGCCAACCGCTGGCTGAACGCCCTGGTGAGCGTCCCGTTGGGGCTGGATCCCGACTGTTGGCGCGTGCGGCACGTGCTGTTCCACCATGCCCATAACAATATCGAACATTACGACCCCGACATCGACGCCAACGGCGTGCTGCGGCAAACGCCGTTCCAGCGCTGGCGGCCCTTTATGCGCGCCCAGCGTTACTATTGGCCGCTGGTGGCGGCGCTGACGTTCCCGTACTACATCTGGCTGTTCGACTGGCTGGATCGGGCGGGACGCACCCGGGTGGCGGCGCGCATGGCACAGCAGGGCGTGCGCGGCTGGTGCGAGTTTCTGGCGGGCAAGGCGGCGCACCTGCTGCTGGCGCTGGCGATCCCGTGCTGGCTGCTGCCGCCGGCCATCGGCATCGGGCAAATTCTGCTGGTCTATTTGCTGAGCCAGATGCTTTCTTCATTGCTGTTCGTGATGTTGATCATCGGCACCCACTGGGCCAAGGCCAATTTTTACCAGGCGCCGGCGCAGGGTGCGATGCCGCACGGCTGGTATCACCATGTGTTCGCCACGACCTTCGACTGGCTGACCCGGCCGCGTTGGCTGGGATACTGGCTCGGCGGGGCGAACCTGCATTTGACGCATCATCTGTTCCCGCACTGGAGCCACCGCCATTACCCGGCGCTGAGCCGCATCATCGGCGAGGTAGCGCCGCGTTTCGGCATCGACTACCGCCTGCTGGAGCTGGGGGAGCTGTTGCGCCTGCAGCAGCGCTTCCTCAGCGCGATGGGGCGCAAACCACATTAGCGTTGCATGCGGATTGTGCGAGGCGTTACGCAGTTCACTAATTGAACGATAGTTGCCCTTCCAGTAGACTTTCCTCCTGTGAATCAACGTCCACAGGAGGTGGACTATGCGCAGCTTGCCGATTCGGTTATCGAACAAAATTGATGATGATCTGAACGATATTGCCCGGCGTCATGGGATGGAAAAAACCGAGGTAATCAAAATGGCGTTTGCACTGATTACCCTTGCCGATAAGTACTGGATGAAACAGGATGGTACTTCTCTTGGCATTGTACGGGAGAAGGGTGAACAGCTTGAAGCGGTGGGCCGGGTCGTGGAGATCTTCCCATGAACATCGAAAGCCGTAATCTGCGCGATGAGGCCAGCCAGGTTTATCTGGAACAGGTGTTGGTCTTCGACGAAATGGAGTGGCTGCGCTTGGCGCGCCAGGTATTGTGCGGGATATTCGCGGTCAGCGTGGGCGTATTCGCCGCCCACGCGTACTGGGACAAAAATGAAGCGCTCGGACAAACGTTCGAACTGGTGAAGATCGGCGCCTTGCCGCTGGTCACGCTGGTGGTTTCCTTCTACTTTCCCACCAGCGCGGCCAGATAAGGCGCCGCGTCAATGCGACTTCATGCCCGCCGCGGTCATCAGCAGGCGGAACAGCGAGGCGACCACGAACAGCCCCAGCACGCTGGCGCTCCAGATGATCACCAGCCAGCCGATGCGTTTCCACCAGGGCGCCGGCGCGGCGGTTGCCGTTTTATCTTGCATAGCGTCCTCCCTTCTCAGTGATAGCCGTGTTCATGGCTGATCTTGCCGCGGAACACGTAGTAGCTCCAGAAGGTGTAGACCAGAATGATCGGGATGATGAACAGCGCGCCCACCAGCATAAAGCCGAGGCTCTGCGGCGGGGCGGCGGCGTCCCAAAGGCTGATGGCCGGCGGGATCAGGTGCGGCCAGATGCTGATGCCAAGCCCGCTCAGGCCGAGGAACACCAGCAGCAGCGTCAGCATGAACGGCGAGTAGTGCGCGCCGCGTTTCACCCCGCGTTGAATTCCCCAGGCGCTGAGCAGCACCAGCACCGGCACCGGCAGCAGCCAGAACAAATTCGGCAGCGTAAACCAGCGGGCGGCGATTTCCGGATGCGCGATCGGCGTCCAGATACTGACCGCGGCCAGCACCAGCAACAGGATCGCCAGCAGCGGCGTCGCCAGATGATACATGCGCGCCTGCAGGTCACCGGCGGTTTTCATCACCAGCCAGGTGCAGCCTAGCAGGGCGTAGGTCACCACCAGTCCCAGCCCGCAGAACAGCGCGAACGGCGTCAGCCAGTCCAGTGCGCCGCCGGCGTAGGTGCGGCCTTCGACCGGGAAGCCGTTGATCACGGCGCCCACCACCACCCCCTGGCTGAAGGTGGCGAAGATTGAGCCCCAGATGAACGCCTTGTCCCAGATATGGCGTTTCTCCGGCGTCGCCTTGAAGCGAAACTCGAAGGCCACGCCGCGGAAAATCAGCCCGATCAGCATCAGCGTCAGCGGGATCGCCAGCGCGTCGAGGATCACCGAGTAGGCCAGCGGGAAAGCGCCGAACAGCGCCGCACCGCCCAGCACCAGCCAGGTCTCATTGCCGTCCCACACCGGGGCGACGGTGTTCATCATCAGATCGCGGTCGCCGCTCTCTTTCACCCACGGAAACAGGATGCCGATGCCCAGGTCGAAACCGTCCATCACCACGTACATCATGGTGCTGAACACGATGATCACAAACCAAATCAGCGGAAGATCGATGCCCATGTTCAGCTCCTGTCGTCCAGAGTGTCGTTGACCGCGGACAGCGGACGCGCCGGCCGGCCCTCGGTATTGTCTTCTTGGTGTTCATGCGGCTGCGGCCCTTTGCGGATCAGGCGCATCATGTAGGAATAGCCCACGCCGAACACCGAGCAGTAGACGATGATGAACGCCAGCAGGCTGATGCTCATGTGCAGATCGCCGTGCGCGGAGACCGCGTCCTTGGTGCGCAGCAGGCCGTACACCACCCACGGCTGGCGGCCGATCTCGGTGGTGAACCAGCCCGCCAGCAGCGCCAGCAGCCCGGAAGGGCCCATCCACAGGATGAAGTACAGGAACGGACGCGACTGATACAGCCCGCCGCGCCAGCGCAGCCACAGGCTCCACACCCCGGCCAGGATCATCAGCATGCCCAGCCCGACCATGATGCGGAACGACCAGAACACCACGGTGGAGTTGGGGCGATCTTCCGGCGGGAAGGATTTGAGCGCCGGCACCTGTTCGGTCAGGCTGTGGGTCAGGATCAGGCTGCCGAGGTACGGTACTTCCAGCTTGAAGCGGGTCTCTTCGCGCTCCATGTCCGGCCAGCCGACCAGGATCAGCGGCGTGGCTTCGCCCGGCGGGTTTTCCCAATGGCCTTCGATGGCGGCGATCTTCGCCGGCTGGTGTTTCAGCGTATTCAGGCCATGCGCATCGCCGATCAGCGCCTGCACCGGCGCGACGATCAGCGCCATCCACATCGCCATCGACAGCATTTTGCGCATCGCCGGGGTATCGCGGCCGCGCAGCAGATGCCAGGCGGCGGAGGCGCCGACGAAGAACGCCGAGGAGAGGAAGGCGGCGGTGGACATGTGCAGCAGGCGGTACGGGAAGGACGGGTTGAAGATCACCTTCAGCCAGTCGACCGGTACCACCTGGCCGTTGATGATTTCATGCCCCTGTGGCGTCTGCATCCAGCTGTTGGAAGCCAGGATCCAGAAGGTGGAGATCAGCGTGCCGAGCGCCACCATGCAGGTGGCGAAGAAGTGCAGGCCGGGGCCGACGCGGTTCCAGCCGAACAGCATTACGCCGAGGAAACCGGCTTCGAGGAAGAAGGCGGTCAGCACTTCATAGGTCAGCAGCGGCCCGGTAATGCTGCCGGCGAACTCGGAGAAGAAGCTCCAGTTGGTGCCGAACTGATAGGCCATCACCAGCCCGGACACCACGCCCATGCCGAAGTTGACGGCGAAAATCTTTGACCAGAAATGGTAAAGCTCACGGTAGGCTTCATTGTGCGTTTTCAACCATAATCCTTCCAGCACCGCCAGATAGCTGGCTAAACCGATGGTGATGGCGGGGAAGATGATATGGAAAGACACGGTGAAGGCGAACTGTATTCTGGCGAGTTCCAGTGCATCAAGACCCAGCATGGCGCCTCCTAGGGTTGAACATAAATTAACCTCTTGAGTATAGCTGTCATTTTTATGTGAAATACTTGGCGTTAAGTTAAGCACGGAGTACAGTGACTATAATAGTGACAGTTATTTTACTTTTTCATATAACAGTTAATGGTTATGACCCGATACGAGCAGCTTGCGCAGCAGATTAGAGAGCAGATCCAGAACCGGGTGTGGCGGGCGGGCGACAAGCTGCCTTCGCTGCGCGAGAGCGGCAAACGCGCCGGATTGAGCCTGATGACGGTGGTGCAGTCTTACCAACTGCTGGAGAGCCAGGGGTGGATCGTCGCCCGGCCGCAGTCGGGCTACTACGTGGCGGCGCGCCCGCAGCCGCTGCCCCAGCCTTCGCGCGGCGAGAAGCTGTTGCTGAGCGAGCAGGTGGACATCAACGCCTTTATTTTCGACGTGCTGCAGGCCTGCAAGGATCCGGATATCGTTCCTTTCGGTTCGGCCTTTCCCGACGCCACGCTGTTCGCCCAGCCGAAGCTGGCGCGCGCGCTGAGCAGCGTGGCGCGCAAGTTCACGCCGCACAGTTCGCTGGCCAACCTGCCGCCGGGCAACGACGCGCTGCGGCGGCACATCGCCCAACGCTATGCGCTGAGCGGCATGCAGGTCGCGCCGGACGAAATCGTCATCACCGCCGGGGCGATGGAGTCGCTCAGCCTCAGCCTGCAGGCGGTGACCCAACCGGGCGACTATGTGGCGATCGAATCGCCGGCGTTTTACGGCGCGCTGCAGGCGCTGGAACGGCTGCGGTTAAAGGCGGTGGCGATCGCTACGCATCCGCAGGACGGCATCGATCTGGACGCGCTGCAGCAGGCGGTGGACCAGTATCCGATCAAAGCCTGCTGGTTGATGACCCATTTCCAGAACCCGCAGGGCGCCACCCTGCCGGAGGCCAACAAGCAACGGCTGGTGACGCTGCTGCGCGAACGGCAGATCTCGCTGATTGAAGACGACGTCTACGGCGAACTGTACTTCAGCGCGGAACGGCCGCTGCCGGCCAAGGCGCTCGACAGCGGCGGCCAGATCCTGCACTGCTCGTCGTTTTCCAAATGCCTGGCGCCGGGCTTTCGCGTCGGCTGGGTGGCGGCGGGGCGTTATGCGCAGCAGATCCAGCGTTTGCAGCTGATGAGCACCGTTTCTACCAGCGTGCCGACCCAGATGGCGCTGGCGGATTATCTGCTGCACGGCGGCTACGATACCCATCTGCGGCGGCTGCGGCGCCTGCTGGCCCAGCGCCAAAGCGCGATGCGTCAGGCGATCGCCCACCATTTCCCGCCGACGGTGAAGGTCAGCCAGCCCGACGGCGGCTACTTCCTGTGGCTGGAGCTGGATCCGGCGCTGTCGTCGATGGAACTGTACCGGCGGGCCCTTTCCCGGGGCATTAGCATCGCGCCGGGGCGCATGTTTACCACCGGCGACCATTTCAACCACTGCTTCCGTCTCAACGCCTCTTTTGAATGGAACGACCGCTTTGAAGAGGCGATCAAAACCTTAGCCAAACTTATCCGGGGGCTGGCGGCGGCAGGCTGAACGGCACACCTGGCGTCAGGACAGATAGTGCTTCAACGCGCGCCCGGCCTGGTGGATCGCCGAATGCACCGCCGGGACGTGGGCGAGCGGATTCAACAGGCCGTAGTCGTGGATCAGCCCGTTATAGCGGGTGGAGGTGACCTCGACGCCGGCGGCATCGAGCAGACGCGCGTAGGCTTCGCCCTCATCGCGCAGTACGTCCAGCTCGGCGGTTTGCACCAGCGCCGGCGGCAACCCCCGCAGCTGGTCCGGCGTGGCGTTGAGCGGCGAGGCGTAGATATCTTTGCGCTGCGCCTTATCGGGCGCGTAGCTGTCCCAAAACCACTTCATCATGTTGCGGGTCAGGAAATGGCCTTCGGCAAACTGATGATAGGAATCGGTATCAAACTGGGCGCGGGTGACGGGCCACAGCAGGATCTGGCAGCGCAGCGCCGGTATGCCTTTCTGTTTGGCCATCAGGCTGACCACCGCCGCCATATTGCCGCCGGCGCTGTTGCCGACCACCGCCAGCCGCGAGCCGTCGACGTTGATCTTCTCGCCGTACTCGGCCACCCATTCGGTGGCGGCGTAAGCCAGGTTGATCGCCTCAGGGTAGCGCACCTCCGGTGAGCGGGGATAATTGACGAACACCGCCGCCGCACCTGAGCTGTGCACCAGATCGCGCACCAGCCGTTCATGGGTGGGAAAATCGCCCAGCACCCAGCCACCGCCGTGGAAGAACATGAATACCGGCAGCGCCTCTTTGACCCTGGCCGGCCGCACCAGCTGCAGCAGAATATCCTGACCTTCTACGTGAATGGTTTTCTCGCTGATCTCGACCTCGCGCAGCGGCACCTCGACGCTGCGTTGCGCGTCCTCCAACACCCTGCGCGCCTCTTTGGGCTTCATCTGTTCCATAGGTTTACCGCCGCCGGCATTCAGCGCGTCGAGAAACGCGCGGATGTCGTGTTGGGCGTGCGGCTGGCTGAGATCGACGGTTTTCTTGGGCATGGGGACTCCTTGTGCGCAGAAGAGAAGGGGCGGTCAGGATCACAGTGTAGTCGCTGGCGCACAAAGCAGGAGCCGCGGCCAGCGTGGCCCCTTTTGACCGGTGGGGTCTCGCGTCGCTGCCGCGATGCACCATTCTGGCGCACCGCTGCACCCGCTGGGGGCAAAAAGTGTGATAGCGAGCAAATCGGGCGAAATTATTTTTGCGAGCCCGATCAGAAATCCTGAAGTTTTTCGCAATTGAATAGGATTTCGCGCGCAATGATGATTTTAGGCCTTATTTTTTAATTTATGCATTACCAATGCATAGAAAATGAATAACTATGCAATATAAGCCGTTGTTTTAACGTCAAAAATAGCAAAATCCGGTAAAAATCCCGTTTTGGCACGATAGCTGCTCTACACTCTTTATCAAACGACATGTATTTTAACTGCTCGTTAACATTTACTCCCCGCTCAGGGACCGGATATACGCCATAAATAGTGAAAAACCGATTTTATGTAACAGATTTGTTTCTAAATCAGCGGTAAGGGGCAGCATTTTCTCCGCCGTGAAAGTCGGTTTTGAACAACGGTTTTTTTGCAATGTGGCGGCCTAGCCGGGCCTGAGCGGCCCTTACAGTCAAAATTCAGCCTTTGCTGAGATTATGAGGTCACTATGGAACAGCCAATCGCAGTCACCCGCCAGTCTTTCGATGACTGGATGGTCCCGGTTTATGCCCCTGCCGATTTTATTCTGGTGCGGGGAGAAGGCTCGCAGGTGTGGGATCAGCAGGGTAAGTCTTACATCGACTTCGCCGGCGGCATCGCGGTTAACGCGTTGGGGCATGCGCACCCGGCGGTCAAGGCGGCGCTGGTGGAGCAGGCGGGCAAACTGTGGCATCTGGGCAATGGCTATACCAACGAACCGGTGCTGCGCCTGGCCAAAAAATTGATCGACGCCACCTTCGCCGACAAGGTGTTCTTCTGCAACTCGGGCGCCGAAGCCAACGAAGCGGCGCTGAAACTGGCGCGCAAGCATGCGCACGACCAGCACGGCGCCGGTAAAGATCAGATTGTGGCGTTCAACAACGCGTTCCACGGCCGCACGCTGTTTACCGTGTCCGCCGGCGGCCAGCCAAAATACTCGCAGGACTTTGCGCCGCTGCCGGGCGGCATCACCCATACGCCGTACAACGATCTGGCCGCGGCGGCCGAGCTTATCAACGATCGCACCTGCGCGGTGATCGTCGAGCCGATCCAGGGCGAGGGCGGCGTGCTGCCGGCGGAAGCCAGTTTCCTGCAGGGGCTGCGTGAGCTGTGCGATCGCCATAATGCGCTGCTGATCTTCGACGAAGTGCAGACCGGCGTCGGCCGCACCGGCCACCTGTATGCCTACATGCAGTACGGCGTGGTGCCGGACGTGCTGACCACCGCCAAAGCGCTGGGCGGCGGTTTCCCGATCGGCGCTATGCTGACCACCGATGCGCTGGCGAAAACGCTGGGCGTCGGCACCCATGGCACCACCTACGGCGGCAACCCGCTGGCGACGGCGGTGGCGGGGACGGTGTTCTCCATCATCAACACCCCGGAAGTGCTGGAAGGCGTCAAACAGCGTCACCAGTGGTTTATCGACGGGTTGAACGACATCAACCGTCAGTACCCGATCTTCGCCGACATTCGCGGCGGCGGTTTGCTGATTGGCTGCCAATTGACGAAAGACTATGCCGGCAAAGCGAAGCAGATCACCCAACTGGCCAACGAAGAAGGCGTTATCGCGCTGATCGCCGGCCCGGACGTGGTGCGTTTCACGCCGTCGCTGATCATCCCTGAGCAGGATGTGAAAGAGGGGCTGGCGCGATTCGCGCGCGCCGTGGCGCGCATTTGCAGCTAATCAGCGGGCTGCGCCTTCACCGGCGCAGCCTGATTCAGAAGAGGTTCGCATTATGATGATTATTCGCCCTATAGAGCGTCGCGATCTGGCGGATTTATTGACGCTGGCCGGTAAATCCGGCATCGGTCTCACTTCACTGCCGCAAAATGAAGATACCCTGTCGGCACGCATTGAGCGGGCGTTAAAAACCTGGCAAGGCGAACTTCCGCAAAGTGACCAGTGTTATCTGTTCGTGTTGGAAGACAGCGAGCGCCGTCAGGTGGTCGGGGTCTGCGCGATCGAAGTGGCCGTCGGCCTGGCGGAACCCTGGTACAGCTTCCGCGTCGGCACGCAGGTGCACGCTTCCAAACAGCTGAACGTCTATAAATCGGTGCCGACGCTGTTCCTCAGCAACGATCATACCGGCCATTCGGAGCTGTGCACGCTGTTCCTCGATCCGGATTATCGTCACGGCGAGAACGGCAAGCTGCTGTCGAAGGTGCGTTTCCTGTTTATTGCCGCGTTCCGCGAACGTTTCTCCCGGCGCCTGATCGCCGAGATGCGCGGTTTCTCCGATGAAAACGGCCGATCGCCGTTCTGGGAGAGCGTCGGGCGCCATTTCTTCTCCATCGAGTTCGCCAAGGCGGACTACCTGAGCGGCACCGGGCAAAAGGCGTTTATCGCCGAACTGATGCCGAAACACCCGTTGTATGTCGATTTCCTGGCCGAAGACGCGCAGAAAGTGATCGGCGAAGTGCATCCGCAAACCCTGCCGGCGCGCCGATTGCTGGAGGCGGAAGGCCTGAGCTATCAGGGCTACGTCGATATCTTCGACGGCGGCCCGACGCTGGAAGCCGAGATCGACCACATCCGCGCGGTGAAGCAGAGCCGCCTGGTGAAAGTGGTGCTGGATGACACGCCGATGCGCGCCGATGCGCCGGTGCATCTGGTGGCCAACGACAACTATCAGCACTACCGCGCACTGTTGGTCAATGCCGATCTGTATGACGACCGCCTGCATATCAACGCCGCCACCGCCGCGGCGCTGGGCGTCGAACAGGGCAGCTCGGTGCGGGTGCTCCCCCTTATTGCACAGGAGAAAGCATGATGTCTCATCCTGCACTGTTGATTAACGGCGTCTGGCGGCAGGGCCGCGGCGCCGAGTTCGGCAAGGCCGATCCGGTCGGCAACCAGCCGCTGTGGCGCGCCAACGCCGCCGATACCGACGACGTCGCCGCCGCCTGCGAGGCCGCGCGCGCCGCGTTCCCGGCCTGGGCGCGTACGCCGTTCGAGCAGCGCGAACAGCTGGTAAGACGCTTCGCCGCCTTGCTGGAAGAACACAAGCAGTCGCTGGCGGAAACCATCAGCCGCGAGACCGGCAAACCGCGCTGGGAAACGCTGACCGAAATTCAGGCGATGATCGGCAAGGTGGGCATTTCGCTGCAGGCCTATCAGACGCGCACCGGCTTTAGCCAGACGGCGATGGCCGACGGCGCTTCGGTGCTGCGCCATCGTCCGCACGGCGTGCTGGCGGTGTTCGGGCCTTACAACTTCCCCGGCCATCTGCCGAACGGCCATATCGTGCCGGCGCTGTTGGCCGGCAACTGCGTGGTATTCAAACCGAGCGAGCTGACGCCGCTGACCGCCGAGGAGACCCTGAAGCTGTGGCTGCAGGCCGGCCTGCCGAACGGGGTGATCAACCTGGTGCAAGGCGGCCGCGAGACCGGCGAAGCGCTGGCGTCCAGTGCGGATATCGACGGCCTGCTGTTCACCGGCAGCGCCGGCACCGGCTATCACCTGCATCGCCAATTGGCGGGGCAGCCGGAGAAGATCCTAGCGTTGGAGATGGGCGGCAACAACGCGCTGATCGTCGACGGTTTTGACGATCGCGATGCGGCGGTCAACCTGGCTATCCAATCGGCGTTTATCTCCGCCGGCCAACGCTGCACCTGTTCACGCCGTATTCTGGTGAAGCAGGGGGCGGAAGGAGACGCCTTTATCGAACGTTTGGTCCAGGTGGCGGGTGAACTGCGCGTCGGCCGCTGGGATGCCGAACCGCAGCCGTTCATGGGCGGGGTGGTGTCGGCAGCCGCGGCGGAAAACATGCTGAACGCGCAGCAGCGCTTGCTGGCGCTGGGCGGCAAATCGCTGCTGAGCATGCGCCTGCTGGAACCGGGCAGTTCGCTGCTCAGCCCGGGCATCGTCGATCTGACCGGCGTGGCCGGCGTACCGGACGAAGAGTATTTCGGCCCCTTGACCACCATCGTGCGTTACCGCGATTTCGACGAAGCGCTACAGCTCGCCAACCGGACGCGCTACGGCCTGTCGGTGGGGCTGGTATCGCCGCAGCGCGCGCTGTTCGAGCGCTTGCTGCTGGAAGCGCGCGCCGGCATCGTCAACTGGAACAAGCCGCTGACCGGGGCGTCCAGCGCGGCGCCATTCGGTGGCGTGGGGGCCTCCGGCAACCATCGCCCAAGCGCCTTCTATGCGGCGGACTATTGCGCCTGGCCGATGGCTTCGCTGGAAAGCGAAAGCCTGTCGCTGCCGGCGACGCTCTCGCCGGGCTTGTTGTTCCGTTAATCGTCTGCGGCGGCGCGATGGCGCCGCCGCAGGCCATCCCCAGGGGATAGCCATGTCAGGATATGAAGTCAATTTCGACGGTTTGGTGGGGCCGACGCACCACTATGCCGGGCTGTCGTTCGGCAATGAGGCCTCGACGCAGCACCAAAACAGCGTATCTAACCCGAAGCTGGCGGCGAAACAAGGTTTGCTGAAAATGAAGGCGCTGGCCGATCTCGGTTTCCAGCAAGGGGTATTGCCGCCGCAGGAGCGGCCGCACTTGCCGATGCTGCGGCGCCTGGGGTTCAGCGGCAGCGATGAGGCGGTGCTGGCGCAGGCGATGCGTCAGTCGCCGCGCCTGCTGTCGGCGCTCAGCTCGGCGTCGTGCATGTGGACCGCCAATGCGGCTACGGTGTCGCCTTCGGCGGACAGCGCCGACGGCAAGGTGCATTTCACCGCCGCCAACCTGAACAACAAATTCCACCGCGCCATCGAAGCGGAAACCACCACCGCCGTATTGCGGGCGATGTTCAGCGACGATCGGCATTTCGCCCACCATGAGGCGCTGCCGCAGGTGGCGTTGTTCGGCGACGAAGGGGCCGCCAACCACAACCGTTTGGGCGGCGACTACGCCAAGCGCAGCGTGCAGGTGTTCGTCTACGGTCGGCAGGAGTTCGGCGGCGAAACGGCGCCGGCGCGTTATCCGGCGCGCCAGACGCGCGAAGCCGGTGAGGCGATCGCTCGCCTACATCAGTTGGACGAGCAGCATACGGTCTTCGTGCAGCAAAACCCGGCGGTGATCGATCAGGGCGTGTTCCATAACGACGTGATTGCGGTCAGCAACCAAAACGTACTTTTCCACCACCAGCAGGCGTTTCACCGCCAGCAGCAGGCGCTGGATGAAGTGCGCCGCAAGATGGCGACGCTGGACAGCGAGCTGGTGGCGATCGAGGTGCCGACCGAGCGCGTTTCGGTGGCGGACGCGGTGGCGACCTACCTGTTCAATAGCCAAATTCTTACCAAACCGAACGGCAGGATGATGATCGTGGTGCCGGAAGAGTCGCGTCAGCACGCCGGCGTGTGGCGTTATCTGAACGACATGATCGGCAGCGGCGACCCGATCGATGAAATCCGCGTGTTCGACCTGCGCGAAAGCATGCGCAACGGCGGCGGCCCGGCCTGCCTGCGGTTGCGGGTGGCGCTCAACGAACAAGAGTTGAGAGCGGTCAATCCGCGCGTGATGATGAACGAGCGGTTGTTTGCGACGCTGAACGAATGGGTGGATCGTCATTACCGCGATCGCCTGACGCAGGATGACCTGGCCGATCCGCTGCTGCTGCGCGAAGGGCGCGAGGCGCTGGATGCGCTGACGTCGATCCTCGGCCTCGGCTCCATCTATCCATTCCAACGCTAAGGGAGGCGGCATGATCGATCTACTGCCCCTGACGCTGGAAGGGAACGAACCCGTCGAATGGCAGGGTGAAACACCGCAGCTGCGCTGGCGCTGGCAGGGGGAAGGGGTGCTGGAGCTCACGCCGCGGCAGCCTCACCGCCAGGCGATGGTGATGTCGGCGGGCGTGCACGGCAACGAAACCGCGCCGATTGAACTGCTCAATCAGCTGGTCGGCGATCTGCTGGCTGGCCGGTTGCCGCTGAAGGTGCGGCTGTTGGTGGTGCTGGGTAACCCGGCGGCGATGCGGGCCGGCAAGCGTTATCTGCACAGCGATATGAACCGCATGTTCGGCGGCCGCTACCGCAACTTCGCCGCCAGCGGCGAAACCGTGCGCGCGCAGCAGTTGGAGCGTGCGCTCGCCGCCTTTTTCGATGGCGAGCAGGCGGCGCGTTTCCACTACGATTTGCACACCGCCATCCGTGAATCGCGTTTGCCGCGCTTCGGCATTCTGCCCTTCCAGAAACGCCCGTACAGCGAGCCGATGTTGCAGCTGCTGGATGCCGCCGATCTGGATGCGCTGGTGGTGCACAGCGCGCCGGGCGGTACCTTTAGCCACTACTCCAGCGAACATCTCAATGCGGCGAGCTGTACGCTCGAGTTGGGCAAGGCGCGGCCGTTCGGCAGTAACGATCTGCAGCAATTCGCCGCCATCGATCGCGCGCTGCGGGCGGCGGTCAGCGAAGGGCCGCCGCCGGTGCGTGCGGGCGCCGAGATTCGGGTTTTCCGTGTGATGCACTCGTTGATCAAGCACAGCGAAGATTTCAAGCTGCACCTGGACGATGACACGGCCAACTTCACCGAGCTGAAACCGGGGATGTTGCTGTGCGAGCAGCCGCAGGAGGAGTATCGCGTGGGCCAGGAGGGGGCGTGGATACTGTTCCCTAACCCCGGTGTGGCGTTGGGCCTGCGTGCCGGTATGTTGTTGAGCGAAGTTTCCCGTTCTACGCTGTATTGATTTATCCACGGCGGCGCCCTCAGCGCGCCGCCGTTATTCCCTTCATTATTTTAGTCTGCTATTTCTCGCTATTTTAATTGCCGTAAGGCGAATTTTATTCGTTCTGAAGAGATTCCCTTATGTGAATGAATAAAAGGCGGTGTCAGATGATTAGCTGAAAGTCTTAATTGCCTGGTGAATATGTTAAGACAAAAATGTGAAATAAGTAACGTTTTTAATAACCATGCTAATTTTATTGTTATTTTTGAATCGTGCAGAAAGCACGCAAAACGAAACCTAAATGCACCATATTGGTGCGTTGCACCATTTTGGTTATAACTTATGTGGCAAAATATTCATATATTCAATTGGTTGCGTGATGCTTGCTTTGTAATGTTTGGTTACAAATAAACATGCTTTCTCCTCGTTGTTTCATGAACTTTTTGATTTTAAGTTTTGATTCATGATGCTAATGTCACATCACCCCCGTATTAGGGGGGCTCATAAAATACCAAAAGATAAAATCACAGCCCAAATTATAAATGGGCGTGATGGGCAGGGTTCTAATTATAATATCTAGGAAAATAAATGATGAAACGCAGTGTATTAGCCTTAGCTGTCGCCCTCGGGGCGATCACCTCCTTCGCCAACGCGGCTGAAATCTACAATAAGGATGGCAATAAACTCGACCTGTACGGCCGTGTTAACGCCAAGCATTATTTCAGCGACAGTAAATCCAACGACGGTGATATGACCTATGTTCGCCTGGGCTTCAAAGGCGAAACGCAAATCAATGATCAGTTGACCGGGTACGGCCAGTGGGAATACAACGTCCAGGCCAATCATGACGAAGCGCAGGGCACTACCGGCACCAAAACGCGTCTGGGCTTCGCGGGGCTGAAATTCGGCAACTACGGTTCTTTCGACTACGGCCGCAACTATGGTGTGGTCTATGACGCCGAGGCTTACACCGACATGCTGCCGGAGTTCGGCGGCGACTCCTACAGCTATACCGATAACTTTATGACCGCCCGTTCCAACGGTTTGGCCACCTACCGCAACCGTGATTTCTTCGGTTTGGTGGACGGCCTGAATCTGGCGGTGCAGTACCAGGGTAAAAACGATGGCGACGGCCGCAGCGTGACCAAGCAAAACGGCGACGGTTACGGCCTGTCTCTGGACTATCAGGACATCGGCGGTTCCGGCATCGGCGTAGCGGCGGCGTTCTCCGACTCCAACCGCACCAGCGCTCAAAAAGCGCTGCAGTACGGTAAAGGCGACAGCGCCACCGCATGGACCACTGCGGTGAAATACGATGCCAACCAGGTTTACCTGGCTGCGATGTATGCCGAAACCCGCAACATGACGCCGATCAGCGTCAACGGCACTTCCGGTTTCGCCAATAAAACGCAAAACTTCGAAGTTGTGGCCCAGTATCAATTCGAGAACGGTCTGCGTCCTTCCGTGGCTTACGTGCAGTCCAAAGGCAAGGATATCGAAGGGATCGGTGATGCCGACCTGGTGAAGTACGTGGAAGTGGGGGCGACTTACTACTTCAACAAAAATATGTACACCTACGTTGATTACCAAATCAACCAGCTGAGCGACGATAACAAACTGAAACTGGCCAACGATGATATTGTTGCCGTCAGCCTGACGTATCGCTTCTAATCTGCAATTCCCTTACCTTCATCCTGTGTCGGGATTGGTAATCAGGCGGGGCGCAAGCCCCGCCTTAGCTCGTTGACAAAGGCGGAAAAAGCGTGGTTTTTCCTTCTTTGTGGTGAGCAACCGAAAATCAATGAATTGATTTCCCTTATTTTAAATGCTGTTTTCGGTAAACCTGGCAATGTCACCAGGCTTGTCATTAACCTCAGGCGGGGCGCAAGCCCGGCCTTCGTTTTATCGGGATCTCAGCCTTTGGGCGCCAGCCCGACCAGCTCAATGGCGGAACGCAGCGCGGCGAAACGTTGCTGATCCTGCTCACGCTCTATTTCGTTCACCAGCTGTGAAAGAATGTTGCCGCCGGAGACCTTTTTATGGTTTTGGATTAACTGCAACACTGCGTCGCCTAACGCCAGGCTGACGTCGTGCAGCAGAGTTTCATATTGCTCGTTGGAGTGAGCCGATGCTGGCATGACCTTTCTCTGTCTCTTTCTTCTTCGGGAGCCGCAATTTAGCAAAACAGCGGCCTTATGCCTCGGAGGAAGACGCAGTTTCCGATGAAATCAGAAATTCCTCAGCGTCGCGCGGGGAGGGCGTTAAAAATCCGAATATTCGCTGGCTGGCAACCAGAAGCCGTCGATAAACTCTTCCATGGGATAACAGCCGGCGTGTCGCAAGTTCTGTTCCTTCATCGCGACCAGGCATTGCGGCTCGTCGCGCAATATGTCGACCACCATTTCACTGCAGCCACCATCCAGATAACAGACAAACATCACCAATGCGTACATCGTTGCACGCCTCCTTCGTCGAGTTGCTCTGTCTGCAACAGTGTAGGTAAAAAAGCGCGATTTTTCAGCATCATTGCGCGATTAATCGCCACCGAAACGCCGTTGACGACACTTTCGGAATACTCTAACCGTTTCTGACGCCGTGAGCGGATGGCATATCCTTTTGTCGATGCTAAGCTTAACTAGCCTTACTTAAACGCATTAGTGAAACCATCAAAAGGAGTGAATATGGGCTTGTTTAACTTCGTCAAAGAAGCGGGTGAAAAACTGTGGGACACAGTCACCGGTAATGCCTCCGCCGAAGATCAAGGCGCCAAACTCAAGGAGCATCTCAATAAGAGCGGCTTGCCGGACACCGACAAAGTCAATGTGCAGGTGATCGATGGTAAAGCCGTAGTGACCGGCGACGCCGTCAGCCAGGAGTTAAAAGAGAAGATCCTGGTGGCTGTCGGCAACGTGGCGGGCATCAGCGGCGTGGAGGATAAGGTGGCGGTGACGCAACCCGACGCCGAGAGCCGCTTCTATACCGTGAAGAAGGGCGATACGCTGAGCGCCATCTCTAAAGAGATGTACGGCAACGCCAATCAGTACAACAAGATTTTCGAAGCCAACAAGCCGATGCTGTCGAGCCCGGACAAGATTTATCCTGGGCAGGTGTTGCGTATCCCGCAATAACGCGTCGGTCTGCCATAGCCCGGTTGTGTACCGGGCTTTTTTTTGTCCTCTGCAATAGGTGTCTCTTATTTCCCTGCGATCTTGATGCCGGTTACATTTCCCCTGTGTACCCGCTCGCTTGCCGGCAGGCGCGGTGTTGACCCTGATGGGGAAAATTGATAGCGTCATCCCCCGGTTGAGCCGGAACGACCAAGGCGACAACGTTGGCGCCTTATTCTGAGGGGATGTTTTGCCCCATCAAACAGCAATGCAGCAGTTGAACGAGTGAAACCGATTTAGTGAAACAACAGCGTAACGCCTCAACGGATAAAAACTATCGAGAAACCTTGGGTGATGCGCAATTTGCGATCGTCGTGTTGGCGGTGGCGTCCTGCTCACTGATTATCTTTACGCTGGCGGTCACGCTGTGGGTGACCTGACGCGATTAACTAGGGGAGATAAAATGGAGCCTAATCTCCATGATGAGACCAAACTGCTGGCGATTATCGGCCTGTTGGTGTCCGTGCTGCTGGTGGTATCAATTCTCTTTGGCGTGACCTATTTCTCCGATCTCAGGCACGCGCAGGACGATATAGACATCATGAGCTGCTATATCAAAGCGTCCTGAACCGCGCAACTGCGCCTGAGCGTCGCCGCTCTGTGGGGAAGCGGTCCTGTGTTAAGCTTGGGCGGTTACCCTTGGCGAATCTGCGCCATTCAGGAGGTCTTTGCGATGAGTCAGTCACGTCCTACGCTCTCTTCACCTGCACGCGAATGCCCTGTCGTTGACGGCGTGCGCCAGATACAACGTATTGCCGTGCGTAACGCAGAAGTGGGGGGCATCCCGATCAACCGTGCGTTACCAACCCGGGAGCGGCGCACCGTCGGCGCCTGGTGTTTTCTCGATCACGCCGGGCCGACGGTCTTCAACGGCACCTCGCCCGGCATGGATGTGGGGCCGCATCCGCACATCGGGCTGCAAACGTTCACCTGGATGATAGAGGGGGAGGTGCTGCACCGAGACAGCCTCGGCAGTGAGCAGGTGATTCGCCCGGGCCAGGTTAATCTGATGACCGCAGGGCGCGGCATTGCGCATACCGAACAGTCGGTGGGTGAGCAACGGCGATTGCATGCCGCACAATTATGGATCGCGTTGCCGGCCGAACATGCCGACATGGCGCCACGCTTCGATCATTATCCTGACTTGCCGCAATGGCAGAATAACGGCGTGAATCACCGTTTGCTGGTGGGGGAATTTGGCGCTTACCGTTCACCGGTGTTTACGCTTTCGCCATTAATCGCCATTGATCTGGAATGGCAGGAAGCGGCGAGGATCGAATTGCCGCTGCGCGATGATGATGAAATCGGCTTTTTGCCCCTTATTGGTGCATTTGAACTTAATGGTGAAACTTTTTCACCTGATGAGTTCGCCTATTTGGGCATGAAGAATAACTCTATTGGGTTAAATGCGCAAAAGGGCAGCCGGGGATTATTAATCGGTGGGGCGCCATTAAACGAAGAGATCCTTATCTGGTGGAATTTCGTTGGCCATAGCAAGGCTGAAATTACTCGGGCTCAGCATGATTGGGAACAAGGGGCGCCGCGCTTCCCGGCGGTTAGCGGTTATTCTGGTGAGCGCATGACCGCGCCACGCCTGCCCTGGAGCGATGTTTGATAGCGTTAGGATATAATCGCCGCGATTATTCGGCTTATTTCGCTCTAATAAGGCGCAATTAATGTGATCGCGGCTCCAGCTTTACGACAATATAAGGTTTATCGGCGGAAAAGTGATCTGGCGCATATAATGACAGCGAGAAGAAGTTTAGGATAATCCTCAGGAAGTAAGGTTGTCTCCCGTTAGTCAGATGTCAGTGAGGTCATTATGAGCCAGGTACTCTATCGTGCAAGACTGTCCCATGTCGTGGTTGCCACGGCGCTGTTTTGGGCCTCTGTCGCGGCATTGTTGGTCGCCGTATTAAACTAACCTCAAAAAATGACTCCTGCATAAACCCGCCTCGGCGGGTTTTTTTATCTCCGCCGGTGGGAAGATGAGAGGCGGAGTTTATAATTGATGACATCTTCAATAAACGACCGGGATCCTCATGACGCTCTTTGCCGATATTTTGCTGCTGCTCATCGCAGCGCTCCATCTTTATATCCTGGTGCTGGAAATGTTCCTGTGGCGTACGCCACTCGGCAGGCGCGCATTCGGCACGACGGCGGAGTTCGCCGCCGCCACCCGGGTGCTGGCCGCCAATCAGGGGTTGTACAACGGCTTTCTGGCGGTGGGGTTGGCATGGAGCTACTGGCGTGGGGATATGGCGCTGCAGCTGTTCTTTCTCGGGTGCGTGTTGGCGGCCGGCGTGTTCGGCGGGCTGACCGCCAGCCGCAAAATTCTGTGGGTGCAGGCGCTGCCGGCCGCGATCGCGATACTGGCGGCATGGGCGGCGCGTTAACCCGCCGGTTTGCGGCGGGCTTCAGGCGGATTTTTGGTGAATGACGTGCAGCGGCGGATCGATATGCAGATCGACGCTCAAATCCTGGCGGAAATCATAGGGCGTGATATTAAAACGCTTTCTGAACATGTACGTGAAGTGAGACTGTGAACCGAAGCCAAAGTCCAGGGCAATATCGAAGATCGACGCTTCACTGCTGCGCAGTTGGTAGACCGCGCCGGCCAGACGGCGTTCGCGAATGTATTTGCCGAGCGAAATTCCCGTCGCTTCTTTGAACAGCTTCTGCATGTGCCACAGCGAGTAGCCGGAGTACTCGGCCAGCTCTTCGAGATGGATCACTCGTCCGAGGTGAGTTTCGACCCATTTGCTGAGGGCGCAGACCAATGAGAGGTGGTGTTCTTGTATCATCAGTGCGTCAGTGTGAGACCTACATAGCGGTGAAGTATACACAACTTGCCGCCGTGGACAAAAACGCCGCCGGTGTCGGGCGGCAATTATTCGGAAAAACCGCGTAACCGCCGCTTGTCAGCCGAAAGGAAAAACGGCTAATCTGAGACGGTCACCGCCTCGGTGGGGGACGCAAAGAAGGCCGCAGCAAGTAACCGCCAAAACAGAGTCAGCCGTAACAACTCAACGTTGATGGGGTGATCGCATGTTAATGACAGTGATTATTACTCTGGTTGTAATCGTGGGCGTCGGCGCTTTTATGGCGATGCCGGTGATGAGCATGAAAAACGCGGAAGGTGTGGGAGGTGAAGAACCGTGAGAGCAAGAGATATTGCACGCCGCTGAGCGGGGCGAACGCCAATCGGGAAAGCCTGGGTCAGAAACCCGGGCTTTTTGTTGCGCAGGCGCTCAAACGTTTTTCCGCTCGACGGTTTCCTCTCCCCAATAAAGCTGGTCGGCGGTGGTTTTGGCAAAGGCTTTCTCCAGCGCTTCGTCGCTGCCTTCTTCCCAGATTTTCTGCGCCAACACTTCGTCGTTCCCTGCCAGTTCAAAAATGGCTTCGGCGATCTCCACCGAAGTTTCACGCACTGTCGCCCAGGATTTCACATTGTGATTCGCCATAACTTTCTCCTGTTGGTTGTGGCTTGGGGGTGGTTTTTGCCACCGTCATGCTGCAAGTATAGGCTAATCCGCCGCGGGCTTTTGCCCGGCGGTGCGCAGAAGGGGGAAAAAGACGGGGAGAGCGGGCAATGGCGCGGACGCCATGCTATTCTGTGCGGCGTTTGAATCAAGAAGGAAAGTTATTATGTCTGACATGCTGAGCAACGAGCAGGAATTGGCTTCCGATCTGGTCGCTTGCCAACTGGTCATCAAACAGATTCTGGACGTTATCGACGTGATTGCGCCGACCGAAGTGCGCGACAAGATGGCGGGTCAGCTCAAAAGCATCGATTTCTCCACGCACCCTGCTGGCGCCGATCCGGTGACCCGCCGAGCGATTGACAAGGCGATTGCGCTGATCGAGATGAAGTTTACCCGCAACTGAGGCGGGGCCGCCGCAGAGCGACGGCGTCGGGCGGTGGCGGTTAATCCACCACCGTTTCGATTTTCTTGAACAGCGGGCAGTCGGCTACGCCGATGAAACCGTTGTCGCCATTCACGTACTGGGCGATCGCCACGTTACGCGCCGTCAGGTATTTGCACTGCAATCCCAACCCGCCAACGTTTTTGTTGCTGCCGATCAGCACGCCGTAGCCCGAGATCAAAAAGCCGCCGTAAATGACAGCCAACACCAGTACCCACTTAATCAATTTACTCATCGCATTTCCTCGTTGTCCCCGAGGGAGCATCTAGCCACGGCGCGCATGCGAGGGCAAGGGTAACAGTCTGAAAACCGGGCGATAGCCAGAAATCTAAACGAAAAGTTAAACTTCGTTTAACTTCGCTGTGATAACATGCGCGATAGATTACCCAGATAACAATGAGGCTGCTAAATTTGTTGCGAAAAAAAATCCTCGTGATAATGACGGCCGTCGCTGCCTGCCTGTTTTTCTACCTGCTGGCGCTGGACAGCTATTGCGACGATGGTGGAAATTTTGCGTTGGGCATCTGTTCGGTGACCCGCTTCGTGCCCTGGTAAGCAATTTTCGGCAGGGATGTTCGCACGGCCGCCGCGAGTGTTAAGATGGCGGCCTGAATGTCGCAGTAGATAGGGTTTTTCATGTACGATTTAGGTTTTGGCCAGAACGGCCTGTTGTCGCTGGCCCTCGCCGCCGTGGCGTTGCTGGCCGGGCTGTGGGCTTGGTTCCTGGTGAACCGCGCCAGCGTGCGCGCCAACGAGCAGATTCGCCTGCTGCAAGAGATTGCCGAGCAACAGCGTCAGCAAACGGCGCTGTTGAAGCGCATGGCGCACCGCGCTGGCACTGACGGCGCTGCTGCAGATGACGACGATCTCAGCCCCGCGCTGGATTTCAAAGGTTTTATCCCCGAACGTTGAGCATGATGCTCCGGCTGGCGCTGCCGCCGGGGCGCCTCAGTAAAACACCATGCCCTGATAAGGTTTTTCCCGGCATGCCGCCAGGCGGCTGGCCAAATCGCCGGCATGGATCTCCAATTGATGCCCATCAGGATCGAGAAAATAGAGCGATTCGCCTTCGCTGCGATTGCTTTTCCACTCTTCGACGCCGGCCTGGCGCAACTGCTGGCTGGCCTGTTCAATGTGTTCCGGCGCTACGCTGAAGGCGTAATGGGTGTAATCGCGCTCGTGTTGTTGCGTGCGCCTTTCATCCAGCGACAGGCATAGCCACAATGACCCCAATGAAAGATAGGCGCCGCCTTGCCAGCGGGCGTGCGGGGTAAAACCCAATAGATGACGATAAAAATCGAAGCTGCGATCGAGATCGCTGACGGCAAGCGTCAGATGGTTGAGGCCGGTCAACATGCATGCGTTTCCTGGGCGCAGAACAGAGAGAAAAGTGTACGCAGGCGCTCAGGAAAGATAAAGGGGGCAAAGCATTAGTAGAGATAATGTGAAAACCGGCGGCGCTGTCATAAAACTGTCGTACAGACATCGTAATGTAGCGCGAACCTTACGAAAGATGGATGAAGCCGATGATTAAATGGTACGAAGAAAGCGATGCCGAAGTGAACCGCAGCATCGCGCTGCTGACCGGAGAGAACCCGGACAAGTGGTATCCCTACGGTGGTGTGAAAGGTAAAGATTACTGCAAGAATCCCTCCGATGCCTGGCCGATCATTTGCGCCAACAAAATCAGTCTGAACCCCGATAACCAAAGCGACAGCCCGCAATGGCAGGCGCGCATGAGCACCCAGGGCGGTGAATGGCAGGCGGACAGCGCCAGCCCGCTGCGCGCGGCGATGATCTGCTTCCTGATGAGCCGACAGGCTAACTGAGTCGAACAATACCGGTGATTGGTAAGAGTTTCTCCTTTTTCTAATAACAGAGCTGTCGTTGGCGGAGGCTGTTTATGAAGCGCATTATCAAAGGTGATAAAAACTTGTCTCATCTGGTGATTGCCCATGCGGCGATCGATCGTCATGCCGAAAGCTTCGGCCAGCGCCGTCAGGGCTGGCCCTCGACCTACCTGATAAAATATCAAAACGATCGCGTGGCGGTGGAAGTGGTCACGCGTAGCCAATCCTATGTCGCCACGCTGATGATCGGCGCGCGCAACCTGACCAAACTGTGCGGTATGCCTGGCTGAACGCCACCGTTGCATGCTTTCTCACGGTTAAAAAATCGCGCTCCGGCCCGCCGTCTCGGGGCGCTTCTCCTTGATGCTCACGGGGTTAAGTGTTAAAAAGCCGCCCGCAGATACATTTATTGATTGGTGAAATCTTGGCCGATAGCGGCAAGGGTGTACGCCATATGAGGATAAGATGGGCGGTCAGCATCAGGATACTCCGCTAAAACGCGGCTTAAAAAACAGACATATACAGCTTATTGCCCTCGGGGGCGCCATCGGTACCGGTTTATTTCTCGGCATTGCGCAAACCATTAAAATGGCCGGCCCCGCCGTGCTGTTGGGTTACGCCATCGGTGGTTTTATCGCGTTTTTAATCATGCGCCAGCTGGGCGAAATGGTGGTGGAGGAGCCGGTCGCCGGATCGTTCAGCCACTTTGCCTATAAATATTGGGGCGACTTCGCCGGCTTTCTTTCCGGCTGGAACTATTGGGCGATGTTCATTCTGGTCGGCATGGCGGAATTGACCGCTGTCGGCATCTACATTCAGTACTGGTGGCCGGAGATCCCCACCTGGGCCTCCGCCGCGCTGTTTTTCGTGCTGATCAACCTGATTAACCTGGTGAACGTGCGCCTGTACGGCGAAACCGAGTTTTGGTTCGCCATCATCAAAGTGGTGGCGATTGTCGGCATGATCGTGTTCGGCGCCTGGCTGTTGGTCAGCGGCAACGGCGGGCCGCAGGCCAGCATCACCAACCTGTGGCAGCAGGGCGGCTTTATGCCGCACGGCTTCTCCGGGCTGGTGATGGCGATGGCGGTGATCATGTTCTCGTTCGGCGGCCTGGAAATGGTCGGCATCACCGCGGCGGAAGCCGCCGATCCGCGCCGCAGCATTCCCAAAGCCACCAATCAGGTGGTGTACCGCATTCTGATCTTCTATATCGGCTCGCTGACCGTGCTGCTGTCGCTCTATCCGTGGGGGCAAGTGGTGGAGGGGGGCAGCCCGTTCGTGCTGATTTTCCATGCCCTGAACAGCAATCTGGTGGCGACCGTGCTCAACGTGGTGGTGCTGACCGCCGCGCTGTCGGTCTACAACAGCGGCGTTTATGCCAACAGCCGCATGTTGTTCGGGCTGGCCAGCCAGGGCAATGCGCCGCAGGCGCTGACGCGGGTTAACAAGCGCGGCGTGCCGGTGCTGTCCATTGCGCTATCGGCGTTGATTACCTCGATCGGCGTGCTGATTAACTACCTGATGCCCGGCAAGGCGTTTGAGCTGCTGATGGCGCTGGTGGTTTCAACGTTGGTGATCAACTGGGTGATGATCTGCCTGGCGCACCTGAAATTCCGCGCCGCCAAGAACCGCCAGGGCGTCATTCCCAGCTTTAAGGCGCTGTGGTACCCGTTCGGCAACTACCTGTGCCTGGCGTTCCTCAGCCTGATTCTGGTGATTATGTATTTCAGCGAAGGGATCCGCATTTCGGTGTTGCTGATGCCGGTGTGGATTGCGGTGCTGTGGTGCGGGTTTATGCTGACGCGCCGTAAAGGCGCCAAGCGTTAATCGGTATGCTGCGGAGGCGTATTGCGCGCCTCCGCTTCTCTTCTCGTTAGCCGCGCGGCATAAAGGCTCGCCCCTCACTATGCCCCCGCCCCAGCAGTTTCCGACACAGCAGCAGCAGGGTGCTGATCACGTCGATGGCGACCACGCTGAGCATCAGCAGGGTCAGCATGAAGAATCCGAGCAGCGAACCGCCCAGCACCACCAGCGGGGCAGGTACGCGCAGACGGCGCAGCTTCATGGCGAAATACATTTTCCAGTATTGCTTCTGCGCCAGCAGCGCGCTGCGAATACGGCGCCCCAGGCCGATGCCTGATTTGCGGGATGTAGAACGACTCATAACTTCTCCTTTTCTGTATGCCCTACAAGTCAATCACAAAGATCTTAAGAGAGTCTTAACGGGCTCTTGGCGGCCCTGGCTGTCTCACCGGAGTGAGACAACAGCATACGGCAAAAGGTCCCGAGATGCAGCGCACGGCTGACAAAGTGCGAGCTTCATCGGGTTTGTTACACTGAAAGTCATGCCCGTGCAGGGCGCAGTGGTCGGGAGAAAAGGCAGGATGAAGAGAATCAACCGTTATTACGACGCGGCCAAGGCGCATCACACGCCGGAGGGATTTCGCAACCCGGAACCCTCGCAGCGCCAGGAGGGCGACCTGCAGCGTTGGCAGGATGAACGCAAGCGGCAGGGGCTGCCCAGGCCGCCGCAGCAGGGCTACGCGCAATTTACCGAGCGTTGGTGGCAACCCGCCGATCTCAGCGGCGGCGATGACAGCATTTGGTGGCTTGGACATGCGTCAATGCTGCTGCGGCTGGGCGGGCGCTATATCCTGATCGACCCGGTGTTGTCTGAACGCGCATCGCCGCTGAGCTTCTACGGCCCGAAGCGCAGAACGCCGACGCCGCTGACGGTGGGGCAACTGCCGGCGGTGGATGCGGTGCTGATCTCCCATAATCATTATGATCATCTCGACAGGCGCACGGTGCGGCAGCTGGCGCGGCGCTTTCCACAGGCCGAGTTTATCGTGCCGCTCGGATTGAAGCGCTGGTTTCGCCGCTATCGGCTGAAGGTGCATGAACTGGACTGGTGGCAGAGCCTGTCGCTGGGCGAACTGACGGTCTACGCCACGCCGGCGCGGCATTGGAGCATGCGCACGCTGTGGGATCGCAATCGCTCGTTGTGGTGCGGCTGGGTGATCCACCATCCGGCGCTGCGGTTTTATTTTTCCGGCGACAGCGGCTATTCGGAACGGCTGGCGGAGATCGGTCAACGGCTGGGGCCGTTCGACGTGGCGGCGCTGCCGATTGGCGCCTATGCGCCGCGCTGGTTCATGCAGGAGCAGCATATGGATCCGCAGCAGTCGGTGACGTTGTATCGCGAGCTGAATCAGCCGCGCGCCATTCCCATCCATTGGGGGGTATTCGAATTGGCGGACGAATCGCTCGACGAGCCGCCGCAGCAGTTGAACCTGGCGCTGAGCGAGGCGGGGCTGGATCAGCATCAATTCCACCCGTTGAAGATTGGCGAGCGCATCGCGTTGCAGGACTCGCAGCAAGCGTTCTCTCTTCGCCCTGCGGTACCGGGGAAAGAATAAGATCAACGGTTTGAAAGCGTGGCGGTAATTAGCAGAATCGATAAGCACGGGTGGTGATTCAAATAACCACCCGATCTTCAAGATTTAATTCCATGCCACACTTTCGCTATTCATAAGATTATTCCGGTTATTCAGACTCGTGGCTTTCGGATTATTTAGGATGAAACAACCGGCCAGCGGGAGAGGCGTCTGGAGGTTGCATGCTTATGCAACCGTTGCCCGCGGTACCCGCTTCACTTGCGCCTTCCGACGCGATGGGGTTCTCACCCTGTGGCGGCAGGGTTGAAGACCGACGATGAATGCGCTTTCCGGCGCTAAAGGGTCGGAGGAGCATTGAATAAATTGGCCCCCGTTCATCGATATTCAAATGTTGCATATGACATTCCATAAAGATTCAAATTTTTTAACGCTATAAGCGGCAAAAAAGCGAAAGTGCCGAGAAGGAGAGGCGTCAAAACGATGAAAGTTTTGTTAAAACGCTATCAGAATGCGGGGTCTGGCGCAGTGATTTTGGCAAGCAGAAAATAGCCGATGCTTCAACATCTTTTGGGCTATTTAAGCAAATGCGGCGCTCGACCGTTTCAAATATGTGCGACATGTCGTTCAGTGATTAAAAATGGCTTGCCATCGCATACAGAGTATGTGATAACGCATCTGGGTAAAACGAGGTACAGTTCTGTATATGTGTGGCATTTTCAGTAAAGAAGTTCTGAGTAAAGACGTTAGCGTTGAATACCGCTTCTCTGCCGATCCTTATCTTAGTGCCTCAAGCAGTAACGACTCTAGTTTGTCTATGTAACGCCCACGGGCGGTTTAAACAATCCAAAGGAAATACTCAAGATGGCAAAGATCAAAGGTCAAGTTAAGTGGTTCAACGAGTCTAAAGGTTTCGGTTTCATCACCCCGGCTGACGGCAGCAAAGACGTGTTCGTACACTTCTCTGCAATCCAGGGTAACGGCTTCAAAACCCTGGCTGAAGGCCAGAACGTTGAGTTCGAAATCCAAGATGGCCAGAAAGGCCCATCTGCAGTAAACGTTACTGCTATCTAATCAGCGTCAGCTGTACAAAAAGCCCGCCTCCGCGCGGGCTTTTTCGTTTTCGTCATCCGGCGGCGATGATGATGCCGGCATACTGGTTGCGGCCTTTGATCCCCGGATGCGTCGGATCCTGCGCGCGCCGATGGCTGTTGCGGCGATAGCTGGTGTACTTGAAGCGCTGCGGCCGCTGCGGGTCGACGTCCGGCGTGCAGATGGTGCAACTGCCGGCGCGGTCAACGGCGGCGAAGCCCAGCGCCGCCAGCTTGTGTTCGGCAATCGCGGCCAAATCCAGATGCCGGTAATGCGGGCTGATCAGCGTGGCGGGCAGCGGCAGGCGCTGTTTAAAATTCTCCACCAGCGCTTCGTCGACTTCGTAGCAGCATGCGCCGGCGGCGGGGCCGATAGAGACCACCCAGTCGGCGGTGTCGCCGTCCTGGCGAATGCGCGCTGCCATCTGTTCCAGAATGCCGTCCAGCAACCCGCGCCAGCCGGCATGAACCGCGGCGATGGCGCCGCCGTCGCGGCGGCTGAACAGCACCGGCAGACAGTCCGCCGTCAGCACGCCGAGCAGAATGCCGGGCTGGCGGGTGTAGAAGCCGTCGGCTTCACCGCACGCCTGCGCCGGTTGCAGCACCTCGACGATACGGGTGCCGTGCACCTGCTTCTTTTCCGGCAGCGTGGCGCTGTAGGGCAGCAGATGCCCCGGCAGCAGCGCGAGTTTGCTGCCGAAGCCGTGCTGAATGTGGGGCACCGCATCGAGCAGCGCGGAACGATCGCTCATAAGTTATTTTCACCTGCGTGAGAAAACAGACTCACAGTGTAGCCAGCTTTTTCCCCGCTTGACCAGGTGTTGTTGGCGGCGAAAGCGAGCGGGGATGCGCCTTGCATCGAGCCGACGCCTTCTTTAGACTAGCCTCGCCCTGTCTTTCTGGAAGCCCATTCATGTCCTATCAATGCCCTCTGTGTCATCAACCGCTGCATTTCTCATCGCAACGCTGGCGTTGCGACGGCAATCATCAGTTCGATCAAGCCAAAGAAGGCTACGTCAATCTGCTGCCGGTACAGCACAAGCGATCGAAGCAGCCGGGAGACAGCGCGGAAATGATGCAGGCGCGGCGCGCGTTTCTCGACGGCGGTTTTTATCAGCCGCTGCAGCAGCAGGTGGCAGAGTGGCTGGATTTGGCGCTGGCGGCCGATGCAGGCGCGTTATTGGATATAGGCTGTGGGGAAGGGTATTACACCGCCGCCGTGGCCGCACGGCTGGCGCAGGCGCGCAATATGGCGGTCTATGGGCTGGACGTCGCCAAGGTAGCGATCCGCTACGCTGCCAAGCGTTATCCCGCGGTCTCGTTCTGCGTCGCCTCCAGCCATCGCCTGCCGTTCGCCGACGCGGCGCTGGATGCGGTGTTGCGCATCTATGCGCCCTGCAAGGCGGCGGAGCTGGCGCGAGTGGTGAAGCCGGGCGGCGTGGTGGTGACGGTTTCGCCGGGCCCGCGTCATCTGTACCAGCTGAAAGAGCAGGTGTACCAGCAGGCGCAGCTGCATGCCGAACAGGACGAACAGTTCGATGGATTCGAGTGTGAGCGTAAAGAGGCATTGGCCTATACGATGGCCCTGCCGGGCGCACAGGCTGCTAACCTGCTGCAGATGACGCCGTTCGCCTGGCGCGCTACGCCGGAGGTGCAGCAGAGGCTGGCGCACGGCGGCGAGTTTGAGTGCGAAACGGATTTCGTGCTGGCGTTGTACCGGCGCCGTGCTTAACAGGCGCAGTGAGCCCAGAAACAAAAAAACCTGCCGCGGCAGGTTTTTTTGTAGCGCGAGCGCCTCAGGCCAGGTAGCCGAGATGCTCCAGCAGAATGTTGACGCCGATACCGATCAGCACCACGCCGCCGAGGATCTCGGCGCGTTTTCCCAGCAGCGGGCCGATAAAGCGGCCGATCATCATGCCCAGCGTCGCCATGATCATGGTGGCGCAACCGATGGCCATGGCGGTGTGCACGATATTGACCTGCAGGAAGGCCAGGCCGACGCCGATAGCCATGGCGTCGAGGCTGGTGGCGATAGCGGTGGCCACCAAGATCCAGAAGCCGTGGCGTTTGACCTTCTCTTCTTCATCGGGCTTGTTGCGCACCCCTTCGACAATCATGCGCATGCCGAGAATGAACAGCAGCGAGAAGGCGACCCAGTGGTCCCATTCCATGATGTATTGGCTGGCGAACAGGCCGATGGCCCAACCGATGAGCGGGGTGATCGCTTCGACCACGCCGAAGATCAGGCCGGTGCGGATCGCTTCGCGGAAACGGGGTTGATGCAGGCTGGCGCCTTTGCCGATCGAAGCGGCGAAAGCATCCATGGACATGCCGAAAGCGAGAATGAGTGTTGCTGAAAGGTTCATGTGAAATAGCCTCGGCCGGGTGGCTCCATATACACGTAACCCACCCCCAACCAAACGACGGAGTTACGTGTCTATGGTCTCGCCAACCTTACCTGGCTGCCCGCACCACGTTTCATACGGCGAAACGAGTATGTTGATACGGGCGTTTCTGGCGTTTTATTCTCCAGAAACCGGCTACTCCCCAATGACGGCGCAACCATACCATATTATTTCCGCCACCGACAACTTTATTCTGGCGTGATGTTCGCACTTAATTGAGACTCGTTTTCATTAATCTAATTTCATGCGGGAATATAATGTAGACGTGGGTAACAATGTTGCGGAAATAATAGTCAGAGTGAAAGTGACGCAGCCCATTAATTACCCACAGGCCGCGCAAGGTTTGAGCGGTAACAAAGCGGTTATTTATTTATCTATTGATTATCAACGAAAAATTGATAAATTTTCTCCAGGTCGTCCAGGTGTGTCACCTGAACCAACAGCCGGCGCTGTTCCAGGTCGATGGCCAGAATACCGTCCTCCGATAAATTCATGGCTTTAATGCGGTTATATTCAACAAACACATTGGCGAAGAAAAAACCCTGCGCTTTAAACACCATCTTTGGAGCGCGAATATAAGAAACATAGATAGCGAGCAGCGCCAAGGAAATAAGCAGGTAGGTGGTTAATACCGCACCATTGTCGGTGACATTGCGGTAAATCAGAATGGCGATCAGGCCGACGAAAATCAGGCTGTCGAGGCGGTGGCGGCGTTTGAGCAGCACCTTGAGGCGCGTTTTGCCTTTCAGCAGATCCATGCCGAATTCGTCATACAGCGAGTACAGCAACAGCAGGGTGATAAACAGCATCAGTACGGCGTCGGTCAGTGACATCTCTTGCTCCACACATAAAAAAGCCGGGGGTTGCCCCCCGGCCGTTTCGAACGATTACAGGCCCAGCAGGCCAATCCAATAGCCAAAGATACCGATGACGAAGAAGCCGATGATTATCCACAGCGCGTTGACTTTCTTGCGCAGCAGCCACATACAGGCGAAGGTCAGCAGCAACGGCACCAGGCCCGGCATCAATTGGTCGAGGATGGTCTGCACCGTGGTCACGTTGGTATGCCCGGTCTGGTCGGTGATCTTGGACACCACCAGCGGGATATTCACGTGCGTCCACTTGTTGACCAGCGCCCCCATGACAAACAGGCCGAGAATGGACGCCCCTTCCGTCAGTTTCTGCAAGAAGCCGCCGCCCATGTCGTTGACGATATCCACCCCTTTACGGTAACCGTAGGCCACGCCGTAGTAGCGGGTCAGCAGGCGCACCAGGTTGAACAGCACGAAGAACAGGATTGGCCCGAGCAGGCTGCCGCTCATGGCGATGCCCGCGCCGAGCGCGGCGAATACCGGCCGCACGGTGCCCCAGAAAATCGGGTCACCGACACCGGCCAACGGCCCCATCAGGCCGACCTTGATGCCGTTGATCGCGCCGTCGTCGATCGGCGCGCCGTTCGCGCGTTGCTCTTCCATCGCCATGGTTACGCCGAGCACCGGCGCCGCCACGTAAGGGTGGGTGTTGAAGAACTCGAGGTGGCGCTTGATCGCCTGTTTGCGATCGTCATTGTTTTCCGGATACAGGCGACGGATCACCGGTACCATCGAGAAGCAAAAACCCAGCGCCTGCATGCGTTCGAAGTTCCACGAACCCTGGAACAGGTTCGAGCGCAGGAATACGCCGCGAATATCGGCCGGCGTGAGTTTCTTTTGAGCAGTTGTATCAACCATTTCTCTCACCTATTCCTAGTCGAGTTCGTTATCGAGATCGTTCGCGTTAGCCGGGCCGGCCTGGACAACCTGAGACTTGTTGTATTTCGGGCTGAGCTGGATATACAGCACGGCCATCACCACGCCGATGACGCCGAGCGCCACCAGGTTGAAGTTGGTGAAGGCGGCGGTCACGAAACCCAGGTAGAAGAACGGCATCAGGTAGCCGGCGCGCATCATGTTAATCACCATCGCGTAACCGACCACCACGATCATGCCGCCGGCGATGTTCAGGCCGCTGGTGACCACTTCCGGGATCGAGTTGAGCAGGGCGTGTACCCCGGCGGTACCGACCGAGATGGCGACGATGACCGCCGGGATGGCGATACGCATCGCCTGCAGCAGCAGGGCGCCGATGTGGATCCAGGTGATGGCCCGCAGGCTGCCGCGCTCCGCCGCGCTGTCCGCCGCGTGCTGGAAGGCCACGGTGAGGGTGCGCACGATGATGGTCAACACCTGGCCGGCCGCCGCCAGCGGAATGGCCAGGGCGATACCGGCGCCGACGCTTTGCCCGCCGGCGATGACCAGAATGGTCGAGATGATGGACGCCAGGGCGGCATCCGGCGCGACTGCCGCACCGATGTTCATCCAGCCCAGGGCGATCATTTCCAGCGTACCGCCGATAATGATGCCGGTTTTCATATCGCCGAGAATGAAGCCGATCAGGGTACAGGCGACCAGCGGACGGTGGAACTGAAACTCGTCGAGGACGGAACCCATCCCGGCGATACAGGCAACGATAAATATCAGCACAATCTGAAGAGTGGTGATCTCCATTGCACTTCTCCTATGACCAAAAAAGCTCTGAGTAAAATAATCAGCGGCTGGCGCCACTAATTGAGTTTGTTAATCAGGTCCATCATTTTTAGCCGGCTGTCGGACGAGACCTTGCGTACCTCCAGCTCGATACCGCGATCGTTCAGTTTCTTAAACGCTTCGATATCTTTTTCATCGACGGAAACGGCGTTGTTCACCTGGGTTTTCCCCTGACGGAACGCCATGCCGCCGATATTGACGGATTGAATATCCACGCCGCCCTCCACCAGACGCAAGACGTCGGTCGGGTTGGTAAACAACAGCATCACGCGGTCGTTGGCGTATTTCGGGTTGTTCCAGACGCGGATGGCCTTCGCCACGTCCACCACGTGGGCGGTGACGCCCGGCGGGGCGACCTGGGTCAGCAGGGTTTTGCGCACATGGTCGGCGGCGACTTCATCGCTGACGACGATAATGCGGCTGACGTTGGTCTCTTTGGTCCAGCGGGTAGCGACCTGGCCGTGAATCAAGCGGTCATCGATGCGCGCCAGGCCGATTTTCATGTGGTCATTCGGCCCCAGCGGCGCCTGAGGGGCAGCGGCTTTGGCGACGGGTGCTGCGGGTTTTGCGGGTTCTTCCTGCGGTTTTTTCAGCGCTTTCACGCCTTCGCGGCCGGTTTCCAACGCCAGCGCCACCAGTTCATCGAAGGCGGGGTTGTCGTCCCGCGCCATGAAGGTTTCCACCAGCATCGGAATGTTGACCCCGGTGACGACCTCATAGTTTTCCTTGTCGACCGCAATGCGGCTGGCGGCGTTGAACGGGCTGCCGCCCCAGGTATCCACCAGGAACAGCACGCCGCCACTGGTATCCAACCCACTGATTTTTTCGTTGTACTTGACGATTAACGTCTCGGCATTCTCACCGGGAACGAAGTCTATAAAGGCGACGTTGTCCTGCTCGCCCAATAGCATCTCCGCCGTTTTCAGCAGTTGTTCCGCTGCAGCCCCGTGTGTGCCGATGATAATAGCTATTGCCACTCGCTACCTCCTCGTTGAACTCCAGGCGCGGTTTGTGTCGTTTCTCCGCGCCGTCTTGGCAGTCACTTCCGCGGTTCAGATACATTATGGTAGAAAAAAAGAAACGCACGCCTAACATTTCTCACGCAGTTTCAAATGCCTGTGCGCAATACTTCACGAACGCGACATTTATTTTAGTGAGTGAAAAAATATTTTTTGTGACGCTGCTCCGCTATTGAATGCTCGGAGAAATCTTAGCTGTCGCAGATGACATGGCGGGGACGTCACCCTAAACCGCCGTTGAAAAAGCCGCTTTGTCCCCCAGAAAAATCCTGATACAGTAATTCCTTCTTTCATCACTAAGGAGTGAAGGGCCTCAGCCCTCCCTATGGACTGTCACCGAAGTTACTGTTTTTCCAGGTTTCACCCGCCACCCGCTGGCGTTGCATATGCTGTTCGGCCCTTCGGCCATCTCCCGGCAATCCCATCCCGTCACCTTGCTATTGTCGACTGCACCCATGCAGCGGCGGCATCGTCACGTCTGAGCGGCATGCGCTCATTCCCACTTTTCTCTGGAGTCTGATATGGAATTTTTAATGGACCCCTCTATTTGGGCGGGGTTGCTGACGCTGGTGGTGCTGGAAATCGTGCTGGGCATCGACAACCTGGTGTTCATCGCCATTTTGGCCGACAAGCTGCCGCCGAAGCAGCGCGATAAGGCGCGCATTATCGGCCTGTCGCTGGCATTGCTGATGCGTTTGGGCCTGCTGTCGGTGATCTCCTGGATGGTAACCCTGACCACGCCGCTGTTCAGCGTCGGCGATTTCAGCTTCTCCGGCCGCGATTTGATCCTGCTGTTCGGCGGGGTGTTCCTGCTGTTCAAGGCCACCATGGAGCTGCATGAACGGCTGGAAGGGCAGACGCATCAAGACGGCGCTAACCGCGGTTACGCCAAGTTCTGGGCGGTGGTGGTGCAAATCGTGATCCTCGACGCGGTATTTTCGCTCGACGCGGTGATTACCGCCGTGGGCATGGTGAACGATCTGCCGGTGATGATGGCGGCGGTGGTGATCGCGATGGCGGTGATGCTGTTGGCGTCGAAGCCGTTGACCAACTTCGTCAACGCGCACCCGACCATCGTGGTGCTGTGCCTGAGCTTCCTGTTGATGATCGGCCTGAGCCTGATCGCCGAAGGCTTCGGTTTGCACATTCCTAAAGGCTACCTGTATGCCGCTATCGGCTTCTCGATCCTGATTGAATTGTTCAACCAGATCGCGCGCCGCAACTTTATCAAGCATCAAGCGCGCCGTCCGATGCGCGAGCGCACCGCGGAAGCGATCATGCGCCTGATGGGGCAGCAGCGTGCGCAGCAGACGGACGATGCGGTCGCCTTGCCGAGGGATGAAACCTTTGCGGCGGAAGAGCGCTATATGATCAGCGGCGTGTTGACGCTGGCCTCGCGTTCATTGCGCAGCGTGATGACGCCGCGCACCGACATTTCCTGGGTCGACTGCGAGCGCTCCCGCGAGGAGGTGCGCGCACAGCTGCTGGATACGCCGCACAGCCTGTTCCCGGTGTGCCGCGATTCGGTGGATGAGATCGTGGGCGTGGTACGCGCCAAGGATCTGCTGGTGGCGCTGGAGCAAGGGGAAGATATCGCCGAGTTCGCCGCCCGCACGCCGCCGATCGTGGTGCCGGAAACCATGGACGTCATCAAGCTGCTGGCGGTGCTGCGCCGCGCCAAAGGGCGGCTGGTGGTGGTCACCAACGAGTTCGGCGTGGTGCAGGGGCTGGTGACGCCGCTGGACGTGCTGGAAGCGATTGCCGGTGAATTCCCGGACGAGGACGAAACGCCGGACATCGTGGCGGAAGGCGACGGCTGGCTGGTGAAGGGCGGAACCGATCTGCACTCGCTGGAACAGGCGCTGGCCTGCGATGACCTGGTCAGCCCCACCGCCGACTATGCCACCCTGGCGGGGCTGCTGTTGGCCCACTACGGGCAGATGCCGGTGGCGGGAGATAGCATTGAGCTGAACCACCTGCGGTTCGATATCGTTGAGGTGTCCGAATACCGTATCGAACTGGTGCGCGTTACCCGCGTCGTCCTGGACGAGACGGCGCACGCGTAACCCTCCCGCCGGGGGCTCAGGCCTCCGGCGGATCCTCTTCCGCTTTCCTGACGCGCGATTCGTACTGCTGCAACCACAGCGGGAAAACGTGGATCGGCATCGGCTTGGCGAAATAATATCCCTGCAGGGCATTGACCTCGCGTGAGCGCAGATAGTCGGCCTGTTCCTCCGTTTCCACCCCCTCTGCCACCAGTTTCAGCTTCAGGCGCTGCGCCAGCGTAATGATGGTGTCGGTCACCGTGGCGTTGACCGCGTCGGTGCCGATGGCGGCGGTAAACCCGCGATCGATCTTCAAGACGTCCGGGCTGAGGTTCTTCAGGTAGCTCAGCGAGCTGTGGCCGGTGCCGAAATCGTCGATGGCCAGCATGATCCCCATGTCTTTCAGCGTGCGAATCTGGTCATACTGAATTGCCGACAGCGCGGTGCGTTCGGTCAGCTCCAGCATCAGCGAGGGCATCGGGTGCGCCGGCAGCCAGATCTGGCGGATATCGTCGATGATATTGAGCGTTTTAAAATGCTCGGCGGCGACGTTGATGCTGATGTAGAACGACGGCCGGGGCGGGAACAGCTGCAGATTTTCCGTCACGGTGCTCATCAGATAGCGGGTGAGCGGAATGATCAGCTCATGCTGCTCGGCCAGCGGAATAAACACGTCGGGCGAGATCCACCCTTGCCGTTTCTTTTTCCAACGCAGCAGCATCTCGACGCCGGCGCAGCGCCCGGTATCGCTGTGGATGATCGGCTGGCAGTAGACGCGGAACTCGCGATGGGTGATGGCATGGCCGATGTGATAAGACAGGCTCATGCGGTTGGCGGTGAGCAGATAGACCACATAGGCGGCCAACAGGCTGATCAGCAGCGCCAGCGGAATATGGCGCGGCAGGGCGGAAAGCGCCAGCATGCCGATCTGCGGGCCGAACAGCGAAATCGAGAACGGATACAGCGCGGAGCCGGCGGTGTAGCGCAGATCGTTGGTCAGGGTATCGCGGCTCAGGATTTCGCGGCGGCCGTATTCCAGGCTGCTGTCGGCCACGTTCAGCACCACGCGCTGAACGTAAGGCTCCTGCGGCTCGAGTAAAAAGTTGGACAGCAGCTCGATATTGAATACGTGCAGCACGCCGCTGGTTTTATCGCGGGGCGATGGCGTCCACAGCACCAGCGTGGGCAGACCTTTGCTCACCGCCAGCGAGGGGCGCAGCGCCAGCCTGGCGTCGCTGTTGACGAAGGAGGGCATCACCGCGGCCAGCTGATAATGACGGGCGCCAAACAGGCTGGAGCAGTAAATAATGCCGTTCTTCACCAGCAACATGGCGCGCAGCGCCTGATTTTGCGCGGCGCGAAAGCGCAGGGTAGATGACACGTTCTCGCAGGACTGGTTCAGCATGTCCATGCTGCGTTCCGCCTGCAGCTGCGCCGGCGTCAGCAACTGGTTGAGCTTGCCGACGGTGCGGGTGGCCAACGTGTGTTGGCTCAACTCGATGCTTTTGACCTCTTGATAGTAACGGGTATACAGCGATACCAACAGAATAGCCGCGCCCACCGCTCCGGCCAGCAGCCAACGGTAGTAACGATATCGGGACGCGGCGAGGTGGGTCATCAACATCCGGTAAATCCTTGTTCGGTAATCCAGCTCCGAGTCACAGTCAGGCGATTGATCCTTAAGTTGCGCTCGGCTAATTCTAGCCTGAGGTTATACAAGATTGATGGTAACTCAGTAAATTATTTCAGTTTGGTAAAACAGAAGGCCAATTTGCAGGCTAACCGCCGGATCGATGAGAAAAATGCAGGATTTTTTCTGGTGACATTGTCACTAAAACGTTCAATGAATTGATTACCCATAAAGAAAACCCGCCGGGCGGCGGGGTTATCTGTCAGTCGCATTGCACCTTGATTGCCAGGCCGCCGCGTGACGTTTCGCGGTACTTGGCGTTCATGTCTTTGCCGGTTTCGTACATGGTCTCGATCACCTTATCCAGCGAAACGCGCGGCTCGCTGGTGCGGCGCAGGGCCATGCGGGCGGCGTTGATCGCCTTGACCGAGGCGATGGCGTTGCGCTCGATGCACGGCACCTGCACCTGGCCGGCGACCGGGTCACAGGTCAGACCCAGGTTGTGTTCCATGCCGATCTCCGCCGCCACGCACACCTGTTCAGGGCTGCCGCCCAGCAGTTCGGCCAGGCCGGCCGCCGCCATGGAGCAGGCTACGCCGACTTCACCCTGGCAGCCGACTTCGGCGCCGGAAATGGAGGCGTTCATCTTGTACAACGCGCCGATGGCGCCCGCCGCCATAAAGTAGCGGATGTAGATGTCCGGGCTGACGGACTCGATGAAGTGATCGTAGTAAGCCAGTACCGCAGGCACGATGCCGCAGGCGCCGTTGGTCGGCGCGGTAACCACGCGGCCGCCGGCGGCGTTTTCTTCGTTAACCGCCAGCGCGAACATGTTGACCCAGTCGATCACGTTCATCGGATCGCTGGACAGTTTGTCCGACGCCACCAGCATGCGGCGCAGCGCGGAGGCACGGCGCGGCACGCGCAGCGGCCCCGGCAGCACGCCTTCGGTGTTCAGACCGCGATCGATACAGGCGCGCATGGTCTGCCAGACGTTGCCGAAGTAGGTCTCGATCTCTTGCTTGCTGTGCAGCGCCAGTTCGTTCTGCATCACCATGCCGGACAGCGACAGCCCGGTCTCGCGGCAGTGATCGAGCATTTCGCGCGCGGAGTTGAACGGATAGGGCATTTGCAGCTCTTGCTCGGCGTCCTTACCGAAGTTCTCCTCGTCGACGATGAAACCGCCGCCGATAGAGTAATAGGTCTTGCTGTACACTTCTTTATCGCCGGCGAAGGCGTGGATCTGCATGCCGTTTTCATGCAGCGGCAGGTTGTCGCTGCGGAAGACCATGCCGCCGTCGCGCGGGAAATCGACTTCATGCAGGCCGTTGGCCAGCATCAGGCGTTGACGTTGTTCTACATCGCGAATAAAACCCGGAATGCTATCGATATCGACGTTGTCCGGCATGTTGCCGGCCAGGCCGAGAATGATGGCGATATCGGTATGGTGACCTTTTCCGGTCAATGAGAGTGAGCCGTAAACGTCTACGGCAACACGCGTGATAGAAGGCATCAGGCCTTTATTTACCAGATCGTCGACAAACTGTTTGCCGGCTTTCATCGGTCCAACCGTATGAGAGCTGGACGGGCCGATGCCGATCTTAAACATGTCGAAAACGCTAATCACGCTAAAACTCCTTAAAGAGACGTATTGTTATGGCTGCGGCGGTTAAAAACCGCGCAGGGAACAGCGATATTGTAAAAGGGCCGTGCGGGTTCGGCTGCCTTTTTCGCATGAAATTAAATAATCCGTGGTGTCGCTTTTTTTCCTGATTACCCGGGGCGAACCCTTAAGCGGGGTATCCGCTTTCGCCCAAGCTCCATTAGCGGTAATCGCGCCAGCCTTCCGTGCTGAACTCCGCCGGCTTAATCCCTGTTTCTACAGTGGTTTATCTCGGACGGTGGTATTTTACAGGTATTTCGTAAGGTTTAAGAGAGGGTTTACAGTTTTTTTAAAACCATTCAACCGGAACGGTAGTTGAAAAAGCGATCAAATGAAGTGATTTCGATCGCTTTACCTGCAGCTGACACCGACGGCCATGCCAGATTGCGAGTCAGATCACGCAATGCGGGCTAAATACTGACCTGTTGCGCCAGGCGGCGAATGATGGCGGCGGTCAGCCCCCAGATAAACTGGCTGTGATACCAGGAGAGATAAATGCGGTGCGTGCGGCCGGCGCGGTGAATATCCAGCGGGTAGTAACGCGACAGGGTCAATGCTTCCCGCAGGGGCATCTCGAACACGTCCGCCACTTCGCCCTCGTTGGCGCGGAACTGCACGTCCGGCGGGATCAGGCCGACGATAGGCGTGACCTGAAATCCGGTGCTGCTGTCGAGCGGCGCCATTTGGCCGAGGACGGTCACCGCGTGCGGCGGTATCGCCACTTCTTCCTGCGCTTCCCGCAGCGCCGTGACGATCGCCGATCCGTCTTCGGCGTCGGTCTTGCCGCCGGGGAAGGCCACCTGGCCGGCATGTTTGCGCAGCGAGTCAGCGCGGCGGGTCAACAGCAGCGTCGGCTCGGCGCGGCAGACGATCGGGATAAGCACCGCCGCCGGGCGCACATTGTGCGAGATCTGCGCCGCCTGCGGCAGCTGCAGTTGAAAACGGCTGATAAAGGCGTGCAGCGAGGCCGGTGAGTTCGATGGGATCACGACGGGGCATACTCCCCAAGCTGCGGCAGAATACGGCCAACCTTGTCGAAGGTCTCCTGGTATTCCGCCTGCTCCTGGCTGTCCGCCACGATGCCGCCGCCGGCGGAGCAGTGGATGCGGCCGTTTTCGGTGACGAGCGTGCGGATGGTGATGTTGGTGTCCATGGTGCCGCAGGCGCTCAGGTAACCGATGCTGCCGCAATAGGCGTTGCGCCGCTGCGGCTCCAGCTCTTCGATGATTTCCATCGCGCGCACCTTGGGCGCGCCGGTGATCGAACCGCCGGGGAAGCAGGCGCGCAGCAGCTCGGTGGCCGAGGCCTGCTCCGGCAGGGTGGCGGTAATGGTGCTCACCAGGTGGTGCACGGCGGGGAACGGCTCCACGACGAACAGTTCCGGCACCCGTACGCTGCCGGGCTGGGCGACGCGGCCGATATCGTTGCGCAGCAGATCGACGATCATCAGATTTTCAGCGCGATCCTTGGGCGAATCGGCTAAGCGGCGCGCCTGTGCGGCGTCCTGTTCCGCGTCCGCCAGCCGCGGCAGCGTACCCTTGATCGGGCGGGTTTGGATGCGCTGCTGCGCCAGCCACAGGAAGCGCTCGGGAGAGACGCTCAGCACGCTGTTGTGCGGCAGCCGCAGGAAAGCGGAAAACGGCGCGCGGTTGCAGGCGCTCAGTCGGCAAAACGCCTGCCATTCATCCCCCTGATAGTCGGCGGAGAACCGCTGCGCCAGATTAATCTGGTAACAGTCGCCGCTGCGCAGGTAGTGTTGAATACGTTGGAACTTCTCGCCGTATTGCCGGCGGCTCATATTGGCACGCCAGCCGCTCAGCAGCGTGAAGGGGCGCTCCGTCGGCGCGGTTTGGCTAATAAGCCAGCGCCAGCGCTGCTCCACATCGCCATAGCTGAGCAGCGTCAGGGTTTGCAATTGGTGGTCGGCGATCAATGCCCAGTCATAAATGCCCACCGCCATGTCCGGCAGAGCGAGGTCGGCTTCAGCCAACTGCGGCAAGGTTTCCACTCGGCGCCCGAGATCGTAGCCGAACAGCCCCAGGGCGCCGCCCTGAAACGGCAGCTCCGGGTTAAACGCCGGCTGCCAGCCTTGCGCCGCCAGCTGCTGGTGCAGCAGGGAGAACGGATCCTCCTGAGACTCAATGGTGACGCCGTCACTTTCGATTGTCGTGCCGGCGCCCTGGGTGGTGAGCGTAACGCGCGGCTGTGCGACCAGGATATCGAAGCGGTTATGCGAGTGATCGGCAAAGCCCGAATGCAGCAACATCGCCCAGGGCTGTGCTGAAAGCGGGGCGAAAAGCGTCATCAGGGCACTGCGGCTGTAGGGCAACGATTTTATGTTTGGGGCGGTTACGCTCATGAACGTCAATAAACCTGGCTGTGAGGACGGCGATAGATATCTGGCGGCTAGTGTGCCATAGACGGTCACGTCATGCATGTTTTGCCATGCGCGGCATGCAGCACAGTTCACATAAACGGCAGTTCAATAAACCTGAAATAAGGCATTTTTTGCGCCATTGATTATACTTCGATATGTTAAAAATTTAACGTCAAATGCACTGGAAGCCTATTTGCCGCGGGCGCAAGGCTCGAAAAATATAAAAAAAGATTCGTTAATTTCATAAATTTATTATTTCTGCTTGTTATTAGATGCGGAGCGGCGTGTTTTTGCCTGATTTTAGCCAGCGTCGCCGCCCTTTGGAATTAATGGGTTAATTACTCAGCGCTTTCTGGCGCTGGTTTGAATAAAGAAAAACAGGTTCGGTTCCATTAGCCGCTGCGGGAATTTGCAGGCGTCACGCTATTTCAGCGTGCGCTGAACCCTATGCGTCTTTTAGAAAAGTAAAATTATTATTTTGTTACATTATCATTAAAGAGCTGCCTATGTCGTTAATGCTGAGCGTGATCGTCCCGATGCACAATGCGGGGGAATTATTGGAGCCTTTCCTGGCCTCGCTGCTGGCCCAGCGTGAGCAGCGGTTGGAGGTGATCATCGTCAACGATGGTTCCACCGACGGTTCGGGGGAGATCGCACACCGTTACGCGGCGGCGCATCCGCATATTCGTGTGATCGATCAAGCCAATGCCGGTGTTTCTAACGCGCGCAATGCCGGGCTCGCCGTTGCCCGAGGCAAATATGTGGCGTTTCCCGATGCCGACGATGTGCTGGCGCCGGACATGTATTCCACGCTGCTGGAACAGGCGGAACAACACCAATTAGACGTGATGCAATGCAATGGCGAACGCTATTTCACCAGCCAGGATGAATTGCAGCCGATTTTTCCCGAGGCGCGTTTGCGCACCACCGACGTTATCACCGGCGTACAGTGGTTTGAACGTGCGTTGAAATCGCGAAAGTTTATTCACGTTGTATGGCTGGCAATATATCGCCTCGACTTTATTCGCCAGCATCGCCTTTATTTCGAGCCGGGATTGCATCACCAGGATATTCCCTGGACAACGGAAGTCATGTTTAATGCCAAACGGGTCAAATATTTAAGCACGCCGCTGTACCGTCAACGGGTGCACGACAAATCGATCAGCAACCGCCGTCGCACCGGTCAGGCGAACGTGGATTATCAACGCCACTATATGAAAATCGTCGAGATGCTGGAGCGGCTCAACCGGCGCTATGCCGGCACTGTCGCCATTCGCCCGGCTTTCCATTGGCAAATCACCCGCGAAGCGCTGGGCATTTGCCACAGCATTCGTCGTGAGCCGGATCCGGCTGCCCAGAGTCAGATCACCGAAGAGTTCTATCAGCGCGGCATCGACAGAGCGATGTTCGCCAATGCGCGCGGTCTGAAACAGGGGTGGCATGTCATGCTGTGGCTGCATCGGCTGAAGCAGTGGCGCAGCGATAACGGCTGCTCGCAACCGGCCTGAGCCACAAGACGTTGGGATCCGCCGCGTTAGCGCGTATACTCCTTCTCCCTTTTGCCGGAGAAAACGACACATGCATGCAGGTATGCCATTACTGAGTCACGCGGAGCAGCAGGAAGCGGCGGATCGCATCCATCAACTGATGGAGCAGGGCATGAGCAGCGGTGAAGCCATTGCTCGCGTTGCGCAGGAAATTCGCGAGAAGCATCAGGGCGCTCAGGTTGCGGTACTGTTCGATGACGATGATGAAGACGAGCAGCATGAGGCCGCCCCGGAGGCGTCGCGGAATGACGATGTTGAAGAAGACGAAGACTATTGACGTTATCGGGGCCGCGCAAGCGGCCCCGTGAGTATCAGCCGTTGACCGCCACGGCGGCAGCGGCTTGTTTCGCTTGCTCCACCGCCTGTTCCGTCGTGTCCGCCGTCGCCAGCGCCACGCCCAGGCGACGCTGCCCGGCGATCTCCGGTTTGCCGAACAGGCGCAGCTGGCTGTGCCCGCGCAGCGCGTTTTCCAGGCCGCTGAAGCGCACATCGCTGCTGGTCAGCTGGGGCAGGATCACCGCCGAAGCGGAAGGGCCGAACTGGCGGATGGCGCCAATCGGCAACCCGAGAAATGCGCGAACGTGCAGGGCGAACTCGGACAGATCCTGTGAGATCAACGTGACCATGCCGGTATCGTGCGGCCGCGGAGACACCTCGCTGAAGATCACGTCGTCACCACAGACGAACAGCTCCACGCCGAACAGGCCGAAACCGCCCAGGGCCTTCACCACCTTCTCCGCGATAGCCTGAGCGCGGCTTAACGCCGCGGCTGACATGCGCTGCGGCTGCCAGGATTCGCGATAGTCCCCATCCTCCTGACGATGGCCGATCGGCGCGCAGAAATGTACGCCGTCCACGGCGCTGATGGTCAACAAGGTAATTTCAAAATCAAATCTTACCAGCCCTTCGACGATCACCCGGCCGCCGCCGGCGCGGCCGCCCTGTTGGGCGTAATCCCAGGCGCTTTGCAGTTGCTCAGGCGTGCGGATCAGGCTTTGTCCTTTGCCGGAAGAACTCATCACCGGTTTGACGATGCACGGGTAGCCGATGTGCTCGACCGCCTGCCGGAAAGTCGCCTCGCTGTCGGCAAAGCGGTAGCTGGAGGTGGGCAGGCCAAGCTCTTCCGCCGCCAGGCGGCGGATGCCTTCACGGTTCATGGTCAGGCGCGTGGCTTCGGCGCAGGGCACCACGCGGTGGCCCTGGCGTTCAAGCTCGACCAGCATGGCGGTGGCGATCGCTTCGATTTCGGGAACGATATAGTCCGGCCGCTCTTGTTCGATAACGGCTTTCAGCGCGTCACCGTCCAGCATATTGATGACGTGGCTGCGGTGCGCCACGTGCATGGCGGGGGCGTCGGGATAGCGATCGACGGCGATCACTTCCAGGCCGAGGCGCTGGCATTCAATGGCGACTTCTTTGCCCAGCTCCCCGGAGCCGAGCAACATAACGCGGGTGGCGGAAGGGCGCAGGGCGGTTCCAATCGTTAACATAGTTTCGTACCTGGATCGGTGAAAGTAAGCGGATTGATGATCGGCGGGCAGTATATACGAAAACGATTGCGTGCGCAGCCGCTGCGCTAAGTTTGTTGCTAACTTGCTGTTTTTATAACAAGCAGAAATATTTGCCCTGCATGGGCGATTATGCGTTAATAACCGACGACGAAAGAAGACCTACATATAGCATGGTTTTCGCGTCTCGTGCCGTCAAGGCAGGTTTATCAAGTAAAGGAAACACAAATGAGCAAGATCACTGGTCACGTTAAATGGTTCAACGAAAGCAAAGGTTTCGGCTTCATCACGCCTGCCGACGGTTCTAAAGACGTTTTCGTTCATTTTTCCGCTATCGTTAGCGATGGTTTCAAGACCCTGGCTGAAGGCCAGCAGGTTGAGTTCTCCATCCAGGACAGCCAACGTGGCCCTGCCGCAGCCAACGTCGTCGCCATTTAACGACGGAGCCGCCAAGAAACCCGCCGCCGGCGGGTTTTTTTATGCCCGCTGCCCGTAACGCCGCCCATCTCTGTTATCATTTGCCGCTGATTCGGCGCCAACCTGCGGGCGCGCCGCCATTCCATTCGTCATATAAGAGTTATCGCCGTGAGCACAGTTTCTTTTTCTTCCCTGCCGCTGCCAGCCGAACAGTTGGCCAACCTCAACGAACTGGGGTACGCCAAAATGACGCCGGTGCAGGCCGCCGCGTTGCCCGCCATTCTGCAAGGGCGGGACGTGCGCGCCAAGGCGAAAACCGGCAGCGGCAAAACGGCGGCGTTCGGCATTGGTCTGCTGAATAATATCGTCGTCGCTCAGGTCGCCACGCAGGCGCTGGTGCTCTGCCCCACCCGCGAATTGGCCGATCAGGTGAGCAAAGAGTTGCGTCGCCTGGCGCGTTTCACGCAAAACATCAAAATCCTGACGCTGTGCGGTGGCCAACCGATGGGGCCGCAGCTCGATTCGCTGGTGCACGCGCCGCACATCGTGGTGGGGACGCCGGGGCGCATTCAGGAGCATCTGCGCAAGAAAACGCTGCTGCTGGACGAACTGAAGGTGCTGGTGCTGGATGAGGCCGACCGCATGCTGGACATGGGCTTCGCCGACGATATCGACGATGTGATCAGCTACACGCCGCCGCAGCGTCAGACGCTGCTGTTTTCCGCCACCTATCCGGCGGGTATCGAATGCATCAGCGAACGCGTTCAGCGCCAGCCGCTGAGCGTCGAAGTGGGCGATGACGAAGCGCAGACCGCCATCGAACAACGCTTCTATGAGACCACGCGCGATCAGCGCCCGGCGCTGCTGGTGTCGGCCATTCGTTATCATCAACCTGCGTCCTGCGTGGTGTTCTGCAATACCAAACGCGATTGTCAGACGGTGTTTGAGGCCCTGGAGGCCCGCGGCATCAGCGCATTGGCGCTGCATGGCGATCTGGAGCAGCGCGATCGCGACCAGGTGTTGGTGCGCTTCGCCAACCGCAGTTGCCGGGTGCTGGTGGCGACCGACGTCGCCGCTCGCGGGCTGGACATCAAAGAGCTGGAGCTGGTGGTTAACTACGAACTGGCGTTCGATCCCGAAGTGCACGTGCACCGTATTGGCCGTACCGGCCGTGCCGGCATGAGCGGGCTGGCGATCAGCCTGTGCACGCCGCAGGAAATGGCGCGGGCGCATGCGATTGAAGACTACCTGCAGATGACCGTCGATTGGGCGCCGGTGTCCGAGCTGAGCGGGGCCGCCAACGGCTCGCTGGAGGCGGAGATGGTGACGCTGTGCATCGACGGCGGCCGCAAGGCGAAGATCCGCCCCGGCGATATCCTCGGCGCGCTGACCGGCGATGCCGGGCTGACGGCGGCGGAAGTGGGCAAGATCGACATGTTCCCGGTGCATGCCTACGTCGCGATCCGTAAAGCCAGCGCGCGCAAGGCGCTGCAACAGCTGCAACAGGGCAAAATCAAAGGCAAGAGCTGCAAGGTGCGGCTGCTGAAATAAGCCGAAGGCGGGCGGCGGTTTGCCTTCCCGCCGCCATTCATTTATGCTGTATGTATTTACAGTTGTTTGAGCATTTGAGGACGCACGCATGGCGGTTGAAGTTAAATATGTGGTGGTGAGAAACGGTGAGGAAAAAATGACTTTCGCGAGCAAGAAAGAAGCCGACGCCTACGACAAAATGCTGGATTTGGCGGATAACCTCGGAGAGTGGTTGCAACAGGCGCCGCTGAAGCTGGACGACGAACAGCGCGAAGGGCTGAGCTTCTTCCTGGCGGAGAATAAGGATGCGCTGGGGCTGATCCTGCGCGGCGCATCACCGGCGGAAACCGGCAAAAAACCGACGGAAGCGAAAGCGAAAAAAACGGTCTCTAACTCAAAAGAGGGATCTGCGTCAGAAAAGCAAGCGGCATAATGGCTTATGTTGCGGTGTTGTGATGAAAAAGGATCTAAAATGAGCCGTGAAATAACTTTCTTCAGCCGCTTTGAGCAAGACATTCTGGCGGGGCGCAAAACCATCACCATTCGGGATGCCAGTGAGTCGCACTTCGAACCGGGCGAGGTATTGCGCGTAAGCCGCAATGAAGACGGCGTATTTTTCTGCTTTATCGAAGTGCTGTCGGTAACGCCGGTGCGCCTGAATGCGCTGACCGAACGCCATGCACAGCAGGAGAACATGTCGCTCGGCGAACTGAAGCAGGTGATCAAGGAAATCTATCCGGGTCTGGATGCGCTGTTTGTCATCGAGTTCGTCAAACGGTAACCCTTTGCCGAAACCCTGTTGTGAGCCAGGGATGGGCGCCCGGATAGCGCTAATCACAACGGGAGGACACATGAAAAAAACGGCTTTGGCTATCGCCTTGTTGGCCATGATGGGAGCATCGACTGCGGTGTGGGCGCAGGTTCAAGAGCAACGCAGCGCCAAGGTGGGGCAGTGTGCGGGGCTGCAGCCGGCGGATATCGCCGCCCAGGTCAAGCGCGACTTCTTGCAGAACCGCATCACGCGCTGGGAGGCGGACAAAAAACTGCTGGGCACCGCTACCCCGATCGCCTGGGTCAGCCCGGATGCCATCACCGGCAAGGATCAGGTGTGGCAGGTGCCGCTGACGGTGCGTGGCACCAAAGCGGATAAAACCTACAACGTGACGCTCAACTGCAACACCGGCGAGATCGCCTACAGCGCGCCGCAGTAATCGTTTTCCGCAATAAAAAGCCCGCCTGGCGGCGGGCTTGATGCATCAAGAGGCTGTCAGTCGCTAAACGGGATCACCAACTCACCCGGTTTCACTTCCAATCCCTTCGCCAGTTTTTTCGCCAGCGCTTCGGTTTTGCTGTTGTCAGGATTCAGCACATAAGCCGGCTTTTGGTCGAAGTAAGACTTCAGCGACTGATTCAGATATGGCGTCAGCGCTTTCATCACCGTCTGCATTTTTTCCGGCTGCACGCTGTAATCGGTCAGTTCCATGTCTTTCAGGTAAATGGCGCCCTGTGCACGGTCGTAAACCGGCTGCGCTTTCAGCGTCAGCCTCAGATCCGCCGCCTGCGGGCCGAGAATCGACGTGATATTGACCTTGGCATCGCCGGAAAGGGTGACCTTGCCCGGCTCGCTGCGGCCAATCTGGCTTTGCAACTGCGTCAGTACGATGTTGGCGTCCACCAGGCCGGGCACGCCGATCTGCTTCTGATAGTCGTTGTGTTTCTGCAGGTAATCATTCACTTCCTGCTCGCTCAGAGTGTACTGGGTCAGTTGATTGCAACCGGCCAATACGCCGGCGAACAGCAGGGCGGCTGCGCCCATCAGGATCTTCTTCATTAATGCCTCATTGCGACTGCTGGCGAAAAGTGCTGCAGATAATTGATTAATCATTATAAACGTTCCACCTGCGCGTGAAAACGGCAGAAGGCGATGTGCAGAGGATAGTGCGCGCAAAAGCGGGCGACACCTATCGGATAACGCCGAAAGCGTCAGCGCCGCAATCGCAGCGCCAAGAGCACCACGCCGGCCAGGCAGGCTGCGCCCCCCAACAGCGGGAACAGCGGAATGCCCCACAGCCGCAGCGACGAATGCATCAGATAAGGCGCCAGCCCCAGGGCAAAAGCGGCGGTGACGATGGCGATAGCCAGGGTAACGGCGGCGCGTTCCAGCGCTTTGCTCAACTGGCCAAGATTACTGACGTTGATATCGGCATTGAGCCGCCCGCGTTTTAGGCGGCGAACCAATAGCCGCAGGGTTTGCGGCAGCTCCTCTCCGGCGTCGAGCGCTTCCCCGCCCAGGGCCAACAACCGCTGGCGCACGGCAGCGGGTGCATAGCGTTGCAGCACGGTTTGTTGCAGCATCGGTTTGAGCGTGGCCACGATGTCAAAGGCCGGATCCAATCGGTGCAGCACGCCGTCGGCGGTGATTAACGCCTTGAACAGCAGCACCAGATCGGGCGGCAGCGCCAGCTGGTGTTCACGCGCCATCACCAGCAGATCGGTCAGGGCCTTGCCCAAGGTCAGGGTGGCGGCGGCCTGTTTGTCGAGGAAGTTTTGCGCCGCCAGCTCCAGATCCATCAGATCCAGCGGTTCGCTGTCCGACCAGGCGATCAGCGTGTTGACGATGCCTTCGGACTGACGATCGGCGATGGCCTGCAGCAGCAGGAGCAACTGATTGCGTCGCCGCTCGGACAGCTGGCCCACCATGCCGAAGTCGATAAAGCCGACGCGGTCACCGCTCAGCGCCATGACGTTGCCGGGGTGGGGATCGGCGTGATACAGCCGATGCTCCAGTACCATGCTCATAAAGGCGCGGGCGCCGCGTTGCGCCAGCAGTGGGCCGTCAAAGCCCGCTGCCGCCAGCTGCTGAGGGTTTTCCGGCGCGGTGCCGGGCAAGTATTCCTGCACTAACAGGCGCGGGGAAGACCATTGCCAATAGATTTTCGGCACGACGACGTCAGGTTGACGCGCAAACATCCCGGCGACGCGGTCGCAGTTATGCCCTTCGTGGGTCAAATCCAGTTCATGATTGAGCGCCGTCGCCAGCGCTCTGACCATCTGCCGCGGCCGATAGCGCGCCAGCGCGGGGCTCTGCTGCTCCACGGTTTCCGCCAGCGAGGCCAGCAGCCGCAGATCGGCGTGGATGGTTTTCGCCAGGCCGGGCCGCAGCACTTTGACCACGACCTGTTCGCCGCTGTGCAGGCGTGCGCGGTAGATTTGCGCCATCGACGCCGCCGCCAGCGGCGTACGATCGAATTCGGCGAACAGCCGCTCGGGTTCGCCGCCCAGGTCGGCAACGATCTGCGGCGCCAGCGTTTCCCATGGCAACACCGCTGCCTGGCTGTGCAGACGATCCAGTTCGTCGGTCCAGGCCGGATCCAGCAGGTCGGAACGCGTGGCCAGGATCTGACCGAATTTGACGAAGGTAGGGCCCAGTGCCTCGAGCGCTTCGCGCAGCCGCTCAGGCAGGGTTTGTGCGTCCTGTTGGGCGGATTCAGCGCGGGCGCCGCGCAGCAAAGCCCCCAGGCCCAGCAGACGCAGAACGTCTTGCAGGCCATAACGAATCAGAACGGAGGTAATTTCCTTCAGCCGCGCCCGATCGCGAGCGGTGGCGAGCACCATTTTCAACATCAGTACGCCATATCCTTATTTGTCATTCTTGAACGTTATTGTTCCATATCCAGCAGCAACGGCACCTCGCTGCGCTGCGCCATGCGGTTGCGGTAGGCTTCCACGTTATCCGGCAGCGCAACGCCGGCGACGATCGACAATGAGCGCAGCAGCGGGAACAGGTGGATATCGTCCTCGGACAGTTCGCCGTTCACCGCGTCGGCGGAGGCGATCAGCGGCGACAGCGTTTGCAGGTCGGCTTCCAGTTCGGCGATCAGATCGGCACTGTTGGCGAGATGCTCGGCAAAATCGCCGATAGACGCCTGCTTTTTATCGATAAAGTAACGGCGGGCGCTGTCGGTGGCAAACTCTTCGAAATCGGCATGCGCAATTCGCGGCAACAGCAATTTTGCGCTGTAACCGCCGACCCGCTGCAGCCACTCGGCAATGGCCGGGTTGGTGCGGCCGGTCAGCACCGGTTTGTCGTCAAGGTTGTCGACATAGCGCACGATATCCAGGCTTTCCGGCATCGCATCGCCGTTGTCTTTGACCAGGATAGGCACCATTTTTTGGCCGATCAGGTTGAACGGGGTCGTCTCATCGTCGTTGAGCAATGTGACCAAGCGAATCGGCAGACGTTTCAGGCCAAAAATCATGCGGGCTTTCACGCAGAATGGGCAATGATCGTAAATGAACAGTTTCATGCTTGCTCCGGGTTGTCAGGTTTTAACAGCAATAGTTACCACAGCTTATCGAGGCTGTCTTGACGTGCGTGTGTTGGATGGTGCGTTATTGCGATATTGCCCGCGCGCCAGCGCGGGCTAGGAGGCGTTATTTCTTGGCCGGTACTGAGTTGAGCACATCGATCAGGTGATTGCGAGCTTCTTCGAGGTCGATTCTGTCACGTTCGTTGGTGGCGGTGACGACCTGCAGCTGTTTGATAATATCGTTTTTCAGGCCGGCGTCGCTGGCGAGGATATGGGCCAGTGCCTTTTCCACCAAGGTGGAACGCGCATAAATCATGCGCAAGTTCAGTATCATATGTTCGAGTAGTTGCGGTAATTTTGCTTCTTCGCTCATGCCGACGGGCTCCTGTGGGTGTTTTTACTAACAGGATAGCAGCTGTTGCCGATTCGGCCGGATTTCTATGGCGTCAACCGCGGTGCAGCATCATCGACGCGCTGCGCCGCGGGCTGAACTGCCAGTACAGCGCCAGCAGCGTAGCGAAGCCCACTGCCCCCAGCAGCAACCAGGGTAGCTCCGGCATGTTCATCGTCCGCCCGGTATCGTACATCCAACCGCCGCCGGTATAACCCAACGCGCCGCCCAGCGCCAGGCCCAGGCGGCTAAAGCCCATATAGCTGCCGCGCGCACGCGGATCGGCCAGCGAAGCGCTCAGCGTTTCGCGCGCCGGTTCGGCGATGATCGATCCCAGATAGAAGCAACAGATCAGCGTGAACACGCCCTGCAAACTGGTGGCGAGACCGATCGGCAGCAGGCTGAGCGTCATCAGCAACAGACCCGCCATCAGGCGCTGCTCAAGCCGGAAGTGTTTTTCTCCCCAACGCGCCAGCGGATAGAGCAGCGATAGCGACAGCGCTGCTTCAATCGCATACATCCATTTCACCGCCGCCGGTGAACCGGCGATTTCGTTGACCACGATCGGCATCATCAGCATCACCTGTACCGCTAACATGTAATAACCGGTCAGCGTCAGGACATAGGTGAGGAAACGGCGATCGCGCAGGACCCGCAGCATGCCTTCCTTCATCGGTATACGCACGGTAGAGATGCGGTAAGCCGGCAGTAGCCAGGCGTTCCAGCCGGCGGCCAGCACGAAGATCGCCGCCCCGACCCAGCAGACAAAGTGGAAATCGTACTGCAGCAGCCAACTGCCGATCAGCGCGCCGACCACCGCTCCGGCGCTATCCTGCATCATCAGCAGCGAGAAAAAACGGCCGCGCTCGTGCGGACGGGTCAGTTTGATCACCAAAGCGGTGCGCGGCGGATCGAATAACGTGCCGCCGAGGGCGGACAGGGCACAAGAGAACCACAGGATCCAGGGTTCATCGGCCATCGCCATGGTGGCGAAACCGGCGGCGCGCAGCAACATGCCGGTGACGATCATCGGCTTGGCGCCGAAGCGATCGGCGATGGCGCCGCCAAAGATGCCGAGCCCTTGTTGCAACAGCTGGCGCAAACCCAGTGCGATGCCGACGATCAGCGCCGCCCATCCTAATTGATCGACAAAGCGGATCGAAATAAGCGGAAAAACGACAAAGAAGCCTAAAACCACCAGTAGATTATCGAGCAACAGAAAATATTTACCCAAGCTGCGCGCTTGCGACACCAGAGACATGCTTCACCATGAGCAATCAAGAAAGAAGGAGAGACAGCCGTTCCATTCTCTACCCAATTCCCGTACGGCGACAGGGGAGGCATAGATAATATTTTTTTATCGTCAAGGTGTTACCTGAGCAGCAAAATTGGCGGAAAAACGCCGTAAAACGCGTATTCGGCGATTTACTGAGCGGCCGGTATTTTACCTCGGGGGCGGGCTACGGTTATATTGAATGCAGGGAAGTGCAGTTCTGCGGTGCTATTGGCAAAATAAAACCATGGCAAAAGATCGGCACAGGATAATGATCCGCTCGGCTTCCTAATAAATACTTCTTATCGAACCGTTTTGACTGCGGGGGAAATGATGTTCGGCTATCGCTCTGCATCGCCAAAAGTACGTCTTACTACCGACCGGATGGTGGTCCGTTTAGTGCATGAACGGGATGCCTATCGCCTGGCGGATTATTATGCCGAGAACCGAGCCTTTCTCAAACCCTGGGAGCCGGTGCGCGACGAAAGCCACTGTTATCCTTCCGGCTGGCAGGCGCGTCTGGGCATGATCACCGAAATGCAAAAGCAGGGCAACGCCTACTATTTTATCCTGCTCGATCCAGAAGAGCAGGAAGTGCGCGGCGTGGCGAACTTCAGCAACGTGCTGCGCGGTTCGTTTCATGCCTGTTTCCTCGGCTATTCGCTGGGGGAAAAGTGGCAGGGGCAAGGGCTGATGTTCGAAGCCTTGCAGTCCGCCATCCGCTATATGCTGCGCCAACAGCGCATGCACCGCATCATGGCCAACTATATGCCACACAACCAGCGCAGCGGCGCATTGCTGACGCGTCTGGGATTCGAACGCGAAGGTTACGCCAAGGATTACCTGCTGATCGACGGCCAGTGGCAAGACCACGTTTTGACGGCATACACCAATAAAGAGTGGCTCCCCCCACGTTGAGGCCAAACGATGAAATATGAATTGAACGCCAGAGAGGCTCGGGTTATCGGCTGCCTGTTGGAAAAACAGGTCACGACACCGGATCAATACCCGCTTTCGCTGAATGCCATTACGCTGGCATGCAACCAAAAAACCAACCGCGAACCGGTGATGGACCTGAGCGAAAGCGAAGTGCAGCAACTGCTCGATCTGTTGCTGCGCAAACATTTCCTGCGCACCCTCAGCGGGTTCGGCAATCGGGTGGTGAAGTACGAACAGCGGTTTTGCAACTCCGAGTTCGGCCAGCTGAAACTCTCGCCTGCCGAACTGGCGGTGATCGCCACCTTGCTGTTGCGCGGCGCGCAAACGCCGGGCGAGTTGCGCACCCGCACCAATCGGATGCACGAGTTCAGCGATGTCAGCGAGGTCGAACAGGTGCTGCAGCAACTGGCCACGCGCGAAGATGGCCCGTTCGTGGTGCGCCTGGCGCGTGAGCCGGGCAAGCGCGAAAGCCGGTTCATGCATCTGTTCAGCGGCCAGATTGATGAAGCGCCGCCGGCGGCGTTCGACGCTGAGGACGACGGCGAACTGAGCGCCAGAGTCAGCGCATTGGAAAGCGAAGTGGCGGAGCTGAAACGGCAGTTGCAACAGCTGTTGGCGAGGGATGCGAATGACTAAATTGCGTGTAGGCGTGGTGGGGTTGGGCAGTATCGCGCAGAAGGCGTATCTGCCAATCCTCGGCCAGGCGGCGGATTGGACGCTGGTGGGCGGTTTTTCGCCCAATCAGCAAAAAGCGCAGCCGCTGTGCGACAGCTACCGCATGGCCTGTTTCTCCCGTCTGGACAGCCTGGCCGAACAGTGCGACGCGGTCTTTGTTCACAGCAGCACCGCCAGCCATTTTTCGGTGATAGGCGAGCTGCTGAACCGCGGCGTGCACGTTTACGTCGATAAACCGCTGGCGGAGACGCTGGAGCAGGGCGAGCAACTGCTTGAGCAGGCCGAGCGGCGAGGCAAAACGCTGATGGTGGGGTTCAACCGCCGTTTCGCGCCGCTTTACCGGCAGCTCAAACAGCGAATGAATCAGCCGGCCTCCATTCGCATGGATAAACATCGGGCGGACAGCGTCGGCCCGCACGATCTGCGTTTTACCCTGTTGGATGATTACCTGCACGTGGTGGACACTGCGCTGTGGCTGGCGGGCGGGCGGGAGCAACTGCTGAGCGGCAGCCTGCGCGCCAACGCCGCCGGTGAAATGCTGTACGCCGAGCATCACTTCGCCTGCGGCGACACGCAGGTGACGACCAGTATGCATCGCCGCGGCGGCAGCCAGCGCGAAAGCGTGCAGGCGGTGACCGACGGCGCGCTGTATCAGTTGACCGATATGCGCCACTGGCTGCGTGAAGATGCGCAGGGCGAGTTGGAGCAGCCGGTGCCGGGCTGGCAAAGCACGCTGGTGCAACGCGGCTTCGACGGGGCGGTGCGGCATTTCCTTGATGCCGTCGCCAATCAGAGCGCGCCGGAAACCGGCGGCGAACAGGCGCTGGCCGCCCAGCGGGTGGTCGAGCGTTTGCTGCGGGATAACTCTATGTAACATATGGCGGTAGCTATTCTTTTCCGGATGCGTAAACTGAGCCGATTGTTTCACTGACGCCTGCTGTTGCAGGCGTTGATATTTACGGTACCTATCAGACAACCACATGAACCTACTCAAATCCTTGGCTGCCGTCAGCTCGATGACGATGTTTTCGCGGGTGTTGGGCTTTGCCCGCGATGCGATCGTCGCGCGCGTGTTCGGGGCCGGCATGGCAACGGACGCCTTTTTCGTGGCGTTCAAACTCCCGAATCTGTTACGCCGTATCTTTGCCGAAGGGGCGTTTTCGCAGGCCTTCGTGCCGATCCTGGCCGAATACAAGAGCCAGCAGGGTGAAGAGGCGACGCGCACTTTTATTGCCTATGTCTCCGGGCTGCTGACGCTGGTGCTGGCGGTGGTGACGGTGCTGGGGATGCTGGCCGCGCCCTGGGTTATTTACATTACTGCGCCGGGCTTTACCGATACGCCCGACAAGTTTGCCCTGACGTCGGCGCTGCTGCGCATCACCTTCCCCTATATTTTGTTGATCTCACTGGCGTCGCTGGTGGGGGCGATCCTCAATACCTGGAACCGCTTCTCGATCCCGGCTTTTGCGCCAACGCTGCTTAACGTCAGCATGATCGGTTTCGCGCTGTTCGCCGCCCCGTATTTCAACCCGCCGGTGCTGGCGCTGGCCTGGGCGGTGGTGGTGGGCGGCGTGCTGCAGCTGGGTTATCAGCTGCCGCATCTGCGCAAGATAGGCATGCTGGTGCTGCCGCGCCTCAAGCTGGGCGATGCCGGGGTCTGGCGAGTGATGCGCCAGATGGGGCCGGCGATCCTCGGGGTGTCGGTGAGCCAAATCTCGCTGATCATCAACACCATTTTCGCTTCGTTCCTGGTGTCCGGCTCGGTGTCCTGGATGTACTACGCCGACCGCCTGATGGAGTTTCCCTCCGGCGTGCTGGGCGTGGCGCTGGGCACCATCCTGCTGCCGTCGCTGGCCAAAAGCTTCTCGAGCGGCAACCACGACGAGTATTCGCGCCTGATGGATTGGGGGCTGCGTCTGTGCTTCCTGCTGGCGTTGCCGAGCGCCATCGCGCTCGGCATTTTGGCCAAGCCATTGACCGTTTCGCTGTTCCAGTACGGCAAGTTCAGCGCCTTTGACGCGGCGATGACGCAACGCGCGCTGGTGGCTTACTCGGTTGGGCTGATGGGGTTGATCGTGGTTAAAGTGCTGGCGCCGGGCTTCTATTCGCGGCAGGACATCAAAACGCCGGTCAAGATCGCCATCATCACGCTGATCATGACGCAGGTGATGAACCTGGCATTTATTGGCCCGTTGAAGCATGCCGGCCTGGCGCTGTCGATCGGTTTGGCGGCCTGTCTGAACGCCTCGTTGCTGTATTGGCAACTGCGCAAACAGAAGATCTTTCAGCCGCAGCCGGGGTGGGCGCTGTTCCTCACCAAGCTGGTGATCGCCGTGCTGGTGATGTCGGCGGTGCTGATTGGCGTGATGTGGCTGATGCCGGCCTGGGATCAGGGCAATATGCTGGAACGTTTGCTGCGTTTGGCTGCGGTGGTGGTGGCCGGTGTGGTGGCCTACTTTGGCGTGCTGGTAGGGTTGGGCTTCCGCCCGCGCGACTTTGCGCGCCGCGCCGCCTGAGCCGAAAGCAAGAACAAAAAAAGGTCGCCCAGGCGACCTTTTTGCTTTCCGCGCGGTGCGGTTTACATGCGTTCGACGGTTTCGATGCCCAGCGTATCCAGACCGGTTTTCAGCGTTTTCGAGGTCAGCAGCGCCAGCTTCAGGCGGCTCTGACGCGCTTCTTCGCTGTCGGCGTTCAGGATCTGGCAGTGCTCGTAGAAACCGGAGAACAAGCCGGCCAGATCGTACAGGTAGCTGCACATGACGTGAGGCGTGCCTTCACGCGCGACGGTGGTGAGCACCTCTTCGAACTGCAGCAGGCGGGTAGCCAGCGCAATTTCACGCTCTTCGGTCAGCGTCAGCGGCAGCGTCAGGCTGCTTTCGTCGATCCCGGCGCGCTTGAATACCGATGCCACGCGGGTATAGGCGTATTGCATATAAGGCGCGGTATTGCCTTCGAAGGCCAGCATGTTATCCCAGTCGAAGACATAGTCGGTGGTGCGGCTTTTCGACAGATCGGCGTATTTCACCGCGCCGATGCCGACCACGCGGGCCACGGTCTTCATTTCGTCTTGCGGCATGTCCGGGTTTTTGCCGGCGATCAGCTGTTCGGCGCGTTCGATGGCCTCATCCAGCAGATCGGAGAGCTTCACCGTACCGCCCGAGCGGGTTTTGAACGGCTTGCCGTCTTTGCCCAGCATCATGCCGAACATGTGGTGTTCCAGCGAGACGGACTCCGGCACGTAACCGGCCTTGCGCACGATGGTCCAGGCCTGCATCAGGTGCTGATGCTGACGGGAGTCGATGTAATACAGCACGCGATTGGCGCCCAGGGTTTCGTAGCGGTACTTGGCGCAGGCGATATCGGTGGTGGTGTAGAGATAGCCGCCATCCTTTTTCTGGATGATGACGCCCATCGGATCGCCGTCCTTGTTCTGGTATTCGTCGAGGAACACCACGGTGGCGCCTTCGCTTTCCACCGCCAGCCCTTTGGCTTTCAGATCGGCGACGATGCCCGGCAGCATCGCGTTATACAGGCTTTCGCCCATCACGTCGTCTTCGGTCAGCGTGACGTTCAGGCGGTTATAGGTCAGCTGGTTTTGCGCCATGGTGATGTCGACCAGCTTGCGCCACATTTTCAGGCAGTACTGATCGCCGCCCTGCAGCTTGACGACGTAAGCGCGCGCGCGCTCGGCGAACTCGGCGTCTTCGTCGTAATGCTTCTTGGCTTCGCGATAGAACTGTTCCAAATCGGACAGGCCCATGTCGCTGGCGTTTTCGTTCTGCATTTTTTCCAGGTAGGCAATCAGCATGCCGAACTGGGTGCCCCAGTCGCCGACGTGGTTGGCACGGATCACTTTATGGCCCAGAAACTCCTGGGTACGCGCCGCGGCGTCGCCGATGATGGTGGAGCGCAGATGGCCGACGTGCATCTCTTTCGCCACGTTCGGCGCGGAGTAGTCGATAACGATGGTTTGCGGCTCAACCGGCGCAATGCCCAGTTTCGGTGCGTTCAGCATCTGGTCGGCCTGGCGGGCGACCCAGTCGCTGTTCAGGAAAATGTTGATAAAGCCGGGACCGGCGATTTCCACTTTACCGGCGACGTCGCCGAGATCCAGCAGTTGCACCACTTTTTCCGCCAGCTGCCGGGGCGGCATGCCCAGCTTTTTGGCGACGGACATCACGCCGTTGGCCTGGTAATCACCAAACTGCGCCTTGGCGGAAGGGCGGACCTGCGCTTCGCAATCGGCTGGCGCGCCAGCGGCGATCAGCGCCTGGCTGACTTTATCTGAAAGAAGAACCTGAATATTCAACGGGTTACCTTAATGACGAACGAGGGGCTGAAGCCAGCCCCTGTGGGATTCAACGGTGGCGGGCGCGATGGGCGACCGCCACAAAACAGCCTGCAATTGTAACCGATCTGACGGAGTCCGTCAGCAGTTGGCGCGGCCGCTGCGATGAAACAGTTGTCGGGTGCGGCGCGTTGATTGCCGGAAGGTGAAAAGCGGAATGAGCTGAACAGAATGTACGGAGGGGAGAGTTGCGAAGCTAGCGCTTTTTATTGCGGCGACCGGCATCCAGCGTGTTGACGCTGCGTGATTTGAAATGACGGTAGATGGCGTATACGGCGATAATTATCAACACCAAGGATATCGTCAGCAATAACATAATGATCATCTCGAATTTAAATTTCCTCCAAAGTAGCCGAGTTGTCTTGGTGAATCAATTGTCTGGGGTTAAATTAAGATAATCCTTAGTTTTTAATCAATTAATGCGTTTTATTTTCTTTTTTTACAATGGGTTGTGATTGCGGATTTGTGCGACATTGATAAGTGAGTCGTTTTGATTAAACCCAGCGATTCAATCGGCTTGACCAATGGCCTGCAGAGGTTTTTGTGCAAAATAACTTAAATCATAGCGTCATAAAGAAAAGGTATAATGTCTTGCGAAAAATCTTATTTTTTATTTTTCCGTTGATTTAATAAGCTGTCACCTTAATAAAAATCCGGCTTTTATTCTCCGCGCCCGCAACCAAAAATCATGTTGAACTGCCGCCGAAAAACCTCGCAACGCTGGCGAGCGCTGTCGCCAGCGTGTAAATTACGGCGTTTAACTTTGCGCCCCGTTGTTTTGAGGTTCCTATGACCACTCCCTTGCAGGCCATTGCCGAGCTTGACGATCTGAAGCTCGACCTGCCGCGTTTCGAACAGGCGTTGCACCAATTTGCCGCCAAATTGCGGCTTGATCTGTCCGCGTTTACCGCCGATCACATCTCCCTTCGCTGTCACCAGAACGCCACCGCCGAGCGCTGGCGCCAGGGGCTGATGCAGTGCGGGACACTGCTGTCCGAATCGATGATCAACGGGCGGCCTATCTGTCTGTTCGACTTGTCTCAGCCGCTGGCCGTTGGGCCATGGCGGATAGACTGCATCGAACTGCCGTATCCGGGGGAGAAACGCTATCCGCACGAAGGCTGGGAACACGTCGAATTAGTGCTCAGTGGCGATCCGCAGACGCTGTACGCCCGGGCGTTGAGCCACCTGGCCGATGAAGCGTTGCTGGCGCCGGGGATCAAGCTGAAGCAAAGCTCGCCAAAAGGCGAGGGCGAACGGCTGCCGAACCCGACGCTGGCCATCACCGATGGAACGGTCACGATCAAGTTTCATCCTTATTCCATTCGAGACATCGTCGCCAGCGAACAAGGTTAGCCAGGCAGTGCCGCACAGGCTCGCGCCATGCGATCGAGCGCTTCATCGAGCAGGGCCCATCGGCAACCAAAGTTAAGCCGCACAAAGCGCCGATCGCCGAAATCCAAACCGGCGCTTAGCCCAACGCCCGCACGTTCGAAGAACTGATGCGGGTTATCCACCGGCAACGCGCTGCAGTCTATCCAGGCCAGGTAAGTGGCCTCGACAGGCAGCAACGTCAAACCCGGCATGGCGTTGATACGCTTTATCAGCCGATCGCGATTGGCGCGCAGATAAATCAACTGCTCATCCAGCCAGGGTTGCCCGTATTGATAAGCCGCCTGCGCCGCCACCAGCGCCAACAGATTGACCTCCGGGACAATACCGCTGCGCGCGCGTTTCAGCTTTTGTCGCAACGCTTCGTTGGGAACGATCGCCAGTGAAGCGCCCAGTCCGGCGAGATTAAACGTTTTTGACGGCGACATCAGCGTCACGCTGCGTTGGGCCGCGTCGTCATTCAGGGTGGCGAAAGGGATATGCCGCACGCCGGGCTCAAGCAGCAGTTCGCAGTGGATCTCATCGGAACAGACGATTAAATCGTGTTCGCGAGCGAACTGATGGTGCTGCAACAGCTCATCCCGGCGATAAACGGTGCCACCGGGGTTCTGCGGGTTGCACAGCAACAGGAGTTTCTCGTTGCCACTCAGCCGATCATGCAGCGAGGAAAAATCCAGCACCCAGCGTTGACCGGTCGCCTTCAGCGGCACCGCGAGGTGCTCGCGCCCGGCGAATTTGGCCGCTTTGCGAAACGGCGGATAAATGGGAGAGGGGGCCAGCGTGCTCTGGTGTTCTTCGGTGCAGGCGCGCACGCACAAATTCAGGCCGCACACCAGCCCAGGCAGGAAAATGATCCATTCAGGCTTGATGTGCCAGCCGTAGCGCTCTACCATGCGGCGGGTAAAAACCTCAATAAGATCAGGGGATGGGTGAGTGTAGCCGAATACGCCGTGCGCCACGCGCCGCTGCAAGGCTTCGATCACCGCCGGCGGTGAGGTGAAATCGCTGTCGGCGACCCAAAGCGGGATGATGTCGCTGCCGCGATATTTATCCCACTTAACGCTGTCACTGTGACTGCGGTCTACCCATTGATCAAAATTGAATGCCATAGTTACAACCCTGAGCCGGTTTATGCCTATGCATGAGCCTACGTGAGAAATGAAGAAATGAACAATTGCCGCCGTATGTTGGCCGTTATCTGGGGGTGACAATGATAAAACTGGAAGTTTGTTGCTTTAGCGTCGACTGCGCGCTGACGGCCGAACGGGCGGGCGCCGATCGCATTGAGTTGTGCGCCAGCCAGAGCGAGGGGGGATTGACGCCGAGCTATGGCACGCTGCGTCTGGCGCGCGAGCGGGTTTCGATCCCGGTGCATCCGATCGTTCGCCCTCGCGGTGGCGATTTCTGCTACGGCGCGGTGGATTTCGAGGTGATCAAACAGGATCTCCGCCAGATCCGCGAGATGGGGTTCCCCGGCGTAGTGGTTGGCATGCTGGACGAAGAAGGGCACATCGATCTGCCGCGCATGCGCGAAGTGATGAGGCTGTGCGAGGGCATGGCGGTGACGTTCCATCGCGCGTTCGATATGTGCCAGAACCCGATGGTGGCGTTGGAGCAACTGAGCGAGCTGGGCGTGGCGCGCATTCTGACCTCCGGCCAGCAGCAGAGCGCCGAACTGGGCCTGCCGTTGCTGCGCGATTTGCGCCAGGCCAGTCAGGGCCCGGTAATCATGGCGGGTGCCGGCGTGCGCCTCAGCAATCTGCACAAGTTTGTCGATATTGGTCTGCATGAACTGCACAGTTCTTCCGGTCATCTGGTGCCGTCGACCATGCGTTACCGCAAGGCGGGCGTCACCATGTGCTCCGATAACGAGTTTGACGAATTTAGCCATTATTGCGTGGATGGCGAAATGGTGGAGGCGATGAAAAACGCGCTGGCCTTGGTTGATCCCCTGGCGCAAAGCGCATAAACACGCAGCTAACCGCGTTTGACAACCGGTTTCCGGGCCGTAAGACCCCTTTGCGTGTCACTGAGCCCTCGGCGATCACGCAAGTACCAGGCCCCGGCGTTTTGCCGGGGCTTTTTTTATGTCTTGCGAAGACGCAGTGCCCGTTTCACGCTGTTTCTCTGTCGCACTGCCCCCCATCTCTTCTTGCGCTCATCATGCCCTGCTGATAAGTTTGTGAGTTAAAATCCTTTAAATATCATAATATTAAATGATTTTTTGGTATGCATTTTCGTGGTGAATGATTTGCGCTCTGCCGCTCATCGCCACGTCTGCATTTTCATACCCGTTCATCTCCGGCCTATGGTCGGAACATCACAGCATTAATGAGGAGAGCCGTCGATGCAGCCGCGGAGCGCGTTGGCGGCGGACTTAACAAGGAGATAACGATAATGACCCGAACGGCACACTGTTTGACCGCTGCGCTTTTGCTGACCTTGACCCTGAGCGGCTGTCAGACCGCCAAGCGGCCTGTTTCTGCATTAAGTAAGCCGCCCAGTGCAGAAGACATTGCGGAACAAGACAAGCGGCAGCGTGAAGCCGAGCGTATACAGCAGTGCCAGCGCGAGTTGGATGCCATGCGCGGCATGGATAACGAAAAATACCAAAAATTCAAACGCGAATTCGATACCTTGATGGGCGGCGCCGCGCAGTATGCCGGGGTGCGCCAGCGGGTCAACACGGGCACGCAGGAAACCGTCGACGCCCTGTATCGTTATCGCACCAGCCGTCTGTGCGCGGACATCAGTTCTGCCATGATGACCGGCCTGGCTGAGCGCGGAGAGCGCGCCCAATGACCCCTCGTGCGAGAAAGGCGTTGCTGAGCCTGATGATACCGCTGGCGTTTGCGCCAGCGATGGCCGCAGCGGATGACGATGTGCCGGCATTACTGCAGTTCGCCGAGCGCTACCAGCGGCAGGACGCCCCGGCAGCTGACGCCGCGGTTACTCCCTCCCGGGAAACCCAAAAGCCGGCGCCCCGGCCGGTTCAACCGCGTGAAACGAGCTCGCAGCGAAAGCAACTGGCGCAGTTGCAAAAGACGCTGCGCGAGAAAGAGGCTCGATTGGAGCAACAGCAAACCGCTATTCAATCACTGCAGCAGGAGCTGACCGCGTTGCGGGTTGCGTCGTCCCTGACGGCTGCCGATAAACCGACAGCTGCTCCCGATCTGAGCGCGTTGAGCGACTTCGCCAGCGGCGTGCGACGGGCGCTGAACCTGACGCCGCAGGAGCGCAAGGCTCAGGCGCAGATCGCCGAGGCGCAGGCAGCGTTAGCGCAGGAAAAACAACAAACCGAGGAGCGCGATCGGCGTATCGCCTTGCTGGAACAACGGCTGGCGGCGTTGCCTGAACAGGCGGATAACGCCTGGCAGGAGAAACTGACGGCGGCGCAGACCGCCAACGATAAAGCGCGCCAGCGTTATGAGCAGGACAAACAAGCGGCCGCCGCTGAGCTGGCGCAACAGAAGGCGGAAGCCGCCAAGGCGACGGGAGAACTTCAGCAGCAGCTGGCACTGCGGCAGAAAGAGCTGGATGAACAACGCCAACAGGCCGAGCGGCAAGAGAAAAGCCTGAAAACGGCGCTGGAACAGCAAAAGGCCGAAGCCGCCAAGGCGACGGGCGAACTTCAGCAACAGCTGGCGCAGCTACAGGAAAAAAACAAGACGCAAACCGAGCAGGCGAAGGCATTGGCGCAGCGGCTGGCAACGGCGGTGGCGGAAAGCGAAAAATCAACGCTGCAACTGGCGAAAACGACGGAGCAGGCGAAAAAAAACGCATTGGCGCTAGCGGACGCCAACCAAACGCAGCAGGCATTGCGTGAGGAGCTGGATGGGCTGCGCTCTCGCGCCAAATGGTTGCCGGATGCACAGGCGCTCGAGAAAAAGCCGGCGCAACAGAGCTATGCTGCCGGTGTCGCTTTGGGGCGCGATATTCAAACGATGCTGGCGGAGCGTAAAAATTGGGGCATCAATCCCGATAAAACCGTGCTGCTGGCGGGCGTGATCGATACCTTCAACGGCCATTACCAGCTAAGCGATGCGCAGTTGACCCGTGCGCTGGCGGAGTCGGAAAAAGCGGTGAACGACGCCCGGAACCAGGCAGCGAAGGTGCAAACCAGCAAGGGCGAGGCGTTCGTCACCGAGTTTAAAAAGAAAAAGGGCACGCAGAAGTCGCCTTCCGGTTTCTGGTATCGCATCGATTATGCGGGTGATGAAGCCATTAAGGAAAACGCGCGGGTGGACATCGTGGTGAAGGAAAGTTTAACCGACGGCAGCGTGATTCAGGATATGGATCGCAGTGGGAAGGTGATGTCACAGCCGCTCTCTGCCTATCCGCCGTTGTTCCGCGAGGCGATCGGCCATCTGAAAAATCATGGTTCGCTGACGATGGTGGTGCCGCCGGCGTTGGCGTACGGTGAAACGGGCTATGCGCCGCAGATCCCGCCGAACGCGACCATGGTGTATGAGCTGCGGATTGTCGATGTCAACAACGGGTAACGTCGGGCCGGCCCAGGCCGGCCCGATTAGCGAGCGCTAGGGCTTTTTGGCGGTCAGCACGGCGCGCAGGGGCGCCGGATAGCCTTCGATCGTTTTGCTGCGATCGCTCGGATCGAGGAATTCGGCCAGTGATTCGCTGGTCATCCAGCCGGTGCGGCGCTGCTCTTCGAGGCTGGTGACGCACATATCGGCGATCTTCACGTCGACGAAGCCGCACTTCTCCAACCAACATTTCAGCGCCTCGGCGGAAGGGATGAAATACACATTGCGCATCTGCGCATAACGATCGCCCGGCACCAGCACCTGGTGGCGATCGCCTTCCACCACCAGCGTTTCCAGCACCAGTTCACCTTCAGCCACCAGCTGGTTTTTCAGCTGATACAGATGATCGAGCGGCGAGCGGCGGTGATACAGCACCCCCATCGAGAACACGGTGTCGAATGCCGCCAATTCCGGCAACTGCTCGATGCCGAGCGGCAGCAGGTGGGCGCGCTGATCGCCGCCTAATAGCTTGCGCACCGCTTCGAACTGACACAGGAACAGCTGCATCGGATCGATGCCGACGGCGAGGTGTGCGCCGGCGCCAATCATGCGCCACAGGTGATAACCGCTGCCGCAGCCGACGTCGAGAATGGTGCGGCCGGCCAGCGGAGAAATGTGCGGCAGCACGCGATCCCACTTCCAGTCGGAATGCCATTCGGTATCGATATCGATGCCATACAGCGAGAAGGGCCCTTTACGCCATGGCATCAGGGTGCGCAGCATTTTCTCGATGCCTTCAAGCTGGCCCGGCGACAGGCCCGGCTCCATCTCGGCGCGCACGCCGTGCAGCAGATCGAGGCGGGTTGGGGTCAGCGTCGGCAAATGCTCGACCGAGTTGAACCACTGTTTGAATTTGCCGTGCAGCGATTCGCGTTGCCAGGCGCTCAGCTGCGCAGGCAGCGTGTCCAGCCAATGGCTGAGGGGGCTTTTGGCGATGCGTTGATAGAAATCACCGAACTCGATCATTGCGCATCCCCCGCTTTCAGGGCGATCAGCGAACCGAAGTTGAAGCATTGGAACCACACTTCGGCATGCTCGAACCCGGCCTGTTGCAGGCGCGCCTTGTGCGCTTCCACCGAGTCGGTGAGCATCACGTTTTCCAGCATGCTGCGTTTTTGGCTGATCTCCAGCTCGCTGTACCCGTTGGCGCGTTTGAAATCGTGGTGCATGTTGAACAGCAGCTCGCCGACTTCAGCGTCCTCAAAGCTGAACTTCTCCGACAGCACCAGTGCGCCGCCCGGGCGCAGGCCACGATAGATTTTCTCCAGCAGACGCAGGCGATCGGCCGGTTCGAGGAACTGCAGCGTAAAGTTCAGTACCACCATCGAGGCGTTCTCGATCTCGATGTCGCGAATGTCGGCTTCGATGACATCGACCGGCGTGTCGGCGCGGAAGGCGTCGATATGGCGGCGGCAACGTTCCACCATCGCCGGCGAATTGTCGACGGCGACGATATTGCAGCCGGGCACCTTGATATTCCGCCGCATCGACAGCGTCGCCGCACCCAGCGAGCAGCCCAGGTCATACACCCGGCTGTCGGGTTGCACAAAGCGCTCGGCCAGCATGCCGATCATCGAGATGATGTTGGAATAGCCGGGAACGGAGCGTTGGATCATGTCGGGGAACACTTCGGCGACGCGTTCGTCAAAGGTCCAGTCGCCCAGTTTGGCGATGGGGGCGGAAAAAAGGGTATCGCGGTTTGGCATAGCGGCAAATCAGTTCAGAATTCGAAGCTGCGTAGTCTAACAGAAAAGCGCAAAAAAGCGGAGCGGAAGCAGGCGGCGCGGCCGCCTGATGATAAAACGAGATCAGTGCAGGCTGAAAATCAGATCCCAGGGCAGATAGAAGATATTTGCCAGAACCATCAACAACAAAGAGATATAGGTCGCGGCCATGCCCGAACGGCGCCAGCGAACCTCGCGGTTGCGTAAACCGTAGTAATGCACCAGTCGCCCGGCCATCAGCATCAGGCCGCAAAGGTGAATCATCCAGATTTCCGCGCCGTTCATTTCCATAATCACCAGCAAGACGGCAGCAATCGGAATGTATTCAACGGCGTTGCCATGCACGCGGATGGCGGTCTGCAATTCGTAGAAACCGCCGTCGCCATAGGCTACGCGGTACTGCATCCTTAATCTGACTACGTCATAAGAGAGTTTGATCAACAACAATGCGCCGAGCACCACATAAAGCGCGCTTACCATTTTTAACTCCGTTCCCTAACCAAAACTGGCAGCCAGCATCATAGCCGTCATTGTATTCACTGTCGCGGGGAAATATTTGATGTTATTGGTCAGATTAATAGGTCAAAACAGTGCATCTTGTTCTGGCCAGTCCGGCGGCGCAGGCAAATCGGGGATCGCCAGCCGTAGCTGCTGCCAAATTTTTTGCGCCTGCTGGGGCGAATCGCCGTTGTCCGGCGTATGAATAAACAGATAGGGCTGATGCTGTTGCTGCCACAGCGGCAGTTTTTGCTGCCAGGCCTCGAACCAGCGCAGGTTGTCGGCCAATTGGTCACCGCCGATAAAGCGCACCAGCGGTTGGTCGGCGGTGACCAGAGCGTGCACCGGCAGCTTCGGCTTTTTCTGCTGGGCATCGCGCACGGCGGCGGTGTTGGGGGCGGCGTGATGCACCGGGCGGCTGTCGAGGATCACCCGATTGATGCCGCGCTGGTGCAATCCCTGATTCAGCGCACGCTCTTCCTCGCCCTTGGCGAAAAACGCCGGATGACGCACTTCTACGCCGTAGGTGAATTCCTTCGACAGGCTTGCGAAGAACTGCCACATGCACGGCAGCTCATCGGGGCCGAAGGCGGCGGGCAACTGCAGCCACAGTTGGCCGATGCGTTGATGCACCGGGCTCAGGCAGTGGTAAAACGCCTGCAGCTCGGCGGCGCAGTTGCGCAGGGCGGCCTTGTGGCTGATGTCCGACGGGAATTTGAAGCAGAAGCGAAAATCGTCACCGGTCATGTCGCGCCAGCGCTGCACGATTTCCAGCTTCGGCAGCGCGTAGAAGGTGGTATTGCCTTCCACGCAGTTGAAATAGCGGCTGTAATCCGCCAAATCACGCAGCCCGATGCGATTCCAGGCTGCATGTTGCCATTGCGGCAGTCCGATGTAGATCACGGCGTCGTCTTCCTTTACTTGTCCTTGGCTTATCAGGCTACAACTTAACGTTACCGCTCGAGCGCGGCAAGAATTTCGCCGGTGTCGCGCACCCGCGCCAAACGCGGGAAGATATGTTCGAACGCGAAACGGTGCATTTCCGCGTTCTGCGCGCTGCAGACATCTTCGGCGATCACCAGCTCATAGCCATGCTCCCAGGCGGCGCGGGCGGTGGATTCCACGCCGATATTGGTGGATATGCCACCCAATACCACGGATTTGATGCCGCGGCGGCGCAGCTGCAAATCCAGATCGGTGCCGTAGAAGGCGCCCCATTGGCGCTTGGTGACCAGAATATCGCTGTCGCAGACCGCCAGCGGCGCGGGGAATTCCCACCAACTGGCCGGCAAGCCGCCGGCGGGCGCGGGAGCCGGTTTGTCCACCGGCTGTTTCAGCGCTTCGGCGAAGGAGTCTGACCAGCCGACGCGCACCAGCAGCACCGGCGCGCCCAGCAGACGAAAACGGGCGGCCAGCAGGGCGGCGTTCGCCACCACCTGGTCGGCGCTGTGCGGGCCGCCGGCGTAGGGCAGAATGCCGTTTTGCAAATCGATCAGCACCAGAGCGGTGGTTTGGGCGTCAAGTTTCAGCATGGATTTCATCTCGTTGCGAAGTGGATAAAAACTGTTCGGTGCGCCGGGCGAGCTGCGTTCGGCGCAAAACCGGGGGAGATTCAGGCTACGTGAAAAAACTGTCGCAGGTTAATGGGAAATTTGTTAACCGATGTGTTGATTCGAGCAAAAACGCGCCATTTAGTGCAGTAACAATGCTGTGTTCGCACTTATCGGGCGGATGAATTTCCTTTATAATGACTCCCTTTTTTCAACACTCTTTAATCCAACGACCTATGCCGATTTATGAATATGCATGTGGTGCTTGCAACCATCGGTTAGAGAAATTGCAAAAATTTTCCGATGCGCCACTGGCAGACTGCCCGGCGTGTGGGCAGCCCGCGTTGACCAAGTTGATTTCATCCTCCGGTTTCCAGCTTAAGGGCACCGGCTGGTATGCGACGGATTTTAAACCGGGTAACAAGTAGAATTTATCAGATAACAGCCGCGCGACAGGGGCGCAGTAGCCCGGCGCGGCATCGGCTGTGTAAAAGGATAGCGTATGCGTACTGAATATTGCGGGCAGTTGAATCTGTCCCACGTGGGCCAGGAAGTCACTCTGTGTGGTTGGGTCAATCGTCGTCGCGATCTCGGCGGCCTGATCTTTATTGATATGCGCGACCGCGAAGGCATCGTGCAGGTGTTCTTCGATCCGGACCAGAAAGTGGCGTTCGACAAGGCCTACGACCTGCGCAATGAGTTCTGCATCCAGATCGTCGGCACCGTGCGTGCGCGTCCGGACAGCCAGATCAATAAAGATATGGCTACCGGCGAAGTGGAAGTGTTCGCCCACGCGCTGGAGATCATCAACCGCTCCGAGCCGCTGCCGCTGGACTCCAATCAGGTCAACAGCGAAGAAGCGCGCCTGAAATACCGCTACCTGGATCTGCGCCGCCCGGAAATGGCCGAGCGTCTGAAGACCCGCGCCAAAATCACCAGCTTCGTGCGCCGCTTCATGGACAGCCACGGCTTCCTCGATATCGAAACGCCGATGCTGACCAAGGCGACGCCGGAAGGCGCCCGCGATTACCTGGTGCCGAGCCGCGTACACAAGGGCAAATTCTACGCGCTGCCGCAGTCCCCGCAGCTGTTCAAACAGCTGCTGATGATGTCCGGCTTCGATCGTTACTACCAGATCGTCAAATGCTTCCGTGACGAAGACCTGCGTGCGGACCGTCAGCCTGAATTCACCCAGATCGACGTCGAAACCTCTTTCATGACCGCCGATCAGGTGCGTGAAGTGATGGAGAAGTTGGCGCGCGAACTGTGGCTGGACGTGAAGGGCGTGGATCTGGGCGATTTCCCGGTCATGACCTTCGCCGAAGCGATGCGTCGCTTTGGCTCCGACAAGCCGGACCTGCGTAACCCGCTGGAGCTGGTGGACGTGGCCGACCTGGTCAAAGACGTCGAGTTTAAAGTTTTCTCCGGCCCGGCCAACGACGCCAAAGGCCGCGTGGCGGCGATCCGCGTACCGGGCGGCGCGCAGCTGACCCGCAAGCAGATCGACGAGTACGGCGCTTTCGTCAACATCTACGGCGCCAAAGGCCTGGCGTGGCTGAAGGTCAACGACCGCGCCGCCGGCATGGAAGGCGTGCAGAGCCCGATCGCCAAATTCCTCAGTGCAGACGTGCTGGAAGGCATCCTGGCGCGCACCGATGCGCAGACCGGCGATATCCTGTTCTTCGGCGCCGACAGCGTCAAGATTGTCACCGATGCGATGGGCGCGCTGCGCCTGAAGCTGGGGCGCGATCTGGCGCTGACCCAACTCGACAGCTGGGCACCGCTGTGGGTGGTTGACTTCCCGATGTTCGAAGAAGACGACGAGGGCGGCCTGGCGGCCATGCACCACCCGTTCACCTCGCCACGCGACATGAGCCCGGAAGAGCTGGCGGCAGCGCCGGTCAACGCCATCGCCAACGCCTATGACATGGTGATCAACGGTTACGAAGTGGGCGGCGGTTCGGTGCGTATCCACCGTAGCGAAATGCAGCAGACGGTGTTCAGCATTCTGGGCATTAACGAACACGAACAGCGCGAGAAGTTCGGCTTCCTGCTGGACGCGCTGAAGTACGGTACGCCGCCGCACGCCGGCCTGGCCTTCGGCCTGGATCGTCTGGTGATGCTGTTGACCGGCACCGACAACATCCGCGACGTCATCGCCTTCCCGAAAACCACCGCGGCGGCCTGTCTGATGACCGACGCGCCGAGCTTCGCCAACCCGGCTGCGCTGCAGGAGCTGGCGATCAGCGTGGTAAAGAAAGCCGGTGCGGAACAAGAGAGCGAGTGATGAGTTACAAGCGCCCTGAATCTATCCTGGTAGTGATTTACGCGAAATCCAGTGGTCGGGTGCTGATGTTACAGCGGCGCGACGATACCGAGTTCTGGCAGTCGGTCACCGGCAGCCTGGAACAGGATGAGTCGCCGCCGCATGCCGCGCGGCGTGAAGTCATGGAAGAGGTCGGCATCGATATCGAAGCAGAGCATCTGCCGTTGTTCGATTGCCAGCGCTGCGTGGAGTTTGAACTCTTTGTCCATTTGCGGCATCGCTATGCGCCGGGAACCACGCGCAATAAAGAGCACTGGTTCTGTCTGGCGTTGCCCGAGGAGCGCGATCCGGTGATTACCGAGCATCACGCTTACCAATGGCTTGAGGCGGCCGAGGCCGTGAAGTTGACCAAGTCGTGGAGCAATCAGCAGGCGATTGAAGAGTTCGTGATCAATTCAGTCCAGTAGTTTTTTTCGGAGATTTTTTATGGCAGGTCATAGTAAGTGGGCCAACACAAAGCACCGTAAAGCGGCGCAGGACGCCAAGCGCGGTAAAATTTTCACCAAGATTATTCGTGAGCTGGTCACGGCCGCCAAGCTGGGCGGCGGCGATCCGGATTCCAACCCGCGTCTGCGCGCGGCGATGGACAAGGCGCTGTCGAATAACATGACGCGCGACACCATGAACCGTGCGATCGCGCGCGGCGTGGGCGGCGATGATGATACCAATATGGAAACCATCATCTATGAAGGTTACGGCCCTGGCGGCACCGCCGTGATGATCGAATGCCTGAGCGACAACCGCAACCGCACCGTGGCGGAAGTGCGCCACGCCTTCACCAAATGCGGCGGCAACCTCGGCACCGACGGTTCCGTGGCTTACCTGTTCACCAAGAAGGGCGTGATCACCTACGCACCGGGCCTGGATGAAGACAGCGTGATGGAAGCGGCGCTGGAAGCCGGTGCGGAAGACATCGTGACCTATGACGACGGTGCCATCGACGTGTTCACCGCCTGGGAAAGCCTGGGCGCAGTGAAAGACGCGCTGACCGCGGCGGGATTCGAAGCCGAAGCGGCGGAAGTGTCGATGATCCCATCGACCAAGGCCGACATGGACGCGGAAACCGCGCCTAAGCTGTTGCGCCTGATCGATATGCTGGAAGACTGCGACGACGTGCAGGAAGTTTACCATAACGGTGAAATCTCCGACGAAGTGGCGGCGACGCTGTAATCCGGTAAAACGGGCGCCGCCGTTCGGCGGCGCCGTGCATGCAAGGTGGATGTAGATATGGCGATCATACTCGGTATCGATCCCGGCTCACGCGTCACCGGCTATGGCCTTATCCGCCAGCAGGGGCGTCAGTTGAGCTATATCGCCAGCGGCTGCATCCGCACGGTGGTGGACGACATGCCGACGCGGCTGAAGCTGATTTACGCCGGCGTCAGCGAGATCATCACCCAGTTTCAGCCCGACTTCTTCGCCATCGAACAGGTGTTTATGGCCAAGAACCCGGACTCGGCGCTCAAGCTCGGCCAGGCGCGCGGCGTCGCGATCGTGGCGGCGGTGAATCAGAATCTGGAAGTGTTCGAGTATGCGGCGCGGCAGGTCAAACAGACCGTGGTCGGCACCGGCGCGGCCGAAAAGGCGCAGGTACAGCACATGGTGCGCTCGCTGCTCAAACTCTCGGCCAACCCGCAGGCGGACGCCGCCGATGCCCTTGCCATCGCCATTACCCACTGCCACCTCAGCCAGAATGTGCTGCGGATGAGCGAAGGGCGGTTGAACCTGGCGCGCGGGCGTTTGCGCTGACGCAAAGCGATGATTGCTCAGGCTGGATATTCATCCAGCCTTTTTTATGTTATAAGCTTTACCAGCAACGGCATGGCAGGGCGCCATGCCCGGTCATTCTGCAGGAGGGTAAATGATAGGTCGTCTCAGAGGAAATATTCTGGAAAAGCAGCCGCCGCTGGTGTTACTGGAGGCGAACGGCGTGGGCTATGAGGTACACATGCCGATGACCTGCTTTTACGAGCTGCCGGAACTGGGGCAAGAGGCCATCGTGTTTACCCACTTCGTGGTGCGTGAAGACGCGCAGCTGCTGTACGGTTTCAACGACAAGCAGGAGCGTGCGCTGTTCCGCGAGCTGATCAAGGTCAACGGCGTCGGGCCGAAACTGGCGTTGGCGATCCTGTCAGGCATGTCCGCGCAGCAGTTCGTCAGCGCGGTGGAGCGCGAAGAGATCACCGCGCTGGTCAAGCTGCCGGGCGTAGGCAAGAAAACCGCCGAGCGCCTGGTGGTAGAGATGAAAGACCGCTTCAAAGGGCTGAACGGCGATCTGTTCAACAGCAGCAGCGAGATCAGCCTGCCGTCCGCCGCCGCCAACGCGCCGGAAGCGGACGCGGAAGCCGAAGCTGTCTCGGCGTTGGTGGCACTAGGCTATAAGCCGCAGGAAGCCAGCCGCATGATCAGCAAAATTGCCAAACCGGGCGCCGACTGCGAGACCCTGATCCGCGACGCGCTGCGCGCGGCTTTGTAAGGCCGCTAAGAGGTAGATAATGATTGAAGCCGATCGCCTGATCTCCGCCGAACCGATCAACGAGGAAGAAGTCCTCGATCGCGCCATTCGTCCCAAGCTGTTGACCGAATACGTTGGCCAGCCGCACGTGCGCGAGCAGATGGAGATCTTCATCCAGGCGGCCAAGCAGCGCGGCGACGCGCTCGACCATCTGCTGATCTTCGGCCCGCCGGGCTTAGGGAAGACCACCCTGGCCAACATCGTGGCCAACGAAATGGGCGTGAATCTGCGCACCACCTCCGGCCCGGTGCTGGAGAAGGCGGGCGATTTGGCGGCGATGCTGACTAACCTCGAACCGCACGACGTGTTGTTCATCGACGAAATCCACCGTTTGTCTCCGGTGGTGGAAGAAGTGCTGTATCCGGCGATGGAAGACTACCAGCTGGATATCATGATCGGCGAAGGGCCGGCGGCGCGTTCGATTAAGCTCGATCTGCCGCCGTTTACCTTGGTGGGCGCCACCACCCGCGCCGGCTCGCTGACCTCGCCGCTGCGCGATCGCTTCGGCATTGTCCAGCGGTTGGAGTTTTATCAGGTAGCGGATCTGCAGCACATCGTCTCGCGCAGCGCCGGCTGCCTGGGGCTTGAGCTGTCCGACGAGGGCGCCCATGAAGTGGCCCGCCGTGCGCGCGGTACGCCGCGTATCGCCAACCGCCTGTTGCGCCGGGTGCGCGACTTTGCCGAGGTGCGCGCCAACGGCGTGATCAGCGGCGGGGTGGCGGCGCAGGCGCTCGATATGCTCAACGTCGATGCCGAAGGTTTCGACTATATGGATCGCAAGCTGCTGTTGGCGATTATCGACAAGTTTACCGGCGGCCCGGTCGGGCTGGACAACCTGGCGGCGGCGATCGGCGAAGAGCGCGAAACTATCGAGGACGTGATCGAACCGTTCCTGATCCAGCAGGGCTTTATCCAGCGCACGCCGCGCGGCCGTCTGGCGACGCAGCATGCCTACCGGCATTTCGGGCTGGAACGCGAAGCATAAGTTTGCCATCCTCCATACAAAAGGGCCGCATCTGCGGCCCTCGTCATATGCTGGTTCTGGCTTCAATCAAGCCTGCTGTTTTTTGAACAGGCTCAGCGTGAACAGCACGGCGGCGCAGAGCACTACCGAAGGGCCGGCCGGCGTATCGTAACACGCCGAGAAAGTCAGGCCGCCGGTGACGGCCACCATGCCGAGCAGCACCGCGACGCCGGCCATCTGTTCCGGCGTGCGCGCGAAGCGGCGAGCGGTAGCTGCGGGAATGATCAGCAGCGAAGTGATGATCAGCGCGCCGACGAATTTCATCGCCAGGCCGATGGTCAACGCGGTCACCAGCATCAGCACGGTGCGCGCCCGCGCCAGATTGACGCCGTCGACGTGCGCCAGCTCCGGGCTGATGGTCATCGACAGCAGATCGCGCCACTGCCACCACAGCACCAACAGCACCACGGCGACGCCGCCGGCGATCATCAGGATATCGCTCAGCGTAACCGACAGCAGATCGCCGAACAGATAGGCCATCAGATCGACCCGCACGTTGGACATCAGCGCCACCACTACCAGGCCCAGCGACAGGGCGCTGTGGGCCAGAATGCCGAGCAGGGTATCCACCGAAAGCTGCGGGCGGCGTTCCAGCCACACCAGGGCCAGAGCCAGCAGCAGCGTAATGGCGATCACCGCATAGAAGGGATTGATGTCCAGCAGCAGGCCAAAGGCGACGCCGAGCAACGAGGCGTGCGCCAGGGTGTCGCCAAAGTAGGACATGCGGCGCCAGACCACGAAAGAACCCAGCGGCCCGGCGGCGCCGGCCAACAACACGCCGGCCAGCCAGCCGGGAAGTAACAGTTCAATCATGCTTCGCGGCTCCCGGTTTTCTTCAAGACAATTCTTCCCTGCAGGTCGTGGCGGTGATTGTGATGGTGGCGATATACCGCCAGCTGCTCTGCGCCGCGGTTGCCGAACATGGCGATGAATTCGGGATGCATCGACACCACCTCCGGCGCCCCGGAGCAGCAGATATGCTGATTGAGGCACAAGACCTCGTCGGTTTTCGCCATCACCAGATGCAGATCGTGCGACACCATCAGCACGGCGCAGCCCAGCTCTTTACGCAGTTGATCGATCAGATCGTACAGCGCCAGCTGGCCGTTGACGTCAACTCCCTGCGTGGGTTCGTCCAGCACCAGCAGCTGCGGTTTGTTCAACAGCGCTCGCGCCAGCAGCACGCGTTGGTTTTCACCGCCGGAGAGCTTTTGCATCGGCTGGTCGAGCAGGTGGGCGGCGTGCACGCGCTTGAGCGCAGGCAGAATGTCGGTTTTCTTGACGCCGGGCTTGAGGCGCATAAAGCGGCTGACAGTCAGCGGCAGGGTGGCGTCGAGGTGCAACTTTTGCGGCACGTAGCCGATGCGCAGATCGGGCTCACGCTCCAGCGTGCCGGCGGTCGGTTTGACCAATCCCAGCACCACGCGCACCAGCGTAGACTTGCCCGCGCCGTTCGGGCCCAGCAGCGTGAGAATACGGCCGGGCTGCAGGCTAAGGGAAATGTTCGACAGCACCTTGCGGCTGCCGAAGGCGACGGAGATATTTTTTAGCGTTATCAGTGTAGACATCTCGAGATTACAGGTTGCAGAACGAAGCGAATGTTATAATATCACGCCTTGTTGATGAAAACGATGGGATTACTGATGATGGCAAAGAAAAATAAATGGCTGCAGCGCACGCTGCTGGCCAGCGCACTGTTGATGGCCGGCCCGCTGAGCAGCGCTTCCGCGGCGGTGGTGACCTCGATTCGTCCGTTGGGCTTTATCGCTTCGGCCATCGCCGACGGCGTGACGCCGACCGAAGTGTTGCTGCCGGATGGCGCTTCACCGCACGATTTTGCGTTGCGTCCTTCCGATATCCAGCGCTTGCGTTCCGCGGACCTGGTGCTGTGGGTTGGGCCGGACATGGAGGCGTTCCTGAACAAGGCGCTGGTGCCGATCTCGGCGACCCGCAAGCTGGCCATCAGCGAACTGCCGGCGGTGAAGCCGTTGCTGATGAAAGGCGAAGAGGACGACGATCATGATCATGCAGGCGAAGCGCATAACCATGCCGATGACGATCATGGGCATCATCACGGCGAGTACAATATGCACGTTTGGCTGTCGCCGGAGATAGCAAAAGTGACCGCGATCGCGATTCACGACAGATTGTTGGAACTTATGCCGCAAAATAAGGACAAATTAGACGCAAACCTGCGCCAGTTCGAGAATCTGCTGACGCAAACTGACAAAAATGTTGGTAACATGCTTACGCCTGTGCAAGGTAAGGGTTATTTTGTTTTTCATGATGCTTACGGCTACTTTGAGAAACACTACGGTTTGAGTCCGCTGGGCCATTTCACCGTCAATCCCGAAATTCAGCCTGGAGCACAGCGCCTACACCAAATTCGAACACAGTTGGTTGAGCAGAAAGCGGTATGCGTTTTTGCTGAGCCACAATTCAGGCCGGCCGTAATCAATGCCGTCGCCAAGGGTACCAAAGTGCGTTCCGGAACGCTGGACCCGCTGGGCGTCGGCATCGCGCTGGGGAAGGACAGCTACGGGAAATTCCTGACTCAGCTGTCAAACCAGTACGTGAGCTGCCTGAAGTAAAGCTTATGAGGATAATATCGAGTGCAGCAGATAGTCCGAACTATCGCTCTGGCGTATAACAACCTGCCACGGCCCCACCGCGTCATGCTGGGGTCGCTGACAGTCGTCACATTGGCCGTCGCTGTTTGGCGGCCTTTTGTTTACCACCCAGAACACAACCCCATTGCCAAGAGCGTCGAGTTAGAATCCAGCCAGATGCGGTCATTGCTCCCCGAAGCCAGTGAACCGATTGATGCCGACCAACCCACCCCCGATGACGAAATCCCGCAGGATGAGCTGGATCAGAAAGATGCCGGCGACGATGGCGTGCATGAATATGTGGTTTCCACCGGCGACACCCTCGGCAGCATTCTGACGCAGTACGGCATCGATATGTCGGATGTCACGCTGCTGGCCTCGCAAAACCGCGATCTGCGTAATCTGAAGATCGGCCAACAGCTGTCGTGGACCGTGAACGATGCGGGCGATCTGCAGCAGTTGACCTGGGAAGTTTCCCGCCGCGAAACCCGCACCTATGACCGCGTCGGCAATAGCTTCAAAGAGTCGAAAGAGGCGCAGCAGGGCGAATGGCGCAACAACGTGATCAGCGGCCGGGTCAACGGCAGCTTTGTCAGCAGCGCCGGCGACGCCGGGCTGAGCCGTAACGAAATCAACTCGGTGATTAAGGCGCTGCAGTGGCAGCTCGATTTCCGCAAGCTGCGCAAAGGCGACCAGTTCTCCGTGCTGATGTCGCGCGAACATTTCGACGGCAAGAAATCGCAAAGCCAGCTGTTGGGCGTGCGTCTGCGCACCGGCGGCAAGGATTACTACGCGATCCGCGCCGAAGACGGCAAATTCTACGATCGCCAGGGCTCAGGCTTGGCGCGCGGCTTCATGCGTTTCCCGACCATGAAACAGTTCCGCATTTCCTCCAACTTCAACCCGCGTCGCGTGAACCCGGTGACCGGCCGCGTGGCGCCGCACAAAGGCGTCGATTTCGCCATGCCGGTCGGCACGCCGGTGCTGGCGGTCGGCGACGGTGAAGTGGTGATCGCCAAACGCAGCGGCGCGGCGGGCAACTATGTGGCGATCCGCCACGGCCGTCAGTACACCACGCGTTATATGCACCTGAAAAAGCTGCTGGTGAAACCGGGCCAGAAGGTGAAACGCGGCGATCGCATTGCGCTCTCCGGCAACACCGGCCGCTCCACCGGGCCGCACCTGCACTTTGAACTGTGGACCGGCCAACAGGCGGTGAACCCGCTGACGGCCAAGCTGCCGCGTTCCGAAGGGCTGAGCGGCAAAGATCGCAGCGATTATCTGGCGCAGGTGAAGGAAGTGGTTCCTCAACTGCAGTTGGATTAACGCCCGCCCTTTTTCCGGCGCTTCGGCGCCGCTAATTTCATCGGCCTGATTGCGGGCCGATGCTGTTTTATCTGGGCGGTTCGCGGTTGTTAATTGCAAAATCGGTGATGGCAATTATGATTAGCCGAATCGCTAAGCTAAGAGCATGTGCATGCAAAACGAGAAGAAATCGAACGTAGAGTTCATCCCGCAGTTTCAAAAAGCCTTTTTATATCCGCGCTACTGGGGCGTGTGGTTGGGAACCGGCCTGATGGCCGGCATTTCGCTGGTGCCCGCGCGCTTGCGCGATCCGGTGCTGGGTGCGGTCGGCAAACTGGCCGGCAAGCTGGCGAAGGGCGCGCGCCGTCGTGCCCGCATCAACCTGCTGTATTGCTTGCCGGGGCTGCCGGAAAGCGACCGCGAGCACATTATCGACCAGATGTTCGCCTGTGCGCCGCAGTCGATGGTGCTGATGGCGGAGCTGGCTTGCACCAAGCCCGAGAAAGTGCTCAAGCGCGTGCGTTGGCACGGTGAAGAGGTGTTGGACAAGATCCGGGCGGAAGGGCGCAACGTGATTTTCCTGGTGCCTCACGGCTGGGCGGTGGATGTGCCGGCGATGCTGATGGCCGCGCGCGGCCAACCGATGGCCGCGATGTTCCACAATCAGCGTAATCAGCTGATCGACTACCTGTGGAATGCCGTGCGGCGTAAATTCGGCGGCCGCATGCACGCGCGCAACGACGGCATCAAACCGTTTATCAGTTCGGTACGGCAGGGGTATTGGGGCTACTATCTGCCCGATCAGGATCACGGCGCCGAGCACAGCGAGTTCGTCGATTTCTTCGCCACCTATAAGGCGACGCTGCCGGCGGTGGGGCGGCTGATGAAGGTGTGTCGCGCGGCGATCGTGCCTTTGTTCCCGGTGTACGACGGCAAAACCAGCATGCTGGATATTTATATTCGCGAGCCGATGGACGATCTGGCCGAAGCCGACGATCCGCGCATTGCCCGCCGCATGAATGAAGAAGTGGAAAATCTGGTGGGCCCGAATCCGGAACAGTATACCTGGATCCTCAAACTGCTGAAGACGCGCAAGGAAGGGGAGATTGAACCTTACTCGCGCGACGATCTGTATCGTTAATCCTTTCTGCCGCTAACGCCGGCCGGGCCGCAATCCGGCCGGCGTCTCTTCATATATGCACCCTACAGCCGCGAGCCCGCAGGATGTCGACGACTTTAGGCGTGCGGGTGAAATCATTCCAGCGCAGGTCCAGCTTGCGCAGGCGGCTCAGTTCGCCGAGGCTTTCCGGCAGGTCACTCAGGCGGTTGGCGCGCAGATCCAGACTTCTCAGCGCCGTCAGCTCACCGATATTATCCGGCAGACGCGTCAGCTGATTGAAACGCAGGCTCAGCTCGCTCAGCCGCGGCAGCCGGCAGAAGGCCTGCGGCAGCTCGGCGATGGCATTGTTAGCCGCGTCGAGTATCTCCAGCTCACCGAGCTGAGCCATTTCCGCCGGCAGCGAGGTCAGGGCATTTTTCATGATATGCAGTTCGCGCAGCGCGTGCAGTTGCCCGATTTCGGCGGGCAGGTTGCCGATGCGGTTGTTGTATAAACGCAGCTCCTGCAATGCCGCCAGCCTCGGTATCGCCTGTGGCAAAACGGTTAAATGGTTGTCGGTCGCGTTGAGGTAAACCAACTGCTGCAGCTGCGCCAGCGAGCGCGGCAGATCGCTAAAGCCGTTATCGCTCAGATAGAGGTATTTCAACCGATGCAGCTGCCCCAGTTCTTCGGGGAGTTCGTTTGCGCGATTGTGGCCAAAGTCGAACATCTCGAGCTGTTGCAACTGGCCAATCTCCGGCGGCAGGCGGTCGAGCTGATTGCAGGAGATATTCAGCACCCGCAGATTTCGGTGCCGGAAGAGGGCGACAGGGAGGGCCGTCAGCTGATTGTCGTACAGGCTAATCTTGCGCAGCGCGTGGCCGGCTAACGGCGACTCGTCGAGCTGCGTCAGGCCGTGGCCGTCGAGATCGAGCTCATCACCGCTCGCTGCGGGAGTGTGTTGGTGGAGCATGGCGTTCTCCGTCTTTTATGGCGGTGTCAGGGCAAAAAAAATGCCGGCCAACGTGAGCCGGCCGGCATTTCGTCTGCGGCGTGGATTACTCGACGCGCAGGATACGGCTGGTATTGGTGGTGCCGACGGTTTCCATCACGTCGCCCTGGGTAACGATCACCAGATCGCCGGAGACCAGGAAGCCCTTGTCGCGCAGGCGATTGACGGCTTCATTGGCGGCGATCACGCCGTCTTTGTGGCTGTCGAAATACACCGGCGTCACGCCGCGATACAGCGCGGTCAGGTTCAGCGTATGCTCATGACGCGACATGGCGAAGATCGGCAGGCCGGAGCTGATGCGTGACATCATCAGCGCGGTGCGGCCGGACTCGGTCATGGCGATCAGCGCGGTAACGCCTTTCAGGTGGTTGGCAGCATACATCGAAGACATGGCAATCGCTTCTTCGATGTTGTCGAACTGCACGTCCAGGCGGTGTTTGGAAACATTGATGCTCGGGATCTTCTCGGCGCCCAGACAAACGCGCGCCATCGCCGCCACGGTTTCCGCCGGGTATTGGCCGGCGGCGGTTTCCGCCGACAGCATAACGGCGTCGGTGCCGTCCAGCACGGCGTTGGCCACGTCCATGACTTCGGCGCGGGTCGGCATCGGGTTGGTGATCATCGACTCCATCATCTGAGTTGCGGTGATCACCGCGCGGTTCAGGGTACGGGCGCGGCGGATCAGTTTCTTCTGAATGCCGACCAGTTCCGGATCGCCGATTTCGACGCCGAGATCGCCACGGGCAACCATCACCACGTCGGAGGCCAGAATAATGTCGTCCATCGCTTCGTCGCTGCAGACCGCTTCGGCGCGCTCAACCTTGGACACGATCTTGGCGTTGCAGCCGGCGTCGCGCGCCAGGCGGCGGGCATAGTTCAGGTCTTCACCGGTGCGCGGGAAGGAAACCGCCAGATAGTCGACGCCAATCTTGGCGGCGGTCACGATGTCCGCCTTGTCTTTTTCGGTCAGCGCTTCGGCCGACAGGCCACCGCCGAGCTTATTGATGCCCTTGTTGTTGGACAGCGGGCCGCCGACCGTCACTTCGGTAAACACTTTCATGCCCTGAACTTCGAGCACTTTCAACTGAACGCGGCCGTCGTCGAGCAGCAGGACATCGCCCGGCACCACGTCGGCAGGCAGGCCTTTATAGTCGATACCGACTTTTTCTTTATCGCCTTCGCCTTTTGACAGGTTGGCGTCCAGCAGGAATTTATCGCCCACGTTGAGGAAGATTTTGCCTTCCTTGAAGGTGGAGACGCGGATTTTCGGCCCTTGCAGATCGCCGAGTATAGCGACGTGACGTCCCAGTTTTGCGGCGATTTCGCGCACTTTGTCAGCGCGAGCCTGGTGATCTTCCGGGCTGCCGTGGGAGAAGTTAAGCCGAACTACGTTGGCGCCGGCGGCAATGATCTTTTCCAGATTATTGTCGCGGTCAGTAGCCGGACCCAGGGTGGTAACGATTTTGGTTCTTCTGAGCCGTCTGGACATGTATTACTCCGTTGACTGGTGAAGCAAATATTGGTGTTGCGATAACGTCGGATAACGAAACCAGGCGTGAAATGTAATTTTACAACACTGATATTTCACCCGGGTTACCCGCATGAGCATGTTAACAGGGTACCGCCTCTGATGCCGTCATTCAAATGTCTGTTGAACGGCGATTTTTTCTTCGTCGGGTCACGAATCAAAACTGTTGGGAATGACCACGCCTTTATCAAAGCGCGATTCTTTGAGCGCTTCTTTGACCCGCTTCAAGTTATCTCTGAATTTAGCCCCTCGGCGCAAGGTAAATCCGGTGGCTAGCACGTCAATGAGCGTTAATTGCGCGATCCGTGACACCATCGGCATGTAAACGTCGGTGTCTTCGGGCACGTCGAGCAGCAGAGCGAGGGTCGCTGCCTGGGCGAGCGGGGTGTCGCGCGAGGTGATAGCCAATACCGTGGCGTCGTTTTCTCGCGCCAGGTGGGCCATCTCCACCAGATTCTTGGTGCGGCCGGTGTGTGAGATCAGCACCACCACGTCGCCTTCGCCGGAGTTCATGCAGCTCATGCGCTGCATGACGATGTCATCGAAGTAGACCACCGGAATGTTGAAGCGGAAAAATTTGTTCATCGCATCGTGCGCTACCGCCGCGGAGGCGCCCAGGCCGAAGAAAGAGATCTTTTTTGCCTGGGTGAGTAGGTCAACCGCACGATTGATTGCGGCAATATCCAAATTTGCCTTTACTGTATCCAGGCTGGCCATGACCGATTCGAAGATCTTGCTGGTATAGGCATCGACGCTGTCGTCTTCCTCGACATTACGGTTTACGTAGGGCGTGCCGTTAGCCAGGCTTTGGGCGAGATGCAGTTTGAAGTCGGGAAAGCCTTTGGTATCAAGGCGGCGGCAAAAACGGTTGACGGTGGGTTCGCTGACGTCGGCCATGCGCGCCAGCGTGGCGATGCTGGAGTGAATGGCGGTCTGCGGGGAGGCCAGGATCACCTCGGCGACTTTCCTTTCAGATTTGCTCAGGAGTTCCAGATGGCTCTGGATTTTGTCCAGCGTATTCATATAACGAGAGTCACTCATGGTTTTATCCCTGTGGCTTTCAAGCAACAGCGTCGAATCTCGCCCGTGTTTGCCGTGCAAGCAGACGCCAAACGAGCGGCTGTAACCTGGAATCGATAGGGTATGACGATTTCAAACAAAGGAGAAATCAATGCCGGTTTAGTGAAAATATACTACGTGCTGGTAACCGTTGGCAGTCTCGACAGGGCGTATGCAGGCTTTTTTCACCAGAATATGACCTGTGTCTAACTTTCATAATGGTAACAGAGCGTCAAAAAAGACGAAAAATTACAGTTTTGCCCGGGACTGGGGCGCTGGCGCACATTGGCGCTTTCCACTGGAATATTGAGGTCTTTTTTTCTGCTTCTGCGCTGGGTTTGCTGGCCGTAGTCAAACAGAGTACATTAGTAATGTAAGAAAATTACAAATATCCTGCAACGAGGAGATGAACATGGCGGTAACCTCTACAGCCCAGGCGTGTGACCTGGTTATTTTCGGCGCGAAAGGTGATTTGGCGCGCCGTAAGCTGCTGCCTTCCCTGTACCAGTTAGAGAAAGCCGGACACATCCACCCGGAAACGCGGATCATCGGCGTCGGCCGCGCGGAGTGGGATAAAAAAGCCTATACCGAAGTGGTCAAGGAAGCGCTTGGCACCTTCATGAAGGAAAAACTGGATGATGAACTCTGGGCCACGCTGAGCGCACGCCTGGACTTCTGCAATCTGGACGTCAACGACAGCAAGAACTTTACCAAATTGGGTAAAATGCTGGATCAGAAACACCGCACCACCATCAACTACTTCGCCATGCCGCCAAGCACCTTCGGCGCCATCTGCAAAGGGTTGGGCGAAGCCAAACTGAACCATGAGCCGGCGCGCGTGGTGATGGAGAAGCCGCTGGGCACCGATCTGGCGTCTTCCCGCGTGATCAACGACCAGGTGGCGGAGTACTTCAACGAATCCCAGGTTTACCGTATCGACCACTATCTCGGTAAAGAGACGGTGCTGAACCTGTTGGCGCTGCGTTTCGCCAACTCGCTGTTCGCATCCAACTGGGATAACCGCACCATCGATTCGGTGCAGATCACCGTGGCGGAAGAGGTGGGCATCGAAGGGCGTTGGGGTTACTTCGACCAGGCCGGCCAGATGCGCGACATGATCCAGAACCACCTGCTGCAGATCCTGACCATGATCGCCATGTCGCCGCCGGCGGATCTGACCACTGACCGTATCCGCGACGAGAAGGTGAAGGTACTGCGTTCGCTGCGCCGTATCGATCAGACCAATGTACGGGAAACCACCGTGCGCGGTCAGTACACCGCCGGTTTCGTCCAGGGCAAGAAAGTGCCGGGTTATCTGGAAGAGGAAGGGGCGAACAAGAGCAGCAGCACCGAAACTTTCGTCTCCATCCGCGTGGATATCGACAACTGGCAGTGGGCCGGGGTGCCGTTCTACCTGCGTACCGGTAAACGTCTGCCGACCAAATGCTCGGAAGTGGTGGTGTACTTCAAAAACCCACCGCTTAACCTGTTCAGCGACTCTTACCAACAGCTGCCGCAGAACAAGCTGACCATCCGCCTGCAGCCGGACGAAGGCATCGAAATTCAGGTGCTGAACAAGGTGCCGGGGCTGGATCACAAGCACCGTCTGCAGACCACCAAGCTGGATCTGAGCTTCTCGGAAACCTTCAACCAGGAGCACGTGGCGGACGCCTACGAGCGCCTGCTGCTGGAGACCATGCGCGGCATTCAGGCGCTGTTTGTGCGCCGCGATGAAGTGGAAGAGGCCTGGAAGTGGGTCGACTCCATCATGGACGCATGGAAAGCCGACAACGAGGCGCCGAAGCCTTATCAGGCGGGCACCTGGGGGCCGGTGGCCTCGGTGGCGATGATCACCCGCGACGGCCGTTCCTGGAACGAGTTCGAGTAATGCGCAATGCCGGCAGCCTGTCTGCCGGCTTTTTTTTGCCTGCGATCTGCGCGTGGGCCACATCACTTACGGTACGGCCGGACGTCCGCGCATTTGCGCGGAGCCCTGTGGCAGGGGCGTGCCATTGTTAACCGCGAGTAATGGAGAAATAACGATGAAAAACTGGAAAACCAGCGCCGAGCAGATCCTGACGGCAGGGCCGGTGGTGCCTGTTATCGTGATCAACAAGCTGGAGCAGGCGGTGCCGCTGGCGAAAGCGCTGGTTGCCGGCGGCGTGCGGGTATTGGAGGTGACGCTGCGCACCGCCTGCGGGCTGGAGGCGATCCGCGCTATCGCCAAAGAGGTGCCGGAGGCCATCATCGGCGCCGGTACGGTGATCAATCCGCAGCAGCTGCGGGAGGTGACCGAGGCGGGAGCGCAGTTCGCCATCAGCCCGGGGCTGACCGAAGCCTTGCTGCAGGCGGCGACGGCGGGGCCAATCCCGCTCATCCCGGGCATCAGCACCGTTTCCGAGCTGATGCAGGGCATGGATCACGGCCTGCGCGAGTTCAAATTCTTCCCGGCGGAAGCCAACGGCGGCGTGAAGGCACTGCAGGCGATCGGCGGCCCGTTCCCGCAGGTGCGTTTTTGCCCGACCGGCGGCATTACGCCGAACAACTACCGCGATTATCTGGCGCTGAACAGCGTACTTTGCATCGGTGGTTCCTGGCTGGTGCCGGCGGACGCGCTCGAAAGCGGCGACTACGCGCGCATCACTGAACTGGCGCGCAGCGCCGTCAGCGGGGCCGCGTTGTAACCCGCGCCGCGCCTGGGATTGGCGCTTATTTGCGCGCCCGCGAATATCGCAAGGCTCAACGCTCCGTTGAGCTTTTTTTAATTTTTATCGTGATTAACGTTCTTATTTTTAACCCGTTTTTTTTCGATTTTTATGAAAACGGCAGTTTGCTTTCTTATTTTGGCTGTGGTAAAAATATCTCAGTCGAAAATTTTACTTTCATGAGGATATTGGGCAAATCGCACGGTGTGCGGCTGATAATAGAGAACGATTATGATGACTATTAACGGAATTACCCTCAGAACCTCTACGTGCCAACTCTTCCTGTCTGCGATCCTTGCCAGTGAGCATCACTGGTGCAGCGAGCTATAGCGTCTTTCTCCCTTAACCGGTGCCGGTAGCGGGCTTTCGCCTTCGCTCTACCGTTCAGCCGGGCAAACATTCTTTTTTGCGTTTGGGTCAGTTTATCCCCAGGGATCTCTGCGTCTTGCGCGCCGCAATGCGCCGTTTGACGAGATAAATCGGGATAAATATGCCTTGGCGCGCGTTATTCGCCGTTTGGGAGAAAAATTATGATTTATTGGATCTTTTTAGGTTTGGCCATCATGACCGAAATCATCGGCACCTTGTCGATGAAATACGCCAGCGTCAATGGCGGCATGATCGGGCACATCGTGATGTACGTGATGATCACCGCGTCTTATGTGTTGCTGTCCGTAGCGGTAAAACGCGTGGCGCTGGGCGTGGCCTATGCGCTGTGGGAAGGCATCGGTATTCTGTTCATTACCCTGTTCAGCGTGCTGTGGTTCGACGAGCCAATCTCGGCGCTGAAGGTGCTGGGCCTGGCTACGCTGATCGCCGGCATCATGCTGGTGAAATCCGGTACCCGCAAAGAGCGAAAACAGGTCAGCCCGCGAGGTAACAACCATGCAACAGTTTGAGTTGTACCACATTGGGTTCCTGGGGCTGGCGATCGTGCTGGAAATCATCGCCAACATCTTCCTGAAGATGTCGGACGGCTTCCGTAAAATTTGGCTGGGGCTGTTGTCGCTGCTGTCGGTGCTCGGCGCGTTCAGCGCCCTGGCGCAGGCGGTGAAGGGCATCGATCTGTCGATCGCTTATGCGCTGTGGGGCGGTTTCGGTATCGCCGCCACCATCGCCGCAGGCTGGATCATGTTCGGCCAGCGGTTGAACGCCAAAGGCTGGATTGGCCTGGCGCTGCTGCTGATGGGGATGGTGATCCTTAAACTGTCCTGATAACGGGCAATAAAAAACCGCAGGCGTTGCCGTCTGCGGTTTTTTTTCGTCTGCGCTCAGGCTTACAGCGCGGCGATGATTTTGATTTCCACCTTGTACTTCGGATTCATCAGCTGTGCCTGCACGGTGCAGCGCACCGGCGCGCTGCCGGCGACCACCCAGGCGTCCCAGGCAGCGTTCATCGCGGCGAAGTCGGCGCTGTTGGCCAGGAAGATGGTGGCGTCCAGAATGCGGCTTTTGTCCGAACCTACGCGCGCCAGCAGCACGTCGATGGCGGCGAGGGCGTTGGCGGTCTGCGCGGTCGCGTCGTCGTCCAGGTTCTCCGGCACGCTGGTGTAGTAAACGGTCTCGTTGTGCACCACGGCTTCGGACCAGCGCTGATCGGGATCAATTCTTTCGATATTCATTTGCTTATCTCCATATCATAGTCCCGCTAAGGGTAGCACAGCCGGTAATGAAAAAGCGCGGCGATAAAGTGGGTGGTAGCCGGGCGGCAGGCTTGGCATAATCACCGCTGAATGACACCGGCAGAGAGACAGCGTGACAGACGATTTTGCAACAGACGGCGCATTGGCGCAGGCTATCAAGGGATTCAAACCGCGTGAGCCGCAGCGGCAGATGGCGCAAGCCGTCACCGAGGCAATCAATTTCAAGCAGGAGCTGGTGGTGGAAGCCGGCACCGGCACCGGCAAAACCTTCGCTTATCTGGCGCCGGCGCTGCGCGCCGATCGCAAAGTGATCATCTCTACCGGTTCGAAAGCGTTGCAGGATCAGCTGTATGCGCGCGATCTGCCCACCGTCGCCAAGGCGTTGAAGTACAAAGGCAAGCTGGCGCTGCTGAAGGGGCGCTCCAATTATCTGTGTCTCGAGCGGTTGGAGCAGCAGTCGATGGCTGGCGGCGAGCTGGCGGGGCAGACGCTGATCGATCTGGTGCAGCTGCGCAAGTGGTCGTCGCAGACCAAAGAGGGCGACATCAGCACCTGCAGCGAAGTGGCGGAAGACAGCTTCGTCTGGCCATTGGTGACCAGCACCAATGACAACTGCCTGGGCAGCGATTGCCCGCTGTATCAGGATTGCTTCGTGGTCAAGGCACGCCGCCGCGCGATGGATGCGGATGTGGTGGTGGTAAACCATCACCTGTTCCTGGCGGATATGGTGGTGAAAGAGGGCGGTTTCGCCGAGCTGATCCCGGAAGCCGAGGTGATGATTTTCGACGAAGCGCACCAAATCCCCGACATCGCCAGCCAGTATTTCGGCCAACAGCTCACCAGCCGCCAACTGTTGGATCTGGCGAAGGACATCACCATCGCCTACCGCACCGAGGTGCGCGACGCCGCTCAACTGCAAAAAAGCGCCGACCGTCTCAGCCTGAGCACGCAAGATTTCCGTCTGAATCTGGGCGAGCCGGGTTTTCGCGGCAATCTGCGTGACGTGCTCGGCGAACCGAACGTGCAGCGCGCTCTGTTGCTGCTCGATGACGCGTTGGAGCTGTGTTATGACGTGATGAAACTGTCGCTGGGGCGTTCGGCGCTGCTGGACGCCGCCTTTGAGCGCGCCACGCTGTACCGCGCGCGCCTCAAGCGGCTGAAGGCGGTGACGGAGCCTGGCTACAGCTATTGGTATGAATGCAACTCGCGCCATTTCGTGCTGGCGCTGACGCCGCTGACGGTAGCCGATCGGTTCCGCGAAATGCTGGACGAGAAGCCGGGCAGTTGGATCTTTACCTCGGCCACGCTGTCGGTCAACGATCGGTTGGGCCACTTCACCGAACGGCTGGGGCTGACCAAGGCCAAAACGCTGCTGTTGCCGAGCCCGTTCGACTATGCCAAGCAGGCGCTGCTGTGCGTGCCGCGCTTTTTGCCGTCGCCGAATCAGCGCGGCGGGGCGCGCCAGCTGGCGCGCATGCTGCGGCCATTAATTGAAGCCAACAACGGCCGCTGCTTCTTTTTATGCACCTCGCACCAGATGATGCGCGAGCTGGCGGAAGAGTTCCGCGCCACGATGACGTTGCCGGTGCTGTTGCAAGGGGAAACCAGCAAAGGGCAGCTGCTGGCGCAGTTCGTCGCCGCCGGTAACGCGCTGCTGGTGGCGACCAGCAGCTTCTGGGAGGGGGTGGACGTGCGCGGCGATGCGCTGTCCTGCGTCATCATCGATAAACTGCCGTTTACCTCACCTGACGATCCGCTGCTGAAGGCGCGCATTGAAGATTGCCGCCTGCGCGGCGGCGATCCGTTCAATGACGTGCAGCTGCCGGATGCGGTCATCACCCTGAAACAGGGCGTCGGCCGTTTGATCCGTGATACCGACGATCGCGGCGTGCTGGTGATTTGCGATAACCGTCTGGTCATGCGGCCCTACGGCGAGGTGTTCCTCAATAGCCTGCCGCCTACGCCGCGCACCCGCGATTTGAAGCAGGCGATCGCCTTCCTGCAGGCCGCCGACACGTCGGCCACGTGAAAGATGAAGGGCTTACGGGGCTGTGCTACAATGCGCGCCCTGTATGAAAAACCCAGTTTTATTCCCGCCAGAGGTTGGCATGTCCACGCGAATTTTAGCGATCGATACCGCGACGGAAGCCTGTTCCGTCGCCGTCTGGAATCAAGGCGAAATCCACGCCCTGTTTGAGCTGTGCCCACGCGAGCATACGCAACGTATTTTACCTATGGTGCAGCAGGTGCTGGCGGAATCCGGCCTGGCGCTCAACCAGCTCGATGCGCTGGCCTTTGGCCGCGGCCCCGGCAGCTTTACCGGGGTGCGCATCGGCATTGGTATCGCTCAGGGCCTGGCGCTGGGCGCCGATCTGCCGATGCTCGGTATTTCCACGCTGCAAACCATGGCGCAGGGCGCCTGGCGCGTCTGCGGCGCGGAGAGGGTGCTGGCGGCGATAGATGCGCGCATGGGTGAAGTCTACTGGGGGCAGTTCGAACGCCAAGCGGACGGTAGCTGGTTGGAAAGCGAAGGCGAGGCGGTGTTGTCGCCGGCGCAGGCGCTGGAGCGTGCGCAGCGCCTGCAGGGCGAATGGGCCCATGTCGGCACCGGCTGGCAAACCTATCCCGATCTGGTCAAGGGGTCTACGCTGAGCGTGCGTGACGGGCAGATGCTGTTGCCGCAGGCGCAAGACATGCTGCCGCTGGCGCTGCACGCCTGGCAACAGGGGCTGGCGGTGGCGGTGGAAAACGCCGAGCCGACCTATCTGCGCAATGAAGTCACCTGGAAAAAACTGCCGGGCCGCGAGTAAGCGCGGCCTATTGTGCTGTTGTTGAGGCCGGGCGATGAAAGCCTGCAACTTGAACGATGAAACGCGGTCAAAGTTACAGCCATTTCAGGAGATTGCGACCATGTTAATCCGCACTGCAAGTAAAAAGCTGTCGCTGCTGGCCGTCGCCTGCGGCGCGCTGGTTCTGTCCGGGTGCGTCACCGTACCGGATGCGATCAAAGGTTCCACCCCTTCGCCGGTGACTCAGCTTTCCTCGGTACAAAATGCACCTAATCTGTTTACCGGCGCGGAAGCCCGCTTCGGCGGCACCGTAGTAAACGTCGCCAACGAGCAAGGGCACACGGTGCTGGAGATCGCGGCGGTGCCGCTCGACAGCGGTGCGCGGCCGATTTTGGGTGAACCGTCGCGCGGCCGCTTGCTGGCCACGGTAAACGGCTTCCTCGAACCTGTTGATTTCAAAGGCCAGTTGGTGACCGTCGTCGGCCCCATTACCGGCCTGAAAGAGGGGCGTATCGGTATGACGCCGTATCGCTTCGTGACGATGAACGTGACCGGTTTCAAACGCTGGCACCTGGTGCAGCAGGTGGTGATGCCGCCTGCGCCAATGGGCCCCTGGGGCTGGCGCGGTGGCCCGTGGGGACCCGGTTGGGGCGCAGGCTATGGTTGGTACAATCCTGGCCCGGCACAGGTGCAAACCATCGTAACCGAGTAGCATACGCTTGATGTGAACACATTTGACAGGGCGGCTCAGGCCGCCCTTTTGCTTTTTGGGATAAGGAATATCCGACAATTAGTGACGTACATCGCAACCTGAATAATGTTTAAAACCTGCACTGGTCTGCTGAGTTAAAATATTGTTATGGTTAGGCTGCGAGTTTGAGGCTGCGATGATAATTAGTAATGATTTCAGGAGTAATACCTTGGATAAGGTCTGGTTAAAACGGTATCCGGCAGATGTGCCCGCAGAGATTGATGCCGATCGCTATTCGTCGTTGATCGAAATGTTTGAGCATGCCGTGCAGCGCTATGCCGATCAGCCCGCCTTTATCAACATGGGCGAGGTGATGACCTTCCGCAAACTGGAAGAGCGCAGCCGGGCTTTCGCGGCTTACCTGCAAAATGAACTGGGCCTGAAGAAGGGCGACCGCGTCGCGCTGATGATGCCTAACCTGTTGCAATACCCCATCGCCCTGTTCGGCATTCTGCGCGCCGGTATGGTGGTGGTTAACGTCAACCCGCTGTATACCCCGCGCGAGCTGGAACACCAGTTGAACGACAGCGGCGCCAGCGCCATCGTCATCGTCTCCAACTTTGCCCATACGTTGGAAAAAGTGGTGTTCAACACTCAGGTCAAGCACGTGATCCTCACGCGCATGGGCGATCAGCTTTCGGCCGCCAAAGGCACGCTGGTCAACTTTGTGGTCAAGTACATCAAGCGCCTGGTGCCTAAATATAACCTGCCGGACGCCATTTCATTCCGCAGCGCGCTGCAGCGCGGACGCCGTCTGCAATATATAAAGCCGGACATCATTAATACCGATTTGGCCTTCCTGCAATACACCGGCGGCACCACCGGCGTAGCGAAAGGCGCGATGCTGACGCACCGCAACATGCAGGCCAACCTCGAACAGGCCAAAGCCGCCTACTCGCCGCTGTTCCGTGAAGGGCAGGAACTGGTGGTGACGGCGTTGCCGCTGTACCACATTTTCGCGCTGACGGTGAACTGCCTGCTGTTTATCGATCTGGGCGGGCGCAATTTGCTGATCACCAACCCGCGCGATATTCCGGGGCTGGTGAAGGAGCTGGGCAAATACCCGTTCACCGCCATGAGCGGGGTGAATACCTTGTTCAACGCGTTGCTGAACAACGAAGAGTTCCACAAACTCGACTTCTCCACGCTGCGTTTCTCGGTCGGCGGCGGCATGTCGGTGCAAAAAGCGGTGGCCGAGAAGTGGGAGAAAACCACCGGCAAACACCTGCTGGAAGGCTATGGCCTGACGGAGTGCGCGCCGCTGGTGGCCGGCAACCCTTACGATCTGAAACACTACAGCGGCAGCATCGGTTTGCCGGTGCCGTCGACGGATATTCGGCTGTTGGACGACAATGGCCAGGATGTGCCGCCGGGAGAACCGGGCGAACTGTGGGTCAAAGGCCCGCAAGTTATGTTAGGCTATTGGCAACGCCCGGAAGCTACCGACGAAGTGCTGAAAGATGGCTGGTTGGCGACCGGTGATGTGGTGACCGTGGACGAGCAGGGGTTTGTGCGCATCGTCGACCGTAAGAAAGACATGATCCTGGTCTCTGGTTTCAACGTTTACCCGAACGAGATCGAGGACGTGGTCAGCCAGCATCCGAAGGTGCTGGAATGTGCGGCGATCGGGGTACCCAGCGAGGTCTCCGGCGAGACGGTGAAGATCTGCGTGGTGAAGAAAGACGCCTCGCTGACCAAGGAAGAGCTGTTGACCCATTGCCGTCGGCACCTGACCGGGTATAAAGTGCCTAAAATTGTTGAGTTCCGCGATGAATTGCCGAAGTCGAACGTCGGCAAGATTTTGCGGCGAGAACTGCGCGATGAGCTAAAAACGCCGAAACCGGCCGATGCCGCCTAGGTTTCGCTCTTGCGCCTGACTATCGACAACGCCGGTGAATGCCGGCGTTGTTGTGTTTGAATCCTACAAGAGAATGATGTTTTGAATTATCAGTTGATCACTACCGATGCCGGATTGCAGCAGGTCTGCGAGCAGGCGAGAAAGCATGCCCAGATTGCGCTGGACACCGAGTTTGTCAGAACGCGCACCTACTATCCGCAGCTGGGCCTGATCCAGCTCTACGACGGTGAACAACTCTCCCTTATCGATCCTCTGCCGATCAAGCAATGGCAGCCGTTTGTCGACCTGCTGGCCGATACCGCCGTGGTGAAGTTCCTGCATGCCGGCAGTGAAGATCTTGAAGTGTTTCTCAACGCCTTTAAAACGCTGCCGACGCCAATGGTCGATACCCAGATCCTGGCGGCGTTTACCGGCCGGCCGCTCTCCTGCGGTTTCGCGACGCTGGTGGCGGAGTATATGAAGGTTGAGCTGGACAAGAGCGAGTCGCGCACCGACTGGCTGGCGCGTCCGTTGACCGAAAGGCAGTGCGTGTACGCAGCCGCCGACGTGTTCTATCTGCTGCCGATGGCCAAACAGCTGGTGCAGGAGACCGAAGAGGCCGGTTGGACCGCGGCGGCTAACAACGAGTGCCTGCTGCTGTGCCAGCGCCGCAGCGAGGCGCTGGCGCCGGAATTGGCCTATCGCGAAATCAGCAATGCCTGGCAGCTGCGCCCGCGTCAGCTCGGTTGTTTGCAGAAGTTGGCAGAATGGCGGCTGCGCCAGGCGCGCGAGCGCGATCTGGCGGTGAACTTCGTGGTGCGTGAGGAAAACCTGTGGCAGGTGGCGCGCTATATGCCGTCTTCGCTGGGAGAACTGGATTCGCTGGGCCTGAGCGGGCCGGAGATCCGTTATCACGGTAAAACGCTGCTGGCGCTGGTGGCGGAGGCCGAAGCGCTGGACGAATCCGAGCTGCCGGCGCCGTTGGCAAACCTGATCGATCAGCCGGGCTACAAGAAGGTGTTCAAAGACATCAAGGCGGCGATCGCTACCGTCAGCGAGCAAAGCGGGTTGAGCAGCGAACTGCTGGCATCCCGTCGCCAAATTAACCAATTGCTGAACTGGCATTGGCAACTGAAAGACGGCGAAAGTCGCCCTGAATTAATCAGCGGCTGGCGCGGCGATCTATTAATGGCACCGCTGCAGGACATCCTGAAAGATTATTAATCGCTGATTATCACTAGGGCAGGGTAGGGAAACTCTGCTCGGGTGAATATAGGCAGGAAATAATGCGTTGAAGGTAAATCTGGCCAGAATTTACTTTAAACGAGGCGGCGGCAAAGTTAATTGGGAATAGTCCCAAAGGGAAAAATCGCTTTTTTGCTGCCGATAAAGCTTAATAACTGGATGCACATACAGTTACCCCCTGCATAAAATATACAGGGGGTAATTAATGCGTCGCAATCATTTAGCTGCTTCTTCCGATTCCGGTAATGTCACGTTAAGTTCAAGTACCGAAATATCGTCCCCTTTCTGCTCGAACTGCACGTGCAGCATTTCAGGATCGATCTGAATGTATTTGCAAATAACCGCCAGAATATCGCGTTTCAGATCAGGCAGATACGGGGGCTCACTGTCCCCGCGACGACGCTCTGCGACGATAATCTGCAGCCGTTCCTTGGCTATATTGGCTGTCTGTTTTTTGCGGGACAGAAAGAAGTCTAATAAGGCCATGGTTTATCCCCCAAAAAGGCGTTTCAGGAAACCCTTCTTCTCTTCTTCAATGAAGCGGAATGGGCGTTCTTCCCCCAACAAGCGGCAAACGGTATCGTCGTACGCCTTACCGGCGTCTGACTCGGCATCCAGAATGACAGGCTCACCCTGGTTGGAAGCGCGCAGCACGGACTGGTCTTCCGGGATTACACCCACCAGTGGAATGCGCAGGATTTCCAGCACGTCTTCCATGCTCAGCATGTCGCCACGGCTGACGCGGCCCGGGTTGTAACGGGTCAGCAGCAGGTGTTCCTTGATGGGTGACTCGCCTTTCTCGGCGCGGCGTGACTTGGAGGAGAGGATGCCCAGGATACGGTCGGAGTCGCGTACCGAAGATACTTCCGGGTTGGTGGTGATGATAGCTTCGTCGGCGAAATACAGCGCCATCAGCGCACCGGTTTCGATACCGGCCGGTGAATCGCACACCACGAAGTCAAAATCCATCTCGCCGAGATCGTTGAGAATTTTTTCAACGCCTTCGCGGGTCAACGCGTCTTTGTCGCGCGTCTGCGAAGCAGGCAGGATATAGAGGTTTTCAGTGCGTTTGTCTTTGATTAACGCCTGATTCAGCGTGGCATCGCCCTGAATCACGTTCACGAAATCATACACTACCCGACGTTCGCAGCCCATGATCAGGTCAAGATTACGCAGGCCGATATCGAAATCGATCACGACGGTTTTCTTGCCTTTCTGGGCCAGGCCGGTAGCGATGGCCGCGCTCGAAGTGGTCTTGCCAACGCCCCCTTTACCCGATGTAACAACAATAATGCGTGCCATGAAATGGATTCCTTGTCAAAAGGGCTTAATTTAAAGGTTGTATGGTTAAAGCGTTATCCAACAGGCTGAGTCGTACGGCCTGCCCGACGTAATCGGACGGGATTTGGTCGCTCAACCAGTACTGCCCTGCGATAGAGACTAGCTCAGCCGCCAGGTGGGTGCAAAAAATCTGACATTGCGTGTCGCCTGACGCGCCTGCCAGTGCGCGACCGCGCATCATGCCGTAGACATGAATGTTGCCGTCGGCAATCAGTTCGGCGCCGGCGCTGACGCTGCTGGTCACGATAAGATCGCAGTTGCGGGCGTAAATCTGTTGGCCGGAACGGACAGGCGTGCTGATGATGCGCGTTTTGGCGGGGGCGTTATCCGCCACCACGGGCGCAGGTGCAGGCTCCGGCGCCGCCATTTTCTGGCCTTTGCCTTCGCTCAGCAGCGGCAGCCCGGCGCGGGCTATCGCGCGCTTTTGACGCTCATCTCTGCAACCGCTGATACCCACAACGCGCAGACCTGCTGCCGCGACAGCCTGTTGAAGTTCTTTCCAGTTCGCATCGCCTTCCAGCGTTGCGACGTTGATAACAACAGGGGCGTTTTTCAGAAAAGCGGGCGCTTGCTCAACTTTTTCCTGTAACGCCTGACGTATTACCTCGGGCTGCGAATTATGCAAATGAACAACCGATAGGGTAAAACTGCTGCCTTTTAGCTCAATTGGCGATTGTGACATCTATCCTGACTCAGTCTCAGCAACTTTAAATCCCCGGAATACCACTCGGGGTGCGATATTCCGATGTACTATAAGCATGTTATAGTCAGAGTTATATCCAGGCAAGACGCTCCCTCAATTAAATAGAGTTAAAAAAATGCTTTGTGTGATCTATAGAAGCCCGAAACGCGATCAAACTTATCTTTATGTCGAAAAAAAAGACGATTTCTCTCGTGTGCCAGAGGATCTGATGAAAAGTTTCGGCGTGCCGCAATTCGCCATGATGCTTTCGCTCGATGAGCGCAAGAAATTGGCCTCGGCGGATATCGAAAAGGTGAAGCAGGCGTTGAAAGACGAAGGCTATTACCTGCAGTTCCCGCCGCCGGTTGAAAACCTGCTCAATCAGCATCTGGCGGGCGACAAGGCCTGAGACAGTCGCCACGGGCAAGGGAGGCGCGATGACACGTTCGGCGAGAAGAACCGTATTGGCCGCCTGGCTGGCGCTGGGCGGTGTGCTGATGCCCGGCGCGCCGCAGGCGGCACAGGAGGTGACGCTGGCGGCACAGGAGGTGACGCTGGCGGCGAGCGGCCGCGATCCGGCGCAGTTCCCGGCGTATGTCGTGCAGCTCAAGCGCCGGGCGCGGGAGCAGGGCATCAGCCAGGGCACCCTTGACCGCGCTTTTGCGCAAATCCATTTCGTCGATCGGGTGATCAAGGCCGATCGCAATCAGCCGGAGCAAAAGGTCACCCTGGACGACTACCTGCGGCGGGTGATGTCGCCCGCCAAGGTGCGCCAAGGGCGCGAACTGTATCGGCAGCGCCAGGCGCAATGGGCGCGCGCCAGCGAGCGCTACCGGGTGCCAGGGCGCTATATCATTGCGCTGTGGGGCATGGAGAGCGCCTACGGCAAGATTCAGGGGCGGGAAGATGTGGTGTCCGCGCTGGCGACGCTGGCGTTTGAAGGGCGCCGCGAGGCCTTTTTCAGCCAGGAGCTGATGGCGGCACTGCGGATAGTCGAGCAGGGGCACGTCGGCGATACGCCGCTGAAAGGCTCCTGGGCCGGCGCGATGGGGCAATGCCAGTTTATGCCGAGCTCCTTCTTGCGCTACGCGGCGGACGGCGACGGTGACGGGCGCATCGATATCTGGAATAACATTGATGACGTCTTTGCGTCTACGGCCAGTTATTTGTCCAAAGAGGGCTGGCAGCCCGGTATCGGCTGGGGGCGCGAGGTTAAACTGCCCGCCGGTTTCAAGCGATCCGAGCTGGGGTTGAAAGACGCGCAGGCGCGCAGCGTCAACGCCTGGCAACAGCGCGGGGTGCGTCGTGCGGATGGCAGTGCATTGCCGCATGCCGTCCAGCGCGGTTGGATCATCGCGCCGGATGATCTCCAGGGGCGGACGTTCCTGGTCTATGATAATTTCCGCACCCTCATGCACTGGAATCGCTCTTACTATTTCGCCATCGCCGTGGGTATGATGGCGGACGCGATCGGGCATTGATCCGGCACATCAATAATCGGCTTGGCGCGCCAAGCCTCCACAGTTTGGGAGAAGCGGTATGTATCAACATAGAGACTGGCAGGGTTCGCTGCTCGATTTTCCGGTGAACAAGGTGGTTTGTGTCGGCAGCAACTACGCCGATCACATCAAAGAAATGGGCAGTGCGGTTTCCGTCGAGCCGGTGGTGTTCATCAAACCGGAAACGGCGCTGTGCGATATTCGCCAGCCGGTGGCTATCCCCAAAGAGTTCGGTGCGGTGCACCATGAGGTGGAGCTGGCGGTATTGATCGGCACGCCGTTGAAACAGGCCAACGAAGACCGCGTTGCGCGGGCGATCGCCGGCTACGGCGTGGCGCTCGATCTGACGCTGCGCGATCTGCAGGCGGGTTTTAAAAAGGCCGGTCAGCCGTGGGAAAAGGCCAAGGCTTTCGATGGTTCCTGCCCGATGTCGGGGTTTATCCCGGTGGCGGAATTTGGCGATCCGCAAAACGCCGAGCTGTCGTTGACCGTTAACGATCAACTGCGCCAGCAGGGCAATACGCGTGACATGATCACGCCGATCCTGCCGCTTATCAGTTACATGAGCCGTTTCTTCACGCTGCGCGCTGGCGACATCATTCTGACCGGCACGCCGCAGGGCGTGGGCCCGATGGCCTCCGGCGACATGCTGAAAATCAGCCTGAACGGCAAAACGCTCAGTACCCGCGTGATCTGATCTCTCTTGCCGCCGGCGCCGTCGGCGGCAAAGCTTGCATCTTGTGGCTAAAATGTCTATATAGTCCCCCCTCGAACCTGTGCGCAGGTGACTTATCCATTTACCGAAACCGGACGCTAACATGTCACAACTCGCTTTTTGGCAACAGAAAACGCTGGCGGAAATGTCAGAACAAGAGTGGGAATCGCTGTGCGACGGGTGCGGGCAATGCTGTTTGAATAAGCTGATCGACGAAGATACCGACGAGATTTATTTTACCAACGTAGCCTGCAACCAGCTCAACATCAAATCCTGCCAATGCCGCAACTACGAGCGGCGCTTCGAGCTGGAAGAAGACTGCATCAAACTGACGCGCGAGAACCTCACCACCTTCGATTGGTTGCCGCCGACCTGCGCCTATCGCCTGATCGGCGAAGGCAAGCCGCTGTTCCCCTGGCATCCGCTGCTGAGCGGCTCCAAGGCGGCGATGCACGGCGAGCGCATCACGGTGCGGCATATCGCGGTGCGCGAGAGCGAAGTGGTGGACTGGCAGGACCATATCCTCAACAAGCCGGACTGGGCCAGATAAAGGCGGGCGCCTGCAGGGCAAAATGGGGCTTCATGCAAGAGGGCGGCGTGTTCAGACATGCCGCCCTCTTGAATTATTGAGCTAACGATTTTAATCATTGGCGTGCGAATGGCGTTGACGCTCGAGGCCGGACAGAGGGAAATTTCAACATTTGATTCAAGGATGATAGGGGCTTGCGTAATAGGAGGTAGGGGGAAAAAAGCCCCTGCAAAGATGAGGGGCAAGACACACAACAACACCAGGGAAATCGGTAGTACTCACTTTGCCGATACTATAAGGATTTTATGGGTAAACTTCACCAAAATATTGTGCTCTGAATGTGACAAAGGTGCAGTCGTTCATAAGTAACGGTAATTTATTGATGCCTGTAGGTAGGGAGGGCCGCGCTGGCGCAGCCTGTTTTTACCCGCCGGCGTCGCAGAAGTTTAATGTTATGTAAATTACGCGCTTAACCGCGCCAGGATGCTTCTTTTCAAACGATAAGTTGGGTAATTTGGCCGCTCTCCCGCAAGTTCGAGAGTATAACAATGAAAATGGTCCGTCTGTTTGCCGTGGCTGGAGCGCTGATCGTGCTCGTTTACTTCCTTACACATACCTGAGAGGGTTTTATCTCGGAATGTGACAGCAATACCTAAAAAAACGGCGCCTTTCGGCGCCGTTTTTGTTTGTCAGCCGATCAGCGGCCGAACAGATCGCGGCGACGTGGGCGAACAAATTGTGCGATCAGCACAATCAGCGCCACCAGCAGATAGGCGCCGAAGATGCCGACCAGCCACTGTGGCATTTCCAGCGTCAGGAATTGCCATTGGCGCACGGAGCAGTCGCCGGAAGCGTGGAACACCGCCGGCAGCCATTTGTCCAGCGGCAGCCACGAAGGGAAGCTCACGAAGAAGTCGCAGGTATTGAACGGCGAAGGGTGCAACTGGATCATGGTGTGCTTCCACGCCAGCTGGAGGCCTTCCCAGGCGCTGTAGATCCACAGCAAGATCGCCGCGTAGCGCAGCGGGGTTTTCGGCGCGATGGCGCCCACCAGCGAGGCGCCGAGAATGCCGAACAGCGCACAACGCTCATAAATGCACATCACGCACGGCTGCAGCAGCATAACGTGCTGAAAATAGAGCGCGACCAGTTCCAACACCAACGCTGTCAGGGCCATTAGCAGCCAGGCGCCGCGTCCTTGTGAACAGCGGTTAAAGAATTGCAACATATCTAGATTCTTCCATGCAGTAAGCAATTGAACCGGCAGTGTAAACCAATTCCTCCTCGCTGCCAGCCTCCTGGGCTGGATTCAGCGTAAAAATAGTCGGTTCACCCTGCCGGCACCGTCTCAGTGGCCGACGGCGTCGATGGGCGGCAGCGTCAGCCAATGCCACTGCGTCAACAGCTCGGTCGCCGGTTCCAGCGTGAACTGGACGCACAGCAAGCCAACCACCGTCAGCACCACCGTATAAGGCAGGGCCATCCACACCATGCGGCCATACGACAGACGCACCAGCGGCGCCAATGCCGACGTCAGCAGGAACAGAAACGCCGCCTGCCCGTTAGGGGTGGCAACCGATGGCAGGTTGGTGCCGGTATTGATGGCGACCGCCAGCAGCTCGAACTGCTTCAGCCCGATAGCGCCGGTTTCCAGCGCGGTGCGCGCCTCGTTGATGTAAACCGTGCCGACGAACACGTTGTCGGAAACCGACGACAGCAGGCCGTTGAACAGATAGAACAGCGAAAGCTGAGAGGCGGGCTCGGCGCGCAGCACGAACTGGATCACCGGGCTGAACAGGTGCTGTTCGATGATCACCGCGACCACGGTGAAAAACACCGTCAGCAGAGCGGTGAACGGCAGCGCTTCCTGGAACGCTTTGCCGATGGCGTGCTCATCGTTCACGCCGCACAGGGAGGTGGCGAGCACGATCACCGACAGGCCGATCAGCCCCACTTCCGCCAGGTGGAAGGCCAGCGCCAGCACCAGCCAAACGCCGATCAGCGCCTGCATCACCAGTTTGAGCCGTTCTTGCTTGCTGCGGCCCGCGGTGGCCTTGCGGTCATACTCTTTCAGCACGTCGCGCACCGCCTCCGGCAACTGCGCGCCATAGCCAAACAGGCGAAAACGTTCTACCAGCCAACAAACCAGCAGGCCGCACACCAACACCGGCAGCGTGACCGGCGCCATACGCAGGAAGAAATCGATAAAGCCCCAGCCCGCGTTTTTGGCGATGATTAGGTTCTGCGGCTCGCCCACCATGGTCATGACCCCGCCGAGCGCGGTGCCGACGCCGGCGTGCATCAGCAGGCTGCGCAGAAAGGCGCGGAATTGCTCCAGCGTCTGTTTACGCTCTTCACCGGCGAAATCGCTGTCATCGCCGATGTCGCCATCGGGGCGATTCGAGGTCACGTTGTGATAGATGGAATAAAAGCCGGTGGCCACGCTGATCACTACCGCCACGACCGTCAGCGCGTCGAGGAAGGCGGAAAGTAAGGCGGCGGCCAGGCAGAACGCCAGCGACAGCAGCGTTTTCGAACGGATATTGAGCAGCAGCTTGGTGAACACGAACAGCAGCAGCTGCTTCATAAAGTAGATGCCGGCCACCATAAAGATCAGCAGCAGCAGCACTTCCAGGTTATGTTCGATTTCCTGCGAAACCTGCGCCGGGCTGGTCATGCCGATGGCCACCGCCTCCAGCGCCAGCAGGCCGCCCGGCAGCAGCGGATAGCATTTCAGCGCCATCGCCAGGGTAAAGATGAACTCGACCACCAGCAGCCAGCCCGCGATAAACGGGCTGGCGAAAAAGAACACCAGGGGGTTGATCGCCAGAAAAATGAGAATGGTCAGTTTGTACCAGTCGGGAGATTGCCCCAGAAAATTTTTGAGCAGGGCGCTGCGCAAGGTTGTTTCCATTGTCCTTTATGCATCCTTAAATCAGTCGTAGCACGTACCCTAACAATGCGGCGGGGGCGGGCGCAACCGGAGCTTGTTTTACGGCGGCAAATTTCTGCCGGCCGGTGTTTTTGCTCGTTTTTTGCCACGTTATGCACACTTTCGTTTATTGTTTTTCGCTCACGCTATGTCATGTCAGCGCGATCTGGTATGATGAGCTGATTACTTTTACTGATTTTATCGTCGCAACGGAACGTCAAACACATGGTCATAAAGGCGCAGAGTCCTGCCGGTTTCGCGGAAGAGTACATTATTGAGAGTATTTGGAATAATCGCTTCCCCCCTGGCTCTATTTTGCCCGCGGAGCGTGAGCTTTCGGAGTTGATTGGCGTCACGCGCACCACGTTACGTGAAGTGTTGCAACGTCTGGCCCGCGATGGCTGGTTGACCATTCAGCATGGCAAACCGACCAAAGTGAACAATTTCTGGGAAACGTCCGGCCTCAATATCCTTGAGACCGTAGCCCGTCTCGATCACAAAAGCGTCCCGCAGCTGATCGATAACCTGCTGTCCGTGCGCACCAATATCGCGTCGATCTTTATTCGCGCCGCGGTGCGCAATCATCCTGAGCAGGCGCAGGAAGTGCTGGCGAAAGCCGCCGAGGTGGAAGATCAGGCGGACGCTTTCAATCTGCTCGATTACGAGATCTTCCGCGGTTTGGCGTTCGCTTCCGGCAACCCGATCTACGGCCTGATTTTCAACGGCCTGAAAGGGCTGTATACCCGCGTGGGCCGTTACTACTTCTCCAACCCGGAAGCGCGCAAGCTGGCGCTGGCCTTCTACAGCAAGCTGTCCACGCTGTGCCATGAGAAGCTGTACGACCAGGTGATGGATACCGTGCGCAACTACGGTAAAGACAGCGGGGCGATTTGGCAGAGCATGCAGGGCACCATGCCGAGCGATCTGACCGAAGCGCGTCGCTAATCGCGTGTCGATGAAATAACGAAGGGCGCCATGCGGCGCCCTTCGTCGTTGTGGCGGTTACAGCGGCGTCGGCCGCGGCGGGCAGCGATCGAGCAACTCCACGCTGCCGTCTTCGTTTTGCTGTTCGAGGATCACGTCGAAGCCCCACAGGCGATGCAGGTGCTTCAACACGTCGCGGCGGCTCTTATCCAGCGGTGCGCGTTCCTGTGGGATGTAGCGCAGCGTCAGCGAGCGGTCGCCGCGCAGATCCACGTTCCAGATCTGAATGTTCGGCTCGTGATTGCTCAGGTTGTATTGCGCCGACAGCTCCTGGCGGATCGCCCGGTAACCGGCCTCGTTGTGGATCGCGGCAATTTCCAGATAGTTGTTGCGATCGTCGTCCAGCACGGTGAACAACCGGAAATCGCGCATCACTTTGGGCGACAGGAACTGGCTGATAAAGCTCTCGTCCTTGAAGTCGCGCATGGCGAAGTGCAAGGTGTCCAGCCAGTCTTTGCCGGCGATGTCCGGGAACCAGTAGCGGTCTTCTTCGGTTGGCGACTGGCAGATTCGCTTGATGTCCTGGAACATGGCGAAGCCCAGCGCATAAGGGTTGATGCCGTTATAGTACGGGCTGTTGTACGGCGGCTGATACACCACGTTGGTGTGGCTGTGCAAAAACTCCAGCATAAACCGCTCGGTCACACGGCCCTCGTCGTACAAATGGTTGAGGATGGTGTAGTGCCAGAAAGTGGCCCAGCCCTCGTTCATCACCTGAGTCTGTTTTTGCGGATAAAAATACTGGCTGACTTTGCGCACGATGCGCAGCACCTCACGCTGCCAGGGTTCCAGCAGCGGCGCATTTTTCTCGATAAAATAGAGGATGTTTTCCTGCGGCTCGCTCGGATAGCGGCGCGCCTGCTCCGGCGACTCTTCACGTTCGACGCGTGGCAGGGTCTTCCACAGCGTGTTCACCTGGCTTTGCAGATACTCTTCGCGGCTTTTCTGGCGTGCTTTCTCTTCCACCAGTGAGATTTTCTGCGGGCGTTTGTATCTGTCGACCCCGTAGTTCATCAGCGCGTGGCAGGAGTCCAGCAGCCGCTCCACTTCATCGACGCCGTAGCGTTCTTCGCACTGGCTGATGTAGTGGCGGGCGAACAGCAGATAATCGACGATGGAGCTGGCGTCGGTCCAACTGCGGAACAGATAGTTATTCTTGAAGAACGAGTTGTGGCCATAGCAGGCGTGCGCCATCACCAGCGCCTGCATGGTGATGGTGTTCTCCTCCATCAGGTAGGCGATGCAGGGATTGGAGTTGATGACGATTTCATACGCCAGCCCTTGCTGGCCCTGTTTGTAGCGCTGTTCGGTTTCGATGAATTTCTTGCCGAAGGACCAATGGGTATAGTTGATCGGCATGCCGACGCTCGAATAGGCGTCCATCATCTGCTCGGAGGTGATCACCTCGATCTGATGGGGATAGGTGTCGAGCCGGTAATGCTTGGCGACGCGGTCAATCTGCTCCAAATACACCTGCAGCAGTTCGAACGTCCAGTCCGGTCCATCGCTCAGACGTTTGTCATCCTTGACCTTTTCATGTGTTGAAGTAGTCATCAGCGCACCCTCATTATTCACGGGTCTTGCTCAAACGGCAGACCCTGTATCAAGCATAGTTCAAGTCATAATTAACCATTGCAAATCAGTGAAATAAAAATGCCGGTACGCAAGGGAGCGAGCGGCGGTCAATCCGGCGCCCGTCCCGGCAGAAAGCGCCTCAGCACTTGGCTCCCTCTCCGAGTATAGCCCTGCGGCAAGGGCGCGCAACACACTGCCTGCTGCGCGACAGGGATTGAAATTTGTTATGTTATATTGTAACTTTTCATTTTCTCAATGACGGACAAGGAGCGCATTTTGGCGAGGCATTTTGGCAAACTGGCGGTGGCGCTGGCCACGTTGTTTATCAGCGGGCAGGCGTTTGCCCACGGGCATCATTCACATGGCAAGCCGCTGACGGAAGTGGAAAAAAAAGCGGAGTCGGGCGTGTTCGACGATAAGGACGTCAAAGATCGCAATCTGGCGGATTGGGAGGGCGTCTGGCAATCCGTGTATCCTTATCTGCTCAATGGGGATCTCGATCCGGTGTTCAAGAAGAAGGCGGAGCAGGATAAGAGCAAGACCTTCGAAGAAGTGAAGGCATATTACCGCAAAGGGTACGCCACCGATGTGGATACCATCGGCATTGAGAACGGCGTCATGGAGTTTCATCGCGGCGACCAATCCAGCGCCTGTCAGTATAAGTACGCCGGGCATAAGATCCTGACGTATGTTTCCGGTAAAAAGGGCGTGCGTTATCTGTTCGAATGCCAGGATGCCGGCAGCCTGGCGCCGAAATTCGTGCAGTTCAGCGATCATATTATCGGCCCGCGTAAATCGGCGCATTTCCATATCTTTATGGGCAACACGTCGCAGGAAGCGTTGCTGAAAGAGATGGACAACTGGCCGACTTATTACCCATTCCAACTGCAGACCAAAGAAGTCGTGGACGAGATGCTGCATCATTGATGCCACTCACCTGCAACCACAAGCCCGCTTGCGTGGGCTTGTGCTCAGGCAAACGGCCTGATTTGCAGGTAATCGTCCGTCACTGCCATTTCAAATAACGTTTCATCCGCCAATAACGTCGCGCGCATTCGTTCCCGGGCGTGACGATAGCGCTCATCCAGCTGAATATCACCGGCGCTTTCCCATGCGGCTCGGCTTGGCCACTGCGCATAGCCGATAAACTTCCCGCTCATATCTCGATGCAGGCGCGAGCCGAGGCTGCCGCGCTGCAGATAGATCCCTTGGGTCAACTCAAGCCAGGCCAGGCGAAAGGCGTGTTCGTGTCCGGTTTTGACTGAGAACCGGTAGATGGCGATGAACATAAGGGGTTCTCCAGAAAAGCGACAATGTGAACTTTAGGATCTGCTTCTGGCTTCAACGTTCATATCGTGCTGCCGCGTTCAACCTAAACGGGCGGGGCTAAGGGCTCGGCTGTTTTAATCCAGTAGTGAAAACAAGGTTAATTTTTTGCCGAAATTTTACGCGTTTTTTCTGCTGCGGGGAGAGGGGATTCATTTTGTCTGTTATGTTGGTATTTTTTATTTTATCGGCTTTTTATTCTGTTTATATGTTGGCTGGTGTTTTTATATTCTGTTAAATCTATGTTGCTTATTACGCCTTTTTTGACTGCTGTCATTGATAGCGTTGCTATCGATTCAGCGACGGTCTGACGCTATAATCCCTTCTAAACCGCATCTTATCGCTATTTACGAGCGGCTATTGCAAATGCTCGGCTCATCGACGATAAATTAATTGTGAATATTGTCACGTTTGATGACGAAGTTGTTGGACGGATTTTTTCACTGAGTTAATTTCCTGTGAGCAGAAGATTATGCTTTGTGATGCCTTGGGCTGGAGTCAGCGATGCGAGTGGTAATTTTAGGTAGTGGAGTGGTGGGCGTAGCCAGTGCCTGGTATTTGGCGAAGGCAGGGCATGAGGTGACGGTGATCGATCGTCAGCCTGGCCCGGCACTGGAAACCAGCGCGGCGAACGCCGGGCAGATTTCACCGGGCTATGCTGCTCCCTGGGCGGCTCCGGGCGTGCCGCTGAAGGCCATCAAGTGGATGTTCCAGCGCCATGCGCCGTTGGCGATCCGCCTCGACGGCAGCAGCTTCCAGCTGAGCTGGATGTGGCAGATGCTGAAAAACTGCAACACCGAACACTACATGACTAACAAAGGCCGCATGGTGCGCCTGGCGGAATACAGCCGCGATTGTATCAAGGCGCTGCGTCAGGAGACTGGCATCCAGTACGAAGGTCGCCAGGGCGGCACGCTGCAGCTGTTCCGCACCCAACAACAGTTCGAAAACGCAGCGAAAGACATTGCGGTATTGGAAGATGCCGGTGTGCCTTACAGATTGCTGGAAGCCGGCCAACTCGGCAGCGTCGAGCCGGCGCTGGCGCAGGTGGCGCACAAGCTGACCGGCGGCCTGCAACTGCCGAACGACGAAACCGGCGATTGCCAGTTGTTTACGCAGCAGCTGGCGAAAATGGCGCAGCAGGCGGGCGTAACCTTCCTGTTCAACCGCAGCGTTGACCGCCTGCTGGTTGAGGGCGACAAGATCGCCGGCGTGCAGTGCGGCGAGGACGTGTTTAAAGCCGACAGCTACGTGGTGGCGTTCGGTTCGTATTCCACGGCGCTGCTGCGCGGCCTGGTTTCTATCCCGGTTTATCCGCTGAAGGGCTATTCGCTGACCATTCCGATCACCGATGAAGCGGCGGCGCCGTTCTCCACGGTGTTGGACGAGACGTACAAAATCGCCATCACCCGTTTCGATCAGCGCATCCGCGTCGGCGGCATGGCGGAGATCGTCGGTTTCAATACGCAGTTGGAGCAAAAACGGCGCGAAACGCTGGAGATGGTGGTGCGCGATCTCTACCCGAACGGCGGCAGAGTGGAAGACGCGACGTTCTGGACCGGCCTGCGGCCGATGACGCCGGACGGTACGCCCATTGTCGGCCGCACTTCGCTGAAGAACCTGTATCTCAATACCGGGCATGGCACGTTGGGCTGGACGATGGCCTGCGGTTCCGGGCAGTTGTTGTCCGATCTGATGTCCGGCATTACGCCGGCGATCCCTTCCGATGATCTGGCGGTGGCGCGTTACAGCGCCGGGTTTCGCCAGCAACACGCGGTTCCGCTGAACGACGTGCATCCCGCGCGTTAATCGTCGACGCTGTCATAGACTTTCCCGGCCACGCGCAGGCGCGCGTGGCCGCTGTACGCTGCCCCAAGGAGAAGCGATGCCCCGTCCGATAACCGCCACGATGCATCTTGGCGCAATTGAAAATAACCTGCAGGTGGTGCGCCGTTTCGCCCCCGGCGCCAAAGTCTGGGCGGTGGTCAAGGCCAACGCCTATGGCCACGGCATCAAACACGTTTGGCGTAGCATGGCGCAAACCGACGGCTTCGCCATGCTGGATCTGGCCGAAGCGGTGCTGCTGCGTGAGTCGGGTTGGCAAGGGCCGATTCTTCTGCTGGAAGGTTTCTTCCAGCCGCAGGATTTGGCGTTGCTCGATCGTTATCGCCTGACGACGGCGGTGCACAGCGACTGGCAGCTGGCGGCGATCGCCGATGCCACGCTGAGCGCACCGCTCAATGTCTATCTGAAAGTGAACAGCGGCATGAATCGGCTGGGGTTCGCACCCGAGCGGCTGCACGAGGTGTGGCGCAGGGCGCAGGTGGTTGCCAACATCGGCGAGCTTACGCTGATGAGCCATTTCGCTACCGCCGACGGCCCGGAAGGCGTGACCCAGCAGATGGCTACCATCGAGGCGGCCGCTGCCGATATCCCGCTGCCGCGCTGCCTGGCCAACTCGGCCGCCACGCTGTGGCATTCTTCTACCCACGGCAGTTGGGTACGCCCTGGGATCATTCTGTATGGCGCTTCGCCGAGCGGGTGCTGGAATGACGTTGCGGCGACGGGGTTGCAGCCGGCGATGACGCTGAGCAGCGAGATCATCGGCATTCAGCAGCTGAAGTCTGGCGATCGCGTGGGTTACGGCGGCCGTTACAGCGCCGCCGGCGCGCAGCGTATTGGCGTGGTGGCCTGCGGTTACGCCGACGGCTATCCGCGTCATGCGCCGACCGGCACGCCGGTATGGGTTGACGGCGTGCTGACACGTACCCTGGGAACGGTATCGATGGATATGTTGGCGGTGGATCTGACGCCCTGTCCGCAAGTCGAGCTGGGCGCCGAAGTGGAGCTGTGGGGGAAACGCCTGCCGGTGGACGAGGTGGCCACGGCGGCAGGAACGTTGGGCTATGAGCTGCTGTCGGCGTTAGCGGCACGGGTGCCGGTCGCCATTGAAGCCTGAGCCGCGGCTCAGGCGACTTTTCTGATCTGCCCTTTAATCTGCTTGCTGAGCCGCCGCGCGTGCAGCGCCAGCAGGCAGCCCGCCAGCATCACCAGCGCCAGCGACAGCTTCGGTTGCAGCGGCAACGCCATCGCCACCAGACCCAGCGCGGCACCGCCCGCCATCTGCACGAAACCGACCAGCGCGGACGCGACGCCGGCCTCATTGGAATACGGCTCCAGCGCGTAGCTGGTGGCCGGGCCCATCACGAATGCCAACCCGGCGCAGGCGCTGGCGACCGGCAACATATACGCCAGCCAGTGCGCTTGCGCCGTCGCGGGCAGTAGCATGACGCCCAGCAGCAGGCCCAGGCAGCCCAGCCCCATCAACATGCCGCCGGTCGCCAGACAAACCGGGCGGCCGACCTTGTGGATGATGCGGTTGGCGAAGAAGCTGACCAGCATGATCCAGAAACCGTTGGCGCCGAACACCAGCGAGAATTGCAGCGGGGTCAGGCCGGCGGTGCCCATCAGCACGTTCGGCGCCAGAGAAACGTAGGTCAGCGCCATGCCCATCGCCCCGGAGTTCACCACCGCAAAGGAGAGGAAACGGCGATCGCTGAGGATGCGCGCGTATTGGCGCACCGGCAACCCTTTGACCGGCACGGTGTCGGCAGGGCGAGTTTCCGGCAGGCGCAGCGCGATCAGCACCAACACCAGCAGCGCGTAGCCGACCAGGAACCAGAAGGGGGCGCGCCAGCCGAAGGCTTCGGCGAGCAGGCCGCCGAGCAGCGGCGCCAGCGCAGGGATGATGTTCAGCGTGCCGTTGAGAAAGCCGAAAGCGCGGGCGGCATCGTCGCCATTCAGGCGATCGCGCACGCCGCTGAAGGCGACGACGGCGGTGCAGCAAACCGCCACCCCTTGCAGCAGACGCGAAGCGATGAAAATCGTCGGGCTGGTGGCCAGCGCCGCCATCGCGGCGCCGATCATGTAGAGGATAATGCCGGCCAGCGCCACCGGCTTGCGGCCATAGTTATCCACCAGCGGCCCGGCGATGACCTGGCCGAGGCCAAGCACCAGAATAAACAGTGAAATGGTGGATTGGATCAGCGCTTCGCTGCTGCCCAGGCCGACGGCAATGGCGGGAATGGTCGGCAGGTAAAGATCGATGCCTAATGGGCCGAGCAGCACCAGGCTGAGAAGCATAAACAGAAACTTTTGCATAACAGGAAAGGCATGTCCAAGTGACAAAGAGGGCTAGAGTAGAGACTCTGGCGGCAAATGAAAAGGGGCAAAGCGGGTCAGCGCTGCGCCCCTTGGCGGTAATAGAGCGCCGAGACGGTATCGGCCACATAACGGGCCTGGTGGCGAGCATCATCCAGCGCGCGATGCGGCATACCTTCGAACGGGCGGGCTTTTTTCGGGTTAAAGCCGTGCAGTTCCGCCAGCGTGATCACCGTGCGCACGTCCTGGGTATCCCAGAATTTCCACGGGCAGGGCATTTCTAATTGCTGGAAGGCGTGTTCGAGGATCGCGCAGTCGAACTCTTTGCCGTTGCCCCAGACTTTCACCGTGTCGGTGCTGTTCATATGGATAAAGCGGCTGAGGCTGCTCAGCACGCGTTTCAGGCTCTCGGTGCCGCTGAAGGCCTGTTTGCGGGCCTCATCGGACTGTTTCGCCCACCAGGCGACCGTATCCAGGCTAATGGTACGGCCCGGCTGGTCTTTCTGGCTGCTGACGGCGGCTTCGAATTCGGCGCCCAGCTCCCCGGTTCGGGGATCGAAAAACACCGCCGCCACCACCAGAATGACGGCGCTGGGTTTTATATCCAGGGTTTCAATGTCTAACATCAGATGGTGCATCGGCGTATCCGGCGGTTGCGTGGTGGCTTAATGTTACTACAGAACGTGCGCCGATGAGGGCTGTGTGCGCATGAAATCCTTTTAAAGCGCCGCGTTCAGGTTATGATATTCGGGATACTCTTGTCAGGTTGGTCGCTATCGGTGAGAACGCTTATCTTTATTCTGTGCATGGTCGGCTACTTGCTGCTGCTGGGCTACCTTGGCATGTTCGTCACGGACAAGATCTGTGAGAAGGCGGGTAACTACACTAAAATCTGCCGTATCGTAGACATTTCCGAACCGCACATCCCCTAATAGCCCCCTGTTTATCCCAGATAGTCGGTGGTAATCAGCGGCGTCAGGATGGCCGCCAGCGCCGTGAGCGCTCCCCATTGCCGCCAGCCCAGCCGCGCCAGCCAGTCATGCCGCTGCGGCGGCGTGGCCAGTTGCCCGACGGCCACGGCGCCGGTAAGCAGCAGCGTCAGAATCAGCAGCACCAGGCCACGGCTCACCAGCGTGAACTCAACATGCAGCACATTGGCGTAATACAGGCGCATCAGAATAAAATAGCTGAGCAAGACCCAGGCGAAAACGACGTTCTTCTTGAGCACCTGCTGCAGCATCAGCGCGAGGAACAGGCTGTGAAACAGCGACAGCAGCGGGGCCTCGATCGGATGCCGAACGCAGACGTTGTAGACCGCCATGTAAATGTTGAAAACCAGCAGGCTATAGATCACGTAAATATACCAGCCGTAGATGACCTTGAGCTTTTTCGGGTTCGGCGGCAGAGAGAGTGCGTCCGGTTTCATTAATGCCTCCTGATGATGCCATGCGAACGCTGCGGTTGAAGGCGGCGCGGCGACATCGTAATTTAAAATCCACAGGGTATATATCACCCGAGCGCTAAATGACAATTAAACGCCGGATCGGCTTTATTTCCGCGTTTGCCTGGAACTCTTTTGCGCTTGCGGGGTCGATTGGCGTGTGAACGCCTGGCGGTGTTCGCACCACAATGGAAGACGTAATACATTGATATGAAAGATTATAAAAACACCTCGGGCACAAAAATCCTGCTGCTGTTCAGCCTGGCGTTTTATACGTTGTTGCCGCCGTTGTTGACGGCGGCCGTGTTTGACCGTTTCAATCTTAACCCGTTTGCGATCGTTAAATTTTTCCACTTTAACCCGTTTTCAGCCGATCGGGGCATACCCGGTTATCAGACGTTCTTCTACTTGCTGATGTTATGGTTGGGGTTGAATATTTTTCTCTGGCTGCTGGTGTGGGGCGCAGGGCGGCTGTATCAACGCTGGCGTGCGCCGCGCGGCTGATATTTTTCCAGGGGGGAAGAGTTACGCAGGGAAATGACTTTACATTCAATAATGAGACGTATTATCATTTGAATCGCCGGTGAGGGGAAAAGGGTTGTCTCCTTCTGTGCCCCCCGATCCGGCACGACATTGCTCACATTGCTTCCAGTTTTCATGCCAGCCTTGCGCTGGCGTTTTTTTATTCCGCGCCAAAAATCCACTGCGCCGGTGGTCGGCCTCTTTTCATTAGCATGCCTGTTTAAAAACCCACGCGAGGTATTGGGGGCGTCAGAACAGCGAAAACAGCAACACCACCGGCAGGCTTAACGGCCAGGTTAACCCGATGGTCAGTGCGCTGATACAGCGAATTTTGACGGTGTCCCGGCTAACCAGGTAGGTGAAAATCATAGAAACTAACAGGCCGATAAAATAACAGTATTGCGTTGCAACCCACAGCGACGACATGAAACCCGATCCCAGTTGTATTTTTACGCGCGAATTCTAGGAGCTTGGCGGGTGATAATCAATGACCAAAGGCCGTTTATTCAAACCTTTATCCATAAGAATGCATAATTTATTTCTATAAAGAACGTAGGGGTATTAACTGCTTTACGTTTATAACCAAAAGAAATCAACAGCATAGTTACCGGTAACATTTCGCGTCAGGCAAACCCTTTTTCTGGAGGTGACTCCCCTAAGCAGTAAAAGAGCCGGTGAAGGGGGGAACGCGATGGGGGTTATGACTCATAAAAATTAATGATGTATTGGCGGACGGACGGCTAAGGTGAGTTGGCGTGGGTTTGGCGGTACATGAACCCTTCAGGTGCCGGTTTTAGCACATCTGTCACGATGCGCCGCCAGCCGGCCAGGGAGGGGATTGTGGACGTTGCGGGTTTAATGAATGTTAAGACCGTAGACGAACAGCCACGAAAACAGCAGCGCCAGCAGGCATGCCATAAAAACGATGGAGATCATTTCCTTCACAACTTCATTCCTTTTCCCGTTGGGCTAAATTTACTTCTCTTTGTTTTTGCGCGAAATTTTAGATCGACATGGGTAAAAATCCTAGTTTTAATCGTTTTTTTCTCCACCCTTGCGGCGTAAGCCGCTTCGATAAGGCCGTGGCGACGCCGGAAAACCGGGAACGCTAACTCGTCGTCGCCATTGCTGAACGCCTGAGGCTGACTATAGAAAATGGGGACTGCGTGGCGTCGAAGGCAGCCACGCGCCTCCCTTAGGGGGAGCCATTCATCTGTCTACGGCGCAGTCTATGAGATGAAGGAGTCGGCAATGAGCACGCAACCCATTATCGTGCTGGTACGCTGATTCTGGGACGGCTCCGCGCAGGGGATATTCGGCGATTCATACGGTGGAAATGCGTTGACCTCGCTGGTTTCCATGCCGATGAGGTGGCGGGTTTGATTGATGAGGCGGCCGGCGCGAAATACAGCAAGGGCAGAAAGGGTTTTCGGACTAAAAGATGACATTCTGCGGCAGGCTATCCCTTCGCTGATATCGCTATCGATATTAATAATCAACAGCATCATCGACACGACGGCGGCGGCAATAATGGCGTAGATGCCTGCCTTACGTATATCGCCTTAGCGTCCGTTAACGCCGATCATTTCTATGGCTGCACGATGCAACCGCTGAAAATAATCATCGGGCTGTTTTTCTATCTCCTGGATAAGGCTGGCGAGCAGGTTCTGTTTGGTTATCGGCTTGTTGGCGGTCAGCACCAGCAGCACGTTTTTGCCAAGCAGGCAGCATATTTGCTTATGGTATTCATCAACATCGTGCTTGTTGAGGCCATAGAGGGTGTAATCGATCATGATGTCTAACCTGCTGACAGGTAAATGCCCGCCGCAGCGGGCTGAGAAGCCATAGAAAAATAAAATGAGGCAAATTTCGCTTAGGAAGAGACTTAAGCGACGGGGTAACGATAACTGAATGGGAATATTCCTATCAAGCTGTGTGGGCACAGAGGCGAATGTTTAGGAATAACCTCAGAAGAACAAATAATAGAGACGGCCGTTCTGGGGAATCTGACTTATTATTGATATTCCATTGCCTAAAAATCAAACATAGGTGATGTAAATATATAATGCGAAAAAGAAACAGCCGGAAAACGGCGTTTTCCGGCTGTGGTGACATTCACGCGACGTTATTCACACGGTCTGTTTGCGAAACAGTTCGCGGAATACCGGATAGATATCGTCCGGTTCGCGGATATGCTGCATGGCGAAGTTATCGAATCTTGCCTGCAGATCCTCATATTCGCGCCACAGCGTTTGGTGAGCGCGGCGAGTGATTTCTATGTAGCTGTAATAACGCACCATCGGCAGGATCTTCTTCGCCAACAGCTCATGGCACAGCGGTGAGTCGTCAGCCCAGTTGTCGCCGTCCGACGCTTGCGCGGCGTAGATATTCCATTGCGCCGGGTCATAACGCTCTTCGACCACGTCGTTCATCAACTTCAGCGCGCTGGAGACGATGGTGCCGCCGGTTTCCTGCGAATAGAAGAACTCCTGTTCGTCCACCTCTTTCGCCTGGGTGTGATGGCGAATATAGACCACCTCGACGTTCTTGTAGGTTCGGCTCAGGAACAGATAAAGCAGAATGTAAAAGCGCTTGGCCATGTCTTTGGTCGCCTGATCCATCGAACCGGACACGTCCATCAGGCAGAACATCACCGCCTGGCTGGAAGGCTCCGGCCGGCGCTCATAGTTTTTGTAGCGCAGGTCGAAGGTATCGATAAACGGTACGCTTTCGATTTTCTTGCGCAGTTCGGCAATTTCCTTGCGCAGCCGCTCCTCTTCCAGCAATTGCACCGGTTCGGTGTTTTCCAGCTGGGTCAGCGCGTCTTCCAGCTCGTGCAACGCGCGTCTTTTACCGGCGGTCATGGCGGTACGTCGCGCCAACGAGTTCTGCAGCGAACGCACGACGCTGATGTTGGCCGGCACGCCGTTGGCGGTATAGCCGGCGCGATGGGTTTTGAACTCGGTCAGCTGCTTGTACTGATTCTTTTTCAGGTTGGGCAGGGCGAGATCCTCGAACAGCAGATCGAGGTACTCGTCTTTGGAGATCTGGAAGACGAATTCATCCTGGCCTTCACCGTCCTGGCTGGCGTTGCCCTGGCCACCGCCACCGCCTGCGCCGCCCTGAGGCCGCTCAACGCGATCGTTCTGCACGAAGTGGTCATTGCCCGGGTGAACGCGATGGCGAGTGCCGCCGCGCCCCTGATGAAACATCGGTTCGTTGATATCGTCAGTGGGGATGGAGACCGACTCCCCGCTGTCTACGTCGGTGACCGAACGCTTGTTGATGGCTTCGGCAATCGACTGTTTGATTTGCGACTTGTAACGGCGCAAGAAGCGCTGGCGGTTCACCATGCTCTTGTTTTTGCCGTTCAGCCGCCGGTCAATGAAATAGGCCATACTTCCCCCAAACGACGTTGCCAACTCTTCATGTCCCGGCCGCGACAGCGCAATATGCCAGCCCCTCCCTGGGCTGCGCTGCAACGTCCATGACTGTGGACATGGCCCTGATAATGCCGCTTACCTGAGGCGTTATGAGGATTTTCTGACCCGCAGATACCATTCACACAGCAGGCGCACCTGCTTGCGGGTATAGCCTTTCTCCATCATGCGGTCGACGAAGTCGTCGTGTTTCTTCTGCTCGTCCGTCGATGTTTTGGCGTTAAACGAAATGACCGGCAACAGCTCTTCGGTATTGGAGAACATTTTCTTCTCGATCACGGTGCGCAGCTTCTCGTAGCTGGTCCAGTTCGGATTACGGCCGTTGTTGTTGGCGCGGGCGCGCAGCACGAAGTTCACGATTTCGTTACGGAAATCTTTCGGGTTGCTGATGCCGGCCGGTTTCTCGATTTTCTCCAGTTCGGCGTTCAACGACTCGCGGTCGAACAGCTGACCGGTGTCGGGATCGCGATACTCCTGATCCTGGATCCAGAAGTCCGCGTAGGTCACGTAGCGGTCAAAAATGTTCTGCCCGTATTCCGAGTAGGATTCCAGATAGGCGGTCTGGATCTCTTTGCCGATAAATTCGGCGTATTTCGGGATCAGATAGCCTTTCAGGTGCTCCAGGTATTTCTCGGCCAAATCCTGCGGGAACTGTTCGCGTTCGATCTGCTGCTCCAGCACATAGAACAGGTGTACCGGGTTGGCCGCCACCTCGGCGTGATCGAAGTTGAATACCCGCGAGAGGATTTTAAAGGCGAAACGGGTGGAGAGGCCGTTCATGCCTTCGTCAACCCCGGCGTAGTCGCGGTACTCCTGATAGGACTTGGCTTTCGGATCGGTATCCTTGAGGCTTTCACCGTCATACACGCGCATTTTCGAGTAAATGCTCGAGTTTTCCGGCTCTTTCAGCCGCGACAGCACGCTAAAGCGCGCGAGCGTTTCGAGGGTGCCCGGCGCGCAGGGCGCGTGGGTCAGCTCGCTGTGATCCAGCAGCTTGTCGTAAATCTTGATCTCTTCCGACACGCGCAGGCAGTAAGGCACCTTGACGATGTACACGCGGTCGAGGAACGCTTCGTTGTTCTTGTTGTTACGGAAGGTCACCCACTCGGATTCGTTGGAGTGCGCCAGAATGATGCCGTTGAACGGCAGGGCGGAGATGCCCTCGGTGCCGTTGTAGTTGCCTTCCTGGGTCGCCGTCAGCAGCGGGTGCAGCACCTTGATCGGCGCTTTGAACATCTCGACGAATTCCATTATCCCCTGGTTGGCGCGGCACAGGGCGCCGGAGTAGCCGTAGGCGTCCGGATCGTTCTGCGCATGATTCTCCAGCTTACGGATGTCCACTTTACCGACCAGCGCCGAGATGTCCTGGTTGTTCTCATCGCCCGGTTCGGTTTTGGCGATGGCGATCTGCTCCAGGATGGAAGGGCGCACTTTGACGACTTTAAACTTGGTGATGTCGCCGCCGAACTCATGCAGGCGCTTCGCCGCCCACGGCGACATGATGGTGCCGAGATAGCGACTCGGGATGTTGAACTCTTTTTCCAGGATCGAGGCATCTTCCTGCGGGTTGAACAGGCACAGCGGATGATCGTTGACCGGGCTGCGTTCGCCGTTGGCGCTGAGGGTGTAGATGGGCACGCGCTGCATCAACGCCTTAAGACGCTCCGCCAGCGAGGATTTACCGCCGCCCACCGGGCCGAGCAGGTAAAGGATCTGTTTCTTCTCTTCCAGGCCCTGCGCGGCGTGTTTCAGGTAAGAGACGATCTGTTCGATGGCCTCTTCCATGCCGTAGAATTCTTCAAAGGCCGGATAGCGTGCGATCACGCGGTTGGAGAACAGGCGCGACAGGCGTGATTCTAGCGCAGTGTCGACCATCACAGGTTCACCGATAGCCATCAGCAGACGTTCGGCCGCGTTGGCATAGGCACTGCGATCTTGCCGGCAAATGGTAAGAAATTCCTGCAGTGTGAACTCTTCGTCCTTGGCAGCTTCGTAGCGCTGGCGATAGTGGTCAAATATGTTCATGATGCCCGTCCTTTCGTTATTAGCACAGGTTAAAGAGAGCGTGTGATAGTGTTCTGGCCCCCGGAAGATGAGAATACGCCTGAGTACAGCAACCCGTATGCCAACTTGGTGCGCTTATTATCGCGAGTTGCGCTGTTTGCCACTGGGCTCAGGATAAATTCACCTTCTGATTTAAGCTTAGTTTGCTTGCCGGAAAATTTCCTGCCGCAGAAAAAGCTTTTTTTAAGTCATATCAATGACTCAGTTATTACAGTGGAAGCCAAATGCCTTGTCTGGCGCGGCCTGCAGGATGAAACGTCATCGTTCCGCCATGATTAATTCATAATTCCGCTATAAGTTATTCGATCTTGGTCGTTTTCTATTGTAAAGATTAGGCGCGCAACTAAATTTTCACATAAACTATTGCGGCTATTAACCCTGTAATTTATGGAAAAAGAACCAGTGAAGATTTCAAAACTCAAAACGCTAGCAATTATCGCTTCCGCAATGGTTTGTGCGCAAAGTGCTCAGGCGGGAACCTGGTCACTCGGCGCCGGCGCGCTGGTTAGCCCGGACGCGTATCGCGGTTATCAGGATCGCGTATATCCGGTGCCCGTCATCGACTATGAAGGTGACGACTTCTACTTCCGTACTCTGACCGCCGGTTACTACCTGTGGAAAGATCAAGAAAACCAGCTGAGCATCATGGGTTACTACACGCCATGGGGCTACCGCCCTGGCGACAGCGATGACGATCGCATGAAGCGTCTCGACAAACGCCGCGGCACGCTGATGGCCGGCCTGGCTTATTCGCACCACGCGGAGTGGGGCACCCTCCGCACCACCTTCACCGGCGACACGTTGAACTACAGCAACGGGCTGGTGGGCGACGTGGCTTATCTGTACAAGTTTGATCTGGACGCGCTGACGCTGGTCCCGGGCGTAGGCGTGATGTGGAACAGCAAAAACCAGAACAAATATTACTACGGAGTTAGCGCCAATGAATCGCGCCGCAGCGGCCTGGACAGCTACACCCCAGGCGATAGCTGGGCGCCGTATCTCGAACTGAGCGCCAATTACCAGATCAACAAAAGCTGGAACGCCTTCTTCCTCGGCCGCTATGTGAAGTTGTCGGATGAAGTGAAAGACAGCCCGATGGTGGATAAATCCTACACCGGTTTGTTGATGACGGGTGTGAGCTACACCTTCTAATCACGCATTGCACGATTATCGTGCGTGGCGTGCATCAAAAAGGGGCGCAGGCGCCCCTTTTGCACATCTGCAGTGCGCTGTCGCGCGCGGCGCCTCAAGCCTTCTTACGGCTGCGGAAGGTCACGCCCAAACGGGCGGGCTGCTCGCCGGCGGCGACCAGCGGTTTGCTGACGCGCCCGGTCTCGATGCAGACCATGGTCTTGTAACCGTCGTTCGGCATATCCCCCATGCTGCAGGAGAGCTCCACGCCGGGGTTCCAGGCGATGACGTCGCTCATATGATGGTGGTGAACCTCTATGGTGCGCGCGAGCGCCGGATCGCGGATCTGGCTGAAGGCCTCCGGGCGGGTATAGACGCGGTCGGTTTGGCCGACGAAGGTCACTTCGCCTTCCTGAAGCGCCTCTGCGCCGCCCGCCACCTTGTCGATATAAGGCTCGCCCAGACCCGCCACGCTGACCCGATCGATGTCGCCGACCTGGAAGTAACTGTGCAGCGCCGCCGTGGCCTGATAATCGCCGTGCGATTCCAGTTCGATTTCGCACTCCGCACCCAGCTTGAAGCGGGCAATCAGCGTGAAGGCGTGCGGCCACAGTTTGCGGGTCTGCTCATTGTCCTTCAGCGTAAAGGTCAGGATGACGCCGTTGTCATCTTCATCGTGCGCCGTCAGGCTCCAGGGCTGGTTGCGGGCAAAACCGTGGGAGGGTTGCGCCACCGGGCCGAACCACGGCCAGCAGATCGGCACGCCGCCGCGGATGGCCTTGCCTTTGGCGAAGGGGGTATTGTTGCTGAGCCAAATCACCGGCTGCTCACCGCTGGGCTGCCAGGCCAGCAAATGGGCGCCTTGCAGCGCGACGGCCGCGCGCACTTTCGGATGCGACACCACAACCACGCCCAGCTCATCGAGTTGCCGCTGGCTGATGTATGGCGAAATCTGTTCGGAAACGGGCAGGGTGAAAATTTTCTCGTTCATTTCATGACCTATTGTTTGCCGGAGATACACATGAACCCTATAGCTTTCGGGTCACAGCTAGGCGGCAAGCGCAGGAACTCCCAGAAGCTTACTTAAGTAAGTGACTGGGATGAGTGTGTGCAGCCAACAACGCGGTGACTCGAAAGATGACGGGTAAAAAAAGGGCGACAAAAATGTCGCCCTCATTATCAGCTTAACATCATGCCATTACTTGGAGATGTGAGCGATCAGATCCAGAACCTTGTTGGAATAACCGGTTTCGTTGTCGTACCAGGAAACCAGTTTCACGAAGTTGTCGTTCAGTGCGATACCGGCTTTGGCATCGAACACGGAAGTCAGCACTTCGCCGTTGAAATCGGTGGAAACCACATCGTCTTCAACGTAGCCCAGAACGCCTTTCATAGAACCTTCAGCGGCGTCTTTGATGGCTTTCTTGATTTCTTCGTAGGTAGCCGCTTTTTCCAGACGCACGGTCAGGTCAACAACGGATACGTTTGGCGTCGGTACGCGGAACGCCATACCGGTCAGTTTGCCTTTCAGCTCTGGCAGAACAACGCCAACCGCTTTCGCTGCGCCGGTAGAAGAAGGGATGATGTTCTGGGATGCGCCGCGGCCGCCGCGCCAGTCTTTGTGGGACGGGCCATCAACGGTTTTCTGAGTTGCGGTGGTCGCGTGAACGGTGGTCATCAGGCCTTCAACGATACCGAAGTTGTCGTTGATGACTTTAGCCAGTGGCGCCAGGCAGTTGGTGGTGCAAGAGGCGTTGGACACGATGTCCTGGCCGGCATATTTATCAAAGTTGGCGCCGCGCACGAACATTGGGGTCGCATCTTTGGATGGGCCAGTCAGAACCACTTTTTTGGCGCCGGCGGTGATGTGCTTACGTGCGGTTTCGTCGGTCAGGAAGATACCGGTCGCTTCAGCAACCACGTCAACACCCACTTCGTTCCACTTCAGGTTAGCCGGGTCTTTCTCTGCGGTAACACGGATGGTTTTGCCGTTAACAACCAGGTGGCCGTCTTTAACTTCTACCGTACCGTTGAAACGGCCGTGAGTAGAGTCATACTTCAGCATGTAAGCCATGTACTCTGCGTCCAACAGGTCGTTGATTGCAACGATCTCGATGTCAGAACGCTCTTGAGCAGCACGGAAAACAATGCGACCGATACGGCCAAAACCGTTGATACCTACTTTGATAGTCATATATTCCACCAGCTATTTGTTAGTGAATAAAAGGTTGGTTGTAAAATTACAAAAACCTTACCCAGCGTCAAGCGGAATCGTGTCAATTCTTGCGGCAAGTCAAACCGGAAGGGTGGTTTTGCACGCTTATTGCACAGTCCATTTGCGCTCGGCCTCATCCGTTATATGGGGACAAGCCGCCAAGTATAAAGTCAGCATACGCAAGATGTGTGATCGCTATCACATATCATCGTGACGTGGCCTTTATGGGCTACAGTTTAGGCCAAAAACCCCTGCAGCGGTGTTAATTTTTTGTTATTATTAATCATTGTTTTCGTTGACATTATCCACATTCAGAGATAAGCACAAATGGCTAAAGAGACAACCCCCGGTCATCCGGTCACGGAACTGAATGAAATCCAACGTTATGTGACGCAACAGCGCGGCACCGAAGCGCCGTTCAGCGGCAAATTGCTGCACAACAAGCGCGAGGGCGTGTACCATTGCCTGTGCTGTAACCAGCCGCTGTTCTATTCCGAAACCAAATACGATTCCGGCTGCGGCTGGCCGAGCTTTTATGAGCCGGTTTCCGCCGATGCTATCCGTTATCTTGATGATAATTCACATAATATGCATCGTGTTGAAATCCGCTGCGGCCATTGCGACGCACACCTGGGGCACGTTTTCCCCGATGGCCCGCAGCCGACCGGCGATCGCTACTGCGTCAATTCCGCTTCACTGAGCTTTACCGATGGCGAAAATGGCGATCAAACGGCCGGTTAAGTGGTAATTTAACCAACAAAATCGATTCAGCTAATTATTCATCCGTAAGCGAGAAGGGCTCTGATGGACGTGAAAGATCTGATTGCGGCGATGACGCCCGAGATATACCAGCGCCTGGTACAGGCGGTTGAGCTAGGCAAATGGCCGGACGGCGTGGCGCTGACGCCGGAGCAAAAAGAAAACAGCCTGCAGGCGGTGATGCTGTGGCAGTCGATGAACAACGTCGATCCGCAGCACATGAGCATCGGCACCGACGGGCAGATCGTGATGAAGAGCAAGCAAGAGCTGAAACAGCAGTTCGTTGCCGAGCCGTTGGCCAAACTCAAACCGCAGTAAGGCTTCCCTAATGAAAGCGGGGCGATGTCGCCATCGCCCCGTCGATTCACCGTTTTTCGCCCTTAATCCCCAGCGATTCCGCCAGCTGCTGCGCCAGCCGGTTGTCGTCATCCGCGCCGTATTCCCAGAACATCGCACCGCCCAATCCCTGACTTTTGATGTATTCGGCCTTGATGGCCACCGAACGCGGATTCTCGTAGGAGATTGCGAACAGCGGCTTGCCTTCGGCGGATTGTAGCGTCAGGTAAGGCACTTTGGCGTCGTCATCCCAGTGCTCGCGAAAACGATGCTGCGGATCGTTGAGCAATTTACTGACGATATCGTGGTATTTAAAGTAAGTGTCTTTGCTGAGATCCAGCCCCAGCGCGTTGAACAGGGCGGTTTCTCGCGCGCTGAAGTAAGGTTCCGTCACCGGATGTTTGGCGGCGTCCGGCTTGTCCCAGTCGATACCCGCCTCGGTCGCCCGTTTCGGAACCCGGCCGTAGAAACCGATGCCCAGGTTCATCTGCGCCGGTTTCAGGCCGGCAGCCAGATAATTCTTGACCACGAAATCGGCGCTATAGCGATCGGCGGCCGCCACGGTTGGCCAACGCTTTGAATCGTACAGGTTGGCATTGAAGTACTGCGTGCCGTAAGCCATGTCGTAGGTCATCAGATTGATGTAGTCGAGGTAAGGGGCAATGCTTTTCACATCAACCCATTCCTGTGGGCTTTTGACGTTGGCCCCGACGGCGATGGTTAACAGCTTGCCTTTACCCAGCGCCTGATGAAGCTCTTTCAACAGCAGGGTGAAGTTGTCGCGGTCTGCCGGTTGGCTTTCCACCAGCCCCCAGGCGCCGTTCACCGGATATTCCCAGTCCAGATCGATACCATCCAGCTGATACTGGGCGATCACCTGCAGCGCGGAACGGATGAATATCGCCCGGTTTTCCGCAGTCGCGGCGGCGGCGGAGAAACCCCGTGCGCCCCAGCCGCCGACCGACAGCAGCACTTTCAGCTCGGGGTTCTGCTTGCGCAGCGTCGGTAGCCGTTGCAGATCGGCCATCACCTTCGGCGACAGGTAGATCTGGTGGCGGCGAGCGGGGTCTTTCAGCGCTGCATTGGCTTCGTCTTTCTCGCCGTTGTAGATCAGGCCGAACGAATAGTTGAGGTGGGTGATTTGCGTGACGTCCAGCTTGTCGATGTCGCCACCGGGGCCGGCGGTGACGTCGCCGCCGCCGTTGAAGTAGCCGACGGAGAGATAAGCCGCCTGGGCCGTGCCTGCGCCGGCCATAGCCAACTGCACCGCCGCCAGTAAAGGCAGCAGTTTTCGGGTTATTTTCATGTCTTTCTCCTTGGGTCGGCAAGGCCGACCGTACCGCCAGAGGCGGTCACAATAAAGCCGGGCTCAGTGGGCCCCGGATGCGTATAACCGATTGACGCCAAAAGCGTCGCAGCCATAACAGCAAAAGCGCCTGCCGGTCACAAGCCGTTGGGGAAGAAGAAGGGCGATATTGTGAGCGGCGTCGAAATTTTCGCCACCGCGCAGAGAGGGCGCTGATGGCGCCCTGGAGGATTTAGTTGGCGAGGAATTGTGACAGGGTAACCAGTTGCGCACCGGCGCACGCCATGTCCTGCAGCGCCCGCTCGCTGTCGTCCGGCTGCAGATTCACGCCGCGGCAGCCGTCGACGATCACCTGCGTTGGATAGCCGGCAGCCAGCGCATCCAGCACGCTGAACTTCACGCAGTAGTCGGTCGCCAGACCCATGATTGCCAGCCGCCGGACGCCCTGCGATTGCAGCCAGCCGTGCAGTTCGGTCTGTGCTCGGTGGCCGTTATCGAAGAATGCGCTGTAGCTGTCGATATCCGTATCCTGCCCTTTGCGAAAAACGGCATTGATATGTTGCCGCTGTAACTGGGGGTGAAAATCGGCGCCGTGGCTCCCTTGCACGCAGTGCACCGGCCACCACACCTGCGGCAGGCCTTCCAGCTCTCCAAGGGTGCCGACCTGCGCATGGGAGTTCACCGCAAAACTGCGGTGATTGGCGGGATGCCAGTCCTGGCTGGCCACCACCGGCTCGCCACGCGCCAGACAGGCGGCGATCGCCTGATTGGCCACCGGGATGACGGCGTCGCCCGCCGTGACCGCCAGCGCGCCGCCGGGGCAGAAATCGTTTTGCAGATCGATCAACAACAGGGCCGTTTTCATCGCCGCTCCAGAGTTCAGTAGGTTAACCGTTGATGCTCAGCTCGCCGCGTAGGTCTTGCTGCATCAGGGCGCGGATTTGTTCCGGCGTCAGCGGCTGGCTCAGCAGGTAGTGCAGCTTGGTCAGGGCGGCTTCCACCGTCATGTCGAAACCGCTGATCACCCCGGCGTGCGCCAGCGCGTTGCCGGTGGCGTAGCCTTCCATATTGACGCGCCCGGAGATGCACTGCGTCAGGTTCACCACCACGATGCCGCGTTCTGAGGCCGCGCGCAACTCGTCGATCAGCTCGGCCTTCTGCGGCGCGTTGCCGACGCCGTAGGAACGCAGGATCAGCGCTTTGACCGGCTGCAGCAGGAAGTTGCGCACCACCGCGCCGGAAATGCCCGGATAGATAGTGACCACGCCGATCGGCTGCGGCGTAATGTCGTGCACCCGCAGCGCGCCGTTGCATGGCGGGCTGTCGATGCCTTGCTGGCGGCGAATGTGAATACCGGCTTCCAGCAGCGGCGGCAGATTCGGGGAGGCGAAGGCGTCGAAGCCGTCGGCGTGCGCTTTGGTGGTGCGGTTGCCGCGGAACAGCTTGTTGTTGAAGAACAGGCTGACTTCATTCACCGGATGGTTGGCCGCCAGATACAGCGCGTTGAGCAGGTTGGTCTGGCCATCGGAACGCAGCTCCGCCAGCGGAATCTGCGAGCCGGTGACGATCACCGGTTTAGCCAGGTTTTCCAGCATGAAGGAGAGTGCCGACGCGGTGAACGCCATGGTGTCGGTGCCGTGCAGGATCACGAAGCCGTCGTAGCGATCGTAGTTCTGCTTGATGTCGTCGGCGATGTGCTGCCAGTCTTCCGGTGTCATATCCGAAGAGTCAATCAATGGCGCATATTCATGAATGGTGAAATCCGGCATTTCCGGGCGATGGAATTCGGGCATCAGCGCCAGCTGGCGCTGCAGGTGGCCGGAAACCGGGATATAGCCGTGATCGGAACGCTGCATGCCGATGGTGCCGCCGGTGTAGGCGACGTAAATGGATTTCTTTTGCATGGTCATGATTTTAACAAAGATAAGATGGGCTGAATTATAGGGGCATGGCGGCAGAAAAAAAGCCCGGCGATGGCCGGGCTGCAGAATTATTTGTTAGCGGACTTCTCCGCAGGTGAGACAGATCGCATAACGGTTTTGCGGATCGTTCAGGTTATTGAACAAACCCGGCTGTTCTTTCACCGCGTTGGCGACCGAGGCCAGCGGAGCGGGCAGCATGGCCTGAATCGCCGCCGGCAGCATGGCGTGAACGGAAACGCCGAACTGGCTGAGCACCATATCGCTCAGGCTTGGGGTATCGACGAACCAGTTGAGCTGCCACTGCTGCAGCTTCGCCAACTCGGCGGCTTTTTTCACCGCGTCGTCGAAATCGCCCAATTGATCGACCAGGCCGTTGGCCTTGGCGTCGCTGCCGAGCCAGACGTGGCCCTGGGCGATTTGGTCAACCTGCTGCGGGGGCATCTTGCGCGATTTGGCGACCAAATCGAGGAAGTTCTTATACCCGTTTTCGATGTTCAGCTGCATCATCTGCGAGAACTCCTGCGGCAGCGCCTTGGTGACCGCAATGTCGGCCAGCGGCGAGGTCGCCACGCCATCGGTGTGCACGCCCAGCGTATCCAGGGTTTTCTCGTAGGTGTTGATGATGCCGAAAATGCCGATGGAACCGGTCAGGGTGCTCGGGCTGGCGATGATGTAGTCGGCCGGCGTCGAAACCCAGTAGCCGCCCGACGCGGCCATGCCGCCCATCGAAACCACCACCGGTTTGCCGGCGGCGCGCACGGCGGCCAGTTCGGAACGGATCACTTCGGATGCGCTGACGCTGCCGCCCGGGCTGTTGACGCGGAACACCACGGCCTTGATGGCCGGATCCAGACGGGCCTGACGCAGTTCGGCGGCGGTGGTATCACCCCCGACGTTACCCGGCGTCTGCGGGCCGTCCATGATGGCGCCATTGGCGAAGACCACGGCGATCTTGCCGCCCTGATTGGCGTCCGGCTTCGGCTGATAGTCGTAGATGCTGATGGCGTTGAAATCGTTCGCCTGTTTATCCCAGCCGAAGGTCTTGACCAGCTGATTTTCGATCGCGGTGCGCGAGGCCAGCTCGTCCACCAGCTTATTGTCCAGCGCATAGCGAGCGGTGTCGCCACCGGCTGCCTGCAGGCCGCTCAGCACGCCGGCGGCGCCCGGGAACAGCTGCTGTGGCGTCAGCTGGCGGTTGGCCGCGACGGTTTCCAGATAGTTCTGCCACAGGCCGCCAATCCAGCGGCTGTCCGCTTCGCGCGCCGCCGGAGACATATCGTCGCGGATCAGTGGTTCGACCGCCGATTTATAGGTGCCGACGCGGAAGATATTGGTGGTGACCTTGAGCATGTCCAGCAACGACTTGTAATACAGGTTGTTGGTGGCGAAACCGTGCAGATCGACCGCGCCCTGCGGCGACAGATAGACCTTGTTGGCGTAGCTGGCCAGGAAGTATTGCGTCTGGTTGTAGCTGTCGCCGATGGCGAAGATCGGTTTGCCGCTGTCGCGGAACTCGCGCAGCGCCTTGCCGATATAGCGCAGCGACGGCTGATCGGCGCCGACGAAGTCATTCAGCTGCAACACCATGCCGGTAATGTTTTTATCGTCTTTGGCCTTGCGGATGCTATCGACCACGTCGAACAGCGAGTTTTCCTGCAGACGGCTGCTGGAGGCGCCCAACAGCTCGCGGCCCCATTGCCGCACCCGGTTGTTTACCGAGGGCTGATCGACCACCACGCCGCTTAAATCGACCAGCAGCGCGCCGCGCGCCGGGGCCGTCGTGGTGGAGGAACTTTGGAAGGACAGATAGATGCCAACCCCAACCAGGATCAGCAAGACCAGGAACAGGTTAAGGATCAGTTCCCTGATAAAATTCAGCAGACGCCATGTCCACCGGAAAATGCCGGCAATAATTTGCCACAATGTGCGCATGTGCTCTCCAACAAGAGTCGAGAATGTTCCGCTATCCTAATGAGCGGCCGGGGAAATGTCAGCTTTAAATCGTGGCACACAGACGCTATCGCCGAGGCTGTAACTCGTCGTTTAGCTATGTTAACGTGGCCGGAATGAAAATTGTTATCAGGAGTTTACGATGGATGCTCTGGATCTTTTATTGAATCGCCGCTCGGCTTCGCGCCTGGCGGAACCGGCGCCGGCGGGGGAAGTGCGCCAAAATATCATCAACGCGGGCCTGCGTGCGCCCGATCACGGCGCGCTGCAGCCGTGGCGTTTCGTGATGATCGAAAATCAGGGTCTGGAGCGCTTCAGCCAGCTGCTGCAGGCGGCGGCGAAACAGGATCAGCTGGACGAAGCGGCGATCGAAAAGGCCACCAAGGCGCCGTTCCGCGCGCCGCTGATCATCACCGTCATTGCGCACTGCACTGAAGAGACCAAGGTGCCGCGCTGGGAACAGGTGGTTTCCGCCGGTTGCGCGGTGCAGGCGATGCAGATGGCGGCGCTGGCGCAGGGCTTTAACGGCATCTGGCGCACCGGCGCCTGGACCGAGCATGCGCTGGTGCGCGAAGCCTTCGGCTGCCGCGAGCAGGACGAGATCGTCGGTTTCCTCTATCTGGGCACGCCGCAGCTGAAGGCCGCCACCAAGGTGACGCCGCCGGACAGCACGCCTTTCGTCAGCTATTTCTGAGTTTTCTCCCGCGGGGCGCGGCGAAAATGCGCCAAACCCCGCAAAATCGCATGGTTTCTGAGCAGGCCGTTCGCTTATAGGCGACCTGCTCTTATCAATCCCTTCGGCAAGCGCTACCCTATGTTATCTTGAGTGCCGTTACCGAAGGGAGTGGACTATGACATCGCCAGCGATCCGTTTAACCCAGTACAGCCATGGCGCTGGCTGCGGCTGCAAAATCTCACCGAAAGTTCTCGAAACCATCTTGCACAGCGAGCGAGAAAAGTTTGTCGATCCGCGCCTGTTGGTCGGCAATGAAACCCGCGACGACGCGGCGGTGTACGACATCGGCAACGGCGTCGGCATCATCAGCACCACTGACTTTTTCATGCCGATCGTCGACGATCCGTTCGATTTCGGCCGCATTGCGGCAGCCAACGCCATCAGCGACGTGTATGCGATGGGCGGCAAACCGATCATGGCGATCGCCATTCTCGGCTGGCCGATCGCCAAGCTGCCGCCGGAGGTAGCGCAGCAGGTGATCGACGGCGGCCGTTTCGCCTGCCAGCAGGCGGGGATCGCGCTGGCCGGCGGCCATTCCATCGATGCGCCGGAACCTATTTTCGGCCTGGCGGTCACCGGCGTGGTCAATACCGAGCGGGTGAAGAAAAACAGCGCGGCACAGGCCGGGGCGAAACTCTATCTGACCAAGCCGCTGGGCATCGGCGTGCTCACGACCGCCGAGAAACAAAGCAAACTGCGCACTGAGCATCAGGGCCTGGCGACCGAAGTGATGTGCCGCCTGAACAAGCCGGGCGCCGACTTTGCCGAGGTGGCGGGCGTCACGGCGATGACCGATATCACCGGCTTTGGCCTGCTGGGCCACCTGAGCGAGGTGTGCCAGGGCTCCGGTCTGCAGGCGACGGTCTGGTTCGATCGGGTGCCGAAGCTGCCGGACGTCGAAGCGTATATCGCCGAAGGTTGCGTGCCGGGCGGCACCGGGCGCAACTTCGACAGCTATGGCCATCTGGTGGGCGAGATGAGCGATTTGCAGCGCCAGCTGCTGTGCGATCCACAAACCTCTGGCGGTTTGCTGTTGGCGGTATTGCCAGAGGCGGAAGTGCAGGTGCTGGCGATTGCCGGGCAGCACGGTATCACCCTCAACGCCATCGGTGAGCTGCATGTGGCATCGGCCGATAAGCCGCTGATCGAGGTCGTGTAGTGTCCCACATGCAAGGAAGGCCGGACAGCGACGATTACCCACGCATTTTCCTGCAGGACGTGCCGCTGATTGACGTGCGCGCACCGATCGAATTTCAGCAGGGTGCCTTCGCACAGGCGGTGAATTTACCGCTGATGATCGACAGCGAACGCCAGGCGGTCGGCACCTGCTATAAGCAGCATGGGCAGCAGGCGGCGATCGCGCTCGGCCACAGCCTGGTGAACGGCAAACTGCGCGAACAGCGCACCGCCGCCTGGCTGGCGGCCTGCGCAGCGCGGCCCGAAGGCTATATTTACTGCTTCCGCGGCGGGCTGCGCTCGCAGCTGGTGCAGCAATGGCTGCACGAGGCTGGCGTGGATTATCCGCGTATCACTGGCGGTTATAAAGCGCTGCGCAATTATCTGCTCGGTGTACTGACGCAAAGCGCGCAATTGCCGATGGTCCTGGTGGGCGGCAATACCGGCAGCGGCAAGACGCTGCTGGTCAACGAACTGGCCGACGGCGTCGATCTGGAAGGCGCGGCGCGCCATCGCGGTTCATCTTTTGGCCGAACGCTGGTGGGGCAGAGCTCGCAGATAGATTTTGAGAATCGTCTGGCTGTGTTATTGCTGAAAAAACAGCATGGTGGCAGCCGCCGTTGGGTGCTGGAAGACGAAGGGCGGATCATCGGCAGCAACAATCTGCCGTTGCCGTTGTTCAACGGCATGCAGCAGGCGCCGGTGGCGGTGATCGACGATCCGTTCGATATTCGTCTGGCGCGCTTGCAGGCCGAATATATCGACGGTATGCGCGAACAGTTCGAACAGGCCTATGGCATGGAAGAGGGCTGGCGGCAGTACGACGACTATTTGCATCATGGCCTGTTCGCCATTCGCCGCCGTTTGGGCCTGGAGCGCTTCCAGCAGTTGACGCAGCGGCTGGAGGCGGCGCTGCGGGCGCAGCGCCTCAGCGGCCAGAGCGACGCGCACCGCGAGTGGTTGGCGCCTCTGTTGCAGCAGTACTACGATCCGATGTATTGCTATCAGTTGGAAAAGAAAGCCCAGCGGATCGTCTTCCGCGGGAACTATGCAGAAGTAAGAGAATTCTTGATGACGTTCAGCCAGAAAAACGGTGATTAATGCGACTGTTCATAGCCGAGAAACCGAGTTTGGCGCGCGCCATTGCCGACGTCTTGCCCAAGCCGCATCGCCGCGGCGACGGCTATATCGCCTGTGGCAACAACGACGTGGTGACCTGGTGCGTCGGCCATCTGTTGGAGCAGGCCCAGCCTGACGCCTATGACAGCCGCTATGCGCGCTGGTCGTTGGCGGATCTGCCAATCATCCCCGAAAAATGGCGCTTGCAGCCACGCCCTTCGGTCAGCAAACAGCTCAACGCCATTAAAAAGCTGCTGCACGAAGCCGATGAAGTGGTTCACGCCGGTGACCCGGATCGCGAGGGGCAACTGCTGGTGGATGAGGTGCTGGACTACCTGGATTTGACGGCGGAGAAGCGCCAGAACGTGCGCCGCTGTCTGATCAACGATCTCAATCCGCAGGCGGTGGAGCGTGCTGTCGAGCGTCTGCGCGACAACCGTGATTTCATTCCGTTGTGCGTGTCTGCGCTGGCGCGTTCGCGCGCCGACTGGCTGTACGGCATCAATATGACCCGCGCCTATACGCTGCTGGGCCGCAACGCCGGTTACGACGGCGTGCTGTCGGTGGGCAGGGTGCAGACCCCGGTGCTCGGATTGGTGGTGCGCCGCGATGAAGAGATCGAAAACTTCGTGCCAAAAGACTTCTTTGAGGTCAAGGCGCACATCGTCACGCCGAAAGAAGAGCGCTTTGTGGCGCTGTGGCAACCCAGCGAGTCCTGCGAACCTTATCAGGATGAAGAGGGGCGTTTGCTGCACCGGCCGTTGGCGGAGCACGTGGTCAAGCGCATCGAGGGGCAGCCTGCCCTGGTCACGTCCTATAATGATAAACGGGAATCAGATACCGCGCCGCTGCCGTTCTCGCTCTCTACGCTGCAAATCGAGGCGGCCCGGCGCTATAACCTCAGCGCGCAACAGGTGCTGGACGTTTGCCAGCGGCTGTACGAAACCCACAAATTGATCACCTATCCGCGTTCCGACTGCCGCTATCTGCCGGAAGAACATTTCGCCGGCCGCCACGCGGTGCTGAACGCCATCAGCGTGCACCAGCCTGAGCTGTATCCGCAGCCGGTGATCGACAGCGATCGCCGCAACCGCTGCTGGGACGATAAAAAGGTCGATGCGCACCACGCCATTATTCCCACCGCCCGCGCCGGCAAGGTGAATCTGACGCAGGATGAACGGAATGTGTATGGGCTGGTGGCGCGCCAGTACTTGATGCAATTCTGTCCGGATGCGGTGTTCCGCAAATGCGTGATCGAGCTGGATATCGCCGGCGGCAAATTCATCGCCAAGGCGCGTTTCCTGGCGGAGGCCGGTTGGCGTACGCTGCTGGGCAGCAAGGAGCGCGACGAGGAAAACGAAGGCGCGCCGCTGCCGGTGGTGGCCAAGGACGATGAGCTGCTGTGCGAGCGCGGTGAAGTGGTGGAGCGCCAGACGCAGCCGCCGCGGCCGTTTACCGACGCCAGCCTGTTGTCGGCCATGACCGGCATCGCGCGGTTCGTACAAGATAAAGCGTTAAAGAAAATCCTGCGGGCGACCGATGGTTTAGGTACGGAAGCGACGCGAGCGGGGATCATCGAATTGCTGTTCAAACGGGCGTTTCTGTACAAGAAGGGGCGCTATATTCACTCCAGCGAAACCGGGCGCGCGTTGATTCACTCGCTGCCGGATCTTGCTGCGCGTCCTGATATGACGGCCAACTGGGAAGCCACGCTGACGCAAATCAGCGAGAAATCCTGCCGCTATCAGGACTTTATGCAGCCGTTGGTCGGCACGCTGCAAGAGCTGATTTATCAGGCCAAGCAGAGCCGGGCGAGCATGGCGTTTCGTGGGTTGCCGCCGCCGCCTTCCAGCGGGGGCAAAAAACGCAGGAAAAGCGCCGGCAAGGCGCAGGAGAAGAGTGAATGAAGCATGGACTCAGTGGGGTTTTAGTCGCCGCAGTCTTGGCGTTTTCCGGCCTGGCCGCCGCCAATCGCGGCGATGTGGACGTGGTGTTGCCGGTTTCGCCGGAGATTTGGGGCACGGCCAAAAACGGCGTCAACCCGCCGCCGGCGCAGCCCTGCAACCGCTGTTGCGTCTACCAGAACCAGAATTATTCCGAAGGGGCGGTGCTCAAAGTCGAAGGGGAAGTGCTGCAGTGCGTGCGTGAGCCTAACACCATCGGCACCAACCCCTTGATTTGGGTGCGATTGAAGAAGTGACGATGTAACCCATCGCCGCGCTCAGCGCGCATCGCCTTGCGCGGCGATATAGTCCGCCAGCAGTGGAACGTCGGCGGGCGCCAGGGCGTATTCCTGCGCCTGTTGCGGCGTGACCCAGACCAGCGCCGAGTGGCAATGCAGCTGCAATTCACCGGAGAACGCCGCGACTCGCCAGGCATGCAGCCGGATGAGGCGTTCGCCTTGCTGCCACTGATTGCTGCCCACATGCTCGCCGATACGGGCGCAAATCCCCAACTCTTCATCCAGCTCGCGCGCCAGCGCCTCTGGCTGGCTTTCGCCGGCTTCAACCTTGCCGCCGGGAAACTCCCACAGACCGGCCTGATCGCTGCCTGCGCCGCGCTGGGCCAGCAAAATGCGGCCGTTCTGTTCCAGAATGGCGGCTACCACGTCGATAATTTTCATTGGCTTCACAGAGTAAAACCCCGGCGAGCGCCGGGGTGATGGGTTTACAGCGTGAATTCCGCCCACACCGGCGCATGGTCGGAAGGTTTCTCCATCCCACGGGTTTGGTAATCGATGCCGGTGGCGATGCAGCGCGAAGCCAGCGGGGTGCTGGCCAGCAGCAGATCGATACGCAGGCCGCGGTTGTCGTCGAACCCTTTGGAGCGGTAGTCGAACCACGAGAATTCGTCGCTGCGCCCCGGGTTGGCGTGGCGGTAGGTGTCCACCAGCCCCCAGTTCAGCAGGCGCTCCATCCATTCGCGCTCTTCCGGCAGGAAGGAACACTTGCCGGTGCGCAGCCAGCGTTTGCGGCTGTCTTCGCCGATGCCAATGTCATAATCGCTTGGGCTGATGTTCATGTCACCCATAATCAACACTGGGGATTCCGCCGACAGCTGCTGCTCCAGGTAGTTTTGCAGATCCTGATAAAAGCGTGTTTTAGCCGGGAATTTGATCGGGTGGTCGCGGCTTTCACCTTGCGGGAAGTAGCCGTTGATCACCGTCAGCGTGCCCTGCGGCGTAGCCAGATCGGCCATGATGATGCGACGCTGCGCATCTTCTTCATCGGTCGGGAAACCGCGGCGCACGGCCAGAGGCTCCGCTTTGGTCAGCAGCGCTACGCCGTAATGGCCTTTTTGCCCGTGATAGAACACGTGATAGCCGTGCTGGCTGACTTCTTCCAGCGGGAACATGTCGTCGTGAACTTTCGTTTCTTGCAGGCCGATCACGTCGGGCTGATGCTGTTCGATAATTGCCGCCAGCTGATGCGGACGCGCGCGCAGTCCATTGATATTAAAAGAGACAAACTTCATGAGCGGTGCCGTTTTCACGAGAAAAATGTGCTGTGATAGTAGCAGAGTTTGGCGGGAAATGTAACGCAGACAGCGGCGGGACCGCTGGCTGCGCAGCGGCTTTATTTCGCCCAGCGGTCGTAATTTTTGGGTTGATAGTCGTCAAACTGTTGCAGCAGCGTTTGCGCCGATTCACTGATGTGCAGGGTGCCGAGGTAGTCGTGGCGCATAAAGCCCTGATCGGCGACGTGCTCGAGGAACTGGCTCAGCGGGCGGTAGAACCCGTTGACGTTGAGCAGGCCGACCGGTTTGTTGTGATAGCCGATTTGCCCCCAGGTCCAGATTTCAAACAGCTCTTCCAGCGTGCCGATGCCGCCGGGCAGGGCGATAAAACTGTCCGCCAGCGCCGCCATACGGGCTTTGCGCGTATGCATATCCGGCACCACTTCCAATTCAGTCAGGCCGCGATGCGCGGTTTCCGCTTCAACCAGGCGCTCGGGGATAATGCCGACAGCTTCACCGCCCGCCGCCAACACCGCGTCCGCCACGATCCCCATCAATCCTTTTTTGCCGCCGCCGTAGATTAAACGGCGCCCCTGTGCGGCCAGCAGCTGCCCCAGTTGACGAGCCTGCTCGGCATAAGCGGGATTGACGCCTTCGCTGGCGCCACAAAAAACGCAAATATTGTTTCGCATCCACCTGTTCCTTACTGCACTAAAGAAGCCAGTGGTATAGCGAATTGTCGGTCTTAGTTCAAGTTACGGTTGGGAGTGAGGAAATAAAACATCGAGTGAAAGCGGGGAATAAGGGGAGACAAATTGAGTTTTATTGATACGAGAGCATTGGATACGGTGTGCTTTAAGTCGATTTGGGGATTTTCTGCAAAGGATGGTGGTGGGGGAAGGATAATTCGTCGCTGCGCGACTCACCCTGCGGGCCGCGCTGAAGCGCGTTGTCTCACTGCGTGAGACTCGAACCTTATCGAAGCTTCTCATCCTTCCCCAGTGCGGAGCATTATGGGTGCGATGTGCTTTAAGTTTATTTGGGATTTTCTATAAAGAGATGGTGGTGGGGGAAGGATTCGAACCTTCGAAGTCTGTGACGGCAGATTTACAGTCTGCTCCCTTTGGCCGCTCGGGAACCCCACCATGGTATTCATGGATTTACAAATTGTCGTTCCAGTTTTATCTGGAAGAAACCTGGCCGGTTTCTTTACTGCGTCTTCGCTCCTGGCGGAGAGAAGATGGTGGTGGGGGAAGGATTCGAACCTTCGAAGTCAGTGACGGCAGATTTACAGTCTGCTCCCTTTGGCCGCTCGGGAACCCCACCATATACATGGCTATTTAACTGGCCTTGCTTGCGAGAGCGCTGTCTCGGTAAGCGGGGCGCATCATATCAAATGAAGCGGATGTGTAAAGCATTGAAATGCAGAAAATGAATCGTTTGCCGTTTTTTTATTCTTGGCGGTGCATCCCTGAACGAAATGCACCGATTTATTGAGCGATTAGAGAATAACGGTGCGGTTGCCGTAGACGAAGACGCGCTGCGCCAGCACCTGATACAGCGCGCGGCTAAGCACGTTTTTCTCCACGTCGCGGCCGGCGCGCATCATATCCTCGGCGGAATAGGTGTGATCGACGTGGATCACGTCCTGCATGATGATCGGGCCTTCGTCGAGATTGTCGTTAACGTAGTGGGCGGTGGCGCCGATGATTTTTACCCCGCGCTCATAGGCCTGGTGATAAGGGCGCGCGCCGATAAACGCCGGCAGGAACGAATGGTGAATGTTGATCACCTGATTCGGGTAATGTTGCACGAAGGCCGGGGTCAGCACGCGCATATATTTGGCCAGCACCACGTAATCCGGCTGATATTGATCGATCTTGGCCGTCATTTCGCGGTCATGCTGTTCACGCGTCAGGCCTTCGTGGCTCACCAGATGGAAAGGAATATCGAAACGCTCCACCAGCGATTGCAGCGTGTCGTGGTTGCCGATCACGGCGGCGATTTCAACGTCGAGGCCGCCATAGGCGCTTTTCATCAACAGATCGCCCAGGCAGTGGGCCTCTTTGGTGACCAGCACCACGATGCGCCGGCGCCCGGTGCTGTGCAGCTCACGCAGCGAACCTTCCGGCAGCGCGCTGTCCAGATCGGCCAGCAGCGTGTTGTCGTTGAAAATGCCTTCCAGCTCGGTGCGCATGAAGAAACGCCCGGTGCGGTGATCGACGAACTCATTATTCTGCACGATATTGAGTTCGTGCTTGTAACAGATGTTGGTGATCTTGGCGATCAGCCCTTTGGCGTCCGGGCAGATGGTGCGTAACACTTTCCGTTGTACATTTTGGTGTGGCATGGGTTTGAGGATCCTGTCTGATACTGAACGGCCTGTCTGCGCAGGCGTAAACGTGAAGCGCCGGCCGGCTAGCGCCCGCAGCACTTCTTGTATTTTTTCCCTGAGCCACAGGGACACATCGCATTTCTGCCGGGCTGGGGTTTGGTGCCGTCGATATAATACCAACGTTGATCGCGACGAAGGAAGCGCGAGCGCTCATGCATCGCCTGCGGTTCGCCGCTTTCGCCATCGATAAAGCGGGCGATGAATTCGACGAAGCCTTCTTCCGGCTCATGACCGGCTTTCTCTTCCACGATCGTCAGGCCTAACCATTCGGTATTTTTAAAGCTGTCGACGATTGCATTGCGCCACGCTTCGGCGCCGCAGCCGGGGTGCCAGGTGGCGATCAGATAGTCGACGTTATGACTCACGTAGGCGGTGAAGCGTGAACGCATCAGCTGACCGGGCGTGGGCGCCGGCTGATTGCCGCTGATAAAAGGGGCGCAGCACGCGTTATACGCCTGTCCGCTGCCGCATGGGCATGATTCGGGCAAAATAACTCCTGAGAACACGAGGCAGAAAATGAATTTAGCGCATATGTTACCTAACAATATTCGTCAGTGACAATCTACCCTGAAAGCAGAGAACACCTTTCACCGCGAGGATGGCGCTATGCGGCAAATCAAGATCGGACTGGCGCTGGGGGCGGGCTCGGCCAAAGGCTGGGCGCACATCGGCGTGATTAATGCGATAAAGAAACTGGGGATTGAGGTTGATATCGTGGCCGGTTGCTCCGTCGGCGCGTTGGTGGGGGCGGCGTTCGCCAGCCACCGTTTGCCGGCGATGGAGCAGTGGGTGCGATCGTTCAGCTATTGGGACGTGATTCGCCTGATGGATTTTTCCTGGCACCGTGGCGGCCTGTTGCGCGGCGAGCGGGTGTTTAACGCCGTCGGACAGTTGTTGAAGATCAATGATATCGCCGAATGTGCGCTGAAGTTCGGCGCCGTGACGACCAATCTCAGCACCGGGCGTGAGCTGTGGCTGACCGAAGGTGATATTCATCAGGCGATACGCGCCTCCTGCAGCATGCCTGGCCTGTTGGCACCGGTGTGGGCCGACGGCTATTGGCTGGTGGATGGCGCGGTGGTCAATCCCGTGCCGGTGTCGCTTTGTCGCGCCATGGGTGCCGATATCGTCATCGCGGTCGATCTGCAGCATGACGCGCACCTGATGCAGCAGGATCTGTTCTCGATACGTATCGAGGAAGAAAGCCCGGACGATGCGCCTGCGGCCACCTGGCGCGGGCGTCTGCGGGAGCGCATCGGCAGAATGCGGCAGCGCAAACCGGCGGCGGCGCCCACGGCGATGGAGGTCATGGGCACCTCGATTCAAATGCTGGAAAATCGCCTGAAGCGCAACCGGATGGCGAGCGATCCGCCGGATGTGCTGATTCAACCTTTTTGCCCGCAAATCTCGACGCTGGATTTCCACCGCGCCAATGAAGCGATCGAAGCGGGATTGCTGGCGGTGGAAAAACAACTGGATCGGTTGTTGCCGTTGATAAAAAATAGATAATTCTCGGTTCTCGGTTGGCATTGCGCGGTCAGTCTGTTTCAGACGAGCATAAGTGACCTTTTTGAGCCACTATTACACTATGGAAAGGGACGAGGCTCGGCTGATGGCATTACCACTTACTCACAAGCGCATCTTGATCGTTGAGGACGAACAGGTTTTTCGTTCGGTGCTGGTCGGTTATTTGGCCTCGCTGGGCGCTGAAACCGGCGAGGCGACCAACGGTTTACAGGCGTTGAGTGCCGTCGATGACTTCAAGCCGGATCTGATTCTGTGCGATCTCGCGATGCCGGAAATGGGCGGTATCGAATTCGTTGAACACCTGCGTTTGCAGGGGGTACAGATCCCGGTGCTGGTGATCTCGGCCACCGACAAGATGGCTGACATCGCCAAGGTGCTGCGGTTGGGCGTGCAGGATGTGCTGCTCAAGCCGCTGACCGATCTCAACCGCCTGCGTGAAGCGGTGCTGGCGTGCTTATACCCCAATATGTTCACCTCTCAGGCGATTGAAGAGGTTGAACTGTTTCAGGATTGGGACGCGCTGAGCAAGAATCCTTCCGAAGCCGTCAAACTGCTTAAACAATTGCAGCCGCCGGTACAGCAGACCATTGCGCATTGCCGGATCAACTATCGGCAGTTAACCACCGGCGAAAATCCCGGCCTGGTGCTGGATATCGCCGCCTTGTCAGAAAAGGATCTGGCATTCTATTGTCTGGACGTCACGCGCGCCGGCGATAATGGCGTATTGGCGGCTTTGCTGTTGCGCGCGTTATTTAATGGGCTGCTGCAAGATCATCTGGCTAATCAACAGCATCGTCTGCCGCAAATGTCGGCATTGTTAAAGCAGGTTAATCAATTATTGCGGCAGGGGAAATTAGACGGTCAATTCCCTCTGTTGTTGGGATATTATCACACCGAAAATAAAAACCTGATCCTGGTTTCTGCCGGGCTGCATGCCAACGTCAATACCGGTGACAATCAAATCCAGCTGAACAACGGCGTGCCGCTGGGGACGCTGGGAGCTACCTACATGAATCAGATCAGTCAGCGCTGTGCCGCCTGGCAGTGTCAGGTATGGGGCAGCGGTGGCCGATTGCGGCTGATGCTCAGCGCTGAATAACAGGCAGCGATCGGCGAGATCTTAAGCTATTCACTTATCGGTAATTAAACCGTTTATTTATTCTCCCGATTATCCGAACGGGTAATAGTCCTAAATGTTTTCTATTTGTGTTCCGGCTAATGCTCGGCGCGTATAAGCTGGTATACTCCGAAGGTTTTTTTATATCGAGCCAAGCTCATAAAATGAGCGTCTTAGCTTTAAGAGAGGAAATAATGCCTGCTGTAAATCGCAAAGTCAGAAAAGCCGTGATCCCGGTTGCAGGCTTGGGTACGCGGATGTTGCCGGCCACCAAAGCCATTCCGAAAGAAATGCTGCCTCTGGTTGATAAACCGCTGATCCAATACGTCGTCAATGAGTGCATTGCGGCGGGGATTAACGAGATTGTGCTGGTCACCCACTCCTCCAAGAACTCGATCGAAAACCATTTTGATACCAGTTTCGAACTCGAAGCGATGCTGGAAAAACGCGTCAAGCGCCAATTGCTGGATGAAGTGCAGTCGATCTGCCCGAAAGGCGTTACCGTGATGCAGGTTCGTCAGGGCAATGCCAAAGGCCTGGGGCACGCAATTATGTGTGCCTACCCGATGGTGGGCGATGAGCCGGTCGCGGTGGTGCTTCCTGACGTGATCCTCGATGAATACAGCGCCGATCCGAAAAAAGACAACCTGCACGAAATGCTGCAGCGCTTCGAAACCACCGGCGTCAGCCAAATCATGGTTGAACCCGTGCCGCATAAGGATGTCGGAAACTACGGCGTAGCCGACTGCAAGGGCGTCGATCTGCAACCGGGCGAAAGCGCGCCGATGGTCAGCGTGGTCGAGAAGCCGTCGCCGGATAAAGCGCCTTCCAACCTGGCGATTGTCGGGCGTTACGTGTTGTCCGCCGATATTTGGCCGCTGTTGGCGAAAACGCCTCCAGGCGCCGGCGATGAAATTCAGCTGACTGACAGCATCGAAATGCTGATGCAGCAGGAAACGGTGGAAGCGTATCACCTGAAAGGCGTGAGCCATGACTGCGGTAATAAACTGGGTTACATGCAGGCTTTTGTAGAGTACAGCATGCGTCATGCCAGCCTGGGCAAAGAATTTTCTCAGTGGCTGCAACAGGTTGTTGCCGCTGACAAGAAGTGATTTTATCTTTCGTCTTAATTTGAAAAACTAGGATTTTCACATGAAAGTAACAGTTTTTGGTATTGGTTATGTGGGGCTGGTACAGGCCGCGGTGCTGGCTGAAGTTGGCCATGACGTTATGTGCATCGATGTTGATGAGCGAAAAGTCGAAAACCTGAAAAAAGGGAATATCCCGATTTTTGAGCCGGGCCTGGCGCCGCTGGTGCAGCAAAACTATGAGGCCGGGCGCCTGCATTTCACCACCGATGCCAAAGCGGGCGTGGCGCACGGGAATATCCAGTTTATCGCCGTCGGCACGCCGCCGGATGAGGACGGCTCCGCCGATCTGAAATATGTCACCGCGGTGGCGCGCACCATCGCCGAGCACATGACCGATCGCAAAGTGGTGATCGACAAATCCACCGTGCCGGTCGGCACGGCGGACAAGGTGCGTCAGGTGATGGCGGAAACGCTGGCTAAGCGCGGCAGCAACGTGCCGTTCGACGTGGTGTCCAACCCTGAATTCCTGAAGGAAGGCGCTGCGGTGGCTGACTGCATGCGCCCTGAGCGCATCGTGATCGGTACCGATAATAAAGAGGTGATCGAACCTATTCGCGAGCTGTACGAGCCGTTTAACCGCAATCACGATCGTATGATCATGATGGATATCCGCAGCGCGGAGCTGACCAAATACGCCGCCAACTGCATGTTGGCGACCAAAATCAGCTTTATGAACGAAATGTCCAACCTGGCGGAAATGCTGGGCGCGGACATCGAGAAAGTGCGTCAGGGCATCGGTTCCGATTCACGCATCGGCTATCACTTCATCTACCCTGGCTGTGGCTACGGTGGCTCTTGCTTCCCGAAAGATGTGCAGGCCTTGATCCGCACGGCGGAGCAGATCGGTTACCAACCGAAGCTGTTGCAGGCGGTAGAGCAGGTCAACTACCAACAGAAAGACAAGCTGAGCAGCTTTATCAAAGACTATTTCGGCAGCGATTTGAAGGGCAAAACCTTCGCACTGTGGGGTCTGGCGTTCAAGCCGAATACCGATGACATGCGTGAAGCCTCCAGCCGCGTGCTGATGGAGCAACTGTGGGCTGCCGGCGCCACCGTTCAAGCCTACGATCCGGAAGCGATGAACGAAGTTCAGCGCATCTATGGCCAGCGTGACGATCTGAAACTGATGGGCACCAAAGAGGCTGCGTTGCACGGCGCCGATGCGCTGGTGATTTGCACCGAATGGCAGAATTTCCGCGCACCGGACTTCGACGTGATCAAGGGTGCGTTGAAACAGCCGGTGATCTTCGATGGACGTAACCTGTACGATCCGGAGCGTTTGGCGAATCGTGGCTTTACCTACTATGCGATTGGCCGCGGCGCATCGATTAAACCGGTTATTTAAGGAGTGACCATGAAATTCCTGGTTACAGGCGCCGCAGGGTTTATTGGTTATCACGTTGCAGAGCGTTTGTTGACCGCCGGGCATCAGGTTGTCGGCATCGATAACCTGAATGACTATTATGACGTGGGCCTGAAAACGGCCCGTCTGGACAGACTGGCGGATAAGCCGGGATTCCGCTTTATCAAGCTGGATTTGGCCGATCGCGAAGGCATGGCGGCATTGTTCGCTGAGCATCAGTTTCAGCGCGTCATTCATTTGGGCGCGCAAGCCGGCGTGCGTTATTCGCTGGTCAACCCGTTGGCTTATGCGGACGCCAACCTGATCGGCCATTTGAACGTGCTGGAAGGCTGCCGGCATAATAAGGTCGAGCATTTACTTTACGCGTCCTCCAGCTCTGTTTATGGCCTCAATCGCAAGCTGCCGTTTGCTACCGAAGATTCTGTCGACCACCCTGTGTCACTGTATGCGGCAACCAAAAAAGCCAATGAGCTGATGTCACACAGCTACTCTCATTTATACGGTCTTCCGACGACGGGGCTGCGCTTCTTTACCGTATATGGTCCCTGGGGGCGTCCGGATATGGCGCTGTTCAAGTTTACCAAGGCCATATTGGCGGGGGAGAGCATCGATGTATATAACCACGGTGAAATGCACCGTGACTTTACTTACATTGATGATATCACCGAGGCGATTGTGCGGCTGCAGGCGGTTATTCCGCAGGCAGATCCGTCATGGACCGTTGAACAGGGATCGCCGGCGACCAGTTCCGCGCCGTATCATGTTTATAATATCGGCAATAACTCCCCCGTTAAACTGATGGAATATATCACGGCATTGGAGCAGGCTTTGGGGGTAACGGCCCGCAAGAATATGCTGCCGATGCAACCTGGCGACGTGATGGATACCAGCGCGGATACCGCAGAGCTTTATCGTGACATTGGTTTTAAGCCGGAAACCAGCGTTGAAGAGGGTGTGAAGCGCTTTGTTGATTGGTATAAGGCATTCTACCAGGTTCAATAATTGAACGAGGGTAAATGCGATAAAGGGGCCTTAGGGCCCTTTTTTTTCACTGGGATTTCGTGCAAGGAGGAAAATGCGAATTAGGATATTTACTAAAAGAAAAGGGATGAGGCGGGATCACGGCTATAAGCTTTAAAATGAAAAGGCCCCCCGCAGGGAGCCTTTCAGATACGGACTGAATCGCTATTACAGCAGGAAATCATCCAGAGATTTACCTTGCTCTTCGATAGCTTTCTTAATCACCGCAGGGGTACGGCCTTGGCCGGTCCAGGTTTTCAGTTCGCCGTTTTCGTCTTTATATTGGTATTTAGCAGGACGTGCTGCACGTTTTGCTTTGCCGGCAGCCTTGTTGGCAGCCATGGTTTGCAGCAGTTCATTCGGATCGATACCGTCAGCAATCAGCATTTCGCGGTATTGCTGCAGTTTACGAGTGCGTTCTTCGATTTCTGCTTGAGCCTGGCTGTCTTCTTCGCGACGTTCGTTCACAACAACTTCCAGTTTCTCGAGCATTTCTTCCAGCGTTTTCAGTGTGCATTCTCTTGCCTGGGCGCGCAGAGTGCGGATGTTGTTCAAAATCTTTAATGCTTCGCTCATTGTCCTAGTCTCAAATTATATTGGTGGGGGGCGTCTCGATAATAATAGAGTGCTATTTTCCTTTCTGCAATAGCCAAATTGACTTGAATACTCAAATTTACCTTTTAAAAAACCGTTAATCGGATCTGTCCGACTAATATAGGAAGGGCTGTTAACTATTACCCTCACCGCACTTAAGTCAAAATTTCAGCAGGCATGCTTTAAAATGCGCGTGGCACAAGGCTTTCATCGATAAGTTATCGCTGTAATTTATATCAATATTACAATGGGTTCTGTGGGCTTAATCACGTCATGACGAGGCAGACATTGTAAACAATAGGGGTATCTGGGTAAAGATTGCGTCAGGAAACGTCGGGGGAGAACGAAGGTGATTAAATGCCCTGTATTGGCCTCACGTATAATAGGCAAGCACTCCGCCGCGGTCGCGGCGCCTGCCGAGGTGAAAGGGGGGATTATGCATTAATCGGCAAATGACCGGCTTAACCATTAGCAAGAATTAATAGTGATGACAGGCATACATTATCCTGTAAATAGCGGTAAAAAGAACGGGCCGACAGAAGGATATGTTTCGCTTGAAAGCGCATTATTACGGCGAACGCAATATTCGCTCGCTTTGGGCTGAGCCGGGGGGCGGGTTATGGTACACTCACCGTCCTAATCAACATTTGAATATTTCTTATACCATCGGAGTTGCGGGGCCATGGCTCAACTTTATTTTTATTACTCTGCGATGAATGCCGGCAAGTCCACCGCGCTGCTACAGTCTTCATATAACTATCAAGAACGTGGTATGCGCACGCTGGTGTTCACTGCGGAGATCGATCACCGCTTTGGGGTGGGCAAAGTCAGCTCGCGCATCGGTTTATCCTCGCAGGCCCAGCTCTATAACAACGACTCGATGCTGTACGCCATGATTCAGCAGGAGCATCAACAGCAGCCGGTGCATTGCGTGCTGCTGGATGAAAGCCAGTTCCTGACCAAGGCCCAGGTTGAGCAATTGTGCGATGTGGTGGACCAACTGGACATTCCCGTATTGTGCTACGGCCTGCGTACCGATTTTCTCGGTGAGCTGTTTATCGGCAGCCAATATTTGCTGGCCTGGGCTGATAAGCTGGTGGAATTGAAAACCATCTGCCACTGCGGGCGCAAAGCCAATATGGTGTTGCGGTTGGATGAAAACGGCCAGGCGATGCACGCCGGTGAGCAGGTGGTGATTGGCGGTAACGAGAGCTATGTCTCCGTCTGCCGCAAGCATTATAAAGAAGCGATTCACTCCCTGGAGTAGGGGAGAAAACGCCGCCAAAGCCCGCTGAAGCGTTTTGGTGACCTGAGTCGAAATGCAGCGCCTCGGGCGCAATAAAAAACCCGCCGTGTGGCGGGTTTTTTTATCGGTTCACGGAACCGTTATTTCTTGGGCTTCTTTACCGCGGCTTTGGCGGCAGCCGGAGCGGCAGCTTCCTCTTCTACCGCTTCGCTGAATTCGCGGCCGTAGAAGGTATCCAGCATGATTTGCTTCAGTTCGGCAATCAGCGGATAGCGCGGGTTGGCGCCGGTGCATTGGTCGTCGAACGCGTCTTCCGACAGCTTGTCGACTTTCGCCAGGAAGTCCGCCTCCTGCACACCCGCTTCGCGGATGGAGGTTGGGATGCCCAACTCGGTTTTCAGCTCGTCCAGCCAGGCCAGCAGTTTCTCAATCTTCTGCGCGGTGCGGTCGCCCGGGGCGCTCAGGCCGAGGTGGTCGGCGATTTCAGCGTAGCGGCGGCGCGCCTGAGGGCGGTCGTACTGGCTGAAGGCCGTCTGCTTGGTCGGGTTGTCGTTCGCATTGTAGCGAATAACGTTGGAAATCAGCATCGCGTTGGCCAGGCCGTGCGGAATGTGGAACTCCGAACCCAGCTTGTGCGCCATGGAGTGACAAACCCCAAGGAAGGCGTTGGCGAAAGCGATACCGGCGATGGTGGCGGCGTTGTGCACGCGTTCACGAGCAACCGGGTTTTTCGCGCCTTCTTTATAGCTGGCCGGCAGATACTCTTTCAACAGTTTCAGCGCCTGCAGCGCCTGGCCGTCGGAGTATTCGTTCGCCAGCACCGAGACGTAGGCTTCCAGCGCGTGGGTGACCGCATCCAGACCGCCGAAGGCACACAGGGATTTCGGCATGTTCATCACCAGGTTGGCGTCGACAATCGCCATGTCCGGGGTCAGCGCATAGTCGGCCAGCGGGTATTTCTGCCCGGTGGTGTCGTCGGTCACGACGGCGAATGGCGTGACTTCCGAACCGGTGCCTGAGGTGGTGGTGATAGCGATCATCTTCGCTTTCACGCCCATTTTCGGGAACTTGTAGATACGCTTGCGAATGTCCATGAAGCGCAGCGCCAGATCCTCGAAGTGGGTTTCAGGATGTTCGTACAGCACCCACATGATTTTCGCAGCGTCCATCGGCGAACCGCCGCCCAGCGCGATGATGACGTCCGGTTTGAAGGAGTTCATCTGCTCGGCGCCTTTACGCACGATGCTCAGTGTCGGGTCGGCTTCCACTTCGAAGAACACTTCGGTTTCGATGCCGTGAGACTTCAGCACCTTGGTGATCTGGTCGGCATAGCCGTTGTTGAACAGGAAACGGTCGGTCACGATGAAGGCGCGTTTTGCCCCGTCGGTCGCCACTTCTTCCAGCGCGATAGGCAGCGAGCCACGGCGGAAGTAGATCGATTTCGGAAGTTTATGCCACAACATGTTTTCTGCTCGCTTCGCTACAGTTTTCTTGTTGATCAGGTGTTTAGGTCCGACGTTTTCAGAGATGGAGTTACCACCCCAGGAGCCGCAACCCAGCGTCAGCGAAGGCGCGAGTTTGAAGTTATACAGGTCGCCGATACCGCCCTGAGAAGCCGGGGTGTTGATCAGGATGCGAGCCGTTTTCATTTTATCGCCGAAGTAGGCAATGCGAGCCGTTTGGTTATCCTGGTCGGTGTACAGGCAGGAAGTGTGGCCGATACCGCCCATGGCGACCAGTTTTTCGGCTTTGGCGACGGCGTCTTCGAAGTCTTTGGCCCGGTACATCGCCAGCGTCGGCGACAGTTTTTCATGGGCGAAAGGTTCGGACTCGTCGACCAGCTTCACTTCGCCGATCAGCACTTTGGTGTTGGCCGGCACTTTGATGCCTGCCATCTCGGCGATTTTCGGTGCGGATTGCCCGACGATGGCCGCGTTCAGACCGCCGTTTTTCAGGATGATGTCCTGCACCGCTTTCAGTTCTTTACCCTGCAGCAGATAGCCGCCGTGGGAAGCGAAGCGTTCGCGTACCGCATCATAAATAGAGTCGACGACGATGACCGACTGTTCGGAAGCGCAGATAACGCCGCTGTCGAAGGTTTTGGACATCAGGATAGACGCGACCACGCGCTTGATGTCTGCGGTTTCGTCTACCACCACCGGCGTATTACCGGCGCCGACGCCGATGGCCGGTTTGCCGGAGCTGTAGGCGGCTTTCACCATGCCCGGGCCACCGGTGGCCAGGATCAGGTTGATGTCCGGGTGGTGCATCAGCTGGTTGGACAGTTCGACGGTCGGTTGGTCGATCCAACCGATGATGTCTTTCGGCGCGCCGGCGGCGATAGCGGCTTGCAGCACGATATCGGCGGCTTTATTGGTGGCATTTTTCGCACGCGGGTGCGGCGAGAAGATGATGCCGTTACGGGTTTTCAGGCTGATCAGCGCTTTGAAGATCGCGGTAGAAGTTGGGTTGGTGGTAGGGACGATACCGCAAATCAGGCCGATAGGCTCGGCGATGGTGATGGTACCGAAGGTGTCATCTTCAGACAGGATGCCACAGGTTTTTTCATCTTTATAGGCGTTGTAGATGTACTCGGAAGCGAAGTGGTTTTTGATCACTTTGTCTTCGACGATACCCATTCCGGATTCTTCCACGGCCATTTTGGCCAACGGGATACGGGCATCAGCAGCGGCGAGGGCGGCAGCGCGGAAAATTTTATCCACTTGCTCTTGAGTGAAGTTGGCATATTCGCGCTGGGCTTTTTTGACACGTGCGACAAGCTCGTTCAGTTCAGCGACATTCGTTACAGCCATAATGCTCTCCTGATAATGTTAAACTCTTTCAGTAAATAAGCCGTGCGAGCCACTAGTATAGTCATAACGGGAATAAACGGTGATTTGAATACCGGGGCTTTCCCGCGTTATTTCTTCGCATGCTGCTGATTTGCTTAAAGAGCTTCACCCTACGCCAACCGGAGGGGCAGGCAGTGAGGAGAAGGGAACCGGCTGGGCTGCCGCCGACTTTGTTCTACTCCCTGACTACGACTAAGAGCTTACCTACTGTTGGGTAGTCGATTTGTGATCTAAATCATGAAAAGTGCAAGCTGACACCTTTCAGCTTGCCGGTGTTGGGAATCATTCTTGATAACTGCGAGCGATGACTCTTTTTTCAACATAAAAAATCAAAAGGCCATACATCACTTTAACAAAGGACATTTGTTTCGTTGCATAACTTGCTGACAGTCAAAAATGCTGCTTGGGCCGGATGGATTACCCGCGCCAATTCCATTACATTAGCGCGCATAGGCAGCACACCTTTTTTATAGCGATTAATGCGGAGCATCTGTGGGCCAATCTCTGTTGGATCTTTCCGGCTTTATCAAGTTCTTTGTCGGTCTGTTTGCGCTGGTCAACCCGGTGGGCATCTTGCCGGTGTTTATCAGCATGACCAGCTACCAGGCGGAAGCGGGGCGCAATAAAACCAACCTGACCGCCAACCTGTCGGTCGCCATCATTTTGTGGACGTCGCTTTTCCTGGGCGAAGGGATCCTGCGGATGTTCGGCATCTCTATCGATTCGTTCCGCATCGCCGGCGGTATTCTGGTGGTGACCATCGCCATGTCGATGATCAGCGGCAAGCTGGGGGAAGACAAGCAAAACAAACAGGAGAAATCGGAGAGCGCGATCCGCGAAAGCATCGGCGTGGTGCCGTTAGCGCTGCCGCTGATGGCGGGGCCGGGGGCGATCAGTTCCACCATCGTGTGGAGTTCCCGTTATCACAACTGGCAAAGCCTGCTCGGCTTTACGGTGGCGATCGCCTTGTTCGCCTTTTGTTGCTGGCTGTTGTTCCGCGCCGCGCCGCTGTTGGTGCGTTTGCTGGGGCAGACCGGCATCAACGTGATCACCCGTATCATGGGTCTGCTGCTGATGGCGCTCGGCATCGAGTTTATCGTTACCGGCATTAAGGCGATATTCCCCGGCCTGTTGTAATACCCTTTGTTTAGCCGCGTACCTTTCGCGTCGGCGCAGCTAAAATTAATTTTAAAGTTTAAATTATTTATTGGTTCGCATTATTATAGTGCACAGAGTGAATAAAAATTATGCCGTTGCACTCTTATGTTGCATAAATCTCATGTTGCTGCTCAAAAAAAACGCTGAGCGCTATTTCAAACACTTTTCCTCCCCCCTTTTCGCGCATTTTGCCCCTGTTCAACGGTAAAGCTGTTGTTAAATTAGTCACATCATTCTGTGGGGCTTGTCTCACTTTCATCCAGGTGTTATTAGTGATTAACCGCCCGTAGACAGGTGTTTGTTCTTTGAATGATTGGATTGTTAACTGAATGTTTCTTTTTGCGGCGGTGAGATCGTGCTGACGGTTTCAATTGAAATGAATTCGGTTTTTTTGCCTTTAAAATCATATCAATGACATTGGTTTTTCTTGGCCTCGAACGCAGGGGACGGATCGGGCTTCGTGCGATAAAAGAGAATTGCTTAACATTTTCGTAAAATTTATTGGCTATGGAATTTGGCTTCTGCTAATTTCCGAGCAACTTTCCCGTGGTCAATTAACTGAAATGCGCCATAAAAACGGGAATGATTTTTGCTGGTATCCGTTTATTTAGAATTCTTATAAACACTTCACAAACTTCGATAAGCGATGCTTGTCGGTGAAAAGGAGCCTCGATTATGCAGCAAACCCTGAAGCGTACTTCTTTGACCTTGTTGATTAGCGGCGCGCTGAGCGTCGGCGCCGTAAATAGCGGTTGGGCGGCGCAGGTGCCGGCCGGCGTTCAGTTGGCGCAGCAGCAGAATATTGTGATCAATAACGGTAGCGAAGTGGCTTCATTGGATCCGCATAAGGTCGAGGGCGTACCGGAAAGCAATATCATTCTTAACCTGCTGGAAGGGCTGGTGAGCACCGACGCCAACGGGCATGTGGTGCCGGCGGCGGCGGCGAGCTGGGAAAACCAGAATTATCAGCAGTGGACTTTCCACCTGCGTCCCGGCGCGGTGTGGAGCGACGGCAGCCCGGTGACCGCGCAAGATTTCGTCTACAGCTGGCAGCGTCTGGCCGATCCGAAAATCGCCTCGCCCTATGCCAGCTACCTGCAATACACCAAAGTCGAGAATATCGACGACATCCTGACCGGTAAGAAGAGCCCGCAGACCCTCGGCGTCAAGGCGCTGGACGATCAAACGCTGCAGGTGACGCTGAGCGAGCCGGTGCCGTATTTCATCAGCATGCTGAGCCACACGTCGCTCAAACCGGTCAAACGGGCGGTGGTGGAGAAATTCGGCGATAAATGGACGCTGCCTGCCAACTACGTCGGTAACGGCGCTTACCGCCTGAAAGAGTGGGTGGTGAACGAGCGCATCGTGCTGGAGCGCAGCCCGAGCTACTGGAACAACAAGCAGACGGTGATCAATCAGGCGACCTTCCTGCCGATTACCTCGGAAGTCAGCGACGTTAACCGCTTCCGCAGCGGCGAGATCGATATCACCAACAGCGCCATTCCGCCATACCTGTACGTCAAGATGAAGCGCGAAATGCCTGAACAGCTGCACGTTAACCCTTATCTGTGCACCTTCTATTACGAGCTCAATAACAAGCAGGCGCCGTTCACCGATGCGCGCGTGCGTACGGCGGTGAAGATGACGCTGGATCGCGACATCATCGCCAACAAGATCATGGGCCAGGGGCAGATCCCGGCCTACAGCTTCACGCCGACCTTCACGGAAGGCGCTAACTTCACGCAACCCGCGTGGGCCGGCTGGAGCCAGGAACAGCGCAACGCTGAAGCCAGGAAACTGCTGGCGGAAGCGGGCTACAGCGACGCCAAGCCGCTGAAATTCTCGCTGCTGTACAACACCTCCGATCAAAACAAACAGCAGGCGATCGCCGCCGCGTCGATGTGGAAGAAGAACCTGGGCGCTGAGGTCACGCTGCGCAACCAGGAATGGAAAACGTCGCTGGAGAGCCGTCATCAGGGGCAATACGACGTGGCGCGCGCCACCTGGTGCGGGGATTACAACGAGCCCAGCGCGTTCCTGAACCTGGTGCTGTCCAACAGCAGCATCAATACCGTGTTCTATAAGAGCCCGGCGTTCGACGCCATCATGGCCGCCACGCTGAAGGCGCCGGATGAGGCCGCGCGCGCCGCGCTCTATCAGCAGGCGGAAGCGCAGCTGGACAAAGACTCCGCGTTGGTCCCGGTTTATTACCGCGTCAGCGCGCGGTTGATCAAGCCGACGGTGGGCGGGTTCACCGGCAAAGATCCGCTGGACTATACCGACGTTAAAAATCTGTACATTATCAAGCAGTAAAAGGGGTATTCCTGGCGCTAGTTCGCGGAGGAATATAGGGAAGGCCGGCCGCCGCATTCGTTCCGCGGCGGCGGGAAAACAGAGTCCGCTTACGGGCAACGCAGGCTCCACGAAGAGCCTGTGATAATAAAAAACTGGAGTCGATAAGTATGACCAACATCACGAAGAAAACGCTCATTGCCGCCGGCGTCATCGCCGCGCTGGGCATCACAGCAACCACCTCCGCCTTTGCCGCCGAGGTTCCTGCAGGCGTGCAACTGGCCGACAAGCAAGAAATCGTCAAAAACAACGGTTCCGAAGTGCAGTCGCTGGATCCGCACAAAATCGAGGGCGTGCCGGAAAACAACGTCACCCGCGATCTGATGGAAGGCCTGGCGAACAACAGCCCGGACGGTTCCATCGTGCCGGGCGTCGCGGAAAGCTGGGATAACAAGGATTTCAAAGTCTGGACCTTCCACCTGCGTAAAGACGCCAAATGGTCCAACGGCAAGCCGGTAACGGCGCAAGATTTCGTCTATAGCTGGCAGCGCGTGGTGGATCCGAAAACCGCGTCGCCTTACGCCAGCTACCTGCAATACGCCCACGTGGAAAACGTCGATGACATCATCGCCGGTAAAAAAGACAAGTCGACGCTGGGCGTGAAGGCCATCGACGACCACACCTTCCAGGTGACCCTGAGCGAGCCGGTGCCTTATCTGGTTGAAATGACCCCGCACTACGCCATGAAGCCGGTTTACAAAGACGCGGTGGAGAAGTTTGGCGAGAAGTGGACGCTGCCGGCCAACTACGTCAGCAACGGCGCCTACAAACTGAAAGACTGGATTGTCAACGAACGCATCGTACTGGAACGCAACCCGGAATATTGGGATAACGCCAAAACCATCATCAATAAAGTGACGTTCCTGCCTATTTCGTCGGAAGTGACCGACGTTAACCGCTACCGCACCGGCGAAATCGACATGACTTACAACAACATGCCGATCGAACTGTTCCAGAAGCTGAAAAAAGAGATCCCGAAAGAGGTGCATGTCGATCCTTACCTGTGCACCTATTACTACGAAATCAACAACCAGAAGGCGCCGTTCACCGATGCGCGCGTACGTGAAGCGCTGAAGCTGGGCATGGATCGCGACATCATCGTCAACAAGGTGAAAAACCAGGGCGATCTGCCGGCCTACAGCTTTACGCCGCCATACACCGACGGCGCCAAGCTGACCCCGCCGGAGTGGTTCGGCTGGACGCAGGAAAAACGCAACGAAGCGGCGAAGAAACTGCTGGCGGAAGCCGGCTACGGCCCGGGCAAACCGCTGACCTTCTCCCTGCTGTACAACACTTCAGACCTGCACAAGAAGCTGGCGATCGCCGCCGCCTCCATCTGGAAGAAAAACCTGGGCGTGGACGTGAAGCTGGTGAACCAGGAGTGGAAAACCTTCCTGGATACCCGCCATCAGGGCACCTATGACGTGGCGCGCGCCGGCTGGTGCGCCGACTACAACGAACCGAGTTCGTTCCTGAACATGATGTTGTCCGACAGCAGCAGTAACACCCCGCACTACAAGAGCGCCGAGTTCGACAAGCTGATGGCCAACGTGCTGACCGCGAAGACCAAAGACGAGCGCGCCGATCTGTATCAGAAAGCGGAAGTTCAGCTGGATAAGGATTCCGCCATCGTTCCGCTGTATTACTACGTGAACGCCCGTTTGGTGAAACCTTACGTCGGTGGCTACACCGGCAAAGACCCGCTTGATAACGTGTACGACAAAAACCTGTACATCATCAAGCATTGATACGGTAAGAGCCGGCGGCGCAGGCCGCCGGCCCATGTTGAGAATAATAAGCCGTCATCAGGCTGTCGCACAGGGTTAGGGCAATGCTTAAATTTATACTTCGTCGCTTGCTGGAAGCGATCCCGACACTATTTATCCTTATCACCATCTCATTCTTCATGATGCGCCTGGCGCCCGGCAGTCCATTTACCGGTGAGCGCGCATTGCCGCCAGAAGTTATGGCGAATATCGAGGCCAAATATCATTTGAACGACCCGATCTGGAAACAGTACGGTCATTATCTGGCGCAGCTTGCGCAGGGAGACTTCGGCCCGTCCTTTAAATACAAGGACTATTCGGTCAACGATCTGGTCGCCGGCTCTTTCCCGGTGTCCGCCAAACTCGGCCTGGCCGCGTTTCTGCTGGCGGTGGTGCTGGGGGTGAGCGCAGGCGTGATTGCCGCGCTGAATCAGAACACCAAATGGGACTACACGGTGATGGGGTTCGCCATGACCGGGGTGGTGATACCCAGTTTCGTGGTGGCGCCGCTGCTGGTGCTGATCTTCGCCATCACGCTGAAATGGCTGCCGGGCGGCGGCTGGAACGGCGGCGCGCCTAAATTCATCATCCTGCCGATGGTGGCGCTGTCGCTTGCCTATATCGCCAGCATCGCCCGTATCACGCGCGGCTCGATGATTGAAGTGCTGCACTCCAACTTCATCCGCACCGCGCGCGCCAAAGGCTTGCCGATGCGTCGCATCATTTTCCGCCACGCGCTGAAGCCGGCGCTGCTGCCGGTGCTGTCCTACATGGGGCCGGCGTTCGTCGGCATCATCACCGGTTCGATGGTGATCGAAACCATCTACGGTCTGCCGGGGATCGGCCAGCTGTTCGTTAACGGCGCGCTGAACCGCGACTACTCCCTGGTATTGAGCCTGACCATTCTGGTGGGCGCACTGACCATTCTGTTCAACGCGATCGTCGATGTGCTGTATGCGGTCATCGATCCGAAAATCCGTTATTAATCTGGAGCACGCGAATGATGTTGACTAAAAAGAACAGCGAAGCTCTGGAACACTTCAGCGAGAAGCTGGAAGTGGAAGGACGCAGCCTGTGGCAAGACGCGCGCCGGCGCTTTATGCACAACCGCGCGGCGGTCAGCAGCCTGTTCATTCTGGTGTTGATCACGCTGTTTGTGGTGCTGGCGCCGATGCTGTCGCAATTTGCCTACGACGATACCGATTGGGCGATGATGTCCGCCGCGCCAAGCGTGGAATCGGGGCACTATTTCGGCACCGACTCCTCCGGGCGCGATCTGCTGGTGCGCGTGGCGATCGGCGGGCGCATCTCGCTGATGGTCGGCGTGGCGGCGGCGCTGGTGGCAGTGATCGTCGGCACCCTGTACGGCGCGATGTCCGGCTATCTGGGCGGCAAGGTCGACTCGGTGATGATGCGCCTGCTGGAGATCCTCAACTCCTTCCCGTTCATGTTCTTCGTGATCCTGCTGGTGACCTTTTTCGGCCAGAACATCCTGCTTATCTTCGTGGCGATCGGCATGGTGTCGTGGCTGGATATGGCGCGTATCGTGCGCGGCCAAACCCTCGGCCTGAAGCGCAAGGAGTTCATCGAAGCGGCGCTGGTGTGCGGCGTCTCCACGCGCAATATCGTGCTGCGGCATATCGTGCCGAACGTGCTCGGCGTGGTGGTGGTGTATGCCTCGCTGCTGGTGCCGAGCATGATCCTGTTCGAATCCTTCCTCAGCTTCCTGGGGCTGGGCACGCAGGAGCCGCTCAGCAGCTGGGGCGCATTGCTCAGCGACGGCGCCAACTCAATGGAAGTTTCACCGTGGTTGCTGCTGTTCCCGGCGGGTTTCCTGGTTGTCACTCTGTTCTGTTTCAACTTTATCGGCGATGGCCTGCGTGACGCCCTCGACCCGAAAGATCGTTAAGGAGTGCAATCATGAGCACCATTGAACATCCTCAACTGCAAACCGGCGCCGGGGTCAAAACGTCGCCGCTGCTGGACGTGAAAGACCTGCGCGTCACGTTCTCCACCCCGGACGGCGACGTGACGGCGGTGAACGATCTGAATTTCGACCTGCGCGCCGGCGAAACGCTGGGCATCGTCGGTGAATCCGGTTCCGGCAAATCGCAGACCGCGTTCGCCCTGATGGGGTTGCTGGCCAGCAATGGCCGCATCGGCGGTTCGGCCAAATTCAACGGCCGCGAAATTCTCAACCTGCCGGAAAATCAGCTCAACAAGCTGCGGGCCGAAGAGATCTCGATGATCTTCCAGGACCCGATGACCTCGCTCAACCCTTATATGCGCGTTGGCGAACAGCTGATGGAAGTGCTGATGCTGCATAAGAAAATGAGCAAAAGCGAAGCCTTCGAAGAGTCGGTACGCATGCTCGACGCGGTGAAAATGCCGGAAGCGCGCAAGCGCATGCGCATGTATCCGCACGAGTTTTCCGGCGGCATGCGCCAGCGCGTGATGATCGCCATGGCGCTGCTGTGCCGGCCGAAGCTGCTGATCGCCGACGAACCGACCACCGCGCTGGACGTGACCGTTCAGGCGCAGATCATGACGCTGCTCAACGAGCTGAAGCGCGAATTCAACACCGCGATCATCATGATCACCCACGACCTGGGCGTGGTGGCCGGCATCTGCAACAAGGTGCTGGTGATGTACGCCGGCCGCACCATGGAATACGGCAGCGCGCGCGAGGTGTTCTACCAGCCGAGCCATCCGTACTCCATCGGCCTGTTGAACGCGGTGCCGCGCCTCGACGCCGAAGGCGAAGCGTTGCTGACCATTCCCGGCAACCCGCCGAACCTGCTGCGGTTGCCGAAAGGCTGCCCGTTCCAGCCGCGCTGCCCGTACGCCATGGAGCAGTGCGCGAGCGCTCCGCCGTTGGAGCAATTTGGGGAAGGGCGCCTGCGCGCCTGCTTTAAACCGGTGGAGGCGTTGGTATGACAGCGGTAACCGACAAGAAAGTGCTGCTCGAAGTGGCCGATTTGAAAGTGCACTTCGACATTCATGACGACAAACAGTGGTTCTGGCAGCCGCCGAAAACCCTGAAAGCGGTCGATGGCGTCACGCTGCGGCTGTTCGAGGGGGAAACCCTGGGCGTGGTCGGCGAGTCCGGCTGCGGCAAGTCCACCTTCGCGCGCGCCATCATCGGCCTGGTGAAAGCCACCAGCGGGCGCGTCGCCTGGCTGGGCAAAGATCTGCTGGGCATGAGCGACGCCGACTGGCGCAAAACCCGCAGCGATATCCAGATGATCTTCCAGGATCCGCTGGCTTCGCTCAACCCGCGCATGACCATCGGCGAGATCATCGCCGAGCCGCTGCGCACCTACTACCCGAAAATGCCGCGTCAGGAAGTGAAGGACAAGGTCAAGGCGATGATGCTGAAGGTCGGCCTGCTGCCTAACCTGATCAACCGCTACCCGCACGAGTTTTCCGGCGGCCAGTGCCAGCGTATCGGCATCGCGCGCGCGCTGATCCTCGAGCCGAAGCTGGTGATCTGCGACGAGCCGGTCTCCGCGCTGGACGTGTCGATTCAGGCACAGGTGGTGAACCTGCTGCAGCAGCTGCAGCGCGAGATGGGGCTGTCACTGATCTTTATCGCCCACGACTTGGCGGTGGTGAAGCACATTTCCGATCGCGTGCTGGTGATGTATCTGGGCCATGCGGTGGAGCTGGGCACTTATGACGAGGTGTACCACAATCCGCAGCACCCTTACACCAAAGCGCTGATGTCGGCGGTGCCGATCCCGGATCCGGACAAGGAGAAGGAAAAGCAGATCCAACTGCTGGAAGGGGAGCTGCCTTCGCCGATCAACCCGCCGACCGGCTGCGTGTTCCGCACCCGCTGCCCGATCGCCGGGCCGGAGTGCGCCAAGACGCGCCCGCTGCTGGAGGGCAGTTTCCGCCATGCGGTTTCGTGCCTGAAGGTCGATCCGCTGTAATGCGCCGCTAGCCGGCAACAAAAAGCCCCGCTGAATGAGCGGGGCTTTTTTTTATCCGATATGCTATCGGCGAATCACTCTTTCCACAGAATGTGGCACAGCTTGTGGTCTTTCTCGCGGCAGATTAGCACGCGGGCGAACACGTCGTTGATCGGCTCGCCGTCGCTGTCCGCCAGACCGATCACCACCTCGGCGAAGAAGTCCGGGTTCAGATCGTAATCCACGTGCTCGCTCCAGTCTTCGGAGGGGTCGTACAGTTCGGCGCCGCCGCGCTCTTCAAACTGCAGGTTGAACAGCAGAATATCCGCCGGATCCAGATTGTCGCCGGCCAATTCGAGGAAGATGTCGTAGGCCTGTTCCAGCGTTTCGTCTTCGGTAAGGCGGTTATTCAAATCCATAAAAAAATCCTGATAACAAATGATTTGGCGCTATTAAAGCACGCTCGTCGCGGCTTTTACAGCAGCGGGCTGAAAAAGTAGAACAGGCGCTCGACCAGGCGATGCCAGAACGGCCGCTTCAGCCACTCTTTGGCGTTCAGCAGTTTGGAACGGGCGATGTAATCTTCCTGCACGCAGGCCAAATCGCTGCCGAAGCCGTCATCATCGATCACCAGCGTGATCTCGAAATTCAGCCACAGGCTGCGCATATCCAGATTGACGGTGCCGACCAGGCTGAGTTGCCCGTCCACCAGCACGCTCTTGGTATGCAGCAGGCCGCCTTCGAACTGATAGATCCTGACGCCGGCCTCCAGCAGCTCGGAGAAGAACGCGCGGCTGGCCCAGCGCACCATCATCGAATCGTTGTCGCGCGGCACGATGATGCTGACCTCGACGCCGCGCAGGGCGGCGGTGCAGATGGCGTGCAGCAGATCGTCGCTCGGCACGAAGTACGGCGTGGTCATGATCAGCTGCTCGCGGGCGGAATAGACCGCGGTCAGCAGCGCCTGGTGGATCATCTCCTCGGGGAAGCCGGGGCCGGAGGCGATCACCTGAATGGTGTGGCCGCTCTCCTGTTCGAACGGCATGATGTTGACGTCCGGCGGCGGCGGCAGAATGCGCTTGCCGGTTTCAATCTCCCAGTCACAGGCATAGACGATGCCCATGGTGGTGGCCACCGGGCCTTCCATGCGCGCCATCAGGTCGATCCACTGGCCGACGCCCGCATCCTGCTTGAAGTAGCGCGGATCGACCATGTTCATGCTGCCGGTATAGGCGATGTAGTTGTCGATCAGCACCACTTTGCGGTGCTGACGCAGATCCATGCGGCGCAGGAACACGCGCAGCAGGTTGACCTTCAGCGCTTCCACCACTTCGATGCCGGCATTGCGCATCATCGCCGGGTAGGGGCTGCGGAAAAATTGCAGGCTGCCGGCGGAGTCGAGCATCAGGCGGCAGTGTACGCCGCGCCGCGCGGCGGCCATCAACGATTCGGCCACCTGATCGACCAGGCCGCCGGGCTGCCAGATATAGAACACCATTTCGATGTTGTGGCGCGCCAGCTCGATGTCGCGGATCAGCGCTTTCAGCGTGTCGTCGGTGGTGGTGAGCAGCTGCAGCTGGTTGCCCTTGACGCCGTCGATGCCCTGGCGGCGGTTGCACAGCTGGAACAGCGGTTCGGCGACTTCGCTGTATTCGGTGGCGAAGATGCGGCGGCTCTCTTTCAGCTCCTTCAGCCAACGGGCGGTCGACGGCCACATGGCCTTGGCGCGCTCGGCCCGGCGTTTGCCTAGATGCAGCTCGCCGAACGATAAATAGGCCACGATGCCGAACAGCGGCAGAATATAGATAACCAGCAGCCAGGCCATGGCAGAGGGAACCGCACGGCGTTTCATCAAAATGCGCATCGTCACGCCGGCGATCAGCAGCCAGTAGCCGAACACCATGAGCCAACTGATTACGGTATAAAATGTTGTCATAAAGGCGAAAAATCCCGTTCGCAAACCACCAATGATGAGTGTACGCACAGATCGGGCAAGGCGAAACCTTTTATCGGCGCTTATGTTACATAAATATGATGAAGTTAAGGCACTTGCTGAAAATGAAAGGGCGGCTTTTGCCCGCGCGGCGTCCGCTGTGCCGCCGATAACGGCGGCTTGGATCACGGGCGGAAAGGGCTATAATGCCCGCGGTTGGCATTAGACGAACGAGTGACGGAATTATGAGACGCAGTAGAAATGAAGTGGGCCGCTGGCGCATGTTGCGGCAGAGCCAACGCCGCCGGCATCGCTGGCTGGAGCGCCAGTCGTGCAGCAATCGCCATATCATCCGGGTGCGGCGCCGCCTGGACGATCAGCATCGGCGCGCGCTGCTGTTTGCGGTATCCTGCGAGTGGTAAAACGAAAACAGTCCCGTAAGGGACTGTTTTGTTATGGCGCCAGGGTTATTTGCCCAGATAGGCGTTGAGCATCCAGACCTGTTTTTCCTGCTCTTTGATGTAATCGCTCATCAGCGACGCGGTGCCTTCGTCACCGGCGTCTGCCGCTACCGCGAGCAGCTCACGCTGCTGTTGCAGCAAGATTGAATACCCTTCCAACAGGCCGCGCAGCGTGCCCTTATCATCGGTCACGTTGGTGTGTTCCTTGATGTCGGCGGTTTTCAGATAGTCGCTGAAAGCATGACGCGGCTGCGAGCCCAGCGTCAGAATACGTTCCGCCAGCTCGTCCACCTTGGTCAGCAGATCGTTATATGTCTCTTCGAACTTCGCGTGCAGTTCAAAGAACTGCGGGCCGGTAATGTTCCAATGATAGCCGCGTACGTTCATATACAGCACCTGATAGTTCGCCAACAGCGCGTTCAGCGCTTCGGCGAGTTTTGCCGATTGTTTACTGTCGAGGCCGATATGGGTTTTCGCTGCTTTCTTTGCCGTTGCCATAATAATCTTCTCCTGATTATCTGTTCCGATAGTAGACAGAATCAATTTCCATAGGGGATACAGTAACCGGATTTATCGCAGGGTTAAACACGATAACAGGCATTATTGCCATCGTTCAAACCGATGACGACAAATCCGTCGAGCAAATTGCCGAATCAGTTTACGCAGGTTCCGCCGGCGAAAAAAGCCGCTTTTATCGGTTACTTGCGCAGCGCCAGTTTTACCGCCCCGGCGCCCAGCGCCATTAACAGCGCGGCGGCGATCAGTACCGTAATAAACGCGCGATCAAAGGCCAGACGCGCCAGCTGCGTCAGCTGCTGCGCGCGATCGGCCGCCATCCCGGCCGCCAGGCGCAGGGCTTCGTCGATGCTGTCGTATGCCAGCGGGTTGACCGGCAGCTCCGCCGGCAGCGCCAGGCTATGGCTGTAAACCGCCGTCATCAACCCGCCGAGCAGCGTCACGCCCAGCACGCCGCCCAGCTCGTAGGAGACGTCCTCGATCGACGCCGCCATGCCGGATTTTTCCTCCGGCGCGTTCAGCATGATGGCGGTGGAAGCGGCGGTGATCACGCCACCGAGGCCAAAACCCACCAGCGCCAGGCTGACCAATTGCAATGCCATGCCGCTCTGGTATAACGCGGCAAGACCGGCGATGCCGAGAGTGGTCAGGACAAAACCGCCGAGGATGATGCTGCGTTCGCCGTAGCGCGGCAACAGTAGGCCGGCTACGGGCCCCGCCAGCGCCGAGGCCAGCGGGATCGGCAAAATAAACAGCGCCGCCTGCAGCGGGCTGAGGCCGAGCACCAGCTGTAGGCGTTGGCTGAGCACCAGTTCGATGCCGATCAGCGCCACCATCGAAAGCAGCGCCACGCCGATGCCGCCGGCGAACAGCCGGTTGCGGAACAGAGAGAAATCGATCATCGGGTGGGCGCTGCGCTGCTGACGACGCACGAACAGGGCCAGGAACAACACGCCGATCAGGGCTGCCACAAGCAAGGCACTCACATCAGGCGTCGGCTTGCTCAGCTCCTTCAGCGCATAGATAGCGCCGACCAGGCCAATCATGATCTGCACCGAGCCGACGATGTCCGAAGGGCGCGGGTTATCGCCACCGCAGCGCGGGATCAGTTTCCACGCCAGCGGCCAGACCAGCAGCACGACCGGCACATTGATCAGGAACACCGAACCCCACCAGAAATACTCCAGCAGCAGGCCGCCGACCACCGGGCCGATGGCCGCGCCGCCGGAGGCCACCGAGGCCCAGATGCCGATCGCCAGCGCGCGTTCGCGTTCGTCGGTAAAGACGTGGCGCACGATGGACAGCGTGGCGGGCATCATCATCGCCGCGCCAACGGCGAGGAACACCCGGGCGGCGATCAGCCACTCGGCGGTGGGCGAGAACGCGGCGCACAGCGACGCGACGGCAAACACCGGCAGTCCGGCGAGAAACAGCCGTTTATGGCCGATGCGATCGCTCAGCATGCCGGCGCCGGGCAACAGGCCGGCCACCACCAGCGGGTAGGCGTTGACGATCCAGAGTTTTTGCGAGGCGCTGGCGTCCAGCGCCTGGGTTAAGCGCGGCAGGGCGGTATATAACACCGTCATATCGATGACGATCAGGAACAGGGCGCTGGCGACCATCGTCAGGATCAACCAGCGGTTCTTGGCGTACATAAGTCATAATCCAGTTAAAGTGGGCCGCGCGGAGGCGCCGCCATTCGGGTAACCCACCGGCGATGCCGGGTGGTATACTGGTGATAATATATATCCATACGTTCGTATTGAAAAGAAGGGTTTCTTAATGGGACGTCAACGCAGCATCGATCGCGACAAGGTTTTGGACATCGCCGAAGAAATCGTCGCCACCCAGGGCGCCGCCGGCTTGACCATCGACGCCGTCGCCAAAGCGATGGGGATCTCCAAGGGCGGGGTGCAGTATTGCTTTGGCAGCAAAGACGCCCTGATTGATGCCATGTTCGATCGCTGGGGCAGTGCCTATGAAACGCTGTTCACGGCTATCGCCGGCGACGATCCTTCACCGCAGACCGCTGTGCGGGCGCATATGCTGGCCACCCACAGTTCGGATCAGACCGCCAGCGCCAAGGCCGCCGGGCTGATGGCGACGCTGATTCAAACGCCGGAGCATCTGGCGAGCACGCGTGAATGGTATCGCAGCCGCATCGCCGGGCTCGATTTGACCACCGAAGAGGGCAAGCGCGCGCGCCTGGCGTTTCTCGCCACAGAAGGCGCCTTTATGCTGCGTTACTTTGGTTTGATGGATATCGACCAGGCGGAATGGGAAACGATGTTCGCCGATATGCAGGCGTTGATTTTAACTGAGGATGCCTATCGCACTGATAGCTAGTAAAGCCCGCAGTGAAGGGCGTATGGTTATCGAACAAGATATTCCCTCGAAGAACTTTTAAGCCAGCCACTCCGTGCTGGCTTTTTTTTGTTTGCAGGCAAGCGCCCAAGCGATGCCCCCTGGAGGCAGGGGGCGGGGGGATTATTTACGGGCGTCCAACAGCGATTGGGCGTTCTCTGCGGTGACGACGGTCCACGGAATGTAGTAATGCTTCTGCGTGCCGCCTTCCCATTTCAGATCCTTGGCGTACTGTTTCCAGATATCCGACTGCGGCTGATAGCTTTCACCTTTCACGGCGCGCAGCGCGACGTCGATGGACCCCTGCATCTGGCCTTTGGCATCTTGCAGGATAGAGACCATTTCACCGGCCTGCACCGCATGAATCGCGTCGGAAACGCCGTCAACGCCGGCAATCGCGAAGTCCTTCACATTCAGGCCGGCGCCTTTAATCGCCTCGATAGCGCCCAGCGCCATCTCGTCGTTTTGGCCAATCACGCCGTTGATTTTACCCCGATGTTTCTGCAGCCAGTTTTCCATCAGCGGCTGCGCTTCCGCGCGTGACCAGTTGGCCGTTTTGCGTTCAAGCACGGTGACCTGGCCGGCGCCGCACTCGGCTATCGCTTTATCATTGCCCTTGCCGCGCTGGATCTCGCCGCTGCCGCCTTTCGGGCCTTCGATAATCACCACGTTCACCTTATGGTTCTTGCAGTCGAGTTTGTCCAGTACGGCTTTGGCTTCCAGATATCCCCCCAACTCGTCGTTAGACACCACTTCAGACGTCATCGCGTCCGTGTTCAGGCGCGCATTGGTGACCACCACCGGGATTTTGGCCTCGTTGGCATTGGTGACGATATCGATATTGGCCTCAAAATCCATAGGGTTGACGATAATGGCATCGGCGCGCGTCTGGATAGCGGTGGCGGCCTGATCGTTTTGCACCGATGCATCATAACGCCCATCGTAGAAGGTCAGCACGGCTTCGCCGCTTTTCACCGCCGGGTGTTCCTTCCCGAACCTTTCCATCAATTGCACGAATTCGGCTTTGTTGCCGTACATCAATACCGCGATTTTAACCGGGGCGGCCTGGGCTGCCGACAGGCTGCCCAGCATCAGGGCAGAGGCAAACAACGCTATCTTGGTCTTATTCATGGTTTTCTCCTGGTAGAGTTGGGTCTGATGTTATTAATCGCGCTGTTGCTTACGCGAGGGGTCGAGCAATACGGCAAGGACGATCAATGCGCCTTTGATAATTTGTTGGTAATACGACTGCACGCCGAGCAGATCGAGGCCGTTATTCATCACCCCGATAATCAGCACGCCGAAGAAGGTGCCGACCAGCGTACCGACGCCGCCGGCCATGCTGGTGCCGCCGATCACCACCGCTGCGATGGCGTCCAGCTCATACCCTGCGCCGGCATTGGTCTGCGCCGAACCGGTGCGCGCCGTGAGGATCAGGCCGGCGATGCCGGCCAGCGCGCCGCACAGCGTATACACCAGTATTTTGATGCGGGTCACGTTAATCCCCGAGGTGCGCGCGCTCTTCGGGTTGCCGCCGACGGCGTAGATGTAGCGCCCGAAGAGGGTTTTATTCAGCACGAGCCAGGCGAGGGCGAACAGCACGATGAAGATGATGACGGGCACCGGAACGCCGCCGACATAGCCATTGCCTAACCAGCGGAAATCGCTGTTCAATTGCGATACCGGATTGCCGTTGGTGGTCAGCATGGTTAAACCGCGCGCCGCGGAGAGCATGCCCATGGTGACGATAAACGGCTGCAGCCGATAACGGGCTAACACGGTGCCGTTCATCAGGCCGCAGACGATGCCGATGCCCAGCGCCACAATCAGCGGCGCCATGACGGCGGTCGCGGTGTCGCCGATAGCCAATCCGCTGTTGTTGGTGGCGAAGCGAGCGGCGACGATCCCGCTTAACGCCAGCACCGAGCCCACGGAGAGATCGACGCCTGCCGTGATAATGACGAAGGTCATGCCGATCGCCAGAATGCCGTTGATCGAGACCTGGCGCAGGACGATCAGGGTGTTTTCATTGCTGAGAAAATAGTTGCTGCTCCAGGCCCCCTGAGCGACCTGATATTCGCCAATCAGCGCCACGATCAAGCACAGGGCGAAAAAGGCGATGATAATGCCGTATTTGTGCATACGGCGCTTATTGCGGGTGAAAAATGAAATTCCTGGTGATAAGGAGTGGGCGCTGCTCATTTTTTTTCTCTCTCTGTTAAACCGCAAGTTTCATCAGTGCTGCCTGGGTCGCATCGGCTGCCGAAAGCTCGCCGGCCAACTGCCCGTCACGAAACACCAATATGCGATCGCTCATGCCGATAATTTCCGAAAGCTCGGAGGAAACCATAATGATTCCTTTGTTTTGCAAGGCGAACTCCGACATAAATCGATAGATCTCTTTCTTGGCCCCGACGTCGATACCGCGCGTCGGCTCGTCGAGCAGCAAAACCTCCGGATCCAGCAGCGCCCAACGGCCCAGCACCACTTTTTGCTGGTTGCCGCCGCTCAGGTTGCCCACCGGCTGTTCGCCGTCGTGGGTTTTAACGTTGAAGCGCTGGATCATGTCGCGGGTTCGCGCCTGCTCCCGTTTCTCGCTGACAAACCCCATCCGGCTGATGGCGGCAAAAGAGGCGATATTGATGTTTTCACTGACGGAACGGCACAGCACCAGGCCGGTTTCCTTGCGATCTTCTGTCACGTAGGCAATACCGCTGTCGATGGCCTCGCGCGGAGAGTGGCGGTTCAGCGTCTTGTCGCCCAGGCGAATCGTGCCGCTGTCGGCATGCTGAATGCCGAAGATAAGGTCGAGAAATTCACTGCGGCCCGATCCCACCAGCCCATAGATGCCCAGGATCTCACCGTGCTTCAGCTGCAGGCTGATATCTTTTATCTTGCTGCGCCAACACAGGTTATTGACCGCCAGCAAGACCTGTTCGCCGGGCTGATTGAATTTGGCGAACTCGCTGTCGTACTCGCCGCCAATAATGTGTTCGATCAGCTGTTCACGGGTAATGTCGGCGATATAGCCTTCATGGATATAGGCGCCGTCGCGGAAAATGGTGTAGCTGTCCGCGATTTGGAATATTTCTGACAAACGGTGAGAGACGTAAATAATGCCTTTACCTTTTGCCGCCAGTTGCTGAAGCGTCTGAAAGATTTTCTGCGCATCCTCTTCGCCAATCGCCGAGGTGGGTTCATCCATGATGATGATGTCGGCATTGGCATGCGACAGCGCCTTGGCGATCTCGACCAGCTGCTGTTCGGCGACGCTCAGGTTGCGCATTTTTTCTCGGGCGTCGATCTTGAAATCGAGTTCTTTGAGCAGGCTGGTCGTGCGCTGGTTGAGCGTTGCGAAATCGACGAACCCCAGGCGTCTCGGCTCGCGGCCCAGCCAAATGTTTTCGGCCACCGTCAGATCCGGGATCGCGCTCAGCTCCTGCTGCACGATGGCGATGCCGGCATTGAGGGCTTCCCGCGGATGATGAAATTCGCAGCGTTGGCCATTGATAAAAATGTCGCCGCCATCGGGTTGAATAAAGCCCATCAGAATGCTGAGAAAGGTGGATTTACCCGCGCCGTTGCCGCCGCACAGGGCATGGATGGATCCGCGCCGCAGGCAAAACTCCGCATTCTTGAGCGCCACGACCGGGCCGAAGGCTTTCCTGACGCCGCTGACCTCCAGCAGGTAGGCGGGCGCTGGCGTATGGGGATCTCGCGTCACAGTTGCACCTCCGGGTAGTTCTGCTGCAAGCGTTGCAGGTAGCGTTGATAAAGCGTCTCGTATTGCGCCTGCCTGCCGGCGTTTGGCGGCGTGCGCGTGGCCTCATCCAGCGCAACGAAGCGTTGGCACAGTTCGGCCAGCAATGCGGCGGCGTTCCGGCGCGGATCGTCGGCCAACATCGTCGCCCACATCGCCTGAATGGCGCCGCCCAGCGCCGCGGTCTCTTTGGCTTTCAGACAGACCACCGGGCATCCCATTACGTCCGCGACGATTTGTCGCCAGGCGGCGCTGCGGGCGCCGCCGCCGGTGAGGCGGATTTCGCGCGCTTCGATGCCCTGACGGCGAAATAGCTCGATGCCATAGCGCAACCCATACGTGGCGCTTTCGACCACCGCCAGGCAGAGATTGGCGCGGGTAAAGTTGTCGCTATCGAGGTTATGCAGGCTGGCGCGCGCGTGGGGCAATGGCGGAACGCGTTCGCCATTGAAGAACGGCAGCATCTCGACACCGCCTGCGCCGGGCGAAGCCTGCGCCAGCAAAGCGTTAAAGCCGGCAAGATCTTGGTCCAGCAGCGTTTGTACCGCGGTGGTGGCCGAGGTGACGTTCATGGTGCAAATCAAGGGCAGCCACCCGTTGGTGCTGGAGCAGAAGCCGGCAATCATGTCCGATTCCGCCGTGACGGGGGCGGCGGACCAGGCGAACAGCGTGCCGGAGGTGCCCAGGCTCAGGGTGAGGGTGCCGGCCTCGATGTTGCCGGAACCGATGGCCGCCATCATGTTGTCGCCGCCGCCGGTCGAGACCCGCACTGCCGGGCCGAGGCCGAGTTTTTCAGCGGCAGCGGGACGCACCGTGCCGATGCAGCACTCCGCGCTTTTGAGCGGCGGCAGGGCTTGCCACAGGCGGCCGCTGTCGTCGATGAGATCGACGGCGGTTTTGCTCCAGCGACGGGTGCGCACATCGAACAACCCGGTGCCGGAAGCGTCGCCATATTCCGCTACGCGCTCCCCGGTCAGCCAGAAGTTCAAGTAGTCATGGGGCAACAACACGGTATGCAGTTGTGCCCACAGCGCCGGATGGTGCGCCTTGAACCAAAGGATTTTTGACGCGGTATAGCCGGTGGCGATCCGCAGGCCAAGCGTTTCCAGCGAGCCGTTGGCTCCGCCGAGCTGTTGCAGGAGCCGTTCGTTTTCTTCTGCGGTTTCGGTATCGCACCACAGCTTGACGCTGTGCAGCACGTTGCCGTCTGCGTCCAGCGGCACAAACCCATGTTGTTGGCCCGAGACCCCCAGAGCGTGAATCTCCCGTGCATCAATGCCGGCGTGAGTCACGGCTTGGCGAAAAGCGATGACTAGCGCCTCAATCCACCAGTCGGCCTCCTGTTCGCGCCGGCCATTGGCTTGGCTGATGAGACGGTGAGGGGCGTTGCCCTCACCGAGGATCACGCCCTGTGTGCTGTCGACAATCACGACTTTCGTGCCTTGCGTACCGCAGTCTATGCCAGCATAGAGCGCCATAGGATCACTCCATTTCCAGCATGATTTTGATGTCTGAGGCATGTCCCGCCGCCGCGCGTTCGAAGGCCGCCACGCTGTCGGAGAACTTGTAGGTTTGGCTTATCAACGGCTGGACGCGCAGCTTGCCGCTGCTCAACAGCCGCAGCGTGCGCGGGTACATGTTGGCGTAGCGGAAAATGGTCTTGAAGGTGATTTCCTTGGCCTGCGCGGCGACGATATCCAGCGGCGCGGCATCGATCGGCATGCCGACCAACACCGCGGTCGCCCCTGGCGCCGCATGTTCGGCCAGCGTTGCGATAGCCGGTTTTGCGCCGCTGCATTCAAACACGACATCGGCGCCATTGCCGCTGGTGAGCGCGGCCACTTTCCCCGCCAGGTCGCCGGTTTTGATATTGACGGCGTGCAGCCCCTCGTAACTGGCCGCCACGGCGAGTTTTTCGTCGAACAGATCGCAAATAATGACGTCCGAGCAGCCGCCCGCCAGCGCCGCGAGGGCGGTGACCACGCCGATCGGCCCGGCGCCGATCACCAGCGCGATATCGCCGGGTTTGATCCCGGCTTTGGTGGCCGCTTGCATGCCGATGGCTAAGGGTTCCACCATGGCGCCTTCAGCGAAACTGACGTTGTCCGGCAATTTGAACGTGAAGGCGGCAGGGTGGATGACGGTTTCGCGCAGGCAACCGTGTACCGGCGGCGTCGCCCAAAAGCGAACGGCCGGGTCAAGGTTGTAAATGCCGGCGCGCGTCTGCGCCGAGTTGAGATCGGGAATGCCGGGCTCCATGCAAACGCGATCGCCGATGCTGAGGTGAGTGACGTTTTTACCTGTCGCGAGCACCACGCCGGAGGCTTCATGGCCGAGCACCATCGGGGCGTTAACCACGAACGGGCCAATGCGGCCATGTTGGTAATAGTGCACATCACTGCCGCAGATGCCCACGGAATGAATTTTTATCTGCACATCATCGGGGCCCAGCGTTTCGGCAAGCTGGACGTCCTCGATAGCGATTTCCCCCGCTTTGGCCAACACTAATGCTTTCATATTGCCTCCTGGTGAATCATTTTTATGGTAACGGTATCATTTCAATGCGGCGATATTGGGCCAAAGCGAGGGGGTAAACTGTGATCGATGTTGGAATTACTCGACGAGAGTTAATTTTGCTGGTGGGTTGTTATTCAATATGGGGATAACGATCACAAAATCGGCGATGCAATGACGGTTTTAATATCAGCGTGTTGATATCGATACCGTTACTTTGCAGGGGAAATGATGAACAAACGACAAACCGCCATGGCCGCTACGCTGGAATATTTGCGCAAGGCGGACATTATTCTGACCGAAGAAGAACAGCAACGTATTGAAATTGCGACATTTGGCCTGGCCGACTATCCCGTGTCAGGGCTGCAACTGCTGACCTATGTCAACTCGCCTCGCTATTGTGCGAAAGAGTTGGTGCTGTTTCCAGAGCAGACTTGCCCGGAACATTTGCATCCTCCTTTCGCCGGCACGCCGGGTAAGCAAGAGACGTTTCGCTGCCGTTGGGGCGAGGTGTTTCTGTTTGTCGATGATGAAAACCTGACGCTTAATGACGCCGGCGGCGAACCGGTATGCCGGGTGCCAGAGGGCGCGGAGCCTTGGTATACCTGCAATCGCTATATCCTCTTGCGGCCGGGCGAGCAATACACCATCGCGCCCAATACCCGGCACTGGTTTCAGGCTGGAAAGCGGGGGGCGGTGGTGTCCGAGTTCTCTTCCGAGAGCCGTGACGAACTGGATATCTTTACCGATCCCCGGATTAACCGCCTGGCGGGCGTAAACCATTAGCGCCACGATGAAAGTTCTGTCATGATGTTGTGAATGGTACAAAATGATACTCAAAGCTAAGGAGCTGCATTTGGCAGTGGGTCGAGGACGGAAAGCGACGCTGGCTAGCGTGGCCGCACAGGCAAACGTCAGTAAAATCACCGCGTCGCGGGCATTTTCACAGCCGGACAAGGTTCATCCGGAAACGCTGCGCCGCATTCGGGAGACCGCTGCCGAACTCGGTTATGTGGTCAATGCCGCGGCGCGCAACCTGCGGGCGAAAAGCAGCAGAACCATTGGCATCGTCAACCCTGATATGGCCAACCCGTTCTTTGGCGGCCTGACGCGGCTGATGACGCTTGAAGCGCAAAAAATGGGGTATGACACCCTGGTGTTCGACTCCTATGAGTCTCAGGAAAGCGAAGACAGAATCATCGACAAACTGATTGGCTACAACGTCGATGCGATCATTCTCTCGGTCATTTCCAACGATCATCTGTACCAGCCTTCCTATCTAAAACGGTTGGAAACATTGAATATCCCGGTGGTTTTGATCGACCGGGAGCTGGATAATCGCCACTGCAGCGGAGTGTATATCGATAACCTGGACTGCGGCCTCCAGGCGGGGCGCTGGCTGCTGGAACAGAAGGCGCAGCGGGTAGTGGTGGTCTCCGGGCCGGAAAACTCCAACGTCGCGCGTGACAGGGTAACTGGCTTGCAAGCGGCATTACAAGGCAAGGTGGCGTCGCTTGAAGTGCTGTATGCCGATTTCTTTATGGATGTCGCCTGGCAAGAGACGAGCCGATGGCTGGCCAATAACCGCGCGCCGGACTTTTTCGTCGGCTGCAATAACCAGATCTCCCTGGGCATTATCAAGGCCTGCATCGAGCATCGGCTGCCGTTGATGCAGGACGTGGCGCTGTTCAGCATCGATGAGGTTTCGCATGCCGAGATCTACGGTTTTCATTTCCCCTGCGTGTCGCACGATTTGCAAGAGATCGCCTGGCAAGCGTTGAATCTGGCGATCCGTCGTATTGCCGACCCCGAGATCAAACCGGGCAAGGTGGTGGTGCGGGGAAAACTCATCGCGTAGCGGCGGCGCCGTTCGCTTTACCCGTCATTTTTTAGCGCGTTGCGCCGTTTACGGCTCATCCCCCCGGCGGGACGGATTAGCAACCACAAACCGCTTCCTGCGGCCGCCGCGCCCAGCAGCATCGGCCAGGAAAGGGGCTCATCGAACATTAACCATGCCCAGCAGAAAGTGACGAAGGGACTGAGAAACAGCAGGCTCGTCACGCGCAGCGCAGAGGTGAGCCTTAGACAAAACCAGTACAGACCGTAGCCGCCCAGCGTCGCCAGTAGCGCGGTCCAAAGCACGCCGATCACAAAGCCCGTCGTCATGGTTGGCAGCAACGGGCCTTCAGCGCCGGCCATCGCGGCGAAAGCCAGTGCTGAAACCGCGCTTTGTATGCCCAGCGCGGCCGGCAAACTCATTGTCTGCGTCTGCGTCTGCGGCAGCCGTTGCTGCCACAGCGTCGCCAGCGCCAGCGACAGCATCCCCGCCAGCGGCAACAAGTAGCTCCACATTGGGGCGTTTCCCCATGAGATGGCGCTGCCGGTCGCCAGCGTTACCCCGCTAACCCCCAATGTTAACCCGAACCAGACGCGGCCATCGGGCAGGCGACGTTGCACCAGCATGCTCAGCAGCGCCGTGCCGAGAGGGAGCAAATCGGCGATGAGCGCGGCCAGCCCGGCCGGCACGCCATATTCAATGCCTTTGCTGACGCCGGTCAGGTAACCGGTCATGGCGAGCAACCCGATCCCGGCGTGAACAGCTACCGTCAGCGGAGATGCGCGCCTTATGGCGCTCAGGCTAAACGGCAGCAGCGCGAACGCGACCACCACGCTGCGCCAGAACGCCACCAGCAACACCGGCGCGTAATCGGCGGCGAAGCGGATGCCGACGAAACCGGAGCTCCAGGCCACGATCAGCAGAACCTCGGCCGCAGCCAGCCAGAGGGCGGCTTTGCCGCAGTGGGAAGAGGGGTGGAATTGTGGCAGGGACATGGTGGTCACCTCCTTTTCCGCCCGATGGTAGTGAGTGGCTATAATTTAATAAATCGAATAATTTTTGTTTAGTCGTTTAACGGAGTTAAATCATGCGGCCGACATTGGATATCGATCTCTTGCGCACTTTTCACGCCATTGCGCGTTTGGGGCAATTTCGCGCGGCGGCGGCATTTGTCAATCGCAGCCCCGCCGCCGTGAGCGTGCATATCCAGCGCTTGGAACAGCTGGCGGGCGGGCGCCTGCTGGAGCGTGACAATCAGTCCGTGGCGCTGACGCCGCTGGGAAACAGGCTGCTGGCCTCGACGCTCGTGCTGCTGAACGCCCATGACGATATTCTGCGGGAGCTGCAGGGCGCGCCGCTGAGCGGCCATATCAAATTGGGATTGCCCGATGAGTACGCTTCTCATGTGATACGCCATATTTTGCCGCGGTTTGCCGACAGTTTTCCCGCAGTGGAGCTGGAAGTCTCTACCGCCGCCAGCCAGGCGCTGGCGGAACAAATTGGCCGTAATCGGCTGCATCTTGCGCTGGTGGTTCAACCCTCGGGGAGACGGTGCCAGACACCGCTTGCGGTGACTGCGCCGGTGTGGGCCGGAGGCCGTTCGCTGGCGCTGCAGGCTAACCGGCCGTTGCCGCTGGCGTTGCATGCCGCCGACTGCCCTTATCGCGAAGCGATGCTCGAGGCGTTGACGGCCGCGGGGCGGCCATGGCGGGTCATTTTAAGCAGTCCCTCGGCCAGCGTGGTGGCCTCGTGCGTAGAGGCGGGGCTGGCCGTCACGTTGCTCGATCGGGCGCGGCTCTCTGGCGCGATGCGGATACTCGAAGAGTTGCCACCGGTCGCGCCGTATGAGGTGCAGCTGCTGCGCTCTTTCGCCGCCGACGGCGAGCCTGCGACGACGATGCTGGAGAAAGTCATCGGCGAGTATTTTCAGGCCGGTGAACGCATCGCGCAGTAAGCGCGGCCAAACCTGGGAGAGCCGCCTCACATCCTATAGCCCAAACACCGCCGCCGCATTGCGATCCAAAATGGCGTTCACGTCTGCCTCCGGCAATCCCGCACGGCGGATGTAGTCCACCGTGGTTTGAAACAGGTCGCCCGGCTGGAACGGGAAATCGGTGCCGAACAGCAGCCGCTCTGCGCCGAAGGTCGCCGCCGCCGCTTGCAATGCGGGCACCTGATCGTGGCCTACCGTGTCGTACCACATGCGCAGGGCGGCGCGGCTTGGCGGTTCCGGCGTATGCGGCGCTTCCCACGCGACGGTTTGGTCGAGACGCTCCAGCGTCATCGGCAGCAGGCCGCCCAGGTGCGGCACAATGATTTTCATCTCCGGAAAGCGTTGGGGGATGCCGTGGAGAATAAAGTGCATGGCGGCGACCGTATCTTCGATCGGCGCGCCGATCGACCAGGTCAAAGCGTAATCGGCGATCAGCGGCGAATGCGCGCCGCGGCCGGCGGGATGAATGGCCAGCACGCTTTGGCGGCGATTGAGTTCCTGATAGAGCGGCTCGAACAGCGGGTTGGCAATAGACAGCCCGAGCACCGAGGTGGTGATGCAGGCGCCCAGCATATTGAGCTGGGTAAAGGCCCTTTCAAGCTCGCGTAACGCCGCGTCGATATGCGGCAGCGGCAAAGAAGCGATAGCCCGAAAGCGGGTGGGATAACGCGCTACCAGTTCCGCATATTCATCATTGATCCGGCGTGCGGCATCAACGGCCGCCTGTTCGTCTTCCAGATGCGGCGACAGCGGCGTCGCCGACAGGATTTGCATGTCGATGCCGGCGCTGTCCAGCAGGGCGAAGCGCGCGTCGAGTTCGCGCTCGGTGCGGCCGGCGCCCAGTTGCCGATAGGCGGCGACGTCGTGCACGCCATGCGCTTGCAAAAGATCCAGATACTCTGTGCTCCACAGGTGAGCGTGTACGTCGAGTCGCATCGGTCGATCTCCGGAGTTCGCGGCGATGCCGCGGGTTCAGGAGAGTATAGGCAGGCGACGCGACGCCTCCTGAAGGGAGAGCATTTTTTCTACCGACGGGTTAGGGTGAGAGCACGCATTGATCCGGGAACGGCGCGCGAACGGGCGTTCCCGGTATTGGGGGGCTGGAGATCAGAACACCTGCTTGAACGGTTTCACCGTCACGTCGGCATAGACACCGGCGGCGATATAGGGATCCTGTTGCGCCCAGGCCTGGGCTTGCGCCAGCGACTCGAATTCGGCGATCACCGTCGAACCGGTAAAGCCGGCGGCGCCGGGATCGTTGCTGTCGATGGCCGGGTTAGGGCCGGCGACCACCAGGCGACCGGCGTCGCGCAGCGCCTGCAGGCGCGCCAAGTGTGCTGGACGCACCGCCAGACGATTTTCCAGCGAGTTGGGGACGTCTTGCGCGTAGATCAGATAAAGCATGTTTCACCTTTAAAATCATGGCTATAAAACGGTGCTACCAAGGTAGCGCAAAAGGCGCGACAGGGGAACGGCGTAGGGCGAATTTCCCGGCGGATTGGCGCTTATGCCTTGAAGCCGCTACTTTTTATTCGTATAGTGCGGCGCGCTTAAACTGATATGCCATTGAGGTGAGGACATGACGGAACTGGTAAGGGAAAAACTCGATTTGCCGGCGGGCAAAAGCAAACTGCTGCTGCATTCGTGCTGCGCGCCCTGTTCCGGCGAGGTAATGGAAGCGATCCAAGCCTCCGGGATCGAGTACGCCATTTTCTTCTATAACCCCAATATTCATCCGCAAAAAGAGTATTTGTTGCGCAAGGAAGAGAACATCCGCTTCGCCGAAAAGCACGGGGTGCCGATCATCGATGCCGATTACGATACCGACAATTGGTTCGCCCGCGCCAAGGGGATGGAGAATGAGCCGGAGCGCGGCATTCGTTGCACCATGTGTTTCGACATGCGTTTCGAGCGCACGGCGCTGTATGCGCATGAGCACGGTTACGACACCATCTCCAGCTCGCTCGGCATTTCGCGCTGGAAGAACATGCAGCAGATCACCGACTGCGGCATTCGCGCGGCGGAAAAGTATCCTGACCTGGTGTACTGGGATTACAACTGGCGCAAGAAGGGCGGTTCGTCGCGCATGATAGAGATCAGCAAGCGCGAACGCTTCTATCAGCAGGAATACTGCGGCTGCGTCTATTCGCTGCGCGACACCAACCTGCACCGCAAGGCGCAAGGGCGGCCGCTGATCAAGCTGGGCGTGCTTTACTATGGCGATGAAGAATAACGCTTAATCACCGCAATCAACCCGCTACGGCGGGTTTTTTACTTTTTGACGCCAGGCGAAACGTTAATCAAGCGTGGTGTTCCGGCGATAAAAAAGCAACGGCCAGGTTAATATCCTTATGAGTTTGCTGGTTTTAGCCGCGCATACTGACGATTAAAGCGATAGTTTGCCTTTCGTTATTGAATATGATTGCTATTTGCATTTAAACTTGGCGAACCAGAGGAAACAGAATCATTATGCCGCTAAAAAAGATGTTCCTTAATCGCCGTATATCCGTGCCTTTCGTCTTGTCCGTAGGCCTGCACAGCGCCCTGGTGGCGGGATTGCTTTACGCTTCGGTAAAAGAAGTGGTGGAGCTGCCGAAGCCAGAGGACGCGCCGATCAGCGTCATGATGGTCAACACCGCCGCGATGGCCGAACCGCCACCGCCGGCGCCGGCCGAGCCGGAGCCGCCGCAGGTCGAACCTGAGCCGGAGCCAGAGCCGGAACCTATCGTGGAGCCGCCGCCGAAGGCGATCGTGAAGCCGGAGCCGGTCAAGCCGAAACCGAAGCCTAAGCCTAAGCCGAAGGTCGAAAAACAGGTCAAACCGGAGCCGAAGAAAGTCGAGCCGCGCGAGCCGTCGCCGTTCAACAACGATTCGCCGGCCAAGCCGATCGATAAAGCGCCGGTGAAACAGGCGCCTGCTGCGCCGGTGCAGGGCAACTCGCGCGAGGTCGGGCCAAGGCCGATCAGCCGCGCCAATCCGCTCTATCCGCCGCGGGCCCAGGCTTTGCAGATCGAAGGCAACGTGCGGGTACAGTTCGATATCGACAGCGACGGGCGCGTGAGCAACGTGCGTATCTTGTCGGCCGAGCCGCGCAACATGTTTGAGCGTGAAGTGAAGCAGGCGATGCGCAAGTGGCGCTATGAAGCCAAAGAAGCGAAAGATCGCACCGTCACTATCCGCTTCAAGCTGAACGGCACGACTGAATTGAACTGAGTTCGGTCAACACAAAAAGAAAGGGTCGCCTCGGCGACCCTTTTTGCATTTGCGGCGTAGCGTCAGTTTATTCTTCGAAGCCGACGCGGAAATTCATTTTGCCTTCAGGCAGCGCGCGCGAGTTGCCTTCCGCATCGACCGCCACATAGGTGAACACCGCTTCGGTCGCCCGGTAGCGCTGGCCGATCGGGGCGGAGGAGACTTTCTTGACCCACACTTCGATATTGATGGTGATCGAGCTGCGCCCGGTACGGATGCAGTGCGCATAGCAGCAAACCACGTCGCCTACCGCCACCGGTTTCAGGAAGGTCATGCCGTCCACGCGCACGGTCACCACGCGCCCTTCGGCGATCTCTTTTGCCTGGATGGCGCCGCCGATATCCATTTGCGACATCAGCCAGCCGCCGAAGATATCGCCGTTGGCATTGGTATCGGCCGGCATCGCCAGCGTGCGCAGCACCAGCTCGCCGCTGGGTAAAGGTCGTTGTTGTGTCATAGCAGTCTGCTTTTAAAGGGAGGGAATAACATCATACTGCCCGCGGCAAGCGCCGCAGGCATTAACAATTTTGTAACTATTTTTTCTGTTCTTCCGGCATGTGCCGGTAAATATAGATACCGCTGAGGAGGGTGAAGACCAGCGTCAGCACCGTCAGGCCAAAGACTTTGAAATTGACCCAGACGTTTTGCGGTAGCCAGAAGGCGACATAGATGTTCGCCAGGCCGCAGGCCAGGAAGAAGACCGCCCAGGCCAGGTTGAGGTTGCTCCACACTTTGTCCGGCAGCGTCAACTCTTTGCCCAGCATGCGCTGAACCAGCGGTTTTTTGAGCACCCATTGGCTGATCAGCAGCGCCAGCGCGAACAGCGCGTAAATCACCGTGACCTTCCATTTGATGAACAAATCGTTGTGGAACACCAGCGTCAGGGTGCCGAACACCAGCACCATCAGGAAGGTGATCAGCGTCATCTTCTCGACCTTGCGGTATTTAACCCAGGTGAACACCAGCGCCAGTGCGGTAGCGACGATCAACGCGCCGGAAGCGACGTAAATGTCGTACAGCTTGTAAAAAGCGAAAAAGACAATTAACGGGAGGAAATCAAGAAACTGCTTCATAAATCAATCCATCATCTGTTCATCGGCCGACTATACCGGATTCGGCGAGCTCTGTGTACCGCCGGGCGCTGCCGATTATCGGCGTTTGGCCGGCGGATTTCTGCCGCGAAAGCAGGAATTTGCATAAACTTACGTGAGAAAGCGCGGGCGCATTGCCAGCGCGCGCCACAGGCCGCATAGTAAGTAGCATAATAACCAGATAATTTACCGCGGAAAACAGCATGCAGTGGAAATCTCTCCAGGCCCTGACGCCTGGTTTGACGCATTTATTGGGCTATCAACGCAGTTGGCTCAAGCCGGATATTCGCGCCGGCCTTTCCGTCGCCGCCGTCGCCTTGCCGGTGGCCATCGCCTATGCCGAGCTGGCCGGGGTCAGCCCGGTGGTGGGGCTCTATTCCTGTATTTTGCCGATGGTGGCCTATGCGCTGTTCGGCTCGTCGCGCCAGCTGATCGTCGGGCCCGACGCCGCCACCTGTGCGGTGATCGCCGCGGTGGTGACGCCGCTGGCGGCGGGTAATATGGAGCGCCATTGGCAACTGACCATCATGATGACCGCCATGATGGGCGGCTGGTGCCTGCTGGCCAGCCGGTTCAAGCTGGGGGCGCTGGCGGATCTGCTGTCGCGGCCGATCCTCAGCGGGTTGCTGAACGGGGTGGCGATCACCATTATGGTCGATCAGATCGGCAAGGTGTTGGGGTTCACGGTGCGCCCGGCGCAGCTGATCGAGCGCATCTACGCGCTGCCCGGTAACCTGCTGCACAGCGACTGGCTGACGATGGCGGTGTCGTTGTTGACGCTGGTGACGCTGCTCGGATTTAAAAAATGGCGGCCTAACTGGCCGGCGCCGCTGTTTGCCATCGTGCTGGCGGCGTTCGTCACTTGGGCCGGCGGCCTGCAGCAGCATGGCGTGGTGACGGTGGGCGGTTTCAGCGGCGTGTTGCCGATCGTCCAGTGGCCGGACTTCCAGCCCGGCTTGCTGCGCGACATGGTGATCCCGGCGCTTAACCTGGCGGTGGTGAGTTTTGTCAGCATGATGCTCACCGCCCGCAGCTTTGCCGCCAAAAACGGTTATGAGGTGAACGCCGACGCCGAGTTTCGCGCGCTGGGGCTGGTGAATATCGTCTCTGCGCTGTCGCAAGGTTTCGCCATCAGCGGCGCAGACTCGCGCACCGCGGTGAATGACGCCAACGGCGGCAAGAGCCAGCTGGTGTCGATCATCGCCGCCGCGGTCATCGCCTTCGTCTTGCTGTTCCTGATGGCGCCGCTGCAGTTTATTCCGGTGGCGGGATTGGGCGTGGTGCTGATGTATGCGGCCTGGTCGCTGCTGGACATCCGTGGCATCTGGATCTTGCGCCGCCGCAACGCGCAGGCGTTCCGCCTGGCGCTGTTTACCTTTCTCAGCGTGCTGCTGGTAGGGGTGATCAGCGGCATCGGGCTGGCGGTGTTACTGGGGCTGATGCAGTTTCTGCGCACTGTCTTCCGGCCGACGGAACAGCTGCTGGGCGTCAACGACGAAGGCATGATCCATTCCATGGGCAACAACAATGGGGTGAAGGCGGTGCCCGGCGTCATGATGTATCGTTTCAATTCGCCGCTGACCTATTTCAACGTGGCGTACTTCAAACGCCGTATTCTCAATTTGGTCGACGGCACGCCGTTCCAGCCGCGTTGGGTGGTGGTGGACGCGGTGGCCAGTTTTACCCATGCCGATATCAGCGTGCTGGCGGCCATCGACGAACTGAAACGCGATCTGTTACAGCGTAACGTTAGGCTGGTGCTGGCGGGGCGTCGCACCGAACTGACGCGTTGGTTCCGCATCAACCGCTTAGGGCGCGACAAAGAGCTGATTTTGGTGCCGGATCTGTATCTGGCGCTGAAGCTGATTCAGAGTAAGGAGCAGGCGGAAGCCGCCGTGATGGGGTAAACAAAAAAGGGGCGCGCCGAAGCGTGCCCCTTGATTTTCGCTGACGCCGGCGTTAGCCGCGCAGCAGCATATACAGGCGGAACAGGTAGATCAGCAGCAGGGCAGACACCAGGTTGCTCAACGCGGTCAACACCACGCTGGCGACGTTCGGCGTCAGCACCGACAGATGGCTCACCAAAAACAGCACCAGCAGTTTGGCCGCCAGCCACAGCATCATCGCCGGCACGATCACGCGCGCATTGGCGAAGGCCAGTTTGCTGCTCAGCTTGAGCGAAGCGAACACGCCTTTCTTGTCGACCGAGGCGATCACCGGCGCCAGTGCGAAGGCGATCGCCATCAGCACGCCCGGCACCACAAACAGCGTCAGGCCAAGCTGGATCAGCAGGGTGCAGATAAACAGCAGCAGCAGCAGGCGCGGCAAGTCGGGCGCCGAGGCGCCGAGCGCGCGCAGGGCGCTGGTGCGTTGCCCTTGCGACACCAGACGAATCAGCGTCAACATCCCGCCGACCAGCAGCACGTTGCCGACCAGCGCGGAGAAGGTGGCGGCCGCCGACACTTTCAGCAACACCATCTGCTGTTCCGGCGTCATCTGCTGGATCACTTCCTGAATGCCCATACCGGTAGACGAAGCGAAATCGCTGGTGGTGGCAGCGAGCGTCGCCAACTGTTCGGCATCGGGGCTGAAGGCCTGATTCAGCAGCACGGAGATAAACGCCGTCAACAAAGCCAGCATCAGGATGCTGGCCAGTTGGTTACGTAAAAAGTTAAAACTGTCACGGTACAAAGCGTTGGCCGTGATAGACATGCAGACTCCTTGGCGTCGGGAAAACAGAGATAAATCAGTGGGTGATTGTACCCTGTTCCACGCCGCTGTGGCACCCCGCGAATTGCACTACGCCTATTTCTTCAACGATCGTCGTCTCAGGCAGCGACAGCGGCAGGGGCACCGGCAAGGGCGGCAGGCCGTAACGTTCCCGGGCGCGATCGCAGGCTTCGTTGCGCAGGCCGTTTTCACCGGACTGATCGAACTCTCTGCACGGGCTGGGCCGATTGAGGTAGATCGAGCAGGACACGGCTTTGCCGATCTCGCCGTCCAGCGCGTTGCAGCGGGGGGACTTGCTGTTGGTCCCCTGCATGCAGCGCAGGAACGGGGTCAAAGGCTCCGTCAGGGAAAGAGGGACTGTGCCGCCGCCGTCTTCGGCTTCGGCCCAATAGAATGACACTCGAAAATAACCGCAGCATGCGCCGCAGCTGACACAGGGATTAAGGATTTCGCTCATCTTGATTGCCCGCCGACTCCTCACGGCACCAACCAAAACCAACACGGAAAATGAAATTACCTCAGCCGCAATTTTCTCCGCAACCGAAATTTGAACATGTAGATAATTTGCAACAAAATCGATTTTTTGATGCAGATCAATCCTTGATTTATTAGGTGGTTAGGTAACCTTGTTTTTAGTAGGATTTTAAATTTTTACACATAAGATGTGATCTCGATGGGATCACAAATACCCGAAAGTAGGTATATTCCCCCTCGAGCGATTAACCACACAAATGGAATGGATAATGAAAAAGACAACTCTGATGGTATTGGCGACGATGATGGCGCCTATGTTGGCAAGTGCGCATCAGGCCGGTGATTTCCTGTTCCGCGCGGGCACCGCGACGGTGCGTCCAAATGCGGGTTCGGACAACGTGCTGGGGTTGGGTTCGCTGGATGCGAAAAACAACACCCAGCTCGGTCTGACCTTCGGTTATATGGTGACGGACAACATCGGCGTTGAGTTGTTGGCCGCAACGCCATTCCGCCACAAGGTGACGCTGGGCGGCACCGATCTGGCGACCGTTCACCAGTTGCCGCCTACGCTGATGGCGCAATACTACTTCGGCGATAAGCAGGACAAACTGCGTCCTTACCTGGGCGTCGGCGTTAACTACACCACTTTCTTCGATGAGAAGTTCAACGACTACGGCAAAAGCGCCGGGTTGAGCAATCTCGATCTGAAAGATTCCTGGGGTGTGGCGGCGCAGGCCGGCCTGGATTACAACCTGGATGAGCACTGGATGCTGAACATGTCGGTGTGGTGGATGAATATCGAAACCAAAACTCGCTTCAACGATGCGAATGGCGGGCACCACAGCTTCGATACGCGTTTGGATCCGTGGGTGTTCATGTTCGGGGCGGGGTACCGCTTCTGATGAAGGCTCCAAGCAGGGAGGCGTTGCGCCTCCCTGTGTCGGTATTATTTAATCTGCATTACGTTTTCAACCGATTTCACGCCGGCCACGCCGCGTGTGACCTGCACCGCACGGTTGGCGTCATCGCTGGACGTCACGAAGCCGCTCAGCTGCACGCGTCCCTTAAAGGTTTCCACGCTGATTTCGCGTGACTTGATGTTTTTATCCGCCAGCAGTGCCGATTTCACTTTGGTGGTGATCACCGTGTCATCAATATAACCACCCGTTCCCTCAGATTTTGCCGTCGGCGCGCAAGCGCTCACCGCGACCGCCACAACGGCTGCCATGCACAAGGCCGAAAGGGTTTTAAAAAGCTTCATAAATTACTCTCCATGCAATGTTATGGTTGAAATTCGCTACGGTTTTTCGCCGCAGCGGGCGCATTCCCCAAATCAAACGAAGAAATGCATAGCGAACAAAGTTCATTGTGAGACAAGACCTGGGTTTGTTCAAATTTTTGCTGTAAATAAATGGAACAAACTTTGAGGTGAAACAAGCTGTTAAAGCGAGCGCCGGCAGGGCGCTCGCTGAAGAGGATCACGCCCGGGTGGCGCGCTTCATATTGCTGACGAAGGCCGCCAGCTTGGTCAGCATCTCCGCCGGGTTGGCATGGTGCTGTTCGATGATTTTGACGATTGCCGAGCCGGAGATCGCGCCGGCGGCCCCGGCCTGCAGCGCGGCCTTCACCTGCTCGGGTTCGGAGATGCCGAAGCCTTGCAGCGGCGGCGCGGCGTGGTACTCGCGCAGCTTGTTCACCAGGTGATGCAACGGCAGCTGCGCCCGGCTTTCGGTACCGGTGACGCCGGCACGCGACAGCAGATAGGTGTAGCCGCGGCCGTGCGACGCGATTTCCCGCAGCAGATCGTCATCGGCGTTCGGCGGGCAGATGAAGATCGGCGCGATGCCGTGGCGCGCGGCGGCGGCGCGGAACGGCGCAGACTCTTCAAACGGCACGTCGGCGACCAGTACCGAGTCCACGCCCACTTCGGCGCAGCGTTGGTAAAACGCATCGATGCCTTTATGGAACACCAGGTTGGCGTACATCAGCAGGCCGATGGGAATGGTCGGGTGCTTCTGGCGGATGGCCGCCAGCATCTCGAAGCACTGGGTAGGCGTGACGCCGGCGGCGAAGGCGCGCAGCGTCGCGCTCTGGATGGTGGGGCCATCCGCCAGCGGATCTGAGAAGGGGATGCCCAGCTCCAGCGCGTCCGCGCCGGCTTCGATTAGGGTGTCGATAATCTGCAGCGACAGCGCCGGATTAGGATCGCCCAGCGTCACGAACGGGACGAAGGCGCTTTCCTTGCTGCTTTCCAGACGCGTGAACAGTTGCTGATAACGTTCCATCAGATTTCTCCCCGTGCTTTCAAAATGTCGTGAACGGTAAATATGTCTTTGTCGCCGCGGCCGGACAGGTTGACCACCAGGATCTGCTCTTTCTGCGGCGTTTCACGGATCATTTTCAGCGCGTGCGCCAGGGCGTGCGAGGATTCCAGCGCCGGGATGATGCCTTCATGGCGCGACAGCGCCTTGAACGCTTCCAGCGCTTCGTCGTCGGTGATCGACACGTATTCGGCGCGGCCGGTGCTGTTCAGGTAGGCGTGCTGCGGCCCGACGGACGGGAAGTCCAGCCCGGCGGAAATTGAATAGGATTCTTCAATCTGGCCTTCGGCGGTCTGCATCATCGGCGCCTTCATGCCGAAGTAGATGCCGACGTGGCCGTGCTTCAGCGGCGCGCCGTGCTGGCCGGTTTCGATGCCCAGGCCGGCAGGTTCCACGCCGATCAGCCCAACGTCGGCGTCATCGATAAAATCGGCGAACATGCCGATGGCGTTGGAGCCGCCGCCGACGCAGGCGATGACCGCATCCGGCAGGCGGCCTTCGCGCTCCAGCACCTGCGCTTTGGTTTCTTCGCCGATCATGCGCTGGAATTCACGCACGATGGTAGGGTACGGATGCGGACCGGCGGCGGTGCCGAGCATATAGTGCGCGGTTTCATAGCTGCCGGACCAGTCGCGCAGCGCTTCGTTGCAGGCGTCTTTTAGGGTGGCGGAGCCGCTGTGCACCGGGATCACTTCCGCGCCCATCAGCCGCATGCGGAACACGTTAGGCGACTGGCGCTCGACGTCTTTGGCGCCCATATAGATGCGGCATTTCAGGCCGAGCAGCGCGCAGGCCAACGCCGAAGCGACGCCGTGTTGGCCGGCGCCGGTTTCCGCGATGATCTCGGTTTTGCCCATGCGCTTGGCCAGCAACGCCTGGCCCAGCACCTGGTTGGTCTTGTGCGCGCCGCCGTGCAGCAGGTCTTCACGCTTCAGGTACAGCTTGGTGTTGCTGCCGGCGGTGAGGTTTTTACACAGCGTCAGCGCCGTCGGGCGGCCCGCGTAGTTCTTCAGCAGATCGATAAATTCCGCCTGGAATGCCGGATCGCGCTGGGCGCTGACAAAGGCTTCTTCCAGTTGTTTCAGAGCCGGCATCAGAATTTGCGGCACGTATTGGCCACCAAATTCGCCGAAGTAGGGGTTAAGCAGCGTCATGAGAGTTCCCGTTATTATCCGTTATTAATGTTGAGCCGTATTCAGTAGGCGCGCAGGGTCTGGAAGACCGAGGCCAGGCGCGCGGGATCTTTGATGCCCGGTTCGCTTTCCACGCCGGAGTTGAAATCCAGCCCGGCGCAGCCGAGCTTGGCCGCCTCGACGCAGTTGTCGGCGCGCAGGCCGCCCGCCAGCATCACGTTAGTCAGATCTTCGCCTTGCAACACCGACCAGTCGAAGCGTTGGCCGGTGCCGCCGGCGCCGTTGTCGAGCAGATAGCGATCGACATGCTGCAGATCGCGCGCCGGCACCCGATCTTTCACGCTCAGCGCTTTCCAGATGCGGCAATCGGCCGGCAAGCGGGCGCGCAGGGCGTTGATATAGGCCTGGTCTTCCGCGCCGTGCAATTGCACCGCGTGCAGACCGAGGCGCTCAACGGTCAACGCCACGGTATCGACCTGGGCGTCGCAGAACACGCCGACGTACTTCAGCGGCGCGCCGGAGATCACTTCGCGAGCGCGGGTGATGTCCACATAGCGCGGCGAGCGGCCGACGAAAATCAGCCCGCCGTAGATGGCGCCGGCCTGATAGGCGGCGGCGGCGTCCTGCGGACGGGTCAGGCCGCACACTTTGTTGTCGCCCAGGATCACGCGGCGCACGGCGGCGCGCAGATCGGGTTCCGACATCAGCGCGCTGCCGATCAGGAAGCCGTTGGCGTAATGGCTCAGCTCGCGGATCTGCCCGTAGTTGTTGATGCCCGATTCGCTGATCACCGTCACGCCGTGCGGCACGCGCGGCGCCAGCTGACGGGTGCGGTTCAGATCGATGCTCAGATCGCGCAGATCGCGGTTGTTGATGCCGACCACGCGCGCTTCCAGCGCGATCGCGCGCTGCAGCTCTTCTTCGCTGATCACTTCGGTCAGCACGCCCATATTCAGGCTGTGGGCCACCGCCGCCAGCTGGCGATACTGCTCGTCGGTCAACACCGACAGCATCAGCAGGATGGCGTCGGCCTGATAGTAGCGCGCCAGGTAAATCTGATACGGATCGATGATAAAGTCTTTGCACAACACCGGCTGGCTGACGGTTTTACTGACCAGCGGCAGGAAATCGAAGCTGCCCTGGAAGTATTTCTCGTCGGTCAGCACCGAGATCGCCGAGGCGAAATCTTTATACACCGTGGCGATCTCTACCGGATCAAAGTTCTCGCGAATCAGTCCCTTGGAAGGCGAGGCCTTCTTGCATTCGAGAATGAAAGCCGTCCGGGTGCCCTGCAGCGCGTGATAGAAGCTGCGTTCGCTCGGTACGATGTCGTTCTGAAAGCCGGCCAGGGGCTGTTGCTGTTGTCGCGCCGCGATCCATTGCGCTTTGTCGCGGACAATCTTGTGTAGCACGGTTTCCTGCATCATTTATCCTCTTGCCGCCAGTGCGATGACACGCTCATAGGCCTGCCCGCTGTTGATCATATCCAGTGCCTGCCGCGCATTTTGGCGCAGGTCTTCATGTCCGAATAACTTCAGAAGCAACGCGACGTTGGCCGCGACGGCCGCGGCGTGCGCCGGCTCGCCTTTACCTTGTAACAGCCGCGCCAAAATGTCACGGTTTTCTTCCGGCGTGCCGCCCAGCAAGGCTTCCAGCGGATAGGTTTCCAATCCGAAGGACTGCGGCGTGAGCTGGTAGCTGCTGATTTCGCCGTTGTTCAATTCCGCTACGTGCGTCGTGGCGTGGATCGCTACCTCGTCCATGCCGCCGCCGTGAACCACCGCCGCACGCTGATAACCCAGCACGCGCAGGGTTTCGGCGATCGGCAGCACCAGTTCCGGGCTGTAAACGCCGATCAGCGCCAGCGGCGGACGCGCCGGGTTGATCAGCGGGCCCAGCACGTTGAACAGCGTGCGGGTTTTCAGCTGCTGGCGTACCGGCATGGCGTGACGAAAACCGGTGTGATACTGCGGCGCGAACAGGAAACACACGCCGAGATCGTCCAGCGCCTTGCGCGCTTCTTCCGCCGGCAGATCCAGGCGGATGCCGAACGCCGCCAGCAGATCCGAAGAGCCGGAGCGGCTGGAGACGCTGCGGTTGCCGTGTTTGGCGATCTTCGCGCCGCACGCCGCCGCGACGAAGGCGCTGGCGGTGGAAATATTGATGCTGTTGGTGCCGTCGCCGCCGGTGCCGACGATATCGGCGAACGGGTAGTCAGGGCGCGGGAACGGCTGAGCGTCGTCCAGCAGCGCTTTGGCGGCGCCGGCGATCTCTTCCGGGCGCTCGCCGCGGACTTTCATGCTGATCAACGCCGCCGCCAGTTGGCTCGGCTCCAATTCGCCGCGCACGATGGCGCTGAACAGCTGTTGGCTTTCCTGCTGGCTCATCGACTCGGCGCGGTACAGTTTCTCAAGAATAGGTTGCATCGTCGTGTTCCTTATATTACTTCGCCAGCGCCCAGGCGAGGGTCTGCTCAAGCAGGCGCGCGCCGTGGGTGGTCAGAATCGATTCCGGGTGGAACTGGAAGCCGCACACGCGGCGACGGTCGTCGCGCACCGCCATCACCATCTCGCCGAAACGGGCGTTGACGGTAAGATCGGCCGGGATATTGCTGCCGACCAGCGAGTGGTAGCGCGCCACCGGCAGCGGGTTAGCCATGCCGGCGAACATGCCTTCGCCATCGTGAACGATCGCCGAGGCCTTGCCGTGCAGGATCTCGCCCGCCTGGCCGACCTGGCCGCCGTAGGCTTCGACGATCGCCTGGTGGCCGAGGCAGATGCCGATGATCGGCAGCCGGCCGCGCAGGCGCTGCAGCAGTTCCGGCATGCAGCCCGCTTCGGACGGGGTGCCGGGGCCGGGCGACAGCATCAGCACCGGCTGGGTCATGTGCTCCAGGCGTTCGATGATCACCTCGGCGGCGATCTGGTTACGGTAAATCACCACTTGGTGGCCGCTGGCGCGCAGCTGATCGACCAGGTTGTAGGTAAAGGAATCGACGTTGTCGAGCAGCAGAATATCGGCCATCAGAACACCTCCTTGGCATGGTGCGCAGTGGCGATGGCACGCAGCACGGCACGGGCTTTGTTGCGGGTCTCGTCGGCTTCCGCCTGCGGGACGGAATCCAGCACCACGCCGGCGCCGGCCTGCACGGTGGCGATGCCGTCTTCAACGTAGGCGGAGCGAATGACGATGCAGGTATCCAGATCGCCGGTGGCGGTGAAGTAGCCTACCGCGCCGCCGTAGCTGCCGCGGCGCGTGCCTTCGGAGGCGGCGATCAGCTGCATCGCCCGCACCTTCGGCGCGCCGCTCAGGGTGCCCATGTTCATGCAAGCCTGGTAGGCGTGCAGCACGTCGAGATCGGCGCGCAGGGTGCCCACCACCCGGGAAACCAGGTGCATGACGAACGAATAGCGGTCCACCTTGGTCAGGTCGGCGACGTAGCGGCTGCCGGCCTGGCAGATGCGCGCCAGATCGTTGCGCGCCAGATCGACCAGCATCAGGTGCTCGGCCAGCTCTTTGTGGTCGGTGCGCATTTCCAGCTCGATGCGGCTGTCGAGATCCAGATCCAGCGAACCGTCCTTACTCCGGCCGCGCGGGCGGGTGCCGGCGATCGGGTAGATTTCGATTTGCCGATTGCTCGCGTCGTATTTCAGCGCGCTCTCCGGCGAAGCGCCGAACAGGGTGAAGTCATCATCCTGCATGAAGAACATGTACGGGCTGGGGTTGTTGTCTTTCAAGGTCTGGTAGGCTGCCAGCGGCGCCGGGCACGGCAGGGAGAAGCGGCGCGACGGCACCACCTGGAAAATCTCGCCCTGGCGGATCGCTTCCTGCAGCCCGCTGACCACCGCGCCGTACTCTTCGTCGCTCTGGTTACAGCTCAGCTGCATGTTTTCCAGCGTTTGGTGCGGGATCGGCTGCGGGGTTTGTTGCAATTCGGCCTGCAGCTGTTCCAGGCGTTGCTGCAAACGCTGCGCTTCACTCGCCTGCTCACTGAAGACGCTGGCCTGCAGACGGGCCGAGCCTCGTTGGTGATCCAGCACCAGCAGGGTTTCCGCCAGATAGAAGCAGAAGTCCGGGCAGCGCTGATCCTGGCGCAGCGCCGGCAGGTCTTCGAAACCGGCGACCAAATCGTAGGCGAACAGGCCGCCCAGCATCACGGCTTCGCGCTCGTCCGCCGGGGAGTCCACCAGGGTCAGCAGCGTGCGCAGCGCGTCGAACACCGACAGTGAACGCAGGCGGGCGTCTTCGTCCTGCACCGCGTCGATCGCCGGGAAGCTCAGCTCGCGGCCGTTGGGGCGCGCCTGATTGCGCACCTCGGGCGGCAGCGCTTCGTCCAGCAGCGGCAGCAGCGCCGCGCCGTTGGCGCTCAGCGCCTGCACGCTGACGGTGTGGCCCAGTGCGGTAATGCGCAGCGCGCTGTCGATCACCAGCAGGCTCTGCAGATTCTGTTTGCTGTTGATTTCCGCCGATTCCAGCAGCAGGGTGGCCGGACGGGCGCCGCACAGCTGGTGGAAAATGGTGGTGGGGTCGCCCCGGTAGCTGGCTTGCGCCTTCAGCAATGTCATTTGTGGTTTGATGTTCATCATCGGTGGTTCCAGTGAATTCTGTCCATAAAAAAGCCCGCATCAGGTGCGGGCTCAGGAAATCTGCATTGTCAGATGACAGCTATGCGCGATTACACCGCCCGCAAGAGGGAGGTACGCCACCAACCGTGAAGAGAAATGTAGTTGTTCATTTGTAGACTCTCTCTGTTAACGCTCATCCGACACGGCCATTGCCGTGAACTTGTGTACTAGTTAACTGGTTCGAGAGAGCAAAGTCAACCCTCTTTTTGCACAATGTTTTAGCGGTCAGCGTGAATTATATTCATCATTCCGCCTGGCGTCCGCGGCCGGGGCAGAATAGATTTCCGTCCGGCCGCCGATCGCGGGTATGATAGAAAACCAAGCCATTGCCGGATAGCCGTTTTGACAGACAGTAACCCCCCATCCACCGCCTTTACTCTGTACGACCTCCACAGCCACACAACCGCCTCCGATGGCTACCTGACGCCGACGCAGCTGGTGCAGCGGGCGGTCGAGATGCGCGTGGGCGTGCTGGCGATCACCGATCACGACACCACCGCAGGCCTGGCCGAGGCCGCCGCCGCCATTGCGGAGCAGGCGTTACCACTGTGGCTGGTCAACGGGGTGGAAATCTCGACGCTGTGGGAAAATCATGAGATCCATATCGTTGGATTGGGCATGGACGTCGCGCACCCGGCGCTGGTGGCGCTGTTGGCGGAACAAACCGAACGGCGCAATCGGCGTGCGCAGGAGATCGGCGTGCGTCTGGGTAAGGCGCGCATTCCCGACGCCTATGCCGGTGCCCAGCGGCTGGCGGGCGACGGCGCGGTGACCCGCGGTCATTTCGCCCGTTATCTGGTGGAGATTGGCGTGGCGGGCAACATGGCGCAGGTGTTCAAGAAATACCTGGCCAAGGGCAAAACCGGCTACGTGCCGCCGCAGTGGTGTACAATAGAACAAGCCATTGATGCGATTCATCAATCGGGCGGCCAGGCGGTGATGGCGCATCCCGGCCGTTACGATCTGACCGCGAAGTGGTTGAAACGTTTGCTGGCGCATTTCGCCGAACACGGCGGCGACGCCATGGAAGTGGCGCAGTGTCAGCAGGCGCCGCATGAGCGCTCGCAATTGGCGAAATACGCCCAGGACTACCGCCTGTTGGCCTCGCAAGGCTCTGATTTTCATCAGCCTTGTTCGTGGATCGAACTGGGCCGCAAACTGTGGCTGCCGGGCGGCGTCGAGCCGGTGTGGCGCGATTGGCCGCAGCCTGGCGAGGCGGTCTGATTTTACGCGCGTGGCAACGCGCGCGGGCATCATTTTAGGAGCAAGTCATGAGTCAGCTTTTTTATATTCACCCGGACAACCCGCAGCCGCGTTTGATTAACCAGGCGGTCGAGGTGTTGCGCAAGGGCGGGGTGATCGTTTATCCCACCGATTCCGGCTATGCGCTGGGTTGCATGCTGGAAGAGAAGGCGGCGATGGAGCGCATTTGCCGCATCCGTCAGCTGGACGGCAACCACAACTTTACCCTGATGTGCCGCGATTTGTCCGAGTTGTCGACCTATGCGCACGTAGATAATACGGCGTTTCGCCTGATTAAAAACAATACGCCGGGTAACTACACCTTCATTCTGAAAGCGACCAAGGAAGTGCCGCGCCGCCTGATGAATGAAAAGCGTAAAACCATCGGCCTGCGCGTGCCGTCGAACCCGATCGCGCTGGCGCTGCTGGAGGCGCTGAACGAACCGATGATGTCCACCACCCTGATGCTGCCGGGCAATGATTTTGCCGAATCGGATCCGGAAGAGATCAGCGATCACCTGGGCAAGGTGGTCGATCTGGTGATCCACGGCGGTTTCCTCGGTCAACAGCCGACTACGGTTATCGATCTGACCGAATCCTCGCCGGAAGTGGTGCGTGAAGGGGCGGGCGACGCGGCGCCTTTCCGCTGATGTAAACCGTCGCCGACTTGCCCATTGTCTGAAAATCGGCTGAAGCGACGCTATTTCGGGTGAAAGCAGCTATTCTTGCTACTTCAGAATTGATAATGGGCAGGATGCGCACCAATGATTAAACGGGTTTCTTTTTTAGCGGCCTTATTATTTTCCTCGATGGCAAATGCGGGTTTTTATTCGGGCAGTTCCTTGCTGGCGGAATCCGGCGGTTACGTAAAAAATAAAAACGGTGAGGCCACCGTTGCCGAAGCGCTTAACGGCGGCATGTTTATGGGATACGTCGCCGGCGTATTCGATACTTATTCGATGCAGGGCAACCGCAATATTTGCCCGGAAGCCGGGATGAGTATCGGCACGGCCGCCGATGCGGTGATGCGCTATTTGAACGAGCATCCCGAGCAGTTGCATTACTCTGCGCCTTCGGTGATCATGCTGGCGTTAAGCGCCGCCTATCCCTGCGTGCGCCATTAAATTTGCATTCCATTTAGTGCGCATTTTTTCATAAGGTGCGCTCTCATACTTTCCGCACGAACTTCAATAGATCAATCTCCGCGGCGCTGTCACCTTAGCATCGTCGGCATCCCCCGAACGGGTCGGGGAGAGACGCGCAGGAGGTTATATGACCACATTTCACAGCGCCAACATCGCTCTCGATTATCAGGATATCGGCTCAGGGCCGCTCACGCTGGTGCTGCTGCCCGGCTGGTGCGAGCCGAAAACCGTGTTCGATCCCTTCATCGCCCTGGCGGCAGAACGTTATCGGGTGATCAGCATCGACTGGCGCGGCCACGGCCTGTCGTCAAAAACGGCGGAGATGTCGCTCGCGGCGGACGATTTGCTGGAAGATGTGCGTCAGCTACTGACGGCGCTGCGTTTGGACAACGTGGTGACTCTGTCGGTGGCGCACGCCAGCTGGCTGGCGGTGGCGTTGGCCGAAGCGTTGCCGCAGCGGGTGCGGGGCATGGTGTTTCTCGATTGGATCATGACGCAGCCGGAACCGGCGTTCTTTACGGCGGTGAGCCGCATGCAGCAGCCGCAGCAGTGGCTGGCGGCGCGCGACGCCTTGTTCGCCTTCTGGCAGGGCGGCATCCGCCACGAACGGGTCAAACGCCATCTGGAGGTCGAGATGGCACAAGAAGATTACCGGCTCTGGCGTGCCGCCGGCGTGGCCATCGAACAGGCCTACCGGCAATTCGGCTCGCCGCTGCAACGTCTGGCGGGAATGAGCGCGCCGCCGCCGTGTCGCCACATCTACTCGCTGGATCGCCGCGACGACTATCTGCGGCGCCAGCAGGCATTTGCCGCCGAGCAGCCGTTTTTCTCCGTGGTGCGTTTGGGGGAGGCTCGCACTCACCTCGGCATTCTGGAACGGCCCGACGCGGTGCTGTGGGCGGTGGAGGATTTTTTGGCGCCGTAAACGCCGCCCGAGGGAGGTCGCCGCCGATAAAGTGGGTTTCAACACCTTAGAAAGCCTGTATAATGCGCGGTTCGATCCTGATAAATGTATTGTTACCGTTGTGGCGGTTGGCCGCGACGGTTATCCCCCCGACGCCTGTGAAGGCGACATTAGAGGTTGCTCAATGAGCGAAAAGTTACAGAAAGTTTTAGCGCGCGCCGGGCATGGCTCGCGTCGTGAAATCGAAACCATGATTGAAGCCGGGCGCGTCAGCGTCGACGGCAAGGTCGCCAAGCTGGGCGATCGCGTTGAAGTGACGCCGGCGATGAAAATTCGCCTGGACGGTCATGTCCTGTCGATCAAAGAGTCTGAAGACGTGGTCTGCCGGGTGCTGGCCTACTACAAACCGGAAGGCGAGCTGTGTACCCGCAGCGATCCTGAAGGCCGCCCGACGGTGTTCGATCGTCTGCCTAAGCTGCGCGGTTCGCGCTGGGTGGCGGTAGGGCGCCTGGACGTCAACACCTCCGGTCTGCTGCTGTTCACCACCGATGGCGAACTGGCCAACCGTCTGATGCACCCGAGCCGTGAAGTGGAGCGCGAGTACGCGGTACGCGTGTTCGGCCAGGTCGACGATGCGAAAGTGAAGCAGCTGAGCAAGGGTGTGCAGTTGGAAGACGGCCCGGCCGCCTTCCGCACCATCAGCTTCCAGGGCGGTGAAGGCCTCAACCAGTGGTACAATGTGACCCTGACCGAAGGCCGCAACCGTGAAGTGCGTCGCCTGTGGGAAGCGGTGGGCGTGCAGGTGAGCCGCCTGATCCGCGTGCGTTATGGCGACATCGATCTGCCGAAAGGCCTGCCGCGCGGCGGCTGGGCCGAGCTGGATCTGCCGGCGATCAACTACCTGCGCGAGCTGGTGGAATTGAAGCCGGAAACGGTCAGCAAGATGCCGGTGGAGCGTGAGCGCCGCCGCGTGAAGGCCAACCAGATCCGCCGCGCGGTCAAGCGCCATTCGCAGGTGGCCGGCAGCGGCCGCCGCAGTGCGCCAGGCAGCAAGCCGGGTAAACCGGGCAAGCCGAGCAAACGCGGCTAATCTCTCATTCTGGCCCCGTTCGGGGCCAGAACTTTTGTTACCAATCGATCCCCTGTTGCGCCTTCACGCCCGCATCAAACGCGTGCTTCACCGGCCGCATCTCCGTGACCGTATCCGCCAGTTCCAGCAGATCGCGATGGCAACCGCGCCCGGTCAGGATCACCGTTTGGTGCGCAGGGCGCTCCAGCAACGCGGCCTTCAGCTCTTCCAGTTCCAGATAGCCGTAGGTCAGCATGTAGGTCACTTCGTCCAGCAGCACCAGATCCAGGCTGCTGTCGGCCAGCATGCGTTTGCCGTGTTGCCACACCGCCTGGCAGGCGGCGGTATCGCCGGCTTTGTTCTGCGTCTCCCAGGTGAAGCCGGTGGCCATCACCTGAAATTCAACGCCGTGTTGCTGCAGCAGATTCTTTTCGCCATTGGGCCATTCGCCCTTGATGAACTGGATCACCCCGGCGCGCATGCCGTGGCCGACCGCCCGGGTGACGGTGCCGAAGGCGGCGGTGGTCTTACCCTTGCCGTTGCCGGTAAACACCAGCAGCAGGCCGCGCGTGTCCTGCGCCGCCGCGATGCGCGCATCGACCTGTTCTTTCAGGCGCTGCTGGCGCTGTTGATGACGATCTTCCGCCATGAAAACGCTCCTTATTCGGCCGCGCCGGGTTTACGGTTCGGCTGGGCGTCGAAGCTCATGCCGGTTTTGCGGCGGCTGTCTTCGCCCATCAGATACAGATACAGCGGCATGATATCGGCCGGGGTTTTCAGCTTGTTCTTGTCTTCGTGTGGGAAGGCAGATGCGCGCATTTTGGTGCGGGTGCCGCCCGGATTGATGCAGTTCACCCGCAGATTGCGGTTTTTATACTCGTCGGCCAACACCTGCATCATGCCCTCGGTGGCGAACTTCGACACCGCATAGGCGCCCCAGTCTGCGCGGCCGGTGCGCCCGACGCTGGAACTGGTGAACACCAGCGAACCCGCGTGGGATTTCAGCAGCAGCGGCAGCAGCGCCTGAGTCAGCATAAAGGTGGCGTTGACGTTAACCTGCATCACCTCTTGCCACATGGTCATCGACAGGTCGGCCATCGGCGCGATGTCGCCGAGCAGGCCGGCGTTGTGCAGCACGCCGTCAAGGCGGGGGATCTGGCGCGCCAGATCGTCGGCTATCTGCCGGCATTGCTCCGGCGTGGCGTGCAGCAAGTCCAGCGTCACCACCAACGCCGGGGCGCCGCCCTGGGCCGCGATCTCTTGTTGTACCGCCAGCAGCTTGCTCTCGGTGCGCCCCAGCAGCACCAGCCGGGCACCGAAGCGCGCGTAGGTCAGCGCCGCTTCGCGGCCGATGCCGTCGCCGGCGCCGGTGACCAGAATGATACGTTGTTCGAGCAGATCTTGTTTGGGTTGGTAATGCACGATAAATCCTCGCCTGGGTGGCCGTTCTCCCGCAGATATCGGGGAGCAAGAGTGAAACGCGCGGCCGGGGCGGGAGCGAAGGCTCGACCGTCTGCGGGCCGCGCAGCGAATGCGTCTCATCATATTGATGAATAATGGGTGTTATATGCCTTAATCCGCCGGCATTTTCAATGCGTAGCAGGCTGAAATGGCATTCTTTTGTAACAAAAGCGCGGCGGCGACGGCTTGGTTCGGCCGCAAATCGTCCCCATAGTGATGCTCCGTGCGCAATGAATTTTCATTTAGCCGCGACAGCAGCCGCTGCGGTTGGCTAAAATGGGAAGAATCATACTAACAACCTGTAAATAAAGGCGGAATCTGTGGAGTTTATATCTGTTTATGGCCTGTTTCTGGCCAAGGTTGCCACGGTGGTGCTCGCCATCGCCGCGTTGGCCATCCTGGCTGTCAGTTTGGGGCAACGCAAGAGCCGCCAGAAAGGGGAGCTGCAGTTGACCGATCTCGGTGAACAGTATCGCGAGATGCAGCGTGACATGCGCCTGGCGCGCATGGATGCCGCCGAGCAAAAGGTTTGGCTGAAACAGTTCAAGAAACAGACCAAGGCCGACGATAAGCTGAAAAAGCAGCGCGCCAAGTCCGGCGCGGTCGAGGTGGCCAAGCCGTGTCTGTATGTGCTGGATTTCAAGGGCAGCATGGACGCGCACGAGGTGACCTCGCTGCGCGAAGAGATCTCGGCGGTGTTGGCGGTGGCGTCGGCGCAGGATGAAGTCCTGCTGCGGCTGGAAAGCCCTGGCGGAGTGGTGCACGGCTACGGCTTGGCGGCCTCGCAGCTGGAGCGCCTGCGTAAAGGCGGCATTCGCCTGACGGTGGCGGTGGATAAAGTGGCGGCCAGCGGCGGCTACATGATGGCCTGCGTCGCGGATCGCATCGTGGCGGCGCCGTTCGCCATCATCGGCTCGATCGGCGTGGTGGCGCAGATCCCGAACTTCCACCGCCTGCTGAAGAAGAACGACATCGACGTGGAGTTGCACACCGCCGGGCAGTTCAAGCGCACGCTGACGCTGTTCGGTGAAAACACCGAACAGGGGCGCGAGAAGTTCCGCGAAGATCTGAACGAAACCCACGAGCTGTTCAAACGCTTCGTGCATGAGCAGCGCCCGTCGCTCGACATCGACAGCGTCGCCACCGGTGAGCACTGGTTCGGTTCACAGGCGAAAGAGAAGGGCCTGATTGACGCTATCGGCACCAGCGATGACTTGCTGATCGCCGAGCTGGATAACCACGAAGTGATCGCCGTGCGCTATTCGCGCCGCAAACGCCTGATGGATCGCTTTACCGGCAGCGCGGCGGAAAGCGTCGATCGCTTGCTGTTGCGCTGGTGGCAGCGTGGGGAAAAGCCGCTGCTGTAACGGCGGCGATAGCGTGAATCAGCGGGGGCCGGGCGCCCCCGTTTTCTTTTCTCAATCGACCAGGTGGTATTTTTCCGAAAGCAGATGGGCCAAATGTTTAAACATATTAAATACCGCGGTGGTTTTGGCGGTGGGCAATCCGTCGGCATCCAAAAAGTATTCGCCGCGGAAAACTAAAACGCCGTTTTTTTGTTCAACGTCGGTGGCGATCATGCCGTGCAGATAATCTTCGTGTTGGCGGATGATGTTATTTGCTTCCGCCAGCAGGGCCTCGCGGCCGATAGGGGCAGTATTTGTGCGCATTTATTAGACTCCAAACTAAAAGCTCTGCGCATATTCTAACGCCGGTTCGCTTTTATCCGCAAACCGACTAAGGTTTATTTGCCGTCTGGATGGCCATGCGCGGCCGCCGGTTGGCGAAATCGGTCTTTCCGTGCTAATTAGGTTGCGTGACGCTTTTTATCAGGTACAGTGTGGGATTTTGCGGCGTCGGGTGGAAGGTTTTGTTTACGCCATGAATAAAACTCACACAGCCATACTTCTGGGGCATGGGTGAATAGCAGGCAGGATCAACAACTTGCGTTCAGGTTGAGCGGTTGGGCAACCAAAAGAAAAAAATCTGTTGATCTCTTGCCAGACTGCCGCAATATAAAAAAAGAGACACGAATTGCCGCGGCACGGCGAGATAAAAGACTTCTTTTTAGAAGAAATAAATTAGGTAAAGGTAAATATGGGTAAAGCTCTCGTAATAGTTGAGTCCCCGGCAAAAGCCAAAACTATTAATAAATATTTAGGAAGTGACTACGTGGTGAAGTCCAGCGTCGGTCATATCCGTGATTTGCCGACCAGTGGCTCAGCCAGCAAAAAGAGCGCTGACTCAACCGAAGACAAAGCCAAGAAAAAAGTTAAAAAAGATGAGAAGGCGGCGCTGGTAAATCGCATGGGCGTCGACCCTTACCACGGCTGGAAAGCGCATTATGAAATCCTGCCGGGTAAAGAAAAAGTGGTCGCCGAGTTAAAATCGCTGGCGGAAAACGCCGACCACATTTATCTCGCAACCGACCTTGACCGCGAAGGGGAAGCCATCGCCTGGCACCTGCGGGAAGTGATCGGTGGGGATGACAAACGCTTTAGCCGCGTGGTGTTTAACGAAATCACCAAAAACGCGATCCAGCAGGCGTTCAAACAGCCGGGCGAGCTGAACATTGACCGCGTCAACGCGCAGCAGGCGCGCCGGTTCATGGACCGCGTGGTGGGCTATATGGTCTCGCCGCTGCTGTGGAAGAAAATCGCCCGCGGCCTGTCCGCCGGCCGCGTGCAGTCGGTGGCGGTGCGCCTGGTGGTTGAGCGCGAGCGCGACATCAAGGCCTTCGTGCCGGAAGAGTACTGGGAGCTGCATGCCGATCTGCTGGCGAAGGGTGAAACCGCGCTGCAGATGGAAGTGACCCACGCGCACGACAAGCCGTTCAAACCGGTCAACCGCGAGCAGACTCACGCCGCGGTCAAGCTGTTGGAAAAAGCCCGCTACACGGTGCTCGATCGCGAAGACAAACCGACCAGCAGCAAACCGGGCGCGCCTTTCATTACCTCCACGCTGCAACAGGCCGCCAGTACCCGCCTGAGCTTCGGCGTGAAAAAAACCATGATGATGGCGCAACGGCTGTATGAAGCCGGCCACATCACCTATATGCGTACCGATTCCACCAACCTGAGCCAGGATGCGCTCAACATGGTGCGTGGTTACATCGGCGACAACTTCGGCGACAAATACCTGCCGAAGGCGCCGAATCAGTACAGCAGCAAAGAGAATTCGCAGGAAGCGCACGAAGCGATCCGTCCTTCGGACGTGAACGTGCACGCCGAGCAGTTGAAGGACATGGAAGCGGACGCGCAGAAGCTGTATCAGCTGATCTGGCGCCAGTTCGTTGCCTGCCAGATGACGCCGGCGCAATACGATTCCACCACACTGACGGTGAAAGCCGGCGATTATCAGCTGCGCGCCAAGGGCCGTACGCTGCGCTTTGATGGCTGGACCAAGGTCATGCCGGCGCTGCGCAAGGGCGATGAAGATCGCACCCTGCCATACGTCGAAATCGGCAGCGAACTGGATCTGCAGAAACTGATCCCAAGCCAGCACTTCACCAAGCCGCCGGCGCGCTACAGCGAAGCCTCGCTGGTGAAAGAGCTGGAAAAACGCGGCATCGGCCGCCCGTCCACCTACGCCTCCATCATTTCGACCATTCAGGATCGCGGTTATGTGCGGGTGGAAAGCCGCCGCTTTTATGCTGAGAAAATGGGCGAGATCGTCACCGATCGCCTGGAAGAAAACTTCCGCGAGCTGATGAACTATGACTTCACCGCGCGCATGGAAGATGGCCTCGATGAGGTCGCCAACAACCAGGCCGAGTGGAAAGCGGTGCTGGACGAGTTCTTCGTCGACTTCAGCGAACAGCTGGAAACGGCGGAGAAGGATCCGGAAGAAGGCGGCATGCGGCCTAACCAGATGGTGATGACCAGCATCGACTGCCCGACCTGCGGCCGCAAGATGGGCATCCGTACTGCCAGCACCGGCGTGTTCCTCGGCTGTTCCGGCTACGCGCTGCCGCCGAAGGAGCGCTGCAAAACCACCATCAACCTGGTGCCGGAAGCGGAAGTGCTCAACATCCTCGAAGGCGACGAGGCGGAAACCAACGCGCTGCGCGCCCGCCGCCGCTGCAAAAAATGCGGTACGGCGATGGACAGCTATCTGATCGACAACCAGCGCAAGCTGCACGTCTGCGGTAACAACCCGGCGTGCGACGGTTACGAGATCGAAGAGGGCGAATTCCGTCTGAAAGGCTACGACGGCCCGGTGGTGGAGTGCGACAAGTGCGGCTCGGAAATGCACCTGAAAATGGGGCGTTTCGGCAAGTACATGGGCTGCACCAACGAGAACTGCAAAAACACCCGCAAGATCCTGCGTAACGGCGACGTCGCGCCGCCGAAGGAAGATCCGGTGCCGTTGCCGGAGCTGCCGTGCGAGAAGTCCGACGCCTATTTCGTGCTGCGTGACGGCGCTGCCGGTGTATTCCTGGCGGCCAACACCTTCCCTAAATCGCGCGAGACCCGCGCGCCGCTGGTGGAAGAGCTGGCTCGCTTCAAGGATCGCCTGCCGGAGAAGCTGCGCTATCTGGCCGATGCGCCGGTGGCGGACGCCGAAGGCAATAAAACGCTGGTGCGTTTCAGTCGCAAAACCAAACAGCAGTACGTCTCTTCTGAAAAAGACGGCAAGGCGACCGGTTGGTCCGCGTTCTACGTGGACGGCAAGTGGGTCGAAGGCAAGAAGTAAGGCCAATGTCCCGCCCGCAAGATGAAAAACCAGCCCTGGCGGCTGGTTTTTTATTGGTGAAAAGGGGGAAACGGATCTATCCTTTGCTGTTTTTACCCCTCTGTCACCGCCGTTTCACGTTGATACCAATGCAAAATAATCGTTATCATAGTGTGACGCGGATCTATACTTGAAGCTGCAACGTGGTATAGTGGTTATATAAAAAGTTTTTTTATTATTAAAGCTTATTAACAACGGCGTTTTCTTCACCATCAGGGTAAAACACGGTGTTTATGGCTTGTGAGTTTCAGCATACCGGGGCGACACCGATATACCTGGCTGCGGGTAAGCCGCAGTGTTTAACCTAGGATGGTATAAGATATGAAATTGCAGCAGCTTCGTTACATTGTGGAAGTGGTTAACCACAACCTGAATGTCTCCTCGACGGCAGAAGGGCTCTATACCTCGCAACCCGGCATCAGTAAGCAGGTGCGCATGCTTGAAGATGAGCTGGGCATCCAGATCTTCGCCCGCAGCGGCAAACACCTGACCCAGGTCACCCCGGCCGGCCAGGAAATCATTCGCATCGCGCGTGAAGTGCTGTCCAAGGTGGATGCCATCAAAGCCGTCGCCGGTGAACATACTTACCCGGACAAAGGCTCGCTGTACGTCGCCACCACGCATACCCAGGCTCGCTACGCCTTGCCCAACGTCATCAAGGGCTTTATCGAGCGTTACCCGCGTGTCTCGCTGCACATGCACCAGGGCTCGCCGACGCAGATCGCCGAAGCGGTCTCCAAAGGCACCGCCGATTTCGCCATCGCCACCGAAGCGCTGCACCTGTACGACGATCTCATCATGCTGCCGTGCTACCACTGGAACCGCGCGGTGGTGGTGAAGCCCGATCATCCTTTGGCGGGCAAAAGCAGCATCAGCATTGAAGAGCTGGCGGCTTACCCGATCGTCACTTACACCTTCGGCTTTACCGGGCGTTCGGAGCTGGATACCGCTTTCAACCGCGCCGGCCTGACGCCGCGCATCGTCTTTACCGCCACCGACGCCGACGTGATCAAAACCTATGTGCGTCTGGGATTGGGGGTGGGGGTGATCGCCAGCATGGCGGTGGATCCGGTGCAGGATCCGGATCTGGTGACGGTGGATGCAAGTGATATCTTCACCTACAGCACCACTAAAATCGGCTTCCGCCGCAGCACCTTCCTGCGCAGCTACATGTACGACTTCATTCAGCGATTCGCGCCGCACCTGACGCGTGACGTGGTCGACAGCGCGGTGGCGCTACGTTCCAACGAAGAGATCGAGGCGATGTTCAAGGACATCAAGCTGCCGATTAAGTAATCGTTGACGATATCAAATCAAACCCGGAGAGGCGCCTGCCAAACCGGGTTTTTTTAGCCCGGAAATCCGCACCTTGCTTGTTGATCATCCTGAAAAGTCGCCGTCCTCCAGGAACACTCTCTATCAGGCATCTGACTTTCATATCCTTCGGGATGTGCTGCTAAGGCGTAGCTAACCCCCGCTAAAGCCGCGAGGTCTTCCTCGCCAAAGCGCCGCCTCGTTGCAGCGTTTTCGTTGGCGCACCGCCTAACCCCTTGGCGGCGTTCGGACTTCCTTTGCGCTGATTGTTCCCGCCTATCGTTGTGATCAAATCGTGTTGTTATCAAAACGTTAACTTATCTTTGTGGTATCTTTAAACAAGACCTCAGTGATTACCCTGTTTTATCACAATAAGAAATGGAGGAGCTATGTCGTCCGATCTTCGTGAAACAAGTATGGATAAGCTGGTTGCGCTGAATAGCGAATATTACTATTACAGTCTGCCGCTGGCGGCGAAGCAGCTGGGTGATATCGACCGGTTGCCGAAATCAATGAAAGTGCTGTTGGAGAACCTGCTGCGCCATGTGGATGGCGATACCGTGCAGGTTGACGACCTCAAGGCCATCGTCGCCTGGCTGCAAACCGGCCATGCCGACCGTGAGATAGCCTACCGCCCGGCGCGCGTGCTGATGCAGGATTTTACCGGCGTTCCGGCGGTGGTGGATCTGGCCGCGATGCGCGAAGCGGTGCGGCGGTTGGGGGGCAACGTCGATCAGGTGAACCCGCTGTCGCCGGTGGATCTGGTGATTGACCACTCGGTCACCGTCGATGAATTTGGCGATGACAACGCCTTTGAAGACAACGTGCGTATCGAAATGCAGCGCAACCACGAGCGCTACACCTTCCTGCGCTGGGGGCAGAAAGCCTTCAACCGCTTCCGCGTGGTGCCGCCGGGCACCGGCATCTGTCACCAGGTCAACCTCGAATACCTCGGCCAAACGGTCTGGCACAGCGACGAAAGCGGCCGCCGCGTGGCTTATCCCGATACGCTGGTGGGCACCGACTCCCACACCACCATGATCAACGGCCTCGGCATCCTCGGCTGGGGCGTCGGCGGCATCGAAGCGGAAGCGGCGATGCTGGGCCAGCCGGTGTCGATGTTGATCCCCGACGTGGTCGGCTTCAAGCTGACCGGCAAGCTCCGCGAGGGCATTACCGCCACTGACCTGGTGCTGACCGTCACCCAAATGCTGCGCAAGCACGGCGTTGTCGGCAAGTTCGTCGAGTTTTACGGCGATGGCCTGGCCGATCTGCCGCTGGCGGACCGGGCAACCATCGCCAACATGTCGCCGGAATTTGGCGCCACCTGCGGCTTCTTCCCGGTGGATGACGTTACGCTCGGCTATATGAAGCTCAGCGGCCGCAGCGCAGAACAAATCGCGCTGGTGGAAGCTTACGCCAAGGCGCAGGGCATGTGGCGCAACCCCGGTGATGAACCGGTCTTCACCAGCTCGCTGGCGCTGGACATGTCGACGGTGGAAGCCAGCCTCGCCGGGCCGAAACGCCCGCAGGATCGCGTTGCGCTGCCAAATGTGCCGCAGGCGTTCAAGGCCGCCACCGAGCTGGATATCGGCGGTCAAAAGGCCAAAGCCGACAGCAAAACCTTTACGCTGGACGGGCAGCAGCACGAACTGCGCGACGGCGCGGTGGTGATCGCGGCGATCACCTCCTGCACCAACACCTCCAACCCGAGCGTGATGATGGCGGCCGGCCTGCTGGCGAAAAATGCCGTCAAGAAAGGGCTGCGCAGCAAGCCCTGGGTAAAAACCTCGCTGGCGCCGGGTTCCAAAGTGGTGACCGACTACTTCGATAGCGCCAAACTTACCGCCTATCTGGAAGAGCTGGGGTTCAATCTGGTGGGCTATGGCTGTACCACCTGCATCGGTAACTCCGGCCCGCTGCCGGATCCGATCGAGCAGGCGATAAAAGAGGGCGATCTGACCGTGGGCGCGGTGCTGTCGGGCAACCGCAACTTCGAAGGGCGCATCCACCCGCTGGTGAAAACCAACTGGCTGGCCTCACCGCCGCTGGTGGTGGCTTATGCGCTGGCGGGCAGCATGAAGATTGACCTGACCAAAGAGCCGCTGGGCGAGGGCAACGACGGTCAACCGGTCTATTTGAAGGACATCTGGCCGAGCAGCCAGGACATCGCTCAGGCGGTGGAAGAAGTGCGCACCGAGATGTTCCACAAGGAATATGGCGAAGTGTTCGACGGCGACGCTAACTGGCAGGCGATCCAGGTGACCGGCTCGGCGACCTATCAGTGGCAGGAGGATTCTACTTATATCCGCCATCCGCCGTTCTTCAGCACCATGAAGGTGACGCCGGATCCGGTGCAGGACATCAAAGACGCGCGCATTCTGGCGATTCTGGCCGACTCGGTGACCACCGACCACATCTCGCCGGCGGGTAACATCAAGCGCGACAGCCCGGCGGGGCGTTACCTGAGCGAGCACGGCGTGGCGCCGCAGGATTTCAACTCTTACGGCTCGCGCCGCGGCAACCACGAAGTGATGATGCGCGGCACCTTCGCCAATATCCGCATTCGCAACGAAATGGTGCCGGGTGTGGAAGGGGGCTATACCCGCCATATCCCGTCGCAGCAGCAGCTGTCTATCTACGACGCCGCCATGCAGTATCAGCAGGAAAAGGTGCCGCTGGCGGTGATCGCCGGTAAAGAATACGGTTCCGGATCCAGCCGCGACTGGGCGGCGAAGGGGCCGCGCCTGCTGGGCGTGCGGGTGGTGATCGCCGAATCCTTCGAGCGCATTCACCGCTCCAACCTGATCGGCATGGGGATTTTGCCGCTGGAGTTCCCGCAAGGGGTGACGCGCAAAACCCTGGGGCTGACCGGGGATGAGCAGATCAGCGTCGGCGGCCTGCAGCAGCTGCAGCCGGGCCAGACGGTGCCGGTGCACATCACCTATGCCGACGGGCGCAAGGAAGTGATCGACACCCGTTGCCGCATCGATACCGGCAATGAGCTGACCTACTACGAAAACGACGGCATCCTGCATTATGTGATCAGGAAAATGCTGTAATTAAGCAATAAAAAGGGCGCCGCAAGGCGCCCTGATTGTTTCCGCCGCGGCGGCGATCACTTCTGGTCGAGCAAATGGCCCATTTTGGCGGCCTTGGTCGCCAGATAGTGTTCGTTCTTCGGGTTGCGGCCGACGATCAGAGGCACGCGCTCGCTGATGTTGATGCCGGCTTCGGTCAGGATCTCGACCTTTTTCGGGTTGTTGGTCAGCAAGCGTACCGCGTCGACGCCCAGCAGTTTGAACATGTCGGCGCACAGGGTGAAGTCGCGCTCGTCGGCGGCGAAGCCGAGCTGGTGGTTGGCTTCCACGGTGTCTGCGCCCTTATCCTGCAGGGCATAGGCGCGGATCTTGTTCAACAGGCCGATATTGCGGCCCTCCTGGCGATGATAAAGCAGAATGCCGCGGCCTTCTTCGGCGATTTGCTCCAGCGCGGCTTCCAGCTGAAAACCGCAGTCGCAGCGCAGGCTGAACAGGGCATCGCCGGTAAGACATTCGGAATGCACGCGCGCGAGCACCGGCGCTTCGCCGGAAATATCACCGAATACCAGCGCCAGATGGTCATGCCCGGTCGCCAGTTCTTCGAATCCTACCATCAGGAAATCGCCCCAAGGTGTCGGCAGTTTAGCCTCTGCCACCCGTTTAAGCTGCATGTCACTCTCCACAAAAACCTACGATTCAATCATTGTCGCGCATCCTAAGTCCGGTTCGGTAAATTGACCAAGACTAAAACGTGCTGCGCCGATCTCTATTTCGTTAATTATCGGCTATTTTGCCACAACTTCTTGCCGGGCGGTGCTCAGCAAACCAGCAGATGGCGTTTTCCGGCTACCTATTATTGCGATAGGTTGCCTATCTGTTTAATTTTTCGCGTGTTATCAAGATTACACTCTTGTTACACTGCAGTCTGATTCACGCAGAGGAAAACGGGAATGTATGAGATAGCAAAACGCACGGCGGGCGGCGCGCTGCTGCTGCTGTTGATGCCGCTGGCGGTCTGGGTATCCGGCTGGCACTGGCAGCCCGGCGGCAATGATCGGCTGCTGAAAGCGCTGTACTGGGTGACCGAAACCGTGACCTCGCCGTGGGGCATTTTGACCAGCGCTATCCTTTGCGGTTGGTTTTTGTGGTGTCTGCGCTTTCGGCTCAAGGCGGCCATCGGTCTGGCGATCCTGCTTTCCGCCGCGTTGGTGATTGGGCAGGGGATCAAGTCGCTGATCAAGGATCGGGTGCAAGAACCGCGGCCGTTTGTGGTATGGCTGGAGCAAAACCACGGCGTGGACGGCAAATACTTCTATTCGCTGCATCGCAAAGAGCGCAGCGCGCTGGTGCGCGAGCAATTGCAGGATCAGACCCTGGTGCCGAACTGGCTGCGCAAGCACTGGCAGTTTGAAACCGGCTTCGCTTTCCCGTCGGGGCATACGATGTTCGCCGCCACCTGGGCGCTGTTGGGCGTAGGGCTGCTGTGGCCGCGCCGCCATTATAAAACCGTCGCGCTGCTGATGGTGTGGGCAACGGGGGTGATGGGCAGCCGTTTGCTGCTGGGCATGCACTGGCCACGCGATCTGGCGATGGCCACGCTGATCAGTTGGCTGTTGGTGGTGGTCACCTGCTGGCTGGCGCAGCGCTGGTTTGGTCCGCTGACGCCGCCGCCGCAAGAGCAGCAGGAAATCGCGGCGCGCAAGCCGGAATAAGCATTCTTCTCGCAGGCGCCCGTCAGGCGCCTGCCACCAACACCTTTACTCCCACCTTCTCAAAGGCCTGTATGGCGGTATTGCTGATACCGTCGTCGGTGATCAAATAGTCGATATGCTGCCAGTCACAGGGCAATGCGAACATCGACACCTTATCGATTTTGCTGGAGTCGGCAACCACATACACCGTGTTGGCTGCGTTGATCATCGCCGTTTTCAGTTTGATGTCGGTCTCGCTTGGGAAACTGAGGCCGTGGCGGGGTGAGATGCAGGCCGTTGCGAGGAACAGTTTCTGGGCCAGAACGTTCTCGAAGAAGCCAGCGGCTTTGTCCCCGGAAGTGGAAAGCGTCGGAAATTTGAACGAGCCGCCGGTCAGCAAAATGTTCACGCCCGGTTCGCCGCCCAGCTGCAGCGCGATATTGACGCCGGTGGTGATAACGGACAGTTTCTTGATGTGGCTCAGGTGATTGGCGATAGCCGTGGTGGTGGTGCCCGAATCAAGAATGATGGTGTCGCCCGGTTCGATAAAACCGGCGGCGAGCTTGCCGATGCGATCCTTGGCGGTCAGGTTGACCTGGCGTTCCAACAGCATGGCATGGGTGTTTTGCTTGCCATCGACCAGGGTTGCGCCGCCGTGGAAACGCTGCACATAACCTTGTTGCTGCAGGACCCGCAGGTCGGTGCGAATGGTCGCTTCGGTCAGCTTGAAGGTATCGGTCAGCATTTTGACCGTCGCCGAGCCGTCTTCGCGGATCATATCGAGGATCTTTTCGCGCCGTTGCTGCATTTCCGCCAGCTGTTCGCTTTTGCTTTTCAATCGAAAGACTCCTGCACCTGTCAGTTCCCGCCGGGCGGTTTGCCACGGCAACTCCTTATTGATGCGCTGAATTTTAGCTCGCGATTATTGATAAAGCTATGGATAAACCCGGTCAATCCCTATTGATTTTTATTCGAAAGTCTATGGTGTCAGCGAAAGTCACCGGGTAAAACGAATTTTAAGTTGTTTTAATGCTTTTATTTCATTGTTATTCATTGCTTTTTATGAATTGTGATTCCGCCTGCTGCGTGCTTTTGCTTGAAATTTGATCTTGCCCACATTAATTATCGTTTTTGCTGAATATGATTTCCATTCGAAAATCAATGGCGGGTTAGCGGATCGTTTTAGAGGCGATAACGATAATCAATGTGCTCAAGCAGAGGTGACGATGGACTTCCAGGCGATTAAAAACACGGCGCGCCTGGCGCGCCGATATGTGGTGACCATGAACCATAAGGCAGGCAAGGGCCATACCGGCGCCGATCTGTCGGAAATCGACATCATCTGCACCTTGTATATGGCGGTGATGGATCGCGGCAATGCCCGGCCCGATCAGGATCGGTTCATTTTGTCTAAAGGGCACGGCGCCGGCGGTTTTTACTGCAGCTGCGCGGCGATGGGCCTGCTCGATCCGGCGGTGCTCGATCAGTTCATGGGCGACGACACCTTGCTGGCCGGGCATCCGGTGCGGCAGAAGCTGCCGGAGCTGGTGGAGATCAACTCCGGCGGTTTGGGGCATGGCCTGCCTATCGCCGTGGGGCTGGCGCTGGGCAACAAACTGGCCGGGCGCGCACATCGCCGCGCTTTCGTGCTGCTGGGCGACGGCGAGCTGGCGGAGGGATCAAACTGGGAGGCGGCGATGGCGGCCAGCAAATTCAAGCTGGATAACCTGATTGCCATCGTCGATCGCAACCGGCTGCAGCTGGCGGGCAAGACAGAGGCCATCATGCCGCTGGAGCCGCTGGCGGAAAAATGGCGCGCTTTCGGTTTCGAAACCCTGGAGTGCGACGGGCACGATCCGGCGGCGCTGGTGGCGGCGATCCAACGCCCGAGCCAGGACAAGCCGCGGGTGATTTTGGCCAATACCGAAAAGGGGCACGGCGTGTCGTTTATGGCTAACGTTGCCGCCTGGCATCACGCGGTACCGGACGAACAACAGCTGGCGCAGGCGCTGGCGGAACTGGAGGGGTGAACATGCAGGATTTACGCGATGCCGTGGTGACGGCGTTGATCGAAGAGCAGCTGGCGGGGGCAGATCTGAGCGTGATGGTGGCGGACTCCACGTCCACGTCGAAAATCGCGCCCTTTGAGCAGGCTTATCCGGAGCGTGTGGTGAACGTCGGCATCGCCGAACAAAATATGGTGGGCATGGCCGCCGGCATGGCGCTCAGCGGCCGCACGGTCTTTACCGCCAACGCCGCGCCTTTCCTGTTCGCCCGTTCTAACGAGCAGATGAAAAACGATGTTTGCTACACGGAAACCAACGTGAAAATGCTCGGCCTGAATGCCGGATTCGGCTATGGGCCGCTGGGGGCGACGCACCACTGCATGAACGATATCGCCATCGCCCGCACGCTGGGTAATCTCAGCGTCTATGCGCCGGCGGATGCGCGACAAGCGGCAGAGATTGTCCGTTATGTCATCGCGCAACCCGGCCCGGCCTATATCCGTATGGACAGCGACAAGCTGCCGGTGCTGAACGCGAGCTATCACTTCCGCCCCGGAGAGCCGGAGGTGCTGCATCAAGGATCTGACAGCCTGGTGTTTTGCCTGGGGACGGTGGCGCACGAGGCGATGAAGGTGCTGGAATTGGGCGATAACCCGACCATCGTCTCGCTGCCTTCGCTCTGGCCACTCAATGAGGCGGCGGTAGTGGCGTTGATGCGTTCGCACCGCCGGGTGCTGACCATGGAGGAGCACGCCCTCAGCGGTGGCCTGGGCACCATCATCGGTGAGCTGTTGCTGCGGCATCAGCTGCCGCGGCCGTTTACCGCGCTGGGCGTGCCGGCTTATGAATTTACCCACAGCAGCAGCCGGGCGGCGCTGCGGCGGCAATACGCCATCGACGCCGCAGGGTTGCATGCTCAGTTAACGCCATAGGGGGAATGCGATGGAGCGGAACGAATACGACGTTAATTTACGCTACGGTGTCGATAGCCAGATGTCGCTGGCAGGGAAGGTAGCGGTGATCACCGGCGGTCTGGGCGGCATCGCGATGGCCGCCAATCGCCTGCTGCTGGAGAAGGGCGCGCGCCTGGTATTGATGTATCCGGCCTTTGAACAGGACAAGGCCGCGGCGGCGCTGCGGGAGTTGGGTGAAGAACAGGTGTTCTGCCAGGTGTGCGACGTGACCGAACCCGGCTCGGTGGCTGCCGCCTTCAACGCGGCTCAGCGGCGCTTTGGCCGGCTCGATATCTTGGTCAACTGCGCCGGCTACGTCAATTTGCAGCCGGCGACGGAAGTGACGCTCGAGGAGTGGCAGCGCCACTTGGCGGTCAACCTCACCGGGCCCTTCCTGTGCTCGCAAGAACTGGCGCGCCGCGCGATAGCCGCCGGCCACGGCGGGAAAATCATCAACATCGCGTCGCAGGCGGCCTCCATCGCCATTGACGATCACTGCGCTTACACCTCCGCCAAGGCGGGGCTGCTGGGCATGACCAAGGTGATGGCCAAAGAGTGGGCGCCGCACGGCATCACCGTCAACACGTTATCGCCCACCGTGGTGCTGACGCCTATGGGAGAGAAAGCCTGGCGCGGCGAGAAGGGCGAGGCAATGAAAAAACTGATCCCGCTGGGGCGTTTTGCTTATACCGACGAAATTGCGGCGGCGATCCTATTTTTTGCCAGCAACGGCAGCGACATGATCACCGGCGCGGACCTGATGATCGACGGCGGTTTTACCATTTGGTAAGCGGCAACCGCAGCGATCGCCAACACCAGACGATGTTCAACACAACGATAAGAGAACACCATCATGAGAAAAATAGCCACTTACCTTACCCTGCTCACCGGTTTTGCCTGCACCTCTGCCATGGCGGCGGAAAAGGGCACGATCGCCATTCTCGTCAATTCGCTGGATAACCCTTATTACTCCGCAGAGGCCAAGGGGGCCGAGAGCAAGGCCAAGTCGCTCGGTTACCAGACGCTGGTGTTGTCGCACGGCGAAGACGTTAAGCGCCAGGGGGAGCTGATCAGCCTGGTTATCGGCCGCAAAGTACAGGGCATCATTTTGGATAACGCCGATTCCCAGGCCAGCGTCGCCGCCGTGCAGCAGGCGAAAAACGCCGGTATTCCGGTGGTACTGATCAACCGCGAGATCCCGGTCGATGGCGTGGCGTTGGCGCAGATCACCCATAACAACTTCCAGGCCGGCTCGGACGTCGCCAACCAGTTTGTAGAAAAAATGGGGGAAACCGGCAAATACGCCGAGCTGACCTGCAACCTGGCGGACAATAACTGCGTTACGCGCTCGCAGTCGTTCCACAACGTGATCGACCAATACCCTGAGATGGTCAGCGTGGCGCGGCAGGATGCCAAGGGCAATCTGCTGGAGGGGAAACGCATCATGGACAGCATTCTGCAGGCGCATCCGGACATCAAAGGCGTGATCTGCGGCAACGGCCCGGTGGCGCTGGGCGCAGTGGCGGCGCTGAAGGCCGCCGGCCGGCATGATGTCACCGTGGTGGGCATCGACGGCAGCAACGATGAACGCGACGCCATTCTCAACGGCAGCCTCTACGCCAGCGTGATGTTGCAGGCGCAGGCGATCGCCGCGCAGGGCGTTGAAATCCTCGACGGTTATTTCCAATCCGGCAGCTATACCGGCAAGGAGCGCGTGATGTTCCGCGGCATCCTGATCGGCAAAGACAATGCGCAACGGGTCAGTGACTTCAACTTCAAACCGTAATCCGCGCTGAGCGGCGTCTTTCACCACCCCGTCCCGGCGGCGGGGTGCGACCGGAGGTGTTGTTATGTCGATGCGCATTGCGCTGGCCGTCACCGTCGTCCTGGCGTTGAGCGGTTGCCGTATCGTTTCGGAGAAAAAGCTGGCGGAGCTTCGCTCCCCGGTGAATTCGCATGTGGCGCAGGCGGCGGAAATTTACCGCGGCCAAATCGCTCCGCAAGCGGTCAAAACGGCGCAGCCGCTGGGCGAGCTGCTTGCCCGGATCGCCCAGGCCAAGGATTTTGACAGCGCCTGCGGTCTGCTGGGGTACCGCGCTCAACCGGAGTTTCCATGTTATTTCAACGTTAAGGTCAGCGGTGAAGTCGCGGCGGTCAACACCCGTTCGCGCAGCGGAAAATTAACGCTCAAGCTGACCGATGCACCGCTCAGCAGCGTGGAGGTGCAGATCGGGCCGGTTTATCGCGGTACGGCATTGCGCGACAGCTATCGCGGGCTGAGCTACAGCGATTTCAATGACCAAGCGCTGTTCGGCGATTTTGCCAGGGCGATTAATCAGGCTTCGATCGACGAACTGGCCGGATCCCCGCCCAAGGTGGGTGACCACATTACCGTGTACGGCGTATTCAGCAGCTGGCAGGCGCCTGCCGAGCCGCTGTTGATCACGCCGGTACGCATTCAACCTTAAGGGGGCGTGATGAGCGATCCGGTCATTATTCAAACGCGCAACGTTTCGCGTCTCTATCCTGGCGTCACCGCGTTGGATAGCGTGAGTTATCAAGTGTTTCGCAATCAGGTCAACGTGCTGATCGGCGAAAACGGCGCCGGCAAGTCGACCATGATGAAGCTGCTGGCGGGGGTGGAAACCCCGTCCTCCGGCACCATCGAGCTGGAGGGTAAAGCGGTGAAGCTAACTTCCACGCAGCAGGCGGAGCGGCTCGGGATCAGCATTATTTTCCAGGAGCTGAACCTGTTCCCCAACCTGTCGGTGATGGACAACATTTTTATGGCCAACGAGTTCTTCCAGCGTGGCCGCATCAATGTGGACTATCAATATCAGCTGGCCAAATCCTTGCTGCAGCGGCTGGAGTTGGACATCGATCCGCATACGCCGTTGGGCAGTCTCGGCATCGGACATCAGCAGCTGGTGGAAATTGCTCGCGCCTTGGCGAAGGACACCCGGGTGCTGATCATGGATGAGCCGACGTCGGCGCTGAGCCAGGCTGAAGTGCGCACGCTGTTTCGGGTGATCGCCGATCTGAAAAAACGCGGCGTCACCATCATCTACATTTCTCACCGTCTGGAAGAGCTGATGGAGATTGGCGATCGCATCACGGTGTTTCGCGATGGGCGTTTTGTTGCCGCCGAGCCGGTCTGCAACGTCAGCATCCCGTGGATCATCGAAAAGATGGTCGGGGAAAAGAGCAAGCACTTTGATTATTGCGCGGCAGAGCAAGGGGATGAAGTGCTGAAGGTTGAGCAGTTGACGCTGCCGCGTGAAAACGGCGGCTATTGCCTTAACGACGTCAGTTTTTCACTGCGCAAAGGGGAAGTGATCGGCATTTATGGCCTGTTGGGCGCCGGCCGCACCGAACTGTTCAAGGTGATCAACGGCGTGATGCGCCAGACGGCAGGCCGCATTCTGCTCAACGGCAAAAGCGTGGAGCGGTTGGGGTTTCGTCAGCGCATGGCGTTGGGCATGGCGCTGGTGCCGGAAGACAGGCAGGCGGAGGGTTTGGTGCAGATGATGTCGATCAAGGCCAACATGACCCTGGCCAGCCTGGTGCGCAACGCGCTGCGGCCGTTGGCGGCGGCCGGGGAGTGTGCGTTGGTCGACGGCATGATCGAAAAACTGGCGATCAAGGTGAGTGACCGGGAGCTGCCAATCACCAGCCTGAGCGGCGGCAATCAGCAGAAAGTGGTGTTGGGCAAGGCGCTGCTGACCGGGCCGCAGGTAGTGTTTCTCGATGAGCCGACGCGCGGAATCGACGTCGGCGCCAAAACGGACGTTTATCACCTGATTGGCGCGATGGCACGCCAGGGGCTGGCGGTGATGTTCTCTTCGTCGGAGCTGGATGAGGTGGTCTCACTGGCCGACCGGGTGATGGTGATGGCGGACGGGAAACTGACGGCCGATCTGCCGCGCGAACGGGCCGATCGCGAAACGCTGATCCGCGCCTCAACCCCACACGCATAAGGATAAGGCAATGCAAACCAAGTATCGGTTGTATATGTATTTGCTGCAGGCGCGCACCTTCATCGCCCTGTTGCTGGTGGTGCTGTTCTTCAGCGGCATGGTGCCGAATTTTCTGACCGTCTCCAATCTGCTGATCATGACGCAGCACGTGGCGATTACCGGGCTGCTGGCGGTTGGCATGACGCTGGTGATCCTCACCGGCGGCATCGATTTGTCGGTCGGCGCGGTGGCGGGCCTGTGCGGGATGATCGCCGGTGCGCTGTTGACCGTCGGTATCCCGCTGTGGGATGGCAACCGGCTGTTTCTCAACGTTTTCGAAGTGATCGGCGCGGTGGCGCTGTTGGGCGTATTGTTGGGGTTGGTCAACGGCACGCTGATTACGCGGCTCGGCGTTGCGCCATTCATCTGTACCCTGGGCGCAATGTACGTGGCGCGTGGGGCGGCATTGCTGACGGCGGACGGCAAAACCTATCCCAATCTGGTGGGCATGGAAGCGCTGGGCAACACCGGTTTCGCGGCCCTGGGATCCGGCACCTTTCTCGGGATTTACAACCCGATTTGGCTGATGTTGGCCATCGTGTTGTTGGGGGTCTATCTCACCAAGAAAACGCCGCTGGGCCGTTATATCTATGCGATTGGCGGCAATGAGCCGGCGGCGCGGCTGTCGGGGGTGCCGATCGTCAAAGTGAAAATGTTCGTCTATGCCTTCTCCGGGCTGTGTGCGGCGCTGGTGGGGCTGGTCATCGCTTCTCAGTTGCAAACCGCGCACCCGATGACCGGCAATATGTTCGAGATGGACGCCATCGGCGCGACGGTGCTGGGCGGTACGGCGCTCAGCGGTGGCCGCGGCAGGGTATTCGGTTCGATCATCGGCGCCTTTGTGATCGTTTTTCTGGCGGACGGTCTGGTGATGATGGGCGTCAGCGAGTTCTGGCAAATGGTGATTAAAGGGCTGGTGATCGTTACCGCCGTGGTGATTGACCAGTTCCAGCAGCGTTTGCAGAGCAAGGTCATTTTGATGCAGCGGCAGGAGAAAAAAGCGGTGCAGCCGCTGGCTGAGGTGAGCCATGGTTAAAGCGGATTGCATTGTCGCGTTGGACGAAGGCACCAGCAACGCCAAGGCCGTGGTGGTGAATGCGCAGGGGGCGATCGTCGCCAGAGCCAGCAGGCCGTTGACGCTGCAGACGCCGCAGCCCGGTTGGGTGGAACAGCGGGGTGAGGCCTTACTGGCAGCCTCTCTGGCGGTGCTGCGGGAAGCGATTGCGTTGGCCGGCGCATCCCGTATTGCCGGTATCGCCATCAGCAACCAGCGTGAAACCGCCATCGGTTGGCGGCGTTCCGACGGCCAGCCGATCGGTCCGGCCCTAACCTGGCAATGCGCGCGTGCCGCCGATTTCTGTGAACGGCTGCGGCACGATCGGCAGGCCGAAGTGGTGCGTCGCGCCACCGGCCTGCCGCTTTCACCGCTGTTCTCGGCGGCGAAAATGCGCTGGTTGCTCGATCGCTGCGAAGGGGGGCAACGGATGGCGGAGAACGGAGAAATTTGCCTTGGCACCATCGATGCCTGGCTGCTGTGGCAGTTGAGCGGAGGACAGGCATTCGGCTGCGATACCTCCAATGCCGCTCGCACCCAGCTGTTGAACCTTGCCTCCGGCGATTGGGACGAGCGGATGCTGGCGCTGTTCAACATTCCCCGCCAGGCGTTGCCGACGATCTCTCCCTCCAGCCATGTGTTCGGCGCGACGTTGGGATTGGAAGGCATTGCCGACGGCATTCCGATTGGCGCGATGGTCGGTGATTCGCATGCGGCGCTGTACGGCCATGCGCTCGGCCAGGCGGGGCAGGTTAAGGCCACCTATGGCACCGGTTCATCGGTGATGGCGCCGATCGCCGAAGCGCAATGCGACACGAGCGCTCTGGCAACGACCGTCGCCTGGCACGATGGCGAGCGTATGCAGTATGCGCTGGAGGGCAATATTCCCCACACCGGCGACGCCATTGCCTGGATGCTGGATATCACCGCCATGTCGGCGGGGGGCGAGACGCCGTTAAGTGAACTGCCTGTTTGCGTGGCCGACAGCGGTGGCGTCTATTTTGTGCCGGCACTGACCGGGGTCGGCGCACCCTGGTGGGATGAGCAGGCGCGCGGCGTGATCTGCGGCCTCAGCCGCGGCACGCGGCGGGAACATTTGGTGCGGGCCGCATTTGAGTCGGTGGCTTATCAAATCGCCGATGTGATCGGCGTATTGCGGCAACAGCCGGGTTTTGCATTGCAGGGGTTAATGGCCGATGGCGGCCCCAGCCGCAATGACTGGCTGATGCAGTTTCAGGCCGATCTGCTGGGTTGCCCGGTGTGGCGCAGCAACACGGCGGAACTCTCGGCGCTGGGGGCGGCGCTGATGGCGATGCGCAGCCTGTGGGGGACTACCGATCGGCAACTGGCGGCATTGTTGCCCCAACATGATGAATTTAAACCCGATATGCAGCGCCACCGGCAGCTGCAGGAAAACTACAGCGCCTGGCGGCAGGCGGTGCAACGCACCTTGTGGCGGCCGCAGGCGAGCTCATTGATGACAGGAGAACAACCATGAATCGTGATTTCACGGGGAAAACCGTGGTGATTACCGGCGCATGCCGCGGCATTGGGGCCGGCATCGCTGAGCGCTTCGCCCGTTTGGGCGCCAATCTGGTGATTGCATCGAATGCGGAACGCATTCTGACCACGGCGGAAACGCTGCGCCAGCGTTATGGTGTGGAGATTCTGCCGGTGATCCTCGACGTCACCGATGAGGCGCAGGTGGTTGATTTTTATCGTCAGGCTTGGGAGCGATTCGGCGCGATCGACGTTTCCATTCAAAACGCCGGGGTGATCACTATCGATCGTTTTGACCAGATGCCCAAAAGCGATTTTGAGAAAGTGTTGGCGGTAAATACCACTGCAGTGTGGCTCTGCTGCCGGGAAGCGGCTAAATATATGGTCGGCCAGCGCCAGGGGCGGCTGATCAACACCTCTTCCGGTCAGGGGCGTAACGGATTCATTTACACACCGCATTACGCCGCCAGCAAAATGGGCGTGATCGGCATTACGCAAAGTTTAGCGCTCGAGCTGGCACCGCATGGCATTACCGTCAATGCATTCTGCCCCGGCATCATTGAAAGCGAGATGTGGGAATATAACGACCGCGTTTGGGGCGAAATTCTCAGTGGGCCGGAAAAAACCTACGGCAAAGGGGAGTTAATGGCCGAGTGGGTGGCGGGCATTCCGCTCAGGCGCGCCGGTCAGCCCGAGGACGTGGCGGGTCTCGTGGCCTTTCTTGCCTCGGGCGATGCCGACTACATCACCGGCCAAACCATCAATGTGGACGGCGGGTTAATCATGTCATGACGTGACTGTGTCACAAAAACGCGGCGTCGGAACGGCGCCGCATTAACCGCTTACATTTTCCCGCCATTGCAATCCGCGCCGTCGCCCCCATATCCTTATAAATTCGACGTTTTGAGAAGCTTTCTCATCAATTTGTTCGCTAAGGCCGTTTACTGCCGAATATGCCAGCAGATATGTGGTTTTATCGTGCCGCAGGGTTTCCCTGCCGCAGTGGGAAATGCTAACTTAAGAGTTAGGGACGCCACGTTTTGGCATCGTTCATCCGATTCACTCGGCATCGCGGGAAAGAATGTGAAATATTTGCTGATTTTTTTGTTGGTTCTGGTGATCTTCGTGATTTCCGTCACCTTGGGTGCGCATAACGATCAGGTGGTCAATTTCAACTATCTGGTTGCGCAGGGTGACTATCGCGTATCGACCCTGTTGGCCACGCTGTTTGGCGCCGGTTTTGTTCTCGGCTGGATCATTTGCGGCCTGTTTTACCTGCGCACGCGCATTGCGCTGGGCCGCGCCGAGCGCAAGATCAAAAGGCTGGAGCTGCAGCTTGAGCAGCCCGCTGAACCGGCGGCTCAGCCCGTTGTCAGCAAGGAATAATCCTCTATGTTAGAACTGCTGTTTCTGTTGCTGCCCGTGGCTGCCGCGTACGGTTGGTACATGGGGCGCAGAAGCGCTCAGCAGGATAAACAGCAAGAAGCCAACCGCCTGTCGCGTGAATACGTGGCAGGGGTGAACTTTCTGCTTTCCAACCAGCAGGACAAGGCGGTCGATCTGTTCCTCGACATGTTGAAAGAGGACAGCAACACCGTTGAAGCCCACCTGACGCTGGGTAACCTGTTCCGTTCGCGCGGCGAAGTCGACCGCGCCATCCGCATCCACCAGGCCTTGATGGAAAGCGCCTCCCTGACCTTTGAACAGCGCCTGCTGGCGGTACAGCAGCTGGGCCGCGACTATATGGCGGCCGGGCTGTACGATCGCGCGGAAGACATGTTCAGCCAGTTGACTGACGAAGCGGATTTTCGCGTATCGGCGCTGCAGCAACTGCTGGTGATCCATCAGGCCACCAGCGATTGGCAAAAAGCGATCGACGTGGCGGAAAAGCTGGTCAAGCTGGGTAAAGAGAAACAGCGCGTCGAGATCGCGCACTTCTATTGCGAACTGGCGCTGCAGGCGATGGGTAGCGACGATCTCGATCGGGCGATGAGCCTGCTCAAACGTGCGGACGCAGCCGATAAACAGTGTGCGCGCGTATCCATCATGTTCGGGCGCATCTATATGGCGCAAAACGACTACGCCAAAGCGGCAGAGTCGCTGCAACGCGTGCTGAGCCAGGATAAAGAGTTGGTCAGCGAAACGCTGCCGATGCTGCAGGAATGCTACACGCATCTGCCGGAACAACAGCACAGCTGGGTTGAATTCCTGAAACGCTGCGTGGAAGAGAACACCGGTGCCACCGCCGATCTGATGCTGGCCGAGATCATCGAACAGCACGAAGGGCGCGACGTGGTCCAGGTCTATATCAACCGCCAGCTGCAGCGCCATCCGACCATGCGCGTGTTTTATCGGCTGATGGATTATCACCTGGCGGACGCCGAAGACGGCCGGGCGAAAGAGAGCCTGCTGCTGTTGCGCGATATGGTCGGCGAGCAAATTCGTACCAAGCCGCGTTACCGCTGCCACAAATGCGGCTTCACCGCGCACTCGCTCTATTGGCATTGCCCGTCGTGCCGAGCCTGGTCATCGGTCAAACCGATCCGCGGTCTGGACGGGCAATAACGCGGCGGCGGGGCAAAACAAAACGGGGCGATTATCGCCCCGTTTTTTCGTTTGCCGCTTACTTTTTCTTGCCGCCTTTGGCGCCGGTTTTCAACAGCTGGCGCAGTTTCTTCAGTTCTTTCTGGCTCAGCGGCTGTTCAACCTCTTCTTCGGTGCTTTGATTGTCGATCTCGCCGTGGTGCAGTTCATCCGCCTTTTTGGCCAGCTTTTCTGCCTTGGCGGCGGGCGCGTTGAAGCTGTTTTCCAGGCGCTGGCATACTTCCACGCTCAACGAAAATTCGTTTTCAGCGGCGGCGGCGCGGATTTTTTCCTTCAGTTCCAGAGGAATTTTGATGGTAAGTGTCGATATCTCGCTCATTTTGAAAGCCTTTCTGCAGGAAGATGCCTTCAAGCTAAGCCACTGGCGATCGGGTGTCTAGTGTGTAATAAAAATTTAATATTTCTGCAACAAAGAAGGGTGAGGCAAACGCGGGTTTTTTAGGCGAGAAACAGAGGCAGGGCCCGAGCGTGCGGGCCCTGTACCGGAAACATTATTTATAGATGATCGCGGTGCCGCTCAGCATGTTGTTACCGCCGGCGGAGATGATGCGGTAGCTGCCGGCGCCTTGGGCATCGGCTTTAGCGGCCAGTTTTTTCTCCAGGCTGCTGAGGGTGGTCGCATGGCCCGCGGAAACGATGCCGGTGGCGGTCAGGCTGTCAGCCTGTTGGCTGTTGACCGGCTCAGCGGCGAAGGTAGCGAAAGAGGTCAGTGCGATAGCGGCAGCGGCTGCAAAATATTTGATGGTTTTCATAGGTGACTCCAGTCTGTTTATTGAGGAAGGAAGCCATTCGCTTCCGATGTGGTGAATAATAAAGCATCTGGGCCGTTTGAAAATCTGATAATGCTGAGCAAGTTGTTCAAAATGTTTGATTGATAATTTACGCATCTTTACGACGTTTTACGCTGCGTGGTTTATCGCTGACGCGCTTTTGTTGACGCGCCATGACAAAGGTGAGAGGTAACATGACAGAGCGGCGGTACGCGCTGCGGCTGGGATTTCTGGCCCCCGGCATGTAGAATGCGGCGGTCAGTTTCGCGGGTGAGTACCTGATTATGTCCATTTTACATAAGGTAGAAGAAATGAAGTCTGAAAATAACGCTAATAACAATGACTTAAAATCATCTCCAATCGTTGTGGCGTTAGATTACGCCGATAAGAACGCTGCGCTGGCGTTCGCCGACCGTATCGATCCGCAAGACTGCCGGCTGAAAGTGGGCAAAGAAATGTTCACGCTGTTTGGGCCGCAGCTGGTGCGCGATTTGCACGGGCGCGGTTTCGACGTGTTTCTCGACCTGAAATTCCACGATATTCCCAATACCACCGCGCATGCGGTTGCGGCAGCGGCCGAGCTGGGCGTTTGGATGGTCAACGTCCATGCCAGCGGCGGCGCGCGCATGATGACCGCCGCTAAAGAAGCACTGCTGCCTTACGGAGCGGATGCGCCGCTGCTGATCGCCGTGACGGTGCTCACCAGCATGGAAGCGGAAGACCTGCGCGGCATTGGCATCGAGGCCAGCCCGGCGGAACACGCCGAGCGCCTGGCGCGCCTGGCCCGCGACTGCGGGCTGGACGGCGTGGTCTGTTCGGCACACGAAGCGCAGCGCCTGAAAGCGGCCTGCGGGCAGGCTTTCCAACTGGTTACGCCGGGGATCCGCCCTGAAGGCAGCGCGGCGGGCGATCAGCGCCGTATCATGACCCCTGTTCAGGCCCAGGCCGCCGGCGTGGACTACATGGTGATTGGGCGTCCGATCACCCAATCTGCGGATCCGGCCGCGACGCTGCGCGCGATCCGCGCCTCTTTGGCCTGAGGAAGCAATGATGAATGACGATAACAGCCGCCTGGTGTATTCCACGGACACCGGCCGCATCAAGCAGGAAGACGTTAAACCGCAACGCGCCAAGGGCGACGGCATCGTGCGCATCCAGCGTCAGACCAGCGGCCGCAAGGGGAAGGGGGTATGCCTGATCGCCGGCGTCGATCTGGATGATGCCGCGCTCGACAAACTGGCGGCCGAGCTGAAAAAGAAATGCGGTTGCGGCGGTTCGGTGAAAGACGGGATTATCGAGATCCAGGGCGATAAACGCGATCTGCTTAAACAGCTGCTGGAAGCCAAAGGCATGAAGGTCAAACTGGCGGGCGGTTGAGGTGAATCGCCATGCCGCGGTGCAATACTGCGGCATGGCTTGAGGTTGTTGCTGCCGGGGGTTAGCCCGTTAACGGTAAAAGAACCATAGACTTAAAGTAAAACAGACCTGAAATCATCGTTATTCTGGTTAATACGTCAAAGCGCCGAGGCGCTTTTGCCAGCCTGTCGGCCGAGGTCTCTCGGTCAGGTTATTTGCCAACCTGGTGACCGATGATGCCCCCTACCGCAGCCCCACCCAGCGTGCCCAACGCGCTGCCGTCTGTCAGCACTGCGCCGCCGACTGCACCGGCGCCGGCGCCGATAGCGGTGTTGCGATCGCGTTTGGACATGTTGGAACAGGCGCTGAGTGAAAACGCCAGAGTCAGTGCCAGCGCGGCGGTGGCGAAACGTTTATTGATAATCATCATAATGACTTCTCCTTAGCATTGGCTATATGGAAGTGCCCTATAAGTATAGGCGTTAACCATAAATCAGGCCTGCCGTTGATTCCCGTACAGTATCGATATAAAAAAATGGCATTTTTTGTTAACGGCCGAATAATTAGCAAGTTACGGCCCAAAAGGCGCCGAAACTGAGTATAGGTTTCTCGGGAAGGATAAACAGGTAAATAGTCTTAAAATCCCGCTGCGCAAGGGGAAGGCGCGCGGTGTAGCCCGCGCGGTGCGGCAGTGACCTGCGTTATTCGTTGACCAGCTCCACCTGTACGCCCTGGCGTTTCAGCTGATGCTGATACTCCAGCGCCAAGCGCGAATCGGTGATCACCCGGCTGATCTGGCCGGTCTGCGCCAGCGGGTTGGGCTGGATCTGGCCGAACTTGCTCGAGTCCGTCAGCACGATATTCTCCACGCCCTTGGCCAGCACCGCGCTGACCACGTCGGCGCGCATCATGTCGCGGCCGGTAAAGCCGGTTTCGGCCTGAAAGCCGTCAATGCCGATAAACGCCTTGTTGAAATGCACCTGCTGAATGCACAGCCGCGTAAGCGGGCCGACCACGGTCTCGCTTTTCTTCTGGTACATGCCGCCCAGCACAATCACGTCGCAGTCGGTTTCTTTCAGCAGGTTGGCGATATAGTGGCTGACGGTGATCAGCGTAATGCGCTTGCGTTCGGCGATGTAGCGCGCCAGCAGGGCATTGGCGCTGCCGCTCTCGATAAATATCGTTTCGCCGTCGTTGACCTGCGCGGCGGCATATTGCGCCAACCGTTGTTTGAGGGTGAAATTGGACATCATGCGGGCGTCGACGTCGTCGCTCTCCAGCGCCACGGCGGAACCGTGTACCCGCTTCAGATAACTGCGCTTTTCCAGCAGGTTGAGATCCTGCCGGATGGTGACTTCCGAGACGCCCGAGGCGCGCGCCAGCTCATTGACGCTGATCCGCCGGCGATCGTTAACCAACTGCAATATGGTCTGTTGTCGTAAATTCATATCGGCCTGATGATGCGGCCGCCAAGGTGCGGCCGCTAAGAGTCAAAGGTTTAAAGAGTATGTTCTGTGCGCGCAATAATATCATCCTGCGCCTCAGGGGATAATGCGGTAAAGAAGGCGGAATAGCCAGCTACGCGAACCACTAAATCACGATATTGGTCAGGGTGTTGCTTCGCCGCCAGCAGCGTTTCGCGCGACACGATGTTGTACTGCACATGCCAGCCGCGATAGCTCTCGAAGAAGGTGCGCAACATCAGCATCAGCTTTTCCCGATCGCGCGGGTTGTCCAGCGTCGCCGGGTTCAGCTTTTGGTTGAGCAGCACGCCGCCGAGGATTGCCTCGGTAGGCAACTTGGCGAGCGAATTGAACACCGCGGTCGGCCCCAGGTGGTCGGTGCCGGACGCCGGGCTGGCGCCTTCCGCCAGCGGCTGGTGCGCCTTGCGCCCATCCGGGGTGGCGAGGGTGGCGGCGCCGAAGGGCACGTTGGCCGAGATAGACGAGGTGCCGGCGTAGTAGCCGCCGCCTATCGGCCCGCGGCCGAAGCGGGTGTTGCGATACTGCTTCAGTTCCTCGATGTAGGTTTGGTAGGCGCGCACCAGCAGCCGATCGACCTCGTCCACGTCGTTGCCGTATTTGGGCGCGGCGTTGAGCAGCCGCTGGCGCAGCTGTTCGCCATCCAGCCCGGCGAAGTCGTCGGCCAGCGCCGCCGCCAGCCGCTGCTGGCCGATCGCCCCTTGTTCGAACACCAGTTTGCGCACCGCCGCCAGGCTGTTGCCGAGGTTGGCGATGCCGACCTGCAGGCCGGAAACCCAGTCGTACTTGGCGCCGCCTTGCTTGATGCTTTTGCCGCGTTCGATGCAGTCATCCACCAGCGCGGAACAGAGAATATCGTGGGCGTTCTCCTCCAGCACGCTGTCCACCACGCATTCGATCTCAATTGACTTGCGCGTGTAGTAGCGGATTTGTCGGTCCCAGGCGGCCATCACCTGCTCGAAATCGGCGAAGTTTCCTTTGGACAGCGCCTGTTCCTGCGGCAGGAAAATCTGCCCGGAGGTGGCGTCGCGGCCCTGTTCCAGCGCCGCCAGCAGCACGCGGGCAAAGTTGATGAAGCTCATGCCGGTGCAGCGATAGCCCCATTTGCCGCCGACGGCGGTCTCGATGCAGCCGATGGCGGCATAGTCGTAGGCGTCCTGCGGTTCAACCCCCAGCTTGATGAACTCGGGAATGACGATTTCGTCGTTGTTGAACGCCGGCATGCCGAAGCCGCAGCGGATCACCTGTACGCAGGCGTCGAGGAAATCGGCGCTCATTCCTGCGTGGTAACGCACGCTGAGGTTGGGTTGGGTGGAGCGCAGGCGGCCGCAGGATTCGAGGATGGCGTAGGACAGCGGGTTGACCGCATCGCACGGCCGGCCGTCGAGCAGTTTTTGGCCGCCGATGGTGACGTTCTGGTACAGCGGGCTACCGGCGGAGGCCTTGGAGTGCGAGCCGGAGCGGATCTTGTTGACCTCCAGCAGCTTCAGCCAGCAGCTGTGCAGCAGCTCGATGGCGTCTTCCCGCGCCAGGTTCTGCTCCAGCTCGACGTCGCGCCGATACCAGGGATAGAGATATTGGTCGAGGCGGCCGAAGGAAACCGAATGGCCGTTGGATTCGATCTGCAACGTCAGCTGGATGAAATAGCACAGCTGCAGCGCCTGCCAGAAGGTGTGCGGCGGGCGATGGGCGATCAGATCGCAGTTGTCTGCGATAGCCAACAGCTCGGTGCGCCGCCAGTCGCGGGTTTCGCGCTGCGCCATGTCGCGCGCCAGGTGAGCGAAGCGCAGGATGTGCTCGCTCAGCGCCGCCAGCACGATGTCGATGGCGTTGAGAAACTGCGCTTTATGCAGATCTTCCCACTCGGTCAGGCGCAGGCGGCTGCGGCGCGCGTTCACCTTTTCACGCAGGCCGTCGAGGCCTAGTTCCAGCAGCAGCGGGAAGTTGACCGCCAGGTGGGCGTCGCCGGAGGTCATGTTGCCCTCGGCTTTGATGATGCCGGTGGCCAGCAGCGCCTTCTGTTCGTCGGTAAACATGCCATAGCAGCGATCCTGCACCGTTTGGCCGCGCCACCAGGGGCAAAGACGGTGCAAAATCGCCTTGTTCTCTTCGCTTACCGAGAAGCCGGCGCCCGGCCGGTCGGCCAACTGGTCGATCTCGTTTTCTATCCAGCCGACGGTGTATTCGGGGAAGATCGGCGCGGCGCGCAGCTCGCTGGCCTGGTTGCCGACGATCAGCTCGTCGTTGGCGATCCAGATGCTGCGCTTCGCCAGATGGTTGGCCAGCGCCAGCGCGCGGCGCACCGGCAGCGGCCGATCCTGATGCTGTTGATAGGCCTCGGTATAGTGCTGAGCGCGTTCGGTGCACACCGGCGGTTTGACGATGTGAATCAGCGCGTTCTTATGCGCCTGGATACGGGCGCTGAGGGTTTTCAAATCCAACGTAGTCATGGCGTTATCCTCGCAAAATGGCGCTCAGGCCTTTGGCGCCGGCGTACGCTTCGGCGAAGGCCAGCAGATCGGGCGCGTCCAGCGGCGTGCGGGCGGCGCGGTAAGGTTCGCCGAGCAGGTGATACTTGTTGATGCCCAGCGTGTGATACGGCAGAAAATGGATCTCCGATACGCCGATCTCGTCGGCGGCGAAGTCGACAATCGCGCGGACAGAGTGGCGATCGGCATTGAAATCGGGGATCAGCGGCACGCGCACGGTCATTGGCACGCCGTGCGCCGCCAGCCGGCGGAAATTGTTCATCACCCGACGGGCGGAGCCGCCGGTCCAGGTTTTGAAACGCGCTTCATCGGTGTGTTTGAGATCGGCCAACAGCAGATCCAGCCAGGGCAACGAAGGGGCGATGTAACGCCACGGAACGTGCAGACAGGATTCGACGGCGGTGTGGATGCCGGCTTCGCGGCCGCGCCGCAGCAGCTCTGCCGCGACCTCCGGCTGCATAAAGGGTTCGCCGCCGGACAGCGTTACACCACCGCCGCTGCGCAGGTAGAAAGGCTTATCCCGCATCACCTCGGCCATGATATCGTCGAGGTTGGCCGCGCTGCCGCACAGGCTGAGCGCGCCGGTCGGGCAGGCGGCGGCCAGCGCCGCATAGTCGTCTGCGCTGATGGCTTCGCGCCGCAGCGTCAGCGCGCCCTCGTCACGCTGCAGGCCTTGCGGGCAGCGCTCGGCGCACAGCGTACAGCCGCTCAGGCACAGGCGTTCGTCAAACAGCAGATCCGCGTGGCGCGAGCGGCTTTCGGGGTTCTGGCACCAGCGGCAGCTCAGCGGGCACCCTTTTAAAAAGACCACGCTGCGGATACCGGGGCCGTCATGGGTCGAGTAGCGCTGCAGATTGAAGAACATGAGTCACCCGTTTGGCGTTGCTGAATCTTTCGCCATTAAAGGTGTTTCGAATGAAGGTTGGATTGATTTTGGTCAAAGGTTGGCGGGGTTTTTGCCCTATGATGATCAGAGTTTGAATCCGCCCACAGAACATGACACAGGAGTCCGTGATGGAGCTTTATCTCGATACCGCCGATGTGACGGCGGTAAAACGCCTGGCGCGCATTCTGCCGCTGCACGGCGTCACCACCAATCCAAGCATCGTGGCGAAGGAAGGCAAGCCGATCTGGGAAGTGCTGCCCGCGCTGCGCGACGCCCTCGGCGGCACCGGCAAGCTGTTCGCGCAGGTGATGGCGGCCGATGCGGAGCGCATGGTGGCGGAGGCGGCGCTGCTCAGCCAGCGCGTACCGGGGCTGGTGGTCAAGATCCCCGCAACCGCCGAGGGGCTGGCGGCGATCAAGAAGCTTAAAACGATGTCCATCCCAACGCTGGGCACGGCGGTATACGGCGCCGGGCAGGGGCTGCTGGCGGCCTTGGCCGGGGCGGAATACGTGGCGCCTTACGTCAATCGGGTGGACGCGCAGGGCGGCGACGGCATCGAAATGGTGCACGAGCTGCAGCAGCTGCTGAGCCTGCACGCGCCGTCGGCGCAGGTGCTGGCCGCCAGCTTCAAGACGCCGCGCCAGGCGCTGGAATGCCTGTTGGCGGGCTGCCAGGCGATCACGCTGCCGGTGGATGTGGCGGAGCAGTTCCTGAGCGCGCCGGCGGTGCAGGCCGCGGTCGAGAAATTCGAACAGGATTGGCAGGGGGCGTTCGGCAGCAATTTGCTGGGCTGATAGCTGTCCGTCTCGTTTACTGATTCTCCTCCCGATCGACAATTAATTTTAAAGGATGGCGCATCATGGCGTCATCCTCCCGCCGTTTCGCCATTCTTCTTATGCCCGCCGCCTCCCTTATGGTTTTGTGAATCGCAGTGCCATAAAGCTGTTGATTTTTCCCCCCCGAAGCTCATAATTCGCCCCAGAGTAAGTTTATTTACATTAATTTACTTAACTTATGATTTTGACCAAATAAATAACTATAAGTAACGGTGAGGAGCCAAGGATGCGCTCAGATTCAGATACTGCTCGTGCTTTACTTTATTCTATCCGCTGCGGGCTGTCGGGATTATTGATCGGCGTTGTACCCCTGTTTTCCGCTTCGGCGTCTACCAGCGATGGAATGGCGTCCATTGATGCCCGCGAACAGCAGCGCCAGCAGGAGCGCGAACGCGCCCTGCAACAGCAAAATGCCCCACAGGCCGATGCGCGCCTTTCCCGTCCCGACGTTGTGCTGCCCGATTACCCAACCGATGAACGCCCTTGCTTCATCATCAATCGGCTAACGTTGGTCGGCGAGTCTGCCGATCGCTTTCAATGGGCGTTGAACGCCGCGGCGGATGCCAGGGGCCGCTGTCTGGGCAGCCAGGGCATTGTGCTTGCCATCAACAAGGTACAAAACGCCATACTGGCCAAGGGCTATGTCACCACACGCGTGATGGCGCAGGAGCAGGACTTGACCACGGGCGTGTTGGCGCTCACGCTGCAGCCGGGGCGTATCGGTGATATCCGCTTTGAGGAGCCGGTCTCCTGGCGTGGGCGGCTGTGGAACGCTATTCCGGCCTCACGCGGCGATATTCTCAGCCTGCGCGATATCGAACAGGGGCTGGAGAACTTCAGGCGGGTGCCCAGCGCCAATGCCGATATTAAAATCGTACCCGGCGCCGAGGACGGAACCAGTGACCTGCAGGTCAACTGGCACGAAGGGCGCCCGGTGCGGCTCAGCCTGGGGCTGGACGACAGCGGCTCCAAAAGTACCGGGCGTTATCTCGGTTCGGCCACTCTGGCTATCGATGCGCCGTTTGCACAGAATGACCTGTTTTACGCCAACATCGGCAAGGATGTGTTTCAGCACGGGCCGTTCGGCAACCGTTCACATACGCTGAACTACTTTTTCCCGGTGGGATATTGGGCTTTCTCGGCCAATTACAACGACTACACCTATCACCAGAACATCCCCAACGCCAATGAGGTGCTGCGCTACAGCGGCAAGAGCGACAACATTCAGTTGACCGTCTCCCGGTTGCTGTACCGCGACCAGTCGCACAAGTTAACGCTCAACCTGCGCGGCTACCGCAAGCACTCGACTAACGCCGTGGACGACGTTGATATTGTGTCGCAAAAACGTCGGACCGCCGGCTGGGAGCTGGGGCTGAATCAGCGCAGCTACTTCGGTACCACTACGCTGGACGCCAATATCAACTGGCGCCGCGGCACCGGCGCATTCAATGCCCTGCCTGCCCCGGAAGAGTCGCGTCATGAAGGCAGCGCACGTACCGGCATTTTGCTCGGCGACCTGGGCATCAATCAGCCGTTCTCCTGGGGCGATCAGCCCTGGCGGGTGTATACCAGCGTAAGGGGGCAGTGGAGCCCGAATGCGCTGACGCCGCAGGAGCGGATGGCCATTGCCGGGCGTTACACGGTGCGTGGCTTTGACGGCGAACAGATGCTGTCCGGCGAAAAGGGCCTGCTATGGCGCAATGAAATCGCCTGGAACGTGTTTTCTCGCGGGCATGAATTGTATCTGGCCGCCGACTACGGCCGGGTGGACGGCCCAAACACTCGCCACTTGGTTGGCCATCAATTGGCGGGCAGCGCGCTCGGCGTGCGCGGCGCGCTGTGGGGGCGATTCAGCTATGACCTGTTTGCCGGCGTTCCGCTCTACAAGCCTGCGGGGTTCCATACCTCCGGCGCGACCGCGGGTTTTAGCGTAAATCTGGAAATCTGAACATCGCGATACCGGCAGCGTTGCTGCGCTGATCTGAACGGACTGACTTTTCTCACGGATGTGACCTATGAACAAACATTGCTATCGCCTTATCTTCAGCCGCACCCACGGGGAGTTGCGGGTGGTGTCCGAACTGGCCCGCAGCTGCAGCAGCGAGCCGGGGCAGCGCATCGGTTCAGGAATAACGGGTGGAAGTCGTCTGTGGGTCACCGTGCGTCGGTCAGTGTGGCTGCTTGGGCTGTTGATGTTCGCCGGCCCCGTCATGGCAGACGGCATTGTCGCGGACGGCGGTGCCAATCCTTCCCAGCGGCCGGAGGTCATCACTACCCAGAATGGCTTGCCGCAGGTCAACATCACCGCCCCCAACCAGGCTGGGGTTTCACATAATCAGTATCAGCAGTTCGACGTCGACGCCAAAGGCGCCATCCTCAACAACTCGGCGGTGATGACCGCGACCCAGATGGCCGGGATGATCCAGGGTAACCCTAATCTCAATCCCAATTCCGCGCCGGCTCGCGTCATCCTCAACGAAGTCAACAGCAACAATCCCAGCCAGCTGCGCGGTTTTATGGAAGTGGCCGGCGGCAAGGCGCAGGTGATTGTGGCCAACCCCGCCGGCATTGTCTGCAACGGCTGCGGCACCATCAACGCTGGGCGCATGACGCTGACCACCGGCAAACCGCAACTGAACGCCGATGGCAGCGTGGCGGGCTACCAGGTCGAGCGCGGCGTGGTGCGCATCGAGGGCGGTGGGCTCAACGGCGATACCCGTCATGATACCGAGTACGTCGACATTCTGGCGCGCGCGGTGGAGGTCAACGCCGGCGTCTGGGCTAAAGAAGGTGTGACGCTGGTGGCCGGTCGTAACCGCGTGAGCGCGGACGGTAAAACCGCCGCGCCGCTTTCGGATGACGGCAGTGCCAGGCCTGAGCTTGCCATCGACATGGGGCAGATGGGCGGCATGTACAGCGGCAGTATCCGCATGATCGGCACCGAAGCCGGCGTCGGCGTGCGTAACCAGGGCGGACAGGTCCGGGCGGGCAAAACGCTCACCGTGAGCAGCGAAGGCAAGCTCAGTTGGCGCTCTGATGCGCCGGATGCGGCCACCCAGGCCGGCGGCGATATTCAATTGGCGGCAAAAGGCGACATCGAGACGCACGGGAAAGTGTATAGCGGTGGCCAACTGGCCGTGCAGAGTCGCGAGGGAATGTTAACGCAATCCGGTACGTTGGCGGCGGCCGGGAATGTGCACCTGAACGCCGCGCGCGGCATCCAAAGCAGCGGCCACCTGCTGGCGGGCAGTAATGCCGAAAGCACGCTGGTCCATGATGCCAATCTGCAGCTTGATAGCCAGGGCGATATCCGCGCCAGTGGCAGTCTGCTCGGTAAAAAGAACGTCAACGCGTCCGGGCGCCGGGTGGATATCAGCGGCGCGCAGGTTGCGGCCGGCCGCACCGCGCTGGCGGCCCGCGAGGGCGGCGTGGCCTTGCGCCAGTCCACCGTAGACAGCGGTGAGCTGGCCGTGAGCACGAAGGGAAATGTGGATGCGCAGCAGGCCAAGGTCAAGGCCGGGCGCTGGGCGGTCGATGCTGACAACCTGTTCAACCAACAGGCTACCTGGTCTCAGACCGGTGACGGTGAGAGCCGTTTCACCCTGGCAGGCGCGCTGGATAACAGTGACGGCACCATCGAGACGCAGAGCCTCCGGCTTTCGGCCGGTCAGTTAGTCAATCAGCGCGGTCGCCTGGTGGCGTTGGGGGAAACGGCGCAGCACTGGCGAGTGGGTGGCCTGCTCGACAATGGCGGTGGCACGATGGGCAGCAACGCAGCTCTTCGCCTCGACGCCGGCCGCCTCGATAACCAGCGCGGCACGATAAAAACCCAGGCGGGGTTCACGCTCCATGCTGATGGCGCGGTGAATAATGCCGGGGGCAACCTGCTGGCCGGGAACGGCCTGACGCTTGAGGCAGGTAGCGATCTGAATAACCAGTCCGGCACCCTGAGCGGCGATGACGTGCGTCTGGCGGTACAACGGCTGGATAACGCGCAGGGGCAGGTCATCGGCCAGGGAAATCTCGAAATGACGGCCGGCCGCCTGGATAACCAACGCGGCCTGATTGGCGCCGGCAAGGCGCTGAATGTGCACGCCGGCGACTGGGACAACCGTGGCGGCACGGCGCAAGGCGAAACGGCCGTCACGGCAACGGCGAGCAATCTCAACAACGACGGCGGTAAGCTGCTTTCAGGTCATGCATCAACCCTGCAGACCTCGGGCAACGCCACCAACCGCGGCGGCGAAATCAGTGCCACGGTGCTGACGGTGCAGTCTGACCGTCTCGACAACACGCAGGGCAAGGTGATTGGCCGACAACGGCTTAACCTGCATGCCCGTCAGGGGCTGGACAACACGCAGGGGCTGCTTGGCGCCGGTGAGATGCTGACGGTGAGCAGTGAGGGCGAGCTGAGCAATCATCACGGTAGGGTGCAGGGAAATGGGCAAACCACGGTGTCAGCGCGAGACATCCGCAACGAGGCCGGCAAGCTGCTGGGCGGGCAGAGACTCTCTCTCACTGCGTCGGGCGTGCTTGGCAACCGCGAGGGGGAAATCAGCGGCGAGTCGCTCACGCTAACGGCGCAGCGTCTCGATAACGCTCAGGGCAAGGTGGTCGCCAGGCAGGATGCGAACCTGACGGCGAAGCAAGGGTTGAGCAACGCCGCCGGCTGGCTTGAAGGCGGCAGCGCACTCGCCGTCAACACTGATGGCGATTGGGACAATCAGGGCGGCACCGTACAAGGTGGCCGGCAGGTCACCGCCAACGCGCAGTCGCTCGACAATACCGGCGGGCGGCTGCAGTCCGGCGGAGGCCTGACGCTTGACGCCGCAGGCAATATCCTCAACCGTTCCGGCAAACTGACCGCGCAGCAGGCCCTTGCCGTTAACGGCGGAGCAAGCAGCCTGTTCGATAATGACGGCGGCTCCCTGCAGAGCGGCGGCGATCTGTCTCTGCAGGGAGGCCAGTTGACCAACCGCGCCGCAGGGGTGGTGCTGGGCGGCCAGGCGCTTTCTCTGAATCTGGCGGGGGGCTGGGATAACCAAAACGGCACCTTGACCGGCAATGGCCGCACGCAGGTGCGCGCCGCCAGTCTGCTCAATGCTCAGGGCGCCATCAACGCGCTGGATAGCCTGAACATGCAGTTCACCGGCAAGCTGGATAACCGCCAGGGGCGAGTTTTCAGTCAATCGTCTCAGGTGTTGCAGGCACAGGATATCGTCAACACGCAGGGCTGGATGGGCAGTCAGGGCGGCTGGCAGGCGATCAGCGGCGGTTTTGACAATACGGAAGGCAGTGTGCAGAGCTTGCAGGGAGCACAACTTGCGGCGAACTGGCTGGGCAACGCTAAAGGTGTACTGCAGTCGGCACACGACTTGGCGCTGCGCATCAAGCAGGATATCGATAATCGCAACGGCAAGGTTTCGGCGCAGGGGCAGCTTGCTGTTACGGGTACCAAAGACGGCGAACACGCCGGCGGCATCAATAACGCTGGCGGTCAGTGGCTGGCCGGCGAGGGGCTGACTATCGCCGCCCGCGCACTCGACAATGCGCAGGGCGGGCTGCTCTACAGCCAGAAACAACAACGCCTTGCGCTGAGTGATGCGCTGAATAACCGCGATGGGAAAGTGCAAAGTGGCGAGGCGCTTCAACTTGACGCACAAACGCTGAACAATGCCGGTGGGACGATAGACGGCCAGCAACGCGTGGCGCTGCGCATTCTTGGTTTGCTGGAAAATACCGGCGGTGCAGTGCGCAGCAATGGCGGGCAAGAGGTGTCGGCCGCCGGTATCAATAATACACGCGGCGTATTCAGCAGCCGCGGCGGCATCGCGGTGGCATCAAAGCAACTGGACAATACCGGTGGTACGCTCATCAGTCAGGGGGCGGGCACCTACCGACTCGACCGGCTTAACAATCAGCATGGCAAGGTGCACAGCGGCGACGCGCTCACGCTTGAGGGGGCGCAGGTCAACAACCGGGGTGGGCAATTGGTGTCAACCCACGGGCTGGCGCTCAAGGCCGGGACGCTCGATAACAGCGGTCAGGGCACGCTCAGCAGCCAGGCGGAACTGGATGTGCAGGCCGAGCGCCTGAACAATCGCGATGGCGGGTTGATACTGGGCACCACGCGCACCGATATCACCTCTCGTGATATCGACAATACCGCAGGCCGCCTGCAGAGTAGCGGCCAGATGACCCTCTCGGGGGTAACGCAGCTGGACAACCGCCAGGGGCGGATCCTGGCCAACGGCAACCTCAATATCAATACTGACCGGTCACGGACCGACTCGCCGCTGGCGCTGCTCAACCAGGGCGGGCGCGTGGAGAGCGCCGGGCAACTTACCTTGCATGCGCGTACCTTGGATAATCAGAACGGTACCCTGCTGGGGCTGCAGGCGCTGACGCTGTCCGCGCAGCAGGACTACACCCATCAGGCCGGCGAAACGATCAGCAGTAACGGTACGGTGATGTTCTCCCTGAGCGGCGCCTTTACCAACCTGGCGGATTGGTTGCTGCCCGGCAAGCTGGCGCTCAATGCGGCCAGCATCACCAATCCGGCGGCGCTGGTGGGCAAAACGCTGCAGCTGACGACCGGAGCCTTGCAAAACACCGGGCGCCTTGAGGCAGACAGCATGACGCTGAACGTCGATACCCTGGACAACGCCGCGGCGCTGATGGGCGACGACATCACCGTGAACGGGCGCATTATCGACAACCACGGTGCGCCTGCGGTGATGGCGGCGACCCACAGCCTGACGGTGCAGGCCGGTGAGCGGCTGACCAACCGGGAGGGAGCGCTGATTTACAGCGCCGACCGTCTGCACCTGCACAGCGATGACCTGATTGAAAACCGGGCCAGCTTTATCGAAGCGGACGGTGACGCCACCGTGGAAGCGCGTCGCCTGAACAACCTGCGCGAAGGGCTGGTGATTGAGCGTAACGCCGAGAAGAGCGACTACAAATGGCACCGCTACAACTACTACTGGCGCTCCTACGGTTCAAAGGTCAATCCCGATAAAAGCACCCTGGCGCCGACCACCCAGCAGCTGACCTATCAGGATGACGCGGCGGCGCAAACCAACCGCTACGGCACACTGCTGGCCATTGATGTGGCGGGCAAGCGCGCACAGGTGCGGGTCAAGGACAATAAGGGCCAATTGACCGACCTGTGGGTCAACTACCTGGCGCTCAAGCCGAATGCCGATGGCAGCTATGCGATGACGTTCTATGAAACGCGTGGGGGCAATCAGCTGGCGACCATCCCGACGCCTTATCAAAACGGCTTCCATTGGGAGCACGACTGGACGCAGGTGATGACCTGGGATCCCGAAAAGCATGTCGATATCGACAGCGCGCCGTTCATCACCGATTACAACAACTTCCGCGAACGTACCGAGAGCGGCACGGTGACGCGCGACAAGCTGGTGAGTGAGGGGATCGGCGCGCGTATTCTGGCCGGCGGCAACATGGTGCTGCGCATCACGGGAACGTTGCTCAATGACGCCAGCGTCATTACCGCCAACGGCAACCTGACGCAGGACGGCGGCGGCAGCGTGGACAACCGCGGTTACTCGGTTAACGAGCGGCGTCAGGCGGCTATCGTTGACCATTATGACAAGGACACGCATCACTGGTACCCCACGTTCAACCGGGACGAAACCACGGCGCTGGCGACCGTTGACGGGCTGATCACCGGCAATGGCACGGTCACCATCAACGGAGCCCGCATCACCAACACCACGGTCAATCAGGCGCAAATCAGTCAACTTGATGCGGCGTTAAAGGCGGTAGATGCCGAACGCGCCGAGCTTGAGCGCAATCCGCTGGCCTTCACGGTAGACGGCGCTGCCCGACCTGACGGCGATACGACGCTGGCGCCGGGCGAGCAAATGACAAGACCGGGCGCCACGCCGTCCTCGCCGCTGGGGCGCCCACTGCTGCCGTCTGAGCTGGCGCTGACGCAGTTACAGCATCTGGGCAATGTGGCCACCGCCATCCCCAATAACGGCTTGTTTAGTCAACATACGGCGATCGGCAGCCCGTTCCTGGTGGTAACCGATGAACGCTTTACCCGCCGCGACAACTTTATCAGCAGTGATTATATGCTCGAGCGCGTAGGGTATGACCCCGCGCAGGCCCATAAGCGCCTGGGGGACGGCTTCTACGAGCAGCGTCTGGTGCGCGAGCAGGTGCTGGCGCTGACCGGCAAACCGTCTGTCAAGGGCTGGGATGCGATGGAGCAGTACCAGCAACTGATGAACAACGGCAGCAAAGTTGCCCAGGACTTCCATCTGGTGCCGGGCGTGGCGTTGACGCCGGAGCAGATTGCGGCGCTGCAACAGGATATCGTCTGGCTGGTGAGCGAGACGGTGCAAACGGAAGGCGGCCCGCAAACGGTGTGGGTGCCGAAGGTGTATCTGGCACAGGCTACGCTGCGCCTGACCGGCGATGGCGCGCTAATTGGTGGCGGTGATCTGCAACTCTCGGCAAACAGCATCACCAATGCCGGCAACCTGTTTGCCGAAAAAGCCCTGACGGTTGACGCCGGGCAGTTCCTGCATCAGGGCGGCGACGTCAGGGCAGGCAGCATTGACGTGCAGGCAGACAGTCTGGCCATGAGCACTAACCTGCAGGACGCGCTGCGCCAGGCGACCATGAGCGCCGGCGACATTCGCCTGCGTGGCACCGATATCACGCTCACCGGAGCGAAACTGGATGCGACCGATACGCTCAGCCTGAGCGCGCGTAACGATCTGACCATCACCGCCGCCAAAAGCAGCCATACCGCCGATCTTGAGGTTATCTCCGGTTCAATGGGTAACCGCACCCGCGGCGGCACGGAAGCGGCAGGCTCCCGGATGGCGCACGTCAGCGGCGAATGGCAGCAGGCTCTGGGGAGTCAGCTTAACGCTGGCGGCAACCTCTCGCTCAATGCCGGGCGAGACGTCACGTTCACGGGCAGCCAGGCCAGCGCCGCCGGCAGCACCCGCGTGCAGGCCGGCGGCGATATCAACATCCGGGCCGAGACGACCACCAACACCACGCACCTGGACGCCAACAGCCGTACTTCATCAGTCAGCAACGACCGCCAGGAAGAGCGCCTGACAGTAAGCGCACTCGGCGGAGACCAGGGCGTCACCCTGGTGGCGGGCAACCGCCTGTTGGCCGAAGGCGCGCAGATTGACAGTAAAGAGGGGCGTATTGGCGTCAGCGCACGGGACGTGAGCATTAAAGACGCGCGTACCCGCACGCAGGACCAGGACAGCGAAAACAAGCGCGAAGGCAAAACCAAGAGCCATCGCGAAGAGCAAACCGAGCGCGAAATCAGCACCGGCAGCACCTTCAGCGGGCGCGAGGGTGTGACCGTGATCGGGCGTGAAGGCGACGTCACGGTTACCGGCAGCACCCTGCACAGCGACCAAGGCGCTATCGCCCTGCAGGCGAAAAATGATGTGATCCTTAACCACACCACCGACAGCGAGCATCGCGTCTCCAACGAGGAAAGTCGCGGCCGGAAAACCAGAGGTGAGCGCGCCGAAGAAGTCCTGCGGGAAAACGTGGTGGGCAGCACCCTCAGCGGACAGGGCGGCGTCACGGTGGTAGCGCAGGACGGCAGCATCATCGCCACGGCAAGCGCCCTGCACAGCGAACAGGGCGCCATCGCCCTGCAGGCGAAGCAGGATGTGACCCTCAATACCGCCACCGAACGCGAGTCGGCCCTCAGTGAAGAGCGGTCACAGAAAAAAGGTTTCCTGAAAAAAAGCAGCAGCCACAGTGTGGCGCATGACGCCACCACACGCGAGAAAGGTAGCCTGCTCAGCGGCAACAGCGTCAGCGTCAGCGCCGGCAACGATCTGACGGTCACCGGCTCGGCCATTGCCGCCGACCAGGACGTGAACCTGCAGGCCGGCCGTAACGTCGACATCGGCGCGGCCACCGAGACCGACACGCATTACCGGCTGGAAGAGAAGAAAAAAAGCGGCCTGCTGGGCAGCGGCGGCATCGGCTTCACCATTGGCAAACAGTCGAGCAAACACGAAATCGACGAGAAAGGCCGGACCCAAAGCCAAAGCGTCAGCACCGTCGGCAGCAGTCAGGGCAGCGTCAACGTCACGGCGGGCAACCAACTGCACATCGGCGGCGCCGATCTGGTGGCGGCCAAGGATCTGGCTCTTACCGGCGACAGCGTGACTATCGATCCCGGCGTTGATGCGCGCACGCGTAAAGAGACCTACGAGCAGAAGCAGAGCGGCCTGAGCGTGGCATTGTCGGGCACCGTGGGCGGCGCGCTCAACACCGCCGTCAGCTCGGCGCAGCAGGCGCGAAAAGAAGGCGATGGGCGCCTGACCGCGCTGCAAAACACCAAGGCTGCGCTGTCCGGCGTGCAGGCTGCACAGGCCTGGGAGCGGGATAATGCGCTGACCGCCTCGGCGGAGGCGAAAAACGCCGCTGCCGGCTTGCAGCCGGGAGACGAAGGTGCAACGCAGGGCGCCACCAATACGGTGGGTATCAGCGCCTCCTACGGCAGCCAATCGTCGAAAAGCGAAACCCGCACCGACAGCCGCCAGTCGCAGGGCAGCACGCTCACCGCCGGGCAAAACCTGTCGATAACGGCGAGCGGCAAGAACCACAACGCGCAAAGTGGCGATATCGTCGTCACCGGCAGCCAGCTGAAAGCGGGCAAAGATCTGTCGCTCGATGCGGCGCGGGACATTACCCTGCAGTCGGCGCAGAACAGCGAAAGCACCGTCGGCAAGAACAGCAGCAAAGGCGGCAACGTCGGTGTCGGCATCGGCGCAGGCTCGGGCGGGTACGGCATCAGCGTCTCGGCCGGCGTCAATGCCGGCAAGGGGCATGAGAACGGCAACGGCCTGACGCATGCCGAAACCACCCTGGATGCGGGCAGTAATCTCAAGGTGACCAGCGGCCGCGACACCCGGCTGACCGGCGCGCAGGCCAGCGGAGAAAAGGTTACCGTCGACGTGGGCCGTGACCTGACGCTGGAAAGCCAGCAGGACAGCGACCGCTATGATGCCAGGCAGACCCAGATGAGCGGCGGGATCAGCGTGCCGATCGGCGCCGGCAGCGGCTCGGCGAATTTTAGCGCCAGCAAGGACAAACTGCACAGCAACTTCGACTCGGTAAAAGAGCAGACCGGGCTGTTTGCCGGCAAGGGCGGGTATGACGTCAAGGTCAAAGAACACACCCAGCTCGACGGCGCTGTGATTGCAAGCCAAGCTGACAAGGAGAAAAACCGCCTCGATACCGGCACGCTGGGCTGGACGGACATCCACAACCAGGCGGACTACAGCGCAACGCACAGCGGCGGCAGCTTCAGCACCGGCGGGCCGGTGGGCAAGGATCTGCTGACCAACACGGCCGGCGGCATGCTGTCGGGCGCCAACCACAGCGGGCACGCCGAGGGCACGACAAAGGCCGGGGTTAGCGAAGGTACGCTGATAGTTCGCGACACCGGCAAACAGCAGCAGGATGTGGCGCAGCTTAACCGGGATACCGAGCATGCCAACGACGGCAGCATCAGCCCGATATTCAACAAGGAGAAGGAGCAAAACCGGCTCAAACAGGCGCAGCTTATCGGCGAGATTGGCGGCCAGGCGATGGACGTCATCCGCACGCAGGGGGATATCGCCGGGCTGAAGGCACAGAAAGACCCGGCGGCGCTGGCGCAGGCCAGGGAACAGCTTGAGAAGAGCGGCAAACCGACGAACGATGCGGCGGTGATGCAGCGGGCATACGACAACGCGATGCGGCAATACGGCACCGGCAGCGACCTGCAGAAGGCGGCGCAGGCGGTGACGGGGGCGCTGACGGCGCTGGCAGGCAATAACCTGGCGGGGGCGCTGGCAAGCGGCGCCTCGCCGTACCTGGCGACGGAAATCAAGAAGCGGGTCGGTGAAGACAACATGGCCGCCAATGCGATGGCGCATGCAGTGCTGGGCGCGGTGACCGCGCAGCTGAATAACCAGTCAGCCGCAGCAGGGGGGCTGGGTGCGGGCGGCGGTGAACTGGCGGCGCGCTACATTGCCGGCCAGCTGTTCCCGGGCAAAACGGCGCAGCAGCTGAGCGAAAGCGAGAAACAGCAGCTGAGCGCGCTGAGCCAACTGGCTGCGGGGCTTGCAGGCGGGCTGGCGACGGGGGATACTGCGGGAGCGGTGACCGGCGGGCAGGCTGGGAAGAATGCGGTGGAGAATAACGCGCTGAGTGATCTTGTTGACGCTGTATCTCAGGGTAAGACACCTCAGCAGGTAGCCGAAGAACGTGTCGACGCAGAGAACGAACGTTATAAGCAGCAAAACTGTGCCGGAATGAGCGCGGAAGCGTGCTCGGTGAAGATGTATACTGAGCGCCGGGAAGAACTGAAAGATATCCTGTCGACAGGTGCAGATTTTGTGCCGGTGGTTGGGGATATCAAGAGCTTTGCGGAAGCGCAGAGTGCGCTGGATTACTTGGTAGCGGCGATAGGGATTATACCGGGTGCGGGTGATGCCGCGGGCAAAGCGATCAAGGCGGCAGAGACAGCGCTGAAGAAAGGGGATGTTGCTGAAGCGTCCAGGCTGATTAACAAGGCCAGTGATGAAGTATCTGCCACTCTCCCAATGGGAAGTAAGCGCAATCCGATGAATCAGCCAAGTAACCCATCTTATCAACCTGTAAGGAATCAGCCGGGTACGATCAGAAATCGAGAATATTCAGGGCACGCCTTAGACAGAATGCAGGATCGAGGAATAACGCCTTCTGTTGTTGAGAATACCATTAAAAATGGAAAATCGACTCCTAGCCGAGGCGGAACAACAGTACACTTTGATCCTGAGAGTAAAGTATCCGTAGTTACGAACGAATCTGGTAGAGTGGTCACGGTTAAATATGGCGATAAATGAGAAGAATGATATCTGTGAGTATGCGCTTCATTCATTAAGTGATGTCATTAGCTTTGCGAGGTTCGTCAGTTACGCAGAAGATTTGCCTCAGCTAAATGAGCTATTTGAAAATGAGCACAATAGAGATAATTATCAGAAAATATGGTTTGAACTAGAAATTATCAATGCACTTGCTCTGTCTGAATGGGAGAGTGAAGGCCGTCCCGCAGACTGGCAAACACGTTGGGAATCAGAATATAAACACGATGCTTCTGAACTACTGGATGAGTTATTAAAGACATTGAAGTAAGGTAGCGGGGCTCACGGCATCCCAATGCGGTGGTGCCGTGAGCGTCAGGCATCGACAAAGGGAGCTGCCATTTGTTCCGTCACGCGATGGCGACGCAGATACTGGAGAACGGACCTGCACTGGCATGAGAACGGCAACGGCCTGACCCATACCGAAACTACCCTGGATACCGGCAGTAATCTCAAGGTGACCAGCGGCCGCGACACCCGGCTGACCGGCGCGCAGGCCAGCGGAGAAAAGGTTACCGTCGACGTGGGCCGTGACCTGACGCTGCAAAGCCAACAAGACAGCGACCGCTATGACGCCAAACAGCAAAACGCCAGCGCGGGCGGCAGCTTCACCTTCGGCTCGATGACCGGCTCAGCCAACGTAAGCGCCAGCAAGGACAAGCTGCACAGCAACTTCGACTCGGTGAAAGAGCAGACCGGGCTGTTTGCCGGCAAGGGCGGGTATGACGTCAAGGTCAAAGAACACACCCAGCTCGACGGCGCCGTTATTGCAAGCCAAGCGGACAAAGAGAAGAACCGCTTCGATACCGGCACGCTGGGCTGGAAGGACATTCACAACCAGGCGGACTACAGCGCGACGCACAGCGGCGGCAGCTTCAGCACCGGCGGGCCGGTGGGCAAAGACCTGCTGACCAACATGGCCGGCGGCATGCTGTCGGGCGCCAACAACAGCGGGCATGCCGAGGGCACGACGAAGGCCGGGGTCAGCGAAGGTACGCTGATAGTTCGCGACAAAGACAAACAGCAGCAGGATGTGGCGCAGCTGAACCGGGATACCGAGCATGCCAACGACGGCAGCATCAGCCCGATATTCAACAAGGAGAAGGAGCAAAACCGGCTCAAGCAGGCGCAGTTGATTGGGGAGATTGGCGGCCAGGCGATGGACGTCATCCGCACGCAGGGAGATATCGCCGGGCTGAAGGCGCAGAAAGACCCGGTGGCGCTGGCGCAGGCCAGGGAGCAGCTTGAGAAGAGCGGTAAACCGACGACCGATGCGGCGGTGATGCAGCGGGCATACGACAACGCGATGCGGCAATATGGCACCGGCAGCGACCTGCAGAAGGCGGCGCAGGCGGTGACGGGGGCGCTGACGGCGCTGGCAGGCAATAACCTGGCGGGGGCGCTGGCAAGCGGCGCCTCGCCGTACCTAGCGACGGAAATCAAGAAGCGGGTCGGTGAAGACAACATGGCCGCCAATGCGATGGCGCATGCAGTGCTGGACGCGGTGACCGCGCAGCTGAATAACCAGTCAGCCGCAGCAGGGGGGCTGGGTGCGGGCGGCGGTGAACTGGCGGCGCGCTACATTGCCGGCCAGCTGTTCCCGGGCAAAACGGCGCAGCAGCTGAGCGAAAGCGAGAAACAGCAGCTGAGCGCGCTGAGTCAGTTGGCTGCAGGGCTTGCAGGCGGTCTGGCGACGGGGGATACTGCGGGAGCCGTGACCGGCGGGCAGGCGGGTAAGAATGCAGTTGAGAATAACTATCTGAGTGTGGAAGAAAAGACGAAGCTTGAGTTAGCGAAGCAGAAACTCTAGAACAGCAAAGATCCGGCAGAGCGTGAGCAGGCCCAGCAGACGATTAATGAACTGCGTGAAAAGGATATCGCCAGCGACAAGAAGGTGATAGAGGCCTGCGGAAATGGTGCGGCAGCCAGTGCGGCCTGTGGTGCGGCGAGACTGGAGGTTATCGCGGCCAAGGGTGAGTATGAAACCGGGCCGTATAACTCGAAGGTGAGCCAGCAATACGCGGATGCTTACGGCCAGATAGTGAACCTGCTGAATATCACCAGTGTTGATGCGCAGAGTCAGCAACAGGTGAAAGATGCGATGGTGAACTATGCCATGGTGCAGCTTGGCGTAGATAAGGCTACGGCAGAGGCTTACATCGAAACCTATGATGGGATGAAGATTGTAGCGGCCTCATTGACTCCTGTGCTTGGTTCAGCGGCAGCGAAACAGCTTGGTAAGATTGTTGATGCGAATCTGAAGGTCGTGGCGAAAGGGAACGTAGATGGTAGTAAGTTTACTGATACTAACCAAGGTATTAGACCTTCACAGTTAGCCGATTTTAATAAACCGACTCTTATCAACGATGTGGTACAGGCCAAGATAGATAAGAGGCCTGATAAAAATTACCCTAATGGAAATATGGGCACCGCTCATGCAGAAATAGGTGTGATTCAGCAAGCCTTTGATAAAGGAATGACTCAAGGGCGTGAAATGGCGATGAGTGTAGCTGGTAAGGAAGTATGTAACTACTGTCTGAGTGATGTAAGAACTATGGCAGAAAAGGCCGGATTAAAGTCACTGACGATATACGAAGAAGCAACTGGTAACGTTCTTTTTTGGCAGCAAGGGATGAAAAAAATAGAGAACCGAGGGCCGGCAAAATGATGAATTATGAACTTTCGTGTCTATTGGCTGGTGAGAAATATGCCAGAAATGAGTCCCCTTTATGGCCCGATGTGCTCGATTTTTTAAATATTTTGAAGAATAGTAGTGGTAGTGTAAATATTAGGATCATTAATGCTCCAGAAGTTGGGCCTGAAAGACTCAGTGTTGAGGCAGAGAATGGCTTTTATCTGGTGACTTTGCTTGAATATGATGAGTCTGGGAGCGATGTAAGGTCTATATGGGATCAAACTTCTTCTTCTGGGGAAAATGTCATGATTCTTGGTAATTACTGGCCGAAGCGGCAGCTTACTAAGGACTTTGATCTTGTTGTCAGGATCTTTAAAGAGTTCTTTGATACAGGCAATGTTTCAATGGATCTTCTGAATTAAAACAGTAACCCCGGTCTTGACCGGGGTTGTGCTTCTAATCTCTAAATCCTCCCACTTCTCGCCGCCGCAACCGGATCACACCGGGCGCAGCAGAGACCTCCAGGTGTTCCGCCTCGGTGATCCCGGGCTGACTTAGCCAGTCGCCAGCGATAACCTGCTCGCCGTTCTCTCGCGCCTGGTCGGCCCCCAAATCTTGCCGCTGTTGGCTGGCCTGGCAGAGTTCGCGCCAGGTGGTCTTATCGGTGACGGTGGTGATCTAGAGTGTGTGATGCTGAAACGTCAGTTGTCATGAGGACCGGGGTAAACTCGAGTGTAGTGATCGCGTCTGCTGAGGCGAAAAACGCCGCCGCCGGCTTGCAGCCGGGAGACAGAGGTGCAGCACAAGGCGCCACCAACACGGCGGGTATCAGCGCCTCCTAATTGGCTCAGGCAGCAAAGAAGAAGCCGATTGCTTGGGTAAAATTTGGGTTGGGGAAGGGGCACGACCAACGAGTGATGGTACAGGGTTAGTAAGTGCCGATGGAACCAGAATTTACCGTTCGCCAAAAGAAAAGCCAAATACTCCAGGTTCGTTAAATCCAACAGGAACTCAGGCCAACTTTGAAAGTTATACAAAGAATATTGAAACAGGAAAAATGGATAAGATTGGTAACGGTCACTTAAACATTTTGGGTGGAAAATAATGAAGGCATCTCTAAGAAGTATTGGCTGTGATTGGTTTGATTTATCAAGCTATCAACCTGAGCAGAATGATTGTTTTCAATTTTTAGCTCATTTATGTATAGGGCCAGTAGGGGAGGAGGGAATCAATCATTTTGATGTTTTTATCTGCACCCCTGAATGGCTCTGCAAGCACCACTGGCTGCCGGAACTGATGCGTCACACGTTGCTGGTACGTAAATACGATTTGGATGAGATAACCAAAACCATCACCGATTACATCGATCAATGTGAAGGCGATGACTGGATGGAGATTGCTCAGAAACTCTCTCGTGTTTTTGCTTGGGAATTCGAAGATTACCAGCCTTACCATCCGTAAGTAGTTGCCTGTCCTTGGCTGGGGTAGTTGCTTTTATGTGTAACTGCCGGCGGCACCTTGTCGGGTGCCAACAACAGCGGGCACGCCGAGGGTACGACAAAAGCCGGGGTCAGTGAGGGAACGCTGATAGTCCGTGACACCGACAAACAGCAACAGGATGTGGCGCAGCTAAACCGGGATACCGAACATGCCAACGACGGCAGCATCAGCCCGATATTCAACAAGGAGAAGGATTAGTGTGTTTGATATATGTCATAAAAGAGGCTCGAAATAAGCCTCTTTTATTAAAGTGGATTGTCAACTTTGTGCGTCGATGGCCTTCTTATATTTCACGCAATAATTTTGCCATCCAATAGCGTCAAGACTGTTATTTTCTGCGATAAGCCACCTGCTCGAACTGAGTGGGTAGGGAACAATCGCTTTTCCCGTTGCATATTTGTCAGAGAAGAAGCCAATGGGGAGTTTTGTGTACTTATTTTCGGTATTGCAATCATAAAGTATTTTTTCTTTTATGGATTGAAACTTTTTACCAACTACCGTATCCTCTTTAAAGAATGAAATAATCATCTCAAATTGAATAATGTCGCTATTGCCCTGGTAATGCCACGAGTCCATTTTCTTCAGGTAGGTAATCGAGTCGCTTCCCTGGAATAATTTGGTATACCCTGGTGGTGGAGATGTGTCTTTTGATTTTTCGCTGCTACAACCTGATATGAGTGCGAAACCTAAGAGTGTGATGATCAATTGGTTGTATTTTTTCATTTTTTCAATAACCCAGTAAGATATAAGTCTTTGTCAGTAATTTTCCCTTGTAATGTACACATGATACTCACAACACCTTTCTCTTTATTGTCTTCTATTATAAACAATTTTTCTGCTGAGTTCTCTTCTGGTGCTACACCGTCAACGGCTGAGTTATTAGCCATCCATTGGCCATCAACGGTGTTTCGTATCATTGGGTTGTAGGTGTAAATATTTCCAATTTTAACTAGGTTGATTTTCTGGGATAGAATTTTCACAATCTCATTAAAGGATTGAAGGGACTCAAATCCCCAATAGTAGAATTGGCCTTTCACATCAAATGTGCTAATTTCTTTGTATTTATCAAAGTCGGTATAAGTAACAATAAAACTATTAACCTCAATGCCTTCCGGGGATGTAAATGTGGTCGGGAACGATAATTTTCCGGTGGTTTTTAACATGGATATATCTAACGAAGGGATGAGCGACTTTAAATTCCCATCATTCTGTATTTCTTTAAAAAATGATGCATCGCAGTTTGCGAGTGCTTGAATTGTTGAGTTAGCGTTTGCGTATTCTGCAATTCCCATCAATATATAGAGCAAGCATGCCATATGTCTCTTTTTCATAATCATTTCCTTATGTTACGTTTTAAAACAATCTGAAATATAACATAACGATAATGGAAGATCAGCAATGATACCCTTGTGATACTTCAGTTTCTTTGCACTTCGGTAAATGCCCATTGCACCGAAGCTTCTGGTATGTATGTTCCCGAGTAGTCCCTGAAAATCTCCTATCTCCTATCTCCTATCTCCTATCTCCTATCTCCTATCTCCTATCTCCTATCTCCTATCTCCTACCTCCTATCTCGTGTCTTTACTGCACGTTGTGGTCTAGCGTCAGGCGAACGGCATGGCCGGGTGCCAGTCGTGCCATACGCAACTGAGCGAAAGCAAAAAATAGAAATAGCCTAGGCAGGCAAGAAATAAAACAGCTGCAGCAGTCCGTTGATCGGTGAGGCGGAGGCGGATGCCGCCGTAAACGCAATATTGCCCACCGGCGCGGTAACGGCCCAACCCCTTAAGCAGTGCACTGCTCAAGAGGCCGGCCGTTTCTCCTAACGGCGAGACTCAGCCGCGGCCGGTCTCCTCCCGCAGCGCGGCGCTGACCTCATGCGTCGTCGGCTGTTCGGAGCGCAACGCCCGGCGGATCGCGAAGAAGGCGGCGATCAGCATGGTCACCGCCACCAGCATAAAGAACCCGCACAGCGCGGCGTTGATTTGGTTGCTGAATACGATGGTTTCCATGTCTTTCAGCGATTTGGCCGGCGCAATGATCGTGCCTTGCTCGATGCCGGTGGAAAATTTCTTCGCCTGCGCCAGGAAGCCGATGCTCGGTTTCTCATGGAAGATCTTCTGCCAGCCGGCGGTCATGGAGGTGACGAACAGCCAGGCGGTCGGCAGAATGGTGACCCAGGCGTAACGCTGTTTTTTCATTTTGAACAGCACCACGGTGCCGAGGATCAGCGCCATTGACGCCAGCATCTGGTTGCCGATGCCGAACAGCGGCCACAGGGTATTGATGCCGCCGAGCGGATCGACCACGCCCTGATACACGAAGAAGCCCCAGCCGGCCACCGCCACCGTGGTGCCCGCCAGGTTGCCGAACCACGAACGGTTGTTGGCCAGCTGCGGCACCGCCACGCCCACCAGATCCTGCACCATAAAGCGGCAGGCGCGGGTGCCGGCGTCGACGGCGGTCAGAATGAACAGCGCTTCGAACAGAATGGCGAAGTGGTACCAGAAGGCCATCATCGCCCGGCTGTTGAACACCTCGCTGATGATGTGTGCCATGCCCACGGCGAAGGTCGGGGCGCCGCCGGCGCGCGACAGGATGGAGTTCTCACCCACCTCTTTGGCGATCAGCGCCAGCGTTTCCGGCGTGACGATAAAGCCCCAGCTGTTGATGACCTGCGAAGCATTTTCCACCGTGGTGCCTATTAGCGCCGCCGGTGAGTTCATGGCGAAGTAAACCCCCGGATCCAGCACCGAGGCGCAGATCAGCGCCATGATGGCGACGAAAGACTCCATCAACATGGCGCCGTAACCGATAAAGCGAATGTGGCTTTCGCGCTCCACCAGCTTGGGCGTGGTGCCGCTGGAGACCAGCGCGTGGAAGCCGGAAATGGCGCCGCAGGCGATGGTGATGAACAGGAACGGGAACAGGGCGCCGGCGAACACCGGGCCGCTGCCGTCGATGAAGCGCGAGACCGCCGGCATTTTCATCTCCGGCATGGCGAAGACGATGCCGATGGCCAGGCCGATGATGACGCCGATTTTCATAAAGGTGGAAAGGTAGTCGCGCGGCGCCAGCAGCAGCCACACCGGCAGCACCGAAGCGACGAAGCCGTAGATCACCAGCACCCAGGTCAGGGTGGTGCCGTGCAGCGTGAAGAACGGCCCCCAGTAGGGATCTTGCGCCACGTTGCCGCCGTAAATGATCGCCAGCAGCATCAGCACGAAGCCGATCACCGAAATTTCAGCGATTTTGCCCGGCCGGATAAAACGCATGTAGATGCCCATGAACAGCGCGATCGGGATGGTGGCGGCGATGGTGAACAGCCCCCACGGGCTGTCGGCCAGCGCTTTTACCACCACCAGCGCCAGCGCCGACAGGATGATGATCATCACCCCCAGCGCGCCGAGCATGGTGATCACCCCGGCGAAGGCGCCCAACTCTTGCTTGGCCATTTCCCCCAGCGAACGCCCGTCGCGGCGCGTGGAAATGAACAGCACCAGGAAATCCTGCACCGCGCCGGCCAGCATGACGCCGACCAGGATCCAGATGGTCCCCGGCAGGAAGCCCATCTGCGCGGCCAGAATCGGCCCCACCAGCGGCCCGGCGCCGGCGATGGCGGCGAAGTGGTGGCCGAACAGCACCCATTTGTTGGTGGGCACATAGTCCAGGCCGTCGTTGCGGCGTTCGGCCGGGGTCAGACGGCGGTCGTCCAGCTCAAAGACCTTGTCGGCAATGAACCGGCTATAGAAGCGGTAGGCGATGCTGTAGCAGGCGACGGCGGCGACCACCAGCCAGACGGCGTTGACGTGTTCGCCGCGGCTGAGCGCCAGCATGGCGAAGGCGAAGGCGCCGACCAACGCCACCAGCAGCCAGATAAGTCCGGACCTGATGTTTTTCATGAAACAACTCCTTGGCGTACAGAGGTAAAAATCGACGTTGTTATTTGGAATGACGTTTTAACAGTAGAAGTTTTGCCGCTGAACCGCGGCAGGTCGGATGAGAAATGTGAAGCAGGTGGGGTTTTAGTGTAAAAACAAAGTGATGAAACAGCGTTGGCGCAGGCTGCCGCCCACAGAATCCCGGGCAGTTATTCATTCTGCATTTTCGCGGCGCGTACAGCGAATCATTGTCGTTTTTTATCTGGATACGGCGTCTGGCGGATTATTATTTTATCTGTCGAGGCGAGCCGAAATAAAATTATTCATGCCGTGTTATACCTTTATTTTCACCCTCAGGTTTATTCATTCACCAAATAAATAATAAAATCACGAAAGGAATGTAATTATGATAAATAAAATCATCGAAGGGTATTTACCGCAGCTCACGGCTATTCGGCACGATATTCATCAGCACCCCGAATTGGGTTTCGAAGAGTTTCGCACCAGCGATCTGGTCGCGGATTATCTGAGTTCGTGGGGTTATGAGGTGCACCGCGGATTGGCGGGCACCGGCGTGGTGGGCACGCTGCGGGCGGGCGACGGCGTGAAAAGCCTCGGGCTGCGCGCCGATATGGATGCCTTGCCGATCGAGGAGAACACCGGCAAACCCTGGAGCAGCAGCGTGGCCAACCGCATGCACGCCTGCGGCCATGACGGCCATACCACCATGCTGCTCGGCGCCGCCCGTTACCTGGCGCATACGCGCAACTTCAACGGCACGCTGCACCTGATTTTCCAACCGGCGGAAGAGATGCTGAACGGCGGCGCGCGCATGGTGGAACAGGGGCTGTTCGAGCGCTTCCCCTGCGACGCCATCTTCGCCATGCACAACATGCCGGGCATGCCGCTCGGTGAGTTCTTCTTCCAGCACGGCCCGTTTATGGCCTCGATGGATCAGTTCAACGTGCGGGTGCAGGGGCGTGGCGGCCACGGCGCCATCCCGCAGCTGACGATCGATCCGGTGCTGGTGGCCTCGCATATCACCGTTTCCCTGCAGAGCATCGTCTCGCGCAATATCGATCCGCTGGAAGCGGCGGTGATCACCGTCGGCAGCATCAAGGCCGGTGAGGCGGCCAACGTGATCCCGGACAGCGCGGAGATGAAGCTCAGCGTGCGCTCGCTGGATCGCCAGGCGCGCGCAACCTTGCTGGCGCGCATTCCGGCGCTGATCGAGGCGCAGGCGGCAAGCTTCGGCGCTCACGCGGTGGTGGAACACGTTAACGGCACGCCGGTGCTGGTCAACGACGAAGGGATAACCCGTTTCGCCCACCGCGTGGCACAGCAGCAGTTCGGCGCCGCTCGCGCGCACTATGGCGCCCGGCCGCTGATGGGCAGCGAAGATTTCGCCTTCATGCTCGATGCGCACCCGCAGGGCTGTTACCTGATCATCGGCAACGGCGATGGCGAAGGCAGCTGCATGGTGCATAACCCGGGATATGACTTTAACGACGGCTGTCTGGCGGCCGGCAGCCATTATTGGGCAGCGTTGGCGGAAGCGTATTTAAAATAAACGCGAAAAATAATAACAGGGAAGATAATGATGAGTGAAAATACGGCTGAAACTCAAACGGCAATAATATCGGCTCCGAACGCCAGCGGCAAAAAGATCATATTCGCCGCCTCTTTCGGTAATGCGCTGGAGTTTTTCGACTTCGGTATTTATAACTTCTTCGTTATTTACATCAGCGTATTGTTCTTTCCACCGTCCAGCGATCCGCATTTGGCATTGCTGTTGGCGTTCGCGACGTTTGGCGTCAGCTTCTTCATGCGGCCGCTGGGCGGCATTCTGATTGGCGCCTATGCCGATCGCTGCGGCCGCAAACCGGCGATGATCCTGACGATTTCCTTGATGAGCCTGGGCACGGCGATGATCGGCTTTGCGCCGACCTACGCCAGCGCCGGCTACTGGGGAACCGTCACCTTGGTAGCGGCGCGCCTGATCCAGGGCGTGGCGGCGGGCGGCGAGGTAGGGGCGTCGATGTCGTTGCTGGTGGAGTCGGCGCCGCCCAACCGGCGCGGCTTCTATTCCAGCTGGTCGTTGGCGACGCAGGGCATCGCCACCGTGGTTGGCGGCGTCACCGCGCTGGCGCTCAGCGCGGCCTTGCCGGTGCTTTCCGGCGAGCCGAACGCCATGGCCGAGTGGGGATGGCGTATTCCTTTCTTTATCGGCGTGGCGCTGGCGCCGCTCGGTTGCTGGCTGCGTCTAGGGCTGGAGAGCGATCGGCCGTCGGTGCCGCGGGCGCACGAGCCACCCGCGCAGTTGCGCAAGCACTCGCGGGCGGTGGTGCTCGGCGTGATGCTGACCATCGGCGCCACCGTCGCCACTTACATCTCGATGTATTATCTCGGCACCTACGCGGTGAAATACTTGGGGATGGCGCAGGCCTACGGCTATGCCGCGATGCTGCTGGCGGGGCTTGTCACCTTCGGCGGCAGCCTGCTGGTCGGGCACTGGTGCGATCGTTACGGCCGCCTGCCGCTGATCCGTTGGTCGCGGATCGCGATTCTGATCGTGGCCCTGCCGGCGTTTTGGTGGCTGAGCGCGGTGCCGCATCCGGCGGTGCTGTTGCTGATTGTCGCGCTGCTGGTCGGGTTGACCACGCTCGGTTCGGTGCCGACCATGCTGATGATTTCGGAGCTGTTCCCGCAGCGCATTCGCGCTTTGGGGTTTGCGTTGGTCTACAGCCTCGGGGTGGCGATCTTCGGCGGTTTTGCCCAGTACATCGCCTCGCAGTCGATCGCGCTGAGCGGCTCGCTGCTGGCGCCCGCCGTCTATTTGATGCTGGCGACGCTGGCTTCGCTGGCGGTGCTGCCGCTGCTGCGCGAAACCGGCGGCGAGCCGCTGCGCTAGCCGGAATGAGGCGAAAAAAAACGCCGGCGGTTTTCACCGTCGGCGTTTGGCGCTGCTACCGTTTCAGGTTGGCGTTCAGGCCGCAGGGCGGGCGATCACGCTGCGGGTTTCCATGCGCACTTCGGCGATGGTGACCTGCAAGGTGTCGCTCTGGCGGTAAACCACTTCACCCTTGATCTGCACGGTGCCGGTTTCCTGGCTGCACTGCATTTCGTCGCGCACCGCGTGAATAAACGGCGCCGGAATGAAGGCAACCGCGCCGTTGTCCAGCAGGCGCACGCGCAGGCCGCCGCGGGTCACGTCGATGATCTCGGCGTTGAAGCGGGTATCGGTACCGGCCTTGTCCTGCAGGAAGCGAGCGTACAGCCAGTCGCCAACGTCGCGCTCCGCCATGCGGTTGAGGCGGCGGCGCTCCGCCAGCTGTACCGTCACGTCATCCTGCGGTTTTTCCGCCGGCTGCTGGTTGATGATCGCCTTCAGCAGGCGATGGTTGACCATATCGCCGTACTTACGGATCGGTGATGTCCAGGTGGCGTAAGCCTCCAGCCCCAGACCGAAGTGTGGCCCCGGCGTGGTGCTGATCTCCGCGAAGGTCTGGAAGCGGCGGATGCGGCTGTCGAGGAATTGGGTCGGCTGCGCGTCCAGGTGGCGGCGCAGTTCGCAGAAACCGTCGAGGGTCAGCAGCTTGTCGGCTTCGGCTTCCACGCCGTTGGCCTGCAATACGGTGACCGCTTGCTCGACCAGCGCAGGATCGAAACCGGTGTGCACGTTGTACACGCCGAAGCCCAGGCGATCGCGCAGCACGATGGCGGCGCAGACGTTGGCGGCGATCATGCACTCTTCAACGATGCGGTTAGCGCTGCGGCGCTGCTCGGTAACGATCTCCAGCACGTCGCCTTTTTCACCCAGCACGAAGCGGTAGTCCGGGCGATCTTTAAACACCAGCGCATGTTGGTGGCGCCAGGCGTTGCGCGCGTCGCAAACGCGTTTCAGCAGGGCTACCTGCTGTGCGATGGCGTCGCTCGGCGGCTGCCAGCCGGCAATGCCTTCCAGCCAGTCGGACACTTCGTCGTACACCAGTTTGGCTTTGGATTCGATCTCGGCGGCGAAGAACTGAATATCTTCGCCCAGCGCGCCGTCGGCGGCGATGGTCACGCGGCAAGCCAGCACCTGACGGCGCTCGTTAGGGCGCAGCGAGCACAGGTTGTCCGACAGATCGCGCGGCAACATCGGGATGTTGAAGCCAGGCAGGTAGTTGGTGAAGGCGCGCACGCGGGCGATATCGTCCAGCTTGCTGCCTTGTTCGACGTAGGCGGTCGGATCGGCGATGGCGATGGTCAACTGCAGCGAACCGTCACCGTTGTCGGTCACGTACAGCGCATCGTCCATGTCTTCGGTGCTGGCGCTGTCGATGGTAACGAATTCGAGCGCGGTCAGATCTTCACGCGCCGACGCGGCGGCCGGTTCGCTGAGAGCCAGCATCTCCGGCGCCTCTTTTTCCAGGTTGTGACGCGCCAGCGTCACCCACCACGGGGCGAAATGGTCTTCACCGTCGGTGATAAACTGGGTCAGATCGGCGTTGAAGCCGCGATCGCCTTTCAGCGGATGACGGCGCATTTCCGCCACCGCCCAGTCGCCGGCCTGGAAGTTGTGGGTCAACTCACGCACCGGGCGGCACGGAATCGCCTCTTTCAGCAACGGATGATCGGGCACGATGGACAGACGGTCGTCGCGCTTTTGCACGCGGCCGACAAAGCGCGACAGGAACGGCTCGACCAGGGTTTCCGGCTCGGCGATTTCGCGCTCTTTCTCGGTGTGCAGGGTGGCGATAATGCGATCCCCGTGCATGACTTTCTTCATGTACGGCGGCGGAATGAAGTAACTTTTTTGACCGTCTACTTCAAGAAAGCCAAAGCCTTTCTCAGTCCCTTTCACGACGCCTTCAACGCGCGGGGTTTGAGAGTGAAGTTGCTGTTTAAGCTGCGCCAGCAGCGGGTTATCTTGAAACATATCGTCCAGTGAATGGGTTGTGAGTGGCAAGATTTGCGGCTGACAGTTTTACGCGAATCACCCGCTGCGAGCAAGCCTAACGTCACTGAACCCCGCGTTGCCGCGCGATTTTGCGCAAGATTGGTCAATCGAAACGCTATCGATGAAAAACCCCGGCGCGAGGGCCGGGGTGGAGGGCGGGTGACCGTCAGTCTTGCAGCGGCGTCGGCTGCAGGATTTCAATCCAGTAATCGTCCGGATCGCGAATGAACGCCACGTAGTTCATGCGGCCTTCATGCAGGCGTTTCTGGAAGGTGACGCCGAGGCGCTCAAACCGCTCGCAGGCGGCGCGCACGTCCGGCACCGTGACGCACAGGTGGCCAAAGCCGCGCGGCTCGCCGTTGCCGTTGTGATAGTGGAAATCCGCCTGATTTTCGGTGCCGTGGTTATGGGTCAGCTCGAGAATGCCCGGCTGGCTCAGCGCCCAGCGTTTGCGCTCGTCGTCGTCCTGCGGGATCTGTTCACGCGGGCTGCGCGTCAGGTAGCAGATGGTGAAGGCGGCTTCTTCGAACGTTTCCAGATAAACCGGGGTAAAGCCCAGCACGCGGGTGTAGAAATCCAGCGCCTTGGTCAGATCCTTCACGCGGATCATGGTGTGGTTGAACACGTAACCGTCGGTTACCGCATCCGGTTGGGCCGCCACGCCGGGCAGCGTCAGTAGGTCATTCAGTGGCATCAGAGATCCTCCTCAGGGTGTCGGCAGACTGTAGGTGAAATCGATGCTAATCTAAAGTGATTGTTTTTAACTAAAACACTAACTAAAAGTGAATGATAGATGAAGCTGAGCCAGCTGAAGTTTTTCTGCACCGTGGTGGAACATAAAACCATCGCCGCCGCCGCGCGCGAGCTGCACTGCGTGCCTTCCAACGTCACGCTGCGGCTGCGCGAGCTGGAGGAGTCGCTGGGCGGCGAGCTGTTTTTCCGCGACAAGAACCGGCTATACGTCAATCCCAAAGGGCGGCTGTTCTACCAGCAGGCGCGCGACATTGTGGCGCAGGCGGAGCGCAGCAAGCAGCTGTTCGCCGGCGAGCACCAACATGGGCTGCTGAACCTCGGGGCGCTGGATTTCTCGCTGGTCAGCCATTTGCCGGCGCGCATTGCCCGGCTGCGCCGTTTACAGCCTCATCTGCACATCAACGTGCTGAGCCGCGACTCGCTGGTGCTGGAACGCATGTTGATCGACAGCGATCTCGATCTGGCGATCACCGACGGCCCGATAGAACATCCGCTGCTGGCCAGCCAAAAGGCATTCGACGAACGGCTGGTATTGCTGATGCCGGCCGATGCCGGGGAACCCGACGCCGCCACGCTGGCGCCGCTGGAGTTTTACACCTTCAGCCGCGAATGTTCGTTTCGCCTGAAGGTCGATCACTGGCTGGCCTCGCGCGGGCTGAAACCGCGCATGACGCTGGAAATGGAGTCTTATGCCGCGATGGCGGCCTGCGTGCAGGCCGGTTGTGGCGTCGCCTGCGTACCCGGTTCGTTGCTGCCGCTGATCTTGCCGGCGCCGGGGCTGAAGGTGGTGGAAATGGGTGAGGAGGGGGTGAGCGACCTGTACTTCGTCTGGCGACGGCATCAGCTGTCCGACGAGTTGCAGACCATCCTGGCGATATTGGCGCGCCCGGGGTGAACCGGGCGCGCGTTTTCAGGCGATGCGCAGCGAAGGTTGCTGTTCGCTGCGGCGGATCACCACCGGAATCGACTTCGAAGTCGGCGTGCCGGTACCGTCGCCGAAGCTGGCCAGCGGCACCAGCGGGTTGGTTTCCGGGTAGTAGGCCGCCAGGTTGCCACGCGGAATGTCGTAACTCACCAGCTTGAACCCGTCCACTTTACGCACCACGCCATCGTTCCACAGGGTTTCAATCTCTACCCGTTCGCCATCCTGCAGGCCCAGCGCCGCCAGATCCTCCGGATGGATGAACAACACTTCGCGTTGGCCGTAAACGCCGCGATAACGGTCATCCAGACCATAGATGGTGGTGTTGTACTGATCGTGTGAGCGCAGCGTCTGCAGGGTAAACGGCGCTTGCTCGCCGCCCAGCTGCGGGAACAGGGTGGTCGGCAGCGCGGCGGCGCTGAATTCTGCCTTGCCGCTTGGCGTGGCGAAGCGCAGTTCGGCGGCGGCATTGCCCAGGTAGAAACCGCCGGGCTGGTCGCAGCGCCGGTTGAAATCCTCAAAGCCGGGAATGGTGGCGGCGATATGATCGCGGATCAGCGAGTAGTCGTCGGCCAGTTCCAGCCAGTCCAACTGCTGGGTGCCCAGCACCGCGTCGGCGATGCCGCAGACGATCGCCGTCTCCGAACGTTGGGTCTCCGCCAGCGGTTTGCCGATGCCTTCCGAGGCGTGCACCATGCTGAACGAATCCTCGACCGTAATGTACTGCGAGCCGCTGGCCTGCATATCCAGTTCGGTGCGGCCGAGCGTCGGCAGGATCAGCGCGTCTTTGCCGGTCACCAGGTGGCTGCGGTTAAGCTTGGTGCTGATATGCACCGTCAAATCGCAGTTGCGCAGGGCGCGGGCGGTGCGCTCGGTGTCCGGCGCCGCGGCGGCCAGGTTGCCGCCCAGCGCGATCAGCACTTTCACTTCGCCGCGCAGCATCGCTTCGATCGCTTCCACCGTGTTGTGGCCCAGCGCGCGGTTGGCGGTAAAGTTAAAGTGGCGCTCCAGGCTGTCGAGCAGCGCTTTGGGCGACTTCTCGTCGATCCCCATGGTGCGGTTACCCTGGACGTTGCTGTGGCCGCGTACCGGGCACAGGCCGGCGCCCGGTTTGCCCAGTTGCCCGAACAGCAGCTGCAGGTTGGTGATTTCGCGCACCGTAGCAATGGAGTGTTTATGCTGCGTCACGCCCATCGCCCAGGTGCAGATCACCCGTTCGGCGCCCTGATAGGTGGCCGCCGCCTGGCGCAACTGCGCCTCGCTAAGGCCCGACTGCGCGGTAATGGTTTGCCACTCGGTGGCGTCCACCTGCGCCAGATAAGCCTCTACGCCAACGCTGTGCCGTTCGATAAACGCCAGGTCGAACAGGGCGGGCTCGCCGGCGGCCAGACGCTGGCGGTGGGTTTCCAGCAGGGCTTTCACCATGCCGCGCACCGCCGCCATATCACCGCCCAGATTCGGTTGGTAATAGGAAGAGCTGATCGGCGAGGATTTTGGCGTCAGCATCTGTACCGGATCCTGCGGATCGGCGAACCTTTCCAGCCCACGTTCGCGCAGGGTGTTGAAGCTGACGATGCGCGCGCCGCGTCGGGCGGCGTTTTTCAGGCTGTGCAGCATGCGCGGGTGGTTGGTGCCGGGGTTTTGACCGAACACGAAGATGGCATCGGCCTTTTCGAAGTCATCGATGCGGATGGTGCCTTTGCCGACGCCGATGCTCTGCTTCAGCCCAACGCCGCTCGCCTCGTGGCACATATTGGAACAGTCGGGGAAATTGCTGGTGCCGAGCATGCGGCCGAACAGCTGATAAAGGTACGACGCTTCGTTGCTGGCGCGGCCCGAAGTATACAGCTCGATCTGGTTCGGGTTGTCCATGCCGTTGATGTGCTTGGCGATCAGCGCCAGCGCATCCGGCCAATGGATAGGCTCATAGTGGTCGGTTTCGGCGTTGTAGCGCATCGGATGGGTGAGGCGACCCTGATACTCGAGGAAATAGTCGCTCTGCTGCTGCAGCGTGCTGACGCTGTGGGCGGCGAAGAACTCAGGCTCCACGGCGCTGCGCGTCGCTTCCCAACTGACCGCTTTGGCGCCGTTTTCGCAGAAGCTGAAGGTGCTGTGGTTGTCGTCGCCCCAGGCGCAACCGGGGCAGTCGAAGCCGCGAGCCTTGTTGACGCGCATCAGGTTGCGCATGTTTTTTAGCGTTTGTTTACTGTCGAGGACAAAGCGGGTGGTGGCTTCAAGCGAACCCCAGCCGCCCGCCGGGCCGGTATAAGGCTTGATTGACGGTTTGAATTTCATGGTGACACTTCGCAGGTGGTTGTAGCTAAAAAGTAAACGCTTTTTTATGCGTCTTGCGTATTTATGTCACAAGTTTAGGGGCGCTGCGGGGTGGCGTCTAATCGAATGGGGCAATGGCGGCATAGAGCGCATCTATCGCCGGCGGGCAGTGCCGTAAACAAATGGTTGCATAAAGACACCCGCTGCAAAAGAGTAATGGTTTCGTCTGAAAGTGAATTCATGCAGTCTATCTCGCGGATTATATTGGCATTTTATTCAGCCTGCGGGCCTGAGGAACACAGCGTGAAGCGTTCAGTATCAGTGGTAATCGGCGGCATATTGCTGCCTTTAGCGGCGCAGGCGGCGGAAACGACGCCCAATTTTCCTACCATGACCCCGCCGGCGATAGACGCCGCCTCTTACGTCTTGATGGATTACACCACCGGCCAGGTGTTGGCCGCTGGCAATGCCGACGAACGGCGCAACCCGGCCAGCCTGACCAAACTCATGACCGGGTTGGTGATCGACCACGCGCTCGATCAGCACAAGATTGGCCTCGACGATGTCGTCACCGTGGGGAAAGACGCCTGGGCGCAGGGCAACCCGGTGTTCAAAGGATCTTCGTTGATGTTCCTGAAGCCAGGTGACAGGGTCACGGTACGCGATCTCAGCCGCGGTATCATCATCGATTCCGGCAACGACGCCTGCGTAGCGATGGCGGATTATGTGGCGGGCAGCCAGGCCAACTTCGTCAAGCTGATGAACGAGAAGAGCGCGCAGCTGGGCCTGCAGAACACCCATTTCGAAACGGTACACGGGCTGGATGCGCCGGGGCAGTTCACCACCGCCGGCGATCTGGCGGTGATTGCGCGCGCCATCATTATGAGTGAACCGGCGGAATACCATATGTACAGCGAGAAGTCGCTGACCTGGAATGGCATCACGCAGCAGAACCGCAATGGCCTGCTGTGGGATAAGACGCTGCACGTCGATGGGCTGAAAACCGGGCACACCGCCTCGGCCGGCTTCAACATCATCGCCTCCGCCACCGAAGGGGATCGCCGCCTGATCGCCGTGGTGATGGGCGGCAAAAGCGCTAAAGGGCGTGAGGAGCAGGCGCGTAAGCTGTTGACTTGGGGGCTGCGCGACTTTGCCACCGTACACCTGTTCAGCGCCGGGCAGAGCCTGGGGGAAGAGCCGGTCTGGTACGGCGAGAATCACCGGTTACCGGTCGGTAGCGCGCAAGAGCAGTCGCTCAGCCTGCCGAAAAGCGAGGCGGACAAGCTGAAGGCGCAGTACGTGATCAATGCCGCACGGCTGGAAGCGCCGATTGGCAAAGGGCAGACCGTTGGCGAGATCCGCATCAGCGACAATGGCCAGGTGGTGAAAACCTTGCCGCTGGTGGCGCTGCAGGCGGTGCCGCAGGGCGGCGTGTTCTCGCGCCTGGTGGATTACGTGAAGCTGAAGCTCTGACTCGCCGGGCGGACGACGGTGCCCGGTGGTATACTGGTGCGAATGCCGATCATTGAGCCGCGCTATGGATATTAAACAACTGATTTATTTGTGTAATTTAGAACGAGAACGTCACTTCGGCCGGGCGGCGGAGGCCAGCTTCGTTAGCCAGCCGACGCTATCCATGCGATTGAAAAATCTGGAAAAAGAGCTGGGTGTTTCGCTGATTAACCGCGGCAACCATTTCGGCGGTTTTACCGCCGAAGGCGAGCGGGTGCTGGCGTGGGCGCGTGAGATCGTCTCGGTTTACCAGGGGCTGAAGCTGGAGGTGGAGTCGCTCAAGCACGGCTTGCACGGCACGCTGCGCCTTGGCGTGGTGCCGCAGTGCAGTATCTCGGTATCGGAAATGCTCAAGGCGGTCAGCGAGCGTTACCCGCATCTCGATTACCGGCTGGCGGTGCTGAGCGCCGATCAGCTGCTGGAGGCGCTGACGGCGCATACCGTCGACATCGGCATCGGCTTTTTCGAGCTGTCGACCTTAAAGGAGCTGCATTTCCAATCGCAACCGCTGGTGGAAACCGGCGTCGAGCTGGTATTTCATCCGCAACACTTCCCGAAGCTGGTGGGCGACACGCCGTTGCCGCTGGAAGCGGTGGCCGCTTTGCCGCTGTGCCTGGCCGAGCCGACGCGTTATTTCCGCCGCTATCTCGATCAACACTTCCGCGACGCCGGGTTGACGCTGCACACACGGCTGGAGACGGCCTCGATCTTCCAACTGCTGGAGGGGATTTTCGTCGGCCTGGGCTGCGGGCTGTTCCCGCGCGGCCAACTGCAATCGCCACTGATGCCGGCGTTGCAGCGTCGTCCGGTGGCCATCGGCGCCATGCCGCGTCATGCGGCGGTGGTGGTCGATATGGCGGAGCGCGCCACGCCGTTGGCGCAAAAATTCTTCGACGCCGCCAGCGAGTGGCTGCGTCGGCAAAATGAATAGAGACGTTTAAGTTTACCCGATGTTTCCGCAACGATTATGGCCCCGAGGGGCCATAATCATGTGGCGCCTAACGGTCGATGGAATAAGGTTAATTGCTGATGGTAATAGTCGGATCCCAATAGAAATAACCCAGTAATTTTTGATCGCCGCCGTTTGGCCGATAATAAAGGCCAAATTGGATGCAATAATTTTCCGTGCCGGTATTGCTGATGTCCGCCTGGATGAACCAATAGGTTTGGTTGGTGAAGGTGACGGGGAACACGGTATTTTGCGCCGGCATCATCGAGCTGCGGGTGTACATTTTGAAGGTCGGGTTGGAAAAGACCTGGGTACCGCTGCCGAACTGCGGCAGCCCGTAGATCAGCACACTGGCGTCGAAATTGGCGGATTCTGAGGTGCCGGTCCAGCGAATGACGTCGCCGACATTGGCTTTAAAGTTCAGGTCTGCCGTGCCGGAGCCGCCGATCACCTGATCGGAGGTGACGACCATATAGGCGTATTGATGGCCAATACCTGTTGGGTTGCCGGAGTCCTGACTGGGGTTGTTATTCTCGAATGCTTCTATCAGGGCATCGGTATCGATGACGACAATCACGTTAACGATACTGTTGCTGGATTTAAGTTCTTGCTCAGACATGGGGTTACCTCACAATATTTTTTTGCTGTGATGGAAAATCAAAAAATAATGGGGTTGACGGCGAGCGTTTATTTTTAGTGAATATTTGAAATGGAAATCACAACGTCGCTATCGGCTTAATCATAGAAACTAAACAGCAAGGCCACCACTGCTGAAAAGTTAGAGGCGTTAATGTGTTCCTCTATTAATTAGCAGGGTTAAAACCTTGTTTTACTGCTTCTGCGATGAGAACGGTTACATAATTGAGCGAGGGCGCAATCTTTCTATTGCTTTGTTTGCAGACATAATTTTGACGAGTCGTTATTTTCGCGAACGGCAGGAAGAAACGAATCATAATTCTGATAAATATTATTTTTTCGGATTTTTACTTTATCAGTTCATCTTTTGGTGAAGTTTTTAGCCAAAATGGATCAAAGAGAGTTAACGGCGAAATTAGCCGTCAACTCGATGATAGGTCACTGCGCCGGCTGTGCCGGCTCCGCATCGCCCAGCGTTTGGCGCAGGCGGTTTTCCCAGGCGTAGAGCGCGGCGGTGAGGATCACTTCCAGCGCCTGCGCCTGATTCAGGCCGCTGTTGAACAGTGGCTGCACGCTCTGCGGGGTGAATTTCTCCGGTGCGCGCGTCAGCTCGGTGGCTGTGTGGATCACCGCGCGTTTGACCGTATCGTCGGTATGCGCCAACCCCTGAGGCAGCCCGGCGAACAGCGCCTGCGTCAGTCCGTCATCCTGCAATTCATGCGCCACCGTAGCCGCGCAGTAGCGGCTGCCGTTGATGCGCGAGACCGCCAGCGTCGCCAGCGCTTTCAATCGGCCCGATAACCCGTATCCTTCGGCATTGATGCCGTTAAACACGCCGTTACGCTCGCGCAGCGCGGCGGCATCGTGCGCCAACAGCAAATAATAAGATTCGGCGCGCGCCTGCGGGTGGCTCTGATCCAGCACGTCAAGCTGTTCGGCGGCGGCGGCTTCCGTGTCGATTGTCGGCAGACGCGCAGTCCAGCTCAACTCGTCGGCACTGAAAGCGACGCCATCGGCGTCTTCGACGTTCGGGAAGCCGGGCACCACCACCGCCGGGCGGCCGGCCAACGCCGCGACGCCCGCCACTACGCGCGCCTGATAGCTGACAAAACCGATCGTCTGAGAGAAGGTTACGATATCCGCCGGGCTCAGCCCGACGTCGCCGAGCTGTTGCAGCGCCCTGCGGCAAATCAGCGTGGGCTGGCTGGCGAGCTGGCGGGCATATTGGGTGATCTGGGCGAGACGGATATTGCTTTCCCGGGAGGCGTCCGGGCTGTGCAGCGGGGCGAGGCGGGCGGCGTAGTGGCTACAAAGCGATTGCACGCCCGTCACCTGAGCGACGGTCAACGCGGTGCTGAGGCGATCGTAGGGTGACAATGTCACGTATCGAGACAGCGACACCTGGTCGGGAAACAGCGCGTGGTAACCGGCCAGCGAGGCGTTGAATACCCCGGCGCGGGCGCTGAGCGCAGCATTTAGCGCTTCGTCGGCGAAGGCGCCCAGCCCCAGCAGAAAACGATCGCGCAGGGTGGCCGCCTGCGGCTCCAGCGGCGCATCGCCCCGTACGCTGCTTTGGGTTTCGTGATACCACTGGGCATTATGTTGTCGACGGAGTCGTTCCATAGGGTCAATCCTTAATCATGAGCAACAGCCACCGGTGCGTACGGCAGCGGCGGCTGGACAAAGAGGCAACATGCCCGCTGGCGGGGCGAAAGGCGGATTCAGCGCAGCTCATCGCAGCACAGCGCGTGGCCGTAAACAGAGAAACCGGCGGCCAGCGTAAGCAGAAACTGCGAGAGGCGGCGATGGCGAAGGCTGTTCATCAGTGCGATATCCTGTCGTATGAGAGGCTCAACGTAGGGGATATCCTCACCGATCGCCCTGGCGAGATAAAATAATGTTACGGACTAATCAATAACTGAAAGGAATAAAATATAAGGATATATAACAAGAATGTAATTTGTATTTGCGTTTTCTGGCGTAGCGGCAGGCGCGTGCGGCAATAAAAAACCCGCCGCAGCGGGTTTATTGCAGGCCAGGACGGGCCTCAAAAACGGCCGCCGTCGCGCCGCCAGGCGTCGGCGGTCAGCGCCTCGCCGAAGTGGCTGGCGATAAGGCGCTTGGTCAATTCGTGCAGCGGCGCCGCCAACACCTCGGCGGTGCTGCCGCGTTCGACGATTTCTCCTTCGTGCATCACCAACACCTGGTCGCTGATATGCTTCATCATGCCGAGGTGCTGAGTGACGTAGATATAGGAAATACCGTGTTTTTCCTGCAGTTCCAGCATCAGGTTGATGATTTGCGAGCGCATCGACATGTCCAGCGAGGCCAGCGCCTCATCGGCGACGATCACCTTCGGCTGCAGGATCAGCGCACGCGCCAATGCGACGCGCTGTTTCTGCCCGGAAGCCAGCATGTGCGGATAGTAGTAGGCGTGATCCGGCAGCATGCCGACCTGGCGCAGCGTCTGGTTGATGCGCTGCTCGCGTTCGGCGGGTTCCAGACTGGTGTTCAGCCGCAGCGGCGCGTCCAGCAGCTGGCCGATGCGCTGGCGCGGGTTGAGCGAGGTGCTCGGATCCTGAAAAATCATGCGAATGCGCTGGCTGCGATAGCGATAATCGCCGAATTCCAGCGGATGATCGTCGATCAGCAGTTCGCCGGCGGTCGGTTCCACCATGCCGGAGAGCATCTTCGCCAGCGTGGATTTGCCGGAGCCGTTCTCGCCGATCACCGCCAGCGTCTGGCCTTCGCGCAGGGCAAAGCTGACGGATTTCACCGCCTCGACGTGCTGACGGCGGAACAGCCCGGTGCGGTAGCGGTAGGTTTTGCTCAGGTTGCGCACTTCCAACAGCGTTTCCATGTTATTGCTCCTCCATGTTCAGCGGGAAGTGGCAGGCGAAGAAGTGGTTTTTGACCGGGCGCAGGCGCGGCGTTTCGATACACTTCTTCTGCGCGTAAGGGCAGCGCGGCCCCAGACGGCAGCCGATCGGCAGGTGTTCCAGCGAAGGAATGGCGCCCGGCAGCGTGTTCAACCGGCTCTTGTGCGGCAGCGAGCGGCCAAAATCCGGCATGGCGCGGATCAGCGCCTGGGTGTAAGGGTGGTGCGGTGCCGCCAGCAGCTCTTCGCACTGGGCGCTTTCCACTGTTTGCCCGCAGTACAGTACGTTCACCCGGTCGGCCCATTTACTCATCATCTGCAAATCATGGCTGATCAGCAGGATGGTGGTGTTGTTGTTCTGATTGAGGCGCGCCAACAGGCGGAAAATCTGCGCCTGGGTGGTCGGCTCCATGGCGTTAGTCGGCTCATCGGCGATCAGCAGGCGCGGCTGGTTGGCCAGCGCGATGGCGATCATAACTTTCTGACACTCGCCTTCGGTCAGCTCGTACGGGAAGCTGCCCATGATGTCGTCGTGATCCTTGATGCCGACGCGGTGCAGCAATTCGATGGCGCGGCGTTTGCGCCAGTTGAAGCGCTGCCACCAGTGGCCTTTATAAGTCCAGCCCGGGATCGCCTGCGCCAGCTGGCGGCCGATGCTCTCGGAAGGATCGAGACAGGACTGCGGCTCCTGGAAAATCATCGAGACGTTGTGGCCCACCAGCCTGCGCCGCTCGCGCGGGCTCAGCTGCAGCAGATCGATGTCGTCGAAGCGGAAACGGTCGGCGGTGACGCGCCAGTTGTCTTTGGTTACGCCGCAGATGGCCTTGGCGATCAGGCTCTTGCCGGAGCCCGATTCACCCACCAGGCCGCGCACCTCGCCCTCGGTCAGCGTCATGCTGACGCGATCGACCGCCTTGACCGGCCCTTCGGCGGTCATAAATTCAATCGTCAGATTGCGGATATCGAGTAACGGCATTATTCCACCCCGGCATTGATTGCGCGGCGCATACCGTCGCCTAACAGGTTAACCAGCAGCACGCTGACGAGGATGGCCGCGCCGGGCAGCATCACCGTCCAGGGGGCGACGTACACCAGCTCGAGCGAATCGCCGAGCATCGCTCCCCATTCCGGCGAAGGCAGCTGCGCGCCGAGATCGAGGAAGCCGAGCGCGGCGATGTCCAAAATGGCCATCGACAGCGCGCGGGTGAACTCGGTCACCAGCACCGCGGCGATGTTCGGCATGACGGCGTACCACAGGATCTGCAGCGTGGAAGCGCCGTCGAGCCGCGCCGCCACCACGTACTCTTTCTCCAGCTCGTCGTGCACCGCGCTGTAGATGGTGCGCACCATGCGCGGCAGCAAGGCGAGCCACACCGCCAGCATGGCGTGTTCAAGTTTGGGGCCGATAAACGCCACCACCACGATCGCCAGCAGCAGCGAGGGAATGGACAGCAGGGTATCGAGGATGTGGTTGAGCACCGCCGAGCGCAGCCCGTGGGTGACGCCGGCGAACACGCCGAGGATCACCCCGCAGAACGCCGCGGCCAGCGTCACCGCCAGCGCCGAGCCGAAGGTGGCGGCAGTGCCGGTCAACAGGCGGCTGAGGATGTCGCGCCCGAGATCGTCGGTGCCGAGAAAGAACGACACGTTGCCGTAGCGCGACCAAGACGGCGGTAGCAGCTGATAGCCGAGGAACTGCTGATCCAGCGCGTAGGGCGCCAGCAGGCTGCCGAACAGCGACAGCAGCAGCAGGGCGATCACCCCGTAAAAACCGATCATCGCCAGCGCGTCGCCGTAGAAAATCCGCCAGGTGTAGCGCAGCGGGCTCGGCATTTTTTTCTCGCGGTATACGTTATCGAAGGGCATACCATTCCTTATGTTTCAGCGGGTTGGTTGCCGCACCCAGAATATCGGCCAGGACGTTAATGGTGATCACCAGCGTGCCGACCACCATGACGCCGGCGGAGATCGCCGCATAGTCCTGCTGGCGAATGGCGTTGATCAGCCAGCGGCCGAGGCCCGGCCAGCTGAACACCACTTCGGTGATCATCGCCAGCGTGAGCATGGTGGAGAACTGCAGCCCCAGCTTGGGCACGATCGGCGGCAGCGCGTTGTGCAACACGTGGCGGCGAATGATGGTGAAGCGCGACAGACCGCGGGTGGCGGCGGCCTTGATGTAGTTTTGGCTCAGCACGTCGTCGGTGCTGATGCGCATCAGGCGCACCACTTCGGTGGTGGGCGCCACCGCCAGCGCGGCGATCGGCAGGATCATGTGGCGCAGGGCGCTGCCGATCATCTCGGCGCGGTACGGCGAGTCCGACAGCCAGGCGTCGATCAGCGCGAAACCGGTGATCGGCTTCACCTGATACAGCAGGTCGAAACGGCCGGATACCGGCAGCCAGCCCAGATGCAGCGAGAAGAACAGCATCAGCAGCAGCGCCAGCCAGAACACCGGCATCGAAAAGCCCAGCAGCGCGAAGGTGCTGATGGCGGTGTCCTGCCACTTGCCGCGCAGCACGCCGGCGATGATGCCCAGCGGAATGCCGATAAACAGCGCCAGGGCGAAGGCCAGCAGGCACAGTTCCATGGTGGCCGGGAACACTTCGCGCAGCTGTTCGCTGATCGCCTGGCCGTTGATGCTGGAAACGCCGAAGTCCCAGTGCAGCAGGCTGACGAAGTAGAACTGATAGGCGTCCAGCAGGGCGGCGCCGTTCAGCGGCGCGCGCGGCGTGAAATAGCTCAGGCTGAAGCTGACCAGCGTCAGGAAGAACAGCGTGATCAGCAGCAGCAGAATGCGGCGCAGGGTAAAGATAATCACTTTTTCACCTCCGGCGCGGATTCACGGTACACCCCGGCGAACGAGGCGTTGCCGAACGGGCTCAGCACCAATCCCTTGATGTCGTAGCGGTAGGCCTGCAGCCGCAGGGAAGAGGCCAGCGGCAGCACCGGCAATTGCTGCTCGAGGATCTTCTGCGCCTTGCGGTAGTTGTCGATGCGCTGAGACAGCTGCTGCGACAGCAGCGCGTTCTGCAGCACCTCGTCGAAGCCCGGGTCACACCAGTGAGCATAGTTGGTTTGCGAACGGATTGCCGCGCAGCTCAGCAGCGGCCGGAAGAAGCTGTCCGGGTCGTTGCTGTCGGTGGCCCAGCCGGTCAGGGTCAGATCGTGGTTCATCTCCATCAGGCGCGCCTCCTGGAAGCGGCCTTCCACCGGCACAATGGTGACGTTGATGCCCACCTGGCCGAGATCGGCCTGGATCAGTTCGGCGGTCTTCAGCGGGCTCGGGTTGTAAGACTGCGAGGCGGTCGGCACCCACAGCTTCAGGTTCAGCTGGCCGACGCCGGCCTGCCGCAGCATTTCGCGCGATTTGGCCGGATCGTACTCGGTGACGTGCGCGTCGTTGTCGTAGGCCCAGGAGGCGCGCGGCAGGATCGAGGCGGCGGTTTCCGCCGTGCCGTAATAGATCGATTGCATCAACCGCTGGTTGTTGATCGCCAGCGAGATCGCCTGGCGCACGTTGAGGTTGTCGAGCGGCGGCTTGCGGGTGTTGAACGCCAGATAGGCGATGTTCATCCCCGGGCGCAGCGTCAGGCGCAGGCGCGGATCGTCGCGCAGGATAGACAGCTGGCTCGCCGCCGGATAGGCCAGCACGTCGCACTCGCCGGTCAGCAGTTTGGAGAGGCGGCCGGTGCCGCCGGCGCCCAGATCGATCACCACCTGCGGCATGCGCGGCAGGCCTTTCCAGTAGGCGGCGTTGCGCGCCAGGCGAATATATTGCCCCGAGCGGTATTCGTTGAGCAGGAACGGGCCGCTGCCGACCGGCTCTCGGTCGATCAGCTCCTGATGGCCTTCGCGCGTCAGCGTGTCGGCGTATTCGGCGGACAGCACCGGCGCGTAGTGGGTCGCCAGGTGCCACAGGAACGAGGCGTCCGGCGACTGCAGGCGGATCTCCACCGTGTAGTCGTCGAGCTTTCTCACGCTCTGCACCGAATCGCCGAACTGCAGGCTGTCGAAATAGGGGTATTCGCCGCCGTTGACGTCGTGATAAGGGTGTTTTTGGTCAAATACGCGCGCGAAGCTGAACACTACGTCGTCGGCGTTCATCTTGCGGGTGGGGGTGAACCAGGCGGTGGTCTGGAACGGCACGTCCTTGCGCAGATGGAAGCGGTAGGTGGCGCCGTTGTCCAGCACTTCCCAGCTTTGCGCCAGCTCGGGGATCAGCCGGTAGGTGTAGGGATCGACATCCAGCAGGCGATCGTACAGCTGGGCGGCCAGGGTATCCACCGTCAGGCCGCTGCTGGCCATTTGCGGGTTGAAGGTATTCAGTATGCCGCTGACGCAATAGACAAAGCCGCTCTGGCGAATGTCCGGCAGCGGCGCCGCGGCGGGCGCGGGCGGTGTTGTTGTGGCCAGGGCGGAGCCGGTAAAGCACAACGACACTATCCAAAGGGGTAAACCACGCATAGAGGCTCATGGGTTAATCAGCAATAGCGTTAGTGTATCGCACTCTGACCGGCAGCCCAATCCATTGAGCAAAATCACTGAGTTTTCTGCGACTTGATTAATCAGGTCGTTCGCGATCGTGAAAAAAATCTTATTTGATATGTTATAACATTACAAAATCATGATACCGTTCCCCGGCAAAGTCACAATAACGCAAGGGGATGTATGAACGAAGTTGCACTTCCACCACGCCGTTCGCTGCCGGACGCTCAGGCATGGCGCGGCGAAATGAGTGATGTCGGGCTCGATTGGGTCGGGATGCAAGGGATCGCGCTGCCGCTGGAGCTGGCCGGCAAGCCACTGATGGCCAAGGTCGACGCCGGCATCAACCTGCGTGCCGAAGCGGCGGGCGAACGCGGCATTCACATGTCGCGGCTGTATCTGGCGCTGGACGAATTGACGCAGGGCGAGCTGACGCCGCAGCGCCTCGGCCGAACGCTGCAGGCCTTTCTGGATTCGCAGCCGGAACACAGCGATCGCGCCAGCCTGACGCTCAGCGGCGAGTTGCTGCTGTCGCGCCCGGCGTTGCTGTCGCCGCAGCGCGGCTGGAAGGCTTACCCGCTGCGCATCGAGGCCACCCTGACGGACAGGTTGACGCTGGCGCTGACCGTCGGCGTGCCTTACTCCTCGACCTGCCCGAGTTCGGCGGCGCTCAGCCGTCAGTTGGCGCAGCAACAGTTTCAGTTTGATTTTGAACAGGCGGCGGAGCGGATCAGCCAACGGCAGGTGAGCGAGTGGCTGTTGGAGCAGGGAATGCCGGCCACCCCTCACAGCCAGCGCAGTTGGGCCTGGGTCACCGTGACGCCCGAGAATGAACGGGCGTTCGAACCGGTGAAATTGATCGACCGCATCGAACACGCGCTGGGCACGCCGGTACAAACGCTGGTGAAACGCCGCGACGAGCAGGCCTTCGCGCTGGCCAACGGTCAGAACCTGATGTTTTGCGAAGATGCGGCGCGCCGTCTGTATCGCATGCTGTGCAGCCAGTGCGATTACCGCGCCTTCTCGCTGCGCGTCGAGCATCAGGAGAGCCTGCATGCCCACAATGCGGTGGCGGAGCTGAGCTGGCGGGGAGAAAATCATGCTGCGTAAAAATCCCAGCGGCCACCTGCCGCAGGTCTCGCCGCTGGCCTACATCGATCCCACCGCCATTATCTGCGGCCGGGTGATCGTCGAAGATTTCGTCTACGTCGGCCCTTATGCGGTGATCCGCGCCGACGAGTTGAACGCCACCGGCGACATGGAGCCGATCGTCATCGGCTCGCACTCCAATATTCAGGACGGCGTGGTGATCCACTCCAAGAGCGGGGCGGCGGTCACCATTGGCCGTTACAGCTCGATCGCCCACCGCGCCATTGTCCACGGCCCGTGTCGCATCGACGATCGGGTGTTTATCGGTTTCAACAGCGTGCTGTTCAACTGCCACATCCAGTCCGGCTGCGTGGTGCGTTACAACGCGGTGGTGGACGGCGTGACGCTGCCGGAAAACCGCTATATCCCCTCGACCGAGCGCGTAGGGCCGGACAGCGACCTGTCGCGCTATCGCCAGGTCGATCGCGGCGCGCTGCAGTTTTCGGAAGAAGTGGCCGCCACCAACGTCGAACTGGTGCGCGGCTATCAGGCATTACGCAATGAATTTTAATGAGGCTCCCATGAAACAACTTCCCGTGACCGTGCTTTCCGGCTTTCTCGGCGCCGGCAAGACTACGGTGCTGAACCACATCCTGAACAACCGGCAGGGCATGCGCGTGGCGGTGATCGTCAACGACATGAGCGAAGTAAACATCGACGCCGCGCTGGTGGAAAATGCGGTGCATCTCGATCGCCAGGAAGAGAAGCTGGTGGAGATGAGCAACGGCTGCATTTGCTGCACGCTGCGCGAAGACCTGCTGGTATCGGTGCGTGAGCTGGCGCAGGACGGGCGTTTCGATTACCTGCTGATCGAATCGAGCGGCATCTCCGAGCCGCTGCCGGTGGCGGAAACCTTTACCTTCGAGGATGAACAAGGGGAAAGCCTGTCGCAGTTCGCCCGGCTGGATACTCTGGTGACGGTGGTCGACGGGGTGAATTTCATCCAGCAGTACCAACGGGCGCAAAGCCTGCAGGAGGCCGGCCAAAGCCTGGGCGAGGACGATCTGCGCAGCGTGGCGGATCTGTTGATTGAGCAAATTGAATTTTGCGACGTGATGCTGGTCAGCAAGACCGATCTGTTGACGCCAGCCCAGCAGGGCGAAGTGATGGCGCTGTTGGCCAGCCTGAACCCCGATGCCCGCATTGTGCCGATCGCGCCGGGCAAACTGCCGCTGGAGGCGGTGCTGAATACCGGCAGCTTCAGCTTTGAAAAGGCGCAGCAGGCGCCCGGCTGGCTGAAAGAGCTGCGCGGCGAACACGTGCCGGAAACGGAAAACTACGGCATCAGCAGCTTCGTCTATCAGGCGCGGCGGCCGTTTGCGCCGGACAAGTTTTACCGCGTGATCAACGGCGACTGGGGCGGCGGCAAGCTGCTGCGCTCGAAAGGCTTTTTCTGGCTGGCGACGCGGCCGCGGCAGGCCGGGCAGTGGAGCCAGGCCGGCGGCATCGCCCACTACGGCCTGGCGGGCACCTTTTGGCGCGCCATCCCGCAAAAGAACTGGCCGCAGGATCCCGAAGCGCGGGCGCACATTCAGGAAAAATGGGTGGAGCCGTTCGGCGACATGCGCCAGGAGCTGGTGTTTATCGGCCAGCATTTGCAGCAGGCGACGATCGTGCGTTTGCTGGACGAATGCCTGCTGAGCGACGATGAAATGGCCGCCGGCGTGGACTACTGGCTGGACATGGCTGACCCGTTCCCTGAGTGGTAATTGCGCAATCTTCGTGTGGAAATGAGAAAAATTCTCAACAAAGTGCTTTACAGACGATACTGATAACTATTATCATCGCCTGGCAGTTCACGGAAGGCCACAGTTTGCGGCTCTGATGTGGAAGGCACGACATTGCTCACATTGCTTCCAGTGTTTTTTAAGCCAGCTCGGGTGCTGGCTTTTTTTTTGCCTGTTATTCATCGTCCGCTTCGCCGTTTTGCAGCAGCGCATGTTTTTTCAGCATGCCGCGCAGCTGATGATAGGTGAGCCCCAGCAACTGCGCCGCCTTGCGCTGATTGAAACGCCCCTGCTGCAGCGCCGCTTCGATCAATACCTTCTCCTGCTCCAGCTGCCAGTTTTTCAAATCCAGCGGCAGCGCCGGTAACGCGCCGGCGCCTTCAGGGGCGGGCGCGACCGGCGCCGCCTCACGCGGCGCAAACGGGTTGATGATGATTTCGTCAAGCGGGCTGTCGCTGTCACCGTGGCGATAAACCGAGCGCTCGACCACGTTTTTCAGTTCACGCACGTTGCCCGGCCAGCCATACTCGAGCAACGTTCGCCTGGCATGCTCGGTAAAGCCGGGAAACAGCGGCAGCGCCAGCTCGCGGCACATTTGAATGGCGAAATGCTCGGCCAACAGCATGATATCGGGCCGCCGTTGGCGCAGCGGCGGCAGCTGCACCACGTCGAACGCCAGCCGATCCAGAAGATCGGCGCGGAATTTGCCCGCCGCCGCCAGCGCCGGCAGATCGTCGTTGGTGGCGCACACCAGGCGCACATCCACCCGCAGCGGCTGGCTGCCGCCCACGCGCTCCAACTGGCCGTATTCGATCACCCGCAGCAGCTTCTCCTGCACCAGCATCGGCGCGGTCGCCAGCTCATCGAGAAACAGCGTGCCGCCGTCGGCGCGCTCGAAGCGCCCCAGATGGCGCTTTTGGGCGCCGGTAAAGGCGCCGGCCTCGTGGCCGAACAGTTCGGAATCCAGCAGGTTTTCATTCAGCGCCGCGCAGTTGAGCGAGATGAACGGCCCTTGCCAGCGGTTGGAAAGGTAGTGCAGGCGGTGGGCGATCAGCTCCTTGCCGGTACCGCGCTCGCCGATCACCAGCACCGGTTTGTTCAGCTTTGCCACCTGGGAGACTTGCTCCAATACGTCGACAAAGGCGTTTGCCTCGCCCAACAAATTCTCTGGCTGCTCGTTCATGATGAAATTCGCCAATGTTTGGTGAAAATAATCACTCTACAGCAAGCACGCAGAGAGTCAAAAAATAATATCCATTATTTATCAATGATATAAAAGTTGGCACGGGTTTTGATTATATCTTCAGGCAAGCTGTACGACTTAACGCGGCGCTTCAGACGCCATCAGAACCAAGAGGAAGTGAATTATGGGTATTTTTTCTCGTTTTGCCGACATTGTGAACGCCAACATCAACACCCTGCTGGACAAGGCGGAAGATCCGCAGAAGCTGGTGCGGTTGATGATCCAAGAGATGGAAGACACGCTGGTTGAAGTTCGCTCTACGTCGGCGCGTGCGCTGGCGGAGAAAAAGCAGCTGCTGCGTCGCATTGAGCAGGGCGAAAGCCAGGTAGGCGACTGGCAGGAAAAAGCCGAACTGGCGCTGCGCAAAGATAAAGAAGATTTGGCCCGTGCGGCGCTGATCGAAAAACAAAAGGTGGCCGATCTGATCGCCACGCTGACGCAAGAAGTGGCGACCGTAGAAGAAACGCTGGCGCGCATGAAGAGCGAAATCGGCGAGCTGGAAAACAAGCTGACCGAAACCCGTGCGCGGCAGCAGGCGTTGGCGCTGCGTCATCAGGCCGCGTCTTCCTCCCGTGAAGTGCGCCGCCAGCTCGACAGCGGCAAGCTGGATGAAGCGATGGCGCGTTTCGAACAGTTCGAGCGCCGCATCGACCATATGGAAGCCGAGGCGGAAAGCATCAGCATCGGTAAAAAGAAGTCGCTGGACCAAGAGTTTGCCGAGCTGAAAGCCGACGACGCCATCAGTGAGCAGCTGGCGGCGCTGAAAGCCAAGATGAACCGCTCAGAGTAAGGCGAACCGCGGCCACACGTCGGAGGTGGCCGCCTATCCAGGACCCGATAAGAAGGAATAACAATGAGTGCTTTATTACTTGCCATTCCGCTGACAATTTTCGTGCTGTTTGTCGCGCCGATTTGGCTTTGGCTGCATTACAGCAATCGGCAACAGACCGGCATCCAGCTGAGTCAGCAAGAAATGCAGCGCCTGGCGCAGCTGGCGGAAGACGCCAAACGCATGCGTGAACGCATTCAGGCGCTGGAAGAGATCCTTGATGCGGAACACCCGAACTGGAGACAGTCCTGATGAGCATGACGCTGGGCAGTAAAAAGCTTTATCGCGTTCCCGAAGAAGGCATGGTGAAAGGCGTCTGCGCCGGGTTGGCCCACTATTTCGACGTGCCGGTGCGCCTGATCCGCGTGATGGTGGTGCTGTCGCTGTTCTTCGGGCTGTTTTTCTTCACGCTGGTGGCCTATATCGCGCTGGTGTTCGTGTTGGACGAAGCGCCGGCCAGCCGTTTCGAAGGCGAGCATCAGAAGACGCCGCGCCAGCTGCTCGATCAGCTGGAATATGAGTTGGGCAGCGGCGAGCAGCAGCTGCGTCAGGTCGAGCGCTACGTAACGTCCGATACCTTCGGCGTACAGAGCCGTTTCCGCAAGCTGTAACCCTTCTTGCGATGCCCGGCCTGCGCAGGCCGGGCATCTTCGCCGCCGTTATCCCGTTGAATGTGAAATTAATCGTCTTGTGCCGGAGGGCATTGTCATGAATAAAATCGATGTTGCGAACACCGCCAGAACGGGTGGATTTAAACGAGGAGCGGCGGCAATGTTGAAGACATTGGCTAAAGTCATCATCATAGCGTTATTGAACTATGGCCCGGCGGGCGCCGCCGGCTGGCTGTTGAAGACCGTCGGCCGCAAACCGGTGCGCTTCGTGCTGGCGCTGGTGCTGGAACCGCTGTTCCGTAAAGGCCTGAACAAGGCATTCGGGCGTTACGTCAAGGAGAGCAATGAAACGACTGCAAAATGAGTTAACCTCGCTGGTCAACCGCGGAATGGATCGCCATCTGCGCCTGGCGGTGACCGGCCTGAGCCGCAGCGGCAAAACCGCCTTTATCACCGCCTTCGTCAACCAACTGCTGCATGTGCACAGCGGCGCGCGCATGCCGCTGTTTTCACCGGCGCGCGAAGAGCGCCTGCTGGGCGTCAAACGCATCCCGCAGCGCGATCTCGGCATCCAGCGTTTCACCTATGACGAAGGGCTGGCGCAGCTTTACGGCACGCCGCCGGCCTGGCCGACGCCGACGCGCGGCGTCAGCGAAATCCGTTTGGCGCTGCGCTACCGCTCCAACGACTCGCTGCTGCGCCACTTTAAAGACACCTCCACGCTGTACCTGGAGATCGTCGATTATCCCGGAGAATGGTTGCTGGATCTGCCGATGCTCGAGCAGGACTACCTGGCCTGGTCGCGCCAGATGGCCGGGCTGCTGCAGGGCGAACGCGCAGAATGGGCCAAGCCCTGGCTTGAGTTGTGCAAAGCCTGCGATCCGCTGGCCCCGGCCGACGAAAACCGCCTGGCGGCGATCGCCCAGGCCTACACCGATTATCTGCTGCGCTGCAAAAGCGAAGGGCTGCACTTCATTCAGCCGGGGCGTTTCGTGCTGCCGGGCGACATGGCCGGCGCGCCGGCGCTGCAGTTTTTCCCGTGGCCCGACGTGGCCGCGATCGGCGAATCTAAGCTGGCGCAGGCCGACAAACACACCAACATCGGCATGTTGCGCGCTCGCTTCAACTACTATTGCCAGTCGATCGTCAAAAACTTCTACAAAGAACATTTCGTCCGTTTCGATCGGCAAATCGTGCTGGTCGACTGTCTACAGCCGCTCAACAGCGGCCCGCAGGCGTTCAACGACATGCGTCTGGCGCTGACCCAACTGATGCAGAGCTTCCATTACGGCAAGCGCACGCTGTTTCGCCGCTTGTTCTCGCCGACCATCGACAAACTGATGTTTGCCGCCACCAAGGCGGATCATATCACCGCCGATCAGCACGCCAATCTGGTGTCGTTGCTGCAACAGCTGGTGCAGGAGGCGTGGCAGAATGCGGCGTTCGAGGGCATCAGCATGGATTGCGTCGGCCTGGCCTCGGTGCAGGCGACCGAGAGCGGCATCGTCGATCATCAGGGGCAACGCATTCCGGCGCTGAAGGGCAACCGCCTCGGTGACGGCGCGCCGCTGACGGTGTTCCCCGGCGAAGTGCCCGCGCGCCTGCCGGGGCCGGCGTTCTGGCAGAGCCAGGGGTTCCACTTCGATGAATTTCGTCCACGCGCCATGAGCGTGGACAGTCCGTTGCCGCACATCCGTCTGGATGCGGTGATGGAATTTTTATTGGGAGACAAATTGCGATGAGCGAGCCGATCAAACCGCGTATCGATTTCGACGAGCCGCTGCAGCCGCCGCAGGAGCCGGCGTTGCGCGCCGGCGTCGCGTTCGATGCCGAACAGGCGGAAAGCTTTTTCCCGGCTGCGCCGGAGCTGCAGCAGGAAGAGGAAGAAGGGCGCGCCGAAGGCATCATTAACGCCGCGCTGAAACCGAAACGCAGCCTGTGGCGCAAAATGGTCACCGCCGGCCTGGCGCTGTTCGGCGTCAGCGTGGTGGCACAGGGCGTGCAGTGGGTGCATACCGCCTGGGTGCAGCAGGACTGGATCGCCATGGGCGGCGGCGTGGCCGGCGGCCTGATCGTGTTCGCCGGCGTCGGTTCGGTGGTCACCGAGTGGCGGCGTTTGTATCGGCTGCGCCAGCGCGCGGAAGAGCGCGACGTGGCGCGCGAGCTGTTGCACAGTCACGGGCTGGGCCAGGGGCGCGAATTCTGCGAGAAGCTGGCGCGTCAGGCCGGGCTGGATCAGGGGCATCCGGCGCTGCAGCGCTGGCAGGCCTCGCTGCATGAAACGCAAAACGATCGTGAAGTGGTGGAGCTGTACGCCAAACTGGTGCAGCCGGTGCTCGACAACCAGGCGCGGCGCGAAATCAGCCGCTCCGCCGCCGAATCGACGCTGATGATCGCCGTCAGCCCGTTGGCGCTGGTGGATATGGCGTTTATCGCCTGGCGCAACATCCGTTTGATCAACCGCATCGCCGCGCTGTACGGCATCGAGCTGGGCTACTTCAGCCGCATTCGTCTGTTCCGGCTGGTGCTGTTGAACATCGCCTTCGCCGGCGCTTCCGAGCTGGTGCGCGAAGTGGGCATGGACTGGATGTCGCAGGATCTGGCAGCGCGGCTGTCGGCGCGCGCGGCGCAGGGCATCGGCGCCGGCTTGCTGACCGCGCGGCTGGGCATCAAGGCGATGGAACTGTGCCGCCCGCTGCCGTGGCTGGAAGGGGAAAAGCCGAAGCTTGGCGATTTCCGCAGCCAGCTGATCGGCCAGTTGAAAGACACGCTGAAAAAGAGCGACGGCAAGGCCAAATAATCCCGCACGGCGCTCTCAGGAGCGCCGCTTTCTCAACGGCGCCGACGCCGGACGTAATCGAGACTTGACGACAGTCGATCCCCCTGCGAGTGCGTGATAAATCTCTGCAAAATTAATTCTGGTTGTGATAACTCTCTGTTTGTAGTCTAAAATGACGCCGATGCTGTTATTAGCTTGCGTTTAAAATCAGCAACCACGGCAATAAATCAGAGTTCTGTCAACTTTTGCTGACAGATCGCTTCTACCGCCCGGTGCGAGGGAGTATCATCATCGTCAACGATCCCCGCACCTGCAGAGATAAGGCCAACACTGATGCGTTTGGAAGTATTTTGCGAAGACCGCCTCGGTCTCACTCGAGAATTACTCGATCTTTTGGTATCGCGCAGCATTGACTTACGTGGCATCGAGATCGATCCCATCGGCCGCATTTACCTCAATTTCTCCCAGCTGGAGTTCGATACTTTCCGCGCGCTGATGGCGGAGATCCGCCGCATCGCCGGCGTGACCGACGTGCGCACCGTCAGCTTTATGCCTTCCGAACGCGAGCACCGCGCGCTGCGCGCGCTGCTGGAATCGATGCCGGAACCGGTGTTCTCGATCGACATGAAGGGCAAGGTCGAGCTGGCCAACCCGGCGGCGCAGGCGCTGTTCAGCCTGAACGAAGACAAGATCCGCAACCAGACCGCCGGGGCGCTGATCGGCGGCTATAACTTCAGCCGCTGGCTGGAGAGCGAGCATACGGCGCCGCACTCCGAGCGGGTGGTGATCCGCAGCCAGGACTTCCTGATGGACATCACGCCCATCTATCTGGAAGACGAACAGCAGCAGCCGGCCGCGGTCGGCGCGGTGGTGATGCTGAAGTCCACCGCGCGCATGGGCCGCCAGCTGCAAAATCTGTCGGTGAACGACGATACCGAATTCGACCACATCGTCGCGGTAAGCGCCAAGATGCGTCACGTGCTGGAGCAGGCGCGCAAGTTGGCGATGCTCGATGCGCCGCTGCTGATCGTCGGCGATACCGGCACCGGCAAGGATATTCTGGCCCGCGCCTGCCATTTGCGCAGCCCGCGCGGCAAACAGCCGTTCCTGGCGCTGAACTGCGCCGCACTGCCGGATGACGTGGTGGAGAGCGAGCTGTTCGGCCATGCGCCGGGCGCTTATCCCAACGCGCTGGAAGGCAAGAAGGGCTTCTTCGAGCAGGCCAACGGCGGCTCGGTGCTGCTGGATGAGATCGGCGAAATGTCGCCGCGTATGCAGACCAAACTGCTGCGTTTCCTCAACGACGGCACCTTCCGCCGGGTCGGCGAAGAGCATGAGGTGCACGTCGACGTGCGCGTGATCTGCGCCACCCAGAAAAACCTCACCGAGCTGGTGCAGCGCGGCGAATTCCGCGAAGATCTCTATTATCGCCTCAACGTGCTGACCATCACCATCCCGCCGCTGCGCGAACGTCCGCAGGACATCATGCCGCTGACCGAGCTGTTCGTGGCGCGCTTCGCCGATGAGCAGGGCGTGGCGCGGCCCAAGCTGGCGAGCGATTTGGGCGGTTTCCTCAGCAAGTACGGCTGGCCGGGCAACGTGCGCCAGTTGAAAAACGCCATCTACCGCGCGCTGACGCAAACCGAAGGCTACGAACTGCGGCCGCAGGATATTGTGTTGCCGGAGTTCGAGGTGGAGATGTCGCTGGGCGACGAGGTGCTGGACGGCTCGCTGGACGACATCAGCAAGCGTTTCGAGCGCTCGGTGCTGACGCGTCTGTATCGCACCTATCCCAGCACCCGCAAGCTGGCGAAGCGCCTGGGCGTTTCCCATACCGCCATCGCCAACAAGCTGCGCGAGTATGGCCTGAGCAGCCGCAAAGGCGGCGCCGAGGGCGAAGAATAAGAAAGGCGCCTTGCGGCGCCTTTAATGGGTATCCAAAGCCGGCGTTCGCCGGCTTTATTATTTCAGCGCAGCCAGCGCCGCGTCGTAGTCCGGCTCGGTGGTGATTTCGTTCACCAGCTCGCTGTACAGCACGTTGTCCTGGCCATCCAGCACCACGACCGCACGCGCGGTCAGGCCCGCCAACGGGCCTTCGGCGATTTCGACGCCGTACGCCTGCTTGAACTCGGCGCCGCGCAGGGTGGACAGGGTGACCACGTTGCTCAGGCCTTCCGCGCCGCAGAAGCGAGACTGCGCGAACGGCAGATCGGCGGAGATACACAGCACCACGGTGTTATCCAGGCCGCTGGCCAGCTGGTTGAATTTACGCACCGACGTCGCGCAGACGCCGGTATCGATGCTTGGGAAGATGTTCAGGACTTTGCGTTTACCCGCGAAGCTGCTCAGCGCTACGTCTGACAGGTCTTTGGCAACCAGTGAGAAGGCCTTGGCCTGTTCGCCCTGCTGTGGCAGTTTGCCCGCTACGCTGACCGGATTGCCTTGAAAATGTACTGTCTGAGTCATTGCTAGATTCCTTTTACAGGTGTTTATACAAAGGGTATGAACCTGATGAAACGGCGCACCGGCAACGGCATTTAACATCAGGTTCACACCCTGGCGCCAGTTTATGACAACCGGGGCGGATTGGATATCAAAGTTTGCTAAATAGTTGTATATATTAGGCTGTTCTATAAAACATCACCGGCGCATCAGCCTGGCTGAATGCGCAGTTTTCGCTCAGGAGCCGTTATGAGAGACATGCGTTTTTACCCGGAAGCCTGGCCGCTGCATACCGCCTTCGTGATTGCGCGCGGCAGCCGCACCGAAGCCCGGGTGGTGGTGGTCGAAATCGAACAGCAGGGCGTGCGCGGCACCGGTGAATGCACGCCGTACCCGCGTTACGGCGAGAGCGAGGAATCGGTGATGGCGCAGCTGGCAGAGATGGCGCCGGCGATCGCACAAGGCATAACCCGCGAGCAGCTGCTGGCGCAGATGCCGGCGGGCGCCGCCCGCAACGCGCTGGATTCGGCATTGTGGGATCTGGAGTGCCGCCTGCACGGGCAGAGCCTGTGGCAGCGCAGCGGCGTGGCGGCTCCGGCGCATATCCGTATGGCGCAGACCGTCAGCATCGGCACGCCGGAAGCGATGGCCTTCGCCGCGCGCGAACTGGAGCGGCAGGGTGCCACGCTGCTGAAGATCAAACTCGACGATCACTATATCAGCGAACGACTGGTGGCGATCCGCGCCGCGGTGCCGCAGGCGACGCTGATCGTCGACGCCAATGAGTCCTGGCAGGCGGAAGGGCTGGCGGCGCGCTGCCAGCTGCTGGCCGATCTCGGCGTGGCGATGCTGGAGCAGCCGCTGCCGGCCGGTGACGACGCCGCGCTGGAGCACTTTATTCATCCGCTGCCGATCTGCGCCGATGAAAGCTGCCACACCCGCGCCGATCTGCCGCGGCTGGCGCAGCGCTATCAGATGGTCAACATCAAACTGGACAAAACCGGCGGCTTGACCGAGGCGTTGGCGCTGGCGCAGGCCGCGCGCGAACAAGGGTTCGACATCATGCTCGGCTGCATGTTGTGCACGTCGCGGGCGATATCCGCCGCCTTGCCGCTGGCGCCGGCGGCGCGCTTCGTCGATCTGGACGGCCCGACCTGGCTGGCGCGTGACGTCGAGCCAGGCCTAGCGTTCGAATGCGGGGCGATCGTCGATATCGCCCCGTAAGGATTAATTCGGGTAGGTCAGCAGCTCGGTCATCGCGTCGATGTAGCGCTCGCTGGCGGCATCGGCGGAGATCGGCGGGAATTCGGCGGTGATGCACGGCAGCGACAGATCCGCGCACCAGCTGCCGAACGAACCGGGCGTTTCATAACCGACGCTGGTCACCAGCGGCAGTTCGAACTTGTGCGCCAGCCAAACGCCGAGCCGCGAGCTGGCGGGATCTTCGATGCAGGCCAGCGGCTCATGGAACGACACCACCCAGTGCGGCTTCAGGCGATGGATCAGGTGACACAGCGCCTGGGTTTCCGGTTCGGAACCGGGGCGCCCGCCGGTGGAGAGCTTGACGTCGCGCACCGGCGCCGCGCTGTTCCAGCGGTAGACGGTGTCGCCGGAGCGCCAGTTGGCGGCCGGGAAGTTGCGGTTCAGATCGACGCCGTTGGCATTGGCGCGCAGCCCAAGTTGGCAGCCGTCGGGGTTGACCGCCAGCACCACGTGGTGCCGCAGCTGCTCGGGGGCGATGCTGCGCAGCGCGCAGGACAGGGTCACGATGGCGGCGCTCTCATCGCCGTGGGTGCCGGCGATGATCAGCCCGGTCTGCGGGCCGCTGCTCGCCGCCGGGAAATAGAGCAGCGGCGCGCCCAGCAGCGAGCTGCCGTAGTTCTCTCCTGCGATGGCCAACTGGCCACGTTCACTGCGTGGTCGATGTTCGGTCATGGTGTTGTCCCTGGATTAAAGGTCGAGAGTCATTGTCATTTTATTCAGTGTATTACGCTTTGAGACATCTTTCCCATCGCAATTGTGCGGCGTTTGCGCGATCTGTGACGCGGCGGCGGCGAAAACGCCAATTAAACCGCACCTGGCCTGACGCTGTTGTTATACTAACGGCAGTGCTAAGCCAATCACCCGCAAGAGGATTTAACATGCCAGTAGCCAGAATCATCGCCAGCTATAGCGAAAATGAAAATGACACCATCACGCTGCTGTGCGGCGTGGACGCTGAAAACCAGATCCGCCAGGGGGAGTGGTTCGGCGTGGTGAAAAACGACGACGGGCGCGGGGATGAATCGAACTATCCGTTCACCCTGCATATCGATTACCAGAAAGATGCCTTCTACCTCGATTACGGCTACGACGACGCCGACGCGCGCCAGCTGCAAAAAACCGATATTTCGGCCCGTCCGCTGGCCGAGAAAGGCTTTTTCACCGTGTTCGATGAAGAAGAAGGCGAAGAGTTCAGCTACCGCATCAACAGCATCCACCTGTACGACTGACGGTCGCTGCTGCAAACACCGCCCGTGCCGCCCTGCGCCGCACGGGTTTTTTATCGCCTGAATCGCACTTTTTGCAACTTCTCGGCCGTGAGCGCTAGGCCGGACGGATCTTGTGCTATATGATAAAAAATTCAGATGGTTAACGGGGGAACATCATAATGACGGGAAGAAAAATGCAACGAGGTTTTCGTTTGGCGCTTTGCGCGGCGGCGATCGGCGCCTGTATGAGCAGCGCCATGGCGGCGCAGGTTCCCCCGGGCACCGCGCTGGCGGCCAAACAGGAAATCGTGCGCCATATTAAAGACGAACCGGCCTCGCTCGATCCGATCAAAGCGGTTGGCCTGCCGGAGGCCCAGCTGGCGCGCGATCTGTTCGAAGGGCTGGTCAATCAGGACGCCAGCGGGAAAGTGATCCCCGGCGTGGCTACGCGTTGGCAGACCAGCGACAACCAGACTTATATCTTCCATCTGCGCAAAGACGCGCGGTGGTCAAACGGTGACCCTGTCACGGCGAAGGACTTCGTCTACAGCTGGCAGCGGCTGGTAGAGCCGAAAAACCTGTCGCCGTTCGCCTGGTTCGCGCAGCTGGCGGGGATCCAGAACGCCGAGCAGATCATCAGCGGCAAATTGCCGGCCGATCGCTTGGGCGTGTCGGCGCCGGACGACTACACGCTAAAAGTGCAGCTGGACAAACCGGTGCCTTATTTCGTCAGCCTGACGGCCAACTTCAGCCTGTTCCCGGTGAATCAGGCAGTGGTGGAAAAATACGGCAACGACTGGACCAAGGTCGGCAATCTGGTGGGCAACGGCGCGTTCAAACTGCAGGAGCGGGTGGTGAACGAGAAGTTGGTACTGACGCCTAACGATCATTACTGGGATCATGCGCATACCGTGCTGACCAAAGTGACCTTCGTGCCGATCAACCAGGAATCCAACGCCACCAAGCGTTACCTGGCAGGTGACATCGATATCACCGAATCCTTCCCGAAAAACATGTATCAGAAGCTGCTGAAAGACATTCCGGGGCAGGTGTACACACCGGATCAGCTCGGCACCTATTACTACGCGTTCAACACCCAGCGCGCGCCGACCAACGACGTGCGGGTGCGCCAGGCCTTGTCCTATGCCATCGATCGCAAGATTATTGCCGAAAAAGTGCTGGGCACCGGCGAAAAACCGGCCTATCACTTCACGCCGGACGTGACCGCCGGGTTCAAACCGGAAGTGAGCTTGCTGCAACAGCAATCACAGGCGGAGTTGGACGCGCAGGCCAAGGCGTTGCTGCAGGCGGCCGGTTACGGCCCGAACAACCCGCTGAAGCTGACGCTGCTGTATAACACCTCGGAAAGCCACCAGAAGATCGCCATCGCCGTGGCCTCGATGTGGAAGAAGAAGCTGGGGATTGACGTCAAGCTGCAGAATCAGGAATGGAAAACCTACATCGACAGCCGCAACACCGGCAATTTCGACGTGATCCGCGCCTCCTGGGTAGGTGACTATAACGAAGCGTCGACCTTCCTGTCGCTGCTGACCTCGACCCACAGCGGCAACATCGCCAAGTTCAAGAACGCGGACTATGACAAGCTGCTGGCGCAGGCGGGGCGGGAAACCAATCCGGCGGCGGTGACCGCCGATTACAACAAGATGGAGCAGATCATTGCCGATCAGGCGCCGATCGCGCCGATTTACCAGTACACCAACGGCCGCCTGATCAAGCCGTGGGTAAAAGGCTACCCGATCACCAATCCGGAAGACGTGGCCTACAGCCAGACGATGTATATCATCAAACACTGAGTCGATTTATTTATCGCCCCCGTCTAATGCGGGGGCTTTATTTTTTTCGACGATGAAACTAAGAAGATAATTAATTATTCCACGCGATAAACCCCGTTTAATAATAAACAGGGTTACCATCATCACAGTATTTTCGCTATTTCAGAGAATGGTTACGCTTATAGACAGTCCCGCATGGCATCCACCACCACCCGGCCGTTCATGTCGGTTTGAGTGATGCGGTAACTGGTGGGGTACGAGCGTCGGGTGCTGAAACGATCGTGGACGGAGACCTTGCCAATCTGCAGGCCGGCGGCGTTTTTCACCACAAACTCACTGATCTCTTCCTGGCCCTGGTTTTGCAAATGGATATTGCTGATTTTTTCCAGCGTATCGCTGGCGTTTATTTTTAAATGGTCGCGTAACATAACTACCTCCTCGTAGTGAGAAAAGTATATGCCCCTAAAATTTGCGCTGAAACAGCTTTGTGTTGATTTATTATTATCATTTTGAATTAAAAATGATAGCAATATGTTAAGTCATAATAATAACGGCATTGCCAGCGCTTTATCGGCGATATTGCCTGATTTGTCGGCAAAGGTTTATTTCATTGCCGTTATTATTAGTCTGCATTAATGGGGAAAAGCGCCTGCCTGGCCGCCGGGGCGGAAAATACGCAGGCGACGTTGTGCCCGCAGCCGGGAACGATCGTTAATCGATGCGGCTTCTCCGGCGCCAGGTAATGCCGATCGTAGTCGGCGTAGGCCAGGGCGCGCTGCAATCGATAGGGGCCCTGCAACTGGGCGGCGCAGGATTTGTCGAGTATCCGATAGTAGGCGCCCGGCGCGGCGCCGGTATCCTCGGCGGCGGCCAGATAGGTGATATCGGCGGCGGCGTAACGCCGGCGGGCCGCGTCGGCGGTGCGCTGCAGGTGAGCGGGAAACGCTTCCAGACCGTATTTCCATCGGTTGGCCTGCGGACAATGGCCGGCGTCCAGCGTTTGCCAGCGAAAACGGCAGGTTTCTTCACTGCTGCAGTTTCCCCAACTGGTGGGCAGAGGGCGCAGGCGATCAAAATAGAGCCAGCTGCCGGGATCGGCCACCACATAGCGCAGACGCACTCCGCGTGGCGGCTGGGCAAAGCCGACATAATGCTGCACGAACTGGGCGCCGGCGGAAAAACCGGCCACGGTTATCGACTGCAGCGACGGCCAGCGCCGTTTCAAATCGGCCAGCAGGTTATCCATGGCGTTGAACGAACCGGTCTTCCCGCCATTATCCAAGCCGCCCTCGACCCAGGAGCCGCAGCGCCACAGGGCGTCGCCGTCTTGCGGCTGGGGCAGACCGGCGGAATGGCAGTGGGCGGCGAGTTTTACCGGTACCTGAAACAGCGGGGCGACCAGCAAGCTGCTGTCTCCCGCGTCCTGCGCGGCGTCGATCGCCGCTTGCAACGTCCTGGCGGCGTCGCGTGGATGGCCGTGCATCACCACCAGTGCGCTACGCGGCTGGGGGGATTGAGCGTGAGCGACAAAATAAGGCAGGGAACCGGCCGCCGTCGGCGCGCGATAGGGCGTGGCGAGGCGCTCCAACACTGGCTCTGCACGAACCGATTGGCTGAACAGCAGCAGGGCGGCCATTGCGATGCACCGCAGGCGGCGCATTCTCGTCAGTCTCGGCGCAGCGCAGTGCGCATTTGTCTCAGGACTTCCCGGCATCGTTGTTCCTCACGCGCTCGTTGGTAGTAGCGATAAAAGGCGCGTTCCGAGCTGAGGTTACCCGCGCGTGCCAGCTGTCTGAAGGTCAGGTATGCCAGGCTGAACATAATGATAATAAATAATAAGCCGGGGAACAGCAGCTGCCAGCCGTCGGTGATGCGCGCATTAGGCAGATAGCTGAGTGAATGGGGCGTAATCAATACCCCTGACTGCTGCAGTCCCCATTGAGTCAACGCGGGGAACAGTACCAGCAGCGTGACGAACAGCAAATACAGCAAAAAATAGCGGCACGAAAGCAGGAAACGCTTGAAAGCGTTATTGGCGCTTGGCCGCAAAACGAAGCCCGCGGACGTGGCGCGCAAGATTTGCTGGCGGCCACCGGTGAAGCGATAACGTTCCAGCGCCGCTACGCTGTCCGGCAATGCCAGCAGCAGTTGCAGCGCAGTAAGGCCGGCGCTGCTATTGCCGAGATAGTCGCGAAATCGCAACAGGCGTATGGGGGCGCTCTGGCGCTTCTCGACGGATTCGAGCAGGTTCAGCAGCTTATCGCGGTTTTCCCGCCGAATGCGAAAAGGGGTTTTGACGACGGCGATAAACAGCGTAATGACGGTCGGTAAGACGATTTTCAAAATATCTGCGGCGCTGATTTGTAACATGCGAGTCTCCTCTCGGGCTGTCTTGCGTTCCTTGCGGCAGAAGTATAGACCACGCTTATAGGACAACGTGAAAACTGGCGTTACAGCTTGGCCTTTGATCTCCAAGGCGTTAACGCTAGACTCAGCAACATAAGCAAGACTGAGGGGATAAATGAATGGATGTGATTGAGGGGAGCGAGCTGCAGATCGCCGATGCGGTTTACGCCTACCAGTTGGACGGCAAGGGCGGCGTCACGCCGATCGAGCAGGATGACACGATCACCTGCGACGCGCCGTGCTGGCTGCATCTTGATTACGCGCACCCGGCCAGCGCCGAATGGCTGAGCACCACGCCGCTGCTGCCGGACTCGGTGCGCGAAGCGCTCTCCGGCGAAAGCTCACGGCCGCGCGTCAGCCGCCAGGGCGAAGGCACCATGATCACCCTGCGCAGCATCAACTTCAACGCCAATTCCCGGCCGGACCAGCTGGTCACCATTCGCGTGTACATCACCGATAAACTGATTGTCTCTACCCGACACCGCAAGGTGTATTCCATCGATCAGGTGGTGAACGATCTGCAAAGCGGCGCCGGGCCGACCAACAGCGGCAGCTGGCTGGTGGAAATTTCCGATGCGTTGACCGATCACACCAGCGAATTTATCGAAGATCTGCACGACAAGATCATCGATCTGGAGGACGCTTTGCTGGAACAGCAGGTGCCGGAGCGCGGCCAGCTGGCGCTGATCCGTAAACAGCTGATCGTGCTGCGCCGCTATATGGCGCCGCAGCGCGACGTCTTCGCGCGGCTGGCCAGCGACCGTCTGCCGTGGATGAGCGATGACGATCGCCGCCGCATGCAGGACATCGCCGATCGCCTGGGGCGGGGATTGGACGATCTGGACGGCAGCATCGCGCGCACCGCCATCTTGTCCGACGAAATCACCACGGTGATGGCCGATGCGATGAACCGCCGCACTTACACCATGTCATTGTTGGCGATGGTATTTCTGCCTACCACCTTCCTGACCGGGTTGTTCGGGGTCAACCTTGGCGGCATTCCGGGCGGCGGCAATCCTCTCGGTTTTGCGGCGTTTTGCCTGATGCTGGGCGGGTTGGTGCTTGGCGTCGCCTGGTGGCTGAAGCGCAGCCGCTGGCTGTAGGCAAAAATGACGAAAACCCGGTTAACATTGAGCAATATCAACATTTAGCCGGGGGAAATGGGGCATGATCTCTCTCGCAGGTGAATGCAACGTCAAGCGATGGGCGTTGCGCTCCATAATTGTCTTACTTTCTTATTTTTGAATTACTGCATAGCACATTTGATTCGTACAATGCCGGTTTAATCACCGGCATTTTTTTATTCGGCATTCCTCTTTTCTTCAGGCTGCGCTTTCATCCCAGAAGCTGGCTTCAATCTTGTGCCCATCCAAATCACGGACAAAGCAGCCGTAGTAAGCCTCGCCGTAGTGCGGCCGCGAACCGGGCGCGCCTTCATCGGCGGCGCCGGCCAGCAGCGCCTGGCGATGGAATTCATCCACCTGTTGCTTGCTGGTGGCGAAAAAACCGACGTGCGTGCCGTTGCCGGGCGAGGCCGGCTGGCCGTCGATCGGCACCTGCAGCCAAAATTCCGGGTAGTCGCGGCCGTAACCGATGGCACCGGGATGCTCCAGCACGCGTCGACAACCCAAGGCGGCCAGCGTGCGATCGTAAAAGGCGGCGGCGGCCTCGAAATCGTTGGAGCCCAGCGAGACGTGGGACAGGCAGGGGGTGATATTCATTGCGCGATCTCCATATGACTGTATAAATAAACAGTATAGGGTAAAAACGGCACCGCCCAGTAAATTTTGCGCAAACTGTGAACAGGATCGAGATCGTCGAGAGAGGGGAATGTCGCCGCTTGCAGAGGGCAAGCGGCGAGAGGGGCTTATTTGATTTCCAGCACGTTCAAACGCTCTGGCGCAGGCACCGAGTCGTCCGAGTCTTCCGGCTGCCAACCGACGGGCTGCATCGGGATGTCTTCGCGATCGAAGGCCAAATCGCCGCCGTCCACCACGGCGCTACCGTGGTGAATGCCTTTGAAATCGAACAGATTGATGTCGCTCAGGTGCGAAGGCACCACGTTTTGCATGGCGCTGAACATGGTTTCCAACCGGCCAGGGTAACGCTTGTCCCAGTCGCGTAGCATATCGCCGATCACCTGGCGCTGCAGGTTAGGCTGCGAGCCGCACAGGTTGCATGGGATGATTGGGAATTCCTTGGCGATCGAGAAGCGTTCGATGTCTTTCTCGCGGCAGTAGGCCAGCGGGCGGATCACCACGTGCTTGCCGTCGTCGCTCATCAGCTTGGGCGGCATGCCTTTCATCTTGCCGCCGTAGAACATGTTGAGGAACAGCGTCTGCAGAATGTCGTCGCGGTGGTGGCCCAGCGCGATCTTGGTGGCGCCCAGTTCGGTGGCGGTGCGGTACAAAATGCCGCGGCGCAGGCGCGAGCACAGTGAACAGGTGGTTTTGCCTTCCGGGATCTTGTCTTTAACGATGCTGTAGGTGTTCTCTTCGACGATCTTGTACTCCACCCCCAGGCTTTCCAGGTAGGCGGGCAGAATATGCTCCGGGAAGCCGGGCTGCTTCTGATCGAGGTTCACCGCCACCAGGGAGAAGTTGACCGGCGCGCTCTGCTGCAGATTGCGCAGGATCTCCAGCATGGTGTAGCTGTCTTTACCGCCGGACAGGCAGACCATGATGCGGTCGCCTTCTTCAATCATATTGAAATCGGCGATCGCTTCGCCCACGTTGCGGCGCAGGCGCTTTTGCAATTTGTTGAGGTTGTACTGCTCTTTTTGGCTAACGGATTGCTTTTCTGACATTTAAATCGTGCTCATTCTCAATGGGGGGCACTAGGGGCATGGCGTTGTAGCCGCGAGTTTACCATTCAACCGGCCGCTTTTGATCATTATTCATCATCCTGCTGCCACGCGCCCGACGCGAGGCCTGTATGGTACGGATTGCGCGCAGGAATGCCAGCGGGTTTTTGCTGCGGCTGACGCCGGCGGTAAAAGAACAGGGCGCGAATCGCTCGCGCCCTGAGGGAGGTTACTCTGCGGCGGATTTTTCCGCCTTGCCGGCCAGCAGGCTGAGGAAATCGTATTTCTCCTGCAGCTCTTTCTCGGCGGCCTGATACAGCGCGCTGGCCACTTCCGGTTGCTGCGCGTTCAGGCGGCGGAAACGCTGTTCTTTCAGCAGCGTTTCCGACAGGCTGCTGTTCGGCGGCCGCGAATCCAGCGCCAATGCGGCCTTGCCCTCGGCGCTGCGGCGCGGATCGAAGCGGTACAGCGGCCAGAAGCCGGTGGCGGTCAGCTGTTTCATCTGATCGTGGCTGAGCGCCAGATCGTAGCCGTGCTCTTCGCACGGGCTGTAGGCGATGATCAGCGACGGCCCCGGATAGGCCTCGGCCTCCTGAATCGCTTTCACCGTTTGGTTGAGCTGCGCCCCCAGCGAGATCTGCGCCACGTAGACATGGCCGTACATCATCATGCTGACGCCCAAATCCTTGCGCGCCTTGCGCTTGCCGTGTTCGCCGAACTTGGTCACCGCGCCGAGCGGCGTGGCCTTCGACTGCTGGCCGCCGGTGTTCGAGTAGCACTGGGTGTCGAGCACCAGCACGTTGACGTTCTCCGTCAGGCTGAGGACGTGATCCAAACCGCCGAAGCCGATGTCGTAGGCCCAGCCGTCACCGCCGATCAGCCAGATGGATTTATCCACCAGGTAGTCGGCGCCGGCCGCCAGCTGGCGCGCGTCTTCGCCTTCTAGATTGGCCAACAGCGTGCGCAGTTCGGCGATCTGCTTACGGCGCGGCTCCGGCGCCACGTCGCCCATCTGCAGGGCATTGACCAACCGCTCCGGCAGCTGCGGCGCCAGAGCATTCAGCAGGCGCAGCACTCGCGCGCGATGTTGATCGACCGTTAAACGGAAGCCCAGGCCGAATTCGGCGTTGTCTTCGAACAGCGAGTTGGCCCACGCCGGGCCGCGCCCTTCGGCGTTGGTGGTGTACGGCGTGGTCGGCAGGTTGCCGCCGTAGATCGACGAGCAGCCGGTGGCGTTGGCGATCAGCAAGCGGTCGCCATAGAGCTGGGTCAACAGCTTGATGTACGGCGTTTCGCCGCAGCCGGAGCAGGCGCCGGAGTACTCGAACAGCGGCGTGATCAGCTGCGAAGTGCGAATGTCGATGCGCTCCAGCTGCGCCGGATCGATTTCCGGCAGCTGCAGGAAGAAGTCGTAGTTGTCTTTCTCCGCCGTCAGATTATCGAGGCGCGAAGCCATGTTGATGGCCTTGATCTCCGGGTTCTGGCGATCTTTCGCCGGGCAGACCTCGACGCACAGGTTACAGCCGGTGCAATCCTCCGGCGCTACCTGCAGCACGTATTTCTGGCCGCGCATATCGCGCGCTTTGACATCCAGCGACTGCAGGGAGGCGGGGGCGTGCTCCATCTCCGCCGGCTGAACCACCTTGGCGCGAATGGCGGAGTGCGGGCAGGCGGCGACGCAGTGGTTGCACTGGGTACACAGGTCGGGCTGCCAGATCGGGATCGCTTCGGCGATGTTGCGCTTTTCCCATTGGGTGGTGCCCACCGGCCAGGTGCCGTCCGGTGGGAAGGCGGAAACCGGCAGCGCATCGCCCAGCCCGGCCAGCATCGCGGCGGTGACGGTTTTGACGAAGTCCGGCGCGGCGTCCGAGACCACCGGCGGGCGCATCGGGCTGCTGACGTCGACCGGCTGCAGCGGGATCTCGGTCAGCGCGGCCCGGGTGGCGCCCAGCGCCTGCCAGTTGCGCTCGACGATCTCCTGGCCCTTGCTGCTGTAGCTGCGGGCGATGGCGTCCTGCAGCTGTTGCAGCGCCACGTCGCTCGGCAGGATCTGCGTCAGGTGGAAGAACGCCATCTGCATCACGGTGTTGATGCGCGCGCCGAGCCGGCATTCGCGCGCCAGCTTGGCGGCGTTGATGATATAGAAACGCGCCTGGCGTTGGTGCAACAGCGCCTGAACCTCCTGCGGCAGGCGCGACCAGACCTCGTCGGCGCCGTAAGGGGTATTGAGCAGGAAGGTGCCGCCGGGCTTCAGGCGTTCGACCATTTGGTACTTATCGATAAACTGCAGCTGGTGGCAGCCGATGAAGTCCGCGTGGCTGACCAGGTAAGCCGAGTTGATCGGCTGCTCGCTGACGCGCAGGTGCGACACCGTCAGGCCGCCGGCCTTTTTGGAGTCGTAGACGAAATAGCCCTGGGCATACAGCGGCGTGGCGTTGCCGATGATCTTGATGTTGTTCTTGGTGGCCGAGACCGAGCCGTCGCTGCCCAAACCGTAGAACAGGGCTTCCAGCGAGGCGCGCTGCGGCAGGATTTCGTCGCTCAGCGGCAGCGAAAGCCCGGTGACATCATCGAAGATGCCGACGGTAAAGCGCGGGCGCGGCTGCGGCTGGGCCAGCTCGCGGAACACCGCCAGCGCGCAGTCGGGGCCGAATTCTTTCGACGACAGGCCGTAACGGCCGCCGATCACCCGCGGCAGCGTGGCGCGCTCACCCCGGCTGTAGGCTTCCGCCAGCGCGGTCATCACGTCCAGATACAGCGGCTCGGCCAGCGCGCCCGGTTCTTTGGTGCGATCGAGCACCGCGACGCTGCGCACGCTGTCCGGCAGCGCGCCGAGCAGGTATTTGGCGGAGAACGGCCGGAACAGCCGCACCTTCAGCACGCCGACTTTCTCGCCGCGGGTCAGCAGGGTGTCGATCACCTCTTCGCAGGTGCCGGCGGCGGAGCCCATCACCACCACCACGCGCTCGGCCTGCGGGTGGCCGTAATAGTCGAACGGCCGATAGTGGCGGCCGGTGAGGGCGGCGAAGGCTGCCATGGCGTCGATCACGTGCTGGCCGGTGGCGTCATACCACGGGTTGGTGGCTTCGCGCGACTGGAAATAGGTGTCCGGGTTGGCGGAAGTGCCGCGCACCACCGGATGATCCGGCGACAGCGCCCGGCTGCGGTGAGCGTCGATCGCCGCCTGTGGCAGCATTTGCCGCAGCGTATCGTCGCTGAGCGGTACGATCTTGTTGATTTCGTGCGAGGTGCGGAAGCCGTCGAAGAAATGGATAAACGGCACGCGCGCGTTGAGGGTGGCGGTCTGCGAGATCAGCGCGAAGTCCTGCGCCTCCTGCACGCTGCCGGCGCACAGCATGGCGCAGCCGGTCTGGCGCACCGCCATCACGTCCGAGTGGTCACCGAAGATGGACAGCGCGTGCGTGGCTACGGTGCGCGCGGCGACGTGCAGCACAAACGGCGTCAGCTCGCCGGCCAGTTTGTACAGCGTCGGGATCATCAACAGCAGACCCTGCGATGAGGTGAACGAGGTCGACAGCGCGCCGGTTTGCAACGCGCCGTGCACGGTGGCGATCGCGCCGCCTTCCGACTGCATTTCCACTACCCGGGGAATATCGCCCCAGATGTTTTGCCGGCCATCACCGGACCAGGCATCCGCCTGCTCCGCCATGGTGGAACTCGGCGTGATAGGGTAGATGGCAATCACTTCGTTGGTGCGATAGGCCACGGAAGCGACTGCATTATTACCATCTGTAGTTATCATCGGCGTTACCTTTTCATTGCTCTCAAAGCCGCGAAAGCGCACTTTCGCAGTAATGGAAAAAAGTCTAACAGAGGGTTTGAACGCGGCTTTATCGTGTTTGTGTGGCGGGTGACAAATCGTCAAAGGCCTATTTCCTCGTCGATTGGGGGCCGGCGGCAATAAATTGTTTTCACCGTTTAAAGACAATTTATTTCCGGCACGTCATAATTGCGCATCGGCAAACTGACAGAAGAAAATCATGAGCGCATTTATGTATTTGACGATGGCGATAGTCGCGGAAGTGATCGCCACCACCATGTTGAAAGCCTCCGAGGGCTTTACCCGCCTGTGGCCGTCGCTGCTGGTGGTGCTGGGCTACGGCGTGGCATTTTGGGGGCTGTCGATGGTGGTCAAGAGTATGCCGCTGGGCATCGTGTATGCGATTTGGTCAGGCATGGGGATCGTGCTGGTGTCGGTCGCCGCGGTATTTGTTTATCAGCAAAAATTGGATTGGCCGGCGATCGTCGGCATGGGATTAATTATTGCCGGCGTGCTGGTGATTAATTTACTGTCGAAAGCCACGGTGCACTGAGTGTTATTTTAATGTGAAAAAAGGCCGGCGCGACAGCAAGTCGCGCCGGTTGAAGAATTCAGCCATCATTCACTGAAAATAGTGGAATGCTAATTACTTAGCGCCGCCAGCATAGACGCAAATATCGTCCTCTCCGGTAGCAAAAAATGCGCCGTATCACTGAAAGCACGCGAAGATAACGAATACCGATATCGCGAGAGAAACTTCCTGGTCGGCAGCGGTGACGTTATCACTTCCTGCGTGCGGCCGGGGCCTGGCAGCGGGTGGCGCCGTCACGTTTGGCACCGCGCGCCGGTGCGGAAATATTCTGCAAACAAAATAAATGTCCGGCCGACGCAAAAAAACGACAAATAATGGCTGGAATATATTTTCATTATTTATATATCGAGCTAGATTAAACAAGTTTGCATCAAAGATAGCGAAACGTGTCCGCCAAGTGACGCGCGTTATCAGCAATGGCGATTTTACACAGCGCAGTTCCGGGTTCAGGAGTGGGATAATGACAACATCAAAATGGCTGCTTGCCAGCGCCGTGCTGCTTTTAGCCGCCTGCAGCAGCAATAACGAAGAGCCAGTACAGCAGGGCAACAGTGCCAGAATCAATACGTTGCAGACCAGCGCCGGTTGCGCGGCGGTCGGCGGCGTCACCACCATCGCGCACAACCTGAACGGTGAAGCGCTGCGCATGTGCCAGATGCCGAACGGCAAGCAGTGCGAAGAACGCACGCTGGGCCTGGGCAGCTGCGCCGGGTAAGCCCGCGGCGCCAGGCCTGGCGCGCAGGATCAATACACCCAATCGCGCAGGGTGTAGATAAGCGTGTGGCCGCTGCCGTTGAGCGTCAGCTGCTGGGCGTTTAGCGTCACTTCGGCGCCGTTTTCCAGCACGGTGCCGATCACTCGATCCCAGCGGTTGCGCTGTTCATCAGGGCACAGCCTGCGCGTCGTGGCCAGCGGTTTCACCGTCAGCACGCCGTCGCGTAATTGCCCCTGGCCGAAGAAGCGGTTGCACATCGCGCCGGAGACATGCAGGTTCTCGCCGAACTCCAGATTGAGCAGGCCGCCGCCCGCCGGTGGCTTCGCCGTTTCGCCATCCACGCTCTGCAACACGAAGTTGTGATGCAGCAGATCGCCCGGCGTGACGGCCGTATGTGGTTTCATGCTGCACCCCGCTAAAGCCAGCGCCGCAAGGGCGGCTACCGTGGTTTTTCTCATCGCGTTCTCTCAAATAAACAGGGCGCCGCAAGGGCGCCCCGAGGTGACGCTCAGGCGTTCAACTGGTTCGGGCAGGCTTCGCCGCGATCCAACTGGCTGATGTTCTGCAGCGTGGTTTGCGAAATGCTGGTCAGCGCCTCTTCGGTCAGGAAGGCCTGATGGCCGGTAAACAGCACGTTGTGGCAGGCCGAGAGGCGGCGGAACACGTCGTCCTGAATCACGTCGTTAGACTTGTCTTCAAAGAACAGATCGCGTTCGTTCTCGTAAACGTCCATTCCCAGCGCGCCGATTTTCTGCTGCTTCAGCGCGTCGATGGCGGCGGTGGAGTCGATCAGCGCGCCGCGGCTGGTGTTGATCACCATCACGCCGTTTTTCATCATCGCAAAGGCGTCGGCATTCAGCAGATGGTGGTTTTCCGGCGTCAGCGGGCAGTGCAGGGTGATCACGTCGGACTGCGCGTACAGCGTTTTCAGGTCGACATACTCCGCGCCCAGTTCCAGCGCCTGTTCGCTCGGGAACGGGTCGTAAGCCAGCAGCTTCATGCCGAAGCCTTTCAGAATGCGCATCGTCGCCACGCCGATTTTACCGGTGCCGATCACGCCGGCAGTGCGGTTGTGCATGTTAAAGCCGATCAGCCCTTCCAGCGAGAAATTGGCGTCGCGGGTGCGTTGATAGGCGCGATGAATACGGCGGTTCAGGCACATCATCATGCCTACCGCGTGTTCCGCCACGGCTTCCGGTGAGTAGGCCGGCACGCGCACCACCTTGATGCCCAGTTCTTTGGCGGCGTCCAGATCGACATTATTGAAACCGGCGCAGCGCAGGGCGAGAATTTCGACGCCCAGCGCCGCCAGTTCTTCGAGCACTTCACGGCTGCCGTCGTCGTTGACGAAGATACACACCGCCTTGCAACCGGCGGCCGTTTTGGCGGTTTTTTTGCTGAGTAAAAAGTCGAAGAATTCCAGCTCATAGCCAAACTGCTGATTCACCAGTTCGAGATATTTACGGTCATACTGTTTGGTACTGTATATCGCCAATTTCATCGTGGTTTCTCCACCGTGATTTTGTGATCAATTTAACAGATTTTAGTAAATTCGACAATTGGTTAGCAGTTTGTCCCGCGCGGGGCTTGTTCTATCAGACAGGGGAGTGAAACCGGCCCGCATTGGGCCGGTTCACGCGGTTTTAACGAGCGATTTCCGTGTAATGATGCTCATCGTAATCATGGGTCAAATAACTGTTAACGACATCGTTAAAGGCGATCCAATGAGGCGTTTTCTGGTGTGCTGAAAGCGCCGCCTTATCGTCCCAGTTTTCGATCAGCGCGTAGCTGTTCTCATCGCTCTGGCATTGCCAAAGCTGGTAAAAAGAGCAGCCGGTTTCTTTATTGGATTCCTGCACCATGGTGTTGAGCAGGCGCAGAAACGCTTGCCGCTTGGCCGGATTGACCTGAAAAAAGACGTTGAGCGTAATCATGATTGATTTCCTCGGTCGGTAATGAAACTGGATATCTCCAGGGGCAGCATTGTGCTGACAGCGAGGATTTTACGGACTTGATGGCTGACTAAAAGTGAAATAAAGTTCGTGAATCGTTCACTTTTGGTGAAGGCTTAAGATGTTTAAACGTGCCCAGTTAGCCACCTTTTGCATGGTGGTGGAGTCGGAGAGTCTCACGGCCGCGGCGGAGCGGCTGTTTTGCGTGCCCTCTAACGTGACCAAGAAATTAAAAGAGCTGGAAATGGCGTGCGGCGTCACGCTGTTCGAGCGTGAGCGCAATCGGCTGTCGCTCACGCCGGAAGGCCGGGCGCTTTACCATAAAGCCAAGCGTTTTTTGGCGGTCGAGGAGCGGGCGCGAGCGCAGTTTGAACAGGATCCGGTGCAGGGCGAACTGAGGCTTGGCGCGCTGGATATCGCGTTGAGTCATCATTTGCCGCAAAAGTTGGCCCATTACCGTGCGCAGAATCGCCGCGTTCAGCTGAGTGTGGTGCAGGGTTATTCGCTGGATCTGGAGTTTCAGCTGCAAAAAGGGGCGCTGGACGTGGTGTTTTCAGATGGGCCGATCGAACATCCGCAGATGCAGAGCCGGCGTGCTTTCCAGGAGCGTTTGGTCTTCATTGGCGGGGCATGTCGGCCGGCGTTGTTGGCAAAAAGCGATCTCTATGTTTATTCGCGGCAATGCCACTATCGCCATCTGGTGGACGCCTGGCTGCAGAAGCAGCAAGTCATCCCCGCCGCGCTGCTGGAGGTGGAATGCTACGACGTGATATTTGCCTGCGTAACAGCGGGATTAGGCTATGCGTTTGTGCCCGAAAGCCTGGCGCGGCAGCGAAAGGTTGCATACATAGAATGCGGGAATGAAATGCGCAGCGATATTTATGCTATCTGGCGTAAAGCGAGCGACAGCCGCATATTGCACGATTTTATTGACGCCGTGATTCGGCATTAAGGCAAAAAAATCCCCACGGGGGTGTGGGGAATGGCTTCTCTAGTACACAGTTAGCTAGCAGCTGAACTTTTATTAGAATGGTTGCAAGACTATTAATCATCAATGGCAACGACAATAACAAAAGTCTGAAAACTGTCCTGTTTATGTGATGCATATGTAACGAAAATCTACAACTCCGCACACGTTTGCGCCAAAAAGGTGCAAATCGCCGCTGCGACCCCGCTCAGCTTCACCCTATGTCAAATTCATGCCATCATTATTGTCAATTCAGGCATAGACTTAACCAATGCCTAACTCAGGAACGAAGCAATCATTTAATGACCAGGCGATTAAAAGTATTCATAGGGACGGTGGCGGGCTGCGCAATTCTGGTGCTGGCGTTGTGGCAAACTTTGCCGCGCTGGCTGCCGGGCGTGTTATCGCATTGGTTGCCGGCGGGAAGCCGCCTGGAGTTGCAGGGCAAATTGCACTGGCGCCAGGGCGGCCTGGCGCTGGCGGGGGCGCGTTTCACCGCGCAAGATTGCCTGCTGGCCAACGTCGGGCCGACGCGGTTGGCTTATCGCCAGGGCCGCTGGCAGCTGTCGAGCGATAAGGTCAGCGTCGATAGCGCCTGTTTGTCAAAACTGCCGGGCGGCGATGCCAACAGCGCGCCGCTGGCGCTCGATCAGCTGCAGCAACAGCTGCCGCCGCTGGACCTCACCATTAATGACCTGACGCTGGTTCCCTGGCAGCGTTATGCCGGCAAGCTGCAGCTTTCCTCCGGCCCTGACGGGCAACGCCTGCATTATCAGGGGCCGAATCTCAGCGCCGAGGCGCAGCTGGATGAAAAACAGCAGCTGACGTTGCAGAGCCTGACCGTCGTCCCGCCCAACAGCGCGCAACCGCTGCGTCTCGCCGGCAAGATAACCATTCCGCTGGATCTGGCCAGCCTGCCGACGCAGGGCGCGCTGCAGGGGGAAATGCAGACCGCCTATCTGGAAAAACCGGTATTGCTGGACATGCGCTGGCAACAGCGGCAGGGCGTGTTGACGGTAAGCGAAAAAGGCGACGATCGGCCGCTGGCGGTGCTGCCGTGGGAAGTCGCGCCGCAGCGGGTCAGCATCAGGCAGGGCGAGTGGCGTTGGCCGTACAGCGGGCAGCCGTTGAACGGCGGCCTGAGCGTTGCGCTGCACGACTGGAGCAAAGGGTGGGATGAAACGGAGATCAGCGCGCGGCTGAACGTGATCACCGCCGGCCACAACGGCAAGGGCAATGCGGTGCTCACCCTCGGGCCGGGCAAGGTAGGGTTGACCGACAGCGATCTGCGCTTCCAATTGACCGGTCAGGCCAATCTGGCCGACTTCTCCGCCACCGCGTCGATTCCGGGCGTGATCGGCGGCAGCATTCTCAACCCGACGCTGGTGCTGCAGCCAGGGGCGCTGTTGCGCCTGTGGGGCAAGGTGACGCCGGAAATGACGCTGGAAGAGGCGCGTTTGCCGCTGGCGGGCGTGAAGGTGACCGCCGCCGGTATCACCGGCCGCCTGCAGGCGATTCTGAACGCCAGCGACAGCTATTGGGGGCGCTTCAAGCTGCACCTGGACGGCCAGGCGCAGGATTTCTGGCCGGACAAGGGCGACTGGCAGTGGCGTTACTGGGGCAACGGCCGGTTGCCGCCGCTGCAGGCCGCCTGGGACGTCGCCGGCAGCGGGCGCTGGCAGGACAGCGAGCTGGTGCTCGACAAGCTCTCCACCGGTTTCGATAAATTGAAGTATGGTTTGGTGACGGTCGCCGCGCCGCGCCTGAGCCTCAACCGGCCGCTGCGCTGGCGGCGTGATGAACAAAGCCCGCAGTTCAACGGCGAGCTGCAACTGGCGGCGGATAAGGTCAGCTTCAGCGACGGCGGCCATCTGCCGGCGCCGGTGCTGGCGTTGCAGGTGAACGGCCTTTCGCCGGACAGTTTCCAGCTGCAGGGCAAACTGCAGGCGCAGCAGATCGGGCCGATCGCGCTGCGCGGCCGTTGGGACGGCGAACGCCTGCGCGGTGAAGCCTGGTGGCCGAAACAGTCGCTGAAGGTCTTCCAGCCGCTGCTCGCGCCGGATCTCAATCTCACGCTGCGCGACGGCGAGTTTTATGCGCAGTCGGCGTTTTCCGCCGCCCGCGAGCAGGGCTTCGAGGCCGGCGGCCACTGGGTGGTGAAAAACGGCGGCATGTGGCTGAAAGACGGCGAAATGAGCGGCCTGGACTTTATCCTATCGTACCGGTTCAAGCAGCATCAGTGGCTGCTGGGGGCCAAACAGCCGGTGTCGCTGCGCATCAAGTCTTTCAGCAACCTGTTCGAGATGCAGAACATTTCCGCCGATCTGCAGGGCACCTATCCTTATAGCGAAGGGCAGCCGCTGACGTTGAGCAACGTCGGCGTGGACATGCTCAACGGGCATATCAGCCTGTCGGCGCTGCGGTTGCCGCAGCATGACGCCGCGGTGCTGAAGCTGGACAAGGTCGATCTCAGCGCGCTGTTTACCGCCCTGAAGCCGAAGCAGTTCGCCATGTCCGGCCGCGTCGACGGTGAGCTGCCGCTGTTCCTGAACCACCCGAAATGGCTGGTGCAAAACGGCTGGATCGCCAACGCCGGCACCCTGACGCTGCGGCTGGACAAAGACATGGCCGACGCCATCGGCAGCAACAACCTGGCGACCGGCGCGGCGATCGACTGGCTGCGCTACATGGAAATCAACCGTTCGCACGCCCGGGTCGATCTCGACAACCTGGGCGAACTGACGCTGAGCGCGCGTATCGACGGCATCAACCCGCAGAAGAACGCCAAGCGCGAGGTGATCCTGAACTATCGGCATCAGGAAAACGTGTTTCAGCTGTGGCGCAGTTTGCGCTTCGGCGACAATTTACAGGAGTGGCTGGAGCAGGCCCTCTCACAACCTGGGGAGCAACAATGAAAATCATGAGTGTGTCGACGCTGGCAGCGGTGCTGTGCGTTTCGCTGCTGAGCGGCTGCGTGCCGCGCATCGAGGTGGCGACGCCGAAGGATCCGATCACCATCAATATGAACGTCAAGATCGAGCATGAAATTCATATCAAGGTGGATAAGGACGTCGAAAACCTGCTGAAAACCCAAAGCGGTCTGTTCTAGGAGCCGACATGAAAAAACGTTATTTGTGGCTGGCCGGCGCCGCCTGGTTTTTCAGCGGCGTGGCGATGGCGTTGACGCTGGATGAGGCGAAGCAGCAAGGGCGGGTGGGCGAAACCCTGAGCGGCTATATCGCCCCGGTGAAGCAGGACGCGGAAACGCTGGCGCTGGTGAAGCGCATCAACGCCGGCCGCGCCGAGAAGTATCAGGAAGTGGCGGACGGCAACCATATCGCCGTCGACGAAGTGGCGCGCATGGCCGGGCAGAAGCTGGTGACGCGGGCGCAGAGCGGCGAGTATGTGCGCGGCATCAACGGCCAGTGGCTGAAGAAATAAAAAAAGCGCGCCGTCTGGCGCGCCAAGAGATACGGATAGATGATTATTATGAGGGTAGTGCAGGTTTGACAGGACTTGCTTCTTGTCCGGCAGGGGCGCGGCGCCCCTGCGCAGGATCTTAGGCAGACACCACCTGAGACAGGGCCGCCTTGGCGTCTTCCTGTGCTTTGGTCGCCACTTCCGGGCCGTAGGCGATGCCTTCCGCGAAGACGAACTCCACGTCGGTAATGCCGATGAAGCCCAGGAACAGACGCAGGTAAGGTTCCACCAGGTCGGTTGGGGTGCCTTTATGAATGCCGCCGCGGCTGGTCAGGATCACCGCGCGTTTGTTTTTCACCAGGCCTTCCGGACCGTTTTCGGTGTAACGGAAGGTCACGCCGGCGCGGGCAACCAGGTCGAAATAGTTTTTCAGCTGGGTCGGGATGTTGAAGTTGTACATCGGCGCGGCAATCACGATGACGTCATTGGCCTGCAGCTCGGCGATCAGCTCGTCCGACAGGGCCAGCGCTTCTTGTTGACGCGGGGTCAACGGAGCATCGGAAGGACGCAGCGCGCCGACCAGTTCACCGTCCAGCACCGGGATGGGCTGTGCGGCCAGATCGCGCACGGTGATGGTGTCGCCGCTGTGGGCGTTGCTCCATTGCTCTACGAAGAAATCGGCCAGTTGGTTAGACTGAGAGTAGGTCGCCAGGATGCTTGATTTCAGAACCAATACGTTGCTCATCGATAATTCCTTACGTTGTGACAGTGACATCAGGACTCAGCGTCCCTTGCATGGAGTACATGCTATTCACATTCCTCCAACAGTGATAGCGCAATATTTCGAGATCTTCGTTCGATTTTATTGAATGACATGGCGAGGCTTTACTCGCGAAAGTAGGGGGAGAAAGCCGTTTGTGATAGGCTGTGCGGCTAAAGCAAAAAAATCGCTAAAAAAACATCAAACCGTTGCCAAGCCTGGCCTTGGCGGCGAAGAAACAAGGAACACCGAACGTGAAATCTCCGCTCGAGGCACTGCCGGCCCAACTGGGTGAGCTGATGCTCCGCGATCAACAACGTCTGCGTCGTCGCCTGCAGGGCGCACGAAAAATCAAAAATCCCGATGCCCAGTTGGCGGTGGCCGCCGAAGTAGAAAGCGACATCGCGGCGGCGCGTCAAAAAGTGCAGGCGCGCGCCGCGTCTTGCCCGCGCATTACCTATCCGGAAAGCCTGCCGGTCAGCCAAAAAAAGCAGGACATATTAAACGCCGTCCGCGATCACCAGGTGGTGATTGTCGCCGGGGAGACCGGCTCGGGGAAAACCACCCAGCTGCCGAAGATCTGCCTGGAACTGGGGCGCGGGGTGAAAGGGCTGATCGGCCATACCCAGCCGCGCCGCCTGGCGGCGCGCACCGTCGCCAACCGCATCGCCGACGAGCTGGAAACCCCGCTCGGCGGCAGCGTCGGCTACAAGGTGCGCTTCAACGATCAGGTAGGAGAAAATACCCTGGTCAAGCTGATGACCGACGGTATCTTGCTGGCGGAAATTCAGCAGGACCGCCTGCTGATGCAGTACGACACGCTGATCATCGATGAAGCGCACGAGCGCAGCCTCAACATCGACTTTATTCTCGGCTACCTGCGCGAACTGCTGCCGAAGCGCCCGGATCTCAAGGTGATCATCACCTCGGCGACCATCGATCCGCAGCGCTTCTCGCGCCATTTCAACAATGCGCCAATCATCGAGGTTTCCGGCCGCACCTACCCGGTGGAGGTGCGCTACCGCCCGGTGGTCGACGACGGCGACGATACCGATCGCGACCAGCTGCAGGCGATTTTCGATGCGGTGGACGAGCTTGGCCGCGAAGGGCCGGGCGACATTCTGATCTTCATGAGCGGCGAGCGCGAGATCCGCGATACCGCCGACGCCCTGAACCGCCTCAATCTGCCGCACACCGAGGTGCTGCCGCTGTATGCACGCCTGTCGAACAGCGAGCAGAACCGGGTGTTCCAGTCGCACCACGGCCGCCGCATCGTGCTGGCCACCAACGTGGCGGAAACCTCGCTGACGGTGCCGGGCATCAAGTACGTCATCGATCCGGGCACCGCGCGCATCAGCCGCTACAGCTTCCGCACCAAGGTGCAGCGCCTGCCGATCGAACCGGTGTCGCAGGCTTCTGCCAACCAGCGTAAAGGGCGCTGCGGCCGCGTATCGGAAGGGGTGTGCATCCGCCTGTACTCCGAGCAGGATTTCCTGTCGCGGCCGGCGTTTACCGATCCGGAAATTCTGCGCACCAACCTGGCTTCGGTCATTCTGCAGATGACCTCGCTGGGGCTGGGCGACATTGCCGCGTTTCCGTTCGTCGAGGCGCCGGACAAGCGCAACATTCAGGATGGCGTGCGCCTGCTGGAAGAGCTGGGGGCGATCGCCACCGCCGACAACGGCCACTATCAGCTGACGCCGCAGGGCCGCCAGCTGGCGCAGTTGCCGATCGACCCGCGTCTGGCGCGCATGGTGCTGGAAGCGCAGAAGAGCGGCAGCGTGCGCGAGGTGATGATCATCACCGCCGCGCTGTCGATTCAGGATCCGCGTGAGCGCCCGATGGACAAGCAGCAGGCCTCGGATGAAAAACACCGCCGCTTCGCCGACAAGGACTCGGACTTCCTGGCGTTCGTCAACCTGTGGGATTATCTGCAGGAGCAGCAAAAAGCGAACTCCTCCAGCCAGTTCCGCCGGCTATGCCGCAACGATTTCCTCAACTACCTGCGGGTGCGCGAGTGGCAGGATATCTACACCCAGCTGCGCCAGGTGGTGAAAGAGCTGGGGCTGCCGATCAACAGCACGCCTTCCGACTACCGCAGCGTGCACACCGCGCTGCTGACCGGCCTGCTGTCGCACATTGGTCAGAAGGATGCGGACAAGCAGGAATACACCGGCGCACGCAACGCCCGCTTCTCCATCTTCCCCGGCTCCGGCCTGTTCAAGAAGCCGCCGAAGTGGACCATGGTGGCCGAACTGGTGGAAACCAGCCGCCTGTGGGGGCGTATCGCTGCGCGCATCGAACCGGAATGGATCGAACCGCTGGCTCAGCACCTGGTGAAACACAGCTACAGCGAACCGCACTGGTCGAAGTCGCAGGGGGCGGTGATGGCCAGCGAAAAGGTCACGCTGTTCGGCCTGCCGATCGTCGCGGCGCGCCAGGTCAATTACGGCTCCATTGATCCGCTGCTGTGCCGTGAGCTGTTTATTCGCCATGCGCTGGTGGAGGGCGACTGGCAGACGCGCCACGCCTTCTTCCGCGACAACCAAAAGCTGCGCGCCGAAGTGGAGGAGCTGGAGCATAAATCACGCCGCCGCGACATCCTGGTGGATGACGAAACGCTGTTCGGCTTCTACGATCGCCGTCTCCCCAACGACGTGGTTTCCGGCCGTCATTTCGACAGTTGGTGGAAGAGCGCGGCCAAACAGCAGCCGGATCTGCTGAACTTCGAAAAAGAGATGCTGATCAAGGACGGCGCCAATAAGATCAGCGCGCTCGATTACCCGAACTTTTGGCATCAGGGCAACCTCAAGCTGCGGCTGAGCTACCAGTTTGAACCGGGCACCGACGCCGACGGCGTGACGGTGCACATTCCGCTGCCGATCCTCAACCAGGTGGAGGAGCAGGGCTTCGAATGGCAGATCCCCGGCATCCGCCGCGAGCTGGTGATTGCGCTGATCAAATCGTTGCCGAAACCGGTGCGCCGCAACTTCGTGCCGGCGCCGAACTACGCCGAGGCGTTCCTTGGCCGCGTCACTGCGCTGGAATTGCCGCTGCTGGACGCGCTGGAGCGCGAGCTGCGGCGCATGACTGGCGTGACCGTGTCACGTGATGACTGGCAGTGGGATCAGGTACCCGATCACCTGAAGATGACCTTCCGCGTGGTGGGCGAGAAAAATCAGACGCTGCGCGAAGGCAAAGACCTGGCCGCGTTGCGCCTGCAGCTGAAAGAGAAGGTGCAGGAGACGCTGTCGGCGGTGGCCGACGATGGGCTTGAGCAGAGCAATCTGCATGTCTGGAGCTTTGGCCAACTGCCGGCGTTTTACGAGCAGAAGCGCGGCGGCTATTCGATGAAGGCTTACCCGGCGTTGGTGGATGAAAAGGACAGCGTGGCGATCCGCCTGTTCGACAGCGAAAGCGAGCAGCAACAGGCGATGTGGCAGGGCACGCGCCGCCTGCTGTTGCTGAATATTCCTTCGCCGATCAAATACCTGCATGAAAAGCTGCCGAACAAGGCCAAGCTGGGGCTCTACTTCAACCCGTACGGCAAGGTGCTTGAGCTGATTGACGATTGCATTTCGTGCGGTATCGACAAGCTGATCGCCGAACACGGCGGCCCGGTCTGGCAAGAGGAAGGCTTTGCGCGCCTGCAGGAGCAGATCCGCGCCGAGCTGAACGACACGGTCGTCGAGGTGGCCAGGCAGGTTGAGCAGATCCTGACGGCGGTCTTCAACATCAACAAACGGCTGAAAGGCCGGGTGGACATGTCCTTGGCGCTGGCGTTGTCGGACATCAAAACCCAGCTTGGCGGCCTGGTTTACCGCGGTTTCGTCACCGGCAACGGCTGGAAACGCCTGCCGGACACGCTGCGCTACCTGCAGGCGATCGAACGCCGATTGGAAAAACTGGCCATCGATCCGCATCGCGATCGCGCGCAGATGCTGCGGGTTGAGCAGGTGCAGCAGGCGTGGCAGCAGTGGCTGAACAAGCTGCCGCCAAAGCGGCAGCAGGAGGAAGAGGTGAAAGCGGTGCGCTGGATGATCGAAGAGCTGCGCGTCAGCCTGTTCGCGCAGCAGCTGGGCACGCCGTACCCGATCTCCGACAAGCGCATTATGCAAACTATCGAGCAGCTTTCGGGCTAAGTTCGGGCGCGCCGGCCGGCAAACGGCCGGCGCAGCGCAAGTTGAAATTCAGAGAACAGAGAAACAGCAACGGCGCTTGATGCGCCGTTACGAGAGCTATTTGCCCGCCGCTAGGGCGTCTAGCGCTTCGCGGATGCCGGGCACCGCCAGGGCGCGGTTATCGGCGCGGTAGCGATCTTTCGCCGCCGGCGCCGAGCTTTGGATGGCGATCAACTGCCAGCCGTCGGCGGTTTTCAACAGCAGCGGTGAGCCGCTGTCGCCGGGCAGGGTATCACACTGGTGCGACAGTACGCCTTGCTGGGCCCAGCCGGTGACCTTGCAGTTTTGGTGGCTGTAGAGGTCATCCAGATGATCCTCCGGGTAACCCGCCTGAGTAATCAACCGCTTGGCCTGTTTCAGGGCCTGGGTCAGCGCTTTGCTGTCGCCTTGCCACAGCGGCAACGGTGCGATCGGCAGCGGCTTTTTGTCTTTCAGACGGATCAGCGCAAAGTCATAAGCGGCGGCGGCGGGCGGCACGATCCAGCCATCGCCGTCCGGCTTCAGCTTTTTGCCCAGCTTGCTGTCGACCAGAGTTTCGATATTGTCGGTTTGATACCGCCAGGATTTATCACCCGCCACGAAGCGCAGGGCGATGGCTTTATCCAGTTGCCCCGGCGGCGCCAGCACACAGTGGCCGGCGGTCAACGCCAGGTGTGGGGAGATCAGCGTGGCGGTACACAGATTGCCGCTGGCGGTTTCGACCTGGCCGATGGCCTGCCAGGGCTGGGCGGTGGTATCCGTGACCTTGATGCGTTCATCTTTGCCGAAAAACAGACGCGTTTGCTCGGCCTTGGACGGGCCGTCGGCACGTGCCGCCTGAGCAGCGATGAGCGGGAGTGAGCACAGCAACAGTAAAACGGATTTGCGCATAGATCTCTTGCCTGACAAATACGGATCATCCATAAACACACTGAATGCTAACTATAGACTGATTTAGCATCCGTGTGGATGGGCAATAATTGATTTTTCAATAATTTCCCGCCGGCGATGCGGCAGGCTACAGGTAAAAAAAGACGGCGATCAGTCCGCAAAGGATCAGGGCGGTCAGAACGATCTCGAACAGGTAGCGGCGCAGCATCAATGCGAACCCCCGATGAAAAAACACCCGGCGAACCGGGTGTTGTACACGTCAAGCCTGAAACGGTGAGGGGATCCTCACGTTGTTACGCCTTTTTGTGGCTGGCTTTCTTGTGGTGTTTTTTAGCCGCCTGGGCTTTTTGGGCCGGGGCTTTCGCACCGGCTTTTTTGTGATGCTTTTTGGCCGCCTGAGCTTTCTGAACCGGGGCTTTCTTGCCGTGGTGTTTCACCTGGGCTTTAGCCGGCGCAGCGGTGGCGGTGGTTGCGCTAGCCGCAGGTGCGGTGGTGGCAGCCTCGGCAGCGAAAGCTACGGAAGACAGACCCATTGCAGCGGCAACAACCAGAGCTAATACTTTTTTCATCGCAGAATCCTCAATATGGCTTTTGGGTATCAACCCCACTGCGGGGCCGTTGAAATGATAGTAGGCAAACGGCGTCCGCCTTTCCGTGAGTGATTGGTTTCGGCATGTAACCTAATGTACAGGGCGGCGGTGGGGAGTGGGATTGCTGTTATAATGACCGCCAGGCACGGTAAAAAGGATTTAACATGAACGAGATATCAATTCGTTGTGGCGTGACCGAACAGGGCGAGGTGCCGCTGGCCTATGAGGACTGGGGCGATGAGGCGCACCCGCCGCTGCTGCTCATCATGGGTATCGGCGCACAGCTTTTGCTGTGGCCTGACGACTTCTGCCGCGCCCTGGTGGCCAAGGGATTTCGGGTGATCCGCTATGACAACCGAGACGTCGGCCTTTCCGGCAAAACGCAGGCACAACGTACGCAGCCGTTGTGGCTGCTGATGTTGCGCGCCCAGCTCGGTTGGCAAACGCCGGTGCCTTATACCCTGGCGGACATGGCGGCGGACGCGGCGCATCTGCTCGATCATTTACGCATTCCGCAGGCTCACGTACTGGGCGCTTCGATGGGGGGGATGATCGCCCAGGTGCTGGCCGCCGAATACCCGCAGCGCGTCGCCTCGTTATGCATCTTGTTCTCCAGCACCAATCAACCGCTGTTACCGCCGCCGGCCCCTTCGCTGCTATGGCTGTTGGTGCGCCGGCCTGCGGCCGATTTGACGCTGCAGCAGCGCCACGAGGGGATGAAAACCTTCCTGCGCGCGCTCGGCACCCGATTTTATCCGCCGGAGGAGGCGGAGCTGGATACGCTGGTGACGCGGTTGCTGAAGCGGGGCGTGGATCCGGAAGGCATGCAGCGGCAACTTTCCGCGTTGCTCGGCAGCGGCGATCTGCGTCGTTATAGCCGGCGCATAGCCGCGCCGACGCTGGTTATTCACGGCGATCGCGACCGGCTGGTGCGCAAGGCGGGTGGGGTTGCGATCGCCCGTGCGGTCGCCAACGCCAAATTGCATATCATGCCGGGCATGGGGCATGACCTGCCCGCGCCATTGAGGCCGCAGCTGGCGGCGATGATCGCCCGTCATGCGCTGGGATGAGAGGCCGGAAAGCCCGGCGTTTTTTGCTATTTTAGTTACAACATACTTATGGTGAGTAGCCAGCCGCCACTCTGTAGCCAAGGCGTTGTCGGCAAGGAATGCGCGCTATGAAACATTATCCGGTCATGCAGGCGGGAAAAGGGCGCGGCCGGGGCCGCGCCAGGAGAGATTACAGGTAGCGGGTTTCCAAATGCTGACGGAAGTAGCGCGGGTTGAGCGCTTCGCCGGTCGCGTTGGCGATCAGCGTTTCGGTCGGGAAACGGCTGCCGTGGCGCCAAATATTGTGCTGCAACCAGTGGAACAGCGGCTGCAGGTTGCCGGCGGCGATATCTTCGCTCAGCGAAGGCAGGGCCTGACGCACGCTGTGGAACAGCTGCGCGGCGTACATCGCGCCGAGGGTGTACGTCGGGAAGTAGCCGAAGGCGCCGTCGGTCCAGTGAATATCCTGCATGCAGCCGTTGCGGTAGTTGCCGATGGTGTCGAGGCCGAGATAAGCCTGCATCTTCTCATTCCACAGCGCCGGAATGTCTTCCACCTCGATATCGCCTTCGATCAGCGCTTTTTCAATTTCGTAGCGCAGGATGACGTGGGCAGGATAGCTCACCTCGTCGGCGTCGACGCGGATCAGGCCCGGTTTAACGCGCTGGTTGAGGCGAATAAAGTTGGCCTCTTCCAGCGCCGGCTGTTCGCCAAACTGCGCGGTGACCAACGGACGCAAGATCTTCAGGAATTCATCGCCGCGCGCCAGCTGCATTTCGAACAGCAGGCTTTGCGATTCGTGGATAGCGGTGGAACGAGCCAGGGCGACCGGCTGGCCGAGCAGATCGCGCGGCAGGTTCTGCTCGTAGCGGGCGTGGCCGGTTTCGTGCACGATGCCGAGCAGCGCGGTCAAAAACTCTTTCTCGTTGTAACGCGTGGTGATGCGCACATCTTCCGGCACGCCGCCGCAGAACGGGTGGGCGCTGACGTCGACGCGGCCGTTGTCGAAGTTGAAACCGAGCAGCTTCATCACGCTGAGGCTAAGCTGGCGCTGGGTGTCCACATTGAACGGACCCTGCGGCGCCTGGCAGGGCTCGTTAGCCTGTTTGGCCACCACGCGCTGCAACAGATCCGGCAGCCAGGTTTTCAGATCGCCGAAGATGCGGTCGAGATCGCTGCTGCGCATGCCCGGTTCATACAGGTTTAGCAGGGCGTCGTAACGGCTGGTGCCGGCCGACTGTGCGCGGATCTGCGCTTCTTCCCGGCTGAGCTTGACCACTTCGCGCAGGTTTTCGGCGAAGCCGTCCCAGTCGTTGGCCGGGCGCTGGGCGCGCCAGGCGTGTTCGCAGCGCGCGCCGGCCAGCGATTTGGCTTCGACCAGCGCGGCCGGCAGCAGCACGGCGTCTTCATATTGGCGGCGCATTTCGCGCAGGTTGGCGCGGTCGAGTTCGTCCAGCGTCTCTTGCTGCGCGCGATCCAACAGCGCGCCGGTGCTTTGTGCCGTTAAAATCTGGTGCTGCAGCACGCTCAGCTCGGCCAGCGCTTCGGAGCGCGCCTTGCTGCCGCCCGGCGGCATCATGGTTTGCATGTCCCAACCGGCGATGGCGGACAGGTGGCCGAAACGCGACAGCCGGCTGAACAGGGCGCGCAGGTGATCGTAAGCAGACGTGTTGGAATGTGCAGATGTCATTATTATTCGGCTCCAATGAGAAGGTCTGGCGGCATTACGCCAGATCGGCTTTTAAACTGAATGTCGGCTTCACCGGCCAGCAGAAACGGAAGCTGGCGCCGCCGAGCGAACTGCCTTCGACGAACACCTGTCCTTGGTGGGCGACGGCGATGGAATGGACGATGGCCAGCCCCAGCCCGCAGCCGCCGGTAGCGCGATCGCGGCTGGGATCGAGACGGACGAAAGGTTCAAACACCCGTTCGCGCTCTTCCGGCGGGATACCCGGCCCGTCATCCTCGACCTGCAAGCAGGCGAGGTCGCCGTCAAACCACAGGCCAACGCGCAGCCGCTGTTCGGAATAGCGCAGCGCGTTGTTGACCAGGTTGTCGAGCACGCGCTCCATCAGGCGCAGATCGACGCCGCCGAAGTCGCCGACGTGCGGGATATCGAGCTGGATGTCGCGATCCTGATGGATCAGGCGGATATCATCGACCTTGTCCTCGAGCCACTTTGGCAGATCGATGGGTTCAATGTTTAACGCAACCTGCGGACGGTCCAGACGGGCATAGGTCAGCAGCTCGTCGATCAGCGACTCCAACTGGCCGATATCGCGGTTCAGCGCCTGCTGCTCGCTGTCGGACAGGTTATCGCTCATTTCAAGCCGGTAGCGCAGGCGCACCAGCGGCGTGCGCAGCTCGTGCGCGATGCCGTCGATCAGCTGTTTCTTGCTGGCGATCAGGGTATTGACGTTGTCGGCCATCTGGTTGAACGCCACGCCGAGCCGGCTCAGGCTGGAGGTAGGATCGAAGTGGGTGCGTTCATCTAGATGCCCGGCGCCGAGCCGCTGGGCGGCGTTTTCCAGCTTGAGCAGGTCTTGCCAGTGCGGCCGCATCCACAGAAACACCGGCAGCGCCAGCGACATGCCGATAAACACCAGCAACACCAGATCCAGCAGGCGCATCTGATGCAGGTAGAACAGATAAGGAATGGGGCCGACCACCAACACATAGTGGCTGCGCGGAATGCGCTGCATAAAGGTGTACTGATCGTCGAGGGCGATGATTTCCCCCAGCCGCAGCCGCTTTTTCAGATCCTCGCTCAGTTCCTGTTTGCCGAGCGGTTCGATATGCAGCTTGAACGACAGGTTGAGATCCAGCGTGGCGATGGTCTTGTTCCAGTCCTTCAGCGGGATTTCGCGCAGCTCGCTGCGCATCAGGTACAGCGAACTTTTCATCAGATCGTCCATCGACTGGCGGCCGGCGCGCTCGGCGGTCACCTTGTACACCAGGCCGACCAGCATCGCCATCACTAGAAAACAGACGAACAGCAACAGGAAGAACTGGACGAAAAGTTTTCTCATTGTTGCACCGATGCCCAGGCGTTAGGGGCGAACAGATAACCTTTATTGCGCACGGTCTTGATGCGGAACGGCTCCAGCGCGTTGTCGTACAGCTTGCGGCGCAGGCGGGAGATCGCCACGTCGATGCTGCGGTCCATGCCGTCGTAGCTCACGCCGCGCAGGTTTTGCAGCAGCGCCTCGCGATCCATGATCTGCCCGGCGTGGGTCGCCAGTTCCCACAGCAGATCGAAATCCGAGGTGGACAGCGTGACAGTTTCTTCGCCCAGCGTGACCTGCCGGTTGACCGGATCGATGCACAATAGCCCGAAATGCAGCGCGTTGTGCTGGGTGAGCGGCTGAACCGACTCTTCTTTCGGCTGTTGGCCGTGTTGGCGCAGGTGCAAACGCAGGCGTGCCAGCAGCACCGCCGGCGGCGTGGTTTTCAGGATATAGTCGTTGGCGCCCATCTCCAGCGACAGGATATGGTTCATGTCGCTGTCGAGCGAGGTGAGCAGCACGATCGGGCCGGGGAAGGTGGGGCGCAGATCGCGGCACAGCGTCATGCCGTCTTTGCCGGGCAGCATGATGTCCAGCAGCACCAAATCGGGTTGCTCGTGCGCGATGCGCGCCTGCGCGCTGTCGCCGCGCGGCTCGATCAGCACCTCGATGTCGTGTTTGCCCAGATAGGCGGCGATCAGTTTGCCGACTTCGGGATCGTCTTCCACAAAAACAATTTTATGCATATGCCCGTGTTTTAATAAGAAAAGCGGATTTCAGCATAGCGCGGCCCGCGGCGATGCGCCATGCGGATCTTGGCCTCAGCGCAGCGGCCGGCCGCCGTCGACGCCGTGGGTGCGGCCGGTGACGTAGCGGCTCTCCATCAGGTAGTTCACCAGGTTGACCACTTCGCTCTCGCCCGGCGCGACCTTCATCAGCGATTTCGCCAGCGCCTGCTGGCGATAAGCCTCGTCGTCGCCAGGATTGAAGATGATCAGCGCCGGCGCAATGGCGTTGACCTTGACCTCCGGCGCCAGCTTGCGGGCGAACGAACGGGTCATATTGTCCAGCGCGGCCTTGCTGGCGGCGTAGGCGATGTGTTTGTCGCTGCCTTTTTCCACCACGTAGTCGGTGAGATGGATAATGTCCGCGCCGGCCTGGCCCTGGCCGGTCAGGCAGGTTTCAAGCAGTTGGTTGAGCAAATAGGGCGTATAGACGTGAATTTGCAGCATCGTCGCCATCACCTGTTCCGGCGGCACCTGCGGCGACTCTGCCTGCCAGGCGCTGGCGTTGTGGATCACCGCGCGCAATTTGGGCGCCACCTGCCGCACCTGGTCGGCGAAACGGTAGATGCCTTCGTGCGTGGAAAAGTCGCCCTGAATGCAGCAGGCGCCCAAGGCTTTCAACTCGGCCATCGCCGGATATTCGCTGCGATAGGCGATGATGACGGGAACGCCGCGCTGGAGAAACGCTCTGGCGAGCGCCAGCCCGATGCGCCGCGCGCCGCCGGTAATCAGCACCGGGGCAGAGTTGGGGTGTTCCATTGATTAAAGCTCCTGGACAGACTGGCAAACAATAGGGGAATTATGCCATCATACGGCGGAAAGTCGTTAAAGCTTCGCATGATTATCCATTTCTGGATGTAAGATCCCCAATGCATTTCAGGTTGTCGCCCGGCGGCGGCTTGAAAGACCACGGGTTAACACTGGCCATGAGAGGAATGAGGGGATGAACAACAATCACCTTGCATCCATCGCGCGCAGTGAGAAAATCTGTTTCGACTATATGGATTTTCTGTCCGCATCGTGCAGGAAGCACTGGCGCTTTGTTGATGCTATTTATGGTGTGATGCCGATCTTCGGCATGGTGTTGAAATCGCGCGTGACCACGTCACAAACGCGCAAAGAGCAGTTGAAAGAGCTGGCGCTGCAGGTGGTGTCAACCCAGGTCAGCGATGAAACCAACATTGTGCGCCTGATTGACCTGGCGCAGCAGCAGGGCCTGACGGTATTTGATATTCAGCTGCCCTATGCGCTGGAGGCGCAGCAGCTGGCGGCCATTCAGAAAGAGTGCGCGGAAGGCATCGCGATCGCCCTGGTGGGTGAGCGCATGACCGTCACCATTCCCCCTAAAAGCTGACCGGGAATCAACCCGGCCACTCGTTGATGGTTAGGCAATTGACTTGCCGCGATAGCCTAACCATGAACGAGATATTCCGCGCCGCGTAGCGGCCTGCCTTTAAAGCCGGGTCCCGGCATTGGGGCCGGAGCGTAGGGTATAAATGCCGTCTATATGAATCAGCACTGCGTATTTCGGCGGCTTTATTCCATTTTTTTCTGCAAACGCCAGCGCATCGTCAAACGGCTTGCCCGCCAGGAACAGTTCCGGGGTGCCGACAAAGCGGTAACCGTCCAGCGCCTCGCGATCGATAACCACGACGGCCATTTTCGATCCTTCCCTGATATTTTGCAGCGTCTGGCCGCCGGTATTTTCGTTGTAAATCAGCGTACGGTCGTCATACAGGCGCAAAGAGCGCTTGGGGCCGATATCGGGCACGCCGCTCGGGCTGCTGGTCGCCTGCACAGGCAGCTGTTTGGCCAGCATCTTTTTCATCTCATCATTCAATTCATTCATTGGCAGATTACCCCTCAGGTCGTGGTGGCGTTGTTAATGCACGGTGGCGGAATGGTTCGCCGCGGGCGCGCAGACGCTGGTTCCCGGCAGCCGGTGCTCGCGCAGCGCCTGCAGCGTTTCAATTCGGAACCGCAGCAGGTGCCGTTCGGCGATCTGCTGCATCTGTTCGCACAGCGAGGTGTCGTCCATCAGTTGCTCGATGGCGAGCCGGGCCTGATGCACGTGGGGTTCTACGCCGCGAAGCGGCTTTTGCCGCAGGCGCAGATGGGTGATGTTGTTGAACGTGACGATCAGCGCGGCCAGGGTGGATTCGAAAAGATGCAGTGCGTCAAACCGTTCGGTATATTCCGCGTTTTGCCAGGGCCGCTCGGCGACGAGCGCCTGAGCGGCCTCCAGCGCCTGCTGGTAGTGCGCCATCGCCAGGCGATCGCGCCGCTGATTGAATGCCGTGTTGCCCTCGGCGATCAGCGCTTCCCAGGCGGTAAACAAGGGTAATGCGTGCAGCAGTTTTTCAGCCATGAAATGCCTTCCATTTTCAGCCGGTCTAAACCCGCCTCCTGACGCCTCTCGGCAGGGGCGCTCGCGTCTTGCCGTTAATGCTCAGATGATAATGATAATTAATTGCATTTAAGATCGCAAGAGGAGCAACTGACGGATCAACAACGGGTAGCGGGGTAACGAGGAAAGAAGGGGGAAACGAAATGCGGCTGACGGGCAGCCGCATCGACAGGCGATTTTAGTGCAGCATAATCCAACCGGCAGGCAGCGTGGCCGCCAGCAGCAAGAAAATGCTGCTCTTTTCCAGCCGGTTGAGCAGATTGATGTCCCGATGGCCGCGGCGGGCATACATGAACACCAACAGCCCAGGCGCATACAGCAGCACCGACATCAGCAGGTGCATCAGCCCGGAAGCGTACAGCAGCCACAGGCCATAGACGCAGGCGCCGGTGGCGGCGAAGATCAGGCGTTTGTCGCGGCGGCGGTAAGCCACCTTGAACAGAAACGCGCCAACCAGGAAGTAAGGCACCAGGATCATTTCCGAAGCGATGGTCAGCAGCGAGTTATAGTTGCTGCCGGTCAGCCAGATCAGCACCAGCGCCAGCTGCACCGCGATGTTGGTCAGCCACAGCGAAGAGGACGGGGCATGATGGCGGTTCTGCTTGCCGAACACGCGCGGAAACGCGCCGTGCTGCGCGGCCAGCAGCGGCACTTCCGCCGCCATGATGGTCCAGCTCAGGTAGGCGCCGCACACGGAAATGATCAGGCCGGCGGCGATGAGCACGTCACCCCACGGGCCGATCAGTTCCACCATCAGAACCGCCATCGACGGATTGCGCATTTCGGCCAGTTCGCTGCGCGGCACCACGCCCAGCGACAGCAGCGTCACCATCAGATACACCGCCAGCGCCGACAGCACCGCCAGCATAGTGGCGCGGCCCACGTCTTTCTTATTGCGGGCGCGGGCGGAAACTACCACCGCGCCTTCCACGCCGATAAACACCCACAGGGTGATCAACATGGTGTCCTTGACCTGTTCCCACACCGGCTTGCCGAGGGCGATGCCTTTGAAATCCAGCGTGAACACGTCCATTTTAAAGGCGATCGCCGCCAGAACGGCGAACATTCCCAGCGGCAACAGCTTGGCGAGGGTGGCCGCCAGATTGATGCTGGCGGCGGTTTGCACGCCGCGCAGCACCAGCGCGTGCACGATCCACAGCAGGGCGGATTCGGCGATCAGCGCCTGCCAGGTATTGCCGTCACCGAGAATCACGCTGCCGCCGCGATCGGTGAAGATACTCAGCGCCGCGAACACGATCACCAGATACGAGACGTTGGCGATCACGGCGCACAGCCAGTAACCCCAGGCGGAGCAGAAGCCCACCAGCTCGCCGAACCCTTCCTTGGCATAGGTGAAAATGCCGCCGTCCAGATCCGGACGCAAACGCGTAAGCAACAGCATGGCGAAGGCCAAAAACAGAATGCCGACGCCGGTGATCCCCCAACCCAGCAGCAGCGCGGCGGGGCTGGCGACCTGCGCCATGTTTTGCGGCAGACTGAACACGCCGGCGCCCAGCATTGAGCTGAGCACCAAAGCGGTTAGCGCGGTAAGACCGAGTTTTTTTTCCAATGACGGATCCTGAACGCAGAATAAACAACTGGAAGGGAACTGCTTGGTGGCAACAATGTATTAACTACCACTGCGCGAATAGACAATAGCCCTAAAAATTGGCGCAAATTTTACGGAGGGATGATTAGAGATGCAATGATTGAATATGCGGAATTTACAAAAAACTATTCAACGCACGATGAAAAAAGCGGCAATAAAAACGGGCAGCTCAAGGGCTGCCCGATGGTAAACCGAAAAGCGGGTTTTATTTGAACAGATCGGCGCTGACGGTCAGGTTGCCGCCGCTCTTGTTCTGCCACTGGCGGGTGACGTGGTAGTACTTGGCGCCTTTCTCGGCCGCGCGTTTCGCCACTTCGGTGGAGACATCGGTCATGCTGTTGAAGTGGCCGGTGAAGGTGACGGAATCGAACGGCACCATCTGCGCGGCGGTCACGTTGTTCACTTCCTGGATCTTGGTGCCGTTAGGCAGCGTGACGGTATAGCGTTGGCCGGTAGAAGACTGGGTTTCAAAGAAACGACCCACTTCGCGGCTTGGCGAACCGGAAGACGCGACGCCAGGAATTTCGACTTTCGCGGCAGCGGCGCCGCCGGCGGCCAGCGCGGCGCGGCCGGCGTCAGAATCGGCCGGAATGGCATCCGGGCTCTGCACGCGGCGTTTTGGCGCATCGGCCTTATAGATGTAGGCGGTAACGAACTGGTTGCCGCCGGAGTTGGCGTCAACCTGGCGCACGATGAAGAACGAGGCGGCGCCTTTTTTCTTCGCTTCTTTGGAGATAGCGTCGTTGATGTCCGGCTGGCTGCGGTAGAAACCGCTGACGCTCACGGTATCGTAAGGCTCCAGCAGATAGGCTTCCTCTTTAGGCAGTTCGTTCACGCCGTTAAATACGCGGTATTTTGGTGTTTTGCTCACTTCTGGCGCATCTTTATGATAAAGGTCTGCGGTGACGCGCCAGTTGCCGCCGTTGTTGCTGTTGTTGCTGTCCTGGATATAGAAGGAATCGGCACCCAGTTTGTCTGCACGGCGGGATACGGCGTCGACGGCTTCATTGATGGCATTGAAGCGGCCGGTAATCGTGATGCGATCAAACGGCTTCAGCGCCGCTGCTTTCTCAGGAGTTAACTCTTGCGCCGCATGAGCAGACAGCGCGGTGAGTGATAACAAGGCTGACGCGATGATCGTGGTCTTCAGCTTCATAAAAAATCCTTTCGCCTAGCGCATTAACGTTTATAACGTACTGAACTGTTTAAGTGTAATTCAGCCGTCGATTATTACATGTAATTCTGAAAACTGTCTCAGCATTTTATGTTATCCCGTGCGACAAATCGCCGACGGTGACGCCGGGCGCACGGATGGCGCCATCCTCATAAGTTTCCATAATAACGGCTTTGGTGTCATTAATGTTAATTATTCACAAAATGATAACTTTTATGCTTTTACGCCGCGCATGGCCATAAATCGTTACGCCGGGCGTAAATCTCTTGTCACGCAGAATGCGCTGTTCTGTATGGATTTTTTCACAGTAAATTGCGATTTGTCATATCACGCGCGGCGTTTTTATGTAAAAACAGAGCTGAATGCGTAAGCAATTATGGATCATCGACCTTATTTTCAGTAGGTTATAGTTGGCGTCTGAAATCAGTGCGGGCAAGTTAATGCCACGCCCGCCGGTGACGCCGTGCTATGGGCAGGAAAATAATAAACATCATCCAAGACAGGTGAGAAGGGAACATTATGCGTATTGGTGTACCAAGAGAGCGGTTGGCCAATGAAGCCCGGGTCGCAGCCACGCCGAAAACGGTGGAACAACTGCTGAAGCTGGGTTTTACCGTCGCGATTGAACGCGGGGCGGGCAAACTGGCCAGTTTTGAGGACGTCGCCTACGAAGCCGCCGGCGCGGCGCTGGTCGACGAAAGCGAAGTGTGGCAGTCGGATCTGATTCTGAAAGTCAACGCGCCGCAAGACGACGAGATCGCCTTGATGCGCGAAGGCAGCACGCTGGTCAGCTTTATCTGGCCGGCGCAAAACCCCGAATTGATGGCTAAGCTGGCGGCGCGCAATGTCACCGCGCTGGCGATGGACTCGGTGCCGCGCATCTCGCGCGCCCAGTCGATGGACGCGCTGAGCTCGATGGCCAACATCGCCGGCTACCGCGCGATCGTCGAAGCGGCGCATGAGTTCGGCCGTTTCTTCACCGGCCAGATCACCGCCGCGGGCAAAGTGCCGCCGGCCAAGGTGATGATCATCGGCGCCGGCGTGGCCGGCCTGGCGGCGATCGGCGCCGCGGGCAGCCTCGGTGCCATCGTGCGCGCCTTCGATACCCGCCCGGAAGTGAAAGAGCAGGTGCAGAGCATGGGCGCGGAATTCCTCGAGCTGGATTTTGAAGAGGAAGCGGGCAGCGGCGACGGTTACGCCAAAGTAATGTCCGAAGCCTTTATCAAGGCCGAGATGGCGCTGTTCGCCGCGCAGGCGGCGGAGGTCGATATCATCGTCACCACCGCGCTGATCCCGGGTAAACCGGCGCCGAAACTGATCACCAAAGAGATGGTGGCGTCGATGAAGCCGGGCAGCGTGATCGTCGATCTGGCGGCGCAAACCGGCGGCAACTGCGAGCTGACCGTGGCCGACACCATTACCGTGACCGACAACGGCGTGAAAATCATCGGCTATACCGATCTGCCGAGCCGCCTGCCGACCCAATCTTCGCAGCTGTACGGCACCAACCTGGTCAACCTGCTGAAGCTGCTGTCGAAAGAGAAAAACGGCGAGATCGACATCGATTTCGACGATACGGTGATCCGCGGCGTTACCGTGGTGCGCAGCGGTGAAATCACCTGGCCGGCGCCGCCGATCCAGGTCTCCGCCCAGCCGAAAGCGGCCCCCGCCGCCGCACCGGCCGCCAAACCCGAAGCCAAACCGACCTCGCCGTGGCTGAAGTACGGCCTGATGGCTCTGGCGATCCTGCTGTTCGGCTGGTTGGCGGACGCGGCGCCGAAAGAGTTCCTGTCGCACTTTACCGTGTTCGCGCTGGCCTGCGTGGTCGGTTACTACGTGGTCTGGAACGTCAGCCATGCGCTGCATACCCCGTTGATGTCGGTCACCAACGCGATCTCAGGGATTATCGTGGTCGGCGCGCTGTTGCAGATCGGCCATGGCGGCTGGGTGAGTTTCCTCTCCTTTATCGCCGTGCTGATCGCCAGCATCAATATTTTCGGTGGGTTCACCGTCACTCAGCGCATGCTGAAGATGTTCCGCAAGAACTAAGGGGTAGCAAATGTCTGGAGGATTGGTTACAGCTGCATACATTGTTGCCGCTATTTTGTTTATTTTCAGCCTGGCGGGCCTGTCGCGCCATGAAACGTCGAAGCAGGGCAACCTGTTCGGCGTCGCCGGCATGGCGATCGCGCTGATCGCCACCATTCTGGGGCCGGATTCCGGCAACGTCGGCTGGATCATCATCGCCATGATCATCGGCGGCTCGATCGGCGTCTATCTGGCCAGGAAGGTCGAGATGACCGAAATGCCGGAACTGGTGGCGGTGCTGCACAGCTTCGTTGGCCTGGCGGCGGTGCTGGTCGGCTTCAACAGCTACCTGGATCACGGCGCGCCGATGGAGCCGGTGATGGCGAACATCCATCTGACCGAAGTGTTCCTCGGCATCTTTATCGGCGCGGTCACCTTCACCGGTTCGATCGTCGCCTTCGGCAAGCTGCGTGGCATCATCTCTTCCAAGCCGCTGATGCTGCCGAACCGCCACAAGCTGAATCTGGCGGCGCTGGTGATCTCGTTCCTGCTGCTGGTGGCGTTCGTGCGTACCGACAGCGTGGGCTGGCAGGTGGTTACGCTGCTGCTGATGACGGCGATCGCGTTGGCGTTCGGCTGGCATCTGGTGGCCTCGATCGGCGGCGCCGACATGCCGGTGGTGGTATCGATGCTTAACTCCTACTCGGGGTGGGCGGCCGCCGCGGCGGGCTTCATGCTGAGCAACGATCTGCTGATCGTCACCGGCGCGCTGGTGGGTTCTTCGGGTGCGATCCTGTCTTACATCATGTGCAAGGCGATGAACCGCTCGTTTATCAGCGTGATCGCCGGCGGCTTCGGCAGTGACGGTTCGTCCACCGGCGACGCCGAAGAGATGGGCGAATACCGTGAAACCACGGCGGAAGAGGTGGCCGAGCAGCTGAAGAACTCCACCTCGGTGATCATCACCCCGGGTTACGGCATGGCGGTGGCGCAGGCGCAATATCCGGTGGCGGAAATCACCGAGAAACTGCGGGCGCGCGGCGTGAAGGTGCGTTTCGGCATTCACCCGGTCGCGGGGCGTTTGCCGGGCCACATGAACGTGCTGCTGGCGGAGGCGAAGGTGCCGTACGACGTGGTGCTGGAGATGGATGAAATCAACGAAGATTTCCCGGATACCGACACCGTGCTGGTGATCGGCGCCAACGACACGGTGAACCCGGCGGCGCTGGAGGATCCGCGCAGCCCGATCGCCGGCATGCCGGTATTGGAAGTGTGGAAAGCGCAGAACGTGATCGCGTTCAAACGCTCGATGAACACCGGCTACGCCGGCGTGCAGAACCCGCTGTTCTTCAAAGAGAACACCCAGATGCTGTTCGGCGACGCCAAAGACAGCGTGGAAGCGATTCTGCGGGCATTGCAGAAGTAAGTGAGCAACCAAAAAAACGGGCCGCTAAGCGGCCCGTTTTTTATGCGCGAGGGTTAATCTTCGTCGTCGTGCTCATCGTCTTCATCCGTCTCAATCGGGCAGTTGAAGTTCTCCGGCTTAATCACCAGCAGATCGCATTTCAGATGGTCGATCACATGTTCCGCGGTGTTGCCGATAAAGGCCGCCGAAATGCCGGTGCGGCCCAGCGTGCCCAGAACCACCACGCCGGCCTGCAGGTGTTCGGCCAGATCGGGGATCACCTCTTCCGGCAGGCCTTTTTCCACGTGGGTGAACTCTTCCTTAATGCAGAATTTCTGCCGCAGCGCCTTCATGGCGATCAGATGCTGGCCGCGGATGGCGTCGTTGTAGACGCTCGGATCGAAATCGGGCAGCTCGATGGCGATGTTGATCGGAGTAACGGGATAGGCGCCGACCAGGTGAACCTCGGTCTGGTTGACGTTCTGCGCCAGTTCGACGGTTTCTTGCACCAGTTTGATATTGAGCGGATCGTGATAGGGTTCTTCGCTGGCCAGGTTGACCGCCACCAGCGCTTTACCGCCTTCCGGCCAGGGCTGGTCTTTCACCATCCACACCGGGCAAGGGCATTTGCGCAGCAGGTGCCAGTCGGTGGGGGTGAAGATCACCGACTCCAGCCGGTCGTGCTGGTGCGCCATTTTCAGCAGCAGATCATGCTGGCCGGAAAGCACTTCCTGAATGATGGCTTCGAAGGGGCGGTTGTGCCAGACCACTTTGATTTCGATCGGCACGCCGTCGTTGAGGTAAAAGCGGCACTGCTCGTTGATCCAGGCGGCGCGTTGGCTGATCACACCTTGCCGCATCGCCGTTCTTTCGTCCGGGGAGAGCAGGGTCGTCATTTCGTAAGAGAAGTCATAAATGGGCAGGAAGGCTTTGATGCGCCCGCCGTTCCGTTTCACCAGGTACACGGCGCGGCGCAATGCCGGCTGGTCGTCCTGATTGGGGTCAATAGCCACCAGAAGATTCTGATACTTCGCCATAGGGCCTCCTTACAGCTGAAATCAACAGTCTGTTAATTTACAGAGTAACCCAACATTGAAAAACAGAACAACAACAGAAGCGGCGCCGGATCAACAATTTCAGTGAAATGTTGATCCGGCAGGAGAATCAGGCGTTAACGGACACGTTGATGCGCGGCGTACCGGCCAGCACCGACAGGGCGTCGGCGTTTTCGATGGTGATGTATTTGCCTTTCACGCTGAGGATTTCGCTTTTCTGGAAGCGGCCCAGCAGGCGGCTGATGGTTTCCACCGTCAGGCCGAGGTAGTTGCCGATGTCGCCGCGGGTCATGGTCAAACGGAACTCGCGCGGTGAGAAGCCGCGCTCCGCGAAGCGGCGTGACAGGTTGTAAACGAACGCCGCCAGGCGCTCTTCGGCATTTTTCTTCGACAGCAGCAGGATCATGTCCTGGTCGCCTTTGATCTCGCCGCTCATCAGCCGCATGATCTGCTGACGCAGGTTAGGCATTTTGCCGGACAGATCGTCGAGGGTTTCGAACGGGATCTCACACACCATCGAGGTTTCCAGCGCCTGGGCAAAACTCGGGTGCTTCAGACCGCCGATGGCGTCGAAGCCCACCAGATCGCCCGCGAGGTGGAAGCCGGTGATCTGCTCGTCGCCTTGCTCGGTGATGGTATAGCTTTTGATGGTCCCGGAACGGATCGCGTACAGCGACTTCAACTCGTCGCCGGCCTTGAACAGGGTCTGGCCTTTCTGGATGGGCTTTTTCCTCTCGATAATGTTGTCGAGCTGGTCCAGCTCGTGGGCATTAAGGGTGAAAGGAATGCACAGCTGGCTGATGCTGCAGTCCTGGCAATGGATCGCACAACCACCAGACTGGATACGACGAATCACGCGTTTTTCCGGGATCATAGATTACGCTCATTCAATAATTGATATGAGTCAATTTTAACATCTTTTGCAGCAGCTGATAAGGGTGGCATTAGCATGAATAGGGGTATTGTGTGCGAATTTTGCGCACACATGCCGCCGATTATTCTGTATGGGACTGAAGTTATGAGCATTATTTGTGACTTATGCGTTTTATTCACACAAGTTATTGATAGTGCCAAAGCGGGGACGAGCGCGGCGTTGAGCAACGTGCTTTATTAAGCAGCGCCAAACAATGGCGCTGGATGAGCTCATCGCCGCGGCTACAGCAAACTTTTCGGCAGGTAGCCTTCATGCTGCAACAGCCACTGCTTGCGCTGTACGCCGCCGGCATAGCCGGTCAGCGCGCCCTGCGAACCGATCACCCGGTGGCAGGGCACCACGATGCTGATCGGATTCGAACCGTTGGCCATGCCGACCGCGCGCGAGGCGGTCGGACGGCCGATGCGTTGCGCCAGCTGGCCGTAGGTCAGGATCTCGCCGCACGGGATTTGGCGCAGCTGTTGCCACACGGTGCGTTGGAACTCGGTGCCGGCGGTCATCACCGGCAGCCGATCGATAATGCTCAGCTCACCGGCGAAATAGCGTTGCATCGCATCGGTCAGGCCGCCGGGATCGCGCTGCTCGCGCAGGGTGAAGCGATCGGCGCGGTAGTGGGTATTCAGCAGCTTCATCAGGCGCGCTTCGTGATCGGTCCAGTCAATCGCCCGCAGGCGCCCCTGTTCATCGGCAATCAGCACCAGTTCTCCCACCGGCGTGGCGGTACGATCAATCAAAAAAGTCTGCATCTGGATCACTCCTCGGTTTGGTATGGCGATTATCGCACGAAAGCGGGGGAAGCGATGGCGGATTTCGGACATGCTGATGGGCAACCGCAGGGTTGCCCAAATAGCCGACTCAGGGTAAGCCGTGGAGTCATTGTTCGATAAATTTATAAAATAAATTTATAAGTAATCAAGGCAAGCTGTGTTCTGTTTATTATTTCACCAGGCATTAACGCGTTGGCGTTACTTATAGCTGATGGTCACGCGCTTTAAATGGGGATCGTTATTCACTATTTCGCTGGTGACGGCAGAGACTAATTCTTTTGGCATCTCTTTTAACGAAGAGGAAATATATCCGTTCTGATATTCCGTCACTTTACCGAAGCAGTTGGAGACAAGCTGTTCATCCTGATGTGTGATGGTGCAGGCCGGGGTGGTAATGGCGCCGGTGAAGCGCACGACGCCGGAGGCGACCTGGCTGCCGGAAAGCGGTTTTGCTTGCAGAGCGAAGGGCAGAATGACCAATGCGCTTAATACGGCTAAGTAATGGTTCATACGCTGTTCCTCTCAGAATAAAAAACACTGCCAATTAAAAACAAGCGCCCTTGTTTTCATCAAATAAGCTATTTCGCCTGGCGAAATAAAAACGAATGGGCAAAAATCCTACTGCCTGAATTCAATGAATTTGATAGTAAGGAGGTAGGGTGGGTAAAACCATGATTTGGATCATAGTGAAGACCGGTTAATGGTTTCCGGCGCGGGCAGGGTAAAAGGCTGTGATCGTTCTCTCAGGAAAGCGGGAAAGGGCGGGATGTTTTCGCCCCCGTGCCGCAACCGCAGGAACCGGGGGCGAGCGGGGGGTTACAGCATACCGCTGCTGCCGCAGATGCGGATCTTTTCCGCCACCACTTCTTTCATCGCCAGCTTGCCGGGGACAATGTATTTGCGCGGGTCATTGGCATCCGGGTGCTGTGAAAAGTAGCTTTTCACCGCATCGGCGAAGGCGATTTTCAGTTCGGTGGCGACGTTGACCTTGCAGACGCCGAGCGAGATCGCGCGTTTGACCATCGCCTCCGGAATGCCGGAGGCGCCGTGCAGCACCAGGGGCACGTCCACCTGTTTGCGGATCAGCGCCAGACGATCGAAGTCCAGCTTCGGCTCGCCGTGATACAGGCCGTGGGCGGAACCGATCGCCACCGCCAGCGAATCGATGCCGGTGGCGGCGACGAACTCGCGTGCCGCCGCCGGGTCGGTATAGAAGCTGTCCGCCGTATCGACGATCAGATCGTCTTCCTGCCCGCCCAGGCGCCCCAGCTCTGCCTCCACGCTGGCGCCGTAGCGATGGCATAGGGCCACTGCGGCGGCCACCTTGGCGATGTTCTGCTCGAACGGCAAATGCGAACCGTCGATCATCACCGAGCGGATGCCGCTTTTCACCTTGTGCTCGATGTCGTCCAGCTCTTCGTGATGATCCAGATGCAGCGCCAGCGGCAGATCGTAGCGGTGCGCGGCCGATTGGCAAATGCCGATCAGGTAGTCGGTGCCGGCATAGCTGAAGGTGCCGGGCGTGCCGGCCATGATCACCGGGGAGCGCAGTTCGGCGGCGGTTTCCGCCACCACCTGCACGGTTTCCAGATTGTGGACGTTAAACGCCGGGACGGCGTAACCCTGACGCTGCGCCTTGAGCAGCATTTCTCGGTTGGCTATCAGATACATAGGATCTCCTTACAGCACCGGGGAAGGAAAACGGTAAATCGTCACGCCTTTCACCACCCGGTTGACCTCGCCGGTCGGGCAAGGATTGTCCGGGGTCAGCCCCAGCGCCAGCGAACTCTCGAAGGCCAGCATCTGGGTGAACAGCAGATACGGGAACAGCAGCCAGATATCGTCGGCCGCGTCGTGCATAGGCAGCAGGGCATCGGACAGGGGTTGGCGCTCGCCGGTCAACCCGACCAACTGCATCGCCAGCCTGTCGCGCTGCAGTTCGTTCCACAGATCGCGGTCATACTGGCGGGCATAGTCGTCGCGGGAGAACATCAGCACCACCAACGTCTGGCCGTCGACCATGAATTTCGGGCCGTGGCGCAGGCCGAGCGGCGAGTCGTAGCGTGTAACGATACGGCCGGCGGTCAGCTCCAGCATCTTGAGCGAGGCCTCTTCGGCGAGGCCGGTAAAGCAGCTACCGCCGAGGGTGATATAACGGCGGAAACCGCTGGCGGCCAGCGCCTTCACCTGCGGCTGCAGCGTTTCGCGCAGTGTGCGGCAGCGCTGCACCATGGCGTTGAGCGGCGCCTGGGCGGCCTCGAGCGAAGCCGGGCCGAGCAACAGCGCGGCGCTCAGCATCATGCAGCTGAAGCTGGAGGTCATGGCGAAGCTTTGATCGTTGGAGCCTTGCGGCATCACCAGCGAACAGACGTTGCCACGCTGATGCGCATACTGCGCCAGCCGGCTGTCCGGGTTGCAGACCAGCATCAGGTGATAGCTTTCCGGCAGCAGCTGGTCGGCCAGCTCCACCGTCGCCACGCTCTCCGGGCTGTTGCCCGAGCGGGCGAAGGAGACCAGCAGCGTCGGCCGCTCAGGGTCGAGATACTGCCGCGGATTGGCGACGATATCGGTGGTGCCGTAGGCCGCCACGTCGCGGCCGGTTCGTTCGCGCAGCCAGGGCGCCAGGGCGCGGCCGGCGAACGCCGAGCTGCCGGCGCCGCACAGTACGATTTGCAGGCGCGGATTGGCCAGCAGCGGCGCCAGGAACGGCTGCCACTGCACCTGTTGATCCTGCAATTGCCGGTGCAGCGCGGCCCACAGATCCGGCTGCTGCCAAATCTCTGCGGCGGTGTGCCAGGCGTTGCGCTGCTTCAGCCAATCCGCCTCGTAAGAGAAATACGCGTTCATGATGACAACTCCTTAAAAGCCTTGGTTAACGGTCGGCGATAATCACGTCGCTCCCTCTAATGGTGCAGCGCCTGTAGGCAAGCACCGATCCTGCACTGCTGCGGGTCGATAATTAATTCCCGGCGTGTTGCGGTATTGGGCATTAACGCAAACTCCTGATTTACCGGTAGCCGTGCCCGACCACGGCTTAATAAGCCGCGGCGATACCGACCGGAACGCTTTCAGTTAGTTATGGCGAATTACAGCAAACGAAACGCTGAAATGCAATCGGTTATTTTAAAAATACTTATATCTATCAGTTGGTTATATTTATTTTTGCTTTCGATTGAGCGGCAAGCGAAAGCGGTGTCAACGCAAAGTGAAAACGGCAAATTCGTTATTTATCAGTCGACAATTCTCGGCGTCTATTTATTCAGTCTGCCGATGACGAAAGCCGCAGCGGTAATTCGACAATCGCCGGGCTTTCACTGTTTTTTTATGCCGGCGCGCGTAACCGTGCTGTTCCGCGTACGCCGCTAGCGGCGCCGATGTGAGGGCAAGTGGGGACGAAAATGCGTCTTTCGCTCCCAAATCGCCATTACTTTGCTATACCTGATAGTCGATGGATTCATTTTATTGTCATGTAACTGACACGTCAGAGTCACGGCTCTGGCTTAAGTTTGCAGCGACTACGTCAGGAGATAACGCGATGTTCAGCCTGGATTCTCTGTTGCAAGATGCATTTCCACACCGCAATACCCCTGCCTGGCAGCGCAGCCTGCTAAGAACCCTTCTCTTCGAAAAAGAATTCAAACAGTTCGCCGCCGACTATCCCCACCTGAAAGGTCTCGATCTGATCGAGCAGGTGGTGGACTACTTCAACCTCAGCTGCGAGCTGGTGGACGGCGATCTGGAAAACATCCCGAGCCAGGGGCCGGTGGTGCTGGTGGCCAATCACCCGATCGGCTCGCTCGACGGCCTGGTGCTGCTGCGCGCCGTCGCGGCGGTGCGCCCGGATGTGAAAGTGGTGGCCAGCCAGCTGCTGACCTACATCGAACCGCTGCGCAACCTGTTCGTGCCGGTGGATAACGTCGCTTATAAAACCAGCCGCAAACAGATTGAAGGCATGCAGCGGCAGCTGGACAATCAGGGCGCACTGATCCTGTTCCCGGCCGGCGAAGTGTCGCGCATGAGCCCGAAAGGCATCCGCGACGGCCACTGGCATACCGGTTTTCTGCGCCTGGCCGCCAAGGCGCGGGCGCCGATCGTGCCGATCCACATCAGCGCGCGCAACAGCAACCTGTTCTACTTTACCTCGCTGGTCTACCGGCCGCTGTCGACGCTGCTGCTGGTGCGCGAAATGTTCCAGCAGCGGGGCGGGCGCATCAAGATCCGCGTCGGCGGCCGCGTGCCGTTCGCCAGCTGGCACGACGGCCACACCAGCGCCAAGGATCTGGCGGAGCGTTTTCGCCGCCACGTGTATCGCCTGGGCCAGGGCAAGCCGGGGCTGTTCGCCAGCGAGTCGCCGATCGCGCTGCCGGAAGAGCGTCTGGAGCTGAAAAAGGCGTTGGCGAACTGCGAGCGGTTGGGGGTAACGCCGGACGGTAAAACCATCTACCTCTATCGCCGCCACGACGAAGCGCGCACGCCGATCCTGCGCGAACTGGGGCGTCTGCGCGAAATCGCCTTCCGCGCGGTAGGAGAAGGCTCCGGCCGCCGCCGCGATCTGGACAGCTATGACGACGATTACTACCACCTGGTGCTGTGGGATGAGGAGGAGCTGGAGATCGTCGGCGCCTATCGCTTTATCCCCACCGCCGAACAAATCGCGCGCAAAGGGCTGGAAAGCATCTACAGCAACAGCCTGTTCCACTACGATCGCGATATGGAGCCGATCCTGGCGCAGGGGATCGAGCTGGGGCGCAGCTTCATTCAGCCGGCCTATTGGGGCAAGCGCGGGCTGGACTATTTGTGGCTGGGCATTGGCGCCTACCTGGCGAAATACCCGCAGTATCGCTATCTGTTCGGCCCGGTGTCGATCTCCGGCGGCATGCCGCTGGCGGCGCGCGATTTGCTGATCGCCTTCTATCGGCTCTATTTCTCGCCGGACCACGCCTTCGCGCAATCGCGCCGGCCTTATCCGGCGTCGCTGCCGCAGGTGCTGGCGCAGTTTGCCGGGGATAACTACCAGGAAGATCTGGTGCGGCTCAAGAGCCTGCTCAGCAATATCGGCTGCTCGATCCCGACGCTGTACAAGCAGTACACCGAACTGTGCGAGCCGGGCGGGGTACAGTTTATCGACTTCGGCACCGATCCGGCTTTCAACAACTGCATCGACGGGCTGGTGCTGGTGGATACCACGCGGCTCAAGCCGTCGCGCTATCAGCGTTATATCGCGGTGCACCAGCCGCAGCCAGCCGAGACGGCATGACTACAGTCTGACTCATGCCTTTTTGATCTAAGCACGACCTTGGGGCCGGCGACGGGATAGCGCTACGATAAACGTTTTGCTTTCCACCGCCGGAGCCCGTCATGCCTCACTCGTTTATCCCGCCGTTATTGTCCGCCGACGAACCCTCTGCCGCCGCCGTTGAAATCCCGCGCGGCAAAGCGCCCTTTTTGCTGCTGTGCGATCACGCCGGCAAGGCGATCCCGCAATCCCTCGGCGACCTCGGTTTGCCGCCGGGGGAGATCGAACGCCACATCGGCTGGGACATCGGCGCGCTGAGCGTGTCGCGCCATCTGAGCCGCCAGTTGGACGCCACGCTGATCCACCAGCGTTACTCACGGCTGGTGATCGACTGCAACCGGGCGCCCGGCATCGCCAGCTCGATCCCGCATTTGTCCGAGTTGACGCCGATCCCCGGCAATATCGGTATCGACGCCGAGCACGCGCTGGCGCGCGAGCGCGAGGTGTTTTTGCCGTATCACCACGCCATCGACGATCATCTGGGGCAACGCCAACTGCGCGAACTGCCGACGGCGGTGATCGCCATGCACAGTTTCACGCCGGTGTTCAAAGGGGCATCGCGCCCCTGGCAGGTGGGGCTGCTGTTTAACCGCTACCCGGAATTTGCCCATCTGCTGGCCGAGCTGCTGCGCGAAGAGGGAGATTTGCAGGTGGGGATCAACGAACCCTATGCAATGACCGACGCCACCGACTACACGTTGCCGGTCCATGCGGAACGCCGCGGTTTGCCTTATGTCGGCATCGAAATCCGCCAGGATCTGATCGCCGACGAACGTGGGCAACAGGCGTGGGCGAAACGTTTCGCACGCCTGCTGCCGCAGGCCTGGCAGCGCTGGCAAATTTGACTTTAGGAATATTCCCAGAGATGATAACCGTAAGGAATACGTAATACGTCATTAGAAAAAAAGTCAGGAGAGACGTGTGGAGCACAGCGATAACGGACTGTTTATCAAACGGGAGCGTTTTGAAGTTCTGGCGATTCTGCGTGAAATTTGCAAACAACGCACGCCGCTGCGCGTAGAAAATCAGCAGCACCGGTTTCAAAGTCTGTTATTGAGCGTCGGGCCGGACAATATCGTGTTTAGCGGTGAGGAAGCGGAAAACGCCATCGACGGCGCCTGCACCATCGTTATTGAAAGCAACGACGCCAAAATCGAGTTTTCCGTCGGCCAGGCGGAGCTGACCGAACATCAGGGCGTCCAGGCCTGCTCGACCCGGCTGCCGCAGGAGTTGGTCTACATCCAGCGCCGTCGCCAGTTCCGCATCACCACGCCGCACTGGCGCCAATTCTTCTGTACCGGCGAATACCCGAACGGCACGCCTTATGAGCTGCGGATCCACGATCTGTCCGCCGGCGGCGTCGGTTTGCGTTTCGACGGCCCGCTGCCGGATTTCTTCCAGCCGGGCCTGCAGTTCAAGAAAGCGGAGTTGGATTTGGGCAGCTACGGCAGCTTCAAGGTCAACATGGAGCTGGTGGTAGTCAACGACGATCAGGAAACCGACGATAACGATCAGGTGGTGCACTTCTCGCGCTTGTCATGCCGCTTCCTCAAGCTGGGGCTGGCGATGGAGCGCAAAATTCAAAGCGCGGTGTTCGCCTTCGAGCTGGATTTCAACAAAAAGAAAAAACGCTGATATTTATCAGGGGCGGCACGCTGCCCCTGACTCTCCACTGGCCTTACGACTGTAACGCCCGCAGGCTGCCGATCTCTTCCCAACCGAAATGCGCCGCTTCGGCCAGCACGTCGCACACTTCGCCGCCGGCGGCGACCACGGCTGCGTCAAGCGCGGCGCCGTGCAGCAGATGGCTTACCAGCAGTGCGGCGAACAGATCGCCGGTGCCTTTGACCGCCGATTTGACCTTCGGATGGGTAAAGCACTGCGTTTCCTGCCGGGTGACCAGCATCAATCCCACTTCGTCTTCGTGCTGCGCCACGCCCGGCGCGCTGGTGACCAGCACCCATTCGGTGGTGTCGTTCAATAGCGCCTGCGCGGCGTGCTGCGTCTGCTCTTGGCTGCTCAGTTGCCGGCCGCACAGCTGCTCCAGTTCGAAACCGTTCGGCGTCAGGCCGTTGGCCAGCCGCAGGAACGGTGAGCGATAGCAGTTGACGATGCGCTCATCCACGTAGATCCCTTCACCGTAATCGCCCATCACCGGATCGATATAGATCTTTATCTGCGGATTGAGGGCGCGCACCCGCTGCAGCCAGTTGGCCAGAATATGGCACTGCATCACGTCGCCTAGATAGCCGACGATCACCGCCCGGGCGCGCTTCATCACGCCGCGGGCGATCAGATCGTCGAGAAAGCCGCCGAACCACTCGCCGGAGATGACGCCGCCGTGCGGCTTGCCGTAATAGGGCGGGCAGCCGAACAGCACGCTGGGCACCTGCAGCGCTTCCAGCCCTTTTTTCAGCAGGGCGCGGTAGGCGATGCCGTTGCCGACGCTGCCGTAGACCACCTGAGATTGAATGCTGATCACGTCGATGGACGGTGATCGCAAGGGTGAAGTCTGTTGCATGAGTTACATCCTTGGTTCGTTATTATCCAGCCAGCGGGCGAACACCTGCCGCGCGCGCTGTTCCAGCTGTGCGCCGTGGCGCGCCGCCTGTTCGCGCAGGCTCTGGGGCGCGATGCCGGCCAGTTCCAGTTCGCAGGCATGGCCAATCAGCCAGCGTTCGATATCGCGATGATCCGCCTCCAGATGGAACTGCAGCCCGAGCGCGAACCCCTGATAGTCGAAGGCCTGATGCGGGCAAACCGCCGTGCCGGCCAGGCAGCGGGCGCCCTCCGGGATCGTGAACATATCGCCGTGCCAATGCAGCACCGGCGTATCGGCCAGCGGTGCCAGCACCGAGTCGTCTTGCGCCGTGAGCGTGGTCAGCGGGGTGAAACCGATCTCTTTGACGCCGAGCGAGATCACGTCGGCGCCCAACGCCTGGGCGATCACCTGCGCGCCGAGACACACCCCAAGGGTCGGCCGCCGCTGCGCCAGCCGCTGTTTGACCAGCGCCAATTCATGGTCGAGAAAATCATAGCGCTGCGCGCCGGAAAAGTGTTGGGCGGCGCTGATCGGCCCGCCGAGCACCACCAACAGATCGGTCTCTTCATTATTGATAGCACGAATATCATCGCGGCCGGCATCGTAATAGTCGATCTGATAGCCGCGCAGCGAGAGCAGGGAACCGAGGATGCCCAGGTTTTCAAAATTGACGTGTCGAATGGCGACGGCTTTTTTCATTGTTTAACCTCGTGAGCGTGGGTGAACGGCGTCAGCGCCAGCGACTCGCCCAGCACCGCGATGCCTTGCGCGCCGCTCTGGTAGACGATGCGGCGTTCGCTGACCTGGCTGAGCTGTACCTGATAACCCTGCGCGGCCGGGAACAGCGCGCACGCCTGCTCCAGCTGATCGGCCGCCCAGGGCGTGAACATCTGCAGGCGGGCAAAGGCCTTTCCTGCATACTGAATGTCGAGCACGTAATGTTTATCCATGGAACCCCTTACTTTTGGCCGCGGAAGCTGTTAATCTGTTTTGAACTAGTACAAAAGGATTTATGTATGACTTCATTGTATGCAAAAGGCGGCGGCGCTGTCCAGATTGCCGAGCAGATCGCCGCACGCATCAAAGACGGCGCGCTGCGGCCGGGCGAGCTGTTGCCGCCGGTACGCCAGCTGGCGGCGGAGCTGGAGGTCAATCCGAATACCGTCGCCAGCGCATACGCCCGATTGCGCGATGCCGGTCTGGTGGCGACGCGCGGGCGGGCGGGAACGGTGGTGCTGGAGCCGCCGCTGGCGGCGGTGAGTGCGGCCTATGCGCCGCGCCAGGTGCCGGCGGGGATGTGCGATCTGGCCAGCGGCAATCTCGATGCCGCATTGTTGCCGGCGTTGGCGCTGGGCGCGGCGGAGGCGTTCCCGCAGCAAAACGGCTATGACATCAGCGGCGATCTGCCGGTATTGACCGGCCTGGGGCGCGAGTGGCTCGGCCGCCAGGGCGTCACGCTGGGGGAACCGGCGGTGTTCTCCGGCGCGCTGGACGCGATGGAAAAGGCGCTGCGCTGCCATATGCAGCCGGGCGCGGCGGTGTGGGTGGAAGATCCCTGCTGGCCGCCGCTATTGACGCTGCTGCGCCACCTGCGTCTGCGGCCGCTGCCGCTGGCGATGGATGAACAGGGGTGTCGGTTGCCGGAAAGCGGAGCGGCGGGCGCGGTGATCCTGACGCCGCGCGCCCACAATCCGACCGGCGCCTCGCTCTCTGCGCAACGCGCGCAGCAGTGGCGGCGTTTTCTCAGCGCAAATCCGCAGTGTCTGGCGATCGTCGACGACTTCTGGGGGCCGCTGTCGCAGCAGCCGCTGCATCTGCCGTTCGACGGCGATCGCGGGCTGTACGTGCTGTCGCTGAGCAAGTTTCTCAGCCCGGATCTGCGCATCGCGCTGGCCTGCGGCAACCCGACGTTGCTGCAGGCAATGCGCGCCGATCAGTACATCAGCGAGCGCTGGGTCAGCCATATCTTGCAGCAGATCGCCGCCAGGCTGTGGGGGCAGGCTTTGCAGGAAGGGCAGCTGCAGCGGGCGCAGCAGGCGTATCAGGCCAGAAGGGATGAACTGGTGCAACGGCTCAACGCGCTGAATCACACGGCGCTGGCGGTAGGTGAAGGGCTGCACCTGTGGTTGCCGGTGCGCTCGGAAACCGCCGCCGCGCAGCTGATGGCGCAGCGGGGGTGGCTGGTGCAGGGCGGCGAGCCCTTTCGTCTGAAGAGCGATCCTGCGATCCGCGTCAGCCTGGCCAACGTGGCGCCGGCGCAGCTGGCGGTTCTGGCGCAGGATCTGGCCGACGCCATGCGGGCCAGTACGGCGATCAACTAGGCCGGCGTCAGGCTCTCCTCCGCCAGCAGCTGCAGTGAGGTGAGCCGGGCGCTCGGTTCGCCGATCGGCGTGTCGATGATGAACTCGTCCACGCCGTACCGCTGCTGCAGCTGCGCCAGTTGCTGATGCACCTGCGGCGCGGTGCCGAGCAGGATATGGCTTTCCCGCGGCTCGATGCGGTAGTCGGTGGCGCCGGCCTGCTGCACGAAACTCTCGGCCTGCGCCAGGCTGCCGACGGTCACGCTCTGCTCACCGGCGACGTGGACGCGGTATTGCTGTATATCCGCCGCCAGCGCCGCGGCCTGTTCCGCGCTTGGCGCCACGATCGCCGCTACCGCCAGCAGCGCCTTGCGGCCGCCGCTGTGTGCGGCGTAGTGCGCCAGCGCTGCGCTGATATCTTGCGGATTGCCGTTCAGATGCGCGGCGAACACGAAAATCCAGCCGGATTCGGCCGCCAGTGCCGCACTCTCTTTGCTGGCGCCGAGCAGGAAGCGCTGAGCGCCGTGCGGCGGCAGCGGCGTGGCGCTCAGGCCGGGCTCGGCGTCGTCGTTCAGATAGGCGGTCAGCTGCGACAGCTGCTGCGGGAAAGCCGGTTTGTGTTGCCGGTCATGGGCGGCCTGCAGCGCCTGGGTGGCGAGCGGCAGCCCGCCGGGCGCTTTGCCCACCCCGAGATCGACGCGCCCCGGCGCCAACGCCGCCAGCAGGTTAAAGTTTTCGGCCACCTTGTAGGCGCTGTAGTGTTGCAGCATCACGCCGCCGGAGCCGATGCGAATGCGCGACGTCTGGCCGAGCAGGTAACCGATCAGCACTTCCGGCGACGGGCAGGCGAGCTGCGGCGTGTTGTGGTGCTCCGCCAGCCAGAAACGCCGATAGCCCCAGCGTTCCGCCTGTTGCGCCAGATGCAGCGTGCGCGCCAGCGCCTGGGCGGCGCTTTCCCCGTCGGCGATCGGACTCTTTTCCAATATGCTCAAGGCATAAGCCATTTTCCCGCTCCTTTCCTCATCAGATATGCCTGACAAATACCATGCGGGCGGCGCGCGCCTTAATACTGATTGGCGATAGGATATTCCATTGATCCAAAACGAATTTGGATATGCGCAGATCGGTAAAGCGCCGCGCTATTATCCTTCGAGCCAGGCCTTCAGACGAATGGCGTCACGGTAGTGGCCGTAGCGCGACTGCGCGCCGAGCAGGATCATCACCACCGGCTGCCCTTTGATGGTGGTGCGCATCACCAGGCAGTGGCCGGCCTCGTCGGTAAAGCCGGTTTTCTGCAGCTGGATCTTCCAGGCTGGGTTGTTGATCAGGCCGTTGGAACTGCGGTAGACCAGCTGGCCGCGGCCAGGACGCACGATCTGCTGCTTGTCGGTGCTGAAGCGGCGAATCGATTGATAGCGATAGGCGTGATTGACCATCTTCAGCAGATCGTTGGCGGTCGCCACATTGCGCGGCGTCAGCCCGGTCGGATCGTAGAAGCGTGCGCGTTTCATGCCGATGGCGCGCGCTTTCTGATTCATTTTCGCCACGAAGGCCTTGCGTCCGCCAGGATAGCTGCGGCTCAGCGCCGCAGCGGCGCGGTTCTCCGAAGACATCAGGGCGATGTGCAGCATGTCGCGGCGGCTGAGCACCGAGCCGATGGTCAGGCGCGAGTGGGTTTTCTTCAGCAGATCGCGATCGGCGGCGGTGACTTTCAGCCTGCTGCCCATCGGGCGTTTGCTGTCCAGGGCGACCATGGCGGTCATCAGCTTGGTGAGCGAGGCGATCGGCAGCACGCGGTTCGGCTGCTTCTGATAGAGCGTCTTTCCGGTGCGTTGATTGACGACCAGCACCGATTTGGCGTTCAGCACCAGCGGCGGCGCAGCGGCATGCACGGGCGCCAAAACGAACAGCAGGCTGAACAGGAGGGCGGCGCCGAAGCGCCGGGCGGGCAGACGGAGAAAAGCGTGAGATAAAAGCATAACGGCGGCAATAGTGACCCTAAGTGATTAAAAAATATCAAAAGAGTCTGCCCGGCAAATGTGAAGAAAATAGGGCGATAATCGCTCAAACTGTTACAACAATCCCTTTTGTTGCAGCGTGAAGCGGGTGGCCTCGTTCAAATCGTAGTCCGCGAGACGCTCACGCGGCACCCAGGCGTAGTCGTCGAACTCGTCGTTGATCGTCACGTCGCGGTTGGCGGCATGGCAGTCGAAAATCAGGTAAATCATGTAGATTTGCTCCCGGCTGCCGTCGGCGTAGGTTTTGATGCGCACATCGTCGCGGAAGGTCCAGGGCGTGATGCTGTCGAGGATCAGCGCGGCGCCCAGCTCTTCGCGCACTTCGCGCCGCAGTGCCTGTTCTATCTGTTCACCCGGCTCGACGCCGCCGCCGGACAGTGCCCATTGGCCGGGGAACACGCCCTTGTGCGCCGCCATTTTGCACAGCAGGAAGGCGTTATCGTTTTCAATCAGCGGGCAGACAATGATGCGCTGGCGCATGGAAGACTCCTGTCAAAATGGAAAGCAACCACTTTAACATGGGGTTTAGCCCCTTAGCGTGAGAGAAATCAAAGCGTTGTATTAGTGCAGAGAAGCTGTAGCCGCCTCTCTGCGCTAAGATCAGTAGATTTCCGGCACCACCATGTTGTCCGGCACCGGGCTACGGTGGTATTCCGGGCTGCGTTTGCGCTGCGGTAGCGTGATGACGTTGCCTTCGGCTTCCTCATAAGGCACCTGCTGCAACAGGTGGGTGATGCAGTTCAGACGGGCCTTTTTCTTGTCGACGCCCTGAACCACCCACCAGGGCGCTTCGGCAATGTTAGTGCGCGCTAACATGATTTCTTTGGCCTCGGTGTAATCCTCCCAGCGGCGGCGGCTTTCCAGATCCATTGGGCTGAGCTTCCACTGCTTGAGCGGATCGTGAATGCGGCTGAGGAAACGCAGCTCCTGCTCCTCATCGGTGATTGAAAACCAGTATTTGACGATTTGGATGCCGCTGCGCGTCAGCATTTTTTCGAATTCCGGCACGCTGCGGAAAAACTCCTCATACTCTTCGTCGTTGCAAAAGCCCATCACGCGCTCCACGCCGGCGCGGTTATACCAGCTGCGGTCGAACAGCACCATTTCGCCGGCGGCCGGCAGATGCGCGATATAACGCTGAAAATACCACTGGGTGCGTTCGCGATCGTTCGGCGCCGGCAGCGCCGCCACGCGGCAGGTGCGCGGGTTGAGACGCTGGGTGATGCGCTTGATCACGCCGCCCTTGCCGGCGGCGTCGCGGCCTTCGAAGATGATCACCAGCCGGTGGCCGGTGCGCATCACCCAATCCTGCAGCTTCACCAGCTCGCCCTGCAGGCGCAGCAACTCGCGGAAGTACTGCTTGCGCCAGGCTTTTTTCGCGTCGCTGTCGACTTCTGCCGCGTCGAAGCGCAGGTCGTCCAGCTCCATTTCCAGCTCTTCGTCGTAGCTGTCGTAAAACTCTTGCAGCAGGCGCTGGTTGAAACCGTCATCGCGGTTGACTTCATGCATGGTCATCAGATTTTCTCCGTATCGGCCCGGTGTTAGAAATGGTTGAAGATCCAGTACAGCACCGCCGACAGCAGCACCGAGGCCGGCAGGGTTAGCACCCAGGCCATCAGCAGATTGCGCAGGGTGGCCATCTGCAGCCCGGAGCGGTTGGCGGCCATGGTGCCGGCGATGCCGGACGACAGGACGTGCGTGGTCGAAACCGGCAAGCCGAAGGCGTCGGCCGCGCCGATGGTGGTCATTGCCACCAGTTCGGCGCTGGCGCCCTGGGCGTAGGTCAGGTGCGATTTACCGATCTTTTCGCCCACCGTCACCACGATGCGGCGCCAGCCGACCATGGTGCCGAGCCCCAGCGCAATCGCCACCACCACCTTCACCCAGAAGGGAATGAAGCGGGTGGCGTTGTCGAGTTCGCCCTTCAGCGCGTCGAGGTTGCGCTGCGCGTCGGGATTGATCTGCAGCTGATGCTCTGCCTTCAGGTGCTTGATGGTCTCGGACGCCAGATACATGTCGTTGCGGGTGTTCGACACCGCCTGCGCCGGGATCTTGTCGACCGAGCCGTACTGACGGATTTGATCGCCGATCGCGCCGGCCAGCTGCGCCAACGCCGGCACCACCTCCGGCGTCAGCTCGCTGGTGCGCACATAGCCGGTCAGCACCTCGCGCGGCGGCGTTTGGCCGCCGGCCGGGAACTGGCGCAGCAGCTGGTTTTGGGTCACCTCCGCCAGCGCCGCCACCCGGGGAATCTGCTCCGGTGGCATCGAACGGTTCAGGGCGTAGGCGATCGGCATGGTGCCCACCAGGATCAGCATGATAAGGCCCATGCCTTTCTGGCCGTCGTTGGAGCCGTGGGCGAAGGAAACGCCGGTGCAGGTGAGGATCAGCAGCCCGCGGATCCACAGCGGCGGCGGGGTATTGCCCTTAGGGGCGCTGTACAGCTGGCGGTTCTTGACGAACAGCTTCAGCGCCAGCAGCAGCAGGCCGGCGAACACGAAGCCGATCACCGGCGACAGCAGCAGCGCGTAGCCCACCTTGATCGCCTGGCCCCAGTCCACGCCGCTGGTGCCGGTGCGGCCGTGGATCAGGGCGTTGGCTACGCCGACGCCGATAATCGAGCCGATCAGCGTATGCGACGACGAGGCGGGCAGCCCGAGCCACCAGGTGCCGAGGTTCCAGATGATGGCGGAGAACAGCAGGGCGTACACCATGGCGAAACCGTTGCCGGTGCCGGCCTGCAGGATCAGCTCGACCGGCAGCAGCGAAATGATGCCGAAGGCCACCACGCCGCTGGAGAGCAACACGCCGAGAAAGTTGAAGAAACCGGACCACACCACGGCGACCATCGGCGAAAGCGAGTGGGTGTAAATCACCGTTGCGACCGCATTGGCGGTATCGTGGAAGCCGTTGACGAATTCAAAGCCCAGCGCAATCAATAGCGCCAGCCCCAATAATAAAAACGGAACGTAACTGGTATAGACGGCGCCGGCGTCGCTGACGTCGTTAAATAAGTTCACCCCGGCGAACGCGATCCCCAGAATTAATAAGAACATAAAAAAAAGAACAGTGAGTCGACTGTTCTTTTGATGCAGTTTGGGCAGGCTGGAGGCGGCCGGCATGTCCGGTTGAACGGCGCTGTTATCGCTCATAATGACCTTCCTGAGAGGATTGGATGCGGTAGCTGTCGCCTGAAAAGTATTCTGAATGAATGTGGCTTTTTTATGACGAAAATATTAATCATCGGGAACGGCGAAAATCATTAACGCCGATAAATAAAGATTGTTATAACAGCGGGGACGGTCTTGGGTTAACGGCAACAGGCAGGATAGGGCGTTATGGTGCAACGGTTAGCGGAAAAGATGCACAAGCTGGATTTTGATGATGAAGTGACCGGGCTGATCTACGGCCATGTGTTTCGTTCCGGTGAGCCGCCGAGGCGCCTGAACTCGCAGCAGGTCTGCCAGGCCTACCAGACGTTGCCGCCCGGCGACGGTTTTATCTGGCTGCACCTCAATCTCAACCACGCGGCGGCGGAGAAATGGTTGAAAAATCATTTTGCCATTTCCGATTTTTTCTTCCACGAGATTCGCCACGGTTCGCACACCACGCGCATTGAGCGCCAGGGCGACGATCTGTTCGCGGTGCTCAACGATGTGATCTTCCACCCCGAGGACAGCAACCCGGAAACGGCGACGCTGTGGCTCTATTGCTGCCGCGGGCTGGTGGTGACCGTGCGCCATAAACCGGTGCGGCTGATTGAACGGCTGCTCGGCCGCCTGACGGCGCTGCAGCTGGCCTCGTCTACCGAACTGCTGGCGCACCTGCTGGAAGAGCAGGAGGACGTGCTGGAGCAGGTGGTGCGGCAGGCCAACCAGTATGTCGATACCATCGAGGATCGCCTGCTGACCCGCCGCGTCAAACGCAATCGCACCGAGCTGGGGCGCATGCGCCGCATGCTGCTGCGCTTTCAGCGCCTGTTGGCGCCCGAACCGGCCGCGCTGTTTCGCCTGTTGAACCGGCCGCCGACCTGGCTGAGCCGTGAGGTGGTGCAGGATCTGCGGCAGTTTACCGAAGAGTTCACCGTGGTGTTGAACGATCTCGCCAGCCTGACCGAACGCATCCGGCTGCTGCAGGAGGAGCTGGGCGCCAAGCTGATGGAGCAGAACAACCGCACGCTCTACACGCTGACGGTAATCACCGTGCTGGCGCTGCCGATCAATATCGTCGCCGGTTTCTTCGGCATGAACGTGGGGGGGATCCCGCTGGCCAGCAATCACCACGGTTTTATCCTGCTGGTGTTGCTGGTCGGCAGTTTTACGCTGATCGCCGGTTATCTGGCGTTCAGGCGCAGGGACGAGTCGTAATTACAGGCGGGCGCGGTACTCTTCTTCCAGCCGGGCATGGGTGCTCCAGAACGGCTGCGGTGCCCGATCGTGCAGACGATCCAGCAGGATATCCAGATGGGTGTGCCAGCCGCCGGCGACGCTGAGCATCTCGTCGCGGTTGGCCAAGCGCCGGTGGGTGACCGTCAGCAGCACGGCGCTTCCCTGTTCCGTCAGTTCGAAGGTCACCTCGGAAGGGCGACCCTGATCCTGTTCGGCCCAGGTAAAGCTCAGCAGGCGCGGCGGGAACAGGCAGGTGATGTGGCCGCGGTTGCTGACGCAGCCGCCGTGCTGTTTGTACTTGGCCGGCGGGGGTTCGTGCTCGCCCGCCAGATCGGAGTTGCGAAATTCCAGCTCCAGCGGCGCGCCGTTCTCCAACGTCATGGCGCCGGCCGCCAGCCAGGTGGCGCGCTTGTCGGATTCGGTCAGGTAAGCCCACACCCGCTCGATGGGGCCGGGCAGCAGCCGCTGGATGCGCAGCGTACCGGGTTCGATAATCATGCCGTAATCATTCATGGTTCACTCCTTGGGAGGAAGCTGTTCGGGCTGCAGCAGCGCCTGTTCGAGCGCATCCAGCCGTTCAGTCCAGAAATGTTCATAGGTTTGCAGCCAGTGCATGGCCTGCGCCATAGGCTCGGGTTCGAGCCGGCAGATATGGTTTCTTCCTTGCACGGTGCGTTGCACCAGGCCCGCATGTTCCAGTGCTTTCACGTGCTTGGAGGCGCCGGCGAACGACATCTGCAGCGGCGCGGCCAGTTCGCCGATGCTGCGCTCACCGCCGGCCAGCGCACGCAACATCGAGCGGCGGGTCGGGTCGGCCAGCGCATGAAAAATGGCGTCCAGCTGTGAGGAAGATAATTCAACCATATGGTTGAATATAGAACAGGCGGGCTAATATTCAACCGTTTTGTTGAATATTTTTTGCCCCGGCGAAAACCGGGGCGGGGATCAGGCGCCGGCGTGCGCCAGCAGGGCGTTCAGCAACACCTCGGCGCCGGCGGTTGCCCAGGCGGGGGTGATGTCTTCCCGCTCGTTGTGGCTGATGCCGTCCACGCAGGGAATGAAAATCATGGCGGTTGGGGCGACGCGGTTAAGGTAACAGGCATCGTGGCCGGCGCCGGAAATCATGTCACGATGGCGGTAGCCCAACGCTTGCGCGGCATGACGTACGCTGTCGATGCAGCCCCGATCAAAAGCGATCGGGGGATACTGGAAAATGCGCTCGGCGCGAGCGGTTAGGCCGCCGCCGTTGACGTGGTTTACCGCCGCCAGCAGGCGCTGCTCCATCTGTTCCAGAATTGACTCCTGCGGATGGCGGAATTCGACGCTGAAAAAGACCCGGCCCGGCACCACGTTGCGTGAATTGGGGGTAATTTGCGCCATGCCCACCGTGGCGCGCGCGTCGGGCGCGAAATCCCAGCCGATGCGGTTGACCGCCGTCACCAGCTCGGTGAAGCCCAGCAGGGCGTCGCGGCGGCGATCCATCGGCGTGGTGCCTGCGTGGGCGCTGAAGCCGACGACCTCCAGCTCGTACCAGCGCTGCCCCTGTGCGGCGGTTACCACGCCGATGTCGAGGTGCTCCGCTTCCAGAATCGGCCCCTGTTCGATGTGCAGCTCGAAGGCGGCATGGATCGGCGTGCCGCCCACCGGGTGTTCGCCGGCGTAGCCGATGCGTTCCAGCGCGTCGCCGAGGCTGACGCCGTGCTCGTCGCGGCGCGTCAGACCGTATTCCAGCTCGAAGACCCCGGCGAACACGCCGGAGGCGATCATCGCCGGCGCGAAGCGAGCGCCTTCTTCGTTGGTCCAGTTGATCACTTCAATTGCGCGTTCGGTGACGATCTGCCGATCGTTAAGGCTGCGAATCACCTCCAATCCGGCCAGCACGCCGTAGATGCCGTCGAAACGGCCACCGCGGGGCTGCGAGTCGCCGTGAGAACCGGTGACCACCGGCGCCAGCTCGGGCCGCGAACCTTCACGGCGCAGGAACATGTTGCCCATTCGATCGACGCGCACGCTGCAACCGGCCTCCAGCGCCCACAGGCGCAGCTGGTCGCGCGCCTGGCGATCCTCTTCGCTGAGCGCCAGGCGGGTGACGCCGTTGTCGGCGATGGCGCCGAACTGCGCCATCGCGTGCAGGCTTTGCCACAGGCGCTCGCCGTTGACCCGATACATCATTGTTCTTCTCCCGGCGTTTTGGCGGTGTAGCGGAAATCGCAGCAGGGGGCGCCGGACATGATGGTTTGGCTGCGCTGCAGCTCGACCTCCGGCGCATAGCCGACGATAAACTGGCTGTCGCGCGCGCAGGAGAGCAGGTGGCCGATTTCCCCCAGCCCCATCTCGTGGTACATCTCGGCGTAGCGGCAGCGGGTGACGTTATAGTCGAAGTGTTGTTCGTCCTGGTTGATCACCTCAACGCGCAGCGCGTCGTCTTTTTCCCACAGGTACTGCAAGGCGGCGAAGCTGCGCAGATCCGCGCCGTTCGGTTCCTGTGCGGCGAACCGTTTGCCCGCCTCGATGGCGGCGTTCTCGATGGCTTCGCCGATCACGGCCTGAGCGCGCGCCTTGCCGATTTCACGCACCAGGATCTGGTAGATCGGTTTGATGATCTCCGCTTCGATCTTTCTGCGGGCCAAAATGCCCAACTCGTTGTTTGCACAGCTCATCGCCTTGCTCCTCTTGATTTATTGTGGTTTGGTGCCGCCCAACACGGTTTGCGGCTGCCATTTGCCGTCCACTACCCGGTACAGGGTGAAGCTCGGCTGTTGCAGGTTGCCCTGCGCATCGAAGGCGATGGCGCCGGTCACGCCCTGATAATGGATGGCGCGCAGTTTCGGCAGGTAATCGGCCGGATTGGCCGAGCCGGCCTGTTCGATGGCGGCGATCAGCACCCGGGTGGCGTCGTAGGCGAAGGGCGCATGCAGTTCGATGTGGGTGTGGTAACGGTCGTGGTAGGCTTGTTCAAACGCCTTGCCGCCCGGCATCTGTTCCAGCGGCAGCCCCGGCTCCAGCGCGACGACGCCTTCGCCTTCACGCTGCGCCAGCGTCAGGAAGGTCTGGCTGACAAAGCCGCCTGCGCCCATCAGCTGCGCGTTCATGCCCAGCTGTTTCAGTTTGCGCGCCAGCGGTGCCGCCTGGGAGTCCACGCCGCCGAAGAAGATCAGATCGGCGTTTTTGCTGCGCACGGTGGTCAGCACGGCGCTGAAATCGACGGTCTTGTCGTCGACGTATTCGCGGGTGACCGGCTGCACGCCCTGGGCCTGCAGCGATTTGATGAACTCGTCCGCCAGGCCCTGGCCGAAGGCGGTGCGATCGTCGATCACCGCGATGCGCTGGGCTTTCAGCGTTTTCACCGCATACTGCCCGGCATAGTTGCCGCCGTCGTCGTCATGGCCCATCACGCGGAAGCTGGTGTCAAAGCCTTGTTGCGTGTAGCCGTGGCCGGTGGCGACCGGCGCCACTTGGGCGATGCCGGCGTCGTGATAGATGCGTGCCGCCGGGATGCTGGTGCCGGTGTTCCAGTGGCCGACCACGCCGGCGACGCCTTCGTCGACCAAACGCTGCGCGACGGCCACGGCGGTGCGCGGATCGGACTGATCGTCCTCGGACAGCAATTTGAAGGTGACCGGTTTGCCGTTCAGCGTCGGCTTTTGCGCGTTGGCGTCGGCGATCGCCAGCCGCGCGCCGTTTTCGAGATCTTTGCCGATGCGCGCGGAAGGGCCGGTCAGCGGCCCGGCCAGGCCGATCAGCACGGTGTCGTCCGCCAGCGCCGGGAGGCTCAGGATCATCGTCATGGCGGCCAGCGCCAACGGCTTGATGCGAAAGTTCTGCTGCATGTCATACTCCTGGTGCGGTTAAAGGTAACAACGGTTATTCACCCAAATAGATCTGTTTGATTTTTTCATCGTCCAGCATGTCGGCGGAGCGGCCGCTGTGGCTTAGGCTGCCGCTGTCCAGCACATAGGCGCGATCGGTGGATTCCAGCGCCAGGCGGGCGTTTTGCTCGACCAGCAATAGCGTGACGCCGTCACGTGCCAGCTGTTTGATGACCGAAAAAATGGCCTCCACCACAATCGGCGCCAGCCCCATCGACGGCTCGTCCAATATCAACAGGCGCGGGCGGCTGAGCAGCGCACGGCCCATCGCCACCATCTGCTGCTCGCCGCCCGAAAGCAGCCCGGCCGGTTGGTTCAGGCGCTCGTTCAGGCGCGGGAAGGTGGCGCATACTCGTTCGAAATCGTGCCGTACCGCCGGTTTGTCACGCCGCGCATAGGCGCCCAGCTGCAGGTTTTCTCGCACCGTCAGGCGGGTGAAAATGCCGCGACCTTCCGGCACCATCACCAGCCCCTGTTGCAGCAAGCGGTGCGGCGCCATGCCGCGAATCGAACGGCCGTCGAACAGAATGTCGCCCTCGAACGGTTGCAGCCCGGTCAGCGCCCGCAGGCTGGAGGTCTTGCCCGCGCCGTTGGCGCCGATCAGCGTGACCTGTTCGCCGGCGTTGACCGTAAAATCGATGCCTTTGACCGCATGAATGCCGCCGTAGGACACTTTGAGTCGTTTAACGCTCAGCAGGGCTTCAGACATGCGCGCCACCTCCCAGATAGGCCTGAATGACCGCCGGTTCACGCCGAACCTGCGCCGGTTCGCCTTCGGCGATCGCTTTGCCGTAGTCCAGCACCGTAAGGCGATCGCACAGGCCCATCACCAGCTTGACGTCGTGTTCGATCAACAGCAGCGTTTTGCCGCTGTCGCGAATGCGCAGCAGCAGCTCGCGCAGCGCCACTTTTTCTCCGGCGTTCATGCCGGCCGCCGGTTCGTCCAGCGCCAGCAGCCGGGGTTCGGTCGCCAGCGCGCGGGCGATCTCCAGGCGGCGCTGATGACCATAGGCGAGATCGCCGGCGCGGTAATAGGCGAATTGGCCGATGCCGACGTACTCCAGCAGCGCATGGGACTTATCGCGCACCGCCTGTTCCTCCTCCCTGGCGCGGCGGTGGCGGGCGATCGCCGCCCACAGGCCGTTGCGGGTGCGCACGTGGCAGCCGACCATCACGTTTTCCAGCACGCTCATTTCGTTGAACAGCCGCAGGTTCTGGAAGGTGCGGGCGATGCCGGCCTGCGCCACTTTATCGATCGCCTGGGGCCTATAGCGCTGGCCCGACAGGCGGAATTCGCCCGCGTCGGCGCGATACAGACCGGTGATCAGATTGAAGCAGGTGGTCTTACCGGCGCCGTTCGGCCCGATCAGGCCGTAGATTTCCCCCTGGCGGATGCTCATGCTGACGTCATCCACCGCCGTCAGGCCGCCGAAGCGTTTGCTGACGTGATTTAAAGCGAGCAAAGGCGTCATGCGGCGTTCCCCCTTATATGGCGTGCCGGCCACAGGCCCGCCGGGCGATACAGCATCACCAGGATCAGCGCCAGGCCGTAAAACAGTTGGCGAATGATTTCCGGGTCGATCAGCACCTGGCCGAACAGCGCCTGCTGTAGCGGCCCCATGCTGCTGCGCAGCAGCTCCGGCAGGGCGGCCAGCAGCAGCGCGCCCAGGATCACCCCGGGGATGTGCCCCATGCCGCCGAGCACCACCATCGCCAGAACGGCGATCGACTCCTGTAGGGTGAACGATTCCGGCGACACGAAGCCCTGAAACGCGGCGAACAGCGCGCCGGCCACGCCGCCGAAGGTGGCGCCGATGGCAAAGGCCAGCAACTTGAAGTTGCGGGTGTTGATGCCCATCGCCCGCGCGGCGTCCTCGTCTTCGCGGATCGCCGTCCACGCGCGGCCGATGCGCGAATTTTGCAGCCGCAGGCTGATAAACAGGATCGCCAGCAGCAGGGCGGCGAACAGGTAGTAATAGAGGTACAGGCCGGAGAAACGCACGCCGAACCACTCATGCATGCCGGAAAACTTCAGGCCGAACAGGCTGACCGGCTCGATGCCGGAAATGCCTTTGGGGCCGTTGGTGAGGTTGACCGGGCGATCGAGATTGCGCATCAAAATACGTACGATCTCGCCGAAACCGAGCGTGACGATCGCCAGATAGTCGCCGCGCAGCCGCAGCGTCGGCGCGCCAAGCAGAATGCCGCACACGGCCGCCAGCAGCGCCGCCAGCGGGATCAGCCACAGCATCGACAGATGAAGCCCGTCGGGGAACCACTGCAGCAGCAGCGGGAACTGCTGCGTCAGATGCGGTGACGACAGCAGCGCGGCCAGATAGGCGCCAATGGCGTAAAAAGCGATAAAGCCCATGTCCAGCAAGCCGGTCATGCCCACCACGATGTTCAGCCCGAGCGCCAGCATCAGGTACAGCAGCGCGAAGTCGACGACGCGCACCCAGTAGTTGCCGCCGGCGGCGCCCGCAACCCAGGGCGCCAGCAGCAGGGCGAGAATGAACAGCGTCAGCCCCAGCCTGGCGCGCCGAGGCGTGGCCAGGGGAAGCGTGGAAGTTAAAACGGTCATCGTGATGTCCTTATGCGCGCGTGGCGATGCGTTCGCCCAACAGCCCGGAAGGGCGGAAAACCAGTACGGCGATCAGCACCAGAAACGCGAAGACGTCCTGGTAGTTGCTGCCGAATACGCCGCCGGTCAGCTCGCCGAGATAGCCGGTGCCCAGCGATTCGAACAGCCCCAGCAGCAAACCGCCGAGCATCGCGCCGCGCAGGTTGCCGATGCCGCCGAGCACGGCGGCGGTAAAGGCTTTGATGCCGGGCAGAAAGCCCATCGAGAAACCGGCGTTGCCGTAGTTGCTGGCCATCATGATGCCGGCTACCGCCGCCAGCGCGCCGCCGAGCGCAAAGGTCAGAACGATGATGCGGTCAGGACTGATGCCCATCAGGCCGGCGACCTGCGGGTTTTCCGCCGTGGCGCGCATGGCGCGGCCGAAACGGCTGTGTTCGACCAGCAGCCAGAGGCCGGCCATGACCGCCACGGCCACCGCCAGCGTGACGATCGCAGTGCCGGTGATCACCGCCGGCGCATGCTCGGCGCTGCCTGCGGTCAGGGCGATGGGCGCCATCGGTAACAGCTGCGGAAACATCAGGGGATTGCGTGACCAGATCAGCATCGCCAGGGTTTGCAGCAGCAGCGAGACGCCGATGCCGCTGATCAGCGGGGCCAGGCGTGGTGCATTGCGCAACCGGCGATAGGCCAGACGTTCGATCGCCATCGAGGTGATGGCGCAGACGGCCATGGCGAACAGGGCCGCCAGCAGCAGCGTGGCGTAGGGCGGTAACGCGGGAAAATGATGCTGCAACACGCCGATCGCCGACAGCGCGCTGAGCGCCCCGACCATCAGCACGTCGCCGTGCGCGAAGTTGATGATGCGCAGGATGCCGTACACCATGGTGTAGCCGAGCGCGATCAGCGCATAGATGCTGCCGAGCATCAAACCGTTGACGGTCTGCTGTACCAGCGTATCCATAAGGAGAGTCCGGAGATAATGGGTCAGGAGGCTCACAGTAGAGAATTTAAAAAAATTGTAAAATACGGAAAAATACTTTCTTATACAAAAAACGAGTAATTTTAATTTATTGATTTTTATGTATATTAAATAAATTCTCTCTCCGTGACTTCCATAAAACAATCGATATATGAAAAAAACAGAACAGTATGATGAGCCGTTGCCGATGCTGCCGAACGATCCGCCGCTGCGCGCCGTGCGGGCGTTCGAGGCCATCGCGCGCCTGGGCAGCATCAGCGCGGCGGCGAAGGAGCTGATGATTTCGCCTTCGGCGGTCAGCCATCAGTTGAAAACGCTGGAGGCATTCTTGCAGATGCCGTTGACCGAAAGGCAGGGGCGCCATCTGGTGCTGCGCGGCGAGGGGCGGGAATATTACCGCTCGATCCGCTCGGCGTTTAACGTGCTGCGCCAGGCGACCGAACACGTGCGCGAGCAGTCCGCGTCGCGGCAGGTCACCATCAGCCTGATCCCGCTGTTCGGCATGGGCTGGTTCATTCCGCGGCTGCGCGGCTTTCTGCGCGAAAATCCGGAAATCGACATCAATGTGGTTTACGCCAACCACCGCAATTACCTGAGCGACGCCGCCGATCTGTCGATCCGCTTCGGGGTTGGGCAGTGGACCGGCTATCGCAGCGAAAAGCTGATGTCCGGCCAAATGGTGCCGGTGTGCAGCCGGGCATTCAGCAAACTGCACGGTTTGCTCGATACGCCGGATCAGCTGGCGACGCTGCCGCTGCTGCACGACGAGGAGCGCAATACCTGGATGCAATGGTTTCAGCAGGCCGGTGTTAAACGCCCGCTGCGCAGTATCGGCCCGATGTTCGAAGACGGATTGTTGACGCTGGCGGCGGTGCAGGCGGGATTGGGATGCGCGCTGATGCGTGAGCCGTTAATCGCCCACTACCTTGAGAGCGGTGAGTTAATCAAAATGTTCGATCTGCCGATCGACGACGGCCGCGATTATTACCTGTGCGCTCGCCTGGATAGCGAACTGTCGCAGGAAGGCGAAAATCTGCGGCAGTGGTTGCGCCGTGAGGCGGCGGCTCAGAACGCCGGGGCATAATCTGCAACCCGTCGATGCGGCCAACATCAAAGCGCTGCGCATGGGCGCGCGCCGCATTGAGGATGAAGAGCATGATTACGGCGAAGGCGCGCTGGCGATTGCCGATCGGCCGGGAGATTAAGCGCCGCCCAGGGCCGTCAGCGCCACCTTTACCGCCGCCAACAGTCGTGTTTCAGTGACGCCGTCACGCGCCTGAATCGACAGGCCGTGCAGGAAGACCGCGAAAAAGTCCCCCAGGCTGTCGGCGTCGGTGCCGGCCGGCAGTTCGCCGGCTTGCACCGCCTGCCGCAGCCGTTCGACGATCTGCTGGGTGCGCTGCAACCGATGCTCAGCCAGCCAGACTTTGAGCCCGTCGTTTTCCGCACTGACGCTGGCGGCGGAGGAGACCACCATGCAGCCCTGCGGCAGATCCGGCCGGCTGTAGAGCCGCACGGCGTCTTCCAGCAGGCGTTTGATCGCCGGGCGAATGCCGCTTTCCTGCGCGAAGGCGCGATCGGCGAAGCCACCTTCCTCGGTTTCATAACTGGCGATCGCCTCGCGGAACAGTTGCTCTTTGGAGCCGAACGCCTTGTAGATGCGCGCGGAAGCAATGCCCAATTCCGCCACCAGATCCGACATCGAGGTGCCTTCGTAACCCTGTCGCCAGAATAAGTTTCGCGCCTTCAAGAGCGCCTGTTCGCGGTCGAACTCGCGCGGTCTGCCTGCCATTCGCTGCTCCAATTTGCCTGTCATTCAGCGACATAGGATCGCTTAAATCGGCGGGGAATACCAATGTCTTTATAAATTTCGCTTGCGGTCATCGCGCTTTGCTCCTATTGTTTGTCAATCGACAACCAATAGGAGTTTACGATGAAAACCCTCAAAGGTCCAAGCCTGCATCTCGCGCAGTTCAGCGATGAGACAGCGCCGTTCAACAGCCTGCCCGCCATTGCCGAGTGGGCGGCGCAGACCGGCTTTAGCGCGCTGCAGATCCCGGCCTGGGATCGGCGTTTATTCGACGTGGCCACCGCTGCGGAAAGCCAAACCTACTGCGATGATTTGACCGGCATGTTGGCGGAACAGGGGTTGGTGGTCAGCGAATTGACCAGCCATATCTTCGGCCAGCTGATGGCGGTACACCCGGCTTACGATGCGCTGTTTGACAGCTTCGCGCCGCCGGCGCTGCAGGGCAATCCGCAGGCGCGCGGCGAGTGGGCGCGGCAGCAAATGCTGCTGGCGGTGAAGGCGTCGGCGCGGCTCGGGCTCAGCGAGCTGGGCACCTTTTCCGGTTCGCTGGCCTGGCCCTATCTGTTCCCGTTCCCACAGCGCCCGGAAGGGCTGATCGACACCGCGTTCGACGAGCTCGCCAGGCGCTGGCTGCCGGTGCTTAACGCCTGCGACGAGCAGGGGATCAACCTGTGTTACGAAATTCATCCGAGCGAGGATCTGCACGACGGCGTGACGTTCGAGAGGTTTCTTGAGCGCGTCGGCCATCATCCGCGTTGCCGGGTGCTGTTCGATCCGAGCCATATGGTGCTGCAGCAGCTCAACTATCTGGAGTTTATCGATATCTATAAAGAGGTTATCGGCATGTTCCACGTCAAGGACGCCGAGTTCAATCCGACCGGGCGCCAGGGTATTTACGGCGGCTATCAATCCTGGATCGATCGCGCCGGCCGCTTCCGCTCGCTGGGCGACGGCCAGGTCGATTTCAACGGCATCTTTTCGCGCCTGACGCAGTACGGTTATTCGGGCTGGGCGGCGCTGGAGTGGGAATGTTGCCTGAAAAATCCGCAGGATGGCGCACGCGAAGGCGCAGCCTTCATCCGCGATCGCATTATCCGCGTCACCGATAAAGTGTTCGACGACTTCGCCGGCGCGCCGGTCAACCCACAGCAAATCAACGCGTTGCTCGGTATTCGCTGAGCCTAATCCTTCAGGGAGTCACCCCATGCAATACCTACAGAACGAGAGCCCGTTGGCGGATCTCGCGGCGGAACACGTCTATCTCCAGGTCAACGGCCGGCGCCTTCACTGCGTGATGGCCGGTGAAGGGCGGCCGGTGCTGCTGATCCCCGGCTGGCCGCAAACCTGGTACACCTGGCGCCATGTGATGCAAGCGCTGGCGGCGGCCGGTTTTCAGGCGATCGCCGTCGATCCGCCGGGCATCGGCGATTCCGACAAGCCCGCTGGCGGCTACGACACCGGCAGCGTCGGTGCGGCGTTGCACGCGATGATGACGCAACTGGGCCATGAACGTTACCAACTGGTTGGCCACGACATCGGCATGTGGATCGGTTACGCCATGGCGAGCGATTTCCCGCAGGCGGTGGAGCGTCTGGTGCTCACGGAGGCGGTGATCCCCGGGCTGGCGCCGCCTCCGCCGATTTTCGTCGCGCCGGAGGAGAACATCTTCCTGTGGCATTTCATGTTCAACCAGCTGGCGGATTTGCCGGAGACCCTGACCCAGGGGCGTGAGCGGGAATATCTTGGCTATATCTTCAATCGCTGGTCCTATCGGCGCGATCGGGTGGCGGCGCAGGTATATATCGCTGCTTACTCAGCGCCGGGCGGCCTGCGCGCCGGGTTCGACTATTACCGGGCGATCCCGGAGACCGTGCGGCAGAACCGCCTACGCGCCGCCACGCCCCTGACGATGCCGGTGTTGACGGTGGGGGCCGAGCACGCCACCGGCGACGCGCCGCTGACGACGCTGCGGGGCAATGCGCACGATCTGCGGGGCGAAACGATCGCCGGCTGCGGGCATTTCATTACCGAAGAGTGTCATGAGGAATTTATTGCACTGATTACGCCGTTCCTGGCAGGAGAGCCACATGCCGCTCGATGAACGCATTGCCGCCTTTTTGACGGCATCGGCCGATGCGCCGCCCCCCGCGTCGCTGGCGGAAATGCGCGCGGCCACGGAAACCGGTTTACGCCAGCTGCAGGGCGAGGCGGAACCGAGCGGCGGCGTCAGGGACTTTACGGTGGTTGCCGCCGATGGGTATCGGATCGCGCTGCGCGCCTATCTCCCGGCGGGGGAAAACCGCGCCGCCGCGCAGCCGGCAATGCTGTTCGCCCACGGCGGCGGTTGGTGCCTCGGTTCGCTGGCGCTGTACGATCGTCCCTGTCAGGCGCTGGCCAACGCCACCGGCCGGGTGATCCTGTCGGTCGACTATCGTCTGGCGCCGGAATACCCGTTTCCGCAGCCGCTGGAAGATGTCTATCGGGCGCTCTGCTGGGTGGCGCAACAGGCGCCGCAGTTGGGGATCGACGCGAAGCGCCTGGCGGTGGGCGGCGACAGCGCCGGAGGCAATCTGGCGGCGGCGGTTGCGCTGCTGGCGCGGGATCGCGGCGGCCCGCACATCGAGCGCCAGCTGCTGCTGTACCCGGCGCTCAGCCGCGAGATGACGACGAAGAGCTATTGCGAGTTTGCCGAGGGGTACTTTCTGACGCGCGATGCGATGGTATTTTGTTGGCAGCAGTATCTGGCCCAGCGGCGCGATCCCGGCGCCGAACCGCTGCACGCCGCTACGCTGCGCGGATTGCCGCCGGCCACCATCCTGAGCTGCGAATATGATCCGCTGCGCGATGAGGCCGAGCAGTATGCGCAGCGGCTGCGCGAGGCGGGCGTGCCGGTACGCTGCGAACGGTTGCCGGGCATGGTACATGCCTGCATTCACATGCTGGGGCTGACTCCGGCGGCGCGGCGGCTGTTCGAACTGGCTCGCGAGTAAAAAAAAACCCCGCACTGCGGGGCTTTTGGCTATTTATCCGGCGTTCGATTAACGGCCGGCGACGGTGACGAAGCGGGTTTCCAGGTAGGATTCGATCGCTTCGCTGCCGCCTTCGGTGCCGTGACCGGAGTCCTTCACGCCGCCAAACGGCGTTTCCGGCAGGCCGAAACCGATGTGGTTGATGCTCAGCATGCCGCTCTCCACGTCGCGCCCCAGCGCATTGACGGTGGCGATGTTGCGGCTGTAAGCGTAGGCGGCCAGGCCGTACGGCAGGCGGTTGGCTTCGGCGATCGCCTCGTCATAGGTGGCGAACGGGCGCAGCAGGGCGACCGGGCCAAACGGCTCTTCCGACATGGCGCGGGCGCTCAGCGGCACGTCGCGCAGCACCGTCGGCTCGAAGAAGTTGCCTTTGCCCGCCACGCGCTTGCCGCCGGTGCAGGCTTTTGCCCCGTGGGCGACGGCATCCTGCACCAGCGCCTCGATATTGTCGACGCTGCGGCCCAGCACCATCGGCCCCATGGTGACGCCGTCTTCCAGCCCGTTGCCGAGCTTGAGTTCACGCACGGCGGCGGTGAATTTCTCCACGAAGGCTTCATAAACGCCTTGCTGGATCAGAAAGCGGGTTGGGGCGATACAGACCTGACCGGCGTTGCGGAACTTGGACTGCGCCAGCTCTTTGGCCGCCGCGTCGAGATCGGCGTCGTCGAAGATCAGCACCGGCGCATGGCCGCCCAGCTCCATGGTGGCCTTTTTCATATGCTGGCCGGCCAGCGCCGCCAGATGCTTGCCCACGCGGGTGGAGCCGGTGAAGGAGATCTTGCGAATGGTCGGATGCGGGATCAGGTATTCCGAGATTTCCGCCGGGGTGCCGTACACCAGCGCGATCACCCCGGCCGGGATCCCGGCGTCGGCGAAGGCTTTGATCAGCTCAGCCGGCGAGGCCGGCGTTTCTTCCGGGCCTTTGACGATGATGGAGCAGCCCGCGGCCAGCGCGGCGGACAGCTTGCGCACGATCTGGTTGATCGGGAAGTTCCACGGCGTGAAGGCGGCCACCGGGCCGACCGGCAGCTTGAGGGTTTGCTGCTGCACGTCGCGGGCGCGGGACGGAATGATCTGCCCGTAGGTGCGGGTGGCTTCGCCGGCGAACCAGTCGATAACGTCGGCGGCGTTGAGAATTTCGACTTTGGCCTGTGCCACCGGTTTACCCTGTTCCTGCGTCATGACGGCGGCGATGGCGTTGGCGCGTTCGCGCAGCAGCGCCGCCGCTTTGCGCATCAGGTTGGCGCGCTGGTGCGCGGCGGTGTCGCGCCAGACGTTAAATCCGCGCTCGGTGGCGGCCAGCGCCAGATCGAGATCCTCTGTGGCGGCGTGCGCCACTTGACCGATTACCTCGTCGGTGGCGGGGTTGGTGACCGGCAGGGTTTTCCCGGCCAGTGCGTTGCGCCATTGTCCATCGATATACAGTTGAGTATCCGGATACATTGTTGCCTCTTGTTTGCGGAGTGTCAGGGGCCGATGAGCTTCGCGATGCGGCGCGCCTGAAAGGGACAGGGACCTTAACCCTACGCCGAATGGCGGCGATCGTCCAGGCGAGGGGCACGAAAGCGCCAGGGCGGCTACTCAACCGGCGATGTTTTGGCTATGCTGAGCAGATTGTCAGCACGGACGAGGAGGTCGAGTGCAAGGGGTACCGCAACAGTTTCCGTTCGAGAAGGATTGCGCGCAGTTCCGCCATTTGTCGCATCTGCCGGGCGTCGAACTCTATCAGGCGCACATTGAGCGCTATGCCTTCGAGCCGCATACCCACGACGCCTTCGCTATCGGCACCGTAGACACCGGGGCGGAGCGTTTCCGCTATCGCGGCGCGCAGCATCTGGCGGCGCCGGGCGCGCTGGTGCTGATGAACCCCGACGAGCTGCATACCGGCGAAGCCGAAACGCCGGGCGGCTGGTGTTACCGCATGCTCTATCTGGCGCCCGAGGCGCTGGAGCAGCTGTCCGGCGATCGGAGCCAGTGGTTCACCGATGCGGTGCGCCACGATCCGCGGGCGGCGCAGCGCCTGTCCGCCATTCTCGCCACGCTGTGGCAAACCGACGATCCGCTTACGCTGGACGGCCTGCTGTTGGAGGCGGTCGAGCTGCTGTACCCGCATATCCGCACCGGGCAGCGGGAAAAAGCCGAGGCGGCGCACCGTTTCGAGGTGGTGAAAAGCTACCTGCACGATAACTTCGCCGAGGCGGTGACCCTCAATCAGTTGGCCGAGCTGGTGTCGCTCAGCCCGTACCATTTTCTGCGCAAGTTCAAGGCCGAATACCACGTTTCGCCGCAGCAGATGCTGATGGCGATCCGGCTGTCGCAGGCCAAACGCATGCTGGAGCGCGGCATGCCCGCCGCACAGGTGGCGGCGGCGGCGGGGCTGACCGATCAGGCGCACCTGACGCGGGCCTTCGCCAATCGTTACGGCGTCACGCCGGTGCGTTTCCAGAAACAGGTGAAATTGGGTTAAAACAGCAACCTGCTACAATAATTCCTCCCCGCGTTTTCGCTACTCTGCCGCTGTCTTGTCGGGCGGGTTGGCCGCGCCGGCCGTTTGTCGGAGTCGTTATGTTCATTGGCGTTGTGTTTGCCCTGGCCGCCGGGCTGATGTGGGGATTGATCTTCGTCGGCCCGCTGCTGGTGCCGGATTATCCCGCCGCGCTGCAGTCCACCGGGCGCTATCTGGCCTTCGGGCTGATCACCTTGCCGCTGGCCTGGCTCGATCGTCGCCGCCTGCGCAAGCTGCGGCGCCAGGATTGGCTGGAGGCGCTCAAGCTGACGGCCATCGGCAACCTGCTGTACTACCTGTGCCTGGCCAGCGCCATTCAGCGTACCGGCGCACCGGTGTCGACCATGATCATCGGCACCTTGCCGGTGGTGATCGCCCTCTGCGCCAATCTGTTTTACGGCCGGCACGACGGGCGGCTGGCGTGGGGCAAGCTGGCGCCGGCGCTGCTGCTGATCGTCTGCGGGTTAGCGTGCGTGAACGTCGCCGAGCTGCGCGGCAATGCGCTGCCGGTCGACGGCTGGCGCTATCTCAGCGGCCTGGGGCTGGCCGTGTTGGCGGTGGCGTGCTGGACCTGGTTCCCGCTGCGCAACTCGCGCTGGCTGCGGGAGAACCCGACGCAGCGGCCGGCCACCTGGGCCACGGCGCAAGGGCTGGTGACGCTGCCGCTGGCGCTGCTGGGCTATCTGGCGGTCTGCGGCCAACTGGCGCTGAGCGAACCGGCGTTCGCCTTGCCGTTCGGCCCGCGCCCCGAGGTGTTTATCCCGCTGATGCTGGTCATCGGCGTGTTCTGCTCCTGGCTGGGGGCGCTGTGCTGGAACGAAGCCAGCCAGCGGCTGCCGACGGTGTTGGTGGGGCCGCTCATCGTGTTCGAAATTCTGGCGGGGTTGGCCTATACCTTTCTGCTGCGCCAGGCCTGGCCGCCGCTGCTGACGCTGGCCGGCATCGTCTGCCTGATCGCCGGCGTGGTGTACGCCATGCGCATCAAGCCGCAGCCGGTGGTGGTGGCGCTGGAAGACAAGCAGGGGTGACGCCCGCCGCGAAGGCGGGCGCGAGGGTTAACGCTTGCTGTGGTGAATGATCTCTTCGGCCACGTTGCGCGGCGCTTCGGCGTAGTGGCTGAATTCCATGGTGTAGGTGGCGCGGCCCTGCGACATCGAACGCAGGGTGGTCGAGTAACCGAACATCTCGGACAGCGGCACCTTGGCGCGAATTTCCTTGCCGCCGCCGCCCGGGATCTCTTCCATGCCCTGCACCAGACCGCGGCGTGAGGAGAGGTCGCCCATCACGTTGCCGGCGTAATCTTCCGGCGTTTCCACCTCCACCGACATGATCGGCTCAAGGATCACCGGATCCGCCAGGCGGCAGGCGTCTTTGAAGCCGAAGATCGCCGCCATGCGGAACGCCTGTTCCGACGAGTCGACGTCATGGTAAGAACCGAAGGTCAGGTGCACCTTGACGTCTACCACCTGATAACCGGCCAGCACGCCGTTGTTCAGCGCCTCGAGCACGCCTTTTTTCACCGCCGGGATAAACTCGCCCGGAATGACGCCGCCCTTGATCTCATCGAAGAACTCGAAGCCTTTGCCGGGTTCGTTCGGTTCGACGGTCAGCACCACGTGGCCGTATTGCCCTTTACCGCCGGACTGGCGCACGAACTTGCCTTCCACGTCGGCCACCCGTTTGCGGATGGTTTCGCGGTACGACACCTGCGGCTTGCCGGTGGTGGTCTCCACCCCGAATTCACGGCGCATGCGATCGACGATAATCTCCAGGTGCAGCTCGCCCATGCCGTAGATAAGGGTCTGGCCGGATTCTTCATCGGTGCGCACGCGGAACGACGGATCTTCCGAAGAGAGGCGCTGCAGCGCGATGCCCATTTTCTCCTGGTCGCCCTTGGTCTTCGGCTCGATCGCCTGGGCGATCACCGGCTCGGGGAAGGTCATGCGTTCCAGCGTGATGATGGCGCCGGGGTCGCACAGCGTATCGCCGGTGGTGACGTCCTTCAGGCCGACGCAGGCGGCGATGTCGCCGGCGTGCAGCTCGTCGATGTCCTTACGATCGTTGGCGTGCATCTGCACGATGCGGCCGATGCGCTCCTTTTTGCCCTTGATCGGGTTGTAAACGCTGCTGCCTTTGGCCAGCACCCCGGAGTAGACGCGCACGAAGGTCAGCTGGCCGACGAACGGGTCGGTCATCAGCTTGAACGCCAGCGCCGAGAATTTTTCATTATCGTCGGCTTTGCGGGTGATGATTTCATCATGTTCGCCGTGGCCCTCCATCGGCGGCACGTCGAGCGGCGAGGGCATCAGCTCGATCACCGCATCCAGCATGCGCTGCACCCCTTTGTTGCGGAACGCCGAGCCGCACAGCATCGGTTGGATTTCGCCGGCGACGGTGCGCACCCGCAGCCCGTGGACGATTTCCTCTTCGCTCAGTGGCACCTGGTTGAGGTATTTTTCCATCAGCTCTTCCGAGGCTTCGGCGGCGGCCTCAATCATGTTTTCGCGCCACTCCTGCGCCGAATCGCGCAGCTCGGCCGGGATCTCTTCGAAGCTGAAGTTCATGCCCTGCGAGGCCTCGTCCCACAGAATGGCTTTCATCCGCACCAGATCCACCACGCCGCTGAAGTGGTCTTCGGCGCCGATCGGAATAACGATCGGCACCGGGTTGGCTTTCAGGCGCTCGATCATCATTTTGCGCACGCGGAAAAAGTCCGCGCCGATGCGGTCCATCTTGTTGACGAACGCCAGCCGCGGCACCTTGTATTTATTGGCCTGGCGCCAGACGGTTTCCGACTGCGGCTGCACGCCGCCCACCGAGTCATAGACCATTACGGCGCCGTCCAGCACGCGCATCGAACGCTCCACTTCAATGGTGAAATCGACGTGGCCGGGGGTGTCGATGATATTGATGCGGTGCTGCGGATAATTATGCTGCATGCCGTTCCAGAAGCAGGTGGTGGCCGCCGAAGTGATGGTGATGCCGCGCTCCTGTTCCTGCGCCATCCAGTCCATGGTCGCCGCGCCGTCATGCACTTCACCCAGCTTGTGGCTGACCCCGGTGTAAAACAGAATCCGCTCGGTGGTGGTGGTCTTGCCGGCATCGATATGCGCGGAGATGCCGATATTGCGGTAACGTTCGATAGGGGTGGTGCGAGCCATAATCAACCTTTCTTAGCCGCGTGAAGGAGAGCGGCTTAAACAGCATGGATAATGGTGATAATCCTCATAGGGTTATCTGCCGGATCGCAGAGCCTCGCTCTGGTCACAAACTAATCGTAGTTGAAGGCGTTGGTTTTTTTAAGCGATGGCTGTGATAGATGAAAGTTAGCAAGCAGGTGGAGGAGAGGGCGAAAAAAAGGCCCGTAACGGGCCTGTTGTCGAGCGGCGAATTCGCCGTTATTTGCGTCCCAGCAAGAAGCCGAAAACGATGCCGACCGCCGCCGCAACGGCCACGCCGGCCAGCGGGTTGGCTTCCACCTGGGTTCTTACGCTGTCCGCTGCGTCTCGGGCGGCATAGCTGGCCTGGGAGGCGTATTTGCGCGCCGCGCCGCGCACCTGATGCTCCGGCGAATCGACGGCTTTGCCGAACGCTTCTTCTACCGCGCCTGCGGCTTCATTGGCTTTGTCTTCCGCTTTTCCAAACATGCTGCTCTCCTGTTCCTTGTGGGTTAACGAACCTTAAGCCTAGCAGGTGAACGGCACTTTTTGCAGCATTCTGTGCGTTATAAGAGCAATCTGAGCAAAGAAAAGTCTTGCCGGGCGCGCGGTGACGGCTTCACCCGCGCGGTTTTTTGTGTTCTATTGGCTAGCGGTTTAACCGGGTACCGTTAACCTTTGACCGATTCGTTGCGTTGAAAGGACTCCCCATGTCAGTACTGCGTATTCTGGCGCTGCTCGCCGCGACCGCCGCCGCATTGCCCGGCCAGGCCAGGCCTGCGGCTCACGGCGCGGCGGCCGAGAACGGCATTCGTTGGCAATCTTGTCTCAACAGCGGCTTTCAACGCTGGTTCGATGAGCCGCCACCGCCGGGGCTGCGCTGCGGTTACCTTGAAGCGCCGCTGGCGTACGCTACGCCTCCTGCTCATTCGGCGCGGGCGGGCGAACAGACCGTGCGGCTGGCGCTGACCCTGCTGCCCGCCACCGGGCCGAAAAAGGGCAGCGTGGTGATGATCAGCGGCGGGCCGGGTCTGCCGGGCATTAACCCTTATTTGGGCAACGACGCCCACGTCGCCAGACTGCGAAGATCCTACGACATCATCGGTTACGATCCGCGCGGCGTCGGCCAATCGACGCCGAAAATCTCCTGCCAGCTGGCCGAAGGCGACGAAACCCCGTCACCGGACGACAACGATGTGGCCGGTGCGGAGAGCCAGACGCGCACCCTGATTTCCGCCTGTATCAAACAGACCGGCGCGGACGTGCTGCAACATATCGGCACCGACGAAGCGGTCAACGATCTGAACGCGATCCGCCACGCGCTGGGCGAACCGGGGCTGACGGCGGTGGCGTACTCTTACGGCACCAAGGTGGCGGCGCTGTATGCCGAGCGTTTTCCGAAGAAAACGCGCGCGCTGGTGCTCGACGGGGTGGTGGATCTGGCCGAGGACGATTTCACCCAGCGGCTGAACCAGGAGCGGGGCTTCCAGCAAAGCTTCCTGCGCTTCGCCGCCTACTGCGGCAAAACCGACAGCTGCCAGCTGGGCGGCGGCGCCAATCAGGCGCTGCAGCGTTATCATGCCTTGCTGCGCAAGCTGCATGAGCAGCCGTTCGTCACCGCGGCGGGTTATGAAATCTCCGCCGACGACGTGCTGACGGTCACGCGTTCGCTGCTGCTGTGGCCGGAGCGTTGGCATGAGCTGGCGACCGTGCTGCGCCAGCTCGATGCCGGGATCGCCGGGCAGCAGGTTTCCGATCTGATCGACGAAAGCTATTCGCCGGATGCCGATGACGCCCTGAACGTCATCACCTGCGCCGACGTCGCCAACCCGACGGCCGATCCGCAGCAGTTGCGCCGGCAGCGGCAGGAGATCAATACCGCCGCTTTGTATGCCCACTATCTGCCGCTGCACGAATACCCGCTGGAGATGTGCGATCTGTGGCCGTATCGCGGCAAAGATCGGCCGCACACGCCGGTGGCGCCCGCCGCGCTGCCGCCGCTGCTGTTCGTCGCCCAGCGCTACGATCCGACCACGCCGTACCGCAACGCGCAGGTGATGGCCGCCGCCTTTAAAAGCCCGCTGATCACCCGCGAACGCGACGGGCATACGCTGGCGCTGAACGGCATCGACAGCTGCGTTGACGAAAGCGTGGTGGATTATCTGCTGGCGCCGAAAAAGCCGCGTCGCGATAAAATTTGCCGTTGAGAAGGTCGAGGCGGTGCTGGCCGCCGATACGCCGGTGGCGCCGGTGTACTACGAGGCCAACGCCACGCTCATTAAACCCTACGTGAAGGGGATCGACTTTACCCGCCAGGGTGCCTTGTACGATAAAAACGTCTACCTTCTCGAGCACTGAGAAATAAAAAAACGGCTGATTTATATCAGCCGTTTTTATAGATTCGCGTTTAATTAAATTATCCTAAATACTCCATAAACGACGGACAATCTTTTCTTCCCGCCGGATAAAACACCGCCTATACTGCGCCGGTAGTTTATATGCAGTATCTCGTTTGGCGAGGCTCCTATACAAACACAGGTTACTGATCTGACGACATCGAGAGATGCCCAAGGTTAAGACAGGCTTTATCGGATTAAGGTTCAGCCCAAAGTAACTTCCGAGCAACAATTCGGATACGTTGTATAGTGCTAAAACCTGGACGCGGAGATAGGCAGTCTGCACTCCCCCTCTGTGGTTACGCCCCTATGCGATTCGCTGTTGAAGTTCAAAACAGAAATAGGGACTGACAAAATGATAAAGTCACATCAACATTATTCTTCTCCGGCGCTGAGCGCGACTGAAACTCTCGACGAGACATCGGTCGCCGGCTATATGAACGCCGATTTTATTACCGTTCCCGCGACGATGACGGTCAATCATGCCCGGAAATATTTACTTTCACAGCTTAAAACGGACGAAATTCCCACCCGGGTATTTATTACCGCGGACGATTATCATCTGCGCGGCACGCTGTCGGTGAAAAAACTGCTGCAGTGCGACGAGCAGGATAAAGCGGTCGGCGTGATGATGGATCACAGCTATTTTCAGGTTTCACCTGACGGCGATCGCAACGACGTGGCGCATCTGCTCGGCAAGGGCGGCCTGGACGTGGTGCCGGTCGTGGCGAACAACACGCTGGTCGGCGTGCTGGGGGAGCGAGAGATCGCCCGGTTGGTCGAGGCTGAAAACACCGAAGACGCGCAGCGCCAGGGCGCGAGCCTGCCGCTGGACAAGCCTTATCTGGAGACCAGCCCGTGGGCGCTGTGGCGCAAACGCTCGGTGTGGCTGCTGATGCTGTTCGTTGCCGAGGCTTACACCGGCAACGTGCTCAAGGCGTTTGAAGAGCAACTCGAAGCGGCGATCGCGCTGGCGTTCTTTATCCCGCTGCTGATCGGCACCGGCGGCAACAGCGGCACCCAGATCACCTCGACGCTGGTGCGCGCCATGGCGCTGGGCGAGGTCAGCCTGCGTAACCTGGGCGCGGTGATCCGCAAAGAGGTCACGACCTCGCTGCTGATCGCCGTCACCATTGGCCTGGCGGCCTGGGTGCGCGCCTGGATCATGGGCGTCGGCATGGAGGTGACGCTGGTGGTCAGCCTGTCGCTGGTGGCGATCACCGTGTGGAGCGCGATTGTCTCGTCGATCATTCCGATGCTGTTGAAACGGCTCGGCATCGATCCGGCGGTGGTATCGGCGCCGTTTATCGCCACCTTTATCGATGGCACCGGCCTGATTATTTATTTCAAAATTGCCCAGTACGTTTTGGGGATTTAAACGGTTCCCGCTCTAAAAAGGGCGGGAGTGTGACAAAAAAAGAGGAGGGCGTTAAAAAATATGGATACCGACCAACCCCGATATTTAACGCGAGGGGCTTTTATCGATAACATTTAACCTGAGGAAAAAACAATGGGAAACATGACTATTTTTATGGGATTCCTGGCAATGATCAGCTCACTGGGCCTGTTGGCGGCCTATATGAGCACCAAATGGGATGATTGATGAACGCAAAAGATCCGCCTAGATGCATCCTCCCCGTAACCGCTATTTATTATGGGGAGGATTTTTAGCGGCGCGCGGAACGCGCGGCCTGATACGGGAGTTGATAATAATGACGATTCTTATTCTGGGATTGCTCTACGCCATTTTAATGATCTCGGTGGGCGTTAATGAGATTTATTTTTATTCCACCGGAAAATCCAATTTTCTTACTAGCCTCATGCTGACATTCTCTGGCAGTATGCTGCTGATCGCCGTTGTCTGGCAATTATCCTCTAAAATAAAAAAATAAATCACCGTCCGAATGTGAGCAGCATAATGCAGAATGAAAAACAGGCCGTGGCCAGAAACTCGATGATCGCCAGCGGGTTACTGGCCACGGGCAAATTTGTCGCCGGCATTTTTACCGGCAGTATTGGCCTGATATCCGAAGGGATCCACTCTTTCACCGATTTTATCGCCACCAGCATCACCTGGCTGGCGGTGCGCATCAGCGATAAGCCCGCCGATGACGATCACCACTTCGGCCACGGCAAGGTGGAAAACCTGGCGGCGCTGTTTGAGGTGCTGCTGTTGCTGGGCGCCGCCGGTTGGATTGTCTATGAGGCCGGCAGCAGCCTGCTCGGGCAGCCGCATGAGATCGTCGCCGCGCCGGTGGTGATCGCGGTGCTGTTGATTTCCATCTGCGTCGATTTCTTCCGCGTGCGGGCGCTCAACCGCGTCGCCAAAGCGACCGACAGCGCGGCGCTGGAAGCGGATGCGCTGCATTTCTTCTCCGACATGCTTTCGTCCGGCGTGGTGCTGCTGGGGATGGTGTTTGTGCTGCTGGGCTTTGGCCGCGCGGACGCCATCGCCGCGCTGATCGTCGCCGGCTTTATCTTTGTCGCCGCGATCAAACTGGGTAAACGCTCCTTCGATTCACTGATGGATGCCGCGCCGGCCGGGGCTACTGAGGCGATCCGCGCCACGCTGGCGCGTTTTCCGGCGGTGCTGGCCTGCGACAGCGTGCGCATTCGCAACGCCGGCGCGGTGCTGTTCGTCGAAATCACGGTGGCGGTGTGCCGCACCTTGCCGCTGGAGCGCATCGACGCGCTGAAGCGAGAGATCGTCGAGCGACTGCGGGAGCACTACGCCAGGGCGGAATTCACCGTCATCGCGGTGCCGCAGACCCGCAGCGATGAAGACATGGCGACGCGCATTCGGGCGATCGCCGCCAACCACGGCGCGCAGGTACAGAATGTGACGTTGCAGCAGCTGCCGACGCGCATGGCGATCGGCATGGATTTGGTGGTGCCGGCCAACGCCAGCGTGGCGCAGGCGCATGACATCGCCACGGAGATAGAAGGGATCCTGCGCCAGGCGATCGGTGAGGACACCGAGATAGAGACGCACCTGGAGCCGCAGACGCCGCACTGGCTGACCAGCGAGGATGTCGATGCGACGGAGCTGGCCGATATTCGGCGGATCCTGCAGTCGGCGCTGGAGCAGGGAGAGAGCGTGCAAGACGTACACAACGTGCGCGCACGCAAGAGCGACGGCGGCATCATTGTCAATTTCCACTGCCGGGTGTCGCCGGCGGTGACCATCGCCGCCGCGCACGATGCGGTCGATCGGGTCGAGCGCCGGCTGCGCGCGCTTTATCCGGCCATCACGCGCGCGATAGGGCACGTCGAGCCGATCAAGCCCGGCATGTGAATCAGCTCGGCCAACTGCGGGTAGAGCGCCGCGTTGGCCAGCAGCAACGGGTTGCCGCGCCGCAGCCCGTCGTTGTGCATAAAGTCATTCGCCACGCCGCCGGCTTCGCGCGTCAGCACCCACCCAGGCAGGCTGTCCCAGGCGTTCATATGCGGTTCGTAATAGCCCAGCAGCCGTCCGGCGGCCACCTGGGCGGTCATCAACGCGCCGGAGCCGCTGCGCACAAACATCCCTCCCGCCTGCAGCAGGCGACAGAGAAAGCCGCTGAATTCCGCCGCCGAGGCGCGCGGGGAAATCCCGACGCCCATCACGCCATCCGCGACGCTGCGCCCGGCATGCACAGCGATCGGCTCCCCATTGAGAAAGGCGCCGCCGCCGCGACAGGCGCGGAACATTTCGCGGTGGTTGGGATCGTAGACCACGCCTATCGTCGGCTCGCCATCGATCACCACGCCTATCGCGATACACCAGGTATGCAATCCGTTCAGGAAGCAGGCGGTGCCGTCAATCGGATCGACGACCCAAATACAGGCGGCATTCTCGCCGGTGCTGCCGCTTTCCTCGCCGAGAAACCCATCCTGGGGAAAACGGCGGCTGATCATGCGGCGGATCAGCGCTTCGACGCGGCGATCGGCCTCGCTGACCACGTCCTGCAGCCCCTGTTTGAAGTCGACAGCCAGGCTTTGCCGCCGTTGATAAAAGCTGAAGGCGAGATCGGCGGCGGCGCGGGCGATCTCACGCGCGAAGCGGTAGCGCGCCTCGATGTCCCGTGGGGAGAGTGAAGTCATGGCGGCAATGTTCCGAACAAAGTTTAGCGTGCAGGGTGCCATAGTCAGATGACAATACGGTGTTGATTCCTGCTTGATTTCAGATTTGATTTAATTTATTTACTTTACTGTAAAGTAATTGGCGTCATTAGATGCATCATCAAAGCATCCGTAAGCGAGATAATCAGAGGAGTCAGGCATGCTAGCGCATTTTTTCGTCTTTCGACCGGTATTTGCGGCCGTGCTGGCCATCTGCATTATGGCGGCGGGCGCACTGGCGCTCTGGACATTGCCGGTTGAGCAATATCCCGACATCGCCCCACCTGGCGTCACGGTGACCGCCAATTACCCCGGCGCTTCGGCCAAAACGGTAGAGGACAGCGTAACTCAGATTATCGAACAGCAAATTAAAGGGATCGATGGCCTGTTGTATTTCTCATCAACCAGCAGTTCGGCGGGTCAGGCTCGCATCAGCCTTAGCTTCGAACAACAAACCGACCCGGACATTGCTCAGGTTCAAGTGCAAAATGCGGTCAATCAGGCAACGTCGCGATTGCCGCAAGAAGTGCAGCAGCAAGGGATCACGGTGACAAAATCGCAGGGCGATAGCCTAATGGTAGTCGCCCTGTACGACACGCAAGGCCGCATGGACAGCGTTGATATCAATGATTTTCTGGTCAGTTCGCTGCAAGACCCGCTGAGCCGGGTGGATCGCGTCGGGGAGACGACGGTATTTGGCGCTCAATATGCGATGCGCGTTTGGCTCAATCCGATCAAGTTGAGCGGTTATGGCCTGATGCCATCTGACGTGCAAGCCGCGATAGAAGCGCAAAATGACCAGGTCACCAGCGGTGAGATCGGCGCATTGCCTACGATGGATGGCCAGGCGCTGAACGCGACCGTGACCACGCAATCGCGGCTGGAAACGCCGGAGCAGTTTGAGAATATTATTCTGCGCACCAATACCGACGGTTCGGCGGTGTATTTGCGCGATGTTGCGCGCGTGGAAATCGGTGCGGAAAACTATCAAAACCAAACGCGCCTCAACGGGTACCCAGCGGCCGGCATATCGATTCAACTGGCTTCCGGCGCCAATGCGCTGGAGGTTGCCGAACGGGTGCGGGCTGAAGTGGAGCGCATGGCGCCGCAGTTTCCGCCGGGGCTGCAGGTGGCTTATCCGCGTGACAGCACGCCGTTCGTACTGGTGTCCATTGAAGGCGTCGTGCAAACCTTGTTGGAAGCGATCGCGCTAGTGATTGTGGTGATGTATCTGTTTTTGCAAAATTGGCGTGCCACATTGATCCCCGCCATTACGGTACCCGTAGTGCTGCTCGGCACTTTCGGCATTTTGGCGCTGTTGGGTTACAGCGTAAACACCTTGACACTGTTCGCCATGGTGCTCGCGATCGGCCTGTTGGTGGATGACGCGATAGTGGTGGTTGAGAACGTTGAGCGCGTGATGGAGGAAGCGCAATTGCCGCCGCGCGAGGCGACGTTGCATTCGATGCGGGAGATCAATGGTGCGCTGATCGGCATCGCGCTGGTACTTTCGGCGGTATTTGTTCCGATGGCATTTTTCGGCGGTTCAACCGGCATAATCTACCGACAGTTTTCCATCACGCTCGTCGCCGCTATGGTGCTGTCGGTGTTGGTGGCGTTGACCTTGACGCCGGCATTGTGCGCCGGTTTGCTAAAACCGTCGGTGCAGCGGCCGCGCAACCGCTTTTTTCGCGGCTTTAACCGCCTGGTGGAATACGGACAGCGGCGTTATGGGTTGGGATTGAACCATGTGATGGCGCGCAAAGGGCGTTTTTGCATGCTGGCGCTGCTGCTGGTCGGTTTTATGATCTGGCAATATCTGCGGATGCCTACCGGTTTTCTCCCAGTCGAGGATCAGGGCTCGGTAATGGTCCAGTTTTCTCTGCCGCCAGGCGCCCCGATGGCCAGAACGCAACAGACTGCTGACGCTATCGCCGACTATTTCATGACCGCCGAGCGGGACAACCTGAATGTGATCTTCATGGTTGTCGGGCGCAATAACGCCGGCAGTGGTCAGAATGTCGGCATGGCGTTTGCCGAACTTAAACATTGGTCGCTGCGCAGCGGTAATGAGAATAACGCGCTGGCGATTATTAGCCGCGCCAATCACCATTTCAAAAGCTATCGCGACGCGCAGATCAATGTGTTGTCGCCGCCGGCGGTGCGCGGATTGGGGCAGTCCAGTGGATTTGAACTGTGGTTACAGGATCAAAACGGCGTTGGGCATGACGCGCTGCAAGCTGCGCAGAGGCAAGTGATCGCCGCCGCTGCCGAAGATCCGTTGTTAACGGCGGTACGCATCAATGGCCTCGAAGATAAAGCACAATTGCAGGTCGATATCGATCAGCAAAAGGCCAGCGCACAAGGGCTGCAGCAGGCTGACATCACCAACACGCTTTCTGCCGCCTGGGGGGGCGCTTATATTAACGATTTTATCGATCGCGGCCGCGTAAAGCGGGTCTACATCCAGGGGGACGCGGCCTGGCGATCGGCGCCGGATGATATCGATAATTGGTTCGTACGTGGTGAAAGCGGCAGCATGGCGTCCTTTGCGAGCTTCGCGACTACGCGTTGGCTCTCAGGGCCACAAATGCTGCAGCGCTTTAACGGGCTGTCGGCCACGCAGTTACAGGGGACGGCAGCCGAGGGCGAAAGCTCCGGCACCGCGATGGCGCGTATGCAGAGCATTATCGGCGGTGTAGACGGCTACCGCCTTGAGTGGAGCGGGCTCTCATATCAGGAGCAATTGGCCGCTGGGCAAACATTGCTGGTGTATCTGGCTTCGGTGTTGTTCATTTTCCTCTGCCTGGCCGCGCTGTACGAGAGTTGGTCTATCCCATTGTCCGTGATGCTGATCATTCCCCTCGGGATTATCGGAGCCGTTGTCGCCGCGCGCCTTGCGGGGTATGAAAACGATATTTACTTCCAGGTGGGAATGTTGACGACGATTGGCCTGTCGGCGAAAAACGCTATCCTGATCGTCGAGTTTGTTGAAACACAGCTCAAAGCGGGATCCGCTTTGTTGCAGGCGACCCTGGAAGGGGCGCGAATGCGTCTGCGGCCCATCGTGATGACCTCATTGGCGTTTGTCGCGGGTGTGATCCCCCTGGCGCTTTCTGTCGGTGCCGGGGCCGCCAGCCGGCGCGAAATCGGGATTGCGGTGATCGGCGGCATGATTTCTGGCACACTGCTGACATTATTGTTCGTACCGTTGTTTTTTGTTCTGACCAAACAAGGGTTGGCACGACTTAAGGCGCGAAAATGAGCCTCTGGGCTGGAGAGAGAGCATGATCAACCGCCAACCGGGACGGCCGATGAAGGCCAGGCCACGGATACTGGAAACCGCCTGCGTTCTGTTTTTGCAGCAGGGCTTGGATATCTCGTTGGACGAGATAGCCAACGAGGCGGGAACCACCCGTCAAACCTTATATAATCACTTCCCGAGCAAAGACGCCTTGGTGCTGGAGACGTTCAACCATCTTATCGAGAAGATGCAGCCGCCGATCGCCGCCATTTTGGCTCAGGAGAGTATGGATTTACCGCAGGTGCTGGCGCGTTTCGCTTCGGTGGTGCAGGCGCATTTTTTCAGCGTTGATAACGTGCATTTTCAGCGGCTGATGGTGCAACTGCTGTTGCAGAAACCTGAGTTGTACGCCACGTTGCGTGAACGCAATGCCGGACGGGTGCTGCAGGCATTTGTGAAAATGTTGGAACAGGCGCGGCAACATGGGCAAGTCCAATTTGCTGATGCGCAGCCTCAGGCTATGGCATTTCTGGGCGCGGTGATGGGGTATCCGTTGCCGGCGGCTCTGTTATCCGACCAGTGGCCGACGCCGGAACAGTTGCAACAGATGGCCGAAGCGGCTATCACCGCGTTTCTTTTAGCCTGGCGATATTCGCCGCCTGCCATTACCGAATAACGAAAGAGAACGTGATCCTGGCGCTTTGCTGCATACGCAAAGCCACGGCCGGTATCGCCGCCCGCGCGGATTATCCTGGCTGGCCGACAGTGACCAGCAATCGGGATGCCGTGAGAACCAAGGGAAAGCGACAAGCTGCTTTCCATCAATACATCAATAAACAGGCCGCCGTTCGGCGGCCTGTGGGGTTAGCCCAGATTCAACCGGGCGGTGATGTCGGCAATCTCGCGGCGCCAGCGCGCCTGCAGCGCCGGTTTCTGGTGCTTGGGCTTGCGCGCCAGGTCGTCCTCCAGTTTGCTTTCTAGGGCCAACAGCGCGGCCAACAGCGCTTCTTCGTCTTCCAGCCGCTCGTGCGGCGTCGGGCCGTCTGCGGTGGCCTTGCCCGCCGTCGGCAGCGCTGGCGCTTCGCCCGCCAGGCGCTGATACACCGGCGCCAGATCGTGCCACTCCTCCAGTTTTTGCTGGTCGATCAGCCAAAAGCGGTTGCAGCTCTGTTCGATCAGCATCCGGTCATGGGTGACCAACATGACGGCGCCGGCGAACTGGCGCAGCGTTTCCGCCAACTCTTCTTTGCCCGCCATATCCAGGTGGTTGGTGGGCTCGTCCAGCAGCAGCAGCGAATGGTTGGCCAGCGTCAGGCCGACGAACAGCAGCCGCGAACGCTCGCCGCCGCTCAGCGAACGGATCTGCTGATGATGGCGCAGGTAAGGGAAGCCGGCGCCGATCAGCGCCATTTTCCGCTGTTCCTCGGTCAGCGGCGCAAACTGCGCCAGCGCTTCGCTCAACGTGTCTTCATCGCGCAGCTGTTGCAGGCTCTGATCGTAATAGCCGATGCGCACGCGCGGGTGGAAGATCGCCGGGCGTTCCGTGGGCTGCTGATACGCCTGCCACAGCAAGCGCAGCAGCGACGATTTGCCGCAGCCGTTGCGCCCGACGATGGCGATGCGATCGCCGCTTTTCACCCGCAGATGTGCCAGGCTGAACAGCACCGGCGCCTCCGGCGCCGGGCGCACGGCCCATTGCGGCAGCGCCAGCAGGCGATCGGCGTCCAGCGCCTCTCCCTGCAGTCGCAGCCGCCACGGGCTGCCGGCGGTCAGGGTGGTTTGTTCTTCCTTCAACCGATCGACGCGCTTTTCCATTTGCTTGGCTTTGCGCGCCAGATCTTCGTTGTCATAGACCTTGCCCCAGGTCGCCAGACGTTTGGCGCTTTTTTCCACCCGGTCTATCTCTTTTTGCTCGGCCCGACGGCGGTGCTCGTCCGCAGCGTCCTGTTCAGCCAGCGCCTGACGCGCGGCGGAGCAGGGCAAGCGGAAAAACTGCAGCGTTTTGTCGCGCAGGATCCAGGTACAGTTGGTCACCTGATCGAGCAGATAGCGATCGTGCGACACCAGCACGAAGCTGCCGTTCCAGCTGCGCAAGAACTGCTCCAGCCACAGCAGCGTGGGCAGATCCAGGTGGTTGCTGGGCTCGTCGAGCAGCAGCAGATCGGGCTGACGGATCAGCGCGCGCGCCAGCAGCAGGCGGGTGTGCTGGCCGCCGCTGAGGGTGCCGGCGGTCAACGTCCAGCTCGCCGGTTCAAACCCCAGCTCGGCGAGCAGCGCTTCACAGCGCCAGCGTTCGCTGAGGTGTTGGCTCGCCGGAAGCCGCGCCAGCACCGCATCCAGCAGAGTGCAGGCGTGCAGCTCGGGCGGCAGGTGTTGTTCGATGCGCGCCATCAGGCATTGTTGTGACAATGTCACCGTTCCGCTGTGGATGGGCAGGGCACCGCTGAGCAGTTGCAGCAGGGTGCTTTTGCCGCAGCCGTTGTCGCCGATCAAACCGATGCGATCGCCTTTTTTCAGGGTGAAGGAAATCTCGCTCAGCAGGACGCCGAACGCGTTGTCGTAACCGACAGATTGTGTAGACAGTAGTGTGCTCATTGCTTACTCAAGAGTTACAGGCATGACAATGCCTATCGTCAAACATCGCTGACGACAACCCGGTAAGCCGGAGGGAAGATCCTGGATTTTAGTAAGCTTCGCTCAAGCTGGGTTATCGCAGCACGATACCGGTAATGCTTGAGCGGCGACGATTACCAAAGAAGTGTGAGTGAAAAAACAATTCACACGTCAGCATAGTAAGTCTCCTTTTATTGGTTGCAGGTTAATCGGTGGCTGGAGTATAGAGCGCCTTGTGCCGTATCGCCAGTGTAAAAGCGCCTGAATAATCAGCAGGCTAAGGAGGGCGCGCGCGCGTGGCACACAATGGGAATAATTACTGTATTTCGGCCGACATTAAGCAGCTATTATAATTAGCGTTTATGGTTAAGCGACGGTTCATCCGCCGCCTGTTCGTCTGTCTATCAGATAATGATGCTGAGCACTGAATTTATGTTAAAGCCTCGCCCGTTCCTGCTGTTGTTGTTATTGCTGTTTGGTTTGCAACTGACGCCGTTCGGCGCCGTCGCCGCCGCCCAGGATGATCCCGCCGCCGAAAGCGCGCCCGATCCCGCTACGCAGCTGAAAGCCGCGCAAAAGCAGTTGGACAGCATGAAGCAGCTGGTTTCCAAAGCGACCACCGATAACCAGCTCAGCAAACTGCGGCTGGCGACCGACGATCTGGTCGCCAGCATGGAAAAGCTCGCCACCGATCTGCAGCCCGAGCAGGACAAACTGAAAGCGCAGCTGGACGTCCTGGGGCCGGCCCCGGCGGCCGGCGCGCTGCCTGAAACCCCGGCGGTGGCCCAGCAGCGCAACGCGCTGAACAACAGCAAGAAACAGCTGGACGATGCGGTAAAACGCGCTCAGGCCATCAAGACCAGCGCCTTCGAGCTCGGGCAACAGATCGGCGATCTGCGCCGGGTGGCGTTTAAAACCCAGCTGGCGCTGAATACCGGCAGCATTCTGGGCATCAAATTCTGGGCGCCGGTGCTGCAGCCGTCCGAAAATGACGTGCAGCGGCTGGATCAGTTCAACGCCGAGATGAAAGCGGCCTGGGATGCCAGTTGGCAGGACGAGTGGCGTTACGGCACGCTGGCGTTGTTGGCGCTGGCGGTGATTGTCTGGTCCTGGGGGCGCTATTTCTCCGAGCGTTTCCTCGCCTGGGTCAGCATCCGTTTCCTGCCGGACGGGCGTCTGCGCCGCAGCTTTATGGCGCTCGTCACCGTGGTGGTGACGGTGATCACCACCTCTATCGCGCTGAACCTGCTGTATTACGTCTTTGTTCGCGTGCAGCCGCTGCCGGTGATGCTGGAGGACTTCGCCGAAGGCTTTAACCGTCTGGGGATTTTCTGCGCGCTGATCGCCGGGCTGGGGCGTGCGGCGCTGTCGCTGAATCGCCCGTCGTGGCGCTTGGCTTCCATGGATAACGAGGTGGCCGCCGGGCTGCGTTACTTCTCGCCGCTGCTGGCCGGCCTGGCGTTGGCGTTCGGCACCGTGGAGCTGATCAACAACGTCGTCAGCGCCTCATTGGCCACCACCATCTTCGGCAACGGCCTGGTGGCGGGGCTGATCGGCATGGTGCTGCTGGCGGCGCCGCTGCGCGGCCAGCGCATTCGGCGCCGGCTGGAACAGCAGGGCGCGCACCTGGAAAAACGCACGCTGGTCAGCGGGCTGGTGCACCTCGTCACCCTGGTCTGTTCGGTGGTGATCCTGTTTTCCCTGCTTATCGGCTACATCGCCTTCGCCCGCTTCCTGACCTACCAACTGATCTGGGTGGTGCTGGTGCTGATGGCGTTCTATTTTATGGTGCTGTTCGCCACCGATTTGTGCGCCGCGCTGTTTTCGCCGCAGACCGTCAGCGGCAAGATGCTGAAGAAAACGCTCAGCTTCAAGGATCGCCATTTGGAGCAGATGGCGATCATCACCACCGCGCTGGCCAAATGTTCGCTGTTGCTATTGATGATTGTCTCGCTGTTCAACGGCTCGTTCGGCAGCACCACGCCGGGTTCGCTGATGGAGAAAATCGTCTCCATCCTGACCGGTGAAGGCTTGCAGCGTTTCAACATCGTGCCCGGCAACCTGCTCAACGCCGTGATCTGCCTGGCGATCGGCATCTATATTCTGCGCGCGGTGCGGCGCTGGCTGGGATCTGAACTGCTGCCGAAAACCATCTCGGACGTCGGCATCCGCGCCTCGCTGGTGACGCTGTTCAGCAATATCGGCTATGTGCTGGTGATACTGATCACCCTGGCGGCGCTGGGCATCCAGTGGAGCAACCTGGCGTGGATCGTCAGCGCCCTGTCGGTCGGCATCGGTTTCGGTTTGCAGGAGATCGTGAAGAACTTTATTTCCGGCCTGATCCTGCTGACCGAGCGCCCGGTGAAGGTGGGGGATATGATCGGCATCGGCGGCGTGGAAGGCGACGTGCGGCGCATCAACGTGCGCGCCACCGAAATCCAGCTCAGCGACCGCTCCACCATGATCGTACCGAACTCGCAGCTGATCTCGCAGAACGTGCGCAACGCCACCATGGGCAACGCGCAAGGGGTGGTGACCATCGCGCTGACGTTTCCGACCGACATTGATCCGGAGCAGGTGCGCAATATTCTGCTTAACGCTTACCACGAATACGAAAACATCCTGGAAACGCCAGCGCCTTACGTGCGCTTCAGCCAGCTGGGGCCGGACGGCATTATCCTGAGCGTGACCGGCTATGTGCCGAGCCCGCGCATGGTCGGCGCGACCAAGAGCGAACTGCTGTTCAACATCCTCAAGCTGCTGCGCGCGCAGCGTGTCAGCCTGTCCAGCCCGCAGGAAGTGGTGTTTATGAAGCAGCAGGCGACGCGATATCAGGCCAACGAAGAGGAACACTCCTCCTAGTTCAGCCCTGAGGCGGCGGGCCGTTAAGCGACGGCCCGCCGAATGCGGCTAGTACATCGACGGCTCCACCGATTGCGAACAGTCGCTGTTGGCGCTGGATTTGGTGCAGGTATAAGGCTCATTCGGCGAGGCCGGAGGCGCATTCGACGGGCCGCCTCCGCCGCCGATGCACCCGCTCAGCATCAGCATCAAAAACACGAGAGTAATCTTCTTCATCTCACCGTCCTCCATTGCGATTCCTCCCTTAAGTATATGTCGGGAAAGCGAACGGCACCGCTCGCCGGTGCGATCTATACAGCGGTATCGGTAGTGTCCTGATATCTCCTGATGACTTACGCGATACAGCAGACCATAAGTCCGCGGGTGGAGTCACACACAAGACGGATCACTTTGCTATACAACGGTTGTACCGTTCGCAATATGTGTGTAAATCTGCACATTCGGCTCCTGGCTGTCTCTCTGCTATCGCTCCGTGATTGTCCATTAATGCACCTAAGCGCCGTGCAGGGTAGTACGCCATACTGGTGGAAAACGTTATGCGACCAGTTAAAAGTTGGGCAATAGCGCCGAGAAGCCGATCGCCGTTGGTCTAAATACTCGGGACATCGCCGATCCGTAATGTCTTCTGAACAAGCTGGAGGATTGCAGGAGTCTGATGAAGAACGCCTATGAAAAAAACATCGAGCCAAAACCCGACCTGACAATGGGTTTTTTGCTGATGAAGCAATTTACGCTGGCTTCGGTTGCCGGCCTGGTGGAATCTCTGCGCTTTGCGGCGGATGAATCCTTCTCCAGCCGGCAGATTTTTTGCCAGTGGGAGTGGATGACCTGCGACGATCGGCCGGTCACTGCCAGCTGCGGTTTGCCGGTATCACCGACTGCGAAGCTCGATTTTTCCAGAGACTGGGATTATTTCGTGGTCGCTGGCGGATTGCTCGAAGAGACTCGCAACCCGCCAGAATGGTTGTTACAGGCGCTGCGGGATCTGCACGCCCGCAATATTCCAATCATTACGCTGTGCAGCGGAGCGTTCGTTGCCGGTAACGCCGGGCTGCTGGATAATCATCACTGTGCGATCCACTTCACTACCCGCGACGAGTTTCGGCTTCGTTTTCCAAAAGCCATTCCGGTAATCGACAAAACCTATATTAAAGACGGCGGGATTATCTCCTGTCCGGGCGGCATGGCAATTGACCTGGCGGCCGATCTGATCCGTCAGCATTGCGGCCTGGTACGCTCGCAGAAGGTACTGAAATATCTACTGATGGACGCGCCACAACCTGCCGGAAAGACGAAGCAGAAAGCCCCGCTTAATGCGCCGGATGTGTATGAGAACGAACGGGTCAGTAAGGTCATTGAATTTATGAAACAGCACCTTGATTCACCGATCCCGCTCGCCGACGTGGCGGATTTTGCGGGTGTGACCTTTCGTCAGCTCAATCTGATATTCACCAAATGCACTGGCCACTCAGCAGCCGTTTACTGGCGCAGTATGCGGTTGGAGCAGGCGCGAAAGCTGATGGCCGATTCAAGTAACAGTATTAACGAAATTGCCACCGCGACCGGATTTTCGGACGCGTCGCATCTCATTTCGTGGTTTCGTAAGCAATACGGTGAGACACCGAGTTCGTTCCGCAAGCGACGCAGGGAAGTGGAAAAGTTGGTGAAGGAGTAAATAGGGCTGCAGTTATGCAGCCCCGGTGAATCAAAGAGAGTGTCGTTTCGGCATGACCCCCTGCATTGAAACCTTGTTACGCGGAGGTTCCTCCTCTAATGAGGAGGCGTCTTCCAGACTGCGTGCATTGGTTTCCGGTGCCATAAACCACGACACTATCAGACCAAAGAAGGTGATCGCTGCAGCGATATACATCGTCGGACCAATCCCAATATTCTGCAACGAAAGCGGCACCAGCCAGGTGCCCACCGCCGCGCCGATGCGCGACAGCGACGTCCCTACGCCTACGGCACCGGCGCGAATTTCAGTCGGGAAGATCTCATTGGGATAGACCAACTGCAGCACCTGCGCCCCTCCGATGAACAGCGCGTACAGACCGAACATCAGCAGGATCACCGCAGACGGACCATCACGCAGAAAGCCTAGCAGCAACAGCGCAAGGCCTGACCACAGGAAACTGTGCAGCAGCAGCTTACGGCGTCCCAGGACATTAATCAGGCGAGTCGCGATGACGCAGCCCACCACGAACAGCAGGGTAATGGCAACGGATCCATAGGATGCCCAGTTGCCCCTGAGGTGCAGCGCATCCAGCACCTTAGGGGCAAAGGCATAGACGGCAAATACCGGAATGACGGAGCAGGTCCAGAAAATCGCCACAAACGCCATGCGCTTGCCGTAACCGGAATGGAGCAGGTTGGCAAAAGAAAGGTTTTTGCTTTCAGCCTGTACCGGTAAGTTATCCAGACCAAACTCAGGGCCGTAAACGCGGCGGATGATCGCTTCTGCCTCGGCATGGCGGCCTTTACTTAACAGCCAGCGCGGGGATTCCGGGGTGCCCAGACGCACGATGAACAGCAGAGCGCCAATGACGGCCGTACTCGCCAGCGTCAGGCGCCAGGCGTCAGGTCCACCAAAATTAAGAATGGCTTCGCCGGCCAGGTACGCCACGGCTGCGCCTGCGAACCAGAGGATGGTCAGCGTCGCGAGGCAGGGGCCGCGGTTTTTCTTCGGCAGAAATTCCACCAGGAAAGCGGTCGCGACCGGGTATTCAATCCCGACGGCAACGCCATTCATAAAGCGCAGCGCAAACAGCACTTCACCGCTTTGCACCCAGTATTGCGCCAGAGAGCAGACGACAAACAGCGTCGGCCCAACGAAATAGAGTACGCGGCGGCCAAGACGGTCAGTCAGCGCACCGCCGATAAAACCACCGAAGAAGATACCGATCAGCGCCGAGGCGGCAATCAATCCTTCCCAGAATGCGCTCAGACCTAGTGCAGGTGAGACTTTCATCATGGCGATGCCGATAATACTGAGCACGTAGCCATCGACAAAGGATCCACCTCCCGAACGCACGGTCAGCAACCGGTGAAAGCGGTTAAGGGGAACGTCTTCTACAGAAATGGTATTTGACATGGTAACTCCTGTCTTTCCCCGATGTCGTCGGATTAACGGCCTGCAACGGGTACACGAAGCCATTGCCGCTAATCCGACGATCGCGGTTTAAATGTAGGTCAGGTAATATTGTTAAATCGAACGTAATGAATATTTTTTCTGCTAATTTTGGTCGTTCATTATAAATACTCCTCCGGTGCAGGATGGTCGGGTAAGATGTTTTTTATTATTAGGGTCTTACTTACTTTCTTTTATTACAGGTAAGGCTTTCGGCGCAGAACTGCGGGTAGACCACCAGCAGAGCAGCGAGCCCAGGCTCACCATGGCAGTGCCTTGCCAGAACGCGATGTTCAGGTGTGACTTCAACATAACCGCAGCCAGTACCGCCGAGATAATCGGGATAAAGTACGAAGCGGCCGCCAGCACTGTCACATTGCCGTGTAGAATGCCGACGTTCCAGGCGGCATAACCAAACCCCATGGCGATGGCGGCCAGCAATAAACTTATCCATGTATGCCAGGAGAGAATAAATTCTGGTTGCGGGGAAGTGAGGTATTTCCCCCATAACGTCAGTGCGGTCAAAATAAAGAACAGGGTAATGCCGTTATTGCCATTGGCGATGATTTTGGTGACCACGCAATATATTGCCCAAATAATGGCGCCACTAAATGCCAGGCCATAACTGAGCGGATTTTCCATTACGTTATGGGTCATCTCAGTGAAAGAGAAACCCTGTTCGCCTCCTAATACCCGGCAAATTCCGGCGACGGCTAAAATGACGCCCGGAATAATCAGCGGGTTGGTCTTTTGTCGGTTCACGATAACCGACAGTAATATGGTCATACTCGGCCAGAGATAGTTCACCATCCCGACCTCAATGGCCTGACGGCCGGAATGGGTGAAGCCCAGCGACAGCGACAGACAGAGTTCATAACAGACAAACAGGATGCTGCCGAGGATCAGATAGCTCGGTGGAAACAGCCGCAATTTCGGGAAGCCAACGGTGAATAACAGCAGGACTGCGCTACAGGTGTAGATCAGCGCCGCACCGCCCACCGGGCCAAAACCTTCGCTCACGCTTTTAATCAACCCAACGATTGCGCTCCACAGCAGGATGGCTATCAGTCCGATGAGCGTCGCTTTTTTCTGGGGCATACCCTGTACCTCTATTTACATTTCCATCACAACCGAACCGGCTTGCTGTTAAATTCTGGTTAAATCCAGACTTAAAGCTATGCCTCCGTATTGGTGCTGTAAATATGTCTCTGGAGGCAAAAATTCCGGAATGTGATCGTTATCTGAAATCATGTATGAAATTACTACATCAAAATTTAATTTTTAATTTATTGATTATTAATGATTAAAAATAACATCGGTGTAGGATCTTACTACTCATCGGTATTTACGTTGTATTTTTAATGTATACAAAAAATATTCGTTCATTGACCCCTTTCACATCTGTGTGCAAATTCTTAACAAACGCAGCCTCGAGCTGCTGAACAGACCATCGCGGTCGTGAATCCCCCCCTGGAGGTTATCGTGTTGACATTTGAAGGTATCTACACCCCGGCAATTACCCCTTACGCGGCCGATGGCAGTATTGATTTCGCCCGCTTTGCGGATGTGCTGGAATCCCTGATTGAAGCTCGAGTTCACGGCATCATCATTGGCGGTTCAACCGGCGAATACTATGCCCAGAGCGCCGAAGAGCGTAAGGCGCTGGCCGAGCATGCGCGTCAAGTCATTGGCAACCGTCTGCCGCTGATTGTTGGAACCGGGGCAATCCGTACCGAAGATGCGGTGGACTACGCGAAGCATGCCCGCGAGATTAAAGCCGACGCTATTCTGGTGACCTCGCCGCCGTACGCGCTGCCTACAGAGCAGGAAAATGCCCATCACGCGCTAACAGTGGATAAAGCCGCGCAGTTGCCGATCATGCTCTACAACTACCCAGGCCGTATGGGGATCACCATGGGTGAAACCTACTTCCGCGAGGTAAGCCGCTCGTCCAACGTGGTCGCCATTAAAGAAAGCTCGGGCGATTTCAATAACCTGCATTTGCTGGCCTGTAAATTTCCGAACATTGCGCTCTCCTGCGGCTGGGACGATCAGGCGCTGGAGTTCTTTGCTTGGGGAGCACGCAGCTGGGTGTGCGCCGGTTCTAACTTTATTCCGCGTGAACACGTGGCGCTGTATGAGGCTTGCGTAGTGGAAAAGGACTTCGCGAAAGGCCGCAAAATTATGGCCGCCATGATGCCGCTGATGAACTTCCTCGACTGCGGAAAGTTTGTGCAGTCCATCCGCTATGGCTGCGAGTTGAACGGTCTGACCTCGGGCCAGGTGCGTGCGCCGCTGCAAAGTCTGGACGAAGAAGAGAAAGCACAGCTGAAAGCGGTGATTGCCGGGGTGAAACGCAACGTGGCTGCGGCCACGGCGGCGTAAGGGGGCGGAATGAAACAGCTTCAGACACTCAACGATGTAACGCGCTTGGCGCATGAACTTACGCTTCCGGACAAGGCGTTTATCAATGGCCGTTTCGCCCCGGCGCGTTCCGGTAAAACCTTGACGACGTACAACCCGGCGACCGGTGAAGCCATCGTAAATCTTGCTGCCTGCGATGAATCCGACGTTAACGCGGCGGTGAGCACGGCTCGCACAGCCTTTGAGGCCGGAAGCTGGAGCAAATTGGCTCCGGGCGAACGCAAGGCGGTGCTGCTAAAACTGGCGGCGCTGATGGAACAGCAGCTCGCATCGCTGGCTGTGCTGGAAAGCCTCGACAGCGGTAAGCCGGTCAGCGAGTGTCTGGCGGTGGACGTACCGGAGACTATCCATGTGCTGAAGTGGCATGCGGAAGCCATCGACAAGCTTTACGACCACACGGCGCCGGTAGGCAATAATGCGATGGCGCTGATAGTGCGTGAACCGATTGGCGTGGTGGGCTGCGTTCTGCCGTGGAATTTCCCGCTGCTGATGCTCGCCTGGAAAATTGGCCCGGCATTGGCGGCAGGGTGTTCGGTGGTGGTGAAACCGGCTGAACAAACGTCTCTGACGTCGCTGCGCGTGGCTGAACTGGCGTTTGAAGCGGGCGTTCCTGCGGGGGTATTGAATATTGTGACCGGTACCGGAAAAGAAGTCGGCGAGCCGATTGGTTTGCATCCGGATATTGATATGGTGAGCTTTACCGGCTCCACCGCCACCGGACGTCGCTTCCTGCACTATGCGGCGGAATCCAATCTCAAAAAGGTCGTGCTGGAGTGCGGCGGCAAAAACCCGGCGCTGGTGTTTAACGATGCCGACGATATCGCTGCGGTTGCCGAACATGTGCTTAACGGTGCGTTCTGGAACATGGGCGAGAACTGCTCCGCGACCTCGCGCCTGCTGGTGCAGGAAGATGTGAAGGAAGCGCTGTTGGCGGAGATGGCGAAGCAAATCGGTAACTGGACGATGGGTAACCCGTTCGATCCGCGCAATCGGCTGGGTGCGATGATCTCTCCTGAGCACTTTAGTAAGGTGAGCCGCTATCTTGATATCGCGCGCCAGGAAGGGTTACCTATTCTGCACGGAGGTAACACGAAGCAGGGGGCTTACGTGCAGCCGACCCTCATCGATGGCGTGACGCCGGAAAGCGCGCTGTTCCGGGAGGAGATTTTCGGCCCGGTGCTGTGCGTCACCACGTTTAAAACCGAAGGCGAGGCCATCGCGCTGGCCAACGACACCCCATACGGCCTGGCGGCGTCGGTTTATACCGGCAAGCTTAATCGCGCCATCCGCGTTTCTCGCGCTATTCGCGCCGGAACAGTGACCGTGAACTGCTTCGGAGAGGGGGACGCAACCACGCCGTTTGGCGGCTACAGGCAGTCCGGTTTTGGCGGTCGCGATAAATCAGTGTTTGCGCTTGACCAGTACACCGAGCTGAAGACCATCTGGGTTGATGTTGCTGAAGACGACGCCTGAAGCCGTGCTTCGTGGCCTGGAAGACAGAATCCATTTCTATTTCTGTCTTCTGGTGGCGGTGGGGCTGTCGAAGAAGCTGGGACGCATTACCTCCAACCGGCAAAAAAATGCCTTTATTATTAAATGGCTAAAGAATGCTCGGGAGATGGGATCTTTCCATCAGTGCGCCGACAGTGAAATTGTCTGGCTGCGTGGGGAGATCCTGCGTCATTCGCCCGATCGGGACCCGGAACCGGTTCTGATGCTGATTTACCGGACAGCCAGTAAAATGCACAGAACGTGATCGCCGTTGCGGATAAATTTTGCCGTAGCTTACCTTTATCTGTAGGTTAAGCAGCATCATAGTTAAGCATCACGGGTCGATTTTCAGGAGGCGGTAATGAGAACGGGTAAGACAGCGCTGTACGAGGATCTCAAGCGGCTTATCTTAACGATGGAACTCGACCCGGATGAGCTGTTGGATGAAGCCAGTCTGACCGCTCAGTACGGCCTGTCACGGACACCGGTGCGCGAAGTGTTTCAGCGCCTGGCAGGTGAAGGGTATCTCGAGATCGTTGAAAAGCGTGGCGTACGCGTGATTCCCATGAGCCATGCCACGCTGCGCAACTTTTTTCTGGTGGCACCGATGATCTATGCGGCCACCGGGCGCCTTGCAGCTCAGCACTACAAACCCGCGCAGTTGAAGGCGCTAAAAGAAACTCAAAAGCGCTTTCGCAAAGCGGTTCAGAGCCATGATGTCGAAGCGTTGGCTCTGGAGAACAACCGCTTTCACGAGATCATGGGGGAAATGGCGGCTAACCCCTATTTGCAACCGAGCCTCGGACGCTTGCTGATCGATCACTGCCGTATCGGTCACACCTTTTTCCGTCCACGTAATGATGACATGGAACGGCGTTTACAACTGGCTGCCGATCATCACGATGCGTTTATCGTCGCACTGGAAGCGCACGATGAGCAGGCGGTAGTGGATCTGGTGTTCGAACACTGGGAACTCTCCCGGGAAAACATGGAGATCTTTATTGCGCCGCAGGGACTTAAGGCCGATGAGCGCATCCAGTCACCTGAATAACCCCACCTGATGGCGTGCTCCCAGGCATTCGCTTGGGGGCTACTTTCAAATCGTAACACGCCCTGAGCGTTACTCGCTCGGGGCTTTTCCACGTCCAAATTAACCTGGATTTAACTATTTTTATACTTGTTGTATACATGAGATATTCATCACGTATTCATTTTTTCGACATGGATAACATGAGTTCATACCGCGCTTACTGACCTGCTAAGCGCAAAAGAAAAATAACAGCGAACCGGAGTAAACAGCGTGCAAAAGATCACTTCTCTCCCTGCTGATGACGCCCTGCCAGGGTGGTATCACACCAGCCCATCTCGCCCCCCGCGGCCTGCTCACGTGGGGCAAAAACACGCTCGCTGGGCCATTGTGGGGGCCGGGTTAACCGGGCTGGCAGCCGCCCGCCAGATGGCGATCCACTTTCCTGACGATGAAATTGTACTGATTGAAGCGCAGGAAGTGGGCTATGGCCCTGCCGGGCGCAATGCGGGTTTTGCCATTGATGTGCCGCACGATATCGGCGCCAGGGACTACATCGGCGATGTCAAAACCGCCAGGCTTATCCTGCAGCTCAATACGCTGGGGCAGAACTATCTGCGTGCTATTGTGCAGGAGCACGGAATTGAGTGTCAGATGTCAGAATCCGGGAAATATCAAGCTGCCGTGGGCGAGCAGGGCGTGGCGATTCTTGAGGCCTACCGCCGCGGGCTAGAGAAGATTGGCCGCGAAACGCAGATGATAACGGGCAAGGATCTACCTGACCACATCGGCACCCGTTACTACAAACAGGCGCTTTATATTCCCGGCACCATCCTGCTGCAACCGTCGGCGCTGGTGAAAGGGCTGGCGAACAATCTGCCATCGAACGTGACGCTTTACGAGTATACGCCGATCACGGCTATTAATTATGGCGACAAAGTGACGCTGGTGCATGACAAAGGCAGCATCACGGCAGATAAGTTGATTCTGGCGAACAACGCATTTGCGGCGCACTTTGGCTTCCTGCGCGGACGCCTGCTGCCGACCTTCCTGTACGGTAGCCTGACCCGCCCGCTGACCGCCGATGAGCAGACCCGGCTGGGCGGCAAACCGGTCTGGGGCGTTATCCCCGCGCATCCGTTTGGCAGCACCGTACGCCGGACGGTAGATAACCGCATACTGGTACGCAACAGCTTCAGCTTCCACCCAGATGGTCGTCCGCGCGAGCACCATCTGAAGAACTTTATCGCTAACCACCGTAAATCCTTTGAGCGCCGTTTTCCGACGCTTGACCAGGTTGATTTCGCCTATTCCTGGAGTGGGGCTATTTGTCTGTCGGAGAATCATGAGGGTTTCTTCGGCCAGCTGGCACCCAACGTGTACGGCGCGCTGTGCTGCAACGGGTTGGGTATCACGCGCGGCACGGCTACCGGCAAACTGCTGGCGGATATGATTGCCGGTGAGCGCAATGAGTTGATCGACTTCCTTGTGGCGTCACCGGGCCCGAATAAAACCCCGCCGGAGCCGTTCCTCTCCATCGGCGTTAATTCAGTACTGAAATGGGGGCAATATAGAGCAGGTTCAGAAGTTTAGTCTTTCTCACCCGAACCATCATCGTTGCCGCGCGTTTACTGGAATGCCCACGAAACCAACCAGACCGCCATGCGGCTGTATGACCAGATGGCGGAGCGCCCCGGTTTTGTGATGTACCGCAAGGCGCTTTGACGTGGGGGGAAAAAATCTCCGCACATCGCCCAATCTTATTTTACTTTTTAGGAACAAGACGGCGGTTTTTGCCGGTGTCAGGCCGTCTGGGGCGCGGCTGCTTCAGCAGTTTCTGCGCCAGACGAGCAACTGCCGTCAATACATTGATACACAAATATATTTTCCCTTGATGAATAAACAGGTGCTCGGGCCGCTAAAACTGGCAATAATAGGCGGGTCGGCCGCTTATCTTCTCCTCATCGTCGACGGTTGTGACACGAACAGATTGTCACCTTACACAGCAGAAGTCTCTGGATCCAAGATGCAAACCACCTCGTTGTCCGATACCCGGAAAATCTGGCCCGCACTCACCGTCTTTTTGTTGGTGTTCGCGGCTTGCCTGCTGGGCATCGTCAGCCGTCCCGTCGGATTTTTGGCGGTATTCTGGCCGGTCAACGCCGTACTGCTGGCGGTTCTGGTGCGCTGCCCGCAGTGGGCTACGCGCGCCGGCTGGGGCATGGCGGTGCTGGGGTATCTGGCGGCGGATCTGCTGACCGGCAGCTCGCTGCAAAAGGCGTTGCTGCTGAACGCTGCCAATCTGACCGGCGTGGTGGTGGGGTATCTGCTGTTCATGCGGCTGTCGCCGCCGGCGCGCATGCTACAGCGCGGCGCCTCCAGTATGTACCTGTTCGGTATTTGCCTGGCCGCCGCCGCCGCGACCGGTGTAGTGGGCGCGGGAGTCTCGCAGTGGCTGTTCGGCAGGCCCTATTTAACCTCGCTGGCGCTGTGGTTCTCGTCCGAATTCACCAACTACGTCACGCTGATGCCGTTTATTCTGGTGTTTCCCGCTGATTGGCGCTATCGCCTGCGCGTGGCCTGCGCCATGTTGACGCAGCGCAGCCAATGGCCGCAGGCGGGGCGGAAAATGGCGGTGTTGGCGCTGCTGGCGCTGGCGGCGGTCTGCAGCGTGCTGATCGGCGGCCCCGGCGCGGTGATCTTTCCCATGCCGGTGCTGCTGTGGCTGGCGATGTCCTTTTCGCTGTTCAGCACCATGATCGCGGTGCTGGTTTATGTGCTGTGGTGCCATCTGGCGATCGATTTCGGGTTACTGAGCACCACGCTCGACATGAAGGTGCTGCAGAACACGGTATCGATGCGTTTGGGCATCGCGCTGCTGGCGCTGGGGCCGATTGCCGTCGCCAGCATGAACTATGCGCGCAACGCGCTGTTGCGCACGCTGGAGCACGTGGCGAGTCACGATGCGTTGACCCACGTGCTGACGCGCAATGCGTTTATGCAGCGCGGCGAGCGAGTGATAGACCAGAAAGGCGAGCTGGTGTGCGTCATGATGCTCGACATCGATTACTTCAAATCGATCAATGACCGTTTCGGCCACGCCGGTGGCGATCAGGCGCTGATGGCGTTTACCCGTGCGATTGCCGCCGATCTGAGCGTCGATGATCTGTTCGGCCGCATGGGCGGGGAAGAGTTCGCCATCGTCTCGACGCTCGGCCAGCCGCAGCAGGGGGTGCAGCTGGCCGAACGGCTGCGGCAACGCATTGAGGCGGAATCGATCACCATGCCGGCCGGCCATCCGCTGCAGATCACCGTCAGCATCGGCATGGTAACCTGCCCGGGCGGTTCCGGCCACAGCCTGGCCGACCTGCTCAAACTGGCGGATCTGGCGGTATACAAAGCGAAAAACGCCGGCCGTAACCGGGTCGCCACGCCGGAATCTTGCCCGCCGAACGATCCTGACCGCTGAACTTCCGATCCGTGCCGCACGCCCGCCGTCTAAACTGGTAGGGGGCGCGGACTACTTTGCCCGCGCTGAACCGACTGTCCTTAATCAGACAAGAGGATATCAGAATGAAATACGTAGACGGGTTTGTGGTGGCGGTGCCGGCCGCCAATAAGGAGGCATATCACCGGTTGGCGGCCGCAGCGGCGCCGCTGTTTAAAGAGTTTGGCGCCACGCGCGTCGTGGAGTGCTGGGGCGATGATGTGCCCGACGGCAAACTTACCGACTTTCGCGGCGCGGTGAAGGCGCAGGAAGGCGAAGTGGTGGTGTTCAGCTGGATAGAGTACCCCTCCAAGGCGGTGCGCGACGCCGCCAACGAGAAAATGATGAACGATCCGCGCATGAAGGCGCTGGGCGAGATGCCGTTTGACGGCAAGCGCATGATCTTTGGCGGGTTCGCGCCGATCCTCGATACCTAAGGAGGCGCAGATGGCCAGAATTACGCAACATCTGTGGTTTGAAAAAGACATGGAGGCGGCGCTGAATTGCTATGTCGCGCTGATCCCCGGTTCGTCCGTGAACTGGTTTTCCGATCTGCCGGCGGATACGCCGAGCGGCCCGGCCGGCAGCGTGAAGCTGGCTTCCTTCACCCTGGGCGACCAGCGCTATGCGGCGATCGAAGCCGGGCCGTTGGATCCGTTCAACCACAGCTTCTCCGTGATGGTGGAATGCGACGATCAGGCGGAGGTCGACCGGCTGTGGGATGCGTTGTGCGTGGGCGGCGAGGCGGAGCAGTGCGGCTGGCTGCGCGATCGCTGGGGGTTGTGCTGGCAGATCGTGCCGCGGCGCCTGACCGAGCTGATGAACGATCCCGACGCCGCGCGCGTGCGGCGGGTCACGGAAGCGATGCTGCTGATGGGCAAAATCGACATCGCCGGCCTGGAAGCGGCGGCGCGGGGTTAGCGGATAAAAGATGCATCGAGAGCGCAGCACTTAACGCATCGGCGCTGGTTTCCCTCGGCATTCCTGGCGGCACCGCCGCGAAAACCGGCGGTGCGCCGATTTTGCCGGGCGTGGCGGGTATTCTGATCTGGTTTGGCGTCGCGGCCGGGTAGCGCCGCGCTTGCATCAATCTGTTGCATCTCAAGCTCAGTATTTATCATTTGTCAGCCGCCGGCGTTCGCGGCATGGTGACGGCAACGCCAAATCAGAGTCAGGGACACTTATGCAAAAATCACAGATTCAACCGTGGGTTGCGCAGCACCCGCTGTTGCAACGAATGGTCGCCCTCGAGCCTATCACCTGGTTCAATCCGCGCGCGACAACGCTGGCCGCAGGCTTGCCCCATGTCGGCCTGACCGCCGCCGACGTCGCCGCCGCGGAGCAGCGCCTAGCGCGCTTTGCGCCTTATCTCGCCGTGGCCTTCCCGGAAACCCGGCCGACAAAGGGGATCATCGAATCCGAGCTGGTGGCGATCCCCGCCATGCAGCAGGCGTTGGAGCGGCGCTATGGGCTGCGGCTTGGCGGGAAGCTGCTGCTGAAAAAGGACAGCCATCTGCCGATCTCCGGCTCAATCAAGGCGCGCGGCGGCATCTACGAGGTGCTGACGCACGCGGAGAAGCTGGCGCTGGAGGCGGGGCTGCTGCAGATCGGCGACGACTACGCCCGGCTGTTTTCCGACGAGTTTCGCCAATTCTTCCGCCAGTACCGCATCGCCGTCGGTTCGACCGGCAACCTGGGGCTCTCTATCGGCATCATCAGCGCCCGACTGGGGTTTGACGTCAGCGTCCACATGTCGGCGGACGCGCGGGCGTGGAAGAAGCAAAAGCTGCGCGACAACGGCGTCACGGTGGTGGAGTACGCCGAAGATTACGGCGTGGCGGTCGAGCAGGGGCGCAAGCAGGCGGCGAGCGATCCGCGCTGTTTCTTTATCGATGATGAAAACTCGCAAACCCTGTTTCTCGGCTACGCGGTGGCCGGCGGCCGCCTGAAGCGGCAGTTTGACCAACAGGGCATCGTGGTGGACGCACAGCATCCGCTGTTCGTGTATCTGCCGTGCGGCGTCGGCGGTGGGCCGGGCGGCGTGGCGTTTGGCCTCAAGCTGGCCTTCGGCGACCATGTTCACTGCGTTTTCGCCGAGCCGACCCATTCGCCCTGCATGTTGCTCGGCGTTTACAGCGGGCTGCACGACGGCATTGCGGTGCAGGATCTTGGCATCGATAACCGCACCGCGGCGGACGGGCTGGCGGTGGGACGCGCCTCCGGCTTTGTCGGCCGGGCGATGGAGCGCCTGTTGAGCGCATTTTACACCCTGAGCGACGAAGAGATGTTTGCGCTGCTCGGGCTGTTGGACAAGCACGAGCATATCCAGCTGGAGCCGTCCGCGCTGGCTGGCATGGCCGGGCCGTGGCGCGTTGCGGCCCAGGCGCGGCAGCTCAGCGAGCAAGGCGTGAGCACAGAGAGCCTGACGCAGGCGACGCACCTGGTGTGGGCGACCGGTGGCGGCATGGTGCCGCCGGCGGAAATGGCGAAGTACCTCGCCGCCGGGCAGGCGTCTCTGAGTCAATAAGGGCGTTTCTTGCGCTCGCTCCCTTTTTAGAGGGCGAGCGCCGTTCGAAAAGCGTCTGTGCCTTCAGGCCGATGGTCAGCGCCAAACAGGGTAGCGCCAATGTTTCTAAAATGTTAATTGAATCACAAACCCTCATTCTGTGGTAACGGAAAAAACAACCCCATCCCATTAATAGTAAATAAAATTATTTTATTTACCGTCCTCTGATGTTCGTTTATCGCACGCTTATTGTTTTAACAATATTGAAGCATTCGCCGTGGGGTGGTTTGATTTAATTGTCGATTAACGAACTATGTTCCGATAATCGCACAAATTAACCCTCTTGCCGGTACGCAGCCGGCTGTTCTGTGCGGTGAGGGTTGCCGCACCCCCTGAGGAGCAAGCCATGCCACACGATAACAACGTAGAAATCCGAGGGTTTATCGATGACCAGCCATTTTCTCGCTACCAGTGGTTGATACTGGTTTTGTGTTTCTTGGCGGTAGCGCTGGACGGCTTCGATACCGCCATTATCGGTTTCATTGCCACGTCGCTGGTGCAGGAGTGGGGAATAGAAAAAACCTCTCTGGGGCCGGTGATGAGCGCTGCTTTGGTCGGCCTGGCGGTGGGCGCGTTGGCCGCCGGGCCGTTGGCGGATCGTATCGGGCGCAAGAAAGTGCTGGTGATCTCGCTGCTGCTGTTCGGCGGCTTCAGTTTGCTGACCGCCTTCGCCGGCTCGCTGTCAACGCTGACGCTGTTGCGTTTCCTGACGGGGCTGGGATTGGGGGCGGCCATGCCCAATGCCGCCACGCTGATGTCGGAATATGCGCCTCAGCGCTGCCGGGCTCTGATGGTGAATCTGATGTTTTGCGGTTTTCCTCTCGGCTCATCGCTGGGCGGCTTTTCTTCCGCCTGGCTGATCCCGCATTTCGGATGGCAGAGCGTGATGGTGCTGGGTGGCGTCATGCCGCTGCTGCTGGCGCTGGTCTTGATCGCCGCCTTGCCTGAATCCGCGCGCTTTATGGTTGCGCGCGGCTATGCCGCAGAACGCATCGCCAAAGTGTTGAAGCGCATTGCGCCACTGCCAAAGACGCCGCATTTCATGTTGCAGGAAGAGGGGCAGATAAAGGCGGCCTCGCCGCTGGGGATGATTTTTTCCCGTCGCTATCTGCTGGGCACCTTGATGCTGTGCCTGACTTACTTTATGGGGTTGATGATTTTCTATCTGCTGACCAGTTGGCTGCCCCTGTTGATCCGTGAAACCGGCGCTTCCGTCACGCAGGCGTCGCTGATCACCGCGCTGTTTCCGCTCGGCGGGGGGCTCGGCGTATTGATTATCGGTTGGTTGATGGATCGCATGAACCCGCACAAGGTGGTGGCCGTCGGCTATTTGCTCACCGGCCTGTTCGTCGGCATCATCGGCTTTGTCTATAGCTACCCGCCGCTGATGGCGATCACGGTGTTCATCGCCGGCACCTGCATGAACGGCGCGCAGTCATCCATGCCGGCCCTGGCGGCCGGATTTTATCCCACCCAGAGCCGGGCGACCGGCGTGGCATGGATGCTCGGTCTCGGGCGTTTTGGCGGCATTCTGGGGGCGATGAGCGGTGGTGCGCTGATGCAGATGCAGCTGTCGTTCAGCACCATATTCACACTGCTGGCCATCCCGGCGCTGATCGCGGCGCTGGCGTTGATCGCCAAGCACCTTTCCGGCTACCCGGTGCTGCCGGCGCCGCTCAATAAAAATGCTGTGAGGGAATAATACTATGCGCACACAGGTTGCGATAATCGGCGCCGGCCCGGCCGGCTTGATGTTGTCTCATCTGCTGCATCTGCATGGCGTGGAATCGGTGGTGTTGGAAACGCGCAGCCGGGCGGCGGTGGAATCGACCATTCGCGCCGGGGTGCTCGAACAAGGGACGGTCGATCTGCTCAACCAGGTCGGATTGGGAGAGCGGATGCGGCGGGAAGGGGCGCGGCATCAGGGCATCCGGCTGGCATTCGGTGGCCGCCAGCACCGCATCGATCTGGCGGGATTGACCGACCGCGCCGTCACCGTTTATGCCCAGCACGAAGTCTTGAAAGACCTGATCGCCGCGCGTGTGGCGGCGCAGGGGCAACTGTTTTTCGAAGTGGAGCAGGTTGAATTGAAGGCGCTGGACAGCGCGCAGCCCGAGGTTCACTACCGTCACGCAGACCAGCCGCGCCAGCTCCGCTGCGACTTCGTCATCGGATGCGACGGATTCCACGGCATCAGCCGCGCGGCGATGCCCGGCGGGCTGCGGCAGGATTACACCCGCATCTATCCGTTCGGCTGGTTCGGCATTCTGGTCGAAGCGCCGCCCTCCAGCGACGAGCTGATCTACGCCAGCCATCCGCGCGGCTTTGCGCTGATCAGCACCCGTTCGGCCGGCGTACAGCGCATGTATTTTCAGTGCCATCCGGCGGAACAGGTCGATCAATGGTCGGACGATCGCATCTGGCACGAACTGGAACAGCGGCTGGAAAACCATGAAGGCTGGGCGCTGAAAAAGGGCCGTATCTTCCAGAAAAACGTGGTCGGCATGCGCAGCTTCGTTACAGAACCGATGCGCTACAGACGCCTGCTGCTGGCGGGCGACGCGGCGCATATCGTGCCGCCGACCGGAGCCAAAGGGCTGAATCTGGCGATGGCCGATGTCTGCCTGTTGTCCCAGGCGCTGGAGACGTTTTACCGGCGAGGCGACTGGCAACGGCTGGACGAGTACAGCGACACCGCTTTGCAGCGGGTCTGGCGCGCAGAGCATTTTTCCTGGTGGATGACCCACATGCTGCATACCCGTCGGGACGGGACGCCTTTCGAGCATCGGCTGCAACTGTCAGAATTGCAGTACACGGTGAAATCGCGCAGCGCCATGACGATGCTGGCGGAGAATTATGTCGGGGCGCCATTCCCGGCACTATAAGCGAAAATGCCCATGCCGTGAGGCATGGGCGGCGTGCGGCGAGCAGGGTCCCCTGATTGCCTGCGTGCGGTTACAGCTGTTCGCCGTTGCTGGCGATCACCCGGCGATACCAGTCGAAGCTCTTCTTGCGCGAGCGCTCGAGCGTGCCGGTGCCGTCGTCGTGTTTGTCGACGTAGATGAAGCCGTAGCGTTTGCTGTACTCGCCGGTGGTGAACGACACGCAGTCGATGCAGCCCCACGGCGTGTAGCCGATCAGGTCTACGCCGTCTTCAATCACCGCTTTTTTCATCTCTTCGATATGGGCGCGCAGATAGTCGATGCGGTAGTCATCGTTGATCTGACCGTCCGCTTCCACCTTGTCGAAGGCGCCGAAGCCGTTCTCCACGATAAACAGCGGCTTCTGATAGCGCTCATACAGCACGTTCAGCGAATAGCGCAGCCCGACCGGATCGATCTGCCAGCCCCAGTCGGAGGCCTTGACATGCGGGTTCGGCACGTTGCCCGGGAAACCGAACATGCCGTCGCTGCCGTCCACCGCGTTAGCCTGCAGGGCGTTGCTCATGTAATAACTGAAGCCGATGTAGTCGGTGCAGCCCTCGCGTAGGATCTGCGCGTCCTGCGGCTGCATCTCGATCTTCAGCCCTTTGCGTTCCCAATCGCGCAGCAGGTAGCTTGGATAGTAACCGCGCATCTGCACGTCGGTATACAGATAGCGCTGGTGCATCGCCTCGACGGCGTACATCACGTCGTCCGGCTTGCAGGAATAGGGGTAGAACGGCACGCAGGCCAGCATGCAGCCGATCTTGAATTCCGGGTTGATCTGATGGCCGAGTTTGACCACCTGCGCGCTGGCGACGAACTGGTGGTGCAGCACCTGATACAGCGCCTGTTCCGGGTTGTCTTCCCGGGTGTAATCCACGCCGGAGCAGCAGTAGCCGAACAGCGGATAGCGGTAGTTGCTCTGGTTGTTGATCTCGTTGAAGGTCATCCAGTACTTCACTTTTTCGCGGTAGCGGCGCATCACCACCTCGCTGAAGCGCACGAAGAACTCCACCACCCGGCGATTTTTCCAGCCGCCGTAGGCCTTCACCAGATGGTAAGGCATTTCGAAGTGGGACAGGGTGATCACCGGCTGGATGCCGTATTTCAGCAGTTCGTCGAACAGGTCGTCGTAAAACTGCAGGCCGGCTTCGTTCGGCGCCGCTTCGTCGCCGTTCGGGAAGATGCGCGTCCAGGCGATCGAGGTGCGGAAGCATTTGAAGCCCATCTCGGCGAACAGCGCCACGTCCTGCTTATAGTGGCCGTAGAAATCCACCGCTTCGTGGTTGGGGTAGCGATAGCCGTCGAGCACGCCGTCGGTCATCACGCGATCCACGCCGTGCGAACCACCGGACAGCACGTCGGCGATGCTGGGCCCTTTGCCGCCCCGATCCCAACCGCCTTCAACCTGGTGCGCGGCGACCGCGCCCCCCCACAGAAAATCCTTCGGCAACTGTTTCATCGTCAATGTCTCATCGGTTTATTTAATGAAGGGTAATAACGCTGCGTTGAGAATAGAGTAGCAAGAGCGAAAGAAATGTCACGATATAACAAATCACCGTGGAAAGTGATTTGTCACAATAAAAAAACAGCCTGTTTTATTTGGCCGAATTAATATGCCCAAGCCGTTTGCCGATGGTTTCAATAATGTAAAGCACGGGGATCTGCGTGGTGATATTGTGATGCCCGCCGATCAAATGCTGCGGAACGTGGTAGGAGAGGTTGAAGTCCGCCAGCCGCGCCAGCGAAGAGGTTTCGTTGTTGGTAATGCTGATGATCTTGCAGTGGTGCAGGCTGAACTGGCTGGCCAGCCGCAGGATCTCTTCGGTTTCGCCGGTAACCGACAGCACGATCGCCACCGCGTTTTTATACATGTCGCTGTTGACGGGATAATAAGGATCGTCGATGTGGGTACTGAATTTCCCGACGTTGGAAAAAAAACGCGCGCCATATTTCCCCAATGCGCCTGAGGTGCTGATGCCGACGAAAATAATTCGCTCGGCGGCGGCGATATGCTGCACCGCCTGATCGATCAGCTGATTAAACTCATCGTTGCTGACGCTTTTAAAAAAGCTGAGGATTTCGCCGATGCCGGAATCGACCGGCGGCGCATCGCTCTGTTCGAGATACAGCTTGAAACGGATGCGAAATTCCGAATAGCCGTCACAGCCCATTTTCTTGCAAAACCGCAGCACGGTAGTGGTGGACACGCCGGCGGCCTCGGCCAGCTCGCGGATGGTCATGTACATCACTTGATTCTTGTGTTTGCTGACGTAGTTATAAACCATCAGCTCCAGGGCGTTGAGCTCGGCGATTGCTTTATGGGTAAACATGAGTCGGTCCGGCGGCTGAAAACGGGAAGCTTATCTGCGGCTTAACATAGCAAAATTCACCGCCGCTGGCACTGCCGGGCAAAAAGAAAAGCCGCACCAGTCAGGCGCGGCCCAGGGTTCACGACGAACAAATAAAGCAAAACGTTCCGGAAGACATGCCATGAAAACGCGTTTCATCACACCGGGTTAGCATAAGTCAGCGGATCCCGGCGGCAAAATGCCGGTTTCTGCTTTCTAAAGTGAAAGATCGGCAAAGTTATGGCGCCGAGGCCGCGTTGACGAACGCCAATAATCGCGGCGCGCAATCATAAAACCGGGCTTATCTATAGGAAATTTATAGAAAATACCCATTTTTCGTTAAAGCCATGACGGCCACATTCCCTTAACATTATCAAGTCTTTTGATGATAATTATTAGCACGCTGCGAAATTATTCATCGCAGTGATGTTACGGATTAAATCCGTTTGCTTAAGGGATAGTTTCACCATGGAAATCAATGTTAACGGCCGGGTGGTTCCACTCGGCGATATCTCGCCCGAGACCCCGCTGCTGTATGTTTTACGCAACGATCTGCAATTGAACGGCCCCAAATACGGCTGCGGCCTGGGGGAGTGCGGCGCCTGCACGGTGCTGATCGACGGCGTCGCCGCACGCTCCTGCTCAATGCCGCTGTCCGCCGTAGGAAACAAATCCGTCACCACGCTGGAAGGCCTGGGCACCGCGGAAGCGCCGCATCCGGTACAGCAAGGGTTTATCGATGAGCAGGCGGCGCAGTGCGGTTACTGCGCCAACGGCATGATCATGACGCTGGTCGCGCTGTTCGAACGCGAGCCGCAGGCCGACGAACAAACCATCAAGAAAGAATTGGCTTACAACCTGTGCCGCTGCGGCACGCATATCGAGATCTTGCACGCCGCCGAGCGCGCCCGCGATCTGCTGGCCGCGCGGAGGCAAGCATGAGCCGCCTCGAACTGACCCGCCGCCAGCTGCTGCAGGCCGGCGGTGTGGTGATGGTCAGCAGCCTGCTGCCTGCGCCATTGAGCGCCTTCGCCGCCGAGTCGGTTGCATCGCCCGCCGATCTGCCGCTGGATCGGGTGGACAGCTTTATCAGCCTCACCGCCGACGGCCGGGTGACGGCGTTCAACGGCCACGTCGATCTGGGCACCGGCATTCGCACCGCGCTGGCGCAGATCGTCGCCGATGAAATTTGCGTGCCGTTTGATCACGTCACGATGATCCTTGGCGATACGCAACGCACGCCGGATCAGGGGCCGACCATCGCCAGCGCCACCCTTCAGGTGACCTCAGTGCCGCTGCGGCAGGCGGCGGCGCAGGTGCGGCACCTGCTGACGGCGCTGGCGGCCAAAGCCTTCGAACTGCCGGCCGAACAGCTGACGGCGGCGGCGGGGCAGGTATTTGTGACCAGGAACCCAGGGCGCTCGCTGAGCTATGCGCAGCTGGCGAGTGGGCAAAATCTGCACGTGATGCTGGATAAAAACGTGCAGCTGAACAGCGAACGGCAGAACCACTACGTGGGCCGCGCCGTGCCCCGGGTCGATATTCCGGCCAAGGTCAGCGGTGGGCTGACCTACGTCCACGACCTGCGCTTGCCCGGCATGCTGCATGGCCGCGTGGTGCGCCCGCCATACGTAGGCGCCGACAGCAGCGCGCCGTTGGGCGGCGGCCTGCTGTCGGTGGATGAAAGCTCGATCGCGCACCTGCCGGGCATCGTGAAACTGGTGGTGATCAACGATTTCATCGGCATCGTGGCCGAGCGCGAGGAGCAGGCGATCGCCGCCATGCGCCAACTGAAAACCGAATGGAAACCCTGGGCCGGGTTGCCGGATCTGTCGCCGGAAGCGCTGCCCGCCGCGCTGGAGGCCAATCCGAAAACCGACCGCGTGCTGCGCGACGACGCGGGCACTGATGCCGCGCTGGCATTGCTGCATACCGCAGTGCAGGCCGACTATGTCTGGCCTTACCATCAGCACGCCTCGATCGGCCCTTCCTGCGCGGTGGCGGAAGTCAAAGACGGGCGGGCGCAGGTGTGGTCCGGCACGCAAAACCCGCACGATCTGCGCAAAGACATCGCCAGGCTGCTCGAGCTGCCGCCTGGGCAGGTGCACATCACCCGCATGGAGGCCTCCGGCTGCTATGGCCGCAACTGCGCCGACGACGTCTCGGCGGACGCGGCGCTGCTGGCGCGGGCCACCGGCCGGCCGGTGCGCGTGCAGCTGATGCGCGAACAGGAATCCGGCTGGGAGCCGAAGGGCACCGGCCAGCTGATTCGGGTGCGCGGTGGCCTCGACGCGCAAAACCGGGTGGCGGCCTACGAATTGAAAACCAGCTACCCCTCCAACAATGCCGTGACCTTGCCGCTGGTGTTGACCGGCAAAGTGGCCAACCGGGGCGACGTGCAGCAAATGGGCGATCGCACCGCCATTCCGCAATACGAGTATCCGCACATGCGGGTGGTCTGTCAGGACGCCGCGCCGATCGTGCGGGCTTCGTGGATGCGCGGCGTTTCGGCGCTGCCCAACGTGTTCGCCCATGAGTCCTGGATCGACGAGCTGGCCTGGCGCGCCGGCGAGGATCCGATCGCGTTTCGTTTGCGCTATCTGAACGATCCGCGCGCGGTGGCGTTGATTGAAGCGCTGAAACGGCAGGCGAACTGGCAAGACGGCCCGGCGCACCGCTCGCGCGCCGCCGGCGCCGAAGTGGTGAGCGGCCGCGGCTTCGCCTATGCGCGCTATTTTCACAGCAAATTCCCCGGCTTCGGCGCCGCCTGGGCGGCCTGGGTGTGCGATCTCAGCGTCAACCGCCGCTCCGGGCAGATCACGCTCGATAAAATCTTCGTGGCGCATGACTGCGGCCGCATGATCAACCCGGCCGGGGTGCGCCATCAGGTGCACGGCAACGTCATCCAGTCCGCCAGCCGGGTGCTGAAAGAGTTCGTGACCTTCAACAAGACGGGGGTGACGTCATTGGACTGGGGCGGCTATCCGATCCTGCGTTTCGACGAGCTGCCGCAGATCGATATCCAGCTGATCGATCGCCCGGAGGAAGCGCCGATGGGCGCCGGAGAATCCGCCTCGGTGCCGAGCGCGGCGGCGATCGGCAACGCGCTGTTTGACGCGCTCGGCGTGCGGCTGCGCGAGGTGCCGTTTACGCCGGCGCGGGTGCTTGCCGCGCTGCGCGCCCAGGCCGGCCATTAATCCCCGTCACGATCAAGGACAGCAAAGATGAGTAAGATGAAAAAGATCGCCGGGTGGGGCGGGGTTACGGTGCTCGCCGTGGTGGTGGCCGGCGTTGTCGCCAGCTGGCAACCGGAAATCGCGCCGCTCGCCGCCGACGCGACGCACAGTTTTAGCGAGGCGCAGATTGCGCGCGGCAAAACGCTGGCCGATCTCGGCGATTGCGCGGTGTGCCACACCCGCTCAGGCGGCGAGCGCAACGCCGGCGGGCTGGCGATGGCGATCCCCTTCGGCACCATTTACAGCACCAACATCACGCCGGACGTGGAAACCGGCATCGGCAGCTGGAGTTACGCGGCGTTTGAACGCGCCATGCGCCACGGCGTCGATCGCCAGGGCCGCTACCTTTATCCGGCGTTTCCCTATACCGCCTTTACCCGCACGAGTGACGACGATCTGCAGGCGCTGTACGCCTACCTGATGTCGCAACCGCCGGTCAACTATCGGCCGCCGGCCACCGATCTGCACTTTCCGTTCAATATCCGCCAGGGCATCTTCGCCTGGAACCTGCTGTTCCTGACGCCGGGCGCGATGCAGGAAAACCCGGCCCAAAGCGCCGCCTGGAACCGCGGCGCTTATCTGGCCGAAGGGCTGGGGCATTGCAGTGCCTGCCACTCGCCGCGCAACGTGTTGTTCGGCGAGAAAACCGGTAGCGACCACCTGGCCGGCGGCGTGGCGGAAGGCTGGACGGCGCCGGCGTTGACCGGCCGCTCGCCCGCGCCGCTCGATTGGACGCAGCAGGATCTGGTCGATTTCATGCGTACCGGCTACTCGGCCAACCACGGCGTGGCCGCCGGCCCAATGGCGCCGGTGATCGAAGAAGGGTTGTCCCGCTTGCCGCAGGCGGATCTGCAGGCGATCGCCGTCTATCTGCGCAGCTATCATCCTGAAACGGCGGCGGGCGCGACGGCGGCCACGTTGAACGCTAAGGCGAAGCGGCAGGTCGAGCCCCTGAGCTCGCAAGGCGCGCGGCTGTTTTCCGGCGCCTGCATGGCTTGTCATGCGCAGGAAAAGGGCGCGCAGATGGCGGGGGTGCGGCCTTCTCTGGCGCTGAACACCAACCTGTTCGCCGAGGCGCCGGACAACGCCATTCGCGTGGTGCTGGATGGCATACAGCGGCCGGCCAACGCCGAACTGGGCTATATGCCGGGCTTCCGCCATAACCTGGATGACGCGCAGATAGCCATCCTGCTCAACTATCTGCGGCAGCACTACGCCGGTCAGGCGCCGTGGCCCGAGCTGACCGCGCAGGTCAGCCGTTTGCGCGCCGAAACCGCGCAGAAATAGCCGTCGGGGGCTGGACAGCCGCGTCGCGTTGGCGACAATAGGATCTTTCACATGGACAGGGGCAGTAAAATGAATACGTTAGACGCAATCAGCCAGCGCCGCGCCACCAAACAGTTTGATGCGCAGCACGTGATGACGCTCGAAGAGAAAAAAGCGTTGCTGACTATCGCGCTGCAGGGCGCACCCAGCGCTTTTAACCTGCAGCACTGGCGCCCGCTGCTGATCGAAGATCGCGCCCAGCGCGAGAAAATTCGCGAAGCGGCGTGGGGGCAGGCACAGGTCACCGACGCGTCGATGCTGGTCGTGCTGTGCGGCGATCTGTCGAGCTGGGAGTCACAGGTAAAAAACGTCTGGGCCGAGGCGGCGGAGCCGGTACAGCAGTTCATGATCCCGGCCGTCGATCAGTATTATCGCGGTAAGCCGCAGGTGCAGCGCGACGAAGTGATGCGCAGCAGCGGTATCTTCGCCCAGACGCTGATGCTGGCGGCCAAGGCGCAGGGCTACGACTCTTGCCCGATGGACGGGTTTGATTTCGACGCCGTGGGAGAGATCATCAACAAACCGGCGCACTATCAGATCGCGCTGATGGTCGCCATCGGCAAGGCGGCGGGGCAGCCTTATCCGCGCATCGGCAAACTGCCGTTCGACGAGGTGGTGAAAACCGATCGTTTCTGAGCTGAGCGGTGAATGACAAAAGGGAAGGCTTGCGCCTTCCCTTATTTTTTTGCGACGCACAGTTCGTTCCAGTAGCTGAAACGGATGCGCCGTTGCAGGCGGTGATACCACATGGCCAACTCCTTCTACCCTACACGGTGTAAATAAATAACACCGCGCCGGGCGCAAGACGAATGCCTTATTGTGCATAGCTTGCCCGCCGGACGGGATTAACCGGTTTTATCAGCCCGCCGGGCGACCGGCGAGAGCCGCCAGCCGAAGTTCATGCCCGCCGCGGCGCCCAGGATCGCCAGCGTGCCCAGCAGCTGTAACAGACTGAGGCGGTGGCCGAACGCCGCCCAGTCCACCACGATCGCCACCGCCGGGTAGATGAACGACAGGGCGCCGACCAGAGAGGTGGGGATCTTCTGAATGGCGCCGTACAGCAGCGTGGACATCAAGCCGGTATGCACCAGGCCGAGGGTCGCCAGCAGCAGCCAGTCGATCGGGGCCGCAGGCGGCGTGGCCAGGCCGGCGAACGGCGCCATCACCAGCGCGCCGACGGTAAGCTGAATCAACACGATCAGCTGCGGCGGCAGCGCGGCCAGCTGTTTGACGATCGCCGCCGCAATGGCGTACATCAGGGCCGCGCCCAACGCCAGCGCCACGCCGAGCAGATAGTCATCGCCGCCGCCGTTTTGCCGGCCGGTGACGATCAACACCATTCCCGCGAACGCCAGCAGAAGCCAGCCCAGCCGATTAGCCGTCAGCTTTTCGCCGAACAGCAGCGCCCCCAGCGCCACCAACATGAACGGCTGAACGTGGTAGGTAACGGTGGCGACCGCGATCGAGGCATGCGCATAGGCGGCAAACAGCAGCGTCCAGTTGAGCACCAGGGCGATTCCCCCCAGAATGGCGAAGCTCAGCTGGCGCCGGTTGATCGCGCCTGATTTCAGCTGACCGAGTGCGGCGCAGGTCGCCAGCATGGCCAGCGCGCCGAACGCGCAGCGCCAAAACACCACCGTCGCGGGCGGCTGCCCTAAAACGAGCACCGGCCACCCCACGGTACCGGAGATGGTCATGGCGAGGATCATTTGCACTGCGCCGCGCGTTTTCGTTTTCATGTGGTTTCCCTCGTTGCCTGCCCGCACTTGCGGCAAAGCGGTGCAATCATTAAAATGAACAATCGAACATTATGATGAACATGAATACGAGTGTTCGTCAAGTCGAACAAATGGATGGTATAGCGAACAATGAGCGATAGCCTAATGCAGAACATCACGCCAATCGGCCTCTTGTCGGCGGCGATCCGCCGTGAGCGGGAGCGAGTGAACCTGTCCGTCACCGAACTGGCGAAGCGCGCGGGCATCGCCAAGTCCACGCTGTCGCAGCTGGAAGCCGGCAGTGGCAATCCCAGCCTGGAAACGCTATGGGCGCTGGCGATGGCGCTGGATGTGCCGGTCAGCCGGCTGATTTCACAGCCGAGCAGGCAGGTGCAGGTGATCCGCGCCCATGAGGGAACGCCGACACTGTCGGAGCAGGGCAACTACGCCGCCACGCTGCTGGCCACCTGCCCGCCGGGGGCGCAGCGCGACATTTACCGGCTGCGGGTGCAGCCCGGAGAAGCCAAGCTTTCCCGGCCGCATCCTCCCGGCACCGTCGAGCATGTGATTATCAGCAGCGGGCGCGCGCGCCTGGGGCCGGCAGACCAGCCGCAGGAGCTGAGCGCCGGCGATTACATCAGCTATTCCGCCGATCGCGAGCACGTTTTCGAAGCGCTGGAGCCGGATACCACCGCCGTGATGCTGATCGAACAGGGCTAACCTGGGCGTTGACGGTTCGTTTATTGAAAATGATTCTCAATTATATTAGTGTGCCCGCCTGTTTTGACGCCGGGACGGGCGCGTAGCCCGGCGTCGCCGTTTATTGCCCTTCAAGGACCGAAGATGAAAATCGCTATTCCTTCCCTGCTGTTATTCGCCGGTTTGACGGCGACGCACCCGGCCACCGTGTTGGCCGTCGCACCGCCCGCCGCAGCGGATCAGGGCCAGAACGACACGGCCAACAACGATTTCAGCTTCGTACGCTATCGCGCGGATTACCGCGTCAACGCCAACGCCACCAACGTGAAGACGGAAAGCTACGAAGTGCTGCTGAAGACCAAGGCGGCGGTCGAGAAATTCAGCCAGATCCGCCTGAGCTACAGCGAAAAAATGGAAACGCTGGAGGTGGTCGCCGCTTATACGCTGACCGCCGACGGCCAGCGCCACGACGTGGCGCCCGATCGCATCTATACCCAGGAGAGTTACTCCAGCGCCACGGCGCCGCTGTATGCCGACCGCAAAGTGCGCGTCATCGTGTTCTCCAACCTGGCGCCGGGATCGCGCGTGGTGTATGAGCTGCGCCGCACGCAAAACACCCCGTATTTCCCCGACTATTTCGGCCTGTGGGAGACGTTCAGCGTTTTCGATCAGTTCGACGATGCCGAAGTGACCCTGCAGGCGCCCGCCAAGCTGCCGATGCATATTTTCACGCGCGGCGTGGCGGGCGGAGACAAGCCGCAGATCCGCGACGGGCAGGCGCACTGGCGCTGGCATTATTCACGCAGCGCGCCGATGAAATCGCAAAACTGGGCGGCGGACAGCTGGACCTTCAGCCCGACCATCATGGCCAGCACCTACCGCGAGTGGCCGCAGTTGGCCAAGGCCTACCAGCTGAAGGCCGGCGCGGCGGCGAAGGTGACGCCGGGCATCCAGGCGTTGGCGGACAACATCACCGCCGGCATCAGCGATCGGCGCGAGCAGGCGGAGGCCCTCTATCGCTGGGTGGCGCAAAACATTCGTTACGTGGCGGTGTATCTGGGCAACGGCGGGCTGGAGCCGAATTCGGCGCAGAGCATTCTCGACAACCACTACGGCGACTGCAAGGATCACGTGGTGATCCTGGAGGCGCTGCTCGCCGCCAAAGGCATTGCAAGCTCGCCGGTGCTGATCGGCATGGACGAAGGCCCGATACTGCCTAAAGTGCCGCTGCTCAGCCGCTTTAATCACGCCATCACCTACGTGCCGGAATTCAAACTGTACCTGGATTCCACCAATCCGTGGGCGCGCTTCGGGCAACTGCCGGAAGGCGATCTGGGGGCGCCGGTGCTGCTGACGCGCGACGCCAAGCTGGCGCGCACGCCGGGCAGCGACGAGCAGCCGGTCAAGAGCGCGCTGAGCGTCGATTTCGTGTTCGACAAAGCGGGTAATCTGCACGGGCAAACCGAGCGTCGGCTGAGCGAAGTGGAAGAGATTGACCTGCGGGGCTACTTCTCGCAGATCAACCGGCAGAACCGGGCGCAGGCCGAAGCGTCGATCATGTCCGCCTCCGGCATCGACGGCAGCGGCGAGGTGGCGATGAACAGCGATCCGCTGGATCTCAAAAAACAGTTCGGTTACCGCTTCCGCTTCAAGGCGGACGACTACGTCGATTTCGGCGTGGTGGGTGGCATGACGCTGCCCAATCCGCCCGGCGGCAAATCGTTCCGCACGCTGTACACCACCACGGCGGCGCCGGGCAACGAAACGCCGTTCTACTGCAGCGCGCAGCGCTACGACGAAACCTACCGTCTGCAGCTGCCGGCCAACGTGCCGATCATCGCCATTCCGCAAGACAGGCAGTTCCGCAATGCGGCGGGCGACTATCGCGTGGCGTGGCGGCGCGACGGGCAGCAGGTGATCGTCAATCATCAGCTGCAGGTGAACGCCATTCGCGGCAAGGAGGCGCTGTGCCAGGCGCAGGATTACCCGGCGTTCCGCGAGCTGTTCCAGCAGGTGCGGCGCGGTTTCCGCGGCCAAGTGGTGTACGGCGAATTGGCCACCGGCAAGTAAGCCGCTGCCCGTAGCTGGATAAAAAAATGGCCCCCAACCAGACAAGAGTTTGGGGGCCCGTAGCGTTCCTGCTAGGCGATGTTGACCGCGCGTACCTCTTTGGATCTCAGCATCACGCGGATCGGCACCGATTAGTCGTAGCCCGTCTAACCGGAGGCGGGCCGCCGGGGCGTTACTTGTTCACCACCAGGCCGACGCCGCGGCCGCGCGGATCGGACGCGGTTTCCGGCGTGCGGCCATCGATGCGGATGGCCTGAATATCCCCCATGTTCCAGCCCTGGTCTTCGAGGGTGTAGCCCATGGCTTTCAGCTCGTCCGCCGGTTTGCCGGTCAGCGGCGCAAAGCTGTCATAGTACAGGGTGTCCTTCGGCAACAGCTGATGGTGCACACGCTGGGCGGCCACCGCCTGCGCCAGCGGCAGATGGTAATCGTAGAGGTTGTTGATCACCTGGAAGATCGATGTGAAGATGCGCGATCCGCCCGGCGTGCCGATCACCAGGCTGACCTCGCCGTCGCGGGTGATGATGGTCGGGCTCATCGAGGAGAGCATGCGTTTGCCCGGCTCGATGGCGTTAGCGTCGCTGCCCACCACGCCGAAGGCATTGGCGACGCCGGGTTTGGCGCTGAAGTCGTCCATCTCGTCGTTGAGCAGGAAGCCGGCGCCTTTGACCACCACGCCGCTGCCGAAGTCCCAGTTGAGCGTATAGGTGTTGCTGACCGCGTTGCCGGCGGCATCGACGATCGAGAAGTGGGTGGTTTGGTGGGTTTCCAGCCCCGGCCGCACCCGTTCGGTCGGCGAGATCGCCGTCGGGTTGATCTCGGCGGCGCGTTTCTTCAGATAGTCGGGGGCGATCAGCTGCGCTTCCGGCACGTGAGTGAAATCCGGGTCGCCGAGGTAGTCGGCGCGATCGGCGAACACGCGTTTTTCGATTTCCGCCAGCAGGTGGATATAGCGCGCCGAGTTCAGCGGCACCCCCTTGAAATCGGCGGCGCGATCCTCTTTTATCCCCAGCAGCTGCGCCAGCGCAATGCCGCCGGAGCTGGGCAGCGGGGCGGTATAGACGGTGTTGCCGCGCCAGCTGATGCGCATCGGTTCACGCCATTTCACCCGATAGTCGGCCAAATCCGCCGCGCCGATCAGCCCATTGTCGCGCTGCATTTGCGCCACCAGCAGGCGCGCGGTTTCGCCGTGATAAAAATCGTCGGCGCCCGACTTGGCGATGCGCTCGAGCGTGGCCGCCAGCTCCGGCTGTTTGAACACCGCGCCGGGCTTCATGGCGCCGAAATAGTCGCCGAAGTTGGTTTTACCGGCGAACAGCTTGTTGGCGTCTTCACGGTACTGATACTGCTGATCCGCCACGGTGAAACCTTGCCGGGCGTAGCCGATCGCCGGCGTCAGCAGTTCGGCCCACGGCAGCTTGCCGAAGCGTTTATGCGCTTCCCACAACCCCAGCACGGTGCCCGGCACGCCGGCGGCGCGGCTGCCCACCAGGCTTAGATTTTCGATCACTTCGCCTTTCTCGTTCAGATACATAGTTTTGCCGGCGGCCTTGGGCGCCACTTCGCGGTAGTCGAGGAAATAGGGTTTGCCGTCGACGTACAGCGTCATAAAGCCGCCGCCGCCGATATTGCCGGCTTCAGGGTAGGTGACCGCCAGGGTAAAGGCGGTGGCGACCGCTGCGTCAACCGCATTGCCGCCGCCCCGCAGAATCTGCGCGGCGACGTTAGCGCCATACCGATCCGGGGCGGCGACCGCACCGGCGGTGAGATCGGCGGCAAAGGCGGCGGGAAGGGGGCAGGCCAGGGCCACGCTCAGAGCTATCATTTTCAATAAACCGGCAGACATAGACGATCCTTTTAGCGATGTTCAGTTATCAGGTGAATTCAACTAATTATTTTGAAACAGCAGGTTAGCGCGTTTTCTTCGGGCTGTTGCGGCGCTTTATTGAAGGTAGCAGCGGTCAGGCGGGGCCGCCTGACCAGAGTGGCGAATCGTGACGTGGCGCGTTATGCGCCGGCGGGCAGCGCCGACTGCAGCCATTGGCAGAAGTGGCGGGCGAGCGGGTTGTGTTCGCTGTCGCGGTGCAGCAGCCACGCCCAGTTGGCGCCGCGCACGCGTTGCTCGGTTAACGGTTGCAGCAGCCCGGCGTCGTGCGCGTGCTGCGCCAGCAGTTGGCTGACCAACGCGATGCCGAGGCCATTGCAGGCGGCGTCCAGCAGCAGACCGGGATCGGAGAAGTTCAGCCCGCTGTCGCGCTGGCCGACGTGCGCGCCGCCCGCCACCGTCCAGTGGCTCCAGTCCATCTCCCGTTCGCCGTGCAGGGTCACGCGCTGCTCCGCCGCCAACGCCAGCAGGCTGGGGTGGCAGGCGGGATAAAGCCGGTCGCTGCAGAGCAGGTTAAAGGTGCAGTCCGCCTGCGCGCTGAGATCGTCGCGGATCGCCAGATCGATACTGTCCGTCGCCATATTCGGCGGTTCAAAGCTGGTGAACAGCCACAGGTCGACCTGCGGATGCTGCCGATTGAAGTCGCCCAGCCGCGGCGTCAGCCAGTGGCGGGCGAAAGCCGGGGTGGTGTTGACGATCAGCTGGTTGGGTTTGCGGTACTGATCCAAACGGCGAATGCCGACCGCCAGCTGTTGCAGCATCACCTGCGCGGTGCTGAACAGATCGTGGCCGGCGTCGGTCAGCGCCACGCTGCGGCCGGTGCGGAAGAACAGCGGCTGCTCCAGAAACGCTTCGAGGCTGCGGATCTGCTGGCTGATGGCCGACTGGGTAAGGTGCAGCTCTTCGGCAGCCTGATGAAAACTGCCCAGGCGCGCCGCCGCTTCGAAACCGCGCAGCGCGCTCAAAGGGGGCCAGTGTTTTAACATTATCGATAAGCCTGTCTAATCAGATATCCGCTAAATATATCGTTTGTCGCGGTGCCAGGGGAAGACTAGCATAAGATTCAACCGAATAAACGTGAATTATTCGTTTAACCTTTTGAATTATAAATGATTAAAAGAGGTCTTTAATGTCAACTCGTCGCGTGTTTATTAAACAGCTTTCCGCCGTTGCCGGGGTCGGTTTGACGGCCTCGTTAGGCATTCCGTTACGCAGTCACGCAGAAGCTGCGCTTAATCCGGCCTGGCGGATGCCCGACGAAGGGGAACCGCAGCAGCGGGCGTTTCTCGCCTTCGGCGCGCAGCGGGCCATCTGGGGCGAATTCACGGCGGATGTGCAGGCGGCGCAGGGGCGTATCGCCCGCGCCATCGCCGAGTTTCAGCCGGTGACGGTATTTTGCCGCGGCAATGAACGGCAATTGGCCGAGGCCACCTGCGGCAGTCACAACGTCAGCTATGTCGTCACCGAGCTGGATGACATCTGGGTGCGCGATTTCGGCGCCAATTTCGTCGTCAACGGCGCCGGCGAACTCGGGGCGGTGGATTTCAACTTCAACGGCTGGGGCAATAAACAGCGGCATGCCAGGGATGCGCGCCTGGCGGCGTTTGCCGCCAACCGCTACGGTGCCGCCCAACTGCGCCGCAGCGCACTGACAGGCGAAGGCGGCGGTATCGAAGTAGACGGGCACGGCACCGGCATCATGACCGAAAGCAGCTGGGTGAATGCGAACCGTAATCCGGGCTGGAGCCGGGACCGGGTGGAGCAGGAGCTGAAAGCGATGCTCGGCCTGCGCAAAATTATCTGGCTGCCGGGCATTAAAGGCCGGGACATCACCGACGCCCACGTCGATTTTTACGCCCGCTTCGTGCGGCCGGGCGTGGTAGTGGCCAATCTGGACACCGATCCGGCCTCTTATGACCATGCGGTTACCCAGCAACATCTGGCGATCCTCAAGGCGGCGACCGACGCCGACGGCCGCCGGCTGCAGGTGCATACGCTTTCGCCGCCGCTGGCGCCGCGCGACAGCCGATTCAGCCGCAACAACCCGGATTTTGCGGCGGGCTACATCAACTATTTCGTCATCAACGGCGCGGTGATCGCCCCGGAGTTTGGCGATCCGCAGGCGGATCGGGCGGCGCTAGCGCTGCTGACGGCGCTCTATCCGCAGCGCAAGGTGGTGCAGTTGGAGATCGACGCCATCGCCGCCGGCGGCGGCGGCATTCACTGCGTGACCAGCCAACTGCCAAGGCATGGCCGGTAATACCGCGCAATGTTCAAAAAATGCGCACCGGGTTGTTTGTCACGATCGGCTGTGGTTGGCTTAGCGCTGACACAAGGAGAAAATCATGACCGATTCACCCTCGACCATTCCCACCTGGTATCGGGATCCGCGCGCGGAAGAGGCCATGGCCGATGGCCATGCGCCCATCTGGCGGCATCTTATCGGCCTGGTGCCGGAAAACGAACTGTCCGGCGTGAAGGTGCTGGATTTCGGCTGCAATCAGGGCGGTTTTCTGCGCCTGCTGTACCAGCTCCGCCCATTTCAGCAGGGGCTTGGCGTTGATATCGCTCGCCGGTCCGTCGATGAAGCCAACCGGCTGAAAGGGCATCTGCCGGTGGTTTATCAAACCGATACGCGGCTGAACGGCTGGGACGACCATTTCGATATCGCCTTCAGTCATGAAGTCATCTATCTGATCGACGATATTGCCCAGCATGCTGCCGATATACTGCGGGTGCTGAAGCCGGGCGGCGTTTACTATGCGGTGACCGGTTGCCACACCGGCAACCCGCTGTGGCCGCAGTGGCGTGAACGGGTGGCTGCAGATACCCATACCGTGGTGCAGGATCGGTCGCTGGCCGACTATGCGCGCATTTTCTCCGCCGCGGGGTTCCAGGTCTCTGCCCGCAGGCTGGGCTTTTCCGGCTTCGTGCCCTATGAGCCGGACGGGTGGATGCCGGATATCGCAGCGGCAATCGACTACTATTGGCACACCAAAACGGTGTTCAGGCTGGTTAAACCCTAAAAATCCTACGTGGCGCAGCCCCAAGCTGAAGTGGAGCGCTTTCTTGCATTGGCTAAAAACCGCTGCGCCAGTTTGCTGAAACCACGCTGAAGCGATATTGCTCCACCGTTTCCCGCTTCGACAAGATTTTACCGAATCCTTACGCAACCCTTTCAGAAGCGAATGTCGGCATTCGATATATTGAGAATAGTCATTCTCAACAGGATCGTATTGCAATGCAGAGGAAAACGCTTTTGGTGCTCGGGCTGTCGCTGTTGTTGGCCGCCTGCGATGGGCAAAACGCCGGTGCGCCAGCCGGCGCGGGCGCAGAACAGGAGGTCGGCGTGGTCACGCTGCGCGGCCAGTCAGTGACCCTGAGCAGCGAGTTGACCGGCCGGGTCAACGCCACCATGACATCCGACGTGCGGCCGCAGGTCGACGGCATCATCAAGCAGCGGCTGTTTACCGAAGGGGCCGAGGTCAAGGCCGGGCAGGTATTGTATCAAATTGACCCTGCCAGCTATCAGGCCAGCTACGATCAGGCCGCGGCCCAGCTGAAAAACGCCCAGGCCACGGTGCAATCCACCCGGCTCAAATCGCAGCGCTATGCGGCGCTGGTGAAAGAGAACGGCGTTTCTCAGCAGGATGCGGACGATGCCAAAGCCGCCTATCTGGCGGCCGTGGCGTCGGTGGCCCAATATCAGGCGGCGCTGGAGACGGCGCGCATCAACCTCGCCTATACCCAGGTGCGGGCGCCGATCGCCGGGCGTATCGGCATCTCGTCGGTGACGCCGGGCGCGCTGGTCACCGCCAGCCAGAGCGATGCTTTAGCCACCATCCGCGCGCTCGACCCGATCTATGTCGATCTGACCCAGTCCAGCGCCCAGCTGCTTAAACTGCGGCGCCAGCAGGCGGCGTTACAGCGCGGCGCGGTCACGCCGGTCGCCATCAAGCTGGAGGACGGCACGCCTTATGCTCACGCCGGCAAGCTCGAGCTGACCGAGGTGGCGGTGGACGAAGCCACCGGTTCGGTCACGCTGCGCGCGGTGTTCCCCAACCCCGAACATGAATTGTTGCCCGGTATGTATGTCCACGCCACGGTGGCTAACGGCGTCGATCCCAAAGCCATTCTGGCGCCGCAGCAGGGCATAACCCGCAATGCCAAAGGGGAAGCCACCGCGTTGGTGGTGGACGAACAGAACAAAGTGGCGCAGCGCACCGTCAGCGCCGAACGGGTGGTGGGCAGCAATTGGCTGATCGGCAGCGGGCTGAACGAAGGCGATCGCCTGATCGTCGAAGGCACCAGCAAGGTGACGATCGGCGCCGCGGTGAAGCCGGTTGAGGTTTCGGTCGACAAAACCCAACTCGGGGAGCAGTGATATGGCGCAGTTCTTTATCCGGCGGCCGGTATTCGCCTGGGTGATCGCCATCATCATCATGCTGTGCGGCCTGATGTCGATCAATTCGTTGCCCGTTTCGCAGTACCCGGACGTCTCGCCGCCGCAGATCTCCATCTCCGCCACCTACCCGGGCGCGGACGCGGAAACGCTGGAAAACAGCGTCACGCAGGTGATTGAGCAGCAGCTCACCGGCCTGGACGGCCTGCTGTATTTTTCTTCGACCAGCAGCTCCAGCGGCTCGGTCAGCATCAACGTCACCTTTGATCAGGGCACCGATCCGGATATCGCTCAGGTGCAGGTGCAAAACAAGGTGCAGCAGGCGGAAAGCCGTTTGCCGAGCGCGGTTACCGCGCAGGGCGTGACGGTCAAGAAATCCCAGAGCAGCTTCTTGCTGATCGTCGGGCTGTATGACGAAAGCGACAAGGCGACGATGGCCGATATCTCCGACTATCTGGTCAGCAACCTGCAGGATCCGCTGTCGCGCATCGAGGGCGTGGGGGACGTGCAGGTGTTCGGCTCGGAATACGCGATGCGCATCTGGCTGGATCCGACCAAGCTGGCGAGCTATGCGCTGATGCCTTCCGACGTGCAGACGGCGATCGAAGCGCAAAACACCCAGGTGTCCGCCGGCAAGATCGGCGATCTGCCGGCCGCCGCCGATCAGCAGCTGACCGCCACGGTAAAGGCGCAGTCGCGGCTGCAAACGCCGGAACAGTTTCGCAATATCATCCTGAAAAGCGACAGCAGCGGCGCGCTGGTGCGGCTGGGCGACGTGGCGCGAATTGAGCTGGGCAACGAGGACTACTCCGCCAGCGCGCACCTCAACGGCCACCCGGCGGCGGGGATCGCGGTCAAGCTGGCGGCGGGCGCCAACGCCCTCAACACCGCCAAGCTGGTGAAGGCCAAGGTGGCGGAATACCAAAGCGCGATGCCGCAGGGCTACAAGGTGGCCTACCCGAAAGACAGCACCGACTTTATCAATATCTCGATCGAGGAGGTGGTGAAAACGCTGTTCGAAGCGGTGGCGTTAGTGGTGGTGGTGATGTTCGTGTTCCTGCAAAACCTGCGCACCACGCTGATCCCGACCATCACCGTGCCGGTAGTGTTGCTGGGCACCTTCGGCGTGCTGGCGGCGTTCGGCTATTCAATCAATACCCTGACGCTGTTCGGCATGGTGTTGGCGATCGGGCTGTTGGTGGACGACGCCATCGTGGTGGTGGAAAACGTCGAGCGCGTGATGCGGGAGGATAAGCTGCCGCCGCGCGAAGCGACGGAGAAATCGATGCGTGAAATCACCGGCGCATTGGTCGGCATTGCGCAGGTGCTGTCGGCGGTGTTTCTGCCGATGGCGTTCTTCGGCGGCTCCACCGGGGTGATCTATCGCCAGTTTTCGATCACCGTCGTCTCCTCGATGGTGCTGTCGGTGGTGCTGGCGTTGACACTGGCGCCGGCATTGTGCGCCACGCTGCTGAAGCCAGCGCACGACGCGCAGACCGACAAGGGCTGGCTGGGCAAATTCAACCGCGGCTATGACCGGCTGCAGGAGAAGTACGCCGACAAGGTCGGCGGGGTGATCCACCGGCCGACGCGCTATCTGCTGCTGTACGGCCTGCTGTTGATCGCCGCGGCCGTGATGTACCTGCGCTTGCCGACCGGCTTTCTGCCCAACGAGGATCAGGGCACGGTGATGGTGCAGTACACCTTGCCGGCCGGCGCCACCAACGCGCGCACCTCGGCGGTGAGCGAGGCGGTGACCGCCTATTTCCTCGACCAGGAAAAGGCCAACGTCAGCACCATTTTCACCATTAACGGTTTCGGCTTCAGCGGCAGCGGGCAAAACGCCGGCATGGCGTTCGTCAGCCTCAAAGACTGGAGCCAGCGCAGCGGCAGCGAGAACACCGCCGACGCCATCGCCAAACGCGCCATGGCGCACTTCGCCACGCTGCGCGACGCCCAGGTCTTCTCCATGAGCCCGCCGGCGATCGACGGTTTCGGCCAGTCCGACGGCTTCACCTTCGAGCTGCAGGCCAAAGGGGCGACCACCCGCGCCGAGCTGCAGGCGATGCGCGACCAGATCGTTGCCGCCGCCGCCGGCAATCCATCGCTGCTGGCGGTGCGCGCCAACACCTTGCCGGATACCCCGCAGCTGCAGGTGGAGATCGACAACGGCAAGCTGCAGGCGCTCGGCCTGAGCGCCGCCGACGTCAACAGCACCCTCAGCAGCGCGTTCGGCAGTACCTACATCAACGACTTTATCGATCGCAACCGGGTGAAAAAAGTCTATATGCAGGGCGATGTGCAGTACCGCGCCAAGCCGGAAGATCTCGACCGCTGGTTTGTGCGCGGCACCAACGCGTCGGGCGCCAGCAGCATGACGCCGTTCTCCGCCTTCGCGTCTTCGCACTGGATCTACGGGCCGGAAAACCTGTCGCGCTATAACGGGCTGTCGTCGTTCGAGATCACCGGGCAGGGCGCCACCGGCGTCAGCTCCGGTACGGCGATGAGCGAGATGGAGAAGCTGGCGGCAACATTCTCCGCCGGCAGCAGCTACTCCTGGAGCGGGCTGTCCTATCAGGAGCGGCTGACCAGCGGCCAGGCGTCGTCGCTGTACGCCATTTCGCTGATCGTGGTGTTCCTGTGCCTGGCGGCGCTGTATGAGAGCTGGTCGATTCCGTTCGCGGTGATGTTGGTGGTGCCGATGGGCGTGGTGGGATCGCTGCTGGCGATCACCCTGCGCGGGCTGGAAAACGACATCTACTTCCAGGTGGCGCTGCTCACCATCATCGGCCTGTCGGCGAAGAACGCCATTTTGATCGTCGAGTTCGCCGAGGAGATGCACCAGCGGGGCGAAACGCTGATTGGCGCGGCGGTCCACGCGGCGCGCATGCGCCTGCGGCCGATCCTGATGACCTCGCTGGCGTTCACCGCCGGGGTGCTGCCGCTGGCGGTATCCAGCGGCGCCGGCGCCAACAGCCGCATCGCCATCGGCACCGGCATCATCGGCGGCACCATCACCGCCACCGCCTTGGCGATCTTTTTCGTCCCGCTGTTTTATGTGTTGGTGCGCCGCATGTTTACCCGTCGGCCCGCCAACCCGCCGTCACAGGCAGGAGAATAACGTGTTGCAACGAGTCATGATGTTAACTTTACCGCTGCTGCTGACCGGCTGTCTGTCGCTGGATCCGCACTACCAGCGCCCGGCGGCGCCGGTGCCCGCCAACCTGCCGCAGGGCGAGGCCGGCGGCAACCGGGCGCTGAGCTACCCGGACGTCGCCTGGCGCGACTATGTCCAGGACGCCCGGCTGCGCCAGGTGGTGGCGCTGGGGCTGAACGGCAGCCGCGATCTGCGCGAGGCGATCGCCAATATCGCGTCGGCGCGCGCCCTGTACGGCGAGCAGCGCTCGGCGCTGTTCCCGACAATCAATGCCACCGCCGACGGCAGCCGCGGGCGGGCACTGACCGGCAGCGGCAACGCCACCGCGCTGAGCCAAAGCTACGAAGCTGCGGCCGGCGTCAGCGCATTCGAGTTGGATCTGTTCGGCAAAAACGCCAGCCTGTCGCGCGCGGCGTTCGAAACCTATCTGGCGAACTCGGAGGCGGCGAAAAGCACCCGCCTGACGCTGATCGCCGATATCGTCACCGACTGGGTGGCGGTGGCGGCCGAGCGCAGCAATCTGGCGGTGGCGCAGCAGACGATGGCGAGCGCCAAACGGTCGCTGGACGTCACGCGCAACAATCAACAGCACGGGATTGCGTCGCTGGTTGACGTGGCGTCGGCGGAAACCGTCTATCAGCAGGCGCGATCGGACGCCGCCAGCTACGCTACCAGCGCCGCGCAGGCGAAAAACGCGCTGGATTTGGCGGTGGGGCAAAGCGTGCCGGAAAGCCTGCTGCCGAGCGGCATCGAGGCGCTCGGCGGGATCATGCGCGATCTGCCGGCCGGCGTCTCTTCGCAAGTGTTGCTGAAGCGGCCGGACGTGCTGCAGGCCGAGCATAACCTGAAATCCGCCAACGCCAATATCGGCTCGGCGCGGGCGGCGTTCTTCCCGTCGATCAGCCTGACCGCCAGCGGCGGGGTGGGCAGCGGTGAACTCTCCTCGTTGTTCAGCCACGGCGCCGGCGTCTGGTCGTTCGCACCGAGCATCAGCCTGCCGATCTTCAGCGGCGGCTATAACACGGCTCAGTTGAACTACACCCAGGCGCAGAAAGACCTGTATGTCGCCACCTATGAGAAAGCGGTGCAGACGGCATTTCAGGAAACCGCCGACGCGCTGGCGCGCAAGGCCACGCTGCAGGAACAGCTGGCGGCGCAGACCGGCTATGTGGCGGCGGCGCAGCAATATTATCGCCTGGCCGAGCTGCGTTACCGCCAGGGCGTTGACAGCTACCTGACGCTGCTGGACGCGCAGCGCACGCTGTACACGGCGCAGCAGGCGCTGATCGCCGCGCAGCAGACCGCGTATGACAATCAGGCCACCCTGTATAAAGTGTTGGGCGGCGGCGTTGCCGCCGAGCGGCAGGGGGACGGCGTCATCGCCGACAAGACGACGCTCAGCCGCTAACCGTCAACCGCGCGCGCCGGGAGTGTGGCTGCGCGCGGTTTTTTTATGGAAAGTGTAAAGAAACGGAAAACCCGGCCGGCGGCCAGAACTCGCCGGGGCAGGCAGAGTCAGACAGAGAACCGCATTCCTCTTTTATTCATACCGGCTCGAGGTCGTCATGGCAGAAGACATTCAGCAACAGGTCATCGCGCTTATCGCCACCTTCAACGCAGCAGGGCGGCTGAAGAAGGGCGTGGTCATCACCCCGGAAACCGAGATCAACACCGCGCTCAACCTGTCGTTCAGCGATTCCAATACGCTGATGCGCCGCTACTTCGATACCTTCGGCGTCGACAGCGGCAACTATAACCACGAGCTGTATTTCCAACCGCCGGTCAACACCGGCCGCTGGTTTTCCCCCTCCGCCTGCAAAGAACACCCCCGGCCGCTGTGCGTGTCGATGCTGGTGCGTTCCGCGCGCGCCAAACGCTGGCTGTACGATATCCACTTTCTTATCGAACAGCTGCGCCAGGCCTGACGCGCCGCTTAATCCGGCTCGGCCGGAGGAAAACCGGCTTCGTCCAGCGCGGCGCCGAAGGCATCGCTGTGCAACGCACTGTCGATGAGCACTTCCCGCCTGGCCGGATCGGTTTGAATACGCGCCTGCGGGTCAACGTTCAGCAACGCCCGGGTGACGGAACTGGCGCAGCCGCCGCAGGTCATGGCTGGAATATGAAAACGAATCATTTTTACTCTCCTCGTCGATTACGGTGTTTGATAACGGTAAAGCTTGCCAGCGTGACAGGGTCAAACTCTTTTTATGACGATTCACGCGGTCGTCGTGGTTTCGGCTCGCGCATCACCCCGAAATGCGGCGTTTGGCGCGGCGCGATGAGCGCCACCGGTTGCGCTAAACCCGCCAGAATAGGGCAGTCGGGGCGCGTATTGCCGTGGCAATGGCCGGCAAGGCGTTCCAGCGTTTGCGCCATCGTCTGCAGTTCCGCAATCTTGGCTTTCAGCACGGCGATATGGGATAGCGCTACGGCTTTAACATCGGCGCTGGCGCGTTCGCGGTCGTGCCACAGCATCAGCAACGCAGATATCTGCTCAACGGAAAAACCCAGGTCGCGTGAGCGCCGGATAAAACGCAGGCCATGCACGTCCGACATGCCGTAGTGGCGGTATCCCGCATCGGAGCGAGCCGCTCTCGGGATCAGGCCTATTTGCTCGTAATAGCGAATCATCTTCGCCGAAACGCCGGATAACCGGGCTGCTTGTCCGATGTTCATCCTGTCCTCCTGTTACGATGATGCCGATATTCCGCCGGGTTGCGCGGTTGCCGCCGCCGCTTCAGCGCGGCTCTCGACGGCCATCGGCGCCTGGAAACGTTTGAGCCGCAGCGCATTGCCAAGGACGAAAACGCTGGAAAGCGCCATCGCGGCCGCGGCGAAAATAGGCGAAAGCAGCGTGCCGTTCAGGGGATAAAGCGCGCCGGCTGCCACTGGGATCAGGACGGCGTTATAGGCGAAGGCCCAAAACAGGTTCTGCTTGATGTTGCGGATCGTCGCCTGACTGAGCGCAATGGCGTTGGCTACGCCGCGCAGGTCGCCCGACATCAGCACCACATCGGCCGCTTCTATCGCCACATCGGTGCCTGTACCGATAGCCAGCCCAACGTCCGCCTCCGCCAGTGCCGGCGCATCGTTGATGCCGTCGCCGACGAAGGCGACTTTCGCGCCGCTGTTGCGGAAGGATTTCAACGCCGCCACCTTGCCTTCGGGAAGCACTTCGGCCGCGACTTCGTCAATCCCCAATTGCCGGGCGATCGCCGCCGCCGTCGCGGCATTGTCGCCGGTGATCATCGCAACCTTGAGCCCAAGCGCATGCAGCGCAGCGATAGCTTCCGGCGTTGTTTCCTTAATCGGATCGGCAACGGCGATCACCGCAGCCAAACGGCCATCAATGGCGGCATAAAGCGGGCTTTTCCCCTGGGCGCCGAGGCGCTCGGCGACGGGCTGAAAACGTGTCACATCAAGCCCGAGCCTGGTCATGAAGCGATCTGCGCCAACGGAGATCCGGCGTTGGCCGATGCGCGCCGTTACGCCGAAACCGGGTGTGGCGTCGAAACTGTCGACAGCGGCGAGCGTAAGATTCTGCTCTCTTGCCGCCGCGACGATAGCTTCGGCGATGGGGTGTTCGGACCGTGTCTCGACCGCAGCGACCAAGGCCAGTACTTCGTGGTATTCGAAACCGTCAGCGGGCACCAGATCGGTCAACTCGGGGCGGCCTTTGGTCAGCGTGCCGGTTTTGTCGAGGGCGATAACGCCTACATCGCGCAGGGCCTGCAACGCTTCGCCCTTGCGAAACAGCACGCCCAGCTCGGCGGCGCGCCCGGTGCCGACCATGATAGAGGTTGGCGTCGCCAGGCCCATGGCGCAAGGGCAGGCAATAATCAACACGGCGACCGCATTCACCAGCGCGAAGGTCAGCGCGGGCGACGGCCCGAAGAACAGCCAAACCAGAAAGGTCAGTACCGCCGCCGCCATGACGGCCGGAACAAACCACATCGTCACCTTATCGACCAACGCCTGAATCGGCAGTTTGGAACCCTGCGCTTCCTCCACCAATCGAATGATTTGCGCCAGGACGGTATTCGCGCCGACTTTTGTCGCCCGGAAACTGAACGCGCCGGTTTTGTTGATGGTTCCGCCGACCACATCGGCCCCCACGGTTTTCTCGACCGGCACCGGTTCACCGGTGATCATGCTTTCATCGACATAAGACGCGCCTTCCAGAACTTCGCCATCCACCGCGATTTTCTCCCCCGGCCGGACGAAGACCACATCACCGGCAACCACCTGTTCGAGAGGGATTTCAACCGTTTCGCCATGCCGTTCAACGCGTGCGACCTTGGGTTGAAGGCCGACGAGCCGTTTGATGGCCTGTGAGGTGCGCCCCTTGGCGCGCGCCTCCAGCACGCGTCCGAGCAGGATCAGCGTGACGATCACGGCGGCGGCTTCGAAATAGACGTTGGCGGTGCCCTGCGGCAACACCCCGGGGGCGAAGGTGGCGACCAGCGAATAACCGTAGGCCGCCGCCGTGCCGACCGCAACCAGCGAGTTCATGTCGGGGGCGCCGCGCAGCAGCGCAGGAACGCCTTTGCGGAAGAAGCGCAGGCCGGGGCCAAATAAGACCAAGGTGGTGAGGACAAACTGGATATACCAGCTTGTCTGCACGCCCAACCCCTCCATGACCCACTCATGTATGGCGGGAATGAGGTGCGACCCCATTTCCAACAGGAATACCGGCAGGGTGAACAGGGCGGCGCCGAACAGGGCGCGCCGCAACGCGCGTGACTCATTTTCGCGCCGTTCGGCGGCCTGGTCGTCCGCGCTGGGGCTATCCGCCGTCAGGCGGCGAGGCGTATAACCGGCGCGGGTGACGGCAGCGGCGAGGTCTTCCAGGGATACGGTGCCGGCCAGATAGCGCACCCGCGCGCGTTCGGTCGCCAGATTGACATTGGCTTCGGTAACGCCGGCGACCTGGCTCAACGCTTTCTCCACCCGCCCGACACAGGAGGCGCAGGTCATATTTTCGATCGCCAGCTCAGTGGTTTCTTCTCGCACGGTATAGCCGGCGCCTTCGATGGCGCGGGCCGCCGCCTGCGGATTCGCCTGGCCGGTAAACGTGATATCGGCGCGTTCGGTGGCGAGATTGACCGTTGCCGCCTGCACGCCGGGAACCGCCGTCAAGGCCCGCTCGACGCGACCGACGCAGGAGGCGCAGGTCATGCCTTCAACCGGCAGACTCAGACGCGCGGACGAAGGCTGGGGGAAGTTGGCATTGGATGAATTCATGTTATGTGCCCTTAAAGGAGTGGCTGGTATCAGCAAGGCTAGAGCTTCCCATCGGGGGAAGGTCAAGGTGCATCGCCGATTTTTGCCGTCATGAACGAACCGGTCGCGCCGCGGCAATCGTTTTTTGCCGCCGCGCACGTCTCCCAGCCGCCGCCGAGCGCTTTGTAGATGCCCACCACGGCAAGCCGCTGACGCGTGCCGGCCTGCGTCAATGCGCGCCGGCTGGCGAAGTCGGCCCGTTCTGCCTCGAGCACCTCCAGATAAATGCCTTCGCCCGCGGCAAAACGCGTCTGGGCGAGCCGGGCCGCTTCGCGATTCGCCGCCGCCTCAAGTAACCGCAGATCCAACGTGCTGACCGCCTCAGCATAGGTTTTGAAAGCATCGTCCGTTTCGCGCAGCGCGCTCAGCACCGTCCGCTCGTAAATCAACAGCGCCTGTTGTGTTCGCGCCTCGCTGGCGGCGATCCGGGCGCGTACGCGCCCGATATCGAGAAATGCCCAGCGAATCACTGGGCTGATCACACCGGAGAACGCACCGGCGCCAGTCAGCGCATCGAGGTTGCCGGCGACCAGCCCGATCGAACCTCGCGCTTCGATGCGCGGGTAGAGCGCCGCCGTTTCCACGCCAATCATGGCGGTGGCTGCCGCAAGTGCCCGTTCAGCCGCCACAATGTCGGCGCGCCGGGCGAGCAGGGCGCCGGGCGTGCCCACGGCGATCGTCCGCAGCACTGGCGGCTGGCTTCCCCATTCGGCGGAAGGAGGGCGGAATGTCTGGGGCATTTCGCCAAGCAGCGTCGCCAATGCGTTGACGGCGGCGGCTCGGCGGCGTTCCAGCTCTGGCGTCGCCGCTTCGACGTTGCGCAATAGCGCCTCGGCGCGCAATCGGTCGAATTCGCTGGCGGCGCCGGCGCTCATTTGTTTTTTTACCAGCACCAAACTTTCACGCTGGCTGTGGCTAATTTCGGCGACCATCTTAAGTTCGGCGTCTAAACCTCGCAGTTCTAGCCAGGTGGCGGCCACTTCCGCAGCGACGCCCGCCTGAACGCCACGCAGCAACGCTTCGCGGCTTCCCGCCAGCGCCTGAGCGGCCTCAATCGAGCGCCGAACGTGTCCAAAGAGATCGATTTCCCATGTCGAATCAATCGCACCGCGATAGGTTTGCGTATGGCGTGGCTGGGCGGCCAGCTTCTCCGCTTCACCCAGTCGACGCGTCTCATAACTCAGCGCGGCACCGGCGCGCGGCAGGAAATCCTGCCGCTGTTCACGCAACAGGGCTCTGGCTTCGTCTACTCGGGCGACGGCGATGCCGACATCATGGTTCGCCGCCAACGCGCGCTGAACCAAATCCGTGAGAGCAGGATCGTCAAAGAGGCGCCACCATGCTAGCTCGACATTTCCGGCACTCAACCCAGCCGGTGGTTTGCCGAAGCCGGCAGGGTGACGGGCGACGGGCGGCGAGTAATCGGGGCCCACCGCCGCACATCCGGTTAGCAAGGCGAGCGCGCTCAGCGGCAATAACAAGGTTCTACGAAGATTTTTCATCAGACTCGCTCCTTACGGCTGGCTTTGGCTTTGGCACGATATTGCTCGAATCGGGTCGCCAGGCCGCGAATCACGACATAAAAGACCGGCGTCAGGAACAGGCCGAACAAGGTCACGCCCAGCATGCCGGCGAAGACCGCCACCCCCATGGCATGGCGCATTTCCGCCCCCGCGTCGCTGGCGAAGATCAACGGAATAACGCCGGCGATAAACGCGATTGAAGTCATCACTATCGGTCTTAATCGCAGCCGGCAGGCCTTAATCACCGCCTCGAGCGCGTTGGCGCCTTCATCCTCCAGGCTGCGGGCGAACTCGACGATCAGAATGGCGTTTTTGGCGGCCAGGCCGACCAGCACAATGAGGCCTATTTGCACGAAAACGTTGTTGTCGCCGCCCAGCAGCCAGACGCCAATCATGGCGCTCAACAGACACATCGGCACGATCAGCAGCACGGCCAAAGGCAGTAGCCAGCTGTTGTATTGCGTGGCCAGAATGAGATAGGCGAGCAGCACGCACAGCGGAAAAATGAACAGCGCCGCGTCGCCCGCGAGCTTTTGCTGATAGGTGAGATCGGTCCATTCGACGGTCATGCCTTCCGGCAGCGTCTCTTTCGCCAAGCGCTCCATCAATGCAGCCGCCTGACCGGAACTGACGCCCATCGCCGCACCGCCCGAAATATCAGCCGATGGATAGCCGTTGTAACGAATGATGCGATCCGGGCCGGAGCCGGGCGTAACGGTGACAAAGGAAGACAGCGGCAGCATGTCGCCGGCCGCGTTGCGCACCTGCAGCCGGCCGATAGCTTCGGCCTGCATGCGATGGGCGGCATCGGCCTGAGCGGTGACTTTGTAGGTGCGGCCGAATCGGTTGAAATCGTTGATGTAAAGCGAGCCGAGGTAGATTTGCAGCGACTCGAACACATCCGCCAGGCTGACACCCTGACTTTGCGCCTGAGTGCGGTCGATAACCACATCGAGTTGCGGCGCGTTGATATCCAGACTGGTCATCAGACCGGCGACCTGGCCCGATTCGGTGGCTTTCATCATCAGGATCCGCGTGTGCTCAACCAGGGACTCAAGCCCCGCGCCGCTGCGATCCTCCACCTGCATCTTGAATCCGCCGGTAGCGCCGAGACCGGGAACGGGCGGTGGCGGAAATACGCCGAGGAAACCATCGGGAATGTCGGCGAATTTCGCCTGCAGCCGACCGGCTATGGCGGAGGCGGCCAGATCGGGCGTGGCGCGATCTTTAAACGGATCGAGCATGACGAACATCACGGCGGCGTTCGGCACATTGACGAAGCCGTTAATCGACAGCCCCGGAAAGGCCACGACGCTTTCCACCCCGGGTTCCGCCAGCGCGATCTTCGACATCTGTTTAACGACCGCATCGGTGCGATCCAGCGAGGCCGAATTGGGCAGTTGGGCGATGCCGACCAGATAGTACTTATCCTGCATGGGCACGAAGCCCGGCGGAACGGCCTGGAAGCTGAAAAACGTCAGAACGAGCAGCCCGCCGTAAATAGCCAGCGCCATCCCGCGGACGCGCACCGTTTTACGCACGGCATTGGCATACGCGTCCGGCGCGCGTTGGAAAGGCCGGACAGCGGCTTGCAAGACGCGCCCAATGCGGCCGGGAGCGCGAGGTTTCGCCGGATGAGGCCGCAGCAACATGCCCGCCAGCGCCGGGCTGAGCGTAAGCGAATTGAGCGCCGACAGCAGGGTTGAAATGGCGATGGTCAGCGCGAACTGCCGGTAAAACTCGCCCTGTAAACCGTTCAGGAACGCTGTTGGAACGAAAACCGCGGCCAGCACCGAGGTGATGGCGACGATCGGCCCGGTGACTTCATCCATGGCGAGTCGCGCGGCTTGCTGCGGCGTTTTGCCGTTTTCGATGTGTCGTTCGACGTTTTCCACCACCACGATCGCGTCATCGACGACGATGCCGATAGACAATACCAAACCGAACAGGGACAGCGTATTGAGAGAGAAGCCCATCAAGTACATGATGGCGAACGTGCCGACCAGCGAAACCGGCACCGCGAGCAGCGGAATCAGCGAGGCTCGCCAGCTGCGCAGGAACACCACTACCACGATCACCACCAGCAGGATCGCTTCCAGCAGGGTCGTCACAACCGACTCGAGCGATGCCCGCACGAAAACCGTGGGATCGTAGGCGATCCGTGAACTGAGTCCGGCAGGAAAGTTGCCCTCCAGGCGCTTGACGGTCGCTCTGACCGCCTGAGCGACGTCCAGCGCGTTGGCGCCCGGGCTCTGAATGATTTGCAGCGCGACGGCCGGCTCGCCGTCGAGCAGGCTGCGCAGCGCATACGCATCGGCGCCCATTTCTATACGGGCGACGTCGCGCAAGCGGGTCACCCGGCCGTCGCTGCCGGTGCGGATGATGATATCGCCAAACTGTTTCTCATCGGCCAGACGGCCGAGGGTATTGACCGTAACCTGAAATGCGGCATTGGAATCGGGCGCCTGACCGACGGAACCGGCCGCCACCTGAACGTTTTGCTCGCGCACCGCAGCGATCACATCGCCGGCGGTTAGCCCGCGCGCGGCGATCAGATCCGGATCCAGCCAGAGCCGCATGCTGTATTCGCCGGCTCCCCAGACCTGGACATCGCTGACGCCCGGAATGCGGGACAGTTCATCACGAACCTGCAGATAAGCGTAATTCGAGATATAAAGCGGATCGTAGCATTGGTCAGGCGACAGGAGATGCACCACCATCAGGATGTCCGGCGAGGTTTTCTGCGTCACCACGCCCTGGTGCTGTACCTCTGCAGGCAAGCGGGGTAACGCGCGCGCGACCCGATTTTGCACCTGGATCTGCGCCATGTCGGCATTCGTTCCCTGGGCAAAGGTGACGGTCAACGTCATTCGGCCGTCGGTCGCCGCCTGTGAAGACATGTAAAGCATGCCTTCGACGCCGGTGATGGCTTGCTCAAGCGGTGCGGCCACCGTTTCCGCGATCACTTTCGGGTTGGCGCCGGGATAAGACGCCGTCACTTGTACGGTAGGCGGCGTAACCGCAGGGTATTCGCTGAGCGGCAACTGGAATAACGCCACGGTGCCGGCGATCAGCGTCAAGATCGAGAGCACGATGGCGAAGATCGGGCGTTTAATGAAGAAACGAGGGAAAGTCATGTCGCGTCTCCCGCAGCGTTCAATTGCTCGATAGGCGCGCCGTCAATCTCGGCGGGCTGCGGCGTGATTGACATGCCGGGGCGCACCAGCCCTTTCACGACGATGCGTTCTCCCGGCCGCAGGCCGTGCTCTATCACGCGCAGTCCTTCAACGACCGGGCCAAGTTCAACGGGGCGGTATTCGGTTTTGTCATTCTCATCGACGACCAGGACATAGCGCCGGTTTTGATCGGTGCCAATCGATTGGTCGGCGATCAGGATCTTGGCCTGCGGCGCGCCGGTTTCCAGCTTGACTCTGGCGAACAACCCAGGTGACAGTCGCCCATCCGGGTTATCGATCACCGCGCGCAGGCGCACCGTTCCCGTCGTGCGGTCGGCGGTATTGGACTGGAAATCGACGCGCCCGCGCCGGGAATAGGTTTTGTCTGCAAGTAACGCCACCGATACCCGAATGTCAGGTGGCGCCGTTTTATTGCGCCACGCGGTCAACGATTGCAAATAGGTGCGTTCATCCACATCGAAATAGACGTGGAGTGGATCGACCGAGACCAGCGTGGTGAGCGGCGTGACGCCGCCGGTGACATAGTTGCCTTCGGTGACGAGCGTCTGGCCTACGCGTCCGGCAATCGGCGCGGTGACGCGGGTGAACTCCAGATCCAACTTTGCCGCCTCCCGCGCCGCTTTCGCTGCGTTGACCTGCGCATTGCTCGCTTTCATCATGGCGATGGCCGAATCAAACCGATCGCGGGCGATAACGTTTTTATTGAACAACGTCTTAGCGCGCACATAGTCGGCCTGGGCTAGCGTTGAGGCGGCTTCCGCTTCTTGCAAACGCGCCGTCGCCTCGTTCAGCGCGGCTTGAAATGGCCGCGGATCGATGAGAAAGAGCGGGTGGCCTTTTTCTATCAGGCGACCTTCCGGCACATTTACTGCCAGCACATAACCGGCGACCCGAGGCCGCAACTCAACGTGCTTGACCGCGGCCAGCGAACCGGTGAATTCGGCAAAGGGTGTTATCGGGCGGACTAAAACATCAGCCACAGGAACACGGGGAGGCGGCGCAGGTGTCGCCGAAGACGGGTTTTCTTTGCAGCCGGCAACGGCGAAAGCGCCGTTTATCGCCGCTGCGATCAGGATTATGGTTTTGGCTTTCATCATTTGACCTTTCCTACCGAAGTCGACAGTGGAATTCACTGCGTGGAAGCAGTTCATCCCGCGTTATCCGACTTCCAACGTTGGGAAGGTCAAGCGATTTTTGGTTTATTGCAAAGGGGATGCCGCGTCGTCGCTATCTGGTGCGATCCCCTGAACGGCTATTTCTGCAGCACCTCGACGAACTTCGCCAGCCACTGCGGATGCGCCGGCCAGGCCGGGGCGGTGACCAGATTGCCGTCGACGTGCGCCTGATCGATGCCGATCTCCGCATAATGGCCGCCGCCCAGCCGCACCTCCGGCGCACAGGCCGGGTAGGCGCTGCAGGTGCGGCCTTGCAACACCCCGGCCGCCGCCAGCAGCTGCGGGCCGTGGCAAACGGCGGCGATCGGCTTTTTCGCGGCGTCAAACGCCTGCACCAGCGCGATCACGTCGGGATTCAGGCGCAGGTATTCCGGCGCCCGGCCGCCGGGGATCAAGAGCGCATCGTAGTGCTCTTCTTTGGCGGTGGCGAAGTCGGCGTTCAGGGTGAAACGGTGGCCGGGTTTCTCGCTGTAGGTTTGCGCGCCGTCAAAATCGTGGATCGCGGTCATGATGTAGTCGCCGACGGCTTTGCCGGGACACACGGCGTCCACCCAATGGCCGATCATCTGCAACGCCTGAAACGGCACCATGGTTTCGTAATCTTCGGCATAGTCACCGACCAGCATCAGGATCTTTTTCTTGCTCATGATCACAACTCCTGCGGGATGGGGATTGCCTAAGGTATAGCCCAGCGGCCCTGGGAATGCGAACCGGGAAGCGCCTATCTATACTCGTGATACTGCGGCGCTTTTCTCGCCGCTCAACCCAGGGAGGATCCCCGATGCTGAATCTGGCTACCTTGCTTGAAGAGAGTGCGCGCACCTGGCCGGAACGGCCGGCGGTGATACAGGACGATGTACCGCTCAGCTATCGGGCGCTGAACGACATGGCCAACCGGGTGGCAAATCTGTTGGTCGCGCGCGGCGTGCGGCGCGGTGAACGGGTGGCGCTGGCCTGTCCGAACCGGCCGGAGTTTCCGGCTGTCTATTACGGCATTCTCAAAAGCGGCGCGGTGGTGGTGCCGCTCAATATTCTGCTTAAGAGCGCGGAGTTCGACTATTACCTGGCGGATTCGGCGGCGGTGGCGCTGTTTTGTTTCGAAGGCAGCAGCGGCCTGCCGCTGGGGGAGGAAGCGCTGCGGGCGGCGGCGAACGCGGAACAGTGCCGTGAGGTGTTTATCATCGGCGATCGGTTGCCGCTCGAGGGGGAACGTTTCAGCGCGGCGATAGCCGCACAGGCTACCGAATTCGCTTCGGCCGCGACGCTCGAAAGCGACACCGCGGTGGTGCTGTATACCAGCGGCACCACCGGCCGCGCCAAAGGGGCGGAGTTGACCCACGCCAATCTGGTGCTTAACGCCTTGGGATCGGTGCGGCTGTTCGACGGTTCGGAGACGATCCCCGATCGTCACCTGGTGACCTTGCCGCTATTCCACACTTTTGGTTCGACGGTGCAGATGAACGCCGGGTTCGCTTCCGCCGCCACTCTGGTGCTGGTCGAGCGCTTCGACGCCGCGCAGGCCATCGCGCTGATGCAACGGCACGGCATCACCTTTTTCGCCGGGGTGCCGACCATGTATTGGGCGCTGTTGAATGCGCTGGATGAACACACGGATATCGAAAGCTTGCGCAGCACGCTGCGTATGGCAGTGTCCGGCGGCGCCAGCCTGCCGGTGCAGATCCTGGAGGATTTTTCGCGCCGCTTCGGCGTCAACATTCTCGAAGGATACGGGCTGTCTGAGACCAGCCCGGTCGCCACCTTTAACCATCCTCACCGCCTGACCAAGCCCGGCTCCATCGGCCAGCCGATCTGGGGCGTGGAGGTGCGCCTGCTCGACGCCACCGGGCAGCCGATCGACGCTGTCGATCAGGTGGGGGAGATCGCGGTGCGCGGCTACAACATCATGAAAGGCTATCTGAATCGCCCCGAGGCGACGGCGGAGGTGCTGGAAAACGGCTGGTTCCGCACCGGCGATCTGGCGCGCCGCGACGCCGACGGCTTCTATTTCATCGTCGATCGGGCCAAGGACATGATCATTCGCGGCGGGTTCAACGTCTACCCGCGCGAGATTGAAGAGGCGCTGATTCGCCACCCGGCGGTGTCGTTGGTGGCGGTGATCGGCGTCGAACATCCGTCGCTGGGCGAAGAGATCAAAGCGGTGGTGGTGTTGAAAGAGACGGAGGAGCCGATCGAGGAAGAAACGCTGATCGCCTGGAGCCGGGAACGGCTGGCGGCGTACAAGTATCCGCGCATCGTCGAGTTCGTCGAGCGTTTGCCGATGACCAGCACCGGTAAGGTGTTGAAGCGCTGTTTGCGCTGAGGAAAACCCGGCCTGCCGGGGCAGGCCGGGATACGGGCATCAACCTGGGTAGATGCCGCGCTCTTTACGTGCGGTCAGGATGCGCTCACAGGCCACGATATAAGCGGCGGTGCGCAGGCTGCACTCTTTCTCTGCGGCCTTGTTCCAGACGTGGACCATGGCGTCGGTCATGATCTTGTCCATACGCTCGTTGATCTCGGACTCGCTCCAGAAGTAGCTCGCCATGTCCTGCACCCACTCGAAGTAACTGACCGTTACGCCGCCGGCGTTACAGATAACGTCCGGAACCACGGTGATGTTACGGGAGCGCAGAATGTCGTCCGCCTCTGGGAAGGTCGGGCCGTTAGCGCCTTCCAGCACCAGTTTGGCGCTGAGGATCTCGGCACGCTCACGGGTGATTTGGCCTTCCAGCGCCGCAGGGATCAGGATGTCCATGTCGACCGACCAGAACGCTTCGCTTTCGATCTCGCTGGCGCCAGGGAAGCCGGCGATCTGCTTGTGCTTGGTCTGGTATTCGGTCAGCGCGGCCAGGTCGATGCCGTCGGCGTTAAACAGGGTGGCGGAGTGGTCCTGGATGGTGACGACGCGCGCGCCGACGCCAACGAACAGGCGAGCCGCTTCGCTGCCCACGTTACCGAAGCCTTGCACCGCCACTTTGGCGCCTTCGATCTGCACGCCAAGACGCTTGGCCACTTCACTGCCGGTGACGAACACGCCGCGGCCGGTCGCTTTCTCACGGCCCAGGGAGCCGCCGAGGTGGATTGGCTTGCCGGTGACCACGCCGGTGATGGTGGTGCCGTGGTTCATGGAGTAGGTGTCCATCATCCAGGCCATCACTTTGGCGTTGGTGCCGACGTCCGGCGCAGGGATGTCTTTCTGTGGCCCGATGATGAAGCCGATTTCGCTGGTGTAGCGGCGGGTCAGTCGCTCCAGTTCGCCTTCAGACAGTTTGAACGGGTCGACGCGGATGCCGCCCTTGGCGCCGCCGTACGGCAGGTTGACCGCGGCACACTTGATGGTCATCCAGGCGGACAGGGCCATCACTTCGTTCAGATCGACGTCAGGGTGGAAGCGGATACCGCCTTTGCCCGGCCCACGCGACAGGTTGTGCTGTACGCGGAAACCTTCGAAGTGACGGATGGTGCCATCGTCCATCTGCAGCGGGATATCGACAATCAAAGCGCGCTTAGGGTGACGCAGCGTATCAACCCAGCGTGACAGCTCGCCGAGGTAAGGGGCGACGCGATCGATTTGTTGCAGATATGTAGCCCAAGCGGTGGTGCTGCTGTCTGAAGCGTAGGATAGCTTTTCCATAACCAACCTTTATATATTAGAGGTATTTATTTCGTTTAACCGTGGATTAGCAAGCGCATAACACTTTGCGACGCTAAATTTACCACTAATTATGCCGGTTGTTAGCCCCCCGCTCATCGGGCCAGCGGGCGGTTTTTCGCCGCCTGCAGGGCGATAAATGAATAGTTAATTACTTTTTGTCGGCAGTGAGCGAGCACATGCATAATTTATGCATGTAAAGCGCATAAAAACCCTTTTTATCTATTTTTCAGAAGCTTGAATGTGATCAAAAAGTTTCATTTTATTTAACAGCCATGTTGACAATGGCGTTTCCCCTCGGCAGCGTTAAAATCCTGTTAAAACGCCGTCTGCCGCCGTGTTTTACCTGGCAAAGAGGAGCATGATTCGAGGCTGTTTTAATGTGTTGCGGCAGAAGAGTGGGCTGAAAAGCTTATTCACCAGAAACGGACGGGTGACCGATCCCCGGCAAGGACAATAAAGGCGCTTGCGGCGCAGCCGTCGGTGAAGGAGACGCCAACGCCATCCACTCGGCAAGCGGCGGCAACTGCGGTATGCTAAGCGGCTGAACCGCAAACCAAACCGGGCTATACGGAGACCCCCCAGCGTGCCGAACTCTTCTTCTCAACTCGAACTTTTGCGCTCGGTCGCCGACGGCATCGCGGCGCTGTTTTTTCCGAATGCGGAAGTGGTGATCCACGATCTGGCCACCAACAAGATTGCCTATCTGGCCAACAACCTGTCGAAGCGCAAACCGGGCGATGACGCCGGGCTGGAGGACTTCGAGCTTGATGGCGGCGCCGGCGTGACCGGCCCCTATGAGAAGCTGAACTGGGACGGCAAAAAGATGCGTTCCGTGAGCATCGCCGCGCGCGACGAGCAGGGCAAGCCCAGCTATCTGCTGTGCATCAACCTGAGCACCGCGATGTTCGAGGACGCCCGCAACGCGCTGGACATGTTCCTGTCGGTCACGCGGCTGCAGCCACAGCCGCAAGAGCTGTTCAAAGATGACTGGCAGGAGAAGATCAACACCTTCCTGCACGACTGGCTGCGGCGCGAAAACGCCGCGCTCGGCGCGCTGAGCCGCGAACAGAAACGGCGGCTGGTCAGCGATCTCTATCATCAGGGGGCGTTCAAGGCCAAAAGCGCCGCGGACTACATCGCCAACGTGCTGTCGATGGGGCGCGCCACGGTGTACAAGCACTTGCGAGAATTGAAGCAGGAGTAAAGGCGGCGGGAAAGGTGGAAAAATGGGCGGCGCTGGCCGCCCATTTTCGTTACCAGCGGTAGTTGACCGAAGCGATGATGCTGCGGCCGCTGCCGTAGAAACAGGCGTACTCGCCGCTGCAGGATGAAACGTATTTCTTGTCCGTCAGGTTCTGCACGTTGAGCTGGAGAGCCGCACCGCGCAGCGCCGACGAGGCCTGGCCAAGGTCATATTTCACCATGGCGTCGTACAGCGTGTAGTGCGGCACATCGTACTGACCGATGGCGTCGGCCGGCGCATCGCCGATGTAACGTACGCCGCTGCCGACGGTCAGGCCGTTCAGCGCGCCGCTCAGGAAGCTGTAGCTGCCCCAGGCGGAAGCCGCGTGACGCGGGATGCCCGCCGGGCTGTGGCCGATTTCGTCCGCCGAGTTGGAGTCTTTGGTCACCACGTCGGTGTAGGTATAGGCGGCGGTCAGCTTGATCTCCGGCGTCGGCTGGGCATGTACTTCCGCCTCAATCCCTTTGGATTTCACCTCGCCGATCTGCTCGTAGGCGGAGGTGAGACGGTTGTAAGACGCCACATTGCGCTGGGTAATGTCGAACCAGGAAAGGGTCAGCAGGGTGTTGCCGCCCGGGATCTGGTACTTCACGCCCACCTCGGTTTGTTTGCCGGTGGTTGGCTTGAGCGGATCGGCGCCCGGCGCACTCGGGTACAGGTTAGGATCGAACGAGGTGCTGTAGCTGACATACGGCGAAATGCCGTTGTCGAAGGCGTAAAGCAGGCCCGCACGGCCGGTGAACTGGGCGTCGTTGTAGGTCTGCTCCTTGCCGCCGCTGGTGCGATCGCGGGTGTTGACCTGCGACCAGTCCTGACGGCCGGACAGCAGCAGGTTCCAGTTATTCCACTCCAGCTGGTCCTGCAGATACACCCCGACCTGATTCAGCGTCTTCAAATCGCTGGAAGCCAACGCCAGCGTGCTGCCATCGATACTGGGGCGAACCGGGTTGGCCCAGTCGATCGGGTAGTCGTTGCCGCGATCGCGATACATCTTCGAATCGATATGGCTGTAGCGGTAATCCAACCCGCCCAGCACCGTGTGCTTCACCTCGCCGGTGTCGAACAGCCCCTTCAGCTGGTTATCCACGCCAAACTCGTTGGTCATCTGCGTTTCATGCTGCGCCATGCGGGTGACGGTGTGGTCATTGACGTCAGAGTTTACGTTATAAACCAGATATTTATAGTCTTCATCGCGGTGGGTGAAGCGCAGGTTCTGGGTAAACGACAGCGCATCGCTGAAGTTATGCTCGAGGCTGTAGCCGATCGACGCCTGCTCGCGCCGCGACTTGTTGAAGCTGGGTTCGCTGACGTTGAAGTCGTAGGGTACATAGCCCGCGCTGGTCGGGAACAGCGTGCCGGCGCGCGGCAGGAAGTTGCGCGACCCGGCTTTCGGATCGTTCTGGTAGCTGGTCAGCAGCGTAAAGCTGGTGTCTTCGTTCGGCAGCCAGGTGAAGGCCGGCGCGATGGCCACCCGTTGCTGCTTGCTGTCTTTGACGAACTCATGCTCGGTTCTGGCGATACCGTTCAGGCGGTAGAACAGGGTATTGTCGTCGTTGAGCTTGCCGCCGAAATCGAACGCCGTTTCCGCCAGATGGCGGTTGCCGGTGCTGAATTTGACTTCGTGAATGCTCTGGGCGGTAGGGCGCTTGCTGGTCATCACCACCACGCCGCCGGGGCTGACCTGGCCGTACAGCACGCCGGCCGGGCCGTGCACCATCTCCACGCGCTCCAGCAGCCAGGGATCGATCTGCCCGGCGCCGCCGTTTTGGCTCGAGAGGCCAAAGTGCAGGCCGTCGAGCAGCTTGGGCGCATAGCGGAAGCCGCGGCTGATCACTTCGTCATTGCGGTTGGAGTTGCCGCGGTAGGTGGTGATCACTCCGCTGGTGTAGTTCAGCGCGTCGGCGACCGACGCCGGTTCCTGGTCGTTCATTTGCTCGCGCGTGACCACCGAGATGGACTGCGGCGTTTTGCGCAGAGCGGCGGCGGTCTTGGTGCCGGCGGCGCTCTCTTTGGCGACGATCCCTTTGACCGGCGCGGTCACGCTGTTTTGCGCGTCGGCGGTCACCAAAATCGTCTCGTCCGCCGCGGCGGACGCGTGTGGCGCGAAGGGCAGTAAGGCCAGCGCCGAGCCCAGCAACAACCGCTTGGCGGCCGTCGCCTCCGCATTAGAATTGTCTATCCATTTGTTTTTAATCTTCATTCTCTCTCCTGCATACCTGCATTGTGTGTCATGCAACCCTGATAAACCCCGAAATATCGGCGAGCGGTCTTTACCCGTCGATACGGAAACGCCGTGTGCGCACGACGGTAAAAATCCGACAAATAGTATTGAAAACGATAATGAGTATCAATACGATTGTCAGGTTTTGTAAAAATCACTCATGTTATGTAAGGGGCGCTATGGAGTTTTTGCCGGAAAAGAGGCCAGGCAACGGTCATGAGGGATTGGCGGCGCAGTGGCTGCGTGAAGAGGCGGCGGGGCAGCCCGAGTGGTGGCAGAAGGTGGCCTCTCACGGCACGCCCATCGTCGAGCCGCACGATGACCGCCACGTCAAAATGACCTGGCTATGGCGCGATCCTGCCGGCGATGAGCGGCGCTCGCCGATTCGCCGCGTTTATGCCGATATCAACGGCATAACCGATCACCACAGCACGTCCCCCAGCAGCCTGACCAGGCTGCCCGGCACCGACGTTTGGTACGGCGCGGCCGTTATCGATCGCCGCTGGCGCGGCAGCTACAGCCTGCTCCCCGTCACAGACCGGGATCTTCCTCCCGTCTTCAGCGACGATGAAACGCTGCGCGATCGCCAGCAGCGCGCCTGGTGGATTTCGCTGTTTCCACTGGCGATCGCCGATCCGTTGAATCGCCTCTCGCTGGGGCCTTCGCATCGTCCGCGCCCGGTTTCCCTGGCCCAGGGGCCGGATGCTGACGACCAAAGCGCCTGGCAGGCCGCCGATCGGCCGCTGGACGAGGCGCGGCTACAGCGTTTTCAGTGGCACAGCGAACGGCTCGGCACGCAGCGGCGCGTCTGGCTGTATGCCAGCGGCGACGCGGCGGTGAAAGCGAATCGCCCGCTGGTGTTATTGCTCGACGGCCAAAACTGGATCGAAAGGCACGCGCTGCTGCCGGTGATCGAGAACGAAACCGCAACAGGGCGGCTGCCGCCCGCATGCTGGCTGCTGATCGATGCGATCGACGGCGAACACCGGGAAAACGAGCTGCCCTGCAACGCCGCCTTCTGGCAGGCAATCATCGATGAGCTGTTGCCGCAGGCGCAGAAGCGCGAAGCGTTCAGCGAGGAAGGGGCGCGCACCGTCGTCGCCGGCCAGAGCTACGGCGGGCTGGCGGCGTTATATGCCGGCCTGCATTGGCCGGCGCGCTTCGGCCACGTGCTGAGCCAGTCCGGCTCCTTCTGGTGGCCTACGGTGCAATTCGTTACCCAATTCGAAAAACGCCACGAACTGGAGGAAGGCTGGCTGATACGCCAGGTTCGGCAACGCGACGCGGCGGCGCCAGCGCTCAACGTGATCCAACAGGCCGGCGATCGGGAGGCGGATATCGAATTCGTCAATCGCCAGATGCACGAGGCGCTGACGGCGGCGGGGCACCGCGCCGACTACCGCGTGTTTTCCGGCGGACATGACGCGCTCTGCTGGCGCGGCGGCCTGGTGGACGGCGTACGCCAGCTGCTTTCCGGGATGGAATAACCCACACATTTTGACAGACAGGTAATGAAAATGACTCAGGAACAACAAAACCCGTTCGATGACGAAAGCCTCCGTTTCACCGTTTTGGTCAACGCGCAGCAGCAGTATTCGCTGTGGCCGCAGTTTGCCGACGCGCCGCAGGGGTGGCGCGTGCTGATGGGGCCGGCGTCGCGCGGCGAATGCATCGACTACATCGAAACGCACTGGCAGGACATGCGGCCGGCGGCCTTGAAAGCGGCGGATGCGGCGCGTTAAGCGCCAGACAGCCACATCGATACATTCCGTTTGAGGAAAAGGACAGACACCATGTCAGAAACGCTTTCTTTGCCGGATACTCAGGTCGAGTATCGGGATTATCCGCTGGTTGCGGCGCAACCGGGGATCTGGATCGCCGACCAAATCGCGCTGCGGCGCAACGGCTTCGCGGTGGCGCACTACACCGAACTGCACGGCGCTATCGACCGCTCGGCGCTGGAGCGCGCGATCCGTCAGGGGCTGGCCGAAGCGGATACGGTTCAGGCGCAGTTCTTTGAGGCGCAGGACGGCCAGCCGGTGCAGCGTTTGCCGCTGAACGCCGATCCTGCGCGCGTGCAGGCGCCGGAGTGGTTCGATTTCAGCGCGCGGCCGGACGCCGAACAGGCGGCGCTGGCGCTGATGAACGACGATCTGGCGCAGGATCTGCCGGCGGACGGCGAGCGGCCGCTCTATCGCCATGCGGTGATCCGCGTCAGCGCCGATCGCTGGTTCTGGTATCAGCGCTTTCATCATTTGACCCTGGACGGCTTCAGCTTCGAAGCCATCACCCGTCGGATCGCCGATATTTATCGCGCGCTGCGCCACGGGCTGGCGCCGGCGGCCTCGCCGTTTACCCCGTTCGGCAAGGTGGTGGAAGAGTTTCAGCAATGGCAAACCTCGCCCGCACGTGAGCGGGCGGCCGAATTCTGGCGCCAGCATCTGCGCGATTTGCCGTCGCCGCTGTCATTATCGACGGAGAGTCGGGAGGTTGAGGCGGGCGCCCGGCCGCTCAAACAGGCGCTGGTGCTGCCGGAATCGCTGTTTGACGAAGCGCTGCGCGATGGCGCGCTGCAGTCGCTGCAGCCGGCCGATATCGTCACGGCGGCGCTGGCGCTGTACCTGGCGCGAATGAGCGGCGAAACCCGCTTCTCAGTCGGTTTTCCTTTCATGCGCCGGATGGGATCGCAGGCGCTGGCGGCGGTCGGCCCGGTGGTCAACGTGCTGCCGCTGCTGCTGAACGTGACGCCGGAGATGTCGCTGGCGGATGTCTGCCTGGCCACCGTGGCGCAGATCAAGCAGGCGCGCCGCCATCAACGCTATGAGGCGGAGCAGATCAAACGCGATCTCGGCCTGGTCGGCGGCCATCAGGAACTGTACGGGCCGGTGGTCAACGTCAAGGTCTACCACAGCGCCTTGTCGTTCGACGGTCAGGCGGCCACCACCCATACGCTGGCGATGGGGCCGGTCGACGACCTGGAGTTCGAGATCGGTTTTCGAAGCGGCGTATTGACGCTGTCTTTGGTCGCCAACCCGGCCAAATACTCGCCGCGCACCTTGCAGCACCACGCGGAACGCATCGGCCATTGGCTGCAGCAGTTGGCGCGGCAGCCGCACCAGCCGAACGGTCAACTGGCGTTGATCGGCGAGGGGGAACTCAGACAACTCGCGGCCTGGGGGCGCGGCGCTGAGCTGACGCCGCCGGCGAGCATGGTTTCGATCATGGATGCGTTCCAGCGCCAGGTTGAGCGTCAGCCCGAGGCGTTGGCGGTGTCCTGCGGCGACGTGCGCCTCAGCTACCGGCAGCTCTCCGAACGGGTGATGCAGCTGGGGCGAGTGCTGATCGAAAGCGGCATCGGCGCCGAAGACGTGGTCGCCATCGGCATTCCACGCTCGGTGGACACGCTGGTCGCGCTGTTCGGCGTGCTGGCCAGCGGCGCGGCCTATATGCCGCTCGATCTGGACTATCCGCGTGAACGTCTGGCGTTGATGTGCGACGACGCGCGGCCGGTGATGTTGCTGACCCACAGTGACACGCGGGCCAACATGCCGGATCTGCCGCAGGTATTGTGCCTGGACGACACCCCGTGCCTGGCGCGCTGCGCGGCCGCCGCGGCCACGCCGATAACGGACGACGAACGGCGTGTGCCCCTGAACGAGGCGCATCTCGCCTACATGATTTACACCTCAGGCTCGACCGGCAAACCCAAGGGCGTGATGTCCACGCACCGCGGGCTGCTGAACCTGTTCCTGTCGCACCAGGCTTCTCTGTTCGGCCCGGCGATCGAAAAATTCGAGGCCCGCCACGCGCGCCGCTTGCGCGCCGGCCATACCGCCTCGTTCTCTTTCGACTCCTCCTGGGAACCGCTGTTCTGCATGATGATGGGCAGCGAACTGGTTATCTTCGATGAGGAGCTGCGCCGCGACCCCTGGGCGCTGTTGGAACAGACCCAGCAGACGCCGATCGATCTGCTGGACATCACGCCGTCGTTCTTCTCGCAACTGGTGGACTGCGGTCTGCTGAAAGGGCAGTTCCCGCTGCCGTCGTTCGTGATGATCGGCGGCGAGGCGGCGACGCCGACGCTGTGGAACCTGATGCAGCAGCATCCGGAGGTGGAGATCCACAACTATTACGGCCCGTCCGAATACACCGTCGATACCCTCGGCGCGCCGGTCACAGCCGCAGACCAGCCGGTGATCGGCCGTCCCCTCGCCAATACCTCAGTCTGGTTGCTCGACAGCCGCCTGCAGCCGGTGCCGATCGGCGCGGCGGGTGAGCTGTACATTTCCGGCAAGGGCATCGCGCGCGGTTACCTGCGCCGCCCGGATCTGACGGCGGCGCGATTTGTCGCCAACCCGTTCGCCGAAGGCGAGGTGATGTACCGCAGCGGCGACCTGATGCGCTGGAGCGCGGAGGGCCAGCTGGTATTCATTGGCCGGACCGATCACCAAATCAAGGTGCGCGGCTTCCGCGTCGAGCTGGGTGAGGTGGAAAGCGCCTTGGCCGCCTTGCCGGACGTGGGGCGAGCGGTAGTGATCGCCGAACCGATCGGCGCCACCTATCGCCTGATTGGCTACTGTTCGGTGCAGGATGACGCGCGTCGCGCCTCGCCGGCGCTGCAAAGCGAGCTGCTGGGGCAGCTGGCGCAGCGTCTGCCGGATTATATGGTGCCGGCGATCCTGGTGGTAATGCCGGAGCTGCCGCTGAACGTCAACGGCAAGATTGACCGCCAGGCGCTGCCCAAACCGCAGGAAACGCTGGCGCAAAGCATTCGCGAACCGGCCACCGAGCAGGAAAGGCTGATTTGCCGCGCGATGGCCCAACTGTTGGGAATGGAGCGCGTCGGCGCAGACGACGATTTCTTCGCGCTCGGCGGCGACAGCATCTCGGCGATGGGGCTGGGCACCGCCCTGCGGCGCAAAGGCTATCTGCTGCGGCCGCGCGAGATCTTCGCGCTGCACACCCCCGCGCGCATGGCGCAGGCGATGCAGCCGCTGGCCGTTGGCTCTCAGACCGCACGCAGCGTGCGACAAGGCCTGATCGACGGGCTGCCGATCCTGCACTGGTTCGCCGAGACGGGCGATATGCATCGCCGCTTCGCGCACGGCGTTTTCCTGCGTGTGCCCGCCGAACTGCAACCGGAACAGCTGCGTTATGCGTTGGCACAGCTGCGCGCGGCGCACCCGGCGCTGAGCGCCAGGATCCGCGACGGCCAGTTGGTGGTCGAGGAAGCCGCTACCGCTGAGTTCATGCAGGTTCAGACCGTATCCGGCGAACTGGAGCTAGCGGCGGAACAGGCGTTTGATGCCGCACTCGAGCAGCTCGATCCGGCGGCCGGTGCCATGATGCAGGCGATCCTGTTGCAGCGTGACGGGCAGAGCCTGGGGCTGGTGCTGGCGATCCACCACCTGGTGGTTGACGGCGTTTCCTGGCGCATCCTGCTCGACGAGCTGCGGCAAGTGGCCGACAGCGCCATGCAGGGGCAGCCGATCACGCTGCCGCCGGAGGAAACCTCGCTCTATGAATGGTCCGCGCGTTTACGGGCCGACGTCGAACGCCGCGAAGCCGAGCTGCCGTTCTGGCAGCAGATGCTGGCGGACGGCGTGCCGCGTTTGGGGCGGCGCGCGCTGGAACCGCAGACCGATCGCATCGCCTCGGTGAGCGAACGGCGCACGCTGCTCGACAGCCGGCTGACCGCCGCGCTGCTCGGCACATTGCCGCAGAACTATCGCGCCCAGGTTGAAGAGATCATGCTGTGCGCGCTGGCTCAGGCATGCCGCCGCCGTTTCCAGGCCGCTTCGCTGCGTTTCTCTCTGGAGTCGCACGGCCGCGCCGAACTGGATGACGGCCTCGATCTGGCACGCACCGTCGGCTGGCTGACGGCGGAGTACCCGCTGCGCATCGAACTGCATGACGCCGAGCATAATGAGGCGGTGCGCGCGGTGAAACGGGCGACGCGCGCGGTGGCCGATCGCGGCGTCGGCTATGGCCAGCTGCGTTATCTGCATCCGCAGCGTGACGATCTGGCGGCGCTGGCGCAGCGCAACGCCCCGGAGATTTTATTCAACTACCTTGGGCGTTTCAGCCAGGATGAGGCGCACTGGACGCCGCAGCGCAGCCAGACCCGCTTCCGCGACGCCTTCGCCGTGGCGCAGGATGCGCAGCAGGCGCCGTCTTACGGGCTGGAAGTGAATATCTTTGTCGAGGAGCGGCGCGACGGCGCCTGCCTGGCGATTAACTGGAGCTGGCTGGAGGGAATTTTCAGCGAGAGCGACATTGCGCAGCTGCACAGCGGCATCGAGCACGCCGTGCGTTCACTGTGCGAGTTTGCCGAACGGCATCCCGAACGCGCGGCGGCGACGTTGGTGGCGGCCGAAATCGCCCAGCCGGGCGTCGATGATGAAGCGGTGCGCGCCTGGGAGCGGGAGTGCGGGCCGTTAGCCGCGGCGCTGCCGCTGTTGCCGCTGCAACACGGCCTGCTGTTCCATGCGCAGACGGCGCAGCAGGGCGGCAGCTACAACTCGCTGACGCGCCTGAGCCTCTGCGGCGAACTGGACGCGCATCAACTTCAGCAGGCGCTGAATGCGGTGATCCGCCGCCATCCGCAGCTGGCCGCCCGATTCAACCGCGAGGGCGAGCCGCTGCAGCTGATCCCGCAGGAAAGCCATTGGCCGCTGGACAGCCACGCGCTGCCGCCGCTGGCCGAAGAACAGGAGGTGCAGGCACTGCACCGGCTGGAGCAGCAGGAACTGCAGCGCGATCTGTTCAACCAGCCGGGCGCGATGCTGCATGCATTGTTGGTCAAACACGGGGATAGCGAACGCTACACGCTGTTCCTTAACGCGCATCACCTGATCGTCGACGGCTGGTCGACGCCGGTGGTGCTCAACGATCTGATGCTGGCTCTGCGTGAAGGCGAGCAGGCGTTGCCGCCGCTGCGTTCGAACTATGCCGATATCGTGCGCCGCCTGACCGCGCGGGATGCCGAAGCTTCGCGCCGCCTCTGGTGCCAGACGCTGCAGGACGTGCGGCCGACGTTGCTGTTCGGTGAGGCACAGGACGATCGCGTACACGAGCTGGAGATGACGCTGCCGCCGGCCGAGGAAAGGCGCTTGCTGACCCTGTGTCGCGAACGCGGGTTGACGCTCAATACCGTAATGCAGGGCATTTGGGCATTGCAGTTGGCCAGCTGTTGCGGCCAGCAGGACGTGGTGTTCGGCTCGCCGGTTTCCGGCCGCTTTGGCCAGATAGAAGGGATCGAGGAACACGTTGGCCTGTTCAGCAACACGCTGCCGGTGCGGGTGCGTCTGCAGCACGATCGTTCGCTGACGGAACAGCTGACTGAGCTGCAGCACCGGCAAATTGAACTGCTGGAGCACGACGATTTGGGGTTGGGGGAAATTCAGCACCTGGCCGGGGCGGGCACGCTGTTCGATACGCTGTTGGTGGTGGAGAACTACCCGGACAACGACGCTCTGCTGGGCGGCGCAGGGTCGCTGCGCTGCGACGCCATCCGCAACAAAGGCTATACCCACTATCCGCTGACGCTGCTGGTGCTGCCGGGCGAGCGTCTGCGCCTGCTGATGGAGTACCGCGCCTCGGTGCCGCAGCCTGAGCGCTTCGCCGCGCGGCTGATGGCGCTGTTGCAACAGTGGATCGCCCAACCGGATTTGCCGCTGCCGCGCTGGCAGTTGCAAACGCCGCAGGAGCAGGCGCTGATCGCGGCGGTCAACCGCACCGGGCAGGCGGTGGCGGACACCACCTTGCATCAGGCGATCGCCGATCAAGCGCGGCGCACGCCGGATCGCATCGCGCTGCAGGATGCCGGGCACAGCCTCAGCTACCGTGACATGCAGCGCCAGGCCGCGCTGCTGGCCGAGCGGCTGACGGCGGCCGGCATTCAGCCGGGGGATATCGTGGCGGTGGCGTTGCCGCGTTCCGTGCGCCTCAGCCTGGCGCTGACGGCGATTGTGCAGACCGGCGCCGCCTGGCTGCCGCTGGACACCGGCTACCCGGACGAGCGGCTGGCCTACATGGTGGAGGACGCCAAGCCGCGGCTGATTATCACCGAGAGCGCGTTGGATGCCCGCTTTGCCGCGCTGGCGCCGACGCTGCTGTTCGATGCGCTGGACGACAGCGGGCGTGAACCGCCTGCGCGTCTGCCGGCGGGGAACGGCGATTATCCCGCCTACGTGCTGTATACCTCCGGCTCTACCGGGCGGCCGAAAGGCGTGGTGGTGAACCACCGGGCGATCGTCAACCGCCTGTTCTGGATGCAGCACGAGTATGCGCTCGATGCGCAGGACGTGGTATTGCAGAAAACCCCGTGCAGCTTCGACGTTTCCGTCTGGGAATTCTTCTGGCCGCTGATGGTCGGCGCGCGCCTGGTGATGGCGCCGCCGGAGGCGCACCGCGATCCGCAGGCGCTGACGACGTTGATCGACGACTATGGCGTGACCACGCTGCATTTCGTTCCGTCCATGTTGGCTATCTGGGTGGAGGCGCTGAACGAGCGGGCGCCACAGCGCGCCGCCGCCAGCCTGAAACGCGTGTTCTGCAGCGGTGAGGCGCTGTCGTGTGAACTGGCTTCCCGCTATCAGGCGTTGGTTACCGCGCCGCTGCACAACCTGTATGGCCCGACGGAGGCGGCGGTCGATGTCACCTACCAACCGGCGTCCGGCGCGGCATTGGCGGCGGTGAGCGGCGCCGGCGTGCCGATCGGCAAACCGGTCTGGAACACCCAGCTGAGCATTCTCGACGCCATGCTGCGGCCGGTGCCCGTCGGCTGCGCCGGCGATCTCTATCTGCGCGGCATTCAGCTGGCCGATGGCTATCTGCATCGGCCGGGGCTGACGGCGCAGCGGTTTGTCGCCGATCCCGCCGGCAACGGCGCGCGCATGTATCGCACCGGCGATATCGCCCGCTGGCTGGAAGACGGCAGCGTCGAGTATTTAGGGCGCAGCGACGATCAGCTGAAGATCCGCGGCCAGCGCATCGAGCTGGGGGAAATCGAGCAGGCGCTGCTGGCGCAGCCGGGGGTAGCGCAAGCGGCGGTGCACGCCATCGAGCTGGGCGAGGGCGCGACGGGGCTTGGCGGCGCCGATATGCGCCAACTGGTCGCCTGGCTGATCGCCCAACCGGGCGTGACGCTGGATACCGGCGTGCTGCATCAGGCGCTGGAGCAGCGTTTGCCGGCGCACATGATGCCGGTCAGCTATGTCATGACCGACAGCTTCCCGCTCAGCGCCAGCGGCAAGCTGGATCGCAAGGCGTTGCCACGGCCGCAGCTGAGCCACCAAAGTGGCCGCATGCCGCAGAGCGACAGCGAACGCCTGCTGGCGGCGCTGTTCGGGGAACTGTTGGGGCGCGAGACGGTGTATGCCGACGACGACTTCTTCGCGCTGGGCGGCCATTCGCTGCTGGCGATGCGTCTGGCGGCGGAGCTGCGTCGCCGCGTCCCTCGGCCATTGAGCGTCGGGCAGATCATGTTCGCCCGCAGCCTGGAGAAGATGGCGCACCTGCTCGATGACGCGCAGGCGGCCAACTCGGCCGAGAGCCGCGGCGTCGGCGAATGCCTGCAGCTGCGGGCCGGCCAAGGCCCGGCGCTGTTCTGCCTGCATCCGGCTTCCGGTTTCGCCTGGCAGTACTCGGGGCTGAGCCGTTATCTGCCGGGGAGCTACCCCATCATCGGGCTGCAGTCGCCAAGACCGGACGGCGCCATCGCCACCTGCGAGGATATCGAGCAGATGGTCGATCGTCATCTCGCCAATCTGCGCCGCCTGCAGCCACAGGGGCCTTACTACCTGCTGGGCTATTCGCTCGGCGGCACGCTGGCGCACTCGATGGCCGCGCGCCTGCAGCAGCAGGGCGAAGAGGTGGCGTTCCTCGGCATGCTGGATACCTATCCGCCGGAAGGCCAGGATTGGACCGGCCCCAGCGAGGAGGACGCGCAGAAAGAGGTGGCGCAGGAGCAGGCCGAGTTTATGGCGGAAGATCATGGCGATCCGGCGCTGATGGCGGAGAAGGCGGCAATGTTCGACAGCATCGTCGCCAACTACCGCGACGCGGTGCGCATTCTGTCCCAGGCGCGCAGCCGGCGTTTCGACGGCACGGCGACGCTGTTTGTCGCCGACCAGACGCTGCCGCCGGAGATGGATATCGACGCCGTGTGGGCGCCGTATCTGGATGGGCTGATCTGCCATCACCAGCGCTGCGAACACGCGGACATTCTGTCGCCGGCTTCGCTGGAGACGCTCGGGCCGCTGTTGCATTCGTTGCTGACGCAGCAATACGGGTTGGTATAACGCAACCGGGCCGGGGGGCGTGCGTCCCGGCCCGTACTAAAACATGATATGCAGGACACTATGGCCAGACCTTCTTTTTTTCTTGATTTCAGTTTGCTGAGAAGCAATGCGCATTTCCGCGCGATTTTCTGCGCCCGCATGCTGTCGGTGTTTTCCCTCGGCATGTTGGCGGTGGGGGTGCCGATTCAGATCCAGGCGATGACCGGCTCCACGTTGCAGGTGGGCGTGGCGGTGGCGCTGGACGGGGTGGGCATGTTTATCGGCCTGATGCTGGGTGGCGTGCTCGCCGATCGCTACGATCGCCGCAAGCTGATCCTGTTTGCGCGCGGCACCTGCGGGCTGGGCTTTGTCGCCCTGAGTCTGAACGCCTTCGCCCCGTCGCCGTCGCTGTGGGCGCTTTACCTGCTGGCGGCCTGGGACGGGTTCTTCGGCGCGCTGGGCATGACGGCGCTGATGGCGGTGATCCCGCTGCTGGTCGGGCGCGAAAACCTGGCGGCGGCGGGGGCCTTGAGTATGGTAACGGTGCGCATCGGCGCGATCCTGGCGCCGGCGCTGGGCGGGATTATCATCGTGTTCGGCGGCGTGGGGCTGGCGTTCGCCGTGGCCGCCGCCGGGACGCTGGGCACCCTGATCCCGCTGGTGCGCCTGCCGACGCTGTTGCCGCAGCAGCAGGAGCCGGAACACCCGCTGCGCGCGCTCGCCAGCGGCTTCCAGTTTGTCTGGCGCAATAAGGTGGTGGGGTCGGTGGTGCTGCTGGGAATGCTGATGAGCATCGTCGGTGCCGTCAGGGTGCTGTTCCCGGCGCTGGCGCAGGACGCTTACCACGTCGGGGCGTCCTCTATCGGCCTGATGTATTCCGCGGTGCCGCTCGGCGCGATGCTGGGCGCGCTGACCAGCGGCTGGGTGGGGCGTTTCTCTCGACCTGGCGTGCTGATCCTGGTCGCCGCCATCGTCGCATTTACCGCTATCGCTTCGCTGGGGCTGTTCAGCCACCTGGCGCCGGCGCTGCTGGCGCTGGTGTGCTACGGCTACGCCAATGCCATCGCCTCGCTCCTGCAATTCATGCTGATCCAGAGCAACACACCGGATCATCTGCTGGGGCGGGTGAACAGCCTCGGCACCGCGCAGGACGTAACCGGCGATTCGATCGGCGCGCTGGGGCTCGGCGTACTGGGCAGGGTGTTTACTCCGTTGATGAGCGTGCTGTCGTTCGGCGCATTCGCCGCCGTGCTCGGCGTGCTGGTGGCCTTCAGCGTGCGCACGCTGCGCCAGTGCCGGCCTGCGAACGCCTTGGTCGAGCACGATGAGCCCGCGCCGGCAACCTCAGCGGCGGCAGACAACTAACCCCTCACGGCACCGGCTGTTCCGGCCGGTGCTGCTCCCCCCAGTTGCACATCATGTCGATCACCGGGATCAGCGAACGCCCGCGCTCGGACAGGCTGTACTCCACCTTGGGCGGGATCTGCGGATACTCCTTTCTCACCACCAGGCGATCTTTTTCCAGCTCTTTGAGCGTCGAACTCAGCGTTTTGTACGAAATGGTGCCGATGCAGCGCTGCAGCTCGTTGAACCGCAATACCGGCTTATACAACGCCAGCCAGTAGAGAATAATCATTTTATATTTGCCGTTGATCACCGACAGCGTATAGCCATAGCCGGTGTCTTCGAGGCTGATGCCCGTTGGGCTGCAGTGGGATTCGGCGGTTATTAGGTACTTTCTCCAGGGTAAGTATGTGTCGCGAGTGTGCGTATTTTACATTGTTCCAGCATAACCTATGATGCGCCGATAGACACCTGACTGGAGAAATCGATATGAAAACCTTGGTGGTGGTGACCCATCCCGATATGGCGAACTCGGTGGTCAACAAACGCTGGCTGGAGGAGCTGCGGCGCTATCCGGAGCGGTATACCGTGCACGAACTGCATCAGGCCTATCCGGATTGGCAGATCGACGTCGCCCAAGAGCAGCGGCTGATTGAAGCCCATGACAACATCGTACTGCAGTTCCCGATTTTCTGGTTCAGCAGCCCGCCGCTGCTGAAAAAATGGCTGGACGACGTGCTCACCTACGGCTGGGCCTACGGTTCCCGCAGCGGCTACAAGATGCAAAACAAGAAGCTGGCGTTGGCGGTCACGGCGGGGGTGCGTGCAGAGGATTATGCGCGCGACGGGCGCTATCGTTATTCGCTGGAGGAAATCTTCCGGCCGTTTGAAGTCACCGCCGGCTACGTGCGGGCCGACTATGCCTCGTTCTTCGCCTTTTACGGCAAGGAGGCCGCATCGGACGGGGCGGTGGAGCCGCTGCAATCCCACGAATTGGATCGCAGCGCGCAAGGCTACCAGGCATTTCTCGCCGCCCTGAATTAAGGGCACGCCCCGGATGCGCCCGGGCGTGCGCATCCGGCTACTCGATGTGAACGCCGAAACCGTTTTGCCCCGGCGCGAGATGCGCTTTCAGCGTCAGCTGCGGGATCAGATAGTCACCGGCGTTCTGCCGCCGAAAGCGGATTGGCTCGGCGTTCCACAGATTATCCAGCCGCTGCCCGAGCTGCTCGCACAGGGCGGCAAAGCGTGCCTCATCGGTTTTGCCGGCGCGGTAGGTGACGAACGGCGGCAGCACCTCGAACCCTGGGTAGTGCAGCATGCCGTGCTGGATCGGGAACAGGATATCGTCGATCGGCCCGTTGATGCCGCGCGGGGCGTAATGAGACTCCCAGCCGCCGGCGGTGACGATCAGCATCGCCCGTTTGCCCGCCAGCGACCCCTCGCCGTAACGGTCACCCCAATGGGTGTCGGAATGCTCACCCACGCCGTAGGCAAAACCGTAAGCATACACACGCTCCACCCAGCCTTTGAGGATCGCCGGCATCGAGAACCACCACAGCGGAAACTGCAGCAGCACCGCGTCCGCCCAGCGCAATTTTTGCTGCTCCCGTTCGATATCGGCGCTCTGCATGCCGTTGGCGAACGCGCGCTGCGAATCCAGCGAAGGATCGAAACGAGCCGTTGCCGGGCCTTCCAGACTGTCGTCAGCGTCGAGCGTCGCTTTCCACTTCATGGCGTACAGGTCGGACACCTGTACCTGATGGCCGGCCTGCGTCAGGCGTTCAACGGCGAAGTTTTTCAGTGAGCCGGTCAGCGACAGCGGCTCCGGGTGGGCGTAAACAATCAGCACATTCATAACAGCTCTCCTTGGTGTGAGAGCTGCAGGTTAGGGTGTTAGTCGGTATATTAGAAATGAATTACCGTTATCCCAGGTATAACTATGAATAATTTAAGGCGGCTGGATCTCAACCTGCTGGTGACGCTCGACGCGCTGCTGGCAGAGCACAACGTCACGCGCGCGGCACAGCGGCTCAATTTCTCCCAGCCGGCGGTCAGCGTGCATCTCGCCAAACTGCGGGCGATCTTTGACGATCCGCTGCTGTTGCCCGGCCCGCGCGGCATGCGTCCGACCGCCAGAGCGGAACAGCTGCGGGAACCGTTACGTCAGGCATTGGCGGCGCTCGAGTTGGCGGTGACGCCGGCGACGCCGTTCGATCCCGCCGTGGCGACCGATACCTGGCGCGTGGCCGCCTTTGACTACGGCGAATCCACCATCGTGCTGCCGGCGCTGAACGGTTTACGCACGGCGGCGCCCGGCACCCGGCTGGCGGTGCTGGAGATCGCCCCGGCGCGCCTCGCCAAACGGGCGGAGCAAGGGGAAATCGACCTAGCGTTTCATACCCGAGAAGGTGCGCCATCCGGCCTGCGGCAGCGCACGCTGTTTAGCGAACGCTATGTGCTGGTGGGCCGGGTCGGCCACCCCAAGCTGCATGCCAGGCTGACGCCGGCGCAATTTTGCCAATTGGAGCAGGTGATGGTCTCGCCGGACGGCGGCGGGTTCTATGGCATGACCGACAGGGCGTTGGCGGACGTGGGGCTGACGCGGCGGGTGGTGCTTTCCGTGCCACATTTTCTGTTCGTTATCTCGGTGCTGACGCAGTCCGATTTGGTGGCGATGCTGCCGGAGCGGCTGGTGCGCAACCAGCCTTTATTACAACGGCTCGAGCCGCCGCTGGCGGTGCCGGGCTTTGAAATGACCATGCTGTGGCACGAACGATCGCACCGGGATCCCGCTCACCGGTGGCTGCGCGAACATATCGTGCGTTCAGTGTGAGCGGGTTGGCGGGTTAAAGGGAGAAGCGTTTTTTGATTCTGTCGATCGGCGTGCCATCGCTGAGCGGCACCTGCGGCAAACGATCGTAATCGCGAAAGCCCATTTTGTGATAGTAGGCGAGGCCACCGACGTTATCCGCCCGAATGGTGGCGTTGATGTGCTTGAAACCGTGCGACTTCGCCGCCGCTAATGTGGCAGGGAACAACGCACTGCCGACGCCGCGCACCTTCGGCGACAGGCGGGAGAAGGTGGCAATATCTGCGGTATCGGGCGGCAGGGCATCATCTGCGCTCAGCGCCTGGAAGCCCACCAACAGCCCATCCACCTCCGCGACCTGGCAGCTCAGCGCATTGCTGCCGCTGATGAACCATTCGCTGAATTCGGCGGGGGTGAGGGGCGTTTCTATCGCCGTCGTGCCGCCGGCGCCGATCACCTCATTCAATAACTGCGTCAGGGCTTCAGCGTCTTGCGGGGTTACCGTTCTGATCTTCATTGCGTTGCTCTCTCCTATGATGAATCGGCTTGAACCATCGACAGAAGATAGACGCAGACGTCCGATAATGAAATATCGGAACGTGCCGGACCAAAAGACAGTGAGGGGAATTACATGAACAGGAAGCGGTCGGCCAGCGGAACCCCACGTTCGAGGCGCGGCGGCAACGCGTCGTCACGATCGTCAGGCTGAGCAGCCTGCGGCGCGGCGTCTTCGGCTTTTTCAATCATCAGCTCGCCGAGCAGGGCCAGAAAATGAGTGAGCTTTTGCATATTCCCTCCGGATCCTTGATTACATTGAGAGTGATACTAATCGCCGCTCAACCGAATGGGAAAAACTTAAAACTCATATCCTAAGAACCGGATCGCATATCGCCTGACCGGGCGACGGTTGCCCACCGCCCGGTGTACGCTTTAGAAGGTGACGTTAACCTTGGCCCACAGGGTGCGGCCCGGTTCATTCACCGCGCTGTTGGCCGAATACCCGAAGGCGCTGTTGCCCGCCAGGTTGAGGTGTTCGCTGTAGGTCTTGTTCAGGATGTTATCCAGACCGGCGCTCAGCTTGACGTTTTTATTCACCTTGTAGGCGGCGTTGGCGGAAAGCACGCCGAAGCCGGCGCTTTCGGCAAAGTCTTTGCCTACCACGTTGCCTTCGTTGATCGCCACGCGGTGTTGGCTGCTGACCAGACGCCACAGGCCGGTGCCGCTCCAGTCGCCGTACTCATAGGTCAGCCCCAAGCGTGCCTCCAGCGGCGGGATCTGCGGCAGCGGCCGGCCGTCGCTGCTATTTTTGCCCCAGGAGTAGGCCAGGCTGGCGTCGGTTTTCCAGTGCTCGCTCAGCTGATAACCCATGCCCATTTCGCCGCCCATGATGTTGGCGTTGACGTTATCGGCCTGGCTGAGGCGCGCGTTGTGCGGATCGTATTTGAACAGGATGAAATCATCGACGCGGCCCACATAAGCGGAAACCCAGCCGTTGAAGCGTTTGCCGTTGTACTGAGCGCCGATGTCGAGCTGCGTGGTTTTCTCGCTCTTGACGCTGGAGAACGGATCCTTGCTGCCGTTCGGGCCAAGCTTCGGCGAGAACAGCTCCCAGTAATCCGGGAAGCGCTCGGTATAACCGACGCCGGCATACAGCATCAGCGGCAGGTCGGCCAGCGTATGCTCCAGGCGCATAAAGCCGCTCGGCAGGGTGTCCGAACGTTTCCCAGCGCTGGCGCTGCGGAAATTCTCCACCAGGGTGCGGTCGAGGCGCGCGCCGCCGATCAGTTTATCCTGTTCGCTGGTGGACCAGGTCAGTTCACTGAAGGCGCCGTAGCTGTTGAACTGGGCGTCTTTTTCCCAGCTGCCGTGGTTCATGCTGCGGTGGGTGTTGGTTTGGGTGTCCAGGCCGCTTTCAAGCTTCACGTCCTGCCACTGCCAGGTGCCCATCACGCGGCCGCCGACGGTGCGGCGATCGAGCTGCATCGTCATGCCGGAGGACATCATGTGCCCGCCGTGGCCGCCTATCCCCATGCTCATGCCGCCATGCCCCCCGTGCCCAGCCATGCCACCGCTGCCCGGCGAGCGCAGGGTGACGTTGTCCATCACGTGGTTGGCGTAGTTGTAGTAGACCTGCGCTTCCAGCTTATCCAGCACGTCGCCGATGTTAGATTTCTCCACCCGCATGCCCAGGCTTTCGCGTTTGAACTGCGAACCATCCATGCTGCGGCCGGCATAGCGCGCTTCGCCGTTGCCGCGGCCCATAGTTACTTCCAGCAGCGTGTCGGCGTCCGGCGTCCAGCCGAGCGCCAGATCGCCGTTCCACTTGTCCCAGCGCGATGGCACGCGCGTATTCGTGCCGTCCTGATAGTCGTTGGAACGGGATTTGTTGGCCATCACCCGCAGGTAGCCTTGTTCGGCGCCGAGGCTGGCGTCGATGTTCTCGTCCCAGCGGCCGTTGGAGCCGGTCAGCACGCTGGCGTTGCCCTTGATACCCGGCTTGTCGAAGCGCGGGCGTTCACGCTCGAAGCGCACCGTGCCCGCCGACGATCCCGGCCCCCACAGCACCGTCTGCGGCCCCTTGGTAATGGTCAACAGATCGAAGCTTTCCGGCGAGATGTAAGAGGTCGGTGCATCCATCCGCGCTGGGCAGGCGCCCAGCATTTCCGAACCGTCGGTGAGGATCTTCAACCGAGAGCCGAACATGCCGCGGAACACCGGGTCGCCGTTGGTGCCGCCGTTGCGGATCTGCGAAAAGCCGGGGATGGTTTTCAGGTAGTCCGAACCGTCGCTGGCCGGCACCGGCTGGCGTGGGGTTTTCGGCGAGGTGACGATGGTCAACGGGGAGTAGAGCGGCGCGGTGACGGTGATCACGTCGCCATCATTAACCTGTGCGCCGGCAGGGTGTTGATGCGCCTGCGCCGCGTGGCCGGCCAGCAGAAACAGCGGCATGGCGGTGGTAATGGCGCGGGTGACGGCGTTCTTTTTATAAGTCGGTTTAAACATCATCTTTCCTTAAGCTAACTTTTTCCGTACTTGGCCGAGGGATTATTCAGGTGTGGGGCGGCCTGGCGAAAATCACCATCGGAAAATACGGGGGTTAATTCCATCAACCTGGAAATAACCGGATTAATAATGTCGTCTCGATGATTAACCGTTGGGCGAATTAATTCCGCCGGGTTGAAACGATCAACGGCAATACAGAGAACGGCAATGGGCTTATTGTTAAATCAGAGGAAAGAGATGGGGGGCGCGCGCGGCTGTAATTCGGTGTGAACAACGTGGGCAAACAGAGGGACGAGATAGTGGATCGGCGGCGGGCGCGAAGCCAGCGACTGGGACCAGAACAGCGGGCCGTGGCTCACGTCCAGCAGCGGCGCGTGCAACAACAGCACGCAGTAGCCGCAGGCGCTGTCGTCCATCATCATCGCCATGTTGTGGTGGCCGCCGCCGTGCTGCATCAGTGGCTGTGAGGCTTTCTCAGGCTCAGGCGGCGGCGAGTGCATCCCGTGATGCATCGGCATATCCATGCCGCAATCCGCCATGACGGTCGTTCCAGCACTTCCGGCGCGCACATGCTCCAGGGATCGCGAGACCACCGGCGCAATGAACAACATCAGAATGGCAAACACCCCTAACCAGGCGGCGGCCCGATTTCGCGATGTAGAGCGCTGAATTAACGACACAATCAACCTAAAAAAAGGGTTAACACAGGGTAGGGAATTGTACTGGTTTATGTCGAAATGTTAAAACCTTTTATTTCTGGTCAACGGTCTATTGATGAATATATTATCGAATAAGCGCTTTAATTCTGACCAAAGGCTATTTTTTTGGCACCAATAACGTGATGGGGACAATATTAATGACGGAAAAACTGGCGAGCACCATTATCCCACTTTATGACGAACATGCCGCCGCCTGGGAACGCCTCAGACCCACCACGCTGTTTGAACGGCCGTGGCTCGATCGCTTTTTGCAGCTCACCCCGGCCAATGCGCGGCTGCTGGATCTCGGCTGCGGCAATGGCGCGCCGATCGCCGCCTATTTTATCGAACAGGGGTATCGGGTCACCGGCGTCGATGGTGCTCAGGCGATGATCGCGCGCTGCCGGCAGCGTTTCCCGCAGCAGGAATGGCGACAAATGGATATGCGCCAGCTGGATTTGCCGGCGAAGTTCGACGGCCTGCTGGCCTGGGACAGCTTCTTTCATCTGGCGTGCGACGATCAGCGTCGCATGTTTCCGCTGTTCAGACGGCATGCTGGGCCGCACGCCGCACTGATGTTCACCAGCGGCCCAGCCGACGGCGTGGCGATCGGCAGCTTCGAAGGCCAGCCGCTGTTTCACGCCAGCCTGGCGCCGGAGGAGTACAGACGTTTATTGCAGGAGAACGGCTTCCGCGTGGTTGACCATGTGGTGGAAGATCCCGCCTGCGGGGGAAGAACGGTCTGGTTGGCGCAGGGTATTGAGTGACGATGTCACGGGCAGATTCCCCAGAACCTGCCCGTTAACGTTATTTAGCGCTGACGCGCCAAACGGTGTTGCCCACGTCATCCGCAATCAGCAGGGCGCCGGCCTTGTCGACCGTTAATCCTACCGGTGCGCCATAGAGTTCCTTCTCGTCGTCGGAGACAAAGCCGGTGACTACCGCTTTGAGTTTGCCGACCGGCTTGCCTTGCTCAAACGCCACGTAACTGACCCGGTAGCCGTTCAGCGGCGAGCGATCCCAGCTGCCGTGTTCGCTGACGAAGGCGCCGCCGCGATACTCGGCCGGCAGAGCGTTCGCCGTGTAGAACAGCAGCCCCAGCGGCGCGACGTGGGAGCTGAGGGCGTAGTCCGGCTTGATGGCTTTCGCCACCAGATCCGGCCGCGCCGGCTGCACCCGCCGATCGACGTGCTGGCCGAAATAGCTGTAAGGCCAGCCGTAGAAGCCGCCGTCCTGCACCGAGGTCAGGTAGTCCGGCACCAGATCGGCGCCGATCTCGTCACGCTCGTTGACGATGGCCCATAGCTTGCCGCTGTGCGGTTCCCACTGCAGCCCGGTCGGGTTGCGCAGGCCGCTGGCGAAGATGCGGCTGGCACCGGAGGCGGTGTCCACTTCCAGCACGGCGGCGCGGCGGTACTCTACGGCCAGGCCGTTTTCGGTGATGTTGCTGTTTGAACCGACGCCAACATACAGCTTTTTACCGTCCGGGCTGGCCAGCAGGGCCTTGGTCCAATGATGGTTGATGGTGTCCGGCAGATCGGCCAGCTCTTTACCCGCATCGCTGATGCGCGTTTCGCCCGGCTGATAGGCGTACTGCATGATGTTGCCGGTGTTGGCCACATACAGGGTGTTGCCAATCAGCTGGACGCCGAACGGCGAATCGAGCCCTTCGAGGAAGATATGCTTTTCCCAGCTACCATCGGCGGTTGGGCGCAGCAGGGTAATCCGGTTGCCCCCTTTGCCGCCTTTACCGGACTGGCCCTTCACCAAACCGGCGATCAGCTGCTTGGGCGTGCTCACCGCTTCGGTGCCCGGCCCGTTGGCTTCCATCACCAAAACATCGCCGTTGGGCAGGGTAAGCAGCTGGCGCGGGTGCAGCAAACCGTCCGCCACCTTATCGATTTTCAAGCCTTCGGCCACTTTCGGCATCTGATTTTGCTGCCAGCCGACGCCCTTTGGCACCTGCATCGGCGGCATCAGGAAGTCTTGCGCCGCCGGCAACGTCGGATCCGGCCCCATTTGTTGTTCCGGTGAAATGACGGCGCTGTTATCGCAGCCGGCCAGCGCCAACACGGCCGAAAGCGCAATCGCGATCGATGATAGCTTCATGAAAACCTCCTTATTATTTTGCGCGGGCGCCCACGGCCAGCAGAATGTTGGCGAGGCTCAGCAGCGCGACCACGATCGCAGACAGCACCAGACCTTGCGGCACCACGGCATACGCATCCCGGCTATGCACGAAAGCGTTGATGATGGCGAGAACGATGGCCAGCAAGTTCAGCCAGAAATGGAGCTTGACCGATGGCCCCTGCAGCCGGCCGCTGCCGAACCACACCTGCACCAGGTTAATCAGACGGGGAATAATGGCAAAAATCAGGCCGATGGCGATCAGCCAGCTGGCACCGTTGACCCATTGAATATTCGCCGTGCAGGCATAGATAATGTCGAAAATCAGCGCAGCGGTGAAAAATCCGTAGGGTATCGGATTGAGCCATTCATAGACGGCCACCGCGACCGCTGAAGGCCTTGCTGTCGTTTGCGTGGTCATGCAGGTATCTCCATGAAAAATGATAGGTAAAAAAGGGCGTTGGCCCCTTAAAGCTTTGTTCAGATTCACCGATTTGAACAATTTTGATTCTCATTTTTAGCATGCGATGTTAAAACCGAAACCCTCACTGCGGCATTATCAATGGCTTACAACATCGGGAGGATGGGCATGAGTATAGAGCGCGTTCAGCGATTTCTGGCCGAGCACGCGCCGGAAACGGCGGTGACGGTGCTGGCAAAGAATACCGCTACGGTGGCGCTGGCGGCGGAAGCCTTTGGCGTGGAGAGCGGGCAGATCGCCAAGACGCTGTCGTTTCGCGTGAACGACGGCGTAGTGCTGTTGGTGATGGCGGGAACCGCCAGAATCGATAACAAGAAGTACAAACAATTCTTCGGCGTAAAGGCGCGCATGCTGCCGGCGGAGGAGGTGGAGTCGCTGACCGGCTATCCACCGGGCGGCGTTTGCCCCTTTGCCGCACCGGCAGCGGTAAGAATTTACTGCGATCGCAGCCTGTGCCGCTACGGTGAAGTGCTTCCGGCAGGCGGCAGCGATAACTCAGGCGTGAGAATTGCGCCACAACGCCTGGCCAGCATCACCGGAGCAGAGTGGATTGACGTGACGGGGTAACGTTAAATGACCACGTCACAATTGCGTTATGTTAAATAGCGTGCATCATCTCGTGATTAATATGCTGTTTTAGCTGGAAAAATTACTAGCTCATCGGGTTATGGCACACCGCTTCGATATTGTGGCCATCCGGGCCGATCACAAATGCCGCATAGTAGTGGGCATGGTAATTGGGCCGCAAACCGGGTGCGCCATTGTCTTTGCCGCCGGCATTTAGCGCGGCGTGGTAGAACGCATCGACCTGTTCACGGCTGCTTGCGGCAAATGCCAGGTGCAGATGCGCCGGTTTTTCATCGGTTTGAAACAGGCACAATGACACGTTACCCCGATCGTGACAAAGTTCGACGCCATAGCCGGGTTCGCCTTCGGCAACGATCTTTACGCCCAGCGGCGCGAGTGCATTGAGGAAAAACGCTTTACTAAGGGCAAAGTCGCTGACGCCAAATTTCACATGGTCAAACATGGGGAGGCTCCTGGGATGTGTCCCCATTCAGTATAGCCAACGCCGTGGTGGGCGCCGAAAACGATGAAAACGGACGCCAATGCGCATTTAGCGTACAAATAGTGCCCGTTGAAATGACGCATTTTGGAGAAATCTGCGGTACGTAGCAGCCACGTTTTGCCAGATTTTACGTAGCGCGATCAAAAAAGCAGGGGATTTTTACTCCTTATCGGCGGAGATGCGCCATTGAAATCATGTCCGGTCATCATTATTGGAGCGGAAAATGACAGAGCGCATCATCACGGTCGAGCCTTATGATCCGCGTTATAAAGATGCAGCGCTGAAACTACGCGAGATATTGGCTGGCGTATTAACGGCAATTCATCATATCGGCAGTACAGCAGTGCCAAACCAACGATTGATATCTTGCTGAAGATTGAAAGGCTGGCGGCGTTGGATGGTGTGAATGACAAGATGCATGACATGAGACCTACGCCGCGTGGCGAGAACGGCATTACCGGCAGGCGTTGCTGCAGCAAGTGAACAGGCGATCAGACAGTTGGCGTTCAGAGATTATATGCGCAAGCATCATGGTGTTGCCGAGCAACACAAACACCAGACAGCAGAAGACCGCCGGGCTTATGGCCGGTTGAAAAACGAATTAGTTCAGCGGCATGAGCAGCCGGCGCTGGCATGATTGGCCGCAGGAGAAAGCCCATAATCAGGCCTGGACGGCAAAATCCACATATCATTACCTTGGTGCGCATAATGTATATTATGTTAAATTGAATTACTGGATACGCACCAGGGCCATCCCTGAGCATCTTCTCTCCTCACCTGCAGCTTTATCCCTCCGACATCTGTCTTTCTGCCAGGCTTGTTGTCATTCCATTAGATCGGATTTTAAACCAGGCTCAATCATCAGTCGGCGTGCCTTGATGAAACCGCATCTGCCAACCTGCCTTGGCTGTCAGAAGCCAAATCGACGAACGCTCTGTGCAACGCACGGCGTGGCCCTGCGCGTCACGCTGAAAACTTTTATACGTCAGCAATACGGCGCTATCACTGATTTGCGCCAGCTTAAAACCTTCGGCGAAAATCTGCGGATAATCCGTTTCCATCTCCAGCGCCGCAACGGTCTGGCGTTTGTCATAACGTAGGCCTGAGCGGCCAATCTCTTCAAAGTCTTCATGCAGCAATGCCGCGACACGCTTCGGATCGCAGCGCGTTGTTGGCTGGTGCAGTTCAACCTCAAGCGCCTGGATGTGGCTAAGCCACTCTGCAAAATGGATCAAAATGCCCTCCTTTTTGATCGCGCTACGTGAAATCTGGAGACAAGAAACTCACAGTGTTCAGATTTAAGCTGATGTGATTCCTGCCGTAACGGTTGAAAATCAAACCTGATATTGCTTATTTTAAACCATTACTATAAATTAAACGCAATATCAATTTTTTGGCGAATGGAATCATGCCCGATCGGTCATTACTCTTTTTTTATGGTTTAGCCTTTGCTGCGGTAATTTATTTTATTGTTAAATTCAGGAAGGACATCACAAAAAAAGATGGGTTGATAAATATAGCTTCATATCTAGTTATCGCTATTGCAATAATACTCTTGCTCAATTCAGATCTTTCTGTTACTGGCATCCTGATTGCCATGTTTTCTTTTCTTGCAGCAGGTTTTATTTTTTTATGCGTTGCCATTTTCCTCAAGGATGTATACTCAACGAAAAAGTATACATTAACTGCCATAAAGCGAATAAAAACGGAAAATTCAATTAATTTCAAAGGAATGCCAGAATTCAAAAGCGGCATTTTTTGCTATAAAAAAACATGGTATGCCATCTGTTCACCCTCTTTGAATTTACTGGAAATTGGCGTTAATGCGTTTGATAGCCAACCTGAGTTTGGCAAAAAATTCACCGTTCGAACGTTGTCTAAACGCGCTATTACATTCATTCCGGAAGTAATTCCTGATAAAATCAATGATGACACTGAACTATTCGGCCAACTGGTAATATTTTGTGAAATATCTGAAAGAAATCAGATTATGGTGGAAAATTATATTGAAGCCATAAAAAATAGCTCTGCTACACCCTGGCTTATCTCTGTGCCAGATAAAACGCCATAATTTTAGCATGGCGGACATGGCGGAAATGTTATCCGCCATGCACTCAATCAGCGATCTGAATTTCGTCTTGCTTCACATGCGACCGCCGAACCCGCAATTCCCCGTGCCGCCAGGCGCCGTCTGCCGTGGCGCGATTGTCGATCAGGCGATTCAAGGCCTCTTCGACCAGCCGGTCGATGCGTTGGCTGTAGCTGGTCAGCGCCCAGTTGGCTGAGCCGGCCTCGTCGATATCATCGAAACCTACCACGGCCATCGCGGACGACGGCGCCGTTTGCCTGAGCGCTTCGAGCGCCCCTAGCGCCAACACGTCGTTCTCGCAGAACAGCGCCTCAACCCGCTCGCTTTCCGGCGTTGCCTGCAGGTATTCGCTCATCAGCTGGAAACCGCGTTGGCGATCGTAATGGCCGGCGGTGAGCACCCGATCCAACTGAAAGCCGGCGGCCATCAGTTTGTCGCGGTAGCCTTCCATGCGCAGCAAATGGCTGCTTTGCGTGTCCGGCCCCTTCATGTAACCAAAACGCCGATGCCCTTGCTCTATCAGCAGCGCGGCGATCTCTTCGCCGGCGCGGTAGCCGTCGATATTGACCACATCAATGTGTTCGCTTTCCGTATTGCGGCATACCTGCACCAGCGGTATCTGATGCAGATCTTGCGCGATCGCTGCCCACTCCTTGGTTAACACCGTCGCCAGGAACAAAATGCCGTCGACCTGCAGCTGATCGGCCATCGCCATCACCGCCCGGTAGTTTTCCCCGGCGGTGATGTTCAGCAGCAGCGCCATATAACCGCGGGTTTGCAGCTGTTTGGTCACCATATCGAGCATCATCATTGAATGCGGGTTCTTCATCTCGTCGATGGCCACGCCAATGATGTGCGTGCGTTTTTGCGACAGGCTGCGCGCCAGCAGATTTGGCCGATAGCCCAGCTCGGCCGCCGCCGCCAGCACGCTTTCACGCGCGCTGTCCGAGATCGAGGCGCCGGGCGTAAAGGCGCGCGATACCGTCCATTTAGAGACGCCGGCCTTTTCGGCGACGTCGCTGGCGGTGGCTTTGTGGTGTTTCATCATGGTTGCGTCGATCCCTGCTTCGGTGAAGTCAAACTATACCCCGCTCGCTCAGATCCCCTAAGCGCCCGCCGGCATTTCTGCTGCAATTATGTCCCGTTTTTGCACCCGATTGCAAATCGTTATGCAACCGGGTGCAAAACATAAACAGTTTGTGATCGTCAGCGCTGTTTTTACCTTTCCCCTGTTGACCGAATTTTATCCATAGTCGACATTCACGGTGGCATTCAGAGACGCATCGCCGTTTTGTCTCCTGCTTTGCACCCGGTTGCAAATACACTGTTTTTACACAACGCCTCTCTTCTCAACAGGATACCGTAATGAAAAAAACCAGACTGTTGTTGATGTTAGCCTGCTCGCTGTTTGTGGTGACCGCCCAGGCCAAGACCTACCAGGTCGGCGTAGCGCTGGCCAACTTCGATCTCAACTTCGTCTCTATCCTGCGCAGCCAAATGGCGCGGGAACTGGCTGCGCAGCAGCTGCAAGGCCAGTTCGTCGATGCCAAAGGCGATGTCGCCCTGCAGGTGCAACAGGTGGACGATCTGATTAATCAGGGCGTGAACGCCATTATCCTCAACCCGGTTGATACGCAAGGCGTCCAGCCGATGATAGCGGCCGCCAAACGCGCCGCGATCCCCCTGATCTTCGTCAACCGCAAACCCGAAGTGCCGCTGAGCGGCGCGACGGCCTACGTCGGCTCCGATTCGGCGCTCAGCGGCCGCCTGCAGATGGAGGCCCTGGCGAAAAAAATGAATTACCGCGGCAACGTGGCGATCCTGATGGGCGCCCTCTCCAACGAAGAGACCCGCGAACGCACCCGCGCGGTTGAAGCGGTGATCGCCAAACACAAAGACCTGAAAGTGGTAGAAAAACAGACCGCAAAATGGCAGCGCAATGAAGCGGTCGATGTGGTTTCCGGCTGGTTGCTGAACGGCGTAGCGATCGATGCGATCGCCGCCAACAACGATGAGATGGCCATCGGCGCGATCATGGCGCTGAAGCAGGCCAAAAAGAGCGGTGTGCTGGTCGCCGGTATCGACGGCACGCCCGACGGCCTGCAATTTATCAAAACCGGCGACCTGGCGGTGACCATTTTCCAGGATGCCAAAGCCCAGGCGATCGGCGCGGTGCAAGTGACTCGCGCCCTGTTGGATCACGCCAAAACCGAGCCTTACAACTGGGTGCCTTACGCCACCGTAACGCGAGAAAACTACCCGCAATTTGCGCAGATGAACCAGAAATAAACCGTTGCCACTCTCTTTTTCAACCTATTTTGCACCCGAGTGCAAAGCCACAGTATCAGGAGTCAGCATGTTAAATGGTGAAAGAAGCATCCCTCGCCCGCTGCGTTGGGCGATGATCGGCGGCGGCCGCCTCAGCCAGGTGGGCTACAAGCACCGTTCCGGCGCACTGCGCGACAACACCGCCTATCGGCTGGTTGCCGGCGCTTTTGATATCGACGCGGCACGCGGACGCGAGTTTGGCGTTAATCTCGGCGTGCCCGCCGAACGCTGCTATGACAGCTATCAACAGTTGCTGGCGCAAGAAGCCAACCGCGAAGATGGCGTTGAGGTGGTGACCATCGCCACCCCCAACGGCACCCACTATGAAATTACGCGCGCCGCGCTGAATGCCGGCCTGCATGTCATCTGCGAAAAGCCGCTGTTCTTCACCACGGCGGAGGCGAGAGAAATTAAGGCGCTGGCGGCGGAGAAAGGCCTGATCGTCGGCGTAACCTACGGCTTCTCCGGCCATCCGCTGCTGATGCAGATGCGCGTCATGATCGCGAACGGCGACATCGGCGAAATACGCATGGTCGAATTGCAATACACCCACGGCTTCAATGCCAACGAAAGCGCAGACAAGTTCGAGGCGCAAAAGTGGCGCGTCGATCCGAAAATCGCCGGCCCCTCTTTTGTGCTGGGTGACATCTCCACCCACACCTTCTACATCTCGCAGTTGGTGATGCCCGATATGAAGATTGCCTCCCTGCTGTGCGATCGCCAGAGTTTTATTCCTTCCCGCGCCCCGCTGGAAGACAACGCCATGGTGCTGATGCACTACGAAAACGGCGCCGTCGGCCGCATGTGGGCCTCCGCCGTCAATGCGGGCGCGATGGACAGCCAAAGCATCCGCGTGGTGGGCTCGCTCGCCAGCCTGCAGTGGAGCGACGCTGCGCCCGGCGAATTGCGCTATGAGATCCAGGGGCGACCCAACCAGATCCTGCACCACGGCATGCCCTATCTGGACGACAGCGCCCTGGCCGAAGAGCGGCTCGGCGCGCTGCATACCGAAGGCCTGGCCGAATCCTGGGCCAATATCTACCTCAAGTTCGCCATCGCCATCAGCGCCAGCCAGCGCGGCGATCGGCAGACGCTGGCCACGCTGATCTACCCGGATATCGACGCTGGGCTGGAAGGTGTGCGCTGGATTGAAAACTGCGTTCGTTCCGCCGACAACGGCGCCACCTGGGTTAATTACCAATAAGGAAAGCACCATGAAACTTTCATTTTGTACCGACAGCCTGGGCCATTTACCCTTCGAGCAGATGCTGGACCGGCTGCTGGAGCTGGGGGTGTGCGGCGTGGAAATGACCACCGGCGGCTGGTCTCCGGCACCCCATCTGGATGCCGACGATCTGCTGGCCAACCCCGCCAAACGCCGGCAGCTGCTGCAGGCGCTGGCCAGCCGCGGCATGGAGATCGCCGCGCTCAACGTCTCCGGCAATCCGCTCGATCCCGGCGAACTGGGGCAACGCCATCAGCGCCAAACCGACAATACGCTGGAGCTGGCCGGGCTGCTGGGGGTGAAAAAGATCGTTATGATGAGCGGCCTGCCCCCGGCTAGCCCGCATGACACCATTCCCAACTGGATCACCTATACCGTCAGCTGGCCGCCGACGGTGAAAAACTGTCTGGATTATCAATGGAATGAAGTGGCAATCCCCTATTGGCAGGCGCTGGTCGCCCGGGCCAAAGCGTGCGGCGTCGAGCGCTTTGCGCTGGAAAACTTCAGCGCCATGCTGGTGTGGAACCCGGAAACGCTATTCCGGCTGCGCGAGGCCGTTGGCCCGATGGTGGGTCTGAACCTCGATCCCAGCCACCTGATCTGGATGGGTGCGGATCCCATCGCGGTGGCCCGCGCCCTCGGCCCCGCCATTCACCATGTGCACGGCAAAGACGTGCGCCTTGAGCGCGGCGTCGTTGAGGTTAACGGACTGCTGGAGACCAAACCGATCGACGACGTGGCCCGCCGCGCCTGGAACTATGTCGCCGTCGGCTGCGGCCGGGATCTGCAGTGGTGGAAGGCGTTCTTCTCGGTGGTGCGCATGATGGGCTACAACGACTGGGTGTCGCTGGAAATGGAAGACCTGACCATGTCGGTCGATGCCGGCATCGTTTCCTCCGTTCAGGCGCTGCAGCAGAGCATCAGCCAGTAAAGCCAGGCGCGGCGGTCACGGCCGCTGCGCCCCCTTTCCCTCCGGTTCACTCGCCCCGGCCGGCGTTTGCCGCCGATACTGCGACGGCGACTGCGCCATCACCCGTTTGAAGGCGGTGCTGAACGCGCTTTCCGAGCCGTATCCCAACGAGTAGGCGATCGACGCGACGTTTTCTTTACCGGCCCGCAGACGATCTGCCGCCTGCAGCATACGCCAACGCGAGAGGTATTCCATGGCGGTGCTGCCAACCAGCCCTTTGAAACGTTGAGCGAATACGGTGCGGGAAATGCCGGCGATGCGGGCCAGCTCTTCCAGCGTCCAGTTGCGCGCCGGCTCGGCGTGCATGGCGGCGATAGCCAGGCTGATCTGGCGGTCGGTCAGCGCCAGAAACCAACCTTTCGGCAGCCCATGGGCCGTTTCGAGGAACTGGCGAAACACCTGCACCAGCATCAAGTGCGCCAGGTGGGTCGACATCAGCGCACCGCCGAGCTGCGGGTGACGCAACTCGTTCGTCCACTGTTCGAGCGTCCAGCGCAAAACGCCCGCCTGGCTCGAGGCTTTGGGGATGTTGATGATCGGCGGCAGCGCATCAAACAGCAGCGCCGCATGCTGGCCGGAAAAACCGAAACGCCCGCTGATCAAAAAGACCTCACCACCGCCGTTATGCACGGCGATGCCGTCGCGCGTCGCCTCGGCCATGATCTGCTCCCCTCCCTGCGGCGGCAACGCCGGATCGGACGCGACCCTGAAGCGCCGCCGACTGTTCAGCAAAAAGCAGTCCCCTTCGCGGAAATGGATCGGCTGCGCCAGATCGTCGGTCATGCCCCAGCAGGCGCCGCGCATCACCGCCGTGAATTTGATGCCTTCATGAGGGGGAAACTCGAACGACCAGTCCCCGGCAGCGTCGAAACCGGCGTAAAACTGGTTTTGGGGTTGCAGCAGCGACAACACGTCTGACAGCGGGTCCATGATGAAATCCGTACTCTTGATAAACAAACAAGTACTTTAGCGCATGGATCGTCCGCCTCTCAAGGCTTATTCTTGACAACAAGTTTTATCGCGTCGTGCGGGCAAAGGCGACCTGAACCGCGCCGCTGCCCGAATCATCCATTGCTGTGCTGAAGGAATTCTGACTTTGAGCCGTTGTTCCAAATTGCGCCCGACAGCGGGCGGCTATGCTTCATCGCCACAATGGCGCGATCGGCGCTTTAACAATCAGCGGCCGCCGGCGCCGGGTGACCTGCCCGAGTCCACCCTGCGCGTGTGGTGGGACGTATTTTTCAACAAGCCCAAAGGCACGGTGCCGGCGACGCCGGTGCCGATTCAGCGCCTGTCGCGCGCCGAGCTTGAGGCGGCACCCGATCGTAGCCTGTACCGTCTGGGGCATTCCACGGTGTTGCTCAAGCTGCGCGGCCAATGGTGGCTGACCGATCCGGTGTTCTCCGAGCGGGCATCGCCGCTGCCATTCGCCGGGCCAAAACGCTTTCACGCGCCGCCGATCGCGATCGAGGAGCTGCCACCGATCCGCGCGGTGATCCTCTCACACGATCATTACGACCATCTGGACCAGGCCGCCATTCGGGCGCTGGACGGCAAGGTGGGCCAGTTCGTCGCACCGCTCGGCGTGGGCGATCGCCTGGCGGCCTGGGGCGTGGCGCCGGACAAAATCCGCCAGTTCGACTGGTGGCAAGGCACGGAAATCGACGGCCTGCGGCTGACGGCTACCCCGGCCCAGCACTTTTCGGGCCGGAGCCTGACCGACGGCAACCGCACGCTGTGGTGTTCCTGGGTGATTGAAGACGATGAGCTGCGGGTGTTCTTCAGCGGCGACAGCGGCTATTTCACCGGTTTTGCCGAGATTGGCCGCCGTTTTGGCCCCTTTGACCTGACGCTGATGGAAACCGGCGCCTACGACAAACGCTGGCCCTATGTGCATATGCACCCTCAGCAAACCGTGCAGGCGCACCGGGATTTGCTCGGCCGCTGGCTGCTGCCGATCCATAACGGCACCTTCGATCTGGCGATGCACGCCTGGCAAGACCCGTTCGACCAGGTACTGCGCCATGCCGCTCCCTCTAGCGTGCAGGTCGCGACGCCGATGATCGGCGAACGTGTCGATATCGTTCGGCCGCACCCCGGCAGCCGTTGGTGGCGCTAAGCGCCGTTTTATTTATTCGCAGGAAACCTGAAATGAACAATGACCATAAAGTGTGGCTGATCACCGGCGCCTCGTCGGGCCTGGGCAAAGCCCTGGCCGAAGCGGCCATCGCCAACGGCGATCGGGTGGTGGTGACCGCCCGCCGTCTCGACCGCCTGCGGGCGCTGGCTAAGGGCCAGGAGGATCGCGTGCTGCCTTTGGCGGTGGACGTCACGGATGCCGCCGCGCGCGATAAGGCGGTCGCCGATACCCTGGCGCGGTTCGGCCGCATCGACGTGCTGGCCAACCTGGCCGGGCGCGGTGTAGCCGGCGCCTGCGAAGAGTTCAGCCTCGAACAGCTGCGCGAGCAGATGGAGCTGAATTTCTTTGCGGCGGCGGAGATGACTCGCGCCGTGCTGCCGCAGATGCGGCGCCAGGGCAGCGGGAACGTGATCACCGTAAGCAGCATCGCCGGTCTGGTGGCAATGAACGCCGCCGGCCCCTATTGCGCGGCGAAATTTGCCCTCGAAGGCTGGACGGAGTCGCTGGCCATCGAGGCCAGGCCGCTGGGGATCCACGTGACCCTGGTCGAGCCCGGCGCCTTCCGCACCGAATTTGCCGGCGACGTGAACATGCGGCCGACGCAGCGCATCGAAGCCTACCGCCCGTCGATTGCACCGTTTGAAACCTACCTGGCGCAGTCCGCCGGCCGACAGATGGGCGATCCCGCCAAAGCGGCGCAGCGCATGCTGGAGTTGGTCACTCTCACGGCCCCGCCGGTGCGCCTGATGCTGGGGCGCGACGCTTACGCCATGTGGGACACCACCCTCGCCAAACGCCAGCAGGAGCTTAACGCCTGGCGCGAACGGGGTGAAGACACCGCCTTTGATGGCGCAGAACTCACTGAAATTCAACTGTAACTCTCCACGATAACGAGGAATCTCGATATGAACAAAACCTGGTTTATTACAGGCGCATCTTCCGGCTTCGGCCAGGCTTTGGCTGAAGCCGTGCTGGCCAAGGGCGACAACGTGGTGCTCACCGCCCGCCGCCTGGCGCCGCTGCAGGCGATCGCCGCCGGCCACGGCGAACGCGCGCTGGCTTTGCAGCTGGACGTGACCGATCCTGCGGCGCGCGCCGCCGCCCTGAAGAAGACCGTCGAAACCTTCGGCCGCCTCGACGTACTGGCCAACATCGCCGGCGCCGGTTCTTACGGGGCGCTGGAAGAGTTCACTTCCGAACAGATCCGCGCCCAGATGGAGCTGAACTTCTTCGCGGCCGCCGAGCTGTCGCGTGAAGTGCTGCCGCAGATGCGCGCTCAACGGTCCGGCCATATTCTCAATCTGACCAGCATCGCCGGCCTGGTGGCCTTCCCCGGCAGCGGCCTGTACAACGCCACCAAGTTCGCGTTGGAAGGGTTTACCGAAGCGCTGCACCACGAGGTCAAGCCGCTGGGGATCCACGTCACGCTGATCGAGCCGGGCGCCTTCCGTACCGGTTTCGCCAGCAGCGCCGCCATGAAGGCCGAACGCGAAATCGCTGCCTATGCGCCACTGGATGCCGGCATGGTGGAGTATTACCGCACGCAGAACGGCAAACAGATGGGCGATCCGGTTAAGGGCGCTCGCGTGATCGTCGATATGGTGGCCAGCGCCACCCCGCCGGTGCGTTTGATGCTCGGTAAGGACGCGTATCAGCTGTGGGACAGCGCGGTAGCCTCCCGCAGCCGCGATCTGGCGCCTTGGCGTGAACGCGGTGAAGATACGGCCTTCCCCGGCGCTGCGATGAACCCCGTTCAGGCGCTGTAATACCCACCTTTCAAACGGGCTGCCTATGTAGCCCGTTTGTTTTATGTGACGTCGTCACGTATGCCTTGCCTTTTGTCTCTGAGTCGAGCGTTCAAAACTAATTGCCAAAGCAACTGTTGCCATTTAACCTATATACACTGTTTGCCGAGGTATCCCATGTCATCGAAAGAAAAATCCCTCTATGCCCTCACCAACGCCCTGCAACCGGTTCGCCGGGTGTGGAAACAGGCTGCGACGCTGGCGATCGCCAAATCCGGCATCTCCATGTCGTTGGCTACCGTCGTGGTTCTGGTGCATCGCAATCCGCAGGGCATCAATCAGCGCGACCTGGCGGAAGAAGTCGGCGTCAATCCCGGTGCGCTGGTGCGTCTGTTGGATCAGGCCGCCGCGTTAGGCTTCCTCGAGCGGCAGGAATCGGCCGGCGATCGTCGGTTTAAAACCCTGCGCATTCTGCCCGCCGGCGCCGAATTGGCCAAAAAGGTCGAAACCGCGGCCGATAAGCTGCGAGTCGAGCTGATGCACGACGTGCCGTTGGAAGATATTGAAACCGCCACGCGCATTCTGCGCCTGTTTGAAGAGCGCGCAGGCCACTATCTGCAACAGGCCGGCAATGAGCCATGAAAATCGGTAAACCGCAGCTGCTGTATGCCGCGAAACTGTTTATTTCCGCCATGCTGGCCTTCGCGCTGGCGGAAAGCATCGGCCTGCAAAATCCCTATTGGGCGATGGTGACCTGCTGCGTGCTGAGCAATCCGGTCAGCGGCGCCGTACGCGCCCGCGCCACCTACCGTTTTTGCGGCACGCTGTTCGCCGGCGTGCTGACGCTGGGCCTTTCGGCCTGGCTTAGCAACACGCCGGTGCTGTTGATCGTCGCCGCTGGGCTGTCATCGTCACTGATGCTGGGCCTCTCCTATCTCGATCGCACGCCACGCGCTTACTTTTTCCAGCTGGGCGCCATCACCATGATGCTGGTCGCCATCGCCTACATCAATCACCCGGACACGATGTTCACTATGGTCGTCACGCGGGTGACAGAGATCTGCCTGGGTATTTTGGCGGTGACGCTGGTAGACAGCGTGCTATTCCCATCGTCGCTGGCGCCGGTGTTGCGCACGCGGCTGAAAGGCTGGCTGGCTGACCTGGCGCGTTGGCAGGAGGACAGCCTCGACGGCAAGGGCAGCGACGCCCAGGCCGACGCGGACCGTATCCGTTTGCTGGGCGACATCGCCTCGTTCAATCAGATGATGACCACCCTTGGCTATGACAGTTCGGTCGATAAGCCCACCCGTCAGGCGGCGATTTCGATACAGCAACGCGTACTGCAAATCGTGCCGCTGCTCTCGGCCATCGGCAGCAGCATCGCCGCACTGCCGGTCGGCCTGCGCACCCGCCTGCAGCCGTGGCTGAATGAGGTCCGGCGGCAGGCCGTTGAACCCGCACCGCACGCTGCGCCCTCGGTAAGCTTGTTGCCGCCTGCGGCGTCGCTGTCGCCGTGGGAAACGCTGATCGTCGACGAGCTGGCTGAACAGGTTGAGCAGTGGTTAACGCTGTGGGCCGAGGTACAGCAGTTGAACGCATTCCTGGACGGCGAGCCGCTGCCCGCGGCGCTGCAGGCGCAGATGATGCGCAGCCGCGTCTTCTCGCCGCCGCCGGATATCGGCATGGCGGTGCGCATGTTCGCCGGAATTTTGACGACCTACGCCCTGCTGTGCGGTCTCTGGTATTTCACCGGCTGGGAACAGGGCGCCAATATGGTGCTGATGGGGATCGTGGCCATCGCCTTCTTCGGCGCCGGCGACAATCCCGGCGCCACCATCGCCACTTTTGGCCGCTTCGCCGCTATCGCTATGGCCCTCGGCGCCCTGCTCAGCTATGTGCTGCTGCCGCTGGCCGGGGATTACGGCAGTTTCCTGATCGTGATGGGACTGTTTTTGCTGCCGCTCGGCGTGTGGGCGGCGAGCAACCCGCTGGCGACGTTGGCGATCGCCCTGTCGCTCAGCAACGTCAACTTTCAGGGGCACTATGCGCCGAACAATATGGGGCTGTATCTGGAAAGCACTTCCGGCACGCTGATCGGCGTCTATTTCGCATTCCTGTGCGCCGCGCTGTTCCGCCGCTGGGGCACCGATCAGGTGGTGGCGCGGCTGATGCGGCAGGATGCGCAAGAGATGCTGCGCCTCAATCGCCACGTCACGGAGCGCGACTTACAGCGCTATCAGGCCCGCGCGTTGGATCGCATCACCGCGCTGGGTAGCCGCCTGGCCGCCGTTGGACAAGCCGATCGCAGCCCACAGCTGTTGATGCGCTTAAAAACCGCTATCGACCTGATTCGTCTGCAGCAGGCCGGCGGGCTCACCCCTGGCGCTTCGCCGAACGCCGGTCTGCCGGCGGCGTTCCGCCAACTTTCTCTGCACGCCGAAGCACCCTCTGCGCTGCTGGGCCAGATCGACGCCGGTCTGCAACAGGCCTGGCGGCAGAACGATCGGCGCGCGCTGCGGCCGCTTACCCGGCTGCGGCTGCTGCACTTCCCCACGGCTTTGCACTGGAATCCCTGACATGATCGGTGAAATCAACATTGACGGCGTGTTCATCTCGCCCTTGCTGCTGTGCCTGGTGTGCGCGTTCTTCTCGCGCATGGCGCTTTCCTGGACGCTCAACGCGGTAGGCGTCTATCGCTGGGTCGCGCAGCGCCCGCTGTTCGACACCGCCCTGTTTCTTATTCTGGCCGGGCTGTTTTTCCACGGCCTGAAATGGCTTACCACCCCCTGAGGACCCCATGTTTCGTGAACGTACCCTTGTTCTGCTGCGCCCCGCGCTGACCCTGATTGCCGTTTTGATCGCGGCAGGCGTGCTGTGGCAGCTTTATCTCTATTACACCTATGCCCCGCAAACGCGCGACGGCAAGATCCGCGCCGACGTGGTGCCGCTGGCCACGGATGTTTCCGGCAAGGTGGACGCCGTGCACATTCACGACAACCAGCTGGTGCATAAAGGGCAGCTGCTGCTCAGCCTGGACAAAGTACGGCTGCGCAATGCGCTGGATCAGGCCGAGGCCGCCGTTGAACGCGCCAACGTCCAGTTGGCGTCATCCCAGCGCGAAAACCGGCGCTATCAGGCGCTGCAGTCGGCTATTTCACAGCAGGAACGCGACAATCGCCGCGATGCCCAATCGCTGGCAAAGGCCAATCTGGATCAGGCCCTGGCGGATCGGGCGCTGGCGCGCATCAACCTGCAGCGCGCCGATCTCTATGCGCCGGTGGATGGCGTGATCACCAACTTCTCCCTGCGCCCCGGCGCTTACGCGACCGCCGGTCAGCCGATCATGGCGTTGGTGGATTCCAACAGTTTCTACATCGCCGGATACTTCGAAGAGACCAAGCTGGGCCGCATCCAGAACGGTGACAAGGTGGTGATCCGCATCATGGGGGAACGGCAGCCGCTGTATGGCCACGTCGACGGGCTTTCCGCCGGCATCAACGACAGCGAGCGCACCACCGCCGCCGGCAATCTGCTCGCCAACGTCAACCCGACATTCAGCTGGATCCGTCTGGCGCAGCGCATCCCGGTGCGCATCGCGATCGACACCATTCCCCACGGCGTCGAGCTGATCGCCGGCCGCACGGCGACGGTCAGTTTAAGCGAAACTCATTAAGCCTGTCCCTCCGGCGTCAAACCGGCGATCAGCGCCTGAAGCAAGGCGCTGACCTTCGGCTGAGCCCGGCGGCTTTTCAGCCAGACCACGTTGATCGGCAGGCCGTCGGTCGCCAGATGCGGCAACACCTCGGCCAACGCCCCCTCCTCTAGCTGCCGTTTGACCAGCCAGGTCGGTAACTGAGCGATGCCGTGCCCCGCCAGCACCGCCGTCAGTTGCCCCTCCGCATCGCCAATGGCCACCCGCGGCGTCAGCGTTCTTCGCTCTACCGGCTGGGCACCGCTTCCGGAGAAATGCCAGGGCGTCTGCATGCCGTCGTTTTCCTGATACAGCACGCAGTGATGATGCGCCAATTCAGCGGCGGTGGTGGGTTCACCCTGTCGCTTCAGGTAGCCGGGCGCGGCGCAGAAGATATGCCGCTGCTTACCAAGGTAGTGATGCCCCAGCGTATTTGGCCACACATCCGAACCGCCGATACGCACCAGGATATCGATGCCTTCACTGACCGGATCGGCGAAGCGGTCCGTAAACGTGATATGCGGCACCAGCAACGGGTGATCCTCAATACATCGCAAGATCACCGGCAGCGCATGCAAACGGCCAAAGGAAGCGGGAAGATCGATGCGCACCCTGCCGCGCGGCTCGGCGCTTTCCGCCTGCATCGCCAGTTCGGCCTCTTCCAGCTCGGCCAACACGCCGGTACAGGTGCGATAAAATTGGGTGCCGGCGTCGGTCAGCGCCAGCCGCCGCGTGGTGCGCTGGAACAGCTTCGTCTGTAATCGGCTTTCCAGCCGGGCGATCCCTTTGCTGACGGCAGAAGCGGTCAGGTTCAGGCGTTCCGCCGCCAGCGTAAAGCTGCCCATATCGGCCACGCAAACAAACAGACCGATCCCTTTAAGACGTTCGGAAGAAAACATTCCCCTGCCTTATTGATGAATTTAGTTCCCGCAACTCGGTAATTTATAGCGCAAATCATGATTTTTATTCCTATAGACTTTCCCTCACAGCGTTAAAAACCGCAAGAGGTAAGTTATGAAGAACAAGAAGCCCCAGATCCTGATCACCGGCGCCACCGGCCAGATAGGCGGTGCGACCCTGCGTCTTTTACAATCCCAGGCAGAGATCGAGCCGGTTGCCGCCGTGCGCTCTCCCGCCAAGGCGGCGCCCTTCGAAAAACTGGGTATCCGCACCGTCCAGCTCGATTTTGATCGGGAAGAGACGCTGGCACCGGCGCTGGCCGGCATCGAGCGCGTATTTCTGGCCACTGGCTACACGGTGGACATGCTGCGGCAAAGCAAGGTGTTTCTCGATCGCGCGCGCCAGGCCGGCGTGCGGCATGTCGTGCACCTCGGCGCCTGCGGCCGTGACGACACCACCGTCGCGCATTGGGCCTGGCACCAGCTCATCGAGCGTTACATCGAGTGGTCGGGATTTTCTTTCACCCACCTGCGGCCGGAGTGCTTTATGCAGAACCTGCTCAACTACGACGGCGTACCGGCGGTGAAAAACGGCGTGATCCGGCAATATACCGGCGATGCGCCGTTCAGCTGGGTGGACGGCGACGATGTAGCGCAGGCGGCGGCGCTGGCGCTGCTACACCCCGAGCGGCACGGCGGCCAAACCTACCGCATGGGCTATGACGTTAAATCCTACGGCGAGATCGCTGCCATGATGACGGAAGAGCTGGGGCAGCCGTTCCGCTATGAATCACAAGATCCGCAGGTTTTTCTGGATGAGATGCGCGCGACGGGTGCCGAAATGGCCTACATGAGCTGCGTCTACGACAATTTTCGCCGCATGGCGGCTCGCGATATCCCAGGCGTCGATGAGGTTTTCGATAATTTCCCGCAGATCGCGGGCAGAGAGCCGATGCGGCTAAGGGCGTTTATCCGCAAGCACCGTGACAAGCTGGCCTACTGAGCCTCGCAAGGTTCGCCGGCCAACACCGGCGAACCTTCCTTTTCCCTCCCGCCGCGCCGTTACAGCATCCACTCGATAGGCAGCCAGCCGGCCACGGTGAGAATAATGCGTTTTACCCAGCCGGCGCCGGGCTCTTGCTGATGCACCTCGGTGTGGCCGTCTTCGAAGGCTTCTTTCCACACCATTTTGCCCTCGGGCGTCAATACCGGGCGGTAGGCGGCGTACTCGAGCGGGCCATCAAACAGTTGGCGAGTGTCGGCCGCCAGCGTCGGGCTGTCGATCAAGAAGCCCATTTCGCAGTTCAGGTGCGCCGAGCGCGGATCGAAATTGAACGAACCGATAAACACCCGCTTATCATCGATGGCGAAGGTTTTCGCGTGCAGCGCCGCGCCGGACAGCCCCAGCGGCTTGAGTTCCTTGCGCCCGGTCGGTTGACCGGCGCGCAGCTTCAGCTCGAACAGTTCGACGCCCGCCTGCAGCAGCTCACGCCGGTATTTGGCGTAGCCGGCATGCACCACCAGCACGTCGGTGGTGTTCATCGCGTTGGTCAGCACGCGTATGGACTTCCCCTGTTTGGCAAGCGATTCAAAGAAGCTCGCCCCTTCCCGCCCCGGCACGAAATAGGCGGAAACCAGATCCAGTTGCCGGCCGACGCCGCCGATGATCTTGCCGAGCTGCGTCACCATCAACCGATCGCGCGACGCCTTGCCCAGCCCTTTCGCCGGATCGTCGGCCACCAGCTCTACCTGGGTGAATTCCGGCTGGACGGCGCCATCGCGAAAGCGCACCGCGCTGGTTTCCAGCTGCACCGCCAATTTGCGGGCCCGTTCGCTGCTTTCGGTCGCGGTGGCCTGCGTCAGGAAGGCAGAAAGATTACCTTTGCCCCGGATAATTTGCTCAACGCCGAACACCGACGCGCTGTTCCAGTAGCGATCGAACACCTCGGCCGTTTCTGCCACTACGCTGCCGACGCTCAGCACGTCGAGATCGAGGAAATAGTTTTCGTCGCCGACCTGGAAATACTCGTCGCCAATGTTGCGGCCGCCGATGATCGCCACGGCGCCGTCGACGATGTAAGACTTGTTATGCATGCGCCGATTCATGCGCATAAAGTCAAAGGCGTAGCCGGCCAACTTCGGCGTGCGCACGGTTGATGGGTTGAACAGGCGGATCTCGACGTTTTCCTGGGCGTTCAGCGCCGCCAGGGTCTCGTCCATGGCGACGCCGTTATCGTCCAGCAGCAGCCGCACGCGCACGCCGCGTTGTGCGGCGTCATACAGGGTTTTCAGCAGGATCTGCCCGGAGGTGTCGTTATGCCAGATGTAGTACTGGGCGTCGATCGACCTTTCCGCCATCCGCGCCAACGCCAGGCGGCTGGCGAACGCATCGTGCCCGCTGGCCAGCGGCACCACGCCGCTCAGGCCAGGATGCGCCGCCATCAGTTCGGCGGCCCGCGCCGGTAACTGGGCGGCAGGATCCGCCGGCAACGCCGCCTGCGGCAGACGCTGGGAAATATCCGGCAAACGAAAGAGGACTCTTGCCGCAATAATGGCGATCGTCACGGCGAGAATCAGATACACGACAATTTTTATCACGGGAAGCGGCCTCGGAGGTTGACTGCTTTGCTTTATACGTCATTAGGTTGCTTCAATCTATAGGAGAAGCGCGCTATGCCATAAGGCTATAGCGTAAAGCGCGAAGGCGAAACGCCAAACAGTTTTTTGAACGCCACCGAATAGGCGCTGTGGCTCTCGTAACCGCTTTCGAAGGCGGCGTGGATGATCGAGTGGCCGGCCAGCAGCAGCGGAATGGACGACAGCAGCCGCAGGCGCTGTTTCCACTGGCCGAAGGTAATGCCGGTTTGTTGGCTGAAATGGCGTTGAAAGGTCTTTACGCTGATCGACAGTGAATCGGCCCAGGCCTCAATGCCGCGATCGTCGGCCGGCGTGATGACCAACCGCCGGCAAATTTCGGCCATTCTCGCCTCTGCCGGCCAAGGCAGGTGCAGCGCCAGCTGCGGCTGCAGGCTCAACTCCTCAAGGAACAACGCTCTGAGCAGCGCATTGCGTTGGGTCTCCGCCCCTTCGGGCGCCAGCGTCGCCAGCTGAGCGATCAGTTCTCGCAACAGCGGTGAGACCTGCAAGACGCCATCGCGCAGCGGCAAACGCGCGGCGGTGATTTCATCGACCAAAATCCCGTAAACGCAGATGTTGCTCTGCATGACGATCTGATGCTCTACCCCCGGCCGCAACCAAACTGCGGTGGTGGGCGGAACGATCCAGCGCCCGCTGCTCGCCTCGACCGCCATAACGCCCTGCTGCGAATAGAGCAAGTGGCAGCGCCTATGCGAGTGGTAAGGAATGACGAAGCCCGCCGGATAGTGTTTCACCAGCCCCGTCACCTCGAACGAGGAGTTTTCGTGGCTGCTGAGGTCGATGCGTTTCGTTTCGGCATTGTCGACTTCGAATCCCATGGCCGTTTGTCCCTTTTGATAACGCGAATGTCTTTTATTTGATAGAGGAGTCGCATGATCCTCCATATAGTGACGCTGTCGCAAGCCACACCAGGGGCCTTATGCGAAGAAACTCACTATTTACACCAAAATTTCATCGTTCTGCGTAAAACGCAGGCGTTGCGCATGCGCTGCGCAATGGCGGCTCGTTGCGGGGGCGACGTGGCCGAAAGTGATGGATAGGGAAAGCGCGGTGGCATAATCAGGAGGTATACGCATCAATCAGCAGGCAGCTCAGCCCGGGGGGGCGGCTTAATGCTGAAGGGATAGGGAGAGCGCCTAGGCTCTCCTCCATCCAGAGTTGTTATTTCATCAACGGGCCAGCTCGGCACCGTCCAGCTCGGAAATCGCCAGACAAATCACTTCCGTAATGGCCTGTACCGTATAGGCGGTATTGGCAGGAATGATTAACATCTCATGGGGTTGCAACGTCTGATCGTCAACCTTCAGTTCACCGCTCAGCACCATCAGTTTCACCCAGCCCGGATGAAAACGCGCCGGTTGCCGGCTGCCCGCATCCAGCTTCAGCAACGCCGTATGGCCAGGCGTTTCCCGTTTCAAAATATGAAAGTGTACCCCATCGTAAGGCATGTTTTCGTAATGCAGTGACGCCAGTGTTCTCTTATGCATGGTAAGTGTCCTCGTGACCTGTGAGTAGCTGCTCCGCCTTCGGTCGCCGTAAAAACGATTGGCGGCTGTCCCTACCGAAAGCACAGGCTCGCAGCCTCTTGGCGAACGGATTAACTGTCGTACTTGCAGCGGCCCGACCGACCGCCGTTTCATGCCTAACCTGCCTCAGGCATGCTACTAAATATATAAGAGCCTCGCCGACGGCGCAAAAAACCGCGGTTCTTATCATTTAATGATGCCCGAACCTCATTCAAGTGTTGCCACCAAAACCCCCATGCCGCCATTCAGACGGCATGGGACGGGCCCCCTGCTTTCGCCGCCGGGCGGCGCACTTTCCAGCCCTAGCCGTGGAGCGCCAGGCCTTTTATCGCCTTATCCACCGCTTTCTTCGGCCCGCGCAGCGCCAGGCCGACCAAATCCAGATTGTCCGCGTCTTCAGCGCGAAAAACCTGGCGGTTGGCTTCATCGTGCCCGGTCGCGAACATGGCGTGCACATAGGGGATCAGCGTTAATTCCCGCTCCAATCCTTTGCGATGCACATTTTGCAGGCCCGGCAGATCCGCGGCGAAAATCAGCATCGGCTGCCCGGAAATGGCGCCGTAGCGTCTGCCCTGCGCATCCACGTAACGCTCGCCGATGATTTCCGGGGCCGCGGCGGCGATGCCCGTCGCCAGAAAGGCCACCACGTTCAGCCGCTGCCAGGTTGGCAGATCGTCACGCACGATAAATGCTATCTTGGTATCAAACATATTTCGCTCTACTCCGTTGTGCTGTTAAACGCGCATCATCGGAGATGGCAAGTCAACGGTATAGAACGTTTGTGCACTGGCGTTGATAGGCCGCCGGCGATAATCGGTAGGCGCGCTGGAACCAGCGGCCCAAATGGCTCTGATCGGCAAAACCCACCTGCATGGCGACCTGCGCCGGTTCTTCCCCCTGCGCCAACAGCAAGCGTGCAGCCCGCAGCCTCAACCGAACTAAATAAGCGTGCGGCGACTGGCCGAAAGCCCGGGTGAACTGGCGAGTCAGGCGGAAACGATCCAGGCCGCACTGAAGAGCAAGTTCATCCAGGCTGGGATTATCCGCCATGTGCTCGTGCAAGTAGTCCCGCAAGCGATTCATCTCAATTAAAGCGTCATCGCTTTGGGAAGTTGGCCGAACGCGAATATGCCGTGCCAAAAGCGTCAGCAGATGGTCCAGGCTTTGATCGCGCGCCAGTCGCCCCTCTCTATGATGCAACGAGAAAAAGGCCTGCTGTATCGCGGCCGCCAGCATTGGATCGTCGGTCAACGTGCTGTGGAAGGCACCTTCCAGCACGGAGGCGTCCCCCATTCCACGGCGGTGCATAGCGACGGATACCCAATGCTGGGGCAAATAGAGCATCGCATGTAAACCCCTCGGCCTGCGGCGCATGGCCATCGTGCACCGCGCCCAGCTCGATCAGCATGGCGCGCCCCGGCCGGCTGGTATGCAGCGAGCGGTGGCAATGGAAACGCTGTAAACCCTGCTGCGTGACACCCACCAGCATTTCATCATGATCGTGAGGATCGTAGGCATGTCCCTGAAAGTGGGCATTGACGCTCTCAATACCGGTTTCCTCATCGCGTCGCAGTTCGAGCCAGTCTTTATGTTGATGATTTGACGCCATGCAATCAGTCCGGAGTTCTGCTCACAGGAAAAGAAAAACCGCTTACCCTGAGACCGCCACCGTTGCACGCTCACAGCTCGCAGATGGCGTAAGTGCCCTTCCCGGCCGATTTCGCCTGATACATCGCGCCGTCGGCGCGGGTCAGCAGCATCTCCTCCGTCACATCGCCGCGTGGGGAAATGGCCGCGCCGATGCTGGCGGAAAGCCGTACCTTCTGCGGCCCGATCTGCGTAATTGTGGCCAGTTGCGCCAACACGTTTTCGCAAAACTCGCTGACCTCGCGCCGCGGATCCGTCAACGGCCACAGGATCACCGTGAACTCGTCACCGGCAAGACGCGAGACGCTGTGGCGCTCGCCGGCGCAGGCGCTGAGCAACGTGGCGAAGGTTTTCAGGATCGCGTCGCCGAAATCATGGCCATAGCTGTCGTTAAGGGTTTTGAAGCCGTCGAGATCGATAAACAGCAGCGCCATCTGCCGCTGATGGCAACAAGCCTGCAGCGTGCCCGACAACCGGCGCAGAAACGCACGGCGGTTGGTCAATCCGGTCAGCATGTCGTGGGTCGCGTCATATTCCAGCCGCTGCTGCAGCCGCTTCAGTTCGGTGATGTCCATGGCGAGAATGTAAAAGCCCTGCGCTTCGCACGGCACCAGCGTGGTGTGGATCATCAGCAGCCCCTGCCGGGTCTGCAGCTCATTCTCAAAACTCACCATTTCGCCCGCGAGGGCCCGTTCGATCATCGGTTTTGCTATCCGATAAACGCTTTCCCCCATGAAATCACGCACCGTCATCCCCCTGAGGCTGGACTCCTCCAGACCGAACCAGGTTTTGTAGGCGCTGTTGGCGAACAGGTAGCGTTCATTGCCGTCGATCTGGCTGATTAAGGCCGGCATGTTGTCGGTAATGGCGCGCAGACGCTCCTTCTCCGCACTGAGCTGATATTCGGCGAGCACGCGGGTTTCAATCTCTTCGTTGAGTTTTTTGACCACCACGTTCAGCTCCCGCGTGCGGGTTTCGACGCGTTCCTCCAGCTCATGCTGCAACGCGAACAGATCGGCCTCGGCCGCCTTGCGCTCGCTGATATCGACGATAACCGAGATGAAATGGTCCGGTTTGCCGTTCGGCAACCGATTGAGCGCCACCGTCAGCTGCACCCAAACGATCGAGCCGTCGGCGCGGAAATAGCGTTTTTCCATCGAGTAGGTGCTGATTTCATTTTTCAACAGCTGCTGCAGCTTTTCCAGGTCGGTATTGAGATCGAGCGGATAGGTAATGTCCTGGAAGGTGCGATCCATCAGTTCGCGCTCGGAATAGTGCAGCATTTCGCAGATGCGCGGGTTCACCCGCAGCCAATACCCCTGCAGCGAAACCAGCGCCATCCCTACCGCCGCCTGGGCGAAGGTCTGTTCGAACAGGGCCTCCGTGCGCTGCAGGTCGGACTTCAGGTTTTCGGTATAGACGTGGCGCTCAATACTTTGCAGATACTCCTCCACCACGGCGGCGAAATCATGCAGATCGGCCAGTTGTTCCGGGGAAAACGGCTGCGGGTGGCTGTCGATAATGCACAGGGTGCCGAGCGGCAACCCGTCGAGCGACAACAGCGGCTGCCCGACGTAAAAACCGATCCGCGGCCCGCCGATCACCAGCGGATTATCGAAAAATCGCGGGTCGTTGGCGGTATCGGGCACCACCAGCGCTTCGCGTTGCAAGATCGCATGGCCGCAAAACGAGATATTGCGCGGCGTTTCCCGGGCATCCAGACCGTAGCGCGATAAAAACCATTGGCGATCCCGGTCGATCAGCGACACCAGCGCAATGGTCACGCCGAAGTATTTCGCCGCCAGCCGCGTGATGCGATCCAGTTTTTCCACCGAGTTTGAATCCAGCACGTTCAGCGAATTCAATACCGACAGGCGTTCGGCTTCGTTTTCGGGGAAGCAGGGTTCGAGCATGTTGTCTCCCATTGTGTCACCCACGGATCCGGCGCAGCCAGCCGGCGTGAGTCCGTTCGCCCTATCCGTCGGTCAGCGACAAATATCCTTGTCCATCATAGACTCACTCAGTATCAATCCGATTGCGCATTCTCGCCAGCTTTGCCGGCCGTTGCGTTTACCCCCGCGCTGCGCTACAGTCGTTCACAAGGTGATGGTGTTCCACCTTTCCCAACCGCCGCGTTCACTCGAACCGGATGATGACGCCTGATATACAACTTCGCTTTATTTTTTAGGCAGGTATGTCAGGAGTCGCTATGAATGAAATCTCACGTCTTACCCCTTTTCCGTTCCAGCCCGATGCCGTCGCGCGGGAAATGCCCCTGTACGTTTTCGGCCATAAAAATCCCGACAGCGACAGCATCTGCAGCGCGCTGGTGGTCGCGGACTGGCTCAATCACCTCGGCAAACCGGCCGTGGCTTTCCGCCTCGGCGACCTGACGCCGGAAACCCGCTACATACTGGCTGCCGCCGGCGTACAGGCGCCTGCGCTGCTGAAAGGCGATCTTCGTGACCGCAAAGTCTGGCTGGTCGACTTTACCGATATCGAACAAGGCCCGGCCTCATTGCTCGACAGCGACGTGGTCGGCGTTATCGACCATCACCGGCTGGGCACGTTAGTCACCCGCAACCCGCCCGATGTCTGGGTGCGCGCCGTCGGCTGTTGCGCCACCGTGATCCTGCAGATCCTGACGACAGAAAAGCCAATGCCACTTAACGCCGCCCAGGCCACGCTGCTGCTGGGCGCCATCCTGAGCGATACCGTCGCGCTCAGTGCGCCAACCACCACGGAACAGGATCGGCTGGCGGTCACCCGGTTACGCGCAATCTCTCACGTCGACTATGACGCCTTCACCGCCGGGCTGCTAGCCGCCAAAACCGATCTCTCGGGGCAATCCGCCGCGCAGTTGCTGCACCGCGACGCCAAGGATTACCGCATCCATAGCGTCTCGCTGCTGCTGTCGCAGATAGAAGTGCGGGCCATGAGCGACATCGATCCGCTGTTGCCCGCACTGCAACAGGCGCTTGAACAAGCGAAGCAGGAAGCCGGGCTGGAGATGGCTGCACTATTGGTCACCGATATCACCCGCCGCCGCTCCACCCTGTATTTCTCGTCGAACCGGGTGCTCGGCATTCGTCAGGTATCGCTGCCCGGTATGACGAGCCGAAAAAAAGAGGTTTTACCGTGGTTAACCCTCCAGATCGCTAACGCAGGGAGATAAGTCATGCCGCTCTATCAACATGCTTTACTGCTGGTACAGGATGAACGCGACGGCCGGCTGCTGTTGCGCCATGCCGAACGCCTCAATCAGCAGATGAATACGCGCATTACCGTGGCGCACATCAGCGCCGACTATGCCGAGCTGGACTACCTCAGCGATGCGCAAACCAAAGATCGCCAGTCCAGCGAGGTGATCGCCGCCAAAGCCATGCTCAGCCGCCTGGTGGAAGACTGCTCAATCCCCCTGGAGGTGCGCGCAATCGTCAGCATCCATCGCTTCAAAGACGTCGAAGCCCTGATTGCCCGTGAAGGCGTCGATCTTTTGTTGCTCGGCCATCAGAACCGTCCGTTTGGCGTCTTTGCCTCCTTCGGTTTCGAATTCATCAACCATTTATCCATCGACGTGCTGATAAAACACGTTCCCACTCCCTAGAACGAGGTGACACCCCCATGAGCTATGAGATTGAAAGCGTAACCGCCAGAGAGATCCTGGATTCGCGCGGCAACCCGACCGTCGAAGTCGACATGAGCGCGACGGGCGTCGTGGCCCGGGCTTCGGTGCCTTCGGGAGCCAGCACCGGATCGCGCGAGGCGGTGGAGCACCGCGACGGCGATCCGCGCCGTTTCGGCGGCAAAGGCGTACTGGAGGCGGTGCACAGCGTCAAAACGGCGATCAACGAGGCGTTGCGCGGAGTGGATGTGCGCCAACAGGCGGAGATAGACCGCCGGCTGATCGCGCTGGACGGCAGCGAGAACAAAAGCCGATTGGGGGCCAACGCCCTGCTCGGCGTGTCTCTGGCCGCCGCCCGCCTCGCGGCGCAATTGTCGCAGCTGCCGCTGTATCGTTATCTGGGCGGCATCGGCGCCAATCTGCTGCCGGTGCCCTGCATGAATATCATCAACGGCGGCGTGCACGCCCGCTGGCAAGGGGCGGACTTTCAGGAGTTTATGATAGCCCCCCTGGGCGCACCGTCGTTGCGCGAGGCCGTGCGCTGGGGCAGTGAAGTTTATCAGGCGCTGCGCCAAATCCTGTTGGAAAAAGGCCTGTCGGTCGGCGTCGGTGACGAAGGCGGTTTTGCGCCGGCGGTCGCTTCAAACCGCCAGCCGCTCGAGCTGATCGTGCAGGCGATAGAGAAAGCCGGCTACCGGCCGGGAGAAGATATCGCGATCTGCATGGATCCGGCCTCGAGCGAATTCTACGCCGACGGCAAGTACCGCCTGCGCAGCGAGAACCTCGAGTTGGACGCAGCCCAGATGACGGCCTATTACCAACGGCTGGTGCAGGATTTCCCCATCGTGCTGATTGAAGACGGCTTGGCCGAGGACGACGGGGCCGGCTGGCGTATTCTGAGCGACGCCCTGGGCGACCAGGTGGAGCTGGTCGGCGACGATCTGTTCGTCACCAACGTGAAATACATCCAGCGCGGGATTGATGAACGGTTGGCCAATGCGGCGCTGATCAAGCTGAACCAGATCGGCACGCTGAGCGAAACCTTCGCCGCCGTACAGCTCTGCCAGGCGAACGGCTGGGGCACCTTTATCTCGCACCGCAGCGGTGAAACCGTCGACAGCTTTATCGCCGACATGACGGTCGCGATGCGAGCCGGCCATCTGAAAACCGGCGCGCCGAGCCGCGGCGAGCGCATCGAAAAATACAATCAGCTGATGCGCATCGAAGATCAGTTGGGCGCCTCGGCGGTGTATGCCGGGCGTTCCGCCTTTAAACGCCGCTAAGCTTTGCCGGCCGGGCCGGCGATGCGTCGGCCTGTTTTTCGCCCTTGGCTTGACACAGGCCGGCGACACCGGACTCCAATAAGGTCAGCCGGGTCGTCAACAAGGTTTCTCGTTGTTCATTCAGCGTGGCCATCATCAGCTCGATCTCCGCCAGCCGTTCATCGACGCCGCGTATCAACCCATCCTGATAAGCGCTGCCCTGCAGCGCCAGCACCCGTTGGATCGCCTGCAGCGAAAAACCCAGATTTTGGCCGATTTGGATCAGGTGCAATCGCTCCAGCGCGCTATCGCTGTAGACCCGATAGCCGTTGACGCCACGCACCGGTTTCGGCAGCAACCCCAGCTGCTCGTAGTAGCGTATCGCCGAGGCAGCCACGCCGGCGCGCTGCGCCAATTCTCCGATCTTCATGCCCTATTGACCTTAAAGTTAACTTTAAACTTAGTATAGCGCCATTCCCCTTACGACAGGAGCGCAAAACCGATGTTTACCCCACTGACACTGCCCAACGGCAGCCGCCTGACCAACCGTCTGGCCAAGGCGGCGATGGAAGAAAATCTGGCCGCCCCGGGCCAACTGCCCGGCCCGGCGCTGTGGCGCTTATACCGCTATTGGGCCGAAGGCGGCGCCGGCTTGATTATCACCGGTAACGTGATGATCGACGGCCGCGCCATGACCGGCCCCGGCGGCGTGGTGCTGGAACAAGACACGCCGCTCGCCCCGTTCGAAACCTGGGCCAAAGCCGCACGCCAGGGTGGCGCGCAGGTGTGGATGCAGCTTAACCACCCGGGCCGGCAGGTGATGGCGAACATGGGCGGCAACGCATGGGCGCCCTCCGCCATCCCGCTGGCGATGGGCAAGCACAGCAAGCTGTTCGCCCAGCCGCAGGCGATGGATGAAGCGCAGATCGCCGAGGTTATCGCGCGCTTCGCCGCCAGCGCGCACGCCGCCGAACGGGCCGGTTTTACCGGCGTGGAGATCCACGCGGCGCACGGCTATCTGCTTTCCCAGTTTCTCTCACCGCTGACCAACCAACGCAACGATCGTTGGGGCGGCGAGTTGGCGAACCGCGCCCGCCTGCTGCTGGAGGTGGTGCGTGCGGTGCGCGAGCGCGTCTCGCCGGGCTTTTGCGTGGCGGTCAAACTGAACTCCGCCGATTTTCAGCGCGGCGGTTTTTCATCGGACGATGCCCGCCAGGTGGTGCTGATGCTGAACGATCTGCCGGTCGATCTGATCGAACTGTCGGGCGGCAGCTACGAAAGCCCGGCGATGCAAGGCGAAACGGCGGACGGCCGCACCCTGGCGCGAGAAGCCTATTTTCTGTCCTTCGCCCGCGATCTTGCCGCCGTCGCGCGCATGCCGGTGATGACCACCGGCGGCATCGCCCGCCCGTCGGTGGCGCAGCGGGTGCTGGACAGCGGCGTCGCGGTCGTCGGCATCGCTACCGCCATGGCGGAAGTGCCCGATCTGCCGCGGCGCTGGCAAACCGGTGCGGCCCCCCATGCGCTGCCTGCCCCGATCACCTGGCGCAGCAAGGTGATGGCGTCGCTCGCCCGCATGGCGTTGGTCAAGCGCCGGATGCGCGCGTTGAGTGACGATCGGCCGCGCAATGTGCGCTACTCGCCGCTGTTCACGCTGGTCGTCGATCAGTGGCGTACCCGCCGTATCCTGCAGCGTTACCACGCCTGGTTACGGCAACGTTAATGACCGCGGCGCCGGCAGACACGCCGGCGGCCGCACAAAAATCCCGCTTTTTTGATCGCGCTACGTAAAATCTGCAAGAAATCACCGCTCTGGATACTGCGCTTTTAACGCTCGGCTGCTTATATTCATCACAAATTTTGTGTATATAACCGCTTTAGGACTTAAGGTGGTGAATAGATGAAAATAAGCCGCTATTTTCTATTTATGTTATTAATCGGAAATTCACCTTAATAATAAATGCATTAAAGAAGCAGCCAAAGGAAAGCAGAAAAGCATTTTTACGCAATGTTAAAGAAATGTTGTTTTTTGCCGGCAAAACCAACGGTCAACAAATCAACAACATATTGATGAGCCTAAGAAAAAACTAAACAATTCAAAACAAAATCGGCTATTGAGTCCCAGGCGAAAAAGCCATATATTGGTCGCGCTTTTCACAAGGCAGTTACTTTTCTAATTCATTAATTCAATCGTTGCGTCTTGAGACCTTCGGTTGTAGGAGAGATATGATGACGGATAAAGTCCGTATTGATACTTTAGTTGCAAACTCATTAAACGGAAACAATGAAACCTATTTGGCGCGCCAAGCCGAATTTGAGTCGAATGTTAGGAGTTATCCGCGCAAATTGCCGTTGGCAATTGCGAAAGCCCAGGGCGTTTGGATCACTGATGTTGAGAATAATCAATATCTTGATTGCCTGGCCGGGGCGGGAACGTTGGCTCTTGGACATAATCACCCCGACGTCCTGCAAAGCATCCAAAATGTCATTACCAGCGGCTTGCCGTTACATACTCTCGATCTCACGACCCCGTTAAAAGATCGTTTCTCCGATTACCTGCTCTCTCTGTTGCCGGGCGAAGGCAAAGAATATTGCCTGCAGTTCTGCGGCCCGTCCGGCGCCGATGCGGTGGAAGCCGCGCTGAAGCTGGCGAAAAAGCACACCGGCCGTTCTGGCGTGATCAGCTTCTCCGGCGGCTATCACGGCATGACCCACGGCGCGCTGTCGGTCACCGGCAACCTGTCGCCGAAGGCGGCGATCAACGGCATGATGCCGGAAGTGCAGTTCATGCCTTACCCGCATGAATACCGCTGCCCGCTGGGCATCGGCGGCGAAGCCGGCGTCAAGGCGCTGACCTACTACTTCGACAACCTGATCAACGACGTGGAAAGCGGCGTGCGCAAACCGGCGGCGGTGATCCTGGAAGCCGTTCAGGGCGAAGGCGGCGTTAACCCGGCGCCGGCCGAGTGGCTGCAGCGCATCCGCAAAGTGACGCAGGAGCATGGCATTCTGCTGATCATCGACGAAGTTCAGGCCGGTTTCGCCCGTACGGGCAAGCTGTTCGCCTTCGAACACGCGGGCATCGAGCCGGACATCATCGTGATGTCGAAAGCGGTCGGCGGCGGCTTGCCGCTCGCGGTGCTGGGCATCAAGAAAGAGTTCGACGCCTGGGAACCGGGTCACCACACCGGCACCTTCCGCGGCAACCAGCTGGCGATGGCCACCGGCCTGACCACCCTGCAATACCTGAAAGAGCACCAGGTCGCCGACAAAGTGGCCGCGCAGGGCGAATGGCTGAAAGGCAAACTGGCCGAGCTGCAGAAACGGTATCCGGTGATCGGTCACGTCCGCGGCCTGGGCCTGATGATCGGCATCGAGATCGTCAAGCCGAACGAAGCGCAGGATCACATGGGCTGCTACCCGGCCGATGGCGAGCTGTCCGCGTTGCTGCAGAAAAAGTGCTTCGAATCCGGTCTGATCCTGGAGCGCGGCGGGCGCAATGGCTGCGTGCTGCGTCTGCTGCCTTCCCTGCTGATCACCAACGATGAGCTGGGTATTTTCCTCGATAAATTTGAGCAGGCGCTGTTGGCCGCCGGCGTCAAGCCAGTCTGATTGGAGCGAATGACCGCGATGTCCAAGTTAAACCCGATTCTGGCTTCCTCGGCGCACAGCGCCGAGGCTTACCGCCAGGCGATCGCGCAGAGCAGTGAAGCCGTCGTGCAGTGGCTGCAACAGCCCGAGATGTATCAGGGCAAAAGCGTGGCCGAACTGCGCGAGCGCATCAAGCTCGACTTCACCCCGCAAGGCCTGGGCAACCAGGCGGCGATCGATCGCGCCATCGAGTACTTTTTGAAAGACAGCCTGTCGGTGCACCACCCGCAGTGCGTGGCGCACCTGCACTGCCCGAGCCTGGTAATTAGCCAGGCCGCCGAAGTGCTGATCAACGCCACCAACCAGAGCATGGATTCCTGGGATCAAAGCCCGTCGGCCACGCTGATCGAAATGAAGCTGATCGAGTGGCTGCGTGCCCAGGTCGGTTACCAGCCTGGCGACGCCGGGGTGTTCACCAGCGGCGGCACCCAGAGCAACCTGATGGGGCTGATGCTGGCGCGCGATGCGTTCTTCGCGCGTCAGGGCCACTCCGTGCAGCAGGACGGCCTGGTGGGCGATCTGCGCAAGCTGAAGGTGTTCTGTTCTGAAAACGCCCACTTCTCGGTGCAGAAGAACATGGCGCTGATGGGCCTCGGCTATCAGTCCGTCACCCTGGTGAAAACCGATCGCTTCGCCCGTATGGACGTGAACGACCTGGCGGAAAAACTGGCACAGGCCAAGGCCAACGGCGAGCAGGTGATGGCGATTGTCGCCACCGCCGGCACCACCGACGCCGGTGCCATTGACCCGCTGCGCGACATCGCGCGGCTGGCGGCGCAGCAGCAGATTTGGGTACACGTGGATGCGGCCTGGGGCGGCGCGCTGCTGCTTTCCGAGCAGTACCGCGACTACCTGGACGGCCTGGAACTGGTGGACTCCATTACCCTGGACTTCCACAAGCAGTTCTTCCAGACCATCAGCTGCGGGGCCTTCTTGCTGAAAGACGAGCGCCACTATGAGCTGATGCGCTATCAGGCGGCCTACCTGAACTCCGAGTTCGACGAAGCGCAAGGCGTTCCGAACCTGGTGTCCAAATCGCTGCAGACCACCCGCCGCTTCGATGCGTTGAAGCTGTGGATGGGGCTGGAAGCGCTGGGGCAGAAGCAATACGCCGAGATCATCGATCATGGCGTGACGCTGGCGCAGCAGGTGGCGCGTTACATCGCCGATCAGGAATCGCTGGAACTGGTGATGCAGCCGCAGCTGGCCAGCGTGCTGTTCCGCTACCGTCCGGCGCAGCTGGCGGCGAACGGCGACGCGGCCGTCGCGCTGTTCAACCAGCGCATCGGCGACGCCCTGCTGGAATCGGGCCGCGCCAACGTCGGCGTGACCGAGTTCGATGGCGTAACCTGCCTGAAGATGACGCTGCTGAACCCGATCGTGACGCTGGAAGACATCAAGCTGTTGCTGGCGCTGGTCGAGAAAACCGCGCAGCAGCTGCCGGCGTAACGCCGCGCAGTGTGCCACTCAAGCCGATAACTTGCGTTATCGGCTTTTTTATTGCTCATCAGATCGCAGGAGACGCAGCGTTTACGCTGATATACTGCATCAAACGCCTTCTCTCATTCCAGCGCCACAGGATACGCACGCATGACCGACCCTGATTTCAACCTGTTGATCGCGCTCGATGCGCTGCTGACGGCGGGCAGCGTCGTCGGCGCGGCGCGGCGTCTCGGTTTAAGCGCTTCGGCGATGAGCCGCACCCTCAACCGGCTGCGCGCGGCCACCGGAGATCCCCTGCTCGTGCGCGCCGGCCGTCATATGGTGCTTACGCCCTATGCCGAAACGCTGCGCGAGCGGACGCGAAATACGGCATTTGAAGCCCGTGCGCTGCTGCGCCCGGCGCAGGGAGCATTAGATCCCGCCGAACTGGATCGTACCTTCACGCTGCGCGCCAACGACGGCTTCGTCGAAGCCTTCGGCCCGGCGCTGATCGCCGCCGCTGCCGAACAGGCGCCGCGGGTGCGGCTGCGCTTTGCGCCCAAGCCGGAGAAAAGCGACCGCCCGCTGCGTGAAGGGCTGGTCGATCTGGAGATAGGCGTGCTGGGTGACATGGGCCCGGAAATCCGCCTGCAGGCGCTGTTTCGCGATCGCTTCGTCGGCGTGATGAGAACCTCGCACCCGCTTGCGCAGCAGCCGGAGATCGGCGCCGCCGACTACGCCGCCTGCGGCCACGTGGTGGCCTCGCGCAGCGGGCGCATTCTCGGGCCGGTAGACGCCGCGCTGGCGGAGCTGGGGCTGACGCGCCAGATTGCCGCCGTGGTGCCGAGTTTTCCGGCCGCGCTGGCGGTGGCGCAGGCCTCGAATCTGCTGGCGCTGTTGCCCGCCTCCTTCCTGCACGCTCAACCGGCCGACGGCCCGCTGCGCGTCTTCGAGCTGCCGGTGAAAACGCCGCCTATCACCGTGTCGCAAATGTGGCACCCGCGCCTGGACGCCGAGGCGGATCACCGCTGGCTGCGGCAATTGGTGTTGGGCGTTTGTCGTTAAAGAAAAACGGAGTGACATCGTCACTCCGTTCATAATCGTAAAGTAAACAGCGAAGGTTTAAACAGATAATGGGAATTTCAGGAGGAATATCCCTGAAACTCCACGGTCACTGCGCATTAGTTATCGCAATGGCCGCCCTTGGCAAGTTTTACCGCAGCTTTAGAAATAACACGTTTGCCTTCGTCTTCTGTCGATTGACTCAGACCGGCACCACCGACGAATACACCCATCTTAATGTATTGTCTTACGAAGTAATTCTTCCCCGCTTCGGTATAGATGGAAAGATCGTTAGGAGAAAATTCAGATTCGGTAGAGATTTTATGCTGTTGTCCGCCGTCAACCTGGGTATAGAAAAACGTTTTATCCGCGGTCTTCCCCACGCATTTGCCGTCAAGATAAACATCTTTCTTCAGCGCCTTGCCGACAAAGCTGTCACGATAAATATAGAGGCCCGCTTTGTTTTCATCCAGCGCCGGGAAGCTTTTAGCGTGCGCTGATTCTTGATCTGTTGCGAGGGGGATGCTTGCACACCCGCTTAACAATAATGCGCTCGCCAGTGAGGCGCAGAGGAGTAGTCTTTTGGTCATGAAAAATCCTTCGGTATAAAAATGAAGCAAGGAACAACGCTTAATACACTGTGAACATTTAATTATCACATTAAAAATAACTAACAGTTATTATATTGATGGTGGATAAATTCATTTTAAAACAGTTAGTTAGGGTAGGAATCGCGCCCAACACACACGCGATGACGATATTGCCATAAATAAAATTTGATTCAAGAATCAATGTCTAAAATATTACAGAATCATCAATTTAATTGGCCTAATCAACGCTGATTCGCACGTTTAAACTTCCTTGGCCACTGGCCGAAAATAATTTCGTTCAGGTTAATCTCCGTATGTCCACTGCATTCAGAATCTCCCCGCTGCGGGGGGTTGTTCCCCCTCGCGCGATGGGAGAACATAGCGTTCACGATGCCTGACTCAGTGAAACGCTCATGACGCTTCCCCCTCTCTGGCCGGTATTCGACGGCCATAACGACCTGCTGCTCAACCTGTGGCTGCAGCACGACGACGATCCAGCCGCCGCCTTCTATTCCCGCGTCACGCCGGGCCACCTCGATTTCTCCCGCATGCGGCGCGGCGGATTTTTCGGCGGACTGTTCGCGGTATTTATTCCCCCGGTCAGCTATATCGCCCAGATGCGCAACCAAACGCAGGACGAGGCGCAGGCCACCTTCGATCCGCTGGCGATCGCCGAACGGCAGATCGCCATCCTGCAGCAGTTGGAACAGGCTTCTCAGGGGCGGCTGCGCATCTGCCGCACCGCCACCGAGATAGAACAGTGCCGCCTCAACCGGCAAATTGCCGCGGTGCTGCATATCGAAGGCGCCGGCATGATCGACGCGGAGCTGACGCAGCTGGAGGCCTTCTACCGGCTGGGCGTGCGCAGCATCGGGCCATTCTGGAATCTGCCGAACGCCTTCGGCACCGGCGTCAGCGGGCCGTTCCCGGGCTCACCCGATACCGGCCCCGGCCTGACGCCGGCCGGCGAGGCGCTGATCCGCGCCTGCAACCGCCGCCGCATCATGATCGACGTCTCGCACATGAACGAGAAAACCTTCTGGCAAACCGCCGCGCTGAGCAACGCGCCGCTGGTCGCCACCCACTCCAACGCCCACGCCCTCTGCCCCCAGCCGCGCAACCTGACCGACGCACAGCTGGGCGCCATCGCCCAGAGCGGCGGGATGGTCGGCGTCAATTTCGGCACCGCCTTCCTGCGTGCGGACGGTAAACGTGACAGTGCAACAACCGGCTTAACAGAAATTGTTAAACACGTTGAGTATTTGATCGCTAAACTTGGTGAAGATCGCGTGGGATTTGGCTCTGATTTTGACGGGGTCAACGTACCGCAACCGCTGGAGGACGCCGCTGGCCTGCCGCGCCTGACGCAAGCGCTGGCGCAGGCCGGGTTCGATAACCGGTTGCTGGAGAAGCTGACCTGGCGCAACTGGCTGAACGCGCTCACCGCCGCCTGGGGTGAATAACCCGGTTACGCTTTAAAGGTTGCGATCTCCGTCACATTTCGCCAACATTGGGCCGGCCGAATGCGAACGTTTCTCATTGGGTTCGACTTATTACGATGCATGCAAAGGAGCACCGCTATGACTACCTGGACTAAACCTGAGTTTGTTGATCTGCGTCTGGGGCTGGAAGTGACGCTGTACATTTCCAACCGTTAATCGCCCGTCTGCCCGCCTTTCGCGCGGGCATTTCTTTCCTTCTTTTCTGGTTTAGACATGCAGATAAAAGTTCTCGGCTCGGCGGCGGGCGGCGGCTTTCCCCAGTGGAATTGCAACTGCGACAACTGTCGGGGCGTTCGCGACCACAGCATCAGCGCCACGCGCCGCACGCAGTCCTCCATCGCCGTCAGCGACGACGGTAAAAACTGGGTGCTGTGCAACGTTTCCCCGGACATTTGCCATCAGTTGCTGGCCTCGCCCGAATTGAATAATCCCGAGGTGCTGCGCGGCACCGGCATCGGCGCGATCGTGTTGACCGACAGCCAGATCGATCACAGCGCGGGCTTGCTCAATTTGCGCGAGGGCTGCCCGCATCACGTCTGGTGCACCCCTGAAGTGCATGACGATCTCAGCACCGGTTTCCCGGTGTTTCCCATGCTCTCACACTGGAACGGCGGCCTGATTCACCACCCGCTGACGCCCGGCGAGCCGTTCCGCACGATGGTCTGCCCGAACGTGCGCTTTACCGCCATTCCGCTGCTCAGCAACGCGCCGCCCTATTCGCCGTTCCGCGATCGCCCGCTGCCGGGCCACAACGTGGCGCTGTTTATCGAAGATACCGCGCGCGGGGTCGGGCTGCTGTACGCGCCGGGCCTGGGTGAGCCGGACGAGGCGCTGCTGCCGTGGCTGCGCCGCGCGGACTGCCTGCTGATCGACGGCACGCTGTGGCGCGACAACGAGCTGGCCAACGCCGGCGTGGGCCGCAATACCGGCAAGGACATGGGGCATCTGGCGCTGGCGGAAGAACACGGGCTGGCGGCCCTGCTCGCCACCTTGCCCGCCAGGCGCAAAATCCTGATCCACATTAACAATACCAACCCTATCCTCAATGAAGACTCGGTAGAGCGGCAAAGCCTGACCGCCGCCGGCATTGAAGTGAGCTGGGACGGCATGAATATCGAACTGTAGGGAACCGCCATGACGCAACCACTGCCCCTGACTCCGCCGGTATTTGAAGCGGCGCTGCGCGCCAAAGGCGCTTATTACCATATTCACCACCCGTACCACATCGCGATGCACAACGGCGAAGCGACCCGCGAACAGATCCAGGGCTGGGTGGCCAACCGGTTCTACTACCAGACCAGCATTCCGATCAAAGACGCGGCGATCATGGCCAACTGCCCACAGCCGGAAACCCGCCGCAAATGGGTGCAGCGCATCCTGGATCACGATGGCTACGGCGGCAGTGAAGGCGGCATCGAAGCCTGGCTGCGCCTGGGCGAAGCCGTCGGGCTGCAGCGCGACGCCCTGCTCTCTGAAGAATTGGTGCTGCCGGGCGTGCGCTTCGCGGTGGACGCCTACGTCAATTTCACGCGCCGCGCCTGCTGGCAGGAAGCGGCCTGCAGCTCGCTGACCGAACTGTTCGCGCCGCAAATCCACCAATCGCGCCTCGACAGCTGGCCGCAGCACTACCCGTGGATCGACGCCGCCGGCTACGACTATTTCCGCAGCCGCCTCGGCCAGGCCAACCGCGATGTGGAACACGGCCTGGCGCTGGCGCTGGACTATTGCGACACCGTAGAAAAACAGCAGCGCATGCTGGAGATCCTGCAGTTCAAGCTGGACATTCTGTGGAGCATGCTGGACGCCATGAGCATGGCCTATACCCTGAACCGCCCGCCTTACCACAGCGTGACCACCGCGCGGGTATGGCACAACCAGAGGCTGGTGTAATGACGCTGAACCCTGAACACACCCCCGTCTTCCGTCGCGGCTACCGCCTGCAATGGGAGCAAGTGCAAAACAGCCACGTGATCCTCTACCCGGAAGGCATGGCCAAGCTGAACGACAGCGCCGCCGCCATCTTGCAGCTGGTCGACGGCCACACCACGCTGAACGGCATCATCGCCCAGTTGAACGCCCGCTTCCCCGGCGCCGAAGGGCTGGCGGAAGACGTGCTGGAGTTTTTCCAGCGCGCCTACGAACAAAAATGGGTGACCTTCCGTGACTGAAGCTCGCGCGCCGGCGGTGAACCCGCCGCTCTGGCTGCTGGCGGAGCTGACCTACCGCTGCCCGCTGCAGTGTCCGTATTGCTCCAACCCGCTCGATTTCGCCGCGCAGGAAAAAGAGCTGACCACCGCGCAGTGGATCGAGGTGTTTCGCCAGGCGCGGGCGATGGGCAGTGTGCAGCTCGGTTTTTCCGGCGGCGAGCCGCTGGTGCGTAAAGACCTGCCCGAGCTGATCGCCGCCGCGCGCGCGCTCGGCTTTTACACCAACCTGATCACCTCCGGCATCGGCCTGACCGAGAAGAAGCTGCAGACCTTCGCCGACGCCGGGCTGGATCATATCCAGATCAGTTTTCAGGCCAGCGATGAAACGCTGAACGCCGCGCTGGCGGGCTCCGCCAAGGCGTTTCAGCAGAAGCTGGCCATGGCTAAGGCGGTCAAGGCGCTCGGCTATCCGATGGTGCTCAACTTCGTGCTGCATCGCCATAATATCGGCCAGATCGACCGCATTATCGAACTGGCGATCCAGCTGGACGCCGACGACGTCGAGCTGGCGACCTGCCAGTTCTACGGCTGGGCGCACCTCAACCGCGAGGGCCTGCTGCCGACCCGCGAGCAGATCGCCGACGCGGAAGCGGTGGTGAAACGCTACCGCGAACGCATGGTCACCGACGGCAAGCTGGCCAACCTGCTGTTCGTCACGCCGGACTACTACGAGGAGCGCCCCAAAGGCTGCATGGGCGGCTGGGGCGCCATCTTCATGAGCGTGACGCCGGAAGGCATGGCGTTACCCTGTCACAGCGCCCGTCAGTTACCGATCGCCTTCCCGTCGGTGCTGGAGCACGATCTGCAGCATATCTGGTACCACTCGTTCGGGTTTAACCGCTATCGCGGCTATGACTGGATGCCGGAGCCGTGCCGTTCCTGCTCGGAGAAAGAGCAAGACTACGGCGGCTGCCGCTGCCAGGCGTTCATGCTGACCGGCAACGCCGACAACGCCGACCCGGTGTGCGGCAAATCGCCCCACCACGGCACCATTCTGGCGGCGCGGGAAGCGGCGAATCGCTCGCAGATCGGTATCGATCAGCTGCGTTTTCGCAATCAAACCAACTCTCGTCTGATTTTCAAGGGTTGACGATGGCACTCGCCGGCGCTTCCTGGCAGCTCGACAACGGTTTGGCCGTCAAGGCGATAAGCGATCCTGCCGCCGCTAGCGCCGCCGCGCTGGTGCGCATTGAAGCGGGCAGTTTTCAGGCGCCCACCGCCTGGCCGGGCCTGGCGCATCTGCTGGAGCATATGTTGTTTCGCGGCAGCGCGAACTACGGCGCGCAAGATGGTCTGATGGCCTGGGTCGCCTCGGTGGGAGGCCGGCTGAACGCCACCACCCAAGCCACGCAAACCGCCTTCTTCTTCGAAGTAAGCGCAGACCATTTGGCGCCGGGGCTGGCGCGGCTGAGCGATATGCTCGCCGCCCCGCAGCTGGCGTCCGAGGCGATCGCTCAGGAGATTGAGGTCATCGACGCTGAATATCGCCTGCTGCGCGCCGATGTGGAAACCCGCTGCGAAGCCGCGCAGCGGCAGATGTTCAGCGGCCTTGACGCAATGCATCGCTTTCATATCGGCAGCCGCGCCGCCTTCGGCAGCGATATTTCCGCGTTGCAGCTGGCGCTGCGGCAGTTTCATCAGCGCTATTTTCGCGCGCCAAACCTGACGCTGTGGCTGCAAGGCCCGCAATCGCTGGCCCAGCTGCATGCGCTGGCCCAGCGCTACGGCAGCCGGCTGCCGGCGGGCAACGGCTCACCGCACGAGAGCTCACCGCCGCTGACCGCTGCGGAAGATTACACCCTGACGCTGCCCGGCACGCCGCAGCTGAGACTGGTGTTTGCCCTGCCGCGCTCCCATTCGCGCGGCTGGCTGCGGCGGCTGGAGCGCATGCTGCTGGACGAAGCCCCCGGCGGGCTGCTGGCCCGGCTGCGCGCTCAGGCGTGGTGCGATGCGGTTCGGCTCGATTATTCGCGCTGCAGCGAGAACAACGCGCTGCTGAGTTTTACCTTTACCGTCAATCACGGTTCAGCCGCTGAGGCTGCCTGCATCGAAAGCGCCCTGCTGGCGTGGCTGCAGGCGCTGCAGGTGCTGACACCGGCCCAGCTTGCGCATTACGAGCGGCTGGCAAATCGCGATTTCCACCGTTTGGCACCGCTCGACCAGCTGCGTGCCAGAGCGTTTGGGCTGCCGCCGGCGGAGCCGAACGACGATTGGCCACGGCATATTGCGGCGTTGATTAGCGCGCCGCGCCGTCGCCTGGCCGTGCGGCCCGAAGGCGGCGGTGAAACCCGTGAAATTCAAGGGCTGCCGCTAGCGCTTGGCCCCTTCGCCGGCGCCGCGCTGACGGCTACGGCTGAACCCTTCCGCTTTTTCTCCTCCTCGGCGGCGCTGCCGCCCCCGACATTGCCTGCCGGCCTGGCGCCGCTGCGGCATCTGCGCCCCGACGAAGCGCAGCCGGTGCTGCTGCTGCGGCCGACGCCGTCCAGCCCCTTCAGTGATGCACAGGCCTACGGCTTACAGGCGGCGCTGCGCGCCGGGGCGGCCGAACTGGCGCATCGGGAAGGACATTTAAGCTTCGAACGCCACCAGGGTGCGTGGCTGCTGCAGCTGGCGGGCAGCCCCGCGCTGCTTTGCCACGGGCTGAGCGAGGTGAACCGGGCGCTGGCGGCGTTGCCGTCGGCCATTCTCAACGAGGCGGCGAGAAACCTGCGCCATACGCAGTTGCAAGAGCAAAACGACATCGCCATTCGTCGCCTGCTGGCCCAATTGCCCGCAGCGCTCAGCGCGCCGACAGCAACAGCGGTGCAGTGGCATGCCACCTTAGCCGGCGGCGATGGCGAGTTAAAACGGCAGCTGTCGCACCTGCTGTACGACTTCCCCTATCCCGTGGCCGCCGAGCCGCCGCTGCCGATATATCAGCATCATCGCCCCGTCACGCTGACGGAAAGCGGCGCCGAACACGCCTTGCTGCAGTTTTACCCGCTGCCGAACGGCGAAGCCGAAGGCCGTTGGGCGCTGCGCGTGCTGGCCCAGCTTTACGCGCCGCGCTATTTTCAGCGGTTGCGCGTGGATCGCAACGTGGGCTACGTGGTGCAATGCGCCTTCCACCGCTGCGCCGATGCCGAAGGCCTGCTGTTCGCGCTGCAATCCCCAACGTTCAACGTTGAACAGCTGCGGCAGTTAACCGACGAATTCTTACTGCAAATGCGTCATGAGCTGGCGCACGTGGGCGCAAACGAGCTGGCGCAAACGCAACAGGCGCTGCGGCAAAGCGTGCAGCGCCTCAGCGCCGAGCCATTGCAACGCGCACGCGAAATCGCCCTGGAAAATCACGCAATCATTGCCGCCGAGCCCATGACATTGACGCAACTGGCCTATTGGCAGCAGCGGCTATTCGCCGCAGGCTGATGTTGCGTCGGAGCCAACCCGACGCAATATAAACGTAGCGAAACAACTAATAACCAGAGGGAGATATATCTCAATAATCGTGCTCCCTCCTGTAAGAACTACTTCGGGAAATTACTTGAATAACAGCATGTTGATTAATCGCCTAACCGACGCCCTCCTTTTCCTTTTATGGCAGGCATATATTCTTCGCTTTTTCATTCTTTTAAACTCATAAGCTAGCGATATATAAAACACCATGAGCAGCAACATTAATATAACAATCATAAGTTAGCCCAAATCCATTTAGCCATTTCATACGATTATTATCTAATTTAATAAATTAAAAAATTAGAAACATCCTGTTCTAAAAATTACTTTATCATATCACTCAAACCGGCCTTTTATGCTGGCCGGGATGCAGGAGAATTATAATTGCACCGCCCAGTTAGCCCGTCGCGAACAACACAATGGGTAGGCGATACCGGTCAGCACCATGCTGATCACCCAGGAAATGTCTGCGCCCGGGATCAGATTGGCGTAAGGGCCGGAGAAGAATGCGTTCTCGACGAAAGGCACCTGCACCGCAATACCGCCGAAATAAACGCCGAGCGCGCGGGTGTTTAGCAGGCCGTAGCGCCCGCCGTCGGCGCTGAAAATGGCCGAAATGTCATAGCGTTGGCGGTTAAGCAGGTAAAAATCAATCAGGTTGATCATGCACCAGGGGATCAGCACCGAAATCAAGGCAAAAATCAGGTTCAGGAACAGATGAACGAAGTTGGCCGAGGCAACCAGCGCCACCCACACCGCCCCCAGCAAAATCAGCGCCGAGAACAGCGTGCGTATACGCGCATTCGGCATCCACTGCGGTAAGAAGGTTTGTACCGCAGTGATGAGTGAAAGCACCGCGCCGTACAAATTCATCGAGTTATGGCAGATGATGTTGATCAGAAACAGCACCATCAACACCGGCCCCAGCCCTCCCGTCGCCTGGCGCACCGCCTCCATGGCATCGTCGCTGCCGGCGACCAGATTGACCGCCACCACGCCGAACACGAAGGCCAAAATGGTGCCGCTGCAGGCGCCCAGGTAGGTATACAGGAAGGGTTTGGCAATGCCGACTTCCGCCGGCAGGTAACGCGAATAGTCTGACGTGTAGGGCGAGAAGCTGATTTGCCAGACGGCGCCGATGCAGAACGTGGCGAACCAACCGGCAATGCTGAACGATCCCCGCTGCCAAAAATCCGCCGGCAGCGGTTGAGAAAACATCAATACCAATCCGAGAATCAGCGCGCTGCCCATCACCCAGGCGCCGATTTTGTTGATCTTATGGATGAAACGGTAGCCCACCACCCCGATCAACGTTGCCAACACCGCGCCAATCACCGTCGCCACGCCCATGTTCAATGACGGGATGACGTTATGGATGACCTTGCCGGAAAGCGTGATGTTGGAAATAAAGAACCCCAGATAGATCACCGTGGCGAACACGATCACCAACAGCGAGCCGTAGCGGCCAAACTGCGCCCGGCTCTGCACCATTTGCGGTATTCCGACCTGTGGTCCCTGGGCAGAGGTCAGCGCCAGAAAAATACCGCCGAACAGGTGGCCGGCGATAATCGCGCTCAGCGCCGAGAGAATATTGAGATGAAACGTTTGTGTGGAGATGGCCCCGGTCACGACCGCCAGCGGCGCAATATTGGTGCAAAACCACAGGGTAAACAGGCTGCGGGCATGGCCATGGCGCTCCCCGGCGGGAACAAAATCGATCGACTTGTCTTCAATAAACGCGGTCTGCTCTGGCTGAGAGTTCATATATCCCCCGGTTAACGTGGATTATTATTTTTTACAGCGTGTTAGCGTGCGAATAGGTCGAAAAAAGCGTGCGTCTGCCCCGGCGACATTGCGGTCGCCTGTATCAATGCGATGAAAACGGGGCTGCCGGCGCGATCTGAAATCGCGCCTGATTGCGCTGACTCAGCGCATGACAAAAGGATCGTCTATCGGATCGTCGCTGGTGCGCAGCCACACCGTTTTGCTGGTGGTGTATTCCAGCGCGGCGTCAATCCCGCCCTCGCGGCCAAACCCCGACTGGCCGTAGCCGCCAAACGGCGCCAGCGGCGATACCGCTCGATAGGTATTCAGCCACACCACCCCCACCCGCAGGCGACGGGTCACCCGATGCGCGCGCGTCAGGTTCTGCGTGAAAATGCCGGCCGCCAGGCCATAGGCAGAATCATTGGCAAGCTGAATGGCCTCCGCTTCGTCCCTGAAGGTCAACACCGACAGCACCGGGCCGAACAGCTCTTGCTTCACGCACTCGGCGTCGGGTTGCGCGCTGCAATCGACAATCGTCGGCGGGTAGTAAAAGCCCGGTGAGTCGATCGCCGCGTGGCCAATCACCAGTTTTGCCCCCTGCTCCAGCGAACGGCTGACGATGGCGGCGATCCGCTCTTGCTGCTGCCTGGTGCAAAGCGGCCCGAACTGGGTGTCCGGGCGATCCGGCGGCCCGATGCGGATGCTGCGCACCTTCTCCGTCAGCCGGGCCAAAAACGTGTCCTTGATGCTTTCCGCCACCAGCAGGCGCGAGCCGGCTACGCAGCTCTGGCCCGACGCGGCGAAAATGGCCGCCACCTGCGCATTCGCCGCGCTGGTCAGATCCGCATCATCGAAAACGATAAACGGCGATTTTCCGCCCAGCTCCAGCGAGGTGCTGGCGAGGTTTTCCGCACTGCCGCGAACGATGTGCTTCGCGGTTTCCGCGCCGCCGGTAAAGGCGATGTGGTCTACCTGCGGATGCGCCGTCAGCACCGCACCGCATTCGGCGGCAAAGCCGGTGATCACATTGCATACGCCGCGTGGAAAACCGGCCTCGTCTATCAGTCTGGCGAACGCCAGCAGCGGCGCCGGCGCGGTTTCCGCCGCTTTGACCACCAGCGTGCAGCCGGCGGCGATCGCCGGGCCGATTTTCACCGCCGCAAGAAACAGCTGGCTGTTCCAGGGCACGATCGCCGCCACTACCCCGATCGGTTCGCGACGTACCCAGGTTTCCATGTCGGCTTTGTCGATCGCCAGCACGCTGCCTTCCATCTTGTCGGCCAGGCCGGCGTAGTACCGGTAGTATTCCGCCACATAAGCGATCTGCGCCTGGGTTTCCCGGATGATCTTGCCGGTATCCAACGTTTCCAGCCGCGCCAGCTCGGGGGCGTGCTGCTCCAGCAAGTCGGCCAGCCGCAACAACAGCTTGCCGCGCGCGCCGGCGGTCATATCGCGCCACTCGGCCCCCTGGAAAGCCCGGTGCGCCGCCGCAACGGCGCGATCCACATCCTGCGCGCGGGCTTCCGCCACCTGCGCCCAGGGTTCGCCGCTCGCCGGGTTGATCGAGTCGAAGGTGGCCGAACCGGCGTCAAACCGGCCATCGATGTAGAGTTTGAACGATTCCATCAGCGCCTCCGTCAGTGAAATTCCGGCATCACGCAGCGAATGAACCGCTCCAGAGAGGCCTTTTTACGCGCAAAGCTCATGCCGCTGTCGATCCACAACGCAAACTCGTCATACCCCAGCGCCTCATATTTTTTCAGCCGCGTAATGACCTCATTGGCGGTGCCGATAGCCAGGTTGGTGCGCATCATCTCGGCGGAGTAATAGGTATTGGCGGCGATCTCTTCGTCGCTCAGCGGCTGAATCAGCCCTTGCCGCACCGGCCGCTGGTTCTTGAACCAGGCGCCGAAGTAGTGGTAGAAACGGTTGAGCTCTTCCGCCGCCAGGCGGGCGTCCGCCTCATCTTCCGCTACGTAGCCATGCTGCAACAGCATGATCTTCAGCGGCTGCTCGGCGGCGAAGCGTGCACGCGCCTCGTTGAAACAGGTCACCAGCCGCACGATCTCCTCTTCCCCTTGATGCAGCGGCGTAACCTGAACGTTGCAGCCGTTTTGCACCGCAAATTCGTGGCTGTTGGGATCGCGCGCCGCCACCCAAATCGGCGGATGCGGCTGCTGTTTCGGCAGCGGCGACGAGGTGGTCGCCGGGAACGACCAGTATTCCCCCTGATGGGCATAGTCGCCCTGCCACAGTTTTTTCACCGCCGGGATCAGCTCGCGCATGCGCTGCCCGGCATCCCAGGCGGTCAAACCGGGCATCAGCCGTTCGTATTCATAGGAATAGGCGCCGCGCGCGATGCCCAGCTCCAGCCTGCCGCCGGTGATGATGTCGGTCATCGCCGCCTCGCCCGCCAGACGGATCGGGTGGTTGAACGGCGCAATGATGGTGCCGGTGCCGAGCCGCACCCTGGAGGTGCGCCGGGCAATGTCCGCCAGATTGATGAACGGATTCGGCGCAATGGTGAAATTCATGCCGTGGTGCTCGCCGGTCCAGATGGCGTGCATGCCGCCGCGATCGGCGATTTCACACAGCTCGATCATCTCCTGGTAGAGTTTTTCCTGCGGTTCGTCGGGTAACGTTCGTTCCATATGCACGAATAAAGACAGTTTCATCACACTCTCCCGTTCAGCCTCAACCGGCGAATTGCTTGATGGCACCGCTGTGCTCATCGCCATAATAGATACCGTAATTGCCCACGGCGTTTTCTTTGACGAACCGGCCCAGCATCGATCGCAGCGCCGGATCCTTGATCGGCAGCCGCGCCAGCGTCGGCATGTCGAACCATTCCGCCGCGCCCAGCTGCGGCGTCAGGCTGCCGGCGTCGGTCGGCAGCGCGCACAGGAAAACGATGTGTTGCTGGTGCTTCTGGCGGTCGTCATAGACGGAATAGACGAAGCCCGGATGGGCGTTGATGCCCAACTGCTGCAGTAAATCTCCCAACGTTTCGCTGACGCTGCGTTTCTCCACCGCGCTGGACGGCAGTTGATAGCCGCCGTCATTTTGCCGCACCATCACGGCGTGCCCTTCAAACTCGATCAACGCGCTTACCACCACCTGCGGCCCGCCAATCAGCGACTGCGCGTTTTGATAAGGCGTGAAATAAGCGCCGCGGTAATACCCCAGACCGGCGGTGGCGTTGGACTCGAACCCTTCGACCTGGCCGATCAGAATGGCATGGTCGCCGGCGTCCACCACCTGATGCAGCGAGCAGTCGAACCACGCCGAACTGTTATCGATCAGCGGCACCCGTGACGCGCTCCAGCGCCAATCGATCAGCGCAAAGCGGTCTTCGTTCTTTTGCGCAAAAATGGTTGAAGCCTCTTTTTGCTGTTCCGCCAGAATATTGATGGCGAAATGGCTGCACTGGGTAAAATGCGCCAGATTCGCCGAACGTTTATCGATGCTCACCAACAGCAGCGCCGGATCCAGCGACACCGACGAAAACGAATTGGCGGTGAAGCCAATCGGCCGCCCCTGTTTGTCTACCGAGGTCACAATGGTGACGCCGGTCATAAAGGCGCCGAAAGCGTCGCGCAACTGCCTGCGTTTATCCGCGTCCATTTGCTGCTCCTAAAGTCAAAGGTTGCTCTGAGGTCAGAAAATCAAGCATCAGCGCGTTGACGCGTTGCGCATCGGTCAGACTGACCATGTGTTTGGCGTTCTCAATGATTACCGCGCGCCCGTTCGGTGCGGCCTGCGCCATTTGCCGCGCCATCTCCGGGCTGGAATTGGCGTCGTGCTCGCCGGTCAGCACCAACACCGGGCAGCGGATAAGGTGCCAACGCGGGGCATACACCCGATCGCCGGTAGCAAACGCCTGATAGGCGCGGGCATAACCCGCTACGTCCACCTGTTGCAACCAGCCGCCCACCTGCCGGCGCAGACCCTGTTCGGCGGGATCGGCGCCAAACCACCGGCTCAGCGGCGAGTCGAGCTGCGTCTGGCCGCTGGCCAACGCGCTGGCGCGTTGCGCGACCTCGGCGCTGGCCTTTGCTGAGCGCTGAAACACGCCGCTCATCACCACCGCGCGATTGACCCGCTCCGGATAATCGATCGCCAGACCGGCGGTGATCAACGCCCCCATCGAGTGCCCCGCCACCGCCGCGCTCGGCGCGCCCAGGGTGTTTAAGAAGGCCGCCATCCAGCGCACGTAATCCTCCAGCGTCGCGGCGTGGGCGAAGCCTTCGCTTTCTCCGTGGCCCGGCATATCGACGGCGATGACCCGAAAGTGCGCGCTGAGCGCATCGAGCTGGGGATACCAGGCCTCCGCGTTCATGCCTACGCCGTGGATCAATACCAGCGGCTCGCCACGCCCGGCCTCCAAATACCCCACCCGCAGAGCGGGTTCAGACAGCTGCCGGATTGTTCTGATCATGGCCCAGCTCTTTCAGATCCAGATAACGGTTGCCGATGCGGTGGTGCGGCCGCCCCCCCAGCGCCGCGCCCAGTGCGATGACGATTTCATCGTCGAAGGGCGCGTCGTTGATGTTGAACTGAAATGTCAGGTAGTGCTCGCGGCTGCCTTCGTCGTTTTTCCCCATCATCGGGATCAGGATCGGCGCGTTGGCCGGCCCGCGGGTATTGTTGAACGCCAGATAGCTCTTGCCGTTGACCGCCGAACGGTAGTGGTTGCCGAAATGCAGCGTGTGGATCAGCGCCGAGGCATGTTCCAACTCGCCGCCCAGCCCCACCACCGCGCTTTTGCCGAAGGCTTCCACACGCTCGCCGGAGCCGGCTTCTTTGAGGATCAAACCGGTCAGCAGCTCGCCCAGCACCGGCGCCATTTCTCGAATCTTTGGCGCCAAATCCTCGACAAAGCCTTGCCCGGCCCAGGGGTTTTTGATCACCGCCGCCGCCGCGATCATCACCAGCGGTTTGCCGGCCGATTTGCCGCCGTCGGCGTAGAGGGTTTCTGTGGAAACCAGGGTCTTGCGGATGTCTTGATGCATAAGGGACCTCGAAAAGTAAATCAAATGTTAATCAGATGTCGCGAGTCGAGGGTATAGCATCGGGCAGATTGGCATGTCAAAATTTGGTATACCATAATACGGTATTCTTGTTTTCACTTGGGGAGGTAGAGCAAATTTGAAAATAACACCGGTTAATCAATGCATTAGTAAATTTGCGTGGGCTTTGGCAGGGAGTGAAACACCGGCCACGACCGCGTCCGCTCAGCACCCTGTGCCCGTGCCGCAGCCGTTGAGCCAGCGGCTATCAGCACCGAAAAGCGGTTTTTTTAGGCTATCTTTCGATTTTGTGAGCTGCTGCAACATTCACCGTTTTGGCGATGCGGCGCGAAATCGGCCGCCGTTGCTTTGCAGGTTGGAAAGATGTTAATAGTACCGGGCAAACGGGAATTCGCGTCGTTATCCGGATTAATGATGATCCACAAAAAATAGAGACAATTATGGTTCAGGCGTCATTGAAAATTGAGAATGCACCGGTCACCTTGCGCGAATTGGCATTGGCGAAAATTAGGCAGGCGATTATCTCAGGGTATTTTCAGGCCGGCGATCGTTTGGTGGAACGCAGCCTGTGCGAGGAGCTGGGCGTCAGCCGCAGCGTGGTGCGCGAGGTGATCCGTTATCTCGAAGCGGAGGGGCTCATTGAAACGCTCGGCAAGAAAGGGCCGATTGTCGCTATTCTGACCTGGGAAATTGCCGAGCAGATCTATACTATTCGCCTGCTGCTTGAACAGGATGCCGCTCACGACTGCGCCCTGAAAGCCGGGCCGGAAGATAAAAAGAAACTGCATGAAAAATTAATTGCGATTAATCAGGCGTCGGCCGGGCAGGACGATATTCAGCGCGTTGAAGCCTCGCAGGCCTTTTATGAAACCATTTTCCAAGTGGCCCATCACGCCATCGCCTGGGAAATCGTTCAACGCCTGAACAGCCGCATCAGCCGCCTGCGCGCCCTGACCCTGAAAACCCCGGAGCGCCAGCTGGCCGGCTTCGAGCGCATGACGCGCATTTATCACGCCATCGAACAAAACAATCCGACGCAGGCCAGGCAAGAAGTCATCGATCACCTGACCGAGGCTGCCGCGCTGGCCAAGCGCATTCTGCAACAGGAGTCCTGAGATGCCCGCTTACTGGATCGCCCATGTTACCGTGAAAGATCCGCAGCAATATCAGCATTACATGGATTTGGCGCCCCAGGCGTTTCGCCAGTTCAACGCCCGTTTTCTCGCCCGCGGCGAACAGGCGCAAACGCTGGAAGGCCCATCGTTTGTGAAACATGTGCTGATCGAATTCGACGACTACGCCACCGCGTTGGCCTGCTACCATTCGCCGGCCTATCAGTTGGCGAAACAACAGCGGCGCTACGTGGCGGAAGCCATGATTACCATCGTCGACGGCTTGCCGCCCGCCCATTAAAAAGCCCCCGCCGTTACGGCGGAGGCTGGGTGATGTGAGGCGTGATAACCGCGTTCAGAAGCGCCGGGTCAAGCCGGCGTTTTCCGCTAGTTATTTCTCTTCAGGATCTTCCCAGTTTCAGCCCAGATCTGGCTGCGATAATGATCGTCTTCCTGAGAGAAGAAAAGTACGGTCAGCCCATCCTTGTCCAACAGCGCAATGCCATCGGGAGCAGGACGCCACGCCACAGGCTCTTGCGGCAAGACGTCGGGCGTGCAATCAGATAAAAATTTCAGGCTATAGCCGCCGGCCGATTCCACACTCTCCGCGTTGAGCTGCACAACACAAGACTTTGATTTATCACTGACCGTCCACTGCCCGGATAGCGTTTCGGCGGAAGGTAACACCAGACTGCTTGCCATAGAGGCTCCTGAAAACAAGAAAATTATTCCGACAAGAATAAATTTGCACATAGCTGGCCCATGCGAAACGGTGGGCATCATCGCCCACCGTTGCCGTTTTACACGATAAAGTCAACAGCGACGTCGGCCTGCCCGACGATGTGCACCAGGAAGTCTGGATTTGCACCGCCATGGATATTGAAGGCCAATTCACTCAGATTGCTCTGGGTATCATAGGATACCAGCGCCTCACCGGCCTGCCCGCTGAAATGATCGACAAACTGAATGAAATCACTGCCTTTAGCGCCCTGGTTGAAGAAGGACAGATCGATCTTGTCCTTGCCTGACTCAAAGTCCCAAATGGTATCAGGAGCCCGAACAGGCGAGTCATTCACATCAGAGAAGACAAAAATGTCGTTGCCTTGCCCTCCCCATAATTGATCCTGGCCCGCTCCACCGTAAATGACATCGTTGCCGGCGCCGCCTTTGAGCGTATTGTCTGCGTGATTCCCAACAATGACGTCATTACCTGAGCCCCCTATCGCGTTTTCGATGGTGACGCCAGCGGCGATGGAAACATTCCCTTTTAATCCCCCGACGTCGGAGAAAGCGCCTTCGTTCAAGTTGATACGTTGATTTTGGCTATACCCCGAGAAATCAAGGGTGTCATTACCGCCTGCATCCCAAACAGACATCACCAGTTTGTCGTGGCTGTCGTTGAGCGTATAGAAGTCTCGGCCTGTATTTGAATTAAACCCGTAAACGGTGTCGCCGGTTCGGGTGGTCATATTGGCGCCGTAAAGATGCTGGATGGCCGCGATATCATCAACCAGCGGCGCAGCGGCATAGTAATGGCCATGATCCGCATTGGTAATGGATTCATTCCAGTAACTCATTACGCTAAACTGCCGGGTATCCTCGGCGTAAACTGCCTTGGTATAATTTGGGCTGCCTTGCCCCGCATTATAAGTGCCCGGGTGATCTAACCCGAGAGTATGGCCAACCTCATGGGTAATGGTTAAGCGGCCGTAATTACCTAGCTCAGGATGCAAATTTTCGGAGTGATTCTTAATGTTGTACCAACTTTGCCCATCAGAATTGAACCCCCTGTAATCATTGCCATTATATGAGAACGGTTTCAAGGCATACGCTTGTCCTGTCCCCTCATAATTGCCAAAGGTAATATTGGAGGGTTGGCCTGCGGCAACTTCGACAAATTTGATGTTGGCAACATCGGCCCAGGATTGCAAAGACAGCTTCGCCTGTTCTTGTTGCTGTTGCGTGAACGCGCTCAGCCCCGTATCACGTTCCGGGGAGCGGTGGCCCAGGTTCAGTTCGTTATAATCCCAATCCGGGAAGGAATAGGTCACCGTCGCCTCTTTTCCCGTGACGTGAACGCCATTCCAGGTTTTATCGCCGCGCGCGATCTGCAACCCCGCCTGATTTATGTCATAAGACGGTTTGTTATTTATCGTCAGACCATTTCCGCGCTCATGGTAGTGAATAAGATCGTTAACGCTGTCCCAACCCGTTTCGTTTCCATTCATGGTATTACCCATAACTTTCTCCACAAAGTAGCTAGTATTGCTATGACATCCGAAATGTCCCTTGGGGATAATCAAGATCCTGAGAATAGCGATCACCCGATACGCCCCACTCTTTTTGCCTATCCCTTTACAATTGACTTTTAACTACCCGATGCCTCCTTACCCATGATTGAGAACTGATGCAACTGCGTGAGATCGCGATATTTCCGTGCAAAATGCACGGAAATAATAGGCGCATTGATCCGGCAAGGGTTTGATTCCAGAGTTTGCGCGTTGAGGCTAGGTTGAGATGCCGCTCAAAGGGGCGGATGACAACGGCCGTTCGATACCTTGTCTCGTTGCCAGAGACCACAGCAGACGTGGTCTCGTGTTGTGACCGTTGCCGGTTATCCGAACCGTTACCCGAAGAAAATTACGTGAATGCATTTGCGCCACCATCCAGTTTTGCTAATGATTATCATTCGCGAGGCTATCTCACACGTAAGCAAAGTGTCAACAGATGAAACAAAACATTTCTTGATTTGCATCATGATTTTTTCGCCAAGCCCCAGTGAACGGGCGATGACGGGCGTTGCAGAGTGCATAAAATGGCGTTTATCACCGTCTGGACTGCGGTTTTTGCCAGTGTTACCGCATAGAGCAGGCAGAATACCGTTCGGAAGTACATCATGGCGACTGAACATTTGGCCACAGAGAAACATCAGGAATGATTAATTTTCACGGCAATAACGCGGCGTGGTCCGATTACTTATTTTTCGCTGCAATATAAGGGATGCTTATAAATAACAGGAGTATTCCTAATGCGTTCACGCGGGATGTATTCCATGCTGGCGGGCCGATTTTTAGCCGCGCCCGCTGGCTATTCCCATTTTAATTGGCAAGACTATATTGAAAGAAGCTCTGCCCTAGAGCGAGAATATGGGTAATTTTCCGAGGAAATACCGCATGACCCTGTTGCCCAAGCAGAGCAATAACAAAAATCCGATTGATCTCTATGGCGAAATCGTAGACGACTTGCCCGGCCTGATTTGCTTCGGCAACCGCCTTGGCGGTTACTTCAATAAACAGTGGCGCGACTATACCGGCGCCATCGCCGGTGCACACGGCGCCGCCGACTGGCTCGATGCCCTGCACCCCGACGATCGCGAGCGGCTGGCCGCGCAATGGCGCCAGGCGATCGTGGCCCTTTCCTCGTTCGCCGGCGAAGCCCGCCTGCGCGATCGCAGCGGCGCCTACCGTTGGTTTATGCTGGCGTTCAACGCCCGGCAGGACGGCATGGCGCTGGAGCTCAGCTGGTACCTCACGGCGACCGACATCCATCCGCAAATGCTGCAGCGCCAGCAAAACGTTCAGGCGCTCTCTATCCAGCAAGACATGCTGGACGCCAGCGTCGACTGCATCAAAGTGATCAATCACGACGGCACGCTGCGCCACATGAACCGCTCCGGCAGCCTGGCCCTTGGCCTTGATCCGGCGCAAAAAGAGTTTGGCATGCCCTGGCTGGGGCTGCTGTCGCCCGAGATCCGGCGCCGCGGCAGTAAGGCGCTGCGCAGCGTCAGAGCCGGAAAGAATGCGCGCTTCACCGGATTGAGCGTGACGCCGCAGGGTAAAAAACAGCACTGGGACAACATTCTCACGCCGGTCAGCGACGAACACGGCGCCGTGGCCGAGATCTTGTGCGTCTCGCGCGACGTGACTTCACAGCGCGTGATGGAACAACGTCTGTTGCTCGCCAGCGAATATGACGAATTGACCGGCCTGCCCAACCGACGCCTCTTCAAGAAAAAGCTGAAGCAAGAGATGAAGCGCGCCCTGCACGGCAACAAGTCCCTCGGGCTGATGCTGTTGGATCTTGACCACTTCAAGCTGGTGAACGACACGCTGGGCCACGCGGCGGGCGACCATCTGCTGCGGATCTTGGGTAAAAGGCTCAGCGCCTGTATGAATGCGCACTCGTTTGTCTCCCGCCTCGGCGGCGACGAGTTTGCCGTGGTGATTAGCGACGTCGAAAACGAGCAGGATATTTTCCGCATCGCCAACAAGTTTCTGCTGCAGCTGGAGACGCCGATCACCCACGGCGGCAAGACGCTGCATTGCGGTATGAGCCTCGGCGGCGCCATCTATCCCAAAGACGCTCGCGACGCTTCAGAGCTGATGAAATGCGCCGATACCGCGCTGTATGAGCTGAAAGACGGCGGCCGCGGCGGTGTCTATATGTTCGACAGCAAGATGATGGACAAGGCGCGCGCCCGCGCCAGCCAACTCAACTACGCGCGCCAGATCGTGCGCGACAACTGCATCCGTCCCAGCTACCAGCCGAAGGTCTGCCTGACCGACGGCAGCATCGTCGGCTTTGAAGCGCTGCTGCGCTGGCACTGCCCGATCAACGGCGTGCAGCTGCCGGCAACGGTAAGCGAGGCGTTCAACGACTACGAGCTGGCGACCAAGATCAGCGAGGCCATGCAGCTGAAGGTCTTCGCCGATATCGCCCGTTGGCGCGCGGCCGGCGTGGCGGTGCGGCCCATCTCGCTGAACGTGTCGCCGATCGAGTTTTTACGCGACAACTACGCCGAAACCTTCCTGCAGCGCCTGCTGAAGTTCCACATTCCCCACCACCTGATCGAACTGGAAGTGACCGAACACGCGTTCAACAAGCACGGCTCGAAGTACGTGCTGCGCGCGCTGCAAATGCTCAAGGAGATGGGCATCCGCATCGCGCTGGACGATTTCGGCACCGGCCACTCCTCCTTCAGCCATATCATGGATTACCCGCTGGACTGCATTAAGCTGGACTGCGACTTCGTTCAACGGATGAATACCGAACCGGCGATCCTGGCGATCGTGGAAAGCATCGGCATCCTCGGCCAAAAACTGTCGATCGATATCATCGCCGAGGGCGTGGAAACCGAACAGCAGCGGCAAACGCTGTGCGAAGCCGGTTTCCATATCGGCCAGGGTTATTTGTTCAGCCGGGCTGTGGAATCCCAGCGGGTGCCCGAGCTGCTGCAGGCGATGCCGCAACTTGTCGACGGCCGTTAAGCGCCCCGCCGTTCGCCGAACGGCGCCAGCTGCATGCCAACCAGCGTCACCACGCAGATGAGCGCCCCGGCGTAGAAGGTGGAGGCGGAACCGAACAGCTCCCACAGGGTTCCGGCCCCGAGACTCGCCAGCAGCAGCGCCACGCCGCTGATCAGATTGAACATGCCGAACGCGGTGCCGCGCAGGTGCGCCGGCGCGGTATGCGCCACCATCGCCGCCAACAGTCCCTGCGTCATGCCCATGTGCACGCCCCACAGCGCCACGCCAAACAGCACCCCGCCCCAATGATCGCTCAGCGCCAACACCACATCGGCGGCGATCAGCACCAGCAGCCCGGCTTTCAGCAATCCTTCATGGCTCATGCGATCGGACAGTTTACCGAACGGATAGGCCGAGCAGGCGTAGACCAGATTCATGGCGACCATCACCAGCGGGATCAACGCCAGCGGCGTGCCGCCCTGCTGCGCCTTCAGCACCAGGAACGCTTCGCTGAAGCGCGCCAGCGTGAAGACGGCACCGATACCCACTACCCACCAATAGCCGCGCCCCAGCAGCCGCAGATTGGCGCGGGTGATCGGGTTGGTGCGCTTGTGGGTTATCGCGGCGGCCGGCTCTTTCAGGCCAAAAAACAGCAGCGCAATCGCCAGCGCCGCCGGGATCGCCGCCACCCAAAAGATGGCGCGAAAATCGTTGTGCCACAGCAGCATCAGGCCGACGGCCAGCAGCGGCCCTAAAAAGGCACCGACGGTATCCAGCGACTGGCGCAGCCCGAAGGCCGCACCGCGAATCTCCGGCGGCGTCACGTCGGCCACCAGGGCATCGCGCGGCGCCCCGCGGATGCCTTTGCCCACGCGATCCAGCAGGCGCGCGCTCATCACCATGCCGGACGACGACGCGATGGCGAAAAACGGTTTGCTGATGGCGCCCAGCCCGTAGCCCAGCAGCGCCAACCCTTTGCGCTTGCCGAGATAGTCGCTCAGCACGCCGGAGAACACCTTGACGATCAATGCCGTCGCCTCCGCCAGCCCTTCGATCAGCCCGATGACGATCACGCTGGCGCCGAGCGTCGTCGCCATAAACAGCGGCAGCAGGCTGTGGATCATTTCCGAGGAGACGTCCATCAGCAGGCTCACCCCACCCAACACCCACACGCCGCGCGGTATGCGGCCCAACGTAGCGAAACGCGACAGCATGGTTCATCCTCGAGAGATTCAGCGCCACCGGCGGCGCTTCATGACATTTCCAAGATTGGATAGTTGATTTTGTTCGTTCACAGATCTGCCGCCTTTAGAGATAGTGCAACGACCTTGTGACACCCATAATAATGAAGGTAATTAACATAATGATATATAGCAAAAAGATGATTGTGATGGCGGCGCTGCTGAGCTTTTCCGCCGCGGCCGCGCCAGGGGTGGATCTCGTCGCCAACGAAACGCCGATCCACACGGTGAAGAGCGCCGAAGCCGTGGCCAAAATCCCCGCCGATTTCAAGTTCGTGGAACCCGGCACGCTGACGGTGGCCATTTCCCTGCTGGGCAGCGGCCCGCCGTTCGGCCTGTACGCCCGCGACAATAAAACGGTGATCGGCAGCGAGGCGGACATCGCGCGCCTGGTGGCCGACGGCTTGGGATTGAAACTCAAACTGGTGCCCACCTCGTGGGAAGACTGGCCGCTGGGGGTGGCCTCCGGCAAATATGACGCCGCGGTTTACAACATCACCGTAACCAACGAACGCAAGACCAAATTCGATTTCGCCACCTATCGCCAGGATACGCTGGGGTTCTACGTCAAATCCGACAGTAAAATCACCCAGATCAACACCGCGCCGGATATCGCCGGTAAAAAGATCATCGTCGATTCCGGCACCAATCAGGAAGCGGTGCTGCTGGCCTGGGACAAGGAGAACCGCGCCAAGGGGCTGGCGCCGCTGCAGCCGGTGTATGTCACCGACAAGGCCGCCTCCACGCTGGCCATTCAGTCCGGCCGCGCCGACGCCACCTTCGGCCCCAACGTCTCCGGCGCTTATCAGGCGCGGCTGACCGGCAAAACCCGGCTGGTAGGCATCGTGCCCGGCGGCTGGCCGAAGACCGCCAACATCGCCGTCACGCTGAAGAAAGGCAATGGCCTGGTGGATGCGGTGCAGGCATCGCTCAACAGCGCCATCGCCAACGGCAGCTATCTGCAGGTGCTGGATCGCTGGGCGGAGAGCGACGAGAAGATCACCCATTCGGAGATTAACCCGCCGGGGCTGGGGGATTGAGAGAGCAACAGGCTCCGCGCAGCGGGGCCTTATCGCCGCTCAATCGAGAAGTGTCATTCCGCCGCCGCTTTCTGCCTTCCCAGCTTGCGGTACAGCGTGCTGCGCGAAACGCCGAGCGCCTTGGCCGCCCGGCTGAGGTTGCCGCCCGCCCTGTCGATCGCCGCCTGCAGCGCCTCCAAGCCGGTATCGGCGCTCTCCTGGCGCGGCGCCAGCACCGCGATGGACTGCGGCAGATCGTCCAGAGTGAGCACCGCATGATCGTCCGCCAGCGCCAGCAGCACCTTGAGCGTACTCAACAGCTGCCGCACGTTGCCGGGCCACGGGTAGCGCGCCAGCATCGCCAGCGCTTCCGGCAGCAGGCGAATGTCGCGCCGCTCACCGCCCAACTCTCGCCACAGCTGCATAATAAAGGCCTCCAGCTGCGCCCGCTCTCGGAGCGGCGGAATGAGCAGGCTGTATTCCTGTATGCGGTACAGCAAATCCTCGCGAAACGCCCCCGCCTCAACCTGCCGATGCAGATCGTGGTGCGTGGCGCAGACCAGCGCAAAATCGACCGGATAAGCGCTGCGGCTGCCGAGCGGCGTGACCGTTTTTTCCTGTAACACCCGCAGCAGCCGCGTTTGCAGGCCCGCCGGCATGTCGCCGATTTCATCGAGGAACAGCACGCCGCCGTCCGCCTCGCGGATCTTGCCGATATAGCCTTTCGGGTTGGCGCCGGTAAACGCCCCCGGCGCATAGCCGAACAGCTCGGATTCGATCAGCGGCTCGGGCAGCGCCGCGCAGTTGATCGCCACGAAGTTGCCGTTGCGCCAGCGGCTCTCTTGAAACAGGCGTCGGCTGAAGTGCTCTTTACCGCAGCCGGTTTCGCCGGTCACGCACAGCGAAAGGCCGGCGTTGAGGATCCGCAGCGCTTTCTGATGCTGCTCGTCATGCCATTCCGCCGGCGGCGTGGAACGCAGGGCGCTGACGCGGCGCTGCGGCGCCTCGAGCAGAGAATAATAGTGCCGTTGATTGCCGGCCAGCGTCTGACGCGGCGCGCCGGAGGGCTGTCGCAACAGATCGGGGAACAGCTGGGCGAACTCGACGGAGCCGAATGCGGCCGGCGAGAGCTGAAACTCCATCATCGCCAGCCGATTGGCGGCGACCAGCACTTCGTCGTGAAACACCAGCAGCAGCTCCTGCGCGCTGCCCAGACGACCGGCATCGGCGTGCAGGCGCAGCGTCCAGTGACGATCGGCGATCGCGCTTCTGGCCCAGCGGTGTTCAATATGCCGCACCGCCTGCATGATCAGGCGCTGCGCATCGCGATACGGCCGCTGCGCGGGGGCGGAGAGATCCAGTATGCCGGCAATGCGGCCATCCGGCCGATAGATCGGCGCGGCGGTGCAGTTCAACCCGGCGTTTTGGTTGAGGAAATGCTGGTCGCCGCGCACTTCGCAGAACGCGCCCAGCGCCAGCGCGGTGCCGATGGCGTTGGTGCCCCGCTCCGCTTCTCCCCACTGGTTGCCCGGCGCCAGCGCAAAGCGCGACGCCTTGTGCAAAAAGTCGGTATTGCCGCGGGTTTCCAGCACCAGCCCGTCGGCGTCCGCGATCACCACAATGGCGGGCTGGCGCGTAATTTGCGCGCCCAGCTGCTCGATCAGCGGCTGTACCCGTTGCGGCACCCAGTCGTTGCGGCTGCGCAGCTCTTCGAGCAGTCCGGCTTTGATAAACGGGATATGGCGATCGGCGCGCGTCAGGCCGTAGCCCCGGCTGCGCTGCCAGGATTCCGCCAGCGGACTGGCGCCCTCGGTGGGCAAGCGGTCGTCAGGCAACATGCGTTTCTCCCCCGTTCGCGAGTGTTGCAAATATGTATCACAGATGTGTACCAAGCGTTGCGACACGGGACACAAAAAAACACCGACGGCGGCGGAATCGCCCGATTCGCTAAGCCACATCATTTTTTAACACGCTAATAAATAAGCCCTTTTAATCAGCATTCTCGCCTTTCGTTAATCTGGCACGCGCCGTGCTTCTCTGTGCTGCGGCGGCATGCCGCATTCACAGGCGCAGCCCAATAGCGCTGATTTTCATCTGCAGAGAGGTGCTTAACATGAAATATGTCCACCCCGGTTTGCCTGGCTCGCTGGTTTCGTTCCGCAAACGCTATGGCAACTACATTGGCGGCAAATTCGTCGAACCGGTATCCGGCAACTACTTCACCAACACCTCGCCGGTGACCGGCCAGCCGATCGCCGAATTCCCGCGTTCCGACGCCAAGGACATCGAGCTGGCGCTCGACGCGGCGCACGCGGCGGCGGACGCCTGGGGCAAAACCAGCGTGCAGGCGCGTTCCAACGTGCTGTTGGCGATCGCCGATCGCATCGAATCGCGGCTGGAGATGCTGGCGCTGACCGAAACCTGGGACAACGGCAAACCGATCCGCGAAACCCTGAATGCCGATCTGCCGCTGGCGGTCGACCATTTCCGTTACTTCGCCGGCTGCCTGCGCGCGCAGGAAGGCACCGCGGCGGAGATCGACCAGAACACCGTGGCCTACCATATCTATGAACCGCTGGGCGTGGTCGGCCAGATCATCCCGTGGAATTTCCCGCTGCTGATGGCCGCCTGGAAACTGGCGCCGGCGCTGGCGGGCGGTAACTGCGTGGTGCTGAAACCGGCGGAACAGACCCCGCTCGGCATCAGCGTGCTGATGGAAGAGATCGGCGATCTGCTGCCGCCGGGCGTGCTCAACGTGGTGCAAGGCTTCGGCGCCGAGGCCGGCGAAGCGCTGGCGCGCAGCAAACGCATCGAGAAGATCGCGTTCACCGGCTCCACGCCGATCGGCCGCCACATCCTCGCCTGCGCGGCGGAAAACATCATCCCCAGCACCGTCGAGCTGGGCGGTAAATCGCCCAACATCTATTTCGCCGACATCATGCAGGCGGAGCCGGAGTTCATAGACAAGGCGGTTGAGGGGCTGGTGCTCGGTTTCTTCAACCAGGGGGAGGTCTGCACCTGCCCTTCACGCGCGCTGATTGAAGAATCTATCTATCCGCAGTTTATGGAGAAAGTGCTGGCGCGCATCGCCACCATCCGCCAGGGCGATCCCTTCGACACCGACACCATGCTCGGCGCGCAGGCGTCGCAAGAACAGTACGATAAGATCCTGTCCTACATCGACATCGCCAAGAATGAGGGCGGCAACATCCTCGCCGGCGGCAAACGCACGCAGCATGGGGATGAATTGCAAAACGGTTTCTACCTGCAGCCGACGTTGATTACCGGCAACAACAGCATGCGCTTCTTCCGCGAGGAGATCTTCGGGCCGGTGATCGGCGTCACCACCTTTAAAGATGAAGCCGAAGCGCTGGCGCTGGCCAACGACACCGAGTTCGGGCTGGGCGCCGGGTTGTGGACCCGTGACATCAACCGCGCCTATCGCATGGGCCGCGCGATCAAGGCCGGGCGCGTGTGGACCAACTGTTACCACCTGTATCCGGCGCACGCCGCGTTCGGCGGCTACAAGAACTCCGGCATCGGGCGCGAGACCCACAAGGCGGCGCTGTCGCACTATCAACAGGTGAAAAACCTGCTGGTCAGCTACGACGCTAAACCGCTGGGCCTGTTCTGAGCCGGACGTAACAACCAGAAGGCCACCCGCAGGTGGCCTTCCTTTTTAGTTTAGCAACGCTTACTTCGCCATGCCGAGATCGATCACCATGCGACCGCGAATGGTGCCCGCCTTCATCTCGTCGAAGATGGCGTTGATGTCGCCCAATGGCCGTTTGGTCACTTTCGGCGTCACTTTGCCTTCGGCGGCGAACTGGAACGCCTCTTTCAGATCTTCGCGCGTGCCCACCAGCGAACCCACCACCTGAATGCCGTCCAGCACCAGGCGCGGAATGCTCAGATCCATGCTCTCCGGCGGCAGCCCCACCGCCACCACTTTACCGCCGGCGCGCACCGCATTGACCGCCGAGTTGAAGGCCGCTTTCGCCACCGCCGTCACCACCGCCGCGTGAGCGCCGCCGGTTTGCTGTTGAATGATCTCCTCGGCGTTTTGCGTTTTGGAATTGATGGCCAGATCGGCGCCGATCTGTTTGGCGAACTCCAGCTGGCCGTCGTTGACGTCGATGGCGATCACTTTGGCGTTAAACACGTTCTTGGCGTACTGCAGCGCCAGGTTGCCCAGCCCGCCCAGGCCATAGATGGCGATCCACTGCCCCGGCTTGATATCGGAAATTTTCACCGCCTTGTAGGTGGTGACGCCGGCGCAGGTGATGCTGCTGGCGGCGAAAGAATCGAGCCCGTCCGGCACTTTCACCGCGTAGTCCGCCACCACGATGCACTCTTCCGCCATGCCGCCGTCAACGCTGTAGCCGGCGTTTTTCACCGAACGGCACAGGGTTTCGTTGCCGCTGACGCAGTATTCGCAATGGCCGCAACCCTGGTAAAACCAGGCGACGCTGGCGCGGTCACCCACTTTTAGCGAGGTGACGCCCTCACCGACGGCGGAGACCACGCCGATGCCCTCATGCCCCAACGTAATGCCCGGCACCTCGCCGAAATCGCCGTTTTTCACGTGCAAATCGGTGTGGCACACCCCGCAACACTCCATTTTCAACGCCGCTTCGCCGTGCTTCAGCGGGCGCAGCACTTTATCCTGAATGTCTACGGTATGGTTTTTCGTCACTACGGCAGCTTTCATGGTGTTTTCCTTAGCAGAGTGGGAAGTACAGTTGTTAATGTAGTGACTGTATTCGGTGAGGGCAAGCGCCGCATGATTTGTGTAAAAACAAATAATTAAATATGAACCAGCATGATTATTTCATAAAAAACAATTAACAGACGGGCGCGATCTCATTCGCATTGACCGCAGCGGCGGCGAACGATCGCGCACCTCTGGCTTGATTCAGCGCTTAAATCGATTCACGGGAATTTTCAGGTAGCGTTGCCCATCGTCTTCGCAGTCAGGCAACACGCCGCCGCGAATATTGACCTGCAGCGCCATCAGCATGAGTTCCGGGTGCGGCAGCGTGGCGTCCCGCTGCTTTCTTTGCGCAATAAAGCGGGATTTATCCATGTTGACCACCCAGGGATTGTTCTCGCGCTGCTCTCTCACGGTGCTTTCCCAGCGGGCCTCACGCCCCGCCGGGCGGTAATCATGGCCGGTAAACAGGCGGGTATCCGCCGGCAGGCTCAGGATCCGCAGCAATGAGTCCCACAAGGCTTCCGCATTGCCGCCAGGAAAATCGGCCCTTGCGGTACCGCTGTCCGGCATGAAGAACGTATCGTGGATAAACGCCGCATCCGCAATGTAATAAGTGACGGACGCCAGCGTGTGCCCGGGAGACAGCAGGACTTCAGCGCGCAGGTTGCCGATAAAAAAGACGTCGCCGTCCGCGAACAGCGCATCCCAGACGGTATTGGCCGCAGGCAGGTCTTTTAAATTATAGATCTCTTCCCACAGCCCCTGAACGGCGGTAATTTTTTCACCGATGCCGGTGAAGGCGCCGGTTTTCTGCGCCAGCCAGGTGGCGGCCGAAAAATGATCGGCGTGCGGGTGCGTATCCAGCACCCAGGCCACTCCCCACCCCCGTTGATGGATAAAATTCAGGATATCGTTGGCCTGTTGATGTGAGACCGTGCCCGATCGGCGGTCAAAATCCAGCACCGGGTCGATAATCGCACAGCGGCGCGCCTCGGGATCGGCAACCACATACTGCAGGCTGCCGCTTTCCGGCTCATAAAACGCGTGAACTTCCGCCGTGGCCCGCACGGACCGATGCTTGCCGTACCAGCTGAGCGCCTTATCGGCGTCCGCGCCGTATTCGTCGCATTGGCGGCGAAACTGCGCTTCATCTATCTGACCTTCGCGCAACGCATACAGCAGGGAAAGGCAGGCAGAGCGAGCCCCGCTTCTGCAGTGCGCCAGGGTTTTCTTGCCTTGCCGCAACAGAAACTGGAAGGTGTAAACGGTCTCCCAGGTCAGCGTATCGAACGTATAAGGGAGATAGACGTAGCGCATCCCCCCTTGTTCAGCCAACGCTTTCTCTTGCTGATGGTCAAGATACTCCCCCGGCTCCTCGTCCGGCCGATTGTTGACGATAAGGCGGTAGCCCTGATGAGACAGCGCCTTGAAATCACTCGCTTCGGGCGCGCCCGAAAAGGAGAGCTGAGGGTGGTAAGTGCGGATGCGCATGTTTTTTTCCTTCCGTTTCATAGGCTTTTAAATAACATATACAGGGCCAGCGCCAGGAGCATGAGGGCATAGAGCACGTTGATAATGCCCTCGCGTTTTTTCAGGCGCTCGGCGAGTGCCACCCCCACCACGCCCCCCAGAACGCCGCCGACGATGAGCCAGCACGTAATGGCGAGCGACACCTTTCCGGACATGGCGTAGCTGGCGCTGGTCGACAGCCCCATGGCCGCCACGACCACCAGTGAGGTTGCCACCGCCTCAACCATCGAGAAGCGAAAAAACCAGACCAGCGCCGGCACAACCAAAAATCCGCCGCCAATGCCCAGAAAGCCCGCCAGCCCGCCCAGCGCGAGAACGCTGGGCCATACGATGGCGGGATGAACGGCAGAATGGGAGGACGGCAAGGGGTTGCCGGCAAGGGGATTTCTTTTCAGCGTCAATCCGGCGACCACCAGCATCAACAGGGAGAAAGGCAGGGTTATGTAGTGTCCGTCCGTGATTTTTCCCATCTGAGAGCCGGCCAGAGCCCCCATGACGGCGAGCAGCGAAACGACAAGCCCGGTCTGCCACCTGACGTTGCCTTTGGAGGCGTGCGCGGCCAGGTTGATCAGCGCGTTAATGGCCACAGACATGGCGCTGGTCCCTATAATCAAATGCGTATCCGGCACTTTCACCATATACAGCAATAATGGCACGCAGACGATTGAGCCGCCGCCGCCGGTCAGGGCCAGGAGAAATCCCACAATTCCCCCGGTGACCACTAACAGCATCACGATATAAAAACTGAAATGGAAAAAATCCACTGCGTTAATCCCTTAATGATGCTCATTCCATTTATTAACGATCAGTTCACCGGCAATGTCAAATAAATTATTTCGATTTGTTATTACATATAGCTAAATGGAATATGTGATTTTTTATATAACCACAAGTTCTATGAATTCGCTTTTAATCTGGGCGACAACCCCCTACTTTCTTATGAAAGGAGGCCTGCATGAAACCAGAAAAAATAAACCCCCAGAAAAGCGTCGTTATTATTGGCGGCGGCTCATCCGGAATAGGTATCGCGGCAAGCATAAGGAAGCGAGTTAAAGACATCGATATAACGATAGTGGAGCCTAACGATTGTCATTATTATCAACCGGCATGGACTCTGGTGGGTGGCGGGCTCTTTGATATCACGAAAACACGGCGCTCCATGCATGCCGTTCTGCCCTCAGGCACCGCATGGATACAGGATAGCGTGGTCAGGGTTGAGCCCAGTCAAAAATACATCAAGACCCGCCAGGGGCGGAAAATAAACTATGACTTTCTTATTGTTGCATGCGGACTGATTTTACGCTGGGATAAAATAGAGGGCCTTGAAGAAACCCTGGGATTAAACGGCGTCACCTCTAATTATCGATTTGATCTTGCCGAATACACCTGGCAACTGGTTCAGGAAATGAAAGGCGGCCAGGCGATATTTTCTCAACCGGCACTACCCATAAAATGCGCCGGCGCACCGCAAAAAGCCCTGTATCTTTCATGCGACCACTGGCGCCGCCAAGGCATCCTGAATAATATTAGCGTCAATTTCTGCCTTGCGGGCACGGCGATTTTCGGCATTCCGCAATTTGTCCCCCCGCTGAGCGAGTATTTACAAAAATACCGTGCAAAGGTCAATTTCAATCATCATTTAATTCGTGTTGATGGCCCGAATCGGCAAGCAACATTTGCCGTAGAGACAAATGAAGAGGGAAAACGCGAGTTAACCCTGCCCTTCGATATGCTCCACGTGGTGCCGCCTCAATCGGCCCCGGCGTTTATTTCGCAAAGCGGGCTCGCTGAGGGATCCGGCTGGTGCGATGTGGATAAATTGACGCTGCAGCATAAGCATTGGTCGGATATTTTTGCGGTAGGCGACTGTTGCTCGACGCCAAATGCCAAAACCCTGGCGGCAGCCCGAAAGCAGGTGGTAGTGGCGGCGGAAAACGTCGCGGCGCTGATTCAAGGCGCGCCTCTCACTGCCCATTATGATGGTTATGGTTCCTGTCCATTGACGGTTGAGAAAGGCAAAGTTGTGCTGGCGGAGTTTGGCTATGACGGTAAATTGCTGCCCACGTTTCCGCTGCTCGACGCCACCCAGCCCAGCCGTCTGGCCTGGTGGCTGAAAGCCTGGTTTTTACCCCGGTTTTATTGGGCGGGCATGCTGCGTGGGGTTGAATGGTTTGCCGGCAGCAAGCGGCCGTGACGCGCGCTCGACCCCCCTCTCGTTCCTGCCGCTGCAGACGCTTGACTATTTGGCGAGACGAGGCCACCATCGTTTGCAGGTTCCTCAGGCTGATTGCAAGCCGTTACCACTACCGGTCGATCATCGATGAAAAATGCCCCCGCCGTTACGATCCACTACTGTTCACAATGCAACTGGCTGCTGCGCGCCGGCTGGATGGCGCAAGAGCTGCTGAACACCTTCGGCGACGATCTCGCCTCCGTCACCCTGATGCCGGGCACCGGCGGGGTCTATCAAATCAGCGTCGATGGCGTAATGATTTGGGATCGCAAGATTGACGGCGGTTTCCCCGATGCGGCGCAGTTAAAGCAACGGCTGCGCGATCACAGCTTCCCCGATCGCTCTCTCGGCCACAGCGACGGTAAAAAAGCCCGGCACTGAAAATCGGGCGGTAAGCACGGCTTCAGCTTAACGCATAGCTGGCCGCCATCACGACGCCGTTCATGGTCATATGCAGCCCGATGGGCAAATAGATCCCTTTGGATTTGACTCGTGCGGCCGTCAACACCAGCGAGATGAGCACCAGAGCTGCTAATGTGCGCCAATCGGTGTACTGGGTATGCAAAACGGCAAAGATGACAGACACCGTTAACGCGGCCCAAAGCACCTTGTCGTTAAACCAATACATCAGCGCGTTAAACAGACAGCCGCGAAATACGATCTCTTCATAGACGGGGACGACGAAAACCAACAAAGCGGCATTGAGCGCCAAAATCTCGCCGGGCAATGCCACCTGCTCCGTCACCCAGGTTTCCGTTTTCTCCACGCCCATCAAACGCGGGAAAATAAACTGAATCACCAACAGCGCGAACAGCAGCAGTGCAAAATCGCTGCGTTTAACCTCGCCTTTGCCCAATCCTTCTCTGCGGCGGAAAAAGAGCAGGTATAACGAAAAGATAGCGACGAATTCCATTCCATACAGCAGCGGCAGCAATAGCCCTTGTCGCATCAAGGCGGCTCTGTTCTCAAGGAACAGCGGAATAAACGTAATCAGGAACATCAGCAAAAACATGGAAAAGCAGCCGTTGACGGCTCGCGTTCTCGCGATAAACGCATTGTCGACCATATAACCATCCTTAGTTTTGAGCAGCGATTGACGGAACAGTAGCAAGGCAAGATATCGCGGCAGTTTATCCCCATGCGATATCATTGTCATGAACCCGTTCGAAGCGAACGTCCATTCGCAAATTTCTCCAAGCCATTGGCACGCGGTTGATTTCGCCCGGGTCTCCTGAGTTATACTGAGCGCTCTTTTAGCCACGTAATTAATAAATTTTTATGATTGAACGCTTGCTCGAAAACACGATGTACGCCTCCCGTTGGCTGCTCGCACCGGTTTATGTCGGCCTTTCACTGGCTCTGGTCGCCCTGTCGATCAAATTTTTTCAGGAGATCCTGCACGTCCTGCCCAACATTTTTTCTATCGCCGAAGCCGATCTGATCCTGACCCTGCTGTCGCTGGTCGACATGGCGCTGGTGGGCGGGCTGTTGGTGATGGTGATGTTCTCCGGGTATGAAAACTTCGTCTCGCAATTGGATATCACCGAAGGGAAAGAAAAGCTGAGCTGGCTGGGCAAAATGGATGCCACCTCGCTGAAAAACAAAGTTGCTGCGTCTATCGTCGCCATCTCCTCCATTCACCTGCTGCGGGTGTTTATGGACGCCAAGAACGTGCCGGACAACAAGCTGATGTGGTATGTGATCATCCACCTTACCTTTGTGCTGTCCGCCTTCGTGATGGGCTACCTGGATAAAGTGACCCGCTCCAAGCACTAAACGCGCTGCCACACCCGATCGCCAGGATCGGGTGCCTCCCTCTCGCTCCTCTCTTCGCCTGTTTCTGCGCCGTCGTTTTTTTCATCTGGCACATCTGATGATAATTTTATTATAATGTTATTACACTCATCATGGACTGAACGCCGGCCCTCGCACCGGTTTCGCCGCAGACAGGATCACGCTCTCTCATGCCATTGACTGGTCACCCCCTGCAATTCAACGATATTCAGGCGATTTTGCCTCATCGTTATCCCTGCCTGCTGGTCGATCGCGTACTGCCCGCCGGCACCTGCATTGCCGAAGGGCGGCTGAGCGCCATCAAGAACATCACCGCCAATGAGCCGACGTTCTGGAACGGCCACGCGCACTTCGCCGGATTTCCCGGCGTGCTGTTGGTGGAAGCGCTGGCGCAAAGCACCGGTCTGCTGGCCCACTACTATCTCGGGGCGCTGAATGAGGGGGAGCATTACTATTTCGCCGCCATTCAGCGCGCGCGGTTTTATCGCGCTGCCCGCCCCGGAGACCAGGTGCTGATGGAGGTCGCTTTTGTTCGTCGGCGCGGGGCGATCGCTCGCTTTACCGGCCGCGCCAGCATCGATGGCCGGCGCATTTGCACCGCCGATTTCATGTGCGCCCGTAAATAGGCCGCTTGCCAAAGGAGCCCTGCGAATACCATGTCTCTGGTTGACAGCTTACTCAGAACCCTCGATTTCTCTCCGCGCGGCCAGGTGATCGCTCGCGAAGCCGACGCCTGGGGCGAAATCATCGTTTCCGATCACAAGGACTACCGCACGCTGCGGTTTGACGGCATCTGCGAACAGAGCAAGATGAGCCTCAGCAACCCCGCGCAGCCGATCCACAACTACATCAAAGCGATGCTGATGGCGGTAGCCTGGCAACCGCCGAGCTCGGCGTTGATTTTGGGGTTGGGCGGCGGCAGTCTGCTGCGCGCGCTGCACGCGCTCGATCCGGCCATGCGCCTCGACGTCGTCGAGCTGCGCGCTGCGGTGATCGCCGTCGCGCGCCGCTATTTTACGCTGCCGGCCACCGACACCATCAGCCTGCGCACCGCCGACGCCATGGACTTCGTGCGCCCGCCCGTCGAGACGCGCTACGATCTGATCTTCTCCGATCTCTATTCGGCGTTCGCCATGGATCCGCAGCAAGGCACCCAGACCTTCCTGGAAAACTGCGCCGCGCGGCTGAACGACGGGGGCTGGCTGGTGCTCAATTACCACGATCTGCCTGACGAAAACAGCCTGCTGTACCACAGCCTGCAGCGAATATTCGGCACCGTAATGTTTTGCGTCGCCCCCAGCGGCAACGTGATCATTTACGCCACGCCGGCCCAGGTGACGCTGCCGCTGAGCGCGCTGCGCAGCCTGGCCGCCAGCAGCGGCGAGCTGTTCAACTGCGAACTCGGCTACCTGTCACGCAAAATAGAGCGGTTGCATTTCCGCTAAAGACGGGCGGCGACGCGGTCTGGCTGGCCGCTTCACCCACATGGTATTATCATTCAGTTATCATTCTCTGGAGGATCCTGATGGAAAAGAAAACGGCGCGGCTAACGGTGCTGATTGACCCGGACAAGAAGAAAGCCCTGGAGGAACTGTGCCTGCAACAGGACGTCACCCCTTCCCAGGTGGTGCGCCAGCTGATCCGCGATTATCTGCACAAGCATCAGGTGGACTATCCCAGCCAACCGACTCACGCCAATCCTCGCGTCGAAAGCAATTGAGCGGTGGCCTGCCCCGCACACCGTGAAGCGCGCTTTGCCCCTGCGCGCGTCTCTAATCCGAATCCTCCGTTGCGGTCTGTCCATTCGGCAATATCGCTGCTACTGTTTTATGCGTTCATACTCTCTCTTCGGAAAGGAAGCGCCATGTTCAGCCATATTACCGTCGGCGTCAGCGATCTGGACGCCGCCGCCGCCTTCTACGACGCCATCCTGTTGCCGCTGGGATTACAGCGGCGGGAAGTGACGCCGGACGGCGGCCCCGCCGCCCGCTGCTGGGTGATGCCGGGCCAAACGCTGCCGCGTTTCTATGCTTACCAACCCTTCGACGGGCAACCCGCCAGCGCCGGCAACGGCAGCATGCTGGCGTTTCTCGCCGCCGATGAGCTGGAGGTCAAACGCGCTTACGCCGCCGGCCTGCTGGCGGGCGGCAGCGGTGAAGGCGAGCCCGGCGAACGCGCGCATTACGGCAAGGGCTATTTCGGCGCTTACCTGCGCGACCCCGACGGCAACAAGGTCCATGTGGTGTACCGGGGCGATCTCGCCTGATGAAATGTTCGGTTCATATCGCCACCGGCGTAGACGGATTCATCGCCGACGCGGGCGGCGGCCGCCGAAGGCGATGAGCAGCGCCGCTAACGCCAACAGCGCCGCCACGCCGTAGGTCACCTGCATGCCGTAAGCCGCGGCGGCGCCCGCGCCCGCCACCCGCTGCGAAGCCAGATAAAACAGCGCCCCCATCGCCGAAGCGCCAGTGATCGCCCCAAGATTGCGCGCCAGGTTCACCATGCTGGCGATCAGCCCGCGCCGTTCGGGAAACAGATCCTTCATCAGCATGGTGTTGTTTGCCACCTGAAACAGCGCATAGCCGGCGGTCAGCAGCGCGATGGGGCCAACATAGCCGAGCACGCCCCAGCGGTTAAGCAGCGACAGCAACGCAGCCCCGGCGGCCACCGCCGCCAGCCCAAACTGGCCAATGCGCTGCGATCCAAAACGATCCACCAGATAACCGGCCGGAATGCCGGTCAGGATCGCCACCGCCGGCCCCGCCGACATCACCAGCCCGACCTGCGCTGCGCTTAGCCCCAGCGCGCGCGACAGGTAGAACGGCCCGACCACCAGCGTGGCGGTCATGACCGTCATCACCAGCGCGCTGGCCGCCAGCCCCGCCGTCAGGGCCGGATGGCGGAACATCGCCGGCGCCAACAGCGGCGATGCGGCGCGGCGTTCCACGCCGATGAACAGCGCCCCCGCCAACAGCGCCCCCAGCATCAACGCCAGGTTGAGCGCACCGAAGTTGCCGCGCCCAAGGGTCATCGCCAGCGAATAGCAGAGCAATGCGCCGCCCAGCAGCAGCGTACCGGCGCGATCGAACGTTTCCTGGCGCGCTGCCGCGCACGGCCCATTCGGCAGGTATCGCCAGGCAAGCCACAGCGCCAACAGGCCCAGCGGCAGATTGATAAGAAACATCGCCCGCCAGCCGAAACCGGCGATCAACGCGCCGCCCAACGACGGCCCCAGCGCAGTGCCCACTGCCGACATCGTGCCGAGCAGACCCATCGCGCGGCCGATTTTATCCGTGCCCAGCGCCTCGCCCACCAGCGCCATGGCGATCGACATCATGACCGCGTCCCCCAGCCCCTGCGCCATGCGCGCCGCCAGCAGCAGCCAAAGCTGCGGAGCCAGCGCACAAGCGAGCGAAGCGGCGGTAAACAGCGCGATGCCCGCCAGCAGCAGGCGGCGGCGATTAAGGCTGTCGCCGAGGCGGCCGATGCCGATGATGCAGGTGGTGACGGCCAGTAAATAACAGAGCAATACCCACTGCACCGCCTGGAACGAAGCATGGAACGCGGCGGCGAGCGCCGGTAGCCCAACGTTGGCGATGCTGATGCCGAGCGATGACAGCAGCATGCTCAGAGACAGTGCGGCCAATATGCCGCGGACGCCCTGCGGCGAAGGATGGGATAACATGGTAAACACTCCTGACATAGACTGAGGATTAGCCTATGCCAGGGGTTGGGATGGCGGAAGACGCACGGTATGCACTGTATCCATGCGTCTGACGCCTTATCTGACGCGAGCCGTTACCAGGCGGCGATCTCCGCCTCGGTGAGCGGCAGGGTTTGGGTAACGCCGGTTTCCGCCGCCAGGGTGGCCGCCTCCAGCACCGCCATCACCGCCAGCGCCTGCGCAGCGGTAACCGGATTGCTGCCGGCGCCGCGCAGGGCGTCGCGTACCTGGAAGTAATACTGGCGCTGATCGCCATCCGGCGTCGGCAGCGTGCGCACCGACTCCGTGCCGATAAACAGGCTCATCGCGTCGTCGTCTTTGCCCCACTCCGCCGAGCCCGGCGTCACGCCGGCCAGCAGTTGGCTCTCCTGCCCGTCGGCGCGCGTTTTGACCACGCTGCCTTTCTCGCCGTGCACGGTAAAGCGCGACACGCCGCCCGCCACCAGCATGCTGCCGTGCAGGATCACGCGGTGCGTCGGGTAGTTGAGCACCACGTGGGCCCAGTCGTTAACCTGCGCGTTGGGGCGCAGCGTTGCGATGTTGGCCTGCACGCTGTGCGGCAAACCGAACAGCTGCAGCGCCTGATCGACCATGTGCGGCCCCAGATCAAACCACAGCCCGCTGCCCGGCAGGTTCTGCTCACGCCAGCGCACCCGCACTTCGGGGCGGTAACGATCGATGTGCGACTCAAAGTGCGTCACCTTGCCGATCAGCCCCTGTTCGATCACCTGCTTCACCCCTAGGTAGTCGCTGTCCCAGCGGCGGTTCTGGAACACCGACAGCAGGCGTTCGTGTTTTTCCGCCGCCGCAATCAGCGTGCGCGCCTGCGCCAAGTCCAGCGTAAAGGGCTTATCCACCACCACGTGCTTGCCCGCCTCCAGCGCGGCCAGCGCCAGCGGCGCATGGGTGTCATTCGGCGACGCGATCACCACCAAATCCACCTCCGGCCGGCGGATGGCCTCCAGCGGATCGGCTATCACCTGCGCGTGCGGCAGATCGGCATGCACCTTGGCGGCATCGCGCGAAGCCACCACGCTCAGTTCCAGCCCCGGCACCGCGTTAATCAGCGGCGCGTGAAACGCCTTGCCGACAAAGCCGTAGCCAATCAGCGCCACCTGCAACGGTCGAGCGGTATCGTTCATCAGTGTTCTCCTCTAGCGGTCGTCGGCGACGACACAAAGTTCAATCAGTGACTGTTCGTCCAGTTTGTCCCACGGGCGATCGGTAAACAGCCGTTGGATCTGCGCCAGATCCGCAACGTGATGCGGTTCGCAGCGATCCAGCTTCATATGGTCGGCCACCAGCCAGCGCTCGCCGCTGTTGGCCAGCATGGCGCGTTTGACCTCTGCATCGGCCTCCTCGCCGGCGCTCAGCCCCAGCTGCGCATGCACCGCGCAGGCGCCCAGCAAGGCGATATCCGCGCGGTAGCGTTCCAGCAACGCCAGGGTGGCGCTGCCGGCGAACAGCCGCTGGCGCGCATCCCACTGGCCGCCGAGCAGAATCAGGTTGATCTCCGGCCTGTCGCTCAGGCACTGCGCGATATCCAGCGAAGCGGTGATCACCGTAGCCGGCCCGCGCAGCGCCTGTGCCACCGCCAGCAGCGTGCTGCCCGCATCCAACATCAGGGTGCTGCCGGGCGGGATCTGCGCGGCCACCGCGCGGCCGAGCCGCTGCTTGACCTGCGGCAACAGCGCCGCGCGCGCCTGGCGCGGCATGCCGGACGGTTCGAGCGCGATCGCCCCGCCGTGATGTTTCTGCGCCAACCCTTGCCGCTCGAGATCGGCCAGATCGCGGCGCACGGTATCGACCGAAACGCCGATGGCGCCAGCCAATTCCGCCACCGCCGCCTGCCCGCGTTCGCTGAGCAAATCCAGTAAATGGCGCTGTCGTGCCGCTTTGTGCATGGGTTTATTCCGCAGTAAAAAGCATAAAACAGCAATATACAGCAGAAAACAGCATCAGAGAAGCCGCAATGATGCGCACCGAAGATCAAACATCTTTTCGCCTGCGGGACGACGATGAGGGCATAACGCATAACAATCAGGAGAGGTGATGAGCATCGATCTGACGTTTACAGACCTGAGCGCGCGCGCCGTGCAATACAACGCCCGCGCTTCGGTGGAAGATTTTGACGCCTGCATGGCGGAATACGCCGCGCTGGCCCAGCGCGCCAGGGCGCAGACGCCGGGCATTTACGATCTGCGCTACGGCATGAGCGCCGCAGAGCGCCTCGATCTGTTCCCGGCCTGCACGCAGCCCGCCCCGCTGCTGATCTTTATTCATGGCGGCTACTGGCATTCGCAGCGCAAAGAGGAAGCCTGTTCGATGGCCGCCGCGTTTGCCCGCCGCGGCGTGGCGGTCGCCACGCTGGAATACACGCTGGCGCCGGAAGCGACGCTGGCGGAGATCGTGCACGAGGTGCGCAGCGCCGTCGCCTGGCTCTATCATCACGGGGCGCCCTTCGGCATCGATCCGGCGCGCATTTTCGTCAGCGGCAGTTCGGCCGGCGGCCATCTGTGCGGCATGCTGATCGCCGACGGCTGGCAACCACGCTATCGCCTGCCGCCCGACGCGATCAAAGGCGCGCTGGCGCTGAGCGGCCTCTACGATCTGCGGCCGCTGTGCGATATCTATATCAACGACTGGCTGCACCTGACGCCCGAACAGGCGCAAGCCCTCAGCCCGCTGTTTTTGCTGCCGGCGAAAGAACATGCGCCGCAGATATTGCTCGACGTCGGCCAGCGGGAAACCCAAGCCTTCAAAAACCAGACGCAGGCCTATTATCACGCCTGCCTGGCGCGCGGCCTCGACGTCCAGCTGCTGGCCGATCGCCACTGCAATCACTTTACGCTGGTCAACGAACTGGCCGATGCGGAAAGCGCGATGTTTCGGCAGGTGATGGCGATGATTGACGCCACAGCGCAATCTTAGAGAGGAAAGGAGATAAAAGAGCCGGGGGCTGAGCGCCCCCTGGCGTGCCATCAGCCGTTTTTGCGGCCAATAGCGGAAAAGACGTTGAACACTTCACCCAGGCCGTAAATCGCGCCGAGCAAAACGGCCACCATTACCGGCACCAGGACCACCACGGTGGCCAAGCTTTCAATCATTTCTAACATCGTTCTCTCCTGGTTTATAAGCACAGCGAATCTGTGCCGGAAGAAAAGGTTTCCGGCCAATCGGTTGAGTATCGTGGGGAGGCAGTCTAAAACGTGAGCTACATCACACTTGATGCGAGCTAATGTAACTTACACAATTACATTAACGCAATGCAAAAAATGCTCTGCGCGAAGAAGGAATTGGCACGGGTTTTTATTGCGTATCCGCTTGATATTGCGGCGAACAAGGGACAAAAGGATAGCCTGCGCGCCGCTCGACCTGCCCGGCCATTTCGGCGATGCTGGTTTGCGCCAGGCTGGCTTCCAGCGCGAGACCGACGCGCGCAAACTCTTGCTCCAGCACCGGGGTAATGGCGTGGCCGATATAGCACGCATCGTTAGGCCGGGTACGGTGCAGCATGAAATACGGTTGATCTTCCACCGCGCGATACACGTCCAGCAACGAGATCGCTTCCGCCGGCCGCGCCAGCAGCGCCCCGCCGCCTTGCCCCATCTGTGAATAGGTCAGCCCGGCCTCCGCCAGCGCGCCGAGGATGCGCCGCACCACCGTCGGGTTGGTGTTGACGCTGCGCGCGATATCTTCGGAACGCACCGTCTGGCCACGGCACAGCGTGATATTGGTCAGAATATGGATGGCAACGGCAAATCGCGTAGAGGTAGACACCTTGGCACCTGCTCAGAGTTTCGTTTATGTCGGATTAAAACATAAGGAAAACGTATCAATTTCCGATAATACACATAATGAGTAGGGATAAGAAGAATGTCAACCTGCCCACGCCCGGATGCGGCGGGGCTCAGGCTTCGGCACGGATTTCCGCCACTTTGTCGGAATAAAATGCCAGATGATCCTTGATCGCCACCACGGCGTTGTAGGGCATTTCATAGCTCCAGGCCACATTGGCCTCCTGCTCGCCGTTAAGCGCCAGGGAGAAATAACTGCAGTCGCCCTTATAAGGGCAGTAGCTGACGTGCTCGTTTTTCTGCAACAGCGCCATATTCACGTCCTCACGCGGAAAGTAAAACACCGGCGGATAGCTGGCTTCCTGCAGAATGAGCGCATGGCGGCTGTCGGCCAGGGTCTGACCGCCGGCACGCACCACGACCCGCGTCGGATGGCGGGTCAAGGTGATCGGGTGATCAGGGCCGGGGATTTTCACCGGTTTGCCGGATGCGGAAACGAGATCGGACATGGCGGCCTCCAGAGTGTGCGCCCCGCCGCGAGGCGTCTTCCCAGTATAGACCAGCGGTTTTGCCGGCGGCCGCGCATTCGGCGAGCAATTACTTTTCAGCGCCGCAAAATTAAGAATTTTTACCTGTTCGATTTTCTTACGGAGGAATACATTCATCTCAACTTCTACCGGCAGGTTAATCGGATTATTTTTAATCCATTAATCAGCCAATTTACCAGGAACTCATTATGAATATTAAACGTGCCGCAGGTGTGTTGGTGGTGGTCATGGCAACGCTTTCCGTTACCGCATGCGGGCATATGTCCAAGCGCGATCGCAACACGGCGATCGGCGCGGGCGTGGGCGCCGTCGGCGGCGCTGTGCTGACCGACGGCAGTACGCTGGGCACCCTGGGCGGCGCAGCGCTGGGCGGCATTATCGGCCACCAGACCGGCCGTTAATCATCCGGTTAAAATAATCTCTGCAGGCCGGCGCTTTTTTAACCCATAAGCGCCGGCCTGTTTTTTTTATCGAGATAAATTCCCTCAGTGAGGGAAAATAATAAATAACGTTAAACGCAGCTTTATTATTCATTAATCTGCGGCGTGGTTATTTATTGCGCCGGCAGCCTGAAGCGCGCCATCGCTTTTTCTAACCGTTCCGACTCGCCCTGTAACCGCTGCGAAGCCTCGGTCACCGCGTTCACCACCGTGCCGGTTTGCCGCGCTACCTGATTCAGCGCCGCGATGCGCGCCGTCACGTCCTGAATGCTCTCCCCCTGATTGAGCGACGCCAGGGAAATGTCCCCCATCAGCGCACTGCATTTGTTCACCAGATCGATAATCTGGCGCAGGTTGCCCGTCAGTAGATCCACCGCCTGCGAGCCTTGATCGATTTGCTGCAGCGAACGGTTGATCAACTGCTGAATATCGCGCGTCGAATGGCTGCTCTTTTGCGCCAACAGGCCCACCTCTTTGGCCACGATGGCAAAGCCGCGGCCGTGCCCCCCGGCGTGCGCGGCCTCGATCGCCGCATTCAGCGCCAGAATATTGGTCTGGAACGCCACGCTGTCGATCAGCGCGACGATGCCGCGCATCTCGGCCGATTGGTTGACGATCCCTTGCATCGAAACATTGACGGTTTGCATCATCCGCTCACCGGCGCCCGCGCACTGCCGGGCCTGTTCGGTTCGTTGGCTGGCCTGCTGCGCATATTGGCCGTTTTCTTCCACCCGCGCCGCCAGTTGCCGCACGTGCTCGGTCGCCAACTGCAATTCGCCGTCCTGCTTCGCCGACTGCGCCGTCAACTGTCGATTGCCGTCCGCCAGCCGCCCGACGCCGTTCAGGATCCCGCCCGCCGCATCGCGCACCTCGCTCACCAGGCGCTGCAGGCCGCCCTGCATATGGCCAATGCTGGTCTGCAGCTGACGCATCTCACGGTTGAACGCGCGCCCAGGCGGCAGCGGCCGCGAAAGATCGCCGGCGGCCAGTACGTTGAGGTGCGCGATCGCCTGCCGCAGCGGTGCGATCACCCAGCGAGAGACGCCGAACCAAACGCCCACGGCGATCAGCGCCAGCGCGGCCAACGCGCCGAGCGCAAAGGTTCTGGCCTGCTCCAGCGCCGCCAACTGCCGCACGTTGACGTCATCGCCACGCCGTTCATTCAGCGCCTGGTAAGCGAGATACTTCTCGTTGAAATCCGCCTGAAACGCCTGGATCGGCACGGCGAAAAACGCATCGATGCTGTTGCCCTGCAATCCTTGCGCCTGCTCTTTCAGGCCGTCATAGAACAGGCGATAGCTGTCTTGCAGGGCGCCCGGCGCTTCCGGCGCATCCGCGCTCAAGCGCTCGAACCGGGCAAAGGCCTGCTCTGAAGCCTGCAGCGCCGCCAACGACTCATCCAGCAGGCTGTGCCAGCTGCCGTCGGAGCCGGTGGCTTTGTCCTGCAGATAATAGATGCCCGCACGGTTCAGGGTGTCGCTGGCCGTCAGTAGCGACAGCCTGGCGCGATCCATCGTCGCCTGCTGGCGATGCAAGGCGTCGCCCGTCACCAGGTTAACCTTGGCGTCGCGCAAAATATTGGAAATAAATACGGTGGAAAACAATTGCAGCAGAGAAAATAGCGCGATAACGCAAATTACGCCGCTTAATAGGCCCATGCTCTTGCCGAAGCCAAACGCGCGCGGCAGCGCTGCCGCAGATTTTACCCTGCGGCCCAGCGTCAGTTTTATGTTCATGATTTTTAGTCAGTAATACCAGGATGCCGCGAGTCTAACGGGCATTGATGACACTAATATTTCAGCCTGCTTTGCGTCGCCCCCGCAGGCCAAGGCGCCCAATAATCGGTATTGCCCGTCAACTCTCATTTTTATTTCTTGACTTGTTTAATACCGGATTTATAGTTTTTCCATTAAACAAGAAACAAAGTTTCATATATTAACCGACGCTGAATTTAATATATGAAACGCACAATAAAATCGTCTCAAATATAAAACCAATGAGCGTAAATGCCCTGTTCACAGGTGAAACTCGCTCGCCTTAATAAACAGTCTACTTTCATCAGGGGCCAGGCATGCGCACGATCACGCTTTGTTTTTTGCTTGTTTCACCAGTGAGTTATGCGGCCACCGTCGCATTGCCCAACGACGCTGCCGCCACCGCGGCACCGGTAAAAAAAAGCCGTCCGGCATTGCCGCATATTCATTGGCAAAGCGAGGATAATAAAAAGAATATTGATATCGGCGGCGCGCTGCGTGCCAATTATCGCTATGAAGACTGGCACAGCAGCAATTATCGGAATCCGCCGCATTTACGCTTTGACGCCTTTCGCATCGATGCCGCCGGCCAGATAAACGACGCGTTTTTCGATAGCGGATTCTGGTTTCAGGATCGGCGCAAATACGCCATCGACCGCGCCTATGTCGGTTACCACCTGTCTGAACGTTCCGCCGTGCAGCTTGGCGCGCCGTTCAAACCGTTCGGCCTGATGCCCTACCCGCAGTTCGGCTGGTCGTACGGCATTCCGTTTTACCTCGGCTTTGGCGTCAACACCGGGCTGGGCGCCAAATACCAATATCAACATGACGATTGGGCCTTCGACGCCGCCTACTACCCGCGCATGATGCCGACCGGCGTGCGTTACGCCCCCGACGTCGCCAGCTACGACGATCTGAAAAACACCAACTATGCGTCACAGCACCTGCAGCGCAACGAAAAACGCGATCAGGTAAACCTGCGGCTGACGCGCGCTTTCCATCAGGGCGGCTGGGACAATGAGCTCGGCGGTTCGCTGGCGGCCTCGCGGCTCTATAACCAGGCGACCGGCGATAACGGCAGCTTCTGGGCGGCGGGTTTACATACGCTGGTGAATTACGATCCCTGGCATCTGTCCGGCCAGGTGATCCGCTACGGTTACGACGCCAAAGGCCCGGCCGGGGCCAACAATTCGGTGATCCTGATGGGGGGCAACGGCCTGACGCCGGCCTATCTGATCCCGTCGCAGGCCACCACCGCCGCCATCAACCTGGCGCGCGACGTCGACGTGCCCTGGGGGCCGGTGAAAAAGCTGCGGTTCTACAACGACTACAGCGTGCTATGGAAAGACAGGCACGGCGGCTCAGATTCCAAAATGAACACGCTGGGGGTTCAGGTGTTCGCCATGCCGGTGATGCTGTGGGTGGATCTGACCTGGGCGCAGAACGCCAACCCGTGGGGCGGCGTGGAAAACGCCACCGGCTGGACCGGCACCCAATCCTCCGGCAGCAATAAATGGTATTTTCGCACCAACGTAAACATCGGTTACTACTTCTGAACGCGGCGGGATCTACACTGAAGCATTGCCGCCAGCCGGGCATGGTCGACGCGCTGTTCGCCCGCGACGCCGGGCTGGTGAACGCCGATCTGCAGGCGCTGAAGCGCCTGCTGGAATCTCGCTCGCCCTCGGTTACCCCTTGACCGACGACACCACGTTAAGCGGCTGGGCGTCCGGCAGAATATTCATGTGCTCCAGCACCTGGGCCATGATCTTGCCGAACACCGGCCCGGCCACCGAACCGCCGAAGTGCTTGCCGGCTTTCGGGTTGTTGACCATCACCACCAGCGCCACCTGCGGATCGCTGGCCGGCGCCACGCCGGCGGTGTAGTTGATGTAGCCGCCGTCGTATTTGCCGCTCGGGCCCATTTTCTCGGCGGTACCGGTTTTGATCGCCAGCCGGTAGCCCGGCACCGCGGCGCTCACCCCGCTGCCGCCCGGCAAGGCGTCGCTCTCCATCATATGCACCACGGAGCGTACCGTATCCGCCGGCAAAATGCGTTGCCCCATCACCGGCGGCGTCACCTTGGTGATCGACAGCGGCCGATAAATGCCGAAGGAACCGATCGCAGCGTACTCGCGCGCCATCTGCAGCGGCGTCACGCGCAGCCCATAGCCGAAGGAGAAGGTAGCGCGTTCGATATCGGCCCAGCGTTCACGATGCTGCGGCAGATAACCACTGCTCTCGTTGCCGATGCCGAGCTCGGTCGGCCGCCCCAGGCCAAAGCTGCGGTAGACCGCCGGCAGCACCGTGGCCGGCAGCGCCAGCGCAATGTGCGATACCGCGATGTCGCTCGATTTTTGCAGCACGCCGGTGATGGTCAGCTTCGACCAGTGGCCGACGTCTTTGATCAGGTGACCGTTCACCCGATACGGCGTGGTGTCCAGCACCGTATCCGGCCGGATCAGCTTATGCTCCAGCCCCACCATCACCACCACCGGTTTCACCGTCGAGCCCGGCTCGAAGCTGTCGCTGCTGCACACGTTGCGAATGTCTTTCGCCGGGGTGCCGGCATAGTTGTTGGGGTTGAACGACGGGTAGCTGGCCATGCCGAGGATCTCGCCGGTGTCGATCTTGACCAGCACCGCACAGCCGGAGTCGGCCTGGTTGGCCACCACGCCGTCGCGGATCTGCGCATAGAGCACGTACTGGATAAATTTGTCGATGCTGAGCGTCACGTTCGGCGGCGGCACCGGATCCACGCTTTTAAGCACGCCGATCACCGCGCCGCTGCCGTCCTTCTGATAGACCCGCAGGCCGTTTTTGCCCTGCAACAGCGGGTTGAAGCCCAGCTCGATGCCCTCCAGCCCCTGGTTGTCCTGGCCGACGATGCCGATCAGCCCGGCGGCGTCCTGGCCCATCGGATAAAAGCGGCTGAAATCCTGCTCGGTGCTGACGCCGGTCAGGTGCAGTTTGCTGATGTAGGCAGCGTTGTCGTCCTCCACCTTGCGCGCCAGATAGACGAAACGCTTGTGCGCGTTGCTCTGGATCAGATGCTGCACGTCCGCCAGCGGGATCTTCAGCACGTTGGCCATGCTCTGCCAGCGCTCGTTGCCGGTGTCGGTCTGGGAATCGAGAATATGCTTCGGATCCAGCACGATGTCTTTGGACGACACGCTGACCGCCAGCGCCTCATCGTTGCGATCGGTGATCATGGCGCGGTTGGTCGGCACCACCTGGGTGCGGATCGAACGCTGGTCGGCCTGATCCGCCAGCTGCTGGTGCTCCAGCAGCTGCAGGTAACCGACCCTGAACGCCAACAGAAAAAAACAGACCAGCATACCGGCGCAAATCCAGCCGAAACGAACTGTGGAATAGGTTTTACCGCTTTTTTTGGTCGATGGCGCCACTGTTGTGTTAACCCTGCGTTTTTATTCGGTTTATGGTGTTATTTCAGTCTACCTTGCCGGAAATGGTCAGGAGATTGCAGTTTGTAAGAAAGTAAAAACAAACCGCCTCACCGTTGCACATCGGCACTGTCGTTTAACTGCGGTTTACTTTGCCCCGCATCGCCGGGCTGCGGCGCGTTGGCCGGGTCAAAAATATGGTCGAGGATGGCGCGCGCGGTCGGCCCCGCCACCACGCCGTCGCCGCCGCCGTTTTCCAGGATCAGAGCCATCGCCACCCGTGGGTTTTTGTAAGGCGCGAACAGCGTATAGAAGATGTGATCGCGCAGCCGCACCGGGATCATTTTGGCGTTGTAGGTCTGGTTTTGCTTCAGGCTGAATACCTGCGAAGTGCCGGATTTGGCGGCGATCTGATACGGCGCGGTGTGGAACAGCTTGTACCCGGTGCCGTTCGGCAGATTGGCCATGCCGTACATGCCATTGCGCACGATGCCCCAGTAAGGCGAATGGGGATCGCCGATCTGCGCCGTTTTCGCCGGCGGCGGGTAGCGCGTCACCCGGTTGCCCTGCTGCAGCGAATACAGCAGGTGCGGCGTTTTCACCTGGCCGTTGTTGATCAGCGTGGTCAGCGCTTTCACCATCTGGATCGGCGTCGCCACCCAATACCCCTGGCCGATGCCCACCGAAACCGTATCCCCCTGATACCAGCCTTTTTTGTGCACCTTCAGCTTCCAGTCGCGGCTCGGCAGCACGCCGCGGTACTCTTCGTTCAGATCGATGCCGGTGGACTGGCCGTAGCCGAACTGGCTCAGCCAGTGGTGGATACGATCGATGCCCATCTCATACGCCACCTGATAAAAGAAAGTGTCGGCGGATTCCTCGATCGCTTTGGTGACGTTGAGCATGCCGTGGCCGGTTTTCAGCCAGTCGCGGTAGCGGCGCTCGGTACCGGGCAGCGTCCAGGTCGGGGCGCCGAAAAAGGTGGTGGTGGGCGTGATCACGCCGGCGAACAGCGCCGAAACGGCCATGTAGGGCTTCACCGTCGACGCCGGCGGGTATAAGCCCTGGGTGACGCGGTTGATCAGCGGCAAATCCGGGTTGGTCAGCAGCGCCTTATAGGCCTGATAGCCGATGCCTTTGACGAAAGGATTGGGATCGTAGCTGGGGCTGGAAACCATCGCCAGGATGCCGCCGTCGCGCGGATCTTCCACCACCACCGCGGCGCGCTGCCCCTTCAGCACCGATTCAATGTACTGCTGCAGCGGCAGATCCAGCGTCAGGTAGATGTTCTTGCCGGCCTTCGGCGGCTGCTCTTTCAGCAGGCGGATCACGCGACCGTGATTATCCACCTCCACCTCCTGATAGCCGGTGGTGCCGTGCAGTTCGGCCTCGTAATAGGCCTCGATGCCCTGTTTGCCGATGTTGCGGTCGGCGGCATAGTTCTCGCTCAGCCCGGCCTTGTCCAGGCGTTTGAGATCGCTGTCGTTGATCTTCGACACATAGCCCAGCACGTGCGCCAGTTGGGCGCCGTAAGGATATTCACGCTGTTGATAGGTATCGATCGTCACTCCGTCGAAACGGTATTGATTGACGGCAAAGCGCGCCACCTCGGTGTCGCTCAGCCCGGCTTTGAGCGTCACCGGTTTGTAGCGGCTGTTGTGGTGCATGTCGTCGCGAAACGCGCTGATGTCCTCCGGCGTCAGGTCGACGATCGGCGTCAGCGCCTGCAGCAGTGCCGCCATGTCGCTGATTTTGCTGGGCGTGATCTCGATACGATACAGTGTCACGTTTCGCACTAAAGGCGTGCCGTTGCGATCGAAGATCAGCCCCCGGCTGGGGGCGATCGGCAGCATTTTGATGTCGTTCTGGTTGGAGCGCGTCTGGTAAAAGCCGTGCTGGCGGATTTGCAGCCGGTAGAGGTTGACGATCAGCGCGCCAAAACAGACCACCACCAGCGCCAGCGCCACGCCTGCCCGGTGGATAAACAGCCTCTCTTCCGCAGAGTGGTCGCGAATTGTTTCTTTTAACAGGGCCATGCGGTGCCAATACCTTTTGCGTCACATTTCCCCGCAAAATCAGGGAACTGAAAAGCCGGCAAGCATAGCGTTATCGGGCGCACCGCCCCATGAAAAGGTTGCTAATGAAATGGCATAACTGTTTCAGCATATTGGAATGTTACCGGCGGCGTTTTTTTCACCGCGCTTCCCATTGAGCCGCCGTTCGCCCCAATGCTACAATGTGATCTGAATCACAATATTCCCGATATTCCCCCGCATTTCCCTGTCGGCGCCCTGCCGGATGCGGCTTTTTGTTACATAGGATCGAGTTCGATGAGTACCATTGCCACCGGTTTAGTCATGATGCGCTGGGAGTTGCTGAGCGCCGTGATGATGTTCTTCGCCAGCCAGTTAAACGTCGTTTGCCGTAAAACCAGCCGTAACGGCATGGCGTTCATGTTCAGCAGCCTGGGCCTGTTTACCGCCTGCTGGTTCGTGATGGGCCTGATGGGCATCCACCTCACCCTGGAAGCTTTCACCCAATTCTGGTCATCGGCCTGGGATCGCTATGTGGACGTGGTCAGCACCATGCCGGTCGATTGGCCGATGCCGTAACCTCGCCGCGGGGGCGGCGCACCGGCCGCCCCGCCGATTATTCCGTTTCCGTTGACGGCGCCGCCGCCAGCCGCGCCATCAAGGCCCCCGCCTCAATCAACAGCGCCTGCTCCCGCTCCGTTAAACAGCTCTCCATCGCCGCCAGCAGCCACGCCTCGCGCCGGGTACGGCTCTCCTGCAGCAGGCCCAGCCCGGCGGGCGTCAGGCGCACCCGCACCCGGCGTTTGTCTTCGGCATCCGGCGTGCGCACCAGCAGCCCATCGGCCTCCAGCTCACGCAACGCGGCCGCCAGATTTGAGGAACGCATGCGCTCCGATTCCGCCAGCAGCGACGGCGTCGCCTCGCCGCCGTGGCGATCGATAGCCCCCAACAGCATCAGCTGGGCCCAGGATTTTTCGTCGCTGCGCGATTCGCGCCGCATACGGCGCACCAGCGACATTAACTGCGTGCGCAGCAGCGTCACGTCTTCAGGGTGATCTTTTTTCATTGGCATCAATCTAGCGTTCAGTTTATCTCTGCTTTCACACCGCCGGATCGCGCGGCTCTGGCTTAACCCAATTACCTATGATAATATAGCTATTAATATATAGCAAAAAGACACTGCGTCGGCAGGGTTACGTTTGCTCACGCATTGCCTCTCGCCGATTAATTTGCAGTGTTATTATTATTTTGCTCAATAAATCCCTCCTTATTCAACGTGGTACGGTAAGCCGATGGAAGCGTGGAAAGTCAATCTGATCTCGGTCTGGCTCGGGTGTTTCTTCACCGGGCTGGCGATGAGCCAAATCCTCCCTTTTCTGCCGCTGTACGTCGAACAGCTCGGCGTCAGCGATCACCAATCCCTCAGCCTGTGGTCCGGGCTGGTGTTCAGCGGCACCTTTTTGGTCTCGGCGGTGGTGTCGCCGCTGTGGGGCAGCCTGGCCGACCGCAAAGGCCGCAAACTGATGCTGCTGCGCGCCTCGCTGGGCATGGCGATCGTCATCGCGCTGCAGGGGCTGGCCACCAACGTCTGGCAGCTGTTCGCACTGCGCGCCCTGATGGGGCTGACGTCCGGCTATATTCCCAACGCCATGGCGCTGGTCGCCTCGCAGGTGCCGCGCGATAAAAGCGGCTGGGCGCTGGGCACGCTTTCTACCGGGCAGATCTCCGGCGTGATCGCCGGGCCGCTGCTGGGCGGGCTGATGGCCGACCATCTGGGGCTGCGGGTAGTGTTTTTCGTCACCGCCGGGCTGATGTTCGTCAGCTTCCTGGTGACGCTGTTCCTGATTAAAGAGCGGCGCATCACGGTGAAAAAAGCGGATCAGCTGAGCGGCAAGGCGGTGTTCCGTTCGCTGCCCTATCCGACGCTGATCCTCACCCTGTTCGTTTGCACCCTGATGATCCAGCTGGCCAACTCGTCCATCAGCCCGATCCTGACGTTGTTCATTCGCGAGCTGTCCGGCGACGTCAGCAATATCGCCTTTGTCAGCGGCATGATCGCCGCCGTGCCCGGCATTGCAGCGCTGATCTCGGCGCCGCGCCTCGGGCGGCTCGGCGATCGCATCGGCACCGCGCGCATCCTGATCGCCGCGCTGCTGTTCACCACCGGCCTGTTCGCCGTGATGGCCTGGGTCAATACGCCGCTGCAGCTGGGCATTCTGCGTTTCCTGCTCGGCTTCGCCGACGGCGCGCTGATGCCGGCGGTGCAGGCACTGCTGCTGAAGTATTCCTCAGATCAGGTAACCGGGCGCATCTTCGGCTATAACCAATCCTTTATGTACTTGGGCAACGTGGTTGGCCCGCTGCTGGGGTCGGGCATTTCGGCGATGATGGGATTCCGCTGGGTGTTCGCCGTGACGGCGGTGTTGGTGCTTTGCAATGCGCTGCAGCTGCGCCATCAGTTCAAAAAAGTGGAGAGCCAACGCGCGGGATAACGGGGAATGCGGGGAAACGCCTCAAGCAGTGGCGGGACAATGACGCCCATCAACCGTGCCACCACTGCCAAAGGCGGCCGTAGCCTACTCGACGCGGCGATCGTTTGGTATTTATGTAAGTAAATAAAGTGTTGCGGGCGTGTTGAGGGCCGCCGCAGCGGCCCTTGCGGATCAGAACATGGTATTGTCGTTGGCCGATTTTTCCGGCACATCCTGATTGACGTCCCAATGCTCGGTGATTTTCCCCTGATCGTTCACCCGGTAAATATCCACGCTGGCGGTACCGCGATCCTGCGGGTTATTTTGGTATTTGACGTGAACATAGACCAAATCGCCGTTGACCGCGCTGCGGTATATTTTGGCGCTGTACTGCGGATTGTCTTTAAAGGTCTGGCTGAAGAAATCCAGGAACGGCTTGATGCCGTCGCCGACGAACGGGTTATGCTGCTTGTAGTTTTCCACAATCAGCTTCTGCGCCACGCCGATGTCGTGGCGATTGAAAAAGCCCGCGTACAGATCTTCCACCACCTTCAGCTTCTGCTGAGCATGATGATAACCGCCTTTGCCGGCCGATTTGTCAGACGCCGCCTGATCCGTTGACAGCGCCGGGTAACTCGCCAGCAAGCCGCCGACGATCGCACAGGTGATCAATGCCTTTTTCATAACTGCTCCTTATTTTCCTGAGTGACCTACGATTTTCAGCTGCCCTTTCAGATGGGTGAAGCTACCGTCCTTGGCGGCGATGTTGGTGTACACCTCGCCGCGCTCAAAGTCCTCGATATGCGTCACGTTGTCGCCGGACTGCGGCTCATGCCAATAGACCATATAGACCTTTGGCCGGATCTCCACCGCGGTGTACTGCACGGTGTCGGTGATGCCCTGCGACGCCTCGCCGATACCGGTGAAGGTCATGGTCTTGTCATCGGTAAAATCCAGCTTGAAGGCGAAATCGCCGAAGGTCACCTGCACCACTTTACCGACCGCAATGAACTGCCCGTGTTTTTCCGTCATCGTTGCCGCCTTACTGTTTGTCAGGGAGGGTTGCGCCGCCGTAGCGGCGGGTAATGCGAGGGGGAAAGTCAGGGCTATCGCCAGCGCGATGCCCCTTCTCTTCACTGTTTTCATCGTTCCTTCTCCTTTCCGTGGTTGAAAACGAGAATCATTATCATCACTTGGCAATGGGCAGAAATATAAGAATAATCTCTATTCCTATCAGGCACCTGGCGGCGAAAAAAGACGGCGAAAAATCGCCGCGGAATGGCATGGCAATAGCGCGTTCTGGCCATTGGTTTTTACGCAATGAACGGAATTTCTGCTTTCATGAAGGGAAACTGCTCGGAGATTTGATGGGTCTATAGCGCAGATCGCTTTAAGCTAATGCGTATTTGTTCTTAAGCCGCCCACCCCCGAAAGGCGGCGGCGAACGGCGTGGCATTTAACGCAGCCAGGGCGTATGGGTGACACCGACCAGCAACCCTTCCGGGCTGAGCAAACGGGTAACGCTCTGCCCCCACGGCTCTTCGCGGTTGGCGACCAACAGCCGATAACCGCGATCGACCAGCCCCTGGGTGGCGGCCGCCATGTCGGCCACGTCGAACTCGATCCACGCCTGCGGCAGCGCGAGATCCGCCGGCCAGCGATCGTCGCCAAAGCAGGACTGCGCCGCCTGCGCCAGCGGCCACAGGGCGAAATGCTTCACGCCGTCCAGCGCGCCTTGCTCCGACAGCAGATAGGTTTCGTTGCCCGGCATCGGCTTGAGCGGCAGCCCCAGCGCCTCGACATAAAACGCCTGGCTCTCGTCGCTCTCACGCGTGATGGGCCCGAATCCGGCGACAAACAACACGCCCAGCCCGGCAAACTGTTGATCCATGCTGCACTCCCTTTCGGTTAGCGCCCCTGCCGCACCTGCAGCGGAGCAAATCCATAGGCCGCCTTGAAGCGGTTGCTGAAGTGGCTGGCGGAACTGAAGCCGCACGCCAGCGCGATCTCGGTGATCGGCTGTTGGCTGTGCCGCAGCAGCCGTTCCGCCCGCTGCAGCCGGGCGCGCATCACAAACTGGTGCGGCGCCAGCCCGGTGGCGTGCTTGAACATGCGGGCGAAATGGTATTCGCTCAACCCGGCCTGCGCCGCCAGATCCGCCAACAGCAAAGGCCGATCGAGGTGGTTTTCGATATATTCCCGCACCCGCCTGGCCACCGCAGGCGCCAGGCCGCCGCGCGCCTGCGGCAGCTTCCACTGCAGCTGACTGTAACGCTGGATCAGATGCGACATCAGCAGGTTCGACGCGCTGCTGAGCGCCAGCAGATTGGCGCTGTCCCGCCAGTCGCAGTTGAGCAAAAACTGGCGATACAGCAGCGTGATCTGCGGATCTTCGCCGAAGCTGCGCGGCTCTACGTTGATCGCCGCCGGGCTGCGATCCCAGGTCTGCTCCGCCAGCTGCCGCAGATGCCCGTCGGTGCAATACAGGTGCACGAACGACAGATCGCTGCGCACGTCCCAGGTGGAGGCGTATTGGCGCGGCATGATGCAGAACCGATCCGGCCCGCCGCCGTTGCGCCAGCCGCCCGGCACCTGCTGGTAGCACTCATAGCCGTCGGCGACGTACAGGCTCAGGGTATGGTGGTCGGCGCTTTCCTGCGTGACGCGATCGTTGCAGTTGGACCAGGCGGCCAGCTCCACGCCGGTGCCCAGCAGCACGCTGCCGTGCAGCCGCGCCTTGTGCTCACGCAGTGTTTCAAACGCCTGATAGTTGGACATCGCCGGCCCCGTTGTTCGACATGCAGACAGTGTAAAGAGTGGCGCCGCCGCATACCAGCCGCCGCCCCGCGCTTTTGGCAAAAAAGCGCAAGAATATGCAACTGGGCGCAAAGCGCTGCAAGCGCCGCCGCGCGCCAAAGCGGATACTGCGCCATCGGTTTTTTCGGAGTAACAAATAGAATGAATGCGCTGTTGTACCTCACCGTAGTGCTGATTTGGGGCACCACCTGGATTGCGATCACCCTGCAACAGGAAGGCCCGGTGGCCATTCCCGTCTCGATCGCTTACCGCTTCGCCATTTCCGCCGCGGTGATGTTCGCCGTGCTGTTGCTAACACGCCGCCTGCGCCGCCTCGCCCCGCGCGATCATCTGTTCTGCGTGCTGCAGGGCTGCTGCGTGTTCGGCTTCAACTTCTTCTGCTTCTACCACGCGGCGGCCTACATCAGCAGCGGGCTGGAATCGGTGATCTTCTCGATGGCGGTGCTGTTCAACGCCCTCAACAGCCTGCTGTTTTTCCGCCAGCGCCCCAGCCCCAACCTGCTGCCGGCGGCGCTGCTGGGTTTGACCGGCATCGTGGCGCTGTTTTGGCAAGATCTGGCCGCCACCCGCATGGCGCCGGAGCTGCTCAAAGGCATCGGCCTGAGCGCGCTCGGCACCTACGGCTTCTCGCTGGGCAACATGATCAGCACGCGCCATCAGCGCCGCGGGCTGGATATCTTTTCCACCAACACTTACGCCATGACCTACGGCGCGCTGCTGATGGCGCTGATCGCCCTGGCGCAGGGCGCATCGTTCCAGATCGAATTCAGCAGCCGCTATATCGGCTCCCTGCTGTACCTGGCGATTTTCGGATCGGTGATCGCCTTCGCCGCCTACTTCAGCCTGCTCGGCCGCATCGGCGCCGGCGCGGCGGCTTACAGCACCCTGCTGTTCCCGCTGGTAGCGCTGACCATCTCAACGATCTACGAAGGCTATCAGTGGCACTTCAACGCCGTGCTGGGCCTGTGCCTGATCCTACTGGGCAACCTGGTGATGTTCGCCAAGCCGGGGCTAAAATGGCGACGGCCAGGTATCGCGAAACAAAACTCAACCCTTTGAAGCCATTGGCGAATATCGTTATCATCAGGTTTTGTTGATAACGGATGATGGCCAATGCTCAGAAGTGATGATGTGACACCCCGCGCCTACAAACAGGTGGACGTGTTTACCCGCACGCCGCTGCAGGGCAACCCCGTGGCGGTGGTGCTGGAGGCCGAGGGGCTGAGCAGCGCGCAAATGCTGGCATTGGCCCGTTGGACCAACCTTTCGGAAACCACCTTTGTGCTTAAACCGACGCACCCGGCGGCGGATTATAAGGTGCGCATTTTCACCACCGAAAAAGAGCTGCCCTTCGCCGGCCACCCGACGCTGGGCACCGCCCACGCCCTGCTGGAAGCCGGTTTGACGCCTAAACGGCCTGGGACGGTGATGCAGGAATGCGGCGTCGGCCTGGTGGCGGTCGATATCCAGCCGGAAGGCACATTGGCGTTCGCCGCGCCCGAAGTTGAGTTCCGCCCAATGGCCGCTGAGGAAACAGAACGGCTGATGGCCGCTTTACGGCCCGCGGTGATGGCAGCAAGCCCTCTGCCGGTGATTGCCGAGATGGGCATTCGCTGGCTGATGGTGCGCCTGCCGGACGCACAATCCTGCCTGGCGGTGACGCCGGATCAGGCCACGATTAAACGCCTGCAAACGTCTTGCAATGTGGATGGCGTGGTGATTTATGGCGCCTGCTCCGCAACCGAACCGGCCGATTACGAAATGCGCGCGTTTATGGTGGAATGCGGCGCCTTGATTGAAGATCCGGTGACCGGCAGCGCCAACGCCTGCCTGGCGCGCTTATTGAAGGCCAACCACTTTCCCGACGGCAGCCAGACCGCACAGGGTTACCAGGTGCGCCAGGGCACCCAACTGAATCGAGATGGCCGCGTGAGCGTGCGCTTTATTGACGGCGAACCCTGGATCGGCGGGCAGTGCCGCACCCTGATTGATGGCACATTGGGTATTTAGTTTGGGGGATAAGAGGATAGTGAGCATCTTTTGGGAACGTCAATTAGCAACGCTCAAAGCCTATGTTTAGCTGTTCTTCATTACATAGGTCAACAAACTGCTGAGAGACAATTATTCTTTCACAATAGATGCTATCCCTAGCAATAAAGAACTCCCTGTCACACTTGTAAGCAGGCACATCAATGAGCTTGCTTCCATCTTCAAGTTCTCTGAACGTCGAGGCTTCCTCATCAATAATTTGAAAATAATTATTCACTTTACACAGAAAAATTGTTTCAGTTACGTTTTCTACCGCACATTCATAGAATAACATCTCAGACGAAACCTTGCGTTCAAATACAGCCTTAGCTCTTTTTGAAAAGATTGGAATTCCGAGACTGGCAGGAAAATAGTCATGCAAATTAAAAATATCGCTACTCGAAGCGCTTGGCATTTTCCCTTTTGGCAGTGAGTAGGATAGGAAATTACCATCACCTTCATTCCAAATAAAAAAGCTGGACAATCTTGATTTCGGATCGGGAAAACAAATCAAGTTATCGCCAAATGTAAAGCTATTGAAAGTATAGAAGTTCATGTCACTCTCATTCAACTTAACTTAACGATGTTGCATTTTATTTTCTTTCTTGCTAAGCGCTCTTTGATTAGAGAAAAAATAGCATCCCAATCACCACCTCCCAATCCTGCACCAATCATAGGCAATTGTATACTAAGCCTTTCTTTTAATGCATAATCAGAAACCAGACTTAGACATTCTTTAAGTGCTTCATATGAAACATACTGAGCATTATCATCTTTACTTTTCTTTAGTCCATCCTGAGCCAACATATTTGCAACATATATCCGCTCATTTTCGCTCACACAGATGAATTGTACATTCCCGAGAAAAAAATCCTTTTTTTCAGAGAACCACTTTAAATATTCTTCCTTTACTGCTGGATAGCGTTTTGATAGAGGAACAACAAAGCCTTTTCCCCACTTACCCTTGTTATTCACAATATGAATGATCATTTTAGATTTTGACGAAGGAATAGATGCATCACCATAGCTAAAACTGACATAATCATTCAAAACATCAGAGGTGATCGTCTTATTCCATTCACTTTCAAACTCAAGACTAGTTATCAACTTTGACTCAGAAAGATCAAGCTCACTTTTCTTACCATCATAAAGTAAAAAACCTATATCTTCGTGCCAATCTTCCAAAGATGAGGATGAATAATACAAATCATTTATTATAGTTATTTGTCTTGTTGCAGCATCGCCATTAAACTCGGTATAGATCCTCCCTTCGCCAGAAATGAGTTCACATGTACCTTTATAATAATTCTTATCGGACTCCACAGTTCTTTCCTCCCCCTACGACAGATGGAATAAGTTATTTATAACTGTCAATCACCATGTTACTTACAATAACCCTCTAATTTTCAATACCACTATCAAAAAACTCAAAGCTTCAATTAACTACTAGCATTCAATAATCTCGAAATCCTTTTAACTATGAAATAAGAAAACCGAAAAAATTATTTGATTCTAAAGACAATAGCCGCTCATCGTCACCTGCCTTATATTTTAAGAAAACCCCTGAGAACGGATCGTCACTATAATTTACTCCAACTATGCTAACCTCCTGCTCAGTTTTAAATGACTGGGAATAAATTGACATCATGGAAAACTTATCATCCTCATCCACCTCAAACCATGGAACGATGTTTTCAACTAAACGTGAATTAACAATCCCATCATCATCAATATACAGTTCAAATATAGTTTCATCTGATATAAAGTAAACTCTGTCATACATCGGATGAAACACTGGTACTGTTTCCCCATCTATATAACCCGTGACAATTATATCACTGACGCTACTCCTAGTTACATGCTCAATAAATTCTTTCATATGCACTCCTATGGTGAAAAAACAATCCCAAGATCCATGCCTTTGCCAGACTCAATAAGAGTTACAAATTCCTCCCTACCATCAGACAGCTTTTTAGAAATATAGGTCATCCCTTCGCCTCTATATATCTCCATCACAGGCTGACCTTTTTTAATTGTCCCTTGTCCTACATGGACCAGTTTCCCGCTATCTCGTAACTTTTCAACATCTCTCAAGAACTCAGCACCTTCATCCACTTTCCATTTTGGATATTTTTTCCCTAAATAGCCTTCTAGTATACCTTTATGCCGAATAAAGTGATCTTTAAAGTTTTTACCAGGTTGAATGCTACAACTAGTAAGGCCTAACGGGTCAACCCAAATGAGCGGATTTTTCGCGTATGCATATAAATTCAGCCCGCCTTCCAACCCTATCGGATCCTGCGTGGTGAAACGCCCCACCTCGGGTTCGTAGTAGCGGAACAGGTTGTAGTGCAGGCCGCTTTCGTCGTCCTGATATTGCCCGGCGTAGCGCAGCGGCTGCTGATACTGCGCGCCCTGCCGCTTCGCCGCGCCGGCCACCGTCTGGCCCTGCAGCTTGCCGAAGGTATCGTATTGCCCGGACCAACACAGGTTGCCCGCCGCGTCGGTCACTTCCAGCGGCGCGCTGTTCAGATCGGTGTGATACCAGTAGATATCTGCCGAGCGGCTGTCGCCCGCCTGCTCCAGCGCCGCCAGCGGGCTCCACGGGCTGGCCGGATCGTAGCTCCAGCTGCGGCGGCTGCCGTCGTCGCGCTGCTCCTGCAGCAACCGGTAACCCTGCCACAGGAAACGGGTCGTCTGTTCGGTTTTGCCCTTGTAGCGCACCGCCTTGCGGCTGCGGCGGCCCAGCGCATCGTAATGGTACTGCGCTTCGAACTCGCCCTGCGGGCCGCGGCCATGCGCCTGCACCAGCCGATTGTCAGCGTCGTAGCGGTAGTGCTGTTCATACAGGCCGTTGCGCCGGCTGATCAGGTTGCCCCAGGCGTCGTAACGGTAAAACAGTTTTTGCCAGTGCGTCAGCCGGTTATCGGCGATCGGCGCCAGCGGCAGGTGCGCGTCAATGTCGCTCTGCGGGCTGCGCTCGCCCAGCAGGTTATCCGCCAGATCGTACACCAGCCGCGCCCCCGGTTTGCCCTGATTAGGTTCGCGGTGTTGCAGCAGGCGGCCTTCGGCGTCGTAACCGTAGTGCACTTCGCCGCGCAGCGCGTCGCTCACCCCGGCCAGCTCGCCGCGGCCGGTGTAGCGATAGGCGCGCCACAGCACGCCGTCTTCCGGCCGGGTCAGTTTGTCGTGGCCGAAGGCGCTGCTCTGCCAGCTGCGGCGGCCCATGGCGTCGTAACGCCGCTGCTGCTGCAGCGCGCCCTGGCTGCGGCCGGTTTCCCGGTGCAGGCGATCGCGGGTGAACTCGCTCACCACCTGCTGGTTGAATTTGATGGCGCTGGCGTGGCCGGAGCCGTAATACAGCCACTGCAGGCGATCGCCCTGCGGCAGCGTCAGCGCCTGCAGGTTGGCCAGCGCATCCCACTGGTATTGCAGCTCGCCGTTCACGCCCTGCTCGCCGAGCAGCCGCCCGGCGGCGTCATAGCGCATCTGCACGCTGTCCGGCTCGATGCCCAGCGCCGCGCCGCTCACCGTCGGCAGGCGGTTCAGCTCGCGCAGCCGCCCCATGGCGTCGAAGCGGTAATGCCATTCCGCGCTGGCGTTGCCGCGCCAGACCAACTGCCCCGCCTCGTCGAAACGGAAGCGCTGTTCGCGCTGCGTCAGCTCGCCCGCGCTGCCCGGCAGGCCGACCTCGCGGTGCTCCTCCAGCAGCCCGGCCGCGCCGTAGCGATAATAGTGGCGGGTGTCGTCCGGGCGCTCTTCGGCCAGCACGCGGCCCACCGCATCGTAGCTGAAGCGGTATTCGCCGCCGTTGCCGTTCTCCAGCCGCGTCAGCCAGCCCTGCGGGCTGTAGTGATAGCGCCGGGTGCGGTTGATGCGATCGGTGATTCTGACCGGCAGCCCCAGGGCGTTGTACTGCCAGCGGGTCAGGCTGCCCAGCGCGTCCTGATGCTCGGCCAGTTGGCCGTGTGCATTCCAGTTAAAGCGCTCTTCGCCGCCGTCCGGGTGGATCAGGGTGTGCAGGCGCCCGCCGTTATCCCATAGGTAGCGCGTCTGGTGGCCTTCGGCATCGGTCTGCGCCGTCAGTTGCCCCAGCGCATCGTAGGTATAAGCCGTCACGCTGCCGGAACAGTCGGTGTAGCGCGTCAGTTGGCCGCGGGCGTCCCACTCCAGCTTCACTTCCCCGCCCAGCGCGTCGATCACGCCGGCCGGCAGGCTCTCTTCGTCATCCGGATAGCGGTACAGCGTGGCATTGCCCAGCGCATCGACATAGCGCGTCGGGCGCCCCAGCGTATCCCAGTGCTGCGCCTCGCTGCTACCGTCCGGGTACGCGACGGCGAACAGCCGGCCGCTGTTGCGCGAATATTGATAGCGCGTCACGCGGCCGAGCGGATCGGTCTCCGACAGCAGGCGGCCGTAAGGATCCCATTCGCTCTGGCGCTGCGCGCCGCCGGGCAGCAGCACGCTGCACAGTTCGCCGCGTTGGTAGATAAAACCGTAGCGGCGCTGGTCGAAGTCGGTGTACTGCGCCACGTTGTCGTCGTCATCCAGCCGCCACTCCGCGCGCTTGCCGTCGCCGCGCACCGCACTGCGGCGCCCACCGGCGAAGTCATAACCGAACTCCAGCGATTCTCCGGCGCTGTTGCGGTAGGCCGTCACGCGCGGCACGCCGTCGATCTCTTGCCATTGGTATTCGTTCAGCAGCCCGGAGGCGTCCTGGTGGCTGATCATCAGGCCGTCGCGCCAGCCGAAGCGGCGCGTTACCTCACCGGCGCGGTTGCTCACCGTCGTCAGTTGGCCCTGCTCATCGTAGCCGTAGCGCGCCAGCGTCCGTTCGCCTTCGGCGGTTTGCAGCGCCACTTCGCGCAGGCGGCCCTGCGCATAGCGGCACATCAGGCGCTGCCCGGCGCTGTCCACCAGTTCGCTCAGCAGCCCCTCGTCGTCGTAAAACAGCGAGGTGGCGTTGCCGATCGCGTCGGTGATCATGCTGAGCCGGCTCGGCTGATCGCCCGCCAGCGGCGGGTAGTGGAAAATCTGTTCGCCGACGTCAAACAGCTGCCAGCTGCCGTCGTCGTTGTGCATCAGCCAGCATTTTTCGGCTTCGCAGTAGGTTTTGTGGCCGCGCGGCACCTGCGGGAAAGCGACGAAGTCTCCGGAAGGGGCGCGCCACACCAGGCCGTCCTGATACGGCTGCAGGCTGCTCTCCCAGAACAGGTTCCAGCCGCGGCCCAGTACGCCGTCGCCGGGGTTGCCGCTGCGCCAATAGCGCTGCCAGGCGACCGGCAGGCGCGAAGGCAGCACGAAATCGAGATCGTCTTCGCCGTCGAGGAATTTCTGGCCGCTGACGATATCCACCGGCCGGGCGATAATGCCGACGGCGGCGGTGGCGGTCATCAGGGTGCCGGCGCGGCAGGCGATGCGCGCCAGTTTGTTGATGCCGGGCAGCTTGCCCAGCAGTTTGCCCAGCGCCCCCAGCTTGCCGGCGGCGCCGCCCACGCCGCCCACCAGGCCGGCGAACAGCAGCGTCAGGTCAGAGACCTTGTACAGCCAATCCGGCACTTCGGGCTTGATCGGCAAGGTGGTGACGGTGCCGCCGCCGATAAACACGTTGGGCGAACCTTCCATCACCTGCGCGTCGCAGTTGGTTTTGTCCCCCACGCGCGAGGCGGGCTGGCCGTTGATGCTGACCTTGTCGGAGCCCTGCGCCATCTGCATGCTCGGGCCGTCGTCGCTGCAGGCCACCTGGCTGTTGGTGGCGAGCGCGGCGGGTTTGCCGTTGATGAAGACGTTGGGGGAGCCGGTGACGATATTGCCTTTGGGGGTCAGGCTACCGGCGCCGGCGTCGGCAATGCCGTCGCGCGCCGCGGTGGCCGCCTCCCCGGTGAGATACCCCACCGCCAGACTGGCGCCGATGAGCAGCACGCCGACGCCGATACAGGAAGCCGCCAGGCCGGCGACGAACAGCGCACCCGCCGCCACCGCGCCTGCGGCGGCGATCAGGCCGCCGACAATCGTGCCGGCAATCATGCCGGCCAGGGCATGGGAATGCCCGATGGTATCGCCGACGCGAGCCGCTTCGGTCATCGTAAGGTCCTTTTACGCAAAGAGTTCATCGTTAGGCCGCCCGGTAGCTGCTCAGCACCTGCTGCAGCAGCGCGTCGTCTTGCGGCGTCAGCTTGCGCGCCATCGCCAGGGTGAACACCAGCACCCGGCCCTCCGCCAGCGCGAACACCGCCTGGTTTTGCCAGATGCGCTTGCCGTCGCGCAGGTAGCTGGCGCGCACCCATTCACCGGCGGTTAATCCATCGCCCAGCGTCGCCGGCTCGCGGCTTTTGAACGCCCAGCCTTTCAGCCCCTGCGCCAGCGCATCGAGCTGGCGGGTGACGTAGCCTTCCAGGTTCTCCGCCGGCTGCAGCCCATCGCGAGAAATATTGATTGAGGGGGAAACATCATCGCCGGCCAACAGCACGTTGACGGTGCGATCGGCATAGCCTTCCGGCAAAGCGACGCTGCCTTCGCTGAAAGCGCAGCGGGATAAAGCGGACATGCGAGGATCCTTTTGCATAAATAATGCTTAAGCATCGCATAACTTAGCCTTGAAATAAAACCTTCAGGCTCCGCCAATATTGCGCGGCGTGACCGCGTTCACTGTGTACAAGGCCGTGGCCGGAACCTTGCCTGGGATCGGGCCGTAACATTACAGAATTATCTGAAACTGCTGGCGCGCCGACGCCCTGATTGTGGCTATACTCGGCTATCGTCCGTTTTTCAGGAGATCAGGATGCTGAGATTCACCCGTCGCGCGCTGCTGTGCGCCACGCTGGCCGCGTTCCCCGCCGCCGCCGAAACGCCTAAGTTCGGCCCGGAGCTGCAGGGCTTTCACTACCCTTACCCGTTGCAGCAGTTCAGCTTCACCTCGCAGGGCCAGCCGTTAAAAATGGGCTATATGGACGTGCCGCCGGAAGGTGCCGCCAACGGCCGCACCGCGCTGTTGCTGCACGGTAAAAACTTCTGCGCCGCCACCTGGCAGGACACCATCAAGGCGCTGAGCAAGGCCGGTTACCGCGTCATCGCGCCGGATCAAATCGGCTTTTGCTCCTCCACCAAGCCGGCGCATTACCAGTACAGCTTCCAGCAGCTGGCGCAAAACACCCACGGCCTGCTGCAGAACCTGAAAATCAGTAAGGCCATCGTCATCGGCCACTCCACCGGCGGCATGCTGGCCACGCGCTACAGCCTGATGTATCCGCAGGCAGTGGAGCAATTGGTCATGGTCAACCCGATCGGCCTCGAGGACTGGAAGGCCAAAGGCGTGCCGTGGCGCAGCGTCGATCAATGGTTCGCGCGCGAGCTGAACACCACCGCCGAGGGTATCCGCAACTATGAGCAGCGCACCTACTACGGCGGCCGCTGGAAGCCGGAGTACGATCGTTGGGTGGATATGCTGGCCGGGCTGAACAACGGGCCGGGCCATCGCCTGGTGGCGTGGAACTCGGCGTTGATCTACGACATGATCTTCACCCAGCCGGTGTACTACGAGTTCAAGGATCTGCAAACCCCCACTACGCTGATGATCGGCACCGCCGACACCACCGCCATCGGCAGCGATATCGCCCCGCCGGCGGTCAAGGCCAGGATCGGCCACTATGCGGAGCTGGGCAAACAGGCGGCGAAGCTGATCCCGCACGCCACGCTGATCGAGTTCGCCGGGCTGGGCCATGCGCCGCAAATGGAGGAACCAGAGCGTTTCCATCAGGCGTTGCTCAAGGCGCTGCAGCCCTGAGCGGCCGGTTGGCGCAGCCGCCGCGCGGCGGCTAAACTTTCAGCTGGCACTCAACGGCAGGAGACAGCCATGCGACAGATTATTGCCAGCGCCTTCGTCAGCCTCGACGGCGTGATGCAGGCGCCCGGCGGGCAGGACGAAGACCGCAGCGGCGGCTTTCGCTTCGGCGGCTGGACAGCCCCCTACTGGGATGAAGCCATTGCGGAAACGATGGGCGATCTTTTCTCCGCGCCGTTCGATCTGCTGCTGGGGCGGCGCACCTACGACATTTTCGCCGGCTACTGGCCGCAGATCACCGACGAGGCCGATCCGTTTTCCGCCGATATCGCCCGCGTATTCAATCAGGCCACCAAATACGTCGCCACCCACCACGGCGAGACGCTGGCGTGGCAGAACAGCCAGTGGCTGGGGCGGGACATCATCGCCCGGCTGCGCGAGCTGAAGCGCACCCAGGGGCCGGTGCTGCTGGTGCAGGGCAGCAGCACGCTGATGCAACAGCTGCTGGCCAACGACCTGGTGGACGAACTGCGCCTGCTCACCTACCCGGTGCTGCTTGGCGGCGGCAAGCGGCTGTTTGATGATAACGCGGCGCCGGCGGCCTTCACGCTGGCCCAATCGATGGTCTCGCCCGGCGGCGTGATCGTGGCCCACTACCGCCGCGCCGGCGCGGTGACGACCGGCTCCTTCGTGGTGGAAAGCGCGGCGGCGGCCCAGCCGTAAAAAAAGGGCCGTTCGGCCCTTTTCTCTTTCCCCTTCATCGCCCTCAGGCAAACAGAATATCGCTCTGCTCCACCTGCCCGATCACATGGATCTTGAAGTCGGCGGCGTAGCTGTTGCTCTGGGTGTTCATCAGCAGATCTGTGGTGCCGTTGAAGGCGTCGAAGTTGAGCTGGATCTCGCCTTTCTGGCCGCTGAAGGCGCTGCCGCTGTCGATAAATCGCAGCTCGCTCAGGCTGTTGTTGAAGCGCAGGCCGGAGAGATCGATCTTGTCGATGCCGTGCTCGAAGTCTTCAATCACGTCGAACGCCGCCACCGTGGACTCTTTGGCATTGAGATAGACGAAATAGTCGGTGAAGTTGTTGGCATCTTTGCCGCCCCACAGATGATCCGCCCCCAGGCCGCCGTACAGGATGTCCGAACCGGCGTTGCCCGCCAGCAGGTTGTCCTGATCGTTGCCGATGATCACATCGCGCCCGCTGCCGCCGATGGCGTTCTCGATGATCGCCCCGCGCGCGATGGCGACGTTCTGCGTGCCGCCGCCGACGCTGGAGAACGCGCCGTCGTTCAGGTTGATCATCTGCTGCTGGCTGTAGCCGGAGAAGTCCAGCGTGTCGTTGCCGCCGGCGTCCCACACCGCGAAGTTGACCGGTTTGCCGTTGTCCGCCGTGGCGGTCAGGAAATCGCGCCCGGTGTTGGAGTTGAAGCCGTACACCGTATCGCCGGTGCGGGTGCTCATATTGGCGCCGTACAATTTTTGGATCGCGGCGATGTCATCCACCATCGGGCCATAGCCATACACCCCTTTGGTGTCGGCGCCGGTGTAACCAGCGTTGAAATAGCTCATGATCGAGTATTGCAACGAATCCTGATAGTAAGCGGCATCGTTCTGGTAGCTCGGGTTGCCCAACGACGCGTCATAAGATCCCGGGTGCGCCAGCCCCAGGGCATGCCCCAGCTCGTGGGTGAAGGTCTGGCTGCTGAAGTCACCGCTAACCGGCGCCTGATGGGTGGCGAAGTTTTTGTTGAACCACACCGTGCCGGCAAAGGCGTTATCGCTGTCCGGTTTGGAGCTCGGCGGGTAATAGGCGTACGCGTTAATGGCATTCGGGCCGCTGCCCTCAGCGGCGCTGCCGTCGGCGCGCTGGGTGAAGTATGCGAAGGTGATGTCCGCGCGGTGGTTGATATCGGTGGACGCCGCCTCGGTAAAGGTCACGTTCGCCACGTCGGCCCACGCCTGCATCGATTTCAGTGCCTGTGCCTGCGCCGCCTGAGTCAACGGTTGCAGCCCCTTGTCACCGTCACCGGTCTGGCCGATGCGGTTCAGCGCGCTCTGCGTCAGGAAGGAATAGGTCAGCGCCACCGGCTGGTGATAGACCTGATCGCCGTTGTGCGTCAGGCCCGGCCGCGTCAGCTGATCGGCGGCGCGATCGAAGCTGAAGTTATCGCGGATTTTACCCAGGTTGTTAATGGCTGCTCCGCCGCGCTGGTTGCTGTACAGGTTGGTGTTGTCCAGCGTAAACAGCGCGCCGTAGCCCAATCCGTCATAGAGGCTGCCGGGCTGGTGATAGTAAAACTGATAGTTATGATCGTTGGGGGATGTGGCGGACAGGCTGGTGAACTCATCGTCATCTTGCAAAATATCGTTGTGGCGACTGCTCATTGCATTCTCCTTTTACACAGTAGGAATCCACTCGCTTTGTAAGACTATTCATCAGTCGTTCTAATCTAAGCCAAGACTTAGGAATGACCAGTATAGTGACTCACCCCGGCGGCGCGAGCCCGCCCCGCCTGGCTTCACCGTGCCGGGCATTGAGATGGAGATACTCGTAACAATTTGTATTCTCACTATATTAATGAGAAAAATAAGTGCATTAACGGGTTAATCATTCGTCTTTTTGCGCATTTTATCGCCGGTTAGATCAGAATAATCGAGGATTAAAAAACCTAATCCTTCCCTCATCATCACGGGGATACGTGCTAAAGTGTGAACGGACAGCCGAAAGGAGTGACCCGATGCCAACCTTTTTTCTTATGCGCGCCTTGCGCCGCGCCAGCCTGACGGGAGTCGTTATGAGCGTATTGTGCAGCAGTGCCCTGGGCAGTTCACTGCCGTTGCTGGAACCCGCCGCGCTGAAGGGCGACTGGCAGCTCGCCGCCATCGGCGACGGTAAAGCCGTCTGCGAGGTGCAGCTGAGCGACGAAGCGGTGGCCAACACCAACGCCTTCCGCTTCAGCGCCTCCGCCCAGTGCCTGCAGCCGCTGGCGCTGCAAACGTTGCCGGTCGCCTGGCGGCCGACGCCGGACGGCATGACGCTGACCGACGCCGAAGGCGGCATGGTGGCGTTTCTGGCCCTGACCGCGCCGAAGCGCTATGAGCTGATCGATCGCAACGGCCCTTCACGCTTTATGCTGATCCCGCGCTAATCCCTCAGGCGAACAGCAACCCGAGCAGCGCGCCGCCCGCCAGCACCCACAGCGGATGGAGGCGCTTGCTCATGCTCAATCCCGTCGCCAGCGCCACGATCGCCGCCAACCGCCAGCTGGGCGCAGAAGCCTCGGCGATCAAGATGCCGCTGGCCGCCACCAGCCCCACAGTCAGCGGCACCAGACCGGCCTGCACGATGCGGCGCCACGGGCGATCCTTAAAGCGCCGCCAGGCGCCCATCACCAGCAACGTAACGATGGAAGACGGCCCGAACTTGGCGACCGAAGAAACCAGCAGCCCCGCCCAACCGGCCACGTGCCAGCCGACCAGCGGCACGATCATCATGTTCGGCCCCGGCGCGGCCTGCGCCATGGCGAACAGCGCGCTGAACTCCTGGGCGCTCATCCACCGATGCACCTCCACCACCTGCCGCTGCATCTCCGGCAGAATGGTCATGCCGCCGCCAAACGCCAGCAGAGAAAGCTCGGTAAAGATCACCGCCAGCGCAATTAAAACCCCGCTCATGACGGCCACCGCCACATCAGCAGAATGCTCAGCGGCGCCAGCACCAGCATGGTCGGCAACAGCGGCAGGCGCAGCCAGGCGATGGCGATCAATGCCAGCGCGACGATCGCCAGCGCCGGCCATTTACCGCGCAGCGGCAGCAGCATCTTGATCCCGGTCGACAGCAGCAGCCCGGCGGCAGCGGCGGCCAGCCCGGCGAATACATGCTGCACATGCGGATCGTTTTGGAAGCGGGCGTAGACCACGCCCAACCCCACCACGATCGCCGTCGGCGCGCTGATGAGGCCCAGCAAGGCGCACAGCGCGCCGCGCAACCCGCGAAATTCCATGCCCACCGCCACCGACAGGTTGATGACGTTGCCGCCGGGCAGGAACTGGCACAGCCCGAGCAGCTCGGTGAACTGTTCGCCGCTCAACCAGCGCCGGCGCTCTACCAACATGCTGCGCGCCAGCGGCAGCACGCCGCCGAAGCCGATCAGCCCCAGCCACAGAAAGCCCACAAACAGCTCCGCGTTGCCCGGCGCTGCCGCCGGGTGCGGTTTTAACGTATTGATATCTGACATGACATTGCCATTCCACATCGCTTGTTTTGATGTCTGGTATCATGCGCGCCGCCGTGCCATGATGTCTAATGCATTCCTAAACAACTAAAGATACCTTTGAGGTATGGCAATGATCGAACTGCGTCGCCTGCGGGCGTTCGTCACCGTGGTGGAAGAAGGCAACATCACCCGCGCCGCCGAGCGGCTGTTTATCCAACAGCCACCGCTGACCCGCCTGCTGCAGGGGCTGGAAGATGAGCTGGGCGTAACCTTGCTGCAGCGTCTGCCGCGCGGCGTGCGCGTCACCGAGGCGGGCGGCGTGCTGTTCGAAGAGGCCCGCGCCCTGCTGGCGCGCGCCGAACGCCTGCGCGAAGCGGTGCAGCGCGCCGCCCGCGGCGAGCAGGGCCACATCGCCATCGGCTTCACCAGTTCCGCCGCGCTGCACCCGTTCGTGCCCAACCTGCTGCGCCGCTACCGCGACATCCTGCCGGGCATCACCACTCAGTTGGAAGAGGCCGGCAGCGGCGAACTGATGGAGGCGTTGCTGGAACAGCGCCTCGACGCCGCCTTCGTGCGCTCGCCGGCCAGCGGCATTCCCGGCCTGAGCGTGGAGCCGGTGCTCAGCGAGCCGATGATCGTCGCCCTGCCGCTGGGCCACCGGCTGGCGCATGAGACGCAGCAACCGCTGCCGTTGGCCGAACTGGCCCACGAGGCGTTTATTCTCTATCGCCGCCCGGCCGGCCAGGGGCTGTACGACGCCATCCTGGCCGCCTGCCACCGCGCCGGCTTCAGCCCGCGCATCGTGCAGGAAGCGCCGCGCCTGCCGGCCACCCTCAGCCTGGTGGGCGCAGGCCTGGGGTTGTCAGTGGTGCCCGGCTCGATGCGGCGGCTGGGCGGCGACGGCATCGTCTACCGCACCCTCGCTGAAGAGGCGCAGCTCAGCGCCCCGCTTTACCTGGCGCTGCGCCGCAGCCCGGCTTCGCCGATCGTCGAGCGGTTCCGTCAGCTGGTGCTGGAGACCGTGGGGGAGAGTTGATGATGACGCTCCCATCGCCCAGCCCCATTACGCGTCCGCATCCCAGTGGCGGAAATAGCGTTTCAACTTCTCAATGGTATGCCGCCACTTCGGCGCCGTCGGTTTACATACCGTATTCTGATTGCCGAAGAAGCCCACTTCATTGACCGCATCTTCTTCACTGCGGGTTTCCAGCCATTTCACCGGGACAAAATACTCTGACTTGTCCGGATCATCGGCATTGCGGCGATACAGATCGCGATACTTAAGCACTTCCATCGCCGATTTTTCACCGTCTTCGGTGTTAACCGTAAAACTGCTGACAGGCTCCACAGCGCTCTGGACCAAACCGACGCCCACATAGCCCGTTGCCGGGATCTTTACCCACACGCGGTCGCCGGGCTGAAGTTGTTTTAGAGTCTGGCTATACCAGCTACCACCACCGGCGCTGATAAACCCGTAGCGACGCGCCTCTTCCCAGCTCCGGCTTAACGGATCGCCAAATGAAACATAGAACTCCCCGTTCCAGGGATCTTTGGTTTTGGCGCTGGTTCCCGCGGTGGCCTGCGCGGCATTGGTTTGCGTCTCGCTCGGATCGATAAGCCAGGCGCGGCTTAAGAACTGATCGTCACCGTGCTGGAACACTTTAAAGAACAGCACGTTAATCGAGATGCCATTCTTGCTGAGATAGTCCACGATGCGCTCGGTCGAGGGATCCAGCTCTGCCGCCACGATGATAATTTGGTGTGACTGATTCAGGGAGTCCTCTTCCAGCTCGGTGTTGAAGCGTTGCTTAAACGCCTCCCCCAGATTGCCGCCGCCGGAGAATTTTTCGTAAATCTGCGACAGGCGATCGGCGGTGAGATCATCCACCCAGGAGGCATAGTCCAAAGCCTGTGCCACCACCTCGCGCGGCGTGCGATCGCGCTTCAATTCAATCAGAATCAACGAGGCATCCGGCGCGATAGCCAGCAGATCGATACGTCCCTTATCGAGGGTATTTTCCTGATGGCCGATCAGCATCCACTGGTCGGAGAGGATGGTCGGATCGCTTAAGATCATTTTCTCCAGCAGTTGTTCGCTCGGGAGCTTGCTGATGGCCAGCGGCTGGGGGGCATCCCCCACTCGCCAGATTGCATGATGAAGCGGCATCGTCCGTTCCTTAGTTTAACGCGGCGTCGGTAAGCGCATCCGCCAGGTGCAGCTGGGTTTGCTGGGCGGATTGCAGGCGCGATTTGAGAGTATCGCAAAGACCAAATAAGCTATTAACATTTAGCACTATCCTCTCTTGCTCATTCAAAGGCGGTAGTAATATAACAGGTTCGGTGACATCTTCCCTTGATATTCCCGGTATAGCTATCCCAATGCCTTTCCCTTGAAAATAGTTATACATGCTTGATAGCAACAATTTAAAATAGTCAAAGCTGGTGCTAATCGCTCTAATAGACATAAGCTGTCGACTAATTGCTATCTCAACATTGGCAACGTTTAATTTCCCTAAACCTGCACCTTTACAGGTAATGAGAATGTCTTTAGGCTTTGCTACAGCTCTTTTTTCGAGTGTAAATTTTGAATACGTCGGATTTGAATCACCGAACTCAGCCGGCCCAGTTATGTAGGGGATTGCTCCTTCCACTATACTTTCTGAGTACTCATTTGGTTTTAGATGTTGTCCAGATATTAAATGGATACAATGCCCCAAACGACACCACGCCCATCCCTTCGGCAACTCAAACGGTTTTTCTTCATCACTCACTGGCGGCAACGGTTTTTGCTTTTTAATTTTGCCTTCTTTCACCAGTTGCGCTTTTTCCTGCTCAATACGTTTAAGCAGTTCAGAAGCCGGTTCGTCGTTAGGATCCTGCGGCACCAGCTTGCCCATCACCGCCAGTTGCAGAATGGTTTGCTTAAGTGCGTCGATACTCGCTTCGGTGATAAACAGCGTGTCGAAATGTTGGCTGATTCGCGCCCAGCTTTCGGCGAATTCTTCGGCATTTTGACTGTCTGTCAGCGTTGCCAGCAGGGTTTCAATCAGTTGCTGATGCGCATCCAGACTGGACAGAGATTGCTGTTCCAGTTGGTCGCAGAGATGCATCAACTCATCAACTTTGGCAACGATCCGATATTGTTCTGCAAGAGGTGGAACCAAACAACACAACAACTCTAATTTCCCTTGATATATAGCCCAAACATTAGTTGTCCCTGATTTTATTTTTTCAAGCTCGGTTTTCCCACTAGAGCTCCTCATCCAAATGTCAATTTGGTAAGATAAAACCCCTTCTAAAAACACAGCCCTTAACATATTATTATTATAAAGAACGGTCTCTTTGCTAGTTGAATTGAAAACACATGTTTTCCCAACAAGCTCTTTGCTATTTCTAGTATTAAATAGAAAATCATTTTCTCGAAGAGAATATTGCACAACTTCATGTTGAGTTGCATTAACTCGAGTCACATCAGTTAAATCAAAACCACCATTATTTAAAATATTATTCATTTTGAAGTATTTAAACTGGTTCTCTGATGATTGCTGACTCTTTCCTCTGTCAAGTCCCGTGGAATACATAGTCGATAGCGAACCGAATCGACACCACTCCCAACCCTCCGGCAACTCAAACGGCTTTTCATCCTCGTTAATTTCCGGCAGCGGCTTCTGCTTTTTCATCTTCCCCTGCTTTACCAGCTCCGCTTTTTCAGCAGCAATACGTTTTAGCAGCTCAGACGCCGGTTCATCATTCGGATCCTGAGCTACCAGTTTGCCGCGCACCGCCAGTTCCAGAATCAGCTCGCGCAGTTTCTTAATGCCATACAGGTCGATTTTGCCATTGCTACCACGCCCGGCGGTGGAGCGGGTTTGCAGGGCCGAGGACCAGATATCGATATGATCGGTAATCAGTTTCTCAACGCTCATCAGTTAGCCCCCTTGTTGCTGGCCAGCGCAGCGCCGAGGATGTCGCGAAGCTGATTACGCAGATCGCTGATTTCCGCCTGCTGCGCCTGGTACTGCGCCAGCAGTTCATCCGGATCGTGGCTAACGGCTTCACCCTGATACGGGTTTTTGATATCGAGGTTGAAGTTGCGGGCGATGATGTCGTCGATGCTGACTTGCCACGCCTGGTTGTTTTCTTCGCGGCCGGCAAAACCATCTGCTTCGTTGCCCCACCAGTCGATTTCGGCCTGGAACTCTTCGAACTTCATCGGTTTGGTTTTGCTGTAGTTCTTCACGCCGTCCGGGTACGGATGCTCGTAGAACCACACCTGTTTAGTCGGCTGACCTTTGGTGAAGAACAGAATATTGGTTTTAATACCGGTGTACGGGTTAAACACGCCGTTCGGCAAACGCACGATGGTGTGCAGGTTACACTCTTCGGTGAGCAGCTTTTTGATTTTGGTTTTTACGCCTTCGCCAAACAGCGTGCCGTCCGGCAACACCACCGCCGCACGACCTTTATCGGCCAGCACTTCGATAATCAACTGCAGGAACAGATCTGCGGTTTCACGGGTTTGCATCTCGGCCGGGAAGTTTTTCTCGATGCCGTCTTCTTCGGTACCGCCAAACGGCGGGTTGGTGACGATCACGTCAATCTGCTCATCCCAGGAGGAAAGCGGTTTATTGAGCGTATTGTCGTGGCGAATTTGTACCGGAACCTCAATGCCGTGCAACAACATATTGGTGGTGCACAGCAGGTGCGGCAGCTGTTTCTTCTCTACGCCGTGAATCTGCGTTTGCAGCGTTTTGTGGTCTTCGGTCGTTTTGACGTAATGCTCTTTCACATGGTCAAACGCGCAGGCGAGAAAACCACCGGTGCCGCAGGCCGGATCCATGATCGACTCGCCCAGTTTCGGGTCAATTCGGTTGACCATAAAACGCGTCACGGCGCGCGGGGTGTAGAACTCGCCCGCATTGCCGGCACTTTGCAAGTCACGCAGGATCTGTTCGTAGATATCGCCGAACAGATGCCGTTCCTGGCTGCTGCTGAAATCGATTTCGTTGAGCTTATTGATCACCTGGCGCAGTAACGTGCCGTTTTTCATGTAGTTATAGGCATCGCTGAACGCCTGTTTGACCACAAAACCGCGCGGATTTTTGTCGATCGGCGCGGTGAGGTTCTTCAGCGTCGGGAACAGATCGTCGTTGACGAACTCGAGCAGCGCATCCCCAGTGATCCCTTCGCTTTTCGCCGCCCAGCTGCGCCATAAATAGCGCTGCGGGATCGGGAACTGGTAATCATCCTGCTCCAGTTCCAGCTCTTCTTCCTGGGTATCGAAAATTTTCAGAAACAGCAGCCACGAAAGCTGGCCAAGGCGCTGCGCGTCGCCGTCTACGCCGGCGTCTTTACGCATAATGTCCTGAAGGGATTTAATCACTGAGCTAATCGACATGTTTTCTTTCCATACTAAAAAAAGGATGCCACCGGCTGCGGGAGCAACCCGTGGCAAAATGTTTATGCGCTATCAGGCGAAACGCGGCGGTAACCGATAGATTTCGTTTTCCAGTTCGTTAACCGCCTGTTCGTAAGCCTGCTTGTCACCGAAGCGGGTTTTGATGATTTCCAGCGGGCGCCCCAGCGTATCGAACGGCTTCAGTTTCAAGACCTGAACGTCCTCGATTTCCCGTACCCCTTCATCGGCATATTTATCCAGCAGCGTGCTGAGCACCTGCTGCGCCGGTTCGGCGTATTTGGTGAAATAGTCACGCTTACGCACGTTGGCGGCGCGCTCCTGGCGCGTCAACGGCGGCTGACCGTACACCACATGGCAAAGCAAATCAAACGGGTCGAGATCTTTCCCCACCTCTTCGGCCAGCACATCCCACAGGATACCCAATTGTTCCAGCTCTTCGATAATGACCTGTTTGCGCGGTGCCGCCTGCCATTTACGCACAAAGCCATCAAGCGAGGCGAACTCACCGTCTTTGAGCAAGGTTTTACGGGTGTAATCCTGGAAGGACTCAGTGACCAGCTTGCCATCGGCATCGTAATACTGAACGCGTTTGGCCAGCACGCTGACGGTCACGCCATTGACATAAAATTTACGGGTTTTGCCGTCGTCATCCTGATGGAATTCACCGTTCCCCGCAGGTTTATCCGGGTTGGCCTGGTATTCCGCCGGTTCTTCATGCGCAGCGCCGTAGGTCTCTTCTGTGTTCTCTTCGGCATCCAACCGTTCATTAAAATCAGACTCCGCGTCTGAAATATCGTCAGGCTTCACAACCAGCACTTTTTCCGGCACGCCGTCAAAGCGCTCATCCGCAAACAGCTCGGTCGCTTTTTTGAAATCGAGAATGGTGAACCACAGTTTGCCGTACTTTTCGTTAATGCGCGTGCCGCGCCCGATAATCTGTTTGAACTTGGTCATCGACTGGATGTTCTGATCCAGCACGACCAATTTACAGGTTTGGGCATCCACGCCGGTAGTCATCAACTCGGAGGTCGTCGCGATAACCGGGTAGGCTTTCTTAGGATTGATAAAGTTATCCAGCTGCGCCTTGCCTGCGTCATCATCGCCGGTGATTTTCATCACATACTTTTCGTTCTTCAGGACCTGTTCCGGATTCAGCACCACCAACGCGTGGCGCATGCGATCGGCATGATCGATGTCGTTGCAGAAGACGATGGTTTTATCCATCGGGTTGGTGCGTTTAAGGTAATCTGTGATGGTCTGCGCCACCAGCATGGTACGCTCATCAATTACCAGCGTGCGGTCAAAATCTTTCAGGTTATAAATACGATCTTCAATTTCTGCGCCGTATTTATCCAACTGTCCTTTAAGCGGTCGCCATCCCTGTACGTCAACGTCGATATCCACACGCACCACTTTGTACGGGGCGAGGAAGCCGTCTTCAATGCCCTCTTTCAGCGAGTAGGTGTACACCGGATCACCGAAGTAGTCGATGTTGGAGACGTCTTCGGTTTCTTTCGGCGTCGCCGTCAGGCCAATCTGGGTGGCGCTGCCGAAATACTCCAGAATTTCACGCCACGCGGAGTCTTCGGAGGCGCTGCCACGGTGGCATTCGTCGATCACGATCAGGTCGAAGAAGTCGGGTGCCACCTGTTTGTAGGCTTTTTGATACTCGTCGGGGCCGGTTATCGCTTGGTACAATGCCAGATGAACCTCATAGGCCGGATCGATGGTGCGCCCGGTGATTTTGGTCATGGCGTTGCCAAACGGCTGGAAATCGTTATTTTTGGTCTGATCGACCAGAATGTTGCGATCCGCCAGGAACAGAATGCGTTTTTTGTTTTTCGCTTTCCACAGCCGCCAGATGATCTGAAACGCGGTATAGGTTTTGCCCGTACCGGTCGCCATCACCAACAAAACGCGATTTTTCCCCGCAGATACAGCATCGACCGTCCGGTTCACCGCCTGCATCTGATAGTAACGGGGGGACTTGCCGCTGCCGTCATCGTAATAATCCTGGCTGATGACCGGCAATTGCTCCTGCGTGAACCCTTTCCAGACACAGTACTTCTGCCATAGCTGTTCAGGCGTCGGAAAATCGCTAAGTGCAATTTCGGACTCCAACTGCTGCGGATTGGTTTTGTCATGGAAGATAAAACCGTCGCCGTTGGAAGTAAACACGAAGGGAACGTCAAGCAGACCGGCGTAATCTAGCCCCTGTTGCATCCCTTTGCCGATGGCGTGCTGATTGGCTTTTGCCTCGATCACCGCCAATGGCAAGTTTGGCTTGTGGTAGAGAACGATATCGGCGGATTTGACTTTGATACGGGAAGCTAGTTTTCCGCGCACCACGATCTTACCATCCCGGAGTTTCACTTCCTGCCGAATCTGTGACATCACATCCCAACCGGCTTCCTTGACCGCAGGCAGAATAAATTTGGTGATGATGTCCGTTTCGGTCAGATGTGTTTTGTTTACGCCAGCCATAGCAAAGTTCTCAACGGTATTGGGTTAACTCTGATTTTACACAAATTAATGCATTACGTAATGACTTGAAACGGGTTTTCAGGCTGTTGTCACCGTTCAGCCTCGTCGAACGCTTTCGTCAGCTGGTGCTGGAGACCGTGGCGCAGTCATAAAAAGCCCGAACGGCCAATAATAAATGAAGTTCGTTTATTATTTATTTAAACTATTCGGCGACTAAATTTAATTCCACTTAATGACTATTCAACTTCAGATAAATTAATTAAACCTGCACTCACTTAGTAACAAACGCAAACAAATAAACGCCTACCCAATACATTCCAGCCGCTAGGATTTAAGGGTCGCCGCCTATTTCGCCGATGACAAAACACCTTTCAAGAGCAATTATGCCTTCCCTGCGCCTGCCTATTCAGACGCGCGGTTTTATATTGGAGAAAATGCTATGCTATCGCGTCGTGATATATTGAAAGTCTCCGCCGTCAGCGCGGCCGCCGCCGGCATGATCGGCGGCATCGTAAAAAATGCCGCTGCCGACGATCATCGCAATATCGTCCCCCCCAGCAGCTATCAGCCGCCTGCCGATGCGCAGCATCTCTATAAATACAAATTCACCGACAGCAAGAAACGCAGCCTGCCCAGCGGCTGGGCGCGCGAAGCCACCGTCGAGCAATTCCCGATCTCCGAAGGCGTGGCGGGCGTGGACATGACGCTGGAGCCGGGCGGCGTGCGCGAGCTGCACTGGCACGCCATCGCCGCCGAATGGGCGTTTATGCTGGAAGGCCATGCGCGCATCACCATCCTCGATCCCGAGGGCAAATGCGAAGTGGCGGATTTCGGCCCCGGTGACGTGTGGTATTTCCCGAAAGGCTATGGCCATTCCATTCAGGCGCTGGCAGATGGCGCGCATTTTATTCTGGCGTTCGATAACGGCCATTTCTCCGAGTTCGGCACCTTCAGCATTACCGATTGGGTGGCGCATATGCCGAAAGAGGTATTGGAAAAAAGCGTCAACATGCCGGCGGCGGTATTTTCCAAGGCCAAACAGGGCGAGGCTTATATTGTCGACGGCGCCGTTCCGCCCACCTTGCCATTGCCGAAAAACGACGGCGGATTAAATAACACCCCGCTGACCCACCGCTATGAATTAATGAAGCAAAAACCGTTCTTTGAAAATGACGCCGGCAGCGTCCATTTGGTGTCATCGAAAGAATTTCCCATTTCCACCACCATGACCGGCATCATCGAGATCGTGAAACCCGGCGCGATCCGGGAATTGCACTGGCACCCCAATGCCAACGAATGGCAATACTATATTGCCGGCAAAGGCCGGATGACGGTGTTCAGCTCACACGGCCACGCGCAGACGGAAGAGTACGCCCCTTCGGACGTCGGTTACGTGCCGCAGGGCTTCGGCCATTACATCGAGAACATCGGCGATGAGGATTTGAAGGTATTGATCGTGATGGACAACGGCATTTATCAGGACATTTCGCTATCCGACTGGCTGGCGAAAACCCCGGCCTACCTGCTGGCGGACAACTTCAATAATCAGATTGAGGACTGGCAGGATAGACCGAAAGACAAACGGGTGATGTCGCGCCGCAGCCGCTGACGCCACGGCGAGGGAGAGACTCCCTCGCCTCCGTCACATCGGCCAAAGCGTCATATTTCATATTAAGAACAATACATTGATCTCAGTGAGTTAACCGAATTCCTTTTATAAAAAACAGATATTACAGTTGTTTGTTCAGATAGGAGCGTGTTATTTCATTGCCGCAATCCAACTCGCCAATCATTTGAAAACCCTGTTTCAGGTAGAAATTGGGCGCCTGAAAGCTAAACGTGTCCACGGAGACGCTGGCGAATCCCAACTGTCTGGCATGAGCCTCTGCAGCTTCCAGCAGACGGTGGCCTAAACGACGGCCGCGCTGCGCTTCATCAATCCAAAGATAATGGATGTAAAAAACGGCCCCGTAAGACTCTGCATAAAGTCCCGCGATTATTTTCTCATCGCCGTCTTTATAATAAACACCATACTCGTGAGCATTTAACCCCATGAACTTTGAATTAAATCTATCGAGCTGGCCCTCCAGAAAGGAGCGTGCATCATTGTCATAATGCAACGTTAAATTTTCATTTTCCACAACGTGTTCCGCATATATAAAATAAAAAAGGAGGATTGGTTAATACTTTATGGCCCGGCTGAATTCGGCAAAACGCATCAATAATCAGGCTGCACAGGGGAAACACTGTACTCAATATTCGCTAAACAAACAGCAAACACATCTATCGATTTGGATTCGCACGCCTGCGGATCGATAAATCCAGCCAGATCTCTTTCCCCCTTCTTCAGTGCTCATTCAGAGGCCTCCGGAAAGGCCTCTTATACACTCAGACGTTGTCGATAGAGACGAATTACGCCAACGACAGCAGCTTCGCGAGCAGCAACTCCGACATATTAAGCTCGGTGCTTAATACCACATGGCAGTTGGCATCGCGCTGCGGCGGATAGTTCATATATCGTCCCCGCATATCGCACAGAGTTTGCCCGCGGCCTGGCCCGTCAGAATCATCGATCGTCACCTTCACGTTAGGCGCAAGGCAGGCGCCGATGCCCTGCACCGCCAACACCGCAGCCACCGGATCGTGCAGCGCGCAGGCTTTGCGGCCGTAGGTATTGATATAAAACTGGATATACCGCTCCAGCATTTGCCCTATCGCCTGCGCAAACCGGCTCTCGGCCGACAGCAGTTTGAGCCGATCCGCCTCTTCAAAAGTATGCGACATGGTGACATCAAGCGGCACCATCACGATATTCTTCATCGCCTTAAACACCATGGCCGCCGCCTCCGGATCGCAGGCAATATTCGCCTCCGCAACGGGCGTTCGGTTGCCGGGCGCCAGTGCCGCACCGCCCATGATCGTCAGCGTGCCGATAAGCTCCCCTAACGCGGGCTCAAGCTGCAAGGCTTTGGCGATGTTGGTCAGCGGGCCGGTCGCCAAGATGTCCAGCTCCCCCGGGTGCGCTCTGGCCAGCTCAACCAACAGGTCGGGGGCCGACAGCGGCGCCAGCTTGGCGTGTGAGGCTTCCAGCGCGATGTCGCCGATGCCGTTGTCACCGTGTATATGCTGCACATCGCAAAGATACGCCTGGCGCAGGTAATCCCGTTCCCCCACGGCGACGGGGATCGCGGGAAAACCGGCCAGGCGGGCAAGCTCCAGCGTATTTCTGGCCCCGGCATCGGCGGCGACGTTGCCGCAAACCGTGCCGATCGCCAGAATATCCACCTTGTCGCTTTCTGCGAGCAAATAGCCCAGCGCCATCGCATCATCGATGCCGGTATCGCAATCAAAATATAATTTTATTTTCTTCTCGCTCACCGCTTGTCTCCATTTTCTGTATTAAGAGAAGCAACCCAAGGGGCCATTTTCTTTCGATACTCCTTTTTTGCCTCGTCGCCGGCGAAACTGGCGGCAAAAGCATTCAGGGCCACATCGACGATATCCTGGGTGGAAAATGCAAATTCGCTCTGACAGATCAGATATTCATCCACCAACGTGGTGTGCAATAAGACCGGGTCGTCGGTATTGATGGTCGCGATGACCCCGGCATCCCGCAGCCGGCGCAGCGGATGCTCCGCGTAGCCGGGATAGACGCCCAGTTTGATGTTCGAGGTCAGGCATACGCCGATGGGGATACGCCGTTCAGCCAACAGTTCCACGACGGCCGGGTCGTCTATCGCCCGAACGCCGTGATCGATGCGGTCGGCCCCCAGCAGCAAGATGGCGTCGCGCACGCCCTCTGCGCCGCTCGACTCCCCGGCATGCACGGTTCGCTTCAACCCGGCCCTGCCCGCCTGGGCGAAAGCCTGCGCGAAACGCGCACCGCTGCCTTTGGTGACGGCCTCATTGCCATCGACGGACAGCGCGACCACTCTGGGGTGCCGCAGCGCGGTTAAAAAATCCACCAGCTCACTCGCCTCGGCGGCGGTTTGCCGGCAGAGCAAACTGACGCACAGCCCAACGGACGCCAATCCATCTTCTTCGGCCGCGCGCAAACCGGCGTCAATCGCGTCGATCATGTCACCGAGCCTGCCGCGCCACGCTTTCCAATGGGTCGGGTTGAAAATCAGATCGGCGTACAGCCCACCATCCCGCGACAGCCGTTGTGCATAGGAGTAGCTTAACTGCGCCAGGCGTTCACGGCTGCTCACCAGGCTGCAGGACCAATCGAGGAAATCGAGAAAGTCGGCAAGCCCGTTAAAATTCAGCAGCTCGTCCTGCTTTCTGGGCATCGGTATCCCCGAGGATAACGCCCAGGCCGAGAGCTGTTCCGGCTCAAAGCAGCCCTCCAGATGCACATGCACTTCCGCCTTCGGCAGGGAAACCATCTGCGCTCGAGAGAGCGTGGTTTGGTTTACATTCCATTCCATAAAATGGCTCCCAAGGGTTATTTATGCAGGCCAACGAGCACGTTTTCGCGCACCGTGAGTGACGGCATGGGTGCGAAGGCCTCGTTGAAGGAGGAGTGAATGCGGTAAAAAACGCGGTGAGACGAGGAATGATCTAGGGTAAGCATCACAATATGTTAATCCTGTAATGAGTCAGACGGCAGGCCATCCAAAAATTCATCAACAGGTCAGTAACCTATGCATGCGGCAACCGGTGAAGGCGGACACACCTCTCATCACCGAAGCCGACACGGCATCACCCCATCCTCACTGCAACGCCCGATTTCCGTGGGCGCCGGCAATCATCGATGGGGCCGTTCTCTTACCTGAACCTATGTAAAACATGGCGTGTTAAAGCAGAGTCGCCGGGCAGCCGCTGTTATGCGCGGTAATCGCCAGCAATCAGCGCCAAAACACGCCGCCAAGCTTATGGAAGCCAGGGGGGCTTGTAAAGCCCTTCCCCAACGCTGGGAACGTCAGGCCTTTCTCAGCAACAGCACCCACAGCGCCAGCACGGCAAAGGCGATGTATATCGCCATAAAAAGGACAATGGCGGCGAACAAGGCGCTCACTACCCCTATTTTATCCGCCAGCCAACCTGCGGCCGGCGGCATGATATTGAACAAATAGACGATAAAGTAAAACTTCGACACCGCGTTCCACCCTGGCGCCGCAAGAGAGAGCTTATTGACCAGGATGGCACCGCCCACAAAAACCGCGCCGTACGAGAAGCCGGACAGCACCAGACTCACCGCCGCGCTGGCCACAGAACTGCTTTCGAGCGCCATGGTCATCATCACCATGGAGAAAACCTGCGCAATCAGCCCTAACACCAAAGAAAACTCAGGCTTCAGAAAACGCGGGATCGTGAACTGCACCACGCCGGCCACCAGTAAATAACCGGTGGCGATATAGCCAAAGCCCGCGGGTGACTGAAGCCCGAAGACCTGGATCGCGGCCGTCGGCCCCAACGACAGGATCAGCGCGGCGTATGACCAGGAGATAAACACGCACAGCGCAAGCAGATAGAACAGCGGTTGGCTAAAACCGGCGCCCTTTTCTGCCGTTTTCGTGTCCGCAACGCCGAGGGTAGGCAATCCCTTCTTCGGCCAAAGCAGGACGATGGCGATCGCGGAGAGGAAAACCAACGCGGCGATGGTCACCGCCGGCGAAGTGAGCGGGTAAAACGCCAACTGGGCGTAAACGCTGCTGATCACCGGGCCCAGCGCCAGGCCGGTCACCAAAGCCAAGCTGCCCAACAGCGCGGCGCGTTTGGCGCTGTCGCCGCGGCTGACGTTAATCAACAGGATGTTGATGATGGCCGTGGCCGTACCGGCCCCTAACCCGGAAATAAACCTGAACAGGCACAGCGCCTGCAAAGAACGAGCAAAGGAAAAACACAGCGTTGGCACCACCACCACCATCAGCGACACCACCACCAGCAACCGGGCATTTTTATCGGTGATGGTGAGCCTGCGTGATAAAAACAAGGCCAGCAATACGCCAAACCCGTAGGAAGAGAAAATGAAGGTCAGGTCAATATTGCTCAGATCAAGGGTTTCTTGATAGAGGGGATATAACGGCGTGGGGGAGCCGCTGTTCAACAAGATAAAAAATAAAGCGATCGTCAACGCCGCCAATAGGCTCACCTGGCTGCGGTTTGTCTGGTCAGAAGTCATTATGCCACCATCATGGAAAATACCGATCGTAGCACCCGGCCGGATCGCGAACTTTCGCGTTCGCACTTTTTTTCTTATCATTCGGACAGGACGGCGGGTTAGCCTGTACACCGGCTGGCGCCTCACCCATAATGCGTTCATCTCGCCGCACTGTCGGGATCGTGCATAACGCTGGCGCAATAGCGACTATGCTCAACAGTAAACGCATCAAACAAGCAGGTAATAATGGATCCGTTATCCGATATTGTTTCCAGGCTAAAAATCAGCAGCCAGAAAATTGTGACGTTTGACATGAGCGCCAATACCAAAGCGCTGTTTCCCGACTATTCCGGGATGAAAATTTATATCGCCAAGCGCGGATCTTTTTTCATTAAATTGGCGGGCGACGCCAATAGTTACCCGATTGAACAAGGCGATGTGCTGATCTTATCCAGCGGGCGCGAATTCAGCATTTTTGATAACCCTAATGCGCCGGCCATCGATATAACAAAAATTCACGTGATGAAAGACCGCTCTTCCTGCTTCAGCAACGGCGGGTGCGATTTCTCCTTTGTGGGTTGCCGCTTCGTCTTTCAGATCAACGATACCTTCCGCTTTATCACCAGCCTGCCCGAACCCATCGTGATCAAAACGCAGCGGGAGGAGAACGCCGGCATCAAGGATTTCCTGAGCCGTCTCTCGTCGGAGATAGAAAATCCCGGCCCGGGCAGTGAGCTCATCACCGAGCATCTGCTGCAGATCATTTTGACGCAGGCGCTGCGCATGCTGCTCTCTTCCGGCGCGCTCGTCCGCGGCGAGGGCTGGTTTTACGCGATGGCGGACAAACATATCGGCCTGGCGCTGACCCGCATACACGACCAGCCGGGCAGGAAATGGCGCCTGGACGAGCTCGCCGGCGTGGCCGGCATGTCGCGCACCGCCTTCACCACCCGCTTCAGAAAGCTGGCCGGCTACAGCGTCAACGAATACATTCGCATCTGGCGTTTTAGCCTGGCCATTGAGCGAATGGTCGCCAATAAAGAAAAAATATCCCAGATCGCCTTTGACCTGGGATATGAATCGGAAAGCGCCTTCAGCACCGCGTTCAAAAAAAGCATGGGCGCGTCGCCAAGGAGTTATATCGGCAGCCATATTTCCTGAAGCGGCCGACGGCGGCTCATCCCTGTGCCGGTCTTGTCCTTATTCTGCAAACCAGGCCGCGGGCAGATCCGTCTGCAGCGTGATGGTTTTTATTTGCGTGTAGGCATTGAGCGTTTCTTTGCAGAACTCGCGGCCGATCCCGCTGTTCTTGTAACCGCCAAACGCGGTGCCATCGGTAATGTTTGAATAGCGGTTGATCCACACGGACCCGGCCTCCAGCCGGTCTGCGGTCGCCAGGGCGTTTTTCAGGCTGCGGGTGTAAATCCCCGACGCCAGCCCATATTCGCTGTCGTTAGCCTGGGCGATCATCTCGTCGTAGTCTGACCATTTGATCAGCGTCAGCACCGGCCCGAAAATTTCTTCCTGACAAATGCGCATGCCATTTTCCGCAGCAAAAATCGTCGGCTCAATGAAGTAGCCGTGCTCGCAGCCGGCAACGGCGCGGCGTTTGCCGCCGGTCAGCAGGGTAGCGCCCTCCTCGAGGCCGGTCCGAATATAAGCCAGCACCCGCTCGCCCTGCTTCTCAGAAACCAGGCAGCTGACCCGGGATTGCTCGGCCAGCGGTGAACCGACGCGCACCCGTTCGAAAGCCGTCACCAGTTTGGCGCTGAAACGGTCGTAAATGTCCGCGTGAACGAACAGCCGGGTGCCCGCCAGGCAGGACTGACCGTTATTGTGGATGGCGGCAAAGGTCACGTTGTCCACCACCGCGTCCAGGTCTTCGATGTCCGGGAACACAATATTGGGGCTCTTCCCGCCCAGCTCCAGCGTGACGGGCACCAGCCGCTCCGCGGCGGCCTTGGCCACCCGCTTGCCCACCTCCGTGCTGCCGGTGAACGAAAGCTTGCGCACCTTGCGGTTGCCGGTCAGTGCCGCCCCCGCCACGCTCCCGAGCCCGGTAATGATGTTGACGACGCCGGCAGGGAAAATATTGGCGATCATCTTGCCCAGCTCCAGCGTGGAGAGCGAGGCGTTTTCATCGGCCTTCAGCACCACAGTGTTGCCGGTCACCAGCGCCGGTGCCAGCTTGAACGCCGCCATGATCGCCGGCGCATTCCAGGGAATAATTTGCCCGCAGACGCCGAGCGGCTCGCGTTTCGCCAGGCTGTAGCCGTCCGCGATGCTTCTGCCGCTGTCTTCGTGCCCCATGACAACCGCGGCGAAATAGCGATAGTGTCTGACCGCCGTTTGATAATCGCGGCGCACTTCGCTGATACAGCGGCCCACATCCCGCGCGTCGATTTGCGCCATTCTTTCCAGATCGCTTTCCAGCACATCCGCCAGCTGCGCCACCAGGCGAGCGCGGGCCTGCTGCCCTAATGCCTTCCAGGCGGGGAAAGCCGCTTCCGCCGCCAACACGGCGCGCTCGACGTCCCGTTCGTTGCAGTAGTGCAAATCCGCCAGGCGCTCCCCGCTCGAGGGGGAAATAACGGGATGAATGTCCGTGCCATCCAGTTCGAATACGCCGTTAATCAGTGGCCCGTAGGCTTTGTCTAATGTCATTTCTGTTCCATTCTTCGCTAAATTAATGCAAACCGCCGCCGACGATCAGGCTCTCACCGGTCACCCAACCCGCCTCGTCAGAGGCGAGATAGGCCACGGCCGGGGCGATATCCTCCGGTGTGCCGATGCGCCCCAGCGGGGTGATGGATTCAATGTGCGTTTTGAAATCGGTATCGAAAAAGCCGCTGTCATGTACGCCTTCCGTGATGACCAAGCCAGGATTGACCGCATTGACCCGGATCTTGCGCCCGCCAAGCTCGTTGGCCAGCGTCTTGGTGATCGAGTCCACCGCGGCTTTGGAAGCGGTATAAACCAGCGAATTGGCCGGCGTAAACGAGGTCACGCTGGAGCTGATATTGACAATGCTGCCGCCCGATTCAGGCATAGCGGCGACCGCCGCCTTGCAGCAATAAATCAGCCCTTTGACATTTAAATTGAAGTGCCTTTCATATTCCGCGTCGCTGAAGGCTTCCAGGCTATTGGTGGCATAAACCCCGGCGTTATTGACCAGCACGTCCAGGCGACCATACTGCTCGACAATGTTTTGCATCAGGCCGTTGACTTCGGCCTCAATGCCGACATTGGCCTGCAGCGGAAAAGCGACGCCGCCCTGCTCATTGATCTCTTTAACCAACCGGTTGGCATCTTCACGCCCGCGGGAATAGTTAATGAAAACCACGGCGCCTTCCGCCGCCAGGCGTTTAGCAATGGCTGCGCCAATTCCCTTTGAACTGCCCGTCACCAGGGCAACTTTATTTTCAAAGCGTTTCATTAGTCATTCTCCTCAGTGTTTGTGAAACTCGAGAGAAGATTACGGTAAATGCTCGCCGTGCAGCATAGCGGGGCGAACATAAAACCTTATCGATCGAACAACCTTGCCCAAAAGCGAATTTAATTTTTTAGCATAACCGCGCGGCCAAAATGGCGCAGGCTAATAACAGAATGACGCTACCGAAGCATTTATTGATATAAATCCCGATGACCGGACGCCGTTTTATCCTCAGCGCGATCTTTCCCGCCAGAAATACCAGGGGAATTTCAATCAGAAACATGATGACGATGAGTTCAATGCCTAATATCAGCATCTGCATTCCCGGCCTGCCCGCCTCCACCCGAATAAACTGCGGAATAAACGCCAGCATGAAAATAATGGCCTTGGGGTTAAGCAGATTGGTCAGGAATCCTTGCGAATAGAGCCTTTTGCGGCTTTTGCGCTCGCCGTGGCTTTCCAGGCCAATCGCATTTGCCTGGGTAAAAATGCCCAACCCGACCCACATGATGTACAGCGCGCCGCCGATAACGAAAAGCTGATACAGCAGCGGCGAAGAGGCGATCAGCGCCGTGACGCCGACAATCGCAAAACAGATATGGCATATCACCCCGGTCACCGCCCCCAATACGGTAATCAGCCCCGCTTTCGTTCCCTGGCTGACGGCGTTGGACAGTGCGCAAAGCATATCGGCGCCGGGAATAAGCGTTAAGACGGCGGCCGAAAGGGCAAATAAACCCAGCGTGGATAATTCGATGACCATGATTTTCTCGCGTCGTAAATAGGCGTATTGTCGGCCCCCGTAAGTCGGCGAGATAGAACGATATTGCTCACAGGCAACGATCGCGATAGCCGCGCGGCGTCACGCCGTAACTCGACTTGAACGCCCTGCCCAGGTGCGACTGATCGGCGAACCCGCAGGCGACGGCAATTTCCGCGATGTCGCCGCCCCGGGATAGCAAGGCCTTCGCCTGCTGCAGCCTAAGCTGCCGCTGATAGCGGCTCGGCGACAAGCCGAATGTTGCCGAGAACTGGCGGCAAAGGTGAAACCTGGACAGACCGGCGGCCTGCGCCAGCCTCTCCAGACGCACTTCCCGCGCCGGGTTATCGTGCAGATACTCTTTCGCCCTGCGCAAGCCCGGCGCGATGCCGGGGCCTGCCAATGACGCGCGCCGCGGGGAGCACACCGCCAGCAGATCCGCCACACAGTGGCTCCAGACCACCTCCCGGTCGAAACGGCTGGATTGCGCCGCGGTCAATACCGTCGCGGCCTCACACAACCGGGTGGCGAAAGGCGCATGGTCGATGCGCTTCCCCTTCACTGCCGGCGGCAGAGGCATCTCCATGTTTTCCGCCGCGTCCAGCAGCATCTCGTGGCTGGGATAAAACATGAAATAATGGCATCCTTCTTCACCCAGCACCGTCCCGGCATGCATCTGCCCCGGCGCGATGAGGCTGACTTGCCCACGGCTGACGATACCGTCGGCATCGCCTTTAGCGCTGTTGTTATTGGCGCCGCGCAGGACAACGCCAATCGACCAGGTATCATGCCAATGCACGTCAAACCGATGGTCTGAAAAGTCCGCGACGAGCAGTTCAAGCCCGCCCAATGCGTCAAAACGATGCATAAATGCCGAATTGCCCATCCTCTTTTACCCGATTGCCGGTTATCCACAGCGGCCAAAATAACACACAACGTACGGCGTGAAAGCCCTGCGCTCTGCACGGAAGCGGCTTTCTGAACGTCAGAAAAAAGGGGCCGCCTGGCCCCTTCACATTGTTTATTTGCCTTCTTGCCTTGCTCTCATGCCGATTAATGAGGACTCATCGCGCCATAGTTCAACGGCTGCCAGTCGTAACCTTTCCTCTGTTTATTGATGTAGCCAAGGCCCGGGAAGGACAAATGCGCCCCTGCGACTAGCGCCCTTTGCTGCGCGAGGTCATCGAACAGCCGCTTGCGCTGCACAACGGCGGCGGGGACGTCGATATCATAGGCGATGGCGACATTCGGATCGGGAAACTGCACGGAGGCGACGTGGATTATATCCCCCAGAATCACCATCTTTTTCCCTTTGCTTTCGACGGCGAACACGCTGTGCCCTGGCGTGTGCCCACGCGTATCGATAGCCGAAATCCCCGGGGTGAGCGCCTGATTGCCTTCGAACGTTTTCAGTTTCCCCGCCGTGACGTAAGGCTGCAGTGAGGCGATGGCGGCATCGAAGAAACGTTTATCTTTCTCTTCCGCCTGCCGTTTTTTCTCTTCGCTCAGCCAAAAGGCGACTTCGTCTTTTTCCACCCAGACGGTGGCGTTCGGGAAGGCGAGACGCTTGTCCGCCATCAACCCGCCCACATGATCGGGATGCAGGTGCGTCAAATAAATCTCATCCACCTGCTCCGCCTGATAGCCGGAAGCGTTCAGGTTTTTCATCATTTTGCCCAGCGTTTCGCCATGCAGCGCGCCGGTGCCGGCATCGACCAGAACCAGCTTGTTTCCGGTATTGATCAGGTAGGCGTTCACCGAGGTCGGCAACGGCAGCGACAGGTTGTTGGCCGCCATCGCCTTTTCAAGCTGCTGCGGCCGGGTGTTGATCAAGATTTTATCGGCGGGCATCGGGCTGATGCCGTCAGACAGGGCCGTCACTTCCACATCGCCCAGCATGATCCGGTAGAACCCGGGATTGTCTATTGCAGAAAAAGGCGCCGCGGCCATTGCAGCGGCAGAAAAAGCGGCGAAAAAGGCGCCAATAAGCAGATTGCGACGCATACGCATAGAAAACCTCGTAACGGTAAGAAAATACGGCTAAAAATTCCGGGAATGCCCCTGGCGATTTAAAACTCCTGCACGGTCGGCCTGATGACAATCTCACTCACGTCCACGTCCGAAGGCTGCTCGATCGCATAGGCGATAGCGCGCGCGATGGCATCGGCGGAAATTGCCTGGCTCTGGTAGAGTTCGCCGACGGCCTGCAAACTTTCCGCGTGCGAACTGCCTTGTTTCAGTTCGGTGTCGATCAGGCCGGGGGCGATCGTCGTGGTTCGGATCTTCCCGCCGACTTCGTGACGCAAACCTTCGGCGATCGCGCTGACCGCGAATTTCGTGCCGCTATAGACCGTGCCGCCGGGGCTGAACACCTTCTTGCCGGCAATGGAGGAAATGGTGATGTAATGACCGAATTGCTGCTTTTCGAACAGCGGCAAGGTTGCCGCGATGCCGTACAGTACGCCTTTCACATTGATATCGATCATCCGTTCCCATTCATCGACCTTCACGGCACTCAGCGGTGCGATCGCCATCAGCCCCGCGTTGTTGACCAAGACATCAATCTTGCCAAACTGCCTGACGGCCTGGGCGATCATCGCTTCGACCTCCTGACGCTTCGTCACATCCGCCTGCAGCGCCAACGCGGTGCCGCCGTCGCCAACGATTTTCCGAACCAGTGCGTCAAGACGATCTTTCCTGCGCGCCGCCACCACCATCGTTGCCCCCTGCGCGGCCAGATGTATTGCGGTCGCCTCGCCCAGCCCGCTGCTGGCGCCGGTAATCACCACCACTTTGCCTGAAATACGGTTCATCTCTCGTTCCTTTTGTTAGGGTCAGTGCGAATACTTTACCCACCGTTTTCGCCCGGTAAATGGAAGTGTTATGCTTTGAGAATTCCATCTTTTGGAACAAAGAGGTCAACGTGCAAAACAGACAAGAAGCCTTGCGCATTTTCTGCGCCGCCGCCGAGGAGATGAACTTTAAACACACGGCGACCAGGCTCGGCATTTCCCCGCAAAAAGTCACCCGAGCCATCAAAGAGCTCGAGTCGGTGCTCGGTGAGCAGCTGTTCCACCGCAATACCCGCAGCGTGAGAATCACGGATTTCGGCCTCGGCTTTCTTGAGCAGGCTAAAGCGGCGATGGATCAGTTGAACAGGCTGTTTCAGCCGCAGGGGAAAGCGGCGGAAGATCTCGGCGGCGTGGTGCGCATTACGGCGCCGCATACCTATGGCAGCGAGGTCGTCATGCCGATACTGGCGGAATTCGCGCGCCAGTATCCCGCGATCACGATCGAGTTCCACCTGTCGAATATCCACAGCGATCTCGTCGAAGAAAGAATTGATATCGGCATTCGCATCGGTTTTCTGCACGACCAAACCTGCATCGTTCGCCAACCCAGAACCATGCCTTTCCATCTGGTTGCTTCGCCGGCGTTGCTTGATCGCCTGCCGCCGCCGGAGCAGGTAGACCAGCTTGCCCATCTGCCGATTGTCGCGCTGGTGAACCGCAAAACCGGGCGCTACTGGCCCTGGGAGTTTAGCCAAAAACGTTATTTCTACCCGAAGTCCGCCGCCTTCGTCACCGATACGCCCGATATAGAGCGTAAAGCGGTGCTCGCCGGTTTAGGCTTTGGCCAACTGGCCGGGTATTTGGTTGAAAAACACCTCGCCGCGGGTGAGCTGGTGGCCGTTCTGCCGGGCGACGCTCCGCCGCCCTGGCCGGTCAACCTCTATCATACGCATCAGCATGCCTGCCCGGCGCGCGTGCGCGTAGTCTTTGACTATCTTTTCAATCAATTAAGCCAGGGCGATTAACCGCGGCTCACCTACAGGCCCCAAGCGGCTTAAATAATCATTTTGCAGGCGAAATAGATCAGTACGGCGGCCATGGTGATATTTACCGCTCTAAAGTGCCTCAGATAAGCTTTTTTGAGAAACGCCCCTGCGACCGCCCAGGTCAGCGTGCCCAAACACGCTATCAATGCAGTGACCAGGCATGCCCCTAAAATGAACAACAGGCCGCTACCGACCGGAATGATAAAAGCGGAAATGGCCGTTATGGTGAACAGTATGATTTTTGCATTGATAACCTGAAGAACAAAACCGCTGAGGAAACCATAACCGCCTTCACGTTGTTCCTCGTCAAAACGGCGGCTGGTGGCAATTTTATACGCAAGCCAGACCAGATAAATAAAACCCAGCCCTCTTAAATAAACGACAGCCGCCGGAAAGGTGAGCAAGATCCAAGAGGTCAATGTACCCGTGACCAACATGGTCACGCCCATTCCGGCGCCTATTCCCAATAAAAAGGGGACACTGCGCCTAAGGCCGAGCGCCATGACCGATGCCAACGCAACGATATTGTTGGGGCCAGGCGTGAAGGCAGTTGCAAAAGTGTATGAAACCAAATCAATCATATTCCCTGTCATACCCGCCTCTTTGCGTTCGGTTATTGTCTTTATCGCAATCGCACGTGCATAAATGCGCACAACGTTCATGATGAGAAAAACAGAAAGCGAGAGGGAGAGATAGAATGAAATTGCGCCTTCGCGTATGACGTCGATCCTTCTATGCAGAAGGAATAAACTGCTCTGTCCTGTTTTATAAAAAAAGCGGCGACATCACCGATATCGCCGCCTTTACCCTGCACGCCACCGTGGCGGCCGCGATGCGCTACTGCTTGCGCTGCTCCGCCACCTGTTTGGCGGTGACTTTGCCCTGCTTATCGCCGAAATGGCCGACCACGAAGTTGGCGACCGCCGCCACTTCCTCGTCGGAATAGGCGCTGCCGAACGCCGGCATCATTTCATGCCGATCGCCGATGCTGATGCTCGTCCCCTTCAGGATGGCCTGCACCACGCTGCGCCCCTGCGGATCGTTCACCGCCGTGCTGCCCACCAGCGAGGCGTACTCACTCTGGCGGCCCGGCCCGTTCCACTGGTGGCAGCCGCTGCAGTCGTTGGCGAACACCCGCCGCCCGAGCGACTGCTCTTGCCCGCCCGGCAGGATCGGGGTGGAAGCCCCCGCGCCCTTCGGCTGCAGATTCACCGCCGCAGCGGCGTCGCCGGCGATCGGTTCGATATCGCGCAGGTATTTCACCAGCGCCAGATTATCTTCCGGCGTCAGGAACTGCAGGCTGTTTTCCACCGCTTCCGCCATCGGGCCGGCGGCGCTGCTGCGCCCCGGCGCATGGCCGGTGGCCAGATATTGCGACAGCTGTTGGTCGCTCCAGCCGCCGATGCCGGTCTGTTTGTCCGGCGTGATGTTGGCGGCGAACCAGCCCTGCACCACTTCACCGCTCAGGTGCTTGCTCTGGTTGAGGCCGAACCCCAGATTGCGCGGTGTGTGGCACTCGCCGCAGTGGCCCAGCGCGGTCGCCAGATAGGCGCCGCGGTTCCACTGCTCGTCCTTGTTGAGATCCGGCGTAAAGCGTTGCTCATGGAAGAACACCAGGTTCCAGAATTTCATGCCCCAACGCTGATTGAACGGGAACGACAGATCGTTTTGCGGGTTGGCCTGCTTCACCGGCGGCAGGCTGAACAGATAGGCTTTTATCGCCAGCACGTCGTCGCGGCTCAGCCCGGTGTAGGAGGTGTACGGCATCGCCGGATACAGGTTGCCCTGCGGGCCGATGCCCTCACGCACCGCGCGCACGAACTGATCGTCGCTCCAGTTGCCGATGCCGGTCTCCTTGTCGGCGGTGATGTTGGTGCCGTAAATGGTGCCGAACGGCAGCTTGAAGGCGAAGCCACCCGCATAAGGCGTGCCGCCCGGCGCGGTGTGGCACGCCACACAGTCGGCGGCGCGTGCCAGGTACTCGCCGCGCGCCAGTTTATCGGTGATGCCGGCCGGCGCTCCGGCGATCGGCGCCGCAGGCTCCGCGCCGGTGGGCCGCAGCAGCGTGTACAGCGCGTATCCTCCCGCCAACACCACCACGACGATAATCAGCCATAACAGCCCTTTCAAGGCGTTGCTCATCGCATCTCTCCCTAACCCAACGCCTTGGCGGCCTGGTGGATGGCGGCGCGAATGCGCACATAGGTGGCGCAGCGGCAGACGTTGCCGCCCATCGCCGCGTCGATGTCCGCATCGCTCGGATTTTTACTTTGCGCCAGCAGCGCGCTGGCGCTCATGATCTGGCCGGACTGGCAGTAGCCGCACTGCACCACGTCCAGATCAAGCCAGGCCTCCTGCACCGCCTTGCCTTCCGGCGTGGCGCCCACGGCTTCGATGGTGGTGATTTTTTTGCCGACGGCGGCCGAAATCGGCGTCATGCACGACCGCACCGGCACCCCGTCCAGATGCACGGTGCAGGCGCCGCACATGGCGATGCCGCAGCCGAACTTGGTGCCGGTCAGGCCGGCTTCGTCACGCAAGAACCACAGCAGCGGCATGTGCGGATCGCCCTCGAAGGTCAGCGGCTGCTCGTTTACGGTTAATTGAATCATCAGGTTCTCTCCTTGTCAGACGCCGGGTTCGCGGTGGGATTATGCAGCGGCAGGCTCAGCGAGGTGCGCGGCCGCCCGAGCAGCGCCAGCGCATTGCCGACCGCCGGGGCGATGGTCGGCACCCCCAGCTCGCCCACGCCGGTCGGTTTCTCGCTCGAGGGCACGATGATCACTTCGATCTCCGGCATCTCATCGATGCGCAGCGGGCGGAAGTTATTGAAGTTGGACTGTTCGACCACGCCGTCTTTCAGCGTGATATTGCCGTACAGCGCCATGCTGAGGCCGTAGCCGATGCCGCCCTCGATCTGCGCGCGGATCACATCGGGGTTCACCGCCACGCCGCAGTCCACCGCGCACCACACCTTGTGCACTTTCGGGATGCCGCCTTCGCCGATCGACACCTCGGCCACCTGCGCCACATAGGTATCGAACGCCTTGGCGACGCCCACGCCGCGCGCGCGCCCGTCCACCACCTTGGCGCCCTGCCAGTCAGCGGCTTTCGCTACCGCCCGCAGCGCGCCCGCCGCGCGCGGCGCGTCGCCCATCAGCGCCAGCCGCCCTTCGATCGGATCCTGGCCGGTTTCCTGCAGCAGTTGATCGATAAAGCTCTCCACCGCGTGGCCGGTGTGGGTGCTGGCGACCGACCGCAGCGAGGTGGTCGGCACCTTGCCCGGCACGATGTGCGCATCGCAGCGGAAGGCTTCAAAGCTGTATGACACCTCGCTGGCGCCCTCGACCATCATCTGATCGAGGCCGTTGACCACCAGCGCATCCATCGCGCTGTGCCGCGTCCAGGAGTGGCCGACCACGGTATCGGTCCAGCCCACCACCTTGCCGCCGCGGATGGCGCCGCGCAGGCGGTGCAGGATCATCGGGCGATACCAGCCGTTGCGGATGTCGTCCTCGCGCGTCCATACCACCTTCACACCGTGGCCGGGGCCGATGCCCTTGGCCGCCGCCGCCATGTCGGCCGCCAGATCCGGCCCCAGCGTCGGGTTGCCTAAATCGATGCGCCGGCCGAAGCTGCCGCCCGCCAGAATGGTTTCAATCTGCACCTTGTCCGGCGGCAACTCGAACAGATCGCACAGCTGCTTGTGATCGAGCGTTTGAATTTGGCAACCGTAGCGCGCCTTGACGCTCTCGCCGTCCCAGAACAGATAGCCGTCCAGCGGCTCCATCGGCGCGTGGGCGACGTACGGGAAGGTGTATTCGGCCTCGATCACCTTGTCGGCCTTGTCGAACACCTCGTCCGGCTTGCCGTGGCTCTTCGCCACCACGCCGGTTTTCTGCGCCACCTGGCGGAATTCGGCGTAGATCTCCTCGGTGTTGCGCCGTTCGGCCTGCGCATCGTCCCACGTCACCTTCAGCCGCTCCCGCCCCTGGATCGCCGCCCAGGTATTTTTGGCGTAAACCGCCACGCCGGTGGCGATTTGCTTCACCGCTACCACCCCCGGCACCGCCAGCGCCCGTTCGGCGTCGAAGGCCGCCACCTTGCCGCCGAAACGCGGCGGTTTCTTGATGGTGACGGTCAGCATGTCCGGCTCATGGATATCCTGCGAGAACTGCGCGCTGCCGTTGGTTTTCGCCAGCGAATCGACGCGATGCAGGCCGCGCGTTTTGCCGATCAGGGTGAAATTAGCCGGTTCCTTCAGCGTCAGGCTGGCGGGATCGGGCGGCGGCAGCGTGGCGGCCAGCGCGGCGAATTCGCCGAAGCCCGCTTCGCGTCCGCTGGCGGCATGGCGAATCTTGCCCGCCTGCACGGTAATTTCCTGCGCCGAGGTTTTCCAGCTCTGCGCGGCGGCCTGCACCAGCAGCGCACGCGCCATGGCGCCCATGCGGCGCATTTGCTCATAGGCATTGGCCACCGAGCTGGAACCGCCGGTGCCCTGGAATCCGAAGGCCAGGTTTTTGTAGATATTGGTGTCCACCGGCGCGGCGACGACCCGCACCTGCGCCCAGTCGGCATCGAGCTCTTCGGCAACCAGCGTCGCCATGCCGGTATAGACCCCCTGGCCCACTTCGGTGTGTTTACTGATGACGGTGACGACGCCGTCGGCGCCGATCTGAACGAAGGCGTTGGCGTCAAACGCCGCCGCGCCGGAGGCGGCCGGGGCATTCGACCGCGCCAGCGCGCCGGTGGACGGCAGATAGGCGCCGATCACCAACGCCCCGGCACCGACGATAAACCGCCGCCGCGAAAGCGGAACTTGGGATATGCTCATTGCTCATGACTCCAAAAAAGCCGAAGGCGTCACTGCCTTCGGCGAAACAAATCTTGTTATGGGAATGGGTTGTTGCGCCCGTCGGGTGACATAGCGCAACAGAGCAATAATTAGCGTAGCCTATTATCCAGCAGGCCTAATCTTGATAAGGGATTTTTTCGTTGAGGAATCGTGCGCTGCGGGCGGGTAGCCCGCACATCGTGCATCAATTCTGCGTCGTCGCCAGATACGAAAAGACGCTGAGCAGGCGGATTGGCGCCGCCATGTTGTCGCTGTCGAAGGCCACGGTGAGCGCGTCCTGGCGCTCCACGCCGGGCACCAGGCTGAACAGATCCGCCAATACCGGTTTGGCCGCCATCAGCGTCAGCCGGTAAGGCGGCATGAAGCGGCGCTCCACCGGCAGCTTCCCGCCCTGGCGCACCTGCTGCATTGCCCGTTCGCGGATCTCGGCGCGCGCCCGCTGCGGGCTGAGCGATTCGGCGGCGGTTTGCGAGATCGCACGCTTGACGCAGGCATAGCCGACGTGCGGGTAACGTTCCGCTACCCAGCGTTGCAGCTCGTCGTCGCCGCTCACCAGCCACAGCGGCACGTTCAACTCGGCCGCCGCCGCCGCGTACAGATCGCTTTCGCCCACCGCTTCGCCGTTCAGGCTGACGCGGTAAAAGGCCCGGCCGTTGATGGTATGCGCCAGCACGCCATGCTCGCCGGCGGCGCTGTGGTAGCCGATGAACATCAGGCCGTCGTAACGTTGGTGTTGCAGCCCTTCCACCATCGACAGCCCACGCGGTTTACCCTGCACCAGGCGCGCGCGCCCATCGAGGCGATCGGCGCGCAGATTCTGCATCATGGCGTGGCTGTCGGCCACCGTCACCGCGGTGGCCCCGCCGGCGAAAGCGCCGTCGATGGCCGCGTTGACCTCCTGCTCCATCAGCTCGCGCGCCGCCGCATAGTCGGCATGGGCCGGGTTGCATTGCTCCGGCCGCATTACGCCGGCGATACCTTCGATATCCGCAGAGATAAAGACTTTCACGTCACGCTCCCGTTATTTAATTTTCCGCCAGCCGATCGAGCAGCGGCCCCAGCGCCATGCGATCGTGCCGCTGGAAACCGCTGACGCCCTCGGCGCTCAGCAACGCATCCAACACCGCGTATTCGGTGGCGTCCGCCGCCGCCGCAAACAGCGGCTCCAGCCGTTCGTCCGGCAGCGTCGCCCCCAGCAACCGGGTGGAAAACGCCAGCGCGATATCGCCGGAGCCGTGCCCCCAATGGCTGCCCACTCGCCCCAGGCCCGCGCCCGCTCGGCGGGCGATGCGGTTCAACTGGCGGCTGTCCAGCGCCCGATCGCAGGCGATGATGATAATGACCGAACCGGCGTCCACCTGCGGCGGCGGATCCGCCAGCAGCCTGCCCAGCGCCTGGCCAACGCGCACGCCGCTCAGCGTCAACGAGTCGAGGGTGCCGAAGTTGGCCAGCACCAGCACGCCGAGCGTGGTGCCAAGCCCCGGGCAATAGCGCGAGGCGGTGCCGATGCCGCCTTTCAGGCCGAAGCTGCTCATGCCGCGCCCGGCGCCGACGCTGCCGCGCGCAAAGCGGGTGGAATGGTTATCCAGCGCGCTGAAGACGTGCTCCTCACGCACCGCCATCGCCTGAATATCGTTGAGGTAGCCGTCGTTGCACTCCAGCACCAGCGGGTTGATGGTGGCGCTGCCGCGGCCGATCTGCGGGTAGCGCAGACAGCTGCGCCGCACCATGGCATTGAACAGCGTGCCGACGGCGAAAGTGTTGCTCAGCAGGATCGGCGTTTGCAGCACCCCCAGCTCGTTCAGCTGCACCAGCCCCAGCGGTTTGGCGAAGCCGTTGAGCACCGCGCTGCCGCACGGCAACGGCTGGTTGAACAGATCGCCCGGCGGCACGATGGCGGTAACGCCGGTCTGGCATTCGCCGTCGGCCAAGGTGTGATGCCCGACGCTGACGCCCGGCACGTCGCACAGGGTGTCGGTCGGGCCGGCCGGATAGCGCGCGCCCGGCAGGCGGCGATGGCGCCGCCAATAGCTCAGCAGATTGTCGAGGCTTTGTTGTTCAAACGCCTGGCTGTCCGTCATGGTTCCCTCATCCGCCTTAGCCCATCAGAAAACCAGAATATCGCGCAATGTAAGCGCCCAGTAAATTGAAAACCGGAGCGGGCAGAAAAAATAGCCTTGCCCCATCGCCGTTCGGACCAACTCGCCGGCATGTGGGGGACCATTTTGGGCGGCCCGCAGGCCTGAGCATATTGGGTTTTTAGGGGGCAAAACAGGGTTAACGGCCGGTGCCGCGGGTGATATCCCCCCTTATCCAAAATGGATGACCCGATCTGCCGACGCAATGGTCGTTTCACGGTGGGCAATGATCACCTTCGTGATATTGAGTCTCTTGATGGCCTGATTCACCACAGCTTCGCTCTCCTTATCCAGCGCACTGGTGGCCTCATCCAGGAACAAAATCGCCGGCTTCTTGTAAATCGCCCGGGCAATGAACAGGCGTTGCTTCTGCCCGCCGGACAATCCTTCCCCCAGCTCGCCGATCGGAGTTTCATATCCCATCGGCATACGCATGAGCACGTCGTGCAGATAGCTGGCACGGGCACAGGCTTCCATCCAGGCGTCGTCCACCTCGTCCGCGAACCCGCAGATATTTTCCCGGATCGAGCCGGAGAACAGTTTGTCGTCCTGCATCACACAGGCGATCATCTTGTGGTAGTTGTTGATGCCAAGCTGCCGGATATCGACGCCGTTCACCTCAACCCGCCCTGAGTCCGGGGGAAACAACCCGCACAGCACCTTCATCAGCGTGGTCTTGCCGGCGCCCGACGGGCCCACGATGGCCACGCTCTCGCCCGGCGCAACACTGATGTCCAAGGCATCGAAGACCGCCGGTGACTGGCTGTCGTAACGATAGCTCAGGGCATGGGTCGACAATCCCAAAGGTTGCAGGCCCGCCGCGTAAGGAAGGTCCGGTTTACGGTTTTCTCGTGGGTGCAAGGCGATATCGGCGATGCGCTCGTTATGCAGGCTCATCATACGCAGCTGCAACAGAAATTCCGTCAGCGACCCGATGCGGTCGGAAAACTGCCCGCGAAAGGCGCCGAACGCCACAAACATGCCGAGTGTCATCTGGTTATCGATCACCAGGCTGGCTCCCAGCCAAAGAATAACGACCTGATCGCAGGCGGCAATGAAGGTGTTGATCCCGCCAAACAGCATGTCCATGCGGGTGACCCGGATACCGGTATTGATGGTGTCGATTTCAAGGTTGAGCCAATGGGCAATGCGACGTTCCGCCATGCCCTGCATCTTGACGGTGGCGATACCGTACAGCGTCTCCATAAAATACGAGCCGGCGCGGGCCTCCCTGACCAGCGCTTCTTCGGACAGCTGGCGATAATAGCCGTAGGTCAGCAGCCGCATCAGCACGTAGAGCGCGGTGAACGCAATCACCACCCAGGTCAACCAGCCGCCATACAGCACCATCATCACCAGCACGCCGATCACCATGATGCCGTCCATGATGGCCCCGACAATGCTCGTGGTGAAGGTGCTGCGCAGCGTATCCAGCGAGCCGAAACGCGACTGAATGTCACCCAGCTTGCGTCGTTCAAAGTAGCCCAGCGGCAGGCGCAACAGGTAGGTAAACAACCCGGATTGCCACTGCACGTTGATGAGCGTCGACATGACCAGCCCGGACCAGGCGCGCACCATGCCGACAGCTGCCCGCAGCAGGATGAACAGCATCAGACCAACGCAGATGAGCGTCAGTAACCCGCGATCGCCGGCGGGAATAGCATGATCCATCACCAGCTGCGTGCCGATGGGCATCACCAGGTTGATGGTTTCGAACACCAGAGACAGGCAAAAGATTTTGCCGAGGGCCCCCTTAAGACCGTGTACGCTGCCAATCAGCGTGCGCAGGTGAATGCGGTGGCGGACGCTGTCGGCGGTGAAGGCGCTGCCGGGCCAGGCCTCCAGCGCCACGCCGGTAAAACTGTGCGACAGTTCCGTCAGGCTGACGGCCCGGCGCCCGCGCGCCGGATCATGCAGCACCGCGCGGTGCCCCTTGATACTGACCAGCACCACGAAATGGTTGAACTCCCAGTGCAAAATACAGGGGAGTTTCAGCGCGCTGAGCTCGTCAATATCAAGTGATAGAGGGCGAGTGGCCAGGCCCAGCTGTTCGGCTATACCGGTTAACCCGGCCAGCGTGGCGCCGCGGGTCGACAGGCTGAACTGCCGACGCAGCGCGATCAGGTCGACGTTTTTACCATAGTAACCGCAGATCATCGCCAGGCAGGCCAGCCCGCATTCTGACGACTCGGTCTGGTGCACCATCGGAACCCGGTGGCGCAGCCGCAGATCCAGCTGGCTGATCCGCTGTTTGAACGTGGGCTTACTCATTGATCGGCCCCGTCGCGCTGTGTTTCATGTCGTAGAACGGTGACAACATCCACTGATAAATCTGCCTTTTTTCCAAAAACAGGGTGCTTTGCGCTTTCATGCCGTTTTCCAGGCTCAGACGTTTACCGTCATAGGCAATGACCTGTTTTTCCGGAATGACGATCGTCTTGTAGTACGGCACGGCGGCGGTCAGCGCCGCTTTGGGCGCTCCCTGGTAGGTCAGCATTTCCTGCGGTGAGGCCGGGGCTTTGGAGATGACGGATACCGTAGCGGCAAACTGGCCGAATTTCTCCGCCGGAAAGGCGTCATAACGCACATTGACTTTGTCACCGGCGGCGATGTAGGGGATGGCGTCGTTGGGCACCCATAGCACCAGGGCGTAGTGAGCGATATTGTGAGGGATCACTTGCAGCAGACTGTCACCGACGTTGACCATCTGGCCAACCGTGACGCTCAGCGAATCGATGCGGCCGTCGGCCAGCGCGCGAACGATGATCGCCCCGCCGGCATCAATGTTGAGCCGCTCCTTCTGCAGCTCGTGGCGCTGCAGCTCCATCTGGTAAATCTGGTTGTCGAAGTTGGCGGCCTGGATATGGATCTGGCTTTCCAGCGCGGTGATCTGCAGCGCATTCTGTTCGTTCTGGCCGGACAGGCCCAGCAGGTTGTTCTGCTGCTGGTAATACAGCGCCACCTGGTTGGTGAGCTGATCCTTAGTGATCAATCCCTTGGTTTGATAGTGCCGGTAATTCTCCATATTTTCCTTCATGATGCGTATCCCTTCCTGGGCGCGTTTGAGGATGTCGGTTGAACGGGTGAACGCGGCGGTATACTGCGCCTTCTGCTGTTCCAGCATGGTAAGCGTGGCCTGCTTGCTGCTTTCCAGCCGGCTGATGATTTGCGCAATGCGCGCCAGCTGGCCGTCGATATCCCGCTGCTGGTTATCGCTGACTACACCGCTGCGGGTGCTTTTGCTGACGTCAATCTGGTAAATGGGCGCGCCGGCGGCGATCACCTGCCCTTCAGTGACGAATTGTTTGACCACCACCCCCTGGACGGCGGAATAGACGTTGGCGGCCCGGGGATAGGTGCTGATTTCGCCGGTCACGTTGACCCGCCGGGTATAGGTGCCGGCGATTGCGAAGGTGAGAAAAGCAATGAGAAAAAACAGGCAGAGCCCTGCCGTGAGCCAAAAGGGAATACCGGGTAGCAGGATGGCCCGACCACGCCATTTCATTTTCTGATTATCGATCGCTTCCTGGCGAAACATGATCAGCGTCCCTTATTGAAAGCTAATATTCAAATTCACAGGCTATTGCATTGGTAATCAAACAAGCGGAACGTCAGTTAATCTGCATTACAAACCATCCCTTTTTATTTGCGCCACGTGGAATAGGCGCCATCAGGGGTATCTATGGTGTGTTGAAACAATGCAATTCCAAAATCAGGATTTTGCATATATTCCGCAATGCTGGAGGGCTCTATCAGACACCCAATATTAAAGGCCTTATAAGCCAACCCCAATAAAACCTCAACAATTAAACCCGGCCCCGTTAAGACCGAGGTAACGCAATAGTTCCTTGTTGTTAACTCGCTCCTCCATGGTAATATCCTGGTCAGATAACACCTTGACCCATCATCAATATAACAGTCAAATATGCAATTGTTTCTTTCTAAAAAGCGGTATCTTTTTTTCATTACTCTAAGAATGATCCTTACCGCCTTGGATTTTTGGTGAGAGGATATGAAGTTATTAAAATAAACACCTTTAAATCTTCTGAGTGATCCTAGCGCCAATAAATTTTTATGAACGTATGTCTCCCCCAATGGCAATATCATATCCAGAGAAAAATCAGTGAGGTCCAGTTCGATAAGCCTTTTTATTTCTTCAAATCCAACAGCATCTAGCCCTAACTCATTTTCATCGCAGCCGATCACGGCTTCAGGCAGCCCCCCTTCTGAATTTATCTTTTTTAAAAAACATACGGTTTTAAACAATAGAAACGAGTCACTCTCGACAATGCCCTCTTTTCTTATATATTCATTTAATTTATGATATATATTGTCAATGTATGGGAGCGTATCAACATCTATATAAGTACCGCCATACTGATAGATAATTAAAAGCCTGACAATGTCACTTGCACTGGCAATGTTATGCCTTAGTATAATCTCATAGTGATAATACCTCATAAAATCATCGAAATCATTGCAAAAAAGCTCCGTTATAGACTTTTTTATAAAACCTCTGTTGCCAAACCATGCGTCTTCAATCGCTTTTGGCGGTCTCTGATAAGGGATTTTATGCTTGGTTAAGAATTCAATAACGAGCTCATCAAAAGAAAAACCTGCCTTTATTTTTGGATATATATATTTGAAGGCTTGATTTTTTATTTTTAATTCAGCCTTAACTTTATTTTTAATTTTTTTGACGCTGACGAAATCGCGTATGGCATTGTTTAGCAAATGGCACAGTGAAGAGTCTTGGTCATACCAAAAGAATATCTGCTTATCTTTGTTTGTTTTTTTCCATATGTCGATATAATGCGTATTTACTTCATTTAAGTCACCAATCCATACAAAATGCAGGATATTTGGAACGGATGACCTTTCTACCTTTGATAAATCAATACCCAATGCCTGATGGCTCATTTAAATCACCACGAAAACTATAGTATGGAAAACTTGAATGATTCAATGCTGGATTATGGCTTAGCTAAAAAAAATAGACGATCGCCATCACAATAACACAAATAGAACAGAGCAATAAATCACCGGAAAAATTTTTCAATGAATCCAAATAGTCATTGCTGTTCTTATTTAATTTGTTAATGGCATCGCTTTCGTTATCAGCCTCTACTTCGACATGATGCTTTCTGAAGCCCTTCAGCTTCATATCCTTAATGATTTCGCGTGTAACCACGTCCTTCCTTAGCACTCTTGATTCATCACTCTTTATAAAAACAACATATCTATTCATCATATACCCCATAAAAGCACAGAATTTTACTTCTGTGCTGGGATTGCATCAGTTAATTAGCGTTTGGTTCCGAATTCTCTGGCTTCTCTCGGCCCAGTGCCATTGCCGCCATACCCATTTCTTGCAGAACCGCCATTCCCCCAGAAACCACTGGCGCCGGAACCACTGCCATACGGGCTATTTTTTGACAGGAATGACTGAAGCCCGCGGTCACCGCCGTTATTTCCGCCGCGACTTGAAGAACCGGAGCCTCCGTTATCAGACGATCTTTTTCCACTCCCATCTCGATCCTGCCATCCACCCGACACCGCATCGAGTTGGCTGCTTAAAATTTCCTTCATCAATATTCTCCTATGGATTCACTGGGGTTACCCTGTTTAAAACGGGTTGTAGTTGCAAAAGTAAAATACACTAATAACAATCCATAACTACTCTGTATTTCATAAACAAACCAATAAGCAAAGTGTATTTTAAATATCGAAAACCATCATATTAGAATAAAACCCAGAATAATATACCGAACCTGATTACACGTAGATGCTATCGATTCAATTAATTGAACGCCAAATAATCTCAACGCCCAAGATGAATAAGCCAATAAAGAAAAGGCGACGAAAAATCAGCGGGCTGCTGTGACGACGCGCGATCCCGCCCAGCCACATGCCGGCCAACGCCGGCAGCAGCGCCAACAGCGAAACGCCGAGCAGCGCGCCGGGCAGCGCCTGATGCCAGGCTAATCCGGCGGCCAGCGCCAGCGTCGAGACGGTGAACGACAGCCCCAGCGCCTGCACCAGATCGTCACGCGCCAGGCCCAATGCGTTCAGATAGGGCACCGCCGGTATGACGAACACGCCGGTGGCGCCGGTCAGCACGCCGGTCAACAGGCCGCACAGCGGCCCCAGCCAAGGCTCCGCCGCAGCGGAAACGCGCCAGTCGAAACGGGTAAAACCCAACAGCGCATAGCCGGTCAGGCAAATGCCCAGCGCCAGCGGCGCCAGGCGGCCGTCGATGGCGGTGAGCGTGCCGGCGCTCAGCAAGGTGCCCAGCGTGACGCACAGCATCATCGGCCAGAGCCGACGGCACAGCGCCCCCAACCGCGGCCCGCACAGCAGTTGCCACAGGTTGGTGATCAATGAGGGCAACAGCAGCAGCGCGGCGGCCTGCCCCGGCGGCATCATCAGGCTGAGCAGCCCCATCGACACCGTCGGTAATCCCAAACCGATCGCCCCTTTGACCGTGCCGGCCAGCGTAAAAATGCCCGTCAGGGCGACAATTTCGAGTAACGTCAGCGACATGCGTCTATCCTTATGGCGAATCAACGGCCCGATTGTGGCCGGCGCCGCGCCGCGGCACAATGCGGCAATGGCAGAGCCTGCCTGCGGCAAAGACAGAGGAAGAATGCATGCATTTTGACTTTATCGATCTGCGGCTGTTGGCGGCGGTGCTCGAGACCGGCAGCATCACCGCCGGCGCCGAGCGCGTCGGGCTGTCGCTGGCCGCCGCCAGCGCACGCATGCGCGGGCTGGAGCAACAGGCTGGCGTGGCGCTGCTGACGCGCAATCCGCGCGGCGTCCAGGCGACGCCCGCCGGTGAACGCCTGTTGCAACACGCGCGCGTGCTGCTGCAGCAGCGCGACCGGCTGCGCGGCGACATGGCCGAGTTCGCACCGGGCCAGCGCAGCCAGCTGCGCATCGTCGCCAATACCGTCGCCGCCGACGCTTTTCTGCCGGAACTGCTGGCCGATTTTCTGGTGCTGCACCCGTACACCGACATCGCGCTGGAGGAGCTGCCCAGCCCAGCCATCGCGCAGGCGATCGCCGAACGGGCGGCGGATATCGGCATCGTGGCGGATCATGCCGATCTGCGCGGGCTGGCAAGCTACCCCTTCCGGCAGGATCGTCTGGTGCTGGCGCTGCCGCCGGGGCATGCGCTCAGCGGCCGCCGCCAGCTCAGCTTTGCGGACGCCCTGCCTTTCGACTTTATCGGCCTGCCGGAACAGAGCGCGCTGCAACAGCATTTGGAGCAGTTGGCGATACGCAGCGGCGGCCCGATGCGGCTGCGGGCGCGCGCCGCCAATTTCGACGCCATCTGCCGCATGGTGCTGCGCGGCGCCGGGCTGGCGGTGGTGCCGGAAGAGAGCGCCCGGCGGCTGCCCGAGATCCTGCGCAACGCCCTGCCGCTGACGGACGACTGGGCGATCCGCCGTCTGTCGATCGTGGTGCGCGAACGGGCGCAGCTGCCATTGCCGGCGCAGCGGCTGGTGGCATTTCTGCGCCAGGAGGAGGACGGTATTACAGGTGCTCGTTGAACCAGGCGATCTGACGGCCGATGATGCCGGCGAAATGCGGGCCGGTGTACATGTCGTAGTGCTTCGCATTCTGCTCGACGTGCAGCGCCTTTTTCGCGCTGCCTACCGCCTCATACAGCGCGATGCCCTGCTCCGGCGGGTTGACGGTATCGTTGCCCGCCACCACCACCAGCACCGGGCATGTGACGCGCGCCGCATTGTCGCGCGGCTGATAGCGCAGCGTTTCGCGCACGGTCAGGAACGGGATCTTGATGTCCATCGCCGGGTAGCGCGCCTTGTTCTCCTCGAAGAACGCTTTCGACTCGTCATCGCTCAACACCCGGGTGACGGCGACAAACATCTCTTTGCCGGTGGCCTGTTTCTTCTCCGCCATTTTGTCCAGCGTGGCGATGAACGCCTGTTTTTCGTCGGCGGCCATTTTCCCCGTCACGATGGTTTCCCCGTCGGCGAAGGCCAGCTGGCTAACGATGCACTTGATGGCCGGATCGGCCGCGGCAGCGCCGAACACGTGGCAACCGCCAAACGATGTGCCCCACAGGCCGATGCGCTCACTGTCGATCTGCGGCTGCGTTTGCACCCAACGGCTCACCGCCAGAATGTCCTCAATCTGCAGCGCCGGCACCAGCCGCCCGCGTTCACCCTCGCTGGCGCCGAAGCCGCGATAGTCAAACGTCACCGCCGCAAAACCGGCGTTGACGAAGGCCTCGGCAAAGGCCGGCAGCAACAGCTCCTGAATGCCGCAGAAGCCGTGACACAGAATAATCGCCGGAACCTTGGCCTGATTCTCAGGTAAACGAACTGTTACGGCCAGGCCGCTTTCCATTTTATGCGTGGTTAATGCCATGTTAACTTCCTGTTTTTTATAGGTAAGGTAAAAATCAGGCTAACATTAATCACCAAATGAGCGCCGCCAGTCAATAACCCAATGTAACAATTTACAATGTTAATGATTCCCCGGCTCCGCGCGCAGCCGCGCCACCTGCGCCTCCACGTCGCGCCAGGCCGGTTTGTCGCCGGCATAGCGTTGACGCAGATAATTCACCAGCGCCGTCACCTGCCGATCGGAAAAGCTGTCCTTAAAGCCCGGCATAAAGCCCAATTCGGCGGTAGCCGGTTTGGGGATCCCTTGCAGGATCACCTTGATCAGGTTATCGGGGCGATCGCTGAAGATATTGGTGTTATTGGCCAGATCGGGACTGACGCCGAACAGCTGCGGCCCGCCGGCGGCGGCGCTGTGGCAGGCCTGGCAAGCGCCCTGAAATAACCGCTCGCCGGCCAGTTGCCCTACCGCCGGCAAGGCGCGGGCCGCCAACTGCGCCTGCGGTTCCACATTCAGCGTCGCCTTGGTGCTCAGCGACATCACATAGTTGGCCATCGCCCGCAGATCGCTCTGCGGCAACGTCGCCAGTTCGCTGACCACCGGCCCCATCGGCCCGGCCGCCACGCCGTGCTCGGCGGAATGCCCGCTGCGGAAGTACTGAAACAGCTGTTCCTCGGTCCAGGGCTTGTCCGCATTGGCCAATTGATTCAGCGCCGGCGCTTCCCACCCGTCCACCATTCCCCCCGCCAGGAAAGCCGCGCCGCCCTTTTCCGCCCCCAGCAGATTGCGCGGCGAATGGCAGGCGGCGCAGTGGCCGAGCCCGTTGACCAGATAGGCGCCGCGGTTCCACTGCGCGCTTTGTTGCGGATCGGGTTGATATTCCCCCTGGCGCAGGAACAGCGCGTTCCATCCGGCCATCAGCGGCCGCAGGTTAAACGGGAAGCGCATCTGATTGGCCGGATTGCTCTGGCGCACCGCCGGTTGCGACATCAGATAAGCGTACAGCGCCTGCATGTCGCCGTCGGTCATTTTGCTGAAGGCGGTGTAAGGAAATGCCGGATACAGATGGCGGCCGTCGCGGGCGATGCCCTGGCGCATCGCCCGATCGAACGCGGTAAACGACCAGTTGCCGATGCCGGTTACCACGTCCGGGGTAATGTTGGTGCTGTAGAGCGTGCCGAACGGCGTCGCCATCGCCAGCCCGCCGGCGTTGGTCGCCCCTTCCGACGCGGTATGGCAAACCGCGCAGTCTCCGGCGGCGGCCAACTGGCGGCCGCGCTCCAGCGTGGCCGCCGACCAGGTGCCGGCGCCGGGCGTCGCCACCGGCGCGATCTCCGCCCGCCACGGCAAGGCGCTGCCGGCGATGCCCAGCACCGCGCCGAACAGCCCCGCCGCGCCGCCGAACCACCATTTGCCGCGCTTCTTTTTCTTGGGCGGGGCGGTCTGCCGCTCGGCGTCCGGCCCGTTCAGCGCCTCGCGCAGTTTGTCCGAGGTGATCGGCAGCTCGCGAAAACGAATGCCGGTAGCGTCGAATACCGCGTTGGCGATGGCCGCCGCGCTGGGCACCGACGCCGATTCCCCGGCGCCCAGCGGCGGATCGTAAGGGCGCGGCATCATCACCACGTCCACTTCCGGCACCTCCGGGAAGGTCAGGATCGGGTAAGCTCCCCATTCTTTGGCGGAGACCGTCGATTCCTCAAAGGTCACGCGCTCTTTCAATACCCGGCTGGTCGATTGCAACACGTTGCCGTGAATTTGGTGGCGCACGCCGTCCGGGTTGACCATCATGCCCGCGTCGTGGCCGACCACGATACGCGTCACCGCCACTTCGCCGCTGGCTTTGTCGATCGCCACGTCGGCCACCCAGGCGGCCCAGGCCGCGCCAAAGCCGGGAAACTTGCTGTGGATGTAACGGGCGTAGGCAAAGCCGCGCCCGCGCAGCACGCCGTCTTCCGCCGGGGTCTGCATCGGTTCGGTATGCGGCGTCCAGCCGGCGCGTTCTGCCGTGCTGCGCATCAGTTCACTGGCGCGTTCATCATCGATATAGCGCAGCCGATATTCCAGCGGATCGACGCCGGCGGCGTGGGCCAGCTCATCGATATAAGATTCGTGGGCGAAGGTGTTCGGCAAGGCGGAAACACCGCGCATCCAGGAGGCGCGCACGATCGGCGCCATGTCCTCGATGCTGACGCGCAGCGCCGGATATTCGTAAGGCGGTACCGAGGTGCGGTCGCCCATTTCATAGGCCACCGGCAGCGGTTCAACCCGGCCGGTCAGCAGCAGCGCCAGCGTCGGCGCGCCGTTTGAAGGATAATAGGTGCGAAAATCATAGGCGACCGGATGCCCGGCGGCGTCCAGCCCGCCGTCCACCTCCATCAGCTGCGCGGTACCCTTCGGTTCCCACACATGCTCTTGCTCGCGGGTCAGCTGCACCCGCACCGGCCTGCCCACCGCGCGCGACAGCAGCGCCGCGTCGGCGCAGACGTCATCGGCGCAATTGCGGCCATAGCAACCAGCCGCCTCCATGCGAACGATCTCGATCTGCGCTTCCGGGTATTCCAGCAGCCAGGCCAGATCGGCGCGCAGCAGGTGCGGGTTCTGGCTGCCCGACCAGACCTGCAGGCGCTCCGGCCGGTAGTCCGCCAGCGCGCAGGAAGGGCCAATCGAGGCATGCAGCTGATACGGCCACAGGTAGCTGCGGGTGAAACGCCTGTCAGCCGTCGCCAGCGCCGCGTCCACATCGCCGGTATCGTGCACCACCCGGGTCGAGTGCGGGTTGTCGCGCAGCGCCTGCGCCACGTCGGTCATCTGCGGCAAATTGCGCCGCCAGTCTTTCCAGCTGACCTGCAGTGCCTGCGCCGCCTTGATCGCCTGCTCTTCGCGCTCGGCGACAATGCCGATGAAATCGCCGATCACCACCAGTTTGACGATGCCGGGAATATGCGCGATCGAGGTTTCATCCACCGCCAGCAGGCTGGTGCCGACAAATTCGCCGCTGTCATACCCGGCATAGGGCGGCCGCACCACCCGGCCGTGCAGCATATTCGGCAGGCGCATATCGTGTACATAGGTGGTTTCGCCGGTCGCCTTGGCCGGAATATCGACGCGCGCGGCGCTGGTGCCCACCAGGCGATACTCCGCCTGCGGTTTGAGCGGCGCGTCGCCGGAAATCGACAGCTCGACATGACCGCCGGCCACCAGCTCGGCGTAGCTCAGCGCCTGCCCCTGCGGGCTGCGGATCACGCCCTCCTCCAGCGTCAGCTGTTCCACCGGCGCATCGAAGCGCTGCGCCGCCTGGCGCAACAGCCAACGGCGCGCTTCGGCGGCGGCGTTGCGCAGCGGCACGGCGGAGATCTGCAGCGTGGCGCTGGCGATGGTGGCGCCCTGATTCGGCGCGCGCTCGGTATCGCCCAACACCATGCGCACCTGATCCATGCGCAGGTACAGCTCTTCGGCGACGATCTGGCCGAGCGCGGTGCGCACGCCGGTGCCGAGATCGACATGGCCGTTAAAGGCATAGATTTCGCCGCTGTCGCACAGGGCGATAAACAGCCCTTGCTCCCTGGGCTTCAGCACCGGCGTTTGCCCTTTGGGCACCGGCCCCGAAGGCGGTTGCACGCTGTCGACGATCAGCAGCACGCCGTCGCGCTGCAGCAATTCGGCCTGGCTCGGCGATGAGGGACGGGAATCAGTCATAAGCGTGGGCGCCCTCATCGCGGCAGAGAATGATGGCGCGCTGAACCGCACGCAGGATTTCGAGATGGGTGCCGCAGCGGCACAGGTTGCCGGACAGCGCCTGACGGATCTCCGCCTCGCTCGGGGCGGGATTGCGATCCAACAGGGCTTTGGTGGTCATGATCATGCCGTTGAGGCAGTAGCCGCATTGCGCCGCCTGCTCTTCGATAAAGGCGCGCTGCACCGGATGCAGGCGCTGGCGATCGCCAAGGCCTTCCAGAGTCACGATCGCCCGGCCGGACACGCCGAGCGCCGGGATCACGCAGGAGCGCGCCGCCACGCCGTCGATCAACACGGTACAGGCGCCGCATTCGCCCAGGCCGCAGCCGTATTTCGGGCCGTTGAGCGCCAGATCGTTGCGCAGTACCAGCAAGAGCGGCGTATCCGCCATCACCTGCGCATGAAGCTGTTCGCCGTTCACCGACAGCATCAGCGGATGCTCCGTCAGCGTGGTTTTCGCGCCTTCCCTGGGCGACTGCACTTCAGATATCGCCATTGTTCGCGTCTCCGCCTGCACTTGATGGTCTTATGGGCTGGCCTCTCGCCACCGACCACCAGGCAACCGACGTTGCGCGGGCGAATCAGCCGGTGGGCGGATCTTCCAGCATTTTATTCAGCAGGAATATCAGCGCTATCCGTTCGGCCGGGTTGAGCGTGCCGAACGTCAGCTCTGTGATTTTCGCCGCCTGCGGCACCGTTTCCGTCAGCAGCACGGCGCCGGCGTCGGTCAGGCCGACCACCACCTTGCGCCGATCCACCGGATCCGGCGTCACCGTGATCAGATCGCGCGCCTTTAGCCGCTCGACGATGCCGCGTATGGTGGCCTGATCCACCGCCGTCACCTGCACCAGCTCGGTCAGCGAGCTCGGCCCCATATCGCGCACCGCGCACAGGGTGATGAACTGCACCGCCGTCAGCTGCGAATCGCCGACGTTTTGCTGAAAAATCGCCAGGTGGCGCTGATAAACCTTGCGCAACAGGTGCCCGACTTGCTCGGTAAAATGATAATTTTCGGGTTGGCCGCTCACGGCTGACGGGTATTCGGGGGGCGTCATTGCGTTACTCTCACCATCTATGGAATTCACGAGAATAGTACAAACCCCCGCCGTTGGCAGCAACGATTAAGCCCGACGCGCGCGCGAGGCCTCCGGCGCCACCACTTCCCCATCCGCCACCACCGTTTGCCCGTCGAGGCGGATGTCGCAGCGGCGCAGCGCGATGTCCATATGGCAAGGCGTTTTGCGCGTGCCGCCCACTTCGGTATTCGGCCCGGTGGAGAACAGGAAGTTGCCGTAGAACGCGCGCGCGTCCATGCACATGCCGTCGTTCTTGTCGTGCAGGCCCATCGCCGTCCACTGGGCGCGCGGCTGCAGGCCCCAGCCGATATGCGAGATGCCGTACACCTCCGGATCGTCGAAGTATTTCATGTATTCGCGCAGGTATTCCGCCTCGAAGCCGCCGTGAATGCGGGTGACGAAGCCTTGTTCGATCTCCAGCGTGATGCGTTCGCGCGCGTAGCTTTTAAACGGCAGCAAGATATCGCCGACCTCCAGCACCAGCACCCCTTCCGCCTGCTCCTCATTCGGCCAGGTGAACAGGAAACCGCTCGGCCAGTGATCCCAGCGCCCCGGTTCATCGGCATAGCCGTACTCGGTCACCGTCGGGTATTGCCCGAGCGGCGCGCGGAAATCGCTGCCGGCGGCGGAGGTCACCTGCATCAGCTTCGCATGCTCCAGCACGGCGGCGGCGGCCAGCACCCGCGCCTTGTCTTCCGCGTTAGGCAACATGCGCGCCAGCACCTCCGGCGGCTCCACCGCCAGCAGGATGCGGGTGCCGGTTTTCAGGATCTGCTCCTGCTCCGGCGAATGCAGCAGCATCATGGTATCGACGATCAGGTCGGCGGCTTCCAGCGCACGCTGCGCCGCCAGGTTGCCGGTCAGCGCGGTATCGCCGCAATAGGCGGTCATGTCGTTGCCCATCGCCCGCGGATGGTTGAACGCCGGCAGCTCGACGGCATACACCCTGGCGCCCAGCCGCAGCGCCGCGTCGGTCGCGGCGCGCACCGTGCGCGCATCGGAATAATGGCTTTTCAAAATCGCCACGCTCTGCGAAGCATCGACCTTCGACAGCGTAAGCACCTGCTCGAACAGCTGTACCAACTGGGTTTCATTGACCGCCATGGCCTGTCTCCTGTCTCGTCAAGGGTGTCCGACGCCCGCAAGGCGGCGGTGATTTTTCAAACAATTTAAAGCGAACACACTCATTTTTATCTAAGTCAAAAAATCAAAGGAAAGCAAGCTGCGAATATCCACCATAAGAAAGTCCTATTTCATCCCTTGTCAATCCTGTGATTAACATGAGTTTAACAGTAAAGCGCTGTCAATTAGCGTGAGCAAGATCTGATTTAACACTTTTGCAACTTTGCGTTATCTAGTGCATACACTATAAATCGATCGTCCAGCCATGCGTTGGACCTACGCTGAAAAAGCCAACAGACAGGGGAAACATGATGAGCAAACAACCACGCATCGCCGTCGTCGGCGCCGGGCTGGGGGGCGCCGCCGCCGCCGGGCTGCTGCAAAAAGCCGGCTTTACCGTCGATCTGTATGAACAGAGCCCGGCGTTCTCGCGCCTCGGCGCCGGCATTCACATGGGGCCGAACGTCCTGAAGATTTTCCGCCGGCTCGGCATTGAGCAGCGGCTGGAGCAGATGGCGTCTCATCCCGATTTTTGGTTCAGCCGCGACGCCGAAAGCGGCGACTACCTGTCGCGCATCGAACTGGGCGGCTTCGCCCGCCGGGAGTACGGCGCCGCCTATGTGACGGTGCACCGCGGCGATTTGCAGGCGTTGCAGCTCTCCGCGCTGCAGCCCGGCACCCTGCACTTCGGCAAATGCCTGAGCAAGATTGAAGATCGCGGTGACGAGGTGGTGCTGAACTTCGTCGACGGCACCTCGGCCCATGCCGACATCGTGATCGGCGCCGACGGCATCAACTCGCGCATCCGCGAACATCTGCTGGGCGCCGAAGCGCCGATCTACAGCGGCTGGGTGGCCCACCGCGCGCTGATCCGCGGCGAGAAGCTGGCGAAATACAACCTGACGTTCGAAGACTGCGTGAAGTGGTGGTCGGCGGACCGCCATCTGATGGTCTACTACACCACCCAACGGCGCGACGAGTATTACTACGTCAGCGGCGTGCCGCACCCGGCCTGGGATTTCCAGGGCAGCTTCATCGACAGCAGCCGCGAAGAGATGTTCGAGACCTTCGCCGGCTACCACCCGATCGTGCAGGCGCTGATCGAATCCAGCGAACAGGTCACCAAATGGCCATTGCTGAACCGCAAACCGCTGCCGCTGTGGAGCGAGGGCCGCCTGGTGCTGCTCGGCGATGCCTGCCACCCGATGAAGCCGCATATGGCGCAGGGCGCGGCGATGGCGATCGAAGACGCCGCCATGCTGACCCGCTGCCTGCAGGAAACCGGCCTTGGCGACTACCGCACCGCCTTCCAGATGTATGAAGCCAACCGCAAGGAGCGCGCTTCACGGGTGCAGGCGGTGTCCAACGCCAACACCTTCCTGCGCACCCAGGAAGATCCGGCCTGGGTCTACGGCTATGACCTGTACGCGCAAGCGCTGAAATCGGAGAACGCCGCATGAGCACTTTCCTCTACGGCGCCCACGTTCACGCCAACGGCATTCGCCAACACTACCTGCGCTACGGCGGCCACGGCCCGGCGCTGATCCTGATCCCCGGCATCACCAGCCCGGCGATCACCTGGGGTTTCGTCGCCGAGCGGCTGGGGGAAAAATACGACGTCTACGTGCTCGACGTGCGCGGCCGCGGTTTGTCGTCCAGCGGCCCGGAACTGGCTTATGACGCGGAGACCTGCGCGCAGGACGTCAACGCCTTCGCCGCCGCGCTGAGCCTGGACAGTTACGCCCTGCTCGGCCATTCGATGGGCGCCCGCTTCGCCCTGCGCGCCGCCGTTTTGCAGCCTGCCGGCGTGCGGCGGCTGGTGCTGGTCGATCCGCCGGTTTCCGGCCCCGGCCGCCGCGCCTATCCCGGCCAATGGCCGTGGTACGCCGACTCGATCCGGCAGTCGCTGCCGGGCATGAGCGCCGAGCAAATGCGCGCCTTCTGCCCGACCTGGAGCGAAGAGCAGCGCCGGCTGCGCGCCGAGTGGCTGCACACCTGCTACGAGCCGGCGATCCAACGCGCCTACGACGATTTTCATCAGGTGGACAGCCACCGCGACTACCCGCTGCTGACCATGCCGACGCTGCTGATGGCCGCAGGCAAAGGCGGCGTCATTCACCCCGAAGACCGGGCGGAGATCCGCGCGCTGCAGCCGGAGATCGCCATCGTCGAGGTCGAGAACGCCGGGCACATGATCCCGTGGGACGACTTCGACGGCTTCTTCCGCGCCCTGGGCGATTTTCTGGATTAACTGAGGAACACCGACATGAGCAACCACTACCGCATCGGCCAGATCGTGCCCAGCTCCAACACCACGATGGAAACCGAGATCCCGGCGATGCTGGGCGCGCGCCAGCTGATACGCCCGGAGCGCTTCACCTTTCACTCCAGCCGCATGCGCATGAAACACGTCAATAAAGAAGAGCTGGCGGCGATGGACGCCGAGTCCGATCGCTGCGCGCTGGAGCTGTCCGACGCGCGGGTCGACGTGCTCGGCTACGCCTGCCTGGTGGCCATCATGGCGATGGGGCTGGGCTACCACCGCGAATCGCAGGCCCGGCTGGCGCAGGTGACGAAAGACAATCAGGCCGCCGCGCCGGTTATCAGCAGCGCCGGCGCGCTGGTCAACGGCCTGAAGGTGATCGGCGCCAAACGCATCGCGCTGGTGGCGCCCTACATGAAACCGCTGACCCAGCTGGTGGTGGACTACATCCAGCACGAAGGCATTGAGGTCAAGGTGTGGCGCGCGCTGGAGATCCCGGACAACCTCGAAGTCGGCCGGCACGATCCGGCCAGGCTGCCGGGGATCGTCGCCGAGATGGATTTACGCGAGGTCGATGCTATCGTGCTGTCCGCCTGCGTGCAGATGCCTTCGCTGCCGGCGGTTCCGACGGTGGAGGCCCAAACCGGCAAGCCGGTGATCACCGCCGCCATCGCCACCACTTACGCGATGCTGACCGCGCTGGAGCTGGAACCGATCGTCCCCGGCGCCGGCGCCCTGCTGTCCGGCGCCTATTGAGGAGGCAGAATGAACGACACCCTCAGCGACAACTACCGCGGCGTCTGGGGCCAGCGCATCGGCTTCGGCCGGCGCCCGGCGCTGCTGGCGATCGACTTTATGCAGGCCTACACCACCGAAGGCGCGCCGCTGTTCGCGCCGGGCGTGGTGAGCGCGGTCGAGGAGAGCCGCGAGCTGCTGGCCTGCGCGCGCCGCACGGGAATTCCTGTGATCCACACCCATATCCGTTATCATTCAGGCCATTTTGCCGATGGCGGTCTGTGGGTCAAAAAAGCGCCGGTGATGAAGGACATGGTGGCGGGCAACCCGCTGGCGGCGTTCTGCCCGCCGGTGGCGCCGCTGGCCGATGAGGTAGTGCTGAGCAAGCAATACGCCAGCGCCTTCTTCGGCACCGCGCTGGCGCCGCTGCTGGTGGCGCAAGGGATCGACACGCTGCTGATGATCGGCTGCTCCACCAGCGGCTGCATCCGCGCCAGCGCGGTGGACGCGGTGCAGCACGGCTTTCGCGCCATGGTGGTGCGCGAGTGCGTCGGCGATCGTCACCCCGGCCCGCACGAAGCCAACCTGTTCGATATCGACAGCAAATACGGCGACGTGGTGCACAAACGGGAGGCGCTCGACTACCTGAACCGGTTATGAGTCAAGGATTCACCTGCAACGACAATAACGAAGGCGCAGACAGCGCCTCACGCGACCGCCCGAAACAGGGCGGCGCCCATGCAACGCAAACACAACAGGCGCCTCCTGCGGAGGCCAACACGCACCACCTGGAGACAACATCATGGCCATTGTCGACACCCCGCTGGCGGGGAAAGCGGACGCAGAATCGCTGCTGCTGTACCGCAAAATCACCTGGAAACTGATCCCGTTTCTTTGCCTGTGTTACCTGGCGGCCTACCTCGATCGCATCAACGTCGGGCTGGCCAAGCTGCAGATGGCCGACGCGCTGCAGCTGAGCGAAGCGGCCTTCGGCCTCGGCGCCGGGCTGTTCTTCGTCGGCTATATTCTGTTCGAAGTGCCGAGCAACCTGATCCTGCAGCGCGTCGGCGCCAAAATGTGGATCGCCCGCATCATGATCACCTGGGGACTGTTGTCCACCGCCACCATGTTCGTCACCACGCCGACCCAGTTCTACGTCATTCGTTTCCTGCTCGGCGTGGCGGAGGCCGGTTTCCTGCCCGGCGTGCTCTTTTACCTGACGCTGTGGTTCCCGACCTATCGCCGCGGCCGTATCATCGCGCTGTTCATGATCGGCCTGCCGCTGTCCAGCGTGATCGGCGGGCCGCTGTCCGGCTGGATCATGGGCCATTTCGACATGCTTCACGGGCTGCACGGCTGGCAATGGCTGTTTTTGCTGGAGGGCATTCCCAGCGTGCTGTTGGGCGTGCTGACCTTTTGGCTGTTGCCTAACACCTACCAGCAGGCCAAGTGGCTGACGCCCGAGGAGAAACAGCGCATCGCCGACGATCTGGCGCGCGACGACGCCGAGGCCGATCACGGCAAGCACAGCTTCCGCGACGGCTTCTTCAACCTGAAAGTCTGGATGCTCGGCGGCATCGACTTCGCCATTCTGCTCAGCGCCTACGCCATGGGCTTTTGGATGCCGACCTTCATCAAAACCGCCGGCGTCACCGACATCACCACCATCGGTTACCTGACGGCGATCCCCAGCGTCGCCGCCCTGCTCGGCATGTTGCTGATCGGCAGCAGTTCCGACCGGCTGCGCGAACGGCGCTGGCATATCATCGTGCCGTTTATCGTCGGCGCGCTGGCGATGGCCGGCAGCACCTTCTTTACCCACAACGCGCTGGCCACGGTGCTGCTGTTCTCCATCGCCCAGGCGGCGATCATCGGCGCGGTGCCGGTATTCTTCAGCCTGCCGGCCACCTTCCTGCGCGGCACGGCGGCGGCGACCGGCTTCGCGCTGGCCTGTTCGCTGGCCAACATCGCCGGGCTGGTGAGTAATTCGCTGATGGGGCTGGCGCTGGATCTGACCGGCAAGAGCGGCGGCGCGCTCTGGGCCTTCGCCGGCTGCCTGCTGCTCAGCTCGCTGCTGGTAGTGGCCCTGCCGGCCAAGGTGGTGAACCGCTGAATGTCGACCAAGCCAAAAAGACCAAGGGCGCATAACGCGCCCTTTTGTTTGCTTACCGGGAGTGGCCGAACTTACTCGTCCTTCAGCCCGCGGTTGATCAGCATCGGTTCGATGCTCGGCTCTTTGCCGCGCCAGTCGATGTACAGCTTCTCCAGATCCTGGCTGTTGCCGCGCGACAGGATCATGTCGCGGAAGCGCTGGCCGTTTTCGGCGGTCAGGCCGCCGTGTTCGGTGAACCACTGGAAGGCGTCGTCCGCCAGCATTTCCGTCCACAGATAGGCATAGTAGCCCGCGGCATAGCCGTTACCCCAGATGTGCTGGAAGTAGCTGGAGCGGTAGCGCGGCGGCACGTAGCTGAGATCGACCTTGTCTTTTTGCAGCGACTCGGCCTCGAACTTGTCCACGTCCTGCTGCGGCTGATCGGCGGTCAGCATGTGCCAGTGCATGTCCAGCAGCGCGGCGGACAGCAGCTCGGTCATGCTGTAGCCCTTGTTGAACTTGTCGGCCTTCTTGATCTTGTCGACCAGTTCCTGCGGCATCGCCTCGCCGGTCTGGTAGTGCTTGGCGAAGTGGCTGAACACTTTCGGATCGCTGACCCAGTGCTCGTTGAACTGCGACGGGAACTCGACGAAGTCGCGCGCGGTGTTGGTGCCCGACAGGCTCGGGTATTCCTGATCGGCAAACATGCCGTGCAGCGCATGGCCGAACTCGTGGAACATGGTGATTACGTCGTCATACGACAGCAGCGCCGGCTGGCCCGGCGCCGGTTTGGTGAAGTTGGCGACGTTGTAAATCACCGGCTTGGTGCCGTTGAGCTTCGACTGATCGACGAAGTTGCTCATCCAGGCGCCGCCGCCCTTGTTGTCGCGCTTGAAGTAGTCGGTGTAGAACAGCGCCAGCGACTTGCCGTCCTTGTCGAACACTTCGTACACCTTGACGTCCGGCTGATAGACCGGGATGTCCTTGCGCTCCTTGAAACTGATGCCGTACAGCAGGTTGGCGGCGTAGAACACGCCGTTGTTCAGCACGTTGTTCAGCTCGAAGTAAGGCTTGATCTGCGACTCGTCCAGATCGTACTTGGCCTTGCGCACCTGTTCGGCATAGAACTGCCAGTCCCAGGCCTGCACCTTGAAGTCGCCTTTCTGCTGGTCGATCACCGCCTGAATGTCTTTGGCTTCACGCTCGGCGCGCGCGGTGGCCGCCGGCACGATGTTGCGCATAAAGCTCAGCGCGGCATCCGGCGTCTTGGCCATCTGGTTTTGCAATTTCCAGGCGGCGTAGTTCGGGTAGCCCAGCAGCTTGGCCTGCTCGGCGCGCACCTTGGCCAGACGGGAAATGGTCTGGCGGGTATCGTTGCCATCGCCCTTCTCCGCACGAGTCCAGGAGGCGTCGAACAGCGCCTGGCGGGTGTCGCGATCTTTCAGGCTCTGCAGCAACGGCTGTTGCGTGGTGTTTTGCAGCACCAGCAGCCACTGTTTCTCCAGCTTGCGTTCGGCGGCCGCCTGGGCCGCCGCAGCCAGCTCGCCTTCCGACAGGCCGTCCAGCTTCGCCTGGTCGGTTATCGCCAGCGCGCCGTTTTTGCTCGCCGCCAGCAGCTTGTTGGTGAACTGGGTGCTCAGCGTCGCCGCTTCCTGGTTCAGCGCCTTCAGCTTGGCCTTGTCGGCGTCCGATAGGTTGGCGCCCGCCAGCTCGAAGTTCTTGTAGGTCACTTCCACCAGCCGGCGCGACTCCGGATCCAACTTCAGCGCGTCGCGATCCTGATAGATGGCCTTGATGCGCGCGAACAGCTTGCCGTTGAGCATGATGTCGTCGTTCAGCGCCGCCAGCTTCGGCGAGGTTTCTTCATCCAGCTTTTGCAGCGCGTCACTGGTGTTGGCCGAGGTCATGGCGCCGAACACGTTCATCACCCGCGTCAGCAGCGAACCAGCCTGCTCCAGCGCCACGAAGGTATTTTTGAAGTTGGGCTTGGCCGGGTTGTTGGCGATCTTCTCCACCTCTTCCCGCTTTTGCTTGATGCCCGCTGCGATCGCCGGCGCGTAGTCGCTCTCCTTGATCAGGTTGAACGGCGGCGCCTGGAACGGCAGACGGCTTTGATAGAAGAACGGATTTTGAGTCTTTTGCTTGTCGTGCTGATTGGCTTCACCGGTCACGTTAGCCTCCTTCGCCTGGCCGCTGGGCAGTGCGCTATGGTCGGCATGAGGTTGGGTTTCTGCTGCCTGTGCCTGCGAGCCCAGCGCCATGCCGATCGCCAGCACCAATGTGGATAAACGCATCAAATCGAAACTCCTCCATGTTCACGGAATAAGGTCTCGGGGTATCGCTCCCTCTGAGTCACCTCCTAGCTTAGGTGCAGTTGGCAGTTTGAGCAAAAACAAGTGATTAGAAGTTAGCCGCCTCGCCGGCCGCTGCCACAAGCTCCAGTGACATCTTTGTTTTTTATCACCAATATATAGTCACATAATGTAATTAGTTTATAGGAAATTAATTCAATGCCATTGATAAATAAAGAAGAATCATAAAATACCCTGTTGACTTATCAGGTTACTCAATGTAACTTGATGTAAATTTTGATTAATGGAGCTAATCAAATTGCAGCTTATAACGGAAATAGTTCTTATTGTCATTTTCATCCTCATTATCAGTGCAACTTATAAAAACGCGAAGAAAAAAGGCTTGCGCACGTACCATATCGTCATGCTGTTCTTGATATTCCCCCTTGCCGTATTTTTAGACTACTGCCGGCAGCGCCAAGCGATCCTTTTGGATACGGCCGCCCTTAAAATCACGGCAATGTATGGTTTGTCGATGGCAGTTATTTTTTCGCTTGTGTTATCTATTACCTCTCGCAAGAAGGAGCTTAAATGAGAGCCTTAACGGAAGTTGAGTTGTCATGTATTAACGGTTCTGACGGCAATGATTCTTATAATCCGACTTCACTTATTGTCGGTAGCCTGAGCACAATAGCGAAATTGCCCACCCCCGTATCATTAGCCGTGGGCGTGGGCACGGAAATCGCTATTCAGGCCGCACCGCACATGCCGGTTAACGTTGCTATTCCACAGGTTCCCATGGGCCCAACATGGAATGGCAGTGGCGGTGGTCGCCCTTCACCGTCGTCGTCACTTTCAACACCGGATTCTTCAAATTAAAAAAACGTGGGCCTTATTATCCCTTGAAAAATAAGGCCGATACTTAACTTGCCCTGCGCCCATAAAAATAACGATTAAAAAAATGAAAAACCTCGCCATGCTTCACGAAAGCTTGATTCCTTTTGTCGCAAAAAAGACAGGTTCTCAATTACTCTGGCACAACGAATTAAGCCCTGCCGAGCAGGACGAACTGAAAAATGAGGCCAGCTATCTCATCGAAGAAAATAATCGTCATGCTATTTTTGATGACGGCACGCCGCTCTTAAACGATGAAAAAGTCTTTTTCGCCGAACGTTATGGCGGCGGGGCTATTTCGCGCAACGGCGGTGGCGCACGCTGTGGCTTTGATGGGCTATGGCAGGTTAAAGGCATCGGAGCCAATGCGTTAGTCGGTCAAGGGGCAAAGCATGTCGATGGCGAGTTGACAATGACCGGCGCAGTATTGGAGGCATTGTGGGGAAACGTCATGGCCAAACTGCTGCCTTATGGCGCCGTGCCCAATAAGGCGATCTTGCTGACCGACAACCCCATCGCCACCCTCTCTCCTGCATCGGCGGGAGATGTCCATAACCGCAAGGCGTTGCTGGTGCGCGAACCCGTCGTGCGCCCTGCACATTTTTGCCGCGCGCCCTACTATCATCCTCATGATGCGATGCAAAGGCAGCCTTCGGATATTGAGCGGACCGAAAAACTCATTGTCGCCGCACCGTCCTTTCTGCCTCGTCCCTCTGAGTTTGACGCTGTGCGCTGGTTGGCATTGCCGCAGGAAGAACGAGCATTCTACGGGCTCTGCGAGCTTGCCCGGCGCCTTGCGACGCAGATAGCTTACTGCCGTACCCGCCATTTGGTGATGATGACCTCACCCTCCAATTGCGATATGGCCGGCAGGCTGCTGGACTTTCATGGTGTTCGCAGCGTTTTTCCCGCAGAACGTCGAGATCCCGGCCGCAGCTACATTCAGCACAACAAACTCAACGAAGACGCCCCTTTGTTGCTGAGAGGCATGCAAGATCTCGCTTTTTATTTAGCCAAGCATCAATTTGGCCCGGCATTTCTCGCGGCAGCGCACCAAGGCATCGGCGCGGCCTTTAGTATGGCCTACAAGCGAGCCTGCCTGCTGGATAATCTCGGTATGGCGGGTTTTGCCCCTGCATTTTTACAACGCCTGCCTCTCACCGCCGAATGGTTCGCCTTAGGCGAACGCTTGCAAAAAATGTTCGATTTGGCTCCCGGCGTCTTTAGCCGTCGACAAGGTCTGGGCCAGGGGAATGCTCATCCGGCGATTGCCCTGTTGCATCGGCTCATCGACTCGCCCGTAAGGGTTTCCGCCGAACAACAGGGTACGACAGCGGAGGAGAAATTTTCTCTGGCATTCCAGCGGTTATACGCGAAGTACCTTCAGGAAACATCAGCGGATCAAACCGCCGCCGGATTACAACAGGTGATGAAGCAGACCGTCACCCGAAGGTTGGGCTCCCGCGCGTTCATGCGCCGTGAAGTGATTTTTCAAGAAATTGCCGGCTGGCGCGGTGAAGTCAGCGAGATCAGCGAACAGTTGCAAACCTATCTGGATCGTTTCGAGCGCCAGGCGATCAACGTATTACAATAATAACGCTGAGGATATTTCGTGAGTTTTATCAAAGAAAACCAGCAGGGTAAAAGTAAGTTCAGTCAATACGAGAGCCTGGGCTTCGCCGTTAACTGTATGCTGATGAATAAAAATTACAGTTTGTACCATATAAAAACGTTGCAGCTATGGACTCAGGAAGCGATTAATCAAAACCAATTCAAAATATTATTCGACCATTTGGATAATCCGTTAGGATATATAACCTGGGCCTACCTGAGAGATGAGACGCTGGGTCGATTTATTAACGATCCGCAGTTTCTTCTCCATACCTCAGAATGGGATGAGGGCGGCACGCTGTGTATTTTAGATTTTTGCTGCAAGCCAGGCAGCGCGCATTTATGTTTGGAACACCTTAAAACAGTTCACCCAATCGCAGAACGTCGCACGGTTGTATGGCGTTCCCGCCGAACGGGCAAACTGATGACGGTAAAAAAATAAAGAAAAATAAACATCAGGGATGAGCCGATGAGCAAGCATCAACTATTGGATTCACAGGCGGGATTTTACTACGGCACCAAGATCGGCGATGACAAATCGAGCTATAATATCGCGGAATATGTCGAAATAAATCACACTCTCGATATCGCAAGAATGAAACGTGCCATTCATCGCGTCATCAGCCAAACGCCGACGCTGCACGTTCTGTTTGATGAAGATAACGGTACGCCTTATCAATATCCCGTCACCGCCAACATCTCAGTGGAATGGGTAGATCTTTCGCAGCGCGCCAACAATATGGCCACCGCTATCGAATTAATGGAAGCGGATACCAAGCGCCCGTTCTCGTTGAACGCTGCGCCGTTATTCAGACAAAAAATCATTAGACTGGGTGAGCAACGCTTTCTGTGGTATTTCTGCAGCCACCATCTGCTGCTTGATGGTTACGGCACTTATTTGCTGATCCACCAAGTGGCACAGGCCTACCGAGGCCAAACGCAGCAACCGCAAGACGTACCTGCGATCGATGCCTTGCTCAGGGCTGAATCTGAGTATAAACAGTCAGCCGCCTATCAAGCGGACCGACATTTTTGGCAAGCAGCCAGCGCCTCACTGCCAGACCCGATGACATTAGCCTGCGCCAATATTCCCTCGGGACAAACGATCCGCCATGTGACGTCGTTGCCCTATCCTGCCGAGCGCCTTGCGCTGCAAACCGAGCACCCTTCTTGGCTGGCGCGCACTTTCGTGGCAGTGATGGCATATTTGTACTTGTGTACCGGCGAGAAACAGCAAACGATCGGCGTCCCAATGATGGCGCGAACAGACTCCCTGACGAGGCAGGCGCTGACTTGCAAAACCAACGTTGTTCCTTTGACGCTCGATATTGAGGACACAGCCTCATGCCGACAGTTGGCGCAAACCATTGAACGCATGCTCAGGCAACTCAAAAAACATCAAGCGTTCCGTTACGAAGAGATAAAAAGTCTGAGGAGCGTCACCAGCCGCTCGCCGCTGTTCAACATCGTGGTCAATATCATTCCCTTTGAAGCGGCAGCCTCATTTTCTTCCGCGCAGCGCAGCGAAATCCGTAATTTACGCTCAGGAGGCGCGCAGGATCTGGTGTTCAACATGCGTCCCGATCTCGATAACCAAACGCTTCGGCTGGAGATCGATGCCGACTCAGGGCTTTACGATGCGGCCAGCCTGGTGCGGCACAGCCAGGGGATACAGACCTTGTGCGACTTGCTGTATCACGACCCGGAAAATCTTTCCGTCGCGGCATTGCGACAACGTTTCCCGCTCTCGCTGCAGGGTAAAGCAGCCAACGAGAACGTGGTCGATATAATGCAACGTATCGATCGTGCCGTCGTTCAAGCGCCGCAACGCACGGCGATCCTCACGCCCGCACACGCTTCGTTGTCGCTAAGAGCGCTGTCTTATGCCGTTTTGCAGCAACAGTGGCGTGCGCTGGCCGATACCCTGGCCCCCGCCCGTGCTGCATACACCGTGCTGTTGCTCGACTTGCCGCAAGGGCCGGAAGCCATCATCTGCATGCTTGCTGCGCTGCAGTTGAAAATGCCGTTCGTCAACCTGAATGCCAAAGGGGATGGAGCGGCTCATCGTCAACTGCTTGAACAGTTTAGCGACGCTATCCTGATTACCGATCGCACACTTCCCTCCTTTCATTCCGAACCTGACGCATTGGCGCATTGGCGCGCATCGACACTCGATATGCCGGCGGATTTCGCGCACTTCACCGTGTTTCGCCGGCAAATAGCGGCAGAGGTGCCGCCATTCCCGGCCGGAACCGGCTATATCATGTTTACCTCCGGCTCGACGGGAATGCCTAAAGGCGTGATAGGCGCCCGACATGCTCTCAACGTTTTTGTCGATGCGGCGATAAAATGCTATGGCATTCAACCGCATGAACGCGTGTTGCAATTTGCGCCCTTGCATTTCGATGCGTGCATTGAAGAAATTTTCATGACGCTGGGTGCCGGCGCCCACCTGTGTATCGCCCCTGAGGCCGTCAAGCACAGTTTTGCCGCTTTCTTCACATTCTGCGCCGATCATCAAATCAGCCTGCTGGATCTGCCGACCGCCTACTTTAATGAGATGCTGTTCGCCTCCGGCGGCGAACAGACGCTGCCGCCGGCCGTCACGACCGTTATCATCGGCGGCGAAAGCCTTTCACCGCGAGCCAAAGAAAGCTGGTTCGCGCACTATCCCAAAGGCAGAAAGTTATTCAACTCCTACGGCCCAACCGAGACAACCGTGGTGGCGACGGTCGCCGAAATCAAAAACGATGGCGCCGCCGTGACGATAGGCGCACCGTTGGACGGTATATACACGGCGATCGTCGGCGAGGATCTCAGGCTGTTGCCGCTCGGCTGCAGCGGCGAATTACTGATAGCCGGAGCGACCGTCAGCCTGGGATATTTGCATCAGCCAACGCTGAGCGCGGAAAAGTTCGTCACCCTTGAGGTTAACGGCCATCCCATGCCCGCCTTTCGTACCGGCGATATCGCCTGCCAGCGCCAGGATGGGCAGTTGGTGTTCCTTGGCCGCAAAATTCGTGAAGCGAAAATCGCCGGGCAGCGCGTCAATATGGGTGAGATAGAAAGCTGTCTGGCCCGGTTGCCCGCAATTGTCGAAATTGCCGTGCTGGCCAAAAGCGGCGACGCGGGAACGGAACTGTACGCGCATTATCACAGCCGGCAGCCGCTCAGCGAGGCAATGCGCCGCACGCTGTATGGCGAACTGCCCAATGCACATATTCCTCAGCGCTTCGTGCATCACCCAACGCCGCTGGCCAAACTGGCTAACGGCAAGATTGATTATCGCACCCTGGAAAGACAATCCCGGCTGCCTGAACCCACACGGGAATTGCGTTCGACGACATTCAACACCCTGGTGAATGAGGTTTGGCTCGCGACGCTGGGCAGTGACGATGGCGACTTCTTCACGCTCGGCGGCGAGTCGCTGCAGGCCATAAAAATCATTAACGCGCTTAACGCCCACTGTCGGTTGGATCTGAACCTGAGCGACATTTTTGAACATCCGAGACTCGCCGATTTCTGCCGACACCTAACGCAGCTGGCCCATGCACGCTATGGCCTGGATCCGCAGCATCTGGACATCCGTTGCGCTATCGGCCGCCGCCTATCAACCGAGGCGCCGGCCAGCAGCCGGCTGTTTATTCAATCCCCCGAAGGCGCAGATGAACGACTTTTGTTGGCCGCCCTCGCCGACAAACACGGTGTGGACATTCTGTCACCGCAGGCGCTGCCGTTGCATGCTGAATGGCCGCTGAACGCGGCCATATTCAACGTACCGAACGAAGCCACGCAATATGCCAGCTGGCTTGATGCGCTTTCGGCCCTGCTGCTCGTCCTGCCCGGCCGAGTTAACTACATGATCTTTATGCATGATACAGCCGGCGGCGCCAGACTCACGCAAAGCCTGCTGCGCGATTTTCGGCATGAGCGGCTGCTGTTGCTGCATAAAACCGATTCGCGCCGCCAAGCCATCGACGCCGGCGTTACTGAGTTGATAGCCTTTTCCGCGCGGCTTGGCTATTTCCCGCACATCCGGTTCGATACGGCCAATGAGCGATTGAACGGCTGCGTACTGAGGATCTTCGGCTTCGATGATGGCGAGAATATCGATCATCGCGCCGCCTTCACAATGGCACAGCGGAGAAACCCGGGAGTGCAGTTGTGTAGCTTGTCGCATTGGCTGAATTTGATTTCCGCCCACAGCGACAAACGCCCGAATAAAAGCGGTCGAACAGGGAAAGCTATCGACGTCAACATAGAAGGAGTGCACTGATGAGCGTCATCGGCCTGATCAATCTGATGGAAATGGCGAAACAGGGAGCAACATTCGGCGAGCTGTCGCCTCGACGCCAAACCATTGAGCATGTCGACGCCGCCGCCCTCAGTGCGGTGCAGGAAGACATCACCGCATTTTTATCTGTCTGTACGCCAGATAATGCAGTGCGAGACACCGGGGAGAAGCCTTGTTACACCGTCAATCACTACGCGGGGCAATACCTGTGGCTGTATGAAAACTTCACCAAGAACAGCCCGCTGTATAACATTCCGATCGCCAAAGAGATCCTGGGACCCTTTGACCCCACGCGTTTGCTCGCCGCGCTGAAAAAACTACTCAAGCGGCACGGTGCGCTTTGCGGCCGCTATCGGCTAGACGGGGAAGCCATCACCGTTGACATCGTGCATCCTGATGAAACCATTTTCGAACACAGTCTCGAGGACATCAGCGGGCAGAATAGTGAGGAGCAGCAAAAAAGTATGCTAGCGGCGCTTAACGCCCAGTGCACGATTCCGTTTGATCTCGGTGCCGAGTATCCCCTGCGCTGCCGGATCTTGAGAAAGAGCGCGCAGCACCACTATCTGTTCTTGACTTTTCACCATTGCGTGGTCGACGGCTGGACGGCCAATTTGCTGGTGGATGAACTGAGCCGTGGCTATCACGCGCACGAAGAGCATTGCCATTATGACAACGGCCAGGCGTTTTTCCGCTACCTTGAAGACCCTTTCCTCGCCGTCGCCAATGTCGATGACAGCATGGCGTTTTGGCGCGATGAACTGGATGGTGCGCCGGAAAAACACGCGCTTGAATACGATATCGCCATCACCGCGGCAGGAAAAACACAGAATATCGTCAGAACATCGCTGACGAACGAACTGCAGTCGGCTCTGGCCCAGTTAGCCAAACATAACGGTACGACGCTGTTTACGCTGTTGCACTCCGCCTTCGCGTTACTGATTGCCAGAGAATCTGCGACGGATCGCGTGGTCATCGGTAGCCCGATCGCCAACAGGAACGAGCCAACGTTAAACGATGCCGTGGGCAGCTTCGTCAACACGATCGCTCACCAATTTATCATCACTGGCGACGACAGTTTCACCGCGCTGCTGCAAAAGAACGCGAATAAATTTGCGCGCGCTTTCAAACATCAGGGTTTGCCATTCTCTTACCTGGTTGAACAACTCAAGCCCACGCGCGGCAAGTTTCACCCCATTTTTCAAATCATGTTCGTCTGCCAACATCGCAAAAGCAATGAGCTAAATGTTGGCGGTGCGCAGGTTAACACCCTGCCGAGAGGCTATGCGCCGCCCAAGTTTGATCTGGTTCTGGAAGTGATTTCCAGCGCAGAGGGCATTCAGTTGGAATGGCAATACAACGCCAAGCTGTTTACGCCGGAGCGCATTGATGGATTGGCGCAAGCTTACGCATTGCTGCTGCAGCAAATTGCCTGCGATCCCTCGCGGGCCGTCGGCCACTATTCGCTGGCGTCAATGGCCGATAACCGGCAATTGCGTCAGCTCTCCATCGGACAGGCAATGCCGGCATTCTTGCGGCAACCTCTTTCCGATCGGCTGTTACGCACTGCCCACCAGCATGCGGATCGCCCGGCGTTGTACGAGGGCGATAGCGTATGGCATTACGATCGACTGTTGCGGCACGCCGGCCTCGTGGCGCATTGGCTGATCGCCCATACCGCCCCAGGCGCGCTCATCGCCATCGATCTTCCACGCGGCGCTCATCAAGCTATTGCGGCGCTCGGCGTGATCCTCGCCGGACGCGCCTACTTGCCGTTGGCCGAAGGATTGCCGGATGCCCGCGCAGCGGCCATTATGCGGATATCAGGTTGCGCCTGGGTTTTGAGCAACCAGGCTCACCATCGCGCCCGCTATCCGCAGACTACCCGCATTCAAGATCTGGAGGCGCTGTTTTCCCCTCATGTCACAGACACAGCGACCTTCCCGCCAGGCGAAGCGGAAGCGCTCGCCTATGTCATTTATACGTCGGGGACGACCGGCACGCCAAAAGGTGTGGCTATGGAACAGGGTGCCGTCACCAATACCTTGCTGACCATGAACCGACAGTTTAACGTTTCTCATCGTGACAACGTATTGGCGCTCGCCGATCTGGCCTTCGATTTATCGGTCTATGACCTGTTCGGCAGCTGGCTAGCCGGCGCATCGGTAACGGTGCTATCGCCGCATGAAGCGAAAGAGCCGTCAGCATGGCTAAATGCGATACGCCAGCGGCAAATCAGCATCTGGAACTCGGTTCCCGCCATCTTGCAAATGCTGGTGCAATATTGCGCACAAGAAAACATCCTGTCGCTGCCTCAACTGCGGCATATTTGGCTGAGCGGCGATCGCATCTCTTCGCGGCTGATCGCCGAGGCACATCGGCTTTGCCCCAACGCCACCATCACCAGCCTTGGCGGTGCAACCGAAGGGGCAATATGGTCAATTTATCATCCGGTTACACGAGATACGCACTACAGAAACGCCATCCCCTATGGAACCGCATTGCCAAATCAGAGCATGTGGGTGTTGGATGAAAAACTCGAGCCGTGCGGTTTCGGCGTTACCGGCGACATTTATATCGGTGGCGTTGGGGTTGCCCGCGAGTATTGGCGCGATAGCCAAACCACCGTCGGCAGCTTTGTGCTTTTCCCAACCACCGGAGAACGCGTGTACCGCACCGGCGATCGCGGCCGTTGGCATCGCAGCGGTTACATCGAGTTTCTCGGCCGCGAAGACCAACAGGTGAAACTGCAGGGTTTTCGCGTCGAATTAGGTGACGTCGAATTCGCGCTCAAAAGCAGCGAGCTGGTCGCTGAAGCGTGTGTCGTCTGTCGCGATGAAACCGGGAACGGCACACCGCATCTGGAGGCTTACATCACATTGACCGAGGCGGGGAAAACCTGCATTCAAGCAGAGCAAAGAATACGCGAGCTGGTTACGGCCGCATTGCCCACGTATATGGCGCCATCCCGCTATCATCTCATTGAACGTTTCCCACTTTCACGCAACGGCAAATTGGATCGCACCTTGCTATCGCCAGGCACCGAACGGAGTCAGGCCAGCGATGTTGCACCCGCGGCGTCCGCGGAACTCATGCTGCTACGAGAGCTGTTGGCGAATACGTTAGGCTGTACCCCAGACAAGATCGACCCCCATGCCAGCTTCTTCAGCAATGGCGGCAGCTCGCTTTCCGGCATCACGTTTTTGGGCAACATCAAGCGCGCCCTTAATGTGGAATTAACCCTGGCGGAAATCCTTGGCTACTCACAGCTCGATAAACTTGTCGAGCGTCTGCGCGCGAATGCGCCCCTGCCGTTATCGATGCTGTCCGGCTCAGCCGATCGCCCCTCTCTGCCCACCTTGTATTTGGTGCATGGCGCCGGCGGCCAGGTACATCAATATGCAAAGTGGACAAAACAGCTTTGCGCCTGCGCCAACATCATTACCATCGCCAGCCCGGGGTTGGCCGCGCCAGGCGCAGACGACACACTCACCCTGCAGCGATTGGCCGCCTCCCACTTGGCGGCCATACCGCGTGCCAAACGCGACACGGCCGTTATCGCCGGCTGGTCATTGGGTGGCCAATTAGCTGTCCATATGGCGGCGCTGGCCACGGAACAAGGCGCGCCCTTTGCGCATGCGGTGGTTGTCGACAGCGGTTTTCCCGCCCAGCAGCCCGCAGTGAAGCGACGTTTCAGCGTGGCCCAAAGTTACCTCAGTCTGTTCGACTCCCTCGGTATTGCGCGCCATTTGTGTCGGCGTCAAGAAACGAATGCGATAGACAGCTTCGCCAACGAGATAAAAATGCACTATGCGCTGAATCAGAGCGTGCTTGCGGAGAAGATCACGCTGGAACATGCCGAAACCTTCTGTTGGGCGCTGAAAAAATCGTTCGAACTAACGAATAACGCCGGCCCCCTGCCGCAGATAGCGATACCGCTAACGCTTTGGCTCAGCCAGCAACGTCAGCGTAAACACCCCCATCTTGCACAACGCTGGGAGATGCAATCCTCGCATAGCGTTCAACTCAGTTATTGTGCAGAAACGCATTACAGCATTTTAAACAACGCTCAACTTCTTCGAGCGCTGACGCAATTGCTGCACGCGTTGTCAACATCATTGGAATAACGCGAGAAGATACCCCCTATCAATCAAACCTATCGAGGCACTGATGAAATTACCAAGCAGTTGGATTTTTTTGTTCTGCTTTTACTACACATTTATGGATATTTTTTATTCTTTATTTTTTTCCGAAGACAGGAGGTTTACCAGCACAATCATTCAATCCTTTATCTTTTCAACCTTGCTAGTGGCATTTTTCTGGTATCGGAAAACTGCAAAAACCAAAAACCAATAATATAAGGAAGTCATTATGAGAGAGCTTACACTTAATGAAGTGAACTTTATCGCGGCAGCTGGGGATTTCAGCTATGCAGAGTTGGGCGGTGCAGTCGCTGCCGGCGCGGTTGGTGGAGCGATGACCGGCGCCATGGCTGGCGGCGTCGGTGCTGGCCCAGGCGCTGTTGCCGGTGCCGTTATCGGTGGTGCCGCCTATACCGCTGGCAAAATGGTGGAGTCCATGTTGGGTGGCAATAAACAAACATCGACGAACAATCCTGCCGACAGTAACTAATGCAGGAAGATTCGTATCCATCATATGAAAAGATTATTCATTATATTGTTCGCCATTTTAATCGGGCTTGTTGTTGGCGCGATTGCGGATTATTTCAGCCTCAATCGTTTCTTGAAATACGCCCTTATCGCCTTTGCCGTTATCGCCACGCATAAATTGCTCAATAGCGATCGCGGGCGACGCTCAGCATGATCAACGTGGCTTATTTTAAAATTTAATTACTAAGGAGCAAGTATGCGCAATCTTACCTCTGAAGAATGTTCAATCATTTCCGGTGCAGGAGATCGCAGCGGTACATTGACGGTTTCCGCAGAAACTGTCGGCGCAGCGATCGGCGGCGGCATCGGCTCTATCGGTGGCGTGGCGGGCGGCGTTGTCGGCACTATTGTCGGCGGTGCTGTCGGTAACTATGTCACCGGCGATCGTGCCCCCGGCTCAGTTGGCCCATCAGGCATTCCCTGGGGCGGGAGCAACGGCGGCGGTACCATGTGGGGGAACAACAACAATACCGATTCGAACTGATCGGGGCCCTGCAAGCCTCGCGGTTGACCTCAGCGGTTAACATTGGCTTCAGCGCCTAAAGCGTCACATCATGCCAGGGTTATCATTGTGATAACCCTTTTTTCATGGGTTCACCGCAGGATGAGTGCGCGGTTGAAGTAGCGGAAATATCGGGGTGAAGAGGCCAGGTAAAGCGAAGCTGACATTACCCGAGTCGAATGACTCTATCCGCAGAGGCAATCGTCGACGGACGGTGCGCAATAATCACGCGGGTAATGTTCAGTTGTGAAATAGCGCGGTTAATATGTGTTTCATTATCTAGATCCAGGTGGCTAGTCGCTTCGTCCATAAACAGAATGCTGGGGCGACGATAGAGCGCACGGGCTATCAATAAGCGCTGTTTCTGCCCGCCAGAAAGGCTCCCCCCCAGTTCGCCGATCAATGTTTCATAGCCCATCGGCATGTTTTGAATATCATCATGCATATTGCAACGTCGTGCGCACGCCTCAATACGCTTCAGATCCATTTCGGCATCAAATCCTGAAATATTTTCAGCGATAGATCCCGCCAGCAGCTTGTCATCCTGCAACACGCAAGCGATACATTGGCGATAATTATTAACGCCAATGTTGCTGATATCCATACCGTCGACCAGCACGGCCCCTTCATCCGGCGACAGCAACCCACACATTAACTTCATCAACGTGGTTTTACCCGCGCCGGAGGGACCGACAATCGCCACGCTTTCTCCCGCTGCAATGCTGAGATTCAAATCCGCGATAATGGGTTTCGCCAAGCGATCATACTGGTAGCGCAGATTCCGCACCCGAAGCTCCGCGGCTTTGCCTTTTGTGAAGAGCTGGCGCGCGGGCATTTGCGATTCCGGTGACGAAAGCACAATGTCCGCCACCCTTTCATTATGCAAACTCAGCATTCGCAGCTGAAGCATCATGTCGATCAGGCTGCTGGCACGCTCCGAAAACTGCCCGCGGTAGGCGTTAAACGCGATAAACATGCCGATCGTCATTTGATTGTCTATGACCAATGCCGCGCCTAGCCAAAGGATGATCACCTGATCGCAGGTGGCGATAAACGCCCCCAGGCCGCCAAACATCATGTTTAATTTGGTCAGCTTGATACCGGCATTGATCGTTTCTACGTTTAGATTCAGCCAATACTGCGAACGGGTTTCAGATAACCCCAGCGCCTTTAACGTACTGACGCTATACAACGTTTCCATGAAATGAGACCCGGCTCGTGCCCCTTTCACCAACTGCTCTTCCGACAGCTGCCGATAATATTGATAGGTCGACAACCTGAGAATAACGTATATCGCCGTAAAGCCGAGCACCACCCAAACCAACCAGCCGCCATAGAGCAGCATCATGATAAATACGCCTACGGACATGATGCCATCAATAATACTGCTGACGATGCTGGTAGTGAAAGTCGCTCTTATCGTATCCAATGAGCCGAAACGGGATTGAATATCACCCAACTTGCGCTTCTCAAAGAAGGAAAGCGGCAATTTCATCAGATGATCGAACACTCCCGCCTTCCACTGCACGTCTATCAACGCGCCCATGACGATAGAGATCCACGAGCGCAACATGGATACGCCGGTACGGAATAAAATAAAAAACAGCAATCCTATGCATATCAGCGCTAAAAGATCATGATCGCCGGCCAGAATCACATGGTCCATGACCAACTGCGTACCGACGGGCAACAGCAGATTAACCGTTTCAATCACGATCGACAGACAGAAGATCTTTAGCAAGGCCCCCTTGAGGCCGCGCACATTGCTCATCAGTTTGCGAAAACGCAATCTGCTTTGCTGTTTGATCGGCTGAAATTCACTGTCTGGCCACAGCTCAAGCGCTACGCCGGTAAAATGCCGCGACAGTTCATGCAACCCCAGCACTTTACGGCCAAAGGCAGGGTCATGGATCACCGCCCGCCCTCGGCTGACACTGACAAGCACCACGAAATGCTTCATGTCCCAATGCAGAATACAAGGCATTTTCAATGCCTTAAGTTCATCGATATTCAGCGATAACGCTCTGGATTGCAGTTTCAGTGCGCTCGCGATGTCAATCAGCGCGGACAGCGTCGCCCCGCGTGAAGAAAAGCCGTAGCGGCTGCGCAGATTAAACAGATCGATTTGCAAGCCATGGTAATGGCATACCATCGCCAGACTGGCCAGCCCACATTCCGAGGCTTCAGTTTGCAGGATCTGCGGCACTTTGCGGCGCAGCGACAAATTGAGTTTGCCCTTTAGCGTGTCGAAATAAGATTCAGTCATTGATTGGCCCCATCAGGCTGTTTTTCATATCGTAGAAAGGCGAGAACATCCATTGATATAAAGGCCTTTTTTCCAGAAACAGCGTGGATTGAGCCCGCATGCCGTTAGTGAGCTGCAACGCCTTGCCCTGGTAACTGATATGCGTTTCATCCAGGGAAACGGTGACCTTGTAATAAGATGCCGTTTGCGCGTTGGGCTGATGCACGGGAGAACTGCTGTAAGTTGACATTTCTTGCATGGAGGCCGGCACATAAGCGATGCTTTCTATCCTGCCGGGAAACTGGCCAAACTTCTCATAGGGGAAAGCATCATAACGAATGTTGATGGCGTCCCCCGCTGAAACATAAGGCACACTGGCGTTCGGCAACCATAAAACTAGCTGATAAATCGCGCCATTACGTGGAATAATCTGTACCAGACTGTCACCGCTATTGACCATCTGACCCGGGGTAACGCTGAGAGATTCAATGCGGCCATCGCTCGGGGCGTTCACGATCAATGCGCCGCTGGCATCGGCTTCCGCTAACTGCCGTTGCAAATCATTACGCTGAAACTGGTACTGTGAAATTTGATTATCGAAATCTGCCGCGCGCGTAACGATGTCGCTTTCCAAATTCGTAATTTGCAACGATTCCTGAATGTGTTGGCTATGCAGGTTTTGGAACAGACTTTGTTGTTGATAAAACGAATAGGTTTGTCCGCTAAGCTGATCTTTGGTAATCAGACCGCGCTGCTGATATTCCTTATAGGAACGCATGTTGTCCTGAGCAAATGCCACCCCTTCTCGTGCGTTATCCAACAGCTGTTTGGACTGCATGTGCGCCAATTCATACTGTTTTTTTTGCGCGCGTAGATTTTCCAGCGTCATGCGCTTGTTGTCTTGCAACTTAAGGATGATGCTGTCAACGTGTTTTAACTGGTTTTCCAGCGCCAGGCGCGTATTGGCGCTCACTTTCCCGTTATCCGTCACCCGGCTGACATCAATCTGATAAAGACGCTGGCCTTTTTTAACCACGTCGCCCACTTCGACGAAGCGTTCCGAGATAAAACCCTGCTGGGGTGCAAACACATTGACTGAGCGGGGGAAGGTGGTGATTTCACCATAAACATTAATGCGGCGCGTATAATGACTGAATATAAGAAAAGAGAGGAAAACAAGAATAAATAAAAACGATAAAAGACCAAAGCACCAGGCGGGCAAGCCGTTTATCAATAAGGCCTTACCCGCCCATTTCGCCCGCTGATGATCCGTGGCTTCCTGTCGAAACAAATCACGCATGAAATCCCTTTCCAGAAATAAAGCTCAAGCCAATCCTGGCTCGTAAAATGCAGAAGTACACCGAAAAAACAGCAACAGTGATTAAAACAAGCCTGTTGCTTTTTAAGCAGCGATATCGTAAAGATAATTATTCTCATTATGATATAGAGCCCCCCGAAGAAATGCAATGCTTTTTACGCACTTATCCAGCAACATGGCTGTATATCACTAGGTATATTCATAAAAAACCAATAAAGAGTCTCCTAACCAAATAATCGTATTCAGACTACATCTCGGCATGTCCAATAAATAATCATGCGCCGCCCTTCCATTGTCTGTTTTTCATCCACAACGTGTGCAGCAATAACGCTATCAAGGCTTTCACTTCCTTATGTTAAAATTGTCGCCACGCGGTGTCGGCGTATTCCAATATGCCTTTGCGCCAACACCGCGAATGAAATCAGTCTGACACCGCCGCCTGATAAACCACCTTGCCGTCCACATAGGTGCGATAAATATTGCGATCGTCCCCCAGCGTCATCAGCACGAAGCCTTGTTCCGCCGGCGTGGCGCTGTTGGCGTAGCGTAACTGCTGCAGCGGCGTCACCGCCGGATCGAGCACCACGAAATCCGCCTCTTTGCCGACGTCGAAGTTGCCGATTTTGTCGTCTAGCGACAGCGCGCGGGCGCCGCCCAGGGTGGCGTGATAGAACGCTTCTACGGCGGAGAGCCGGTAATGCTGCAGCTGGCCGACCTTGTACGCCTCGCCCAGCGTGCGCAGCATATTGAAGGAGGTGCCTGCCCCCACGTCGGTGCCGATGCCGAGCTTCACCCGCTTGCGCCAGGCCTGCTGCAGGTCGAACAGCCCGCTACCGAGGAACAGGTTGGAGGTGGGGCAAAAGGCGATCGCCGAGCGGGTCTCGCACAGGCAGTCCCACTCCTGCTCCTCCAGGTGCAGGCAGTGGGCGAACACGCTTTTGCCGCCGGTCATGCCGTAGCGATGGTAAACGTCCAGATAGCTTTGGCTTTGCGGGAACAGCGATTTTACCCAGGCCACTTCCTGCGGATTCTCGCTCAGGTGCGTCTGCAGCCACACGTCGGGGAATTCTTCGCGCAGCCGCTGCACCTGCGCCAGCAGCGCCGGGGTGCTGGTTGGCGCAAAGCGCGGCGTAATGGCGTAACCGAGGCGGCCTTTGCCGTGCCAGCGTTCAATCAACTCGCGCGTGTCGCGGTAACTCTGCTCCGGCGTTTCCAGCAGCGCCTGCGGCGCATGGCGATCCATCATCACCTTACCGGCGATCAGGCGCATGTTCAGCGTTTGCGCCTGGCTGAACAGCGCATCGACCGACTGCGGATGCACGCTGCCGAACACCAGCGCGGTGGTGGTGCCGTTGCTCAGCAACTCCCGCAGAAAGAAGGCCGACATCGCGTCGGCGTGCCGCTCGCAGCCATAGCGGCTTTCGGTCGGGAAGGTGTAATTATTTAACCAGTCCAGCAGTTGGTCGCCATAGGCGCCAATCATTTCGGTTTGCGGATAGTGGATATGGGTGTCGATAAAGCCCGGTACGATCGGTTTGTCGCGATACTCCGTGACCGCGAAACCCGGCGGCAACAGCGCCTCACCCTGCTGCCAGCTGCCGAACCAGGCGATGACGCCCCCATTCAGCAGCAACAAACCGTCGGGAATGTGCCGCAGGCGTTCGTCAAGCTGTTGCGGTTCCTCCACGCAGGCCGCGATATCAAAAAAATTGCCACGAATAGCCGTGGTGAATTGCAGTGCCATTATTTTCTTCCTTGTGACGACCGGCCAATCTCACCCGCATAATAACCTGCGTCGATGAAACAATGCCTTCTGTTGCCCAAACTTAAAGACCAGGTTAAGCATAGCAAGCCGTGTGCCAACAGACCGACAAAAAATATATTTTCACGTTAAAACAAAGTGATACCAATTAAACAAAGAAAACCAACCGAAGAAAAAGAATAAAACACGCGGCGATCTTCGACGGCAGATTAATAGCAACCGTTTGCTTACCGGAATAACACCTTTGCTGCACCTTTAATGGGCAAAGGGATATTTTCGCGCCCGTCAGCCTATTTCAACGCGATAAAAAGAGGCCGGAACCATTCAGGAACCCACCCGACAAACTTGAAACGATAACCATTCTCAATTATCATCCGCGCATCTTTTTGACCAGCAATGCGAAAACCATGTCCGCCACCGCTTCCGCCCCGCACGCCGCGCTGTCGCGCCTTTACGCCACCCATCACGCCTGGTTGCAGGGATGGTTGCGCCGGCGGCTGGGCTGCGCTTTCGACGCGGACGATGTGGCGCAGGACACCTTTATGCGCCTGCTGAAAAGCGACGCCGCGGAGACCCTGCGCGAGCCGAAAGACTTTCTGGTCACCGTCGCCAAGCGGGTGATGGTCGATCTGTTCCGCCGCAGAACGCTGGAGCGCGCCTATCTGGAGATGCTGACGCTGATCCCGGAAGGCTACGCCCCGTCGCCGGAACAGCGCCAGAGCCTGTTGGAAAGCCTGCAGCAGATCGACGCCATGCTCGACGGCCTGGGGCCGAAAGCGAAACAGGCCTTTCTGCTGTCGCAGCTCGAAGGCCTGGGCTATGCGGACATCGCCGTGCGCCTCGGCGTGTCGGTCAGTTCGGTTAAAAAATACATGGCCAAGGCCACCGAACATTGCCTGCTGTTCAGCCTGGAAAACGACGTTTTCTCATGAGCAACGCCATTACCCCCGAGCAGCGCCAGGCGCTGAAGATGGCCGCACACTGGTATGCCCTGCTGTGCGATGAGCACGTCACCGACCGCCAGCGCCTACAGTGGCAAGCCTGGCACCAGCAGCACGCCGATCACCGCTGGGCCTGGCAGCGCGTCGAAGCGCTGCAGAGCCAGCTGCAGGGCGTGCCGGGCAAGTTCAGCTACCGCGCGCTCGATCGCGCCGGCCGCCAGTCGGCAATCGATCGCCGCACCCTGCTGAAGAGCCTGCTGCTGTTGCTTGGCGTAGGTGGCGGCGGTTTCCTTTACCAATCGCCGTTCGGCCGGGAGCTGCGCGCCGACTACCGCACCGCCACCGGCGAAATCAAACCCATTGTGTTAAGCGACGGCACCCAACTGGTGCTGAACACCGCCAGTGCGGTGGACGTGCATTACGACGATCGTCAACGGTTGATCCGTTTGCACGCCGGAGAAATCAGCCTGATTACCGGGCGCGACCCCCGGCCGCTGTGGGTGCAAAGCCCGCAGGGGGCGATGCGCGCGCTCGGCACCCGCTTTTTGGTGCGCGAGATCGGCGGCGAGACGCGCCTGACGGTGCTGGAGCATGCGGTCGAAGCGCAGCTGGCGCAGGATCCGCAGCAAACGCGCCGGGTGGACGCCGGGGAACAGATCGGCTTCAGCGCCTCGGCCTTCAGCGACAAGCAACCGGCTGCGGCGGAGGACGGCTGGCTGCGCGGCGTGCTGAGCGTCAGCCAATGGCGGCTGGACCAGGTGATCGCCGAACTGGCGCGCTACCGACGTGGCCACCTGAGCTGCGATCCGGCCGTCGCCGGCCTGCGCGTCAGCGGCAGTTTCCCGCTCAACGATACCGATCGCGCCCTCGCCCTGCTCAGCCAGACGCTGCCGGTGCGCCTGCAAAGCTTTACCCGCTATTGGCTGCAAATCGTTCCCGCCTGAATTTTTTAAATGAAAATGATAAAAAATCGCATTCTTGATTGTCCCTTTTGCTTCGCTCATCCGACTCCCAGGAAAACACTGCAGCAATAAATAAAAAATGATTCAGGAGAAGGTATGAACAACGCTTGGGGAAAGGGAGCGCCGGCTTCGCTTTGGGGAAAACGCGCCACGCCGCTGGCCGTGGCCATTGGCCTGGCATTCGCCGCACCGCTGACGGCGAGCGCCGCCAGCGCCGCCGCAGCCTATCATATTCCGGCCGGTGAGTTGGACGGCGCGCTGAACGCTTTCGCCGCGCGCGCCGGCATCGCGCTCTCGATGGACGGCACGCTGACCGCCGGTAAACGTTCGCCGGGCCTGAGCGGCAGCTACGGCGTCGATGACGGCCTGAACGCCTTGCTGGCGGGCAGCGGCCTGCAGGCTATAGCGCTCGGCAACAACGGTTACACGCTGGCCAAACTGCCTCAGCCGCAGAAGGAAGAAGACATCACCGTGGTCGGTGACTGGCTGGCGGAAGGCCGCCAGGTAGACGTGTTCGAACATCCCGGCGCGCGCGACGTGGTGCGCCGCGAAGAATTCGCCAAAACCGGCACCACCACCGTGCGCGAAGCGTTGAATCGCGTGCCGGGCGTGGTGGCGCCGGAGAACAACGGCACCGGCAGCCATGACATGGCGCTGAACTTCGGCATTCGCGGCCTCAACCCGCGCCTCGCCAGCCGCTCCACCGTACTGATGGACGGCATCCCGGTGCCCTTCGCGCCTTACGGCCAGCCGCAGCTGTCGCTGGCGCCGGCCTCGCTCGGCAATATGGACGCGATCGACGTGGTGCGCGGCGGCGGCGCGGTGCGCTACGGGCCGCAGAGCGTCGGCGGCGTCGTCAACTTCGTCACCCGCGCCATCCCGAAAACCTTCGGCATGGAAGCCGGTATGCAGGGGCAGCTCAGCCCGACTTCGCGCCAGGATCACCCGAAAGGCACCGGCAACCTGATGATCGGCGGCACCGCCGACAACGGCTTCGGCGCGGCGCTGCTCTACTCCGGCACCCGCGGCAGCGACTGGCGCGAACACAGCGCGACCAAGATTGACGACGTGATGCTGAAAAGCCGTTACGCCCCGAACGAGGTGCACACCTTCAACAGCCTGCTGCAATACTACGAAGGCGAGGCGGACATGCCGGGCGGCCTGAGCCGGGCGGACTACAACGCCAACCCGTTCCAGTCGACGCGCCCGTACGACAAGTTCTGGGGCCGCCGCCAGCTGGCGAACTTCGGCTATCAGTATCAGCCGGATCAACAGCACAAGTTCGACGTGCAGAGCTTCTACACCTACACCCTGCGCAGCGGCTATCTGGATCAGGGCAAAAATCTGACGCTGTCACCGCGCGAATACTGGGTGCGCGGCGTGGAACCGCGCTACAGCCAGAGCTTCCGCTGGGGAGACTCGGCGCATGAGGTCGGCGTCGGCTACCGCTACGTCAGCGAATCCACCCACGAGCTGCGCTACACCAGCAAGGCCAGCACCGGCCGGCTGCCGTCCAGCGCCAGCCCGTACGATCGCGATACCCAGTCCGGCACCGAGGCGCACGCCTTCTATATCGACGATCGCATCGACATCGGCGACTGGACCATCACGCCAGGCATGCGCTACGAGTACATCAAGTCGTATCAGAACAACTACATCAAGAACAACCGCCTCGACGTCAGCTATAACGCGCCGCTGCCGGCGTTGAACGTGATGTATCACCTTAACGAATACTGGAACCTGTACGCCAACACCGAAGGCTCCTTCGGCACCGTGCAATACAGCCAGATGGGCAAAGCGGTCGACAGCGGCAAGATTGAACCGGAGAAGGCGCGCACCTGGGAGCTGGGCACCCGCTACGCCGGCGATGCGCTGACCGGCGAGATCGGGCTGTTCCTGATCAACTTCAACAACCAGTACGACTCCAACCAGGTGACCGACAGCGTGACCGCGCGCGGCAAAACTCGCCACGCCGGGCTGGAGGGCAGCCTGCGTTACGATCTGTCGCAGCTGACGCCGAAACTGGACGATCTGACCGCCTACGCCAGCTACGCCTACGTCAACGCCACTATCCGCGAAGACGGCGGCTACAAGGGCAACCAGGTGCCGTTCTCACCGAAGCATAAAGGCACGCTGGGGCTGGACTACACGCCGGGCAACTGGGCGTTTAACCTCAACGGCGAGTTCCAATCCAGCCAGTTCGCCGATAACGCCAACACCGTGGCGGAAAGCGCCGACGGCAGCACCGGCCGCATTCCCGGCTATATGCTGTGGGGCGTGCGCGCCGCCTATGATTTCGGCCCGGAAATGGCCGGCCTGAATCTGGGCGTCGGCGTGAAAAACCTGTTCAACCACGAGTATTTCACCCGCGCCTATGACGACAATAACAAAGGTCTGTACATCGGCCAGCCGCGCACGATCTATCTGCAAGGCTCGGTGAAGTTCTGATCCCCTACGGCGGGCGCACCTCAGCGCGCTCGCCGCTTCATTCACAACGTGACATTGTCACCAATCCCGATCTTTCCATCTTGCCCAAGCGGCGAAAAATAAGTCGCTTCTGCCGCCAATGCGCGTAATATCGACGATCCGCCCTGATTTATGGGCGCGGATTTTTTGCCGTTCTGGCCTGAAAAGCGAGGGAAAATAAGATGAATCATAATGACCTTTCTCAGTGCCGCGTGGACACCGACCGTTTGTTGATTGCCCCCTTTACCGCAGCAGACGCCGACGATGTTTACCAGGCGATCACCCCCACTCTGACGCGCTTTATGGCCTTTGAGCCGGAGGCGTCGCCGGAAGATTTCGCCAACGTCTGGCAAGGTTGGCTGCCGCTGATGCGCGAAGGCGAAGAAGTGATCTTCGTCGCCCGTCGGCGCGAAGACCGGCAGTTTGTCGGCGTCGGCGGCGCGCACAACCTGCGCAGCCGCACCCCGGAGCTGGGCATCTGGGTGAAAGAGAGCCTGCACGGCCAGGGCTACGGGCGCGAAATCGTGCAGGGCATCGCGCACTGGGTCAGCGAGCGCTTTCAGCCTCAGCACCTTATCTACCCGGTGGCCGAGCAAAATACCGCCAGCCGCCGCCTCGCCGAGTCGCTGGGCGGCGTGCTGGCCGGCAAGCGTGAAAACATCAAGTATGACGCCGTGGTCTACCACCTGCCGCCTCAGCGCTAATCAGCATCGGGCCGCCGGCCCGGTGCGGCCTTTTTTTCTCTGCGCCACGATAACCGCTGCCACTGCCAGCGGGTTTGTGCTAATGATAGAGGCATGTAGGGTAAAAACAGTTGAGGAACAGCAACATGATTATTTTTGTTACCGGCGCCACCTCCGGTTTCGGCGAGGCAATCGCACGCCGTTTTATCCGTGAAGGCCATCAGGTGATCGCCGCCGGGCGCCGCCTTGAGCGTCTCGAAGAGCTGCAGGACGAATTAGGGCAAGCGCTGCACATCGTGCGGCTCGACGTGCGCAACCGCGCTGCCATTCAACAGGCGATCGAAGCACTGCCGGCCGAGCTGCGCCAGATCGACGTGCTGGTGAACAACGCCGGCCTGGCGCTGGGGCTGGAGCCGGCGCACAAGGCCAACGCCGATGACTGGGAAACCATGATCGACACCAACGCCAAGGGGCTGGTGAACATGACGCGCGCGCTGCTGCCGGCCATGGTCGAGCGCAACGTCGGCCATGTGATCAACATCGGCTCCACCGCCGCCAACTGGCCTTACGCCGGCGGCAACGTGTACGGCGCCACCAAGGCGTTCGTCAAACAGTTCAGCCTGGGGCTGCGCGCCGATCTGCACGGCACGCGCATCCGCGTGACCGATATCGAGCCGGGCCTGGTGGGCGGCACCGAATTCTCCAACGTGCGCTTCAAGGGCGATGACGGCAAGGTCAACAAAACCTACGAAGGCGCCGATGCGCTGACGCCGGAAGACATCGCCGAGTCGGTGTTCTGGGTCGCGACGTTGCCGGCGCGCGTCAACATCAACACGCTGGAAATGATGCCGGTCAGCCAGTCCTTCGCCGGGCTGAACATCCACCGCGGCGCCTGATCTCCGGCGGCGGGAGGCGACTCCCGCCGTGTTTGCTCAGGCTGCGCGCCAGCCGGAAACGATGATCAACATGCCCGCCAGCGCCACCCCCGCGCCCACCCAGTCCAGCGCAGACAGCTTCACCCCGTCCACCACCCGCAGCCACAGCAGCGCCGTCGCCACATACACGCCGCCGTAGGCCGCATAGACCCGCCCGCTGGCCGCCGGATGCAGCGTCAACAGCCAGACAAACAGCATCAGGCTCACTGCCGCCGGCAGCAATAGCCAGGCGCTGCCCTGCTTTTTGAGCCAGAGATAAGGCAAGAAACAGCCGATAATTTCAGCCAGGGCGGTGGCGAAAAACAACAGCGTGGTTTTTAACATCGGTCGCAGTTTTCTCTCGATAAAGTAAACGAATCGGCGCTTGGCTGGTGAATTTCAGAAGCGCGGTGGTATATTTGTCACCACGCCTGCGGGCGAAGTAACGCCAGTGTCGCCATCATCAGGCGCGCTCACTCATAAGGATGAAACGATGAAAACATTTTCGACCCAACGACTGCTGCGCGGGATGCTGCCGGTCGCCATGCTGGCCGTTATGGGCGCCTGGCAGGCGCCGGCGCTGGCCGCCACCTGCACGCAGGGCAGCACCTGCGTCACCGTCGATGGCAAAGGCAGCGGCGCGATGAGCACCGAAGAAGCACGCCAGAGCAAAGAGCAGTGGAATGATACCAAATCCCTGCGCCACAAGGTTAACACTCGCGTCGAGAAAGAGTTCGACAAGGCCGATCGCGCGGCGGATGACGAAGATCGCTGCAACGACAGCAACAACGTCAACGCGTACTGGGAGCCGGACACCCGTAAATGTCTGGATCGTCAGACCGGGCGTCGGATTAATCCTTAATCCGCCTGCGGCGGGCGGGCAAGCGTGAAACCCGGCCGCCATTACTGCTATCCTGTTACAGGAAGTCCATTGTCTAAAAGGATGACGTGATGAAGAAAACGCTGATATTAACCGCTGTCTTGCTGGCCGGCGCGCCGTTGGCGGCCCTGGCCTCCTGCGAAAGCGTGAAAGCGGACATTTCGCAGAAAATCATCAATAACGGCGTTCCGGAGTCCGGCTTCAAACTGGAGATCGTGCCTAACGATCAGGCCGATCAAGCGGGCGGCCAAGTGGTCGGCCACTGCGAAAACGACACCCAGAAGATCGTCTATACCCGCCTGAACAATGGCGACGATCGCGGTGACGCGGCGCAGACCGGCAGCAGCCAGGATACCTCCAACACGCAGTAAGCCGCATCGGCTATCCAGGGCGCAGTTCATTCACAGCCGCGCCCTTTACTTTTCCCTTACGCCTGCTCCGCCTCTTCCCCTTCGCCCTGCGGTCGACAACGCGCCGGGATCAGCATCGCCGCCGCCAACGCCAGCAACGACACCAACGCCGACACCAGAAACACCCAATGCAGCGAAGCCGCCACCTGCTGGATCAGCTGCGCCAGCGCTTCGCTTCCCATGCTCTGCCGCACCGCCGGCTCCATCAGCCGCTGCACCGGATCGTCAATCTCCGGCAAACGCCACTGCAGGTTGAGGTTCAGCGTGGCACCCAAAATCGCGGTGCCGATGGCCGACCCCACCATGCGGGTAAACACCGTACAGGCGGTGGCGATGCCGCGAATGCTGTAATGCGCCGCATTCTGCACCGACACTAAAAACGTGGTGTTGCACAACCCCATGCCGGCGCCGACCATAAACGCCGCCACCCGCCCCCACAGCAGGCCGCCGGTCGGCTGCAGCATCAGCAGGATCAGGCCGCCCGCCACCAACAGCAGCGCACCCAGCAACGCCGTCGCGCGGTACGAGGTCATCAGCATCAAACGGCCGCTCAGCGTGCTGGCCAGCGGCCAACCGATCGACATCAGCGCCAGCGTGGTGCCCGCCTCCAGCGGCGAGCCGCCCATTACGCCCTGAATGAAAGTAGGCAGGAAGGCGCTGATGCCCATCATCGCCGCGCCGATCACCAGCCCGCCGATGTTGCCGGCGACGATCACCCGGCTTTGCCACAGCGCCAGCGGGAACAGCGGTTCGACCGCGCGCCGCTCCTGGCGGACAAGCAGCGCCAGCGACGCCGCCGCCAGCGCGAGCAACGGCGCCACCCACCATCCCAGGCTTTCCATCTGCAACAGCGCGAGCAGCAGCGCCGAAACAAACAGCGTCAGCCAGGCGGTGCCCGCCAGATCCAGCGCGTGCCGCCGCAGCTGCTGATGCGCAGGCAGATAGCGCCAGAGGAAGAACATCGCCAGCAGGCCGATCGGCAGGTTGACCCAGAACACCAGCGCCCACGGCAGGTGCTGCACGATAAACGCCCCCAGCAGCGGGCCGATGATCGCCGACACGCCCCACACGCTCGACAGGTAGCCCATCACCTTCGGCCGCTCGGTGGCGCTGTAGATGTCGCCGATGATGGTGGAGGCGATCGGCATGATGGCGCCGGCGCCCAGCCCCTGCAGCAGACGGAAGCCGATCAGCCAATACATGTCGGGGGCGAAGCCGCACAGCACCGATCCCAGCAGGAACAGCGTGGCGCCGAAGAAGAACACCCGCTTGCGGCCGTAGAGATCCGCCAGCCGGCCGTAGATGGGAATGGTGATCGCCTGCGCCAGCAAATAGACCGCGAACACCCAGCCCAGCAGCGAAAAGCCGCCGAGATCGCCGATGATGGTCGGCATGGCGGTGGCGACGATGGTGGCTTCGATCGCCGACATGAACATCGCCAGCATGCAGGCGATCAGGATCAGCGGGCGGTGGGCGATGGGTGCGGGTGAAACGTTATTTGTCATGGCGTTATGCAGGCTTCCTGGCGTTTTTATTTTCCCTGAGTATATCAGCAAGCGTCTGCGCCGAGTCTATCCGCCCTCACATCCTGCCTTTGCCGGCGGCGAATCGCACCATTTGGACTGATTGTTACGGCGTAACTTTTTGCTGCGGATTTTTTTTACTTTCCACGCATCCCAGCGCTGACGCGGTCTGCGGCGCCAATCTGGGCAAACTCAATCAGCTGATTTTGTTCATAAAACTTGGCACGCTCAACGTCAGGGTGCTATACCTTCCCTAGCCGGCGCCTTTGGGCTTCGTGCTTTCTCGGGTTTAAATATCAGTATCTTATGCTGATTAACTCACGTATTGAGCCTACGTTCAGCACGCTGTGCCGAACGCACCCTTCGCTCAATCTCGCTAACCTCATGCGAAACGCCCGTTTTGTACCGCCACGCCCGCCGGGCAGTGGGTAACAATCAGAGCGGAATGCGCCGCCTATCGGCCGCTCCGCGCAACGGAGGACGCAACATCATGCACAAGTCAGCGCCATACCGGCGCCTGCTCCTCGGGAGCCTGCTGTTTATCGCCGTCGTCGCGCTGCTGGTTTACGGCATCGGCTGGGAAACCCTCAAGTCGCGCCGGGAAGATTTGATTTACCTCGGCCAGCAGCACATGTTCCTGGTGGCGTGCTCCATGCTGCTGTCGCTGCTGGTCGGTATTCCCAGCGGCATCCTGCTGAGCCGCCCTTTCGCCCGCCGCTGGGCGGAGCACGTGATGCAGATCTTTAACGTCGGCAACACCCTGCCGCCGCTGGCGGTGCTGGCGCTGGCGATGGTGATCATCGGCATCGGCGACCGGCCGGCGGTGGTGGCGCTGTTCCTCGCCTCGCTGCTGCCCATCGTGCGCAATACCTATGCCGGCCTGCGTTCGGTGCCGCCGGCGCTGGTCGAGGCCGCCAACGGTATTGGCATGACCGCCGGGCAGCGGCTGCGCCAGGTCGAACTGCCCAACGCCCTGCCGGTGATCTTCGCCGGGGTACGCATCGCGATGGCGATCAACGTCGGCACCGCGCCGCTGGCGTTTTTGATCGGCGCCAGCAGCTACGGCGAACTGATCTTCCCCGGCATCTACCTGAACGACTTCCCGACGCTGATCCTCGGCGCCGCCGCCACCGCGCTGATCGCCCTGCTGCTCGATCTGGCGCTGGCCGGTCTCGGCCGCCGGCTCAGCCCGCACACCGCATCCTGATGGGAGAAACGCGATGACTCGATGGTTACAACGCCTCCGCCACGCGCTGCTGTTCTCCTTGCTGATGACCGGCGCGGCCGCCTGGGGCGCCCCGCTGACGCTGGCGAGCAAGAACTTCACCGAACAGCGCATTCTGTCGGCGATCACCGTGCAATACCTGCGGGCCAAAGGTTTTCAGGTCGAACCCAAGACCAATCTGGCCACGGTGATCACCCGCAACGCCATGATCAACAAACAGATCGACATGACCTGGGAATACACCGGCACCTCGCTGATCATCTTTAACCACATCAATAAGCGCATGACGCCGCAGGAAACTTACGACACGGTGAAAAAGCTCGACGCCAAACTCGGCCTGGTGTGGCTGCAGCCGGCGGACATGAACAACACCTACGCCTTCGCCATGCAGCGCCAGCGCGCGGAAAAAGAGCAGATTCGCACCATGTCGCAGCTGGTGGCCAAAGTGGAACAAGTGCGTAAAACCGACCCGAAACACAACTGGCTGCTGGGGCTGGATCTGGAGTTTGCCGGCCGCTCGGACGGCCTGAAGCCGATGCAGGCGCTGTACGACATGCCGCTCGATCGTCCGCAAATCCGCCAGATGGATCCCGGCCTGGTCTACAACGCCATCCGCGACGGTTTCGTCGACGCCGGGCTGGTGTACACCACCGACGGCCGGGTGAAAGGCTTCGATCTGCAGGTGCTCGAAGACGACAAGGGTTACTTCCCGAGCTATGCGGTCACGCCGGTGGTGCGCGCCGACGTGTTGCAAAACACGCCGGGGCTGGAAGAGGCGCTGAACACGCTGTCGAAACAGTTCAACAATCAGGTGATCACCGAGCTTAACGCCAGGGTGGATATCGACTACCAGACGCCGCAACAGGTCGCCGACGCGTTCCTCAAGCAGCGCGGCCTGATTTAGGGAGGCATGTGATGAATACCATACTTTACGCCTGGCAAAACTGGGCCTATATCGCCGGATTGACGCTGGAACATCTGCTGCTGGTCGGCGTCGCCGTCGGCCTGGCGATCCTGATCGGCGTGCCGCTCGGCGTGCTGATCGTCCGCCACAAATGGCTGGCGACGCCGGTGCTGAGCCTAGCCACGCTGGTGCTTACCGTGCCCTCCATCGCCCTGTTCGGGCTGATGATCCCGCTGTTTTCCTTAATCGGCCACGGCATCGGCTACGTGCCGGCGATCACCGCGGTGTTCCTTTACTCGCTGCTGCCAATCGTGCGCAACACCCACACCGCGCTCGACAACCTGCCCGGCGGGCTGCGCGAAGCCGGCCGCGGCATCGGCATGACGTTCTGGCAACGCCTGCGCTGGGTGGAGATCCCGGTGGCGCTGCCGGTGATCTTCGGCGGCATCCGCACCGCCGTGGTGATGAATATCGGCGTGATGGCGATCGCTGCGGTGATCGGCGCCGGCGGCCTCGGCCTGCTGCTGCTCAACGGCATCAGCAGCAGCGACATTCGCCAGTTGATTACCGGCGCCGTGATGATCAGCCTGCTGGCGATCGTCCTCGATTGGTTATTGCACCGCTTGCAAATTGCGCTAACGCCCAAGGGGATCCGCTCATGATTAAATTGGAAAATCTGACCAAACAGTTCATGCAAAAGAACGGCACGCCGTTCAACGCCGTCGACAACATCAATCTGGACGTGCCGGAAGGCGAAATCTGCGTGCTGCTCGGCCCTTCCGGCTGCGGCAAAACCACCACGCTGAAGATGATCAACCGCCTGATCGAACCCACCGGCGGCACCATTCTGGTCAACGGCGAAGACACCAGCGCGCTGGATACCGTCAGCCTGCGCCGCAAAATCGGCTACGTCATCCAGCAGATCGGCCTGTTTCCCAACATGACCATCGAGGAGAACATCACCGTGGTGCCGCGCATGCTGGGCTGGGACAAAAAACGCTGCCACGATCGCGCCGAGGAGCTGATGAGCATGGTGGCGCTGGATCCCAAGCGTTTTTTGCACCGCTACCCGAAAGAGATGTCCGGCGGGCAGCAGCAGCGCATCGGCGTGATCCGCGCGCTGGCGGCCGATCCACCGGTGCTGCTGATGGATGAACCCTTCGGCGCAGTGGATCCGATCAACCGCGAAACCATCCAGAACGAGTTTCTCGACATGCAGCGCCAGCTGAAAAAGACCGTGATGCTGGTGAGCCACGACATCGACGAAGCGCTGAAGCTCGGCGATCGCATCGCGGTGTTCCGCCAGGGCAAAATCGTGCAAAACGCCAGCGCCGATGAGCTGCTGGCGCGACCGGCCAACGACTTCGTCGCTTCCTTTGTCGGCCAGGATCGCACGCTGAAGCGCCTGCTGCTGGTGCAGGCCGGCGACGTGGCCGATCAACAGGAAACGGTGACGGTGCGGCGGGAGACGCCGCTAGTGGAAGCGTTCGGGCTGATGGACGATATCGACGCCCGCTCGGTGACGGTGGTGGACGCCGACGGCAAGCCGCTGGGATACGTCAAGCGCCGCGAGGCACGCGGCGCGCCGGGCGTCTGCGCCGACAGCCTGCACCATTTCCGCGTCACCGCCCGTGCGGAGGAGAACCTGCGCGTGGTGCTGTCGAAGCTGTACGAGCACAACACCTCCTGGATGCCGATAGTCGATGAAGACGGCCGCTACAGCGGCGAAATCTCGCAGGATTATATCGCCGACTACCTCAGCTCCGGCCGCACGCGCCGGGTGCTGACGCCGCAATAACCCACGCCGGGGCGCTCGCCGCCCCGCCCACGCCGCAGTTTGCTAAAGATTCACTGGTCATCGGCCGGAGCGCCAAGCACAATGCGCTGATGACCCTTTGATTTTTCTCACGACGCTGCCCACGCATGAAAAGATTGGTCCATCTGCACCACTATCGCGCCCTGTTGCGCAGCCTGTTTATCGCCGTGTTCATCGGCGTCGCCGCCGCTCTGGCGGTGTGGCTGTTCCACCGTTCGATGATTGGCCTCGAGTGGCTGCTGCTCGGCAATGCCGACGGCAGCCTGGTGGCCGCCGCCGCCGCGCTGCCCGGCTGGCGGCGCGCCCTCACGCCGGCGCTGGGCGGGCTGGCGGCGGGCCTGCTGCTGTATATGCATCAGCGCTACCGCCACCAGCGCCCGGCGGCGCCCACCGACTATATGGAAGCGATCGAGACCGGCAACGGCAAGCTGGACACCGGCGCCAGCCTGGTGAAGTGCCTGGCGTCGCTGCTGGTGGTGTCGAGCGGCAGCGCCATCGGCCGCGAAGGCGCGATGATCCTGCTGGCGGCGCTGGTGGGCTCGTTGTTCGCCCAGCGCTTTACGCACGAGAAAGAGTGGAAACTGTGGGTGGCCTGCGCCGCCGCCGCCGGGATGGCCAGCGCCTATCATGCGCCGCTGGCGGGCAGCCTGTTTATCGCCGAGATCCTGTTCGGCACCCTGATGCTGGCCTCGCTCGGCCCGGTGGTGATCGCCGCGGTCAGCGCCCTGCTGATGACCAACCTGCTCAACGGCGGCCAGGCGCCGCTCTATCTGGTGACGCCGCTCGCCGCCCCCTTGCCGACGCAATACCTGCTGATGGCGCTGGTCGGCGTGGTGGCCGGCGCCGGTGGGCCGCTGTTTTTATGGCTGATGACCGCCACCGGCCATGCCTTCCGCTCGCTGCGGTTGAAGCCGCCGTTGCAGCTGGCGCTGGGCGGCCTGATCGTCGGGCTGCTTTCGCTGCTGTTCCCGCAGGTGTGGGGCAACGGTTACAGCGTGGTACAGGCGCTGCTGATCGCGCCGCCGGGGGTATTGCTGCTGGGGGCGATCCTGGTGTGCAAACTGTTGGCGATCCTCGCCAGCAGCGGGTCGGGCGCGCCGGGCGGGGTCTTCACCCCGACGCTGTTCGTCGGCGCCGCGCTCGGTTCGATCATCGGTCAGCTGTTTGGCCTGTGGCCGGGCATGGATGCGGCGGTGCCGCTGCTGCTGGCGCTGACCGGCATGGCCACCCTGCTGGCCGCCACCACCCATGCGCCAATCATGGCGGCGCTGATGGTGTTTGAAATGACCGGCGAATACGCGCTGCTGCCCGGCATTCTGCTCTCGTGCGTGATCGCCACCACCGTGTCGCGCGGCCTGCGGCCGGTGTCGGTGTATCACTCGGCGCCGCCGCCCAAACGCGAGGCTTAGAACTCGCCCTGCTGCAGGATTTTCCTGAACTGCGGGCACTGCAGGTGCTCGGGTTCAGGGCAATCGACCATGTGGCGCAGCCCGTCGCGCACCTGCATCAGGCGTTGGATATGGCGATCCAGTTCATCCGCCCGCGCCGCCAGCAGCCCGCGATCGAGCGCTATCTTGCCCCGTTCGTCAAACAAGGCGCTCATCTCGTCCAGCGTAAAACCGGCCAGGCGCGCCAGCGCGATCAGCCGCAGTTGGTCAAGCACGCCGGCGGCGTATTGGCGGCGCAAACCGTGGCGGCCCGTCGACGCGATCAGCCCTTTCTTCTCGTAATGCCGCAGCGCGGAAGGCGCGACTCCGCTCAGGCGCGCCACCGCGCCGATATCCAGTTCTTTTGCCATTGACTTGAAGCCGACTTTAAGTTGCACACTGTGCGCACATTATCACGTCACTGAGCCAAGGACACCCTATGACCCCCGATCTGCTAGTGCGCATCCTGTTAACCGGCGCCGGCGCCACCCTCTGTATGGATCTGTGGGCGCTGCTGCTGAAGCGGCGCTTCGACATCCCTTCTCTCGATTATGCGCTGGTGGGCCGTTGGTTTCTCGGCATGTTCGACGGCCGCTGGTTTCACGCCACCATCGTTACGGCGCCGCCGCGCCGGGGGGAGAGAGAAATCGGCTGGATATTGCATTACGCCATCGGCATCGCGTTTGCCTTTATCCCGCTCGGGTTGGCGGGCAGCGAGTGGTATGCGGCGCCGGAGCCGCTCATCGCGCTGTTGAGCGGCTGGCTGAGCCTGGCGGCGCCGTTTCTGGTGATGCAGCCCGCGCTGGGCTTTGGCGTGGCGGCGGCGAAAACCGCCTACCCGCGAAAAGCGCGGCTCCTCAGCCTGCTCACCCACACGGTGTATGGGCTGGGCCTGCTGATCGCCGCCCGGCTGTTGGCGACGCTCTGCGCCTGAACGGACTTACAGCAGCGTGGAAATATCGAGGTAGTGCGCCAGTTCGCGCTGCTCCGCGCGCGGCAGATACGGAATTTCACCCAGCAGCGGCGCGGGAATGCGCTGCTGCAGCGCCGTGATGGTTTCGGCATAGTGCGCCAACCCCGGGTTGATGCGGTTGGCCACCCAGCCCAGCAGCGGCAGACCGTCGTTGATGATCGACTGCGCGGTCAGCAGCGCGTGGCTGACGCAGCCCAGTTTGATGCCCACCACCAGCACCACCGGCAGCTGTTCCTGCACCACCCACTCGGCGTAAGGCCGCAGATCGTTCATCAGCACCCGCCAACCGCCGCTGCCTTCCACCACCACCGTGTCGGCTTTGGCGGACAGATCGCGCAGACCGCTGCTCATCACGCCATAGTTGATGTCCTCGGTTGCATGCGCGTGAAACACCTCATCCAGGCAGGTGATGGGATTGATCTCCTCGTAGGACAGCGGCAGGGTTGAGGTGGCCTGCAACACCAAAGCGTCTTTATTGCGGATGCCCTCACTGGTTTCCTGGCAGCGCGCGGCGATCGGCTTGTAGCCGGCCACCGAACGGCCATCGGCGGCCAGCGCCTGCATCAACCCGCGGGAAACCACGGTTTTACCGACGTCGGTATCCGTGCCTGTCACAAATAAACGCTTCAACATGAATAAAATGCCCCAGAATGCCCCGTTAACAATGTGTCGCCGCACCGGCGGCGAAGAAGTCTTGCGGAAAAATTCTAGGGGATGCGCCCTCATAGGGGCTTGAGGTAGCTCAATCTTTTGCGGGATTAATAAGAAGTTCTGATGTTAGCCCTGCAGCAGCTGCACCAGCAATGAACCGTTGTACAGCGCCTCTTTCACCAGCGCCGCGCCGGGCATGGTGCCCTGATTGAAGAACTGCGTGGATTCGACCTTGACCTGCTCGCTGTAGGCCGGCAGCGCCTGCTGACGAATGCAGGAGGCGATGGCCGGATGCAAGATCTCCGCCGCGCGGTTGAGCGGCGAGCCCACCAGGATCTTCTCCGGATTGAACAGGTTGACCATGATTGCCAGAATGCGCCCCACGCTGTGGCCGACGCCGAGAATGATGTCCCGCGCCAGCTGATCCCCCGCCAGCGCGGCGTCGCACAGCGATTCGACGGTCAGCGGCGCGCCGTGCAGGCTGGAGCTCATCGAGCCGCTCAGCCGCTGCTGGGCGATCTCCAGCATGTTTTCGATGCTGGCCACGGTTTCGAGACAGCCGTGGTTGCCGCAATAGCAGCGTTTGCCGTAAGGATCGACCTGGGTGTGGCCGATCTCCACCACGCTGTGGCTGCCGGCGTGCAGCACATGGCCGCCGGTGATCACCCCGGCGCCGACGTTGTGGTCGATCACCACCTGAATGACGTTCTGGCTGCCGCGCGAGGCGCCGTACAGCGCCTCGGCCATGGTCCAGGCGCTGATGTCGTGCTGCAGGTAAACCGGCAGGCCGGTGCGGGTTTCCAGCGCCGGGCCGAGCGGCATCTCCAGCACGTCGTAAAACGGCATGCGGTGCACCACGCCGGACTGCACGTCGATCATGCCCGGCAGCGTGATGGCGATCGCCGTCAGCCGCTCCAGCTTGCTTTGGTGGCGGATAAAGAATTGGTCGACTTCGGTCAGGATGCGTTTCAACAGCGGTTCGGGGTGTTCGGCCGCCAGCGGCAGCAGCTCCTCCACCACCAGTTTGCTGCTGAGATCGCGCAGCGCCAGCGTGATGCTGCCGCGGCTGATGCGGGCGGACAGGTAATGCCAGGCTTCGGTGTCCAGCACCAGGCCCACCGCCGGGCGGCCCCGGCTGCCGATTTCCTGGTACTCGGTTTCCTTGACCAGGTGGGCTTCCAGCAGTTCGCGCACGATCTTGGTGATGCTGGCGGGCGCCAGCTGCGCGCGTTTTGACAGTTCGATGCGCGAAATCGGGCCCAGTTGATCGATTAGCCGATAAACCGCCCCCGCATTAGTCTGTTTGATTTGATCGATATGCCCAGGCTGCCCAACCGCAATCACAAACCTGCTCCTACTATTTTTCGCGCTTCTAAATAAAGACTAGGGGTTATGGTGGGGCTTTTGTCATACAGCGTCAACTATTTGATTCGTTATGTGATTTGCTGCACAAATTCCTCGCAATTTCAGCGTGAATCGAGTTTTATTTACCCGGTTTCGGCGTCATTTGAGCATCAACGCCATCAGCGCCTGCGCCGCAGCGGTCAGCGGCCGCCGGCGGTGATGCACCAGCCACACTTCGGTGGTGGCGTCGGGTTCCGCCAGCGGCAGATAGCGCACGCCGTCCACCCGCACCCGGGCGAAAGAGGCCGGCAGAATCGACACCCCCAACCCGGCGGAGACCAGCCCGATGATGGTCATCGCTTCGCCTACTTCCTGGGTGATGTACGGAGTTATGCCGGCCTTGCCGAGCAGCAGCAGAATTTCGTCGTACAGCGCGGTGCCGACTTCACGCGAGAAGAACACGAACGGCTCCTGCGCCAGATGTTGAAACCGCAGCGCGCCGCCGGGCGTTTCCGCCAGCGGATGCCCTTGCGGCACCACCGCCACCAGCGGTTCGCGCAGCAGCAGCTGATAGTGAAGCGCTTCCGGCAGCCGCGTGTTGCGCATCACCCCCAGATCCAGCTCACCGTTCAGCAGCGGTTCGATCTGCTGTTTGGTGTTGATTTCGCGCATTTTGATATGCACCTGCGGCGAGTGCTGACGAAAGGCGCGCAGGCTGCGCGACACCACGCCGATAAAGGGCGCGGAAGAGGTAAAGCCGATGGTCATTTCCCCCAGTTCGCCGCGATCCAGACGCGCCGCCTTTTCCGCCGCGCGCCCGACCTGATCGAGCACCTGATAGGCTTCTTTGAGGAACATCTCCCCGGCCTGGGTCAAACTGACGTTGCGGTTGTTGCGCGCCAGCAGCCGCGCGCCGACCATCTCCTCCAGCGCCTGGATTTGCTGGCTGAGCGGCGGCTGGGAGATGCGCAGCCGTTCGGCGGCGCGGCCAAAATGCAGCTCTTCCGCCACGGCGATAAAGTAACGCAGGTGCCTCAATTCGATATTCATATTTAAAACATCTTAATTTTAATTATTAATATATTAGACAAAAAAATCGCCGCTCCCTATCATTTTGTTATCTGCAAAGTGTCTGTTTATCTCCCCCGACGTTCGGTAAGGAAACGCTGTGACAACCCCTGTGCGTTCTGCGGCCGCGATGCCGTCGACGCTGGCCGCCAACGATGACGCGGCCGCTGCGCCAAAAATAAAACGCTCCACCCTCAACAACAAACTCCCCTACATCGAACGCGGCACGCCGCAGTTTATGCGCGTAACGCTGGCGCTGTTTTCCGCCGGGCTGGCGACCTTCGCGCTGCTCTACTGCGTGCAGCCGATCCTGCCGGTGCTGTCGCAAGATTTCGGCGTCTCGCCGGCGGAAAGCAGCCTGTCGCTCTCGGTCTCCACCGGCCTGCTGGCGATCGGCCTGATGTTCACCGGGCCGCTGTCCGACGCCATCGGCCGCAAATCGGTGATGGTGGTGGCGTTGCTGCTGGCGGCGGTCTGCACGCTGATCTGCGCCTTTATGACCAGCTGGCATGGCATTTTGCTGATGCGCGCGCTGATCGGCCTGTCGCTGAGCGGCGTGGCGGCGGTCGGCATGACCTATCTCAGCGAAGAGATCCATCCCAGCTTCGTCGCCTTCTCGATGGGGCTGTATATCAGCGGCAACTCGATCGGCGGCATGAGCGGCCGCCTGGTGACCGGGGTGTTGACCGACTTCTTCTCCTGGCGCGTGTCGCTCGGAGTTATCGGCCTGTTCGCCCTCGCCGCCGCCTGCATGTTCTGGCGCATCCTGCCCGCCTCGCGGCATTTTCGCGCCAGCTCGCTGCGCCCGCGCACCCTGCTGATCAATTTCAAACTGCATTGGCACGATAAGGGCCTGCCGCTGCTGTTCGCGGAAGGTTTCCTGCTGATGGGCAGCTTCGTCACCCTGTTCAACTACATCGGCTATCGCCTGCTGGCGGATCCTTACCACCTGAGCCAGGCGATCGTCGGCCTGCTGTCGGTGGTGTACCTCACCGGCTCCTACAGCTCGCCCAAGGCCGGCGCGCTCACCTCGCGCTTCGGGCGCGGCCCGGTGCTGCTGGCCTCGATCGTAATTATGCTGATCGGGATTCTGATTACCGCGCTGCCACAGGTGCCGGCGATCTTTATCGGCATGATGCTGTTCACCGCCGGCTTTTTCGCCGCCCACTCGGTGGCCAGCAGCTGGATCGGCCGCCGCGCGCGCCGCGCCAAAGGCCAGGCGTCGTCGCTGTATCTGTTCTGCTATTACGTCGGCTCGAGCGTGGCCGGCACCCTCGGCGGCGTGTTCTGGCACAGTTTCGGCTGGAATGGCGTGGCGGCGTTCATCAGCCTGATGCTGCTGCTGGCGCTGCTGGTAGTGCATTACCTGAAACGCCTGCCGGAAGCGGCGCGCCTTTGAAGAGAAAAAGCCGCGGTGGTTTGCCGCGGCTTGTCATGCCAGTGCCTGTGATTATTGACCGGTTTTCCAGCGGGTGCGCAGGTACGCCACCGCCTTATCCGTTTGCGGCTCAGTCAGATAGCGTTGCCGGAACAGGATGGTTCCCCCCATTCCCGGCAGGCTTTCGTTGAGATCGAGCTGCCTTTTCAGTTCGGGAACGCCGCCCTCGACGGCCCAGGCCGGCTCGCTAGCCGCAGGCGTACCCACTTTATACAGCGCCACCCCGGCATAGAGCCGAACCGACGTGCCTTTCACCACCTCGGCCCACCAGTTGGCCAGCACGTCGTAGCGGACAATTTCACGATCAAAAGGCCAATACAGCTGCGGTGCGATATAATCGAGCAGCCCCAGTTTTACCCACTGGCGCGTATCGGCATAGGCCGTATCATACGATGGCGCGCCTGCCCGCGTCGCCGAACCGTCAGGATCGTCCGCTTTGTTTCGCCATACGCCCGCCGGGCTGACGCCAAACGCAACCTCGGGCTTCAATGCTTTGACGGCGGCTGACACCTGTTTTATCAATTGCAGCGTGTTGTCTCTGCGCCAGGCGGCTTTGTCTGCAAATCCTTTGCCGTATGCGCGATATGTTCGTTCATCATCCAGCGGCGATTGCGGCGTTTCGTAATAGAAATAATCGTCAAACTGAATGCCGTCGACATCGTAGTTTTTGACGATTTCAGCCACCACGCCGGTGATCCAGTTGCGCACGTCGGGCAGACCGGGGTCGAGCACGAAGCGCTCGTTGGCGGTGCGTATCCAGTCGGGATGCAGCGCATAGACGCTGGCCGGCGGCGACTGCAGCGTATGATTGAGTGCCTCAATCGTCTGTGGGCGGGTATTCATGGAAACCCGATAAGGGTTCAGCCAGGCATGCGCCTTAATGCCGCGCCGGTGCGCTTCTTGCAGCATAAAGGCCAGCGGATCATAGCCGGGATCCTGGCCAACGGTGCCGGTCAACACCTCAGACCAGGGCAAGATGTTTGAGCGCCACAGGGCCGTGCCGTCCGGTTTAACCTGAAAATAAACCGTGTTAATCCCGGTTTTCACCATCTCGTCCAGCGCGTCCGTCAGCCCCTGTTTCTGCTGGCAAACCCGCTCTTGCGCGGTTTCCGCCTTCAGGGAGGCCGCCGGCGGCCAGTCCAGGCCAATGACCGTGGCCAGCCAGATGCCCCGCATCGGTGTTATCGGCGGTGTCGGCCGCGGGGGCTTCTCCGGTTCGGGTGGCTTGGCGCATCCGCTCACGCCCAGCATGGCGGCCATCAACAGCCATCCGCCTAATTTTGTTGCGCCTGTCGGCATCCTGATTCTCCTTCCGTGAGTGACGGTTATCCCATGTCGTTACGTGCAGAGCAAGAAACTGCCCGCTATCAAGCTGCCGGCGTCGCCTTTTTCAGACGACGCCGGTGTCCTTACCCCATCACCAGCTCAGCCCAGTCCCGCGAGGGAACGCCACCTTGCCCGTATTGGTTTCCGCATCGTAGTCATGCCAGGTGTTGACCGGCAATTTGCCCTGCGGTTTGATTTTACCCGTCAGCACCTGCGCCAAAGAGACCATCGAAGGGCCGCGCCACACGCCGCTGTCATAACCGTAGTAGGCGTAGGTGGCGACGGCCGCCTCCACCTCTGCGGCATAGTTCACGATATCGTAAGGGGCGCGCAGTGAGAGGTGAACGCGTTTTTTCCCTTGCTCGGCAGCGTATTTCAACCAGCCCGGATAAGGACTGCCTTCATTGCCCGCTCCGGTTGCGGAAGTCACCACCCCATCCTGCTCGGCAGGCGTAAAGCGGGTTGACAGCGTTCCGAGCAGGAACACGTCGCAGCCGGCAATATGCTCTCTGACCTGGGCGTCGCTCAGCTCCGTTGCCTTCGCGGCAACGACGTTCTGATACCCCTCCTGCGCCATCACGCGCGCAATGCCGTTGGCCTGCTCGCCCCACGGGGTCAAAATAAAGTAGCGCAGCGTTTTGCCCTTCAACGGCAACAGGCTGTGGCGATTGATCACCACGGTAATGGAGCGATCGGCGATGCGTTTTTCCAGCTTGTGCGCTGAGGACGAAGCGTCGTTGAAACACGGCCTGTCGCTATGGCCCATCAGGTTATGGCGCAATTTCAGGCGCAAAATTCGCTCAACCGAGGCATCGATATCAGCCTCGCTGAGATGCCCCGTTTTCACCCTGTCCGCAAGGTAACGGATCAGTTCCGGCAGCAAGCGCGCCTGGGCCGGCGAGGCGATGCTGACAGGCATCAGGGCAATATCCACCCCGGCGGCAAAGACGTTTTCAGCTGCCGCTTGCTGGCTGAAATGCTCGGCAATCGCGCCCATATCCAGCGCGTCTGAAATCGTTACGCCGGCATACCCCAATTCATTGCGCAGGATCTGGGTCTGAATTTCATGCGACATGGTGGCCGGCACCGTGATTTTTTCACCGCTGCGGGTGTCTATCTGGCGGTTATCCAGTGCCGGATACTGAATATGGGCGGTCATGACCATGTCCGGCGCCGCGCAGCGATCGATGGCCTGCTTGTAAGGAGCGATATCGATGGCAAAAGCCTCTTCCCGCGTGCGATCGACGCGCGGCAAACCGGTATGCGAGTCGGTCGAGGTGCTGCCATGGCCGGGGAAGTGCTTGTAAGCGGTGATCAGCCCCTGCTGTTTCATGCCCGCCACCATTTTCTCTGCCAGACGGGAAACGGTGTTCTTATCATCGCTGAAGGCGCGAACGTTAATCACCGTATTGAACGGGTTGGTGTTGACGTCCACGACCGGGGCAAAGTTGGTATTGATATGCAACGCGCGCATATCCTGGGCCATCAGTTTGCCTTGTTCAACGGCGAGATGTTTATCCGCACCGCCCTCAATCGCCGCTGCGAGCGCCATATTGCCGGGAAATGAGGCATAGTCGCCGCGCGGCAGCCGGAAAACGTTACCGCCTTCGTTATCGGTGCCAATAAACAAACGAATGCCCGCGTGGGTTTTCATCGCGGCATACCAGGCCGTCAATGTGTTGATCTGCTGCTTGTCTTTCAGATTATTGGCAAACAGGATCACCCCACCCACGTGGTTATCGGCGATCAGCTTGCCAATGGCTTCATCGGGAACGGTCATATCCTGATTGCTGCTACCGCTCCGATCCCAGTAGCGAAAATCCAGCATGATTTTTTGCCCGATTTTCTCTTCCAGCGTCATGTTTTTGACTTTCTGTTTAATATCCACAGTGAACCTCCGTTTAAAGCGCCCGTTAATGACAGAAGAAAAGATAACCCCAAGGGCTCATCGCGTCCTGCCATTCCGTTTGTTCCAGCGTTTGGACAACGGCGAGCGGAAAATGGATTAAACAAAACACAAACGAACAGGATAAAATCCATAAATGAATCAAAACACTACGTATACAGAGTGTCTTGCGTGCCCTGCCGCCAAAGACCTTTATGGCGTATTTTCCGCTGATAAGCCGGGTGGTCAGTGAAGCCGCCTTTTCCCCGGTAGCCTATGTTGCCCCCAGTCTGCTACTCTTCTATAGTATGTTGTAACTAAAACAGGAAGGTGCGATGAGCAGATACGATGTGATAGGCCGGATGAACGCTTGCTTTACCGAACTGGAGCAGGCGCTCGGCGCGCTGCAGCAGCAGATCGCCCCGCTGCGGTTGCTGGCGGCGCGGGTGTTCAGCCTGCCGGAGGTTGAAAAAGGCCAGGAACATCAGGCCATCTCACATATCGCGGTCGAACAGCATGTGGGGCAAGCGGCGCGCGATCTGGCGCTGGAGCACTATCAGCGGCTGTTTATCCACCATAACCGGGAGAATGTCAGCAGCAAGGCCGCCGTTCGCCTGCCCGGCGTCATCTGTCTGGCGGTGGAGCAGCCGGAGTATCAGGTGCTGCAAACGCAGCTGGCGCTGATCAATCGCCTGAAGGGCGAGCTGGAACAGATTATCACCGTCGATTCCGGCCTGGCGCCGGAGCAGCGTTTCGAGTTCGTGCACACCCATCTGCACGGGCTGATTACCCTCAGCGCCTATCGCACCCTCACCGCCCTGACCAATCCCGACTCCGTGCGCTTTGGCTGGGCCAACAAGCACATCATCAAAAACGTCAAGCGGGACGACATCCTGGCGCAGCTGGAGAAAAGCCTGAAAGCCGGCCGCGCGGTGCCGCCGCACAGCCGTGAACAGTGGGCTGCCCTGGTCAGCCGCGAGATAGACGACGTCAGCCGCCTGCCGCAGCACGCGACGCTGAAAATCAAGCGGCCGGTCAAAGTGCAGCCGATCGCCCGGGTGTGGTATCAGCAGCAGCAAAAACAGGTGCAACACCCCTGCCCGCTGCCGCTGATCGCCCTGTGTCAGGTTGAAAACGGCGCCGCGGTGCCGAAGATTGGCGAGCTGCTCAACTACGACGTCGACGCGGTGAAACACCGTTACAAACCCGACGCCCGGCCGCTGCGGCTGCTGGTGCCACGCCTGCACCTGTATACCGACGACGCTACTCGCTGAGGGCATACACCCGCAGGCGATGGCCGTCCGGATCCCGCGCCACGAAGGTGTAACCGAACGCCATCTCGGTCGGCGTTTGTTCAATCGGCAGCCCGAGTTCGCGCCACTGGTTATAGCGCGCCTCGACCTCTTGCGGATCCTGGCACAAAAAGCCCAGTTCACCGCCGCCGCCGGTCAGGGTCGCCGCAGGTTTTACCCCCTGTTTGGCCCACATCCCCAGCTTAAAGCCGTTGTTGAGCACGAACAGGGCGAAGCCGGGAGAAAGTTCCACCGGCGCCTGTCCCAGTAAGCGTTGATAAAAGGCGGCGCTGTTCAGCGGGTTATCGACGTAAAGCAGGGTCATGCTGGGAAGAGTCATCGGTCTGTCCTCTGGGTGATGGGAACCAGCCGGTTCCCGATAGGCACAGACTAAAGCGCGCGGCTGACAGTTTATAGCAGCAGCGTGCCGCTATTGCTCCGCAATGCCCTCGCTGAGGCGCCACTCTTTCAGCAGCCGCCGCCGGCCGCGCGGATAGCGCTGTTCCAACGGCATGGCGGCCTGAATGCGATCGAGGCGAAAATGGCGAAACGCCTGGCGCAGCTCGCACCAGGCGACCAGCACCTGGAGCTGGTCGAAAAAGCCCAGCGCAAAGGGCCACAGCAGGCGTTCGCTGCGCTGCCCCGCCAGATCGAGATAGCCGATATGCAGCTTGCGCTCGCGGCGGATGGTGTCACGGATCAGCACCCGCAGCTCATCCGCCACCGGCGGTGCCTGAACCGGCGCGATCAACAGCGTGTTAGCCTCCAGCTCCTCCCGCAGCGCCGGCGGCAGCACGGCGGCGATCTTGGCCAGCGCCTGGCCCGCCGCGCTCGCCAGCTGGCTGTCGCCGCGGCGGCTGACCCAGCGCATGCCCAGCACCAACGCTTCTGTCTCCGCCTGCGAGAACATCAGCGGCGGCAGCATAAAGCCGGGGCGCAGCACATAGCCGACGCCCGCCTCGCCGGCGATCTCCGCCCCCTGCTGCTGCAGCGTAGCGATATCGCGGTACAGCGTGCGCATGCTGATGCCCAGCGTCTGCGCCAGCGCATGGCCCGCCACCGGATAACGGCGGCTGCGCAGCAGCTGCATCAGATCGAGTAAACGTTGTGCGCGCGACATCTTGATTTCTCCACAAAAAAAGGGCTTACCTCAGTAAGCCCCCGGTTGCCTCACAGATCAATCATTTCTGCATGCTGCCGACCATCGCTTCCGGCCGCACCCACTCGTCGAACTGCGCTTCGGACAGGTAGCCCAGCTTCAGCGCCGCGGCTTTCAGCGTCAGCCCTTCCTTGTGCGCTTTCTTGGCGATTTCCGCCGCCTTGTCGTAGCCGATGTGGGTGTTGAGCGCCGTCACCAGCATCAGCGATTCGTTCAGCAACTGGGTGATGCGATCGCGGTTCGGTTCGATGCCCACCGCGCAGTGCTCGTTGAAACCCTGCATGCCGTCGGCCAGCAGGCGAATCGACTGCAGGTAGTTGTGGATCACCATCGGGCGGAACACGTTCAGCTCGAAGTTGCCGGAAGCGCCGCCGATGTTTACCGCCACGTCGTTGCCCAGCACCTGGGCGCACAGCATGGTCATCGCCTCGCACTGGGTCGGGTTGACCTTGCCCGGCATGATGGAACTGCCCGGTTCGTTCTCCGGGATCGAAATCTCGCCGATGCCGCAGCGCGGGCCGGAAGCCAGCCAGCGCACGTCGTTGGCGATCTTCATCAGCGAGGCCGCCAGCCCTTTCAGCGCGCCATGCCCCTGCACCAGCGCGTCGCAGGTCGCCAGCGCTTCGAACTTGTTCGGGGCGGTGACGAACGGCTGATGGGTCAATTCCGCCAGCGCTTTAGCGACGCGCACCGCGTACTCCGGATGGGTGTTCAGCCCGGTGCCGACCGCCGTGCCGCCAAGCGCCAGCTCGGCGATGTGCGGAATACTGTCCTCGATGTGTTTCAGATTGTGCGCCAGCATCGCCGCCCAACCGGAGATCTCCTGCCCCAGGGTCAGCGGCGTGGCGTCCTGCAGATGGGTGCGGCCGATTTTGACGATGTCGCGGTAGGCTTCGGCCTTGTCGCTCAGCGTCTTGTGCAGCACTTTCAGCTCGGGGATCAGATGTTCGCGCAGCGCAATCACCGCCGCCACGTGCATCGCGGTGGGAAACACGTCGTTGGAGCTCTGGCTTTTATTGACATCGTCGTTCGGGTGCACCTTGCGCTCTTCACCGCGCACGCCGCCCAGCAGCTCGCTGGCGCGGTTGGCCAACACTTCGTTCATGTTCATGTTGGTCTGGGTGCCGGAGCCGGTTTGCCAGATCGACAGCGGGAACTGGTCGGCATGGCTGTCCGCCAGCACTTCGTCGGCGGCGCTGATGATGGCGGCGCCCCGTTCGGCCGGCAGCAGCCCCAGATCCACGTTCACCTGCGCGGCGGCGCGCTTGGTCAACGCCAGCGCGTGGATCAGCGCGGTCGGCATCTTTTCGGAGGAAATGCGGAAATGCGCCAACGAACGCTGGGTTTGCGCGCCCCACAGCTTGTCGGCCGGTACTTCGATGGGGCCCATAGAGTCTTTTTCGATACGAACGCCTGCCATCATTATCTCCTTAGCATAATTCCTAAAATCGTAGGGTTGAGCCGACGCGCTACCCCCCGTCGGCATGCACTCCCAGTATAGTGACATAATAACTATTCGCATTAAGAGAGTTATCTCACAGCACGTTTCATCTTTTTTACCCATTAACGACGCGGTTATTTTCCATCGGTTAACCCGCGGCGAAATAAACGGCCGGGAATGAGCCAGGAGAATAAAAGTGTGGCTAATCATTAACGCGGATGACGCGAATTAAAATTATTGATGCGCTGCGCCTGTAAATGATTGAGCTCATCGATACGTTGTTGCTGCAGATGATTGATCTCGTCGTAGGCGTCCTGCCGTTCATGATGCCGATAGGCCCCGGTCGCCGCCGCGCCGGCGGTGAGCGCCAACGGGTGCGCCACGGGCACGATCGCGGCGGGAACCGCGACCGGCGCGGGTGCAACGACGATCGGCGCCGGCGCGATCGCCACGGCGCGCGGCGCCGCGTAGGGATAGGTGACAATCACCGCCGCCTGGGCTGCGCCGGCGCAAAGCCCCAACAGCAACAACAGTTTTTTCATGCAACAGACCTCTGGTTTTGTTAAATCGACTCGTTAGCCGTTACGGTAAAGGGGTCTGACGCGCAGGTTTAAGCTCGGCGTGTGATCGCCCGGCGCAGCGCGAAAATAATAATAAGGGAATGGCTCAGACGGTAAAAAATAAATTCAGCAGTCATATTTTTACATGCTGAATAATAAATAATGCGGCAGGATGAGCGGACTATCGGCAATAATCCCGCCGGTTCAAAAAATAATCGAACGGCGGGTTTTCCGGGCCGCCTTGAGGCCTGCGCGCCAATTGAGGCGCCGATCGTTATCACGCTATACTTTGGCCCCATTGCCGGGCGCGACGTTATTCGGCGTTGTTTTGATCGCGCCCATGATTTTTCCTGCCGACGCGGGCGTATGATGGTTGTCGGCACAGATTTAACTAACCGTATAAAATCAGTAAGTTATTGCCATCCGGTACGGCAATGACGCTAAGGACGTTTATCGACATGCAAAAAATGACCAACGCGGTACAGAATTACGCCTGGGGCAGCCACGATGCGCTGACCCGTCTTTACGGCATCGCCAACCCTGATAATCTGCCGATGGCCGAACTGTGGATGGGCGCCCATCCCAAGAGCCCTTCCCGCGTGCCGGGCGCCGACGGCGAGCTGCGTTCGCTGCGCGATCTGATCGATGAAGACCAGCCAAAACAGCTGGGCACCAACGTCGCCAGCCGCTTTGGCGAGTTGCCGTTCCTGTTTAAAGTACTCTGCGCCGATCAGCCACTGTCGATCCAGGTCCACCCGAGCAAAGCGGCGGCCGAAATCGGCTTCGCGAAAGAGAATGCCGCCGGCATCCCCCTGAGCGCCGCCGAACGCAACTATAAAGATCCCAACCACAAGCCCGAGCTGGTGTTCGCCCTCACGCCGTTCCTGGCGATGAACGGCTTTCGCGAACTGGCCGATATCGTTTCCCTGCTGCAACCGATCGCCGGCGCACACCACGACATCGCCGCCTTCCTGCAACAGCCGGACACCGCGCATCTCGCAACCCTGTTCGCCAGCCTGCTGACGATGAGCGGCGAGCAAAAGTCGCTGGCGCTCGGCGTATTGAAAGCCGCGCTCAACAACCAGCAGGGGGAACCCTGGGACACCGTACGCTTTATCGCCGGCTTCTATCCGGACGACAGCGGCCTGTTCTCACCGCTGCTGCTGAACGTGGTGCAGCTCGCGCCGGGCGAAGCAATGTTCCTGTATGCCGAAACGCCGCACGCCTACCTGAAAGGCGTGGCGCTGGAGGTGATGGCCAACTCGGACAACGTGTTGCGCGCGGGCCTGACGCCGAAATTCATCGACGTGCCCGAGCTGCTGGCCAATCTGCAGTTCCGCCCGCAGCCGGCTTCCGGCCTGCTGACCCAGCCGGAGCCGCGCGGCAACGAGCTGTTCTTCCCGATTCCGGTGGAGGATTTCGCCTTCTCGCTGCACGATTTGACCACCGCCCCGCAGGCGCTGGCGCAGCAAAGCGCCGCCATCGTGTTCTGCGTCACCGGCGAAGCGACGCTGGAAAAATCCGGGCAACGCCTGACGCTCAAACCGGGCGAATCCTGCTTTATCGGGGCTTTCGAATCCCCGGTCAACGTCAGCGGCAGCGGCCGCATCGCCAGGGTTTATAACCAGCTGGCCTAACCGTTGATAAATTTCAGCAAATTGCTTGCTGAAAGCGAGAGCTACCCCCACAATTAAACGCCTGCGGGCGTTTATTTTCGGCCCCTATTTGCCCCTCCCGCGCAACGGAGGGTGATAAGAAAAAAGGATGAAACAGAGCTATGAAAAAATCGTTAGTCGCTGTCAGCGTCATTGTGGTTCTTGGCGCAGCATGGACCGGGGCATCCTGGTACACCGGGAAACTGATCGAGCAGCACATGGGCGAAGTCGTCGACAACGCCAACGGCCAGCTGAAAGCTTACCTGCCGAAAGCCGGCGTGAAGCTGAGCTATGAAAATTACCAGCGCGGCCTGTTCAGCAGTAAAGTGCGTTATGTGCTGCGTTCCGACGGCACGGATACCAGTGAAGACGCGGCGCTGAAAGCCGGCGAAGAAGTGGCGTTCCTGGAAACCATCGATCACGGCCCGTTCCCCTTCGCCCAGCTGAAAAAATTCAATCTGCTGCCGAGCATGGCGTCGGTGCATACCGAGCTGGAAAATACCCCGGCGGTGAAAGGCCTGTTTGACACCACCAAAGGCAAATCGCTGTTTACCGCCGATTCGCGCATCTCTTACAGCGGGGACACCTCGTCCGCCATCGACATCATCCCGCTGGACTACCAGAAGGATAAGTCTTCGCTGAAATTCAGCGGCGCCACCATTAACGCCGATGTGTCCAGCGATCTGAAAAAATTCGTGCTGGACGCCAATAGCGACAATATCGTGTTCGCCAGCCCGAACGAATTCGGTCAAAACGAGCAGATCACCTTCCAGGGCTTCAACCTGAAGGGCAACAGCAACGAGAGCAAGTTCGGCGTGAAGCTCGGCGATCAGACGATGACGCTGAAGCAGTTCAAACTGACGATCGACGGTAAAGATACCGTGGCGTTGGACGGTTTCAACCTGGTGAGCAAGTTCGGCGAGCAAGGCAGCAGCAACATCGGCGGCCAGATCGACTACACCATGGACGCGCTCAAGGTGCAGGGCAACGATTTCGGCGCCGGCAAGCTGGCGCTGAAAATCGACAACGTCGACGGCAAGGCGCTGAAAGACTTCGCCGACAGCTACAACCGCCAGACCATGGCGCTGCTGCAACAGGGCGAGAACCTGGATCCGGCCGTGTATGAGCAGCAAAACGCCGAGCTGTTGCAAAAGAACCTGCCGCTGCTGCTGAAAGGCAACCCGAGCCTCAGCATCGCGCCGCTGAGCTGGAAAAACAGCAAGGGCGAGAGCACCTTCACGCTGGATCTGGCGCTGACCGATCCGAGCAAAGCCGCCTCCCCGGCGCAATCGCCGGATCAGCTGATCGCGCAGGCGGTTAAAAAGCTGGATATCAACCTGACCATTCCGGAAGCGATGGCCACCGAAGTGACCGCGAAAACCGCGCTGTTGCAGGGTTACAATGCGGAAGACGCGCAGAAACTGGCGCAGCAGCAAGTGCAGGGCCTGGCGGCCATGGGCCAGATGTTCAAGCTGACCACCCAGAAAGACGGCGTGATCGCGAGCAAGTTCCACTATGCCGACAACCAGGTTGACCTCAACGGCAACAAGATGTCGCTGCAAGAGTTCATCGGCCAGTTCGCCATGCTGGGCGCCCCGGCGGAAGACGCTGAACCGGCGCAGGAAGCGGAACCCGCTCCGGCACCGGCGCAGTAATCGCCTGACAGCCTGATCAAGGGCCCCCTGCGGGGCCCTTTTTATTTACCCCATTTCCGCGGCGTAAACCGCATCGCGGATCTGCTGCGGATAGCGGCCGCACATGCCTTCAAACGCGGTGTTGGTCAGTATCACCACGCTCAACTGCGCCTGTGGATCAAAGAACCAGCTGTGGCCGTAAACGCCGCCCCAGGTCAGCGTGCCGGCATGCTGCGGCGTCTGCGCGGCATCTGTGTCCACCAGCAGCGCCCCGCCGAAACCGAATCCCCAGCCCGGCCCTTGCGTTTGCGCCTGCGCCCCCACGTGCGGGCTGCGCAGCAACGCCACCGTGTCCGGCCGCAACATGCCCTGCCCGCCGCTGCGCAACGCCTCCACCAGGCGCAGCACATCGTCGGCATCGCCGACCATGCCCGCGCCGCCGGAAGGATAGGCCCCGGCGTTAAGCGCCCGCGCGGGTGAAAACAGTACCTCGCCCCCCGCCATCTCCTCCGGCAGCGCCAGCCGCAGGCCTTCATGCATGCGCTGCGGCCCTTGCGGCGTGTTGTAATACGGCGTCGCCAGGTTCGCGGCGTCCGCCGCATAAAACGCGGTATTGCCGAGCCCCAGCGGCCGCGCCACCCATTCGACAAACAGCTGCTGCAGCGGCATGCCCGTCACCCGTTCCAGCACCGCGCCAAGCACGTCGATCGCCAGCGAATAATTGAAGCGCTCCCCCGGCGCCGACAGCAACGGTGCCTGTGCCAACAGCCGCAGGTTTTGCTCCAGCGTCAGCGTCGACAGCTCCACGCCGTCCTGGATCCCCAGCTGATGATAAACGCCCGCCGGCGGCTGGTTCAGCCGATAGTCCAGCCCGGCGGTGTGGCTCAGCAAATGACGAATCTTGATCGCCGGGCGCCGGCCGTCCGCCAACGCCGGAGTGAACCACGGCAGCCAGTCGCTGACCGCGTCGTCCAGGCTCAGCTTGCCCTGCTCAATCAGGCGCAGCGCCGCCAGCGTGGTATAGGGTTTGGAGACCGACGACAGTCGAAACTGCGTTTCTCGCCGCATCGGCCGCCGCGCTTCGCGATCGGCATAGCCGGCCGCCCCGGCGTAGCAAATCTCGCCCCGCCGCGCCACCAGCACTACGCTACCCACGATGCGCCCTTCGGCCATCGCCTGTTGATCGATCGCCGCGATCCGTTCTGTTAACGCCCGTTGTTCTGCCGACATGATTTTCATCTCTCTGATGGAAAGTAAAATCAGTCTAAAACCTTCGTCATAAATTAAAATAAGGCATAATTTAATGAATCATTAAGCACAGGTTATTGATAGATGAGTTCACTCCTGCAGCTGTTGCCCTATTTCGAAGCCGTCGCGCGCCTGGGCAACTTTACCCGCGCGGCCAGCCAGCTGGGCGTCACGCCGCCGGCGGTGTCGCAAAACATTCAGGCGCTGGAGAATCAGCTGGGAGTACGGTTATTTCATCGCACCAGCCGCTCGGTGCGCCTCAGTGACGAGGGCCGGTTGTTCTATCAGAAGGTATCGCCGGCGATGAGCCAGATCGACGTGGCGGCGGACGACGTGCGCGCTCTGGGCGCGCAGCCGGCGGGCCTGCTGCGCATTACGCTGCCGCAGCTGGCCGCTTCGCTGCTGGTAATGCCGCATCTGGCGGAATTTCAACGGCGCTATCCCGACGTGCAGCTGGAGCTGTTTACCGAAGACCGCTTTTCCGATCTGGTGCTGGGCAGTTTCGATGCCGGCATTCGCATGCACGCCATGCTGCAAAAGGACATGATCGCCGTGCCGATCGACAACGGTCAGCGTCGGGTGCTGGTCGCCTCGCCCGACTATCTGGCGCGCTGCGGCGTACCGGCCACGCCGGACGATCTGCCCGTTCACCACTGCCTGCGCTACCGTTTCCCCGGCAGCGGCAAACTGGAACCCTGGTATTTCAGCCTGGGCGACGATGAACGCGCGCTGGACGTCAGCGGCAGTTTGATTTTTAACGAAGATCGGCTGCTCAAGGATGCGGCGTTGGCGGGCCTGGGTATCGCACAGCGTTTTCAGGGCACGGTGTTGCAGGAGCTGGCGCAGGGGCAACTGGTGGAAGTGCTGCCGGATTACGCCAGCGAAGCGTCGGGGTTTTTCATCTACTTTCCCGCCGGCCGGCATCTGCCGCTCAAGCTGCGCGCCTTTATCGATTTCATGCGCGAGCAACGTGAACGGCAGCATCGCTGGTAGGGGCACCTCGTCGGCGCCCCTGGCCGTCAGCGCTTCTCCAGCGCCTGGACGATGTGGTAAGCCGCCTCGACGCGATCGTCGTTCGGGAACCACTTGTTGGCCAGCATCACCACGGCGATATTTTTCGCCGGGATAAATACCGCGTAGGTGGAGAAGCCGCCGGTGGAGCCGGTTTTGTTATACCAGCCGGCGCGCAATTCCGGCTGCGGCGGCGTGATGGCGGTGGCCGGCGTGCCGTTCATGATCATCCCGGCGTTGTTGCCTTCAATCAAACGCGACAGTTTCACCGGATACGGGTAGTTCTCCCACATCAGATCCTGCGTGAACGCGCCCGCCTTGTAATACCCGACGTGCGTCGCGGCCAGCGCGTCGCGCCACGGCTGCGCCACCTTCACCTGCTGCAGGTTGGCGTCCAGATAGCGAATCAGATCGCGAGCGTTGGACTTGATGCCGTAAGACTCGGCATCCAGCGGGCCGGGGTTGACCCGCACCGGCTTATCGTCCTTGCTGTAACCCTGCGCATAGTTAGCCATCTGCGCCGCCGGCACCTGAACGTAGGTGTGGCTCATGCCCAGCGCCGGCAGCATCCCCTGTTCCATCGCCTGGATAAACGGCTGGTCGAGGCTCTTGGCGGCGATCATGCCCAGCATGCCGATGCCGAGGTTGGAATAGACACGGTAGCTGCCCGCCGGGTGTTTCGGCTGCCAGGCCCGGTAGTAGGCCATCAGCTGGGCGTCGTTAGTGACGTCGTCCGGCACGAACAGCGGCAGGCCGGAGGTATGCGTCGCCAGATTCAGCAGGCTGACGCCGTCGAAGGCGCTGCCGCGCAGCTCGGGCAGATAGCGGCTGGCCGGATCGTTGAACGACAGCTTGCCCTGCTGCTGCGCATAGACCGCCAGCGTCGCGGTAAAGGTTTTGCTCAGCGAGCCCACTTCGAACAGCGTCTCCTCGGTGATCGGTTTGCCGGTCTGCTTCGAGGCGACGCCATACGGGTAAATCTGCTGTTTGCCGTCGACCGACACGGCGATCGCCATGCCCGGTACGCCATATTTTTTCATCAGCGGCTGAATAACGGCGTCGATATCCTGCTGCTGCGCGGCCTGCGCGGTCGGCAAGATCAGTGCGGCGATCAGCGCGGCCGCCAGGCGGTTCATTTTCGTCATGATAGAAGCTCTTAGGTTGCAGGGTATCAGCCGCGGCCAAAAGTTTTTATTGGCGTTATGCACGGCGCTTTCCCTGATTGATGATGTCATTCCTTTACGGCTGCGGCGACGCTCACAGCAGCCGCGCCAAATATCGGATTTTGCCGCCGGGTTGACAAGCGATAATAATTTCAGCCAGCATAAAGAAAAACTTATGGCTATCGACAATGCGCAATCGACTTCCCCTCAACGCCCTGCGGGCGTTCGAATCCTCCGCTCGCCACCTGAACTTCACCCGCGCCGGTCTGGAGCTGCGTGTCACCCAGGCCGCCGTCAGCCAGCAGGTGCGCATGCTGGAAGAACAGCTGGGCATTCAGCTGTTCCGCCGCCTGCCGCGCGGGCTGGATCTGACCGAAGAGGGCCAGGCGCTGCTGCCGGTATTGAGCGACGCCTTCGACCGCATCGAGGCGGTGCTGCAGCAGTTCGAAGGCGGGCATTTCCACGAGGTGCTGACGGTGGCGGTGGTCGGCACCTTCGCCGTCGGCTGGCTGATGCCGCGGCTGGCGGCATTCCGCACGGCGCACCCGTTTATCGATCTACGGGTGCTGACCCACAACAACCTGGTCAATCTGTCGGCCGACGGCATGGATTTCGCCATCCGCTTCGGCGAAGGCCTCTGGCCCGCCACCTGCAATATCAAGCTGTTCGACGCGCCGCTGACGGTGCTCTGCCCGCCGGCGGTCGCCGCGCGCCTGCGCACGCCGCAGGATCTGCAGCACGAGCAGCTGATGCGCACCTACCGCAAGGACGAGTGGGAACGCTGGTTCGCGGCGGCACAGGTGACGCCGTGGCGGATCAACGGCCCGGTGTTCGACTCGTCAAGGCTGATGGTGGAAGGCGCGATCCAGTGCGATGGCGTGGCGCTGGCGCCGGTCAGCATGTTCCGCCGCGAACTGGCCGCCGGCGCGCTGCAGCGGCCGTTTGCCGCCGAGGCCGCACTCGGCGCTTATTGGCTGACCCATTTGAAATCGCGAGATCTGACGCCGGCGATGAAAACCTTTATCGGCTGGATCCGCCGGGAGGCGGAGGAGGAACAGCAACAGGGCTAGGCGGAACCGCGCCGGATCAGCGTCGGCGGCAGAATGACGTTCTGCGCCGGCAGGTCGGCGTCACCGATGCGCTGCAGCAGGCGCGCGGCGGCGCTGCGCCCCACTTCCCGCGCCGAGCTGGAGACGAAGGTCAGCGGCGGCTCGGTCAGTTCGGCCTCCGGGACGTCGCCGAAGCCGATCAGCGCCACCTGCCGCCCGTAGTAGGCGTCGACCCCGTCCGAACCGATGCTGCGGCCGCTGCGCGCCAGGCCAAAATAGGCGCCGAGCGCCACCGACGCCTTGTGGCAGACGATGGCGGTAATATTCGGGTAATGGCGCAGCAGTTGCTCCGCCGCTTCCGCCGCCTGGCGCTGCCGGCAATCGCACTCGACGATCCATTCGCTGCGAAACGGCAGGCCATACTGCACCAGCGTGGCGCAAAAGCCGCCCAGCCGCTCGGCGCGCGTCAACGAGTCGCTCTGCCCGCCGAGGTAGGCGATTTGGCTGTGGCCCCGCTTGATCAAAAATTCGGTGGCCAGCTTGGCGGCCTGCATGTTGTCCGGCCGCACCACGTCCACGCCGTCGAGACCGCTGGAGCGCGCCACGCAGACCAGCGGTACGCCCTGCTCGGCCGCCTTCTCCTTCAGGCCCGCCGCCGCGCGAATGCCGCCCGCCAGCACGATGCCGTCGACGCCCTGCGCCAGCAGCGCGTCAAACGCCCGCTGCAAGCCCTGGCCGTCGCGCCCGCTCTGCGTCAAAAACAGCAGCTTGTCGTGCGCCTCCAGCGCTTCGCTCAGCCCGGCGGTCATTTCGGCATAGAAGGGTTCGCAGATGTCGCGCAGAATAAGGCCGATCACCCCGGACTCCCCGCCGCGCAGCGTCGCCGCCTGGCGATTGCGCACATAGCCCAGCTGCTCTATCGCCTGATTGACCTTCTCGACGGTGGTCGGCGAAATGCGCCCCTTGCCGCTCAACACCAGGGAAACCGTGGTGACCGACACGCCCGCCTGTTGCGCCACATCGGTGATGGTGATCTTTTTGATGCTCATAGTCTCTGCGAACCCGTTCCTGGGCAACCCGCGCCGTAATGATCAAGGGTATACCGAATCCGTTATCTCAGTAAAACGTTTTACTGCCTACCGCATTGTCGTCAAAAACCGGGCGGCAGATTTGTGATTGGCGGCGCATTTTTTCTAGGTAAAACGTTTTATCTTCTTTTTACCTAATCTGCAGTCCTCTTTTTGCTCGTCTTTTCGCCAGGAGAAGTCGGTTATGTCAGCAGCCAACAAACCCAAAATCACCCTCTGGGAGTTCTTCCAGAGCCTGGGCAAAACCTTCATGTTGCCCGTCGCCTTGCTCTCTTTCTGCGGCATCATGCTGGGGATCGGCAGCTCGCTGAGCAGCCGCGACGTGATCACCCTGATGCCGTTTATCGGCCACCCGATCTTCCAGCTGATCTTTACCTGGATGAGCAAGGTAGGCTCCTTCGCCTTCAGCTTCCTGCCGGTGATGTTCGCCATCGCCATTCCGCTGGGCATGGCGCGCGAGAACAAGGGCGTCGCCGCCTTCTCCGGCTTCGTCGGCTTCGCCGTGCTGAATCTGGGCACCAATTTCTACCTGACCGCCGCCGGCGTGCTGCCCACCAGCGATCCGCTGGTACTGAAAGCCAACAATATCCAGAACATCCTCGGCATTCAGTCGATCGATACCGGCATCCTCGGCGCGGTGATCGTCGGCATCATCGTCTATCGCCTGCATGAACGCTTCCACACCATCCGCCTGCCGGACGCGCTGGCGTTCTTCGGCGGCACGCGCTTCGTGCCGATCGTCACCACCGTGGTGCTGGGCCTGTGCGGCCTGGTGATCCCGCTGATCTGGCCGTGGTTCGCCGCCGGCATCACCGGGCTGGGTTGGGTGATCAACAGCGCCGGCGCCTTTGGCCCGATGCTGTTCGGCACCGGCGAACGCCTGCTGCTGCCGTTCGGCCTGCAGCACATTCTGGTGGCGCTGATCCGCTTTACCGAGGCGGGCGGCACCATGGAAGTGTGCGGCCACAGCGTCAGCGGCGCCCTGACCATCTTCCAGGCGCAGCTTTCCTGCCCAACCACCACCGGCTTCGCCGAAAGCGCCACTCGCTTCCTGTCGCAGGGTAAAATGCCGGCGTTCCTCGGCGGGCTGCCGGGCGCGGCGCTGGCGATGTATCACTGCGCCAAACCGGAGAACCGTCATAAAATCAAAGGGCTGCTGATTTCCGGCGTGGTGGCCTGCGTGGTCGGCGGCACCACCGAGCCGATCGAGTTCCTGTTCCTGTTCGTCGCTCCGTTCCTCTACCTGATCCACGCGCTGCTCACCGGGTTGGGCTTTACCGTGATGGCGCTGTTGGGCGTGACCATCGGCAATACCGACGGCAATATCATCGACTTCGTGGTGTTCGGCATTCTGCACGGCACCGCCACCAAGTGGTATCTGGTGCCGGTGGTGGCCGCCGTCTGGTTCGTCGGCTATTACGCCATTTTCCGCTTCGCCATCCAGCGCTTTAACATCAAAACGCCGGGCCGCGAGAGCGACGGCGCCGTTAGCCAAAGCGCGCCGGCCGGCGCGGTGGGCAAATCCGGCTACAACGTGCCGGCGATTTTGGCGGCGCTCGGCGGTCCGGACAACATTATCACGCTGGACAACTGCATCACCCGCCTGCGCCTGTCGGTCAACGACATGAGCCGGGTGGACGACGCGGCGCTGAAGGCCAACCGCGCCATCGGCGTGGTGCATCTCAACGACCATAATCTGCAGGTGGTGATCGGCCCGCAGGTGCAATCGGTGAAGGATGAATTAGACTCACTGATAGCCACGGCGCAACCTGCCGCGGCGCTGCAGGGAGCCACCCATGTTTGATTTCTCCACCCCGATCGACCGCCACGGCACCTGGTGCACCCAGTGGGACTATATCGCCGATCGTTTCGGCAGCGACGACCTGCTGCCGTTCACCATCTCCGATATGGATTTCGCCACCGCGCCGTGCATTCTCGACGCATTACAGCAGCGCCTGCAGCACGGCGTGCTGGGCTACAGCCGCTGGCAGCACGAGGATTTTCTCGGCGCGCTGCGCCACTGGTATCAGCAACGTTTCAACGCCGCCATCGACACCGCGACGGCGGTGTACGGCCCTTCCGTTATCTACATGGCGGCGCAACTGATCCGCCAATGGTCGGTGCCGGGCGATTACGTGGTGACCCATACTCCGGCCTACGACGCCTTCTACAAGGTGATCCTCGCCAACCAGCGCCAGCTGTTGGCCTGCCCGCTGCAAAAAGCCGGCGACGACTGGCGCTGCGATATGGCTCACCTTGAGGCGTTGCTGGCGCGGCCGCAGACCAAGATCCTGCTGCTGTGCAGCCCGCATAACCCCACCGGCAAAGTGTGGCGCCGCGACGAGCTGCAGCAGATGGCCGAACTGTGCGAGCGCCACGACGTGCGCGTCATCAGCGATGAGATCCACATGGACATGGTCTGGGGGGAACACCGCCATACGCCGTGGAGCCAGGTGGCGACCGGCGGCTGGGCCCTGCTGACCTCCGGCTCCAAGAGTTTCAATATCCCGGCGCTGACCGGCGCCTACGGCTTCATCAGCGACGATGCCAGCCGCGAAGCCTATTTCCAGCAGCTAAAAGCCCGCGACGGCCTCTCTTCGCCGGCGGTGCTGGCGGTGGCGGCGCACGTGGCCGCCTATCGCCACGGCGAACCCTGGCTGGACGCCCTGCGCGACTACCTGCAGGATAATCTGACCTACGTCGCCGAGCGGCTGGAGCAGGCTTTTCCCGCGCTGGGCTGGCGTCCGCCGCAGGCCACCTACCTGGCCTGGATCGATCTGCGGCCGCTGGCCGTAGACGATCGGGCGCTGCAGCAGGTGCTGATCGAGCGCGAAAAGGTGGCGATCATGCCAGGCTTTACCTACGGCGAGGAAGGCCGCGGGTTCCTGCGCCTCAACGTCGGCTGCCCGCGCAGCAAGCTGGAGGCCGGCATGGACAAGCTGATCGCCGGATTGCGGTTGGTGCTGAGCGACCAATAGCGCGAGGGGGCGAGCCTCTGCCCGCCCCTTCGTTACCCCTGAACAGGCGGGATCTCCTCCAGGCGGCGATAGACCGTCAGACCCCACTCGTTGGCCAACCGCACGTCGTTATCGGCCCCCGCAGACGCCCCTTCGATGCGATACACCGCCTGACACTGCGCAATCAGTCGGTGAGCCACCGGGTAAAGAAACGCCTCGCTCACCGCATCGCCAACCTGAGTGGAACCCGCCGCCGCCGCCAAAGGCAGCGCCAGCCATTCGCCGATCACCGGCACGTGCCCCCGCTGGTAAACCGCCAGCGCCGCCTGTTCCAGGCGCGCCAGATTGGCGGCGATACGCTGCGGATCGCCATCGGTGCCGCTGCGGTAGGGGCCGGCGATCAAGATTTGTTGTGCTTTCATCGTTCTTCCTCCAACGTCCGATTCAAGGCGACAAACTGCAGCAGCATGATGGTTTTGGCGTCAACGATCGTGCCCTGGCGAACCGCCTGCAGGGCCTGCGCCAGCGGCAGCTCGAGCACCTCCAGATCTTCCCCCTCCGCCACCACCCCGCCGCCCTCGTTGAGGCGATCGCTCGCCTGATATTCGCCGACGAAAAAGTGCAGCTTCTCGGTGACCGAGCCGGGGCTCATGTAGGCTTCGAACACCTTCTCCACGTTCTGCACGAAATAGCCGGTTTCCTCTTCCGCTTCGGCGCGGATACGCGCCTCCGGCGATGCGTTGTCCAGCAACCCGGCGGCGGCCTCAATCAACATGCCGTCATGGCCGTTGACGAAGACCGGAAAGCGGAACTGGCGTGTCAGGACCACCGTTTGCGCCTGCCGGTTGAACAGCAAAATCACCGCGCCGTCGCCGCGATCATAGGTCTCACGGCTCTGTCGCTGCCAAACGCCGTCGCGCCGCAGAAAATCAAAGGTGGTTTTTTTCAGCAGGTACCAGTCATCGGACAACACCCGGGTTTCGACAATGCGAACCCTGTCTTTGGTGGCTATCATCGGTTTACTCCGCCAGAGGAAGGAAATTGATACTATCGTGCAGTTTCGTGTATGATCAAGGTATTTCGTGCAAAGCAATTTTGAGAGGAAAATGGCCATGTTGACCAGCCAGCGCAAGAAGATCATCCTGGAAAAACTGGCCCAGGACGGCCAGGTGTTGGCCAAGCAGCTCAGCGAAATGTTTGGGTTGTCGGAAGACACTGTCCGGCGCGATCTGCGCGAACTGGACGCCGAGGGGTTGCTGCAACGGGTACATGGCGGCGCCCTGCCGGTTTCCTCTGCCATTGCCAGCTTCGCCGAGCGCAATCAGTTGGAATCCGGCGCCAAACGCGCGATCGCCAAAGCGGCGGCGGCGATGATCGCCCCTGGCCAGGTAGTGATTATCGATGGTGGCACCACCTCTGCAGAACTGGTCCGGCAGCTGCCGCCCTATCTGAACGCCACTATCGTCACCCACAGCCCCAGCGTCGCCGTGGGCTTGGTCGATCACCCCACGGTGGAGGTGATCCTGATCGGCGGCCGGCTGTACAAGCATTCGATCGTCAGCGTTGGCGCCGCCGCGGTGGAAGCGATGTCGCATATTCGCGCCGATATCTATTTTATGGGCGTAACCGGCGTGCACCCCACCGCGGGGCTGAGCACCGGCGATCTGGAAGAGGCCTACATCAAGCGGGCGCTGGCGGCCCGCGCGGCGGAAACCGTGGTGCTGGCCTCCGCCGCCAAGCTTAACGCCGCCTCGCAGTATGCGATCGGTGACATTACGCTGGCGCATACCATCATCGTTGAACGCGCCACCGACGACGCATTGATCGCGCCGTTGCAGCAGGCGGGCGTCAGCGTGTTGAAAGCCTGATTCACCACGAAAATGCGATACACCTCGCATTATTTGTGATTCAAGTCACTTTTTTATGCAACGAGATGGCAAGTTTCATTCATTTGTTTTTATACTGTTCTGCACTTTACCTACGATAAATTAGCGAGTGCCCAGCATGATCGATCCCCGCCTACCGCTTACCGACATTCACCGCCATCTTGACGGCAACATCCGCGCGCAGACCATTCTCGACCTCGGTCGCCAATTCAATCTCGCCCTGCCGGCCAACGATTTGGAGAGCCTGCGCCCGCACGTGCAGATCACCCACGCCGAACCGGATCTGGTCAGCTTCCTGCAGAAACTGGACTGGGGCGTGGCGGTGCTGGGCGATCTGGACGCCTGCCGCCGTGTGGCCTACGAAAACGTCGAAGACGCCGCCAACGCCGGCCTGCACTACGCCGAGCTGCGTTTCTCCCCTTACTACATGGCGATGAAGCACCAGCTGCCGGTCGCCGGCGTGGTGGAAGCGGTGATCGACGGGATCCGTTCGGGCTGCCGCGATCGCGACATCGACATTCGCCTGATCGGCATCATGAGCCGCACCTTTGGCGAGGCCGCCTGTCTGCAGGAATTGGAAGGGTTGCTGGCGCACCGCGACGGCATTACCGCGCTGGATTTGGCGGGCGATGAGCTGGGCTTCCCCGGCAGCCTGTTCCTCAACCACTTCAACCGCGCGCGCGACGCCGGCCTGCGCATCACCGTGCATGCGGGCGAAGCCGCCGGCCCGGAAAGTATCTGGCAGGCGATCCGCGAGCTGGGCGCCGAGCGTATCGGTCACGGGGTGAAAGCGGTCGAAGATCCGGCGCTGATGGACTTCCTGGCGGAACACGGCATCGGCATCGAGTCCTGCCTGACCTCCAACATCCAGACCAGCACCGTGCCTTCGCTGGCACAGCATCCGCTGGCCACCTTCCTGCGCCACGGCGTGCTGGCATCGATCAACACCGACGATCCGGCGGTTCAGGGCATCGAGATCGAGCACGAATACCGCGTCGCCGCGCCGCAGGCCGGGCTGACGCCGCAGGAAATCCGCACCGCGCAGGAAAACGGCCTGAAGCTGGCCTTCCTCAGCGAGCAGGAAAAACAGGCGCTGCGCGCCAAAGTGCAAGGTTAAATTCCCCCAAGGCGCCACACGGCGCCTTCTTCTCATCCCCCGTTTTCTTCCGCCTGCTCGTCTTTATCGCTGTTTTCACCCATAACTCTGCCGCACGAGAGGAATTTCTTATGTCTGACAAACTACGCCGCATCGTGCTGACCGGCGGCCCGGGTTCGGGCAAAAGCACGCTCATCGAGGTTCTTCATCGCCGTGGCTACCCGCATTCGCAGGAGGCGGGCCGGGCGATTATTCAGGATCAGGCGAGTATTGGCGGCAATGCGCTGCCGTGGGGCGATCGCCAGGCTTTCGCCGAGCGGATGCTGGATTGGGAACTGCGCTCATGGCGGGAAGCGACGGGCGCAACATGCTGGTTCTTCGATCGCGGCCTGCCGGATATCGCCGGTTACCTGACGCTGTGCGGGTTGCCGATCCCCGCCCCCTTAACCGCGGCGATCGGCGCTTTTCGCTATGCCGATACGGTGTTCATCGCCCCACCGTGGCGAGCGATCTACGCGCAGGACAGCGAGAGAAAACAATCTTTCGCCGAAGCCGAGCAGACCTATCGAGCGATGCTGGCCGCCTATCGCCAACATGGCTATCAGCTGCAGGAACTGCCGCGCACCTCACCCGACGAGCGCGCCGACTTTCTGCTCGACGCGCTGGGCTGCCGTTAGCGGCCTGCGTTCTATTTGGCCGCCAGCGTTTCCGCCTCGGCCCGTTGTTTGGCGGTTTTACGCGCATAGCGCTGCGCCAGCACCGCGCACACCATCAGCTGCACCTGGTGGAAAATCATCAGCGGCAGCACCATGGCGCCCACCGCCGCGGCCGGGAACAGCACGTTGGCCATCGGGATGCCGTTCGCCAGGCTCTTTTTCGAGCCGCAGAAGACGATGGTGATTTCATCGGCGGTGTTGAAGCCCAGCCAACGCGCCGCATAGGTGTTGATCACCAACACCACCGTCAGCAGCACCAACGACATAACCAGGATGGTCAGCAGCGACCAGCCGTCGATGCGATGCCAAATCCCTTCCACCACCGCCGCGCTGAACGCGGTATACACCACCAGCAGGATCGACGAGCGGTCGGTCAGGTTGATCAGCTTACGATGGCGATCGACCCACTTGCCGATCAGCGGCCGCGCCAGATGGCCAACCACGAACGGCACCATCAGCTGCAGAATGATTGAACCGATGGCGTGCAGCACGTCGGTATTGCCGCCCTGGGTATGCATCAACGCCCCCACCAGCAGCGGCGACAGGAACACGCCGAGAATGCTCGACGCCGAGGCGCTGCAGATCGCCGCCGCCACGTTGCCGCCCGCCGCCGAGGTAAAGGCGATGGCCGATTGCACCGTGGCCGGCAGCGCGCACAGATAGAGGAAGCCGAGATAGACCGTCGGCGTCATGATGCCCGGCACCAGCAGATTCATCGCCAGCCCAAGCAGCGGGAACAGCGCAAAGGTGCTGAGGAACACCAGCAGATGCAGCTTCCAGTGGCTCATGCCGGCGACGATCGCCTCGCGCGACAGCTTGGCGCCGTGCATAAAGAACAGCAGCGCGATGGCGGCGGTGGTCAGGTGTTCAAAGAAGGTTTTCCAGATGCCTTCGCAAGGGAACAGCGAGGCGACGATCACCACCAAAATCAGAACCAGCAAAAATTTATCAATGCGCAAACGCTGCAACCAGGACATGAAACGGATTTCCTTGCACGTAAAGTCGTAAAAAGGCCCGACGTTGCGCCGGGCCACAGAGAAATGGACGGGCTCAGACCACCGGCAGCGCCTGCTGCAGCCGGGCCGATTCCAGCCCCAGTTCGATCAATGCCATCACCGTGATGGCGTCGGCGGCCGGCACCGGGTTTTCGCCGATGCCGGCGATCGCGTCGCGCACCGCGGCGTAATAGGCCGGGTAGTTGCCGGGAATGTTGAGCAGCGGCTGCTCCGCCAGCAGATCGCCACGTGACAGCGTCACCACGCCGTCGCGCATGTCATAGCCCCAATCGGCCTGCGGCAGGCGCTCACCGGCCTTCAGCCGGTCTTCCTGCAGGTCCAGGCCGTATTTGATATAGCTGCCGCGGGTGCCGTGCACCACGTAACGCGGGCTCTCCGCCGCCGCCAGCATGCTGGCGTGCAGCACCACGCGGCGATTGCCATAGCTCAGCAAGGCGTGGAAATAGTCCACCGCCTGCGCCCCCGGCCGCAATTCCCCCAGATCGACGAACAGCCGCTCGGGCTTGCCGAAGAGTTGCAGCGCCTGATCGAGCAAGTGCGGCGCCAAATCGTACCAGATACCGCTGCCGACGCCGCCCTGTTCACGCCAGCGCTGGCGCACCTGCGGCCGGTAGCGATCGAAATGCGACTCGAAATACACCACCTCGCCCAGCGCGCCCTCATTCAGCAGCGCTTTCAAGGTAAGGAAGTCGCTGTCCCAGCGGCGGTTGTGAAATACCGACAGCAGCAAACCGCTCTGCTGCGCCTGCTGTTGCAGCGCCTGCGCTTGTGACAATGTCACGGTAAACGGTTTATCCACCACCACGTGCTTGCCGGCGGCCAGCGCCTGCTGCGCCAGCGGGAAGTGGGTGTCGTTGGGAGTGGGAATCACGATCAGATCGAGGGTGGGATCGGCGAACAGCGCCTGCGCATCGCCCACCACCGCCATCGACGGCCAGTCGGCGTGCACTTTGCCGGCATCGCTGCTGGAGACGGTAGCCAGCTCCAGCCCCGGCGTACCGGCGATCAGCGGCGCATGAAAGGTTTTGCCGGCGTAGCCGTAACCGACCAGCCCGACACGAATTTTCTCAGCCATGGGATTTCCTCTTGCAGGCTCACGACAGACCTTTCGATTTGACACCATGCGGCCGGATGGAACAAGAAGTAAATGAGATGTTAATTTGAAGCGGGCTTAATACGGCGTCGAGTAGCCAAACGTGCTGCCACCCGCCGCGATGTCGAGCTATCCGGTTGATTGAGATGACGAAGCCGGTATTACCCGCTAAGCTATGCCGCCTGTGATCCCCGTTTCAATCAGGAAGCCTTTATGTCTCAAGCTGAATACTCTCGTATCGGCGGTTGGTTGCTGGCCCCGATGGCCTATCTGATCGTCACCCTGCTCAGCGCCAGCCTGATGCTGCTCCTGTACGCCATGGCGATCTTTATGCCCGAATCGCGCGACTATCTGCTGACCAACGCCCAGGCGTTTACCCTGCAATGGTACTTTTCGGTGCTGACCACGCTCTTGATGTGGTGCTTCACCCTGTGGCTGCTGTGGCTGTTTTGCCAGCGCTCGCAGCGCTTCCCCAAGCTGTTCTTGCTGTGGCTGCTGATCACGGTGCTCCTGGCGGTGAAAGCCTTCGCCTTCGCGCCGGTGCCGGATGAAGTGGCAGTGCGCAGCCTCGGCTGGCCGCTGCTGATGGCGGCGCTGCTGGTGCCTTACATCAAGCGCTCGCAGCGGGTCAAAGGCACCTTTACCGAACGTTAAGGGCGGTTGCAGCACGTTTTATCGGGTGTTTTGTGTAAATTTTCGCCAAAAAAGGCAATACCCCTGCGATTCATATGTTGTCGTCCGGCCGCCGATTCCCGATAATAGGCGGCTTTTATTTTTTTAGGCATCGCAATGACCGAATACCTGCTCCTGTTTGTCGGCACCGTACTGGTGAACAACTTCGTTCTGGTGAAGTTTCTTGGCCTGTGCCCGTTCCTCGGCGTTTCCAAGAAGCTGGAAAGCGCCATCGGCATGGGAATGGCCACCACCTTCGTCATGACGCTGGCCTCCGTCAGCGCCTGGGTGATCAACACCTTTATTCTGGTTCCGCTGGATCTGGTGTATCTGCGCACGCTCTCCTTCATTCTGGTGATCGCCGTCGTCGTGCAGTTCACCGAGATGGTGGTGCGCAAGACCAGCCCGGCGCTCTACCGCCTGCTGGGCATCTTCCTGCCGCTGATCACCACCAACTGCGCGGTGCTTGGCGTAGCGTTGCTTAACGTTAACCTCGGCTATAACTTCCTGCAGTCCGCCGTGTACGGCTTCAGCGCCGCCGCCGGTTTCTCGCTGGTCATGGTGCTGTTTGCCGCCATTCGCGAACGTCTGGCGGTCGCCGACGTGCCGGCGCCGTTCCGCGGCTCCTCGATCGCACTGATCACCGCCGGGCTGATGTCGCTGGCCTTTATGGGCTTTACCGGGCTGGTGAAATTCTAATGACTGCGTTGTGGATAGCTATCGCGGCTTTAAGCGCGCTCGGGCTGCTGTTCGGACTGGTGCTGGGCTACGCCGCGCGCCGTTTTGAGGTGGAGGAGGATCCGGTCGCCGAGCAGGTCGACGCGATCCTGCCGCAGAGCCAGTGCGGCCAGTGCGGCTACCCCGGTTGCCGCCCCTACGCCGAGGCGGTGGCCAACGGCGAGATGATCAACAAATGCGCGCCGGGTGGCGAACAGGTGATGTTGAAACTGGCGGAGCTGCTCAACGTCGAGCCGCAGCCGCTGGGCAGCGAAGCCGCCGCCGAGCCGGAGCGTAAAGTGGCCTATATCGACGAGGCCAACTGCATCGGCTGCACCAAGTGCATTCAGGCCTGCCCGGTGGACGCCATCGTCGGCGCCACCCGCGCCATGCACACCGTCATCACCGACCTCTGCACCGGCTGCGACCTGTGCGTCGCCCCTTGCCCTACCGACTGTATTGAAATGAGACCGGTCGCCACCACCACCGCCAACTGGAAGTGGGACATGAAGACGATCCCGGTGCAAGTGATCCACGTGGAGCAACATGCTTAATCTGTTCGCCGCCTTTAAAAAAGACCGGATCTGGGATTTCAACGGCGGGATCCATCCGCCGGAAATGAAAACGCAGTCCAGCGGTGCGCCGCTGCGTGTCGCTCCCCTGCCCAAGACCTTTATCATTCCGCTGCAACAGCATCTGGGGCCTGAAGGCGAGCTGTGCGTCAATGCCGGCGATCGGGTGTTGAAAGGCCAGCCGCTGACCGTCGGCCGCGGCCGCACCGTGCCGGTTCACGCCCCGACCTCGGGCACCGTCAGCGCCATCACGCCGCACATCACCGCGCACCCTTCCGGGCTGACGGAGCTGTGCGTGATTATCGAGGCGGACGGCGAAGACCGCTGGTGCGAGCGCGATCCGGTGGCTGACTACCGCCAAGCGCCCGCCGCGGATCTGATTCAACGTATTCATCAGGCCGGCATCGCCGGTCTGGGCGGCGCCGGTTTCCCAACCGCTAGCAAGCTGCAGGGCGGCATGAGCGGCGTGGAAACGCTGATCCTCAACGCCGCCGAGTGCGAACCTTACATCACCGCCGACGATCGCCTGATGCAGGAACATGCCGATCAGATCGTTGAAGGCACGCAGATCCTGCAACATATTCTGCAACCCAAGGTCACGCTGATCGGCATCGAAGACAACAAACCGGAGGCGATCGCGGCGCTGAAGCAGGCGTTACGCGGCCAGTCCGGCATTGCGCTGCGCGTTATCCCCACCAAATACCCGTCCGGCGGCGCCAAACAGCTGACCAAGATCCTGACCGGCAAGGAAGTGCCGCACGGCAAGCACTCCTCTGCCATCGGCGTATTGATGCAAAACGTCGGCACCGCCTTCGCCATCAAGCGAGCGATCGTCGACGGTGAACCGCTGATTGAGCGCGTAGTGACCCTGACCGGCGACGCGATCGAGCGCCCGGGCAACCTGTGGGCGCGCATCGGCACGCCGGTGCAGCACCTGCTTGACTTCGCCGGTTTCCGCCCGCAGGCGCAGCAGATGGTGGTCATGGGCGGCCCGCTGATGGGCTTCACCCTGCCTGCGCTGAACGTGCCGATCGTTAAGATCAGCAACTGCATTCTGGCGCCGACGGTCGATGAAATGACACCGCAGGAGCCGGAGCAGTCCTGCATCCGCTGCGGCCTGTGTGTAGACGCTTGCCCTGCCGGGCTGCTGCCGCAGCAGCTGTACTGGTTCAGCCGTGGGCAGGAGCACGACAAGGCGCGCAACCATAACCTGTTCGACTGCATTGAATGCGGCGCCTGCGCGTTCGTCTGCCCCAGCAACATCCCGCTGGTGCAGTACTACCGTCAGGAAAAGGCCGAGATCAAGGCTATCGATCTGGAAGCGGCGCGCGCCGCCGAGGCCAAGGCGCGTTACGAAGCCAAGCTGGCCCGCCTGGAGCGCGAGAAGCTGGCGCGCGAAGAGCGGCACAAAAAAGCCGCCGTCAAACTGACCGACGACGATCAGGGTGCGGTGCAGGCCGCGCTGGCGCGCGTGCGCAGCAAGAATGCCGAAGCGGCGGTTACGCCGGTCGACGGCCAGCAGCCGGATAACAGCGAAATGATCGCTGCCCGCGAAGCGCGTAAAGCGCAGGCGCGTGAACGCCGCGCCCAGTTGGCGGCCGAGGCGGAAAAAGAGGCGCCACCGGCGGCCTCCGGCGACGACGCGCGCAAAGCCGCCGTGGCCGCGGCGCTGGCCCGCGTGAAAGCGCGCAAGGAAGCGCCGGCCGCAGACAACGCCGCCCCGGCGGCAACAGAGGACGATCCGCGTAAAGCGGCCGTTGCTGCCGCCCTGGCGCGCGTCAAAGCCAAAAAGGCAGAGCAGCAGGCAGATACCCCAGCCGCAGCGGAACCGGCTCCGGCAAGCGCCGAAGAAGATCCGCGCAAGGCGGCGGTTGCTGCCGCTCTGGCGCGTGTCAAAGCCAAGAAAGCGGCACAGCAGGCAGATGCCCCAGCACCGGCGGAAACGGCGCCGGCAGCCGCCGAAGAAGACCCGCGCAAGGCGGCGGTCGCTGCCGCTCTGGCGCGTGTCAAAGCCAAGAAAGCGGCGCAGCAGGCAGATGCCCCTGCACCGGCGGAAACGGCGCCGGCAGCCACCGAGGAAGATCCGCGCAAGGCGGCGGTCGCGGCGGCTATCGCCCGCGCCAAAGCCAAGAAAGCGGCGCAGCAGGCGGACGCCCCTGCACCGGCGGAAACGGCGCCGGTAACCGCCGAGGAAGATCCGCGCAAGGCGGCGGTCGCGGCGGCTATCGCACGCGCCAAAGCCAAGAAGGCGGCGCAGCAGGCGGACGCCCCTGCAGCGGCGGAAACGGCGCCGGCAACCGCCGAGGAAGATCCGCGCAAGGCGGCGGTCGCGGCGGCTATCGCCCGCGCCAAAGCCAAAAAAGCCGCCAGGGAATCGCTGGCGGCGGAAACGGAAGACAAATGATGACAGCGGCGCCTGGCTGACGTCGGCGCCGTTTAATCGATAGAGATCAGGTAGGTGTAATCCACATCAATCTGGCGCAGTTTGGATTCCGGATTCCACTCTTTGGTTTGAATGATCTCCATTTCCATACTGCCGCGCACTTCATCCTTCAGCCCCGGCATTACATGCGACATCAGGTAGCCGAAAAACTGCAAACACTCTTTCGCCGAACCCTTATGGTTGATGGAGATAAACTCGCGGCTCGGCAGATGGAAAGTGTCGATTTGATAGTTGGAAAGAATATCCTTTTTGTGTTCAGGATCGACCGCCATCACCAGCGTGGATGAGAGCTCGTCGCCCTCCCCGGCATGAGGGGAGTAGATGCTGTAAATCCGCCGACAGTCGACGTGCAGCCCCTTGAAGAAGTCGTTGAAAATCTCGTCCTTCATCGCCATGCAGGAAGAGTACTCCAGCTCCTGTTCGGAGGCGAAATCCAGCCGGCGCGTGAAACCGACCAACTGCATGTCGGGCAGCGTCAGCCGCTTCACTTCCGGGTAATAACCGGCGCCGTAGCTGGCTTCGAAGTTAAAGCGCGGCATCAGGTTTTTCACGTCCCAGTGCGTCATCGAACGGTAGCGATTGGGCGTGGTGCCGAAGCGCTGCTTGAACATGCGGGTAAAGGTCTGCTGAGAGTCGAAGCCCAGCTCATCGGAAATGTCGATGATGGAGCGACGAGTAATGCGCAGCGCCACCGCGGCGCGCGTCAGGATACGCGAACGGATGTAGGTGGCGAGTTGAATGCCGGTAATACGCTTGAATTTACGCTGCAGATGCCACTTGGAATAGCCCGAAATACGCGCGACTTCATCCAGGTTTGGCCGTTTCTCCAGATGTATCTCCACCCACTCAATTAGCTCTTCAATAAAAAAAATGTCTTCATTTGTCATTATTATGGGTTCACTGACTCAATAATGTTCGCGATAGTAACCTACACGGATTATGTGAAAGTTGTTATTTTGTGCGGAAATCTGGTGAAAAATGATATTTCATTCATACGGTTAACCCATTTATTGCGGTCGATGGCGGCACAAGTTCCACTGACAATTCCTCACGTTAGCCCATTTTCCGGCCAAAAAAAAATCAAATCGCGCCGTCCCGATCGCCAGATGTGCGGAAAGCTGAATACCCCTATTATTAAGGCGTATTACCCTCGCATCGAATCAGGTAGAATGCTCGGCTATTATTTTTGCCGCGCCCGCAATTCGGCGCATCGAAACTGCCGCAGGCGCGGCGCAGAAGGTATCGTTACTCTATGAAGTTCAGGCCGGTATCACCCACAGCCGCCAAAGGCTTACACATCGCCAGCTCGCCGTTCACCCACAACCAGCAAAGCACCAGCCGCATCATGCTGTGGGTGATGTTGGCGTGCATTCCCGGCATCGCGGCGCAGATTTGGTTCTTCGGCTACGGCGTATTGATTCAGGTGGCGCTGGCGGCGATCGTCGCGCTGGCCGCAGAAGGCGCGATCCTCAGGCTGCGCAAGCTGCCGGTGCGCAGCCGGCTGGCAGATAACTCCGCTTTGCTGACCGCCCTGCTGCTCGGCATCAGCCTGCCGCCGCTGGCCCCGTGGTGGATGATCGTTATCGGTACCTTCTTCGCCATCGTCATCGCCAAGCAGCTGTACGGCGGCCTCGGGCAGAACCCGTTCAACCCGGCGATGGTCGGTTACGTGGTGCTGCTGATCTCCTTCCCGGTACAGATGACCAGCTGGCTGCCGCCGGATGAGCTGCGCGCCACCGCGCTGTCGCTCCACGACACGCTGCTGGCCATTTTCAGCGGCCATACCTCGCAAGGCGCGACGCTGCACGAACTGCAGATGGGCGTGGACGGCATCAGCCAGGCCACGCCGCTCGACGGCTTCAAAACCGGCCTGCGCAGCGGCCACAGCGTGGAACAGGTGTTACAGCAGCCGCTGTTCGGCGGCGCGCTGGCCGGCATCGGCTGGCAATGGGTCAACCTCGGCTTCCTGGCCGGCGGCCTGTTTATGCTGGCGCGCCGCCTAATCCATTGGCAAATCCCTTTCAGCATGTTGGCCGCCATCGCCTTCTGCTCTGGCCTTGCCTGGTGGATCGATCCGGCGCATCAGGCTTCGCCGCTGATCCACCTGTTCTCCGGCGCCAGCATGCTGGGCGCGTTCTTTATCGCCACCGATCCGGTCAGCGCCTCCACCACGCCGAAGGGCCGCCTGATCTACGGCGCGCTGATCGGCATGCTGGTCTGGCTGATCCGCGTCTATGGCGGCTACCCCGACGGCGTGGCTTTCGCCGTGCTGCTCGCCAACATCACCGTCCCGTTAATCGACCACTACACGCAGCCGCGCGTGTACGGCCATCGCTAAGGAGCCGCCATGCTGAATTCCATGAGAAAGCACGGCACCACGCTGGCGGTGTTCGCGGCGGTCACCACCGGCCTGACCGCCGTGGTCTATACCTTGACGAAAGGCACCATCGCCCATCAGGCGGCGCTGCAGCAAAAAGCGTTGCTCGATCAGGTGGTGCCGCCGGAAAACTACGACAACATTATGCAGAACGAATGCCTCCTGGTCAGCGATCCGGCGCTGGGCGACGGCGCGCCGCACCGCTTGTACCTGGCGCGCAAAAACGGGCAACCGACCGCCGCCGCGCTGGAAACCACCGCGCCGGACGGCTACTCCGGCGCCATCAAGCTGCTGGTCGGCGCCGATTTCAACGGCACGGTGCTCGGCACCCGCGTGATTGAACACCACGAAACCCCGGGGCTGGGGGACAAAATCGAACTGCGCATTTCCGACTGGATTTCCTTCTTCAGCGGCAAGAAAATCGAAGGCCCGGACGATAAGCGCTGGGCGGTGAAGAAAGACGGCGGTATGTTCGATCAGTTCACCGGCGCTACCATCACCCCGCGTGCGGTGGTCAATGCAGTGCGCCGCACGGCGTTGTATATGGAAACGCTGCCGCCTAAACTTGAAAGCTTACCTGCGTGTGGAGCCGCCGAATGAGTGAAGCCAAAGAATTGATCGTCCAGGGGTTGTGGAAGAACAACTCCGCCCTGGTGCAGCTGCTGGGCATGTGCCCGCTGCTGGCGGTGACCTCCACCGTCACCAACGCGCTCGGCCTGGGGTTGGCCACCACCCTGGTTTTGGTCTTGACCAACGCCTCGATTTCCGCGGTGCGCCGCTGGGTGCCGAGCGAAGTGCGTATTCCGATCTACGTGATGATCATCGCCGCGGTGGTGAGCATCGTGCAGATGCTGATCAACGCCTATGCCTTCGGTTTGTATCAGTCGCTCGGGATCTTTATTCCGTTGATCGTGACCAACTGCATCGTGGTCGGCCGTGCCGAAGCGGTGGCGGCGCGAAAACCGGTCGGCCTCTCGGCGCTGGACGGTCTGGCCATCGGCCTCGGCGCCACCGGCGTGATGGTGACGCTGGGCTCGATGCGAGAACTGTTGGGCAACGGCACGCTGTTCGATGGCGCCGACCAGCTGCTGGGCGGCTGGGCCAAGTCACTGCGCATCGAAGTGGTGCATTTCGACAGCCCCTTCCTGCTGGCCATGTTGCCGCCGGGCGCCTTTATCGGCCTGGGGCTGCTGCTGGCGGTCAAATATCTGATCGACGAAAAAATGAAGGCGCGCAAAGCCCGCGCCGTGGCGGTGGAACCGCTGCTGGAACAAGGACGTGCTGAGAAGGCCTGATGAACAAGCAGAAGCGACTGGAAATTCTGACCCGGCTGCGCGACAACAACCCGCATCCGACCACCGAACTGGTGTACACCACGCCGTTTGAACTGCTGATCGCGGTATTGCTGTCCGCACAGGCCACCGACGTCAGCGTCAACAAAGCGACCGCCAAGCTTTATCCGGTCGCCAACACCCCCGCCGCCATGCTGGCGCTGGGGGTTGATGGCGTCAAGGAGTACATCAAGACCATTGGTCTGTTCAACAGCAAGGCCGAAAACGTGATCAAAACCTGCCGCATGCTGCTGGAGCTGCACGGCGGCGAAGTGCCGGAAGATCGCGCCGCGCTGGAAGCGCTGCCGGGCGTCGGCCGCAAGACCGCCAACGTGGTGCTCAATACCGCCTTCGGCTGGGCGACCATCGCCGTGGACACCCACATCTTCCGGGTGTGCAACCGCACTCACTTCGCGCCAGGCAAGAACGTCGATCAGGTGGAAGAGAAGCTGTTGAAGGTGGTGCCCGCCGAATTCAAGGTCGATTGCCACCACTGGCTGATCCTGCACGGCCGCTATACCTGCATCGCGCGCAAACCGCGCTGTGGCTCCTGCATTATCGAAGACCTGTGCGAGTATAAAGAAAAGGTTTATCCGGAATCCTGAGTCTGTTGGGTGCGGCAAACCGCACCCGTCGCCACCTCTCCCCCCGCCAGCGCCTCTTTTTTATCGGAAATGTGATATCGCGCAGCAGTAACCCCGGCAATTTCGAGGTTTTCAGTGAAAAACTCAGTGCCGTGTTATTTTCAAGCGAAAAATTAGTCGAAAATTGCGGTGAACGTCACGCTTTCAGGATCACAAGGCGTTCACAAATGCCAGTCTCGTTTTCCCAAATTTCTATAATTTTACAAAACGCGCCATGTGCACAACATTCCAACGGATTAATAACCTCACCTACACTGATGCGCTAAAAAATAGCAATTCAGCAGAATATATCCCTGTTTAAAATTCGTATAGCTTTTAATCAAAACAAAAAATCGGCAAACCATTAAAACCCGAAAGTTAATACTGCATAACATTTGCAACATCGCCGCATAATCCTGCGGGCGTTAAATGTAACCGAATATGACAAACTGCTTGCCTCGTTGACAAAGATAGTGAACATTAACCGCCGTCCCCATCCTATAACAACGCAAAAGGATGCCGTTCCGCATCAACTTTTGTACTTTCCCGTCCTCCAAAGACGGGCTGCGAAAAAACAGAGGTACCAGTGTCAACAGCAAACAACCAACATCCGGAGAGCGTTAGCCTTAACGCGTTCAAACAGCCGAAAGCGTTCTATCTGATCTTCTCGATCGAACTGTGGGAGCGTTTCGGCTACTACGGCCTGCAGGGCATCATGGCGGTTTATCTGGTCAAGATGCTCGGCATGAGCGAAGCCGACTCCATCACCCTGTTCTCTTCCTTCAGCGCCCTGGTATACGGCTTCGTCGCCATCGGCGGCTGGCTGGGCGACAAAGTGCTGGGCGCCAAACGCGTGATCGTGCTCGGCGCGCTGGTGCTGGCCGCCGGTTACGCCATGGTGGCCTACTCCGGCCACGACATCTTCTGGGTCTACATGGGCATGGCGACCATCGCCGTGGGCAGCGGCCTGTTCAAGGCCAACCCGTCCTCCCTGTTGTCCACCTGCTATGAGAAAGACGATCCGCGTCTCGACGGTGCCTTCACCATGTATTACATGTCGGTGAACATCGGCTCCTTCTTCTCTATGCTGGCCACTCCGTGGCTGGCGGCGAAATACGGCTGGAGCGTGGCATTCTCGCTGAGCGTGGTCGGCATGCTGATCACCCTGGTCAACTTTATGATGTGCCGCAAGTGGGTGAAGGAAAACGGTTCCAAGCCTGACTTCAAGCCGCTGCATCTGCCGAAACTGCTGATGGTGCTGGTTGGCATCGTGGCGTTGATCGCCGTGTCCAGTTGGCTGCTGCACAACCAGGTGATCGCACGCTGGGCGCTGGCTCTGGTTTCCGCCGGCATCGTTCTGGTGTTCGCCAAGGAAACCTTCGCCCTGCACGGCGCCGCTCGCCGTAAGATGATCGTCGCCTTCCTGCTGATGCTGGAAGCGGTGGTGTTCTTTGTGCTGTACAGCCAGATGCCAACCTCGCTGAACTTCTTCGCCATCCACAACGTGGAACACAGCATCTTCGGCGTCGCCTTCGAGCCGGAGCAGTATCAGGCGTTGAACCCGTTCTGGATCATGCTCGCCAGCCCGATTCTGGCCGCGCTGTATAACAAAATGGGCGATCGCCTGCCAATGCCGCACAAGTTCGCTTTCGGCATGATCCTCTGCTCCTGCGCCTTCCTGGTGCTGCCGTGGGGCGCCAGCTTCGCCAACGAACAGGGCATCGTGTCGGTCAACTGGCTGATCCTGAGCTACGCGCTGCAGAGCATCGGTGAGCTGATGATTTCCGGCCTGGGCCTGGCGATGGTGGCGCAGCTGGTGCCGCAGCGTCTGATGGGCTTCATCATGGGCTCCTGGTTCCTGACTACCGCCGCCGCCGCGCTGATCGCCGGTAAGGTTGCCGGTCTGACTGCCGTCCCAAGCGACATCAACGACGCGCACGCTTCGCTGGCCATCTACAGCCATGTGTTTATGCAGATCGGTATCGTCACCGCCGTCATCGCTATCCTGATGATGCTGACCGCGCCGAAGCTGTACCGCATGACGCTGGACACCACCGAAGACGCCAATCAGAAAGCGCAGGAAGCCACCGCGGCTCGCTGATCGCCGGCAGATTGAGACGTAAATAAAAACACCGGAGTTAACGCCCCGGTGTTTTTTTATGCCCGCAAGAAAAAGGCTTACGCTGACTTGGGTTTGCCGCTCAGGTTGGCCCACATGAATTCGCTTACCAGCGCGCTGTGGAACGCCGCCTGTTGCTTGTCGGCGGCAGCGCTGTGCCCGCCTTCGGTATTTTCATAGAAATAGGCCTGCTGATACCCCATCGCCTGCATGCGCGCGGCCATTTTGCGGGCGTGGGCCGGGTTGACCCGATCGTCGCTGGTGGCGGTATAGAACAGCACCGGCGGATAGGCCGTTTTCGCCTGAATGTTGTGGTACGGCGAGAAGGTTTTGATATAAGCCCACTCATCCGGCTTGCTCGGGTCACCGTATTCGGCGATCCACGACGCGCCGGCGGAAAGCTGGGTATAACGCTGCATGTCCAGCAGCGGCACTTCGCAGACGATGCAGCCGAACAGCTGCGGATACAGCGTCAGCATATTGCCCACCAACAGGCCGCCGTTGCTGCCGCCGCGCGCCCCCAAATGCGGCGCCGAGGTCACCTTGCGTGCGATAAGATCTTCGGCCACGGCGGCGAAATCCTCGTAGGCGCGATGGCGATTCTGCTTGAGCGCTGCCTGGTGCCAGGCCGGGCCGTATTCGCCGCCGCCGCGGATGTTGGCCACCACGTACACCCCGCCGCGCTCCAGCCAGGCCGGCGCCTTGCCGCCGAGATAGCCCGGCAGCAGCGGCACTTCAAACCCGCCGTAGCCATACAGCAGCGTCGGCGTGCTGCCATCCGGTTTGAGATCTTTGGCGGCAATCTGGAAATACGGCACGCGGGTGCCGTCCTTGGAACGCGCAAAATGCTGGCTCACCTGGTAGCCTGACGCGTCAAAATCCTGCGGCGCCTGTTTCAGCAGCGTCGCCTCACCGCCGTCGAGATTGCCCATGTACAGCGAGGTCGGCTGCAGGAACCCGCTGACGGTCAGGAAATAGGCGTTGCTCTCTTCGTCGATGCCGCCGGCGGAAATGGTGCTGATGGCGCCGGGGTTGCCCAGCGGGCGACGTTGCCAGCTGCCGCCCTGCGGCGTCAGCACTTCCAGCCGGTTGACCACGTTATCCATGATGCTGAGGATCAGATGATCGCGGGTGCCGCTGTAGCCGCTCAGCGCCTGCTCCGCCGTCGGGGTAAACAACAGCTGCAGCTCGCGCTTGCCCGCCAGATAGTCATCGAAGTTGGCCGCCAGCAGCGCGCCGGACGGATAACGCTTGCCGCCCACCTCCCAGTCGCTGCTCGGTTTGATCAGCAGCCATTCCCGATGCGTGTCCAGCTCTGCGTCGGCCGGGATATCGATTTTTTTCTGCCGGCCGTCCTGAGCCAGCAAGAAATAGTCGCGGCGATAGAAGTCCAGGCTACGACCGACGAAATCGCGCTCAAAGCCCGGCGTGCGATCGTGATAGGCGAAGACCGCCATGTCCTCGGGCTGCGCTTCGTACAGCGTTTCGGCGGCGCTCAGCGGCGTGCCGCGCCGCCAGCGTTTGGCGATGCGCGCGTAACCGGACTGGGTCATCGAGCCGGGGCCGAAATCGGTGGCGATGAACAGCGTGTCCCGATCGACCCAGGAAACCCGGCTTTTCGCCACCGGCACGTTGAAGCCGTCCTTGACGAAGCGTTTGGCCACCAGATCGAATTCGCGGATTTCGGTGGCGTCGCCGCCGTCCGGCGACAGCTGCATCAGGCAATAGCGGTATTCCGGCGCCAGCGGTTGCGAGCCCTGATAGACCCAATCCTTGCCTTCCGCCTTGCCCAACGCATCGATATCCAGCACCGTCTCCCAGGCCGGTTTGGCCTTGCGGTACTCGTCCAGCGTGGTGCGCCGCAGCAGGCCGCGCGGATTGGCCTGATCCTGCCAGAAGTTGTAATAGTACTCGCCGCGCTTGCTCACCCACGGGATTTGGGTGTCTTTATTGAGGATATCCAGCACCTCGCGCTCAATGCGCTGAAAGTCTTCGCCCTGGCCGAAACGCGCCACGGTGCGCTGATTTTCCTGCTGCACCCATTGCAGCGCTTTTTTACCCTGCAGCTCTTCCAGCCACAGGAATTCATCGCCGGCGGCCGCGCCGCCTTCCGCCGCCATCGCCAGGCGGATACTGTTGGGTAATGAAGTCATCGCGAATACGGCTCCTGCGGTTTGCGCACTGAGTTTAATGAACTGACGTCGATTGGTGACCGGCAAAATCAAGCTCCTTTTGAGTCGGCTGCAACGCCGCCCCGTCGTGGGCGACAGCCTGTGAAATAAGAGTCATTTTCAACAAGGTAGGCGTTTGGCGGCGCGGAGTCAAAGCCCACGGTCGCCGCGTTGAGTCAGGATTGAGGATAGTGGATCAGATCGTGGATACGCACCGTTTGTGAACTGGCGTTGCGGTAAGCGTGCGGCCGATCGGCCTGAAAGCGCATCGCCTCGCCGGCAGCCAGGCTGTGCCATTCGCCGTCTATCGCCAACTCCAACCGGCCGCTGATCACGATGACATGCTCGATCACGCCCGGCTCATGGGGCGACGACTCGCTGAGCGCGCCCGGTGCAAGATCGATGACGAACATATCGAAACCCAGCTGGCGATCGTACGGAAACAGCGGCACCACGCGCATATCGGCGTTGTCCTGATCGTACACCGGCAGATCGCCGTAGCGGTGCAGCGTCGCCTGCTGCTGCGCGGGCGACGCCTCAAGAAAGGCGGAGAACGCCACGTTGAAACCGGTGGCGATCTTCCACAGTGTCGCCACCGTCGGGCTGGATTCGCCGCGTTCGATCTGCCCGAGCATCGCCTTGCTGACGCCGGTGTATTCCGCCGCCTGCGTCAGGCTCCAGCCGCGCTGCGCGCGCAGCGTGCGAAGGGTGTGTGCCAAATGGCCGGCAAGTTCCTGCATCCAGTTCTCCTCTGCGTGTCGAGCCCGATTATACCCGCTTGTGCGCTATAGCGCACGGTGCTATGCTGATTTCTCATCGTGCGTTATAACGCACAACCACCGATTGGAGCTTCTCATGCGCCCAGCCCTCTCCCTGCGCCATCTGACCCTGCCCGCCGTCATGGCCGGCTTTGTCGCCGTCCTGGTGGGTTACACCAGCTCTGCCGCGATCATTTTCCAGGCCGCCGCCGCCGCGGGCGCCACGCCGGCGCAGATCGGCGGCTGGCTGAGCGCGCTGGGGATCGCGATGGGCATCACCTCGCTCGGACTCTCGCTTTACTACCGTACCCCGATCCTCACCGCCTGGTCGACGCCCGGTGCGGCGCTGCTGGTCACCAGCCTGCCCGGCACCCCGATCAACGAGGCGATCGGGGTGTTTATCTTCGCTTCTGGTCTGATCCTGCTGTGCGGCGTCACCGGGCTGTTCGCCCGCCTGATGGACTACATTCCGCAGGCGATTTCCGCCGCGATGCTGGCGGGGATCCTGTTGCGTTTCGGTCTGGACGCCTTCGCTTCGCTGCAGCTCAATTTCTCTCTGAGCGCCGGCATGGGGCTGGCCTATCTACTCAGCCGCCGTTATCAACCGCGCTACGCCATCGTGCTGACGCTGGCGACCGGGCTGGCGATCGCTGCGCTGCAGGGCAATATCCAGCTGACACAGCATGCGCCGGCGTTCGCCATGCCGGAATTTATCGCGCCGCACTTCAGCTGGCCGACACTGCTGGGCATCGGCGTACCCTTCTTCGCGGTGACCATGGCTTCGCAGAACGCTCCCGGCATCGCCACGCTGCAGGCGGCGGGCTACCGCGTGCCTACGTCACCGCTGATCGCCTGGACGGCGCTGACCGCGCTGCTGCTGGCGCCGTTCGGCGGCTTCTCGGTGTGCATCGCCGCGATCACCGCCGCCATCTGCATGGGGCCGGACGTGCATCCCGATCCGCAGCGGCGCTATATGGGCGCGGTGGCCGCCGGCGTTTTCTACCTGCTGGCCGGGCTGTTCGGCGGCGCCATCGGCCTGCTGTTCAGCGCGTTACCGGTCGCCTTGATCCACACCATCGCCGGGCTGGCGCTGCTCGGCACCATCGGCGGCAGCCTGCAACGCGCGCTGCATGATGAAAAACAGCGCGACGCGGCGCTGATCGCCTTCCTCATCACCGCCTCCGGCGTCACGTTGCTCGGCATCGGTTCGGCATTCTGGGGCATTGTCGGCGGCGCCATCGCGCATCTGCTGCTGTCGCTGCCGTGGCGAACCACCGTGACGTAACGGGCGGTCTACATTGACAAGTGCCGCCATGGCGCCTTCACTTTCTCTGTCGTCTTGATATCAATTCACAAAATAAGTGACGCCGTCACCAAGGAAGCCTATGACTGAGAAAGCTGCGCTGTTGACTCAGCGCCTGATACGTAATGTCGAACGGGTAGATAAGCGGCACGATCGGCGGCCGCCGCTGTATGACAGCGTCGGCACTCGCCTCGGCACCGGCACCGCCGCCGACAAGCTGGGCGCCTCTTTCGATTGTGTCGCGCCGGGTATGCGCTCCTGCCCCTACCATTTTCACTACGCTCAGGAGGAAATGTTCATCATTCTGGAAGGCAGCGGTACGCTGCGGGTGGCCGGAGAAATGCTGCCGATCGTCAGCGGGGATGTCATCTTCATTCCGCCGGGCCCGGAATACCCGCACCAGATCATCAACACCTCAGATGCGCCGCTGAAGTACCTGTCCGTCAGCACGCGCGAGCAGCCGGAGCTGGTGATGTACCCGGATTCCGGCAAATACCAGGCGATGGCGCGCGGCGCAGACGGCCAGCAGGTGCGCTACCTGCAGCGCCCTTCAACCTCGCTCGATTACTGGCAGGATGAACCCTGAGTCGCCGCCCGGCAGCGGGAGATCCAGCGCGCGCGCCGCCAGCTCGGCGACGCGAAAGTCGATGTCCGCCGCCTGCCCGTCTTCCATGAACCAGGCGGCGGACAGCCCCGACCAGGCGAGGATCCATTGCAGCAAGCGCCGGCGCTCCAGCCCGGCCAAGCGACAGACCTGTTCCACGCGGCGCTGGAAAATGGCCGGATCGGTGGCGATGCCATAGTTGGGATTGCAGAAGATATTGGCGTAGTCGAAGCCCCGTTCGCCATACAAACGCTTGGGATCGATCGCCAACCAGCCGCGTTCGCCGAAGTCCAGCACGTTGTCATGGTGAATATCGCCGTGCAACACGCTCTCTTCTCGCGGGCTGTTCAGCAATTCCGCCGCCGCCGTGGCGCAGAGACGCAGCATGCCGCCGTGCGCCTGCGCCGCCGGCCACAGTGAGCTGAACCATTCCTGCAGCGGGATCAGCTCGGGCAACGGTTCCGCTCGCGGCGCATGCAAGGCGGCGATCGCCCCGCACAGGATTTGCGTGGCCTGCTCATCGTCGCCGTCACGCACCAGCTGCGCCAACGAACCTTCACCCTGCGCGCGCTCCAGCAGAATGCCGTCGTCATGCCACGCCAGCACCTGCGCGGCGCCTTCCCCGCGCCACCAGCACATCAGCTGGCCGCCGAAGCGCTCTTCCTGCTCGCGGGCGATCTTCAACATAGCCGCCTCGCCCCGGTAACGCACCGGCATCAGCAGACTGCTGTGGGTTTCGAAGGCTTTGCCGTCCTGTTCCAGTTGCCAGCGTTGCAGGTAGGGAGTAAAAAGCGGGTTCATCGTCTCATGCGTCCTTGTGGCCGAGCTGCGCCACACTGTCACATTCTGGTGAGAGAGGGCGTATAAAATAAAGAAGGATGATACTCTCAAATATCATCGGTGCGCGGCGTCTGGCCGCCGTTTCCTCAGTATCCTAACCAAGTTTGTCGATTTTATTAACCGGTCTTGCGCGGGGTTTGATCATGACATTATTAAAACGCACGAATTATCCGCAGTTGCCTACGCCGGGCGGCCCCTATGTGCATGCGGTGCGCCACGGCGATCGCCTGTACGTGTCGGGATTGACGGCCTTCGCCACCGACGCGCAAGGCTTGAGCGCGCCGGAGCAAACGCAAGAGATCCTCGAGCAGTTAGCCACTATCGCCGCCAGCGAAGGCGTTAATCTTAAAGCGTTGATTAAAATCAGCGTGTTCCTGACCGACATCGCCGATCTGGCGGGCGTGCGCCCGGTGCTGTTTGACTATTTCGATGGCGCGCTACCGGCCTGTTCACTGATGGCGGTCAGCGCGTTGTTTTCACCGCAGGTGTGCGTAGAGATAGAAGCGGTGATGGCGTTGCAATAATGCGGGGCTAGAGCGCGCCCTCATCCGGCACGCAGGGGCCGATCTTGAACCAGGCTTTGGCGATCCGCCCCTGTTCCACTTCGTAAATGGCGATGACATCCATTTTGCCGCGCCCCTGCGGGAAGTTACGCGTCACCACTTCCTGATCGACCACCATGTTCCCCACCGCCATGCGTTTTATCCGTTCACCGTACAGACTCGGCTCCTGGAAACGCACCAGATGCCGTTCGCGGATCGCCGCCTTGCCGCTGGCCAGCAGCGTGTCGGGATGCTCGTAATACTGCGCGTCGTCCGCCCAGCAGGCCATGAAGGCGTCGATGTCGCGGGCGTTATAGGCGTCAAGCTGTTGCTGAACCACATCCTGCGGGCGTGCCGTTTTATCGTTCATCACATCCTCCTGCCGAAGTTAATCGCCGCATGTATCGAACCCATCACGTTAACCGCCCGGTGCTGCAGCTTGATGACACGGCGAGTGCTGAATAAAAACCCAAAAATAGCGAATAAATAACCTACCACGCCCAATGGACAATTCAAGCGTCCGGCATAAATTTTCTGCCCCGCGCCAGCGGCGGGGAAAACCGCATGGCACCGCGCGTTAATCTTTGCGGCGGTTAGGGAAATTCTGCTAATTTAGCGTGAACAGCCTGATGATAACGAAACGCTATGCAGCAAAAACCGGTGTTGGACGAAGCCAGACAGTTAAAGCGACTCAACGCCGCCACGCGGCGTCAATCCCATATGTATAAATGGATCGCGCTGATTGCGGCGCTGGATGCGCTGTTGGTGTTTTGGTATGACCGGGATATGCGCAACGTCACCTTCTCGGGAGCGGTTGCGCTGGTGTGCGGCTATCTGTGGATCCGCGATCGCAACAAGGCCCGGGGTTACCGGCGCGAGTTCGACCGCAAATTCGGCAAGCGCAGCGGCGATTAAGGCTGCATCGCTTCCAGCACTTTGGCGCTGTCGACAATCTGCACGAACTTCACGATTTTGCCGCCGCGCAGCGTATAAATATGCGCAAAAGAGGCGTTGAAGGATTTGCCGGTGGCCCGGTAGGTGCCGTGATAAAAACCTTGAGCGATCACATTGTCGCCGGCGTCGTAAAAGTGGTCGACATCGGCGCGGTAACCTTGCCATTCGCTGCCCAGGCGCTGATGCACGTTCTTGATGATGTTCTCCGGGCCGATATAGGTACCGGCGTAGGGGAAACCGGCGGCTTCGGTCCACTCGGCATCGGGGGCCAGCGCCGCCAGCAGATTACGGCCGTTTTCTTCGGAGCTGCCTTCATAGGTTGCGCGCACTATTTCAAGAGGGGTTGGCATATATCTTCTCCCATGGCTGATGAGGATATTCCGGCCATCTCCGCGGACACAGGCTCTCACCAAGCGGAGACGGCGGAATGCGGCTATTCTAGGTTGCTTGTTTCGCTGCAAAAACCGCAGTTATGACAATAGTGGGTTGCACTTTAGTAAACAATAGCCGTTTTTCTGTCATTCTCCCGGCATCCGGCGCGGCTATGCTGATTGACCGATTTCCCCCAACAGGAGCTGAACGTGTCTTTACCCTCGCTGACGCAAGAGCTGTTACAACCTTTTTCCCCCTACCAGGCGCTGGCGCAAACGCTGTTGCCGCTCACCCTCGAGTCGGACGACGGTTCGCATGACGTGGCGCATCTGCACCGGGTCTGGAAGAACTGCCGCCGGATCAGCAAGCTGGAAGGCGGCGACCGGCGCATTCTCTGTGCGGCGGTGCTGCTGCACGACGCCGTCGCGGTGGAAAAGAATTCGCCGCAGCGCCATCTGGCCTCACGCATGGCGGCGGAGCAAGCCACGCTGACGCTGACCCGGCTGGAATGGGCGCCGGCGGATATCGCGGCGGTGGCTCACGCCATCGAAGCGCACAGTTTTTCCGCCGGCATCCCCCCGCAAACGCTGGAGGCGAAGATCCTGCAGGATGCCGATCGCCTCGACGCCATCGGCCTGATCGGCGTGGCGCGCTGCTTCTATATCGGCGGCCGCATGCGCAGCGCGCTGTACGACGCCGCCGACCCGCGGGCCGAGCATCGCCAATACGACGACAAGCGTTTCAGCCTGGATCACTTCGAAACCAAGCTGTTCAAACTGCAAGACGGCTTCCAGACCGCCGCCGGGCGGCACATGGCCGAGCAGCGCACCGAACGCATGCGGCGCTTTGTCGACGATCTGCTGGAAGAGGTGTAATGCCGGCTTACCGCGCATTTCGTTATGCCCATAACATTTTCGGTCACATAACGCCGCTAAACTGTAGGTCAACTTCACCGAACGGGCGGCACAGATGAAAAAGTTGACGTTGAAAGAGATGACGGAAAGCGAACAGCGGGAAGTGAAAACCGAACTGGACAAGGCGCGCAAGAGCCACGGCAGGCCGCTGACCAACGCCGAACAGCACAAGGTCAAGGATGAAGTGGTGGCGCGCATCATGGCCGCCAGAGCGAAGCTCGCCAAGGCGGAGCGTGCAGAACGTAAGTCCAACCGCTATCGGCCGAGCGGCGACACCTTCAGTTGGTCCGCCACCATCGGCTCCCGCCCGCCGCGCTGAGCCGGCCAAACTCTCCCCGCCGCTGCGGGGATTTTTATTTATTAGCCAAACTCATCCTCGCTACCGAATCATGAATAACAATGTTATCAATCTGTTGTAAATTGACAGCCTGATGAAGAATATTCATTATCACCCCACTTCCCCTTTTCACGAGACCGCTATGGCCTACCCACGCAACGCTGACATGCTGATGACGCCCGCGTTGCCCGTTGGCGGTTTGGCGGCGGTTAAATCGAAGAAACAGACGCTCATTTGACCGGGGCGAGCTGTCCCGTCAGATGAGCTGACTGGATGGCGCGCAACGCCCCGCCTTCAATTTTCTCATCTGGCTTCTCTGTCGGTCACACAGAAGGAATATTTTATGGCCTCATTTTCGGGTATTTGGGTGGCGATGGTTACCCCTTTCAATCACGATGCCGTCGATTTGCCGGCGGTGAAACGCCTGGCGCGGCACCTGCTCGACGCCGGCATCAATGGCCTGGTGGTCTGCGGCTCCACCGGTGAAGCCGCCGCGCTGAACAAAGAAGAACAGCTGGCGGTGCTCGACGCCGTGCTGGAAGTGGCGCCCGCACACCAGGTCGTGATGGGCCTTTCCGGCAATAACATGGCCGCCACGCTGCAGATGCAGCAGGCCATTCAGCTGCGCGACATCGCCGGCGTGCTGATCCCGGCACCTTACTACATTCGCCCTTCGCAATGCGGCCTGATCGATTATTTCACCCAGTTGGCCGACGCCTCCAGCGTGCCGGTGATCCTGTACAACATTCCGCAGCGCACCGGCATCGCCATGGAGCTGGCCACATTGCGCCGGCTCGCGCGCCATCCGCGCATCACCGCCATCAAGGACTGCGGCGGCAATCCTGACGCCACCATGGCGCTGATCGCCGACGGCGAAATCGATGTGATGACCGGGGAAGACAATCTGATCCTCACCACGCTGTGCCTCGGCGGCACCGGCGCCATCTCCGCCGCCGCGCATGTTCACCCGGAACGTTTCGTGCAGCTGGTGCAGCAGGTCGCCGCCGGCGATTTGGCCGCGGCGCGCAGCAACTTCTATGAGCTGCTGCCGATGATCCACCAGATGTTCAGCTTCCCGAATCCGGCGCCGGTCAAGACGGTGCTGGCTCAGCAGAGGCTGATCGCCAACGAGCTGCGCTCGCCGATGCAGGTAGCGCCGCAGGCGTTGCAACAGCAGATCGCCGCAACGCTGACGCAGCTGCAGCCCGCCGAGGCGATCATCGGTTAAATTTGTTAGCTAAGCCGCTGTAATTTTGGCGCTATGGGACTACGATGAGAGGTTAAGCATGCCCGTCATTCGTCATCAACAAGGAGCTTCCGATGAAACTGTTCTATAAAGCCGGCGCCTGTTCGCTGTCCCCGCATATCGTGCTACGTGAGGCAGGGCTGGATTTTACGGCGGAGAAGGTCGATCTGGCGCAGAAGAAGACCGAGAGCGGCGCCGATTACCTCGCCATCAACCCCAAGGGACAGGTACCGGCGCTGCTGCTGGATGACGGCAGCCTGCTGACAGAAGGCGTGGCGATCGTGCAATACCTGGCGGACCGCGTGCCCGATCGCAACCTGATCCCGGCGGCGGGCACCCTGTCGCGCTACCACGCGATCGAATGGCTGAACTACATCGCCACCGAACTGCACAAAGGGTTCAGCCCGCTGTTCAACCCGAAAACGCCCGAGGAATACCAAACCATCGCGCGCGCCAAGCTGGAGCAGCAGTTCAGCTATCTGGATTCGGTGCTGGCGAAGCAGCACTTCCTGTTGGGAAGCCGTTTCAGCGTAGCCGACGCCTACCTGTTCACCGTGTTGCGTTGGGCGTTCGCCCTGCAGTTCGACGTGCGCAAGCACGCCCATCTGGCGGCCTGGTTCGATCGCGTTGCGGCGCGCCCGGCGGTAGATGCGGCGCTGAACGCCGAAGGATTGAAGTAAAGTTTCAGCCCCGGCGGCTGTCGCCGGGGCTCGATGCACTTACAGCTTTACCGCTTTGAATTCGCTGAGCGGCTGCACGATCCGATCCTGCGCCGCCACCACCTGCAGTTCGTATTCGCCCATCTCCTGCGTGGTCAGCATCACCTCATACACGGCGGCGGTCACGTGCTCCAGCGCTTTGTCCAGCGCCTCGCCCTTCAGCAGATCCACCAGCAGCAGACCGCTGGTCAAATCACCGACGCCAACCGGTTGACGCGCGCCGAAGTCCACCAGCGGCCGGCTGATGTGCCAGGCCTCGTCCGCCGTCACCAACAGCATTTCGAAGCAGTCGGCGTGATAGCCGGCGCGGGCCAGGTGCTTGACCAGCACCAGCCGCGGCCCCTTGGCGATCAGCACGCGGGCGGCCTGCACCGCATCGGCCACGTTGGCGACGGCCATCTGGCTCAGCATCTCCAACTCCAGCAGGTTCGGCGCCATCATGTCGCTGCACGGCAGCGCCTGGCGGCAGTGAAACTCGGCCACGCCCGGCGCCACGATGCAGCCCTTTTCAGGATGCCCCATCACCGGATCGCAGAAATACCAGGCATTCGGGTTCGCCTGCTTAACCTGACGCACAATCTCCAGAATATGGTCACCCTGCTCCGGCGAACCGATATAACCGCTCAGCACCGCATCACAGCGTTGCAGCTGCTCGATATTGGCAATACCCTGCGCGATCTCGGTCAGGTGGCTGGCAGGCATGACGCAGCCGGTCCACTGGCCGTATTGCGTATGGTTGGAGAACTGCACCGTGTTCAGCGGCCAGACATTGACACCCATGCGGCGCATCGGGAATTCAGCCGCACTGTTGCCGGCGTGACCAAACACCACGTGCGACTGGATAGAAAGAATGTTTTTCATCGGAACAACTGACCTCGCCATGCCGTGTGCATCAGCCCGCGGCGAAATGATAATGGGTGCACGACGCTAAAACGTCATGCCGGCGCTGTTAAAAACAAGAAATGAGAGGGATTTTTATGCTTTCGACGGCGGCATATTGTAGCGAAAAGTCCGATCCAAAAAAAGCCGCGAGCCTGCAGCCATGGCTTCGACAGAGAGAAAAACCCGATCCACGCCAAGATATTTACGATAGTGGACTGCCACTAAAGGGTTGCCCCAGTATCGAGCCTTTCGCCGCAGTGCTTTTACACAGAGGACAACCGCATTTTCGGCAGAAACAGAATTTCCTCATATTTCGCCGCATTGCAATAACCTGGTTTTGAACTGTACTTGTTGATGCTTATTTCTATGTCAACACAGGGGTTAACATGAGTTTATTGTCGTCACAACAGGATGTGGCCATCCTTTTTTACGCCACGCTCGGTAAAAAAGCCGATAGCGCCGCCTTGAACTTCTTTGCCCGCCAGCTGGAATCGGGGCAGTACAGCAGAGATCAACTGGCAGAAAAATTCATCCAGTCTCAGGATGGACATCATCGCTACGATGGCCTGACAACATCGCAAAAAATTCAATACATCTATAAAAATACGACAGGCGCGGATCCAGCGCCCGCAGTGCTGGCCACGCTGGTCGCGCAAGCCAATGCAGGAAAAACGCTGGGGCTGATTACCAAGGATCTCATCGCCGGCGTGAAAAGCTATATGGGTGACGCTGCGGCACCGGTCGCACAGCAACAGCATCTGTTTGATATTATTGATACAACCTTACACCCCGCTTTGTCCCCCTATCCCGCCAACGCCGAAGCGGCAGCCGATATTCAAGCTCTGTTTTACATCGTAGGCAGCCTTGCGGTGGCGGAAGGCGTCAATTATTGGAGCCAGGTTCTGGCGACGGGAAAAGCCGACGCCAGCTATATCGCCGGCCGTTTCGTCGAGACGCGCAGCGCGTTGACCACGTTAAGTAATGAAGACTTCGTCAAAACCGTCTATAAAAATACGTTCGGCGTTGATGCAGGCGCAAGCGAGCTCGCCAATTACGTCACCGGGTTGAATAATCATACCGAAACGCGCGGCGACGTCATCATGCGTCTGATCGCCGATATTCGTAACGACACTGCCCATGGCGCAGCCAAACAGGCTTTTCTTAATGCTACCCATGTCTACGCTGCGGGTGAGATGGCTGCGACCCACTATCAGGAAAGCGTAGCGCTGCTCTTTCTGCAACTCGGGAAAAAGGCCACGCTGGAATCAACCGGGTTGGACAGTTACAGCAAATTCCTCGCCGCGGGAAATTCCGAGCTTGATCTGCTGACCATTCTGGCTAAATCCTCCCCCTTCAAAGATGCCGCAGACTTCGCCAGGGTTTATCACGAACTGTATTACGGCCCGGCGCTGAGCGAACTGCAAAAACAGGCAATTCTGCTCAAAGCCGGCAATAATCCGCTGCAGGCGACGCTGAATATTTTGCATGCGTTCCGCAACGGGGAAGCGCCGCTGGAGGGCGGAGTCAGCCCCAGTCACGAGCAACTCGTCAATCTCGAATACAAAATTGGCAGCGAGCTGGGGTATCAGATCCGTGGCAACGTCACGATGTCGAATGCCGACGGCGCCCTCAACGGCAGCCTGAATACCGGTAAGCAACATACGTTAAGTCATGCGGAAATCAGCCAACTGCGCGAGATCACTCTTAACGCGGAGGTCGGCTCCGCGGTCGATCTCAGCTTTGCCAAATCGTTGCAAAAAGTCACGCTGCAGGGCGATTTTGCCACCAATGACGCAATGCTACAGTCGCTGAGAAACCTGAATATCACTCTCATTCTTAGCGAGGGCAATCTGCTGAACGCCCCCGAAGGGATTAACTTTACCAACGTTAAGAACAGCACCGTCGTCGCCGACCGGCTCGATATGACGACGGCAGCCGCGCAAATCAATCTGGCCGCCGGGAAACATCAGCTTGTCTGGCAAGGCAATGCCACAGCCGACAGCGGCAATAGGGTCAGCAGTGATTTCAAAGCGACGGCGCTTAATAGCGATCCCGAGACATCTTACTACAGTGTCTCAGCCAATTTTTTCACCAAGGTCGTCCACCTGACGGCCAGCGCCGGCGGTGGCTATGATGCTGAAATCACAAATAACGTTAATCAGTTCCTGTACTTCAACTATGTAGATTTGACCCATTATCGCGGTACCGGAGAGATTTATCTTAACGGGCAGCGGGTCGCCACTGAAGGCAACAAGGTCTTTGACTTTGGGTTGTTCACGCAAGAAGCGACCGTCTCCCATCCGATTTACGGCAACATCAACTCGCTAAAACAAGGCGAAATGGCGCAGCCCAATGCTTCGCAAAACACTACGGGATCGGCTGGGGGGGTAATTACGGCCTACTCCGGAGATTTAACGCTGCTCAACGTCAGCAGCGGGCAATTTACCCTCGGCGGCGACTTGACCGCGAAAAGTCGTATCCATATCAGCGATACGGCGCAAAGCGACGACAGCTTTAAATTGTTCTTTACCGATGCGGCTAGCCATACGGTAACCAATCTCAATATGGGTACTTTCAGCTTTACATCGAACCATAAAGAAACGCTCGAAATCCGTATGGGCAGCAACCTCGACATTGTGCAAAATCGCACGTTGACCCTGAGCGGCGGGGACAACTCGATTAGCACGTTGATGCTGAGCGGCTATATGTACACAGGCGATAAACCGCTGGTGCTTAATCTGACCGTCGCCGCAGATTTTAGCGATAACCTGAAGACCATCATAGGCAGCGAATTTACCGATGAACGCCGTTATTACTCCGACATGAAGCTGTACCTCGTCGCAGAAAAAGGCGGCACCGGCGGCGGCGCTTTCTACAACACGCTAAACACGCTGGCCAATAAAGACGATTTCGCCCATGTCATTGCCGAACTTGCCGGCGACCAGTTAACGGTCGACCGCACCGGATTGACCGTCTATAAAGCCGACGTTAAGGGCAACACGACGCTGGATAGCGCCGGTGCGTTACATTTTACCGATAGCAAAATAGACAATATGGTCACGCTCAATACCGGCTATGCCAACAGCGTCATCTCCGTGGGAGAAACCGATAACCCATGGGTTTTCTCCAAGACAGGAGACAAGACCGCAACCTTGTACGGCAGCGCCACTACCCAAGCTGAATTACAAAATGCGTTCAGTGGCCTGAATGCGACGGACAATGCCCAAGCGCTGTTCTCGCAGGTTCTGGCGAAGATGACCAACGGCGCCAGCGCCAACAACCTGGCGGAAGTCGGATTGCTAAAGTTGGACAAATCGCTCTATGTCATCGTGGATAACAATCATAACCAAACGTTTGACGCCGATGATGTGGTGTTCTCGATCGGCAATCAGGATCCCTATTTGGCTGCCGTCTCTCTGCACTACCACTCGCCAGCCATTACCGTGAACGGTGTTGCGGCCGAAAACTCGCTGCCGGAGGCGTTTGCCTAATCTTCATCCGCGCCAAGTGATAAAAAAAGCCCGGGGATCTCCCCGGGCTTTTCACGTCATATAGGCTGACTGACGCTTACTGCCAATCCACCAGGCAGTAGTGTTTCTTGCCGCGGCGCAGCAGCGTGTAGCGGCCGAACAGACGGTCCGCATCGCTGAAGCGGTATTCGGCATCCGATTGTTTCTCGCCGTTGATGGTCACCGCGTTGGAGCCGATCATGGTGCGCGCCTGGCCGCGTGACGGCACCAGTTCGGCATTCACCAGCGCCTGCTGCAGGTCGGCGTCGCGCTCCAGTTTAATGGTCGGCATGCCGTCCTGCGCCAGCTGGGCGAAGTCCGCTTCGGTCATGTCGTGCAGCGCGCCGGAGAACAGGCTCTGAGTGATGCGCTTGGCGGCCGCCAGGCCTTCCGCACCGTGCACCATGCCGGTCACTTCTTCCGCCAGCACGTACTGGGCGCGCGGCGCCTTGCCGCTGTTCTTATCTTCTTCCTCCAGCGCGTTGATGTCTTCCAGGCTCATGAAGGTGAAGAACTTCAGGAAACGGTAAACGTCGGCGTCGGCGGTGTTGATCCAGAACTGGTAGAACTTGTACGGGCTGGTTTTTTCCGGCGCCAGCCAGACCGCGCCGCCTTCGGTTTTACCGAACTTGGTGCCGTCTGCTTTGGTGATCAACGGCACGGTCAGGCCGAACACCTGCTTCTGGTGCTGACGACGCGTCAGATCGATGCCTGAGGTGATGTTGCCCCACTGATCGGAACCGCCGATCTGCAGCTCCACCTGGTGGCGGTTATACAGCTCGGAGAAATCGTAGCCCTGCAGCAGGTTATAAGAGAACTCGGTGAAGGAGATGCCGGAGTCGTCGCGATTCAGGCGCTGCTTGACCGCTTCCTTGTTGATCATCTGGTTGACGGAGAAGTGCTTGCCGATGTCACGCAGGAAGGTCAGCACGTTCATGCCGCCGAACCAGTCGTAGTTGTTGGCCGCGATAGCGCTGTTGCTACCGCAGTCGAAATCGAGGAACGGGGAAACCTGCTTGCGGATCTTCTCGACCCACTCGTTCACCGTATCGGTGGTGTTCAGCTTGCGTTCCGCCGCTTTGAAGCTCGGATCGCCGATGAGGCCGGTGGCGCCGCCCACCAATGCTACCGGCTTGTGGCCGGCCAGCTGGAAGCGCTTCAGGCACAACAGAGGAACCAGATGGCCCAAATGCAAGCTGTCAGCGGTCGGATCGAAACCGCAATACAGTGCAATTGGCCCTTGCGCCAGTCGCTCCGCTAACGCTTCCTCATCCGTAACCTGGGCAACGAGGCCCCGCTCTTGCAGTTGTTTAATCAAGTTGCTGCTTGCCATCAATGACTCCATGTATAAACGAATGCACCTTTGCCGGTACACGGCCTTTCGCCCAGTGGCGAAATAAAAATTCAGGGTAGCGCATAGAATAAAGCGCCGGCGGCGTCAGCACCAGCGCTTAGAGGGGATTTTCCGTCTTCAGGGTGCCAGTCGGTCAATTTTCCAGTCATTCCCGTCCCGCTGATACAGGAAACGGTCATGCAGGCGATGGGCGCCGCCCTGCCAGAACTCGACGGAGTCAAATTTCACGCGGAATCCGCCCCAGAAACTCGGCAACGGCACCTCGCCCTGCTGGAACTTCTGCTTCAGCTCAAGGAATTTGCTTTCCAGCACGCCGCGCGCGGAAATGCGCGACGACTGCTGCGACACCCAGGCGCCGATCTGGCTGTCTTTCGGCCGACTGTTGAAATACTTCAGCACTTCGAGGGTCGACAGGCGCTCCGCCTGGCCGAGGAAAATCACCTGGCGATCGAGCATGTGCCAGGGGAACAGCAGGCTGATATGCGGGTTGTGCGCCAGCTGCTGCGCCTTGCGGCTGCCGAGGTTGGTGTAGAACACCAGCCCCTGCTCATCGAAATGCTTCAGCAGCACGATGCGTTGATAAGGCTGGCCGTGTTCGTCGACGGTCGCGACGCACATGGCGGTGGGATCGGCCAGGCGCGCGTCGCAGGCCTGTTTCAACCAACGCTCGAACAGTTCGAGCGGGTTGGCGGTCAGATCGTTGCGGCGCAGGCCGCCTCGGGTGTATTCACGGCGCAGGTCCGCAACATCAAACTCACTCTTTTCAATCATCTGGGTTATCGACCAACTGAAAAAATCCGTCGTTACATTCTGCGCCTGCGGCGTCAGGAACTCAATCGCTCCGACGCCGCCGTCGACCTTCACTCCGTCAACACGCAGTCGCTCATGACTACCTTGCCGTTGCGCTCAAGATAGGCGTTACGGTCTTTCGACCAAAAAGTGTATTTGCCGTCGCTGTATTTGGCGCCGGTCAGCGCCAGCACCTGCTTGAGATGCAGCTGTTCGCCGTCCATCAGCAGGCTGACTTCGCTCGCCTTGCCGTCAAGCGCCACCGTCAGCGGCGTGGTGCCGCACTGGTAGTGCATCGTCTGGCTGCTTTGCGGCAGGATGTAGCTGCAGCCGGACAGCGCCAGCGCGCCGGCGACGAAAATGACTTTTTTCATGCTGTTGCTCCTTAGAAAAATCCTTCACAGGCTATCCTAACAGAGCTAACGGGCCCCCAATGGCAAAACCGGATAAATCCCACCCAACACCGTTTCACGGCTGGCGCCGGTCACCGAAGGCAGATTGCCGGCCTGGCCGGACAGCGTGCGGAAGGCCAGCCAGGCAAAGGCCAGCGCCTCCATGTCGTCGCCGCTGACGCCAAAATCGTCGGTCAGCCCGACCTCCGTGCCCGGCAGCAGCGCCGACAGGCGCGCCATCAGCAGCGTGTTGCGCGCCCCGCCGCCGCAGACCAACAGGCGCTCGCACCCGCCGGCCAGCAATACCTGCTCGCTGATGCTGACCGCGGTCAGCTCCGTGAGCGTGGCCTGCACGTCGACCGGCGCAATCGCCGGCAATCCGGCCAGCTGCCGCTCCAGCCAGGCGATATTGAAATACTCGCGGCCGGTGCTTTTCGGCGCCGGCAGCGCGAAGTACGGATCCGCCAGCATCTGCTGCAACAGCGGCAAGCAGACTCGCCCCTGCATCGCCCAGCCGCCGTCCTGATCGTAAGGCTGCGCGCGGTGGCGCCATACCCAGGCGTCCATCAGCATGTTGCCCGGCCCGGTATCGAAACCGCGCACCGGCGTACCGGGCAACAGCAGAGAAAGGTTGGCGATGCCGCCGACGTTCAGCACCATGCGCCGCTCGACGGGATGCCCCAGCAGCGCCTGATGGAACGCCGGCACCAGCGGCGCGCCCTGCCCGCCGTAGGCCATGTCGCGCCGGCGGAAATCGCCGACGGTGGTGATATCGGTCAGCGCGGCGATGCGGTTGTTATCACCGAGCTGCATCGAGAAACGCGCGTCACCCTCCGGTTCGTGCCACACCGTCTGGCCGTGGCACCCGATGGCGGTGATCTGCTCCGCGTCGATGCCGGTTTGCTTCAGCAGGCCGAGCACCGCCTCGCCGAACAACGTGCCCAGTCGCGCGTCCAGCCGGCCGACGGCGGCCAGCGTGGTTTGCTGCCCCTGGCACATGCCCAGGATCTCTTTTTTCAACGCCATCGGCATCGGATGGCTATAGCTGGCCTGCTGCGCCACCATGCGATCGTCGATCGCGGCCAATACCACATCGATTCCGTCCAGACTGGTGCCGGACATGACGCCTATATAGCGGCCTGACTTCATAGCAACATCCTCTAACCCGCGCGGTAAGCAAAATTCATCCTGACAAATAAACCAGAATTGCCGGATTAACGCCATGAATTATGATGCTTTTTTTACGGTTCGTGAGCCAGATGCCCCCCGACGCCGCTGTGGCACGGGTTATGTGTTAAACCGTGCCATAACAGGCGACGGAATGTCACCAAGGCTGTCATAAAGGTAAACCGCGGTTTATTATTGGTTGAACAGAGAAAAGTTAAGCTGCATGCAGCGATGAAGCATGGCGGTGTGTCAACTTTCAGCCATACTTTGTCTATCGTTTTCACTGAATCTTGCCTGGATAGCATTGCCAGGTTATGGACTACTACCATCAGGAGTTTTGTATGATCAAGCGTCTTCTCGTCGTTGCCGTCGCCGCCGTTACGCTGGCCGGCTGTGCCAATGAATCCATGTCCGGTGATGTCTACTCGTCCTCACAGGCCAAGCAGGTGCAGACCGTCACCTACGGGACGCTGGTTTCCGTGCGTCCGGTTAAAATTCAGGGCGGCGAAGGCTCCAACGCCATGGGGATGATCGGCGGCGCGGTGATTGGCGGGCTGTTGGGCAACACCGTTGGCGGCGGCACCGGTCGTACGCTGGCTACCGCGGCGGGCGCTATCGCCGGCGGCGCGGCAGGTAACAGCATCGGTGAAGTGGCCGGCCGTACCTCCGGCTACGAGCTGGAGATCAAAACCGACCAGAAAGAGAACATCGTGGTGGTGCAGAAAGCGGGCGACACCAAGTTCAGCCCTGGCCAGCGCGTGCGCATGGCGCGCATGGGCGACACCATCACCGTTTCCCCGCTGTAAGCCAGCCGGCGACAAGCGGCAAACCGGAGGCAATCGCCTCCGGTTTTATTTCTGATGCTGTGAAACTGTAATCGTAGAAAATAAGAATATTATTATTTGTTCTGCAGTTCGGTGATATTTTGTTCTAACTTGCCAATCAGCCCTACCAACAGATGCACTTCGTCGGCGGTAATGCCGCTTAAAATCTCACTGCGCGTAGACGTGATCACACTGTCCACTTCCCTGATGATCGGATCGGCCGCTTCGGTCAGCTTGATGCGCTTCGCGCGGCGATCGTTGGCACAGGTGTGACGCGTGATCAGCCCTTTCTCCTCCAGTTGGTCCAGCGTACGGACCAGTGACGGTTGCTCGATACCGATCGCCTTGGCCAGCTGGATTTGCGACTGCTCCGGCGGCAAGCGATTGATATTGTGCAACGTGACCCAATGCGTTTGGGTCAGCTCCAACGGCTTGAGCCGATGATCGATGAGCGCGCGCCACACACGAACTAATCGTGCTAAATCTGAACCTAATGTTGACTCCACTTCCCCCTCCTTATAATTAGCATGCTAACATTACCTCCCAGAGCTTAGACTATTTTGGGTAACTCACATTAAAAACACAAATGTATATAATGTATATTGTGGAAATAGCCACTATTTTTAGCCGCTATTGTTTAATCGTTATGCAAATATTCAACATATTCACCCTTAGGGATTGTTAATGTGAATACATCATGGTTACACACCTCATCTCCCTTGCCCGATTTGGTCCTGGGAGCATCGCTTTATTTTCCACCTATATTTAAAGCTTTTTTACTAGGACTGCTCTTATGGCTGCTGATTCATCAGCTGCTGAGAGACTGGATGTATTCCGGTGAAATCTGGCATCCCATGTTGATGGACCTGTCCATTTTCGTTCTGACCGTCAGCGGTTCCTTATGGATTTTAGCGAGTTGGTAACCCATGCAGCATAAAACATTAAAATACTTCTCTACGGTGATCGTCTGCGCCATTGCCGTCTGCGCCGGTTGGTGGCTCTGGAATTATTATATGCAATCCCCATGGACCCGTGATGGAAAAGTGCGCGCCGAACTCGTCAATATCACCCCTGAAGTCTCTGGAAGATTAGAGAAAATAAGCGCGAATGACAATCAGTTCGTACCTGCGGGAAGTCTGATTTTTACCCTCGACCCGGTGCCCTACCAGATTGCGCTGGACAATGCCGAGGCCGCGGTGGCAAAAGCGCAATCCGATCTGGCCAAAGCGGACCACGAGGCTGCCCGCCGCCGCGGTTTAGCGCGTAACGTTATTTCCGCTGAAGATTTGGACGAGTCAAATTTAGCCGCGCAGGCAATGAAGGCCGCCTATAAAGCCGCCCTGGCCAATCTGGAACAGGCCAAATGGAATTTGAGCAAAACCAAAATTTACGCGCCAACCGACGGTTATATCACCAACCTGCAGGCGCGGGTCGGGAACTACGCCAACGCCGGTACGCCGCTGGTGGCGTTGGTGGATGTGCATTCGTTTTATGTGCTCGGTTATTTCGAAGAAACCAAGCTGAAGCATATAAAAGAAGGCAATAAAGCGGACATCGTTTTATATAACGGCAACACGCCGCTACAGGGGGAAGTAGAGAGCATCGGCCGCGCCATTTACGATCAGAGCGTTGACAGCAGCAACGATCTATTAATGGACGTTAAGCCTAATGTTCCTTGGGTGCGTTTGGCTCAGCGCGTGCCGGTACGGATAAAATTGCTCAACGTGCCCGCCGATTTGACGCTGGTCGCCGGCACCACCTGCACCATTTCGATTCATCAGCGGAACTAAAGTGTGAACCTGCCTTTTTTGGAGTGGAGCCGCACCCCCTGGGGTAAGGCGACCGGCGGCCAATGGCGCTATGCGCTGCGCAACTCACTGGCGATGTGTCTGGCGCTATGGGTAGCCTTCGTGCTCGAACTCGACGAACCCTATTGGGCGCTTACCTCCGCCGCGGTGGTGAGCTTCCCCACCATCGGCGGCGTGATCAGTAAAAGCATCGGCCGCATCTTCGGCAGCCTGGTGGGCGCCGCCGCGTCGGTGGCGATCGCCGGCCACTGCCTGAACGATCCCTGGCTGTTTACGCTGTTCATCGCCGCCTGGATCGGGCTGTGCACCTATGTCTCCAACCATTACCAAAACAACGTCTCTTACGCCTTCGCGCTGGCGGGCTATACCGCCGCCATCATCGCCTTCGGCACGGTCAACGTCACCGATACCCAGCAAATCTTCGATATCGCACAGGCGCGGGTTTGCGAAGTGATCACCGGCATTCTGTGCGGCGGGTTGATGATGATGATCCTGCCCAGCACCTCGGACGGCGAAGCCCTGCTGACCTCGCTGCGGCGCATGCAGCTGCGCCTGCTGGAGCATGCCGCCATGCTGTGGCAGCCGGAGATCACCGCGCAGATGCGCACCTCGCACGAAGGGGTCATCGGCCAGATCCTGACCATGAACCTGCTGCGCATTCAGGCATTCTGGAGCCACTACCGGCTGCGGCGGCAAAATAACCTGCTCAACTATCTGCTGCACCAACAGCTGCGCATGACCAGCGTTATCTCCAGCCTGCGCCGCATGCTGCTGAACTGGCCGGATCGCCCCGCCAATCTGATGCCGGTGCTGACAAACTGCTGGACGAGTTGCGCGATCCCGCCACCGACAAATACCGTTTGGCGCGCCTGCTTCAGCAGATCGCCCCGCAAGAGGCTACGGACTACCGCCATCGCGCCTTCTGGCTGCGGCTGCGCGATTTCTGTTGGCTTTACCTGCGCTGCAACCGCTGGCTGCGGCGGTTGGAAAGCGCCACGGCGGTCAGCGATCTCCAACCGCCGCGCGTCACTGCGCTGGCGCGCCATACCGACAGCTACGAAGCCGCCTACAACGGCCTGCGCACCTTTTTGTGCATCGTGATCGGCTGCGCCTACTGGATCAACACGCAGTGGGACGCCGGCAGCGCGGCGCTGACGCTCACCGCCATCAGCTGCGTGCTCTACTCTTCCACGCCTTCGCCGATCAACAGCGTCAGCACCTTGCTCAAGGCGGTGCTGCTGCTCTCGGTCGCCTGCTTCGTGGTGAAATTCGGTTTGATGATCCAGATTGACGACTTCTGGGTGTTCTGCGCCTTCCTGTTCCCGATCCTGGTGACCATGCAGATGCTCAAGCTGCAGAATCCACCTTATGCCGCGCTCTGGGGGCAGTTGATCGTCTTTATGGGCTCGTTCCTGACCGTCAGCAATCCGCCGAGCTATGACTACCAGTCCTTTATCAATGACAACATCGCTAAAATCGTCGGCGTGCTGCTGGCCGGGCTGGCGTTTCAGATCCTGCGCCCCAGCTCGGACAAACGCAAAAGCCGCCGCATTATCCGCGCGCTGCGGCGCGACTTTATCGATCAGTTGAGCAAACGGCCGCAGCAGAGCGAAAGCCAGTTCGAATCGCTGATCTACCATCGCATCAGCCAGCTTAATCAAAGTCAGGATCAGGACGCTCGCACCTGGCTGCTGCGCTGGGGCGTGGTGCTGCTCAACTGCAGCCATATCGTCTGGCAACTGCGCGACTGGCAAACCCGTTCCGATCCGCTGTCGGCGGTGCGCAACGTCTGTATCCACTGCCTGCGCGGCATCATGACGGAGAAAGGCGTGCAGCACAGTTCGCTGGACGCCACGCTGCAGGAGTTGCTGCGCATGAGCAACGCGCTGGCGCACCACCCGGAACAGGCGGCGCGCGATCTGGCCGGCCTGATCTGGCGGCTCTACTGCTCGCTGCAGCAGTTGCAACAGGCGATGGGCCAGCCCACCGCCGTACCGGCCGTTAGCGGCGGATAATCATTTGATCACACCGCAGGCGAAGCGTTCTCCGCCGCCGCCGAGCGGTTGTGGATGATCCGAATGGTTGTCGCCGCCGGCGTGCACCATCAGCGCTTTACCCTCAATGTCGCTGATTTTTTTCAGCCGCGGCGCCAACACCGGATAGTTCGCCATGCCGTCGGCGGTCACATAGATGGCCGGAAGGTCACCCAGGTGCCCGTCGGCATACGGCCCGAGGTGTTTTCCGGTCTTTTGCGGGTCGAAATGTCCGCCGGCCGCCAGCGCCGCCACCGCTTTGCCGTCCTTCATGCCCGGCTCGCAGCTGCCTTTCTCATGCACGTGGAAGCCGTGTACCCCGGCCGGCAATGCTTTCAGGCTCGGCGTGAACAGCAGGCCATACGGCGTTTCGCTGATGGCCACCTTGCCGATGTCCTGACCGATCCCCTGCCCGGTCACCAGGTGCATCTCGACGTCGGTTGTCGCCGCCTGAGCCGCACCACACGCCATCAGGCCGAGCGCTGCATACCAATAACGTTTCATCAATCAGTCTCCTTAATGACTATATCGAGCTATCAGTATAGGAGAGCCTGCGCCGGCACTGTTAACCAACGCACAATCTCGCTAATTTGATTCGCAGGCCTAATATTTAACACTAATAATAATTCTACCGATGTTGGTCCTCTGACCAGCTGTCGTTCGGCTAACGTTGTTTCCCTGTTTCCACCGCCGGCGCATGTGAGTCCACTTACAGGCCCGCGGCATACTTCATAAGGAACTGATATGGGCATCTTTAGCTATAAGGATCTGGACGAAAAGGCGTCGAAAGCGCTATTTTCCGACGCCTTGGCCATCTCTACCTACGCTTACCACAATATCGATAACGGCTTCGATGAAGGCTATCACCAGACCGGTTTCGGCCTGGGCCTGCCGCTGACGCTGGTCACTGCGCTGATCGGCAGCACCCAATCGCAGGGCGGCCTGCCCGGCATTCCCTGGAATCCCGATTCCGAACAGGCAGCGCAGCAGGCGGTGAATAACACCGGCTGGTCGGTGATCAGCGCCGCACAGCTGGGTTACGCCGGCAAAACCGATGCGCGCGGCACCTACTACGGCGAGACCGCCGGTTACACCACCGCTCAGGCCGAAGTGCTGGGCAAATATGACAGCGAAGGCAATCTCACCGCCATTGGCATCTCATTTCGCGGCACCAGCGGCCCGCGCGAGTCGTTGATCGGCGATACCATCGGCGATGTGATTAACGATCTGCTGGCCGGCTTCGGGCCGAAAGGCTACGCCGACGGCTACACGCTGAAGGCCTTCGGCCAGTTGCTGGGCGACGTGGCGAAGTTCGCGCAGGCGCACGGGCTGAGCGGCGAGGACGTGGTGGTCAGCGGCCACAGCCTCGGCGGGCTGGCGGTCAACAGCATGGCGGCGCAGAGCGACGCCAACTGGGGCGGCTTCTACGCGCAGTCCAACTATGTCGCCTTCGCCTCGCCGACCCAGTACGAAGCCGGCGGCAAGGTGATCAACATCGGCTACGAGAACGATCCGGTGTTCCGCGCGCTCGACGGCACCACGCTGACCGGGGCGTCGTTAGGCGTACACGATGCGCCCCATGCCTCCGCCACCAACAATATCGTCAACTTCAACGACCACTACGCGTCGGACGCCTGGAACCTGCTGCCATTTTCCATTCTCAACATTCCGACCTGGCTGTCGCACCTGCCGTTCTTCTATCAGGACGGCCTGATGCGGGTGCTGAACTCCGAGTTTTATTCGCTGACCGACAAAGACTCGACCATCATCGTCTCCAACCTGTCGAACGTGACGCGCGGCAATACCTGGGTGGAAGACCTGAACCGCAACGCGGAAACGCACAGCGGGCCGACGTTTATCATCGGCAGCGACGGCAATGATCTGATCAAGGGCGGCAAAGGCAACGACTATCTCGAGGGGCGCGACGGCGACGATATCTTCCGCGATGCAGGCGGCTACAACCTGATCGCCGGCGGCAAAGGCCACAATATCTTCGATACCCAACAGGCGTTGAAAAACACCGAGGTCGCCTACGACGGCAACACGCTTTACCTGCGCGACGCCAAAGGCGGCATTACGCTGGCGGACGACATCAGCACCCTGCGCAGCAAAGAAACCTCGTGGCTTATCTTCAACAAACAGGTGGACCATCAGGTGACCGCCGCCGGATTGAAATCGGACTCTGGCCTCAAAGCCTATGCCGCCGCCACCGCCGGCGGCGACGGCGATGACGTCCTGCAGGCTCGCAGCCACGACGCCTGGCTATTCGGCAACGCCGGCAACGACACCCTTAACGGCCACGCCGGCGGCAACCTGACCTTCGTCGGCGGCAGCGGCGATGACATCCTGAAGGGCGTTGGCAACGGCAATACCTTCCTGTTCAGCGGTGACTTTGGCCGCGATCAGCTGTATGGCTTCAACGCCACCGATAAGCTGGTGTTTGTCGGCACCGAAGGCGCCAGCGGGAATATCCGCGACTACGCCACGCAGCAAAACGACGATCTGGTGCTGGCCTTCGGCCACAGCCAGGTCACGCTGATCGGCGTCTCGCTCGATCACTTCAACACCGATCAGGTGGTGTTGGCCTAAAGATCGACGTAAAAAAGCCGGGTGCTTTCGCCGCCCGGCTTTGCTCTTTTTTACTCCGCCTTAAGGCACGTCATACCCCAGCGCCGCCTTGCGAATGCGGAACCACTGCTGGCGGTTCAGCACCAGTTTCTGCGCCTTCAGCGCCGAACGCACCCGCTCAATCTTGCCGGAACCGATAATCGGCAGCGGCGACGACGGCAAGCGCATCACCCAGGCGTACACCACCTGCTCGATGGTCTCGGCGCCGATTTCTTGCGCCACCCGCTGCAGCTCGTCGCGCAGCGGCTGGAACTCGGCGTCGTTGAACAGGCGCCCGCCGCCCAGGCAGGACCAGGCCATCGGCTTGATGCGCAGTTGCTGGCACTGGTCGAGCGTGCCGTCGAGAATAGCCGGTTGGTGAATCGGCGAGATCTCCACCTGATTGGTCGCCAGCGAGAACGGCAGGCGCGACTGCAGCAGCTGGAACTGCGCGGGCGTAAAGTTGGAGACGCCGAAATGGCGCACCTTGCCGCTTTTGTGCAGCGCAACAAAGGCTTCGGCCACGTCGTCGGCGTCCATCAACGGATCCGGCCGGTGGATCAGCAGCAGATCGAGGTAGTCGGTATGCAGATGGCGGAGCGACTGCTCCGCGCTCTGTACGATATGGTCGCGGTCGGTGATGTAGTGGCCGATCGGGTTACCGGGCTTGGCGGTGGTGGCGATGCCGCATTTGCTCACCAGCTCCAGCGACTGGCGCAGCGCCGGCTTCAGGCGCAGCGCGTCGCCGAACGCCTGTTCGCAGGCATAGCCGCCATAGATATCGGCGTGATCGGCGGTGGTGACGCCCAGTTCGACATGCTGTTCGATGAACGTCAGCAGCTGCTGCGGCGACATGCCCCACTCCATCAACCGCCAGTAACCGCAAATCATGCGGGAAAATTCAGGCCCCTGCGGCGCGAGACGAATACGTTCTACCATTGCGAAAACCTCATGACATTAGTTGCCAGTCAGCATACACAAGCCGGTGAGGCACAGGGAAGCGGTAAGCCACACGAACGTGCGGCAGATCAGGAAAGGTTAAAACAGCGACGGCTGCTCCGGCAGCGGCTCGTCGGGCGCTTTATTGGCGCGCTGCAGGCGCAGGAAGCGCTGACGGCACAGGCGCAGCACCTCGCGCTTTTGCGCGTCGCTCATGTTCATCCAGCCAAAACGCTCCTCGCGGCTGCGCAGGCAGCCACGGCAGAATCCGCGATCGTCGGCCTGGCAAATGCCGCGACACGGGCTGGGAATGTCGAAAAACTCAAGCTGCTGCGCCACGGGGCTCCTCCTGCGTTCTCTTGCTAATTGAAGACGCCATCGCCGCCGCTGGCAAGTCCCTTTTCGCCATTGCGGCGAAAATAGTCGCGCAAATAGCGCAGCGCCTGGCGGCTTTTCTCCGGCACGTTGCGCTCGAGCGTCAGCGCGTGCAGCCGCAGCGGCGCCGGCCGCCACTCAGGCAACAGCAGCAACAGCTCGCCGCGCTGAAGCTCGTCGCCAATTTCATACAGCGGCTGAACGGAAATGCCCAGCCCGGCGCGGGTAAAGGCGCGCATCACGTTCATGCTCTCGCTGACGATCTGCCCTTCCGCCAGCCGCAGCTTAACCTGCTGGCCGGACTGGTGCAGCAAGTCCAGATGGGCCCCGTTGTAGCCGCTGGAGATCCAGCGGTGCTGCACCAAATCCTGCGGCTTTTCCGGCACCCCATGCTGGCTGAGATAACGCGGCGCGGCGCACAGCACCATCGGCCACGCCGTCAGCGGATGCGCGATCATATTGGCGTCCGCCAGTTGACGGTTGGCCCGCAGCGCGATGTCGACCCGCTGCTCTATCATATCGACGATGCGATCGTCCGCCAGCACCCGCAGCGTCAGCTTGGGGTGCGCCTGCAACAGCGGCGCCAGCGCCTCCGCAAGCGATCGGCCGCCGATGCCGACCGGGGTGGCGATGCGCAGCTCGCCCACCAGCGTATCCCGCAATTCCGCCAGCCGCTGCTCCGCCTGCTGCGCCTGTTGCAGCATCGCCTCGCAGCCGGGGTAGAACGCCGCCCCGGCCTCGGTCAGCGCCAGACGGCGGGTGGAGCGATGCAGCAACGGCACCCCAAGCGCCTTCTCCAGCGAGCGCATGTGCTGGCTGACCGCCGACGGCGTCATGCCCAGCCGCCGCGCCGCGCCGGCCAGCGATCCCTCCGCCACCACGGTGGCGAATACCGCCATTCGATTGAGTTTATCCACGATTATGAAGTTTTACTTAATCAAGAAAGCATGAATATGGCACTAATCACGGCTATTGTTAAGGACTAGAGTAAACACCACGCAGCAGGCACATCGGCCTGCGTCACGATACTGAACCTATCCCCGAAGGAGCATGCAGATGAAAGTAGCCATTATTGGAGCAACCGGTTTTGTTGGCCGCCGCGTGGTGGATGAAGCGCTGGCTCGCGGTATTCAGGTGACGGCAATCGCCCGCCAGAAAAAAGATTTGCCGGAGCACGCCAACCTGACCGTCGCGCTGGGCGACGTTGCCGATACCGCCTGGCTGGCGGGGCAATTGCGCGGTCAGGATGCGGCGATCAGCGCCTACAACCCCGGCTGGGGCGAAGACAACCTGTATGAGAAAACCCTCCGCGGCGCCCAACAGATCCTCACCGCGGTCGAACAGGCCGGCGTCAAGCGCCTGCTGGTGGTCGGCGGCGCCGGCAGCCTGGAAGTGGCGCCCGGCGTTGAACTGGTGGATACACCGCAGTTCCCGGAAAATATCCGCCCCGGCGCGCAGGCGGTGCGCGATCTGCGCAACAAACTGCGCAATGAATCGGCGCTCGACTGGACCTATCTCTCGCCGGCCGCCCTGCTGGAGCCGGGCAAACGCACCGGCCAGTTCCGCCTCGGCACCACGCAACTGTTGATGAACGGCGAAGCGCCGGCCAGCATTTCGGTAGAAGACCTGGCGGTCGCTATCGTTGATGAAATTGAAAAGCCTCAGTTTATTCGCGCGCAATTCACCGCCGCCTACTAAACCGCCCCACCGCCAGGCCGCTCGGCCTGGCGTTTTCCGCACAGGCTCCGCCGCCAATATTCTGAGTTTCTAAGGTTTCCTTAAGTTTCATCCGGTAGATTTCAAAGCATTATCTACTTTCAGGATCCCGATTCGGCAATGTGGTTACGTCAACGCTTACGGTGCAACAGCCTCGGTTTTACCCTCGCCACCGCCCTGTTCTTCACTCTGTTTCAAAACGCGTTATTCCTGCATCGCGCCTGGTCGTATATCACCTTCGATAGCGTCCACAGCGTGATTTTCGCTGCCAGCATGCCGGTGGTGATCTTCTGTGCGCTGAATATCATCTTCAGCGTGTTGACCGTGCCCTACCTGCGCAAGCCGCTGATCATCTTTTTCTTGCTCGGCAGCGCCGCAGCCAACTATTTCATGTTCAGCTATGGTGTGGTGATCGACGGCAACATGATGCAAAACGCCTTCGAAACCAACCCTCAGGAGGCGACGGCGCTGCTGACGCCGCGCATGGGATTGTGGCTGGCGCTGTTCGGCATTCTGCCGGCGGTAGCGGTCTGCTTCACCCAGATTCGCCAGACTCGCCCCTGGTGGTACATGGTTGGACTGCGCGCCGCCAACGTCATGCTGTCGCTGGCGGTGATCCTGATCGTCGCCGCGCTGTTCTACAAAGACTATGCTTCGCTGATCCGCAACAATAAAAGCGTGGTGAAGATGTTGACCCCTTCCAACTTCGTCGCCGGCACCATCAAGTTTACCGAACAGCGTTACTTCACCCGCAATCTGCCGCTGGTCAAGATCGGCGAGGACGCGCGCAAAGGGCCGCTGATCGCCGGGCAGGCCAAGAAAACGCTGGTGATCCTGGTGGTGGGCGAAACCGCCCGCGCCGAAAACTTCTCCCTCGGCGGCTACGGGCGCGAAACCAACCCGCGCCTGAAGCAGGACAACGTGGTCTACTTCAAGAACGCCAGTTCCTGCGGCACCGAAACGGCGATCTCCGTGCCCTGCATGTTCTCCAACATGCCGCGCAAGGAGTACGACGCGACTCAGGCGGCGCACCAGGAGGGGATGCTCGACGTGCTGGCGCATGCCGGCGTCAGCGTGCTGTGGCGCGATAACGACGGCGGCTGCAAAGGCGCCTGCGACCGGGTGCCGCACATCGACATGACCAAGCTGAAACTGCCGCAGGACTGCGACGGCGAGGTTTGCATGGACAACGCGCTGCTGTACAAGCTGAACGACTATATCAATGGCCTGAAAGACGACGGCGTGATCGTGCTGCACCAGATGGGCAGCCACGGCCCGGCTTACTACCGCCGCAGCACGCCAGAATTCCAGACATTTTTGCCGACCTGCAACAGCAATCAGATCCAGGATTGCAGCCATGAACAGCTGGTGAACACCTATGACAACTCCATCCTGTATACCGACGCGATGCTCGATGCCACCATCAAGCTGCTGCGGCAGTATGACGGGCGGTTCAATACCGCGCTGGTCTATTTGTCCGATCACGGCGAATCGCTGGGGGAAAACGGCATGTATCTGCACGGCACGCCCTATGTCTTCGCGCCGAGCCAGCAGACGCACGTGCCTTTCCTGATGTGGATGTCGGCCGACTATCAGCGCAATTTCGGCGTCGATCGCCAGTGCCTGAACGCGCTGGCGGAAAAAGACGACGTGTCGCAGGACAACCTGTTCCACACCCTGTTGGGCATGCTGAACGTACAGACCCGCGAATATCAATCCCGGCTGGATATCCTGCAGCCTTGCCGCAACGCGGCGTAAAGGCTTAACTTCCGCGTGCCGCTGGGGCACAATAGTTTGCAGACAACCGGCGTTTTGTGCGCCGGTTTTTTTATTCCCATTGACCTAGACCAATCGGTCTATTATGCTCGGCACCATGATGACCAAATCAACGCATTGCAACGTGGACACACGTGAACATCTGCTCGCCACCGGCGAAACCCTCAGCCTGCGCCTGGGCTTTACCGGCATGGGGCTGAGTGAACTGCTGGCCACCGCGGGCGTGCCGAAAGGCTCGTTCTACCACTATTTTCGCTCGAAGGAAGCCTTCGGCGAAGCGATGCTGCAACGTTATTTCGCCCATTATGATGCACAAATGCAGGCGCTGTTTGCCGACAGACGCGGCGATGCCCGCCACCAGCTGCTCGGCTATTACGCTCAGGCTATCAGCTACCACTGCCGCAGCGAATGCCACAACGCCTGCCTGGCGGTGAAGCTTTCCGCCGAGGTGAGCGATCTGTCGGAACCGATGCGTCATGCGCTGGAAACGGGCACCGCTCGCGTGATCGGCCACCTGCAGGAGGCCATCGAGCGCGGTATCGCCGAGGGCTCGCTGTCGGTGGCCATGAGCCCCGCGGCGACCGCAGAAACGCTGTATTCACTGTGGCTCGGTGCCTCGCTGCGCGCCAAGATCCGCCACTCGCTGGCGCCGTTAACGAGCGCGCTGGAAAGCATCGAGTTGCTGCTGCGCCCGCCGCAAGCGTAACGGTAACAATTTCTTTTTATTGAAAATGCAGTTCGTGGTTTTTTATCGCCCATTACTAGACGACCGGTCTATTAAATACAGGATGCACTATGAAGACTGAAAAATTGCTCTCTCCGCTGAAGGTTGGCGCCATCACCCTGCCCAACCGCGTGTTTATGGCTCCGCTGACGCGTTTGCGCAGCATCGAGCCAGGCGACATTCCTACGCCGCTGATGGCGGAATATTATGCACAGCGCGCCAGCGCCGGCCTGATCGTGACCGAAGCGACCCAGGTTTCCTTCCAGGCGAAAGGCTACGCCGGCGCGCCGGGGTTGCATACGCCGGAGCAGATCGCCGCATGGAAAAACATCACGCAGGCAGTGCATGACAACAACGGCCATATTGCCGTGCAGCTGTGGCACGTAGGCCGCATCTCCCACGCCAGCCTGCAGCCGGGCGGGCAAGCACCGGTCGCCCCTTCGGCAATCAACGCCGAAACCCGCACCACCGTGCGTGATGAAACCGGCGCCTGGGTGCGCGTGCCGACCTCCACGCCGCGTGCGCTCGAAACCAGCGAGATCCCGGGCATCGTCAACGATTTCCGCCAGGCGACCGCCAACGCGCGGGAAGCCGGCTTTGACTTCATCGAACTGCATGCGGCGCACGGCTATTTGCTGCATCAATTCATGTCACCGGCCTCCAACCAACGTACCGATCAATACGGCGGCAGCATCGAGAATCGCACTCGCCTGACGCTGGAAGTGGTCGACGCCACCATCGCCGAATGGGGTTCCGAACACATCGGCATCCGCATCTCGCCGCTGGGGCCGTTCAACGGGCTGGACAACGGTGAAGATCAGGAAGAAGCGGCGCTGTATCTGGTGGAAGAGCTGAATAAGCGCAACATCGCTTACCTGCACATCTCCGAACCGGACTGGGCCGGCGGCAAACCGTATTCCGACGCCTTCCGCGACTCGGTGCGCGCCCACTTTAACGGGGTGATCGTCGGCGCCGGCGCCTACACCGCCGAGAAAGCCGAAGCGTTGATCGAAAAAGGCTTCATCGACGCGGTGGCCTTCGGCCGCAGCTACATCGCCAACCCGGATCTGGTAGAGCGTTTCCGTCAGCACGCTCCGCTGAACGAACCTAAGCCGGAAACCTTCTACGGCGGCGGCGCCGAAGGCTATACCGACTATCCGTTTCTGGCGAAGTAACCCTTCCTGACCCCAACGGCCACGCAATCGCATGGCCGTTTTTTTGTGCGCCGCGCGCAAAAAGGCCCGCACGAGGCGGGCCGGTGTTCCCTGGTGTTGTTCTCTATTGCCGTTCAATTTTTACACGATTGCCGCTGGAATAGATAATTGATTGTGCAGATCAATTACTCTGTATCGATCGGTACGCTCGATCAATATTTAGACACCGTTGACGGAAAACTAATACGTGACATCGTCACTCACTCGTCACGTTGAATTCCCTTGCGGGACAAGGCTATACTCGCTTGTGCTTCAATCCACCCGCCGTCTGCCACGGCACAGCCAATTCAGAGGAATTATGCGCTTACTCCATACCATGATCCGCGTCGGTGATCTGCAACGCGCCATCGACTTCTACACCAAGGTATTAGGCATGCGCCTGCTGCGCACCAGCGAAAACCCCGAGTACAAGTACTCCCTGGCTTTCGTCGGCTATACGGAAGAGAGCGAAGGTGCGGTTATCGAACTGACCTATAACTGGGGCACCGACAGCTACGACATGGGCACCGCCTTCGGCCACCTGGCGCTGGGCGTGGACGACGTTGCCGCCACCTGCGACAGCATCCGCCGCGCAGGCGGCAAGGTCACCCGCGAAGCCGGCCCGGTGAAAGGCGGCACCACGGTCATCGCCTTCGTCGAGGATCCGGACGGCTACAAAATCGAGCTGATCGAAAACAAACACGCCGGTCAGGGCCTCGGCCACTAAGCCTCCCCTTCAGGGCGCACCAGCGCCCTGCTGATTCTCCGCGCGATAGCGCCTGCAACCGGGCGCAAAATTTGCCATAATGCGCGCTGCATTCGATGAAGATAAGAAACTGATGGCCGAGAAAAGTGATCTTAACGCCCTGAGTGGTCGTTTTCGTGGGTTTTATCCCGTAGTAATAGATGTTGAAACCGCCGGCTTTAACGCCAATACCGATGCGTTGCTGGAGATCGCCGCCGTCACGCTGAAAATGGATGAAGATGGCTGGCTGCAGCGGGACGAGACCCTGCACTTCCACGTGGAGCCTTTCGAGGGCGCCAACCTGCAGCCGGAAGCGCTGGCGTTTAACGGCATCGATCCGCACAACCCGCTGCGCGGCGCGGTCAGCGAATATGACGCGCTGCACGCCATTTTCAAAGCGGTGCGCAAAGGGCTCAAGGATCGCGGTTGCAACCGGGCCATTATCGTGGCGCACAACGCCAACTTCGATCACAGCTTCCTGATGGCCGCGGCCGAACGCGCAGGCCTGAAGCGCAACCCGTTCCATCCGTTCGCTACCTTCGACACCGCCGCGCTGAGCGGCCTGGTGCTGGGCCAAACGGTGTTGGCGAAGGCCTGTATCGCGGCCGGAATGCCGTTCGACAGCAGCCAGGCGCACTCTGCGCTGTACGACACCGAGCAAACCGCCCTGCTGTTTTGCGAGCTGGTTAACCGCTGGAAACGTCTCGGCGGTTGGCCGCTGCCCGCCGGCGATCTCGCCGAATAAGCCCAACAAAAAAGGCGGCCCAGTTTGCACTGGCGCCGCCCGTTACGCGATAACCGCAAGCCCGTCGATTAAGACTGCTGGTCTTCCTGCGCTTTATACTTTTCTGCCGTTTCTTTGATCAGCTGCTGCAGTTCGCCGCGCTGATACATTTCGATAATGATATCGCAACCGCCGACCAGCTCACCGTCTACCCACAGCTGCGGGAACGTCGGCCAGTTGGCGTATTTTGGCAGCTCGGCGCGGATGTCCGGGTTCTGCAGAATGTCCACGTAAGCGAAACGCTCGCCGCAGGCGGACAGCGCTTGCACAGCCTGTGCGGAGAAGCCGCAGCTCGGCAGCTTTGGCGAACCTTTCATGTACAGCAGAATCGGGTTTTCAGCGATCTGGTGCTGAATTTTTTCAAGTGTCGTCGTCATTTATTGCTTCCTCAAGCCACATTTCATGGCTACAACATGCATCACGCGGGCTATTGTAGCGGCTGGAACAGTCGCAAGAAAACGCCATCTTTTGCAAGGATATTCACCCGCCGCCGATCGCGTTTCACCGGCCACGTCATTCCGGTCAAAACATACGTTGAGAATAACATTTTTAATCCGACCATTTCACTAATATATTGCGCGGCGGTGACGGCGCGGATTAATTATATCCATAGCCCCCTGCCGGCGCTTTTTCATACACCAACGGGCTGATTTTGAACCAAAAAAAATGTCATTAACGTTTTCTCACAATATGGATTATTATTTATGAGTTCTTCGCTGTTTTATATGGCGAAATTCGGGAATACTGTAACTCTTTCGATATCCGTTTCGGGGCCAAGGTTGGTGACGTCGACATGCGTTTAATTCTTACGCTCTTTGCGCTGCTGTTTACGCAGCTCTTCTTCAATTTGGCGCACGCTGCGCCACAGGCGCGTGTTGCCGCCGAGCAGCGTAAAAGCCATGCTAATGAAGCGCGGCCCGATGACCGCAGAAAAAAGAAAGCGGACAAAACCGCTAAAAAAGCCAAAGTGACGGCCCCCGCGAAAAAAACCAAGACCGCCAAGGCGAAAAGCGAGAAAAGCGCGAAAAAGATCGCCAGCGCCAAACCCAAGGCCAAAGCGCAGAAAACCGCCAAGATTAAAGTCACCCCGCCGAAAAAGGGCTACAAAAAAGGCTACGGCCGCCACCGCGAAGCCGGTATGGCCACCGCCAAGCTGGCGCGTGATGAAAAACCGTTGAAACTCAGCCCGGCGCACAAAAAACGCTATCAGCATGCCAAGCAGACCGCGATGGCCAAGCTGATGGGCCAGATGGGCAAACCTTACCGCTGGGGCGGCAGCTCGCCGCGCACCGGTTTCGACTGCAGCGGCCTTATCTATTACGCCTATAAAGACGTGGTAAAAATCAAGATGCCGCGCACCGCCAACGAGATGTACCACCTGCGCGACGCGGCGCCGATCAAGAAAAGCGAACTGGAAAGTGGCGATCTGGTGTTCTTCCGCATCAACAACCGCGGCGTGGCGGATCATGTCGGCGTTTATCTCGGCAACGGCAAATTCATCCAGTCGCCGCGCACCGGCGAAGAGATCCGCATCAGCCAGCTCGACAACGACTATTGGCAAAACCACTACATCGGCGCGCGCCGCGTAGTAACGCCGAAAACCATTCGTTAATTCCCTGCTCTGCGCGGTTGCGGCCCCGGTCGCAACCGCCTGCTCAAGCTATCACCCCTCACACCGCCTCACGCGCATTTCTCGCTTTTCTTCCTGTTTTTTATGATGAAAATTGTTAAGATTGAAAGACCACAATAAAAAACGGCCCATTCGGCTCCCGCTCCGGCGGAAAAAGAGTGGCGCTGTAAAGGAGGAAGCAATGTCGTTTGAATTACCTGCATTACCGTATGAGAAAAACGCGCTCGAGCCGCACATCTCCGCCGAGACCCTGGAATACCACTACGGCAAACACCATAACACCTACGTGGTTAACCTGAACAACCTGGTGAAAGGCAGCGAGTTCGAAGGCAAATCGCTCGAAGAGATCATCAAGACCTCAAACGGCGGCGTCTTCAACAACGCCGCGCAGGTGTGGAACCACACCTTCTACTGGCACTGCCTGTCGCCACAGGGCGGCGGTGAACCGCAGGGCGAACTGGCGGCGGCGATCGTCAAATCCTTCGGCTCTTTCGCTGCGTTCAAAGAGCAGTTTACCGATGCCGCAGTGAAAAACTTCGGCGCCGGTTGGACCTGGCTGGTGAAAAAACCGGACGGCGCGCTGGCGATCGTCAACACCTCCAACGCGGCCACCCCGCTGACCGGTGAAGACAAACCGCTGCTGACCGTTGACGTGTGGGAACACGCGTATTACATCGATTACCGCAATGCGCGTCCAAAATACCTGGAAAACTTCTGGGCGTTGGTCAACTGGACCTTCGCAGCGGAAAACCTGGCGTAAGCGCAGGTTCTGAGGTGATGGGGCGCAGCCAGGCTGCGCCTTTTTTATAACCGGGGGTAAATCAGTTCAACGCGGCAACGAAGCTGAAAGCGATAATGACCGCCAACGCGCAGACGGTGGTGAACAGCGACATCTTCAATTCGGTATCCATGACAACTCCTTTAAAATGGGCTTTCCTAAGGATAAAAGGCGTACAATTAGTACGTCAAATCATTTTCCCACAGTTCGCCGATAAAATCTTGTTATCATTTCCCGGTTTATAATCTCGATTACCTCTTCCACTTTTGTTCAATATGCGACAAAATTCGCAGTTCACAACTGCGTACCGGCATCCATGCCCCTCCTGATTAAGCGCTGAAGACTTCAACACACTAAAAACTCAGTTTTCGCTTCTCTGGAGAAGGATCTACGTAGGCAAACGATTAACATCACACTTACATGCTGTAAACATGTGAGTTCAGGAGTCATTCCTTACATGGCAACGATTAAAGATGTGGCCAAACGCGCGGGCGTTTCCACCACCACCGTTTCGCACGTCATCAATAAGACTCGTTTCGTCGCCGAAGAGACCAAAGCGGCCGTGTGGGCCGCCATCAAAGAGCTGCACTACTCGCCGAGCGCCGTGGCGCGCAGCCTGAAAGTCAATCACACCAAGTCGATCGGCCTGCTGGCCACCTCGAGCGAAGCGCCCTACTTTGCCGAAGTGATCGAGGCGGTGGAAAACAGCTGCTACAGCAAAGGCTACACCCTGATCCTGTGCAACTCGCACAACAATCTGGACAAGCAGCGCGCCTACCTGGCGATGCTGGCGCAAAAGCGCGTCGACGGCCTGTTGGTCATGTGCTCCGAGTACCCGGATCAGCTGCTGGGCATGCTGGAAGATTACCGCAACATCCCGATGGTGGTGATGGACTGGGGCGCCGCGCGCGGCGACTTCACCGACACCATCATCGATAACGCGTTCGAAGGCGGCTATCTGGCCGGCCGTTACCTGATCGAGCGCGGCCACCGCGATATCGGCGCCATTCCGGGCCAGCTGTCGCGCAACACTGGCGGCGGCCGTCATCAGGGCTTTATGAAGGCGCTGCAGGAAGCGCATATCGACATTCGCGAAGAGTGGATCGTCCAGGGTGACTTCGAGCCGGAGTCCGGCTACAAGGCGATGCACCAAATCCTGTCGCAAAAACAGCGGCCGACCGCGGTATTCTGCGGCGGCGATATCATGGCGATGGGCGCCATCTGCGCGGCCGACGAGCTGGGGCTGCGGGTGCCGCAGGATATTTCCGTGATCGGCTATGACAACGTGCGCAACGCTCGCTACTTCACCCCGGCGCTGACCACCATTCACCAGCCGAAAGAGCGTCTGGGCGAAATGGCCTTCACCATGCTGCTGGATCGCATTATCAGTAAACGCGAAGAGTCGCAGGTGATCGAAGTGCATCCGAAGCTGATCGAACGCCGCTCGGTCGCCGACGGCCCGTTCATCGACTACCGCCGCTAATCCCCCGCGCCGGAAGCCTGCGCGGCTTCCGGTTCCACCTCGCTCAGCCACTCCTGATTCAGCGTCTCCCCATCGCCCAGATACGCCAGCAGCCAGCTCATCGCCGGTGACGGTTTATCCTGCTGCCAGGTCAGGCAGCAAGGGCTGGCGGGAAACGGCTGCTGCAGCTGCAACGCCGTCAGCTCACCGCGCTGCACCCGCGGCAGCGCCCGATGCGCCGGCATCATGCCGACGCACAGCCCGGCGCACAGACAGTCGAGCGCCGAAGTCCAGTCCGGCACCACCAGCCGCCGCTGGTTATCCAGCGTCCAGGTGACGCGCTTGGGCAGATTGCGAGAGGTGTCCTCCAGGCAAAGCGAAGGGTACGGCCGCAGCTGATCGTCATTCAGCGGCCCCGTCAACTGCGCGAGAGGATGTTGCGGGCTGGCCACACACAGCCAGTTCATATAACCCATGTCGCGGAAGGCGAAGCCGCCGCCGACCGGCACCGCGCGCGTGGCGCCGATCGCCATGTCCGCCCTGCCATCCACCAAGGCATCCCACACGCCGTTGAACACTTCGGGTTGCAGCATCAATTCGACGTCGGGGAAATGACGGTAGAAATCCAGCACCAGTTGGCGGCTGCGCTGCGGTTTGACGATGATGTCGACCGCGATATTCAGCTGGCCGCGCCATCCGTTGGCCACCTGCTGACAGTGGCGGCGGGTGTCGAGCATTTTTTTGATAACAACTCGCGCATCTTTGATAAACAGCGCACCGGCGGGCGTCAACTCCACATCGCGATGACGCCGCTCAAACAGCGGCACCGCCAGCCATTGCTCCAGCTGCCGTACGGTATAGCTGACCGCCGACGGCACCCGGTGCAGCTCCTGCGCCGCCGCGCTGAAACTGCCGGTGCGCGCCACCGCATCGACCACTTCAAGAGAATATTCAGACCACATCGCCTTGCCTTCAATTTTTTTAACAGCACTTTGCAAATATTACCGTTTCACAAGCAGAGATCCAGCCGGATACACTGGCCGGCGCTAAAAACCTGCGACATTAAAATATTAACGAGAAATACCATGCGAAATTCCTTTGGCTTTATGTTCTACCTCGCCGGCCTGAGCATGCTGGGTTATCTGGCGACCGATATGTATCTGCCCGCCTTCGGCGCCATGCGGGAGGAACTGCAAATTTCCGCCGGCGCGGTGAGCGCCAGCCTGAGCATCTTCCTGGCCGGCTTCGCCTTTGCGCAGCTGCTGTGGGGGCCGCTCTCCGACCGTCTGGGCCGCAAACCGGTATTATTGATCGGGCTGACGCTGTTCGCCCTCGGCTGCCTGGGCATGCTGTGGGTGGAAAACGCCGTGCAGCTCTGGATCCTGCGCTTTATTCAGGCCGTCGGCGTCTGCGCCGCCGCCGCCATCTGGCAAGCGCTGGTGGTTGACCGTTACCGCGAAGGCCAGGCCAACCGCGTGTTCGCCACCATTATGCCGCTGGTAGCGCTGTCGCCGGCGCTGGCGCCGCTGCTCGGCGCCTGGTTGCTGAACCACGCCAGCTGGCGCGCGATCTTCGCCGCGCTGTTGGCCATCACCGCGCTGCTGCTGCTGCCGACGCTGCTGCTCAAAGAGCGCGCCAAAACGCAACCCAGCGCCGATGCGCCAAAAAACAGCGTCAGCTTCTGGCAACTGTTGAGATCCCCGGTGTTCAGCGGCAACGTCGCCATGTACGCCGCCTGCTCGGCCGGCTTCTTCGCCTGGCTGACCGGCTCGCCGTTCATCCTCGGTGACATGGGCTACAGCCCGAGCGATATCGGCCTGAGCTACGTGCCGCAAACGCTGGCCTTCCTGCTGGGTGGCTACGGCTGCCGCGCCGCGCTCAAGCGCATCAACGGCAAAACCCTGCTGCCGTGGCTGCTGGTAGCTTATGGTGTCAGCATGGTGGCGCTGTATCTGGTGGCCACCCTGACCGATCCGACGCTCACCACGCTGCTGATCCCATTCTGCGTGATGGCGCTGGTCAACGGCGCCGGCTATCCGATCATGGTGGCGAATGCGCTGATGCCGTTCCCGGAAAGCAGCGGCAAGGCCGCCGCGCTGCAAAATACGCTGCAGTTGGGGCTGTGCTTTGTGGCGAGCATGCTGGTGTCGGCATTTATTGCCCAGCCGCTGTTGGCGACGGTGACGGTGATGGTGTCTACGGTAATCCTGGCCGCGCTGGGGTATTTCCTGCAGCGTGGAAAAGCGGCCGATGCGCAGCAAAAGCCGCAGCGGGAACATGCTAACTCAGCGTCATAATTGCCAAGTTTAATAATCACTTAAAGAATATGCGTGCCGAGTGCGATTTACAGTTGAGTCAACGCCTCGGCACGCCTATACTCAAAAACAACCTTGTAAAGTAACACCTTATAATCTCTATATCTCAATTAGCGCTTGTGTACGCGCTTTGCGTCACACTCTTTTTTTAAGGATGCGTTTATCCCGCGCCGTTCGCGCCGGGTCGCTTCTTTAAATTTCCTCTGTTCATAGTCGGATATCAGACGCCGCGGGTCTATTTTCCGCCGGTAAACGTATGCACCCGCAGAAATTGTCTAAGCTGTTTCCTAACGGGTCATCAGTCAGAAGAAGGTGATGGAGAAGCTATGAGTTCATCGTGTATAGAAGATCTGAGCATCCAGGACAATCAGTGGTACCGTATCGCGCACGAAATGCTCGGCCTGGCCGGCATTGAAATCAACGGTTCGCGCCCCTTCGATATTCAGGTTAAAAACCCCGATTTCTTTAAACGCGTCTTGCAGCAAGGTTCGCTGGGCCTGGGCGAAAGCTATATGGACGGCTGGTGGGAATGCGAGCGGCTGGATATGTTCTTCCAGCGCGTGGTCAGCGCCGGGCTGGAGAAGAAACTCCCCCACCACCTGAAAGATACCCTGCGTATCGCCGCCGCGCGCCTGACCAATCTGCAATCGAAAAAGCGCGCCTGGATCGTCGGCAAAGAACATTACGATCTCGGCAACGATCTGTTTACCCTGATGCTCGATCCTTACATGCAATATTCCTGCGGCTACTGGAAAGACGCCACCACGCTGGAGGAGGCACAGGAAGCCAAGCTGCGGATGATCTGCGAGAAACTGCAGCTGCAACCGGGCATGCGCTTGCTGGACATCGGCTGCGGCTGGGGCGGCCTCTCCGCCTATGCGGCGAAAAATTACGGCGTATCGGTGGTCGGCGTGACCATCTCCGCAGAACAGCAGAAGCTGGCTCAGGCGCGCTGCGCCGGGCTGGATGTGCAGATCCTGCTGCAGGATTACCGCGATCTGCATCAGCAGTTCGATCGCATCGTCTCGGTCGGCATGTTCGAGCACGTCGGGCCGAAAAACTACCGCACCTATTTCAATGTGGTAGAACGCAATCTGGCGCCGCACGGTCTCTTCCTGCTGCACACTATCGGCTCCAACAAAACCGACATGAACGTCGATCCGTGGATCAACAAGTACATTTTCCCGAACGGCTGCCTGCCTTCAGTGAGCCATATCGCCGAAGCCAGCGAAGGCCATTTCGTGATGGAAGACTGGCACAACATCGGCGCCGACTACGATCGCACGCTGATGGCCTGGTTCGAGCGCTTCAAACAGGCGTGGCCGCAGCTTGCACCGCGCTATTCCGAACGCTTCGAGCGGATGTTCAGCTATTACCTGAACGCCTGCGCCGGCGCGTTCCGGGCGCGCGATCTGCAGCTGTGGCAGGTGGTGTTCAGCCCGAAAGGCGTTGAAGGCGGCATCCGCGTCGCCCGCTAAGCGCTTGCCCGACAAAAAAGGCCCCGGCAGCAATATCGCCGGGGCCTTTTTTTGCTCGTTCGACGCGTACGGCTTAGCCGCAGTAGACGCGGATGATTTTATCGTCGCTGTCGCCAAGGAAGTTCAGGCGGCGCAGGTTGAAATCCATGGTGACGGCAGAGTTGTACGGAATGGCGCGCACCTTGGCGTCGATCCGCACGCCTTCCAGCGAGGTCATCGGTTTGCCGACGAAGTTTTGATACTGCGAAGCGCCGCAGGTATCATCCGCATCGGCCATTTGCGCGCTCGCGCCCTGCTCAGGCGAACTGCTGCAGGCGCTCAGCGCCAGCAACGCGGTTAACAACAACGTTTTCCCATAAAACTTCACGCGTTTCTCCTCTCTGCTTATGATTCGATTCCGGCGGCAACGCCCGAATCGCTGTCAGTCTTTGTGCGCCGGCGCCATCGCCGCCGCCAGCGCCGCTTCCCGATTGGCCAGCACGCGCTCGACGGTGTCCACCACCGCCTGCGTTTGCGGATCGATCTCGATGTTCACCTTGTCACCCAGGCGTTTCTTACCCAGCGTGGTGCGATCCAGCGTTTCCGGGATCAGGTGCACGCAGAAACGGTTATTCACCACTTCGCCGATGGTCAGGCTAATGCCGTCGATGCCGATGAAGCCTTTGTGCAGCACATATTTCATCAATTCGGCATTCGGCATGCGCAGCCATACCTGCCGGTTATTTTCCGAGGTATAAATCTTGGCCACTTCCGCCGTGCAGATAATATGGCCGGACATCAAATGGCCGCCAATTTCGTCATTGAACTTCGCCGCGCGCTCGATATTGACGATGTCGCCCAGCGCCAGATCGCCGAGGTTGGTCAGGCGCAGAGTTTCCTTAATCAAATCGAAGCTGACGCGGTTGCCTTCCACCGCGGTGACGGTCAGGCAGCAGCCGTTATGGGCCACCGACGCGCCCAGCTCCAGCCCCGGCAGCAGCTCGGCAGGCATTTCGATCACGTGGGTGCGGAAATTGGGTTTCTCATCAATGGCGACCAGCGGCGCGGTGCCTTGTACGATACCGGTGAACATATGTGCCTCTTTTACTAAATAGGTTAAAACGCTATCGGCAGTTTGCCCCAGTTGGCGCTGAAAACCAAATCCGCGACGGCAAAAAACGAATGGCTGCGCATTTAATAACTATTTATCTGCGGCGTTTGCTTAACGACGCCGAGCAGGTACAATCTTTTTGACAAAATTCCGCTATTTTAATTGTTGTCCTCTCGCGGCAGCCCTCCCTCCCACATATATAAATAGAAAAGGTGTATGCGTGCAGAAGTACTTAATTGAAGCGCGTAGTTTATTGGCTCTCGCTATCCCGGTCATCATCGCGCAAATATCGCAAACCGCCATGGGCGTGGTGGATACCATCATGGCCGGCGCTTACAGCGCCACCGACATGGCGGCGGTTGCGGTCGGCACTTCAATCTGGCTGCCGGCCATCCTGTTCGGCCACGGCCTGCTGCTGGCGCTGACCCCGGTTATCGCCCAGCTCAACGGCGCCGGGCGTCGCGATCGCATCGCTCACCAGGTGCGCCAGGGTTTTTGGCTGGCTTCCGGCGTGTCCGTGCTGCTGATCGTCGTGCTGTATAACTGCAAGTTCGTCATCGACATGATGCACAACATCGATCCGCAGCTGGCGGATAAAGCCGTCGGTTATCTGCACGCCATCATGTGGGGGGCGCCGGGTTACCTGTTCTTCCAGGTGATGCGCAACCAGTGCGAGGGGCTGTCCAAAACCAAGCCCGGCATGGTGATCGGCTTCCTCGGCCTGCTGGTGAATATCCCGATCAACTACATCTTCATCTACGGCAAATTCGGCATGCCGGAGCTGGGCGGCGTCGGCTGCGGCGTCGCCACCGGCAGCGTCTACTGGATCATGTTCCTGATGATGCGCGGCTACGTGAAGCGCGCGCCGTCGCAGCGCGACATCAAACGCCAAACCGGCGATCTCGGCGGCCCAGACTGGGCGGCGCTGAAGCGCCTGATCGGCATCGGCATGCCGGTAGCGCTGGCGCTGTTCTTCGAAGTCACTCTGTTCGCCGTGGTGGCGCTGCTGGTGTCGCCACTGGGGATCGTCGCGGTCGCCGGCCACCAGATCGCGCTTAACTTCAGCGCGCTGATGTTCGTACTGCCGCTGTCGCTGGGCGTCGGCGCCACCATCCGCGTCGGTTATCGTCTGGGGGAAGGCTCGGTCGAAGGCGCGCGCGTCGCCGCTTACTCCGCCATCGGCGTCGGCATCACCATGGCCGTCTGCACCGCGCTGTTTACCGCCGCCTTCCGCGAACCGATCGCCCTGCTGTACAACGACAGCCCGGCGGTGGTGGCGATGGCCTCGCAGCTGATGCTGCTGGCGGCGCTGTACCAGATCTCGGATTCTGTCCAGGTGATCGGCAGCGGCGTGCTGCGTGGTTATAAAGATACCCGCGCGATCTTCTTCATCACCTTCATTGCTTATTGGGTGTTGGGCCTGCCGAGCGGCTATCTGCTGGCGTTAACCGACGCGGTGGTGCCGGCGATGGGGCCGAGCGGTTTCTGGATCGGCTTTATCATCGGCCTGACCTTCGCCGCCATCATGATGGCGCTGCGCATGCGCTGGCTGCAGAAACAGCCGACCACCGTCATCCTGCAGCGATCCACGCGCTGAATCCGCAGCCCGGCCGGTTTCATCCCCGGCCGGGCTGCGGTTTGCGGAAAAAAACGCCGGACTGCGCACAACCTCAGCAATCGCGTGAAATACCAAATAAAATTGCGCTTTTCCCCTTGCCAGCACGCGGGTAGCTCGTTAATATTCGTCCCCGCTGTCAGCCATGACAGGCAGGAAAAGATGCGTCCGTAGCTCAGTTGGTTAGAGCACCACCTTGACATGGTGGGGGTCGGTGGTTCGAGTCCACTCGGACGCACCAAATTCCTGAAGCAGTACAGTGCGTCCGTAGCTCAGTTGGTTAGAGCACCACCTTGACATGGTGGGGGTCGGTGGTTCGAGTCCACTCGGACGCACCAAATTTCAGAAGCAGCGCAGTGCGTCCGTAGCTCAGTTGGTTAGAGCACCACCTTGACATGGTGGGGGTCGGTGGTTCGAGTCCACTCGGACGCACCATATTGCTGATTCACCTCCCCCTGTCGCGTTATACTTCCCGTTATTTCGTCTCTGCCCGACCGCCTGCCCGTTATGTCGATCGCGCCGTGCTACCGTCATCAGGAACGCCACATGACCACTTTTACCGCCAAAACCGCCTTTTTACCGCTCGACAATGGCCTTGCCCGCCGTGAAGGCGTGATGAGCGACGGTTCGCCGGCGGCGGAAGTGCGTTTCGAAGCCGGCGCCTTCGGCCAGTTGCAAAAGCCCCCGCACGCGCTGCAAACCCGAGTGATATCCGGTGAATTCGAGTTCACTCTCGGCGGCGATACGCGAGTGGTGCGGGCCGGTGAGAGCCTGATATTGCCGGCCAACGTCGCCAGCGGCTGCTTCTGCCTGAGCGCCGGCGTGCTGCTGGAAATCCCCCTACCGCGGTAAGCCATATTTACAGAAAGGTTATTTGCGCAACAAACGGCCCACAACGCGTTGCATTTGCGCCACATTTGGCCCCGTTTTGCTATATCCGCCGCACCGCCGCGGTTTTTTATTTTGTTTCCCGCCGCTTAGCCTTTATAATGCGCAACGTCTATCAGTTGAATGGTTTCAGCCCTTGATCTGCGAAAACGCAATAACAACACAATGTGATCTTACCCCGTTGCGCAGCATCCCCGCGCCCCCGCGCGGGCTGAATTTTTCCGCCCCACTTCAACTGTCGTCACCTATCCTTAACTATGTTTTTCACCACCAGGCACGGCCCAAATTCCCTACCGGCGTAAACCGCGCCGGTCAAATTCGTTTTTTTATCCATCACAACTTGTAGAAAACTCCGCCATGAAAAAGACCAAAATTGTTTGTACCATCGGTCCAAAAACCGAATCGGAAGAAATGCTGACCAACCTGCTCAATGCGGGCATGAACGTGATGCGTCTCAACTTCTCTCACGGCGACTATGAAGAGCACGGCAACCGCATCAAGAACATGCGCGCCGTGATGGCGAAAACCGGCATCAACGCCGGCATCCTGCTGGATACCAAAGGCCCGGAAATTCGCACCATGAAACTGGAAGGCGGCAAAGACGCCTCGCTGGTCGCCGGCCAAACCTTCACTTTCACCACCGACCAGAGCGTGATCGGCAACAGCGAACGCGTGGCGGTCACCTACGCCGGCTTCGCCGCCGACCTGAAGATCGGCAATACCGTGCTGGTTGACGACGGCCTGATCGGCATGGAAGTCACCAACGTGACCGAGAACGAAGTCGTTTGTAAAGTGCTGAACAACGGCGACCTGGGCGAGAACAAGGGCGTCAACCTGCCGGGCGTATCCATCCAGCTGCCTGCGCTGGCCGAAAAAGACAAACGCGACCTGATCTTCGGCTGCGAGCAAGGCGTCGACTTCGTGGCGGCGTCCTTCATCCGCAAACGCTCAGACGTGCTGGAGATCCGCGAACACCTGAAAGCCCACGGCGGCGAGCAAATCCAGATCATCTCCAAGATCGAAAACCAGGAAGGCCTGAACAACTTCGACGAGATCCTCGAAGCGTCCGACGGCATCATGGTTGCCCGTGGCGACTTGGGCGTGGAGATCCCGGTCGAAGAAGTGATCTTCGCCCAGAAGATGATGATCGAGAAATGCAACCGCGCGCGTAAAGTGGTGATCACCGCCACCCAGATGCTCGATTCCATGATCAAGAACCCGCGCCCTACCCGCGCGGAAGCCGGCGACGTTGCCAACGCCATCCTGGACGGCACCGATGCCGTCATGCTGTCCGGCGAGAGCGCCAAGGGCAAATACCCGCTGGAAGCGGTCAACATCATGGCGACCATCTGCGAGCGTACCGATCGCGTGATGCCAAGCCGCATCGACGCCCTGAACGATCGCCGCAAGCTGCGCATCACCGAAGCGGTGTGCCGCGGTGCGGTTGAAACCGCCGAGAAACTGGACGCGCCGCTGATCGTGGTCGCCACCAGCGGCGGCAAGTCGGCGAAATCCGTGCGTAAATACTTCCCGAACGCGGTGATCCTGGCGCTGACCACCAATGAAACCACCGCGCACCAGCTGGTGCTGAGCAAGGGCGTCATCCCGCAGATGGTCAAGGAAATCGCCTCTACCGACGACTTCTACCGCATCGGTAAAGAAGCCGCCCTGGCCAGCGGCCTGGCACAGAAAGGCGACGTCGTGGTGATGGTTTCCGGCGCGCTGGTGCCGAGCGGCACCACCAACACTGCCTCGGTACACGTGCTGTAATATAAAACGTGACATAATTGCCTTGATCAAAACGCCGCTTTGCGGCGTTTTTTTTATCGGCAGTAAACTATTTTTCTCAAAACGCAACCGCGATCCGCTCATTATTTAGCTAATAAAGAATCGGAGTAGTCCCATGGAAGCCGGCTGTTTTCCCTCGTTTTTTTAACTAATTTGTAAAACCAGATGCAAGTTTGAGCGAACGATCAAAATAAAGCACCTCAACACTAAAAAATTATTCTCTTTCGAAAAAAGTTTGTGTAATACTTGTAACGCTACATGGAGATTAACTCAATCTAGAGGGTGTTATAATGAATCGTACTAAACTGGTACTGGGCGCGGTAATCCTGGGTTCCACTCTGCTGGCTGGCTGCTCTAGCAACGCTAAAATCGATCAACTGTCTTCTGACGTTCAGACTCTGAACGCTAAAGTTGATCAGCTGAGCAACGACGTGAACGCAATGCGTTCTGACGTTCAAGCTGCTAAAGACGACGCAGCACGCGCTAACCAGCGTCTGGACAACCAAGCTCACGCTTACAAAAAGTAAGATAGCTTTGGTTATTGAAAACGGCGCACATTGTGCGCCGTTTTTTTTGCCTGTCCCTTGGACTGGTTTTTCCTGCACCGCAGGCAAAAAAAGAGGCTCAGCACGCTGAACCCCTCTTCGACCACACAATCCTGCAAACTTAGTTCACGGAACTGATTGGCGCTGCCTTGAATGGGCTCTTATTCGCCTCAGGCGTCGCTGCAGGCGTCAAACTCACCGCCGACGGGCTCTCCCCTACGTTGACCAGCACCGGCATGCCAGAACGGCGTACAACCGCGCTATCGAACACGGCGCGATCGGTCTGAGCATCCGCAGCGAAGGCTTTCTCCGCTTTAGACAACGCAATCGGCATGGTCTGCGGATCGTCGCTTTCTACCCGCGACAGCGGCTGATGCACTTCCACATAGCGTTTGCCGTCCGGCTCAACCGAAATCTTCACCGGATCGTTGATCACCTGCACCCGCGTACCGCGCGGCACCTGATTGAACAGCGCTTCGATATCCGTCGGACGCAGACGAATGCAGCCGGAGCTGACGCGCATGCCGATACCGAAGTTGGCGTTGGTGCCGTGGATCAGGTATTCACCGCGCCCCATCGCCAGACGCAGGGCGAACAACCCCATCGGGTTCTCAGGGCCGGCCGGCACCACCGCTGGCAGCGTCACGCCCTGGGACTGATAGCGTTTACGGATATTGGCGGTTGGCGTCCAGGTCGGGTTAGGGATCTTCTGGCTGACGGAGGTCACCTCCAGCGGCGTGTGCATCCCGGTCTGGCCGATACCGATCGGATAGACGATCACTTTGTTCTCGCCTTTCGGGTAGTAGTAAAGGCGCAGCTCGGCCAGGTTGACGATGATCCCTTCACGCTTGGTGTCAGGCAGCAGCATTTGGGTCGGAATGGTCAGCACCGAACCCGGCTTGGGCAGGAACGGGTCAGTGCCAGGGTTGGCTTCCAGCATGCCCAGCAGGCCGATCTTGTAGTCGGCGGCGATCGCCTCCAGCGGACGGCCGTCGTTTGGCACGGTATAAGTGGTGTTTTCACCGATCAGACGGCTGTCCGGCGGCGGCAGCGGGTACTCGGTCGCACTGGCGGCCTGCGTGCCGGCCAATACGGTGGCGAAGACCATGCCCATTAAACTCAACGCACGTTTCATTATCATCCCTATATTTTTTTATGACGGTTCGCCCCCAAGGCTAACGAGCGCCTGGCGGTGGGTAAATCAGACAATACCTGATTAATACTAGCAACGCTGGTATCAAAGGCAATAAGTCCTCTAAAAATCAACATGTTATAACGTAATCGCCGCCGCTGATTGTCAACGAAACGTCAATAGGTAAGCTGCTGAAATATCACTGAATTGGGAGCATTGCCAGGAGGAAAACTGCGGATTGTAAAGACTCATTGACAAAGCGAAGGTATCAATGAGCCTTGAGGGTGCGGCCGTTATGGGTCAGGCCAGCTGCGCCGCTTTGCTGCGAATGGCGCGGATCATCGCCTCCAACCCCTGTGAACGCGAAGGCGTCAGATGTTGGCTGAGCGCCAACTCGCTGAAAAACGGCCGCACATCGAGATCGACGATCTGCTGTGGCGTCAATTGACGATAAAGAATAAACACCACCGCCAGCAGCCCTTTGACGATCGCCGCGTCGCTGTCGCCGTGAAGCTCGACCTGCCCCTGCTCATCACGGCGCATCACGATCCATACCTGGCTCTGACAGCCGGAAATCAGGTTGCCGGCCTGCCGCTCGGCCTCGTCCAGCGGCGGCAATTTGGCGCCGAGTTCAATCACGTACAGGTATTTCTCCTCCCAGTTCAAACAGCGGGAGAAATTACGCACCAATTTATCTTTGTCCGGCAAATTCGCCATGGGGATCCTTTTGTACCGCCGGGGACGCGCCCCGGCCTAGCCTAATAGCTGATGAATGCGTTGCAGCCCGGCCACCAGCCGGTCCACCTCTTCGCGGGTATTATATAACGCCAGCGAAGCGCGGCACATGCTCGGCACCTGATAAAACGCCATCAGCGGCATCGCGCAGTGATGGCCGGTGCGAATGGCGATGCCGTACTGGTCGAGGAAGCTGCCGACATCATAGGCATGGTGCTCCCCCAGGTTGAAGGCGATCACCCCGGCGCGATGGGCCGGACCATAAACTTTCAGCGTCGGCACCTGCCTGAGCGCCTCCAGCGCATAGTGCATCAGCGACTGTTCATAATCGTGGATCGCATTCAGGCCCAGGGCTTCGACGTAATCGAACGCCGCCCCCAGCCCCATGATGCCGGCGGTGTTCGGCGAACCGGCCTCGAAGCGCCACGGCGGATCGGCGAAGGTGGTGCCCGCCGTCAGGCTGACCTGGCGGATCATCGAGCCGCCCCCTTCCCACGGCGGCATCTGCTGTAACAACGCCTGGCGGCCGTACAGCATGCCGATGCCGGAAGGGCCGTACAGCTTATGGCCGGAAAATACGTAAAAATCGCAGTCCAGCGCCTGAACATCGACGCGCTGGTGCATTACCGCCTGCGCGCCGTCCACCAGCACCGTCAGCTCCGGCGCCAGGGCTCTGGCGCGGGCGATGATGTCGCGCACCGGGTTGACGGTGCCCAGCACGTTGGAGACCTCGGTCAGCGCCAGCAGTTTGCAGGACGAGTCGACCAGCTCCGGCAGCAGCGCCAGATCCAGCGTACCGTCCGGCTGCAGCGGCCACACCCGCAGCTGCAGCCCGCGCTCCAGCGCCAGCATCTGCCACGGCACGATATTGGCGTGGTGCTCCATCTCGGTGATGAGAATCGCATCGCCCGGCTGCAGCAGGTGGCGGCCAAAGCTGTTGGCCACCAAATTGATGCCTTCGGTGGTACCCTTGACGAACACCATTTCTTCCGCCGAGGCGGCGTTGATAAAGCGCGCCGCCTGTTCCCGCACCGCTTCCATCTGCTGGGTCGCCTCGGCGCTCAGGGTATGAATGCCGCGATGCACCGCCGCATAACCGTGGCGGTAGAACTCCAGCTCGCGGTCGATCACCGCCTGCGGTTTCTGCGCGCTGGCGGCGCTGTCGAGATAGGCCAGCGGTTGGCCGTTCACCTCACGCGCCAGCAGCGGGAAATCGCCGCGCACGCGTTCAATCGGATAACTCATTCAGCCTCCCCCGGCAGGCGCTGGGCGATGCGCGCCAGCACCCGTTCCCGGATGGTGTCATTGGCGATGCCTTCGGTGAGCTCGGCGGCGAAGGCGAAAATGATCATCTGCTGCGCCGCGTGTTTGTCGATGCCGCGCGACTGCAGATAGAACAGCTGCTCTTCATCGATGCGCCCCACGGTGGCGCCGTGGCTGCATTTGACGTCGTCGGCGTAGATCTCCAGCTGCGGCTTGGTATCCACTTCCGCCACCTTGCCCAACAGCAGGTTATGGTTAGTCATCTGGCCGTCGGTTTTAATCGCGTGCTTGGCCACTTTGATCATGCCGTTGAACACCGCTTTGCCGCGATCGCTGACCACGGTTTTATGCAGTTGGCGGCTTTCGCAATAGCCCTTGTTGTGCTCCAGATAGGTGCGGGTATCGCAGATCTCTTTGCCCACCGGCAGCACCAGGCTGTTGATCACCAGATTTGCGCCTTCGCCGTTCAGCTGCGCGCTGGTGTTGTGGCGCGTCAGACCGGCGCCCAGCAGGAAACTGTCGCTTTTCACCCGCGCGTCGCGGCCGATAACCAGATCGTTGTGGGCAAAGTGGTAGCTCGGCTGGCTCTCAAACGCCAGCTTGCAGTGCAACAGCCCGGCGTTGTCCGCTACGTTTGCGGTCAGGCGCGCGCCGGTGAAGTGCGCGGCCTCGCCCAGGCTGACGTAGTGTTCAATCACTTCCGCCTCGGCCCCGCGCCCGATCTCCAGATGGTGACGATGATGCACGGTGTTCACTTCCCCGGTGGCGCCGCGTCCGCTGCTGATATGCAGCAGGTACAGCGGGCGGGCAGGGACCTTGCCGGCCGGCAAGCGAATCAGGCTGGTTTCCTGCGCCAGGCTTTCAGTCAGGTGCAGGAAAATTTCCGGCTGGATCGGCTCCGGCAGCGCCTGCGGCGTGCCGTAGGCAGTCAATTCGAACTGGTAGTCGCCCAAATCGCCATCGCTCAGCGCGGCGCTGTAGCGGCCGTCGATAAACACCAGCCGACAGGCATCGATGCCGAGCGCCAGCGCCTCCAGCTGCTCAGCGCTCACCGGCGCGGGCTGCGGATCGAGGAACTGCTGCTCCAGCAGGCTCTCCAGCGGCGTGTATTTCCAGTTTTCATGCTTGCGCGTTGGCCAGCCGAGGCGCAGCGCCTGCTGCCAGTGCGCCAGCGCATGCGGCGAACGCTCGCCGCCGCGGCCTTCGAACAGGCGATACAGCTGCTGCAGCGCGTTTGAATTACTGTTGGTCGGTAAGCCAGCCATAGCCCTGCTCCTCCAACTGTTTCACCAGCGAGAAATCGCCGGATTTGACGATGCGCCCCTGGGACAGCACGTGTACGTAATCCGGCTGGATGTAGTCCAGAATGCGCTGATAGTGGGTGACGATGATAAACGCGCGCTTGCCGTCCCGCAGCGAGTTGACGCCGTTGGCGACGATCTTCAGCGCGTCGATGTCCAGGCCCGAGTCGGTTTCATCGAGAATGCACAGATCCGGCTCCAGCGCCGCCATCTGCAGAATGTCGTTGCGCTTTTTCTCGCCGCCGGAGAAGCCGACGTTGACCGAACGGGTCAGCAGATCGGCCGGCATATCCAGCAGCGCGATTTTCTCTTCGATGAAATCGGCGAAGTCAAAGCGATCCAGCGGCTCCTGCTCGCGGTATTTGCGCACCGCGTTGACCGACGTCTGCAGGAAGAAGTGGTTGCTGACGCCGGGGATCTCCACCGGGTACTGGAAGGCCAGGAACACGCCTTCGCCGGCGCGATCTTCCGGATCCAGCTCCAGCAGATCCTTGCCCTTGAAGGTGACTTCCCCTTCGGTCACTTCGTACTCTTCACGCCCGGCCAGCGTGGCGGACAGCGTGCTCTTGCCCGAGCCGTTCGGCCCCATGATGGCGTGCACTTCGCCCGGTTTGATCTCCAGATCCAATCCCTTGAGGATCTCGTTGCCTTCCACGCTGACTTTCAAATTCTTGATGCTTAACATGCTGTGTCCTCAGATAGCGCCGACGGCGCTAAAAATGCGGCGATTAACCCACGCTGTGTTCCAGGCTGATGGCCAGAAGTTTCTGCGCCTCGACGGCGAACTCCAACGGTAGCTCGGAGAAAACATCCTTGCAGAAACCGTTGACGATCATCGAAATGGCGTCATCCTCGCTGATGCCGCGCTGCAGACAGTAGAACAGCTGGTCGTCGCCGATCTTCGAGGTGGTGGCTTCGTGCTCCAGCTGAGCGCTGTTGTTGCGCGCTTCAACGTAAGGGAACGTGTGGGCGCCGCTGTCCGGCCCGATCAGCATCGAGTCGCACTGGGTAAAGTTACGGGCGTTTTCCGCCCCCGGCAGGATTTTCACCAGGCCGCGATAGGTGTTCTCGCTGTGGCCGGCGGAGATGCCTTTGGCGATGATGGTCGACTTGGTGTTTTTGCCGATGTGGATCATCTTGGTGCCGGTATCGGCCTGCTGATGGCCGCTGGTCAGCGCCACCGAGAAGAATTCGCCGATCGAATTGTCGCCCTGCAAAATCACGCTCGGGTATTTCCAGGTGATGGCCGAGCCGGTTTCCGACTGGGTCCAGGACATTTTCGAGCCGGCGCCTTCGCACAGCGCGCGCTTGGTGACGAAGTTGAGGATGCCGCCCTTGCTCTCGCCGCCGGAGAACCAGTTCTGCACCGTCGAGTATTTCACTTCGGCGTCTTTATGCAGGATCACTTCCACCACCGCCGCGTGCAGCTGATAGCTGTCGCGCACCGGGGCGGAACAGCCCTCGATATAGCTGACGTAGCTGCCTTCGTCGGCGATCAGGATGGTGCGCTCGAACTGGCCGGTTTTGGCGGCGTTGATGCGGAAGTAGGTCGACAGTTCCATCGGGCAGCGTACGCCCTTCGGCACATAAACGAAGGTGCCGTCGGAAGCCACCGCGGCGTTCAGCGCGGCGAAGAAGTTATCGTTGGACGGCACCACGCGGCCCAGGTACTGACGCACCAGATCCGGGTATTCCTGGATCGCTTCGCCGAACGAGCAGAAAATCACCCCGCTCTCCGCCAGTTTTTCACGGTAAGTGGTAGCGACAGAGACCGAGTCGAAGATGGCGTCCACCGCCACCTCGCTGCCCTCGCGCACCGGTACGCCGAGCTGGTTGAACGCCAGCTCCACTTCGCTGGTCAGGTAATCTTTTTCCGTCGCCGCGCCCGGTTGCTGCTCCGCGCCGGGTTGCGAACCGCAGGCGTCGTCGCAGCTGCCGCAGGACGGCGCCGAATAGTAACTGTAGTCCTGGTAGTTCAGACGATCGTAATTGGCCTTCAACCAGTGAGGCTCTTCCATCTGCAGCCAGGCGCGGTAGGCCTCGAGGCGGAATTCCAGCATCCACTCGGGTTCGTTACGCTTGGCCGAGATGGCGCGCACCACCTCTTCGTTGATGCCTTTGGCCAACTCATCGGTTGCCAACTGGGTGAAGAAACCTTCTTTGTAGCGACCTTCGCTGACCCAAGCCTGCACTTCATTAGGCATTTCTACATTGCTTCGTGTCATGTTGATTGCATCGCTCAAACGCCAAAGCTCTCGCCGCACCCGCAGGCATGCTGAGCTTTAGGGTTGTTAAATTTGAATATCTGATTCAGCCCTTCGCGGACGTAATCTACCGTGGTGCCATCGATGAACGGCATGGCCTTCAGCGGCACATAGAGTTTGGCGCCGTCGCGCTCAAACAGCAGATCGTCATCGGCGGGTTCGCGGGTCAGATCCAGCACATAGGCAAAGCCGGCGCAGCCGGATTGTTTCACCCCTAGCTGCAGCCCTTTCACCTGCGGATCCTGCTGCATCAGTTTGGTTATTTGTCGTACGGCGCTGTCGCTGAGCGAAATGCCTTGCCAGACATTTTCATCCAGAGAAAAAGTGCCGACATTTTCCGTTTGCATAGGGTCTACCTCACACTCGTGTTTGGCCACAGCCAATCTGGGTTGCTTATATGTTAGTGATAACGATTATCACTTCAACCGTTTGTTTTGCGGGGGTATCCGCCGCGAGCGCGGTTTTTCGCTGCGGCGCGCGGCAAGCCAACGGGACACCCGTGGCGACTTGCGGCGTCTGGCGGCAAGGCGTGCATGCTATCCCTATGAATTTGTTCTCTATCCTGCATCACCGTACCGCACTCCCCGGTGGCCCGTCAGCGTTACAGCGCCGCGGGGCGTTGCCGATCTAAACATTCATAGAAAATACCTATTTCTGCATTCTGTCTGTCGTAAATGTGCGTTTATCGGCATTTCGTGGCGCGGCGCAAGCGCGCACCCTCAGGTTAAAGTTTAGTCGCTCAGGATTAAATTGGGTCGTCGACGGCCTTTTACACCCCCGCGCGATGAAAAAACGCCGCGCCGGGGATTGATCGGCAACGCGGCAGTTTATATGATAATGATTATCATTCAATTGTAATTTGAGCGCGAAGCCAATGACTCTTTCGATCAACGCATGGTTGCTGGGCAAGATTGATGACTACAAATTCAGCGTGCGCGATGCCACGGTGGACTTTTACATGGCCGAAGCGGCGCTGCGGCGCCCGGAATGCAATATCGACCACCTGAAGCGGTACAACAGCGTCAGCCTCACCATGGCCAATCTGTGTCTGGAGAACGGCGACGACGACAGCTACCTGCATGCGCTCAGCAAGCTGCACAACCGGCTGATCGTCGAGATCAACAACCCACAGCGCTGCCAGCTTTTTCGGGTGCAAAGCTACCACTTCGCTCGCCACACGCTGACGCTGATCTGCCAAAAATATGCAATGGAAGGCACCTGGGAGAAGGCAAACGCGTTTCAGAAGGACTTCGTCAAACGCGTGCCGTTTCAGCTGTAAGGCGCAAGGCTCCGCAGGCCGATCGCCTGCGGAAACCGGCGGGAATCAGTCGATGACCGCCGTGGTCAGACGCGAGGTGCAGCACAGCCGATCGCGCGCGTCGAAGATCTCGATTTGCCACACCTGATGACGGCGGCCAACGTGCAGTGCGCGGCACACCCCGCGCACCTGGCCATCGAACACCGCGCGCAGGTGGTTGGCGTTGATCTCCAGCCCCACCACTTTCTGCTCGCCCTCGCTGCACAGGTAACCGGCCATCGATCCCATCGATTCCGCCAGCACCACCGACGCCCCGCCGTGCAACAGCCCGAACGGCTGCCGGGTGCGGCCATCGACCGGCATGGTGGCCTCGAGGAAATCCTCGCCCAGCTGGGTAAACTCGATGCCCACATGGCTGACCATGCAGCCGTCGCCGGCGCGGTTCAGCTGCTCCAGCGATGTTTCACGTTTCCACAATTTCACTCAATCATCTCCAGAAGTGCCTGTAAGGGGTGGCGCACGCCATTGCCCTCGATGCGTTTCACCTGGCTGCGGCAGGAATAGCCGGTCGCCAGGCAGCGCTGCCGCGGCAAACGCTGCAGCGTCGGGTGCCATGATAGCTCATAAATGCCGAGCGAGTTTTGCAGGTTCTTGGCTTCATGGCCGTAAGTGCCCGCCATGCCGCAGCAGCCGACGCTGACGTTCTCCAGTTTGGCGCCGAAGCGCGCGAAGATCGCCGCCCACTGTTGGCCGCTGGCCGGCAGCGCGGTGGTTTCGGTACAGTGGCCGAACAGATACCAGGGTTCGCCGGTCGCCGGCTGTTCGGCGCGATCCGCGATCCGCTGCTGCAGCCATTCGTGCACCAGCTGCACCTGGAAATCGCCGCGTTCGGCGCCGAGGATCTCGCGGTATTCGTCGCGGTAGCACAGCACCAGCGCCGGATCGACGCCCACCAGCGGCATGCCGAGCTGCGCCATACGGTTGAGGAGATCGGCGGTTTTGCGCGCGGTGCGGGCAAAGCGCGTCAGGAACCCCTTCACATGCTGCGCCTTGCCGTTCGGCGAGAACGGCAGCAGCACCGGTTTATAGCCGAGCTTCTCCACCAGCCGGACAAAGTCCGCCACCACTTTGGCGTCGTAATAGCTGGTGAACGGATCCTGGACGATCAGCACGTGATCGGCGCGCTGATCGGCGCTCAGCCCTTCCAGCTGCTCCAGCGTCAGCGTGGTCGCGCGGTGGCCGGACAGCTGCTGACGCAGCGTCGGGCTGGACAGCAGCGGCAGATCGACCATGCCGATGGCGTTGCGGCTCATCTCCCGCAGCCACGGCTGGCGGAAGAAGAAGTTGAACACCTTCGGCGCGCGGGCCATCAACGGGGTATAGCTCTCCACGCCGGCGACCATGTAGTCGCTTACCGGGCGCAGATAGCGGGTGTGGTAGAGCTGCAGGAAGCGCGAACGGAATCCCGGCACGTCAATCTTGATCGGGCACTGGGTGGAGCAGGCCTTGCAAGCCAGGCAGCCGGACATCGCCTCTTTCACTTCGTGCGAGAAATCATACTCGCCCTTGCTGGCATGCCAGCTGTTGCGGGTCTTTTCGATCAAACCGCGCAGGCTGACTCGCTGCTGCGGCAGCTCTTTCTCCAGCGCCAGCGGATCGACGCCCTGCTCGGCCAACAGACGCAGCCACTCGCGCACCAGCGTCGCCCGCCCTTTCGGTGAATGAATGCGGTTGCCGCTGATCTTCATCGACGGGCACATCGGGCTGCGCACGTCGAAGTTGAAGCACAGGCCGTTGCCGTTACACTCCAGCGCACCGCGGAATGAGGTGCGCACTTCGACCGGGATCTGGCGATCGAAGGTGCCACGCTTGACCGCGTCCACCTGCATCATCGGCGCATCCACCGCCAGCGGCGAACAGATCTTGCCCGGGTTCAGGCGGTTATCCGGATCGAATGCCGCCTTGATGCGGCGCAGCTCTTCATACAGCGTTTCGCCGAAGAACTCAGGGCTGTATTCCGCGCGGAACCCCTTGCCGTGCTCCCCCCACAGCAGGCCGCCGTATTTGGCGGTCAGCGCCACCACCCGATCGGAGATCTGCTTCATCAGCACCTCCTGCTGCGGGTCGCACATGTCGAGCGCCGGGCGCACGTGCAGCACCCCGGCGTCGACGTGGCCGAACATGCCGTAGCTCAGGTGGTGGTCGTCGAGCAGTTGACGGAATTCGACGATATAGTCCGCCAGGTGTTGCGGCGGCACGCAGGTGTCCTCGGCGAACGGAATCGGCTTGGCGCGCCCTTTGGCGTTGCCCAGCAGCCCGACCGCCTTCTTGCGCATGTTGTAAATGCGCTCGATGCCCGACAGATCGCCACAGATCTGGTAACCGATCACGCCGCCCTGCCGCTGCGCGATCAATTCGTCCAGCCGTTGACACAGGGTTTCCATCTGGCCGTCGATCAGCGCCCGATCGTCGCCGGCGAACTCGACGATGTTCAGCCCGAGCATCTCTTTATCCGGCACGTCGGCGATCAGTTCGTTCACCGAGTGCCAAACGATGTCTTCACGCGCCAGGTTCAGCACCTTGGAATCGATGGTTTCCACCGACAGCGCCTTGGCTTCGACCATAAAGGGCGCATTGCGCAGCGCCGAATCGAAGGAATCGTACTTCACGTTGACCAGGCGACGCACTTTCGGCAGCGGCGTGATGTCCAGCCGCGCCTCGGTGATAAACGCCAGCGTGCCTTCGGCGCCGGTCAGGATGCGCGTCAGATCGAAGGTTTGCAGATCGTCGCTCAGCACGTGGCGCAGATCGTAACCGGTGAGGAAGCGGTTGAGCTTGGGGAATTTCTCCAGGATCAGCGAGCGCTGCTCGCGGCAGCGGTTCAGCACCGTGCGGTAGATACGCCCTTCGGCGGTCTCGTCCAGAGCAATCGTTTCCGCCAGCGCCGTCGGCATGGCGCGGGTATCGATCATCTCGCCGCCCAGCAGCACCGCCCGCAGGCCCAACACGTGATCGGAGGTTTTGCCGTACACCAGCGAACCCTGGCCGGAGGCGTCGGTATTGATCATGCCGCCCAGGGTGGCGCGGTTGCTGGTGGACAGTTCCGGCGAGAAGAAGTAGCCGAACGGCCGCAGATATTGATTCAGCTGATCCTTGATCACCCCGGCTTCGACTTTTACCCAGCCTTGTTCAACGTTGATCTCCAGAATGCGGTTCATATGGCGCGACATATCGACCACGATGCCGGTATTGAGCGACTGGCCGTTGGTGCCGGTGCCGCCGCCGCGCGGGCTGAAGGTCAGCGCATTGAATCGCTCTTCCCCGGCCAGGCGGGCGATCAGCGCCACGTCGGCGGTGGAACGGGGAAACACCACCGCATCGGGCAACAGCTGATAGATGCTGTTGTCGGTGGCCATCGTCAGCCGGTCGGCATAGCTGGTGGCGGTATCGCCGTTGAATCCGTTTTGCTTCAGTGCTTCCAAAAAGTCGAGCACCCGTTGAACGAGGCCGGGCGCCTGAGAAATCTGTGGGATCATTCGCTTTTTTGACCCTGTCCGTCTATTTTTTATGCGCTGATGTACGCTGAATCGGGCCTTTAATTCAGACCCACCCTATTTTTTAGTGACACTAAAAACTAACATACTCGTTTAGTGAAGGCATTCACATTATTACCGCCCTGCGAACGCCGCCACAGGCGGCCGTCCGGCGGTAATAAACCGACCGACAGGCACCCGATTCGCCGGTGCCAGGGATTTAATTGACCAGGATGAGAAGCCACTGATGCCACTCCCGCAATCGCGTTACGACTTACCGCGAATTATTTTCGGCGTGCTGTTTATCGCCATCATGATCGTCGCCTGTTTTTGGGTGATCCAACCGTTCATTCTCGGCTTCGCCTGGGCGGGAATGGTGGTGATCGCCACCTGGCCGCTGCTGCTCAAACTGCAAAAGCTGCTGTGGGGCCGCCGCTCGCTGGCGGTGCTGGTGATGACCCTGCTGCTGATCCTGCTGTTCATTTTGCCTATCTCTCTGCTGATCAGCAGCGTGGTGGATAACAGTGCGCCGCTGATCGCCTGGGCCAGCTCGCCGGGCAAACTGCATATTCCCGATCTCGCCTGGCTGCAGTCCGTGCCGATGATCGGCGACAGGCTCTATACCAGCTACCATACGCTGGTTAACGCCGGCGGCGCCGCGCTGCTGGCGAAGGTGCAGCCGTACTTCGGCCAAACCGCCACCTGGTTCGTGGCGCAGGCCGCGCATATCGGCCGTCTGCTGCTGCACTGCGCGCTGATGCTGCTGTTCAGCGCCCTGTTGTATGCGCGCGGCGAGCAGGTGGCGTTGGGCATCCGCCACTTTGCGGTGCGCCTCGGCTCTGCGCGCGGCGATGCGGCGGTGCTGCTGGGCGGCCAGGCGATCCGCGCCGTCGCGCTGGGTGTGGTGGTGACTGCGCTGGTGCAGTCGGTGCTGGGCGGCATCGGTCTGGCGGTGAGCGGCATTCCGGCCGCCACTCTGCTGACGATGCTGATCTTCATCTGCTGCGTGGCGCAATTGGGGCCGCTGCTGGTGCTGGTGCCGGCCATCATCTGGCTGTACTGGCACGGCGATACCACCTGGGGCACCGTGCTGCTGGTCTGGAGCTGCGTGGTGGCTACGCTGGATAACGTGCTGCGCCCGGTGCTGATCCGCATGGGCGCCGATCTGCCGCTGCTGCTGATCCTGTCCGGCGTTATCGGCGGCTTGCTGGCCTTCGGCATGATTGGCCTGTTCATCGGCCCGGTGGTGTTGGCGGTATCTTATCGCCTGCTGACCGCCTGGATGGATGAAGCGCCGGAGCCGACCACCGCGCCGGAGCAAGTCATCGAAGATTTGGAAAAACGCTAATTCCCCCTTTCCGCCCGCATCGTCGGGCGGAACTTTTCACTCCTGCCGTTATTCCTACCCCATTCGAGTAATATCTCCGCCCAATATAATGCCGCCATATATTGATTACGGCACCGCGAATGAAAGGTGCAATGTAAATCCCTGTTTGTTGCAAACGGCAAAAAGAGATAACTCCCGCAAATAAAATGTGATGCCGCTATCGATTAGGATGATTCTTAATGACTAGTCGCGTTCAAAAATCTAGTATTATGGCCATCTATTGCTTCAAATCACTGATTTTAAAGCAACCTTTCTGAACAATGTAATGCCATACATGTGAATTGCTGTGTGTAGTCTTTGCCCATCTCCTACGGTGGGCTTTTTTTTATTCTTTTTTCGTCGAATTGATTATTTTACGCGCCGTTATTTACATTCAGAAATAAAAAGGCCGCAGCGTTAACTGCGGCCCGGCGTTAATGCCTCAGCGAGGCCGAGACATTATTTCTTTTTCGACAAATTGATCCAGGTCTGCACCACGGTGTCCGGATTAAGCGACAGGCTGTCGATGCCCTGCTCCATCAGCCACTCGGCGAAGTCTTCGTGGTCGGACGGGCCCTGGCCGCAGATGCCGACGTATTTGCCGTGGCGCTTGGCCGCCTGAATCGCCATCGACAGCAGCGCTTTCACCGCGTCGTTGCGTTCGTCGAACAGCTCCGACACCACGCCGGAGTCGCGATCCAGCCCCAGCGCCAACTGGGTCATGTCGTTGGAGCCGATGGAGAAGCCGTCGAAGTGTTCGAGGAACTGATCCGCCAACAGCGCATTGGACGGGATCTCGCACATCATGATCACTTTCAGCCCGTTTTCGCCGCGTTTCAGCCCCTGACGCGCCAGCTCGGCCACCACCGCTTCCGCCTGCGCCACGGTGCGCACGAACGGCACCATGATTTCGACGTTGGTCAGCCCCATTTCGTTACGCACGCGTTTCACCGCCTCGCACTCCAGCGCGAAGCAATCGCGGAAGCTGTCGGCCACGTAGCGGCCGGCGCCGCGGAAGCCCAGCATTGGGTTCTCTTCGTGCGGTTCATACTTGTCGCCACCCACCAGGTTGGCGTACTCGTTGGATTTGAAGTCGGACAGGCGCACGATCACGCGCTTCGGCCAGAAGGCGGCGCCCAGCGTCGCGATGCCCTCGGTCAGGCGGCCGACGTAGAACTCGACCGGATGATCGTAACCCTGCATCAGCGCGCGAATCTCGTTTTGCAGCGCCGGCGTCTGCTGATCGAACTCCAGCAGCGCACGCGGGTGCACGCCGATCATGCGGTTGATGATAAATTCCAGCCGCGCCAGGCCCACGCCTTCGTTCGGCAAACGCGCAAAGTCGAAGGCGCGATCCGGATTGCCGACGTTCATCATGATCTTCAGCGGCAGATCCGGCAGCTCGGTCACTTCGGAGCTCTGCACGCTGAAATCCAGCATATCGCTGTAAACGAAGCCGGTGTCGCCTTCCGCGCAGGACACGGTGACTTTCTGGCCGTCTTTCAGCACGTCGGTGGCGTGACCGCAGCCCACCACCGCCGGGATCCCCAGCTCACGGGCGATGATCGCCGCGTGACAGGTACGCCCGCCGCGGTTGGTGACGATCGCGGCGGCCTTCTTCATGATCGGTTCCCAGTCCGGGTCGGTCATGTCGGTGACCAGCACGTCGCCCGGCTGGATGCGATCCATTTCGCTGATGTCGTGGATCACTTTCACCGGACCGGCGCCTATGCGGTGGCCGATGGCGCGGCCTTCCACCAGCACCGGGCTGGAGCCGTTCAGCTGGTAGCGCTCCATGGTCTGTTCGTTGGAGCGCACGGTTTCCGGGCGCGCCTGCACGATCAGCAGCTTGCCGGTATGGCCGTCTTTCGCCCACTCGATATCCATCGGGCGGCCGTAATGTTTTTCGATCAGGATCGCCTGCTGCGCCAGCGCCTGCACTTCGTCATCCGTTAGCGAGAAACGGCTGCGCTGCGCTTCCGGCACGTCTTCGATGCGCACCTGCTTGCCGTGATCCTGCGACGGCGCGTACACCATGCGGATCTTTTTCGAACCCAGGTTGCGGCGCACGATCGCCGGCTTGCCGTTTTGCAGCGTCGGTTTGTGCACATAGAACTCATCCGGGTTCACTGCGCCCTGCACCACCATTTCACCCAGGCCGAAGGCGGAGGTGATAAACACCACCTGATCAAAACCGGACTCGGTATCGATGGTGAACATCACGCCCGAAGAGGCCAAATCCGAGCGCACCATGCGCTGTACGCCCGCCGACAGCGCCACGCCGCGGTGGTCATAGCCCTGATGCACGCGATAAGAGATGGCGCGGTCATTGAACAGCGATGCGAACACGTGCTTGATCGCCACCATTACGGCGTCGATGCCCTGCACGTTGAGGAAGGTTTCCTGCTGGCCGGCGAAGGACGCGTCCGGCATGTCTTCCGCCGTGGCGGAGGAGCGCACCGCGAAGGAAGCTTCCGGTTCGCCGTCGGCGAGCTGTTGGTAAGCCTGATGAATTTCGCGTTCGAACTCGGCGTGGAACGGCGTGTCGATCACCCATTGGCGGATCTGGGCGCCGGCCTTGGCCAGTTGTGCAACGTCGTCAACGTCGGTCTGATCCAGTAGCTGATAGATGCGCTGGTTAACACCGCTTTGTTCGAGGAAATCGTTAAACGCCTGTGCGGTGGTGGCAAAACCGTTCGGCACGGCCACGCCCAAATCGGAAAGATTGGTGATCATTTCACCGAGGGAGGCGTTTTTGCCGCCGACACGGTCAACGTCGTGCATGCCAAGCTGGTTGTACCAAAGCACATTACGCAAGTCTGGGCCATTGTTGGACATCGAGACAATCCTTATTGCTATCAGTAGGGTAAAGACGGATTTAATTCGCTTGCTTTACGGCGCCGCTAACACGGAGCCGAATCAGACTAGCACACTGATCCGGGGAAAATGGAAAGGTGAATCGATCAACCCACTGAAGAAAGTGGTTTTTAAGAGAATGTCCTAACCGGCTGATTTGCCTGGGAACCGTTCCCAATCGCACGAAAAGCTTAGTTCTCAACAAATTACGCTCTTTTTAAACTTCTGTTTTAATGACCACGCAAACGCTACCGTTTTTGGTGAAAATAGCGGCAAATTTACGTTTCGGCTCGAAAAGCGTCGCCGCGCCGCGATTTTTACCGCCGGCAAAACGCGCTTTTCTTCACGCGCCGCCGCAAGGCGCTTTACCGCCCCGCCGTCACAATTTTTCCCCTCGCCCCTTTACCGGCGGATCGTCTGCGGCTCATGATATTGACAGTGATGACAGCAGTAACACCGTTTTCAGGTAAGGAGCCTCGGGTGGAAAGAAGCGTTTTTTATATTTCGGATGGTACGGCGATCACCGCCGAAGTGCTGGGACACGCGGTGCTGTCGCAGTTCCCGGTCACGGCGACCACCTATACCCTGCCGTTTGTCGAAACCGAGGCGCGCGCTCGCGCAGTTCGCCAACAAATCGATGATATCTATAATGAAACCGGCGTGCGGCCGCTGGTGTTTTACTCCATCATCTCGCCGGAAGTGCGCGATGTGATCGTGCAGAGCCAGGGCTTCTGCCAGGATATCGTGCAGGCGCTGGTCGGCCCGCTGCAGGGCGAGCTGGAAGTGGAGCCGACGCCGGTGCCGAACCGCACCCACGGTCTGACCGCCAGCAACCTCGGCAAGTACGACGCGCGCATTGCCGCCATCGACTATACGCTGGCGCACGACGACGGCATTTCGCTGCGCAACCTCGATCAGGCGCAGGTGATCCTGCTCGGCGTGTCGCGCTGCGGCAAAACCCCCACCAGCCTTTATCTGGCGATGCAGTTCGGCATCCGCGCCGCCAACTACCCGTTTATCGCCGACGATATGGACAATTTGCACCTGCCGGCCTCGCTGAAACCGTTTCAGCATAAATTATTCGGCCTGACCATCGATCCGGAACGCCTGGCGGCGATCCGTGAGGAACGGCGTGAAAACAGCCGTTACGCTTCATTGCGCCAGTGCCGTATGGAGATCGCCGAAGTCGAGGCGCTGTTCCGCAAAAATCAGATCCGCTACCTCAATACCACCAACTATTCGGTCGAAGAGATCTCCACCAAAATCCTCGACATCCTCGGCATGAGCCGCCGCATGTTCTGACCTTTTCCTCGCGGGGCCGCCGCGCCCCGCCACCTGCCGTTTATTTCAGCAGCCGCTGATTTTTTTGTGCTTTTTTTCGCGGCTTTGATCAACAGAACACAATCTCTACGGTTGAATTCAGCGCTTTTTGCGTTATTGTGATCGCCATCACTTCCCGGCACTCCTGCCGCAGAGAAGAACAGTTTCCAGGGAACAACATGCACAAAACAGATGAACTGCGGACCGCGCGCATCGACAGCCTCGTCACGCCGCAAGCGTTGGCGGACAAGCTGCCGATCTCGGCGGCCGTCGCCGACAACGTGACCGCGTCACGAAAACGCATTGAAAAAATCCTCACCGGTGAAGACCGCCGCCTGCTGGTGGTGATCGGCCCCTGCTCCATCCACGATCTCGACGCCGCCGTCGATTACGCCGGCCGGTTGAACGCCCTGCGCGAACGCTACCAGGATCGCCTGGAGATCGTGATGCGCACCTATTTCGAAAAACCGCGCACCGTCGTCGGCTGGAAAGGCCTGATATCCGATCCGGCGCTGGACGGCACCTTCCAGGTCAACCGCGGCATCGAAATGGCGCGCCGCCTGCTGCTGGAAGTGAACCAGCTCGGCCTGCCAACCGCCACCGAATTCCTGGACATGGTGGTCGGCCAATACATCGCCGATCTGATCAGCTGGGGCGCCATCGGCGCGCGCACCACCGAAAGCCAGATCCACCGTGAAATGGCCTCGGCGCTCTCCTGCCCGGTCGGCTTCAAAAACGGCACCGACGGCAACACCCGCATCGCCATCGACGCCATTCGCGCGGCGCGCGCCGGGCACATGTTCCTGTCGCCGGACAAACATGGCCAAATGACCATCTATCAGACCAGCGGCAACCCGTACGGCCACATCATCATGCGCGGCGGCAAAACGCCGAACTATCACGCCAGCGACATCGCCGCCGCCTGCGACAGCCTGCGCGAGTTCGATCTGCCGGAACACCTGGTGATCGACTTCAGCCACGGCAACTGCCAGAAAATGCACCGCCGCCAGCTGGAAGTGGCCGACAACGTCTGCCAACAGATCCGCGCCGGCTCCGCCGCCATCACCGGCGTGATGGCGGAAAGCTTCCTGGTGGAAGGCACGCAGAAGATCGTCGCCGGCCAGCCGCTGACCTATGGCCAGTCAATCACCGATCCTTGCCTGAGCTGGTCCGACAGCGAACAGTTGCTGGCGATGCTGGCGGATGCGGTCGATAGCCGTTTCTGACGCACTAGAGGCCGGGGCCTCACCCCGGCTTTATCCCTTCTGTCCCGCTCATCTATACTGATTGCAACGCTTTAGCACCCGCCGAAACGCACCTGGAGCCACGGCATGATTCACTCTCTGTTATCCATCCCCTGCGTCACGCTGCAGGGCGAGCAAAAAACGCTGGGCGATTACCCGGCGCGCGCTTATCTGGTGGTCAACACCGCCAGCAAGTGCGGCTTCACCCCGCAATACCGCGGGCTGGAAAATTTGTGGCAATACTATCGCGAACGCGGCCTGGTGGTGCTCGGCTTCCCCTGCAACCAGTTTGGTTCTCAGGAGCCGGGCAGCCCGCTGGAGATCGCCAACTTTTGCAGCCTCAACTACGGCGTCAGTTTCCCTCTGTTCAGCAAGATAGACGTTAACGGCCCCGGCGCGCACCCGCTGTTCAATGAGTTGAAACGCCTGGCGCCCGGCATTCTGGGCAGCCGCCGCATCAAATGGAATTTCACCAAGTTCCTGCTCACCGCCGACGGCCAGCGCGTCACGCGCTTTGCGCCGATCACCAAGCCCGAGCGTCTGTTTGACCGCATCGAAACCCTGCTGAAATAACGCCCCTTTTACACGGGCCGGGTACGCCCGGCCCGCCGCCGGATGTCCATTCGACAAAAAGGTTCCATCGGTAAGAAAATTTTCCTTGATGTAACCTTTCCTTCACATGATAATGATTCTCAGTTTGATATTAATTACCATTTAATGGTCTGTTTTATAAGCACAATGATAATGGATACTGCCAACACGCCTACCCCCGCCGCCGCGGCCCCGACCGAGCACAGCGCAAACGCGCCGCCCAGCTACGACAGCGCACAGCTGCTCGGCGCCGACGGCATCGCGTTCATTACCCATCAGGGCCAGCGCTATCAACTGCGGCAGACCAAAGCCGGGAAATTGATCCTGACCAAATAACCACAGAACCCTCAAACGCCAGCCACCCCGATCTTTTGATCCAGGCAGCCAGCAAATCTATTGATATGTTTTATTACATACGGAGAGTTGCACCATGCCTCTGACATTTTCCACCCGGCTGCGTTTTTCCGCTTTGAGTCTGGCGATTGCCTGCGCTCTGCCTACGGTGGCCTTGGCACAAAACACCAGCACAACATCCTCTTCCAACGCGGCGCCGGCCAAAAAAGCCAAAGCCGCCGACGAGACCATGACCGTGGTCGCCACCGGCAACCAGCGTAGCAGCTTTGAAGCGCCGATGATGGTCACGGTCATCGAAGGCAACTCGCCGGAAAGCCAAACTGCAGGCACCGCCGCCGATATGCTGCGCCGCGTGCCGGGCATTACCGTCACGGGTTCCGGGCGCAGCAATGGGCAGGATCTCATGATGCGCGGTTACGACCGACGCGGCGTGCTGACGCTGGTCGACGGCATCCGTCAGGGGACCGATACCGGCCATATTAACGGCACATTTTTGGATCCTGCGTTAGTGAAACGCATTGAAGTCGTGCGCGGCCCCTCCGCGTTGCTGTACGGTAGCGGCGCGTTGGGTGGTGTAGTGTCTTATGAGACCGTCGATGCCGCCGATCTGCTGCTGCCGGGCCACGATAGCGGGTTCCGCGTCTACGGCACCGCCGGCACCGGCGATCACAGCCTGGGCATGGGCGCCAGCGCCTATGGCAAGACCGATAACCTCGACGGCCTGCTGTCTTTCGGCACTCGCGACGTCGGCGATCTGCGTCAGGGCAACGGCTTCGATGCGCCTAACGACGAAACCATCAGCAACGTGCTGGCCAAAGGCACCTGGAAGCTCGACGACAATCAGTCGCTGAGCGGCAATCTTCGTTACTACAATAACAGCGCGCAGGAGCCGAAAAACCCGCAAACGCCAGCCAGCTCCAGTGGAAACTTAATGACCGATCGTTCGACGATTCAACGCGACGCGGCACTGAGTTACAAACTGAAACCCGCCGGCCAGGATTGGCTGGATGCGGAAGCGAAAGTGTATTATTCAGACGTAAAAATTAACGCTCACGCCAATGGCAGCGAAGATGAAGCACGCAAACAAACCACGAAAGGCGCCAAACTCGAAAACCGAACGCGCCTGTTTGCGGATACTTTCGCCTCGCACCTGCTGACCTACGGCACCGAGGCCTACAAACAGGAACAAACACCGGGCGGCGCTACCGAAAGTTTCCCACACGCAAAAATCAATTTCGCTTCAGGCTGGCTACAGGATGAAATCACGCTGCGCGATCTGCCTGTCACTCTGCTCGCCGGCACCCGCTATGACAATTACAAGGGCTCAAGCGACGGCTATGCCGATGTGGATGCGGACAAATGGTCCTCTCGCGGTGCTGTTAGTATTACGCCTACCGACTGGCTGATGCTGTTCGGCTCCTATTCTCAGGCGTTCCGCGCGCCGACGATGGGTGAGATGTACAACGACTCCAAGCACTTCTCAATTCCAATGGGACCAACCACCATCACCAACTATTGGGTGCCTAACCCGAATTTGAAACCGGAAACCAACGAAACCCAAGAGTACGGGTTTGGTCTGCGTTTCGATGATTTGATGCTGGCCGATGACAGTCTGCAGTTCAAAGCCAGCTATTTCGATACCAAAGCCAAGGACTACATCACCACCGATGTCACGATGGAACTGGGACGCGGTCCGCGAGGTCCTTATTGCATCAGTTGCACCACATTCTCGACCAATATCGATCGCGCCAAAATATGGGGTTGGGACGCTACGCTCAGCTATAAAACACCATGGTTCGGCTGGGATTTGGCTTATAACCGCACCCGTGGCAAAAATGAAGCAACCGGTGACTGGTTAAGCAGCATCAATCCAGACACCGTCACCAGTTCGCTGGACGTGCCGCTGGGCGAAACCGGCCTGTCCGCCGGCTGGGTCGCCACCTTAGCCGAACGCGCGACGCGCGTGGAGACCGGCACGGCCGAACAAGCCGGCTACGGCGTCAACGACTTCTATCTGAGCTATAAGGGCCGCGATCGTCTGCAGGGCATGACCACCACCGTGGTGCTGGGCAACGCCTTCGACAAGGAATATTACTCGCCGCAGGGCGTCCCGCAGGATGGCCGCAACGCCAAACTGCTGGTCAGCTACCAGTGGTAATCATTTGACTATCTGGCGGACAACCCGGTTGTCCGCCGTTCGCATTACAGCGCAGGAGAATCCCGCATGAGCAACACCCTATACGAACGCTACCAACAGGCTAAAATCGATCACCCCGGCAAATACGCCCGCGATCTGGCGGCGATCCTCGGCGTCAGCGAAGCGGAGCTGACGCACGCCCGCGTCGGTCACGACACCCGCCGCCTGCAGGCCGACGCGCGCACCCTGCTGACCGAGCTTGAGCAGGTCGGCGTCACCAAGTCCATCACCCGCAACAGCTATGCGGTGCATGAGCAGATGGGCCGCTACCGCAACCAGCACCTCAACGGCCACGCCGGGCTGATCCTCAACCCACGCGAGCTGGATCTGCGCCTGTTCCTCAACCACTGGACCAGCGTCTTCGCCATGAGCGAAACCAACAAGCGCGGCGTGCGCCACAGCATTCAGTTCTTCGACCAACAGGGCGATGCGCTGCACAAGGTCTACACCACCGAGGAAACCGATCTGCCGGCCTGGATGGCGCTGGTGGAGCGCCACCTGAGCGAAGAAAACCCGGCGCTGGCGCTGCAGCCCGCCGAGGCGGCAACCACCGATGAAACGACGCAGGATCATGCCAAAATCGACGGTGAGTGGCGCGCGATGACCGACGTTCACCAGTTCTTCCAGCTGCTGAGCCGCAACAAGCTGACGCGCCAACAGGCCTTCCGCGCCGTCGGCGACGATCTGGCCTACCAGGTGGACAACAGCGCGCTGTCGCAGCTGCTCGAAGCGGCGCAGCAACAGCAAAACGAGATCATGATCTTCGTCGGCAACCGCGGCTGCGTGCAGATCTTCACCGGCCAGATCGAACGTTTGATGCCGCAGGAAGGCTGGATCAACGTGTTCAACCGCCGCTTCACGCTGCACCTGATTGAAGACGCCATCGCCGAAAGCTGGATCACCCGCAAACCGACCAAGGACGGTATCGTCACCAGCCTGGAGCTGTTCGCCGCCGACGGCACACAGATCGCGCAGCTGTATGGCCAGCGCACCGAAGGCCAGCCGGAACAAACCCAGTGGCGCGAGCAGGTTGCCGCGCTCGCCGCCAAGGACATCGCCGCATGAAATCTTCCTTGATCCGCCGCCTGGCGTTGATGATGTCGCTGGCGCTGCCGCTCACCGCCGCAGCGGCGCAGCGCATCGTCTCGATCGGCGGCGACGTGACGGAAATCGCCTTCGCGCTCGGCGCCGGCGACGAGGTGATCGCCCGCGACAGCACCAGCCTGCATCCGGAAGCGGTGAAAAAGCTGCCGGACGTCGGCTACATGCGCCAGCTGAACGCCGAAGGCATTTTGGCGCTGAAGCCGACGCTGGTGCTGACGACCGAGCTGGCACAGCCGGCGCTGGTGCTCAAACAGCTGGCGGACAGCGGCGTCAAAGTGGTCAGCGTGCCGGGTGACACCACCCTGCAGGCGGTACCGCAGAAAATCGCTACGATCGCCGCCGCGCTGCAACGCGTTGAGCAAGGCAAACAGCTGAGCGAGCGCTATCAACAACAGCTGGCGGCGGTGGATACCTCCCCGCTGCCGGTCAAGGTGCTGTTCGTAATGAGCCACGGCGGCATCACGCCGATGGCCGCCGGGCAACACACCGCCGCCGACGCGGTGATCGCCGCCGCCGGGCTGAAAAACGCCATGCAGGGCTTTGACCGCTACCGGCCGCTGTCGCAGGAAGGCGTCATCGCCAGCGCGCCGGATCTGTTGCTGGTCACTACCGACGGCGTGCGCACCCTCGGCGGCGAACAGCAGCTATGGACGCTGCCGGGCCTGGCGTTGACGCCGGCAGGCAAGCAGCGCCGCGTGCTGATCGTCGATGACATGGCGCTGCTGGGCTTCGGTCTGGAAACGCCGGCGGCGCTGGCCAAGCTGCGCCACGCGGCGGAGCAAAAGTAATGCGCTGTCGCACCTCGCCTCAGCTGGCCATCATCGGTCTGCTGGTGCTGCTGACGCTGCTGGCGCTGGTCGCCGCCAACCTGGGCGCGCTGACGCTGTCGTTTCGCACCCTATGGCGCGAACCCTTCAGCGACGCAGCCTGGCACATCTGGTTGAACATTCGCCTGCCGCGCGTGCTGCTGGCGGTGGTGATCGGCTGCGCGCTGGCGGTATCCGGCGCCGTGATGCAAGGGCTGTTCCGCAACCCGCTGGCGGATCCGAGCCTGCTGGGCATCAGCAGCGGCGGCGCGCTGTTTGTCGCGCTCTTCATCGTGATGCCGCTGGCGTTGCCGGTGACGATCGCGCTGTACGGTCATATGCTGGCGGCGTTCCTCGGCAGCCTGCTGGTGTCATTGTTGATCTACGGCATCAGCCGCAGCGGGCACGGCAATCTGTCGCGGCTGCTGCTGGCGGGCATCGCCATCAACGCCCTGTGCATGGCGGCCATCGGCGTGCTCTCTTACGTCAGCAGCGATCAACAGCTGCGCCAGTTCTCGCTGTGGATGATGGGCAGCCTCAGCCAGTCGCAGTGGCCGACCCTGGCGGTTTCCGCCTCGCTGATCCTGCCTGCGGCGCTGCTGACGCTGCTGCAGGCGCGCCGACTGAACCTGTTGCAGTTGGGGGACGAAGAGGCCCACTACCTCGGGGTGAACGTCCAGCGCGCCAAGCTGCAGCTGCTGTTGTTGAGCGCCTTGCTGATCGGCGCGGCGGTAGCGATGAGCGGCGTGATCGGCTTCGTCGGCCTGGTGGTGCCGCATCTGGTGCGCATGCGCCTCGGCGGCGATCACCGCTGGCTGCTGCCCTGCTCCGCGCTGGGCGGCGCCTGCCTGTTGCTGGTCAGCGATACGCTGGCGCGCACGCTGGTGGCGCCGGCCGAAATGCCGGTGGGGCTGATGACCAGCCTGATCGGCGGTCCCTATTTCTTGTGGCTGGTGATGCGCCAGCGGGAGCGAGCCGGTGGATAACGCCGCCTGCCTGACAGCCCGGGAGCTGCGTTACAGCCTCGGTACGCGCCGGTTGATCAACGACGTTTCGCTCAGCCTTGCCGGCGGTGAAATGGTGGCGATTATCGGCCCTAACGGCGCCGGCAAATCGACGCTGCTGCGCTTGCTGACCGGCTATTTGACGCCGGACTGCGGCGAATGTCGGCTGCTTGACCGCCCGCTGGAACACTGGGCGCCGCAACAGTTGGCCAAAGTCCGGGCCGTGATGCGCCAGTACAGCGATTTGGCGTTTCCGTTCAGCGTGGAAGAAGTGGTCAGCATGGGGCGTTCGCCGCACGGCAAACGCGACGAGCATCAGGCGATCCAACAGGTGATGGCGCAAACCGACTGCCTGGCGCTGGCGCAGCGCGACTACCGCCAGCTGTCCGGCGGCGAACAACAGCGGGTGCAGCTGGCGCGGGTGTTGGCGCAGCTGTGGCAACCGCAGCCGTCCCCCGCCTGGCTGTTCCTCGACGAACCGACCTCGGCGCTGGATCTGTATCACCAGCAGCACACCCTGCGCCTGCTGCGCTCGCTGACGCGCCAACAGCCGCTGGGCGTCTGCTGCGTGCTGCACGATCTCAATCTGGCCGCGCTGTACGCCGATCGGATCCTGCTGTTGCATCAGGGGCGATTGGTGGCGAGCGGCACGCCGCAGGAAGTGTTGCAAACGGAGATCCTCACCCGCTGGTATCAGGCCGATCTCGGCGTGGTGCATCATCCCGAAGTGTCGCTGCCGCAGGTCTACCTGCGCCAATAAAAAATTTAAGGGCGCTATCAAGCGCCCTTTCTTCATCTCAGCTGGAGCAGGAAATCTCCAGGTGCTTGCCCCAGTCCGGCGGCAGCGCGGCGAGATCGTCATACTCCGGCACATCGTCGAACGGCCGCAGCAGGGCCTGATGCAATCGCTGCAAACGGCCCACATCGTCGTTCTCCGCGTCCTCAATCGCCTGCTGCGCCAGATAGTTGCGCAGGATCAGCCGCGGATTCACCGCCTTCATCGCCCGTTGCCGCTCCGCATCGCTCACCTGCTCCTGTTGCAAACGCTGACGATACTGCTGATACCAGGCGTCGAACGCCGCGCGATCGATAAACTCGTCGCGCAGCGGCGACTGCGCCTGCTGCTGTTCGGTCTCGCTCAACAGGCGGAACGTGCGGGTATAGTCCCGCCCTTCCTGCGCCATCAGGCCCAGCAGACCGGTGAGCACGTCGTTGTCCTGCGCCGTCGGCGTGAAGAAGCCGAGTTTGGCGCGCATCTGTTCGCCGTAGGCGCGCATCAGCGCCGGCTCATACGCCGCCAGCGCCTGCTGCAGCTGTTCGGTGGTCATCAGCCCCGATAGGGTCTGCGCCAGACGATGCAGGTTCCACAACGCCACCGCCGGCTGATTGTCGAAGGCGTAACGCCCCTGGTGATCGGAATGGTTGCAGATATAGCCGGGCTGGTAGTCGTCAAGGAAACCGTAAGGGCCGTAATCGATGGTGATACCGAGAATCGACATGTTGTCGGTGTTCATCACGCCGTGCGCGAAACCGACGGTTTGCCAATGGGCGATCAGGCGCGCCGTGCGTTCGACCACGTCGGTAAACCACAACAGGTAGCGCTCGGCCTGATCCTGCAGCTGCGGCCAGTGACGGGCGATGACGAAATCCGCCAGCTGCCGCACCTGCTCCGGCTGGTTACGGTAGTAAAAGTGTTCGAAGTGGCCGAAGCGCACGTGGCTTTCCGCCACCCGCATCAGCATGGCACCGCGTTCCGGCTGCTCGCGGAACACCGGCTGCCTGCTGGTGACGATGGTCAACGCTCGGGTGGTGGGGATCCCCAAATGGTGCAGCGCCTCAGAGGCCAGAAACTCGCGGATAACCGAACGCAGCACCGCGCGGCCGTCCCCCATGCGCGAATACGGCGTCAGCCCGGCGCCCTTCAGGTGCCAGTCGCGGTGGCTGCCGTCCGCCAGAACCTGTTCGCCAAGCAAAATGCCGCGGCCATCACCCAACTGCCCTGCCCACACGCCGAACTGGTGGCCACTGTACACCTGCGCCAGCGGCTGCATGCCCGGCAGCAGCGTTTCTCCCGCCCAAATCGGGGTTTTATCCTGAGTAAACCAGCTTTCATCCAGCCCCAGCTCGCGCGCCAGCGGCTCGCTGTGGTACAGCAGGCGCGCATCCTTGAGCGGCGTCGGGTTCAGAGCGGTGTAGAAGCCGGGTAACTGTTGGTAGTAAGCGTTATCGAACTGCGGCATAGGCCCTCCGTTTCAGCGTAGTGTAGAGCCTGAACGAGCGGATTAACACCGAAGGAATGCAGGGAGAACGCATCCGCCTGTCGTCAGGACGGATGCGGGGAGTTTGGCGTTCCGCCTGGCTGAGGAAGCGCGGGTTTAATGCCGGCTGATAAACGGTGTTATCAGCCCAACAGCGAGGATCAATAACGGTAGCGGAATCACGGTAACCTCACTCCGCGCATGATTTACCTCATTGTGTGTAATTTTTTATATCACTTCTTAATTATTGAACTCGCTGGGCGTCGCCAGCAAAGCTTGCAGATTATCCACACCAACGCTGGGCCATAAAAAACCTTGCAGACCTAAAACACCGGCGTACCTGAGTTTATTAAAATACTCTTTTTTCTCTATTCCTCCGACGATCACGCCTTTACATAACAGGTTGATATTCTTTAACAACGAGTCGATGACCACGTCATATCCCTGATGGGTAAACAGCTGCCAGTAAAAACGCTTGTCTATCTTTACGTAGTCAAACAAACCATCGTACAACGCGGTCAGCGTGGCTTTACCGGAACCGAAATCATCGAGCCACAGCGTAAACATTTCGCTTAATCGCCGCACGCTCGGGTTGTTCTTCCCGGCCGAAAGATTCGGAAAACTCTCACTCACTTCAAATGCAATAAAAGGATATTGCCCGATCCGTTGGCACAACGCCGAATCGGAAAGAATAAGCTCAACGATGGTTTCTTCGATATTGATGGTCAACTGCACGTTGTTACCGGTAAACCAAGCCGCATGTTGCTCCGCAAGTTTCAGTTGCTCATTAAATAACTCAATCCTTTGTTCAGGCGCCAATAAATTAATCCCAATTTCGGCCGGCATGGCTAAATCACCGTCGAGACTGTTGAATCGGCTCAACATTTCCACCGCCAACAGCCCGCCCTCCATTGAGTAAACAGGTTGAAAAACATAGCTACTAATAAAGTCAGCTTCGAGTTGGATGTTCATTTTAATGCCACAGGATGAATGGCTAGCGTATCATCGTATATCAATATATTTTATCGATCAATCCCTCTGGGATTAATCGGAAATATCAATGTAAATACCCATGAAATATCATTTAATTGATAGATTAAAGCTATACGACAATCGTGAAAGGCGCAAAGAAAAGCAGCCGAACTTATGCCATGGCGCCCGCCAAACGCGTTATGTGAAAAGGTATTTGGCTTAAGTAGAATGGATTGACGGCCAAATTTGACTTATCTCCTTTGTTTTATTTAAGAAAAATCTTAAATAAAGTAAAATAATCTTCCCGCCTTAACGCCGATTTTTCCTGTCGTTAACGATGACTGATTAAATTTAATAACGCATCAATTCCGCCCGTTATTCTCGGCATTGAAAACGCAAAAAAATGCCCACCTTGATTTTCAGAAAATCTGCGCTACCGCCGTGCAAAACGTCGATTTCAGCGATAAAAAAAGGGATGAGCACGCTCATCCCTTCATCACCAGGCCTCCGCTAACGGATCGTTTCACTCAGCCATTGTCGCAGTTCGGCTAATTCGGCCGCCTGCTGAGGATAGTCCGCCATCAGTCGATCACAGCAGGCGGCAACGGGCTCGCTTCGATACGGGCAGCCCACCAGCATATCCGCCAGCCGCTGCAGCGGGGCGGGATTAAGGCTGTCGGTGAACGCCTGCGCGCGAACGATAGCCCCCTTCTCCACATCGAAGAACAGGTCTACGCCGCCCCAGACAAAGCGCTCGTTAAGCAAGTGGCTGAACGCCGGCGCCTTGCCGAAATTCCATTCCCAGCTGCTTTGTTTGGCGAACTGCGCGGCAAAATCGGGCAGATCGGGGAACACGTCCGGCGAAATGATCTCCGGCTCGGCCGTTTCGCCATAGTGGGCGAAGAAAGCCTGCACGATGGCGTCGCATACCTGCTCATGGCTGATACCCGGCAAAAACTCCGCCAAATTGGCGACGCGTGAACGCACCGAGGTGATGCCCTTGGCCTGCAGCTTTTTGGGATCCGGATTGAGGTAGTTCGCCAGCCGTTCCAGGTCGGCGTTCAGCAGCAGCGTGCCGTGATGGAAACCGCGATCCTGGGTTTCTCGATAGGCCGAGCCGGATATTTTACGCGGCCCATCGGCGGTTTCCATCACCAGATCGTTGCGCCCCGACGCGCCAGCCGCGACGCCCAGCTGCCGCAGCGCTTGCAGAATGATGTCGGTCGAGACGCTCTTGTCGTAGCCCGGCTTGCCGGCCATAAAGGTGAAACAGGTGTTGCCCAGGTCGTGAAATACCGCCCCGCCGCCGCTGCTGCGCCGCGCCAGCCGAATGCCGTCCTGCTCCATGCGCCGGGTGTTGCACTCTTTCCAGGGGTTCTGCGACTGGCCAATCACCACCGTTTCGGCATTGCGCCACAGGAAGAGAATTTTTTGCGTGGTCATTTCGCGGAAGATGCACTCTTCCACCGCCAGGTTGAACCAGGGATCGTAGGAGTCGGAGATCAGTAAACGCAGGCTGTTCATGGCAGGCACCGTCCAAAACATGAGATGCCGCCATGATACACCAAATCAATGGGTTAAGGCTAAATGCGTCGCGCCTGCCAGTACACCCGCTTCCAGTAGACGTTATCGAGCGAGGAGCGGATCACCCCGCGGCTGGTCGACGCGTGGATAAATTGGTCGTTGGTATCGTAAATGCCGACGTGCAGGCCGTTCTCACCGCCGCCGGTTTTGAAAAACACCAGATCGCCCGGCATCAGCTCATCGCGTGAGACCTTGGTGCCCAGCGAGGTCTGTTCTTCGGTCGAACGCGGCAGTTGCATGTCAAAACGATCGCGGAACGTGCGGTAAACAAAGCCGGAACAATCTACCCCGCCCCGATCCAGGCCGCCGTAACGGTATGGCGTGCCGTACCACTGGCGCAGCTGCTCATTGAGCTGGGCCACCACCACGATAGAGTCCGCCAGGCGGCCGCTGGGCGGCGGCGCATGGCTGCTGCACCCGGCGAGGATCAAACTGGCTAATAAAAACCACACACGCATCCGCATAATATCCCTTCATTGAACACGTTGCCGCATTATGCCATCCGGTACACCACCACACCGCCTGCGAGGCAAAGCCGGCACCACGTAAGGAGAGCGCTATTTGGCGTTAATTTATCTCCCGCACGGGGAAAAAGGCAAGCGCCATAAGGGAGATAATGACAGGATCGCCGGTTTTGGCCCTATTCCTGCGATTTTGTCTCGGACTTGCTGTTAATCAGCCAGACGCCGAACAGAATAAACAGCGTGCCCAGCGTTTTCAGCAGCGTAGCGGACTCGTTGAACCACGGCAGGATCACCGCCGCCAGATAGACCAGCGCATAACTGACGCTCAACAGAGGATAAGCGCGGTTTAACGGCAGGTGGCGCAGCGCAAAGAACCAACACAGCATCGACAGCGCATAACCGCAGATGCCGCCGCCCACCGCCAACAGCGGCAGCCAGTAGCCGCCGATCAGCGCCAACGAGACGTCGGCGAACGACATCAGCGGGATTTGCACCATGCCCCACTTCATCAGCAACTGCGCCAACGTCACCAGCAACACGCTGGCGGCGCCCCAGGCATAGCCCCTCATGAATGCACGCTCATCAGCAGGATCCCCAACATAATCGACGCTACGCCGCACCAGTGGCGGGCGGTCGTCGGCTCATGAAACAGCCAGCGCGCCGCCAGCGTCACCATCACAAAGTTCAGGCTGAGCATCGGGTAAGCCAGGCTGAGCGGCAGGCGTTGCAGCACATTGAGCCACACCGCCATGCCCAGCCCCAGCAGCAGCACCGCCAGCGCCAACCAGCGCAGTGTCAGCTTCAGCCGCGCCTCGTCCGCCCGTTCCCAACAGTGCGCCGCCTGTTTCTGGCACAGCTGCCCACCACAGGTGAGCAGGCTGACCACAATCACCAACAGAAAACCCATCATGGTTGCTGTTTATACCACATCAGCACCAGGCGGTTCATGCGATCCACCTTGTCTGCGGCGGGCAGTTCCTGCGGCAGCGCTTCGCCACGGGACAGCTGCAGCACCAGCGACACGTTCCCCTGCTTGCGCGCCTGCGCCAGCCACTGCGGGAAGTCGGCATCGCTGATCAGGTGCCCCTTGGCATCCGGGTACTCCAGACCATAGGCCACCTCGCCTTTCTGGCTGTACATCAGCACGTCGCTGCGCTTCAGCTCCCAGGCCAGGCCGGCCGCCAGCCCGACGCTGTCGCTCAACACATAGCGGCTGTCGCTCAGTTCGGCCATCGTGGCGCGGGCAAAGTTTTGCGGCAGTTTGGAATCGGTCACCTGTTGCGGGATGGCGTAACCGATCACCAGGCACAGCAGCACCGGGCAAGCCGCCGCCCAGCGCCATTGGCGGCCGTTGTCGCGTACGGAAACCAGCGCGAACAGCAGCCAGCCGCCGAAGGCGATCAGGCCGAGCACCAGTTTCGGCCACTCCTGCGGAGTAAACAGATGTGCCTTCGGCAGCAGACCGGAGCTCAACACCACCAGCGCCACGATGCCGATCAGGCCGAACAGGCCGTTCAGCCAGGCGTTGGCCTTGAACAGCCTGGCGCGCAGCGTGGCGGCGTAGTCTTCCGCATAGGCGGTCATCAGCAGCGCCAGCGGAGCCATGCACGGCAGAATGTAGGTCGGCAGCTTGCCTTTGGCGATGCTGAAGAAGATCAGCGGCATCAGCGCCCAGCTCAGCAGGAAGAACAGCTCCGGACGCTGTACGCGCTCGCGCCAACCCTTGAGCAGCGCGCCAGGCAGCAGCGCCAGCCACGGCAGCACCGCCGCCAGCAGGACCGGCAGGTAATACCAGAACGGCGCCTTGTGCTGGGCGTTATCTTCGGCGAAACGCTGAATATGCTCGACCCAGAAGAAGTAATTCCAGAAATCGGGTTCGCGTTGCGCGATCGCCAGCGCCCACGGCAGGCTGAGCAGCGTAGCGGTCACGATCGCCACCGGGCCATAGCACAGCAGATCCTTGATGCGGCGTTGCTGAATGACGATCGGGATCACCGCGATCACCGGCACCGCCAGCGCCAGGAAGCCCTTGGTCATAAAGCCCATGCCGCAGGCCAGGCCCAGCAACGCGTAAGCGCCCAGCTTGCCTTTGACCGAGGTGGCTTTCAGCGTCAGGTAATAACTGACCATCGCCGCCGCCAGCCACAGCGAGATCATCGGATCCAGCACGCTGTAGGTGCCGATGCTGAACACCAGCACCATCGACAGGAACATCAGCGCCGCCAGGCTGGCGCGGCGCGCATTGCGCCACATCAGCATCGCCAGCGCGAACACCAGCAGCGCGGTCATGCCGGTGCTGAACACCGAGCCGAAACGCACCGCAAAGTTGTTTTCGCCAAACAGCCACTGGCTGATGTTATTGAACCAGTAACCCGCCACCGGCTTTTCGAAATAGCGCAACCCCAGCAGGTGCGGCACGACCCAATCGCCGCGCTGCAGCATTTCACGGCTGATCTCGGCATAACGCGTCTCATCCGGCTGCCACAGCAGGCGGCCGTTAAGCGGGATCAGGTAAACCAGAGCAAAAAAAACGGCCAGCACAATGGCCCAGGATCCTTTTAGCGCCTTCATGTAACGTCCTTCACATCGGTTTGACAGCCCAGCCAACCTTCGCGGCCGGGGAAAGGAGCGCGCTTGATGCGGCCCAACGGCAGTGACGCCAAATCTTGCGGTAACAGCGCGCTCAGCGGACAGAATTCGATGCCCTGCCGCTGTGCGCGTTGCAATAACTGTTCGAACATCGCCGCCTGCGACATGCCTTCCACTTCGGTGTGAATGGTGTACACCGGCACGCCGCGATCGTTCTCGATGGCGCGCAGAATATAGTCGTTGAAGTCGGCCATGCTGACTTCGCTGCCAATCACTTCATCGAAGGTCGGCAGCGTCACCGGGATCTGCACCGTACCGTGGCGCCCGTCGCTCAGCACCGGACGGAACGGATGGGTGCCGCGGCAATCGCTGTTGTAATGGAAGCCGAAGCGTTGTTTGACCTCCAGCACGCGCGTATCGGCGCGCCAACCCGCCACGGCGGAGCATTTCACCGGCTGGCCGGTGCTGGCGCTCAGGGCGTCGACGCCCAGCTGTACCTGTTCGGTCAGCTGCGCCTCGCTCCACTTGCCGACCCTGGCCTGCCACCCCTGGTGATCCCAGGCGTGCAGCCCGACCTCATGGCCGGCTTCGGCGGTGCGCTTCATCAGCGGCCCCAGCGCGCGTGAAATGTTGCGCCCCGGCCAGGCGGTGCCGGCCAGCAGAATGTCCAGACCGTACAGCGAGGCGGCGTTCGAACGCAGCATTTTCCACAAAAATTTCGGACGCAAAAGGCGCCAAAGATGGCGCCCCATGTTGTCCGGTCCCACGCTGAAGAAGAAGCTGGCCTGAATGTCGTACTTTTCGAACAGATCCAGCAACTGCGGCACCCCTTCACGGGTGCCGCTGAAGGTATCTACATCAACCCGCAGACCGACTTTCTTCATGCACCGTTCCCTTCCTGAACGGTAGTGCGCAGGAAGTAGTCCAGCGTATCGGCGATGGTTTGCTTCATCTCGATGGTCGGCTGCCAGCCCAGCAGGCGGTGAGCATTTTTGATGCTCGGCGTGCGGTGCTCGACGTCCTGGTAACCTTTACCGTAGTAGCTGCTGCTCTCCACGTCCTTGAAGCCGGCAAACGGCGGGAAGCGGTCGCGCAACGGGTGGTTGTTGAAGCTTTCCAGCAGCATTTCCGCCAGCTCGCGAATGCTCGCTTCGTTGGTCGGGTTGCCGATGTTGACGATCTGGCCGTCACACAGGCCGTCGCGGTTCTCGATGATGCGGAACAGCGCTTCGATGCCGTCGTTGATGTCGGTGAAGCAACGTTTCTGCGCGCCGCCGTCCATCAGTTTGATCGGCGAACCTTCCACCAGGTTGAGGATCAGCTGGGTGATGGCGCGGGAAGAGCCGATACGCGCCGCGTCCAGGTTATCCAGGCGCGGCCCCATCCAGTTGAACGGACGGAACAGCGTGAACTTCAGGCCTTCTTTGGCGCCGTAAGCCCAGATCACCCGATCCAGCAGCTGTTTGGAGACCGAATAGATCCAGCGCTGCTTGTTGATCGGCCCCACGATCAGGCGCGAATGGTCTTCGTCGAACTCTTTGTCGTCGCACATGCCGTACACTTCGGAAGTGGACGGGAAGATGATGCGCTTGTTGTATTTCACGCAGTCGCGAACAATCTTCAGGTTCTCTTCGAAGTCCAGCTCGAACACGCGCAGCGGGTTACGGGTGTATTCGATCGGCGTCGCGATCGCCACCAGCGGTAGCACCACGTCGCATTTCTTGATGTGATACTCGATCCACTCGGAGTGGATGCTGATGTCGCCTTCCACGAAGTGGAAGCGCGGGTTGTCGAGGAAGCGGCTGATGGCGTCAGAGCCGATATCCAGACCATAGATGTCGTAGCGATCGTCGCGCAGCAGGCGCTCGGTCAGGTGGTTGCCGATGAAGCCGTTGACCCCGAGGATCAGTACGCGGGTGCGGCGTTTCATCGCGGCGTTCGGCTTGGCGGCCAGACGCACGTCGGTGACGATGCCCATTTCCTGCGCCAGGCGGCTGCCCTGCACGTACAGACCGCTGTCGTTTTGACCGGCGACGATCTCCAGCGCGCCTTCGCCACAGGCGATGACCAGCGGCGAGGTGCTCAGCACGGTGCCCGGCTGCTTATCGTGTTGGGTATCCAGCACGCGAGAGCGCCAGACGATCAGCTGGCGCTGGCCGAGGTAGCTGAACGCCCCCGGGTACGGCTCGGTGACGGCGCGCACCAGGTTGTTGATCTCTTTGGCGGATTTGTGCCACAGGATCTCGCCGTCCGCCGCGCTGCGGCGGCCGAAGTAGCTGGCCTGGGACTCATCCTGCCTGGTGAAGGTGGCGGTGCCGTTCTTCAGCTTCGGCAGTTGCTCTTTCAACACGATCTGCGCGGCTTCCAGCACTTTTTTGTGCAGCGTCAGCGCGGTATCGCCGTCGGCGATGGCCACTTTTTGCTGCCCGACGATGTCCCCGGCGTCCGGGCGTTTCACCATCTTGTGCAGCGTGGCGCCGGTTTCGGTTTCGCCGTTCACCAGCGCCCAGTTCACCGGCGCACGGCCACGGTAACGTGGCAGCAGCGAACCGTGCAGATTGAAACCGCCCTGCGGTGCCAGCGACAGGATCTCGTCGCTCAGCATGTGGCGGTAATAGAACGAGAAGATCACGTCCGGCTGCAGTGCGCGAATGCGGTCAACCCACAGCGGGTGGTTTACGTCCTCTGGCGCATAGACCGGCAGATCCAATTCGGCGCCCAAACGGGCCACGGAGGAGAAGAAGTTGTTCTCGCCAGGGTCGTCGGTGTGCGTGAACACGGCCTGCACGTCATAACCCGCCTCAGTCAGCGCTTTCAGACCGGCGCAGCCAATATCATGGTAAGCAAATACAATAGCTTTCATCATTCTTCTTCCTGAGTATTGTGGCCCTGCTGTGCACCGACCACTTTCTGAACAAAATAGCGAGGACGCGCGCGCACGTCGGTATAGATGCGGCCGATGTATTCACCCAGTAGCCCCATGCCGACAAACTGGGCGCCGATAAAGGTGAACAGGACGGCGAAAAGGGTGAACACGCCGCCGGCGGCCCATTCAGGGCCGAGCAGCAGACGCAGCGCTATCAGCACCAGCGCCAGCACAAACCCGGACAGCGCCACGATGCTGCCGACCACGCTGAGCAAACGCAGCGGCGTGGTGGTCAGGCAGGTGATCAAGTCATACATCAGGTTGATCAGCTTCATCAGGCTGTACTTGGAGTCGCCAAACTCGCGTTCGGCGTGACGCACGTCGATCTCGGTCGTGCGGCGGGCGAAGGTATTCGCCAGGATCGGGATAAAGGTGCTGCGCTCATGGCAGTGCAGCATCGCCTCAACGATATGACGACGGTAGGCGCGCAGCATGCAGCCGTAGTCCCCCATCGACTTGCCGGTGGCGCGTTGAATCATCATGTTGATCACGCGCGAGGCGCTTTTGCGGAACCAGGAGTCCTGACGGTTGGCGCGCACGGTGCCCACCACGTCATAGCCCTCTTCCGCCACGCTGACCAGCCGTGGGATCTCCTCCGGCGGGTTCTGCAGATCGGCGTCCAGCGTAATCACCAGATCGCCGGTCACCTGATTGAAACCGGCCATAATGGCCGAGTGCTGGCCATAGTTGCGGTTCAGCAAGACGGCGATCACGTGGCTATCCGGCTTTTCCGCCGCCGCAGTCAGCATGTCAGCGGAGTTGTCGCTGCTGCCATCGTCGACGAGGATGATTTCATAAGGTTGAGATAACTGCTTACAGGCGGCAGTAGTCCGCTCCAGCAACGCCGGCAGGCTTTCCTGCTCGTTGTATACCGGGATGACTACCGATACTTTTTTAATCGGTTCAACGCGAGGCACGTAAAGACTCCACAACAGAAGACAAGGCATTGACCACGCGATCCACGTCGGCGTCGGTCATATCAGGGAATAGCGGTAAGGTGCACAGCCGCGCCGAGTTCCATTCGGTATTCGGCAAAGAAAGCTGCGGATAACGCTCACGGTAGAATTTCTGAGTATGCGCGGCGCGGAAATGCAGCCCGGTGCCGACGCCAACCTCTTTCAGGCGCTCCATCAGTTGGTCGCGATCGATGCCGCAACGCGCGGGATCGACGCGGACCATAAACAGGTGCCAGGCGTGGTCATGCGGATAATCCGGCACGCCCAACGGTTGGAACGGCGAGCCTTCCAGCGCGCTCAGGTAGCGCTGTGCCAGCGCCTTACGGCGCGCGTTCAGCTCAGCAAAGCGCGACAGTTGCACCACGGCGATCGCCGCATGAATGTCGGACAGGTTGTATTTGTAACCCGGCTCCACCACTTCGGCCTGCGGTTTGCGGCCAAGCTGCTGGCGATCGAAGGCATCGACGGCCAGACCGTGGAACTTCAGGCAACGCAGGCGATCCGCCAGCGCATCGTCGTCGGTGGCGATCAGGCCGCCTTCGGCGCAGGTCACGTTTTTAATCGCGTGGAAAGAGAAAATCGCCGTGCCGCGTGCGCCGACCCATTCGCCGTTGTAGCGCGTGCCGACCGCGTGGGCGGCGTCTTCGATCAGCGGCAAGCGATGGCGTGCGGCTACGGCGCGCAGCGCATCCATTTGCAGGGGAGCACCGGCATAATGCACCGGAACAATCGCTTTGGTATTCGGGGTGATGGCAGCCTCGACATCGGCGGCGCTGACCATCAACGTATCACGGTCAACGTCGATCATCACCGGCGTGGCGCCCAGCAGCTCGATCATGTTGAGGGTGGAGACCCAGGTTTGCGAAGGGGTGATGACTTCGTCGCCAGCGCCGATGCCCAGCGCCATCAGCGTGATGTGCATGCCCGCCGTGGCGGAACTGACGGCGATGGCGTGCTTACAGCCGAAAGTGGAGCAGAAGTCGCTTTCCAGTTGCTGGTTTTGCGGCCCGGTGGTGATCCAACCGGAACGCAATACTTTCTCTACCGCGGCGATTTCTTCATCGCCGATGGCCGGACGAGAGAAAGGCAAAAATTGATCCATAGTTAACCCCAAACGTATCGAGCTGCTTTTGATGACACTGTAAATCCCTTTCGTTTAACGAATATTAAACGCCAGAGAAGAATCGTTTCCGTGGATTAACTGACAATGTAAGGCCGCAAGCTTAACTAAACCTTAAGACGAGACGTGTCATCAGTGGGAGAACTGATAGGTAGGCGCCGTCATCATTAATTTAAATTTACTATGAAAATCAATTTATTATATATATTAATAATTATTTACTTATTTTATTTTTTCCGAATCAAGCCTAGCACGTCATTGACGTTTTTCAATAAAACCCACGATAAAATGAGCGGTGGAACAATAATAGCCGATGATTACCCGGCTATTTATATTCACTACGTTTAGTTTTCGTTTACATTTATGCTGCCGGGACGAATTAAGCCGTGCGCGTCATGATCCAACGCTGGTTCCCCACCCATTGCAGGTGAAAATCCACTTCATAGATCTGCGACAACAGGTCGGGCGCCATCACCTCACGGGTGATGCCCTGCGCGACCAGCTGCCCAGCGTGCAGCAACCAAACCCGATCGGCCTGCTGCAGGGTATGATTCAGATCGTGCGCGCACACCAGCGCGCTGCGCCCACTTTGGCAGAATTCGCGCAGCAGGCGATCCAGCGCGACCTTTTGCGCCACATCCAGGCTATTGGTCGGTTCATCCAGCAACAACAACCGGCTGTGCGGATTGACGCTGGGCCACACCTGCAGCAACACCGCCGCCAGCCGCACCCGCTGCCATTCGCCACCGGAAAGCTGCGTCAACGTGCGTGACAGCTTATCCACCAGCTTCAACCGCTGGCATAGATAGAGAATGGCGTGCTCCACCTCGGTTTGCGCCGCGCCGGCAGGCCGGTGCAACGCCAAATACTGAAACACCGGCATCAACGACACCGGCGGCTGTTGCTGGCTGAGATAACCGCGTCGGCGCGCCAGCTCGCTCCCCGGATAATCGGCCAACGCGCGTCCGTCCAGGCAGACTTCGCCCAGCCCCGGCAGCATGCCCGCCACCCGCGCCAACAGGGTGCTCTTCCCTGCGCCATTGGGGCCGATCAGGTGAACCTGCAACCCGCCGTCAATCTGTGCCGAAAAAGGCGCCAGGCGCCCCGCCACCCCAACCTCAACGAGTTGCAGCATCTGTCTTATCCTGCCAGCGCTTGTTTCACCGCCGCCACCAGCGCCGGATCTTCCGGCGTAGTGTCAGGCGAGAAGCGCTGGATCACCGTGCCGTCGCGCGCGATCAGGAATTTCTCGAAGTTCCACAGAATATCGCCGGTGTGCTTCGGCGCACGCCCTTTGCTGGTCATCCGCGTCAGAAACTCGCTGCCCTGCGGTGCGACAGCCTCCGGCTGTGAGGCAATCAGCGCCTGGTACAGCGGATGACGGCGTTCGCCGTTCACCTCAATCTTGGCGAACATCGGGAATTGCACGCCGAAGGTGCCACGGCAAAACGCCAGGATCTCTTCGTTGCTGCCCGGCTCCTGGCCCAGGAATTCATTGGACGGGAACCCGAGGACTTCCAGCCCTTGATCGCGGTAGGCTTCGTACAGCGCTTCCAGCCCTTCGTACTGTTTGGTCAGCCCGCATTCCGAGGCTACGTTGACCACCAGCAGCACCTTACCCTGGTAGGCGCCCAGCGTGGTCGGCTGATTTTCAATGGTTTGTAACGGCAGGTTGTCGATTGGCTTGCTCATCGGTTGTCATCCTTTGGTTTTTTAATGGCAGGTGAATGAAGAGAACTACCTTACGCCTTTTGCCCGGGTCAGTAACCAGATAAATAGCGGCGCCCCCAGCGTGGCGGTCACCACGCCGATCGGCAGCTCGGCCGCCAGCAGCGCAATGCGGGCAACCACATCGGCCACCAGCAACACCCCGGCCCCGGCCAGCGCGCAGGCCGGCAACAGATAGCGTTGGTCGGTCAGGCCGATAAGCCGCAAGATATGCGGGATCACCAGCCCAACGAAGCCAATCACCCCGGCGAGCGCCACGCTGACGCCGACCAGCCAGCCGATCGCCAGCACCAGCAGGTTACGCCACAGATGCAGCGACAGCCCTAGTTGCCGCGCCTGTACCTCGCCCAGCGCCATCAGGTTGAGCGCTTTGCCCTGGCCACACAACCACAGCAGCACCGGCAGCAGCGCCAGCACCAGCCACTTTTGGCGCCAGTCGACCCCGCCGAAACCGCCCATCATCCAGTACATCAGCTGCCGCAGATCGAGGCTGGTGCTGAAATAGACCGCCCAGGTCATCAGCGCGCTGCACACGATGCCCAGCGCTACGCCGACCAGCAACAGCCGCGCATTGGTCAGACGTCGGCGGCGAGCGAAGCCCAGCAACAGGAAGGTCATCGCCAGCGCACCGGCTATCGCGGCGGCGCTCATCAGCGCCACCGGCAACAACCCCTGCCCCAACAACACCGTCAGCACCAGCGCTACGCCGGCGCCGTTAGCGACGCCCAGCAGACCGGGCTCCGCCAGCGGGTTTTCAAACAGCGCCTGCATTACCGCGCCCGCCACCGCCAGGGCGGCACCGACCAGCATCACCGCCAGCGCGCGCGGCAAACGCAGTTGCCAGACGAACAGTTGCGCCCGATCGCTGAACCACTCTGACGGCCATATCCATTGGTCGCCGGCGCAAAGGCTGAACAGCAACGCCACCGCCACGCACAGCGCCAACAGACCGATCTGGCGTTTATCGCGGTAGCGTTGATGTTGCAACAATAAGGTGAAGGTACGGCTGGTTGGCATGGCGCGGCGGTTCCCTGCCGGCCGCTGTCGTGGCCGGATAATTGACGTTTGAGTCGAATATTAGGGGGTTAACGCCGCAAGGGGAAGCCTTGCGTGGATGATGGCGCAGGAAAGCAGCGGCTGGCCTTGCCCGTCATCGCAACGATGATGGCAAAACCAGCCGCCGATAAACTCAGGGTTAACGATGCGGGCCGGCGTTGCCCGGTGGATAAGGCTGGCCGCGGCCGTCATCGCGGCGGTCGGAGGCACCGCGATCGTCATGATTGCGCTCGTGGTCGCGATTATCGCGATCGCCGCGGAACGGATTGCCGCTGCGTGCCGGCTCACGGTGATCATAGCCACGCGGCGGCGATGGCTGCCAGCGGCCGCCGTCCCAGTACATGCCGCACGCATTGCGCTCACCCAGACCGCGGCCCTGATGCGCATGCCACCACTGCGGTGGACGCCAGTCGTAACCATCCCAGTAGTAGCCGCGACGGTCCTGATCCCCCAGATGCAGAGAAACGCCCGGCACATTGATATCGACAGAGACATCGGCCTGCGCCGCCAGCGGCAGCAACAGCGGGAAACACACCAGCAACAGGATCTTTTTCATTTTGCCTTCTCACTCTATTTTTCTTGCTGCAGTGGTTATATCAGCGCGTTTATTTAACCACTATCTCACCGATGCCTATTTTCAGATTGTTTTCGACGGCCTTACACAATCCCTACACTGTTTGCCCTCGCCTTTAATTATCATAACCGCTGACAAGGCTTAACGAATAACTGACGGCTCTCAAGCGGCGTGGCAATTATAATTAAGCGAATTTCCATCGGAGGAGAATAAGATGATTAAACGTATAGGCAGCCTGCTGGCCGTTGTGGCCCTGACAGCAAGCCTCAGCGCCTGCTGCTGGGGCCCGCACTGGGGCGGCGGCCACCGTGGCGATGGCCCTGGCCATTATCACGGCCGTTATTGAAGCGAAAACAATGCCACTCACCAAATAAGATTTAAGAATATTCCGAAATCGAGCTTAAATAAACTTCCGCCGTAGCGTTTGAACGCAGGATTTTAATTCTTACATTGCCCATTAGGAATAAACTGAATTTTATCCTCAAAAAGAAAAAGGCCGCGCAAGCGGCCTTTTTTGATATCACACGTCACTCACCCTTTCGGGCTGGCGTTTTCTACCCGGCTTTTCAGCTTCTGCCCCGGACGGAAGGTCACCACGCGGCGCGCCGTAATCGGAATGTCTTCGCCGGTCTTCGGGTTACGCCCCGGACGTTGGTTCTTGTCACGCAGATCAAAGTTGCCAAAACCCGACAGTTTTACCTGTTCGCCATTCTCAAGGGCCCGACGGACCTCTTCAAAGAACAGTTCCACCAGGTCTTTGGCGTCCCGTTTGCTAAGCCCAAGCTTCTCAAACAGGTGTTCTGACATTTCAGCTTTAGTAAGCGCCATAGGTTCAATCCCTCAAGGATGCTTGGAATCGCTGTTTTAGAGCCTCTACGCATTTTGCAACGGTAGCGGCTATCTCCTCTTCTTCCAGTGTACGAGCGGTATCCTGCAATACCAGACTGATAGCCAGGCTCTTGTCACCTTCTGCCACGCCCTTGCCACGGTACACGTCAAACAAGTTTACGCCAACTACCTGATTTGCGCCAACTTTCTTACACTCGGCCAAAATATCTTCTGCGGGGACGTTTTCAGCCACCACAACGGCGATATCACGGCGGTTTGCCGGGAAGCGCGAAATCTCCCGCGCCTGAGGCACGGCGCGGCTCGCAAGCTTGTTCCACTCCAGTTCAAACACCACGGTGCGGCCGTTAAGATCCAGTTTACGTTCAAGTTCCGGGTGAATCACACCGATGAAACCTACGCGTTCGCCGTGCAAATAAATCGCCGCACTCTGCCCTGGATGCAGGGCCGGATTGGCTTCCGCCCGGAACTGAATTTCGGATAATTTACCGGTCAGTTCGAGGACAGACTCCAGATCCCCTTTTAAATCATAGAAGTCGACGGGCTTGCGTGCCAGATCCCAATGCTCATCGTGCGTATGGCCGGCGATCACGCCTGCCAGCATGACGTCCTGACGAATACCCAGATCTGCCGCACTATCAGGCACAAAGCGCAGACCGCTTTCGAACAGGCGCAGACGCGTCTGCTGACGGTTCTGGTTATACACCACCGCGGACAGCAAACCGGTCCACAGCGACAGGCGCATCGCCGACATTTCGACCGAAATCGGGCTCGGCAGGATCAGCGCGTCTTCATTCGGGTGCAGCAGCGCCTGCACTTTCGGATCGACGAAGCTGTAGGTGATCGCTTCCTGGTAGCCGTGATCGACCAGCATGGTCTTCACGCGCTTGAGCGTCAGATCGGCTTCGCGATGCTGGGTCATCACCAGATCGGCGCGCACCGGCACATCCGGGATGTTGTCGTAGCCGTAAACGCGCGCCACTTCTTCCACCAGATCCTCTTCGATTTCCATATCGAAACGCCAGCTCGGCGCGACCGCTTGCCAGCTGTCGCCCTGCTCGGTCACCTGGCAGCCCAGGCGGCGCAGAATGTCGCTGACCTGCTCGCTCGGCACCACATGGCCGATCAGACGATCCAGCTTCTCGCGGCGCAGCGTGATGGTGGCGCGCTTCGGCAGTTCGTTTTCGTGGGTTACGTCGATAACCGGGCCGGCCTGGCCGCCGCAGATGTCGAGCAGCAGGCGCGTGGCGCGCTCCATCGCTTTGTACTGCAACGCCGGATCGACGCCGCGCTCATAGCGGTGAGACGCATCGGTGTGCAGGCCGTGACGGCGTGCGCGGCCGGTGATCGACAGCGGGCTGAAGAAGGCGCACTCCAGCAGCACGTCCTGAGTTTCCCCGTTGACGCCGGAATGCTCGCCGCCGAAGATGCCGCCCATCGCCAACGCTTTTTGATGATCGGCGATCACTAAGGTGTCGGCGCTCAGTTTGGCTTCGTTGCCGTCCAGCAGCGTCAGGGTTTCCCCTTCTTCCGCCATGCGCACCACGATGCCGCCGTCGATGCGGCTCAGATCGAAAGCGTGCATCGGCTGGCCAAGCTCCAGCAGCACATAGTTGGTGACGTCTACCACGGCATCGATAGAACGGATGCCGCAACGACGCAGTTTTTCACGCATCCACAGCGGGCTTGGCGCCTTGACGTCGATACCTTTCACCACGCGCCCCAGATAGCGTGGGCACGCCTGCGGCGCGTCAACGCGGATCGGCAGCGTGGCGTCGATGGTGGCGGCCACCGGGCTCATGTCCGGCTCGGTCAGCGCAACCTGGTTAAGTACGCCCACGTCGCGCGCGACGCCGATGATGCCCAGGCAGTCGGCGCGGTTCGGCGTGACGCTGATCTCGATGGTGTTGTCGTTCAGTTTCAGGTAGTCACGGATGTCGGTGCCGATCGGCGCATCCAGAGGCAGCTCGATGATGCCGTCATGATCGTCGGAAATGCCCAGCTCGGAGAACGAGCACAGCATGCCTTCCGAAGGCTCGCCGCGCAGCTTGGCGGCCTTGATTTTGAAGTCGCCCGGCAGCACCGCGCCCACGGTGGCGACCGCCACTTTCAGGCCGGTACGGCAGTTTGGCGCGCCGCAGACGATGTCGAGCAGGCGATCGCCGCCTACGTTAACCTTGGTGACGCGCAGTTTGTCGGCGTTCGGGTGTTGACCGCACTCGACCACCTCGCCCACGACGACGCCGTTAAACGCGCCGGCAACCGGATCCACGCCGTCCACTTCCAGGCCGGCCATGGTGATTTGATCGGATAATGCTTCGCTGCTGATGGCCGGGTTTACCCACTCGCGCAACCAGAGTTCACTGAATTTCATGTGATATTCCCGCCTTACTTAAACTGTTTGAGGAAACGCAGATCGTTTTCGAAGAATGCGCGCAGGTCGGTGACGCCGTAACGCAGCATCGTCAGGCGCTCCATGCCCATACCGAAGGCGAAGCCGGAGTAAACTTCCGGATCGATGCCCACGTTGCGCAGCACGTTCGGATGCACCATGCCGCAGCCCAGCACTTCCAGCCATTTGCCGTTCTTGCCCATCACGTCCACTTCAGCGGACGGCTCGGTGAACGGGAAGTAGGACGGACGGAAACGAACCTGCAGGTCTTCTTCAAAGAAGTTGTTCAGGAAATCGTGCAGCGTGCCCTTCAGATTGGTGAAACTGATGTCTTTATCGACGATCAGCCCTTCCATCTGATGGAACATCGGGGTGTGCGTCTGATCGTAGTCGTTACGATAAACGCGGCCCGGCGCAATGATGCGGATCGGCGGCTGCTGGTTCTTCATGGTGCGGATCTGCACGCCGGAAGTCTGGGTGCGCAGCAGGCGCGTGGCGTCGAACCAGAAAGTATCGTGGTCGGCGCGCGCCGGGTGATGCCCTGGAATGTTCAGCGCGTCGAAGTTGTGGTAATCGTCTTCAATCTCCGGGCCGGTGGCAACGGAGAAGCCCAGCTCGCCGAAGAAGGTTTCGATACGGTCGATGGTGCGGGTCACCGGATGCAGACCGCCGTTTTCCATGCGACGGCCCGGCAGGGAGACGTCGATGGTTTCAGCCGCCAGGCGCGCGTTCAGCGCAGCGCTTTCCAGCGCGTTCTTACGCGCGTTCAGGGCGTCTTGCACCTCCTGCTTGGCCTGGTTGATCACCGCGCCGGCCGCCGGACGATCTTCCGCCGGGACGTCGCGCAGAGACTGCATCTGCAAGGTGAAATGACCTTTCTTGCCAAAATATTCGACGCGCACCAAATCTAACGCGGCAACATCCTGGGCATCTTCTACGGCTGCCTTGGCATTGGCAACCAGCTCTGCGAGATGTGGCATTGCTTTCCTCTTCCTCTGGCCGGGATGGCCCTAAGTAATTGTTATCTATATTCGAACACGCCTTTGAGCAATCTTCAAAGACTTTTCAATGCGTTGCCGGCCGGGCGGCTCACCTGAGCTGAACGCCAGCCATACTCACCGCAACGCGTTGCAAGGCGGGACGATGGCCAAAAACAAAAAAGCCTCCACGAGGGAGGCTTAGGCGCTACTTTTCGTTTCTTTTCTTACGCGCAAAGCCTCCTGAAATCAGGCGCTAAAGTAAAAAAAGAAACGAAAAATAGCTGCGTGCATGATTGCGGTACCTTGTCGATGATTGCCCACCAGTGATATAGCTGCGGACAATGAAAGTCAATATTTGTCGCTGAAAACAAAGATTAAAAGAGGGAGCAAGCTCCCTCTTCTACTACTGACTTACGCCAGAGCTGCTTTCGCTTTCTCAACCAGTGCGCCGAAGGCCACTTTGTCGAAGACTGCGATGTCAGCCAGGATCTTACGGTCAATTTCGATCGACGCTTTTTTCAAGCCGTTGATGAACTTGCTGTAAGACAGACCGTTCTGACGAGCAGCTGCGTTGATACGTGCAATCCACAGCTGACGGAACTGACGCTTACGTTGACGACGGTCACGGTAAGCATACTGGCCTGCTTTGATTACTGCCTGGAAGGCAACACGATATACGCGCGAACGGGCACCGTAGTAGCCTTTCGCCTGCTTCATAATTTTCTTGTGACGTGCGCGTGCAATTACACCACGTTTTACGCGAGCCATATGCTCTCTCCTAAAGTCTTATTCTAAATTCAAAAAAAATGGCTTATGCGTACGGCAGGCACGCGGTAACCAGGACCAGATCGTTTTTAGACACCATGCCTTTCGGACGCAGGTGACGTTTACGCTTGGTTGCTTTTTTGGTCAGAATATGACGCAGGTTGGCATGTTTACGCTTAAAACCACCGCTGCCGGTTTTTTTGAAGCGCTTGGCTGCACCACGTACAGTTTTAATCTTTGGCATTTTAATTAAATCCACTTCGCATTGTTAAACAACGAATCAGTTGGGCGAATAAAACCCACACAGCGCAAGCGCCGCGCGGGTTCCATTACTTGTAAGCCTTACTGTTTCTTCTTAGGAGCGAGCACCATAATCATCTGGCGGCCTTCGATCTTCGTAGGGAAGGATTCGACCACTGCCAGATCCATATCTTCACACAGGTCTTTACGGACGCGGTTAAGCACTTCCATACCGATCTGCTGGTGCGCCATCTCACGCCCGCGGAAACGCAGGGTGATTTTGGCTTTATCGCCATCTTCCAGAAAGCGAATCAGGTTGCGTAGTTTGACCTGATAGTCGCCATCATCGGTGCCAGGACGGAATTTGATTTCCTTGACCTGAATAACTTTTTGCTTCTTCTTCTGTTCTTTCGTCGACTTGCTCTTCTCGTAGAGGAATTTGCCGTAATCCATGATTCGGCAAACTGGCGGTTCGGCATTTGGGCTGATTTCTACTAAATCAACGCCCGCTTCCTCAGCTTTTTCAAGAGCTTCATTCAGACTGACAATACCAATCTGCTCGCCATCGACGCCGGTTAGGCGAACTTCTTGCGCGCGAATTTCTCTGTTAATGCGATTAGGACGCGCCGGTTGAACTCGTTTTCCGCCTTTAATACTTTATTCCTCCAGTTGATGAAGACTACGGCTGCGAATCTCTTTCAGCAGCTTGTCTACGACTTCGTTTACGTCCAGGCTTCCCAGGTCTTTGCCACGGCGGGTACGAACGGCAACTTTGCCTGCTTCGACCTCTTTGTCGCCGCACACCAACATGTAAGGGACTCGACGTAAAGTATGTTCGCGAATTTTAAAGCCAATCTTCTCATTTCTCAAGTCCGCTTTCACGCGAATGCCTGCATCCTGCAGTTTTTTGGTCAATTGCTGGACGTAATCAGACTGGCTGTCGGTGATATTCATCACCACCACCTGCACCGGAGCGATCCAGGTCGGGTAGAACCCGGCGTATTCTTCGGTCAGGATACCGATGAAACGTTCCATGGAGCCCAAAATGGCGCGGTGAATCATTACCGGCACGACGCGATCGTTGTTTTCGCCAACATACGAAGCGCCCAAACGGCCCGGCAAGAAGAAATCGAGCTGCACGGTACCACATTGCCATGCGCGATCCAAACAATCATGCAGGGTAAATTCAATTTTCGGTCCGTAGAAGGCGCCCTCACCCGGCTGATATTCAAACGGAATGCCGTTCTCGGTCAGCGCGGCGGCCAGGTCTTCTTCCGCACGGGTCCACATGTCGTCGGTGCCGATGCGTTTTTCCGGGCGAGTGGACAGCTTGACGGCGATCTTGTCGAAGCCGAAAGTGCCGTACACGTCATACACCATGCGGATGCATTCGTTCACTTCGGCGCGCACCTGCTCTTCGGTACAGAAGATGTGGGCGTCATCCTGCGTGAAGCCGCGCACGCGCATCAGGCCGTGCAGGGAACCCGATGGCTCATTGCGGTGGCAGCTGCCGAACTCGCCCATGCGCAGCGGCAAATCGCGGTACGACTTCAGGCCCTGGTTGAAGATCTGCACGTGGCCCGGGCAGTTCATCGGCTTGATGCAATATTCGCGGTTTTCCGACGCGGTGGTGAACATGGCGTCTTTGTAGTTTTCCCAGTGGCCGGTTTTTTCCCACAGCACGCGGTCCATCATGAACGGACCTTTCACTTCCTGGTACTGGTACTCTTTGAGCTTCATGCGCACGAAGGCTTCCAGCTCGCGGAAGATGGTCCAACCGTCGTTGTGCCAGAACACCATGCCCGGCGCTTCTTCCTGCATGTGATACAGGTCGAGCTGTTTGCCGATCTTGCGGTGATCGCGCTTGGCCGCTTCTTCCAGGCGTTGCAGGTAGGCGTTCAACTGCTTCTTGTCTGCCCAGGCGGTGCCGTAGATACGCTGCAGCATTTTGTTTTTGCTGTCGCCGCGCCAGTAAGCGCCGGAGGTTTTCTGCAGCTTGAAATGGTGGCAGAAACGCATGTTCGGCACGTGCGGGCCACGGCACATGTCGACGTATTCTTCGTGGTGGTACAGGCCAGGACGATCGTCATGGCTGATGTTCTCATCCAGGATCGCCACTTTGTAGATTTCGCCGCGCTCAGCGAAGGTGTCGCGGGCTTCTTGCCAGCTGACCTTCTTCTTGATGACGTCGTAATCCTTATCGGCCAACTCGTGCATCCGCTTTTCCAGCAGATCCAGGTCTTCCTGCGTCAGGGTGCGGTCGATATCCACGTCATAATAGAAACCGTTGTCGATCACCGGACCGATCGCCATTTTGGTATCCGGCCACAGCTGCTTGATCGCATGACCCAGCAGGTGAGCACAGGAGTGGCGCATGATTTCCAGGCCGTCCTCATCTTTGATGGTGATGATGGCCAGCTGCGCATCCGATTCGATCAGATCGCCGGCGTCGACCAGCTCGCCGTTGACGCGGCCGGCGATACAGGCTTTCGCCAGGCCAGGGCCGATATCGCGCGCGACATCCATCGGGGAAACGGGGTGATCGAAATGACGCTGACTACCGTCAGGAAGGGTAATAACAGGCATTAATAATTCCTTATCTACAGTGGTGACCCACACGACAGATCACATGCAGTACGAAAATTGGATTTTGGGTTTGGTCAGCCAAGTTTCAGATCTCGCCCACAATTGCCAGATTGAAACCTCACTGGGTATACAGAATGGAACGCATACCTTCTCAGCCACATTCGGCTAAGCGAATAGTATCACTAAAATTGTTCCGGATAAATAAAGCGCCGCCCTCACGCTTTCGCGTCAGCCGGCGCAAAAACCGTTTTCATGTAGCTGAGGGTGGCCAGCAGGCACAGGCCGTAGCCCAGCAGTTCGCAACCCTCTTCCACCATGTTTTTCACCACCCGGTTGTAGCCGTCCAGCATCAGCGTTTGCCACAGCGCGCTCATGCCGAACAGGCGTGAAAACACCAAAATGCACAGCAGGCCGGCGCACATCATGCCGTAGGCGGGATGCGTCACGAAATAGGCCAGGCCGCGCACCGTCGCCGCGATGTGCCGCGCTGCATGCACCAGGCAGGCCAAGGCGACCGCCAGCGCGAACCACACCCAGGCGCCGTGCCACAGCGCATCGAAGGCGAAATCCATCTCGCGGATCAGCATGCAGAGAAAGAAACCGCCGACCAGCATCCAGGCGGAGCGGCGTTCAGCCTGCCGCCGGGCCGCGGCGAAGAAACCGCCGGAGATGGCGAGCAGCAACAGCTCCTGCGCCGCTTCGGTCAGCGAGGTTTCATGCACGAAATTATGCAGCCAGTGTACGTCGATAAATACCAGGCCGACCAAGGCCGCCAAAAAAGCGCAGTAGAGCAGAAAGGTAACGGCTTTCCCCAGCAAAATATGCAGTTCTTGTTTCATAATCACACTCATTATTATTTACAGCGCATCTATGTTATCCACCTGTCCCCAGGGATCGTGGCAATTGATGCCTAATACCCTACACAGCGATTAAGGTGGTCATTAATCACGCCGCAAACAATAAAAACCCCGGCACATGGCCGGGGTAGGCGCCAGTCTTTCCTGGCTGTCATTTCATCGTCGTCGGTATTTCAGGCTCTCATCCCTATATCATCGAGACGCGCAAACGAGCCTGGAGATTACGCCTGCGGAGATGATACGGTTACACGTCGGGCATTGGTGTTAACGCCCCACAAGCCTGCCAATGCACTGACCACTGCGCCAATCAACAACGCAAAGAATGACCACAGGGCAGCCCGAGACAATTCGTCCGCAGCCGCGGCAGCCTGTTCGCGCGCCTTCTGTTTCAGCTCAGCATACTCCTGTTTTGCCAGATTGATTTTTGCTTCGGCTTCATCCAAGCGCTGATTAACCAGCTGCGCAGTTTTATTTTTGGCGTCGACCAAATTCTTCACCGTCTGGTCCACTTCCTGCGGCGTCATATTGGTATTTTCAACCAGAGCTTTTTTCAGTGTGTCTTGATCCACATCTTGCGAGATGGCCTCACCATGTTTTTTAAGCTTGTCGACCAGTTGCTTAATAATCGCATCGCTATTGTCAGGCTGAAGTGCCAGGGCTTTTACTGCGTCTGCCAAATCAGTCTTGGCCGCATTCAACTGTTGCTGCATGAATTCAGGCTGCAATGACGGAATACCACTTTTTTTGAGCGCCGTAACCACATCACCATGCAGCTGTTCAGGTTCCAACGTGGTGTCGATACCCAACTTGTCAAACACCTTACCGCCCACGTCTGCCAACCCGGTTGCCCCTTTGCCAATCGCGGAACCGGCGCCGGAAAGCAAACTGCCAGAGGTCGAAGCGATAGCACCCAGCGCATTACCGGTGGCCTTCACTGCAGACCCGACCAGCATTCCACCCAATACCGCCGCCACAATCAGTGACGTAGCCCATACCAGGAAGCCATGAATAAGGCCGTCATTAGCAGCCAAACGTCCGGCAATAAAAGCGCCGGCAGCCAAGCTAATGATGATTGAAACAGCGGACCAAATCACTACGGTGGTACCGGCTCCATTGATCGGATCGTCTGATGTCGGATCCACGATGGAAAATCCCAAACTGGTGCCCAACGTCGACAGCAACAGTGAAACAGCCAACACGGTGATCACACCACCGATGACGCTGCCCCAGGAGATTTTTTTCGCCGCTACCCATTCTTTTGCCACTTCCATAGTAAAACTCCTTTTAAGCTTTTCGATTATGAAGAAATGCCACAAAGCCTTACCAGTATAGAAGTGTTTAATCTCTTAAGCGGTTAAACGGTAAAAACAGTTAAAAATAATTAATAATATGTACCCAGTATTAGCGACGTTGTATGGGCGGGTGCATTTTGGCTAGCGTTCGGTGCCGCGGGCGATTGCGGTCAATGAAGCGCCACTGGGGTGCGAGGATGGATCGGAGCTCACCGGCGAGTGCAACGGCAGTGATAAAACGCCGGCCGACGGTTAATGAACGTTACGAGCTGTCCCCATTGCCGCCAGGCGCACGGCAGGCTAGGCTGTTCAGCTCATGGGCCGCCGCGTGGCGGCTTGAACGTTGCACAGGGAGTCTCTTTTATGACGGGTATTTTGCAGTTATTCCAGGCCATCGGACTGGGTTTGGTGCTGCTGTTGCCGCTGGCCAACCCGCTGACCACGGTGGCGTTGCTGCTCGGGTTGTCCGGCAATATGACGCGCGAAGAGCGTAATCAGCAGTCGCTGATGGCCTCGGTTTATGTGTTCTGCATCATGACGGTGGCGTTTTACGCCGGCCAGGTGGTGATGAACACCTTCGGCATTTCGATCCCCGGCCTGCGCATCGCCGGCGGCCTGATCGTCGCCTTCATCGGTTTCCGCATGTTGTTCCCGCAACAAAGCGCCGATGAGGCGCCGGAGGTGGAGAGCAAGTCACACGAGCTGCGCCATAAGACCTCGGCCAACATCGCCTTCGTGCCGCTCGCCATGCCGAGCACCGCCGGGCCGGGCACCATCGCGATGATCATCAGCTCAGCCTCGAGCGTCAAAGATAACACGCTGGGTTTTGAACCCTGGGTGCTGACGGTGGCGCCGGTCGCCATCTTCCTGACGGTCGCGGTGATCCTGTGGGGCTGCCTGCTCAGTTCCGGCGCCATCATGCGCTTGGTGGGGAAAAGCGGCATCGAGGCGATCTCGCGCCTGATGGGCTTCCTGCTGGTGTGCATGGGCGTGCAGTTCATCATCAACGGCGTGCTGGAGATCATCTCCACCTATACGCCGGCCGCCGCTTAAAGATCAAAAACGGGCGCGTCGTCGCGCCCGTTGCCGTTATTTCCCCGTCGGCGCCTGCGCGCCCAAAATGCCTTTGCCTTCCGGCACTTCGGTAAAGCGGCTGAGGATCTCGCTGTAGGTCTTGGCCGGATCCAGATCCGGGAACTGCGCCGGATAGATAAACTTCGCCAGATACTCCAACCCGACAATGTTGTACGGATGGTTGTAGAAGTTATGGTAGATGCCGTAGAACCGCCCTTCTTTCACCGCCGACACCTGCGCGAAGCCCGGGCGCTGTTTCATGCGATTGAAAGCCTCATCCACCTGCTGTTGCGTGACGCCATAGCCGAACGGCACCGCGGCGTTGGTCTTGCTGGCCCACTGCGAGCCGGAAACGATGTAGGCATCCGGTTTCATGGCGATCACCTTTTCCAGCGCCACGTCGCCGGTCGCGCCCGGCAACAGCGCAGAGCCGATGTTGCGCGCGCCGACCGCTTCCACCAACGCGCCCCAGCCGACGTGCGCATGGGTGAAGCAGCAGGACTCCAGCCCGTTCAGGCCGGCCTTGGCTTCAAAGAACACCAGCGGCTTGGGTTCCACCGCCTGCGTCTTGGCCAGAATGGCCTGATAATGCTGCTGATAATAATCGGTATATTGCTTGGCTTCACTTTCCCGGTTGAGGGTTTCCCCCAGCAGCGTCACGCTTTTCGGCGTGTTTTCCACCGGCTTGAGCATGGTGTCGATAAACAGCACCGGCACATTCAGCGCCTTAAGCTTATCCAGCACGCCGGTTTGGCTCAGCGAAGGTTTGGAACGCAGCTGGGCGATCATCAGATCGGGCCGCTTGGCGATCACGCTCTCCAGATTCACTTCACCTTTGTCGCTGAATCCCATATCGATGATGTTTTTCGCTGCCGGCCATTTGCTCTGCAAGATATCCCAGGTCGCCGCGTCGCTTTTCTTCAACAGGTTATTCCAGGCCACCAGCCGGCCGAACGGGTTGGCGCGATCGAGCAGCGCCAGCGTGAGAATGTCGCGCCCGTCCTGCACCACGATACGTTTCGGTTCTTGCTGGAGGGTGAGCGTCTGGCCGGAGGTGTCGGTCAGGGTCAGCGGATAGGTGGTGGCCATCGCCGGAGAGGCGAGTAAGGCGGCGCAAATCAGCGCCGGCAAAGTGATTCGACGATGCACGAAAGACTCCTTAGTCATGAACGCAATCAGGAAATACTAATGAGAATGGCTTGCATTATCAAAGATAACGCCCGGCAACCCGACGATTAATTGCAAAGGGATGTGTAACGCAGGATTGAGAGGCGCGCCGAAAGCGGCGCGCCCAGGGGATCACACCAGGCCGTAAATCAGCGCCGACAGCGCGATCAGGCCCATCACCAGCACGAAGACGTTGCTCGCCGCGCGGTATTTGCGCATCGCCGGCACCGCGCGCACCGCGTACATCGGCAGGATAAACAGGATAGCCGCAATCAGCGGGCCGCTGATGGTTTCGATGATGTGCAGCGCACTGGGGTTCCACACCGTCGCCGCCCAGGTGAGCAGGAACAGCGAAACCGCCGAGATGCGGTGCGTCATGCGCGAGCTGAGCGGTTTGCCGACCGCGCGCGTGACGCCGTCGATCAGGCTGGTCGCCCCCTCCGTGACCCCCAGCGAGGTGCCGAGATAGGATTTCGCCATTGCCAGCATCGCCATCACCGGGCCGAGATAGGCGATCAGCGGGTTGGAAAACTTGTTGGCCAGGGTGGTCAGCACCGTGATGTTCTGATCTTTCGCCTGCTGCATGTCTTCATGGGACAAACTCAGCACGCAGCTGAACACGAAGAACAGCACGGTGACGCAGATCAGCACATAGCTGTAGCGCATGATGCGCGCGCAGCGGCGTTCCGCCTTATCGCCATACAGGCTCTTCTGGGTCGAGGCGAAGGAAGAGATGATCGGCGCATGGCTGAAGGAAAACACCATCACCGGCACCGCCAGCCACAGCGAATGCCACAGCCCCGGCGTGTCGAAGCGGGTGGCGGCCAGGTCGTGAACGAAATTGGCGGTATTCCAGCTCGGCATCAGGTACAGCGAAATGCCCATCAGGAACACCAACAGCGGGAACACCAGCATGCCCATCGCCGCCACGATGCTGTCTTTGCCGCGCAGCAGCACCAGATTGAGCACCACCACCACCGCCAGGCTTAGCCAGATGCGCGGCAGCGGCGCCACGTGGAACTGGTGGATCAGGAAGCTGTCCAGCGCATTGGTGATCGAAATGCTGTACACCAGCACGATCGGGAAGAACGCCATCAGATACAGCATCATGATGATTTTGCCGGCCAGTACGCCGAAGTGTTCGACCACCACATCGTGAATATTGCCGTCGCGGCTGGAGCCGGAAAGCACGAAGCGGCTGAGCGCGCGGTGCGGCAAATAGGTCAGCGGGAAAGCGAACAGCGCCATCAACAGCAACACCAGCGGGCCATTCAGGCCGGCGTTGATCGGCAAGAACAGCGTGCCGGCGCCCACCGCGGTGGCATAGAGACCGAACATCCAGACGGTGTCGGTTTTGTTCCATTTGGCGGGCTGAGCGGCCGTCAGCGTGCCTGAATCGGGAGAAATCGTACTCATGAGACAGTCTACCTTAATCTGCGGCGCCAACGATTGCGCCTAACGGGATATCCTTCTCCGCGAATTTTTTAATAATAATCAGTGAATTAAAGCGATACTTCATACTTGCGCCTGATGAAAGGACGGCAAAGGATAATGAAAAATCCGTTGTGGGTCTATGTTTTATCGGCCGAACGAACGATTTACGAACAGGAAATGCTGAAAAAACCGGCGCACCCAGTAAAAACTAAGGGCCCCTTGCGGAGCCCTTAAACGGTTTACTTCTTCGCGTCCGGATGGTCCGGCACCTCGGCGCTGCCCATCTCCTTCTCGTCGCGGATCATCGAGCGGTCTTTACGCACGTCGGCCACGTCGGAGGCGCTCACCGGTTTGGCGCTGTTGCCCCAGCTGGTGCGGATGAAGTTCACCACGTCCGCCACCTGCTGATCGTTCAGACGCCAGCCGAACGGCGGCATGGTGATGTTGGACACCGCCCCCTGCACCGCCGGCGTGGTGTTGCCGGTCAGCACGATGTGGATCAGCGAGGTCGCGTCCTCGGTCTGCACCACCGGATTGCCCTTCAGCGATGGGAAGGCGCGCTTGTAACCCACCCCGTCGGTGCGGTGGCAGGCCGCGCAGTTATCGACATACAGCGCCGCGCCGGGCTTGCTGTCGTCGCCGCGCCACAGATCCTTGGCCACGCTGTCTTCGACCGGCGCCGCCTGCTGCTTGCCGTCTTTCGGCGGCAGCGATTTCAGGTAGCGTGCGATAGCGGTCAGATCGTCGTCGCTCAGGTATTGCAGGCTGTGCTCCACCACGTCGCTCATGCCGCCGAATACGATCGCCTTGTCGTTACGGCCGGTTTTCAGGAACTCGGTCAGCTCGGCTTCGCTCCAGCTGCCCAGGCCGTCCTTGTTATCACCGCGCAGGCTGGAAGCCACCCAGCCGTCGATCGGCGCGTTGCTGCCGGACAGGTAATCGTCGCTTTCGCTGTTGCTCAGCGCTTTTTCCTGCATGGTGATGCTGCGCGGGGTATGGCAGGCGCCGCAGTGGCCCAGGCCTTCCACCAGGTAGCGGCCGCGCTCGATCACCGGATCGGCCTTGGCGTCGGCGACGAAGTCCGCCGGCGACGGCGCGAACATGCCGCGCCAGATGCTCAGCGGCCAGCGCATCGACAGCGGCCACGGGATGTCGGAATCCTTGTTGGCCTGCTCCACCGGCTGCACGCCGTGCATGAAATAGGCATACATGGCGCGCATGTCGTCTTCTTTCACCAGCGCGAACGACGGGTACGGCATCGCCGGATACAGGGTGCTGCCGTTTTTGGCTACGCCCTTACGCACCGCGTTGTCGAAATCCTCGAAGCTGTAATCGCCGATGCCGGTTTTCTTGTCCGGCGTGATGTTGGTGGAGTAGATGGTGCCGATCGGCGTCTCCATCGCCAGGCCGCCGGCGAAGGTTTTGCCGCTCTTGCCGTCGGTGTGGCAGGCCACGCAGTCGCCGGCGCGCGCCAGGTATTCACCGCGCTTGATCAGCTCGCTGCTGACGGTGGCGTCCTGCGCCCAAACGGAAAAACTCACTGCACTGAGAACCAGTGCCGGTACAAATGCTTTCATCGTTCGCCGTCCTTATGCCTGCACCAATGGGCCTGGGTTTTTCAGATACTGCTCGCGAATGGCGCGGGCAGACCAGTAAGCCAGCGCCGCCACGGTGCCGGTCGGGTTGTAGCCCAGCCCCTGCGGGAAGGCCGATGCGCCGATCGAGAACACGTTGTGCACGTCCCAGCTCTGCAGATAGCGGTTGACCGCGCTGGTCTTCGGATCTTCTCCCATCACCGCGCCGCCGTTCATGTGGGTGGTCTGGTAGCTGGTGGTGTCGAAGTGGCTGTTGGCGTTTTTCGGGCTGCCGGCGATCAGTTTCGGGTTCATCGCCTTGGCGATCGGCGCCATTTTGTCATACATGAACTGCGCCATCTTGATGTCGTTCTCCTGCCAGTCGAACGTCATGCGCAGCAGCGGCTGGCCAAAGACGTTCTTGTAGTTGGGATCGAGATCCAGATAGTTGTTGCGGTACGACTGGTGCGCGCCGTGGGCGTCCATCGAAACGTGGTGAGTGTAAGCATCCGCCACCGCCGCTTTCCATTTGCTGCCCCAGGCCGGAGTGCCCGGAGGTGTCGGCAGACCGGAGATCGGCTTGGTGCCCGCCTGGTTGACCCAGAACGGCGAACCGCCGACGAAGCCTTCTTTGGCATGGTCGAAGTTGTCGGCGTTGAAGTCGTCCACGCCCACGCCGTTGCCGCCGGCGCCGATAAACGGGTTGGTGAACACGTCTTTATCGAAGAACGCCTTGATGGTGGTCATGTTCTGGTAGGCGAAGTTACGCCCGACCACACCCTCGCCGGTCACCGGATCGTAAGGCTTGCCGATGCCGGACAGCAGCATCAGGTGCACGTTGTGGAACTGGAACGCGCCCAGGATCACCAGATCGGCCGGCTGTTCAATCTCGCGCCCCTGCGCATCGACGTAGTTCACGCCGGTGGCGCGGGACTTGTCGTCGGTCAGGTTGACCTTCAGCACGTTGGCGTTGGTGCGCAGCTCGAAGCGTTTCTCCATGCGCAGCGCCGGCAAGATGTTGACGTTCGGCGAGGCCTTGGAATACATGTAGCAGGCGTAGCCGCTACAGAAACCGCAGAAGTTGCACGGGCCCATCTGCGCGCCGTACGGGTTGGTGTAAGAATCCGAGGTGTTGGCGGACGGCAGGTTGTAAGGGTGGTAACCCACCTCCAGTGCCGCCTTCTCGAACAGTTGGGCGGAGTAGGTATTTTTCTGCGCCGGCAGCGGGAAATCGTCGGAGCGATCCGGCGCAAAGCGGTTGCCGCCCTTCTGCGCCACTTTCTGCCCTTTGATGGTCCAGGCGGTGCCGGAGGTGCCGAACACTTTCTCCGCCTTGTCGAAGAACGGTTCCAGCTCGTCGTAGGTCACGCCGAAGTCCTGGATGGTCATGTCCTTCGGAATGAAGTTTTTGCCGTAGCGCTCTTCATAGTGGCTGCGCATGCGCAGTTCGATCGGATCGACGCGGAAATGCACGCCCGACCAGTGCAAACCGGCGCCGCCGACGCCGGTGCCCGGCAGGAACGCCGCCAGCTGGCGGTAAGGCACCGCGGTCTGGCTGCTATTATGGCGAATGGTGACGGTGCTTTTCGACAGATCCTGGAACAGTTTGCGGCGGATGTTATAGGTCAGCTCGTCGATCACCTGCGGATAAGACCCGTCCGGATAGGTGTCGCGCATCGGGCCGCGCTCCAGCGCCACCACGTTGAGGCCGGCCTCGGTCAGCTCTTTGGCCATGATCGCGCCCACCCAGCCGAAGCCGACGATCACCGCGTCTACTTTTTTCATTACCGTTGCCATGCTTAGCCCCTCTCCCCACGAATCGAGACCGGCGGGAAGGGATAACGCTCCCCTCGCTCAACCCAGTCCATAAAATCGGCGCGCGCGCCCGGAAAATTAATCAGCTTCCAGCCCACCATGTCTTTGTTGCCGCCATGGATGGGATCGCTGAAGAAACCTTCGCGGGTGTTTTGCAGCAGATAGGAGAAGAACAGTTTCGACGGCAGCTGCGGGAACTCCGCCTCGCCGGACTCGAACTTTTGCAGCATGGCGTCTTGCTGCGCGCCATCCAGTTCGGCGAAGGCCTTGCCGGCGGTTTTCTTGCTGTAGGCGTCGGCGTCACTGATGCCGAGGTTGTAGATTTGCTTGGGCACCAGCGGCAGCTGATAGCCCATCTCCTTCGGCACATCGGGGTTGAACGGCCCCTGCATGTACCAGATGGCGCCGGTGGCGTACGGGGTATTCATCTGGCGATCGATAAACTCCGGCACGCCGGCTTCCAGTGCGCCTGGGCCGCGCTCGTCGGCCGGGATCAGGCGCGCCACGGCGGCCTTGATGAAGGCCCACTCTTCCGGGGTGAAAAAGGTCGGTTGGTAATCGTTCTGCGTTGAGGTGTTCGAGGCCGCGACCGCCGGTGTCGGTGCCGTCAGCGCGCCAACGCCGCTGCCACCAATTACCGCCGCAGGAATTAAGGTCATCGATTTCAACAAGAAATCGCGCCGCGAATTGTTGGTTTTATGATTCGACATGTCACATTCCATCCAAAGATAGTCACAACTATTTAACCGCAACCTTGCGATCGATACGGGTTTTTAAAATAATTTGTTACTTATTTGTATATTTATTGAAGGTCAGAATGCATCCAAGCGCAAAAATGTTACCGGTAACTTATTGAATGAACGTAAAGATTTATCTGCTAACGTAAATTTAACTTTTCGTGCGGTTTTTCCGATAAGCGGTGAGGAAATAACGAAAAATGAGAAGCAGCTCGCGCGCTGGAAGGATGCTGGAAACAAAATCGGCCGCATTCAGCGGCCGATTAGACAAGAGAGAGGGTTACTGCGACATCGCCTGATAGGCGGTGGTCACCTTCCACAAATAGCGCGGTGCCTGTGGCGCCGGATGCTTTTTCTGGATGTGCTGATAAAACTCATCCGGGCTCATCTGATTGATGCGATTGACCGCCACGCGCTTGTCCGATGAGAAGGTACGCAACATGGCGCCCGCCCCGTTCACGTACGAAACGATGGTGGCATAACGCAAAGTCTGTGGGTTGTTGATCCCGGCTAGCTGCTGGCTTTGAAGAATATTGATATAGGCCGTTCCCAGATCAATATTGACCGCCGGATCCTTCAGCTCACGCGAGCTGGGTTGCCCGCTTCTTCCTTTCATGCGATAGGCGTCACGGCCGGCGGTAGAAGCCTTAAGCTGCATCAATCCCACTGCGTTCGAGGTGCTGACCACGTTCGGGTTAAACCCGGACTCCACCTGAATAATCGCTTTAATCAGCGTTTCGTCAACGCCGTAGTTGCTGGCGGCCTGACGAATGTAATCGTTATAGGCAACCGGCGTGCCTGTGCGGTTTACCGGTGCCTGCGGAGGGGGTTTTAACCAACCGCCGCGCGTTGTGCCACTGCCTGAAATATTGCTTGCCGTTTGCGGATCTTTGGCGCACCCCGACAAAAGCAAAATTGCCGTAAGGCAACCTATTTTTGTTTTCACAGAATCCCTCACTCCTTTCAATGAGTTGCGTAGCATATACAACTTGTAAGGACACCTGCAGTAATTTTTTGGGCTAATCTCAAGCTATCCATATACCAAGAGGTGATTTATGAGTCAATCTGCAACAAACTGCTTTGTGGTGACTTTTCGCTATCAGGAAGAAGGATTAACCGACCTGGCAAAGCTGACCGGGCAATTGACGCGCGAAGGTTTTGTCACGTCGGTGACAGACGAAAATGGCGTGCACCATGAGCTCGGCAGCAACAGTTTTGCGTTCATAACCGTGCTGGATCAAGAGGATGTACAGCGCCTGGCGCAGGGGTTCGGCCAGTTGGCATTGGGAAAACAGCCGGAGGTGGCGATATGCGCCTGTAAGGACTACCTTCAGCGGTTACATACTGATACATAAAATGCTATAACTTCCCGGAGGGTATTATTTTTTCAGTTGGAGATGTACCCCGCCGGCGGTGGGCAAGTGACGCTTGACTTCGCTTCAATTGATATTGATAATCATTTTCATTTGAACCAGGAGACGTCATCATGCCATTGATAAGTTGCGCTTTTCGTCGCAGTCGCCCTTTCCGCGCTGCCACACTGTTACGCCCTTTCACGCTCGCCTGCCTGCTGCTCGGCGCCGCCTTGGTCAGCCAAAACGCGCTGGCGGAAAAAAAGCTGCGCGTGGTGACGACCTTTACCATCATTCAGGACATCGCCCAGAACGTGGCGGGTGATGCCGCCGTGGTAGAGTCCATCACCAAGCCGGGCGCCGAGATCCACGACTATCAACCGACCCCGCGCGATATCGTCAAAGCGCAGCACGCCGACCTGATCCTGTGGAACGGCATGAACCTGGAACGCTGGTTCCAGCGTTTCTTCGAAAACATCAAGCAGGTGCCGGCGGCGGTAGTCACCGAAGGCATTACCCCGCTGCCGATCCGCGAAGGGCCGTATAACGGCAACCCTAATCCGCACGCCTGGATGTCGCCGAGCAACGCGCTGGTATACATCGAGAACATCCGCAAAGCGCTGGTGGAGCACGATCCGGCCAACGCGGCAACCTATAACCGCAATGCCAAGGCCTACGCAGAGAAAATCGGCGCGCTGGACGCCCCGCTGCGCGAACGCTTGGCGCGCATTCCGGCCGCACAGCGCTGGCTGGTGACCAGCGAAGGCGCCTTCAGCTACCTGGCGCAGGACTATCAGCTGAAAGAAGTCTATCTGTGGCCGATCAACGCCGATGAGCAAGGCTCGCCGCAGCAGGTGCGCCGGGTGATCGACGCAGTGCGCGCCCACCATATTCCGGTAGTGTTCAGCGAGAGCACCATTTCCGACAAGCCGGCCAAACAGGTGGCGAAAGAAACCGGCGCCAAATACGGCGGCGTGCTGTACGTAGACTCGCTGTCCACCCGCGACGGTCCGGTGCCGACCTACATCGACCTGCTTAACACCACCGTGCAAACCATCGCCAAAGGATTCGATCAATGACCCATGAACCGTTTGTCCGCCCTGAGTTGAACGTGGACGACGTCACAGTGACCTACAACAACGGACACACCGCCATTCACAACGCCAGCTTTACCCTGAGCGGCGGTTCGATCTGCGCGCTGGTCGGCGTCAACGGCAGCGGCAAGTCGACGTTGTTCAAAAGCATCATGGGCCTGGTCAGGCCCACCGCCGGCCGGGTGTCGCTAAGCGACAAACCGGTGGCGGAGGCGCTGAAAAAGAATCTGATCGCCTACGTGCCGCAGACCGAAGACGTCGACTGGAACTTCCCGGTGCTGGTGGAAGACGTGGTGATGATGGGCCGCTACGGCAAGATGAACTTCCTGCGTATTCCGTCGCGCGAGGATCGGCTGCGGGTCGACAAGGCGCTGGAGCGCGTCGGCCTGAGCGAGCTGCGCGGCCGGCAGATCGGCGAGCTGTCGGGCGGCCAGAAGAAGCGCGTGTTTCTGGCGCGCGCGCTGGCGCAACAGGGCACCGTGCTGCTGCTGGATGAACCGTTCACCGGCGTGGATGTGAAAACCGAGAATGCCATTATCGATCTGCTGCGCGCATTGCGCGACGAGGGGCACCTGATCCTGGTCTCCACCCACAACCTCGGCAGCGTGCCAGAGTTTTGCGATCGGGTGATCCTCATCAACCGCACGGTGCTGGCCGCCGGCCCGACCGAAACCACCTTCACCCAGAGCAATCTGGAGCAGGCGTTCGGCGGCGTGCTGCGCCATATCAACCTCTCCGGCCCGGATCTGCACGATGACAACGATCCGCGCACCGTTACGGTGTTGACCGACGATGAGCGCCCGGCGGTGTTCTACGGCCACACCAAGAGCGATCCGCCGGCCAACAGCCAGGCCAGGGAGAAACAATCCTGATGCTGGACCTTCTGCTGCAACCTTTCAGTTACAACTACATGGTGAAGGCCATCTGGGTCAGCGCCATCGTCGGCGCCGCCTGCGCGTTCCTCTCCGCCTACCTGATGTTGAAAGGGTGGTCGCTGATGGGCGACGCGCTGTCGCACTCGGTGGTGCCCGGCGTGGCCGGCGCCTACGCCCTCGGCCTGCCCTACGCCGCCGGCGCCTTCTTCACCGGCATGCTGGCGGCGCTGGCGATGACGCTGGTGCGCCACATCACCCGGCTGCGCGAAGACGCCATCATCGGCTTTATCTTCTCCACCTTCTTCGCCGTCGGCCTGCTGATCGTGTCGCTCAACCCCACCTCGGTCAACGTGCAGTCGATCATCTTCGGCAACATCCTCGGCATCGCCGATGAAGACGTGCTGCAGGTGGAAATCATTATCGGCGTTTCGCTGCTGATCCTGTGCCTGGTGTGGAAAGACCTGCTGGCGGTGTTCTTCGACGAAAGCCACGCGGTGTCGATCGGCCTGTCGCCGCTAAAGCTGAAGATCCTGTTCTTCACCCTGCTCAGCGCCTGCACCGTCGCCGCGCTGCAAACCGTCGGCGCCATTTTGGTGATCGCCATGGTGATCACGCCTGGCGCTACCGCCTATCTGTTGACCGATCGCTTCAGCCGGCTGGTGATCATCGCCATCATCATCGGCGCATTGACCAGCGGCATCGGCGCCTACCTGAGCTTCTTCCTCGACGGCGCCACCGGGGGGGTGATCGTCACCCTGCAAACGCTGGTGTTCCTCGCGGCGTTCTTCTTCGCGCCGAAACACGGCCTGCTGGCGTCCCGCCGCCGCGTGGCGCATTCGCAAACCGGAGGCCGCTGATGGACACCCTGTATCAACTGCTCAGCGAACCCTTCGCCTACCCGTTCATGCAGCGGGCGATCGTCGCCGCCATCGTCACCGGCGTAGTGTGCGCAGTGCTCTCCTGCTACCTGGTGCTCAAAGGCTGGTCGCTGATGGGCGACGCCATCTCGCACGCGGTGCTGCCCGGCATCGTGGTGGCGTTCGTGGTCGGCATTCCGCTGGCGATCGGCGCCTTCCTTTCCGGCATCTTCTGTGCGGTAGCCACCGGCTACCTGAAAGAGAACAGCCGGGTGAAAGAAGACACGGTGATGGGCATCGTCTTTTCCGGCATGTTCGCCTTCGGCCTGGTGCTGTTCTCACGCATCGATACCGACCAACACCTGAGCCACATTTTGTTCGGCAACATGCTGGGCATTACCGACGGCGAGCTGAAGCAAACCCTGCTGATCGCCGGCATCACCCTGGCGGTGGTGCTGCTCAAGCGCAAAGACTTCATGCTGTACTGCTTCGATCCGCATCATGCGCGGGTGATTGGCCTGCCGGTCAAGCTGCTGCACTACGGGCTGCTGTGCCTGCTGGCGATGACCATCGTCGCCTCGCTGCAGGCCGTGGGGGTGATCCTGGTGATCGCCATGCTGATCGCCCCGGGCATCATCGCCTTTATGCTGTGCCGCCGCTTCGAACGCATGCTGGTGGTGGCGACGGTAGTGTCGGTGTTCTCCTGCGTGCTTGGCACCCTGATCAGCTTCCACATCGACGGCGCCACCGGGCCCTGCATCGTCATCGTACAGGCCGTGCTGTTCGTTATCGCCTTGTTGTACAGCAAGCTGCGTCCGTTACAGCGTAACCAAAACGCCCTCACCGGCGGTTAATCCCCTCCGATGCGGCGATGCCCTCTGCTCGCCGCATCGCCTGCCCCCGCTCATTGCGTTGTTGTCATCAAGTTGCAACCGGTATTGCGCTTAAATCAATCAATAGGGTATATACTTTGAGCTGGCGAGACGCTGAAAAAATCGCCACCTTTGACGCCGGCTGTGCGCCGCGTCGTGTTTTCACCACGGGAAAGACGCTAACCTAATGAATTATCAGGCAGCACAGAGGGGGAGATACCATGTGGCAAGCCGTTAGCCGTCTGTTAAGTGAACATCTTGGCAGCGCAGAGATACGCGAAAGGATTGAACTGCCCGGGGGCGACATTCACCCGGCGTGGCGCGTGAGTTACGGTGACAACGAGGTGTTCGTGAAATGCGACGCCCGTGAACAACTGCCGATATTCACCGCCGAGGCCGATCAGCTGGCGTTGCTGGCACGCAGCAAAAGCGTGCGGGTGCCGGAAGTGTACGGCGTCGGCAGCGATCGCGACTACAGCTTCCTGCTGCTGGAGTATCAGCAGTTGAAACCCCTCGACGCCCACGGCGCCTACTGCCTGGGGCAACAACTGGCGCATCTGCACCAGTGGAGCGAGCAACCGCAGTTCGGTCTCGACTTCGACAGCGATCTGACCACCACCCCGCAACCCAACGCCTGGCAGCGCCGCTGGTCGGAATTCTTCGCCGAGCAGCGCATCGGCTGGCAGCTGCAGCTGGCGGCGGAGAAAGGCATGACCTTCGGCGATATCGACGACATCGTCGATCGGGTGTATCTGCGCTTGCAGCACCACCAGCCGCAGCCTTCCCTGCTGCACGGCAACCTGTGGCCGGGCAACTGCGCGATGACCACCAACTGGCCGATTCTGTTCGACCCGGCCAGTTACTGGGGCGACCGAGAGTGCGATTTGGCGATGCTGCCGCTGTATCCGGAGCTACCGCCGCAGATCTACGACGGCTATCAGAGCGTGTGGCCGCTGGGTGCCGGGTTTATCGAGCGCCAGCCGCTGTATCAGCTGTACTACCTGCTCAACCGCAGCAACCTGTTCGGCGGCCAGCATCTGGTGGCTGCGCAGCGCGCGGTGGAGGCGCTGTTGCAGCCCGAGGCGTCGTAACGTTCCGGGGCGCCGCTCGGCGCCCCGTTCATGCCTCAGGCCGCGCCGGCCAACTGCCCCAACAGGCGGATCACGAACCAGGCGATCACCGCAATCACGATCGGCAGGATGTACAGCGGGAAGTATTGCAGGAAGATGGTGTGGTGCGGCAGCGTAATGCGCTCCTCCAGCTGCTGGCGCGTGTGCCCTTCGCTGCCCTTGGCCTGCTCCAGGATCATCTGGTCTTCCAACCCTTCGCGGATGAACTTGACCTGGCGCGACATGCGCGCGCCGGAAGCCTGCAGCGCCAGCCCGACGAAGATCAGTATGTAGATGATGATGAACATCAGATTGGCGCCGCTGAACAGGCTTTTATCCACGTCAGGCACCGGGGAGTTGTACCAGAAAAGATTCAGGAACGGCGTATTGAAACGCACCATGTCCACCATCACGTGGACAAAATCCAGCATCACCGCGTTGATACCCTTGGTTTTTTCACTGTGCTGGTAGACAAAGCCCAGCACGGAAATCAGCGTCGACAGCAACGCCGGGATAAAAACCACCCATCCGAGAATGCGTTTCAAAATGGCGATACGCCCGGCCTGTTGATACGTCATGTGTTCCCCTTGTTAGCGACGTAACCGAATCGGCTAAGTCTACCTGCAGTTGGCGAAGCTCGCCCACCGTTTTCTTCATTCCCGCTGTGCTACAAGCTTAGCCGAATTCGCCGAAATCAACTGCTTAACGCCGTCCGGGCACTATCATTGAAGAGATAAAGTTATCCATTCGGGCAGAGGCCGCCATGATTCGACTGATTATCTTATTGCTGGGCGCGCAGGCGCTGCACGGCCAGCGCCGCCTGCTGGTGCTGTTCGGTTGGCTGTGGATAGCCGCAGGGGCGCTGGTGCTGTTCGACATACTGCAGGATGGCCGATCCGTGCTGGCGCTGGATGCGCTGGCGGTCATCCTGGCGCTGGAGGGGCTGGTGGCGATATCCGCCGCGCTGGTGATCGGCTCTTCCGCCAGCAGGCCAGTGCTGCTGAAGGGGCTGGGCTTCGTGTTTATGGCCTTTTTAATGTTGGACGTGCCCGCAGACGATAACATCGTCGCCACCGTGGTGTTTGGCAGCGCGCTGCTGCTTGACGGCGCCGTGCGCATCGCCTCCTCCACGGTGATTCAACACAGTCGATGGAAAGCCGTGGCGCTGGCGGGCGGCGGCGAGATCCTGCTTTCGTTGATGATTTTTGTCGGCTGGCCGGCGCCGCACCGGATGACGGTGCCCTTTTGCCTCGGCGTGATGATGGTGCTTTCCGGCTGGGCTTTATTGCGTATCGCCCGGAGGCTGGCAAGCTTCTCTCTGAATCAGCACCCCGCGCGGCAGCCACCGCCCCCGGCGGACGAGGCTACGCCGCTCACGGTGTATGTCTGGACACCGATTGGTGCGGCTAAAGATCCACGCCGGCGTTACATTGTCGACCGATACATCGCGGCGGTCGACGGCGGCGGCAATATCTCCACCGGTCATGCCGCCCTGGCGCTCGCGCCGGATGTGTATATCAGTCACTACCCGCTCAACGACATCAGCCATTCCGTTCAGGATTTCCGCCAGTTGCTGCATGCCGGCGAACAGAACAACGTCGACGGGCGTTTCCTGCCCGACCTGCCGGGCGAGATCGCCGCCTGGTGCCCGCCGGACAAGAAAATTCAGTTCTATCGCTATAACCCGGCGGCGCTGCGCGCATTCTGGCTGCGGTATCGGCAGGACGCGACTTACAACCTGACTCGGCGCAACTGCTCCACCACGGTCATCGGCGCGCTCGACAGCGCGCTGGAGGGCGTGCTGGGCGATAAACATCTGTGGCGCCGTTTTCTGTTATTGGTGCTGGATCCCAATCTGTGGATGCTGGCGGTGTTGCGCAGCCGTGGCGAAAGCATGACCTGGACGCCGGGGCTGGTGCTGGACTATGCCCGCATGTTGCAACAGGTCACCGAGCGCCAACACCAACGCTGGTGGTTAAAATTACGCGAGGTGTGGAATATCCTTCGCTTTGGCAAAAGCCAAACGCGCAGGCAAAGATTTTAGTCTCGCCGCCGGCGATGATAGAGTGTCGGCACATTCACCCGCGCCGGCAGGAGTTAACCGTTAATGGCTTATTCGCAACGCATTGAAACCGCAATTTTTGATATGGACGGCTTGTTGATCGACTCGGAACCGCTGTGGCTGCAGGCCGAGCTGGATATCTTCGGCGCGCTGGGTCTGGATCTGTCCGATCGCCACAAGCTGCCGGACACCCTGGGGCTGCGCATCGATCTGGTGGTGAAGATGTGGTACCAGGCGATGCCGTGGCAAGGCGTATCGCTCGATGAGGTGTCGGCGCGGATTATCGAACGGGCCATCGAGCTGGTGCACGAGACGCGCCCGCTGCTGCCGGGCGTCCGGCAGGCGCTGGAGCTGTGCCGCGAGCAGGGGCTGAACATCGGCCTCGCCTCCGCCTCGCCGCTGCACATGCAACGGCAGGTGCTGAAGATGTTCGATCTTGAGGGCTACTTCGATCAGCTGGTTTCCGCCGAATACCTGCCGTATAGCAAACCGCATCCGGAGGTCTACCTGATCGCCGCCGAGCGCCTGGGCAGCGATCCGCTGCGCTGCATCACGCTGGAAGACTCCTTTAACGGCATGATCGCCACCAAGGCCGCGCGCATGCGTTCCATCGTCATCCCCGCCGCCGAATACCGCCACGATCCGCGCTGGGCGCTGGCGGACCACCAGCTGGAGACCCTGGAACAGCTCACCCCCGCCCACTTTGCCTGACCTGCGGCGCCGGCCACCGGCGCCCTGGCTTTGCCGCTCTGCGCATAAAGGGGATCCACGCCGCAAAACAAACGAAACAGTGTTTCATTATTATTGAATTGGCATGTTGTTATTATTATGCTGGGCGGCAGGGAAAGCGACGGCCCGCGGAGCGTTGTCACTGCCACGCAGCGCTGTTCAAGGCCGCCGCTTCCTCCCGCCGCACGCCAAACAACCGCCCTCGTTTCTTTCCGTTCCGCACCCGCCCATCGCCCGCCGTTAATTCTCACCGGTCAAAATCGATGATTTGTTACGCATTGCCGTAACAACCCGTTGTAAAACAGGGGAAAATAAACAATTGGTTACAGGGTAACTGCTTCCACTACTGGGAATTTTCCCATATACTGGATAAATTAACAGTTTACCAGCCGGAATCGCAACAGCATGACCGCGGAAGGACACCTTATATTCTCTGTCGCTTGCGCGATCTTCGCCAAGAAGGCGGAAGTGACGCCAGAGCTGGCTACCGGCGACTGGTGGCACATCATACCCGCCGCGCTGCTGACCTCGCTGCTGCCGGACATCGATCACCCCAAGTCGGTGCTGGGCCAGCGTCTGCGCTGGCTCGCCATTCCCATCGCCCGCGCATTCGGCCACCGCGGTTTCACCCACAGCCTGCTGGCGATCGCCGGCGGCATGGCGCTGTTCCAGTTGGACGTGCCGCGCAGCTGGCCGATCCCGGCCGACGCGCTGCACGCCATGATCATCGGTTACTTCAGCCATCTGCTGGCCGATATGCTCACCCCCGCCGGCGTTCCGCTGCTGTGGCCGTGCCGCTGGCGTTTTCGCCTGCCGCTGCTCAACTCGCAAAAGGGCAACCAGCTGGAGCGTGTGTTGTGTCTATGCCTGGTGGCGTTTGCCATCTGCTGGCAAGGTGATTTCACCCTGCCGGTGCAATCCTATGTCGAGCAAATCAGAAATATTAGACCCTGATCACAAAAACCCGCTCAACCAATCACCTTCATGTATATAAAACGAACAAAAACACACAAAAAGCTATATCAAATTCCATTTGGATATAAGTAGGCCACCCGGCAAACTGTTACGATATTTACATCGCGACATACGTGATGCGTAGTCGTTTTTATAAGAAAGATGATTGGAGACATTGGGGATGAATTTTCCGCTCGTGATTAACGTGCTGGTGTTTGTCGCGCTCCTGTTGCTGCTGGCGCAAACCCGCCACAAGCAATGGAGCCTGGCGAAAAAAGTGCTGGTCGGCCTGGTGGTCGGCGTGGTGTTCGGTCTGGGCCTGCAGCTGGTGTACGGCTCCGACAACCCGGTACTGAAAGAATCCATCAGCTGGTTCAACATCGTCGGCAACGGCTATGTGCAGCTGCTGCAAATGATCGTCATGCCGCTGGTGTTCGCCTCGATCCTGAGCGCGGTGGCCAAGCTGCATAACGCCTCTTCTCTGGGCAAAATCAGCGTCCTGACTATCGGCACGCTGCTGTTCACCACGCTGATCTCGGCGCTGGTGGGCGTACTGGTCACCAACCTGTTCGGCCTGACCGCCGAAGGCCTGGTGCAGGGCGCGCAGGAAAGCGCGCGCCTGACGGCAATCCAGACCAACTACGTGGATAAACTGGCCGACCTGACCGTGCCGCAGATGGTGCTGTCGTTCATCCCAAAAAACCCGTTCGCCGATCTGACCGGCGCCAGCCCGACGTCGATCATCAGCGTGGTGATTTTCGCCACCTTCCTCGGCGTGGCGTCGCTGCAGCTGCTGAAAGACGACAAGCCGAAAGGCGAGCGCGTGCTGGTGGCTATCGACACCCTGCAAGCCTGGGTGATGAAGCTGGTGCGTCTGGTCATGAAACTGACGCCGTACGGCGTGCTGGCGCTGATGACCAAAGTGGTTGCCGGTTCCAACATTCACGACATCGTCAAGCTCGGCAGCTTCGTGGTGGCCTCGTACATCGGCCTGGGCATCATGTTCGTGGTTCACGCCGCCCTGCTGGCCTTCACCGGCGTTAATCCGCTGAAATTCTTCCGCAAGGTGTGGCCGGTGATCACCTTCGCCTTCACCAGCCGCTCCAGCGCCGCCAGCATTCCATTGAACGTGGAAGCGCAGACCCGTCGCCTGGGCGTGCCGGAATCCATCGCCAGCTTCTCGGCGTCGTTCGGCGCCACCATCGGCCAGAACGGCTGTGCAGGCCTCTACCCGGCAATGCTGGCGGTGATGGTTGCGCCGACCGTCGGCATCAACCCGCTGGATCCGGTGTGGATCGCCACCCTGGTCGGCATCGTCACCATCAGCTCCGCCGGTGTGGCGGGCGTGGGTGGCGGCGCCACCTTCGCCGCGCTGATCGTGCTGCCGGCGATGGGCCTGCCGGTAACGCTGGTCGCGCTGCTGATCTCGGTCGAACCGCTGATCGACATGGGCCGTACCGCGCTGAACGTCAACGGCTCCATGGCGGCGGGCACCATCACCAGCCAGCTGATGAAGCAAACCGACAAAACCGTGATGGACAGCGAAGACGAAGTCGAATTGGCTCACCGTTAACGCCGTCTCAAAACGAAAAAACCGGGGATTCTCCCCGGTTTTTTTTATGCCCCGCGCCCGGTCGTTACGGCCGCTCGCCGTCCGCCAGCCGCCGGTTGATGTCGGCGATAACGCCCGGCAATTGCGCCAGCGTGTCTATCACATAATGTGCGCCCGCCGCATACAGCTTATCGGCCGCCGCCGTACGGCGCAGCTCGATCTCTGCCGCCGCCATTTGGCGGTACTCCTGCCAGGTCGCGCCAAACTCGTTGCCGGACAGCGCCAGCCCGACGCTCCACATCCCGGCGTTCAGCCCTTCATGAATGCCCGGCACCGCGTCGTCCACCTTCACGCAGTGCGCCACCGCATCGATGCCCAGCGCGATGGCATTCTGCAACGCCATCCACGGCCCCGGCCGCCCGCCGGCCGCAAGATCGTCAGTGGCGACCCAGTAATCTGGCGCGTAGCCGCGCTGCGCGGCGGCAGGCACCAGCACCTCCATCACCGCACGCGGATAACCGGAGCAGGAGCCGATTTTAATGCCCTGTTCGCGCAGCCCGGCAATCACCTGTGGCACACCCTCGATGGGATTGGCGAAGTCGATCACTTTGGCGATTTGCAGCGGCATAAACGCCTGATACAGCGCGTCGATGTCCTGGTGGCTCATCGAGCGGCCCAGCTTCTGCCGCCAGCGCGCGTCGACCGCCGGCAGCTTGCCCAGCGCCTCGATGTGCTGCCATTTGCCCAGCCCCATCGGAATGCGCGCCTCCGCCAGGCTGATGTCGATATCGAAGGTTTGTTTAAACGCCTCGACGAAAATCTGCGTTGGCGCAAAGGAGCCGAAGTCCACCGTGGTGCCGGCCCAGTCGAGGATCACTGCGTTGATCTGTTTCATGGTCAATCCTTATTGATTCCAATACATCGCCTGCCCGACGGCCGCCAGCAAACGTTCGATATCTTGCGGGTAAATTTCCCCGATGTTGCCGATGCGAAAGCAGTCGCTCTGCGACACTTTGCCGGGATAGATCACAAACCCTTGCTGCTTCAGGCGCTGATAAAATTCGGCGAAGCGGTAAGTGTCGGCCTTTGGCGAATAGAATGCGGTGATGATCGGCGAATGCAACGCATCATCCAGCAGAGTCTCAAAGCCCAGCTCGCGCATGCCCGCCACCAGCCGCCGCTGATTGGTTTGATAGCGGTGGTGGCGCGCGGCAATGCCGCCCTCTTGCTCCAGCTCTTTCAGCGCCTGCGCGAAGGCCAGCACGGTGTGGGTCGGCGACGTAAAGCGCCATTTGCCGGCCTGGTCTTCCATACAGCGCCACTGGGCATACAGATCCAGCGACAGCGAGCGTGAACGGCCGGCGCATTTCTCCAGTTCGCTGCGGCGGGCGATGACGAAAGCGAAGCCCGGCACGCCCTGAATGCATTTGTTGGCGGAGCTGATCAGAAAATCGATGCCCAGCGCGTCCACATCCAGCGGGATGCCGCCGAAGCTGCTCATGGCGTCGACGATAAAGGTCTTGCCGTTGCGCGCCGCCAGGCCGGCGACCTTCTGCAGCGGGTTGAGCATGCCGGTGGTGGTTTCGCAGTGCACCATGGCGATATGGCTGATGCGCGCATCGCTTTTCAGCACCGCCTCCATCGCCGCCACGTCCGGTTCATTGACCTCGCCGCAGTCGAAAGCGTGGTGGTCGATATCCATCAGCCGCGCCATTTCGATCATCCGCGCCCCATAGGCGCCGTTGTTGACGATCAGCAGCTTGTCCTGCGGGCCGATGGCCGTGCCCAGCACGCCCTCCACCGCAAAGCTGCCGCTGCCCTGCAGCAACACCGAAGTGTAACCGGCGGACGGCGTCGCCAGCGCCACCAACTGCTGGCGGATGCTTTGCACCACGCCCAGGTTGTAATCTTCATCCCAGGTGCAGCTGTCGAACAGCATCGCCTCTTTTACCGTTTTCGACGTGGTCAACGGGCCGGGGGTCAACAGCAGGTAGTTACGATCGGACATGTTATTCACCTATTTGGTCTATACCAGATTACAAGCATTGTGGCGGCAAATTCCTTCCCCGGTCAAACGACAAAGCGCGGTGAAACAAAAAATTCATCTGGCTATGTATAATAAGCGCGTGCCGGAATGACGGGCCGATGCCATAGCGAGATGAAATGAAAGAACATCAGGGCGATATGCCCCACTACCTGCAGATCAAGGATCAGCTTCAGGCGCGCATCACCCGCGGCGCGCTGCAGGCGGGCGACAAGCTGCCTTCGGAGCGCGAGCTGTGCGCCATCTTCTCCACCACCCGCGTTACCATTCGCGAGAGCCTGGCGCAGCTGGAGGCCACCGGCGCCATCTATCGCGCCGATCGCCGCGGCTGGTTCGTCACGCCGGAACGGCTGTGGCTGGATCCGACGCAGAACACCAACTTCCACCGCCTGTGCCAGGAGCAGGGGCGCGCGCCGCGCACCGCGCTGCTGTCCGGCGAAAAAACCACGGTGCCGCTTGACGTGATGCAGCCGCTGGCGCTCGAACCCTTCGACCAGGTGTATCTGCTGCGCCGCGTGCGCTACGCCGACGGCCGCGCCATCTGTTATTGCGAAAACCACTGCCTGCCGCAGCGGGTGCCGGAACTGCTCAGCCACGATCTCAACGGCAGCCTGACCGAAGTCTATCAACAGCATTACGCATTGATTTACAGCAACATGCACCTGTCGTTCTACCCGACGGCCCTGCCTTACCGCGCCGCCAACGCGCTCGGCGCCATGGTCGGCCTGCCCGCCTTATTGCTGCGCCGGTTGAATTACGACCAGCACGGCCGCATTCTTGATTTCGATATCGAGTACTGGCGCCACGACAGCCTGCGCATCGAAGTCGATACGCTTTAACCCCGCATGACAGGGGCTGCGCCCACCGCCCCGCCTTTCTCCCCTACGCCCAATTCCCCGTTGCCGGCAAATATATTTTGCCGCTTTCATTTGTTTGTCATATTCGCCGATTAGCGTGGCCGCATATCTGGTGTATACCAGTCACGCATAAATCCGCAACAGTGAGGCTGAAGCTATGAAACTTTCTCGTCTGGTCGTGATGACCGCCATCGCACTCGGCTCCGCGCCGGCCTGGGCCGCCGACGCGGTGGTGACCGTCTACTCCGCCGATGGTCTGCACGCCGGCGATCACAGCTGGTATCAAACCCAGTTCGGCGCCTTCACTCAGGCAACCGGCATCAAGGTGCAGTACGTCGAAGGCGGTTCCGGCGCCATCGTAGAGCGGCTGTCGAAAGAGCGCAGCAACCCGCAGGCCGACGTGCTGGTGACGCCGCCGCCGTTCATCCAGCGCGCCGCCGCGGAAAAACTGCTGCAGGATTTCACCCCGCAGGATGCGGCGCAGATCGCCGATGCTCAGCCGCAGTTCGTGCCGCTGGTAAACAACTACCTGAGCTTCATCTATAACGCCAAACTGTTGCCGCAGGCGCCCGCCAGCTATCAGCAGCTGCTGGATGCGCAGTTCCACAACAAGCTGCAGTACTCCACGCCGGGCCAGGCCGGTGACGGCACCGCAGTATTGCTGCAGGCGTTTCACAGCTTCGGTAGCAAAGACGCCGGTTTCGACTACCTCGGCAAGCTGCAAAGCAACAACGTCGGCCCTTCCGCTTCCACCGGCAAGCTGACCGCGCTGGTCAATAAAGGCGAGCTGTTGGTGGCCAACGGCGATCTGCAGATGAACCTGGCGCAGATGCGCAGCAACCCGAACGTGCAGGTGTTCTGGCCGGCCGGCCCGGACGGCAAGCGCAGCACGCTGGCGCTGCCTTACTATGTCGGCCTGGTGCAAGGCGCGCCGCAAAGCGCCAACGGCAAAAAGCTGATCGACTTCCTGCTGAGCAAAGAAGCGCAGAGCAGCGTTAGCGCCATGTCCTACGGCATGCCGGTGCGTAAGGACGTCATCCCGACCGACGATAACTTCAAGCGGTCGCAGGCGGCGCTGAAAGGCGTGGACATCTGGGCGCCGGACTGGAATCAGGTGGTAAGCAGCCTGTCCGCCGATATCTCACGCTGGCACAAGGTGACCGAATGACGCTGACAATGCCTTCTACCCTCTCTTCCCGCGCCGAGGCGCGGGATAACAGCCTCGACATCGCCGGGCCGTCGGGCATCCAACTCGACCGCGTCAGCGTGTCGTATCGCGGCACCGAAGTGCTGAAACCCCTGACGCTCACCATCGCCCCGGGCGAAGTGCTGGCGCTGATCGGCCCCTCCGGCTCGGGCAAAACCACCGTGCTGCGGGCGATCGCCGGTTTCGTGCAGCCTTCCGCTGGGCGTATTGCCATCGGTGACGTCGATGTCACCGACATGCCGCCCTATGAGCGCGGTCTGGGCATGGTGGTACAGAACTACGCGCTGTTTCCGCATATGCGCGTCGAGGACAATGTGGCGTTCGGCCTGCGCGCCCAGGGCAAGCCGCGCGGCCTCACCGCCGAGCGCGTCGAGGAGGCGCTGGCCATCGTCGGCATGTCCGCCTACGCCAGGCGTTATCCCAGCCAGCTCTCCGGCGGCCAACAGCAGCGCGTGGCGATCGCCCGCGCCATCGCGGTGCGACCCAAAGTCTTGCTGCTGGATGAACCGCTGTCGGCGCTGGACGCGCAGATTCGCCACAGCATGGTGGAAGAGATCGCCCGCCTGCACCGCGAGCTGCCGGAGCTGACCATCCTGTACGTCACCCACGATCAGGGCGAAGCGCTGACGCTGGCGGACAAGATTGGCATCATGCGCGACGGACACCTGATCGCCCACGGCGAGACCCGCGCGCTGTACCGTCATCCCACAAACCGCTTCGCCGCCGAGTTCCTCGGCCGCGCCAACCTGCTGCCGGCCACCGCGCTGGAAACCACCGCCGGCCAAGGCATGACCACCGTCAGCTGCGCTGGAAAAGTGATCGGCTGTTTCACCTACGGCACACAACGCGGCTTCGACAAACTGCTGTGCATTCGGCCGCAGCATATTGCGCTCGATGCCGATGCCCAGCGCAGCAACTGCATCGTCGGCACGCTGCGCGATATTCACTGGCAGGGGGAGTTGACGCACCTGCAGTTCGACGCGCAAGGCCACCCGCTGCGCGTGGTCACCACCCATCAGAGCCGGATGCCGCAGATCGGCGAGCGCGTGCCGCTCTATTTCGCCCCTGACGACGCGGTACTGATCGAGGACTGACATGACCGACTCTACGCTTACTCGCCCGGCCCGGCGGCCGCGTTCACCGCGCCGTTTATGGATCCTGCTGCCGCTGCTGGTGCTGGCGACGCTGTTTTTCTATCCGCTGGCGCTGATCGTCAAACAGGCGTTTACCGACGATCAGGGGCTGTTCAGCGCCGCCGCGCTGCAGCAGGTGTTCGAATCCCGACGCTTTGTCAGCGCCCTGCTCAATACGCTGCAGATTGCGCTGCTGGCGACGCTGGGCTGCCTGGTGCTCGGCACCCTGCTGTCGCTGCTGCTGGTGTTCACGCCGTTCCCCGGCAGCCGGCTGATCGCCTGGGTGATCGATACCTTTATCGCCATGCCGACCTTCCTGATCACCTTGGCCTTCACCTTTATCTACGGCTCCGCCGGCCTGCTGAACGGTACGCTGATGGCGACCTTCGGTTTCACCCTGCCGCCGGTAGACTTTCTTTACTCCATCTGGGGCGTGATCCTGGCGGAAATCACCGTGTTTACGCCGCTGGTGATGCGTCCGCTGATGGCGGCGCTGTCGCAGATCGATCGCAGCCAGCTCGAAGCCGCCAGCATCCTCGGCGCCCGGCCGGGGCGCGTGGTGCGCCAGGTGATTTTGCCCGCCGCGCTGCCGGCCTTGCTGGCCGGCGGCAGCCTGTGCCTGCTGTTGACCACCAATGAGTTCGGCATCGTGCTGTTTATTGGCGCCAAGGGCGTCACCACGCTGCCGATGATGGTCTACTCCAAAGCGATTCTGGAGTCGGATTACGCCGTCGCCTGCGCGATCGCCGTCGTGAATATCGCGCTGTCGCTCGGGCTGTTCTCCCTTTACCGCTACGCCGCGGCGCGCGCCGGGCTGAGGAACTGACGATGTTGATTTGGTCTCGCACCGGCCGCACCCTGACCTGCACGCTGGCGGTCACGCTGTTCGCGCTGTTCTTCTGCCTGCCGCTGGCGGTGATCCTGATGTCCAGCCTGAGCGAACAGTGGAACGGCGTGCTGCCGAGCGGTTTCACCCTCAGCCACTTCCGCCAGGCCTTTGGCGGCGCCTCCTGGGACGCGCTGGTCGCCAGCCTGGCTATCGGTTTCAGCGCCAGCCTGTTCGCGCTGCTGTGCGGCACCTGGGCGGCGTTGGCGCTGCGCCACCATCAGGGGCGCGGCCAGCGCCTGCTGAGCACGCTGTTCTTCATTCCCAGCGCGGTGCCTTCGGTATCGATCGGTCTCGGGATGCTGGTGGCGTTCAGCCAGGGGCCGCTGCAGATGAACGGCACCTTCCTGATCGTGCCCGTCGCGCACTTCGTGCTGATTTCCGCCTTCACCTTCGGCAACGTGATGGCCGGGCTGGCCCGGCTGCCTGGCGACTACGAGAACGTCGCCGCCAGCCTGGGCGCTTCGCCGCTGTTCCGCCTGCGCCACGTCACCCTGCCGATGATCGCCCCCTATATGATCTCCGCCTTCGCCCTCAGCCTGTCGCTGTCGATGGGAGAGCTGGGCGCGACCATGATGATCTACCCGCCGAGCTGGGCAACGCTGCCGGTCACTATCTTCAGCCTGACCGATCGCGGCAGCATCGCCAACGGCGCGACGCTGACCATGATCCTGGTGGCGGCCACGCTGTTGCTGATGTTAGTGCTGGAACGGATTTCGCAGCGGCTGACGCCGGGCGTGAAATAGCCACAAGGCGCTGCCATGGCAGCGCCTTGTTCATGGAAGCGAAGGGTCAGAACGGATAGTCGTAATAGCCCTGCTGTTCACTGATGCGCCGGGCGGCGACGTGCAACAGCGCCACATATTCCTCCCGCGCCGCTTCGGAAAAGCGCAGCGTCGGGAAAGAGAGGCTCAACCCGGCGATCGCCACCCCAAACCGATCGAATACCGGCACCGCGATACAACGGATCCCCACTTCCTGCTCTTCGGCATCTTCGCCGTATCCCTGCTCACGCACCCGCTCCAGCACCGGCAGCAGTTCGGCGGCGCTGGTCAGGGTATGCTCGGTGCTGCGGGTAAATTCAATCTGCGACAGGATCTGCGCCACCTCATCCCGATCGCGCCAGGCCAGCAGCACTTTACCGATGGCGGTGCTGTGCAGCGGGTTGCGGCGACCGATGCGCGAATACATGCGCAGGTTGTACATCGCGTCGATCTTGTGGATATAGACGATACCGTCCTCATCCAGGGCGCCAAGGTGGATGGTTTCGCGGGTGCGGTTCGACAGTTCGCGCATCTGCACGTCGGCGCTGCGGATCAGATCGACGTTCTGCAACGATTTGGCGCCCAGCTCGAACAGCTTGAGCGTCAGCGCATATTTTTCCGTCTCGCCTTCCTGCGAAACGTAGCCCAGCGCTTTCATGGTCTGCAGAAAACGGTAGACGGTGCTTTTGGACATCATCACCCGCTGGGACAGTTCAGTAATGCCAATCTCGCGCTCATCGCCGAGCGCCTGCAAAATACCGAACACTTTCATTACGGATGAGACGACATCCGGTTGCTTGTCTGAATCTGCGTTAGCCATGGCGAATACCCTACTTAACGGTTCTGTTTCAGGAAATTTAAACAAGGGTTTCAGTATAATCGGAACAGATCGCGACGCGCAACGCAGTTGAACGCTAAGCGATTGAAGCCAAATGGATAACCGCCGGCCCGCTCACCGCCGTTTACAATTCAGCGGACAAGGGGCATGCAATCACGGGCGAATATGATTAGCATGATAATACTCCCCTGAATAAATACCGCTGAGACCAACATGCGTCCTTGTTCCGACGGCCTCCCCGTCCCGCAACGCTATGGGGCGATCCTCGCCATCGCCCTCGGCATTACCGTATCCGTGCTCGACGGCGCGATAGCCAACGTGGCGCTGCCCACCATCGCGCGCGATCTCAACGCCAGCCCGGCCAGCTCCATTTGGGTGGTTAACGCCTATCAGCTGGCGATCACCGTCTCTCTGCTGTCGCTGGCGTCGCTCGGCGATCTGATCGGTTATCGCCGCATCTATCAGGCCGGGCTGCTGGTGTTCAGCATCACCTCGCTGTTCTGCGCCCTGTCCGACTCGCTGCTCACGCTGACCATCGCCCGCGTGCTGCAAGGCTTTGGCGCCGCTGCCATCATGAGCGTCAACACCGCGCTGATCCGCATCATCTATCCGCAGCGTTTTCTCGGCCGCGGCATGGGCATCAATTCGCTGATCGTCGCCTGCTCCTCGGCGGCCGGGCCGACGGTGGCGGCGGCGATCCTGTCGGTCGCGTCCTGGCAGTGGCTGTTCGCCATTAACCTGCCGATCGGCCTCGTCGCGCTGCTGCTGGGCATGAAGTTTCTGCCGGCCAACGGCCAAAAAAGCGATAACCGCCGTTTCGATCCCACCAGCGCCGTGCTGAACGCGCTGACCTTCGGCCTGCTGATCACTGCCATCAGCGGCTTCGCCCAGGGCCAAAGCCTGACGCTGATCTTCAGCGAGATCGCCGCGCTGCTGGCGATTGGCGCGGTGTTCGTGCGCCGCCAGCTGCGCCAGGAATTTCCGCTGCTGCCGGTCGACCTGCTGCGCATCCCGATCTTCGCCCTGTCGATGGGCACCTCAATCTGCTCGTTCGCCGCGCAGATGCTGGCGATGGTATCGCTGCCGTTCTTTCTACAAAGCGCGTTGGGCCGCGACGAAGTGGCGACCGGGCTGCTGCTGACGCCGTGGCCGCTGGCGATCGTGGTGATGGCGCCGATCGCCGGCCGGCTGGTGGAGCGCGTGCACGCCGGCCTGCTGGGCTGCATTGGGCTGGCGGTGTTCGCGCTCGGGCTGTTCTCGCTGGCGCTGTTGCCCGCGGCTCCGTCAAATTGGGACATCATCTGGCGCATGGTGCTGTGCGGCGCCGGCTTTGGCCTGTTCCAGTCGCCCAACAATCACACCATCATCTCCGCCGCGCCGCGTAACCGCAGCGGCGGCGCCAGCGGCATGCTGGGCACCGCTCGCCTGCTGGGGCAAACCTCGGGGGCCGCGCTGGTGGCGCTGATGTTCAACCTGTTCCCCACCTCCGGCACCCACGCATCGCTGGTCCTGGCCGGCGTGTTCGCCACTCTGGCGGCGGCGGTCAGCAGCCTGCGCATCACCCAATCGACGGCGCAAACGGCGCAGCCAAGCCGCGAGGTGAAATAGCGGCCATAGAAACAGCCGAAACCCCATCGATTCTAAAACCGGCGGTTCCAGCAATGCGGCCGGCCTGAATCACGCCGCGCCAGGTGTGATACGCTTGGCGTCAGTCGCCGCTCCTCAAAGGGCTGCGGCCTTGTTGCAAACACGCTAAATAGGCATCGTCATCCGGATACCAGCCAACAATGTGTTGGCCGTCGTTATCCTCCCCCTCAAAGGCCTTCAGCAGGTCTGAAGCGAACATGCGCGTGATCGGTTCAGCGGACTGCGCGCTGTCGATTCGACAGTCGCAGCGCGTCTCTCCGTCAACCTGAACGAAGTTCTGCAATGAGGCGAGACATCGCGCGTCGAGATCGCCATGTACATGGATAAATTCCCCCGTTTCTACCAGGGTGAGCACGGCCAGATTTCCCCCCACCACAAACGCGCCGTCGTTTCCAGAGCTGCAATAGGCATGGCGTATGCGGGCATCGTCACGCACGAGTAGCTCGCCCAAACAAATCAGCGTATCCGACTGCAGCCGCCCCAGCACAATGATGCCGCCGTCCTCCCGCTGGGGTGACACCGCCATGCACCCCTCTACGATCAAATCTCCTTCTACGACCAGATAATCGTAATCGTGCCTGTCGTTCTCGTCTGGGAAAAACGATGGGAGGTGCAGGTCGCCTGAATGCCAGCGTATAGCTGGCTGTTCAGAATCGTAACCATTCCGGTTTAACAACTCCGCAGACGCATCGGCGACGCCGCCCGCCAATATGGTAAGGCGCGCCAGCGCCTCATCACAGCCGAGCAAGGGAAGAGCGTTGATTTTCATAGGGCCTCAGGGACAGACGTTATGGTGCCAAAGCATATAGCATGAGCTTCCCAAACCAAGCAAGCGAAGGCGTCAGGCATGGTAGCCTGCAGCGGCTAGCGTACCGCGAGAGGCGGAAAGGCCGTATTCAAATCGCGAAATCTGACGCTTGAATCAGCATCCTCCACCTGAAAAAGCGATTTCGTCATGCCATAAAAAAACCCCGGCGAGCCGGGGTTTTTCCTTTCATTCAGCCGATTACTTCAGGTACTGGCCGGAACGCAGCGCTTCGATGCGCTTATCGAGCGGCGGGTGCGACATGAACAGCTCGCTGAACGACTTGGATTTGCCGTTGATGCAGAACGCCATCATGCTGCCCGCTTCCTGCGGCTCGTAGCTGGTTTTCAGGCGCTGCAAGGCGGCGATCATCTTCTCGCGGCCCACCAGCTTGGCGGAGCCGGCGTCGGCGTAGAACTCGCGGTGACGCGAGAACCACATGGTGATGATGCTTGCCAGGATGCCGAACACCAGTTCCAGCACCATCGACACCGCGAAGTAAATCATCGGGTTGCCGTTGCCTTCCCCTTCACCGTCGCGGTTGCCCAGGAAGCCGGCAGCAACCTGCGCGATCAGGCGCGAAATGAAGATGACGAAGGTGTTCACGATGCCCTGAATCAGGGTCATGGTCACCATATCGCCGTTGGCGACGTGGCTGATTTCGTGCGCGATGACCGCTTCCGCTTCGTCGCGGCTCATGCTCTGCAGCAGGCCGGTGCTGACGGCGACCAGCGAGGCGTCGCGGCGTGCGCCGGTGGCGAAGGCGTTGATGTCCGGCGCGTGGTAGATAGCAACCTGCGGCATCGCGATGCCCGCCTGCTGCGACTGACGGCGCACCGTTTCCAGCAGCCAGTTTTCGGTTTCGTTACGCGGTTGTTCAATCACTTCCCCGCCGACGGAGCGCAGCGCCATCCACTTGGACATCAGCAACGACACGAAAGCGCCGCCGAAGCCGAACAGACCGGCCATGATCATCAGACCCTGAACGCTACTGGATTGGATTCCTGTCAGGCTGAGCACCAGCCCGAAAACCAACATCACCGCCAGGTTGGTGAGCAGGAACAGAGCTATACGCATCATAAAATGTTTACTTCCTCATAAATGTTAACAAAACGCTGTCGAAGATACCCTAGATCGTATGGGCATTCGTCACAGTTTCAAGAGTCGCGCGTCATTAACCTACTAAAAATACGAAACTTTACAAAAACGGCGCGCGACCGGGATTTGGCAAATTGTAAACGATTGTTGCGTAAGGCGGAGGGGTTTTTTGCCATAAATTTGTCAGGCGACGCATAAGCCCGCCCCCATTCCCCTGCAGGGAAGCAGGCCTTCGCGTCACCATAAAAAAACGCACCCGAGGGTGCGTTTTTCATCCTGCCGGACGCGGCCTTATTTGGCCTGCGCTGGCTGCTGAGCGGGCCGATCTTTTTCCAGATGAGCCAGCTCCAGCGCGATATGCACGGTTTCATCCAGGTACGGATCCGGTTCCTGGTAATCCTTCGGCAAATCGTCGAGCGATTTCAGCGGCTTCTTGCCCGCACGTTCCAGGCGCTCGTTGATGCGTTTCAAACGGGTCGCATCGTCGTCGTGGTTCTCTTTCTCGCGCACCGCCAGATTGAGGGACACGATGTTGCGTTTATCCTTCAGCGCCTTGTAATGCGCGATATCCTGCGCGATGTACTGGAACTCCGGATTCTGCGCGATGCGCTGCTGGTGATCTTTCAGCAGCTCCGGCTCGAACGGCGCCATATCGCCGGTCTTGCTGTAGGTCGCCGCATTGATGCTGTCCCACGGCATGGCGTTGTCTTCAAACGCTTCGCCGGTTTCCGCCGGATCGACGCCGGTCGGCATCAGAATGTCCGGGGTCACCCCTTTGCGCTGAGTGCTGCCGCCGTTGACGCGGTAGAACTTCTGAATGGTGTACTGCACCGACCCCAGCGCCGGCCACTCAGGGCGCAGCATCTGATCGTAGATGCGGTTCAGCGAACGGTACTGCTGCACGGTGCCTTTACCGAAGGTCGGCTCGCCGACGATCAGCGCACGGCCGTAATCCTGCATCGCCGCCGCGAAGATCTCGGAGGCGGAGGCGCTGAAGCGATCGACCAGCACCACCAGCGGGCCTTTGTAGTAGGTCACGCCGTCGGTGTCGGCGTCTTCACGCACTTTGCCGTTGTTGTCGCGCACCTGCACCACCGGGCCGCTCGGAATGAACAGGCCGGACAGCGACACCGCTTCGGTCAGCGCGCCGCCGCCGTTGGTGCGCAGATCGATGATCACGCTCTTGACGTTCTGCTTGGCCATCTTCTGCAGCTGCACTTTCACGTCATCGGTCAGACCGACGTAGAAGCCGGGGATGTCGAACACCGCCACCTTCTCTTTGCCGACGGTCTTGATGGTCATTTTCACCGCGCGGTCTTCCAGGCGGATGCGCTCGCGGGTCAGGGTGACCACGCGGGTTTTGGTGCCCTTGCCTGCCGGCAGGATCTCCAGGCGCACCTTGCTGCCTTTCGGCCCTTTGATCAATGACACCACGTCGTCCAGGCGCCAGCCGATCACGTCCACCATCGGTTTGCCGGCCTGGCCGACGCCGACGATGCGATCGCCCACGGTGATCGCCTTGCTCTTCGCCGCCGGGCCGCCCGGCACCATCGAGTTTATCAGGGTGTAGTCGTCATCCATCTGCAGCACCGCGCCGATGCCTTCCAGCGACAGGCTCATCTCGGTGTTGAACTGCTCGGTGTTGCGCGGAGACAGATAGTTGGTGTGCGGGTCGATTTCATGCGCAAAGGCATTCATCGCCAGCTGGAAGACGTCTTCGCTGTTGCTTTGCGTCAGGCGCTTGATGGCGAACTGATAGCGCTTGGTCAGCGTGTCGCGGATTTCTTTGTCGGTCTTGCCGGTCAGCTTGAGGTTCAGCTCGTCATAGGTGACTTTCGCATCCCACAGGCTATCCAGCTCGGCCTTGTCTTTCGGCCACGGCGCTTTGCTGCGGTCGAGATCGATAGTGCCGTTGCCGGTGAAGTTCATCGGCTTGTCCAGCAACGACAACGCATAGGTGTAACGCTCAAAGCGGCGTTTCTGCGCCAGATTGAACAGCGCGTAGAAGGTGTCCAGCTTGCCGGTTTTCAGCTCTTCGCCAACCTGATTGCGTTTGCCGGCGAACTGCGCCACGTCGGAGGCCAGCAACACGTTATGGCTGTAGTCCAGCATGTTCAGGTAGCGATCGAAGATCTTGCCTGAAAACTCCGCGTCGAGGGCAAACTGGCGGTAATGAGAGCGAGTGAAGCGCGAGGTGACGCGCTCACTCACCGTAGCGTGCTGAGGTTCCTGTTGCAGTTGAGGCAGTTGGCCGATGCGGATGTTGGCTGTTTCCGCGCCGTAACTGACACCCGCCCACAGCAGCCCTGCAATCGCTGTTAATCTGACGAATTTGTTCATGCCTGGGTTGGCCTCCGTATCAGAACTGCAAGTGTTCTGCGCGCACAATCATCGCCAGACCGGAAGAGAGCTGCACACGTACGCCATCTTTAGCGATTTCGAGTACGGTAGCATCCATCGCGCTCTTGCCTGCTCTGACTTTGATTTCCTGGCCAATTTGCAGTTTAGAGATATCCGTGACTGGCGCATAACGCGGCTGGTTTTCCTCTTTTGCTGCACGAGGTTGACGAGCTGGCTGTGGGCGAGTTTGTGGGCGCGGCTTGCGGTTCTCCGGCGCGGCTCCGCCTTCGCGACGTGCAGCGGGCTTTTTACCGGCTGGGCGCGGACGGCGTGGCGCGGCATCGGCGGATTCACCGGCGGCTTCACGTTTTTTGGCGTTTTGTTCGGCACGCTGTGCCTGAACGCGCGCTTTGGCTTCTTCAAGCTGCTGGCGAGCATGATCGACATGCTGCTGCTCCAGTTCACCGCACGGATTGCCGTCCAGATCGACGCGCTGCGCGCCGACTTTGACGCCGTACAGGTAACGCCAGCTTGAGGTGTACAGGCGCAGGGCAGAACGCAATTGCGTTTTGCTGAGATTCTCTTCCCCCTGCACGCGCTCTACCAAATCCTGAAAAATACCGATTTTCAGCGGACGAGCTTCGCCTTCGGCGCTAAAGCAGAGCGGAAAACGCTCGGCAAGAAAAGCAATGACTTCTTTACTAGAGTTCAACTTAGGTTGATTTTCCATGAAATTTCCTGATTACAACGGTATTGCCAACAAGCCACAGGCATGAACAGGCGTCATTATAATGACGCCATCGGTAATTGCCACGTTAACCGTCGATCAACTTGCCGCCACAGTCACATATTTCGCACTGTCGCACTGTTCCAGTTGCTCACAAAGCCCCGCCACCACGGCTTTCAGGCCCGCTTCGTCCTGTTCGTCGAAGCGTTGATAAACCGTGCTGTCGATATCCAAAACGCCGATCGCTCGGCCGCCAACCGCCAGCGGCAGCACGATTTCCGCGTTGCTGGCCGCATCGCAGGCGATATGGCCCGGGAACGCATGCACGTCGCCGACGCGCTGCACGCGATTTTCCGCCACCGCCGTGCCGCACACGCCCTTGCCCACCGGAATACGCACGCAGGCGATCTTGCCCTGGAACGGCCCCAGCACCAGCTGGCCGCCATCCATCAGATAGAAACCGACCCAGTTCACGTCATCCAGACGCTCGTTGAGCAACGCGCTGGCGTTGGACAACGCCGCGATAAAGTTGGTTTCCCCGCCGAGCAACGCGCTCAGGTCACGTTTTAATTCCGCGTAGAATTGTTCTTTTGTCATGTGATAACCATTGAAACAGTGAAGATGGCCAGAAGCCCAAAGCTTAGGCCCTATAAAATAAGCATTAAATGCGTATAGCCACAAGGTTAATCATCTGTTGCTTCACAAAACCCTGTCGCTCGGGGTATGTTTGCCGCTCAGAATCCCGGTTTACCTCGTTTTACCGTCCGGCGCCCGATCGCCAGTGACGCGGCCGGTTTATTTTTCAGCTACGCTGACAGTTCCGGCGGGCTCAAGGGCAGCGACTTGTCAAAGATGAAAATACACGCGATCACCGCCCCCCTTTCCAAAGCGCGCCACCAGCGCTGCTGCGAGTGCGATCTGCTGTTCGTGCTGCCGCCGCTCAGCGGCAACCAGGCCGCCTATTGCCCGCGCTGCAACGCCAAGGTAGTGAACGGCCGCGACTGGTCGATGACGCGCCTGACCGCCATGGCGATCGCCATGCTGCTGCTGATGCCGTTCGCCTTCACCGAACCGCTGATCAGCATCCGCCTGCTCGGCACGCGCATCGACGCCAGTTTGCTGGAAGGCATCTGGCAGATGAGCCGTCAGGGCGACCCGCTTACCGCCAGCATGGTGGCGTTCTGCACCATCGGCGCCCCGCTGACGCTGGCGCTGTCGTTGCTGTACCTGCGCTTCGGCCACGCGCTCGGCATGAACCTGCGGCCGGTGCTGCTGATGCTGGAGCGGCTGAAAGAGTGGGTGATGCTGGACATCTATCTGATCGGCATGGCGGTGGCGGCGATCAAGGTGCAGGATTACGCCGACATCCAGGCGGGCAGCGCGCTGATCGCCTACCTGTCGCTCACCCTGCTCAGCATCCTGACGCTGATCCACGCCAACCTGGAGCAGCTGTGGGAGCGCTACTATCCGCAGGAACAGCCGAAAGGCCCGCCGGCGGCGCTGCACATTTGCCTGTCCTGCCACTATACCGGCTACCCCGACGCGCGCGGCCGCTGTTCGCGCTGCCACGTGCCGATGTGCCACCGCCAGCCTTACAGCCTGCAGAAAACCTGGGCGGCGCTGATCGCGGCGATGATCCTGTTGATACCGGCCAACCTGCTGCCGATTTCCATCATTTACGCCAACGGCGTGCGCCTCGAAGACACCATATTCTCCGGCGTGGTCTCGCTGGCCACCTCCGGCAACGTGCCGATCGCCGCCATCGTGTTCATCGCCAGCGTGCTGGTGCCCTTTACCAAAGTGATCGTGCTGATCACGCTGTTGTTCAGCATTCACTTCAAAACCTCGCACAGCCTGAAGACGCGCATTCGTCTGCTGCGTCTGGTCGCCTGGATCGGCCGCTGGTCGATGCTCGATCTGTTCGTTATCGCCTTGATGATGTCGCTGGTAAACCGCGACCAGCTGTTATCTTTTACTATGGGACCGGCCGCGTTTTACTTTGGCTCGGCGGTCATTTTGACTATTCTTGCCGTTGAGTGGCTGGATAGCCGATTGATTTGGGATGCACATGCAACAGGAAACGCCGACTACACCGACTGAAGCGCGGGTCAAGAACAAGCGCCGCATTTCACCGTTCTGGTTACTGCCGTTCATCGCCCTGCTGATCGCCGGGTGGCTGGTTTATAACAATGTCCAGGAGCGCGGCACCACCGTCACCATCGATTTCCAATCGGCGGCGGGCATCGTCGCCGGCCGCACGCCGGTACGCTATCAGGGCGTAGAGGTCGGCACGGTGCAGAAAATCAGCCTGAGCAAAGATTTGCGCAGCATCGTGGTGGAGGCCAGCATCAAAAGCGATCTGGAAGACTCGCTGCGCGAAGGCACTCAGTTCTGGCTGGTGACGCCCAAAGCCTCGCTGGCCGGGGTCTCCGGGCTTGATGCCCTGGTCGGCGGCAACTATATCGGCATGATGCCCGGCAGCGGCAAGGAGCAAACTCACTTCACCGCGCTCGATACCCAGCCGAAATACCGCCTGAACACCGGCGAGCTGATGATCCACCTGCACGCCGACGATCTCGGCTCACTCAACAGCGGCTCGCTGGTCTACTACCGTAAAATCCCGGTCGGCAAGGTGTATGACTACACCATCAGCGAAGGCAACAAGGGCGTGACCATCGACGTGCTGATCGACCGCCGTTTCGCCAACCTGGTGAAGAGCAACAGCCGCTTCTGGAATGTCTCCGGTTTCAAGGGCGATTTCAGCCTGTCCGGCGCGACGGTACAAATGGAGAGCCTGGCGGCGCTGGTCAACGGCGCCATCGCCTTCGATTCGCCGGCCGATGGCCAGCAGGCCAAGGGCGATCAGAGCTATACCCTGTATCCGGATCTGGCCCACAGCCAGCGCGGCGTCAATATCCTGCTGGATCTGCCGAACGGCAACAGCCTGAGTGAAAACCGCACGCCGCTGATGTACCAGGGGCTGCAGGTCGGCACCCTCACCAAGCTGACGTTGCAACAGGACAGCAAAGTGGTCGGTGAACTGACCATCGATCCTTCGGTGGTCGATCTGATGCGCAGCGGCACCCGCATCGTGATGCGCAGCCCGCGCATCAGCCTCAACGACGCCAAGCTCAGCCAACTGCTGACCGGCACCACGCTGGAGCTGGTGCCGGGCGAAGGTGAGCCGCAGCAGCGCTTCAACGTGCTGGACAGCAGCGAAACGCTGTTGCAGCAGCCTGGCGTGCTGACCGTCACGCTGAATGCGCCGCAAAGCTACGGCATCGACGTTGGGCAACCGCTGGTGGTGCACGGCGTGAAAGTCGGCCAGATCCTGAGCCGCACCCTGACCGCCGGCGGCGTGGTGTTCACCGCCGCCATCGACGCGCAGTACCGCGGCCTGCTGCACAAAGACAGCAAATTCGTGGTCAACAGCCGCCTCGACGTTAAGCTGGGCATCGACGGCATGGAAGTGCTCGGCGCCAGCGCCCAGGAGTGGGTAGACGGCGGCGTGCGCATTATTCCCGGCAGCAAGGGGGAACCGGGCGGCCAATACCCGCTGTACGCCAACAGCGAGAAAGCCGAGGAAGGCATCGTCGGCAACGCCCCTTCCACCACCCTGACCCTCAGCGCAACCAGCCTGCCGGACGTGCAGGCCGGTTCGGTGGTGCTGTACCGCAAATTCCAGGTGGGCGAGATCGTCAACGTTCGGCCGAAGGCCAACGAGTTTGAGGTGGACGTCTACATCAGCCCGGAATACCGCAAGCTGCTGACCCGCGAAAGCATCTTTTGGGCCGAAGGCGGCGCCAAGGTGCAGCTCAACGGCAGCGGGCTGACGGTGCAGGCTTCGCCGCTTAACCGCGCGCTGAAAGGCGCCATCAGCTTCGACAACCTGCAGGGCGTGACGCTCAACAAGGGCGCCAACCGCGTGCTGTACGCCAGCGAAACCGCCGCCCGCGCGGTGGGCAGCCAAATCATGCTGCGAACCTACGACGCCAGCAAGCTGTCGGCGGGCATGCCGCTGCGCTACCTCGGTATCGACGTCGGCCAGGTGGAGTCGCTGCAGCTGGCGCCGGAGCGCAACGAAGTGTTGGCCAAAGCGGTGCTGTATCCGGAATATGTGCACACTTTCGCGCGTCTGGGCAGCCGCTTCTCGATCGTTTCGCCGGAGATCTCCGCCGCCGGCGTCAGCAATCTCGATACCCTGCTCCAGCCTTATATCAACGTGGAGCCGGGGCGCGGCCGCGAGCTGCGCACCTTCGAGCTGCAGCAGGCCAGCATCACCGACTCGCGCTATCTCGACGGCCTGAGCGTAGTGCTCGACGCCGCCGAAACCGGCTCGCTGCAGATCGGCACGCCGGTGCTGTTCCGCGGCGTAGAGGTCGGTACCATCACCGGCTTCTACCTTGGCGCCATGTCCGATCGGGTGCACGTCGCGCTGCGCATCAGCAAGAAATATCAGCATCTGGTGCGCAACAACAGCGTGTTCTGGCTGGCTTCGGGTTACAACCTGCAGTTCGGCCTGACCGGCGGCGTGATCAAGAGCGGCACCTTCCAGCAGTTCATCCGCGGCGGTATCGCCTTCGCCACGCCGCCGACTATTCCGCTGGCGCCGAAAGCCACGCCGAACAAACACTTCCTGCTGAATCCGGAAGAGCCTAAGGACTGGAAAACCTGGGGCACCGCCATTCCGCGCGATTAAATTTCGCATTTTCCTCAGGGCCTGGCATCGCCGGGCCCTGTTTTTTTCCGCTTTGTGATAAACTCTCGCCCTTATCTTTATTGCACCCTGAGAGTTCGCCCCGTGGCCAAATCCACCGCCGTTTTTCTGCCCCCCGCTTTCCTTGACGCCACCCGCGCCATCATGCCCGCCGAGCTGGCGATGGACGATTTTATCGCCGCCTGCCAGCGCCCGCTGCGCCGCAGCCTGCGCGTCAATACGCTGAAAATCAGCGTCGCCGATTTCCTGGCGCTGGTGCAGGATTACGACTGGCGACTGGAGCCCATTCCCTGGTGCGCGGAAGGGTTCTGGATCGAGCGCGACGATGAAGAGCTGCGCCTGGGCAGCGCCGCCGAACACCTGAGCGGCCTGTTCTACATTCAGGAAGCCAGTTCGATGCTGCCGGTCAGCGCACTGTTCGCGGGCGGCGCGGCGCCGACTCGGGTGCTGGACGTGGCGGCGGCGCCGGGATCCAAAACCACCCAGATCGCCGCGCTGATGGGCAATCAGGGCGGCATCGTCGCCAACGAATACTCCGCCAGCCGGGTGAAAGTGCTGCACGCCAATATCAGCCGCTGCGGCGTGAAGAACACCGCGCTGACCCACTTCGACGGCCGGGTGTTCGGCGCCGCGCTGCCGGAGAGCTTCGACGCCATTCTGCTCGACGCCCCCTGCTCCGGCGAAGGCGTGGTGCGCAAGGATCCGGACGCCATGAGCAACTGGTCGCCGGAAAGCGTGGCCGAGATCGCCGCCACCCAACGCGAACTGATCGACAGCGCGTTTCATGCGCTGGCGCCGGGCGGCGTGATGGTTTACTCCACCTGCACGCTCAATGCGCAGGAAAACCAGCAGGTGGTGCGTTGGCTGCTGGACACCTACGGCGACGCGGTCAGCATCGAGCCGCTGGGCGGGCTGTTCCCCGGCGCCGACAAGGCGCTGACCGCCGAAGGTTTCCTACACGTCTTCCCGCAGATTTACGACAGCGAAGGCTTTTTCGTCGCCCGCCTGCGCAAACGGCGCGCCGTGGCGCCGTTGGCGAAGCCGACCTACAAAGTCGGTAAATTCCCGTTCAGCCCGCTGTCCGGCAAAGAAGCGGCGCAGGTCGCCCAAGCCGCCGCCGCATCCGGCTTAACCTGGGGCGATGACGGCCGGCTATGGGAGCGCGACAAAGAGATCTGGCTGTTCCCGGCCGAGTTGGAACCGCTGTTCGGCAAGGTGCGCTTCTCGCGCATCGGCCTCAAACTGGCGGAGCGTTTCCCTAAAGGTTTCCGCTGGCAGCACGAGGCGGCGGTCGCGCTGGCCGGCACCGGCGGCAAAGCGCATTTCGAGCTGGACGCTACGCTGGCGCAGGAGTGGTATCACGGCCGCGATCTCTACCCGGAACTGCCGCCGGCGGGCGATGAATGCATCGTCACCTACCAAGGGCAGCCGCTGGGCATCGCCAAGCGCATCGGTAGCCGTATCAAGAACAACCTGCCGCGCGAGCTGGTGCGCGACGGGGCGCTGGATTTCCACCTGTAAACGATACCGCGCCGGGGAATTAAACGCCCCGGCGATAAAATAACGCTAATAATATTCCCATCACCGTTCGTTATTATTCTAATCATTTCAATTTATCGGTATACCTCACCTGTAAGCCCCGTCAGCCGGGGGATGGGAATAAAAAGTTTCTCGCTTTCATCAAGACAATTCCCGATTCTTATTCTATTAATTAAAGTGCAGCTAAATGAATACGTTCAACCCACCTCTGGGTGGCGTCTTTGCGGGCTTTCTCTCATACGGCAAGGAATATAAGATGAAAAAAACTCTGATGGCATTGACCTCGGTAGCAACCCTGCTGTGCGCCAACGGCGCGGCTAACGCAGCAGGCACCATTCAAGGCACGTTAGGCGTGACGCTGACCATCGGCGCCGGTTGCGTCGTGGGTGGCGGCAACAGCAGCGGTTCCGTCAACGACTTCGGCTCCATCAGCTTCGGCACTTACTCTTCACTGGCCAACATCATCGACGCCAGCGCCACCGGCGCAGGGGGGGCCGGTACGCTGTCATTGACCTGCACCACCGGCACAGACTACACGGTGGCGCTGGACAACGGGCTCCACGTCACGTCAGGCACCCAACGCCGCATGGCCAGCACGGCAGGCGCATTCATCAGCTATAACCTTTACCAGGATGCCGCGCGCACCACCGCCTGGGGCAGCGGCGCCAACGCGCTGACCGGCACCGGCACCGGCGCCGCCGTTCCGCTGATCGTGTATGGCCGCGTGCCGGCGGCCGGTTCTACCCCGGCGGCGGACACCTATAACGACACCGTCACGATGACGGTCACCTGGTAACGGTGCGGCACGCGCTTTGCTGCGGCGGATTATGGGCGTGCAGTCTGTTGGCGCTGGCCGACAGTAAAACGGCGACCCTCGGCGTCAGCGCGACCTTGCTCAGCGCCTGTGAAGCCGGCAGCAGCTCAGGCGGCAACGTCAGCTTCGGCACGCTGAATTTCGGCACGCTGTATTTTCTCAGCACCGCCACCAGCGTCGCCGGGCAGCAAAACGCCGGCGCCATTCGGGTGAAATGCACCAACGGCACCAGCTACAGCGTTCTGCTTGGCGGCGGGCAAAGCGGCAATACCGCGGCCCGCTACCTGCAAAGCGCGGCCGGCCAACGGGTGAATTACAACCTGTACACCAACGCCGCCCACAGCACCATTTGGGACAATCTGACGGGCGTGTCACAAACCGCCAACGGTTCGGACAACTGGCTGCCGGTCTATGGCATGATTCCGGCGCAGTCCACGCCCCCGACAGGCAGCTACACCGACACGGTACAGGTCACGATCAATTGGTAATGACGATGCGCGCTTCCATTTGCGGTTTGCTGTTCTGCCTGCCGCTTTCCCCGGCCCAAAGCGATACCGGCGTCAACGACTTGACCAAAAGCCAGCCGTTCACCGTCAATGCAACCGTGGTAAAAGGCTGCGTATTAGGCAGCGGCGTCAGCGACGTGACCACCTTCGGCACCCTGAACTTCGGCCAGCTGTCCTCGCTGAGCAACGCGGTCAGCGTCGTCTCCAGCAGCGGCGCCGGTTCGGTGCTGTTTCGCTGCAACCCGGGGCTGAGCGTTACGCTGGCCCTCGGCGTCGGCAATCATGTGACCGGATCCATCGCCGGCGGCAGAAAATTACAAAACGCCGCCACGTCGGAAACGCTGCTGTATCAACTTTATCAAGACAGCAACTACGCCACCCTTTGGGGGGATGGCGCCAACGGCGGTGCGGCGCAGACCGTCGCCGCCACCGGCAGCACGCAAGAAATCAAGGTTTACGCCCGTCTGTTTTCGACCAGTACCCTGCCCACCAGTGGCGTTTACAGCGATACGGTCTTGTTGACGGTCACTTATTAAGTTTTTTTGCAATAAGGATGAGTTATGCGCATACCCTTCCGCCTGCCGTTAACGGCAGCCCTGCTCCTGGCAAGCCAGCAGCACGCCCTGGCCGCGGCCTCCATTCTCATTTGGCCAATCGATCCGGTGATTGAAGATCAACAACAGGCCACCGCGCTGTGGCTGGAAAATCGCGACAGCAAACCGGTCTATATGCAAATTCGCGTGTTGGGTTGGCGGCAAACCGCCGGTAAAGACGATTACAGCAACCAAAGCGACGTGATCGCCAGCCCGCCGGTGGCGTCGATCGCGCCAGGCAAACGCCAGCTGATACGCCTGATCAAACAGTCGGCCCCGGCGGCGGGACAGGAGCGCGCCTACCGCATTTTGGTCGATGAAGTGCCGCTGAAAGAACAATCGTCGGGCGCCGCTCCCGGCGGTGCGGAGATGGGGCTGAAATTCCAGATGCGCTACTCGGTGCCGCTGTTCGTCAGCGGCAAGGGTATTTGGACCAAACAGGACAGCGAAAAACCGCGCGATTACGCGACCGCCAGCCAACCTCAGCTCAGCTATCGTCTACAGCAGCAAAGCAGCGAACGCTGGCTGGAGGTGCGAAATCAAGGCGCAGTGCATGCCCGCATGTCGAAAGTGACGCTGCAAGGCCGCAGCCTGAATCCCGGCCTGATGGGATACGTGCTGCCCGGTTCGCAAATGCGCTTCGCCTTGCCGCCCGCCGGCAGTTTCAGCAGCGGCAAACTGATGGCCACGGTCAATGACAACAAACAGCCCGTAGCCATTCCGTCTTATTGAGGCCCAGGTGCAGCCGACAGGGAGGCTATCGACGCGGCGTTTCAGCCTTAAGCCGCTGGCGTTTGCCATGCTGAGCATGGCGGCCGGCGGCTGGCTGCCGTTTGCGCTCGGCGACGATCTGCCGCCGCCGCCCAGCGCCGTCAGCATGCCGGACACCACGCTGTATCTGGAGCCGGTCGTCAACGGGCGCCAAACCGGCAACGTCGTGCCGGTCAACTACCGCGGCGGCCATTACTACATGACGCCCCAGCAACTGCTCGACGCCGGGCTGCCGGTAGCGGATAAGCAGGCGAAAGAGATCGCCGTCGATCGGCTGGAGAAGGTGGATGTCAGCTACAGCGGCGAGAGCCAGCAGTTGCTGATCAACGTGCCTAACGACTGGTTGCCGCAGCAAACCATCGGCGCCCATTCACCGTTGCAGCGCTTGCCGGCGCAAAGCAGCCTGGGTTTGCTGTTCAACTACGATATCTATGCCAGCCAAAGCAACGGCAATGGCCGGCCGGGCTACCTGTCGGCGTGGAGCGAACAGCGGCTGTTCGACGGGTTCGGCGTCATCGCCAACACCGGCATCTACCGCAGCGGGTTTAACGGCGGGCCGAACGACGATGGCGGGCGCTATATTCGATACGACAGCTACTGGCGTTTCAACGACGACCAGCGGATGCTGAGTGTGATCGCCGGTGACCTTACCACCGGCTCGCTCCCCTGGAGCAGCGCCGTGCGCATCGGCGGCTTGCAATTGGCGCGCAATTTCGCGGTGCGCCCGGATCTTATCACCTACCCGCTGCCGCAATTTTCCGGCCAGGCGGCATTGCCCAGCAGCGTCGATTTATACATCAACAGCTATAAAAACAGCACCACCAACATCAATCCCGGGCCGTTCACCCTCAACAGCGTGCCCTACATTAACGGCGCGGGTCAGGCCACCGTCGTCACCACCGACGCCCTCGGCCGCCAGGTCAGCACCACGGTACCGTTCTACGTGGCCAGCAACCTGCTGCAGACCGGCATGAGCGATTTCAGCATTTCCACCGGTTTGCTGCGGCGCAACTACGGGTTGAATTCTGCCGATTACGGGCAATGGGTCGGCAGCGCCAGCTTACGTTACGGCGTCACTAATTGGTTAACCCTGGAAGGACGCGCCGAAGGCGCAGCCGAGTTGGCGGTTGGCGGCGCCGGCGCCGACCTTCGCGTCGGGCAATGGGGGGTTCTCAACGCGTCCTACAGCGTCAGCCAGGCCGGCGATGAAGCGTTTAACGGCGGCCGGGCGATACCATCCCCCACCTATTACGATCCGCTGACCGGCAGGCCGTTGCAACAGCCGGATCCCCAGCCCGTCTATCGCTACACCGGCAACCACGGCGATCAGAGCAGCTTTGGTTACACCTACAGCAACCAACGTTTCAGCCTCAACGCCCAGCGCATCCTGCGCAGCGCCGATTTTGGCGACATTTCCGTGTATAAAAGCGACTACCGCCTGAGCCGCCGCACCGATCAGTTGACCGGCAGCGTCAGCCTGGGCCGGCTCGGCAGCCTCGGCGCCGGTTATTTTGACGTCCGCGACGCCATCGCTCAGCGAACCCGCCTGGTGAACCTGTCCTACAGCGTATCGCTTTGGCGCAACAGCAGCCTGTACGCCTCGCTGAACCGGGAAATCGGCAGCAGCGGTTACAGCGCCCAGCTGCAGCTCTCCATTCCGTTCGACAGCTGGGGCACGGCCAGCTTCAGCGCCGCGCGCGACAACAACAACCGCTGGAGCGAACGCGTCAGCTACAGCCGCGCCGCGCCGACCGATGGCGGTTTCGGCTGGAATCTGGCCTACGCCAATAACCCGAGCGGCGGCGATTACCGCCAGGCCGATCTGACCTGGCGCACCCGCAGACTCGAAGCCCGAGCGGGCGTATACGGCACCCGCGATGAAACCAACCACTGGGGAGAAATCAGCGGTTCGCTGGTGGCGATGAACGGCGGCGTGTACGCCACCAACACCATCAACGATGCCTTTGCGCTGGTGTCCACGCAAGGATACGCCGACATTCCGGTGAGCTATGAGAACCAGCCGATCGGCAAGACCGACGCCCAGGGCTATTTACTGGTGCCGACCGTCACCTCTTACTACCATGCGAAATTCCAGATTGATCCGCTCAACCTGCCCGCCGACGTCGCGCTGCCGACGGTGGAGAAAACCGTCGCCATTCGCGATCACAGCGGTTTTCTGGTTGAGTTCCCCATCCAACCCATCTCCGCCGCCGACGTCGAACTGGTTGACGAGCAAGGCAAACCGTTGGCCAACGGCAGCCAGGTGGCGGTGGTTGGCGGCAATCAGCAAAGCTATGTCGGTTGGGATGGCATGACCTATATCGACCCGGTGCAACAACACAATCGGCTGAGCGTGATCCCGGCCGACGGCGGCCCGCCGTGTCAGGCGGAATTCAGCCTGGCGAAGCCTCAGGGCATCCAGCGCGTCGGCCCGGTTGTCTGCCGCTAATTCAACGACGGAGAGTCACTATGTTTCGGGGATTGAAAGCCTTCTTATTGTTAACCCTCTCGCTGCTGTTCTGTCAGCGCGCATTCGCCGACTGCGCCACCACCAACGGCACCGTCACCTTACCGGGAAGCAGCTCTTTCGTGGTCTACAACGGGCAGATCAACGCCCAGGGCACCGCCGGCCTCAACTGCACCGGCCTCGGGCTATCGCTGCTGTCGCAGAACACCGTCACGGTCAAGGTTGCGTCAACCACCAACGGCATGGCGGTCGCCAACACCGACGGTTCCGGCGATAAAATCGCCTACCTGATCTATCCCGACGCCAACTATCAATATCCCTACAGCATCGGGCAGACCATTGACTACAGTTCACTGAATCTGTTGTCGCTGATCCTGATCTCCTCCAACGTCAACTTTCCGCTGTATATCAAAACCACCGCCGGCGCCAACGTGCGTTCGGGCACCTATACCGACACCATCAACCTGATCTGGAACTACCATATCTGCGGCCTCGGCGTGCTCGGCCTGTGCATCTGGTGGGACGGCGTCAACAAGGCCAGCACGGTCAGCGTCAGCGTCGCCATCACCAAAGACTGCCTGATCGGCACCGCGCCCAACGTCAACTTCGGCAGCATGGCGTTGGTCGGGCAGTTCAATCCTGTCAATCAGAGCATCACCCTGACCTGCACCAAAACCGAGGGATACAACACCTATTTCACCAACGGCAATAACCCGGTCTCCGGTTGGCGGCGTATGAAAAGCGGCACCAGCAATTTCATGCAGTATCAGATTTACTTGCCCAATACGACGACCGTTTGGGATAGCACCAACAAACAGAGCGGCGCCGGCACCGGGCTGGCGCAAAGCATCCCGTATAAGGCGGCGGTCAATGCGGCGCAGACGGAAGTGGCGGTCGGCAGCTATCAAGACAATCTCAGTTTTGTGGTGGAATACTAGGCGCGGTGCTTTGCCGTCGTGGAAATTGTTTCCAAAATGTAATTTTTATGTGGCATTTTTTGCTCACTTGGCTATGCTGTTACCGATGGCCGAACTGGTCTAACCTCCTACCACACCATTGAGCAAGGAGTTCCCATGAGCAAAACCGTCGTAAAAATTGGCAGCTTCGAGGTCGATGACGCGCATCTTCACGCCGGCGCCGACCGCGCCGGCACCCTGAGCATTCCCTGCAAGTCCGATCCGGATCTGTGCATGCAGCTGGACGGCTGGGATGAACACACCAGCATTCCGGCGATCCTCGACGGCAAACAGTCACTGCTGTACAAGCAGCACTACGATCGGCAGGCGGACGCCTGGGTGATGCGGCTGGCATGAAAATGCATCAGAACTGCTGACGACGCGCTGTTTTCATCGGAAACAGCGCGTTTTTTTATGCGATGGCGATGCCGCGGCCGGCAAAGAAAGGGGTGAAGCGGCTGAGCGGCAGGTGCACCCGCTCGCGCGTCGCCGGGCTGTCGCCCGAAGGATTGTGGAAGGTCACGCTTTGCGCATCGGCGGCGGTGATCAGCACCAGATGCCCGCCCCGCTGCGGCGGTATGCTCTCCGGCCGGCGAATGGAGGGATGCACCGAGGCGATAAAGTAACGGCATTCTTGAAGCAGCGCCGGCACGTCAGCGGCCTCCAGCCCCACCTTCACCTCCGCTTGCAGCGCGAACTGCTCGCGTACGAACTCGACGAACGGCGCGTAAATCAGCCCCTTTATCCGCTCCCCTTCGCGCACATAGGCGCCGTAAGGCAGGCTGCGCCGCGCCAGCTCCAGCAGCGGCGGCGCTTCGCCGTCGCGGTGGCCCAGCACCATTTTCAGACAGGCCATGCCGCACACGTGATTGGCCCACTCGACGTACTCCGCTCGATCGCAGGCGCCGCTGCGCGCCCAATTTTCGTCTTGCGCCAGCGTCGCGCGGCCGGCGATCAGATCGGCGGCCAGCTCCGGGCTGGCCCACTGGCACTCGTAAGGAACGGCGCGCATAAGATTAGAATTTGTCGACGACTTTGAAATTCATCAGCACCAGCGTCATGTCCGGCGAGAACAGATCGTACTCTTCGAAGAAGCGCTGCAGCTCTTTGCGCCAGTGCGCCAGCGAGCGATCGCCCTCGCCTTCGGCAAAGGCGTGCGCTTCATCGACCTGATCGTAAGTTTTCATTTCCACCGCGGTCAGCTCGACCGCGCAGACCGGCTCACCCTTGCCGTCCACCACCAGGAACCGATCGCCGGCCTGCGGGATCCCCTCGCCATCGAGGTTGGAACAGGTGGCCGTTTTGGTGCCATTGAGGATCAATTGCACCACTTCATCGGCCTGCTGCTCGGTATCGCCGAACGCCCAGCGCTCAAGATGCTCGTATTTCTGTGGAATTGCCGTCGCCATGATTATACCTTTAGGAAAAATGCATCAATGCAGACAGGATAGTACAACGTATTGCCGGCCGTCTGCATCCGTCGCAAGCGCGACTGCGCGTTCCGCCACCGCTGCCTTTACGCGTTTTTACCGTTCTTCGCTGTGCCTGCCGCGCTGTCGGGCGCATACTGTGAACATTATTCACCCAATGGCGACCGCCAGGCGGCAACATGCGGCAAAATGACATCGATGCTGACGATACCTTCAGCGATTTACTCAACGGCGTCGCGTTAGTGACGCTTTTCCTCATCATCCTCGCCGGTGGATGGTATTTCAGCTAAAGGGGAAACAACGTGGCAACAAAACGCATGGGCGCCAAGCTCAGTAGAATGGTGGTGGTGCTGCTGCTGATCTGCCTGGCGTTGCTGCTGTTGCGTTGGGCGGCGATAGCCTTCGGTTAATCCCGCGAAACGACGCCGGCCAAACGCCGGCGCCCTGCTCACCGCCGCCGCGGCGCGGTCGGCTCCAGCAACTCCCGCAAATAGGCCAAGCGCGCCTCTCCCTGCGGCAACCAGCGGCGACACAGCCAATGCTGCGTTTCACCCGTGCGGCTCAGGCGGTAGTACTCCGTAAAGGTTTCGACCCAGTTCATGATGTTTTCTCCTGCTTTTCGACACCGCAAGTATTGAGCGTAAAAACCAGAAGAAATACTGATGGCTTGTTTTTTATGCTTCCTGTTTTAGGCAGCCGGTAGCGAAGCCGCAGTTCAGCTGCTACATTGGGCAAAAATCAACCAGCGAGGTAGACCATGACGTTCTCGGAACAGGAGATTAAACCCGTATGGGATGAGGTCGCACGCCTGATCGGCGACGGCGTGATGCAGCTGCGCCATCGCGGCGAAGCGCTGTCGGTGGAAACGCTGGAAAAACATCTGGCGCGGCAGCTGGCGGACAGCAACGATATCGAACGGCGCATCCTGCTCGGCGCCGCCATCAACATGCTGAAAGGCGGAAAATGAATCGCCAACCGAAAAGGTTGGCGATCCGACAGAAGCCCGAGGTATGCAAGCCCGGCCTTCTGCGCGCTACTATGTCACGCTAATATGACGGAATTAATAGGAATTGTCGGGTTTTTGCCCAAAACGCCCTATTTTTGTTGCCTGCATTACGCCAACACGAAATCACCCGCATCCAGCGGCTGCCCCACCACTTTCACCAGGAAATCGCTGCCGGTGTTGAACAGCGTCAGATCGTTCTTGTCTTCACCGCGCACGAAGTCGCGGATCCAATCCGCCGGTGGCGGTGAGGAAGTCGCGATCGGTATTGGAATTGAAACCGTAGATCGTATCGCCGATGCGGGTGTGCATGTTGGCGCCGTAGAAATGCGGGATCGCCGTGATGTCGTTGAGCAATGGCCCGGATGAGTACGCGCCTTTAAAGTCCTGCCCGATGTTGCTTTCGCTGAAATAGCTCATCACGCTGTGGGTGCGGCTGTCCTCGAAATAAAAAACCGGGGCAATCCAACCCCGGCTATCCATAAGAAACCCTGGACTTAGACTAACCAACCGAGCAGCAGCGTCGCGCCAATGACCGTGGAAGCGCCGCCGATGCGCGTGGCGATTTGGGCGAACGGCATCAGCCCCATGCGGTTCGATGCCGACAGGATCGCCACGTCACCGGTGCCGCCCAGGCCGCTGTGGCAACAGGTGACGATCGCCGCTTCCACCGGGAACATCTTCAGGTAAGGCGCAATCAGGAAACTGACCAGCCCCATCGACAGCACCACCGAACCGCAGACCACCACATAACCGACCGAGAACACCGCCACCACGCTTTCCAGCGGCACGTACAGCATGCCCAGACCGATCATCAGCGGCCACACCAGCGCGGTGGAGACGAACTTGTAGAAACTGTGCGCGCCGGTCTCCATCGAGGCCGGGATCACCCGGCAGTATTTGCACAGCACCGCGAACAGGATCATCAGCACCGGGCCGGGAATATGCACGATGTGTTCAAACAGGCCGCCGACGATAAAGAAGGCGCAGATCACCAGCAACCCGCCGCCCATCAGTTGGAAATCGACGTTGCCGCTTTGCTCCTTGATGGCGAACATCGCGTTCTCCTGCGCCGAGCGGATCAGCATGCCGTCGCCGCTCAGCGCCTTGCGCTGCATGCCGATGCGCGCCAGCACCCCGGCGGTCACGATGGCGAAGATGTTGCCCAGCACCGCCGCCGGCGCCAGCTGCGCGACGTAGACGTCCGGCGTCGAGCCCAGGATCGCCGAATAGGCCAGCGACAGCGGTAAAATCCCCTCGCCGATGCCGCCGCCGATGATCGGCACGATGATGAAGAAAAAGGTGTGATAAAAGGTAAAGCCGAACAGCTTGCCCACCAGCAGCCCGGTGATCACCGCCGTCACCGTACCGACCACCAAGGGCACAAACATGCGAATCATCCCCTGAATCAGGATCACCCGGTTCATGCCGAGAATGCTGCCGACCACCAGACTGGCGATGACGAAATAGAGCAGGTTGGCGTCTTTCATCAGTAGATGAACGGTGCCCATGACGTTAGGCTGGAAGACATTGAAATAGACCAACACCGACGGCACCATCAAACACAGAATGGCCGGCCCGCCGATATCGCGCAGCACGGGAATGCTTTTTCCCAACTGCGCCAGCGCAAAGCCCAGCGTCATTATCACCGCCAGGCCGCCGATCATATTCTTCGGCAGGAAGTTGGCGTAGGCGGAAATCGCCACGATCGCGCAAATCGTGATAAACAACGCGATCGGCACCGCACCGATATCTATTTGACGAAGTTGATTAATTAATCCTGAGGATTCGGACGATGCCGCATTTTTATCACAGGCCAGTTCTGCATTTATCTGTTTCATTATTCACCCTGCTGACAAGCGTACAGTACGGTTAGATTCACCTGGCGCAACAGTCCTGTCATAGCCAAGAAAAAACAAATGATTACGAAAAATCCTATTGTGGATTTCGCTTTTTCTAATAAGAAATAAAACAGTGGACAGCCCTGACGATATGATAAAAAATAAAAATGCAAAACTAAATTACGCCGGCGAAATTCAATATTGTGACCCTCCGCCAAGGTTGGTTTTAATTAATTATCGTCAGCATTTTGTAATTAAAGTAAGCAGGCTTAAATTCGCTGCTATGCTATAGGAGGGCGAAAAAGCCCCCTGTTTTATTAATAAAGAACCGGAAACGCATTAGCTGAATCCGGTCAGCTTGATCCGAACCTTAATCCTGCGCGCGGCACCGCACGGGAAAGAGGCATAATATGACTCATAAGGAAGTAGAATATGTCTTCACGCGCTGTTACCCCACAAACCCTCGCTCGCTACGGCATCCATCAGGCCGCCGACATCGTCTATAACCCCAGCTATGAATTGCTGTTCGCCGAAGAGACCCGCGCCGACCTGCCGCCGCTGGAACGCGGCACCCTCACCCAACTCGGCGCGGTCAACGTCGCGACCGGTGAGTTCACCGGCCGTTCGCCGAAGGACAAATACATCGTGCGCGACGACACCACGCGCGATACCGTCTGGTGGTCGGACAACGGCACCGGCAAGAACGACAACCAGCCGCTCTCCCCGGAGGTCTGGCAGCATCTGAAAACGCTGGTGGGCAACCAGCTCTCCGGCAAGCGTTTGTTCGTGGTCGACGCGTTCTGCGGCGCCAACGCCGACACGCGTCTGAAAGTGCGCTTCATCACCGAGGTGGCCTGGCAGGCGCACTTCGTGAAAAACATGTTTATTCGCCCGAGCGACGCCGAGCTGGCGGATTTTGAGCCGGACTTCGTGGTGCTGAACGGCGCCAAATGCACCAACCCGGACTGGCAGCAGCAAGGGCTGCACTCGGAGAACTTCGTCGCCTTCAACCTGACGGAACGCATGCAGCTGATCGGCGGCACCTGGTACGGCGGCGAGATGAAGAAAGGCCTGTTCTCGATCATGAACTACCTGCTGCCGCTGAAGGGCATCGCCTCGATGCACTGCTCGGCCAACGTCGGCGAGCAAGGCGACGTGGCGGTGTTCTTCGGCCTATCCGGCACCGGCAAAACCACCCTCTCCACCGATCCGAAGCGCCAGCTGATCGGCGATGACGAGCACGGCTGGGACGACGACGGCGTGTTCAACTTCGAAGGCGGCTGCTACGCCAAGACCATCAAGCTGTCGCCGCAGGCGGAGCCGGAAATCTATCAGGCGATCCGCCGCGATGCGCTGCTGGAAAACGTCACCGTGCTGGCCGACGGCAGCATCGACTTCGACGACGCCAGCAAGACCGAGAACACCCGCGTTTCCTATCCGATTTATCACATCGAGAACATCGTCAAACCGGTGTCCAAAGCCGGCCATGCGCGCAAGATCATCTTCCTGACCGCCGACGCCTTCGGCGTACTGCCGCCGGTATCGCGCCTGACGCCGGAGCAGACCCAGTACCATTTCCTGTCCGGCTTCACCGCCAAGCTGGCCGGCACCGAGCGCGGCATCACCGCGCCGACGCCAACCTTCTCCGCCTGCTTCGGCGCCGCGTTCCTGACGCTGCACCCGACGCAGTATGCCGAAGTGCTGGTGAAACGCATGGAGGCCGCCGGCGCCCAGGCTTACCTGGTCAACACCGGCTGGAACGGCAGCGGCAAACGTATTTCGATCAAGGATACGCGCGGCATTATCGACGCCATTCTGAATGGCGACATTGAGCAGGCCGAGACCTTCACGCTGCCGATCTTCGGGCTGGAGGTGCCGACCGCGCTGCCGGGCGTCGATCCGTCGATCCTCGATCCGCGCAAAACCTACGCCGACGAGTCGCTGTGGCAGGAGAAAGCGCAGGATTTGGCGCAGCGCTTTATCGATAACTTCGCCAAATATACCGTCACCCCGGCGGGTGAAAAATTGGTGAACGCCGGGCCTAAACGGTAACGCAGGGGTTTATGCCAAGCCGTCTCAGGGCCGAATTTTCGGCCCTTTTTTGTTTTCACTCTTCCGCCATCCCCTGCGTTCGCCGATGTTTGCCCCGAATGGTGGCGTATCGACGGCATGCGCTGAGCGCCTCACAGTTCCCGCTGAAATCAATTGATTGTTTTGTCGTATAAATTTAGAACTGACGAACAATAATTCAAAAGTGTGGGAACGGGGATGAATCAACAGACTCTCGACGCGCGCCGCTCGCGTCAGGCGTTGCTGGCCGGCTCGGTCGGCAACTTTATCGAATGGTATGAGTTCGGGGTGTACGGGTTCCTGGCCACCGTTATCGCCGCCAATTTTTTCACGCTGCAGGGTGAAAACGAAATCACCAGCCTGATCCTCACCTACGCCGCCTTCGCGCTGGCGTTTTTCTGTCGGCCGATCGGCGCGGTGATCTTCGGCCGCATCGGCGATCGCATCGGCCGTCGCCCGACGCTGATTGCGGTTCTGCTGTTGATGACGCTGGCCACCGCGCTGATCGGCGTCATGCCAACCTATGCCTCGATCGGCGTCGCCGCCCCGCTGCTGCTGACGCTGCTGCGCATGTTTCAGGGGCTGTTCGCCGGCGGCGAATTCGGCGGCGCCGTGTCGCTGATGACCGAGTTCGCCCCGAAGGGCAAGCGTGGGCTGTTCGGCGCCTGGCAGTCGCTGACCGTCGCGCTCGGCCTGCTGGCCGGCGCTGGGCTGGTGGCGCTGCTGGCCGCGCTGCTCAGCGTGCAGCAGCTGCATGACTGGGGCTGGCGTATTCCCTTCCTGCTGGCGCTGCCGATGGGCGCCGTGGCGCTGTGGCTGCGGCTCAAGCTCGAAGAGACGCCCACGTTCACCCAGGCGCAGCAACATGCGGAACACGCCGCCGCGCCGCCGGAAGCGAAACTGGGCGGCGTGGTGAAAACCATTCTGATCGGCATCGGCCGCATGATGGGCTGGTCGGCCGCCGGCTATACCTTCCTGGTGGTGATGCCTTCCTATTTGCAAACTTCATTGCACGCCACCTTCCAGCAGGCGCTGGTGGCGACGGTGCTGGCCAACGTCGGCTTCGCCCTGACCATTCTGCCGGCGGGCATCATCAGCGACAAACTGGGGCGTAAAACGGTGATGCTGACGGCGGTGGCGGCGGTGATCCTGTTCACCTTCCCGCTGCTGCACCTGTTGCAGGATGCGCAGAGTTCACTGTGGGCCAAAGGGCTGGCGGTCATGATCGCCGGTGCCGTGGTCGGCCTGCTGGCCGGCCCCGGCCCGGCGATGCTGGCGGAGATGTTCCCGACCCGGGTGCGCTATACCGGCTTGGGGCTGGCTTACTCGCTGTCCAATGCGGTGTTTTCCGGTTCGGCCGGGCTGATTATCACCGGCCTGATCAAACAGACCGGTAATATCGACATTCCCGCTTACTACGTGGTCGCCACCTCGGTGGTCAGCCTGTTTGCGCTGATGACGCTGCGCCGCGACGACCATCTGCGCTCGCTGAACGAACGTTAATCTTCCGGGGGGCGCATCGCCCCCTTGCCAACCCGTGACCTCGATCACAAGGCACAAATGTTAACGTTAACTTTTGTGATTAACATCGCATGCGTGACATCTGCCAGCTTCATCCCCTTGCGAGTTAACGTTAACAATAGAGCTAACTTCACTCACCGGGGCCTTACCCATGAACCGCGAAACTAAAAAATATTACGTGCTGCTCAGCGGCCTGCTGTTCTTCTTTTTCTTCACCTGGTCTGCCAGCTTTTCGCTGATCTCGCTGTGGCTGAATCAGAAGATCGGCCTGAAAGGCGCCGAGACCGGCCTGATCTTCTCCGCCATCTCGTTGGTGGCGCTGTGCGCACAGCCGCTGTACGGGTTTATTCAGGACAAACTTGGGCTGCGCAAGCACCTGCTGCAGTTTCTCGGCGTGATGCTGCTGCTGACCGGCCCGTTCTTTATCTACGTTTACGCCCCGCTGCTGGCGAGCAGCCTGCCGCTCGGTGCGCTGGTCGGCGGGGTATTTATCGGCGCCACCTTCTTCGCCGGCATCGGCGCGCTGGAATCTTATACCGAGCGAGTCAGCCGCATCAGCGGTTTCGAATTCGGCCGCGCCCGCATGTGGGGATCGCTCGGCTGGGCCAGCGCCACCTTTTTGGCCGGTTTTATCTTCAATATCGATCCGAACATCAATTTCTGGCTGGCCTCTGCCGCCGCCGTGATATTCCTGTTGCTGCTCAGCCAGGTGCGCGAGCTGAAGCCGAACGCCATGGCCGGCCTGGCGTTCGGCAAACCGGAAAATCTGCGGCTGCAGGATGCGCTGGCGCTGCTGCGTATGCCGGGCTTCTGGGCGCTGGTGGTGTTTGTGCTCGGTATCAGCGTGTACAACGTTTTCGATCAGCAATTTTCGGTCTACTTCGCCTCGCAGTTCGCTTCTCGCGAACAGGGCAACGAAATGTACGGCTTCCTCAACTCGCTGCAGGTCTTCCTCGAGGCCGGCGGCATGTTCCTGGCGCCGCTGCTGGTGAACCGCATCGGCGCCAAACAGGGGCTACTGCTGGCCGGTGGCGTGATGGCGCTGCGCATGTTCGGCTCAGGCTTGGTCAGCGGCGCATTGATGATCTCCGCCATGAAACTGCTGCACGCCGTAGAGTTGCCGATCCTGCTGATCGCTATCTTCAAATACATCGCCAGCCGCTTCGACAGTCGCCTCTCCTCAACGCTTTACCTGGTGGGCTTTCAGTTCATCACCCAGGTGATGGCCAGCTTCCTGTCGCCGCTGGCGGGCTACGGTTATGACCGCATCGGCTTTGCCGACACCTATCTGCTGATGGGGTGCGCGGTCGCCGCCACGACGCTTGTCTCCTGTTTCCTGCTGCGCGGCGAACGTTCCGCCAGCGCAACCCCCTTTCAATCCGCCATTAAATCAAGCGAGTCTATCCAATGAACACTGCCTTAGCTCAAGCCGACCATGCGGTCGAGGCCCTGCGCGCAGAGCGCCGAGACGAATACTACCCGCAGTTCCATCTCGCGCCGCCCGCCGGCTGGATCAACGATCCCAACGGCCTGATCTGTATTGACGGCGTCTATCATGCCTTCTTCCAGCATCACCCCTACAGCGAACACTGGGGGCCCATGCATTGGGGGCACGCGACCAGCCGCGATCTGATCCGCTGGCAGCACCAGCCCATCGCCCTGGCGCCCGATGCGCCCTATGACAAAGACGGTTGTTTTTCCGGCTGCGCCGTGGATGACAACGGCGTCCTGACGCTGATTTACACCGGCCACGTGTGGCTGGGCGAACCCGGCGACGACAGCCAGGTGCGGGAAGTGCAATGTCTGGCCACCAGCGAAGATGGCATACGCTTCGTTAAACATGGGCCGGTGCTGGCCCCGCCGGACGGCATTCAGCATTTCCGCGATCCGAAAGTCTGGCGCGAGAACGGCGAATGGTGGCTGGTGGTCGGCGCCAAAGAAAACGGTCTCGGCCAGGTGCGCCTGTACCGTTCTGCAGACCTGCGCGCCTGGCGCTTCGATCGGGTGCTGGCCGGCGCGCAGGCGGCGCATCAAGGATATATGTGGGAATGCCCGGATTTCTTCCCGCTGGGGGAACAACACCTGTTGTTGTTCTCTCCGCAGGGGCTGGCGGCACAGGGCTACCGCTACCGCAATCGCTTCCAGAGCGGCTATCTGCTCGGCCACTGGCGGCCTGACAGCGACTTTAGGGTGACCCAACCCTTCTGCGAGCTGGATGCCGGCCACGATTTCTATGCGCCGCAGACCTTCACCGCCGCCGACGGCCGTCGGCTGCTGTTTGCCTGGATGGATATGTGGGAATCACCGATGCCCAGCAAAGCGCACCGTTGGGCGGGCGCCCTCACCCTGCCGCGTGAGCTGACGCTGGCCGCCGACGGCAGCGTCCGCATGAACCCGGCGCGTGAACTGGCGGCGCTGCGCCGAGAATCGCACACGTTTTTGGCACAGACGCTGACCAATCAGCATCTGCCGCTGGCGGACGACGTGCAGGAACTCACCCTGACGTTGAGACCGGCCGACAACGACGCCGAGCGTTACGGGCTGGCCATCGGGAATGCGGCGCGCCTATTCGTCGACAATCAGGCGCACCGACTGGTGCTGGAACGTTTTCATGACAACCCCGCCCTGTGCACCTGCCGCAGCGTGCCGCTGCCAGAAGGTGACACCCTGTCACTACGGATCTTCATTGACCGCTCATCGCTGGAGATCTTCGTCAATCAGGGGCAGGCCTGCCTGACCAGCCGCATCTATCCGACGGCGGGCGAGCGCCACCTCAGCTTGTTCGCCGCAGGCGGCCGGGCACAGTTCGAGCCCATCACGGGATGGCAGTTGGCAAGCCTCTGGGGATAATGGGAATGAGCACCGGGCGCGCAGCGACGCACCCGGTGCGCTTACAGCGAACCACGCTCCAATAGCGGGCAAGGCACTTTCACCGTCTCACGCAGCTCCCGCTGCTCAATCACATGCAGCGCCGCAAGGCGGCCCAGCTCGTAATGCGGCAGCTGCACCGTCGTCAATGCCGGCAGGAACAGCTCGCCGGTGCCGACCATATTGTCGTAACCCAGCACCGCCACCTGTTGCGGTATCCGCCATCCTTGCGCCAGCAATACCTGATACACCAGAAAGGCTATCCGATCGTTTCCGCACACCACGACGTCGCAATCGCGCCGCCCGGGAGAGAAATGCCGCTCCAGCAGCGCGACGCAGTCGCGATAGCTTTGATCGCCGCCGCTCAGATCGAGATGATACTGCCGCAGCTGTTCAACATCGCGCCCCGCTTCGCGCCAGGCGCGTTCCAGACCGCGGCGGCGCAGGCCCGCCGCCAGCGTATCCGCCGGTAAATGAATGCACAGTGGCGCGCGATAGCCTTTGGCGATCAGCGTGCGCGTGGCCTCATACTGCCCTTGCTCGTCATCAGGAATGTAGCTGGCGATCGAATGCGCCGGGCTGACGCAGTTGGCCAGCACCAGCTTTTTGTCCAGCAGTTTGGCCGGCAATGTCACCTCGCGCAGCCCCATCGTGGTGAAGATCACCCCATCCGGACGATGCGCCAGCAGCAGATCGACGGTCTGTTCGGCGTTGTCGTCGGCAAACAGGTTGACGACGAAGCTGTTCCAGCCGCGTTCACGCGCGGTTTTCTCAATCGACAGGATCATTTCCACCGAGAACGGCGTCGTGGCGGTGTCCAGCGCCAGCACGCCGAGCGTCTGCACGCGATTTCCGTCACCGCGAATACGCCGCGCTGACAGATCCGGCACGTAGTCCAACTGGTCGATAGCCTGTTTGACGCGGCGGTAGGTTTCCGGCCGCAGCTTGCCGGGTTCATTGATGGCGCGGGACACCGTCATCAAAGAGACTCCGGCAAGTTTTGCGACGTCTTTCAGCGAAGCCATGCGCCCTTCTTTATGATTAATGGGGAAAAGTGAATAATCCCATAACCGGGCGCAGGACTCTACTCTGCGTTAGCAGGCTGTGATGTTCGCCCACAGAAGAGCGCCGTCGGCCGTCAGCGGCGCCACTTCGCCGCCCGCCGCCTGCGCCGCCCACCAGACGCCCTCGCGCGCCCGCAGTTCGCCGCCCCCCGGCAGCGACCAGACCCCGCTCAGCACATACAGCACGCCCGCCTGGTTGGGTGGCAAGGTGACGGGCGCCGTGCTGCGCCGCACCTCGGCCGCCTGCCGGCCGCGGCGCGTCATGATGTTGAAATCCTGGCTGGCGCCGCCCAGCAGCGTCGCTTCCAGCGCCACGTCGCCGGAGAACGCGAACGGCTCCCCGACGCGCGCCAATTGATGGTCGATATGCCCGGCGCTGAACAGCCGCACGCCGTCGCCTTCCAGCAGCGTGATCGAACGATCGATGCCTGCAAAGGCGGAAAACGGCCCGTCCTGTGCGATGGTGGCGATGCTGGCGCGCCAGTCAAAATCCTGCGCGCCCGGCGGCCAGCTGACGATTTCACGGGTTTCCCCACCGCCGTTGCGCCACGGGCTGACCGGCAGCGCGGCGAAGTTAAAACGGGTCAGGCTCATTACGCCTCCTGCTGAAAGGTTTTCAGCACCTGCAGGAACTCGGCGCCGCTCTGCTGCTGCAGCGCGTGCCGCCCCTGCTCGATCACCTGCCGGCCGCCGACGAACACGTCGCGAATTTGCTCTTTACCGCCGGCGAACATCCAGCGGTTGAGGATCGAGGCGTCCGGCGCCGCCGCCAGATACGGATCGTCGCCGTCCAGCACCAGCCAGTCGGCGCGATAGCCGCTCTGCAACCGGCCGATCGGCGCGCCGCACGCCTGCGCACCGCCCTGCAGCGCCTGCAGGTACAGCACATCGCCCACCGCCGACTGTTCCGGCGTCGTCAGACGGTTGCGGCGCTGATCGCGCAGCCGCTGGCCGTATTCGAACCAGCGCAGCTCTTCCACCACGTTGAGCGAAACGTGGCTGTCGGAACCGATGCCCCAGCGCCCCTGCTGCTGCAGGTAAGCGTCGCCGGGGAAGATGCCGTCGCCGAGGTTGGCTTCGGTGGTCAGGCACAGGCCGGCCACCGCGCGGCTGCGCGCCAGCGCTTCCAGCTCGTCGCGATCCAGATGGGTGGCATGCACCAGGCACCAACGCTGATCGACCGGCAGATGGTCATACAGCCAGGCCACCGGGCGCTGCCCGCTCCACGCCAGGCAGTCGTTCACCTCTTTTTGCTGCTCGGCGATGTGAATATGCACCGGCAAAGTGCGATCCGACGCGGCCAAAATCTGCCGCATCTGGCCCAGCTCCACCGCACGCAGCGAGTGGAAGCACAGCCCCTGATTCTGCAACGGACGATCCGCCAACTGGCGGGCAATCACCTGCTGCTGGTGCAGATAGCTTTCGGTATCCTGGATAAAACGTTTCTGCCCCGGCTGCGCCGGCTGCGCGCCGAAACCGGCGTAGCTGTACAGCACCGGCAGCATCGTCATGCCGATGCCGGCCTGATGCGCGGCCTCGCTGAGGCGGCCGGTCATCTCACCGCGATCGGCGTAAGGCTTGCCGTCGGCGTCGTGATGCAGATAATGGAATTCGGCCACCTGGGTGTATCCGCCCTTGAGCATTTCGATATACAGTTGACGGGCGACTACCTCCACCTGCTCCGGCGTCAGGCGCTGCACCAGGCGGTACATCAGATCGCGCCAGGTCCAGAAGCTGTCCTGCGGGTTGCCCGCCACTTCCGCCAGCCCGGCCATCGCGCGCTGGAAAGCGTGGGAGTGCAGGTTCGGCATGCCCGGCACCGCGTCGCCGTGCAGCCGGGTGCAGCCTTGCGGCTCAGCGTCGGCGGTAACTTGAGTCAGATAACCTTGCGCATCGACGTCCAGCCGGACGTTATGCGCCCAGCCCTCAGGGAGCAAAGCGCGTGGGGCAAAATAAGCAGGCATGGCAGTATTCCACTGTTGGTGTAACGGCGAATGAGGCGCGGCGATGGCGCGCCTTCGGGAATTTTTGGCGGCCGCCGGCAAGTTTCTGGCGCGACGGCCACTAGTTGTATATACATATACATACGCCGACATCAACAGTAAACTGGTGTTATTATTTTTTTATTTGACGAGGTTAACGTCGTGGCTGAACAACAGACCGTGTTACAACTGGCGGCTGCAATGAGCGATGCCCCCGCCCCGATCTACCAACGGGTCAAACAGGCGATCGTGAATCAAATCCGTGCGGGGCATTGGCAACCGCACCAGCGCGTGCCCTCCGAAAGTGAACTGGTGGCGGAACTGGGCGTCAGCCGCATGACCATCAACCGCGCGCTGCGCGAGCTGACCAGCGAAGGTTTTTTGATTCGCATGCAGGGCGTCGGCACCTTCGTCGCCGAAGCCAAAGCGCATACCGCGCTGCTGGAAGTGCACAACATCGCCGATGAGATCGCCGCGCGCGGCCATCGTCACAGCAGCAAGATCCTCGAGCTGAAGGCCCGTGCGGCCAGCGAGGAAGAAGCGACGGCGCTGGGCATTCACCCCGGCCAACGGCTGTTCTATTCGCAGATCGTGCATTACGAAAACGATGTGCCGGTGCAGGTGGAAGACCGCTGCGTCAACCCGCTGGTGGCGCCGGATTACCTGAAGCAGGATTTCGACCGCGTCACGCCTTACACCTACCTGACGCAGGCCGCGCCGCTGACCGCCGGCGAACACATCGTCGAAGCGGTGATCCCCACCCGGCGTGAGCGCGAGCTGCTGCAGCTGGAAGACCATGAACCCGGTCTGCTGATCCATCGCCGCACCTGGTCCGGCAAAACCGTGGTGACCTCGGCCCGGCTGCTGTACCCCGGCAGCCGTTATCAACTGTTCGGCCGCTTCACCAGCGAAGTCTGATCCCCGGCGGGCGCGCCCTGCGCCTGCATCTCCGCTATCGATCACATCCTGATAACAAAATTTCGCCCGCCTCTTGTGACATCCCGATGAATGCGTTAGGTTGTTTTTAATTGTATATACAACCATGTGGGAGCTGCGGCTCCGGCGGAGGAAAGCAATGACGTCTGAGATTCACTGTGACAGCCTGTGGCACGGCGCCGATATCGTCACCATGCGCGACGGCAAGTATCACACCCTGACCGACGGCGCGATCGCCGTGCGCGACGGCAAGATCGTCTGGATTGGCGAACATGCGGCGCTGCCGTCCGGCCTGATCGCGGACGAAACGGTGAAATTCGACGGCGGCATCATCACCCCCGGTTTTGTTGACTGCCACACGCACCTGGTGTTCGGCGGCAATCGCAGCGGCGAGTTCGAACAGCGGCTGAACGGCGTGAGCTACGCCGAGATCGCCGCGCAGGGCGGCGGCATCATTTCCACGGTGAAAGCCACCCGCGCGGCCGATGAAGCGCTGCTGCTGGAGCAGGCGCTGTTCCGCCTGCGGCCGCTGCTGGCGGAAGGCGTCACCTGCGTGGAGATCAAATCCGGTTACGGCCTCAGCCCGGAAAGCGAACTGAAGATGCTGCGGGTGGCGCGCAAGTTGGGCGAGCTGTTGCCGGTCGAGGTGAAAACCACCTGTCTGGCGGCCCATGCGCTGCCGCCGGAATACGCCAACCGCGCCGACGACTACATCAATCTGGTCTGCGACACCATCATCCCGCAGGCGGCGGCAGCCGGCCTGGCGGATGCGGTTGACGCCTTCTGCGAACATCTGGCGTTCTCACCGGCGCAGGTGGAGCGGGTCTTCGCCGCCGCCGAAGCCGCCGGTTTGCCGGTCAAGCTGCACGCCGAGCAGCTCTCCGCCCTCGGCGGCAGCACGCTGGCGGCGCGCCATCACGCGCTTTCCGCCGACCATCTCGAATACGCCACCGAACAAGATGCCCGCGCCATGGGCAACGCCGGCACCGTGGCGGTGCTGCTGCCCGGCGCCTATTACCTGCTGCGCGAAACCCAGTGCCCGCCGGTGGAGCTGTTCCGCAAGCACCAGGTGGCGATGGCGATCGCCAGCGACGCCAACCCCGGCACCTCGCCGGCGCTGTCGCTGCGTCTGATGATCAACATGGCCTGCACGCTGTTCCGCCTGACGCCGGAAGAAGCGTTGGCGGGCGTTACCACCCACGCCGCCAAAGCGTTGGGGCTGCAACACAGCCACGGCACGCTGGAAACCGGCAAGGTGGCGGACTTCGTTCACTGGCCGCTGTCGCGGCCGGCGGAACTGGCTTATTGGTTGGGCGGCCAACTGCCCTGTACGGTGATTTTCCGAGGAGAAGTACGTCAATGACCATTCGCGATCCTTTTAGCTTCCAGACCGGCAGCCTGCCGCTGCTGATCAGCATCCCGCACGCCGGCACGCAACTGACGCCGGCGGTCGAGGCCGGGCTGACCGACGACGCCCGCCCGCTGCCCGATACCGACTGGCACATACCACAGCTGTACGACTTCGCCCGGGCGATGGGCGCCAGCGTGCTGGTCGGCAACTATTCGCGCTTCGTCATCGATCTGAACCGCCCGGCGGACGACAAGCCGCTGTACACCACCGCCACCACCGGTCTGTATCCCGACGTGCTGTTCGACGGCCGCCCAAGCTTCCTGCCGGGCAAAGCACCGACGGACGCAGAGCGCGCCGGCTATCTGCAGCAAATTTGGCAACCTTATCATCAGCAACTGCAAGACGAACTGGCGCGCCTCAAAGCGCGGCACGGCTATGCGCTGCTGTTCGACGCGCACTCCATCGCCTCGGTGATCCCGCGGCTGTTCGAGGGCAAGCTGCCGGATCTCAACCTCGGCACCAACGGCGGCGAAAGCTGCGCCCAGGCGCTGAGCGATCGGCTGGTCGCCTGCTGCGAGCAGCAACAGCAGTTCACCCACGTGCTGAACGGCCGCTTCAAGGGCGGTTACATCACCCGCGCCTACGGCCAGCCGCAGCAGCAACAGCATGCGATCCAGCTTGAGCTGGCGCAGGTGAACTACATGTCCGAACAGTATCCTTACGCGTTCGAACCGCAGCGCGCTGCCTCGCTGCAGCGCCTGCTCAAGCAGATGATTGAAGGCCTGTTGGACGGCGCCGCCAAACTCAACTGATCCCCTCTGCAGGCGCCGCCGGGCGCCTGTTTCTCCCCCAGCCTTTAACCGCATCGTCAGCCGCGTTCTGCGCGCCATATCAAAGTTTCGCGTGATTCCCCACCGACTGGTCTAAACAGCGCACAAAACAGCGGCCGACGAAAAACGCACTGCGCCACAATCAGCCGAAAAGCCCGCGCTCCTCGTCAGCGCCGAGCGACGTGTGGCCGAGCTGGCCCGTTTCGAACCATCACTCTGGAGGCCCTATGTCTGTAACACCGTTAAACTGGCGCGCTGCCGGCGCCGTTGCCGAACAATTGCTGGCCGGCTGGCAACGGCGTGGCGAACCCGGCGGCGCCATCACCCTGTTTGACGCCGAACAACTCCGCGCCACCGCCTGCGCCGGCCTGGCCGATCTGGCGCAGAATACTCCCTTCACCGCCGACAGCGTGGTGCGCTACGCCTCCGTGACCAAACATATCTTCGCCGCGCTGGCGCTGAACGCCACCGATCGCGCCATTCGGCTGGAGCAACGCCTGGGCGAACTGCTGCCCGCCCTGCAACCCGCGCTGGCGGACGTCACCGTCGGCCAGGCGCTGGACATGACCGGCGGCCTGCCCGACGTGCGCGAGACGCTCGGTTTGCTCGGCATCTCGCTGCACGCCGTCAGCGAGGCACAGCCGGTCATGCAGTTTGTCGAAGGGCTGGAGAAGTTGAACTACGAAGCCGGCAGCGAGATCGCCTACAGCAATACCGGCTATCGGCTGCTGGAGGCCGCGCTGCGCAGCAAAGGGTATGATTTCGACCAGCTGGTGCAACAGCACATTGCCCGGCCGCTGCAGGTGCAGATGCAAGCGCCGGAAAGCTGGTTCGACGTGGTGCCGGGGTTGGTGCCGGGTTACTGGCGTGCGCCGCAGGGCTGGCAACACGCCAGCGCCGGCCTGCACCTTTCCGCCTCCGGCAGCCTGACCGGCAGCCTCAACGCCCTCACCCGCTGGCTGCAGACGCTGCTGGCCGACGAAGGCCCCGGCCAGGGCGTGCTGGCGCAACTCGGCGCACCGCGCCGCCTCAATCAGGGCCAGCTCAGCGCCTATGGCCTGGGGCTGGCGCAAACCCCGCTGGGCCGCCGGCGCTTGCTCGGCCACGGCGGCTCCCACGCCGGTTACAAAACCTATTTCCTGCTGGCGCCCGATCGCCAGGCCGGCGTCGCGCTGGTGGCCAACCGCGAAGACTGCGACAGTTTCGGTATGGCTTTGCAGGTGATGGCGGCGCTGCTCGGCGAACCGCTGCCGCAGCGCAGCACGGCGATCCCCGACGGCCTCTACGCCACGCTGGCCGAACCACACTGGCTGGAGGTCAAAGACGGCAACCTGGCCTATTTGGGCAGCGGTGAACCGCTGTATCAGGGCGAAGACGGCTACGCGGTGTCGCTGTCCGCCCATATGCCAATCAAATTGAAGTGGACCGGCGAAGCGGTCGAGGGCGAAGTCGGGCATGTGGCGCGCCGTTTTCTGCCGGTCTCGGCCAATGGCGACTGCCTGAAGCATGTGCAGGGACTGTGGTATCACCCGCACTATCGCACCGCCTTTGAAATTCGTGGCGATCGGGTACATATCGGCGTCGGCCCGGCGGCGCAGACCGGGACGCTCAGCCCGCTCGGCCAGGGCCGCATGCTGGTGGAGTGCCAGGACGGACCGTGGTTGAAACGCTTTTGCCTCTATTTCCGCGGTTACAACGTGGATCTCATCGCCAACCGCAGCCGGATGCTGACCTTCCGCCGCAGCGCCGTCGGCCGCGACTGACGCTCAGCCTGCGCTGCCGGTTCTGACCGCCAGCAGCGCATCCGCCAGCCGCCGTTTGTCGGCGGCGCTGAGATTCATCTGATCCACGGACGCCATAAACGCCGCCCGATCCGCCTCGCCGAGCGGGCCGGCGCGCAGCCGCTCCGCCAGCCGTTGCAATATCTGGCTGCTCAACTGTGCGATCTGCGGGCGCACCTGCGCCAACGGCCGCGGCTGCCAGCCGGGTTCCGGGCTCGCCAGCCAGTCGGCGCGATAGCGGTACTGAATCGCCTTGGCGGCGTTCATCTGCGCGGCGATAAAAGGCCGCACCGACGCGGGCTCCAACCCCAAACGCCCCGCCTCCGCCTGCGCGCTGGCCAACACCTTCGCCTCCTGCGCCAGGTCTTCGATCGGCAAATGCTGCTGCGCCTTGTAACCGGCAACGTCTTTCATCAACGACAGCCGTTGGTTCACCAGTTCGCCGATGGCGGCGGCGCCGTCGGCCAACGCGGGAAAACTGGTCAAACAGCAGGCTATCAATAACGCCCTGAACATGGTGCCTCCCTTATGATGCAGTGAAAACGTAAGGCCCAAAGTTCACCACGTCCGCCCCGCGCTGGCAAATAAAAAGGCCCCGCCGCAGCGAGGCCCGATAACGCTCGACAAACCTTAGTCGAACACGCCGTTGATGACGGAAGCCACAATCGCGGTGCTGAGTGCGACCAGCACCAGATCGTCGCCGGCGATACGCCACTCATAACCCGGGTACTGCGGCAGATCGCGCAGCATCGAGTAAGGCACCACTTTTTTGGCGATGCCCGGCGGCAGCGGTTTACCGCGCGCCAGATTCTTGGCGATGCCCGGTGGCAGCGAGCTGTAGCCGGTCAGGCCGTAGTTGCGCGCCAGCGAACGGGCGCGGTCGCGCGAGAGGCTGACGGAAACCAGATTATCGTCGTTTCTATAGCCGCCTTTATCTTTATTGCCTTTGTTGCCGTTGTTGCCATGGTTACCACTATTACCGTGATTGCCGCTGTTGCCATGGCCATTACCGTTGCCGTTACCATTGCCGCCTTTGTCAGCCAGGGCCGGGGCGGATGACAACCCCAGCGACGCGATCAGCGCCAACACCGTGAGGGTCGTACGACGTTTGTTCATGTTGTGTATTCCTGCTTGGGGGGACTCTGTTGACTATAGCGGGTCTTTTCCGGACGAAGTATAAGGAAAACTCCGAGATAACGGTGCGGTTTGACGGCAGTCGCGCCAATAGTTTGTTTCAACGCAACACGCCTCGAGAATTCCGAAGCTTACCTCAGATTTTTCTTGAAGAAAAATAAGCCTTACGCTAGCGTGGGAGGGTAACAAAAAAGAGTTAGCATGCTCTTTTTCGTCGCACCTCAAATCTTATTCTTATCATCCATAATGATAATAGCGAACACTTCCCGCCTCTCCGTGCGGGATTCTTTTTCCCGCCGCTGTCGCCCCAATCTGGTGCTTTATGTTGAGATTTGGTTGCCAATAATTTACATTCGCTGTCTGAGAAACCTCAACCTCCCGCGGTGGCCAGGCTGGCAACGGGTGGGCGTTCAGGAGCAAAAGACGTGCAAATGACCCTCATGGAATACATCACTCGCCACTTTAACGGCGATCTTCATCGTTACGCGCAGTCTGAAGGCGTCAGCCGTGAACAAATCATTAGTTGGATAAATAATGAATGTCACGTGATCAAAGGCAGGCTGTTTATGCCGGTGAAGCATCTCCCGGTTGAACAAGCCCAGTGATGACAAAAAAAACCCCGCCAAGCGGGGTTTTCTGTTTCTGATAACACGGAAAATCAGAAGTTATAGCCGACCACGAGGTAATAACCCCAGCCGGTAGACTTGATCGGGCCCTGCGGGGTGCCGATATCCGCGCCATCCTGCCACTGGCCGCCGTTATGGAAGTAACGCGCCACGAAAGAATAGTGCCAATGATCGTAGTTCAGCGCCAAAATATGGCTGGAGGCGATCGAGTTGCTGGTGCGCACCTGTTTGCCGGTGCCGTCAACCCAATGGCTGTCCTTGCCCAGATCGGAACCGAAGTCGAAGTTGGTGAAGCCGATGTAGCTCAGGTTGCCGCCCCACACCTGGGTCAGCGGCACGAAGTATTTCACCTTGAAGCGGTAACCGTCCCAGCTGTTCTCGTTGGCGGCCTGGTAGTTTTCCCACTGGTATTTGGCATAGATGTTCATCGACAGGCTCATCGGCAGGCCGGTGTCGATATCGGTGCCCAGACCCATGTACCAGGTGTTCTGACGGCCGTCGGCGTTGTGGCCCAGATCATAGATGTAGTTGTTGGCGAAGTACCACTCTTTGAACGGACCGAAGCTCAGATCGGTGCCGGTCAGCTTGTCGATGGAGAAGCGCGGTTCAATCTCCATAAACAGCGGGGAACCTTTGTCCCAGATGCCGCGATCCGGGGTATTGCCCACGCCGAAGAACTTCGGCACGTCAACGTAACCGTAGAAATCGAACCAGTCTTTCTTGGCGAAGGCTTCGTATTCGAGATACACGTCGTTATTCAGCTGCGGCCCGAAGCGGGTGTGGTAGCTGCCCACCACGTTGACGCTCTGGTGCCACCAGTCGGAGACATATTGACTGTCTTTGCTATCAGCCATTGATGATGCACTGTAAGACGCTGCGAGCAGTACACCTGCTGCGAGAGCTATTTTTTTCATTTTATTACCACATGCTTAAAGGGCCATTTCCTGCCCGTTTAGAAAAGATGACAATGAGTCTGCCGACACCTGGCGTTGTCTTCACACAGAAACTCGGATGACGCGCGCATTATAGAAACCACTGACTGTAAGAATCTGTGATCCAGTTACGCATTTCGCGAATAGGTAATCGATTGCGTTCACATTTGTCAAATTATGTTTCATTCAAATTCACATTCGTTGTGATTTTTGTCATGCACATCGATTTTTAGCGCAGTTTTTGAGCCAACTGTCATCAGGGCGTCACCTGCCCGCCATTGAGCCGCGGCAAAGAAAAAGCCGACGTATAAACGTCGGCCTTCATAAAATCAGTAAAAAATACGCAAAGCGAAATCAGTTCACCGCCGGCACCGCCTTGGCGATGTTTTCCTGGCGGAACGCCACCTCTTCGCCGTTTTTCACCTCCCAGCTGGCGACCGGGATATCGGTCTTGGGCGCCGCCGCGACGACCGAGCCGTAAATCAGCTTGTCGTCGCGGCGCAAAATATAAACGTCGAGCTGATATTCATGCCGCAGATTCGCCGTGGTCAGGCGCACGGTATCGCCGCGCTCGTAGTGATGCACGTCGATTTCGGGTTGTTGAATAAATTGAATGTCGCTTCTCATCGTCGTCGTTCCTTCAGGCAACATGGCTAGTTAAATTCTAGTTCAACATTGCGCCGACGGCGGATAATTTCCGTTAATTTCCACGGGTTGCCCGCCAACAGATCAGCGAGCCGAGAGTGACCATCGCCACGCCCTGCCAGAAATTGACGGTCAGCGAGGTGTGCAACACCAGCGCGGCGAACACTGCCGACAGGACCGGGGTAAAATAAGAGACGGTCGCCAGCAGCGTCATGTTGCCGTGCAGAATGCCGACGTTCCAGGCGGCATACCCCGCCCCCATCGCCACCCCGGCGCACAGCAGCGTCACAGTCACGCCGGCGCTGAACTGCATGCCGCTTTCCGCGCTGAAGGCATATTTAAGCCACAGCGCCAGCGCGGTCAGCACAATGAACAGCACCACGCCGTTGCTGCCCTGGGCGATCTTCTTGGTCAGGTTGCAGTACAGCGCCCAGATCACCGCGCCGCTGAACGCCAGCCCGTAGCTGAGCGGATTGCTGCGCACGTTGGCCAGCATCTGCGCCGGTGACCAGCCGCCCTCGCCGCTCATGATCCAGCCGATGCCGAACAGCGACAGCAGCAGCCCCGGCAGCAGCCACCATTTCGCCTTTTGGCCGTTGAGCGCCAGCGCCATCAGCACGGTGAAACAGGGCCACAGGTAGTTGATCATGCCCACTTCTATCGCCTGCAGGCGGGTATTGGCGTAGCCGAGCGACAGCGACAGGCAGATCTCGTAGCTGACGAACAGCAGACTGCCGACGATGAGATAAGGCCGCGGAAAGCTGCGCCATTTCGGCACGCCGAGCGCCACCAGCAAAAACGCCGCGCTGACGCTGTAGATCATCGCCGCGCCGCCGATCGGCCCCAGCCCTTCGCTGACGCTGCGAATCAGGCCGACGACGCTGCTCCACAGCACAATGGCCAACAAACCGAACAGCGTGGCGCGGGTACGCGAGGGTAAAGCGGGCATAAGGCGGGTCCAATGGGTTATTTTTTATCAGGTTTTTCACTCTACTGCCGCACGCGCCAAAAAGAAAGGCGGGAAATTCCCGCCTGTGAGTTTATTGCTGCGGCTGCCGCTCGAGCTGCGGCGGCGGCTGGCGAAAACGCCGGGTCAGCCAGGCCAAATAGCCGAAGCCCAGCGTCGCCCAGATCAGCCCCATGGTCAGCGAGCTCTTCTCCAGGTTCAGCCACAGCACCCCCACCGTCAGCGCCCCCACCAGCGGCAGGAACAGGAAGTTGAAGCGATCCTTCCAGCTTTTGTTGCGCCCTTCGCGAATGAAGAAGTGGCTGATCACCGACAGGTTGACGAAGGTAAAGGCCACCAGCGCGCCGAAGTTGATCAGCGCCGTGGCGGTCACCAGATCGAACGACAGCGCCGACAGCGCCACCAGCCCGACCATCAGCACGTTCAGCGATGGCGTGCGCCATTTAGGGTGAATGTAGCCGAAGAATTTCTCCGGGAACACGTTGTCACGCCCCATCACGTACAGCAGGCGCGACACGCTGGCGTGCGACGCCAGACCGGAGGCCAGCGTGTTGATAAAGGTCACGCACAGGAAGATCGACTGGAACAGCTTGCCGCCGACGTACAGCGCGATCTCCGGCAGCGCGGCATCGGGCTGGTGGAAACGCTGAATGGTCGGGAAAAACAGCTGGATGAAGAACGACACGCTGATAAAGATCACCCCGCCATACAGCGCGGTCAGGAAGATGGCGCGCGGGATCACCTTGGCGGCGTCGGGCGTCTCTTCGCACAGCGTGGTGACCGCGTCAAAGCCGAGGAACGAGAAGCACAGGATAGTGGCGCCGGTAATGATCGGCAGCAGGTGCGCATTCTCACTGAGGAACGGCCGCAGGCTCCACACCGTGCCCATCCCCTCGCCGTTGTGCAGGCCGCGCACCACCAGGTAGATGAACACCAGAATGATCGCCACCTGCGCCAGCACGAACAGGGTATTGAAGTTGGCCACCAGATTGACGCTTTTCAGATTGATGGCGGTAATCAGGATAACGAAGCCCACCACCCACACCCAGGGCGGCACTTCCGGGAACAGCGCGGTCAGGTAAATCTTCGCCAGCAGCGTGTTGATCATCGGCAGGAACAGATAATCGAGCAGCGATGACCACCCCACCAGAAAACCGACGTGCGGGTTGATCGCCTTCTGCGCATAGGTGTAGGCGGAGCCGGCGGTAGGAAACTGGCGCACCAGTTTGCCGTAGCTGATGGCGGTGAACAGCACGCCGGCCAGCGCCAGCAGATAGGAGGTCGGCACATGGCCGTCGGTGAGGCCGGAGACGATGCCGAAGGTATCGAACACCGTCATCGGCGTCAGATAGGCAAGGCCCATCATCACCACCTGCCACAGCCTGAGGGATTTGCGCAGCTGCGGTTTGCCCGCCGGGCCGCCGTCGGTGGCTTTAATCGTCATGGCATTTCCCCTCTTGGTCCTCTGCTGTCAACCGTGCAACGTCATTCAGAGAGGCCGCGGGGAAACTGCTGCTCAGGCGGCGGGTAAAACGGGTTGAGGTCACTGTCGGGCGGCCGGCGACCGGCCCGTAGGCACTGCGGCACAGGCAAACGTCTGCGCATGGGAATGACTGAGTCATGGTTATTTCCTCGTCGGCGTCCTGTACGCCGTGATAGAAGAAATTCAGTACCGCAGCGCGCAGCCTCACCGGCCACAGGAGAGCCGATGAAATGCGCCGGACGCGCGCGGTAGTCGCAGGGTGAGCGGGATCAGGCGTTTTTCAGCATCCACTCGATTTCGGTTTCGGTGATCAGGCGCTCGAACTGCACCAGCTCATCGGTTTTGCAGGCCAGATAGACGTGGCTGAAACGTTCGCCCAGCAATGCATTGAGCACCGGCTGATGTTCGAACTCGTACAGCGCGTCGCTCTGGCGGATCGGGAACGGCAGCCCGTCCTGCTCCAGCCCGTTGCCGGTCACCGGCTCAGGCAGCGGCAGCGCGGTTTCCAGCCCGTAGACGATGCCGGCCAGAATGGCCGCCATCACCAGATAAGGGTTGGCGTCGGCGCCCGCCACGCGGTACTCCACGCGGTGGTTGTCGCGATCGCCGCAGGGAATGCGCAGCGCCACGGTGCGGTTGTTATGCCCCCAAGAGGCCTGGGTCGGCACATACATGCCGGGCTGGAAGCGGCGGTAGGCGTTGACGTTCGGCGCCAGCAGCGCCATCGAAGACGGCATCAGGGCGATCATGCCCGCCAGCGCCTGTTTCAGCAGCGCCGAATCTTCGCCATCGTCGTCGGCGAACACGTTGTTGCCCTGCGCGTTCAGCATGCTGATGTGCACGTGCATGCCGCTGCCGGCGTGTTCCTCATACGGCTTGGCCATAAAGGTCGCCTGCATGTTGTGGTTCTCGGCCACCATGCGCACCAGCCGCTTCAGCGCCAGCGCGTGATCGCAGGCCTGCAGCACGTCGTCGGTATGGTGCAGGTTGACCTCGAACTGCCCCGGCGACGCCTCCGCCACCGCGCCGTCCGCCGGAATGCCCTGCAAACGCGCCAGTTCGTCGATCTCGCTCAGCACGTCGGCGAAATGGTTGAGGTTATCGACGGAATACACCTGGCTTTGGGTGTTGCGCTCTTGCGTGCCCGGCGCGCACGGCGGCTGCAGATAGCCCTCCGCGTCGCGTTGACGATCGATGAGATAGAACTCCAACTCTACCGCTACCACGGGGGAAAGCCCGCGCTGACGCAAGCGCTGCCACACTCGGTTCAGCACATTGCGCGGTTCAACGTCAAAGGGAGTGCCATCTTCATCCAGCATGGTGAGCAGCACCTGCGCGATATATTGCGGGTCCGCCGCCGACGGCGTCAGCGTGCCCGGCACCGGCACGCACACGTGATCCGGTTCGCCCAGCTCCTGCCCCAACCCGGCCTCTTCTACGACGTTGCCGAGAATATCCATCGCAAATACCGACGCCGGGAAGTAACAGCCCTTCTCAAGTTTGTTCAGGCCGCCGACCGGGATGCGTTTGCCGCGGAAGCTGCCGTTCAGATCGGTCAACAGTACGTCGACATGTTGGGTTAACGGATAACGTTCCAGATACTTCTTCACTTCGCGCTGGAACGCGCTACTTCGTCTCTCTTCACTGTGCTGAACAAAGTTTTCCACTTCTACGATGTTGGTCTGCATGGTTCACCCGCCGTTTGTGTTTTGCTGTCGTCGATGTTTATTGACCGTCTTGTTCAATATAATGCCCACAAATGAAACGTAGATGAAACAAATTTGTTTTGCAAGTGTTACTTTTGGTTTGAATATTGCCCAATCGACTGCTAGATTTATAGAATATTGAACGAAATCGGCGGTGGAGATGCTTATCGTTCATAATTTCGAACGTACCAAGGGGATAGCATGGACAATATATTTAACAGACCAGTCATCGGCGTCGTCATGTGCAGGTATAGGTTAAACGGGCACCTCACACAGACCTTGCAAGAAAAGTACCTGAATGCCGTTATCGCCGCCGGCGGCCTGCCGATCGCCCTGCCGCACGCGCTGGCGGAGCCGGAAATGCTGGCGGAACTGCTGCCGCGACTCGACGGCATTTTGCTGCCGGGCAGCCCCAGTAATGTGCAGCCGCACCTTTATGGTGAAAACGGCGATGAGCCTGACGCCGATCCTGGCCGAGACGCGTTGAGCCTGGCGCTGATCCGCCAGGCGTTCGACAGGCGCATTCCCCTTTTCGCCATTTGCCGCGGCATGCAGGAGATGGTGGTCGCCACCCAAGGCACCCTGCACCGCCGCCTGTACGAACTACCCGAGCTGCTGGAGCATCGTGAAGACCACGACCTGCCGCTGGAACAGCAATACGCCCCCGCCCACGAAGTCATCGTTCAGGAAGGGGGGCTGCTTTCGCAACTGATACCGGATTGCAACAGATTCTGGGTGAACTCGCTGCACGGCCAGGGCGCCAAAACCCTGGGCGCGAGCGTGCGCATCGAGGCGCACGCCGCCGACGGGCTGGTGGAGGCGATCAGCGTGCGCGATCAGCCCTTCGCGCTCGGCGTGCAGTGGCACCCGGAGTGGAACAGCGACGAGTACGCCCTGTCGCGCCTGTTGTTTGATGGTTTCATCACCGCCTGTCGGAACTATCAAAAGGAAAAACGCCCATGAGCGACGTCAGCTTGGCACCGGGAAAACGTCTGTCGCAGATCCGTCAACAATTAGGGTTGTCGCAGCGCCGGGTCGCCGAACTGTCTGGGTTAACCCACAGCGCCATCAGCACTATCGAACAAGATAAGGTCAGCCCGGCCATCAGTACGCTGCAAAAGCTGCTGACGGTATACGGTCTGTCGCTGTCGGCGTTTTTCGCCGAGCCGGAAAAACCGGCGGAGCCGCAGATCGTGATAGGCAGTGACGATCTGATCGAAATCGGCAGCCAGGGCGTTTCGATGAAGCTGATCCACAACGGCGACCCGAACCGCACGCTGGCGATGATGATCGAGACCTACGAACCGGGCACCACCACCGGCGAGCGCATCAAACATCAGGGGGAAGAGATCGGCACGCTGCTGGAGGGCGAAGTGGTGCTGCAGGTCAACGGCCAGAGCTATCACCTGCTGGCCGGGCAGAGCTACGCCATCAATACCGGCATCCCCCACAGTTTCAGCAACACGTCGGCGCGCATTTGCCGGATTATCAGCGCCCATACGCCGACGACATTCTGATCAACGGAGCCAGGCATGAACTTTCACCATTTGCAGTATTGGCAACAACGGGCGCAGACCCTGAAGATTGAGCACCGGTTGTTTATCGACGGCCGCTACCAGCCGGCCGCCGCGGGGAAATTTTTCGCCGTGGAAGATCCCGCCGGGCGCCGTGAGCTGGCGCAGGTTGCGCGCGGCGAAGCCGCCGACATCGATCGGGCGGTCAGCGCGGCGCGCGCCGTCTTTGAACGCGGCGACTGGGCGCAGGCCGCCCCGGCGCAGCGCAAAGCCACGCTGCTGCGCTTCGCCGATCTGATGGAGCAGCATCACGAAGAGCTGGCGCTGCTGGAAACGCTGGACACCGGCAAACCGATTCGCCACAGCCTGCGCGACGACGTGCCGGGCGCCATTCGCTGCATCCGCTGGTACGCCGAAGCGATCGATAAGGTCTACGGCGAAATCGCCCCCACCGGCCGCGAGGCGCTGGCGCTGATCGAGCGCGAGCCGATCGGCGTGGTCGGCGCCATCGTGCCCTGGAACTTCCCGCTGCTGCTGGCCTGTTGGAAACTCGGCCCGGCGCTGGCCGCCGGCAACAGCGTGGTGCTCAAACCCTCCGAAAAATCGCCGCTCAGCGCCATCCTGCTCGGCAAACTGGCGCAGCAGGCCGGGCTACCGGACGGCGTGCTGAACGTGGTGCCCGGCTATGGCCACGACGCCGGCAAGGCGCTGGCGCTGCACCGCGACGTCAACGCCCTCACCTTTACCGGCTCCACGCCGGTGGCGAAGCAGCTGATGATCTACGCCGGCGAATCGAACATGAAACGCGTCTGGCTGGAGGCCGGCGGCAAGAGCGCCAATATCGTCTTCGCCGACTGCCCGGATCTGGATCAGGCCGCCCGCAGCGCTGCCGCCGGCATCTTCTATAATCAGGGGCAGGTGTGCATCGCCGGCACTCGCCTGCTGGTAGAGGCGAGCATTCAGCAGGAATTCCTACAGGCGCTGCGCAAACACGCGGCGGCCTTCGCTCCTGGCGATCCGCTCGATCCCGACACGGTGATGGGCACGCTGATCGACAGCGGCCACTGCGAGAAAGTGGCCGGCTATATCGATCAAGGGCTCAGCCAGGGCGCCGCGCTGTTCCTCGACGGGCGCGACCATCCGCAGGGCGACCACGCCGGTTATCTGGGGCCGACCATCCTCACCCAGGTGAACAACGCCATGAGCGTGGCGCGCGATGAAATCTTCGGCCCGGTGCTGGCGGTGACTACCTTCGACGACGAGCAACAGGCGCTGCAGCTGGCCAACGACAGCGACTACGGCCTCGGCGCCGCGGTCTGGACCCGCGATCTGGCCCGTGCGCACCGCATGGCGCGCCAGCTGAAAGCCGGCACGGTGTTCGTCAACAACTACAACGACGGCGACATGACCGTGCCGTTCGGCGGCTACAAGCAGAGCGGCAACGGCCGCGACAAATCGCTGCACGCGCTGGACAAGTTCACCGAATTGAAAACCACCTGGATCTCGCTGGAATAAGGGCTTATCTCATGACTGAACACGTAAAAAGCTACTATGCGGCCACGGCCAACGCACATCAGCCCTATCCGCAACTGAACGAATCGATCGAGTGCGACGTCTGCGTGATCGGCGGCGGCTATACCGGCCTCTCCTCCGCGCTGTTCCTGGTGGAAGCCGGTTACGACGTGGTGGTGCTGGAAGCGGCGCGCATCGGTTTCGGCGCCAGCGGCCGCAACGGCGGCCAGTTGGTCAACTCCTACAGCCGCGACATCGATGTGATTGAAGAGCGCTACGGCGCGGAAAGCGCCCGCCTGCTCGGCAGCATGATGTTTGAAGGCGCGGAGATCATCCGCAGCCGCATCAGCCGCTACGCCATCGACTGCGACTATCGCCCCGGCGGCATCTTCGCCGCGCTGAACAACAAGCAGTTCCATGCGTTGATCGAGCAAAAACGCAACTGGGAACGTTACGGCAATACCCAGCTCGAGCTGCTCGATGCGGACCGGGTGCGCCAGGAGGTTGCCAGCGATCGCTACGTCGGCGCACTGCTCGATCACAGCGGCGGCCACATCCATCCGCTCAATCTGGCGCTGGGCGAGGCCGAGGCGATCCGCCTGCAGGGCGGGCGCATCTTCGAGCAATCGGCGGTGACGAACATCCGCCACGGCGAACCGGCGCTGATCAGCACCGCCAACGGCCAGGTGAAGGCGCGTTTCGTCATCGTCTCCGGCAACGCCTATCTGGGCGACAAGCTGGAGCCGCGGCTGGCCAAGCGCAGCATGCCGTGCGGCACTCAGGTGGTGGCCACCGAGCCGCTGGCGCCGGAGATCGCGCAGGCATTGATCCCGCAGAACTACTGCGTGGAAGACTGTAACTACCTGCTGGATTACTACCGCATCACCGCCGATCATCGCCTGCTGTACGGCGGCGGCGTGGTGTACGGCGCGCGCGATCCGGACGACATCGACAACCTGATACGGCCAAAATTGCTGAAGACCTTCCCGCAGCTGAAAGGGGTGCGTATCGACTATCGCTGGACCGGCAACTTCCTGTTGACGCTGTCGCGCATGCCACAGTTCGGCCGGCTGGAGAATAACGTGTACTACATGCAGGGCTACAGCGGCCACGGCGTGACCTGTACCCATCTGGCGGGCAAGCTGATCGCCGAGCTGATGCGCGGCGACGCCGAACGCTTCGACGCCTTCGCCAAGCTGCCGCACCTGCCGTTCTTCGGCGGGCGCAATCTGCAGATCCCGTTCACCGCCATCGGCGCGGCCTACTACACGCTGCGCGACCGCATCGGCGTCTAAAACAGCAGGCCCGGTCATCCTGACCGGGCCTGTGCGTTAACGCTTAAACGATCTTCGGTTGGCCGTCCGAGGCGGTCGCCCCGCCATCGACCGGGATGTTGGCGCCATTGATAAAGCTGGCGTCGTCGCTGGCCAGGAACGCCATCACCGCCGCCACTTCTTCCGGCTCTGCCGCGCGGCCCAGCGCGATGCGCTCATTGAACTTGTCGCGGATCTCCTGCGGCCAACCGTTGGTCATGTTGGTTTTCACCAGGCTCGGGCAGACCGAGTTGATGCGCACGCCGTCACCGCCGTGGTCCAGCGCCATGGCGCGCGTCAGGTTGACCACCGCGCCTTTCGCCGCGCAGTAGTAGGCCGCGCCCCAGTCACCGCCCAGACCGGACACCGACGCGGTATTGACGATGCAGCCCTTGGTCTTCAGCAGGTGCGGCAAGGCGAATTTGGAACAGAACACCACGCCGTCGATATCGACCCCGGCGATGCGGCGCCAGTCGTCGACGCTGGTTTCCAGCACGCTGCCGGCCACGTGTACGCCGGCGTTGTTCAGCAGGACGTCGATGCGGCCCAGTTTTTCCGCCACCTCGTTCATCATTTTTTCAACCGCGACGTGATCGGACACGTCGATATGCACCGCCATCGCCCGGCCCTTCGGCAGCGAAGCAGCAACCTTGTCTACCGCCTCTTTAGCCCAGTCGGCCAGCACCACGATGGCGCCCTCGGCGGAGAACCGCCGCGCCGCCGCTTCCCCCATGCCATTGCCCGCACCGGTGATAACCACGACTTTATTGTCAAAACGCATGAGACCTCCTCCATGTGAACGTATTTATATAAGTCATACAAATCTCATTGCCCCGAGGATAAGACGCCCCTCCCCTGAGCGCCAGTCAAAACGTGCGGTTTATTAACCAAAAGGAGGTATGTCAGTGATTTCAATGCGCTGGGTTAACCTTTATCGGATTTTGGCCAACACATTGATGGATAGAATAAAATTCCGGCCTGTCACTATTTTCAAGGCGGATTGTCAGCCAGCGGGACTATTGCGGATAGGCGGTTATGGCCGCTCAGAGATAAGCGATGTGAATGAAAAACGGCAGCCGCCCGCAGGCGGCCGCGACTATTTTTTCTCGATGGGGATCACCAGCAGATCGACGTTCAGCTCGTTGATCGCCTGACGCGCCGAAGAGACCAGTCGGCTCCAGACATCGTGATGGTGGCCGAAGATCACCAGATCGAACCCTTTCTCCTTCGCCACCCGGTTCAGTTCCTCCGTCAACGCGCCGCGGCTGACGATCACCTCTTCAACCGGATACGACGACTGCCCTTTGATCGCATTGAGCATATTCTTCACCCGCTCTGAAAAGGTGCGATCGGTGTAGTTATAATCGCCCACGCCCAGATCGACGTAATAACCGGCGCGATGAATGTCGATATAGATCAGGGAAAGTTGGGCATTGAGCGCGGCGGCCAGCCTGGCGCCCTTGCCCAGCAGGAACTCGGCGTCTTCGCTGAGATCCGTGGCGACAACGATATGCCGATAAGCCATGATGGCGGCCCTCCTCGTCAACTCCGTAAACAGGATGGCGCTCCTTGCCGCATGTTTCTCATGCACCTTAAGTTTAGCCCAGCGCCGGTTCGCTCGCCTGTCTCGCAATCGTTCCATCTGTGGAACGATGCATCCCGCCTTTGCGGTCTACCGGATTTTTCTCCCCTCCCTACACTGTAGACAAGCGCTGAGTTTCAGCCTTATCAATCAAAGCAGATACCCATTGACCTCACGACAAGAGAAGGAAAAAACCATGAGCACTCCAGCCAACTTCAACGGCCAGCGTCCTGTTATTGATGCCAATGACGCGGTCATGCTCCTGATCGACCACCAGAGCGGCCTGTTCCAGACCGTCGCCGACATGCCGATGACCGAACTGCGCGCCCGCGCCGCCGCCCTGGCCAGCATCGCCACCCTCAGCAAACTGCCGGTGATCACCACCGCTTCAGTGCCGCAGGGCCCGAACGGCCCGCTGATCCCGGAAATCCATCAGAATGCGCCGCACGCGCAATACGTCGCCCGCAAAGGGGAAATCAACGCCTGGGACAACCCGGACTTCGTGGCGGCGGTCAAAGCCACCGGCCGCAAGACGCTGATCATCGCCGGCACCATCACCAGCGTCTGCATGGCCTTCCCGTCCATCAGCGCGGTGGCCGAAGGCTATAAAGTGTTCGCGGTGATCGACGCCTCCGGCACCTACTCGAAAATGGCGCAGGAAATCACCCTGGCGCGCGTGGTGCAGGCCGGCGTGGTGCCGATCGACACCGCCGGCGTGGCCTCGGAGCTGCAGGGCAGCTGGAACCGCGCCGACGCTCAGCAGTGGGCCGAGGTTTACACCAAAATCTTCCCGGCCTATCAACTGCTGATCGAGAGCTACCTCAAAGCGCAGGACGTAGTGAAAAACAACGAACTGCTGGACTCCCAGCGTTAAGATCGCGGGCATAAAAAACCCCGGCCAAGGCCGGGGCTATTAATCGCGTGCCGGTGACTTTCCCGGCTGTCATGTTATGGCGTAAGCGTCCATCCAACACTCCAACATTACGCAGCCTAAGCGCGACTTTTTCACAACAGAAAAATAGACTGAAACGCGGCGTTATTAATTCTGTGGCAATCTGTTTTTCTGTTGCCAATAATAATTAATTATTGGAACGTCATCGAGGAATCGAACCCCAGTCCGCCAACGGATAATTTCGTTGCCGCTCTTCCTGCTGAGCTAATGACGTATTGGTAAAGACTCCGGGCGAACCCGGAGTTTATTCAGGCTGAGGACGTTATTTCTTAACTGCTCCGGCTTAAACCCTCATCGCTGTCGTAAGAAATCGGACCTCGGCCGAAAATTATAACGCGACCACGTTGCCGGCAGAAGGGCCCTTCATGCCATTTTCGATAGTGAACTCAACCTGTTGGCCTTCGTCCAGCGTTTTGAAATCGTTGCTCTGGATAGCAGAGAAATGTACGAACACGTCTTTGCTGCCGTCTGCCGGGGTGATAAAGCCGAAGCCTTTACCTGCATCAAACCATTTTACCAAACCAGTCATTTTAGTAGACATAGAGATATTTCCTTTATATTTTTGCGACGCCATAGGGCGATAGAGGTCTGTTTTTATTGGAAACTTATGGGGCACTAGAGAAGAAAATTCGCGGAAAAAGAGGTATCTGATGGATATCGCTAATACTGAGAACTGCTTTACTAAAACTGCTTTCATAAGGTCTGTACTACAAACCGATGACGCTATTTACACACGGCTGAGTTATTTAAGCAAGATATATTTTAAATTATATTCATATGGCTCATAAATTTATTATCGCAAAAGGCCGCTGACGCCTGTCGCTACGGGCGGAGTGAAACACAACGAACAGCTAGACTCGCAGCGCTGATCGCCAAAGATCACAGCACCGGGGCTGACTATGAAAGCGCAAATAGCCGCCGCTTCCGCGTTATGTTCTTCCCTTCACGCGAAAGCGCTCTCTGCTATAAAAACAGGGATAAGCGCTTAATCGTCATGAAAAAGCCATAAAAACTTAATAAATCAATCTGTTCTCGACACGGGTACATTATCGTTGCTACGATAATTATTTATATTCGCAGGAAATGACCTCAAGGATGGCTATGATTGGCAAAAGAACACTGACGCTAGCTGTGCTGACACTCAGTTTGGCAGGCTGCCAGCCGGCACCACCAAGCTATGTGGAAAACGCGAATGCCTTGATCGCCAAACAGATCAGCGCAATTAGCCTGCAAACGGCACAGTGCAAATTTGCCCAAGACGGGCACTATTGGATTTCGGCTTGCTCGTTGGGTACTGCGCACACCGCACCGGTGTTCGCCTTGTTCGAACAGGAAGGCGTTATGCAGGCCAACGACAATCTGGCCATCGCCGTCGTGCCGCTCAACGAGCAAGCTCGCCACCTCTCACAGGATCCGCGCTTCACTATCCCGGTAATGCAACGCCGCATTCCGGTAGACGCGGATAAAGCCTTCAATCGCTTATTTGCCCAATCATCGCCTTAACCCCTCTCAGCCGACGATCGCGATCCCCAGCCGCTCCAGCAGCTGCGCGGCCTGGTGGCTGTCCATTTTGACGCCCTGCAGATCGGTGGTGCGTAAATCCAATTCGCCCAGTTCCGCATTGCTCAAATCGCACTGGGTGACGTCGGCGGCGCGCCAGTCGAATCCGGAGAACTCGCCGCCGGACAGATCGGAGCCGCTGAAGCTGGCGCCGAGCACCTGTGCGCCGTACCAGCGGTTTTCCCACAGCTCGCATTTCTCCAGCACCACCTTGGCGAAGTTGGCGTAGCTCAGGTTGCTTTTGGTGATATAGGCGCTGCAAAACCCGATGCGGCTGGTGATCATGTTCATAAAACTGGCGCCGCGAAAATCGGCGCCCTGCGCGCGGCATTCGCGGATCTCCAGCCCCAGGGCGCTGGCGTAGCGGAAGTCGGCCATCGACAAATCGCAGCTTCTGAAGCTGGCGTCTTTCAGTATCGCACGGCTGAAATTGCCGCCCTGTCGGCTGTCACGATCGTAAAACTGGCAGCCGATAAACTCGGTGCCGGTCAGATCGGCGCCCGAAAAATCACACAGCATAAAGCTGCCGTTTTCAATCTTCTCGCCGGTAAAGCGGTTACGGTCAATCTTTTCACCCTTCAACATCAGACTCATCGCAGCGCACCTGTTTATTTATACAGTCAGTGCGGCATTTAATCCTATTCCGGCAGGGTTGGCAACCGTCGCCGATCGGCGGGCCTCCGCTCTAACGCCACCTTGACGATGCTGAATGTCCTGACGCTCTCCGCCTGAGCGACGTCGGCAAACAAACGGGGGTAACGGGAGTTGACCACCCACACTTCGCCATCGCGCAGCGCGGCGCCGGTCGGCCCATCCAATTCCGGCGGCGTGGCGACCGCCGTGATATGCGCGCTGGCCCAGCCGTCGTTCGAGGAAAGCAGCGTTACGTTGCCGGACATGCCCCCTTTTCTCCCCGGAAAAGACTGTACGATCACCAATTCATGGGCGTTTTTGAGCCGCAGCCCGTCCGGCCCTTTCAGCCGCTGCGGCAGCCTGATTTCACTTATTGCAGGCGCGTTATCCAGCGTCACCTTCCACAGCAGCCCGCGGGTGTAGTCCGCCGCAATCAGATAGCCATCCGGATGATACACGATGCCGTTGAGATAAGGCTGCGTGCCCTGCGCTGCGGCGGGGGCGTCGGCGGGGATCAAACGCGCCGAGCGCACCAGAATCGACACCTGGCGCGTTGCCCGGTCAATCTTGTAAATCTGCGGCTGGAAGCTGTCGGTCACGTAGATATTGCCCTGCGCGTCGAGCGCCAGATCGTTGGCCAGCGTCGGCCCACGGCTTAACGATGAAAGATCGTACGTCTGCTGCAGCGCGCCGGTATCGAGATTGAACTCCAGCACCTGCGCCACGCGATTGCGCGTGCCGGAGGCTGAGTTGAGGGATACGCCCACGTCTTCGTTGCACACCAGCACCCGGTTGCGCTCGGCGTCCACCAGCATGCCGGAGGTGGTGATAAGTCCACTGCCGGTGGAAAAGCGCCGATAGCGGCCATCCGGGTAGACCAGGCCGAGCTGCCCGCCACGCAGGGACGACACCAGGAACGCGCCGGCGCGCGCATTCCAGGCGATGCCTTCAGGGTAGGCGCCGGCGGCATCCGGCGAGAATTCGATGCGCTGCGTGGCCTGCGCCTGCATGACGCCGCTGAGAAACAGCGCGGCGCCGGCAAGCTGGGTGAGGCGTCGGCGCCGCGGCAACAAGAAAGAAAAGAGGCAGAAGCGGAACATAAGCATGATCCTGATGAGGACTCGGATCGCTAGAGTAGGATCGCGCCGCTCACGGCACCAGCCGGGAAAAAGGCAATGCGCTACTAAAAAAATCGCAGTAATCGGCGCAAAAAAAACCGCCCGGGCGGGCGGTTGAGGCGACGGCGAACCGTTACTTCAGGGCTTCCTGAATGGCGTCGGCCATCGGGCCGATGTGCTTCTCCGCCGCCTTCAGCTGGAAGTCCACGCCGTTGCCGTCGTTGGTATCCGACAGCGTGGCCTTGATCAGTTCCAGCGCCGCCTGCACCGCCACCAGCCGTTTATGCTGTTCGTCCGTGACCGGTTTGGCGCCCATATTGGCCGGATAGTAATGTTCTAACATCGCGATCTCCTTTTGATGACGTTAACCTCTAACCTACCAGAAAACCGCGCATTTACTAAGGAAACCAGGCCCTGCGCGGCCGAGTGACGATAAATTGCACTATACTGGGCAAACACGCCCCCTGCTACAGGACCATCGCCATGCCATTCCAGGGAAGCTGCCACTGCGGCGCCGTCACCTTCTCCGTGGACGCCGAACTGCCCACCGAGGCCCTCAGCTGCAACTGTTCGATCTGCCGCCGCAAAGGGCTGCTGCTGTCGTTCTTCCCCATCAGCGCTTTCACGCTCAACAGCGGCCAGGACCAGCTCAGCGCCTACACCTTCAATCAGCACAAGATCCGCCATCAGTTCTGCCGAGTCTGCGGCGCTCAGCCCTTCGCCTACGGCACCGCGCCGGACGGCGCCGCGATGTGCGCCGTCAACCTGCGCTGCGTGCCTGACGTCGCGCTGGATGCGTTGCAGATCCACAGTTACGACGGCGCCAGCATCTGAGATTCCGCTTTTTCAGCGGTAGACGGAGAACTTCTTGGTCAGCGGCTTAAGCTGTTCGGCGTCGCCGTAGAGCGCCACCGCCACGAAATCCAGTTGTTCGTAAGGGGTGTTGGCGGTGTCGGCGATCTGCTGTTCGGCGGAGTGCGACAGCATGGTGGTGGTGAAGAAGTTGGACAGTACGCCCTCCTCCTTGCATTTGAGGATCAGGTTGCTGAGCTGGCTGCTGTTTTTAGCCTGCAGGATCACTATCGGATAGTGGCTCATATTGGCGCTGACGCCGTCGAGGCTGCTCGGGTAGTGGTGAAACTGGCGCTGTTCGATCAGATCGGTGATGCCCGCCGTCAGATGGCAGGAAGCGTTAAACAGCGTGGCCGGTTCGTGATTGCGGTTGAGGATGATATAAAACTTTTTCTCGTTGTCGCTGTACATACTCTTCTCCTTGAATAGGCAGCCAGTTTTACCCAACCGGCGCACGGTTTCAAGGCACGATAAGGGGCCGCGTCCGGCCCCTGTGATAACGCTGCCGGCTCAGACGGCGCCTTCACCCGGGCCGAGCGGCTGCGCCACCTGATGCAGCACGGTGATGTGCTGCAAAAGCGTGCCGCCGTCGATCGGTTTCATCTGGCCGTCGCGATCTTTATAGTGCGTCGGCTTGGCGCCGTGGAAGAACAGCCCGGCGTTGACCTGTACGCCCAGATAGCCTGCGCTGGCCGGCAGGCGCTGCACGTCGGTCCAGGGGTTGGAAACCGGCACGTACTGGAAACCCTCGCTCGTTTTGACGTACAGCGGGCGCAGCAGCGTGACAAAGGCCATCATCGGCGACAGCGCGTCTTTAAAGATCTGCACCGGCCGATCGACCGTCATCAAGAAACCCAGCGGCTGCTCCTCAACCGTGTCGAGGCTCAGGCTGCTGCTGATATCATCACCCCGGCCGCCATAGCTCCATTCAATGGCCGGCGCCCCACTTTCGTTCATCATCTCTGACATACACTGCTCCTTATAAAATGAATTCAACACGCCTGCTGCGTGCCGGAACAGTAAACCGCTGCAGGGGGACCCGCGTCCACGCCGGGCGGCACGCTGGCGAACCAAACAACGAAGGCGCGCAATAAAGCTCGAAATGAATAATTTCCCCGCGTGATAGCGCAGCATTTGAACGACCTCAGCCGTTGCAAGAGCACATAGTGATGGCGTTACCGCCACTGGAGAGTGTTATGACCGCGATTAAACCGGACGCCATCGACCGCGTTCTCCCCGCCGCCACGCCCTGGCTAGCCGTCATCAACGTGCTGTTCGCCGGCATCGCCGCGGCGCTGCACGTGGGCAAGGCCACCATCGCGCTACCGGCGCTGCAGGCCGAGTTCGGCCGTTCGCTCGAAGCGCTGAGCTGGGTTATTTCGGCCTTTCCCTTCGTCGGGGTGTTCGGCGGCATCGCCGCCGGGCTGCTGGTGCGCCGCTGGGGCGACCGGCGGCTGCTGGCGCTCGGGCTGCTGATCATCAGCGCCGCCAGCTTTACCGGCGCCGCGCTGCACGACTTCAGCGGGTTGATCGTCAGCCGCTTTGTCGAAGGCCTCGGCTTCGTGATCGTGGTGGTCGCCTCGCCGGCGGTGCTGAACCGCATCGTCGCCCCGGCGCAGCGCAGCCTGGTGTTCGGCATCTGGAGCACCTTCATGCCGGCGGGCATCGCCATTTCGCTGTTTTTCGGCCCCCATCTCGCCGGCTGGCAGCAGAGTTGGCAGGCCGGTGCGGCGCTGACGCTGCTGGCCGCCCTGCTGCTGCCGCTGACCACGTCCCGCCGCACCGCCAACGCTCACACCCCGTCGCTGCCGCTGCGGCAAGCGCTGGCCACCCTGCTGAGTGCGCGCCGGCCGCTGTTGCTGGCGCTGATGTTCGCCACCTACAACCTGCAATTTTTCTCGGTGATGACCTTCCTGCCGATCTTCCTGATGCAGCGCATCGGCCTGTCGCTGGCGGCCGCCGGCGGTATCAGCGCGGCGGCGGTGGCGGCGAACATCATCGGCAACCTCGCCGCCGGGCTCTTGCTGTCGCGCGGTCTGCGCGCCGGTAGCCTGCTCGCGGCCACCAGCCTGATCATCGGCGTCTTCGGCATCGGCATTTTCTTGCCGATAACGCCCAACGCCCTGCTGATCCCGCTGTGTTTCCTGTTCTGCGCCATCGCCGGCATGCTGCCCGCCACCATTCTGGCCGCCACGCCGGCGGCGACGCCGGAACCGACGCTGCTGCCGCTGAGCCTGGGGCTGGTGATGCAGGGGAACTATCTCGGCCAGGTGATCGGCCCGGTTGCGCTGAGCGCCATCGTGGCCGCAGCCGGTTGGGCGGCCCCGGCCTGGCTGGTGCTGGCGGCGGCCGTGTCAGGGGCGCTGTTGGCGCTGGCTTTTCTCAGCCGGCGGCATAAGGCGGGGTGATAAGCAGAAAGGTGGTTTTGTTTGTTATAAGCGGTGCTGAATTTTCCCTGGTGCAGGTGCCTACCTATCGCGAAGGATAAGGCCAATGATGATCGAGACCCGACAATGACAAGGCGCCGGTGGCCGCGAAATACACCAGCAAGCCGGCAAAGGCGATCAGTAGCGTCTTCTCGATGACGCCGAGTCGTTTGTGTTCAGTCATTTGCATACTCCTTCGTGGTATCGGGCGAACGGCCGCCCTCATCAACACTAGGAAAGCCTGGCGCAGGCGGCAAGTGCGGCTCACAAAATGAAACACAATCGATAAATTTTGTTAATTATTTAGCCCTCTTTCTTTTCTCACGCCGCCGCCTGTTCACCCTGCGGCGCCCGCCTTGCCCTTAATAACCCTATGGAATACGCCACTAAAAATCCCCTACCGGTTAAGTAAAGGTGATGATAGTGTTGTTTTCATTCAGTTCATCTATGCTGAAAATTCATCTTTTGAGGGACGACTATGATGTCTAAAGGCATTTCCAAGGGATTCTTTATTCTGATCCTGTTCATCGTTACCGCCGCCTTTTTCGACGTGCTGGGGCCTTACTACTCCTCGGTGTTGTGGGCGGTCATTCTGGCGGTGATTTTCCATCCGGTAAAAAAGAAACTGAAGCAGTACGTCGGCGAACGCAACGGCGTGGTGTCGCTGCTGACGGTGGCGCTGATCTGCCTGATCGTGTTCACGCCGTTGGCGATCATCGCCTCGTCGCTGGCGATGGAATTCAACGTGATCTACACCAAGCTGCAGACCAACAACAGCCAGTTGCCGGCCATGCTGGCGGACTTTATGCGCCACCTGCCCGGCTGGGCGCAGCGCTTCCTGGCGGAACATAACCTCAACAGCGCCGCCGAGATACAAAAGCAGCTTTCCGAGGTGGCGCTCAAGGGCGGGCAATATCTGGCGGGCAGCGTCTTCCTGATCGGCAAGGGCACTTTCAACTTCGTCGTCGGCTTCGGCGTGATGCTCTACCTGCTGTTCTTCCTGCTGAAAGACGGCCCCTATCTGGTGAACCTGGCGCTCGAAGCGCTGCCGCTCTCCCAGCATGTAAAACACCACCTGTTCGTGAAGTTCGCCGCCGTCTCCCGCGCCACCGTCAAGGGCACGGTGGTGGTCGCCGTGGTGCAAGGCGCGCTCGGCGGGCTGGCGTTTTACTTTACCGGCATCGACGGCAGCCTGCTGTGGGGCGCGCTGATGGCGTTCCTGTCGATTATCCCGGCCGTAGGCTCCGCCATCATCTGGGTGCCGGCGGTGATCTACTTCTTCGCCACCGGCATGCTGTGGAAAGCCATTTTCCTGGTAGTGTTCTTCGTGGTGGTGATCGGCTTGGTGGACAACATTCTGCGCCCGCTGCTGGTGGGCAAAGACACCAAAATGCCGGACTACCTGATCCTGATTTCCACCCTGGGCGGCATGGAGATCTACGGCATCAACGGCTTCGTCATCGGCCCCTTGATCGCCGCGCTGTTCATCGCCTGCTGGAACATTCTGTCCGGCCGCGACAGCGAGGAGAACATCGAAGAGATCGACGAAGCGTTTATCGAGGAAGGCAAAAATCATCCCGACGCGGTGGAGTAAACCTCCCGCAGCGAATCACGCAGGGGCCCAATGGGCCCCTTTTTTGTCAGTGGTTTTGTATCAGCGCGCCGGGATAAAAAAGACCTGCTCCGGATCGCCGTCATCGAGATTGTCAATCCGGCCGCTGGCGACAAACCCGGCGTTCAGCAGCAGCCGCTGCATCGGCAGGTTGGAGCGATTGGTGGAGGTGAACAGCTTCGGTTGCCGGCAATGGGACTTCAACGCCGCAATCAGCGCCTGCCCGACGCCCCGGCGGCGATAGCGCTCGCCGACCATCAACATCTCGATAAAGCCGCAGCCGAAGAAGTGATAGTGCAGCACCCCATAGCCCATCACCATGCCCTGTTCCTCGGCAAGAAAACAGATGCCCTGCGCGCACCAGGCGCGGATTTGCGCCGCGCGCTGCGGCGCATTCTGAGCAACGCTGTCCAGGGCGATCAGGGCTGCGGCATCGGTTTCCGCAGCAAGGCGCACAAGCATATTTAACCCCTCATTCGTATGGATGACGGCGGAACCGCTTCAACGAAACGGCAACCGAAGCGGGATAATTTTTACATCCCCGCCAAATTTTGTAATCCTATTATAGAGTTACTAAAAACACGCCAAGGAAGGAAAACATTTCCCGATGAAAATACCGCAAATTTCCGCCGCCCTGCTGTTTACCCTGCTGCTGGCGGGCTGCCAGTTCCACAAAACCGTGTTCCCGCCGCCGTATATCGGCACTCCGCAAGAGATCAGCACCTACGAAGTGAAAGGGCTGACCTTCGTCACCACCGTCACCTTCAGCGGCCTGTTTGCTGAAGAGCTGGTGCGCGAGTACGCGCAGAAGCATCACTACCGCTATTACGTGGTCACGATGCGCAGCAACGGTTTTAAAGATCGAAGCGAGCGCGTGAGCGCAATGATGTATCGGTAGGTATTGGCAACATATGCCGTGAAATAATGCCGAAAAGACTGGCTTCAGCATTAGGAAACGCTATACGAAATATTGCACAACCCAATACTCACAGGCCGCATGAAAGTACGGCCTGCGACTTTGGTTTAATTATCTGGCATCGCAGTTGTCGCCCTTTATTTTCATATCGGCCGAAACTCCAACGTGCCGTTGTTGACCGCTTCGTAAACCGCGGCCGTTGGCGGCTTAGGCAAACGCGCATTGACGATTGCCTTTATCGCGGCCTGGCAAAGTTGCGGCTCCCCTTGTTCAGCCCGAACGCTGATCAGCAGACCATCCGGCGCCAGCTTGATGCGCAATGTACAACTTCTGCCTGAGTAGGCTTCTGCATCCTTCAAATGGCTTTGAATCACGGCCAGCAACTGGGCAAAATACTGTTCTTTCTCTTTTCCCGGCACAGGCGTCTTTGGGTTACCAAGGTTGGCAAAAAGATCATCGACCTCTTTATTCGCCGGAACGGATTGGCTGGGGGCAGTGCTCTTGGCACACCCCATTAATGCCAGTGCGAGCATCGCCGCCAATAATGTGGCGGCGCCGGTTTTATAGCCTGAATGCGTTATTTTCATATCCCTGTCCTTATGGATGATTATCAGTCGAATCAACGTTGTATTCGAAAAGATCCCCGGTGAATACTTATACAGAATTAACGCCAAACCACCAATGACATCACGCACTGGCACGCGGAAAATCGTGAGTAGATGATGATATGAAACCCTAACCCCCTCACCGGGCCGTACGCCTGAGCCCCCTGACCTGTCGACATCTCCCGAATGGGTAATCACCCCATCAATAAATTAAGTTATTCTTACTTTTTTATCCCACCATAAGCACTTTCAACCCTGGCAATCTGGAAAATCTGCCTATACTTATTTTCCTGATATTAAATTCGTTTAAGTAACCAGGATGGTAGGTATGAAAAGCAAACGACTCTTTGCCGCGCTTCTTGCTGCAACTACGGTGATGTTCATTGCGGGCTGCGCTTCCAATCAGGCGATCAAAACAACGGATGGCAAGACCATTGTCACCGACGGCAAACCTCAGGTCGATACAGATACCGGGTTAGTCTCCTATCGAAACGCTGAAACGGGCAAAACGGAACAGATCAATCGAGACCAGATTGCAAACATGAGTGAGTTGGATAACTAAAAGGAGCTTCAAATGAAAAAAACGCTTGTTCTTCCCGCGATCGCCCTGGTTGCCATCGCCGCACTGTCAGGCTGCACACGCACCAGCTACGCCATCCATACCCACGACGGTCGAACGCTCATCAGTGACGGCAAGCCGAAAGAAACTTCTGCCGGGTTGCTCGGTTATACCGATGCCAATGGCGTTAAACAGCAAATCAACAAGACGGAAGTCAAAGAGGTTTCAGAGATCCCTCATTAAGGTTCCGATAATCTCAGCCAGCTAACACCAAGGGAGCCAATGGCTCCCTTTCTACTCTAAACCCGGCGTACTTGCCTGCATTTAACGATAACGTCGAACACCTGACATTTCAGCGCCAACGTTCCCGGGTTTGCCATACGGATCTCTCCTTTCCCTGCGTCGAACAGCTATAATCCAAGAAGTGGAGTTATTTGATAATGATAAGGAGGGAGTATGTATAAAACTATCTTGGTTCCAGTCGATATTACCGAGCCGGAATTAACGCAGCAGGTCATCCCACATGTCAACGCGCTCGCCAGGCTCGAAGACTCCCACGTCCATTTCCTAGCGGTGATCCCGTCACGCGCCACCTACGCCGCTTTCGGCTTTGCCGCCACCGCGGCGATAGAAACCAAAGACGAAATCATTGCGGTAGCGACCGAAGGGTTGGCGAAAGCGGCCAAAGAATTCAGCGTGCCTGAAGATAGAGTGACCACGCACGTGGCCGTCGGCGATCCTAAAGATCAGATCCTGGAACTCGCTGATGCGCTTAACGCGGAGATTATTGTGATGGGTTCCAACCGCCCTTCTGCGATCACTTACCTCCTCGGCTCCAATGCCACCGCCGTCGTGCGCCACGCCAATTGCCCGGTGCTGGTGGTGCGTGAATCGGCCAATCCTTGATATCCCATGCCCATTCGAACAATAAAAAAACGGGAGCCCTAAGGCTCCCGCTCTTATTCAAACGCCAAACACACTTACATGTGCTCTACGATAGCGTCGCCAAACTCTGAGCATTTCAGCAGTTTAGCGCCTTCCATCAGGCGTTCGAAGTCATAGGTCACGGTCTTGGCGGCGATGGCGCCTTCCATACCTTTAACAATCAGGTCAGCCGCTTCGAACCAGCCCATGTGGCGCAGCATCATCTCTGCGGACAGGATGATAGAGCCTGGGTTCACTTTGTCCTGGCCGGCGTACTTCGGCGCGGTGCCGTGAGTCGCTTCGAACAGCGCGCAGTCGGAGCCGATGTTGGCGCCCGGTGCGATACCGATGCCGCCGACCTGGGCCGCCAGGGCGTCGGAGATGTAGTCGCCGTTCAGGTTCATACAGGCGATCACGTCGTATTCCGCCGGGCGCAGCAGGATTTGCTGCAGGAAGGCGTCGGCGATCACGTCTTTAACCACGATCTCTTTGCCGGTGTTCGGGTTCTTGATCTTCAGCCATGGGCCGCCGTCGATCAGCTCGCCGCCGAACTCTTCGCGCGCCAGCTCATAGCCCCAATCCTTGAAGGCACCTTCGGTGAACTTCATGATGTTGCCTTTGTGAACCAGGGTCACAGAGTCACGGTCGTTGGTGATGGCGTATTCGATCGCCGCACGCACCAGACGCTTGGTCCCTTCTTCGGAGCATGGCTTCACGCCGATACCGCACTGCTCCGGGAAGCGGATTTTCTTCACGCCCATTTCGTCGCGCAGGAATTTGATCACTTTGTCCGCTTCGGCGGAGCCGGCTTTCCACTCGATGCCGGCGTAGATGTCTTCGGCGTTTTCACGGAAGATCACCATGTCGGTCAGCTCAGGCTGTTTCACCGGGCTTGGGGTGCCCTGGTAGTAACGCACCGGGCGCAGGCACACGTACAGGTCCAGTTGCTGGCGCAGGGCCACGTTCAGAGAACGGATGCCGCCGCCGACCGGGGTGGTCAGGGGGCCTTTGATGGCGACGCGGTAGTCGCGGATCAGGTCCAGAGTTTCGTCCGGCAGCCACACGTCTTTACCGTAAACGTGGGTAGATTTTTCGCCGGTGTAGATTTCCATCCAGGAGATTTTACGTTCGCCGTGGTAAGCCTTTTTAACGGCCGCATCAACCACGTGGATCATGGCAGGAGTCACGTCAACGCCGATGCCGTCGCCTTCGATGAACGGGATGATCGGGTTATGAGGAACAACCAGTTTACCCTGGGCGTCAACCGTGATTTTTTTACCTTCTGCCGGAACAACTACTTTGCTTTCCATCAACCTCTCCTTCAAGCGCAATTTTGTTAATGCTTTGTAAGATGCGTGTAGATACTACTTGAATATTCGGTCCGCGCCAATCCGAAACGGATTCGGTTATAATGCGCTTATCATCCGTAATCTCAACCGTTATGAAAAAATTCTCTGTTAGAAATCACAAAGTTAAACGATTCAGCAAGCCGAATGCCGCCAAACCCGCCGCGCCGAAGGGGCCGCGCCGAATTGTGTTATTCAACAAGCCCTTCGACGTGCTGCCGCAGTTCACCGACGAAGCCGGCCGCGCCACGCTGAAAGAGTACATCCCCTTCCCCGACGTTTACGCCGCCGGGCGTCTGGATCGCGACAGCGAAGGGCTGCTGGTGCTGACCAACGACGGCCAGCTGCAGGCGCAGCTCACCCAGCCGGGCAAGCGCACCGGCAAAATCTATTATGTGCAGGTCGAGGGCGCGCCGCAGGAGAGCGATCTGGCGCCGCTGCGCAGCGGCGTCACGCTGAAAGACGGCCCCACGCTGCCCGCCGGGGTGGAGTTGGTGGCCGAGCCGCAGTGGCTGTGGCCACGCAACCCGCCGATCCGCGAACGTAAATCCATCCCCACTTGCTGGCTGAAAATCACCCTGTATGAAGGGCGAAACCGCCAGGTGCGTCGCATGACGGCGCATATCGGGTTCCCTACCCTGCGCCTGATTCGCTACAGTATGGGTAATCTTTCGCTGGGTTCACTGCAACCTGGTGAATGGAAAACTATCGATTCCCTGTAGACCGATAACTGATGGAGGCGCCATGAGGAACACACTGACCGCGCTGCTGTTCACCGCACTGGCGGCCCCGCTCGCCGCCCAGGCCGCCAGCTTCGACTGCGCCAAGGCGGCAGGCAGCGATGAACGCGCCATCTGCGCCGACCGCACGCTGAACGATCTGGACGTGCAAATGGCCACAAAATACCAATTCCTGCGCGGCCTGTTCGCCATGGGCGCGCGCGGCGCGATGCAGGACAGCCAGCAGGACTGGCTGGCAAAACGCCAGCGGTGCGGCGGCGATACCGCCTGCCTGCTCAAAAGCTATCGCACCCGCATCGCCGAGCTGGACGACATCTACCGGCGCATCGACAAACCGCTGTAAGGAGAGCGCATGTTCAAACCGCACGTCACCGTGGCCTGCGTGGTGCACGCCGCCGGCAAATTTTTAGTGGTCGAAGAGACCATCAACGGCAAAGCGCTGTGGAACCAGCCGGCCGGCCACCTGGAGGCCGACGAGACGCTGGTGCAGGCCGCCGAGCGCGAGCTGTGGGAAGAGACCGGCATCCGCGCCGCGCCGCAGGCGTTCCTGCGCCTGCACCAGTGGATCGCGCCGGATCGCACGCCGTTCCTGCGCTTCTGCTTCGTTATCGAGCTGGAACAGCCGCTGCCGACCGAGCCGCACGACAGCGACATCGATCGCTGCCTGTGGCTGAGCGCCGACGAGATCTTGCAGGCGCCCAACCTGCGTTCCGCGCTGGTGGCGGAGAGCATTCGCAGCTACCAGCAGCCGGAGCGCTACCCGCTGTCGCTGGTCGGCAGCTTCGCCTGGCCGTTTTAAGGGCGCCGTGCAGCACAAGATGAACAGTGCGCCGGCGCGGCCAACGTGGTAAAATCCTGCGCTTGTTTTTATCAGCACGGTTCGTGTTCAAGTTCGTGAGATCCCCATGTCAGACAACAGCCAGAAAAAAGTAATCGTCGGTATGTCCGGCGGCGTCGACTCTTCCGTTACCGCCTATCTGTTACAGCAACAGGGCTATCAGGTCGCTGGGCTGTTCATGAAGAACTGGGAAGAAGACGACGACGAAGAGTACTGCTCCGCCGCGACCGATCTGGCCGACGCGCAAGCGGTCTGCGACAAGCTGGGCATCGAACTGCACACGGTGAACTTTGCGGCGGAATACTGGGACAACGTGTTTGAGCTGTTCCTGGAAGAGTACAAGGCCGGCCGCACGCCGAACCCGGACATCCTGTGCAATAAAGAGATCAAATTCAAAGCCTTCCTGGAGTTCGCCGCCGAAGATCTGGGGGCCGATTTCATCGCCACCGGCCACTACGTGCGCCGCCAGGACGTAGACGGCAAGAGCCGCCTGCTGCGCGGCGTCGACGGCAACAAGGATCAGAGCTACTTCCTCTACACCCTGAGCCACGAGCAGGTGGCGCAAAGCCTGTTCCCGGTCGGCGAGCTGGAGAAGCCGGAGGTGCGCCGCATCGCCGAGCAGCTGGAGCTGGTCACCGCCAAGAAGAAAGATTCTACCGGCATCTGCTTTATCGGCGAGCGCAAGTTCCGCGACTTCCTCGGCCGTTACCTGCCGGCGCAGCCGGGCCCGATCGTCAGCGTTGACGGCCAGACCGTCGGCGAACACCAGGGCCTGATGTATCACACCCTGGGCCAGCGCAAAGGGCTGGGCATCGGCGGCCTGAAAGACAGCAGCGAAGATCCGTGGTACGTGGTGGATAAAGACGTGGCCAACAACGTGCTGGTGGTCGCCCAGGGGCACGATCACCCGCGCCTGATGTCTACCGGCCTTATCGCGCAGCAGCTGCACTGGGTGGATCGCCTGCCGCTGAGCGGCCCGTTCCGCTGCACGGTGAAGACCCGCTATCGCCAGCAGGATATCCCTTGCACCGTGACCCCGCTCGACAGCGAACGCATCGAAGTGCGTTTCGACGAGCCGGTCTCCGCCGTCACCCCCGGCCAGTCGGCGGTGTTCTACCAGGGCGAAATCTGCCTCGGCGGCGGCATCATCGAACAGCGCCTGGCGTAACTGCCCGGCAAAAGAAAAACGCTGCGTTTACCGCAGCGTTTTTTTTATTCAAAATTCCACCTGCGCCCCCAGTTCGATCACCCGGTTCGGCGGGATTTCGAACAGATCCGGCGCGCGCAGCGCATTGCGCTGCAGCAGCTGGAACACCTTGCCGCGCACGCGCAAATACCAGGGCCGCTTGCCCAGCACCAGCGTATCGCGCGACATAAAGAACGAGGTCTCGTTCATGGTGAAGCTCATCCCCTCCAGCCCGCAGCGGTAAAGGATGTCCGTGACGTTGGGCGTCTCGCGCCAGCCGTAGCTCGCCACCACCCGCCAGAAACTCGCCGACAGCTGTTCGATCGCCACCCGCTGCACGTTATGCACGTACGGCATGTCGGTGGTGACGATGGTCAGCAGCACCACGCGCTCATGCAGCACCTTGTTGTGCTTCAGGTTATGCAACAGCACCAGCGGCACCGCGTGCGGCGTGCGCTCCATAAACACCGCGGTGCCCGGCACCCGCTTCGGCGGCGCCTCCTCCAGCGACTCGATCAGCGCGCTCAGCCCCTCCTGGTTGTCGCGCAGCCGGCGGATCAGACGTGAACGCTCGGTCTTCCAGGTCAGCATGATCAGCAGAATCATCAGCCCCAGCACCACCGGCAGCCAGCCGCCGGTCGCCAGCTTGATCAGGTTGGCGCCGAACAGCGGTACGTCGATGCACAGCATGACAACCAGCATCAGCCCGCCCAGCGCGCGCGGCCAGCCCCAGTTTTTCACCGCCACGATACTCAGCAAAATCGACGACAGCAGCATGGTGCCAGTCACCACGATGCCGTAAGCCGAGGCCAGGTTGCTGGAGTGTTTAAAACTGATAATCACGATCAGCACCGCTGCGAACAGCAGCCAGTTCACCACCGGAATGTAGATCTGCCCGGACTCCTGATCGGAGGTATAGATGATGCGCATCGGCGGCAGGTAGCCCAGCCGCACCGCCTGCCGCGTCAGCGAGAATACGCCGGAAATTACCGCCTGCGAGGCGATCACCGTCGCCAGCGTGGCGATCACCAGCAGCGGGATCAGCGCCCAGGTCGGCGCCAGCAGGAAGAACGGGTTGTTGATCGCCGCCGGATTGGTCAGCAGCAGCGCCCCCTGGCCGAAGTAGTTCAGCACCAGCGCCGGCGCCACCAGCGTAAACCACGCCAGACGGATCGGCTTTTTACCGAAGTGGCCCATATCGGCGTACAGCGCTTCGGCGCCGGTGACCGACAGCACCACCATGCCCAGCGCAAAGAACGACACCGTCTTGTATTCGAGGAAGAAATTCACCGCCCAGTAAGGGTTCAGCGCCCGCAGCACGCCAGGGTGCTGCAGAATGCCGCCGATGCCCAGCAGCGCGAGCGTCAGGAACCAGATAACCATCGCCGGGGCGAACAGTTTGCCGACGCTGCCGGTGCCGCGCTTTTGTATCGCGAACAACGCGGTCAGCACCAGCAGCGACAGCGGCACGATAAAGCTGTCCAGTTCGGGGGCGATAATCTGCAGCCCCTCGATGGCCGAAAGCACCGAAATGGCCGGGGTGATCACCCCGTCGCCGTAAAAGAAGCTGCCGCCCACCAGCCCGATCAGCACCGCCGCCGGCACCCAGCGCGCATCCAGCCTGCGGATCGCCAGCGACATCAGCGTCAGGATCCCGCCCTCGCCGTCGTTGTCGGCGCGCATCACGAAACAAATGTATTTAATGGACACCACCAGCGTCAGCAGCCAGAAAATCAGCGACAAAAAGCCGTAGATTGAGGCCGGCGTCATGGTGATGCCCTCCTCCGCCGTCAGGCATTCGCGCAGGGTATACAGCGGGCTGGTGCCGATATCGCCGTACACCACGCCGATGGCCGCCAGCGTTACCGCCGGCAGCGGCTGCTTGTTTTTTACGTGCATATGAAGATCTTTATTTGAGGGCTCACGTTGGCAGTATAGATGCAGCCGCCGCACTTTATTTGCCGCCGCAACAATAAGTTCGCGCCGCCGCGCCGGCGATTTTCGCCGCCTGTCTGCGCAGTTCTGCGGCGTACGGCGCCTCCGCCTCGTCTCGGGCGTATTAGACGCTGGGTTTAGCCTCGATTTTGTGGCATGATCCGCGGCATTCGTTGTCATCGTTGTTACAGCCACGCCCGTTCGTTACCGTTCGCGGCCGCCGCCGTTACCCCTGCGATACACACAACCTTATGCAGTAAGCCATGTACCGTTCACAGCGTTTACAGGAGTAATCGTGGCGAAGAATTATTATGACATCACGCTGGCCATGGCGGGTATCAGCCAGTCGGCGCGTTTGGTTCAGCAGTTGGCCCATGAAGGGCAATGCAACCGCGAAGCCTTTCAGACCTCGCTGAAAAGCCTGCTGCAGATGGACCCGCCCTCCACGCTGGCGGTGTTCGGCGGTGAAGAACGCAATTTGATGGTCGGCCTCGAAACCCTGATGGGCGTGCTTAACGCCAATAACAAAGGGCCGGGCGCGGAACTGACCCGCTACACCATCAGCCTGATGGTGCTGGAGCGCAAGCTCAACGCCAACAAACAGGCGATGAACACGCTCGGTGAACGCCTCAGCCAGCTCGAACGCCAGCTGGCGCACTTCGATCTTGAGTCGGACACCATCATCAGCGCGCTGGCCGGCATTTACGTCGACGTGGTCAGCCCGCTCGGGCCGCGCATCCAGGTGACCGGCTCGCCGGCTATCTTGCAGAACCCGCAGGTGCAGGCCAAGGTTCGCGCCACGCTGCTGGCCGGCATTCGCGCCGCCGTGCTGTGGCAACAGGTCGGCGGCAGCCGCCTGCAGTTAATGTTTTCCCGTAATCGTCTGTTCAAACAGGCGCAAAATATCGTTGCTCATTGTTAATCGATCCCAGGAGTTGCTACCGATGGAATTATCCTCACTGACCGCCGTTTCCCCCGTTGATGGACGCTACGGTGATAAAGTCAGCGCACTGCGCCCCATTTTCAGCGAATACGGTCTGCTGAAATTCCGCGTACAGGTTGAAGTACGTTGGCTGCAAAAACTGGCGGCCTGCGCAGAAATCAAGGAAGTTCCCGCTTTTGACGCCGACGCAAACGCTTTCCTCGACAAAATCGTCGCGGAATTCAATGAAGAAGACGCTCAGCGCATCAAAACCATCGAGCGCACCACCAACCACGACGTGAAAGCGGTCGAGTATTTCCTGAAGGAAAAAGTGGCGGCGGTGCCTGCGCTGCACGCGGTATCCGAGTTCATCCACTTCGCCTGCACCTCCGAAGACATCAACAACCTGTCGCATGCGCTGATGCTGCAAAGCGCCCGTCAGGACGTGGTGCTGCCTTACTGGCGCAAGATCATCGACGCGCTGAAAGGGCTGGCGCTGGAATACCGCGATATTCCGCTGCTGTCGCGCACCCACGGCCAGCCGGCGACCCCGTCGACCGTCGGCAAAGAGTTCGCCAACGTGGCTTACCGCATGGAGCGCCAGTACCGCCAGCTGGAGCGCGTGGAGATCATGGGTAAAATCAACGGCGCGGTCGGCAACTACAACGCCCACATCGTCGCTTACCCGGAAGTGGACTGGCATCAGTTCAGCGAAGCGTTCGTGACCTCGCTCGGCATCACCTGGAACCCGTACACCACCCAGATCGAGCCGCATGACTACATCGCCGAGCTGTTCGACTGCGTAGCGCGTTTCAACACCATCCTGATCGACTTCGACCGCGACATCTGGGGCTACATCGCCCTGAACCACTTCAAGCAGAAGACCATCGCCGGCGAAATCGGTTCTTCCACCATGCCGCACAAGGTCAACCCGATCGACTTCGAAAACTCCGAAGGCAATCTGGGCCTGGCCAACGCCGTGCTGGGCCACCTGGCGGGCAAACTGCCGGTGTCCCGCTGGCAGCGCGACCTGACCGACTCCACCGTGCTGCGTAATCTGGGCGTAGGCCTGGGCTACGCGCTGATCGCCTATCAGGCCACCCTGAAAGGCATCAGCAAGCTGGAAGTGAACCAGGCGCACCTGCTGGACGAACTGGATCACAACTGGGAAGTGCTGGCCGAGCCGATCCAGACCGTGATGCGCCGCTACGGCATCGAGAAACCTTACGAGAAGCTGAAAGAGCTGACCCGCGGCAAGCGCGTGGATGCCGCCGGCATGCAGGCGTTCATCGATGGCCTGGCGCTGCCGGAAGAAGAGAAAACCCGTCTGAAGGCGATGACCCCGGCCAACTACATCGGCCGCGCCACCACCATGGTCGACGAGCTGAAATAAGCGCTTTAGCCTGACAACGACAAGGCGGCCTGCGGGCCGCCTTTTTCTTTGCTATTCGCCGCGCAGCACCTGCAGCCGGGCTATCTGCCGCCCCTGCGCATCGAAGTTGTCCGCACTCAGCCAGCGCGCCAGCGCCTGCCGCACCGTCGGCCAACGGTCGGCGGTGATGGCAAACCAGTCGGTATCCCGGCTGCGCCCCTTGACGATCACCGCGAAGCGGAAGTTGCCCTCGTAACGAAAGCCAAAGCGCAGCGCGGCCTGGCGGGACGGCGCGTTATGGCTGTCGCACTTCCACTCGCAGCGGCGGTAGCCCAGCGTGTCGAAGGCATAGCGCAGCAGCAGCGCGATGGCTTCGGTGGCGCTGGAGCGCTGTTTCATCAACGGCGACCAGCTGACGTGGCCGATCTCCAGCACCCCGTTGGCTTCGTCGATGCGCATCAGCGCCACCGTGCCCACCGGCGCATCGCTGGCGGCGTCGAACACCGTCAGATTAACCAGCGCCGGGTTGGCCTGCAGCGTCTCCAGATGCTGCAACATCGCCGCCGGCGTATCGGGCCGTTCGATGGACAGATAGGTCCAGTCGCGGCCGTCCGGCGCCAGCTGAAACGCCTCGAACAGCGCGGCGTAATCCCGCTGCGGCTCGAGCGGCGCCAGCGAGCAGAAACGCCCGCCGAGCGTCGCGCCGCCGGGGCGGCGAGCCGGCTGCCAATCCGGCATCGGTTCTCCGACCGGCTGACCATAACGATTCATTGCCATACACGCCTCCTGCGGTTAACGGGTATAAACGATAAACGAGCTTCTTCTGCCGATTTTGTCGTACAGCGAGCGCGCCGGCGCGTTGTACTCCTGGGTCATCCAGTAGATCCGATCGCTGCCGCGCGCCTCCGCCAGTCGATACGCCTGTTCGAACAGCTTTTCCGACACCTTGTGGCCGCGCGCCTGCGGCGACACATAGAGATCCTCGATATAACAATAGCCGACCGCGCTCCAGGTGGACGGATGGAACACCAGGTTCATCAGCCCCAGCAGTTGGCCGTCGGCATCCTGCGCCACCAGCCCGTACACCTGTTCATCCTGCCCCAGGCGTTCGAAGGTGCGATCGGTCACCTGCGGCGCCACGTCGGCGCGATAAAAATCGAGATAGCCCTGCCACAGCGCCAGCCACTGTGCTTTGTCGTCGCCATTGATTCTGCGGATAGTCACTTCAGGGTTTGATGGGTTCATAGCGCCTCACGGAGTAAGATGTTATTTCCATTAGGGAAATAACCGGATAGCGGCAGAATACACCGCGCGGCGACGGTACAATACGGACCAATACGAAACGCAGAGCAGACCAATTTTAGCCGTCGCTTGCCACCGGCAGCGCGTTGAACACCTGCGCCAGCGTCGCGATAAAGCGCACGATCTCATCCGGCGTATAGGCCGAGAAGCCGAGCACCAGCGCCCCGCGCTGCGGCGTGCCGGTATAGAAGTCCGCCAGGCCGTACAGCCGAATTCCCCGTTCGGCGGCGGCCGCCACCAGCCGCCGCTCCGTCGCCGCATCCGCCAACGGGCACACCAGCTGCAGCCCGCCCTGCGGCAACGCCGGGCGCGTCCAGGCCGCCAGGTGACGATGCACCGCGTCGTACAGCACGTTCAACCGCGCCTTGTACAACGTGCGCATATTGCGCAGATGCTCGGCGTAGTCGCCCTCGTGCAGGAAGTGGAACAGCGTCATCTGCGCCAGCGCCGACGTGTAGCCGTCCTGAAACTGCCTGGCGGCGACCAATGGCCGCACCAGCTGCGGCGGCGCAATCATGAAACCGATGCGCAGCCCCGGAAACAGCGTCTTGCTGAAGGTGCCGATGTACAGCGTGCGCCCGCCGCTGTCCAGCCCCTGCAATGCCGCCTTGGTTTGCCGGTCATAGTTGAACTCGGCGTCGTAGTCGTCTTCGATGATCCAGGCCCGCTGCCGCTGCGCCCACTGCAGCAGCGCCAGCCGCCGCTCGAGGCTCAGCGAATACCCCAGCGGATAGTGATGGGACGGCGTGATGTAAACGCCCCGTCCGCCGCCCGAGGCCTGCATCAACTGCCCGACGTCCAGCCCCTGCTCGTCGATGCCGATCGGCCGCGCCTGCAGCCCCGCCGACTGCACCAGCTTTTTCGCCCCCTGGTAACCCGGCTCTTCGACGAACACCGCATCGCCGGGATCGAACAGCACCTGCGTACACAGCGCCAACGCCTGCTGAGAGCTGGTCACCACGATCACCTGTTCCGCCGTCGCCTTCACGCCCCGCTCCCGCTGCAGATAGCGCGCGATCTCCGCGCGCAGCTCCGGCAACCCTTGCGGATCGGCATACCCCAACAGCCGCTCGCCGTGCCGCCGTAGCGCCTGCTTTTCCTGCTGCAGCCATTGCTCGATGGGAAACGCCCGCAGGTCCGCCAGCGAAGGCGTCAGCGAAGCCTGGCGGCTGGTGTGCGGCGTATGGCTGACCGCCAGCAGCGCCCGGCCGCGATCGCTCAGCTCGCGCTCCGCCAGCCGCGCCTCTTGCCCTGCCGCCGTCGCCAGCAGTTCACGGCCGAGCAGCGTGTCGCAGCGATAACGCACAAAGCTGCCGCGCCCCACCGTTCGGCTGATGAACCCCTCCGCTTCCAGCCGCGCGTAGGTCTGTTCCACCGTGTCGCGCGCCACCGTCAGCCGGGCCGCCAACGCACGGCTCGGCGGCAGCTGCGTCCGCCAGGGCAGTTCTCCGGCGGCGATTAGTTGTAGCAGGGCCTGATGCAGCGCCGAACGCCGGGTCAGACCTTGCCGCCGCTGCTGCGCGAAGGCGGCCAGGATCGCCGCGTCGTCCGCGTGTCGTGGGGTATCGCTCATGGGGTATTTGTTTCTCCTGGCTCAGGGGGCCGACGCACTACTCTACCTCATTTCACCCCGGCGGCGGCGGCAGTTGCGCTGCCCGGCGAAATCCCCTTAAATAAGCCATCGCATTGCGGCTACAGGACTTCCGTCGGCTATGAGCAAGGAGACCAACCAGCGTCTGCTGGACAAACTGCAGCAGGATCTGGCCAGCGCGGGCGCGATGCCGCTGTATTTGCGCTTCAACGCCTCGGTGCGCAAGGCCATCGAGCAGGGGTTGCTGAATGCGGGGGATTTTTTGCCCAGCGAGCGCCTGTTCACCGAACGGCTCGGCATCTCGCGCATCACGGTGCGCAAGGCGCTGGCCTGCCTCGAGCAGGACGGCATCATCGGCCGTTCGCGCGGCTACGGCACCTTTATTCAACCGCAGCGGCCCGAGCCGAAGCTGTTCTATTCATTGGCGGACGTCAAAGGATTCTCGCGCGAGGTAATACAGCAGGGGCGCCGGCCGGACACGCAGTGGATCAGCCGCGAACGGATACCCGCCGGCGCTGAGCTGGCTGAAAAGCTCCAGCTGGCGGCCGGAACGCCGATCTACCAACTCAAACGCATTCACCTGATCGATCGGCGGCCAATGTCGGTGGCGGTGTCCTACGTAGTGGTGACGGCAATTGCCAACGTCGACGAGATCGGCATCTCGCTGTACGACTACTTCCGGCGCAATAAGGTGGAGATGGGATCGCTGCGCAGCCAGGTCAGCGCGGCGATGGCCGACGACGATATCCGTCAGGCGCTGCGGCTCTCGGAGCCGATGCCGCTGCTGATCGTGCGCCAGACGCTGTTCGACCATCAAAAAAAGCCGATCGAATACAGTGAAAGCTTCTGCCGCAGCGACATGTACGAATTTACCAGCGAAAGCTGACCCGTTGCGTCACGCGGCGGCTTACGACTCGCCCTGCCGGCGGCGGCGAAAACGCGCGAACGCCTGAACGTAAGCCCCGATATCCAGCGGATTCACCCGTTTTAACTCCGCCAGCAGCCCCGGCTCAATCGCCTCGGCGCCGTGCAGCGCGCCGCAAATCGCGGTGGCCATCGCGCCGATGGTGTCGGTATCGCCGCCCAGGTTGGCGCACAGCACGGCGCACCGGGTAGGATCGGTTTGCGCCAGCTGCACCATCGCCAGCGCTGCGGGCACCGACTCGATGGTGCTCACCCCGGCCCCGATCAGCTGATATACCCGCTCGGAGGCCTGCTCGGTGCCGGTAGCTTCATCCACCACCTGAAACGCCAGTTCGATGCGCGCCGCCAGCGAAGGGCTGAACGTCGTCTCCTGCCGGCGCTGGGCATACTCCGCCACCCCCGGCAACGCCAGGCGAATGGAGGCCCAGTCAGCCCCTTCCACCGCCCGCGCCACGGCCCAGGCGATCGCCACCGCACCGGCGACGGCGATGTCGGATTTGTGCGTCGGGCTGCAGGCCAGCCACACCTGTCGGCAGAAATCCTCCAGCGGCGCGGAAGGCAGCACGCAGCCCAAAGGCGAAATGCGCATCGCCGCACCGTTGGTGATGCCGTTGTTTTCCAACTCGGCGATCGGCGTGCCCGCTTTTTGCTCGCTCAGCGCCAATTTGGAACTGGGGCCGAGAATGTTCTTGTTGAAAGCGTCAAAACCGTCCACCCAGCGGATCACGTTGCGGGCGATCAGCTCCGGCACCACCTCGCCTTGCGCCTCCACCAGCGCATCGGCCAACGCCAATGCCATCGCGGTATCGTCGGTATATTGCCCAGCCTTGAAATAACAGGCGGCGGTGTTCTCCGCCGGCCCGTCGAGAAAGCCGTCTATCCAGCCGAAGTGGCGCTTAACCCGCTCGCGCGGCCACAGCTCGGAAGGCATGCCGAGCGCGTCGCCCAGCATCTGTCCGTAAAGTGCGCCCGCTATGCGTTCCGCCTGGGTTAACTGCTTCATCCGTCGCTCCTGAGAAAATGTGCCGATGCCTCAATAATACCTTATTAGTACCTTTAAAGCTTATCAAGCGCCCCGGCTCACACGTTCTTTCCGCGGGCAATGCCCGGCGCGTTTAAGTTGCGTTTAACGTCGCCCCGCCGCTGTTTATCCGACGTTTATCAGAACTTGTCGATAATGTCGGCGAACAAATTGATAACGCTTATTTTAATACATTGCTTCGGCTCTCTTGCGAGCCGGGCGGGTTATACCTACCATAGCCTCAGCACTTTTTGTCAACATGGTTCAGGTGGCCGCGTTATCCCCTGACACGCCGCAGAGCGTGTTCCCTTTTTATCGCGTGGGTGACAGGACGTTCACCCGCATAGTCACAGGAGTTCGCCATGCGAGTACTGGTTGTTGAAGATAATGGTCTGCTGCGCCACCACCTTTCCGTTCAGATGCGCGAGATGGGCCATCAGGTCGACGCGGCCGAAGACGCCAAGGAAGCCGATTACTTCCTGCAGGAGCACGCGCCGGATATCGCCATCGTCGATCTCGGCCTGCCGGGTGAAGACGGTCTGAGCCTGATCCGCCGCTGGCGCGCGCACCAGGCCAAGCTGCCGATCCTGGTGCTGACCGCCCGCGAAAGCTGGCAGGACAAAGTGGCGGTGCTGGAAGCCGGCGCCGACGACTATGTCACCAAGCCGTTCCACCTGGAAGAAGTGATCGCCCGCATGCAGGCGCTGATGCGCCGCAACAGCGGCCTGGCTTCGCAGGTGATCGTGCTGCCGCCGTTCCAGATCGATCTGTCGCGCCGCGAACTGAGCGTCAACGATCGGCAAATCAAGCTGACCGCCTTTGAATACACCATCATCGAGACCCTGATCCGCAACGCCGGCAAGGTGGTGAGCAAGGATTCGTTGATGCTGCAGCTCTACCCGGACGCCGAGCTGCGCGAAAGCCACACCATCGACGTGCTGATGGGCCGCTTGCGCAAGAAGGTGCAGGCGGAATACCCGCATGAAGTGATCACCACGGTACGTGGCCAGGGCTATCGTTTTGACGCGAAGTGAACATAATGTTCAACAAGAATAAAAAACCGTTTTCGCTGCGTGCCCGCTTCCTGATGGCGACCGCCGGGGTGATCCTGGCGCTGTCGCTCTCTTACGGTTTGGTGGCGGTCGTCGGCTATATCGTCAGCTTCGACAAAACCGCCTTCCGCCTGCTGCGCGGCGAGAGCAACCTGTTTTTCAGTCTGGCGCAGTGGAAAGACAACAAGCTCACCATCGCCATTCCCCCCGATATCGATCTCAACTTCCCGACGCTGGTATTTATCTACGACGATAAAGGCAACCTGCTGTGGAGCCAGCGCAAGGTGCCGGAGCTGGAGAAGCTGATCAACAAGGAATGGCTGGAGGAGTCCGGCTTTTACGAAATCGACACCGACACCCGCGTCAGTAGCGAAGTGCTGGGGGACAACCCCAAAGCGCAGGATCAGCTGAAAAATTACGACGATACCGATCAGAACGCGCTGACCCACTCGGTGGCGGTCAACACCTATGCCGCCACGCCTCGCCTGCCGGCGCTGACCATCGTGGTGGTCGACAGCATTCCGCAGGAGCTGCAGCGATCCGACGTGGTGTGGGAGTGGTTCAGCTACGTGCTGCTGGCCAACCTGCTGCTGGTGGTGCCGCTGCTGTGGCTGGCGGCCTACTGGAGCCTGCGGCCGATCAAGGCGCTGGTCAATCAGGTGGGCGAGCTGGAGAACGGCGAGCGCGATCAGCTGGATGAGAACCCGCCCAGCGAGCTGCGCGGGCTGGTGCGCAATCTGAACATTCTGGTGCGCAACGAACGCCAGCGCTACACCAAGTACCGCACTACCCTGTCGGATTTGACCCACAGCCTGAAAACGCCGCTGGCGGTGCTGCAAAGCACCCTGCGCTCGCTGCGCAGCGGCAAACAGACCACCATCGAAGAAGCCGAGCCGATCATGCTGGATCAGATCGGGCGCATCTCGCAGCAAATCGGTTACTACCTGCACCGAGCCAGCATCAACTCCGGCCAGACGGTGCTGACGCGCGAGATCCATTCGGTGCCGGCGCTGCTCGACAGCCTGGTGGTGGCGCTAAATAAGGTTTATCAGCGCAAAGGGGTGGTGATCACGCTGGACATCTCGCCGGAAGTGACCTTTATGGGCGAGAAAAACGACTTTATGGAAGTGATGGGCAACGTGTTGGAAAACGCCTGCAAATACTGCCTGGAATTCGTGGAGATCACCTCGCTGCACTCCGAGAAAAACCTCACCATCGTTATCGACGACGACGGCCCGGGGATCCCGGAAAGCAAGCGCCAGCTGATCTTCCAGCGCGGCCAGCGGGTGGATACCCTGCGCCCCGGCCAGGGTCTGGGTTTGTCGGTGGCGGCGGAGATCATCGAGCAGTACGACGGCGAAATCGTCATCAGCGACAGCCCACTCGGCGGCGCGCGCATGCAGGTCACCTTCGCCCGACAGCACGACACCCACCACAACGAGTAAATTATGCCGCTGCGGCCCCGATCCACGGGGCCAAACTTCCGTTATAATCGCACACAGGCTCACTCCTCTCTCCTGGAATAGAACATGGATTATCAATTAGACCTGGACTGGAACGATTTTTTGCAACGTTATTGGCAAAAGCGTCCGGTGATTCTGAAGCGCGGCTTCAAAAACTTTATCGATCCGATCTCCCCGGATGAGCTGGCCGGGCTGGCGATGGAAAACGAAGTGGACAGCCGCCTGGTCAGCCACCAGGACGGCCGTTGGCAGGTCGCGCACGGCCCCTTCGAGAGCTTCGATCACCTGAGCGAAAACAACTGGTCGCTGCTGGTGCAGGCAGTGGACCACTGGCATGAGCCTTCCGCGGCGCTGATGCGCCCGTTCCGCCAGCTGCCGGACTGGCGGATGGATGACCTGATGATCTCCTTCTCGGTACCGGGCGGCGGCGTCGGCCCGCACCTCGATCAGTACGACGTGTTCATCATTCAGGGCACCGGCCGCCGCCGCTGGCGCGTCGGGGAAAAAACGCCGCTGAAACAGCACTGCCCGCACCCGGATCTGCTGCAGGTGGAGCCGTTCGACGCCATCATCGACGAAGAGATGGAGCCGGGCGACATTCTCTACATTCCGCCGGGCTTCCCGCATGAAGGCTATGCGCTGGAAAACGCGCTCAACTATTCGGTGGGCTTCCGCGCGCCGAACGGCCGCGAGCTGGTGAGCGGCTTCGCCGACTACGTGCTGGCGCGCGAGCTGGGCAGCAAACGCTACGGCGATCCGGACGTTAAACTGCGCGAACACCCGGCGGAGATCCTGCCGCAGGAAGTGGACGCCTTACGGCAGATGATGCTGGATCTGGTGCAACAGCCGGAACACTTCCAGCACTGGTTCGGCGAGTTTATCTCCCAGTCGCGCCACGAGCTGGATCTGGCGCCGCCGGAGCCGCCGTATCAGGCCGGGGAAATCTACGAGCTGCTGCAGCAGGGTGAAGCGCTGCAGCGCCTGGGCGGGTTGCGCGTGCTCCGCGTCGGCGATCGCTGCTTCGTCAACGGCGAGCTGATCGACACCGACCAGCTGCAGGCCGCAGACGCCCTTTGCCAGAACTTCAGCGTCGACGCCGCCCTGCTCGGCGACGCGGTGGACGATCCGTCGTTCCTGGCGCTGCTGACCGCGCTGGTCAACAGCGGCTATTGGTACTTTAACGACTGATTGCCGTCACGCGAACAAGCCACCCTGCCGGGTGGCTTTTTTTTTTATCCCTGGCGCGCCTGCGCGCGGTAATCCGCCAGTTCCCCCGCCGTCATGCCCGCCTGTTCCGCCGCCGCGCAAATCTGCCGCCAGGTATTGGCATCGATCGGGATGCCCTGCTCCAGCCGCGCCGCGCGGTTGGCCTCTTCCCACTCTCCCGGGACGGCGATCGGCTGTTCGCCGCTCGGCGGCGAAGCCTTCACCCAACCGATAAACGCTTCGGCCTCGGCCTGCATTTGCGGGGCGTCGAAGGCCTGAGGATCGAGGATCAGGGTGGTCATGCAGTTGAAGATGGCGTCGCTGTCGGCTTTCAGCGTGGCGGCGTGGGTGGTGCGGCCGCCGGAGAGCGCGCCGCCGAGGATTTCGCACATCGCCGCCAGCGCGTAGCCTTTGTGCAAGCCGAACGGCAGCAGCGAACCGAACGGCGCTTCGTGCATCACCTTCGGTTCGGCAGTCGGCCGCCCGTGTTCGTCGATCAGATAGCCCGGCACCACCGACAACCCTTTGTTATAGGCCACCCGAGTCTTGCCGAAGGCGATGCCGCTGGTGGCGAAATCCAACAGCAGCGGCGTGCGGCCCGGCCGCGGGAAAATGGCGCAGAACGGGTTGGTGCCGAAGCGGCGATCGCTGCCGCCGAACGGCGCCACCATCGGATCGCCCACCACGTTGACGAAGTGAATCGAGATAAAACCGGCGCGGGCGCACTGCTCCGCCCAATGGCCGATGCGGCCGATATGGTGCGCGTTGTGCAGCGCCACCGCCGCCAGGCCCAGCTTGCCGGCGCGTTCAATGCCCAGCGCCATTGCTTCGCTGGCCACCACCTGACCGAAACCGCGCGCACCGTCGAGCGTCAGCACCGCGCCGGCGTCGCGCACCACTTCGGCGTGCTGATTGAGCTGCAATTGCCCCTGCGCCAATGACGCCATGTAGCTGGGGATCATGCCGACGCCGTGCGAGTCGTGCCCGGCCAGATTGGCCTGCACCAGATGATCGGCCACCAGCTCGGCTTCGCGCGCCGTACTGCCGGCCTGGCGCCAAATCGCCTGAACGAGCTGCGCCAAATGCGGGCTGGCGATACGGTATTCGGTGCTCATCATGCGGTCCTTATGCGTGGGGAATGTGCTTCCACACTATGAGCAACGCCTTGTTGCGGCAAGCGATTATGATAATCGCAAGCGTCCCGTTTTAACTACAGTATCCGCACGTTAGCCCAGGCGACAAAAAGAGCGAGGACCGCTACTTTTGCCACCCGGCACAAGACTCGCGTTATGGTGCCCCCCACCTTCCAAAAAAGGAAACCCCCAACAAAATTTCGTTTGCTGGGGGTTAAAAATGCACGAATCAGACCATAACCACGGCTATTCGATACCGTATTTTTTCTCGGTTACGAATTTCGGCTCTTTCCAGTTGGGGCCTTTTTTAACAAGCATTTTGTCGCCCCATTCAATAACACCATTCTGACGTAACTGTTCGAACACCCGCCTGAATTCACCATTCCCAATTACTGCGAAATTATGGCGACTAAAGAATCGATCCATTTGGGGATAACCAAACCCATCCTCATTTCTCACCAAAAAGGCAATGACGTCAGAAATTTTTTCTTCTTTTGCCAAGCGTTCTAAATCAATCATTTTAGCATCCTCAACTCTTGTTGTTCAGCAGCGTCTAAAGCCTCCTGCGTATAGAGCAAAGCCTCGCTGTTGCCTAATTGATAATCTTCCAACGTCGCAGTATGCGTATTATTCCACACTTCCCCTTGATTATCTGGCACAGAGCCATCTCTAATACCCAAATTGCGATAACGCTCCAATTCCCTGATCTCATGTGTATAAAATCGCCTGTCAGTATCGGTGGGGGGCAGTTCTCCCTTCAAGATCTTTTCCAGGCGGCCGATCATCACTTTGTTAGCGTCCGACTCTGTAAAACGCCCAGTATGCAACTTCACCTTATCCACGCCAGCACGGTCGATGCTGGCCCCTTTCCAATCCAGATTCTGGATGGGGCCTCCAGCTTTATTGGTGTTGTATTCACGACCGCTGTATTTGCCCCTGGCGTTGGTTTCACCATAGGGCTTGCTCACCATCACATAGATGGCCTCTACACCAATCTCCGTCGCATCCGGCTGCCACAGGATAAAGTCTTGCAGATCCTGCACCACATCCGCCGGGAAGGTGGTGACCACGATGCTGTCCGCCTGCCTGATGCCGGTGCCGGTATGCACTGGCGATTTGTGCCCCGGTGAGCCGTTGCCGGTATGCGGCGGCGCGGCCGGCCCGGTCGGCACCGGGTTAATCAGTATCGTCCTCGCCGGCACCCCCGCCATTGCGGGCAGCGTGATTTTGTCCAGCCCCGTCAGCTCATCGCGAACGGGTCTGAATACCGGCACGCTCGGCGATACGCCGCCGACGCCCGTTCTGACGAAGTTGACGCTCTGTCTCCCGTCATCGTCAGTGGTGATAAATCCGCGCACCGGCAAATCGACCGAGGTCATGCCGGGCTGGATGGTCGCCCTGCCCGCCGCCGCCAGGCTCGCCTGGAGGGCAAACAGATTGACATCCCGCCCTGGCACCCGATCGCTCCCTGCACCGACCTCCGTCGGGTAGAAGCCGAGGGCAAAAGCCCCCAGCACCGATCCGGCGGCGACTGCGGTGCCGGCGCGTATACTGCCAACTTCGTAGGCCGCCCGCCACGACGCGCTCGCTGCCCAGCCAGCCAGTTCGCTCGTGGTCGTCATCACACCTTGCCCGACCATCGACGTCTGCAGCATCGCGGGCGCGCGGTTAAGCACCATGGCGCCTGCGGCAGCCAGTGCCGCATTGGCCGCTTTTAGCTTTTCCGGGGAGTATGCCGGTGCATCCAGAATCCCCGCTTTGGCGAACAACGCTTTTCTTGCGGCTTCCACCTTGCGGGCCTCTTCAGCCTTGCGGGCTTCTTCTGCTTTGCGAGCCTCTTCAGCCTTGCGAGCTTCTTCAGCTTTGCGGGCCTCTTCAGCCTTACGAGCTTCTTCGGCTTTGCCGGCCTCTTCGGCCTTACGAGCTTCTTCGGCCTTGCGGGCTTCTTCTGCTTTCCGCTGTTCCTCAGCGACATCCTTAAGCATCTGTTGCCACTGTTGGTAAGCACGGGTAAGCGAAGGAACTTCTACTGTGGTTTTTCGGTACCCCGTCCGACTGTCTCCTTTCCCCCCACCGTTAATCTCATACTCAATCACAACCTCAGTCATGACTTTATTGTTATTCAGCCAATAGCCCGGTGGTATCTTCCCTTGAAAAACAGAGGAATAGGCACTAAACGTAACGTTGTTTTCCGCCACCGTATTGGCATCACCATTGTTACCGCTGGGCCCACGCTCGTAATCACCGAGTCGGTAGCCGGTTTCAACCTTTCCTAAATAATGCGTATTTTCATTTACTGTGCCCTCGCTGGTGGTAAATGAAGATATTAAATCCCCTTTGATTCGCGGTCGCACTGACTGGAAAGCCATCTCTACGGCGAGAGACTGCTCTCGACGCATACCCGAAAGGCTTATACTCAGCAGACCGCGGGCATCTACACTGACTAACTCAACTTTCGCCGATGGACTAATGCGCAGAGCCCGCTTTTGCAAATCCGCCAGCATGCTTTTAATCGCTGGATCATTCAGCACTGCGGTCATCTGGCGTTGGAAAGCACCCGCCTGAGAGTTGTCGTTGCCACTGTCTCGACCGCCATTGCCATTGGAGCCGCCACCGGGTTCGGGAGTATCTCCTTTTTCAGAACTCCAGTCAGTCCCATCCCCTTTTCCACCACCATAGTTAAATCCGCCCATATCTTTCTCCTTGCTCAAGGCAGGCGGAGCAAATACTGCATTATTCAGCCGCAATAATTACTCCGTTGAAAACATCGTCAATTGGCCGCAGCTCAAACATTTTGAGATGTTGAAATCCTGGCTTCCAACGCCGCCAACCGCGATTCCAACCCTTCTCGGGCCGCTCGCTCTTCCTTAAGCGCCTCAACCAGCAACGCCACCACGCCGTTGATATTGATGCCCCGCGCATCCTTCAGTACGCTGCCGTCGTTGAGCTTCAACTCGGTTTGGGTTACCGACTGCGGCAATACGCTCTCCACTTCCTGAGCGATCACCCCGGCCTCCGGCACGCCCTGTTTGAGGTAGGTGTAGCCGCCGATGCGGGCTAGTTTGTCCAATGCGCCTTCGATTTGGGTGATGTCCGTTTTCATGCGGGCATCGGAGCTGCTGTTCCAGGCGCCGTTGGTGTAGGCATGACCGTTATTCCGGAACTCATACCATCCTTGCGCCCCGCCGTTGGCCACATGGAATGCCATGGCATGGTATTGGCTAATGTGTTCAATATGATAAATATCTGCGCTCAGATCCCCATTTCCCTGAAGACGCACCCCATTGGTAATACGTTCTGCTTTACCTGAAACGTCAATATTGCCGGCAGCGACAATCCAGCCATTGCCGTTACGTTTTGTCAGTTGCCCGGCAGAGAGCTCGCTGTTCGCCTTTACTTGAATTTCATTCCAGCGTCCCGCAAGGTCGCTATAAGCCAGTAATCCCGTATCTTCTTTCCCGGGGATAATCCGCGCGCCCATCATCATAGAAGAACTGACTCCGCTGGTGACGAAGCGCGTATGAATATACGGTGCGTTGTATGCCTGCCCATTTATCAGGGGAGTGGGTCCAGTGGTCACAGCCCCTATACCCGCGTCATGCGATACCATCGCACCACCGGAAATATCAACGCCGTTGCCGAGTGCAACCCTGCCGGAAGCCAGGCTGAAAGCGAAAGGACGCGAGGTGTTCCATTGTCCGTTTTGAGCTTGCCCAGCCTGAGTTGTCAGTAAGTAGAAAGCCTCGCCATCATTACGCAGCATCACACCGGTATTGCCATTTGCCAGCCGAAAACCGTTGGCCGATTTGGAGACGATTTCACCGTCGCTGACCACGCGCTGGCGCAGCGTAGACAGCGATTTTAGTTCGGCAATATCGTCGTTAACGCCGTTAATCACCTGAGCATTTTTCTTTTCTTCTGCCATGATTATTACCCTCTTACGTCCTGTTTGATGGCGGTTAACAGCGCTCATTCCCCCAGCATTCCCTGGCCACTGGGCTCACCGCACCGAAGCTGTAAAACCGGTTAAGCACACAGCAATCCTGTATGCATAACCAGCACTCTATCTCTGAGGATAACGGGATTCCCTCACCACGGGTTGTATGGTGAAGGGGACAACAATGAGGCAGGGAACGATAAGAGAACGGCGGGCGCGCTGTGCCCGCCGGGCGTATCAGAAAAGGGAATGCGGGCCGGCGCAAGCCGGCCGGGGAACGAAGGTGTTTACCGCGCCCGCTCGGCGGCCAGCGCCGCGATGCGCATGATCACCGCCACCGCTTGCTCCATGCCTTCCAGCGTCACGAACTCGTGCTTGCCGTGGTAGTTGTAGCCGCCGGTGAACAGGTTCGGGCACGGCAGGCCGCGGAACGACAGCTGCGCGCCGTCGGTGCCGCCGCGGATCGGCTTCATCACCGGTTCGATGTCGCAGTCGCGCATCGCCTGCTGCGCCAGCGCAATCACGTGCGGGTGCTCCGCCACCTGTTCGCGCATGTTGTAATAGCTGTCTTCGATGCTCACTTCGATATAGCAATCGCGCGGCAGGCCTTTGCCGACCTCACGGGCGATGTCCACCATCTTGCGCTTGCGCGCCTCGAATCCTTCGCGCTCGAAGTCGCGCAGGATATAGTGCATTTCGGCGCGCTCCACGCTGCCCTTGATGCTGCTGAGGTGATAAAAGCCCTGGTAGCCTTCGGTGGTCTCCGGCGCTTCGTCCGCCGGCAGCGCCTGATGAATGCGGGTGGCCAGCGACAGCGCGTTGACCATCACGCCCTTGGCGCTGCCGGGGTGCACGCTGTTGCCGAGGATTTTGATCGTCACCGAGGCGGCGTTGAAGTTCTCGCACTCCAGCTCGCCGACGCCGCCGCCGTCCACGGTGTAAGCCCATTCGGCATTGAAGGCCGCCACGTCGAACAGCTGCGCCCCCTTGCCCACCTCCTCGTCCGGGGTGAAGGCCACGCGGATGTCGCCGTGCGGGATTTTGCGCGCACGCAGGCGCACCATGGCGGTGAGGATCTCGGCGATGCCGGCCTTGTCGTCGGCGCCCAGCAGCGTTTTGCCGTCGGTGGTGATCAAGGTCTGCCCCAGCATCTGGTGCAGGATCGGGAACATCACCGGCGACAGCACTTCATCGCCGATGCCGAGCGCGATGTCGCCGCCGCGATAGTTCTCGACGATCTGCGGATTGACGTGTTTGCCGCTGAAATCCGGCGAGGTATCCAGATGGGCGATAAAACCGACCGCCGGCACCGGCCAGGCGACGTTGCCCGGCCAGGTGCCCATCACGCAGCCGTGTTCGCTGAGCGACACCCGCTCGAAGCCGAGCGCGATCATTTCCTGCTGCAACGCACGCGCCAGCTTCAACTGCCCGTCGGTGCTCGGCACATGCTTTACGTTCGCTTTGGACTGGGTGTCAAAAGAGACGTAGTTGAAAAAGCGGTCAAGTAATTTGTCCATGGTAGCGGCCCCTCAGAATATCGCGTTTCATTATGCGGAACCGATCAGGATCAAATATTGCGTCAGGTCATTTTTAACCAGAATTCGCCAATATCATTAATCTTTGTGATGATTTCTGAGGGAAATAACACTGTCATCACAGGGTCATTTGTCGCTATCATGATGAAAAACGCGGCATCTGGGCCGGATCGGCTTTCAATTCCGGCATTCAGCGTCTATCATGCGCGCTCGAAAAATTTCCATTGGCGCAACTGGTTTGAGCTTCATTTGATCAGCGGGCATTCCGCAAGCTCCGGCAGTCTTTTCCAGTTGCGGTTCTATCTGCATTAGCCCACGGGATAGAGTAATACGATAAATGACTGAGACATCCTCTCTGACTCCCCTTGTTGAACTGCATGCCCTGAGCAAAGCGTTCGATGGCAAAACCATCATTGCCGATCTCGAACTGGCGATTAACCACGGCGAATTCCTCACCATTCTCGGCCCCTCCGGCTGTGGCAAAACCACGGTGCTGCGCCTGATCGCCGGTCTTGAAGACGCCGATCGGGGCCGCATCGTGCTCGACGGCCAGGACATCACTGCCATTCCGGCCGAACATCGCCACGTCAACACCGTGTTTCAGAGCTATGCCCTGTTTCCGCACATGTCGGTGTTCGACAACGTCGCCTTTGGCCTGCGCATGCAAAAGGTGCCGGCGGCGGAACTGACGCCGCGCGTCGAAGAGGCGCTGCGCATGGTGCAGCTGGATGCCTTCGCCAAGCGGCGGCCGGGCCAGCTCTCCGGCGGCCAACAGCAGCGCGTGGCCATCGCCCGCGCAGTGGTCAACAAGCCGAAGGTGCTGCTGCTGGACGAATCGCTGTCGGCGCTGGACTACAAGCTGCGCAAACAGATGCAGAACGAGCTGAAGGCGCTGCAGCGCAAGCTGGGCATCACCTTCGTGTTCGTCACCCACGATCAGGAAGAAGCACTGACCATGTCGGATCGCATCGTGGTGATGCGTGAAGGCCGCATCGAGCAAGACGGCACGCCGCGTGAGATCTACGAAGAGCCGAAGAACCTGTTCGTCGCCAGCTTTATCGGCGAGATCAACATCTTCGACGCGGTGGTCTTGCAGCGCCTCGATGCGCAGCGGGTGCGCGCCAACGTCGAAGGCCGCGAGTGCGACATCTATGCCGATCTGCCGGCAGAGCCGGGCCAAAAGCTGAAGGTGCTGCTGCGCCCGGAGGATCTGCGGGTAGAAGAAGTGAACGACAGCGCGCAGCACGACGGGCTGATCGGCTACGTGCGCGAGCGCAACTACAAAGGCATGACGCTGGAGTCGGTGGTTGAGCTGGAGAGCGGTAAAACGGTGATGGTCAGCGAGTTCTTCAATGAAGACGATCCGGACGTCGACCACTCGCTCAACCAGAAGATGGCGGTGACCTGGGTTGAAAGCTGGGAGGTGGTGCTGGCCGATGAAGAAATCGCGTAAAGTCTTCCAGAATGTGGTGATCGTCGGCGTCGTCGCCTGGCTGCTGCTGTTCGTGTTCATGCCGAACCTGATGATCATCGCCACCAGCTTCCTGACCCGCGACGACGCCAATCTGGTGCAGATGGTGTTCACGCTGGACAACTACCGGCGCTTGTTCGATCCGTTGTATGCCCAGGTGCTGCTGCATTCGCTGAACATGGCGCTGATCGCCACCCTGTGCTGCCTGGCGATCGGCTACCCGTTCGCCTTTATCCTGGCGCGGTTGCCGCAGAAGGTGCGACCGCTGCTGCTGTTTCTGCTGATCGTGCCCTTCTGGACCAATTCGCTGATCCGCATCTACGGCCTGAAGCTGTTTCTCAGCACCCGCGGCTATCTCAACGACGCGCTGCTGTGGATCGGCGTCATCGACAAGCCGCTGCGCATCATGTACACCTCGGAAGCGGTGATCCTCGGCCTGGTGTATATCCTGCTGCCGTTTATGGTGATGCCGCTCTACTCCAGCATCGAAAAGCTAGATAAGTCCTGCCTGGAGGCGGCGCGCGATCTCGGCGCCGGCAAGCTGCAGACCTTTATCCGCATCATCGTGCCGCTGACCATGCCGGGCATTATCGCCGGCTGCCTGCTGGTGGTGCTGCCGGCGATGGGGCTGTTCTTCGTCGCCGATCTGATGGGCGGCGCCAAGAATCTGCTGATCGGCAACGTGATTAAAAGCCAGTTCCTCAATATCCGCGACTGGCCGTTCGGCGCGGCCACCAGCATCTGCCTGACGCTGGTGATGGGGCTGTTGCTGCTGGTCTATTACCGGGCCGCCCGCCTGCTGAACAAGAAGGAGGATCTGGCATGATCGGACGTCTGCTGCGCGGCGGCTTTATGGCGCTGGTATACGCTTATCTGTATATCCCGATCGTCATCCTGATCGTCAACTCCTTCAACGCCTCGCGCTTCGGCATTAGTTGGCAAGGAGCCACCACCCAGTGGTACAGCACGCTGCTCAACAACGACAGCCTGCTGCAGGCCGCCGGCCATTCGCTGACCATGGCGGTGCTCTCCGCTACCTTCGCCACGCTGATCGGCTCGCTGACCGCGGTGGCGCTGTACCGCTACCGCTTCCGCGGCAAGCCGTTCGTCGGCGGCATGCTGTTCGTGGTGATGATGTCGCCGGACATCGTGATGGCCATCTCGCTGCTGGTGCTGTTCATGCTGCTGGGCATTTCGCTCGGCTTCTGGTCGCTGCTGTTCTCGCACATCACCTTCTGCCTGCCGTTCGTGGTGGTGACCGTCTACGCGCGCCTGAAAGGCTTCGACGTGAAGATGCTGGAGGCCGCGCGCGATCTCGGCGCAAGCGAGTTCACCATTCTGCGCAAGATCATCCTGCCGCTGGCGATGCCGGCGGTGGCGGCCGGCTGGCTGCTGAGCTTCACCCTGTCGATGGACGACGTGGTCGTCTCCTCCTTCGTTACCGGCCCGAGCTACGAGATCTTGCCGCTGAAGATCTATTCGATGGTGAAAGTCGGCGTCTCGCCGGAGGTCAACGCGCTGGCCACCATTTTGCTGCTGCTGTCGCTGGTGCTGGTGATCGCCAGCCAGTGGGTGATGCGCGATCGCGCGCCCAAGGCCGAATAATCCTCCCCGCCGGGCGCTGCGGCGCCCGGTTGTGATCCCCTTCACAATCGGCACCGGTTGTCACTCCCTGACCATCGGTGCCTATTTCCGCCCCGCCGATTGCAGCGGCGAAAACTTCCCCCTATAACTGAATCCAGGCAAGGTGCCTTATTTTTTTCTCGCTTCCAGGGAGTTTATTCAGCAACGTCGTCATCCATTAAAATATAAAAAGGAACTGCCATGAAAGGTATTATCGATAATATCTTAAGCAAGCTGCAGCTTTTCTCCAAAGCCATGATGGGGCCGATATTTTTCCTGCCGGTGATCGGTCTGATTCTGGCGCTCAGTTCTATTCTCACCAATGCCACACTTATCAATGAACATTCCGCCGTGTTCTCTATCGGTAAAATGATCGGCGATACCTTCTGGCCGTTATTCGGCAATCTCGGGCTGATTTTCTGCATCGGCATTACCTACGGCCTGGCCAAAGACAAAAAAAGCGAAGCGGCGCTGGTTGCGGTGATGTGCTTTATCATGTTCCTCGGCGCCAATTCGTCTTATCTGCAACTCAGCGGCCACGTCGCGGCCAAGATCAACGGCGAATATTACGGCACCGGGCAGACTGAACTGCTGGGCTTTACCGTGGTGGATATGGGCATTTTTCTCGGTCTTATCCTCGGTGTCACCATCGCCTGGGTGCACAACCGCCTGTGCAACGTCGAGCTCAACGGCGTGTTCTCGGTCTACGGCGGCGCCAAACTGGTGCTGATCGCCATGACGCCGATCATCATGCTGTACGCCGTCGCCTTCAGCTACCTGTGGCCGGCCATCTCACAGGGCCTGATCGCGCTGACCGGCTTTATGAAAAGCTCCGGCTCGCTCGGGGTTTTCGTCTACGGCTTCTTCGAAAAATTCCTCATCCCCACCGGGCTGCACCACTTTATCTGGTCGCCGTTCCAGCTCACCAGCATCGGCGGTTCAATCGTGCAGGACGGCCAGACCGTCTCCGGCTCGCAGGCAATTTTCCTGGCCTATATGCGCGACCCGAGCATCTCGCCGCTGATGAACGAAGCGCTGCGCTTCTCGCAGCAAGGGATGGTGACCATCTTCGGCCTGTCGGGCGCGGCATTGGCTTTCTATCACACCGCCAAACCGGAAAAGAAAATGCTGGCCAAGGCAATTCTGATCCCGGCCATCACCACCTCGATCCTGGTCGGCATCACCGAGCCGATAGAGTTCACCTTCCTGTTTATCTCTCCGCTGCTGTGGGTGATCCACGCCGTGTTGACCGCGCTGTCGCAGGTGGCCTGCAACCTGTTCCAGGTGCGCCCCTGGGGCGCCAGCGGGCTGGTCGAGTTCCTGGCCTACAACCTGCCGCTGCCGGTCTCCCTCACCCGTTGGCCGCTGTATGTGGTCATCGGCCTGGTGCAGTTTGCGGTGTATTACCTGGTGTTCAAAACGCTGGTGCTGAAGCTCAATCTGAAGACGCCGGGCCGCGAAGATGATCAGGACGTCAAACTCTATTCCAAACAGGATTACCGGAACCGCAAAAATAACCCGGACGAACTGAGCGGCATCATTATTCGCGCGCTGGGCGGCAAGGAAAACATTATTTCCGTCGACAACTGCTTCACCCGGCTGCGGGTGGAATTAAAGGATATGGCGCGGGTGGATGAGGCCGCGTTGAAAAGCACCGGCGCCAAAGGCGTGGTGAAGAATCGCCGTGAAGTGCAGGTGATTTACGGCGTCACGGTCGGCAAGGTCAAAAATCAGGTAGAGAAATATTTAGCGGCACTCTAACGCTTTATTAATGGGAGATATCGAATGAAATTAACCGTTCTCGGCGGCGGCGGCGTGCGTTCCCCGTTCCTCGCCAAATCCATCGCCTATAACGCCCATCGCATCGGCATTACCGAAGTGGTGTTTATGGATACCGATGAGCGCCATCTGGCGATCTACGGCGCCCTGGCGCAGGGCGTATTCCAGCGCATTCGCGGCGACATTGCTTTCAGCCTCAGCAGCGATGCGCGCCAGGCGCTGCAAGGCGCCGACTACATCATCACCACCCTGCGCATCGGCGGCGAGGAAGGCCGCATCCATGACGAGCGCATCGCGCTCAATCACCAGTTGCTTGGGCAAGAAACCACCGGCGCCGGCGGCTTCGCCATGGCGATGCGTTCGATTCCGGCGATCCTCGACTATTGCCGCCTGATCGAGCAGCTTTCCTCGCCGGACGCGGTGTTGTTCAACTTCACCAATCCTTCCGGCATGGTGACCGAGGCGATCATCAAATCCGGCTTCCAGCGCCGGGTCTACGGCATCTGCGACGCCCCCAGCGAGTTCATCCGCGAACTGGCCGAGCTGCTGGACTGCCGCGAAGACCAGCTGAGCGTCGACTGCTTCGGCCTCAATCACCTTTCCTGGTTCCGCAATGCGCGCGTCAACGGCGAGCCGGTCACGGAACGGCTGCTGGCGGATCCGCGCCTGTATCGCGAAACCTGCATGAAATACTTCTCGCCGGAGCTGGTGGCGCTGTCGGACAACCTGATGCTCAACGAGTATCTCTACTATTACTACTACCGTGAGCAGGCGATCGCCGCCATCGTCGAGGGCGGCGAGACCCGCGGCGAACAAATCGCGGCGATCAACCGCCAAATGCTGTCGGCGTTGGGCGAGCTGGACATCCCCCGTCAGTTGGAGCATGCCTTCTCTGTCTACTTCAGCCATTACCTGCAGCGCGAAAATTCCTATATGCAGCGCGAGTCCAGCCAGGGCAAGGTGAAAACGCGTGAGATGCTGACGCTGCAACAGTTTATCGAACAGCCGGACAGCGGCGGCTATGCCGGGGTGGCGATCGACATTCTGGAGGCGGTCAACAGCGGCCGGCAAAAACGCGTGGTGGTATCGATGCAAAACCGCGACACGCTCGATTTTCTGCACCCGGAAGACGTGATCGAAATCAGCTGCGAATTGAGCAGCGCCGGCATTCAGCCGGTCAAAATGCGTGATATTCCCGACACCCAGAAGAACCTGATTTCGCAGGTGAAAGAGTACGAACGGCTGGCGGTGGCGGCGATCTTGACCGGTAACCGCCAGTTGGCCATCAAGGCGCTGATGGTGCACCCGCTGGTCAACTCCTACTCGCTGGCGAAAATGCTGGTGGAGGAGTACCTGCAGGCCCACCGTCAGTATGCCGGGCACTGGCGCTAAGCGATGCGGCGCGGCCGTCAGCGGCCGCGTCGTTCAAACCAGGCGGTGATCACATTCTCGAATCCCAACAGACAGTGGCCGAAAAACGGATTGGGATAGTAGATATCGTGATCGTATTTTTGCCGGTCCTCAAACAGAAAGGTCATGTCGGCCTGCTGCGCCAGCGGGCTGTCGCCGTCGCCGCAGAAGGCCGCCAACAGGATGCGGTTACGCTTCACCGCCTCGCTCCAGCTCAGCGCCGAGCCGCTGTTGCCCGACTTTGAAATCACGATCACCATATCGAAGCGAAAGCGCGTCTCACGGTCAAGAATGTCGAAATCCGGCCACAGCGACAGGTAACTGTCTACGCCCAGCGTCATAAACTTGTTGTACATATACTGCGCCACCAATTGCGAAAAACCGCTGCCGTGGATCAGGATCTTGCCGCTGTCGAGCAGATCGAGAAACTGCGCCGGCGGTACCGCCGGCGTAGCGCGCTCCGCCTGATAGGCCGGCGCCATCGTCAGGTTGAATTTGATGAAATAGACCAGTTCGAGATAGCCGCGAAAGCCCAGCTTTTTAGCCAGCCGCACCAGCGTCGAGGGGGAACTGTAGCAGCGTGCGGACACCGCGCGGATGCCGTCGTCGATGCAGGCGTCCGGATTATCGAGAATGCAGTGCAAAATCGTCAGATCCGTCTTGCTGAGCTCCGCCTGGCTGAAGACCTGTTTGAAATTCATCGCCGCCCTCGTTTATTCGCCAAAATTATTGTTTCGCACGCGCTTCACCGCCTGTCCAGCGCGAGACCATCAAATTGTGATGCGCTTTAAGCCGCCAAACCCCTTGATTTGCCTGCGGGATAACCGCCTTTACCCACCCCGCCCCGCCCCCTATAATGGCCCCTTTCTGGGGTATGGCGCGGCCGAAAACGGCGGCTCATACGGGTTCGGCTCACGACTGCTGAAGGATACGCTGCATGAAAAAGTGGTCACATCTGCTCGCAGCCGGGATGATGGCGCTGAGTATCTGCTCTGCAAACGCCTCTGACGGCAAAACACTGTATTTCTATAACTGGACTGAATACGTCCCGCCGGGGCTGCTGGAGCAGTTCACCAAGGAAACCGGCATCAAGGTGATTTATTCCACCTATGAATCCAACGAAAGTATGTACGCCAAGCTGAAGACCTATAAAGACGGCGCGTACGATCTGGTGGTGCCTTCCACGTACTTCATCGCCAAGATGAGCAAGGAAGGCATGCTGCAAAAAATCGACAAGAGCAAGCTCAGCCACTTCAAGGATCTCGATCCTACCCTGCTGAACAAGCCGTTCGATCCCAACAACGACTACTCCATCCCCTACATCTGGGGCGCTACCGCCATCGGCGTCAACAGCGACGAACAGGATCCCTCTACCGTTACCGCCTGGGCCGATCTGTGGCAGCCGCAGTACAAGGGCCGCCTGCTGCTGACCGACGACGCGCGCGAAGTGTTCCAGATGGCGCTGCTCAAGCTGGGCTATTCCGGCAACACCACCGACCCGAAAGAGATCGAAGCCGCCTATCACGAACTGCAGAAATTGATGCCGAACGTGCTGGCCTTCAACTCCGACAACCCGGGCAACCCGTTTATGGAAGGGGAAGTCAACGTCGGTATGGTGTGGAACGGTTCGGCCTTCGTGGCGCGCCAGGCCGGCACGCCGCTGGAGATCGTCTGGCCGAAGGAAGGCGGGATCTTCTGGATGGACAGCCTGGCCATTCCGGCCAACGCGCGCAACGTCGAGGGGGCGCTGAAGCTGATAGACTTCCTGCTGCGGCCGGAAATCGCGGTGCAGGTGGCGGAAACCATCGGTTACCCGACGCCGAACCTGGCGGCGAAGAAACTGCTGTCGCCGGAGATCGCCAACGACAAGTCCCTCTACCCGGACAAGGCGGTGATTGAGCACGGCGAGTGGCAAAACGACGTCGGCGACGCCAGCACGCTGTATGAAAGCTACTTCCAAAAGCTGAAAGCCGGGCGCTAATACGCCCCGCCATCCCATCAGGGCGCGCAGTGCGCCCTGATGCCTTTATCAGGGCCTGTCGGCCCGCGCCACCTTGCCCACCAGGAACTTGTGCACAAAGCGCGGCACCACTTCGCTGGCCAGGCCGTAGTGCTTCTCGTCGAACTGGCTCTCCACCTGGCTTGGCTCCAGGTTCAGCTCCATCGCGTAGGCGCCGCCCAGCCGCGCCTCATGCACGAAGCCGGCCGCCGGGTAGACATGGCCGGAGGTGCCGATGGCGACGAAGAAATCGGCCTTGCTCAGCGCCTGGTAAATGTCATCCATGCCCAGCGGCATCTCGCCGAACCACACCACGTGCGGCCGCAGCGGCGCCGGGAACTGGCAGCAATGGCAACGATCGTCAACGCTGAGATCGCCGGGCCATTCGAACACCTGCCCCGACTGGGTGCAGCGCACCTTCAGCAGTTCGCCGTGCATGTGCAGCACCCGCTTGCTGCCGGCGCGCTCATGCAGGTTATCGATGTTTTGCGTGACCAGCAGGAAGTTTTCCCCCAGCCACTCCTCCAGATCCGCCAGCGCGCGGTGCGCGGCGTTCGGGGCGATCTCCTCCGTCTGCAGCTGGCGGCGGCGTTCGTTGTAAAACGCCTGCACCAGCACCGGATCGCGCTGAAAACCTTCCGGCGTGGCGACGTCCTCCACCCGGTGCTCTTCCCATAGCCCATCCGCGGCGCGGAAGGTGCGAATGCCCGACTCGGCCGAAATGCCGGCCCCGGTCAATACCACCACAAACGGCTTTTTCAGCTCGGCCGCCGCCATGGTGTCACGGTGAAAAATGCGTGAACGAAAGCGCTGATGCAGCACATGCTTACTCTTGCGAAACTGACACAGCCGATGGCGAGTGTGCATTAACTCTCTCCTTACTTTTCCCTGTTTACCAAATTGAGGAACGCTGCGCCGCGCACGCCGCCGGCGTCGCCATAGCGCGCCTTCTCGATGCGCGGCAGCCGGGCCACCCGCAGCAGGTGCGCCGGCAACCGCTGCGGCAACGCCTGGTAAATGGCGTCGAAGTTCGACAGCCCGCCGCCGATCACCACCAGGTGCGGATCCAGCACCGTCAGCAGGTTGCCCAGGCAGATCGCCAGCACGTCCATAAAGCGGTCGACGTGAGCCACCGCCTGCGCCTCACCCGCCTGATAATGCGCAATGATCTCGGTGGCGGGCAAGTGCCGGCCATAGAAATGGGCGTACATCCATTCGAAACCGCGGCCCGATATGTAATTTTCAATGCAACCCTGGTGGCCGCACCCGCAGGCGACGCGAGGCACATCACGCCCCAGCACCTCGAGCGCATCCACCGGCAGGCGCAAATGGCCGAACTCGCCGGCGATATAGTTGCGCCCAGGCACCGTCTTGCCGTCGACGATCAGGCCGCCGCCAACGCCGGTGCCGAGGATGATGCCCAGCACCGTCGGGTAGCGGCGAAACTCGTCGTCCCAGGCCTCCGACAGCGCAAAGCAGTTGGCGTCGTTGTCGACGCGCACCTCGCGCCCGATCAGCGCCGCCAGATCGCGCGGCAACGGCCGCCCCATCGCCGCCGGCACGTTGGCGGTAAACAGCGTGCCGTCATCGTCGTTGGGCAGGCCCGGAATGCCGATGCCGACGCTGCCGCGCCGGCCACAGAACGCATCCGCCTCGAGGGTCAGATCGCCCAGCGTGGCCAGCAGTTGCCGGTAGTCTTCACGCGGCGTCGGCACCCGTTTTTGCCAAATGCGCTGCAGGTTGTCGTCGAATACCCCCAGCTCAATCTTGGTGCCGCCCATATCGAAACCGTAGTACATAACCCATCCCCAGGCTAAAAAAACGGGGCGGCATCGCTGCCTCCCCGTGGGTTTTATTGTCCGCTGAGCACCCGCGCCGGATCGATGCGGCTGGCGCGCCTCGCCGGATACCAACTGGCCAACAGGCTCAGCACGATGGCGGTCGCCAGCACGATCAGCACGTCCAGCCAGTGCAGCTCGGAAGGCAGGAAGTCGATGAAGTAGATATCGCCCGACAGGAAGGAGTGGCCGACCAGTTTCTCGATGCCCCGGATAATGTTGGTCAGCTGCAGCGAGGCGATCACCCCGATCACCACGCCGCTCAGGCTGCCCAGCAGCCCGGCCAGCAGCCCATACCAGATGAAGATGGCGCGGATAAAGCCGTCTTTGGCGCCCAGGGTGCGCAGCACCGCGATGTCGGCGCTTTTGTCTTTCACCGCCATCACCAGCGTGGACACGATGTTGAAGCAGGCCACGCCGATCACCAGCACCATCGCCAGATACATGATGGCGCGGATCATCTGGATATCGCGGTACATGTAGCCGTATTTGCCGATCCAGCTCTTGATGTAAATGTAGGCGTTGGTCACTTCGCCGGCGTCGCGCACCAGTTTGTTGGCGGCGAACACGTCGTTCATCTTGAGGGCGATACCCGTGACGCTGTCACCCATGTCGAGATACTGCTGCGCATCGGCCAGCGGCACCAGCGCCAGGCTGTGATCGAGCTGGCCGCTGAGCTGCAAAATGCCGGTCACGTGCAGGCGAATGCGCTTCGGCTGCAGCAGCTTCATTTCCGGGTCGCTGTTGGGGATCATCACCGTCACATAGGCGCCTGGCTTCACGCCCAGCGCGTCGGCCACACCCTTGCCGAGGATCACCTGCTGTTCGCCGGCCTTGAAGTTGGCCCAGGCATCACCCTGCACATACTGCGGCAGCGCGCTCAGCCGGCTCTCCTGCTGCGGATCAACGCCTTTGACTTCCACCGCGCGCAGCTGCGCGCCGTTCTCCATCAGGCCGGTAAAGTTGATGTACGGCGCGGCGGCCACAATGCCCGGCACCTTCTCCACCCGCTGCAGAATCGACGGCCAGCCGCTGAACGGCTGATTTACCGGCTCGAGCTCGCCGTGCGGCACCACCGCCAGAATGCGGTTTTTCAGCTCGCGCTCAAAGCCGTTCATCGCGCTCAGGCCGACGATCAACACCGCCACCCCCAGCGCGATGCCGATGGTGGAGATGACCGAAATCAGCGACACCATGCCGCCGCGTTTACGGCCGCGGCTGAAACGCAGGGCCGTCAGGAAGGACAGTGAGGCTCCCGCCATTACTCGGCCCCCATCAGGGTCAGCTGCGCCTGCAGGTGGCCGTCGGCCATTTCCAGCTGGCGGCTCAGGCGCTTGGCCAGTTGCAGATCGTGCGTCACCACCAGAAAAGCGGTGCCCTGACGCACGTTCAGCTCGCCCAGCAGATCGAAGATGCTGTCCGCGGTGCGTTTGTCCAGGTTGCCGGTCGGTTCGTCCGCCAGCACCAGCGCCGGATTATTGACCAGCGCGCGCGCGATCGCCACGCGCTGACGCTCGCCGCCGGAAAGCTCGGACGGGCGGTGTTTGCTGCGTTTTTCCAGCCCGACCGCCGCCAGCATCTCCCGCGCCTTCTCCTGCGCCTGCGCCGGCTTGGCGCCGCCGATCAGCAGCGGCATGGCGGCGTTTTCCAGCGCGGTGAAGTCCGGCAGCAGATGGTGAAACTGATAGATGAAGCCGAGCTGGCGGTTGCGCAGCTCGGCCTTGGCCGCCGAAGACATGGCGTTCAGCGATGCGCCCTTGAAGATCACCTCGCCGGAGGTCGGCGAGTCCAGCCCGCCCAGCAGGTGCAACAGGGTGCTCTTGCCGGAACCCGAGCTGCCGACGATCGCCATCATCTCGCCCTGCTGCATGGCAAAGCTGACGTTGCGCAGCACGTCGGTGTGCAGATTGCCTTCCTGATAGGTCTTGCACAGGTTGTCACACTGCAGCAAAAGATGGTTACTCATAACGTAAAGCCTCAGCGGGTTGTACGGCGGCAGCGCGCCATGAAGGATAAAGCGTGGACAACAGGGAAACCGCCATCGCCACCACGGCGATGATCGTCACCTGCAGCGGATCGACCGCCACCGGCAGCGAAGCGCCGTCGATCAGGGCGCCGAGGATCGGCATCAGGTTATTCAGGTTGGTGGCCAGCAACACGCCGAGCAGCGTGCCGAGCAGCGAGCCGATGATGCCGGCGCTGGCGCCCTGCACCATAAACACCGACATGATCTGGCGGCGGGTCAGCCCCTGGGTCTGCAGAATGGCGACCTCGCCCTGCTTCTCCATCACCAGCAGGCCGAGCGAGGTAATGATGTTAAACGCCGCCACCGCCACGATCAGGCTGAGCAACAGCCCCATCATATTCTTCTCCATGCGCACCGCCTGGAACAGCTCGCCCTTGCGATCACGCCAGTCTTTCCAGACCGTGCCCGCCGGCAACGGCTGTTGGCTGAGGGTATCGACCGCCAGCGGCTGCTGCAGGAACAGGCGCCAGCCGGTGATGTTGCCGGCCGGGTAGCGCATCAGGCGCGAAGCGTCCTGTTGGTTGACCAGCAGCTGATAGCCGTCCACCTCGCTGTTGGCGTGGAAGGTGCCGATGAGGGTGAACAGACGCTGGCTGGGAATGCGGCCCATCGGCGTGAACTGGCTGGCGCTCGGCACCATCACGCGCAGCGAATCGCCGCGTTTGACGCCGAGTTGCCCCGCCAGCTGTTCGCCGATGATGATGTTGTATTGGCCCGGCTGCAGCTGCTGCTGCTTGACGTTGACCAGATACGGGGTCAGCGGATCGGCCTCGTCGGGATTGACGCCGAGCATCACCCCGACCGCCACGCTGCGGGCGCTTTGCAGCACCACGTCACCGGTGGTCAGCGGCGCAACGCGCGTGACGCCCTGCAGCTTCTGCACCTCGGAGGCAGGCAGCTGCTGCGGATTAACCGATCCTTGCGGGCTGGTGATCAACGCCTGCGGCATCAGGCCGAGGATGTTGTTCTCCAGATCCTTTTCGAATCCGTTCATCACCGACAGCACGGTGACCAACGCCATCACCCCCAGCGTAATGCCGATGGTGGAAAGCCAGGAAACAAACCGCCCGAAGCGGTCTGAGGCTCGCCCGCGCATGTAGCGCAGGCCAATGAATAACGCGACAGGTTGATACATGAAATCCGTTTGATAGCCGTGGCTTAAGCAAAGTGATCATGGATGATAAAGGCTCTCCCTCGTTTAGGGAACACCCGACGATCTTTTATTGCGTGGCGCAGAGGAGAACGGCGGCGGCAGATGAGCGCAATATTGCCCCGTCGCCGCAAAAAGTCGACGGCGTCAACCGGTTAAATAATCGGCAAAAAAGCGATGAGCAGCGCTTTTTGCTGTGTCAGTTTGCCGGCCGCTGGGCTACTATAAACAGCATAAAGGCGCTGGGTTATCCGTGCCGGAACGCCCTCTAACACATTGATTAAAGATACCTGAATGAGCACTTCCGATAGCCGTAACCGTTCCTCATCCCCTCGTTATTCTCTGCCCGATCGCGCAGGCGATCTGCGCCAGCTGGGGCAACTGACCGGCGCGGCCTGCGCCGTGGAGTGCGCCGAGATCGTCGAACGCCACCCTGGCCCGGTGATGCTGATCGCGCCGGACATGCAAAACGCCCTGCGGCTGCGCGACGAGATCCAGCAGTTCACCGACCAGATGGTGACCACGCTGTCCGACTGGGAAACCCTGCCGTATGACAGCTTCTCGCCGCATCAGGAAATCATCTCGGATCGTTTGTCGAGCCTGTATCATCTGCCGACCATGGCGCGCGGCGTGATCATTTTGCCGGTCAATACCCTGATGCAGCGCGTCTGCCCGCACGAGTTCCTGCACGGCCACGCGCTGGTGATGAAGAAAGGCCAGCGCCTGTCGCGCGACAAGCTGCGCGCGCAGCTGGAACAGGCCGGCTATCGCAGCGTCGATCAGGTGATGGAGCACGGCGAATTCGCCACCCGCGGCGCGCTGCTCGATCTTTACCCGATGGGCAGCGATGAGCCTTACCGCATCGACTTTTTCGATGACGAAATCGACAGCCTGCGCATCTTCGACGTCGATAGCCAGCGCACGCTGAGCGAAGTCGAGGCCATCAATCTGTTGCCGGCCCACGAGTTCCCCACCGACAAGAACGCCATCGAGCTGTTCCGCAGCCAGTGGCGCGAGCAGTTCGAGGTGCGCCGCGACGCCGAACACATCTATCAGCAGGTCAGCAAAAGCGCCTGGCCGGCCGGCATCGAGTACTGGCAGCCGCTGTTCTTCAGCCAGCCGCTGCCGTCGCTGTTCAGCTACCTGCCGGCCAACACGCTGATCGTCAATACCGGCGATCTGGAGGGCGCCGCCGAGCGCTTCTGGCAAGACGTCAACCAGCGTTACGAAAGCCGCCGCGTCGATCCGATGCGCCCGCTGCTGGCGCCGGATACGCTGTGGCTGCGCGTCGACGCGCTGTTCGGCGAGCTGAAGGCCTGGCCGCGCATCGCGCTGAAAACCGATGAGCTGCCGGCCAAGGCCGGCAATACCAATCTGGACTACCATGCCCTGCCCGATCTGGCGGTGCAGGCGCAGCATAAATCCCCGCTGGATAACCTGCGGCGCTTTATCGAAGGCTTCGACGGCAGCGTAATTTTCTCCGTCGAGAGCGAGGGGCGGCGTGAAACGCTGCAGGATCTGCTCGGCCGCATCAAGCTGGCGCCGGCGCTGATTCAACGCCTCGATCAGACGGAAACGGCGGGCCGTTACATGATGGTCGGCGCCGCGGAACACGGCTTCCTCGACGGCCTGCGCCGGCGGGCGCTGATCTGCGAAAGCGATCTGCTCGGCGAGCGCGTCAGCCGCCGCCGGCAGGACAACCGGCGCACCATCAACACCGATACCCTGATCCGCAACCTGGCGGAGCTGCATCCCGGCCAGCCGGTGGTGCACCTGGAGCACGGCGTCGGCCGCTACGTCGGCCTGACCACGCTGGAGGCCGGCGGCATCAAGGCCGAATACCTTATCCTCTCCTACGCCGGTGAGGACAAGCTGTACGTGCCGGTTTCTTCGCTGCATCTGATCAGCCGCTACGCCGGCGGCGCGGACGAAAACGCCCCGCTGCACAAACTGGGCGGCGACGCCTGGACGCGCGCGCGGCAGAAAGCGGCCGAGCGGGTGCGCGACGTGGCGGCGGAGCTGCTGGATATCTACGCCCAGCGCGCCGCCAAGGCCGGTTTCGCCTTCAAACACAACCGCGAACAGTATCAGCTGTTCTGCCAGAGCTTCCCGTTCGAAACCACGCCGGATCAGGAACAGGCGATCAATGCCGTATTGAGCGACATGTGTCAGCCGCTGGCGATGGATCGCCTGGTGTGCGGCGACGTCGGCTTCGGCAAAACCGAAGTGGCGATGCGCGCCGCCTTCCTGGCGGTGGAAAACGGCAAGCAGGTGGCGGTGCTGGTGCCGACCACCCTGCTGGCGCAGCAACACTTCGACAACTTCCGCGATCGCTTCGCCACCTGGCCGATCCGCATCGAGATGATGTCGCGCTTCCGCAGCGCCAAAGAGCAGCAGCAGGTGCTGGACGACGCGGCAGAAGGCAAGGTGGACATCATCATCGGCACCCACAAGCTGTTGCAGAGCGATCTGCGCTGGAAAGACCTGGGGCTGCTGATCGTCGATGAAGAACACCGCTTCGGCGTGCGCCATAAAGAACGTATCAAGGCGATGCGCGCCGACGTCGATATCCTGACGCTGACCGCCACGCCGATCCCGCGCACCCTGAACATGGCGATGAGCGGCATGCGCGATCTGTCGATCATCGCCACCCCGCCGGCGCGCCGCTTGGCGGTGAAGACCTTCGTGCGCGAATACGACAGCCTGGTCGTGCGCGAGGCGATCCTGCGTGAAGTGCTGCGCGGCGGCCAGGTTTACTACCTCTACAACGACGTCGAAAACATCGAGAAAGCGGCGCAGCGCCTGGCGGAACTGGTACCGGAAGCGCGCATCGCCATCGGCCACGGCCAGATGCGCGAGCGCGATCTGGAACGGGTGATGAACGATTTCCACCACCAGCGCTTCAACGTGCTGGTGTGCACCACCATCATCGAAACCGGCATCGATATTCCCAGCGCCAACACCATCATCATCGAGCGCGCCGATCGCTTCGGCCTGGCGCAGCTGCACCAGCTGCGCGGCCGCGTTGGGCGCTCGCACCACCAGGCTTACGCCTATCTGCTGACGCCAAACCCGAAAGCCATGGGCGCCGACGCCCATAAACGGCTAGAGGCCATCGCGTCGCTGGAAGATCTCGGCGCCGGTTTCGCGCTGGCGACCCACGATCTGGAGATCCGCGGCGCCGGCGAGCTGCTGGGCGAAGACCAGAGCGGCCAGATGACCACCGTCGGCTTCTCGCTCTACATGGAGCTGTTGGAAAGCGCCGTCGATGCGTTGAAAAACGGCCGCGAACCGTCACTGGAAGATCTCACCAGCAGCCAGACCGAGGTGGAACTGCGCATGCCGACGCTGCTGCCGGAAGATTTCATTCCCGACGTCAATACCCGCCTGTCGCTGTACAAGCGCATCGCCAGCGCGAAGAGCGACGGCGAGCTGGATGAGCTGAAAGTCGAGCTGATCGACCGCTTCGGTCAGTTGCCGGACGCGGCGCGCAACCTGTTGCAGTGCGCGGCGCTGCGCCTGCATGCGCAGAAGCTGGGCATCAAACGCATCGAGAGCAACGAGCGCGGCGGCTTTATCGAGTTCGGCGACAACAACCGCGTCGATCCCGGTTATCTGATTGGCCTGTTGCAGGGCAATCCGCAGGTTTACCGCCTGGACGGCCCGAGCAAGCTGAAGTTCACGCTCGATCTGGCCGATCGCCAAAAACGCCTGACGTTCACCGAAGAGCTGTTGGACGCCTTCCGCGAACACACGCTGGCGGCCTGAAGCCACGCGCCCCGCTCGCCGGGGCGCACGCTCCCATCCCCGGCTGCGGCCGGGCGGTTCTATCTTATCGCCAAGCCTTCTATCCCTCCCCAGGCGCTTCAGGCTACTCTGTGCCCTGTGTTATCGGGGGAGAACCGCATGAATATCGACGATGAACTGCAGGCGCTCAGCGAACAGGAAGCGACGCTGGCCTTTACCCATTTTGATGCCGCCACCGCCTGGGAACTGGGCGCGGCGCTGAAAACCGCCGCCGAGCGGCGCGGCCTGAGCATCGCCATCGAGATCCAACTGGCCGGGCAAACGCTGTTTTATTACGCCATGCCGGGCGCCACGCCGGACATCGCCGACTGGGTGCGGCGCAAGCGTAATCTGGTGAACCATTTTCACAAAAGCTCTTACGCCATCGGCCTGCGCCTGCAGCAGCGGCAAACGTCGCTGGAGGAACGCTACGGGCTGAACGTGCGCGACTATTCGGTGCACGGCGGCGCCTTCCCGCTCACCCTGACCGGCCTCGGCTGCGTCGGCAGCATCAGCATTTCCGGCGCGCCGCAGAAAGAAGACCATCAGCTGCTGGTGAGCACTTTAGCGAACTTTCTCGGCTTATCTCTTCCCGCCCTGCACTAACCGTTAAAACCTCGATTGTTCCTTTGCTTTTCAGCCGCAGAATCTGCGGCTGACTTATCTGTTATCGGCATTTAGCGCCAAACAAAAGGGCGACTCTCTGATTTCCTGCGCCAAATTGATACAGGTCTGGTAATCCGCTGAGCAAAAGGCGTATGGTATCTGTCACGTGACAAGACGGACCTCATCGGGCCCGCCATTCCTTTCACTTTTGAAGATTTGGTACGCACCGTAGATGAAAACGCATGAAATAAACAAAATTCGCCCCTTCAGCGCGCTGATAGACGCCTGCTGGCGGGAACCTTATAGCCTGGCGCGGTTGCTGAAAGACGCTATCGCCGGGGTGACGGTCGGCATTATCGCCATCCCGCTGGCGATGGCGCTGGCGATCGCCAGCGGCGTGCCGCCGCAATACGGCCTGTATACCGCCGCCATCGCTGGCATCGTCATCGCCGTCAGCGGCGGTTCGCGCTACAGCGTCTCCGGCCCCACCGCCGCCTTCGTGGTGATCCTGTATCCGGTTTCGCAGCAGTTCGGCTTGGCCGGCCTGCTGGTCGCCACGCTGATCTCCGGAGTATTTCTGCTGCTGATGGGGCTGGCGCGCCTGGGCCGGCTGATCGAGTACATTCCGCTGCCGGTGACGCTCGGCTTTACCTCCGGCATCGCCATCACCATCGCCACCATGCAGATCAAGGACTTCTTCGGCCTGCAGCTGGCGCACACGCCGGAAAATTACGTCGGCAAACTGCACGCCCTGCTGCAGGCGCTGCCAACGCTGGATTTCGGTGATACCCTGATCGGCGCGGTGACGCTCTTGATCCTGATCTTCTGGCCCAAGCTCGGCCTGCGGGTGCCTGGCCACCTGCCGGCGCTGCTGGCGGGCACTGCGCTGATGGGACTGCTGGCGCTGTTTGATCACCCGGTGGCGACCATCGGCTCGCGCTTCAGCTACCTGCTGGCCGACGGCAGCAGCGGACAGGGCATCCCGCCGATCCTGCCGCAGTTGCTGCTGCCCTGGGATCTGCCGGGCGGCGGCGGGCAGCCGTTCACCCTGAGCTGGCAAACCGTTTCCGCCCTGTTACCGGCGGCGTTTTCGATGGCGATGCTCGGCGCGATCGAATCGCTGCTGTGCGCGGTGGTGCTCGACGGCATGACCGGCAAGAAGCACAACTCGAACAGCGAACTGATCGGCCAGGGCGCGGGCAACATCATCGCGCCGTTCTTCGGCGGCATTACCGCCACCGCCGCGATTGCCCGTTCGGCGGCCAACGTGCGCGCCGGCGCCACCTCGCCGGTATCCGCCATCATCCACGCGCTGCTGGTGCTGCTGGCGCTGCTGGTATTGGCGCCGTGGCTCTCTTACCTGCCGCTGGCGGCGATGGCGGCGCTGCTGCTGATGGTCGCCTGGAACATGAGCGAGGCGCACAAGGTGGTTTACCTGCTGCGCCGGGCGCCGAAGGACGACATTCTGGTGCTGCTGCTGTGCATGTCGCTGACGGTGCTGTTCGACATGGTGATCGCCATTACCGTGGGCATCGTGCTGGCGTCGCTGCTGTTTATGCGCCGTATCGCCCGTATGACAAAGCTGAGTGAGCTGAGCGCCGACCACGGCCGCCTGGTGCTGCGGGTGAACGGCCCGCTGTTCTTCGCCGCCGCCGAGCGCATCTTTACCGAACTGCTGGCGCGCAGCGAAGGCTACCGCACGATCGTGCTGCAATGGGATGCGGTGCCGGTGCTCGACGCCGGCGGCCTGAGCGCCCTGCGGCGCTTTATCGAGGTGCTGCCGGCGGACAAAAAGCTGGTGATCACCGACGTGCCATTCCAGCCGCTGAAAACCCTGGCGCGCGCGCGGGTGCAGCCGATCGAGGGCCGCTTGCAGTTCTACCCGACGCTGCCGGAAGCGCTGGCGGCCACCGACGCCTAAACGTAAAAAAGCCCGACGAGTCGGGCTTTTTTACGGCGATAATCGCTTAGTTGCTGGTATCCAGCTCCGGGAAGCTCTTCACCAGGTCGTCGATGGCTTTCATCTGCGCCAGGAACGGCTCCAGCTTGTCCAACGGCAGCGCGGACGGGCCGTCGCACTTGGCGTTGTTCGGATCCGGGTGCGCTTCGAGGAACAGGCCGGCCAGGCCGACCGCCATGCCGGCGCGCGCCAGCTCGGCCACCTGAGCGCGGCGGCCGCCGGACGCGGCGCCGAACGGGTCGCGGGTCTGCAGCGCGTGGGTCACGTCGAAGATCACCGGATGGCCGCCGGTCACGTTCTTCATCACGTTGATGCCCAGCATGTCGACCACCAGGTTGTCATAGCCAAAGTTGCTGCCGCGATCGCACAGGATCACCTGGTCGTTACCGCCCTCTTTGAACTTGTCGACGATGTTGCCCATCTGCCCCGGGCTGACGAACTGCGGCTTCTTGACGTTGATCACCGCGCCGGTTTTCGCCATCGCTTCCACCAGATCGGTCTGGCGCGCCAGGAAGGCCGGCAGCTGGATCACGTCAACCACTTCGGAAACCGGCTGCGCCTGCGCCGCTTCATGCACGTCGGTGATGATTTTCACGCCGAAGGTTTTTTTCAGCTCTTCAAAGATCTTCATCCCTTCTTCCAGGCCCGGACCGCGGTACGAGTGAATGGAAGAGCGGTTGGCCTTGTCGAAAGAGGCCTTGAATACGTAAGGAATGCCCAGTTTTTGCGTCACGGTGACGTAGTGTTCGCAGATGCTCATCGCCAGATCGCGCGATTCGAGCACGTTCATACCGCCAAACAGCACAAACGGCAGATCGTTTGCTACGTCGATATCGCCAATGCTAACCACTTTCTGTTTCATGCTTTCGCCTTTGTTAAGGTTGTAACCGTCGCCTTGCATACTGCGCGGAGTCATTGAATTAATGCAGCGTCACCTGTTTCGGCTCAATCGAGTGGATCTGCACTTTGATCACTTCGCTGACCGGGTCTTCAGGACACTGCTCGACAAAATAGTTGAGATCGGAAATCGCGATATGGTTGCACTCCAGCTGGGCGTAAATCAGCCCGCGGTCGCGGATCTCGTACGGATCTTCCGGATCGAAGCACAGCACCGTTTCGCTGGTGCGCAGCGCCATTTCCAGCTGTTTTTCTTCCATCAGGGCGGCCTTCAGCGTATCGAGCATCTTGCGCACCACCATGATGTTCTCCGACTCGTCGAGGTCGTCGTCTTCCAGCTCGGCGCCCAGCCCCAGGTTGCCCTTGATCCACACTTCCAGCTGGTGCTCGCTCAGGGTTTCGCCGTTCAGCGGGTTGATCAGCCACAGCTCTTCGTCCAGCCAGTCGGCGCGCAGGATCAGCTGAGTGGGGAAAATCACCGGCAACAGCGGCAGATCCAGCGCGTTGGCGATGTGCAGGAAAATGGTGCCCAGCGAGACCGGCGTGCCCTGCCGCCCTTCCAGCACCTTGTCCAGCCAGATGGCGTCCGACAGGCGGTAAACGCCGCTGGCGCCGCCGAATCCCCAGGTCTTGTAGAACAGCTCGATGAGCGCATCCAGTTGCTGCTCCTGAGTGATATCGACCGGCACCGCCGCGCGCGCTTCGTCCACCAGCTGTTGCAGCTTGCGCTCCACGTCGGCAGCGGGAAAATCGCGCCGCACCGACTGCGACACCAGGATCACCCCTTCGCTCAGCGGCGAGGCGTTAAATTCAAAATCAGCAATGCTACTCATAGGTATCCCATCAGAAACGGTATTTTCGTCGTGGCAAGTTTAATTATCAGATACAGACAGCCCAACGCCAGCACGAACGCCACGGTTCGCAGCCGCTGACTTTTGGTCTTCTTGCCCAATGCGACGTAGCCAAGCAGGATATAGATAATAACGCCAAACAGCTTCTCGGTCAGCCATGAGTCCATACCCAGCAGCGGATAAAACCCGAACGTCACCACCAGCGCGATGCCGCTGACGAACAGCAGCGTGTCGTTCAGGTGCGGCGCTACCTTGACCCAGCGGCGGCCCATGATCGGCGAGCGGCGCCACTGCCAAAAGAAACGCAGCACAAACAAGGTAATACTGATGGCGACCGTCAGCAAATGGAAATGTTTCAACGCGGTGTATGCAGTCATGATGCTCCCTTAAATGGCGCGGGCGTCGTTATTATCAGTGGCGCTTATCCCGGCCATTGGCCGAGCGTCACGCGGTCGTTGTCGCCGTAATCGCGGTGGGTGGCGACAGCGGAAAATCCGGCGGCCTGCAGCAGCGCGCGCACGCTCTCGCCCTGCTGCCAGCCATGTTCCAACAGCAGCCAACCCTGCGGCTGCAAATGGTGCGGCGCCTGGCCCACGATGGCGGCCAGATCCGCCAACCCATGATCGGCGGCGACCAGCGCGCTGCCGGGCTCGAAGCGCACATCGCCCTGCGACAAATGCGGATCGGCGGCATCGATATAGGGCGGATTGCTGGCGATCAGCGCGAAGCGTTGCCCCGCCACCGGCGCAAACCAGCTGCCCTGTAGAAATCGGACGTTGTCGATCTTCAGCTTGCGCGCATTATGCTGCGCCAGCGCGACCGCCTCCGGCTGCACATCGACGCCGATTGCCGAACAATCCGGGCGCTCGCTGGCCAGCGCCAGCGCGATGGCGCCGGTGCCGGTGCCGAGATCGAGGAAGTGGCAGGGTTGCGGCGGCAGACGCGCCAGCGCCAATTCCACCAGGCATTCGGTATCCGGGCGTGGGATCAGCGTTGCGGGCGAAACCGACAGCGGCAGCGACCAAAACTCGCGCTCGCCCACCAGATAGGCCACCGGCTCACCGCGCTCGCGGCGCGCCAGCAGCGTCTCCAGCTGCTGTTGCTGCGGCGGCGTCAGCAGGGTTTCACCGAACGCCATCAGGAAGGTCCTGGCCTTGCCGGTCACGAAACCCAACAGGATTTCCGCGTCGCGCCGGGCGCTGTCGCTGTGGGTCAAACGCGCGGCGGCGGCTTTCAGCCAGTGTTGATAGTCCATCACTCTTGCTCGGCGGACAGCGCAGCCAGCTGGTCGGCCTGATACTCCTGCACGATCGGCTGGATCAGCATGTCCAGTTTGCCTTCCATCACCTCGTCCAGACGGTAGAGCGTCAGGTTGATGCGGTGGTCGGTCACCCGCCCCTGCGGGAAGTTGTAGGTGCGATTGCGGTCGGAACGATCGCCGCTGCCCAGCAGGTTGCGGCGAGTGGACGCTTCGGCCTGCTGGCGCTTGGCCATCTCGGCGGCGCGAATGCGCGCGCCCAGCACCGACATCGCCTTGGCTTTGTTTTTGTGCTGTGAACGTTCGTCCTGGCACTCCACCACGATGCCGGTCGGCAGGTGGGTGATGCGGATCGCCGAGTCGGTGGTGTTAACGTGCTGGCCGCCGGCGCCGGAGGAGCGGAAAGTGTCGATTTTCAGATCGCCCGGGTTGATGTCCGGCAGCTCGGCTTCCGGCACTTCCGGCATCACCGCCACAGTGCAGGCGGAGGTGTGGATGCGCCCCTGGGATTCGGTTTCCGGCACGCGCTGCACGCGGTGGCCGCCGGATTCAAACTTCAGCTGGCCGTACACGCCATCGCCGGAGACTTTGGCGATCACTTCCTTGAAGCCGCCGTGCTCGCCTTCGTTGGCGCTCATCACCTCGACGCGCCAGCGGCGGCCTTCGGCGTAACGACTGTACATGCGGAACAGATCGCCGGCGAAGATCGCCGCCTCATCGCCGCCGGTGCCGGCGCGCACTTCGAGGAAGCAGCTGCGCTCATCGTCCGGATCTTTCGGCAACAGCAAGACCTGCAGCTGCTGCTCCAGCTCTTCGCTGGCCGCCCGCGCCTGTTTCAGCTCTTCCTGCGCCATTTCGCGCATCTCCGGATCGTCCAGCATCATTTCCGCCGTCTCCAGATCCTCCTGCACCTGACGCCATTCCAGGAAGCAGCGGCTGACGTCGGTCAGCTGCGCGTATTCTCGCGACAGCGCGCGGAACCGGTCTTGGTCGGCGATGACACCGGCATCGCCGAGCAGCGCCTGCACTTCTTCATGGCGCTCTTGTAACGCTTCCAGTTTGGCAACAATAGAAGGCTTCATGCGTGGTAATAAACCCTGTTAATAGAGAAAACTAATGTTGATCCAGCCCGAGGCTGTCGCGTAATAACTGCAACCGCTCCACGTCGCCGTCGCCGGCGGCCTGCTGGAGGGATTTGGTGGGGGCATGAATAAGACGGTTGGTCAGTTTATGGGCCAGCTCGTGTATCACCTGCTCCACGTTGGCGCCCTGCGCGATGGCGGCCAGCGCTTTGGCTTCCATCTCTGCGCGAATTTGGTCGGCCTGCGAACGGTAGTCGCGGATGGTTTCCACCGCGCCCTGCGAGCGCAGCCAGGCCATGAAGTTGGTGCTTTCCTGCTGCACGATCGACTCTGCCTGCACCGCCGCCGCTTTGCGCTGCGCCAGATTGCTTTGAATGATGGCGTGCAGATCGTCCACGCTGTACAGATAGGCGTTGGCCAATTTGCCGACCTCCGGTTCGATGTCGCGTGGTACGGCGATATCCACCAGCAGCATCGGCTGGTTGCGGCGCGCCTTCAGCGCGCGCTCCACCATGCCTTTGCCGATGATCGGCAGCGGGCTGGCGGTGGAACTGATGATGATGTCGGCGTCCGCCAGGCGTTCGTCGATTTCAGGCAGGGTGATCACCTCCGCGCCGACCTCGTCCGCCAGCAGCTGCGCGCGCTCGCGGGTGCGGTTGGCGATGATCATGTGCCGCACTTTATGCTCGCGCAGGTGGCGCGCCACCAGCTCGATGGTTTCGCCGGCGCCCACCAGCAATACGTTGAGATCGGCCAGCGATTCGAAGATCTGCCGCGCCAGCGTACAGGCGGCGAACGCCACGGAAACCGCGCTGGCGCCGATGTCGGTTTCGGTGCGCACGCGCTTGGCGACAGAGAAGGATTTCTGGAACAGACGCTCCAGCTCGCCGGAGAGCGACTGGCCGCGTTGCGACTCGGCGAAGGCCTTTTTCACCTGGCCGAGGATCTGCGGTTCGCCCAGTACCAATGAGTCCAACCCGCTGGCCACCCGCATCAGATGGCTGACCGCGTCGTTGCCCTGATGCCAGTACAGGCTTTTCTTCACCTCTTCCGGACGCAGGTTGTGATAGGCGCACAGCCAGGCGACCAGTTGCTCGTGCATGTGTTCCTGCTGCTCTACGCTGAGGTACAGCTCGGTGCGGTTGCAGGTGGACAACACGACGCCGCCCTGCACCAACGGTTGTTGGAGCAAGCTGGTCAGCGCCTCATCGATGGACTCTGGCGAGAAGGTCACCCTTTCACGCAGAGAAACCGGAGCGGTTTTGTGATTTATACCTAACGCCAGCAGGGTCATTGCTTCGAGTAATACTTATCTTGGTACGGGTTCTCGTTGAACGGCATTCTACTTGATGCGCGGGATCAATAAAAGTAACAACCGCATCTTCCGTTCAATCGCTGTCATAGATGACATCAATTAATGAATAAGCAATAAATACAGCAGGATAAATAGTCATGAGGTAGGTCGATTGCTTAAATTTTAGCGCAGTTTGCGATAACGCGCACGCTATTCGGCGTACACAACGGCGGCGTTTGCGCAACGAAGGCACCGCTTATCGGGCGCGCCTCCCCCGCCTTCAGGCGATTGTGTTACGCTTAATGGCGACCCCGACGCGCGTGCCGGGTTGGCATTGCGCCGGTAAAAGCGGCAAGATTCAACGCGATGCAGCAAAAAATTGACGCGCCGCCGCCGCCCCGTTAGCGTGAGCGCTGAATCCGGGTTTCGTCGCGCATGCCCGCAAGGACAAAAGGACAAGAGAAAGTTATGCCAATACGCAAAGTTAGTTTGCTCCGTCTGATCCCGCTGGCCAGCCTGGTGCTGGCCGCCTGTACCACCACCAAGCCGACCGGCCCGGCCACCAGCCCGACCTCACCGCAGTGGCGCGCCCATGAGCAGGCGGTGCAGCAGCTCAGCACCTATCAGACCCGCGGCTCCTTCGCCTACTTGTCTGATCAGAAAAAAGTCTACGCCCGCTTCTTCTGGCAGCAGTTCTCGCCGGAGCGCTACCGCCTGCTGCTGACCAACCCGCTCGGCAGCACGGAAATGGATCTCAACGTGCAGAAAAACGTGGTGCAGCTGACCGACAACCAGGGCAAACGCTACGTCAGCGACAATCCGGAAGAGATGATCCGCAAGCTGACCGGCATGGCGATCCCGCTGAACAACCTGCGCCAGTGGATGCTCGGCCTGCCGGGCGAAGCCGGCGATTTTGCGCTGGATGACCAATATCGCCTGAGCAAGCTGACCTACCAGCAAGGCGGACAGACCTGGAAAGTGGATTACCAGGGCTACAGCAACGAGGTGCAGCCGACGCTGCCTAACCGCCTGGAGCTGCAGCAGGGCGACCAGCGCATCAAGCTGAAAATGGACAACTGGACGCTCAAATGATCCGCCAGTGGCCCTCCCCCGCGAAACTCAACCTGTTTCTGTACATCACCGGCCGTCGTGAAGACGGCTATCACCTGCTGCAGACGCTGTTCCAGTTTTTGGACTACGGCGACACCCTGACCATTGACCCGCGCCAGGACGATCGCATTCATCTGCTGACGCCGGTCGACGGCGTGCCGGACGAGCAGAACCTGATCGTGCGCGCCGCCCGCCTGCTGCAGCGCTATTGCGATGAACGCGGCCTGCAGACCGCACCGCGCGGCGCCGACATCAGCATCGACAAGCGCCTGCCGATGGGCGGCGGTTTGGGCGGCGGCTCCTCCAACGCCGCCACCGTGCTGGTGGCGCTGAACGAACTGTGGCGCTGCGGTCTTGGCGACGACCAATTGGCCGAGCTGGGGCTCAGCCTCGGCGCCGACGTGCCGGTGTTCGTGCGCGGCCACGCCGCCTTCGCCGAAGGCATCGGCGAGCGCCTGCAGCCGGCCGAGCCGCAGGAAAAGTGGTATCTGGTGGCGCATCCCGGCGTCGGCATCCCGACGCCGGTTATCTTCGGCGACCCCGAATTGAAAAGAGACACCCCGATTCGCTCCTTAAGTGAGCTGTTGCAGGCACCGTACGCAAATGATTGCGAACCGATCGCAAGAAAACGTTTTCGCGAGGTTGAACAGCTTCTTTCATGGCTGTTAGAATACGCCCCGTCACGCCTGACTGGCACAGGTGCTTGTGTGTTTGCTGAATTCGACACAGAAATCGCCGCCCGTCAGGTGTTAAATCAAGCCCCGGAGTGGTTGTGTGGTTTTGTAGCGCGCGGCGTTAACGTCTCCCCACTACATCGCATTCGTTCCGGGCGGTTTGAGTCGTAGCTCAACGTTTCGCTGCGCAGGGTCATGCACACCTGGCCCTGTTATCCCTGCGCTGCCTGCGGTCTCAATTTTAGTTTTACATACCCGTATGTATATTGCGCCGGCGTCGCCGACTGCCCCTTGGCGATGTCGTATGACAATATCTTCTCTGGACGCAAGCCTGAGGTTCTTCTCGTGCCTGATATGAAGCTTTTTGCTGGTAACGCCACCCCGGAACTAGCACAACGTATTGCCAACCGTTTGTACACCAGCCTTGGTGACGCCGCTGTAGGTCGTTTTAGCGACGGCGAAGTGAGCGTGCAAATCAACGAAAATGTACGCGGCGGTGATATTTTCATCATCCAGTCCACCTGTGCCCCGACCAACGACAACCTGATGGAACTGGTTGTGATGGTCGACGCCCTGCGTCGCGCCTCCGCAGGTCGTATTACCGCCGTTATCCCTTACTTCGGCTATGCCCGCCAGGATCGCCGCGTGCGTTCCGCGCGTGTGCCGATCACCGCCAAGGTGGTTGCCGATTTCCTCTCCAGCGTAGGGGTTGACCGCGTTCTGACGGTGGATCTGCATGCTGAGCAGATTCAAGGCTTCTTCGACGTTCCGGTAGACAACGTGTTCGGCAGCCCGATCCTGCTGGAAGACATGCTGCAGCAGAACCTGGAAAACCCGATCGTGGTTTCCCCGGACATCGGCGGCGTAGTGCGTGCCCGCGCCATCGCCAAACTGCTGAACGACACCGACATGGCCATCATCGACAAACGCCGCCCGCGCGCGAACGTTTCTCAGGTGATGCACATCATCGGTGACGTGGCAGGCCGCGACTGCGTGCTGGTCGACGACATGATCGACACCGGCGGTACCTTGTGCAAAGCGGCTGAAGCGTTGAAAGAACGCGGTGCCAAGCGCGTATTCGCCTACGCGACGCACCCGATCTTCTCCGGCAACGCCGTGGACAACATCAAGAACTCGGTGATTGATGAAGTGATCGTCTGCGACACCATTCCGCTGTCGCCGGAAATCAAGGCACTGAAAAACGTTCGCACTCTGACCCTGTCCGGCATGCTGGCTGAAGCCATCCGCCGCATCAGCAACGAAGAGTCGATCTCTGCAATGTTCGAGCATTGATGCGTCGTCTTTCCGGTGCGGCGCCCATCGCGCCGGAAAGATAGCGAGCCCGACAGCAGAAAAAGAAAAACCCGTTGGTGCGTAAGCAACAACGGGTTTTCTACTCGTAGTCCAACATGACCTCAAACCTTAATGCACGGCAGATTTTCCCTTGCCCTGCTCTCGCTTCCCTTCTGATTTTTTAATCAATGCGACGAACGATGTTGGTCGTTGCGGCACCGTTTATCAAAGTGTTTTACCCACCAGTAGCGATCCGCCACCTGCTCGCGGCCGCCGATACGCGCGCCCACCAGCCACAACAGCGCGCCGACGAAGATACTCATGATGGCGCCGTGGGCGAAAAATTGCGGTAAATTGAACTGGGATACTTCAGCAATAATGGAGTATCCGACGCCGCCGATCATCACGACCAGCCCCAGCCCCATAAAAAAGTTGCCCATTCTGTCCGCGCTTCTACGTTTCATATGCCACCTCCATGATTGCCATGTGCCAACCGGGATAACGCTGCAACTTGTTAACCCACTTTGATAAGTTAAGTATAGTCCTTGTTGCGGCAAGGGGATTGCGGAGGCGATCACAAATGGTAAAGAATTATTGACACTTCTTAACGCGCCGCTGAAAATTAGCGGACAAATTGAATTATTCAGCTAATGAATCATTCGTCTTTCTTACCTAAGGCGACGGCGGGGATCGGATTTTGTCATTCGCCGCCCCGGCAGGTAGACTAAGGCCCTTTCCATTACCCTGATCATAGTGAATCTCCCAGTGAGCAGTATTAAATTGATAGTTGGCCTGGCCAACCCGGGCGCGGAATATGCCCAAACGCGCCACAACGCCGGCGCCTGGTACGTCGATCTGCTGGCCCAGCGCCACAATCAGCAGTTGAAAGAAGAGAGCAAGTTCTTCGGCTATACCGCTCGTTTGAACCTGGCGGGCAACGACGTGCGCCTGCTGGTGCCGACCACCTTCATGAACCTGAGCGGCAAAGCGGTGCTGGCGATGGCCAACTTCTACCGCATCGAACCAAACGAGATCCTGGTGGCGCACGACGAGCTGGATCTGCCTCCCGGCGTCGCCAAAATCAAGCTCGGCGGCGGCAACGGCGGCCACAACGGCCTGAAAGACATCCAGAACAAGTTCGGCAACAACCCGAACTTCTACCGCCTGCGCATCGGCATCGGCCATCCGGGCGACAAGAACAAGGTGGTGGGCTTCGTGCTCGGCAAGCCGCCGGCCAGCGAGCAGAAGATGATCGACGAAGCGATCGACGAGTCGCTGCGCTGCACCGAGATGCTGATGAAGGACGGGCTGGAAAAAACCGTTCAGCGCCTGCACAGCTTCAAGGCGCAGGCCTGAACCTTGCCGCAGCGGGCGCCCTGCCCGCTGCCTGCTTCTAGCCGCGCGGGTTGAAGGTCTCCTCGCTCACGCGGCGATCATCGGCGGTGAAGCCCTCTTCCGCCACGTAATACTGCGGATCGTCCAGCTCATGGCTGCAAAACGGCCCGGCGCGCTTAAGTAAACGCACGCAGTCGCCGCTCAGGTGGCGCAGCCGAATGCTTTTCCCCGCCGCCAGGTAACGCGCCGTCAGCTTATCGATCGCCTCTACGCCGCTGGAATCCATCACCCGGGTGCCGGCAAAATCCAGCACCACGTTCTGCGGATCGCTTTGCGGCTCGAACAGCTCGGCGAAAGCGGCGGCAGAGCCGAAGAACAGCGGGCCATCGAGCTGATACACCGCCACGTCGCCCGTTAACTGCCGCTGGCGCACGCGGATGCGCGCCTGCTGCCAGGCGAACACCAGCGCCGAGATAATCACCCCGCTGATCACCGCCACCGCCAGATCGGTAAAGATGGTGATCAGCGTGACGGCGAGCATCACCAGCGCGTCCGCCTTCGGCATACGGCGCAAACGGCGCAGCGAACTCCACTCGAAGGTGTTGTAACACACCACCAGCATCACCCCGGCCAGCGCCGCCACCGGCAGCAGGCCGATATAGCGCGACAGGCTGACCACGAACAGAATCAGCAGGATGGCGCCCACCGTGCCGGAGAGGCGCCCGCGCCCGCCCGAGGTGAAGTTGATGATCGACTGGCCGATCATCGCGCAACCGGCGAAGCAGCCGAACAGGCCGCACACCGCGTTACCGGCGCCCTGCGCGATGCTTTCGCGATTGCCGTTGCCCTTCTTGCCGCCCATTTCATCCAGCACCGTCATGGTCAGCAGCGATTCAATCAAACCGACCAGGGCAATCACCACCGCATAAGGCAGCACCACCCGCACCATTTCCAGGGTGAACGGCGCCGTCGGCAGGCTGAAGTGCGGCAGCGCGCCGGAAATGTCCGCCAGATCGCCCACCCGCAGCGTGTGCAGATTGAGGCCGATCGCCAACGCCGAAACCACCAGCAGCGCCGCCAGCGAAGACGGAATGGCTTTGGACAGGCGCGGGAACAGCACCACCACCGCAATCGCCAGCGCCACCAGGCCGTACATCAGCGGCCCCTGCCCGGCGATCATCTTCAGCTGCGCCAGCATGATGACGATCGCCAGACCGTTGACGAAGCCGTGGATCGCCGGCAGCGGCACCAGACGAATGAACTTGCCCAGCCGGAAGGCGCCGATCAGGATTTGAATCCCCCCGGCAAACAGCGTGGCCCACAGCACGTAGCCCATGCCGTACTGCGCCGCCAGGCTCATCAGCACCACCACAATAGAGCCGGCGGCGCCGGAAACCATGCCCGGCTTGCCGCCGAACAGCGCCGTGACCAGGCCGATAATAAACGCGGTGTGCAAACCGACGATCGGCGAAAGACCGGCGACCAGCGAAAAGCCGACCGCCTCGGGGATCATCGAAACCGCCACCACAAAGCCCGCCAGGACTTCATTTTTAACGTCCGCGATCCTGACGTTACTCAGATTAAACATGCATTATTCACTTATGACAGATGACATCATCTCCCCGCGTAGCGGGTATGGGGTACCGCAAGGTGCGGCAGACTGCAGGCGGGCACTGCTCAGGGTGGCGTAGGCAAGAAATACATCCGGCGCGTTTCCTGTCGGTTAATCGGAACGGCCAGTATGGGTAAATGTGATCCAAATCTCAATCAAAAACCGGCCGCGGGCGCTGCGCTCGCCCCGGCCAAACAAGTCTGATCGAGATAAACGCCCATTACGTGTATAATGGCGGCATTATTTTGCCCTTTATGCAGTCGATTAAACCTAACCGGCTGATAGTTAAGATATTTAAGGTGATTACAACATGGGATTCAAATGCGGTATCGTCGGCCTGCCTAACGTAGGCAAATCCACCCTGTTCAACGCGTTGACCAAAGCGGGCATTGAAGCAGCCAACTTCCCGTTCTGCACCATTGAACCGAACACCGGTGTGGTGCCGATGCCCGATCCGCGTCTGGATAAGCTGGCCGAGATCGTCAAGCCGCAGCGCATTCTGCCGACCACCATGGAATTCGTCGACATCGCCGGCCTGGTGAAAGGCGCGTCCAAGGGTGAAGGCCTAGGCAACCAGTTCCTGACCAACATCCGCGAAACCGAAGCCATCGGCCACGTGGTGCGCTGCTTCGAGAACGACAACATCATTCACGTCAACAACAAGGTCGATCCGGCCGAAGACATCGACGTGATCAACACCGAGCTGGCGCTGTCTGACCTCGACACCTGCGAGCGCGCCATCCACCGCGTGCAGAAGAAAGCCAAAGGCGGCGACAAAGACGCCAAAGCCGAGCTGGCGGCGCTGGAGAAATGCCTGCCGCACCTGGAAAACGCCGGCATGCTGCGCGCGCTGGATCTGAGCGACGAAGACAAAGCGGCGATCAAATACCTGAGCTTCCTGACGCTGAAGCCGACCATGTACATCGCCAACGTCAACGAAGACGGCTTCGAGAACAACCCGTACCTGGACACCGTGCGTAAAATCGCCGACGCCGAAGGCTCCGTGGTGGTTGCCGTGTGCGCCGCCGTGGAATCCGACATCGCCGAGCTGGAAGACGAAGATCGCGACGAGTTCATGGCCGAGCTGGGCCTGGAAGAGCCGGGCCTGAACCGCGTGATCCGCGCCGGTTATGAACTGCTGAACCTGCAGACCTACTTCACCGCCGGCGTGAAAGAAGTGCGCGCCTGGACCATCCCGGTCGGCGCCACCGCTCCGCAGGCGGCCGGCAAGATCCACACCGACTTCGAAAAAGGCTTTATCCGCGCGCAAACCATCTCTTATGATGACTTCATCACCTACAAGGGTGAGCAAGGCGCCAAAGAAGCCGGCAAAATGCGCTCCGAAGGTAAAGACTACATCGTCAAAGACGGCGACGTAATGAACTTCCTGTTCAACGTCTAAGCCCTTCCCCGCAGCATTGCTCTCGGCTGCCGGAAACGGAAAAATCCACGCTTCGGCGTGGATTTTTGTTTTTATCGCCCCTGACTCAGACTCCCCCATTTCCCCCTTCCACGCCGAGAGCCCGAAACACTGCCGCTGCAAAACCCGCTAACGGCGCGCTACAGCAGCGCAATCATCTTCAACAGTTCCACCCGATTGCGGATGCCGAACTTTTTGCCGGCGTTATTGAGGTGCGAATAAACGGTTTTCGGGTGCAGGTTAAGCCGCCGAGCGGTCAGGCGAATATCTTCCGTGCGCGCGGTTTCACACAGCACCGCCGCCTCGCCAGGCGTGATTGCCACCGCCCGATGCCGGTTCCCCACGTACAGTTCGCTCGTCTCCTGGCGGGCCAGCGTTGCGCAGGTCTCTCGCACCACCTGCAGCGTTTCCCGTTTGTGCAAAATCGCATCCGGCTGCGCCGCGGCGATAAACGCCAGGATCAGCGGCGAAGTCTTATCGATAAAGAACAGTAACCGGACATCTTTATATTCACCACGTGAATATTTAATGAAATTTAAATACGCCTCGAACCGGTAAATCTCCTGAGGAAACTCCGTAATAATTAAATCAGGCGCCGGAATTATATTTTTAATAATATTCATATTGGGTGAGGATAAGGTTATCACGCCGCCGCCCAGTAATGTTTTCATACCCAGCCGGCACAGCGGTGAACCGTCGATATAAATCACTCTCACTTTAATTCTCCTTATCAGCATGAAAGCATGCTTCCACACCTCAGGCGGCTTGTCGTTGCTCTTTTTTGGGGTAATTCGCCTGCAAAGCACACCGATACAAAACATCTTGATAACATGTTTTTCAAATAATCACGCAACCGTCAGCATGTTGATTAATACGCAAAAAAGGCATGAATGTTTCAAATTATTTCCACAGAAAAAACTGGCGATCCAATAAAAACGCAACACAATGATATAGATCTATTTTCTATTTTGTATGATATAAGCGGAAATGAAAAAAATGTAACAGCGACTCCCGCAACCTTATTACCTCATTCAAAACATCTATAGGGAAAATTCTTAGTTTGTTAGGATGAAAATCCATGTTTGCCGACGCGTTTAAAAAACAATTGCGCAACATGATTAATCAATAACCGCACGTCAGTAATTTATTACTGTCAGGAAAGCTTTTATCTAAAGTAAATTAAAGGGCATTTCACATGAATGTTAAATTAGTCGCATTATCCATGCTGGCTCTCTCCGGCGCCTGTGCGGCCGCTTCGTCCAATACGGTGCAATTTAAAGGCGAAGTCAGCACGCAAACCTGCTCGGTGAATATTAACGGTAACCAATCCAACCCGGTCGTTCTGCTGCCGACCGTCGCCGCCAGCAAACTCGCCACCAAAGGCGCCACCGCCGGCGATACCACCTTCACCGTCAACGTGACCGGCTGTGCGGCGGCAACCAGCGATACGGCGATCAAAACCGTGCTGGCGGGCAACAACCCGACCACCAACGGCAACCTGGGCAACGCGGGCGATGCGGCCAAGGTGTCCATTCAACTGCTGGACAGCGACGCCACTACGCCGCTGTCGTTCGCCAGCGGTTCGACCGTCACCACGTCGGCGATGACGCTGGCGAAAGACGCCACCTCCACCTCGCAGAACCTGGTGGCTCGCTACTACGCGGAAGACACCGGCGTGGCGGCCGGTTCGGTGATCGCCACCGCACAGTTCGCCATTAGCTACAAATAAGCCGGCGTCAGGCGCCATACCTGTTGATACCAGCGCCGCCTCTCGCCGGGCGGCGCTGAATGACTCGCTCCCTTTATCGGTTCACGTTTATGCCGCAGATAACCCGCTCCGCCCGCCGATGGGCCGCCCTGTCGCTTTGCCTGATGAGTTTTGCCGCTACCCACGCCTCGGCCAGCGTGACGCTGCTCGGCAACCGCGTGATCTACCCCGCCGAGGCGCGGGAAAAAACGCTGCAGTTCACCAATGACGACGGCACCCCGGCGTTGATGCAGATCTGGCTCGACATCAATAACCCCAAATCCACGCCGGAAAACGCCGATGCACCTTTCGTCGCCTCGCCGCAGATCTTCCGCATGAATCCGCACAGCGGGCAGATGGTGCGGCTGTCGTTCGTCGGCCAGCCGCTGCCGCGCGATCGCGAATCGCTGTTCTATCTCAACTTCCTGCAGGTGCCCGCCGTGCGCCAGACGGACAGCGACAAGAACAAACTGCTGCTGGTGGTCACCAATCGGCTGAAGGTGTTCTATCGCCCCGCCGGGCTGGCCGGCGACGCCAACCACGTCATCGATCGGCTCAGCCTGCGCCAGGCCGGCAACGCGCTGCGCGTCGACAACCCGACCGGCTACTACGCCAACGTCAGCCAGGCCGCGATCCTGAGCGGCGCGAAGCGCATCGCCATCCCGCAGGCGGATCTGATCCCGCCGTTTTCACAGGCCAGTTGGCCGGTGAATGGGGAGGTGCGGCAGGTCGCACTGCGCGTCATCAATGACTATGGGGTGGAAATCTCACGCACCCTGAACGTCGCGCGCTGAAACCAGACAGGGAGGTATTCATGTTCGATGCTCGCAAGGCGGCGCCGCTGCCCGCACGCTGGTGTTGCGCGCTGCTGGCGCTGCCGCTGGGCTGCGCCGCCGCCGACGGCTATACCTTCGATCCCGCGCTGCTGCGCGGCAGCGTGCTGAGCAACAGCGCCCTGAGCCAGTTCAACCAACAGGACGCCGTCGCTCCGGGCAGCTATCAGATCGATCTGTACCTCAATGGCCAGTTTCTCGAACGCGATCAAATTCGCTTCGTACGCGCAGGCAAGCAGGTGCTACCCTGTTTCGATCGGCCGCAGCTGGCGCGCTTCGGGTTGAAAAATCCGCCGGCGGCCGCCGAAGCGGAATGCCTGCTGCCCGGCCGGGATCTGAAGTACATCACGGTGAACGCCGATATCTCGCGGCTGCGGCTGGATCTGAGCATTCCGCAGGCGCTGTTGAACGGCCGGCCGCGCGGCAGCGTCAATCCCGCCAGCCTGGACAGCGGCGAATCGATGGCCTTCGTCAATTACAACCTCAACCAGTACCACGTCAGTTACCGACAGGGGCAAACCCGCGATCTCGACTCGACCTACGCCAACCTGAACGGCGGCTTCAACCTCGGGCTATGGCGCTACCGCCAGCAGTCCAGCTACCGCTACGATCGGGAGTTCGGCGGCCATCTGGACACCAGCCGCCGCTACGTGCAGCGCGCGATCTTGCCCTGGCGCAGCGAAATGCTGTTGGGCGAAGGCTTTACCGACGGGCACTTCTTCTCCGGCCTGGGCTTTCGCGGCATTCAGCTCAGTTCGGACGACCGCATGCTGCCGGATTCGCAGCGCGGCTATGCGCCGGTGGTGCGCGGCGTGGCGAAAAGCAACGCGCGCGTGACGGTGCTGCAGGGCAAAAGCACGCTGTATGAAACCACCGTCGCGCCGGGGCCGTTCGCCATCAGCGATCTGTACGCCACCAACTACGCCGGCGATCTCAGCGTGGTGGTGACGGAAGCCGACGGCAGCGTCAGCACCTTCACCGTGCCGTTCGCCGCGGTGCCGGAATCCATCCGCCCCGGCCAGTCGCGCTACTCGGCGATCGTCGGCCGTTCCCGCTACGTCGGCGACAACGATCTGTTCAGCGAAGTGACCTGGCAGCACGGCCTGACCAACGCCCTGACCTTCAACCTCGGCAACCAGTTGGCGGACGGCTATCAGGCGATGATGCTGGGCGGCGTGTACAGCAGCTGGCTGGGCGCGTTCGGCATGGATACCACCTATTCCCACGCCAGCCTGCCGGACGGCGGCGCCGCCGGCTGGATGCTGCACCTCTCTTACAGCCGCACCTTCAGCCCGACGGACACCACCTTGTCCATCGCCGGCTACCGCTACTCCACCGAAGGCTTTCGCGATCTCAGCGACGTGCTCGGCGTGCGGCGCGCCGCCGCCACCGGCCAAAACTGGCAATCCGACTCTTACCGCCAGCGGTCGCGTTTCGAGGTCGCCGTCAATCAGGGGATGGGGGCGTTCGGCAGCCTGACGATGTCCGGCTCGACTCAGGACTACCGCGATCAGCGCGGCCGCGACAATCAGCTCCAGCTGGGCTGGGGAAAAACCTTCGGCAACGGCGTGGCGCTTAACCTCTCCGTCACCCGCACCCGCAGCCTGGGCTACAGCAACGGCGACTACCGCGGCTACGGGCCGTTGGATAACGTCTACAGCGCGCCGCTGGCGCAGAGCGCGCAGACCGTCACCGCCCTGTCGCTGAGCTTCCCGCTCGGGCGTTCATCATCCGCCCCCAGCGTCTCGCTGTTGGCCAACCACAGCCAGGGCCAGGGCGGCAACTATCAGGCCGCGCTATCGGGCAGCGTCGGCGACGAACAGCCGGTCAGCTACGGCCTGAACTTCACCACCGACGACGATCGCCAACAAAGCATCTGGGGCGGCAACCTGCAAACCCGTCTGCCTTACGCCAACGTCACCGGCTCGTTCTCCACCGCACGCCAGTATCGACAAGGTTCCCTGTCGCTGCAGGGGGCGGTGGTGGCGCACCGCGGCGGCGTGACATTAGGGCCGTATGTCGGCGACACCTTCGCCCTGATCGAGGCGCCCGGCGCCAGCGGCGCACGGGTGATGGACGGCCAGGGGGCGCGCGTCGATCGCTTTGGCTACGCGCTGGCGCCGTCGCTGGTGCCCTATCACTACAACACCGTCGCGCTGAACCCCGAGGGCATGAACGACAAAGCGGAGCTGGAAGACGGCCAGCGGCGCGTCGCCCCGTACGCCGGCGCCACGGTGCGCCTGCGCTTCAACACCGTGCGCGGCCAAGCGCTATTGATCACCGCGCAGCGGCCCGATAACGCGCCGATCCCGATGGGCGCCAACGTCCTCGACGCAGCGGGCAACAGCGTGGGCATGGTCGGCCAGGCCAATCAGGTGTATCTGCGCAGCGACCGGAATGCCGGCGCGCTGACGCTGAACTGGGGCGACGCGCCCGGCCAACAGTGCACGCTGCATTACCGTCTGCCCGCCGGGGAAGACGGCCCGATTCAACGGCTCAGCGCCCCGTGCCGCTAGCCCGTTCACACTGATTCTCAGGAGAGACGATGAAACGCATTTCTTACCCGATCGCCGCCCTTGCTCTGCTCGCCCTGTCGCTGTGCGGCGCGCCCGCCGCGCTGGCGCAATGCACCCGGGTCGCCCCCTGGATCGATTCCGGTTGCGATCCCTGCGGGGTGGGCACGGCGCTGGGCCGGGTTAACCTGACCAGCACTTACCTGCAGCCCGTCGGCACGCCGCTGGGCACCAGCGTGTTCGATCTCACCTCCGGCACGCGCTATCCCGATCCCAACAAAGTGTTGTATGAGTGCGACGCCGGCGACGCGGGACAGATCTATGAAGTCTTCGCCACCAACGGCGACGATCGCGTCGGCGGCTATTACGATCTGGGCGCCCAGGACGGCAACCCCAACTACTACGCCACCTACTTCCCTTACGTCGGCATCCGCCTGACCCATCTGGATTCCGGCAAGGTTTTTACCCGCTACTGGCAGTCGGCGCCGATTACCCGCTACGCCACCGTCGGCAGCAAAATTCAGATCCGGGTGAAAGACTTCAGCGCCATCCGTGCCGACCTGATCCGCATCAGCTCGCTGCCGGGCGCGGGCGCCAGCAACTACTGCGGCTACAGCGCCGGCAACCCGCTGGTGGGCATGGCCTCGACCACCGGCAATTCGAACTATACCTGCACGCAGCCGAACGGGTATGTCACCTTTCAGGGGCCCGGCATCGCCTCGGATCCTATCGGCAGCGATTCCGCCACCAACTACGCCACTTGGGGCACCGGGCGCTGGAACGCGATGGGCATGGGCACCGCACCGATCTCCTCATTGACCTATACCGCCACCTGCGTGGCGCGCAACGTCACGCCGCTGGTGATCCTGCCGACCATATCCGTCAGCCAGTTGACCGCCGGGCAAACCTCACAGGCGCAGTTCACCATCAATATCGAATGTGACAATGCCGCCGTGTCCGGCGTCAGCAGCAACAATACCGCCCTCGGCCTGCAGGTGCCGTATGAAAGCTATGTCGCGGCGCAGCAGCTCGGGCTGGTCAGCGCCAACGGCGGCGTGAGCTACCTGCTCTCCAGCGGCTACGGCACCGACAGCAGCGTCGCCACCGGCGTGGGCATCGCGCTCGCCAACGCCGGCAACGGCGCGCCGATGAACTTCGTCGGCTGGGCGCGCTGCAGCGCCGGGCAATGCCCGCAGGGCAACGACGCCGGCTGGTACCCGGTGCTCAACGGCGCCAGCGGCGGCGGCAGCACCGCGGCGGGGTTCACCCACTACACCACCCAGCTCACCGCCACGCTCGCCCGGCTGCCCGGGCAAACGGTCACCGCCGGCAAAGTGGACGCCAGGGCCTACGTCTGGGTTAAGGTGCAATGATGAGAAAGAAATATCTGACGATGGGATGCGCCCTGCTGCTGGCGCTGGCGGCCATGGGCGCGCAGGCGGGCATCATCGCCTCCGCCACCCGGGTGATTTTCCGCGAGGGCGACACGGAAAAAACCCTGATGTTGCTCAACACCAACGGCTATCCGATCGTGGCGCAAACCTGGGTCGATAACGGCGACGTCAACGCCGCCCCCGAGCTGTCGCGCGCGCCGTTTGTCACCCTGCCCAGCGTATTCGCCCTGCCGCCTTCGGCGCTGAAAGGGCTGCGGATCCTGTTTGCCGGCGCGAACCTGCCCACCGACCGGGAGTCGGTGTTCTGGCTTAATCTGTATGAGATCCCGCCCAGCCAGCCGACCAGGCCACCGCTGACGTCGCGCGTGACGCTGGCGATGAACACGCAGATGAAAATCTTCTACCGCCCCAAAGCGCTAAAGGGAAACGCCGAAAACGCGGCCGAGGCCGTCTCGTTCTCGCTGCAAAAATCGCCGGGAGGCTATCTGCTGCGCTGTCACAACCGGTCGGCGTTTTATCTCTCCTTCGCCCGCATCGCCGTGCAAACCGGCAGGCGCGATTACCCGGTGCGGCAAGAAAGCGACATGATGACCGCACCGTTCAGCATGCGGGATTATCACCTCGACGGCGTTGCGGCGCCGACGCTCCCTTCTCAGATCACCGTTCAGGCCACCTTCATCAACGACCAGGGCCAGCAGATCGTCAAGTCATACACAGCAACCCCATAACGATAAAAAGCAGTACATTTTTTAAGTACAGGAAATAGGGAAAATGAGTCTAAGCAGATTCCAGCTACAGTTTCACCTGGAGAAACAGGCCAACAACATCAGGCAGTCACCGGCATTTCATACCGCCATCATCAAACACGGGGAATTATTGAAGGAGACCTACAAGAAACATCCGCTGTTTTACAAAATCATCTTCAGGAACAGCCGGTTCATCATTTGTTCCACCATCCTGTCCATTTACTACCACCAGCCCGCCGCCGGGCTGAAAGACATCAAAGCCTTTTTTAAAGGGAAGAACATCATCAGCGAGAACTCCCTGGACTCCTTTCTGTTCTTTTTGCGGGTCGGCCGCCGGCTGGAGGTCAAACCCTGTGAACATGACAAGCGCCAGCTGCGCTATAAACCTACGCCGCACGCGCTGGCGGAAACCCAGGCGCTGATCGCCTCGATGGCGCGGCCCTACCAGGCGCTGGCGCCACAGATGCCTATCGCGGCGCTGCTGGCGGCGCCCGACTTTCTGCCCACCTTTTTCGCCGCCTACGGGCAGCTGATGCTCAAGGAGATTTACCTGATCGATCTGGTGCCGCAATCCGGGCTGTTTATCAGCAAGGACGCCGGCCACATGGTGCTGCTGATGCTGCATATCGAAAGCATCCGGCAGGACTCCCCCTTTCTGCTGCTCTCCTCGGCGAAAATCGCCAAGTCGTGCTCCGTCTCACGCGCGCACGTGAATCGCATTCTGCAGGCGGCGGAAAAATCCGGTCTGCTGACCACCACCAATAACGTGGTGATCGAACTCAACAGTTCGTTCTTTATCATGGCGGAGCGCTATTTCAGCCTCTATTTCGCGATGGTCGAATTCGGGCTTGAACGGGTTTGGCACACGCCGCAGGCCGCCGAGCCCCGCTGAGCCGTTTACCTTTCCCGCAGCACCCGATCGATCAACCCCCAGGCCGCCGCTTCGTCGGCGGTCATAAAGCGATCGCGATCCAACACCCGTTCCACCTCTTCGTAGCTGAGGCCGCAATGTTTGGCGTACAGCCGGATCACCGTGTCTTTGGTGCGTTTCATCTCTTCGGCATGAATCAAGATGTCGGAGGCCTGCCCCTGAAAGCCGCCCAGCGGCTGGTGCACATGCAGGCTGGCGTTGGGCAGCGCCATGCGGTGGCCCGGCTCGCCGGCCATCAGCAGGAACGAGCCCATCGAGCGCGCGGTGCCCATGCACAGCGTATGCACCGGCGCGCGGATATACTGCATGGTGTCGTAAATCGCCAGCCCGCTGGTGATCACCCCGCCCGGCGAGTTGATGTACAGGTGGATCGGTTTCTCCGGGTTTTCCGCTTCCAGAAACAGCAGTTGGGCGCACAGCATTTCGGCTACGTCGTCGTTGACTTCGCCATTGAGGAAAACGATCCGGTCGCGCAGCAGGCGCGAATAAATATCAAAGGAACGTTCTCCCCGGCTGGTCTGTTCCACCACCATCGGGACGAGCATCATCTTCTCACGCATCGGTGAACTCCTGGGTTGGCAAAAGGGAAATGAATTTAACGCGTCAGGCGGCGAGCATCATCGTCACCGAACCGTCATTGGCGGCGTCGAGCTGGTGGATAATCCGCAGCAGGCTGCCGCCAGCGGCGTCCGGCACTATCTGCAGCGTCACCACGCTTTCAAGGAACGGCGGCCGGTCGTCACGCAGACGGTAGCTCACCGCTTCGCCCGGCGTGGCGGCCAGCGGTTCGGCCTGCGCCAAATCCCCCGGAGGCAGCCACTGCTCGCGCAGCTCGGGAATGCTGAGCGCTCGCCACACTTTTTCCGGCGGCGCATCGAGCGAATACTCCAATATCAGCCGATCGCGCGGCGGCTGCTCAGCCCGTTTGTTCATTGATCCATGTCCTTCAGCAAGGTTTGCAACGCGTCGATGCGCGCCGGCCACCAGGCGCGATACTTCGCCAGCCAATCGGCGATCTGCGCCAGCCCTTCCGGGTCGACCTGGTAATTGACGAAGCGCCCCTGCTTCGTCTCGCGCACCAGCCCGGCATTGCGCAGCACCGCCAGGTGTTGCGACATCGCGGACTGGCTGATGGGCAGCCCTTCGCGCAGCGCGCTGGCGTTCATACTGCCGAGGGCGAGCTTGTCGAAGATGGTGCGGCGAGTCGGATCGGCCAGCGCCTTGAAGATGTCATTTTCGTTCATACAAATACATTAGTATTCACTTATGTATTATGCAAGCGCCAGGGCAGGATTTTTGCGCAAAGCGAGACTCCGCGCCGGGGCACGGAGCCGATAGAGGAGAAATTACAGCGGTTTATTGCAAACGGGCGTGGTCAGCGCGGATTGCCCGGCCTGCGCCCCTTCCTGCGCTTCGAGCGCGAGGCGCGCCAACGGCATGTCTTCGTGGTAGCGCGCCTCGGCGCTCAGGCTTTTCGCGTAGCGGTTGTACTTCCACCAGGCGTAGCCGAGGAACACCACCAGCCCGCCGACGTTATAGAACACGATGGTCATGACGCTGGCGCCGGTCGGGAACGTCGAGGCGAAGAAGCCGACGGTGAAGATGGCGATCAGCACGCTGACGATGGCGATGCCCTGCAGGCGCGAGCCCATTTTGAAATCGCGCGCCACCCGGTCGTACTTCAGGCGCAGATTCAGATAGGCCAGCATGATGAACAGCGGCGGCAGCATCGAGGCGGCGGCGGTCATATTGATCAGCGTGTTCATCAAATCCTGCACGCTGCTGGAACCCAACGTCGGGATCAGCATCAGCGGGATGACGATGAAGAACTGGATCCAGGCGGCGCGCGTCGGCACGCCGTGCCGATTCAAACGAATGGTTTTCTCGCCGAAAATGCCCTTCGGGATCTCGGTGAAGAAAATCTTCACCGGCGCCGCCGTCCACATCAGCAGCGAGCCGAACATGGCGGTGAAGGAGACGATGCCGACAAAGCGGTTCATCAGCACCGTCGGCAGGCCGAAGTGCGCCGACAGGCCTTCGAACACCTGCACCGTGCCGCCGGTGAAATGCAGGTCAGCGCGGTGGACGAACACGTTGATCAGCAGCGAAGACACCGAATACAGCACGCCGATGAACAGCCCGGAAACGATGATCACCTTCACGAAGGCGCGGCTGCCGCCTTTCACATCGTTCACGTACACCGCCACGGACTCCGCCCCGCCCGCCGCCTGGAAGATCCAGGCGGTAATGCCGAGGAACGCCCAGTTGAAGTTCGGCGTCATCGCCTGCACGTTGATCGGGTCGGCCGGTTCGATGCCGCCCAGCACCGCCGCGCCCGCCAGAACGATGTAGGAAAACGTCAGCAACAGCATCAGCGACGAGGTCACCGAGGTCATCGGCCCCAGCAGTTTTGCGCCGCTGTTGGAAATGCAGGTCGAGAAGGCGAACAGGAAGATGCTGATGATCGCCGTGGTCAGCGGGGTAAACACGTAGTCATAGCCCAGGAACGCGTAAGAAGCGTAGGCGATGACGCGCGGCAGCAGCGCGGTGAAGAAGAACAGGTTCACGAACCAATAGGTGTAGGCGGTGATAAACGCCCAGCGCCCGCCGAGCGCGCTTTTCACCCAGGCATAAACGCCGGCCTCGGAGTTGCGGTTGAGCGAGACGAACTCGGCGATGATCAGGCAAAAGGGAATGAAGTAAATGATGGTCGCCACCAGGAACACCGGCGACGAGGCGACCCCGAGCTGAATATTGTTGTTAATCACGTTGTTGAAACTGAACACTGCCGCAAACGTCATCGACAGCAGGCCAAACTTGCCGATGGTGTTTCTGTTCGACGCAGCCATAGAGATTCTCCGAATGGTGTAGGGGACTTCGGTTTGTTGTTATCGATCGGCGAGCGCGCTATTTGTTAACAAAATAGCTGTCTTCCACCGTCACTTTTAAAATGACTTTTTTTACCTTGCCGCTTTCTGTGAAGCGGTGAGCCTGGTGATTTTCGAAGATCGCCACGTTGCCTTTGCCGACCCGGCGCCTCTCGCCTTCGCCGCTGAAAAACTCACGGTCGGTTTCGTCCTGATAGGGCGCCACCGTCGTCAGCGACCGTTTGTCGGCGACCTCGACGGTCTCTTCCCCCTCAAGGTAATAGTGCACATCGAAGTAACGGCGATTGCCCTCCAGCCAACCGTGCTGGCGGCCGGCGCCGACGCTCAGCCGATACGTCAGCGAGTCGCCGATCGAATGGCACACGTTCGGGCTGATGCGATCGACATTGGCGATCGCCTCCATGCAGCGCAGCCACTTCTTGCCGCTGTGATAGATGCGCTGGAACTCCGCCAGGGATTCGAGAATGATCATGCGTTTTCCTCCGCAGACTGCGGGTGATGGTGAGCGGGCGCGAAGTCATAACCGGCGAGCGCGGCGCCCTGCGTTTGCCGCCCGTCGAACGGCACCAGCGTGAAACCGTAGCTGAACGGCGCCAGATAGACCCGGTGGGTATCCAGCACTTCGGAGCCCCAGGAGTTGGAGCCGAGGCCGAGGATCTGGTCGTCCAGGTTCAGCGTCAGGCAGTCGCTCGGTTCCAGCTCGTTGATGTGCTGGGCCTGGTGCAGCATCTCGGCGCTGTAGGGCCACAGGCTGAAATTGATCGGCCGCCGCGGCTGGATGAAGATCCCCTTGCCCGCCGCGTCCTGCAGGCTCAGCCAGCGCACGTCCTGCCGGTTGCCGTTGTCCTGCGGGAACGGATAGTGTTCGAACAGCGCGTCGGCGCGCTGCCGGTAGTGGCCGATCAGGTTGGCCCGGCAGCTGTCACGGTAGTTCTCGCCCGGCCCGCGGCCGTAGTATTCCACCTGCTCGAAGCGGCGGCTGATGCCGAAATCGAGGCCGATTTTCGGGATAATCTGGCGGAAATCGCCGTAAGGCTCACCGGCCAGATCCAGGCTGACGTAGCCCTGCGGGGAGATGCGCCAGCGGTAGGTGCAGCGCATGCCGAAGTCGAACACCGGCGGCGCGATCAGGCTGTGTACCTCGATCAGCAGATCCTCGCCCTGCCATTGCCGATTGAGGCGGCGGAAGTGCTGCTGCATGATGGGGAAGTGATGCGGCAGCCAAATCCCCTCATATTCCTGTTTATGGTTATCGATCACCGGTTTGAAGAAGGTGATGCGCGGCGCGCGCCCCACCACGTCCTCATCGTCTACCCGCCACGACAGCAGTTCGCCGCTCAGCAGCGAGAACGCCAGCTGGAACCGGCCGCCGCTGACGATCAGCCGATGATTTTCCTCGCGGCATTGCAGCGCCGGCGCATCGGCCTGTGGTGGAGCCGGTCGCCGCGTCGCCGCCCGGCGCAGATGCTGATAATGCCCCAGCCGCTGGTCGCTCTCGCTGTAGCGGGTGGCGCTGTCCTTATGCACCGCCACGTCGATCAGCGTTTCCCCCTGCCCCAGCGCCAACACCGGCAGGTGCATGTCTTCGCTCTCGCCCGGCTGCAGATGCGGCAGCTTGAATTCGTAACTCGCCACCTGGCGGCCGTCGGTCTTGACGCTGACCTTCAGCGTGATGTCCGCCAGCGAGCTGAACCAATAGCGGTTTTTCACCCGCAGCACGTCGCCTGCGCCTTCCTCCGCCGTCACCTCCACCGGGCACAGCACCTGCTGGTATTCCCGCAGGCCGGGGCCGGGGCGCTGGTCCGGGTAGATCAGGCCGTCCATGCAGAAGTTGTAGTTGTTCGGATAGTCGCCGTAATCGCCGCCGTACTGGTAGCGCTCGCGCCCCTGTTCGTCGTGGCTCAGCAGGCCGTGATCGCACCACTCCCAGATGTAGTGCCCCTGCAAACTGGCGTGGCGGTTGAACACCGACTGGTATTCGAACAGCCCGCCGGGGCCGTTGCCCATCGCGTGGGCGTATTCGCACAGGATGCGCGGTTTGGGGTGCGGGTATTCGCCGAAGGCGTTCATCATCGCCACGCGGGAATACATGGTGCTGATCACGTCGGTCACCTCGGCGTCGCGATCTTCTTCATAGTGGATCAGACGGGTCGGATCGAGCGCCTTGCAGCGCCGGGCCATGGCGCGAATGTTGCAGCCGTAGCCGGACTCGTTGCCCAACGACCAGATGATGATCGACGGGTGGTTTTTCTGCGCCGCCACGTGGCGCTCGATGCGCTCGACGTAGGCCTGCTCCCAGCGCGGATCGTCGGTGATGCGGCTCAGATCGCCGACGTTGGCGAAGCCGTGGCTCTCCAAATCGGTCTCCGCCATCACGAACAGACCATAGAGATCGCACAGCTCGTAAAAGCGCGGATCGTTGGGGTAATGGGCGGTGCGCACCGAGTTGATGTTGTGCTGCTTCATCAGCACGATATCGCGCTCCACCCGCGCCATATCGACGGCGCGCCCTTTGCGGTGATCGTGATCGTGCCGGTTGACGCCGTGCAGCTTGAGATAGCGGCCGTTGACGTACATCAGCCCGTCGCGCACCGCAATCTCGCGGAACCCCACCCGCTGCGGCACCACGCCCAGCAGGTTGCCGGCGCCGTCATACAGGCTGAGCAACAGCTGATACAGATAGGGATTTTCCGCATTCCACTGCTGCGGGCGGCTGACCGGCAGTTCGAAACGGCAGCTCAGCGCCCGCTCGATGCGCAGATCGTCGCGCCACTGCTCCGCCACGCAGCGATCGCCGTCGAACAGCTGCGCCTGCAGGCGGCAGCCCTCGGCGGCCTGCACACCGAGATGGCGCAGCTCGGCATCGATCGCCAACTGCGCGTCGCAATAGCGCTCATCGAAGGTGGTGACCAGCGTCAGATCGTGAAGGTGGGTAGCGCTCTGGCCGATCAGATAGACGTCGCGGAAAATGCCGGCCATCCACCACATGTCCTGATCTTCGATGTAGGTGGAGTCGGCCCACTGCATCACCCGCACCGACAGCAGATTCTCGCCCTGCCGCACATAGGGGCTGATGTCGAACTCGGCGCACAGCCGGCTGCCCTTGCTGAAGCCGACATAGTCGCCGTTGACGTACACCTCGAAGTAGGTTTCCACGCCGTCGAATTTGATCAGCACTTGCTGATCTTGCCAGCCGGCGTCGAGCGTAAAGTGGCGTTGATAGGCGCCGGTGGGGTTATTGGTCGGCACGTAAGGCACGTCGATCGGGAACGGGAAGCCCTCATCGGTGTACTGCAGGTGGCCGTGCCCTTCCAACTGCCACATGCCCGGCACCGCCATATCGCCCCAGTCGTTCATCGGCTCTCGGTAAAATGCCGCCGGCACCTGCGCCGGGTGCTCGAAGAAGCGAAAGCGCCAGCGGCCGCTCAGCAGTTGGAAACGCCGGCTGGCGTTGCGATCGAAGCTCAGCGCCTGCCCGGCGTCCGCGTAGCTGAAGAAGCTCGCGCGCGGCGCCAACCGGTGCTCCGACTGTTTTTCAATGTTTTCCCAATTATTCACGTCACGTCTCCCGACACCTGTGCAATGCGGAAACGATAGTAAATATTTAGTAAAAACTACAGTTGATATTTACCAAATGACGACAGGATCACAATAAATCTCAAAGGCCTTTTTTTATCATGACGTTAATTTTGAGCGCCAACGCCCCCGCCGAGGCGGGGGCCGGTCAGGCGACGGTGGTGTCGCGCAGCTGCAGCGAGCTGGGAACGAAGATCGACAGCGGGACGGCGCGCTCATCGCGCAGCCGCTCCGCCAGCAGGTTGACGGCCTGTGCGCCCATGGTTTCCGAAGGGATGCGCACCGTGGACAAGGCGGGGAAAATAAAGCGGGCGGTGGGAATATCGTTGACGCTGATCAGCGCGATCTGCCCCGGCACCTGAATGCCGTGTTCGTGCAGCGCGCGCAGCACGCCGATGGCGATCGAATCGGTCGCCACCAGCAGCGCCGGCGGATAGCCATTCTGGCTCTGCAACATCGCTTTCGCGCACTGGTAGCCCGACTGGCTGCTGAAATCGCCGTGGTAAATGTCCTGCGCTCGCACCACATTTTGCTGCCGGCCATACTCGACGAATGCCTGCTCGCGCTGGTCGATGCCGGCCGGATGGTCGCGCCCGCCGATAAAGCCGATGCGCTGATAGCCGCGGCCGATGAAGTAGTCGATCACCTTGCGGCTGATCTTGTACAGGTCGACATTGACGCAGTCAAACCGCTCATCCTCCACCACGCCGTCGATGAACACCACCGGCGTTTCCTGCTGCCTGAGCTGCTCATACAGCGCGGGCTGTGGCCGGCCGATCACCAGCAGGCCGTCGGCCGCCGGCAGCGCCTTGTCGCCGTTGAAGTCGTAACCGGCGCTCAGCGCCACGCCCAGCTTTTCGCACTGCGTCTCGATGCCGTAGCGCATCGCCAGGTAATAGGGATCGTTGATCTCCACGCCCTGCGTATAGGTGAACAGCGCGGCGAAATGCAGGCGTTGCCCGCTTTGCCGTTTGGAAGGTGCGATCTTGTATTCGAGGCGTTCCGCCGCTTCCAGGATCTTCTGGCGGGTTTGCGCCTTCACGCTCAGGGTGGGGTCGTCATTCAACACGCGCGAAACGGTGGCGACGGACACATTAGCGGCTTCAGCAATTTCCTTCAGTGTGGCCATAGAGTCCCAATGCACAGACGAAAAACGGTAGCTTAATCGGATAGCGCCGCGGCGTACAGCGTCGCCCGCCTCCTCTCCTTCCCAGACCAGGCCAGAACACGCTCATGCCAGCCGTTGCCGGGCGCCTGCAGCGAAAGATACCCATTTCACCCGCTGTGATCAAGTTAACGATTTACTGATTAAAGCATATTTTTTACTAAATATTTTACTAATATACCTGCCGTTTACCGTCCCGCCGGGGCGGTTTTTTCTCCCAGGGAGCCGGGAGCGACCTCGCGTGAGCCGCCGCTCGGCTGACGTTCCGATCCACCCAACACCAGGCCTATGCCCCATGAAATCACTAAGCCATCACGCCCTGTTGCCCTTGTTGCTGCTCGTTAACGCGCCCGCCTGGGCGGCGCAGGAACCGGTGACCCCGGCGGAGCGCAATCAGCTCCCGCCGCCGCCGCTACCCGATAGCGCCGCGACCGCCCTGCGTTTTTACGGCGAGCTCGGCATCGGCGGCAGCGTCTATTTGAACGGCGAACATCAGCATCAATACAGCGACGGCACCTATATCGAAGGCGGCCTGGAGATCAAACGGGGCCACTGGTTCGGCCTGATTTACGGCGAAGGCTGGACCGTGCAGGCGGACAACCAGGGCCACGCCTGGACGCCGGGCCACGGTTGGGGCGGCTTCGAGGGTGGGTTGAACCGCTTTTACGGCGGTTACCGCACCGACGACGGCACCGAGATGATGCTCAGCGTGCGCAACGATTCGTCGCTCGACGACCTGCAATGGTGGGGCGACTTCACGCCGGAGTACGGCTACGTGATCCCCAACACCCGCGATCTCAGCTACGCCGCCAAGCTGCAAAACCTGACCGGGCGCTTTCGCTACAGCCTGACGGCGGCGCCGGAAAGCCGCATCAACGAGAGCAAGGCGCTGCTGCACTTCGGTAAATACGATCGCTATTCCGACAAATATACCTACCGGGCGATGGTCAACGGCTACACCCAGTACGACCTGCAGGACAATCTGACGCTGCTGAACGGCCTGGAAGTGACCGACGGCCTGGGGCAGCTGTTTTTGCTGGGGCTGCGCGGCCAACACCTGGCCGGCCGCGTCTGGCACCACACCGGCAAAGGCGACAGCGGCGGCCATCCCGGCAGCGAGTCGGGCCTGATGCTCAGTGCGATGACGGAAACCGCCAAAGGGCTGTATCTCTCCACCGCCTACAGCTACGCCCGCCACCGGTTTGATAATGCGGCGGATACCGCCACCTCATACGCCCAGTTCGGCGTCTGGTATGAATACGCCGGCGGCAAGCTGGCCACCGCGCTGGACAGTAAATTCTTCATGCGCAACGACAGCACCGGCGCCAGCAACTCGGTGTTTCTGATGCAATATTTCTATTGGTAACCGTTGAGGCTCCTACGATGAACATGACTCCCCTGAACCCGCTGGCCACCCCCCTCATCCTCGCATTGGCGCTGACGGGCTGTGCGCCGAAAACGCCCGACGCCGACGCCCCGTTGGCCGAGCGCTATAAAAACGTCATCGACCGCCGCGGCGCGCCGCACTTTATGCTCGATTATGATTTCGACGATCACCAGCGCTTCAATCCGTTCTTCGATCTCGGCGCCTGGCACGGCCACCTGTTGCCGAGCGGGCCGGAAGGCATGGGCGGTTTCCCCGGCCCAGCGCTGCTGACCGAAGAGTACATCAACTTTATGGCCAACAATTTCGATCGGCTCAGCGTCTATCGAGACGGTAAACCGGTGCATTTCACCATGACGGCCTACAGCCTGCCCGGCGCCCTGGTGCAGCGGCTCAGCGCGCCGGGCGTGACCGTCAACCTGACGCTGCGCTTCGCTGGCGCGCGCACCTCGCTGCTGGAAACCCAAATCCTGACCGACACGCCGCTGGAGCTGGTGTGGGACGGTGAGTTGCTGGAACGTTATGCGACCAAAGAGCAAAAACCACAGCCGCCGGCGACCCTCGAGCAGGCGTTTCCGGACTACACGCGCCGCATTGTGCCGACGGCTGACGGCCTGCGCGTCACCTTCGGCAAGGTGCGCGCGCCGTCGCAGCTGATGACCTCCGGCCAGTCCGAGTATCAGATCCACAAATCGCTGCCGCAGCGCACCACGGTCGACGGCCACCGCTTCCGCGCCACGGCGCGCATCGCCGGCTCCACCACCCTGTACACCACCTACTCGCACCTGCTTACCGCCGAAGAAGCGCGGCGCGAACAACGCGCCATCGCCGACATCCTCGCTCACCCGCAGCGCTATATGGCCGCGTCGGCCCAGCGTTGGGAACGCTATCTCGCCACAGGGCTCAGCAACCCGCACGCCACGGCGGAACAAACCCGCGTGGCGGTCAAAGCGATGGAAACGCTGAACGGCAACTGGCGCGGCGCCGCCGGGGCGATGAAGTTCGACTCGGTCACCCCGTCGGTGACCGGACGCTGGTTCTCCGGCAACCAGACCTGGCCGTGGGACACCTGGAAACAGGCCTACGCCATGGCGCACTTCAACCCGGACGTGGCCAAGGACAACATCCGCGCGGTGTTCGCCTTCCAGATCCGGCCGGGCGATGCCCTGCGCCCGTGGGACGCCGGTTTCCTGCCCGACCTTATCGCCTACAACCCCAGCCCGGAGCGCGGCGGCGACGGCGGTAACTGGAACGAGCGCAACACCAAGCCGAGCCTGGCGGCCTGGGCGGTGATGGAGGTGTATCGCGTCACCGGCGATAAGGGCTGGCTGGCGGAGATGTACCCGAAGCTGGTGGCCTACCATGACTGGTGGCTGCGCAACCGTGACCACAACGGCAACGGCGTACCGGAGTACGGCGCCACCCGCGACAAAGCGCACAATACCCCCGACGGACGCATGTTGTTCACCGTCAAGCGCGGGCAGCGCGAGCAAACGCTGGCCGGCCTCGACAATTACGATCGCATCGTGCGCGAGGGGCAGTACGACAGCATCGAGATCCCGGCGCAGACCGCCGCCTCCTGGGAGTCGGGCCGCGACGATGCGGCGGTATTCGGCTTTATCGATCCGGATCAATTGGCGCGCTACCTGGCGCAGGGCGGCAAACGCGAAGACTGGCAGGTGAAATTCGCCGAAAACCGCGCGCCGGACGGCACGCTGCTCGGCTACTCGCTGCTGCAGGAGTCGGTGGATCAGGCCAGCTACATGTACAGCGACAACCGCTATCTGGCGGAGATGGCCGATATTCTCGGCCACGGCGCCGAGGCCGCCGCCTTCCGCGCCAAAGCCGACCGGCTGGCGGCCTACATCAACACCTGCATGTTCGACAAGCACAGCGGTTTCTTCTATGACATCCGCATCGAAAAGCGGCCATTGGCCAACGGCTGCGCCGGCAAACCGATCGTCGAACGCGGCAAAGGGCCGGAAGGCTGGTCGCCGCTGTTCAACGGTGCCGCCAGCCAGCCGCACGCCGATGCGGTGGTCAGGGTGATGAAGGATCCGCGCGAGTTCAATACCTACGTGCCGCTCGGCACCGCGGCGCTGACCAATCCGGCGTTCGGCGCGGACATCTACTGGCGCGGCCGCGTGTGGGTCGATCAGTTGTATTTCGGCCTCAAGGGCATGGAACGCTACGGCTACCGTGACGATGCGGTGGCGATGGCGCAGGCTTTCTTCCGCCACGCCGACGGCCTGGTCGCCGACGGGCCGATCCGCGAGAACTACAACCCGCTCACCGGCAAGCAACAAGGCGCGCCGAACTTCTCCTGGAGCGCGGCACACCTGTACATGCTGTATAACGACTTCTTCACGCAATAAGCCGCAGCGGCCACCGCCATCGTTGCCCGGCGGTGGCCCGCGTTTATGAGCGGATCGGGATCACCAGCACGTCGATATTCAGCTGGTTGATGGCGTTGCGGGTGGAAGAAAACAGGTTGCTCCACAAATCGTGGTGATGGCCGAACACCAGCAGATCGATATTCTTGTCCACCACTGCCGTGCGCAGTTCGTCAACAAAGCCGCCGCGCCCGATAATCACTTCCGCGATCGGGTAATTGACGTTTTGCGTGGTGGGCTCCAGCTCTTTGCGGATCTTCTCTTCGAACGACGCGCCCTCATAGCTGTGCTCCGAAAAGCCGATTGCCGCGTGGTAGGTGTCATAGTGGACGTCCACATAGATCAGCGAGAGTTTGGCCTTCAGCGCCTCCGCCAGCAGCGCCCCCTTTTCGACCAATCGTTTGCCGTCATCGCTCAGATCGGTGGCGATGACAATATGGTGGTAACACATAGCGCCTCCTGTCATGGACTCGGTAGAGCCGAGGCTCCGATATCACGTCAGAGTCATATCGTTATGGTTAATTTTAGTTCAGAAACGGCGCGCGCGGCGGGAGAGATAACGGCGGGGAAGCCCCGTTGCCGGGGCGGAAGGGAGAGATTACTTTTCGCGCTGCGCCTCAAACCAGACGTTGCACAGCGACAGGATCAGCGTGTTGGCGTCTTTCACCAGCACGTTATCGCCGGGCACCCCATCGGTGCCCTGATCGGTGATGCCTTTGATGACGGTATCCGCGTGCTGAATGGCCACGCGCTCGACCGACGGCGTGCTGATGCCCAGCATCGGGAAATCGATGTAGGAACTGCTGCCGGAATTGTCCTCGACGAACTCCTGCGCTTCTACGGTGCTGACGGTGGCGCCTTCGCTTTTCAGCGCCGTGCCGTTCCAGCTGAACGCATCCGCCTTATAGCTGATTTTACCGCCGATCAGACTCTGCGCCTGCTGTTGATCCCAGCAGCCGGTGGTCTGAGTCGGCACAATTTTACTGACGCGCCAGTTGCCCAGCAGCTGTTTGGGGATCGGCCCGGTATCGCTCTCCGCCGCCCGAACCTGAGTCGCCGAGACGCAGGCCAACACCACCAGCGGCAGCAGCGCCTTGCTCCAAGTGTTCAATCGCATTGTTTTTTCCTTCGTTTCAGTACCCAGTCTGCCCTCGCGGGCCAACGGCTATCATAATAAGCCCGCCGATTCGCCGTCAAAACAATCCGCACCGCGCCGGGCGGCGGCCGCTCATAGCTAATTGCTATGAGTCATAGTGAATCAGTATTTTGTTTTATCTCGACGCTCACCTACAGTCACTGCCACTATTCTGCCCGCCCAAATTAGCAGGCAATGTTGACAAGGACCCTGGGAAAATGACATTTACGCTGAAAAACCTCACCCTGGCGCTGGCCGCCGCCGGCACGCTGCTGCTGACCGCCTGTGGCCCGACCGCACAGGACGATCACCACATCAAGGTCGGCATCAGCGCCGGCATCGATCAGTCGCTGTGGGCGGTGGTGCAAAAGGTCGCCAAGCAGAAATACGATCTGGACGTGGAGGTGGTGACTTTCAACGACTACGTGCTGCCGAACGAAGCGCTGAATAACGGCGATCTGGACGTCAACGCCTTCCAGCACAAGCCGTATCTCGACAAGCAGATGCAGGAGCGCGGCTACAAGCTGGCCGCGGTGGGCAACACCTTCGTCTACCCGATCGCCGGCTATTCGAAGAAGATAACCGCACTCAGCCAGCTGCCGGACGGCGCGCAGGTGGCGGTGCCGAACGATCCGACCAACCTGGGCCGCTCGCTGCTGCTATTGCAAAAACAGGGGCTGATCACTCTGAAAGACGGCGTCGGTCTGCTGCCGACCGCGCTGGACATCGTCGGCAACCCGAAAAAGCTGAAGATCGTCGAGATTGAAGCGCCGCAGCTGCCGCGCGCGCTGGACGATCAGAAAGTGACGCTGGCGATCATCAACACCAACTATTCCAGCCAGATCGGCCTGTCGCCGGCCAAGGACGGGCTGTTTGTCGAAGACAAAAACTCGCCGTACGTCAACATCTTCGCCAGCCGCATCGACAACAAAGACAGCGAGAAAGTGAAGGATCTGGTCAAGGCCTATCAGACCGATGAAGTGGCAGCCAGCGCCGCCGATATCTACAAGGGCGACGCCGTCAAAGGCTGGTAACCCTCCCCCGCATGCCCGTGGCGCCCGCCACGGGTTTTTCATTTCCGCCCTCCGCCGCACCGTTCAATTTTCGCCCACTCAGATCACAAATCAAGCACGGCGCTTTAGGTGAATAAAGCTGCCATGTTGTATACAAGTTTGCGTAAATGTTTTCTATTTGTTTCAAAAAACCGCTGGGGAAAATAATGAAAAATAGAAAAATCAAAGCGTTGCTTGTTACCTGCGCCGTGGTCGGCGCCGCGTTGCTGGCCATCGCCGGTAAAGCGGAAAACGCCGATAAAACCTTCCTCTCCGTCGCCACCGCCTCCACCGGCGGCACCTACTACCCGATGGGCGTCGGGTTGGCCAACGTCTGGAGCAACCGGCTGAAACGCCAGGGGATACAGGTCACCGGCCAATCCTCCGCCGGTTCGATCGAGAATATCGACCTGCTGCAAAAAGACGAGGCGCAGCTGGCGATTTTGCAGAGCCTGATCGCCGTCGAAGCCTATCAGGGCGTGCGCAACTTCGACGGCCGCGCCTACGGCGATCTGCGCTCCATCTCCATGCTGTGGCCCAACGTCGAACACTTCGTGATGCTGGAAAGCCGGGTGAAAGACGGCACGCTGAACGATATCGCCGGCACGCGCTTTTCCGTCGGGCCGCAGGCCAGCGGCACCGAACAGTCGACGATGATCATCCTGCAGGGCGTTACCCTGACCAAAAAGTCGCTGTCGGCGGAATACCTCGGCTACGGCGATACGGTTTCCGCAATGCGCGACGGGCGCCTGGACGGCGGCGCCCTGCCCGCCGGGGTGCCGGCCGCCGCCGTCACCGACATGTATGCCAGCGGCGTGCCGGCACGCATCCTGGAAGTCACCGACGAACAGCTGGCCAGCATCAACGCTATCGCCAATTCCTGGTTCCGCTTCGACATCAAGGCGGAGACCTACCCGCGCCAGCCCAAGGCGATCGCCACCATCGCGCAGCCCAATATTCTGGTGGCCCTCAGCCGGCTCGATGAAAAGCTGGTGTACGACCTGACCAAAACGATGTTCGAGAACCTGCCGGAAGTGCACCAGGTGCACAGCTCGGCCAAATACATCTCGCTGGAGAATGCGCTGAAAGGCGTTTCCGTGCCGCTGCACCTCGGCGCCTATCGCTACTACCGCGAAGCCGGCGTCGAGATACCCGATTATCTGATCCCGCCGGAAGCCGCCGCGCTGGCCGCCAACCCTTAATCCAGGAGGACGTATGAGCACTCACCCTTCTTCACCGCAGCCCGCCGTCGATCTGGACAAGGAAGCCGGCGCCGGCAACCGGCCGCTGAGCGGCATCTATTTGCAGCTGGCAACCGTCCTGGCGATCGCCATTTCCGCCTATGCCATCTACGCCAACGCGCTGTCCAACACGCAGGAGTTCTACCGCAACACCACGTTCCTGAGCGGCATTCTGATCCTGGGCTTTATCCTGTTCCCCTTCTCGGCCCGGCACGCCACCCGCAGTTTCAACCGCTGGGACTATCTGTTCATCATCCTGACGCTGGTCAGCTACGGCTATTTCTACGTTAACTACGTCGATCTGCACGTGGTGCGCAAGAGCATCCCCAACGCCACCGACTATGTGATGGCGGCGATCGGTATCGGCGTGCTGTTCGAAGCCGCGCGGCGCACCACCGGCTATTTCATCCCCGGCCTGGCGACTTTCGCCATCCTCTATGCGCTGTTCGGGCAGTACTTCATGGGCATTTTCGGCCACGGGGGCTTCTCGGTGGAACGCCTGCTGTATCGGCTGTTCATGACCAGCGAGGGGATTTTCGGCATCACCCTGTCCACCGCCTCTACCGCCATCGTGGTGTTTATTCTGTTTGGCGCCTTTCTCAGCGTCAGCGGCGCAACCGCGCTGTTCAACGATCTGGCGCTGGCCGCCGCCGGACGCCGCCGCGGCGGCCCGGCCCAGGTGGCGGTGATCTCGTCGGCACTGACCGGCTCATTGAGCGGCAGCGCGGTGGCCAACGTCGCCACCACCGGCACCTTCACCATTCCGCTGATGAAAAGCATCGGGCTGTCGTCCCGCTTCGCCGGCGCCGTGGAAGCCACCGCCTCCACCGGCGGCATGATCATGCCCCCCATCATGGGCGCGGCGGCGTTTATCATGGCCGGCTTCCTCGGCATCTCATACACCACCATCGTCATCGCCGCCATCGTGCCGGCGCTGCTCTATTACGCCGCGCTGATCATGGCTATCGACCTGGAGGCCAAGAAACAGGGCCTGAAGGGCATCAACAAGGAGAACATCCCTCAGGTGCGCGCGGTGCTGAAGGCGCGCGGGCTGCTGCTGCTGCCGCTCGTCATCGTCATCGGCACGCTGCTGCTGGGCAAAACGCCAATCTATGCCGGCTTCCTCGGCATCATTTCTATCATCGTCGCCAGCTGGCTCACCCCCGACAGTTCGGTGCGCATGACGCCGAAAAAAATCGCGCTGGCCTTGAACGACGCGGCGCGCGGCTCGATCCAGGTCACCATCGCCTGCGCCGCCATCGGCGTGATCATCTGCGTGGTGACCATGACCGGCATCGGCTCCACGCTGGCGTTCAACATCGTCGCCATGACCGACAACACCCTGTGGATGATCCTGCTGGTGGTGATGCTGGTGTGCATCGTGCTCAGCATGGGGCTACCCTCCACCGCGCTCTACATCGTGGTGGCTGTGACCGTGTCGCCGATCCTGATCAAAGCCGGCGTGCTGCCGCTGGCGGCGCATTTCTTCGTGTTCTGGTTCGGCGCGTTGTCCAACATCACGCCGCCGGTGGCGCTGGCCAGCTACACCGCCGCCAGCATCGCCCGCGCCGATCCGATGCAAACTTCGTGGGACGCGGTGCGCCTGGCGCTGCCGGGTTTTATCATCCCGTTCATTCTGGTCTACAACCCGATGCTGTTGATGCAGGGCGACGATCTCAACCCGCTGTCGGTGCTGCATATGGTGATCAGCGCGCTGGTGGGGATCTACGCCCTGTCGATCGCCAGCGCCAATTTCTGGCTGATGAAGACCCACTGGCTGGAGCGGGTGCTGTTTACCGCGGCGGCGATTTTACTGATCAAACCGGGCCTGATGACCGATCTGGGCGGCGCGGCCCTGATCGCCGCCGCCGCCGCCATGCACCTGCTGCGCTATAAACAGCGCGCCGCGCTGCCGGGAGGCGCGTCATGATCCGCAAGGTCACGCGCCAGAAAGCCTCTCATCAGGTGCTGGCGCAGCTGAAAGCCGGCATCAACGACGGCACCTTTCCGGTCGGCGAGAAGCTGCCGTCGGAAAACGTGTTGGCGGACGCGTTCGGCGTCAGCCGGGTGCCGGTGCGCGAGGCGCTCGGCGTGCTGGAGGTCAGCGGCATCATCTCCTCACGCCAGGGCGGCGGCCACCGGGTGGAACAGCATTCGCTGCTGAGCAAATACGAACCGCTGGTGATGGAGGTAGCCGACCGCTGCGAGGTGGAAGCGCTGCTGGAAATGCGCGAAGTCATGGAACAGCAGGCGGCGCGCATGGCCGCCGAGCGCCGCACCGAACAGGAGTTGCAGGCGATCGAACAGGCGCACCTCGCCTTTCGTGACTGTACGCTGAACGACGGCCAGATCGGCTATCGGCAAGACTACCTGTTCCATCGCGCCATCATGCAGGCTTCGCATAACCCGTTTTTCGTGCAGATCCTCGATAACATGCACGAGCTGTATCTGGGGGTGCTGGTGTACTCGCTCAGCAAAAACCTAGGGCGGCAGGCCGAGCGCCAGCGGGTGATCGACGAACATGAGCAGGTGTTTATCGCCATTCGCGACGGCGATGCGGCGGCGGCCACCGCCGCCATGCAAAGCCATCTGAACAACGTACGCGGCAAATTACGCCGCCTGGAAAACGAGGAGCAAGAGCCGTGATGTACGACGCGATCGTTATCGGTGCCGGCCTGGTGGGGCTCGGCGTGGTGAATGCGCTGCAGGAAGCGGATCCGCAGCGGCGCATTCTGATCCTGGAAAAAGAGCGCGGCCCGGCGGCGCACCAAAGCGGCCACAACAGCAACGTGGTGCATTCCGGCATCTACTACACGCCCGGCAGCCTGAAAGCGCAGTTGGCAAAACAGGGCAACCGTAGCATGTTCGCCTTCTGCCGCGAACACGACCTGTATCACGACCAATGCGGCAAGGTGATTGTCGCCACCCAGCTAAACGAACTGGATCGGCTGGAGAACATCTATCAGCGCGGCCTGCAAAACGGCCTGCAGGTCACCCGGCTGTCGCAGGCGCAGCTGCGGGAGCGCGAACCGCACGTCAATGGCCTTGAAGCGCTGCTGGTGCCCGACGCCGGTATCGTCAACTACGCGGAGGTGGCCGCCAAGCTGGCGGAGATCATCGTGCGGCGCGGCGGCGAGATTGCCTACGGCCATCAGGTTGAGGCCATCCGCGAACACGCCGGCGGCGTCACCGTCACCGCCGCCGGCGACACCTTCGAGGGAAAACTGCTGATCAACTGCGCGGGGCTGTTCAGCGATCGTATCGCCAAACTGGCCGGTTACGAAACAGGCATGAAGATCGTGCCGTTCCGCGGTGAATACTATGTGCTGGACGACGCGAAAAACCACCTGGTCAACCATCTGATCTACCCGGTGCCCAACCCGGATTTCCCTTTCCTCGGCGTGCATTTTACCCGTATGTATAACGGCAAGCGCGACGTCGGCCCCAATGCGGTGCTGGCCTTCAAACGCGAAGGCTACCGCAAATGCGACTTCAGCCTGCGCGATCTGAGCGAGGTGCTCGGCTATCGCGGTTTTTGGAAAATCGCCGGCAACTACCTCGGCGAAGGGCTGGCGGAAATGCGCCGTTCGCTGTCGCGCCGCCGCTTTGCCGAGAACGCCCGTCGGCTGATCCCGGCGCTGCAGGAGCAGGATATTCGCCCCGGCCCGGCCGGCGTGCGCGCCCAGGCGCTGACCGCCGACGGCAAGCTGGTGGACGACTTCCACTTCGTGCAGGGCCAACGCTCGCTGCACGTATGCAATGCCCCCTCTCCGGCGGCGACCGCCTCGCTGGAGATCGGCCGCGAGATCGTGCGCCGCCACCTGTCCGCTTTCTGACGCCCGTTGAAGCCACGGCGCCCGTGGCCTCAGCCGCGCTGGATGGACGCGCCGCCGTCCACCAGCATCGCGGTGCCGGTGACGAATGAAGCAGCGTCAGACGCCAGATACAGCGCCGCCTGCGCGATCTCCTCCGGCATCGCCAACCGCTTCAGCGCGTGCAGTTCGGCCACCTGCGCCAATGCCTCCGGGGTATGGCTCATCTGCCGCCCCATTGCCGTATCGGTGCCGCCCGGCAGCAGCGCGTTCACCCGAATGCCGCGTCCTCCGAATTCCACCGCCAGCGCCTGCGTCAGGCCGATCAGCCCCGACTTGCCGGCCGCATAGGCCGCCGTACCGGGAAACGCTGCGGTGTGGCCGACGAAGGTGGAGGTGAAAATCACCGAGCCCGCGCCGCGCGCCAGCATGGCGGGGATTTGATATTTGGCGCCGTAGTAGGCGCTGGACAGGTTGGTTTCCAGCACCTCGCGCCACTCTGAGGCACTCAACGCCAGCGACGGCCCCAGCGCCCCCAAGGTGCCGGCGTTGTTGAAGGCGATATCCAGCCCGCCGAATTCGTCGACCGCCGTCGCCGTCAGCCGTTCGGCGAAGGCTTCGTCACGCACGTCGCCCGCCACCGCAAGCGCCCGGCCGCCCTCGCGCCGAATGTCCTCCACCAGCTCCGCCAACAGCGGCTCGCGCCGCGCGCCCAACACCAGCGCAGCCCCCTGGCGGGCGAACAGCAGCGCCGCCGCTTTGCCGATCCCCGAACTGGCGCCGCCGATCACCGCCACCTTGCCGTTTAATGCATTCATCGCTCATCCTCACACGGTTTAAAGATCCTCAGTGTGAGGCAAGATCCGGCGCCGCGCTGGCCGCAAGCGGACATGTAACTGACGCCAATAAAAAAGGCGCTGCAAGCAGCGCCCCGGCAACGCGAATCTGACGGTTAACTCACGGCCTGGCCGCATACTTCTGCATCGTGGCCGGCGTCACCAGCTCGAACGGGATCCAGTAATACGGTTCGAGTTTTTCCCCGTTGATCATGCGCTGCGCCACATCGACCGAGGCTTTGCCCTGGCCGACCGCGTCCTGGAACACAGTGACCTGCATCTTGCCGGAGGCCAGCGCCTTGAGGCCGTCCGGCGTGGCGTCGATGCCGCCGATCAGCACTTTCCTGTCCGCCTTGCCCGCCTGCTGCAGCGCCATGATTGCGCCGATCGCCATTTCGTCGTTGTTGGCGGCGACGATGTCGATCGCTTCACCGTTGGTTAGCCAGTTCATCATCAGATCCATACCTTCACTGCGTGAATAGTTGGCGCTCTGCTTCTGCACCACCTTCATTTTCGGGTACTTGCTCACCACCTGCTCCACGTCTTTGGTGCGCTGCAGCGCGCCGGCGTCGGTCAGGTTGCCGATCATCACCGCCACGTTGCCCTGATAGCCGGCCAGCCGCGCCAGCTCTTCCATCTGCAGCGTGCCGGATTCCCGCTCGTCGGAGCCGACGAACACCACGCCCTGCGGCAGTTTGGCATCGCCCGGCGTGCGGTTCACGTACACCAGCGGCACGCCGGCGGCCTGCACCATTTTGGTCATCACCGGCGTGCTGGCCGAGTTGACCGGATCGACGATAATCGCGTCCACCCCGGCGCTGATAAAGCTCTGCACCTGATCGGTCTGGCGGCCGACGTCGCCGCGCGCGTCCTCGAACTGCACGGTGATGCCGCGCGCCTTGGCCTCCTTGTCGATCGCCTGGCGGATGATGGTGAGGAAATTCTGGTCGAAATAGGCCATCGACACGCCGATGGTTTGCGCCCATGCCGGGGTAGACGCGCACAGCGCCACCGCCAGCCACAGCCCTTTCAGGTAGTTCATGATGTGCCCCCCAGGTAAAAAAAACGCCGCCGGCCAACCCTGACGCCGGCGGCAATTCACGGCAATCAGTGTTTTTTACGGTTGCGCCGCATGTCGATCGACACGGCGGCGACGATAATCACGCCCTTGATGATGTCCTGAATGTAAGAGTCGACGCCGATAAAGGTGAAGCCGCTTTTGATCAGGCCCAGGATCACCGCGCCGATCAGCGTGCCGGTGATGCGCCCGACGCCGCCCATCAGGCTGCTGCCGCCGATCACCGCCGCGGCGATGGCGTCCAGCTCATACGACATCCCCATGCTCGACTGGCCGCTGCTGACGCGCGCCGCCAGCACCACACCCGCCAACCCCGCCAGGCCGCCGGCGATGGTGTAAACAGTCACCAGGTACTTGTTGACGTTGATGCCGGAGACCCGCGCCGAGGTCATGTTGCCGCCTATGGCGTAGATGTATTTGCCGTAGCGGGTGTGCTTGAGCGCAATATGGAAGATCACCGCAATCACCAGGAAGATGATCACCGGCATCGCCCCCTGGCCGATTGACGTGAAGCCGTCCGACAGGAAGCTGACCGGGTTGCCCTTGGTGTAGTACTGCGCCAGGCCGCGCGCCGACACCATCATCCCCAGCGTGGCGATGAACGGCGGAATGCCGGTGCGGGTGATCAGGAAGCCGTTGATAAAGCCGCAGACGATGCCCACCCCGATCCCCGCGCCGATCGGGATCGCCGCCGGCAGATCGAGCAGCCCCGGATACATCGGCGAGATGCTGTCCGAGGTCTGCGCCAGGCTGGCCGCCACCACTGCGGTCAGCGCAATCAGCGAGCCGGAGGAGAGATCGATGCCGGTGGTTATGATCACCTGGGTGACGCCCACCGCGATGATGCCGATGATCGCCACCTGCAGCACGATCAGCAGCAGGCGGTTCGGATTCAGCAGGAACGACTGATCGCGCATGTACCAGCCGAGGATTTCGAAGATCAGCGCGATGCCGATCATCACGATGAAGATGCCGGTATCCTTCGGCATTTTGCCGCTCAGCCCGGAGAACAGCGTTCCCTTGCCCGTTGAATCGGCGGAGAGCGGCTTCTCAATCTTTACGTTACTCATGATGTTCACCCTTCGTTATTCTGAGGCCAGCGCCAGGATCTTCTCCTGGTCCGCGTCGTCTTTGTCCAAAATGCCGGTGATGCGGCCGCCGTGCATCACCATTACCCGGTCGCTCATGCCGAGGATCTCCGGCAGCTCGGAGGAGACCAGAATGATGGCGACGCCGCGGTTGGCCAGCTCGCTGATCAGGCGGTAGATTTCCGCTTTCGCCCCCACGTCGATGCCGCGCGTCGGTTCGTCGAGGATCAGGATTTTCGGCTGCGCCAGCAGCCAGCGCGCGATCAGCACCTTCTGCTGGTTGCCGCCGCTGAGGTTATTGATGATCTGATCCATGGTCGGCGTTTTGATGTTGAGCTTTTTAATCTGCTCCATGCAGTCTTTGGCCATCTGCACGTGGCTGACGAAACCGTTCTTGCCGATGTATTCCGACAGGTTGACGATGCTCATGTTCTCAACCACCGACAGCACCAGAAACAGGCCGGATTTCTTGCGGTCTTCGGTGAGGAACGCCAGCCCGCTCTCGATCGCCTTCGCCGGGGAATCCACCTTCACCGCCTGGCCTTCGATAAAGATCTCGCCGCCGTCCGCCGGGTGCATGCCGAACAGGCTTTCCATCACTTCGCTGCGCCCGGCGCCCACCAGCCCGGCGACGCCAAGGATCTCGCCGCGCTTGACGCTGAACGACACGTCATGGAACCAGCCGCTGCGGCGCAGCCCCGCCACCCGCAGCACTTCCTCGCCGATATTGTTGTTGAATTTGGGGAATATCTGCGTCAGTTCGCGCCCCACCATCATGGTGATCAGCGACTGTTTGGTCAGGTTTTCGGTTTTGTCGCAGGCGATGAAGGTGCCGTCGCGGAAGATGCTAACTTCGTCGGTAATGGCGAAGATCTCGTCCATCTTGTGGCTGATATAGATGATGCCTTTGCCCTGCTCGCGCAGTTCGCGAATGATGGCGAACAGGTGCACCACTTCGCCTTCGGTCAGCGCCGAGGTCGGTTCGTCCATGATCAGCACGTCGGCGTTGTAGGACACCGCCTTGGCGATCTCCACCATCTGCTGATTGGCGATGCTCAGCTCGCCCACCAGCGTGTCCGGCTGCAGTTTGATGTTCAGCCGCGCCAGCAGCTCGCGGGTTTGTTCGTTCAGCTGTTCGTGGTTGACGAACCCCAGCCGCGCCGGCTCGCGCCCCAGCCAGATGTTTTCCGCCACCGTCATGTAAGGCACCAGGTTCAGCTCCTGGTGGATCATGGAAATGCCCGAATGCAGCGCCTGCAGCGTGTCGCTGAAGGTGACCGGCCGGCCTTTGATTTTTATCGAGCCTTCGTCCGGGTGGTAGATGCCGATCAGGCATTTCATCAGCGTCGATTTGCCCGCGCCGTTTTCCCCCATCAGCGCGTGCACGCTGCCGGGTTTGATTTTAATCGAGACCTTATCCAGCGCTTTGACGCCGGGGAACTGCTTGCTGATGCCTTCGGCCTCAAGAACATAAGGGTACATACCGCTTACCTCCGCACTGACCCACGTTTTCCGCCGCGCTCGCCCCACACCGGCGCCCGCGGCGGGCTTCAAGGCTTATTTCTTGTTTTTATCGGCGAATTGCTGGTAATTGGCCTGGGTGATCAGCTGGTAAGGGATCAGCACGTTGCTCTCCACTTTCTCGCCTTTCACCAGTTGAACGGCGGTCTGCACCGCGCCTTCGCCCTGGCCTTTGGCGTCCTGGAACACGCTCAGCGCCAGATCGCCCTTCTTGATGAACTCCAGCGCGTCCGGCGTGCCGTCAACGCCGGCCACCAGCACGCCGGATTTCTTGGCTTGCTTCAGCGCCAAAATAGCGCCGATGGCCATTTCGTCGTTGTTGGAGGCGATGGCGTCGATCTGCTGGCCGGACAAAATCCAGTCGGTGGTGACGTCTACCGCCTCTTTGCGGAAGAATTTGGCGGTTTGCTTATCGATAATCTTGATGCCGGGGTAGTTGGCCGCCACCTCTTCCACGCCGCGGGTGCGGTCGCGCGTGGCTTCGCTCGACAGCTCGCCCATCAGGATCATCACGTTGCCCTTGCCGTTCATCAGCTTGGCCAGTTCCTCCATCTGCAGCTTGCCGGCCAGCTTGGAGTCGGAGCCGACGTAGGCCATGCCGGCCGGCAGCGCCACTTCCGGCTTGCGGTTGACGAACACCAGCGGGATCTTGGCCTTCTCGGCCAGCTTGATCATCGGCTTGACGCCCTGGGTATCCACCGGGTTGAGGATGATGGCGTCGACGCCCTGGCTGACGAAGTTTTCGATTTGTTGAATTTGCTGCGCGATATCGCCCTTGGCGTCTTCGAACTGGCCGCTGACGTTGCCGTCGGCCTTCATTTTGTTTTGCATCGACTGGCGCAGAATGGTGAGGAAGTTGTCATCGAAGTAAGCCATGGAAACGCCGATCTTGATGTCTTTCGCCAGCACGCTGGCCGGCAGCATGCACATCAGTACCGAGGCGGCGATCAGTTTCTTCAGCTTCATGTTCGTTACCCTTTAATCGTTAGAATGAAGAGGTCTGTTGGTTGACAGCTAATGAAAAATATTTTTTACATTCAAACAACAATACGGTCGGTGTTATCCCTTTGATACGGCGAATTTACCGCGTTATCGCCGTATCAAGGCCGTTGTAAAAATGGTGATCGATGTCTCAAAACAGATTAAAAACAACCAATTGAAATAAACCCCTGGCACAACAAACGGCGTCTTTACCGCTTTTTTAAATGTTTATTTCATAATTGAGGTTATTGAAACTTTTTAACCCAAACAAGCGAAACATGCATTTTGGAATGGCTTATTAACAAAAACATGACACGGATCTAACAAATGAAGTGCAAGCCGCTGGCGAGCGTTCCCCTTTCGTGCGCCGGCAAAAACTGCGAGCGGCCGCGCAGTTTGCGGTTTCCGCGTTTCCCGACCATCCTTACTCGGCAATAATGGACATATCCCTATCTCAGGAGGACCTGACATGCAGCTCAGCAGCAAGGTGCGGATGAACCGCCTGTTCAACAACGGCAAGTGCCTGGACGTGGCGATCGATCACGGCATCGCCAACGAACCGGATTTCTTGATCGGCCTGGAAGATATCGAACGGGTGATGGGCAACCTGATCGCCGCGCGCCCCGACGCCATTCAGGTCAACTACGGCCAGGCGGATCTGCTGCAGCGCGCGCCGCAGCGCGAAAAACCGGCGCTGGTGATGCGCACCGACGTCGGCAACGCCTATAACGCCGCCCGCCACCGCGAGATGTGGGCGGTGCTGCACAACCCGGAGGCGCCAATCCTGGCGGCGCTGCAAATGGACGCCGCCGCGGTGGTGGTCAATCTGTATATGATCCCGGATGAGCCCGGCATTTTCCGCCAGTGCGTGGAGAACATCGGCCGCCTGCGCCACGCCTGCGATCGCTACGCCATGCCGCTGATGATCGAACCGCTGGTGATGACGCCGGCCGGCCAGGGCGCCGCCTACGGCTCGCTCGGCGACGTGGAGAAGATCGTGCCGCTGGTGCGGCTGGCGCGCGAGCTGGGTGCCGACATCATCAAGGCCGATCCAACCGAGCGGGTGGAAGATTTTCACCGCGTGGTGGAAGCGGCGCGCTGCCCGACGCTGGTGCGCGGCGGCGGCAAGGGGGAGCTGGGGCCGGTGCTGGAGAAATCCGCCGCGCTGATGGCCCAGGGTGCCTCCGGCATGGTTTACGGCCGCAACGTCTATCAACACAGCAATCCGTCGCAGGTGGTGCGCGCGTTGATGGCAATCATCCATCAGGGCGCCAGCGGCCAACAGGCGCTGGAGATCTACCACCAGCAGTGACCCGCTTTTGTAACTAAAATAAGCCCCCCGCTCCCCGGCAGCATGCTATAACCTGCTGCCGGTAACTGCAGCTTGCCTCATTCCTCGCTAGAATACGCCGTGATATCGCCATTCGGAGAACCGCCATGCCAAAACAACGGGTGCCGCTCAAGCTGAGCACCTCCATCACGCTGATGGTGTCCGCCATCATCGCTTCGGTGCTGCTGGTGGTGTTCGCGCTGTTTTTCGTGCAGATGAGCCGCGAGGGGCAAGATCAGCTGCAGCAGAAAGCCATCGCCGTCGCCAATACGCTGGCGCTCTCCAGCACCGTAGTTGACGGCCTGCAGCGGCGCGAGCAAAGCGGCGCCATTCAGCGCTTCGCCGAGCAGGTGCGCCATCAAAACGAGCTGCTGTTCGTGGTGGTGGTAGATATGCAGGGTATCCGCTATTCGCACCCCAAACCCTGGCTGATCGGCAAGCATTTTATCGGCGACGATCTGGCGCCCGCGCTGCAAGGCAACGTCAACAGTGCCATCAACCGCGGCACGCTGGCCCCGGCGCTGCGGGTGTTCGTGCCGGTGTATGACGCGCAGAAACAACAAATCGGCGTGGTGGCGCTCGGCATCGCGCTGGACACCGTGCAGCGGGTGGTGGCGGAGAGCCGCTGGATCATCTATTGGACCATCGCCTTCGCCGCCCTGGTCGGCAGCCTGGGCACCTTCTTCCTGGTCTCCGCGCTCAAGCGCATCATGCTGGGTTTCGAGCCTTACGAAATCTCCAACCTGTTCGAACAGCGCAACGCCATGCTGCAGTCGATTAAAGAAGGCGTGATCGCGGTCGATACTGAATCCCGCATCACCATCGTCAACGACGAAGCCAAGCGCCTGCTGCGCCAAAGCGGCCCGGTGGAAAATCTGTTGCTGGACGCCGCCAGCAAGCATTGGCCGGCGCAGCTGCATCTGGCGGAGGTGCTGGCCGACGGCAAGCCGCTGCGCGATCGGCAGATCGGCTTCAACGGCAGCGAACTGCTGACCAATACCGTGCCGGTGATCGTCAACGGCCAGGTGACCGGCGCCATTGCCACCTTCCGCGACAAAACCGAGGTCAGCCGCCTGCTGCAGCGCCTGAGCGGCATGGCGCACTATGCCGACGCGCTGCGGGTACAATCGCACGAGTTTATGAACAAGCTGCATGTGATACTCGGCATGCTGCACATGAAGGCCTATCAGCAGTTGGAAAGCTACATCATCAACACCGCCAGCAATTATCAGGAAGAGATCGGCGCACTGCTGCGCAAGATCCACTCGCCGGAAGTGGCGGGCTTCTTCATCGGCAAGATCAGCCGCGCCCACGAGGCCGGCATCGAGCTGACCATCGAGGAAACCAGCCTGCTGCCGGAAACCGACGATGCGGAAACCACGCACGTGCTGATCAGCGTGCTCGGCAACCTGATCGAAAACGCCATCGACGCCATCGACGGCGTTGAGGGCCACGAGATCGGCCTGAGCTTCCATCATCACGACGATCAATTACACTGTATCGTCAGCGACGATGGCCCCGGCATCGATCCGGCGATCGGCGCGCGCATCTTCGAACACGGATTTTCCACCAAGGGAACCGGACGTGGCATCGGCCTGGCGCTGATCCGCAGCCATCTGGAGAAACTGGGCGGCAGCATCGATTTCGAGTCCGAACCGGGCGAGCTGACCCAATTTTTCGTGCACCTTCCCTATCAGGCCAAGAGCAGAACCCATGATTAACGTACTGATTGTCGACGACGACCCGATGGTGGCGGAGCTGAACAAATACTACCTGAGCCAGGTCGGCGGTTTTCACTGCCAGGCGACGGTCGCCACTCTTAGCCAGGCGCGCGCGCTGCTGGCCGATGCCGGCATCAGCATCGATTTGGTGCTGTTGGATATCTACATGCAGCAGGAGAACGGGCTGGATCTGCTGCCCGGCCTGCGCGAGCTCGGCGAGAAGACCGACGTGATCATCATCTCCTCCGCCAGCGACGTGAACACGGTGCAAAAAGCGCTGCACTACGGGGTGGTGGATTATCTGATCAAACCGTTCCAGTTCAGCCGCTTCAAGGAGGCGCTGAGCCACTACCGGCAGCAGTCGCAGCTGTTGGCGCAGCGCGAGTTTTCGCAGGCCGACGTCGACAGCCTGCTGCGCCGCCAGCCCGGCGGCCAGGAGAGCAAAAAGCTGCCGAAGGGGCTGACCAGCATCACCCTGAGCACGGTCTGCGAGTGGATCGAACAGCAGCACGATAACGAGTTTTCCACCGACAATCTGGCCAACGCCATCGGCATTTCGCGGGTGTCCTGCCGCAAGTACCTCATCTATCTGGCGGAGAGCGGCATTCTCGGCACCCGTATTCTGTACGGCGCCACCGGCCGCCCGGTCTATCTGTATCAGCTGAAACCGGACGCGATCGCCATGCTGAAGGAGCATTGCCGCCCGGCCTAAACGACGCCGGGCGCTGATGGCGCCCGGACGATTAATGTTAGAAGCTGTGCGTGTAACACTTCGCCTCGCGGTGAGGATCTTTCGAGTGTCTCCGCAGGCAGCGCTGCTTTTTCTGCTGCTGCTCCAGGTTCCGCTGCTGCCGCTCGGCGGTCTCTGCCGCCTCGCGCTGCTGTTCGCGCGCAATCGCCTGCTCGTTGGCCAGCGTCAGGTTATCGACATTCCACACCTTGTGGCGCAATGCGTCGCGCTTTTTCTGGTACTCCTCGGTGACCTTACTGTCCTTCGGCGGCGCCGCATGGTATTCCAAATCCACCCGCGCCTGCGCGAAGCAGCAGCTACACAAGGCCACGCCGGCCAACACTATCCTTTTCATCAATGACTCCTTTTACATCGCTTGACTCTGCGCGCACGCCGGCTCAACAACCGTTTGGCGATGCCGGCGGTTTTTCCTCGGAATGCGGCGCTCGCTGCCCACCGGTGACGGGCGCTTTGCCGGGCTCGATACCGCACTCCGCCAAGCGCGCCAGCTCCTCCGCATCGCGCTCTGTCGGCGTCGCTTCCTCACTCATTTCCTGCCGCAAATCCTGCGCCAACGCTTTCAGGCGCTTTTGAAACAGCACCGGCGACACGCCTTCGCACGGCCTGTCGTAACGCGCCGCGCCGGCGCTTTGGCTTAACGGCAGCAACAGCAAGAGAAAGATCGCGGCCATCTCCTTCGCCATGGGCAACTCCTTTGATTACGCCGAAATAAACCGGCGGTTCCCTATAAGGAAAACGAATTGTCTGTTAACGCAATGAATGGTTGGGCCACGGCAGAATAACGCAGGAGAGGTAAACCCTCCGACAATATCGGCAGAATGCGCGCATTAATTTGGCTGAATATATTTAGCGGCTTAACGATCGAATATTTTCGCCCCATCAAAGGTGCCGCCAATGCCGACGTTTCCTTCATGTAATACCGAGGAGGCGGACTCACCCGCCATGATGCGTTGCCGCTGCTCCCGCGTGGCAGGCTGCGGCTGAGACCAGTCTGGGGACGTCGACGTCGGCTGAATCGCGCTGCAGCCGCTCAACAAAAACAACGATACCGTGGCACAATAACGCCATGTCATAATTTCCTCCTTAAAGGAAATAAAATACCCGCAGCCGGCGGCAAGGGTAAATAAAAAAATGACTTTCTTTAGTTTAATAACCGCCGTTATTTCACCATCCGACTGCCGATGTTAATCACCCGGTTCGTCTGTTAACCCAAAATAAACATTTTCGCTTAACCACCCGATAATTCGCAGGCAATAAAAAAGGCCGGGCTAACCCGACCTTGTTTGACCGCTCGACGCGCTTAGACCAGCTCGATCACGTCGAAGTTGGCTTCGCCGCTCAGATCGGCGTCGTAGTCAACGCCCTGCAGGCCAAAGCCGAACAGGCGCAGGAACTCCGCCTTGTAGCCCTGATAATCGGTCAGTTCGTTGATGTTGTTGTCGTTCAACTGCTGCCAGATGGCACGGCAGGTTTCCTGCACTTCGTCGCGCAGTTCCCAGTCATCCAGACGCAGGCGGTGTTTCTCGTCGGTGTCCGGCGCCGTGCCGCTGTACAGCTTGGTGGCGAACAGACGCTGGATCTGCTCGATGCAGCCTTCGTGAATGCCCTGCTCCTTCATGATTTTGAACACGATGGAGATATACAGCGGCATCACCGGAATGGCAGAGGAAGCCTGAGTCACCACCGACTTGAGCACCGCAACGTAAGCCGCGCCGCCTTTGGCCTGCAGCTTCTGGTTGATGGCGTGCGCCGCGCGATCCAGATCTTCTTTCGCCTTGCCCAGCGTACCATGCCAGTAGATTGGCCAGGTCAGATCGGTGCCGATGTAGGAGTAAGCGACAGACTGCGCGTTATCCGCCAGCACGCCCGCTTCGTCCAGCGCGTCCATCCACAGCTGCCAGTCCTGGCCGCCCATCACCTTCACGGTGTCGGCGATTTCTTGCTCGTTGGCCGGCTCGACCACGGCTTCAACCAGCACGTCTTTGTTGGTGTCCAGCGCGACGGATTTGTACGGCTCGCCGATCGGCTTCAGTGCGGAACGCACCACTTCGCCGGTTTCCGGCATCTTACGCACCGGCGAAGCCAGCGAGTAAACCACCAGGTCAACCTGACCCAAGTCTTTTTTGATCAGATCGATCACGGTCTGACGGCACTCGTTGGAGAATGCGTCGCCGTTGATGCTTTTCGCGTACAGGCCTTCTTCTTTAGCTGCCTTGTCGAAACCGGCGGAGTTGTACCAACCGGCGGAACCGGTTTTGCCTTCACTGCCAGGCTTCTCGAAAAATACGCCGATGGTGGCCGCACCGCTGCCGAAAGCGGCATTGATGCGCGAGGCCAGACCGTAACCGGTGGATGCACCAATGACCAGCACCTTTTTAGGCCCGTTTTTCAGTTCGCCGCGCGACTTAACGTAGGCGATTTGCTCACGGACGTTGGCTTCACAGCCTGCCGGGTGAGCGGTGGTGCAGATAAAACCACGAATTTTAGGTTTGATAATCATAGTAATTTTTTCTTGGTAGCTAAAAACCGAAGGACAATATACCTGATTTTCTCAATATACTTAAGAAAGTGCGAAAACAAGCGCAGTGAACAGACCAGTCGGCAAGCCCGCCGCCGAGGCATGTCATGATGGTAAAGGGATAATCATGGCAGGCCGGATTGCGATTACCCGGCCTGTCGAGGGTCACGCCTTGTTCTTTTCCAACTGCTCAATCAGCGTGTAACGCAGCGATGAGGCATCGGCCGGCACGTTCTCTACCGGAGTAACGCGCACTTTCAGCCGATACTGATAGCCCGGTTCGAAGGTGAAACCTTCGATGCCGGTATAGAACAACTCCCACGGCTGCTGCGCGGAGCGGCGCACCTGCATGCACTTCATCGGGGCGACGCCCACGCAGTCCACCAGCGCACTGTTCACCAGCAACACTTCCGTTTGGCCGCCTTTCTCGTTTGCGGGCTGATTCATCGAGGTTCCCTCCTGGCTGCAGCCGGCCAGTGCGGCCAACGCAACAAATAACAACGCTTTAATTTTCAATGTACTGCACCAATAGTCATGTAGGTCGGGCGATCCTAACAAATTGGCCGGGTGAATTGAACCTTGCTGCGTGCCGCAGATAGACCATTCGTTGCAAAGGCCCGAGGTGGCTCGCCTACCCCCTCGTCGAGAATATCATTCACCATCACTCTCATAAGCCTGGAAAATACTCTTAAATAAATTCTCTGTTCTTATCCGAACCGGTAATTATCCCCGCCGTTTTTTCTGTTAAAAACAGTTGGCTTGCGCAAGCTATACGCCATTTAACCGAATCGATAAAGAGGGAGTTTTATGCAAGAGATCGAGGCTAAATATTTTCACCTGATCGCCGGCGCAGGTAACTTTGCCAACAACCGCGGCAGCAACGGCCGCGTCAACAACAACGGTGGCAACAAGAACGGGGGCGGTAAATCGTCGGACGGCAATATGTACCAGAAACACACCTCCCCGGACTGCATTAACGGCATCATCACCGGCTCACTAGGGGGGCTTGGCGGTCTGGCGCTGGGCGCGCTCAACGGCGGCTGTTTCAAAGAGGCCAGCAAAGGTGGCGGCAACGTCGGCATGGGGCAAGGCGGCAACAAGAGCAACTGCAATAACAATAGCAACAAGGGTGGCAACACCTGCTCTCGCTAAGCGGTTTTAACTAATCAGAGCTCCGGCTGAGTCTTTCCGTTCAGTCGGCGCTTTCAGCATTTCGGTGATAACAATGTTTAAACTGTTCCGTACCTTGTGCCTGCTACTCGGCTTTTGGATCGCCACCCTGCTGCTCAGCGGCGCCGGGGTTTCTTTTACTCACGGCTACGCCGCGCCGAAAAACCTGTCGCATTTCGTCGTCTCGCTGGTGGTGGTCGGCGCAATGCTGCTGTGGACCCATAAATTGCTGCGGTTCTTTTTTGCCGAGAAATTTGAGAAGAAGCCGCGCTAAGCCGTGTTCTCATTTTGGCTGTCGCCCGCAATGGTAAAACCGGCATCGCGAATTGCCGCCTTCACCTGCCTGGCGTCCATCACCGCCGTTTTCACATAGCCAAAGAAGGCTACCCGTGCGCCGGGCAAACGGATTGGCGTCGCCAGTTGGTCATTGAGCTCATGATTGCGCTGCGCCATCAGCTCGGCGCGCGCCTGCCAAAACGCGGCGGGATCGGTTGGGGTTTCAGTCGCGGTTTCGAACAGCGACGCCAATTCGCTTAGCGCCTCCCACTCCGCCAACAGGGCGGCAACCACTTCAGGATTAGCCACCTGCCCCCAGTCAGAGGGTAAAGCCCCCTCACGCCACGCCTCGAGATAACCGGGCAGCGCCCTCTTCAACTGGCTCAACCGATCGTTCAACACAGGTTTCCTTTTATAACGCCTAATGCCTTGATATTCCCCATAATGCCACTCTCATTTAACCGGTGATGGGAGCAATGACCGGAGCTTATCAGCGCCATAAATGACGTAATGACTTTTGGTGCGGCGAAATTAGCGATATGTGCGGATGGGGAATAAGGATGGAGATCGGGTTGGTGGCTATGACTCGAAAAGAGGAGCGGGGATTGTTGGTGGTGCCTTAAATAGAATTTCCTTATAAATCAATCACACAAAAAAAGACCGAATACGATTCCTATATTCGGTCTAGGGAAATGGCTCTTGGGAGAGAGCCGTGCGCTAAAAGTTGGCATTTAATGCAGGGCTTGTTCAGCCGTGCACTTTAAGAGTAGCCTACCGCGCCAGTTTTGCCAGCCGCCCGGCGGCCGCGTGATAGTTTCGTGACGAAATAACTATGCGGCAAAGGCGCATCAATCCGCGCACCTTGGGCAAGGCGTTGGCAAATAAGCGGTTAGTCAGCGCACAGCTTCTCGGCGCGTTCAATGAACGGCGCCAGGCTCATTTTTTTCCCCGGTTCGGCAGGGTCGTCCAGCAGGAGCACCTCCAGCGGCTGCGCACGCTGATGGCCCTTCTTCACCTGCTGCTCCGCTGCGTCGTTGAGCGGGTATTGCATCAGAGTGCTGTTGTTGAGCACGAACAGCGCGCCGCCGCTGCGGCACTGCAGCGTCACTTCTTCCTTGGTGAACGCCCACTGTTTGCCGTACTCCAGTTTGGTGATGTTCACCAGTTTGTCTGCCGCCAGCGCGCCGGTCGCGGTTGCCAGCAGCGTAATGCCGAGTAATACCGATTTCATGTGTTGGCCTTAAGGTTGCTATTCGCGTCGATTTTCCCGCAGCTTGCCGGCCTGCGGCAAGCTGAAATGTCATACCGGCGCATAGGTTGCAAATAAACTGACCAGCAGCAGCACCGCCATCCCCAGCCCGACTTCGAGCCAGCAGGCCAGCACCACGCCGCGCTGCGCCAGCGCTGGCACGCGGCTCATCGCCGGCACTATGGCGTAGCGATTGGCCAGCGCCACCATCACCATCAGCGCCACCAGCGCGGTTTTGATCAGCAGCAGGCGCTGATAAGGCGAGCTGAGGTTGAGCGGCCAACCGCCGAGAATGATCAGGCTGTTGACGATGCCGGTGACGATCACCGCCGCCACCGCCAGGTGCCCCCAGCGCGAGAAACGGATCAGCGTGGTGATGGCGTCGCTGCGCCACTGCGGCGGCTGCAGGTAGCGCAGGCAAACCAGCAGCGGCGCCAGGCAGCCGAACCAGTAGCCGGCGGCCAGCAGGTGTACCGCATGGTTGGCGCGGTGCAGCGCGCCCAGCGCGCCTTCGTGCATCGCCGCGTGGCCGATAAACGCCAGGCTCACCAGCAGCAGTACCGAGCACAGCGCCAACGCCTGCGCGCGTGGCCGTTCCGGCAGCAGCAGGCTCAGGATCGCCAGCAGCGACAGGCCCAGATGCCAGCGCCACACTTCGCCGAAGGTGGTGCCGAGCACCGCCCACCAGACCTCCAGCCGCCAGGCGTCTTCCCAACCGTCGCCCATTTGCCCGGCCTGAATGGCCAGCAGCGCCACGGCGGAAAGCCCGGCAATCCAGGTGCTGGCAAGCAGCAGCGGGCGCACATCGCGGGAGAGGATCGGGGAGAGGCGCTGCGGTGACAGTAAGGCGGTGAACAGACTGATGCCGAACATCAGCATCACCGCCGCAAAGTGCACCAAGCGACACAGAACGAACAGGGTCGCCAGACTCACGATCAGTTTACGGTGAAGCTGTACTGGCCTTTGGTTTTATGCCCGTCGACCGACACCACATGCCAGCTGACGTTGTATTTGCCCGCGCTCAGCTCGCCTTCGATCGGCACATTGACCTGGGTGTTGTTGTTCGGATCGAGCTGCAGCTTGCCGGTTTTCACCACGGCGTTGTCCAGGCCGGTGATTTTCACGCCGCTGAAGTTCGGTTCGATGCCTTCGGAGAAGCTGAGGGTCAGCGCCTTCGGCGCCGGGCTGACGCTGGCGTCGGCCTTCGGCGTTTCCACTTTCAGGTGGGCGTGCGCCAGCGCTTGCTGCGAAGACAGGCCGACGAACAGGACGAAAACGGTGGAAAGCAGGCGACAAGAGGAACGAATTTTACCGATCACAGTGGTATCCCTTAACAGTAAAAGAGGGTCATAAGGGTTAAGGCCACAGCCAAGGCGATGTATCAGCGGCCCCAACCCACCGCAAATGATTGCGCCACGGGTAAACAGAAAAACGGGTTGTATCGGCTAACCCGCTGTTTTGACTCTACCATCCCTGTAGCGTATCGCGGTAAATCATAGCGACCGCGCTGCGGCAAGTCGAGCGCATCACTGGTATTTTGCGATCCGGCAGCACGTATCGCCGCATAACCGCGATAAACGCAGGGTAAAAAAAAACCGCGCGTCAGGCTCGCCCGCGCGCGGTTTTTCGATATTCTGGTGCGAATTAAGCCTGGCCGTTGCCGCCCTGGCCCATCGCGCCCATTTTCTTCAGATCTTTGTCGATGAAGAACAGGCCTTTGCCGCTGGTGCCCACCAGCGCCAGCTTATCCAGCACGGATTTGAACAGTTTCTCTTCTTCGTGCTGCTCCGCCACGTACCACTGCAGGAAGTTGAAGGTGGAATAATCGTGTGCGGTCATGGCGGCGTGCGCCAGTTCGTTGATCTGACGGGTGATCAGCTGTTCGTGTTCGTAGGTCTGCTGGAACACGTCCGCCAGCGATTCGAACGCCACCGGCGGCGCGGCGATGCTGCCCAGCAGCGGCAAAGAGCCGGTGTCGCTCAGGTAGTCGAACAGACGTTGCATATGCTGCATCTCTTCCTGAGAGTGCTCTTTAAGAAATGCGGCGGCGCCTTCAAAGCCTTTATCGCTGCACCATGCGCTCATTTGTAGGTACAGGTTCGCGGAGTAGAACTCCAGATTCAGTTGCTCATTCAGCTTTTGAGTCATTTCTTGCGTCAGCATAATGATTCCTTTTATTTTGCAGGTCATGAATTTAATTTCCGCGCATTATGCCCTGCTGCCGTAAAAATAAAAACACCTTATTTACATCCGATCAATATTAATTATTTATTTGATTAAAATCAATCACATAAAAACATATAGAGATTTACGCTAATTATTATGATAATTATTCCCATCTTTTATTTTAATCAAAAAGCGAATCATTCTTATTTAAAAGAATAAATAGATTGCATTACTCTTTGGAAAATATCGTCCGCCGCGGCGGCGCTACGGGCTTGCCAAGCGTCGCCGGGTGGATTACCTTCTGCGCAGGTTCAATGCGGCAAAGTAAGTAAGGAGCATAGCGTGGGTTATAATCTGGCCGAGCTGTCCAAAGAAGAGATGGACAGGGTGAACGTGGATCTCGCCGCCTCTGGCGTGGCGTACAAAGAGCGCTACAACATGCCGGTGATCCCGGAAGTGGTGGAGCGCGAGCAGCCGGAACCGCTGCGCGACTATTTTCGCGAGCGTGTGGCGCACTACCGCGCGGAATCCCACAAGTTTTCGCGCCTGCCGTACGAGCCGAAGGCCAAATAACAAAACCCGCCGTTACGGCGGGTTTTTTGCGTCACTTGCCGGCGAACCGGTCGGTGGCGATCATCAGCTGGTGCAAGATGCCCGGCTCGTCATACGAATGCCCCGCCCCTTCCACGATATGCAATTCCGCTTCCGGCCAGGCCTTGGCCAGATCCCAGGCGTTCTGCACCTGGCAGGCCATATCATAGCGGCCGTGGACGATCACCGCCGGGATATGGCGGATCAGCGGCACGTTGCGCAGCAGCTGGTCATCGCTCTCCAGGAAGCCCAGATGGGTGAAATAGTGGTTTTCAATGCGGGCGAACGCCAGCGCGAAATCATCCTCGCCGAACGAAGCGGATTCGCGGCTCGGCAACAGCGTGACCGTCTCCCCTTCCCACACGCTCCACAACTTGGCCGCTTCGAGTTGCACCTGCGGATCGGCCGAGGTCAGCCGCTGCCGGTAGGCGGCGATCACATCTTTACGCTCTTCATCCGACAGAATGGACAGCACGCGCTCCCATTTGTCCGGGAAGAAGCGTGACGCGCCGTCCTGGTAATACCAATGCAGCTCCTGTTTGCGCAGGGTGAAGATGCCGCGCAGCACCATTTCACTGACGCGCTCCGGGTGGGTCTGCGCATAGGCGAGCGCCAGCGTCGACCCCCAGGAACCGCCAAACACCAGCCATTGATCGACGCCGGCCATTTCGCGCAGCCGCTCGATATCGGCCACCAAATGCCAGGTGGTGTTGTTGTCCAGGCTGGCATGCGGACGGGAGCGGCCACAGCCGCGCTGATCGAACAGCAGCACCTTGTAGCGTTCGGGATCGAACAACTGGCGATGATGCGGGGAGATGCCGCCGCCCGGCCCGCCATGAATGAAGACCGCCGGCTTACCGTTCGGGTTGCCGCTCAGCTCCCAGTAGATCCGGTGGCCATCCCCAGTGTCCAGCCAACCGCTGTCGTATGCCGCTAACGGCGGGTACAAACCTCGTAATTGTTCCATGGCGCTTTCCGTCTCTCTGTGAGTCATGCTTTCATCAAAGCGGAAGCCGCCCGGTAGGTCAACGGTAAAACCCGAAAACTAGAACGCGCGCCGAGAACTCGGCGCGCGTTTGCTCAAAATCACAACGACCTGCCTGCAAAATGCCCACAGGCGCGATCGGTTGAGGGGCGCATTCGCCCCCCCCCCCCCCCCGGGAACTCAGTTAGCCACCTTTGCGCATATGCGGCTCGCGCATCTCCTGCGCGGTTTTCGCCTCGATGCTCAGTTCCGCCGTCGGGCGCAGCAGCAGGCGCGCCAGCCCGATAGGTTCGCCGGTTTCCCGGCAGTAGCCGTACTCGCCGTTCTGCAACCTTGCCAGCGCCGCATCGATTTTCGGCAGCAGGCGGCTTTCGCGATCCAACTGGCGGAACAGCAGGCGCAGCTCCTCTTCGCGCGCCGCCTTGTCGGCTTCATCGCCCGTCGCTTCGCCGCCATCGATCTCTTTTTTCAGCTCATCGATGTGCAGCAGCAGCTTTTGCCGCTCATCCTGCAGCAGCTGGCGGAAAAACGCCCGTTGAACCGAGTTCATATAATCAGAATCCGGCATGGCCAGCAGTTGCTGCGCATCCGGTAACGTCATGACTGTCATTGCGCTCTCCCAACACCAAAAGTGTAACATTATAACATAATATTTATTTTTAACACCCGGTCATCCAAAAACAAAATTTCATGCACAAACAGCCAGTTAACCTAAATCTGCACTTTGCCGCTTGCATCCTCTTGGCTTTAGGCGGTTAATGGCTGAGCAAGCCACCCAATCATAGGTAACGAGAGGCCATCATGAGTAAGGGAATGGATAGCAAAAAGAATGCGAAGAAGAAGCCGTTGAAAACCCCAGCTGAGAAACGTGCGGAGAAACGCGCCAAAAAAGCGCATCCGTCTGGTGAGTAAGCGCCCTTCCATCCGTCATTAAACCCGCCTTGGCGGGTTTTTTATTGGCTGCAGCAAGGCGCGGTTGGCACGGCCGCTTGTGCCAGTTAAGCTGAGGCCTGACGGCAACGCAGAGGAAAACATGACGTTACGCGTAATAGATACCGAGACCTGTGGGCTGGACGGCGGCGTGGTGGAAGTGGCCTCCCTCGATCTGCTCGACGGCCAATTGACCAACCCGATGAGCGATCTGGTCAGCCCGGATCGCCCCATCAGCCTCGACGCGATGGCGATTCATCACATCACCGAGCAAATGGTGGAAGGCAAACCGCGCATTGCGGTGGCAATCGGCCGCTATCAGGGCAGCCCCTACTATGTGGCGCACAACGCCGCTTTCGATCGCGGCGTGCTGCCGGAGATGAACGGCGCCTGGATCTGCACGCTCAAGCTGGCGCGCACGCTGTATCCGGACATCAAGTACGGCAACCAATATCTGCGCTACGCGCTGAACCTGGACGTGCAGCTGCCGGCAGACGCCACGCTGTACCCGCACCGCGCGCTGTACGACTGCTACGTCACCGCCGCGCTGCTGCAACGCATCATCAAGGATTCGGGCTGGACGCCGGAGCAAATGGTGCAGATCACCGAACAACCGGTGCTGCTGAAGAAGTTCAAATTCGGCAAGTATCGCGGGCAGGAGATCGATCGCATCGCCCAGGAAGATCCCGGCTATCTGCGCTGGATGCTGAAATCCATCGACGATCTGAGCCCGGACATGAAACACACGCTGAAATACTATCTGATTGGCTAACACGGCGGGCGGCGCAGGCTGCCCGCCGAATGCCGTTACTCCGCCAGCGCCAGAATGAAGGCGTACTCCAGCGCAATATCCTCATAGGCCTTGAAGCGCCCGGACTTGCCGCCGTGGCCTGCATCCATGTCGGTATACAGCAGCAGTTGCCGATCGTCGGTTTTCAGCTCGCGCAGCTTGGCCACCCACTTGGCCGGCTCCCAATACTGCACCTGCGAATCGTGCAGGCCGGTGGTCACCAGCAGATGCGGGTATTCCTGCGCCTTCACCTGATCGTACGGGCTGTACTGCTTGATGTAGTCATAATAGGCCTGCTCGTTCGGGTTGCCCCACTCGTCGTATTCGCCGGTGGTCAGCGGGATCGACTCATCCAGCATGGTGGTCACCACGTCGACGAACGGCACCTGCGCCACCACGCCGTGGAACAGCTGAGGCGCCTGGTTGATCACCGCGCCCATCAGCAGGCCGCCGGCGCTGCCGCCCATGGCGAACACCCGCTTGCCGTCGCCGTACCCCTGGGCAACCAGCGTTTCGGTCACGTCGATAAAATCGTTGAAGGTGTTCTGCTTGTTGAACAGCTTGCCGTCTTCATACCACAGCTGCCCCAGTTCGCCGCCGCCGCGAATGTGCGCCAGCGCGAACACGAAACCGCGATCCAGCAGGCTCAGGCGGCTGGCGCTGAACGCCGGATCCATGCTGCTGCCGTAGGAGCCGTAGCCGTACACCATCAACGGGTTGGCGCCGCGCTGGAAGCTGTCCTGGCGATACACCAGCGATACCGGCACCTCGACGCCGTCGCGTGCCTTCACCCAGACTCGCTCGCTGCGGTAGTTTTCCGGCGTGAAGTTCTTCACTTCCTGCTGTTTGAGCATCGTCCGCTCGCCGCTGTCCATATTCAGCTCGTACAGCGTGGTCGGGGTAGTCATCGACGAATAGCCGTAGCGCAGCAGCGCGGTTTCCGGATCCGGGTTGTACGCCAGCCAGGTGGTATAAGTCGGATCGTCGAAGGCGATGCGCTTCTCTTCGCCAGTCTGCCAGTGGATCTGGCGCAGCAGCGTCAGGCCGGCGCTGCGCTCCTCCACCACCAGCCAGTCGCGGAACAGGCTAAAGCCCTCCAGCATCACGTCGGCGCGCGGGGCGATCAGCGTCTGCCACTGCGCTTCGTCCGCCTGTTCGCTCTGGTACAGGCCGAAGTTCTTGCCGTCCTTGTTGGAGCGGATGTAGAAATGCTGGTGATAGTGATCGATGGCGTATTCGTGATCCTTGCGGCGCGGCACGAACAGCTGCGGCTTGGCGTCCGCACGGTCGGCGTCCAGCAGCAGGATCTCCGAGGTGGTGGTGCTGCTCAGGTGGATCAGGATAAAGCGCTCGGAGGTGGTCTTCTCCAGCCCGACGTAGAAGGTATCGTCCAGCTCTTCGTAAATCAGCTCGTCCTGCTGCGGATCGCTGCCCACCACGTGGCGATAAACCTGATACGGCAACAGCGTCTTGGCGTGCTTGCGCACGTAGTACACCGTCGAGGAGTCGTTGGCCCATTCGAAGCTGCCGGAGGTGTTCTCCAGCACTTCGTCCGCCCAACTGCCGTCGGCCAGGTTCTTGAAGCGAATGTCATACTGGCGGCGCGACAGGAAATCCTCCGCCACCCCCAGCCGCTGGTTGTCGGGGCTGACGTCCAGCCCGCCCAGGGTGTAAAACTCGTGATTCTCGGCGCGCTGGTTGCCGTCGATAAGCACCTCCCAGCGCTCGCTCTCGGCCTGCGGCTGGCGCACGGAAATCGCGTATTCATTGCCCGGCTCATAGCGCGTCTGATAGCGATAGCCGTGGCGCACGTAAGGCACCGAATGTTCCTGCTGCGGAATGCGCGCCACCATCTCTTCATACAGGGTTTCGCGCAGCGCCTGCTGCGGTTTCAGCATCGCATCGGTGTAGGCGTTCTCCGCCTGCAGGTAGTCCAGCACCTGGCGGTCTGCGCGCTCGTCGTCGCGCAGCCAGTAATAGTCATCCACGCGCGTGTCGCCGTGGATGGTGATGGGATAAGGGCGTTTTTCCGCTTTCGGTGGGGTCATCATTGCTAAATCATCCGCTTACATAGATTGCGGCAAGAGTGACATGATTCCCCCCGGCTTGCCAAGCGGCGCTACGCCAGCTCGCGCTTTTTCTCGTTGACGTCGCTCTCGATGCCCTGCTTGACGTCCGCCGGGATCTTCAGCGCCTGCGCCAGCGCGTCGAGGTAGCCGCGCTCCATAAAGTGATCGACGTCGATCACCAGGCAGCTCAGATAGTAAACCTCCAGCGCCTCGTCTTCGTTTTGCACGCTGCGGGCGATCAATTCCGGGTTGAGCGGCTGCTCGATCGCTTCCTGCACCCAGCCCTGCGCCTCTTCCCCCACCTGCAGCTGCGCCAGGCTGTGATCGATGGCGCGCTGCTCGTCGGCATCGATATGGCCGTCGCTCTTGGCCGCGAACACCAGCGCCTGCACCAGGCGTTTGGCGCGCAGATCCACCGGCGTGGTTTGCAGGCCGAACTGCGGTTCGTCCTGATGGGTCTCTTTCACCCGCTGCTTATACTTGTTCCACAGCACTGCGCCCACCGCCGCGCTGCCGCCGATGATCAGCGCATTCTTGCCGAACTTGCCCACCAGCTTGCGCGAGGACTTGTTGGCCAACAGCACGCCGACCAGGCCGCCCAGCGCCGTCGGCGCCAGCAGCTTGCCGATGCCTTCCGCCCCGCCCATCGCGCCGGCCTTCTGCCCGATCAACGTTTGAATCTGCTGCATCCAGTTACTTTTCATCATCTGCCCCTTGCGTGAAAAAGCGCGGCGCGCAGGCGCGGCCGAGCCGACGGTAAACCGCCAGATTAAGGGATCTTTTGTCAATTTACGTCTGGGGGATGCAAACCTGTGTTTAGCGGGCCGGGCGGCCCGCCTGGGTAAGCTGCGGCGTTACGCTTCTTCGTCGCCCGCTTCGTCGTCCTGCTCGTACTCCGCCAGCTCGTCGCGCATCGCCTGGATGGCGTCGCGGGTCATCAGCGCCAGCGTGCGGTAAAAACCGGTGGTGGCGTGTGCTTCCACTTTGCCGAGGAAGCGGCCGCACCACGGCAGCAGGAACTCGTCGAACAGGGCGATCTGCGCCTGCGCTTCATCTTCCTGCGACTGATCCTCCAGCCAGGACGCCGCCAGCAGCAGCTGGCCGAAATGATCGGCCGGCGCCTCCGCCAGCGGCATGCCACGCTGCTGCAGGAAGGTGCGCACGTCCGCTTCGCTGGCGCCTTCGACGTAGTCGGAGCGGAACGGCGACACGCTGCATTCGCTGCCGACGAACATCGCGTTAAAATCGGTCGCCAGCTGGTTGACGTCGCAGCCCTGCTGCAGGCGCTTCAACAGGTCATCCTGCTCCAGCGGCCAGTGCTGCTGCAGCTTGCCCTCTTTGATCAGCGCGAACAGCGGCACCAGCAGCGGATCCTGCGGCTGACGGTAGAACAGCGTACCCAGCACGCGGCAGACAATGGAAAACTCATTCATGATAATGCCTTATACAATACGGAAAATTTTGCCGGGACGATGTCACAAATCGGCCAATTCCGCAATCGCCGGCTTGCCGCGCCGCTCGAGAAAGTCCAGCAACCGGCGCGGGCTGACGTTGAGAATACGCGCCTGCGGGAAGCCCACCTCTTCGATAATGCGCTCGCAGTGCTCAAAGTTACCCAGCGAAAAGGCGACGTGCGAATCCGAGCCCAGCGCCAGCCAGCCGCCGGCATCGCGCACCGCGGCGGCAATCGCCCGGCAGTTGGCCTCGCTGCCCTTGCGGGAGTGGGTGAACGACGAGTTATTCAGCTCCAGCGCCACCTCGTATTTGGCCGCCGCCGCCGCGACGGCGGGAATGTCGATCGGGTAACGCGGGTTGCCGGGGTGGCTGATGATATGCACGTCCCCCTGCGCCATCGCGGCGATCATCGCTTCAGTATTGGACGCTTTATCCTGAGGCGCAAACACCGGCTCATGGAAACCGGCGATGATGACGTCGGTGGCGGTCAACATCGGGCCGGTGCAGTCGATGTCGCCCTGCAGGTTTTTGATGTTGGCTTCAATGCCGCGCAAGATGCCCACGCCGTTCACCAGGCGCGGCCACACGTGCATGTTCATAAAGTGCCAGTAGTGCGGCGCATCGGCCATATCCGGGCCGTGATCGGTGATGGCGAACAGCTTGATGCCCTTCTGCTGGGCTTCGGCGATGTAATCGTGCAGCGTGCTGTAAGCGTGGGTGCTGGCGACGGTGTGCATATGCAAATCAACGGGGTACATTGTTTCTCCTTCCAGAGGGTCCGCCCGCAAAGGCACGGGCAGGCGCGATGACGATAACAGCTTATCAGCTACCGAACGGCGGCAGAAGGATCAGTACCCCCGTTGCCTGTCGACCACGCCGGCCGGGGCATGCCCCGCCTCCAGCGCGCGGATGTTGGCGGCGATCTGATCCATCGCCTGCTGCGGCAACGTGATGGCAGCAATATGCGGGGTAATGGTGACACGCGGATGACGCCAGAACGGGTGATCCTGCGGCAGCGGCTCGCGGGCGAACACGTCCAGCGTGGCGGCGGCCAGTTGCCCCTGCTCCAGCGCCGCCAGCAGATCGGCTTCTACCAGATGCGCGCCGCGCGCGATGTTGATGAGATAGGCACCCGAACTCAGCTGCGCGAACAGCTCGCGGTTGAGAATGCCGACGGTCTCCGGCGTATTGGGCAGCAGGTTGATCAGCAATTTGACGCCGTCGAGGAAGGCAGCGCGCTGCGCCTCTCCGGCGAAGCTTTGCACGCCATCGATCTGCTTGGCGCTGCGGCTCCAGCAGCGCACGCTGAAGCCAAACTCGGTCAGCTTGCGCGCCACGCTCTGCCCCAGCACGCCGGCGCCGAGGATGCCGGTGGTGAAATCATCCAGCGAGTGCGGATCGAGCGGCTGCCACTCCTGCCGCTGCTGCAGCGCCTGATACTCGTCGAAACGGCGGAAATAGCGCAGCACATAGCTCAGCGCGTATTCCTGCATCTGCTGCGCCATGCCGGTATCCTCCAGCCGCAGCAGCGGCACGCCGGCAGGCAGCGTGCCGGGGTGTTTGCGCTCCTGATCGAGGATCGCGTCGACGCCGGCGCCGAGGGCGAACACCGCTTTCAGATCGCGGCGGTTGGCCAGCATCTCGTGCGGCGGGCGCCACACCAGCGCGTAATCGGCCGGCCGCTCGTCGCCGCGCTGCCATTCGCGGATCTCGGCCTGCGGCAGGCGTTGCTTGATGCCGACCAGCCATTCCTGGGCGTTAAACAAGGGGTGGTAATAAATGATGTTCATACTGCGGGCTCCCGTTTGTTTTTATTGGTTTACCTCCAGCCTTCCGCGATTCGCCGCCGGATGCAAGCGTTAAAGCCCAAAATAAAAACAGCCCCGACCAGTGGGGCTGTTGTGCATGTTAGCCAATCAGGCAGCAGACGGGCCGTCGCGCCGGATAAGGCGCCGCAGCAGCGGAATGAGAATCAGCATCGCCACGCCGACGCCCGTCGCCCCCCAGCCCAGCGCGCTGAAGATTTCGCTGTAGCCGGGGTTGGTCTGCAGCGGCGTGCTGCCGCTGTTTTCCGGCATCAGGCCGGAGACGTAGCCCGCCAGCACCGAGGCGACGCCGGTCACCATCATCCAGCAGCCCATCATCACGCCCTGATAGCGCGGCGGCGCCAACTTGCCGATCATGGCGTAACCGATCGGCGAGATCATCAATTCACCGACGCTTTGCAGCACATAGCTGATGACGATCCATTTAAACGCCACCAGCCCATCGCCGCCCGCCATGCTGATGCCCAGCGGCAGCACCAGCATGCCGAGCCCGATACAGAACAGCGATCCGGAGAACTGCAGCGGAATGTCGATGTTGCAACCGCGAGCGCGCAAGCGGTTGAACCACCAGGCCAGCAGCGGGCCGCCCACCACGATCACCAGCGTGTTGATGTTCTGGATCCACTGCGGCGCCACCTGAATGCCGTAAACGTTCAGGTTGATGTTGTGCTCGGAGAACAGCATCAGCCCCATCGGCGCCAGCTGGTACAGCGCCCAGAACACCAGCGAGCCCAGCGCCAGGATCAGATAGGCCGCCATTCTGCGGCGCTCATCGCGCGGATGGTGGCGCAGCGTCACCACGCACAGCATCAGGAAGATCAGCGCGCCGAGCACGATCACGAAGTGGCCGCTGAACTCGGCGTGGGTCAGCATCACGCGGATGATCGGCACCAGCGCCACCAGTACCGCCAGCCCGACCAGCATGCGCCAACGGTATTGGCTGCGGCTGGCGTCGCGCAGCGGCGTATTGAGATCCGCCAGAATGCGCCAGCGGCAGACGGCGACAACGATCGCCGCCGCGTTGCCCAGCGTGGCGAACAGGAACAGCGCGCGGTAGTTTTCCGTCAGTTGGAAATAACCGGCAACGGTAAAGCCGACGAAGAACCCGAGGTTCATACCGGCGTAGTTCCACAGGAACGCCGATTCGCGCCGATCATCGTCCGGCTTGAAACGCTGGGTGAGCATCATATTGATGCAGGTGACGTTGAGGCCGCTGCCGGTCAGGAACATCGCCAGCCCCCAGTACAGCCCCCACACGCCCGCGACGGCAATCAGCGCGCAGCCGATCACCTGCAGCACCATGCCGAGCACGAACAGATTGCGGTTGCTGAGGAATCGGCCGCCGAGGTAACCGCCGAACATGTGCAGGCCATAGTTGAAGGCGCCGAACACGCCCATCATGGCGTTGGCGCTGCTTTCGTTGAAACCCAATCGCTTGGTGGCGTACAGCACCAGCGTGGAGTAGAGCACGGCGAAGCCTAGCGTGGCGAAGATTTGGATGAAGAACAGCGCCCCCGCACCGGGGGGAATGGCATGGCGCGCTTGCGGCGCCGGTATGGCATCTGAAGGAGTCACAACGAACCTCTACTGCATTATTATGTAATGAGTCTGTCCCTGTCTGCGATATCGCCGGCCTGTCACCCGGCAATCTGCGCGGCGACGTGATGTTCCTTGCCAAAAACGCCGCGCCGACATGATTCCATTTAGCGACACATCTGACTAATAATCCAGTATTAATGCATATAACAGCAAACAACCCAACCTCAATGGCGATATATTGAGCTATCTGCACAGAAAAAGGTCAAGCGATCGTCTTTCATGGATTCTTACCGCTGCCAGCCCTGCCCGCTGGCGGCCGCGAGTGGGAATATCGTTCGGTAAATCAGCAAATTGCTGCAAGTTTGGCTAAACAGTCATGAGAATGAAATAAGAGGGTTGACGCTGAGATCAGATTCTCCTACATTAGCGCCCGTCGACAGCGCAAAGCGTTTTCGACAACAAAACGGTGAGGTGTCTGAGTGGCTGAAGGAGCACGCCTGGAAAGTGTGTATACGCGAAAGTGTATCGAGGGTTCGAACCCCTCTCTCACCGCCAAATTCAAAGAGAAAGCCTGGATTCGCGTCCAGGCTTTTTTATTTGCATGGCGCACCGCCGAGAGGGGTGCGCGCAGCGCATCTCCCCACCCTCTGAGACCGCGCTCCCCATTTCCGCCGGTTATCCACGAACCTTACCGCTGATTTTCTCGCCTATTCATGACATCTGCCCTGCCGTTCGCCGCAGTTTTCAGCAAAGTGCGCACGGCTTGAGCGGACGAACAAAAACACTGAAATTATTCTTGACCGGATCGGCCCCACTCCCTATAGTAGCGCCCCGTTGCAGCGATGATTTCGCAACAATAAAATATGGTGAGGTGTCCGAGTGGCTGAAGGAGCACGCCTGGAAAGTGTGTATACGCGAAAGTGTATCGAGGGTTCGAATCCCTCCCTCACCGCCATATTCTACGAAGAAGCCTGAACTCACGTTCAGGCTTTTTTGTATGCATAGCGCACCGACCGGGAGGGTGAGAACCCTCGACTGGGTTCGACAAAACGCCTGCGTTTTGGACCGCCAACGGCGGCCCGCAGGGTGAGCGCAGCGAATCAATCCCTCCCTCACCGCCATATTCTAACGAGAAAGCCTGAACTCACGTTCAGGCTTTTTTGTATGCATGGCGCACCAACCGGGAGGGTGAGAACCCTCGACAGGGTTCGACAAAACGCCTGCGTTTTGGACCGCCAACGGCGGCCCGCAGGGTGAGCGCAGCGAATCAATCCCTCCCTCACCGCCATATTCTAACGAGAAAGCCTGAGCGAAAGTTCAGGCTTTTTTGTTTGCATAGCGTACCGGCCGGGAGGGTGAGAATCCTCGACAGGGTTCGACAAAACGCCTGCGTTTTGGACCGCCAACGGCGGCCCGCAGGGTGAGCGCAGCGAATCTATCCCTCCTTCCACATAGACAAAAAAGCCCGAACGCAAATTCAGGCTTTTTTATCCCCACTGCCCAACCGCTCAGTGGTGCGTGCGCCCCATAGACGCCGGCTGCGCCAACGCGCGGCGCCAGTCGCCCGGCGTTTGGCCAAACTGGCGCTTGAAGCTGCGGTTGAACGACTGCTGTGAGTCGAAGCCGAGCGAAATCGCCACGCTGACGATAGGCTCGCCGCTGTTGGCCAGGCGCTCCGCCGAGACTTTCAGTTTTTGCATGCGGATATACTCCCCCAGCGCGTAGCCGGTCTGGCGTTTGAACATGCGCTGCAGGTGCCATTTGGAATAGCCCGCGCGATCCGCCACGGTGTTGATATCCAGTTTCTCTTCCAGATTGTTGTCGATCCACGCCTTCAAATCGGTAATAAAGCCCGTAGTGTTCATGCTGATGCTCCCATCATTTGGCAGGGTTCCCCTCTGCCCGATGCACATACGTTGCAACAGTTTCGCTTTAAATGCAATTTTTATTATTGCATTTACCAGAAAGCCGCCACTATACTCCACCCAATTAATGTAACCGATATTGATACATTAATGTGACACCAATGTGTTTCAAAACCTAACGTTGCGCCGCTGCATGGCGCAGCCGCCCCCTCACCGCACGCCGGCGCGGGGCGAATCCCGGAGAACAGGGCCGGGTATGGGGCCTGACCGCACTTACTCATCGGAATAAAAATAATGGCAAATCAACCAAACTCATCGTTCAACGCCGGCGGCCGCACACGCGCCGTCGCTCTGGGCCAGCGGCTCTCCGGGGTGGCGCTGCTGGCCGCCCTGCTCGCCGGGTGCGACAACAGCGTCGCGCACAACGCCCCGCCACCGCCGCCGGTGGTCAGCGCCGCCAGCGTGGTGGTCAAACCGATCAGCCAGTGGGATGCCTTCAACGGCCGGGTCGAAGCGGTGCAGAGCGTGCAGCTGCGCCCACGGGTCTCCGGCTACATCGAACGGGTCAACTACACCGAAGGCGACGAGGTGAAAAAAGGCCAGGTGCTGTTCACCATCGACGATCGTACCTACCGTGCCGCGCGCGAACAGGCGCAGGCCGAGCTGGTGCGGGCTCGCAACCAGGCCGCCCTGGCGCGCAGCGAATCCTCGCGCACCGAGAAACTGATCGGCACTCAGGCCATCTCTCAGGAAGTCTGGGAACAGCGCCGGTCATCCGCCGCGCAGGCGCAAAGCAACGTGCTGGCGGCGCAGGCCCAGCTCGATATGGCGCAGCTGAACCTCGACTTTACCCGCGTTACCGCGCCGATTGACGGGCGCGCCAGCCGCGCGATGATCACCGCCGGCAACCTGGTCACCGCCGGCGACAGCGCCAGCGTGCTGACGACGCTGGTGTCGCTCGACAAGGTCTACGTCTATTTCGATGTGGATGAAGCCACCTTCCTACGCTATCAGCAGCAGGGCCGCCACGACGCGCGCCTGCCGGTGAAGGTCGGCCTGGTAGGCGAAGACGGCACCCCGCATCAGGGGCTGGTGGATTTCACCGATAACCAGCTGAACGCCGGGACCGGCACCATCCGCATGCGCGCCCTGCTCGACAACCGCGAGCGCCGCTTCACGCCGGGGCTGTTCGCCCGGGTACAGATGCCCGGCAGCGCCGAGTTCAACGCCATGCTGATCGACGATAAAGCGGTGATGACCGACCAGAACCGCAAGTTCGTTTACATCGTCGATAAAGACGGCAAGGCGCAGCGCCGCGACATCGACGTGGGCCGTATGGCCGAAGGATTGCGCATCGTGCAGAAAGGGTTGGCAAACGGCGATCGGGTGATCGTCGACGGCATGCAGAAAGTGTTTATGCCGGGCATGCCGGTCGACGCGAAAACCGTCGCCATGAACCCTATCGCCTCCGCACTTAACTAAGCTCCCAGCAGAGACTTCTGACCCATGGACTTTTCCCGCTTTTTCATCGACCGGCCGATCTTTGCCGCGGTGCTGTCGATACTGATTTTTGTCGCCGGGGTGATAGCCATCCCGCTGCTGCCGATCAGCGAGTACCCGGACGTGGTGCCGCCCAGCGTGCAGGTGCGCGCAGAATACCCGGGCGCCAACCCGAAAGAGATCGCTGAAACGGTGGCCACGCCGCTGGAAGAAGCGATCAACGGCGTCGAAAACATGATGTACATGAAATCGGTCGCCGGTTCCGACGGCGTGCTGGTGACCACCGTCACCTTCCGCCCCGGCACCGATCCCGATCAGGCCCAGGTGCAGGTGCAAAACCGCGTGGCGCAGGCCGAAGCGCGCCTGCCGGAAGACGTGCGCCGCCAGGGCATCACCACCCAGAAACAGTCCCCGGCGCTGACGCTGGTGGTGCATCTGGTCTCGCCTTCCGGCAAGTACGATTCGCTGTACCTGCGCAACTACGCCACCCTGAAAGTCAAGGATGAGCTGGCTCGCCTGCCGGGCGTCGGCCAGGTGCAGATCTTCGGCGCCGGTGAGTATGCGATGCGCATCTGGCTCGATCCGAACAAGGTCGCCGCGCGTGGCCTGACCGCCTCCGACGTAGTGAGCGCCATGCAGGAGCAAAACGTGCAGGTCTCCGCCGGCCAGCTCGGCGCGGAGCCGATGCCGACGCGCAGCGACTATCTGCTGTCGATCAATGCCCAGGGCCGCCTGCAAACCGAAGAAGAGTTCGGCAACATCATCCTCAAGAGCGGCGAAAACGGCGAGATCGTGCGGCTGCGCGACGTAGCGCGCATCGAAATGGGCTCCGGCAGCTACGCGCTGCGCGCCCAGCTCAATAACAAGGATGCGGTCGGTATCGGTATCTTCCAGTCGCCGGGCGCCAACGCCATCGAGCTGTCGGACGCGGTGCGCGGCAAGATGGCCGAGCTGGCGACCCGCTTCCCGGACGGCATGAGCTGGAAATCGCCTTACGATCCGACGGTGTTCGTGCGCGATTCGATCCGCGCGGTGGTGGATACGCTGCTGGAAGCGGTGATCCTGGTGGTGCTGGTAGTCATACTGTTCCTGCAGACCTGGCGCGCCTCGATCATTCCGCTGCTGGCGGTCCCGATCTCCGTGGTCGGCACCTTCGCCGCGCTGTATCTGCTGGGCTTCTCGCTCAATACCCTCAGCCTGTTCGGGCTGGTGCTGGCGATCGGCATCGTGGTGGATGACGCCATCGTGGTGGTGGAAAACGTCGAGCGTAATATCGAAGAGGGGCTGTCGCCGCTGGCGGCGGCGCACCAGGCGATGCGCGAGGTCTCCGGCCCGATCATCGCCATCGCCGTGGTGCTGTGTGCGGTGTTCGTGCCGATGGCGTTCCTCTCCGGCGTTACCGGGCAGTTCTATAAGCAGTTCGCCGTCACCATCGCCATATCGACGGTGATCTCCGCCATCAACTCGCTGACCCTGTCGCCGGCGCTGGCGGCACGCTTGCTCAAACCGCACGGCGCGCCGAAAGACCTGCCGTCGCGCCTGATCGACCGGCTGTTCGGCTGGCTGTTCCGGCCGTTCAACCGCTTCTTCGCCAGCAGTTCGCAACGCTACCAGCGCGGCGTCTCCCGCGTGCTGGGCCGGCGCGGCGCGGTGTTCGTCGTCTACCTGCTGCTGCTGGCCGCCGCCGGGGTGATGTTCAAGACCGTGCCCGGCGGCTTTATCCCGACGCAGGACAAGCTGTACCTGATCGGCGGCGTGAAAATGCCGGAAGGCGCCTCGCTGGAACGCACCGATGCGGTGATCCGCAAGATGAGCGCCATCGGCCTGAGCGTGGACGGCGTCACCGATGCGGTGGCTTTCCCCGGCCTGAACGCGCTGCAGTTCACCAATACGCCGAATACCGGCACGGTGTTCTTCGCGCTGGAGTCGTTGAGCACCCGTACCCGTACCGCGGCGCAGATCAACGCCGAGATCAACGCGCGCATTTCACAGATCCAGGAAGGCTTCGCCTTCTCAATCATGCCGCCGCCGATCCTCGGCATCGGCCAGGGCTCCGGCTATTCGCTGTACGTGCAGGATCGCGCCGGGCTGGGCTACGGCGCGTTGCAAACGGCGATCAACACCATGTCCGGTGCCATTATGCAAACGCCGGGGATGGGGTTCCCGATCTCCTCGTATCAGGCCAACGTGCCGCAGCTGGACGCCAAAATCGATCGCGACAAGGCCAAGGCGCAGGGGGTGCCGCTCAATGCGCTGTTCAGCACGCTGCAGACCTACCTCGGTTCGTCTTACATCAACGACTTCAACCGCTATGGCCGCACCTGGAAAGTGATGGCGCAGGCAGACGGCCAGTTCCGCGACAGCGTGGAAGACATCGCCAACCTGCGCACCCGCAACGACAAGGGTGAAATGGTGCCGATCGGCAGCATGGTCAACATCGGCACCACCTACGGCCCGGATCCGGTGATCCGCTATAACGGCTTCCCGGCGGCGGATCTGATCGGCGACGCCGATCCGCGCGTGCTTTCCTCTACCCAGGCGATGGGCGCGCTGACGCAGATGGCCGGCAAACTGTTGCCGAACGGCATGAACATCCAGTGGACCGATCTGAGCTACCAACAATCGACCCAGGGCAACGCCGCGCTGGTGGTGTTCCCGGTGGCGGTGCTGCTGGCGTTCCTCGCGCTGGCGGCGCTGTACGAAAGCTGGACGCTGCCGCTGGCGGTGATCCTGATCGTGCCGATGACCATGCTGTCGGCGCTGTTCGGCGTGTGGCTTACCGGCGGCGACAACAACGTGTTCGTGCAGGTCGGGCTGGTCGTTCTGATGGGGCTGGCCTGCAAGAACGCCATTCTGATCGTCGAGTTCGCCCGTGAGCTGGAAATGCAGGGCAAAGGCATCGTCGAGGCGGCGCTGGAGGCCTGTCGCCTGCGGTTGCGGCCGATCGTGATGACCTCCATCGCCTTCATCGCCGGCACCATCCCGCTGATCCTCGGCCACGGCGCCGGCGCCGAGGTGCGCGGCGTCACCGGCATCACGGTGTTCTCCGGCATGTTGGGGGTCACCCTGTTCGGGCTGTTCCTGACGCCGGTGTTCTACGTCACGCTGCGGCGCCTGGTGGCGCGCAAAGCGCAGCCGCAGACCGTCTGAACGCAGCGTTAAAATGCAAAAAGGTCGGGCATTGCCCGACCTTTTTTTATGCATGCGAACCGCGATTATTTGTCGGCGGTTTCAGCCTCTTGCGCGGCGGCGTACTCCGCGCAGGCACGCTTGTCGCCCCGCTCCAGTTCGGCCAGCGAATCGGCCACGGTATGGCGCGCCAGCACCGCAAGCGAAGCCTGTTCGGCTTCGTTCACCACCGATTTGAAATACCAGCAGGCGTTGGCGCTCACCAGGCAACGGGCCGGCACTTCAGGACGGGAAGCCCAGATGCGCTTGTCGTCGATCACCGCCAGATAGATGTCCCGCAGGGTGATCTCTTCCGCCGGGCGGCCGAGGTGGATAGAGCCGTTGCGGCCCAGGGTGGAAACGATGATGCCGTCTTTGGTCAGCGGCACCATCAGTTTGCGGATAAAGCTGGGGTTGGCTTCCAGAGCGGCGGCAAGGGTGGCGCTCGTCGAACGCATGCCCTGCTTCTCAGCTACGGCGACGCTAAGGACCATTTGCAACGCTGTCGGAAAGCGAAAATCTAACATGTCGTTATCTCTGCGAGACGAAATACTCAGGTTTGGCCGGTGTGGCGATTGGCGCCGATAACACCGCTTAATTGCACAATAATATAACAAACGCGGGGGCTTTTTTGAAGTTTTGCCCAGTGATATCGCACGCAGACATTAGAACGATCGCAAATTGTTGGGCGGGCAGAAAACAGAAACCCGCGTCAATGTTAACGCCGCTCGCTTAACCGGGTTAAACGATCAGAACTAACACTGCCCGCGGGCTTAATTCGAATGTGGCGATCAGGCTCTGTTCAGCACCAGCTGGCCGTTTTTATCCAACGGGATTTGCGTGCCCGGATCGTGATCCATGCGGATCTTGCCCTGCTGATTGCCGATCTTGTAGGTCACGTCATAGCCCAGCATTTTCTGAGACTTGTCATAGACCGTTTTGCAACGCTGCTGCACGCTGGTGGTGACGTCATTATTCTGCATCGCCCCTTGCACCTGGTTGCCGGCATAGCCGCCGCCCAGCGCGCCGACCACGGTCGCCACGTCGCGCCCGCGGCCGCCGCCGAACTGGTGGCCGATCACGCCGCCCGCCACTGCGCCCAGCACAGAACCGGCGATGCGGTTTTCATCCTGCACCGGCGCACGGTGCGTAACGGTGACGTTGCGGCATTCCTGACGCGGCGTTTTGATGGTTTCTTTAATCGGCGTTGCGGCGAGCACCTGCGCATATTGCGGACCGGCAGAAAAGACGTCCAGGCTGGCTACCGCGGCAATCCCCAGAGCGGCAGCGATACCAATCCCAACACCGGCTAACATTGACTTGTTCACAGGAAACCTCCTGAAAGTGTTACCACGCATTTTTTCCGGGGTCTGTTACCGGCATGGCACCGCGCTTATTATTTTGCGCATGGGCGGCTTGCGGTATCCCGGTTTACGGCGTGCGCGACGCGCCGTCTGTAAACGAGGTAAAGTCTGCACAATGATCTGAAGCCCCGCAATAAGACAAGGGGACCAAAAATGCGGGAAAACGGCCGTTTTTCCGCTGTTTAGGAGGAATCTTAAGAGTTTTACCCATACCGACGACAGCTTATGCTGAAGAATCAAGCAACCGCCGCCGATCGCCTCGCGCCGCCATAAAAAAACCCGCGCGGGCGAACCGGCGCGGGTTGGTCGACAAAGGCGGTATCAGTGCATTTTCAGACGTGGGCGGATCACCCGGTTGATGCCGCCCACCAGCATCATCAGGCCGGTTTTGATGTAACCGTGCAACGCCACCTGGTGCATGCGGTACAGCGAGATGTAGACGAAGCGCGCGATGCGCCCTTCCACCATCATCGAGCCGCGCATCAGGTTGCCCATCAGGCTGCCGACGGTGCTGAAGCGCGACAGCGACACCAGCGAGCCGTGGTCTTTATACACGTATAGCTTCAGCGTCTGGCCGTTCATCAGCGCCAGGATATTGGTGGCGCAGCGCGAGGCCATCTGGTGCGCCGACTGAGCGCGCGGCGGCACGAAACCGCCGCCCTCTTTCGGGCAGGAGGCGCAGTCGCCGATGGCGAAGATGTTCGGATCGCGCGTGGTCTGCAGCGTCGGCTCCACCACCAGCTGGTTGATGCGGTTGGTTTCCAGGCCGCCTATATCCTTCATGAAGTCCGGCGCCTTGATGCCGGCCGCCCACACCATCAGATCGGCGTCGATGAACTCGCCGCCCTTGGTGTTCAGGCCTTTGGCGTCCGCGCTGGTCACCATGGTGTTGGTCAGCACGCGCACGCCCAGTTTAATCAGCTCCTGGTGCGCCGCAGCGGAAATGCGCGGCGGCAGCGCCGGCAGAATGCGCTCGCCGGCCTCCACCAGCGTCACGTTCAACGCGCTGTTGTCCAGGCCTTCGAAACCGTAGCTGTGCAGCTGCTTCACCGCGTTGTGCAGCTCGGCGGACAGCTCGACGCCGGTGGCGCCGCCGCCGACGATGGCGATGTTGACCCGCTCTTTTTGCCCCGGCTGCGCCGAGAATTTCAGGAACAGATTGAGCATTTCGTTGTGGAAACGACGCGCCTGATGCGGGTTATCCAGGAAGATGCAGTGCTCTTTCACGCCCGGCGTACCGAAATCGTTCGAGGTGCTGCCCAGCGCCATCACCAGAATGTCGTACGGCAATTCGCGCGCCGGCACCAGCTCACCGCCCTGCTCGTCGCAGATCTGCGCCAGCTGCAGCGTTTGCGTCTCGCGGTTGATGTTGGTCAACGACCCCAGTTGGAAGCTGAAATGGTGGTTGCGCGCGTGCGCCAGGTAGCTGAGCGCATCCACGCCGTCATCGAGGGAACCGGTCGCCACTTCGTGCAACAGCGGTTTCCACAAATGGCTGTGGTTGCGATCCACCAGCGTGATCTCCGCTTTGTTCTTGCGGCCAAGTTTATGGCCCAGGCTGGTCGCCAGCTCCAAGCCACCGGCGCCGCCGCCAACAATAACGATTTTCTTCTTTGGCGTTGTCAAAATAACCCCCTAAATGTGAACCATTTGTTATTCCAGGGTAAATAAATAATATCCTTAGAATACATAGGGTTCGCTTAAAATAAATCGGCTCTCTGAGGCCAGAATAACATGTGAGGTTATTTGGTCATACCAAAATTGACGTACATCAAATTTTTTTGGTTAAAGGCTGGACGAGGGGATTTTTTGGCGATTGTGATTCAAATAGTTAGCGCTGAGTCACAGTTTTAAATTTTGCCGATTGCCACGCAAGATCTTGCCTGGGCGCACAAAAAAGCCGCACTTTCCGCCGGTGAAAAACGGGAAGCGCGGCTCACGGCAGCGTTATGAAACTGTTAACCCAGCGCCTTGAACGCCTTGAGCCGCTGCAGATGGGGGGAGATGTTTTTGAACTTGTGCGTCTGCTGTTCATCCCACACGATCTCGTAGTAGTGATGCAGCAATTCGGCGCTGCGCCGGTTATCCAGCACCTCGTCGTGCCGCGACAGCACCACCAGACAGCGGTCGCGATTTTTCTCGCGGAAATCCTCCACGCACTTGGTGGCGATATCGCGATACTCTTCCGGCCGGTCTATCTTGCCGTGCATGTGCTCTTCTGGATACAGGTTCGGGTTGAACATCGCCTGGCGAATGCCGCACAGGAAGCCGATGCGCTCCGCCCAGAAGCCGCCGAGGCCGACCCCGCAGATCAACGGGTGCGCGTCGCCGCCCTGCTGCACCGCCTTGTCCACCTCTTTCAACAGATGCTGCATGTCGTGACGCGGATGCAGCGTGCTGTAGCTGATGAAGCGCACGTCCGGATCGATAAACTGCAGCTGTAACACCTTTTCATGATTGCCGGGACTGGTGGAATCGAAGCCGTGCAAATAGATAATCATGTGGATCCTCGCAACAAGCCAAGGGCCGCGGGCGCGGCCCTCATCATTTCCGCTCTGCGCCGCGATGCGGCGCCTGGATTCACCCTTGCGAACGCTGCTTGTGCTCCTCCCAGCGTTCGCTCAGCGCGCTGAGCGCCTTGTGCGCCTGCTGCCAGCGCTCGGAGTCGCGCAGTTCCTGACGGGTGAACTGACCGCGATGATATAACCGCTTCACCTTCTCTGCTTTGACCGGGGACAGGTTATCCAACACGCTGACCGCGCCTTCGCGGTGGTTGCACACCAGGATCATGTCGCACCCGGCATCCAGCGCCGCCTGGCCGCGCTCGGCGTAGCTGCCCATGATGGCGGCGCCTTCCATCGACAGATCGTCGGAGAAAATCACGCCGTCGAAGCCCAGCTCCTGACGCAGGATCTGCTGCAGCCAGTAAGGCGAGCCGCTGGCCGGGCGCGGGTCCGCTTCAGTATAGATGACGTGGGCCGGCATGACGGCGTCCAACAGTTGGCGGTTGATCAGCTCGCGGAAGATCGCCATGTCATGCTCGCGGATCTGCGCCAGCGGCCGCGGATCGCGCGGGGTTTCCTTGTGCGAATCGGCGCTGACGGCGCCGTGCCCAGGGAAGTGTTTGCCGGTGGTTTTCATGCCGGCGCTGTGCATGCCGAGGATAAAGCGTTCGGCCATCGCCAGCGCCTGCTGCGGATCGCTGTGGAACGAACGTTCGCCGATCGCCGCGCTGCCGTGGCCGATGTCCAGCACCGGCGCGAAGCTGATGTCGATATCCTGCGCGATCATTTCCGCCGCCATCAGCCAGCCGGCCTCCTGCGCCAGCCGGCCGCCTTCCTGCGCATTGTGCAACGCGGCGAACGACTGCGCCGCCGGCAGGCGGGTGAAGCCCTCGCGGAAGCGCTGCACGCGCCCGCCCTCCTGGTCTACCGCCACCACCAGCCGATCGTGCGAGGCGGCGCGGATCTGGCGCACCAGCTCACGCAGCTGCTCCGCATCGTGGAAGTTGCGGGTAAACAGGATCAATCCGCCAACCAGCGGGTGTTTCAAAATCTCGCGTTCTTCTGCATCCAGCTCATAGCCGGCGACATCTAGCATTACTGGGCCCACGGGCACCTCACTTCATTATTGTTCGTTCAGAATTCGGATGATGATAAACAAAGTCGCCGGCGCACTGCAGCGCCCCAGCGTAAAAATTCGGCGTCGCCGCTCTGTTGCCAGCGCACTTCAAACCACAGCAGCATCAGATAATCCACCCACGGCAGCCAGCCCCGCACCTGGGCCTGCAGCCGGGCGGCGTCGTGATAGCCCTGGCGCGCGTAGTGCTGCAAAAAGCGCTGCTGCTGCCCGGCCGACCAACCATTGCCGCGAAACAGCGCGGCGATATCCAGCGCCACGTCGCCGTCGGCGGCATACTCCCAGTCGATCAATCGCAGCCCCTCACCGGTGGCGAGCAGATTGCCCGGGTGGATGTCCATGTGCAGCGGCGCCAAGCGCAGCGGCCGTGGCGGCACACTTAGCAAAAAATGGCGCTGCAGGCGCAGCCAGGCGGGGGTTACACGCCGCGTATCCAGCTGCGGCCAGTAGCGGAGGAACTGCCGCCGCAGATCCAGCCGGTAACCGCTGAGCGGCCGCCGATGCAGTTCCGCCGCCATCGCCGCCAGCTCGCCGCGCTCATTCAGCGCCGCAAACTCGGCATCTGTGACGACGTCACCTTCGAGCCATTCGAGGATAAGCCACTGATTATTCTGCGCGAAAACCCGCGGCCCCAGCCCCGGCGCGCAGCGGCGCAAGACCCGCGCTTCGCGCCGTCGGCTCACGCCCAGCGCGCGTTTTTCCGCACTGTGCTGGCGCGCCAACAGCGTGATGCCCGCGCCGTCGATGCGCCAGCTCTCGCCGGTCAGCCCCTGCACCGGGCTGAAATGACAACCGGCGGTATTCACCGCCGGCAGTCTGGTTTCCATCAATCGTCGCAGCGCGGCCTCAGCGTTTAACGGCGCCATTGCCCGACCAGACGATCTCGCCGGTTTGCACCAGCATCAGCTGCATATCCAACGCCGGCGACTTCACGTCGCCGCTGACGTCGCTGTACAGCACGTACTGCGCGCCGACGATGCGCGCCAGGCCAATCGCCTTGCTGCGCGAACCGAAGCTGTCATCCGCCGACAGGCCCAGCGTTTGTCTGGCGCTGGTCAGCTTCGCTTCCGGCACCACGCTGAAGGTGGAGTTCGACGCCAGCGCCTTGTACAGCGCCGCGGTAGCTTTGCCCATCTGCAGCGAACCGTTAGTGTTGTTCTTGACGCTGTCCAGCAGCAGCACGCTGCCGGCCGTGACGCCATCGGCCTTCAGCATCTGCCCCACCAGCGGCTGAACGCTGCCCAGCCAGTCAAGCTGCTGGATTTTCGGCGGCTGCGGCACCGGCTCGGTGGTTGGCGGCTGTGGCTGCTCGACCGGCGGCGTCGGCTGTTCCGGTTCGACGGTGACCGGCGGCAACGGTTGTTCCGGCTCAGGCGGGCGCGACAGACAGCCGCTGAGGGTTAATGCGGCCAGCGCCACTAAGACGTACTTTTTCATGCTTTTTCTCCAAACCTGGCAAGCGCTTACAGGTACAGATACAGACGCGCGCTTTTAGCGTCCAGATTGCCGTTAATCGAGTAAATTTTGGCGTCCGAGTCGGGCGCCACCACGATCTCGCGCGGTTTCTCGAAGGGGCGAATATCCAGCCCCTGCGCGTCGTACCAATAGAAGCGGTAATGTACGGTGACCGGCGTCATTTGGCTGTTGTTGAGCACCGAGGTCGCCATCACCCGCCCGGAGGCGTTCGAAATCGAGGGCGTATCGGCCAAAATGCCGGCGGTCAGCACCGAAGGATCCATCACAACCGTCTGCCCTTGGTTGACCGCGATGCCGGGCGATGAACTGCATCCCATCAGCAACGCGGCGGGCAGCGCCAACGCCATCAGACCACGGAGAGTTTTTTTACCGCGCATGATTTCCTCGCTTAACGTGACAGCAGCGGCCCCAGCGAGCGGCCACCGACCAGGTGCATGTGAATATGATAGACCTCCTGACCGGCGTGGCGGTTGCAGTTGACGATCAGGCGGTAGCCGTCCTCGGCGATGCCTTCCTGTTCGGCGATCTTCGCCGCGGCGGTGATCATGCGGCCCAGCGCGGCTTCATGCTCCACGGTCACGTCGTTGACGGTTGGGATCAGCACGTTGGGAACGATCAGCACATGGGTGGGTGCCTGGGGAGAGATGTCACGGAAAGCGGTGACCAGTTCGTCCTGATAAACCACATCAGCAGGGATTTCGCGGCGGATAATTTTACTGAAAATCGTTTCTTCGGCCATCTGGCGTTCCTTGTTTTACACAATTAGCTGTACGCAGTATGAGTGACAAATTCTACTGCTTTCAACCTGATTGCGCACTTTCCACGTCGAGTGCTGCAGATTCGCGCAGCCCGGCGCCGCGCTTGTGCATCTTTTCACTTTGGTTATTCACTATTGTTGCTTTACTTGCCCCGCGCCGCCGCCAATAGTAACCCCATGATTAACAAAGGATAGAGGGTGCTATGCCACTGAGGATTTCGGCGCTGTGCGCGCTGTTGCTGAGCGCCGCCGTGCAGGCGGCCACGGCGGGCGGTATCGATCTGCAGGCTAACCGAGAGCCGATACGCGCGGAGAAAAACCCGGCCGCTATCGCACTGATTCCGGCAAACTTTCACTTCGCGGTGCCCGGCAAGCTGACGGTGGCGGTGGCGTTCGAGAACTCTCCGCCGCTGGCGCTGTTCGCCGAGGACAATAAAACGCTGATCGGCAGCGATCCGGACATCGCCCGCCTGGTGGCCGACAGCCTTGGGCTGGCGCTGAATCTGGTGCCTACCTCGTGGGAAGATTGGCCGCTGGGCATCAGCACCGGCAAATACGACGCGGCGATCTTCAACATCGCCGTCACCAAACTGCGCAAGACCAAATTCGACTTCGCCACTTATCGGGTGGACACGCTGGGCTTTTACGTCAAATCCACCAGCCACATCACCTCGATCAACCGGCCGCAGGACGTCGCCGGGCTGCGGGTCATCGTCGGATCCGGCACCAATCAGGAAAACATACTGTTGGGATGGGATAAGCAAAACCGCGCCGCCGGGTTGCCGCCGGTGCAGCCGATCTACGTGACCGACGACGCCGCCACCAACCTGAGCATTCAGTCCGGGCGCGCCGATGCGTTCTTCGGCCCCCACTCCACCGGCGCCTACAAGGCGGCGCTGACCGGCAAGACCAAAATGGTCGGCATCGGCCCCAACGTGGCCTACGTCGCGGTCACCACCAAAAAAGGCAACGGTTTGGTGAACGCCGTCAACGCCGCCATCAACGGCGTCATCGTCAGCGGCGAATACGCGCAGGTGCTGGAGCGCTGGGGCGAAGGCGACGAAAAGGTCGAGCGCTCCGCCATCAATCCGCCGGGCATCGGCGACTAGCCGCCGATCAGCTGCGGCGCGTGCCGACGCATCCACTCGGCCAGCGAATCCAGCGTCGGCCGCAGCGATTTACCGAGCGCGGTGACCTGATACTCCACCCGCGGCGGCACTTCGGGAAACACCTGCCGCGTCACCAGGCCACGCTGCTCGAACAGCCGCAGCTGACGCGTCAGCTCTTTTTGCGCAATGGGCGCCACCGCCCGCTGCAGCTCGCTGAATCGCACCGGGCCGTCGATCATTATCAGCCGGTACAGGATCGGTATCGCCCACTTGCCCGACACCAGATTGACGAAGTCCACCATCGGGCAGGGTTCGCCCGCCGGCGGCAACGCCGCCAAATTATTTTCCGCCGCTAATGGCGCTTGTGCCGTCATTTCATTCCACCTCGCCCTTTAGTATCCAAAAGGTGCCTACTATGCAAAAGTAACTATAGCGCAAATAATGCCGCAACTGACGCTAAAGAGGAATCGGTTATGGCACGACTGCAAGGCAAATACGCATTGATTACCGGCGGCACCAGCGGCATCGGGTTGGAAACCGCCCGCCAGTTCATCGCCGAGGGCGCAACGGTGGCGATCACCGGGCGCAGCCAAAGCGCCCTGGACGCGGCGGGCCAGGCATTGGGTGGCAAGGCGCTGTTGCTGCTGAGCGACGCCGGCGATATTCCGCAGCAGCGCGAACTGGCGCAGCGGCTGGGGCAACGGTGGCCGCGGCTGGACGTGCTGTACATCAACGCCGGCGACGTTACGCATCGCCCGCTGCAGGAGTGGGATGAGCAGAGCTATCAGCGGCTGATGGACATCAACCTGAAGGGGCCGTTTTTTCTGATCCAGGCGCTGCTGCCGCTGCTGGCCAACCCTTCTTCGGTGATCCTGTGCGGTTCGGTCAGCGCCCATATCGGCCTGCCGCAGAGCAGCGCCTACGCCGCCAGCAAAGCCGGCTTGCTGTCGCTGGCCAGAACGCTGTCCGGCGAGCTGCACGCGCGCGGCATTCGCCTTAACGGCCTCAGCCCCGGCCCGACCGAAACCCCGGCGTTGGGTAAGCTGGGGTTGGCGGAAGCGGATGAACAGGCATTACGCGACGATATTCGCGCGCTGGTACCGATCGGCCGCATGGGCAGCGCGCTGGAGCTGGCCAAAGCGGCGGTGTTTCTGGCGGCGGACGAGTCGGCCTTTATGGTCGGCGCCGAGCTGCAGATGGACGGTGGTGTGGGAAATTTATAATTTAGCGACGCGGCCGCGCCCCGCGCGGCCCGCAAGATCACCCCAAACCGGGAATATCGACGCCGAAGGTCTGCAACAACAGCACCACGTTGAGCAGCACGATCACCACCGTGCCGACCACCGCCGCCAGGCTGGTCCAGCGGCCGTTGGCGAACTCGCCCATGATGTCGCGGCGGCGGGTGAACATCACCAGCGCAATCATCGGCGCCGGCAGCGCCAGGCTTAGTACCACCTGGCTATAGACCAGCGCGTCGGTGGCGTTGACGCCCATCGCCACCACGATAAACGCCGGCACCATGGTGACCAGGCGGCGCACCCACACCGGGATGCGGAAGCCAACGAAGCCCTGCATGATCATTTGCCCGGCCATGGTGCCCACCACCGAGCTGGAAATGCCGGAGGCGATCAACGAAGCGAGGAAGATGCCGGCGGCCGCCGCGCCGAACAGCGGCGTCAACGTATGGTAGGCGGTGCCAATTTCGGCCACGTCGCTATTACCGGCGTGGAAGGCGCTCGAGGCCATGATCACCATCGCAATATTCACCAGCCCGGCGAGCGCCAGCGCGATCACCACTTCAATATTGGAAAAACGCAGCAGCTTGCGCCGCTCGCCGTTGTCGCTGGCCGGGCTGCGGTGCTGGGTCAGCCCCGAGTGCAGGAAAATGGCGTGCGGCATCACGGTGGCGCCGATAATGCCGACGGCGATGGTCAGCGCTTGCGCGTCCGGCAACTGCGGCGTCACCATGCCGAGGCCGGCCGCTTGCCAGTCCACCGGTACGATGAACATCTCCACCAGATAGCACAGCGCGATGATGCCCACCAGGCCGCCGATCATCAGCTCGACCGGGCGGAAACCTTTCTTTTCCACCATCAACAGCGCATAGGTGATCACCGCCGTCACCCCCATCCCCGCCAGCAGCGGCATATGGAACAGCAGCGCCAGCGCGATCGCCCCGCCGAGAAACTCCGCCAGATCGGTGGCCATCGCCGCCACTTCGCTGAGCAGCCACATGCCGATCACTACCGGCCGTGAAAACTGGTCGCGGCACATCTCCGCCAGATTGCGGTTGGTGACGATGCCGAGCTTGGCCGACAGCGCCTGGAACAGCATGGCGATCAGGTTGGCCATCACCACCACCCACAGCAGGCTGTAGCCGTATTTCGCCCCGGCCTGAATATTGGTGGCGAAGTTGCCGGGATCCATATAGGCAATAGAGGCAATCACCGCCGGGCCGGCGAACAGCAACGGCGTAAAGGCGCCGCGCTTGCGTCCGGCAAGGGCGGCGCCAATCGCGATGTTGGTCCGTTCGGTTAACGATGGAGTGGTTGCCGCGTCACGCATGAATTACCCTCAATCTTTCACTGGTTATTTTTCCACCTACCATGCCGACAATGTAGCATCGGCTACACTTTATGCAACAGGCGAAATTCATTGGCTTTGTGTAGAGATATTTCTAACTACCACAATGCGTGGCATCGAATTGATAATGTGTGCTATTTGGACTAACTTAGGGCAACCCTCCCCGCATTGCCGGGAGACGCCATTTTTATGCTTACAGGACGCCCCACGCTATGGTTACCCGCGCGCCAGATAACGCCGACCGCCACGCCCAGACCGACATGCCGGACGAGGCCGAGCACGCCCTGCGTTTTAGCCGCGCCCGCGAAGCGCAGTCCAATGCGCTGATCGAAGATTACGTTGAGCTGATCGCCGATTTGCTGCAAAGCACCCGCGAAGCCAGAACCACCGACATCGCGCGCCGCTTCGGCGTGTCTCACCCGACGGCGATCAAAAATATCGCGCGGCTGAAAAGCGCCGGGCTGGTGGAATCGCGCCCTTATCGCGGGGTGTTTTTAACCGAGGAAGGCGAGCTGCTGGCGCAGAAGGTGCGCCGCCGTCACCGCATCGTGGTCGATCTGCTGATGTGCGTCGGGGTGCCGAGCGAAACCGCCGAGCTGGACAGCGAAGGGATTGAGCACCATATCTCGGACGAAACGCTGGCGGTGTTCGAGCATTACCTGCAAAAGCACGCCAAGCCCTGACTCCCGGAGCGCCGATGAGCTACGCCGTGCAGCAAATCCACGATCTGCGCCTGGTGGTGTTCGCCGAAGCCGGGCCACCATTGAAAGACGAAAACGACGTCAGCCTGTTTATCGCGCCCGCCTTTGAACACGATGCCGGGATGATTGCCCTCCCCGTCAACCGCCTCGACGCCGCCTTTTTCCAGCTCAGAAGCGGCATTGCCGGCGCCGTATTGCAGAAATTTATCAACTACAGCCTGCGCGTTGCGCTGCTGGGCGATATCTCCCCCTGGCTGGCGCAAAGCAACGCGCTGCAAGATTTCGTGCGTGAAGCCAACCGCGGCGAACAGGTCTGGTTCCTCCCTTCTCTCGCCGAACTCGAACAGCGCCTTGGCGCCTGACGGCAGGCAATAAAAAAGGGAGGCTTTCGCCTCCCTTGGTAACTCCCCTGCCTGAATCAGTGATTACGGATGTATTCGTCCATATCGGTTTTCAGGTTGTCGGACTTGGTGCCGAAGATGGCCTGCACGCCGGAGCCAGCGACGACTACGCCGGCGGCGCCCAGTTTCTTCAGGCCCGCCTGGTCAACTTTGGACACGTCGGCCACGCTGACGCGCAGACGGGTGATGCAAGCATCCAGGTTAGTGATGTTTTCTTTACCGCCGAAGGCCTGAACCAGCGCCGCGGACATTTCGGAACCGCCCTGCGCAGTCTGCTCGGCAGCGGTGTCTTCACGGCCCGGGGTTTTCAGATCCAGCTTGGCGATCAGCACGCGGAAGATGGTGTAGTACACCAGACCGTAGACGATGCCGACGATTGGGAACAGCCAGATTTTGCTGCTGTTGCCGCTCAGTACGATAAAGTCGATCAGGCCGTGCGAGAAGCTGGTGCCATCGCGCATGCCCAACAGGATGCAGATTGGGAACGCCAGGCCGGCCAGGATAGCGTGGATCACGTACAGGATCGGCGCGACGAACATGAAGGAGAACTCGATCGGCTCGGTGATACCGGTCAGGAACGAGGTCAGCGCGGCGGAGATCATGATGCCGCCGACTTTCGCGCGGTTTTCCGGCTTGGCCGAGTGCCAGATGGCGATGGCCGCAGCAGGCAGACCGTACATTTTGAACAGGAAGCCGCCGGACAGTTTGCCCGCGGTAGGGTCGCCCGCCATGTAGCGAGGGATGTCGCCGTGGAATACCTGGCCCGCCGCGTTGGTGAATTCACCGATTTGCATTTGGAACGGTACGTTCCAGATGTGGTGCAGACCGAATGGCACCAGAGCACGCTCAACCACGCCGTAAATGCCGAAGGCCACGACCGGGTTCTGATAAGCCGCCCACTGCGAGAAGGTCTGGATAGCCGTACCGATCGGCGGCCAGATGAAGGACAGCACTACGCCCAGAACGATCGCCGCCAGACCGGAAATGATCGGCACGAAACGCTTACCGGCAAAGAAGCCCAGGTATTCCGGCAGTTGAATGCGGAAGAAGCGGTTGAACATATAGGCCGCGATGGCGCCGGAGATAATCCCCCCGAGCACACCGGTATCCGCCAGGTGTTTGGCCGCAATCTCCTCAGCCGGCAGGTGCAGCACCAGCGGCGCAACCACCGCCATGGTTTTCACCATGATGCCGTAGGCCACCACCGCCGCCAGCGCGGAAACGCCGTCGTTGTTGGTGAAGCCCAGGGCGACGCCGATGGCGAAAATCAGCGGCATGTTGGCGAAGACCGAACCGCCCGCTTCCGCCATCACGTGGGAGACTACCGCAGGTAGCCAGCTAAAGTTGGCGGAGCCGACGCCCAGCAGGATACCTGCGATAGGCAACACGGACACCGGCAGCATGAGCGATTTACCTACTTTTTGCAGGTTTGCAAATGCGTTCTTGAACATAGTTGAGTGTGCTCCTGAGTAATAATGCTTTGCTACTTCTTGTCGCGATGATTCGCGCTGCAAGGGGGGGAGAAAAACCCCTGCAATTCAGGGTGTCTGAGCACCCCTTGAATTTATTACGCAGAGTAAAATAAATAGCCTGCGCAATGTTTGATGACAATCACGTTTCGATGATCGAGCCGCGGTAACTTTGCATAAACCGGCTGTTTTTTGGCGAAACAGACCAAAAAACACGCATCAATCACCCTGAAACGGGAGGGAACCTTACCCGTTTCAGTGATTAATTACGAGCTTAAAAAAAATTACGCAGACAATGATCTACAGCTATAGCCTAGGTCAAAGATCACAGTTCGAGGTGAAATAAACGTGAAAAGTTGGCGGTGGTGGCTTCGGCCAGTTGTTCCAGGCTGACGCCCTTCAATACCGCCATGTATTCAGCCACATCGCGCACATAGGCGGGTTGGTTTTCTTTGCCGCGATGCGGCACCGGTGCCAGATAAGGCGAGTCGGTTTCCACCAGAATGCGATCCAACGGCACATAGCGCGCCACCTCGCGCAGCTGTTCGGCGTTGCGGAAGGTGACGATGCCCGAGAAGGAGATGTAGAAGCCCAGATCCAGCAGAGCTTCGGCCGTGGCCAGATCTTCAGTGAAGCAGTGGAGTACGCCGCCGCAGTCTTGTGCGTTCTCTTCACGCAGGATCGCCAGCGTGTCCGCGCGCGCATCGCGAGTGTGGACGATCACCGGCTTGTTCAGATCCCGGCCGATGCGGATATGTTCGCGGAAAGAGTCCTGCTGCAGCTCAAGGTTGTCTTTCTGGTAGAAGTAATCGAGCCCGGTCTCCCCCAGCGCCACCACCTGCTCCGCTGCCGCCAGGCGACGCAGTTCGGCGTAATCATACCCCTCTTCCAGATTGAGCGGATGCACCCCGCAGGAGAAGGCCACGTCGTTGCGCTCGCCGATCAGCTCGGTCATGGAACGGTAACCCGGCAGCGTGGTGGCGACCGCCAGCACATAGCCGACGTCGCGCGCCTTGGCTTTGGCCAGCGCATCGTCCACATTCTGGTGCAGCGTTTGATAATCCAGACTGTCAAGGTGGCAATGAGAATCGACTAACAACATAATTTTTAACTCTTTTACTTTACAGCGAATGAGGGTGGGAATAGCCGGCGGCGCCGAGCATCTGTTCCCAGCGAAGTAACTGTTCGGTCAGCAGCAGCTCACGATTGACGCCCACCACGCTGAGCAGCTGATGGCGGCAGTTCAGCCACTGCTGCACGATCTGCTGCAGCGAGGCGCTGCTCAGCAGGCTGGCCAGCTGATGCACCAGCGGCTGCTGATCCTGATTCAATACATAGTGATGCGCGCCCTGCTGCCACTTCATCGCGTCCACCAGCAGCGCGCACAGCCAGTGCAGGCGCTCGGCGACGTCTTCATGGTTCAGCACCGGCAGCAGCGACAGCATATCGCGCTGCGGCAGCGCGGCGCTCAACGCGGCGCACAGGGCGCTGCGCTGTTGCCACTGCTGCGGCTGCAACAGCTGTTCAGCGGCCAGCGGCGCGCCGTCGTGCAGGCGCAGCGCCGTGAGGCGGTCCGTCTGAGAGCCGGCCGCCTGCCGGCCCAACCACTGCAGGCTGAGCTGCTCATCCGGGCTGGCCAAATGCCAATACAGGCAACGGCTGCGCAGCGTCGCCATCAGCCGCGACGGCTCACGGCAGCCCAGCAGAAAATAGGTTTTCTCCGGCGGCTCTTCCAGCGTTTTAAGCAGCGCGTTGGCCGCCGCTTCGGTCAGCTGTTCCGCCTGCGGCAGCCAAATCACTTTAGCGCCGCCCTGCTGCGCGTGGGCGTACAGCGTTTCAATCACCTGGCGGATCGGCTCGATGCCCAGGCTGCTCTTGCCCTTTTCCGGCGCCAGCACGTGATAATCCGGGTGGTTTCCCGCCAGCATCAGCCGGCAGCTGTGGCACTCGCCGCAGCTTTTTTCACCGTTGCGCTGCTGGCAGATCAACCAGCGGCTCAGGCCGTAGGCCAGCGCATCGTCACCGTTGCCCGCCGCCGCGTGCAGCAGCAGCGCATGATGGCCTCGGCCGTCGGCGTACTGCCCGATCAGCTGGCGATAAGGGCCGTTCAGCCACGGGTACCAGTTCATTATGCGCCTTCCTGCTGCCGCAGCCAGTGGCCGACGCAGTCGCGGATCGCCGCGGTCACCTGCTCCAGCGGCTGGGCGGCGTCGACGGTGACGATGGTTTTATCCTGCGCCGCCAGCTCGAGATAGCGAGCGCGGGTGCGTTCGAAGAACGGCAGCGCCTCCTGTTCGATGCGATCCAGCTGACCGCGCGCCTGTGCGCGTTGCAGGCCGACCAGCGGCGGCAGATCGAGATACACCGTCAAGTCCGGGCGAAAATCCCCCAGCACGGTGTCGCGCAGCGAGCTCATCAGCTGCGGATCCACACCGCGGCCGCCGCCCTGGTAAGCCTGTGAAGAGAGATCGTGGCGATCGCCCACCACCCAGGCGCCGCGCGCCAGGGCCGGTTTGATCACGGTTTCCACCAGTTGCACGCGCGCGGCGTACAGCATCAATACTTCGGCCTTGATGGTCGGCAATTCGCCGTCGATGCCGCGCTTGAACAGATCGCGCAGCTTCTCCGCCAGCGGCGTGCCGCCCGGCTCGCGGGTGAAGACGATGTCGCTGACGCCGTGTTCGCGCAGCACATTGACCACCGTATCGCGCGCGGTGGTTTTACCCGCGCCTTCCAGCCCTTCGATAACAACGAATTTACTTTTCATTCTTTTCCTTTAACGCCTGACGGTACACGCGCACCGCCTGGTTATGGCTCGCCAGATTGGTGGTGAAGGTATGCCCCCCCTTGCCGTCGGCGACAAAATAGAGATAAGGCGTTTTGGCCGGATTGGCGGCCGCCTGCAGCGAGGCCTCACCCGGCATGGCGATCGGCGTTGGCGGCAGGCCGGCGATCACATAGGTGTTGTAAGGCGTCGGCGTCTCCAGATCCTTGCGCGTGATGTTGCCATTATAGCTTTCGCCCATGCCGTAGATCACCGTCGGATCGGTCTGCAGGCGCATGCCGATGCGCAAGCGGTTGACGAACACCGACGCCACCTTGCTGCGCTCTTCCGGCACCGCGGTCTCTTTCTCGACGATCGAGGCCATGGTAAGCAGCTCTTCCGGCGTTTTATACGGCAGGCTGGTGTCGCGGCCGGCCCAGGCGGCCTGCAGCGCTTTGTTCATGCGCACGTGTGCGCGTTTGAGCAGCGCGATGTCGCTCATGCCGGCGGTATACTGATAGGTATCCGGGTACAAATGCCCTTCCGGCGTTTCTCCCGCAGGAATGCCGAGCGCTGCGGCAATCTCCGCTTCGCTCTTGCCCGCCAGGGTGTGTTTCAGGTATTTGGACTGCTGCAGCACCTGCTGCCAGTCACGCAGGCGTGAGCCTTCGATAAAGCGTGCGGTGAACTGCGCCTCTTTGCCGCTGGCCAACAGTTTCAGCATCTGGCGCACCGTCATGCCCGGCGTGAACCGGTAAGTGCCGGCTTTAAACTCCGCCAGCTCCGGCTCCAGCTTCAGCAGCCACTGGAACCAGCGGCCGTTGCGCACCAGCTTATCGCGCACCAATAACCCTTCCAGCGCTACCCGGCCGGTGCCGGCCGGCAGTTTGAAGATGGTTTCTTGTTGGATAGCCAGTGGCGTATCGGCAAAGCGTTCGATCTTCTGGTAGCCCCAAAACAGCAGCGCCAATACCAGAACAACAATAATAGACAGGACCTTCAGCTTTCTTTTCTTCATCAATCAGCCATGGTTAACAGTGTGGACGCAAAAAATCATACAGCTGGCGCGAAGCATAGCGCCATGATTGCGCAGCGTTTACCGGCAGCAGCGGCATCAGCGCATTGCTCACCAGGACTTCGTCGGCATCGGCCAGCGTCTCCAGCGGTTCACTGACGCAGTGCAGACGGTATTCCGAGCCCGCCAGCAGCGCGATCACCCGCCGCCGCATCAGGCCCGCGACGCCTGCCTGGCTCAGATCCGGGGTAAATACCGCTTTTCCCTTACGCCAGAACAAATTAGCCGCACAGCATTCCACCAGCATACCGGCAGTGTCAAGCACCAGCGCCTCGTCGGCGGCCGTCTGGTCAAGATGCGCGCGGATCAGCACCTGCTCCAGGCGGTTCAAATGCTTCAACCCCGCCAGCAACGGATTGCGCGCCAGCGCCACCGGGCTGAGCGCAAGCGTGATGCCCTGCTCGCGCCACTGCAAATAGTGCGCAGGGTAGCCGCTGCGGGCCACGATACGCGTCGGGTTTTCGCACCCCGTCGGGCTGTAACCCCGCCCGCCGCTGCCGCGCGTCAGTATCGCTTTGACCACGCCGAGCGGAATTGATTCGGCCGCCAGCGCCATCTCCCGCTCGAAAGCCAGCCAATCGGTGGCGGGCAGCATCAGCCGCTGCGCCGCTTGCTGCAGCCGCTCCAGATGCCAGGACAGCAGCTCGATTTTACCATCGATAACCCGGGCAGTAGTAAAGCAGCCATCGCCGAACTGCAGGCCGCGATCGCTCGGCGCCAGCGCATCGTGGCGTTGTCCGTTAATCCAGTACATGCTTCCTCCTGTTGCCGGGTGATTTCATTACGCTCGCAGAATAGCAGGCGACGAGGCGATACGCAGCCCTGTTGGTGTCCAGACGATAGGCGTAAAAAAGCCCGGTTAAAAAACCGGGCTTTTCATCAGCTATCCACAGCGCGAGTTACACTCGGCGGAAGATCAGCGAGCCATTGGTGCCGCCGAAGCCGAAGGAGTTACACAGGCTGAACTCCATATCGCTGACCTGGCGCGCTTCGTGAGGCACGAAGTCCAGATCGCAACCTTCATCCGGGTTATCCAGATTGATGGTTGGCGGTACCGCCTGATCGCGCAGCGCCAGCACGGTGAAGATAGACTCGATCGCGCCTGCCGCACCCAACAGGTGGCCAGTCATCGATTTGGTCGAGCTCACCAGCACGCGCTCTGCATCGGCGCCGAAGACGGATTTCACCGCCTGCGCTTCCGCCTGGTCGCCCGCCGGCGTAGAGGTGCCGTGCGCGTTGATGTAGCCGATTTGTGACGGGGTCACACCGGCGTCAAGCAGGGCATTTTCCATCGCCAGCGCAGCGCCTGCGCCGTTTTCCGGTGGCGACGTCATGTGATAAGCATCGCTGCTCATCCCAAAGCCCACCACTTCGGCGTAGATTTTCGCGCCGCGCTTTTTCGCGTGCTCGTACTCTTCCAGCACCATCATGCCGGCGCCGTCGCCCAGCACAAAACCGTCGCGGTCTTTATCCCACGGACGGCTCGCCGCCTGCGGGTTGTCATTACGAGTGGACAGGGCGCGCGCTGCGCCAAAGCCGCCGACGCCCAATGGGGTGCTGGCTTTCTCTGCCCCACCGGCCAGCATCACGTCCGCATCATTGTAGGCAATGATACGCGCCGCATGGCCGATGTTGTGCACACCTGAAGTACAGGCGGTGGCGATGGAAATGCTTGGGCCACGCATGCCGTACATGATTGTCAGGTGACCGGCAATCATATTCACGATGGTGGATGGCACGAAGAACGGACTGATTTTCCGTGGGCCACCGTTAACCAGTGAACTGTGGTTTTCTTCGATCAAACCCAGGCCGCCGATGCCGGAACCGATCGCGGCTCCAATGCGGCTGGCGTTAGCCTCGGTGATGTCCAGGCCTGCATCCTGCATGGCTTGCATGCCGGCAGCGATACCGTACTGGATAAAGGCGTCCATCTTGCGCGCATCTTTGCGCGAGATGAAATCCTCGGAATTAAAATTCTTTACCAGGCCAGCAAACTTGGTCGCATAGGCAGTGGTATCGAAATGGTCGATCAGGCTGATGCCACTCTGACCGGCAAGAAGAGCGTTCCACGTGGACTCTACCGTATTGCCGACAGGAGACAACATGCCCAGTCCGGTCACAACTACTCGACGCTTAGACACGTTTGTCCTCCAGGGAGGGAAAAATATGACACTAGGGATAGAAAAAACTTAGGCGGTCGAGCGACCGCCTAGATATGTTCTCTTACTGCTGGCTAGCGTTGATGAAATCAATAGCTGCCTGAACAGTAGTGATCTTCTCAGCTTCTTCGTCTGGAATCTCGGTGTCGAATTCTTCTTCCAGTGCCATTACCAGCTCAACGGTGTCAAGAGAATCAGCGCCCAGATCTTCAACGAAAGAAGCGTTGTTCAAAACTTCTTCCTGTTTAACACCCAGTTGCTCAACAATGATTTTCTTAACGCGTTCTTCGATAGTGCTCATACTCTTAAATTTCCTATCAAAACTCGCTTTCGCGATGGTTTTCGTAGTGTATAAAATGCTGAAAAAGATGCAACTAAATCCCGGCTGGTCAAACCACGATTTTACGCTATTTTGCGGTTTTTGCCTCAAATAACGCAAATGGTTTTCACATTTTTTAAATCATGTACATGCCGCCATTGACATGTAGCGTTTCACCGGTGATATAGCCGGCCTCATCAGAGGCCAAAAATGCAACAGCGCTGGCGATTTCTTTAGCATCGCCCAGCCGGTTGGCTGGAACTGATGACAAAATGCCTGCGCGTTGATCATCTGTCAACGCCCGTGTCATGTCCGTCTCAATAAAGCCAGGTGCCACGACGTTGACCGTAATGCCACGCGAAGCAACTTCACGTGCCAAAGATTTGCTAAAACCAATCAGACCGGCTTTAGCCGCCGCGTAGTTCGCCTGCCCTGCGTTCCCCATGGTGCCGACAACGGAACCGATGGTGATGATACGGCCAAACCGCTTTTTCATCATAGCGCGCATTACCGCTTTTGACAGGCGGAATACGGAAGTCAGGTTGGTGTCGAGGATATCCTCCCACTCATCATCCTTCATACGCATCAGCAGGTTATCACGCGTGATGCCGGCATTATTCACTAAAATGTCGATTTCGCCAAATTCGGCGCGAATCGATGCCAGCACGCTGTCGATAGATTGCGCATCAACAACGTTCAACATAAACCCTTTGCCGTTTGTGCCCAGGTAGCTGCTGATCGCTTCAGCGCCGCTCTCGCTGGTCGCGGTGCCGATCACTTTGGCGCCGCGTGCCACAAACGTTTCTGCAATAGCTCGGCCAATACCGCGGCTCGCGCCGGTGACCAGAACGATTTTACCTTCGAAGCTCATCATTTTCCTCTTTATTGTTCAAGCGCCGCCGACAGGCTGGCGGTGTCGTTCACCGCCGCAGCCGTCAGGGTGTCAACAATACGTTTAGTCAGACCGGTCAGCACTTTGCCCGGCCCCACTTCCAGCAGCGACGTCACTCCCTGTGCTGCGATAAATTCTACGCTCTCGGTCCAACGCACCGGGCTGTACAGCTGACGCACCAGCGCGCTGCGGATCGCTTCCGGATCGTTTTCGGTGCGCACGTCGACGTTGTTCACCACCGGCACCTGCGGCGCGTTGAAGGTGATGTCCTGCAGCGCCACGGCCAGCTTGTCGGCGGCCGGTTTCATCAGCGCACAGTGCGAAGGCACGCTCACCGGCAGCGGCAGCGCGCGCTTGGCACCGGCGGCTTTGCAGGCGGCGCCTGCGCGCTCAACCGCTTCTTTGTTGCCGGCGATGACCACCTGGCCCGGCGAGTTGAAGTTGACCGGAGAAACCACCTGCCCCTGCGCAGACTCTTCACACGCCTTGGCGATCGCGTCGTTGTCCAGACCGATGATGGCGTACATCGCGCCGGTGCCTTCCGGCACCGCTTCCTGCATCAGCTTGCCGCGTAGCTCGACCAGACGGATCGCCGCCTTGAAGTCCAGCACGCCGGCGCAGACCAGCGCCGAGTATTCGCCCAGGCTGTGGCCCGCCATCAGCGCCGGCGCTTTACCGCCCTGCTGTTGCCAAACGCGGAAAATCGCCACCGAGGCGGCCAGCAGAGCCGGTTGGGTCTGCCAGGTTTTGTTCAGCTCTTCCGCCGGGCCTTGCTGCACCAGCTGCCACAGGTCGTAACCCAGGGCGGAAGAGGCTTCGCCGAAGGTTTCTTCGACGATCGGGAACTGTGCGGCCAACTCGGCCAGCATGCCAACGGTCTGCGACCCCTGGCCCGGGAAAACAAAAGCAAATTGCGTCATTTTTTCTTCCTGTCCAAATCAGAAACGAACCAGCGCCGAGCCCCAGGTAAAGCCGCCGCCGAAGGCCTCCAGCAGCACCAGTTGGCCACGCTGAATTCGCCCGTCGCGCACCGCTTCGTCCAGTGCGGAAGGCACCGAGGCGGCAGAGGTGTTGCCGTGACGATCGAGCGTCACCACCACTTTGTCCATCCCCATGCCCAGTTTTTTCGCCGTTGCGCTGATGATGCGCAGGTTGGCCTGGTGCGGCACCAGCCAATCCAGCTCGCTGCGGTCCAGGTTGTTGGCCTGCAGCGTCTCGTCGACGATGCGCGCCAGCTCGGTAACCGCAACCTTGAAGACTTCGTTGCCCGCCATGGTGACATAGGCCGGCTTGTCTTGATTCTGGCGATCCTTGTACGGCAGCGTCAGCAGGTTGCCGTAGCTGCCGTCGGCATGCAGATGGGTAGACAGAATGCCCGGCGCTTCAGAAGCCCCCAGCACCACCGCCCCTGCGCCATCGCCAAACAGAATGATGGTGCCGCGATCTTCAGGATCCAGCGTGCGCGACAAGACGTCCGCGCCGATAACCAGCGCATGTTTGACCGCGCCGTTCTTCACGTACTGATCGGCCACGCTGAGCGCGTAAGTAAAGCCGGCACAGGCCGCAGCCAGATCGAACGCCGCGCAGTCTTTGATGCCCAGCATTTGCTGCACCAGGCACGCCGCGCTCGGGAACGCGTGAGTGGTCGTGGTGGTCGCCACGACGATCAGCCCAATGTCTTCTTTAGCCACACCTGCCATTTCCAGCGCTTTCTCAGCGGCCTGGAAGCTCATCGTCGCGACGGTTTCATCCGCAGCGGCGATGCGACGTTCGCGGATACCGGTACGCGTGACGATCCACTCGTCAGAGGTATCCACCATTTTTTCCAAATCAGCATTGGTGCGCACTTGTACGGGCAAATAACTCCCCGTACCGAGAATCTTTGTATACATGTACGATCAGTCACTCTTAGGTAATACAGCCTCAAGGCGCGCAGCAATCCTTTCCGGGACTTGCCGCTGCACCGCCTGCACAGCCTGTTCGATTGCGACTGCAAACGCGTGAGGGTTCGCAGCGCCGTGGCTCTTGACTACGGTGCTGCGCAATCCTAACAGACATGCGCCATTATACTGGTCGGGGTTCAGGTGGCCGAACCGCTTAACCACCCGTTTTTGCAACCAACGGCCCAACAATTTCAGCCACCACGCTCGCTTGTTGCCGTCGCCGGACGATTTCAGCAGCGATAAGAACACCCTGACCACCCCTTCCATGGTTTTCAGGGTGACGTTGCCCACGAAGCCATCGCACACCAACACGTCGGTCTTACCGGTGAGCAGCTCGTTTCCTTCCAGGTAACCAATATAGTTGATTGCCGGAGTATTTTTTAGCACAGCGGCCGCTTCGCGGATATTATCCAGGCCTTTGGTCTCTTCTTCGCCAATATTCAGCAGCGCCACCCGCGGTTGCGCAATGCCGATCACCTCTTCCGCCATCACCGCGCCCATCACGGCAAACTGCACCAGCATGGTGCTGTCGCACTCGACGTTGGCGCCCAAATCCAGCACCACGGTTTTACTGCGTTGCTGATTCGGGATCGCCGTCATCAGCGCCGGGCGCTCGATGCCTTCCAGCGGCTTGACCAACAGCTTCGCCAATCCCATCAGCGCACCGGTATTGCCGGCGCTGACGCAGCCCTGCGCTTTACCGCTGCTGAGCTGCTCGAGCGCAATGCGCATCGACGTGCCGCGGCTGGCGCGTATCGCTTGTGAAGGTTTGGCGTCGCCGGCGATCACGGACTCGGCGGGCACGACTTGCAGACGCTCCAGAAGAACCGGATCGGCGTGGGCAAGCAAAGGGGAGATGACGTCGGGATTGCCGACCAGCAGGAGATGAAGCTGTAAATTAGAGGCCAGTGCCTGCAACGAAGCAGGCACTGTGACGCAGGGACCGAAGTCCCCGCCCATTGCATCTAACGCCAGGGTTAGACGAGTCAAGGTATCGCTACTTAGCCGATAACCTTGCGACCGCGGTAGAAACCGTCGGCAGTGATGTGGTGACGACGGTGAGTTTCACCGGATACTTTGTCTACAGACAGAGTAGTCGTGGTCAGAGCATCGTGAGAACGACGCATGCCACGCTTGGAACGGGTTGGTTTATTCTGTTGTACGGCCATGGACCTTACTCCTCAATTACTTACGCTTTAAACTGGCTAATACGGCAAACGGATTCGGTTTCTCCGCCTCGGGAGGCAGTTGGCCAAATACCATGTCCGCTTCGGACACTTCACAGTGTTCAGATTCATGTACCGGAACGACAGGCAGTGAAAGAATAATTTCGTCTTCTATCATCGCCAACAGATCGACTTCGCCAAACTCGTCAACTTCGATCGGTTCGTACGCTTCCGGTAATGCCTCAGCCTGCTCATCATTGACGACCGGGCTAAAACAATATGTTGTGTGAACCTGATGTTCGAACGGGACTCCACAGCGTTGGCACATCAACGTTACCGTGACGTCCGCATGCCCTGTTATCACCGCGAGGCGCTGATTGTCGATATTGAACGACAACGACACCTCGACATCACTGTCCACACTGACCACGGAGTCGGCAACACGAGTAACCTGCTCAGGCGCATAGACACCAGCATAGTCCAGGCGTTTCTGAGCGGTACGTACCGCATCAATGGTCAAGGGTAATTTTACCTTTTGCATAGGGCGCGCATATTAACTTTGTAACGACATAGAGTCAAAGAAAAAGGCCGTAAAACGGCTCCTTTCACCAATATTCGCTTCCACAGCGGCCGACAGTTTAAAATGCCATACCCATTTACGCTACGGTTTGCGAAAAAAATTATGCAGAGATTGCTTTTAGCCTCCACCTCACCCTATCGAAAAATGCTGCTGGAGAAGCTGCAGCTGCCCTTCGACTGCGCCGCACCCGAGGTGGATGAAACCCCACTGCCGGGCGAAAGCGCTGAAGCGCTGGTGCTGCGCCTGGCGGCGGCGAAGGCTCAGGCGCTGGCCCTCGCCTATCCCGAGCATCTGATCATCGGCTCCGATCAGGTCTGCGTGATCGATGGCAACATCACCGGCAAGCCCCATACCGAGGAAAACGCCCGGGCGCAGCTGCGCCAGGCCAGCGCCCAGGCCGTGACCTTCTATACCGGCCTGGCGCTGTACAACGGCCGCAGCAAGCAGCTGCAGGCCCTGTGCGAGCCGTTCCACGTGCATTTTCGCGCGTTGAGCGAAGCGGAGATCGCCGCCTATGTACGTCTGGAGCAACCGCTGAACTGCGCGGGCAGTTTCAAGAGCGAGGGATTGGGGATCGCGCTGTTCGACAGGTTGGAAGGCCGGGATCCGAACGCCCTGATCGGCCTGCCGCTGATCGCGCTGTTGGAGATGTTGCGGGCTGAAGGCATCAACCCGCTGGTCTGACGCGGATTACTTGGCCACCTGCCGGCGCAGCACCTGCAGGCAGTGGCGCAGCTCTTGGTCCATCGGCGCTTCGATGCGCATCGTTTCGCCGGTGGCCGGATGCTCGAAGCGCAGCGCCGCGGCGTGCAGGAACAGACGCTTCAGGCCGGTGCCCGCCAGTTGGCGATCGAACTCGCGGTCGCCATAGCGATCGTCAAAGGCGATCGGATGCCCGGCATGCAGCGTGTGCACGCGGATCTGGTGAGTGCGCCCGGTGATCGGGCTGGCCTTCACCAGCGTGGCGAATTCGTAACGCTCTTCCACCTTGAAGCGGGTTTCCGAAGGCTTGCCTTCGCTGCTGACGCGCACGATGCGTTCGCCGCTTTGCAGGATGTTTTTCAGCAGCGGCGCCTGTACGGCCTTGCAGTGGGATTGCCACTGGCCGCGCACCAGCGCCAGATAATCCTTCTGCATGCCCTTCAGCCGCAGCTGCTCGTGCAGCGAGCGCAGCGCGGAACGCTTCTTGGCCACCAGCAGCACGCCGGAGGTATCGCGATCCAGACGGTGCACCAGCTCGAGGAAGCGGGCTTCCGGGCGCAGCGCGCGCAGCCCTTCGATCACGCCGAAGCTCAGGCCGCTGCCGCCGTGCACCGCGGTGCCGGAAGGCTTGTTGAGGATCAGCAGGTGGTCGTCTTCATAAAGGATGCAGTCTGCCAGTGCGGCTACCTTATCCAGCTTGGCCGACACCGGCGTCTCTTCGCGCTCGGCCACCCGCACCGGCGGCACGCGCACCACGTCGCCGGCCGCCAATTTGTATTCGACCTTGATGCGCCCTTTATTGACCCGCACCTCGCCTTTGCGCACGATGCGGTAAATCATGCTCTTCGGCACGCCTTTCAGGCGAGCGAGCAGAAAGTTGTCGATTCTCTGACCGGCTTCGTCGTCGGAAATCGTGATGAATTGTACTGCTGGATTGTTCGTTTTCATGGTGCGGGATTCTAAATAGAGCGCGTGAATAGCGCCACATCTTTTTCTGTGCTTAACTGTCTCTCTGACGGCGGGCGAAACCCCAGCGGACAATAAGGCAGCAAGCCGGTTTGAACGTTTGCGATTTCTTCCGCAGTTAAGAAAAAGTCACCTTGCTATAACGGCATCAGCAGTGGAATAATGCAGTCACTTTCCGCGTTGATTCTCGTTAAACAGGGAAAACGGTGGAATTATAAAATTTGTCTGATCGCGCAAAAACGCAGCAATGGCGTAAGACGTAATGCGAAATCAAACAATTAGCGGGCTGCGGGTTGCAGCTTGGCCGGCAAATGGAATCAGATCTGTCGACGTAAATCAGAGGCTATTCCCCTAGTAAAAGTGCTGTCTTTCACAAAGAAAAGCAGGCTTACCGAGATAATGCGCCCCTATGCAGGCGACAACCGTGAGGTTGACGGCTTTGCGAGAAGACACGGGGCTTTCGGTTTAACTCCGGCCATGAGGTTATTTTGCCCGCAGCTTTGTCGATAATGTAAAAATAACGAGTAAGTTAAGATGAAAAGAATGTTGATTAACGCAACTCAGCAGGAAGAGTTGCGTGTTGCCCTCGTAGATGGACAGCGGCTGTATGATTTGGATATCGAAAGTCCGGGTCATGAGCAGAAAAAAGCGAATATTTACAAAGGCAAAATCACCCGTATTGAACCAAGTCTTGAAGCAGCGTTCGTGGACTACGGCGCAGAACGACATGGTTTCCTCCCTCTTAAAGAAATCGCCCGCGAATACTTCCCTAGCAATTACTCTTCCCATGGCCGCCCGAACATCAAAGATGTGCTGCGCGAAGGCCAGGAAGTCATCGTTCAGGTAGACAAAGAAGAACGTGGCAACAAAGGCGCCGCCTTGACCACCTTCATCAGTCTCGCGGGCAGTTATCTGGTGCTGATGCCGAACAACCCGCGCGCCGGCGGTATTTCCCGCCGCATCGAGGGTGATGATCGCACCGAGCTGAAAGAAGCGCTCTCCTCGCTGCAACTGCCGGACGGCATGGGCCTGATCGTTCGCACCGCGGGCGTAGGCAAATCCGCCGACGCACTGCAGTGGGATCTCTCCTTCCGCCTGAAGCACTGGGAAGCGATTAAAAAAGCCGCCGAAGGCCGCCCCGCGCCGTTCCTGATCCACCAGGAAAGCAACGTTATCGTGCGCGCCTTCCGCGATTACCTGCGCCCGGACATCGGCGAAATCCTGATCGACAACCCGAAAATTCTCGATCTGGCCAAAGAGCACATCGCTGCGCTGGGCCGCCCGGATTTCAGCAGCAAAATCAAACTGTACAGCGGTGAAATCCCTCTGTTCAGCCACTACCAGATCGAATCGCAGATCGAATCCGCCTTCCAGCGTGAAGTGCGCCTGCCGTCCGGCGGCTCGATCGTCATCGACAGCACCGAAGCGCTGACCGCCATCGACATCAACTCCGCCCGCGCCACCCGCGGCGGCGACATCGAAGAGACGGCGTTCAACACCAACCTGGAAGCGGCGGACGAGATCGCTCGCCAGCTGCGCCTTCGTGACCTTGGCGGCCTGATCGTCATCGACTTCATCGACATGACGCCGGTTCGCCACCAGCGCGAAGTGGAAAACCGCCTGCGCGATGCCGTGCGCCAAGACCGCGCGCGCATCCAGATCGGCCGCATTTCCCGTTTCGGCCTGCTGGAAATGTCCCGTCAGCGCCTCAGCCCGTCGCTGGGCGAATCCAGCCACCACGTGTGCCCACGCTGTAACGGCACCGGCACCATTCGCGACAACGAATCGCTGGCGCTGTCCATCCTGCGCCTGATCGAAGAAGAAGCGCTGAAGGAAAACACCAAAGAAGTTCACGCTATCGTGCCGGTTCAGGTTGCTTCGTACCTGCTGAACGAAAAGCGCGAATCCGTCAGCGCGATCGAAAAACGTCAGGGTGGCGTGAAAGCCGTCATCGTGCCTAACGATGAAATGCAAACCCCGCACTACTCGGTGCTGCGCGTGCGCAAGGGCGAGGAAACCTCTACCCTCAGCTACCTGCTGCCGAAGCTGCACGAAGAAGACATGGAGCGCCCGCTGGAAGACGCGCCGATGGAACGCAAGCGTCCGGAGCAACCGGCCCTGGCTTCCTTCTCCCTGTCCGCCGATGCGCCACCGCCGGCTGAAGAACCTGTCGCCGTGGCCAAACCTGCCACCGCCGCCAAAGCTAAAGCCGCAACGCCGGCCGCCGCCAAGCCGGGCTTCCTGGGCCGCCTGTTCGGTGGTCTGAAGAGCCTGTTCGCCGGTGAGGAACAACCTGCCGTCGAAGAAACCAAACCGGCCGAAACGCCGAAGGCGGAAAGCAACGGTGAAAACCGTCGTCAGGATCGTCGCGGTCAGCGTCGCCAAGGCACCGGCCGTAAAGAGCGCGGTGAGCGTGGCGACCGTCCGGAACGCGGCGAGCGTAAAGAGCGCGGTGAAGGCCGTGACAATCGCGAGCGCGACAACCGTGAGCCGCGTGAGAACCGCGAAGGCCGTGAATCGCGTGAATCCCGCGATGAACAGCGCCGTAACCGCCGCAACCAGCAGCAGAACGCGCCGGTAGCGGAGGAATCCGCTTCGGAAGACAGCGCTAAAGCGCCGCGCGAAGATCAGCAGCAACGCCGTGAGCAGCGTGCTGAACGCCAGCGTCGTCGTCAGGAAGAAAAACGTCAGGCGCAGCAGGAAGTGAAAGCGCTGGAAAGCGTTGAAGCTGTCGAGAGCACCGATGAAGAGCAGGAAGAACGCCAGCAGCAGAACATGCAGCGCCGCCAGCGCCGCCCTCTGTCGCAGAAGGTGCGCATCCTGTCCGCGGAAGAAGAACTGCAGCGTGCAGCGGAAGAGCTGTTGGCGCCGAAAGCGCCGGTAGCGAAAGCCGAAGTCGCGCAGCCGACCGCCGACGACAGCGTCAAGCTGCTGCCGGAAACCGTTGCCGCTCAGCCGGAAGACGATGCCCAGGGCGAAAACCGTGGCAACGGCGAAGGCATGCCGCGCCGTTCCCGTCGTTCACCGCGCCACCTGCGCGTCAGCGGCCAGCGTCGCCGTCGTTACCGCGATGAGCGTTACCCGCTGCAGTCCCCAATGCCGCTGGCGGGCGCGTTCGCTTCGCCGGAAATGGCATCGGGCAAAGTCTGGGTAAGCTACCCGGTTGCTCAGGTTGAAGAAGCCGAAGTGCAGGCCGAAGCCGTAGAAGTAGAACAGGCAGCGGCACCGGTTGTTGCCGCAGCGGTTGAACAGCACAGCGTTGCCGTGGAAGAAACTCAGGCTGCGGCCAGCGTCAACGAGCCGGCACCAGAAGCCGCAGTTGAAACTGCGGCCGTTACCGTAACGGAAGAGGCTGCAGCCATAGCGCCTGTCGTTGCCACCCCGGCCGAGGAAACCCCGACGCTGGTGGAAGCCGCGCCGGCACCTGCCGCAGTTGAAGAACCGAAAGCGGAAGAGACTGCCCCGGCAGTGGAAGCCGAGCCGGTAGCTGAAACCGTTGCGGCAGAACCTGTGGTTGAAGCCAAGCCGGTGGAAGACGAGCCTGTGGTCGACGCTGCGCCGGCAGAAGCTGCGCAAGCGGAAGAAACGCCAGTGGCAGAAGCAGCGCCTGCGCCAGCCGCCGTGGAAGCCGCTCCGGTCGAAAAAGCCCCGGCGCCAATCGCCGCAGAACCTGCGCCTGTGGTTGCTCAGCAGCCGGCACCGGTGAAAGCCGTGCAGGACGTACTGTACAAACACATCGCCACTGCACCGATGACCAAAGCGCCTGCGCCGGCCTACGTGCCGGAAGAACGCAAGCACAGCGACTGGCAGCGCCCTTCCTTCAACTTTGAAGGCAAAGGCTCGGCAGGCGGCCATTCGGCGGTGAGCCAGGCCACCGCGCCGGCCACCAAGCCGCAGCCGGTTAACGAATAAGTTAATCTGCAGCTCTAAAAAAACCCGCCATCGGCGGGTTTTTTCTTACCTGCAAAAAGGCTCAGGCTATCTTTTTCAGTTTTTTGATGTCTAAAACATCCAACTTGCCGTCAAGCCGGCTGACGAACTGCTGAAAATGCGCCGTCTCATTATGCTTATCCAGCGCTTCGCTGCTGGCCCAACGCTCAAAGAACACGAAAACGCCCGGCTTTTCCAGATCGCGATGCAAATCATATTGCAGGTTGCCCAACTCCTGGCGGCTCGGCTCGAGAATGTCGTGCACCGCTTCGCTGACGGCGTCTTCAAATCCCGCTTTCGCTTGCAGGGTGGCGATAACGCGTACTTCCATTGCTTTCTCCCTTTCCACTTGATGAAGGTCGACGGTATTGGCGTCGGCATCGTTGAAATCCCTGTTACTATGCGCCCGCCGCGCTATTGATTTCAACTTGTCGCCAACAAACAGATGCATCTCAGGCGCTTTCCGCTTATCCTTACACCCCGGCGTGAATAAACCCATTATTCGCTTTTCATTAGACGTATTTGACCGCCGGAGCCTAGCTAGATGACCGCACAACCTCAAGTTCTGAAAATCCGCCGCCCAGACGACTGGCATATCCACCTGCGTGACGACGAGATGCTGAAAACGGTGGTGCCCTATACCAGCCAGGTATTTGGCCGGGCGATCGTGATGCCGAACCTGGTTCCGCCCGTAACGACCGTGGCCGCCGCGCGCGCCTACCGCGATCGCATTTTGGCGGCGGTCCCGCAGGGCCACAACTTCACTCCGCTGATGACCTGCTATCTGACCAACTCCCTGGCGGCCAGTGAACTGGCCAACGGCTTTGAGCAAGGGGTGTTTACTGCCGCCAAGCTGTATCCGGCCAACGCCACCACCAACTCCAGCCACGGCGTCAGCGACGTGACCGGCATTTACCCGCTGTTCGAACAGATGCAAAAAGTCGGCATGCCTTTGCTGATCCACGGCGAAGTGACCGACCCTGCCGTCGATATCTTCGACCGCGAGGCGCGCTTTATCGAGCAGGTGATGGAACCGATCCGCCAGCAGTTCCCGGAGCTGAAGATCGTCTTCGAGCACATCACCACCAAAGAAGCGGCGCAATATGTGCAGGCAGGCAATCGTTTCCTCGGCGCCACCATCACGCCGCAGCACCTGATGTTCAACCGCAACCACATGCTGGTCGGCGGCATTCGCCCACACCTGTTCTGCCTGCCGATCCTCAAGCGCAATGTCCATCAGGAAGCGCTGCGTCAGGCGGTCGCCAGCGGCTCGGATCGTTTCTTCCTCGGTACCGACTCCGCGCCGCACCTCAAGCATCGCAAAGAGTCCAGCTGCGGCTGCGCCGGCTGTTTCAACGCGCCGAATGCCATCCCGGCTTACGCCGCGGTGTTCGAACAGCTCGGCGCGCTGGCGCACTTTGAGGCCTTCTGCTCGCTCAACGGCCCGCGTTTCTATGGCCTGCCGCTCAACGAAGACTTCATCGAGCTGCAGCGCGTGTCGACCACCCAGCCGGAAGAGATCGCCCTGGGCAATGAATCCGTGATCCCCTTCCTGGCCGGTGAAACCCTGAACTGGTCGCTGAAAGACTGATATTTTTTCTTCGCCCTCTTGCCCCCGCAGTCGGCTAGCTGTATAAATAAACAGTAAATCGCTTCGGGGGCAATTATGCGTGTTGAAGTCACTATAGATAAAACCCGGCCGCTGCCGTCGGGCGCCATTGAGGCGCTGACCGGTGAACTGGGCAAACGGGTCAATCGCCAGTTTCCAGACGCCGTCGTGCACGTACGTTATGCCGGCGCCAACGGGCTCTCCGTGCTGGGGGGCGCCAAAACCGACCGGGATCTGATCGAGGAAATCCTTCAGGAAACCTGGGAAAGCGCGGACGAGTGGTTCAGCGCAGAATAACACTGCAATGCTGTTTTTGCCGGGGGTCGCTCTCCGGCTTTTTTGTTTCTGGCGCCCAGCCCATTCATCGCTTACCCTTACTCTGGAACAAAATCCGCCTCAGCGCTGTATTTAACGCAAAGGAGTAAGCATGGCCCCGGACAAGGTGAAATCCGAAGACGCAATGACGTTTGGCGAACTGCTGGCGTTGATTGCCGATCAGAAAAGGCGCTTGAACGTACTGGAAGTGGCTTTCTCTTATCTGGCCTTCAGCCTGGATGACAAAGCCAACCAGCGGCTGATCCACAGCCTGAAGCTGGAATCGCACAGCCAGAATCGCGACGCCGAAACGCAAAAGCATTTCGCCCATTTGGCCGAAGAGCTGGAAAAATGTCTGTATGGTGCATCGCCACCTGCCGACGCGGAATAACGCGCCGCGCTGTACTCACCCACTGCAACACATACAAATTTGTAGAATAATTGCTCAAATAAATATTTATTTTGCAAATTTTGGTGACAACCCCCTCCACCGATGAAAGCGGATGCGTATACTGTAATTGCTCTCATGATGATGAGCCGCATTGATCCTCGTTAGTCACTCACGGTAGTTACTACTCAATAAGGGGTCTTTATGGACAGAAATGATGAAGTAATTCAGACGCACCCGCTTGTCGGTTGGGATATCAGTACTGTCGACGTTTACGACGCCATGATGATACGCCTTCATTACCTGTCTTCACTAGACCAAACGCCCGAAGAAGCCCAAGTAGACAGAACGCTTTGGCTGACCACAGATGTCGCCCGTCAATTAATCAATATCTTAGAGGCCGGCATCGCCAAGATTGAAGCTACGGATTATCAGGATCTTGATCGCAGAAAACATTGATTCATCGTCCCCTAACCCCTAAGGCGCCGCGCCCCATTCCCGGCGCCTTTTTCTTTGCCCTTCGCCGTTCAATCAGTGCATTGCGCCCGCCAACCTTTTATCATGGGGCGATAAGAAATCGCTATCAGAGAGGGTCGGCACGTGGAATATGATTTGATTGTGGTGGGCAGCGGTTCAGTCGGCGCAGCGGCAGGGTATTACGCAACCCGCGCCGGCTTGAAAGTGCTGATGATCGACAGCGCCATTCCCCCGCACCGCAACGGCAGCCATCACGGCGATACCCGCATCATCCGTCACGCTTACGGCGAAGGTGAAAAGTACGTGCCGCTGGTGCTGCGCGCGCAGGCGTTGTGGAATGCGCTGATTCAACATTCCGACGAGGAACTGTTCCAGTCGTGCGGCGTACTCAACCTGGGGCCGCAGCACTCCGAATTCATTCGCAATGCGCAGCAGAGCGCGCAAAAATTCCGCCTGAACGCGCAAACCCTCAGCGCCGAACAGATTGCTCAACGCTGGCCGGAATTCCGCACGCCGGAAGGTTACGTCGGCGTTTTCGAGCCGGACGCCGGCTTCCTGCGTTCCGAACTGGCGGTGGCCGGCCTGATCAAGCTGGCGAAAAAGGCCGGCTGCAGCCAGTTGTTCAACTGCCCGGTCAGCGCGGTGGAGCCTATTGATGGCGGCGCTGCAGTCGTCACCGGCGAAGGGCGTTTCACGGCGCGAAAAGCGGTGGTCACCGCCGGCACCTGGGTGAAAGCGCTGTTGCCGCAGCTGCCGGTTGCGCCATTGCGCAAGGTATTCTCCTGGCATCAGGCGGATGGCCGCTACAGCGTGAACAATCGCTTCCCGGCCTTTACCGTTGAAGCGCAAGACGGCACGCACTATTACGGCTTCCCGGCGGATAACGACGGCCTGAAAGTGGGCAAACACGACGGTGGCCAGCCGATGGATGCCCCCGAGCAGCGCAAGCCCTTCGGCAGCTACGCCAGCGACGGCACCGAAGTCTTCACCTTCCTGCGGCAGTTTTTGCCGGGTGTAGGCGTATGTTTACACGGCGAAGCCTGCAGTTATGACATGAGCCCCGACGAAGACTTTATTATCGATACCCTGCCGGAGTGCGATCGCCTGATGGTCATCAGCGGATTGAGCGGCCACGGCTTCAAGTTCGCCAGCGCACTGGGCGAGATTGCCGCGCTGTTCGCGCAGGACAAAGCGCCGCCGGTCGACGTCTCCAGCTTTGGTCTGAAACGATTTAGCTAAGCAAAGGCTGTCGCTGTCCTGGTTCCCGTCGAGCCCTGGGCAGCGAAATCTGACGGTTACAATTTCTTAACCTGCTAACTCTTTTAAATACCAAGTAAAAATTCTTATAACGGAAATTTCTTGCATTCAGCAGTTGAATTTCCGAATTGAACACTTGCAGTGTAAGTCCTATTTTACAGAAGATATGCTCCATCGGCTTTCAACAAGGACGTCACCATGAAACTACTTGTCGTGGACGAATGCTGCTTCACCCGGGTCGGTATAGCCAGCTACTTTGCTGATAGTGGGATTACGACGATCAAGTGCTGCCACAGCATTGAGTACGCTACGCCGCTGTTGGCCAGCTTTCAGCCGAGCCACATTCTGGTGAACCTCAGCAACCAGTGCCGCTATAACGAAGCGGACGCACAGCTGCTGGCGTTTATGGAAGCCAGCCAGTCTGCCTTGCTGTTTATCTATCTCGATACGCCTTACCCTTACAGCGAAACGCCAATGCGCATCGCCGATAACGCGTTTCTGTTCAATAAAAGCATTCTGCCGCTCACCTTACGCACGCTGCGCGAAAATCCGCTGGCGCTGGCCGATGACGGCGAAGAGCGTTCCCTGTTCAGCCCGCAGGAACTGACGGTGATGAAATATTGGATGGCGGAGATGCCCAACTACCGCATCGCGAAAAAACTGCAAATTAGCTCGCATACGGTGTACGTGCACAAGCGCCACATCACGGAGAAGATCAACGCGCGCAACCGGTTGGAGTTCTACTCGTTATATAACGTGCTGCGTTATTTCTACCCGCCGAACACGCCAACGAACTCGACGCCGTTGGCGCTGCTGGCGGTATGACATCAAGCCTGCGATAACGCAGGCTTTTTTATCGCCATTCTTCCAGCACTCATGCGCGGCGCGCTATAAAAGACGCCGAGAAAAGGACTATAATCAAAGGTCTCTTTCTTCTGGCGGCTGAAATGTTAAACCGAATACTGGCGGCTATCGTCAACAACGTGCGTGAGCACCTGGTGCTGTATCTTTGCCTGTGGCTGGTGCTGCTGGCGCTGGATGTCTACTTTTTCTTCGTGCTGTAACCCATGCCGTCGTCATTTCCCCGATTGAGCTTCAACCGCTTCGGCGATCCCGCCCAGGTGCTGACGCTGCAGCAGGTGAACAGGCCGACGCTGCGCCCCGGCCGGCTGCTGCTACAGATGCGCTATGCCCCGATCAATCCTTCCGACCTGATCCCGATTCACGGCCAATACGCGCATCGTATCGCCCTGCCGCAGGTGCCGGGCTATGAAGGCGCAGGCGTCATCGTCGATCCGCAGAGCGGGCGCTCGACCGGCCGACGCGCGCTGGCGGTAGCGGGTGACGGCAGCTGGCAAACCTTCGTCACGCTGCCTGAGGATCGGGTGGTCTGGGTGCCGGACGACATCGACGACAACGACGCGGCGCAGATTTACATCAACCCGCTCACCTGCTGGGTGTTGCTGACGCAATGGCTGCCGCTCAACGCCGGCGACGTGCTGCTGCTCAACGGCGGCGGCTCCGCCGTTAGCCTGTTGTTGGCGCAGCTGACGGCGCTGCGTGGTATTCGTCTGGCGGTGGTGGTGCGCAACGCCGCCCATCGCCAGGCGCTGCTGGCCGCCGGCGCCTGGCGCGTTATCGAAGCGCCGCAGCTGGCGCAAATGACCCATTTTGGCGCCCGCGCCGCCATCGACTGCATCGGCGGAGAAGACGGATTGCAGCTGGCGCGAGCGGTTCGCTCCGGCGGCGATTTCGTGGCGCTGGGCCTTTTAGGCGGGCGCCAAGTGGACTGGCGGCGCGTAGTGGACGAGTTAAAGCTGCGCGCTTCGCTGTTCCACCTGCGTAAATGGAATGCGCAGGCGGCGCCGGCGCAGTGGCAAACGGCGTTTTATCAGCTATTCCAGCTGCTGCGCCGCGGCCAGCTGGCGCTGCGCCCGCCCGCCGCGATTTACCCTCTGCATCAGTACGCAGCGGCGCTGCAACACGCCGCGCAGCCCGGTGTCAGCGGAAAAATCTTCCTTACTCCGGCGCCGCCGGAGGCTGGCGCGGCGGGCGGCCGTCCCCCAGGATAGCCGCCAGCCGATAGCCGCCCTCGGTGGTCTCCAGCGCGATGCGCGCCACGATCGTCAGCGGCACCGACAGCAACATGCCCACCGGGCCGAGCAGCCAACCCCAAAAGATCAGCGACAGGAACACCACCAGCGTCGACAGCCCCAGCCCGCGCCCCATCACCCGCGGTTCGAGGATATTGCCGATCACCATGTTGACAGCGATAAAGCCGCCCGCCACCACCAACGCATCGCCCAATCCGTTGAACAGCAGCGCCTGAATCAACGGTGGAATGGCGGCCAATACCGAGCCGATATTGGGGATATAGTTGAGCAGAAACGCCAGCAGCCCCCAGATAAAGGCGAAGCGCACCCCGACCGCCGCCAGGAAGATCCAGACGATCACGCCGGTGGCCAGGCTGATGATGGTTTTAATCACCAGATAGCGCGTCACGCCGTCCAGCGCCCGCCGCATCGCGGCGAGGCCTTCGTTCGGCTTATCCAACGCCTGCTGCAGCTTATAAGGCAGCAGCTGCACTTCAAACAGCATAAACACCACGGTCATCAGCAGCAGGAAGACGTTGGTCATGGCGCCAGACAGGTGCCCCAGCATGCGGGTAACCAGATTCATCGCCGCGCTGGGATCGACATACTGCAGCATCGCTTCGCTGGAGAGGCTGATATTGAAGCGATCGGCGTAATGCTGCAGCTCGCGCAGTTTCTCGATCATCATGCCGCGGTACTGCGGCAGCGAGCGGGCGAACTCGTTCAGCGAAGCGCCCAGCATGCCGATAAACAGCATCACGACCACGATCACCGCCGTCACCAGCAGCGTCACCCCAAGGATGCGCGGCACCCGGCGGCGTTCCAGCATCGTCACCAGCGGGTTCAGCACCATGGCGAGGAATACCGCCAGTAGAAACGGCACCACGATGTCGGCGGCGGCTTTCACCCCGGCCAAAATGATCACCAACATCGCCAACAGGACGGCCAAACGCAGGCTGCTGTCGGTTACTCGGGTTCGGCCCATGACGTTTCCTTGTTATTTCACTGGGTTAACCGGCCACAAAGAGCCGACTCTTGGCGCTAATGGTAGCAAAGTCGGCCGTCACACCGCAGAGGATTTAGCGTAACCGTTCGAATAATTTAATCTTTCCGCCCTGCTCTTCGCCGCAAGAAATAGGCATAACCTTTGCCAACCAATAATCCCGCCCAGCAATCCATGACCGGTTTACGTAAAATGACAAAAGCTGACATTAATAGATAATAAGCCTAATTTTCAACAACTAGCATAATCGCCACGTGAAAGAAATCATATCATCTTCAACGATTTATCTGATGAACTCCGAACATCTCAAACAAATTCACTGACTAATATTTCTAAGAAGTAACATAGTTAAATTTATTATTGATTTTATGTTTCCTAAAGTTTAATTATTGCAGCCAGCCAATCGGTAATCGAAGGAAACAGGATGCTCTGGAAAAATACCGCCGATCGTTTCGGCCATGTGTCAGTGTTGATCCACTGGCTGGTGGCGCTGACGGTGTACGGCATGTTCGCCCTCGGCCTGTGGATGGTCACGCTGGGCTATTACGACGTCTGGTATCACCAGGCGCCGGAGATCCACAAAAGCATCGGCGCGCTGCTGTTCATCGTGATGGTGATCCGCGTGATCTGGCGCTTTGTCTCGCCGCCGCCCAAGCCTCTGGCCAGCTATGGCCGTCTCACTCGCGTCAGCGCCATTCTCGCGCATCTGGCGCTGTATGCCGTGCTGTTCGGCATTCTGATCAGCGGCTATCTGATCTCGACCGCCGACGGCCAACCGATCAGCGTATTCGGCTGGTTCGACGTACCCGCCACCGTGACCGGCATGGCGGAACAGGCCGACACCGCCGGCGCCATACACCTTTACCTGGCCTGGGCCGTGGTAGTGCTCTCGGTACTGCACGGGCTGGCCGCGCTTAAACATCACTTTATCGATCGTGATGTCACTTTGAAACGGATGCTGGGTAGCAGCGCCGATTAACCTTTGGATTTATGGAGATTGCTATGTTGAAAAAGACCGTATTGGGCCTGACCGCAGGCGCCCTGCTGCTGAGCGCCGGTTCCGCACTGGCGGCGGACTACAAGATCGACAAACAGGGCCAGCACGCCTTTATCGAGTTCCGCATCCAGCACCTGGGTTACAGCTGGCTGTACGGCAGCTTTAAAGACTTCGACGGCGGCTTCACCTTCGACGAAAAAGATCCGTCCAAGGACAAAGTCAACGTGACCATCAATACCGCCAGCGTCGACACCAACCACGCCGAGCGCGACAAGCACCTGCGCAGCGCCGAGTTCCTCAACGTGGAGAAGAACAAGCAGGCCAAGTTTGAATCCACCGAAGTGAAGAAAAGCGGCGACGGTTATGCGGTGGTCGGCAACCTGACGCTGAACGGCGTGACCAAACCGGTTACGCTGGACGCCAAACTGATTGGCCAGGGCAACGATCCGTGGGGCGGCTACCGCGCCGGCTTTGAAGCCAACGGCAAGATCAAGCTGAAAGATTTCGGCATCACCACCGATCTGGGCCCGGCGTCGCAAGACGTTGAGCTGATCATCTCCGTAGAAGGCGTGCGCGAGAAATAAGTAAAAAAGCCCGGCTTGGCGGCCGGGCTTCTCATTTCCTCAGGCTCAGCGGGCTGGGCCTTCTTCTTCCGGTGCCGGAATGTGCATCGTAGTCTGCAACAGGCCTTTCGACTTATTGAAGATCTTGACGCCGTTTTCCCGGCCAGCACGGCGCGCGCGCTGCTCTTCGCGCGGCAGCTTCAGCTCTTCGCGGCAAATCTCGCTGCAGCACCCTTCAAACTTGGCGGCGCAGCTCGGGCACTGAATGAACAGCAGGTGGCAACCGTCGTTTTTGCAGTTGGTGTGGGTGTCGCACGGCGCCCCGCACTGGTGGCAGTTGGCGATCACATCGTCGGAAATGCGCTCGCCCATGCGCTCATCGAACACGAAGTTTTTGCCGATAAACTTCAGCGGCAGCCCCTGCTCTTTCGCTTTGCGGGCGTACTCGATGATCCCGCCTTCCACGTGGTAGATGTTTTTAAAGCCGTTGTGCAGCATATAGGCGCTGGCTTTTTCACAGCGAATGCCGCCGGTGCAGTACATGACGATGTTTTTGTCTTTGCTGTCCTGCAGCATCTCCACCGCCATCGGCAGCTGATCGCGGAAGGTATCCGACGGCACCTCGATGGCGTTTTCGAAGTGACCGACTTCGTACTCATAGTGGTTGCGCATGTCGACGAACACCGTATTCGGATCGTCGATCATCTGATTGACGCGATCGGCCTGCAGATATTCGCCGACGTTGCTTGGGTCAAAGCTCTCGTCATCGATGCCGTCGGCCACGATGCGCTCGCGCACCTTGAGGCGCAGCACCCAGAAGGATTTGCCGTCGTCTTCGAGCGCGATATTCAGCCGAACCTGATCCAGCGCCGGGTGCGAGGCGAACAGCGCGGCTTTGAACGCGTCGAAGTTATGCTGCGGCACGCTGATCTGCGCGTTGATGCCCTCTTTCGCCACGTAGATGCGGCCGAACACCTTCAATTTTTCGAACTGAACGTACAGGCTGTCGCGAAACGCTTTGGGATCGTCGATGGAGAAATATTTGTAAAAAGAAACTGTGGTGCGCGGCTCGGTTTCCGCCAGCATGCGCGCCTTCAGTTCCTCATTAGAAATTCGGTTATGTAACACTGGCATGGTGTACTTTCCTGTCTTTCGGGAGGTGACTGATCATCGCGCGCAGCCTGCCGGCCCGCGCGCGGCGCACATCATACCCGAAAAACCGCCGCCGCGCAGCCCTGGCGCAAACGCCCCGTTCAGCGTCCGCCGCCTTCGGTAAACGCGGAAGCCAGTATACCGAGCGCCATCATCACGCCGGCGAGCGCCAATATCGAGTTCACCTGCAGATGCGCGCCGACGCTGCCGACCGCCGCGCCCAAAACCAGCAGCCCCGCACTGATCCATGGTGCCAACATATTTACCCTCTGAATAATTACCAGCAATAATATCGCCATTATCTTTGGCAGGAAAGATTGTGGAAAAATTCGGCATTCGATGCATATTTAACGCCCAAAAAGGGATTTTAATGCGTTGTGTTTTCCCGGATCGCCAGAAAAATGCCACAATAGTCGCAAACAAACGGCAGAAACGAACCTTGCCGCCGAGCTCACCCGGCTGCCAGACCATGCTATGACTCTGTCATTACACTTAAACAACCGTATTCAAACAGAGAACCCATGACTCAAGTTCCTACTTTCAATCGTTCCTTATTGCACCCGCGCTACTGGCTGACCTGGGTCGGCATCGGCTTGCTGTATCTGCTGGTGTTGCTGCCTTATCCCGTCATCTACTGGCTCGGCACCTCGATTGGGCGATTTTCCATGCGCTTTCTCAAGCGACGCGTCGCTATCGCCCAGCGTAACCTCGAGCTCTGTTTTCCCGACATGCCGCAGGCCGAACGCGATGCGCTGGTGGTAAAGAATTTCGAATCGGTCGGCATGGGGCTGTTTGAAACCGGCATGGCGTGGTTCTGGCCCAACTGGCGCATCGAGCGCTGGTTCAAGGTCAGCGGCCTGGAGCACATCCAAAAGGCCCGCGACAACCAGCAGGGCGTGTTGCTGATTGGCCTGCACTTTTTGACGCTGGAGCTGGGCGCGCGCATCTTCGGCATTCACAACCCGGGCATCGGCGTTTACCGCCCGCACGACAACAAGCTGATGGACTGGCTGCAAACCTGGGGCCGCATGCGTTCCAACAAATCGATGCTGGATCGCAAAGACATCAAAGGCATGATCCGCGCCCTGAAACAGGGCGATATCATCTGGTATGCGCCGGATCACGACTACGGCCCGCGCAGCAGCGTATTCGTGCCGCTGTTCGCGGTAGACAAAGCCGCCACCACCACCGGCAGTTACGTGCTGGTGCGGATGGGCAAACCGGCGATCATTCCGTTCACCCCGCGCCGCCTGCCGGACGGCAAAGGCTATGAGCTGATCATGCAGCCGGCGGTGGAAAACTTCCCGCTGGATAACGAACTCGATGCCGCCGCCTTTATGAATAAAGTGGTGGAAAAAGAGATCCTGATGGCGCCGGATCAATACATGTGGCTGCATCGCCGCTTCAAGACCCGCCCGGAAGGCGAGCCTTCGCTCTACTGATAAAGCAAACCCGCCGCCGGCGGGTTTTTTATTGCGCGCCTCTTGAGAATCGACGGCGAGGGTGGGATGGTAAAGCCTTTGCCGCCAACCCCGGAGCCGCCATGTACATTGTCAGCCTGACCTACCATCGCCCGATCGCCGACGTCGACAGCCACCTTGACGGGCACATCGCCTGGCTTAAGAAATATTTTCAGGACGGCACCTTCATCGCCTCCGGCCGCAAGAATCCCCGCACAGGCGGCGTGATCCTGGCCAAGGGCATTGAGCGTGCGCGGCTGGACGCCATCCTGGCCGAAGATCCGTTTAACGCCGTGGCCCACTACGAGATCACTGACTTTAGCGCCACCACCACCGCCGCCGGTTTCGAGGCGCTGGCCGGCCTATAAAACGCTGAAAATTCCGCGCGCCAAGCGCGGAATAAGGTTTAAGCGTCATTTTTAAAACTTTATTTCATTTTTCGCCCTATTTCCGTCCTCTGGTTTGCCGTAGCCGCGCCGGCGGCGCATACTTATCAGGCTAACTTTCACGTTTTGCCCTTCATCTTTTTGCCGCCGGCAAAACGCGTCACCTTTCGGCAATGGACATTTATGGCTTCGGCAGCAGAACCCGTTAACTGGAAACGCAACCTTTTCGTCGCCTGGGTAGGGTGCTTTCTCACCGGCGCCGCCTTCAGCCTGGTGATGCCGTTTCTGCCGCTGTACGTCGAGACGCTGGGCGTAACCGGCCATCAGGCGCTCAACATGTGGTCCGGTCTGCTGTTCAGCATTACCTTCCTGTTTTCCGCTATCGCCGCGCCGTTCTGGGGCGCCCTGGCCGACCGACGCGGCCGTAAACTGATGTTGCTGCGCTCGGCGTTGGGCATGGCGATCGTCATGGTGCTGATGGGCATGGCGCAAACGGTCTGGCAGTTTCTCGCGCTGCGGGCGGTGCTGGGGTTGCTTGGCGGGTTCATACCCAACGCCAACGCGCTGATCGCCACCCAGGTGCCGCGCAACCGCAGCGGCTGGGCGCTCGGCACTCTGTCAACCGGCGGCGTCGGCGGCGCGCTGATCGGCCCGCTGATCGGCGGCCTGCTGGCCGATCTGTACGGCCTGCGCCCGGTGTTTTATATCACCGCCGCGGTGCTGTTCGTCTGCTTCGTGCTGACGCTGCTGTATGTCAAAGAGCAATTTACCCCGGTGCAAAAGCGCGACATGTTGCACGCAAAACAGGTGTTCGCCTCGCTGAAGAACCCGAAGCTGGTGCTCAGCCTGTTCGTTACTACCATGATCATCCAGATCGCCACCGGCTCAATTGCCCCGATCCTGACGCTGTATGTGCGCGATCTGGCCGGCGCGACCCATAATCTGGCGTTTATCAGCGGGCTGATCGCCTCGGTGCCCGGCGTCGCGGCATTGATGAGCGCCCCACGGCTGGGCAAGCTGGGCGATCGCATCGGCCCGGAACGCATTCTGGTCTTTATGCTGATCGTCTCGGTGCTGCTGCTGATCCCGATGGCGTTCGTGCAAACGCCGTGGCAGCTCGGCGTACTGCGCTTTCTGCTGGGGGCGGCCGACGGCGCGCTGCTGCCGGCGGTACAGACGCTGTTGATTTATAACTGCACCAATCAGGTCGCCGGCCGAATTTTCAGCTACAACCAGTCGTTCCGCGACGTCGGCAACGTCAGCGGCCCGCTGCTCGGCGCCGCGGTCTCCGCCGGCTACGGTTTTCGCGCGGTCTTCGCCGTCACCGCTTTGGTGGTGCTGTTCAACGCCGGTTATTCCTGGTGGTGTCTGCGGCGGCGGCCGGGCTATATGCGGGAAGACACGCTGCAGGAAGAGCAATAGCTGCATTTATCGCCAATTTCCGCTATTGGCCGGATCAACCTCGCGTTTCCCCTACTTTTAATAATGCTTCCTGCGGGCCGGCGAATTTTCGCCCCACTCGGAACATTCTTACTACAACATCTTGTTTATCAACAATTAATTAACCTTCAGCGCATAAAACCCGCTGTCAATCATATTCCTGTCATAACCAACAGAAAAACCAGAAAAGGAGATGCTTGTCGACTTTTCGTCTAAAAAATGGGATACAGGTACTAGACAAAACCAACGACCAGTTATCAAATGGTTAAATAATATCACGCTAGATGTGAAACATCGGCCAAGTGAAGAAAAGGTCAGCACGCTTTCCACGGTTTATCAGCGTTGCAGCCGCGGTTTTGTCGGGTAATCCGCATTGGGCGGATCGCCTTCATTAAATACACATACAACCACAGTACGGGCTGCAGCCATGCAGCGCCTTTTTATTGGGAAATCGTTATGCAATCCTCTGTCAATAAGTCAGAAAGCCGGACCTTCTTCGGCCATCCCTATCCGCTGGGTTCTCTGTTCTTCACCGAAATGTGGGAGCGCTTTTCGTTCTACGGCATCCGTCCGCTGCTGATCCTGTTTATGGCCGCCACCGTATACGACGGCGGTCTGGGTCTGGCGCGCGAGAACGCGTCGGCGATCGTCGGCATCTTCGCCGGCAGCATGTACCTGGCGGCGCTGCCGGGCGGCTGGCTGGCGGACAACTGGCTCGGCCAACGCAAGGCCGTTTGGTACGGTTCGATTCTGATCGCCCTCGGCCACCTGTCGATCGCCCTGTCCGCGGTGATGGGCACCAACCTGTTCTTCATCGGCCTGATGTTCATCGTGCTCGGTTCCGGCCTGTTCAAGACCTGTATCTCGGTGATGGTCGGCACGCTGTACAAGAAAGGCGATGCGCGCCGCGACGGCGGTTTCTCGCTGTTCTACATGGGCATCAACATCGGTTCGTTCATCGCCCCGTTGATCTCCGGCTGGCTGATCAAGTCACACGGCTGGCACTGGGGCTTCGGCATCGGCGGTATCGGGATGCTGGTGGCGCTGGTGATCTTCCGCGTGTTCGCCGTCCCGGCGATGAAACGCTATGACCGCGAGGTGGGCCTGGATTCCACCTGGAACAGCCCGGTAGCGAAGAAAAAAGGCGTCGGCGCCTGGCTGCTGGCATTGGCGGTAGGCCTGGCTGCGGTCATCGTGCTGATCGCTCAGGGCACCATCGTCATCAACCCGGTCGAAGTAGCCAGCGTGCTGGTGTACGTGATCGCCGCGTCGGTCACCCTGTACTTCATCTATCTGTTCGCCTTTGCCGGCCTGAGCCGCAAAGAGCGCGCTCGCCTGCTGGTGTGCTTTATCCTGCTGATCTCCGCCGCGTTCTTCTGGTCAGCGTTTGAACAGAAACCGACCTCGTTCAACCTGTTCGCCAACGATTACACCAATCGCATGGTCGGCGGCTTCGAGATCCCGGCGGTGTGGTTCCAGTCGATCAACGCCTTGTTCATCATCCTGCTGGCGCCGGTGTTCAGCTGGGCTTGGCCTGCACTGGCGCGCAATAACGTGCGCCCAAGCAGCATCACCAAGTTCGTGATCGGTATCCTGTGCGCCGCCGGCGGTTTCGGCCTGATGATGCTGGCCGCGCAGAATGTGCTGAGCAACGGCGGCGCCGGCGTATCGCCGATGTGGCTGGTGGGCAGTATCCTGATGCTGACGCTGGGTGAGCTGTGCCTGAGCCCGATCGGCCTGGCCACCATGACGCTGCTGGCGCCGGAGAGAATGCGCGGGCAAATGATGGGGCTGTGGTTCTGCGCCAGCGCGCTGGGCAACCTGGCGGCCGGTCTGATCGGCGGTCACGTCAAGGCCGACCAACTGGATATGCTGCCGGATCTGTTCGCTCGCTGCTCAGTCGCGCTGCTGATCTGCGCCGCCGTGCTTATCGTGCTGATCGTGCCGATTCGCCGCATGCTGGAAAATACCCAGACCAAGAGCGCGCAGAAACCGGCGACCAGCGCCTGACGGATACCCCGTTTTTATCTCGCAAACCGGCGCTCAAGGCGCCGGTTTTTTTATCCTTGCCAGGCCTGATGTTGCAGGACCACCCGGTAGCCGTCAGGATCTTCAAAGGTTTGCCCCGCCCTATCCCAATAGGGGTTATAGGCGGTGACAACCAGGAATCCCGCCGCCCGCATCCGCTCGCACGCGGCTCGCCATGCGTTCTCATCCGGCAGATAAAACACCAGCAGATGATCCTGCGTCGGCGCCTGCCCGACCCGCACCCCGCGATGCTGCGTGAACTCCAGATGGTAGGCATGCTGCGGATGGCCGATCATTATGCCGTCAAAGCCCTGATGATCGACAAACTCGCCCAGCTTTTCGAACCCCAGCCCGCGACAATACAGCGCGGCAATCTCTTGTAACCGATCGGTCGGGCGCGCGATGCGCAACACCGCCTTGGCTATCGACATGTACGCCTCCGCCTCATGATAATCTCATACAGCGCCATGCCCGCCAGCATCGCCAGCAGGAACGGCCATACCCGCTGTATCTCCGCCCCCGCCAACACCCAGGCGGGGCCAGGGCAAATGCCCGCGATGCCCCAACCGACGCCGAACAGCGCGCTGCCCGCCAGCAAACGGCGATCCGCACGCCCGGCGGCCGGGATCTGCAGCGGTTCGCCCAACAGGCTCCGCTCGCGTCGCCGCGCCCACAAGAAGGCCGGCGCCGCCACCGCGATCGCCCCAACCATCACCAGCGCCAGCGAAGGATCCCACTGGCCGGTAACGTCGAGAAACGCCAACACTTTGGCCGGATTGGCCATGCCGGCGACGATCAGCCCCAGACCGAAAATCACGCCGCTCAGCAGCGCCAACAGGGATTTAAACATCTCACCCTCCCAGCAGGTGGCGCATCAGCCACACGGTCGTAAAGCCCAGCAGCATAAACACCGCCGTGGCGGCCAGCGAACGCGGCGCCAGCCGCGCGACGCCGCACACGCCGTGCCCGCTGGTACAACCGCTGCCCAATCGTGTCCCCACCCCCACCAACAGCCCTGCTACCGCCAGCCCGCCGCTGCCGGCCGCGATCTCAGCAGACGGCAAAGCCGCTGCGGCAGCATACAGCCAGGGGGAAATCAGTAACCCGCCAAGAAATGCGGCGCGCCAGCCCCGCTCGCGGCCACCCGCGCTCAATAAACCGCCGGTAATGCCGCTGATGCCGGCGATCCGGCCGTTGAACAGCAACAGCAGCGCCACCGCTGCGCCGATAATGGCTCCGCCCGCCAGCGCGGAATACGGCGTGAAGTGTTGCCAGTCAATGGTCATCGCGGTTCTCCGGCTGTGGGCAATAGAGTTGATACAGGGTATGGAGCAGCGCCAGCGCTTTAGCGTCGGCCACCGCATAGTAAATCTGCTTGCCGGCGCGTCGGGTGGAGACCAATCCCTCCTCACGCAGCACGCCAAGCTGCTGGGACAGCGTCGGCTGGCGGATATCCAGCGCCTGCGCCAGCTCGCTCACCGCCATCTCGCCCTGACTGAGCCGGCACAGCAGCAGCAGCCGATCTTCGTTGCCCAAGGTGCGCAGCATCGCGCCAGCCTGCGCCGCCGCCTTGCGCATCGCGTCAATATCCATTGCCCCTCCATCAATTTATAAAATTATATAATATTATTTTATAAACCATTTCGCCGTACCGCGCCACAGACTGGTGTGAAACAGCGCCGCATGGCATGCTGTCTTCCCCCTTTTGCCGCGCGGAGCCTGCTTACGATGCTGTTGTTTCACGACGTTCTGCCGCCCGACCAGCCTGTCCGGCCGTTGGCCAAGGATTATCGCCACGGCTACAGCGAGCCGGATCACTACCATCACTGCGCGCAGCTGATTCACAGCCTGAGCGGCGTGGTGCAGGTCACGACCCGGCTCGGCAGTTGGGTGGTGCCGCCCGGCCGCGGCGTCTGGGTGCCGGCTAAGGTGGTGCACAGTCTGCGCATTACCGGCCAGGTGGCGGCCAGGACGCTGTTCGTCGATCCGCTGGCGCGCGCCGATCTGCCGGCCCAGTGCCAGGTGGTGCAGGTTTCTCCGCTGCTGCGCGAGTTGATTATTTGTGCGATGGAGATTGCGCCCGATTACCCGAGCGGCGGACGCGATGAACGCGTCATGGAACTGATTCTGGATGAGTTGCGGATGCTGCCGATCCTGCCGCTGCACCTGCCTGAACCGCGTGAGGCCTCGCTGCTCGCCCTGTGCCGCCATATCCAGGCTACGCTGGCGCAGCCCTGGACGCTGGAACAGGCGGCCGCTCATCTCAGCGTCAGCGGACGCACCCTGTCGCGGCGCTTCCAGCGCGAAACCGGGCTGCATTTTAGCGATTGGGTGCGACGCGCCCGTTTGCTGGCGGCGCTGAACGCGCTGGCGACCGGCCGCTCGGTGTTGGAAGTGGCGCTGGATCTCGGCTATGACAGCCCCAGCGCGTTCAGCGCCATGTTTCGCCGGGTGCTGGGGGTCGCGCCCAGCGACTATTTCAGCCCGGCCGCGCCGACGTTGACGCCAGATAGCGCCCGGCGACGTTGAGCAGCGCCTGCAGCGAGGCGCTGGCGGAGTCGACGTCGATGCCAACGCCGTAGGTCGCCTCACCCTGCGGCAACGAGCAGCGAATATAGGCCACCGCCCGGCTGTCGCTCTGGTGCCCCAGCGTATGTTCGTGGTAATCCTCGATCGCCAGCGGCAAGCCGAAGCGCTGGCGCAGCGCATCCACCGCGCTGGAAAGCAGGCCATTGCCGGCGCCCTGCAGCCGCAGCGGCTCTCCCTCACAGGCAACCCGCGCATTGAAGCTGTAGGCCTCTACGCCGTGGCTTTCCGTCTGGTAGCTCAGCAGCTGCAAGTGCGGTTGCTCCACCAGCCCGTAGGTGTCGCGGAATAAGCGCCACAGCTGCGCGCCGCTCATTTCCTTGCCGCTGCCGTCGGTCGCGCGCTGCACCACCTGGCTGAAATCAATCTGCAAACCGCGCGGCAACGCCAGCCCGTGATTTTGTTCCAACAGCCAGGCGGCCCCGCTTTTGCCGGACTGGCTGTTGACCCGGATCACCGCCTCATAGCTGCAGCCGACATCGGCGGGATCGAGCGGCAGGTAAGGCACCTGCCACCAGCCATCCTGGCGCTGGCGCTGGGCGGCGAAGCCTTTTTTAATCGCATCCTGATGCGAACCGGAGAAGGCGGTAAACACCAACTCGCCGGCATAAGGATGGCGAGGGTGCACCGGCAGCTGATTGCACAGCTCCACCACCTCCACCACCTGCTTCAGGCGGCTGAAGTCCAGGCCCGGCGCCACGCCCTGGGTATAGAGATTCAACGCCAGCGTAACCAGATCGACGTTGCCGGTGCGCTCCCCGTTGCCGAACAGGCAGCCTTCGACCCGATCGGAGCCGGCCAACAGCGCCAGCTCCGCGCAGGCCACGCCGGTGCCGCGATCGTTATGCGGATGCACGCTGATCGTTACATCGGCGCGGCGGCTGAAGTGGCGACAGAACCATTCAATCTGATCGGCATACACATTGGGCGTGCTCACTTCCACCGTCGCCGGCAGATTGATGATCATCGGCCGCTGCGGCCCCGGTTGCCACACCGCCGCCACCGCTTCGCAGATCTCCAGCGCGAACGCCAATTCAGTAAAACAGAAGGTTTCCGGCGAATACTCGAAGCACCAGGCGGTATCGGGCTGTGCCTCGCACTGCCGGCGAATGCGCCGCGCGCCGTTCACCGCCATCGCCACGGTGGCGGCCTTATCCTGGCGGAACACGATGTCGCGAAACATCGGCGCCGTGGCGTTGTACAGATGCACGATAGCCCGTGGCGCCCCCTGCAGCGCCTCGAAGGTGCGGTCAATCAGATCGTCGCGCGACTGCGTCAGCACCTGAATCGTGACGTCGTCCGGGATCAGCTGCTCGTCAATCAGCGTGCGCACAAAATCGAAATCCGTTTGCGACGCCGAAGGAAAAGCCACTTCAATTTCTTTAAAACCACACTGCAACAGCAATTGATAGAACTCGCGCTTGCGCGCGTTATCCATCGGTTCCGCCAGCGCCTGGTTGCCGTCGCGCAGATCGCTGGAGCACCAGCGCGGCGCCTGCCGCAGCGTACGCGCAGGCCATTGGCGGTTCGGCAACGCCACCGGCGGGAACGGTCGATATTTGCTTGAAGGGTCGATTAACATGGGCTTCTCCTGACGCCTGAATGAACGATGACGCCATTATTTCCCGCCCTCGCCGCCTCTTCTCCCGCTTTGCGGACAACCATCGTCGCAATGCGGACAACAAAAAAATTTGCATCCTGCGCCAGTGAGACAACAATTAGGTTTGACGTTTCCCCCACCGCACCGGCAGTGCCGCCGGGCGCTCTACTCTCATTGTCAACGGAGGCGAACATGAGCCTGTATGCAACCCTGGAAGAAGCCATCGAGGCCGCACGCGAAGAGTTTATCGACACCGCCGAAGGCGGCGGCGATGACGAACCGCCGGTGCCGCAGCAGTTCAATCTGCAAAAGTACGTGATGCAGGATGGCGACACGATGTGGCAGGCCGAGTTCTTCGAGGAAGAAGGCGAAGCGGTGGAGTGCCTGCCGCTGCGCAGCGGTGCGGCGGCGCAGGCAATCTTCGACGGTGACTACGACGAGGTGGAGATCACCGCCGAGTGGATAGATGAAAATACCCTGTACGAATGGGAAGAAGGCGACTTCCAGCTCGAGCCGCCGCTGGATACCGAAGAAGGCCAGGCCGCGGCCGATGAGTGGGATGAACGTTAACCCGCACTACGCACTCATCGCCAAGGAGGCAGCATGAATATTCGCCGGGCTCGCCCCACCGACTACCCCGCCATTTTGCAGCTGCAGGGGGAAAACGTGCCGGAAGCGCTCGACGAGCGCCAAAAACGGCAGGGATTTATCGTATCGCGCATGAATGAGGCGCAGCTGGCGGCGATCAACCGCGGCATCGGCATACTAGTGGCTGAACAGGAAAACCAACTGGCAGGCTTTGTTTGCCTGATGCCCGCCGACGTGCAACCGCGCCCGCCGGTGGTGGACGCGATGCTGGCGACGCTCGCCACGCAATCCTTCGCCGGACGCGCGCTGAATGAACTGCGGGTGTTTCTCTACGGCCCGGTCTGCCTCGCCGCCGCCTGGCGCGGCAAAGGCGTGCTGAAGCGCCTTTACGCCGCGGTCAAAGCGCACACCAGCCATGACTACGACGTGGGCGCGCTGTTTATCGACGACGACAATCCGCATTCGTTGGCCGCTCACGTGCAAGGGCTGGGCATGACGGCGCTGGCGCCTTTCCATTGCGGGCAGAAAGGCTATCAGTTGGTGGTGTTCACCACCCGCTGAGCGGGTTTATTCATAGGGGCCGTGCTGGGCATCGAGCGGCAGCATAAAGGTGTCCACCACCATCGACAGCGGCACGTCTATCACCGTGACGTAACGCCAGGGCGTATCGCGCAGATCCCACTGCACGCCGGGATAGTACTGGTGGCCATGCCCCGCGCCGGGCACGGTGCGGCTGATAATGCTGCCGCAGCCGGTCAGGGCCATCACGCCGGCCGCCACGCAGGCCAGCCGAAGGTAGGAAGAGAGATTCACAACATTGACTCTGAGCAAGGGGGTTGTTTCGCGAGTGAACAACGCATCGGCCGCAGTCTACCACAGTTCCCTTTCTCCGCCGGCACCGGCGCACGTAAGCAAAAGGTAAAAAAAACGGGGAATGCGCCATGCGCATTCCCCGTCTGGGCGTTGCCGTTCAGCGATTAACGCCGGCCCGTTGGGTGCGCCAGCGGGTTGTGCGGCAACTGCTGATAGTGCTCACGCCAGGCGGCGCCTTCCGGCAACAGCCAGACGCGCTGGTGCAGACGAGCCAGCGTGACCGGATCGCTCAGCAGCTCCAGACGTTTGCCCTTCGCCAGCTTCTCCGGCCCCAGCTGCAGCGCTTCGTTCACCCGTTCCTCGCGGTTGCGATCGAGCGTCGCGCGCAGATGGTGACGCGCCGTCGCCAACGCCGTCGCCAGCGCGTTAAAGGACGGGTTGACCACCGCATGCATAAAGCCGTTGGTCAGCGCGCGATTGCGGTTGAGATGCAGGTATTCTTCCGTCGCCAACAGCTCACGCGGCGGGTTGTACTCTTCCGGGATCAGGAACAGCTTGGCGCGTTTGCTCTTCATGCCCAGCGTCGCGCGGCTTGACAGCACCGACACGAACGGCGACAGGATCAGCGAGAACACGATCGGCGCCAACCACCACAGGAAGCGCAGATCCAGCCACGCCATGCCGCCGGCCCACACCAGGCCCAGCAACATCTGCGAGCCATGGCGGCGGAAGGCTTCGCCCCACGGCGTATCGTCGTCGTCACGCTGCGGCGAATTCCACACCACTTCCCAACCGAGGAAGGCGCTCACTACGAACACGGTATGGAACAGCATGCGCACCGGTGCCAGCAGCACCGAGAACAGCATTTCCATCAGCATCGAAATGAACAGACGGAACGCCCCGCCGTACTCTTTCGCGCCCTTGGCCCAGATCAGCACGATGCTGAGCAGCTTCGGCAGGAACAACAGCACCAGCGTGGTGGAGAACAGCGCTATCGCCAGCTCGGGCCGCCACTGCGGCCAGACCGGGAACAGCTGCCGCGGCTGCAGGAAGTATTGCGGTTCCATCAGGGTGTGCACCACCTGCAACGCGGTGGAGAGCGCCAGGAACATGAACCACAGCGGCGCCGACAGGTAGGACATCACGCCGGTGAGGAACACCGCGCGGTGCACCGGGTGCATGCCCTTCACCAGGAACAGGCGGAAGTTCATCAGGTTGCCGTGGCACCAGCGACGGTCGCGTTTCAGCTCGTCCAGCAGGTTTGGCGGCAGCTCTTCGTAACTGCCCGGCAGATCGTAAGCGATCCACACGCCCCATCCGGCGCGGCGCATCAGCGCCGCTTCAACGAAGTCGTGCGACAAGATTGAACCGGCGAAGGAGCCCTCGCCCGGCAGCGGCGCCAGCGCACAGTGCTCGATAAACGGCTTCACGCGGATGATGGCGTTATGGCCCCAGTAGTGTGACTCGCCCAGCTGCCAGAAATGCAGGCCGGCGGTAAACAGCGGCCCGTAAACGCGGGTAGCGAACTGCTGCACGCGCGCATACAGGGTATCCATGCCGGACGCCTTCGGCGCGGACTGGATGATGCCGGCGTTCGGGTTGGCTTCCATCAGACGCACCAGCCCGGTGAGGCATTCGCCGCTCATCACGCTGTCGGCGTCCAGGATCACCATGTAGCTGTACTCACCGCCCCAACGACGGCAGAAGTCGTCGATGTTGCCGCTCTTGCGTTTGACGCGGCGACGGCGACGGCGATAGAAGATGCGGCCGTGGCCGTCGACATCGCGGCACAGCTCCATCCACGCCTTTTGCTCGGCCACGCAGATGTCCGGATCGTAGCTGTCGCTCAAGACGTAGATATCGAAGTGTTCCAGCTGACCGGTCGCGGCGACGGACTCATAGGTCGCACGCAGGCCGGCGAACACGCGTTCGACGTCTTCGTTGCAGATCGGCATGATCAGCGCGGTGCGGTGCGCCGGATTGATCGGCTCATCGCCCTTGATGGTGGAGGAAATGCTGTATTTGTCCTTGCCGATCAGCAGCTGCAGGAAGCCCATCAGCGCGGTCCAGAAACCGGCCGAGACCCAGCAGAACAGTACGGCGAACAGGATCAGAATGCCGGTTTGCAGCACATATGGCAGCAGCTGCAGCACCGACTGCATCAGATCCTGATCCAGCATGGCGATAGGATCGATCAGCGCCCAGCCCTGATAAGGCAAGATGGTTTTCATGTACCAGGTGGCGATGCCGGTTTGCACCAGCATCAGCACCAGCAGCACATAACGGCGCATGGAGCCGACGGTACGCCAGCGGTTCTCGGCCTCGGCCTCCTCTTTGGTGGCGTGCCGGTTGTGCGGCGAACGCCCCAGCAGAGAATCCCAGAAGCGCGCCACCGGGTTGGTGCGCCAGGCTTCCGGGAACATGGTGGTTCGTTTGATCGGCGGCGTCGCCTTCAGAATGGCGCGCCCTTCGGCGTCGGTATCGAAGTCGTCATCGCTGACCGCATCCGGCCAGGCGTTTTCGATACGCGGTTTGACCGAGGCCAGCGCCACGTCATCCGCCGACAGGCTATTGACGTTGGCGTCGGCGGCGCCCATCTGCCGATGGAGCGCCTCCAGTGCCTGAGCGTCATCCGCCGTTTGAGGGTTGAGCGCCTCCGACCGCTCGGCGGTCAGAGGCAGCGCCGCAAGATAATCCTGGGCGGGTTGAGTAGGCTTATTCATTGGCAGGTAGCTGATAGCTCCAGGTTTCCGACAGAGTCTTATCGCCATTGACCAGCGCCGCGCGCATTTCTACCGGCTTCTTGTCGTCTTTCACTTTCAGACGCACCGTCAGGCGCCAGCCTTTGGTCACTGGGTTATAGCGGACGTTGTTTTCCACCATTTCACCGTTGTCGCCGATGCTGATCTGAGAGGCGACCGGGGTATTGGCGTCCAGCCCTTTCAGCACCGGGCCGACGAAGTCGACCAAGAAGGCCACGCTGCCGTCTGGCTCGCGAATCAGGTTGGACTGTTTCACGTCACCGGTCGAACGCATGGTGCGGGCCACATAGGCGATGTCCTGCGAATGCAGTTTGTCTTCATCGCGGGTGAAGTTCAGGCGGTAGCTCAGCGTCAGCGGCTTTTTGGCTTCCGGCAGCGTATCCGGTGTCCAGAACGCGACGATGTTGTCGTTGGTTTCATCCGCCGTCGGGATCTCCACCAGCTCAACCTTGCCTTTGCCCCAGTCGCCCTTCGGTTCGATCCAGGCGCTCGGGCGCAGATCGTAACGATCGTCCAGATCTTCATATTCTTTGAAGTTGCGGCCGCGCTGCAGCAGACCGAAGCCTTTCGGATTCTCGACGGTATAGGTGCTGACGGACAGGTGTTTAGGATTGTTCAGCGGGCGCCAGATCCACTCGCCGTTGCCGGCATGGATAGACAGGCCGTTGGAGTCGTGCAACGCCGGACGGTAGTTCAACGTCGGCGACGGCTGGTTCGGCCCGAACAGGAACATGCTGGTCAGCGGCGCCAGGCCCAGTTTGCCCACCTTGTCGCGCAGGAACACTTTGGACTCGACGTCCACGGTGGTGTCGCGGCCCGGGATCACCGTGAAACGGTAAGCGCCGGTGGCGCGCGGGGAATCCAGCAGCGCATAGATCACCAGGTGCTTGTCGCCCTGCTTCGGACGCTCAACCCAGAATTCGCGGAAACGCGGGAACTCTTCGCCGGACGGCAAAGCGGTATCGATGGCCAGGCCGCGAGCGGAAAGCCCGTAAACCTGCCCTTTACCCACCACGCGGAAATAGCTCGCGCCAAGCAGGCTCATGATCTCATCGTTTTTGTCGGCGCTGTTGACCGGGTAGAGCACCTTAAAGCCGGCAAAACCGAGATTTTTCACCGATTCAGGGTCGTGTTTGACCGAACCGAAGTTGAAGTAATCCGGGCTGTACTTGATCTGTTTTACGCTGGTGGAGGTGACTTCATTGATTTTCACCGGCGTGTCGAAGTACATCCCCTGATGATAAAACTCAAGCTTGAAAGGGGTTTTCAGCTTGCTCCAATAGGCTTTATCGTGATTGAACTGAATCTGCTGATAGTCTGCGAACTTCATCTCGCGGAACTGAGAAGGAAGGTTGCTCTTCGGGGCTTCGAAACCTTTCGCCGCCAGGTCCTGCGCCTGCTTGGCCACATCATCAATAGAAAAGGCCCATGCCGGCGAACTGAACAGCGTGAACAATACGGTAGCACCTAACCAACGAACGCTCGCGGCGCGTGGTTGTCCGGATAATATATTAACTAGCACATCCCCCCCTATTCGTGTGCTCAAATCATTTAAATCCATATTAATGGATTACTCAGCTTTCCGACAACATGATAAATGGATGGTTCATGTTTACGGCTCATTGTTTAAGCAGCTGATGGAACACCAGCGTAGCAAGCCGCGCAACAAGACGCTATGGAAAAATGCGGGGGGCTATAGTAGGGTTCCGGATAACAATTTAACGTTTGACGACTTATTAAGCGTGTTAATGAACACTCGATTAAATCACCAGCGGTAATCTATGACTAAAGGCAGCAAACAGCGCGAGTTTTTTCTCGACTCCATCAGAGCCTATTTGATGTTGCTCGGCATCCCGTTTCACCTCTCCCTGATCTATTCCAGCCACGCCTGGGCGGTGAACAGCCCGTCGCCCTCTTTCTCGCTCACGGTGCTGAACGACTTCATCCACGCCTTCCGCATGCAGGTGTTCTTCGTGATCTCCGGCTACTTCTCCTACATGCTTTACGAGCGCTACGAGCGCCACCAGTGGCTGAAGGTCAGGCTGGAGCGGGTGGCGATCCCGCTGTTGAGTTCCATCCCGCTAATCACGGTGCCGCAGTTTTTCATGCTGAAATATTTCACCGATAAATTAAACGGCTGGGATGAGTTTTCTCTCTATCAGAAAATAAATGTAACAGTTTGGGAATTGGTGTCTCATCTTTGGTTCTTATTGACCCTGTCATTGTTAACCTGCGCCTGCTTTTATCTGTTCCGCAACATCAAGCGTCAACCCCGTGAACATATTCCTGCGTTAATAAACAGAATGCGTGGATTAGGAAACATCTCACTGTATTTCTTTATTTATGCGATATGCTATTCGGCCGCGCACCGCATTATTTTAATTTTTGCACCGCAGCTATTATCCAACGGCCTGTTCAATTTCGTGGTGATGGAGACGATGTTCTACCTGCCGTTCTTCATCCTCGGCGCTTATGCGTTTAAGTATGTGTGGCTTAAGGAGATTTTTCTGCGCCGCTCACCGCTGGCGCTGCTCGGTTCGCTGCTGCTGTTTATCGCATATATGCTGAACCAAAAGCTGCTGGCGCACAGCAGCTATATGTTCGAGCTGGAAGTGGTGATCAAAACCCTAATGGGGATCCTGATGACCAACGTGGCGTTCTCTTTCGGGCATAACCTGCTGAATTATCACTCGCCGCGCATCACCTATCTGGTCAACGCCTCGCTGTTTATATATCTGGTGCACCATCCGTTGACCCTGATATATGGCGCTTTCGTGACGCCTTATATCGGCAACAACCTGTTGGGATTCTTGCTGGGCCTGCTGTTTGTGTTCTCGCTGGCCTTCGCGTTATATGAACTGCACAAACGCGTTCCGCTGCTGCGCTTCCTGTTCTCCGGCAAGCCGCGTTAGGCTTCCCACCCCATTTCTGGGTGATGATTTTTCATCCAGAAATTAACCTCATCAATGATAATACGCCTCACTACCTCGGGGCGGCGGTAGCTGCCCTGAGCATTTTCCTAATATTATTCCTAATCCCCGGGATACATTGCAAAACGGCAACTGCCTGTTACGCTCATATTCATACTTATAAATCAGTTGCGTTACTTCTGGGCTAGGTACACATATGAGAGAAGCATGGGTCGATTATGCCAAGGGAATCGGCATCATTCTCGTGGTTTTTGGCCACGTCAATCGGGGTCTATACAGCGCGGGCATTCAGCTTTCCGGTTCATCCTATCTACTGACGGACAGCATTATCTACAGTTTTCATATGCCGCTGTTTTTCTTCCTCTCAGGTCTGTTTTTTACGCAATCCTTGGATAAAAAGGGAAAAACACGCTTTGTGATCAGCAAGATAGACACCATCGTTTATCCCTATGTCGTCTGGTCGCTACTGCAAGGCATGGTGGAAGTACTGTTGTCGCGCTATACCAATAACCCTTCCAGCCTGGGCGATGTCCTGTCGCTATTTACGCATCCGCGCGCACAGTTTTGGTTCCTGTACGCCTTGTTCATGGTCTTTGTTTTGGCCACCTTGCTGTATAGCAAAGAAAAATACCGTTATCTCCTGCCGGTATTGATCGTTATCAGCGCGGGGTTGTATCTCTACCAAGACAGCCTAACCAAAGCCTTCCATTTTGATTACATTACCCGATTCTTGATCTTCTTCCTGCTTGGCGCTTTTGCCATTCGCTACGCTTCCCTCATCGCCAATCTGGGTTTCGGTTCGCTGCTGGCCTCCTTGATCGCGTTCATCGCGCTGCAGTGGGGATTCCACGGCTATTCTGGTTTGCTGTATACCGATACCGGCAGTTTCTCCCTGTTACTGGCGGTTGAGGCCATCTTCTTCATCGTCAGCCTGTCGGTTCTGTTGGCCAAGACGAATCTTTCCTGGCTGAGACGACTCGGCGAATTGAGCATGGTCATCTATTTGATGCATATCCTCGCGGCCAGCGGCTTACGCATCATACTGACCAAATTTATGCATATCGACCATTGGCCAACACAAGCGATCGCCGGCACGCTATTCGGGCTGATCGCCCCTGTAATCGCCTATGCGCTGATACAGCGTCTGCATCTTACTTTTCTCTTGGATCGTCCTCGCTTCAATAACCGTCTGCGAAAAGAAAAAATCTCCTGAGGGCGGTTCCGCCGCCTTCACATTTTCCTCCCGACGCTATACTTGATGGCGCAACCTCGCGGTTGCGCCATCTCTCTTGCCATGCAGAGCACACATTGCTCAGCCTGACGTCGCCCGTTAGGGCAAAGTGATACGGCTGCATAGATAACCTAGCCGTTATAACTGCAATGCATAAGTAGAAATCCGGATCCCTGCCTTACGGTAGTGATTGGGCTCAACACCCCCGAAGGGCTGCGCGATCGTTTAATTCATTCGATGGCGTTAGCTGCATCTCCCTTCCGTCACGACAGAGAGGATTTTGAATGACCGACAAGAACACCCCGGCTCAGGAAGCCATAGCGGAAAACGCCACCCTGCTGAAGATCCTCGGCAGGCTGCTGTCCGCGCTGGACGCTTCGATCAGCGGGAAAGAACGCAGCATTCTGGTCGCTGAGCTCTCCAACTTCAATCTCGACGGCATTTCCGAAGCGGAAAGCAAGCTGGCCTCCGAGCTGATCAAACGGGCGCTGGAATCGCTCGATCATTAATCCTACCGCGCCTGCAAACCATTAAGCCTGCCTGCGCGGGCTTAATGGTTTTTCCCTCAGCCACGATCGAACATTGTTGCCGAAGCAGAAATACAGCAGCCTGATAATGTTGGATAAAAGGCAGGAGTCTCCCTCTTCTCCTCACTTTCTTCGTTTAATCACACCAAAGGGCAATAATTGATCGGTTGTTTTCGCAATCAGCCTTGGCGTTTTACCCACTAAACACGTTATCATCGACACACTCGCAGTGCCCCCTATCCCCCAGCCTCAGGAGAGCGATATTTTGGATGCCAGCACCATTAACAGTTTGTTCGTCATCGGTGCCGTGCTGGTGGGGGCAAGCATTCTGCTCAGCTCATTTTCTTCCCGGCTCGGCATTCCGATCCTGGTGATCTTCCTGGCGATCGGCATGTTGGCCGGCGTCGATGGCCCCGGCGGCATCGTCTTCAGCAATTACCCCGTCGCTTATCTGGTCAGCAACCTCGCGTTGGCGGTGATCCTGCTCGACGGCGGTATGCGTACCCGGGTCAGCTCTTTCCGCGTCGCCCTGTGGCCGGCGCTGTCTCTCGCCACCATCGGCGTGGTGATCACCGCCGGTCTGACCGGCATGGCAGCCGCCTGGCTGTTCAACCTCGATCTGCTACAGGGGCTGCTGATCGGCGCCATCATCGGTTCCACCGACGCCGCCGCGGTCTTCTCGCTGCTGGGCGGCAAAGGGTTGAACGAACGCGTCAGCGCCACGCTGGAGATAGAATCCGGCAGCAACGATCCGATGGCGGTGTTTCTCACCATCACGCTGATTGCGATGATCGCCGCCGGAGAAACCGCGCTGAGCTGGACCTTCCCGCTGCATCTGATGCAGCAGTTCGGCATGGGCATCGTCTTCGGTCTGGGCGGCGGCTGGCTGCTGCTGACGCTGATCAACCACATCAAACTGGCGGACGGCCTCTATCCGCTGCTGGCGGTGAGCGGCGGCATTCTTATTTTTGCGTTGACCACCGCGCTGGACGGCAGCGGCATTCTGGCGGTGTATCTGTGCGGCCTGCTGCTGGGCAACCGGCCGATCCGCAACCGGCACGGCATCGTACAAACCTTCGACGGCCTGGCGTGGCTCAGCCAGATCGGCATGTTCCTGGTGCTTGGCCTGCTGCTCAACCCGCACGAGCTGCTGCCGATCGCCATCCCTGCCCTGCTGCTGTCGCTGTGGATGATCCTGTTCGCCCGTCCGCTGTCGGTGTTTATCGGCCTGCTGCCGTTCCGCAGCTTTACCCTGCGCGAGCGCGGCTTTATTTCCTGGGTCGGCCTGCGCGGCGCGGTGCCGGTGATCCTGGCGGTGTTCCCGATGATGGCCGGGCTGCCCAACGCCCAGCTGTTTTTCAACGTGGCGTTTTTCGTGGTGCTGGTCTCCCTGCTGCTGCAAGGCACCACGTTGTCGTTTGCCGCCAAAAAAGCCAAGGTGATCGTGCCGCCGGCGCTGACGCCGATCTCCCGCGTTGGGCTGGACGTGCACCCGGAAAACCAGTGGGAACAGTTCGTGTATCAGCTTTCGGCGGAAAACTGGTGCGTCGGCGCGGCGCTGCGGGAGCTGAAGATGCCACCCAATACCCGCATCGCCGCCCTGTTCCGCGGCAAAGAACTGCTGCACCCAAGCGGCAGTACCCGCCTGCGGGAGAACGATATTCTGTGCGTTATCGGCCATGAGCACGACCTGCCCATCCTCGGCAAACTGTTCAGCCAGGCGCCGGCCGTGACGCTCGACGAGCGCTTCTTCGGCGACTTTATCCTGCAGTCGGATGCCCGTTTAAGCGACATCTCGCAGCTTTATGGCCTCAATCTGCAAGACGACGTGGACGAGCAGCAGACGCTGGGCCAGTTCGTCATTCAGCTGATCGGCGGCGAACCGGTGATCGGCGACCAGGTGGAATGGGACGGCCTGACCTGGACCATCGCCGAAATGGACGGCAATCAAGTCAGCAAGATAGGCGTGCGGATCGTAACCGACTGACGCTGCCGCACCGGCTGCGTTATCAGACGAGGGAACTTCTGGCCTTAAGAACGTTCTTAATCACTATCATGATGCATGAAATAGGGCGTCGCTGAATTATATCCCTTTGATATAAAAACTTAACAGCGGCGTCCACAGGGATTAAGGACGTGAACGGCAAGACTCGATTTCTTTCGGTAATGATGCTTATGGCGCTGGGCGTAGCGGCGCTCGATCTCAGCATCGCCGGTTTGGTCCATAGACTTTTAATTGGATAATTTCAACGTGACGCAGCAGGAACAAGAAAAAGACATTCTGGGGAAAATACTGGTGACGGTGTCCGCGCTTTGCCTGATTCTGGTGGCGACGTTGCTGATCTGGGGATTCGTGCTGGATTGACACCCCACGACGCTCAGACATAAAAAAAACCGCCGCGGCGGTTTTTTTTATGGGGCAGGCGATCAGATCTTGCAACCTTCGCAGTCCGCTTCGTCTTCGAGGAACTCAGGGACCTCTTTTACCTTCTGCGCCGCTTTTTCTTCGGCTTTCGCCAGTTCGGCATCGATATCAAAATCGAAAATATCATCACTCATCGCTTGATCCTCATTCTGCTTCGCGTTCAAACGCTGAGTATAATCGACAAGCCGCCGGCCGGAAACCTTTCAGTTTGCCGCCGCCAGCTGCGGCTGCTCATCCTGCGGCTTTTTTCCGTAGGCCATGTCGTACACGTCGTAGAAGTCGATTTCGCCCTTGTTGCCGATGATCACGCGCATCTTCTGTTTCAGCGCGGCGCCGATGGACGGCTCCTCCAGCAGTTGCTGCACCGCATAGGGCGACAGCGCGCGGGTAAAGTACCACTCGCCGTTGTAGCAAACCCGCAGATCGAGCACCCCGATGTCCTCGAAGCGGTATACCGGCCGGATCTCGATCAGCAGCATGGCGAACATGAACAGCACAAAAGCGGTGAAGCCCAGGAAAGCATATATCCCCATGTACGGCACCTGGTACATCACGGCGATCACCGCGAAATAACCGGCGAACATGGCAAGGCACAGATAGCGGTGAGTGCGAGCGAATTCGCTGTTGAAGCGCGGCTTGCCGTCACGCCCTTCGCGCCGATTGATCTGTTCAATCTCTTTAACCAAGATGCTTTTAATCGCGTCCATCGTTACAACCTTATGCTGGAAACAGCATTGCCATCAAATCTCACCGCTAAAAGTAACACAAGTACAGTTTCGCCAGGTAGATCAGTTAGCCAACTTAATGGCTGCAACTGTTATAGTTCGGCTTCAGCGCGGTTGGGCGGCCTTGCCTTGCGCAAACATGAACATGCGCTGGGCCACATCGTCGGCCTGTTTGATTTTCTGCTTTTGCGGTTCGTTGCTGCGTTGAATGGCGCGGGCGTAGGCGATTTCATGGGCCTGATCGATCATCGCGATGATCCGATCGCGTTCGGTCTTCTCCATATTGCCCAACATGGTGGTGATAATCGCCTGATAAGCGTTGGACGCGGCGCTCAGCGCTTTCTCTCTCGCCTCGAGGGCGGCGACGCGGTGCAAGAGTTCCTGCAGTTGCTCGGAGTGAGACATATCGACCTCCTGTTGCCGGGCAGCAAGCCTGCCTGATTACAGTTTAGCAAAGGATCGAAAGAGAAAGAGGAAGGAAAGCCAGCGGTTACGGTAAAGCACACCCGAAAATCCCAACGAGGAGCCGATAGTGCAAATCAACCCGGGTGCGCTTTACGGTAAGCGCGGTGAGATGAAGGGAAGAAAGCTGGCGCGCTATGCAGGACTCGAACCCGCGTCTATCAATTTTCAAGCCAAAACAAGCCATTATAAAACCAATCACTCTGCCAACTGAGTTAATAGCGCGTTCCTTCGCTTCGGGGCGCCATTATCCATAACAACATTATGGACTCAAGCTTTTTTAGCATAATGCGCTGAATTTACAGATAAGTCTTAGGCTATCGCCAGCGTTATGGCATTACGGCAGCTCAATAATCCGATAATCGCCGGCCATGAGCGGCTTGCACAAAATCTTGTAGCCATCGCTGTCAAAATGGCTGGCCGCACTCTGCAGCCGCTGCGCCTGCGCCAGGCTGCTGACCGAGCCCAGATAAAACCAATTGTGAATCACATGGTACTGACGCAGCGTCTCGCCCTGTTCTTCCAACGCCACGCGCCCGGCGAATGGCCAACAGGCGATGCGCAGCTGTTCAAGCGCCGCACCGAGCCGCTGCGCATGTTCCTGCGCCGACTCCACGCCGCAGCAGGCGCCGGCGCACTTGCGCAGGCTGTAGCGGAAGCAGGCTCGCCCCGCGGGCAGCTTGTCGATCCCCAGCTTGCCATAACATAAACGATGCTCGTCGGCGATGGCGCGCAGTTTTTCCAGCGCGGCATGGCGATTGGCAAACAGCCCGTAGAGGTGGGGCGTGACGGCGAAATCGATCTCTTTGGCGTGGGCAATCGTCACCGTATCCGCCAGCAGACGCAGCGCACACAGCTGTTTCGAGCGCCGCAGGCGTTTGTTGAACAACGGTTGTTGCTGCTTGATCAACTGCGCCTCCAGCAGCAATGCACCCAACTCGCCGGCGGTCTCGATAAAGCTGATGCGCCGGGTTTGGCGCAGCATTTTCGCCTCGTCCTGCGCGCGAAAATGCGCCATCACCCGGCTGCGTACGTTGACGCTTTTACCGATGTAAAGCGGCAGGCTTTCGCTCTCGCCGTGGAACAGATAGACGCCCGGCCCCTTGGGCAACGGCGCCAGACAGGCGCGCAGGTGCTCCGGGTATTGGTAAATGTCGAGTTCCGGCTCGAGGCGGTTTGGCATCATGGCGGCGGCGTTATCCTGCTAATGAATGAATACTGGTTTTTTACCCAGTATAACGCGCCACACAGCCGGTTGCACCCCGAAGGATAATAACTCGCCGTGATCTTTAGCGGGAAAGCCTTTACTATCTCCTTTCCAGCGGGAAAGCGCCTCACGTTTAGCGCCAGTTCAAGCTGGCGCTGCCATGATGGCAGACTGGAACCGCCGCTTTTATCGTTATGGAAAACCTGGGCATGACTTCACTGAAACTCACACCCCGTCGTCTGGCGTTGATCGCCGTCATCATTTTCATCTGCGTCGCCATCGCGCTGGCCCTCTATTGGCAACGCCCGCCGCAGCAGGATTACGTTACCGCAACGGCCCGCCTGGGCGATATCGAGAACGCCGTGCTGGCCACCGGGCGACTGGATGCCGTCGAACGCGTTAACGTCGGTGCGCGGGTCTCCGGTGAAGTGAAATCACTGAAGGTCAAACTGGGCGATCGCGTCACCAAAGGGCAACCGATCGCCGACATCGACGATCTGCAACAGCGCAACGATCTGCGCAACGCCGAGGCGGCGCTGAACGTAGTTAAAGCCAATATGTTAGCCAAACAGGCCTTGTTGAAACAGGCAGAGTCGCGTTTTAAACGCCAGCGCCGCATGCTGAACGACGAAGCCAGTTCGCGGGAAGACTTCGAGACCGCCGAAGCCTCGCTCGCCACCACTCGCGCCGATCTGCAGGCACTCAATGCGCAGTTGGTGCAATCGCAGATCGAAGTCGAGAAGAAAAAAATCGATCTGGGCTATACCCGCGTGGTCGCGCCGATGGACGGCATTGTTATCGCCGTGGTCACGCAGCAGGGGCAAACGGTCAACTCCAGCCAAAGCGCGCCGACCATCGTCAAGCTGGCGCGGCTGGATACGATGACCATCAAGGCGCAGATCTCCGAAGCCGACATCACCCGTATTTCGCCGGGGCAAAAGGCTTACTTCACCATTTTCTCCGATCCGGATAAGCGCTACGACGCCACGCTGCGCACCATCGAGCTGGCGCCTGAATCGGTGATGAAAGACGACTCGCTCGCCGGCACCAGCTCCGCTTCCGGCTCCGGCACCTCGAATGCCTCGGTCTATTACAACGCGCTGCTGGACGTGCCCAACCCGGAAAACCGCCTGCGCATCGCCATGACCGCGCAGGTGTCCTTGCTGCTCGGCGAAGCAAAGAACACCCTGCTGGTGCCGATCCAGGCGGTGCATAAAACCGAAGGAAAAGGGCAACAGGTGCAGGTGCTGACTCAGGATCAGCGGCTGGAAACGCGCGAAGTGACTACCGGCATCACCAACAACGTCGACATTCAGATCCTCAGCGGCCTGAAAGCCGGTGAAACCGTGGTGCTGTCGCAGACCGCCGCCAAGCCGGCTGAGGATGGCATCTTCCTGTGAACGCGATCATCGAGCTAAAAGGCATCAGCCGAACGTACACCAACGGCGGCCAGGCGCTGACGGTGTTGAAAGACATCGATTTGACCATCGCCGCCGGCGAACTGGTGGCGATCATCGGCGCCTCCGGTTCCGGCAAATCGACGCTGATGAACATCATGGGCTGCCTCGATGTGCCGGATCGCGGCGACTATTACATCAGCGGCCAGAACGCCGCCCACCTGTCGCCGGACGAACTGGCCCGCCTGCGCCGCGAGCATATCGGCTTTATCTTCCAGCGTTACCACCTGATGCCCGATCTCAGCGCGCTGGGCAACGTTGAAATTCCGGCCATCTACGCCAACGCCCGGCGCGATCAGCGGCGGCAGCGGGCGGCGCAACTGCTGGCGCGGTTGGGCCTGGAGGGGCGCGAAGACCACAAGCCCGGCCAGCTTTCCGGCGGCCAGCAGCAGCGCGTCAGCATCGCGCGCTCGCTGATCAACGGCGGCGAAATTATCCTGGCGGACGAACCAACCGGCGCGCTGGACACCCAATCCGGCCAGGAAGTGCTGGCGATCCTCAGCGAGCTGAACCAACGCGGCCACACCGTGGTGATCGTCACCCACGATATGAAAGTGGCGCAACATGCGCAGCGCGTCATCGAACTGCAAGACGGCAAAATCATCGCTGACAGCGGCCGCCAATCGGCACCCGCCGCAGCGCTGCCGCCGCCGAACCGCAGCCGGCAAAGCGGCTGGCAAAGTCTTATCGACCGCACCCGCGAGTCGCTGCACATGGCGCTGAAGGCGATGAACGCCCACCGCCTGCGCACCGCGTTGACCATGACCGGCATTATCTTCGGCATCGCCGCCGTGGTTACGGTAGTCGCGCTGGGCGAAGGCGCCAAACAGCGCACGCTGGAGAATATCAAGGGGCTCGGCACCAACGTGGTGAGCATCTATCCGGGGCGCGACTTCTTCGACGACGCCATCGACAGCATCCGCACCCTGGTGCCGGCCGATGCCGACGCGCTGGCGCAGCAAAGCTTCGTCGACAGCGTCAGCCCGGAAGTCAGCGCGTCCGACAGCATCCGTTTTCGCAGCAAATCCTCCACCGCGTCAATCACCGGCGTCGGGCGCGATTATTTCCGCGTCAACGGCATCACGCTGGTGCAAGGCGCCACCTTCCGCGACGATCGCAACGCGCTGCAGGAGGTGATCATCGACGACAACGCGCGCCAGGCGCTGTTCGGCGATTTCGGCGTCGAGCCGCTCGGCCAGATCGTGTTTCTCGGCTCAGTGCCGGCGCGGGTGGTCGGCGTCGCCAAAAGCGAACGCAACTATGCGCCCAACCGCATCAGCGTCTGGATGCCTTACAGCACGGTGATGTACCGCATGGTCGGCAAAACCACGCTCAGCGGCATTACCGTGCGGCTGAAGGATGACGTCGCCAGCGAAGCCGCCGTCAGCGCCATTACGCAGTTGCTGACCCAGCGCCATGGCGTCAAGGATTTCATGACGTTCAACCGCGATCAGTTCCGTAAATCGATCGAGCGCACCTCGATGACGCTCAGTTTGCTGATCCTGATGGTGGCCTCGATCTCGCTGGTGATCGGCAGCCTGGGCGTGATGAACATCATGCTGGTCTCGGTGACCGAGCGCACCCATGAGATCGGCGTGCGCATGGCGGTCGGCGCAAGGCGCGGCGATATCATGCAACAGTTCATGATCGAGGCGGTGCTGGTCTGTTTGATCGGCGGCGCATTGGGCATCGCGCTGTCGTTCGCCGCCGGTTCGCTGTTCACCTCGCTGGCGGGCGGCATGTTCACCGCCATCTATTCCTGGCAAGCCGCCGCGACGGCGTTTTTCTGTTCAACCTTAATCGGCATGATCTTCGGTTATCTCCCCGCCCGCAAAGCGGCAAGGATGGATCCGGTCGTTTCATTGGCCAGCGAGTAACCCATGAAAATTTTATCTCCCCTGGCGTTAAGCCTCGCCGCCCTGCTCACCGCCGGCTGCGGCAATGCCCTGAAAAGCGACTACCGGGCGCCGCAGGTCAACTATCCGACGAGCTGGCAGCACGCCGCCGACAACGCCGCGCCGACGCCGTTCGACTGGCGCGATTTCCACGATCCCGAGCTCGATCGCTGGCTGCAACAGGTGATGGCCAGCAACAACGATCTGGCCGTCGCCGTGCTGCGCGTCTACCGTGCGCGGCTCGAGGCGGAACGCGTCGGCATCAGCACCGCCCCCGACGTCAACGCCTCGTTGAACAGCGGCATCAATCGCCCGCTGTCGGAGTCCTCCGCCTGGAATAAAACCAGCGGCGCGACGCTCTCTACGAGCTATGAAGTCGACCTTTGGGGCAAACTGGCGCGCCAGCGCGATGCCGCCGAGTGGGCCAGCCAGGCTTCCGAGCAGGATCTGCAAACGGCGCGCCTGACGCTGCTGGCCAACGCCGCCACGAATTACTGGCGCATCGGCTTCCTCAATCAGCAGATCGGCGTCAGCCAGGCGAGCATCGCCTACGCCAAACAGACGCTGCGGCTGGCCAACGCCCGCTACCGGGCCGGCAGCATCTCGGCGCTGGACGTGGTGAACGCGGAACAGAACGTGCTGACGCAGGAAAGCCGGCTGCTGGCGTTGCAACACGATCGTCAACAGGCGCTGAATGAACAGACGGTGCTGTTGGGCGCGCCTTCAGGCCAGGCCACTATCGCGCCCGCGCGTCTGCCGACGACGGCGATGCCGCAGATCAACACCGGCATCCCCGCCAGCGTCTTGAGCCGGCGCCCGGATCTCAGCGCCAAAGAGCTGCGGTTGCGCGCCGCCCTGGCCAACGTCGACGAGAAACGTCTGCAGTACTATCCCGCGTTCAGCCTGACCGGCTCGCTGGGCGCCAGCAGCAGCGCGCTGCTGGAGTTCCTGCGCAACCCGACGGGCAGCCTCGGCGCCGGCCTGACGTTGCCATTCCTGCAATGGCGGCAAATGGGGGTGGATATCAAGATCGCCCGTAACGACTACGAACAGCAGGTGCTGGCCTTCAGGCAGGCGCTGTACAAGGCGATGGGTGATGTGAATAACGCCCTGTCGCTGCGCGCACAGCTGCGGGCGCAAGAGACGCAGCTGCAGGCCTCGCTGGCATTGGCGCGCAAATCGGAGCGGCTGAACGAGGTGCGTTACCGGCAGGGCGCCGTCACCATTACCGACTGGCTAAATGCTCAGGAGCAGCGCCGTCAAGCGGAACTGGCGGTGGACGAGAACCGCTTCGCGCAGTACCAGAACCTGGCGAAAATCTATCTGGAATTCGGCGGTTCGTCGGTACCCTAAACCAAACAGCCTGGCCATCCTCCGGCCAGGTGATTTTTTAGCGGTGAACACATCAATTTTTCCTGTTTTATCTCCCGTACTCTCTATACTTCAAACATACCTAATCAGACGAAAAACCGTCAAATCGCACAATTATTAGACCATTCTCGCACCAAATCGGTGCAAACACTTAAGTTAAACTGCTGGATTTGATCGGCGCAAGATATAACGTTAAGCTATAGATGCAAAATAATTAGTCACCTAAATGACATAACCTTGGCATAAACGACGATATTTTGTGATCCACATCCCAACTTAAATGTGGATAATGAATCGTCTTGAACCGCGATTCGATTAGCCGATTTGATAACTCGAAAACAACAGTGAACGGAGATTACGCTTTCACGAACAACGAATAATTCATTAAGGGATGATTATATGAAGTTAAGAAAAAAACGACATAAACCGATGCACATTAACGACATCACCATCATCGATGACAGCAAACTCAAGAAGGCGATCACCGCGGCGGCCCTGGGCAACGCGATGGAGTGGTTCGACTTCGGCGTATACGGCTTTGTCGCCTATGCGCTTGGCCAGGTCTTCTTCCCCGGCGCCTCTCCCGGCGTGCAAATGATCGCCGCGCTGGCGACCTTCTCCGTGCCCTTCCTGGTGCGTCCGCTCGGCGGCCTATTCTTCGGCGCCATGGGCGACAAGTTCGGTCGCCAAAAGGTGCTCTCGGTGACCATTATCATCATGGCGGTCAGCACCTTCTGTATCGGCCTGATCCCGTCCTATGCGTCGATCGGTATCTGGGCACCGATCCTGCTGCTGCTGGCCAAGCTGGCGCAGGGCTTCTCCGTCGGCGGTGAATATTCCGGTGCGGCGATCTTCGTCGCCGAATACTCGCCGGACCGCAAACGCGGCTTTATGGGCAGCTGGCTGGACTTCGGCTCCATCGCCGGCTTTGTGATGGGCGCAGGCGTGGTGGTGCTGATCTCCAGCATCGTCGGCGAAGCCAACTTCCTCGACTGGGGCTGGCGTATCCCGTTCTTCATCGCCGCACCGCTGGGCCTGATCGGTCTCTATCTGCGCCATGCGCTGGAAGAAACCCCGGCGTTCCAGCAGCACGTGGACAAGATGGAAAAAGATGACCGCAACGCCATCGAAAATCCGCCGAAAACCTCGTTCAAAGAGATCGCGGCCAAACACTGGAAAAGTTTGCTGGTGTGCGTCGGTATCGTCATCTCCACCAACGTGACCTATTACATGCTGCTGACCTACATGCCGAGCTACCTGTCGCATAACCTGCACTACTCGGAAGATCACGGCGTTCTGATCATCATCGCCATCATGATCGGCATGCTGTTCGTACAGCCGGTAATCGGCCTGACCAGCGACCGCATCGGCCGTAAGCCGTTCATTATCGGCGGCAGCATCGGCCTGTTGGCGCTGGCGATCCCGTGCTTCATTCTGATCAACAGCAACGTGATTGGCCTGATCTTCGTCGGTCTGCTGGTGCTGGCGGTGCTGCTCAACTCCTTCACCGGGGTGATGGCCTCGATTTTGCCGGCGATGTTCCCGACGCACATCCGTTACAGCGCGCTGGCGATTTCGTTCAACATTTCGGTGCTGATCGCCGGTGCGACGCCGACCGCCGCCGCCTGGCTGGTCGAAGCGACCGGCAACCTGTACATGCCGGCCTACTACCTGATGGTTGTGGCGGTGATCGGTCTTATCACAGGTCTGTACATGAAAGAAACCGCCAACAAGCCGCTGCGCGGCGCGACGCCGGCCGCTTCGGACCGCTCAGAAGCGAAAGAGCTGCTGCAGGAGACCTACGACAACATCGAACAGAAAGTCGAGGACATCAACGCGCAGATCGCCGAATTGGAAAAGAAAAAGCAGATCCTGATCGACCAGCATCCCAAGCTGGATTGATCCGCGCGAAAACACAAAAGCCACCCGTTTGGGTGGCTTTTTTACTTTGATTTCAAAAGGAATAATGCGCAGCGCATTTTATGGCAAGCGGGATTGGTGGCACGCTTTGCCGCACACCTTTATTAATGAAGAACATAATCATGAGCACGATGGACCTTTCCATCATCATCGGCATCCTGGTTATGCTCGCCCTGTGGCTTGGCGCACTCTTCAACATCGGTGATATCACCTTGAGCATTTCACGTCTGTTCCACTGGATTGAAAGCCAACGCGGCTAACCCCATGCCGACGGCGGAAAACATCGGCTATGATTGAAAGGCCTTACCGCCATTTTCCGAGACTGTCGCTCGCGATAAAGAGGACCGCATCATGACCGACTATGCGTTCTACAATCAGATCCTGACCCGGCTGGCCGCCAATCACCCCGGCACGCTGGATGAAAAAACCTATGAACTGTGGAAACAAGACGCCACCAGCCCGCACGCCTTCGCCGATCCCTTCGCCTATCTCAAAACCAAGGGCCTGATACAGGCCTATGTGATGAGCGACATCGACGAGAACAACTATGATATCGACCCGCATCAAACGCGGATCACTGCCGCCGGTCTCGAATTCATTCGCAACGGCGGGTTCAAATAAGGGGGATACCCGCCAACAAAAAACCGCCAGACGGCGGTTTTTTTTACTCTAAAAGCGGGCGAACCGGCTCAGGCGGGGAAAGGCCGGTAAAAAATGCGCAGCACTTCGTTGTCGCCCTGGCGTAAAAAACCGCCTTCCGGCTGCCAGCGCAGATCGCGCGCCAGATTGAGATTTTCCCAGCCGACCGCGCCCCCCACGCCGATGCAAAGATTTTTATTGCCGGCGGCAAAGCCTGCACCGGTGCCGATCATGGCATGCAGCAAACGGGGCGCCGTCGCGTCACGCAGGGAAAATATGCCGATAAAACATCCCTGCGGCGCGCGCAACATATCGGCCATGGTGCGGATCTCGGTATCGTCAGGGCTGACGAAATGTTTGTATTGCTTATCGAATACCGTCTGCCACAGCTGCTTGTATTTCGCCTTGCTAAGCGCGCCTGAACGGTGGGCGCACAGCACCACCGCATCCCAGCACATCTCCCCGCTCAGCGAAAGATACTCTTCCGTATCGGCTTGCGGCTTGTCGGCGTAATGCCGCGCAAATTCAGCCGCATTCAAATGCGGCGGCACGGCCTGTTTGGCAACGTCACTCTTGTAGCGTTTGAAATTCAACCAATGCATGGGAAGTATCCTCTTCATCCGCTAGATTTATGAAGCTGAAGCCGTGGACGAGACGAGCCATCAAATCCAGGGCGTCGTCGGCGATGGCCGTTTCGTCGTCATTCAACCCCTGTTCCACCGACCGCTCAATCGCGTTCATCACCGCCGGAGCGCTGGTTTCCTCCCCCTGCGACACCACGTCTAATACGGCTTTGCCGATCGCCAGACAAAGCTCATGATCAAACTCAACCTCTTTATACGGCTGCATAATCACTCCGATAAATTTTTACCCAAGAATACTAGACCACAATGGCGTATCGCGCCTGTCATCGTAGCGTAGCAATCTATGCAGCCGAAGAGAAATGCATCGGGCCCCGGGTTGATAGCCCGAAGCCCGATAACGAGCAGGTTATTGCGGTGCTTGTTCGGTGGGGCGAATGATAAAACAAGTGGCGGTTGCCGAAGCCAGCAGCTTCCCTTCCGCCGTTTTGAGCGTGCCTTCAGCGAAAGCGACGTTCTTCGCCGCATAGACCAGACGCCCCTCGGCGATCAGGTCACTCTCCTTCGGCACAGGGCGCAGCATTTTTACCTGCAGATCGACGGTGCCGTAACCTACGCCTGCGCCCAGCGTACTGTGCACCGCGCAACCAGTCACCGAGTCCAATACCGTGGCGGCAAAGCCGCCATGTACGCCACCCAGCGGATTCAGATGGCGCCCGTCTGCCCGCGCCACGATACGGATATACCCTTCTTCCACCGCAACCGGCTTCATAGGCACGGTTTCAGCGATCGAGGCCGCTGGGATCTTGCCGGCCATTGCAGCCTGTAACAGCGCCAGCCCGGTCATTTTTGTCGGGTCCATGGTTTTCTCCTCGGATCAGTAAACCTTTCATATAGTAGAGGTCTGACCTGTTGGTTTGCTTTTTCGTGCTGGTGGCTTCTTCCCCCTTGATTCACTGAGTGTGAGCACCATCACTCTTTAGCGTCAATAACCACAGTTTTTTAGCGCCTTTAGATTTAAAACAACTTTCTGTTGTAACCGCCGCCGGAAACTGAACGCAGTTAAGTTCAACATTATTAAGGCGTATCTATCATGGATTTCTTTCTGCAATTAGCGGTTATATTGGCATGCCTGCTGTATGGGGCGCGCAAGGGCGGCATTGCGCTGGGGTTACTGGGCGGTATCGGGTTGATGATCCTGGTGTTCGGCTTTCACCTGCAGCCCGGCAAACCGCCGGTAGACGTGATGCTGGTGATCATCGCGGTGGTGGCGGCCTCCGCCACCCTGCAGGCCTCGGGCGGGCTGGACGTGATGCTGCAAATCGCCGAACGGATGCTGCGGCGCAACCCGCGCTACGTCTCGATCATCGCACCGTTCGTGACCTGCATTCTCACTATTCTGTGCGGCACCGGGCACGTGGTGTACACCATCTTGCCGATCATTTATGACGTGGCGATCAAAAATAACATCCGCCCGGAACGGCCGATGGCGGCCAGCTCGATCGGCGCGCAGATGGGCATTATCGCCAGCCCGGTTTCGGTAGCGGTCGTTTCATTGGTGGCGATGCTCAGCAGCTATACCTTCAATGGCCGCCATCTGGAATTCCTCGACCTGCTGTCGATCACCATTCCTTCCACCCTGTGCGGCATTCTGGCGATCGGCATCTTCAGCTGGTTCCGCGGCAAAGACCTGGACAAAGATCCGGAGTTCCAGAAATTCATCTCGGTGCCGGAAAACCATCGCTACGTCTATGGCGATGCCGCCACCTTGCTGGACCGGGTGCTGCCGCGCAGCAACTGGATCGCCATGTGGATTTTCCTCGCTACCATCGCCCTGGTGGCGGTGCTGGGGGCATTTTCCGAGCTGCGGCCCAGCTTCGGCGGCAAGCCGCTCTCCATGGTCCTGGTGATCCAGATGTGCATGTTGATGGCCGGGGCGCTGATCGTCATCATCACCCGCACCAACCCGGCGTCTATTTCTAAAAACGAAGTGTTCCGCTCCGGCATGATCGCCATCGTGGCGGTGTATGGCGTCGCCTGGATGGCGGAAACCATGTTCGGCGCGCACCTGGCGCAGATCGAAGCCACCCTGGGCGTGCTGGTGAAAGAGTACCCCTGGGCCTATGCGCTGATCCTGCTGCTGGTGTCGAAATTCGTCAACTCGCAGGCCGCCGCGCTGGCGGCACTGGTGCCGGTGGCGCTGGCGATCGGCGTCAACCCGGCCTATATCGTCGCTTCGGCGCCGGCCTGCTACGGCTATTACATTCTGCCAACCTATCCCAGCGATCTGGCAGCGATCCAGTTCGACCGCTCCGGCACCACCCGCATCGGCCGCTTCGTGATCAACCACAGCTTTATTCTGCCCGGCCTGATCGGCGTTAGCGTCTCCTGCGTCTTCGGCTGGATCCTCGCTGCGGCGTTCGGTTTCTTATAATTGGTACTGCGGAGCCCTGCGGGGCTCCCTGCAAGCAGGATGACAATCCATGGGCATGGGGTATGACAAAAAAGGGAAGAATACAGGTGTAACGCGAATTTCAGGCACAAAAAAACCGCCTCTCGGCGGTCTACGACATTACTACTTATTGCTTTGATTATTCGGTATTTTCGTTCCCTGGTACCCGGGGCGGGACTTGAACCCGCACAGCCATAAGCCGAGGGATTTTAAATCCCTTGTGTCTACCGATTTCACCACCCGGGCTCGGGAAAGTTGGAGGCGCGTTCCGGAGTCGAACCGGACTGGACGGATTTGCAATCCGCTACATAACCGCTTTGTTAACGCGCCTTTATTCTGTTTGCCTTTTCAGGCCAAAGCCGGTGATTCACCCACTTCGTTTTGTTCTTTTGATCGGCGATGTTGAAATCGCTTATCTTAATCATCTGATTCTTAAGTAATTTATTTCGTTACCGCCGAATCGATGGACTGCATTATGGACTAAACCCCCCACCTTGGCAACCCCTCGAAATAGCAAAAAGTTCTCTAACGCTTTCAACTGCTTATTTTGTGGGCGCACTGTTCACAATGCCAACGCAAAGGCAAGCGAAATGTTGATTTTATATGCATCGGTTCAGGGATTCACGGGCAAATCGGATCTTTTTTCTCAGCAGGAATCGCTTACCCGCGCCCTCTGCAGCTTTTCACTTGCTTATGGTGATGGGATATCAGGCATAACATTATCATGAATCTCCGGTGCCGCTGCCCCGAACGGCCAACGCAACTGCAAGGCTGGAGACTGACGTCAGATTGTACACCGTACGGCGCCCAATCAAATGTGCCTGATTGCACCATGCAACGGATGCATCCTGGGGTATGAAAACGACAGCAGATATAGTGGCAATAATCGAGCTAGCAGGATGAAGAAGGGTTTCACCGGACGGCAAAGGAATAGAAAACGAAAAAGGGGCCGAAGCCCCTTTTCGCTTACCTGCTGAATCACGGGGATTCAACAGGCTAATGTTTGGAGCGGGAAACGAGGCTCGAACTCGCGACCTCAACCTTGGCAAGGTTGCGCTCTACCAACTGAGCTATTCCCGCATTACCAGAACTGACTGATTTATTTGCTATCTTTCGGCAATTCATCGTTGTCGTCTGATGCGATGCATTCTACTTGCCTGACGTGATGAGTCAATAAAATTGTTGGCTCATCACGATCGTTTGCCGATTTTTGCAGCGTATCGATCACGGTTCCAGCAGATCGTTGCGCGCCGCTTTCAAATATTGGAACATCGACCAGAAAGTCAGCACCGCCGCGATATACAGCAAGCCAATCGCCACATACTCTACGGAGCGATCCGGCCGCCACAGCAAACCCACCAGCGACATCATCTGCGCCATGGTTTTCACTTTGCCGATCCAGGATACCGCCACGCTGCTGCGCTTGCCAATTTCCGCCATCCACTCGCGCAGCGACGAAATGATGATTTCACGGGCGATCATGGTGGCCGCCGGCAGCGTGATCCACCAGCTGTGGTAGTGCTCCGCCACCAGCACCAGTGCCACCGCCACCATCACTTTGTCCGCGACCGGATCCAAAAACGCCCCGAAGCGCGTCGTTTGTTTCCAGCGGCGTGCCAGAAAGCCGTCAAACCAGTCGGTGACGGCGGCGAACACAAAGATAACGGCGCAAACCATCGGAGCCCAGTTGAACGGCAGATAAAACGCCAGCACAAAGAATGGGATCAGAACTACGCGAAACAGGGTAAGCCAAGTCGGTATATTCAATTGCATAATGCTACGGTAACTATCTGGCTAGAGTGGAAATTAAGAGTATGTTGCTACATTGCCCTCAGTGTTTCAATGCATTGTAGATCTTTTCTGCCAATGCTTGTGAAATACCCGGCACTTTTGCAATTTCCTCCACGCTGGCGTTCAACAAAGGTTGCAGTCCGCCCATATACTTCAACAGCACCTGGCGCCGTTTCGGCCCTACGCCTTCAATCAGCTCCAATGCGCTGGTATTTCTGACTTTCGCCCTTCTCTGCCGGTGGCCGGTAATCGCATGATTGTGCGAATCGTCGCGGATGTGTTGGATCACATGCAGCGCCGGCGAATCCGGCGGCAGCGAAATCCCCTCGCCTTCCGGCACGAAGAACAACGTTTCCAATCCGGCCTTGCGATCGGCGCCTTTGGCGATGCCAATCAGCAGCGGCTTATTCTTGTCCCAGGTGACGTTCAGCGATTTGAAGACGTCGATCGCCATGCCGAGCTGCCCTTTACCGCCGTCGATAAAGATGACATCCGGGATCTTTTTCTCTTCCAGCGCCTTGCCGTAACGGCGCTTCAGCACCTGCGTCATCGCCGCGTAGTCATCGCCGGGAGTGATGCCGCTGATATTGTAGCGCCGATACTCCGCTCGCACCGGGCCGTTACCGTCGAACACCACGCACGAAGCCACGGTCTGTTCGCCCATAGTGTGGCTGATATCGAAGCACTCCATGCGGTTGATTTCAGTCAGGTTCAGCACCTTGGCCAATTCCGCCAGCCGCTGATGAATAGTCGACTGTTGCGAAAGCTTGGTGGTCAACGCCGTTGCCGCGTTGGTACGCGCCAGCTTCAGATAACGGGCGCGGTCGCCGCGCGGTTTGCTTTGAATTTGGATCTTGCGCCCCGCCAACTCGGAGAGCGACTCCGCAAGCAGGTCTTTTTCCGGCAGGCTGAAATCCAGCAGGATCTCACCGGGCAGCGTGCGCGCCTGGCTGCCCTGCAGATAGAACTGACCGACAAAGGTCTGCACCACTTCGCCCATATCCGTGCCGCCCGGCACTTTAGGGAAATAGCTGCGGCTGCCCAGCACCTTGCCCTGACGGATGAACAGCACGTGCAGGCACGCCATACCGGCATCGAACGCCACGCCGATCACGTCCAGATCGTCGCTGTCGCCCGACACGAACTGCCGCTCGGTGACGCGGCGCACGGCCTGAATTTGATCGCGAATGCGCGCCGCCTCTTCGAAATTAAGCAGTTTGCTGGCTTCTTCCATACGCGCAATCAGCTGGTGCAATACCTGCTGATCTTTGCCCGAAAGAAACAGCCGTACATAGTCCACCTGCTGCCGGTATTCTTCTTCGCTCACCAGGCCGGCAACACAAGGCCCCAGACAGCGGCCGATCTGATACTGCAGGCACGGGCGCGACCGGTTGCGATATACGCTGTTTTCGCACTGGCGGATCGGGAACAGCTTCTGCAGCAGCGCCAGCGTTTCGCGTACGGCGTAAGAGTTGGGAAAAGGCCCGAAATATTCGCCCTTGGCGTGTTTGGCGCCGCGATGCATCGCCAAACGGGGATGGGTATCCGCACTGAGAAAAATCAGCGGGTAAGATTTATCGTCTCGCAAAAGAACATTATATCGCGGTTGGTACAATTTAATGTAGTTATGTTCCAACAGCAGCGCTTCTGTTTCAGTATGGGTAACCGTTACGTCTATTTGCGCGATATTTTTAACCAGCGTCTCGGTTTTACGGCTGCTGACCTGCTGCCGAAAATAGCTGGCGAGACGCTTTTTCAGGTCTTTGGCTTTACCGACGTAGATCACCGTACCCGTGGCGTCGTACATACGGTAGACGCCGGGCTGGCTGGTGACGGTACTCAGGAAGGCTTTGGCATCAAAACGGTCATTCACTGCTTAACAACGTCTCCGCATTGAACAATCCATGTCGGATGGCCAGGTGAGTCAATTCGACGTCGCCGCTGATATTCAGTTTGCTGAACATGCGGTAACGGTAGCTGTTCACCGTTTTCGGGCTGAGACTCAGTTGCTCCGAGATCTCATTCACCTTTTTGCCTTTGGTGATCATCAACATGATCTGTAACTCGCGTTCAGACAGGCAGCTGAACGGCGTTTCAGCCTGCGGCTCCAGCTGACTCAGGGCCATCTGCTGGGCGATATCAGACGCGATATAGCGCTGCCCCGCATGCACGGAACGCAAGGCGTTAATCACTTCCTGCGGCGCGGCGCCCTTGCTCAGGTAACCGGCGGCACCCGCCTGCATCACCTTCGCGGGCAAAGGATTTTCAGTATGGATGGTCAACATGATGACTTTGACGTCGGGTGCATAACGCACAATCTTGCGCGTGGCTTCCAGCCCGCCAATGCCCGGCATATTCATGTCCATCAGCACGATATCGACAGCGTTGCCACGGCACCATTTTACGGCGTCTTCACCGCACTGAGCCTCACCGACAACTTTTATACCTTTGATATCTTCAAGAATGCGTCGTATCCCTGCGCGCACCAGTTCGTGGTCATCAACAAGAAGAACGCTAATCAAGGAAAAATCTCCAAAAAAAGGGAGTAACGCAATCGGCCTCTGTTTTCGCCAGAGATATTACTTGTTTTTCAGACAAGAATGAACACAGATTAATACATACTTTCGAATAACTTTGCGGAGCAGAGCTGATTTTTCAATTTTAGCCGTCTATGCCGCCGATAAATCGTCACGTTGGAAAAGATCGGACGACGAAAATAATTGCGCGGCGCTGCACCAAACACAGGATAGCGCGACAATCATGTTGCGCGTGAGAAATCTGTGTAAGCAATCGCGACATGCATAATATTAACACGGCCGTTGGCTTTTTGTAATCATTTGATATTTAAAGGCGTAACAAAATCCGCCGCCAACGTGGGTTTGGCAACCCGCGTTCGAAACTATTATTCCCGGCAAACGCCGGTAAAATCGGTGTTCCCCGCCCAAATAATTATAATTCCCCCCATTGTTCAACAATAACGTGCCGGACAAATACTTGTTAACCACCTCGAAATAACTGGCCGACAGCGGATGATTCAGCATGGCAATGAGCGAACGTTGCCCACCCGCATGACCGGAGCAAGCCCGGTGCAGATGACGGACGCATGCTATGCTATACTCCGCGCCCAGTTAAATTCGCCGCTGCGCGCGGGGCAACGTTTAGCCCGCACGCGGCGTGCCAAAGCAGCTTGTATCAGGCTACGGCCTCAAAAAATCAGGAGAGAAAATGAGCAACGTTGATTTCACTACGTCTGCAAACCCGGAAATCTTGGCGACCGAGGTTGCCTGCCTCAAAGCTACGCTGACGCTGATCTTGAAGTCGATCGGCCAGGCCGACGCCGGGAAAGTCATCATCAACATGGAACGTTTCATCGCCCAGATTGAAGATCCTACCCAGGCGGAAATCTTCAAGAACAGCATTCAGCAAATCAAGCACGCTTACCGTCAGTAAGCGTTGCGTCCCAGACCCGCACTTCTTGTGGGTCTGCTTTTCACCGCGCTACTCCACACCCCATTGATCTTGCACGTGCTTTCGGGCAGTGTGTTGACTTTCCCCCACACCCGAGACCGTTATGGCCATCCTTGTCAAAGCGCTGATCGGCGCACTGGTCGTGGTTCTGATCGGCCTGTTGGCCAAAACGCGCAACTATTATATCGCCGGTTTAGTCCCGCTCTTTCCCACTTTCGCCCTGATTGCGCATTACATTGTCGGCAACGAGCGTTCCATTGCGGCGCTGAAAACCACGCTGATTTTTGGCATGTGGGCGGTGCTACCCTACCTGGTGTATTTGATCTCGCTGTATTTCCTGATCAACAGTCTGCGGCTGTCGTTGGCTCTGGGGGCGGCGGTACTGTGCTGGATTGCGGCAGCGTGGCTACTCATTACGCTGTGGGGATGGTGGCAAGGGCGTTAACGCCCTTGCCAGGGCAGATTACGGTCGCCCCGCCTGCAAAACGAAGCCACGCTGCCGATCGCCGGCGATACGCAGATAGCGGCTTTCACCGGCGCGCAGCGTCATCGGTATGCTGCCGCCGGTCTCACGCCAAATACACAGGTGATTCTCGATCATATCTTGCCCGATACTGACCGAAACATTGCCTGGCGGCACGCGAAACTCTGCTTTTTCTTTCGCCTCCAGCGAAGCGGCAAACTCCCCATTCACATAGACGCCGGTGCGGCAGCTGCCCGCCAGCATTCCGCTGTCGCGCACCACCACCACCGTGGCGTAAGGCGTATCCGGGATATTCTGATAGAGCATCAGACGGCTTGGGGGGGGCAACTCAGCCTGTTGCGGCGGCACGGCTTGGGTCGCACATCCCGTCAACAGTGCAGAGGCAAATAACAACGCGGCGTAATGCTTCATCCTTGGCTCCTGAAGAAAATAATGCTTATCGTAACAAGAGAATAGCTGTCTCCAGTAGCATTCATACCGCAGATGCGAAAAAATCGGATAACTTCCCACTCCTCCCACGAACCTGCAGGGATAAGAAGATTCTGCATTAAAGCCATTGAAATAAAGGCGATTATTGCAGATTTAAAACTTGATCATGCCACGTTGGATATCTGCAGCAAAAGCGCCACTGACGTAACTGAAACCATCCTGCGTGACGTAAACCCGGGTATGGCCGGTCTCTGATAACACCGCCACCATATATCCCAGGGCGATCATTTCATGAGACGGAACGTTCATCGGAGTTAGAAATCCGCGGCTACGGCACCACTGATAAAAGCGAGTTCGCCCATATCCCAACACGGAGCCAACATCGGAGAGGTGCTTAAAAGTATCATAATCCTCTGATGGTGCAGGTAAACCGTCATGACTTTCAGGCGTTTTCTTTATCCCTGACAAAATAAACTCCTTTTTTGTAGCTGTCGCGAACGGTTATCCTTCCTCTGAACTGAATTTAAAAAATCCAAAATTAAAATGCAAATGAATTCCCTGTAACTAAAAATTCTCTTCTGGATAAAATCCGAAAATAAAACCCCATTAAAAAAACAGAAATAAAAAAAATAGGGTATTAATACCGAGAATTAAATTCTTGGCATGGGTAAATATCCTAAATAAAGATAATATTCAAACCAGCTAAGAACATACTTAGCCTGCATATTATTTCTCTACTCATAACGATGCAATGATGCTCGGATCCTTGCGGCAAAAAGAAAATGAAAAAACCAGCGCCACATCGACCTGCCCTCGCCATGAGGTCGCCGCTTCCTACAGACTTCACTCAATGCGCCACATCCTCTCTCAACGCGGCACTTCCTCAATCATACCTAAACAATAACCATTATCATTTCCAATTATTGCGCCAGTTTATTACACTTCCCTACCTCACCGGTTAGGAACATTCCTAGTCAGCGAGCCTCAGGATAGAGAAAGAGTTAGGGACACCATGAAGAATTGCCGTTGTTTGATTGCCTTGCCGTTATTGATGTTGACCGCCTGCACCCAATGGGAAAGGCCCGGCGCGGTTGAGAGTACCCGAAATGCCGAATATGCCGAATGCCGCAGTCGCGGCTACGAACGTTTTCCGCCGGACATGGTGCGGGACGTGGAGTTCAGCTACGAAAACAAATACATTCCTTGCGAGAAAAATAAGAAAGACTGTCCATCGGGATACCGCTATGACAAGGAACCGTCGATTAAAACAGTGCAAACCGATCGTAATCAGTCCGCACGAGACGCCACCATCGAAGCCTGCATGTACGGCAAAGGCTGGCGAGAGAAAACCTACTATTGGCCGCAATGGTGATATAGCGGCGTTTGCCGGGTGCGGAATGCCCGCTAAGCCATTCAGCCGTCGTCGTCATCGCCAAGCAGCCCCAGCGCAACCAACGTTTCCGCTCTGACCGGCGTTAAAGGCACACGCGGCGGCGGCAAAGGCCAGCCAAAAAGCTGCCTCGCCGCCGTCGCACAGACTTTACCCTGACATGCCCCCATGCCACAGCGGCTGCCCAGCTTGGCCGTGTGCCAATCCGGCTGATGACGCACCTGTTCCAGCATGACGTCTTCACAGCGGCACAGCAGCGTTTGTGGTTTGGCCAGCGAATCCAAGCGCTCATCGAGAGCGAAGGCTCTGGCCGCCGCCGTGGCAAAACGCCGCCATCGCCGCCGCTGCGCCGCCAGGCGATCCGCCTTTTCCCGCTGCCCGGTGGCAGCATAACCGGCGATGGCGCCTTCGGTGAGCGCCAATTCACTGCCGCCGATGCCGGTACATTCCCCGGCAGCAAAAATTTGCACCTGGCTGGTTTGCTGCCAATGATCCACCGCTACGGCGTCGTGTTCTATCCGACACCCCAGCAGCATCGCCAACTCAATGTTCGCCACCAGACCAAAACCGCAGGCCAACCTGTCGCAGGCGATCGTTCTTTCCCGCCCGCCGTTATTGACGCGCACCGCGGTTAAACGTTCTTGCCCCAACGCCGCCTGCACCCGGCTACCGGCACGGTAACGATGCGGCATCAGAGAAAACGCCTGACGCAGCTTGCCTGGCCAACGCCACAGGCCGCCGGCGAACGCCGCCAACCGCCAAAGCGGCGCCTGCTCAGCCACCAGCACCACCTCGCCTCCGGCCTGTTTCACGCTGTTCGCCACCGCCAACAGCAGCGGCCCGCTGCCGGCTATCGCCACTCGTTCGCCGCGGATAGCCAGCCCTTGCTTGATTTGCGCCTGTAGACCACCGGCGCCGGTCACCCCCGGCAGCGTCCAGCCGGGGAACGGCAGCAGAAGTTCACGCGCGCCATTGCATAGAATCAGCTTTTGATAGCGAATCACGCCGCAGCCATCGGCGTCTTCATACGCCAATCGGTTAGCGCCACACTGCGCCACCAGCTTGCAACCGGGCTGCAGCGCAATATTTTCCTTCGTCGCCACCGCCTGCCGATAGCGGTTCGCCGTTTCAGGCAAAACCACCTGTGGCCCATCGCGCCAAATTTGCCCGCCGGGATGCGGATTATCATCAATCATTCGCACCTGGCCACCGCTTTCCGCCGCGGCCAGCGCCGCCGCCATGCCGGCCGGCCCGGCACCGACGATCAGCACCTCACAGTCTAAGTTACTCATCATCGCTCCTCTCAATGCGCATGCCGGCTTGGCACAGCGTTTGGCACGCCAGGCGACGCAGACCGTTAATGTTCACCCGGCACTCCTGACAAACGCCCATGCCGCAAAAGGGAGCGCGCGGTTGATGTGAAACAGACAACCGACAACGATCGTCGCCGCACAGGCTGAGCGCCGCAGCAACGCTGAGGCCAACCGGCACCCGCCGGTGCTCGCCATCGATGCTCAACGCGATCGTGTTTTGTCTTTCATTCATACAGGCAGCTCCTCGGCGGCAAACGCCCGCGCCGCCAAATACGGGGAATCGTCAATCTCCGGCGTTTGCCGGCCGATCTGCGCAGCGATCAGCGCAGCGCTGCCGAGGGCGGTCGTGACGCCCAATCCCTCGTGCCCCAGTGCCAGCCACAGCCAGGAATACCGTGGATGCGCGCCCAACAGCGGCAGCCCGTCGACGGAGGCGGCGCGCAGCCCGGTCCAGCAGCGAATGATGTTCATCTGCGCCAGTGCGGGCAAGAAATGCTGCGCACGCGCAAGCATCGCCGCCAACAGCGGCATGTCCAACACCGAATCGACGGCGCCGAACTGGCGAGAAGAACCGATCAGCCATTGCCCGGTGGGCCGTGCCTGCACATTGAATGCCACCGACGTGCCGTCGCTGGCATGCGCGCTGGCCCCATACCCCAACTCCACCAGTTGATGCCGCACCCGCAGCGGGTAGCGATCGGTGATCGCCAGATGGCCCTTTTTGGCGTACAGCAAAGTCTGCGGCAATAGGCCATTGGCCCCAAGGCCGCACGCCAGGAGCACCACCGGCGCGGCCAGGCGTCTGCCGTCCGCCAGCCGCACGGCTCCCTCTTCCAGCGCTGCCGCTTCGCCGTGCACCACGTCGATTGCCGCACCACCGTCGGCCAACAGCCAGCGAGCCGCGAGCGGCGCATACAGAATGCCGTCGCCCGGCACCCGCAGTCCGCCGGCCAGGCCGTGCCGCAGCATCGGCTCCATGGCGGCGATCTGTTCCGCCGTCAGCAATTCCGCGGCCACGCCCTGCTCCGCCAGCCGCACCCGCTTTTGCTCGGCGATGGCCATTTCATCCGCTTTATCCGCCAGCCATAGCGTTCCGCAGCCGCGCCAGGCACACGCTTGCGGCATGCGCCCCGTCACTTCACGCCATAACCGCAGCGAATAAGCGCTCAACGCCAGCTCGGCCGGATTATCGTCCATGCACACCAGATGCCCCATGCCGGCGGCGGTGGCGCCGGCGCGGCGATCGTCCACCACCGAGACGCGATAGCCTTCCCGCGCCAACCGCCAGGCGCAGGCGGCGCCGATGATGCCGGCGCCGACCACGATGACATCGGCTCCCCGCTCGGCGCCCATCAGCGTATTCCCCAGACGAAGGGATCGCGTTCGTCGAGCAGCAGCTGGCTATCGGCGCACACGTAGGCCTGCCCGCGAATAAAGGGGGCGATGCGATCGCCGTTCCAACGATAATAGGCCTGGAATTCGCTGCCGATCACGCTGGCCTGCCGCCACTGCGTGTCCGGCGCCAGTTTGCCGTCCGCCGCCAGACACGCCAGTTTGGCGCTGGTGCCGGTGCCGCACGGGGAACGATCATAGGCTTTACCGGGGCACAGCACAAAGCTGCGGCTGTCGGCCTGCGGATCGTCACCGAACAGTTCGATATGGTCTATCGCTCCGCCGTCTTCACCGTGAATGCCCGCCTGTTCCAACGTCTGCCGCACCGCCCAGGTGAACGCGGTCAACGCCTCCAGATTTTGTTTATCGATGGACAACGGCGACTCGCCGATCAGGAAGAACCAGTTGCCGCCCCAGGCGATGTCACCGGTCACCGGCCCGTAACCCGCCACCTCAAGCCGCACCTGGCGGCGGTAACGATAAGCCGCCACGTTCTCTACCGTGACGCTGCCGTCCTCGTGCAGCGTGGCGTTTACCGGGCCGACCGGGGTTTCTATCAGATGGCGCCCGGCGTGGATGCGCCCCAGGTGCGCCAGCGAAGCGATCAGCCCGATAGTGCCGTGCCCGCACATGCCCAGATAGCCGCTGTTGTTAAAGAAGATCACCCCGGCGGTGGCCTGTGGCGAGCAAGGGCGGCACAGCAACGCCCCCACCAGCACGTCATTGCCGCGCGGTTCGAGCATCACCGCGCAGCGCCAATCATCATAATGTTGCGCGAAGCGCGCCCGCCGTTCCGCCATGCTGCCCGCGCCGAGATCGGGAAAACCTTCCACGATCAGGCGGGTCGGCTCTCCGCCGGTATGAGAATCGATCGCCCGCAAAGCGGTGATATGCGCAGAAAGTGCCATCGGCGTCTCCTGAGTTAATGAGATGTTACCAATAGCGTTAGCCTGAACGAATGTGGGCTTAACGGCTTGATGCGTTTCGGCGCGGCGAATGAAGAAATCAGCATAGTGACAAAAGTCAGGCCTGACGCGTTGCGGGCATGATATTAACGAATGCCATAACAATAACTTATTTATCATGACGTTACTTTCATGCTAAATCTCCGCATGACGAGAAACGCCGCAGTTTTCAAGCAACCGCCACGCGCCGTCCGGCAAAAGTATGCGGCAATCCGCATATTTGGCAGGTGGCCGGAAATAGCGCTTGATTCGTTACAGAAAAGTTAATATTGATGCGAAGACATCAACCTGACCCGCCTGTTTTCCCGGCTAACGACCGAAAAGGGACTGCTATGAGATCCACTTCAGACTATCAGCCTCCGGTTTCTCTCTCGCCGCCTTCACTCGTGGGGCTGCCGGAACAGGAGGACGTTTTTGCCGTCGAACATCTGTCACGCCTGTGCGACGGGCTGGCGCAGCAGCGCCCGAACAACCTGCGCGATCTGCTGAATACGCTGGCGCTGATCGCGCCGTTGCTGAACGCGATCCCCAACGTGGTGTTCTTTATCAAAGACGCCCAGGCCCGCTACCTGCTGGCCAACCTCACGCTGGCCAGGCGCTGCGGTTTCAAAACCGTCACGCCGCTGCTGGGCAAAACCTCCGCCGACGTTTTTCCCGCTCAGCTCGGATCCGACTATACCGAGCAGGATCTGCGGGTATTGCGCCACGGCGTGCTGATCCAGGATCAGCTGGAAATGCACCTGTACAACGGCCGAGAAACCGGCTGGTGCCTGACGCAAAAGCTGGCGCTGTATGATGCACAGGGAAAAATCATCGGTATGGCGGGTATTTCTCACGATCTGCAGGAGGCCAGGGCCAATCACCCGGCCTACCAACGGCTGGCGGCGATCGACGTGCACATCCGCCGCCACTATGCCCGGCCGATCGCGCTTGAGGAGCTGACGGCACTGACCGGGTTGTCGGTGGCGCAGATCGAACGCTACTGCAAACGTATCTTCCACCTCACCCCGCGCCAGATGATCCATAAAGTGCGGCTGGAAAAGGCCACTGAACTGCTGGCCGGCGATCTGCCGATCACCGACATCGCGCTGCAGTGCGGCTACACCGATCACAGCGCCTTCAGCCGTCAGTTCAAAGCGATGACCGGCTCCACGCCGCGCGATTTCCGCCTGACGCTTTCCGCTTAACGCGCTGATTTATCTGGTTACCCCCCTCTTTTCACGGTGCGCCGGCGCCCGGATTTTTCACGCCCGCGTTCCGCCGGCATTGTGCCAATTTCGTCGCGGCAATCGGCGAAAAGCGTCAAGCCTCCCTGCGCAATACCGGTCAATCTGTCGGTGAGCCTTACCAAAGATTCACTTTTCATTAACACTTACGGACGACAGGACAAACACGATGAGCCATAAAGCCATAAGCTGGAGCGGCGTATTCCCGGCGGTGACGACCCAGTTCCGCAACGATTTCTCTCTGGATCTCGACGCCACTCATACGGTGATCAAAAACCTGGTGCGCGACGGTGTCTCCGGCCTGGTGGTGTGCGGCACCGTCGGTGAAAATACCTCAATGACGGTGCAGGAAAAGCTGGCGGTGATCGAAGTGGCGAGAGACGCCGCCGACGGTAAAGTGCCGGTGATCGCCGGCATCGCCGAGTTCACCACCGCCTTCGCGCAGAATATGGCGCGTGAAGCGCAAAAGGCCGGCGTCGACGGGATTATGGTGATGCCGGCGCTGGTCTACTCCGCCAAGCCGCACGAAACCGCCGCGCATTTCCGCAGCGTCGCCGGCGCGACCGATCTGCCGATCATGGTCTACAACAACCCTCCCATTTACAAAAATGACGTCACGCCCGACATCCTGACCTCGCTGGTCGACTGCGAGAACATCGTGTGCTTCAAAGACTCGTCGGGCGACACCCGCCGCTTTATTGATCTGCGCAACGAAGTCGGCAATCGCTTCGTGCTGTTCGCCGGGTTGGACGATGTGGTGCTGGAAAGCATCGCCGTCGGCGCGCAAGGCTGGATCTCCGGCATGTCCAATGCCTTCCCGCGCGAAGGGGAAACCCTGTTCCGGCTGGCGAAGGAAAAACGCTATGAGGAAGCATTGGCGCTGTACCGCTGGTTCATGCCGCTGCTGCACCTCGATGCCCGCCCTGACCTGGTGCAGTGCATCAAGCTTTGCGAGCAGCGAGTCGGCCGCGGCAGCGCCGTCACTCGTCCGCCGCGCCTGGCGCTGCAGGGGGAAACGCTCAGCGAGATCAACGCCATGATCGATAAAGCGCTGGCCACTCGCCCGGCGCTGCCGAACGTCGGCCTATAACGCCTTCACCGCCCGGCCATGCCGGGCGTCATGCTTTCTCTACCGGGGGAACCGATGCCCAACGCTCGCTATGCCGCCATCAGCGGCCAACAATTTATCGGCGGCCAGCGCCGCGCCGAAGGGGAAGCGGCGCTGCTCAGCCTGCGCGCCGACGACGGTCAGCCGACCGGTTACCGCTTCCACCAGGCCACGGCGGCAGAAACCGCCGCCGCCGCCGAAGCCGCCGCCGCGGCTTTTGCGCCCTATTCGCAGCTCAGCGCGGAACAACGCGCTAACTTTCTCGACGCCATCGCCGAGGAGATAGACGCGTTGGATGATGTTTTCTTCGCCTTCGCCATGCAGGAAACGGCCTTGCCCCAGGCGCGGTTGAGCGGCGAACGCGCCAGAACCAGCGGCCAGATGCGGCTGTTCGCCACGCTGCTGCGGCGCGGCGACGTCGAGGGCGTGCGCATCGACTGCGCGCTGCCGCAGCGTTCCCCCCTGCCGCGCCCCGATCTGCGTCAATACCGCACGGCGCTCGGCCCGGTGGCGGTCTTCGGCGCCAGCAACTTCCCGCTGGCGTTTTCCACCGCGGGCGGCGATACCGCCGCCGCGCTCGCCGCCGGCTGCCCGATCGTGTTCAAGGCGCACAGCGGCCATATGATCACCGCGGAGCTGACCGCTCAGGCGATCGAGCGCGCACGGGAACGCACCGGGATGCCCCCCGGCGTCTTCAACATGATCTTCGGCAACCGCGTGGGGGCCGATTTGGTACAACATCCGGCGATTCAGGCGGTGGGATTCACCGGCTCGCTGCAAGGTGGCCGGGCGCTCTTCGATCTGGCGACGCAACGCCCTCAACCTATCCCGGTCTTCGCCGAAATGTCGAGCATCAACCCGGTAGTGATCCTGCCCAAGGCGCTGGCGCGGCGCGAGCAGCGCATCGCGCAGGAATTGGTCTCTTCCTTCACGCTCGGCTGCGGTCAGTTCTGCACCAAGCCCGGCGTGATCGTCGCGCTGCGCGGCGCCGCCTTCGAGCGGCTGACCGAAACGATGAGCGCCCTGGTCAACGCCGCCGAGCCGCAGCCGATGCTGAATGCCGGCACGCTGGAGCACTACCGTCACGGGCTGGCGGCCCTCAATGCCCACCCGGGTATGCGGCGTCTGGCAGGCCGCAGCGAAACGCCCGCTCTTCGCGCGGCGGCGCAGCTTTATCAGGCGGAGGGGGCGCTGCTGCTGCAGGCCGACCCGCTGCTGCAACAAGAGGTCTTCGGCCCGGTCAGCATCCTGGTGGCGATGGATGACGAAGCGCAGCTGCATGCGGCGCTGGCGGCATTGCAAGGCCAGTTGACCGCCACGCTGCTGGCGGACGACGACGATCTCGCGATGGCCGCCGGGCTGACGTCCCTGTTGGCGCGCAAAGCCGGTCGGGTGCTGTTCAACGGGTATCCGACCGGGGTGGAAGTGTGCGACGCCATGGTGCACGGCGGCCCTTATCCGGCCACCAGCGACGCGCGCGGCACCTCGGTAGGCACGCTGGCCATCGAGCGTTTCCTGCGGCCGGTCTGTTTGCAAAACACCCCCGCAGCGCTGTTGCCGCCGGCGCTGCAGGACGCCAACCCGCTCAACCTGCTACGGCTGGTGAACGGCGTTTACACCCGAGATCCCCTGGTTTCACCTGCCCAAAATTAGCCCGGCCGCATCTGTCTGCCACTCAATAACAAAAGGGTAATACCATGACAACCCAAGGCAAATTCAAGAAGCAGCTTACGCTCACCGATCTGACGTTCATCGGTCTGGGCGCCATCTTCGGCTCCGGTTGGCTGTTCGCCGCCAGCCATGTCTCCTCCATCGCCGGCCCGGCCGGCATCTATTCCTGGCTGATCGGCGGCCTGGCGGTGCTGCTGCTCGGCATCGTCTACTGCGAGCTGGGCGCCGCCCTGCCGCGCGCCGGCGGCATCATTCGCTATCCGGTCTTCTCACACGGCGAACTGATGGGTTATCTGCTGGGATTTATCACGCTGATCGCCTTCTCCAGCCTGATCGCCATCGAAGTCGTCGCCGCACGGCAGTACGCCGCCGCCTGGTTCCCGTTCCTCAGCCAGCCGGGTTCCGGCGACCCGACCCCGGTCGGCTGGCTGGTGCAGTTGGCGCTGCTGTGCTTTTTCTTCGCGCTCAACTATTACAGCGTAAAAACCTTCGCCAAATCCAATAACCTGATTAGCGTGCTGAAGTTTCTGGTGCCGCTGCTGGTGATCGTGGTGTTGTTCAGCTTTTTCAAACCGGAAAACCTGCACAGCCAGGGCTTTGCCCCCTTCGGTTCCGCCGGCGTTGAGGCCGCCATTTCCGCCGGCGGCATCATCTTTGCCTACCTCGGCCTGACGCCGATCATTTCGGTCGCCAGCGAGGTGCAACGGCCGCAGCGCACCATTCCCATCGCGCTGATCCTGTCGGTGGTGCTGTCCACCATCATCTATGTGCTGCTGCAGATAGCGTTTCTCGGCAGTATCCCCAGCGAGATGCTGAGCGGCGGCTGGGCCGGCATCAGCCAACAGTTCTCCCTGCCGTTCCGCGACATCGCCATCACGCTCGGCATGGGATGGCTGGCGTTTCTGGTGGTCAGCGACGCGATCGTTTCGCCGAGCGGCACCGGCAATATCTATATGAACGCCACGCCTCGCGTTATCTACGGTTGGGCGCGCGCCGGCACCTTCTTCAAACTGTTCACCCGGGTGGATGGCGACTCCGGCATCCCCCGCCCGGCGCTGTGGTTGACCTTCGCTCTCTCGGTATTCTGGACGCTGCCGTTCCCGTCGTGGGAAAAGCTGATCGGCGTGGTGTCCGCCGCCCTGGTGCTGAGCTACGCCATCGCCCCGGTCACCGCCGCCGGGCTGCGGCGCAATGCGCCCGATATGCCGCGTCCGTTCCGGGTGCGCGGTTTCTGCGTGCTCGGCCCGCTGTCGTTTATCATTTCGGCGCTGATCGTCTTCTGGTCCGGCTGGGACACCGTCTCCTGGCTGCTCGGCTTGCAGATCCTGATGTTCTTCATCTACATCCTGTTCAAGAATCAGGTGCCGACCCATGCCGTTAGCCTCCGGCAGCAAATTTGGTCCTCGCTGTGGCTGATCGTCTTCTATGCGCTGGTGATCGGGCTTTCCTATCTCAGCAGCTTTGGCGGCATCGGCGCTATTGCCCACCCGTGGGACACCCTCACCATGGCGGTGATTGCGCTGGCGATTTACTACTGGGGCGCCTATACCTGTTTACCCCAGGCCAATTTTATCGGCGATGAAGAAGAATGAACTCGGGGAGGACATCGAAATGACATCCATGCACGTGCTGTCGCTGGAACAGGCTTATCAACTGGCGTTGCGTACGCTGCGCAGCAACGGTTTCAATCCGGCTCATGCCGAGGCGGTGGCGCAAAATGTCACCCAGGGTGAACGCGACGGCTGCGCTTCTCACGGGCTATACCGGCTGTTGGGCTGCGTGCGATCGCTGCGGGCAGGCAAGGTCTCTGCCGATGCGATGCCCAGGTTGTTCGACCAGGCACCGGCCATCTTGCGCGCCGACGCCGGCGGCGCGTTTTCCCTGCTGGCCTACCGCACCGCTCTGCCGGTCTTTATCGAGAAGGTGCGCGCCAATGGCATCGCCGCGCTGGCGATCAACCGCTGCGTGCATTTCTCCGCGCTGTGGGCCGACATCGAACCGCTGATCGAACAGGGGTTGGTGGCCTTGGCCTGCACGCCCAGCCACGCGTGGGTGACGCCGGCCGGCGGTTCGCGACCGCTGTTCGGCACCAACCCCATCGCCTTCGGCTGGCCGCGTGCGGATCGGCCGCCGTTTTTGTTCGACATGGCCACCAGCGCGGCGGCGCGCGGCGAAATCGAACTGCATCGCCGCGCCGGCACCCCGCTGCCTGAAGGCTGGGGCATTGATAAGGCGGGCAATCCGTCCACCGATGCCGCCAGCGTGCTGGAGGGTGCAATGCTGACCTTCGGCGGGCATAAGGGCTCGGCGCTGGCAGCGATGGTGGAATTGTTGGCCGGGCCGCTGATCGGCGATATGACCAGCAAGGAATCGCTGGCCTATGACGACGGCACCGGTTCGTCGCCTTACGGCGGTGAGCTGATCATCGCGTTGGATCCTGAGCGTTTTCTCGGTGCGGATAAGGCGAAATATTTCGCCGGAGCAGAGGCGATGTTTGCCGATATGCAGGCGCAAGGCGCACGCATTCCCGGCGAACGCCGTTATCGGCAGCGGCGCCAGAGCGAGCAATACGGCGTGGAAATCCCCAGGACGTTGTACGACGAAATCGTGGCGCTGTGCGATTAGCGCCGGGTTAATGCCCCGCGCCGGCAACCCGGCGCGGGGAAAGGCTTATCCTGCCTGAGCCAGATCGCTGTGCAGGCGCTTGCGCCACACCGGTTTGGTATCCCAGCGGGCAAAGTGTTTCGCCTCTTTACCCGGCTGCACCTGATGCCACATATCTTCTTGCCACCGGATCGGTTCCTTTCCTCGCAACGTTGGGCGGGTCTGTTTAATCGTCCGTTGCAAGACGCCCGCTTCCTCAGCGGTAATGGGCGGCGCCTGTCTGGCGGCATCCAGCGCCCGGCTTCCCAACGGCGCCATCACCTGATACAACACGTTGACCTGCTGCAGCGTCGCTTGCTGATTAGTGCTCATTCCCTTACCCGACCAACCGTCGAAGTTTTCGCCGGGATCGTCCCCCTGCGCGCGATATTCGTTACCTGGCCCCTCGACGATATTCCATCCTTGCCAGGTCACCAGAGTGTGTAATCCATCGCGATCCTGCAGATTTTTATTTTTGATCTGTTTGAGCACCTCGGCGCGGTTTGGCACACCGATCAGGTTCATAAACTCGTCCAGCGCGTCCCAATGCTGCCCCGCCACCAGACCATTCCAGACATTACGCAAACAGTTCCAGGGAATGGTGTGATGCCAGGTCAGCGTAATAAGCGGCTTGGTTGACGCATGTTGCCAACGGCTCGGTTCACTGCCCCGATCGCCTCTGATAATCCCATCGACTTCTAATGGCATAGCTGCCCCTCTTCTGGCTGAGATGAAGAATATGCGCAAGGCCGGTGGCCCGGTTGGCATAAAAACGTCAGCTAAAATCGTAGCAGCTCAGGCTGAGATGGCAATAAAGCGCCAGGCACGCTCTGCTGCCGACCGGCAACCGCAGAACGCGCCCGAAAACGGTGGGCTTAAGATGGATTATCTGACCACCATTACCGAAATATTGGCATGGCGAACGATAGCGGCGGCGTTAGATCCCAGCAGATAGGTTTTCACGCTCGGGCGACGCGAACCGATGATGATCAGATCGGCGTCGATCTCTTCCGCCAGTTCCAACACCTGATCGCGTGCAGAGCCGAAGCTGACGGTGTAATTGAGGCGATCCAACGGCAGATCGATTTCCGACATGATTTTCTTCAGTTTATCCACCGCCTTCACTTCCGCCTGATTCTCAAACTCCTTGAGACCGAACGAATAGGCAGTAACAAACGCCGAGGCATCCGGCAGCGCATGGAAGAAATGCACTTTAGCGCCGGACAGCTTCGCCAAATATTCCACATGCTTCAGCGCATGCTCGGTCAACAGATCCTCTTCAATATCGATCGGCACTAAAATAGTCTTGTACATATCACGTCCTTTCTATGTAAACCGGGTGCCTACAGAATACTGCCGCGCACGGCGGCGGTGAATCGCTTTATCACGCTTTTGTGATCGGGGGGTAAATACTGAATAAGGACAGTTCTTAATTTAACAAAATATAAACATCACGCCGATAACGGATAGGGACTTAATTATTTATTACTCAAGATTAAATCAGCTGCAAATAAACCGCTTTGGCGGTGGCGGCGGTCTTATTAGCGACAGAAAGTTTTTTAATCGAGTTGCCGATATGGAAATTGATCGTGCGCTCGCTCACCCCCATCAACAGCGCGATCTCTTCCGCCGTTTTCCCTTCGCTGCACCAGCGTAGGATGTCTTTTTCGCGCAGCGTCAGCACATCTTTTATCGCGTCGTCGTTCACCGAGATCAAGGCTTCACGCAGCGTTTTATGGGCGGTTTGCGCCAGCCAAAGGAAGAAGGTTTCATTTGCCGCCCGCGCTTGCGGCGTTTGCTCGGGTAGCGCTTTGCCGGCAAACGTCAGGATCCCCAGCCGGCCATAGCAATCCTTGACCGACTGCGACCAACCGGCGCACAGGCCGAACTGCGCCATATGCCGCCAAAGCAGCGGCCGCTCGTGATAAAAGCTTTCGTCCCACTGAAACTGCAGCGTGGAATGGTGAGCGCGCTCAATAACCGGATCCTGCAAATACACCCGCTGCCGCCGATAATCTTCGAGATAGTTCGCTGAAAAATTCCCTTCGATCAGCATCTTGGGGCGGCTGGCCGGATAACAGGAAAACACGATGTAGGAGAAATAATCAAACCCCAACGCCTCAGCGCAGGGCCCCAGCTGCGTCAGAAAACGTTCGCGATCGGCCAGGCTGCCAATCACCTCCGCCATGAGCCGTTGAGTGCGGGTATCCATAACGCAGGTTCTCCAGATAGCGATGCCGATTTATCGATAGGTCAGACTCACTATAGAATATCGCCGTCCGGCGTCAGTAGCCGTTTCATATAATAAAAAATACCAACGCTATAACGAAAACAGCTATTCCCCTTAAAATAAGCCTTTTTATTGCGCCGCACAGGAAAACTACGCGAATAGCATAATATCCTCGGCGCGTAAACCTGTCATTTCTACCGTTAGACAGCCAAGGCACCGCCAATTACTTTCCAGACAGGCACCCGGTGCCTCCGTAAATCCAAAGAGATAATAAGCATTTGCGAATTTCGCATGGCATACAGTGACGGGGATTTTCTATGGCAGAAAGTAATGCGGCAATTCAATCGGCTGCGATTATCGGCGCGGGAACGATGGGCAGAGGCATCGCTTATCTTTTCGCGCAAAAAGGCATTCGCACGGTGCTTTATAATCGCAACGGCAATACCCTCAATCAGGCTCGCGAATATATCGCGCAAGACCTGAACAAGAAAGTCGAACAGGGCAAGATCGCGCTGCAGGATAAAGGCGCAGTGCTGGCTAATCTGGTGTTCACCTCGGTGTTTGAGACTATCGCCGACAGCGATCTAGTGATAGAAACCATCGCCGAGCAAGAGCAAACCAAACTTGAGGTGCTGGCGGCCATCGCCGCGGCGGTCAAGCCCGACACGCTGATCGCCACCAATACATCCTCACTGTCGCTTAACAAGCTGGCAACCGCGGTGACGCACAGCGAGCGGTTTATCGGTTTGCACTTTTTCAATCCCGCGCCGCTGATGAAACTGATTGAAATCATCCCGGCCTACTTTACCGCACGCGCCACCACCGAACGTTGCCGTCAGCTGGTGGCCGCGTTGGGGAAACGCGATGTCGTCTGCCAGGCCACGCCGGGGTTTATCGTCAACCGCATGGCCCGCCCCTACTACCTGGAAGGGTTCCGCCTGTTGGAAGAACACGTGGCGCGCGCGCCGCAGATCGACCGCGCCCTCAAGGCCGGCGGGCACTTTCGCATGGGGCCGCTCGAGCTGACCGATTTTATCGGCCAGGACATCAACTATCAGGTCAGCCGGCAAATCTGGCAGGACATGCAATACGATCCGCGCTATACCCCCGGCCATCTGCAGCGTTCGCTGGTCGATGCCGGTCTGTTGGGGAAAAAGAACGGCCGCTCCTATTTTGCCGCCGAAGAAAACGCCTTACCGGTAACGGCCGCCACCGATGCAGACGTCGAGACGCTGCGCGTTTACGGCGAACACCCTTTTTTTACCCTGTTGCAACAGCGGGCCGCGCTTCAGTGGCCACGGCTGCGCGTGGAGCAACGGCCGGCCTTACCGGGCCTGGGGCCGGCCGTCCAGATCAATGAGGCTTTCACCGTCAGCGTCACCGATGGCCGCACGGCGAGCCAGTTGGCGGAGCTGACGGCGGCGGATGCCTTTGTGGTCGATGTCGCCCTGAACTACGCCGACACGGCGTATCTGGTGGCAGCGCACAACCGCCACGCCTCTGCGGCCAATAAGGCGCTGTTTTTACGCCTGCTGCACACGGCAATCCCGCAGGTTGAATTTATCAAGGACTCCCCGGCGCTGATCGTCGCCCGCGTCCTCAGCAGCCTGATCAACGAGTCGGTGATCATGGTGGAAAGCGGCGTCTGCAGCCGGGAAGACATCAATGTCGCCGCCGTCGCCGGCGTTAACTACGCCGACGGCATTTTCGGCTTGCTCGATAGCCTGGGGGAGAAAAACGTCAGGACGACGCTGAGCAACCTGGCGCAGCTGCTGCACGCGGCACGCTATGCGCCGCATTACACCCTTCTACACGCCGCGCAACCGGCGCTGACGACCACGCCTTAAGGATCCATGATGAGCATTAACGATGACGGCGTTTATCTGATCGACGGCACGCGCACGGCGATTGGCGCCTATGGCGGCAGCCTGGCGCATACCCGCCCCGACGACATGGCGGCAACGATCATTCGCAGTCTGCTGCAGCGCAATCCGGCGGCGGAAGCGAAGCTGGACGAAGTGGTGCTGGGCTGCGCCAACCAGGCCGGCGAGGACAACCGCAACGTCGCCCGCATGGCGGCGCTGCTTTCCGGGCTGGATCCGTCGGTGCCGGCCATCACCCTCAACCGCCTTTGCGCCTCTGGGTTGGATGCGGTGATCTACGCCGCGGCGAAAATCCGCAGCGGCCTTAGCGAACTGATTCTGGCCGGCGGCGTGGAAAGCATGAGCCGCGCGCCCTATGTGCTGAGCAAGGGCGACACGCCGTTCGACAAGGGGGTGAAGCTGTACGACACCACGCTGGGATGGCGCTTTGTTAACCCGCGGCTGGCGGAGCGCTACGGCAGCGATCCGCTCGGCATCACGGCGGAAAACGTGGCCCAACGGCAGCACATCTCGCGCGAGGAGCAGGATCTGTTCGCGCTGGCCTCGCAGCAAAAGGCCCGCCGGGCGATCGACAGCGGCCGGCTGGCGCGGGAAATCACGCCCGTGGACGTGCCGGCGGATCGCAAGACCACGCGTACATTCGCGCAGGATGAGTTCCCGCGCCTCAGCACGCTGCAGCAGCTGCAGGCGCTGAAACCGGCGTTCTCCGCCGGCGGTTCGGTCACCGCGGGCAACGCTTCCGGCATCAACGACGGCGCCGCCGCGCTGCTGCTGGCTTCCGGGCGCTACGTGAAACGCCAAGGGTGGCAACCGCTGGCGGAGATCGGCGACAGCGCGGCCGCCGGCGTTGAACCGGCGTTGATGGGGCTGGGGCCGATCGCCTCCACCGAGCGCTTGCTGCAGCGCGGCGGGTTCACCTTGAACGACTTCGACATCATCGAGATTAACGAAGCCTTCGCCTCACAGGTTCTGGCGGCGCTGAAACACTGGCGCATCGACGCCCACGACGCGCGGGTCAACCCGAACGGCGGCGCCATCGCGCTCGGTCACCCGCTGGGGATGTCCGGCGCGCGCCTGGTGCTGTCGGCGGCGCTGGAACTACGCGATCGGCAGGCCGGCAACGCATTGGTGACGATGTGCGTCGGCGTCGGTCAGGGGCTGTCATTAAACCTTAAAGCCGTTTAACACAAGGAACATACGATGAGCGTACTGAACATTCTTGAAGAAAAGCTGGCGGAAACCAAAAAACAGGGGCGTTTTCGCGAGTTCCTCAACCTTGAACGCGGCGTGCAGGACAAACCCTGGGCCACCAGCCACGGGCACCACGGTGAGCGCCGCCTCAACGTCTGGTGCTCGAACGACTATCTGGCGATGAGCCACCACCCCAAAGTGCTGCTAGCCACCACCGAAGCGGTTAACCGGGTCGGGCTGGGCACCTGCGGCGCCCGCAGCATTTCCGGCACCTCGGTCTACCACAGTGAGCTGGAAACGCTGTTGGCCAGCGCCTACGGCAAAGAGTCGGCGCTGCTGTTCACCACCGGTTTCGGCGCCAACGACGCCACCTTGTCCACCCTGTGCGACGCCATTCCCGATCTGATCGTGTTCTCCGACGAGCTGAATCACGCCTCGATGATTTACGGTATCCGCTACAGCAAAGCGGAGAAAAAGATCTTCCGCCACAACGACGTGGCACACCTTGCCGAACTGCTGCAGGCCGCCGATCCGGCGCGGCCAAAGCTGATCGCCTTCGAGTCGCTGTATTCCATGGACGGTGACTTCGCCCCGCTGGCGCAGATCGTGGCGCTGGCGGAGCAATATCAGGCGCTGACCTATCTCGACGAGATCCACTCCGCCGGCGTCTATGGCGAACGGGGGCTGGGCTACGCCGAACAGCTGGGCCTGCTGGATAAAATCACCATTATTCAGGGCGGGTTCGGCAAATCTTACGGCGCGGCGGGCGGTTATATCGCCGCGCCCCGCTCGGTGGTGGAGGCGGTGCGCAGCTGGGCTCCGGCATTCGTCTTCAGCACCTCGTCGCCGGCGCCGGTGGTGGCCGCCGCGCTGGCCAGTTTTAAATACAACCTCGAGCATGACACCCAGCGCAAGCACCTGCTGGCGATCGTCGATCACCTGAAAACCGGCCTGCGCTCCGCCGGCATCCCGCTGGTGTCGGCCGACAGCCATATCCTGCCGCTGAGGGTCGGCGATCCGCACCGCAACAAACACATCAGCAAAGTGCTGCTCGATGAGCATGATATTTACGTGCAACCGGTCAATGCGCCGACGGTGCCCGCAGGCAGCGAGCGGCTGCGGGTGACGCCGACCTCGGCGCACTCCCATGCCGACGTGGAGACGTTCCTGGCCGCGCTGGGGCGGGTCTGGGCGGCGAACGATCTGCGGAGGGCGGGATGACGTTAGCGGATTATAACGGCCATCTGGTCACGCTCTGTCTGATGGCGACCGGCACGTTCGCCATCGGCACCGACGCCTTTATCGTCGCCGGCGTGCTCAGCGACATTTCCGACACCTTTGCCGTCAGCCCTGCGCAAGCGGGGCAGTTGATATCGGTATTCGCACTGGCTTATATGCTGTTCGCGCCGCTGACCGCCTGGCTGCTGGGCAACGTCAACCGCAAGCATATCCTGCAGCTGGCGCTGGTGCTGTTCATCGCCGGCAACCTGGCCTGCGCCTGGGCCACCAGCTACCTGCAGATCTCGCTCGGCAGAGTGCTGGCCGCATTGGGAGCAGCCTGTTACACGCCGCAGGCCGCCGCCGCCGCGGTGGGGCTGGTGGCGGAAAAACGCCGCGGCCTGGCCATTTCCATCGTCTATGGCGGCATGACGTTGGCTATTGCGCTCGGCATTCCGTTCGGTACTTTTCTCGCCAAACTGATCGGCTGGCGTGAAATCTTCCTGTTCATCGCCCTGCTGGGGGCGATTGCGCTGCTGGGCCTGTCGCTGGCGCTGCGCGCCATCGCGCCGCCAGGCAAGCATTCGCTGAAAGAGCGGCTCGCCCCGCTGCGGCAAAAGGCGGTGCTGACCACGCTGCTGATCACCTTTTTCGCCGTTTGCTCGGAACACATCGTCTATAGCTACGTCAGCGTATTGCTGAAAAACACCCAGTTCGGCCCGCAGGCGATCCTGCCCCTCGCGCTGCTGGTGTTCGGCATTGGCGCGGTGATCGGCAACTTTGCCTCCGGCGCGTTAACCGATGCCCTCGGCAGCAAGTTCGTGCTGCTGTTTTCCGTGGCGATCCAGACGCTGTCCCTGTTTCTGCTGGCCTTTTATGTCACTTCCCCCTGGTGGGTGCTGGCCATCTTCCTGGTCTGGGGCATCACCGGCTGGATGTACCTGGTGCCGATCCAGCATCACCTGTTGTCGCTGTCGAAACGCTTTGGCGCGCTGACCGTGTCGCTCAACAGCTCGGTGCTGTACGCCGGCATCGCGGCGGGCGGCATGCTGGGCGGCCTGACGCTCTACGCGCTGCCGGCCTATTACCTGCCGCTGTTTTCGCTGCCGCTCGGCGCCATCGCCCTGCTGCTGACACTGCTGTTTTTCCGGGGAGAGACCGGCAATGAGTAAAGCCCTTCCGGTGCTTTATGAGCGCCATGGCGAGCAGGTTGCGGTCATCACCCTCAATCGGCCGGAAAAAAAGAACGCCATCAACCTGCAGATGGCCGAGCTGATCCGCACTTACCTGCGGCAGGCGGATAACGATGACTCGGTGCGCGCGATCGTTCTGGCCGGTCAACCGGCGGTATTTTCCGCCGGCATGGATGTCGACGCCTTCCGTCAGGGCGAACTGCCCATCGTCACGCCGGAGGGGTTTGGCGGGCTGATCCATGCGCAGATCGCCAAGGTGATCATCGCCGCCGTTGACGGCATCGCGTACGGAGGCGGCTTTGAGCTGGCGCTGGCGTGCGATCTGATCGTCGCCGGCCAGAATGCGCGCTTCAGTTTCCCCGAAACCGGGCTCGGGTTAGTCGCCGCACAAGGTGGATGCGCGCGCTTGCCGACGCGCATTTCCCCCTATGTCGCACTCGACTGGCTGCTAACCGGCAGAACCGTCGGCGCACGGGAGGCGCTGTCACACGGCGCCATTTCCCGTATCAGCGAGGGGGCGGCCCGGGAAGAGGCGCTGCGCATCGCCGAACAGATCGCCGCAAAAGATCTTGCCGCCAGCCAAACGGTGAAGGCCATCGTGCGCCAGGGGCTGGCACGGCAAGAAGCCCCCTCATTCGCTTTTCAACAAGGCCCGGTCGAGCGCCTGCGCCAGGCTGCCGCCCGCCGATAATTCTCCCGCCGGTTCGCCTGAACCGGCATTTCCCGCTTTTCCGCCACCGCTCATTTTACGCAGCCCGCCTCTTGGCGCTGGGCTACACTGCCATTAGCCCTAATGCGCTGATAAGGAAAAATAATGCGCCATTTGCCTCTGCTGACCCCCAGACTTCGCCTGCGCCCGTTCACCGCCGACGATCTGCCCCACTTTACCGCCTACCGCAGCCACCCGGACGTGGCGCGCTATCAAAGCTGGAGCGACTACAGCGCCGCCGATGCGCAGGCCTTTTTCGCACAGCAACGGCGGCTCGAATTCAACCGTGACGACAGCTGGTTTCAACTGGCGGTCGAACGCCGCGAGGACGGCGCGTTGCTCGGCGATATCGCGGTGCATTTCTTCGATGAGGGGCGCCAGGCTGAACTGGGCGTGACCTTCGCGCCCAGCCACCAGCGTCAAGGGCTGGCGCGCGAGGCGCTGAACGCCGTCATCGCCCTGCTGTTCGGGTCGCTGGCGAAGCACCGTATTACTGCGGTGGTGGACGCGCGTAATCTTGCCGCCGCCACGCTGTTCGGCAAACTGGGTTTTCGGCGCGAGGCCCATTGGCGGCAAAACGTGTTTTTCAAAGGCGCGTGGGGCGACGAATTCGGTTTCGCTCTGCTGCAAAGCGAATGGCGGGAGAATGCAAAGCATGACGCTGCTGAATAAATACCTTGGGCAATACCAGTTCTCGGAGCGGCATGCGATCGCCATCGCCGCGCCACAGGCGCGGATCCTGGCGGCCGTGGCCGCTTACGATCCCAAGCACGACCGTTTTTTCCGCAGCATGATAGCGCTGCGCGAATTGCCCGCGCGGCTGATGCCACGTAATAAACCCAGCCCGCCGCCGTTTGGCCTGCATAACTTTTGCCTGCTTGAGCAGGATGACAGCGCGTTGGTCTATGGCCTGATCGGCCGCTTTTGGCAGGCTGAATACGGTCTGGAGCAGGTCGCTGACGGGGCGGGCTTTCTGGCCTTCGTTAAGCCCGGCGTCGCCAAACTGGCGCTGGGCTATGTCGTGAGCCCTCTGCCGGACGGCCGCTGCCGCCTGGTGACGGAAACGCGCATCTTCTGCCCCGACGACGCCAGCCGGCGGCGGTTTACCCCCTATTGGTATGCGATTCGCCTGGTCAGCGGGCTGATACGCCGCCGTATGTTGCACGCCATTAAAACAGTCAGCGAAAAGCCGGCAGCGAATCATTCACCAGGCTGATTTATTTAAGAGCATTCTTAGAGAATGAAAATCATTATCAGCCTATTTTTTAATCACAACAAGATAGTAGTGAGAAGCCATTGACCCCGCCCCCTGCGGGGATTTTTTCGCCTATTTATCACCTGTTTCAGGAAATACCTGCATAAACAGGAAGGTGCAAGGCTTGCGCTGATGCTGGTTGATCTGCGGCACCAGCCGGGTGAAATGCTCGGTCTGGCAATGCGCATCCAGGGCGGCGCGATCCGGCCAGCTTTCGATAAAAATAAAATGCCCGGGATCCTGCTGGTCGATACACAGCTCATAACTGATGCACAAAGGTTCCTGCCGGGTTTTCTCCACCAGCTCGCGATACCATGGCATAACGGTTGCAATGTGTTCCGGGTGGATAAAATCTTCAGCGATGACCTTCAGCATGTAGCGCTCCTGTATTTTGTTTTGCCGCGTTTCACCTTATATCTCCCCCTCACGAGATGAAAGCGCCTTTCTCCGGGTCTACCACCGGGTTGCCAATTCGGTGATAGCGCACACAGATCGCGATCAAAGCGCTTGAACGCGCCATAGCCCTGTGTGAACTTTTAATTAACAAGAAAGCAACACACCATTCACCATGGTGATGTCTGCACCAACCTGCCGACTCGATACGCGGCGTTTTTTTCGCCCTTAAAGGCCTGACCATTAGTCCTTTGGACCTTTAAGGCTCACGAAAAAATCCGTGGTTACCGCCGTGTTGCGGGCAACGGTATCAGGACGGTCCTGTGACCGACGTTTGTCATTCTCAGAAGAGAGGTTATCGCCAGTGAATCACGCCACCTATGCCGCTCCAGCGCTCAACGCCGCCATCCGCAAAACCTGGCGCAGACTGGTGCCCTTGATGTTCGCCATGTACTTTGTCGCCTTTATCGACAGGGTTAACGTCGGCTTTGCCAAGGACGCGATGGCCATCGATATCGCGCTGTCGCAATCCGCCTTTGCCCTGGGCGCCGGGATATTTTTTGCCGCCTATGCGCTGTTCGGCATCCCGGCCAACCTGCTGATGAACCGCTGGGGCGCCAAACGCTGGCTCAGCGCCACCACCGCGCTGTGGGGGGCGCTGTCGGCCTGTACCGGGCTGGTGACCAACGAACAGCAGTTTATCGTCTTGCGCTTTCTGCTGGGGATCGCCGAAGCCGGCTTTTACCCCGGCATCCTGCTGCTCGCGTCGATCTATTTTCCCAATAAGGTGCGCGCCTCGGTCATTGGCATTTTCGTGCTCGGCGTGCCGGCGGCCCTGACGCTCGGCTCGCCGCTGTCGGGAGCCTTGCTGGAGATGCACGGCGTGCTGGGCAAACCCGGCTGGTTCTGGATGTTCGTGCTGGAGGGGCTGCCGGCCGTCGCCCTCGGCGTCTTCGCCTTTTTCTATCTCGACGATAGCCCGCAGCAGGCCCGCTTTCTGGCCGAGGAAGAACGTGCGGCGCTGGTGGCACAGTTGGCCGCCGAACAGCAGCAGACCGAAACCAGCAGCGTCAAAGCGGCGATGAGAAGCGGCAAAGTTTGGCATCTGGCGCTGATCTACGGCACCCTGCAAATCGGCGTGTACGGCCTGATGTTTTTCCTGCCGTCGCAGGTCGCCTCGCTGATGGGCACCCATCTCGGCTTCAAGGCCTCGCTGGTGGCCGCCATTCCCTGGGCGTTCTCCGCGCTGGGCGTCTATTTCCTGCCGCGCTTTGCCGACAGAAACACCGCCAGAAGATTACCGATCGCCGTCGGCTGCATGATCGCGGCGGCGCTGGGGTTGGTGGTCTCTTCCTATGCCGGCCCTTTGCTCGCTATCGTCGCCCTGAGCTGTTGCGCAGTCAGTTTCCTGGCGGTACAGCCGATTTTCTGGACGTTTCCCGCTCAGGTGCTCACCGGCCCGGCGCTGGCGGCCGGCATCGGCTTTTGCACTACGCTCGGCGCCGCGTTCAGCTTTTTAGCCCCGCTGATCCGCACCGAGGCGGAACAGCGTTTTCACAGCCCGCATGCCGGGCCGCTGGTGCTGGCCGCTTTCTCGCTGCTGTGCGCCGCGCTGTTGTGGGCGCTCAGAAACCGGCGCGCCGAGGTGAGCAAGCAAGACGCAGAGATTGCCGGATAGCGACGCGTTATTTAACCCTTATTGAACCTGCGGATGGGACACTGGCACTCAGCCCCCTCGCCCGCAGGTGTTAAATGGATGAATTGACGCACATTATCGCCAAATACAGTCCGGAGCCGGAGATGTTGCTGCTGCTGATTTTCCTGTTTGCGCTGGGTAAATCCGTGATCTTCGTTTCCTCCATCCTGCCGCCCGCTTCGGTCACGCTGCTGATGGGCATCGTTGCGGGCAAGCACGCGCTGCCCCTCGGCGCCGTTTGGGCGGCCATCGCCCTCGGCGCCGCGCTGGGATCGATCTTGTCGTTCCACTGCGGCGCGCTGCTATGCCGCCGCGATCTACGCCGCCGGCTGCCGGCACGCTTTCACGCGCCGCTGCGCAAAGCCCAGCACGCCTTGCAAAAGAGAGGGCTGCCGCTGCTGTTCGCCTCGCGTTTTCTGGCGGTGATGCGCTATACCGTACCGCTGATGGCCGGCATGCTGAAACTGCCGCTGGGGCGCGTCTATGCCACCGCCGCGCTCTCGGCTGCCGCCTGGGCGCTGATCTTGATGTCGGCTGCGCATGTATTCCCCGTACCTTGACCTGAAAGATTCTTGGGCAAATGTTCGGCCCATGCGCCGACGTTGCGCCAGCGCACAGCCTCTCTTGCCGTATAAACTGCGGTGCAACATCGCAGTTTGCGCCAGATCACCTTTCTGAACATCAGTCGAAAAATGCGAATTTTTTTGCAGAATGCGCGCTTAAAACGGCGCAATGAGGAAACAAACAGAGAAAAGTCCGAGCGTAACACGCTGATTTGGTTGGCGGGTCGTACAGAGTTCGAACCTGTGACCCATTGATTAAAAGTCAACGGCTCTAGCAACTGTTCGAACAACTCAACGCGCTAAACTGTCTTCCTCGCCGCAGCCGCTGTCGAACGCTTACACCCATTACTTTTTCTCATGCGAACTTTACAACCCTTTGTTTAATCAACGAGATAAGCCGCATAAGGTCTGTTAATCCCACGTTTTGAAGAGTAATCTTCCGCTCCCTGAACGTCCGATTTGCCTCCTCCGTGTAAAGATTGATCGACTTTTATCCTGCGTATAAATGTTGTAAACATGTTGCACAAAGGTGGCGTTATTGCACTACCTTACTAAAGCCGGACCAACCGGATAAATGTATAAAAAAGAGCCACTTCAGAGCTCGCGACTTCACTAATGACAGGTAAAACAGGACATCATCAGATGGTAGATCACTCTAAAATAGCGACTGACGCGACGCCCGCTTCAGAAGATCATCTACGGCGAAACCTCACTAACCGACATATTCAACTGATCGCCATCGGCGGCGCCATCGGCACCGGTCTGTTTATGGGCTCCGGTAAAACCATCAGTCTGGCCGGCCCTTCGATCATCTTCGTGTACATGATCATCGGCTTTATGCTGTTCTTCGTGATGCGCGCCATGGGCGAGCTGCTGCTGTCCAACCTGGAATACAAATCGTTCAGCGATTTCGCCGCGGATCTGCTCGGCCCGTGGGCCGGTTTCTTCACCGGCTGGACCTACTGGTTCTGCTGGGTGGTCACCGGCATCGCCGACGTCGTGGCGATCACCGCCTATGCCCAGTTCTGGTTCCCCGAGCTGTCGCAGTGGATCGCTTCGCTGCTGTGCGTGCTGTTGCTGCTCGGCCTTAACCTGGCGACGGTGAAAATGTTCGGTGAAATGGAGTTCTGGTTTGCGATGATCAAAATCGTCGCCATCGTCGGGCTGATCGTCGCCGGGCTGGTGATGATCGCCATGCAGTTCCAATCGCCGACCGGCACCGTGGCCTCATTCACCCATTTGTGGAATGACGGCGGCATGTTCCCGAAAGGCATCAGCGGCTTCTTCGCCGGCTTCCAGATTGCGGTATTCGCCTTCGTCGGCATTGAGCTGGTGGGCACCACCGCCGCGGAAACCAAGGATCCGGAGAAATCGCTGCCGCGCGCCATCAACTCGATTCCGATCCGCATCATCATGTTCTACGTGTTTGCCCTGATCGTCATCATGTCGGTGACGCCGTGGAGCTCCGTGGTGCCGGACAAGAGCCCGTTCGTTGAACTGTTCGTGCTGATCGGCCTGCCGGCCGCGGCCAGCGTGATCAACTTTGTGGTGCTGACCTCAGCCGCCTCTTCCGCCAACAGCGGCGTATTCTCCACCAGCCGCATGCTGTTCGGGCTGGCGCAGGAAGGCGACGCGCCGAAATCGTTCGCCAACCTGTCCAAGCGCGCGGTGCCGGCCAACGGCCTCACCTTCTCCTGCATCTGCCTGCTGGGCGGCGTGGTGCTGATTTACCTGATCCCGAACGTGATGACGGTCTTCACCCTGGTGACCACCGTATCGGCGATTCTGTTCATGTTCGTCTGGACCATCATCCTGTGCTCGTACCTGGTCTACCGTAAACAGCGCCCGGCGCTGCACCAGAAATCGATCTACAAGATGCCGGCCGGCAAACTGATGTGCTGGGTGTGCATGGCGTTCTTCGTGTTCGTGCTGGTGCTGCTGTCGCTGCGCGAAGACACCCGCCAGGCGCTGATCGTCACCCCGCTGTGGTTCATCGTGCTCGGCCTGTCTTACGTGTTCCTGCGCAAGAAGAAAACCGCGTGATGCAAAAGGGGCGGATATCTCCGCCCCTTCCTGCTTTCTATGTCTCTGCGCTAATCCGCTTCCGTCGCCACCGCCGCTTTATCCCTGCGCCGCACGCGCAGCTCGCTGACCACCACCCCGATTACAATCAACGCGCCCCCCAATAACGCCACGCCCGGTAAACGCTCGCCGGCCAACCGCCCGACGATGCCCGCCCAGACCGGTTCGCCGGCGTAAATCACCGTGGCGCGCGTCGGCGAAACGCTGCGCTGCGCCCAGTTCATGGTCAGCTGAATCAAGGCGCTGGCCAGCCCCAGCCCAATGGCGCTGTACAGCAGGTAATCCGAATACGGCGGCGGCGACTCGCCGGTCGGCGCCATCATCAAAAAGGAGGCCAGCGAGGCGGTCGCCAGCTGCACGATGGTCACTCGGCGGATATTGACCTTGCCGGCGAAGGCGCCGATCAGAATGATCTCTGCCGCCATGCCCAGGGTGCCGGCCAGCGTCAGAATTTCACCGAGGCTCAGCGTCATGTCGGTGCTGCTCGGCGCCGCCAGCAGCATCAGGCCGGTGAAGGCCAGCAGAATGCCGATCCACGACATGATGCCGGGGAAGCGCCCCAGCACCAGCCATTGCAACAGAGGCACGATCGGCACGTACATGGCGGTGATAAACGCCGATTGGCTGCTGGTGATGGTCTGCAGGCCGACGGTTTGCATGCTGTAACCGAACATGATCGCCAGCCCGATCAGCACGCCCGCCTTCAGTTCATACCGGGTCAGGCCGCGCAGCACGCGCAGCGAAAACAGCGTCAGCGCCAGCGTGGCGGTGGCGAAACGCAGGCCGACGAAAAAGAACGGCCCGCTGACCTGCATCGCGTGATGCACCGCCAAAAAGGTGCCGCCCCAGATCATGGTGATGAAAATCAACACCGCTTCCGGCAACCTGATTTGCGGAACCACGGCGGAAATAAAGGATTTTTTTGCTGCTGACACCGGCTTGCCCTTCCTGCTGAGTGCAATATAATGCACAGATCCTGCCAGTATGAGATAAAGTCCGGCGATGAGCAATACGGCGCATAACGCAAAAACCGATCCCCCCAAGGTGCTGCAATACCTGAGCAGCAATCTGCGCGGCTACCGCCAACGGGCGGGCCTGAGCCAGATGGCGCTGGCCGAGCTTTCCGGCGTCAGCCGCCGCATGCTGGCGGGCATCGAGGCCGGCGATCGCAACGTCAGCCTGGCGGTGCTCGACAAGATCGCCGCCGCCCTGGCGATTTCTTTCACCGATCTGATCCAGGCGCCGGAAGCGCGCGGCAGCCATCTGGTGGGCGAGTTGGCCTGGCAAGGCGCGCAGCCGGGCAGCCAGGCGCTGTTCGCCGCCAGCGTGCCGGCGCGGCAACGGGCCGAGCTGTGGGAATGGACGCTGATGCCGGGCGAGCGCTATGACTCTGCCCCGGACGCCGAAGGCTGGAGCGAAATGATCTACGTGATTGCCGGTACCCTGACGCTGGAGCTGGAACAAGGCACGCTGACGCTCAGCGCCGGCGCCGCACAAACCTTCAACAGCGATCAACGCTACGCTTACGCCAACCACGGCAACCTGCCCCTGCGCTTTATCCGCAACGTCGCCTTCTGACCGCCCGCCGACCCGCGCCGGCACGCTGGCAGGAACAGCGGCTGGCGCACAAGCTGCGGCGCTTGCCCTGAATCCGCCATCCGACAAAACCAAGTTCGTCATTCGCTTCTATGCTTATCAAGGGTTTTTGTTAATCATCTGAGCGGGAGTACGGAACATGACGAAAGTGTTGGTGCTTTATTACTCAATGTACGGCCATATCGAAAGCCTGGCGCAGGCGGTGGCCGAAGGCGCGAATCGGGTTAACGGCGTGGACGTGACGATTAAACGCGTGCCGGAAACCATGACGCCGGAGGCCTTCGCCAAAGCCGGGGGCAAACAACATCAACAGGCGCCGGTCGCCACCCCGCAAGAGCTGGCGGACTATGACGGCATTATCTTCGGCACGCCGACCCGCTTCGGCAATATGGCCGGGCAGATGCGCACCTTCCTCGATCAGACCGGCGGTCTGTGGGCTTCCGGCGCGCTGTACGGCAAGGTAGGCAGCGTCTTCTCCTCCACCGGCACCGGCGGCGGCCAGGAACACACCATCAGTTCCACCTGGACCACGCTGGCGCACCACGGTTTCATCATCGTGCCGATCGGCTATGCGACGCCGGAGCTGTTTGACGTTTCGCAGGTGCGCGGCGGCACCCCGTATGGCGCCACCACCATCGCCGGCGCCGACGGCTCGCGGCAGCCGAGCAACGAAGAGCTGACCATTGCCCGCTATCAGGGCGAGCACGTGGCAAAAATCACCGCCAAGCTGAAAAATTAAGCCCCCTCCTGCGCCTGTGATTCAAAGGGCCGCGCATTCGCACGGCCCCATCTTGTTGCCGACCCGCCGCAAGGTTAGAATGCCCCTCCCCCGGCCATTCAGCGTCTGAAGGCCAGGCCCGAATTCGTTCTGCCCGTCGCTCATCCGCTTTCAGCCCGAGGACGGGCGTTCTGTTTTTTGCGCACAGCGAAGGGAATAAGTCAGTGTCTAAAGATTTTGATGAACTAATAAGAGACATGGATCTTATTATTGAAAATGTAGACAGCTTCAAGGCTCTGGCTCCGCGCGCGCCCGAGCCGGCTCCGGCCCCGCCGCCGCCGGTTCATCACTACGACTCGTTCTGCGAGAACATCGCGCTGAAAGTGGTCTTGAAGGTGCTGCTGTCTTCGGTGGACAAAATAGTCAAAGTGCAGATCGCCAACAAGGTCGAGCAGGAGATTACCCAGATCGAACAGCAGGTGGTGCGCGCCGGCGGCGGCCCGGTGTCGCCGGACGATCTGGCGCAGATGACGCACTATGTGCGCCGTACGGTCAACAACCTGCTGGAATAACGCCCCGCCATACTTATTAGGCGATATGAATTTTTACGTTATTTTTATATCGCCTGCTTTATGCTTGATACACTTCAATAAATTGACGCATTGTCGGCAGGCATTCCGAGCAACAGTATGGTCAGAACCAAACAGATCCTGGTCGTTATTCATCTTTGCAGCTTTTTGGTCCTTCTTTACAGCCTTTCAATGATCCCGCCCCTGCTGACGGGGCTGTTGTATAAAGAAAAAAGCGCCTTCTCATTTTTCTATACCCTGGTGGTGGCCGCCACGCTCGGCGGATTGGGCTGGTTCAGCACCCGGCAGTCGAAAGTGCAGCTGCGCACCCAGGACGGTTTTCTGATCATCGTGATGTTTTGGCTGCTGTTTTCCGCGATCAGCGCCCTGCCGCTGTGGCTGGATGACACGCTGAACGTCCGGCTGGTCGACGCGATGTTTGAGGGAGTCTCCGGCATCACCACCACCGGCGCCTCGGTACTGAATGACGTCTCGAACGTGCCCAAATCGTTCCTCTATTACCGCTCCCAGCTCAATTTTATCGGCGGCCTCGGGGTTATCGTGTTGGCCGTAGCCGTGCTGCCGCTGCTGGGCATCGGCGGCGCCAAACTTTACCAGTCGGAAATGCCCGGCCCGTTCAAGGAGGAACGCCTGACGCCACGCCTGGCCGATACCTCGAAAAACCTGTGGTTGATCTACCTTGGGCTGGGGTTGGCCTGTACCGTCGCCTTTCGTCTGGCGGGCATGCCGTGGTTCGATGCGCTGTGCCACGGCATTTCCACCGTGTCGCTCGGCGGATTTTCCACCCGCAACGAAAGCCTGGGGTACTACGACAGTTCGGCGGTGGAAATGGTCGGCGGCATTTTCTCTATTCTGGCGGCGGTGAACTTCACGCTCTATTTCATTGCCGTCGGCCGTCGCAGCCTGAAACCGCTGTACCGCAGCCCCGAGCTGCGCTTTTTCCTGTTGATTCTGGCCATCGTCGTGGCGATCGTGTGTATCGAGCTGTACCGCTCGGGCATGTACGGCGTCAAAGACGCCTTCGTGCACGGCTTTTTCCTCACCAGTTCGATGATGACCGACAACGGTCTGGCCATCGCCGATTACACCCGGATCCCGTCCCACACCATCATGCTGCTGCTGGCGGCGAGTTTCTTCGGCGGCTGCGTCGGCTCCACCTGCGGCGGCATTAAAGCGCTGCGTTTTCTGATCATGTACAAACAAAGCCGGCTCGAGATCAACCAGCTGGTGCATCCCAACGCCATGTACACCATCAAGGTCGGCAATGCGCCGATCCAGGATCGGACGCTGCGCTCCGTCTGGAGCTTCTTCTTCCTTTACGTGCTGTTCACCTGTCTGTTTATCTGGCTGCTGAACTTGATGGGCTATGATCTGGTCACCGCTTTCGCCACCGTCGCCGCCTGCATCAACAATATGGGGCTGGGGTACGGAGAAACCGCCGCCGGTTTCGGCACGCTGAACGACGCGGCGAAATGGCTGATGTGCGCCGCCATGCTGCTCGGCCGCCTCGAGATCTATCCGATGTTGATCCTCTGTTCACGCGCGTTTTGGCGTTTTTGATAGTCCGAGCGGCGTACAGGGCGCCGTTCCGCTCTGTCAACGCCGACACATTCACAACATGAATGTGTTGCATTGTTGTATTCGTTTCACTGCGATAAGTTTAATTCACTGTAAATATATACAGTATTTTTTAACTTATTGAGGATATGAATATGCGTTTTAACAACAAGATGTTGGCCCTGGCCGCCCTGCTGTTCGCCGCGCAGGCGTCGGCCGACACGCTCGAATCCATCGACAACTGCGCGGTCGGCTGCCCGACCGGCGGCAGCAGCAACGTATCGATCGTGCGTCACGCTTATACGTTGAACAACAACAGCACCACCAAGTTCGCCAACTGGGTGGCCTATCACATCACCAAAGACACGCCGGCCAGCGGCAAGACGCGCAACTGGAAAACCGATCCGGCGCTCAACCCGGCGGACACTTTGGCGCCCGCCGATTACACCGGCGCCAATGCGGCGTTGAAGGTCGATCGCGGTCATCAGGCGCCGCTGGCCTCGCTGGCGGGCGTTTCCGACTGGGAGTCGCTGAACTACCTGTCCAACATCACGCCGCAAAAGTCCGATCTGAACCAGGGCGCCTGGGCGCGGCTGGAAGATCAGGAACGCAAGCTGATCGATCGCGCCGATATCTCCTCGGTCTATACCGTGACCGGACCGCTGTATGAGCGCGATATGGGCAAACTGCCGGGCACCCAGAAAGCGCACACCATCCCCAGCGCCTACTGGAAAGTGATTTTCATCAACAACAGCCCGGCGGTGAACCACTATGCCGCTTTCCTGTTCGATCAGAATACGCCGAAGGGCGCCGATTTTTGCCAATTCCGCGTGACGGTGGACGAGATCGAGAAACGCACCGGTCTGATCATCTGGGCCGGTCTGCCGGACGACGTACAGGCTTCGCTGAAGAGCAAGCCCGGCGTCCTGCCGGAGTTGATGGGCTGCAAAAACTGACGAAAAAACCCGCCGCGGCGGGTTTATTTTTCATACGGGCGCCGGCGGTTTATTCCGTCAGCGCCTTTTGCGCCGCGGCCAGTTCACGCTGCCGGGGCGACGCCACCGCGTGATCGCGCGCCAGCAGCGTATACACCGTCGGCAACACAAACAGGGTGAACAGCGTGCCCACCAGCATGCCGGATACGATCACCAGCCCCAGGCCGAAGCGGCTGGCGGCGCCGGCGCCGCTGGCGAACAGCAGCGGAATCAAGCCGAACACCATCGCCCCGGTGGTCATCAACACCGGCCGCAGGCGAATTTGCGCCGCCTGCAAAATCGCGGCGCGCCGCGTCAGCCCCTGATGCATCTGCAACTCGTTGGCGAACTCCACCATCAAAATGCCGTGCTTGCTGATCAGCCCGATCAGGGTCACCAGCCCGACCTGGGTATAGATGTTCATCGTGGCGTAGCCCAGCGCCAGCGGCAGCAAGGCGCCGCAGATCGACAGCGGCACGGTGATGAGGATGATCAGCGGATCTTTCAGGCTCTCGTACTGCGCCGCCAGCACCAGATAGATGATCACCAACGCCGCCAGGAACGCGAATGCCAGCGCGCTGCCTTCCTGGGTATATTGGCGCGAATCCCCCTGCCAGTCGTGGCTAAACTCGGCCGGCAGCGCATTGGCCTGCCGTTCGAGGAAGGCCACCGCTTCGCCCATCGAAACGCCGGGCGCGGGAATGGCCTGCAGGGTGGCGGCGTTCTGCTGGTTGAACTGGGTCAGCTTGTTCGGCTCGACCTTAACGGCCACCGACACCACGGTGGAGAGCGGCACCAGCGTATTGTCCTGCGTGCGGACGTACTGTCGCGCCAGCGCCTGCGGCGTCAGCCGCTGTTCGCGCAGGCTCTGCGGGATCACGTCATAGGCGCGGCCGTCCATGCCGAAGCGGTTGAGGTAGTTTTCCCCCACCAGCACCGCCAGCGATTCGCCGATGTCGCTCATGCGGATCCCCAGACTGTTGGCCTTGGCGCGATCGATATGCACCTCCGCCAGCGGGTTGTTGTAGTCCAGATCGCTGTCCACCACCATAAACAGGCCGCTGTTTCTGGCGTTCTGCTTCACCTCTTCCAGGGTGCGATACAGCTGCGGGTAGTCCTGCGGCGTGCGCAGCACCATCTGCACCGGCAGCCCGCCGGTGGAGCCCGGCAAGGCGGGCAGCTGGAAGGCGAAAATGCTGGTGCCTTCGACGTCGTTCACCGCCCGCTGCAGATCGGCCTGCACCGCCGACGCCGAGCGCTGACGCGCCTGCCACAGCGTCAGGTTGATGCCGCCGATGCCGGACGCCGTGCCGTCGCTGCCGTTGATGATCCAGCGGCTTTCGGTTTCCGGCATGCGGTTGTAAACCTCGTCCAGCTTGTAGGCAAAGCGTTCGACATAGTTCAGGTTGGCGTGCTGTGGCGCCTTGATGGCAGTCAGTACGATGGCCTGATCCTCGGTCGGCGCCAGCTCGCGCTGCGGCATCAGGTACAATAGCGGCAGGCTGATCATCACCAGCAACGCCAGCGCGCCGGTCAACCAACGGTGGCGCAGCGAAAAATCCAGCGCGCGCGCATAGCGCCGCGTCAGACCGCCGAAGAACCACTCGGCGGCGTGCGCCACGCGCCCTTCGCTCTGTTTGGCCGGCAGCAGGAGCGAGCTCATCACCGGCGACAGCGTCAGCGCCACCACGCCGGACACCACTACCGCCCCGGCCAGCGTCAACGCAAACTCGCGAAACAGCGCGCCGGTCAGCCCGCCCATCAGGCCGATCGGCGCATAGACCGCCGCCAGCGTCAGGGTCATGGCGATCACCGGCCCCGCCACCTCGCGCGCGCCGATCATCGCCGCCGCCAGCGGCGTTTTCCCCTCTTCGATATGACGATGCACGTTCTCCACCACCACGATGGCGTCGTCTACCACCAGGCCGATCGCCAGGACCATCGCCAGCAGCGTCAGCAAATTGACGCTGAAGCCGAAGGCCAACATCAGCCCGGCAGCGCCAAGGATCGACAGCGGAATGGTCACCACCGGGATCAACACGGTGCGCAGCGACCCCAGACACAGGTAGATCACCGCCACCACAATCACCAGCGCTTCGAGCAGGGTATGCACCACTTCATCGATCGAGGCCTGAATAAAGCGCGCGGTTTCGAACGCCAGTGCCATCTTCACGCCCGGCGGCTGCATCTTGTCGATCGCCGGCATCAGGTGGCGAATGCCATCGACGATTACCAGCGGGTTGCCGGTCGGCGTAGGGAAGACGCCGAGGAACACCGCCGGTTCGCCATCCATCAGGGCGCTGGTTTCCGTGGCCGCGGCGCCCAGCTCCACAGTGCCGACGTCTTTTAAACGCACCAGGCCATTGCCGTCGTTGCGCACCACTAGATTGCGAAATTCCTCAACGCTGGTGAGATCGGTATTCACCCGCACGTTGGCAACCACATACTGCCCTTTCACCTTGCCCGGTGCCGCCTGGTAGTTGTTGCGCCGCACCGCGTCGGCCACGTCGGCGGCGGTCAGGCCGCGGCCGGCCAGCCGATCGCTGTCCAGCCACAGGCGCATCGCCATTTTTTGCCCGCCGAACACTTCAACCTTGGCGACGCCGTCGATGGTGGTGAACATCGGCTCCACCACCCGCGTCAGGTATTCGCTCAGCGCCGGCGTGGACAGCGTTTTACTGGAAAAGCCGACATAGGCCACAGCGGTGGCCTCACCGGCGGAGCGCTCAATCACCGGATCGTAAGCCTGCTCCGGCAGCTTGTAGCGCACCTGATTGACCTTGGCCATCACTTCGGTCAGCGCCTGGGTCGAATCGCGGTTCAGCGCCATACGCACCGTCACCACGCTGCGCCCCTGCACCGAAGAGGAAGAAAGGTAGTCAACGCCCTCGACGGAGGACACCGCCTGGGCGATCGGCTGCGTGACAAAGCCCTGCATCAGCTCGGACGACGCGCCGGGATATTCAGTGCTGATGGTGATGGTCGAGTTTTCCAGCAGGGGGTATTGGCGGATCGGCAACTTGCTGAGCGCCAGCGCGCCGAACAGCAGGATCAGGGTGCTGACCACCAGCGCCAGCACCGGCCGGCGCACGAACAGATCGGTAAATGTCATCGGTCTCTCCTCAGGAACCGGCCTGGGCGGCGTTCAGGGTATCCTGCGCCACCGGCTCGGCCGCCATGCCGTCGCTCAGCTTGAGCTGGCCCGAAGTCACCACCCGATCGCCTTCCTGCAGGCCATTGACGATCTCGACGCGCCCGTCGTTGCGCTCACCCACGGTGACCGAAACGCGCTTGACCGTCATGCCCTTTTCACCCTGCTGGGCCAGAAACACGGTATCGCCGTACGCGGTATAAGTCAGCGCCGTTTCCGGCACCGTCAGCACCGCCACGCGCTGCTGCTGCGTGACGCGAATGCCGGCGTACATGCCGGCCTTCAGCAATCCCTCACGGTTGGTCAACGTCGCCTGCACCTGCACGGTGCGGGATTTGCCGATCATCGGGTCGATAGCGGTAATGACGGCGGGGAAAGCGCGATCGGGATACGCCCCAACCTGCACCGACACCGCCTGGCCTGGCGCCAACCCGGCGCTGCTTTGTTCGTCCAGCGAAAAGTTGACGCGCAGCCTATCGGCGTCCACCAGGTTCGCCACCGCCTCGGCGGCGTTAAGATATTGCCCTTCATGCACGCGGCGAATGCCGATGACGCCGGAAAACGGCGCGCGGATCGCCTTCTGCGCAATTTTGGCCTGCGTTTCCCGCACCGCGCCAAGCGCCATATCCCGCTCGGCCAGCGCATCGTCCAACTGTTGCCGCGCAGTGGCGTTGAGGTTCATCAGTTTTCGCATGCGCCCCAGCAGCAGATCGGCGTTGCGCAATTGCGCCTGCAGACGCACCAGCTCAGCCTGTTCGACCGCATCGTTGAGCTGCACCAGCAACTGCCCCTGCCGCACCGTTTGGCCGGATTCGAACAGGATACGCGTGATGCGGCCGCTGGTTTCCGCCGCCACCTCCACCTGGCTGGCCGCCTCCAGCTCGCCCACGCCGGCGTAGCTGCGCGCCGCCTGTTCACGCAGTGCGGGCGCCAGCGCCACTTTCACCGGCGGATAGGCCGGTGCGCCTTCGCTTTGCCGCGCGGTGGAACGCATCGCTACCGCAGCGACGACGAGTACCGCCAGCAGCGCCGCGATAATGAGATATCGTTTCATCATGCAGCCTCACGCGTGTTGGCCAGACGTTGACGCAAACGGCTGGCGATGGCCGTCACCCACAGCCCGCCGATCACCGTGATGTGTTCCAGCGCGAAGTAGAGAGAAATCTGCATATTGGGAGCGGACATATTCCAGAAGGTGTGGACGATCGCGATAGTCAGGATCAGAAACACCGACAGCATGCCGGCGCCCAGCCACACCCACCGGTTCAGCAGGATCAATACCGAACCTGTCAGCAGCACCGCCGCCGACGCCAGGTTGAACAGCCAGGCCGGATGCAAACCGGCGGCGCGCATCTCCGCCAGGCTCCCTTCGATGTCGAACAGCTTGGCGAGCCCCGACGAGATAAAAATCACCATCAAGCACAGACGTGCGAGCAGCCAAAGCCAATAACTGTCCAGAGCGGTGTTGATAAAGCGTTGCATAACGGTTTCTTCCTGATTTTACAGCCAAAGCCATCCTTCTCCCCAATAAGGCGGGGGCAGGTCTCGAGAGATGCCGGTTGCCAAGCCCGGCAGGCTGAACTATAAAACCTCAGGTTAACTTGAGGTCAAGTTGAGGAAGATAAAATGGCAAGAAATGAACCGATTGACGCCAATCGGCTATTGACCGTCGGGGAAGTGGCGAAACGCAGCGGCGTGGCGATATCCGCGCTGCACTTCTACGAGAGTAAAGGGCTGATTCAGGCGACGCGCAACGCCGGCAATCAGCGGCGTTATCCGTCGGTGGTATTGCGCTATATCGCGGTGATCAAGATCGCACAGCGCGCGGGCATTCCGCTGGAAGAGATCCGCGCCGCGCTGAGCCGTTTCCCCATCGGCAGCAAGCTGACCTCAGAACAATGGGGAGTGCTGTCCTCCGCCTGGCGCAAAACGCTGGATGAGCGTATTCAACGGCTGACGGTGCTGCGCGACCATCTCGATAGCTGCATCGGCTGCGGCTGCCTGTCGCTCGCCGACTGCCCGCTGCGCAACCCGAACGATATATTGGGCCGGCAAGGGGCCGGCGCGCATATTTTCGAACACCCGGATGGGCAGTGACAGGCGGCTAGGCAACCGGCATCATCGAGAGGCGGCGATTGGCTTCGGCGAATACCGCGACGCTGTGATCGATAAACGCCCGCACCGGCGGCAACAGGCCTTTGCCGCTGGTGAACACCAGATGAACAATGCTGCTCGGCGCACGCCACTGCGGCAGCAGACGCAGCAGTTGACCCGTTCGCAATTCGTTGGCACACAAATGGATCGGCAAAAACGCGACGCCCATCCCGGCAATCGCCGCACTATGCAACGTGCTGTAATCCCCGCAACACAGCCGGGGGACGTGTACGAAAGTACGTTGATTGCCTGCATTATCCTCGAATTCCCATCGATCGCGATCCAGCCACTCCCCCATCGACAACGTCGGCAAGCTGGCCAGCTGTTCGAACGACTGCGGCAAGCCGCCGGCTTTCTCCACCAGCTGCGCGCCGGCGACCAAAATGCGTTGCCGTACGCCAAGATCGCGTTTAATCAATGATTGATCCTGGTCGAAATGACTCGTAATGCGAAACGCCACATCGATCTTTTCGTTGATCAGATCCACATGGCGCTCATGGATCAACAGTTGTACGCGCACGTCCGGGTAACGCGCCATAAACCCCAACAGCAGATGGGAATTATAATACTGCATCAAACCGGGCGGCGAACTGATGCGCAGGCAGCCGCTCACTTCGTCGCGCGCACGGGCGACAATGGCATCGGCCGCCTCCAACCGCTCGATAATCGCCTCACACTGACGATACACATCGCGGCCAATATCCGTGACGCGGAAACTGCGCGTCGAACGTTCGATTAACCGCGCACCGTAACTCGCCTCCAGACGAGCCACGCGTTTGCTGAGTTTGGATTTAGCTTCGCCGCTCGCGCGCTCGGCTGCGGCGAAACCACCATGTCGCACCACCAAAGCAAACAGTTGAAGATCGTTCAAATCCTGCATGCCCCCTCCTTATCGTTTCCAGTTTGGAAACGATGCATTACGCTTTCAGGCACTACCGCGCCGACACCTCGCTGCTTATCCTTTAGCATAACGAAACAAAAAGATTCAACCATAGCAAAGAACAAGCGTATTGCGCTTGGGGAGAACATCATGAAGAACGTCATGTTGAAAACGATGCTGCTAGGGGCTTTTGTCTTTTCAGGCGCAACAGTCGCGGCAACGCAAATCAATAGTCAACAGGCGGACGCCCTGACGCCGCGCCAGGTGATTACCGTTAGCGGTGCCGCAAATCTGAGCGATGCGGAAAAGATGTTGGCGGACAAAACCGCCAAGGCTGGCGCCCGTTACTACAAAATCATCGCGATCGTAGGAAATAACAAGCTGCACGCCAGCGCGATGACTTATCAATAACCAACCCCGGCAGCGGCGGCTGCCGGTTTTTTTGCACCCGCCCATTCATCAGGGATAAATAATGTTCAGCGTGGCCGAGGTGTTGATTTCACCCTGCGTCACGCCATCGCGCTGATAAGGGTAATAATAAGCGCCCATGCCGATGATAAAGTGACTGTTCAGGCTGCCGCCGGCGGCGACGTGAAACAATGAGGTGGCGCTGCCGCGATCGACATTGGAGGGCGACAGTACCACCGGCGAGCTCGGCATATCGCGTTTGACCAGGCGCAGCCCCACCCCTTGCGCGCCGCCCGCGTTGGCATTGGTCAGCACGCTGGCGTCGGAGGCCAGCAGGTTATTGCTGGACAGGAACATCTCGACGGTGCGATCGGCGATGCCTTCCTGCTGCATGTTCTGGCAGCTGATGTTCAGCGAGAACGGCGTGTAGCCGGGTTGGTTGTTATTCAACACCTGCGCCACGCCCATTTTCGGCAATCTGACCGTCAGGCCGGCGTTGTCGAAACGGCAGGTGGTGGTTTTGGGCGCGTATTTGATGTTCATCGGCTGGCCGTACATATCGCGTTCGTCATAAGGCCAGTTGCCGGTCAGGAGCCAACTGAGTATTTTCCCGACTTGCTGCAACAGCCAAATCGGCAATTCCCATATCTTTATGCCGGTAATGTCCGAGACCATCAGCGCGTCATCCAGCATCAGCGTATCCCCCGGCACCACACGGCCATTTTTGGGCTTCGATTCTAACGAGTAGCGCACGGTCATCGGCGTATTTAACTCGGCGGCGGAATGTTCGCCGCGCTTTGACAGTTCACGATCGCCAATTTTATTGACGATTTGCGCGCGTATCCACTGCGTGCCGTTGTTAAAACCAAAAATAGCCGCATTCTTATTATCGGGCGACAGCTTGAGCGTATAGGTAAATTTGCTCTTTGAAGAACTGCAGTCGAAAGTGCCGACATATTGGGTGCTGTATTGCTCCTCCCACACCGGGGTGTTGGCATTCAGCTTATCGGAGAGATCGACATTCAAAGCCGGTGCAAATGAGATCCCTTTGCCAAAACAGGTGGCATAGCTATAGCCGCTGAACAGCCCGGACAGCAGCAGCAAAAAAATCAGCCTGATCATAGGTTCGGTTATCCTGTATTAGCGGCAAACGCCGGGCGACGCGTCGAGCGCCAGAGTCGGTTTGGCGATGCGGCAACGGCCGTCGCGCAGTTGCACCGTCAACGCCGTTGGCGGCTGTTCGACGCGCAGGTACAGCACGCTGGCCTGGCCGACAAAGCCTATCGACCGGCCGTTTTCATCCAGCACTTCGGCGCCGAACGGCAGCGGTGCACCATCGGCGCGCTGCGCCCGCAGCTGGAATGGCTGACGTTGATCGGTTTCGAATTTCAGGTAGCTGACCGCGCCGTAGTAAGGCACGTGGTTGGCGACGTTGCCGCTGATTTCCGCCCCGCTGCTGTGGCCGGTATCCGACAGCGTGACCGAGTTTTGCCGGTATGGCGTGGCATAGGGCACCAGCGCCAGGCCCTGGGCGTTGGTCACGATGCTTTCGTCGCCGTTGACCATCAGCCCTTCGGCCTGCGGCGCCTCGACCACCGTCATGGTGTTGCCGATTTCGTTCGACGCCAGCACATGCCAGGGGATCGCCACCAGGCTGCCGCGCGCGCTGAGGCCGCTCTGGCGATAATCGTTGCCTTCGCTGTAGGAGACGCCAAGCGTCGAGACACGGGTGCGGTAGGCCGCATTGACACCGGCCATGTTGTCGCCGCCGCTGCGATTGCTGCCGTTCAGCGAGTAGCTCAGACGGTTGGACTCCAGCGCGTTGCCGCTCAGGCTGACCGTGCTTTGCTGATAGTGAGAGTCCGTCGCCGACAGGCCGGTGCTGAGGTAGGCGTTGTTGTCGAACACCGACAGCGGCAGGCTGAACGACAGGTAATAACGCGTCTCTTCCTCACGCTGGCTGTTGCGCACCCGGCTGGCGGAAACGGAGTAGCTGACGCGCCCCAGATTGTTGGAGTATCCCAACTGGTATTCGCGGCTTTTCGCGTTGGCCGTCCAGTAATCGCGCTGGGAGCCGGAGAAGAACAGCGTGCCCCACCCTTCGTTAAGACGCTGGTTCAAATTAAGCGTAAAGGTATTTTTCGGCCGGGCGGACCGCAGCGCATCCCAGGTGTTCATATCCAGTTCGGACAAACCCTCCTCGTCGCGCCAGCGGTCAAACTGCCGTTCCAGCTGGCGGTAACCGTCATTAGAGTAAATGGCGTCGGTAAAGCTGTAGTAACCGCGGGTGGAGTAACGGTAGGCCGCCAGCGTGAAGTTGGTCGCGGTGGCATCGAGAAATTTACTGTAGGCGATACGGAAGCTCTGCCCGCTTTCACGGCGGTTTTTCAGACGGGTATCGGCATGCGTCAGGTCGATGGACACCGCCCCTATCGGCAGGTTCCAGCCGCTGCCGAGCAGCCAGGCCTGATAGTCGTCGCTCAAAATGCTGCCGGCATAGCCGGTTACCAGGTTGTTGAAACCGTACTGCAGGGTGCCCTGCACAAAGCCGGGATCGTAATCGGTATTGCTTTCGTTCACCTTGCCGGCCAGCACGCTGTATTGGCTGACGCCCTGTTTCAACATGTTGGGTACGGCGGAAAACGGCACGCTGAACGACTGTTCACGCCCATCCGCCTCTTTGACCGTCACCCACAGATCGCCCGCCGAGCCGGTCGGCTGAATACTGTCGAGGGTAAAGGCACCCGGCGGCACGTTTTCCTGGTAGATCACGTTGCCGTTCTGCACCACTTTCACCAGGGCGTTGGTTTGCGCCACGCCCCGCACGATCGGTGAAAAGCCCTGCTGCGAGTTGGGGCGCATGCTGATGTCCGACGCCAGCGCCACCCCGCGGATGCGCACCGAGTCGAACAGATCCCCCGGCGAATAAAAATCGCCGGCGGTCAGGTTGGATTTGATGTCGGCGAAGCCGCGCTGCAGATAGCGCGTGTTGTTCTGCCAGTGGCTCCCCCGCCCGCTGCCGTGGCGAAAGCTGCTGCTGTCGCGAAATTGCCAACCGGCCAGATTGATCCCGGATTCCAGCCCGGTATAAAAATCGTCGTTGTTGCTGCGATTGCCGTCGCCGCGCGCCTCGGCGTGGTAGTACGTCGCGTTGTAGGCCAGCGTCAATGCGGAGATGCCGCGATTCCAGAAGGCCGGATCCACGTATCCCGCCTCCGATCGGTTGACCCGCGCCTGCGGCACCGTCAGCCGCAGGCTCAGCGCGCCGACGTCCATATCGAACCGACCGCCCTGCACCAGCGTGGCGATCGACAGCGTCGTCTGGGGCGCCTGAGGCGCCGGCAATTGACTCAGATCGATGCCCAGCCGCTGCGCATCCTGGTAGTCGATTTGGATATCGTCGCGTTGGGTGCCAAACAGCAGCGCATAGCGCCCTTTCCAGTCATGGTTGACATACACATCGATCTCCTGCCGGCCGGCAGGCATGTCATTATTGAGGTAAAAACGCGAGAGATCGGAATCGCGCGATTCGCCGGCCAACAGCGACGTATCGAACGTCACCGCCCAGGCCGTATCCGGCAACAAGAATGAAGAGGCGGTCAGCAGCGAGAGGACTTTTTTATTCAGCTTCATTGTTGTTCTTTCAGGTTAGTGTGCGGTGATGGCTTTAGACTTGTAAGCCCCCAGATCGTCGATATACATCAGGTCATAACGGGCGTTTTTGCTGACCGCTCGTTTGCTGGCGGCAAACTGGGTGGAAAACGGCGCGACCATCAGCGAATCAACCAGCAGATGCTTGTCCGCACCTTGGCCTATATTCGCTACCGTAATGAAATACGCGCTTTTATTGATGACGTTGAAGCCTTTGCCATTGGCTTGCAGCGTCAGTTCTTCCAACGCATTTTCCACGCCGCGGGTTAACGCCTGCGGGCGGTAGAACAGTTTGATGCGCGACTTGATCGCCAGCTGCAGCGTATTGGTGCCCTGCAGGTTTTCCGGCGTCGGCGGGATATCCAGCACGTTGAGGTAGAACACCGATTCACGATCCGCCGCCAACGCGGCGCCGACTTTCTGAATACGCAGCTGCTGCCCGCTGTTGCCGTTCACTTTCACCACCGGCGGCGACAGCAAAAACGGCACATTAGCGGTTTCCGGGGTGGAATTGATATCGCCGTCGTCGATCCAGGCCTGAACCAGCGAAGGGTCGGTACCGTTATTCAGCAATTGGACAATCACGTCCTTGTTGTTTGCCGGGTAGATCACCCGCGTGCCGTTAACCACCACATTGGCCTGCGCGCCAACGGAACCCAGCATCAGCGCCGCTATCATCATGTATTTTTTCATCGTTCCCCCGGGTGGCCAGGCCCTATCAAGGGCCTGGCTGTCAGCGCGATTACAGGTAAGAAATGGTGTAAGTCACGTTGGAGCTCAGAGCGCCCACTTTTGCCGCTTCGGCGTTGGTTTTGTAGTAGTACGCGTCCAGCGTCAGGGTTTCTGAATCCGGCGCCTCTTTGTCGCCCATGATGTCGGTGACATAAGGCACGTTCAGCTGGATCGGGGTGGAAGAACCGGTTTCCGCCAGAGAGAAGCCTACGTTCTTCGCGACGGAAGCGTCGTTCTCGTTGACCGAGTTGTTCAGCAAATATTTGCCGTCGGTGGAGATGTTATCCGCGGAGGAGAAGTAGATTTTCAGCGGGGTGCCTGCGGTACCGGCCGCCGGCGAACAGCCGGAGAAGGTCAACGAGAAGGACTTCTTGTTCTTGGTGATTGGCCCGACGGTGTTACCCGCGTCGGTCACCGAGATCGGGCTCAGTGCTACGGTGAAATCCGCGCTCTTGCCGCCGTTAATCGTACAGGTGGTGTCGGTAATGGCGCCGGTAAAGTTAATCACGCCACCGGCGGAATTGTCTTCAGCAAAAGCCACCGGCGCAGCGACCGCGGCCGCCATGATTGCAACAGAAAGCATCTTCTTCATCATGAGATAAAACTCCATAACAGTTTGGTTTGAGAGAATAAATAAAAAGCAGCCGCTGCTGGCGGGATGAAACAATCCCTCCCCGTAATACAGAGGCAAAAGGGTGAACACATTCCTGTTTTTATAAAATCAAGCCATCGCGTTATTCATCAGCCGATAATAAAAGCGACAAAATAACGAACTCCTAGATAACCGCCGAGAAACCGGATGAAATGTCCAATAAATTGTGCACCCGATTCTTCAATCCCATTTTGCGTAATGCACTGCATTTCTGCGTGCTGACCGTTTTTACGCTTTTATCAAGCATTCGGGATACCTGGGTCACCGTATAGCCGAAAGAAAGCAAATGAAGCGTTTCCAATTCACTTTCAGTCAGGCAACTTTTCGTATTGCGGGCCGCCCCACCCTCAACGTTTCCATTTAATGCAGAATGCTGCGCAATATTAGCCAGCAGCAAAGACAATTCCTTATTCATGTCGGGAACTCGCACTCTTTTATCGAGCACCACCACATCACGCGTGACAGAACGAAATAACAGACGACGCTTCTCTTCTGTCGTCAAAAAAATTTTCACGCCATGAATAGCAGACAATAACGCTGCCGCCATGCTGAAACGCAACAGGCTTTTTATCGCATCATCGACGATTAGAATATCGTGGCAATTTCGCCCCATGGCCAAAGGCAGATCGTCGTAGTAAGCAATAACGTGATCCTTATGAAAAATCCTTGGCGCCAATATCCTTTTCATCGCCTCTCTGAAAAAGATGTTTTCAGATACGATACCGATACTGAGCATACTTCCTCCATCCATGGCTAAAGAAAACGGCGATGCCTTGCACTAAATACCTGCCGTTTTCTTGGAAAAATCGCATTGCCGTTTGGGAGCCATCAATAAGCGCCCGGCACATAAGCAGGCGCCGTAAAACACTAAGATAATTCTGCATCAAATCATTAACAACAGGAACATTATTTTTATTAACGTAAATTTTAATTATTATAATCTAATAAATTATATATTTTCAGAATTTAACTCTGCCAAGCATAATAAAAAGAGCAATGCACCATGCATTCTGTTCGTCGAAGAAATAAAAAACACCCTGAATTATTTATGTTTTCCACCCAGAACCTTGACCTGACCGACGTTTCACTAAATACTAGCCGCGACCTGGAAGCCCATACCATTATAAAAACCTGAATACATGAAATATATTATCGACCTCTGCGTGATCTATGACGCAAATGCGTGTCGTCTCCAACTCATTGATAACGATGAGTCATCGATACGGATATCCAATCCGGCCTCGCGCCTGTTAATTGAAATGCTGACTCATCCGAATATCCCATTGAAACGTGAGGTATTGATAAAAAAGGTATGGGAAGAGTATGGTTTTTCAGGCTCATCGATCAGCCTCAATGTGGCCGTCAGTGAAATAAGGAAAGCGTTCAAACTGCTGGGGAGAGAAACCTCGCCGATAAAGACCCTGGCGAAAGTCGGTTTTTGCTTTACCGCCATGATTGATATTTACCCATCACCGCAGGCAACCGTTAACGAAACTCCCCCTTCTTCCGCCTCAGTGCCGCTTTCGTCTTTCCCGTCGGTTGCCGAATCACATAACACGCCGCCGCAGAAACAGGTAAATATTCGCGCTATTGCCGCTATCTGCGGCGCATTTATTCCGCTGTTGTTCGTCGCGGCGTTCTATCCTGTTGAACCGCCTGATCAACCCAGAGAAAATTTAATCTCGTTAGGGAAAAAAGACCGCTGCACCTTGTATTCTCTGGATGCGGACAAGCATATTGATGACGAACTGGAAAAGCGCATGGTCAACCAGGCGCTAGAAGAGAGCGGTGTGGATTGTATAGCCAGTAAAGCGGACATCTATTTTTCCTCCGTAAAACACACGTTGACTTATAACACCTTCCTCGGTGTGTGTTATCTCGGCTCACAAGATCGATATACCCAGTGTGTTACCTACAAAATTCTCAACGGAAAATAAATGGCCGCATTGCTCAACCCCAAAATGCTGACTATCGGATTTTTGGCAGTGATTCTCTTCATTGTCCTGTTTCGCGTTTTAACCCCCGCCGCGCCTGTGCATATGAATTGCCAGGCCGATACGATCACTAAAAAACGATTAGCTTCAGGCGATGACCTGGAATTAAAAGTGACGGGCAGTTTATTCATCTATGACGAACATCATGCCATGATCGTGCAGCGTGGGGACATCACCGTGAGAGGCAAAACCTACAGCCTGGATAGGAAAATAAACTTTGATATAAAGAGGTTAGATGACGGGTTTTACATGACCACCCACCGAGAAATCAGTAAAGCGCCCGACGACAACGCGCCGGATGAGCTGACCCAGGAAATCCCCATGATCTCTCTCGGCATTAAGAACGGCGTTTTTTCGATGCGTAAAGCTCGGCAAGATGCGTACATCGTTCATGGCGTGCTTTTCCCGGTAACGCTATGCCGTTAACCTGAGAACAGAATGCCATAGAGAGACAGCGAAGGATCGCAACGGGGCGCGCTTATGGCAAACACGCCCCAGATACCGATTGGGGAGGAAGGGCTATTTTACCGACATATCCGTACGGACGATGCCATGGTTTTTCATCACCTCTTCCATGGTGAGGTTCTCATCATACGGCGTATCGTCCACCACGACGTCTTGCGGGCGCACATAAGGTTTGGTTGCGCGTTTGAACATCCACCACCACACGAATACCAGGAAAGCGCCGGACTTCAGAAAGATCATGGTCCATAGGGCGACTTGATACCAGTTCATCTCTGTCTCCATAAGAGCATTAAGCGAAATCGATAAGGCGGCGTTGTTTATCACCCCGGCGGTGCCTGACAGCAGCAGGCATCCGAGCAGCCAACCTTGATGACCGCATAATCTCACCGATGCGTGGCCCTTATCAATAGCCGATCGCGTTTCCTGCAAAAGCGCCTCGATTTCTACGCACGCAAAAACAAAAACCCCGTGCTCAGTGAGCACGGGGTCAGAATGTATGGCGGAGGAGCAGAGATTCGAACTCTGGAACGGTTTCCCGTCGACGGTTTTCAAGACCGTTGCCTTCAGCCACTCGGCCACCCCTCCGCAACGACGCGCACTATAAACAGACCTCATTCGCTTGTAAAGCCCGGGCGCGTTCAACCGCGCGAAAAATCGGCGAAGACGCAGCAAACGGCGAACAAACGCGCGTCCGCTCCTCCCTGCTGTTGCAACAATGATAACTAAGGGTAAAGATTGGTAAACAAACTTTAATCAAGCGCTTGCGCTGCCTATCATCGGGATTATTTTGTGATGGCTTGATAAGAGAGAGCATTATGGACCGCATTGTCGTCTCATCTTCTTCGCGCGACTCGCTGCTCAGCACGCATAAAGTCCTGCGCAACACCTATTTCCTGTTATCCCTGACGCTGGCTTTCTCGGCGCTGACCGCGACCGCCAGCACGATGCTGGGGCTGCCGGCACCGGGCTTGCTGCTGATGCTGGTTGGTTTCTACGGCCTGATGTTCCTGACCCATAAACTGGCCAACAGCCCGGCAGGCATCCTGGCGGCGTTTGCGCTGACCGGTTTCATGGGGTATGCCCTCGGCCCCATTCTCAGCTCGTTCCTGAACGCCGGCGCGGGCGATCTGATCATGCTGGCGCTGGGCGGCACCGCAGCGGTGTTCTTCTGCTGCTCGGCGTATGTGCTGACCACCCGTAAAGACATGTCATTCCTGTCCGGCATGATGATGGCAGGTTTTGTGGTACTGCTGGTGGCGGTGATCGCCAACCTGTTCCTGCAGATCCCTGCCCTGCACCTGGCCATCAGCGCGCTGTTCATCCTGTTCTCCGCCGGCGCGATCCTGTGGGAAACCAGCAACATCATTCACGGCGGCGAGACCAACTACATTCGCGCCACCGTTAGCCTGTACGTGTCGCTCTACAACATGTTCATCAGCCTGTTGAGCATTCTGGGCTTCGCCCGCAGCAACTGATCGCACGATACACCAGCTTTCCAGGCCCCGCTCCGGCGGGGCTTTGTTTTTTGCGGCTGAAAAAATTTGCTAAACTGGCGGCCGTTCCGAATTATCCGTTATCGAGGCAGTATGTTGGAGTTTGAAGGTCAGGTTATCGACACTGACGCGCAGGGTTATCTGAAAAACAGCGCCGACTGGCATGAAGGGCTGGCGCCGCTGCTGGCCGCGCAGGAAGAGATCGTGCTCACCGAAGCACACTGGGAAGTGGTGCGTTTCGTGCGCGACTTCTATCAGGAATTTAATACCTCACCGGCTATCCGCATGCTGGTCAAAGCGATGGCGCAGAAATACGGCGAAGAAAAAGGCAACAGCCGCTATCTGTATCGCCTGTTCCCGAAAGGGCCGGCCAAACAAGCCACCAAAATCGCCGGATTGCCGAAACCGGTAAAATGCATTTGACCGCTCTGCCCGCAGCGCCGCTGCAGGCGAGCGTTTAATAACGAATGCCAAACCCGCTGTAATCAGCCAGGCCCTGCGGCTCCACCAGCACACGTTCGACGCGCGCGCTGCGCGGGCCGCCCTGTTTCAACCACTCCAGCAGCTTGTCCACCTGCGCCTGTGTGCCGCAGGCCACCACCTGAACACTGCCGTCATCGAGATTGCGCGCATAGCCTGTCACCCCCAACGCCTCGGCCTGCCGCTGGGTGGAATAGCGAAACCCAACCCCCTGCACCACGCCATACACATACGCAGCAATGCAAACTTGTGTCATAATCGCCCCCTGTTATCTTGTCTAAAGAATAAGTATGTATTGAGTATAGAAACTCAATCAAAAGATAAAGAGGCAAGGAGCCAGAGGACAACAATTTCTATAATAGAGGCTTACGTAAAAAGTAGACGGCCGAGCTCCCTCGGCCGGGACAGACTTGCTATTTTTCGGCAGGTAGCCAGTTGGCCCTTTCTCCGTAAAAGAAAGAGTCGATAAATCTGCTTTTGCCACGCAAGCGGATAAATATGATGACCAGAGCGAAAATAATGGCCGTTACGCTGAGATAAAAACCTAACGTATCCTTATCGACCATTGCTCCGACAAGCAAAATGGGTAACACATGCCAAAGATAAATAGGTAGAGATACCTGCCCCATTTTGACCACAAAGCCCTCAATTCTCAGCTTCAGGCGTTTACACAAACTCACCATCAACAGCAACAGCGCAGCATTAAATGCAAACCATGAGGCGGCATCCAGCAGTGCCCCGTTCGGTTCATAGTACCCTAATATGCCTACGACCAACGCGATAGCGAACAACGCCAGCGGGTTACCGTGAAAATTCTTATCCCCGATCAGGAAACCTAATAAAAAGAAGGAGTAGTAATAATAGAAACGCTTATCACCAATGAATTTCAGCCAGGCATATTGGTTTTCCAGCGTGTCGGCGTAACAGTACCAGACAATAGATAACACCGCGGAAGTGAACAGAAAGAAACCAATTAAGAAATTACTCTTGTAAATGACCATAGTATATAGCACGAATATGATCACTGCTGGGATATACCAAAGATGATAGTAGGGGTAAAGGAATAGACCGATGAACTGCTTTAAACCTACTTCTTCTGAGGAGTAAAGAGAATAAACGCTGTAAACAACGAATGCCAACATATAAGGAATTATCATGCGCCACTGATACTTTTTCAGCACGCTAATCACGCCGCCATCAAGAAAATAACGCCGAACAAAGTAGCCCGTCACCCCTAGAAAAAGCGGCATATGGAAATAATATATTGCCCCACGCAAACCGACATCAGCGCTGCCTGGCAATAAATGTCCCACGATGACGAGCAAGATAAGCAACCCTTTCAAAAAATCAAACGACAAGCTTCTTTCTTTAGACATTTAAGAAAAATCCTAATATCTGCATAATAAACATCAGGTGCTCAATAACAGATTAAGTTAAGATTTTTGTCAATGCGAAAAAACCTAAAACTCACAAAAAACTTACAAAAAGCTTACATCCCCATCTGCCCGGAGATAGGCTTTCTTCCGTGAGGCGAACCTCAGCCTGAAGTCAATTACTATGAAATTCCAAAAAAGACATTAATAATCAACCAGTTAAAAACAAAACGGTAATCTTCAATCCACACTCTTGAATGATGGGCTCTGCTTGCTCACAAGAAAGCGTACCGTCGGCCAGCCGTCGTGAGTAAACATACCACCGGGCAACCAAGCGACAGCGCTATTCCTATTTCGAGTAAAGCCATCTGCTCTATCGTCGATGATGTGAGAGGTGTCAATGACTTTTATTTTTCAAGCTATCGAGGGATGATGTAATGTCAGAAAAATCAACCAACTTGCGAACAACTTTCGTTTTAAAACGATCATCATATTCAACCTGAGCACTCTTTACCTTTATTAACCTATCAATCATTATGTCCGCTTGCTCGCCGTCGAATCCAAAAGAACGGTTACCGTAAAACCGCTCGCCGTTAATCGACACAGCACCTGAGTTTGGGTTCGCAGTAGGTGGAAATGAAATTTTATAATGCCCAGCCTGAACCGAAATCTTTAATACCCCATCACTTATAGCGTTTTCATCATCACTAAAAACCCACTCGTTAGCCAATACTGTGTGAGTCGTCATAAAAAAAATGAAAAACAAAAAGAATCTCACTGGTGCACTCCCTTCACTTTATATTACAAAAACAGCCAAAAATACTCTTAACAAGAATAAATATATCACTCTGTAGCCTTATGCCCTATAAAGCATAATCCCCTGTCAAACATCTAATCCTGCAGGTAACAAAGCGCCTTCACGCACTGATCAACATGCTTTCATCTCTGGCTTGCTATAATACACCTTTTTAAGCTGCCATTTCTTCAGTTTGAAGGCTGCACTTTCTCTCTCTTCGGTGCGACGCCCGCAGAGATAACGCGATACAATCCGAGCCAACGCGGTAGTGAACGCTGTCAGATTCAGCTATGATGACGAACTTATTTTGGCAAACGCTTAATCCAGCCAATTAACCCATTGAATAAAAAGTAGTTTAACCATGCGCTTACATCTCGCCAAAGGACGTGAAAAGTCCTTACTCCGTCGCCACCCTTGGGTGTTCTCCGGCGCCGTTCAACGCGTTGAGGGCAAAGCCCACTCCGGTGAAACCATTGATATCCTCGACAGCCAGGGTAAGTGGCTGGCACGCGGCGCCTATTCGCCCGAGTCGCAGATCCGCGCACGCGTCTGGACCTTCCAGCAAGATGAAGAGATTAACATCGATTTCTTCATTCGCCGCCTGCAGCAAGCGCAAAGCTGGCGCGATTGGGTCGCACAGCGCGACGGTCTGGACGGATACCGCCTGATCGCCGGCGAGTCCGACGGCCTGCCGGGCATCACTATCGATCGCTTCCAGAATTTCCTGGTGCTGCAGCTGCTGTCCGCCGGTGCCGAATACCAGCGCCCGGCCCTGCTTTCCGCCCTGCAGCATTGCTACCCGGAATGTTCGATCTACGATCGCTCCGACGTTGCGGTACGTAAAAAAGAAGGCCTGCCGCTGGCGCAGGGCCCGGTGCTGGGCGATCTGCCGCCGGAACTGCTGCCGATCACCGAACACGGCATGAAGCTGCTGGTGGACATTCAGCAGGGGCACAAGACCGGTTTCTACCTCGACCAGCGCGACAGCCGCCTGGCGGCGCGCAATTACTCCGCCGGCCGTCGGGTGCTGAACTGCTTCTCCTACACCGGCGCCTTCGCCGTTTCCGCTTTGATGGGCGGTTGCGCGCAGGTGATCAGCGTGGATACCTCGCAGGCGGCGCTGGATATCGCCAAACAGAACGTCGAGCTCAATAAGCTGGATCTGAACAAAGCGGAGTTCGTTCGCGATGACGTGTTCCAGCTGCTGCGCAACTACCGCACTCAAGGCGAAAAATTCGATCTGATCATCATGGATCCGCCGAAATTCGTCGAGAACAAGAATCAGTTGGCCAGCGCCTGCCGCGGCTACAAAGACATCAACATGCTGGCGCTGCAGCTGCTGAATCCGGGCGGCATTCTGCTCAGCTTCTCCTGCTCCGGCCTGATGCCGACCGACCTGTTCCAGAAAATTTTGGCCGACGCCGCTGTAGATGCCGGACGTGATGTACAATTTATAGAGCAGTTCCGACAGGCTGCCGATCACCCGGTGATCGCCACATACCCTGAGGGGCTGTATCTGAAAGGATTCGCTTGTCGGGTGATGTAACTTGAAATGCGCTGCCCTGCCCCCATATATGAGCAAGGCATTGTTTCTCAGGAGGTCATCATGATTGCCAGCAAATTCGGTATCGGACAACAGGTTAGGCATAAACTGCTGGGGTATTTGGGCGTCGTGATCGATATCGACCCGGAATACTCTTTGGAACAACCCAAAGCTGACGAAATAGCGGCGAACGATGAACTGCGTTCAGCCCCTTGGTACCACGTGGTGATGGAAGACGAGGAAGGCCAACCGGTACACACCTATCTGGCGGAAGCGCAGCTGGATAGCGAAGCCCAGGAGGCACACCCCGAGCAACCATCGCTGGATGAACTGGCGGAATCCATCCGTCACCAGCTACAGGCGCCACGCTTGCGCAATTGACCGCGCCAAGACCTGAGAAACCCGAGAGGGCCCGGCATCGCGCCTGGCCCTTTTTATTTAGCGCTCCAACCCTAAGCGCGGGATTTCGATTTTCGGACAGCGATCCATCACCACACGCAACCCGGCCTGTTTCGCCAGCGCTGCCGCCTGCTCGTTAATCACCCCTATCTGCAGCCAGAGCGCCCTGGCGCCGATCGCTATCGCCTCTTGCGCCACGCCGTAAGCCGCTTCTGAATTGCGAAACACGTCAACCATATCCACCGGCTGCGGGATAGCGGCCAGCGTAGGGTAAACCTGCTGCCCCAGCAGCGTCTGCCCCGCCAGTTTTGGGCTGACCGGGATCACCTGATACCCTTGCGCCAACAGATACGCCATCACCCCATAGCTGGGCCGTGATGGGTTATCGCTGGCACCGACCAGCGCGATAGTTTTCACCTGTTGCAACAGCTCAACAATCTCTTGATCTTGCATCTTCAACTCCCGTTTATCACTGCGTCACTTTCCATTTCGAGTGTAACCGATCGGCATTCGTTCGGTTAAACGCAACGCAAGGGAAACTTCACCGCAATCTTATGGTCAGAGGCTGTCGCGGTTCAGCTGCGCATGGTCATGTCTAATCGCGATAAAATATGTAAAAATGTAAACAAAATACCCGATTGAAAAATTTTGACACAACCTATGCCGTGTTCAACACTTAGCGTTACGCCACTTTATAAGGAGATAATGATGAAATTTGGTCTGGTGGTTGCGGCGTTGCTCAGCATCAGCATACCTGCCGCGGCTACGACCCTGAAACTCTCCCCGGACATCGACCTGCTGGTGGTCGACGGCAAGAAAATGACAGGTTCGTTGTTAAAAGGCGCCGACAGCCTTGAACTGGATGGCGGGCAGCACCAGTTGCTGTTTAAAGTGACCAAAACCGTACGTTCCGGCCAGCATACGCAGGCCTATGCTTCCTTGCCGCTGGTTGCCACCTTCAATACGCAAAAGATCAGCCAGGTGGCGATCGAACTGCCACGCATCGAGAACGATCGTGATGCGCAACGCTTTGACAGAACGTTGAATTATCTGGTGGTCGATAAAGACGGCAACGCCCTGCCGTTCCGGCATGATGTGCTGCATCCCGACAGCGTCACCTTCAATACCGATTTGGAAAAGGTGATGACCGATTACAACCGCCAGAACCGCCCGGCCTCCGTTCCGAGCTTTGTTCAGGCGAACGCGGGCAATGCCTCAGCCCTCGCGTTGGCCGGCGCGCCGATAAACGCCCCGACGGTGACGTTGAAAGGTGAAAACGTGTCGGAACAAATGCTGCAATACTGGTTTCAACAGGCCGACAAGGAAACACAGAAGCGTTTTCTGCGCTGGGCCAATAAACAACCGATTCGCTGATCCCTCCCGGCGCCTTTCCCCGTAAAGGCGTCTTTTCTTCGCATTTTCAAGCGCAAACGCTAGGCAGTGAAAAACAGTTTCAGTAATCTGTCGCACATTCCCCGATTAGCGAAGGACACCGAGATGGAATTGACCACCCGCACTATCGCCGCGCGCAAACACATTGCGCTGGTGGCGCACGATCACCGCAAACAGGCCCTGCTGGAGTGGGTAGAAAGCCACAAGACCATTCTGGCGCAGCACCAGCTGTACGCCACCGGCACTACCGGTAATCTGATCCAGCGCGCCAGCGGCATTCCCGTCACCAGCATGCTGAGTGGCCCGATGGGCGGCGATCAGCAGGTTGGCGCACTGATTGCGGAAGGCAAGATAGACATGCTGATCTTCTTCTGGGATCCGCTGAACGCGGTGCCGCACGATCCGGACGTGAAGGCGCTGCTGCGGCTGGCGACCGTATGGAATATTCCGGTGGCCACCAACCGCTCGACCGCCGACTTTCTGATCGACTCTCCGCTGTTCAAAAGCGAGGTGGAGATCGCCATCCCCGACTATCAGCGCTACCTGCAAGACCGCCTGAAATAGTCCTCGCGGCCTGGCAGCCGCCAGGCCCAGGCTTACGGTTTTTTCTGCACCGGTACGCCAAGATCTTGCAGGTGTTCAACGAACACCGAAGGACGTTCACGATCCTGCAACAGCCACACCTGATGTTTAGCGCGCGTCAACGCGACATACAGCAGACGGCGCTCTTCGGCATCCGGGAAATCCTCCGGCTGCGGCAGCAGCACCTCTTCCAACACCGACTCGCGCGCCACGGCGGGGAAGCCGTCACGCCCATCATGCAAACCGGCGATGATGACGTATTCCGCCTGCTGCCCCTTGCTGGCGTGGATGGTCATAAATTCCAGATCCAGCTTGGGCCAGCGGGTGGCCGCCTTCGCCAGCGCTTCCGGTTTCAGATGATGGTAGCGCGCCAGCACCAGGATGCGCTCATCCGGCTTGGCGTAGCCGCTCAGTTTATCCAGCAAGGGCTCCAACTGCTCGTGCGGCAGGATCGCCACCGACTTTTTATTGCCCTTGCTCAGGCTGTTGAGCGGTTTTTTCAGCTGGTGCGGGTTCTGCTGCACGAACCGGTTGGCCACCTCGCCGATACGTTCGTTGAAACGATAAGTGGTGTCCAGCGCGCACTGCGCCCCTTCGCCGAAGTGGGTGGCAAAAGCCGTGGTTAACGTCAACTCTGCGCCGCTGAAGCGATAAATCGCCTGCCAGTCATCCCCCACCGCAAACAGGCAAGTCTGCTTGTTCTGCCGACGCAGCGCCGCCAGCAACAGCGCACGCTGCGGCGAGATATCCTGAAACTCATCGACCAGAATATGTTTCCACGGGCTGACGAAGCGCCCCTTGTCGAGAATGTTGACCGCCTGATGAATAAGGCCGGAGAAGTCCACCGCTCCTTCCTCTTTTAAGGCGCTTTTCCAGGCTTTCAATAGTGGCGCCATCAGCCGAATGCGTTTCGAAAACAGATCGCGGATTTCTTCATCCGCCTGCTCAATCATCTCCGCCTGGCTGCCGCCGTGCATGCGCATCAGCCCCAGCCAGCGTTCCAACCGGCCCGCCAGCCGGTCCGCCAGGCGTTTATCCTGCCAGAAGTCGCCTTCCGGCACGTCCCATTCCAGCTCCTCGGTCAACCATTGACGCCACCCCTTCGCCTGGGCTTTTTTCTCTGCACATTGCTCGCGCCAATGGGCAATCAGCAACGCTTTGCGCGCGCTGGCATCGGTTTCCAACCGGCTGATGGCCGGGGCTTTGCGGCTGCCTTGTTGAATGATCTGCAGCGCCAATGCATGGAATGTTTTGGCCTGAATACCGACATCGCCCAAACGTTCTTTGATGCGATCATTCATCTCACTCGCAGCCTGACGGCCGAACGCCAACAGCAAGATTTGGCCCGGCTCCGCCTCCTGACGGCGCAGCAGCCAGCCGGCGCGCGCCACCAGCACCGACGTCTTGCCGCTGCCGGCCCCCGCCAATACCAGGACGGAATCCTCGCCGTTGACCACCGCACGGCTCTGAGAGTCATTGAGCGGTGAGCTCTCGACGGTCTGGAAGAAGTCGTGATGTTGCTCCAGCATGCGATCGGTCCACTGCCGGTTGCGTTGGTCGACACTGCGTTGCCCCTGCTGCAGCCATTGCAGACACAGATGGTAATCGGCCCGGCAGTTATCGAATTCCTCCAGGCGCGCCACCGGCATTGGCAGCGCGGAGAAGGCTTCACGGATTTGCTGCTGCAGTTTGCCCAGCTCAGACTTTTTGAACCATTTATCTTGCTGCTCAATGCGCTGAATCTGTGCCACCTGCTGTTGCAACACGCCGGCACTGACCTCACTCATTTCGGCGCTCCACTGCTGCCACGCCTGCTGCAGATAGTGATAAAAACGCTGCGTTTCCTGCCACTCGGTGCCGTGCAGTCGCACCACTTTTTCGTCCGGCAATTCAAATTCCAGCTCGCCCCAGACGATGCCGCGCTTGCACCTGACCTGAATCAGTTGATTGAAGGGGATCAGGTATTCATGTTTTTCCCCGCTCACCTCAACGCCGGCGTGCAGCAACCGCACGCGGTTATAAGGGTGCTGAGCCAGGTGTTTCCCCAGCGATGTCGCTTTAAGTTCCATATCGTCGCGCCATGACTATGTTGAGATTAAATAACGGATATCTGCCAGTTTACCTGCGATAAGCAGTGGCACTCTAGCGCTAAAAAAAGGGTAGAATAGATTTTGCGTTTTTATCGTGAATACGCCCGCATCGCGGTTTGGCCAACATTAGAGCAGAATGACGTCTATGCGTACTGTACTGAATATTCTTAATTTTGTGTTGGGCGGTTTCTTCACCACGCTGGGTTGGCTCATCGCCACGGTGTTCAGCGTGCTGCTGGTCATCACGCTGCCGCTCACCCGCTCCTGCTGGGAAATCACCAAGCTGTCGCTGGTGCCGTTCGGCAATGAGGCAATCCACGTCGATGAGCTCTACCCGGAAAAAAGCAATGCGCTGCTCTCCGCCGGCGGCTCACTGCTCAACGTTATCTGGCTGGTGCTGTTCGGCTGGTGGCTGTGCCTGTCACACATCGCCGCCGGTATCGTGCAGTGCGTTTCGATCATCGGCATTCCGGTCGGCATCGCCAATTTCAAAATTGCCGCCATCGCGCTGTGGCCGGTGGGGCGCCGCGTCGTCTCGGTAGAAATGGCTCAGCAAGCGCGTATTGAGAATGCTCGCCGCCACTATCATCAGCGTTAATTTTTTCTCCGTTTGAGGAGTTTTTCGTGCGCTCTTTTGCACCCGCAGTACGTCGTTACACCTATAACAGCAATCTGCTGTATCACCTGCGCATCCTTATTGCGCTGATCGGCACCACCGCCGTTCCCTGGTGGCTGGGCATTCCCAAGCTGACCATCCCGCTGACGCTGGGCGTGGTGGCAGCGGCCCTGACCGACTTGGATGACCGCCTGGCCGGCAGGTTACGCAACCTGCTGATCACGCTGGTGTGCTTCTTTGTCGCCTCAGCTTCAATCGAGCTGCTGTTCCCCTATCCCTGGTTGTTCGCCCTTGGCTTAACCACGTCGACCTGCGGTTTTATCCTTCTGGGCGCCTTGGGGCAACGTTACGCCACCATCGCCTTCGGCGCACTGCTGATCGCGGTTTACACCATGCTCGGCACCGCCATGTACGATGCCTGGTATCAGCAACCGCTGCTGCTGGTGATCGGTGCGCTGTGGTACAACCTGCTGACGCTGGCGGGCCACCTGCTGTTCCCTATCCGGCCACTGCAAGAGAACCTGGCGCGCTGCTACGATCAACTGGCCAACTATCTGGATGCCAAAGCCAACCTGTTCGATCCCGACGCCGAACGCGACGCCGACCTGCCATGGATGGATGTTGCGATGGCCAACAGCGCGTTGGTCGCGTTGCTTAACCAGACCAAAGCCTCGCTGCTGACGCGCCTGAAAGGCGATCGCGGCCAGCGCGGCACCCGCCGTACCTTGCACTACTATTTTGTCGCGCAGGATATCCACGAACGCGCCAGCTCTTCCCACGTTCAGTATCACGCGCTCAGCCGGCAATTCCGCCACAGCGATATTTTATTCCGCTTCCAGCGTTTGCTGAGCATGCAGGCGCGCGCCTGCCGCCAACTGGCACAATCGATCCTGCTGCGGCAAAAATACCAGCACAACCCGCGTTTTGAGCCGGCCTTCAGCCGCATTCAGGAGGCCTTGGCGCGCATCGCCGAAACCCAGGGCAATTCAGAACAAACCAAGGCGCTGGCGCACCTGCTGAAAAACCTGCATGCGATCGATGCGCAGCTGGCCAATATTGAGTCAGAGCAGACACTGGCAAGCGGGCAAGCGGAAGAGAACAGCCTGGCCGACGATCGCTTAACCGGCTGGAGCGACATCCGCCTGCGCATCAGCCGCCATTTGACGCCGCAATCGGCCCTGTTCCGCCACGCGATCCGCATGTCGGTGGTGCTGTGCGTGGGTTACGCTTTCATCCAGTTCACCGGCATGCAGCACGGTTACTGGATCCTGTTGACCAGCCTGTTCGTCTGTCAACCGAACTACAACGCTACCCGCCGACGCCTGGCGCTGCGCATCATCGGCACCCTGGCCGGTATCCTGATCGGCCTGCCGATCCTCTATTTCGTGCCTTCACTGGAAGGACAGCTGGTGTTGATCGTCATCACCGGCGTTCTATTTTTCGCTTTCCGCACCGTCCAGTATGCCCACGCCACCATGTTCATCACGCTACTGGTCTTGTTATGCTTTAACCTGTTGGGTGAAGGATTCGAAGTAGCCGCCCCGCGCGTTTACGACACCTTGTTGGGCTGCGCCATCGCCTGGGCGGCGGTCAGCTTTATCTGGCCGGACTGGAAATTCCGCCAACTGCCGGCGGTGGTGGATAAAACCCTGAATGCCAACTGCCGTTATCTGGACGCCATTCTGGTGCAATACCACCAGGGTAAGGATAACGGCCTCGCCTACCGCATTGCGCGGCGAGATGCCCACAACAGCGATGCCGAACTGGCTTCGGTCATCTCCAACATGTCCGCCGATCCCAAGGCCGACAAGGAATTGCAGGAAGCCGCCTTCCGCCTGCTTTGCCTCAACCACACTCTCCTGAGTTATATCTCGGCGTTGGGGGCACACCGCGAGCGGCTGAATACCCCTGTCACCCTCGATCTGCTCAATGATGCCGTGTGTTACGTGGACGGCGCCTTGCATCAGGAAGAACGGAACAGCCAGCGCATTGTGCAAGCGCTGGAACAGCTGGCGGAGCGCATTCGCAGAGCCGTTCCGGAACCTGAAAGCAAAGAGCAGTTGGTGTTGCAACAGGTGGGGTTGATGCTCGAACTGCTGCCGGAGCTCACCGCACTCCACGCCCAAATCAATAAGGCAATCTAATTATTCAGGGCTCGCTCGATGGGCCCTGAACCACTGGCTCATGCCCATGGCGGCGCATCGCCATCGTATGCTCGAACCAGCGCACCAGTTCGTTGCGCAATTCGGCCGGCAACGCCGCCTGATGATAACCGGCTATCGCGCCGCCCAGCGACAGCAGCACACGCAGCCCCAGATTGGTCTGCTGTTGCAGCAGGCGGAGATAGCTGCGTTTAGCGCCTTGCAGCCGCAGGTCATAGGCGTTGCGGATACCCGCTCGCCATAGCAAGCGCTCCATGTTGACATCGATATTCGGCAACGCCTTCAATCGACCGTGATCGCCGGCCTTAAGCCGCTGCTCTCGACGCGCTTCCCTGACGGCCTGCCAGGCCAGCCCCACCAGCTCGTTGCGTTCCCGCCACAGCGACTCGTCAACCCAGTAATAACGCAAAGTGATGGGCACTCCACGCTTGGAATAGACCATATTGACCATCCCTCTGGCGCGAAAAGCCGGTTCCATGCTCGCCGTAGCCCGCAGGTACAACTCTCCTTCCGCTATCACTGCAAACATTACCCCCTCGGCCAGCAGGCCGTAGCCGCCAAACTGTGACCGCGTGGTGATGGCGCCCAGCGCCGCGAAGCAATTTTTAGCCTGTGCGATCCTTCGTATCGACATCCTTTTCATAGCGTTTCTCCTTTTTAGGTTCCGGTCGTATTATTTCTCTTATCAATGAAAAGAGTAACGTGAACAACTAATTAGGAAAATACGCACTATCCACCCGCATGCCAATCACAAAAAACACCGGTACAAAAAATGATCGCAATTATGCGAGCCGCTACGAAAATTTGGGTTGATCTTATCCCAAATCAGGGATACTGTATAAACATACAGTAACACGACGGGCGGGAACTTTATGCGTACTCAATCACTCTACCAACCTCATTTCAGCCAAGGCTCTTTTACAGCGCGCAATGCTGAGAAGAACACGGATGTCGGCAAAGAGAATGGCTTGATCAGTGAACTTGTTTACAACGAGCGCCAGCCCGCAGTGGCTCAATTGCTGTTGCCCCTGCTGCTGCAACTGGGCAAGCAGTCTCGCTGGCTTCTGTGGCTGACACCGCAGCAAAAATTAAGCAAGCAATGGCTGCAGCAATCCGGCCTGCCTGTAGATAAGATGGTGCAATTGAGCCAAATCAGCCCGGTGAATACGGTCGAGGCTATGGAAAAAGCGCTGCAAACGGGAAATTACAGCGTGGTTCTTGGCTGGTTGCCCGAGCTAACGGAGGAGGATCGTCTAAAATTAAGACGTGCGGCAGAATTGGGTAATGCCTATGGGTTTATCATGCGCCCTCAACGTGACATTAACCCGACTCACGGACACTGTTCCACCCTAAAAATTCACTCTTCTTTGTATCATTAAGTAAATTTAGGATTTTTCCCATCATTTTCGCACCCCATAAGCGGAACCTTTGCGGTGGAAGGCACAAAGCTAGTCCGGCTGCGGTTTGGCAAGTAAAAACGCCCAAGGAATCGCCGTTTTTTTAGGCTGAGAATGTTAGCAAATATGTACGATTCCGCGTTTTTTTTTAGAGCCTTATCACATCACACTTGTAACTTTCGCGCCACGTTGTAGACTTTACATCGCCAAGGTTGCTCTATAACGTCAGAAAAACTGGCGAGTAACAAACGAGGGCTTAAACCTTGGCGAAGGAATTTAACCAAGGGCTTAAAACAGCTTTAAAGCTCATTGCCTATTTGGATGATAACGAGGCGCAAAATGAAAAAGACAGCTATCGCATTAGCAGTGGCACTGGCAGGTTTCGCTACCGTAGCGCAAGCCGCTCCAAAAGATAACACTTGGTACACCGGTGCTAAACTGGGCTGGTCCCAGTACCATGACGTTGGCTTCTACGGCAACGGTTACCAGAACGGTATCGGCAACGGTCCTACCCACAAAGATCAGCTGGGTGCCGGCGCGTTCCTGGGCTACCAGGCAAACCAATACCTGGGCTTCGAACTGGGCTATGACTGGCTCGGCCGCATGCCTTACAAAGGCAGCGTGAACAACGGTGCTTTCAAAGCGCAGGGCGTTCAACTGGCCGCTAAACTGAGCTACCCAATTGCTGACGATCTGGACATCTACACTCGTCTGGGTGGTATGGTATGGCGTGCAGATTCCAAAGCTAACTACGGCCGTACTGGTCAGCGTCTGAGCGACCACGACACCGGCGTTTCTCCGCTGGCTGCTGTTGGTGTTGAATACGCACTGACCAAAAACTGGGCTACTCGCCTGGATTACCAGTTCGTAAGCAACATCGGTGACGCAGGTACCGTTGGCGCACGTCCAGACAACACCATGCTGAGCCTGGGCGTTTCTTACCGCTTCGGTCAGGATGACGTAGTTGCTCCAGCACCAGCTCCGGCTCCAGCTCCAGTTGTTGAAACCAAGCGTTTCACTCTGAAGTCTGACGTGCTGTTCAACTTCAACAAGTCTACTCTGAAAGCAGAAGGCCAACAGGCTCTGGATCAGCTGTACAGCCAGCTGAGCTCCATGGATCCTAAAGACGGTTCCGTAGTTGTTCTGGGTTACACCGACGCCGTTGGTTCTGACCAGTACAACCAGAAACTGTCCGAACAACGTGCACAGAGCGTTGTTGACTACCTGGTTTCCAAAGGCATCCCGTCAGACAAAATCTCTGCACGTGGTATGGGTGAAGCAGATGCAGTTACTGGCAACACCTGTGGCTACAAATCTGGCCGCGCTACCAAAGCTCAGATCGCTTGCCTGGCACCAGATCGTCGCGTAGAGATCGAAGTTAAAGGTATCAAAGACGTTGTAACTCAGCCTCAGGGCTAAGTTTACTCGCCTAATAAAAACCCCGCATAGCGGGGTTTTTTTTCGTCCTATTGTTGAAACCAAGCGCAACAAAGGCGCGCTCACGCACTTACTTGGGATCTTTGCCAAGAATCGCCTTCAAGTCTTCTTTCAACGACGACATCTGGTTCGCATACTTTTCTTTGCGTTCAGCGTCTTCGATAAGCTGCACGACGGTTTCCGACAGCGTAACGCCACGTCGGCGCGCCAGGGCAGCCAATCGTTGCCAAACCAAAAACTCCAGATCGATAGATTTTTTACGCGTATGCTGATGTTCTGCGTTAAAATGACGTTTACGGCGGGCGCGGATCGTTTGTTTCATCCGGTTATCCAGTTCCGGATTCATGTGAGCGGCAATCCATGCAAGTACCTTTACCGGCTCATTTTCCAGCTTCAGCAGCTCGTTAACCGCCTCCTGAGCAGCGCTGTTTTCAATGTAGCGGGTAATGAGTTCCCCTTCCCGATGTTTCTTCACCAGGTACTTCCATTTCCAACCGCTCTCCAGATTTTCCAGTTGCTGATATTTCATCTTGAGCTCTTCAGTGACCGCGTAACTTCAAATAAGCATAACAGCTTTGCGCCAAATTTCCCCGGCAATTAAGCCGTCTTTTAGACTGTTTTTTGCACAGTCACCGCGCGATGTCAAACTCCCTGATGCCAACTGGCACTCCGCATGTATCAAGCCGCCGTTATTCTTGTATAATCGCCCTTTCCCTTTTTAACGATTGCATCTAACACTTTGACCAATAACCGACTTGAATGGCAATCTTTATTGCCGGACGTAACGCCTTATCAGGCGATATTTGATACCGCCGCTCAGTTGGCACCCGTGCCCTTTTCCGCCATTCAGCCTCGGCTGGAAAATGCCCTGACGCTATTTTGCCACCCCCAATCGCCACCGCGTTTCATGCTGTTGAAGGCGCAAGAAACACGAGAGTATCTGGAACTGATCGCTCACGCCGTCACGCCACTGCTGCCGAAAAACACGGCATGCCGCGGCAGCCACTATGTCATTCAGGATGGCAAAGTCAGCGTAGAGCCGGCCAGCCGTGGCGATGAACCTTTTGCCGCCGGCGGCGCTTGCCTGTTCCAGGAGTGGGTTGAGCCGGAGCAACTGTTTGGCTGCGTACGGATCCACAATGGCGACATCACCCTGCAGCCGGGTCTGGTGCACCAGGCCAACGGCGGCATTTTGATTCTGTCGGCCCGTGCCCTGTTGGCTCAGCCGTTGCTATGGCTGCGGCTGAAGCAAATGATCGGCCAACGTCAGTTCCATTGGGTTTCGCCAGACGAAACCCGCCCGCTGCCGGTAGCCATTCCGCCAATGCCGCTGGAGCTGCGGCTGATTGTGGTCGGCGATCGCCACGGCCTGGCCGATTTTCACGATATCGAGCCGGAACTGAGTGAACAAGCGGTCTACGGTGAATTCGAAGACGATCTGCAGCTGACTGAAGTTGATGATATGGCGCAGTGGTGCGGCTACGTCAATGGCGTGATTGCCGACCAGCAGTTGCCGATGCTGGCGAGCGACGCCTGGGCGCCGCTGATCGTTCAGGCCGTGCGTTACAGTGGCGACCAGGGCATCCTGCCACTCTCGCCGGTTTGGCTTGGCCAGCAGCTGTCCGAAGCCGCACTGTATGCCGAAGAAGATCGCATTACGGCCAAAGCGTTCGAAGCGGCGTTAAATGCCCGCGAATGGCGTGAAAGCTATCTGGCCGAACGTATGCAGGATGAAATCGAGCTGGGCCAGATTCTGATTGAGACCGAGGGTGAAGTGATCGGGCAAATCAACGGCCTGTCAGTCCTGGATTATCCCGGCCATCCACGCAGTTTTGGCGAACCGTCGCGCATCAGTTGCGTTGTGCACCTCGGCGACGGCGAGTTCACCGACGTCGAGCGCAAAGCCGAACTGGGTGGCAACCTGCACGCTAAAGGCATGATGATCATGCAGGCGTTTTTGATCGCCGAGCTGGATCTGGATCAGCAGTTACCCTTCTCCGCTTCCATCGTCTTTGAGCAATCTTACGGTGAAGTAGACGGCGACAGCGCCTCGCTGGCTGAACTGTGCGCGTTGATCAGCGCCCTGTCACAGCAACCGATCACCCAGCAGATCGCCGTCACCGGCTCCGTCGACCAATTCGGCAACGTACAGCCGATAGGTGGCGTTAACGAAAAGATCGAAGGTTTCTTCGAGGTTTGTTTGCGCCGCGGCCTGACGGGCAAACAGGGCGTCGTATTGCCCGCGACCAACGTGCGCCACCTGTGCCTGCGCCAGGATGTCGTCGACGCGGTACGCGAAGGGCAATTCCATCTGTGGGCGGTAGAGAGCGCGGCGGAAGCCTTGCCTTTGCTCACAGGTTGCCTCTACTCTGACGAACAACAGCCGAACTTGTTGGCGGCCATTCAGGAACGGATTGCGCAGGTGAGCCTGCAGGAACGCCGTCGTCCGTGGCCGCTGCGCTGGCTCAACTGGTTCAACCACGGCTGATCGGACTTGTTCAGCGTACACGTGTTAGCTAACCTGCGTCCTTCATTAAAATAAGGCTTACTGAGAACATGGTAGATAAACGCGATTCCTATACGAAAGAAGACCTCGAAGCATCCGGCCGTGGCGAGCTGTTCGGCGCCGGTGGCCCACCGTTGCCGGCAGGTAACATGTTGATGATGGACCGCGTGGTCAAGATGACCGAAGACGGCGGAACTCACAACAAAGGTTATGTGGAAGCGGAGCTGGATATTAATCCGGACCTATGGTTCTTCGGTTGCCACTTTATCGGCGATCCGGTCATGCCAGGCTGCCTGGGCCTGGATGCGATGTGGCAGCTGGTCGGTTTCTACCTCGGTTGGCTGGGTGGCGAAGGCAAAGGCCGCGCGCTGGGCGTCGGTGAAGTCAAGTTTACCGGCCAGGTGCTGCCAACCGCGAAGAAAGTGACCTACCGCATTAACTTCAAACGCGTCATCACCCGCAAGCTGATCATGGGCGTCGCCGATGGCGAAGTGCTGGTTGACGGCGAAGTGATCTATACCGCCACCGATCTGAAAGTGGGCCTGTTCAAGGACACCACAGCGTTCTGATCACGCTGAGGAGAAGGCGGCCATCGTCTTCCTCTTCGCATGCCATCACGCCCAGCGTGATGGCATTTCTTTCACTTCTCGTTTAAAGACTACTCACCTCCTTTAATTGCCCGCTGCCGAAACGTTTTTCCCCCTGTCTCCACCCTATTCCTACCCGAACGCAGGCCAGTTGAGCGAGGCCTCTCCCCGCAGCCCGCACCGACGCGATAGCGGTTTTTTCCATCCGGTCATTTTCTTGCCCCTCAAAATCGCCTAGTATAGCTATCATGTAACTACAATAAATGTATCCACAAAGAGGCGATATGCAAAAAACCCGCTTTAGCGATACACCTTGCCCCGTCGCACGTTCGTTAGATCGCGTCGGAGAATGGTGGAGCATCCTGATCCTGCGTGATGCCTTTCAGGGATTGTCCAAGTTCGACGAATTCCAACAAAGTCTGGGGATTTCACCCACTCTCCTGGCCCGACGCCTGAAGGATTTAGTGGCCCACGGCATTCTGCATAAGCAACGTTATCAAACGCGGCCGGTTCGCTATCAATATCTGCTCACCGAACGCGGCAACGATTTTCTTCCCGTACTGGCCGCTCTCTCACAATGGGGCAATCGCCATTTGATCGACGGTGACATTAGCGCCTTGTTAGTCGACGGCCGCACCGATCGGCCGATCCAGGTCCAGTTGATCAACGTCGAGACCCAACAGCAGGTGCCGCCGCAGTTTATTACGTTGGCACCGGGGCCTGCGGCAAATGACGGCATACGTCAACGCGCCGAACTAATGCGGCAGCGGCGCCTCGCCGATTTATCCGAACTCACCAAGGAGCAGTCATGAGCAATCGTCGTATCGTTATTACCGGCATGGGCGCCGTTTCACCGTTAGGGTGCGGCGTGGAGGCCATCTGGCAACGTTTATTAAAAGGAGAGTCCGGCATTCGGGCTTTGCCTGACGAGATCATTGCAGATTTGCCGGTCAAGGTCGGGGGGCAAGTCCCCGAACTGGCGCAAGATGCCGAGGCGGGATTCAACCCAGACGCGTCCGTCGCCCCCAAGGACCAAAAGAAAATGGATCGCTTTATACTGTTTGCCATGGCGGCGGCGGATGAAGCCGTTCGTCAGGCCGGCTGGATAGCCGATACGGAGGAAAAACAAGAGCGAACTGCCACCGTCATCGCCTCGGGCATTGGCGGCTTCCCGGCCATTGCCCAGGCGGTGCGCACTACGGACAGCCGCGGCGCCAAGCGCCTGTCGCCATTCACCATCCCCTCTTTCCTGGTCAATCTGGCGGCCGGTCACGTTTCCATCAAGCATCACTTCAAAGGCCCGATTGGCGCACCGGTCACCGCCTGTGCGGCCGGCGTGCAGGCCATTGGCGACGCGGTGCGTATGATCCGCAATGATGAGGCCGATATCGCCCTGTGCGGCGGTACCGAAGCCGCTATCGACACCGTAAGCCTGGGCGGATTCGCCGCCGCGCGCGCCATGTCCACCGCACCGGCCGAGTTGGCGCGACAGGCCTCCCGGCCTTTCGACAGCGCCCGGGACGGTTTTGTCATGGGGGAAGGCGCCGGCATGCTGGTGATTGAAACGCTGGAGCATGCGCGGGTGCGCGGCGCTACGCCGCTCGCGGAAATCGTCGGCTATGGCACCAGCGCCGACGCCTACCACATGACCTCCGGCGCTGAAGACGGCAACGGCGCCTATCGGGCGATGAAAATCGCGTTGAAGCAGGCGAATGTCGCCCCAGAAGAGGTTCAGCATTTAAACGCGCACGCGACTTCGACACCCGTAGGCGATTTAGGCGAAATCAATGCCATCAAGCACCTGTTTGGCACCACCGGGACTGTCGCAGTGACCTCGACGAAATCAGCGACCGGGCACCTGCTCGGCGCCGCCGGCGGGCTGGAAACCATCTTTACCGCCCTGGCTCTGCGCGATCAGATAGCTCCTGCAACGCTGAATCTGGATAACCCCGATCCGGCGGCGGCAGGCTTGCATCTGGTCGCGAAACGGGCGGAATCGATGAATATGACCTACGCCTTATCAAACGGCTTTGGCTTTGGCGGCGTGAATGCGAGTATTTTACTGAAACGCTGGCAGGACGAATAAACGGCACAAACAAAAACCTCCGCCAAAGGCGGAGGTTATTCCTTTTATTTGACAGGGAGCCGCTTAAGCGGTCACAGCCCTGTCTTCCATGGCTTCTCGCCAACCTCCCAGCCATTGAGACCGGGCGTCCACCGATGATTGGTAGGGACAATGTTCCCTGGAACGCCCTAAAATACCTGCCTGATACCCTCTCGAATGCGCCCTTTCCAGACGATCGCGTTTCTGTCTCTTCATGCCTCGTTTCCCTCATTTTGGTCTGGTGGAAAGAAAACAATGGCTGCTTTTTGCGCAGCCACGAGTAATCAATAGCGCTAAAAGAAGAGAAGATCAATGCGCAAAATTCACGCCAATGTCATAATTGTGAGCTACGCCCGAGGAAAGTGCTAAGTGGCTGATCTGCCGGGGAAGGATTTAACCGTTTGAAATTAAATAGAAATCCCTGCCAGCGAAGAAAACCGAATTTTCACGCTGACAGGGATTAGACGATTTTAGACCAAATTATGACTAAATGCCGCCCATCTGTGCTGCGATAGCCTGAGCTTCCTGCTGCCAGCCCTGCGCCAGGGTGCGCACCAGGGCATCATAGCCGTCCTCGCCCTGTTTCAATTCCAGGCTGAAAGGCCGTTTGATCAAGCGCCCCTGGCGGTTCAGCACCCACTCGCCGCGAACGATCGCCTTGCCGTCAAAGCGGCCGTGGAAGCCGCTGATAGTGACGTTTAGCACATCCTGATCGCTGCTCATCGGCTGCGAAGAGACCACCCAGCCCGGCAGCGCGCTGCTCAGGTTGGTGACCAGCGTTTGCTGCAGCTGCTGGTCGAGCGGGCTGGCCCACAGATTGTTCTGCGCTATCACATACTGCACGTCGTTGGTCTGATACACCACGCCGCTCTGCGCCAGATAATCCGCCACGCTCACGTGCTCCAGCCACAGCTGGCGCGTGGAGGCACCGCTGCTGCCGGCCGCGGCCGGCGCACCCAGCGCCGGCAACTGATAGTAGGTCTTCTGTGGCGAACTGCTGCAGGCGCTGAGCAACAGCGCCAGGGCTACCGGGATCCATTTCATCATTTCGTGGCCTTCTTCGGCTGAGGGTCAGTGCTGCCGGCGGCTTCAAACACCAGCGCGTTGCTCTTCTCATTCAGGGTGCGCAGCACCGGTTGCAGCTCACGCAACACCTGGTCGAGGCGCTGCATATCGCCCACCATCTTGTTGTAAGCCGGCGAACCAGGCTGGAACCCTTTCATGCTGCGGTTCAGCTCCAGCAGGGTTTTCTGCATGTCCTGCGGCAGCGCCTGCATCTCTTTGCTGGCGATGATGTCGTTCAGCGACTTCATGGTCTGCTGCGTCGATTTCATGGTTTTCTGACTTTCCGCCAGCGTTTTGGTCGCTTCGTTGATCATCGGATTGATCGGCATCGAATTAATCTTATCCAACGTCTGCATCAGTTTCTGCTGGATCTGCGCCAGACCGCCGCTGGTGGTCGGCATCAGCGGATAACCGAACAGCTCGCGCGGCCCTTTCCACGGTTTCTCCTGCGGATAGAAGTCGAGATCGATGTACAGCGAACCGGTCAGCAGGTTGGCGGACTTCATCGAGGCGCGCATGCCGCGGGACTCGGCGTCTTTCAAATGCCCTTCGATATCGAAATTGCCGCCCAGCTCTTTCTGGAAGCGATCCGGCTCGATGCGGATCAACACCGGAATGCGGTAATCGTTGTCCAGGCGCTGCGCCATCCCCTCTTTGTAGAACGGCACCTGCGCCACCGTGCCCAGACGAATGCCGCGGAACTCGACCGGGGCGCCCGGCTGCAGGCCGCGCACCGAGTCGGAGAAGAACAGCAGGTAGTCCTTATGCACGGTATACAGCGAATCCTGCGTGCTGCGCTGGTTGTCGAACAGCTGGTACTCCGCCTTCTCTTTCGCCTGTTCGCCGCGATCCCAGCCCTCCGGCACGTCAAAACTGACGCCGCCGCTGAACAGGGTGGTCAGCGACCCCATCTCCACCCGCATGCCCTGCGCCGACATGTCGAACGCCACGCCGCTGTCTTTCCAGAAGCGCACGTTGGTGGTAACCAGCTGATCGTAAGGCGCGGTAATGAACAGCTGATAGCGCATGGCGCGCGTTTTAGGATCGAAATAGCTGGTTTCCACCGAGCCGACGCGGTAGCCGCGGAACAGCACCGGATCGCCGGCGTTGAGCTGGCCCGATCTTTCGCTGTCCAGCACGATGCGCAGCCCTTTGGCATCCGGAGAGGCCAGCGGCGGCGCGTCGAGCAGCTGATAGTTGTCTTTGCCGTCTTTGCCCTTGTTGCCCGGCTGCAGTTCGATATAGGCGCCGGAGAGCAGCGTGCCCAGCCCGGAGACGCCTTCACGGCCGATCTGCGGCTTCACCACCCAGAAGGCGGAGTCCTGGCGCAGCAATTTCTCCATGCCCGAATTAAGGCGCGCCTGCACCATCACCTTGCTCAGATCCTCGCTCAGCGTGACAGTTTCCACCACGCCGACGTCCACGCTGCGGCTTTTGATTTTGGTTTTACCCGCTTCCAGCCCTTCCGCCGTCGTGGTGACCAGCGTCACTACCGGCCCCTGATGGCTGAAGTGGTAAAACAGGATCCAGGCGCCGATCAGCGCGGTCACGATGGGAATGATCCACACCGGCGACCAGCGCTTGATCTTCTCGACGTCCGCGACGCTATGATTATTTTCCGTCACCTTGCGGCTCCTTGTTGATTGTTTCACTTGCGCGATCCCAGGTCAGCCGGGGATCAAATGTCATGGCGGCGAACATGGTGAGGATCACCACCAGCGCGAACAGCACGGCGCCCGTCGCGGGGTAAATGCTCATCAACTGCCCCATTCGCACCAGCGCCGACAATACGGCGATCACAAACACGTCGATCATTGACCAGCGGCCAACGAATTCGACCACTTCATAAATCAGATGCATGCGCTCGCTGTCGGCGCGCGGTTTCTTCCTGCCGTTGGCATCCCAGCACAGCCAGCCGATCGCCAGCATTTTCAGCGACGGCACCATGATACTGGCGATGAAAATCACCAGCGCCACCGGATAAGAGCCGTCGCCCCACAGCAGGATCACCCCCGCCATGATGGTGGAGTTCATTTTGTTGCCCAGCGCCTCGGTCACCATGATCGGCATAAGGTTGGCCGGAATGTACAGCATGACGGAGGTCACCAGCAGCGCCAGCGTCCACTGCAGGCTGTGGCGGCGACGCACGTAGCCGTTGGTGTGGCAGCGCGGGCAGCGCACCTGATTGGCCGGCAGGATCGCCGTGCAGCAGGCGCAAGAGCGCACGCCCTGCCGCATGCCGGTGCGCCCCACCGTCAGCGGGCGATCGAGGCGCGGCGCCGGTTCGATGTCCTGCCACAGCCAGCGCCGATCCACGCACTGGAAGGCGCGCACCTGCAGCAGGCAGAACAGGCAATAAGGCACGAAGCTGCTGCCGATGCCGATATCGCCGTAGGCCATCAGCTTGACGAAGCTGACCAGCACCCCGGCGAGGAAAATTTCCACCATGCACCAGGTCTTGAACTGGAACAGCACCCGGGCCATCCACTCTTTCAGCCCCAGCGGCAAACGCACTTTGGCACACAGCAGAATGATCGCCACCATGCAAAACGCCGGGATCAGCTGCACGAACACCATAAACAGCGTGGCCATGCTGGCGTAGTCTTCCGCCACCATGACTTCCGGAATTTGAATCAGCCGGATTTCATTGCCGATGCCGGCGACGCGCATGTTGATAAACGGGAAAATGTTGGCCAGCACCAGCATGAACAGGGCGCTGAGGGCGTAACCGATCGGCCGCTTGCGCGGCTCGTCCCAGCGGGCGCTGAGCGTGGTTTTGCAGCGCGGGCAGACCGCTTTGCTGCCATAGGCCAGCGGCGGCAGCGCCACCAGCATGTCGCACTGCGGGCACAGCATCAGGTTATCCTGGTGCTCCGCCGAAGGTGCGGAATGACTATGCTGCTGATGATTGTTGTGGGAACACACCATATTCCTCCTAAATAACGTTGCTCACCGGCACGTCGATACCGCCCGCAGCAGCGCGCGGGCGGTATCGCAACGGTCAGCCGTTTTTCATCGCTTCCAGCTCTTCCCAGCGGGCGAAGGCCTGCTCGAGCGCCTGCTCGGCGTTAGCCAGCGCCGTCAGCACTTGTTGCGTTTCGCTGTGCGGCCGCGTGAAGAAGTCGGCATCGCTCATCTGCGCCTGCAGCGCTTCGATTTCCGCCTCCAGCTGTTCGAGCCGCTGCGGCAACTGTTCCAGTTCGCGCAGCAGGTTGTAACTCAGCTTGGCCGCCGCTTTCTTCGGCTGCTCGGCCTTTTTCTCCGCCGCCGGTTTGCTCGTGCTCGGCGCCGCCTGACGAATCGGTTTCGCCGTAGCGCGCTGATGATGCGCATCGTAGTAACCGCCGACGAAAGCGTTGATCACGCCGTTGCCTTCAAAGATCCAACACTCGGTCACCGAGTTGTCGACGAACTGACGATCGTGGCTGACCAGCAGCACGGTGCCCTGATAGCCGTCGATCAGCTCTTCCAGCAGCTCCAGCGTTTCGACGTCGAGATCGTTGGTTGGTTCATCGAGGATCAGCAGATTGCTCGGTTTCAGAAACAGCTTAGCCAACAGCAGGCGGTTACGTTCACCGCCCGACAGCGCCTTCACCGGCGTCATCGCGCGTTTCGGGTGGAACAGGAAGTCCTGCAGGTAGCCCAAGACGTGACGAGGACGACCGTTGACCATCACTTCCTGTTTGCCTTCCGCCAGGTTGTCCATCACCGTGCGCTCCGGATCGAGATCCGCGCGGTGCTGATCGAAATAGGCCACTTCCAGCTTGGTGCCGCAGTGCACGCGGCCGCTGTCGGCTTTCAGCTGACCGAGCATCAGTTTCAGCAGCGTGGTTTTGCCGCAGCCGTTCGGCCCCACCAGCGCAATCTTGTCGCCGCGCTGTACCTGGGCGGAAAAATCGCGCACCAGCACTTTTTCGCCCACCTGATAATTGACGTTTTCCAGCTCGAACACGATTTTGCCGGAGCGGGTCGCCTCTTCCACCTGCATCTTGGCGGTGCCCATCACTTCGCGGCGCTGCGAACGCTCGACGCGCAGCGCCTTCAGCGCACGCACGCGGCCTTCGTTACGGGTACGGCGCGCCTTGATGCCCTGACGGATCCAGACCTCTTCCTGCGCCAGCTTGCGATCGAACTCGGCGTTTTGCAGCTCTTCCACCCGCAGCGCTTCTTCTTTGCTCTGCAGATACAGATCGTAATTGCCCGGCCAGGAAACCAGCTTGCCGCGATCCAGATCGACGATGCGCGTCGCCATGTTGCGGATAAACGAACGGTCGTGCGAGATGAAGACGATGCTGCCGTCGAACTCTTTCAGGAAGCCTTCCAGCCAGTCGATGGTTTCGATATCCAGGTGGTTGGTCGGTTCGTCGAGCAACAGCACGCGCGGCGAGCTCACCAGCGCGCGGCCCAGAGCCGCTTTACGCAGCCAGCCGCCCGACAGCGAGGAAAGCTCGGCGTCGCCGTTCAGCCCCAGCTGCAGCAGCACTTCGCTGATGCGGCTGTCGAGCTGCCACAGCCCCTGGTGATCGAGGATCTCCATGATTTGCGCCATGCGCGCCAGATTTTTCTCGCTAGGGTCGCTCTCCACCAGATGGGAAATCGCATGGTACGCCTTCAGGTGTTCCGCCTGCTCCGCGACGCCTTCGGCCACGAAGTCGAACACGCTGCCGCCGATATTGCGCGGCGGATCCTGTTGCAGGCGCGCCACGATCAGATCCTGCTCGTAGATCACCCGGCCGTCGTCCAGCGGGATCTCTTTGCCGAGGATCTTCAGCAGCGTGGATTTGCCGGCGCCGTTGCGCCCGACCAGACACACGCGCTCGTTGTCTTCGATATGAATTTCGGTGTTGTCTAAAAGCGGCGCATCGCTGAAAGAGAGCCAGGCGCCGGACATGCTGATTAACGACATAGTAATTATTTTCCTTCGCCGGCGTGAGTCACCAGCCAGCAGTTGTGGATCTGACGGTTACGGGCAAAGTCCTGCGACAGCGTCTTGGCGGTGATCTCTTTCGCCTCCAGGCCCAGCGCGCTCAGCCCTGCCATATCCATTTGGAAACCGCGCTTGTTGTTCGAGAACATGATGGTCCCGTTGCGGCGCAGCAACCGTTTCAAATCTTTCATCAGCGCCAGATGATCGCGCTGCACGTCAAAAGTGTTCTCCATCCGCTTGGAGTTGGAGAACGTCGGCGGATCGATGAAGATCACGTCGAACTGTTCGTTGGCGTTGCTCAGCCACGACAGGCAGTCGGCCTGGATCAGCCGATGCTGACGGCCGGTCAGGCCGTTGGCGCGCAGGTTCTTCTCCGCCCATTCCAGGTAGGTACGCGACATGTCCACCGTGGTGGTGCTGCGCGCGCCGCCCAACCCGGCGTGCACGCTGGCGGTGCCGGTATAGGCAAACAGGTTGAGGAAGTCCTTGCCGCCGCTCATCTCGCCCAGCATGCGGCGCGCAATACGGTGATCGAGGAACAGGCCGGTATCGAGATAGTCGGTCAGGTTAACCCACAGCTTGGCGTTATACTCTTCCACCAGCAGGAACTCGCCCTTCTGCGCCAGCTTCTCGTACTGATTCTTGCCCTTCTGCCGCTCGCGCGTTTTCAGGATCAGCTGATTCGATGGCAATTCCAGCACCGCCAGCGTCGCGTTGATCACATCGAACAGGCGTTGACGCGCTTTCTGCGCATCGACGGTTTTCGGCGGCGCATACTCCTGCACCACCACCTTGCTGCCGTAACGATCCACCGCGACGTTGTATTCTGGCAGATCGGCATCGTACAGGCGGTAGCATTCAATGCCCTGCTGTTTCGCCCACTTGTCGAGCTTCTTCAAGTTTTTGCGCAGACGGTTGGCGAAATCTTCCGCCACCTGCACGCCGCCGGTAGTGGCGCCGGCCGGGTTCGCCGCCAGCTGATAGTTTTTCTGCACGCACTCCAGCGGGCCGTTCTTCGCCTTGAACTGGCGCTCGGCGCGCAGCTGCAGGCAGCTCAACAGCTCCGGCGAGGCGCTGAACAGCGACAGTTGCCAACCGCCGAAGGCGCTTTTCATCACGCGGCCCAGCATGTTGTGCAGCGCGATCAGCGCCGGTTCGCTTTCCAGACGCTCACCGTACGGCGGATTGCTGATCACGGTGCCGTGCGGGCCTTCCGGCAGCGGATTGGTCAAGCGCGCCACGTCGCCGACGTTGAAAGTGATCAGCTCGGCGACGCCGGCGCGGCGGGCGTTGCCGCGCGCCATCTCAATCACCCGGCGATCGATATCGGAACCGAAGAAGCGAGAGGCGGTTTCCTGCAGGCCCCGGCGCGCGCGCACCTGCGCTTCGGCGGTGACTTCACGCCACAGTTCGGCGTTGTGGCCATTCCAGGCGCTGAAGCCCCAGTGCTGGCGGTGCAGGCCAGGCGCGCGATCGGCGGCGATCATCGCCGCTTCGATCAACAGCGTGCCGGAGCCGCACATCGGATCGAGCATCGGCGTGCCCGGCTGCCAGCCGGAACGCAGCACGATGGCGGCCGCCAGGTTTTCCTTCAGCGGCGCCTGGCCGGTGAGATCGCGGTAGCCGCGCTGATGCAGGCCTTCACCGCTCAGATCGAGGGCCACGCTGGCCATATCGCGTTGCAGGAAGACGTTAACGCGAATATCCGGCTGCTGCTTGGCGACCGTCGGGCGTTGGTCGAGTTTGCGGGTGAAGCTGTCGACGATGGCGTCTTTCACCTTCAGCGCGCCATACTGGCTGTTGCGGATCTCTTCGTTCACGCCGCTGAAATGCACGGCAAAGGTTTTATCCACGCCAAAAATGCTCGGCCAGTCGATCGCCTGCACCCCGAGGTACAGATCCAGATCGCTGTGCACGCGGAATTCGTTCAGTGGCAACAGAATGCGCGAAGCCAGGCGGCTCCACAGCAGGCTTTGGTACAGAAGACGATCGTCACCCTGAAAATGTACTCCACCCTGCACCACTTTGCAGTCGTGAGCGCCAAGCGCTTCCAGCTCGCTTTTTAACAGTTCTTCCAATCCACGCGCCGTGCTGGCAAACAGAGAGTTCATATCGTGCTTATCACCAAAAAGAAAATTGTTGCGCATTATAGCTAATCCGCACCGCTTGTCATAAAGTTGCTCCCTTCTATTTAATAATCGCACGGAGATGAGGGTGATCACGCTTTCCAGACTCTACGTCCATCCGGTTAAATCACTGCGCGGTCTGCAGCTTTCTTACGCCCAGGTCGGCAGCAGCGGTCTGGCCTTCGACCGCAACTTTATGATCACCGAGCCGGATGGCACCTTTATTACCGCGCGCCAATACCCGCAGATGGTGCTGTTCACGCCGGCGCTGCTGCCGGACGGGCTATTCCTGAGCGCGCCGGACGGCGAAAGCGCCGCCATTCGCTTCAGCGACTTCGCCGCCGCGCCGCAGCCGACCGAGGTGTGGGGCAACCATTTCACCGCGCTGATCGCGCCGGATGAGATCAACCGCTGGCTGAGCGGCTATTTCCAGCGCGACGTTGAACTGCGCTGGCTGGGGCCGGAGTTGACCCGACGGGTGAAAAAACACCCCGAAATCCCGCTGACCTTTGCCGACGGCTACCCTTATCTGCTGATTAACCAGGCTTCGTTCAACGATCTGCAGCGGCGTTGCCCCGGCAGCATCAAGCTGGAGCAGTTCCGCCCCAATCTGGTGGTGAGCGGCGCAGCCGCCTGGGCCGAGGACGGTTGGCAGGTGATCCGCGTCGGCGACGTGATGTTCGATCTGGTGAAACCCTGCAGCCGCTGCGTGCTCACCACCGTCAGCACCGAGCGCGGCCGCAAGCACCCGAGCGGCGAACCGCTGAGTACGCTGCAAAAATTCCGCTCCGCCGACAACGGCGATATCGATTTCGGCCAGAACATGATCGCGCGCAGCAGCGGCATCATCCGCGTGGGCGATACGGTGGAAGTGCTGTCGACCAAGCCGCCGCGCCCTTATGGCGCCGGCAAAGTGGTGGAGAGCGTGCAGGCGCCGCAAGACAGCGAGCACAGCGTCACTATCGAATATGAAGGAAAGGTGTTTACCGGCAACAACCAGCAGATCCTGCTCGAACAGCTGGAACAGCAAGGCATTCGCGTGCCTTACTCCTGCCGCGCCGGGATTTGCGGCAGCTGCCGCATTACGTTGTTGAGCGGTGAGGTCGCGCCGCTGAAGAAAAGCGCGCTGGGCGACAACGGCACCATCCTGTGCTGCAGCTGTATCCCAAAAAGTGATTTGACGTTGGCGTAATCCGCCTTATACCGCCCTGTCGTAAGCCGGGGCGGCGCTTTCATCCTGCGCGCAGGGTTTCAGCCGATCGTGCATCACCTTGATGGCGTCGCCCAATACCATGGTGCGGCCGGCGACCGTCAGTTGATTTTGCGCCAGCAGGCACAGGCTGGCGTTATCCCCGGCCTCCACCACCAGCAAGCGCGCTTCCACGCCGCTTTCCATCACCTTCACCGCCGCCAGCTCGCCGTTTTTCGGCTGCAGCGGGTAATGCTGCTGCGAGAAATGCCAGCTCTTCGGCATCAGCGGTTTCAGGAAGCGGTAGGCGACCAGCGCATTCAACACCAGCTCGGCGCGCTGCTCATGGCTGAGTTTGATCTGCTTGCACTGTTCTTCATAGGTGAAATAAAGGGCGGCGTCATCCACGCAAAAAGCGCATTCATCGAAGGCGTCCGGCGTTAACATTTTGGCCGGGAAACGTGAACGGAAGATCATACCATTAGCTAAATCCAGCATTAGCCGATCGTGTTCGGCATCAAAATACCAACGCCAATTATCGTCAGGTTTTATCTTCATTTCGTATCCTTCTCGCTGCCTATGCCAACGCCGCACTCACCCTAAAAGGCGATTTTATCACCGATAAAATAGCTTAAACATCGGATAATTCCGCGAACGATATTTATGCTAACGAACAAAATATAGACGAGCCGGGGGCAGAAATAAACCCCCGGAATAAAATGAGAGGAAAAATATTAGATATGGGTAACGATATCTTTAATCAAACGCGGGCCGTGATAGATAAATCCGGAATAAATTTGCAGCAGGCTCGCGCCGGCCTCCATTTTTTCGCGCGCCGCCGTCAGCGAATCGATGCCGCCCACGCCGATAATCGGCAGGCGCCCTTGCAGTTCGGTGGAAAGACGACGGATCACTTCCGTGCTGCGCGATTGCAACGGACGCCCACTTAATCCGCCTGCTTGTTCGCAGTAATTTAACCCCTGGATCAATTTTCGATCCAAGGTGGTATTGGTGGCGATCACGCCATCGATATTATGCCGCACCAGGCTATCGGCAATTTGGATCAATTCGTCTTCTGAAAGATCCGGCGCGATCTTTACCGCCACCGGCACATATTTGTGATGGCGCGCATGTAATTCCTGCTGCTTATTTTTAATCGCAGCCAAAAGATCGTCCAGCGCTTCGCCATACTGTAAGGATCGTAACCCCGGGGTATTCGGTGAAGAGATGTTAATCGCGATATAACCGGCATACGGATAAACTTTATCCATGCAGATCAAATAATCGTCTTTACCCTGTTCGACCGGGGTGTCTTTATTCTTGCCGATATTGATCCCAAGAATGCCGCCGAAATGGGATTTCTTAACGTTTTCAACCAGATTGTCCACGCCATGGTTATTGAACCCCATGCGGTTGATCAGGCCTTCCGCCTCAATCACGCGGAACAAGCGCGGCTTGTCGTTGCCCGGCTGCGGGCGCGGCGTCACGGTGCCGACTTCCACATGGCCGAAGCCCATCGCGCCGAACGCATCGATGCATTCGCCGTTTTTATCCAGACCGGCGGCCAATCCCAACGGGTTTTTAAACGACAGCCCCATGCAGCTGACCGGTTTGGTCGGCACGGACTGACGGACAAGAAACGCTAATGGGGTGCCGGTAATACGGCTGAGCTGACGAAAGGTCACTTCGTGCGCGCGCTCGGGATCGAGCTGGAACAACGCTTTCCTGATGAGGGGGTAGTACATGGACTCTCCTGATTTCCCGGTTGCAAACCGGGGGCGTATTATCCGGTATCCCCCGCCTAATTGGAATTGATTAAAGGCAAAAAAAGCGGTTTTTACGCAATCGTTTTCCCGCTTCACCGCCAAATCGGCGCCAATCCGCTTTTGCGCATATCCAAATCAAAAAATGAGATTTAAAAAACGCGCCCGGTTGCTGGTAGGTTTAAAACACTTCTCATTGATTTTCTAATTAAACCTAACTTTTAGTTATAAGGAGTGGCAATGCGCGTTATATCACTGGCCGGCAGCCCACGCATCCCATCACGTTCCGCCGCACTGCTCGCGCTGAGCCAGAACTGGCTGCGGCAGCAAGGGGTGGAAGTGACGGCTTATACCCTGCACGACTTCGATGCCGAAGACCTGCTGTATGCCAACTTCAACAGCCCGGCGATCAAGGCGTTTGCCGACCAGCTGGCGCAGGCCGACGGCCTGCTGATTTCCACGCCGGTTTATAAAGCGTCGTTTTCCGGTGCGCTGAAGACCTTGCTGGATCTGCTGCCGGAACGAGCTCTGGATCATAAGGTGGTGCTGCCGCTGGCGACCGGCGGTTCTGTCGGCCACATGCTGGCGGTGGACTATGCGCTCAAACCGGTGCTGGCAGCGCTGAAAGCGCAGGAAGTGCTGCACGGCGTATTCGCCGACGACAGCCAGATCCAACTGACCGGCGAAGGCGCCACGCTCACCGACGCCGTCGCCGCCCGGCTGGAAGAGGCGCTGGCCAGTTTCTATCTGGCGCTTGGCCGCCGCAAACCGCCCGCGCTGCGCGTCGCCTCGCCGCTGGCGGCACGTCAGACCGCCTGAAAGGCCTGGAAAAGGAGAGCCTGAATGAAAGAACGCATCGCTTTACGGCGCTGGCTCAGCGCCGCTACCCTCACCGGCCTGCTGTCGTTGGTTTGGGCCACTGCCGCCGCCGCGCAGGATCCGGCGCAGTTCCGCATCGGCTACCAAAAAGGATCGGTCAGCCTGGTGCTGGCGAAGAGCCACCGGCTGCTGGAGGAACGTTTCCCCGCCACCCGCATCAGCTGGATCGAGTTTCCCGCCGGCCCGCAAATGCTCGAGGCCTTGAACGTCGGCAGCATCGATCTGGGCAGCACCGGCGATATTCCGCCGATCTTCGCGCAGGCCGCCGGCGCGGACCTGCTGTATGTCGGCGTCGAGCCGCCCAAACCGAAGGCGGAGGTGATCCTGGTGCCGGAAAATAGCCCGATCAAAACCGTCGCCGATCTGAAAGGCCATAAGGTCGCTTTCCAGAAAGGATCCAGCTCGCACAACCTGCTGTTGCGATCGCTGCAAAAGGCCGGCCTGAAATTTACGGATATCCAGCCCGCCTATCTGACCCCCGCCGATGCGCGCGCCGCCTTCCAGCAGGGCAACGTCGATGCCTGGGCCATCTGGGATCCTTATTATTCCGCCGCGCTGCTGCAGGGCGGCGTACGGGTGCTCGGCGACGGCACCGATCTGAACCAGACCGGTTCCTTCTATCTGGCGGCGCGCCCCTACGCCGAAGCCAATGGCAGCTTTATCAGCCAGGTTCTGACCGTGCTGACCCAGGCCGATGCGCTCACCCGCAGCGACCGGGCGCAAAGCGTGACCCTGCTGGCCAACGCCATGGGGCTGCCCGAACCGGTGATCGCCAGCTATCTGGATCACCGCCCGCCGACCGCCATCACACCGCTCGATGCGCAGACGATCGCCGCGCAGCAGCAAACCGCCGACCTGTTTTACGCCAACCGGCTGGTGCCGGTGAAGGTCGACATCTCGCAACGCATCTGGCGCCCAAGCGCGCAATAAACAATGGGAGAACACTGACGATGAGCCTGAACGTTTTCTGGTTTTTACCCACCCACGGCGACGGCCACTATCTCGGCAGCGCACAGGGGGCGCGCAGCGTCGATCACGGTTACTTGCAGCAGATCGCCCAGGCGGCGGATCGGCTGGGATTCGGCGGCGTATTGATCCCCACCGGCCGCTCGTGCGAAGACTCCTGGCTGGTGGCCGCCTCGCTGATCCCGGTCACCCAGCGGCTGAAATTTTTGGTCGCGCTGCGGCCGGGCATCATCTCCCCTACGCTGGCGGCGCGCCAGGCGGCAACGCTGGATCGCCTGTCCAACGGGCGCGCGTTGTTCAATCTGGTCACCGGCGGCGATCCGGAAGAGCTGGCGGCGGAGGGGTTGCATCTCAATCATGAAGAGCGCTACGAAGCCTCAACCGAGTTCACCCACATTTGGCGCCGGGTGCTGGAAGGCGAAACCGTCGATTTCGACGGCAAGCACATTCAGGTGAAAGGCGCCAAACTGCTGTTCCCGCCGGTGCAGCAGCCGCGCCCGCCGCTCTATTTCGGCGGATCCTCCGCCGCCGCGCAGGATCTGGCCGCCGAACAGGTAGAAATGTATCTCACCTGGGGAGAGCCGCCGGCGCAGGTTAAAGAGAAAATCGAAGAGGTGCGCGCCAAAGCGGCGGCGAAAGGCCGCCAGGTACGCTTCGGTATCCGCCTGCATGTCATCGTGCGGGAAACCACCGAAGAGGCCTGGCGCGCCGCCGATCGGCTGATCGCACATCTCGATGAGGAAACCATCGCCGACGCGCAGCAGGCCTTTGCGCGCTTCGACTCCGTCGGCCAACGGCGCATGGCGGCGCTGCACGGCGGCAAGAAGGACAACCTGGAGATCAGCCCGAACCTGTGGGCCGGCATCGGCCTGGTGCGCGGCGGCGCCGGCACCGCGCTGGTGGGCGATGGCCCGACGGTCGCGGCGCGCATGCAGGAATATGCCGATCTGGGCATCGACACCTTTATTCTCTCCGGCTATCCGCATCTGGAAGAGGCCTACCGCGTCGGCGAACTGCTGCTCCCGCACCTCGATCTGGCGCAGGAGGAAACGCCCGCGCGCCTTCAGCCGGTGCGCCCGCAGGGCGAAGTGGTGGCCAACATTTATGTTCCGCAAAAAGTGTCGCAGAGCTGAGGAGCGCCCCGATGGCAAAGAACGCGCAACGCATCCTGTATCGGCTGGCCCCCTGGGCGCTGCCACTGGCGCTGGTGATCCTCTGGCAGATCGCCGTAGAAACCGGCTGGCTGTCCAACCGCATTTTGCCGGCGCCGAGCGCGGTGCTGGCCGCCTTCTGGAGCCTGAGCCAAAGCGGCGAACTGTGGCAGCACCTGAGCATCAGCAGCCAGCGCGCGCTGATCGGCTTTGCCATCGGCGGCAGCATCGGGCTGATCCTCGGCTTTATTACCGGGCTGTCGCGCTGGGGCGAACGCCTGCTGGACAGCTCGGTGCAAATGATCCGCAACGTGCCGCACCTGGCGCTGATCCCGCTGGTGATCCTGTGGTTCGGCATCGATGAATCCGCCAAGATCTTTCTGGTGGCGCTCGGTACGCTGTTCCCGATTTATCTCAATACTTATCACGGCATCAAAAACATCGATCGCGGCCTGTTGGAGATGGCCCGCAGCTACGGCTTAAGCGGTTTCCGCCTGTTTACACAGGTGGTACTGCCGGGCGCGCTGCCGTCGATTATGGTCGGCGTGCGTTTCGCTCTCGGCTTCATGTGGCTGACGCTGATCGTCGCCGAAACCATCTCGGCCAATTCGGGCATCGGCTACCTGGCGATGAACGCGCGTGAATTTCTGCAAACCGACGTGGTGGTGGTGGCGATCGTGCTGTACGCCCTGCTCGGCAAGCTGGCGGACGTGGGCGCGCAACTGCTGGAGCGCGTTTGGTTGCGCTGGCATCCGGCCTATCAACTGAAACAGGGAGAAGCGCTATGACCCTTCCCGCTCGCCTTGCGCAAGGCACGCCGGTGACGCTGGAGTCCATCGGCAAAGGTTACGGCAACCGCACCGTGCTGGACAATATTCAGCTGCGCATTTCCGCCGGGCAGTTCGTGGCGGTGGTCGGCCGCAGCGGCTGCGGCAAGAGCACCCTGCTGCGCCTGTTGGCCGGCCTGGAACAGCCCAGCAGCGGCGCGCTGCTCAGCGGCAACGCGCCACTTGCCGCCGCTAAAGAGGATACCCGGCTGATGTTTCAGGATGCGCGCCTGCTGCCGTGGAAAACGGTGATCGACAACGTGGGCCTGGGGCTGCGCGGCCAGTGGCGCGACGCGGCGCTGCAGGCGCTGGACGCGGTCGGTTTGGCGGATCGCGCCCGCGACTGGCCGGCGGCGCTGTCCGGCGGGCAAAAGCAGCGGGTCGCCCTGGCGCGCGCGCTGATCCACCGCCCTCGCCTGCTGCTGCTGGACGAACCGCTCGGGGCGTTGGATGCCCTGACGCGCATCGAGATGCAGGGGCTGATAGAAACGCTGTGGCAACAGCACGGTTTTACCATACTGCTGGTCACGCACGACGTCAGCGAAGCCATCGCGCTGGCGGATCGGGTGATCCTGATTGAAGAGGGCCGCATCGGGCTGGATCTGACTCTCGATCTGCCGCGGCCGCGCCGCAAAGGCTCGGCCCGGCTAGCGGAACTGGAGGCCGAAGTGCTGGAGCGGGTGTTATCACCGCCGGCCACAGCGGCCAGCGGCCGTCGGGCGGCGAATTGAAGGGATGAAAAAAGGGACGGCGCAGGCCGTCCCTTGATCTATCCAACGCGAAAAGATCAGGCGTCGAGCGCCTTGCTGATCTTCTCGTACAGATCGCCGGACAGGTTTTCCAATCCTTTCAGCTGTTCCAGCGCCTTGCGCATCAGCGCCTGGCGGCCCGCGTCGTAACGCTTCAGGCGAATCAGCGGTTCAATCAGGCGCGCGGCGATCTGCGGGTTGCGCTGGTTGAGATCGCTGAGGATCTCCGCCAGGAACTGATAGCCGCTGCCGTCCGCGGCATGGAACGCCGCCGGGTTGCCGGAAGCGAAGCCGCCGATCAGCGAACGGGTGCGGTTCGGGTTGCTCAGGCTGAACGAACGGTGTTGCAGCAGCGCGCGCACCTTGCTCAGCACGTCTGCCGCCGGGCTGCTGCCCTGCAGCACGAACCATTTATCCATCACCAGGCCATCCTGATGCCAGCGTTCGTCGAACGCCGCCAGCAGCGCATCGCGGCACGGCAGCTGGGCCGCGACCGCAGCAGACAGCGCCGCCAGCGAGTCGGTCATGTTGTCCGCCTGGCGATACTGTTCGCTCACCAGCTGATCCGCCAGCGCCACATCTTCGCCGAACGCCAGATAGCCCAGGCACACATTACGCAAGGCGCGCTTGGCGATCTCGGCGTGCTCCACGCGGTAGCCGTCGGTCTTGTTGGCGTGATATACCGCCAGCCACTCATCGGCCAGCTCCCGCGCCAGGCAGCGAACGATCGCTTCATGCACCGCGGCGATCGCTTCCGGATCGATGGTGGCGAACAGCTCGGCGATTTCGTTCTCCGACGGCAACGTCAGGATCTGCGCCGCCAGCGCCGGATCCAGTTTTTCGTCCAACAGCACTGCGCGGAACGCATCGGCCACGTGCAGCGGCAGCGACAGCGGCTGCTTCTGCTGGTGCCGCGCCACGTTCAGCTTGATATAGGTCGCCAGCAGGCTCTGCGCCGCATCCCAACGCGCAAATTCATTGCGCGCGTGCTGCATCAGGAAGGTCAGCTGCTGATCGCTGTACGGATAGTCCAGCTTCACCGGCGCGGAGAATTCGCGCAGCAGCGACGGCACCGGCTTATGCGCCACGCCGTCGAACACGAAGGTTTGCTCCGCTTCGGTGACGTTCAGCACGTTATTGACCGGCAGGCCGCCCTTTTGCAATGGAATGACGTTGCCTTCGCTGTCGTACAGTTCGATATCCAGCGGGATATGCAGCGGCAATTTCTCCGGCTGATCGGCGGTCGGCGCGGTTTGCTGGCTGACATGCAGACGATACTGCTGGGTTTCCGCGTCGTAATCGTCGCGAACCGTCAACAGCGGCGTGCCGGACTGGCTATACCAACGGCGGAAGCGCGACAGATCGACGTTGGACGCGTCCTCCATCGCCTGCACGAAATCGTCGCAGGTGGCGGCGCTGCCGTCGTGGCGTTCGAAATAGAGCTGCATCCCTTTCTGGAAGTTCTCCTCCCCCAGCAAGGTGTGCATCATGCGGATCACTTCGGAACCCTTTTCATACACCGTCAGGGTGTAGAAGTTGTTCATCTCGATCACTTTGTCCGGGCGGATGGCGTGTGCCATCGGGCTGGCGTCTTCGGCGAACTGCGCGCCGCGCATCACGCGCACGTTGTCGATGCGGTTGACCGAACGCGATCCCAGATCGGAACTGAACTCCTGGTCGCGGAACACCGTCAGCCCCTCTTTCAGGCTGAGCTGGAACCAGTCGCGGCAGGTTACGCGGTTACCGGTCCAGTTGTGGAAGTATTCGTGGCCGATCACCGCTTCAATGTTCAGGTAATCCTTGTCGGTGGCGGTTTCCGCCTTCGCCAGCACGTATTTGGAGTTAAAGATGTTTAACCCTTTGTTCTCCATCGCGCCCATATTGAAGAAATCGACCGCCACAATCATATAAATGTCGAGATCGTATTCCAGGCCGAAGCGGGTCTCGTCCCACTTCATCGAGTTCTTCAGCGACGTCATCGCCCAGTCGGCGCGATCCAGGTTGCCGCGATCGACGAACAGCTCCAGCGCGACCTTACGGCCGGAACGGGTGGTGAAGCTGTCGCGCAGCACGTCGAAGTCTCCCGCCACCAGCGCGAACAGGTAGCAAGGTTTCGGGAACGGATCCTGCCATTGCACCCAGTGGCGGCCATCGGCCAATTCGCCCTGGCCGATGCGGTTGCCGTTCGACAGCAGGAACGGATAGCGCGCCTTGTCGGCCTCGATGCGGGTGGTAAAGCGCGCCAGCACGTCCGGGCGATCCTGATAATAGGTAATGTGGTGGAAACCTTCGGCTTCGCATTGCGTGCACAGCGCATCGCCGGACAGGTACAGCCCTTCCAGCGCGGTGTTTTTCGCCGGGTGAATGTCGTTGACGATGGTAAGAGTGAATTGTGCCGGCAACGCTTCGATGATCAGTTGGTTATCCTGCTGGCGGTAGGCGCTCCACGGTTGGCCGTCCACCTGAATGCTCACCAGCGTCAGATCTTCGCCATCCAGCACCAACGGTGCGCCGGCCGCGCCCTGACGTTTTATTTTACTGACGGCGGTCACGCGCGTGGTTTCCGCGTCCAGACTGAAGTCCAAATCGATATCGGTCGTGGTGTAATCGGGCGCGCGATAATCGTGGCGGTATTTTGCCTGTGGCTGTTGTGTCATAAAAACCCTTAAACGTCTCGGTGAGTTATAGGTGCCAGGCCGCTCTTCTGCTTCGTACCGCAGCCGGAGTGTTCCCCTGCGGCGCGCGGTGGGCCTGAATTGTGAATAAACTGTATCACAGCTGGCCGAAAAGCCCAGAGCCGCCGGGCGACCACGAGAGAGAAATCAGAGGCAAATCATAAATCGCCCGCCAGGCGATAGCGCAGGTGACCAATGGCTAAATAAAAATCAGCATTTAATGCTAAAAAACCGCCACCGGAGGGCGCCGGCATAGTTGAGGCGACGCAGGCGGCATGGTGGTATAATTGCGGCATCAGGATCAGGATGACTCGCACTATGAAAATTAAATACGCAATCTATTTTTTTACCCTGTGCCTGATGACTTCCTTCTCTCTGTTCATCGTCGATGAGCTGCTCGAAGCCCATACCGACTACCGCGATAACCAACTCAATCTGTACAAAATTGATCGCGCCAAAGAAATCTCCGAAGCCTTTCAGGCTGCCTTGCAGGCGCACCGCCTCAAACGCTTGAGCCTGATCGATCCGCAAATCACCCGAGCACAATGTTTGGCCGCCGATCGGGCGGCGCGCGAAAGAATTACCCGCATCCGCGAACATCTGGACGATGAGGTCGCCAGACAGCTCGGGGTTCGGCAAAAAATCGCCGCGCTGTCGATGATCAGCCTGATGGAACAGCTGCTGGATAATGACAACCTGCAGCTTTCGCAGGTCAATAACACCAACGCCAATCTGTTCAACATCAACAGCGCCTATTACATCTCGCAAACCAGTAAGAGCTATTACCGCTACACCTACGATACCCGGATGGTGGATACCGACTCTTTTATGTTTCTCGAGGCCATCCGCCTTAATAACCGGCTGAATATGTCACTGACGGAATTGAGCGATCAGATTATCGACGTCAACGTCAGACCGCTCATTCGCAAAGACGCCTACCTGAAGTCCATTCAGCTGACCGGCGTACTGAACGCGCTGAGCACCCGATTGATCTTCATGAAGATCAACTACGACGATGGACAAATCACCAACATCGTCAATGCATTGCTCGCCCAGGTTTCCGCTGAGCGCCTCCAACAGATTACCCATGGGCTGTACACCGCTATCGATACCCATCAGCCCTACCCCACCGCGCTTATTTCGCGCTATGTCGACGATGTGAGCGGGCTGTCGCAGGCGCTGTATCAACGCAGCTTCGAACTGGAAACCCTCGCGTCGCGTCACAAGATTTACGACAGCCAGACGACCATTTACGGCATGATTGCACTCGCCGGCCTGGTGGTGTTGCTGTTCATTTTGCCGGCGCTGGTGTTCTGCACCAGCATCAACCGCTGGCTGACCAAGACCCACAACAATATCGTGCGGCTGTCGCGCGGCGAGATAAATATCGATCGCAACGACGCCTTCTACAGCCAGGAATTGATCGCCATCAGCGACGCCATTCAGCAGCTCAGGCAATACCAGTTGGACAAGGTCTCGCTGGAAAGTGAGAAACAACTGCTGATTAAAGAGCTCGAGGCCTCTTCTTTCCTCGATCCGCTCACCAATATTTACAACCGCCGTAAATTCTTCCTTGAATGTCAGCTGCTGGGCGACGGCAGCTACCCGCAAGCCTTTTGCCTGATCGACATCGACAACTTCAAACAGCTCAACGACAGCTATGGCCACGACGTGGGCGACCGGGCGCTGGTGGCATTCAGCCACCTGCTGCAACGCGCGTTCCGCGCCAGCGACATCTTCTGCCGCTACGGCGGCGAAGAGTTCGCGGTGCTGCTGGGCAACTGTTCGTTGGACAACGCGCGGGACATCATGGAGCAATTGCGCGCCCGCACTCATCGCCTGACGCTAAATCTGGCCGATGGACGGCAAGTGCGTTTCACCACCAGCTGCGGCATTGCGCCGGTCAACGCATTCACCGCGCTGCAAGCGGCGATCAAACAGGCGGACGAAGCGCTCTATTTTTGCAAAAAGAACGGCAAGGATCGGGTCAACGTGCATACCCAGGCCGGCTATATCTGATTCGCTGTTTAAAATAATTAACATTATAATTTTTATGACTAATTAGGCTAAGTCATTCACCTTACAGGCATATCTGGCTTTTTTTCCTCCCCGCCGCTATCAGGCCGCCATAAAGGCACGTTTAATCCTCGACCCGCTTTGGTGATTTATGGTGTGATGCAGCTTCAATAACAGGATAATCCGGGTATACTCCACCCCCACTTTTATGATTATCCGGATTTGGACACGCGCCTGACGAGGATGCTGTAACGCGCTATGACTCAATACGCTTCCCCGATTTTGACATCACTGCTTGATACCGATGCTTATAAGCTTCATATGCAGCAAGCAGTGTTCCATCGCTATCCCGCGATCAGCGTGGCGGCGGAATTCCGCTGCCGCGGCGACGAACTGCTGGGCGAATATGCCGACGAGATCCGCGCGCAGGTGGCGTTGATGAGCCGGCTGGCGCTGACCGACGCCGAATTCGCTTATCTTTCGGGTCTGCCCTTCTTCCGTCAGGATTACCTGAGCTGGCTGCGAACGTTCCGCTACGATCCGCAGCAGGTCACCATAGACAACCGCGACGGCAAGCTGCAAATCCGCATCGCCGGCCCCTGGCGTGAAGTGATCATGTGGGAAGTGCCGTTGCTGGCGGTGATCAGCGAAGTGGTGCACCGTCGGCGCTCTCCGTTGGCGACGCCGGAACAGGCGGTGGCGCATCTGCAAACCAAGCTGGCTCAGTTCAAGACGCTGGCGGGCGATCTGGATCTTTCGCGCTTCAAGCTGATGGACTTCGGCACCCGTCGCCGTTTCTCTCAAGGCGTGCAACAGGCCATCGTCAGCACCTTGCAGACCGAATTCCCGTACCTGTCGGGCACCAGCAATTACGATCTGGCGCATCAGCTCGGCCTGGCGCCGGTCGGCACTCAGGCGCATGAGTGGTTCCAGGCGCATCAGCAAATAAGCCCGGTGCTGGCCAACAGCCAGCGCGCCGCCTTGCAAGCCTGGTTGGATGAATACCCGGATCAGCTTGGCATCGCGCTCACCGACTGTATCACCATGGATGCCTTCCTGCGCGACTTCGGCCCGCAGTTCGCCGAACGTTATCAGGGGCTGCGCCATGATTCGGGCGATCCCGTCGAGTGGGGTGAAAAGGCCATTGCCCATTATCAAAAGCTGGGCATCGATCCGATGAGCAAAACGCTGGTGTTCTCGGACAACCTGGATCTGGAAAAAGCGCTGGCGCTCTATCGCCATTTCTACCAGCGCATCAATCTCGGCTTCGGCATCGGCACGCGCCTGACCTGCGATATTCCCGGCGTCAAACCGCTGAATATCGTGATCAAGCTGGTCGAGTGCAAAGGCAAGCCGGTGGCCAAGCTCTCCGACAGCCCCGGCAAAACCATTTGCCAGGATCAGGCGTTCGTCAGGGCTCTGCGCAAGGCCTTCGATCTGCCGCTGGTGAAGAAAGCCAGCTGAGCCTTCTATATATAGAGAGAAAGCCGGCCCGGTTCAGGCGCCGGCTTTTTTGTTTTATCCCGACCGCCCTCTTTTCAGCCAGCCACGATAAATGTTGCGCCAATCCGATGATTTCTGCTTGTGCTCTGCACCGCGGCAAGTAACATAGCCATTACCCCCATATTCTTGGGTTGTAAGCTATTTCTAAACCAAATTATTAAAGAGAGAAATCTATGAGCGTAGTGCCTGTAGTCGACGTACTGCAAGGTCGTGCTGCGGTTGACAGTGAAGTCACCGTACGCGGCTGGGTACGTACCCGGAGAGATTCAAAAGCTGGTATCTCCTTCCTGGCCGTCTATGACGGTTCCTGCTTTGATCCGTTACAGGCCGTCGTTAATAATTCTCTGCCGAATTATCAGGATGAAGTGCTGCACCTGACCACCGGTTGCTCAGTTGAAGTTACCGGCAAGGTCGTCGCCTCACCGGGCGAAGGCCAGAGCTTTGAGCTGCAGGCCACCGCGATCAACGTGGTCGGCTGGGTCGACGATCCGGATACTTACCCAATGGCGGCCAAACGCCACAGCATCGAATACCTGCGCGAAGTGGCCCACCTGCGCCCGCGCACCAATCTGATCGGCGCCGTGGCGCGCGTGCGTCATACCCTGGCGCAGGCGATCCACCGCTTCTTCCATGAAAATGGTTATTTCTGGGTGTCCACCCCGCTGATCACCGCCTCCGACACCGAAGGCGCCGGCGAAATGTTCCGCGTGTCCACGCTGGATCTGGAAAACCTGCCGCGCACCGACAAGGGCGCCGTCGATTTCAGCCAGGACTTCTTCGGTAAGGAAGCCTTCCTCACCGTTTCCGGCCAGCTGAACGGCGAAACTTACGCCTGTGCGCTGTCCAAGGTATACACCTTCGGCCCAACCTTCCGTGCCGAAAACTCCAACACCAGCCGCCACCTGGCGGAGTTCTGGATGATCGAGCCGGAAGTGGCCTTCGCGACGCTGGACGATGTCGCCGGCCTGGCCGAAAGCATGCTGAAGTATGTGTTCCAGGCGGTGCTGGATGAACGTGCAGACGATCTGAAATTCTTCGCCGAACGCGTGGATAAAGACGCAATCTCTCGTCTGGAGCGCTTCGTCTCTTCCGATTTCGCCCAGGTGGACTACACCGACGCCATTGAGATCCTGCTGGCCTCTGGCCAAACCTTCGAAAACCCGGTTTCCTGGGGCATCGATCTCTCTTCCGAACATGAACGTTATCTGGCGGAGAAACACTTCCAGGCGCCGGTGGTGGTGAAGAACTACCCGAAAGACATCAAAGCGTTCTATATGCGCATGAACGAAGACGGTAAAACCGTCGCGGCCATGGACGTGCTGGCGCCGGGCATCGGTGAAATCATCGGCGGTTCGCAGCGTGAAGAACGCCTCGACATGCTCGATCAACGTCTGGAAGAGATGGGCCTGAATAAAGAAGACTACTGGTGGTATCGCGATCTGCGTCGTTACGGCACCGTGCCGCATTCCGGTTTCGGCCTGGGTTTTGAACGTTTAATCGCCTATGTCACCGGCGTGCAAAACGTGCGCGATGTGATCCCGTTCCCACGCACACCACGTAACGCAAGCTTCTAATTCATACGATCAAACGTTTTTTAAACGATTTCGTTACAAAACAAAGGCCAGCCTCGCTGGCCTTTCGCATTTTTTAATATTGACGCACATCACAAAGTTCCCGAAAAATTACATTTGGTTACACATACTTTCCTTTTGCAACCTGATTGGGACATTGGTATCATTTTCGTCCTAGATTAACCCGCCTGTGAATGGAACACTGCGTTCAGACACAGGACGACACCAATCTATCAACAATAGTTCCCAAAGAATTATTGGCGGCAGTGGCAAAGGTGTCCGAATAACACCAATGAGGGTAATAATGATGAAGCGCAACATTCTTGCAGTGGTTATCCCGGCTCTGTTGGCTGCTGGTGCAGCAAACGCAGCTGAAATCTACAACAAAGACGGCAACAAGCTGGATCTGTACGGCAAAGTTGACGGTCTGCACTACTTCTCCGACGACAAAGGCAATGACGGCGATCAGACCTATGTTCGTTTCGGCTTCAAAGGTGAAACCCAGATTACTGACCAACTGACCGGTTACGGCCAGTGGGAATACAACGTTCAGTCCAACCACGCCGAATCTCAGGGCACCGAAGGCACCAAAACCCGTCTGGGCTTCGCCGGTCTGAAATTCGCTGACTACGGCTCCTTCGACTACGGCCGTAACTACGGCGTACTGTACGACGTGGAAGGCTGGACCGATATGCTGCCAGAGTTCGGTGGCGATACTTACACCTACTCCGACAACTTCATGACCGGCCGTACCAACGGCGTTGCGACCTATCGTAACAACAACTTCTTCGGTCTGGTTGACGGTCTGAACTTCGCTCTGCAATACCAGGGCAAAAACCAGAACGACGGTCGTAACGTTAAGAAACAAAACGGCGACGGCTGGGGTATCTCCTCTACTTATGACATCGGCGAAGGCGTAAGCTTCGGCGCTGCATACGCTTCTTCCAACCGTACCGACGACCAGAAACTGCGTTCCAACGAGCGTGGCGACAAGGCTGACGCATGGACCGTGGGCGCGAAATACGATGCCAACAACGTTTACCTGGCGGCGATGTACGCAGAAACCCGTAACATGACTCCGTTCGGCGGCGGTAACTTCGGTGCAGGCTGTGCAGCTACCGATGACAAGTGCGGTGGCTTCGCGAGCAAAACTCAGAACTTCGAAGTCACTGCTCAGTACCAGTTCGACTTCGGTCTGCGTCCAGAAGTGTCTTACCTGCAGTCTAAAGGCAAGAACCTGAACGTCCCAGGCGTAAGCTCTGACCAGGATCTGGTTAAATATGTTTCTGTTGGTACCACTTACTACTTCAACAAAAACATGTCCACCTACGTTGATTACAAAATCAACCTGCTGGATGACAACGAGTTCACCAAAGCAACCGGCACCGCTACCGACGATATCGTAGCCGTTGGTCTGGTGTACCAGTTCTAAGTTGTCTCGCTTAACGGCGGTTTACCGTCGGCTAAGTTAAAAAACAGGGCTTCGGCCCTGTTTTTATTTGTGTCTCCCGGTAACGTTTTATCCTGCAGATTTCCCCTTCCCCATCATTTTTTCTGTCGAATCCTTCCCGTTCACAAGATCGCGGTGTTTTTATCGCAAACGGTTGGCAAAGCCGATAACTGGCGCTACCCTGATGCTTCTGTCTGCTTAACTCCGAGATTTGGAAGCACCTGACATGTTTGAAAAAATCACCGCCGCACCCGCCGACCCGATCCTGGGCCTGACCGACATTTTCCGCGCCGACGCCCGCCCGAATAAAATCAATTTAGGGATTGGCGTTTATAAAGACGAAACTGGCAAAACGCCGGTGCTGACCAGCGTAAAAAAAGCTGAACAGTATCTGCTGGAAAACGAGACCACCAAAAACTATCTCGGCATTGAAGGCATCCCGGCGTTCGCCAGCTGCACGCAAGAGCTGCTGTTCGGCAAAGAGAGCCCGATCGTTACCGCGCGGCGCGCGCGTACCGCACAGACGCCCGGCGGCACCGGCGGCCTGCGCGTGGCGGCAGACTTTATCGCCAACCAGACCAGCGCCAAGCGCATCTGGATCAGCAACCCAAGCTGGCCAAACCACAAGAACGTCTTTAGCGCCGTGGGCCTGGAAGTGCTGGAGTACGCCTACTACGACGCCGCCAACCACGCGTTGGACTTTGACGGCCTGCTGAACAGCCTGAAACAGGCGCAGGCCGGTGATGTGGTGCTGTTCCACGGCTGCTGCCATAACCCGACCGGTATCGATCCAACGGCGGAACAGTGGGCACAGCTGGCTGAGCTTTCCGTCGCCAATGGCTGGCTGCCGCTGTTCGATTTCGCCTACCAGGGCTTCGCCAACGGTCTGGAAGAAGATGCGCAGGGCCTGCGTATTTTCGCCGCCAAACATCAAGAGCTGATCGTTGCCAGCTCCTACTCGAAAAACTTCGGCCTGTACAATGAGCGCGTCGGCGCTTGCACCCTTGTGGCTGCCGATGCCGAAACCGCCGATCGCGCCTTCAGCCAGGTGAAAGCGGCCATTCGCGCCAACTACTCCAACCCGCCGTCACACGGCGCGGCGGTTGTCGCCACCATTCTGGGCAACGATGCGCTGCGCGCGATGTGGGAGCAGGAACTGACCGACATGCGCCAGCGTATTCACCGCATGCGTCAGCTGTTCGTGAACACCCTGCAGGAGAAAGGCGCGCAGCAGGACTTCAGCTTCATCATCCAACAGAACGGCATGTTCTCGTTCAGCGGCCTGACCAAAGAACAGGTGCTGCGTCTGCGCGAAGAGTTCGGCGTCTACGCCGTGAACTCGGGCCGGGTGAACGTGGCCGGCATGACGCCGGACAACATGGCGCCGCTGTGTGAAGCCATCGTCGCCGTGCTCTAAAGGCATCGACGCAGGTCATAAATCGTAAAAAAGGGCGCTCTATGCGCCCTTGATTATTTCTGCCGGGAAATAATCGTTACCACACCGCCGGCTCTTCGCGCAGGAACGGGTTGGTCTGGCGCTCGTGGCCGAAGGTCGACATCGGGCCGTGGCCGGGAATAAAGCGCATGTCGTCGCCCAACGGCAGCAGTTTGGTGCGAATAGAGGCGATCAGCGCCTGATGGTCACCGCGCGGGAAGTCGCTGCGCCCCACGCCGCCGTTAAACAGCACGTCGCCCACCAGCGCCAAACGCGCCTGCTCATTGATAAAGACGATGTGGCCCGGCGTGTGCCCAGGGCAATGCAACACCTTGAGCGTCATCTCGCCCACCTGCATCTCATCGCCTTCCGACAGCCAGCGGGTCGGCGTCAGCGGCGCGCACTCTTCCAGCCCAAACATCCGGCTCTGCGCCGGCAAACCGTCCAGCCAAAACGCGTCTTCTTTATCCGGGCCATAGATTGGCACCTGATAATGGTCCGCCAGCTCCGCCGCCGCGCCGACATGATCCAAATGGCCGTGCGTCAGCAAAATCTGGGTGACCGTCACCCCCTGCCGCGCGACTTCCGCTTTGATTTTTTCCGCTTCACCGCCGGGATCGACCAACGCCGCCTGCTGCGTGTTTTCACACCAAATCAGACTGCAGTTCTGGCTAAAGGCGGTAACGGGAATAAGATGGTATTTCATAAGGCTCCAATGACAATAACGCCGCTTCCGCAAGGGGCGGCGTTATTCACTGACGGCACAGCGATTACCAGGTCCGAACCGGGCCGGTATCGATGTGTACGAAGTTGCTACGTGGGTAATATCCTACACCACCGGCGCGCATTTTTAACGCCGCTTTGCGGATATTGCTCAATTGGATACCTTCGATGTGGAAATCCATCGCCTGGCCTTTGGTGTGGTAGCTGTGCTTGGCCACGCCGCGGCTATGCGCACGCAGTTCGTTGTTGGTGTCTACGGAACGGTATCCAGAGATCAGCTGCACCGGCTTGCTGGTGCCCAGCAGCCCCTGCAGACGATAGAGGTGATCAAACAAGCGGGGATCGATCGATTTAACCTTGTTGGCGCGATAATCGCGGAACAGATGATTTAGCCGCACCAACTCTTCTTTATTGTAACCTTTGCCGTCAAAGAACTCGGCTTTAATAGATTCACCGGTATTCAGGTTATTCAACACTAAAATACGCGGTCGAGCGGTGGAAATACTGGCAAACGCCTGCCCTGGAAGCAGCGCTATGCCCATAGCGGCGCCACCTAGCGCCAGCCATTTACGGCGGTGATGATCAATTTTGTCCATGACTCTGTTAAACCCGGCAAGAATGTCAAAATAAATGCACAAAGCAGCGCACTGTCCGAACCATAACCGCCTGCGTATGCTGAGTCAACCCGCGATACGCCTAGGTTTACAGGCCCCCGGCTACGAGGGCCTGCGGTATAGCCAAACATTCTGACCGTTATTTATTTATAATTACTGCATTTACTGCATTAATTTTTTGGCCTGAGCCAAAATTTGTGCGCCCGATCGCACCGTATTATCATAATTGTAAATATCTGTACGGAATTGCGGTTGGCCGTCATCCGAAACCCAGGCGGTCAGATAATACAGTTTTACGGGAATACGCTGGCGAATATTCACATAAGTGGTATTCCCTTCTTTCAGCGTGGAAGACACGCGGCTGTTGTTCCAGCCGGCGTCCTGCAGCAGCATATTCGCCAAATCGGAAGCCTTGTTCACCCGCACGCAGCCGGAGCTGAGCGCGCGGATGTCTTTCTGGAACAGGCTGTGGTTCGGGGTATCGTGCAGGTAGATGGCGTCCGAGCTCGGCATATTGAACTTGAAGCGCCCCAGCGAGTTGGTCGCGCCCGGCGCCTGACGCACGCGATACGGGAAGTTGCGCGCAGAGACCATGCTCCAGTCGATCATCGCCGGGTTGATCACTTCCGCATCGTTGCTCCAGCCCGACAGCACGGTATAGCCGTGTTTCTGGAAGTAGTTACCGTCACGCATCGCCTTCGGCACGATGTCCTCACGCACCAGGGTAGTCGGCACGTTCCACGGCGGGTTGACCACCACGTTGTTCAACGCGCTGCTCATCAGCGGCGTCTTGCGGCTCGGCCGCCCGACGATAACGCGGGAAGACAGCACCTCATTGCCGTTCTGGTAGTAGGTCAGCGAGTAGTTGGGAATGTTCACCATGATGCCGGTGCCGACATGCCCCGGCAGGATCCGCAGGCGCTGGATATTCAGCGCCAGCAGCGCGGCGCGGGTTTTCGGTGACACGTTGAGCCACTCGCGGGTGCGCACGCCGATCACGCCATCCGCCGTCAGCCCTTGCCATTTCTGGAAGCGCTTGACGCCCTCCACCAGTTCGTCGGTATAGAGGTTATCGCTCACCACGCTGCCAATCTGCGGCGGCGTCTGTTCCGCGGTCAGCTCCGTCACCGGCGCTGCCGATGGGCTGACCGTCACGCGGCTTTTCTCTTCGTCTACCGTCAGCCCGCCGTCGTCGGGCTCATTGATCTTCGCCGAAACCACCGCCGGTTCCGGCTCCGCTTCCGGCGCCGCGGCGGCGAGCATACCGGTGCGCGTCAGGATCTCACGCAGCGCCGGAATATCATTGCTCATCTGGCCTGGGCGCAGGCTCGGGCCGCTGCCCACCTGCGGCCAGGGACGATTATCCGCCAGCATGTCGCGCAGCGCCTGATGCATCTTGGCGTATTGCGGATGCTGCGGCGCGAGCGAATTCACGTAGCTCAGAGTACGCGCCTGGCGCACCGCCAGCTGCCATTGGTTGATCACCGCGGTGGGCGGCAAGCCAAGCTTGTAGGGAATATTGCTGTACAGCCAGTTGTTGCCGTTGGCACCGATGGCGGAGACGAACTGCAAATAGCCCAGCATCGCATCGGACAGCACCGCATCGCGGCCCGCTTCACTGAGCGCCGGATCGGTCAACATCTTCACCCATTGGGTGAACTGCGGCTGCACGCCGGACATCGCCAGCTCGGCCAGCTGCTGCTGAAATTGCTGAACGGCTTCGCGATCCTGCCACATCGGCTGCATGTGATTCGCCGCATACAGCGGCGCCAGCGTGGACAGGTAGTGCAAATCCATGCCGCGCGGCAACGCGGCCAGCAGTTCAGAACGGCTCTGCGCAACGGACATGCCTGCTGATGCCACCGGCAACGCCGGGACGGTGGCCGATGCGGAAAACGACGACACAAGACTACAGGCGATAGCGCCACTCAGCGCCAAACGTCGTAGAGAGTTTCCCTTTTTAAGCAACATCCCTTGCCCCCTGTATGCTCACAAAAAAAACGTCAAAAACTGCATATAGTTTCAGTATACAAACAGAAAGGCCGTTTCGCCCTGCGGGCGCCGAATAACTGTTTATGTGATTAAACTAACCGCTTTTCAACGGATAAAAAAGCAGGACTATCATCCACGCGCACAAAAAAATAGCCACCCTGCGGCGGCTATTTTCGGATTTTTAGGGCGTTTTTCTGCCTTACGGCGTTTCAACCGGCGCAGTGCCCAGCGCCGGTGGCTCGCCGGCGAAACCGCGTAGCCCCACCACGTGCACATGCTCGTGGTTCTGGAACACCTTACGCACCAGTTTATAGGTGGTGCCCTTCTCCGGGCTGATGTTTTCCGGCGCCGCGATGATCAGCTGCATCTCCAGACGGTCGCACAGCTCAAACAGCGTAGCGATCGACTTGGCATCCAGACGCGCCGCTTCATCGAGGAACAGCAGGCGGCACGGCGAGATGTCTTTGCCGCGCAGGCGACGGGATTCTTCTTCCCAGCTCTGCACCACCATCACCAGGATTGACATCCCGGTACCGATGGCTTCACCGGTAGACAACGCGCCGCTTTCCGCACGCAGCCAGCCGTCGGAGCCACGGTATACCTCCACTTCCATCTCCAGGTAGTTGCGGTAGTCCAGCAACTCCTCGCCGATGGTCTGCGGCGTGCGCTGCCCCATGTCGATCTGCGGATTCAGGCGTTGATACAGTTTGGCCAACGCTTCGGAGAAGGTCAGGCGGTTGCTGTTGAACAGATCCTGATGCTGTTCCTGCTGCTCGGAGAGCACGTCCAGCAGAGTGGCGTGCGCTTCGCGCACATTGACGTTCAGCCGCACGCTCTTCACCTGGCCGAAGGCAACGGCCTGCAGCCCCTGGTTCAGCATGCGAATGCGGTTCTGTTCGCGCTGAATGGTTTTGCGAATGATGTTGGCCACGCTTTTCGAACTGATCGCCAGCTTCTGCTCGCGCGCGGTCAGCTCTTCGGTCAGACGGCCCAGCTCGATTTCCATCTGTTCGATGGCCTCGACCGGATCGTCGGTGCGGATGATGTCCTGACGGATGCGTTCGCGCAGGTGCTGGTACACCGCGATATAGAACTGAATCTTACGCTCCGGCCGCTTCGGATCTTCCGACAGGCGCAGCACGTCGCGCAGATGTTCGTTATCCGCCACCGCCAGACGCAGCGCGCCGAGCGCCTTATCCGACATCGAGCGCAGCTCGTCGCCATCCATATACGCCAGCTCGCGGCGGTGCAGGCGGCGTTCCACGCCGTTGTCTTTCACCAGGCGCATCACCGCGCACCAGCCCGCCTTGGCGGTCACCACCTGCTCGCGCAGCTGATGATAATCGCGTTCCAGCTTGCGCAGTTTCTTCTGCAGGCCGTCCATTTCGGCTTCGCAGAAGGTCAGCTGTTTCTCCAGCTGATTGCGGCGAGCGCGGTTGTTGCTCAGCGCCGCATGCAGTTCGTCGCGACGCGCGCGGGCGCGCGCTTCGGCATTGGCGTCGGCCTGCACGCCGATGTCCACCAGCTCCTGGCTCAGCTCTTTCAGCATGTCGCGCTTGGCGTCGTACGAACTTTTCAGCGAAGCCAGTACCTGACTGTACTGGGTGAACTGGGTTTGATACTGGCGCAGTTGCTCACGGGCGCGGGCGCGTTCGGCTTCCGCCTGCTCCAGACGCTGGCGCAGCTTGTCGTTGAGATCGTTGTTGGCGTTCTGCATGCCGGCGGAGTCGGTATAGCTGAAGTGCGCGCGACGCTGCACCACTTCAGTGAGCGCGAACGCCTGCTGTTTCGCCTGACGCTGCACGCTTTGCGCCTGCGCGTAATCCTGCTGCAGCTGTTCATGCTGCTGCGGATCGCTCTGCAGCACCGACAGCAGCGGCTCCAGCTTGGCCAGCGACACGCCGTGCTGCTGAATATGACGCGCGGCGTCCTGCGCTTCTTCCAGCTCTTCGCGCATCTCGTCGACGCGGTCCTGCAACGTTTCATCGTTCAGCAACGACACCAGCGGCATCAGGCGGTTGAGCGCGGAAATGCCCTCTTTGGCCTGATCGTACTGCTGACGCTGCTGCTGGTTCTGCGCTTCGTGATTGTTCAGCGCGCGTTCGATTTCGCCACGGCGGGCGTTCAGGCCGCGGATCTCCGCTTCCGGGTCGGCGTCGAACGCCACCGCCAGATGGGTGCCGATAAAGCGGCTGAAAGCCTGGTGCGAGCGCTGGGTTTTCTGCACGTCGAACGACAGCGTGGCGTAGCGCTCCGCCAGCGTTTCACGCTCGGCATGCAGCACTTCCAGGCGATTTTCGCGCGCCGCGCGGCCGAACAACGGCACTTCCGGGTAGCGGGAATAACGCCACTGGCGATCGGCGATTTTCACCACCACCGCTTTTTCCTGCTCTTCGACGGCGAATACGCTGTCATCGAACGACTGCGGATCCCCTTCGATCAGGTAAAGATCTTCCGGGCAATCTTCCAGCCCTTCCAGCATCTCGCGCACCAGCGACAGATCCGGCACCACGATGGCGTGGCGCGAAGGGCCGTACAGCGCCGAGAAGTAAGGCGCGTCGTCGATGGTGACGTCATCGTAGATTTCCGACAGCAACACGCCGCCGAAACGTTCGGCCAGCGTGACCAGGCGTTGATCTTCCGCGCCGCCCGGCTGGCTGAGACGTTCGATCTGCGCTTCCACTTCACGTTTGCGGGCCGCCACTTCGTCGCGCTCGACGGTGGTTTCACGCTCGCGCTCCAGCAGCTGCTGCATGTATTCGGTCACCTGCTGGCTGTTTTCCAGCGGCTCTCCGCTCTGATCGCTGAGCTGGCTCAGAGCGTCCTGCGCCGCCAGCCACACCGGCGCGCGCGCCGTCAGCTCACGGATGCGCTGCTGGATCTGCTCCAGCTCCTGGCGCATCTCCATGCGGCGTTCGCCGGCTTCGCTGACGTTCTGCGACAGCGCTTCCAGGCGCTCTTCCAGCTCCTGCTGCAGCATGTCAAGATCGTCCGGCTGGTACTCTTGGCCATGGCGTTTGCAAAACTCTTGCAACAGGCGCTCGGCGTCCTGCTGCGAGCGCAGGCGCTGTTCCAGTTCGCTTAGGCGCAGGCGCAACGGCTGAACGCGCTCGGCGAGGTGCTGCTGCGAAGGCCAGTCGCGCAGCAATTCGCGCGCGCACTGCCAGGCTTCGCTGCGGCTGACCTGGCCGGCGATTTTCCCCACCAGCTGATAGGCCTGTTCGAACTGGCCGTGCGCGGCGTCGGCCACGCTCAGCTTCTGTTCCAGCATCAGCAGCGCTTCGGTCGCCTCCTGCTCGCGGGCCTGGAAGGTATCCAGCCACTGTTCGGCGTTATCGGCGGTCAGATCCGGCAGTTGGCACAGCGCGCGTGCGCGCTCCAGCGCCTGCAGCGCCTGCTGATACTGAATGGCGCGGGTCTGCTGCACGTCGAGCGCCTGCTGGTAGTCGGCCAGCTGGCTCTTCAGCTCATCCACTTCCAGCTCGGCCGCTTCGGCGCGCGCTTCATTTTCGGCCTGTTGCTCGCTGGCCTCGGCCACCACTTCGTTCTGCTCTTCCAAACGGTAGGTCAGCTCTTCCAGATCGGCTTCATAGCGCTCGATCTTCTCCTGCTGACGCATCGCCGTCTGCACCAGATTCAGGTGGTCGCTGGCGGCCTGGTAATCGGTTTCCAGATCGGATTCGGCACCGCTCTGTTCGCTCAGCTCGCGCGCCATTTCCACATGGCGATACTGTTCGGCGGCCAGCTGCTTGCGGCTGCCCAACAGATCGCTGCGCAGCGCCAGCGCGCCGTCCAGATGGATGCGGCGTTCGTTGGCGTGACGCATATAGTCCGCCGCCACATAGGAGGTAGCCTCGGAGATCAAATGCTTGAACAGATCGCGATCCGACTGGGTGACGCGGATCGCTTCCAGCGTCATGCGGTTTTCGCGCAGCGCCGCTTCCATATCCTGGAACGCCTTGCGCACGCCGCTGTTTTCCGGCAGCAGGTAATCGCGCAGCGAGCGAGTGATAGCGCTGGAAATACCGCCGTACAGCGACGCTTCAATCAGACGGTAGAATTTGCTGCGATCGGCGGACGAACGCAGGCGTTTCGGGATCACGCCCAGATCGAACATCAGCGAGTGGTAATCGGTGATGGAGTTGAACTGCTTGAACTGCACGCCCTCCATCTCTTCCACGCGATCCTTCAGTTCCTGCAACGACAGCACGCGCGCCTGGCGCTCACCCACGGTCTGGGTCAGCAGCTCGGTCGGCTGCACCGCAGTCGGCAGGCCCTGAATGGTGAATGGTTTGATGTCGACCTTGCGATCGCGCCCCGCTACCTGCTGCAGACGCACGCCGACCACCACGCGCTGGTGGCGCGAGTTGACGACGTCGAGGGTGGAGTAGCACACGCCGGCGCGCAGCTTGCCGTGCAGGCCTTTATCGCGCGAACCGCTGGTGGCGCCCGCTTCGGTGGTGTTACGGAAGTGCAGCAGCGTCAGATCGGGGATCAGTGCGGTGACGAAAGCCGCCATGGTGGTGGATTTCCCTGCCCCGTTACCGCCAGACAGCGTGGTCACCAGCTCATCCAGATCAAAGGTGCGGGCAAAGAAGCCGTTCCAGTTAACCAGCGTCAGCGAGCGAAATTTACCGCGTTCAATCATTCCTGTTCATCCTCTGCACCGTCAGGAGCGTTATCAACCTGCTGATCCTCAGCCTCATTCTCATCGTTCAGCGACAGGCTGGTTTCAACCGGCATCGCCTCGCCGTCGCGAATCATGCGCAGCTGCGCTTCACGCGGATCGTCGCCGCTGCGCACGTCGGCGCCGAAGCGGAACACCGCCTCGGTAATGCGGAACTTGCTGCTGTCATTGCCCATGAAGTAGACCATGCCAAGGCGGCGCAGGCGGTTCAGCGAGGTGCGCACCTTTTCGTGCAGCTTCTGCCGATCGAGATCCGAACCGGTGGAGCGCTGATTAACGAACTTCAGCAGCTTGTTCTCATCGGCCAGGCTCAGCAACTCGTCGTACAGCTCCTGATGGCTGAAAATGCCTTCGTGCGCCAGGCGCTCGGGGCTGAGGTATAGGTAGCACAAGATCTTACCCACCATCATATCCAGCTCGGACAGCACCGAGCGCGGGATCAGCGTGGTGGAGCGCGGGCGCAAATAGAAGAAACCTTCCGGCGCCCGAATCAGCTCGACGCTGTAACGGGTGTAAAATTCTTCCAGCTCATCCTGGAAATCCATTAAAAAGGCATGGTTGTCCAGCTCATCGATACCGATGTGACGACCCGCGCGCAGTTGGCTGTCCAGCGCCGGGAACAGCGAGTTGGACAGTGCCTTGGCCAGCTTGACTGGCATTACTTGTTCAATATTTGTCGATGACATGGGCCTGGACCTTGGCTCCGTAATCATTGATTGCCTGCCATTCCGCCGGCAACCCTGAGAAATCTGCTTCAGCCACACCGAGGCGCACTGCCTGGTCGACCACTAAACGTGCCACGTCGAAATGACGCGCACGCGGATATTGCGCCAGATAATCGCGCATCACCGCTGCAAGGTTGAGCGGCATCTGCTGTTCCTGATACACCTTCAGCGCCTCTTCGATCATTGCCGCCAGCTGTTCGCGAATTTCGCTAAACTCTTCGAACTCCAGATCCGGCGGCAGTTCCCCCGTCACTTCCTCGCTGCGCAGCGCCAGTTCTTCGTCGCGCATGTCCAGCAGACGATCGGCATTGGCATGGGTCAGCGCCCACGGGTGGTCGAAATAGGTTTGCACCGACTGGCGCAGGCGTTGGGCGAACACGCGGTTTTTATCCATATCGATAGCGGTACGGATAAATTTATGCACGTGGCGATCGTAGCCGATCCACAGGTCAATCGCCTGCTGGCCCCAGCTGATGATGCGATCCAGCTTGCTTTGCAGATCGAACACCAGCTTGTCGACGAAGCCCAGCTCCACGTTGCCGAGGGTGGCGTCCTGGATACGCAGCAGGTTGGCCTGCAGCTTGTCGCCCGCCGCATCCAGCGTATCCTGCAGCTCGCGCAGGGTGCCCGAGGTTTCCGACAGCAGCATCTCGCAGCTGGAGATCGCCGCCCGCCAGTCTTTGCTCAGCAGCGCCGCGATGTCGTTTTTCACGCTCTGCTGCTGCTCGTCCATCACGCGTTGGGTCATGTCGATGCTGTCGAAGATTTCCGCCACCGAATATTTCAACGGCGCGAACACGTTGCGGTGCCAATGGAAATCGTCGCCGCCCTCGTCGGCGGCGTCGGCGGCGCGCTTGAGCTCCTGCGCCACGATCGACAGCTGCATCGACAGACGCAGCGTGGAGAATTCGCGTTGGCGAATATAGTAATCGGTAATGCCGATGCCCAGCGGCGTGAGGCGGTAAATCGCGTTACCGTCCGCCAGTTCGCTGGTAAAGCGGTTCAACAGGCGCTGGCGCACCATGTCGTTGATCGCATTGTTGGCGCGCATCGCCACCGTTTCATGCGTCTGTTCAAAACCCTTGCTGACATGGCGAAATGCATCAACCAGCTCACCTTCGCTCATCTCGCCGTCCAGCCGTTCGCCGTTCAGGGTGGCGATGGCGAGCAAAAATGCGAGACGCTCAGTAGGGAGCGAAATAGAGAAATCATTTTTCCGTGCCCAGGCGACCAGTTCGGGTACTGTCTGGGAAAATTCACTCATAGTTCGTCCTTCAGGTTTGGTTTATGCGCCATGACGTGAATATAGCGCCCCAAACTCACGTACGGCTCCTGCCGGCAATAGTGCTGTTCAAGCGCCAGTAACTCTTCAAATTTTTGTGTTTGCAGCTGTCTGCTCTGCAGATAGTCGTGGAACACCCGCACCCCGGTTTTGCCGCTGATGCGCATGCCCAGCTGTTCCAGCCAACCGTAGACCAATAGCGGATCGTGCGGATATTGCGGCGACAGCGAACGCTTGCGGCGCCGCCTGACCTCGGGATCCACCAGTTGGAAATTACCCAACACCACGTTGCGCATCAAGAGGCCGTTGGCGTTGAAGAACATCAGCGACAGCGCGCCGCCCGGCGTCAGGCAGTCATACAACGCCCGCAGCGCCGCTTCGGGCTCGGCGATCCATTCAAGCACTGCATGAAACAATATCAGATCAACCGGCTGTTCCAAATGCTGAGCGATATCCTGCGCAGAACTTTGTACGAATTGCATGTTCTGGCTCACACCTTTCTGCTCCGCCAGCTGCGCGGCGCGCTGGATCATCTCACCAGAAAGATCGCACAACAACACCTGATGTCCTAATTCTGCCAACTGGCAGGCCATATGGCCTTCACCGCCCCCGGCGTCGAGGATGCGCAGCGGCCGCTGCGGCAACTGCGCCAGCAGCCCGGTCAGATCCTGCCAAACCACCGCCTGGCGGATTTTTCCTTTCGTGGTGCCGTAAATATTACGCGCAAATTTTTCAGCAATATCGTCAAAATTGCGATCCTGCATGGACAACGGCTCCGCTGATCTCATTCTTGTCGGCGGCAAAGCGCACGCCCATTCAAACCTGCTATTTTGGCACAGACTGGCTTAGAATGTATCTTCTTGCGGCCGGTTTATGCCTGGATGCCGCTTTTTCACCCAAAAGGATCTGATTTTCGATGCTGTTCAACCTGAAAAAGTTCTTTGGCGCCATGCTGATGCCGCTGCCGCTGTTGATGCTGCTGATGGGGCTGGCGCTGCTGCTGCTGTGGTTCACCCGCTGGCAAAAAAGCGGTAAGACGATTTTCACGCTGAGCTGGCTGTTTTTACTGCTTTTCAGCCTGCAACCGGTGGCCGACCGGCTGCTGCGGCCGATTGAAGCCGAATACCAGACTTATCGCGGCAACGATCCGGTCAACTACATCGTGGTATTGGGCGGGGGCTATACCTACAATCCCGATTGGGCGCCCAGCTCAAACCTGCTCGGCAACAGTCTGCCGCGCGTGACGGAAGGCGTGCGGCTTTATCTTGCGCATCCCGGTGCCAGGATGGTGTTTACCGGCGCGTCCGCCGGACGCATGCAAAGCAACGCCGCCACGGCGGCGCTGGTGGCCGAAAGCCTGGGCGTGCCGCGCAGCGATATGGTGATCCTGGGGGAACCGCGCGATACCGAGCAAGAGGCCGCTCAGGTCGCCAAGTTGGTCGGCGAGCACCCCTTCATTCTGGTCACCTCCGCCAACCATCTGCCGCGCGCCATGCGCTTCTTCGAGGCGAAAGGCCTGCACCCGATCCCGGCGCCGGCCAACCAGTTGGCGATCGACTCGCCGCTGAATATCTGGGATCGCGCCACGCCGTCGTCAATGTTCCTCGGCCATACCGAGCGCGCCTGGTATGAAACGCTGGGCAGCCTGTGGCAATGGCTGAAAGGCGCGGACCGCGCCGGCGCCGAGTAAGGCCCGTTCAACCGGCCAGCCAGGGCAGCAGCTGTTGCGACGCATAGTCGAACGGCCGCCGCTCCAGCTTGCCGGTATGGATCAAACGCCCCACCGCTTCCCACACCACGTACAGCCAGCGCCGCGCCAGAAAAGCGTCGGCGACCGGCGCGCGCCGCAGATAGCTGAACAGCAGTTGGCTGGGCATACCCGCCTCGCACAGGCGGAAAAGATCGTATTCGCGTGGCGCCCACAGCACCACGCCGGGATTGAGCATCGCCAGCAGTTGATCGCTTTTGGGATCTTTCAGCATGCTGCGCAGCGACAGGTTGCCGTGCACCAGAACGCAAGGATCGTCGAAGCCGACGAAAAAATGGGTCAGCGCTTCGCGCGTGCGGTACAGCAAACGGCGATCCGCCATGGTCAGCTGCGGGGTGGTGAGATTGACCACCGTCGCCCACAGCACTTCGACCCGCTGTTGATACCAGCAAAACCAGTCGTTCTCCTGCGTGCTGTCAACGCTGCCGACGCTGCCGTGGCTGTCGATGCGGTGCCAGGCCAATATCCCGTCAACGATCTGCTCCATCAGCATATTCCAGCGATCCGGCGAACGCGTCGGCGCTTCAGCCGACACGCCGCGCAGGCGCTCGATCAGCAGGATTTCCTTGTACGGCGCCTGGTGGGTACACACCACGCCGTACACCGTAGGCAGGCGAATATCCCCGTCGCGCGCCAGCATTGACAGCTTGTACGCCTCCTGCTGGGCGATACCCTGACAGATAAAGCTTTTCGCCATCAGCGGGATCGCGTTGCCCTGCCGATCGTACAGCGAATACATATGCGCATAAGGCTGCTCGCTCACCCGCTCCAGCCGGCTGATGGACTCACCCAGCACAATGCTCAGTTCGGCGCGTAACTGCTCCATAAGGCATTCACCTCAGGCTAATAGGGGGGATGCGTAACATCATCGAACGGTGAGCGGAAAAATTCTTCAACGCAGATCAACAAAACGGGGATCAATAATGGAGGGTATTACATCGTCGGCGCGTTGCGCGCCGCGCCGACGAACTCAGGCTCAAGGTTGAATGCTGTCGCGCACGCGCTGGAGATCTTCCGGCGTATCGACCCCCACGCTCGGGATCGCTTTCGCGACCGCCACGTGGATTTTTTCACCGTACCACAGCACCCGCAGCTGTTCCAACAGCTCGATCTGCTCCAGTTGGCTCGGCGCCCAGCTGACGTAGCGGCGCACGAAGCCGGCGCGATAGGCGTAGATGCCGATATGACGCAGCAGGCTGTCGCCGATGCTCTCTTTCGACGCGGCGAAACGCTCGCGATCCCACGGAATGGTGGCGCGAGAGAAATAGAGCGCGTAGCCCTGCGCGTCCATCACGACCTTCACCGCGTTGGGGTTGAAAGCCTCTTCGGCGCTCTCGATCGGCACTGCCAGCGTCGCCATGCCGGCCTGGCTGCCCGCCAGGTTCTCCGCCACCTGACGCACGATCACCGGCGGGATCAGCGGTTCGTCGCCCTGCACGTTAACGATGATCTGATCGTCGGCAAAGCCGTAGTGCGCGATCACTTCCGCCAGACGCTCGGTGCCAGAATGGTGATCCGGGCTGGTCATGCACACTTCGCCGCCGGCGGCTTCCACCGCTTTGGCGACTTCAGGGTGATCGGTCGCCACGATGACGCGGCTGGCGCCGGACTCGCGGGCGCGCTCCATCACGTGCACCACCATCGGCTTGCCGTGAATATCGGCCAGCGGTTTGCCCGGCAAACGGGTTGAGGCGTAGCGGGCGGGAATAATAGCGATAAAACTCATGCGTGCTTCTCATCCAGCGACAGCGCACGCGCTTCATTTTCCAACAGCACCGGAATGCCGTCGCGCAGCGGGTAAGCCAACCCGTCCGCTTTGCACACCAGTTCCTGGTTTTCTTTATTGAAATAGAGTTTGCCATTGCATACCGGGCAGGCAACGATTTCGAGTAAACGGTGGTCCATGCATCCTCCGCTAGGGGATTGGTCATCTGGGAAAGGCAGTGAGGATAGCATAACGCCCGGCCTCAGGTTAATCACCGGCGGCGCCAACCCACCGATATTTCCTCAGCGCGCCGGCGCAACAGCTTGAACTGCGGCGCATCCCGGCGTAGAATTTTGTGATACAAATCACAAAAAGGCCGTGATACGTGATCAAACGTCTGCATAAAATCATCGCTCTGTTCGCTAACTTCAGCCACTGAGCCCCTTTGTAACGAGCGGCGCTGAACTTCGTTTTACCCCACCGACGGCGTCGCTCGTTATCCCACTTCCCAGCCGGCACCCCATTCAGCGGCCAACGCCGCCGGAATGTCGCCCAGCGCGACGCGTTGCGCGCCGTGCCATTTGGCCATACGCGCGATGGCCTGCCGAATATCTTGGGCCCGCCGTTTGCCGAAGCGCACCCGCGGCTCCACATGAAAGCTGATGATCTCGAACACCCCCTGGCGGCGGTGCGCCTTGGCGTCAATGCGCCCCACCAGTTCACCCCGATGCAGCACCGGCAAGGTGAAGTAGCCATAGCGGCGTTTTTCTTTCGGCGTATAGCACTCCAGCCGATAGTCAAAGTTGAACAGCTCGAGCGCCCGGCGGCGATCCCAAACCACCGGATCAAACGGCGACAGCAGGCTGGTGACCGTCGATTTCAGCTTGCCCTGTTCCGCCAGCGGCAGCAATTCCGTCAGTGAGCCATGCACATAGAACTGCCCTTCCAGCCCCTCTACCCGCACCGGCGAAATCTCCCCCTGATCCTGCAGCTCTGCCAGCAAAGTTTTTGGCGCCACGCGTTTCAGCCGATAGTAATCCGCCAACCATTCGGCGCGGAAAATGCCCAGATAGCGGCAGGTGCGATGCAACATTTGCCGGCGCGCCCGCTCCGCAGGCAGCGCATGACGCGCATCGTCCCAGGCCGGCAGCAGCCTTTCGGTCAGATCGTAAACCCGGTGGAAGTTGCGACGCTCGGCCACCATCAGCTTGCCGGCGGTAAACAGGATCTCCAGATGCCGTTTCTCCGGTTTCCAGTCCCACCATCCGCTGTTGCCTTTCTTCTCGGCGCTGAAATCGGCGGAGCGCACCGGCCCCTGCTGTTCGATGTGCCGCAGCAGGTTGTCCATCGCCGCCTGGTGCTGCTGCACCCAGTCGGCGGAATATTTCCAGCCCATATCATGCGGCGCCAGCATGCGATGCCGCAGCAGACCAAAATCCTCGATCGGCAGGAAACAGGCTTCGTGCGCCCAATACTCGAACAGCTTGCGGCCGGCGAGCGCCTGCTCCAGCCATTCCGGTTGATAGGCCCCCAAACGGCTGAACAGCACCAGATACGGGCTGCGGGCGACGACGCTAATGGTATCGATTTGTAACAGCCCCATGCGCTGGATCGCGTTTACGACGTCGTCGGGCCGAGCCTGGCGTTTAAGCGGAGAAAGCAGCCCCTGGGCGGCAAGGTGCAGCGCGCGAGCGGCGGTAAGGGAAATTATCGGGGTGGTCATCCTGATATCCGTGACAAGTAGGCAATGGCCTGATAATAGTGGATATCGAGGGATTTATCTTCGCCAGTGCATGCGGGTGGCGACACCGGCACTGGCGAGGAAGGTGGATGCGATCAGAACGCGATAACGTCTGCCGCGGACAGCCCATGTGAGCTGCGATAGATCGAGAACTCGACGTTCTGACCTTCGTTCAACGACTTATTTTTGGTGTTGGCGATAGCGTTGCGATTGACATAGATTTCGTCGCTGCCATCTACCGGTGAAATAAAACCATAGCCTTCGGCCTGATTAAACCATTTCACGCGACCCATTTTTAACACAGTATTTTTAAACATAACTTATATCCTTTTACTTGAGCATCCTTGACAACGTCATTTTTTATATTGTCTGGACGCTACCAGCCCATCCTAAAGTTTTTCGTAACAAACCTCTCGTGAGCAAAAAATAAAAAAACCCGCACTAAGGCGGGCTTGTTGAACTTAATATCTTCCGCATGACTCAGCGCTGACGCATCACCATGGTTGTATTAAGATCTCTTATACGCGTTCCCTGTATTCTTACAGAGCAACTACGTTGGCGGCAGCCGGCCCGCGCGGGCTGTCCTGGATGGTGTACTCGACGCGCTGGCCTTCAGCCAGGGTCTTGAAACCGTCGGTCATGATTGCGGAGAAGTGTACGAATACATCTTTGCCGCCGTCGTTCTGCTCAATGAAACCAAAACCTTTGCTTTCGTTGAACCACTTAACCTGACCAGTCTTCTTAGACATTACATTTACCTTTAAATATATTTACAAAACCTGCCATAAGAGGCAATTGGGGCCGTTTCAGAAACATTACTTATGGGAGGTACTTAGAAGGTTCGTCTTTGAAGCGGAATCGGATGATAACGTTTTTGGAGGAACTGCTTAACTCTAAACTCGAACATAAATAGGTCTGGATTACAGGCCGACTTGCATTTACTCATAAAACTGGTGAATGCACAAGAGGTTTATTGCCTTAAATTCATAAATAAGCCGAATTTATTTTTATCTCCCTGAATATGCATGACTTAATTTAATGGTCGCCGCGGCCGAACCACCGCGTCTCTCCGCTCGCCAGGGCATCTTTTGCCCGTCTGTGCGCTGCAAATGAGAGCTGACGCATAAAACTCTAATATGCTTGCCACGTCTATAACAAATCCCAAACCAGATAGCTAAACTTGAGGGGAAAACAAGGCAGACGGCTTTTTCGCCAGCACTTTTGCCGCTAAAAACACGATTTTTCAGATTATGCTGAATCAAGGAGCTATGCGCATGACCGCCCAGCAGTTCGTTTCACCTAATGAAATCCGCGCCAGATTCTCTCACGCGATGTCGGACATGTATCAAAAGGAGGTGCCGCTGTACGGCGATCTGCTGGAGCTGGTGGCGGAAACCAACCGACAGGTTCTGCGCGAAGATGCCGCACTGGCTCATCAACTGCAAATTACCGGCGAGATAGAACGCCTGGCGATGGAGCGCCACGGCGCCATCCGGGTCGGCACCGCGGACGAGCTGGCCACCCTGCGCCGCCTGTTCCGGGTGATGGGCATGGCGCCGGTCGGTTACTATGACCTGTCGGTGGCGGGCGTTCCGGTGCACTCCACCGCTTTTCGCGCCGTACACGAAGACGCGCTGCAGATCAGCCCTTTCCGCGTGTTCACCTCCCTGCTGCGCCTGGAACTGATAGAAGATCCCGCGCTGCGTGCGCTGGCCGAGCGCTTGCTGGCGCGCCGCCGCATCTTTACCGATCGCGCGCTGGAGCTGATCGCGCTGCAGGAAGCGCAAGGCGGGCTGAATGAAGTGCAGGCGCAAGAATTTGTCGAACAAGCGCTGGAAACCTTCCGCTGGCACAACCAGGCGACGGTCAGCGCCGAAGAATACCGGCAGCTGCACGATCAGCATCGCCTGATCGCCGACGTGGTGGCGTTTAAAGGGCCGCATATCAACCATCTGACACCGCGCACGCTGGATATCGATCGCGTTCAGCAGGCGATGCCCGGCCGCGGCATTACGCCCAAGGCGGTCATCGAGGGCCCGCCGCGCCGTCGTCGCGCGATCCTGCTGCGCCAAACCAGCTTCAAGGCGTTGGAAGAACGCGTCGATTTCGTTGAGCATGACGGCCGTGCCGTCGCCGGCCACCATACCGCGCGCTTCGGCGAGATCGAACAGCGCGGTGTGGCGCTGACGACGAAAGGAAGAGAACTCTACGACCGTCTGCTGCAGGCCACCAACGATGCGCTGCAAGCGCCGCCGAGCGAGAAGAATGCCGAGCGCTACTATCAACTGCTGGAGGAAAACTTCCGGGCGTTTCCGGATGATTACGCCACGCTGCGCGAGCAACAGCTGGCCTGGTTCCGCTATTTCCCGACCGAATGCGGCCTGGCGGCCAAAGAGTCGCTGGATAAGCACAGCACTCTGGAGCAACTGATCGAGAAAGAACACGTTCGCTTCCAGCCGCTGGTGTATGAAGATTTTCTGCCGGTCAGCGCCGCGGGGATTTTCCAGTCGAATCTGGGGGACAGCCGCCACGCGCAGTACAACGCCGCTTCCAGCCGGGCAGCGTTTGAACAAGCGTTGGGCAGTGAGGTGATCGACGAGCTGGCGCTATATCAGCAAACCCAGCAGCGTTCGCTGGAAGCCTGCGCGCAAGCCCTGGGGCTTGCCACGCTGACATCCTGAGGTTACTTGGTCAGCAGAGATTCGATATCCTGCAGCAGTTGCTCAGCCTGAGCGGACGGTAGCACCGCATCAACCGGCAAATACCACCAATTGGGCTGGGCAAAGGCGCGACATTTCACCGCGTCCTTCTCCGTCATCAACAGCGTTTGATCGGCAGCAACCAGCGCCGCCAGCTGCGCCTGCTGATATTCCTGATGATCGGCAAACGCCACTTCCTGCACCACCTCGACGTTCAGTTTTTCCAACGTCGCGAAGAAACGCGGCGGATGGCCGATGCCCGCCATCGCTACCACGCGCGGCAGCTCGGCCACCGGGCGACGTTCACCGCTCAGCAGGTTCACCGCATCACGCGCCTGCAGGCGCATGGCAATTTCCCCGGCCTGCGCCACGCCGCCATTGGCGACGCGCGCATTGACACTGCCAAGCCGCGCAGCACGCTCGCGCATCGGCCCGGCCGGCAACCACCAGCCGTTGCCGAAGCGACGCACGCCGTCGATGACCACCAGCTCGAAGTCACGCTGTAAAGCATAGTGCTGCAAGCCATCGTCGGTGACGATCGCATCCAGCGGCTGTTGTTGCAGCAAGGCCTGCACCGCCTCTGCTCGCTTGGGCGCAATCGCCACGGGCGCACCGGTCCGCTGATAAATCAGCACCGGCTCATCGCCCGCCTCGCGGGTCGAGGTATTCTGATTGAGCACCAGGGGATAGACCGCCGACTTACCGCCGTAACCACGCGAAACCACGCCAACGCGATAGCCCCGCTGCTGCAGGTGTTCCACCAGCCAGATCACCATCGGCGTTTTGCCGTTGCCGCCGGCGGTGAGGTTGCCCACCACCACCACCGGCACCGGCGCGCGCCAGCTTTTGCGCAGGCCACAGCGGTAGCTGAGGCGGATCAGCCAGCTGAACAGGCCATACAGCCAGGAGAGCGGCAGCAGCGCCAGATAAAGCAGCGAACCGCCGGACCAAATGCGCTCAATCATTATTGACCAAACTGCATGCGGTGCAGTTGCGCATAGGCGCCCTGCCGTTCAAGCAACTCGGCGTGCTCGCCGCGTTCGACGATGCGACCGTCCTCCACCACCAGGATCTCGTCCGCCTTCTCAATCGTCGACAGACGGTGTGCGATCACCAGCGAAGTACGGTCTTTCTGCAGCTCGTCCAGTGCGGCCTGAATGGCACGCTCGGATTCGGTATCCAGCGCAGAAGTCGCCTCATCCAGGATCAGGATCGGGCAATCGCGCAGCAAAGCACGCGCGATGGCGATGCGCTGACGTTGGCCGCCGGACAGCATCACGCCGTTTTCACCGATCACCGTATCCAGGCCGTTTTCCATCTTGTTGATGAAGTCCATCGCGTACGCCATTTCGGCCGCTTTCTCAATCTGCTCGCGGCTGTATTCGCTCTCGCGCGCATAGGCGATGTTGTTGGCGATGGTATCGTTGAACAGGTGCACGTTTTGCGAGACCAGCGCCACCTGATTACGCAGTGAGGCCAGGGTATATTCACGCAGATCGTGGCCATCCATCAGGATTTCGCCTTCCTGAATATCGTAGAAGCGCGTCAGCAGGTTGGCGATGGTGGATTTACCCGAACCCGAGCGGCCCACCAACGCCACAGTCTTGCCTTCGGCGATTTTCAGGTTGATATCACGCAGCGCCGGCGTTTCTTTAGCCGGATAGTAGAAGGTGACGTTGCGGAATTCGATGTCGCCTTTCGCGCGCTTCACTTCGCGGGTGCCGGTGTCTTTTTCCTGTTCCATATCCAAGATGGAGAACAGCGTCTGGCAGGCCGCCATCCCACGCTGGAACTGGGCATTGACGTTGGTCAGCGACTTCAGCGGACGCATCAGCGCGATCATTGACGAGAACACCACGGTAATGGTGCCGGCGGTCAGGGTTTCCATCACGCTTGGGAAGCTGGCGGCAAACAGCACGAACGCCAGGGCCAGCGAAGCGATCAGCTGAATGATCGGATCGGAAATGGAAGACGCAGAGACCAGTTTCATGCCCTGTTGACGCATGCGGTTGCTCACCGAGTTAAAGCGCTCGGTTTCCACCTGCTGGCCACCGAAGATCAGCACTTCTTTATGGCCTTTCAGCATCTGTTCGGCGCTGGTGGTCACCTGCCCCATGGTGTTCTGCATGTTCTTGCTGATGTTGCGAAAACGCTTGGACACCAGGCGAATGGCGATGGAGACGATCGGCGCCAGCACGATCAGGATCACCGACAGCTGCCAGCTGTAGTAGAACATCATGATGAACAGGCCAATGATCGAGGCCCCTTCGCGCACCACGGTCACCAGCGCGCTGGAAGAAGAAGACGCCACCTGCTCGGAATCATAGGTAATGCGCGACAGCAACGTCCCGGTGGATTGCTGATCGAAGAAGGCCACCGGCATTCTCATCATGTGGCCAAACAGGCGGCGGCGCATCTGCATCACCACCATGCCGGAAACCCAGGAAATGCAGTAGCTTGAAACAAAGCTGGTCACGCCGCGCATCAGCATCAGCGCAATCACCGCCAGCGGCATCCACACCAGCACGCTGCTGTCGGTTTTTCCAAACCCATCGTCCAATAACGGTTTAAGCAGAGACAGCATCAGCGTGTCCCCCGCTGCGTTCATAATCAACGCAATGGCGGCCACAATCAGCCCGGTCTTAAAAGGAGTGATCATCGGCCAGAGTCGACGGAACGTCTGCCAGGTCGAGAGATCTTTATCATTCATCATGCAAATACCAGCATCGGAAGAAATAGCGGCCTATTTTACTCATTATCGCCCTCTACGCCAAACCGCTGATGGTACCAACGGGGCATTAATTGTTCGCGAAAGCCTTTAATTTGCCAATCGTTGTCGAAAAAAAGCACCGACAACTGGCCGGAGCGCGTCGTATCGTGCCATGTAATGCCATTTGCCCGATATCGGGCGACCACTTTACGCGCCGGCAAACGCCATTTACCGTAACGAGATGCGGACGCCAGCGCAGCTTCGGGATTAACCGCGCGCAAAAAAGGCGGTGTTGAGGAAGTTTTGCTGCCATGGTGCCCCACCTGCAATACCGTGGCCATTAAGCGGTCGCGCCGCAATCGGAGCAGCTGCGCCTCCGCCCTCTTTTCCGCATCGCCGGTGAGCAGCAGACTGTATTTCCCGTCGTCGATACGGATCACGCAAGAGTCGTCATTAACCGGCCTTTTGAGCATTTTCGGCGGCCACAGCACCTCGAATTGCAACGACTGCCAGCGCCAACGCTCGCCGGCGATGCAGGGTAAATGCCCTTCCCCGCGTATCGGGCTGCGCACGGTAGCTTGCGGGAACGCTCGCCGCATCGTCGGGAGCCCGCCGATATGATCGAGATGAATATGGCTGATAATGATCTGCTCCAGCTCAATGCCCCGCCAGTTCAGCATCGGCAATATATGCCGTTCTGCGGCACTGCCTGTCGCCCAACGATCGCCGGTGTCGTACAGTATCCCCTTGCCGTTTTGCTCGATCACCACCGCCAGGCCGTGCCCGACATCGAGCATGTCGACTCGCCAATGGTAATCCGGTGCTTTACCTCGCCATAACACGCAGCATATGGCTATCGCTGCCAGTCCAGGCGCATAGCGCCACCACCAATGAAAGCGCCAACAGATAACGAGAAGCCATCCCGACGCGCTGGCAAGCAACGAGGCGGCCCCCAAATCCACCCAACCGCGCTGCAGATAATTTAACGGCACAAACACCCATCCCAATGTGAAATCCGCCAACCACCAAAGCCCGTAACTTAGCGAGGGGAAGATGCCGCAAATCAACGCCAGTAAAATCAACGGCACCGTCACCAATGAGACGATGGGCACCGCCCAGAGATTGGCCGGCAGCGAGGTCAACGTCAGGCCCAGAAACAGCGCGGCCTGCATCGGCACCAGCAGCAACGTCATGCCTAGCTGAATATGCAGCCAGCGCACCGGAGCCCAATACCACGCCGAACGAAATCGCTCGCCGAGCGGTGCCCACTCGAACCAAAAAATCAGGCACCCCACCGCCAGTACCGACAACCAGAAACTGTCTGACAAGACCGCCAACGGATCACAGAGCAAAATAAGCCCGATGCACCACAGCCACACTTGCCATGAAGAGCAATGCACGCCGCGCAAACGCAGCAGCATCCACAGCGTCATCGCCAACGCGGTACGCACCGCCGGCGGCTGGGCGCCCACCAACCAAACATAGATCAGCGTCGCCACCCAGCCCGCGATCAACGGAAAACGATAACCAATCAGATGGGCGGGGAGGAAAAACTGCAGAGCGCGCAGCACTGCCCAGAACAAAATGGCGACCATCGCAACATGTAACCCCGATATGGCCATCAGATGAGCGATACCGGTTTTCAACATCAGCGTGCGCAAAGCCTGTTCGAGCGCGGTTCTTTCCCCAAACGCCAACGCCAGCAACACCGCCTTGTAACGCAATTCACCAATGTTGGCTTCAGCATGGCTGATAATGCGCTGGCGCAGGCCGCAATTCCCCTCCAGCAAGCGCGCCTGCCTGACCTGAGCGGTCAACGGCTGGCACTGTGCGATCGCCCAACGTTGGCTGTCGAAGCCTCCTTCATTGAGCTTGCCATGCACCGGCCGCATGCGCAGTTTCAATTGCCAACGCTGCCCGGCACACAGCCGTTGCTCTTTCGGAGCCCATGTCGTGGTAAACGCCAGCGCAGGCGCCAGCCAATGGCCGTCGACCCGCTCGATGCGCATCAGGGTCTGCTTACTGACGGCAGGCTCCAGTGCGACGCTGCTTATCTGCACCACCGCCGTCACTTCCGGCACGCGGCTTAAGCGATCCATTTGCCCGAGCAGGCTTCCGGCGTTGAAAACTGCCCATATGAATCCCAATCCCAGGCAGGCCAAATAACGGCAGAACGGCCAACGGGTGCGCAGCAGTAAACCGGCGACCAGCAGCATCGGCCACAGCAACCATTGCTCTGGCAACTGCGGTAAAAGCAGCAGCGGCAAGATGCCGCAGATAACGGCGAATATCGCCAGATCCAGCGAAATTTTGATCGCTCTTCTCCCATCGGCTTCACCATGAGCAAAAACGCATCACGAAGAGCAAGCAGGATTATTCAAGCGACATGTCGCCGCCAGCGGGCTTTAGTGAGGATGCGGCGAGCACGGCAGGATAAGAGAGGCTTATGCAGCAGCCACACCGCAAATGCGGCGCGGTACGCAATTCACAAGCAGAGCTCGGGGAATCGCAGGCGAAAAAAAACGGCGCCTTAAAGGCACCGTTTTATATTCTTTACAAGCAACAACGCTATGGGCAGTCAGCGACTAGCCATAGATATTGGCGCGGTCACGCAACTCTTTGCCTGGTTTGAAGTGAGGAACGTACTTGCCGTCCAGCTCGACTTTGTCGCCGGTTTTCGGGTTGCGGCCTACACGCGGGGCACGGTAGTGAAGAGAAAAACTGCCGAATCCGCGGATCTCAATGCGTTCGCCCTCGGCCAGCGTTGCGGCCATGTGCTCAAGCATCTCTTTCACTGCATCCTCAACGGCCTTCGCCGGAATATGAGATTGCTGGCCAGCAAGTCTTTCAATAAGTTCAGACTTGGTCATAGTACCTCCAAGCTTTGCAGCTAAACTACCGTATCGGGGCGGTCAGAGACCGCCCCCCGTCATTACTCGCCTTTAGCCGCTTTGAAAGCTTCAGCCATTGCGTTAGAGAAGTTGCCTTCTTCCTGTTTGTTGTTAACAGTTGCGATGGCGTCTTTCTCGTCAGCTTCGTCCTTAGCACGTACGGACAGGCTTACAACGCGGTTCTTACGGTCAACGCCGGTGAATTTGGCTTCAACTTCGTCACCTACGTTCAGAACCAGAGTTGCATCTTCAATGCGGTCGCGAGAGGCTTCAGATGCACGCAGGTAACCTTCTACGCCGCCTGCCAATTCAACTGTAGCACCTTTGGCGTCAACTGCAGTGACTTTACCAGTAACAATAGCACCTTTCTTGTTCATAGACAGGTAGTTATTGAACGGGTCTTCAGCCAGCTGCTTCACGCCCAGGGAGATACGCTCGCGCTCTGCGTCAACTTGCAGAACAACCGCTGCGATTTCGTCGCCTTTCTTGTATTCACGAACTGCTTCTTCGCCTGCAACGTTCCAGGAGATGTCAGACAGGTGAACCAGGCCGTCGATGCCGCCGTCCAGGCCGATGAAGATACCGAAGTCAGTGATAGACTTGATTTTACCTTCAACGCGGTCGCCCTTGTTGTGGGTTTCTGCGAACTGCTGCCATGGGTTGGATTTGCACTGCTTCAGGCCCAGGGAGATACGACGACGTTCTTCATCGATGTCCAGAACCATCACTTCCACTACGTCGCCCACGTTAACAACTTTGGACGGATGGATGTTTTTGTTGGTCCAATCCATTTCAGAAACGTGTACCAGACCTTCAACGCCTTCTTCGATTTCTACGAAGCAGCCGTAATCAGTCAGGTTGGTTACACGACCAGTCAGCTTGGTGCCTTCTGGGTAACGTTTCGCGATAGCAACCCATGGATCTTCGCCCAGCTGTTTCAGGCCCAGGGATACACGAGTACGCTCGCGGTCGAACTTCAGCACTTTAACAGTGATTTCATCGCCAACGTTGACGATTTCGCTTGGGTGCTTAACGCGTTTCCAAGCCATGTCAGTGATGTGCAGCAGGCCGTCTACGCCGCCCAGATCAACGAATGCACCGTAGTCAGTGAGGTTCTTAACGATACCTTTAACTTCCATGCCTTCCTGCAGGTTTTCCAGCAGTTGATCGCGCTCAGCGCTGTTCTCGGATTCGATAACCGCACGGCGAGAAACGACAACGTTGTTGCGCTTCTGATCCAGCTTGATGACTTTGAACTCAAGCTCTTTGCCTTCCAGGTGCAGAGTGTCACGTACCGGACGCACGTCAACCAGGGAACCTGGCAGGAACGCGCGGATGCCGTTCAGCTCGACGGTGAAGCCACCCTTCACTTTGCCGTTGATAACACCGGTTACAGTCTCAGCTTCTTCGTAAGCTTTTTCCAGCGTGATCCAAGCTTCGTGACGCTTAGCTTTCTCACGGGACAGCAGGGTTTCACCGAAGCCGTCTTCAACAGCATCCAGAGCAACGTCAACTTCGTCACCAACCTGGATTTCCAGCTCGCCCTGGGCGTTTTTGAATTGCTCAGCCGGGATGGCAGACTCAGATTTCAGACCGGCGTCAACCAGCACGATATCTTTGTCGATAGCAACAACGACGCCACGAACGATGGAACCCGGGCGGGTTTCGATTTCTTTTAAGGATTCTTCAAAGAGTTGAGCGAAAGATTCAGTCATGTTGTTAATCTTCAGGGTTCTTTAGTTTAACGTCCATTTAGCGTCCCGCCGAATGGGGTTGTTTCACATACCCCGCCATTGGCTCCATGCCGACAGGGTTTAAGGTTACAGGGGTAAAATTTTACCCGATATATTGCGATACCGCTATGACAAATATGACAAAAAGCCAATAGCGCCGCCGCGCTTATTGCTGCGGCAACGCCAACACTTTCTGTGCATACGTCAACGCCTGCCGGATCACTTCTTCGATCGACATGCTGGTAGAATCCAGCACGAGGGCGTCAGAAGCAGGCACCAGAGGCGCGATAGGCCGATTACGGTCACGGTCGTCCCGTTCCTTTATCTCGGCTAAAAGACGTTCAAAGTTAACATTAAAGCCCTTCTCCTGCAACTGCAGCATGCGGCGGTGCGCGCGCTCCTCCGAGCTGGCGTCGAGGAAAATCTTGACCGGTGCGTCCGGGAACACCACCGTGCCCATGTCGCGGCCATCGGCAATCAGGCCGGGCGCCTCGCGGAATGCGCGCTGGCGGCGCAACAGCGCCTCGCGCACGCGCGGAAACGCCGCCGCTTGCGACGCGGTGTTGCCGACGGTTTCGGTGCGGATCTCATTGCTGACGTCCTCACCTTCCAAAATCACCTGCAGCTTGCCGTCCTGGGCAACGAAGCGAACATCGAGATGTGCGGCCAGCGGAACCAGCGCTTCCTCAGAAGTGATATCCACCTGATGATGCAACGCCGCCAGCGCCAGCACGCGATAGATCGCGCCGGAATCCAGCAAACGCCAACCAAGGGACTCGGCCAACGCTTTACACAGCGTGCCTTTGCCTGCGCCACTTGGTCCATCAACGGTTATCACCGGGGCTGTAGCCGTCATTTCTCTCTCCTTCAGGTAGAAAACCTCACAGAGACACGGTGCGCTTCGGCTCAAGGCCCGCGCGCCGTACTCTCTGTCACCTGCCCAATCAGGGGCAAATACGGTGGCGTATTATACGCTGCCCTACGGCGATCTGTTACCCTGGAACTGTCCGGTTGTTGAAAATAAGCGCACAACCGCGAAAAAGTATAGAAGAAATGCCGGCCGCCAAAGGTTAAAAACGATAAAGGCCCACAAAGGGGCCTTAAAATAAACGATTTGACGGGTTACGCCGGCTGGCTGATGCGCGCCAGCTGTTCGAAATAGTCCGGGAAGGTTTTCGCGGTGCATTTCGGATCGAGAATGGTGACCGGAGTATCCGACAGCGCCACCAGCGAGAAACACATCGCCATGCGGTGATCGTTGTAGGTGCCAATCTCGGCAAACTGCAGTTTGGCCGGCGGCACGACGTGAATGTAGTCTTCGCCTTCGTCCACTTCCGCCCCCACTTTACGCAGCTCGGTGGCCATCGCCGCCAGACGGTCGGTCTCCTTCACCCGCCAGTTGTAGATATTGCGGATGGTGGTCGGCCCCTCGGCGAACAGCGCTGCGGTGGCGATGGTCATCGCCGCGTCAGGAATGTGGTTCATGTCCATGTCGATACCGCGCAGTTCACCGCGGCTGCATTCGATGAAATCGTCGCCCCAGGTAATGCGCGCGCCCATTTTCTCCAGCACGTCGGCAAACTTGGTGTCGCCCTGCACGCTTTTGCGGCCGATGCCGGTCACGCGCACGGTGCCGCCTTTGATAGCCGCCGCCGCCAGGAAGTAAGAGGCGGAAGAAGCGTCGCCCTCAACCAGGTAATCGCCCGGCGCGATATACGTCTGGCGCCCCTGGATATGGAACACCCGGTAGTTGTCGTGACTCACCGATATGCCGAAGGTGCGCATCAGATGCAGCGTGATGTCGATGTACGGCTTGGAAACCAGCTCGCCCTTGATGTGGATCTGCGTATCCTGCGGCGCCAGCGGCGCGGTCATCAGCAACGCGGTCAGGAACTGGCTGGAGACGCTGCCGTCAACGGTGACGTCGCCGCCCTGGAAGCCGCCGCGCAGGCGAATCGGCGGGTAATCGGTCTGCTCGAGGTAATCAATCTGCGCCCCGCCCTGGCGCAGCGCGTCCACCAGATGGCCGATCGGGCGCTCTTTCATGCGCGGTTCGCCGGTCAGCACCACGTCGCCTTCGCCGAGGCACAGCGCCGCCGCCAATGGACGCATCGCCGTCCCGGCATTGCCGAGGAACAGTTCCAGCGGCCGTTCGGCCACCAGCGGGCCGGCCACGCCGGTCACTTCGCACAGGGTGCGATCGGCGGAAAGCTGGTAGTTCACGCCCAACGCCTGCAGCGCGTTCAGCATATGACGCACGTCGTCGCTGTCCAGCAGGTTGGTCAGCCGGGTCGTTCCTTTCGCCAGCGCCGCCAGCAGCAGAGCGCGGTTAGAAACGCTCTTGGAGCCGGGTAAGTTGACGGTGCCATTGACCAGGGCGACCGGGTGTAACGTCAGGGAATCCACCATGTGAACAAAACTCTCCAATTCTGATAAACGAAACGGCTCCGGAATAATGCCGGAGCCGCTTTAATGCAAAAGGACAACAGCCTGAGCAGCCCGCGCCGGGCGGGCTGACGGAATCAACCGTGACGACGTTCGAAGTCGGCCATGAAGTCGGTCAGCGCCTGCACGCCGGCCAGCGGCATGGCATTGTAAATAGAAGCGCGCATCCCGCCAACTACCCGGTGGCCTTTCAGCGCCTGCAGGCCGATGGCTTCGGCTTCGCTGAGGAACACCTTGTCCAGCGCCGCATCGGCCAGCTGGAACGGCACGTTCATCCAGGAACGGTTGGCGATCGCCACCTGGCTGCGGTAAAAGTCGGATTTATCGATGGTCGCGTACAGCAGTTCGGCCTTGGCCTGATTGCGTTTTTGCATCTCCACCAGGCCACCCTGCTCTTTCAGCCATTTGAACACCAGCCCCGACAGGTACCAGGCGAAGGTTGGCGGGGTGTTGAACATCGAGTCGTTCTCGGCCAGCACGGTGTAGTCGAGGATCGACGGCACTTCTTTGCGCGCCTTACCCAGCAGATCGTCACGTACGATCACCAGCGTCAGGCCAGCCGGGCCGATATTTTTCTGCGCGCCGGCGTAAATCACGCCGAAACGGCTGACGTCGAGCGGGCGGGACAGGATGGTCGAGGAGTAATCGCCGATTACCACCTTGTCGCCGAAGTCCGGCGTTTCATCGATGGCCACGCCGTCGATGGTCTCATTCGGGCAATAGTGGACATAAGCCGCGTCGTCGCTGAGCTGCCACGCTTTCATCGGCTTGATGCCGCTCAGGCCGTCGATACGGGTTTTCACGTCGATGACGTTCGGGGCGCAATACTTTTCCGCTTCCTTGATGGCGCTGTGCGCCCAATAGCCGCCGTCGATATAGTCGGCGGTGGCCTTGTCGCCCAACAGGTTCAGCGGCAGCGCGGCGAACTGCGCGCGGGCGCCGCCGTGGCAAAACAGCACTTTATAGTTGGAGGGGACTTTCAGCAGATCGCGCAGATCTTGTTCCGCCTGCTCGGCAACGGCGATGAATTCTTTGCTGCGGTGACTGATCTCCATCACTGACGTGCCCAGCCCGTGCCAGTTGCACAGTTCCTGTTCCGCACGACGCAACACTTCCACCGGCAGCATCGCCGGGCCAGAGCTAAAATTATAAACCTGAGTCATTTCCCCTCACCACATTCACTGTCACTGTTCGCCGCAGAAAAGCGACCTGTCGAAAAGACGCCCGAAGTTAACGCTCGCGTTAACCAACCCATCGGTTTTATCACTCACGCCCCATGGCTGCAACGCTTATTCGCCCGTCGGCGGCAAACGGCCGCGCCGGGTGATGACAGGCTCTGCGGCCGTCGCGATTGTTTGGACGATAAAACCCTGTGATATGGGGAAATTCAGCGGGTTAACGCGGTGTTTTATGCTGTATTCAGCCAAGATGGCTGCGAGAGCCCGGCCGGCCCCCGCAGGAGAGAAAACGATCAGTACTGATTGAACATCTGCTGGATCTGCTTCGCGTCTTTGGTTTGCGTCAGCGCCAGCTGCAGCAGTATGCGCGCTTTTTGCGGATTCAGCGTGCCGGCGGCCACAAAGCCGTACTTGGCGTCGTCCACTTCCGCATCTTCGGTGGTGGCGCCGGTCGGCACGCGCGATGAGCGCACCACCGCCACACCATTGTGCGCCGCCGTCGCCAGGGTGTCGAACACGGTTTTATACAGGTTGCCGTTGCCGACCCCGGCGCTGACGATGCCCTGGTAGCCTTCGGCGATCAGCGCCTTGGCCGGCGCATCGGAGGCGTTGGCATAGTTGTAGATGATGCCGACCTTCGGCAATTCGTTCAGCTTGCTGACGTCGAACGGCGTATCCCGGGTATGCTTACGCTGCGGCGAGCGCTGGTAATCGATCTTGCCGTTGTGGATATACCCCAGCGGGCCGTAGTTCGGCGACTGGAAGGTCTGCACGGCGGTGGTGTTGGTCTTGGTGACGTCGCGCGCATCCAGCACGGTGTCGTTCATCGCCACCAGCACCCCGCGGTTGGCCGATTGCGGATCCGCCGCCGTCACCACCGCGTTGTACAGATTGAACGGGCCGTCGGCGCTCATCGCCGTCGCCGGCCGCATCGCCCCTACCAGCACCACCGGCTTGTCGCATTTCACCGTCAAATCGAGGAAATAGGCCGTCTCCTCCAGCGTATCGGTGCCGTGGGTGATGACGAAGCCGTCGGTCTTGCCGCAGTCGGCGTCAATTTTCTTCGCCAGCGTCAGCCAGACCTGATCGTTCATGTCCTGCGAGCCGATGTTCACCACCTGCTCCCCCTGCACGTTGGCGACGTTTTTCAGCTCCGGCACCGCATCGACCAGCGCCTCGACGCCCAGCTTGCCCGCGGTATAGTTGGATTTCGTCGCCGACTCACCGCCGCCGGCGATAGTGCCGCCGGTCGCCAGCAGGGTGATGTTGGGCAGCGCCAGCGCCGAGGCGCTGAAGCCGGTCAACAAGAGGGTTAACGCGCTGAGTTTCACTGATTTCATTAGATTTCTCCGTGACAGATAACTCGCTGAATTATGGCCCCTATCCTTAAAAAAACTGTGACTTTGCCGCCGCTTTAGGAATGACGCAAAACCCCGTATCTGCGCCGTGATGCGGGCAGCAGGCTATTTGAGGTGGGGTTTAGCATTGAGAAGGTGTCGCCCAGGCCACCGGCCATCGCAACTTGAATCTGCTTTGGCAGGTATACACTGAGTTATACCCTCAATCGCTGAATGAGAAATTGTAGAGTGGATTGATTTAATTGCTATACGTTAGTCAACCAGAACACACAAAAATATTATCAATCGAAAAATCGAATTGCAGGCATTGAAAAATGCCTGCTTAACGATTGACATTTAACAACCGCTAGAGCTAGAGAAATAAGTCATATTAAAATTACACCATCCCATGGCTTCCACATCTGCAACAGAAAAACTACCGCTAGCGCCTAAGTCAGAATTAAAGTTAGCATTGTAAGATCCGATACCTACATCTATATTTGGAGCCGTTTGATAGCCGTTCTGAATTCCATTGTAAATTTCTCCGGCCGCATACCCGCCGAGGGCCCCAGCATAGGGATTACCGCCACCGAGCCAAGTACCGGCGACAGTGCCGGCCAGTTGAGCTATTTGTTCACCGCCCGCACCTGTAACTCGATTAATTTCACTCAAATTAAGTTCTTTCATCTTTACGTTCCTGTAAATTTAAGTTAAACAATGAAAAAACAAAGCCCACAATAAAACAAATGCCAAAAATCACGATAAAGAAATAACTTCCATCATGAACACCTTCACTAATATAATTTACAACACTGAATATTGAAAAAATATATAACGAATTTCTTAACCATCGTTTATAAAAAGCACTATCTAATGAAAATTTCATTTTATACCTCTATAACTGTCATCTCCCCTAACCATGATAATTAATGAGAAAACTAAAAATGCAAATCATTTAATCTGTATTTCCCATTCGCCCATGACTAAAGCTATATTTATGGTTCTGAGGGAGCGGCAGTTTTACAACCCAGGCAAATGAGTTTGATTATCATTCTCATTTTTCCGGTGAATGTCAAGAGCTTTTAACCTATGGATTCATGGTGTCACGCCACCAAGACGATGCGCAGCCTCTCGCTTGATGTTTCTGCATCTCGTTGCTGTGAGGTCGGTTCAAAAAACAGAAGGATAGCCATATAAATCATTTATATATAAATATTGAACCGACTGAACCGACTGAACCTACCCTTTTTTCTCTCACGTGTGAGAAGATATCCCTCAAGGTTGAGGTAACCCTCAGGGTAACGCCATCTTCATGGCAGGCTGTTTTGGTGTTCAGTTCGGCCCCACCACGTACCCCGCGTTTTGCTGCAAGAATGAGAAAACGTCAAAAAACACCGGAACAATATACAGCCTAATTTTCAATCAACATTTTGAAAATTAAAGGTAAAACAAAAACACCTGTCAACATGAAAACATGAAATGAAGACAATGACGCAAACTTTTATCCCCGGTAAAGATGCCGCCCTGGAAGACTCCATCGCCCGTTTCCAGCAGAAACTGAGCGATCTCGGTTTCAACATCGAAGAAGCCTCCTGGCTGAACCCGGTGCCGCACGTGTGGTCGGTGCACATTCGCGATCGCGATTGCCCGCTGTGCTTCACCAACGGCAAAGGCGCCAGCAAAAAAGCCGCGCTGGCCTCCGCGCTGGGTGAATATTTCGAGCGCCTGTCCACCAACTACTTCTTCGCCGATTTCTATCTGGGCCGGCAGATCGCCGAAGGCGACTTCGTGCACTACCCGAATGAGAAATGGTTCCCGATCCCTGAAGACGACGCGCTGCCGGCCGGCATCCTCGACGAACGCCTGCACGCCTTCTACGATCCGCAGCAAGAGCTGAGCGCCAGCGATCTTGTCGATCTGCAGTCCGGCAACGCCGATCGCGGCGTGTGCGCGCTGCCGTTTACCCGCCAGTCCGATCAGCAAACCGTGTACATCCCGATGAACATCATCGGCAACCTGTATGTTTCCAACGGCATGTCCGCCGGCAACACCGCCAACGAAGCGCGCGTGCAGGGCCTGTCGGAAGTGTTCGAGCGCTATGTGAAAAACCGCATCATCGCCGAATCCATCAGCCTGCCGGCGATCCCGGACGAAGTGCTGAACCGCTACCCGGGCGTGGTGGAAGCCATCGCCAAACTGGAAGAGGAAGGTTTCCCGATCCTCTCCTATGACGCCTCGCTGGGCGGCAACTACCCGGTGATCTGCGTGGTGCTGTTCAACCCGACCAACGGCACCTGCTTCGCCTCGTTCGGCGCGCACCCGGACTTCGGCGTGGCGCTGGAACGCACGGTGACCGAACTGCTGCAGGGCCGCAGCCTGAAAGATCTCGACGTGTTCACCGCGCCGACCTTCGATGACGAAGAAGTGGCGGAACACACCAACCTGGAAACGCACTTCATCGACTCCAGCGGCCTGATCTCCTGGGATCTGTTCAAACAGGACGCGGATTACCCGTTCGTTGACTGGAACTTCAGCGGCAGCACGCAGGAAGAGTTCGCCACCCTGATGAGCATCTTCGACAAGGAAGACGCGGAAGTGTACATCGCCGACTACGAGCACCTGGGCGTCTACGCTTGCCGCATCATCGTGCCGGGCATGTCCGACATTTATCCGGCGGAAGACCTGCTGCTGGCCAACAACAGCATGGGCGCGCACCTGCGCGACACGCTGCTGGCGCTGCCGGGCAGCGAGTGGGAGCCGGAAGAGTACCTGGCGCTGATCGAGCAACTGGATGACGAAGGGCTGGACGATTTCACCCGCGTACGCGAACTGCTGGGCATTGCCAGCGGCAAAGACAACGCCTGGCATACCCTGCGCGTGGGCGAGCTGAAGGCGATGCTGGCGCTGGCGGGCGGCGATCTGGATCAGGCACTGATCTGGACCGAATGGACGCAGGATTTCAACGCCTCGGTGCTGAGCCCGGCGCGCAGCAACTACTACCGCTGCCTGCAAACGCTGCTGCTGCTGGCGCAGGAGCCTGAACGCGAAGCGGCGCAATACTATACCGCGTTCGTGAAGATGTATGGCCAGGAAGCGGTCGACGCCGCCTCCGCCGCCATCAGCGGTGAAGAACGCTTCAACGGGCTGTTCGCCGTCTATGCCGATCTGAAGGCGCTGCCGGCCCATCAGGCGCTGCTGGCGGCCTACGAGAAGCTGCAGGCGGCCAAACGCCGCCACTGGGCCAAGGCCTAAGCGTCATCAGGGGCACTGCCACTTTGGGAGTACCCCTGCTGCCAAACGCCGCACGCCGTTGCGGCGTTTTCATTTTTGCGGTTTATTTCAACGCATGCGGTTTTATTTTTTCGCCGGAAAATAGGCGGTTAAACGACCATAAAAATAAATAAACCGTCAATTGTTGCCGGACGGTGAAATAATAATTAACCGATAATTAAACTTTCAGCGCTGCGCGGCGACAAAACGCCTAAAAATTTAACTTTAGCGCCTGCGGCCCACCCTGCGCATTCAAAAAAATTTGCAAACATTAAAAAATTGTTTTATCTTAGAAATCAATAAATTAACCACAAAAACCACACAAAAAACACGTCATTTTGCCGCTCTACTTCCCCGCCTTATGATCCAAATCAAATTTTCCCCTATACTGCTTTGCTAGTATCTCATTGCGTTGTTTTAACCCTTAAGAGCGAGAGTTAGTTTGAAAACTGACAGCCCCTTCGATCTGATTTTACCTGCGGCAACGGCGAAAATCGCTGAAGATGCCGGCGTGTATAAAGCCACCAAACATCCGCTGAAAACGTTTTATTTGGCGATCACCGCCGGTGTCTTCATTTCCATCGCCTTCGTCTTCTACATCACGGCGACCACCGGCACCGCCGGCGTGCCTTTCGGGCTGGCGAAACTGGTCGGCGGCATCTGCTTCTCTCTCGGGTTAATGCTGGTGGTGGTGTCGGGCGCCGACCTGTTCACCTCTACCGTGCTCATCGTCATCGCCAAGGCCAGCGGCCGCATCAGCTGGGGCCAGCTGGGCGCCAACTGGCTGAACGTTTATCTCGGCAATCTGGTCGGCGCGCTGTTCTTCGTGGCGCTGATCTGGTTCTCCGGCGAGTATATGGTCGCCAACGGCCAGTGGGGGCTGAATGTCCTGCAAACCGCAGACCACAAGCTGCATCACACCTTTATCGAAGCCGTGTGCCTCGGCATTCTGGCTAACCTGATGGTCTGCCTGGCGGTCTGGATGAGCTACTCCGGCCGCACCCTGACCGACAAGATGCTCGCCATGGTGCTGCCGGTCGGGATGTTTGTCGCCAGCGGCTTCGAGCACAGCATCGCCAACATGTTTATGATCCCTATGGGCATCGTGGTCAAACACTTCGCCACGCCGGAATTCTGGCAAGCCGTAGGGGCGGTACCTGAGCAATTCGCTCATCTGACAGTAAGCAACTTCATCATCGACAACCTGATTCCGGTCACCATCGGCAACATCATCGGTGGCGGTCTGCTGGTTGGGTTGACTTACTGGGTAATTTATCTGCGCGGGGGCCGCGAACAGCACTAAGCTGTGAGTTACCGCGCGCAGAGTTAGAAATCCACAATCAAAGGTAGGTGTACAATGACCGAACTTAACGAGAAATTAGCCAACGCTTGGGAAGGTTTCAGCAAGGGTGACTGGCAGAATGAAGTCAACGTTCGTGACTTCATCCAGAAAAACTACACGCCTTATGAAGGTGACGAGTCCTTCCTGGCTGGGGCAACTCAGGCCACCACCACCTTGTGGGACAAGGTTATGGAAGGGATCAAACTGGAAAACCGCACTCACGCGCCGGTTGATTTCGACACCAACGTTGCTTCAACCATCGTTTCTCACGACGCGGGTTACATCGCCAAAGAGCTGGAAACCATCGTGGGTCTGCAGACCGACGCCCCTCTGAAACGCGCGCTGATCCCGTTCGGCGGCATCAAAATGGTCGAAGGTTCGTGCAAAGTGTACGGCCGCGAGCTGGATCCGCAGCTGAAAAAAGTGTTCACCGAATACCGTAAAACCCACAACCAGGGCGTATTCGACGTTTACACCAAAGACATCCTGAACTGCCGTAAATCCGGCGTGCTGACCGGCCTGCCGGACGCCTACGGCCGCGGCCGCATCATCGGCGACTACCGCCGCGTGGCGCTGTACGGTATCGACTTCCTGATGGCCGACAAGCTGAACCAGTTCAAATCGCTGCAGGAAAAACTGGAAAACGGTGAAGATCTGGAAATGACCATCCAGCTGCGCGAAGAGATCGCTGAACAGCACCGCGCTCTGGCTCAGATCAAAGAGATGGCCGCCAAATACGGCTACGACATCTCCGGCCCGGCCACCAGCGCGCAAGAAGCGGTGCAGTGGACCTACTTCGGCTACCTGGCCGCGGTGAAATCCCAGAACGGCGCAGCCATGTCCTTCGGCCGCGTGTCCACCTTCCTCGACGTGTTCATCGAGCGCGACATCAAGGCGGGCAAACTGACCGAAGAACAAGCGCAGGAACTGATCGACCACCTGGTGATGAAACTGCGTATGGTGCGCTTCCTGCGTACCCCTGAGTACGATGAGCTGTTCTCTGGCGACCCAATCTGGGCAACGGAATCCCTGGCCGGTATGGGCGTTGACGGCCGCACCCTGGTCACCAAAAACAGCTTCCGCTTCCTGAACACCCTGTACACCATGGGGCCGTCTCCGGAGCCGAACATGACCATCCTGTGGTCTGAGAAGCTGCCGCTGAACTTCAAGAAATTCGCGGCGAAAGTGTCCATCGACACCTCTTCCGTTCAGTACGAAAACGACGACCTGATGCGCCCTGACTTCAACAACGATGACTACGCCATCGCTTGCTGCGTCAGCCCGATGATCGTCGGCAAACAAATGCAGTTCTTCGGTGCCCGCGCCAACCTGGCGAAAACCATGCTGTACGCCATCAACGGCGGCGTTGACGAAAAACTGAAAATGCAGGTCGGCCCTAAAGAAGCGCCGATGATGGACGAAGTGCTGGACTATGACAAAGTCATGGCGCGCATGGACCACTTTATGGATTGGCTGGCCAAGCAGTACGTGACCGCGCTGAACATCATTCACTACATGCACGACAAGTACAGCTACGAAGCTGCGCTGATGGCACTGCATGACCGTGACGTTTATCGCACCATGGCTTGCGGCATCGCCGGCCTGTCCGTGGCGGCCGACTCCCTGTCTGCCATCAAGTACGCGAAAGTCACCACCATTCGCGACGAAGACGGCCTGGCCATCGACTTCAAAGTGGAAGGCGAGTATCCGCAGTTCGGTAACAACGACGCCCGCGTCGATGACATCGCCTGCGACCTGGTGGAACGTTTCATGAAGAAAATTCAGAAACTGCGCACCTACCGCAATGCGGTACCGACCCAGTCCGTACTGACCATCACCTCCAACGTGGTGTACGGTAAGAAAACCGGTAACACCCCGGATGGCCGCCGCGCAGGCGCACCGTTCGGCCCAGGTGCCAACCCGATGCACGGCCGCGACCAGAAAGGCGCAGTAGCCTCCCTGACCTCGGTAGCCAAACTGCCGTTTGCCTACGCGAAAGACGGGATCTCCTACACCTTCTCCATCGTGCCTAACGCGCTGGGTAAAGACGACGACGTGCGTAAAGCCAACCTGGCGGGCCTGATGGATGGTTACTTCCACCATGAAGCCTCCATCGAAGGCGGCCAGCACCTGAACGTCAACGTGATGAACCGCGAAATGCTGCTGGACGCGATGGAAAACCCTGAGAAATACCCTCAGCTGACCATCCGCGTTTCCGGTTACGCCGTGCGCTTCAACTCGCTGACCAAAGAGCAGCAGCAGGACGTGATTACTCGTACCTTCACTCAAACGATGTAATACGCCGGCCGGGCGGGAAACTGCTCGGCACCAACGCAGGGGCCGGTTTTGCCGGCCCTTTTCTCCCACCGCTCTCCCCTGACTCTGTACGAGTCTGTTTTGCCGGACATCTATACTGAATGGATAGCCGGCAAAACAGTTATCCGGCAACTGACCGGCCGACAGGCATCATTACCCCGGTGGCGGTTCCACCCGCTGCTGCATCGCAGATACCTGGCCGGCGGCCACGCGCCTATTTTTAGACTGCGTTTGACAGTCAATATTGGAGAAAACCCCGCAATGTCAGCAATTGGTCGCATCCACTCCTTCGAATCCTGCGGCACCGTCGATGGGCCAGGGATCCGCTTTATCGTCTTCTTCCAGGGCTGCCTGATGCGCTGCCTCTATTGCCATAACCGCGACACCTGGGACACCCACGGCGGCAAGGAAGTGACCGTCGAAGAGCTGATGAAAGACGCGGTGGCCTACCGCCACTTCATGAACGCCTCCGGCGGCGGCGTGACCGCGTCCGGCGGCGAGGCGATCCTGCAGGCTGAATTCGTGCGCGACTGGTTCCGCGCCTGCCACGCCGAAGGCATCAATACCTGCCTGGACACCAATGGCTTTGTGCGCCGCTACGATCCGGTGATCGACGAGCTGCTGGACACCACCGATCTGGTGATGCTGGATCTGAAACAGATGAACGACGAGATCCACCAGAACCTGGTCGGCGTCTCCAATCACCGCACGCTGGAATTCGCCCGCTACCTGGCGAAACGCAACCAGCGCACCTGGATCCGCTACGTGGTGGTGCCGGGCTGGTCAGACGACGATAAGTCGGCGCACCTGCTGGGCGAGTTCACCAAAGACATGACCAACATCGAGAAAATCGAGCTGCTGCCCTACCACGAGCTGGGCAAGCACAAATGGATAGCGATGGGGGAAGAGTACAAGCTGGACGGCGTGCACCCGCCGAAAGCCGAGACCATGGATCGCGTCAAAGGCATCCTGGAAAGCTACGGCCACAAAGTGATTTACTGATTGGCGCACGCCAAAAGAAAAAACCGGCTCATGGCCGGTTTTTTCATGCTCAGGCGGCGGCGAACGGCGTGTGATGGTGATCCGGCTTCTGTTTCTTCAGCAGCATCAGCAGGTAAACCAGCGCCACGGCGGCGATCATCACGAACAGCACGCGGTCGGAATAGTTTTGCATCAGCAACGCCGTCATCGACGGCCCCAGCAGGCTGCCGATGGTGTAACTCATCAACAGCGCCTGGTTCATCGCCACCAACTCGTGCGGCAGCGCCTTCTCGCAGGCCCAGGACATCGCCACCGGATACAGGGTAAAGCCGGCGCAGCCGAGGATGAACAGCGAAGGCGCCATGGCGTAGTTGCCGAGCATCGCCACGCTGGCGAGGATCACCACGAACACCTGAATGCGCAGCACCAGCAGGCGCCCGTAACGATCGGCCAGGCGCCCGACCGGCCATTGGCCGACGATGCCGGAGCTGACCAGCAGCGCCATCCAGTAACCGACGTTGGCGTCGCTCATGCCCTGATGGGAGAGGTACAACGGCATCAGGCCGTATAGCGAACCGAGCACAATGCCGGAAATGATGCAACCGTTGATGCCGAGGCGCGCGCTGCGGCGTCTCAGCATGGTCCACACCGCCGCCTGCTGCGGCTCGTCTTCATGGCGGTTGACCCGCGCGAACAGCATCGGCAGCATGGCGCTAATCACAATGGCGGTCACCCACGGCACCACGTGCAGCAACTCGGTCGAGGTCATGCTCAACAGCAATTGGCCGGTCACCGTACCAAGGTAATAAACGATCATATAGGCCGCCAGCAGCTGGCCGCGGTTGCTCAGGTTGCCGCTGCGCAACAGCGCGCTCTCCACGATCACCCAGATCCAGGCGCAGCCGACGCCGGCGAAGAAGCGCCAGCCCAGCCAGCTCCAAAAATCGATCGACAGCACCATGCCGGCAGTCGCGGCGGCGAACACCAGACAAGAAAGATGATAGCTGCGGGTAAAACCGACGCGCTGGATCAGTTTGCCCGCCACCAGCGTGCCCAACAGGTTGCCGCTGAAATAAGAGGAACTGACCATTCCCACCTGCCAGGTCGACAGCTGAGCATGGGTTAACCAAAGAGGCACTAACGTATTCAAAACGGCAATGGATACCGTGAGCAACAAAAGGCCGCAGAGCAATAAGAGCACTGGGCGGGAGTATGCGGACATAGTGAAATTGTGACCGAACGCGCAATGAGAGTGCGCGCATCATGCCACTGGCGATAAAAAAGTCAATCGCCTCTTATCATTGCACCGCACGATTTGTTTCCGGCTAACCGGCTGAAAAAGCGCTATGCTCAGCGCAGGGCGAATTTGACGATGGAGAAGCAAGATGAGTCAGGCAAATGATGCGGCGGTAGAGGCCCTGCTGGCGGACATCGGCAGCACGCACGGCGAACTGCTGGAGATCGTACAGCAGGTGCGCCGGATAGCTGCAGCGTGCGGCAACGGCGTCACCGAATCGGTCAAATACGGCGGCATCATGTTCTCGCATAGCCAATTTTTCTGCGGCGTTTTCGCCTATCGCCACCACGTCACGGTGGAGTTCGGCCACGGCTACCGATTGGAAGATCGTTATCTCCAGCTCGAAGGCAGCGGCCAGTATCGGCGGCACATCAAGCTCCACTCGCCCGACGAGGTGAAAAGCAAACATCTGGCGGACTACATTCAACAGGCTTATGCGCTGACTACGGGCTGAATTCTCGACATAAAAAAAGCGCCCGCAGGCGCTTTTTTCGTGGTTTGCCGTTTAGCCGATATATTCCAGGCCGCCCATATAAGGACGCAGCACTTCAGGCACCTGAATGCGGCCGTCGGCCTGCTGGTAGTTTTCCAGCACCGCCACCAGCGTACGGCCAACCGCCAGGCCGGAGCCGTTCAGGGTGTGAACCAGGCGCGGTTTCTTGTCGGCTTTGCTGCGGCAGCGCGCCTGCATGCGACGCGCCTGGAAGTCCCACATGTTGGAGCAGGACGAGATCTCGCGGTAGGTATCCTGCGCCGGCAGCCACACTTCCAGATCGTAAGTTTTGCACGCGCCGAAGCCCATGTCGCCGGTGCACAGCAGCACCTTGCGGTAAGGCAGGTTCAGCAGCTGCAGCACTTTTTCCGCGTGGCCGGTCAGCTCTTCCAGGGCATCCATCGAATCTTCCGGACGAACGATCTGCACCATCTCGACCTTGTCGAACTGGTGCATGCGGATCAAACCGCGGGTGTCGCGGCCGTAAGAACCGGCTTCCGCGCGGAAGCATGGCGTGTGTGCAGTCATTTTCAGCGGCAGAGTTTCCTCTTCCACGATCTCGTCGCGCACCAAGTTGGTCAGCGGCACTTCCGCCGTTGGGATCAGCGCGTAGTTGCTGCTGTCGGCTTCTTCTTCCAGCGGACGGGTATGGAACAGGTCTTCGCCGAACTTCGGCAGCTGGCCGGTACCGTACAGCGTGGCGTGGTTAACCAGATAAGGCACATAGGCCTCCAGGTAGCCGTGCTGCTCGGTGTGCAGATCCAGCATGAACTGGGACAGCGCGCGGTGCATGCGGGCGATTTGCCCTTTCATCACCACGAAGCGCGAACCGGTCAGCTTAACCGCGGCGGCAAAATCCAGCCCGCCGGCCATTTCGCCCAGATCGACGTGATCGCGCACCGCGAAGTCGTACTGGCGCGGTTCGCCCCAGCGGGCAACTTCCAGGTTTTCGCTGTCGTCTTTACCATCCGGCACGGCGTCGTCCGGCAGGTTAGGCAGCGTCAGGGCGTAATCGCGGATCTCGCTCTGCAACGCATCCAGCGCCGCCTTGGCGGCATCCAGCTTGTCACCCAGCTCGTTCACTTCGCGACGCAGCGGCTCGATGTCTTCCCCACGCGCTTTGGCCGCGCCGATGGATTTCGATCGGGAGTTGCGTTCCGCTTGCAGCGTTTCAGTTTCTACCTGCAGAACTTTGCGACGTTCTTCCTGCGAACGCAGCAGATCCAGATCGAGTTTAAAGCCTCGGCGAGCCAGTTTGACGGCGACTGCGTCTAGCTCATTACGCAGCAGATTGGGATCGAGCATGCTAATCCTGTGCTTGTTGTTATTGAAAGAAGTGTTGTTGTTCTATGCGGCTGATTTATAGCCGCATAAAAGAAGAGTGATACCCGCTAACCTTACCGCAACGGCCTCGCTAGCGGTAGCGTTTTGTCGGGCTATTTTGATCCTGCTCAGCCAGCCATGCCAACTTTTCGCCGATTTTCCCTTCCAGCCCGCGCGAGGTCGGTTGATAGTAGCGCGTATGGGCCATTTCGGGCGGGAAATAGTTCTCGCCAGCGGCGTAGGCGTTGGGTTCGTCGTGGGCGTAACGGTACTCCGCCCCCAGCCCCATTTCCTTCATCAGCTTGGTCGGCGCGTTGCGCAGGTGCTCCGGCACGTCATAATCGGCCTGCTCTTTGGCGTCGCGCATGGCAGCCTTGAACGCGGTGTAAACCGCATTGCTCTTCGGCGCGCAGGCCAGGTAGACGATCGCCTGCGCGATGGCGCGTTCGCCCTCCGCTGGCCCCACGCGGGTGAAGCAATCCCAGGCTGCGATCGCCACCTGCATGCCGCGCGGATCGGCGTTGCCCACGTCTTCAGAGGCAATCGCCAACAGACGGCGCGCCACGTAGAGCGGATCGCCGCCGGCGGTAATGATGCGCGCATACCAATACAGCGCGGCGTCCGGCGCCGAGCCGCGCACCGATTTATGCAGCGCGGAAATCAGATCGTAATAACGGTCGCCCTTGTTGTCGAAGCGCGCGCTGCGCTCGCCCGACACTTCTTTCAGCAGCTCCGGCGTCAGCACCCGCACGCCTTTGGCGTCCAACTCCGCCATGTCGGCCATCATTTCCAGGCTGTTCAGCGCCCGGCGTGCGTCGCCGCCCACCAGCTCCGACAGCAGGCGGCGCGTTTCCGCCGGCAGCTCGATATTCTGGCCGCCAAAGCCGCGCGCCTTGTCGCCCATCGCCTGATCCAGCACCTGGCCGATATCTTCGGCAGTCAGCGCCTTCAGCAGGTAAACGCGGGCGCGGGACAACAGCGCCGAGTTCAGCTCGAACGACGGGTTTTCGGTGGTGGCGCCGATAAAGGTGATGGTGCCGTCTTCGATGTGCGGCAGGAAAGCGTCCTGCTGGCTCTTATTGAAGCGGTGCACTTCGTCGACGAACAGGATGGTGCGGCGGCCGGCGTCGCGATTTTGCCGCGCCCGCTCGATCGCCTCGCGGATTTCCTTGATACCGGAGGTCACGGCGGAGATCCGTTCGACATCCGCCTGGCCGTAACGGCCGATCAGTTCTGCCAGCGTCGTCTTCCCGGTGCCCGGCGGCCCCCATAAAATCATCGAGTGCAGCTGCCCGGCCTCAATGGCGCGCGGCAGCGGCTTGCCGGCGGCCAGCAGGTGCTGCTGGCCGATATACTGCGCCAGCGTGGTCGGCCGCATACGCGCGGCCAACGGCTGGAACTCGTTCTGGGAAAAATCGAGCGACAGATTATTACTCACTTGCACCTCACTGGCGCTGGTCGTCCAGCGTCACCCCCTTAGGCGGGGTAAATTTGAATTTGGCCGGATCGGCGGCGACGTTCTGCTGGCTTTTCAGCGTGTAGGAACTGCGCTGGCCGTCCTGCTCCACCGCGGCGAAGCTGCGGATGGTGCCGCTGTTGGTCACGCTGATGGCGAACTGCTTCAGGTTGCCGCTGGCGGACTTCGGCGTCAGCTCGAAATCATCGCCCTTTTGCTTCACGTTGTACTGTTTCCAGTCGCTGGCATTATTGCGGGTGATCAGCATAAACGGCGTATTGCCGGTGGCGTTCTTCAGCCAGGTCGCCGTCACCTGCTCGACGAACGGGTTATAGAACCACAGGGTTTGGCCATCGGAGACCAGCACGCTCTCATCGGGTGACGTCATATGCCAGTTGAACAGGTTCGGCCGCTTCACCCACAGCTCGCCTTCCCCCTGTTGCACCGCGGCACCGTCGGCGCTGGTCACGGTTTGCGAGAAGCTGGCGTGGAAACTGTTCACCTTCGCCAGGCGACTTTGCAGATCCTGTGCGGCATCGGCCAGCACGGAAGTAGAAGCGAATCCCGAAAGCAGACAGCAGGCAACTAACAGTTTTTTCATTATTCCAGATACCTTATGAAATGCGTTAACCGCAGGGCGACGCCGTGCGGGTCAAATCAACCCTTTACCCGGTTACTTTACCCGAAGCCGGCGATCGGCCGGTAGGCCAATGTTCCGAGAAGAAACGGGTTTACGCTTCTTTGCACAAGGGCCGCTTAAGCGGCCCTTTCTTATTGAATTGCAATGGCTAAACGACCATCAATCGTGCCGCGGCGGCGCCAGCACCTCGCGGTTGCCGTTGTGCCCCTGCTCGCTGACGATGCCCTGCGCTTCCATCTGTTCGATGATGCGCGCCGCGCGGTTATAGCCGATACGGAACTGGCGCTGTACGCCGGAGATGGAGGCGCGGCGTTTATCCACCACGAAATCCACCGCCTGGTCAAACAGCGGATCCAGCTCTTCGTCGCCGTCCATACCACCGCCGGCACCGCCCTCGCCGTCTTCGCCGCCGCTGAGAATGCCCTCTTTATATTGGGGCCGCTCGCGCGCTTTCCAATCCTTGACCACCGCGTGCACTTCCTGATCGCGCACGAATGCGCCATGCACGCGCACCGGAATCGAGGAGTTCGGCGCCAGATAGAGCATGTCGCCCATACCCAGCAAGGACTCGGCGCCCCCCTGATCGAGGATGGTGCGGGAGTCGATCTTGCTCGACACGGTAAAGGCGATACGCGTCGGGATGTTGGCCTTGATAAGACCCGTGATCACATCCACCGACGGACGCTGGGTCGCCAGCACCAGATGGATACCCGCCGCACGCGCTTTCTGCGCCAGGCGAGCGATCAACTCTTCGACCTTCTTGCCGACCGTCATGATCAGATCGGCGAATTCGTCGACCATCACCACGATGTACGGCTCTTTCTCCAACACCGGCGGCGTGATGTCCATGCTGTCGGTCGGCTTCCAGAACGGATCCGGGATCGGACGCCCCATCGCCTCGGCCTGATCGACGCGCTCGTTGTAGCCGGCCAGGTTACGCACGCCCAGGGCAGACATCAGCTTGTAGCGGCGTTCCATTTCCCCCACGCACCAGCGCAGCGCGTTGGCGGCGTCTTTCATGTCGGTGACCACATCGGTCAACAGGTGAGGAATGCCTTCGTAAACCGACAGCTCCAGCATTTTCGGGTCGATCATGATAAAGCGCACTTCTTTCGGCGTGGCTTTATACAGGATGCTCAGGATCATGGCGTTGACCCCGACCGACTTACCGGAACCGGTGGTACCGGCGACCAGCAAGTGCGGCATTTTGCCCAGATCGGCCACCACCGGTTCGCCGGAGATGTCCTTACCCAATACGATGGACAGCGGCGACGGGTTGTCACGGAAGGCCGGGCAATCCAGCACTTCGCGCAGGTACACCGTTTGCCGCTTGGCGTTCGGCAGCTCCAGACCGACGTAAGGCTTGCCGGGGATCACTTCTACCACGCGCACCGCCGACGTCGACAGCGAGCGTGCCAGATCGCGCGACAGGTTGGAAATGCGCGCCGCTTTAACGCCCGGCGCCAGATCCAGCTCGAAGCGGGTGATGACCGGCCCCGGCAGGATGTCCACCACGTCGGCTTTCACGCGGTAATCGGCCAGGCTGGCCTCCACCAGACGCGCCTTCTGTTCCAGCGCGAAGGAGTCGACCGGTTCTACCTCTTTCGGGGCCTCGGTCAGCAGATCCAGCGTCGGCAGCGGCGTGGTCGGCTTCTGCAGCGGCTGATCGTTGCGCATCAGGAACGGGTGAATCAAGCTGTCCATCGCCGGATGCTGCTCGGCCTGAGTTTGCTGAGGCTGCTGCTGCACCGGTTGCTGTGGCTGCTGATATGGCTGCGACGGCTGTTGATACTGTTGTTGCTGCGGCTGCTGGTATTGCTGAGGCTGCGAGTGCGGTTGCTGAGGTTGGGCAACCGGCGCCGCAGGCTCAAACTGGCCGAACGGCACGTCGTCCTGTTGCTCGCTTTGCTGTTCAATGCGCTCTTCAAGCTGCGGAGACAGCGTGAACATCGGCTCGCTCGGGCCATCATCCACCAGATCCGCCATCGGCGAGAAGCTGAAAGCATTGCGGGTATCGACCGGGCTGGCGGCCGGCGCTTGCGGAGCAGCCGCTTGCTGGCCGTAGCGCGCCTGCTGCTGCTCGGCGAACGCCTGGCGCAGCGCGGCCTCTTGCAGCGCCTCTTCGTCGTCCTGTTGATAGCCTTCGCCGTAGCGTTGGTTCTGCTGCTCGGCAAACGCCTTGCTCAGCTCGGCTTCCTGCAGGGCGCTCTCGTCATCTTGTTGCTCCGGCGCGTAGCTTTCGCCGTAGCGTTGGCTTTGCTGCTCGGCAAACGCCTGACGCAGCGCGGCTTCCTGCAGCGCCTCTTCTTCCTGCGGGCTCACCGCCGTCGGCTGCTGAGGATCCGCCTGGCGCTGTTCCTGCTCGGCCGCACGCTGCGAAGGCAGCTTGATGCCGTAAGAAGCCAGCTCGCGACGGGTCGGGATGCGCACCGGGTTCGGCCGCGGGAGCTCAGGGCCGATGCCCTGCTTAACCTGCGGATTGCCGTCGCTGGTGGCCGTGAAGGCCGGCATGAAGGTCGCCGCTGCGGCGCCCGCAGCGGCAGCGGCTGCCGTATCCAGCTGTGGCTTGGCACCGGTAGCGCTGAAACCACCCGCTCCGCTGACGTCGGCGCTGTCGCGCTGCGCGGCGGTAAAATCAAAGGGAGAACGCGCCGGCGGCTGCGGCGCAGCCGGCTCTTGCCAATTACCGAGACGCGGCTCATCGTCATCCTGATAAGGATCGACAGGACGCGTCGCCTTCGGTGCAGGCGTTTCTTCCGGAATTTCGAAGGAGTACAGCGGCGGCGTGGCGTCTTGCGCCGGCGCACTCACCGGGTGCTGATTGACCGAGGCCGGCGCAGCCGGCGCCACCGTTACCGACGGCGCCTGAGCGGCGATCGGCGCTGCAACGGGCTCGTGGATCGCTGCCTTCACCGCCGGTGCAGGCGAAGCCGCCGGCGCGATTGGCGCGGCGGCGGCTTCAACCTCACCATCGTCGGCTCGCAGGCCGCTGAGCAACGGATCGGCGGCGTCTTCCGCCGCCTCTTTGGCGCTTTCGGTGACCGAAGGCGCAGAGAACAACACGTCGTCATCGGCGGCCGCGGCTCCGGCGGCGGTCGCGGCAACCGCTGCGGCGGCGCCCTTCCCTGCCTGCTCAGGCTCGTCGTCAACGTAACGCTCGTCATCCTCGAAATAACGCGCTTCGCGACGCGAACGGTTGGTCATGAAGGTCGCGACGCCCAGCACCGCCCCGCCGATCTTCTCGGCGATCACCAGCCAGGACCAGCCGGTAAACAGCGTCAGCCCCGCCGCCCACACGCACAGCAGCGCCAGCGTGGCGCCGATGCCGTTGAACCATGGCAACATGGCGTTGCTCAGCAGGCTGCCGATCACGCCGCCGGAAGCGAAGTAATAGAGATCGTCAACGTTCAGCGCCGCCAGCCCACAGGAGGTAAGCACTAACGCCAGGGTGCCGATCAGGCGCAGGGAGAGCGCGAAATAGTCGACGTAGTCTCTGTTGGCCCGTTGGCGATAGGCCGCCCAGCACAGGACCAGCATGATCGGTGGTATCGCGTAGGCGAGCACCCCGAAGGTGAAGAACAGCGTGTCGGCCAACCAGGCCCCAACACCGCCGCCCAAGTTGTGAATCGGCTCATGCCACGCGGTCTGCGACCAGCTTGGGTCAGACGGGTTGAAACTGACCAGCGCAGCCATGAGGTAAACGGCAAAAATCGCTACCACGATAAGCACAGCCTCCAGCAAACGCCGGCCACTGCTGAGTCTTTTCAGGGTAACTTCTTTATCTTCTGTATATTCCTGGCTCAAGAAAGGCTCTCCAGGTTCCTGTTAGCTGACATAGCAACAGCGCCGAGAAGCTTCCCCGGCGCCGAAACTGTATGAATAAACAGGAGTGTAACCAATTTAATCAGGTTTTGCACCTGCACCTTACCGTGTTTTGATAACCAGACGGTTACTCTGTTTCACTTCTTCCATCACTACGTAGGTACGGGTGTCGTTGACCCCCGGCAAACGCAGCAAGGTTTCGCCCAGCAGTTTACGGTAAGCCGACATGTCCGGTACGCGGGTTTTCAACAGGTAGTCGAAATCACCGGAAACCAGATGACACTCCTGAATCTCTTCAAGCTTCTGCACTGCCGAGTTGAATTGCTCAAACACATCTGGCGCGCCGCGGTTCAGCGTGATCTCCACGAAAACCAGCAGTGACGCATCCAGATAATGCGGGTTAAGCAATGCGGTATAGCCATGAATGAAACCCTGGCGCTCGAGACGGCGCACGCGTTCCAAACATGGTGTCGGGGATAACCCCACGCGCTTCGAAAGCTCGACGTTCGAAATACGCCCATCCTTCTGCAGCTCATTCAGGATGTTGCGGTCGATACGGTCAAGATCTTTACCCGGGCGTTTCTTGTTGTCTGCCATTATTATTGTCTCTCTTATTTTCTTCCGTGCACTTGCCACACCCTAGCCAACGTCAATGTGTAAGGGTTCGTTCCAAGCGAAGACCCGATGCCTGTCATATGCTTCTTCACTACCATCATTCCACGCCGCGCAGCCTGTCTGTCCAACCCCACGCGGCGCCGGTAACGACGTTAAGGTCGAGAAAAAATCAGCAAACGCTTGCGCGCCCTGCTCCGCACATCCACCGCGCATTGCCGCCTCGCGGCGCAAATACGTACGATTTGCTGGTGTTACGGGGATAATTTCTTCTTCCTATGATGTTTTCGCAAATGCGCAGCGGATTGTCAAAGTAAAAGAAGCAAAATCAGAACAACGTACCGTCACGAAAAGTCTGCATCCCATTTTTGGTTATGAATCGCTGGCAGATAAACCCCGGCAGGGAGCGGCCTAAGTCGCAGAATGCGCCGTTTTTGCGCGCTTGGCGATTCGGCAGCCTAATGCGACTTTGATAAGGTAAATTTCTGCGTTCGGCGTACGATTTGCCGACAGCGGGTGCATTAATAGGCGACAACTATCATACAAATCGTTAACAACGTCGCCCGGCGCTTTTTTTACTGCGTCATTTTCCCTACAATCGGCTTCATTGTCCGCCATTGTGGAATAAAGAGGTTATTCATGGGCACGGCTAAACATAGCAAATTACTGATTCTGGGCTCCGGCCCGGCCGGTTACACCGCCGCCGTTTACGCGGCGCGCGCCAACCTGAGCCCGGTGCTGATCACCGGTATGGAACAAGGCGGCCAGCTGACCACCACCACCGAAGTGGAAAACTGGCCGGGCGACGCCGAAGGCCTGACCGGTCCGGCGCTGATGGAGCGCATGCGCGAGCATGCGGAGAAGTTCCAGACCGAAATCGTCTTCGATCACATCAACAGCGTCGATCTGCAGCAGCGTCCGTTCCGCCTGTTCGGCGACAGCGGCGAATACAGCTGCGACGCGCTGATCATCGCGACCGGCGCCTCCGCCCGCTATCTTGGCCTGCCTTCCGAAGAGGCCTTCAAGGGCAAAGGCGTTTCCGCCTGTGCGACCTGCGACGGCTTCTTCTACCGCAACCAGAAAGTCGCAGTGGTCGGCGGCGGCAACACCGCCGTTGAAGAAGCGCTGTACCTGTCCAACATCGCCGCCGAGGTTCACCTGATCCACCGCCGCGACAGCTTCCGCTCGGAGAAGATCCTGATCGACCGGCTGATGGAAAAAGTGAAAAGCGGCAACATCGTGCTGCACACCGACCATACGCTGGACGAAGTGCTGGGAGATGAAATGGGCGTGACCGGCGTGCGTATCCGCAGCACCAAAGCGGAAAACGAAACCCGTGAACTGGAACTGGCCGGCGTGTTCATCGCCATCGGCCACAGCCCGAACACCGGCATCTTCGGCGGCCAGCTGGAGCTGGAAAACGGCTACATCAAGGTGCAGTCCGGCATTCACGGCAATGCGACCCAAACCACCATCCCCGGCGTGTTCGCCGCGGGCGACGTGATGGATCACATCTATCGCCAGGCGATCACCTCCGCCGGCACCGGCTGTATGGCGGCGCTGGACGCGGAGCGTTACCTGGACGGCATCGCCGGCGCAGAAGTCTGCTAAAACGTTCTCTTCATCAGCAAAAAGCGGCTCTCGAGCCGCTTTTTTTGTTTCCCCCCTCCGCACTCCCCTTCTCGCGTCTGTTATAGCCACATTTGGCCGCTTTATTATTTTCAGTCTGCCGGGTGACGAGGTAACATGGGGCCTCGCTTGTTTGTCGCCGATTGCGCCAAACACTATTATTTAACAGTACGTTAACCCAGCCCGTAACAAACGGGCGCCGGCGACGCAGACGCATATCTGATGAAAAAAACCAGACAGCAACAGTTAACCCGTTGGCTTAAAACCCAGAGTTCGTTAGCGCAGCGTTGGCTGCGCCTTTCCATGCTGTTGGGGCTGTTCAGCGGCCTGCTGATCGTGGCGCAAGCGTGGCTGTTGGCCAGCCTGCTGCACGCCCTGATCATCGAGCATACCCCGCGCGAACAGCTGATCCCTTCGTTTATCTGGCTGGCCGCCGCGTTCGCGCTGCGGGCGCTGTTGAGCTGGCTGCGGGAACGGGTCGGTTTCCGGTGTGGCCAAGTGATCCGCCAGCGCATGCGCCAACAGGTGCTGGATAAGCTGCAGCAGCTCGGGCCGGCCTGGATCCAGGGCAAACCGGCGGGCAGTTGGGCCAGCATCATCGTCGAGCAGATCGAGGATATGCAGGACTATTACTCGCGCTATCTGCCGCAGATGTATCTGGCGGTCTTCATCCCGCTGCTGATCCTGATCGCCGTCTTCCCGATCAATTGGGCCGCAGGCATCATTCTGCTGGCGACCGCGCCGCTGATCCCGCTGTTCATGGCGCTGGTCGGCATGGGGGCCGCCGACGCCAACCGCCGCAACTTCGTGGCGCTGGCGCGATTGAGCGGCAACTTCCTCGACCGCCTGCGCGGCCTGGACACCCTGCGGCTGTTCGACCGCGCGCAGGCCGAAACCGCGCAAATCGCCAAATCTTCCGAAGATTTCCGCAGCCGCACCATGGAAGTGCTGCGCATGGCCTTCCTCTCTTCCGGCGTGCTTGAGTTTTTCGCTTCGATCTCCATCGCCGTGGTGGCGGTGTACTTCGGCTTTTCTTACCTCGGCGAACTCAACTTCGGCAGCTACGGCCTCGGGGTAACGCTGTTTTCCGGTTTTCTGGTGTTGATTCTGGCGCCGGAGTTTTTCCAACCGCTGCGCGATCTCGGCACCTTCTACCACGCCAAGGCGCAGGCGGTCGGCGCGGCGGAAGCGCTGGAAACCTTCCTCAGCGCCGAAGGCGAGCAGATGGGCAACGGCACGCGGCAACTGCCCGCCGATCAACCGCTGACGCTGCAGGCGAACGCGTTGGAAATCCTGTCGCCGAACGGCGTGCTGCTGGCCGGGCCGCTGAGCTTCACCCTGCAACCGCAGCAGCGCGTGGCGCTGGTCGGGCTGAGCGGCGCCGGCAAAAGTTCACTGCTCAATCTGTTGCTCGGCTTCCTGCCCTATCGCGGATCGCTGACCGTCAACGGCGTCGAGCTGCGTGACCTGTCCGCAGAAACCTGGCGCCAGCAGCTGAGCTGGGTCGGCCAGAACCCGCACCTGCCGGCGCAAACCCTGCGCGCCAATATCCTGCTGGGCTGCCCGCAGGCCGACGAAGCACAGCTGCAGCAGGCGGTGGAACTCGCCTACGTCAGCGAACTGCTCCCTTATCTGCCGCAGGGGCTCGACACCGAAGTGGGCGACAACGCCGCCCGCCTGTCGGTCGGCCAGGCGCAGCGCGTGGCGGTCGCCCGGGCGCTGATCGGCCCGCGCCGCCTGCTGCTGCTGGATGAACCGGCCGCCAGCCTCGATGCCCACAGCGAGCAGCGGGTGATGCAGGCGTTGAACGCCGCTTCGCATCAGCAAACCACCCTGCTGGTGACGCACCAGTTGGAAGACACCGAAGACTACGATCAGATTTGGGTGATGGATAACGGGCGCATCGTGCAACAGGGCGATTACGCCACCCTCAGCGCCCAGCCGGGCCTGTTCGCCACTCTGATCGCCCATCGCCGCGGGGAGCTTTAATCATGCGCGTTTTGCTGCCGTTTTTGGCGTTGTACCGCCGCCATAGCCTGCTGATTAGCCTCGGCATCCTCTTGGCGATCGTCACTCTGCTGGCCAGCATCGGCCTGCTGGCGCTCTCCGGCTGGTTCCTGGCCGCCTCGTCGCTGGCCGGACTGGCGGGCCTGCTGACCTTTAACTACATGCTGCCGGCCGCCGGCGTGCGCGGCGCGGCGATCTTCCGCACCGCCGGGCGCTATGCCGAGCGCGTGGTCAGCCACGACGCCACCTTCCGCGTGCTGTCGCATCTGCGGGTGTTCACCTTCAGCAAGATCCTGCCGCTGACGCCGGGCGGCATCGCCCGTTTCCGCCAGGCCGAGCTGCTCAACCGCCTGGTGGCGGACGTGGACACGCTGGATCATCTTTATCTGCGGGTGATCTCGCCGCTGATCAGCGCAGCGGTGGTGATCCTGGTGGTCACCTACGGCCTGAGCTGGCTGGATCCTGCACTCGCCCTGACGCTGGGCGGCATCCTGTTGCTGTTGTTACTGCTGGTGCCGCCGGTGTTTTATCGCGCCGGCAAGCCGATCGGCGGCCAGCTTACCGCGCTGCGCGGCCAATACCGCACCGACCTGACCGCCTGGCTGCAGGGGCAGGCGGAATTGGTGGTGTTCGGCGCCGTCAACGACTTCCGCCAGACGCTGAACGCCACCGAACAGCGGTGGCAACGCCGCCAGTGGCAGCAGGCCTCGCTGAGCGGCAAGGCGCAGGCGCTGATGATCCTCGCCAGCGGGCTGACGGTGACGCTGCTGCTGTGGCTGACCGCCGCCGGCATCGGCGGCGATAGCCAGCCCGGCGCGCTGATCGCGCTGTTCGTCTTCGCCGCGCTGGCGTCGTTCGAAGCGCTGATGCCGGTCGCCGGTGCCTTCCAGCACCTCGGCCAGGTGATCGCCTCCGCCACGCGGGTCAAGCAGATCATCGATCGTCAGCCGGAGGTCACCTTCCCGGCCGCCGGCCCGGCCGCCGCCGATCGGGCTCAGCTTAGCCTGCAGCAGCTGAGCTTCACCTACCCCGACCAGCCGCAGCCGGTGCTGCGCGACGTCACGCTCGAAGTCGCGGCTGGCGAACACATCGCCTTGCTCGGCCGCACCGGCTGCGGCAAGTCCACCCTGCTGCAGCTGCTGACCTGCGCCTGGCGCACCGACGGCGGCAACATTCTGCTCAACGGCGAACCGCTGGAGGATTATGATGAAGCCACGCTGCGTCGGATGACCACGGTCGTCAGCCAGCGGGTGCATATCTTCAGCGATACGCTGCGGGAAAACCTGCGGCTGGCCGCGCCGGATGCCGACGACGCTCGCCTGAGCGAGGTGCTGCGGCAGGTGGGGCTGGATAAATTGCTGGACAGCGACGGCGGGCTGAACGCCTGGCTGGGCGAAGGCGGCCGGCAGCTGTCCGGCGGCGAACAGCGCCGCCTGGGCATCGCCCGCGCGCTGCTGCACCCGGCCCCGCTGCTGCTGCTCGACGAACCGACCGAAGGGCTGGACGCCGAAACCGAGCAGCAGATCCTGGCGCTGCTGCGCCGGCATTGTCAGGGTAAAACGCTGATCCTGGTGACGCACCGTCTGTACGGCCTGGAGCATCTCGACCGCATTTGCGTAATGGACGACGGCCGGATTGTCGAACAGGGCGATCACGCCACCCTGATGCGCCGGCAGGGCCGCTATGCCCGCTTTCGCAACCGTATCAGCAACCTGGCGCCGTAATCGGCCCGTAGAGGACGCAGAGACCCCGTATGCGCATCGTGAAGCTTTCCCCACAGTCGCTGGCGTTCCCCTCGCCTGAAAGCGCCCTGCGCGACCCTAACGGCCTGCTGGCTATCGGCGGCGACCTGACGGCGCCGCGGCTGCTGGCGGCCTACGAGCGCGGCATCTTCCCCTGGTATTCGCCGGGGGAAGCCATCCTGTGGTGGTCGCCCGATCCGCGTGCGGTGCTGTTCCCGACAGAGTTTCATCTCAACCGCAGCCTGAAACGCTTTTTGCGCCACGATCCGTTTCGCATCACGCTCAATCACGACTTCGCCGCGGTGATCGCCGCCTGCGCCCACCGGCCGGATGAAGGCACCTGGATCGGCCCGGAGGTACAGCGCGCCTATCAGCATCTGCACCGCCTCGGCTACGCGCACTCGGTGGAGGTATGGCAGGATAATCAACTGGTCGGCGGCATGTATGGCGTGGCGCAGGGCGCGTTGTTCTGCGGCGAATCGATGTTCAGCCGCGTCACCAACGCCTCAAAATGCGCATTGATGGCCTTTTGCCGCCATTTTGCCGCTTATGGCGGGGAATTGATTGACTGCCAGGTGCTGAACGCTCACACTGCCCGCCTTGGCGCGCGTGAAATTCCGCGCCGTCAATTTTTGCAGCAGCTCAGCACCCTTCAACGGCGGCCTTTGGCGCCGGCGTGCTGGGAGCCGCAAGTCATATCCCCACAGCCGGCTGAACCGCCCTCTCCAGTAAACTAATTGGTGGAAACGGTGCAATGTTCACCGACACATCTTTACATAATGGGGGTTTTTCGGCATTATCTTGCCGGTTAAAAACTAAGGTAGTTAGACCTAGAGGATTCGATGGCCAAAGAAGACAATATTGAAATGCAGGGCACCGTTCTTGATACGCTGCCGAACACCATGTTCCGCGTTGAATTGGAAAACGGGCACGTGGTAACCGCACACATCTCCGGTAAAATGCGTAAAAACTATATCCGCATCCTGACGGGCGACAAAGTCACTGTAGAGCTGACCCCGTACGACCTGAGCAAAGGCCGCATTGTCTTCCGTAGCCGTTAATCGGCTCACCGCGCGCCACACGTTGGCGGCATCGAGGATGTAATCCCTCGGGAGCCCTTTCCGTTTACCCCCGCAGCGACGTTACACAACGGGTTGCAGGTGCGCAGGTAAACTGAGAGGGCTCACTCGTTTCTGTTGTACGGTGAATCTCACCCATAAAAAAAGCGATGCCGAAGCATCGCTTTTTCTTTGCCTGAAGGCGGCCTTAGTGCACCGCGCCCTCGTCCGCCTTGCGCTTGGCGGCGCTGAGGAAGTGGTAGGTCAGCTGTTTCTTGTCCTTGTCCAGCTCGACCTTCACGGAACCGCCGTCCACCAGCGAGCCGAACAGCAGTTCGTTGGCCAACGGTTTCTTCAGATTTTCCTGCATGACGCGCGCCATCGGACGAGCGCCCATCGCGCGGTCGTAGCCCTTCACCGACAGCCAGTCGCGCGCTTCGTCGCTCACTTCCAGCGAGACGCCCTTCGCATCCAGCTGCGCCTGCAGTTCGACGATGAACTTGTCGACCACCTGCTGGATCACCTCGGTAGACAGATGGTTGAACCAGATGATGTTGTCCAGACGGTTGCGGAACTCCGGCGTAAACACCTTCTTGATCTCTTCCATCGCGTCGGTGCTGTTGTCCTGCTGCACCAGGCCGATCGACTTGCGTTCGGTTTCCCGCACCCCGGCGTTGGTGGTCATCACCAGGATCACGTTGCGGAAGTCCGCCTTGCGGCCGTTGTTGTCGGTCAGCGTGCCGTTGTCCATCACCTGCAGCAGCAGGTTGAACACGTCCGGGTGCGCCTTCTCGATCTCATCGAGCAGCACCACCGCATGCGGATGCTTGATCACCGCATCGGTCAGCAGCCCGCCCTGATCGTAACCGACATAGCCCGGAGGCGCGCCGATCAGACGGCTGACGGTATGCCGCTCCATGTACTCGGACATGTCGAAACGCAGCAGCTCGATATCCATCGCCTTGGCCAACTGTACGGTGACCTCGGTTTTCCCGACCCCGGTCGGCCCGGCGAACAGGAAGGAACCGACCGGCTTGCGCTCGTGGCCCAGGCCGGCGCGGCTCATCTTGATCGCCTCGGTCAGCGCTTCGATCGCCTGATCCTGGCCGAACACCAGCATCTTCAGGCGATCGCCCAGGTTTCTCAGCACGTCGCGATCGCTGGCCGACACGGTTTTCTCCGGGATACGAGCGATGCGCGCCACCACGGATTCGATATCGGCCACGTTGACGGTTTTCTTGCGCTTGCTGGCCGGCATCAACCGGCTGCGGGCGCCCGCCTCGTCGATCACGTCGATCGCCTTGTCCGGCAGATGACGATCGTTGATGTATTTCACCGACAGCTCCACCGCGGCGCGGATCGCCTTGGCGGTATAACGCACGTCGTGGTGCGCTTCATACTTGGTCTTCAGGCCGTTGATGATCTGAACGGTCTCTTCCGCCGTCGGCTCGGTGATGTCGATCTTCTGGAAACGGCGCGCCAGGGCACGATCCTTTTCGAAGATGTTGCTGAACTCCTGGTAGGTGGTCGAACCGATCACCCGGATCTTGCCGCTCGACAGCAGCGGTTTGATCAGGTTGGCGGCATCCACCTGCCCTCCGGAAGCCGCGCCGGCGCCGATGATGGTGTGAATTTCATCGATGAACAGAATGCTGTTCTGATCCTGCTCCAGCTGCTTGAGCAGCGCCTTGAAGCGCTTCTCGAAGTCGCCGCGGTATTTGGTGCCGGCCAGCAGTGAACCGATGTCCAGCGAATACAGCGTGCAGTCCGCCATCACTTCCGGCACGTCGCCCTGCACGATACGCCAGGCCAGCCCTTCGGCGATGGCGGTCTTGCCGACGCCGGATTCGCCGACCAGCAGCGGGTTGTTTTTACGACGGCGGCACAGCACCTGAATCGCGCGCTCCAGCTCACGATCGCGGCCGATCAACGGATCGATGCCGCCCACACGGGCCAACTGATTGAGGTTGGTGGTGAAGTTTTCCATACGGTCTTCCCCTCCGGACTGCTCTTCGTTCACCGGGTTTTCCGCATTCGGCGCTTGGCCCGGCTCGTCTTTACGCGTGCCATGTGAAATGAAGTTCACCACGTCGAGACGGCTGACGTCGTGTTTGCGCAGCAGATAGGCCGCCTGCGACTCCTGCTCGCTGAAAATGGCCACCAACACGTTGGCGCCGGACACTTCGCTGCGGCCGGAAGATTGCACATGGAAGACCGCGCGCTGCAGCACGCGCTGGAAGCTGAGCGTCGGCTGAGTGTCGCGCTCTTCTTCGCCGGCGGGCAGCGTCGGTGTGGTTTGTTCGATGAAGGCTTCCAGCTCCTGGCGCAACGCGGCCAGATCCACCGTACATGCCTCAAGCGCTTCTCGCGCGGCAGGGTTGCTCAGCAACGCCAGCAACAGGTGCTCCACGGTCATAAACTCGTGTCTGTGCTCACGCGCCCTGGCGAAAGCCATGTTGAGACTGAGTTCCAGTTCTTGATTGAGCATAAGCACCTCCCCAATAGATTGCCTTATTCAGGCTTTTTCCAGCGTACAAAGCAACGGATGCTCGTTCTCCCTTGCGTACCGGTTCACATGGACGACTTTGGTTTCCGCCACCTCGGCGGTAAAAACACCACAGATCGCCTTGCCTTGATAGTGGACCGTGAGCATCAGTTGCGTTGCGCGTTCAATATCATAAGAAAAGAACTTTTGCAGAACGTCAATCACAAATTCCATCGGTGTGTAATCGTCGTTGTTAAGTATAACTTTATACATAGACGGCGGTTTTACCGCATCGATTTGTTTTTCTTCGGCCAAGTGTTCAAAGTTTAGCCAGTCGTTGTTATTGCCCATCGCTGCTCATCTTCTCTGCTCTGCCCTCAGATATGGGGGCAGGTTTCGGTTATTCAAAGTGGGGATAGTTACTATTTTATCATCTTCGGCTTCGTCCCGCCGCACTGTAACGTGCGCAAAAAAACGGGCCAATTGTGACTGAATCGTGGCAATAGCGTTACCTGCTTCAAACTTTGGTGAACTGCTCCCCGCCGACAAAAGCCGATCCCTTGACGCCCCGATCATTTGCTCTAGAGTGTAAATTCGTGGCTGGTGGTCTTTTAACCACCCCTTGTCCACCCTGCTACCCGCCCACGGCGGGTGCGAAATCAGTTATTCATCTCACTTAAAATAGCGTTGCGAGGGATGTAAAAGCATGGAGACGGGTACTGTTAAATGGTTTAACAACGCCAAAGGTTTTGGCTTCATCTGCCCAGCCGGCGGCGGCGAAGATATTTTCGCGCATTATTCCACCATCAAGATGGATGGTTACAGAACGTTGAAGGCGGGCCAGCAGGTGAGCTTCGACGTGCATCAAGGGCCGAAAGGGAACCATGCCAGTCTTATTGTGCCGGTGGAAAGCGAGGCGCTGTCCTAAACGCTTCCGGCAAAGTCGCGCTGCACTGAGCGTGACTGCGATAAAAATGCCAGCCGCCGTGTGACTGGCATTTTTTATGCCTGTTACCTACTCGCGCGCCAGCGCATCGATCGGATTCAGCCGCGCGGCATTGCGCGCCGGCAGATAGCCGAACACCACGCCGATGCCGGTGGAACAGAGGAACGCGCTCAGCAACGCCGCCGGCGGGAAGCTGATCTGCCAGCCCGGCAATACCAGCTGCACCGCCAGGCCGATGGCGAACGACAGCGTAATCCCCAGCGCGCCCCCCACCAGGCAGACCAGAACCGCCTCGATCAGGAACTGCTGCAACACGTCGCCGGAACGGGCACCCACCGCCATGCGAATGCCGATCTCGCGCGTGCGTTCGGTCACCGACACCAGCATGATATTCATCACGCCGATGCCGCCGACCACCAGCGAAATCACCGCCACCAGCGTCAGGAACAGCTGCAGCGTGCGGGTGGTTTTCTCGGCGGTTTGCACCAGGCTGTCCATGTTATAGGTGAAGAAGTCCTTCTTGCCGTGGCGCAGCGTCAACAGGCGCGACAGCTGCTGTTCCGCTTCCTTGCTATCGTAGCCGTCGCGGATGCGCACGGTGATCGAGTCAAAATAATTGTTGCCCATCAATCGGTTGGCCATGGTGCTGTAAGGCACCCACACGTTCAGCGTCTTGCTGCTGCCGAACATCGACTGCTTCTCCCTGGCCACGCCGACCACCGTCGCCGGCATGTTGCCTACCAGGATCACCTCGCCCACCACGTTCTTCTGGTGCGGGAACAGCCGCCGCTGGGTATTGGCGTCGATCACCACCGTCTGCGCCTGCGACTGCACCTGCATCGAGTCGATGCCGACGCCCTGGGTAAAGCTCATGCCGTACACGCGGAAGAACTGCTCGCTGACGCCGTTGACGTTGGCCGCCGCGTCGACGTTGCCCAAGCGCAGCCGCATGCTGCTGCTGATGCTCGGCGACAGCGCGCTGATGTACGGCTGTTCGCGCAGCGCATCGAGATCGCCGTATTTCAACGATTGCCGGTAGGTCGGATCGTCGTCGCCGAAGTCCTTGCCGGGATAGATATCGACGGTGTTGGTGCCGATGGATTTAATGTCCGCCAGCACCATCTGCTTGGCGGCGTCGCCGATCACCAGGATCGACACCACCGAGGCGATGCCGATAATGATGCCGAGCATGGTCAGCGCGGTGCGCATCTTGTTGGCCGCCATCGCGCGCCAGGCCATCACCAGCGCCTCGCGGAAACGGCCGCCCATCTGCCGCCAGGAAGGTGCCGCGGCCAGCGCCAGCGGCTTGGCCTGCGCATTCTCCTGCGGTGCCGGGCGCGAATCGGCGATGATCTCGCCATCGCGGATCTCGATGATCCGCTCCGCCTGGCGCGCTACCGCCGGATCGTGGGTCACCAGGATCACCGTGTGGCCCTGGGCGCACAGCTGTTTGAGGATCGCCATCACCTCTTCGCCGGAGTGGCTGTCGAGCGCGCCGGTCGGTTCATCCGCCAGGATCACCTGCCCGCCGTTCATCAGCGCGCGGGCGATGCTGACGCGCTGCTGCTGGCCGCCGGAAAGCTGGCTCGGCCGGTAGTTGACGCGCTCCCCCAGCCCCAGACGCCGCAACAGCGCCTCCGCCCGCTCGCGCCGCGCCGCTTTGCCCAGCCCCGCGTACACCGCCGGCACTTCGACGTTGTGCGCCGCGCTCAGGTGCGGCAGCAGATGATAGCGCTGAAAGATAAAGCCGAAATGCTCGCGCCGCAGCTGCGCCAGCGCATCGTCGCTCAGCGTCGCCACATCCTGCCCGGCCACCCGATACACGCCGGCGCTCGGCTTGTCCAGACAGCCGAGAATGTTCATCAGCGTCGATTTGCCGGAGCCGGAGGCCCCCATGATCGCCACCATTTCACCGGCGTCGATGCTCAGGCTGATCCCCTTCAGCACCTCCACCGTCTGCTCGCCGGAACGGTAGCTGCGGCGAATGCCGCTCAGCTGCAACAGCGCCGCCATCAGCCGGCCTCCACGCCGCCGCGGCTGACGATCACCTCGTCGCCCGCCTCGAGGCCGCTGAGGATCTGCACGTCGATATTGTTGCGCAGGCCGATGGCCACCTCGCGCTTCTCTTCCTTGCCCTGCTTCAGCACCGAGACGTGGTAGCGATTGTCGGCGATCTGATCGCCCAGCGCCGCCAGCGGGATCACCAGCGCCTGCTCGACGCCGGCCAACTGAATATGCACCTGCGCCGTCATTTGCAAGCGCAGCAGCCTTTCCGGGTTGGGCACTTCGAAACGCGCATAATAGAAGATGGCGTTGTTGACCTTTTCCGGCGTCGGCTGAATGTCTTTCAGCACGCCGTCGAAGCGCCGGGTCGGATCGCCCAGCACCGTGAACCAGGCCTTCTGACCCGGCTTGAGGTTGATGACGTCGGCCTCCGACACCTGCGCCTTCACCAGCATGGTGCCAAGATCCGCCAGCGTCAGAATGTTCGGCGCCTGCTGCGCCGCGATCACCGTCTGGCCCTGCAGCGTGGTGATCTGCACCACGTCGCCATCCATCGGCGCCTCGATGCGGGTATAGGCCAGGTTGATCTTGGCGGTATCCAGGCTGGCCTGGTTCCGCGCGATCTGCGCATTGATGGTGCCCACCTGCGCTTTCTTCACCGCCAGCTGCGTCGCCGCCTGATCCAGATCCTGGCGCGACACCGCCTGCAGCTTGGCCAGCGCCTGGTTGCGCTGCAGCGTGACCGCCGCCAACTGCTGTTCGGCCTGCGCCTGCAGCAGTTGCGCATGCAGTTCACGCAGCGTCGCCTCGCCTTCGCGGATGCTGTTCTGCGCCTGTTGCGGATCGATAACGCCCAGCAACTGGCCTTTCTTCACCTTGTCGCCGATCTCGACATACAGCTTTTCCAACTGCCCGCTGACCTGCGCGCCGACGTCAACCTTGCGCACCGCGTCCAGCTGGCCGGTCGCCAACACGTTCTGCTGCAGATCGCGTTTGCTGGCTTTCACCGTTCTGAAATCGGTTGGCGCCGGATGGCGAAAGTGCCAAACGGCCGCCGCGGCAAGCGCCGCAATGACCGCCAGAACGAGTATCCAGCGGCGTTTATGTCCTGTAAACCCTGTCAAAATTGACCTGCCTGTGCTTGTGAATATCAACCGCCCATTGCGGCGGCGGAGCTAAATTAGCACGCACCGTAGGGAATAACTAAACCTTAGCTCAACACAATGTGGAGACACGCCTGGTTACAGTTCAGCATTGAACTCCCGTTTAGTGAAGCCTTGATGAAATAGCGCCATTCAATACAGCCAAGGATTTCATCATGTCACAGCTCAGCTACCCACTCGCCTCCGCCCGGCCGCTTAACGGCTGGCAACTGATGACGGCGCTGATCAATGGCGACAAGGCGCCAAGCAACGCCTGGAAAAAGCCCGCGTTTCGCCTGAAGTTTCTCGGCCGTTCGCTGCTCAACTGGCGCACCACCAGCGGCCTGCTCAGCACCCTGGCCAGCAACCCGCTGCTGGAGGAGATCCTGAGCGCGCAGCCGAACCTGCCGTGCAAACTGCATCGCCCCTACCTGGCGGCCAACATGAGCAAGATCGAATGCCTGTTCGCCCTGCGCGATCATTACGATCTTATCGCACAGCGCATGCCGCTGAAGATGCGCCTCGGCCACCTCGGCCCGCAGCCTTTCGTGCTGGCCCGCGCGATGGGCAAAAACGGAGCGCCGATCGCGCTGGAACTGGCGGCGATCGACAAGCTGAATAAGGAAGGGGAAGCCACGCTGCTGCTGCGCAACGCCAACGGCGTGATGCTGGCGGAGATCACCTTTGCGCTGATGCATTATCAGCAGCAGCCGACGCTGTTCATCGGCGGCCTGCAGGGCGCAAACCATGAGGTGCCGCACGCCGAGATCCAGCACACCACCAAAGAGTGCCACGGCCTGTTCCCCAAACGGCTGGTGCTGGAAGGCATCTGCACGCTGGCGCGGCACCTCGGCATCCGCCAGATCGTGGCGGTCGGCAACGCCACCCATATCTATCAAAACTGGCGTTACCAGAGTAAGAAGAAGGATCAACTGCACGCCGATTACGATCAGTTCTGGCTGTCGATGGGCGCCAAACCGCTCGACAGCGGCTATTTCCTGCTGCCCGCGCGCATCGCCCGCAAACCTCTCGAAGAGGTTGCCAGCAAGAAGCGCGCCGAGTATCGCCGCCGCTATCAGCTGCTGGACGAGCTGGAACAGGGATTGGCGGCGCATTTCTGCGCCCGATAACGCCCGGTGGGCCGTCGTCAGTCCGCCCGGCCGCGCGCCAGCCAGATCACCCGTGAGAACATTTTCTTCAGCAGCGGCGGCACCGAGTCCGTGCCCCATTCGCCGGCCTGCATCGCGACCTCGATCGCCAGATCCGGCTTCGACGAGTGGTGGACCGCTTTTAGGATCACCTTGCGCACCGGCATTTGCGCGTTGATCGGCACCGACGCCATCCGGTGATAGACCGGGCCGAACCCTTCGCGGAACATGAAGTGTTCCATGTCCGGCGCCGGCAGCGCGGTCAGCCGATCGCGTTCGTTGTCTTCATGATTGTCCAGCAGGCTGCGCACGGTATTGGCGTACTTTTTGCCCGCCTCGTCGCCGTCCACCAGCGCATGCCACTCGATGCCCATGCGGCGGGCGAAGCGCAGCAGCGGCTTCAGGCCGCACTGGGCGAACTCGATGACCCGCACCCCTTCCGCCTCGAAATGGTAGCCGCACTGGCGCGCCAGCTCGTTCAGCAGCCACACTTCGGTCTCGCCTTCCACCAGCAGCCAGCAGCGGGCGAACAGCGACGACGGCCGGTTGAAACGGATGTGAAACGCGATGCGCCGCCCGTCTTCGGCGCTCAGCCCGCGCGGCCCGAGACGGTAGGTCGCGACCCGCCCCGACTCGCGCACCAGCCGGCAGACGTGCTCCACCGGCACCAGCGACACCAGTTCGCTGGAGTTGGTGGTGGTGATGCGCTGCAGCGGCAGCTGATTGAGCAGCCCCCAGGCCACCGACAGCATAATCGGGTGCAGGCGAGTTTCCGGGTCTTCCACCAGCAGCAGCGGCCGTGCATGCGCATCCAGCTTAACGTCGCCCTTGGCCTGCAGCAGGGTGGAAAACATCCCCAGCAGGATCAGGCGCATGCTGCGGCTGTTCGGCTCGGCCACCATGCGGTTGATGCCGTCCAGCGCACGCCAGGCATCCTGCTCCGGTTCGCCGCCGCGGCCGCGCGGCCGCGTCACCTGCGAACTTTGCTCGGCGAAGTAGTGCTCCAGCAGTTGCTGCATGGCCGCCAGCCCCTGACGCAGTTCGCCGTTGGTCAGCTTCTGCGGATTGCGCACCAGCTCGCGCGTCAGCTGATCCAACTGCTGCGCCAGCGCCTGGGTATCGGGTTTGCGTTCATCGCCGAGGCTGCTGGGGCGCAGGCGACGGATAAAGCGCGCGTCGCGCAGGCGCAATACCGGATGAATGCGGATGATGGCGTGGGCCAGCTGTTCGATATGGTGCAGTTGAAAGGCGTTGCCGTCGGCGTCGAGAAAACCGCGCCAGGTGCACACCGTGCCGTCGTCGGCCAGCTCGCCTTCGCAGCGGTAATGAATGCGGCTCAGACCATCTTCGCCCTTGACCCACAGCGGCGTCAGGTGGCGATAGCGCGGCAGGTGCGCATGGCCGATGTCTTTTTCGCAGAAGGTGAACACCACCTGCAGGTGGCGCTCTTTGGCCGCCTCTTCTCCGGGCGGGAAATGGAAGTCGTGCGCCTCAAACCGATACAGCTTCTGCTCCGGCGCCAGCAGCAGCGTCAGCGCATCCAGCAGGCTGGATTTACCCCAGGCGTTTTCGCCGAGCAACAGCGTGTTGTCGTCCAGCATCAGGGACAGCCGGTTAATGCCGCGAAAACCTACAATTTCGATACGCTCCAAGAACATCCGCCGCCTCCCGTGCGCGCCGTCGCCTCGTCAATGAGGCAACCTTCACAGAGCATGGTCAAAAAACCCCTTGCAGGTCAAGCGGCCAACGTCAAATCTGCCGCTTTACTCCGGCCGGGCTTTTGGTTAGCGTGTGCTCCTCGACGCCGTTCGGCGCGCGCCAAAACTCAAGGACACAAGCTGCACCATGTACTCAGGACTGTTGATTATTCTGTTACCGCTGATTGTCGGTTACCTCATTCCCTTACGCCATCGCCCGCTGCTGGTGCTGATCAACCGGCTGCTGAGCTGGATGGTGTACGTGATCCTGTTTTTCATGGGTATCAGCCTGGCGTTCATGGAAGATCTCAGCAGCAACCTGGTGCTGATCTTCCAATACAGCGCGGTGTTCTTCTTCTGCATTCTCTGCGCCAATCTGCTGTTGCTGGCGCTGCTGGAGCGGCGCATGCCGTGGCGCAGCAGCCATAAACAGGAAAAGCTGCCTTCGCGCGTGCACATGGCGCTGGAGTCGCTCAAGCTGTGCGGCGTGGTGCTCGGCGGCTTCCTGCTCGGCCTGACGCAGTGGCAATGGCTGCAGTTCGCCCATAAAGGCAGCGAATATGCGCTGATCTTCCTGCTGCTGTTGGTCGGCATTCAGCTGCGCAACAGCGGCATGACGCTGCGCCAGATCGTGCTCAACCGCCGCGGCACGCTGGTGGCGTTGGTGGTGACCGTCGCGTCGCTGGCCGGCGGCGCGCTGGCGGCGCAGCTGCTGGGGCTGCCGGTCAAGGCCGGGCTGGCGATGGCCTCCGGCTTCGGCTGGTATTCGCTGTCGGGCATTCTGATCACCGACGCCTACGGCCCGGTGATGGGCAGCGCCGCGTTCTTCAACGATCTGGCGCGCGAGCTGGTGGCAATCATGCTGATCCCGACGCTGGTGCGCCGCAGCCGCTCCACCGCCCTCGGCCTGTGCGGCGCCACCTCGATGGACTTCACCCTGCCGGTGCTGCAGCGCAGCGGCGGGCTGGACATGGTGCCCCCCGCCATCGTGCACGGCTTCCTGCTGAGCCTGCTGGCGCCGGTGCTGATCGCCCTGTTCTCCTGATCCTCTCCCCTGGGGGCCGCCCGGTCCCCAAAGCGTAATAATTCCCATCCGCACGGCAAAATTGCGCTAAATCAAACTTGCCCGCAGTAGTCGCACAAAAGCCTTTTGCAACCCCGATCGCCGATCTATGCTTTTAAACAAGCATTACAAATGCAACTTTAAAAATAAAAGGAAGCGACTATGTTCTGTGTGCAATGTGAACAAACCATCCGTACCCCGGCAGGCAACGGCTGCGCGTATGCTCAGGGCATGTGCGGCAAGACGGCGGAAACCTCCGATCTGCAGGATCTGCTGGTGGCGGCGCTACAGGGCCTCTCCGCCTGGGCACTGCAGGCGCGTTCGCTGGGCATCGTCGATCACGAGATCGACAGCTTCGCCCCGCGCGCCTTCTTCTCCACCCTGACCAACGTCAACTTCGACTCCCAGCGCATCATCGGCTACGCGCGCGAAACCCTGCTGCTGCGCGATTCGCTGGCTGCCCGTTGCCGGCTGCTGGATGCCGGCGTGCGCGTCGATCACCCGATGGCGGCGCTGCAGCTGGCCGGTGACGATATGCCTGCGCTGCTGCAACAGGCGGCGCAGTTTGCCCTCAACGGCGACAAGGCCGAGGTCGGCGACGACGTCCACGGTTTGCGCATGCTGTGCCTGTACGGCCTGAAAGGCGCCGCGGCCTATATGGAACACGCGCACGTGCTCGGCCAGTTCGACGAGCAGCTCTATGCCGACTACCACGCCTTTATGGCCTGGCTCGGCACCCGGCCGCGCGACGTCGACACCCTGCTGAACAACGCCATGGGCATCGGCAAGATGAACTTCAACGTGATGGCGATCCTCGATCGCGGCGAAACCCAGGCCTACGGCGATCCGCAGCCCAGCGCGGTCAACGTGCGCCCGGTGGCCGGGAAAGCCATTCTGATCTCCGGCCACGATCTGAAAGATCTGCGCATGCTGCTCGAACAAACCGAAGGGCAAAACGTCAACGTCTACACTCACGGTGAAATGCTGCCGGCGCACGGCTATCCGGAACTGAAAAAATTCAAGCATCTGGTGGGCAACTACGGCAGCGGCTGGCAGAACCAGCAGACGGAGTTCGCCAAATTCCCCGGCCCGATCGTGATGACCTCCAACTGCATCATCGATCCGAACCTCGGCAACTACGGCGATCGCATCTGGACCCGCAGCATCGTCGGCTGGCCGGGCGTCAACCATCTGGAGGGCGACGACTTCGGCGCCGTGATCCGCCAGGCGCAGGACATGAACGGTTTCCCTTACACCGAGATCGAGCACCTGATCACCGTCGGCTTCGGCCGCCAGACGCTGCTGAACGCCGCCGACACGGTGATCGATCTGGTGTCGCAGAAAAAACTGCGCCACGTCTTCCTGGTCGGCGGCTGCGACGGCAGCCGCGACGAGCGCAGCTACTTCACCGACTTCGCCCGCAGCGTGCCGCAAGACTGCCTGATCATGACGCTGGCCTGCGGCAAGTACCGTTTCAACAAGCTGGACTTCGGCACGCTGGAAGGGCTGCCGCGCCTGCTGGACGTCGGCCAGTGCAACGACGCCTATTCCGCCATCATGCTGGCGGTCAAGCTGGCGGACACGCTCGGCTGCAGCGTCAACGAGCTGCCGCTCAGCCTGGTGCTGTCGTGGTTTGAACAGAAGGCGATCGTCATTCTGCTGACGCTGTTGTCGCTGGGGGTGAAAAACATCGTCACCGGCCCGACCGCGCCGGGCTTCCTGACCGACAACCTGATGGCGATCCTCAACGAGAAATTCGGCCTGCGTCCGATCACCACCGTCGAGCAGGATATCAACGCGCTGCTCGCCTGATGCCATTACGTTATGGGGCCGCCTGCGCCGGCCCCTTTGCTTTTTGAGGTGCCCCGATGACTCAACCCACTCCGCTTTGCCCGAACCGCATGCAGGTACATTCCATCCAGCGCGAAACCGCCGACGTCTGGACGCTGAACCTGATATGCGACGTTTTCTACCCTTATCAGGCGGGCCAGTTTGCGCTGGTCAGCATCCGCAACAGCGAGGAGACGCTGCGCGCCTATACGCTCTCCTCCTCGCCCGGCCAGAGCCGCTTTCTCAGCATCAGCGTGCGCTGCCTGCCGGACGGCATCGGATCGCGCTGGCTGACGCAAGAGGTCAAGCCGGGCAACACGCTGTGGTTGTCCGACGCGCAGGGCGAGTTCAGCTACGAGTGCCACCCGGCCGATCGTTATCTGATGCTGGCCGCCGGCTGCGGCGTGACGCCGATCGTCTCGATGTGCCGCTGGCTGACCGCCAACCGTCCGGCCTGCGATATCGCCGTGATCTTTAACGTGCGCACCCCCGCCGACACGATTTTCGCCGATCAATGGCGCGCGCTGTGCGCCGCCCATCCGCAGCTGCGCCTGACGCTGATGGCCGAGCGGGATCTGCAACCCGGCTACCTCAGCGGCCGCATCGATGAGCAGACGCTGCGGCAGGCGGCGCCGGATATCGCCGAACGCACGGTGATGACCTGCGGCCCTGCGCCCTACATGGACCACGTGGAGCAGCTGTGCCGTCGGCTCGGCGTGCCGGCCGAGCGTTTCCATAAAGAGCAGTTCCACACGCCGGCGGCGCAGGCCGATGCCACTGAAGGGCTGACGCTACGCGCCGCCCGCCCGCTGCGCGAATTCCGCGTGCCGGTCGGCAGCACGCTGCTGGCGGCGATGGAGGCCAATGCCCTGCCGGTCAACGCCGCCTGCCGCGCCGGGGTGTGCGGCTCGTGCAAAACCCGCATCCTCGAGGGCGACTACATCACCACCAGCACCATGACGCTGAGCGCGGAAGAAATAGCGCAAGGCTACGTGCTGGCCTGCAGTTGCCAGCTGCGGGGCGACGTCACGCTGGCGTGATCCCTTGGCCCCATCGCCGCGATGGGGCATTTATCGGCAAGTTCCCCCCTCCCCGCCCGGTTACACTTTCCCCCGTCCTACGCTCTTTACCCTTCCTGACCGCATCTCGTCCACCGCCGGTAAGCTATGCTTGCAGTTGTTCTGCTGCCGCTCACCGGATCGAGTACACATCGTTTTTTAAACCATGTTTGGGGGAACCATGAAGCAAACCGTAGCCACACTGATCGCCAAAACGCTGGATCAAGCCGGCGTAAAACGCATTTGGGGCGTGACCGGCGATTCGCTCAACGGCCTTAGCGACAGCCTGCACCGCATGGGCACCATCGAATGGCTGGGCACCCGCCATGAAGAGGTGGCCGCCTTCGCCGCCGGCGCCGAAGCCCAGCTCACCGGCCAGCTGGCGGTGTGCGCCGGTTCCTGCGGCCCCGGCAACCTGCACCTGATCAACGGCCTGTTCGACTGCCACCGCAACCATGTGCCGGTGCTGGCGATCGCCGCGCACATTCCTTCCAGCGAAATCGGCAGCGGCTACTTCCAGGAAACGCATCCGCAGGAGCTGTTTCGCGAATGCAGCCACTATTGCGAGCTGGTTTCCAACCCGGAACAGCTGCCGCGCGTGCTGGAGATCGCCATGCGCAAGGCGATCCTCAACCGCGGCGTCTCGGTGGTGGTCTTGCCGGGCGACGTGGCGCTGCGCATGGCACCGGAAGACGCGCCCCTGACCTGGCATACCCCGGCGCTGCCGCTGGTGCAGCCGCCGATGAGCGAGCTGAACAAGCTGGCGGAGACGCTGAACAAGGCGAAGAACATCACCCTGATGTGCGGCAGCGGCTGCGCCGGCGCGCACGATGAGGTGGTCAAGCTGGCCGAGCTGCTGCAGGCGCCGGTGGTGCATGCGCTGCGCGGCAAAGAGCATATCGAATGGGATAACCCTTACAGCGTCGGCATGACCGGGCTGATCGGCTTCTCCTCCGGCTACCACGCGATGATGAACGCCGACACGCTGGTGCTGCTCGGCACCCAGTTCCCCTACCGCGCGTTCTACCCCACCAACGCCAACATCATTCAGATCGACATCAACCCCGGCAGCATCGGCGCACACTGCCCGGTCAATATGGCGCTGGTGGGCGATATCCACACCACCCTCACCGCCCTGCTGCCGCAGCTGGAGCCCAAGCGCGACCGGGCGTTCCTCGACAAGGCGCTGGAGCATTACCGCAACGCGCGCAAGGATCTCGACGGGCTGGCGACCGCCAACGACGACCAGCCGATCCACCCGCAGTATCTGGCGCAGCAGCTCAGCCGGTACGCCAGCGACGACGCCATCTTCACCTGCGACGTCGGCACGCCGACGGTGTGGGCCGCCCGCTACGTGAAAATGAACGGCAAGCGCCGCCTGCTCGGTTCGTTCAACCACGGTTCGATGGCCAACGCCATGCCGCAGGCGATCGGCGCCCAGGCCACCGCGCCGGATAAACAGGTGATCGCCATGTGCGGCGACGGCGGCTTCACCATGCTGATGGGAGATTTCCTGTCGCTGGCGCAGCTCAAGCTGCCGGTGAAAATCGTGGTGTTCAACAACAGCGTGTTGGGGTTCGTGGCGATGGAGATGAAGGCCGGCGGCTACCTGACCGACGGCACCGACCTGCATAACCCGGACTTCGCGGCGATCGCCAACGCCGCCGGCATCAAGGGCATCCGCGTGGAAAAAGCCTCGGATCTGGACGGCGCGCTGCAGGAGATGTTGGCGCACCCCGGCCCGGCGCTGCTGGACGTGGTCACCGCCAAGCAAGAGCTGGCGATGCCGCCGCAGATCAAGTTCGAACAGGCGAAAGGCTTCAGCCTGTACATGCTGCGCGCCATCATCAACGGCCGCGGCGACGAAGTGGTCGAGCTGGCGAAAACCAACTGGCTGCGCTAAGCAAGCTGCCCCCCGGTGAAATAAGGGTATATGATGCCATGTACCCTTTTCCTCTCCCTTACATTCCAGGAACCCTATGCTTATCGATCTACGCAGCGACACCGTCACCCGCCCCAGCGCCGCCATGCGCCAGGCGATGGCTCAGGCAGAGGTCGGCGACGACGTCTACGGCGATGACCCGACGGTCAACGCGCTGGAGGCCGAGGCGGTGCGCCTGTCGGGCAAAGAGGCGGCGCTGTTTTTGCCCAGCGGCACCCAGGCCAACCTGGTGGCGCTGCTGAGCCACTGCCAGCGCGGCGACGAGTATCTGGTCGGCCAACAGGCGCACAACTATAAATACGAGGCCGGCGGCGCAGCGGTGCTGGGCAGCATCCAGCCGCAGCCGATCGAGGCCGACGCGGACGGCACGCTGCCGCTGGACAAGCTCGCCGCCGCCATCAAACCCGACGATATCCACTTCGCCCGCACCCGGCTGCTGAGCCTGGAAAACACCATCGGCGGCCGAGTCCTGCCGCAGGCCTACCTGCAGCAGGCGTGGCAGTTTACCCGCGAGCGGCAGCTGGCGCTGCATATCGACGGCGCGCGCATCTTCAACGCCGCCGTGGCGCTGAACCTGCCGCTGAAAGAGATCGTGCAATACTGCGACACCTTCACCATTTGCCTGTCGAAAGGGCTGGGCGCGCCGGTCGGATCGCTGCTGTGCGGCAGCGAGGCCTTCATTCAGCGCGCGCTGCGCTGGCGCAAGATGACCGGCGGCGGGCTGCGTCAGGCCGGCATCCTGGCGGCGGCCGGCCTCTACGCGCTGGAGCATAACGTCGCGCGGCTGCGCGAAGACCATGACAACGCGGTCTGGCTGGAGCAACAGCTGCGGCAGATCGGCGTGGAGGTCGTCGAACCCGGCGCACAGACCAACGTGCTGTACCTGCGCCAACCGCCGGCGCTGGCGGCCAAATTCGGCCCGTGGATGCGCGAACGCGACGTGCTGATCAGCAGCGGCCCGCTGACGCGCATTCTGACCCACCTCGACGTCAGCCGTCAGGATCTGCAGCGGGTGGTCGAGCTGTGGCGGGAGTTCCTCCAGCAGCACGCCTGATTTCCCCTCCCCGGCGCGCCGGGGAGCCCTTCACCGCCCGCCGATGGCCTCGACAAAGCGGCGGGTGATCTGCTGCGGGCGCGTAATGGCGCCGCCCACCACCACCGCATGCGCCCCCAGCGCCAGGCAGCGCGCGGCCATCGCCGGCGTTTCGACATTGCCCTCGGCGATGACCGGCACCGGCACCGCCGCCAGCACCGCACGCAGAAAGCCGAAATCGTCCTCCGCCAGTCGGGCGCCCCGGCTTTCGGCGGTATAGCCGTGCAGCGTGGTGCCCACGCAGTCGAACCCCAACCTGGCAGCCTCTTGCGCTTCTTCCACGGTGGCGATGTCCGCCATCAGCAGCAGCCGGGGATACCTGGCGCGGATCGCGGCAACCAGCGCCGCCAGCTGCAGCTCCCCTGGCCGCCGGTGGCCGGTCGCGTCCAGCGCAATCATCTGCGGCGCCGCAGTCATCAGCTCATCGATTTCACGCAGGGTCGGCGTGATATAGACATCGCTACCGGCATAATCGCGCTTGATAATGCCGATCACCGGCAGCGCCACCGTGCGCAGGATGGCTTTAACGTCTTCGACGCCGTTGGCGCGGATCGCTGCCGCACCGCCTTGCTCGGCCGCCAGCGCCATGCGCGCCATGATAAAATCGCTGTGCAGCGGCTCGTCGTCCAGCGCCTGGCAAGACACCACCAGCCGGCCCTTAATCTGCTGCAAAATGGAAAGCGTCATAAATCCAACAACTCCTCGACTTCGTTTTTAATAATGGTCACGTGCGGGCCATAGATCACCTGAACGCCGTTGCCGCGAACGATCACCGCCCGCGCGCCGCTGGCCTTCAGCCCGCTTTCGTCCAGCAACCGACTCTGTTTTACCGTCACGCGCAGCCGCGTGGCGCAACAATCCAGTTCGACGATATTCTCTTTGCCGCCCAGCGCCGCCAGCACCTGCTGCGAGCGTTCGGTGCCGGTCGTCACCGCTTCCGGCGCGGTTTCCACCTCGCGCCCCGACGTTTTGAAATTGAAGCGCAGGATCAGGAAACGGAACGTGAAGTAGTACAGGAAGAACCAGGGCACCCCGACCAGCGGCACATACATCCAGTGGGTTTTCGCTTCGCCCTGCAGCACGCCGAACAGCATGAAATCGATAAAACCGCCGGAGAACGTCTGGCCGATGGTGATATGCAGAATGTGCGCGATCGCGAACGCCAGGCCGTCGAACAGCGCGTGCACCACGTACAGCGCCGGCGCGATGAACAGGAACGAGAATTCGATAGGTTCGGTGATGCCGGTCAGGAAAGAGGTCAGCGCCGCCGACAGCAGCAGCCCGCCGACGCGTTTGCGGTTCTCCGGGCGCGCGCTTTGGTACATCGCCAGGCAGGCGCCGACCAGGCCGAACATCATGGTGATAAAGCGGCCGGACATGAAGCGCGCCGTGCCGATGTAGAACTGCTGCGTATTCGGGTCGGCCAACTGGGCGAAGAAAATGCGCTGCGTGCCTTCCACCAGCTGTCCGTTGATCACTTCGCTGCCGCCGAGCGCGGTGGTCCAAAACGGCAGGTAGAAGATGTGATGCAGGCCGAACGGCCCGAGCATGCGCAATACGAAGCCGTAGATAAAGGTGCCGAGATAGCCGCTGGCGTCCACCAGCCCGCCCATGCCGAAGATCAGCCGTTGGAAAGGCGGCCACACCACGGTCATCAGGGCGCCGACCGCCATCGCCGCCAGCGAGCTGACGATCGGCACAAAGCGCGAGCCGCCGAAAAAGCCCAGGAACGGCGGCAGCGCTATCTTGTTGTAGCGGCCGTGCAGATACCAGGTCACCAGACCGATGACCACCCCGCCGAACACCCCGGTCTCCAGCGTCTGGATCCCGAGAATCGTTCCCTGCCCCACCGCGCCGGCGTTCTGCTCGGCCAGCGTGCCGTTGATTTTCAACAGCGCATTGATGGTGGCGTTCATCACCAGGTAGGCGATCAGCGAGGCCAGCCCCGCCGTGCCCTTGTCGCTTTTGGCCAACCCCACCGCCACGCCGACCGCGAACAGGACCGCCAGGTTGGCGAACACGATGGCGCCGGCGCTGGCCATCACCGTAAATACGCTTTGCAGCCAGCCGACGTCGAGCCAGGGATACGCCTCGACGGTATTGGGGTTGGACAGCGCACCGCCGATCCCCAGCAGCAGGCCGGCCGCCGGCAGCACGGCGATCGGCAGCATGAACGATTTGCCGAACAGCTGGGCTTTTTCGAACCAGCCGCCGGAGCGCGACAATTCTGGCGTTGACATAAATTTTTCCCCGCTATCATTTTTATGATGAAAATTTTTACCACATTAAATTAATTTAATGAAAATTTTATTCATAATGATGATCGGCTTCACAATCCGTCGATTTCGCTGGCGAGCGGCGGCGTCTTTCCGCCACAATAGAAACGGGAATACTCAGAAAGGTAACGTGATGAATACAGGCAACTTGTTATTGCGGCTGCGGCAGGATTTGGCGGGGTACAGCCCCACGCTGCAAAAGCTCGGCAACTATCTTCTTGCGCAGCCCTCCCGCGCCGTTTACCTGACCATCACCGAACTGGCGCGTGAAAGCGCCACCAGCGAAGCCAGCGTCACGCGGCTGTGCCGCCATCTGGGCTGCAAAGGCTATACCGAATTTAAAATGGCGCTGGCCCTCAGCCTGCAACAAAGCCAGCCGGAGGCGACGACGCGGCAAAGCGCGACGGAAAATTTGGTGGAAGAGAGCGTTCAGGCGCTGCGGGATACCGGCGCGCTGTTGGATCCGCAGGCGCTGCAACAGGCGGCGGACAGCCTGCAGCGTTGCGCTTCGGTGCAGATTTACGGCGTCGCCGCCAGCGCCATCATCGGCGATTTCCTGCACTACAAGCTGCTGCGCCTCGGCAAACCGGCGCAGCTGTTCAGCGACATGCACCGGGCGGCGATGAACGCCGCCTCGCTGAGTGAGCGGGATCTGCTGATCGTCATCTCCAGCTCCGGCTCCACCAAGGACGTGCTGCATGCGGTGGCATTGGCCAAAGGGCGCGGCGCACGCGTGATCGCCGTCAGCAACACCCAACGCAGCCCGCTGGCCAAGCTGGCGGATACGCTGCTGGTGGCGGCCAAACCGGAAGGGCCGCTGACCGCCGGCGCCCTGCCGGCCAAGGTCGGCGCCATGCTGCTGGTGGAGTTGATGATCGCCGAACTGGCTCGGCGCGATCCCGCCTACGCTCAGGCGATGCAGGCCACCGCCAGCGCCACCTTGCCGCTGCTGCTGTAATCAGAAGATCCAGCGGCCATAAACCCAGTACCACAGCCCCAGCACCGCCACCAGGTTGAGCGCCACGCTGAGGATGAACCAGGTTTTAAACGGCTGCTTCTGGGTTTTGTGGCGAAACAGCTGCTGTGCCGCCAGTGCGCCCAACCACCCGCCCAGCGCGCCGAACAGCAACAGCGTCGCCTCCGGCACCCGCCGCCACCCCTTGCGCGCCGCCAGCTTATCGCCGCCGTAGATCAGAAACGTCAGCAGGTTGGCCAGCAGCAACCACATCCACACCGGATGCAGCGAGAACAGGCTGGCGACCAGCGCCAGGCCCAGCAGGGCGTAACAAATCACATTGAGCTTCATGGCATCCGGTTTTTCGTTCGATAAAGGGCGCGTAGTGTGAACCTGCGCCACGATGGATGCAACCGGCTTATACCCATACAAAAAGTGCATTTAAACCCCGAATTTGGCATCCTGTCGTTCTGCCAATCCTCTACCGCACAAGGCGGCCCGATGACACCCCAACGCGTACTGGTTCTTGGAGCCAGCGGCTATATAGGTCAGAACCTGATCCCGCACCTGATCGAACAGGGGCATCAGATTACCGCCGCCGCGCGGCGCATCGAGTGGCTGCAGGAGCAGAACTGGCCGCAGGTCAACTGCCTGTATGCCGATCTGTACCGCCCGGAGACCCTGAGCGCGGCGCTGTGGGAGACAGATACGCTTTACTATCTGGTGCACGCAATGGGCGACGGCGACGATTTTATCGAGAAGGAGCGCCAGGCAGCGGAAAACCTGCGCGACGCGCTGCGCAATGCCGGCGTCAAACAGGTGATCTTTCTCGGCGCGCTGCAGCCGAACGACGACAGTTCGCCCCACCTGGCGGCCCGCCGCCTGACCGGCGAAATTTTGCGCCAGAGCGGCGTGCCGGTGACCGAACTGCGCGCCGGCATCATCGTCGGCCCCGGCTCGGCGGCGTTCGAAGTGATGCGCGACATGGTCTATAACCTGCCGGTGCTGACGCCGCCGCGCTGGGTGCGCTCCAAGTCGTCGCCGGTGGCGCTGGAGAACCTGCTGGTTTATCTGGCCGATCTGCTGGCGCACCCGGCGCAGGAACACCGCATCTTCGACATTGCCGGGCCGGAGTACCTCAGCTATCAGGATATGTTCAAACGCTTTATCGCCCTCAGCGGCAAGCGGCGCTGGCTGATCCCGATCCCCTTGCCGACGCGGCTGATTTCGGTGTGGTTCATCAGCCTGATCACCTCGGTGCCGACGCCGATCGCCCGCGCGCTGATCCAGGGGCTAAAGCACGATCTGCCCGCCGACGGCCGGCCGCTGCAGGCGCTGATCCCGCAGCGGCTGCACACCTTCGATCAGGCGGTCGCCACCACGCTGCAGCGCGAACAGGAGGTGGTCGATTCCGCCGACTGGGGCTACGATCCGGCGGCGCGGGCCCGCTGGCGCCCCGGCTACGGTTACTATCCGAAACAGGCCGGTTGTTCGCTGGACACCACCGCCACCCGCGAGGCCCTATGGCAAACGGTGCAGCAGTTGGGGGGCGAAGAAGGCTATTTCTACGCCAATATTCTGTGGCGGATCCGCGCCCGCATGGACGACATGATCGGCAACGGCGTGGCCTATGGCCGCCCGGCGCGCGCGAGCCTGGCGCTGGGCGACAAGATCGACGGCTGGAAAGTCATCACGCTGAAACCGCTGCGGCAACTGGCGCTGCTGTTCGGCATGAAGGCGCCAGGGCTGGGGCGGCTGAGCTTCACCATTACCGATCACGGCGATCGCCGCACGCTGGACGTGCGCGCCTGGTGGCATCCGGCCGGCTTTAGCGGGCTGCTGTATTGGTTCGCCATGATGCCCGCGCATCTGTTCATTTTCCGCGGCATGGCGAAGCGCATCGCCGAACTTGCCGAGGGCCTGGACCGCCAACGGCGCTGAACGCCGTTCATTTGTCGATCAACCGCACAGTTTGCCGCTGTGCTTCGGGGCTTTCCGATTGCATAGCGCACGAAATCACGGAAGAATGGCATCTTATTTGCTGGGAGCGCCGCAAGCGCCCGCCGGTATTCCGATTTTGGGTGAGAATAGAGTCCGTTATGAAGGTATTGGTCACCGGTGCCACCAGTGGGTTAGGCCGTAACGCCGTCGAATATCTGCGCCGTCAGGGCATCAAAGTGCGCGCCACCGGCCGCAACCAGGCGATGGGCGGCCTGCTGGAAAAAATGGGCGCGGAGTTCATTCATGCCGATCTCACCAATCTGATCTCTTCGCAGGCCAAGGCGATGCTGACGGACGTCGACGTGCTGTGGCACTGCTCCAGCTTCACCTCGCCCTGGGGCACCGAAGAGGCCTTCGAACTGGCCAACGTCCGCGCCACCCGCCGCCTCGGCGAATGGGCGGCGGCCTACGGCGTGGCGCAGTTCATTCACATCTCTTCCCCGGCGATCTATTTCGATTACCACCATCACCGCAACGTGACCGAAGACTTTCGCCCGCAGCGCTACGCCAACGAGTTCGCGCGCAGCAAGGCCGCCGGCGAGCAGGTGATCCAGCAGCTGGCGCTGTCCAATCCGCAGACCCATTTCACCATTCTGCGCCCGCAGGGATTGTTCGGGCCGCACGACAAGGTGATGCTGCCGCGGCTGCTGCAGATGATCAAACGCTACGGCAACCTGCTGCTGCCGCGCGGCGGCGCGGCGATGGTGGACATGACGTACCTGGAGAATGCGGTGCACGCCATGTGGCTGGCGACGCTAAAAGAAGATACGCCGTCCGGCCGCGCCTACAACATCACCAACCAGCAGCCGCGCCCGCTTCGCACCGTGGTGCAGCAGCTGATCGACGATTTGGGCATGAAGTGCCATATCCGCTCCGTCCCCTATCCGATGCTCGACATGATGGCCCGCGGCATGGAGCGCCTCGGCAGCAAAAGCGAAAAGGAGCCGGTGCTGACCCACTACGGCGTCGCCAAACTCAATTTCGACCTCACGCTCGATACCACCCGCGCACAGCAAGAGCTGGGCTATCAGCCGATCGTCTCGCTGGAAGAAGGCATCGCGCGCACCGCCCGCTGGCTGAAAGATCACGGCAAGCTGCACGGCCTGTAATCAACGCGCCGCGCCGTACTTCACCAGCAGCGCATCGACAATCGCTTCACTCTCCGCATCCGGTTCGCCGCGCACATCGTCGGGCCGGAAGTGCATCTGAAACGCCGCCAGCACATTGCGCTGCTGCCGCGCATTCCACGACGGGTCGATCGCGTAGCCGTAACGCGCCAGCTTTTCGAGCAGCGGCGCCATCGGTACCGGCGCATGGCGATCGCGCCCCGCCAGCAAACGCTGCACGTCGCGTTCGTCCGGCCAGGCGCCGATGCCGGCCTGGGCCAGCTGCCGCCAGGGGAACAGCGGGCCGGGATCCTGTTTACGCTGCGGCGCGATGTCGCTGTGCCCCACCACGTCCTGCGGCTGGATGCCATAGCGTTGGATGATGTCGCGGCTCAGCGGGATCAGCACGGCGATCTGCTCCGCCGTATAGGGCTGCCAGTGGGTGAACAGCATGCTGCGGGTGAAGCCCTTGTTGACGATTTCGATGCCGATCGAGGTGTCATTGAGGTTGCTGCGGCCGCGCCAGGCGCTGGCGCCGGCATGCCAGGCGCGCATCGCTTCCGGCACCAGGCGGAACACCGTCGGTTTACCGTGTTCGCGCTGCGGATGCGCCGGCAGCAGATAATGCGCGCTGACGTGTTCGTCGGTCAGCGTTTTCAGCGATGAGTGGAAGTCTTCCGCCGTGTAGTGCATCACCAGAAAGCGGATGCGTTGATCCGCGCCCTGCGCCTGATGCAGGGTTTCGAGCTGGTAAGCGCCGCGATCGACGAGCGTGTCCTGCTGCGGATTTTGGCATCCCGCCAGCAGCGCGGCGGCGATGATCCCTGGCCAAATTTTCACTTATCCTCCCTGTGATGTGATGACCTGATATAGCGTTAACGTTAATCAATAATCGCCACGGAAACCACCGTCGGACAAAGTAAAACGCCCCGGACGCGCCAGGGCGTTGGGGAGTGGGATTAGCGGCTGGCTTTCACCGCGGTGCCGCTGACGGTCACCATCAGCATGCTGCCGTCTTTGCCAACGGTTTCATAATCGATATCGATGCCGACCACCGCGTTGGCGCCCAGCTCTTTCGCCTGATCTTCCAGCTCTTCGAACGCGATCAAGCGCGCCTTGCGCAGCTCTTTCTCATAAGCGCCCGAGCGGCCGCCGACGATATCGCGCACGCCGGCGAAGAAATCACGAAAGATGTTGGCGCCGAGGATCGCTTCGCCGGTGACCACGCCGCAGTATTCGGTGATGGTGAACCCTTCCAGGGTCGGGGTAGTTGAAAGCTGCATCAGAATTCCTTGTTTGATTAATTCAACGTATCTATGACCAGAAGATTAGCGTTATGTTCGCTTAATCAATGGCACGCAGTACGAATGCAAGGCCAAAAAACGCATTTATACTGTAAGCTATCGGTCTTCATGGTAGAGACTTTCACATAAGGTAATAAGATGAAAACAAAAACGATTGCGGCTGTTTTACCCTTAGCGCTGTTGCTGAGTGCCTGTACCACGGTGGAACCGGCATACAAGGATATCGGCACCCGCAGCGGCAGCTGTGTGGAAGGCGGCCCGGATACGGTCGCGCAAAAGTTCTATGACCTGCGCATCCAGCAGGGCGCTGGCCTGCCGGACAGTAACCGCCTGGCGCAGCTGCAGCCTTACCTGAGCAAAGTGCTGTATCAGGATCTGGTCAGCGCCGCCCAGAACCCGGGCAAGCATCGGATCACCGGCGACTTGTTCTCCGGCAATGCGCAGGGGCCAGGCAGCGCGTCCGTCGCCAGCGCCTCGACCATTCCTAACACCGATGCGAAAAACATCCCGCTGCGCGTCGACTTGAGCTACCAAAAAGACGCCAACAGCACCGTGAACTGGCAGGACGAAGTGCTGATGGTGCGCGAAGGCACCTGCTGGGTGGTTGATGATATTCGCTACCTGAATGTTCCAGCGCATGCCACCAACGGCAGCGTGCGCCAGGTGTTGGAAAACCAGTAACCCGCGATCCCCCGGCCGACGCGGGTTTGCCGCGTCGGCCATCCCCGCCTCCCGCCTGCCGCTCAGATTTCGTCCAATAGAAAAAATTTCGCTACCGATCTCACAGCCTGCACCACAAATCCCCTCCCTCGGCTTGAGTCGCGGTATCTTGTGCTAATCTTTTACTGTCCCGCCGCACACTCATAAATTTTAACGCACAAAGATTGCATAAGTATTCTGTGGAAGTTAACATTTGCGGCATCAATGTCTATTCAATTCTGGCGCATGAGTATTCAACTTAACGGTATCAATTGCTATTACGGCGCTCACCAGGCGCTGTTTGACATCACGCTGGATTGTCCAGCCGGGGAAACCCTGGTGCTGCTTGGCCCAAGCGGCGCCGGGAAAAGTTCATTGCTGCGGGTGCTGAACCTGCTGGAAATGCCGCGTTCGGGCCAACTGCAGATCGCCGGCAACCAATTCGACTTCAAGCAGGCGCCTGGCGAGAAAGCCATTCGCGAACTGCGTCAAAATGTCGGCATGGTGTTCCAGCAATACAACCTGTGGCCTCACCTCACCGTGGTTCAGAACCTGATCGAAGCGCCTTGCCGCGTGCTGGGTCTGACCAAGGCTCAGGCGATGGAGCGCGCCGACAAGCTGCTCAAGCGCCTGCGCCTGACCGACTTCGCCGATCGCTTCCCGCTGCACCTTTCCGGCGGCCAGCAGCAGCGCGTGGCAATCGCCCGCGCCCTGATGATGGAACCGCAGGTGCTGCTGTTCGATGAACCGACCGCGGCGCTGGATCCGGAAATCACCGCTCAGATCGTCAGCATCATTCGCGAACTGGCCGGCACCGGCATCACGCAGGTGATCGTCACCCACGAAGTGGAAGTGGCGCGCAAGACCGCCAGCCGCGTGGTGTACATGGAAAACGGCCACGTGGTGGAGCAAGGCGACAGCAGCCACTTCACGCAGCCGCGGACCACCGAGTTTGCCAACTACTTATCACACTAACAATTAACTTGCTGTAATTTGGGGAGTTTGCGATGAAAAAACTAATAATCGCCGCCGTTCTGGCCGGCATCAGCGTTTCCGCCTCCGCAGCCGAAACCATCCGTTTCGCTACCGAAGCCTCCTATCCTCCATTTGAATTTATTGACGCCGGCAACAAGATTCAGGGTTTTGATGTCGATCTGGCCAACGCGCTGTGCAAAGAGATGCAGGCCGAGTGCACCTTCACCAACCAGGCGTTCGACAGCCTGATCCCAAGCCTTAAATTCAAGCGTTTCGATGCGGTGATGGCCGGCATGGACATTACGCCGGAACGTGAAAAGCAGGTGCTGTTCACCAAGCCGTACTACGATAATTCGGCGCTGTTCATCGCGCAGAAAGGCAAAATCGCCGACGTGGCGGCGCTGAAAGGCAAGAAAGTGGGCGTGCAAAACGGCACCACCCACCAGAAATACCTGACCGACAAGCACCCGGAAATCACCACCGTGCCTTACGACAGCTACCAGAACGCCATTTTGGATCTGAAGAACGGCCGCGTTGATGCGGTGTTCGGCGATACCGCGGTGGTTAACGAATGGCTGAAGCAGAATGACGCGCTGGCGGCAGTGGGCGCCAAAGTCACGGATAAAGACTACTTCGGCACCGGCCTCGGCATCGCGGTACGCCAGAAGAACACCGAGCTGCAGGGCAAGTTCAACGCCGCTCTGGACAAGATCAAGCAGGATGGGACCTATGAAACCATCTACAAAAAATGGTTCCAGCAGTAATACGCCCCGATGAATGAATTTCAACCTTTAGCAAGCGCCGCCGGCATGACCGTCGGCCTTGCCGTTTGCGCCCTGATCCTCGGGCTGATTCTGGCGATGCTGTTCGCCGTATGGGAATCGTCCCGCTGGAAAGCGGTCAGCTGGCTCGGCACCGCCTGGGTGACCGTGCTGCGCGGCCTGCCGGAAATCCTGGTGGTGCTGTTTATCTATTTCGGTTCGTCGCAGCTGCTGCTGATGCTCTCCGACGGCTTTACCCTCAACCTCGGTCTGTTCCAGCTGCCGATTCAGCTGGCGATCGACAATTTCGAAGTCAGCCCGTTCCTGTGCGGGGTGATCGCTCTGGCCCTGCTCTATTCCGCCTACGCCTCGCAGACGCTGCGCGGCGCGCTGAAAGCGGTGCCGCAGGGGCAGTGGGAGTCCGGCCAGGCGCTGGGGCTCGGCAAGGCGGCGATCTTCTTTCGCCTGATCATGCCGCAGATGTGGCGCCACGCCCTGCCCGGCCTCGGCAACCAGTGGCTGGTGCTGCTGAAAGACACCGCGCTGGTGTCGCTGATCAGCGTGAACGATCTGATGCTGCAAACCAAGAGCATCGCCACCCGCACCCAGGAGCCTTTTACCTGGTATGTGATCGCGGCGGCCATCTACCTGCTGGTGACGCTGTTCAGCCAATACGTCATCAAACGCATTGAGCTGCGCGCCACGCGCTTTGAGCGGGGGCCGGTCTGATGATTGAGTATTTGCCGGAAATCCTCAAAGGGTTGCACACCAGCCTGACGCTGACCGTCGCCGCGCTGATCGTCGCGCTGGTGCTGTCGCTGCTGCTGACGGTGATCCTGACGCTGAAAACGCCAATCCTGACGCCGCTGGTCAAGATCTACGTGACGCTGTTCACCGGCACGCCGTTGCTGGTGCAGATCTTCCTGATCTACTACGGCCCCGGCCAGTTCCCGGCGATCCGCGACTACCCGTGGCTGTGGAATCTGCTGTCGCAGCCTTGGCTGTGCGCGATGATAGCGCTGGCGCTGAACAGCGCGGCCTACACCACGCAACTGTTCTACGGCGCGGTGCGCGCCATTCCAGCCGGGCAATGGCAGTCGTGCGAAGCGCTGGGCATGTCGCGCCGGCAGACGCTGCGCATCCTGCTGCCGTTCGCCTTCAAGCGCGCGCTGTCGTCTTACTCCAACGAAGTGGTGCTGGTGTTCAAAAGCACCTCGCTGGCTTACACCATCACGCTGATGGAAGTGATGGGCTACAGCCAGCTGATGTACGGCCGCACTTACGACGTCATGGTGTTTGGCGCCGCAGGCCTGGTGTACCTGTGCGTTAACGGCCTGCTGACGCTGCTGATGCGGCTGGTGGAGCGCCGCGCGCTGGCGTTTGAGCGCCGCAACTGAGGCCGCCTCCCCTCAAGCCCCGCCGTAGTGCGGGGCTTTTTTTATTCTCGAGGCAATATTTAATCATTTTCATTGCATTTTAATTCACTCGATGGCAGGGTTATCAGCAGGTGTCCTCGCAAAAACCTCTGGCGATTACCAGTAAAAACAAACGATAGCGAAAAATCACTTTCAGGATCCAGACAGGAGCTCTACGCATGAAAAAACTGCTGCTTGCCGCGACGATGTTGGCCGGAATCACCTTTAACGCCACCGCGGCCGAGACCATCCGCTTCGCCGCTTCCGCCACTTACCCGCCGTTCGAATCGCTCGACGCCAATAACCAGATCGTCGGCTTCGATATCGATCTGGCCAACGCGCTGTGCAAGCAGATGCAGGCGCAGTGCACCTTCACCAACCAGGCGTTCGACAGCCTGATCGCCGCGCTGAAATTCAAGAAATACGATGCGGTGATTTCCGGTATGGATATCACGCCGGAGCGCAGCAAACAGGTCGCCTTCACCCAGCCTTACTACGCCAACTCGGCGATCGTGATTGCGCAAAAAGGCAAGTTCAGCTCGCTGGCGGATCTGAAAGGCAAAAAACTCGGCATGGAAAACGGCACCACCCACCAGAAATACATGCAGGACAAGCATCCGGAGATTACCACCGTCTCTTACGACAGCTACCAAAACGCCATTCTGGAGCTGAAAAACGGCCGTATTGATGGCGTGTTCGGCGACACCGCCGTGGTGAACGAGTGGCTGAAAACCAACCCGCAGCTGGCGCCGGTCGGTGAACACGTTACCGACGCGCAATACTTCGGCACAGGTCTCGGCATCGCGGTGCGCCCGGACAACCAGGCGCTGCTGGCCAAGCTGAACGCCGCGCTGGACGCCATCAAGGCCGACGGCACCTACAAGGCCATCAACGACAAGTGGTTCCCGCAGTAAGTCCGCATGTGGAGCCGCCATCCTTTGGCGGCTCCATCCGATTGCTACCCCATCCATTTAGTGCTAAATTTGATACTGAATTTAGCATCAAGGATAACATCATGACGGTTCAACCCATTCTTGCCGATTCCGCAGTCAGCATCAGCGATTTTAAGAAATCGCCCAACGCCGCCCTTAAAGAGGCACAAGGGCAGCCGGTCGCCGTCCTGACCAACGGTAAGATTTCGGGATATTACGTCTCACCGGAAACCTGGGAGGCTATCGCGGAGTACCTGGAAGATATCGAACTCGCTGAAATCGTTCGTTCACGGATGAACGGCAAACGCATTAAGGTCAATTTGGATGACTTATAAGCTTGAATTCGAAGAACATGCGCTGAAGGAATTTAAAAAACTGTCCCCGGTGATCCGGGAACAGTTCAAAAAAAAGCTGGTATCGGTATTGGTTAATCCCCACGTCCCTGCCAACAAACTCGCCGGTTTGCCCGATTGCTACAAAATCAAACTCAGAGCATCCGGCTTTCGTTTGGTGTATCGCGTCATGGAAACGGAGATCGTGGTTCTGGTCCTGTCTGTGGGCAAACGCGAACGTTCAGCGGCTTACACGGCTGCCAAAAAGCGCCTTTAACGCCGCACCAACAGCGTCAGCACTTCGTAGTGCGCAGTATGCGGGAACATGTCGAACAGCTGCACCCGTTCGATGCGGTACCCCGGCAACATCTCGATATCTTTCGCCATGCTCTCGGCGTTGCAGCTCGAATAGAGAATATAGTCCGGCGCCATCCGGCTCAAATAGTCGCACAGCGCCTGGCCGATGCCGCGCCGCGGCGGGTTGACCAGCACCAGCTGCGGCACCTGGCCTTCGGCGGTGGCGAAACGGGTGGAATCGAGCGCCTGAAAATCTACGTGCAACAACCCTAACCGCTGCGCCGACTGGCGCGCGCAGGCGATCGCTTCCGCGCTGATTTCGATGCCGGTCAGCCGCGTTTGCGGCTGCGCGCAGTGCAGGCCGAAACCGCCGACGCCGCAGAACAGATCCCACATGCTGTCGATACCCAGCGCGCGCACCCAGTCGCGGGCGGTGGCATACAGATCGGCGGCCACCTGCGGGTTGGTCTGGAAGAAGCTTTGCGGGCGGATGAACAGCGGCACCTGATTGAACCGTTCCTCCAGCGCCTGCTGTTCGGTCAGCGCAATCTCGCGCTCCCCTTCCATGATCGCCATGTGCACCGGCTGAATATTGGCGGAGATCACCTTGAGCTGCGGCAACTGCTGCTGCAGCCACGGCAGCGCGGCGCGCAGCTGCGCCAGCTTGGTTTCCGAGCGCAGCACGAAGCGCAGCATCACGCCGCCGTCGAGCGTGCTTTCGGTCAGCAGCAGGTACTTCAGCTCGCCGCGTTTGCGCGCCACGTTGTACGGCGTCAGGCCCGCGCGGGCGATGAAGCTTTTCAGCACCGTAAACATCGGCGCAAAACCGGCGGGATACAGCGGGCAGTCGCTCAGATCGACCGGCGTGCCGTCACGGTGCAGCATGCCGAGCAGCGGGCGCTCCACGCTGCCGCTGACCACCATCTTGGCTTTATTGCGAAATGCGCTCAGTTCCCCCGTCGCCGGCTGCAGCCACTGCGCGACGTCGCGCCCGGCCAGCAACGAGTGCAGGTGATGCTGTTTGTCGGCCAGTTGCTGCGGATAGGGCTTTTCCAGCCACTGACAGGAACGGCAGGTGCCCGCCGTATACAAAGCGCAATGCATGAAGATTACCGTGAAGTTCAGGATGACGAATCAAGGGCGCAGAGTTTACCACTCCGCGCGCCTAAAATCTCACTTGCGCGCGGTGAAGAAGCGGCGGCTGGCGGTGGGAACAAACAGCAACGCCAGGATCACCGCGTCGGGGATCTTTTGCAGGATCAGAACGTGCAGGATTTGGCCGCTGGTTTCCCCTTCCACGGTGAACACCTCGGGAAAGACGCTGCCGATGGTGGCCAACAGCAGGTAAAGCACCACGATGCATTGGCAGGCCACATACCCCCAGCGCCCCCAGTTGCGGCCGCGCATCACGGCAAAGCCGCAGCTGATTTGCAGGCACAGCAGCAGCAGGCCGGCCAGAAAGATAAAGGTAGAATCCCACGCCTGCGCGCTGGTGTTGACGAACTCCTGCGCGCCGTCGACGCCCAGTTCGCCCAACAGCAGCACCACGCTGATACACTTGATCGCGACCATGGCGGTACCCGCCACCATCACCGGCACTGGCGCATCCGAAGTCGATCCCATTCCCTGCCCGCTTTTCAGCATGTCTGACATATCCGTGTTCCGCTACGACGCGCCACCAATACAGATGGCGCATGTAAAGTCAGGTAGTTAGTTGCAATACTTATTGATTGCAAAAATAGCAGGTTTGTTACGATTCAGCTACGGGCCGCCCGCTGCAATTCGCGCGATCGTTGTTTTTCCGAGCGCGCCATAAACCACCAGGCGATCAGGCCGAGAATGCCCACCACCAGCAGGATCAGGCTGGCCAACGCGTTAATTTCCGGATTCACCCCCATGCGCACGCTGGAGAACACCAGCATCGGCAGCGTGGTGGCGCCCGGCCCAGAGACGAAGCTGGCGATCACCAGGTCGTCCAGCGACAGGGTAAACGCCAGCATCCAGCCGGAGATCAGCGCCGGCGCGATCATCGGCAAGGTGATGACGAAGAACACCTTCAGCGGCGTCGCCCCCAGATCCATTGCCGCCTCTTCAATCGAGCGATCCACCTCGCGCAGGCGCGCGCTGATCACCACCGCCACGTAAGCGGTACAGAACGTGACATGCGCCAGCCAGATGGTGAACATGCCGCGTTCCGACGGCCAGCCGAAAGCGTGCCCCATCGCCACGAACAGCAGCAGCAGCGACAGGCCAGTGATTACGTCCGGCATCACCAGCGGCGCAGTCAGCATAAACGCGAAGCCGGTCGAACCGCGAAAGCGGCCGAAGCGCACCATCACCACCGCGGCGATGGCGCCCAGTACCACCGCGGCGGTGGCGGAGGCGGCGGCGATGGTCAGGCTGAGCCCCACCGCGCTGATCATCGCCGAGTCGTGGAACAGTTCGGTATACCAGCGCGTGGACCAGCCGGCCCACACCGTCACCAGCTTGGAGCTGTTGAAGGAGTAGATCACCAGCATCAGCATCGGCGCATACAGGAAGGTAAAGCCGATCGTCAGGATGGCGATACGCCACGGTGAACGCACTACCGGCAAGTTGTTCATGCCTGCCCTCCCATTTCCTTGTTCTGGTGTTTGTGGAACCACAAAATTGGCACGATCAGCAACAGAAGCATGATGGTAGCGACCGCCGAGGCCACCGGCCAGTCGCGGTTATTGAAGAACTCCTGCCACAGCACACGGCCGATCATGATGCTGTCCGGTCCACCGAGCAGTTCCGGGATCACGAATTCGCCCACCGCCGGAATGAACACCAGCATCGAACCGGCGATAATCCCGCCGCGCGTCAGCGGCACGATCACGCTGAAGAAGGTTTTCAGCGGCCGGGCCCCCAGATCCAGCGACGCCTCCACCAGCGAGTAATCCAGCCGGATCAGCGCCGTGTAGATCGGCAGCACCATAAACGGCAGATAGGAATAAACGATGCCGATATACACCGCCAGGTTGGTGTGCAGGATCACCAGAGGCTGGTCGATCACCCCCAGCCACATCAGAAAGTTATTCAGAATACCGTTGTTTTTCAGAATACCCATCCAGGCATAGACGCGGATCAGGAACGAGGTCCAGGAAGGCAGGATCACCAGCAGCAGCAGAATGTTGCGGGTTGACGCCTTGCTGTGGGCCACCGCCCAGGCCAGCGGATAGCCGATGATCAGGCAGCACAGCGTCGAGACCGCCGCCACGCGCAGCGACTGCAGGTAGGCGTCGATATACAGCGGATCGTCGGTCAGCTGCAGGTAGTTGGCAAAGTTGAGCGCGATGTTCAGCTTGCCGTCCACCCAGCTCATCAGCTCGGTGTAAGGCGGCACCGCCAGCGCCAGCTCCGCCAGGCTGATCTTGAACACGATCAGGAACGGCAGCATGAACAGCAGCGTCAGCCATAAATACGGCAGCGCGATCACCAGCTTGCGGCCGTGAGCCATCAGCAGGCGGTGGAACAGCGCCTTGAGGGTGCCGGGCGTTTTGGCCGGCGGTTCCGGCGTGCGTTCAGAAAGCAGGGTCATACGGGTTACTCCTCACCGGCTCCACTACACCGTCAACACTACGCAGCTGTCGGTTTCCCAGCACAGACGCACTTCATCGCCCCAGGTCGGCATCCCCTTGCGGAAACGGTGGCCGTTTTGCAGCTGGGCGCTGATAATCTGCCCGCTGTGCAGCTTCACGTGATAAATGGACAGATCGCCCAGGTAGGAAATATGCGCAACTTCTCCCACCGCGAAGTTGCAGCCGTCTTCCGGCACCTGTTCGCACAGCAGGATCTTTTCCGGCCGCAGCGCCACCTGGATCGGCACGCCGTCCACCACCGAGGCGTCCGGATCGACTTTGATCGCATGGCGCAATCCGGGGCTTTGCAGGATCAGCGCGTCATCGTGCCGCTCCTGCAATACGCAGTCGAAGACGTTGACCGAGCCGATAAATTCGGCGCTGAAGCGGCTGTTCGGATGCTCGTAGATCTCTTCCGGCTCGCCGATCTGCACGAACTTGCCGCGGTTCATGATGGCGATGCGCCCCGCCATGGTCATCGCCTCTTCCTGATCGTGCGTCACCATCACGCAGGTGACGCCGACGCGCTCGAGAATGTCGGTCACTTCCAACTGCATGCGATCGCGCAGCTTCTTGTCCAGCGCGCCCATCGGCTCATCCAGCAGCAGCAGTTTGGGCCGCTTGGCCAGGCTGCGCGCCAGCGCCACCCGCTGCCGCTGGCCGCCGGAAAGCTGGTGCGGCTTGCGCTTGGCGTACTCCTGCATGTGCACCAGCGCCAGCATTTCCGCCACCCGTTCGGCGATTTCCGCCCGCGGCATTTTGTCCTGTTTCAGGCCGAAGGCGATGTTCTGCTCTACCGTCATGTGCGGGAACAGCGCGTAAGACTGAAACATCATGTTGATCGGCCGCTGGTACGGCGGCACGTGCGACATATCCTGCCCATCGAGCACGATCTGCCCTTCCGAAGGCTGCTCGAAGCCGGCCAGCATGCGCAGCAAGGTGGACTTGCCGCAGCCGGACGGGCCAAGCAGCGCAAAGATCTCGCCCTTGTAGATGGTAAGGCTGACGTCTTCGACCGCATTCTGCCCGTCGAAGGTTTTAGTGAGGTTACGAATTTCCAGCAGAGGGGTGAAGACCTTCTGCGACTTGGCTTGAGGACGAGGGATGGCGTCGTTCAATCGGGGTGCTCTCCGGCGTAAAGCGGCACAAAACCACGGCGAGCGCCGTGGCCCAAAACGGCAATGCAGGCGGGGAGCGCCCGCCTGCCGGTTTACCGACGATGGGGGATATCCCCCCATCATCACTTCCCGCTTTTAACTTTAGTCCATGCGCGGGTAATGACACGGTCCAGCTTCGGCGACTGTACGTTAAGCGTGAACAGCTTGGCGCGCAGATCGGCCGGCGGATAGACGTTCGGGTTATTGCGCACCTCAGCGTTCACCAGCGGCGTAGAGTCCTTCACCGCATTGGCGTAATAGACATAGTTGCTGATGCCCGCCATCACGTCAGGTTTCATCAGGAAGTTCAGGAACTGGTACGCGGCGTCTTTGTTCTTGGCGTCCGCCGGCATGGCGAACATGTCAAAGTAGGTCAGCGCCCCTTCTTTCGGGATCGCGTAGGCCACGTTCACGCCGTTCTTCGCCTCTTTGGCGCGGTTGGCCGCCTGCATCACGTCGCCCGACCAGCCGATCGCCACGCAGATATCACCGTTCGCCAGATCGTTGATGTATTGAGACGAGTGGAAGTAACGGATGTTCGGCCGCAGCTTCAGCAGCAGATCGTTAGCCGCGCCGGTATAGTCCGCCGCGTTGGTGCTGTTGGGATCTTTGCCCAGGTAGTGCAGCACGGTGGCGTAGACCTCGCTCGGCGCATCGAGGAAGGAGACGCCGCAGCTTTTCAGCTTCTCGAGGTTTTCCGGCTTGAGGATCAGATCCCAGCTGTCGACCGGCGCGTCTTTGCCCAATGCCGCCTTCACCTTGTCGACATTGTAGCCGATGCCGGTGGTCACCATCAGGTAAGGGATGCCGTATTTGTTGTCCTTGTCATTGTGCGCCACCAGCTTCAGCATCTCGGGATCGAGATTCTTGTAGTTGGGCATTTTGCTCTTGTCGAGCGGCTCGAAGATGCCGGCCTGCGACTGGCGCTCGAGGAAGTTGGATGAAGGAACCACCAGATCATAACCGGTGCTGCCCGCCATCAATTTGCCTTCCAACACTTCGTTGGAGTCAAAGACGTCGTACACCACCTTGATGCCGGTTTCTTTCTGGAATTTGGCCAGGGTATCCGGCGCGATATAGTCGGACCAGTTATACACGTGCAGCGTTTTCTCTTCGGCTGACGCCGTGACGGACGCGGCCATCAACAGGCCGGCAACCACACCCGATAACCACTTTTTACGTTGGGTGACCATCCGTAACTTCCTCCAAAACAGGGTGAATCATAGAATTGAACTTGTATCTGCAGCGATACAAAACCTTTCCTGATCGAGCGCAATCGTTGCAACCGCGAACTGAATGGCTATGCATATGATTGTATGCGCCTTTTTTCACTGCCCTGCTCGCGTGGCCACAAGGGAAATCGCAAGCCCTTTGCAGAATCAGCAGCATAGCCGCTGCCATCGCAACCCGCCAGCCCCCAGGGTAAAAAACGCCTTTTATCGATTTTTTATGCAGTTTTTCTCTATGTGATACGCCATTAACGGCACAAAAGGCGAGAAAGATCGGGCGGCAAAGGCCAAAGTGCAGAATATTTTATTGCGGAGGGGAATAACGGCAGCATGCCGCCGGAGCGACGGCATGCTTAAGGTACGACGAGGATCAGTGCAGCATCGGCTGACGCACGGCGCCAGCGGGGATCTCTTCTTCATCACCCATAAACAGCAGATCGTTCGCCCGCGCCTCGAGGATCACCATCGAGACCTGCTCTTCGCCCTGCTGCATGAAGTGGGTAAACTGCTCGTAGGTGATGCCGACCGCCACGCTCAACGACTGGCAGACGATCAGCTTCGGCAGGTTGTCGTCCTGAATGTCGACGAACGCCTTGATGGTCAGCGAACTGGCGTTGATCTGGCTCAGGTCCGCCACCAACGGGATCAGCGCGGTCGGCTTCACCTCGGCCAGCGCGGAAAACAGAATGACGTTGTCCACCAGATCTATCTTGGCGTCGAACACGCCGTCGAAGTTCTGCATGTGCGGCAGGTGCAGCGCCTGGCAGGAATCGCACTCAAAGAAAGAGATGCCCGACTGATCCAGCCAGCGCCGCAACAGCGCCAAATCGGGGACAATGAGTGAATCCATAATAACCAGCCTCACAATATTCAATACGCGAAAAGGCGCATAGCTTACGGAATATTCACCCGATACGCCACGATCAATGCGGCTTAATTCACTAATTCAGATATTGCACGGCGGGAAAAGCGCGCCGCCCACCCGTCAACCGCCGGATTTCAGGCGAAAGCCCGGCCGGCCGCGCTGCTCAATGTATTCGATCATCATGCCGGCGATGTCCAGCCCGGTGGTGGTTTCCACGCCTTCGAGCCCCGGCGACGCGTTGACCTCCATCACCAGCGGGCCGCGCTCGGCGCGCAGGATATCCACCCCGGCGACGTCCAGCCCCAGCGTACTGGCCGCTTTCACCGCGATCGCCCGCTCCCTGGCGGTGATGGTCACCTTGCGGGCGGTGCCGCCGCGGTGCAGGTTGGAGCGAAACTCGCCCGGCTTGGCCTGCCGTTCGATGGCGGCCACCACCCGGCCGCCGACCACCAAACAGCGCACGTCGCGCCCCTGCGCTTCACGCACGTATTCCTGCACCAGGATGTGGGCGTTCAGCCCGCGAAAGGCGTCGATCACGCTTTCCGCCGCCTGGCGGGTTTCCGCCAGCACCACGCCGATGCCCTGCGTGCCTTCCACCAGCTTGACCACCAACGGCGCGCCGCCGACCAGTTCGATCAGGTCGCCGGTATCGTCCGGCGAATGGGCAAAGCCGGTAATCGGCAGATCGATGCCCTGCCGCGCCAGCAGCTGCAGCGAACGCAGCTTGTCGCGGGCGCGGGTAATGGCCACGGATTCGTTTAGCGGGTAGCTGCCGAGCAGCTCGAACTGGCGCAGCACCGCCGTGCCATAAAAGGTGATGGCGGAGCCGATGCGCGGGATCACCGCATCGTAACGCTCCAGTTGGCGGCCGCGATAATGAATGGTCGGCGCCGCCGGATTGATGTTCATGTAGCAGGAGAGCGGATCGATGATATCGATGCTGTGCCCGCGATCTTCCGCCGCTTCACGCAGCCGCTTGCATGAGTAGAGCGTTCCGTCGCGAGAAAGAATGGCAATTTTCACTCGTCACCCCAAAGGCCAACGCCTGCCCGGCAGGCGGGTTAGCGGCCGCGGCGCTCAGGCGCGCGGATCGCTGTCCTGATTATCTTTCGATTGCGGTTTGCGGCGATCGTTTTCCGGCGGCAACCCGCCGCGCATCAGCGGCCCAAAGCCCTGCACCACGCGCCACACCAGAAACGCCGCCGCCGGCACCATCAGCGCCACGCCGAGGAAAATCATGCCGACCGCCGCCTGCTGCGAAGCCAGCCAGCCCGGCAGCTGCAGGTGCCCGTGAATGCTGAGGTAGGCCAGCACCAGCATCACGATGCCCAGCCCTTCCAACACCAGCACCGGGCGCGGTAAGTCACCGAATGAACGCATATTTTTCTTCTCCAGAAGGTCTGCCTCCAGTGTAGTGAATTCCCGTCGGCGGCGACAGTCCCGGCAGACTAATTGGTTACATGAATCAAACTAACAGGTAATTCCTGCTTTTTTTTCGCCGGCTCAACGGGCATAGTAGGCACCATCTGACGCAGGTAATGACTTTTTCGGTGACGGGATGTCGTTGCGGTAGCGAACAATTTATTGAAAATCCAATTAAGGAGCGTTGCATGTTTGCAGTAATCTTCGGGCGTCCTGGCTGTCCTTATTGTGTCCGCGCTAAAGAACTGGCGGAAAAACTGACTGAAGAACGCGACGATTTCAACTTCCGTTACGTTGACATCCACGCGGAAGGCATCACCAAGGCCGATCTGGAAAAAACCGTCGGCAAACCGGTTGAAACCGTGCCGCAGATCTTCCTGGATGAGAAGCACATCGGCGGTTGCACCGATTTCGAAGCTTACGCCAAAGAACACCTGAACCTGTTCCAGTAAACTTTTGAACGACAAAGACAAAAAAGGCGCTTAACGCGCCTTTTTTTATTGCCGCTGCCGCCGGTGCAGCTGCTGCAGCGTCTGCAACAGGCCGAGGGCGAACAGCATCAGCATCGCGCCGAACACGCACCAGAACACCGCGCTGGTGGCGTACGCCAGCTCCTGCCAGAACGAAGAGGACGGCGTCAGCCAGAAGTGGCGGATCAACAGGCACAGCGGCAGCGCATACAGCGCGCCGAGCAGCGGGCAAAGCAGCCGCTTGCGGCTCGACAGATAGCTGGCGATCGCACCGGGGATCACAAACAGCAGCAGGCCGGTTTCGCCGTGGTGCTCATGATCGGTGCTGCCGAACAGGCCGGTTTGCTGGCCGAGAAACACCAGGCTGAACAACAGAAAACAGCTGAGAATGCCCAGCCAATATCTATAACTCGTCATGCGAATTCTCCCCCACCCAATTACCGCATCAATAGAAATCGGCCCGCTCACCCGCGCGGTGACGCTGAACCGAATTTTTTCCTTGGTCAAAAGAGAGTTAAATGCGCACGGCGGCGCAGGAAATCAGCTTTCTGTGCTGGCTGTCATCGGTCATAGCGTCTAGAATGAACGCCGCCGAACGATGGTTCGCTTTGCCTTCCGCTGGTGGTGATTTATAACGTCGTTTTAAGGCTGAATCTATCTCTTATAGTTATCTATATCAAGCACTTACTGGTAAACAATAAGTTATCCTCCGTGAACATAAACGTCGCTAGTTTGTTAAACGGTAACTACATTCTGTTACTGTTCGTGGTACTCGCACTGGGGCTGTGCCTCGGTAAACTCCGTCTGGGCTCCGTCCAACTCGGTAATTCCATTGGCGTTTTGGTGGTTTCGCTGCTGCTCGGCCAGCAACACTTCGCCATTAACACCGAGGCGCTGAATCTCGGCTTCATGCTGTTTATTTTCTGCGTCGGCGTGGAAGCCGGACCCAACTTTTTCTCGATTTTCTTCCGCGACGGCAAAAACTACCTGATGCTGGCGCTGGTGATGGTCGGCTCGGCGATGGTTATCGCCATCGGTCTCGGCAAACTGTTCCACTGGGACATCGGCCTGACCGCCGGCATGCTGGCCGGCTCGATGACCTCGACGCCGGTGCTGGTGGGCGCCGGCGACACGCTGCGCAACACCATCGTCAACGGCCCGGCGCTGCTGGCGGCGCAGGATCATCTGAGCCTTGGCTACGCCCTCACCTACCTGATCGGTCTGGTCAGCCTGATCTTCGGCGCGCGCTACCTGCCGAAGCTGCAGCACCAGGACCTGTCCACCTCTGCCCAGCAGATCGCCCGCGAACGCGGCCTGGACACCGACAGCCAGCGCAAGGTCTACCTGCCGGTGATCCGCGCCTACCGCGTCGGCCCCGAACTGGTGGCCTGGGCCGACGGCAAGAACCTGCGCGAACTGGGCATCTACCGCCAGACCGGCTGTTACATCGAACGCATCCGCCGCAACGGCATTCTGGCCAACCCGGACGGTGACGCGGTGCTGCAGGTGGGCGACGAGATCTCGCTGGTCGGCTACCCGGACGCCCACGCGCGGCTGGACCCGAGCTTCCGCAACGGCAAGGAAGTGTTCGATCGCGATCTGCTCGACATGCGCATCGTGACCGAAGAGATCGTGGTGAAGAACAGCAACGCGGTGAACAAGCGCCTGAGCCAACTGAAGCTGACCGACCACGGCTGCTTCCTCAACCGCGTGATCCGCAGCCAGATCGAAATGCCGATCGACGACAGCATCGTGCTCAACAAAGGCGACGTGCTGCAGGTGAGCGGCGACGCGCGCCGGGTGAAGAGCGTGGCGGAGAAGATTGGCTTTATCTCCATCCACAGCCAGGTGACCGACCTGCTGGCATTCTGCGCCTTCTTCATCATCGGCCTGCTGATCGGCCAGATCACCATTCAGTTCAGTAACTTCTCGTTCGGCATCGGCAACGCCGCCGGCCTGCTGATGTCCGGCATCATGCTCGGCTTCCTGCGCGCCAACCACCCGACCTTCGGCTACATTCCGCAGGGCGCGCTGAACATGGTGAAAGAATTCGGCCTGATGGTGTTTATGGCGGGCGTGGGCCTGAGCGCCGGCGCCGGCATCGGCCACAGCCTGGGCGCGGTCGGCGGCCAGATGCTGATCGCTGGGCTGATCGTCAGCCTGGTGCCGGTGATTATCTGCTTCCTGTTCGGCGCCTACGTGCTGCGCATGAACCGCGCCCTGCTGTTCGGCGCCATCATGGGCGCCCGCACCTGTGCGCCGGCGATGGAGATCATCAGCGACACCGCGCGCAGCAATATCCCGGCGCTGGGCTATGCCGGCACCTACGCCATCGCTAACGTGCTGTTAACGCTGGCGGGTTCACTCATCGTGGTGCTATGGCCAGGGATACTCGGCTGATCGATTAGCGGGAGAGATGGATCGGCGATAAAAATATTTTGATTTTTTTGTCGCCGGCCAGAACTTTCGTTGGGGGCCGCAGTCTGAATTAGTGCCACTGCTTTTCTTTGATGTCCCCATTTTGTGGAGCCCGATAATCCCGCCTTTTAGGTTCAAGATTATCGGGTTTTTTGTTGCCTGAAAAACGTATTACATCAACGGCCCACGACCCCGAAATGCACATTTTTGCTGTGGTTCGGTCACACATCCCTCTTCTCATTCGTCATCTATATGTGTTAACCCGATAAATGAGGAGTTCTTATGACTACGCCAGTGAATACCGACCCTGTCAATCATGCGCAAACCATTGCCAACGTTTTTTCCGCGCTGCTGAAAGTGCATGGCGCTATCGACGCGCACAATCTAGAGCGCAAAATCTACCATCTCGTCCTCCTGCGCGCTTCGCAAATCAATGGCTGCGGTTACTGTGTCGAGATGCATACCAAAGAAGCGCGTGAGGACGGTGAAACCAACGCACGTCTGGACAGGCTGGTGGTATGGGAACACGTTGATGATTTCACGCCTCGCGAGCGCGCCGCATTTGCCTGGACAGAAGCGTTAACGCGGCTTGAACGCCATACCGAGTATGGCCCACTGCGCGCGGCATTGCGCGCGTACTATTCCGAGGAAGAAATCAGCGCGCTAACCGCAAATATCACTATGATAAATCTGTGGAATAGAATTCATATTTCCGGCCACTAATATGAAAAACGACAAGTATGCAGCACTGTTCGAATCGAGAAGACCGTTTCTGATCGGCCTCGCCTATCGTATTTTAGGTTCTCTGGCCGACGCGGAAGATGCCGTGCAAGATACCTATATCAAATGGTTAAATGCGGATCGCCACAGCATTCTGAATCCTGCTGCCTGGCTGACCACCGTCTGCACTCGTCGTTGTCTTGACCTGCTGCGCGCCGCGCAGCAGGCTCGCGTCGATTATGTCGGTATTTGGCTACCAGAACCCATTCAAACCGCCGTAGCCAAAACGCCCGAGCAAACGTTGGAACTCTCATCGTCGCTGTCGACGGCCTTTATGCTGTTGCTCGAAAGACTCACTCCCCGCGAGCGCGCAGCCTATTTGCTGCATGACATCTTTGACTTGCCCTACGCGGATCTCGCCATGACATTAGGTGGAGAAGAAACGGCGTGTCGTAAACTGGTGTCACGCGCGCGCGAAAAAGTTGGCCGCCCAGAGGAGCGTAAAACCCAGCCCACAGAGCGGCAGGAAGCCTTGCTTATCGCTTTCAAAACGGCGGTGGAAACGGCAGATATCGAACCGCTTTCGACCCTGTTGTCCGAAGACGTTAAGCTCAGTGCGGACGGCGGCGGCAAAGTGCCCGCCAACCTGGCTGAACTCGTCGGCAAACGTGACGTGCTCGAATTTATCGGCGGTAAATTGCCCGTATTTTGGCGAGCCTATCTCTGGCAACACGCGCTCATCAATGGCGTGCCAGGCGCCTTGCTATCCGAACAAGGCCGTATTACGGCGTCTGTCAGTCTCAGTTTGAATGCCGAAGGCCGACTGGCTCAGGTATTTATCGTGCGCAACCCAAGCAAACTTTCGCAACTCGACCGTCTGTGGACAATGCCTCTGCGGTAAGAATACCCTTACAACATGTGCCCATTTTCTGGTATTACAGCGAGACGGTTTATTGACTGACAGGAGCAGGCGGCCATTTCCCGCCACGCTTAATTAGCTCGTCTCTGATGCGCTCAAGAGACTCTTTCGCCTCACTGCCGTCCTGACTCCTATTAATCAGCCGTTGCAGCTGATTGCCCATCGTCCAACCCGAGTTGCCTCTTATATCGCTATCGGCACCTTTTTCTAAAAGAAGAATGACGTGGTCATAGGAGTGATAGTCTAAAGCATCGATGAGCAGCGTATCACCCAGTGAATTTCTTATATTTATATCCGCACCATAATCCAACATGACCTCTAATGTTTCTGTGTTTTTTGCAAAGATGCTATTAAATATAATGGGTTGATTATGAACCTTATCCCTAGCATTTGGAGAAAGTCCGCCCTCTAACATAGCCTGTATCCAGATACCTTTATCCGCTTTCATAACAAATTCAGCTGGGCTACCTGGCGTGTTGGGTTGAGGCTGTAAAGGATCTGCGCCGGCTTTTACCAAATCAGTGATAATTTTCAGCCTTTCAGGTGTGGTTTTATCATAGATGGCATTGTTTATTGCCCAGAACAATAAGGTCATTTCTTCCTTAGCTGGACGATTTAAGATCTCTTTGTTTACTGATGATAACTGTTTATCCAACTGCGGCCTATCACCATCATAAATGGCTTTGGCAATGTCCAATTGCTGACCGTCAAAATAATCCTGCGGTTGTAAATCCATACCTTTTTCGCACCCCTGCATGATGAGCGTAGACACTACCATCGTGATAATGAGAATAAGTTTTTTCATATTCTTCCCTTGATTGTGGCAATGTCATCGTCTTTTTCATTTTCAATGCATTGTATCGCCTGGTCTATACCGTGCTTATCCAGCAGTGAGCCTGTTCCACCGGAAAGCGTGTGTTTTACTCCCACGGCGTCAGGCGCCAACATGGACAACCGTTCTTTCGCCATCACCGCCGGCGGATAAAATTTGAGGTCTTTGGCATCCTCCCACAAATCAACCTCCTGCAGCTTGGTCAACAGCTCCCCTTTCACGCGATACGCCTGAATATTATCGACACTGCCTATTATAGAGCCGCCGTATTTTTCTACGGTTCCCGCATGCAATCCAGCGGCATTAAACGTCCAAGCTGGCTTGCCGCTGGCCATGGAGGCAGCAGACGCCATGCCACCGCCTAATGAGTGACCTGCAACGTCGATATTGGATACCTTTGAAATTTTATCGCCAATACCAACCGCTTTTTTGTAGTATTCAGAATTAATCCCTATTCCCTGAGCACCGTTGTTTTTCCAGTCACTGAGATTTTTAATGCCTGATAAGTCACCCCTTATTAAGGCTTTTTGGGTTGCGCGGCTTATTCCCTCCGGGAATTCTGGTGCCCGCGATCCGCGGAATACCACCGTCGGGTTCATCGCCTTGCCAAAGACACTTTCGTCTGGCTGATAAACTCGGGCTAAAAAGTCAGGATTCATTGGTTTGTCATAAAGCATGTTACTGCTCAAACCAAGCCGGCCCAGCGCCCCATCATTGTTACTGATGTCCTTCCAGCCCTCAGGGATGTCTATCGTGTCCTTGAGTGGGTTAGTGGTCTTGTAAACATTCTCAGCCAGCTTCGCTTTTTCGACCGCGACGTTGTTCTCCGCCAATCGCTGTGCCGCCATGCGCGCATCAGGGTAAATGCTGCGGTTGCCTCGCCCTATCAGGTACTGGCGTTCTTGCCAGCGTTCAGCCTTAGTCATCGGACGAATGGCCTGTACCGTGGCGGCAACGGTTGCCACTGCGGTAGCGATGGCTTGCTGCAGAGGGGGATTCCGGGTCGTATTCTGCCTCGCCGGCAGCACCGTCGGTTTTGCCCGCCGGCCATAGCGGCTGACCATTTCTTCATAGCGGGCGATCACGCGCCCAGTTGGATAAAAGGCAGGAAGAGAGCTGCCGGGATAGCGCTGTAATCGGCCTTCCGCGTCGACGTAAAACGCGTATTTCGTCGGCGTCCAGGCGCCCATTCCCTCATCAATCGCCAGCAAGCCGCCCCGATTGAGATCATCGAACACGCTGCGCTTCACAATCGCGTCCTCACGATAACCGGTGACGCCAATACCGGATTGAGTATTGCGGGTTATGGAGTACCGGCTGCTTATCGATATGCCGGCTGCGCCGCCGAACAGATAATGCCGTTCCAGCTCATGGTGCGCTTGTGTCGGGGTGAGTATCCGGGAGAAACTTTCCGGCGCCGTGTGTTCAGAAAAGAGAGAGAGCAGCTTCATACGGCACCAGCCCGTACGTCGGTTCCCTGGGGCGGCGTTCCAGCCCCTTTCCTTGTCACCTCGCCGAGATTTAGCGAACGATAACGCATTGGATATCCTTATCTTGCAAGTCACTGTATGCCCGTGAATGTTCGAAAAACTAGCATAATTCAGCAAAGATTGCTTTGTTGTCTTGCTGTTCACACCGTAAGACCCGATGGAGAGAATTCATGTAATGGTGTTTTTCGGCAGCGGCGTCTGGCAAACGCCATAGGAAAATAAATCTCAGATAAAAGTCTGGCGGAAAATCAGAAGGGATATAGAGAAAAAAAAATGGCACACCCAACGTTGCTGGGCTGCTTTTGCTGCGCCGGCCACAGGCCGGCGCAGCAATGCCCGTTTAGAACCGCTGTTTGATAGGTTCATCACTGTTCAGATTGCCGTTGGCCTGCGCTTCCCCGCAGGTGGTGGGGCCAAAGGCCACCACTTTGCCGTCGCTGTTTCTGAAGCCGACGTAGAACGGCGTCACGGTGCCGTTCGGCAAGCGGTGGTTATAGTCGTGGCACACCCCCTGGCCGTTCAGCGTCGGCAGGGTGGCGATCGGCTCGCCGAAATCCCGGCTTATCGAACGCTTGTCGGCGCCGACGTGAAAAGCGTCGGCGATCTTTTGATCGCGCAGCAGGCTGAAGGTACCGCAGCCGGTTAACAACAGGCTCACCGCCACAACGGCACTCCCTAACCCTTTAATCATTTTTCACTCCCTCTATATATATATTGAACCTGGCGGCAATTACGCTGTGTTGCCGGGTAAACGTCGGCGAGCGCCCAAGGGCGTGCCTGCTCGCAAGAGCATTAAAAAAGAGAAGCCATGCAAATTAATGATTCAACGAATGAGATAACTGCCCCATCGCCCTGGAAAGAACCGAATGGAGACGCGTTACAGTTTGCGGATCACATTGCCAATCAGGCATTTCACCGCGTTGATTTGCGCCGTCAGCCCCGGCTTATCGGCGGGAAACACGCCGTCCAGCGCCGCGGTACCGACGGTGAAACCAACCGCATTGCCCGTCACCACGGCGGCGATGCGATCTTCCCGGTCGATAGACCCGGCGATATAAACCGGTTTGTCGACCGCATCGCACACCCGCCGAATCAACGTCGGCACGTCGCCGGCAAAGCGGTAGGCCAGCAGATCCAGCCCTGTCACGCCCGGTAAAGCAGCGCGCTGGCGGGCGCTGGCGACAATATCGTCAATGTCACCTTCCAGCACGCTGGGGTGGCCGCTGATGCGGCCGGCGAACGGATAGTAGCGCAGGTCAGACTGACGAATGATCGGCAGCACGCTTTCCGGGCGCGTTCCCCCCATCAATACATCAACGCCCAATTCCAGCGCCGCGCGCGCCGAATTCATCTCGCTTTCCTCATCCAGGCTGACCACTTCCAGGTACGCGGTGGCGCCGCCGGCGTGGATCGCCTGCGCCAACTGTTTGAGTTGATCCAGCGGCAGGCCGATATCCTTAAAGCCGATATGCTTCACGCCGGCAGCCAGCACTTCTGGCAGCCGCGCTTGCGCATCGGGCACCGTGCTGTCGTTGCGCGTCAGCATGAAAATAAACTCGGGTGTGTGCATGGTGTTTCCTTATTGTCTTCAGGTGATGTGAGTTATTGGGCGCGCAGCATTTTTTCCGCCTGCCGGAAGGCGTACAGCAGGCTGGCGTGTTCCGCCCGTCCGCTGCCCGCGATATCGAACGCCGTACCGTGGTCGACCGAGGTGCGGATAAACGGCAGGCCGACGGTGACGTTAACGCCGTGATCCACCCCGAGATATTTCACCGGGATCAGGCCCTGGTCGTGATATTGGGCGACCACAATGTCGAACTCCCCGCGCCGGGCGCGCATAAAAACGGTATCGCCGGGCCAGGGGCCGCTGACGTCCAACCCCTGTTCCCGCGCCAGGGCGATGGCGGGCACGATGACGTCAAGATCTTCGCGGCCGAACAGGCCGTTTTCACCGGCGTGCGGATTCAGGCCGGCCACCGCAATGCGCGGTTTCGCTATGCCCAACGCCCGGCAGGCCGTTTGCGCCAGATGAAACGCGCGCAGCTCGTTTTCCACGGTCGCCGCGTCGATGGCGTCCCGCAGCGAAACGTGAATGGAAACCAGGATCACCCGCAGCTCGTCATTGGCCAGCATCATGGCGAAGTCCTGGGTGCCCGATCGCGCCGCCAGGATCTCGGTGTGCCCCGGATAATCGATCCCCGCCAGGCGCATCGCTTCCTTGTTCAGCGGCGCAGTGACGATGCCGGCGATGCGCCCCGCCAGCGCCAGATCGATGGCGGCAACCACCCAGGCATAAGACGCCGCCCCCGCGCGCTTATCGAGCCTGCCGAGGGGCAAGTCCGCCGGCAGCGCAACGCCGGCGGAATAGACGGCGGTCTCCCCCCGCCGCCAGGCTTCGTCCCATCCCGCCAGCGAGGCGGGCAGTTCGCGGATAGGCAGCGTCAGCCCCAGACTGGCCGCCGCGCGCGCCAGTGCGCCGGCATCGCCAATCACCACATAAGGCGTGCTCAACCGCTCTGTGGCCGCCAGTTTGGCAATGATCTCCGGCCCGATGCCGGCGGGATCGCCCATCGTTATCGCCAGCGGCAAGGTGGAAAGGGTCATTGTTCTTCTCCTTCTCGGTCAGCGCGCAACCGGGTTACGCAGTTCAACAACGTACCGGCCCGGCCAAAACCGCCCGCCTTGGTGGCGAACGGCAGCCTGCGGCCCGGCAGATTCAACAAACCGAAAGGCACGCCGGGTTCCACCTCACCGAACAGCGTCAATGAGCCGGCCGCCATAGCGTCGACGATGCGCCGCGCGGTATCGCCGCCGGTCGCCACCAGCCCGTCGAAGGCTGGCGTGCAACGGCTGACGACCGCGCCCAGCACAGCGGCATGGTCCGCCGCACCCGCTCGCGCCCGGGGCGAAATCAGGCAAACCACATCGGCACGCGCAAACGCCGCTCGCACCTCTTGCGCTACCGCCTCGGGATCGGCCGCTTCAGGCAGCGTGACCAGCACCGCGCCCGCCTGCCGCAGGCTTGCCAGCTGGGCGTCATTCGCCGGATGCAGGCTGCCAATCGCCACCAGCACCTTGCGGGCTCTCAGCGGCGGTTGAGCGGGCGGCGCGTTCTCCTCCGAGGACAACGCACGCGACAGCGCCGCCGCCAGGCCCGGCGATCCCACCCACACCACCGGTTCGGCAATGCCGATCCGCCCCACGAGCTCATCCAGCTCGCCGTTGCCTGCGGCGTCGAATACCTGAAAGCGCGTCGGCTCCAGCCCCGCCATGCGCTCCATGACGTAACTGGTGACGATCGGGTTCTTCGGATCGCGCGCAAAGGCGGTCTGCTCCAGCGCGACGCCGTCGACGTATTGCCGGCCGCCCACCGTGGTGCGGCCGGCATCCGGGAAGGCCGGCGCGACGATGGCGAGACGGCGCCCGCTGCCCGTCAGCGCCCCGCGCGTTTCCGGCCCCAGATTGCCACGCAGCGTGGAATCCACCGTTTTGTAGATGAGGCGCGCCGGTTTCACGCAGGCGGCGGCATGGCGAAAACGCCGCTCCGCCTGCTCCGGCGAAACGAAGCGGGAATCTAAATCGAAGGCGACGATCTCCGCGCCCTGCAACGCGGCATCGGGCAGGCGCAGCATGACGCAGGCGCTCAGTCCGCGCGCGGCGAACGGGGCCGCGCCGTCGAGCGCGCTGGTAAGATCATCGGCGAGAATGGCAATCATCGCAGTTACCCGTAAGTGGAAAGTGATGCACACTTTGGCGGATTTGGCTGGCAATAAAAAACGATTTGCGTAGTATCGATGATTGATAAAAACTCAATCAAAAGGGGGCGCAGTGCGTCAACGAAGATTGCCTAACCTGGCGGTATTACGGGCTTTCGAAGCTACGGTGCGGTACGGCAGCGTGTCGAAAGCCGCCAAATCACTCAACGTCACCGACGGCGCCGTCAGCCGTGCGGTGCGCGAATTCGAGCAGACCCTGGGATTCGCGCTGTTTCAGCGCACCAGCCGCATGGTGCACCCGACGCCGCAGGCGCAAGAGCTGGCGAGCGAGATCGGCCGGGGGCTGGACAACCTGCAGTCGGCGATCGACCGCGCCTGTCGGCATCATCAGAATCGCCCGTTGGTGATCTCCTGCGAGCCGACCTTTCTGATCCGCTGGCTGATCCCGCGCCTGGCCGGTTTGCAGCAGGCGGTGGGGAAAGAGCGCGATCTGCAGCTGGTCTCCGCCGGCGGCGCCGTCGCCTTCTCGCGCGAAGGCATCGATCTGGCGATTCGCCGCAACGATTTCCCGATCGCCGACGACGTGGTCGCCCGCCCGTTCCTCAAAGAACGGGTCGGCCCGGTTTGCCGCCGGGAGCATGCCGCGGCGGGGCGTGAACTGCGCGGCACCCTGCTCCACACCGAGACGCGACCGTTCGCCTGGCGCGACTGGTGCGCCCACAGCGGCTTCGAGATCCAGCCGGGCAACGAGCTGCGTTTCGAACATTTCTATCTCAGCCTGCAGGCGGCGGTCGCCGGCGCCGGTATCGGCATCGGCCCTTTGGCGCTGGTGGCGGATGACATCGTCAACGGCGCGCTGGTGGCGCCATATGGCTTTGCGCCTGACGGGACGGATTACGTGCTGATGACCCAGGCCGACGGCCAGGAGGATGCGATATTCTCAACGGTGTTGGATTGGCTGATCGCCATGGGGGAAGAAACCGAACGGGCGGTATTGGCGGGCGGAAAGAAAGCGTAACGGGGAAAAGTCTCCGCCTGCCGCGCAGGGCAGGACAAGCGGAGCGGCGTCAGGCGGCGATTACTTCTGCTCGGCCTGGCTTACGGTATCTTCGGCTTTCCAGATGCGGTATTTCACTTCCGCGTCTTTCGGCGCATACACCACGATCGGCAGGCGGCTGTTGTAGCGCTGCATCGCGGCGTCGCCCAGGTTGGCGGCGATGAATTGCTTGGTCTTGGTGTTGTCCGGGCAGCCCATCATGGTCGAGGCCGGTTCAGAGAGCTTCTCCAGCACCAGATAATCGTAGCCCCAGCCGGACAGGGTTTTGGTTTCCAGCGTGCCGCCGATCATGTGGCGGTTGCAGTCCACCTCCAGCGTCTTGCCGATCAGCAGCTCCACCTTGTAGTTCTCTTCGTGCTCTTGCTTCGGCAGGTAGATCACCTGGCGGTTCATGCCCTTCTCGGCTTTCGGGTAAGGCGCGACCTTTTCCAGCGGCTGCTTGCTGATATCCGCGTCATCGCCAGAGGTAGCCGCCATAGCGCCGGCGGAAACGGCCATCAGCAGGCCGGAAAATACAACGGATGCCTTATTCATGTTTTATCCCTACACGTTGTCAAATAATCCGCCTATAAACTAATACACTACAGCTAAGCCCGCCACAGGTTTAATCTTCTTTACAATAGGCGTTCAATAGTGACAATCGCCTGATATCGTCGATTAACCGGAGCAATGACTCAGCGTTTCTTCAGGTTGGCAACATAGGCCTTCACCACCTGATAGACATAATCCTGGCATGCCAGCCCGGTTTGCGGATCGTAGTTGCCCTGATTGGTGATGTTGTTGGACAACACGCGAATGCCGACGAACGGCACCTTGAATTCGGCGGCGATCTGCGCGGCGGAGGCGGTCTCCATCTCTTCGACCGAAGTCTGATAACTGTCGTGGAAATAGCGAATGCGGTCCAGCTCGCTGTTCCACACGTCGGCCGAGCCGATTACCCCTTCCACGACCTTGCCCTGTCGGTAATCGCCCTTAACGCTTTGCGCAATCGCCAGCAGGTTGGGGTCGGCGGGAAACTGACGCAGGCTGTGCGCCTTTTTGTCCTCGCCGGCGCTGCCTTTGGAAGCCAACAGATCCATCGGCTGCCACTGCCGTGAGTCGCTGCCTGCCCCCAACGCCTTGGCCGGCGTTTTGAACGCCCCGAGATTGACCGAATATTTGCCCAGCACGATGTCATATACTTTCAGTGCCGGATCATGGCCGCCGGCGGTGCCCTGGTTGAAGATCGCCACCGGGCGGAACTGCGTGGCGGCGATCGCCGTGGCCGCCGCGGCGTTGGACATGCCCTTCAGCGTCTCCGACACCACCACCGGGTAGCCGTCTACGGTGCCGTGCCAAAAGCGCCAGCCGCCAATCTGCTCCTCGCGCGGGTTTTCCAACCGCTGGGCGAAACGTTCCGCCTCCACCGGCATGGCGCCCTGCACCACGATCGGCCCGGCCGCCGCAGGCTGGCCAAAGCTCAGCGGAGAAAAGGCCGCACCGGCAGCCGCCAACAGTAAGACACGCGCGTTATTCTGCATCACCACATTCTCATCCCGAAAAAAAGCAAACGATTACCTTAGCCGAAGGCGGTGGCCTCGGATAGGGTTTTCTTACCGGTGGACTAAGGTTTTCTTAAGACAGAATTATTACAGTGGCGTTATTCAATCCTGCCACCGAGCCTGCGCGTGAATCCAGAATCGTCATTAAATCAATCCTCAACGGCACCGCAAATTAAGACAACCGCCCTTTACTCCCTGCCGGCATCCTTTTACCGTTGGCAGGTTTTTGGCCTGCTGATCAGCGGCCTGCTGTTCCTGTGGCTCTCCCGCAACGAACAGCTGGACTGGGCGATCGGCAACCTTTGGTACGATGCCGCCAGCGGGCATTTCCCGTGGCAAAACAATTATTGGCTGGATCTGATCAACCACCGCCTGCTGAAGCAAATAGTGATCGTCGGGGCGGTACTGGCGCTGTTTTGGGGCATCTATCGCCGCAGCGCGCGCCTGATCGTCAGCATGTTGCTTCTCGGCATCGGCCCGCTGGTGGTGGGCATTCTCAAGGCCACCAGCGCGCACTCCTGTCCGTGGGATCTGATCGAGTACGACGGCAAGGCGATGTCCTTCCCGTTGTTCGGTGCGGTGCCGGCGCTGCCGGGCCCCGGCCGCTGTTTCCCCGGCGGGCACGCCTCGAGCGGTTTCGCGGTCATGGCGTTGTTTTTCCTGTTTTATCCGCAGCGCCCGCGCCTGGCCTGGTGGTGCTGGTGCGGCGGCATTGCGCTCGGCATGCTGATGGGCTTTGGTCAGATCATGCGCGGCGCACATTTTCTTACCCATAACCTGTGGGCGGGTTGGTGGGTTTGGTTAAGCCAGTTGGTTATTTATTGGATGGTTAGCGGCTATTGGTGCCGCAAGATGAGGTAACGGTTATGGAGCAGTTAAACCATGTTCTTTTCGCCTGGATCAATGCGAACCCGGCGTCTCCCGAGTGGATGATTGATTTCGCCACCTTTTTGGCGCGCGATCTGATCATTATCGTGCCGCTGCTGATCGTCGGCCTGTGGCTGTGGGGGCCGCAAAGCCAGCTGGTTTCACAGCGCGAAGTGGTGGCGAAAACCACGATCGCGCTGCTGTTCGCCATGCTTGCCGCCTCCACTATCGGCGCGCTGCTGCCGCATGAGCGTCCATTCGTCGCCGGCGTGGGGTATACCTTCCTGGCGCACGCGCCGGACAGCTCGTTCCCGAGCGATCACGGCACCGCCATCTTTACCTTTGCGCTGGCGTTCCTGTTCTGGCACCGGGTCTGGTCCGGTGCGCTGCTGATGATTGTCGCCGTCGGCATCGCCTGGTCACGCGTTTACCTCGGCGTACACTGGCCGCTGGATATGGTCGGCGGTTTCCTGCTCGGTCTGGTCGGCTGCCTGTTCGCCCAGCTGGTGTGGAATCTGTTCGGCGATGCCCTCGCCGACAAGCTGTCGCGCCTGTATCGTTTCTTGTTCGCCTTCGCCATTCGCCGCGGCTGGGTGAAAGAGTAACCGTACAACATGACCGGGGCGTTACCGCCCCGTGATTTCACACCACGCCGGTGGTCACGCAGAACGCCCGCGTTTTTCCCGCTCCCAGCATCACCCCCGCCTCACCCTCTGACGCATTCGGGCGGCAGTTCGCCGGCTGAACAAAGGCCAGCAGCCGCCGGTTGCCCTGAACGGCGATGCGTCGCAGGCCATAGTTGAACTGCCCGGTAGCGAAGCGCGTGACATAACGCCGGCCTTGCGGCGTCAGCATAAAGAACTCGGCCTGATCCACATAGCGCGTCAGATCGTCGGAGCACAGCAGTTCTTGCCCGATCGCATCCCCTAACAAAGCCGGCGTCGGCAGATTCTGGCGGAATACCGCGTCGGGAATGCAATCATAGTTGAGGCGACACACATAGCGCAGCGGCTGCGGCCGCTCGGCCAGGTTAGTGACCTTCATCTCTATGGCGAACTGCGCGCTCTGGGCTGCCAAACGCAGCGCCGGGCCGATGCGCCAACGCCCGCCCAACCGCTCGCCTTCGCCATGCAACGTCAGCTCATCGCCCGTCAGCTGCAGCCACACGCGCTGCATCTGCAGCGGCGCGCCGTCGTGGCTCGGCCAGGCGGGGCAGAACGCCGCGTCGTCAGCGCGCTTTCTCCCGAGACCGCGGGCGCTGCGGCGGCCCGATTTCAATGAATAACCGTCAAACTCGGCGTCCCAAATCGCCAGACCCTCATACGGCAAGACCGTCAGCGCGCCGCGGCAGTTCGCCAGCGTCAGCATCGGCCCGCGTTCTGCGCAGCGATGCGCGCTCACCGCGAAATCCGCATTGCGGAACAGTTCCTGCCGATGCGCCCCGAAAGCTTCAGGATCCAGTTCGATGTTGATCTTCATCTTTTTTCCCCTCGACGTTGCGCCCGCGCAGGCCGCGAGCCGTTAAATGTTATTTAAATAACAAAACTCCGCCTTTAAGTTATACGTATAACGGCCTGTTCGCGACGATCTCGTCGACATTTTTTAAACATCGCTAGGTTTATCGGCATCTGAATGTTATTATTTTCACATTACCCATCCGGCTTACTGTCTTAACTTCACTAAGGAATCGCGATGACCACCGAAAACATCGATTACGCCAGCTACGTTGACCACACCCTGCTGGCGATGGACGCCACCGAACTGCAGATCGCCAAACTGTGCGAAGAAGCGCAGCAGCACAACTTCTATGCGGTATGCGTCAACTCCGGCTACGTGCCGCTGGCGGCCCAGCTGCTGCAGGAAAGCACCGTGAAAGTCTGCTCGGTGATCGGCTTCCCGCTGGGCGCCGGCCTGACCGTCGCCAAAGCCTTTGAAGCCAAAGCGGCGATCGCCGCCGGCGCGCAAGAGATCGATATGGTGATCAACGTCGGCTGGCTGAAAAGCGGCCTGCTGGACGAAGTGAAAGCCGACATCGCCGCCGTGCGCGAGGTTTGCGCGGCTATCCCGTTGAAGGTAATATTGGAAACCTGCCTGCTCAGCGATGCGCAGATCGTCCAGGTTTGTGAAATGTGTCGCGAACTCGATGTCGCCTTCGTGAAAACCTCTACCGGCTTCAGCACCGGCGGCGCTCGGGAAGAGCACGTCAAACTGATGCGCGAGACCGTGGGCAGCGAAATGGGCGTGAAAGCTTCCGGCGCCGTGCGCGATCGCGCCACCGCCGAGAAGATGATCAACGCCGGCGCCACGCGTATCGGCACCAGCTCCGGCGTCGCCATCGTATCCGGCGCCCAGCCGGCGGCGGGCAGCTACTGATCGTCGGCATGCCCTGACGGGCATAGCCAATACACAACGATGCGGGACAATACGGGCGGCCAATGCGGCCCGATATTGCCCCGCATCGTTTGTGTTTAACGCCGGAAACGCCGGCACGCCCTTACATCTACTACCTGTGGGAAGACGGATCTATGGAAACGCGGCGCGAAGAACGTATCAACCGGTTAGTTCAGGCGTTAAAACGCGCTGACAAGATCCACCTGAAAGAAGCCGCCGTGCTGCTGGGGGTCTCGGAGATGACCATTCGCCGCGATCTGAGCGCCGAACCGGCGGCGGTGGTGCTGCTCGGCGGCTACGTGGTGACCGATCCGCGCAGCAACGGCGTCACCAACTACTTCGTTTCCGATCAAAAAGCCAAGCAGGTGACGGAGAAACGGCGCATCGGCCTGCTGGCGGCGCCGTTGATCAATGAAAACGACACGGTGTTTTTCGACTGCGGCACCACCACCCCGGCGATCATCGACGCCATCGCCGACGAGCTGATCTTCACCGCCGTGTGTCATTCGCTGAACACCTTCCTGGCGCTGCAGGACAAACCGAACTGCAAAGTGGTCCTGTGCGGCGGTGAGTTCAAGCCGAACAACTACATCTTTTCCAGCGTCGGCGGCCGCAACGAGCTCGATCACATCTGCCCGAACATCGCCTTTATCTCCGCCGCCGGCCTCAGCCTGCAGCACGGCGCCACCTGCTTCAACTTCGACGAGCTGGAGATGAAGCATCGCGCCATGGCGATGGCGCAGCAAAAGATCCTGGTGGCGGATCACAGCAAGTTCGGCAAAACCAAACCGGCCTGCATCGGCCCGCTGACGCAGTTCGATCGGGTGATCAGCGACCGCCAACCGGACGCCGACTTCATGGCGTTCTTCAACGACAACGCCATCGCTACCCGCTATTAATTCGCCTTCTGCGCCGTCGAAACCGACGGCGCACCGCTGCAATCCCCTTCTTTCCCCGCCCGAAAATGAACAAATAATGCGCAATCGATTCGCGTTTTTCGCTTATCCGCACGCAACATCAGGTTAATAAAATGCAACAGGTCACCCGGGTGATTATTTTCTCGCAGGCTAAACCCGCTGCCGGCTGGGTAAATTAACGACTATTTATGGCTTTTATATGATAAATCGCGCCAAAGGCCGCGATGTTTAAATAAACGGCGGTTTAAGCGGTTGAAGCAAATATCGCCAATACCTGTTAGGCATCTGTTATTTATATGATGAATGGTTACGCATTTCTATCCGCTAACCACGTAAGTAATTTCCCTTCGTTATTAACGGCGATTTTCATTAAAAACCATTTAAAAACAAATCGATGAATGAAATTTTACTTAAAAATACAATGTGATCCACATCACTAAAACTGCTTAATCCGGGTTTTTCGCTAGATCCAAAACCACGCATAAAATATATTGCTCGGCTTGCTGCTGAGCACAGCGCTTTATCCGGCTAATTATTGTACAAACCGCATAATCGCAGAAATTATTATGAGAGCGTTCTCAGCACAAAATCTTACACAAATGTGCAACAAATGCGCGAAAAATCGATAAAAAAGCAGATAACTGCACATATTGCGCATTTGAGAGCAGGATCACGGTTGTTTCTACTGTAAATCGTTATCTTGCCGCCAACAAAAATCGACAGGCAAAGACCTGTCGGCAGCGGTAACGACTTTTATCGCCCGTGACGGTGAAAAGTCTTTAGTGAATTACCCGGCGCTGTGCCTTGGTAATGAACACAATAAACAACCAGGGGGACGCCAAAACATCCCCGCAAGCAACACCTGATTCTTACCGCAAGCGTTGCCTGAATAGGACGTTTGACGGTTTAACCTTAAGTTTTGCCTTTTAATTTTAAATTCGTGTTCACTTCGGAGATATTTATGGACACTACACAGACCGGCACAATTGCCTCTGCGGCCTCGGGCTCCAGCAGTACCTGGCGTAAAACGGATACCATGTGGATGTTGGGCCTGTACGGCACCGCCATCGGCGCAGGCGTCCTGTTCTTGCCAATCAACGCCGGCATCGGCGGTTTGATTCCTCTGATCATCATGGCCATCATCGCTTTTCCGATGACCTTCTTTGCCCACCGCGGCCTGTGCCGTTTCGTTCTGTCCGGCAAGAATCCCGGTGAAGACATCACCGCCGTGGTAGAAGAGCACTTCGGCATCACCGCCGGTAAACTGATCACCCTGCTGTACTTCTTCGCCATCTACCCGATTCTGCTGGTTTACAGCGTGGCGATCACCAACACCGTCGACAGCTTCATCACCCACCAGTTGGGTATGACGTCGCCACCGCGCGCCATCCTGTCGCTGATCCTGATCGTCGGCCTGATGACCATCGTGCGCTTCGGTGAGCAGGCCATCGTGAAAACCATGAGCATCCTGGTCTTCCCGTTCGTCGCGGTGCTGATGCTGCTGGCGGTGTATCTGATCCCTAACTGGACCGGCGCCATCTTCGAAAACGTGTCGCTGTCCGGCAGCGGTACCGGCATGGGCCACGGCCTGATCATGACCCTGTGGCTGGCGATCCCGGTAATGGTGTTCTCCTTCAACCACTCGCCGATCATCTCCGCCTTCGCCGTCGCCAAACGTGAAGAGTACGGCGCAGACGCCGAGAAGAAATGCTCCCGCATTCTGGCCTACGCACACATCATGATGGTGCTGACCGTAATGTTCTTCGTGTTCAGCTGCGTGCTGAGCCTGACGCCGGAAAACCTGGCGGAAGCCAAGGCGCAGAACATCTCGATTCTGTCTTACCTGGCTAACCACTTTAATAACCCGATGATCGAGTACATCGCGCCGGTTATCGCCTTCGTCGCCATCACCAAATCGTTCCTGGGCCACTACCTGGGCGCGCGTGAAGGCTTCAACGGCCTGGTTGCCAAGTCGATGAAGAGCCGCGGCAAAACCGTCAGCACCGCCAAGCTGAACCGCATGACCGCTATCTTCATGCTGGTGACCACCTGGATCGTCGCCACCCTGAACCCAAGCATCCTGGGCATGATCGAAACCCTGGGCGGCCCAATCATCGCCATGCTGCTGTTCCTGATGCCGATGTATGCCATCCGTAAAGTGCCTGCCATGCGCAAGTACAGCGGCCACATCAGCAACGTGTTCGTGGTTGTGATGGGTCTGATCGCCATCTCTGCTATCGTGTTCAGCCTGCTCGGCTAATCACGTCCGGCCGGCGCCGCTGCGCGCCGGCCCTCCCGCACTCCCCCATTTCCCGTATTCACCGCCTGAAACCTGAAGAAGGAGGCGAGACCATGGTCAGCGTTTTCGATATTTTCAAAATTGGCATCGGCCCATCCAGTTCCCACACCGTTGGCCCGATGAAAGCCGGCAAACAGTTCGTCGACGATCTGATCGCCCACCAGCAGTTGCAGGACACCACCCGCGTGGTGGTCGACGTGTACGGTTCGCTGTCGTTGACCGGTAAAGGCCACCACACCGATATCGCCATCATCATGGGCCTGGCCGGCAACCTGCCGCACGACGTGGACATCGACAGCATTCCCGGCTTTATCCGCGACGTCGAACAGCGCGGCCGCCTGCCGCTGGCCAACGGCCATCACGAGGTGGATTTCCCGCAGCACGGCGGCATGAATTTCCACAGTGATAACCTGCCGCTGCACGAAAACGGCATGCGCATCCGCGCCTTCGCCGGTGAGCGCCTGCTGCACAGCAAAACCTATTACTCGATCGGCGGCGGTTTCATCGTCGACGAAGAGCACTTCGGCCAGTCTGCCGAGGGCGCCACGCCGGTGCCCTACCCGTTCAAATCGGCGCACGATCTGCAGCAGCATTGCAAAGACACCGGGCTGTCGCTGTCCGGCCTGGTGATGCAGAACGAGCTGGCGCTGCGCAGCAAGGCCGATATCGACGCGCACTTCGCCGACGTCTGGCAGGTGATGAGCGCCGGTATCGAGCGCGGCATCAACACCGAAGGCTTGCTGCCCGGCCCGATGAAGGTGCCGCGTCGCGCCGCCGCGCTGCGCCGCATTCTGGTGACCGGAGACAAGAACAATATCGACCCGATGAACGTGGTCGATTGGATCAACATGTTCGCGCTGGCGGTCAACGAAGAGAACGCCGCCGGTGGCCGCGTGGTCACCGCGCCGACCAACGGCGCCTGCGGCATCATTCCTGCGGTGCTGGCTTACTACGACAAGTTCATCCGTCCGGTAAACGCCAACTCCTACACCCGTTACTTCCTGGCATCCGGCGTGATTGGCGCGCTGTACAAGATGAACGCCTCGATCTCCGGCGCCGAAGTGGGCTGCCAGGGGGAAGTGGGCGTGGCCTGTTCGATGGCGGCGGCCGGGTTGACCGAGCTGCTGGGCGGCAGCCCAGCGCAGGTGTGCATCGCGGCGGAGATCGCCATGGAGCACCATTTGGGGCTGACCTGCGATCCGCTCGCCGGCCAGGTTCAGGTGCCCTGCATCGAGCGTAACGCCATTTCCGCCGTCAAGGCGGTCAACGCCGCACGCATGGCGATGCGCCGCACCAGCGAACCGCGAGTTTGTCTGGATAAGGTGATCGAAACCATGTACGAAACCGGCAAAGACATGAACGCCAAATACCGCGAAACCTCGCAGGGCGGGCTGGCGATCAAGGTCGTGGCCTGCAACTGACCGCCACGGCGAGGCACTTAAGGCGCCGGCCGCTCCGATTGAGCCGGCGCCGTCTCAGTGCTGCGCCTTCCCTGCCGCAATGCCAGGCTGAATGCCGGCTCGCGCCCCCACGGCGCCGGGACGGGCACTGTGCCGCAGCCAGCCGTAAAGTTCGGCATTACGCCGGAATCCCATCTTGCGCATAACGCTCATCTTGTGATTGCTGACGGTTTTCACGCTGATGTCCAGCATCCGTGCGATTTGCGTCACTCCCATCTCCCGCGTCATGCAGCGCATGATCTCCTGTTCGCGCAGCGTCAGGCCTCGGTGCTGGCATACGCAGTTCATGCCACAACTCGGCCTGCCCGGCCATTTGCTGCGCCGCTCCAACTCGGCGTTCACCTGATACAGCGCCGATACCAGCGGCGTATCGTGGTAGATGACGCCGGCCTCCAGCGCGCAGCGGGTGCCGAAGGTGCGTTTATGCCGCCCCTCCGGCGTTCGCAACGAGAAATACAGCGTTTGGCGCCCCGCAGCCTGCGCCTCAAAGAAGTGACAAAAACAGCTTTGCACGCCGGGAGGAAAATAGCAGAACACCAGATCGGCTTCGTGAACCTGCTGCGCATCCAGTAACAGCGTGCGCTTGCCGTAAGTGCTGAAGTGCAGCGCCAGGGCCTCCTGCCAACCGGCGCTGAAGTAACGGTTTTCATCAAATAGCGCGATTTTTATCATGGTGTTCATCCCTGCCCTCCCGCCGTGTCGGCTTCCCGTTTAACCGCCTTGGCACCCTTTGCCGGTGCCTGGCTGTTGTCGATGCGTAATTCATAAACCATGGTGGCGTTGGGCGGCACCTTCGGCGGATAGCCGGTTTCGCCGTAGGCCAGCGCCGGCGGCACGACCATCGTCAGCGAACCGTGGTTATGCAGATGGCTTATCGCCTCCCGAAACAGCGGCGGATATTCGGACAGCGGTTGCGACAGCACCTTGCCGCTCAGTTCCATATCCTGGATCACCGTGCCGTCGGTCAGTTTCTCCTTCACCACCACATCGACCACCGCCGTTGGCGCCAACGCCCCCTCCCCGGCGTAATCCACCCGATACCAGAAGCCCATCGCCGACGGCTTAACGCCCTTTTGTTGACGGAACTGCGCCAGGTAATCTTCGTCACGCCGCCGCTGTTCGTTAACGCGTTTCTCACGCGCGGCCACGGCGGCGGCATCCGCCTGCGCCGTCAGCGCATTCAGTTCATCCGGCGGCAGCTGCAAACGCCCCGACACGCTATCGATGACGCCCGCCAACAGGCTGTCGCGATCCACCGGTACGCCCCAGCTTTGACGCTCCGCCACTACCCCCTGAATGTCGCGCCCCAGCGCACTGCCCGCCGCGTAGGACAAACGCTTGCGTTCATCCTTCAACTGCTCCGGCGTCATCTCCCATTGCAGCCGCTGATGCAGCGCCAACAGCGCCTCGCGCGCCTGCTGAGTCGCCTTCTGCTCAGCAGCTCGCTTCTGCTCACTCGCTTCCAACGCGGCGCGCAGAGCGTGCAGCGCCTCCTGGTGCTCGCGCTGGCGTTGTGCAAGCGTCTGTGCCGATGCCTGCGCGGCGGACTCCAGCTCGCTGGCGCGCCGTTCGGCCTGCATCGCCGCCGCTTTGGTTTTGGCGGTTTCCTGCGTCGCCTGACGCAGCAGCGCCTCGGCGCGCTGGGCATCGGGCGAACCGCGCCAGGCGGCGCCCAGCCCGGCGATCCACTGTTGCAGCGTTGACGAATCAGGCAACGTCGCGACGGGTGGCGCCGCTTTCTCCGCCCGCAGCGCGGCAAGTTCCTGGCGCAACATCGTCAGTTCCATTCGCTGGCGCGCCAGCTGTTGGTCACGCGCCAATAATGCCTGGCTCAGCGTAAAAGCTTTGGCCGGTGAAGCCGGCTGTTGGGTGTCCGACGGGCGCTTCGCCGGCTCACGCTTTTTTTGCCCCGACGCATGGTCGGCGGGCGCCGCGTTTTCGCTCTTCGGCCCGGTGCTCTGCCGTTGATACTGCTCGGCAAACTGCAGCAGCGCAGGCACGCCGTCGTCCGCCTGCGCAACGCCGGTGAACAGCAGAGCGACACAGCCGAACAGACGCAGCCTCATTTAACCTGCTCTCCGCGATCCGCCAGCCCGGTCAACACCGCCTGATTCACCCCGGCGCACAGATAGTTGACCTTGTAGCGATACAGCGCATCCACCGTCTCCTGCGTGTCGCCGTTTACCCGGGCGCGTAGATTGGCGTACTGCGAAGCGCCGCTCATCAGGCTGTCGAAGGCCTGTTTATAGCGCTGATATTGTTTCTCGTTGATGGTGCGCAATGCGCCCAGTTGCTGCTGGCACTGCTGCAGCTGCTCGGCCTCACGCTGCTTGCGCAAAGCCTCTTCTGACGGCGCTTGCACAGCCTGATTTTGGGTGTTCACGGCGGGTTTGCCCGATTTTTGGTTTTGACAGGCGGCGGCGCTCAACGCCAACAGGCACAGCAGGCCCATGCGCAGGGCGCGATTGAGGGGCTTTATCATCATTGCGTTTTTTGTCCTTGTAGACGCTTATTCGTATTCCAGCGTAAAAGTGGCCACCGCGCTGAAGGTGCCGCGGCCGATGGTCTTCGTTTGGATAGCCTCCGGTTCCCCCTGCACATAGGCCTGCAGCGTGAGCGTGGTGTTGCCGGCATTCAGGCGGAATTTATCGCTGGCGCGATTGAGCGGCAGCGCCTTGCCGCTGCTGTCCTCCAACCCGATGCCGATCCCCGAAGCCATGCTGCCGGCATCCAGCGCCAGCAGGCCGGGCAGTTTGGCGTTCTCGGTGCCGGTAAACGTAATGGCCACCGTATTGCCCAGGCTGAGATCGCACTCGGTCAGGTGCAACGCGAAGGTTTGGCTATGGGTGCGGGTGTTCAGATACAGGTATTTGTCGACGATGGTGCCGAAATCCAGTTGGATATCCTCATCTCCCGGCTGAATGACGCACGGCTCGGCCACCAGCGTCCCGTGAAAGCGCATGTTTTCCGCCGCGTCCGCCGGCTGCGCCATCATGCCGGCCACCATGACCATGCCTGCCCCCAACAGCGCGCTCCGGCGCCGGTTCGTCTCTGTCGCGCGCATGACGCCACTCCCTTTGGTTAGGCTTGCGCCGGCTCGGCGCAAGCGGCGTATTAGTCGTAATAAAGGCGGAAATCGATCGCCGCACGGTAGGCGCCGGCGCTCAGCGTCGCCGGGGTGCGCACCGGCGTCACCGTATACGTCAGGGTGTTTTGCCCCGGCGTCAGCAAGATCGGTTTGTTACGCGCGCCGAGGCGCACCGGCAGGCCGCTGGCATCCGCCAACTGCAACCCCAAGCCGGTGACGCCGGCGACCCTGACCAGGCTCGGCGCGTCGTCATCCGTCGGCGCGGCAAACGCCACGGACACCGCAGGCTGGCTGCCGCTCCAGGCCAGCACCCCGGTCCAGGCGTCGCGGTTGCTCGCCGGCGCCCGCAGGCAGTCTTTCAGCGTCAGCTCGAACGCCACCGGCGTGCCGCGATCGCCCGGGCGCTGAAAATGCGCCGTTCCCGTCTCCCCCAGCCACACTTCCTGACGAGCGGTGGTCATTTCCAGACTGCAGGCGCTTTCCGTCAACGCGCCGTAGACGTGGAGCGTGCCGTTCGCGCCCTCCACCTCCCAGTTGTCCACCGCGCGGGCCGGCGGCATCAGCATCAGCATCGTGCCCGCCGTCAGCGGCACCATCAGCGCGGCCAACACCGTCAGGCCGATAGTGCGTCGCTGATGACGTTCATAGGCTTTTCCCAACAACATGGGGATCTTTCGTTGCATGATTCGTTCACTCCGCTGTGTTCACTCTGTCTTCCCTGCTGGCGCGGCTCGTCATTTGGCGACCGGCACGACCTGGCAGGCATTGCCGGCGCAGCGGAAGTTCAACTGCGGCCGCCCACCGTAATCGTTGATGTACGCCAGCGACGGCCCGTTGCCGAGGCTCGCGGCGGAGACGTTCAGCGGGGCGCTGGCCTTCGGCGCCACCATCAGCGGTTCAAAGCCCGCCGCCCCTTTCCCGCCCTTGCCGGCGCTCGCCTCAACGATCGTCACGTAATACGGGGTCGGGTTGTTCACTACGTACTTGTCGCCCTGCCGGGTCAGCGTCAGCTGCTCCTGCCACGGTGCGGCATTCTTTTTCGGGGCGAGCGCCGCCGGGCGATAAAACATTTTGATGCGCGTCTGCAGCGCTATCTGCAGCGTGTTCGGCTTATTGCTGCGCGGCGGGATCTCGCGCAGGTTGAAGTAATACAGCGTCTCCCTGTCCTGCGGCAGCTGACGCGCCGCCGGCAGCGACTGGATCTTCACCTGGCTCGGTTTGCCCGGTTCCACCCGTTGCACCGGCGGCAGCACGGTGAAAGGGCTTTGGATCTTGTTGCCGCGATCGTCTTCGATCCATCCCTGCGCCAGATACGGCAACTGTTTGTTCTGGTTACTGATGTTGAGACTGACCGTTTTCAGGTCGCCGTCGAAAATCACGCGCGTGCGATCCAGCGCGATGGCCGCATGAGCGGGCAGGCTGACCGCGCCGATCGTCAACGCGGCGGCGAGCGGGCCCACAAGGAAAACGGTCTTTCTGGTCATAGTCAGATTCATCATGTCTTCACGGTTCCAGTCGGCCGGAAGCGGACGAGCCCGCCCCGGCGGTTTAGCGGCGGAGCGCACTCCGCCGGGTGTATGTCAGTTGGCGTCGGCCGCCGGCTTGTCGCCGGCAAGAGGACGGCAAGGCAGCAGCAACGTGTTCATCAACATTTCGGCCGGCAGCGGCGCCGGCAGCTGGATTTCACACTGCGCCGCGCCGTTCCAGTGCACGCTCATGCGCTCGCCGGGATTGAGGCCGGACAGGTAAACGCTTCCGCCGTCATTGATGATGCCGGTCTCCTGTTTGCGGGCATTCAGCACCGTGGCGCCGAACGGCGGCTCGCTGCCGTCCGCCAGCTTGACGATCGCCATCGCCTTCTCGCCGGCAATCACCTCAAACTTGCGGTAGCCGATGGCCCCCTCGGTCAACGTGGCCTGCACCACCGAACGCGTCGCCTCGACGTTGTCGCTCAGGCTGTTGAGATCGATACTGGCCTTGTTGCGGTAGTAACTGTTTACATCCGCCACCACCGCCTTGCCGTAACGGTTGGTCAGCACCGTATTGCCGTAGCCACGCACCGGCACACCGGCGACGCCTTCGGTATCGAGCAGCAAACGCGTGCCGCCCGGCGTATTGACGCGGTGCAGCACCGCTCCTTCAGCCGCCATTGTCAGGCCGCCCTGTGCGCCGATGCCGACGGCGCTGTAGCGGCCGGCCTGGTAGCTGGCGTTGGCGTTGATCTGCGCCATGTCGCCCTGATGGCTGTAATAACCGCTGGCCGTCGCTCCGCTGCGTGCGGCGCCGGCGCTGATCTGATAGTTGTTGTGTTCATCGACCCGGTTGTAGTACCCGACCCGGTGGGCGTTCTCTTCGCGATCGAGCGTCATGTTGTAACTGAGCGTGCCCGCGCTGCCCCAGGGCAGCGACAGCGACAGATACATCCCGTCGTCGTTGCGCTCGTTGTAACGGTTGCGATAGGCCGACAGCGACACGCTGACGTTTTTGAAATCGCCGATGTCGAAGTAGCGCGACACCATCAGGTTGTAACGATCGTTCGGCGCCCGATCCCAGTAGGTTTGGTGGCTGTAGTTGAGATAAGTGCTCAGCCCCAGATCGCGGAACTGTTTGTTGAAGGTGATGGTGTACATCTCCTTGCTCTTGCCGCTGCGCCCCCCTTCGTAACGCGCATCCAGGTAGTCCCCCATGCTCATGAAGTCTTCCTGAGAGAAGCGGTAACCGGCGAAGGTGACCTGGCTGTCGTATTCATCGAAGTTCTTCGAATAGCTCAGCCGGTACGAACCGCCGGTCAGCGTGCCATCCTGCGGCAAACGCGCACGCGACTGCGTGGCATCGAACGACAGCGCCCCCAGCGCCATCAGATCGCGCCCGATCCCCAGCGACAGCGCGTTGTAATCGCCGCCGGCGATGCCTCCGCCGTACAGCGACCAGCCGTTGCTGATCCCCCAGGAGAACTCGCCGGTGCCGAACATCGGCCCGCGCAGATGGTGCCCCCACTCCGACGGCTTGCCCGTCGCCAGCTTGTAACGCACAGTACCCGGCCGCGTCAGATAAGGGATGTTGGCGGTGTTCATCTTGAACTCCTGCACGCTGCCGTCCTGCTCTTCGACGCGCACGTCCAGCTCGCCGGAAACCGCATCGTTGATGTCCTGAATGCGGAACGGCCCCGCCGCCACCTGCGTTTCATACAGCACGCGCCCCTGCTGGCTGACCACCACCTTGGCGTTGGTTTTCGCCACGCCGGTCACTTCCGGCGCATAGCCGCGCAGGTTGGGCGGCAACATGCTGTCGTCGGATCGCAGGCTGACGCCGGTAAAGCGCAGGCTGTCGAAAATGTCGGAGTTCAGGTAATCCTCACCCATTGTCAGCCGCGAACGCAGCGCCGGGATCGCCCGGTAGGCGTAATAGCGGCTCCAGTCGAACTGTTTGTCGGTCGGCTGAGAAGAACCGGTCTGATGGTTGAGGTTGGCCTGCCAGTCGGCGCGCAGACGCCAGGCGCCCAGGTTGGCGCCGCCGGTGCCGTTGCCGCTCAGGCTGTAACTGCTGCCGCCCTTCTGATGTTTTTGCGTTTGGGCGTTGACGTTATAGTCAAACAGCAGCCCAGGAATACCGTCATCCCAGCGCGAAGGCGGGTCCCAGTTTTCCGAGCTGTATTCCAGATAGGCCTGAGGAATGTTGAGATACAGTGAGGAGCTGGCAAGATCGCCGCGGGCTTCCATCCCCGCCAGGCTGGAGGCGTCAAGGCAACGGCCGCCGTGCGTCCAGTTCAGCGTGCTTAACAGTTTTTCTTTCAGCCCCAGTTGGTTGACCAACTCCGGCGAAAGACAGGCTTCGCTGCCTTTAGGATCGTTCTCGGGCGCCATAAACGTCACCGGCTGTTCCGGCAGATCGTTCTTATTGACGTGCACCACCATGGTATAAACGCCCGGCATGATGTAGCCGCTGCGCGTGAATTGGCTCAGATCGATATTTTTGCGATCGTTGATGTCCAATACGTCGGTATTGAATTGAATCACGTCGGCGGCATAGACCAACGCGATTGGATTTCCCAGAGAAAGGGCAACGCAAAGCCCCAAGGCCTGAAGACGAAATAACTTCCCTGCCGGTGAAAGCATAATAAAGTCCTTTCAATAACGAATTAACCGTCAGTACGAGAAAAAATCAAAAATAATCCAGCTTAAAACGCACTGTGGAAAAATACGCTCCCACCTTCAACGGCTGGTGATTCGGCATCAACGTCATGGAATAATTCAGCACTCGGTTCCCCGGTATTATTCCCTCCATCGGCAAAGGTTTCCCTGGAATAACCGCCGTGCCGCTGCTGTCTTTTATCTCCAATGCAACGCCGCGCGCATCGCCCTGTACGCCAAACAGAGCGCCTTCCGCATAACCATCAAACGTGACCTGAAAGAATTTCCAGTCAGGCTTGTTTTCCGGCCGTTCCAAAATGCAATTGACCAATTCGATACTGAAAGGTTTGGTCATCCCCTGGCCGTCACGAATGATCTGCCCGAGAGGAATAGTGTCCATATCGATCGTCTGATCGCGGCTGCCGGCGGCAATGGCGCAGGCGGTGTCGATAATGGCGCCGTGCATGTTGACTTTGCCCCACCCCTGCGCGGCGGAAGTTGCATGGCCGGGCGCAAACGCCAACGACGCCAAAAGAACGGCACCCGCTCGATTCCTTGGTAAAAACATCGCGACATTCCTTTGACAGGGAGATTCACCAGGCATGCGGCGAACCCCATGCCTGGTTGATTAAGCCTTCGGGCTCACTTACTGATAAGCCAGGGTGAAATCGGCTACGGCAGTGAAATCACCCGGAACGATGGCGGCGGAAGCGCCTTCGCCCTGCAGGTAGGCGGCGAAATGCAGGGTGTTGTTGCCGGTATTCAGGGTCTGCGCGGTAGTCGCTTCACCCAGTTTGATCGGCTGGCCATTGTAAGAGATGGCTACGCCGGCGCCGCTGGCGGTGCCCGCGATACCCAACAGATCCTTGTCGGTGGACGATGCGACGCCGCTGAAGGTGGTTTTAACGGTTTTCAGCGTGGTGATGTCGCACTGCTCCAGTTTGATCTCAAACGGACGCGGGTTGGATTTGCCGCCGTTTTTCAACGCCACGTTGGAAACCTGGCCCAGATCTACGGTCTGATCGATCGACTCGGGCGCAATAGAGCATGGCGCATCAATAATAGAGCCCGTGAAGGTGACCTTACCGTGTCCCTGATCGGCTGCCTGTGCAAAAGAACTTGCGCCAAATGCAATCACTGCAGCCATCATGATTTTGTTAAGTTTCATAGAACCTATATTCCTTATAAGAAAAAATGCATATTCCAATCAAGAAAAAGAGCAACAGGAAACCTGCTCGCGCTTATATGTGCGCAGCCCTGATTCTTTAGCATCTTGCTGGTTGGTTAACTGCCAAAACCCAAAGGCATCGACAATAAATACGTCGATAACGGCAAGTCTGCAGCGGCCCACCCATTAATGAATCCGTCATATAAAAATAAACGAAATCACAACAAGCAGAGGCCAATACTTTCTAATCCGTCCTTCTTGTCCGGCGATGAATATTCTGGCAAATGCCTCTCGGCAAAAAAAGGCTTTTTTTGATCAAGGCGAACATTCGCAATTTATTTCCTAATTGAAGTTAATTTACTGTTATTTTTAGCCTCATAGATCGTAAAAGATGCTTTTATAGAGCAATATCCTGTTTTTCTTGGATTCCCAAGTAATCAGATCGCAAAGTGGCGCTTTGTGAATATAATAAACCAAAATTTTAGGTTTCAGCGTGACGCCACCCCTGCCTAAGCACAGGTAAAAACGGGGCGGGCAACGCCTTTTTTTTCAATCCTGATAAATAGATAGGAATTTTCTTTGTTCGCGTTTTACCTCGTTGTTGGTAGGCAGCGAAAGTTTGTTTTTTCTTAGGAATACGGCAATCGGAATACAGAGGAAGTGCTATGGAAGCGTTATCTCCGAAACAAAAGGAAATACGGCAATTGCAGCACGATCTGCTGCAAACATTATTCGCGCAGTCGCCCCGTAAGTGCCCTATCGGCGGGTTGCCGCCACAGCAGCAATGGCTATCGACGCGGCAACTGGCCAATGCCGTCAACGTCGGTGTTTACCGGGCGCGGCGGCTTTTGCTGGATCTTGTCTCCCGGAAAAAAGTGATTGTGACGGACGGCTCTATCAACAACTCATTGAGGTGGTATCCCACCGCGTTGCTGAACGGTGATAACGACGGCATCTCCAACAGCGATGCCCCTCACTCCCCTTTAACGGAATAAATATGGCCAGCCGGCCTGATTGGCAATATTTCATTGCGGAGTAACGCCGCACACTATTTATATATATTGGGATATTATCGTGAGAAAAACAGCCCTGCTATTTTTACGTTGCTGCCTGGCATTATCTTTCTTCATGCTGATTGGCAACGCCAACGCGTTTACCTGCCGCACGTCCGATGGCGGACTGATTCCACCCGGGGGCTCGACCACGCCGGTTGACGTCCGGGTACGCATCGGGCCACAGCTTTCTTATGGCAAAAACGAAATCGTCAACGTCAGCCAGGTCACCTGTAAAAACGACGTCGCGAGCTGGTATGACTATCTCAAAACCGACAGCCCGGCGCTGTCGATGAACAGTGCGATTTTTGGCGCCATCGGCAGCGGCACCACCATCAACGGCAGCGATTACAACTCCCCGGTGCCATCAGGCATCAGCGTACTCAGCCTTACCGGCCTGCAAACCCAGTCGGTCGCCATCCGGGTCTATATCGTGTTGAACCGTTTCCCAACGCCGGACATCAAGGTGAACAAGGGCGACGTCATCGGCCAAATCAACTTTATTCAGACCAACGATCAGCCGGGTTGCCCACAGTGCGGCGTTTATCGCTGGCGCCTGATCGCCGACAACGACGCCTACTTCGTCACCACCAGTTGCACCATCAACAACGGCCAGCAGATTAACGTCGACTTCGGCCAGATCCGTCAGGACTTTCTGACCCAGAGCGCCAATGATGCCCAGATAAAACAGGACAAAGCGCTCAGCTACCAATGCGACGACCAGAGCGCGACGCAGGATATTCTGATCCGCATGGTCAGCGATGCCAGCGGCTTCTCCAGCGATTTTATCAAGACCACCAATCCTAACGTCGGCGTGGCGATGATGTACAACGGCGCGGTGGTGAAGCCGAACAATGCCTTCAGAACGCGCATCGTCAACGGCCAGGGCAACGATACCGTGACCTTTGTACCGGTAAAGAACAATGTCCCTTACACCAGCATCGCCACCGGCCCGCTGTCGGGTTCGGCCACGCTGATCTTCAGCGCACCTTGAGACGGGAGCCAGAATGAACATGACGAGTAAAACGCGCTGCGCTTTGCTGTGGGCGCTGAGCCTGATTAGCGCCGCGGCTCAGGCCGCCGACCAGGGCACCAAGGTCAACATCACCGCCACCGTGGTGGCGCCTCCGCCTTGCGTGATCAACGACGGGCGCACCATCGATATCGACTTCGGCAAGGTCGGCATCAAGCGCATCGACGGCAATCGCTATATGCAACGCATCGATTACAGCATCAAATGCGAGTTTCTGGATAACAGCCGCCAGCTGAAAATGAAGATCATGGGCAGCGCGGCGGCCTTCGACGGCAGCGTGTTAACCAGCAGCGTCAATGGATTGGGCATCAAACTGTTGGCCAACGGTAAGGCCTTCGCCATCAATACGCCGCTGAACATCGACTACGCCAATCCGCCGACGCTTGATGCGGTGCCGGTGAAAAACAGCGCCGTCACCCTGGCGGAAGGCGATTTCACCAGCGGCGCCACCATGCTGGTGGACTACTTTTAATCACCGCGCCCAAAAAATCGCGAAAAAAAAGCCGCAACCTCGCAGTTGCGGCCTGGTCGAGGATCGTGCGCCCGGGGCGCGCTCCTCACATCAGGGTTTTCAGCCGAAGATCCCGCCGAACCACTGGCTCAGCTTCATCATCACCATATCCCAGATGCGGCTGAAGAAGTTGCCCTCTTTCACCTCTTGCATCACCACCAGCGGGTGTTGCTCGATGGTCTTGCCGTCCAGCTGGAAATCGATGGTGCCGACCACCTGGTTTTTCGCCAACGGCGCTTCCAGCGTCGGTTGGGTCAGCTTGTAGCTGGCCTTCAGGTTTTTCATCTGCCCTTTCGGAATGGTGACCGAGGCGTCTTTCGCCACGCCGAGCGGCACTTCGCTGACGTCGCCAAACCACACTTTCTGGGTGACGAACGGCTTATCGGCCTTGATCGGCGTCGCGGTTTCATAGAAGCGGAAGCCCCAAGTCAGCAGCTTTTCGCTTTCGCTAAAGCGCACGCGATCGCTCGGCGCGCCCAGCACCACCGAGATCAGACGCATCGGGCCGTCGGTGGCCGACGCCACCAGGTTGTGGCCGGCGCCGCTGGTGTAACCGGTCTTGATGCCGTCGACGTTCAGGTTGCTGCTCCACAGCAGGCGGTTGCGGTTAACCTGGCGGATCTTGTTAAAGGTGAACTCTTTCTCTTTATGCAGCGCGTATTCGTCCGGCACGTCGCGGATCAGCGCCTGGCTCAGCAGCGCCATGTCGCGCGCGGTGCTGTACTGCCCTTCCGCATCCAGGCCGTGCACCGTCAGGAAGTGGGTGTTCTGCAGCCCCAGAGATTTGGCGTAATTGTTCATCAGGCCGACGAACGAATCCTGGCTGCCCGCCACGTAATCCGCCAGCGCGATGCTGGCGTCGTTGCCCGACTGGATCACGATGCCTTTATTCAGCTCCAGCACCGGCACCTGATCGCCCGGCTTGATGAACATCAGCGAAGAACCGCGCAGCGCCGGGTTGCCGGGTGCCCAGGCGTCTTTGCCGACGGTGACCATGTCTTCCGGCTTGATCTTGCCGGCCTTGATCGCCTGCCCAATCACGTAGCTGGACATGATCTTGGTCAGGCTGGCGGGATCGAGGCGGGTGTCGGCATTGCCTTCGGTCAACACCTTGCCGCTGTTGTAATCCATCAGAATGAAGGCCTTGGCGTCTACCTGCGGCGGCGCCGGCGGCTCGGCCGCATGCACGGCCGGGGCGGCCAGCAACAGGATGCCTACGCTGAAGGTCAGTTTTTTCAGGGAAGTGGATAAGTTTTTTTTCATCATGACGTCGCCAGAGTGTCCATTCAAATCATTGAAATAGCGTTAACTTTCAAACATGTTCACGTTTTAAGCCAACCAGCGAGAGTGGCCCGGTGCGCGCGTGCCGGCCGCAACCCCCTGCGGCGCCCGTAGCGGGTAACGCAGCGCACCGAAAATGCCCTTGCTGTGAGTTTATGTGATTTATCTTATTTTTGCAGGGTTTAGCGTGAATTTTCAGCATTTTTACATAACTGTACGCAGCCCCCCGCTTATCGTTCAAAAAAGCATCGTAACGCGCATTTTTGCACCCACCCACGGCTACACGGCCAAGCATCTGCACCGCTAAACATCTGCGCATCCATACGTCTAAAAAAGATTAATATATTCCATAATGGCATATATAACCGTTATTTGTTCTTTTTAAAGCGCTTATTCTCAGCGCTATCATCCACATAACGACTTTTATACCGAATAATCCTGGAGATGAGTCATGGCGATCCCCCATTCCGTCATCGAGATGATTGGCAATACCCCGATGCTGGAACTGACCCGGTTCGATACCGGCCCGTGCCGGCTGTTCGTCAAGCTGGAGAATCAAAACCCCGGCGGTTCGATCAAAGACCGCGTGGCGCTGTCGATGATCGAACAGGCCGAGCGCGACGGCAAGCTGCAGCCGGGCGGCACCATCATCGAAGCCACCGCCGGCAATACCGGCCTGGGGCTGGCGCTGGTGGCGGCGCTGAAAGGCTATAAGCTGCTGCTGGTGGTGCCGGACAAGATGAGCCGCGAGAAGATCTTCCACCTGCGCGCGCTGGGCGTGGAAGTGCTGCTGACCCGCTCGGACGTCGGCAAGGGGCATCCGGCTTACTATCAGGATTACGCCAAACGCCTGGCCGGGGAGATCCCCGGCGCCTTTTATATCGATCAGTTCAACAACCCGGCCAATCCGGCGGCCCATACCACTACCACCGCGCCCGAACTGTGGCGGCAGATGGAGCATGACGTGGACGCTATCGTGGTTGGCGTCGGCTCCGGCGGCACGCTGGGCGGGTTGAGCCGCTATTTCGCCGAGGTTTCGCCGCAGACGGAATTTGTGCTGGCCGACCCTGCCGGCTCTATCCTGGCGGACTACCTCGACAGCGGCCACATCGGCGAAGCGGGCAGCTGGCTGGTGGAAGGCATCGGCGAAGACTTCGTCCCGCCGCTCAGCGACTTTGACCAGGTCCGCCACGCTTATCGCATCGGCGACGCCGAAGCCTTCGCCACCGCGCGCGATCTGCTGCGCAAGGAAGGCGTGCTGGCGGGATCGTCCACCGGCACCCTGCTGGCCGCCGCGCTGCGTTACTGCCGCGCACAGACCGAACCCAAGCGGGTGGTGACCTTTGTCTGCGACAGCGGCAACAAATACCTGTCTAAAATGTATAACGACCACTGGATGCTGGAACAGGGCCTGCTGAGCAAGCCGCAGCACGGCGATCTGCGCGATCTGATCGCCTACCGCCACGACGAAGGCGCCGCCGTCTCCGCCGCGCCGGACGACACGCTGGCGATCGTGCACGCCCGCATGCGGCTGTACGACATCTCGCAGCTGCCGGTGCTGGAAGGCGATCGGGTGGTCGGCCTGATCGATGAGTGGGATCTGCTGAACGCCGTCCAGGCCGACGCCGCCCACTTCAGCCTGCCGGCCGGCAGCGCGATGACCAAGCAGGTCCATACGCTGCAAAAGGAAGCCGGCTACGACGAATTGCAGGCCACCTTCAACCATGGCCACGTCGCGGTGGTGCTCGACGGCGAGCGCTTCCTCGGCCTGATTACCCGCACAGACGTGCTTAACGCCTGGCGCCAAAAATTACGTTAATAAGGATCCATTATGGCCAAGTTTGATACGTTGACCGTTCACGCCGGTTACACCCCGGACGCCACCGGCGCCGTGATGCCGGCAATTTACGCCACCTCCACCTACGCCCAACCGGCGCCGGGCGAGCATACCGGCTATGAATACTCCCGCAGCGCCAACCCGACGCGCACCGCGCTGGAAAGCGCCATCGCCGAACTGGAGGGCGGCAGCCGCGGCTACGCCTTCGCCTCCGGCCTGGCGGCCTGCTCCACGGTGCTGGAGCTGCTCGATAAGGACAGCCACCTGATCGCAGTAGACGATCTGTACGGCGGCACCTATCGCCTGCTGGAAAAAGTGCGCAGCCGCACCGCCGGCCTGCGCGTCACCTACGTGTCGCCGGCGGATCTCGCCGGGCTGGAGCAGGCGATCGAGCCGGACACCAAAATGATCTGGGTAGAAACCCCGACCAACCCGCTGCTGAAGCTGGCGGATCTGAGCGCCATTGCCGCGATCGCCAAAAAGCATGGGCTTATCAGCGTGGCGGACAATACCTTCGCCTCGCCGTATCTGCAGCGCCCGCTGGATCTGGGCTTTGACGTGGTGGTGCACTCCGCCACCAAATACCTCAACGGCCACTCCGACGTGGTGGCCGGCGTCGCAGCGGTGGGGGATAACCCGGCGCTGGCGGAACAGCTCGGTTTCCTGCAAAACGCGGTCGGCGGCATTCTCGATCCGTTCAGCAGCTTCCTGACGCTGCGCGGCATTCGCACCCTGGCACTGCGCATGCAGCGCCACAGCGACAGCGCGCTGCGCATCGCCCAGTGGCTGGAGAGCCAGCCGCAGGTGGAAAACGTCTACTATCCCGGCCTGCCTAGCCATCCGCAGCACGCGCTGGCGGCGCGCCAGATGACGCGCTTCGGCGGCATGATCTCGGTGCGGCTGAAAGGCGACGATGCCTATGCGCGCCGGGTCATCAAGCGCTCGCGCCTGTTCACCCTGGCGGAAAGCCTGGGCGGCGTGGAAAGCCTGATCAGCCAGCCATTCAGCATGACGCACGCCTCCATTCCGCTGGAACAGCGCCTGGCAACCGGCATCACGCCGCAGCTGGTGCGCCTGTCGGTGGGGATTGAGGATGTGGAAGATCTGATCGCCGATCTGCAGCAGGCGCTGGCGGAATAATCGCCTGCATCAAGCGCCATCAGCCCGGCCGGCGCGCCGGGCTTTTTTGTGCCCGCTATTCAGACGCCGATGACGTCCCGATAAAAGCGCTGCGCCACATCGGGGTGGGAACGGATGCGGCCTTTCAGGTAGTTATACCCCACGTCGCGCAGCAGCGGGTTGAGCGGATCGCTGGCCGGGCCGCGCGCCTGCGCCGCCAGCGGCGGCGGCAGTTGATACAACGGCACCACCGCGTCCAAGCGCGCGCCGAGGAAAAAAGCGATCGACAGCCTGTCGTGCCCCGCCGGCGGCGTTTCCACCCGGTGCACCGTGGCGCGCAGATAGCCGTTGGTCGCCAGTTCCAGCAGCTCGCCGATGTTCACCACGAAGGTGTCTTCACGCGGCTGGGCATCGAGCCACTGCCCTTCGCTCACCTCCACCTGCAGCCCTTTTTGCTCGTCCTGCAGCAGGAAGCTGAGAAACCCGGAGTCCTTGTGCGCGCCGACGCCCTGTGCGCTGGCGGTAGCGTCCCGCCCCGGATAGCGAATCAGTTTGATGTGCTCGTTGGGCTTATCGCCATACAAGCGATCGAAAGCCTGCTCCGGCAACGACAGCGCCAAAGCGAAAGCACGCAGCAGCCGCAGCGACATGGCGGTCATCGCCTGTTGCCACTGCAGCAGCAGCGGTTTCAGCGTCGGCAGCGCCGCCGGCCACTGGTTTGGCCCCTGCAGGCGCGCCCAGCGCGGGGTGTCGTCAGACAGCGTCAGCGCCGGGCGTTCGGCGCCGATATCGAACTGCTCGCGCCAGTCCGGCTGGCCGCGCGTGAGCTCCGCCGCCGCCCGGTTGTAACCGCGAAAGTGCGGCGAATGCACCATCTGCACCGCCAGCTTGTCGGCTTCCGGCAGCGCGAAAAATTGCCGCGCGCCCTGCTGCAGCCGCGCATTCAGCGCGCCGTCCACGCCGTGCCCGCGCAGATAGAAAAAACCGACGTCGCGGGCCGCCGCGCGCAGATCGTCGAGAAAGGCGCGCCGCTGACGCGCATCGCCGTCAAGCTGCGAAAGATCCAGCAGCGGCAGCGTCTTCAGCGTCGTCAGATGCGTCATCATGCGGTTCCTCTTCTTCCCCAATCACGATCGGGCTGCCATACAGGCGAATAATCAACATTGTCACTCCCTACCGGGTAGCTGCATTTGCTCCATAGTTATCACCGCGCTCGCCGGGGCGGCCAATATTGTTGCGTTCTAAGTTATGCAAACGTTCAACAAACTGTCGCAAAACCGTCATCAATGTTTCTTATGCTCTGCGCAATTTCGCCGACGCCGCTGGCTGGCGACGGGCGCTATCCGCTATCCTGTAAACGACCTCATACCCTGCCTGCCGGAGAAATACTGATGGATTTAGCCTTATTCGACCTGGATGAAACCCTGATTGACGATGACAGCGCCAGCCTGTGGATCCGCTGGCTGGTCGGCCAGGGCTTCGCGCCGGCGGAGCTGGAGCTGCAGGAGCAGCAGCTGATGCAGCTTTATTATCAGGGCAAGCTGTCGATGGAGGATTACATGCAGGCCACGCTGGCGCCGCTGGCCGGCCTGAGCGTGCAAACCGTGGCCGGCTGGGTACAGCGTTACATCCGGCGCGATATCCTGCCGCGCGTCTATCCCGCCGCCCGTGAACGCCTGCAGTGGCACCGCGAGCGCGGCGACTGCATCCTGGTGATCTCCGCCACCGGCGAGCACCTGGTGGCGCCGATCGCCGAACAGCTCGGCGCCGACGATGCGCTGGCGATCGGCGTGGAAATCAGCGACGGCCGCTTCACCGGCAACACCTACGGCACCATGACCTACCAACAGGGCAAGGTGATCCGCCTGCAGCACTGGCTGGCGCAGCATCCGCACCTGAAGTTCGAGCACAGCCACGGCTACAGCGACTCCCTCAACGATAAGGCGATGCTGCAATTCGTCGACAGCGCCACGGTGATCAACCCCGACAGCGAACTGAGCGCGCTGGCGGCGGAGCACGGCTGGGAAGTGTGCCGCTGGGAACGCTGAGCGGCAGGCAAAAAGTGCCCTGCGGTGTGACAAATAGCGTTTTGTGGCGTAGGTATAGAGGGTCCTTAATCCACTAACGGAGTTGCGCAATGCTGACCATTTGGGGCCGTGAGAATTCGAACAACGTCAGGAAGGTGCTGTGGTGCGCCGCCGAACTGGGGCTGAGCTACACCCACATCAACGCCGGCGGCGCGTTCGGCAAGGTGAACGAAGAGAGCTACCGCGCGCTGAACCCGAACGGCCTGGTGCCGCTGCTGCAGGACGATGACTTCGTGCTGTGGGAATCCAACACCATCGTGCGCTATCTGGCGGCGAAATTCGGCGACGCGACGTTCTATCCGCAAGATCTGCAGGCGCGCGCCGCCGCCGAGAAGTGGATGGACTGGACCACCTCAACCATCGTCCCGGCCTTCACCATCGTCTTTTGGGGCCTGATCCGCACCGCGCCGGAATTGCGCGACATGGCGAAAATCGAAGCGGCGATCGCCACGCTGGAAAAGCACTTCGACGTCATCGAACAGACGCTGGCACGCCAGCCTTACCTCTCCGGCGATGCATTCGGCTTTGGCGATATTCCGCTCGGCAGCTTCGCCTACGCCTGGTTCGAAATGCCGATCGCCCGCCACCCGCGGCCGAACATGGAGCGCTGGTATCAGCAGCTGCGCGCCCGCCCGGCCTATCAGCGCGGCGTGATGAGCGAACTCACCTGATCGCTGCGGGGCGTTACGACGCCCCGACCTTCAGCAGCTTGCCGTCCCGCTCGTCCGTCAGCAGATACAGATAGCCATCCGGCCCGCTGCGTACCTCGCGAATGCGCTCGCCGCGATCGCCCAGTAACCGCTCTTCCGCCACCACCTTGTCGCCTTCCAGCGTCAGGCGAATCAGTTCCTTTTGCGCCAGCGCGCCGATGAACAGCGAGTGCCGCCAGGCGGGGAAGCGCTGCCCGTCATAAAACGCCATGCCGCTGAGGCCGGGCGATACCCGCCAATAGTGCAGCGGCTGTTCGGTGCCGGGCACCCGTTCCCCTTTGGCCTCGGGGATCGGCTGGCCGGAATAGTTGATGCCGTAGGTGGCCAGCGGCCAGCCGTAGTTTTTACCCGGCAGCGGGAGGTTGAGCTCATCGCCGCCGCGCGGGCCGTGCTCATGTTCCCAGATAGCGCCGCTCCACGGGTTCAGCGCCAGCCCTTGCGGATTGCGGTGGCCGTAGGACCAAACTTCCGGCCGTTTGCCAGCCAGGCCGACCCAGGGGTTGTCCGGCGGCACCGCGCCTTCGGCGGTCAGCCGCACCAGCTTGCCCTGCAGCTTGTCGCTCTCCTGCGCCGTCGGCCGCTGGTTGTTTTCGCCCAGCGCGATAAACAGGTAGCCCTGCCTGTCGAACGCCAGCTTGCCGCCGAAGTGATTGCCGACCGACAGCTTGGGCAGCTGGCGGAAGATCACCTTGAAGTTTTCCAGCCGCGCGCCGTCGTCGCTCAAACGGCCGTAGCCGACCGCCGTGCCGGCTTTGCCGCCCTCGCCCGGTTCGGCGAAGCTGAGGTACACCCGGCGGCTGGCGGCGAAGTCGGGGGCCGGCAACACCTCCAGCAGGCCGCCCTGCCCCTCGGCGTAAACCTGCGGCACGCCGGCGATCGGCGGCGACAGGCCTTTGCCCTGCTGCCACAGCCGCAGCCGGCCGGGCCGCTCGGTGATAAGCAGGCCTTGTTCCGCCGGCAAAAAGGCCAGCGACCACGGGTGTTCCAGGCCGTCCTGCAGTTGGCTGACCGTCGGCGCGGCCTGCAGCAGGCCGCTGCACAGCAGCAAACCGGCCAGCAAAGTCAATCGGGGCATGGCATCCTCCTGGGGGTGAAATGACCCGTTTAGTGTAGCCCACTCAGCGGGCGCGGTCGTTTGCATTACATTTCAACAGGTTGCCTTTTGGCCGCAGTGTGCTTAAGTTAACCCATCACCCAGGAGGAATCATGGACATTACCGTTACCGACGCGATTGACGAACACATCCTCGATGCGATCAGGCAAGGCCTGCGCGCTTACAACCTGCCGCATATCAACGCCCGTCATCGCAAGCCGCTCAGCGTCTATGCGCGCGACGAGGCCGGCACGGTGATCGGCGGGCTGACCGCCGAAACCTGGGGCAACTGGCTGAGCGTCGAATGGCTGTGGGTGGCGGATTCCCAGCGCGGCAGCGGCCTCGGCGGCCGGTTGATGCGCGCCGCCGAACGCGAGGCGCAGGCGCGCGGCTGCCGCTACGCTCGCCTGGATACCTTCAGCTTCCAGGCGCGGCCGTTCTACGAAAAACTCGGCTATCAGCTGCAAATGACGCTGAAAGAGTATCCGGTGGAACATGAGTGTTATTTTCTTACCAAAACCCTGACTGATTAATGGATGGACGGATGGACAGCAAAAGCATGGTGGTGAACTGTGTGGCGTACAAAGCCGGCCAACGGCTGGGCGAAGTGACCATCGACGATATCAGCGAGGTGGTCAAACAGCCGGATACCTTCATCTGGCTGGGGCTGCGGCAGCCGGAGCCGGCGTTTATGCGCAAGGTGCAGGAGGAGTTCGGCCTGCACGATCTGGCGATCGAAGACGCGCTGTGCGCGCACCAGCGGCCGAAGCTGGAAACCTACGGCGACTCGCTGTTCATCGTGGTGAAAACCGCGCAGTGGGGCGAGAACGACGAAATCGAATACGGCGAAACCCATTTCTTCGTCGGCAAAAACTTTCTGGTGACGGTGCGCCACGGCGCCTCGCCCAGCTACGCGCCGATCCGCGCCAAGGCGGAGGAGAACCGCAAGCAGATGTGCCGCGGGCCAGGCTTCGCCCTCTATTCGGTGTTGGACTTCGTGGTGGACAACTACCGCAGCGTGGTGACGCGCTTCGAGAGCACCATCGAGAATATCGAAGCCAACATGTTTCAGTCGGAGTTCGATCAGGCGGCGATCGAGAACGTCTATACCCTGCGCCGCCACCTGTTGGCGCTGCGCAACGCCGCGCTGCCGATGGATGAAATCTGCAACCAGCTGATCCGCCTGCACGAAGAGGTGATCCCGAAAGAGCTGCGCGCCTATGTGCGTGATGTGCAGGATCACGCGCATCAGGTGGTCAGCAATATCGACGACATGCGCGAAATGCTGACCAACGCCATGCACGTCAACCTGGCGCTGGTGACGGTCAAACAGAACGAAGTGGTGAAACGGCTGGCGGGCTGGGGGGCGATTTTGGCCATCCCGACGGTGATCTTCAGCCTGTACGGCATGAACTTCGCCGACATGCCGGAGCTGAAGTTCCCGTGGGCCTATCACGCCACGCTGGGGGTGACCGCCGTCGGCTGCATTTTCCTGTATCAGAAGCTGAAGAAATCGGGCTGGCTGTAAGCGCCAAAACGGCGGCTGTTCCCGCCGGCAAAAACCCTCTGCGGAGCGGCCCGCCGCGCCGCTTCAATACAGCATCGGCCGCCGATCGCGATGCACGTGATTATGGCGGCCGATGTGCTTGTCATCGGCCGAGCCGATATCCATCGATGCCAGCACCATGCCTTCGCCTGCCAGGCTCTGCGTCAATGGATAGCCGTCGGCGTCGACGATCACCGAGCCGCCGATCCACGCAACGCCGCGCTCCGTTTCGCAACGATCGCACACCGCGATGAACAGCCGATTGACGGCGGCGTTGGCCTGCGCCTTCACCATCTCCGCCGGCCGTTCGCCCTGCGGGCGCGGCGCCAGTGGCCAGTTGACCGGCGCGCACAGCAGCTGAGCGCCGGCCAGCGCCGGTAGCCGTACCCACTCAGGGAATTCGAGATCGTAACAGATCATCATCGCCAACCGGCCGAAGCGGGTCTCGATGACCGGCGGCGGCCGATCGCCGGCGGTAAAGATGGTGCTCTCTTCGTGCCACAGGTGCGCTTTGCGATAAATCGCCCTCACCCCCTGCGCATCGATCAATGCCGCGCTGTTGGCCACCTCGCCATCGGGCAGGCGCTCGCAGAAACCGGCGACGATCGCCACATCCAACTCGCGCGCCAGGGCTCCCCACAGGCTGAGGCTCGGCCCGTCTTCAGCCTCGGCCAACGCCCTCGCCTCCGCCTTATCGCGCAGCACGTAGCCGCTGTTCACCAGCTCCGGCAGCACGATAACGTTGGCACCGCGCTGCGCCGCCCGGCGGATAGCCTGGGCGGACAGCGCCCGATTATGTTCCGCTTCCCCGACCCGCAACGCTAACTGGCAGCATGCGACTTTGATTTTTTCCTTCACTCCCAATCTCCTTACGACCGCCGTTAAACCCATTCGGGAGCCGTGCGCCCCGCCCTCCAGTAAAGCAGCAAAGGCGCCGCGATAAAAGCTCAGTGCGTTTCAGCGCTCGGTTTGGGTCTGCAGCTGCGCTGCCGGGCGGCTCAACAGGCTGCCCAGCACGAAGGCGACGCCGCCGCCCAGCAGGCCGCCGTAGATTGGGCTGTTGGCGTCGATGCCGTGCCAGACCATCAGCCCCACCACGCACAGGCTGCCGGTCAGCATGCTGGCGATGGCGCCGGCGCTGGTGGCGCGCGGCCAGAAGATCGCCCCCACCAGCGGGATCAGCATGCCGCCCACCAGCAGGTTGTAAGCCAGGGTCAGCGCCGCCAGCACGTCGCGCACCACGAATGCCAGCCCCAGCATGACCGCGCCCATGAGGAGCGTGGTGAAGCGCCCGGCGGCCAACCCGCCGGAAGGTTTGCGCCGGATGGCCGGCAATACGTCCTCCAGCGCGATGGTGGAAGAGGCCAGCAGGCAGGCGCTGGCGGTGGACATCAGCGCCGCCAACGCCGCGGCGGCCACCAGCCCGCTGACGCCGACCGGCAACACCGCCTGCGCGATAGCGGCGAAGGCGCCGTCGGTGTTGCTGAGCGACGGCAGCACGATCTTGCCGGCCATGCCGATCAGCGCGCCGGTCACGCCGTACAGCACGCAGTAGACGCCCGCCCCCAGCCCGGCGAAGCGCGCCACGTTGGCGCTGCGGGCGGTAAATACCCGCTGCCAGATGTCCTGGCCGATCAGAATGCCGAAGAAATAGATCAGGAAAAATACCAGAATGGTGTCCAGCCCGATCGACGACAGCTGGTAGTAACCGGCGGGCAGCAGGCTGGTGAACGCCTCCCAGCCGCCGGCCTTGACGATGCTCATCGGCATCAGCACCAGCATCATGCCGACGGTCATGATGATGAACTGAATGATGTCGGTCAGCGTCAGCGACCACATGCCCCCCAGCGTCGAATACAGCACCACCAGCCCGCCGCCGAGCAGGATAGACGCGCTGAACGACAGGCCAAACATCACCTGCATCACGCTGCCGATGGCGATGATCGAAGTCACCGCCACCATCAGATCATACGCCAGCATGATCGCGCCGCTGGTAACCCGCGCCGCCGGATGATAGCGCCGCGACAACACCTGGCTGACGGTATACAGCTTCAGCTTGAGCAGCGGCTTGGCCAGCACCAGGCTCAACACCACGATGCCCAGCCCCAGCGCGCCACACAGCCAGACGCCGGAGATGCCGTAGGTGTAGCCGAGCTTGACGCTGCCGATGGTCGACGCGCCGCCGAGCACCACCGCCGACAGCGTGCCCAGATACAGCCCCGGCCCCAGGTTGCGCCCGGCGACCAGATACGCCTCTTTGGAATTGGCGCGGCGAATGCCCATCCACCCCACCGCGCCTATCACCAGAAAGTAAAACACCACGACCAGCAGATCGAGATTCATGGGTACCTCCACTCCGTTGTTATTGTTATCAGGGGTCCCGACGCAACCGCTCCGCCGGTAGGGTCAGTGCGCCGCCTCAGCGGGCCGGCAGCACGCACAACATTTCAAACAGCAGGTTGGCCGCCAGCAGCGCCGTGTTGCCGGAGCGATCGTAAGGCGGCGACACTTCCACCACATCGCCGCCCACCAGGTTCAGCCCGTGGCAGCCGCGCACGATCTCCAGCCCCTGCCAGACCGACAGTCCGCCGACCTCCGGCGTGCCGGTGCCCGGCGCGAAGGCCGGATCCAGCCCGTCGATATCGAAGCTGAGGTAAACCGGCGCATCGCCCATCTGTTCGCGGATCTCCGCCATCAGCGGCGTCAGCGATCGGTGCCAGCAGGCCTCGGCCGGCACCACGCGAAAGCCCTGACGGCGCGACCAGTCGAAATCGTCCGCCGCATAGCCGCTGCCGCGCAGGCCGATCTGCACCACTTTTTCCGGCGCCAGCAACCCTTCCTCGAACGCGCGGCGGAAGGTGGTGCCGTGCGCCAGCTGTTCACCGAACATCTCCTCGTTGGTGTCGGAATGCGCATCGACGTGGATCAGCCCGACCGAGCCATGTCGACGGGCGACGGCGCGTAGCACCGGCAACGTCAGCGTGTGGTCGCCGCCGAGCGTCAACGGTATGCAGCCGTGCGCCAGGATCTCGTGGTAAGCCGCCTCGATGCGCTGCACGCTATCCGCCAGGCTGTAAGGGTTGATGGCGACATCCCCCAGATCGGCCACCTGCAGCCGTTCGAACGGGGCGGAGCCGGTGCCCATGTTGTAGGGGCGGATCATCACCGATTCCTGGCGGATCTGGCGCGGGCCATAGCGGGTGCCGCTGCGGTTGGAGGTGCCGATATCCAGCGGAATGCCGACAAAGGCGGCGTCCAGACCGCGCGCCTGTTCGGCGGCGGGCAGGCGCATCATGGTGGGGATACCGGCAAAGCGCGGCATATCGTTACCGCTTTGGGGTTGGTTCAGCATGGCGTTTCCTTGTCTTGATCTGCGATGAATTGAAACATTTGAGCAACATTCGCAGACTACCCCGCTGGCCACCCCGGCTACCATTCCCGCTTTTGCATGTAAACATCGAAAAACGCGATGTAACTAACCTATTGAAGTATTGATTTTTATTTCAACTTCATGCCATAAGGGAGGCCATATCTTCAGCGCCGCACCTATTTTCTCGATGTTAAAAATGGGTTAACCGGCCGACGTTCTGCGGAGGGGACGATGCTCACCAACCTAAGCGATATCGATCTGAAACTGCTGCGGGTATTCGTCGCGGTGGCGGAAGCTCAGGGCGTCAGCGCCGCGCAGGAAGCGCTGCTGATGAACCAGTCCACCATCAGCACTCACTTGGCCTCGCTGGAAACCCGGCTGGGTTTTCGCCTGTGCCAGCGCGGACGCTCCGGCTTCCGGCTGACGCCCAAGGGCGAACGCATGCTGATCGCCTGCCGCTCGCTGTTCAACGCCGCCCGCGACTTCACCCGGGTCAGCCAGTCGCTGAACGGCCTGCTGACCGGCGATCTGCAGATCGGTCTGGTGGATAATCTGGTTTCGCTGCCAGGCAATCCGTTCAGCCAGGCCATCAAACATTTCCAGCGCCGACATCAGGACGTGCAATTGCAGTGCCGCATCTGTTCACCGAACGAGATTGAGCAGGGGCTGCTGCACCGGCAGCTCGATCTGGGCATCGGCTACTTCGGCCAACAGTTGGAGGCGTTGCGCTATCAGCCGTGGCTGGAGGAGACGCAGGCGATCTACTGCAGCGCGGATCACCCGCTGTTCGCGGTGGAAGAACCGGAGCGCGAGCAGATTGAAAACGCGCGCTGGGTCAAGCGCGGCTACCTGCTGGCGCAGCAGCTGTGCCCGATCGCGCCGCCTCACCTGGCGGCGGTGGCCCATCATATGGAAAGCGTCGCCCATCTGGTACTGAGCGGCTCCTGTCTTGGCTATCTGCCCACCCACTACGCGGCGCGCTGGGTGGAACAGGGGCTGCTGCGGCAGTTGGGCGGCGCGGCGCTCTCTTACCGCGCCACGCTCAGCCTGGTCAGCCGCCCTGTCCAGCCCGACGAGGCGTTGAACGCGCTGCTGGAGGATTTGGCGCGCGCCGGCGAAAAAAAAGCCCCGCATGCGCGGGGCCTGACGGACGTTAGCTGACCGGCATGCGCGCCGGATCGGGATACTGGTACTCAAAACCCAGCTCGTTGCAGATGCGGTTGCCGTCCACCAGCCGCTCATCCTGCTCCGCTTCGTCGGCAAACTGCGGCGGCTCCAGGTGCAGCTGTTCGGCCAGCGCCGGATAAAATTCGCGTTTGGCCGGATGACGCGGCGCGCACAGGTTGTATACGTGGCCGCCCTTCGGCAGCTTCAGCAGCAGTTGGATGGCGGCGATGACGTCGTCCTGATGCACCAGATTCACCCCCTGCGAACCGCCCTTCACGTCGAGTTTGCCCGCCAGGAAGCGGCCGGGGTGGCGATCGGCGCCCACCAGCCCCGCCAGCCGCAGAATGTCCACTGAGGTATTCGGCAATTCATGCAGCCAGCGCTCCAGCTCGGCCAGCACCCGGCCCGACGGCGAGACCGGCCGCAGCGGCGACTCTTCGCGCAGCGTGCCGGCGGTTTCGCCGTACACCGAGGTGGAACTGGTGAAGATCACGCGCGGCACGCCGAAGGCCATCGCGCTGTCCACCAGCATGCGCACCGCATTGAAATAGTTCTCGCTGCCTTCGACGGTGCGGCGCGCGGGCAGCGTCACCACCAGCGCATCCACGCGCAGCAGCGATTCCAGATCGTCCGGATCGCACACCAGCTCCGGCGTCAGCTCCAGTTGATAGCATTCGATGCCGCTCATGCGCGCGGCCTCGACGCCGTCCGGCGTGGTTTTGCTGCCGACCACGTCATACCCGCGGCCCATCAGCGACAGCGCCAACGGCATGCCCAGCCAACCCAAACCAATAATGGCTACCTTTTTCATCCTCTTCCTCTCCTGAAGATCGCAGCGCCCTACCCCTAAGGCTACGCCACTGTGCACGGCGATACAATCTGCCCGGCTTAAGGTTAGGTAAAGCCGTGTGTGGCTAATAACCTAACCTGTTTCAATAAATTAAATTTATGACGTTAAAAAAGGGTTGCGCGGTGGACAGCGGATAGTTTAGCTTAATCGGCATACGGTTTTTACCGGCTTTTGATTAGAGAAAAACACCATGACACGCGTTCAGTTCAACCACCATCATCACCATCACCCTGACTAGTCTTTCAGGCGATGTGTGCTGGAAGACGGTTTGTTAATCTTCCAGTGGCGCGCAGAACGCAAGAGAGAGCCCTCGGAAGATTTCTTCCGAGGGTTTTTTTTTGGCTTCGGACAGACAGAAAGAATATTTTTACAACAAATTCATAAAATTACAGATTAAACAGAGGTTACCATGCTGGACAAGACACGTTTACGGATCGCAATGCAGAAGTCGGGCCGCCTGAGCGAGGAATCCCAGGAACTGCTGGCGCGCTGCGGCATCAAGATCAACCTGCAGCAGCAGCGCCTGATCGCCTTCGCGGAAAACATGCCGATCGATATCCTGCGCGTGCGCGATGACGACATTCCGGGCCTGGTGATGGACGGCGTGGTCGATCTGGGCATCATCGGCGAAAACGTGCTGGAAGAAGAGCTGCTCAGCCGCCGCGCTCAGGGCGAAGACCCGCGTTACTTCACCCTGCGCCGCCTCGATTTCGGCGGCTGCCGCCTGTCGCTGGCCACCCCGCTCGACGCCGAATACGCCGGCCCGCAAAGCCTGCAGGACGCCCGCATCGCCACGTCTTACCCGCACCTGCTGAAGCAATACCTCGACAAGCAGGGCGTGCGCTTTAAATCTTGCCTGCTGAACGGTTCGGTGGAAGTGGCGCCGCGCGCCGGCCTGGCCGACGCCATCTGCGATCTGGTCTCTACCGGCGCCACGCTGGAGGCCAACGGCCTGCGCGAGGTGGAGGTGATCTACCGCTCCAAAGCCTGCCTGATCCAGCGCGACGGCGAAATGCCGGAAGCCAAACAACAGCTGATCGACCGCCTGATGACCCGCATTCAGGGCGTGATCCAGGCGCGTGAATCCAAATACATCATGCTGCACGCGCCGAGCGAGAAGCTGGACGAGATCGTCGCGCTGCTGCCGGGCGCCGAACGCCCGACCATTCTGCCGCTGGCCGGCGCGCAGAACCGCGTGGCGATGCACATGGTCAGCAGCGAAACCCTGTTCTGGGAAACCATGGAAAAACTGAAAGCGCTCGGCGCCAGCTCGATTCTGGTGCTGCCGATTGAAAAGATGATGGAGTAACGCCATGTCGACCTTCAACACGCCGATCGACTGGGCAACGTGCAGCGCCGAACGCCAGGCCGAGCTGCTGATGCGCCCGGCAATCGCCGCTTCCGACAGCATCACCCGCACGGTGAGCGAGATCCTCGACAACGTGAAGGCCAACGGCGATCGGGCGCTGCGCGACTATAGCGCCCGCTTCGACAAGGCGGAAGTCGCCGCGCTGCGCGTCAGCGCCGAGCAGATCGCCGCCGCCTGCGCGCGACTGGGCGATGACATCAAACAGGCGATGGCGGTGGCCGTCGCCAACGTGGACACCTTCCACAACGCGCAGCGACTGCCGCCGGTGGACGTCGAAACGCAGCCGGGCGTGCGCTGCCAGCAGGTGACCCGCCCAATCGACTCGGTGGGCCTGTATATTCCCGGCGGGTCGGCGCCGCTGTTCTCCACCGTGCTGATGCTGGCGACGCCGGCGCGCATCGCCGGTTGCCGCCGGGTGGTGCTGTGCTCACCGCCGCCGATCGCCGATGAGATCCTGTATGCGGCACAGCTGTGCGGCGTGCAGGAAGTGTTTCAGGTCGGGGGCGCGCAGGCGATCGCCGCCCTGGCGTTCGGCACCGAAAGCGTGCCGCGCGTGGCGAAGATCTTCGGGCCGGGCAACGCCTTCGTGACCGAAGCCAAGCGGCAGGTCAGCCAGCGTCTCGACGGCGCGGCTATCGACATGCCGGCCGGCCCTTCGGAGGTGCTGGTGATCGCCGATGCCGGCGCCACCCCGGCATTCGTCGCTTCCGATCTGCTGTCGCAGGCCGAACACGGCCCGGATTCGCAGGTGATCCTGCTGACGCCGGACGCGGCGATGGCGCAGGCGGTGGCCGAAGCGGTGGAAAGCCAGCTGGCCGAGCTGCCGCGCGCCGAGACCGCCCGCCAGGCGCTGGCGAGCAGCCGCCTGATCGTGGCGCGCGATCTGCCTGAGTGCGTGGCCATCAGCAACCGCTACGGCCCGGAGCACCTGATCATTCAGACCCGCAATGCGCGCGAGCTGGTGGACGGCATCACCAGCGCCGGCTCAGTGTTCCTCGGCGACTGGTCGCCGGAGTCCGCCGGCGATTACGCCTCCGGCACCAACCACGTGCTGCCGACCTACGGTTACACCGCCACCTGCTCCAGCCTGGGGCTGGCCGATTTTCAAAAACGCATGACGGTGCAGGAGCTGACGCCGCAGGGCTTCAGCAACCTGGCCGCCACCATCGAGACCCTGGCCGCCGCCGAGCAGCTGATCGCCCACAAGAACGCCGTGACCCTGCGCGTCGCCGCCCTGAAGGAGCAAGCATGAGCATCGAAAAACTGGCGCGCGCCAACGTTCGCGAGCTGACCCCTTATCAATCGGCGCGCCGCCTCGGCGGTAAGGGTGACGTGTGGCTGAACGCCAACGAATACCCGATCGCGCCCGAGTTCCAGCTGACCGCGCAAACCTTCAACCGCTATCCGGAGTGCCAGCCGGCGCAGGTAATCGAACGCTACGCCGCCTACGCCGGGGTGAAGAAAGAGCAGGTGCTGGTCAGCCGCGGCGCCGATGAAGGCATCGAACTGCTGATCCGCGCCTTCTGCGAGCCGGGCAAAGACGCCATTCTGTTCTGCCCGCCGACCTACGGCATGTACGCCGTCAGCGCCGAAACTTTCGGCGTGGAGCGCCGCACCGTGGCCGCCAAAGAGGACTGGCAGTTGGATCTGCCGGCCATCGCAGACAGCATGGACAACGTGAAGCTGATCTACGTCTGCAGCCCGAACAACCCGACCGGCAACCTGATCGACCCGGACTCGCTGCGCAACCTGCTGGAGCTGGCCAAAGGCAAGGCGATCGTCGCGGTGGACGAAGCCTATATCGAGTTTTGCCCGCAGGCCTCGGTGGCCGGGTGGCTGAGCGACTATCCGCACCTGGCTATCCTGCGCACGCTGTCGAAGGCCTTTGCGCTGGCCGGCCTGCGCTGCGGCTTTACGCTCGCCAACGAAGATCTGATCGCCCTGCTGCTGAAAGTGATCGCGCCTTACCCGCTTTCGACGCCGGTGGCGGATATCGCCGCGCAGGCGCTGAGCGAAGAAGGTATCCGCACCATGCGTCAGCGCGTCACCGACATCGCCGCCACCCGCAGCTGGCTGCAGCAACAGCTGGAAAAATGCGCCTGCGTCGAGCAGGTTTTCGCCAGCGACAGCAATTACCTGCTGGTCCGCTTCACCGCCTCAAGTAATGTGTTTAAAAGCTTGTGGGATCAGGGCATTATCTTACGAGACCAAAACAAACAGCCCGGGTTGTCCGGCTGCCTGCGCATCACCATAGGCACCCGCGACGAATGTCAACGCGTGGTGGACGCCTTGTCCGCCCTGCCCGGCGCCAACCAGACTCGCCAGGAGCCAATGTGAGCCAAAAAATCCTCTTTATCGATCGTGACGGCACGCTGATCGCCGAGCCACCGGAAGATTTCCAGGTTGACCGCCTGGACAAGCTGGCGCTCGAGCCGGACGTGATCCCTTCCCTGCTGGCGCTGCAACAGGCGGGGTATCAGCTGGTGATGATCACCAATCAGGATGGGCTCGGCACCGCCAGTTTCCCGCAGGAAACCTTCGATCCGCCGCACAACCTGATGATGCAGATCCTCAGCTCGCAGGGCATTCAGTTCGCCGATGTGCTGATCTGCCCGCACCTGCCGGCGGACAACTGCGACTGCCGCAAGCCGAAAACCGCACTGGTGAAGGGCTACCTCGAACCCGGCGTGCTGAATGCCGCCCACAGCTACGTGATCGGCGATCGGCCGACCGACGTGCAGCTGGCGGAAAACATGGGCATCCAGGGGCTGCGCTACCAGCGCGGCGTGCTGGGCTGGAAAGAGATCGTGCGCCAGCTGACCCTGCGCGACCGCCACGCGCGGGTTAACCGCGTGACCAAAGAGACGCAGATCGACGTCAACGTCTGGCTGGATCGCGAAGGCGGCAGCAAGATCAAAACCGGCGTCGGCTTCTTCGATCACATGCTGGATCAGATCGCCACCCACGGCGGCTTCCGCATGGAGATCGACGTCAAAGGCGATCTGTATATCGACGATCACCACACGGTGGAAGACACCGGTCTGGCGCTGGGTGAAGCGCTGAACAAGGCGCTTGGCGACAAGCGCGGCATCGCTCGCTTCGGCTTCGTGCTGCCGATGGACGAGTGCCTGGCGCGCTGCGCGCTGGATATTTCCGGCCGCCCGCACCTGGAGTACAAGGCCGAGTTCAACTATCAGCGCGTCGGCGATCTCAGCACCGAAATGGTCGAGCACTTCTTCCGTTCGCTCTCTTACACCATGGGCTGCACGCTGCACCTGAAGACCAAGGGCAAAAACGACCACCACCGGGTCGAGAGCCTGTTCAAAGTGTTTGGCCGCACGCTGCGCCAGGCGATCCGCGTCGAGGGCAATACCCTGCCGAGTTCGAAAGGAGTGCTGTGATGAACGTGGTGATTTTGGATACCGGCTGCGCCAACCTGGCCTCCGTCACCTACGCGGTGCGGCGCCTGGGTTACCAGCCGGAGGTGAGCCGCGATCCGGAGATCGTGCTGCGCGCCGACAAGCTGTTCCTGCCGGGCGTCGGCACCGCGCAGGCGGCGATGGATCAACTGCGCGAACGGGATCTGGTCGAGCTGATCAAGGCCTGCACGCAGCCGGTGCTGGGCATCTGCCTCGGCATGCAGCTGCTTGCGGCCAGCAGCGAAGAGAACGGCGGCGTGACGACACTCGGCCTTATCGATACGCCGGTGAAGCAGATGACCGACTTTGGCCTGCCGCTGCCGCACATGGGCTGGAATCAGGTGTCCGCGCAGGCGGGCCACCATCTGTTCCGCGGCATCGATGACGGCGCCTACTTCTATTTCGTTCACAGCTATGCGATGCCGATATGCCCCAGCACCATCGCCCAGGCGAACTACGGCGAGCCCTTCACCGCCGCCGTGCAAAAAGACAACTTCTTCGGCGTGCAGTTTCATCCAGAACGTTCTGGAGCGGCCGGCGCACAACTGTTGAAAAACTTTCTGGAGATGTAGGCAGCATGATTATTCCGGCTTTGGATTTGATCGACGGCAAGGTGGTGCGTTTGCATCAGGGCGATTACGGCCAACAGCGCGACTACGGCAACGATCCGCTGTTACGCCTGCAGGACTATCAACAACAGGGCGCGCAGGTGCTGCACCTGGTCGATCTGACCGGCGCCAAGGATCCGGCGGCGCGCCAGATCCCGCTGCTGCGCAAACTGCTGGCGGGGGTTAACGTGCCGGTGCAGGTCGGCGGCGGCATCCGCAACGAGCAAGACGTCAGCGCCCTGCTGGAGGCCGGCGCCACGCGCGTGGTGATCGGCTCCACCACGGTGAAACAGCCGCAACTGGTGCAGAGCTGGTTCGAGCGCTACGGCGCCGACGCGCTGGTGCTGGCGCTGGACGTGCGCATCGACGCGCAGGGCGTGAAACGCGTGGCCATCAGCGGCTGGCAGGAGGATTCCGACGCCACGCTGGAACAGGTGGTGGAGCAGTTCCTGCCCTACGGGCTGAAGCACGTGCTGTGCACCGACATTTCGCGCGACGGCACGCTGGCCGGTTCCAACGTGGCGCTGTATCAGGCGATCAGCCGCCGCTATCCGCAGGTGGCCTTCCAGGCCTCGGGCGGCATCGGCAATCTGGACGACATCGCCCAGCTGCGCGGCAGCGGCGTTGCCGGCGTGATCGTGGGGCGCGCCCTGCTGGAAGGTAAATTTAGCGTTGAGGAGGCGATCGCATGCTGGCAAAACGGATAATCCCGTGCCTGGATGTTAAAGACGGGCAAGTGGTGAAAGGCGTGCAGTTCCGCAACCACGAAATCATCGGCGACATCGTGCCGCTGGCGCAGCGCTATGCGCAAGAAGGTGCGGACGAGCTGGTGTTTTACGATATCACCGCCTCAAGCGACGGCCGGGTGGTGGACAAAAGCTGGGTATCGCGCGTGGCGGAGGTGATTGATATTCCGTTCTGTGTCGCCGGCGGCATTAAAAGCGCCGAGGACGCCAGCCAAATCCTGTCTTTCGGCGCCGACAAGATTTCGATCAACTCGCCGGCGCTGGCCGATCCCGAGCTGATTAGCCGCCTGGCGGAACGCTTCGGCGTGCAGTGCATCGTCGTAGGCATCGACACCTGGTTCGACAGTGAAACCGGCAAGTATCACGTCAACCAATATACCGGCGACGAGAGCCGCACCCGCATCACCCAGTGGGAAACCCTCGACTGGGTACAGGAAGTGCAGCGCCGCGGCGCCGGTGAGATCGTGCTGAACATGATGAACCAGGACGGCGTGCGCAACGGTTACGATCTGCAGCAGCTGCGCCGGGTGCGCGAGGCCTGCAAGGTGCCGCTGATCGCCTCGGGCGGCGCGGGCACCATGGAGCACTTCCTGGAAGCGTTCCGCGATGCGGACGTCGACGGCGCGCTGGCGGCGTCGGTGTTCCACAAACAAATCATCAATATCGGCGAGCTGAAAAGGTTCCTGGTTGAACAAGGCGTGGAGATTCGCGTGTGCTGACAGAACAACAGAACAACCAGCTGGACTGGGAAAAAACCGACGGCCTGATGCCGGCCATCGTGCAGCACGCCGTTTCCGGCGAAGTGCTGATGCTGGGTTACATGACGCCGGAAGCGCTGGCGGCCACCGAGCAGAGCGGCAACGTCACCTTCTTCTCGCGCACCAAGCAGCGCCTGTGGACTAAGGGTGAAAGCTCCGGCCACTTCCTCAAGGTGGTCAGCATCACGCCGGACTGCGATAACGACACGCTGCTGGTATTGGCCAACCCGATCGGCCCGACCTGCCACCTCGGCAACAGCAGCTGCTTCCACCCGGCCGCCAGCGACTGGACGTTCCTCTATCAGCTGGAGCAGCTGTTGGCGGAGCGCAAGCACGCCAGCCCGAACAGCTCGTACACCGCCAGCCTGTATGCCAGCGGCACCAAGCGCATTGCGCAGAAGGTCGGGGAGGAAGGCGTGGAAACCGCGCTGGCCGCCACGGTCAACGATCGCGAAGAGCTGACCAACGAGGCCTCGGATCTGATCTATCACCTGCTGGTGCTGCTGCAGGACCAGGATCTGGACCTGAGCGCGGTGATCGGCCGGCTGCGCGAACGGCATCAGAAAAAAGCGTGACGCTAACTCGCGCCCAATAAAAAAGCCGCCGGGCGTTAACCTCGGCGGCTTTTTTTATCGCTCAACGGGGCGGGCTTATTCCATCCATTCGGTATGGAACACGCCTTCCTTGTCGATGCGTTTATAGGTGTGCGCACCGAAGTAGTCGCGCTGCGCCTGGATCAGGTTCGCCGGCAGCACCGCGGAGCGGTAGCTGTCGTAGTAGGCGATCGCAGCGGAGAAGGTCGGCGTAGGAATACCGTTCTGCACGGCATAGGCCACCACGTCACGCAGCGCCTGCTGGTACTCGTCGGCGATTTGCTTGAAGTATGGCGCCAGCAGCAGGTTGGCGATATCGGCATCCGCCGCGTAAGCGTCGGTGATCTTCTGCAGGAACTGGGCGCGGATGATGCAGCCGGCGCGGAAGATCTTGGCGATTTCGCCGTAGTGCAGATCCCAGTTGTTTTCTTTAGACGCGGCTTTCAGCTGAGAGAAGCCCTGTGCGTAGGATACGATCTTGCCCAGATACAGCGCGCGACGCACTTTCTCGATGAATTCGGCTTTGTCGCCGGTGAACGGTGCCACTTTCGGGCCGGTCAGCACTTTAGACGCGGCAACGCGCTGGTCTTTCAGCGAGGACAGGTAGCGCGCAAACACCGACTCGGTGATCAGCGACAGCGGTTCGCCCAGATCAAGCGAGCTCTGGCTGGTCCACTTGCCGGTGCCTTTGTTGGCGGCTTCGTCCAGGATCACATCGACCAGGTATTTACCCTCTTCGTCTTTCTTGGTGAAGATGTCTTTGGTGATGTCGATCAGGTAGCTGTTCAGTTCGCCCTTGTTCCACTCGGCGAAGGTTTCGGCCAGTTGCTCGTTGCTCAGGTTCAGCGCCTGCTTCAGCAGGGAATAGGCTTCGGCAATCAGCTGCATGTCGCCGTATTCGATGCCGTTGTGCACCATCTTCACATAGTGGCCGGCACCGTCTGCGCCGATATAGGTCACGCAAGGCTCGCCTTCGGCAACCGCAGCGATTTTCTCCAGGATCGGCGCCACCAGCTCGTAAGCTTCTTTCTGGCCGCCAGGCATGATGGAAGGTCCTTTCAGCGCGCCCTCTTCACCGCCGGAAACGCCGGTACCGATGAAGTTGAAGCCCTGGTCGGACAGTTCGCGGTTACGACGGATGGTGTCCTGATAGTAGGTGTTGCCGCCGTCGATCAGGATATCGCCCTTGTCCAGGTGCGGAGTCAGCGAGGCAATGGTTTTATCCGTTGCTTCGCCCGCTTTCACCATCAGCAGGATGCGGCGCGGTTTTTCCAGCGATTCGACAAACTCTTCAACGGTGTAATACGGCGCCAGATTCTTGCCCGGGTTCTCAGCGATCACTTCGTCAGTTTTGTCGCCAGAACGGTTGAAAATGGAAACGGTGTAACCACGGCTCTCGATGTTCAGCGCGAGGTTGCGGCCCATTACCGCCATGCCGACAACGCCGATTTGTTGCTTGGACATTTAGGAACTCCTGTCTGAGGATGACCCTGCCGGCAACGTCGGCCAGCAGGTTTTGTGATGTGGCACACATGTTAACTCAGGATTGAGCCGGGTGGGTAGTGATTGGTGCGATAGGTCGACACTCTCTGAGGGTTGATAAGACAATTTTATCTATTCAACGCTTGTTTCAAGCAAAAACGCAAAGCGCTGGTAACGTGCCAGATAAAATGTTTAGAAAAAAGTGAGCGACTACGCATTTGAGCAAGATGCAATGCTTTAAATTGAGGCAAATAAACAACGTTTATCCCTAACTCCCGCCTCGCTCGCCAGCAAATGTCAAGATCTTCACAGTACATGTAGTAGCGCGTATCAAATCCGCCCAGCTCTCGATAGCATTTGGCAGTAAACAGTAAAAACGAGCCTGCTGCCCATTCAACTTCCGTATCCTGAGTAATTTTGTCTTTATCGTAGATAGACTTATTTTTCTGCAGCAAGAATGAAACCGCAAAGCTGCTAATGGTTGGGAAATGCCTTATCCCTTTGTCATAAATAGTAAAATTTTTATCGTTGAAGAGATTGATCGCAACTAGCGAGTATGTGTTTTGTTCCGCGTGCAACAGCAGTGCTGCCAGCACAGATGGTTCGATAAAAACATCAGGGTTAAGCACCAAAAAGCGATCCCCATCACGCATTCCTAACTCTTGCTGGCACCAAGTGAAAATATAGTTATTGTTTGCGCCAAACCCCATAGGCTGATCAACAAGATAATGAATGCCAGACTCCTGACAATATTCCTGAAGTTCACGCTGTGGCTTGTTATCTTTCAAAACGACAATGTAGTTGTTTGAGGCCAGCAGTTTTAGACATCCCTCATCAATGATCATGTTGCCATGACCGTGAGATATAACTGAAATGAAGCACCGACATGGCTCAACTAAAGATTCAGGCATAAAAACTCTAATATAAGAAATACAAGGAAATAGTTCTCGTAATGGTTGTTCTTGCAACCCCACATTTTAGCAAGAAAAGCTGCCAAAGCACAAAACGTCGGGATCTTAACATCCTCTCCAAAAATTTCTTATCCTCTTTTTTGAGTTCCCCACCGTATATCTCATAGAAACTTATCGCCTGCTCAATCACTAACCGATTCTGATGTGCAACTGAGGGCAGCCGCATAAATTTTGCCAGAATACGTTTCAATCCATAGCCACTGCTGCCAACCACGTTATTCGCATGTTGCCGATACTTTATCAATCGTTCAGGAAGGAACACCAACCTTCCAAAAGTGGTAGCCAGCAAACCCAGCCACCAATCATGCATCAACATATGCTGGCTAGGGCGAAGATGCTTAAGCAGTGATCGATTCACCATCACAGTTGCACCCTGGATACAGTTTTGGAAAAGCAAGCGAGGAAACACCAACTGGTGATCAGGATTAAGTCGCTCATTCTGTAAAAAAGAAGCGCTCAAGAAGCGAAGTTCGCTGTCAACTAATTCAGCATCTGAAAAGATTAATAACGGCACGGACTCATCGCCGATTTGGCTGACCGCTCGCTGATAATATTCAATTTTATCAGTTACCCAAACGTCATCCTGATCGCTCAAAAAGACGTTCGTTGCCGTCGTCAAAGAAAGCGCATGCAGGAAATTATGCGCGGGCCCTTTTGGGCCCGCAACACGCTGCTGCACATCGAACGGAACTGACGTCGTTGCAGCGAAATTAGCAATCAATTTCAGCGTATTATCCGTAGAACCATCGTCACTGACAATGATCCTCCGCGGAGAGATTGTCTGGCCGACAATTGAGGCAAGCTGCTCGACAATGTAGCGTTCACCGTTGTAAGTACACACCACAACTTCGTAATCAAACACTCATCGAGCTCCCGGCAGATAAGATTTTACCGTCCATTTGAGTTTCCGAAGCAAGGAAAAAATCGTAGGGTAGTCGCGATGCAATTTATTGATAACACGCTGACGAAAATGTGCATACCGATTTAGAGAGGGAATGCCCGCCTGTCCCCCCTGCTGCGCCTGGCGCAATGACTCCTCATAGAAGAGCCAAAAGCGCTCTGTCTGCGCCTTAAGTAAGGTAACCGAGGTAATAACTCCCGATGCAATAAGCTGCTCGCACGCTGCTGAAAACTCTTTGGAACTGCTTTCCCAATCCGGCCACTTTTCAGCGGTAGCCAAAGCATTTGCTTTCAATTGAGCCAGCTCATCAGGGTTATCCTTAAGGCGGTTTATAAACTCGATGATTTCCTGGTTTTGGCGGCTGAAAGACACCAGTCCATTGACATTATGCTCAATATATTCGTCGTAACCAGTCACATCATAACTGATGGAGGTGCCACCAGTATGATAAATCTCCAACGGGGGGCCAAACATTCCTTCAACGGTGGAAAGTTTAACCAAAACATCGCAAGAGGCGTAAATACTACCGATCTCAGAAATTGGCACACGGCTAAACAGACGATCAACGTTCGGGTAAGCACCAATTTCAGTCGATGTGACAAACCAGACTTCATCAGCACGAGACTGCCGGCACAACTCAACTGCAAGTTCCGTATTTTTAAAGCTGACGTTTAACGGACCTTCCACTAATACACGTAGCTTTTCAGACGCTCGAGGCACCTTTGGTTTAATCTCATCATTAAAATAAGCCTTGCTAATTCCATTTCTGACCAATAACGCATCTTGGTCAAAATGTTCTTTAAGGTATTCTTTAATCCATGTCGCTTCAGTGATAAAATTAACATGCAAGCTATAAGTCAGATCGACAAGCGTGCGTAAAGTCACTTCATCTTCCGGATAGAAACGCGACTCGATGGATTGAACAAAAAATGCATATTTCTTGGCATTGATTTTGTTGAGATAAAATACAGTACGCCACCAAGTCGCAATAACCAGATCAAACTTTTTTTCAGCAGCTTCAGCATAATCCATCCAAGTCAGTTTTTCTGCACCTGGAAACCACTCTAACCGCTTATTGTTTGGTTTATCCTCAGTGATAATCGTGATATCGTCACCATTCTTTCGCATACGCGTAGCATGTTCAAAAATGACATTAGTGCCGCCACTGATATCCGGACTCCATAGTAAAAAAGCAATTTTACTCATTATTTAGCCCCTTTAAACTTTATTTTTTTCACCAAAAAATAAGGATATTTCAAATACCATACGCCATTTGCATGGAAATCCAGAGGTTTCCACCAAGCAGAACCAATGGTGTGTCGAGGATTTCTCACCAAGCGCTTAAAATAAGACAGGGGGGAACGTTTACTCTGCCCAAAGGAGCTAAAGTTGAATACGCCAAAATTCTCATAGTGTTTGATCAACGAAAATTTTTCACGTTCAACCCGACTCGGCAACATCACGCCACGAAAGTAAAACTTTTTAACCGCTTTGCTGATCTCATGATCAGATAGCGAATAAACACGCTCTATTTTTGAAAAACCATTGAATTGATGCAATGCACGCTCTTGGAATGGCGCTATTTGCTCATAGAAGAAAGCGAGCTCTGAGTCGTTATGGTCGAAAACAAAATTATCGATGTCAACACCATATCTCTTTAGGCTGCCATGCGAGGCCCCCATAAAAACTTCAAAACCGGCACGGAACTCGTTAAACATATCATCACCAAGGCGCTGCCCCCACTGATGATCAAACAGCAGCCCCTCTTTAATATTGTTCTTATGGGTTTCAGCCCCATCCAATATACCGAAATAGTAACCAGACATATTGCGCTGGGTCGCTTTTACCAAATTATCTTGAATACTACCCTTCCAGCCGACATCAACAACATGAACCCATTCATCATGTTTTTCTGCCATCAACGAGTCACAGTAGTCATTGAGATAGATATTCTGTTCTTTGCGCTCGCGTTCATAGATAGCCTTAAAGAATTCATCATCTATTAACGCAGAAAACGCCGGCAATCCAGCAATATTCAAATGCTGCTCTTCAAAATCCACCTGAGGAAAACGCACTTTAAGCTCAGATACATAATCATCGAGATTAATGCTTTTCAAAAAGGCAGTCAGGCTACATGAACCATACTGATATAATAACTTGTTGAATGTGCTGCCACTCAGAGGCCCCAATGAAGGCAAGTAGGTTGCTCGACGCGACACATACATATAATGACTAGTAATACGCGAAAAATTTTTCGGCAAACTAGCTTGAAATTTGTCAAACGCCTTTTGAAGAAACTCGCCTTCCCTTGCAAAAAAATAAACGTTTTTAGCTTGGTTTATCACCAAAGACCAATAGAGCCGACGCGTGAATAAATAAATTGCACTACTTACCCAGTTAAAGCTGAAATTATCTTCAGCGATCACCCGATTAACTTTGTTCTCCACCGCAAGGCGCTCACGATCCGCCAGTAGGCTCTCATCATATCGGTGTTGATCCACAGGCAAATGATGCGCAAACAGCCCCCTGGCTGTCGACATAGCAACATCACTGTGTGCATTGTCGCCCAACATAATCGTCTTTTTAACATTCAAACCTAATCTTGCAATAACCACATCATAAGCTCGCCCTTCTTTCTTCGTTCGCTTATTTTCGCTGGAAACGAAGAATCCATCAAAAATATCATCAAACCCATGACATTTGGCAAAATAAACAATTGATTGTTGATCTAAATAAAAATCAGAAACCAAATAAATACGTCTACCTTTCGCTTTTTCAGCTCTCAGCATGTCCAACGTTGCTACTATTGGTTTTTGCACAGATAGCTCAATAGCCAACTCTAGATCGCGGCAAAAAGCAAGGAAGGTGTCACTTTCTGGCAATCGAGCCGCAATCTGCGCACGTTGAAGTTCATAATACAAGGCAAGCGACATATCATCATAACGGAATTCAGCGTCATCGCCTTGCATTTGACTACTGGCGCACAATCCCGCTTCGATTCTTAAACGTAGAGCATATAGATCCTCTACGGATAGACAAATACGATATGAATCCACGAGAGCGGCAGCCCATTTACGTTTCACGACTTCAGGGTGGCAACTACGCTCGACTACAGTATCAAAAAAATCGACCAGAATGGTTTCGATATTATCGGCAATCGTGACAATCATTGTAGATATAATCCATTCACAGAGTTATTGGTTCGAATTTTGCTTTGAAACGCTTTCCAGCTGTTCCTTAAGCATCTGAATAATCCGCTCTGCCTCAGACAAAGCTTGATCTCGGGAACGGACCATCTCTTCCGTGTCCCTGAATGCTTGCATTCTTTCTTCAGAGATGCGCTCTGCCTGTTCTTTATAATATGTTACTTCATTGATTCTTTTTTCAGCCTCAAGCAACAACTGCCAACGTTGTTCAGCCAAGCGTTCTGCAAACTCCAAACTTTGTCGCAATGGAGAGACCAATTCTTGGTCATATTCTATGCGACTCATACCTGTAAATAGCGTATTCTTATTATAAATAGCGTCAACATTAGATGAAATCGCAATGAAAGAACCGTTCATTACGTTCTTGTTTTTTGCATTAAATACCGCAGGCGGCATCTTTTGATCTTGAAATGTATGCACTATAGAGACGAGTTCTTGAGCGATAACAGCAATATCAACATGCGAAAATTGGGCTTGCAACAATGTTTTCAAAGCTTCTAAAGAGAAGGCTTGAATATGGTAAGGGTTAGGCCCATACAAACTGACACAAAAATTCTCGTAATCTTTAGTTGGCACAGAGCAAATAAATATCCCATTTGGTTTCAGCACGCGTTTGACTTCTGCAATCGCTAATTCAGGTTGCTCAAGATGCTCCAACGTTTCTAAGGAAATAAATGTATCGACGCTACAATCATCGAACGGCAAGGCTAAAATCGAACCATACTCAAAACGAGAATCCGTCGTATTGTGCTCTTGTGCATAGGCGATTGCCTCTCGATCAACATCCAACCCTGTGTAACTGACTACAGCAGGGTTAGACAAGACGATAGGTGCCGAATATCCGATACCGCATGCACAGTCAACCACAACTCCCTTGGCAAAACTGGCAACGTACTGATAACGCTGGTGATGTTCTTCTCTTAAAAACTGCAACTTAAGAAGATCGTTCTCAATCCGTTCCATACTTACCCCTTGGCCACCACAGACCAGCTATGTTCAATATCATAAATTCCAACGGCACTGAAGTTATCGGCTACAGAAAACTCACAGACCGGTACAGCTTCGTTAATTATCTGTATACCATCTTGATCATTGACAGCGACTCGCCAGTTATAAATACCTGACAACAACTTCAATGCGGGAAAATCAATAGTCACTCGTCCTTCCCGACTTAGGGAAAATGGTTCTAAGCCACGCATTGCTGTAGTCGTCCCACAGATATATACCCCATCTTTACGGTAAAGATTAAAGACAAAGGTCAGCCCATCGAATTCCCCGTCACTTCCTTCATATTTGTAATCGAAAGACAGTTTAACATTGTCACCGCTAGCCAGCTCGGTTACTGAATTCCCAGTCCGATCGAGAAGAGATACATTAGCTATTTTTATCAATCTGCTACTTATTTCATTTTCAATAGCTTTATTTTCGGCATCTTGAGTCTCCATCACACTCTTCTGCATATCAGAAAGGTAATGCTGAACAGCAACATCTGCATTTCCAAAATAACGCTGTACACCTTTTTCAAGGTATAGTGCACTATTACAGATATTTCGAACCTGATAATCATCGTGCGAAACGAACAGGATTGTACATCCATCATTTCTGATTTCATTAAACTTCTTTACACATTTTCGCTGAAAGCGTGAATCTCCAACAGCAAGAATTTCATCTACGATTAATATTTCAGGATCGACATGAATGGCAGTGGCAAAGGCTAAACGTGCAAACATACCACTCGAAAAAGTCTTAACCGGCCGCTCGAGAAATTCACCGATATCGGCAAAGCTAGCTATTTTATCGAAACGCTCCGTAATTTCTTTACGCGTTAAGCCCAGAAGAGATGCATTCAGGTAAACGTTTTCACGCCCTGTGAACTCTGGATTAAACCCAGCGCCAAGCTCTAACAACGGTGCAATACGCCCTTTAGTAAATACGCTGCCGCTTGTAGGCGCCAAAGTTCCACAGATCATTTGCAACAGAGTTGATTTACCGGAACCATTGACACCAATAATACCGACTGTTTCACCTTTTCTAATCTCGAAATTAACGGAATCCAGAGCGACAAACTCCCTACCCTTAGCCCCCCGATACCCCAGCAAGGCTCCCAGGCGCTGCATCGGGCTGGAATAAATCTGATAAACTTTACGCAGATTTTGCGCAGAGATAACAATATTAGAGGACATCAGCAAAGCCTCTCTTTACCTTTTTGAACCAAGTTATAGCTAATACGTACAGCACAATACTGATACCCCAATAGAGTGCATAGCCTTCAAGACTGAATAATTTTCCGTACAGGACGACATCACGTAAAGCTTCGACAATAAACGTTAACGGATTAATATAAATCAGCATACGATATTGTTCTGGAACAGCAGTAATAGGATAAAATATAGGCGACATAAATAACATTAAGGCAATGATAACTGAAACAACCTGCCCCATATCACGAATATAAACACCTAGCGATGACAAAAATAATGAAATGCTATATGATAATAAAATCAATGGAAGAATAACAATAGGAACTAATAATGCCATTAGACTAACAGGTTGCTTTAGTAAAATACAAAAAATGGCAAAAACAATGCATCCCATAAAGAATTGGAATAATGCGCCAAAAACAGACACCCAGCACAAGGATTCAAGAGGAAATAAAACTTTTTTAACATAGCTGACATTATATACATATATTGTTGTCGCCTTGCCAAGACATTCGGCAATAAAACCATGTGTCAGCAGACCGGTAAACATAATCAAAGTGTAATTTTCTGTCGTTGTCAGCCCCCACTTGGCTTTAAAAACAAAGCCAAAAATAAAGCTATAGATAGAAAGCATAATCACAGGGTTTAGCAGCGACCATACGATACCAAGACTAGTCCCACGGTAGCGACTTTCAACATCCCGCTTGGTAAGATTAAAAATCAAACCTGTATTTTTCAACAATGTCTTCATATTAATTATTCATCTGATCAATAATTTTTGGAACTACTTTTTCCAGGCTCACTCGCCAGTTGCTATTGCAGATCCCGCGTTCACGATATATTTTTTCGCAGTTAAGTATCGCATGCTTAGGTCTTTTGGCTGCGCATTTATATTGTTCACTGTTAATAGAAGACAAAGCCATAAATCTATAACTATCGTCAAATACCTTAGCTAAAGAAAAAATCTCCGCAGCAAACTCAAACCACGAGACAATCTTGTCCCCGCAAAAATGATATAGCATGGGTTCATTAACCCCTTGGCTAATAATAGTGAGAATACATTTAGCTAAATCACCAGCATAGGTAGGTCGACCAAACTGATCGTTAATAATAGCAAGCGATTTACGTGTCTTTCCTAATTTAAGCATGGTATGCACAAAAGAGGTGCCATGCTCACTGAATAACCAGGATGTGCGGATCACCACGGCGCGTGAGCACGTGGTTAGTACGGCTTTTTCGCCAAGCAGTTTGGTTTGACCATAGACATTTAGCGGCCCCGTTGGTGAATCTTCACACAAAGAAACGCCCTCTTCTGCACCGCTAAAAACATAGTCTGTCGAAATATGAATCAGTGGAATGCTTAGGCTCTCTGCAATCATAGCCAGATTAGCTGGACCAATAACATTTGCAGCCTCCGCAACGATGATTTCTTCTTCAGCTTTATCCACTAGCGTATAAGCTGCTGCATTTACAATGAAATCTACATTCAACTCCGCAACAGTTTGCTGCACTGCAGGCCAATCAGCAATGTCAAGTTGTCTGCGGTCCAGGCTAACGATCTGCCAATTGCCAGGCAATGTATCCGCCAAGCAATGGCCTAGTTGACCATTGCCGCCAGTTACCAGTATACGCATTTAAAAAAGCTCGCTGAATAATTTGCCTTTAAGATCCTTCTCAGAAAGCTGGGGATGCTCTATAGGCCATTCAATCGCCAGTTCAGGATCGTTCCAACTCAAGCAGTGCTCGTTCTTCGGATCATAGTAATCGGTGCATTTATAAGCAAAGTCGACTTCATCACTCAACACCAAGAAACCATGTGCAAGGCCAGGTGGGATCCACAGTTGCTTCTTGTTACCCTCAGATAGATTGATCCCTAACCATTGTTTGAAAGAAGGTGAATTTGGACGGATGTCCACCACAACATCATAGACCTCCCCTCTTAGGGTATAGACCAGCTTCCCCTGGGGACGAGAGGTCTGAAAGTGCAAACCTCGCAGCACGCCACGTGTCGAACGAGAATAGTTGTCTTGAACAAAATCATGTTCAATATCAAGTAGTTCTTGGTAACGTTGCTTTTGGAACGTTTCGAAAAAGAAGCCACGCTGATCACCGAAAATCTTAGGTTCAATCACTTTGACGCCGGCAATCTTTGTATCAATTACTTTCATTTGACTACTCACTCACTCGGAATTTCCTACCCAACCAGTGTCTCCCTAGCGCTGCTGCCATTTTGAATAAGCCGAGAACACCTCACATTGAACTATATTTGAGTGGGTCTAAACGCCCTCTAAATCAACTTAAGATAGTTCGCTACTGAAGACATTGCAGGATAGCACAGTTTCTTCATTCCTTTAAAGCATCCTCCAGCATGAACACAGCCTCTACCTAGAGGCCGTGCTAGTCATAACATTACTCTAACATATCAAATCGTTAAGTGTCATAGGGCCTGGTTGGGACACATCAATGATAGCAGGCTAATGATGAAGTATGTGCGTTAACAACGTGAAAAACCATGCATAGCTACTCTCATCGAGAATTAATCTCATTGATATAAAATGATTTTTTTAATATTTTTTTAAAGATATCACTTATTTGGGGATATTTAACATAGGATAACTCTGATGGTGATAATGAGATTGTTAATACAGACGTCTAACTGAAATATAATGTAAAAAACAAGTTGCCATATAAGGAAAATAAAACAGGCGTAATAAAAAATCACGCCTATTCAGTGTTATTTTAGCGATAACCCTGAGGGTTGTTCTTCTGCCAATTCCACGCGTCACGCATCATGGCATCCAAATCACGGGTAGCCTTCCATCCCAATTCTTTGAACGCCAACCCTGGAGCGGACCAGCATTCGGCAATGTCGCCGTCTCGGCGTGGTACAATTTGGTAAGCTACGTTGCGACCTGAAGCCTTTTCAAAAGCATGGAGCATCTCCAACACCGAATATCCTACCCCTGTCCCCAGATTATAGACTGTAAAGCCTCTGTGCTCATCGATGTGTTCAATCGCCTTGAGGTGCCCTTCAGCCAAATCCATGACATGAATATAATCTCTGACCCCCGTACCATCCTTAGTCGGATAGTCGTCACCGAAAATAGACAGTTTCTCCAGTTTTCCGATTGCCACCTGAGCAATATAAGGCATCAGATTGTTGGGAATACCATTTGGATCTTCACCAATCATGCCGGATTCGTGCGCACCAACCGGGTTGAAGTAACGTAAGGCGGTAATGGAGAATTGCGGTTCTGCTTTAGCGAAATCTTGCAAAATTTGTTCTACCATCAGCTTCGACGTGCCGTAAGGATTCGTCGTACCGCCAACGCGAGACGTCTCGGTCAAAGGAACTTGCTCTGGAGTGCCATACACCGTGGCAGAAGAACTAAAGATAAACTTATGCACACCCGCACGACGCATTTCCTCCAACAATACCAACGTGCCGGTGACATTGTTCTGATAGTACTCGAGCGGCTTACGCGTCGACTCTCCGACAGCCTTTAGCCCAGCAAAATGGATCACAGCCGAGATGTCGTGAGCCTCGAAGATGCGATGCAGACACTCAGCATCCAAGATATCGCCTTGGTAGAACTGAGCACTTCTACCCGCGAGTTTCTCAACGCGACGCAGAGACTCATCGGAAGAGTTTGATAAATTATCTAACACTACAACATCTTCGCCATGTTCTAACAAAGCCAGAACAGTGTGAGAACCGATATAACCGGCTCCTCCGGTGATTAAAACCGCCATAAAAACTCCTTACTCGCGCTCCTGGCGCTCAAGATGAACTGCCTTATTTAAGCAATCAATTGATTTTAAATGAAATTCGCACTAACGCACGTCTTTTCTATCATAATTGACCATCCCTATGTTCATAGAGTTCCTTTGATTCGATTGGCTTTACAAGTATGCAAACGAAAAGAGTTGTCGTAGGCAGCACCAGTGTATTCTCTTTTGTGCACAATGTGCTGATGCTCTTTACCGAGATTACCCTTGAGGATTTTGTATCCGAACTTCGGTGTCCATACGAGATGATACTGACAGCGATAGAATACATGGGAAGCGGATTCATATCTGTTCATGCTACTTACCCCTTGATTTGCTGATAACAAACCGAGGCAGTATTTAGCATGTGCCCCCTACGGGCATAGTCCCACATGAACGATCACCACCTCCATAAGGGGTGGTTTAGGATTGATAACAAAAAGAGCAGCTCAACGCTGCTCTTTCAGATTAATGCTCATAGTGAATATGTTGCTAGCGACTGCGGGCAAAATACTGCGCTACCCGCATAACATCTTTTTCATCCAACGTACCGGAGTCGCTCAGCAAGGTAATCCACGACTTGATGTAGGCGTACTTGGCGGAGGCCAGATCGCGCTGGGCGCTATAGAGCTGCTGTTCGGCGTTGAGCACGTCAACGTTGACACGTTGCCCGGCCAGCACGCTTTGCCGGGTCGCCGTCACCTGTGTGGTGGCCGATTGTACCGCCAACTCATAGGCCGCCACCTTGGCGCGGCTGCTGATGCACAGATTGTACTGCTTGCGCAGATCGTTGAGCGTGGTGCCCGTCTGCGCATCCATCTCATACATCGCCTGGCCATAGCGCGCCGCCGCCTGCCGGGTCGACGCCGAAACGCCGCCGCCGGAATAAATAGGCATGCTGACCTGCACGCCGATGCTGTCGGTGCGGTATTTCTGGTTAACCGTGTTATCGCTGCTGGAGTCGTTTTCCGAATGCGAAGCATACAGCTGAACCTGCGGCATAAAGCCCGCCCGATTCCTTTCAACGTCATACTTGGCGGCATCCACGCCATGACGCGAGGCGGCCAGCACCGGGTTATTCTCCAGCGCGATCTTTTGCCACTCTTCAAACTTGGACGGGATAAGCGGCGCCACCTTGAACTTGCCCGGCCGCAACACCTGCAACTCATCCAGCTGGTTCAGCGGCATGCCGATAATCACTTCCAATTCGCGCTGCGCGGCATCCAGCGCATCGCGCGCTTCGATGACCTGCGCTTCGGCCAAGCTGTAGCGTGCCTGGGTTTCCGATACGTCGGTAATGGTGCCTTCACCGGCGCTCATCAGGCGATCGTTCAAGGTCAGCTGTTCCTTGTAAGCCGCCTTTTGCGCTTCGGCCAACGCGATTTGATCCTTGGAATAGGCCACTTCGACATAGGCGTTAATCACCCTAACCGCAAGATCCAGCAACTTACCGCGATAGCGTTCGTCCGACATCATCGTCTGCGCGACGCCGGCTTTGTAGCGCGCGTACGCTTCATAATCGAACAGCGGCTGCGTCAGCGTGATCGAACTGGAATAACTGCGATATTGCTGCCGCCGGGTGACCTCCGAAACATTGCCGAAAAAGTCGCTCTGCGGATATTTTTGCGTCTGCCAGTTGCGCGGCGAATTCTGATAGTTCAGCGACACTTTCGGCAGCAGCCCCGCCCTGCCGATGTTTTCGTTCTCATCTCCCGCTTCTTTCTCTTTTATAGCCGCCCGGAAAGTCGGGTCCTTTTCTAATGCCAGCGAATATGCGTCTAAAATCCCTATCGAATAAACCGGCGCAGATATCGCAAACAAAAGGGTGCCGATAACCAGACCGGCAGCCTGTCGTTTTGATTGAATCAAAATTATTCCTCGGTTAATGAAGTATGAGCGCGATCCAAAATAGGTTTAAACAGATAGCTCAGCAGCGAGCGCGACCCCGTTTTCACGAACACCTCCACCGGCATCCCCGGCTTGATGTCCTCGCCACTGAGCATCTTCATGCCCTCCGGCGAGACCGTGACCTGCATCTGGTAGTAAGGCTCGCCGTTGGCTTTGTCGACCAGGCGATCGGCGGAAACCAACGTGACCGTTCCCGGAATTTTCGGGGTTTTGTTTTGGTTGAAGGCGGTAAACATCAGATCCACCGGCAACCCGTTGTACACCTTATCGATCAGGTCGACTTTGAGGCGAGAATCCACCACCAATGTCGCCTGGCTGGGTACAACGTCCATCAGGTGGTCACCCGCTCCCACGACGCCCCCCTGAGTGAAGATATTCAATCCGACCACGGTGCCGTCCACCGGTGAGGTGATGGCAGTGTTGCCCAGATCGAAATCGGCCATTTGCAGCTTATTGCGAAACTCGCTGGCGTCCATTTGGGTTTGCGCCAGTTGCGTTCTGACCTCGCGCTGATAGTCGGCGGAACGCTGGTCGATACGCTGCTGAGATTCCTGCAGCTGCTTTTGCAGCTGGCCAATCCGCCCGACGGTTTCATCGATGCTGCTGTTCACCTCGGCAAACTGACGCTGCACTTCCAGGTAGCGGTTGCGCGGCAGGTAGCCGTCCGCCGCCAGTTGCTTCATGCTGTTCATCTGCTCACGCAGGCTGGAAAGTTGAATCTGCTTGTTGGCGCGCGAATCCTGCAGGCCTTTCAATTGGAAACGAATCCCGTCCATCGACTGCTTATAACCGTCAATTTCACTTTGCAGCCCCTGGCGGCGGGAGGCGAACAGCTGCGTTTGCAACGCGATGATTTCAGCCACGCGCGGCTGAGTTTTGATCTGGGCAAAAATAGGGGAAAAAGTGACGTTGCTCAGACCGTCGCGCTCGGCGAGTAAACGCCCTTCGGTGGCCAGCGTGGTGTAGTACTGGTCGCGCAGGGAATCGACCTGCGCCTGTGCCTGCACCTGGCTCAACTGCACCAGGACTTCTCCGGCTTTCACCTTGTCGCCGTCTTTCACCGCGATATTCTTGATGATGCCGCTGGCCGGGGCCTGCACCGTTTTGCGGTTGCCGGAAACGGTTACCGATCCCGGCGATGCCACCCCTTTATCCAGAGGCGCGAACGCTGCCCAGGCCAAAAATCCGAACAGACCAATTCCCACGACCAGCCAGCCCATCCGGGTAAACCGCCGTTCATCCTGCGGGATCTCTTCAATATACGAGTCTTGCGGCTCGCCAATGTGCGTCGACATACCAACTCCTTTAAACTGCGGACGGCAATAAAGCCGCCAGGCAATTCACGGCTTAATTAATTTGCGTTTTCGGGATATTGCCTTCATCCGGCTCGGAATTTACCGCCCTCACCGCTTGCTGAGGCGGTTGCGCCTGCGCTTTTTGCGCATTGGCTAACGCCTGAAGCACTTGTTGAGTCGGGCCGAATGCGTTGACGTTGCCATTTACCAGGAGCAACAGCTTGCTGGTCATCGACAGCAAATTGGTGCGATGGGTAATCAGAACCACCGTTTTATTACGTTGCTTGAGGAACATAATGGCCTGGTTCAACGCTTTCTCGCCCGCATCATCCAGGTTGGAGTTAGGCTCATCCAATACCACCAGCGAAGGGTCGCCATACAATGCGCGCGCCAGGCCGATACGCTGTTTCTGTCCACCGGAAAGCCCAGCGCCACCGTTGCCGAGCACCGAATCGTAGCCGTTAGGGAAACGCAGGATCAGTTCGTGCACGCCGGCCAGCTTGGCGGCTTCAATGACTTTCTCTGAGTCAATATCGTTAAAGCGGGCGATATTCTCGGCGATAGTCCCGGCAAACAGCTCAATGTCCTGTGGCAGATAGCCGATATACGGCCCCAACTCATCCTTGTTCCACTGATAGATGTCGGCATTATCCAACCGAACAATCCCTTCGCTGACCGGCCAAATGCCGACCAGCAAACGCGCCAGCGTCGATTTCCCCGACGCGCTCGGGCCAATGATCCCCAGCACGTCACCGGGCTGGATGGCAAAACTCACGTTATGCAATACCGCATCGCCTTGGGATCCCGGCGGCGTGGCGGTGACGCCTTCTACGGCCAGCACCCCTTCCGGGCGCGGCAAGGACATGCCGGTACCCCGTTGCGGATGCGTTTCCAGCAGCTTGACCAACCGGCCATAAGAAAGCTTCGCCGCGCTGTAGCTCTTCCAGACGTTAATAACCTGCTCAATCGGCGCCAGGGTTCGCCCCATCAGAATGGAACCGGCTATCATCATACCGGGCGTGATGTGCCCATCGATCGCCAGCCAGCCCCCCAGCCCCAGCACCAATGATTGCAGCGACATGCGCACAAACTTGGTGATCGACGTGACCCGCGATGCGCGTTCGCTGGCGATGCGCTGACTGTTCAAGAACCGCTGGTGCAGACCGAACCACCGGCGTTTCAGGTTGGGCAACATCCCCAAAGCTTCGATCACTTCGGCATTGCGCAGATTGGTGCTGGCCAGCGTCCCGGACATAATCGACAGCTTGCTGGCTTCCGCCAGCGGCTTTTTCGACACCATTTCGTTGATCACCGCCAATGCGATCAGCAACAGCGCACCGACCAGAGCGAAAAGCCCCAACCAAGGGTTAAAGAGGAATATCACCAACAGATAGATTGGAAACCACGGCGCATCAAAGAAGGCGAACAGCGCGCTGCCGGTGAGGAATTGGCGCAGATTGGTCAAATCGCTCAGCATCTGGCCGGCATCAGACGAGCCGTTTTTCAGATTCGCCTCGTAGGCCGCGGTATAGACTCGCGTGTTGAGCCGCATATCCAGCTGGCTGCCGATACGGATCACCACCATGCTGCGCACGTATTCCAACAGCGACATCATGCCGAACATGCCCAGCATGATCAGCGTCAGCATCAACAGCGTGATTTCATTGCGAGAAGGAAGCACCCGGTCATAAACCTGGAGCATATAGATAGAAGGAACTAGCATTAATAAATTAATAAATGCGGTAAATATGCCAACGGTCCAGAAAACCTTGCTGCGAGTCCGTATAACATCCGCAATTTCATTGCGCGGTATAAATTGATTCACTTTCTGCCCTTACATCATGTGCACTGTCAGTCAAAATCCGCATTGATTTTTATGAGATTAACCTCACAAAAAAAGCCCCCAAACATGCTCAAGACTGCAGCTGCTTTTTCATTAACTATAGATACACATTTGGAATTCCAGCAAGGCGGCAGACGAAAAAAACATTCCTCAAAAATTCAAAAAAAAACCAATATAAAGCAAAAAGTTACCCAAACCTGAATGACAGGACACCGCCCCCCTTTCCCACGCCCCGGCAAAGTCAAACCGCCACCACTGGAAATAATTAGAAATCTAATAATCCCCACAGTTAAAAAACCAACCAAAATCATTTCACTCATAAAAAATATTAATCCACTGCGACAAAAACGCAGGATTAATTGACAACACAATTAGTTATAGAAAAACCAAAACAATAGAAATAAAAAAAATCCTATAGCCTTGACAAAAATCTCATCAGCTCCTTTGATTAAAACGTGAAAGCAACAATTGGCATTAGTATGTCATTTTTATATGCCGTTGTTTTCACAAGCTTTAATACTAAAAAATCTGACCAAACCTCTTCCTGGCACGGCTATGGGGGGCCGGTCACATCTTTCTTATGTCCGTAGAAAATGGGTACATCCAAAGGGGTAACGTATGGCCACATTAGTAGCACAGCAAAAAGCGGCTGCTTTTTTCCTTGCAATCTCTGGAAAGAATATTGATACCGCGGCGTTAGATTACTACTCGCAGAAAATTGAAACTTCTGCACTTTCTCTGGAGCAAGTTGCGCAAAAATTCATTACCGGCACCTCAAGCCTGAACGGTCTGACGGCTTCTCAAATCGTAACCAAGGTCTACACCGCAGTGAACGGCAGTGCCCCCAGCAGCAGCGTGCTTGCCGATCTTTTAGCGGGCAACCCCACCACGGCATCCGTTGTTGCCAAGGTGATTAACGACGTACTTAGCTACAGCGGTTTTGATTCAACGCTGCTGACAGCACAGAGCAATTTCGAAGCTCAAGTCGAAAAAACCCTGTTCCCTGTCGCGACAGCCGCATCGTCGGCCGGCGCAGCTGACGTACAGGGTGTTTTCCATGTCGTGGGCTTAACGCAAACTCAGGACGGCATTACCTACTGGGGAACCGTATTGGCGCAGGGCAGCAAAACGCTGGCGGCGGTCGCACAAACCTTCGTGAACAACAGCCCGCTGAAAACGTTAAGCGATAGCGATTTCATCAACGCCATCTTCCAAAACAGCTATGAACGCGCACCAACTTCGGCCGAAAGCAGCAGCTATCTCGCCTTGCTGAGTGGCGGCTCGACTCGCGGCGACGTCGTAGCTCAAGTGATCGCAGCACTGAAGGGCACCGTTGCCGCCGGCGATACCACGGCCCAACAGCACTTCCAGGCGGCGACACACGTGTGGCAACCGGGTGAACTGCCGGCTCTGAACTATCAAGAACAAGTCGCAGCGGCCTTCCTGGCAATTCCTGGCCGTGGCGTCGATGCCCGCGGGCTGGACACCTGGAGCAAAGAACTGTTTGCCGGTAAAACTTATGCACAGGTCATCACTACCCTGATCAATTCAGCAGAGTCGCAAAAGAAAGGCGCTCAATTGACTGGCGATGATTTTGTTCAGCATATCTTTACCCTGGTGCATGGCACCGCCGCCACCGCTGCGCAATTAGCCAGCTATGGTGCGCTGGGGAGCAAAACGGCCATCACGCAGGCCATTATCAACGACCTGCGCAGCTCCGTCGCCACTGACAGTGCCACCGTCACTCAGCAGCATGGCTTCGAATACGATATCGGTACCAGCCTGCTGTACAAAACCGCGGCGTCTCTGACGGCAACGGCCGCCGGCGGCAACGCGACGGGCACCGTCAACACCGGCGCATCTCACCAAATTAGCAATGCCGAAACGGCAGTGTTGACGGATGTGCAACTGAACGCCAATGCCGCCAGCATCGTGAACCTGAAGTTCGCCGACCACCTGGCGAATCTGACCATCAACGGCACCAGTGCAGCAACGGTCAACCTGTCTGACAACGGGGTTAACCCTGGTGTCGATATTACCGTTAACAATGGCAACGTGATTCTGAACGCCAGTTCCGGGAATGATGATGTCATCGTGACGTCGACGGCCAACATCGCCACGGGCACCGGCGACTTTAACCTTGGCAACGGCAACGACTCGCTGAAATGGGCGGGGAATGCGGCAACCGGCGCAGCCAACACCGTCGGCGCCGGCATCTCCGCTAATGGCGGCGCGGGTACGGACTCCATCTCCGCCAACTTCATCACCAAAACCGTGGTGACCAACCAAAACGCCCTGGGCGTTCGTACCAGCACCGTGACCAGCAACGCCAACAACTTCTCGAACTTCGAGCAGATCGACCTGACCGGCTATATCGGCAAGTCCGTCGGTACGCTGATTACGACGCCGCTGATCGGTTCACCGACTACCACCAGCGTGACCACGCCAAACAACACCTTTGACTTTGGCCTGACCAACGGCACGTCCACGGTCGAAGGCACCACCGGCGGCACGGTTACGCAGAACGCAGCGGCCACCAATCTGGGCACTCAGGGGTTTGTGGTCTCCGGTCTGGCTAACGTCAACGTCATCAACGCCGCCGGCGGCAACGCCGCGCAGTTGGCAGTGAAAGGGGACGCGACCGCTGCCAGCACGCTGAACTTTACCTTCGTCCAGAATGCCACCAATCACTTCGACATCAACTTCGATGCGGTGAGTTCCGCCAATGTGAACGCCGGTGCCATCACCCTCAACAGCAGCAGCAGCCTGATTGGCGGTACTGCATTGAGTACGGTGAACGTAGCCTCGGGCGGTACCGGCAGCTTTGACAATATTCTGTCATTGGCCGGCACCAATGCGCAGGTTCAGACCATCAACGTGACCGGTGATCACGCGCTGGATCTGACGGTGGGCAGCGGTTTCAGCAACGTGCGTGATATCAATGCGTCCACCAATACCGCGGGGCTGAATCTCGACTCCAGCCATGGCGGTACCGGTGACGGTATCATCATTCAGTTGCTGAACATTCTGCCGCTGAGCGTTATCACCACCAACCTGTTGGCACCGGTGTTGACGGCGTTGGGCCTGAACGGTTACCAAATGACCGTAGAAGGTTCCAGTGCTGCCGATACTCTGGGCGTGATTGGCAACACCACGCTGACCGGCGGCGCAGGTGCCAACACCTACGACATCAAGGCCAGTAACACGCAGGCGGGTGTGACCATCAAGGACTTTAATAGCCTCAAGGACTCGATTGTCGACGTGAACCATGGCGGCCTGACTATCTCCGATGACGCCAGCGGCACCGCGGTAGCGAACTACGGTACGCGTTCTGCCGACACGTTGGATGCATTGTTGGGGACACTGGTGGGCGGTTTGACCAATGGCGTTATCGGCCTGCTGGGCGGTATTCTTGGCCTGGATAGCAGCAACTCGCTGACGTCGAAAGTGGGTGTGGCATCCGTTGTATTCAGCGGTGGCGGTAACACTGCCAGCTCTTACGTGATTATCGACAACAACGATAACCACTCGCTGGACCTCAACGATACCGTGGTATACCTGACTGGGCAAAACCACCAGCAATTGGTGGATACGTTGCACTACGCGTAAGCGTAACGCCTTCACCAAGCGCCCTGATTATTTATTCAGGGCCGCATGGAGAACGGCAGTTATATACTGATGCCAGCCGGCTATGCCGGCTGGCTTTTTTATAGGCGGCAAATGCAGGCGAATGGCGAAGCAGCAAGCCGCTTATGACGCTGGACAAAAAAAAACCGCAAGCTTAATAAGCTTGCGGTTTTTTACTCACAGCCTGCCTACCAGGGCGAGGCAATCGGAGCACTGGAGCGCATCATTACCGGTACATCGCCATCGGGTGCAGCCGTATTCCCCTGAACCTCTTTGAGCGGCGTAGCACTTTGGTTTTGCGGCGCCTCACTCGCCATAAAACTACGCAAGCCTGAAGAAATACCGCTGGCAGGCTTAGCCACCGGTTTTTCCTGCCAGAATAGCATCGCATGTTGATTATTCCCTTTCAATGCGATGGAAATTTTACCGCCCGGCAGCACTTGGTATTTCTCAACGGAATACGATCGCGCAACATCTGCGACCTTACTTAAAGCCAGCATCGACGGCTTCGGTTGACCGTTTCTCGTCAGCAGCCCAAATCGATGTTCATTGATTTTCGGGTTGTCTCCATCATCGAGCAAATCGTACCACCATATCCCTTTGATAAAGGGCCGCGATTTGGCCAGGAAAGTATATTTCACCACATATTGCGCAGCCACATCTTTTGATAACCCGCCTTTACCGTCATAGGTTGGCACGCCGATTTCAGTGATATAAATCGGCACCGTCTTACCTGCTGCCTTTGCAAGCCGAGCCTCGAATTTATCCACGACGCCGAGGTTCCCCTCAGGGGCCCGTATAGCGTAATTATCGTTGCCATAGGAGTAAGGGTGGATGGAGAAACCATCAACGTAATTCAACACGCCGAGTTTAACGATGTTATCAACCCAGGAAGGATCGCGAGTTCCTGTTGGGTTGGCCGTTCCCGTAATGACAATTGCGTTGGGATCGGCCTTTCGAACCGCAGCAGCCGTAGCTTTCACCAACGCGACAAAAATCTCCGGCGGCGGTGGCGTGCGCGGCTTCGGCTTAATCGCAGTGGCATTCGTCCATTCGTTCCAGATCTCGTAATACTTGATCTTGCCTTTATATTTGGAGGCCGTCCAATACGCGTAGTTGGCAAAAGCCTGAATGGCTTCAGGCGTCGTTGGATAACCCGATGGATCGTAGAGTTTGTTACCGTACGCCAATACTAATAACCCATTCAGACCAAATTTTGCCTGGGCATCGTTAAACGCTTGGTCGGCCTTTTGCATATTGCCGGTTATGACATACTGCCCTTTTTGCTGTTCCAATCCGCTCCAGGGAAAATCCGCTCGATACGACGTGAAACCGTAACGCTTAATCAGATCCAAATATTTATCCGGATCGTTGGGATACCAGCGAAAATGCGCATGAACCCCGACTTCGAAAGCCAAGGCGTTCGCACTGATAAACATCAGCGGCAATGCGAAGGCCAGCGATGAAGCCGCCCCCTTCCAGCACCTCAGTTTACGGTTTGTTTTAGTCAACATCTGACCGACCTCCAGTTTTAAAAGAAAAATGAACTGTCTCAACATCCCCAGAGATCAGGAAATCCACATTTCCCAGGCGCGACATCCTTAAAGAAAATCTAATACGCCGCTTTATTAATGAATCCCTTGAAAATGGTCAGGAAGACGATTTTAATGTCCAACCAAACGCTCCAGTTACGGATGTAGTCGAGATCGAACTCAACGCGCTTTTGCATTTTTTCCAACGTATCCGTCTCGCCACGCCAACCGTTGATCTGCGCCCACCCCGTGATACCCGGCTTCATTTTATGGCGCAGCATATAGCCGTTGATCAACTTTCTATACTGTTCATTATGTGCCACGGCATGCGGCCTTGGGCCTACAATCGACATGTCGCCTTTCAGTACATTGACAAATTGCGGCAATTCATCCAGAGAGGTACGACGCAAGAAGGAGCCGACCGGCGTCAGGCGCGCGTCCCCTTTTTTCGCTTGAACGACTTTATCGCCATCTTCCATCACGGTCATCGAGCGGAATTTCCATACCTCGATGGCCTTGCCATCCATGCCATAACGCCTTTGTTTGAAAATGATGGGCCCGGAAGAGGTAAATTTGACCATGCAGGCGATCAGCAACAGAACCGGAGAAATGAACAGCAAAATAAATATTGACAGAATGATGTCTTCAATACGCTTAATTACCTGATTAACCCCGCTCATTGGCGTATCGAATAACGAAACGACGGGAACGCCATTAATCTCTTCCGATCGTGACTGTAATATGTTGAACGTAAAGATATCCGGGATCAGCATCACTGAGCAGGTCGTATCAGAAAGATCCGCGATCGTATCTTTGATCAATTTTTCCTGCTCCATCGACATTGCGATATAGACCCTATCGATACGGCCACTTTTCGCGTCGCTCACGAGCTGAGACAAGTCGCCGCAGCGTTCGATTTTGCTGTTCAACGGAGAATTATCGTTGTCGTAAATGCCCAACACTTTAAATCCCATCCAGTGCGCGTCACGTAAAGATTCTGCCAGACGAATACCGACGGGCATCGCGCCCATGATGGCCACATTACGGGTATTGAAACCAATATTGCGCATGTATCCCAAGAGCAGCCGGATCACGCTGCGCGTAATGACCAAACCGCAGCAGACCAGCAGATACCATTGGATATAGACGGAATACTCGTTATTGAAGACATTTATCAACGCCACCGTTCCTGAGGTCAACAGCAGGCTCAGCGACCAGTTTTGCAAAATGAGCTGGATCTCCAGCCCCGCACGCACACCACGCCACGAACGATAAAAGTCAGTAATCCCACCAATCATTTGGAAGATAACGATCGATATTAATACCATAATCCAGTGCTGCACGCTAAATGCGGCACCGGAGATTAGGCAAGACAAGTACAGCCCGCTAAAGATAACGAAAATATCAGAGAAGCGCTGAAGCATTGAAGTAAGAGACGCATTAGTATGCAACACGCCCCGACGGAAACCGTTCATAGATAACTGCCTATTAACTATCATAGTATAGATGCCTTTTGTTAGTTTTCTCTGGTACCTATATCGCTTCACAACGCTGGGCATATACCGCTCGCCCAGCATTAAAATATAGCTTTAAAACCAGAGATCAGCGTCGAAGCAAGGCCAGTATTTCCTCTGTTTTTTGCTGCATCAGTGCAGGATTGGCTCGTGATTCGACATTCAAACGCACCACCGGCTCAGTATTTGAGCTACGTAAATTAAATCGCCAGTCTGCAAATTCCAGACTAATGCCATCGGTCGTATCAAATTCCAGTGCCGAAGGCTGATAGCGATTGAGTACTCTTTCAATTGCAGCTTTTGGATCTTGCAGTTTGCTGTTAATTTCACCCGATGCTGGATAAGCGATCATCCGATCCCCGACCAACTCCCCGAGCGTCTTGTTTTTAATGCACAGCAACTCAGCAACCAACAACCATGGGATCATGCCGCTGTCGCAATATGAAAAGTCGCGGAAGTAATGGTGGGCGCTCATCTCACCACCGTAAACGGCATCTTCCAGGCGCATACGCTCTTTAATGAATGCATGGCCCGTTTTCGACATCACCGGCACCCCGCCTGCCTGCTTGACCACGTCGATGGTGTTCCAGCTCAAGCGCGGGTCATGAATGATCTTCGCCCCAGCGTCTTTCTCCAGGAACGCCTCCGCCAACAAGCCAACGATATAGTAACCTTCAATGAATCCGCCGTGTTCATCGAACAAGAAGCAGCGATCGAAATCACCGTCAAACGCGATTCCCATATCCGCCTTGTGCGCACGCACTGCTTGCGCCGTATCTTCCCGACACTCCGGCAGCAGCGGGTTAGGGATACCGTTGGGGAAATTGCCGTCAGGCTGGTGGTGAACCTTGATAAATTCAACCGGCACCTGAAGCTGCTTGAAACGCGATTCGACAGCATCGATAACGTGACCTGCAGCGCCGTTGCCGGAGTTGACGACCAGCTTCAACGGTTTGAAGTTAGCCGTATTCACATAGCTCAGCAGATGATCCACATATTCTTTTTCAATCGATATTGTTTCGTAGCTGCCGCGTCGGGTCGGATCAACCGCAGCGAAGTTATTATCTTCTGCCAAACGCTGAATATCGCGCAAACCGGTATCGCCGCTGATCGGTTTAGCCTGGCTACGCACCAGCTTCATTCCGTTGTAATCCATAGGATTATGACTGGCCGTCACTTCTATGCCGCCATCGAGACCTAAGTGGAAAGTGGCAAAATAAATTTCTTCCGTTCCACTGACGCCAATATCCAGAACATTAACCCCGGCATCGCGCAGCCCTTCCGCCAACGCGAGTTTCAGTTCCTCGCTGGTCAAACGGATGTCTCCCCCGACGACAACGCTTTTAGGTTGCAAAAACTCCCCATATGCACGGCCGACACGATAGGCAATATCGTTGTTCAGCTCTTCACCCAGCTGCCCGCGAATGTCGTATGCTTTGAAACAAGTCAATGATTGAGACATGTTGAGATCCTTACCAAACGTAAATACAGTGATGCGGCTCAAATATCCACCGCACCAAAATGATTAATTATGCTGAGCGGAGTCGCCGATTCGCACGATATCGTCTTCTCCCAAATAGGCACCCGACTGAATCTCAATCAAATCAAGCGGGATTTTTCCCGGGTTTTCGAGAGAATGTTCGACCCCAAGAGGGATATAAACGGATTCGTTTTCACTGATCAGTTGCATTTTACCATTGGTATGCACTTTGGCAGTGCCTGACACCACTACCCAGTGTTCCGAACGATGATGGTGCATCTGCAAGGACAATTTCTCGCCTGGCTTTACAGTAATGCGGCGCACCTGGAAGCGATCGCCCTGCGCAATCGCATCATGTTTGCCCCACGGACGATAAACTTCACGGTGCTGTTTGCTTTCGGAACGCTTTTGTCGCTTCAGTTGGTTGACGATTTCTTTTACGTCTTGGACGTTATCTTTATCGGCAATCAACACGGCATCTTTGGTTTCAACCACAACCAAATTGGTCACCCCGACAGCGGCCACCAATTTATGCTCCGCGCGAATATAGTTATTTGAACAGTTATGCTCAAGAACATCACCGAAAGTAGAGTTCCCTTTTGTGTCTTTTTCACTGATTTCCCACAACGCAGACCATGATCCCACGTCATTCCATCCCGCATCCAGGGGTACGACGACAGCATCGGCAGTTTGTTCCATCACGGCATAATCGACAGACTCATCCGGGCAGGCAATGAATGCATCTCGGTCAACGCGGATAAAGTCCATATCGGGGGTCAAATGCGCAAGCGACTGCTTACACGCGTCCAGAATATCTGGGCGGAAACGGCCTAATTCTTCCAGGTAACGGCTGGCTTTGAACAAAAACATACCGCTATTCCAGAGATAGTCGCCGCTGGCCAGATACTGCTGCGCCGTTTCAAGATTAGGCTTTTCGACAAAGCGCGAAACGCCGCAGATACTGGAACCGTCGACGCTGGCACCTTTTTGAATATACCCATAGCCCGTTTCCGGGCCCGTCGGAACGATGCCGAAAGTAGCCAGTTTTCCCGCTTCAGCATAGGGAATTGCCTGATTGACCGCATCGCGGAAAATCGCTTCGTCCTGAATGACGTGATCCGCGGCCAATACCAACATGAGCGGATCGTCACCGCTGGAAACCGCCTGCAAAGCGGCAAGCGCAATCGCCGGCGCCGTATTACGCCCTACCGGCTCCAGAATAATATTATGCGATAAACGCGTGATTTGGCGCAGTTGTTCGGCCACGATAAAACGATGCTCTTCGTTACATATAACAAGAGGATTAATAATCTCTAACCCTTTAAGCCGCATGACTGTCGTTTGCAACATGGAAAATTCATTGCACAGCGCTAAGAACTGTTTGGGGAATAATTCACGAGAAAGCGGCCACAGGCGACTCCCTGTTCCCCCAGCCATAATAACAGGATAAAGGTTACTCATTTTTACTCTCACCGATTAAATATAAATAGTAAAAAAAATTATTTTCATTCCAAAAAACGGATGTATCGATTATCTGTAATGACGATAAGTATTGGATATCATTTTTTCTGAAGTAAAATTAGCATTGTAGAAATCGACACAGTCAACTTTCATTGCACTCCAATCGCGTTGGTCGCGAGCATTCAATATCTCAACGGCCTCATCGGCCTGATTGGTCGTAAACAGATACCCCGTAACGCCTTCGCTCACCACCTCCGGCAATGAACTGCAGCGGCTGGCGACAACGGGCAACCCATAGCTTTCAGCTTCAACGGCGACCAGACCGAACGACTCCCATCGGCTTGGCATCAACAACACGTCGGCGTAGGTGAAATAAGGCGCCATTTCTGCCGAAGTCAACCAACCTTTAAAATCCATCCGGGCATGTGATGCCGGTTGCTCTTTTGCGTGTACATTGCCGCCGACGATCGTGATTAAAAATCTGTCATCCAATTCGTCGGCAATCCGCTGAACCAAATCAAATCCTTTTTGATAATCAAAACGGCCGACAAACAATATATTTATTTTATCTTGGCGATAAGGATTGGTATCATCCGACAGCGTTACAGGGGGTTCAACGCCATTATATACCACAGTCAAATTATCAGGACTCAACCCGGCCATCAGTGCCGTTCGTTTCTCATATTCGCTGGTACAGATGATAACATCGGTATTCTTTTGCAGAATTTTCTCTATCTTGGCATAAACCTTCTTTTTCTTTTCTGATGTGTCCATCAGGAAAGAAAAAGCATGCGGACAATAAATAATTTTAGGCCTGCATGTCATTCTTACCAATGGCGTTAACAGCCGGCAAACAACCCCCGCAAAAGTACTGTGGACGTGAATGACATCCGGTTTTTCTTTACGTACCATCTGGATATAGTTAATAGCCAAAGAGATAAACGAAGAAATATTTCTCCCTGTCCGCGTAAATACCTTCATTTTTTCTGCGGGGAAAGCGCCAATCTCACGATATTGACTATCGGGCAACACACAGTAAAAATCAAATTCATCATTTTGCTGTACAAGTTGTCTAATTACCGTAGCGACGCCACCCTTCACTGTCTCGGCGACATGCAGCACTTTTTTTTTCATTGCATAGATCTCGTCATTATCTCGCTCAACGCTGCTGCCGAACGCATCCAATCGAAACGTTTGACATTCGTAAATCCCTCAGCGATTAAAATTTGGCGCAACGCTTCATCCTGCATAATCCGCTCCAGTGCCTGTTTCATTTCCAGGATGTTTTCCGGATCAAAGTACAATGCACTCTTCGACAATACCTCGGGCATAGAAGCCCGATTGGACGCTACTACTGCACAACCACAAGCCTGCGCTTCTAACGGAGGAATGCCGAACCCTTCATATAAAGAGGGGAACACAAAGGCGCGAGCATGAGAATAGAGTTCTACAAGCTGTTGATCGCTCACACGCCCCAAAAACTGTATGTTATCGTTCCTTGCAGTTCCTTCCGTCGAAAACCCAACATCCGCGAAATTCTTGTTGGCGGCCCCAATGATTTTCAGCGTCACATCCTGGCCGTTTGCCATTTGAGAGAAAGCGGCAATCAGACCATGAAAGTTCTTATGATAATTTGGAGACGAAACGGCCAATAAATAAGGGCGTTCTGTATTGGATGCCGACGCAATGGGTTTAAACTGCTCGGACACCGCATTATAGATTACGTAAATATTATTTAATGGGTAGTCAAACGCCTGGCTAATTTCTTTTTTAGAAAATTCACTAACTGTAATCAACGCCTTACTGTGACGCAACATCAGGGGAACAAAGTTATTATAAACGAAACGAAACTTTGCAGAGTAACTTTGCGGATAGCGTTTATATATAACATCGTGATGAGTAACAATTTTATTACGATAAAAGATCGGAGCCGTATTGCAAAGATTTATTAGAAGCGGGCTTTTATTTTTCTTTAAAAAAGCAGGAAGCTCTACCTGCTCCCAAAAGTGACCGCTTTTCTTACCCACCACCTGAACATTCAATTGCGACGCGATATCGTGGTGAATAATGTTAGGTGGCGAGACAAAAACAATATCATGCCTAATCTTACTCAGCGCAAGGCATATTTCCTGAGCGAACCGCTGAACCCCTGTCAAATCCTGCGTTAAGAATCGCGCATTGACATAAATCATTAATTACCTCGCAATTTTAAATAATACCGTGTCAATGTAGCGATTGCACATAACCTACATTCTTTCTTGAGCGACTCACGGAACCCGTCTCCGGCGTTCTAATCGATAATAACAAAATCGATATTATGATTGCGAATATATAGCCTGGATAGTTTGTCAACGGGTTATTATAAACGAAATTCATCGAAAGCGAGATCATCCAGTATAGGTAAACACTGGGATTAAGGCCAAGACGAGTACGCTGATAAAGAATGCCAAGAATTATCGTAGCGACAATAACCAGAAGGATAATTCCGACATTACCGTAATTCGACAACATGTAGATATACATACTATCAAGCGGGATTGAGTTCGTATTGTCATCACCAACCACCGCGTTACCATTCACAGCGTACCCAGCACCGATAAATGGCGAATACTCACTGTCAGCTCGCACGGCTTCTATATTGACCGTACGAAGTAAAATGCTGTTCTCCGCGTAAGCATTCTCCTTCGGGAATATCATCTCATAAATACTGTAATTGGTCGTCGTAATATAAAAGAACAGTGACAAGACCATCGTTACCATAGTGACTGAATTCAGGCTAAAACGTTGAGAGAAAAAGCGTCTCAGCATCAGGAACATGATATAAAGCAGTGCCATGATAATCGCCGTTTTCGATGTTGAAAATGCGATCCCAACCATAATGAGAAGAATATATTTCTTGCGATTTTTTTCGCTTACATAAGGCGATAATACCAGTGCAAAAAACAGATATTCACTGAGGCTGAATGGCCCGGTGAGCAGACCAAAAGCACGTAATTGCCCCTGAATAGTGCGTAACAGAAGACCATATTCTTTACCAAACTGTGTCAACTGTGGGCCAGGGTCAAAACCGATTAGCGCATAAAGCAGGCCTGCCAAACTGGATTCGGCAACCGCGAAGAGCGCATTCAATACGGCAAAGAAAATATAGTACTTAATGATTTTATTAACAATCTCGACACGCTCATTATATTCAAAAAGAAGTAAAACGGCGGCAAAGAAAAAAGAACCGAATGTCAGTAACTCTAAGCGAAACTGAACGATAGAGCGGAAGAAATCAAACCTGCCGGTGATCATACTTAAAAGTACATAAACTAACGAGAAGATCACCATCGACAGGAAAAAGATCATTACGCTTCTACACTGTTTTGACACGTTAGGGTTACGCGCAAAAAGCAAGATTAGGACGAAAACCGGCACTGCCATGGCAAAAAAGTCTTTATATAATAAAAGTGCCCTGGTCGACATATACGCAGCAACGGTCACAACGCCATTCAATGAGAGCAATGTCATGTACATCAGCAAAAGAAAAACAACCAACGACTTTGTCGATACCCTCATTATGACCCTCTATACACGCTCTCATAAGCATCGGTTATTTTTTCTAGTTCAAAAAACGAACGACGCGGTTTGTTGTTATTTTCTCTCACGACGCTAACCACACTGGCGACAGAAAAATCTTTTAGCTCGAAAATATTATCATAAAAAGCTGCGATTTCTGCCACTCCGCCATTGAAAGGCGTATACACAACCTTACCAGAGATGGCCGATTCCGCAACGGTTCGCCCAAAGGGCTCATTCCATCGCGTTGGTAGAACAACGGCGTCAATCTGCGTCATAAACTCTTCAATCTTGATAAAGCCAAGCAAATGAATACCTGCCTCCAACGCTAACACCTTCAACCTCTCGCCAGCGGCGTCACCATTGAATCTGCCGGCGGCGTAGAATGCAACCTGCGGATCGCCGCTGGCCTGTTTTGCCAGAGCACAAAACTCATCAAAACCTTTGTCTTCGGTGAGGCGACCGACAAAACCGATCCTGACCTTTTCGTTGACGGTCGGTACATACTCTATCGCGGCGACAGGGTTGTAGATATGCGTATGTACCGCGTTGCGCGCAAATCCATTTTCCCGATGCAAGGCGGAAATATATTTACTTATGCCAACAAAAACGTCTACGCGCTGACTGGCTTTTTTCTTTAGAAAAGATGCGATGCGCACTGCAGACGACTGTACGTCCATATTTTGGCCATGTTTAAACAACGTGCCGTTCGGATGGAATAGATAATAATCGCGAGTCGTGTGTACCACGCGCGCCCCCAGCTTCTTGGCCACTCGCCACGCTGCGACGGAAAAACCGCTGAGGTTGTTGGTATGCACCACATCCGGAGAAAATTTGCGCAGCTCCTTACGCATGGCACGAGCCATAAATGGATTATAAGAATCAAGCAGATGCCACACCGCTTTCTTTAATTTGCTTGCCGAAGAAGCCTGAAATGGCCAGTACATATTTTTGAGAGGTAAATAAGCAATATGAACGCCATTAAGAGTGTCATATTTTATCTCATCAAATTCATGAAGACAAAACACACCAACTTCATGCCCGGCTCGTTGCAGGCTTTCAGCCAACAACTGAACTGATACTTCAGCACCACCGATTTTATAAGGAGCATAAAGTGTGTTAATTAAAGCAATCTTCATTTTCCATCACCACGGTAAATTTATAAAATTAAAATTTGTTTTTAATCAGCGTAATATCCGCGCTTTCATAACTCTCATAGTTTTTATAAATCGCGTTAACAAATCCACTCCACTCTGGTGATAAAACTTTCTCATCAAGAACGTAAGCGATTATTTTAATTTTTTCATCATATATTTTTACGAGATTGTCATACAATGATGAATAAAATCCGGCTATACAACTGACGTTCTCACCAGCCACAATGGGATAAACCTCAAAGGGAAAATCCAACCGACGGACCTCTACAGACTTTCTGATTTCATCTATTTTCTCTTCACGCTCGCGGCGGTGAGGAATATAAACAAGCTCGGCACCCATCTGATTTGACTTTAAGTCATTTATCATTCTTAGCGTCAAGTCAATATCATCAACAGACGTTACCCCTGCCTCATAAAGCGGCGTACCTATAATGAAGACTCTGTTCTTTCCATCAGGAAGACTGGCCAGTTTAGCCTTAAAATTTTGGTAACTGTGCTTAACGACCACATCTCTTTTTGAAACATTACCTTCGATGTCATAAACAGAGAAAAAGGTTATTTTTTCTCTCTCATTATTGGTCATACCAAGTGACTTGAGGAAAACCGACTTCACGACGCCCCGAGCAGTGAGATTATTGTAGCGTTTAATTCTGAGCGTTGCCGTACCATCATCCAGCAGGACCACATTTCTTCTCGAATATTTATGCGCTAAAATCCAAAAAACCCTCGCGCGATACTCACCGGCAATCAAAGTGACAGTTTCCTTCGCACTCACCACGGAAGTTACACTCTTCAATTGCCGTTTAATATCAAAAGCATTACCCAGTTTCCCTTCGACATCAATGGTTTCCAGGGAGCGATGCTTAATCATGTTCAACAGATAAACAATCTGCCCGTGATTCAGCGCAGAATTGGCCGAACGCTTATTGACAATCAACAGATCGAGCACAATGTTCTTTGCATCAAGATACTCAATGAGATTAAAAGCCTGAAGCGGTGACTCAATATACGCAATGTATTTACTCATATTTCTAATATCCGATTAAGCTACGGGCATGAATGTATAACTGCCGTTCAATGAAATTTGCCTTCAGCCTTAAGCTGCAGATAGTGAGCAACATCGCGTTGCGAAAAGGGTTTCGCTGGATGGCCGCCGGCTATAGCGTAGGGCTCTATATCTTTAACCACCACGCTGCCGGCTTGGATAATGGCCCCTTCCCCGATGGAAACCCCGGGCAGAACAATCACATTGATCCCAAGCCAAACATTATCCCCGATATGCGTGTCCTTAATCACATAAGTGTTATCGTAGGGAATCGCATTCCCATGATGATTGTGATTTTCGGTGATCAATACACAACCAAAACCACAGTGGAAATTATCACCGATAGTAACACCGCCCTTTCCAACCACCGTCAAACCATTGGAGTTAAAGTTATCACCAAGTCGGGTTTTATTATTAACGATAGTTAAAAAGTTAATTTTAGGATTTTGACCACATCTTTCAGCCATTCTGATAACTTTTGAACGATAACGCTGCTTACGTAAGTTTCGCAACCATCGTTTAAGACTTGCTATCATCTTTTCCTCTCAATACTGATCTGTCGCTTGCCACAATAAAAAGTCACTGCACATGCATAAAAACTGGAAATTGCATAAACCAGGCAGAAATACTCAACTTTGATTTCTGTCATGGTGATGACAAATATACCAATCAAATGCGTTATCATCGAACCCATGGTAATAATTGAGATTAATTTATTTTTACGATAGTAAAACAGTGAGTGCGTAAAAATATAATAAATCGATAAAAATGCAGTTCCAGGCAAAAGAATGTTGAAGTAATAAATGGCGCGATTGAACTCAGCATTAAACAGATACGGGAAAGCAAATGGCAAAATAAAGAAGTAAATAATGCACGAAACGATAACCAGAGCTGTGTAACCATATTGAATGAGCTCGACTCCTCTAAAATCGTTCGCTTTAAGCTTGCGATAAATGAAAGGTTGGAACGCCTGGTTGATTACGCCGAAAAAGAGCATAACGATAGAGGTTAGCTGAAACGCCAAGCCATAAACCCCGACTACCGCCGTACTCATGTAATGCGCTATGAAGAATCTATCCACCGAGGATTTAATCCAATAACTGCCATGATGTGGCAATAGGGATACCCCGTAGCTAATGATTTCCTTATAACGCTTACGCAACGGTTGGAGCACGCTGCGTTCAACCGCTATTTTTCTGTAAACAAAGAACTCGTAGGCCAGCTGAATGCTGAAAAATGATGCCGCGATCGCTATCAAACGTTGTCCTGGCGTCGACGCTATCATTTCAAAAAGAGCGATAGTGAATAAAACGTTGAATGCGGAAAGCAAAAATTGGCCGATAGCGGCAACTTTATAGGTCTGACTAATGCGCAAATGCGATAAATTGATAAAGTTCAGCGCCTGCGCCAGAGATGCCAAAACAACCAGAAAACCGTCGCTGAAAGAAACAGAGATCTTGGCGACCAGTGTGACAATGTAGAATATAGCCACCAGTAGCGCGCTCGACGCGAAAGCCAAGGCGATGTTATCTCTGCGGAACACCAGGGAGCTCCCTTCCCCCTCCTGCATGTATTTGACCGGCAACAGACCTTGACCACTGAACGAAATGAAAATGATCAAGATCTGAATAACGGACAAATAAAGAGTCAGCGCGCCGTACCCCGACGCGCCTAGGTGTGCTGTCAAATAAGGCAATATGATGAAGCCGATGACCTTGCCGAGAATATCCCCTACCGACAAGGCCGCAGCCCCCATAATGGCTTTACTCATTTACAGATACTTTTCCAGGAAGTTAAGCGCATGCCAGAACCCTTCCCCTTGGTTTTTGTGTCCCTGCCACACTTCAGGAATAAACTGCGCTCCCGGCGCATGACGCCGCAGATCATCAGCCAGCTCGTCAAAGTTCACATCGCCTTTACCGATCTGTACCCCTTCACCATCCACTCCCAAAGCATCAACAATATGCATATGTGCGGTGTAAGGGCCGACCTTTTGGGTAAACTCATGAAGATCCCATTGGTAGTAATTACAAGCCATCATGGAATGCGACGTGTCATAGCAGATGCGGTAGCCGTATTTCTCACAGAACGCTTTAATCTCGTCCGGATCGACAAACAGGTTATGGTAGCTTTGACCACCAAAGTGCCATGGGAACGGAGGCATCGTCTGGATGATGATTTCAACACCTTCTTGATTGATTTCACCCAGAGCGGCGCCAATGCGTTCGTACATCGCCTGGCGTGATTCTTTTGGCAAGAAACCGGTGGTATTGAAACCGCCTGCATTCACCACGATGACCGGACGCTCAGTTTTCGGGAAATATTGCTTCAACGCGCGAGTCACATCGCAGACACGCTGCAGCTGTTTGATCGAATGAGCAAGATAAACGGGATCATCCGTCGCCAGATCCAAAATATGATCGTTGGCGAACAGCTCGGGGCTATGTACCGCAAAACCGATATTTTCAGCGCCGGAGAAGAATTCTGTCAAATCGAGTTCCATATCCTGATAGCTCAGATGGAACTCGACGAAGTCCAGATTGGATTTATTCTTCAACTTGCCGTAATCGTGGTAGCGCACTGGAATGCCGAACGGACGATTGAAATCATAGTCCTTGGCTTCTATCGCCACATCATTTAGATCCGACTCATAGAAATATCCGCCTTTTTCGTGGTCACGATTGGCTTTCTTACCGACCAATTGCTCCAGATAAAGAGGCTGCAGACCCTGCCCCGGACTCTTCACTTCAACCATCTCGCGAGTGATGATTTCACCTTTTTTCAGATCGCGATTGATAATCAAACTTTTTGCCAGAGTTTCGCGGTTGATCATTTCCCCTTGGGTGATAGTACGTTCGCCGGCGTTGCCCATGGACTCTTCAACTTCGCGGATACGTACGACCATCTCTTTGAACTCAGGGGGTAACAACGACACCTTGTGGTCGTTGCCTTCCATGGATTTGTCGATGGTGAAGTGTTTTTCGATCACTCTTGCGCCCAGCGCGGTCACGGCGATCGGCACTGAAATGCCACGCTCATGGCCAGAATAGCCGACCAAGCAGCCCGTCACCTGCTGCAGACGTTTGATATAGGCCAGGTTGACGTCTTTGAACGGCGTCGGATACGTAGAATTGCAATGCAGGATCACAAACTCGGCACCTTTCGATTTCAAGAAGTCTACCGAGCTTTTGATTTCTGCTTCGCTGCACATACCGGTAGAACAAATCAGCGGTTTGCCCGTAGCGGCCAACGCGGCCAACATTTCGTGGTTAGTGAAGTCAGCGGAAGCGACCTTATAACCTTCCATGCCGTAGTTTTCCAACACTTCCAGGCTCTTCAGATCCCAAGGAGTACACAGCGGGGTCAGCCCCTTCTCCTTGCAATAATCGAACACTTCAATCAGTTCTTCATTGCTGAGCTGGAATTTTCTCAGCAGATCCAGCGTGTACTGTGCGCCAAGATCGGCGGATTTGTCTTTATCGTTGCCGCCCTTATACAAAGAGCTCAGATCGCGCATTTGGAACTTGACGCAATCGGCGCCCGCGTCAACCGCCAGGTCAACCAGATGCTTAGCCAGCTTAATATCGCCATTATGGTTGTTGCCAATTTCAGCAATAATGTAAGTCGGCGAGGTTTCCGTGATAGTGTGTTTGCCAATCGTCAGGCCTTTTTCGCTTTGCAGCGCAACGGCGACCAAACGACGATAATCATCAACCAGCGGCAGAACGTCAACGCCATTCGAAAACAGCGATTCAATCTCATTGCGTGGCGCATCCACTTTTTTATAGCGGACGTTCTGATTCATCACTTCCGACATTTCGCGGCTCAGATCGAAGTCGCCGTTAGTGATCCAACGACGGAAATCACCGTCTGAGAAAGAGCCGCACAGCTTGCCGTCTTCAGTGACAACAAAAATAATGCGCTTTTTATTCGAGTTGATTTTTTCTAAGGCTTTAATGATTGATTCGGTTTCAAACACTAAAAAGTCAGATATTTTTTTCTGAATTAACATAAATTATCTCCCACTCCAATTTTTCAAAATTACTTCAACAACCGCCCAGTCCAGCATGGTGTCAATTTCAAAGCTTTCCTCTTCCGACATCTTATGCGCTACAACTTTGCCACCAAGACGATTACCGGTACTGAGGAGAATTTCGCTTTTCGTAACGTAAATTGAACCATTTTCTTTAAGTTTGATATTTTCAGGCTTAATATCTTGCCGACGCGGACGGTTTAAGTAGTCGTAATAGGCTTTCGGATTATCTTCATTTTCCCACAAGAAATGCCAAAACTCACATACGCTCAGCAGTGAATCGGCTTTCTTTTCAATAATCTTTCTGATTGCAGAATCAATCGCATCATCTTTGCGAACAGGAGAAGTAGCCTGCAACAGGACGGTATACTCAGGGTGGTAACTCTCATGTTCAGCCAACCACTCCAGCGTATGCAAAAGCGCGGGCTCAGTCGCAGCGGTATCGTTCGCCAGATGGGCCGGACGCATGAACGGGACTTCCGCGCCATATTCTCTGGCTACGGCAGCGATATCTTCACAATCTGTAGAAACAATAACACGATCAATACTCGAAGAATTTAATGCCTGCTCTATGCTCCAAGCGATTAATGGTTTACCTGCAATTTCTTTAATATTTTTTTTGGGAATACCTTTCGACCCACCCCTTGCCGGAATAATTGCAAGATTACTCATTTATTCTCTCCGAAATTGGATTTTATGCATTACTTTTGAATGAATCAGAAAGCTCCTCATAATGAGGAGCTTTTACATAGAAGGGAGTTTATTTATATTCGTAAGCGTAGTAGCCGTAGGCGCTACCCGATTTATTTTCAACGGCGTTAAGGATAATACCTTTAATTTCCATGCCGTTTTGTTCGAAGCGACGAATACTCACCTCAATCTCTTTCAGCGAGTTCACGCCGTAACGTGCAACCAACAGCGTCGTGCCGACATTGCGCGCCACAATAGCGGCATCCGTTACCGCCAGGATCGGTGGGGTATCGACCAACACGATGTCATACTCTTTGCCCGCCCACTCCAGGAACTCTGTCAGGCGGTTGTGCATCAACAACTCCGATGGGTTCGGAGGAATCTTGCCGCGCGAGATAAAGCTGAGATTCTCGATCGATGTTTGCTTGATCGCTTGCTGCGCCGACGCCTGGCCGGACAACACGTCAGACAACCCCAATCCCAATTCACAGTTCAACAACGAGTGGGCATAACCTTTGCGCATATCGGCGTCAACGACCAAAATGCGCTGACCCGCCTGGGCGATCACCGCCGCCAGGTTAATGCTGACAAACGTTTTACCGATGCTTGGGCTGGCACCGGAAATCATCAGAACGTTATTTTTGGCTTCCAGCGAGGCAAAATGCAGACTGGTACGCAAGCTTCTGACGGCTTCAATCGCCAAGTCCGCCGGGTTGCCCACGGCAAGTAGGGTGTAACTCCTGTTACTGCTGCGCTTGCCGGACAGCATGGTCTCGCGGTCGCTCTTTTGCTGCCATTCGGACAGCGGAATACTCGCGTAAACGTTGATCCCCTGCTGTTCCAACTGTTCCGGACTTTCGATGCCGCGATGCAGCATGGTTTTAAGCAAAACGAAACCGGTGGAGAATAGACCGCCTAACAACGTGACTATCAAAACGATAATGGTTTTTTGCGGTTTAACCGGACGAGGCTGCGTAACGGCAGGATCCACAATACGTACGTTACCGACTGTGCTTGCCTTGGTGATGCCCAGTTCTTGCTGTTTATTCAGTAACTGCATGTAGATCTCTTGCCCTGCCTGTACATCACGGGTCAAACGCAAGATTTCCTGCTGGGTCTTCGGCATAACGCTAACGCGCTTGTTCAGCTTATCTTTTTCTTGTTGCAACGTGGCGCGTTTTTCCATCAACGCACGATAAGCCGGGTGCTCTTTGGTATAAAGCTTGGAAATTTCCGCCTCTTTGAACGTCAGCTCGTTCAGTTGAGCCTCAACCCCCACAATCGTGTCCAAAACAGACTTCGCTTCAAGGGACAAATCGACAGAATCATTCGCCTGACGGAAACGGTTGAGTTTATCTTCGGCACTATCCAAAGAACTACGAACTTCAGGCAACTGATCTTTCAGGAAGTCCAGACTTTTAGCCGCCTCTTCCGATTTACGTTCGACGTTCTGCAACAGGTAATTTTTGCTGATGCTGTCAAGAATGTTTCGCACCAAGACAGGATCATCCCCGACCAGGCTCAACGCCAGCACGCCGGTGTCTTTACCTTTGTCTTCAACCGTCAAAGCATCCAGCAGATTGTTGGTCGCCACCAAACGCGGCAACTTGGCGATTTCAAAGACAGTGCCTGGCTCCGCCGAAATTTCGCTAACCAGCAAAGAAATCCCATGGCCACTCTCCAGCGCGCCAACCTTCCCCTTGATAATCTCGGTGCCGTTGTTGCTCAGCACATATTGCTGGGCATCAATCACGGTCAATTCCAGCTCAACATCGTCAGAGTTGGCAGGCACATTGAGACGGGACAGCGCAATTTTGGCAGGTTCGCTACCCGTCAAACGAGCCCAGCCGCGGCCAAAAATCGGGAAGTACTTCTGCTGCACCACCGTTTCAAGATTCAGATCATCGACAGTCTTACCCGTCACCATGCGTGACTTGATCAGTTCAATCTCCGTGGAAGAACCCGGCTGACTGTTAGGCAACATTTGAGATAGGTCGTTGACCAACGAGTTCCCGACGTTTTGCTCAACCTGAACCATGGCGTCAGCTTGATATATAGGCGTGGCGAACAGGGAATAAATGATACCGGCAACAGAGAATAACGCTGTAATCCCGATGATGAGCCAGCGGTGATCAATTAAAGTTCCCAGCAAGCGACTTAGATCAATCTCATCATGATTATTGGCTGTTGATAAGCCTGGTTTCGTATTATCAGTCATTGTAATCTCTGGTTAACGATTTAATGCCTGGGCCCATTTTTGGGCTGCATCATCAAGAAGGCGGTAAACAAACTCAAACGCTTCGGCGCTCTTTCTGTAAGGATCGGGAATTTCTTTCTGCCCCAACCAATGGGCGAAAAGCATGGTTTTGCCTCTGACCTCCGGCGCCAAGCGGCAAACAGCATCAATATGCCCTTTCTCCATAACCAGAATTAATGAATATTCCCGGCACATTTCTTTCGTCAACTGCCTGGCTTCATGCCCTTCTAACGACAGCTGATGTTTTTCCGCAATGGAAATAGCGCTCTTATCCGCGGTTTTGCCAACCAAGGCACCGATGCCTGCGGAAGCGATCTCTTTGTCCGGCAGATGCTGCTTCAAGAGCCGCTCCCCCGTAGGGGAGCGGCAAATATTACCTACGCAGACAACCAAGATAGAATCAAACATGGCTAGCCTCCCTACTACGGCCAATTACGGATACGCAGTGAGCCTTCCGTGAGATTGTTGAAGCTATCGATGGTTGGTGCCAGCTGAACGATCAGGCGGTTCCAACGCGCGATAGGCGCTGCCGTCACGTAAACAATGTCATACGGTTGCAGATGGAATTCAGCCCCCATCACCAATGCTGTCGCATCGGACATGTTGAGCTGATAAATATTAGCCAGTTTGTCGCCCTGTGTTCCGTGCAGTGGGCGGATAACGAAGACACCGGTCGCATCTGCCGCAGCTTGGCTTATCCCCTGAGAATTGCCCAGCGCTTCCGTCAGCGTCATGCCGCTGCGATCCATTTTTAGCGTCGATGGGGTTTTAACTTCACCCATGACGAACACTTTAAGATCGTCGTTGCGCGGAATATACAGAATATCCCCAGGATAGAGCAGATGGTTCTGAGTCAAATCCCCATTCTGCATCAATTGCTGCAATGAAAGACGCTGTTCTTTGCCGTTGTGGGTCAGGATGATGTTGCGCCAGTCGGCATTCTCCGTCAGCCCGCCGGCGGCGTTGATCGCATCCATCACCGTCAAAGGTACGTTGGTGATAGGCTGCTGCCCGGATTTGGTAACTTCGCCCGTCACGTAAGCTTTTTGCGAGCGGAAAGCGGCGATATTAACGTCAACCTGCGGGCTTTCGATGTACTGAGCCAAACGGGAGGCGATCTGATCGCGAATTTGGGTAACGGTTTTACCCACCACGTTAACCTTACCGATATAAGGATAGAAAATCGTGCCGTCGGAGTGTACCCAGTTGCCTGTGTCGCTGGCGCTGCGGTATTGGCCCGCAGGCGTGGTCAATTCTGGATGGTCCCAAACGGTGACATTAAGGACGTCACCTACCCCGATCCGGTATTCATACGTGCGTAGCGATGCGTCCAACTGCGCATTCGGCTGAGCAACCACCTTTGTCGGACGCATCGAGTCCAACAACTTCGGTGTCATCGGGTAAATGTTAACCATCTTATCGATATCGAAGTCAGCATCTTCTTGTTTTACGACTTCTTTTCCGCTGGTCGATAAATGGGTTCCAGGAAACACGGTGCATCCACTGATTACGCTGATCGATATCAATAGCGATATCACTTTCAATTGTCGTTTTGCCATCAAATTATCATCACTTTCAGGTAAATGTATCTGCAAAGCTACTATGCGCGCCAACCGTGGCAGCGTCTCTGTAACCTTATCAAACTGTCTGTCGCTTGCTGTGCCGTCTCAAAACATGAGCTCTGTTTGCAATTATCAAGAACGTTTATCTGCCGTTGATAAGAGCAAAGCTATTATGAGCGAGGTAAATAAACTGAAATGCCCGGCACCGGTAAAAATCAGTGCGGAGGCAAGTTTAAAGCTTTAATTTTTTAAAAATAACAGCGACTTGTCAGAATCAGACGGCCATACGCATAAAATTCTCTCGCCATAGCAACTTGGCTACTCGCAGTAGAATGTATACTAAAATAAAAATTGGAACAGTGAAATTCCCCAAAATTCAACAACTATTCTAGCTACTCCCGCCATGATGGCAACGGCCCTCATCGAGAGAAGCGATAAGTTTTACTCAAAGCGACAGCCGTTCAGCCCACTCGCGGAACGCTTTGCCTTGGGTCGGGTGACGCAAGCCATAAGTGACAAAAGCGCGCAGGTAACCCAGTTTTTCGCCGCAGTTGAACGATTCCCCCACCAGCTCTGTCGCCTCTACCGGTTTGCGTTTCAACAATTCTGCTATCGCATCGGTCAGTTGAATGCGCCCCCAGGCTCCCGGTTCCGTGGTCTCCAGCAGCGGCCAAATATCTGCAGACAAGACATAGCGCCCCACCGCCGAGTAGTTGGATTCCAACTTGGTTTCCGGCGCCGGTTTTTCGATAATTGATGTGATACGAGCACTTTCGCCAGGAGCCAGGCTGCTGGCCTCACACTCCACCACGGAATAATCGTGCAGTACGTGTTCGTCTGCCTTTTGCACCAAAACCTGGCTCAGACCGGTCTGCTCAAAGCGCGCAATCATGTGTGGCAGGTTGTCTTTCTTCAAATCGGCTTTCGCGTCATCCAGCAAGATGTCCGGCAACAGCACGACAAAAGGAGAATCACCGACCAACGGCTTAGCGCAGAGAACGGCATGCCCCAGTCCTTTAGGCTGCCCTTGGCGAATGTGCATCAGCGTCACGCCTTTTGGCGTTATCGACTGCACCTCATCCAGCAATTGCCGTTTCACGCGCGCCTCCAACATCGCCTCCAGCTCGAATGAGGTATCGAAATGGTTTTCAATGGCGTTCTTGGAAGAATGCGTCACCAGGATGATCTCTTTAATCCCCGCCGCGACGCATTCGTTGACAATGTATTGAATCAACGGCTTATCAACGATTGGCAACATCTCTTTCGGAATCGCTTTGGTCGCCGGCAGCATACGCATGCCCAATCCGGCAACGGGAATAACCGCTTTCAACTTCGTCATGGTAGACCTCATTCAATCTCGTGATCGCTTTCAGCCGCGGTGGCGACAACCTGTTACTTTCCTAACGTCTGCTTCAACCAGCGGCTGAAATTCTCACCTTCCGTACCGTGACGCAGACCATACTGCACAAACGCCTTCATATAGCCAAACTTGTCGCCGCAATCGTGGGACTTGCCGCTCATATGGAATGCTTCCACCGTTTGCTCATCCATCAACATCGCAATCGCATCGGTCAGTTGAATCTCATCGCCCGCGCCGGGAGGGGTTTTCTCAAGTAACGGCCAAATATCGGCGGCAAGCACATATCGGCCGACGACGGCCAGATTGGAAGGCGCATCCTCGCGGGCCGGCTTCTCAACCACCGCCGTCATCGGCGCGCTTTCTCCTGCCGCGATCGTCGCGCCAGCGCAATCTACCACACCGTATTTGGACACATCTTGTTCCGGCACCGGTTCAACCATGATTTGGCTGTAACCCGTATCACCAAAACGCTGGATCATTTTAGCCAGATTTTCCTTACGCAAATCCGCCGTAGAATCATCCAATAAAACATCGGGCAACAGCACAACGAAAGGAGAATCACCCACCATTGGCTTGGCGCACAGCACCGCATGCCCCAACCCTTTCGCCTGTCCCTGACGCACCTGCATCACGGTAACGTCCGGCGGGCAAATACTTTGCACTTCACTCAGGAGCTGGCGTTTCACACGCGCTTCGAGCATGGCCTCCAACTCAAACGAAGTGTCAAAATGGTTTTCAATCGCGTTTTTCGATGAGTGCGTAACCAATACGATATCTTTAATCCCCGCCGCCACGCATTCAGCAACAATGTACTGGATTAAGGGCTTATCGACCACGGGCAACATTTCTTTAGGAATCGCCTTGGTCGCCGGCAACATACGGGTTCCCAACCCCGCAACGGGGATCACTGCCTTGAGTCTTGTTTGCATTTTCATTCCAATTCATCGTAGCGCTGCATTCACCTGCGCAGCGTGAACAAAGGGATTCAATCGGGCACGCTACCGCCCTTGGCTTGCAGCTACCAAAGTACTGTTATGACGTATCCACCACGTCATTGCATGAGCCAAACAATTTTTATGCAAAACGGCTCTCATTCTTCGTTTGAACTGCCATGCCGTTCACAAAAAAGTAAAAAAACCGGTGCCTTTATAACCAAACAATGCTAGTTACTGCCGTTATATGACTAAGATTCTTATACTAATGTCTAAGTGATACAAGCCTTAGATCCCCCCAGCCAGCCGTTTTCAGAATAAGACTACTCATGCCTTATACCGATAAGAATCATAGTCAAGGAAAATTGTTTTAATGTTTTGATTTAAATAAATTTAATAAGGCGTTTCTTTTCTGAGCGCATACATCCCGGTAGATATTTGCGCCCTCCGGCCCCTGGCTCCGTTGGCCACTCGGCGCCGATCGATGTTTGCGGCAATCCTCCTATTCTGATCCACGTCCTCCCGATTAAAGTTGAATTTTGCCGCCTCAACGCCCATCATTCCCGAGCGGCATAAGCCGTAGAACTTACAGGTGAAATTGGGCGTATGGAATGGATCGCTGATCCAACAATTTGGGCCGGCCTGGCCACGTTGGTCGTGCTGGAAATCGTGCTGGGTATAGACAACCTTGTCTTCATCGCCATTCTGGCGGACAAACTACCAAAACAACAAAGAGATAAGGCCCGTGTCGTCGGTCTGTTGCTGGCGCTGGTCATGCGTCTGGCGCTGCTCGCCTCCATCTCGTGGCTGGCGACGCTGACCAAACCGATGTTCATCGTTGCGGAGCACCCCTTCAGCGGCCGCGATCTGATCATGCTGGTCGGCGGGATATTCCTGCTGTTCAAGGCCACCATGGAGCTGAACGAGCGGCTGGAAGGTAAGGATGAAGAGCAGCACGGCGCACGCAAAGGCGCGCGTTTCTGGCCCGTGGTGGCGCAGATCGTGGTGCTGGACGCCGTTTTCTCGCTCGACTCGGTGATCACCGCCGTTGGGATGGTCGATCACCTGGCGGTGATGATGATCGCGGTCTGTATCGCCATCGGCCTGATGCTGCTGGCCAGCAAGCCGCTGACGCGTTTCGTCAACGCTCACCCGACTATTGTTATCCTGTGCCTGAGCTTCCTGCTGATGATCGGTTTCAGCCTGGTGGCGGAGGGCTTCGGCTACCACATTCCGAAAGGCTATCTCTACGCGGCGATCGGCTTCTCGGTAATGATCGAGGCATTGAACCAACTGGCGCAGTTCAACCGCCGTCGTTTCCTGTCAAAGGTGCGGCCACTGCGCGAACGTACCGCCGAGGCTGTGCTGCGCATGCTGAGCGGCAAACATGAAGAAGCGGAGGTCGACAGCCATTCCGCCAACCTACTGGCGGACAGCGACAGCGAAAACGGCGAGATCTTCAACCAGCAAGAGCGGCGCATGATCGAACGCGTGCTGGGCATGGCGCAGCGCACCGTCAGCAGCATCATGACCTCGCGTCACGACGTCGAATACCTTGAGCTGAACGATCCGCAGGAAAAGCTGACGCAGTTGTTGGAGCGTAATCAGCACACGCGCATCGTGGTGGTGGAAAGCAGCGCCAGCGATGAGCCGCTGGGCGTGATCCACACCATCGACGTCCTCAAACAGCAGCTGGCGCAAGCGCCGCTGGATCTACGTGCGCTGATACGCCAACCGTTGATCTTCCCGGAACAGCTCACGCTGTTAAGCGCCCTGGAACAATTCCGCCAGGCGCAGACGCACTTTGCCTTTGTGGTCGATGAGTTCGGCTCCGTCGAAGGCGTCGTCACCCTGACGGACGTGATGGAAACCATCGCCGGCAACCTGCCGGAGGCCGGCGAAGAGGTGGACGCACGCCACGACATTCAGCAAAACGAGGACGGCAGCTGGATCGCCAACGGCTATATGCCGCTGGAAGATCTGGTGTTGTACTTGCCGATGCCGCTGGAAGAAAAGCGCGAATACCACACGCTGGCGGGGCTATTGATGGAACACAGCCAGCGCGTGCCGCAAGAAGGCGAACAAATCAGGATCGGTGACTACCTGTTCGAGCCGTTGGAGGTCAACAGCCACCGCATCCTTAAAGTGAAGATCACCCCGCCTCTCCCAGCGGAGGACTACGAGGTTTAACATTGAGGCCGGGCATTGCCCGGCCTCAATGTTACTGGGGAACCAGCAGCTCCGTCGCCACGATCACCACCACCAGCCCGACAATCACCGGCACCGAAGTGCGCTTCACCACGTCGAACGGCGAGATTTTCGCCATGCCGGAGACCGCCACCACCACACCGGAGACCGGCGACAGCGTGCGGCCGAGATTAGACGCCTGCAGCATCGGGATCACCAGGTAGGCCGGATTCACGCCCATCTGCGCCGCCAGTTTCGGGATCAGTTCGACAAACGCATAGAACGGCGCATTGCCGGAGCCGGTGGTCATGGCCGCCAGCATGGTAATCACCACCAACACCAGCATCATGATCAAACCGCCGGTGCCGAACGACTGCGCCAACCCGATCAATCCGCTGATAAAGCCGACGGTGCTCAACCCCTGCGCGAAGACGCCCGCGGCCACCAACAGCATCACCACGCTGGCGAATGCGTCCGCCATGCCGCGATACGCCACTTCCAGGCCGCTGAATACCTGTTTGGCGCTGAAGCTGCGCACGAACTCGATCGCGGCCGCCAACAGTATGCACCCTACCAGCACGGTAATGATGTGCAGCTCCGGCCCCCATTTGCCGTCGAAGAGCAGCACGCCGAGGATCGGCGTAAACGGCAGTATCGCGTAGAACCCCGGCGCATGCGTTTTGATTTCGCTGACGTCCACGATGTGATGCTGTTCATCACTCTTCCTGTCGAGATAACGCTGCCAGAAAAAGTGCGCCACGGCCATGCAGACGATGGCGGCAATCGAGATAGGCAGCGTGGTTTTGAACGCGAAGTCCACCAGCGGCATCTCCGCCGCCTTGGCCGCCAGCACCACGTCGCCGGAGGTCGGCGCCAGGATAATCGCCGCCGGCGAAGCGCAAATGGCCGCCGCCGCCCCGCGGCTGATGCCAACGTTCACCATCAATGGGAACAGCGTCGCCATCAGCAATACGCCGAGACCAGTGGCGGAAGAGACCGCCAATGACATCAGGCAAGCGACAAAATAGGCCGCCACCATCAGCAGATAAGGCGAGTTGATCATCTGCAACGGGCGCGAGGCCAGCTTGACGACCACGTCGTTGGCGCCGATATGCGTCATGTAGGCGGCGAAACCGCACAGCATCATGATCATCATGCCCAGATCGCCGCCGCGGCTCATCAGCAAGATCTTGACGTATTCGATAATATCGGTCGCGCGCCAGCCGGTAGACGCGGCGCCGGACGGCAACAGCGTTTTCCCCATCAGGGCGCTGATGCCAAGCAGCAGTAACCCGCCCACCATCAAGACACCGGTGGCGGAATATCCTTTGATGATGTAACGGCCCACGCCCGCCGCCACCGCCGCGCCAATAAGAAGCTCTATCATGTTTCCTCAACTCGTTATGTTTTCGCGCTCAGGCGCATAGTCATAGCAAAATATGCTCTTACTCTGCACAAATCGAGCGTGAGTCTTCATGACCTTCATCAAGGTAACGGAGGGAAATTATCGCGGGAAACGCCGATATTGACGCGAGCCGTAAAACGGCCCGCGTCAGAAGGGATTACAGCTTGTCGAGCAGCTTCTTCAGATCCTGGCCTTCGCGCGAATCCTTGTTCTTTTCAGCCCATTTGTTCAGCGCATCTTTAGCCCGATCCTGCAGCGTTTTACGCAGCACCTGATCGACCTGCAGTTGGTAATTCAGCCGTTGCCACGGCCCGTAAACCCGCAGCGGGATCGACGTTTTTTGCAGTTGCTCGATCAGTTCGCCGCGCCCTTGCCAGCCGCCTGTAACGCGCACGTTAAGCGCCATATCGCACTGTTTTGCCGGCATATCGATACTGCCGGCGCCGGTCAGCGCCAGCAAAGGCGAATCCGCCGTCAGGCTGCTGAGCTTGACAGTGCCCTGGCTCAGGCTGGCCCGCGCCGAGACGCTTTTGACTTCGGTATAGCGCTGATAGCTGTCTTGCCCGCGCACGCTGTTATCGTTGCGCGCCACCGCCTGTTGGATCAATTGCTGAATATTCAGGCCGTGCAACTGCGCATCCTGCATCGCCAGCTGCGCCGTACCGCGCCAACGGTGCTCAAATGACTGTGAAGAAAGGCGATCGCCGGTCAAATCCCCTTTCATGCTGAATTTGCCGGTCAGCATCTGCGGCATGTCGAAGGCTTTGAGCACCGTGCCGAGCTCAACCTGGTTCAGGGTCGGCTGCACGTTTATCACCGGTTTATTGCCGCGTGCGTCGAGCGATCCCGGCAAAGAGAAATCACCGCCGGCCAATTGCCCGGCAAGTTTATGCAGCGTCAACAGGCCGCGTTGATTATCCGCCGCGACGGCTAACTGGGTAACGTTCATACCGCGGTAGGTCAACTGCGCCGCCTGCAGATTCAGCTGTGCATTGAAATCGCGCAGCGCTTCCAGGTTCTGCTGCCGATCGTCAACCTGGCTGGCGATCACCGGCGCGGCGGTCACGGCGGGCTGCTCGGCGGTATTGGTGCTGGATTGCCAACCGGAAAGCGCGTCGAGATCGAGATTAGCCGAATTCAGGTTCACCACATAGCCGGGCACCGCCCCCAGGCTGGCGCTGATATCGCCGGTCAACTGACTGTTATTGGCACTGACGTTCAGCTGGCTGACGGCAATTTGCGCCGGCGTCTGCTGATAGACCACCTGAGCATTGCCCTCGCCTTGAATACCGCCGTTCGGAATATCCGCCCCCGACAATTGGTAATTGAACTGGGTCACCTTGGCACCGATCTGGTGCGGGAACTGCTGCAGATCGATATCGGCCGCCATGCTGAAGGCCAGGTCGCGCTGATCGCGGTTGACCCGACTGGAGATGTCCAGCCGCGCCTGCCGTTTCTCCGTTTGCTGCAGGGTAAGATTGATGTCCCGGACATTGATTTGCTCGTTGTCGGCGCGCTGCCAAATCAACAGGCTGTCCACGACGCGCAGGTTATCGATATCGAATTTCCAGGCCGCGTCTGCCGCATCAGCGCCGCTGCCGGCCGGCGCAATCGGGGCGTCCACTTGCGAGAGCTCTTCACTGTCGGGCGTGAGGCGAATGACGGCGTTTTTCAACATCACCTGTTTCACAAACAGCTGATGCGACAGCAGCGGCAACAGTTTGACGTCAAGACGCATGTTTTCCGCGCTCACCACCGGCGCCTTGGCGCCCGGCGCGGTCAGCGTCATGCGCCCGGCCAAAATGCTGAGCTGCGGCCAGATATGCCAACGCAGATCGCCTTCGAGCGTCAGCTGGTAGCCGCTCTTCTGCTCGACCTTTTTGACCATGTAACCGCGAAAATCATTCGGATTGACCAGCAGTACCAGCGCGGACATCCCCGCCACCACGACCACCAGTAAAATCGCCAATGTCGTCAGTAATCTTCTCATGCCACCCTCTTGTCAGCGCCACACCGACGGTGCATCCCGCGCCGTTAGTCCTTGTCGATTCGACTGGCTACTGCGCCCTGCTGATCGCGATATTTTGCGTCCTGCCGGCTGTTGTATGGCCGGGCCGCGGGGCCGGACAACGGCTCAAAGCTTAAGGCACCAATCAGCATCCCCGGCCGCAGCGCCAGCGGCAGCTTGCCGGAGTTGTAAAACTCCAGCACGATGCGCCCGTGCCAGCCCGGATCGATACGGTGCGCGGTCACGTGCACCATCAGCCCCAGACGCGCCAGAGAAGAGCGGCCGTCGAGCCAGCCCACGAGATCGTTCGGCAGCGTCACGGATTCGAAGGTCACCGCCAGGGCCAGTTCACCGGGATGAAGGAAGAACGCCTCGCCTTCCGGCAGGACAATCTCGTCGCTCATCACGCGATCCAGCGCGGCGCTGACTTCGTCTTTCGGCCCGCTAAGATCGATAAAAGGCGCGGTATGGCCGCGGAACACGCGGAACTGATTGCCCAAACGGACATCTACTGTGGCCCCGTTGATGCGTTCGAGCGGCGGGCGCGGGGAAATCACCAGTTTCTCGCTATCCAGCCAGGCTTCTATATCGCGGTCGCACAGTCTCATGTCTTTCTTCTCCATCAAAACGCGTAACTAAACAAAAATTGCCACACAACGGGCGAAAGGTCTACGCCGGGGTGCAAATAGTTGGCCGCCGGCCGGAAATGCGCATTTCCGGCCATGTAAGCGGCATTATTCAAAGAATTGGCTGATTTTGGCTTTCAGAATATCGATCGCGATGCGGTTTTTGCCGCCGCGCGGGACGATGATATCGGCGTATTGTTTGGAAGGTTCGATAAACTGCAGGAACATCGGGCGCACGGTTTTCTGGTATTGCGCCATCACCGAATCCATCGAGCGGCCGCGCTCATTGACGTCGCGCTTCATGCGACGCATCAGGCAGATATCGAGCGGCGTGTCGACAAAGATCGAGAAGTTCATCTCCTGGCGCAGGCGGATATCCGTCAGCAGCAAGATCCCTTCCAGAATAATCACTTTTTTAGGTTCGAGATGGACGGTTTCTTTCTTGCGCGTGTGTTCGGTGTAGCTGTACAGCGGCAGTTCGATCGCCTTGCCGGCCTTCAGCATTTGCAGATGCTGGAACAGCAGGTTGTGATCCATGGCGCTCGGGTGGTCATAGTTGGTTTTGACCCGTTCTTCCATGGTCAGGTGAGTCTGGTCTTTATAGTAACTGTCTTCTGGAATAACGCCGATGTGCTCATCGCCGACCTGCTCGCGGAGTTCGCGGTACAACGTGCTGGCAATAAGGCTTTTTCCGGAGGCAGATGCGCCAGCTATACCAATAATGACGCACTGATGCGGATTGTCAGTCATAAAATTAAAGACCTGATTTCGTATTGTGAAGGGGGGGAACTAAAACGCGACAATTATAGGGAGTCGCCGGGGATTGCGCCACTGTATATTGCGCGGCGGCGGGCGAATTCGGGCTGCCACGCCACGGGCACGCGGCATTTTAAGAATCTCGCGGCTAGGGCAACGCGCCGTAACGGGTTACACTCCCCGGCGCTGACTTTTGCTCCCCGCCCCCTTTCATCGGAGATTGATGTGCTGGATTGGTATTTTCTGACTTTTTTCGGCGACAGCATGTTGTTGCTGCCCTGCGCGCTGATTCTGTTTTTATTGCTGCTCATATCTCCCGCCACCCGCGCGGCGGGTTGGCAGTGGGCGCTGATCTTCGGATTCACCGGCGGGGTGGTCTGCCTGTCCAAACTGGCCTTTATGGGCTGGGGCATCGGCAGCGAGCGCTATGATTTCACCGGATTCAGCGGCCATTCAGCTCTCGCGGCCAGCATCTGGCCGCCACTGCTCTGGACGTTGACCGGCCGCTTTTCCCACCCGATACGCAGCATCGCTTTGCTGACCGGATGGATATTGCCTTTCGCCATCGGCGTGTCGCGGCTGGAAATTCGCGTGCATTCGGTATCAGAGGTGATCAGCGGGCTGATTTTAGGCTACCTGGCCAGCGCACTGTTCCTGCGGTTGCAGCGGAACAAAGCGCGCCCGCATCTCTCCTGGCCGCACTTCGCCATCGCGCTGGCCTTGCCCTTGGCGCTGATGGGGCAGCGGCAGCCGGCCCCCACCCAGGGATTGCTGGAGCATATCGCCAAAACGCTGGCGCAGATCGAACGCCCTTATACCCGGGCAGATTTGCACAACCCCACCCGCATCCCATAAAAAAACCCGGCGCTTGAGCCGGGTTCTTGCATTGCGATAGGCAGATTACAGCGCGCGGAACGCGATCTCCGTCGGGATCGCCTCGCCCTGCCAATACATCTGCGCGGCCACGCGGCCGGCCAGTTGACGATACATCTCGGCGAATTCGCTGTCCGGGCGGCTGATCACCGTCGGCGTACCGCGATCCAGGTCTTCGCGCAGCGAAATATGCAGCGGCATCTGCCCCAGCAGACGGCTGTGGTATTTCTGCACCAGCTTCTCGGCGCCGCCGGTGCCGAAGATCGGCTCATGGTGGCCGCAGTTGCTGCAGATATGCACGCTCATGTTCTCCACGATGCCCAGCACCGGCACATGCACTTTCTCGAACATCACGATGCCCTTGGCGGCATCCAGCAAGGCGATATCCTGCGGCGTGGTGACCACCAGCGCGCCGGTTACCGGAATATTCTGCGACAGCGTCAGCTGGATGTCGCCGGTGCCCGGCGGCATATCCAGCACCAGATAATCCAGATCCGGCCACAGCGTATCCTGCAGCAGCTGCATCAGCGCCTTGCTGGCCATCGGGCCGCGCCACACCATGGCGTTGTCGTCGGTCACCAGATAGCCGATGGAGTTGGTCGCCAGGCCGTGCGCCATGATTGGCGCCATGTGCTGACCGTCCGGCGAAGTCGGCCGCTCATGTTCGGTGCCCAGCATGTTGGGGATCGACGGGCCGTAAATGTCGGCGTCCAGAATGCCGACCTTGGCACCCTCGGCGGCCAGCGCCAGCGCCAGGTTGACGGCGGTGCTGGATTTGCCCACCCCGCCTTTGCCGGAGCTGACGGCGACGATGTTGCGCACGCCTTTGATGCCGGCCTGGCCGTTGGCGCGTTTCAGCGTCGTGATGTCGTGTTTCAGCTTCCAGTCGATGGCGGAAGCGCCGGTCACGCGCAGCAATTCGGGGCCGACGCTCGCCTGCAGCGCCTCAAAACCGCTCTGCCAGGCAAACGGCATCGTCAGTTCGATATGCAGCACATCGTCCAGCAACGCGCAGTGATGAATGGCCTTCAATGCGGTCAGGTTGTTTTTCAACGTCGGGTGTTCAAAGGCGGCCAGTACACCGGTCACCAGGGCGCGCAGAACTTCGGGGTTGGTCTGCTCAGGGGATTTTGCGTTCATCCCGGCTCCTTGATTTTGAATGGGTAGCTTCCGGCTAAGCATATCAGAACTGCGCTGCCGCTGACGCATATAACCTGCAAGAAACCGCCCTAGCAGCGAAGGGCGCGATCGGTTAACATCGAAGGCCCTTTTATTCATTACAGAAAGCAAGTTCTCACTATGGCTCAAGTCGCGAAAAAATTATTGGTGACGTGCGCGCTACCGTACGCAAATGGTTCCATCCATCTCGGCCACATGCTCGAGCACATCCAGGCGGATATCTGGGTGCGTTACCAACGAATGCGCGGCCACGAAGTGCATTTCATCTGCGCGGACGACGCGCACGGCACGCCGATCATGCTGAAAGCGCAGCAGCTGGGCGTGAAACCGGAAGAAATGATCGCGGAGATGAGCCAGGAGCACCAACAGGATTTCGCCGGCTTTGGCATCAGCTATGACAACTACCATTCGACCCATAGCGATGAAAACCGCGAGCTGTCCACCCTGATTTACAGCCGCCTGAAAGAAAACGGTTTTATCAAGAACCGCACCATTTCTCAGCTGTACGATCCGGAGAAAGGCATGTTCCTGCCGGACCGTTTCGTGAAAGGCACCTGCCCGAAATGCAAATCGCCGGATCAGTACGGCGACAACTGTGAAGTGTGTGGCGCCACCTACAGCCCGACGGAGCTGATCGATCCGAAGTCCGTGGTTTCCGGCGCGACGCCGGTGATGCGCGACTCCGAGCACTTCTTCTTCGACCTGCCGGCCTTCAGCGAAATGCTGCAGGCGTGGACGCGCTCCGGCGCGCTGCAAGAGCAGGTGGCGAACAAAATGCAGGAGTGGTTCGAATCCGGCCTGCAGCAGTGGGACATCTCCCGCGATGCGCCTTACTTCGGCTTCGAGATCCCGGATGCGCCGGGCAAATACTTCTACGTCTGGCTGGACGCGCCGATCGGCTACATGGGCTCCTTCAAGAACCTGTGCGACAAGCGCGGCGATCTGGACTTCGACGAGTTCTGGCGCAAAGACTCCACCACCGAGCTGTATCACTTTATCGGCAAGGACATCGTCTACTTCCACAGCCTGTTCTGGCCGGCAATGCTGGAAGGCAGCAACTTCCGCAAACCGACCAACCTGTTCGTGCACGGCTACGTGACGGTGAACGGCGCCAAAATGTCCAAGTCGCGCGGCACCTTCATCAAGGCCGGCACCTACCTGCAGCATCTGGACGCCGACTGCCTGCGCTATTACTACGCCGCCAAGCTCTCTTCGCGCATTGATGACATCGATCTCAATCTGGAAGACTTCGTGCAGCGCGTAAACGCCGATATCGTCAACAAGGTGGTGAACCTGGCGTCGCGCAACGCCGGCTTTATCAACAAGCGCTTCGGCGGCAAGCTGGCCGACAGCCTGGCCGATCCGGCACTGTACCAGACCTTCGTTGACGCGGCGCAGAGCATTGCCGAAGCTTACGCCGGCCGCGAGTTCAGCCGCGCGATCCGCGAAATCATGGCGCTGGCCGATCTGGCCAACCGTTACGTAGATGAGCAGGCACCTTGGGTGGTGGCGAAGGAAGAAGGCCGCGACGCCGATCTGCAGGCCATCTGCTCGATGGGCATCAACCTGTTCCGCGTGCTGATGACTTATCTGAAGCCGGTGCTGCCTTCGCTGACCGAACGCGCCGAAGCGTTCCTCAACGCCGAGCTGAGCTGGGACGCGATCCCGCAACCGCTGCTGGGTCATCAGGTGAACGCGTTCAAAGCGCTGTTCAACCGCATCGATCTGGACAAGGTCAGCGAAATGGTCAACGCCTCGAAGGAAGACATGGCCGCCGCCAAACCGCTGACCGGTCCATTGGCCGATGATCCTATTCAGGAAACCATCACCTTCGACGACTTCGCCAAGGTGGACATGCGCATCGCCCTGATCAAGAGCGCCGACTTTGTCGAAGGCTCCGACAAGCTGCTGAAACTGCAACTGGATCTGGGCGGCGAATCGCGCCAGATCTTCTCCGGCATTCGCTCCGCTTACCCGGATCCGAAAGCGCTGGAAGGCCGCCTGACCATCATGGTCGCCAACCTGGCGCCGCGCAAAATGCGCTTCGGCGTTTCGGAAGGCATGGTAATGGCGGCGGGCCCCGGCGGGAAAGAGATCTTCCTGCTGAGCCCGGACAGCGGCGCGCAGCCAGGCATGCAGGTCAAGTAACCGCGCCGGCGCGTTACATCAAGGGTCGAGCTTGCTCGGCCCTTTTTTAATGCCTCAAACCCAAGGTTATAAACAGTAAGAAAACGTCATAACCGCTCTGATTCCCTCGCCCGCCGTATCCCGCTATGATGCTCAGCAACAACAAATAGACGTCCAGATAGAAAGACTGCTATAACAGACCTTCACCGGGATCGTTAACCTGCTTTTTTGGAGCCTATAATAATGAAAAACCTCAAGACTTCGCTGCTCGCCCTCAGCCTGCTGGCCGCCCTGCCGCTGCAGGCGGCGGAAACCGCCGCCGTGCCGGCCGCCATCGCTCAGCATCAGGGGCCGGTGCGCATCGCGGTGATCCGCAATCTCGGCTCCGACGACAACACCACGCAATTCTTGGCGGGCGCCATTCAGGAAGGGCGCAAGCTTGGCTTCAAGGTGGACACTTTCCTCAGCAACGGCGACGACGCGCGCTTCCAGGACTTCGTCAACCAGGCTATCAGCCAGAAATATGACGGCATCATTCTCTCGCAGGGGCGAGCCCCCTATTCCACCGACCTGGTCAAACGCATCGCGGCGGCCGGCATCGCCGTCGCGGCTTTCGATACCGACGTCAGCGGCAGCGTTCCCGGCGTCACCGTCTCGCAGCAGGACGACGCTTCGCTGGCCAACGCCTCCTTCGGCCAGCTGGTGAAGGATTTCAACGGCCAGGCCAACATCATCAAACTCTGGGTGGCCGGCTTCCCGCCGATGGAACGCCGCCAGGCCGCCTATCAGCAACTGCTGAAACAGCATCCGGGCATTCACGAGCTGGAATCGATCGGCGCGGTCTCCTCCGACGTGCAGGGCGATACTGCCAACAAGGTGGGCGCGGTGCTGGCGAAATACCCGAAAGGCAAGATTGACGCCATCTGGGGCACCTGGGATGCCTTCACCCAGGGCGCTTACAAGGCGCTGAAAGAGAACGGCCGCACCGAAATCAAGCTGTACAGCATCGATATCTCCAACCAGGACTTGCAGCTGATGCGCGAGGCCGGCAGCCCGTGGCAGGTCAGCGTGGCGGTGGATCCGAAGCTTATCGGCGCAGTCAACCTGCGCCTGGTGGCCAACAAGATCGCCGGGGAAAGCACGCCGGACAGCTATCAGTTCAAAGCGACGGTCATTCCGCAAGCGCTGCTGCTGGCGCAGCCGGGGCCGGTCAACGTCGCCGGGCTGGCGAAGATCATCCCCGGCTGGGGCAGCAGCAGCGATTTCGTCCAGCCGTGGTTCGCCACGCTGCAGGCCGAACACGGTAAATAGTGCTGTTTTTGACGAGGCTGGCGACGCAGCCTCTGTTTTTAACCTAATTATCGGCTTTCCCCTTCCGTCCTCGCCAAAATACGCTATGTTATCTGCATCGCCCATAACTGTATGCATAAACAGGCTTCGAATGAAGGGATTCCCCTCGCTGATCAACGTACTGCTGGCCAGTTCGCTGGTGTTGACCATCGGCCGCGGCGTGACGCTGCCGTTCATCACCATCTACCTCACCGAGCATTTCCATCTGCTGCCGAAGAGCGTGGGCGTGATCCTGGGCGTCAGCCTGACCCTCGGCATCCTTGCCAGCCTGTACGGCGGCTATCTGGTGGACAAATTCAGCAAAAACCGCCTGATCCTGCTGTCGATTGTCTTGTTTGCGCTGAGCTTCTTCGCCATTCCCTGGATCCCGCGCCCCGGCGGCGTCATCGTGGTGCTGGCGATCCTGCATACCTGCTATTCGGTGCTGAGTATCACCATCAAGGCCTGCTTCGCCGACTGGCTGCCGGTCGAGCAGCGCATCAAGGCTTTCTCTATCAACTATACGTTGGTCAACGTCGGCTGGGCGATCGGCTCTGCGCTCGGCGTGCTGGTGGCCGGGCTTAGCCCGCTGCTGCCGTTTTATCTGTCGGGCGGGTTGGCGCTGGCGACGGTGGCGGCGCTGAGCCTGCGCTTGCGCGGCCGGGAACAGCGCCCGGCGCCAACCGCCGCCGCACCGGCGGCGCTCCCCAACTTCCGCCAGACGGTGACTATCCTGCGCAGCGATCGGCGGCTTATCTACTTCACTCTCGGCAGCACCCTGGGCGCCGTGGTGTTCGGTCAGTTCACCGGCTATCTGTCGCAGTACCTGATCACCGTCTCCAGCGCCGAGTTCGCCTACAAAATCATCGGGCTGGTAATGATCGTCAACGCCGGCATCGTTATCGCCCTGCAATACTTGCTCAGCCGCGGCATGCGCCAGGAAAACATGCTGCGCTGGCTGGTGCTGGGCACGCTGTTTTTCATCGTCGGGCTGCTCGGTTTCATGATGGCCGGCCAGGCGGTCTGGCTGTGGATGGTGGCGATGGCGGTGTTTACCCTCGGCGAAATCATCGTCATTCCGGTGGAATACATGTTCATCGACTTTATCGCGCCGCCGCATCTGAAAGGCAGCTACTATGGCGTGCAAAACCTCAGCGCGCTGGGCGGCGCCATCAATCCGGTTCTGAGCGGTATGCTGCTCAGCTATGCCGCGCCGCCGTTGATGTTCGTGATGTTGATCGTTTGCGCGCTGCTTAGCCTGCTGTTTTTCTTCCTTGGCCATCGGCTGGCAGAACAGGCTGCGGCAACCGCCGAAGACGCGCGCTGAATCCGCGCGTAGCGGCCATTCCGGGCTGTCAACCCGCCGATCGGGCATGGCGCCCATAGCGAGAATTCATGGCGCGATCTGTGGCATGGCTCACAGTTTAATTGTATGATGAATGCATCGGTTAAACGGGAAAAGACAATGGCCAACGTGCTCACACTATGCTGGAAATACCTGAGGGCTCTGCTCCTCATCTACCTTTGTCTGTTCGTCGGCAACGCGCTGGCGGCGCTGCTGCCGTTCGCCATTCCCGGCAGCATTCTCGGCATGCTGCTGCTGTTCGCCCTGCTCTCTACCCAGATTATGCCGGCCAAATGGGTTAAACCCGGCTGCCATCTGCTGATCCGCTACATGGTGCTGCTGTTCGTGCCGATCGGCGTCGGGGTGATGAAATACTACGACCAGATCGTCGCGCATCTGGGCCCGCTGGTTATCTCTTGCCTGATCAGTACGCTGATGGTGCTGGTGGTGGTCGGCTATACCTCACATTATTTTCATCGCGAGCGCCGCATCGCCGGCAAACCCGACGACACGGAGGGTAACTCATGATCCATGAAATCTGGTGGTCGCTGCCGCTGACGCTGGCGGTCTATTTCGCCGCGCGCTGGCTGGCGCGCAAGCTGAATATGCCGCTGCTCAATCCGCTGCTGGTTTCCATGGCGGTGATCATCCCGCTGCTGCTGCTCACCGGCATCCCCTATGAGCGTTACTTCCTGGGCAGCAAAATCCTCAACGATCTGCTGCAGCCGGCGGTCGTCGCGCTGGCCTTCCCGCTGTATGAGCAGTTGCACCAGATCCGCGCGCGCTGGAAATCGATTATCGCGGTGTGCTTCATCGGCAGCCTGACCGCCATGATCAGCGGCGGCGCCATCGCCCTGTGGCTGGGCGCCACGCCGGAAATCGCCGCCTCTATCCTGCCGAAATCGGTCACTACGCCGATCGCCATGGCCGTCGCGGACTCGCTCGGCGGCATTCCGGCGATCAGCGCGGTCTGCGTCATTTTCGTCGGTATCCTCGGCGCCGTGTTCGGCCATACGCTGTTCAACCTGTTGACAATCACCACCCACTCGGCGCGCGGCCTGGCGATGGGCACCGCGTCCCACGCGCTGGGCACCGCACGCTGCGCGGAGATGGACTACCAGGAAGGCGCTTTCGGCTCGCTGGCGCTGGTGATCTGCGGCATCATCACCTCGCTGCTGGCACCGTTCCTGTTCCCGGTGCTGCTGCACCTGTTCAGTTGAACAGGGTGAAACTTGCGATACATCTCGCATTTATGTATCTCATTGCACTAATTTCATCAATTAAGAGACATTAATCACACTTTAATGTCTCTGGCCTGCCTAGAATGTTATCCCGTTAACCTGTAGAGAGACTTTCTATGCATCCGCGTTTTCACACCGCGTTCAGCGCACTGCCCGCGACACTGCAATCCGCCCTGCAGCCCTATCTGGACGCGCCTGACTTTCCGGCGATGTTCACGGCCGAGCAAGCGGCGGCGATCCGCACAGGCTGCGGGCTGGACGATGATGCGCTGGCATTCGCGCTGCTGCCGCTGGCGGCGGCCTGCTCGTTAACCCCGATATCGCACTTCCATGTCGGCGCCATCGCGCGCGGGCAAAGCGGCAACCTCTATTTCGGCGCCAATATGGAATTCAGCGGCGCGCCGCTGCAGCAATCCGTGCATGCGGAACAGAGTGCGGTAACGCACGCCTGGCTGCGCGGCGAAAAAGCGCTGGCCTCGGTCACCGTCAACTACACGCCGTGCGGCCATTGCCGCCAGTTTATGAATGAACTGAACAGCGGCGGCGAGCTGCAGATCCGTCTGCCGGGCCGCGCGCCGGCCACGCTGGCGGACTATCTGCCGGACGCCTTCGGCCCGAAAGATCTCGATGTCGCCTCGCTGCTGATGGACGAGGTCGATCATGGCCATCAGCTGGCGCTGAACGATGCGCTGGCACAGGCGGCGCTGGCGGCAGCCAACCGAAGCCACGCGCCGTACAGCAACGCCCACAGCGGCGTGGCGCTGGAAACGGCGGACGGCACCATCTACGCCGGCCGCTATGCGGAAAACGCCGCCTTCAACCCGAGCCTGCCGCCGCTGCAGGCCGCGCTGATCCTGCTGAACCTCTCCGGCGGCGACTGCCTGAACATCCGCCGCGCCGTGCTGGCCGAACCGCAGGAGGCGATCATCAGTCAGTGGGACGCCACCCGCGTCACCCTGGCGGCGCTGGGCTGCCAAAACGTCAGCCGCGCCGCGTTCTAAGCGCTCAACGGCGGAGCCATCCGGTTCCGTCGCTAACAGCCCCGCCCACCAAATACAATGCCCCGACGCCGCCAGAGACACTTTCTTTAGTTAAAAAATCATTTGATTGTCGATAATTACGCCAACCTGGTTCATCATCGGGCAACAAATGCTGTACATCTGCTCTTTATCTTTTAGGATCGTCGGCAATAAAGTTATCTGATACGTGAAGAGTAAAACTGATGGAACTAGAATACGAAAGCAAACGCCCGCTCTACATCCCTTACGCCGGCCCGATTCTGCTGGAATTTCCGCTGCTGAACAAAGGCAGCGCTTTCACCGAGGAAGAACGTAGCCACTTCAACCTGCACGGCCTGCTGCCGGAAGCGGTGGAAACCATCGAAGAACAGGTGGAACGCGCCTACCGTCAGTATCAGGATTTCAAGAACGATAACGACAAGCACATCTACCTGCGCAACATCCAGGACACCAACGAAACCCTGTTCTACCGCCTGCTGGACTCGCACCTGAGCGAGATGATGCCGATCATCTACACCCCGACCGTCGGCGAGGCCTGCGAGCACTTCTCCGATATCTATCGCCGCGCGCGCGGGCTGTTCATCTCCTACCCGAACCGCGATCGCATCGATGACATGCTGCAAAACGCCACCAAGCAGAACGTCAAGGTGATCGTGGTCACCGACGGCGAGCGCATTCTCGGCCTGGGCGACCAGGGCATCGGCGGCATGGGCATTCCGATCGGCAAACTGTCGCTGTACACCGCCTGCGGCGGCATCAGTCCGGCCTACACCCTGCCGGTGGTGCTGGACGTCGGCACCAACAACCCGCAACGCCTCAACGATCCGCTGTACATGGGCTGGCGCCATCCGCGCATCTCCGGCGAGGAGTACCACGCCTTCGTCGAAGAGTTTATTCAGGCGGTCAAACGCCGCTGGCCGAACGTGCTGCTGCAGTTCGAAGACTTCGCGCAGAACAACGCCACCCCGCTGTTGAACCGCTACCGCGACGAGATCTGCTGCTTCAACGATGACATCCAGGGCACCGCCGCGGTCACCCTCGGCAGCCTGATCGCCGCCAGCCGCGCCGCCGGCAGCCAGCTGCGCGATCAGACCGTCACCTTCCTCGGCGCCGGTTCCGCCGGCTGCGGCATCGCCGAGCAGATCATCGCGCAGATGAAGTCCGAAGGGTTGAGCGAAGACGAAGCGCGCGCCCGCGTGTTCATGGTCGACCGCTTCGGCCTGCTGACCGACAAACTGCCGAACCTGCTCGACTTCCAGAGCAAGCTGGTGCAGAAGAGCGACAACCTGGCCGGCTGGGAAACCGCCAGCGACGCCATCTCGCTGCTGGACGTGGTGCGCAACGCCAAGCCGACCATTCTGATCGGCGTGTCCGGCCAGCCGGGGCTGTTTACCGAAGAGCTGATCCGCGAGATGCACAAGCACTGCGAACGCCCTATCGTGATGCCGCTGTCCAACCCGACCTCGCGCGTGGAAGCCCGTCCGGAAGACATCATCAACTGGACCGACGGCGCCGCCCTGGTGGCGACCGGCAGCCCGTTCGCGCCGGTGAGCTATAAAGACCAGCTGTACCCGATCGCCCAGTGCAACAACTCCTATATCTTCCCCGGGATCGGCCTCGGCGTGCTGGCCTCCGGCGCCACCCGCGTCACCGACGCCATGCTGATGGCCGCCAGCCGCGCGCTGGCGGACTGCTCGCCGCTGGCCACCGACGGCCACGGCGCGCTGCTGCCAAATATCGACGATATTCAGGGCGTGTCGAAGTGCATCGCCATGGAAGTGGGTAAAGCCGCGCAGCTGCAGGGCGTGGCGATCGTCACCTCCGAAGACGCGCTGTCGAAAGCCATCGAACACAACTTCTGGCGGCCGCAATACCGCAGCTACAAGCGCACCTCGTTCTGAATGGCGCGCTGAAATGACCCAGCCCGGCTCCGCCGGGCTTTTTTGTGCGACAAAAACGCCGAAAAATGCGGCGGCGCGCGTGCTTCAGGCGGTTCACGTCTTGCGTAGGTCGGTCAGGTAAAGTAGCCTTGATCCATCTTTTTCAGCCCGGCGCGCGTAAGGCAACAACATGTGGAAACGCCTGATCATCAGCCTGTTCATCTTCATTGCGGTGTTGATGGGTTCGGCTATTGCGCTCGATCGCTGGATCAGCTGGAAAACCGCGCCTTACGTCTACGACGAACTGCAGGCATTGCCGCACCGCCAGGTCGGCGTGGTGCTCGGCACCGCCAAGTATTACCGCACCGGGGTGATCAACCAGTACTACCGTTACCGCATTCAGGGAGCGATCAACGCCTATAACAGCGGCAAGGTGAAATACCTGCTGCTGAGCGGCGACAACGCCCAGCAAAGCTATAATGAGCCGATGACCATGCGCCGCGATCTGATCGCCGCCGGCGTGGCGCCGAGCGATATCGTGCTGGACTACGCCGGCTTCCGCACCCTGGACTCCATCGTGCGCACCCGCAAGGTGTTCGACACCAACGATTTCATCATCATCACCCAGCGCTTCCACTGCGAGCGCGCGCTGTTCATCGCCCTGCACATGGGCATTCAGGCGCAGTGCTACGCGGTGCCGTCGCCGAAAGACATGATGACGGTGCGCGCCCGCGAGATCTTCGCCCGCCTGGGCGCACTGACCGATCTCTATATCCTCAAGCGCGAACCGCGCTTCCTCGGCCCGCTGATCCCGATTTCCGCCATGCACACCGTACCGGAAGACGCCCAGGGCTATCCCGCCGTTTCGCCGGAACAGCTGGTCGAGCTGGAGCACAAGCTGAAAGAAGAGAAGCAGAAAGCCAAACAGCCCTGACGCGGCAAACGCCCAACAGAAAGGCCGGCATATTTTGCCGGCCTTGTCGTCTGTACTGCGGTAAATCTACTTCTTCTTGGCGTATTTCAACGAGTCCAGCGCCACGGCGAAGATGATGATGCTGCCCTTGATGATGTACTGCCAGTACGGGTTGATGCCGATATAGGTCAGGCCGTAGTTGATGACGGTAAAGATGATCACCCCGGTCACCACGCCCCACACCGTACCCACCCCGCCGGCGAAGGAGACGCCCCCCACCACGCAGGCGGCGATGGCGTCCAGCTCGTACATAAAGCCGAGGTTATTGGTGGCGCTGCCGATGCGCCCCGCTTCCAGCAGGCCGCCGAAGGCGTAGAACACGCCGGACAGCGCATAGATCATGATCAGGTTCAACGGCACGTTGACCCCGGACACCTTGGCCGCTTCCGGGTTGCCGCCGATGGCGAAAATGTTCTTGCCGAAGCGGGTCTTGGTCCACAGGATCCAGACGAATATGATGGCGATCAGCGCATAGAAGGTAATGTACGACAGCTTAAAGTCGCCGAAGCGCAAGAAGCCCTGGGCAAAGGTGGAGAACTTCGGATCGAAGCCCGCGACCGGCGAAGCGCCGACCGAGTCGTAATACAGCGAGTTGATGCCGTAGACGATGATCATGGTGCCCAGGGTGGTGATGAACGGCGTCACGTTGAGATAGGCGATAATCAGGCCGTTAACCAGGCCGATCACCGCGCCGACCGCACACACCAGCAGGATAACCAGGGGAATCGACCAGGTTTCCATGTGCGGGAACACCTTGTTGACGTTATCCATCGACTGCAGCAGCGTGGCCGCCACCACCGCCGCCAGCCCCACCTGCCGCCCGGCGGACAGGTCGGTGCCCTGGGTCACGATCAGCCCCGCCACGCCCAACGCGATGATGATGCGCACCGAAGACTGCGTCAGAATGTTGCTCAGGTTCATCAGGCTGAGGAAGGTAGGATCCTGAATGATGATGATGGCCAACAGCACCAGCAACACCACGTAAATGCCGCCTTCCTTGAAATAGGTAAATAACGTTTTTTTATTTAGCGCGTTCATAATTCCGATCCTTAAAGGTGCAGGGAGGCGAGACGTAAGATTTCATTTTGCGAGGTCTGTTTGGTGTTAACGATGCCCGCAACCTGACCATTGCTCATCACCAAAATACGGTCGGTGATCCCCAAAAGCTCCGGCATTTCGGACGAGACGATAATGATCCCCTTGCCCTTCTTCGCCAGTTCGGTCATCAGCTGATAAATCTCGAACTTGGCGCCCACGTCGATGCCGCGCGTCGGTTCATCCAGCATCAGGATCTCCGGCTGCGTCAGCAGCCAGCGGCCGATGATCACCTTCTGCTGATTGCCGCCGGACAGCGAGCCGATATGGGTGTGATGCCCCGGCGTTTTCACCCGCATGGCGTCGATCACCCACTGGGTGTCGCTCTTCATCCGCGCGTTATCCAGCAGGCCGAGCTTGTTTTTATAATTGCGGATATTGGAGATCAGCGAGTTGAAGCCCACGTCGAGGTAGGCGTAAATCCCGGTGGATCGGCGCTCTTCGGTCACCAGCGCAAAACCGTGGTTGATCGCTTCGTTGGCGCTGTGGTTATCGATCGCTTTTCCGTGCAGCTTGATGGTGCCCGCCACCTTTTCGCGAATGCCGAACAGCGTCTCGACGATATCAGTGCGCTTAGCGCCCACCAGCCCGGCGATGCCGAGGATCTCGCCTTGGTGCAGATCGAAGGACACATCGCGGATCGAGGGCTGGCGCAGCGACGTCAGATTTTTCACCTCGAGGATCACCTCACCCGGCGTGTTCTGCCTGTCGGGGAAGCGCTGGCTGAGCGAGCGGCCGACCATCATGGCGATGATCTTGTCCATATCCAGCCCTTCCAGCGGTTGGGTGGCGATCCACTGGCCATCGCGCAGCACCGTTATCTCGTCACACAGCTGGAAGATCTCTTCCATCTTGTGCGAGATATAAACGATGCCGCAGCCGCGCTCTTTCAGCTTGCGGATGATGGTGAACAGATGATTGACCTCTTTCTCCGTCAGCGAGGAGGTCGGTTCATCCATGATGACGATTTTGGCGTCGTAGGAGAACGCCTTGGCGATTTCGATCATCTGCATCTGTGACACCGACAGGTTGCCCACCTTTTCGCGCGGGTTGATGTCGATATCCAGCTCGTCGAAGATCGCCTGGGTGTCTTTGAGCATTTTTTCCTGATCGACGAACAGGCCTTTGGTCGGGTAGCGCCCCAGCCACATATTGTCCATCACGGTGCGTTGCAGCACCAGGTTCAGCTCCTGGTGCACCATGGAAACGCCGTGCTCCAGCGCTTCCTTCGAACTCTTGAAATCGATCTCCCGGCCCTGAAACACAATGCTGCCGCTGTCTTTTTTATAAATGCCGAACAGGCATTTCAGCAACGTCGATTTCCCCGCGCCGTTCTCCCCCATCAGGGCGTGAATCGAGTGCGGACGGACGCGTAAATTGACATTGTCCAAGGCTTTGACGCCGGGAAATGACTTACAGATATCCGTCATTTCCAGCAAAAATTCGCGTGAGCTATCGGCCATAAATACACCTGGCTTAACTGTCTTGCAGTCGTAAACATCCCCGCCGGCGGTATTCCTGGTGTTGGCGCCGCAGGCGGGGTCTTAGCGGGATCTCAATTCTTATTTAACAAACTGAGACAGGTTGTCTTTATCTACGCCGACGTAAGGAATACGCACGACTTTATTTTCGATTTTATATTGGGTGCCTTCGGTGGCCGGTTTGCCCGCCGCCAGGTTTTTCGCCAGCTCGAAGGTGGCTTTCGCCTGGTTGTCGGCGTCGTTCAGCACCGTGCCCGCCATCGCGCCGGATTTCACCAGCGCCAGCGCCTCAGGCAACGCATCGACGCCAAACACCGGGATAGTGGTCTTGTTATGCGCCTTCAGCGCTTCCACCGCGCCCATCGCCATGGCGTCGTTGTTGGCGATCACCACTTCAATCTTGTTGGCGTTCGGGCCGGAGAGCCAGGCATCCATCTTGTCTTTCGCCTGCGCGGTATCCCACATCGCGGTATCCATCTGCAGCTGCTGGGTCTTGATACCTTTTTCATTCAGCGTTTTCACCACGTAGGTGGTGCGCGCTTCGGCATCCGGGTGGCCCGGCTCGCCTTTCAGCAGTACGAACTGGATCTGGCCGTCTTTGTTCAGATCCCAGGCCGGGTTGGCTTGCCAGTGTTTGGCGATCAGCTCGCCCTGGATCACGCCGGATTCTTTGGAGTCGGTGCCGACGTAATACGCCTTGTCGTAGCTGTCCAATGCCTTGCGGGAAGGCTCTTTGTTGTAGAACACCACCGGGATATCGTTTGCGCGCGCCTTATCGATAACCACCGGCGCCGCGGCCGGGTCGACCAGGTTGATCGCCAGCGCTTTCACGCCCTTGGCCAGCAGCACGTCGATCTGATCGTTCTGCTTGGACTGGTCGTTCTGCGAGTCATTCATCAGCAGGGTGACGTCCGGTGAAGCCTTGGCGTCCTTCTCGATCGCCTTGCGCACCACCGACATGAAGTTGTCGTCGTACTTGTAAATCGTGACGCCAATACGGGTGTCAGCATGGGCTGCGGCGCCAAACATCATGGCTGCGGCCATGGCGGCCAGGGTGAAAACCTTCTTATTCATTGTCAGTCTCCGGTTCTGTGTAGGGTATTACTCGTCTTTGAGCCAATGGTCACCGGCAGTGCGCACACCCCAGGCCAGGCGATTTCCACTCAACACCTGCCGTCCGTGGATTTTGTTATTTCCGAGAAATGCTGTGTCAGCGCGAGATAAAGGTTGCAGCGGCAAGGGCCTTTGCGCCGGAAAACGCCTAGAGCATAGACGGCGTGATGTTAATATTCTGTGAATTTTCTCACAGATTGAAAACGGTTACACAAGATTAAATCGTCAGAGAGTGACCGTCGCCTCACTTTGCCAGGGGGCGACAGAATGGCGCCGCACCAGCGTCGGCATGAACAGATGAGCGGCCTGCGGCTCCGTCAGGCCTGCCGCGCCCTGCAACGCCAGCTCGGTGGCCAGCGTGGCCATCGAGACGATCGGGTAGCGCACCGTGGTAAGCTTGGGGCTGGTGTAACGCGCGATGGGGATGTCGTCGAAGCCGATCAGCGAGAAATGCTGCGGCACCGTGATACCGTTTTCTTTCAGCACCGCCATGGCGCCGGCGGCCATGGCGTCGTTGTAGGCGAACACCGCGCTCAGCTGCAGGTTACGCCCCAGCAGCTCCACCATCGCCGCCTCGCCGCCCTGCAGATCCGGCGAACCGTAGGCGCGCCAGTTATCGGGCGTGGCCAGCCCGGCGGCGGCCATCGCCTGCGCATAGCCCTGCTGGCGCAGCGGCCCGTCTTCGATCGGGTGATTGGAGCCCAGATAGCCGATGCGCCGATGGCCTTGCGACAGCAAAAGACGCATCGCCATTTCCGCGCCGCAGACGTTATCCAGCCCGACGCAGCGCGGCTCATAGCCGGGAATAATCCGGTTGATCAGCACCATGCCCGGCACCTGCTCCAGAAAGCCGATCAGCTCGGCGTCGCTCAGGGCTTTGGCGTGAACAATCAGGGCGTTACAGCGCTGGCGAATCAGCACTTCGATCGCGTGTCGCTCTTTGTCCGCCTGATGATAGCTGTTGCCGATCAGCAGGTATTTGTGGTGTTTCTGCGCCACCGTGTCTACCGCTTTCACCAGCGCGCCGAAGAACGGATCGGAGACGTCCATCACCACCACGCCCAGGGTATCGCTGCTTTGGGTCGCCAGCGCCTGCGCGTTGGCGTTGGGGCGATAGCCCAGCTCCGCCACCGCCTGCAGCACCTGCTCGCGCGTCTCCTTGCTGGTCAGCGCGCTGTGATTCAGCACGCGGGAGACGGTCGCCACGGAGACCCCGGCGCGTTTCGCCACGTCGCGAATGGTGATCGGATGAACTGGAGGCATGCGGGATCCTGAAATCGGGGTAGTGGCCGGTGGCGCTATCCTACCCCGATTGGCCCGCTGCTCTGCGTGAATTACGTCACAGGAAAGAAAACGTTTACATACATTTTTTTAACCTGCCGGCGGGCGCTCACTTCCGCGTTTTGGGTTCCGCTTCGCCGGCGGCCAGCTGCGTCAGCCTGCGCCACAGCCATTCCATCGGTCCCTGTTCGAAGTAACGCAGCCACAGTGCGGAAAACGCCAGGTTGGCCAGCCAGACCAGCGGCACGAACGCCAACAGCTGCAGCCGGTCGAACTGCTCATAGAGGCCAAAGCGATAAAACATCGTGGTGCAGATCAGCGTTTGCAGCAGGTAGTTGCTCAACGCCATGCGCCCCACCAGGGTCAGCCAGTGGGCGATGCGCATGCGCGACAGCGCGGGCCAGAAACCGTAACACAGCGCCAGATAGCCCATCGCCTGCAGCGGGGCGCCCAGCTCGCGCGGCACCTGCAGCAGGAAACCGCTCCAGCGATAGTCCCAATGCACCTGCCATTGCAGCGCCACCGCCGGCAGCTGGATCAGCACCGAAAGCGGCAGCAGCCACGCCGCCTGCCGCAAATAATAACCGGAGGAATAACTGCCGCGCAGCCAGCCGCTGCGCATCAGCCCGGCGCCGAACAGCATCAGCCCCGCCAGCTCCCAGCCATACTGCGCGCCGATGGCCAGCAGGCTGGACGAGAGCAGATCGGCGCGGCTGCGCCAGGCTTCGAAACCGCCCTGCAGCTTCCAGAACTTCTCGTACTGCAGCTCCGCCGCGCCCGGCTGCCAGAAGCTGCCCGGCTCACCGTGCGAGACGAAGCCGAGCAAAAGCAGCACCGCCACGCCGATCAAATACAGCACCACGCCGGTTTTCAGCAGTTGGAAGGTTTCTTTGGCTTCGCGGATCATGCGCCAGCACACCAGGCCGATCAGCCCGTAGGCCAGCAGAATGTCGCCGTCCCACAGGAAGATGGCGTGCGCAAGGCCGAACAGCAGCAGCCACGACAGCCGCGCGCGGATCCAGCTTTTGCCGCGCCGCAGCAGCATTTGCAGCCCGGCGCCGAACAGCAGCGCGAACATCGCCAGGAACTTGGCCTGGGCGAACAGATCGAGCAGCGCCCAGGTCCAGGCGTCGCGCGATGACGGCATGCCCAAATAGGCCGGGTTGAGGTAGGCGGCCTTCGGCAAGCCGAAGGCGCTGATGTTCAGCAATAAAATGCCGAGGATGGCGATGCCGCGCACGCAGTCCAGCGTGGCGATGCGCGGCAGAGGATGACTGTTCATTTTTTATCGCTGTCTTCCGCTCATGAAAAAGGCGCCCGCAGGCGCCTGTTGTCGTCGTGCGGGTCGCCCCGCAACGCCATCACCCCTGGTGATGACGCACCGCGCGCAGGAACTCCTGGCGGGTATTCTGGCTGGACTTGAACAGCCCCCCCAACGAAGTGGTGGTGGTGGCGCTGGTCGCGTCGCGGATGCCGCGCGCCTTGACACAATAATGGACCGCATCGATCGATACCGCCACGTTATTGGTGCCGAGCAGGGTCTGCAGCGCCACCAGGATCTGCTGGGTCAGGCGCTCTTGCACCTGCGGACGCTGGGAGAAGAACTGCACGATGCGGTTGATCTTCGACAGGCCGATCACCGAGTCTTTCGGGATATAGGCCACGGTGGCCTTGCCGTCGATGGTCACGAAGTGGTGTTCGCAGGTGCTGGTCAGCGTGATATCGCGCACCGTCACCATCTCATCCACCTTCATCTTGTTCTCGATAACGGTGATTTTCGGGAAGTTGGCGTAGTCCAGCCCGGAGAAGATCTCGTCGACATACATTTTGGCGATGCGATGTGGCGTCTCCGCCAGGCTGTCATCGGACAGATCGAGGTTCAGCAGCTGCATGATTTCGGTCATGTGCTCTTTGATGCGGCGCTTGCGCGTTTCGCGATCCAGCACTTCCCCGCGCAGCGGCGTCTCCAGACCACGCTCTTCCAGCGCCGCATGCACCAGCGCGGCTTCTTTACTTAATGATGTCATGTATTTGTTCTCCTGCGGACGGAACCCGCCGGCGGCCTGGTAGGGCGTGCGGCCAGCGAATTGCTTGCTCTCGTGACGGCAGAGTTTTCGTGGTGGATAACGTGAACCCGGTCAAGATTTTGCCCCCACTGTAGATGAGAGCGCGGCGATTATCCAGTGATTGTGCTTCATCCGCAGGTGAAATATTCGCATTTAGCACAATCAGGCCGGCTGCGGGATTCCACGCTTTTTGTATGGATTTCAATCACCGCATCGCCGTTTTTTGCGCCAACCGCCGCGCCGGGGTATTCACCACCAGCGCACCGGCCACCAACAGCGCCGCCACCGCCACGTACAGCGCCGGCTCCAGTCGATGGGTCAAGGCGGTCGACAGCGCCGACAGCATCGGCCCGACCAGTTGGCCGATCGCATAACCGGTGGTCAGCAACCCGGCCATGTAGCGCGCATGGCGCGACGCCAGTTCACGGCCGTGCTGAAGGGCGAGCTGCACCACGCAGAGGAAGCCGCCGCCGGTCAGCAACGCCCCGAGCGCCAGGCCGGCCACGCCCGGCACCACTTCGGCGCTCAGCACGCCCAGCGCCTGTATCCACAGCGTGATCGCCAGCCGGCTCTGGGTGGTCAGCCGATGGCGGGTCAAAATGCCGATAACGATCCCCAGCACCGCCGCGCCGCCGAACACCGGCCAGACGAACTGCGCGAACAGGCTGCCGGGAAAACGCGCCGCCGCCATCTGCGACAAGAACGTCGCCGGCAGGATGTAGCCGAACCCGGCCAGGCTGTAGCTCCACACCAGGCGTTTGAGCGCCGGCGTCAGCAGCAGCGGTTCCGGGGCCACGTCCGGGCGATGCAGCTCGCCGCTGCGCGGCAGAAAGGCGCTAATCGCCCCCACCAACGCCAGCGCCGGCACGCCATACACCAGCCAGGCCTGCGCCGCCGTCAGCCCCAGCGTGTTGATGCCCACCGCCAGCATGCCGCTGAGGAAGATACCGGCGCCCGGCCCGGCGAACACCGCCGCGCTCAGCGCCGGCCGGCCGTAGTGCGCCAACCGCTCATTGGTCCAGGCCGCCACCAGCACCATCGCCCAGCCGCTGGCCCAGCCGATGACGAAGCGCAGCGCGCCGTGCGTCCATTCATCCTGCGCCAGCGCCGACAGCAGCGTCAGCGCCACCGCGCCCCACACGCCAAGCCACAGGCGCCGCTCGACGTGGCGCGTGGCGCGCATCGCGTCGTAGGCGCCGCACAGGTAGCCCAAATAGTTGATCGCCGCCACCAGCCCGGCGCCGGTCAGTGTGAACTGGTGTTCCGCGATCATCAGCGGCACCTGGGGGGTGAAAGCGAAGCGGCCAATGCCCATCGCAACGATCAGCGCGGCAAAACCGCTCAAGGCAATACGTAAAGCCATATCGGCATCCAAAAGGTTAAAAGAAAGTTGCCAGTATCATGCCGCAGTATTAAACTCACAAAAACTGAATAATACTAATCAAGTTCATCACGAAACGAGAATATTATGGATCTGACCCAGCTTCGCATGTTCTGCTGCGTAGCGGAAACCGGCTCGGTCGCCCGCGCCGCCGAGCAGTTGCACCGCGTGCCGTCGAATCTGACCACCCGACTGCGCCAGCTCGAACAGGAGCTGGGCGCCGATCTGTTTATCCGCGAAAAACAGCGCCTGCGCCTGTCGCCGATGGGCCATAACTTTCTGTGCTACGCCAACCGCATCCTGGCGCTGAGCGACGAGGCGATGAGCATCACCCACGCCGGCGAACCGGCGGGCAACTTCGCCCTCGGCTCGATGGAGAGCACCGCCGCTACCCGCCTGCCCTCGCTGCTGGCGGCTTACCACCAGCGCTTCTCGCAGGTTTCGCTGTCGCTGACCACCGGCACCTCCGGCGAAATCGCCGATCGGGTGCGCGCCGGCACGCTGGCCGCGGCGCTGGTCGACGGCCCGGTACCCTATGACGAGCTGAACGGCTGCATCGCCTATCCTGAACATATGGTGGTGATCTCCTGTCTCGATCACGCGCCGATCCACAGCGCCAAAGACGCCAATGGCGAGACGCTGTTCGCCTTTCGCGCCAGCTGCTCCTACCGCCTGCGGCTGGAGGCCTGGTTCAAGCGCGAAGGCGCACGGCCGGGGCAAATTATGGAGATCCAGTCCTATCACGCCATGCTGGCCTGCGTCGCCAGCGGCGCCGGGCTGGCGATGATCCCGCATTCGGTGCTGAGCCTGCTGCCGGGTCATGAGCGGGTCCGGGTTCACCCCCTGCCGCCGGACGTGGCCGACACCGCCACCTGGCTGCTGTGGCGCCGCGACGCGTTCGGCCCGAACGTGCGCGCGCTGAAAGAGTTGATTATTGAACAGACGGAAACCGCCGCTGTTGATGAAAGCACCCCCAACGATTTATCAGACGTTGTCGATATCGCCTGATTTAAAAAGAAAACCACTGAGGAGACTATGATGGAGATGATCAAAACCCGCGCCGCCGTTGCCTGGGGCCCGAACCAGCCGCTGAAGATCGAAGAAGTCGAGCTGATGCCACCGCAAAAAGGCGAAGTGCTGGTGCGGATCGTCGCCACCGGCGTTTGTCACACCGACGCCTACACCCTGTCCGGCAAAGATCCGGAAGGCGTGTTCCCGGCGATCCTCGGCCACGAGGGCGGCGGCGTGGTGGAAGCGGTCGGTGAAGGCGTCACCAGCGTGGCAGTCGGCGATCACGTGATCCCGCTCTACACCCCGGAGTGCGGCGAGTGCAAATTCTGTAAATCCGGCAAGACCAACCTGTGCCAGGCGATCCGCGCCACCCAGGGCAAAGGGCTGATGCCGGACGGCACCACCCGCTTCTTCAAGGATGGCAAGCCGATCTTCCACTACATGGGCACCTCCACCTTCTCCGAGTACACCGTGGTGCCGGAAATCTCACTGGCGAAAATCAACAAGGAAGCGCCGCTGGAAGAAGTGTGCCTGCTGGGCTGCGGCGTGACCACCGGCATGGGCGCGGTGATGAACACCGCCAAAGTGCAACCGGGCGACACCGTGGCGATCTTCGGCCTGGGCGGCATCGGCCTGTCGGCGATCATCGGCGCGCAGATGGCCGGCGCGGGCCGCATCATCGGCATCGACATCAACACCAGCAAGTTCGATCTGGCACGCAAGCTGGGCGCTACCGATCTGATCAACCCGAAAGACTATGACAAGCCGATTCAGGACGTGATCGTCGAGCTGACCGACGGCGGCGTCGATTTCTCCTTCGAGTGCATCGGCAACGTCAACGTGATGCGTTCCGCGCTGGAGTGCTGCCACAAGGGCTGGGGTGAATCGGTGATCATCGGCGTCGCAGGCGCGGGCGAAGAGATCTCGACCCGTCCGTTCCAACTGGTCACCGGCCGCGTCTGGCGCGGTTCGGCGTTCGGCGGCGTCAAGGGCCGTTCGCAGCTGCCGGGCATCGTCGAACGCTATCTGGACGGTGAATTCGCGCTGAACGACTTTATCACCCATACCATGGGGCTGGAGCAGATCAACGAAGCGTTCGATTTGATGCACGAAGGCAAATCGATCCGTTCCGTCATCCACTTCGACCAATAAGCCAGGAGGCAGAGATGACGTTGTCATTGGAACTTCTCGAAGAGCACCGCATGTTCGGCGGCTGGCAGCAGCGCTATCGCCACGCGGCGCAGAGCCTGAATTGCAACATGACATTCAGCATCTACCTGCCGCCGCCGCGCGATGACAACCCGCCGCCGGTGCTGTACTGGCTGTCGGGGCTGACCTGCAACGACGAGAACTTCACGTTGAAAGCCGGCGCGCAGCGCATCGCCGCCGAGCTGGGCCTGGTGCTGGTGATGCCGGACACCAGCCCGCGTGGCGACGAAGTGCCGAACGACGAAGGCTACGATCTGGGCCAGGGCGCCGGGTTCTACCTGAACGCCACCCAGGCGCCGTGGGATCGCCACTTCCGCATGTACGACTACATCAGCGCCGAACTGCCGGCGCTGATCGAACAGCACTTCAGCGTCAGCGATCGTCAGTCGATCTTCGGCCACTCGATGGGCGGCCACGGCGCGCTGATAATGGCGTTTCGCAATCCGCAGCGCTTCCGCTCGGTATCGGCGTTCGCGCCGATCGTTAACCCGTGCCAGGTGCCGTGGGGCCGCAAGGCGTTCACCGCCTATCTGGGCAGCGACGAAAGCCAGTGGCTGCAGTACGACAGCTGCCATCTGCTGGCCAGCGGCGCGGAAAAAATGCCGGTCCTTATCGACCAGGGCGACGACGACCAGTTCCTGGCCGATCAGCTGCAGCCGGCGCGGCTGGCCGAATTGGCGCGCCAGCGCGACTGGCCGCTGACGCTGCGCATTCAGCCGGGGTACGATCACAGCTACTTCACCATCGCCACCTTCGTGGAAGATCACCTGCGCTTCCACGCCGAGCACCTGTTCCGCTGATAAAAAAATCCGGGCGGTTATTAAAGCGCCCGGATTTCTTCAAATACCGTCAAGAAGAAAGTCGATGGCGGCTTTTATCCTGGTCCGATACTGGGAAACATCACAAAACTCGGCCCCCAAAGCCCGAACCGGGATGCTGGCCATTTCATATGTCATCACGGCGTACTCGTTGTCATCAATCAATCTGATCAACGGGATCAAGCGTTCCGGTCGCGTACTCCCAGGGTATTTTTCAACGGGCAACAAAGGGATCACAACTCGACGATTTAATTGCCCAATGATATCGCTCGTCACATCAAGCAGCAGGGGATAAACCGCGCTGTTCCCCCTATTCGCATACACCGTAAATTGCATCGCTAAAACGTCCTGTATTCGTCGCTAAAGCAACCATGCTCATCATTAAATCGGTTAAGCGCTTCAAGCGCCTCTCGGTTTTCTTCCTGCCATTTTATCCTCTCATGCTGACGTAACTCAGCATCTAAAGCAGCAGTTAGCGTCGCGCTGAGATTAATCCCCGCCTCACGCGCACGGCTCAACAAACTGCGTTCCACCGTCATGGTCACACTTTGCGTCGTTCGTTGTTTTACTGGCATCGGCACCTCTCTCACTCATTTTCGTGCAAACAACACGGTTTATTGAACGATAGTAGCATTGAGACGTCATTTGAGCCCGTTCAAATATGCGCCATACGTTAAAGCATCATCCCTTCAGCTTAGGATCGAGCGCGTCGCGCAGTCCGTCGCCCAACAGGTTGAACGCCAGCACGGTGATGAATATCGCCAGACTGGGGAAGATCGCCACGTGCGGCGCGATCACCATATCGGCGCGCGCCTCGTTGAGCATCGCCCCCCACTCCGGCGTCGGCGGCTGGGCGCCCAGGCCCAGAAACGACAGGCTGGCGGCGGTGATGATCGAGGTGCCGATGCGCAGGGTAAAATAGACCACGATCGAAGACAGAGTGCCCGGCAGAATGTGCCGCAGGATGATGGTCCAGTCCGAGGCGCCGATGCTGCGCGCCGATTCGATATAGGTCAGGTGCTTCAGCACCAGCGTATTGCCGCGCACCAGGCGGGCGAAGGCCGGAATGCTGAAGATCGCCACCGCGACGATCACGTTGGCCATGCCGCTGCCCATGATCGCCACCACGCCGATCGCCAGCAGAATACCGGGAAACGCGAACAGCACATCGCAGACGCGCATGGTGAGGCGATCCCACCAGCCCTCATAGTAGCCGGCCAGCAGCCCCAGCAGGGTGCCGATCGCCCCGCCCGCCAGCACCGAGAACACCCCGGCCGCCAGCGAAATGCGCGTGCCCATCAGGATGCGGCTGAAGATATCGCGCCCGAGAGAATCCACGCCCAGCCAGTGCATCAGCGAAGGCCCCTCGTTCAGCCGATCGTAATCGAAATAGTTTTCCGCATCGAACGGTGCCAGATAAGGCGCCAGCAGCGCCGCCGCAATCAGCAGCAGCACCAACAGACCGGCGACCAGCGCCGCCCGCTGGCGGCGAAAACGCCGCCAAAACTCGCCCCACGGCGTGCGTACCGCATTGGGATCGATAAGCGGCATCGCCTTCAGTGCGGCGTTGCGCCGCCAATGCTTAATCATGCCGCGTCCTCATTGATAACGAATCGCCGGGTTGATCGCCGCGTACAGCATATCCACCAGCAGGTTGATCAGGATGAATTCCAGCGAGAACAGCAGCACCTCGGCCTGGATCACCGGGTAATCGCGCATCTCCACCGAGTCCACCAGCAACCGCCCCAACCCCGGCCAGTTGAACACCTTCTCCACTACGATCGAACCGCCGAGCAGGAAGCCGAACTGCAGCCCCATCATGGTCACCACCGGGATCATCGCGTTGCGCAGGCCGTGTTTCATCACCACCACGCTTTCCCGCACGCCCTTGGCGCGCGCGGTGCGCATGTAGTCTTCCTGCAGCACCTCGACGAACGAAGCGCGGGTGAAACGCGCCATCACCGCTGCCACCGCCGCCCCCAGGGTGATCGAAGGCAGAATGTAGTGTCGCCAGCTGTCGGCGCCCACCGTCGGTAGCCACCCCAGTTCGACCGAGAACACCTGCATCAGCAGCATACCTAGCGCAAAGGCCGGGAACGAGATCCCCGACACCGCCAGCGTCATGCCGAGGCGATCCGGCCAGCGGTTGCGCCACACCGCCGACACCACGCCGATCGCCAGGCCGAACGCCACCGCCCACAGCATGCTGGTGACGGTCAGCCAAAAGGTCGGCATAAAGCGCGAGGCGATCTCTTCGCTCACCGGGCGCTTGGACACCATCGAGATGCCGAAGTCGCCCCGCAGCGCGTTGACGAAGAAGTGTGCGAACTGCTGCGGCAGCGGCTGATCCAGCCCCAAATCCTTGCGCACCAGCTGCACCACCGCCTCGTCGGCCTCCGGCCCCGCCGCCAGCCGCGCCGGATCGCCCGGCAACAGGTGGACAAACAGGAACACCAGCACCGCCACGATCAGCAGCGTCGGGATCAGGCCCAGCAGTCGTTTCAGAAAATAATTGAGCATCTCATTCCTTCCCCCGCCCGCCGACGCTTGGCCGCAGGCGGGGATGGGCGCCTTATTTCAGATCGGCGTTATCAAAGTTGAACGAGGTATCCGGCATCACGTAGAAACCGCTCAGCTGTTTGCTGTTGGCCGACAACAGACGTTCGGTCGCCAGGAAGATCCAGGGCGCATCGGCCCAGATGCGATCCTGCGCGTCCTGATACAGTTTCTGCTTCTCGGCGCGATCGGTGGTCGCCAGCGCGTCGGTCAGATCCTTGTCCACCTGCGGGTTGCTGTAGAACGCGGTGTTGAACTGCTTCGGCGGCGCCGCCTGGGTGGAGAACAGCGGCGACAGCGCCCAGTCCGCTTCCCCGGTCGAGGCCGACCAGCCGGTGTAGAACAGCCGCACGCCGGTGTCTTTCACCCCGACGCTCTCCACCTGCGCCGCGCGCTGCCCGGCATCCATCGCCGTCACCGTCACTTTTACCCCCACCTGCGCCAGCTGCTGCTGGGTGAACTGCAGCACCTTCTGCGCGGTGCTGTGGTTGTGGGAAGACCACAGGGTGGTGGTGAAGCCGTTCGGGTAGCCGGCCTCTTTCAGCAGCTCGCGCGCCTTGGCCGGATCGTACGGCCACGGCTTATAGCGGGCGGCGAAGTCAATGGCCGGCGGCACCGGCCCTTCCGCCGGCACCGCGTACCCGGCGAACGCCACTTTGATCAGCGCGTCCTTGTTGATGGCATAGTTCAGCGCCTGGCGCACCTTCGGGTTGTCGAACGGCTTCTGAGTGACGTTCATGCTGATGTAACGCTGCAGGATCGACGGGGCGGCCACCACGTCCAGCTTGGCGTTGCCTTCCAGCACCTTGGCCTGCTCGTAAGGGATCGGGAAGGCGAAGGTCGCCTCGCCGGTTTGCAGCATCGCCGCGCGGGTGTTGTTATCCACCACCGGGCGCCAGGTGATGCTGTCGAGCTTCGGCAGCCCCGGCTGCCAGTAGCCGTCGAACTTCTTCACCTTGACGAAATCGGTCTGGTTCCAGGTGACGAACTGATACGGCCCGGTGCCGACCGGGTGGAAACCGATCTCCTTGCCGTATTGCTTCAGCGCCGCCGGCGAGATGATCGCCGCCGCCGGGTGCGCCAGGTTGTTGACGAACGCCGAGAACGGCGCTTTCAGCACGATCTTCACCGTATTGGCGTCCACCGCTTCGGTTTTGTCGATCATCTTGAACAGGTTGTAGCGCTTGAGGTGGCTGTCCGGGTTGCTGGCGCGATCGAGGTTTACCTTCACCGCCTCGGCGTTGAACGCGGTACCGTCGTGGAATTTAATCCCCTGGTGCAGTTTGACGGTGTAGGTCAGGCCGTCTTTGCTGACCTCATAGCTGTCCGCCAGCACGTTCACCAGCTTCATGTCCTTGTCGAAGCCGAACAGCCCCTGATAGAAAGACTTGGCCACCGCCTGCGACAGCGTATCGTTGGCGTCGTAAGGATCGAGGGTGGTGAAGTTGGAGGCCACGGCGATCACCGCGTCCTTCGCCGCCCAGACCGGGCCGGTTCCCGCCGCCAGCAGTACGGCGGCCAACAGCGCATTGCGTTTGAATGTGTGCTTCATGTCGCTTGTCTCTCCTGAGGTCTTTAAAAAGCACCGGCGATCGGGTGGCGGGCGACAAAGTGCCCGGCGCCAACCTGCACCAGCGGTGCGGTAACGGGTTCATCGCCCAGCGCGCGCACCGGGCTCGGGATCTCATCGGCCGGCAGCGGCTGCCGTTTGTGGGCGTGGGCGGGATCGGCCACCGGCACCGCCGCCATCAGTTTGCGGGTGTAAGGGTGCTGCGGGTTGTCGAACACCGCCTGCCGTGGGCCGATCTCGACGATCTGCCCGAGGTACATCACCGCCACCCGGTGGCTGATGCGCTCCACCACCGCCATGTCGTGTGAAATAAACAGAAAAGCGACGCCGAACTCGCGCTGCAGGTCGAGCAGCAGATTGACGATCTGCGCCTGAATCGACACGTCCAGCGCCGACACCGCCTCGTCGGCGATCACCACTTTCGGGTTCAGCGCCAGCGCGCGCGCGATGCAGATGCGCTGGCGCTGGCCGCCGGAAAATTCGTGCGGGTAGCGGCGCGCATGCTCCGGCAGCAGGCCGACGCGCTCCAGCAGCCAGGCCACCCGTTGCTCCGCCTCGCGGCCGCGCATCACGTTGTGCACCAGCAGCGGCTCCATGATGGAAAAACCGACCGTCAGACGCGGATCAAGCGAAGCGTATGGATCCTGAAAAATGAACTGAATATCGCGCCGCAGGTGCTGCAGGGCCGGCCCCTTCAACTGATCTATCCGCCGCCCGGCGAAGGTGATGGTGCCGCTCTGGCTGTCCACCAGCTTCAGCAAAGAGCGCCCGGTGGTGGACTTGCCGCAGCCGGACTCGCCCACCAGCCCCAGCGTCTCGCCGGGGTAAAGATCGAAACTGACGTTTTCCACCGCGTGCACCCGGCGAGTGACCCGATTGAACAACCCGCCGCGCAGATCAAAACGCGTGACCAGATGCTCCACCTGCAGGATCGGCGCGGCGTCTGGCGGCACGGTATCCTGCGGCGCCGTATCCCCCTCGCCGCCCGGCAACGGAAACTTCGCCGGCAGCGGCCGATCGGCCATCGCCCCCAGCTTCGGCACCGCCGCCAACAGCGCCCGGGTATAGGCCTGCTGCGGCGCGGCGAACAGCTCGCGCACCCGATTTTGTTCCACCTGCTCGCCGCGGCGCATCACCAGCACCCGGTCGGCTATCTCCGCCACCACGCCCATGTCGTGAGTAATGAAGATCACCCCCATCTGCATCTCCCGTTGCAGCACGCGGATCAGCTGCAGGATCTGCGCCTGAATGGTGACGTCGAGGGCGGTGGTGGGCTCATCGGCGATCAGCAGCGCCGGCTTGCAGGAGAGCGCCATGGCGATCATCACCCGCTGGCGCATGCCGCCGGAAAGCTGGTGCGGGTAGCGCCCCAGCACCTCTTTGGCCTCCGGAATACGCACCAGATCGAGCATGCGCAGCGCCTCCTGGCGCGCGCTGCGGTGATCCATGCCCTGATGCAGGCGCAGCGATTCGGCGATCTGCTCGCCGACCGGAAATACCGGGTTGAGCGAAGTCATCGGCTCCTGGAAGATCATCGCCATGTCGGCGCCGCGCACCGTGCGCAGCGTGCTCTGCGAGGCCTGCGCCAGATCGAGCAGCGTGCCGTCGCGCCGGCGCAGCGTCATGGCGCCGCTGACGATGCGCCCGCCGCCCTGCTCCACCAACCGCATTAGCCCCAGCGAAGTGACCGATTTGCCGGAGCCGGACTCACCGACGATCGCCAGCGTCTCGCCGCGATCGAGATCGAACGACAGGTTGCGCACCGCTTCTACGGCGCCGTCCGGTTGAGGAAAGCTGATGCTCAGATCGCGCACCGTCAGCACCCGCTGCGGCGGCAATGACGGCCCGCCGCTGGCGGCGGGTCGAAGTAAAACGTCGGTCATGCACCCTCCCGGTGAACGCTTAGCGGTAAATCCCGACGGACGGCGCATCGCCGACATAGCCAAAACCGCGATACATCCCCTCGCAGTTGAACGGCAGCGCGATATTGCCGTGGCGATCGACGGCGATCATGCCGCCGCTGCCACCGAGGGCCGGCAGCTTCTCCATCACCACCCGATCGCTGGCCGCCTGCAGGCTCAGATCGCCGTATTCGATCAGGGCGGAGACGTCATAGGCCGCCACGCCGCGCATGAAGATTTCGCCGGTGCCGGTGCTGGAAACCGCCACGGTGGCATTGTTGGCATAGCAGCCGGCGCCGATAATCGGCGTGTCGCCTACCCGCCCGGCCTGCTTGTTGGTCATGCCGCCGGTCGAAGTGGCGGCGGCGAGGTTGCCCAGCGCATCCAGCGCCACCGCGCCGACGGTGCCGAATTTGCGATCGGGATCGAGCGGATCGCCGGCCTGCGCCGCGCCGTCGTGATCGAGCAATACCCGGCCCTGCTCCGCCTGGGCGCGGTGCAGCTGATCGAAACGTTCTTGGGTAAAGAAGAAGTCAGGGGTAACCATTTCCAGGCCGTGGGCGGCGGCAAACTTCTCGGCGCCTTCGGCGGCAAACAGCACGTGTTCGCTGTTTTCCAGCACCGCGCGCGCCGCCAGCACCGGGTTGCGGATGCGGCTGACGCCGGCGACGGCGCCGGCATCGCAGGTGCGGCCGTCCATCACGCAGGCGTCCAGTTCGTGAGTGCCCTGATGGGTAAACACCGAGCCTTTGCCGGCGTTGAACAGCGGGCACTCTTCGAGCAGCCGCACCGCTTCGGTCACCGCGTCCAGCGCGCTGCCGCCCTGCGCCAGTATCGCCTGCCCGGCGGTCACGATCTCGGACAGCGCCTGGATATACTGCCGTTCTTTTTCCGCACTCAGCGCCGCCCGGGTAATTGCGCCCGCGCCGCCATGAATGGCAATCACTGGTTTGCTCATTTGCCTGACACCCTGTGTTAATCCCGCCGTTGCGCAGCGAATAAGCTGAGCGCGGTATCATTATTATTCAGTCTTTTTCGACTCTATTTAGTCCTACAGTGGAAGTACAGCATAACGTCCACGTCCCGCTTTTAGCGTAGTCCGCTTAGACCGTTTCGCACCTTGAAATAGCTTATTGGAATAAAAACAGCAGGTTATAAAAAGCCGTAAACCGCCGATCGTACGGCCGAGATTATTGGTAATTCCGCGTGCGGAAATAGCGGCATGGCGTAAGGAAATAAACGTTCGCGCTGAATAACGCTTATTGCGGCGCCCGGCCTGCTGTTTTTTCCCCGGCCGGGCGCAGATGATCCGAGATTAAAAACCCGATCCGGGCTGCTGTAAAAAAGCCTCTTCTTCCGGCGTGCTGGTGCGCCCCAATATCGCATTGCGATGCGGGTAGCGGCCGAAACGATCGATGATCGCCTTGTGCCGAAGCTCGAACTCCAGCTGGTCGCCGTTATTGAGCTCGGTGTACAGCACCAGCGCCTGCTGGTGGATCAGCGGCGATTCCGAATGCATGAACGGCAGATAAAGGAAACCGCGCTGCTCGCGGCTCAGCCGTTCGCACTCGCCGCTGCGGATCGCCTCCTGCGCCAGGATCAGCGCCATGCCGTCGCAGGCGAACGACTGCGGCGTGCCGCGGAACAGGTTGCGGCTGAACTGATCGAGCACGATCACCTCCGCCAGGCGCCCCTCGATGGTGTCGCGCCAGTGCGCCAATTCCCCCGCCGCCGCCGCGCGCCAGATTTCGCCGAAACGACTGTGCAGCAGACGATCGAAATCGTCGTCCTTTTTGAACCACATGATCGGTTCGATCTCGTCGAACCAGAAGTCGATAACCTGTTTATGCATCATGATTCTCCTCTGTTTTACGCAGTTTATACCCGATCGCCCCATCACCGCAGTGCGAAAGATGGCGGGCATAACCCGTTCTCCCCCCCGGCGTTCTCTGCCATAATACCCGCACTTTGTCGCTATTTTAGCGCCCCCCTGATTACGGAGTTCCCTTTATGGATCATTGCCATACTTCCGATCTCATTTCCCTGGAGCAAGCGCTGGAAAAAATGCTCGGGCAGATCGCCCCACTGCAGCAGACCGAATCCGTCGCCCTGACCGCCGCCGCCGGCCGCATCACCGCCGCGCCAGTGGTCTCACCGCTCGACGTGCCGCCGTTCGCCAACTCGGCGATGGACGGCTATGCGCTGCGCCTCGCCGATCTGGCGGCCAATGCGCCGCTGCCGGTCGCCGGTAAGGCCTTCGCCGGTGCGCCGTTCGACGGCCAATGGCCGACCAACAGCTGCGTGCGCATCATGACCGGCGCGCCGATCCCGGCCGGGGCGGACGCGGTAGTGATGCAGGAGCAGGCCGAGGTGAGCGACCAGGGCGTGCGTTTTTCCGCGCCGGTTGAAGCCGGCCAGAATATCCGTCTGGCGGGTGAAGACATTCGCCGCGGCGCGAGCGTGTTGCCGGCCGGCGTGAAGCTGGGCGCCGCACAGCTGCCGCTGCTGGCTTCGCTTGGCGTCGCCGAGGTGCAGGTGATGCGTAAGCTGAAGGTGGCGGTGTTCTCCACCGGCGACGAACTGCAGCCGGTCGGCCAGCCGCTGCAGGCGGGCCAAATCTACGACACCAACCGCTTCGCGGTGCGCCTGATGCTGGAGCAGATGGGCTGCGAGGTGCTCGATCTCGGCATTATCCGCGACGATCGCGATGCGCTGCGCGCCGCTTTCGAACGGGCGGACAGCCAGGCCGACGTGGTCATCAGCAGCGGCGGCGTCTCGGTCGGCGAGGCCGACTACACCAAACAAATGCTCGACGAACTGGGCCAGGTCAGCTTCTGGAAGCTGGCGATCAAACCCGGCAAACCCTTCGCCTTCGGCAAGCTGGGCCACGCCTGGTTCTGCGGCCTGCCGGGCAACCCGGTTTCCGCCGCCCTGACCTTCTACCAACTGGTGCAACCGCTGCTGGCGAAGCTGGCCGGCCACAGCGACTGGCGCCTGCCGCCGCGCCTGCGCGCACGGGCGCTGACCCCGCTGAAGAAATCGCCGGGCCGCCTCGATTTCCAGCGCGGCGTGTTCAGCAGCAACGCCGCGGGCGAACTGGAGGTCAGCACCACCGGCCACCAGGGCTCGCACGTCTTCAGCTCTTACAGCCAGGGCAACTGCTTCATCGTGCTGGAGCGCGAACGCGGTTCGGTGGCGGTAGGCGAAACGGTGGAGATCGAGCCGTTCAACGCCCTGCTGAGGAGCTGAGCATGCTGCCGGAATTGACCGACGCCGAAGCGCTGCGCTACAACCGCCAGATCGTGCTGCGCGGCTTTGACTTCGACGGCCAGGAGAAGCTGAAGGCCGCCCGCGTGCTGATCGCCGGGCTGGGCGGGCTGGGCTGCGCCGCCGCGCCATATCTGGCAGCGGCCGGCGTCGGCCATCTGGTGCTGGTGGATTTCGACACCGTCTCGCTCTCCAACCTGCAGCGCCAGATCCTGCACCGCGACGATCGCATCGGCCAGAGCAAGGTCGCTTCCGCCAAGCGGGAACTGAACGCCATCAACCCGCATATCCGCATCGACGCGATCGACTGCCGTTTGGAAGATGACGCGGTCGCGGCAGAGATCGCCGCCTGCGATCTGGTGCTGGACTGCACCGACAACGTGGCGGCGCGCGATGCCCTGAACCGCCTGTGCCACGCGCAGCAGAGGCCGCTGGTTTCCGGCGCGGCGATCCGCATGGAAGGCCAGCTCAGCGTGTTCACCTATCAGCCGGGCGAGCCCTGCTACCGCTGCCTGAGCCGGCTGTTCGGCGACAGCGCCCTCACCTGCGTCGAAGCGGGCGTGATGGCGCCGCTGGTCGGCACTATCGGCACCCTGCAGGCGATGGAGGCCATCAAGCTGCTGGCCGACTATGGTCAGCCGCTGCGCGGCAAGCTGTTGATGTTCGATGCGATGAGCATGCAGTTCCGCGAGATGAAACTGCCGAAGGATCCGCACTGCGAGGTGTGCGGCGGGGAATGACGGATAAAAAAAGGGCGGGATAATTCCCGCCCTGATGCGTTGCCGCGAGGGTTACACGATGCCCTGGCTGCGCAGATAGTCTTCGTAGTTGCCGGTAAAGTCGATCACCTTGTTCGGGGTGATTTCCAGAATGCGCGTCGCCAGCGAACTGACGAACTCACGGTCGTGGGAGACGAAGATCAGCGTGCCTTCGTACATCTCCAGCGCCATGTTCAGCGATTCAATGGATTCCATATCCAGGTGGTTGGTCGGTTCGTCCATCACCAGAATATTCGGGCGCTGCATCATCAGCTTGCCGAACAACATGCGGCCCTTCTCACCGCCGGACAGCACCTTCACTTTCTTCTTGATGTCGTCCTGGCTGAACAGTAAACGGCCCAACACGCTGCGCACCGCCTGCTCATCGTCTTTTTCCTGCTTCCACTGGCTCATCCAGTCGAACACGGTCAGGGTATCGTCAAACTCGTATTCGTGATCCTGCGCGTAGTAACCGATACGGGCGTTTTCCGACCACTTCACGCTGCCGCTGTCCGGCTGCGCGTCGCCCACCAGCGTTTTCAGCAGGGTGGTTTTACCGATGCCGTTGGCGCCCAGCACCGCAACCTTCTCACCCACTTCCACCATCAGGTTCAGCTTGCTGAACAGCGGGCCGTTGTCGAAGCCCTTGGTGAGCGCTTCCACTTCCAGCGCGTTACGGAACAGCTTCTTGTCCTGATCGAAACGGATGAACGGGTTCTGGCGGCTGGAGGCCTTCACTTCTTCCAGCTGGATCTTGTCGATCTGGCGGGCGCGCGAGGTGGCCTGCTTGGATTTGGAGGCGTTGGCGCTGAAACGGCTGACGAACGATTGCAGCTCGTTGATCTGCGCCTTCTTCTTGGCGTTGTCGGCCAGCAGACGTTCACGCGCCTGGGTGGCGGCGGTCATGTATTCGTCGTAGTTGCCCGGATAAACGCGCAGTTCGCCGTAATCCAGATCCGCCATGTGGGTGCAGACCATGTTCAGGAAGTGACGGTCGTGCGAGATGATGATCATGGTGCTGTTGCGTTCGTTCAGCACCTGCTCCAGCCAGCGAATGGTATCGATGTCCAGGTTGTTGGTCGGTTCGTCGAGCAGCAGGATTTCCGGATCGGAGAACAGCGCCTGCGCCAGCAACACGCGCAGCTTCCAGCCCGGCGCGATTTCGCTCATCGGGCCATAGTGCTGTTCCACCGGAATGCCGACGCCAAGCAGCAGTTCGCCGGCGCGCGCTTCGGCGGTGTAACCGTCCATCTCGCCGTAGGCGACTTCCAGGTCGGCCACTTTATAGCCGTCTTCTTCGCTCATCTCCGCCATGGCGTAGATGCGGTCGCGCTCTTCCTTCACCGCCCACAGCTCGGTGTGGCCCATGATCACGGTGTCCAGCACGCTGTACTGTTCGAAGGCGAACTGATCCTGACGCAGTTTACCCAGGCGCTCGTTCGGATCGAGGAACACGTTGCCGCCGGTCGGCGCCAAATCGCCGCCGAGGATTTTCATAAAGGTGGACTTGCCGCAGCCGTTGGCGCCGATCAGGCCATAACGGTTGCCGCCGCCGAATTTAACAGAGATGTTTTCAAACAACGGCTTGCTGCCGAACTGCATGGTGATGTTGTTGGTGCTTAACACAGCGCTCGCTCTTTATACATAGGGAATGTGATTTGGCGCGCATTATGCCACAACGGGGTTAAGAGATCGCGGGAAGTTTTGGTGACATTTTGAGCGGTGACGACGGATGAGTCATAGCTGGGTTGAATAATACCGATAAAATTCACGGCGAGATTTCACGCAGCAAGCCGTACAATATTTGAAACCAATTCGCCAAATATATTAATTAAACTTAAAAATGACATTTATTCTCCCCAGAACCGCCCCAGGCACGAATAAATCGTATCTGTTCACCTTATGAAAATCATTAATACAGCCAACACGTCTCTATTTAATTCTAGTTTTTTCCGACTATCGCCACACATTCTGCTATACGCGACATTTTGTGACCGCCTTCTTAATTACCAAGGTTTTTTAGAGGATTAATGCGTTACAGCTCACTAAATCGACATGGCACATTCGTTCCAGCTGAAGAGAAAATCAAATAAAAACAATTAAATACAGAAAGATGTGAAAATCAAACCACCGTTATCCCGCTAACTACTCTCATATTGCATATGATTGTACATACAAGTATATGTAAACGTGACGTTGCCGTTTTGTTGGCGTTTCGGGGCTCGGTTATCGCCGCCCCGGATAACACCACCCCGGCCAGAAAATAATAACAACACACCGTCCACCTATCGCGAGAGACAACGATGAACACTGCTGAAAACGCATTGCCCAAAAGCCAAACGGCGGGGAAGGGCGCGGTAAATTACAAAGTCATTGTCGGCGCCAGCCTGGGCAACGGCCTGGAGATTTTCGACTTCACCGTCTACAGCTTCTTTGCCGCCATTATCGGCAAACTCTATTTTCCCAGCGACAGCGCCTACGGCTCCTTGTTGATGTCGGTGGCGGTGTTCGGCGTCGGCTTTATCATGCGCCCGCTGGGCAGCATGGTGCTGGGTGCCTATGCCGATCGGGTCGGCCGCAAGGCCGCCATGCTGATGACCATCGTGCTGATGGGCGTCGGCACCGCGCTGATCGCCTTCGCGCCCACCCATGCGCAAATCGGCGTTCTGGCGCCGGTGCTGATCGTGGTTGGCCGCCTGATTCAGGGGTTTGCCGCCGGCGGTGAAGTGGGCTCGGCCACCACGCTGCTGCTGGAGTCGGCAGGGGCCAACCAACGCGGCTTCTTCGTCAGCTGGCAGGCGATAAGCCAGGGCATCAGCGCCCTGCTTGGCGCCTCTTTAGGCCTGGCGCTCACCTATTTTCTGCCGGAGCAGGCACTGTATGCCTGGGGCTGGCGCGTGCCGTTCATCATCGGTTTGTTGATCATTCCCGTCGGCATCTATATTCGCAAACATCTGGAAGAGACCTACACTGGAGAGGCGCCGGCTCACGCGCGGCCGCCGCTGAATCCGGTATGGGATCTGGTGAGCAATCATGCCAAAGATCTGTTGCTGGGCGTATTGATCATCATGTCCGGCACCGTGATGGTCTACGTGGTGCTGCTGTATATGCCGACCTACATGATGCAGACCTATCACATCGCCGGCCCGACCGCCTACCTGTTCAGCTGTATTGCCTCTGTGGTACAGATCATCGCCGTCTATTGCGCAGGCCGTTACGTCGATCGGGTGCAGAACTACAAAAGGCCGCTGCTGTTCTCAATCTTTGCAGCACTGATCCTGATTTACCCGACCTTCTGGTTCCTCAGCGCCACGCAAACCCTGTGGCTGGCGATCGTTTTCCGCATCCTGCTGATCGGCGCGCTGGGCATCAACATGCTGGCCAGCACTATGCTGATCGTCTCGGCGCTGCCGCGCCACGTGCGCGCCACCGGCACCTCGATGATCTACGCCTTTGGCGTGACGCTGTTCGGCGGATCGGCGCAGTTGGTCGTCACCTGGCTGCTGGACGTCAGCGGCAATCCGATGGCGCCGGCGTGGTACGTCACCGGCATGTTGACCGTCAGCCTGATCGCCACTCTGCTGTTCCGGGAGCGTCATAAAGAATAGCGCCTGCTGCCGAGCCGTGCGGCTATCGGCTGCCCGGCGCCGGCGTAATGCCCTGTTCCTGCAAGAGGGCAATAAACGCCTGCGCGGCGGCGCTGCGGTAAGCGCCTTTGCGCTGCAGCCATACCGCCTGCCGCACCGGCATGGCGTTGGCCAAAGCCACTTTTTTCAACTGCCGGTTCTCGCGCGCAATGGCGGCCGGCAGCAGCGTGGCGAGCTGCCCGCGCCGCACGATCTCGACGATGGCGCCTAGCGCATTGGCCTCCACCGCCACCTGCGGCCGGAAACCCAGCTGCGTGCAGTAGCGATCGATAAACTGGCGCGTGGCAAAGTCGCCGCTCAGCAAGGCCAGCGGCAGATGTTGCCACTCCGCCAGCGTCAGCGGCCGGCGATGAGATGCCAAGGGATGATCGGTGCCGACCATCAGCTCCAGCGACTCATTGAACAACGGCGCCGCTTCCACCTCCGCCGACTGCGCCATCTCGAAGGCAATGCCCAGATCCAGCCTATCCTGCGCCAGCAGCGCCTCCATTCGCTCTTGCGCCATCTCTTCAATGCTCAGCGTAATCCCCGGATAGCGGCGGTAGAAGGCATCGACCGCCGGCCCCACCAGATAGGCGGTGAACGTGGGGGTCATCGCCAGCCGCAAATGGCCGCGTGCCAGCGTCGCCACGTCATGGATCGCCCGCGCGCCGGCATCCAGATCCTGCAGCGCCAAGCGCGCATAGCGCATCCACGCCTCACCGGCGTCGGTCAGGCGCACGGCTCTGCCGCTGCGATCGAACAGCGGCGCTCCCAATGTGTCTTCCAGCTGCTTGATCTGTTGCGACAGCGTCGGTTGCGAGACGTGCAGCGATTCGGCGGCGCGGGTGAAGTTGCCCTGTTCGGCAACGGCCAGAAAATAACGGATGTGTCGCAGCAGCATAACGCCCCAGCTATTAGTAAAACCTATAGCTGGCATTATAAATGGGTCTTAGACCCTATAGCCAGAAGCGTTCATCATGCCGCCATCGCATAACGACACCCAATGGAGAAACGGATGAAAGAGGTGATTGAAGGCTTCCTGAAGTTCCAGCGCGAAGCCTTTGTTGAACGCACGGCGCTGTTTCAGCAGTTGGCGACCCGCCAAAACCCGCGCACCCTGTTTATCTCATGTTCCGACAGCCGGCTGGTGCCGGAGCTGGTCACCCAGCGCGAGCCGGGCGATCTGTTCGTGATCCGCAATGCCGGCAACATCGTGCCTTCTTTCGGCCCCGAACCCGGCGGGATTACCGCCTCGGTCGAGTACGCCGTCGCCGCGCTGGGCGTGGAAGATATCGTGATCTGCGGCCATTCCGACTGCGGCGCAATGACCGCCATCGCCACCTGCCAGTGTCTGGATCACCTGCCCACGGTCGCCGGCTGGCTGCGTTACGCCGATTCCGCGAAGGCGGTCAATCAGGCTTATCCGCACGCTTCCAACGAGGCGCGGGTCGCATCGATGGTGCGCGAAAACGTCATCGCCCAGCTCAACAACATCAAAACGCACCCTTCCGTCGCCCTGGCGCTGGATCAGGGACGCCTGACGCTGCACGGTTGGGTCTATGACATCGCCAGCGGCGCTATCGACGCGCTGGACGGCGAAACCCGCCGCTTCGTGCCGCTCGCCACCCATCCCGAGGTGACCGCCACCCCGGCGATCGCCCGTTTTTAAGTCAACAAAAGGAGCTAACATGACACACTCTCTGCACAACGCCGCCCCGCGCGCAGCGCTCACCGACACCATCATGGCCGCCAAGATCCGCCATAACCTGACTTTCGACGCGCTGGCTGAGGGCACCGGACTCAGCCTGGCGTTCGTCACCGCCGCGCTGCTGGGGCAGCATGCGCTGCCGGAACAAGCGGCACGCACCGTGGCAGCCAAGCTCGGGCTGGACGAAGAGGCGGTACAGCTGCTGCAAACCATCCCGTTGCGCGGCAGCATTCCCGGTGGCGTGCCGACCGATCCGACCATTTATCGCTTCTATGAAATGCTGCAGGTTTACGGCTCCACGCTGAAAGCGCTGGTACACGAGCAGTTCGGCGACGGCATCATCAGCGCCATCAACTTCAAGCTGGATATCAAGAAGGTGGCCGATCCGGAAGGCGGCGAACGCGCGGTGATCACCCTGGACGGCAAATACCTGCCGACCAAGCCTTTCTAATCTACTTCCGCGCCATCGCCTTCCAGGCCGCGCTGCCGTGCGCGGAAGTCGCCTTCTACAACGCGTTTAACGCCAAAGCCTAACCCTATTGCCGGCGCCGTCATGGCGCCGGTTTTCAGTCCTGTTCGCCATAACGCAAGACTGTCATCCCTTCCTCTTCCGCCGGGGGAACAAAGTACTGCGCCAGGCGCTCAAACTCCGCTTCGCTCAGTGTAAACGGGTGCTCGCCGCGCGCGTTTCTCAGCGTTATCCGGCTCAGGCATTGCGCATGGCTGACGTCGAGAAAATGCAGACAGTGCGCAACGCCGGCCTCCTCCGCCAACGCTTTGGCCCAGCGCCGCCTGTCTGGCGTATTCATCGGGAAATCGAGCGCTACGGACCAGCCGCCGCGCAGCAGTTGAACGAGGTGTCCGCCCAGCGCCCGCCGCAACCGGTCGGAACAGCGCGCATAGTCTTGCAGGCTGGTCATCTCCTGCTCATACAGCGTCGCCAGCCACGCATCTTCGACCAGCAACAGCGTTTGCGGTTGCTGCGCCAAACGCTGCGCCAGCGTCGATTTGCCTGCGCCGGCCTTGCCACACATCAGGTGTAAAACTGCAGGGTAGGTTTTCATGACGTTCTCCGGTCGTTGCCGGAAGGGGATAAAAAAACCCGCCTGCCGGCGGGTTTTTATTGGCGACACACGCGCTATCCCACCCTTTGGAGAAGGGTGATAATAATTTGCGCGAATGGGCGGTAGGATTTTTTCATAGCTAAGGAATATGACAATCGTGCACCGTTGTCAATTCGCCGTCATCAATCCCTGTTCTCGCACAAATTCGGTGAATAAACTCACTTTCTGCTGCACATGCCGGCGCGTCGGGTAAACCGCGAAAACCTGATGCACGTCGGCAATCTGTTCAGGGAACAGCCGCACCAGCCTGCCGGCGGCGATCTCGGGGTCCGCCACGAACGACGGCAGCGAACCGATACCCAGTCCCGCCACCAGCATATCCCGCAGCATCAGGCTGTTGTTGGCGATCAACCTGGGAGTGAACGTCACGCTCAGGCTCTCCTCACCGGCGGTGAACTGCCACTGCCCCGGCCTTTCCGCCAGGGAATAGGCCAGACAGCTGTGTCGCTGCAATTCATTCGGCGTTTGCGGCACGCCGTGCTGCGCCAAATAGCCGGGCGCGGCGCAAATTCGCTGGTGCACTTCACCCAGCGCCCGGGCGCTGAGGGAAGAATCCGGCAGCCGTCGGCGAATGCGCAAGGAAATATCGAAACCGGCCGCCACCACGTCCAATACTCTGTCGTCCAACGTCAGCTCCATCTGCAGCTGCGGGTAACGTTGCATAAACGGCGGCAGCAGTGGCGACAACACCGTCAGGCCGAACGAAAGCGGCGCATTGACCCGCAGCGTGCCGGAGACCTGCTGCGCGCTGGCGGCAACCGTCTGCTCCAGCGCGTCGAACTCGCCGAGCAACCGACAGGCTTCCTGGTAATAGAGCTGCCCGGCTTCGGTCAGGCTCATGCTGCGGGTAGTGCGCACCAGCAACAGCGTCCCCAACCGGTTTTCCAACTGCTTAATCTGCTTGCTCAATGCCGCCGGCGTGATCGCCAGATCCTCCGCCGCCTTATAAAAACTGTTGCGCTCAACCACGCGACGAAAGGCGCGCATCGTCAGTAGCACGTCCATATTATGTCCTTATGGTTAATTATAAATTCAATAAAACACAGATTATTAACTTCAACAACCTCAGTAGACTTTATTCAACCGCCTCCCTGAGTGAGAGGTGAATTTAATCTACTGATAATCATGGAGTTAATAATGAAAAAGACCCTGTTCGCCCTGATGCTCGGCCTGAGCGCCGCCGCCGCCCCCGTCGCCGCGCTGGCGCAATCCCCCGCCGCCGACAGCAGCCAGGCGGGTTATGTGCAACCGCTGACCGCCGAGAACAGCCTGTTGCTGTTGGTCGATCTGCAGGACATGTTCGGCATGACCATTTCCTCTATCGATCAAACCAACCTGGTCAATAACGCCGCCGGCATCGCCAAGGCCGCCAAGGTGTTCAACGTGCCGACCATTCTGGCCTCGGCCAACGCCAAAAGCTTCGCCGGGCCGGTATTCCAGCAGGTGACGCAGGCACGCCCGGACCTGCAGGTGTACGATCGCACCGCCATCAACGTCTGGCAGGATCGGCGCGTGGTGGATCTGATCAAACAATCCGGCCGCAAGAAAATCATCATCGGCGGGCTGTGGACCGCCAGCTGCGTGATGCTGCCGGCGCTGTCCGCCCTGGGCGAGGGTTATGAGGTTTATATCCTGTCGGACGTCACCGGCGACATTACGCCAGACAGCCAAAACAACGCCATGCAGCGTCTGGTACAGGCGGGCGCCACGCCCATCAACTGGGTGGCGTTGATGCTGGAATGGCAGCAGGACTGGAGCCGCAAAGCCACGGCGGGAGGCGTATTGCAGATCGCCCGCGACCACGGCGCCGCCTGGGGGATGGGCGCCAGCTACGCCGGGGCAATGAAGGTGGGCAGCGAAGCGAAATAACGGACGAAAGCCCGCCGGCGGCGGGCTTTCTTCAGGTGCGGTGATAACAACGGCTATCTTGCGGCGCCTGTTCGCGTCTCTCCAGCCCGTAGTCCCGCACCACCTCCGCCACCCGCAGCCGATACTGCGCCAGCACCTCGCCACGTCCGCGCGCCTGCGCCGCCCGGTGCTGCTCGAGATTGCGCCACTGCTGCACCGCCGCCTCGTCGCGCCAGAAGGAGAGCGACAGCAGGCGCGCAGGATCGGCCAGGCTTTGAAAGCGCTCGATGGAGATGAATCCGTCGATCTGCGCCAGCAGCGGCTTCAGCTCCGCCGCCAGCGCCAGATAGGTATCGCGCTGCCCGTCGGCGGCCTGCAGTTCAAAAATCACGGCGATCATTATCGTCTCCTCTCAACGGTAAAACTCAGGTACGCGCGCATTGTAGGAATGGCGCCACCGCACCGATTCCAACGCCCGCTCATCAATATCCAGCGAACACAGACGCACAACACCAGAATGCGACAGCCACAGGTTAACAATGGACGCGCAGTCATACTTCGTCTAACCTCGAAGTATGCATAACATCGACCTAGAAGATCGTTTGGCGGCGCTGAGCGCCGCCATCGCCGACCGCACCCGGGCGCGCATGCTGTGCCTGTTGATGGATGGGCGCGCCTACACCGCCACCGAGCTCAGCGCGGCGGTCGAGGTCGCCCCGTCCACCGCCAGCACACATCTGGCGAAACTGCTGGAGCAGCGGCTGATCGCCTGCGTCAAACAGGGGCGCTACCGCTATTTTCGGCTGGCCGGTCAGCCGGTGGCCGAGGCGCTGGAAGGCCTGATGGCGCTGGCGGGCGTGCCGCGCACGTCGGTGAAAAGCAGCACGCCCACCACGCTGCAATATGCCCGCACCTGCTACGACCATATGGCGGGCGAGGTGGCGGTGAAACTGCACGATCGGCTGCATGCGCTGAACTGGCTGAGCGGTGAGGAAGACTACCGCTTAAGCGACGCCGGTCAGGCCGCGCTGGCGCGGCTGGGCGTCGATTGCTCCCCCGCCCCCACCCGCCGCCGCTTCGCCTGCGGCTGCCTGGACTGGAGCGAACGCCGCTCTCACCTCGGTGGCGCACTGGGCGCCGCGCTGTTGGCCGCCTTTATCCACCGCGGCTGGATCGTCCGCCGACTCGACAGCCGCGAGTTGCAGCTGACCCCTGCCGGTAAAAAAGCGCTGGCAGCACATTTTGAACTCACGGTGTAACCCGGCGGCGGGGTAGTTTTACTGCAATACTCACGGGGTACGCTTAAGCCACCCCGCCAACCCGAGGAGTTTCCATGCTCGATTCCACCCAATTCCCGATCGTCAAACGCTGGCCGGCTCAGCATCCTGAAAGGCTGCAGCTCTATTCCCTGCCGACGCCGAACGGCGTCAAAGTGTCCATCATGCTGGAAGAGATCGGCCTGCCCTATGAAGCGCACCTGATCGAAATCGGCAACAACGAAACCTGGACGCCGGAATTCCTGGCGCTGAACCCGAACGGCAAGATCCCGTCGATCATCGATCCCGACGGCCCCGGCGGCCGGCCGCTGCCGCTGTTCGAATCCGGCGCCATTCTGCTCTACCTGGCGGAAAAGAGCGGCCGTTTCCTGCCGCAGGATCCGGCGCAGCGTTACGAAACCATTCAGTGGGTGTTCTTCCAGATGGCCGCCGTCGGCCCGATGTTCGGCCAGCTCGGTTTCTTCCACAAATTCGCCGGGCGCGAGTATGAAGACAAGCGGCCGCTGGAGCGCTACAAAAACGAATCGAAACGCCTGCTCGGCGTGCTGGAAACGCGCCTGGAAGGCCGCGACTGGATCATGGGCGCGGACTACACCATCGCCGATATCTCGCTGCTGGGCTGGGTGCGTAACCTGATCGGCTTTTATGAGGCCCGCGAGCTGGTGGAGTTCGACAGTTTCCCCCGCGTCGCGCAGTGGCTGGAGCGCGGTCTGGCGCGGCCGGCGGTGCAGCGTGGGCTGGCTATCCCGGCGCGCGCGGCCTGACGCCAAACGGGGTGGCCGCCGGGCCATCCCGTCTTTCGCTGTCATAAAATTGTCATCCCTCTGCTCTACTCTCCTTACGTAACAATTTGATGTTATTTACATTGTTGTATTACGACAAGGAGCTTACCCCATGCAACCTGCTGTATCCCTGATCGCCGGCGCCGTGCTGTCCGCCCTGCTCTGTTCCTCCGCCATCGCGGCGGAAACCTCGGCCAATGTCGATGGCCTGACCGAGCGCGCCGCGCGCGGCACCCTCACCGAACCGGGCGGCGCCCGTCGTCTGGCCGGCGATCAGACCGCCGCGCTGAAGGCGTCGCTGTCGGACAAAACGGTGAAAAACGTGATCCTGCTGATTGGCGACGGCATGGGGGATTCCGAGATCACCGCCGCGCGTAACTACGCCGAAGGCGCAGGCGGTTACTTCAAGGGCATCGACGCCCTGCCGCTGACCGGGCAATACACCCACTACTCGCTGGACAAGAAAACCCACAAACCGGATTACGTGACCGACTCCGCCGCCTCCGCCACCGCCTGGGCCACCGGGGTGAAAACCTATAACGGCGCGCTCGGCGTGGACGTGAACGGCAAAGACCAGCCGACGCTGCTGGAGATCGCCAAGGCGGCCGGCAAGGCCACCGGCAACGTCTCCACCGCCGAACTGCAGGACGCCACACCGGCGGCGCTGGTGTCGCACGTTACCTCGCGCAAATGCTACGGCCCGGAGGAAACCAGCGAGAAATGTGCCGCTAACGCGCTGGAAAACGGCGGCCGCGGTTCCATCACCGAGCAGTTGCTGAAAACCCGTGCCGACGTCACGCTGGGCGGCGGCGCGAAATCCTTCAACCAACTGGCGAAAAGCGGCGAATGGCAAGGAAAATCGCTGAAAGATCAAGCGGCGGCGCAAGGTTATCAGTGGGTGAGCAACGCGGATGAACTGCAGGCCGTTACCCTGGCCAATCAGCAAAAACCGCTGCTGGGCCTGTTCGCCGACGGCAACATGCCGGTGCGCTGGCTGGGGCCGAAAGCCAGCTATCACGGCAACCTCGACAAACCGGCGGTGACCTGCGAAAACAACCCGGCTCGCACCGCGGCCACGCCAACGCTGGCGGCGATGACCGAAAAAGCGATCGCGCTGCTGAAAGACAACCCGAACGGCTTCTTCCTGCAGGTAGAGGGCGCGTCGATCGATAAGCAGGATCACGCCGCCAACCCGTGCGGGCAGATTGGTGAGACCGTCGATCTGGACGAGGCGGTGCAAAAAGCGCTGGCCTTCGCCCGCGCCGACGGCAACACGCTGGTGATCGTCACCGCCGACCACGCGCACTCCAGCCAGATCGTCGCCGCCGACGCCAAAGCGCCGGGCCTGACCCAGACACTGACCACCAAAGACGGCGCGCCGATGACCCTCAGCTACGGCAACTCGGAAGAGGAATCGCAGGGGCACACCGGCACCCAGCTGCGCGTCGCGGCCTACGGCCCGCACGCCGCCAACGTGGTGGGGTTGACCGATCAGACCGATCTGTTCTTCACCATGCGCGATGCGATGGGCATCAAGTAACCGCCTTGTGAATCCTGGCCGCCCGCAACGGCGGCCGTTTATTATTGGTTACCGATGCGTATTTGCAATTTAACCGCAATTATTGTGTGATAACGAAATAACGTTTAATTGCGCGACAATTAACCCCTTGAAATAACGCGGTTATATGGCCTTACTCCCCTCTCTGTTTATTCCTGCGACAGCAACCGGCCTATTTTTGCTTATATTCATTTTTTTTAGTTACAAAAGTAGTTTTTAACATTCTCGCAAACAATAATACCCCGCCAGTAACGTGAACCGATCAATTTGCATCCGGACGGCCTGCAATAGTTCACTTTTCGTTAAAAACCCTATTAACAAAAAGGCATTATCGCTGCCTATCGGCTCACGCCGGGCGGTCGGCTTCACTATTTTCCAGGGTAACTCCCGCTAAATTCTTTCACCTGCAATGAGTAGAATTTACACACAAGAGATTTAATTCAATGAGAAAATTACTCGTCCTGATTTTCAGTCTCAGCCTGTTTAGCGTTACGCAGCAGGCGGCGGCTGAAGAGAAGAATAAAACCGTCGACGTGGTGTTGATCGGCGGCGGCATCATGAGCGCCACCTTGGGCACCTATCTGCATGAGCTGGAGCCGACCTGGACCATCGACATGTACGAGCGCATGAACGGCGTGGCGGAAGAGAGCTCCAACGGCTGGAACAACGCCGGCACCGGCCACTCCGCCTTCAGCGAAATGAACTACACGCCGGAAAAAGCCGATGGCACCATCGACATCAGCAAGGCGGTGAAGGTCAACGAGTCTTTCGAAATCTCTCGCCAGTTCTGGTCTTATCAGGTGAAAAACAATGTCCTGAAAGATCCGAAATCCTTCATTAACAGCGTGCCGCACATGAGCTTCGTGTGGGGCGACGACAACGTCAACTTCCTGCGTAAACGCTACGCGGCGCTGCAGCACAGCACCCTGTTCCGCGGCATGGAATACTCCGAAGATCCTGCGCAAATCAAACAGTGGGCGCCGCTGGTGATGAACGGCCGCGATCCGGCGCAGAAAATCGCCGCGACCCGTATGCCGCTGGGTACCGACGTCAACTTCGGCGTGATCACCCATCAGCTGGTTGACGCGCTGAGCACCAGCGACAAGTTCAAGCTGAACCTGAGCCACGAAGTGCGCGACATCAAGCGCAACGCCGATCAGACCTGGAGCGTGACCGTTGCCGATCTGAACCGCGACGGTAAAGAAACCACCGTTAACGCCAAGTTCGTGTTCATCGGCGCAGGCGGCGCCTCCCTGACCCTGCTGCAGAAATCCGGCATCCCTGAAGCCGACGGCTACGGCGGCTTCCCGGTCGGCGGCCAGTTCCTGGTCACCACCAACCCGGCGATCGCCAACCAGCACCTGGCCAAAGTGTATGGCCTGGCCAGCGTAGGTTCGCCGCCGATGTCCGTGCCGCACCTGGATACCCGCATGCTGGACGGCAAGCGCGTGCTGCTGTTCGGGCCATTCGCCACCTTCTCCAGCAAGTTCCTGAAGAACGGTTCGCTGTTCGATCTGCTGCACTCGCTGAGCACCTCGAACCTGATGCCGATGACCCACGTCGGTCTGGATAACTTCGATCTGGTGAAATACCTGGTCGGCCAGCTGATGATGAACGACGACGATCGCTTCGCCGCGCTGAAAGAGTACTTCCCGGACGCCAAGCAGGAAGACTGGAAGCTGTGGACCGCAGGCCAGCGCGTGCAGATCATCAAGAAAGACGCGGATAAAGGCGGAGTGCTGCAGTTCGGCACCGAAGTCGTCAGCTCTGAAGACGGCAGCATCGCCGCTCTGCTGGGCGCGTCACCGGGCGCTTCCACCGCTGCGCCGATCATGCTGCACCTGATGGAAACCGTGTTCAAAGACAAAGTGGCGACGCCGGAATGGCAGAGCAAACTGAAAGAGATCATCCCGTCCTACGGCCACAAGCTGAACGGCGATATCGAGATGACCAACAAGATCCGCGGCTACACCAGCAGCGTGCTGGGTCTGAACTACATTGAAGTGAAACCGGAAACCAACTGATTTTCCACTCGTTTCCTGCTGGAAAGGCCGCTTTATGCGGCCTTTCTTTTATCCCCCTGCGATTCAAAGAGCATTTTTGGTCACCTTTTTCCCCCGGTTTACCCTTGCGTAACGGCGCACTCGCGCCTATTATCAAAGTATATTCTTGGATAATTAAGCTAAGTCACTGTGACCTGAATGTCGTTTTTGCGGGAGAACTAAAACCATGGATCGCGTCAATATCATTCACGATTTACTAGACTGGATTGAAACTCATCTGGACCAGCCGCTGCTGCTGGATAACGTCGCCGCCAAGTCGGGCTACTCCAAATGGCACCTGCAGCGCATGTTCCGCAGCACCACCGGCCACGCGCTCGGCAGCTATATCCGCGAGCGGCGCCTGTCGCAGGCGGCGCAGGCGCTGCGCTCCACCCCGCGCCCGATCCTGGATATCGCCCTGCAATACCATTTCGATTCTCAGCCTTCGTTCTCACGCGCCTTCAAGAAACAGTTCGGCAAAACCCCGGCGGTGTATCGCCGCACCACCCGCTGGGACGTGGCGGAATGGCCGGCGCAGCCGGTGGAAGTGGAGGCCGAGCCACGCCACGATGCCCCTACGCTGCCCCGCTGGTACGCTGGCAAACCGCCGGAAGGCGTTTGCACCACCTGGATGGGGCTGCGCTGATAAACGCGGCATAACACGTAAAAAGGGTTCAGTTCTCGCGAACTGAACCCTTTTTAATTGAAGCGACACCGGATTATTTGAAGGTGACGTCAACGTTGGCGGTGGCGTTGAACACCCCGGTCTTCGGCGTATTGGTCAACCACTTCAGGTTCGCGATAAAGGTCTCTTTCACTTCGTTCTGCTTATCCTGCAGCACGCCGCCGAAATCCACGTTGGTTTGCAGTGGGATCGGCGTTTTGTTGGTGTCGCGTTGCTGAGTCAGGAAGATCGCCACGCCCGGTTTGGTGGTCGGCAGGATCTGCGTGTTATCTGACGGATCGGCGTTGGTGCTGCTGAAACTGGCCTGCAGAGACTGGCCGGCACACTCGCCGCCGCTCAAGGTCGCCTTGATATCGAACGGCACCTGCTTGGCGATAGTGCCGGTTTTGGCGCTGGACGTCGTCAACACACCGAAATCGACGCTGGCGCCGTTGTTGGCCAACACGGTGATCTGCGGATTGCACTGGATCACGCGGATCTTGTCCAACCCTTTAATATAGGCGTTAAAGTTGCTGTCTTTGGTGGCGTTCAGGCCCAACTCACCATCGATCTGGAACAGCGAAGCGCGCGCCAGCGGCGGGAAGTTACCCGCCGGCGGTTTCACCCCGGTGGCTTTGATATACACCGAATAAGTGGCGGTCACCGCCTGAGGATCGGCTTTCCTTCTATTACTGCCCGGTTTGGTACCCGGCCCCAAATCAGGGCCCGTCGGCCGGTTGGAACTTTGCTTCAGGTTGATCGCATCATAATCACGCCCGTTGATCGACACCCCAATCTCCAACGACTTATCCAGTGCGCCGAACGAGTTCTGCGGGTTCCAATAGATGTAAGCGTTCTCTCCACGCGGGTAGTTGTCGGTATCCCAGCAGGTAAAGGTGGAGGTAAAGTTCTGAGAACGCCAAATCAGGTTACCTTTAACAAAGTCGCTGGCAGCCAACACGATCGGGCGGCCGACGTCGATATCCTGCGTCACGCTGCCGGTTGGCCTGCTACTGCCGGTCGAGTTGCCGAAACGGCACTGCATCGCCGCCGCCTGTTGCGCCATCGCCAACCCCGCCAGCCCCACCACTGACAGAAGTGTGTTACGTGCTAATTTGCTCAAGTTCATGGTGTACCTTACAGTTTTTGGCATTGCAGGGTCAGTTCCTGATATCCCATGGCCGCTTGTTTGTCGCCCACGTCCGCCGGGATCGGCAGTACGCATTGCTGGTCGGCTTTCGGACCCCATTTGATCGTCAGTTTCTCACCCGCTTTCACGCCGGAAACATAGGTTGCGCCTTCCAGGCCCACGGTGCCGCTGTTGCGACCGGACTCGTTGAACACGCCGGCGCCGATGGCCGGATAACCGTTGTCACCCAGACGAGCGTGAATCAGCAGGCTGACGCCCTTGAAGGTATCGAAACTCACCTTCACCACCGATTTCTCGGTCGGCACCACTTGCTTACTGGCCACAGGCACATCCAGGCCCGGGCCGAAATCTTCGGTGCGCAGCGCCACATAGTTGTAGCGGTACGGGTTGGCCGACGGCACAACCGCATAACCGAAGCGATCGATGGTCACGCCCGGCTGGTTTTCCAGACGCACGCCTTTGGCGTCTTTCGCTTCCACCAGCAAGATAGTGTTCTGCAACGGCTGCGTCAGCGTCGCGCCGCCGGAGTGCACCAGCAGGCCGCCGGAGAGGCCCACCCCTTCCTGACGGTATTTCGAGCTGTAGGCATAGCTACCGTCGATGTTACCGATGCTGCTGCTGTAGCCCAGGTTCAGGTTGCTGCTCTGACCGGAGGACTGCGTATGCCCGGTGGAAACCGAATAGTTCATGCGACGATCGTCCAGCATGGTGCCGCTGATGCCGGTCGAGTAGCTGTCGCCGCTCTGTTTGCTGTGCGCCGCGCTGAAGTTGGCAGTGGTCGAGTTGTTGCTCTGGCCCCAATCCAACGGGATCGACATCGTGAAGTTCACGCTGCGATCGGAATAACCGTACTGGCCGCGCGTATCCTGTAGATAAACGCCGTAGGAAATGCGCTTGAAGCCGTCGTTGTAACCCAGCTGAATCGTACGATCGTTACCGGATACGCCCCAGTAGTTCTGATGGCTCACGTTGGCGTACAGGCTGGCCCCCGCCCACAGCTGCTGGCTGAGCGATAGCTCGACGCGTTCACGCTTGTTGCCGTAACGCGCGGTGTATCGGGTGCGTTTCTGATTGTTGCTCCAGGAAGGCTGGCCCGGCTGCAGATCGTTCGGATCCCAGTAATCATTGGCATAAATGCCGTTGCGCCAGCTGTTACGCTCCTGGACCGCATCGCTGAGATCATAGTAACCGGAAGTCGCATAGCGATAGCCCGCCAACTGGAAGTTGGTGCCCATCTGGTTGAGCGATTTGGAGTACAGGAAACGGAAGCTCTGCCCCTGCTTGCGATCGCCGTTCGCCAGCTCGGTATCGGAGATCGAACCGTCCACGGAGATGGCACCCCACGATCCCAGGCTCTTACCGATACCCACGGCAGCGGAACGGTAGTGCTCGGCAATGATGGCGCCGCCGAACGGCGTCAGGCCATAGTTCATGCCGTATGCCGCAGTACCCTGAATCAGCTTCGGCTGATAGCCACCGTTACCGTTATGGTATTTACCGGCGGTCAGTTGGAAGTTCCAAATGCCTTCGCGCAGCATGTTGGCCACGGAAGAGTAGGCGACGCTGAACGTTTTGTGCGAACCGTCGGCCTCGTTGACGGTCACCTGCAGGTCACCGTTGTTGGTATGCGGATAGACGTCATGGATCTCGAAAGGACCCGGCGCAACGTTGGTGCTGTAAATGACGTAACCGTTCTGGCGAATCTCGACGCGGGCGTTGGTCGCCGCCACGCCGCGCACCACCGGCGCATAACCGCGCAGGCTGTCCGGCAGCATGTCGTCAACGCTGGAGAGTTGCACCCCGCGGAACTGGAAGCTGTTGAACACGCTGTTGTTGGTGCTCGCCTGCCCCATCACCAAACGGCTGCGCCATGGCACGATGTCGGTCTCGGCCCAGGAAGAGACGTTGGTCCAGTTGCTGCTGCTGCCACTCTGTTTGTCCCAGGTGGAGTTGTTGCGCAGGCGCCATCTGCCCAGGTTAAGGCCGCTGTTCAACGCGAGGAACATGTACTCGCTGTCGTCAGCGTCATCTTTGCGATAGCTGTTCTTGTTGTAGTTGAAGTTATAGTTGGCGAACAGCGCGTTGATGCCTTCATCGTACATGCTTGGCGGGATCGCGCCGATAGCGCTCAGATCCATCATGGTCTGAGGCACGGAAATGTTGATCTGCTGCACCGCCGCGTCATAGCTGACGGTGGCGTCTTTAACCAACGCAGGCAGATCAACGCAGCTGCCGGCCTGCAGCGTTTCCGGCAGTTTGATGCCGTAGTTGCGCAGGTCTTCAACTTTCAGGCAGGGTTGAGACGCGGTCTGGCCTTTAACCTGACGAAAAGTAACATCCTTATGATCGACCTGAGTCAGGTTGACGTAGATGTCGAATGGGTAAACGCCCGGTTGCAAAGCATCGCCCTGAGCGACCGCTTCCGCATTGCTCAGGTTTTCATCGCCGTGAATAAACGACATGTTAAACTCTGCCAGCGCCGCTTCACTCCAGAACATCGGCGCACTGGCGGCAATGATTGCAATTCGGATCAGCTGTGTCAGCCGCGTCGTTCCGCCTGCTACTTTTCGTTGATTTGCCATTCCCTGTCTCTCTTATTGTACTGGAACGTCCTTGACTTCCGTTCTACCGCCAAAATCGTTGATATAACTGAAAGCAATCTTGTTGCCGACGCTGACGCCCGCCGGGATGCTGATCGATAAGCGATCTTTCGGGCTCACCATGTTGGCGTCCACATCCACGGTCTTGCCCGCGCTGTTTTTCAAATGCAGCGCCCCAAAGGTAATATGCAGCGGGCCATCGTTAATCACTTGCAGACGTGAACCTTCACGCTGCCAACGCAAGTTTTGTACTTGCTCGTCCAGCGTCGTTTTCAACGCCACCGGCCGGTAAAAAAGTTTGATTCGAGTACGCACCGCAACCTGCAGCACGTTTTCTTGCTTCGGCGCCGGCGGAATTTCCTGCACGTTAATCCACAGCAGGGTTTCTTTATCCTGAGGTAAGCCATTACCGGAATAGATAAAGCGCAGAACTGCAGTTTTGGCAGCGTCCAATTTCAGAATCGGTGGAACGACAACGACAGGCAGATTTTTCGGCACTTGGTTTCTGTCACCGGTGTCCAGCCAGGTCTGCACCATATAAGCTTCTGAAGCATCGTTATGAATCGGCAGAGAGGCGGATTTGTCGTCGCCTTTATAGATCACGCGAGTGGCATCTACCTGGATACCGGCGTAGCTGTTAAAGGTGCCCAGCATCAGCAGAGCAGCAAAGAACTTTTTCATCGGTTTCCTCTACGGGCCATCCTTGGCCGTGTGTGTCCTGAAAGACGATTATTTGTATTCGATAGTGAACGGGCTGGTGGCGTTAGCCAGACCTGCAGTTACGTTGCTGTCGAATGAACGGTAACGAGCCTGCAGGTTGAAGGTCGCTTTACCGTCAGCAGCGATGGTGACTTTCGCTACGTCGTCGTTGATGTTGGAACCGTCGCCGATAGCGAATGGCTTGCCGTTGTTATCGGTGATTTCGATACCCACGCCGGTAGCTGCAGCGCCAGTGCCGCCAACGTTGCTTACGGACAGCAGGTCTGGGTTGCCGGCAACGGTGTTACCGTCGAAACGCAGGCTGTAATCACCGGCATCACATTTTTCCAGAGAGATCTGGAAAGCTTTAGAAGCGGATTTAGAACCCACGGTTGGGAAAGCAGAAGTTGGGTAAGTACCCAGGTAAACTTCTTTATTCTGAGTATCGCTAGTTACCTGGCAGGTAGACTGTTTGATTTCACCGGTGAATTTAACAGTGCCGTTTGCTGCCATTGCGTTGGAAGCAGTTGCAGACAATACCAGGGCAGCCAAAGGCAATAATACTTTTTTCATTTCCAGCTCCATAGAACAATAAAATAATCGATTCAGTGGCGGGCTTATATATATTGCCGCCACTGAGCATACACTCAGCGATAGCACTCCCTTGCTGAAAAGGAGCGTTGCCTCGATGAACTCATTGCCGGACGAAATATAGACTAAGCATATTCTTAATGTTAAATCGTTTAAAACATTCATAAGGCTCCTCTTGATAGGAATAAACTATCGGCGAATACCTATCGATCGATGTTGACGATTCATATGAATAGGAATAATCTGTGTTTGGGAAAGCTGCAGAGTTCAAGATTTTGCATTAAGGCCTGAAAATCAGCATATTATCCCAAATATTTACATTTAGTAACAGATTGCGACATTTGGACTTTGGCACGAATTACGCGTTAAATGGTCTGTCGACACGCTTCGGCCATTCTGGCGCTTTAAATAAGAAATTTACCAATAAACCTGGAGTAACTTTCTTTTTAATCATTTAAAATCAACAAGTTAAATATCAATCCAAGGATTGGGAAATGAGCGGTTCTTTCAGAGAGAAAAATAACGGCATTAATTATGTTTTTCAGCCAATGTTCGCGAAATCGGGACAATTGCTGGCCGTCGAATGTCTGTCTCGCTTTACGTTTAATAGCGAATACGCTCATTTTTCTCCTGAACAGTTCTTTCGCCACGCCGATAGCGCCACCCGGATTGAGATTTTGATGGATCAGATCAATCTGATCGATAAATACAAACACTGGTTTCATGAAAACCAAGTGATAGCCACTTTGAATGTTGACGATTATTCTCTGCAATCGCTGGCGAATACTCACTTTGCCGAAAGAATTAATGCCATGCGCTGTATTCATTTCGAGATCAGCGAGAATTCAACCCGGCTGGTGAAAGATCGCGTGCACGGCGATCCGTCATTGAATAGTTATTCATTTTGGCTCGATGATTTTGGTTCTGGCTATGCGGGTTTTTCCGCGTTGTACAACAGCCAGTTCCGCTTCGTTAAGCTCGACCGTTTTCTGCTCTGGGACTTCATGAAAAAGTCCGGCGGCGAGGGCTTGATGCGCGCATTACTGCGCTTCTTTTACCTTAATCATTACAAGGTAATTATCGAAGGAGTTGAAACTCCCGAACACAAGAAATGGCTGGATGAAATGCCATATTACGCACTGCAGGGAAAGCTGTGGAAGGAATCCAGCATCAAGGATTTGAACTCGCTTCTTACAGCTGAATACTTTTAACTCGGTATTGGTGTTTGCCCTATGTCTAAAAACAACGTTCTTGTGATTAGTGAGTGTAAGTACAGCTATGTTGGCCTGTCGGTGCTGCTGAAGAAACACTACGGCGCGTACGATATCCGCCTGTTTTCCGATTTCATGCACGGCGGCGCCAAAGCAGAGAAGATCACCAAGCACGATATCGCGCTGATTTTCACCTCGCAAAACCTGGAGCAGAGCGTTAACGTGATCGAAAGCCTGGTGTCCCTGCACCAGCAGTACAACAGCAAAACGCGCCTGTTGGTGTTCTACGACGACGAGCGCGTGGTGAAACTGCTGTCGATCCTGGGGATTTCCGTTGAGTTGGTCTCCACCCGCATTCCGCTTTATTCGCTGCAGGAAAAAATCCAGCGGCTGCTGGAAAGCAAGGAGCCGGGCGGCATCAGAGTGCAGAAAACCCGCGAGCTCAGCCCGGCGGAAAGCGACGTGATCTTCAATCTGCTGCGCGGCGACAGCCTGCTGCACATTGCGGAAAAGCGCGGCACGCACCCAAAAACCATCTTTTCGCAGAAATACAGCGCGATGAAAAAGCTGCGGCTGCGCAGCATGAGCACCATCTTCGTCGCCGGCAAATAAACATCCTGGCTTGTTGCGCGGTACGCCGCGCGGCAACCCGTCTCCCCTGCCGCTGCGTTAAATTAATGTAACAACCGGCGACAAAGCAGCAACAGACACACAACATCTCCTCCTGTTGGCTACGATTCGCACACGGATTATCCGTGAGTCATGTCGTGTGGATTAAAATAAACATCAGGAGATGTTATGAAGTCGTCCTTATTCAGCCGCTATACCTGCTTTGTACTGAGCATCTTGCTCACCCTGGCTTTCTTGATCATGATGCACAACTATCCGTGGTTCTGGCTGCCGGCCCTGGCCTGCGGTTGCCTGATGGTGTTGGGTATCTACGATCTCACCCAGCAGCGCCACGCCATCTGCCGCAACTACCCGATCATCGGCCGCATGCGCTTCTTCTTCGAGTTCATCCGCCCGGAACTGCGCCAGTATTTCCTCGAGCAGGATAATGAAGAGATCCCGTTTTCGCGCACCCAGCGCACGCTGGTGTATCGCCGGGCGAAAAACGAGATGGGCGACAAACCGTTCGGCACCCTGCTGGACGTCTACCAAACCGGCTATGAGTGCATCGGCCACTCCATGCGGCCGGTGGAAGCCGCCGACCCGACCAGTTTCCGCATCACCATCGGCGGCGCCGACTGCCGCCAGCCCTACTCCGCGTCGATCTTCAACATTTCTGCCATGAGCTTCGGCGCGCTCTCCGCCAACGCCATTCGCGCGCTCAACCTCGGCGCGGCCAAGGGCAATTTCTACCACGACACCGGCGAGGGCAGCATCAGCCGCTATCACCGCGAAAACAACGGCGATCTGGTGTGGGAGCTGGGCAGCGGCTATTTCGGTTGCCGCACCGCCGACGGCCATTTCGATCCGCGGCGCTTTGCCGAACAGGCGCAAAGCCCGCAGGTGAAAATGATTGAAATCAAGCTCAGCCAGGGCGCCAAACCCGGCCACGGCGGCATTCTGCCGGCGAAGAAGGTGGATGCGGAAATCGCCGCCACCCGCGGCGTGCCGGAAGGCGTCGATTGCATCTCGCCGGCCTCGCACAGCGCCTTCACCACTCCGCTGGAAATGATGCATTTCATACAACAGCTGCGCGAGCTGTCAGGCGGCAAACCGGTCGGTTTCAAGCTGTGCATCGGCCACCCGTGGGAGTTCGTCGCCATCGTCAAGGCGATGCTGCACACCCGCATCCTGCCGGATTTCATCGTGGTGGACGGCAAGGAAGGCGGCACCGGCGCCGCGCCGCTTGAGCTTTCCAACTATATGGGCATGCCGCTGCGCGAAGGGCTGCTGTTCGTGCATAACACGCTGGTAGGCTGCGGCCTGCGCGACCAGATCAAGATAGGCGCCAGCGGCAAGATCATCAGCGCGTTCGACATCGCCAGCGTGCTGGTGCTCGGCGCCGATTGGGTGAACTCGGCGCGCGGCTTTATGTTCGCCGTCGGCTGCATCCAGTCGCAGAGCTGCCACACCAACCACTGCCCGACCGGCGTAGCGACGCAAGATCCGCTGCGGCAAAAGGCGCTGGTGGTGCCGAACAAGGCGGAACGCGTCTACCACTTCCATCAAAATACGATGAAAGCGCTGGCGGACATGTTGGCGGCGGCCGGCGTCAGCCGCCCGGAGCAGCTGACCTCGCACCATATGCTGCGCCGCATCACGCCGACCGAGATCAAGGTATACGCCGATATCTATTACTACCTGGAGCCGGGCGCGCTGCTGCAGCCGGAGATCAAAAGCGAGTTCTACGCCCGCATGTGGCGCATGGCGACGCCCACCAGTTTCGATCAGGCGATCTCGCTGCCGGCGGCATGATGGGATAAGGAATAAAAAGAGAGTTGCCCCCTCGCCTTGGGGAAGAGCATATGGAGAGGGGTTGCTTGCTACGGCGGCCCTCCCCCTCAACGGCGAGAGGGCGTGTCGGTTACTGTTTGCGCACCGGCGCATCGCCGGCGACGTAATAGTCGGCGGTGCTGCGCGGCAGCGGCGCGCGCTGGCGAATGCGATCGGCTAACTTCTCGGCGATCATGATGGTGGTGGCGTTCAGGTTGCCGGTGATGATCAGCGGCATGATTGACGCATCCACCACCCGCAATCCTTCCATGCCATGCACCCGGCCCTGCCCATCGACCACCGCCATCTCATCCTCGCCCATCTTGCACGAGCAGGACGGGTGGAAGGCGGTTTCGGCGTGCTCGCGCACGAAGGCGTCCAGCTGCTCGTCGGTCTGCACCTCCGGCCCCGGGCTTATCTCGCGGCCGCGGTATTCGTCCAAAGCCGGCTGCGCCATGATCTCGCGCGTGATGCGAATAGCGTCGCGGAACTCCTGCCAATCCTGTTCGGTCGACATGTAGTTGAACAGAATGCTCGGGTGCTGGCGCGGATCTTTCGACTTCACCTGCACCCGGCCGCGGCTCGGCGAACGCATCGAGCCGACGTGCGCCTGGAAGCCGTGCTCTTTTACCGCGTTGCTGCCGTTGTAGTTAATCGCCACCGGCAGGAAGTGATACTGAATGTTCGGCCAGGCGAATTCTGCGCGGCTGCGGATGAAGCCGCCGGCCTCGAACTGGTTGCTGGCGCCAACGCCGGTACCGTTGAACAGCCATTCCGCGCCGATCTTCGGCTGGTTGAACCATTGCAGCGCCGGGTACAGTGACACCGGTTTCTTACAGGCGTACTGCAGGTACATCTCCAGGTGATCCTGCAGGTTTTCCCCGACGCCCGGCAGATCGTGCACCACCTTGATATCCAGGCTGTTCAGCAGCGCCGCCGGGCCGACGCCCGAACGCTGCAGGATCTGCGGCGAGGCGATGGCGCCGGCGCACAGCAGCACTTCGCGCCGCGCTTTGGCGTGGGTCAGTTGATTGCTGTCGCCCTGCAAATAGTTGACGCCCACCGCACGCTTGCCGTCGAACACAATGTGGTCGGTCAGCGCATGGGTGACGATCTTCAGGTTCGGCCGCGAACGCGCCTGATCCAGATAGCCGCGGGCGGTGCTGGCGCGGCGCCCTTTCGGCGTCACGGTGCGATCCATCGGGCCGAAGCCTTCTTGTTGGTAACCGTTCAGATCGTCGGTGCGCGGGTAACCCGCCTGCACGCCGGCTTCCACCATGGCGTGGAACAGTTCGTTGTTACCGGCTTTCGGCGTGGTGACGCTCACCGGACCCTCGCCGCCGTGATAGTCGTTCGGGCCGATATCGCGGGTTTCCGCCTTGCGGAAATACGGCAGGCAGTCCAGATAGGTCCAGTCTTCCAGACCCGGCGCTTTGGCCCAGTTATCGAAGTCCATCGCGTTGCCGCGAATGTAACACATGCCGTTGATCAGGGACGAACCGCCCAGCCCTTTGCCGCGGCCGCATTCCATCCGGCGATTGTTCATGTGCGGCTCAGGATCGGTCTCATACGCCCAGTTATAGCGGCGGCCCTGCAGCGGAAACGCCAGCGCGGCCGGCATCTGGGTACGGAAATCCATCCGGTAATCCGGGCCGCCGGCTTCCAGCAGCAGGACGCTGACGTCGGCGTCCTCGGTCAATCGGGTGGCTAACACGTTGCCGGCGGAACCGGCACCGATAATGATGTAGTCAAATTCCATTCATTATCTCCTTACTTTATAGAGGCCTGGTCAGGCAAAGACGCGAAGCGCGACTCGGCAACAGGCTGTGTATTTTGGCTCTCTAGAGATTGTCGGCCGCAGCCAACGCGGCTGCGGCTCGAAAGACGGCGGGAAGATCAGAATACCGAGGCGTATTCGCCCAGCTCAACCTGCACCGATTTGATCTGGGTGTAGTGTTCCAGCGTAGTCAGGCCGTTCTCACGGCCAACGCCGGACTGCTTGTAGCCGCCGACCGGCATTTCCGCCGCCGACTCGCCCCAGGTGTTGATCCAGCAAATGCCGGCTTCCAGTTGGTGGATCACGCGGTGCGCGCGCGCCAGATCGTTGGTCACCACGCCCGCGGCCAGGCCGAAGGTGGTATCGTTGGCGCGGCGCACCACTTCCTCTTCGCTCTGGTAGCTGAGAATGCTCATCACCGGCCCGAAGATCTCCTCGCGCACGATTTCCATGTCGTCGCGGCAGTCGCTGAATACCGTCGGCGCCACGTAAGCGCCCTTGCCGAATTCGCCGTGGGTGACGCGTTCGCCGCCGCACAGCAGGCGCGCGCCGCTGTTCTTGCCGCTTTCGATAAAGCGCAGCACCGATTCCATGTGCGCGAAGCTGACCAGCGGCCCGAAGTTGGTCTGCGGATCGGTCGGATCGCCGAGGCGAATGCGCTTCACGCGCTCGAGGATTTTCGCCTCAAACTGCGCCTGCAGCGCCGCCGGCACGAAGACGCGGGTGCCGTTGGTGCACACCTGGCCGGAGCTGTAGAAGTTGGCCATCATGGCGATATCGGCGGCGCGATCCAGATCGGCGTCGTCGAAGATAATCAGCGGCGACTTGCCGCCCAGCTCCATGGTGACTTCTTTCAGCGTCGACCCCGACGCGTTGGCCATCACCTTCTTGCCGGTTTTCACCCCGCCGGTGAAAGAGACTTTGGCGATGCCCGGATGGTCAGTCAGGTACTGCCCAACTTCCGCGCCGCTGCCGGTCACCACGTTGAAGACGCCGTCCGGCAGGCCGGCTTCGGTGTAAATTTCCGCCAGCTTCAACGCCGTCAACGAGGTGACTTCGCTCGGCTTGAAGATCATCGCATTGCCCGCCGCCAGCGCCGGCGCGGACTTCCACAGCGCGATTTGAATCGGGTAGTTCCAGGCGCCGATGCCGGCCACCACGCCCAGCGGTTCGCGGCGGGTGTAGACGAATGAGGTTTCGCGCAGCGGGATCTGTTCGCCTTCAATGGCCGGGATCAGGCCGGCGTAATACTCCAGCACGTCGGCGCCGGTGACGATGTCCACCGCGGTGGTTTCCGACATCGCTTTGCCGGTATCCAGCGTTTCCAGCGCCGCCAGCTCATCGTTGCGCTCGCGCAGAATATCCACCGCGCGGCGCAGGATGCGCGAACGCGCCATCGCCGTCATCGCCGCCCACACCTTCTGCCCGCTGGCCGCGCTGGCCACCGCACGATCGACGTCTTCAGCGCCGGCGGCCTGGACTTCCGCCAGAACTTCGCCGTTCGCCGGGTTGATGGCGTTGAAGGTTTTTCCAGCGGTGCTGTCTACATAGGCGCCATGAATATAGAGCTTCTGCAAGCCAAAACGGGACATAGGATCTCCTTGAGTTATCCTCCGGGCGGCGTCTGCCCCCGGAGTTGGAACGTGATGTATTCGGTCGTGAGCGCCAGCGCCTGCGCCTGATTGAACGCCGAGCCGCGCAGCGCGCTGCGCAGCCACAGTCCGTCGATCAGCGCCGCCAGCCCCTTGGCCGCCAACCGCGCCTGCGGCTGCGGCATGACGCGGCGAAACTCGGCGCACAGGTTGGAATAGAGCCGGCGGCCGTTCACCTGCTGCAGCCGGTTGAGCTGCGGTTGGTGCAGACTGCTGGCCCAAAAGGCCAGCCAGGTCTTCATCGCCGCGCTATTGATCTGGCTGTCGTCGAAGTTGCCGGCGACGATCGCCTGCAGCCGCGCCGCCGGGCTGTTATCGGTCAGCGCCTGCAAACGCAGCTTCACCGCCTCGCCCAGATGGCTGATCAGATAGCGCATCGTGGCTTCCAGCAGGCCGTTCTTGTCCTTGAAATAATGGCTGATGATGCCGTTGGAAACGCCGGCCCGCCGCGCGATCTGCGCGATGGTGGCGTCATGCATTCCCACTTCGTTTACCGCGGCGAGCGTGGCATCAATCAACTGCTGCCTTCTGATTGGCTGCATTCCTACCTTTGGCATATTTCGACTCTCACAAAACCGACTTCGGCCTTATCTCAGCGGGCAAATTTCACTGCCGTTTCGCCCGTGATTCAGGTCATCATGGGGACTATTAAACTTTTTTTTGATTGAACGTTCAATAAAAATTGCATATATTTTATTGCCGCCTGGTTAAAAATTTGTACTATCTGGTTGTGGAACTGGCTGATTTTTGTGAGGTAATTAACGAATCTGACCAAAATCAGTGGCTGTAAGCGGTTCCCGCCGCGAAGCGCGCCGGCGCTTCGTTAACAGGCGAAAGCGGCGTTACTCAGGCCCTCCTGATGGGGTGGCCGCCGCCTTCATTCGCCCGTTTTCCGGCGGCGCCAACGCGCCCCGAAATGCGGAGCGGCACGATTTTACTCAGTTCAGAGGATGACGATGACAACACGCGAAACCTCCTCCAAACCGCAGCAGGACCGCCTCAACCCTGTGGTTTTCTTCACCTCGGCGGGGCTGATCCTGGCCTTCTCGCTGATGACCATCTTTTTCACCGACTTCTCCGGGCAGTGGATCACCCGCACGCTGAATTGGGTGTCGACCACCTTCGGTTGGTACTACCTGCTGGCGGCGACGCTGTACATCGTGTTCGTGGTGTTTATCGCCGCTTCGCGCTTCGGTTCGATCAAGCTCGGGCCGGAGCAGTCCAAGCCGGAGTTCAGCCTGATGAGCTGGGCGGCGATGCTGTTCGCCGCCGGCATCGGCATCGACCTGATGTTCTTCTCGGTCGCCGAGCCGGTGACCCAGTACATGATGCCGCCGGAAGGCGACGCGCAAACGCTGGAGGCCGCGCGCCAGGCGATGGTCTGGACGCTGTTCCACTACGGCCTGACCGGCTGGTCGATGTATGCGCTGATGGGCATCGCCCTCGGCTACTTCAGCTATCGCTACAATCTGCCGCTGACCATCCGCTCGGCGCTGTACCCGATCTTCGGTAAGCGCATCAATGGCCCGATCGGCCACAGCGTGGACATCGCCGCGGTGCTCGGCACCATCTTCGGCATCGCCACCACGCTGGGCATCGGCGTGGTGCAGCTCAACTACGGCCTCAAGGTGCTGTTCGAGATCCCGGAAAACCTGACGGTGCAGGGCTCGCTGATCCTGCTGTCGGTGATCATGGCCACCATCTCGGTCACCTCGGGCGTCAACAAGGGCATCCGCATCCTGTCCGAGCTGAACGTGCTGCTGGCGCTGGGCCTGATCCTGTTCGTGCTGTTCTTCGGCGACACCGAGTTCCTGCTCAATGCGCTGGTGCTCAACGTCGGCGATTACATCAACCGCTTTATGGGCATGACGCTCAACAGCTTCGCCTTCGATCGGCCGGTGGAGTGGATGAACAACTGGACGCTGTTCTTCTGGGCCTGGTGGGTGGCGTGGTCGCCGTTCGTCGGCCTGTTCCTGGCGCGCATCTCGCGCGGGCGCACCATTCGCCAGTTCGTGGTCGGCACGCTGATCATTCCGTTCGTGTTCACCCTGCTGTGGCTGTCAATCTTCGGCAACAGCGCGCTGTACCAGATCATTCACGGCAACGCCGAGTTTGCGCAGGAAGTGATGCAGTTCCCGGAGCGCGGCTTCTACAGCCTGCTGGCGCAATACCCCGGCTTCACCTTCAGCGCCTCGGTGGCCACCATCACCGGCCTGTTGTTCTACGTCACCTCGGCGGACTCCGGCTCGCTGGTGCTGGGCAACTTCACCTCGCGCCTGGCCGACATCAATAATGATGCGCCAAACTGGCTGCGGATTTTCTGGTCGGTGGCCATCGGCCTGCTGACCATCGGCATGCTGATGACCGATGGCGTGCCGGCGCTGCAGAAAACCACGGTGATCATGGGCCTGCCGTTCAGCTTCGTGATCTTCTTCGTGATGGCCGGGCTGTATAAATCGCTGCGGGTGGAAGACTACCGCAAGGCTAGCGCGCTCAGCACCCTGGCGCCGGTGCCGGTCTCCAGCCACGACGTGCTCAACTGGAAACAGCGCCTGTCGCGGGTGATGAACTACCCGGGCACCCAGTACACGCAGAAAATGTTGGATAAAGTCTGCCGCCCGGCAATGCAGGACGTGGCGCGCGAGCTGGAGCTGCGCGGCGCGAAAGTGGAGTTCAGTGAAGTGCCGCCGACCGAAGACGAGCGCCTGAACCACCTGGAGCTGCTGGTGCACCTGGGCGAGGAACAGAACTTCATCTATCAGATCTGGCCGATGCGCTACTCGGTGCCGGGCTTCACCTACCGCGCCCGCTCCGGCAAGTCGCACTACTACCGGCTGGAAACCTTCCTGATGGAAGGCACCCAGGGCAACGACCTGATGGACTACAGCAAGGAACAGGTGATTGGCGATATCCTCGACCAGTACGAGAAGCACCTGAACTTCCTGCACATTCATCGCGAAGCGCCGGGGGGCACCCTGACCTTCCCGGATATGTGACGGTCGATCAATAACCAGAGGGCGTAGCCAGGCTACGCCCTTTTTTATGCCTGCTCGGCCGGCAAATCGGCTTTCAGCAGCACCAGGGAACCGGCCAGCAACACCAGATCCTTGATCAAAAAGCTGGTGGCGCCGGCCATGGCCGGAAAACCGCCGGCGGAAGGCTCCCAGGCACCCGGCGTGGAAAATATCAGCGTCAGCGTGGTCAGGTAGGTCACCGTCGAACCGATCGCCCCCAGCAACCCCAGCCGCCGCGACCAGAATCCCGCCAGCAGCAGCAAACCGAAGCTCCACTCAGCGACGCCCAGCGCATAGCTGGCGCCGCGGATGCCGAACGCCTGATGCATCCAGCTCAGCAGCGGGCTGTTGCCGATCAGCGGCACCAGCCCCTGCGCCTCGTAATCAAACCATTTGGCGTAGCCGAAGGCGGCGAAGATCACCACCAGCGCCGCGCGCATAAAGATAACGTCCCCGTTCGAGCGCTGAAAGCGCCGCAGCCATGTCGCCAGCATCATCCTCTCTCCTTATGTTGCCCACGGCCACCGCGGATCGCCCGCTGGCGGCCGCGGAGTGCGGCGGCTTAGTGCCCCATCGCGTCCTTCTTCATTTCGTCTTTCTTCATGCCGTCTTTGGCCATACCGTCTTTCGCCATGCCATCCTTTTTCATGGCGTCTTTGCCCATCTTGTCTTTCTTCATGCACTCCTTGCCCATGCACTCTTTCTTCATCCCATCTTTCGCCATGCCGTCGTGCGACATCTGGCTCATGCCGTCCTTTTCCATCGCGTCTTTGCTCATGCCATCAGCGGCGTTGGCGCCGGCTACGCCCAGCATCAGCGCGCTGCACATCATCATTGCGAATAACTTTTTCATGGTATTTCCTTCCGTCATGTCAAAGGCACCGGAGTGCCGGAGAATGGCCGGCGGCCGCCTCAGCTGCCGCCAAACCAGTTGTAGCCCTGGTCTTCCCAGTAACCGCCCGGGAAGCGGTTGGTGACCTCGATCACCTGAATGTGTTTCGGGTTCTTGTAGCCCAGCTTGGTCGGCATGCGCAGCTTCATCGGGTAGCCGTACTTGCGCGGCAAGATCTGGCCGTCATAAGTCAGCGCGATAATCGTCTGCGGATGCAGCGCGGTGGCCATGTCGATGCTGGTGTAGTAGTCGTCGGCGCATTTGAAGCTGACGTAGCGGGCGCTCAGATCCGCGCCAATCGCCTTGAGAAAGGTCGCGAACGGCACGCCGCCCCACTTGCCGATGGCGCTCCAGCCCTCGACACAGATATGGCGCGTCACCTGGCTGACCTGCGCCATCCGGTGCAGCTGCGGCAGGCTCCAGGCGCGTTTGTCCTGCACCAGTCCCGCCACCTCCAGCCGGTAGTCGTCGCCGTTGATGTCCGGCGCGTCCTCCTCGGCGTAGAAAGCGTTGAACGGAAACGGCCGGGTGATCATCGATTCCGGGTAGACCGGCGCCAGGCGCTCGCCGTCGAACAGCCAGCCCTGCACCCGATCGTTGAAGCGCGACATGCGGCTAAGTGCCTGTTCGACGTTGGCGTTGTCGCTGAGATCGCAGCCGGTGAGCATGGCGATGCCGCCCAGCGTCAGGCCATTGCGCAGAAAGCGGCGGCGGGATGACGCGCTCAACAGCCGCTGCGCTTCTTTGACGATCGCCTGCCCTTCATCGATCGTCATGATCTGTTTATCCTTTTCCATTATTCACTCCTTAGCGTCCGCGCAGCATGGCCAGCAGCGTGCGCGGCACCAGCGCCACCATCACCAGGTGAATCGCGACGAAGGCCACCAGCGCCGACATGGCGAAAAAGTGGATATAGCGCGCCGCCTCATAGCCGCCGAGCAGCGTGCGCAGCAGCGGAAACTGCACCGATTTCCACAGCACCAGCCCGGACAGCGCGCTCATCACGCCGAGGATCATCACCGACAGATAGGCCACGCGCTGCACCATGTTGTAGTGGCGCAGGTCGGCGTGTTGCAGCCTGCCGCGCAGCGCGGCGCCTATATCGGCGAGAAACTGCCGTGGGCTGAGCGGCCAATATTTGCGTTTGAAACGCCCGCTGGCCAGGTTGATCAGCAGGTAGCACAGCCCGTTGACGCCGAACAGCCACATGCCGGCGAAGTGCCACTGCAGCGCGCCGCCCAGCCAGCCGCCGAGCGTCAGCTCATTGAGAAAGCTGAAGTTGAACAGCGGCGAGGCGTTGTAGATGCGCCAGCCGCTGGTCACCATGATCAGCATCGCCAGCGCATTCAGCCAGTGCGTCAACCGCAGCCACAGCGGATGCACCGTCTGTCGTTGTTCCGGGGTGAGAGTGAGGTTCATGCGAACTCCTGGCGACCAATGAGGCGATGAGCCGAGTATTCCCCGGATTTGTTCCCCAAGACCTCACACAAAGTTAAATAAAATGTGATAACTCCGCCGGTGGGGGTTGTGTAGACTTCGGAGAGAAACGGGCAATCAGCGGTAATGAGAATGGACAAGCCAAAACGAATTTTGATCGTCGAGGACGACGGCGACATCGCCGAACTGCTGCAGCTGCATCTGCGCGACGAGGGTTACGCCATCAGCCACGCCGCCGACGGCAACCGGGGCATGGCGATGCTGGAACAGGGCGGCTGGGACGCCCTCATCCTCGATCTGATGCTGCCGGGCGTGGACGGATTGGAAATTTGCCGCCGGGCGCGCACCATGACGCGCTACACGCCGATCATCATCATCAGCGCGCGCTCCAGCGAGGTACACCGCGTGCTGGGGCTGGAACTGGGCGCCGACGACTATCTGGCCAAGCCCTTCTCCATGCTGGAGCTGGTGGCACGGGTCAAGGCGCTGTTCCGCCGCCAGGAAGCGATGAGCCGCAACCTGCGCATGGACGCCGGCGTGCTCAGTTTCAACGATCTGACCATCGATCCCATCGCCCGCGAAGTGCACCTGCACCAGCAGCCGGTCGAGCTGACGCCGCGCGAATTCGACCTGCTGTACTTTTTCGCCCGCCACCCGGGCCAGGTGTTCTCGCGCCTGAGCCTGTTGAATCAGGTCTGGGGCTATCAGCACGAGGGGTATGAGCACACCGTCAACACCCATATCAACCGGCTGCGCATCAAGATAGAGCGCAACCCGGCGGAACCCGAGCGCATCCTCACGGTGTGGGGCATGGGCTATAAATTCGCGGCCGCGCCGCAAGAGTGAGCCATGAAAAACCTTACGTTAGCGCAACGCCTCACGCTGATCTTCGCGCTGCTGATCGTCATCGGCTGCGCCTTTTCCGGCTGGATGCAGGTGCGCAGCAGCACCCAGTACAGCCAGGCGGTGATCCAGCGCCTGTCCGGCAACCTGGCGCAGCATATTGCCGACAGCAACCCGCTGCTGGGGGTGAACGGGCCGGATCCGCAGGCGGTGCATACCCTGTTCGATCAGCTGATGGCGGTGAATCCCAGCGTTGAGGTTTACCTGCTCGACAAACAGGGCACGATTATCGGCAACGCCGCGCCGGCCGGGCATCTGAAGCGGCAGCGGGTCGCGCTGCCGCCGCTGCAGGCGCTGCTCGGTGGCGCGCCGATGCCGGTGTATGGCGACGATCCGCGCAGCGCGGACGGGCGCAAGGTGTTCAGCGTCGCGCCGCTAAAGGTTGATGGCCGGATCGAAGGCTATCTGTACGTGGTGCTGCTCGGCGAAGAGTACACGGCGCTGGCCAGCAACGCCCAGTTCAACTCGGCGGTCAGGATGGCGCTGTGGACCTCCGGGCTGATGGTGCTGTTCAGCCTGCTGGCCGGCGGTTTGGCGTTTTATTGGGTGACGCGCCCTATCCGTCGCCTGACCCGGCAGGTCAGCGCGCTGGACAGCGGCGGCATCGAGGCGGTGCAGGCCTACGCATCGCTGCCGGCGGTCAGGGCCGGGCGCGACGAAGTCAGCCAGCTGCAGCAGGCCTTCCACCGCATGGCGCAGCGCCTTGCCGAACAGTGGCAAACGCTGGCGCAGCAGGATCGGCTGCGGCGCGAGTTCATCGCCAACGTCTCGCACGATCTGCGCACCCCGCTCACCTCGCTGCACGGCTATCTGGAGACGCTGTCGGTCAAAGCCGCCACCCTGAGCGAAGCCGATCGGCAGCGCTACCTGGAGATCGCGCTGGCGCAGAGCCGCAAGGTGGGCAAGCTGGCGCAGGAGCTGTTCGAGCTGGCGCGGCTGGAGTATGGCGTGGTGAAACCGCAGAAAGAGCCCTTCTCCCTCAGCGAGCTGTTGCAGGACGTGTTCCAAAAGTTCGAGCTGGCGGCGGAGGCGCGCAACCAGCGGCTGCACGCCGACATCGCCCCCGGCATTCCGCCGGTGTTCGCCGATCTCAGCATGATTGAGCGGGTGCTGACCAACCTGTTGGACAACGCCATTCGCCATACGCCGCCCGGCGGCGACATCGGCGTGCGGCTGTGGCGGCAGGACGATCGGGTGATGGTGCAGGTCAGCGACAGCGGCCCCGGTATTCCGCAGACGCTGCGCGCCGATCTGTTCGTGCGCCCGTCTGTCCTGAGCGGCGCCCGGCGCCCTTCCGGCGGGCTGGGGTTGATGATCGTGCGGCGCATTTTGCAGCTGCACGACAGCGATATTCAGCTGATCGAACAAGTGCAAAGCGGTGCCTGTTTCCGGTTTGCCATTCCGCCGCGTTAATCGAGGCAGCTGCGATCGACGCTGATAAATTTGTCGTTATAGATAATGAATTTCTGCCCCTTCAGCCGAATACCGGCATGGGTCAGCGTATCGCCGGGGCGCAGGTATTCGGTGACGCCCTCTTCATCCGTGCTGTTGCAGCCCGGCTTGAGCAGGAACTTGAAGTAGGTGTTGCCGGTGTTGGTGAGCGTACCGCGCTGGGTATCGAGCCGATAGGCAAAGTTTACCTGACGCGGGCGCACCACCAGAATGGTGTCCATCACCACGATCGGCTCCAGGTTGACCCCGGCGCCCCGACGCGGCCCCGGCTCGAACAATCGGGTCGGCACTTCGCGAAATGACACCCGGTAATAACGCTCGCGATTATCCTGCGGCCCGCGGTAGAAAAACTTGTAGTACTCCGCCTGCCCGGCCTGCAGAGTCAGCTGGCGCGGCGCGAACAGCAGTTCGCCATCCGCCAGCCGGCTGCGCACCTCGCGCTCTCCCGGCCGATCGATGGCGCGAATGCTCACCTGATACAGGCGCGCGCTGCGGTTGTTATTCAACACCCGCTTGGCGGTGAATGAGCGATCCTGATCCATGGCAAACGTCAGGGTGCCGACATTGATTGCAGCGGCGGTAAAGGGGAAGGACAAACACAGCAACCCTATCAGCATAAGTTTCACGCTCTGCCCTCAATTGATGTTGCGCCAGGTGGCTTCGACATGAATTTCACCGGCGGCGCTGACGTCGCCGTACCAACCGTTGCCGTCGACGGTTCTCAGCGAGATCGGATTATTCATCGGAATACTAAAGGTCACGCGGGTCTTGTTCAGCACCCCCACTTCGCCGGAAATATCATTCCACGGGGTGCTGCTCCAGAGCGCATTGGTCATGTCGTGCCACTGGCCATCGCAGCCGGCGGCGAAGCTCTGCTGGCCGTTGGTGCTGGTGGTGATGCCGAGGGTGGCGGGAAACGGCACCTGGGTACTGTTATCCGCGGAAGAAAAGAGGCAATAGTTCACCCCGTTGATCGCCCGAGTCGGCCCGGTCGCCATCACCCTCACCTGATCGGCGGCGGTTTTGCCGCTGGTAGTCACCAGGTAGCCGAACTCCAGCGCCGGCTCCGTCGGGCCGACATAACCTTCACGATGAGGGCTGTTGTCGTAATCATCGGAAATAATGCTGATGCTGAAATCGCGCGGCTTGATAATCAGCTGGTTTGAGGTGGAAAACTCATACCATCCCGACTCCGGCGAGGTGGTGTTCTGAAAACGGAAATTGATCAGATCGCGGGTGCCGCTGTCGGAAATCCCCAGCGCAACCATCTGTTTGAAGAAGTTACTGGAGAAGAACACATAGACGGCATTGCTGCTCTTCAGTTCGTTAAAGGTATAGTAGCTGCCGGTGCCCGACGTGTTTTTCCAGGTGTTGCCGTTCAGACTGAACTGCAGGTCGGCGGCGTTCACCGCGGATGACAGCACCGCATGGTTAATCGCCGGGAAAACATGAATCGAGGTATTGCTGACGCTGCCGTCGGTCTGCAAATCATAGCTGACCATCTTGCACATGATGCCCGAGCGGGCGCCGATAGTCTGGTTCTTGCAATCGGCATTGCCCTCGCCGATGATCGGCACCCCATCGCTGTTGACGAACACCTCCGATACGGCGTTGGTATTGATAAAGCGCAGGTGCGCCGCCTTGCTGTGCGTGACGGTGCGCTTGTACCAGCTGCCGCTGGCCTGATCCTGGCAGCGGCCGCCGGCCGCGGCGTCGTAAGCCACCGACGTTTGGCAACCGTTGATCTGCATGCTGAAAGCGTCACCCGCCGCCATCTGCTTCAGATACTGATAGAAGCTCGGCGACATCATGCCGTGCATCCATTTTGCGCCGCCGGGCGTGACCACGGCGCCGTAAAATCCCTTTTCGTCGGTGGTCTGCGGCAGAATCAAGCTGGTATCCATATTGCAACCGGCATACCAGTTGATGCAACGCAAGCCGAGGAACGGATTCTTTATCGGCGCATTTTCCAGCCACATGTCATAGCGCCAGTTGGCATTCAGCCCCGTGTTGTAACCATTGTCCACGTACCCCAGGCTCTGCTGATAGATAGTGCCGGAACCGCCGTATTTCAGCCCGGTCCACTTGTTGGCGCCGGTCATGCGCGGATCCAGCCCGCCGGCCGGCGTAACGAAAAAGTTGTCGTCGGCGTTGTTCTCCACGAAGACAAATTTCATTACCGCCGCATCCGGCCAGTTGGTCTGGCTGACCGCCGCCTGCAGCGCGGGGGTGACCAGCGCCAACAACAACAGCGCAACGTTAGCTCTCATGGTCAGACTCCCCGGATGACAGATTGCCCGCATAGGTTTTCAGCCCGGTGCAGATCACGTCGCCGACCCACACCGCGCCTTGCGCCTTGCTGAGATCCAAATCCACTTCGCACGTCTGATTGCCGCTGTGGGTAAAATCGATAACCGGGAATTTCTTGTCGACGTCCATGATAAATTCGCCTTTCTCATCGGTGCGGGTGCGGCCGATATGGTTCTTGATATAGGCGTTGGCCAGCAGCGTGCCGTCCTCCGCCTTGATGCGGCCGAACACCGTCACCATCTGTTTTATCTCCGGCGAGATCACCACCACGTTGCCCGGATACAGGGTGAGCCTGCTCTTGCGCTTGGTGACGATGTCGAAGCTCTCCGCCGAGTTTTTGTTGTTCATCAGCTCAACATCGTACTGACCGTAAGGCGACAAAGGCAGGTAATTCTTATTGCCGCTCAGCTTCACCATCCGGCCGTCAACCCGTGCGGTCAGCAGGCCGTCGTTTTCAATGCCGGTATTGAAGATAATCCCGGCGTTGCCTTCGTTGCGGCCGCTGATGGCAATATCACGCCCTTGCCAGCCCATGCTGCCGCTCGCGGTCAGGCTGCTGTTAACATAGCCGTCGGCGGAGCTGCTGACGTTGAGCGTGCCGGCAGAATACTTGGTGTCGAAGCGCGCATAGCCACCACCGTTGAAGCGGTTGTCGCCGCGGGTATCACCGGAAATCGCCCGCGACAGGTTGGCGCCCAGGGTGCGGATCGGCCCGTCCTTGATGTCCTTGCGCGCCGCCAGGTTGGCGGTGGTGTAGCCGTTCTGGTTGGAAACGCCGGCGCTGAGCCAGTTGCCCATCGGCAGCGAAAAATCGAGCGCGATGTACTTGCCGGTATTGGCGTTGCTGCTGCCGTTGTTGTAGCGTTGCACGCCCGCCCGCACGCCCAGCGTGCCGAAGCGGCCGGTAAAGATGTTCTGGTAATAGTCGGCGTTGTAATAGTGGCTGTCGTTCTTCTTATCGTCGTTGTAGCTGGCGCTCAGGGTGCCCAGCGGAGACCACAGCGCCCCCAGATTAAGGCTGCCGCCAACGGCGCGGTTATAGGCGTCATTTTGCAACAGACGATCGCCAATCTGCGTTTTCTCCTGATTGATCCATACGCTGCTGAAGCCGCCGGGCAACGCGGCGCTGACGCTATTGACCAGGCTCCAGGAGCGATCGGAGGCCGCCATGTTTTGCAGGTTGATCTGAATCGACTCGGTCACCGGCAGGCTGACTCGGCTCTCGCCGACGGCGTTGCCGTCAAACGAATACCCCGACAGCGCCCAATTCAGCGTGTGCAGATTGCCGGTAGCCGAAGCGCCAAGCAAATAAGAGTCCTTTGCCGGGCGGTGGCGCTCTCGCTCGCCGCGCCAGTCGTCCATGCGCAGCATCCCGCCCCAGAATTGCCAGGCCAGCGGCGCATTGGCGCCGCGATTGGGGCTGAACAGTTTATTCACTCGCTGCATGCGTTTATCCACCACTTTGCCGTTGACCACGATCTCCACCTCGACGTCATAAATGCCGTAGGGCAGGCTGCCGGTGTCCACTTCATGGTTGCCCATCGTGAAGTTTTGTACGCTGAGCAGCCGCCCATCGCGCGACAAATGCACCTCGCCGGCCGAGGGGAAAAAAACCACGATCGGCGTCAGCGATTGGGAATTATCGAATACCGTCGAGTTGGCGCGGTTGCCGTAGGACAGACCATAAATCTTGCTCGAGTTGATGGTGGTGACCGGCCCCAGCGACTGCAGATTCCAGCTGTCCAGCATGCCGGCGGCGAAACGGCGGCCGGCGAAATCACGCTCGTACATTGCTTTGTACAGCGTGGCGTTTTCATCGCCGCTGCCAATACCGTAGATGGAACCGTTCAACTCCACGTGGTGTTCACGCAACGCGGTAACGCCGTTGAGCGATAAATAACTGGAGGTATTGCCTTCGCTGGCGCGGGCCCGGTTATCGTAGACCCCGAGGTTATAATCCAGCGTGCTGCTTACGGCATCCACGCTGGACGCGCCGATGTCGCTGGAGCGGGCGCGCAGCACCGTTCCGAGCGCGGATTCCTTCACCACCAGCTGCAGGTTGAGCTGCCGGAAATCCAGCGCCAGCCAGGCGTCGTCCGCGATCCGGATATGCTGCTGCCGATCGAATGGCGCATCCTGCAAAGCCTGCAGCTGGCCGGCTATCGCCGCCGTCAGCCGGGCGCCGTCGTCGTTATCCTCCAGCGTCACCCGACGAATCGTTAGCCTGTCCTGATCCAGGTAGAGAAAGGCATGGCCGATGCGGCTGTCGTCTTTGACGCCATCGCTCTTTTCATAATGCAACAACAGCGGAATACTCATCCCCTCGCGCAACGCCAGGCTGAAGGTTTGCGGGATCAGCACGCCGTTAATCTGCGTCAAACCGGCCGCCATCGCCATACGGCCAGGCAACAGCGTCGGCAGCGCCAGCGCACCGGCAGCCAAAAGCGTTTTCAACAGCACAGCGTTCACATGCCACTCCTTGCGTGATTGTTTTGCATCCATCGTGGATAACGCGCGCATTACTTCACCGGGATAAACTGTTCGCCGTGCCACAGCGCGACGCGCCCTTTTTTGTCGTTGACGTCAACCTTGCTGAAGGCGCGATCCTTGCCCGGCATCACGAAATAGTTCTCCTTGCAGTCGCTGCCGTCTTGCTTGTTCCTACAATTGCCGTAGGCCACCACTTTGAACGTGGCGTTGCCGGTGTTTTTGATCCGTCCGTTGGCGAACTGATAGGCGAAGCGATCCTGCCGAGGCGCCACCACCAAAATGGTGCCGATGCGCGCCGACGTGGTGGCCACGGCATTACGCCGATCCGAGTTTTGCCCCGCCTCGCTCAGCGCCTGATCGAACCAAACGATGCGGTAGTAGCGCTCCTGAGCATCGTTCGGTCCCTTGTAGTAAAAGCGGATCACGTCGCTGGCGTTGGCCGGCAAGATCAGGCTGGCGGGCGACAGCAGCATTTCATCCCGGCTGCTCATCGGGATCGCCGTACCGGAGGCCAGGGGGCTGGAAATGCGTTCGATCTTGATGTTCACCAGCCGGCCGCTGTCGGTGGTGTTTTTGATTTCCTTGCTCAGGCGCGCGCTGTCGCCAGGCATGAAGGAGCTGATCTCACCCACATCGAGAGCCAAAGCCGGCCGCAGCAGCATTAACATCAGGGTGACGGCGAGAGAAAAGCGTGTCATTGCGGTATTCCACTGGCGTTGATGAGCGATAAATAGCAGGAGGTCTCCCCCCTGCCAGGTGCAGATCGTTCGGGGGATTAGGAAGTCCAGGTCGCGTTGAACTCGACGCTGACGTCGCCGCTCCAGATACCTTCCGGCAACGTGCTGAAATCCGTAACGGCGGTGGTGCCGTTTGACGTCGCGCCGATGATGCTGAAGGTGAATTGATCCTGCGCGCTGGTGCGGCCGGCCTGGTTATAGGCGTTGGACAGGGCGCTCAGATTGCCGCCCAAAATGCCGGCGGTGGTGTCGATCATGGTGGTTTCAGCCGTTTTCTCTACCGCAGCACCGTTGTAGTTCACCCCGACTTCCAGCGTAGAACCGGAAGTATCCAGCTGAGTCAGCGTATTGGAGACCAGTTTTGAGGTCAGTTTGAAAGCGGTGGCCGTGGTATCGCCTTCCACGGTGACGTCAAACAGGCCTTTCTGACTGTTGAAACCCTTAATGCCTTCTGCATAGTTGAAGGTCAGGCTGCCAATCGGCGTCACAACCAGTTTGCTGGTGGTGTCTTTCTTGGCGGTCGCAGACCAGGTTGCCAACGCCTGAGCGGTAACGTCGGCGGCTTGAGCAGTGCTGACCGCTGCAAAGGCGGAAACGATCGCCAGAGCCAGTGTCATTTTCTTCATGGTATAACTCCCTTCAATGTTGAATATGTTTTCTTTCTTTCGTCCATTCTCAGCCAGCCGTTTGCATCACTGCGTTTAGCCAGTCTGCTTGACGCCACAAGAATATCCCCAGCCGTTCAAAAAAGAATCATTAACTATTAAAGTTCAAATATTTAGATTTAAATGCCGCAATTAAGATTGCGGCCCCCGACAATCACGTTAAAACACGGATTAAGCCTTTGATGAAAGCACAATCATATTGTGGTTTAACCCCATCAAAGCGGTTGTTGTTTAACCACAAAGCAACCCTGTTTATCCTTGCCATGTCCGTACAGAATTTCAGCCCGCGTCATTCGTTCGTTGCGGAGAGAAGATTGATTGGATTAACTCAGGAGAGCAGCAGCCAATGAAGATCGACTGCTGCAGAGAAGAGGTGACTCTTGCCACATTTCAGGAAGGATAGCGGGTTCTCAGGGTAAGAATAAGCCGCATAAAACCGGCCTGATTGAGGCTCAGTTTTCGCATAATATTCAGTTTATGGGAGCTGATGGTTTTGTAACTTCGCCGGGTCAGGTTGGCAATGCTTCGTGGAGATGCGCCGGCAGCCATCATGGCCAAAACTCGCCATTCACCGTCAGATAATGCGACAGGCGAATGGGCCAACCGGGCACGAATATGCGGGGAACGATAGCCGGAGAACTCCCCCGCAGCCGCAATGGCATCACGCAGGCAATGCAAAGGCTCCTCCTTTGCCACTATAGCTATGCGCGCATCCGTCGCTAACAGCGCTAATATACCGGGGTGTTCTACCGCGGTGAAAATCACCAAGGGAATTTCCGGCCAGACATTTTTTGCCGTCAGAACGAACCGCAATACATCATACAAATATTCGTTCTGATGATATAACTCCATAATAAGCGCGCGCGGCTTCCCTCCTTTCAATGCTCCCTCCAGCTCGCTCAAGGCATCGATAAAATACCTGTCACTTGATCGGGTAACGAGAAATGCTTCCATTCCTGTTCTCACTAAATAGCTGGGTTCAAAAAATAGCAGCGCATCACCGAAATCGGCTTTAACCATACATAATCACCATAATGAGGTAGAAAGCGGTAGAGAAAGGGAAATACCTCTCGATAGACGCCACACGGCACCCCGCCAAATGAAAAGCAAACGTTCAATTTCAATGCTGTAATATTTTTGTCATATCCACCGTCCTTTCAATCGCGTTGGGCCGACGGCTATCGATGGTCAATTAATAAACTCGGCATTGTCGCTTTCCAAACCGGAACAGATCTCCATTTTATGTTCACGCAAAATCTTGCAGCGCAGCAGGAATAAGCGGGAAATGCCGGAAATGTAAGCCCTGACCTGATTGCTGCGCACCACCAGCAAAAACTCATCGCCGCTGCATTCTCCCGTTTGGTGAGCGGCGTAAGCCAGAATGTCCCGATTCAGGCTGGCGTTGACCGACGCCGAGGCGGCAGGCAAGGACATGAAAACCTTACAATTGCCGGACTTTCCCAGGTAGCTCTCCTGCCGGGCCTCCGAGCCGCTGAAATAGGCGGTGACAGCAATGGCCATGAGGATGCCCCCCAGGACCAATGCACAGATCATCAGCCAGCCGCGGCGGGAATCACCGAAAAAAGAGGTGGCCCGGTTGATGACGGTTGCGGATGGCGGGTTTATCGCCGCTTCGGGCGCAGGCTCCGGCAAAGAGGCGGCGGGTTCTGCATCGTGTCTATCTTCCGCTTCCTCATAAGACTCGATGGTAATCTCATCACGCAGCATAAAACCCACTTTAGGGACAGTGACAATAACCTCTTCTTCGACGCCCAGATTTTTAATCACCCGGCGTAATTTGCTGACGCACTGATTAAGATTATTATTGCTGGAAACCATGCCGTAATCGTCCCAGACCTTCTTGAATATCAATTCACGCCCCACGGCCTCGCCATGGTGGGCAATCAGCAGCAGCAACAACCGCTTGGAAGGACTGGATATGGATATGGGATCGTCAGAAAAATCAGTTGGGCTAAGGGTTCTGGTGTCTGCGTCAAAGAGAATATGGTCATTAAATCTATATTTCATTTTATTCACATGTTTTCACTATAGCGATAATTTATAGTTTGGCGTCAAATGTTAATGAAATATTAAATCGGGTTAATTCGCAAAAACACCCAAATGCAGGCAAGAAAAACCACGCAATCAACGCCACGAAATACGCTTTTTCACCTCACCACCGTTATATAGGATTTTTCTTGCAAACCATAACCAAAGGTTAACCAATCACCACGCCCATTGATATATTGACGCGATAAAAACCAAAAAGTTAGTTTTTTATATCGCAAATTATCAACTTTAAGGAAAATCATCTCAAAAAATAGCCGCAGAACTAAATTTTAATAAAAAAATAATAACACGTGAATGTTGAGCGCAATCACATATAGCCGGCATACGCATTAGCCTGATGAATTAACGCGCTTGCCGCGACGCAAATGTTAAAATTTAGGTTCAGCCAAGGCGCTGGGGAAATAATAATGAAAGGAAAAGCTTACGAATGACGCCTGTCGCATTATTCGCAACAGGCGAAAACATTCGCGCAGTTCATTGAACTGATGAAGGGAATATCAGGCTAAAGGTCAAGCAAGCAGCATCCTGGCCAGCGGAACACTGCGCGCGCACCTCACCGCCGTGCAGCGTCATGATGGCGCGCACGATAGACAGCCCCAGCCCACTGGCATGATTGCCGGCGCTGCGCGCGGGATCGGCGCGGTAGAAACGATCGAACAATTTTTCCAGCTGTGCCGGCGCGATCGGCGGCCCCTGATTGATAACCTGCACCCACCAGGCATCGGCGCGCCATTCAGCCCGCAACGCGATCAGGCTGTTTTCATCGGCATAGCGCACCGCGTTGGCCACCAGGTTGCTCAGCGCCCGCTGGAACAACATCGCGTCCGCCTTCAACTCGCCTTCCCCTTCGCAGCTCAGCGCGATGCCGCGTTCTTCCGCCAGCCCTTCGAAGTAATCCGCCACCCGCCGCAGTTCCAGCGCCACATCCAGACGGCCGTAGTTCAGCGCAGACTGCGCCTCCCCGGCGCGCGCCAGAAACAGGATGTTTTCCACCATGCGGGAAATGCGCTCCAGCTCATCCATATTGTTCGACAGCAGGGTTTCGTACTCCTCCACGCTGCGGGGCTGGTAAAGCGCCACCTGGCACTGGCCCATCAGCGCCCCTATCGGGGTGCGGATCTCATGGGCCAGATCGGCGGAAAACTGCGTCAGGCGCTGATAGCCTTCATTCAACCGATCGAGCATCGCATTGAACGAACGGGTCAACTGCTGCAATTCCTTCGGCGCTCCCTGCTCGCTGAGGCGCGTCGACAGCGTATTGGGCGCAATCTGCGACGCCTGCGCCGCCATGCGCCATAACGGCTTCAATCCCCGGCGCATAACCCCATACCCCAGCAGCGCAATCAGCAGGAAAGCCACCGCCACCGCCGCGACGATGCGCCACAGGTAACGCGCCAGCATCTTCTGCTCGTTGACCATCACATGCGCGGCGGAGATCTGCAACAGGCTGCCGTCTTCCAGGCGCACCATCGCCGACGCCGCGCGCAGCGGCACCCCCTGCGCCGTTTCCCCGCCGCGCACGGCGGCCAACGTCTGCGCCTGGCCGGCCGGCGTCGGCGCGATCGGCGGCAATGCCACCCCGGCCGGGTTCACGTTGATGAGCGGTTTTTGCCCCGGAATTTGGAAAATCAGCACGTCCTGTTCATTGCCCAGCATGTTTTCAAACAGGCCGTTATTGGCGGTCAGGCGCGCCAAAGGAAAGCGCTGTCCCAGCAAATGGCGGAAATACTCTACGCGCCCGGTCACCTGCAGATCGCTGCGCAGCGTCATTTCCTGGCGCATGGCGCTATACAGATACCCGCCCGTCCCGCTCACCACCAAAGCGGCCACCAGCGCGAACAGCGTGGCGGTGCGCAGCGTCAGCGACACCGGCCGACGTGAAGTGCGCCCGTTCACGAGCGTGGCTCGCAGACATAGCCGATGCCGCGCACGCTGTGGATCAGCTTGACGTCGAACGGCCGGTCTATTTTGGCGCGCAGGCGTTTGATCGCCACGTCAACCACATTGGTGTCGCTGTCAAAATTCATGTCCCACACCTGAGAGGCGATCTGCGTGCGCGACAGCACTTCGCCCTCGCGCCGCACCAGCAGGTGCAGCAGCATGAACTCCTTGTTGGTCAACGGGATCACCTGTTCCTGACGCACCGCCCGGCGGCGCAGCACGTCCAGCTGCAGATCGGCGATGGCGTAATGATCGGCTTCGCGCGCCGGCCCACGGCGCAGCAAGGTGCGTAAACGCAGCACCAGTTCGGTGAACGAAAACGGTTTAATCAGATAATCGTCCGCGCCCAGCTCCAGACCGTGGATGCGATCCTGCACGCCGTCGCGAGCGGTGAGAAACAGAATCGGCACGTCGCTTTTCTTGCGCAGCACCTCGATGATCTGCCAACCGTCCAGCCCCGGCAGCATCACGTCGAGCACGATCGCATCGTAGTCTTGCTCCAACGCGCGAAACAACCCGTCGGTGCCGGTGCGCGCCAAATCGACGCCGTACCCCGCCTCGCTCAGCCCTTTCTTCAGGTAATCCCCTGTGCCGATATCGTCTTCAACTACCAGTATTCGCATGCTCACCACCTCGTTACGTCTGCAAAAATACTAGCAGCTTCGGCGGACAAACTTGATGACATTAATGTCATCAAACGGCCATGGCGCTGACCCAATGGCTCAACCATGCTTACCCGGCAAACTCATTTCAGGAGAACGTTATGATTACCCGTCATCGTATAGCCGGTTTACTGTTGTCCACCTTGCTGCTGTCCAGCGGCCTGGCCGCCGCCGCTCAAACGCCGGGCAAGGTTATCGCGCCGCTGCGCGGCACCATCAGCCAGGTGGCCGACGGCAATCTGCAGCTGACCGATCGCAAGGGTGAGACGCTCAGCGTCAAGCTGAACGATCAGACCAAAGTGCTCAGCGTTTCCAAGGCCACGCTGGACGACATCAAACCGGACAGCTTTATCGGCACCGCCGCCGTGCCGCAGCCGGACGGCACGCTCAAAGCGCTGGAGGTGCACGTGTTCGCCGCCAGCCTGCGCGGCACCGGCGAAGGGCACTCGGCCTGGGAATCCGCCGACGGCAAAGTAGACACCATGACCAACGGCACCGTCGGCAAACTGGTGAAATCCAACGGCCGCACCCTGACCGTCACCTACGGCAACCAGCAGAAAACCGTCGTCGTGCCGGAAGACGTGCCAATCGTGACGCTGGATCCGGGCGATTTGAGCCTGCTGAAACCGGGCGTGCACATCGTGCTGTTCTCCGCCGCCAACGATAAGGGCGAGCGCGTCGCCACCCGCATATCCGCCGGCAAAGACGGCACCGTGCCGCCGATGTAACCGGAGAAAGCCATGAAACCCAACGCGTCGCGGCCGGTGCATCGCTGGCCGGTTCGAATCACTCATTGGATCAACCTGTTCGCCATGGTGTGCATGTTTATGAGCGGCTGGGAGATCTATAACGCCTCGCCGCTGTTCGATTTCCGCTTTCCGCCGCAGATGACGCTGGGCGGTTGGCTGGGCGGCGCGATTGGTTGGCATTTGGCGGTGATGTGGCTATTGGCGCTCAACGCCACCTGCTATCTGCTGTGGAGCCTGTTCAGCGGCCATTTTCGCCGCGATCTGTTGCCGCTTCGCGTCGGCGCGCTGCGGCAGGATATCTGGCTGGCGTTGACGCTGCGCCTGCGCCACCGGCATGGCCACTACAACGCCATTCAGAAGCTGATGTATCTCGGCGTGCTGGCGCTGGGCCTATTGCTGGTGCTGTCCGGCCTGGCGATTTGGAAGCCGGTTCAGCTGCAGGGATTGGTCGCCCTGTTTGGCGGCTTCGATTTCGCGCGCTACGTGCATTTCTTCGCCATGGTCGGCATCGGCCTGTTCGTGGCGATCCACGTCTTTATGGTGATCGTCGTGCCCAAAACGCTGTGGGCGATGATAACGGGTGGCAAACATGAATGAGAAAAAGCCGCGGGCAACCGCGCCAAAACTGGAACCGGACCAAAAAAAGCAGCTGGTCAATCTGCAGCGCCGCCTGATGCTGCGCTCCGGCCTGACGCTGGGCGGCATCGCCATGCTCACCGGTTGCAACCTGCAAGACGGCGATCGGGTGGATAAGGTGCTGTGGGCCATGTCGCGCTGGAACGACCGGGTGCAGGCCTGGCTGTTCAGCGGCCAGCGGCTGGCGCAAACTTACCGGCCCGATCAGATTACCCAGCCTTTCCCCTTCAACGCGTTTTACCCGGAATACAACGTCCCCGAGATCGATCTGGCCGGCTACCGGCTTGAGGTCGCGGGGAAAGTGGAGAAAAAAGCGCCCTGGACGCTGGAACAGCTGCAACGGCTGCCGCAGCAAAGCCAGATCACGCGTCTGATCTGCATTGAGGGCTGGAGCGCCATCGGCCAATGGGGCGGCGTGCCGCTGCGCACCTTTCTGCAGCACGTCGGGGCGGATCTGAATGCCGGTTACGTCGGCTTCAAATGCGCCGATCGCTACTACTCCAGCCTCGACATGGCCACCGCGCTGCACCCGCAGACCATTCTGGCGCTGGATTTCGGCGGCAAGGCGCTGCCGGCGGACTATGGCTACCCGCTGCGGCTGCGGGTGCCCACCAAGCTGGGGTTCAAAAACGCCAAACATATCGCCGCCATCTTCGTCAGCGACGTCAATCCGGGCGGCTATTGGGAAGATCAGGGCTACAACTGGTTCAGCGGCATTTAGTTTTGCGCGGTGCTGCGCATAAGCTCCATCGGCGGCTGGAGGGTCTTCTCCGCCGCAGTTAATAATCGGTTCGTCACAAAGGGGATAACTATAGGAAAAATAATAGTAAAAAGGATTTCATCATGGAGATTGATGTGAGGGAGTCACACACAGGGATAGCAGACACATACAGGTATCAGATTACTGTAAGAAAAAAGTGATGGTAAAACGGCCATCTATCATTTGGATTTCAAGAAAATTGGGCAAAACATGCACCATTGGTTTGCCCCAGTGTATGTGGACACTACTCTCCTCGATAATGCTTTCTCTCTGGAGTTTTATGATGTTAAGGCGCTGAGCGACGCAAGCAAGCACCAGCGCTCAGCTTTCGATACCTATACCGCAATGCATTACACCCTTCTCCAACGCGAACGTTTATTCGTCGTTGGCATCGGGGAAACCCTTCTCAAGTTTGCTTATCAGTATCATGCCAGGATCATCTTCAGTGCACCGTTAAGGCCAGCATTAGCTAAAATTTATGATTTCCTGTTGAAAAAACACGCTGAAAAAGGGCATTATTCATACAAAATAGAGTTTATAAAGGACGGCCTCTATGTCATCGAAATCCCGCATAACCCCCATAACACCCCATACTTACCAGCAGCACGTTAAGGAACAACGCCTGAAAGAGATGCAAGCCTTCCACGAAGAGTGGTGGGAACAAAGGCGCCGCGAATGGCGTGAACGCGGCGGCGTTGAAGCAAGTGAACCGCCCGCATGTGGCATCGATACCGAACTTTCATCCTGACTCCGGTTCGTTCTTACTCTTCTTCCCCTGCCGTCAGCAACGCAAGCCCCGCTTGCTCGATTGCCTCCCGCGCGGCGGCGGGCAGCCCCTCGTCGGTAATGACGGCGTCAAAGGCGGCGATCGGCAGAGCCAGGTAGGTCGCGATCTTGCCGTATTTCGAGGTGTCGCTGAGCAGAATGCAGCGGCGGCTGGCCTCGACGATGGCCTTCTTTACCATCACCTTGTCTTCGTTCGGCGTCGACAGGCCGCGCATGCTCCACGAAGAGGCGGAGATAAACGCCAGATCGATAAACAGACCGCGCAGCGCCTGCGCCGCCGCTTCGCCGACGCAGGAGCGGTTTTCCCGGCACACGGTGCCGCCGGTGTGGATGATTCTGCACTGGCTGTGTTCGATCAGGAAGCCGGCGATGACAAAGTCGTTGGTCACCACCGTCAAATCGTCACGTTCACCGATCTGCTTCGCCAGCGCCAGCGTGGTGGTGCCGGCATCCAGATAAATACAGCTATTGGCGGGAATTTGCCGCGCCGCCAGCCGGCCGATGGCGATTTTCTGCCGGCTGAACATCCCCTCTTTGGCCTGATGCGAAGGTTCGCTCGCCACCCGCTCGGGCGCCTGCACGCCGCCCGAGACCGACTGCACCGCGCCCTGTTCCTCCAGCTTTTGCAAATCGCGGCGGATCGTCATATGCGACACCCCCAGCCGTTCGGTCAGCTCGGCAATGCTGACGACGCCGCGTTCGGATACCAGCGCAAGAATTTGTTGATGGCGTTCTACAGGTATCACGGTTCCCTCTCGTTGCTGCGGTGATAATAATTGTGATTTTACGTCAATTTTCGTTCGCCGATAGCCCTAATTTTTCGCGGCGTGACGGCGCGCGCAGTGACGCCAGAAAAACATAAACTTATTTAAAAACATAACAATAATGTTGATACAGGCCAGAAACCGTACGAAGAATTCGTCTCACACATTGTTAATTATTGTGATATCGATCGCGGATAAACGGCCGTCAAGCGCTTACATTTAACACAACAAAACAAATTATCACTAAAATTAACAGGAGTGCAGTATGACACACCCAGGGAATTATGCCGTCTGCGTCATTGGGCTGGGCGCGATGGGCATGGGCGCGGCGCGCTCGTGCCTCCGCGCCGGATTGACCACCTACGGGGCGGACCTGAATCCGCAGGCGCTGGCGGCGCTGCAACAGGCCGGCGCAAAACACGCGTCTACCAGCGCGCGCGATTTCGCCGCCGAACTGGACGCCGTGCTGCTGCTGGTGGTGAACGCCGCCCAGGTGAAGCAGATCCTGTTCGGCGAACAAGGCCTGGCGCCAAAGCTCAAGCCGGGCACCGCGGTGATGGTCTCTTCGACCATTTCCGCCGATGACGCCAAACAGATCGAGCAACGGCTGCTGGACTACGGGCTGCCGATGCTGGATGCGCCGGTTTCCGGCGGAGCGGCCAAGGCGGAGGAAGGCCAGATGACGGTGATGGCCGCCGGCGCCGACGCCACCTTCGAGCGCCTGCAACCCGTGCTGGACGCCATCGCCGGCAAGGTTTACCGCATCGGCGAGGCGATCGGCCTGGGCGCGACGGTTAAAATCATCCACCAGCTGTTGGCCGGGGTACACATCGCCGCCGGAGCGGAAGCCATGGCGCTGGCCGCCCGCGCCGGCATCCCGCTGGACGTGATGTACGACGTGGTCACCCACGCCGCCGGCAACTCCTGGATGTTCGAAAATCGCATGCGCCACGTGGTCGACGGCGACTATGCGCCCAAATCGGCGGTGGATATCTTCGTCAAGGATCTGGGGCTGGTGGCCGATACCGCCAAGGCGCTGCACTTCCCGCTGCCGCTGGCCTCCACCGCCTTCACCATGTTTACCGCCGCCAGCAACGCCGGTTACGGTAAAGAAGACGACAGTGCGGTAATCAAAATCTTTGCCGGCATCGATTTGCCGCAGAAAAAGGAGGCAATCTGATGCTGCTCGGCGTAATCGCGGATGATTTTACCGGCGCGACCGATATCGCCAGTTTTCTGGTGCAAAACGGCCTGCCGACGGTGCAGTTGAACGGCGTGCCGCAAGACGAAACGCCGGTCAGCGCGCAGGCGGCGGTCATCAGCCTGAAATCGCGCTCCTGCCCGGCAGAGCAGGCGGTCGAACTGTCGTTGCAGGCGCTGGCCTGGCTGCAAAAACAGGGCTGCCGCCAGTTCTACTTCAAATACTGCTCCACTTTCGACAGCACCGCGCAGGGCAATATCGGCCCGGTGACCGACGCCCTGCTCGCCGCGCTGGGGGAAAGTTTCACTGTGGTATCTCCGGCGTTGCCGATAAACGGCCGCACGGTCTATCAGGGCCACCTGTTCGTCGGGGAACAGCTGCTGTCCGAATCCGGCATGCGTCATCACCCGGTCACGCCGATGACCGACAGCAACCTGCTGCGCCTGATGGAATCCCAGGCCACCGGGCGCTGCGGGCTGGTGACGGCGGCGGAAATGGATCGCGGCGCCGGGGCGATCAGCGAGAAACTGCGGCAATTGGCGCAGGAAGGCGTGCGCTACGCGGTGCTGGATACGCTCAACGAACGGCATCTGCTCAGCCAGGGCGAAGCGTTGAAAACGATGAAGCTGGTGACCGGCGGTTCGGGCCTGGCGATCGGCCTGGCGCGGCAGTGGGCGCAGAACGGCGAGCGTTCGGCAGAGGCGGCCGGCGCGCCGCAGGGCGAGAAAGCGGCGGTGCTGTCCGGTTCTTGCTCCGTCATGACTAACCGGCAGGTGGCGCACTACCGCGAACGCGCGGCGGCGCAGGCCATCGATATCGGCCGCTGTCTCGATCCGCAGGCGCGCGCCGCCTACGCCGCCGAGCTGGCGCATTGGGCGCAGCGTCACGCCGGGGAGGCGCTTGCCCCGCTGATCTACGCCACCGCAGCGTCGGAAGCGCTGCAGCAAACGCAACGGCAGTACGGTAGCGCCGCCAGCGAGGCGGTGGAGGCGTTGTTCGCCGAGCTGGTGGTGCAACTGCGCCAGTTGGGATTCAGCCGCTTTATCGTCGCCGGCGGCGAAACCTCCGGCGTGGTCACGCAGGCGCTGGGCATTCGCGGCTTCCATATCGGCCCCAGCATTTCCCCCGGCGTTCCCTGGGTGCGCGCCAGCGATCGGGCCATTTCCCTGGCATTGAAATCAGGCAATTTTGGCGATGAAGCCTTCTTCGCGCGCGCGCAAACGGAGTTTCCAGTATGACCACGACCATCGAACAGCAGGCACGAGAAGAGATGGTGCGCCTGGGCGCCTCGTTTTTCCAACGCGGTTACGCCACCGGCTCAGCCGGCAACCTCTCGCTGTTGCTGCCGGACGGCGCGCTGCTGGCGACGCCGACCGGCTCCTGTCTCGGCGAGCTGCAGGCCGACCGCCTGTCTAAAGTGAGCCTGAACGGCGACTGGCTGTCCGGCGACAAGCCGTCGAAAGAGATCAGCTTTCACCGCGCGCTGTATCTGAACAACCCGGAATGCAAAGCGGTGGTGCACCTGCATTGCACCTACCTCACGGCGCTCTCTTGCCTGCAGGGGCTGGACGTCGACAACGCCATCAAACCGTTCACCCCCTATGTGGTGATGCGCGTCGGCAAGGTGCCGGTGGTGCCCTACTACCGCCCCGGCGACGAAAGGCTGGCGCAGGATCTGGCCCGCCTGGCGCCCACCCACCGCGCCTTTTTGCTGGCCAACCACGGGCCGGTGGTGACGGGTAAAGACCTGCGAGCGGCGGCGGACAATACCGAAGAGATGGAAGATGCGGCGCGGCTGATCTTCACCCTCGGCGATCGTCCGATCCGCTATTTGACCGATGATGAAATTGCCGAATTACGGAGCTGACCCATGCCTAAATTTGCCGCCAATTTATCGATGATGTTTAACGAAGTGCCATTCCTCGAGCGCTTCGCCGCCGCTGCCGAACAAGGCTTCAACGCGGTGGAGTTCCTGTTTCCTTACGAGCATCCCGCCGAGCTGTTGGCGGAAAAACTGCGCAAACACGGCCTGCAACAGGTGCTGTTCAACACCGCGCCCGGCGATGTCGCCGCCGGCGAATGGGGGCTGGCGGCGCTGCCGGGCCGCGAGCAGGATGCTCGCGCCGATATCGATCGCGCGCTGGCCTACGCCATCGCCCTCGCCTGCCCCTGCGTGCACCTGATGGCCGGCGTGGTACCCGCGGGCGCGGACCGGCAGCGTTATCTCGACACCTTTATCGCCAATGCGCGCTATGCCGCCGACGCCTTCGCCCCGCACGGCGTCAAGGTGCTGATCGAAGCGCTCAGCCCACCGGTCAAACCCGACTACCTGTTCGCCAGTCAACATCAGGCGGCGGAGGCGGTGGCGGCTATCGAGAGACCGAACGTGTTCATTCAGTTCGACTTTTTCCACGCGCAGTTAGTGGATGGCAATATCAGCGGGTTGCTGGAAACGCTGGCCGGGCGCTACGCGCATATCCAGATAGCCTCGGTGCCGGATCGCCATGAGCCGGATGACGGCGAACTGAATTACCCGTGGCTGTTCGACAAGTTGGATGCGCTCGGTTATCAAGGCTGGGTAGGTTGCGAATACCGGCCGCGCGGCGACACCGCCGCCGGGCTCGGCTGGCTGAAACCTTACCGCTAACGCCGCCGCCGACACCAGGAAATCGATTTTATAACAATGAAACGCACCCGTATCGCCACGCGGCGATCGCGGTGCCCAACGCTTACCCAACGAAAGGCTTTTTTCATGTCTACCTCTCTGCTGTTGCTGATTGCCGTTCTCGGCGTGGTGCTGCTGTTATTGATGGTCATCAAGGCGAAGGTGCAACCCTTTGTCGCGCTGTTGGTGGTCAGTCTGCTGGTGGCGTTGGCCAGCGGCATTCCGACCGGTGAAGTAATGAAAGTGATGACCGCCGGGATGGGCGGCGTGCTCGGCTCGGTGACCATCATCATCGGCCTGGGGGCGATGCTTGGCCGCATGATCGAACACTCGGGCGGCGCCGAGTCGCTGGCGCAGCGCTTCAGCCAAGGGCTGGGGCCGAAACGCACCGTCGCCGCGCTGACCCTCGCCGCGTTTATCCTCGGCATTCCGGTGTTCTTCGACGTCGGCTTTATCATTCTGGCGCCGATTATCTACGGCTTCGCCAAGGTCGCCAAAGTGTCGCCGCTGAAGTTCGGCCTGCCGATGGCCGGCGTGATGTTGACGGTCCACGTCGCGCTGCCGCCGCACCCCGGCCCGGTGGCCGCCGCCGGTTTGCTCAACGCCGACATCGGTTGGCTGACCATCATCGGCTTCGCGATCTGTATTCCGGTCGGCGCGATCGGCTATTTCGCCGCCAACTACCTCAACCGCAAAACCTATCCGTTATCGATAGAGGTGCTGGAACAGCTGCAGCTGGCGGCGCCGGAACCGCGTCCGGAAGGGCAAGCGCCGCTCAGCGATCGCATCAACCAGCCCGGCGCCGGGCTGGTGGCAGCGCTGATCGTCATCCCGATCGCCATCATCATGCTCGGCACCGTCTCCGCCACGCTGTTGCCTGCCGGCTCGGCGCTGCGCGATACGCTGTCGCTGCTGGGCTCGCCGGCGGTGGCGCTGATGATCGCCCTGCTGCTGGCCTTCTACTTCCTGGCGCTGCGCCGCGGCTGGAGCCTGCAACACGCCAGCGATGTGATGGGCGCTGCGCTGCCGACCGCTGCGGTGGTGATCCTGGTGACCGGCGCGGGCGGCGTGTTCGGCAAGGTGCTGGTGGAATCCGGCGTCGGCAAGGCGCTGGCGGAGGTGCTGACGGCCATCGGCCTGCCGCTGGTGCCCGCCGCCTTTATCATTTCGCTGGCGCTGCGCGCTTCGCAGGGATCCGCCACCGTGGCGATCCTGACCACCGGCGGCCTGTTGTCGGAGGCGGTCAGCGGCTTGAATCAGCTGCAGCTGGTGCTGGTGACGCTGGCGACCTGTTTCGGCGGGCTGGGGCTTTCCCACGTCAACGACTCCGGTTTTTGGATCGTCACGCGCTATCTGGGGCTGTCAGTGGCCGACGGCCTGAAAACCTGGACGGTGCTGACCACCCTGCTCGGCCTGAGCGGCTTTCTGTTCACCTGGCTGTTGTGGCTGGCGGTGTGATTTCTCTGGCATACTGAACGCCGTTGTTTTTCATCGCCTTTCACCCTGTGCAGGAGCAGCAACATGACCGTAATCAACACCGCGCCAACGCTTGTCACCGAACGCCTGCGGCTGGACGCGCACAGGCTGGACGACTTCGAGTCGCTGGCCGCATTGTGGGCCGATCCGCTGGTGGTACGCTATATCGGCGGCACGCCGCGCGACCGGGAAGACTCCTGGGGGCGCCTGATGCGCTACGCTGGCCACTGGGCGCTGTTGGGGTATGGAAATTGGGCGGTGCGTGACAAACAGAGCGGCGAGTACCTCGGCAGCATCGGCTTCTTCGACGGCCTGCGCGATATCACCCCGGCGCTCGACGCGCCGGAAATGGGCTGGACGCTGGTGAGTTCTGCGCACGGCAAAGGCTACGCCACCGAGGCACTGCGGGCGGCGCTGGCCTGGGGTAAAACGCACCTGCCGGGGGAGAAAACCGTCTGCATCATCTCGCCGGAAAACCAGGCTTCGCTGGCGCTGGCGAAAAAAGTCGGCTTTAGCGAAAGCCGCCGCAGCGAGTATCACCAGAGCCCGATCGTCGTGATGCATTGCCCGCTCTAAAACCTAACCGCGTTGCATCGCCAACGCCGTCTGAACAAAGTTGTCCCGCAGCGCGTCGGCGCGCTGCGGGTCCCAGGCGATACCGACCTGCCACTCCGTTTCCTCGCCGCTCAGCGGTAAAATGTCGATGCCGGCCGGCGCGATATGCGTGATGCTGTGCGGCAGCAGCGCAACGCCGACGCCGGCGGCGACCAGCGCCAACAGCGTCTGAATATCGCCGGCCTGCTGCACCACGTTCGGCGTCAAGCGGTGAGCGGCGATAAACCGCAGCGACTGATCGCTCAGCCCGCGCCCGCGCTTCGGAGTCAACTGCAACAGCGGCAGCTGATTGAAACGCGCCATCAGATCGTCGGCGCGCAGCGCCAGCGCGCCCGGCGCGGCCAGCACCAACCGGTCACTCAGCATTGCCACGCCGCACAGCGGCGTATTGACCGGCAAACGCACGAACCCCGCCTGCAACTCCCCCTGTAACAGCAACTGATACTGCCGCTCCGACGGGATGTCCTCCAGGCCGATCGCCACCTCGGGAAACCGTTGGCGAAAAGCCGCCACCAGCTGCGGCGCCAGATGAAAGCTGGAGAGGCCAAATCCCAGCGCCAGCCGCCCCGCTTCCCCGAGCGCCACCCGCCGGGCGCGCCGCTGAAACTGCTGGTACTGTTCCACCAGCGCCTGCACCTCCGGGTAGAGCCGCTGCCCGCCGGCGGTGAGCACCGCGCCCTGTCGGCCACGCTCGAACAATCGAACGCCGAGCTGGGTTTCCAGCGCCTGAATCTGCTTGCTCAGCGCCGGCTGGCTGATGCACAGCCGGCTCGCCGCCTGTCGATAGTTGCCCTGCTCGGCCAGCGCCACCAGGGCGCGCAGTTGTTTTATGTCCATTCCATCAGGTTATCAAATAGGGAATTTAATTGATTATACAGTAATCAATCCACCTGCTGTAATCAACGCAGACCCTAACCGGAGAGACACCATGACCATCTCATTGCGCGCCGCCACGGTGCAGTTCCAGCATCGCGCCAACGATAAGAATTACAACCTGTCGATCATTGAGCGCTTTATCGCTCAGGCGGCCGAGCAGCAGGTACAGCTGCTGGCCTTCCCGGAAATGTGCATCACCGGCTATTGGCACGTGCGCCATCTGTCCGACGTCGAAGTGCGGGCGCTGGCGGAACCGATCGCCGCCAGCCCTTCGCTGGCGCGCATTCGCCCGCTGGCGGAGCGATACAACATGGCGATCGGCGTCGGGCTGATCGAGCTGGGCGACGACGGCCGTTGCTACAACGCCTACGCCGTATGCCTGCCGGACGGCGCGCTGCATGTGCACCGTAAACTGCACGCCTTCGAACACCCGGCTATCGCCAGCGGCGATCGCTATACCGTATTCGACACCCCCTGGGGCGTGCGCGTGGGCGTATTGATCTGCTGGGACAACAATCTGGTGGAGAATGTGCGCGCAACGGCGCTGCTGGGCGCGGAGGTGTTGATGGCCCCGCACCAGACCGGCGGCACCCATTCGCGCAGCCCGCACGGCATGAAGCCGATCCCACAGGCGCTGTGGCAGCGGCGGGCGGAAGATCCGCAGGCGATAGAAGCCGCCTTTCGCGGCGAACACGGCCGCGGCTGGCTGATGCGCTGGCTGCCCTCGCGCGCTCACGACAACGGGCTGTTTTTGCTGTTCAGCAACGGCGTGGGCCGCGATGACGATGAGGTACGCACCGGCAATGCGATGATCCTCGATCCCTACGGCCGCATCGTGGCGGAGACCTGGGCGGCGGAAGACCGGATGGTCAGCGCCGATCTCGATCTGACGCTGATCCCGCTCAGCACCGGCCGCCGCTGGATTTACGGACGCCGCCCCGAGCTGTACGGTTTACTGACCGAACCGCAAGGCTATGAGCGCGATGCCCGCAGCGCACGCTTTTCGACGCAGCCGACGGGGCGCGGCGGCCAATGACAGATAAAAAAAATCCGCCCGAAGGCGGATTTTTTATCCGCGCGGCAACCTGTGCCGCGCATTCACGCCCGCAGGCATGAAGAAATCTTAGAAGCGGTAGCCTACGCCAACATTCCAGCTGCCAACGTCCACGCTGCGGATGCGGCTCTGCTCGTAGCCAACGTCCAGGGCAACGTTTTCGATTGGGTTGAACTGCAGACCGGCACCGTAGGTGAAGCCGTAGTCGCTGTTGCCACCTTTGTTACCACCAGCCTGGGCGTTGTCGATGTTTTTGCCGTAGCCAACACCGATCACACCGTAGATGCTCGCCCAGTCGTTGAAGCGGTAAGCTGGACCTGCGGTGATGGAATCGTACTGAGATTTCTTGTAGAAACCGTTTTCAGAACGATTTTTTTCCAGGTGGGTGAAGGAGCCGATCACACCCAGTGGGTTGTTGTCGAACTCGTAACGGTATTTCAGGTTGAAACCGTCGGCCTTGTTAGCAACGCCTTGGAGATCACCCTGCGCATAGCCAGCGGATACGGTGCTCTGACCAGCGAATGCGGTACCTGCGCTAACTGCTAATACGCAAGCTGCTACTGCGGAAAGACATGCAATTTTTTTCATAACCACCTCAAACGCGTTTTATTATTAAGTACATCCATTTGTTCATGCTTTGAAAATATAACAAAAATTAGCGTGAAACTCTGCCTTGAAATGAGTGTCTAAAGCTTTATATCGTGTAACAGAAGATTTCAAGAACAGTGTATCTGCTTCTTTTCGCTCTATTTTCGGCCGTATTCTACGGCTTTCTGTGACAAAAATCACCAATTTAATATCCAGATAATTCTTAAGAAAAAGCGCACTTTTTGACCAAATCCGCTGCATCTCATCCGAGGATCGGCGGATTTCACCGCGATGCGCGCTTTTCTCAGACAGATTTTCGCCATTTCATTTACACTGCTCGCATCCCCGTTTCGACCGTTTTCTCAAGGCTGAGGAACGGCGCAAAAAAGGCTCGTTAAGGATGTCGTTATCTACTTCCGGCAGAGCGCCCTCCGCGCTGCTGCCCATCTGTCTGTTAATCATCGCCATGGTGTCTATCCAGAGCGGCGCCTCGTTGGCCAAAAGCCTGTTCCCGATCGTGGGCGCCGAAGGCATTACGACGCTGCGCCTGTTCATCGGCACCCTGATTCTGTTCATTATCTTCCGCCCGTGGCGTATGCGCATCGTCGCCGGCAGCCGCTTGCCGCTGCTGATTTACGGCCTGTCGCTCGGCGCGATGAACTACCTGTTCTACCTGTCGCTGCGCACCGTGCCGCTCGGCATCGCCGTGGCGCTGGAGTTTACCGGCCCGTTGGCGGTGGCCATGTTCTCGTCGCGCCGGCCGATCGACTTTCTTTGGGTGGCGCTGGCGATCGCCGGGTTATGGTTCCTGTTGCCGCTCGGCCACGGCGTGGGCGGGATCGATCCGTTCGGTGCCGCCTGTGCGCTCGGCGCCGGCGCCTGCTGGGCGGTCTATATCATCTTCGGCCAGAAGGCCGGCGGCGATCACGGCCCCGGTACGGTGGCGCTCGGCTCCTTGATCGCCGCGCTGGTGTTCTGCCCGATCGGCGCCTGGCAAACCGGCAGCGTGCTGTTCAACCTCGATATTCTGCCGGTGGCGCTGGCGGTGGCGATCCTCTCCACCGCGCTGCCATATTCGCTGGAGATCATCGCGCTGCCCAAAATTCCGGCGCGCACCTTCGGCACCTTAATGAGCCTCGAACCGGCGATGGCGGCGCTGTCCGGCATGCTGTTCCTCGGCGAACACCTGAGCGGCGTGCAATGGCTGGCGCTGGCGGCGATTATCGCCGCCTCCATGGGCTCCGCCCTGACCATTCGCCCCAAGCCGCGCCTCGAAAGCCTTTCCTGATCGCCTGACTCGCCTGCCGACCGCAACGTCGGAATGCAGGCGGGTTAACTGTTTTCCTCGTGACAAATCGGCATACTTCCCCTTAGCCTGTATCGCAGGCTCTTTGGACTTTCGCTCACATGGAGAATAACAGTGATTCACAACAGCCTGTTCAACCCCCGCTTCGGCCGCGGACTCGCGCCGGCGCTGGTTTCAACCCTGACCGAGTTACGCCGATGCGACCTGCCCGAACTGGCGCTGGGCCATCACCCGATCGACGGCGACAACATCTTTATGGACGTGATGACGCTGACCACCGTGCCGGCGGCGGAAAAGCGCGCCGAAATGCATCAGGAGTACATCGCGCTGCATCTGCTGATCAGCGGCGAAGAACGCATCGAATACGGCCTGGCGGGCGACTGGCACCGCGAACATCCCCACGCGGAAAATAGCGACCTTCTGCTGCTGGACATCAAACGCCACCCGCAAACGCTGCACATGACGCACGGCATGTTCGCGATCTTTTTCCAGATGGAAGCGCACAAAACCGGCTGCCTGTGGCAGCGGCCGCAGCACATCAAGAAAGCGGTAGTGAGGATCCATCACCGCCTGCTGCTGTGAACCTGCGGCAGCGTCCGTAGAAAATCGGCGGCCTGGCGGGGAGAGCGCAAGCGCTTGAAACGGCGCCCTGCATCGGTACGGGCCATCTCCGCCAGGTATTTTCGCCGGTTCTTCGAGTAAGTGCGGATCGTCCACAGCACGATCGACTCGCGGCTGAAGAAAGAACGGCGGAAACTTTCCCGATTGCCGGTGCCCGGCCACAGCTCGCGTTTGCTGGCCGCGCGCCGGCACGCGCGGCGCACGGCCTGCCACAGCGTGCGGCAGAAGCCGTAGTCCAGCCACAGGATATAATCGACCTCGCGCCACTTGATCGCCTGCGTGCGGCTGTAGTTGCCGTCCAGCACCCAGCCTCCTCCCGCTTCGGCCAGCGTCTGCTCAAGCCGCGCCAGAAACGCATCATCGGGCGTCCCCTGCCACTCGGGCCGCCAATAGAGCCTGTCCATCTCGATATAGGGAACGTCAAGCCGTTCCGCCAGTTGACGCGCCAGGGTGCTTTTACCGCTGCCGCTGGTGCCGACGACGTTAATTTTCATCATTCGCCAATAAAGTCCGGGGTTAATTCCCTTACTTTATCCGCATCAATTACGGCTATCAATCTGAATAGGCTTGAAATTAACACCCCGATAACAAAGCAGATATTTAGCCGAACCCGCATGCCGCCAGAAAATAAAATAACAGGGGTAAATCTTCACTGACATAAATAATAACTTAAATTGAAATAACAATAACTTTCATAAAGTTACACAAAAACAAAAAACAAATAAAAATAGTGCCATTCGGCCATTCCTATTTGTGCAATAGCCATTTTCGTGCGGCAAAAATAAATACCCCTGCTATAATTGATCCCGTAACGAAATAGGACAACGACTAATCAAGAGGATATCTGATATGAGTACCGCTAAACTGGTGAAAACGAAATCTTCTGATCTGCTGTATACCCGTAACGATCTGGACGAAAAAGTCAAACTGGCCGCCATCAAGGCGCTGAACCATCAGGTCGTGCAATTCATCGATCTTTCGTTGATCACCAAGCAGGCGCACTGGAACATGCGCGGCGCAAACTTCATCGCGGTCCATGAAATGCTGGACGGCTTCCGCACCGCCATCATCGAGCATCAGGACACCTTCGCCGAACGCGTGGTGCAACTGGGCGGCGTGGCACTGGGCACCGTACAGGTGGTTAACGATCGCACGCCGCTGAAAAGCTATCCGACCAATATCCACAGCGTGCAAGAGCACCTGAAAGCGCTGGCCGATCGCTACGGCGCGGTCGCGAATGACATCCGTAAAGCCATTACCGAAGTGGAAGACGAAGATACCGCCGACATGTTCACCGCCGCCTCGCGCGATCTGGACAAGTTCCTGTGGTTCATCGAATCCAACATCGAATAACGCTAAAAAGTTGCAGAGCGCCCGTCGTTCCGGGCAGAACAGGCTGGGCTTCGCCCGGCCTGTTTTCTTTTGCGCGGCCGTTGCATTGTACAAAAAACGGCCCATATTAAACGGTAAGGTTCCTTTGTCGGGAGGTAATGATGGCCAGCGGCTGGGCGGCGGACGGCGCCGTACAAGATCAGATTGATTCCACCGTCGACGATGCGGTGCAGCGCGCGCGTGAAGCGCTCGGGCACGGCGAGAGCGAGCGCTATTGCCAGGAATGTGGAGAGCCGATCCCCGAGGCACGCCGCAAGGCGTTAACCGGCGTGCGTTTTTGCCTCGCCTGCCAGACCGAACAAGACAAAAAACACGCTGCCGCCAGCCTGTATAACCGGCGCGGCAGCAAAGACAGCCAGTTGCGCTAGCATTATCTGCCCCCCCTTTTCGCCGCTCGCGGCTCCGCTTGCACCGTCAGTGCATCATGAAAGTTAGAGTTAGTTATCAATATTGAAGCAAAAACGTTAAAGAACGGTTGTTTCACAGCCAAAGTTTGGTTAATGATAGCCCCGTGCACCAAGATAATTCTTACGCACCATTTTGGTGCCTCACCTTGGTGCATAACCATAACAATTCGCCTTTACGGCACAACATCACGCAATAACTCTTTGTTTTTATAGTAGTTGAAAACATGGCACGATTTTTTCATGGCACCAACTGCAATATAAAAAATGGGTAATCCGCAACCTGTACAGGAATTCCTCTCATGAAGTCGATTTTTAAAGTCTCCCTGGCCGCACTCTCTCTGGCCTTTGCCGTAAGTTCCCACGCAGCAGACAAACTGGTGGTCGCCACCGACACCGCTTTCGTTCCTTTTGAGTTCAAACAAGGCGACAAATACGTCGGCTTCGACATCGACCTGTGGGCCGCCGTCGCCAAAGAGCTGAAGCTGGACTACACCCTGAAGCCAATGGACTTCGGCGGCATCATTCCGGCGCTGCAGACCAAAAACGTCGATCTGGCGCTGGCCGGCATCACCATCACCGATGAGCGCAAGAAAGCCATCGACTTCTCCGACGGCTACTACAAGAGCGGCCTGCTGGTGATGGTCAACGCCGACAACAACAGCGTGAAAAGCATCGACGATCTGAACGGCAAAGTGGTGGCGGTGAAGAGCGGCACCGGCTCGGTGGATTACGCCAAGCAGCACATCAAAACCAAGGATCTGCGTCAGTTCCCTAACATCGACAACGCCTACATGGAGCTGGGCACCAAGCGCGCCGATGCGGTGCTGCACGACACGCCAAACATCCTGTACTTCATCAAGACGGCCGGCGCCGGCAAATTCAAAACCGTAGGCGATTCGCTGGAAGCACAGCAGTATGGCATCGCCTTCCCTAAAGGCAGCGACGAGCTGCGCGAGAAGGTGAACGGCGCGCTGAAGACCCTGCGTGAGAACGGCACCTATAACGAGATCTACAAGAAGTGGTTCGGCACCGAACCTAAGTAAGCTGTGAATTTGGCAAGCTATTAACTTAAGCACAGGGGGGCGCTTACCCCCCCTGCGCTTCGTTGTATCTGATACCCACGTTCGGGATCACCGGGAGAAATATCATGCAGTTCGACTGGAGCGCCATCTGGCCCGCCATTCCTATCTTGTTAGAGGGCGCCAAAATGACCCTGTGGATTTCGGTCCTCGGTCTGATTGGCGGCCTGATCATCGGCCTCGTCGCCGGCTTTGCCCGCACCTACGGCGGTTGGATCGCCAACCACATCGCGTTGGTGTTTATCGAAGTGATCCGCGGCACGCCGATCGTGGTGCAGGTGATGTTCATCTACTTCGCCCTGCCGATGGCGTTCACCGATTTGCGCATCGATCCGTTCACCGCGGCGGTGGTGACCATCATGATCAACTCCGGCGCCTACATTGCGGAAATCACCCGCGGCGCGGTGCTGTCGATTCATAACGGTTTCCGCGAGGCCGGCCTGGCGCTCGGCCTGTCGCGCCGCGAAACCATCCGCTACGTCATTATGCCGCTGGCGCTGCGCCGCATGCTGCCGCCGCTGGGCAACCAGTGGATCATCAGCATCAAAGACACCTCGCTGTTCATCGTGATCGGCGTGGCGGAGCTGACCCGTCAGGGTCAGGAAATTATTGCCGGTAACTTCCGCGCGCTGGAAATCTGGAGCGCCGTGGCGGTTATCTATCTGATTATTACCCTGGTGCTGAGCTTCGTGCTGCGTCGTCTGGAAAGAAGGATGAAAATCCTGTGATTGAATTTAAAAACGTCTCCAAGCATTTTGGCCAAACCCAGGTGCTGCATAACATCGATTTGAAGATCGACAAAGGCGAAGTGGTGGTGATCATCGGGCCGTCCGGCTCCGGCAAATCCACCCTGCTGCGCTGCATCAACAAGCTGGAAGAGGTCACCAGCGGCGATCTGATCGTCGACGGCCTGAAAGCCAACGATCCGAAAGTGGACGATCGGTTGATCCGCCAGGAAGCCGGCATGGTGTTCCAGCAGTTCTACCTGTTCCCACACCTGACGGCGCTGGAAAACGTCGCCTTCGGCCCGATCCGCGTGCGCGGCGCGAAGAAGTCCGATGCGGAAAAGCTGGCGCGCGAGCTGCTGGCCAAGGTCGGTCTGGCGGAGCGTGCCCACCACTACCCGTCCGAACTGTCGGGCGGGCAGCAGCAGCGCGTGGCGATTGCGCGCGCGCTGGCGGTGAAGCCGAAAATGATGCTGTTCGACGAGCCGACCTCCGCGCTCGATCCGGAATTGCGCCACGAAGTGCTGAAGGTGATGCAGGATCTGGCCGAGGAAGGCATGACGATGGTCATCGTCACCCACGAAGTCGGCTTTGCCGAAAAAGTGGCGTCGCGCCTGATCTTTATCGATAAGGGCCGGATTGCCGAAGACGGCAACCCGCACGACCTGATCAACCATCCGCCAAGCCCGCGTCTGCAGGAGTTCCTGCAGCACGTATCCTGATCCTGGCGGTTTCACGGCGGGCGCGCCACGCGCCCGCCGCTTTCATTCCGCACGCGTTCCCACGCCACATCGCGCCACCTTTCCTACTATATTCATTGTTTTTCATCGTATTGCTCTGACATCCGCCGATCACAGAACGCCAAAGAGAGGAACAATGCCGCCAAACGCAGACTCCCGACGAGGTTCTCATCTGCGAGAACACCTGCTTTTCCTGCTGCTGTTGCTGACCCTGAACGTCTTCGCGCCACCGGCGCTGGCGCAAAACGCGCCGCCCGCGCCCGCCGACAAGAGCGAGCAGCAGAAGGCCGCCTACGCCGCGCTGGCCGATCTGCTGCAAGACGACAAAGCGCGCGCGGCACTCATCAACCACCTGAAACAGGCCGCCGGCGACGCCCCCGCCGCCGCCCCAACAACGCCGGAGGAATCAACGCCGGCCACGCTGAGCGACAGCCTGAACTCGCTGGCGCAGGAGGGCATCGGCACCTTTAACCAGAAGCTCGGCGCGCTGCAAAAGCTGATCGACTCCGGTCCGAAGCGCGTTTTCAATCCCGCCGGCTTTTTCCGCGCGCTGGGTTACTTTCTGCTGACGGTGGCGGTCACCTTTGCGCTGTTCCACCTGATCCGGCGGCTGATCGCGCCGTTGTACAAACGCATGGGCAGCTGGGGGCACAACGCGCGGCTACAGCGCGGCCCGTGGTATAAGCGCCCCGCCGCCATTCTCGGCGCTTTCGCCGTCGATCTGCTGGTGCTGCTGCTGGCGCTGGCGGCGGGCAACCTGTTCGCCCGCCACGTCCACGCCGACAGCGCCACCATTCTGCGGCTGCAGACCCTGTTTCTCAGCGCCTTCGCGGTGATTGAGTTTTTCAAAGCGGTGCTGCGGCTGATTTTCGCCCCCAACTTCGACTACCTGCGCCCCTTCCCCTTCAGCGACCAGAGCGCGCGCTACTGGAACACGCGCCTCGCCTGGCTCAGCGGCCTGATCGGCTACGGCCTGATGGTGGTGGTGCCGGTGGTGGCGGTGCAGATCAGCTACCCGGCCGCCGCCGCCGTCAATCTGGTGGTGATGCTGGCGCTGACGCTGTACGCCATCTGGCTGATCCTGCACAACCGCAAGCCGATACAGCAACAGATCAACCTGCTGGCCGAACGGTCGATGGCGTTTTTCAGCGCGATCCTGCGCGGCCTGGGGCATATCTGGCATCTGCTGGCGATCGCCTATTTTCTGGTGTTGTTCGTGCTGTCCCAGTTCGACATCGGCAACAGCCTGCGCTTTATGATGAGCGCCACGGTGAAAAGCCTGCTGGTGGTCGGCGTCGGCGCTCTGCTGTCCGGCATGCTGACCCGCTGGATTTTCCGCCGCATTTCGCTGCCGACCGACGTTAATCTGCGCTATCCGATGCTCGAGCGGCGCATCAACTCCTACATCCCCAACGGGCTGAAGATACTGCGGGTGATGGTGGTGCTGGCGGTGACGCTGTTCCTGCTCGATGCCTGGCACCTGATCAACCTGTACCAGTGGGCGGGCAGCGAAAATGGCCAGCGAACGCTCGGCGGGCTGGTGCATATCCTGCTGATCCTGCTGATCGCCGTCTTCAGCTGGACGCTGATGGCCAGCATCATCGAGCACCGCCTGGCGCTGGAACTGAGCAACGGCGTGCGGCCGAGCGCACGCGAACGCACGCTGCTGACGCTGTTTCGCAACGTGCTGGCCATCGTTATCAGCACCATTACCGTGATGATCGTGCTGTCGCAGGTGGGGCTGAACATCGCGCCGCTGCTGGCGGGCGCCGGCGCGCTGGGGCTGGCTATCAGCTTCGGCGCCCAGACGCTGGTGAAAGACGTGATCACCGGCGTGTTCATCCAGTTCGAAAACGGCATGAACACCGGCGAATACGTCACCGTCAGCGGCATCACCGGCACCGTGGAGCGCATGACCATTCGCTCGATCGGCCTGCGCGACGACTACGGCGTCTACCACATCGTGCCGTACTCCTCGATCACTACGCTGGCCAACTATGCGCGCGAATTCGGGGTATACCGCGCCAACTACACCGTCAGCCGCGACGAGGATATCGATCGGGTCAATGAAGTGCTGCATCAGGCCATCGCGGCGCTGAAGCAAGATGAACAGGTGAAGCATTTCCTGATTGGCGAGCCGGTCTTCAACGGCGTGGTGGCGCTGGGCGACCGCTCGTTCACCACCCGCGTGACGGTGCGCACGCAGGCGCTGAAACAGTGGGTGGTCCAGTACGCCCTCGATCGGCTGGTGAAAATCCATTTCGATCGGGCCGGCATCGGCATGCCGCAGCAGGCGATGCAGATCTCCCGCGCGCCGCAGCCGCACGAAGAACAGGCGCCGCCCTCGGTCCCCGGCGGTTAGCGCCCGCAGGGCTGAGCGGCCAGAAAGGCCGCCACGTCCTGTCGGTAGGCGTCGTATTGCACCGAGCGCGGCGCAAACAGGCCAACCACGTTGATCAGCCACGGATGGCGGGCGAACAACGGTTTGATCATCACATGATCGGCCTCGTCGATGCGCGTCACCGTCAGCAGCGAGGCCGGGATCGTTTGCCGATACACGCGCTCGGTTTCGTCCGCGTCCACGTTGACGTCGCGCCCGCCCAGGATCAGGTGCACCGGCGTGGTGAAATGCCGCAATTCCGCCGTCGCGTCGCTGGCCATGTTAGCGCGGATAAAGTGCCAGCGGTCGGCGCTCAATGCAGCGGCGGCGCCATACTCGCGGCGGTACTGCGCGTAGCCGTCCGGCTGTTCGAGCAGCGTCTGAATGTGGCGCCAATGCGCCTCGCGCGCCTGGATCAGCGCTTCATCATCCCCTGCCGCCGCCATCGCCGCCCGGGTGTTATAACGCCCTTGCCGCAGCCAGTTGATCGCCGGCGCCAGCGCCAGCGTGAAGGCGATGTCGGGGCGCAAACGCGCCACCGCCGGCATCACCCACCCCGCCTGGCTGGTGCCCCATAGCCCCACGCAGCGCGCATCGAAGCGCCCGTCCCGCCGGGCCCAGTCGATGATATCGGCGGTTTCCCGCGCGCGATCCGCCATGGTCTGATGCAGCCAGTTGCCGCCGGAGCCGCCAACGCCCGGCTTATCGAAGGATAAAACCGCGTAGCCCTGCTGCGCCATCGCCTCCCAAATGCCGTAATAGCCTTCGTCGCGGCTGGCGTTAGCCGGCCCATCACCGTGTACGAACACCACGACGCCGGGCTTGACCGGCGCATGCTGCGGCAACACCAGCGTGCCGGTCAGCCGGTTGCCGCCGGCGGTCACCGTGACCGGTTCAGTGACGAAGCGAAAGTCGTTGACGAAAATGACCCAGCCGAACGCCAGCAGGAACAGCGCCACGCTGCACAATCCTATTTTGCGCACGTCGCCTCCCCGCAGCGTCTCTCCATCAACACCCAGTCGGCCTGGCCGAACAGCCATCCCAACGCAGCGTAATGCTCTTCTCGCCGCACCTGAAAACCGCAGCGCCGATACAGGCGCAGCGCATCCACGTTGCGCCGGCTGACGTGCAGGCTCAGGCGTCGGCCCGCGCCTTGCCCGGCAGCGTAGTCGTTCATCCACTGCAGCAGCCGCTTGCCCACCCCTTTGCCACGCTGACTCTCGGCCACCGCCAGGTAAGAGAGATACAGTTCATCGGCCGCCGGGGTGTGCCGCAACACCGCCATTTGCAGATACATGCGCCAAACGTTCAGCCAGCCATAGCGGCGGCACAGCCGCCAAATCGGCAAGGTGCGCGGACACCGCCCGGCGCTGTTCTCGCCAGCGGCCGCATTGAGGGCAAAGGCCGCCACCACCTGTTCATCCTGCTTCGCCACAAAGCTGCGCTCCCGGCTACCGCCTTGCTTCCAACTCCATAGCCGATAGAACAAACGCCACTGAAGGCGGGCGCTCAGACGGCGCGCGCGCTGAAACTTGTCGCAGAACGCGGCGTAGATCAGCGCCGCCGTTTGCAGGCGGTCAGCATCGCGGTACGGCTCAATGTGCAGCATATCCACCTCGACTAGGGATGCCGGTAGAGCAGCTGTTCCAACAGCCGCACCGGCGTGGTCTCCTCCGGCGCAGGCGACGTAAAGATCGCCTGCCGCCAGGCCTGACTTTCGATCGCGTCCAGCACCAGCTGCGCGAGCGGCAACGGCGCTATCGCCGGTGCGATCTCACCGGTTTGCTGAGCCTCGGCGATAACCGTCGCCAGCGCCTCAATCAGCTGCCGCTGGTTGGCGCTGAACGGCTCGGCCAACGCCGGGTTGCGCGCCACCTCCGCCACGATCTCAGCCGACAGCTGCACATTGGCCGGCTCGGCGACAAAGGCGTGATAGGCGGTGAAAAAGGCCGACAGCGCCTGCTTCGGCCGCGTTCTGTCGGCCCGCAGCCCGGCGGCAAACTCGGCGAATACGCCGTTTTCCAGCAGCGCGATCTCGCCGATCAACGCTTCCTTGCCGGTAAAGTGGTTATAGAGGTTGCCGACGCTGACGCCCGCCGCCTGCGCGATATCCCGCATGCTGGTCTGGTGAAATCCCCTATGGGTAAAGCTGTGCAGCGCGGCCTCGACAATCTTTTCTCGGTTTCCCATCGGCAGCTCCCGAAACGGTGAAGGGGGCGCCTGGCGCCATCGAGTGAATATGAACGAACGTTCGTTCATATTTAAGGATAGCATAGGCCGGAAAAATTGAACCACGGCTCAACGGCGTGCGAATCGGCGGGAAGATAAAAACGCCGCCCCCGTTTTCGGCGGGCGGCGCGATGAAAAGTCAGTGCAGCGCGTCGCTCTGCTTCACCGATGCAAACGCCTGCATCAGCTTCACCACGTCGTGCATGCCGATGTTGACCTGGTTGATCACTTCACCGGCGTCATGGGTCAGCGCCACGCCGCCGCCGGCCTGCTCCACGCAGGTTGCCATGCCGGCAATCGCCGCCGCCACGCCTTGCTGGATAGACTTGGTCATGCGTTCGATCTCGGTCGCCGCCTTGCGCGACTGTTCCGCCAGCGTGCGCACTTCGTTGGCCACCACCGCAAAACCGCGCCCGTGCTCGCCGGCGTGGGCGGCTTCGATCGAGGCGTTAATCGCCAGCAGGTTGGTTTGGGAAGCGATTTTACGAATGGCTTCGACGATGGTGCCGATCTGCTGAGAACACTTGCCCAGCTCGGTGACCACGTCCGAGGTTTCGCGCGCCGCCGCTTCGACCTGCTGCATGCCTTTCACCGCCTGCTGCACGATGATCGCGCCCTGCGCCGCCTGCCGATCGGTATCGAGCGACAGATGATGCGCGTTGCGCACCATCTCTTCTTCATGCTGCTGCTGTTGCATCAGCCGGGTGATGTCCTGGGCAATCTTCACCACCTTCACCACCTGGCCTTCGTTGTCGAGGATCGGGTTGTAACTGGCCTCCAGCCATACCCGTTCGCCGCGCCGGTTGAGGCGCTCAAAACGCCCGGTGATGAACTCGCCGCGCGCCAGGCGCTGCCAATGCCGCCGATAATCGTCGGAATTGGCGAACTCCGGCGGGCACAGCACCGCATGCGACTGCCCGCACGCCTCTTCCAGCCGATAGCCCATCAGCGCCAGCATATTGTCGTTAGCGCTGACGATGGTGCCCTGCGGCGTGAAAGCGATCATCGCCATCGATCGATTCAGCGCCGCCAGCAGGCTGCGATGCTCCTGCGCCTGGGTCACTCGCTCGGTCACTTCGCTGGCAATCTTGACGATCTCCACCACCTTACCCTGTTTATTCAGCACCGGCGCATAGGTGCCTTGCAGCCACACCGCCTCGCCGTTTTTCGCGATGCGCTTTATGGTGTCCGTAATGGGTTGGCCCTTATTCAGCGTCTCCCAATGTTTGCGGTATAGCGGGCTGGCAACATAGTTCGGATCGCAGAAAATACGGTGATGCCGGCCAATCACGTCATCGCGTTGAAATCCCAGCGTGTTGAGGAAAAGATCGTTGGCGCGCAATACCGTGCCATCGGGCGAGAATACGATCATCGGAACGGCGTGTTCTATCGCGCTCAGTTCGGCGCCTTTGTGGGTAGTTAACTGACTGAATCGTAACAGCATAAGGTGTAGTCCTTGTGGCAGATGATGGCGCTTTTCTTATTTTTGCCTGGCCACGTGCCGCGCCCACACGCAGACGTGCCATCGCGGAAGGAACGGGCAGCGCCGTTCCTTCTGGTTATTGCTATTAACCGGATTGAATTTATTTATTCAGTAAAGTAATTATTAGAATTTAAATAAACCAACAGCCTAAGATTTTTATTATTAATTCCGTATTGAGAATAACGTAAGTGATGAAAATTGAAAGGTAAAATGCGGATTTTTGTCGGCGCCGGCAGGATAACCGGCGCCGTTGAGCTAAAACATTGCCCTTACGCGACCAGAGGCTCCGGCTCAACCACCGTGCCGTTGAGCATGATTTCCGGAATATAGCGCAGTTCGTTGAGCAAACTTTGATGATCCTGTCCCAAAAGCAGGATGACGCTGTCCGCTTCATCCAGACGGTGGTCATCATTGTTATCGACAATGAGATAGCTGCTGTTTTGCCCGCCGAGAACGCTACTGACCCCGACCTTGGCGCTCAACGCGCCGGGCTGGCCGAGATCGAGCAACGCGGCCAACAGCTGGCTGGCACTGCTTCCTTGTTCGGCCGTCAGGGCGCCGATTCTCGCCTCCACGCCTTGCGCATCGCTGACGCCATAATCTGCCAGCGCGCCGCCGCCGGTACCATGAACGATCCGCAGGCCTGAGAGCACATCGTCGATGCTGCCCTGCGTCAGCGAAAAGTCTTTTAACGTCACGCCTGACGCCGCCGTGCTGCTGTGCAGCGTCACGTGGCTTTTCCCTGCGCCGGCCACGATCGTCGTGTCTCCCAGCACGTTAAATTGATCGCTGCCTCCCCCGCCTTTGACCAGCAGCTGTTCGCCCTGTAGCCCAAGATCTTCCAGCAGCGGCGCCAATTTGGCCTGCGCGTCACCACTTAACGGCAGCGAATCCAACATTTGAATGATCGTGCCGTCACCGCTGCCGCCATGAGAGGACGTCAGGGTGAACCCATTACCGGCGAAGGCCGAAGCGTCAACCAGGCGGACCTGAGTATACCCCTCGGTCAGCGTCAGGTTGAAATTCGCGCCGCCGGACAACGTAATGTCTTGCACCTGATCATTTTGCCCCGTCAGCGTCAGCGCGCCATTTCCCCAGGCGCCGGTGGTGACGGCGATCAGCGTCAATGGGTTTTCATCGCCATGCGAGTCAAGCGCCAATGAGCCGGCGTTACCGCGCCCGGATAACAACAGGTCGAAACGAGCGGTGGCATTCTCAAGGAAGGCTATCTCAAGCCGGCTGTCCGCATGATCGCCGATGCCGCTGATTTCAAGGCGTGCCGCATCGGCATTGGCGTTGATCACCTTGACGTTATCCGCCCGGCCGGACAACAGTAATCCCTCACGGCCAAGCGCCTGCGCCGCCCAGCTCTGTACGATCGTCCCGCCGTCCGTTCCCTCTACGGTGGCGTTGCCACTCAATACCCCGTAGTCAAACACATGAGCACTCGTCGCCAGCGCTTTCGTGCTGTAACCGTTCCAACCGATTTGCGTCAACGTGGCTTCCGCCTGGCCGATATAACCCGCCATATCTATCTGTTCGAAATGACTGAAATTGGCGGCGTTGCTGCTCACCGTACTGATGCGCGCGCCAAAAAGATCGAGCGTCGAGGTCATTTTGACGATCAGGTTGGCGGACAAAATATCGTGCCCGTCACCGCCATCGGCGCTGAACACCCACCCCACATGATTGGCGCCGCCATTGGCATTGCCTCCCCACAGCAGACTGTCATTACCGTTGTTCAGATAAAAGTGCCCTTGGGCGGCGGCGAGGTCGGCCTGCGAGGTGAGCTGCACCCGATCGTCGCCATAGGTGCCATGCATTATCACATTGGCATTGTTTACCGTCATGTCCACCCCATACCGAGCGGCAGGGTTATTATGCAGCCAGATATCCGCCGCAGCGTCGCCATTGACGATCAGATAAGAAAGCTGCGAGGCATAGCTCAGGTCAACCATGACGTCCGCGTCAGCATGCAGGAATACCCTGAACAGCACGGCGGTTTCCGCATTGCTCAGCGTATGGTGAGCATGCGTATTCACCGTACCCGACGCGTTGCCGCCGCCCTCGCTGGTGGCGAGAGAAGCGGTCGTTTTATACGCCAGGCTGGCGCCGACATCGCGCGCGAACATCCACTGTTCATACTGAACGTCACCTGCCGGCGGCGCATTGATCAGATCGGCAATCACCGCCTGCGTGACCAGTGCCTTGTCGCCGCCCAATGCCCGATAGTGTTCCAGCTGCTGTTCATCCGCCGCCCGGCCATGCACCGCCTGATAGACGTGCTGAATAAAGTCGTCGCCCTGCAAACCACCGACCTGCGCCTGAAATTCCGGCGTCGCCAGAAGGGCCGTGACCAATTCGGTATAGCTCAACGTGCCGGAGGCCAGCGTCTTGCTCCAATTGTCCAGCGAAGCGCTGTCCACCGCCCGCTCGGGCAATGCACGGAACAGCGCCGCTATCTGCTCCAGATACTCGGTCGCCGGCAGTTCGCCCGGCGAATATTCCTGGCCCGCCGCATTGAAATGCTGTTGAGCCGCAGCATCTTCCGGCGCCACCACCCCGCGCAACTGCGCGATCATATCCACCAGCAGATCGCCACGCGTCGCGCCCTCCGCCAGTCGTTGCTGGTAAGTGGCAAGTTCAGGAGCCGTCGGTGGCCGTTCAAATCCCTGAGCGAACAGATGCAAAATGAAGTCATGATCGGAAAGATCGTTGATTGGCAGGGTGGCAATCTTGCTCTGCGCCAACGCCGCCAGATTGCCCCCCTGATTGAGCAGCTTGCCGTCATGGGCAATTTCATCGGTCTGCCAGGGCGCTCGCAGCAGATAAAACATCGCCTGCGCGTCGCCGCTTCCGCCGGCGGCATCGGCTGCAGTGCCGGGATACAAACCTTCTGCAATGCGCTGATCGAGCGCATCACGCTGCGCCAGCATTACCGGATCGTCCCCCGGATAGTTGAAGAGTTCGATGACAACGCTAGCGACAGCGCTGTTGAAATGCCCCTGCTGCAGCAAGGCATTGATGTAATCCGGATCGGGAGCGGTATTGTAAACGGAGAAATAAACCTGGCTGAGAATGTCGTATTCGCTTTGGCCGTTCATCCAAGCGGCATCGGGTTGGCTCATTAAAATACTGGCCATATAGGCGGGCGGCTGGCTGCCGATATCAAATGCGCTGTCGTAGTAATCGATTTCCGCCGCCGTCGGCAAACGCCCGAAAATGCCGATAATTAAGGCGCCGACCTCTTGTTGCGTAGCTAAAGGAATTATAATAAATCCCGTCAGTGTGATGGATTACGTTCGCGGCATGGCTGCACCGCGGCCTGTCTCCTGCATCGTGAAAAGAGACATTGCACACTGCCTGAATGGGTTTTATTGGTATTTCTACAGTTAAGAAATGCTGATGCGATAAGTCAATAAAACGGGGAAAACCGGCCCTCGGTATGGGACTTTGCTCCCATACCGAGGCACCGGAAGGATTAGCGCCAGCGTTCGGCTGCCCAGGCGGCCTGTTGCTCGGCGTCGTGGAAGGTCCAGGCGACAAAGCGGCTGATCTTCTGCCCTTGCGCCATCTCGATGGTGCGCACCTCGGCCGTGCCCGCCACCTTCAGCGCATGGTAAATGGCCGGCAGCGTGGTGTTTTTCGAGATGAGCGAAGTGAACCACAGGCAGTTGTTGGCCTTGCCGACGCTCTCTTCCACCATCTTGCGCACGAAGGCTTCTTCGCCACCTTCGCACCACAGTTCGTTGTTCTTGCCGCCGAAGTTTTGCACCGGCTTGTCGACCACTTCCCCTTTGCCCAATTTATGCAGCTTGCGGCGGGTGCTGGCGCGCGCTTCCTGCTCGGACGCGTGGAACGGCGGGTTGCACAGGGTGGCGTCAAATTTCTCGGCCGCGCCGATGATGCCGCTAAAAATCAGCTCAGGCTGTTTTTGCAACCGCAGACGCACGCTGTTGCGCAGCGTCGGGTTCATCTCGACGATCATTTTGGCCGCGTTGAGCGACACCGAATCGATTTCAGACCCGGTGAAACGCCAGCCGTATTCGCGCAGGCCGACGATCGGGTAAATGCAGTTGGCGCCGACGCCGACGTCGAGGATCGCCACGCCCTTGCCGCGCGGGATCTCGCCGCCGTTGCTGGTCGCCAGCAGATCCGCCAGGTGGTGCAGATAATCGGCGCGGCCGGGGATCGGCGGGCACAGGTAGTCCGCCGGAATATCCCAGTGTTCGATGCCGTAAAAGTGCTGCAGCAACGCACGGTTGAGCATTTTCACCGCCGCCGGATCGGCGAAGTCCACCGACACATCGCCCCAGGCGTTCGGTTTTACGAACGGCGCCAACGCCGGGCAGCTGGCGATCAGCGCCGGGAAGTCATAGCGTGAACGATGACGGTTGCGCGGATGCAGGCCGCTTTTCTGCTGCGGGAAGGTTTTCTTTTTTTCCACCGTGACGGGCTCTCTTGAAGGTATTTCCGGCGCGTAAGATAACACATCCCGCCCGCAATGGCGCAGCGGCGGGAAACCCGGCACAATGAAAACCTCATCGATTACCACAGGATCCCCCATGAGCCGTGAATCTCGTTATTATTATGAACCCGCCGCCGGCCACGGCCTGCCGCACGATCCGCTGAACGCCATCGTCGGCCCGCGCCCCATCGGCTGGATCTCTTCCCGCAGCGCCGCCGGCTTGCGCAATCTGGCGCCCTACAGCTTTTTCAACTGCTTCAACTACCGTCCGCCGATCGTCGGTTTCGCCAGCACCGGCTGGAAAGACAGCGTGGCGAATATCGTGGAAACCGGCGAATTCGTCTGGAACCTGGCGACACGCCCGCTGGCGGAAGCGATGAACAACAGTTCCATCCCCCTGCCGCGCGGCGAGGATGAATTCGCCTTCGCCGGCGTCACGCCGCTGCCCGGGCGCCGGGTCAAAGCCGAGCGCGTGGCCGAAAGTCCGGTTAACTTCGAATGCCGGCTGACCCAGTGCATTCAGCTGCAAACCGCCGCCGGTGAACAGGTGGAAACCTGGCTGGTATTGGGCGAGGTGGTGGCGGTGCACCTCGATCCGGCGCTGCTGGACGAACACGGCGTCTACCAGACCGCCGCTGCCGAACCTATTCTGCGCGCCGGCGGCCCGACCGCCTACTACGGCATTTCCGAACAGCACCGTTTCGATTTGGCGCGCCCGACGCGCTGATCGTCTCCCCCGTTTAGGCAGAAGATAAACGGGGGGATTAACAATCAAAAAATCTGAACAAACCCATCAACACTCTCCGATTTCATCCCGCCTGTCACTGCGCAATAATCTTCCCATCGAAAGGCAACCCCCTTTCTCCCTAATTCACTTTGACAGGAATGACGAACATGAAAACCATCAAAACTTTTGCTGCCGCTATCGCCCTGGCCACCGTTTCTTTCACCACTTTCGCCGCTGAACACGTCAGCGCCCAGGATGCCGCCCAATTCGAAAAAGCCGGCGTGATCGTCGCCAGCGGCGCGACCGACCTGAGCAGCCTGAAGTCTCAACTGGCCGCCAAAGCCGATGCGGCAGGCGCCAAGGCCTTCACCATCACTTCGACCAGCGGTAACAACCTGATGCACGCCACCGCGGTTATCTACAAATAATCACCGCACCAGACGCCAAAAAGCCCGCCGGATATCACCCCGGCGGGCTTTTTTTATCTTCGCTTGCGTCAGCGCTGCATGGGCACGACAGCCGGTTTTTTGCTACCCGCTTTATCAGCAACCCACGCGTAAGCGAACCGGACAATGCTACCGGAAACGGGTTTAAACCCCGTATTTAATGGGGTTTACAGGGGGTATGTACACACATTTTTTTACCGTGCCATTGCTGGACTAACGGAAGAGGATGATTATCATATTACGCAGACTACAGATGCAGAGAGCGTTGTATGCAACATATCATTGAAGGTTTCCTCAGTTTCCAGAAAGAGATTTTCCCGCAGCGTAAGGAACTCTTTCGCAGCCTGGCCTCCAGCCAAAATCCCAAAGCGCTGTTTATTTCCTGTTCTGACAGCCGCCTGGTGCCCGAGCTGGTGACGCAGCAAGAGCCTGGGCAACTGTTCGTTATCCGCAACGCCGGCAACATCGTCCCTTCCTTCGGCCCGGAGCCGGGTGGGGTTTCTGCGACTATCGAATACGCGGTAGTGGCTCTGGGCGTCACTGATATCGTGATTTGTGGCCACTCGAACTGTGGTGCCATGAAGGCTATCGCGTCCTGTCAGTGCCTCGATCCCATGCCTGCGGTAGCCCACTGGCTGCACTACGCGGATGCGGCCAAAGCGGTGGTCGAGAAGAAAACCTGGAATAGCGAAACAGACAAAGTTAACGCTATGGTGGAAGAGAACGTTATCGCCCAGCTAAATAATATCAAAACCCACCCTTCCGTTGCGGTGGGTCTGCGCAACAGCGGGCTGCGCCTGCACGGCTGGGTGTACGACATCGAAAGCGGCGAAATTCGTACGCTGGATAGAAACACCAAGAGCTTCGTTTCCCTGGCCGATAATCCCGACGTCTATTTCGAATAAAATAACGCCCAGATTTTATCATTAAATAAAATCCACGCTGCCGCGTGGATTTTTTTATTGTCAGCCTTAAACCAAACGCGCCTCTATCGCCGCGGCGAAATCGCGACACATCCGTTCGTCGCCGTCGGCGTTGTCCGCCAATACCGTCTCGCCGTCCACCACCCGAATATGCGCCTCCAAATCGAAATCCGCCGGCGGCTGCGGGCGCGCGGCGGCGGCGGCCATCGTCTGCTGCGCCTCGCGCCACGCCTGCGCCACCGTCTGGTTACAGGCCTGCGCCAGAGAGTCCGGGTTGAACCCTTCGCCGGTCAGGCTGCGCAGCGTGTCATCATGGCTGACGCTGTTGCCCGGCAACCAATAGTGTTGCGCCAGATCCGGGCCGATGGCCGGGTTGTCCGTCAGGTAACCGTCGCGCTGCAGGAAGAACTGGCGGGTTTGTTCCACCGCCATCATCGCCAGCAGATAACCCTGATAAGAGCAGGCGGACTCCAGCGACAGCAGGTGCGGGATCGCCAGCGTCGGGCGCGGGCTGCCGCTGATGCCAAGGATCTTCTGCTCGACCTCGCGCGCCAGCGCGGTGATGGCTTCCGGCGTGCGCTGCTCGTCATCCCACTGATACAGCGCCCACTCGAAGTACGGTACCAGCAGGATATGGCGTTCGTTGAACGCGCGCATCGGCTGGCGCGCCGCGATACCGGCTTCGATCAGCGCATCGGGCACCGCTTCGCCGGCGGCGTTTTTCGCATAGCGTTTCAACCAGTCGGCGTCGTCCAGCAGGCTGTCGCAGAACATCGACTGGGTTTCGGCATAGGCCATCGAGGTCGGTGGGAATTCCTGCGAGAAGCACGGCGCATTCTGGCGAATGTTGGCGAAATGCGCCGCGTGGCCGCCCTCGTGGAACAGCGTGTTGAGCCCGTAAGCGCCGCTTCCCACCTGCCCCGGCTGCGCCAGGCTGGTGAAATTGATGCGCGCCGGCACCCATTCCCCCTGGCGCACAAACGGCGGCACCGGGCCGTGCATAAAGCCGTTCTCATACTTGCCTTTGCGCACCAGCAGATCGAGGTTCATCTCGGCGCCGCCAAAGCCGATGTGCAGACGTTTGAAGCTGTCGACCCAGCGCTCCAGCGAACGAGAAAACGGGAAGTAAGGATCCAGTTGGCGGGTGACGTCGCCGGCGCTGGCAAAGCGCACGTTCCACGGCTCCAGCGCCTGGCTGCCCTTGTCGGCCGCCAGTTGCTGCAGGCTGCGCGCGTTGGCCTCGCGGGTTTCCCGCTCGAAGCGATCCAGAATGGCGAACAGCTGCTCCGGCGTCATGCGCTCGGTTTTGTTCACCTTGTAGTCGAAATAGTTGCGATAGCCCATCTGGCGCGCAAAGCGGTTGCGCAAGCCAATCAGTTCCGGCAGGCCGTTATGCAGCAGCCATTGCTCCAGATCGCGCAGCGCCTGCTGCGAGCTGCGGCGGTAGTCTTCGTTCGGGTTGGTCGCCTGGTTGGTCAACAGCTCGCCGAGCGAGGCCGCCACCCGCTGGCCTTCGGCGTTCAGATGCGTCACCTGGTAGCCCTTGCGGCGCGAGTAGAGATCGGATTCGGCGTGGATGATCCGATCCAACAGCGCCTGCGCCTGCGGATCTTCAATGGCGTTGCAGTCGAAGAAACGCAGCCAACCTTGCAGGCCGTGGATCAGCGCATCGCGCTGCGCCTCCTGCGGCAGCGTTTCCAATCCGGCCAGCAGATTGCGGATCTCCGCCAGCCGGCGCGGTTCGGCGATAAAGCGCTTATAGGCGCTTTCCGCGGCGGCAAAGCGCGCCGACACCTCTTCACCGCCGGTGCCCATGTAGTTTTGCCAGAACAGCTCTTCTTTGGCGCGGTGAACGTCGAGGTAATCCTGGTTCAATTGATTGAAGTAATCGAGAGCCTGTTGCATAACCGTCCTTCTCTGCCGATGAGGAAATATCCCAGTATAGTCGCGCTCAGGCCTGACGCAGGCGCTGCAGCCCCTGTTCCAGCGTCTCGCTCTCGCCAGCGGCCACCAGGCAACAGGCGACCTGCCGCTGGATGGCCTGCGGGATCGCCACCTCGCCCGCCAGGCAGCGCTCGGTCCAGCGCGCGGTGGTTTCCGCGTCTTTCGCCGCCGGCAACGTCGGCGTTTCATCCTGCAAGGTGCGCTCCAGCAACACGCGCTGTTCGCCGCCGGCAATATAGTGAATCTGCGGGCAGCGCAGCGGGTTGGCGTAGGCTTCGCCTTCGGTGCCGTGCATCAACAGCCCGCGGGCGCCGATCTGGCGGAAAAACGACGCCACCCGGCCGACATACTCTGGGTGTGAGACGCTGGCGAGGCGCAGCGCATCCTGTTCGCCGAACGGCGTCGCCAGCTTGGCCAGCGTATGGGCGCTGTTGCGCACCCCCATGCGCCAACGCAGCCCGAGCTGCCGCGCCAGCGGCGCCGACAGCGTGGAAACCGGCATGAACACTGCCTCGCCGTTATCGAGACGCTGCTGGGCGTGAACGGCCTGTTCCGACCACGGCAGCCCCAGGGCGCGGAAAATCTCGGCGCTGGTCACGCGAGTGCTGTCGTCCAGCACGCCATGCACCACCACCGGCAGGCCCACTTTCGCGAGCAGCAACGCCAGCAGCGGCGTCAGGCTGGCCTGCTTGCGCGCGCCGTTATAGCTCGGCAGCACTACCGGCAGCGGCCGCCCCTGCGGCGCTTGCAGCGGCAACACCTGCTGCTGCATCGCCTGGTAGAAGCCCAGCATCTCCTCTTCGGCCTCACCCTTGATGCGCAGCGCGATCAGAATGCCGCCCAGCTCCAGCTCGGGGACCGCCCCGGCCAGCATCGCCTGATACAGCTCAAAGGCGGTCTGCCGGTCCAGGTCGCGCGCATGGTTTTTGCCGCGGCCTATTTCTTTGATAATTTTGGTGTAATCCATCCGAAGGTTCCCCTTGCTCACTCTTCGGTTAGCATACCCTATCCGCACCGCCGCTCAACCTCCTCCGCCAGCCGCCGCTGCGTTTCATCGCCGTCGCGCAGCCCGGCGATCACCCCATCGGCATCGTCGGCGCTGCGGTTTTGGCTCATCTTCCATTTGCCTTCGCGCCGGGTGACGGCGATCTCGATACCGACGATGCCTTTAAGCTGCGCGGCGATGTAGTTGGCCGGCGCGTCGTCGAGCCGCCAGGGCGCCGGGCGCCCTCCTTCCTGCTGCGCGGTCAGATCGATCAGCTGGCGCCGCAGCCAGGCCGGGTCGTCCGTCACCTTCGGCACGCCATACAGCTGCACCACGCTGTAATTCCAGGTTGGCACCACCTTGCCGGTCTGGCGCTTGCTCGGATACCAGCCGGGCGACACATAGCCCTCCAACCCCTGAAAAATCACCAGGCATTCCGCCGCGTGCTGCAGCCGCCGCCAGTGCTCGTTGGCGCGCGCCAGGTGCGCCCGCAGCCGGATCTGCCCCTGTTCGACATCGGCCAGAAACGGCAGCGGATCGGCCGTCAATCCCTGCTCGCCGTGGCTGACCAGCAGCCCCAACGGGTGGGCGCGCACCAGCGCCAGTTGGGCATCCAGATCGTCTTCGCGAAATGCGGCGGGTTGAAACATCAGTGTGGCTCCTTACGCTCTTCTCATCATGACGACAGTAAAGCACCCGCCGGCGGCCTACTTAAGATCCGCTTTCTGACTATTTCGCGTGATCCGGTTTAACAAGATCAGGGCGACGCCCATCGCCAACAGATTAAATACCATGGCGCCGGCAAAGGCCTCGGCATAGCGCTCCGCCGCACCGCCGTGCGCCAGCAGCGGCACGAAACCGACGCCGCTGACCACGATGCCCAGCGCGCCCCCCACCTGCTGCACGGTGGCAACCAGCCCCGCCGCCATGCCCGCCTGCCGCTCGTGCGCCAAACCGAGCACCAGATTCAGCAGCGGCGTCATGCTCAGCGCCTGGCCGAATCCCAGCACCACCAACCCCGGCAGCAGCCGCAGCGGATGCGCCAGCGCCGCGCCCCACAGCGCCTGCGCCATCAGCAGCGCCAGCCCGGCGGCGTAAATCGCCACGCCCGCGCTCAACGCACGGTTGCCCCAACGCAGCGCCAGCCGGGGCGCCAACATCGACGCCAGCATAAAGGCCGCGCTGGCCGGGGCGAACAGGCTACCCGCTTGAAAAGGCGTCAGCCCCGCCCCCGCCTGCAGCAGCAGCGCGAAACACAAGAAAAACGAGGAAGCGGTGGCATAAATCGCCAGCACCACCGCCATACCCGGCGCGAAGCCCGCCTGGCGGAACAGCGCCGGATCGAGCACCGCATCGTCGCCGCGCTGCGCCAGACGGCGCTCCCAACGCAGGAAGCCCCACAGCGTCAGCATTGCCAGCGCCAACATCGGCGCGATCCACCACGGCCAGCCGCGCGCCGGCCCTTCCAGCAGCGGCAGCAGCAACAGCGACAGGCCGGTCACCGCCAGCCCCAGGCCAACGCCATCCAGCCGCTGCGCCTGCGCCACCCGCGATTCGGGAATGCGCCGCGCCGCCCACAGCGCCAGCGCGCCGATCGGCAGATTAATCAGAAAGATCATGCGCCAGCCGCTGCCGAACAGGTTGGCCTCGATGATAAAACCACCGAGGATCTGGCCGAAGATTGCCGCCAGCCCCAGCGTCATGCCCAGCCAGGCGAAGGCGCGCCGCCGCTGTTGCGGCTCGTACAGCACCCGCATCAAGGCGTAAATTTGCGGAAACAGCGCCGCCGCCGCCGCCCCCTGCAGAATACGCGCGGCGATCAGCAGACTGAGCGATCCCGCCAACCCGCAAAGCAATGAAGTCAGCGTGAATCCCAGCATGCCGAGGCTGAACAGACGCCGACGTCCGAAGCGATCGCCCAGACGCCCGCCGGCGATCAGCAGCACCCCGAACGCCAATTCATAACCGGCGACGATCAACCCGACGCCGGCAAAATCGGCGGCGAATTCTCGCTGGATCACCGGCGCCGCCACGTTGACCACAAACAGATCGAACACCGTGACAAAACCGCCCAACAGCAGCACCGGCAGGCCGGCCAACCCTCGCCGTTCACGAGATAATGAATGTTCCATACCACCTCCAGAGATTATGATGGCCGCAGTATGAAACATGTTTTAAACTGTTACTATATAGCCACTTATACTATTACTAACAGCAACAGGACGGCCGCCATGCCCCCACGCACCCTCGAGCGCACTCGCCACGAACTGGCGGATTTTCTGCGTCAAAAACGAGAACAGCTGTCGCCGCAGGCGGTCGGTTTGCCGAGCGGCAGCCGCCGCCGCACGCCGGGATTGCGGCGCGAGGAGGTCGCGGCGCTGGCCGGCGTCGGCCTTACCTGGTACACCTGGCTGGAACAAGGCAGGGAAATCAATGCGTCGGTGGCGTTTTTGGAAAACCTGGCGCGGGTGCTGCAGCTCGACGCCGCCGGCCGCTACCACCTGTTTTTATTGGCGCATCAGCGCCCGCCGGTGCCGGTCGGCCATCAGTGGTGCCAGGTCTCGCCGCTGGTGCGGCGGCTGCTGGACGATTTGGCGCTGCGGCCGGCCTACGTCATGAACCTGAGTTGGGACATCATCGCCTGGAACCCGGCGGCGCAGCGGCTGTTCGCCATCGCCGAACGCCCGCCGGAAGAGCGCAACATGTTGTGGATGCTGTTTGCCGATCCGCAGCTCAATGCGCGCCTGCTGGAGTGGCGGGCGCAGGCGCCGCAAATCCTGGCCAGCTTCCGCCGCGACTACGCTCGCGCGCCGGAGGATGAGGTGATGCGCCAACGGGTACAGGCGCTGGAGCGGGTGTCGCCGCAGTTCCGCCAGCTCTGGCGGCAGCACGACATTCACGGGCGCTGCCAGGGACGGCGCAGCTTCGCCATCCCGGAAATCGGCCCGGTCACCTTTGACCACGCCTCTTTCATCGTCGACGAAGAGAATCACCTGCGGCTGGTGATGTACAGCGCGCTGCCGGACGAACCGGCCAGCGCGGCGTTTGAAGCACTGCTGCACGAGGGTTAGCGGCGGCTGTCGAAAATGAGCTTGCAGGCCAGCCCGGCGAACACCCCGCTCAGCAGGTAGTTCGGCCAGCGGGTGCTGAAGCGGCGGCCGGCAAAGCGGCTTTTCATGCCGCTGACCGCCAGGATCACCCCGCCGTTAATCAGCAAGCCCACCAGATTCAGCACCGTCGCCAGCGCCAGCATCTGCACCACCACCGAGCCTGAACGCGGATCGATAAACTGCGGAAACAGCGCCAGCACGAACAGCGCCATTTTCGGGTTGAGGATATTGGTGAACAGCCCCTGGCGGAAGATGCGCGCCGTCGGCACCGCCTGCAACCCGGCGGAAGCCTGCAAACTGCTGCCGGATCGCAGCGTTTTCCACGCCAGATAGAGCAGATAGGCGGCGCCCAGCATTCTCACCGCGTCGTAAGCCAGCGGCACCGCGACGAACAGTTGCGACAACCCCAGCGCCGCCGCCAGCGCGTGACAATACGTGCCGAGCTGAATGCCCGCCAGCGAAGCGAAACCGGCGCGCCGCCCCTGGCTGACGCTGCGCGAAGCGATCAGCAGCATATCCGGGCCGGGGGTCAGCGCCAGCGCCACGCAGGCACCGGAAAACAACAACAGCGTTGCGGCATCAATCATGAATCACCTGATAAGAAGACGGACGGGAATGGAGCGTCCATCATAGCGGCGCCGACGTGGCTTGTCAGCGCCGCTCGCGTCAGATCACCCACAGATCGAGATACTCGTTGACCGGCATCTGCGCCAGCCGCTGCCGGTCCAGCGACACCTCGAGAATGCGCTGCTGCTGCAGAGCCGGGAACTGGCGCGCCAGGTTGGTTTTGAACTTCTCGACCAGCAGCGGGATGCCCTCTTCGCGCCGCCGCGCATGGCCGATAGGATACTCCACCGCCACCTCATCCAGACGGCTGCCGTCGGTAAACTCCACCGTCAGCGCATTGGCGATCGATCGTTTTTCCGGATCGTGATAATCGCGGGTGAAGGCGGGATCTTCATGGCAGCGGATCTTGCCGCGCAACGCATCGATGCGCGGATCCTCGGCCACCCGATCCTCGTAGTCCGCGGCCGTCAGCCGGCCGAACAGCAGCGGGATCGCCACCATATACTGAATGCAGTGATCGCGATCCGCCGGGTTATCCAGCGGCCCATGCTTGTCGATAATGCGCAGGCAGGCCTCGTGGGTGCGGATGCTTACCCTGGCGATGTCGGCGGCGGTTTTGCCGGCGGCCTGCATCTGGCGGTGCAGCGTCATGGCCGCCTCCACGGCGGTCTGGGCATGGAACTCCGCCGGGAACGAAATTTTAAACAGCACGTTCTCCATCACATACGCGCCGTACGGCCGCTGGAAGCGGAAAGGTTTGCCGTTGAAAGAGACGTCGTAGAACCCCCAGGTCGGCGCCGTCAGCGCCGAGGGATAGCCCATCTCGCCGGTGGCAGCCATCAGCGCCAGCCGCACCGCGCGGGCGGTCGCATCCCCCGCCGCCCAGGATTTGCGGGTGCCGGCGTTCGGCGCGTGGCGATAGGTACGCAGCGACTGCCCGTCCACCCACGCCAGCGACACCGCGTTCAGGATCTCCGCCCGGCTCAGGCCGAGCATCTGCGCCACCACCGCGGTGGACGCCACCTTCACCAGCAGCACGTGATCCAACCCCACCCGGTTAAAGGCATTTTCCAGCGCCAGGCAGCCCTGGATCTCATGCGCCTTGATCATGGCGATCAGCACCTGCCGCATGGTCAGCGGCGCTTTGCCCGCCGCCACCGCCTGGCGCGAGAGCCAGTCGGCCACCGCCAGGATCCCGCCCAGGTTGTCCGACGGGTGCCCCCACTCCGCCGCCAGCCAGGTATCGTTGAAGTCGAGCCAGCGAATCATGGCGCCGATATTGAACGCCGCCTGCACCGGATCCAGCTGGAAGCGGGTACCCGGCACCCGGCTGCCGTTCAGCACCTCGGCGCCCGGCACCACCGGCCCCAGCAGTTTCTTGCAGGCCGGATAGCTCAGCGCCTCCAGCCCGCAGCCGAGGGTATCGAGCAGGCAATAGTGGGCGGTGCGGTACGCCGCCGGGGTATCGACGGCCTCTTTCATCACATAATCGACGATATCGACCATTTCGCGATCGAACGGCGGACGGCGGGTATTGGCAGACTCAAGCATCATGATTCCCAAAGGCTCCATAGTGAAAACGACACGATAGCGATCGGCGCTCAGCGCTCAGCGCTGATCCAGCGGTACGAACGCCCGCGCTTCCGGCCCGGTATAGTTGGCGGACGGGCGAATGATTTTGTTGTCCTGCCGTTGCTCGATGATGTGCGCCGACCAGCCGCTCACCCGCGCCATGACAAACAGCGGCGTGAACATTTCGGTGGGCACCCCCAGCTGGTGATAAGACACCGCCGAGAACCAGTCGAGGTTGGGGAACATCTTTTTGGTGTCGCGCATCACGCTTTCCAGCCGATCGGCGATGTCATACAGCTTCATCGCCCCCGCCTCCCGCGACAGGCGCAGCGCGATCTCTTTGATCACCTGATGGCGCGGATCGGAGACGGTGTACACCGGGTGCCCGAAGCCGATCACCACCTCTTTGTTGTCGATGCGGCGGCGAATGTCGGCCTCCGCTTCGTCCGGCGTTTCATAGCGTTGCTGGATCTCCAGCGACACCTCGTTGGCGCCGCCGTGCTTCGGCCCACGCAGCGCGCCAATGGCGCCGACGATCGCCGAATAGACGTCGGATCCGGTGCCGGCGATCACCCGGCCGGCGAAGGTCGAGGCGTTGAACTCATGCTCGGCGTACAGGATCAATGACGCGTGCATCGCCTGCTCCCAACTGGCGGAAGGCGCTTCGCCGTGCAGCAGGTGCAGGAAGTGGCCGCCGATGGAGTCGTCGTCGGTCTCCGGCTGAATGCGCTCGCCGTTGTGGCTGTAGTGATACCAATACAGCAGCATCGATCCCAGCGACGCCAGCAGCCGGTCGGCGATGTCGCGCGCGCCGGCCGCGCCGTGCTGCTCTTTTTCCGGCAGCGTGCAGCCAAGGGCCGAGACGCCGGTACGCATCACGTCCATCGGGTGAGACGCCGCAGGCAACGCCTCGAGCACCGTGCGCACGCTGGCGGGCAGGCCGCGCAGGGCTTTGAGACGGTGTTTGTAGGCCTGTAGCTCATCGCGGTTGGGCAACTTGCCGTGGATCAGCAGGTGGGCGACCTCTTCAAACTCGCAGTGGCGCGCGAGATCGAGAATGTCGTAACCGCGATAGTGCAGATCGTTGCCGCTGCGCCCTACGGAGCACAGCGCGGTATTCCCGGCGGGCACGCCGGATAACGCCACGGATTTTTTCGGCTTAACGCCAGTCGGGCTTTGCGGGGGGATCGCTTGGCTCATACCGTCCTCGTTTGGCTTGTGCGTGAATGGCGCCTATTCGTCGCGTTGGCGAGCGAACAGGGCGTCGAGTTTCTCTTCGAACAAATAGTAGTTGATGCTTTCGTACAGCTCGTTGCGGGTCTGCATGGTGTCGATGACGCTTTTCTGCGTGCCCTCCTCGCGCAAAGCGCGGTACACCCGCTCCGCCGCGCGGTTCATCGCCCGGAAGGCCGACAGCGGATACAGCGCCATATCCACCTGGGCGCTGCGCAGTTCGTCGGTGGTAAACAGCGGCGTCGCGCCGAATTCGGTGATGTTGGCCAGGATCGGCACCTGCGTCGCCTCAGCAAAGCGGCGGTACATGCCCAGCTCGGTGATCGCTTCCGGAAACAGCATGTCGGCCCCGGCCGCCACGTAAGCCTGAGCGCGCTCGATGGCCGCCTCCAGCCCCTCCACCGCGAGCGCATCGGTGCGCGCCATGATCACGAAGTCCGGATCGCTGCGCGCATCCACCGCCGCCTTGATGCGATCCACCATCTCTCCGGTGGAAACGATGGCCTTATTGGGGCGATGGCCGCAGCGCTTGGCGCCGACCTGATCTTCGATATGCAGCGCCGCCGCCCCGGCCTTGCTCACCGATCGCACCGTGCGGGCGACGTTGAACGCCGAAGCGCCGAAACCGCTGTCGACATCCACCAGCAGCGGCAGCGGGCAAACGTCGGTGATGCGGCGAATGTCGGTCAGCACATCGTCCAGGGTCGAAATGCCCAGATCCGGCAGCCCCAACGAACCGGCCGCCACGCCGCCGCCGGAAAGGTAGATGGCCTGGAATCCGGCCCGCTGGGCCAGCAGCGCATGGTTGGCGTTGATCGCGCCGGCGATTTGCAGGGGTTTTTCTTTACTCAGGGCCTGGCGAAAGGCGAGCCCGGGTGAGCGCAGCGTCATGACGTTTTCTCCGATTAGCCAGATGAAACAGACAGAGCAAGGGGCGGGCCAGGTTGCACTTCGGTGAGGGGAAAAATTAAAATCGATAAAAATAAGCGAGTTACAACATCTGCAGCGCCATTGGCCAGACAAAGAGGTAAAAAACGTTTCAGCCAACGTTTCAATCGCTGTTTCACGCAGAAAATTTGAAACATAACTGAAACCGGGCTACACCTAATGCAGCTACTTCCATTCGGTAACCCACCATGAGCGATCACGTCACGCCGGACAAACCGGTGATCTGGACCGTCTCCATCACCCGCCTGTTCGATCTGTTCCGAGACATCAGCCTCGAGTTCGACCATCTGGCGACCATCATCCCGATCCGCCTCGGCTTTGAGGAGGCGGTGCAGCACATCCGCGCCCGCCTGGCTACCGAGCCTTGCGACGCCATCATCGCCGCCGGCTCCAACGGCGCCTACCTGAAAAGCCGCCTGTCGGTGCCGGTCATCCTGGTCAAGCCCGGCGGCTTCGACCTGCTGCAGGCGCTGAGCAAGGCGCGCAGAACCGCCGATCGGATCGGCGTCATCACCTATAAAACCCCTCTGCCCGCGCTGCTGGAGTTCCAGCAGACCTTCGATCTGCCGCTGGAGCAGCGCAGCTACGTCACCGAAGAGGACGCGCGCGGCCAGATCGCCGAGCTGAAAGCCGCCGGCATTCAGGCCGTGGTTGGAGCGGGCCTCATCAGCGAGTTGGCGGAAGAGGCCGGGCTCACCGCCATTTTTCTCTATTCCGCCGCCACCCTGCGCGCCGCCTTCAGCGATGCGCTGGACGTGACGCGCCTGATGCTGGGCGGCGGCAAACGCGGCGGCGATTACGCCGCGCGCAATACCCTGCAGCCGCGCTACGGGCTGAGCGATTTGCAAGGCGACTCCCCGCAGATGGAGCAGACGCGGCGCACCATCATGCTGTACGCCCGCTCGCCGGCGGCGGTATTAATTGAGGGAGAAACCGGCACCGGCAAGGAGCTGGCGGCGCAGGCGATCCACCGGGAATACTTTTCCCGGCGCGGCGCGCCGGCCAGAGGCGCGACGCCGCCGTTCGTCGCCATCAACTGCGGCGCCATAGCCGAATCGCTGCTGGAGGCGGAGCTGTTCGGCTATGAGGAAGGCGCCTTTACCGGCTCACGGCGCGGCGGCCGGCGCGGGCTGTTGGAAACCGCCAACGGCGGCACCCTGTTTCTGGATGAGATCGGCGAAATGCCGCTGCACCTGCAAACCCGGCTGCTGCGCGCGCTGGAAGAGAAGGCCGTCACCCGGGTCGGCGGGCAGCAGCCGGTGGCGGTCGACTTTCGCGTCATCAGCGCCACCCACAACCACCTGGAGCAGGCGATTCAACGGGGCGGCTTTCGCGCCGATCTGTTCTACCGCCTGAGCGCCCTGCGGCTGCAGCTGCCGCCATTGCGGGCGCGCGGCGACGATATCGCGATGCTGGCGGAACACTTTCTGAAGCGGTCGCTGGCGGCGCTCGACGTGCCGCTGACGGAGCCGCTGCGCGCCGCCCTGGCCGGCTGTTACGCCACGCTGAGTCATTACGCCTGGCCCGGCAACCTGCGCGAACTGCGCAACATGATGGAGCGGGTGGCGCTGATGCTGAGCACCGGCACCGCGCCGAGCGGCGAGACGCTGCGCTGGCTGCTGCCGGAGCTGGCGGCGGCCACGCCGCCCGAGACGCCGCCAGCGCCCGTCTCCGCCCACGAAGCGCTGGCGCGATGCGGAGGCGACCACGCCGCCGCCGCCCGATTGCTCGGGATCAGCCGCACCACCTTATGGCGCCGGCTGAAAAAAACGAACTGAGCATCAGCCGGCGCGCCGGCCGTCCGAGGCCGGCAGCAGCCGCGCTCGCCGCTCGCCCAGCAGGTTCATGCCCGCCGCCGCCAGCAGGATGATCGCCGCGCCCAACAGCTGCCAGGCCGACAGCCGGTGGCCAAACGCCAGGCGATCCACCAGCATGGCGGCGATCGGGTAGATGAACGACAGCGAGCCGATAAGGTTGGTCGGCAGCTTCTGCAGCGCGCCGTACATCAGCACGTACATCAGGCCGGTGTGCAGCACGCCGAGCGTCGCCAGCATGCCCCACTGCCCAGCGCTGGCCGAAACGTGGAAATCCACCAGCGGCAACAGCATCACCGCCCCTACCGCCACCTGGATCAGCGCAATAAGATGCGGCGGCGTGCCCTTCAGCCGCTTGGCCGCCAGCGCCATCAGGGCGTAAAAAAACGCCGCGCCGAGCGCCAGCGCAATGCCCGCCAAATAATGACTCTGTTCCCCCGCCTGCCGCGGCTGCGCCAGCACCACCAGCATCATGCCGCCGAACGCCAGCCCCAGCCACAGCAGCTTGCGGGCGGTCAGCCGTTCCCCCAGAAACAGCGCCCCCAGCCCCACCAGCATAAACGGCTGGGTGTTGTACACCGCCGTGGCGATGGAGATAGAGGCATAGGAATAGGCGGCAAACAGCAGCAGCCAGTTGATCACCAGCGCCACCCCACCGGCGATCGCCAGCAGCAGCGTGGCGCGCGTCAGCACATCGCGCCGCAGCTGCCCCAGCGCGCCGCACACCGCCAGCAGCACCAGCGCCCCCACCGCGCAGCGCCAAAACACCACGTTGACCACCGGCTGGCCGGACATCAGCACAAACCAGCCGATGGAGCCGGAAATCAGCATCGCCGCCGTCATCTCCAGCGAGCCGCGTTTTATCTCTGCATTCATTCTGCGTTCCTCCAAACTTGCCCAGAGGCATAGCTTGCGGCTTCGCCGGGCGGCTTTCCATAGCATAAAAAAGGCAGATGTGCTTAACTGCCTTTTTCTCGTAGCTATAATAAAGAAAACACCTAACGGAGGCGTTATGGATGATATCGATCGCCAAATCCTGACCATTCTGGCGGAAGATGCGCGTGCATCGTTGAAGACGCTGAGCGCGCAGGTGGGGCTGTCGTCGCCGAGCACGTCGGAAAGGCTGCGGCGGCTGGAGGAAAGCGGCGTGATCCAGGGCTATACCCTGAACGTCAATCTGCAGGCGGTGGGCTACGCCTTCGAGTCGCTGGTGCGCATCAAGCCGCTGCCGGGCATGCTGAAGAAGGTTGAACAGCTGATTCAGGCGATCCCGGAAGTGGTCGAGTGCGACAAGGTGACCGGCGAAGACTGCTTTATCGTGCGGCTGGTGGCGCACTCGATGGCGCAGCTCGACCACACCCTCGATCGGCTGGCCGAACACGCACAGAGCAACACCTCGATCGTGAAAACCACGCCGGTCAAACGCCGCCTGCCGCCGCTGCTCTGATTAACGCCGCCGCTTGCGGGCGAACGGGTTGCCGCGCTTCTTCTCTTTTTTGGCCGCGTCGGCGGCGGATTTCAGCGCCGCCAGATGCGCCTTGTCGGCCTCCGGCACCGCGCGCTGTTCGATCGGGAACACCGGCAGCGACGCCAACAGCCGCGAACCGTAGTTTTTGGTCAACAGCCGGCGATCGTAGATCACGATCTCGCCGTAGCATTGGTTGCTGCGGATCAGGCGGCCGACCTGCTGGATCAGGTTGAACGAGGCGCTCGGCAGGCTCTGCACTTCGAACGGATAGCGCTTCAGCGATTTCAGCCACTCGCCTTCGGTAATGATCACCGGGCTGTCGATCGGCGGGAACGCAATTTTGTGAATGTGTACCTGGGTCAGCAGCTCGCCTTTCAGATCCAGCCCTTCGGCGAACGATTGCAGCCCCACCAGCACGCTGGCGACGCCCTTCTCCACCCGCTTGCGGTGCTCTTCCACCAGCCGGTAGCGCGGCTGGTCGCCCTGCACCAGCAGCATCAGCCGCAGATCGGTCACGTAGCTGAGGAAAGTCTGCATCGCCCGGTGGCTGCTGAACAGGATCAGCATGCCTTTGTGTTTGCCGCTCGCCTGCTCGGCGCGGAAACATCGCGCCATCTCCTCGAGGTGTTCCGCCTCGTTGGCGAGCGCCGGTTCGTAGCGCATCTGCGGAATGACAATCTTGCCCTGTTCGACGTGATTGAACGGCGAAGAGAGCGTTTCGAAACGATCGCCGGCCTTCTCGCTCAACCCGCTCATCTCCTGCAAACGCGCGAAGCTGTTCAGCGAACGCAGCGTAGCCGAGGTGACCACCACGTGCGGCACCTTGCGCCACAGCAGCTTCTCCAGCTGGTCGCTGACGCGGATGCCGACGCAGTGCAGGTAAAGATGGGTGACGTTATCGCGCAGCTCGCGCGTGACCCATTTGGAGATCGGCGCGTTGGACGATTTGTCGAGCGCCGCCAGCCGCCACAGCTTGCTCATCGCCTCCAGATAGCCCAGCGTGCGGCTCATCTGAATGATCGACCGGTGCAGGCGCACGATGTCATGCTTGCCGGTCTGCTCGGTGAGATCGTTAAGCACGAACTCCGCCAGCCCGCGCAGCGCGTCGGTCAGTTTGAACAACCGCGCGCAGCTCTCCACCATCTCCGCCGGCAGCTCGCCCATCTCGAAACGGTGCTCGGCCGCCACGCTGTCGCCGGGCAGATAGGCGCTGACCTGATGCTCGAAGATCTGCACCAGCTCGCGCAGCTCCTCGCAATGGTTTTTCAGCCGCTCGCTGTTGGCCAGCCCCGGCGGATTCTTCGGCCGGTACTGCGTCATGCACTGCTCGACCTGGCGCACGATCATGTCCAGCTGCAGGTTGGTCGACAGCGCAGTGATTTCCCCGTCGATCTCCAGCGCGTCGCGCGCCACCTCCGGCAAATGGTGGCCTTCGTCCAGCACCAGCAGCAGCTCTTTCGGGTTCGGCAACACCGATTCCGTCTCCAGCGCCGCCATCACCAGCGCGTGGTTGGCCACCACCACGTCGGCGCTCTCGATCTCTTTGCGGGCGATATAGAACGGGCATTCGCGAATATAGTGGCAGTTGCGCCCCAGGCAGTTGGCCTTGTCGGTGCTCAGCTTGGCCCACAGCGGATCGTCGATGCTCTGTTGATAGTGATCGCGCAGCCCGTCCCACTCGAAGCGGGCCAGCGCCTTGGTCAGCTTCTGGCACAGCGCCTGCTCTTCGCCGCTGGACGGCGCCAGCTCGTCGTCGAGGAACAGCGTCAGATCGCCCTGTTGGCTAACGTCGGTGCTCATCGCCGCCAGATTGCGCGGGCACACGTAACGCCCGCGGCCAAAGGCGCCGGTAAATTTCAGATCGGGGATAATCTTTTTCAGCAGCGGCAAATCCTTGCTGTAGATCTGGTCCTGCAGCGCCACGTTGGCAGTGCTGACCACCAGCGGTTTACTCTCCGCCCGCCCGACGGCGATACCCGGGATCAGGTATGACAGCGTTTTGCCGACGCCGGTCGGCGCCTCGATCGCCAGATGGCGCGGGTAGTCGCCGGCCAGCGTCTTCGCCACCTCGGCGATCATCTGGCGCTGGGGCGCACGGGAAATGAAATCCGGTATTTGCTGCTGCAGGGCTTTGTACCACTGGCCAATCTGATCTTTAACTGCGGAGGAGAGCGCCATTCAACTCTTATCTAAACGAAATGATGGCGCCATTGTCCCACAGACCGCCCGCGGCGTCAGCCCGAGTTACGCCTGCGGATCGATCATCGAGGCGCGCCCGGCGCTGAACGACCACTCGTCCAACTGGGTGGTGGTGATCACCACCATCACATCCTCGGGGCGCAGCCGCAGGTTTTCCGCCAGCAGCGCCGCCAGCCGCCCGTAGAAGCGCCGCTTGGTGTCGGTGTCGCGCGGCCGCCCGGCGGTGATGTAAAACAGCACGAAAGCCGCGCTGCGCGGCCCGCCGAGATAGTCGCGATCGTAGATAAGCTCACCGGGGCGGTATTGATCGATCACCTGAAATTTATCCGTCGGCGGCACCTCGAAGGCCTCCACCAGCGCCTGATGCAGGCTGTCGGACAAGGTTTGCAGATAGTCGGCGGACTTGCCCTGATGCAGGGCGATGCGGCTAAACGGCATGGTTGTCCTCCTGTTCCAGTTCACGCAGGCGCGCCACGGCCGACGCCGCCGCGGGCCAGCCGGCGTAGAACGCCAGATGGGTGATGAGCTCGGCCAGCTGCTGACGCGTCACGCCGTTGCGCTGCGCCAGCTGCAGGTGAAACGGCAGCTGTTCCACGCGGTTGAGCGCCACCAGCGCGGCGACGGTAATCAGGCTACGCTCGCGCGGGCTCAGCGCCGGCCGCTGCCAAATATCGTCAAACAAAACGCTGTCGCTGAGCTGCGCCAGCTTGGGGGCAATATCGCCGAACGCCTGCTGCCCGGCCTGGGATTCTGATGGCATCACACTCTCCTGTCAGTTGCGGATAGCCTTACGCTACCCGCCGCCGCTGCGAGTGAAAATCGGGATTTTCAGCAGTCTCGGTTCAGAAAAACGGGAGGGTTCCCCGCCGGGCGGCGGGGAGGCATCACGATTCCAGCGGGGCAACACCGTCGAAATGGGCGCTCAGCAACGCATTCAGCTCCGGCCGCTGTTCCACCCGCTCTGCGATGGCGTACAGCCGCGGGCAGTGTTGCCGGAACCACGCGCGGCCCGGCCGCCAGTTGCACATCACCGCCACGTACAGATCCAACGCGCTGAAGCTCTTGCCGAGAAACCACGGGCCCGCAGCGCCGGCGGCGGCGTTCAGCTGCCGCAATAAGCGCTCGCGATAATCCATTACCGCGTTTTTCAGCTGTTCCGCCCCCGCCGCCTGCGGCTGCCAGCGCTGCGGATGGTCGGCATAGGTGAAGGTGGGGTAAATCTCCGCGTTGATGAACAGCAGCCAGCGCAGAAAACGCGGCAACAGCGGCGAGCCGCCGGGCGGCGCCAGTTCGGCGTGCGGCGCGCGATCGTGCAGCAACAGAATGATCGCCGCACTCTCCGTCATCACTTCGTCATTGGGCAACACTAAGGTGGGCACCTGGCCCAACGGGTTCAGCGCCAGCAGGCGATCGCGCTCCGGGCCGTCCTGCATGTAGTCCACCTCCTCATAGCCCCAGGGGAAAGCGGTCAACACCAACGCGGCGGCCACGATCGTCGAGCCGCAGCCCTGCGTGCCGAACAAAGTATAAGTATCGTGCATGATTCCTCCCGCAGCGGAACAAGGTATCGATAACTGTAGACCAGCCGCCGACCGTCGGCCGAAGAAAAAATTCACTCTTTACGCGACTTTTTTAATCGTTCGACATGAAAATGAATTTTTTGTCATAAATAGATCACATTACTACGGTAAAAATTCTCCGCCGCCAACAATCAGGCGGCACAGTAAAACAGCAATGCAACTGATGATAAGCGTCTTTCAATCGAATAAAGCAGGGTAACCCATGAAACGTAATCTTCTGGCCGTTATTATTCCGGCACTTTTACTTGCGCAAGCGGCACAGGCAGCAGAAATCTACAATAAAGACGGCAACAAACTCGATTTTTACGGTCGTGTAAAGGCCCTGCATTATTTCTCCGATGATGCCGGCAACGACGGTGATAAAACCTACGTGCGTATCGGCTTTAAAGGCGCGACTCAGATTAACGATATGCTGACCGGCTACGGCCAGTGGGAATATCAGATCGCCGCCAACCACACGGAATCCGACGGCACTAAAGACACCAAAACGCGTCTGGGCTTCGCCGGTCTGAAATATAAGGATCTCGGTTCCTTCGACTACGGCCGCAACTACGGCATCATTTACGACGTCGGCGCCTGGACGGATATGATCCCTGAATTCGGCGACGATGCTTACATCAAGACCGACAACTTTATGAACGGCCGTACCAACGGCGTCGCCACCTACCGCAATAACAACTTCTTCGGACTGGTCGACGGCCTGAAATTTGCCGTGCAGTACCAGGGCAAGAACGAAAACGACGGCCGCTCCGCCAGCAAGGCGAACGGCGACGGCTGGGGCCTCTCCTCCAGCTACGAAATCATCGACGGCCTGAGCGTGGGCGCCGCCTATGCCTCTTCCAACCGCACCACCACGCAAAAAGCGGGCACCTTCGGTAAAGGCGACAAGGCCGATATCTGGGCCGGTGGTCTGAAATACGACAACAACAACGTCTACCTGGCCGCGACTTATTCGCAGAGCCGCAATATCGCGCCTATTTCCGGCACCGCCACCATCAATAACAACGCCACTTCCGTTAGCGGCTTCGCCAATAAAGCGGAAGGGATTGAATTGGTCGCGCAATATCAGTTCGACTTCGGTCTGCGCCCATCGCTGGGTTACGTTCAGCAGAAAGGCAAAGATATTGAAGGCATCGGCGACGTCGATCTGGTGAAATATTTCGACGTAGCGGCAACCTATTACTTCAACAAAAACATGTCCACTTATGTCGAATATAAAATCAACCAGCTCGATGACGACAACAAGCTGGGTCTGAAAAACGACGACGTGGTTGTTGTCGCCCTGACCTACCAGTTCTGATGTGATGAATGAATAACCACCACTGCAAACTTTAGCGTCACTTGATACCCAGAGTTTTATTTCGCCGGGCGGCTGCGTCCGGCTTTTTTGTTTTTATTTTCCCCCTGTCCAATCCCCCCGCTTGCCTTGCAAAAAAAACGGGTCTACATGTATAGCTTTCTCCCCGAGCGAAATCAGCCATGCATAACGACGGACGCTTCGACTTCCACAACGCCCTGCGCTACAGCAGCGACGAACTGGCGAACATCCTCAGCCACTGCTTTGAAAACTACATCGTGCGCTTCGTTGTCGACGGGCCGACCTTCGCCGCCCGTTTCGGCGCCGAAGATCTCAGCCTGAACGACAGCCTGATCGTCACCCACCGCCATGAACCGGTGGCGGTGGCGCTGATCGCCCGCCGCGGCCGGCACAGCCGGGTCGCGGCCTTTTCCGTGCGCCCGGAGATGCGCGGCCAGGGCCTGGGCAAGGCGCTGATGCAGCGGCTGGTGGCGGACGCCCGCCACCGCGGCGACCGGCGGCTGTCGCTGGAAGTGATCGAAGGCAACGACGCCGCGCTGGCGCTGTACCACCGCGCCGGGCTGCGCATCGTGCGCACCCTGACCGGCCATCAGGCGCCGGCGGAAGCGCCGCCAGGCACGGCGGAACTGCAGGCGGTCGATCCGCTGACCGTCAGCCATCGCCTGACGGCGGAAGGCGCCACCGATCTGCCCTGGCTGATCGCCCCCGAATCGCTGTTCAAGCTGCCGGGCAAACCGCAAGCCTATACGCTCAATCGTCAGGCCTACGCCGTGGTGATGCCCGGCGCCGAGCACTGCTGGCTGCGCCTGATCTACGTGCCGCCGCAGCACCGCGGCCAGGGGCATGCGCGCGCCTTGCTGGCCGCCCTGCAAACACGGTTCGCCCCTTTGCCGCTGACTGCCAACGTCGTTGTGCCCGAGGTGGCCGCCCCCTTCTTTACGCATCTTGGCTGGCGGCAGGATCCCCTGCGGCAGTTCGAGATGGATATGCTGCTGGACAGCCCACAAGAATAAAACCGAGAGAGATAACAATGGCAGGAAAACAGGCAAGGACACTCACCCTCGGCGCGGCGATTGGCGTCGCGCTGCTGACGTTGGCCGGTTGCGCGCAGCCGCCGCACACCGACGCGCAGGCCCAGCAGCGGCTGGCGCATCAGTCGGTGCTGGCGGTGAACTGGTTCCAACAGTCCGGCGAATACCGCGCGCTGGCGCATCAGGCGTTCAACAGCGCGCAGCGCGCCTTCGATCAGGCCAGGGCCGCGCCGGGCCGTAAAAAGGCGGTGGTGGTCGATCTGGATGAAACCATGCTGGACAACAGCGCCTACTCCGGCTGGCAGGCGCAGCAGGGCCAGCCATACGACGGCGCCACCTGGGCCAAATGGACGCAGGCCGAACAGGCCGGCGCGGTGCCGGGCGCGGTGTCGTTCGCCCGCTACGTCAACGCCCATCAGGGCACGATGTTCTACGTGTCGAACCGCAAGCAGAGCGAATACGCCGCCACGGTGGCCAACATGCAGAAGCTCGGTTTCACCGGCATGTCGGAAAAGACCGTGCTGCTCAGCACCGATACCTCCAATAAGCAGGCGCGCTTCGACGCCATCAAACAAGCCGGCTACGACATCGTGGTGTACGCGGGCGACAACCTGAACGACTTCGGCGCCGCGACTTACCACCAGGACAACGCGCAGCGCCGGGCATTCGTCAGCGAGAACCAGAACAAGTTCGGCACCGAATTCATCGTGCTGCCCAACCCGCTGTACGGCGATTGGGAAAGCGGGCTGGCCCGCGACTACAACAAGCTGACGCCGCAGCAGAAGCTGCAGGTGCGCCAACAGGCGATCAAAGCCTGGCGCGGGCGCTGATTCAGGAATAGGGAGAAAAAAACCATATAACCTAATATTTTTTCAAAAAGGGATTAACGGAGCATGCCGCCGAACCAATGGGGATATTGGCTCGGCGGCATGAACATAAAGAAATGCGTATGCTCAAATTTTTGATTGCGGGTATAAGAAATGTGAGAAATCGGTATCGGCACTGCCCTGTGAAGCCAATCCCACACCGCTTCCCGGTGAAGCAAGCACTTTCACTATCCTTTCAGCAATATCAGAGTAGTTCATCCCTTAACCCTCTCGATTTTAACCGTCCGAAAACCGTAGCGGCATCCGCTCTTTGATTTAATCTGGCCGTAACCTAAGCAGCAAGGCACGGATCTTCAAGGTCAAATGGCTATGGGGACTTACAACATCATTCCAGAACTTTTTCGAAACAGACCGCCTGCGGGTTACCTCGATAACGGCCATAATTTTCGCGTATCCGATACCCCTGAGCCAGATAAAACTTGATGGCACGCAGGTTCACTCTTCGAGTTTCCAGCCACAGTTGGCGATACCCCAACCATCGAGCCTGTTGTTCCAGAGCATGTAATAATTTACGACCAATACCATTACCAGGCTCACGTACATACATCCGTTTTAACTCCGCAACGCCAGAAGTTAATCGACGCAGCGCCCCACAAGCTACGGCTTCATCGGCAGCATTGCGTACCAACATAAAACAACCTCCATCCGCTTGTATAGCAGCAGGATCAAACGAGGATGTACCGCTATCACCGGTGATCTCAGCCAGTTGCACCGACAATTCCGCCATCAGTGTCAGCGCGTCTGGGCTATCAACTTCACTTAATAGTATCCGAAGAGTCACAGCAGTTTGTACATATAGCAGGTGGCTTCCAACGCCCCGCCGTCGCTGGCGCGGGCGTATTGTGGGATGTCACCTGCCGCTTCGAACCCCAATTGGCGGTACAACCCCTGCGCCGCGCTGCCGCTCAGGGTATCCAGCACCAACAGGCTGCGGCGATGACGCGCCGCCAGCGCCTGCACTTCCTGCATCAACAGCCGCGCGACGCCCTGCCGCCGCGCCTGCGGGTGCACCATCAGCTTGACCACTTCCGCCCGGTGGCGGCCATTGTCCGGCATCGCCAACAGCAGCTGCACTGTGCCGACCGGCCGACCGTTCGCCAGCGCCACCAGCATCGCACGCTCTCCCCGCGCCAGGGCCGGCAGCAGCCCCTGCCAAAATGCCCGCGCCTGCTCCACCGTAAAGGGCATGACAAAACCGATGCTGGCGCCGTGCGCCACGCTGGCGTGCAGCATCTCGGCCAAGTCGGCCACGGCGCTTTGCGCCGCGTCGGCGCCCCACTGTTGCAATTCAATCATGGCTATGGCCTGCAGATAACGAGCGTGTAATGGGCCGGCTCATCGCCGGGGACATGGAAACGGGACGCGCCGAACAGGCGGTAGCGCAGGCAATCGCCGGGCGACAGCCGGAAAACGCGCCCTTCCAACGTCAGCTCCAGTTGCCCGGACAGCAGCCAGAGGTGATGCTCCAGCGCCGGAATCGACGGCAGGTCGTAATCGATCTGCGCGCCGGCATCGAGCCGGGCTTCGATAAACTCGGCCTTATACAGCGCGGCGGGAGGAGAAACGGAGCGACGGTGAAAACCGCTGGCGCGATCGACCCATACCGGCTGTTGCGGCGGCCGCAACAGCTCCGGCGGTTCGTCTTCGATTTCGCTCAACAGGCGCGACATGGTCAACCCGTAGGCGGCGCACAGCCGGTTCAGCAGCGACGCCGTCGGGCTGGTTTCGGCGCGCTCCACCCGCGAGAGCGTCGCCCGGCTGAGACCGGTGCGCTGCGCCAACTCCTCCAGCGACCACCCCTGCTGCTGGCGCAAATCCGCCAGCCGCTGCGCCAACCTCAGGTCGGCAGTCTCCAAACCGTTATCCATCGCTCACACTCCGCCTTAAAATCCCATATAAGAGAAATAATCTCAAATTAGAGATATGGCAAGCGGATTTTAAAAAATGCCGCGCAGCGCGATGAATATCAGCATGCTCAGCAACACCACCGCCAGCATACTGCGCAGCAAGAACGCCACTATCACCGCAAACACTATCGAAGAAGGAGGAGCGTTCTAGCACTCGCGCGAGGGCGGGTTTTGTACAAGATTGCCCGTCTCGGCGCCCGGCGGCGCGATCGCCGCGCAGCGCCAGGCGCTGAATACCGCCAGCAGCGGCGCCAGCGCGAACGCCAGGAACAGCCAGCGCGCCGCCGACGCCGCGCCCGCCGCGCCGCCCGGATCGTTCAGCCCCGCCAGATTGGCGATCATCCCGGCCAGCGCCGCACCGAATGCGGTGGCGAACAGCTGCACCGTGGTAATCGAAGCGCCGGCGATATCTTTGTCCGCTTCGGGCGCCACCTGCAAAATGCGCGTCAGCAGGTGCGGCCAGCCGAAGCCGATGCCGAACCCCACCAGCAACAGCGCAATGACGATCGGCGCCAGCGCCTGCCAGTGGCCGCCGGACGGCACCGGCATCAGAATCGCCAGCGCCAGCAGCCCCACCAGCACAAACAGCGGCCCGCTGACGATCGCCCGGCGAATGCCCGCCCCGCGCCAACCGGAGCTGAGGATCTCGGACAGCGTCCAGCCGGCGGCCATGGCGGCGGCAATATAGCCGGAGATCAGCGGCGACTGGCCGTGCAGCAGCTGCAGAAAATAGGGCACGAAGATCTCGCTGGTCATGCCGATCACCAGCAACGCGGTCGTGATGTAGAGCGCCGCCAGCGATGAGCCGCGCCGCAGCGCGCCGTGCGGCAACAGGCGGGCGCGCGAGTGCGCTTCGCGCTTCAGCAGCCAGGCCATCAGCACCAGCGAGAGCGCGATGCCCGCCAGGTTGATCCAGGCGCTGTGCGCCAGGCTGCCGGCGGACACCGCCAGCACCGCCACGGTCAGCAACAGCAGCTGCGTGGTCGGCAACGGCGCGGCCGCCTGCTGCGCTTTGCCCTTGGGCAGAATCAGGAAGGTAAATGCGGCGTACAGCGCCATGATCGGCAGCAGAATGCCGAAGGCCCAACGCCAGGCGTTCAGCTCGGCGAAAATGCCGCCCACCGCCGGCCCCACCAGGGTGGCGATGCCCCACATCGCCGAGATGAGCGCCATGGCGCGCGGCCACAATCGCTGCTCGAACACCAGGTTGATCATCGCGTAGGAGAGCGCAAAGATCAGCCCGCCGCCGAAGCCCTGCACCGTACGGCCGATCAGCATCACCGGCATGCTCGGCGCCAGCGCGCACAGCGCCGCCCCGGCGATGAAGAACAGCGAAGCCACCAGATAGGCGCTGCGCGCGCCGTAGCCGCTGAGCAGCCGGGCCGACAGCGCGGAACCGAGGATCGACGCCACCACGAACAGCGTGGTGTTCCAGGCGTAGAGATCCAGACCGCCGATATCCTGCACCACCGAGGGCAGAATGGTGGTGGCGACCAGAATATTGATGGCATGCAGCGCCACGCCGAGCGAAAGCGCGATCGCACTGGCCGCATTTTTGCCGGAGAAAAGGTCGCTCCAGCGGCTATCGTCATGGGTTATCACGGTTGTCGTCCTGTTTTCAGAGGAATGGCATTGAGTTGGTCATAAGATTGCGTTAAATTTAACAAGAGTTATCTTGGAATAAGTTAGGGCGAGGCGGAGAAATATGTCAAGAATAAACTTGGAAAATAGCGGCAGCACCGCACAATCGGTCAGTGACCGCTTGCTGACGCTATTGAAAACCCGCGGCCCACAGCAAGCTTCTGACGCAGGAAAGGTGCTCGGCACCACCGGTGAGGCGGCCCGCCAGCAGTTCGTCAAGCTGGCGAAAGAGGGGCTGGTCGAAGCGGTGGCGGAAACGCGCGGCGTGGGCCGCCCGGTGCAGCTGTGGCATTTGACCTCGGCCGGCAACGCGCGCTTTCCCGACACCCATGCGGATCTGACGGTGCAGCTGCTGCGCACCGTGCGCGACAAGCTGGGCGAACAGGCGCTCGACGTGCTGATCGAGACCCGCGAGCAGGAAAACCGCATCAACTACAAGCAGGCGATGATCGGCGCCGCCGATCTGCAGGAGCGCGTGGCGCGCCTGACCGAAATCCGCTGCCGCGAAGGCTATATGGCCGAATGGCGTCAGGAGGAGGACGGTTCCTATCTGCTGGTGGAAAACCACTGCCCGATCTGCGCCGCCGCCACCGTCTGCCAGGGCTTCTGCCGGGCGGAGCTAAGCATCTTCACCGAAGTGCTGCAGGCGCAGGTGGAGCGCGCCGAACACATTCTGGCCGGCTCACGCCGCTGCGCCTACCGGATTTCGCTCCTTTAACACCGGTTTTTGCCCACGTTTTCAACCGGTACAGATTATTCTGCTTGTGCATCCCGCACCTTCCCTTCTAAGGTTGAATTAACGCATATTCAGACCAACAGCGGGCCTCGCGCTCGCTCTGGCAAATCCGTCGGCGCCTGGCGCGCAGCGGCAGAGTAACCCCACGGGAGTTGAACGATGAAGAAGCCGCATGCCGGATTCTGGCTGGCGACGCTGGGACTGGGCGTCTGCTGGCTGCTGGCGCTGCTGACTCGCGATCGGCTCAACGGCATCCTGCTGGCCGGCGCGGCCCTGGCGCTGATCTTTACCCCGGCCGCCCGCCGCAAAGGCGCGGCCCTGGCCGCCCTGGGCGGTATCGGCATGGATGGGCTGTGGAGCTACAGCGGCGTGCTGCACTACAGCGGGCAACACGGCCTGCCGCTCTGGACCATCGCGCTGTGGATCGGCTTCGGCTGCTGGTGGTATTGGCTGCTGGACGTGGTCAGAGCGGCCCCCTGGCCGCTGGCGGTGCTGGGCGCCGCCGTCGGCCCCTTTGCCTACGCCGTGTCCTGGAAGCTGGACGCCTTGCTGCCCGGCGTGCCGCCGGAGTTCATGCTGCTGCTGCTAGCCGTCGGCTGGTCGATTTACCTGCCGGCCGTCAGCTGGCTGCAGTGGAAGCGGCGGGACAGCTGAACGGCGGGCGGCGGCCGGGAAAAATAATGCCGAAAGCCATTGCTTATCGGTTGCCCGATCGGGTTTACTGAGCGTTCTAATAATAATCACCCCTGCAAAAACATATCCCTATGCTTAGCCAACAAAGCCGTAGCGTCCTGCCGTTGATCGGGGCGTTGTTCACGTTATATATCGTTTGGGGTTCCACCTATTTCGTCATTCGCCTCGGCGTCGCGCAGTGGCCGCCGCTGATGATGGCCGGCATTCGCTTCCTGGTTGCCGGCATCGTGCTGTTCAGTTTCCTGGCCTGGCGCGGCCACGCGCTGCCGACGCCGAAGCAGTGGCTGGCCGCCGGCGCCATCGGCATTCTGCTGCTGGCTGTGGGCAACGGCCTGGTGACGGTGGCGGAGCACCAACACGTGCCGTCCGGCATCGCCGCGGTGATGGTGGCGACGGTGCCGCTGTTCACCCTCTGCTTCAGCCTGCTGTGGGGGATGCGCAACACCAAACTGGAATGGGCCGGCATCGCGCTCGGTCTGGTGGGCATCGTGCTGCTTAATACCGGCAACAACCTGGTGGGCAACCCGACCGGCGCGCTGCTGATTTTGCTGGCGTCGGCCAGCTGGGCCTTCGGGTCGGTACTGGGATCGCGCATCTCGCTGCCGGCCGGGCCGATGGCCGGCGCGGCGGAAATGCTGGTCGCCGGCGTGGTGTTATTGGCAGCCAGTCAGCTGAGCGGCGAGCGTCTGACTCAGATGCCGAGCACCGGCGGCTTTCTGGCGCTGGGCTATCTGATCGTCTTCGGCTCGATGCTGGCGATCAGCGCCTATATGTTCTTGTTGAAGAACGTGCGCCCGGCGGTCGCCACCAGCTACGCCTACGTCAACCCGGTGGTGGCGGTGCTGCTCGGCATCGGCTTTGCCGGCGAATCGCTGGCGCCGCGCGAGTGGCTGGCGCTGGTGATCATCGTGGCGGCGGTGGTGCTGGTGACGCTGGGAAAATACCTGTTCGTCCGCCCGGCCCGCGTGCAGGCCATCGACAGCGAACGGTAGCGATCGCAAAGGGCGGTCTGCGGGCCGCCGTTAAAAACGATTCTTGTTTCACCCGGCGAAGGGGCTATAATTCCCGCTGTTCCAAGCAACCTGCGAAATTATTCCTATGCTGAAAAAAGCGTTCGTCATCGTCATCGCCCTGTGCGCCTTCGGTTCTTTGGGCGGCGTATTCCTCGCCGGGCTGAACATCTACACCCGTTCCACCACCCCGCACGAAGAAAGCGCGCCTGCCGTGGATGCCGCCGCCACGCCGGCGCAAACCGAAACCCTTCAGGCCAAGTGATCGTCCAGCCAGCGCTGGCAGCGCAGCTGTAAAAAGCGCTGCAGCCGCCTGACGCGTTCCGACACCGGCGAGCGATGCGGGCACCAGACATTTCGAGCAGTTCCTCACCGCGCCATAGCCGCCTTCCCCACGCCGGGGAGAAAAACGACGCGCTGCGCCTGATACAGGCCGACGCGCGGCAGGTTACCTGCTGGCGATGGAGAACGGCTTCGTCACCGGCAGCGCGATCGACATCGACGGCGACGCCCTGCTGTAACGGCGGCTAGAGCGCCGTCACGCCCTGCGCGGCGGCCTGCTGTTCCAGCACGGTGATAATCTGGTAGGCCGAACGTGGCACCAGACTGAAATTGCCGATCAGCAGGCGGTCGCTGACCGCCTCATCCAGCATCGCTCGGGCGCCGGCGCGCAGGATTTCCACCTGTTCCGGCGGCGTACCTGCCGCGGTGATCAGCGGCAGACCGGGCACCGCTGCCGTGCGGCCGATGATTTTCAGCCCCTCCAGCGCCTGCGGCTGCGCCCGGCGCAGCAGTTCCATGCTGATCGCATCGATGGCGGCGATATCCGCCTGCCCGCTGCGGATCAGCTTCAACGACTGATAATGCGCGCCGGAGGCAATCGCCGCACCAAAGAATTTCCCGTCCTGCGCCAGCGGCGCGATCAGCGCGCGCAGGCCGTTGTAGCCGGATTGGGAATCGGTGCTGTTATAGGCCGCCGTCCGGCCGCGAAAATCCGCCAACCGTTCGCCGGGGTCGCCCGCGCGCACCACCAGCCAGCTGCGGTAATTCGGCCCGTCGCACCCCTCAACCCGATAATGGTAGGTGCCGATCAGCTGCACCTGCGGCAGAGTGCTGACCAACGGATAACCGCAGGTTTGGCTGAGCAGCAGATCGTCGCGCCGCCAGTGCTGCGCCAAATCGTCCGGCCAACTGAGCCGCTCCGGCGCCGCCGGCAGCCCCAGGCGCAGCAGCTTGTCGCGCAATACCTGCCAGAAAGATTCGGCCTGCTCCCGGCCAACGCCGTACATCGGTAGAGACACCTGCATCATTTCCCCCTTACCCCGCCGGAGTGGTCGCCAGCGTCTGCTGACGCCAGGCGGTGAGATAACGCACCCAACGTTCGAACAGCATATCGGTGATAATAGCCAACAATGCCACCACCGCCGCGCCCTGGATCACATAGGCGGTGTTAAAGCCGCTCAGACCGATGATGATCGGCGAGCCGAGGGTCTTGGTGCCGACGGTGGAAGCGATGGCCGCCGTGCCGATGTTAATGATCACCGACGTGCGGATCCCGGCGACGATCACCGGCGCCGCCAGCGGCAATTCGACCCGCCACAGAATTTGCCAGGCGCTCATCCCCACGCCGCGGGCAATCTCGCGCGTGGCGGGCGGCACCGATTCGATGCCCGCCAGCGTGCCCTGCAAGATCGGCAGCAGGCCGTACAGCACCAGCGCAATGATCGCCGGCTGTTCGCTGAAGCCCATCACCGGCACCGCTACCGCCAGCACCGCCACCGGCGGGAAGGTCTGCCCTACCGCCACCACCGTTTCCACCAGCGAACGAAACTCCCGGCCGCTGCGCCGGGTTACCGCCACGCCGGCCGCCACGCCGAGAGCCACCGCGATCAGGCTGGAGATCGCCACCAGCGACAGGTGCGCCCCCACCAGCGCGATAAAGCTGTCCTGCTGATAAATGGGCCGCTCCAGATCGGGGAACCAGGCGGCGAACAGGCCGCGCAGATGATCCATGCCGAACACCAGCGCCAACAACAGCGCCAGCGTCCAGGGCAGCGGATCGCGCAGCAGGCGCCAGATGCGCCCGCTCATGACAGCGCCTGCCCGGCGATCAGATCGTTGAAGTGCAACACCCCCAACGCTTCGCCCCGTTCATCCACCACCGGCAGGCAGTCGCTGCCGCGCGCCACAAACACCGACAGCGCCTCCCGCAGGCTCATGGCGGCGGCGATCGGCTCGCCCTCGGCGGCACCGGACCGCACTCGCTCCGCCACCGTTCCCAGCGACAGCAGCTTGATGCCGCGATCGCTGCGCCCGAAGAAATCCCGCACGAAGTCGTTGGCCGGCGCGGTCAGCAGCGCCAGCGGCGTGCCCTGTTGCACCACCCGTCCCTGATCGAGCAGCACCAGGCGATCCGCCAAGCCCAGCGCCTCGTCGATGTCGTGCGTCACCAACACGATGGTGCGGCCGGAGAGCTGATGGATGCGCGCGATCTCCGCCTGCAGCGCCGCGCGGGTAACCGGATCCAGCGCGCCGAACGGTTCGTCCATCAGCAACACCTCGGGATCGGCGGCCAGCGCGCGCGCCACCCCTACCCGCTGCTGCTGCCCGCCGGACAGCTGGTGCGGATAGCGACGGCGAAACAGATCCGGCTCCAGATGCAACAGCTCCAGCAGTTCGGTTACCCGATCGCGAATGCGCGCGCGCGGCCATTTCAGCAGCTGTGGCACGGTGGCGATGTTTTCCTCCACCGTCCAGTGCGGAAACAGGCCGATCGATTGGATCGCATAGCCCATGCGCCGCCGCAGATCCTGCGGTTTGAACGACTGGATCTCTTCGCCGGCAAAGAGAATCTTGCCCCGATCGTGCTCGATCAGGCGATTGATCATTTTTAACGTCGTGGACTTGCCGGAACCCGAGGTGCCGATCAACACGGTGAATTCGCCCTCGGCGATGTGCAGCGTGAGATCGTCTACCGCCGGCTTGCCCTGAAAAATTTTGCTGACTTGCTCAAAGTGAATCATCGGCGCGATACGTCCAGGATTGAAACCCAAAATTTAAACAGCGAATCGACGATGACCGCCATCATGACCACCGGGATCACCCCCAGCAGAACCAGATCCAGCGCGCTGCTGAGCAGCCCCTGAAAGACGATGGCGCCAAAGCCGCCGGCGCCGATCAGCGCCGCCACCACCGCCATGCCGACGGTTTGCACCGCCAAAATGCGCACGCCGGTCAGGAACAGCGGCAGCGCCAACGGCAGCTGCACGCGCAGGAAGATCTGCCCGCGCGTCAGCCCCATGCCGGTGGCGGATTCGATCACCCCCGCCGGCACGCTTTGCAGCCCCGCCACCACGCTGCGCACCAGCGGCAACAGCGCGTACAGCACCAGCGCCACGATCGCCGGCGCCATGCCGATGCCGCTGACGCCGTGTTCCGCCAGCCAGGGCACCGCCGTCGCCAGCCCCGCCAACGGCGCGATCAGCAGGCCGAACAGCGCAATGGACGGCACGGTCTGGATAATGTTCAGCGCGGAGAAAATCGGCCGCTGCCAGCGCTCGGAGCGAAAACACAGCACCCCGAGCGGCACGCCGATCGCCAGCGCCGGCGCCATCGTCGCCAGCAGAATGGTCAGGTGCTGCAGCAGCGCGGCGTCAAACACCTCCTGGCGATTGTGGTACTCCTTCAGCAGCGACAGCTGATCGAGCTGATGCCCGAACAGCAGCAGCGCCGGCGGCACCAGCACCAGCGCGTTGCCCAGCATGCGCCACAGGTGCGACGCGGTGATGCGCGCCATGGCGTCGGCGGCGATCAGCAGGCTCAGCGCCATCGTCAGCCAGCACCCGCTGCCCCAGGAGGTGCGCGCCAGGCGCGATCCCTCCTGCGCCAGACGCCCGGCGGCCTGCCCGCTGATCCAGAAGGCCAGCGTCAGCACCCCGCAGGCGGCCAGCGCCGCCAGCAGCGCCCGCCCCCGCGTCGGCGGCAACAGGCTGAGGATCGCCAATGCCGCCAGCGGCAACAGCAGCCACAGCGCCGGGCCGTGCAGCAGGGATAACAAGGAGAGGCTTTTGCCCGACAACAGGCGATTGGGGGCATAACTGAGGAACGGCAGGCCGAACGCGGCCAGCAGCAACAGCATGAACAGCGTCAACAAGACGCGATGTTTTACGGCGATAGTCAAAGAAACGCTCCGGTTCCCTCGGTTTACCCCCTCTCCCGACGGCAGAGGGGGCACCTCGGCATTATCCCTTAACAAACCCTTTCTCTTTCAGGTAAGCGGCCGCCACCTGTTTGGCGTCCTGGCCTTCCACGGCGATCTGCGCGTTGAGTTTTTGCAGCGTCGGCCCGTCCAGCGAGGCGAACACCGGCTTCAGCAGCTCAGGCAGATTGGCGTGCGCCTTCAGCGCCGCTTCGCGCACGATCGGCGCCGGCGCGTAGATCGGCTGTACGCCTTTCGGATCCGCCAGCGTCTGCAGCCCCAGCGCCGCCACCGGGCCATCGGTGCCGTAGGCCATCGCCGCGTTGACGCCGGAGGTCTGCTCCGCCGCCGCCTTGATGGTCACCGCCGTATCGCCGCCGGCCAGGGACAGCAGCTGATCCTGATTCAGCTTGAAGCCGTAGGCATTCTGGAACGCCGGCAGCGCATCCGGCCGCTCGATAAATTCCGCCGAGGCCGCCAGCTTGAACTTGCCGCCGCCGTTGATCCACTTGCCGAGATCCGACAGCGTCTTCAGGTGATTGGCCTCCGCCACGTCCTGGCGAATGGCGATGGTCCAGGTGTTGTTGGCCGGCGCCGCGTCCAACCAGACGATTTTGTTTTTGTCGTAGTCGAGCTGTTTCACCTTCTCGAAACCGGCCTGGGCGTTCTTCCACGCCGGATCTTTCTCATCGGAGAAGAAAAACGCGCCGTTGCCGGTGTATTCCGGGTAGATGTCGATCTCGCCGGACGTGATGGCGCCGCGCAGCACCTTGGTGGTGCCGAGCTGCAGCTTGTTGGTGGTCTGGATGCCGTTGGCTTCCAGCACCTGCACGATGATGTTGCCGAGCAGCGAACCTTCGGTGTCGATCTTGGAGCCGACGCGCACCGAGTCGGCCGCCTGCGCCAGACCGCCGGTGGCCAGCAGAGCCAGCGCGACGGCAAAGGAACGTCCGCGTGATAAGGTGATTGCCATACTTTTCCTCTGGTTATACGTTTTCCGGCTCATGGGCCGGTTAGGTTGGAAAATCCTGAGAAACGCGCTTCCAGCGCGCAATAAATTTTTCCGTCGGCAGGACATCGCCCTCCCCCTGCGGTTCACCGGCGCGCAACGGATGCACGCCGACGTCGATCGGCGTCAGGGCGTAATCGCGCAGCCACTCGCCGTAGCCCTGCGCGACAAATCCCTGGCTGCGACGCTGGTACGCCTCGCGCTCCGCCAGATAGACTTCGCGCAAACCATACCAGGGCAGGCCGGGCAGATCGTGATGCACTAAATGATAGTTCAGATTGAGAAACAGCAGCCGCCACGGCCAACCCGCCTCATTAATAATAGAACGTGCCTGCGGTGCGTCCACGGCGCGATGCTCAAAAAACGATCTTACCTTGGTCAGCGCCAGCGCCGGGTAGCTGATGGCCAGCAGGTAAAACGCCGCGCCGATACCCTGCGCCTGCAGCCAGTCGAGCAGCATCGCCAACAGCGACAGGTGCACCAACCACCTCGCCCAGACGCGCCACTCCCCGGCGGCAAGCGCTTTCACCGCCCCGACCAGGGTCGCGGCGATATCCAGCGCCGGGCCAAGGAGCACCCGGCCGATCAGCGTATTGCGCACGGCGGCCAGCAGCGGCAGCAGCCGGGGATAGCGCCGCCACTGCGCGGCGCTGAAGTAATAGCTTTCGGGATCTTCGTGCGGATCGGTCAGGTGGTCGTTGCGATGGTGGCGCAGATGCGAATCGCGATACAGCCCGTAGGGATACCACACCGCCAGCGGCAACAGGCCGAACAGCTGATTGACGCGCGGCCAGCGCGTCGGATGGCCGTGGATCAGCTCGTGCTGCAACGACATGTACCAGGTGGTCAGCAGGATCAGCAGCGGCGCGCCAAGCCACGGGCCCAGCGTTTGCCACCCCAGCGCCACGCCGAACCAGCCGCCGTACACCGCCGCCATGATCCCCCAGGTGGGCAGCTCCAGCCGCCAATGCCGGCGCCGATAAAGCTGCCTGATTCGTTCGCGCTGTTCGGGGTGCAAATAGTGGGCGTAGGACATGCTGGGGCTCGCGGTAAGAGATTTTCTCCCAGTATCCGTGAGCCGTAGCGGCATTCAAAATAACGAAAATGGCAAAGCTAAGTGAAAATTCAGCGGGTTGCGTACGCGTAAAAGCGAAAAAATGGGCCGCGCAGGCGGCCCGTCCGTTACCTCCCTTCAGGGAACGAAATCGAGCACCACGGCGTTGAACAGCGCGTACTCGGTGGCGGTGGCCATCGGCGGAAACTGCGCGCACTGCACTGCCGCGCTCGCCGCCGCGCACAGTGGCGCGTCACCCCGCACGATCTTGCTGCTCGCCAGCTTGCCGTCCGGCCGCAACCGAATGCTGATGGTGCAGCGTTGGCCGCGCGCGCGTTCAGGCAAACGCAGCTCGCGGCTCACCGCGTTATGCACCCGCACCGGATAGCTGAGCGGCGCCGTGGCCTGCGCCTCGGCCTGCGGCTCCGGCAACGGGATGCCGGCCTGACGCCCGGCGCCGTAGCCGCTTAACAGCAACAGCGCCAACAGGCCTAGTGTCTTTTTCATTCCCTATATCCTTATTGGGTTGTTAATCCTTATATGACGGCGATCACTGCGCCGCCGGGTAAGCCTCGCCGTCATCCGCGTAACGCTGCAGCCGCTCGCGCCACCACTTGGCTGCCAGACCGCTGGCGCTTTCCCGCCAGCCGAAATAGGCAACGTCGCTGCAGCGCTCAGATTCAACGCGTTTCGCCACCAGTTCGCCGCTGTTCAGGTAAGGTTCCGCCAGAGAACGCGGTAGATAGCCGCAGCCCAGCCCGGCCAACTGCGCCTGCAGCTTGGCGTCGAAGCCGAAGACCGTCAGCGTATCCTGTTCTTCCAGCAGGTTCAGGCTCTGCGGCGCGTTGACCCGCGAGGTATCGCGCACCACCACCGCCCGGTGCTGACGGATCTCATCTTTCGGCAACGGTTCCGGCAGCGCCGCCAGCGGATGCTGTGGCGCGACGGCGAACACGTAATCCAACTGCCCCAGCCGGCTGAACGCATAACCCACCCGCGACGGCGGCTCGCAGATGGCGCCGATGATAATGTCGGCGCAGCCGTAAACCAGCGATTCCCAGGAGCCGGCCAGCACCTCGTGGCTGAAACGCAGCCGGGTATGATGATGCTGCCGATAGAACTCGTCGATCAGCGGCAACAGGCGGGCAAACGGGAAGGAGGCATCGATCCCGAGCGTGATCTCGCTTTCCCAGCCGTTCTCCACGTAGCGCGCCTGCTGCTCCAGATCCTGCGCCGCCCGCAGCAACACCCGCCCTTTTTCCAGCATCAGCTTGCCGGTATCGGTGAACTTCGCCCGGTGGCCGGAGCGGTCCAGCAGGGTGATGTCGAGATCGTTTTCCAGCTTTTGCACCATATAGCTGAGTGCCGAAGGGGTTTTAAACAGTGCGGCGGCCGCGGCGGCGAAAGATCCGTGCCGGTCCAGCGCGTCCAAAATCAGCAGCGCTTCCAGGTTTAATCTCATGCTTTCTCCCGTGTATAAAAAAACTCAACAAGTCGGCAAAAATTCTGCGGTATCTTTGAAATCGCCCTCTGCCTACCATGCGTTTTATCGGCGTTACACTCATCAGATGTTCAACCGAAATATCACTGGGAAGGTAAATTATGTCCAAGTTTCAACTGCTTGATAAAGACAACTCCGCACTGATTTTTATCGACCATCAACCGCAAATGGCCTTCGGCGTGGCTAATATTGATCGTCAGCAACTGAAAAACAACGTTGTTGGTTTGGCGAAGGCGGGCAAGATTTTCAACGTGCCAACCCTTTTCACCTCGGTAGAAACCGAAAGCTTCAGCGGCTATATCTGGCCGGAACTGCTGGCGGTACACCCGGAAATCACCCCGATTGAACGCACCTCGATGAACTCCTGGGAAGACGCGGCCTTCGTTAAAGCCGTGGAAGCCACCGGCCGCAAAAAGCTGGTGATCTCCGCGCTGTGGACCGAAGTGTGCCTGACCTTCCCGGCGCTGATGGCGCTGGAAGCCGGCTATGAAGTGTATGTGGTGACCGACACCTCCGGCGGCACCTCCGTCGATGCGCACGAGCGTTCGATCGATCGCATGGTGCAGGCCGGCGCCGTGCCGGTGACCTGGCAGCAGGTGCTGCTGGAGTACCAGCGCGACTGGGCGCGCAAAGACACCTACGACGCGGTGATGGCGCTGGTGCGCGAACACAGCGGCGCGTACGGCATGGGCGTCGACTACGCTTACACCATGGTGCACCACGCACCGGCCCGCACGCTGAAATAATTCCCCTTGCCCCGGCTCCGCGCCGGGGTATTTTCAGGAGTCGGTTTTATGGCCCATCCGCAGCATGTCACGCTGGTGATCACCCACCGTTTGGCGCCGGGGAACGAGCAGGCCTATGAGGCCTGGCTGAACCGCATCATGCCCGACGCCGCGGGCTTCACCGGCCATTTGGGCGTCAACGTGATTCGCCCTTCCGGCGACGAGCAGGCCTATACGGTGCTGGTCCGCTTCGACAACCTCGACAATCTGTACCGCTGGATCCACTCGCCGCTGCGCAAGCAATACATCGAAGAAGTCACCCCGCTGTTGCTGGAGAGCGACCATATCGAGATCCGCCCCGGCGCGGAGTTCTGGTTTACCCCGCCCAGCCCCGGCGTGCGCCAGCCGCCCCAGTGGAAGCAGTTCATCATCACCCTGCTGGTGATCTTCCCTTCCACCAATCTGATGCCCTGGTTTTGGGGGCTGGCGCTGCCGCAGCTGAACGGCACGCTGCTCGGCCATTTTCTCAATGACGCCACCGTGGTCGCCCTGGTGGTGTACCTGTGGATGCCTATCGTGACCCGCGTTTTTCATCAATGGCTGACCCGCCGCTAGGCGGTTCGCCGGGAGAATGTTATGAACCACCACGCTTCATTGATCATCACCAACGGCAAGTTTCACACTGTCGATCGCCAAAATCCCACCGCACAGGCGGTCGCCATCCGCGACGGCAAATTTCTGGCGGTCGGCAGCGAAAGCGAAGTCATGCAGCACGCCGGGCCGGAAACCCAGGTGATCGACCTGCACGGCCACACCGCCATTCCGGGCCTGAACGACTCGCACCTGCACCTGATCCGCGGCGGCCTGAACTATAACCTGGAGCTGCGCTGGGAAGGCGTGCCTTCGCTGGCCGACGCGCTGCGCATGTTGAAAGAACAGGCGCTGCGCACACCGAGCCCGCAATGGGTGCGGGTGGTCGGCGGTTGGACCGAATTCCAGTTCGCCGAGCGCCGCATGCCGACGCTCGACGAAATCAACCAGGCGGCGCCGGACACGCCGGTGTTCATTCTGCACCTCTACGATCGCGCGCTGCTCAACCGCGCGGCGCTGAAGGTGGTCGGCTACACCAAAGACACGCCGAACCCGCCGGGCGGCGAGATCCAGCGCGACGCCAACGGCAACCCGACCGGCATGCTGATCGCCAAGCCCAACGCCATGATCCTGTACGCCACGCTGGCGAAAGGACCGAAGCTGCCGCTGGAGCAGCAGGTCAACTCCACCCGCCAGTTTATGCGCGAGCTGAACCGTCTGGGCCTCACCAGCGCCATCGACGCCGGCGGCGGCTTCCAGAACTACCCGGAGGATTATCAGGTGATCGCCGAGCTGCACGAGAAAAAGCAGCTGACCATTCGCATCGCCTATAACCTGTTCACCCAGCGGCCGAAGCAGGAGCTGGAAGACTTCGAGCTGTGGACCGACATGCTCAAGCCGGGCCAGGGCACCGACTTTTATCGCCACAACGGCGCCGGCGAGATGCTGGTGTTCTCCGCCGCCGACTTCGAAGACTTCCTGCAGCCGCGCCCGGATCTGCCGCCGGGCACCGAGGACGAGCTGGAGCGGGTGGTGCGCCATCTGGTCGAGCACCGCTGGCCGTTCCGCCTGCACGCCACCTATGACGAATCCATCAGCCGCATGCTGGACGTGTTCGAGAAGGTGAACCGCGACATTCCGTTCAACGGGCTGCACTGGCTGTTTGACCACGCCGAAACCATTACCGAACGCAATATCGAACGGGTCAAGGCATTGGGCGGCGGCATTGCGGTGCAGCACCGCATGGCATTCCAGGGCGAATATTTCGCCGAGCGCTACGGCATCGAAGCCACCAAACATACGCCGCCGGTGGCGAAAATGCTGGCGGCCGAGCTGCCGGTCGGGCTGGGCACCGACGCCACCCGCGTCGCCAGCTACAACCCGTGGACAGCGCTGTACTGGCTGGTCTCCGGCCGCACCGTCGGCGGCATGGCGATGTACGACGACAGCGCGCGGCTGGATCGCGAAACGGCGCTGATGCTGTGGACGCAAGGCAGCGCCTGGTTCTCCACCGAGCAGGGCAAGAAAGGCCAGATCAAGGTCGGCCAGCTGGCGGATGTGGCGGTGCTGTCGCAGGACTATTTCAGCGTGCCGGAAGAGCAGATCAAAGGCATTGAGTCGGTAATGACGGTGGTGGACGGCAAGGTGGTCTACGCCGCCGGCAGCTTCTCGCCGCTGGCGCCGCCGCCGCTGCCGGTGCTGCCGGAGTGGTCGCCGGTCACCCAGGTGCCGGGCCACTACCGTTCCGCGCCGCCGTCGGCGGCGGCCAAAGTCGGCGTGCTGAGCCAGGCGCACCAATGCTGCGGCCCGTGCGGCGTACACGCGCACCAGCATGACATCGCGCGCCGCTCCAGCATCCCGGTGTCGGATGAAAACGCCTTCTGGGGCGCGTTCGGCTGTTCGTGCTTCTCGTTCTAAGTTGCCAGGCAAACAACTTATTATGTAACTAGCTTAATAAGATATTAAGCTATCAACACAACAAATTAATGGCGCTGCCCACGGGAGAGCGCCATTTCATTTTCAATCGCGGTTAATCTCCAGCCAGCGCCGCTGCTCGGCGGAGGCGGCTATCGCATCCAGCACGCAAGACACCTTCCAGCCTTCTTCAAAGTCCGGCCACATGCGATCGCCCGCGGCGATGCCGTTGACCAGATCGCGGATCTCCACCGTCTTCTGATCGTTAAAGCCGATGCCGTGCCCGGCGCTGATGCAGAACGCCGCGTAGTCCGGGTGCTTCGGCCCTACCAGCAGCGTTTTGAACCCCTGCCGCTCCGCCGGCTCATCGTGCCGATACAGCTTCAGCTCCGCCATCCGCTCCTGGGTATAGCTCAGCGTGCCCTTGGTGCCGGTGACCACATAGGTCAGCCCCATCTTGCGCCCGCAGGCAATGCGCGAGGTTTCGATAGTGCCCATCGCCCCGCCGGCGAAGCGCAGCAGCGCGCCGGCCTGATCTTCGTTTTCCACCGGCAACAGGCGCGCCGGGTCTTGCGGGTCCGGGCGCTGTTTGATCACCGTTTGCATATCGCCACAGACCGCCACGATGTCGCCCACCAGGTAGTGCGCCATGTTGACGATGTGCGCCGCCAGATCCCCCAGCGCGCCCAGCCCGGCGCTGGCGCGGCGGCAGTGCCAGTCGAGCGGCGTGCGCGGGTCGGCCAGATAATCCTCATTGTGGGTGCCGTAAAAATGCACCACCTCGCCGATTTCACCGTTGGCGATGATCTCGCGCGCCAGCTGGCTGGTCGGGTTCTTCATGTAGTTGAAACCGACCAGCGTTTTCACGCCCTTGGCGCGGGCGGCCTGCACCATCTCCGCCGCGTCGGCGGCGTCCAGCGCCAGCGGCTTTTCCGAATACACGTGCTTGCCGTGGCGGATCGCCTCCAGCGCCATCTCTTTGTGCAAGAAGTTGGGCGCGCAGATGTCCACCACGTCGATCGCCGGATCGGCCACCAGCTGCCGCCAATCGCCGGTCGAGCGCGCAAAGCCGAACTCGGTGGCGCGCTGCGCCGCCAGCTCGGGCGTCACTTCCGCCAGCATCTCCAGCACCAGCTCCCCTTTCAGAGGAAAGACCGTGGCGGCCTGCGCATAGGCGATGGCGTGACAACGCCCGATATAGCCGGTGCCGATTAACCCAACGCGTACCTGTTTCATCATTTTCTCCCGTGATCGAAATCCTGTGTAGAACCAGGCGCCGCTCAATGAAACGCGCCGGCTGATAACAGGTTTATATGGAATTTAAATTTCAACAACAAGAAAAAAGGAAAATAAAGTTCACATTCGTGATGCCGTTCATGAAACATTGACGGGATGATGCAACGGGAAAGCCCGGATACGGCTTGCCGTATCCGGACGAGATAAAATGAACCGTTTATTTCATATCAAGGTAAACCGTTGGCGCCATGCTGCACGTAGCCAGGGCGTTGCAGCAGGCGCTGCTGATAGGCCGCCAGCGCCGCATAATTCGGCCGCTCGAACGGCGTCATCAGCCAGCGATTCAGCGACAGCCCCAGCACCACGTCCGCCAGCGTGAAGGCCGCGCCGGCGGTATAAGGGCCGTGCTGCGCCAAATGCTTGTCCAGCAGCCCCATCAGCCTATTCCACTCACGCTCGGCGGCGGCCAGGCTGGCGGCATCCTGATAATCCGCATGCCCGCGCACCCGCGACATGAACACATAGCGCCAGGCGCCGTTCAGATCGGTGGCCTGCCAGTCCATCCACATCTCCACCGCCGCGCGCGCGCCGGGTTCCTGCGGCAGCAGATCGCGGCGCCCTTCCCGTCCGGCCAGGTAGCGGCAGATGGTGTTCGACTCCCACAGCACCCGCTCGCCGTCGATCAGCACCGGCACCAGGCCGTTGGGATTCAGTGCCAGAAACGCCGGCTCCTGCGTGGAGCGAAAGCCGCTGCCCCAGTCCTCCCGCGCCAGCGGCAACCCCAGCTCCTGGCAGGTCCACAATACCTTGCGCACGTTGATCGATGAGGCTTTGCCCAATAATTTCAGCATTCGCTTTCCTTACCCTCTCCAGAACGGTTTATCGCCTTCGCGCCGCGCATCCGCCCGCGTCAGGCCGATATCCGCCAATTGCCTGTCGTTCAGCAGCAGTAACTCTCTGCGCGTACTGCGGCGCAACAAATACCAACGCCAGCGTGACCAGCCTACCCGTCGCCACGTCGTCATGCCATCAAACAGTGCCATGTTGTTATTCTCCCTGCTGTTTTTGCGTTGCAGTCATCATGCTCGCCGGGAGAAAAACAATACAGATTCACGCTGGCGCTATTTTTTTCATACAGCTGCGCCAAAAAAACCGCTGAATGGTTTACTTTGAAAGCATCTGTACCGGTTTTTTAATCCTGCATCCCGATAAGAGGCCTCTGTATGACACGCTACGCCACTCTGGCCGCCATTCTCAGCCAACGCATTCAGCAAGGGCTGTATCCCGCCGGCCATCGCCTGCCTTCGGTGCGCGCGCTGAGCCAGGAGCACGGCGTCAGCATCAGCACGGTGCAGCAAGCCTACCGGCTGCTGGAAGAACAGCGCCTGGTGGAGGCGCGGCCGAAGTCGGGCTACTTCGTGCATACGCGGCGCGCGCAGGCCGAGCTGCCCGCCATGACGGCGCCGGTGCAGCGGCCGGTGGACATTTCGCAATGGGAGCAGGTGCTGGAGCTGGTGCGCAGCCGGCCGCGCGAGGGCCTGATCCAGCTGGGGCGCGGCATGCCGGATATCGCCGAGCCGACGATGAAACCGCTGATCGTCGCCCTGCGCAACGCCGCCCGCCACGGCGATCTGCGCAGCCTGTATTACGACAGCATTCAGGGCGTGGCCGCGCTGCGCGAGCAGGTCGCCCGCCTGCTGCTGGATTCCGGCTGCCAAATCGGCCCCGATCAGTTGCTGATCACCACCGGCTGCCAGGAGGCGATCTCCGCCGGGCTGCGCGCCGTTTGCCAACCCGGCGACATCGTGGCGGTCGATTCGCCCTGCTTCCACGGCACCATGCAGACGCTGAAGGGCCTGGGCATCAAGGCGCTGGAAATCCCCACCGATCCGCTCACCGGCGTCAGCCTGGCGGCGCTGGAGATGGCGCTGGAACAGTGGCCGATCAAAGCGATTCTGCTGACGCCCAACTGCAACAATCCGCTGGGCTACATCATGCCCGACGCCCACAAACAGCGGTTGCTGACGCTGGCGCAGCGCCACGACGCGGCGATCATCGAGGACGACGTCTACGGCGACATCGCCTATCACTACCCGCGGCCGCGCACCATCAAGTCGTTCGACGAAGACGGCCGCGTGCTGCTGTGCAGCTCGTTTTCCAAAACGCTGGCGCCGGGGCTGCGGGTGGGCTGGATCGCGCCCGGCCGCTACCTGGAGCGGGTGCTGCACATGAAGTTCATCGGCTCCGGCGCCACCGCCACCCAGCCGCAGCTGGCGATCGCCGAATTCATCCGCGGCGGGCACTATCTGCAGCACCTGCGGCGCATGCGCGCCCGCTACCAGCAGAACCGCGATCGCATGACCGACCTTATCCTGAAACACTTCCCGGCCGGCACCCGCGTCAGCCGGCCGCGCGGCGGCTTTATGCTGTGGATCGAACTGGACGAGGCGTTCGACACCCTGCGGCTGAACCGCCATCTCGAGCAGCAGGGCGTGCAGATCGCCGTCGGCAGCATCTTTTCCGCCGCCGGCAAATACCGCAACTGCCTGCGCATCAACTATGCGCCGAAGCTGACGGCGGAGATCGAACAGGCGGTGCAGCGGGTCGGCGCCACCATCCAGGCACTGATGCCGAGCGGCGTGCTGCAACCTCAGGCGGACTGAAGCCAATACACCGCCACCCGGCGGCGCAGATGCCCGATGCCCTGCGGGTGGTGAATAAACTGCTCTACCGGCATCATTCGCCAGCGCTGCCCTTCATCGCCAAAGCGAATGGCGGCGATCTGCGCCGGGGTGATCACTCCGGCCATAAACCAGGTCGGCGGGTAGCCGGGCTGAATACCGTCGTAACGCCACTGCCAGACAACCTGGCGTTCGGCGAGCAACACCCCAAACTCTTCCTGCGTTTCCCGCAGCACGCACTGCAGCGGCGTCTCGCCGTTTTCCCGCCCGCCGCCGGGCAGATCCCACATCCCGGGCCACGGAATGCCCGGCTTGTCGTCCCGTTGGTAAACCAGCAGGCGGCCGTCGCACAGCAGCGCGATCTTGGCCCCGTCAAACGCCCGATCCGTCATGTTTTCCGTCTCCCGCCCATACCGTTGCCTGAACATCATACTCCATCCCGGCACGGCCTGGTGTATAGTGAAAATCCGTTTTCACAACAGGCGAACAATACGATGAATTCTCCGTTTCTGGTGACCCCTCAATGGCTTGCGCAACATATCAACGATGAAAATCTGGTGGTGATCGACGTCCGGATGTCGCCGGTGGGGCTGACGCCGAAGAAAGATATGCTTGCCGAGTTCGAACGCGGCCATATCCCAGGCGCGGTCTATTTCGATATCGACGAGGTGGCGGACAAAAACACCGCGCTGCCGCACATGCTGCCGACGGCGGCGGAGTTTGGCGCGGCGGTGGGCAAGCTGGGCATCAGCGAGCGCGATACCCTGGTGATTTACGACGAAGGCAACCAGTTCTCCGCGCCGCGCGGCTGGTGGACTTTCCGCAATTTCGGCGCCGAGCGCGTTTACGTGCTGGACGAAGGGCTGAACGGCTGGACCGCGCAGGGCCAGGCGCTGGCAACCGGCCCGGCGCAGCCTGCCCCGCAGACGTTCAACGCCCGGTTCAACGCCGACGCGGTGGTGGATATGCGGCAAGTGGAGCAGGCGTTAGGCACGCCGGTGCAAATTCTCGACGCGCGCGCCGCGCCGCGCTTTTATGCCGAAGCGCCGGAGCCGCGCCCCGGCCTGCACCGCGGCCATATTCCCGGCAGCATCAACATTCCGTACGGCGAGCTGCTGGAAAACGGCCGCTTCAAATCGCTGGAGGCGCTGCGCCAAACATTCAACGACAAGGGGGTGGATATCAACGGCCCGATCATCACCAGCTGCGGCTCCGGCGTGACGGCGGCGGTGCTGGCGTTCGGCCTGCTGTCGCTCGGCGCGCCGCAGGTCAAGCTGTATGACGGCGCCTGGAGCGAATGGGGCCAGCTGAGCGGCAAGCAGCCGATCGCCCAAGATTAAGTTTCGATCCGCTCGACCACGATCTGCGCCAGCCGCTGCACGGCGGCCGAAGGCTGATCCTCGGCGCGGTGCAGCACCACGCCGAGCTGGCCGAGAGCGGGCAGCAGATCGGGGGCCAGCGGCGCCAGGCCGGGCGGCAAACCCGCCGCCGTGCGCACCGTGACGCCCAATCCGGCGCTCACCGCCGCCCACACGCCGTTCAGGCTGCGGCTGGTAAAGGCGATGCGCCAGGGTATGCCGACGCGATCCAGCGCCTGCGTCGCCGCGCTGCGCATCAGGCAAGGCGCGTCAAACATCACCAACGGCAACGGCTCATCCCCTTCTCGCCAGGGCGCCAGCGCGAAGCCGGGCGAGGCGATCCAGTGCAGCTGCCGCTGCCCCAGCGCCAGATTAAACGGCGTGCTCAAACCGCCATCCCACGCCAGCGACAGATCCAGTTGACCTTTCAGCACCCAGTCGATCAGCTCGGCATTGCGCGCGATGCGCGCCTCGATGCGCACCTTTGGATTGGCGCGCGCGAAGCTGCCCAACACCTGCGGCAGAAACGTCTCGCCGAAATCCTCCTGCAGCCCCAGCCGCACCGTGCCCTGCAAATCCAACCCGCGCACCGCGGCGGCGGCTTCGTCATTGAGCTCCAGCAGGCGGCGCGCGTAACCGAGCAGCGTTTCCCCCGCCTCGGTCATCACCATGCCGCGCCCGGCCTTGCGCAGGATCGGCGCGCCGACCTGCTGTTCCAGCTTTTTCAGGTGAGCGCTGACCGCCGACGTCGAACGCCCCAGCCGTTCAGCCGCCTTGGCGAAGCTGCCCAGCTCGACGCCGGTGACGAAGCTGCGCAAATCCTCGAGATCGAACGTTATTCGCCTCATGCTGACCATCCTGATTTTCTGAACCATCGATAAAAATAATACCGATTTTACTGATAAAGATGGCGTGTCACGCTCTCCCGGTCAACGTCTTTGCGGAGAATCCTTATGCTCGCGATGCACGCAGCCCGCCAAGTGGCGGTTAGTGCGGCTGGATTTATGGCGTGAACCGCCGCAGGCACAGCCGCAAAACGGCCAGCTGTTCCGCGTCGGCCATCTGTCCGCCCCCTTTGACCACACTGCGCCGCGGGTTGACAGCCAAACTTGATATTGATAATCATTATCAACATTAAACCATTCACTTGCGGCTCGCGGGATGCGGGCCGCTCTCCGGGGTCAACCGCCATGCCGTCATCACCGATCACACCTTACGCCACCACCTGCTGCATCGTGGGAGGCGGCCCCGCCGGGCTGATGCTCGGCTATCTGCTGGCGCGGGCGGGGATCGACGTGACGGTGCTGGAGAAGCACGCCGACTTCCTGCGCGATTTTCGCGGTGACACCATTCACCCGTCGACGCTGGAAGTCATGCACCAGCTGGGCCTGCTCGACGAACTGCTGGCGCTGCCGCACCAGCGCGCCGAATCCCTGCACGCCGAAGTCGCCGGGCGCGACATCAAGCTGGCGGATTTCACCCGCCTGCCGACGCGCTGCAAATTTATCGCCTTTATGCCGCAGTGGGAGTTCCTCAACTTTTTGGCACAGCAGGCCACCGCATTCCCCCATTTCAGGCTGCTCACCTCGACGCAGGTTCATAAGCTGCTCTACGACCGCGGCCAGGTATGCGGCGTGCTGGCCGACACGCCGGAAGGCCCGATCCGCGTGCGCAGCCAGCTGGTGATCGGCACCGACGGCCGCAACTCGGTGGTGCGCGAGCAGGCGGCGCTCAGCAGCCGCTCCTTCGGCGCCCCGCGCGACGTCTTGTGGATGAAGCTCAGCAAGCAGCCGGGCGATCCGGCCTGGTCGATGGGCCATACCGGGCCGAAGCAGAACTTCATCATGATCGATCGCGGCGACTACTGGCAGTGCGGCTACTCGATCGATAAAGGCAGCTTCGACGCGATCCGCCGCAGCGGCCTGGAGAAATTTTTGCTGCACCTCGCCGAGGTGGCGCCATTCCAGGACGATCGCCTGCAGGAGATCGTCGAGTGGGATCAGGTGAAGCTACTGAGCATCCGCATCGATCGTCTGGATCGCTGGGCCAAACCGGGAGTGCTGTGCATCGGCGACGCCGCGCACGCCATGTCGCCGATCGGCGGCGTGGGCGTCAACCTGGCGATTCAGGACGCGGTGGCCGCCGCCAACGCCCTGATCCCACCGCTGCGCCAGCATCGGCTGCAGCTGAAGCATCTGCTGAGCGTGCAGCGCCGGCGCGAATTCCCCACCCGGGCCATCCAGTTTTTGCAGATCAAAATGAGCCAGCGCAAGCCGGGCGAACGCCGCGCAGCGGGCGGTTCGCGCCTGATCGCCCGCGTCGGCAACAGCCGCTGGCTGCCGCGCCTGTTCGGCCGCATCATCGGCCTGGGTTTTCGCCGCGAAACGCCGCGGCATCTTGAAAGTTAACCCGCTATACTCATCGGTTCCCGCTTCGATGAGGTTCATTCATGTTCACCGTCCGTCAGGCATTGCTGGAAGATTTAACCCAGGTGCGCGATATCGGCATCCGCACCTATCGCGCGCACTTCGGTGAGCTGTGGCGCTACCCGCACGAGCTGGAGGCCTTTCTGGCCGAGGATTTTGCCGTCTCCGCGCTGGAACGGACGCTGCGCGATCCCGACGTGTGCTGGCTGTTGGCCTATGAGGATGACGCCCTGGTCGGCTATGCGCGGCTCAACGTCGACAGCTTGCTGGCGCCAACGCAAACCCGCGGCGCAGAGCTGCAGAAAATCTATTTCCTGCCGGGCCATGCCGGAAACGGCTATGGCCAGCGCCTGTTCGAACAGGTGCAGCAGCGGGCCATCGAGCGCCGGCAGAAGACGCTGTGGCTGGAGGTGCTGCAACGCAACACCGGCGCCCAACGCTTTTATCAGCGCCAGGGATTGAGCATTTGTGGCGAGACCTGCTACACCAGCGCCCAGGGCTCGATAGGCATCTGGTATATGAGCAAGGCGCTGTAACCGCGCCCCGCTCCGCCTTCGTTTAGCGCGGCTCCCGCTGCAGCATCAGGAACAGCAAAGCAAACGCATTGGGCGCCAGGTAGATCAGCGCCCCCAGCTGCACCGCCAGCGGATCCTGCTTGGCCTGCCAGGCCATAAACCAGTCGCCGGCGACCACCATAAAGCCGACGCCCCACACCGCGATCGCGCAAAGCGCCCCCAGCATCGCCCAGATTTTGCCCTTGGCGAAGGCGGCGTAAGGGCCTTTAAATCGCCCGATCATCAGCACCACGCCTACGGCCGCGAATAGGCCGGCCAGCGTTTCCAGCGTGGTGATGACAGCCAACCCCAACATGCAGGCCCAGTCGGCGCCGATCGCGCGCCACATCAACCCCGGCGTCTGATAGGTATCCTGCATGGCGAGCAGCGGACCCACCGCGTTGCGCGCGGTGCCGGCGAAATCCGCCGTATTGTTCAACAGGCTGAACAGCCCCCACAGGGCCGGAAACAGGGACAGGACGATGCAACCGAGGCGTGACACAGTGATTTCGTTCATGGGTTATCCTTAATTAATAAACTTGCGGCTTCCGCCCTCATGGCGGTGCCGCAGTCGAGATCCTGAGAGTTTGACGTGCACAATGTAAGAACTAATCTTACAATGACGCAGCATAGCCGAAAGTGAGGGGGAACAATGGGCAGAACATTAACGGTAGATCTGGGTGACGAACTGCGTAGTTTCGTCGAAGACCTGGTGGCCAGCGGCGATTACCGCACGCCCAGCGAAGTCATCCGCGAATCCGTGCGCACTTTGCGCGAACGTACCGCCGCCTCAAAACTGGAAGAGCTTAGGCGCCTGATTGCCGAAGGAGAGCACAGCGGCGAAGCCGTCGAATGGGATCGTGATGTGTTCATGGAAAGAATACGGAGCAAAGCAAAAGGATGCGCAGGAAAGTAACCGTCCGCCCAAAAGCCTGGCGATATGGAAGAGATCTATTTTTGCGGATTGGCGCACTTTGGCTTACAGGTGGCCGAAGATTATCTGCGCCACCTGCATCAGGCTTTCGATAACCTTAGCCACCCCCAACTCGGCAGAAACATCGATGCAATCGGCCCCGGCCTATGGGTATTGCCCGTCGCCAACCACCTGATTTATTTTCGTCAGCACAGGCGAGAGGTGAATATCATCAGAGTGCTGCATCACTCCCACGATCCGCTCAGCCGATCCTTTTTCAGCTGATCCAACGTCAAATCGCCACCAGCCCACGTACGCCGTCCTGTTCCATATTGCTGCCGGCGCCGCGCTGCACGATGCTGCCGCGCGACATCACCAGATAGCTGTCCGCCAGGTCGGCGGCAAAGTCATAGAACTGCTCCACCAGCAGGATCGCCATATCGCCGCGCGCCGCCAGCTGTTTGATCACCGCGCCGATCTCCTTGATCACCGAAGGCTGGATCCCTTCCGTCGGCTCGTCGAGGATCAGCAGCTGCGGCCGGCAGGCCAGCGCCCGGCCGATCGCCAACTGCTGCTGCTGCCCGCCGGAGAGATCGCCGCCGCGCCGATCCTTCATTTGCCGCAGCACCGGAAACAAGTCATAGATCGGATCCGGCACCGTGCGCGCGGCGGCGCCGGAAAAGCGCGCCAGCCCCATCAGCAGATTTTCCTCGACCGTCAGGCGCGGGAAAATCTCCCGCCCCTGCGGCACATAGGCGATGCCCGCCCGCACCCGCTGATGCGGCTTTTTACCGGTGATGGTTTCGCCCTGCCAACGGACGCTGCCGCTGCGCGCCGGGACCAGCCCCATCAGGCATTTCAGCAGCGTGGTTTTGCCCACGCCGTTGCGCCCCAGCAGGCAGGTCACCTCGCCAATGCGCGCCTCGAACGACAGGCCGCGCAGAATGTGGCTGCCGCCGTAATATTGATTCAATTCCTCTACCTGCAGCATCGTTACGCCTCCTCAGCGCCCCAGATATACCTCAATCACCCGTTCATCGGCCTGCACCTGCGCCAGCGATCCTTCCGCCAGCACCTGCCCCTGGTGCAGCACCGTCACGCGATCGGCGATGGTTTCCACAAACCCCATATCGTGCTCCACCACCATCAGCGAATGCTTGCCCGCCAGCTCGCGGAACAGTTCGGCGGTGTAGTCGGTTTCGGCGTCGGTCATGCCGGCCGCCGGCTCGTCGAGCAGCAGCAGGTGCGGCTCCTGCACCAGCAGCATGCCGATCTCGAGAAACTGTTTCTGCCCGTGTGACAGCAGCCCGGCGGGCCGGTGGCGTTCATGCCCCAGCCGCAGGGTCTTCAGCATCTCGTCGATGCGGTCGCGCTGTTCGCTGCTCAGGCGGGCGCGCAGGCAGGCCCACACCGACTTGCGGGTTTTCTGCGCGATCTCCAGATTTTCGAACACCGTCAGCGCCTCGAACACCGTCGGTTTTTGAAACTTGCGGCCGATGCCGGCGTGGGCGATCTGCATCGGCGCCAGCCGGGTCAGATCGACGGTCTGATCGTAAAACACCCTGCCGCTGTCCGGCCGGGTCTTGCCGGTGATCACATCCATCAGCGTGGTCTTGCCGGCGCCGTTGGGGCCGATCACGCAGCGCAGTTCGCCGACGCCAATGCGCAGCGACAGATCGGTCAGCGCGCGAAAACCGTCGAAGCTGACGTTGACGTTGTCGAGCTGCAGCACCGGATCGGTTTGCTGCCGGTATTTGTCCGCCGGCAGCGGATGGGTAAACAGTTCGTCGGTCACTTGCATCGCCTTCATGAGGTTTTCCTCCGACGCAGCAGGCCAATCACGCCTTTCGGGAGAAATAGTGTGACGACGATAAACATCAGGCCGAGGAAAAACTGCCAGTATTCGGGAATGGCCATGGTGAACCAGCTCTTGGCGCCGTTGACGATGCCGGCGCCGAGCAGCGGCCCCACCAGCGTGCCGCGCCCGCCGAGGGCTACCCAGATCGCGGCCTCGATCGAGTTGGTCGGCGACATTTCGCCGGGGTTGATGATGCCGACCTGCGGCACATAGAGCGCGCCGGCCAGCCCGCACAGCACCGCCGACAGCGTCCAGACGAACAGCTTGAAGCCCTTCGGATCGTAGCCGCAGAAGGTCAGGCGGTTTTCCGCATCGCGCACTGCGGTCAGCACCCGACCGAACTTGCTGCGCGCCAGCGCAAAGCCGATGGCCAGGCTGGCGGCCAGCAGCAGCACCGTCGCCAGGAACAGCGCCACCCGCGTGCCGGCGGCGGTGATGGGAAAGCCGAGCAGCGTGGTGAAACCGGTAAAGCCGTTATTGCCGCCGAAGCCGGTCTCGTTGCGAAAGAACAGCAGCATGCCGGCATAGGTCAGCGCCTGGGTCATGATCGAGAAATACACCCCTTTAATTTTCGAGCGAAAGGCGAAGTAGCCGAACAGGAAGGCCAGCAGGCCCGGCACCAGTACGATCAGGCACAGCGCCCAGGCGAAATGCTGGGTGCCGCTCCAGAACCACGGCAGCTCATTCCAGGAGAGGAACGCCATAAACGCCGGCAGCCCGTCGCCCGCCGCCTGCCGCATCAGGTACATGCCCATAGCGTAGCCGCCGAGCGCGAAGAACAGCCCGTGGCCGAGCGACAGCAGCCCGGCATAGCCCCACACCAGATCGAGCGCCACCGCCACCACCGCATAGCACAGGATCTTGCCCGCCAGCGTCAGGGTATAGGTGGACACCGCCAGCGGATGATCCGCCGGCAACAGCGTCATGAACGGCATCACCAGCAGCGCCAGCAACGCCAGCCCGCCGATGCTCAACGCCAGCCGGGGCGCTTTCTGCACGCCGGTTACGGTCAATGGTTGGCTCATCAGTCAATCACCCTGCCCTTGAGGGCGAACAGCCCCTGCGGGCGCTTTTGAATAAACAGAACGATCAGCACCAGGATCAGGATCTTGCCCAACACGGCGCCGATCTGCGGCTCGAGGATCTTGTTGACGATGCCGAGGCCGAAAGCCGCCGCCACCGTCCCCGCCAGCTGGCCGACGCCGCCGAGCACCACCACCAGGAACGAATCGATGATGTAACCTTGCCCCAGCTCCGGCCCGACGTTGCCCAACTGCGACAGCGCCACCCCGCCGAGCCCGGCGATGCCGGATCCCAGCCCGAAGGCCAGCATGTCCACCCGACCGGTGGGCACGCCGCAGCAGGCCGCCATCGCGCGGTTTTGCGTCACCGCGCGCACGTTCATGCCGAGCCGGGTCTTGTTCAGCAGCAGCCAGGTCAGCGCCAGCACCAACAGCACGAATGCGATCACCGCGATGCGGTTCCACGGCAGCACCAGGTTCGGCAGCAGCTGCACGCCGCCCGACAGCCACGCCGGGTTGGCGACCTCGACGTTCTGCGCCCCGAACAGCACCCGCACCAGTTGGATCAGCACCAGGCTGATGCCCCAGGTGGCCAGCAGGGTTTCCAGCGGCCGGCCATACAGGTGGCGGATCACCGTGCGCTCCAGCAGCATGCCGATCCCGGCGGTGATGGCGAACGCCACCGGCAGCGCCGCCAGCGGGTAGAGCGCCAGCCACTGCGGCGCAAACTGCTGAAACAGCCCCTGCACCAGGTAAGCGGAATAGGCGCCGAGCATCAGCATTTCGCCGTGCGCCATATTGATGACGCCGAGCAGGCCGTAGGTGATCGCCAGCCCGAGCGCCGCCAGCAGCAGGATCGAGCCGAGCGACAGGCCGCTGAACGCCTGGCCGAGCAGATCGCCGATCATCAGGCGATGCTGCACCCGCTGCAGGCTGCGTTGCGCCTCGGCGCGCACCGCGGCGTCCGGCTCGTGAGCGGCGTCGGTCAACGCCTGCAGCCGCGCGCGGGTTTCCGGCTCGCCCGATTCCCCCAGCAGCCGCACCGCATTGAAGCGCACCTGCGGGCTGGCGTCGGTCAATTGCAGGTTCGCCAGCGCAATGCTCAGCGCGTCGCGTACCTGCAGGTCTTTCTCCTGCGCCAGCCGCCGGGTCAACAGCGGCAACTGCTCGCCCTGCGCTTCGCGCTGCAGCGCGGTCGCCGCCTGCAGCCGCACCGCCGCGTCCGCGCTGACCAGCCGCTGCGCCGACAACGCGTTGGCGATCAGAATGCGCAGCCGGTTGTTCAGCCACACCTTCTTCGGTTCGCCAACCGGGGCCGCCTCAGCTTCAAGCGGCAGATAGCGGTCGCCCTGGCGGATAAAGGCGCGCTTCGCCTCGTCGATCGCCACGGTTTCCTGCTGCAGCCCCTGCAGCAACGGCAGGCGAGCGGCGTCCGGCTCGGCCGCCCACGCCTGCAGCAGTTTGGCCTGCTGCGCGCGATTGGCCGCCGCGAACTCATCGGCCGGCCCGGCCTGCGCCAGCAGGGGCCAGGCGCACAACAGCCACAGCCCGACGCGCAAAAAGGATAAAAACGGAGATTGCATCAGCTGCCTCTTCTGTTGGGCCGGCGCGCGTCGAGCCGCGCCGGCGCTGAGTGACGTTACTTGCCGCCTTTCACCGGGTAATCCGGTTTTTTGTCGTTACCGGCGATATAGGGACTCCACGGCTGCGCGCGCACCGGCGCTTCGGTTTGCCACACCACGTTGAACTGCCCGTTGCCCTCGATTTCGCCAATCATCACCGGTTTGTGCAGGTGGTGATTGGTCTTGTCCATGGTCAGCGTGAAGCCCGACGGCGCGGCGAAGGTTTGCCCGGCCATCGCGGCGCGCACCTTATCGACGTCGGTGGTACCGGCCTTTTCCACCGCCTGCGCCCACATGTGGAGGCCGACGTAGGTGGCCTCCATCGGATCGTTGGTCACCGCGGTGGCGTAATTCGGCAGATTGTGCGCCTTGGCGTAGGCTTTCCACTGGCTGACAAACTGTTTGTTGGTCGGGTTATCCAGCGATTCGAAGTAGTTCCAGGCCGCCAGGTTGCCCACCAGCGGTTTGGTGTCGATGCCGCGCAGCTCCTCCTCGCCGACCGAGAAGGCGATCACCGGCACGTCGGTGGCCTTGACGCCCTGGTTGGCGAGTTCTTTGTAGAACGGCACGTTGGAATCGCCGTTGATGGTGGAGATCACCGCGGTGTTGCCGCCGGCGGCGAACTTCTTGATGTTGGCGACGATGGTCTGGTAATCGCTGTAGCCGAACGGCGTATAGACCTCTTCGATATCCTTGTCCTGCACGCCTTTGCTGTGCAGGAAGGCGCGCAGGATCTTGTTGGTGGTGCGCGGATAGACGTAATCGGTGCCCAGCAGGAAGAAGCGCTTGGCGCCGCCGCCGTCCTCGCTCAGCAGGTATTCCACCGCCGGGATCGCCTGCTGGTTCGGCGCCGCGCCGGTGTAGAAGACGTTCGGCGACATCTCTTCGCCTTCGTATTGCACCGGGTAGAACAGCAGTCCGTTCAGCTCCTCAAACACCGGCAGCACCGACTTGCGCGACACCGAGGTCCAGCAGCCGAACACCGCCGCCACCTTGTCCTGGCTCAGCAGCTGGCGCGCCTTTTCGGCGAACAGCGGCCAGTTGGAGGCCGGATCCACCACCACCGGCTCCAGCTTTTTGCCGAGCACCCCGCCTTTGGCGTTGATCTCGTCGATGGTCATCAGCGCCACATCCTTCAGCGGCGTCTCGGAAATCGCCATGGTGCCGGAGAGCGAACTCAGAATGCCGACCTTGATGGTGTCGGCGGCCTGCGCGCTCCAGGCCAGGCCCAGGCCGAGCGCGGCGGCGGACAGCGCAAAAGCTTTGATAAAACGACGACGTTGCATAGTTCAAACTCCTGATGTGTGTGAAATCAAAATCGTTACGCCGAGCGCGCCGGCTGCTGGGCCCGCGCCTGGTGCAACATGTGCAGCGTTATTTTTCGTACCTCTGCCTTGCTGACGGCGATATGCTCGCCGAGCAGCGCTTGCGCCACCCCGCTTTGCCGCTGCAGGATCGCCTGCAAAATGGCGGCGTGTTCGCGGTAGGTGGCGTCCACCCGCGCCTGCTGGGTGAAATCCAATCGGCGAATGATGCGGATCTTTTCGGTCAGCTCGCGGTGGATGCGCGCCATTTCGCCGTTGCCCGCCGCGGCTACCAACGCCTGATGAAACTGCTCGTCGTGCTGCGACACCACCTGGCCGTCCGCCAGACGCGGCGCTTCGGTCCAAAAACGGTTCAGCGCCGCCAGCGCGGCCGGCGTTTCCCCGGCCGGCCATTCGCACAGCCGTTTCACCGCCTCTTGTTCCAGCACGATGCGCAGGTCGTACAGCTCTTCGAAGTAGGCAAAATCGAACGGCCGCACCTGCCAGCCGCTGCGAAACAGCACCTCGACATAGCCTTCGCGCTCGAGTCGAAACAGCGCCTGACGCACCGGCGTGCGGCTGGCCGCCATGCGCTGCGCCACGTCGCTTTCGCTGAAGCGATCGCCCGGCAGCAGGCGAAACTCGAAGATGTCGGCCTTGAGCTGCAGATAAATGCGCTCCGCCAGCCCCTCCGGCCGCGCCTTGTGCTCTCCGTTGGTGATTTGCATCCTCGCCCCTCCGTTCAGATCGCTTTTTCCAGCCACAGCAGGGCGTCGCCCGGCCCGACCGGCCGCCCCTGCCGGCAGCTGATGCGTTTGACGATCCCGGCGCGCGGCGCGGTGACCGCCAATTCCATCTTCATCGCCTCGACCACGATCAGCGGCTGCCCGGCCGCCACCGCCTGCCCCGGCTCCACCAGGATCTTCCACACGCTGCCGTTCAGATCGGCGCTGACCAGATCGCCGTCGATCACGTCTTCTTCAACCGGCGGCAACAGCTGCGCCTCGGCCTCGTCGTCATCGCTGCGCCAGCGCGCCACTTCGGCGCTGAACGCCTGCTGCTGGCGATGCTGGAAGTCGGCGATCGCCCCGGCGTTGTCGGCCAGGAAATCGGTGTAGGCGGCGAAGTCGAATTCGCTCTCTTCGATGCGCACCTGCATGCGCCCTTCGCGGAACGCTTCGCGCTGCTCGTCCAGTTCTTGCTCGCTGACCGGGTAGAAGCGCACCTGATCGAAGAAGCGCAGCAGCCAGGGTTCACCGGCGGTGAACTGCGGGTTTTTGAGGAATTTGTTCCAGATCGGCAGCGTGCGCCCCACCAGCTGGTAACCGCCCGGCGAATCCATGCCGTAGATGCACATGTACATGCCGCCGATGCCGACCGTCCCTTCGGCGGTGTGGGTGCGCGCCGGGTTGTATTTGGAGCTCAGCAGGCGATGGCGCGGATCGAGCGGCACCGCGCAGGGTGCGCCGAGGTAGACGTCTCCCAGCCCTAGGATCAGGTAGCTGGCGTCGAACAGGATGTCGCGCACCTGCTCGCGTCGGCTCAGGCCGTTGATACGCTGAATGAAATCGACGTTGTTCGGCAGCCAGGGCGCCGAAGCGCGCACCGTCTGCTGATAGCGATCGACCGCCCCCAGCGTGGCCGAATCCTCGAACGCCATCGGCAGCCAGACGGTGCGCGTCGGCACCTTCAGGCGGCTGACGTCCCCCAGCGCCCGTTCGCGCGCCAGCAGGCGCTGCAGCAGATCGGCCTGACTTATCAGCCGGCTGTCGTAGCGGATCTGCAGCGAACGCACGCCCGGCGCCAGCTCCGCCACGCCCGGTATCGCCTCCTGCCGCAGCGACTGCATCAGCAGATGAATGCGCAGCCGCAGCGCCAGATCGAGCACGTTGTCGCCATACTCCATCAGGATGTAGCCGTCTCCCGCCTGGCGATACGCCACCGCCGGGCGCCCTTCCGCCGCTGGCAGCGCCGCCAGCACCGCGGCGGAAACGGTATCCGCCGGGGCCAGATCCGGCGGCGGCAGGGTGATGGCCTTCACCGCCGCCAGCGCTTCGATGCTGCCGAGCTGCGCCTGTTCCAGCGACTGCGCCTGGCGAAAACCGATCGGATGGAACCGGATGCGGTCGCCCGGCTTCACCTGCCCCACTTTCCACAGCTCGGCCTTGGCGATGGTCACCGGGCAGACGAAGCCGCCGAGGCTCGGCCCGTCGCGGGTCAGGATCACCGGGAAGTCGCCGGTGAAATTGATCGCGCCGATGGCGTACTCGCAGTCGTGCACATTGGAAGGATGCAAACCGGCTTCGCCGCCGTCCTCTCTCGCCCACTCGGGCTTCGGACCCGACAGGCGCACGCCGAGGCGATTGGAGTTGTAATGCACCTGCCAGTCGGTGGCGAAGAAGGCGTCTATCGATTCGGCGGTGAAAAAGTCCGGCGCGCCGTGCGGCCCGTACAGCACGCCGATGTGCCACTGGTCGCCGTAGTGCGGGATCAGGCTGTCGTCCATCGCCTGCGGCGCGGCGATCGGCGCCGGCGTGGTGCTGGCGGCCAATTCCGGTTGAGCGATCGCCAGCATGTCCGCCACGCGCAAGGTGCGCCCGGCGTGGCCGCCGAACTGGCCGAGCGCGAAGGTGGAACGGCTGCCGAGATACACCGGCACGTCGAAGCCGTTGCGTACCGCCAGATAGGTGCGGCAACCGTGCGTGGCGCGCCCCAGCGTCAGCACCTGCCCGGCCCGCACCGCGATCGGGCGCCAGTAGGCGACCGCTTCGCCGTCCAGATCGGCCGGGCAGCTGGCACCCGTCAGCGCGATGGTGGCGTCGCAGTGAAAGCGCAGCGTCGGCCCCTGCAGGGTGAACTCCAGCCCGGCGGCCGCCGGGTGGTTGCCGACGATGCGGTTGGCCAGCCGGAACGCGAAGTCGTCCATCGGGCCGGACGGCGGCACGCCGATGTCCCAATAGCCGAGGCGGCCGGGATAGTCCTGCACGCTGCTGTAGGTGCCGGGTTGCAGCACTTCGAGGCAGTGCGGCTGGTAATGCAAATCGTCCAGCAGGCGCGTCCAAACGTCGCCGCGCTGAAATTGCGGCGTGGCGATCACCTGCCGCAGATAATCGAGGTTGGTGGCGATGCCGTGCAAACGGGTCGCCGCCAGCGCCACGCGCAGTTTTTCCAGCGCCTGCGCGCGGTCAGCGCCGTGTACGATCAGCTTGGCGATCATCGGGTCGTAAAACGCCGAGACTTCGCTGCCGGTCGCCACCCAACCGTCGAGGCGCACGTCGGCGGGGAAATGCACCTCGGTCAGCACGCCGGGGCTGGGCTGGAAGTTCTTCAGCGGATCTTCGGCATAGAGGCGCACTTCGATCGCCGCGCCCTGCGGCGCGCGTTGCAACGCCGCCCAATCCAGCGCATCGCCCGCCGCCACCTGCAGCATGCATGCGATCAGATCCAGGCCAGTGACCATCTCGGTGACCGGGTGCTCGACCTGTAAGCGGGTGTTCACTTCGAGGAAGTAAAACTCGTCACGCGCGGCGTCGTAAATAAATTCCACGGTGCCGGCGCTGCGATAGTTCACCGACTCGCCCAGCGCCACCGCCGCCCGCTGCAGCGCCTGGCGGGTCGCCGCCGGCAGGTGTGGCGCCGGGGTTTCCTCCACCACTTTTTGGTTGCGGCGCTGCAGCGAGCAGTCGCGCTCGCCGAGCGCCGCCACCCGCCCCTGGCCGTCGCCGAAAATCTGCACCTCGACGTGACGCGCCCGATCGACGAAGCGTTCGATAAAGGCGCCGGCGTCGCGGAAGAACTGCTCTCCCAGCCGTTTGACGCTGTCGTAAGCCTCGCGCAGCGCCGCCTCGTCGTCACAGCGCGTCAGGCCGATGCCGCCGCCGCCGGCGGTGCTTTTCAGCATCACCGGGTAGCCGATGCGCGCGGCGGCGGCAACCGCCTGCTCCACGCTCTCCAGCAAGCCGGTGCCCGGCGTCATCGGCACCCCGGCCAACGCCGCCAGCTCGCGCGCCCGGTGCTTGAGACCGAACTCGCGCATCTGCGCCGCCGTCGGGCCGATAAAGGCGATGCCCGCCGCCTCGCAGGCGTCGGCAAACTCGGCGCTCTCGGACAAAAAGCCGTAGCCGGGGTAGATCGCCTGCGCGCCGGTGGCTGCCGCCGCCGCAAGGATCTTGTCGATGCTCAGGTAGCTGTCGGCGGCCTTGTCGCCGCCGAGCGCCACCGCCCTGTCGGCTTCGGTGACGTGCGGCGCATTGCGGTCGGCGTCGGAATAAACCGCCACGCTGGTGACGCCCAGGCGTTTCAGGGTGCGAATGGCGCGGCAGGCGATTTCGCCGCGGTTAGCGATCAGTACGGTAGTAAACATGTTCATGCCCCCTTAACGCCGGCGAGATAGTCGCGCCAGCCGCCAAACTCGGTAATATCCGTGGCGCCTTCCAGCGCCCAGGCTTCGCAGATAAACCCCTTCACCCGCCGGCCGTCCGCCAGCAGCAGCGTGCCGATACCCAAGGGCGCCGGAATTTCCGCCACAAACTCGCCGAAACGGGCCAGCGGGATGTCCCATAGCTCAAGACGGATCGCCGCTCCCTGCGCCACGCGCGCCAGCCCCGGCTTCGGCGGCTCGGTATCAGCCAGCGCGTAGAGGCGGTAACAGGGGGCGGTGACGGTTTGCTCCACCCGCACCGCGTCGCGCTGCGTCAGCTGGACGTTGAGCGGCATACCGCTGAGGTGAGCGCCCACTACCGCCAGACGCACATGTCCCGCAGACGGGGCCGGTGTGGGCTGCGGCGGCAATGCCCGGCCGGTAGCCCCGAGCGGTAAGGCGCTTTGCCGTTGCCAGCGCAGGCCAAACGCCGCCAGCGCCCGGTCATGCCAGGCGGGCGCAATCAGGGTGATGCCCGCCGGCAGCCCGTCTTCGCGCAGCGGCCCCGGCAGCGCCAGTGCGCTCAGATCGGCCAGGTTGGTGAAATTGGTGTAAGTGCCAAACTGCGAATTGAACAGCACCGGCTCCTGCGCCATCTCCGCCAGGGTGCGAATAGTGGGCGCGGTCGGCACCACCAGCGCGTCGAACGGCGCCAGCCGCTGGGCGATCTGCCGCGCCAGCTCGGCGCGCAGGTATTCCGCCTTGTAGGCGTCGCAGGCGCTGTAGCCCAGGCCGTTGCCGACGATGCCGCGCACCACCGGATCGATAGCCTGCGGGTTCGCTTCCAGCATCTGCTCAATCGCCACGGTGCGCTCCGCCACCCAGGGGCCGTAATACAGCTGCTCCGCCAGGGTGCGAAACGGCGCGAAATCGAGGGGTTCCAACGTGGCGCCGCCCGCCTGCAGCTGCGCCAGCGCGCGGTGAAACGCCCGCTCGGCCTGCACGTCACCGAAAAACTCCAGCTGGGCGGGAACGGCAAAACGCGGCGCGGCGGGGATATCCGCCGGCGCGGTATGCGGATCGGGGCGGGAATACGGATCTGCTTCGTCAAAGCCGCTCGCCAGTTCCGCCATCTGCGCGGCATCGGCCACCGTCAGCGCGAAGACCGATACCGTATCGTTCAACCGGCAGGCCGGCACCACGCCGCGGTTGGACAACCGCCCTTTGGTCGGCTTCAGCCCGACGATGTTATTGAACCCGGCGGGCACGCGGCCCGAACCGGCGGTGTCGGTGCCCAGCGCGAACGGCACCAGGCCGCGCGCCACCACCGAGGCGGAGCCGGAGCTGGAGCCGCCGCTGACGTAGCGGCTGTCGAAGCTGTTGACCACTGCGCCATAGGGTGAGCGGGTGCCCACCAACCCGGTAGCGAACTGGTCGAGGTTGGTTTTACCGAGGGCGATCGCCCCGGCGGCGCGCAGGTTGGCGACCACGGTGGCGTCCGCCGCGGCCTGATAGGTGAACGCCGGGCAGGCGGCGCTGGTCGGCCAGCCGCCGACGTCGATATTGTCTTTGATGGCGAACGGCACGCCGAACAGCGGCAGGCGGCTGAGATCGCCGGCGACTGCTTCGAGCCTCTGTGCCAGTTGCCGATACTGCCGCTCGCGCTGCGCCGGGGTGGCGAGATACAGCCAGGCGTTGTCGTCTGAATCCAAATCGGCGACCAGCGCTTCGATCGTGGCGCTGACGCAGGCGAGGCGCTCGCCCGCCGGACGGGTTTGATAATGGTGCTGCCATTCACTGAGGGTAAAACCGCACGTTTCAACAGGGTCGCTCATCGGCTGAATTCCATCTGGTACACAAGATGGGATTCAACAGAGCAACCGGCGTGCCAATTTTTAATCTCATGATTTCAATAAATTATAATTAAAACTTATGACGACGGCGGCGAATGGGCTGCACCAGCGGCGCGCAGCGGCAGAACAAAAAGAGTGCAATAAGGGGATGATGCAGAGGAAAACCGGGGCGACGACGCTCGCCGCCCCGGGAGGGGGATGTGGATCAGTCGTTGATACGTTTCAAACCGATCGAGGTAATGCAGTAGGTCTGTTGCTTGCCCTTCTCCGCCAACCGCACGTGCTGCATCTCGTTGACGATCGCCAGACGGTTGTCCGGCTCTTCATGCCGCAGATGGATCACCTCACCGCCATAACCCGACAGCGGCAGCACCCAGGTTTTAGCCGGCTGATTTTGGCTGCCGATGACGTCGTAGCTGAGCAAGGTGTTACCGTCCGCATCCGTCACGCTGAGGAAGGCGTAGCTATCGGCAAAGTAGTGGTGAGCAATCCCCGCCGACAGCGTCACGGTCACGGTTTTCTTCACCAGATCGACGGCGCCGGTCAGAAACTGGCGATCGCCGATCCCTTTGCAAACCACGGTAAACGCATTGCCGACGTTAGCGTCCGGCGGCGTATTGTCGGCGGGCAGGCAATCCCGATAGGTCGCCAACAGCGACTCGCGCTGCGGCTCGGCGAAGGCGCCGATCGCCAGATAAATATCGTCCTTGAACGACGACGACGGCGCGTAGTAGGCCGGCAGCAGGCGGCGCAAACGCTGCGCCGCCTGTTCCAGGCGCGCCAGCAGCGCTTGTTCGGGATCGCCGGGCAACGCCGGATTTTTCAGCCCGCTTTTTTCGATACGCAGCACGTTGGTTTTGTTTTTGTTGTCGATGACGCCGGCCGCCGCCGGATTCAAGCGCACCCGGCTCGGCTCCACATGGTAAATCTCGATGTCATCACCCTCGGCAAACGGCAGTTCGTCGTGACTCAACGTAGCCTGAGTGCCCTGAATCTCCTTAGTGAAGCGCACCGCGCCCTGCCGATCGCGCAGCGTCACCCGGGCATAGGTTTCACCGGGGAAGTAGGAATGCGGCGTGGTACTGGTCACGTCAACCACCACTGCGCCCTTGGCGCGATCGACGACCACGGTGGCGAAGACCGCATCGCTCAGGCCCAACAGAGCGATCTCCTGTGAAACGATCGGCGAAGCGGCTTTGCGTTCGAAGCGAAGCGTTACCGCGTTTTTCCCCTGCTTCACCGTCAGGTAACCCGCCGTCGGCCGATATTTGCGATCCTTGCCGGTCGGTAAACGCAGGGTGTACACGCCGATCGGCAACGCATTCAGGGCCAGGGTCGGCGCGTCGATACGAACCTTGTAGGCATAGCGCGCCCCTTCCATCAGCACCAGATCCGCACCGTAGATCTGCGCAAAGTCATCGATATCCAGACTCAGGGCGACATCGCCTTTCAGGCCGCTCGCCTTGAGCTGACAGGAATCGACCAGCCGCAGGGAGGAATCCAGCTTCAGCTGTGCCTGCACCGCCGGCAAACTCTGCGCATCCACCAGTTGATAGAGCGGGTACACCGCCTTGGCGTGGCTGAACGCGTTGAGATCGCGCTGCGCTTGGGTGATCACGCCGCCGGTCAACTCGACGAACGGCGTCACGTCGATTTGCTCGCCGGCCGCGGCGAAGCTTGCCGACAGCAGATCCAGCAAGGCATGTTCGGACGGCACGAAGCCCGGCGTATTGCAGCTTTGGCGATACTGCTGGTTAAAGTGCGTGAAGGCGTTCTTGCCTGCCTTGTCGACCATCAGCATCGCGAAGAACAGCTTGGAGCGCAGATCCCACTGGTTGAGCGGCGTGCCCTGAGCGATCAGATCGACGATTTTCTTCTCGACGCCGGCCGCGTTGCCGTAGTTATACAGCCACCCTTCCTGGTATTTGCGCTCTCCCAGCATCACGTCCTGATAGCAAGCGGCGTAAATATTGTTCCACATCTCACCGGTGGAGAAATATTTGTCGCCCATAAAGTGCCCCTGATAGCCGTGCGCGATCTCATGCAGGCTACCCCAGTTGCTGTCTTTCGGCGTCAGCCAGAAGCTGCTGACCGAGTTGCTGGTTTCCGCCGTCCAGCGCCCGCCGTAATACGCGGCGCCGGCGCCGTGTTTATCGGCCTTCATAAAATAGCGGTTGCGAATATTGCGATCGGATTCGTGTTCAGCCTCGAACGAGACGCCAGTCAGCGCATTGTAGAAGGTGAAAATGCGGTCATAGTAGGCGATCAGTCCGTCGATGTTTTTCGCTTCGCCCAGCGACTTCAGCGCCGGTTTACTGATTTTCGGCACCAGCAATACCGCGTATTCCGCATCGACCAGCGCAAACTCGGCGTCCCGATCGTCCCAGCGGGCGAAGAATGCGGCTTCGTTTTCACCGCGGCGATAAACCGGCAGCGCTTTCGCCGTGTCCGGATACTCGAACTCCAGCGCCGGTTCGCCCTGCCCGTACGGCGTATCGATAAACGGCACCGAGACGGCATTGACCTGGGCCTCGACCCAGCTCGCGCCGACGCTGAATTCAGCCTCCGTTTTGCTGTCGTCATTCAGCAAGCGCAGCGTGAGCTTGCCGGTAAACGCCGCGTTGGTCTGCCGCACTCGCAGCACCTGCCCAGCGGCGAGAATGATGCCCAGGTGCTGGCGATCGTGATCGATACCTTTGCTCATGCCTGCCACATCCAGCCAGACCGGCCGGGTCAACGTGTAAAGTGATTGGGTTTTCGTGATGGTTGGCATCCTGCTTTCCTCATGGTTTGGGTGATTGAATTGACCATGAGAAAGTAACCGGGGGGCGGCCCGCCCACCATCGATGGCGGATGGCTGAGGGCCTGTACAACAACGGCGGGCGGGAGAGCGGCAATAAAAAAGGCGCAATCTTGCGATTGCGCCTGAGGCTCAGTGAACGCTGCGCGTTACTCGCCGCGAACGCGCTGCGCCAACCCTTTGAGGAAGTAGCGCAGCATCTGATCGCCACATGGGCGGTAGTTCTTGGTGCCTTCTTTGCGGAACAGCGCGCTCAGCTCCGGCTTGGAGATGCGGAAGTCCACCGCGGTGAAGATCTGGTGCATGTCGGTGTCTTTCAGCTCGAACGCCACGCGCAGCTTTTTCAGCACCAGGTTATTGGTGATCGGCAGCTCAACCGCCGGCGCCGGGAACTTGTCGTCCTTGCCGCGCTTGAAGAACACCAGGCCGTTGAGGAAGTGCGCCATCACTTCGTCCGGGCACTTCTCGTAGCCCGGCTCGCCTTCTTTGATCACGTAAGCGTCCATCGCCGACACCGCCACCTCGAAATCGTCCAGTTTGATAATCTCGACCATTTTGGCGTTGTTAATGCTCAGCATATAGCGCACGCTGCGCAGCACGTCGTTGTTCATCATGGGATTGCATTGCCTTTACTTGTCTAACGGGGACGTGCGCACATTGCGAAACGAAATGACTGCCACACACCTTGAATGTGCGGCAGTATAGGGATCGGCAAGGGGTTTCTCAATCGATTTGGCTTTTTTGCTGATACAGCGGGATGTCTTCGCCGATGATGTACTTGTTGCGCAGCATCGACGAGACCTTATCCATGATCATCACCACCACCACCAGAATCAGGGTGATGAACATCACCACGTCCCAGTTCCACAGCCGCATGTTTTCCGCGTACACCAGGCCGATGCCGCCGGCGCCGACGAAGCCCAGCACCGCCGCAGACCGGGTGTTAGACTCGATCTGGTACAGGCTGAGCGCCAGGAAGGTGGGGAACGATTGGGTGAAGATGCCGTAGCGGTGCTTCTGCAACCCGTTGGCGCCCACCGCCGTCAGGCCGCGGCTGGGGGACTTGTCCACCGCCTCGTGCCCTTCGGCGTACAGTTTGCCCAGCAGCCCGACGTCCTGCATCACGATCGCCAACACCCCGGCCAGCGGCCCCATGCCGACAGCGCGCACGAAGATCAGCCCCCAGATCGCCATGTCGATACCGCGCAGCACGTCCAGCAAGCGGCGCACCAGCACGGAGATCGGCCGCAGCAGCGGCGTCGACATCACGTTGCGCGCGGCGAAGAACGACAGCGGCAGCGCGATCAGCGACGCGGTGATGGTGCCGGCGAACACGATGGCGATGGTGATGCCGATCTGCTGGAAGTAGTACATGAACGGCCAGTTGACGAAGTCGTGCCAGACGAACATGCGCAGGAAATAGCGCCCCAGCTGCTGGCAGCCGTTGATAAACTGCGGCCAGGTAATGCCGAAGACCAGGAAGAAGAACACATAGTACAGCACGATCGCCAGCGCGATCAGGCCGACGGTGCGCAGGTAGCGCCCCTGCTGCGCGAAGATCGCCGGATGCTGTTGTTTCAACTGGCGCAGCGTTTCCGCCGACGCCGGAGTGCCCGCTATCATTTTGCCCCCTCCACCACGCGCTTACGCAGCTCGCCCGACACGTAGTCGAGCACGGAAACCACCACGATGATCAACAGCAGCGTCATGCTGACCTGATCGTAGCGGTCGAGTTTAATGTTGGTCATCAGCTCCTGGCCGATGCCGCCCGCGCCCACCAGCCCCAAAATGGTCGACTGACGGAAGTTGATCTCCAGCCGCATGAAGCTGTAGGAGAGAAACACCGGCTTCACCTGCGGCCACAGGCCGAAGCGCATGCGCTGCAGCGGCGTGGCGCCGCAGGCCGCCAGCCCGCGCACCGGTTTGTTGGAGGCGGTTTCGATCGATTCGTAGAACAGCTTGGTCAGGCTGCCGATGGTGTGCAGCGCCAGTGCCAGGAAGCCGGGAATGGCGCCGATGCCGAACGCCATCACGAACATCACCGCCCACGCCAGCTCCGGCATGGTGCGCAAAAACGCCACCAGCGTGCGGATCGCCAGCCGCACCGAGGCCGGGGTATAGGTGTTGCCGGCCGCCAGAAACGCCAGCACGGTCGCCACCAGCACAGAGAAAATGGTCGCCGCCAGCGCCAGCTGCAGGGTCTCCCAGATCAGCGGCAGCTGGATATTCAGGCGGTAACCCCAGTAGGCCAGTGAGCCTTCGGTGCGCCCGTCGGCGAACAGTAAATGCCAATGCAGCGTCGGAATGGTTTCGGCCAGGTAGTCGAAGAAGTGCGGAATAGACACCCAGACGGTGTGCAGGTTGAACTCGGCGAGGTTGCCGGCGCCCAGGTACAGCACCACCAGCCCGAGCGACCACAGCAGCGCTTCGCGCTTTTGCTTGCTGCGGATCCGTTGGTAATAGTGTGCGAAATCGGTATTCAAAAGAGGTCTTCCATCTTTATGGAACAAGGGGTTCAGCACGCTGAACCCCTTCATTCGGACGGCCGAGGCAGCCGGGAATTAACGGTCGCCTTTGGTCAGCTCGCGCTTCATATCGATGATGTTCTGGTATTCCGCCAGGGTGGTGTCGCCGATGTGCTGTTTGCCGCCCATCGCTTTGATAAAGCACTGGTGATCGTCTTTATCCAGCTTCTTGATCGCGGTGACCACTTTGGCCTTGAAGTCGGCCGGCAGCGAGTTGCTCACCAGGATCGGGCCGTTCGGGATCAGCGGCGACTGCCAGATGATGCGGATCTGTTTCATCAGGTCAGGGTGATCCATGCGGATCATGCGGGTGAACGCGCCGCTGGTGTAGCCGGTGTTGTAGTCGCCGATCATCGACGCCCAGGTCACCGCGCCTTCGAACTGGCCGTTCAACACGCCGAGAATGTCCTGCTCGTGGCCGCCGGAGAAGGTGACGCTGGAGAAGGTGTTGTTGTATTTGTTGTCGACCGTGCCGCCGAACAGCTTTTTAAACGCCTGGTTCGGGATCAGGAAGCCGGAGGTGGAATCCGGATCGGCGAAGCCGATGGCCTTGCCTTTCAGGTCTTCCAGTTTCTGGTACGGGCTGCCGGCCTTCACCACCACCACCGAGTGGTAGCCGCGCGACTGGTCGACGTCGTCGACCGCGATGCCGACGATGTCCACCGCTTTCGGATCCTTGATGTAGACCGAAGCGAACGACGACGGCGACATGCTCAGCACCAGGTCAATCTTGCCGCCCAGCAGGCCCTGGATCACGCCGGAATAGTCGGACGAGTTGCGCAGCTTGGTATCGACGTTCAGCTCTTTGTCCAGGAACTGCTTCACGCACTGGTTATCGCCGATCTGCTGGGTGGCGTTCTGGCCGCCGAGAATGCCCAGGTTCAGCTCTTTCGGCGCATCCGCTGCGGCAGCATTAAATACCATCATCGCGCCGGCCATCAGGGTGGTCAGACTCAATACTTTTTTCATCAGGTGTGCCTTGTGTGTAAAGGGTAAAGGTCAAAAGTGCTTCAATGGATCTGATTGGCTTCTTCGCCATACAGCTGGTGCAGGATCCGTTCGTTCAGTTGCGAAGGATGCCCGTCAAACACGATCTTCCCGTGGGCGATGCCGATCACCCGCGAGCAATACTCTTTCACCAGTTCGACCGAGTGCAGGTTCACCATCACCGCGATGCCGTCTTCGCTGATTTTCTGCAGCGCGTCCATGATGCGGCGGGTGTTTTTCGGATCGAGCGACGCCACCGGTTCATCGGCCAGCAGGATTTGCGGGTTTTGCATCAGCGCGCGGCAGATGGCGACGCGCTGCATCTGGCCGCCGGAGAGGTGCTCGGCGCGCTGCAGCGCGTGCGGCAGCATGTTGAGCCACTGCAACAGCTCGATGGCGCGAGCGCGGTCGGTATCATCGAACAGTTTGAAGAAGGATTTCAGAGTGGAAGTGTGGCTCAGACGGCCCAGCAGCACGTTGGTCATCACGTCCAGCCGCGGCACCAGGCAGAAGTCCTGGAAGATCATGCCGCAGCGCGCGCGCCACTGGCGCATCTGGCGGCCGGCCAGCTGGGCGATATCCTGCGCGATGCCGTCGTCTTCGAAGTGCAGCATCTCGCCGCAGCTGGAAGGAATGGTGCCGTTCAGGGTGTGCAGCAGCGTGGACTTGCCCGCGCCGGAGCGGCCGATCACCGCCACGAATTCGCCGGCGTGCAGATCGAAATTGATGTCATCCAGCACGCGCTGCTGCGCTTTGTAGGCCTTGCCGAGTCCCTTTACCGACAATACTTTGCGGGATGCGGCGGCGTGCTGCCCTGGAAAGTCGTGCTGTGCCAATTTTAACAGTGCCTGAGCCATATGATTTCTCTGGTTTCAGTGGCTAATCATTATGGGCACCTATTAACGGATAAGTTTATGACAGTGGGATGATGGTTTTATGGCCGGAGCGTGACGCGTGCCGCCCCGGCGTTCGCCTCACGCCAGGGTGAAGAAGTCCAGCCCCAGCGCCGTCTTGACCTGTTGCAGCGTCTGCTGGCTGACCTGATGCGCGCGGCGGGTGCCGTGCTGCAGGATGCGCGTCAGCTCGCCTTTATCGGCGATGAATTCGGCGCGGCGGGTGCGGATCGGCTCGAGCAGGCTCTGCAGGCAATCCTCCAGCAGCCGTTTGATTTTCACGTCCCCCAACCCGCCGCGCCGATAGTGCGCCTTCAGATCCGCCACCAGCGCGGCGTCTTCGCAGAAGGCGTCCAGGTAGGTGAACACCATGTTGCCCTCCACCCGGCCGGGATCGCTGACGTTGAGATGGCCGGGGTCGGTGAACATGCTCATCACCGCCTTGTGCACCTCGTCGGCGCCGGCGCCAAGCTGGATGGCGTTGCCGCGCGATTTCGACATCTTGCCCTGCCCGTCCAGCCCCGGCAGACGCCCGACGTTGCTCAACAGCGGCTGGCACTCCGTTAATATCGGTTGGCCGACGATGTGGTTGAAACGCCGCACGATCTCATTAGTTTGCTCCAGCATCGGCAGCTGATCCTCACCGACCGGCACGTGGGTGGCGCCAAAGGCGGTGATGTCCGCCGCCTGGCTGACCGGATAGATCAAAAAACCGGCCGGCAAACTGCGGGCGAAATCCTTCTCGGCGATTTCGTTTTTCACCGTCGGGTTGCGCTCCAGCCGCGCCACGCTGACCAGATTAAGGTAGTACATCGTCAGCTCGGCCAACGCCGGCAGCGCCGACTGCAGGCAGATCGTGGTCTTATGCGGATCGATGCCCACCGCCAGATAGTCGGCCACCACGTTGAGCACGTTGGCGCTGATTTTTTGCGGGTTGTTACCGTTGTCGGTCAGACCTTGCAGATCCGCCACCATCACCGTTTGGTTATGCTGGTGCTGCAGTTCCACGCGCTGGCGCAGCGAGCCGACGAAGTGGCCTAAATGCAGTGGGCCGGTGGCGCGATCGCCGGTAAGAATGGTGTAGCTCATGACAGTGCTCCTGAAGTCCTTGGACCGCCGGATCAACGCCACAAAAAATAATGCCGCCAAACCGGCGGCATTAATAAGAGATGTGAATACTCGTGCCGCCTCAGAAGAGGCGCCACCATGACTGATTGTGGGTGGAGTGCATCGATATATTCATGGCATCAAGGTATACCCGCAGCGGCAACGCGTCAATAGCGCGTAAGACGGCGTTACACTCCGGCATTTGCGTTCCTGCCCTGGCGCGCTAGGGTAAAACCTTCAACCTGAAAAAGGAGCGCATGATGAAGATCGGATTTGCCGGACTGGGTGGGATGGGCAGCGCCATGGCGGCCAACCTGTTGCAGGCGGGCTTCACCTTAACGGTATGGAACCGCTCGCCGCAGGCGGCGCAGCCGCTGGTGAGCGCCGGCGCGCAGCAGGCAGAACGGCCGGAACAGCTGGCCGATGCCGACGTGCTGATCACCATGCTGGCAGACGATGCCGCCACGCAACAGGTGGTGGTCGACAGCGGGTTGCTGCAACGGATGAAACCGGGCGCGCTGCATATCAATATGGCGACCATCTCGGTCGAACTCGCCAAGCGTTTGACGGCGCTGCATGCGGAACACGGCATCGGCTATCTCGCCGCGCCGGTGCTGGGGCGGGTCGACGTGGCCGCCGCCGGCAAGCTGAATATTCTGGCGGCCGGCGATAGCGAGCGGCTGAAGCAAGCGCAGCCGCTGTTCGATGCCCTCGGCCAGAAAACCTGGCACTTCGGCGCCGATCCGGCGCAGGCCTACGTGGTCAAAATCGCCACCAACTTTACGCTGGCCAGCGCCATTGAAGCGATGGCGGAAGGCAGCGCGCTGGTGCGCAACTACGGCGTGTCCGGCGCCGACTACCTGCAGATGCTGGGCGGCACCGTCTTCGCCGCCCCGGCCTATCAGGGCTATGGCGCGCTGATCGCCGCCGAGAAGTATTCCCCCGCCGGGTTCCGGCTGGCGCTGGGGCTGAAGGACGTCGGGCTGGCGCTGGCCGCCGGCGCCGACAGCCATACGCCGATGCCGTTCGCCGGGGTGCTGAAAGACAACTTCCTCGACGCGATGGCGCAGGGGGATGCGGATCTGGACTGGGCGGCGCTGGCCAAGGTGGCGGCGCGGCGGGCGGGCCTGAAATAACGAACGGGGGCTGAGGCCCCCGTTTTTCTGTTCTCAGAACACGATGTCCGCCGCGGGCACGGCGCGGATCGGCACGCCGAAGCTTTCGATATTCGACAGCGTCTCGTTATGGTGGGTGCGGATCAGCAGACCGTCGGCATAGGGTTTGTCGTGGCAGGTATGCGCATCCGCCGCCAGCGTCACCGGATAACCGTGCGCCGCCGCGCTGCGCACCGTGGTATCGATGCAAAACGGCGTGGAATAGCCGCAAACCACCAGCTGCGATACGCCGTTGGCAATCAGTAACGCGCCGAGCGAAGTGCGCAGGAACGAGTCCGGCGTGGTTTTATCCACCCGATGATCGCCCGGCGCCACCTTCAGCGCCGCGAGCACTTGCCAGGCGGCGCTGCCGTGCGGCAGCTCGTCGTCCGGCGTATGGTGCTGAATCACGACAACCGGCACGCCCGCCCGGCGGGCGCGCTCGCTCAGCTGATTGATGCGCGCAACGGTGCCCGCGGCATCCGCCGGCGGCGGCGTAAACAATCCTTCCTGCACATCGATAATCAACAGCGCGCTGGTCATGGCGGCTCCCGAAGAGAAGATAAGTGGCGTCAGCACACCGGCTGGCGCGGGCGGAAAATATGGTCGACGCCCTGCTCCCGCAACCTGTGCACCAGATCGTGCCCGCCGTTCGGCGTGGCGTGCGCCAGCTGCCGCTCGGCGGTAAACACCGGGCTGGCCCAGAACAGGTTCACCGGATCGCCGTACTGCTGCGGCAGAGTCAGGTGCGCGTTATGCGGGTAGAAGGACGACGATAAAATATAGCCTTCGTAGCCCAGCGGCGCCACGTCCGACTCCAGCGTATGCCCTTCGCCGATCCAGGTCAGCCGCGCCCACGGCGCATGCGCGAAACCGGCCAGCGCGCTGGCCATCTGCACCGCGTTGTCTTCGGTCATGTATTGGCTGTCGATGGCGATCGCCATCTCCATGCGGCGATAGCGCGAAGCCTCGTCGTTGAACAGGATCTCCACCCACGGCATCGGCCGGATGCTGACCCCCATGGTGAGGAAGTAATAGATGCCGTCGCGCTCGTGCTGGGTGATGGCCATCGGCGGCCACTTGCCCTGATCGATGGCGTAGTACTTCACCGAAGGGCCGAAATGCGACTCATAGCGCGCCTGAAAATCGCGCTGCATCTTCGGCCACGGGTTGCCCTCTTCACGCTGCCAGCTGCGCCAGAACTGGCGGGTGCTCTCCGCCTGCGCATACTGGGTGTTGGTCGAGGCCGAGCCGAGCGGATAGGCCAGCGGGCTCTCCTTGATGCAGCTGGCGGAATAGCACACCGAATGGTCGATATACAGGCTCCAGCCGGGGATCACCGCCAGCAGTTGGCCGTAATACCACAGGGCCGCGCCGTCGTCGCTTTCGCTCCACACCACCATCAGCCCTTCCGGGTTCAGCGGCGCTTCGCCTTCCAGGTTGCGGCAATACTCCGCCGCCAGCATCGGCGGCTGCCCTTGTTCCAGCGCGGCGCGATCTTCCTGCAGCGGCGCGGCGGCCAGGTTGCGCAGCCAGCAGGCGCGCACCTGATAGCGATCGCTGTAGGCTTCGGCGGGATAGATATAAAAATAGGCTGCCCTGCTCCCTTGCTGAACCACCGCAACCAGCGTCTGGTTCTCATTGCTGACTTCAGCAAGTACGTATGACTCGTTCATATCACCTCAATAGGGTCAGGGCGCGGCAGAATCGGCTGCGCGCTAAAAATGGAATGTGGTTTTGCCCCCAAGTGTAAAACGCATTACTGGCCGGATCACCCGTAAAAGTCTCAAAAGCGGCCGTAAACGAAGATAAACAAAGACTAATTATAGCGGCTGTGGCTCATGACGGCTGAGTGATGCGCCGCACCGCGCGCTGATAGGAGCCGTTGCGCATCGACGCGCCCAGCACCTTGCCGAGGCCTGCGGCGCCCGTTCGCACCAGCCTCCGCCGCAGCGCGCCCGGATGAAAACCGAACTGCCGCTGCGCCCAATCGGGCAACAGATCGATGCCCGCCTGCATCACCACCCCGCCAAGCGGGCGCGCCAATGCGCTCGGTGCCGGCGCCTTCAGCAGAATGCGCGCCACCTCTTGCGTGCGTTCATCGCAGATCAGCTGCGGCCGCATCGCCTGCAGGTACTCTTCGACCTCCGCGCAGGACTGAGGAATTGCGGTCGCCCCCAGCGCGGCGGCCACGCGCGCCGCTTCGCGGTAGTATTGATCCTGCAAATCGCGGGAAAGATGGGGGTTGCGGTAGCGCAGGTGGCTGGCCAGAAAACGGCTGCTCTCCGCGACGTGCACCCAGGTCAGCAGCGCCGGTTCGCTGGCGGCATAAGACGTGCCGTCGCTGCCGACGCCGGTCACCCGCAGATGGATGGCTTTGACTTTGGCGATCAGCCGCTCCGCCTCGGCGGTCGGGCCGAAGGTGGTGACCGACACGAACTGGCTGGTGCGGCGCAGGCGGCCAATCATATCGTCGCGGAAGTTGGAGTGATCCCACACCCCGGCCAGCGCCAGCGGGTGCAGCATCTGCAGCAGCAAGGCGCTGACGCCGCCGCACAGCATCGGGGTGAAATCGCGGTGTACCTGCCAGATGACCGACTGCGGGCCGAACAAGCCCGGATCGCCCGGCGGGTTCTCAAAATCGACGCCGCCGAGCGCCAGCCCGGTCAGGCTGAGCACCTGTTTTTCTATCGCTGCGCGTACCGCTTCCATCCTGCTGCCCTCTCGCTCATTCAGCGGCCAGTGTATCACGCGGCGGGCGCCCCATTGCGCCCTGCGGCGGTTGAAAGCATTAACTTACTGAATTACATTTATTATACCGCCGGCAGAAAGGCGGGCCTATTCGATCCACTGCAGAGGCGCTTTGCAGGGCGTTAACCCACGTTAATTCGGCACTAACCCCACAAAACCTCTATCTAGTTTTTTTCCTCCAACTTAGATAGCAGAGAGTTCGATGATTACCATCAGAGCACGCGCGGCGGAAGACAACGCGCAATTGGCAGATATCTGGCTGCGTTCGGTGCGCGCCACTCACCATTTTTTAACCGAAGACAACATCGCGCAGCTGTTCCCGCTGGTGCTGAACGACTACCTGCCGGCGGTTAACGTCTGGGTGGCCGAAGAGCGGCCGGGGCACCCCTGCGGCTTTATCGGCCTGAACGGCAACAAGGTGGAGATGCTGTTTATCGACGCCGATCAGCGCGGCAAAGGGGTGGGCAAAGCGCTGCTGACCCACGCGGAAACGCTGCACGATGAGCTGCAGCTGGACGTGAACGAGCAAAATCCGCAGGCCAGCGGTTTCTATCGCCACTACGGGTTTGTCATCACCGGCCGCTCGCCGCTCGACGGCCAGGGCAACCCGTTCCCGCTGCTGCACATGAAGCTGGACAAACGCTAGCCCTCCCGCCGGCCGCCCTGCGGCCGGTTTTCTCCCCCCCTGTTTCACCCGCCGTTTTATATATCAAATCAGAATAAGTAATAGAATTTACATTCTTCCTGTCACTATAAACCCTCGGTAGGATTGCCCGGTATTCACCCGCAACAGAGGTTCCGTCCGCCACTCCCCGCCGGGTTGTGCCCGCCGAAAAGCCGAACGATCCCTGTCCGGCGCACCGCGCTCTGGACGGAATGCTGTGATGTATCGATAAGGATCCGCTTCGCTATGATCGTTCTTTCGAACGTTTGCAAAACTTTTGACAGCACACAGGGCCGCGTCGTGGCGGTAGACAACGTCAGTCTGGCGGTAGAGGCCGGGCAAATTTACGGCATCATCGGCTACAGCGGCGCCGGCAAAAGTACGCTCATCCGCCTGCTTAACGGCCTGGAAACGCCCACCAGCGGCCGCATTGACGTAGGCGGCTTCGATATCGCCCGCGCCAAAGGCAGCCATCTGCGCCAGGCGCGCCTGAAAATCAGCATGGTGTTTCAGCACTTCAACCTGCTGTGGTCGCGCACCGTCAGCCAAAACATCGCTTTTTCCATGCAGATCGCCGGCGTGCCCAAGGCGCAGATTGCGCCGCGCGTGGCGGAACTGATCGCGCTGGTCGGTCTGCTGGGACGCGAAGACGCCTATCCTTCGCAGCTCAGCGGCGGCCAGAAACAGCGCGTCGGCATCGCCCGCGCGCTGGCCAATAACCCGAGCGTGCTGCTGTGCGACGAGGCCACCTCGGCGCTCGACCCGCAGACCACCGACGCCATTCTCGACCTGCTGCTGGACATCAACCGCCAGTTGAAATTGACCATCGTGCTGATCACCCACGAGATGCACGTGGTGCGCAAAATCTGCCACCGCGTGGCGGTGATGGAAAACGGCCGCATCGTCGAAGAAGGCCCGGTGCTCGACGTGTTCACCCGGCCACAGCAACCGATCACCCGGCAGTTCGTCAAACAGGTGTCGCAGTATGCGGATACCGAAGAGAGCTTCAACCCGCTGCTCACCGCCCATCTGCCGGGGGCGATTTTCAAGCTGACCTTCGTGGGCGTGCAAACCCATCAGGCGGTGATCTCTGAAGTGATCCGGCGCTACGCCCTGACCATCAACATTCTGCACGGCAAGATCAGCCACACCCTCAACGGTTCGTTCGGCGAACTGTACATCCACGCCGAAGGCAACGAACAACAAGTCGCCGACATGCTCAGCCTGCTGCACGAAAGAGATATCGCCGTCGAGGTTATCCAACATGATTGAGTCCCTGTTCCCCCACCTGCGTCTGGATCAACTGTGGGACGCCACCTGGGAAACGCTGTACATGACCGGCATCGCCGGTTTGGCCACGCTGGTGCTGGGCATCGTGCTCGGCGTGCTGCTGTTTTTAACCTCGAAAGGCCAGCTGTGGCAGAACCGGGCGGTCTACTCGCTGATCTCCGTGTTGGTCAACGTCTTCCGCTCCATTCCGTTCATCATTCTGATCGTGCTGCTGATCCCGTTTACCAAGTCGCTGATCGGCACCATTCTCGGCGCGGATGCGGCCCTGCCGGCGCTGATCGTCGGCGCGGCGCCGTTCTACGCCCGGCTGGTGGAGATCGCGCTGCGCGAGGTCGACAAAGGGGTGATCGAAGCGGCGCGCTCGATGGGCGCCAAAAACCGCACCCTGATTTTCCGCGTATTGCTGCCGGAGAGCTCGCCGGCGCTGGTTTCCGGCATCACCGTCACCCTGATCGCGCTGGTGAGCTACACCGCGATGGCCGGGGTGATCGGCGCCGGCGGCCTGGGCAACCTGGCCTATCTGGAAGGGTTCCAACGCAACCACAGTGATGTGACGCTGGTGGCGACGCTGACGATTCTGCTGATCGTTTTCGTCATTCAGTTCATCGGCGACACCCTGACAAGAACGCTCGATAAACGTTAATTAACCAAGGAAAACGATGATGAAAAAGCACCTACTGATGTTGGCTTTCGCCTCCGTCGCCACCCTCGCCTCTTTTGGCGCCGCCGCGGCGACCAAGCTGGTGGTCGGCGCCTCCAACGTGCCGCACGCCGAGATCCTCGAACAGGCCAAGCCGATACTGGCGAAGGAAGGCATCGATCTGCAGATCAAGCGCTTCCAGGACTACATCCTGCCGAACACCGCCTTGGCCAGCCGCGACATCGACGCCAACTACTTCCAGCACGTGCCTTACCTGAACTCGGTGCTGAAAGACCACGCCGACGACAAGAGCTACGACTTCGTCAGCGCCGGCGCGATCCATATTGAGCCTATCGGCATCTACTCGAAGAAGTACAAGAGCCTGAAAGATCTGCCGGAAAACGGCAAAATCATCATGCGCGACGCGGTGGCGGAAGAAGGCCGCATCCTGTCTATTTTTGAGCGGGAAGGCGTGATCAAGCTGAAGCCGGGGGTAAGCAAGGTGGACACGCGCATCAGCGACGTGGTGGAAAACCCGAAACACCTGAAATTCCAGGCCAACGTTGAGGGCGCGCTGCTGCCGCAGATGTACAACAACGACGAAGGCGACGCGGTGGTGATCAACGCCAACTACGCCATCGACGCCGGGCTGAACCCGACCAAAGATCCGATCGCGGTCGAAAGCGGCGAAAACAACCCGTACGCCAACATCATCACCGTGCACCAGGCCGACGTGAACAAACCGGAGATCGTGGCGCTGGTGAAGGTGCTGCACTCCAAACCGATTCAGGACTTTATCCGCGAGAAATACCAGGGCGCGGTGATCCCGGTCAATCAGTAATGGGTTACACGGCCCGGTAAAAGCCGGGCCGGTTGTTACACCTTATTGCCAATCTGGCTGAGCCGCGGCCACACCAGCATCAACGCCTCCAGCAACCGCAGCAGATCGCTCCGGCTTGCCCCTTCGCGCGCCTGCACCGACATGCCTTCAATGGTGCAAATCACGTATTTCGCCAGCAGCGTGGTGTCGGTTTTCGCCAGCAGTTCGCCCTGCTGCACCTTGCGATCGAAGCAGGCCTTCAGCGCCGCTTCCTGCGCATGATGTTTCCTGCGCAGCATCTGGGCGACGTCGTCGGACGCAGACGACAGCGCGGCCGAGGCGCACACCATAAAGCAGCCTGACGGCGTATCGGGGTCGGTAAACACTTCAACGGAAGAGCGCACATAGGCCTCGACGATCTCGGCCACCGGCAGATCCTGCTCCAACAGTTGGTTGGTGCAGGTGGTATATTTTTGCAGATAGCGTTCCACCGCCGCGCGGAACATTCCTTCCTTGTTGCCGAATTCCGCATACAGCGTCGGCGCCTTGGCGCCGGTCACTTCCACCAGATCGGCCAGCGAGGTGGCTTCATAACCGTGCCGCCAGAACAGATCGAGCGCGCTTTCCAGCGCCCGGTCGCGATCAAATTGTTTCGGTCTGCCGCGGCTTTTCTTGCCGCAAACCTCTTCATTGATGCTCATCGCTCCTCTCCTATCCCGCTCCACGGCAGGGTTAGCACAAATAAATTAACGATCATTATAAAAAAATATTGCGCCTTCGTCGAGAACCGATTAGCATTTAGTTATCGATCGTTAAGATAATTTAGCGAAGCGGATTAAAACCCTCTATTCACCGTTATCGGAAAGGAATTAACATTATGAAAAACTTAAAATTAACCTTAGCAGCTCTCACTCTGGCCAGCGTTTCCTTCGGCAGCTTCGCCGCCGATTTAGTCCAGAACCAACCGGCAGACCAGCAGAAAGTGGGCGTCATCACCGTCAGCGGCGCGTCCGATCTGACCTCGCTGGAAAGCAGCCTGGCCGCCAAAGCCGATCAGGCGGGTGCCAAATCCTTCCGCATCATCGGCGCCGGTGGTAACAACCAGCTGCATGGAACCGCAGAAATCTATCAATAACAAGACATTAAACCAGCGGATCGCGAGAAATTCTGCTCCCGACGCCAGGGCATCAAAAAAATTAATTAACGAACATTAAAAAAATACTTGCAATCCGTCAAACCGGCATCTAACATTAAATTATCGATCGTTAATTAATTTAACGACCTTACAAAACAAACATCGTAAAGAACATAGATAGGAAATAAGACCATGAAAAACCTGAAAATGACCATCGCCGCCATCGCACTGGCCTCCGTCTCCTTCGGCAGCTTCGCCGCCGAACTGGTCAACGCTCAACCGGCCGATCTGCAAAAAACCGGCGTCGTTACCGTCAGCGGTGCTTCCGACCTGAGCAGCCTGGAAAACAAACTGGCGGCCAAAGCCGACGCGGCCGGCGCCAAATCCTTCCAGATCATCGCCACCACCGGCGACAACAAACTGCACGGTACCGCGATCATCTACAATTAATTGCCAGATAGGTAATCGTGCAAAAGGGCGGCTCAGGCCGCCTTTTGTTTGTTTTGACGCCAACGTTCTGTTGTAAGCTGTAGCAACCTTTTTTTGCTGAGCCGAGCAACGACATGACCCCCCTGCTGTTTCACAAATATCACGGCCTGGGCAACGACTACCTGGTATGCCACCGTTCGGTCGCCGATCGTCTGAGCCAGGAACAGATCCGCCTGCTGTGCCACCCGCATTACGGCATCGGTTCCGACGGCCTGCTGATCGACAGCGGCGACGCCGTCAATCCCACCCTGCGCATCATCAACCCGGACGGCTCCGAAGCGGAGAAAAGCGGCAACGGCCTGCGTATCTACGCGCGATATCTGTTCGACAGCGAGCGCGTGGGGCATCAGCCGTTTCTGGTGCACACCGCCGGCGGCGACGTGCGTTGCCAAGTGGCGGAAGACGCGCATCAGATAACCGTGGAGATGGGGCGCGCCAATTTCAGCCCGGCGGCGCTGCCGGCCTTGATCGATCTGCCGGAGGCGCTGAACTATCCCCTGCCCCTGAGGGAGGAGACGTTAAGCGTTTCGCTGGTGTCGATGGGCAACCCGCACTGCGTCGTGCCGGTGGAGAAACTGGATCTGGCGCAGGTGCATCGGCTCGGACCGCAGATTGAACGCCATCCGCTGTTCCCGAAACGCACCAATGTACAACTGGTGGAAGTGGTCGATCGCCAGACGCTGCGCATCGGCATCTGGGAGCGCGGCGCCGGTTTTACCCTCGCCTCCGGCAGCAGCAGCTGCGCCGCCGCCAGCGTGATGCGCAAGTTGGGACGAGTCGGCGATCGGGTTAGCGTGCGGATGCCTGGCGGCGAACTGCAGATCGCCTTCAGCGGCGATTTTCAGGTCAGCATGCGCGGACCGGTGCATAAAATCGCCACCCTGACGCTGGACGAAGATTGTTTTGCCGGCGGCGCGGGGCTGTTTACGGGATCCACCCCAGCAGCCTGAACCACAGATAATCCAACGGCACCAGCAGTACGAAGCTGAGCGCGGCCAACAGCAGGCACAGCTTCAGTCCTTCACGCGCCGGCACTTTGCCCATCCCCATCGCCACCACGATCGGCGAGGCCTGATACGGCAGCAGCGGCGTGGCATAACCGATCACCTGGGTCATCAGCACCGTCAGCAGCGGCAAGCCGCTGCCCGCGGACAGCGCCTGCGCCAGCGGGGTAAACAGCGCCGGCACGCCGTTGGCTGTCACCACGAAATTCAGCAACGCGGTGATCCCCACCAACGAACCGAACGCGGTGAACGGTTTGCCGTGCAGATCCGGCATCATCGCCAGCAGCGCACCGCCCAGCCGATCGCCAAGCCCCGAGTGGCTGACCAGCGCGGTCAGCCCCAGGATCCCCGCCACGTAAATGCAGGTGCGCACGTTAACCCCGGCGGCGAACTGCTCGCCGTTGAGAAACCCGATACGCGGCAACAGGCACAAGCAGGCCGCCGCCAACCCGATCCAGGCGGGAGCGATGCCGTGCCAGCTGTCGGTCATCCACAGCAACACCGTGGCGCCCAACAGCGCGATCAGCCGCCATTCGGCGGCGCTGAGCGGGGTTTGCGCCGCCTCGGCCGCCACCGGCTGCGGCCGCGCACGGAACAGGCCGCAGATGCACAGCGTCAGCAGCGCGCCTTTGGCAACCCCGAGCACCGGGGCGTGCAACAGCAGGTAAGAGAGATAAGCAAAGTGGCTGCCGTAGGCGCTTTCCGCCGCGCCGCTCATCACCAGGTTGGGCACATTGGCCGGCAGGATGCTGGCGGAAAGCTGGAAGGTGCCGAACCCCACCGCCAGCGCCAAACCGATGCGGCCGCGCGAGCCCTCCGCCAGACCGGCGCGATCGGCCAACGCCATGACGATCGGCATCAGCAGCGTAATGCGCCCCATGTTGGAAGGCATGACAAACGCCAGCGCGTAGCTTATCGCCACCACGCCGCCCACCAGGCGCGGCCAGGAGCTGGCCAGGTGCGGCAAGAGTCGGTTGGCCAGGCGATCCGCCAAGCCGGTGCTGCGGATGGCGGTGCCCAGCACGAAACCGCTGAGCACCAGCCAGAATGCGGAAGACGCGAAACCGGAAAAGGTCACTGCGGCGGGCGCCAGCTGCAACACCATCACCGCCGCGAAGAACAGCAGCGCGACCAGATACTCCGGTAAGCGGGCGCTGGCCCATAGCGCGATGACCACCAGCGTGACCAGCGCGGACAGCGCCATCGGATCCCCCAACATAGTTTCCTCCCTGATAAAACGTTGTGATTGTTATCAAACGGTTAACAGGGTGGCACAAGGCGCGGGCGCTAACCTTGAAACCGCTCACATATCGTCGTTCTGCAGATTTTTCAGCATGCACACGTTGCAGCCGTGATGGCCGGTGTTGCCGCGCCGTTCCGTCAACAGGGTGAACCCCAGCGCGTAGTACAGCCCGGTCGCCTCTTTCAACTGTTCGGTGGTTTCCAGGTAGCAGTAGCGATACCCCGCCGCCCGCGCCGCCTTCAGCGCCTGCACCACCATATAGCGCGCCATGCCCAGCCCGCGCGCGCCGGGCTTGAAGAACAGTTTCTGCAGCTCGCAATAGCCGGGCTCTTCGCCCGCCAGCGGCGCCATGCCGACGCCCCCCACCACCTGCCCGTCCCGCTCCAGCACCCAGTAGTGGCCGCCGTTGTCGCGATACAGGCCGGTCAGCCGATCGAGATCCGGATCGTGCAGGCTGACCCCTTCCATCTTGTCCATGCCGTACTCGCGAAACACGTCGCGAATGATCGCCGCCATCGCCGCATCGTCGCGCGCGGCGATCGGCCGCACCCGCAGGTTGGCGTCGCGCTGTTTGCGCGCGCTGCGCAGCGCCGCGGTCATCTTTTTCATCGCCGCCGTGGTGCTCGCCAGCTCATCGTCGTCCAACTGCGCCAGCGCCGCCTGCATAAAACCGTCGGCGTCGCTCTCGATGCCGGCCAGCGCCTTGCCGCCCTTTTTACTCAGCCGATGCAGGTTGTGCCGCCTGTCATCCGGATGATCCACCGTTTCTATCACGCCGGCGGCCACCAGGCTGCGCAGCGCCCGGCTGGCGCTGGCCTTGTCGATGCAAAGCCGGGCCGCCAGCTCGGTGACGCCCAGCGGCTGCTCGCTGACTTCGATCATCAGATGGATCTGCAGCGGCGAAAAGCGCGAGCCGTTGCTCTGCTTGTTCAACATGCCGAACTCTCTGACCAAACTACGCGCCAATGCTCTGAAATCCCTGATGTTCACAATTGATATCCCCGATTAGCTACCGATGAAAAATGACACTTGGTTGATAGTGTTACCTAATTTTCACTACCTTAACGGATCATCAAGCCGCCATGAACCCCGGCATAACACAGGAGTTGATGCAAAACGTAACATTACTCAATACAACAAACTGATTAGTTAAAATATTTCAGGATTAATGGCCATATGTTTGCGATTAAAAAGACAATAACCCAGACAAAAAATGCACAATCGTGGAAAACGCTGTGATGACAAGAGAAAATCGATACTAATTCATTGCATTCCAATAGGTTACAACAATGTTAATAACGACATTAATGCCGATATCTTGTTGTAATTTGTTACATATTCATGGCAGGATCGCGGCGTTTCCATAACGGCGGCAACGTTAGTTATGTCAACGTCGGGCGCGGGTTGCTCCCGCGCTGTTTTATGCTCATGGAGAGATCGCATGCCAATGAAAAAATCACTCGCCGTCTGTTCCGTTGCCCTTTCCGTCACTTTGCTGGCGGGCTGCGCGACCGAATCCTCCCGCTCTTTGGAAGTGCCGAAAGTGGCTTCCTACAACACCACTTATCAGGGCCCACGCAGCCCTATCGCCGTCGGCAAATTCGACAACCGATCCAGCTACATGAACGGCATCTTCTCCGATGGCGTCGATCGGCTGGGCAATCAGTCCAAGACTATCCTGATCACGCATTTGCAGCAGACTGGCCGTTTCAACGTGCTGGATCGCGCCAACATGGAAGAGTTGAAAACTGAAGCCGGCATTAAAGGGAAGGCGCAAACGCTGAAAGGCGCCAACTATGTGATTACCGGCGATGTCACCGAATTCGGCCGTAAAGAAGTCGGCGATCATCAGCTGTGGGGGATTTTGGGCCGTGGTAAATCACAGGTCGCTTACGCCAAAGTCAATCTGAACGTCGTAAACGTACAGACCTCAGAAGTCGTCTATTCCGCTCAGGGTGCCGGTGAATACGAACTGTCCAATCGCGAAATCATCGGTTTCGGGGGCACCGCCAGCTACGACTCCACCCTCAACGGCAAGGTGCTGGATCTGGCCGTGCGTGAAGCCGTCAATAACCTGGTCACCGGTATCGAAAACGGCGCATGGCGCCCTGCTAACTAACGGAATAGAAGCAGAAAGATGATAACTAAAAAAATGGGCGGGGCGCTGTTTGCAGCGACCCTGCTGGCCGGCTGCGCCGCGCCGAAAACGCTTTACAATTGGGATGGCTACCAGACTTCTCTCTATCAATACTACCAGCAGGAGGGGCAAAGCCCTGAGCAGCAGATCGCCACGCTGAAAGAGATCGTCGAGAAATCCCGCGCCAAGGATAAAGCCGTACCGCCAGGTCTGCATGCGCAGCTGGGGCTGCTGTACAGCAAAATCGGCAACGACGGACAAGCCATGAATGAATTCAACACGGAAAAAACGCTGTTCCCGGAGTCGGCGCCGTTTATGAATTTCCTGATGGCCAGGGATAAAGGGAGCTTTAAATGAAACGTGTACTCACTTTCCTCGCCGTTGCCGCCACCCTGTTGCTAAGCGGCTGTGCCAAGCAGACGCCTTATGACTATGCGGCGTTCCATGAGAGCAAGCCGAAGTCGATCCTGGTCTTGCCGCCGGTTAACCAGTCGCCGGACGTCAAAGCCAGCCACAGCGTGCTCGCCAGCGCCACCTTGCCGCTGGCCGAGGCCGGTTACTATGTGTTGCCGGTCGCTGTAGTGGAGGAAACCTTCCTGCAAAACGGCCTAACCAACGCCAACGACATCCGCGCCGTCAGTCCGAAAAAACTGCACCAGATTTTCGGCGCCGACACCGTGCTGTACCTGGATGTCACGCAATACGGCACCAGCTACATGGTGATCAGCAGCGAAACCCGCGTTACCGTAGCCGCTCGCCTGGTCGATCTGCGCAACGGCAAACAGCTGTGGGCCGGCACCGCCACCGCATCCAGCAACGAAGGCAACAACAACTCCGGTGGCCTGCTGGGCATGGTGATCAGCGCCGCGATTTCGCAAATCGCCGATACCATCAGCGACAAAGGATTTGATGTTGGCGCCATCGCCAACACCCGCCTGCTATCGGCGACAGGTCAGAACGGCGCCATTCTTTATGGCCCACGCTCACCTCATTACGCCAGCCAACGTTAAGCCGTCTCTCGGGCGGCCTTCTCGGGCCGCCTATGCCAAACTTGTCCCTTTTGCCAAAAGTAGCCCATGCTTTAACGGCAACTGCTCCTCTCCTTCTGGCTAACCGGGACGCTGGCTCATGACGAAAAAAACCACCCTGCTGCAATTCTTCCACTGGTACTACCCCGACGGCGGCAAACTGTGGCAGGAGGCCGCCGAGCGCGCGCCGCACCTCGCCGAACTGGGCATCACCGATCTGTGGCTGCCGCCCGCCTGCAAGGGCGCTTCCGGCGGCTACTCCGTCGGCTACGATACTTACGATCTGTTCGATCTCGGCGAGTTTGACCAGAAAGGCAGCGTGGCCACCAAATACGGCGACAAGGCGGCGCTCGAACACGCCGCCAATACGCTGCGCGAACACGGCGTGGGGGTGCTCTACGACGTGGTGTTCAACCACAAGCTCGGCGCGGACGAGAAAGAACAGGTACACGTGTTCAAGGTGGACGCCAACAACCGCAACGACATCGACGACCAGGGCTTCGACGCGCTGGCCTACACCCGCTTCACCTTCCCCGGCCGCCAGGGCGTGCATTCCGAGTTTATCTGGGATTACAAATGCTTCAGCGGCGTCGACTACGTTGAGCAGCCGGACGACAAAGGGGTGTTCAAAATCGCCAACGACTATGGCGACGACGGCTGGAACGATCAGGTCGACGACGAAAAGGGCAACTACGACTATCTGATGGGCGCCGACGTGGAGTTCCGCAATACCGCCGTGACGGAGGAGCTCAAATACTGGGCGCGCTGGCTGTTGGAAAGCCTGCCGTGCGACGGCTTCCGCCTGGACGCCGCCAAACACATTCCCGCCTGGTTCTTCAAAGAGTGGGCGGATCACGTGCGCGACAGCGCGCAGCGCGACCTGCTGATCGTTGCCGAATACTGGTCGCACGATCTGAACGCGCTGCAACAATACATCGAGTTGGTGGACGGCAAGGTGATGCTGTTCGACGTGGCGCTGCACCTGAAGTTTCATCAGGCGTCGAAACAGGGCGACGGCTTCGACATGGCGCAAATCTTCACCGATACCCTGACCGCCGCCGATCCGGCCCACGCGGTGACGCTGGTCGCCAACCACGACACCCAGCCGCTGCAGTCGCTGGAAGCGCCGGTGGAACCCTGGTTCAAACCGCTGGCCTACGCGCTGATCCTGCTGCGCGAACAGGGCGTGCCCTGCGTGTTTTATCCCGACCTGTATGGCGCCAGCTACCGCGACAAGGGGCGCGACGGCGGCGAGTACCAGATTGATATGCCGGCGATCCCGGAGCTGGAGAAGCTGATCGCCGCCCGCCAGCGTTTCGCCAACGGCCCGCAAACCGACTACTTCGACGACAGCCACTGCGTGGCCTTCAGCCGCGCCGGCACCGCCGAGGCCCCCGGCTGCGTGGTGGTGCTGACCAACGGCGGCGAAAGCGGCAAGACGGTCGCGCTGGGCGCCGATCTGGCGCACACCGCCTGGCGCGATTTCCTCGGCAACCGTCAGGAGGAAATCACCACCGACGACCAGGGCAGCGCCCATTTCCCGGTCAACGCCGGCAGCGTCAGCGTCTGGGTGCCGGCCGCCAGCCTGTAAGCGCCCGCCGCCGCGCAATGATGCAGCGGCGGCAAAACTAATGTTTGCCTTTCGGGTCTAACTTACGCTATCAACTGCGCAAGCCATTCACACCGGAGCCTAAATAGGGTACAAGGCTGCATGAAAATTCCAAAACGACTCCAGCCGCTGGTTGATGACGGATTAATCGACGACGTCATCCGCCGGTTGAAAAGCGGCAAAGAAGCCGACGTGTTTATCGTGCGCTGCGGCGATGAGATCCGCTGCGCCAAAGTGTACAAAGAGGCCGAGAAGCGCAACTTCAAGCAGGCCGTTCACTATCAGGAAGGGCGCAAGGTGCGCAACAGCCGCGACGCGCGCGCCATGAGCAAAGGCTCCAAGTTCGGCCGCCAGCAGCAGGAAGAAGCCTGGCAAAACACCGAAGTGGACGCGCTGTATCTGCTGGCCAAGGCCGGGGTGCGGGTGCCGCAGCCGGATATCTGCCTGGACGGCGTGCTGCTGATGGAGCTGATCACCGACGAAGAAGGCCTGGTGGCGCCGCGCCTGAGCGATGTCATCCTGACGCCGGAACAGGCGCGCGCCGATCACGCCCTGATGATGAACTACGCGGTGCGCATGCTGTGCGCCGGCCTGATCCACGGCGACCTGTCGGAATTCAACGTGCTGATGGATAAAGACGGGCCGGTGATCATCGATCTACCGCAGGTGGTGGACGCCGCCGCCAACAACCACGCCAAAAGCATGTTCGAGCGCGATATCGGCAATCTGGCGGAATATTATGGCCAGTTCGCGCCGGAGCTGCGCGATAGCCAATACGCCAAAGAGATTTGGGCGCTGTATCAGGAAGGCAACCTGACGCCGGACAGCGTCCTCAGCGGCCGGTTCAGCGAAACCCTGAAACGCGCCGACGTCGGCTCGGTGCTGGAAGAGATCCAGGCCGCCGGCGAGGAGCATCAACGCCGCATGATGGCGCGCAACGCGGAAGAGTAACGCGCCGCGCTATTCGACGCGAAACACCTCCGGCCGCTGCAGCGTCGCCGCCTCGTGATAAATATCCCCCAGATAGCCGGCGATCTCCTCTTCGCGCAGGTCGGCCGGCAGCACGATATCGTAGCTGGGGGCATACTTGCGCTCCGGCAGCGTCACGCGGAACAGCCGCCATTCGTCCCCGATGCGCTTCACGCCCAGCAGACGGCCGAATACGTTAAAAATCATCATCCGCCATTCCCCCGCTCGTCGCTTTCAGGCTATAACACTGTGATGCCGCCGCAGTGAAAAGGAAAGCGTATGAGTGAAAAAACGCCGCAGTTCTGGCGCGATCCGCAGTTGCCGTTCGTCGAAGCCCGCGCCATCGCGGATGGCCGCCAGGTGTGCTACAGCCTGCACAGCCACGAATTCTTTTCCATCGGCGCCATCACCGGCGGCGTCAGCACCTATGTCAACGGCGAGCGGCGCATGCAGGTCAGCGCCGGCGATTTGGTTGTCATCAACCCGCAGCAGGCGCATGCCTGCAACCCCATCGCCGATCGGCGTTGGTCGTACATCATGTTCTATCTCGATCTCGCCTGGCTCGGCGCGCTGCAGCAGGAGCTGCTCGGCGGCGACGGCGACCGTTTTGTTCCGTTCAGCCAGCCGCTGAGCCGCGATCCGGTGCTGTTCCACGGCCTGAACCGGCTTTATGCGCTGCTGACGGATCCGCTGTGCAGCGCGCTGGAAAAACAGATCGCCATGGTGGAGTATTTCAGCGCCCTGCAGCTCGGGCTGGGCGATGCCCGCCAACCGGAGACACCGCCGCATACCCGACTGGAAGCGGCGGCGGCGTTTATTGACGCGCACTGCACCCGGCCGCTGACGCTGGACGACATTTGCCGCGCCGCCGCGCTGTCCCCTTCTTACCTGATCCGCGCCTTCCGCCAGCGTTACGGCATGACGCCGCACGCCTATCTGGTTAACCGCCGCGTGCAGCACGGCCATCGGCTGTTGAAAAGCGGCCTGCCGATCGCCGCAGCCGCCAGCGAAAGCGGCTTTGCCGATCAGGCGCACTTCCAGCGCACCTTCAAGCAGCTGCTGGCCGCCACGCCGGGGCAGTATCAAAAACCCTCCGCCAGCAGATAGCAGGCGCTGGCCGCCAACAGCAGCGCCATTACGCGGTTGAAACGCCGCACGTTGCGCGCCTGCCTGAGCAGGCCGCGCAGCATCGCGCCGACATAGGCCCAGCAGGCCACCGAGGCATAGCAAATCACGAAGTAGAGCCCGGCGAACTGCCACAGCAGCCGGATGTCGCCGTCGCCGACAAAGGCGCCGAGGCTGGCCACCGACGCCAGCCACGCCTTGGGGTTCAGCCATTGCATCAGCGCGCCGTAGCGGCAGGAAGGCGCCCGCGCCGCGCCGCTGCCCAACCTGCCGTCGTCAAACGCCAACCGATAGGCCATAAACAGCAGGAAAGCCACGCCGGCCCACTGAATCAAGCGGGTCAGCGCCGGCCACAGGATCAGCAGCTGGTGCATGCCCAATCCCAACAGCACCAGCAACAGGGTAAACCCCAGCGTGGCGCCGAACACGTGGCGCTGGGCCGCGCCAAAGCCGAATTGCGCCCCGGCGCTCAATGCGACGATGTTGACCGGGCCGGGGGTGATGGAGGCCGCCAGCGCAAACGCGGCCATGGAAAGGTAGATATTCATGATGGTCACCTGAGAAAGTATTCACAGGCGCCAGAATGCCGACCGCCGTCGACAAGGTATTGAACAGAATTGCCCTGTTCGGTTTAACGCGCGATCGCCGCCCGGCGGCGCGGCAGGCCGAAGGTGTTGACCGCCATGCCGCCCAGCACCAGCAATGCGCCGCCGAACTGCGCCGGCGACAGCGCTTCGTCCAGCAGCAGCCAGGCGGCGAACAGCCCGACCAGCGGCACCAGCAGCGTCAGCGGCGCAACGCGCCAGGTTTCATAGCGCCCCAGCAGGCTGCCCCACACCGAATAACCGAACAGCGTGGCGGCAAACGCCAGGTAGGCAACCGCCAGCCAGGTGCCGACCTGCACATGGCCCAGGCTGCTCAGCACCGCCTGCGGGCCGTCGAACAGCCAGCTGCAGGCCAGGAACGGCACGACCGGGATCGGCGCGCTCCACACCACCAGCGACAAAATGTTGCGCTGCGGGAAACCGGCCAGGATCTTCTTGTTGGTCAGGTTGCCCAGCGCCCAGGAAAACGCCGCCGCCAGCGTCAGCAGCAGGCCCGCCAGGGGGACCGCGCCGCTGCCCGGCTTATGCAGGCTGGCCTGCGCCAGCACCAGCATGCCACCGCTGGCGATAGCGATGCCGACGAAATGGTTGACGCGCAGCTTTTCGCCCATCAGCACGACACCCAACAGCAGGGTGAAGAACACCTGCGCCTGCAGCACCAGCGAAGCCAGCCCCGCCGGCATGCCCACCTTGATGGCGACAAACAGGAAGGCAAACTGCGCGAAGCTCATGGTCATGCCGTACAGCAGCAGCCATTTCCACGGGATCGTCGGGCGCGGGATAAAGAAGATCGCCGGCAACGCCACCAGCAAAAAACGCATCCCGGCCAGCAGAAACGGCGGCATGCCCTGTAAACCGAACTTGATCACGACGAAATTCACGCCCCAGATCACCACCACCAACAGCGCCAACAGCCGATCGCGCAATGTCATCCTCGCCCCGCTTATCCCATTGAAAATCGCTTTAGCTTGCAGGTTACAACCAAACCGGGCGTATGGACACCGGCAAACGCCGGCGATTATTCCGGCATCAGGCCGATAAAGGTGGTCTTCTTGCGCGGGCCGGTCATCAGCGCTTCCAGCTTCTCCACGCACTGCAGGTAGTGCGGGGTCTGCTTGTGCGCCGCCACCGCCTGCTCGTCGCGATAGGCTTCGTAGATGTAAAACCGCGTCGGAATCTGTTCGTCCTGCAGCACGTCGAAGCGCAGGTTGCCCGGCTCTTCGATTGCACCCAGGTGATTGGCGCGGAAAACATCGATAAATTCGTCTATTTTGTCTTGTTTAACGTTGATCTCAACCAATGTGACGTGCATGACAGCTCCTTGTTTGAACGGCGCGCCGTAGCATGGCGCTTTCCAACCATAGGTTTATTCCCGTCGATTGCCCTGCCGCAACGGCAATTTTGCCGCCTGGCTCACAAATCGCACCGGCGACGCCCACTCCTCCCCCGGCGGGGTATGGCGGCGGCATCTATAGTTAACACTCCTCCCCCTGAGAGCATAGGCTATGGATAACTACTTGATGGCGCTGGACGCAGGAACGGGCAGTATTCGCGCGGTGATCTTCGATCTGGCGGGCAATCAGATCGCGCACGGCCAGGCGGAGTGGCAACACCTGGCGGTGCCGGGCGTGCCCGGCTCGATGGAGTTTGACCTCAGCCGCAACTGGCAGCTGGCCTGCCAGTGCATTCGCCAGGCCTTGCAGCGCGCCGGGCTGACGGCGCAGGCGATACGCGCGGTGGCCTGCTGCTCGATGCGTGAAGGCATCGTTCTGTACGACCGCAACGGCGTGCCGATCTGGGCCTGCGCCAACGTCGACGCGCGCGCCAGCCACGAAGTCAGCGAGCTGAAAGAGTTGCATAACCACGGCTTCGAACGCGAGGTGTATCAATACTCCGGCCAGACGCTGGCGCTGAGTGCCATGCCGCGTCTGCTGTGGCTGGCGCACCATCGGCCGGACATCTACCGCCAGGCGGCGACGCTGACCATGATCAGCGACTGGCTGGCCAACATGCTCAGCGGCGAGCTGGCGGTCGATCCTTCCAACGCCGGCACCACCGGCATGCTGGATCTGACCAGCCGCGACTGGCGGCCGGCGCTGCTCGACATGGCCGGGCTGCGCGCCGATATTCTGTCGCCGGTGAAAGAGACCGGCAGCGTGCTGGGGCGCGTCACCGAACAGGCGGCGCAGGAGAGCGGGCTGCTGCGCGGCACCCCGGTGGTGATGGGCGGCGGCGACGTGCAGCTCGGCAGCCTGGGGCTTGGCATCGTGCGCGCCGGGCAGACGGCGGTGCTCGGCGGCACCTTCTGGCAGCAGATCGTCAACCTGCCGGAGCCGGCCATCGATCCGGAGATGAACATCCGCATCAATCCCCACGTCATTCCCGGCATGGCGCAGGCGGAATCCATCAGCTTCTTTACCGGCCTGACCATGCGCTGGTTCCGCGACGCCTTCTGCGCGGAGGAAAAATTGCTGGCGGAGCGGCTGGGGGTCGATGCCTACAGCCTGCTGGAAGAGATGGCGGCCAGGGTACCGCCGGGCGCCTACGGCGTGATGCCGATTTTCTCCGACGCCATGCATTTCAAAACCTGGTATCACGCGGCGCCGTCGTTCATCAATATGTCGATCGACCCGGAGCGCTGCAATAAACAGACGCTGTTCCGCGCGCTGGAGGAGAACGCCGCCATCGTCTCCGCCTGCAACCTGGAGCAGATCGCCGCCTTCTCCGGCGTGCAGGCGCGCTCGCTGGTGTTCGCCGGCGGCGGCGCCAAGGGCAAGCTGTGGAGCCAGATCCTCAGCGACGTCACCGGGTTGACGGTGCGGGTGCCGGTGGTGAAAGAAGCCACCGCGCTGGGCTGCGCGATCGCCGCCGGCGTCGGCGCCGGGCTGTTCGAGTCGCTGGCCGAAACCGGCGAACGCCTGGTGCGCTGGGAGCGCGAGCATCAACCCGACATGACCCACCATGCGCTGTATCAGGAACAGAAAGAAACCTGGCGGCAGGTTTACGCCGATCAGCTGACGCTGGTGGATAACGGCCTGACCACCTCGCTGTGGAAAGCGCCGGGGCTTTAAACGCAAGCGGCATTCGGTCATAACCTTATGCCGTTTTATTCCTTACCCCGCAGCGCGGCGCAAGCCGCGTTTTCACTCGCCGCCGGCGATTGTTTCCCCTCAGAAACAGTGTAACCACCGCAAACGGATTTATCCGCGGCTTCGGCCTGCCGTAGATTGTGACTTCGGTCACACCGCGCCCCGAGCGCGGCCTGCGCATTCACCCAAGACGAGCGGCATTATGCTGAATAATAAAGATAAACCTGCATCATCCCCGTGGCCGGCGATCTTCTCGCTGACGGTCGCCTGTTTTGTCATGGTCACCACCGAGTTTCTGCCGATCGGCCTGCTGACCAACATCGCCCCTTCGCTCGGCGTCAGCACCGGCACCGCCGGGCTGATGGTCACCATGCCCGGCATCGTGGCGGCGGTGGCCGCACCGGTGTTGAGCCTGGCTTCCGGCCGGCTGGACAGACGCCTGCTGATGCTGGGACTGTCGTTGCTGCTGATGGTGTCCAACCTGGTGGCGGCGCTGGCCGTCAACTTCCCGATGATGCTGCTGGGCCGCGTGCTGCTGGGCGTCTGCGTCGGCGGCTTCTGGTCGTTCGCCGCCAACTACGGCCGCCATCTGGTGCCGGAAGCCAGCCAGGGCCGCGCCACCGCGCTGATCCTCAGCGGCATCTCGGTCGGCGCGGTGTGCGGCGTGCCGGCGGGGGCGCTGATCGGCGATCTGTTCGGTTGGCGCGCCGCCTTCTTCGGCGGTGCGGCGCTGGCGGTCGGCGTACTGTTGGCGCAGCTGCGTTTACTCACGTCGGTACCGCCTTCCCGGCCGGTTACGCCGCGCGATCTGGTGCTGCCGCTGCGCCTGCCGATGGCGCGCATCGGCCTGATCGCCATCGTGCTGCTGTTCATCGGCCACTTCGCCGCCTATACCTATCTGCGCCCTCTGCTGCAACAGGTGTTCGTGCTCAGCCCATCGGCGATCTCGCTGCAGCTGCTGGCCTATGGCGCCATCGGCCTGCTGGGCACCTTCCTCGGCGAGCGCCTGGCGGAACACAGCCTGCGCGCCACCTTTATCCTGATCGCCGCCATGCTGGCGGGTATTCTGATCGTTTCGCCGCTGCTCAGCGGCCTCGCCGGCGCCACGCTGATGGTGTTGGTCTGGGGGTTGGCGTTCGGCGCCGTGCCGGTATGCGCCACCAACTGGATGTTCGCCGCGGTGCCGCAGGCGCCGGAAGCCGGCCAGGCGCTGCTGGTGTGCGTCATCCAGATCGCACTGGCCTCCGGCGCACTGCTGGGCGGCGAGGTGGTGGACTGGCAGGGCGTCAGCAGCGCCATGCTGTTCGGCGGCGCGCTGATCCTCTCCGCCACGCTGGTGTTCGGCCTCAGCTTGCGCTCCGGCGCAATTGGCGCTAAACAGTGTTAATCATTATCTATCTGCAGAAACATGCCCCGGCCACTGCCGGGGCATGACGTTGGGAACCTATGGACCATCATTTGCTCGCTATCCGGGTATTTAACCGCGTGGTGGAAACCGGCGGTTTTACCCGCGCCGCCGATTCGCTGGGCATGCCGAAAGCGACGGTCACCAAGCTGATCCAGAATCTGGAGGATCACCTGCAGACCAAGCTGTTCCAGCGCACCACCCGCAGCGTGTCGGTCACCCGCGAAGGCGAATGCTATTACCAGAATACGGTGAAATGGCTGGCGGATTTGGAGCAGATGGAGGGCTGTCTGACCGAGTCACAGAATTCTCCGCAGGGCGTGCTGCGCATCGATACCGGCAGCGGCACCGCCCGCCAGCTGCTGTTGCCGGCACTGCCAGGCTTTTTGGAACGCTACCCGCAAATCCAGATCGATCTCAGCATCGGCGATCGCGTTATCGATCTGATCAGCGACAGCGCGGACTGCGTGATTCGCAGCGGCCCGTTGGCCGACTCCAGCCTGATCGCCCGGCGTCTGTTCGATCTGGACTGGGTCAGCTGCGCCACCCCGGCTTATCTGGCGCGCCACGGCGCCCCACGCCACCCGTGCGATCTGGAACAGGGTTTTCCGATGGTGCACTACCGCCATCCGGTCAACGACCGCATCCATCCGCAACGCTATGTCGAACGCGGCAAAGAGATCGCCATTCAACAGCGCTACCCGGTCAGCATTAACGAAGGCAACGCGCTGCTGGCGGCGAGCCTGGCCGGATTGGGCATCATCCAGATCTATCGGTTTATGGCGCAGCCGCACCTCGAGCGCGGCGAGCTGGTCAGCCTGCTGCACGACTGGCAGCCGCCGCCGGAGCAGATGTACGTGGTGTACCCGTCCAATCGCCACCTCAGCGGCAAGCTGCGGGCGTTTATCGACTGGGCAGTGGAGACATTTCGCTAGCAACAGGATGAGCCGCACGTTGTCGCCGTACGCAGTGTGGTATTATTTGCCGCATAGTGATTCACGACGGACGACCACCATGGCCTATATCCCCAAAAACTATGCGAAGCTGGAAACCGGCTATCGCGAAAAAGCGCTGAAACTGTTCCCCTGGGTATGCGGGCGCTGCTCGCGCGAGTTCGTTTATTCCAACCTGCGCGAACTGACGGTGCACCACATCGATCACGATCACAGCAACAACCCCGAAGACGGCAGCAATTGGGAAATGCTGTGCCTGTACTGCCACGACCACGAGCACTCGAAATACACCGAGGCCGATCAATACGGTTCGACGGTGGTGGCCGGTGAAGACGCGCAGAAAGATGTCGGCGTCGCCACCCATAACCCGTTCGCCAACCTGAAGGTGATGATGAAGAAGTAACGCCACCGACAGCTTAATGAGCCACTAACTTATTAAGCTGTTAAATTAACAACTCCCTCTTCCGTTCCGCCACTTCCCAGAGAATTCCTACTTACCCATCCGGGCCATCCAGCGCAAAATAAGCTGCGCAGTTAACGACATACTGGCTTGGCAAGCCGCCGCAGTTGGTGCATATTGTTCGCGAGTTGTTCTTGTTAACCTGTTTGATTATCAACCTAATAAGCACATTAACTTAATAAGTTATCAGCTTAATAACTTGAGAGATGGCAGCATGATTGTTCTGATTGGCTCGCAAAAAGGCGGCGTCGGCAAATCGACGAAAGCGGTGAATATCGCCGGGTATCTGATTCTTAAGCAAGGCAAGACGGCGATCATCGTCGATGCCGACGACCAGAAATCGATCATGACCTGGTACAACGACCGTCAGAACGTCGAGGGGCTGCCGCACATTCCGGTGGTGGCCGCGTCGGGCAAAATCAAGGAAACGCTGCTGGAACTGGATCGCCATTACGACTACGTGATCGTCGACACCGCCGGCCGCGACAGCGCCGAACTGCGCTCCGGGCTGCTGGCCGCCGATCTGTTCCTCTCGCCACTGCGCCCTTCGCAGATGGATCTCGACACCATCGGCTATCTGTCGGAGATGTTCTCCACCGCGCAGGAATACAACGAGAAGGTCAAAGGCTACATCGTGCTGAACATGTGCCCGACCAACATCTTCATCAATGAAGCCAACGAAGCGGCGCAGGTGCTGAGCGAATACCCGGAGTTCACCCTGGTGAGCCACCGCCTGTGCGACCGCAAGATTTACCGCGACGCCTGGGGCGAAGCTATCACCGTGCATGAGGCGAACAACGAAAAGGCGCAGAGCGAAATTGAATGCCTGGTGAAAGAGGTGATCCTGTGAAGAAGCGCACCCCCACCCACCGCATGTCGGAAGACGAATTCATCAACAGCGCCACCTCGCACACGCTGCCGGTCGCGGCGCCCGCGCCGGAAGCCAAACCGGCCGGCCGCAAGCGCACCTATAAGGCGATTTCCGTCAGCCTGACGGACAGCCACATTGAAGCCATCGATGAAGTGATCGTGCAGGCGGCGCGCAGCGGCATCGTGCGCATTACCCGCTCCGACATCATCAAGCTGGCCATCGACGGTTTGGCGGAGAAAAGCGAAGCGCAGCTGCTGGCGCTGCTGAAGAAGCTCTGAGCGCGCGGCAGCCGGCGGGCCGTTACACCGAGGAGAACTCGCGTGGGAACGGCATCGTACGATAGGTTTTGCCGGTGGCCTTATGCAGCGCGCTGGCTATCGCCGGAGCGACCACCGCAGTCGACACTTCTCCGCATCCCTGCGGCGCACGCGCGCTGTCGAGCACCACCACTTCCACTTTGGGCATTTCGGCGATCACCAGCAGCGGATAACGATCGAAATTCCCTTCCACCACGCCGCCCCGTTCAAAGTGCAGTTCGCTGTGCAGACAGGTGGTCAGCGCAAAGCCGATGCCGCCCTCTACGTTGGCGCGCACCAGGTTCGGGTTTATCACCTTGCCGCAGTCAATCGCACATACCGCGCGGAGCACCCGCAGCCGCCCTTCCTGAATGGCGATTTCAACCACCAAACCGACGTAAGTGGTGAAAGCGTTATTGCGGCCGAGCCAAATATTGCACGACATCCCGCGATAAACGCCCGGCGGCGGTTCGCGCTGCCAACCCGCCGCCGCCGCGGTAGCCTCCAGTACGCGCAACGCCTCTGGGTTGCCCTGCAGCAGATACCGCCGATACTGATACTCGTCCCGCTTGGCCTTATGGCTGAGTTCGCTGATAAAGCTTTCCAAAAAGAACAGGCTGGCGACGCTGCCGACGCCACGCAGATAGCTCAGGGAAATCGGCTGTTCGACGATGCCGGCCTCCACCTTCAGATGAGGGATGCGATACGGCGTGCTGTAAACGCACTCCACCATACTTTCATCCCATCCCCCGGCCTCGTGTACCGTTTCGCGCCGCATTTGCCAGAATAGCGACTGCCCGGCATAGCGCGCCCACAGCGCCTGCGGGTAGCCGTTTTCATCCAGCAACGCCCGATAATGGCTGATGCAGCCCGGACGATAATATTCATGCCGAATGTCGATCTCACGCGGATAGATCACCTTGACCGGTTTCCCCACCGCCCGGGAGGCGGCGGTAGCATGCATTACGGCATCCGGCAGATATTTGCGCCCAAAGCTGCCCCCCAGGTAGGTCGTATTCACCACCACATCCGTCGGCTTCAGCCCGAACATTTTCGCCAGAACGTTGCGCACCATGTCCTGCCCCTGGAAGGGGCCCCAGGTTTCGATACGGCCCTCTTCATAATGGCTGGTGGCGTTGCATGGCTCCAGGGTGGCATGCGCCACATAAGGCGCGCCGTAACGCGCCTCATGCAAGCGCGAATCTTGTTCAGCGCCACGAATCAACGCCGGCGCCTCGCCGCGATCGACCGCCGACACCAAGGTATCGCCATCCAGCATCGCCAGATTCTCCGCCGCAATCGCGCTACCGGACAGCGCTTGTCCAGCGCCCGGCAGCCAGTCAACCTCCAGCAAATCCGCCGCCTTTTTGGCCTGCCAGTAGCTCGCCGCCACCACGATCACCGTATTGAGCGACATATCGTGATCCAATCCGACCATGTTGTTCATCGACCACTGCCGGGTCAGCACCAGATCCACTACGCCCGGCATGGCCCGGATCTGCCGTTCATTACGCACGGCGACCAGCTTTCCGCTGAGATCGGGCACCATCCAGGGGACGCCGATCAGCATCTCCGGCAGGTCAATATCGATACCGTAAATCGCGCTGCCGTCCACTTTCTCCGGCGTATCGACCCGCAACAGCGGCTTGCCGATGAAACTCTCTTGCTCTTGCGCTTCGCTCTTTAAAGCAGGCTGCGGATCCAACGGCAGCTCGGCGGCATAGCGCACCAAATCGCCATAGGCGACCTTACGCTGCCCGTCCTCCTCAATCACCCAACCTTTCTCCGTACGGCACTGCCGCGGTGAAAGTGCAAGATGTCGCGCACCGGCCCGCAGAAAAAAGTCTCTCGCCTGCGCGCCGGCCAGCCGGGTACGCTGATAAAATTTGGTCATTGAGGTTGAGGCGGCGACAAACTGCGCGAAAGCCTCGCCCCCGGCAACCTGACGGTAGGCATCGCGGCCGGTGACGAACTTCACCGTCACCTGCGCCCAATCGGCATCCATTTCCGCCGCCACCACTTCGGCCAGGCCGGTGTAAATCCCCTGCCCGACCTCACATTGCGACACGCCGATGACGATGCGGCCGCCGCTATCGATCCAGATCCAATCGTTCAATTCATACTGACCGTCGGGCGGCGCCGCATCCTGCGAAACCACGGCCGCCAGGCTGCGCGTCGATATCGGCAGCAGCATGGCGGCCACCGCCAACGCGCTGCCTTTTAGCAAGGTTCTGCGGGTGATCGCCATGCTTAGGGTTCTCCCTTGTCGGCGGCGCGGTGCACCGCCGCGCGGATACGGTGATAAGTGGCGCAGCGGCACAGATTGGTCAGGCCGGTATCTATCTGCCGGTCGTCCGGCTTCGGGTGCTCCGCCAGCAACGCGCTGACCGCCATGATCATGCCCGATTGGCAGTAGCCGCACTGCGGCACATCCTCCGCTATCCAGGCCTGCTGCACCGGATGACTGCGATCGGTGGACAATCCTTCGATAGTGGTCACCTGCCGATCGCGTACCAATTGCAGCGGATAGCAACATGAACGCACTGCCTTACCGTCGACATGCACCGTACAGGCGCCGCAGGCGCCGATACCGCAGCCGAACTTGGTGCCGGTTAACTTAAAATGTTCCCGGATCACCCACAGCAGCGGCGTATCCTGCTCGCCGTTAAATTCGACCGCCTGGCCGTTCAGATTGAACTTCATGCCACTCTCTCCTCGCTCAACGCTTCACCCGACGTTTCACCCACGCCCCGATGACGATCAATGCCAGCAATACCCCGCCCCAAAACACATAAGGCAGTGACGCGATCAACCACGGTTTCTCACCGCCAGCCCGCAGCTGAGCCACTTGCTCCGGCGTTATCCTGACCGCCGGATTGCCGAATTGCTGCAATACGTAATTGCCCAGCTCGGCCAGTTGCCGGTCATCCAGGCTGTCGGCGAATCCCGGCATCCAGGTTTGCAGCGTCTCTCCCTGGCGCTGCACGCCATGCAGCATCACCATGATCAGGTTATTGGCCTGCTCGCTGCCTACGGTGGAATTGTGTGTCAAAGAAGGGAAATGGCCGTCGTAGGCGCCTTCGCCGCCCAGGCGGTGGCAACTGGCGCAGGCAGCGGCATACAGCGCCTGCCCGGCGGCACGGCCTTCACCGCCTCCCTGATAGGCATAGGCCGCTTTCGTTCCTTGCGCGGTGGCGATCGGCGGCGTCTGTTTAAGCCAGTCGGCGATGGCGTCAAGATCGTCGTCGCTCAGGAAACGCAGGCTGTGCTCCACCGCCTCCGCCATGCCGCCGGCCGCCTGGGCTTTATCATTGCGCCCGGTACGCAAATACTGCACCAACTCTTCCCTGCTCCAGCCGCCGATGCCGCTGACAGGATCCGAGGTGATATTCGGCGCGATCCAACCGCCGGCCTCCCCGCCCGCCAGATAGCGATCGTCGCGTTCGGCCATCATCGCGTTGCGCGGGCTGTGACACGCCGAGCAATGCCCCAAAACATCCACCAGATAGCGACCACGCGCTTTTTTCACGTCTTCATCGACGGGCGTTTTTTTCAGAAACAGCCAGTTCCAGCCGTGGATCGCATAACGCCAGGAAAAAGGGAACGCCAGTTGGGTCTCAGGCACCGCGCGATCGACCGGGGCGACGCCGGCCATGAAATAACGATACAGCGCGTGCAGATCGTCATCGCTCAGCCCCCGATAAGCGGTATAGGGCATGGCGGGATACAAGGGTTGGCCGTCTCGCCGGATGCCCTGCGTTAACGCGCGGCGAAACTCTGGCTCACTGTAGTCGCCAATGCCGGTTCCTTTGGCGGGCGTGATATTGCTGGCGATGATATCGCCCATCGGCGAAGCGATGGCATAACCGCCGACGTAGGGGGCGTCCTGTTGGGCGCTGCCGCGGTGACAAGCCGCGCAATCTGCGGCGATCGCCAGGTATTTTCCGCGTGCGATGACCTGTTGGTCATTCTGGCTGGCGAAGACCGGGCAGGAGAAGATCCCCAACGCGATAACGCACAGCTGTTGTGCTCTCCGCCAGCGGCCGTTCACGCTTCACCTTCCGGCTTCATCGCACCTGCTCGCTCCTCCGCCAACAGCGCAAACTCGTCCGGCAATAGATTTTCCTGTTCGAGCATCGCTATCGCGTTATGTTTGATGCCAAACAATACGCGGTAAAAAGCCTCCAGATCGCCGGCCGAAATGCCGTTGAGCAGCTTTTGCCGTGCCTGTTGGCTGGAGTGATCCAACTGCGCCAGCATCTCCTGCCCGGCCGCGGTCATTCTCACGCCTTTAGCGCGCTTATCCTCAGACAGGGCATCGCGAGCGATCAGCCGATTTTTTTCCAAAAACAGCAACGCACGCGACATCGTCGAGACTTCGGCGTTCAAATGCTGCGAAACGTCTTTCAGGGTGCAGCCATCCCCCAAATCGGCAATCGCACTCAGCGCCAGCCAGTGCGGGCGCGTCAGATTGGTCATTTTTACCGACTGGTCCATCGCCGTGCGCCACAGGCGATTGGTCACATCCAGATGGATGCCCAGCGCAGCAGGAAGTTTGCGTGGTTGTGACATACCGGATTGCTCTCGATTATTTATTTGCTTGTGCAAACAAATAATAGATCGGACGTTATGACAGGATCAAGCAGATGTCGCGGAATAAAATAAAATTCAGTTAATACAGAGCGATATATCGCATTTTTACAGATTCGCTCCCCGACAACGCGGGGAGCGATAAGAAAAACTCAGTTCCCCGCCACCGCGCAGTGGTAGTCCTGAATTTCGCCGGCCGAGCCCAGGTTCAGATCGGTCAACTTCAAACGGTTGGCCAACAGCAGCATCTCACCCTGCGGGCTGACCGCCAGCGCCAGGCCATAATTGCCGATGCTGTCGCCCTGCTCGACCACATAGTTGTGCAGCAAACGGAAAGGATCTTCCTGGGTTAAATCGGTGCCCGCCAATTTTCTGGCCAGATATTGGTGGCCGACCAATTTCACCGCCAGCGGGCGCCACTGCTGATCTAATTGCTCCGCCTGTTGCCCCAGCGCGTTATAGATATCCTGACGCAGGCAGGCAACGTGAATATGCAGCTGATCCTGAGAACGGCCATATTTCGAATTGACCGCCAGCGAAAGCCACGCATCTTTTAACGGCTTACCCAACTCGCCGGATATATGTTCGCGGTTATTCCAGGCCTGGGCGAAATAAGGCGGCGCGTGCTCCGTCTGCAATGCCGGGCTCTCGATGCCGCTGACCTTTTCGGTTGGCATCACCAGATCGTGATAGGGGCCTTTGCTGTCCTTAAACAGCACATAACCCTGTGTTAAATCAACCTTTAAGCAGGGCGCCGGATCGTTGTTCTGCTGCTGATTGGGCACGCACTGTTGGCTGACGATTTGCCACAGCGCATTCGGATTACCACGCCCGAAGAACCACCACAGCACCGCCGCCAGCAGCAAAATAACAAGCAAAATAATTAATAGTCTGAAAAGTCTTTTCATCGTGACTCCCTGTTTAGCTATTCCATCTTGAAAGGAGCGCCAGCATAAACCAAGGCGCTTATCGTCACCAGAATATTATCCTTAGCGTTACCTTTCATTGACGTCTTGTTATCAAGAGAAATTAAAAATAAGGATTTACCTAAGTAATTTAAGGTAAATTAATACCGCAGGTTGAATATGAGTGTGATATAAGCAGCCGGACTCTCTTTATATAAGGAACCGATAAGATGCCAACGATGGGCAAATCCCTGCATTATCTCGACGTGGGCTCAGGCTTTCCGTTGCTGCTGGGCCACAGCTATCTGTTCGATCTGAACATGTGGGCACCGCAGTTCGAAGCGCTGGCGAAACGCTACCGCCTGATCGTGCCGGATCTCTGGGGCCACGGCGACTCACCGGCGCTGCCGGCCGGGCGAAACAGCCTGTCGGATATCGCCGCCGATCATTTGGCGCTGATGAATCGCTTGGATATTGAAGAGTTCGGCATCGTCGGCCTGTCCGTCGGCGGCATGTGGGGCGCCGAACTGGCAGCACTGGCGCCTGAGCGGGTCAAGGTGCTGGCGCTGATGGACAGCTATCTGGGCGACGAAACGCCGGAGGCGCGGCAGCGTTATATGGGCATGCTGGCGGCCGTTGAACAGGCCGGCGCCATCACCTCGCCGTTGCTGGAGTATATCGCCGCGCAGTTTTATTCCGACGAAGTACCCGATGCGTTGTCGCAACCATTGTTGGCCCATCTGCAGAGCCTGCCCGCCGCTCGCCTGCGCGAGAGCATCGTCCCGCTGGGCCGGATGATCTTCGGTCGCCCCGACAAGCTGGCGCTGCTGGAAAACATCACCGCCGCCAGCATCGTCATCACCGGCGCGCAGGATAAACCGCGCCCGCCGGCGGAAGGCCAGCGCATGGCCGATCTTCTCGGCTGTCGGCACGTGCTGATCCCCAACGCCGGGCATATCAGCAACAAGGAAAACCCGACGGCGGTCAACGAAATCCTGCTGGCGTTTCTGGCTGAAAACACCACACCGCTGTTCTGGTAACATTCTCCGGGCCGCCAGGCCCGGCGAGTCATTCCGCGCGCCGCATAAACCCGTGTCGGCTCAGGATTTCCTGCCCCTGTTCGCTCAAGATAAATGCGGCTAACCGCTGCGCGCCGTCATCCAACAGGCATAAACCGTAATCCGCCTCGATGTCCAGCGGCGGCGCCAACGGCCGCACCGCCAACGTCGGGTAGGCGGCTAAGGCCGGAGCATAGCTGGCGTAGCCGAGAAAAATATCCGCCTGCCCGCCGGCGATCAGATATTCCGCTGCCAATCGGCCCGCCGGCACCGGGGCAGAATCCCTGCCGCCAACCAACGGCAGCGCCCGGCGGCGCAACGCTTCCCCTTGCCCCGACCAGTATTGCTCACAACGTTCGAAAAGCTGCAGCGCATAATCGCCGGAAGGATCTGCCTCCGGTGTCGAGGTAGCAAGGCGCCAGTGGGGATCGAACAGCACCTGCGGCAGCGGACGTTCGGTTAATGCCGGCACGTTGCGTACCGTCACACAGAGCCGATTGCGCGCAAAAATCTGCACCGCCCCCGCTATCCCAAGATCCGCCAACCTTTGCGGGTGCGCCACGTTGGCCGAGGCGAACAGCTGTGGCCGCTCGCCATTCTCTATCCGCTGGCGCAACAACCCCGCCGGGCCGAATTCCGCCGTGACTTTTTGCCTGGCGCGCCGCTGAAACGCCGACAGCAGCGGCGCAAACGCCAGCCGCAGGCTGCCGGCGGCAAACAGCAGGATATCACTCATCATGTCGCTCCAGTTGGCTGCGATACAGCGGCACCAGCGTCGCGTAGCGGCGGCCCGCCACCGTCAGCGGCACCCGTTCGATCGCCAGCTCGAACAGGGGTGACAGGGATTGCGCCGTTAACACCTCGCGGCAGGCACCGAGCCGGCTGCGCCCTTCCTTGCCCAACAGCAAAGCCCGATCGGCCACCGCGTGAGCATGATTGGGTTGATGCGTAGAGAACACCACCGCCAACTGCTGCTCCCGCGCCAGGCTCGCCATCAGGCTCAACACCCGATCCTGATAATGCAGATCCAGCGCCGAAGTCGGTTCATCCAGGATCAACACCTCGCAGCGCATCGCCAACGCGCGGGCGATCATCACTAATTGACGTTGACCGCCGGATAGGCTGCCAAACTCGCGCTCTGCCAGGTGCTGCAAATCCAACGACTGCAACGCTTCTCTCGCCAGCCGATGGTCCTCGGCTGACGGTGAACGGAACAGGCCGACATGGCGCGCCCGCCCCATCAATACGATATCCAGCACCCGATAGGCGAACGGCGGCGCAAAGTGCTGCGGGACAAAGCCCATCTCACCGTGGCGCTCAATCTCGCCGGATTGCGGCGTCAGGCTGCCTAACAACAGCTGCAGCAGCGTGCTCTTGCCACGCCCATTCGGGCCCAATATCGCCAGCACTTCGCCGCGCCGCAGCTGAATGTCCAGATGTTGGAACAGCGGAGCCCCGCCCGGCCAGGCGAAACTCACGCCCCTGGCGGCCAATAAGGTGTCAGTCATGCCAGCCTCTCACTTGCGCGCGACGCAGCAGCAGCGCGAACAGCGGCGCGCCAATCAGCGCGGTCAGAATGCCCAGCGGGATTTCGCTGCTGCTCAGCGTGCGCGCCAAATCGTCGATCACCAGCATGTACAGGGCCCCCAGGCAAAGTGAAGCCGGCAACAGGCGCCGGTGATCCGGCCCCACCAGCCGCCTCGCCACGTGCGGGATCACCAAGCCGACCCAACCGATGCTGCCGCTGACCGCCACCTGGGCGGCCACGATGGCGGCGCACAGCGTCAAAATCAGCCAGCGGGTGCGCTCAACGTTGATGCCCAATGCACCGGCATCCTCATCACCCAACGACAGCAGATTGATGCGCCAGCGCAGCGCCAACAGCAAGCCGCCGGCCAACAGCAAAGGCACAAACAGCATCAGCAGCTTTTGCCGATCGGCGGTGGCAAAGCTGCCGAGCAGCCAAAACACGATGCTCGGCAGTTTCTCTTCGGTATCCGCCAGATATTGCATCAGGCTGACGCAGGCTGAGAAGAAGCCGCTGAGGATCACTCCCGCCAGTACCAAAGAGAGAATATTGCGCCGCGCAATGGCGCTGGTGAGAGTGAAAATCAGCAGCAGCGCCGCCATGCCGAAAACAAAAGCCGACAGCAGCAGCGCCGCCAATGGCAGGCTGAGCAGGATAGCCAGCGTGCCGCCAAAGGCCGCGCCGGACGACACGCCGATGATATGCGGGTCGACCAGCGGGTTGCGAAAGACGCCTTGCAAAGCCGCGCCGCACAGGGCCAGCGCTGCGCCGGCGCCCATCGCCAACAGCACTCGCGGCACGCGCACAACCAGGATCACCTGGCGTTGGATAGCATCGATGCCGGCATAATGCTGCCCGGTGAACGGCTCCAGCAAAATCATCAGGCTGTGCGTTATTGGCACCTGAAAGCGGCCAACGCCGAGCGAAAACAGCGCGCAGCACAGCGTCAACAATGCCAGCCAGCCCAGCCTCATTGCCCGCTCTGGCAGCAGGTGGCGCGGTAATAACGTTGATAGTAAGCGTCGACCCGCTGCTGCAGATTGATATCGGCAAAACGCTGCGGGTAAAGTTTTTTCGCCATCCACAACTCACCCAACGCCATCGCTTCCGGCATTGGATACCCCCAGGCCTTGGCGTACTCCGGCATCAGGTAGACCCGCTTATTCTTCACCGCGTCGATCGGCTGCCACTGCGGTGACGTCAGGATCTGTTTCACCACCTCCGGGTAGCGCTCCTGCACGAAAATCACCGCCGGATCCCACTTCAGGACATCCTCGATAGAAACCTGTTTAAACCCCTGAATGTCCTTCGCCGCTACGTTGAGCGCACCGGCGTGCCGCATCATCAACCCGGTATATTTGCCGGCGCCGTAGGTGGTGAGATCGGGGTTGGCCATATACACCCGCACCCGCTGATTTTCCGGCAGATCGCGCAGCCGTTCGGCGACCAACGCGCGCTGCTGAATGACGTCCTTAATCAGGGCTTCTGCCTGAGGCTGACGCGACATCACCTCGCCGATCAGGCGAATGCCGTCCTGCAGCCCCAGCGTATAGGCCCGATCCTCATCGCTCAGCTGCGGATTCATTTTACCCGCCTGATCGGCCGCCTCGCGGCGCAGCGAGATAGCCACCACCGGAATGCCCGCCCGTTCGATCTGCGCAATCATCTCCGGCGGCGCATAGTTGGCCACGAACACCACCTGCGGATGCAGGCCGAGCAGGCTCTCGATATTCACCGAAGTCAGATCGCCCGGCATCGGCAGGGTTGCCAACGTCGGCGCCAGCCGCAGGTAGTTTGGCCCCAGCTGCTTTTTCCAACTGCTGAGCACACCGACCACCTGAGGCATCGCATCAAGCTGCACCAACAGGTTCAACGTCTGGTGTTGCAGCACCACCGCGCGGGTGATGCGATCGGGCAGCGTGACCTGGCGATTGAGCTGATCGGTGACCTGGCGATCCGCCTGGGCGGCGGTGGAAAACAAAACAAGCGCCAACAGCAGGCGCGGGAGAAAGTTAAACATGGCAGTGACCGGTTGATTATCGTTGTATAGAAAATAATATAGCGATGTGCATGGCGAAACAATCAGCGGGATCAAACCGGATGCGGGTACTCGGGAGGTAAAACGAGGCGTGAATGCGATCCTGGAAGCGGATCCGCCGGTGTGGCGACGGATCCCATCGGCCCTGTAAGGGCGCGTGAAGAAGACTTACTGACCGATAGACGTCAGCCCCTGGCGGATCCCTTCGTCAGCCTGCTGGCACCATGCCTGCAGCCCCTGCGGCGCTTCTTTTTCCAACGCGACCACTTTGCCGTCGTCGTTCAGCACATTGCCTTCTCGGCCCATCGCTTCGCGCTTGTCGCCGTCGCGGGTGTCGACGCCGCCGGGAATAGCCGCCACGTAGGCCACCATTTTCTTGGCGTTGTCGATGCTGTCGGCTTTCAGGAAACCTTTATCGACACAGTAGGACATCAACCCGGCGGTATTGCGCGTGATGTCATAGACGTTTTTCAATGCGGCAGGATCCATCCCTTCAGCGTTAGCGGTGTTGAACAGGCCCAGAGTCGCGGCAATCATGCCGGTCAGAATGTTTTTTTTCATTGTTAACTCGTTTTAATAATGAATTATTTAATTTTTAATTATTCACAAATACAGTGTGAATATCGGTACGGTATAATGGCGGCCTAGATTAACACAACCCTAATGCATTAATAGCGGTGATTAAGTTAAGCCTCAATAAAATAAAAACGCATGCCGGGGTAATAATCTCCGCCCGCTGTCATTTTTGCACGTTCGGCATTGGCCGCGCTCAATTCATAGTAAAAATAATCTCACCCAGGAATTATTTACAACGGAAGCGTTGGCCTGCGGTCAATTGCGTGCCCCTCTTTGCCAAAACCACCGGCGTGGCATAGCCTGCTAAGATGTGTCATGCCTTAGTGGAAGGGGATTCACATGAATCATGCCGTCCGGCCGCCGCAATGCGACGAAAACCCCTTCTCGATATCACGATGAATTTATATCTCTATCCAGCGGTGCTTATCGCGCATCGCCTGGGCATCTTTGAGTTTATTGCTCTGCCCCCCCGCAACCTGACCGATATATGCGCTCAGGCCAATGTGGAAAGACGCCCGGCGGAAACGTTGATCATGGCGCTATTGGCATTGAAATTGATCGCTAGAGACGGCGAAACATTTCATCTTACGCCGGAAGCGGAACCCTTTTTGTTAAAAAAACCGCATTATTTCGGTTATTTCTGGAACTTGATCAGCAGCCTTTGGCCGCCGCGGGATGCGGCCTGATGATGATGGGATGGACGCAGGGCCGCCAATACTCCGGCAGGGAAATCGGCGACCAGCTGCGCGACGTCGGGCCTGCTCAGGTGCTGCCGTCACTCGGCTATTTCAGCATCGTGACGGCGCAAAAGCCCCAGGCTTAGCGGTTCACCGAGCGCGCCATGCGGCTGTAGGTGTGGCGCACGCCGCGAATCGCCACGCTGTAAGCGAAGATGTTTTCCGGCAGCGCCAGCCCCAGATAGCCGGTATCGCCGATATGGTGCAGATCCGCACCGGCCATTTTGCTCATCAGCGCAATCTGCCGCACGGTCTGCACGTCGGCGCCCTCTTGCGAGGTGCCGATCGCCGTCATCGCCAGCGCGCCTTGCCGCTGGGCAAAGGCGATCAGCGCCGCCACTTTCTCCTGCGACATGCCGGGAATGGTGCCCGGCGCCGGCAACAGCACGATGTCCGCGCCGTTCTCCACGAACAGCGCGATGTCCTGCTCGCCGATCAGCTGGCTGCCGCTTTCGCGCACGATACCGGCGCCGTGCATCTTGCCGGTCACCAGCACCATCTCGTCGCCCACTTCATCGCGAATCGCTTTCAGCACGGCGGCGATCGCCTGATTGCTGACGCCGTTGTTCGGGTTGCCGGTCAGCACCAGCATGCGCGCGCCGAGCTGATACAGCTTGCGGGCATTCTCGGCGGTGGCGGCGCGCCCTGCCGTCATCTGCCAGAAATCGTTATGTTCGGTGGCGAAGGCCGGATCGACGGCCTCCAGGTTCACCCCGATCACCCGTCCGGTCAGCCGCTGCAGCGTGCGCAGCGCCTCCTGCGGCGGCACGTCGGCGGGCAGGCCCGCGATGTGCGGATGGTCGACGTCGAACAGGTTCAGCAGCAGCAGGTCGGCACCCTGGCTGGCCGCCAGTTCGGCGTTGGTGACGTTATTGAGCAGCGGCTGAGTGACCGCGATGGTTTCGCTGACCAAAATGCGCCCTTCGCTGGCGCGGATGGCATAGAGCAGGTCGGCTTTGCCGATATCGGCCAGATCGCTGGCGCTGCAGTCCAGATAGCGTTTCATGAGGCAAGCTCCGATGACGTTAGCGGGAATGAATAGATGCCCCCTCGCTCAGCGCGGTGAACGAGGGGGGACAGGGTTACTTCAGCGTAAAGCTTTGCGCCTGCACGTTGTCGGAGTCCAGGCCGACGAACACGTTGAATTTGCCCGGCTCCGCCCCCCATTTCAGGCTGGCGTTGTAGAACTTCAGATCGTCTTCGCTAATCGGCAGCTCAACCTGCTGCGATTGGCCGGCCTTCAGCGTCACTTTCTTGAAGTTGCGCAGCTCTTTTACCGGCCGGCTGACCGAGGCGGTCACGTCCTGCAGGTACAGCTGCACCACCGTGGCGCCGTCGTACTTGCCGGTATTTTTCAGCGTGACGCTGGCGGTTAGCTTGCCGTTGCGCGCCATCGTCGGGCTGGACAGTTTCAGATCCGACAGGCTGAAAGTGGTGTAGCTCAGGCCGTAACCGAACGGATACAGCGGGCCGTTCGGCGAATCGAAGTAGCGCGAGGTGTACTTGCCCGGATTCTCCTTGCCGAACGGGCGGCCGGTGTTCAGGTGGTTGTAGTACATCGGGATCTGGCCGACCGAGCGCGGGAAGGTCATCGGCAGCTTGCCCGACGGGTTATAGTCGCCGAACAGCACGTCCGCCACTGCGTTGCCGCCCTCGGTGCCGCTGTACCAGGTTTCCAGCATCGCGTCCGCCTGCTCGCTCTCCCAGCTCAGCGCCAGCGGTCGGCCGTTCATCAGCACCAGCACCAGCGGCTTGCCGGTGGCTTTCAGCGCGGCGATCAGATCGCGCTGGCTCTGCGGGATCGTGATGTCGGCGCGGCTGGAGGCCTCATGCGCCATGCCCTGCGATTCGCCCACCACCGCCACCACCACGTCGGCCTTGTTCGCCGCCTGCACCGCTTCGTCGATCATCTGCTGCGGCGAACGGGTGTCGAACGCCACCGCCGGCTCGTACTCGTTCAGGTAGTCGATAATGCCTTTATCCTGCGTGACGTTGGCGCCCTTGGCGTAAAGAATGCGCGCCTTGTCGCCCACCGCCCGCTCCAACCCTTCGCGCAGGGTCACCGACTGCTTGACCACTCCGGCGGCGGACCAGCTGCCCATCACGTCGCGCTGGCTGTCGGCCATCGGCCCGACCAGCGCGATGGTCGCCTGCTTGCTCAGCGGCAGCGTCTGCTTATCGTTCTTCAGCAGCACCATCGTTTTGCGTGCCACCACCCGCGCCTCGGCGCGGTGCAGACGGCTTTCGGCGTTGGTGTCCTGCGGATCGGCACCCGCCGGGCCCAGATGCACGTATGGATTGGTGAACAGCCCCATGTCGTACTTGGTGTTCAGCACGTCGCGGCAGGCGCGGTCGATATCGCTTTCAGCCACCAGCCCGTCTTTCACCAGGCCCGGCAGGTATTTGTCGTAGAACTCGTCGCTCATGCTCATGTCGACGCCGGAGGTGATTGCCAGCCGCACCGCGTCGCGCGCGTCGGCGGCCACACCGTGTTTAATCAGTTCTTTAATTGCGCCGTGGTCGCTGATGGTGATGCCTTTAAAGCCCCACTGGTCGCGCAGCAGATCTTTCAGCAGCCACGGGTTGGCGGTGGCCGGCACGCCGTTGATCGCGTTGAGCGACACCATCACCCCGCCGCTGCCGGCATCCACCGCCGCTTTGTAAGGCGGCAGATAGTCCTGATGCATGCGCAGCGGGCTCATGTCGACGGTGTTGTAATCGCGGCCGCCTTCGACGGCGCCGTACAGCGCAAAGTGCTTGACGCTGGCCATCACCGAACCGGGTTTGGCCGGATCGCCGTTCTGGAAACCGTCGACCATCACCTTGGCGATTTTCGATACCAGCCAGGTGTCTTCGCCGAAGCCTTCGGAGACCCGGCCCCAGCGCGGATCGCGGGTGATATCGACCATCGGCGCGAAGGTCATGTTCAGGCCGTCATCGCTGGCCTCCTGCGCCGCCACCCGGGCGCTGAGCGCGATGGCTTCCAGATCGAAGCTGGCCGCCAGCCCCAGGCTAATCGGGAACACGGTACGCTGACCGTGCACCACGTCATAGGCGAAGAACAACGGGATTTTGAGGCGGCTGAGCTGCATCGCCTGATCCTGCATCACCCGAATGTCCGGCCGGGTAACGGTATTGAAGATGGCGCCGATCTGCCCTTTGCGGATGCCCTCGCGGATCGCTTCTTTCGGGTTATCCGGCCCGACGCTGATCAGCCGCAGCTGGCCGATCTTCTCTTCCAGCGTCATCTGCTTCATCAAATTGGACACGAAGGCGTCGCGCTGCTGGGCGTGCATGCCCTGCGTTATCGGCGTTTCCTGCGCAAAAGCCGGGCAGAGGGCCAGACCGGACAACATACTCACCACACAAAGCCATTTCATCTTGTTTTATCTCAGGCGTGTTTCCGCCGCCAACGCCGCGGAGTTTAATCGGAGTGAAGAAACAGTTTGCCACACTCTGTTTCATCGCCAAGGGAATTCGCATCGTTAATGTTTACAAAGCATTACAGGTTATCGGCAGGTAATTCTGCAGCCGGGCGCGACTGTCGGCGGCCTCCGCCGTCAGGAAATCGATAAACTGCGCCAGCGCCGGCGATGGCGCCCCGCGTTCAGGATAGACCAAATAATAGGCCGCGCCGCTGCTGACGCAGAGCGGGAACGGCGTGACGATACGCCGCGCCTGAATATCCTCCTCCAGCAGGCACAGATCGCCGATGGCGATGCCGAACCCCTGCAGCGCGGCGCTCATCGCCAGATCGAGGGTATCGAAATGCTGAGCCTTGCCGGACGGCAGCGCATCGGCCCCCGCCGCCTTCAGCCAGCGCAGCCAGTCGCGCCGATCGCGCGTCGGGTGCAGCAGGGTTTTGTCCGTCAAGTCCGCCAGCCGGGGCGTTGGCGGCAGAAACGTCGGCGTGCAGACCGGCGTGAGGATTTCATCGAACAGCAGGTGCGCGCTCAGCTTTTTGCCCGGCGGCCGGCCGAATACCACCGCAGCGTCAAATTGCTCGGTGCTGAAATCCAGACCGTGCGACACCGAAGCGGTCAGCTCAATATGCATGTCCGGCCGTTCATTCTGCAGGCGAATGATGCGCGGCAGCACCCAGCGCATGGCGCAGGTCGGGCATTTGATGCGCAGCGCCCCCGGCGGGGCGACGGCCCGCGTCAGCGCCTCGTCCAACTGCCCCAGCGCCTGCTGCACCGGCACCAGCAGCTGCGCGCCCTGCGGCGTCAGCGCCAAACCGCGCGCCTGGCGGCTGAACAGCGGATAGCCCAGGCGCTGTTCCAGCCCGAGGATTTGCCGGCTGACCGCCCCCTGCGTCAGGTGCAGCTGCCGGGCGGCATGGGTAAAGTTGAGGCGTTGCGCCACCACCACGAAGGTTTTCAACACGTCGAGCGACGGCAGGGATATCGGCATAGCGGGCCTCGATTAGGTATGATCGTAGTGCATGGCAAGTATGACAAACTTTCCCTTGTCCGCCTACGCCGGCTGATGCTTAATCGCTCAACACTTCCCTGTTTGACTGGAGCCCATCATGCAGAGCGCCTGTTCATCCCGCTCGAAGCTGCCGGACGTCGGCACCACCATTTTCACCGTCATTGGCCAACTCAGCGCCGAACATCAGGCCCTCAATCTGTCGCAGGGCGCGCCCAACTTCGCCGGTGACCCGCAGCTGATCGAGGCAACGGCGCAAGCCATGCGCTCAGGTCATAACCAATACGCGCCGATGAGCGGCGTGGCGGCGTTACGTGCTGCTCTGGCGGAAAAAGCTGAACGATTGTATGGCGCACGCTATGACGCCGACGAAGAAATCACGGTGATCGCCAGCGCCAGTGAAGGGCTGTACTCGGCGATCAGCGCGCTGGTGCATCCCGGCGACGAGGTGATCTATTTCGAACCGGCGTTCGACAGCTATGCGCCGATCGTGCGCCTGCAGGGCGCCACGCCGGTAGCGATCAAACTGTCGCTGCAGGATTTTCGCGTCGACTGGGACGAAGTGGCCGCCGCCATCAACGGCAAAACGCGCATGATCATCGTCAACACGCCGCACAACCCGACCGGCGCGGTGTTTGACGCGCACGACATCGAACGTCTGACCGCCCTGACCCGCGACACCGACATCGTGATCCTGTCCGACGAGGTCTACGAGCACGTGGTGTTCGACGGCGATATTCACCACAGCATGGCGCGCTACCCGCAGCTGGCGGAACGCAGCGTGATCGTGTCGTCGTTCGGTAAAACCTACCACGTCACCGGCTGGCGCGTCGGCTACTGCCTGGCGCCGGCGGCGCTGATGGACGAGATCCGCAAGGTGCACCAGTTCATGGTGTTCTCCGCCGATACGCCGATGCAGCACGCCTTCGCCGCCGCGCTCGCCAACCCGCAGAGCTACCTGGGGCTGGCAGCGTTTTATCAACAAAAGCGCGATCTGCTGGCCAGCGCCCTGCAGGATTCGCGCTTTGAGCTGCTGCCCAGCCGCGGCAGCTTCTTCATGCTGGCACGCTTTAGCGGCTTCAGTCACGAAAGCGACAATGATTTCGCCGTGCGCTTGATCCGCGAAGCGAAGGTGGCGACGATCCCGCTGTCGGCGTTCTACAGCGACAGCACCGATACCGGCATTATCCGGCTGAGTTTTTCCAAAGATAACGAGACCCTGCTGGAAGGCGCGCGCCGCCTGAGCCAGGTGTGATTTTTTGTCCAACCATGGGAAAGGGGCACTGCCTATGAAAGCATTGAAAACGCTGTTCGCCGCCGGATGCCTGCTGGCCGCCGGCGCTTCGCTGGCGGCGGAAAACAGCCTGCGCTTCGGCCTGGAAGCGCTGTATCCGCCGTTCGAATCCAAATCCGCCAGCGGCAAACTGGAAGGGTTCGACATCGAACTGGGCGACGCGGTGTGCGCCGCCGCGCAGTTGCAATGCAGCTGGGTGGAAACCTCGTTCGACAGCCTGATCCCGGCGCTGCAGGCGCGCAAGTTCGACGCCATCAACTCGGCGATGAACGTGACCGAACAGCGGCGTCAGGCGATCGCCTTCACCGACGCCATCTATCAGGTGCCGAACCGCCTGATCGCCAAGGCCGGCAGCGGCCTGCTGCCGGACGCCAAATCGCTGGCGGGCAAACACGTGGGCGTGCTGCAAGGATCGATTCAGGAGATTTACGCCAAAACCCATTGGGCGCCGGCGGGCGTGGACGTGGTGTCTTATCAGGATCAAAATCAGGTTTACCTCGATCTGGCGGCCGGTCGGCTCGACGCCACGCTGGTGATGGCGCCGTCGGGGCAAAGCGGCTTCCTGTCGCAGCCGGACGGCAAAGGCTTCGCCTTCGTCGGCGAGGCGGTGCGCGACGACAAAATCCTCGGTGAAGGTATCGCCTTCGGCCTGCGTAAAGGGGATGAGGCGCTGAAGAAAAAACTGGATGCCGCCATCGCCAAAGTGAAACAGCAAGGCACGGTGACGGCGCTGTCGAAGAAGTATTTCGGCGATATCGATGTGACGGTGAAGTGAGAGACGGGGGCGGCACCGCCGCCCCCTGCCGCGTTTAGCGATCGAACACCGAACTGTTCAGCGCGCGATCCTGCTGGTGGCGCTCCAGCGCCAATTCGATCAGGCGCGTGATCAGCGCCTGATAGCTGACGCCGCTGGCGGCCCACAGCTTGGGATACATGCTGATATTGGTGAAGCCCGGCAGCGTGTTGATTTCGTTGATCACCACCTGGTTGTCCGGCGTCAGGAACACATCCACCCGCGCCAGGCCGAAGCACTCCAGCGCGCGGAACGCCTTCAGCGCCACCTCGCGGATGTGGTCGCTCACTTCCGGCGCGATTGCCGCCGGCACCACCACCTGAGCGCCCTGCTCATTGATGTATTTGGTGTCGTAAGAATAGAAGGCGTCGCTCAGCACGATCTCGCCGCACACGCTGGCCTGCGGATCGTCGTTGCCCAGCACCGCGCACTCGATCTCGCGGCCGACGATCGCCGACTCCACCAGCACCTTGTGATCGAAGCTGAAGGCCAGCGATACCGCCGCGTCGAACTCGGCGCGGTTTTCCACCTTGCTGACCCCGACCGACGAGCCCTGGTTGGCCGGCTTGACGAACAGCGGCAGGCCGAGGCGCTCGCTCAGTTGCTCAAACGTGAATCCGGCGCGGTTGGCGCGGGTCAGGGTGACGAACGGCGCCACCGCCAGCCCGGCATCGCGCAGCAGGCGCTTGGTCACGTCTTTATCCATGCTGACCGCCGAGCCGAGCACGCCGGCGCCGACGAACGGCATATTGGCCATGCGCAGCAGCCCCTGCAGCGAGCCGTCCTCCCCCAGCGTGCCGTGCACGATCGGGAAGATGACGTCGAGCTGGCCCAACGCGCCGGCGCTGCCCGCTTCGATCAGCTGCTGTTTTTCCTGGCCCGGGATCAGCGCCACGTTCTTGTTCGAGCGGTTCAGCGCGATCAGCGCCGGGTTCTCGGCGTTGAGCAGGTAGTTGGAGGCGTCGTTGATGTGCCACTGCCCCTGTTTGTCGATCCCCAGCAGCGTGACGTCAAACTTCTCTTTGTCGATTGCATCCACAATGTTTTTGGCCGACTGCAGCGACACCTCATGCTCCGCCGACTTACCGCCAAAAATCACCCCAACACGTAGTTTAGTCACGCCTTAAATCCTTCTGAAAAATCATGGCAAAAAAGTCGTTTATCACAATAAACGCATTGCCTGGCGGCGGCAATCGTTGTTGCCAGAATCTTCTTACGCCACAGAATGCCACATCGCCACCATCCTAAACGTATACACTTCGTATATAGTTCACTTAGGGAGACGCCGATGGGCATCGTAAAAATTTCAGACGCGCTGCATGACGATCTGCGCCTCGCCAGCCTGACCATGACGCGTTCGATCAACGCGCAGGCCGAGTACTGGATCAAGATCGGCATGCTGGCGGAGTTCCATCCGGAACTGACCTATCCGCAGCTGGTAAAAAAAATGATGAAAGATAACGCGCTGACGCTGAAGGAGATTGTCGGGTGAAACAGATTGTGATTAAAACGCCGGAAGAGATTGCCAAAATGCGCCATTCCGGCGCCCTGCTGGCGAAAGTGTTTGCTATGCTCGATGAGGTCATCGTCGAAGGCATCTCCACCATGGAGATCAACGACCGCGCCGAGGCGTTTATCGTCGAAGAGCTGAAGTCGCGCCCGGCCAGCAAGGGGCAGTATGATTTCCCCTATGTGCTCAACACCTCAATCGACGACGTGGTGTGCCACGGGGTGCCGTCGGCCAGCAAAATCCTGCGTTCCGGCATGATCGTCAACGTGGACATCACGCTGGAAAACGGCGGCTATATCGCCGACTCCAGCAAGATGTACTGCGTCGGCCAGGTGACGCCGCTGGCCAAACGGCTGGTGAACAACGTCTATGAATCGATGTGGCAGGGCATTCGCGCGGTGAAACCGGGCGCCACCCTCGGCGATATCGGCCATGCCGTCCAGCGGCACGCCGAGCAGGCCGGCTACAGCATCGTGCGGGAGTATTGCGGCCACGGCATCGGCCGCGATATGCATGAAGAGCCGGCGGTATTGCACTACGGTCAACCCGGCAGCGGTCTGGTGCTGCAGGAAGGCATGGTGTTCACCATCGAGCCGATGATCAACCAGGGCGACCGCCGCATCAAGCAGAAGAAAGACGGCTGGACGGTGGTGACGCGCGACAAAAAACTGTCGGCGCAGTGGGAGCACACCGTGGCGGTCACCGCCGACGGCGTGGAGATCCTGACGCTGCGCGACGAAGAGCGCCGGGCCGGCTACGCCGAGCGCTACTAAACCCACAAGCCATTAGCCCGGCAAGCTGATAGCTTAATAAGTTATTTAATTGATAACCTCTTAGCTTATATGCGGCACTCCGGCGCCGCGGTTAAAGCGACGGGGATGACAGGGAGACAGACAGCATGCAGTCAGGCAATCAGGCGTTTATCAATCAGCTCAAGGACATCGTCGGCGGCCCGCAGCTGTTGACCGGCGATCGCAACACCGAGCGGTATCGCAAGGGGTTCCGCTCCGGCGAAGGCCAGGCGCTGGCGGTGGTGTTTCCCACCAGCCTGTTGCAGCTGTGGCGCATTTTGCAGGCCTGCGTGGCCGCCGACAAAATCGTCATCATGCAGGCCGCCAATACCGGCCTGACCGAAGGATCGACCCCCAGCGGCAACGACTATGATCGCGACATCGTCATCGTCAGCACCCTGCGCCTCGACCATATTCAGGTGCTGGACAACGGCAAGCAGGTGGTCGGCTTCCCCGGCAGCACCCTGCACCACCTCGAGAAATTGCTCAAACCCTACGGCCGCGAACCGCATTCGGTGATCGGTTCCTCCTGTATCGGCGCCTCGGTGATCGGCGGCGTGTGCAACAACTCCGGCGGATCGCTGGTGAAACGCGGCCCGGCCTATACCGAAATGGCGCTGTACGCCCAGCTAGGGGAAGACGGCCAACTGCGCCTGGTGAATCATTTGGGCATCCGCCTCGGCGACACGCCGGAAGAGATCCTCACCCGGCTGGAAAAAGGCGACTATCGCCCGACCGACGTCGAATACGGCGAGCTGCGCGCCTCGGATAACGAGTACGCCAGCCGGGTGCGCGACGTCGATGCCGACACCCCTTCCCGCTTTAACGCCGACAAACGCCGCCTGTTCGAGGCCTCCGGCTGCGCCGGCAAGCTGGCGGTGTTCGCGGTGCGGCTCGACACCTTCGAGAAAGAAGGCAAAGAGCAGGTATTCTATATCGGCACCAACGACACCGCGGTGCTGACCGAGCTGCGCCGCCACATGCTGAGCCAGTTCGACAACCTGCCGGTGGCCGGTGAATACATGCACCGCGATATCTTCGACATCGCCGAGGTGTACGGCAAAGACACCTTCATGATGATCGACAAGCTCGGCACCGATCAGATGCCGCGCTTCTTCACCCTGAAAGGCCGCATGGACGCCAGCCTCAACAAGTTGCCGCTGCTGCCGCACAACCTGACCGACCGGCTGATGCAGGGCCTGAGCCATCTGGCGCCGAGCCACCTGCCGAAGCGCATGAAGGACTACCGCGAACGTTTCGAACATCACCTGCTGCTGAAGATGGCCGGCCCCGGCGTAGACGAAGCGCAGCGCTACCTGACCGAGTACTTCGCCCAGGCCGAAGGCGCTTTCTTCGCCTGTACGCCTGACGAAGGCAAAAAGGCCTTCCTGCACCGCTTCGCCGCCGCCGGCGCCGCCGTGCGCTACCATGCGGTGCACGCCGACAAGGTGGAAGATATTCTGGCGCTGGATATCGCCCTGCGCCGCAACGACACCGACTGGTTTGAAACGCTGCCGCCGGAAATCGACAACCAGCTGGTGCATAAGCTGTATTACGGCCACTTTATGTGCCACGTCTTCCATCAGGACTACGTGGTGAAAAAAGGCGTCGACAGCCACGCGCTGAAAGAAAAGATGCTCGAGATCCTCAACCGGCGCGGCGCCGAGTACCCGGCGGAGCATAACGTCGGCCACCTGTATCACGCCAAACCGGATCTGCAGGCGTTCTACCGCGCCGCCGATCCGACCAACAGCTTCAACCCCGGCATCGGCAAAACCAGTAAACGCAAAGGCTGGGCCGAAGGCCCCCGCTAAGACCGCCCGATTGGCCCGCCGCCGCACCCGGCGCGGGCCGACTCTCCCCTGCCTGCCTCATCGTGATCTTTCTGCGCCCTTAAAGATGCATTTTTATTGCAACTTATAAATTTCCCGATTACCATTCATCGCAAATGAGAATCAATTACAAAACTGTCATGACGGATACATGGCATCCGCCGTGGCAATCACCGCGAAGTTGTTAATGAGAAGGAACCTACCATGAGTCAGACCCTCGATTCCGCCCAGCTGTTAGCCGCGCTCGATAAAGTGATGGTGATCTCCACCACCGATCTGCAGGGCACCATCACCTACGTCAACGATCTGTTTTGCCAGCTGACCGGCTTTTCCCGGGAAGAGCTGGTGGGCCAGCCCCATAGCATCGTGCGCCACCCTTCCGTGCCGAAAGCGGTTTACAAAGCGATGTGGGACACCATCAAGGCGGGCGGCATCTGGACCGGCATCATTCCGAACGTCGGCAAAGGCGGCGTGCTGTACGTGGTCGACACCACGGTGCAGCCGCTGTATGACGCCCAGGGCAATATCGCGGCCTATATCAGCATCCGCCGCGTGATCAACGATCTGATGACCGACTTCGAATCGGTGGAATTCGCCAAAGAACAGTTCGACAACCACTACGACAAGTAACCGCCATGGCCGACCTTATCGAACGCATCCTGATTGGTTACGGTTCGGAGTCGGGCAACGCCCGGGCGCTGGCGATGCGCCTGGGCGAGCAAAGCAGCCTGCAACCCTACCGCCCCGTCGTGAAAGAACTCAACGCCATCCAGCCCGCCGATGTGGGCGAGCGTGACGCCCTGCTGATCGTCTCGAGCTCATTTGGCGACGGCGAACCGCCCGCCAACGCCGAGCGTTTTTCCGACGCTCTGGCGCAATGGCCTGACCGCCACCGGTTGCGCTACGCCATCTTCGGCCTCGGCGACACCGCGTACCCGCATTTCTGCGGCTTCACGCAGGCGCTGGATGCACGCCTGACGCAATACGGCGCCCAGGCCATCGTCAATCGCGTCGACGCCGACGTTAACTTCGAACCGTTCTTCGCAACCTGGCTGAAGACGCTTGAGAAGGTGCTGGCCGGCGATGCCCAGGCCGGCCGCGATTTACATCTGCGCGTGACCGCCTACGGTGAAGACCATGCGTTCAGCGCCGCCCTCCTCGAACGGCGGCCGCTCAGCGCACGCACGCCGCAGGCCTGGCACCTGCGGCTGAATATCGCCGGCAGCGGCATCGTTTACCGGGCGGGAGATACCGTCTATCTGTTGCCGGAGAACGACGAAGGATTATTGACCCGGCTGGCTGACTGGCTCGGCAGGCCGGAGGCCGCCGACGCGCTGCGCCGCCGGGAGCTGCGCCAGCTCAGCAAAACGACGCTGCGCGAACTGGCGCAGTTGGCCGACAGCGAAGAACTCAAAGGCTTGCTCAAGATCCGCCAGCGCAAAGCCCTGGAGAGTTATCTGTACGGCGCCGATCTGCTGGACGTGCTGCACGATTTTTGCCCGCCGCACGCGGTCACGCTGGAGAACCTGCTGACGCTGCTGCCCGTTTGCCTGCCGCGCGCCTACTCCATCGCTTCGGCAACGCGGGAAGAGAGCCTCGATCTGTGCGTGCGCGACGTGCATTATGAACGCGGCGGCCGCCCCCGGCGCGGCACGGCGACCGGCTGGCTGCTCAGCCAACCCGGCCCTTTCCGCCTCTTCTGCCGCGCCAACCCCGGCTTTTACCTGCCGCGCGATACCACCGTACCGGTGCTGCTTATCGGTACCGGTACCGGCATCGCACCGTTGATTGGCTTACTGCGCGAAATGGCCGCCCAGGGCGAACGGCGTGAAACCGTACTGATCTTCGGTGAGAAAAGGCGCGATGAAGACTTCCTGTATGGCGAGGAGTTGGTCACGCTGAACGCGGCGGGCGTACTCACGCGGCTCATCACGGCATTCTCGCGCGACACCGCCGACAAGTATTACGTGCAACACGCCATCGACGATCACGCCGATGTCGTCAGCGGCCTGCTGCGGCGGGGCGCGCATGTCTACCTGTGCGGCAATCGTCAGTATCTGGAACATGCCGTGGCGACGGCGCTAGAGCAAGCCCACGGGGCGGAAAACCTGTGGCAGACGCTGATTGAGCAGCAGCGCCTGCATCTGGAGCTCTATTGAGACAGGGCGGCGTTCACCGCTCCGCGCGCAGCAGCAAGGACACGATGAACGCGCCCCCCAGCCCCGCCGTAATGATGCCGATGGGCAGTTCCTGATTGGGGATCAGGCTGCGGCTGAGCATGTCACCGCCGGTCAGCAGCATCGCCCCCAGCATGCCGCACATCGGCACGGACAATCGGTGGCGCACGCCCACCAGGCGCCGGGCCAGATAAGGCACCATCAGCCCGACAAAGCCGATCACGCCCGTCAGCGAAACGAGAAACGCCGTGGACAGTGCGCAGCACAGAAAGGTCTCGGTGCGCAGCCGCGCCACGTTGACCCCCATCGAATGGGCGGTTTGCTCGCCCGCCAGCAGCGCGTCCAGCGCCCGCCAACGCAGCGCCGTAAACCCGGCCAGCAGCACGAAACTCGCCAGCGGAATGAACAGATTATCCCAACGCGCCAGCCCCAGCCCGCCGAGCGACCAGAACAACACCGAACCGGCCGCCCGCTGATCGCCGGAAAACACCAGGTAGCTGGTCAGCGCGCTAAACAAAAATGAGACCGCCAGGCCACAGACGATCAGCTGCTCGGCGCGCCTGACCCGGCTGACGCGAAACAGGATCATCACCGCCATCGCGGACAGAATGCCGCCGACGAAAGCTGACAGCGGCAACGTCAGTACGCCCAACGCATCACCGAAGCGCGTGATGACCAGCACTGCGCCGGCGGAGGCACCGGAAGAGAGCCCAAACAAAAAAGGATCGGCCAACTCATTGCGGGTGGTGGTCTGCAGCAGCGCGCCGGTCATCGCCAGTCCGGCGCCGGTTAACGCCGCCAACAAAGCCCTGGGCACCCGCAGCTGCACGACGATGGTGTCCAGCATGCCGGAAAGCGGCGCCGAACCGAGCCCTAACGCCGCAAACGCCTGCCGCCATGACAGCGCGACGCTCCCCAGCTGCAGGCTCCAGATCATTAGCCCGCACAATACCGACAGCGCCAGCGGTGCGAGCAGCATAAAGCGCCGGGTCGGCGAGTTCATTCAGCCTCCGGCGCGTACAGCGCCCGCGCCAGCTTTTCCACTGCGCCGATGTTGGCCGGCCCCGGCGTCAGCTCCGCATACTGCAGTTTCAGATAGCGGTGGTGCCGTACGGCAGGCGTCAATTTCATCAACGGGTGAGACTCGAGGAAGCGCCGCAGCGCATCGGCGCCCGAGCCGGTCTGGTAATCCAGCAGAATAATGAAGTCGGGCTCGGCCGCCGCTACCGCCTCCCAGGACGCCGTCGTCCAGCTCGCCGGCAAACCGTCCATCACGTTGCGGCCGCCCGCCGCTTCGATGATCGCCGTCGGCATAGCGTATTTGCCGCTGGTGAAAGGCTTCTCCTCCCCCGAGTCATAGACGAACACCTTGAGCGGCGGCTGGCCCGCCGGCCTGGCGGGAAGCGCAGCCAACCGGCGCTGCCAGCCCTCAACCAGCGCGGTGGCCTCTTGCTGCTTGCCGAAAATCTTGCCGAGTTTTAGCTCATCGTCATACAGCAGGTTCATATCGGCCTTCTGCGGCCGCCCGCCGGCCTGTACGCAGCTCTCGCTCAGCACCAGCGTTTTGATGCCGAACGGGGCGAGCTTCTCCGGCGTGACGTCGCCGCCGATCTTCATGCCGTAATTCCAGCCGGCGAAGAAGAAATCCGGCTGTGCCGCCAGCAGCGTTTCCAAAGCGGGATATTTCGGCGCCAGCTCGGGAATGGTGCCCATCGCGGCCTTGAAGTCGGGCGTCAGTTTGTACCAGCCGGTGATGCCGGTCAGCCCGACAATGCGATCCTGCAGATGCAGTGCAAAGGCCATCTCGGCCATGTTGATGTCGTTGATGACGGCGCGCTGCGGCGCCTGGTTGAAGGTGACCGGCACACCGCAGCTTTCTACGGTGACGGGAAATTGTTCAGCCGCCGCCGACCTGGCGGCCAACAGCAGAAGCAGGATGAATACGCGTGCGTTCATGTTTCTCTCTGGTTTATCAAGCGCAATGGGGAACGTCAAAAATGCGCAGTGTTTTCCCGCTGACGGGATGTGCCACCTTGAAACTGTTCATGCCGAACACCGGCAGAATCACCGGGGTCTGCAACACCGCCTCGGGCGTACCACAGGCCACCTGACGGCTTTCGTTGAGCACCAGGATCCGATCGGCAAACGCCTCTGCCACGGGCAGATCGTGCAAGACCGCAATCACGGCGATTTCTTTATTTTTCACTAACGACAGCAGCGCCGAGCGCCCGGGCGGATCGAGGTGATTGGTCGGTTCATCCAGCAACAACAGATCGGGAGACTGCGCCAACGCCCGAGCCAGCGCGGCACGCTGGCGCTGGCCGCCCGAGAGCCGCCCCAACGGATGGCGCCTGAGCGACGCCAGCCCGGTTTCCCCGATGGCTTCGTCAACGATGCGCTTTCCCGTCGCAGAACATGCGCCATGCGGCAAACGGCCCAACGCCACATAGTCCTCAACCGACAGCCGCAAATCCGGCGAATCGTTTTGCGCCAGAAAGGCGATGCTTCTGGCGCGCTCCGCCGCTGGCCACGCGGACAAGGCGCGCCCTCGCCAGTAAATGCCGCCGCTGTCCGGCCGCGTTTCACCGATCAGGGCACGCAACAGGCTGGACTTGCCGCTGCCGTTAGGGCCGATCACCGCCAGCTTCTCACCGGCGCGCAGTGCGAAATGGATGTTGTCGAGTATCAATGCCCCGCCGTGGCCGGTCAGGCTAACCCCATCAACGTGGAGGATGTCGTGAACTGAATTCATTATGCGTAAATTGTTATATTATAACATATCAATATTTTTACCACGATTACGCGCCTTCTGCAAAAGCGAATCGCAACGTCTTTTGTCGCACGCATTGCGTGAACCGAGGCAAGGGCAAGCCGCGCCCTCTGCGTCAACACTGCGCGGCCAAAGCAACATAGCATACCCTTCAATAAATGATAATGATTTTCATTATCATTTATGCCGCTGCGATTTCCGATTGCACGCCCCGCTGAACTTAGTTATGTTTGAGCGATTAGTTTCATTCCCGGTTTTCAGGAACTCACATGGCCTACCTGGCGCACAGCACAGATCCGACAAATGCGACCGTTCCGGCCGCCGTTTTGCTGTGTGCTTCTTCCGCTCCACCCGCCGTTTCCTCTGTCGTTTCAGCGGTTGCCGCTTACCCGCCACGCATTGTGGTCGTGCGCTAAGCCAAACCGACTTTTTACCTCCGGCTTATTGATCTGTTGCGTTCAGGCGTAGACCGCCGCGCGCGCCGGAGCCTGTAATTTTCACGACAGGTGAAATTGACATGCGATTACCTTCTCTCTGGGCCAATGCCGGCCTGGCTACGCTGTTCGTCCTGCTTTGGAGCAGCGGCGCGATCTTCTCCCGCTGGGGGCTGGAGCACGCCTCCGCCTTCGCTTTTCTGTTCTTCCGCTGCGCCATCGCGCTGGCGGTGCTGTTGGCCATCGGCCTGTGGCAGCGCCAGTGCCTGCCCGCCCCCGGCACCCGCCGGCGCGTCGCGCTGATTGGCGTGCTGATGATCGGCAGCTATCAAATCTGCTATCTGCTGGCGTTGGAACAGGGTATTACGCCCGGCGTGCTGGCCACGTTGCTTGGCGTACAGCCGATCCTCACCCAGTTCATCACCGAACGGCGCTGCACCGGGCTGCGGGCGCTCGGCCTGGCGCTGGCGATGGCCGGGCTGACGCTGGTGGTGTACCAAAGCCTGATGGTGGCCCACTTCTCGCTGAGCGGCATGCTGTTCGCCTTTATCGCGCTGGGCTGCATGACCGCCGGCACCCTGCTGCAAAAAGGCATGACGCAGCCGCCGCTGGCGGTCCTGCCGCTGCAGTATGCCGTCGGGTTGCTGATGTGTACGCTGGCGCTGCCGTTTGAGCCGCTGCGGGTCGAGTGGCGGCCGGCGTTCGTGCTGCCGCTGCTGTGGATGGCGGTGGTGATCTCGGTGCTGGCGACCTTCTTGCTGTATCGCCTGATCCAGCGCGGCAACCTGGTGCAGGTCACCAGCCTGTTCTATCTGATCCCGGCGGTCACCGCCCTGCTGGACTACCTGCTGCTCGGCCACGCGCTGGCGGCGCTGAGCCTGCTGGGCATGGCGGGCATCGTGCTCGGCGTGATGCTGGTTTTCCGCCGTGCATAAAAGCAAAAGCCCCCGCGCCGTTCCACCGGCGCGGGGGCGATAACAACAGCCGTTAACTCAGAACAACCAGGAACCGTACCCCCACAGCAGCACCGTCACCCCAAGCAGCAGCTCGAGCAACAGAATGCCGATGGCGAAGGTCGAGCTGGAGAAGATGAACCCTTCCTTACTGTCGATATTCAGGAAGTGCGGGATCCCCAGATTCAGCAGATAGCCCGAATAGCACAGGCCGATAATGCCGACAAACAGACACAGCCAGACGACCGGATAGAGCGCCACAATCCCGCTGAGGAACATCGGGGTCGCCACGTAGCCGGCGAACACCATGCAGCGGTGCAGGCTGGGGCGCGATTCATAGCGCCGCGCCATCCAGTGAATGACTTTCCCCATGGCCGCTACGCCCGCCAGCATCAGCAGGTAAAACGCCACGGCGGTATAAAGCGCGGTAAACATGTCGAGCCTGATGGCATGTCCCTCGCCGGAGAGCCAGCCCAGCTGGGTGGTGCCGATAAAGGCGCAGACCACCGGGATTGCTGCCAAGAGCAACACGTGATGGGTGTATAGGTGCGAGACGCTTTCATTCTCGTTTTTGATCTGTTCGAACTCGGCGCTGGGATGCGCCAGAAGTCCCCAAACATGACTGACCATGAGACACCTCCTATCTCGCCGTAGGCCGCGATCGGCGAACGAATTTCACACCTCCGACGGACTGCTACCCGTGCGAGGATTGCGGCCACGGGGCTCTCTCCCCTGTACTCATTATAGTCTTTCGGCGAAAAAACGTGCGGAAAGCGCAACGCCGCGGCGCTTTGTCTTATACTCCCACCATAAAAACCAGGCTGCGAGGAAGGCCATGTCATCCGTTATCACCACCCGCCAGGCGGGGATCGTCGACGTCGACGCCGGGCGCAACGTCACCGTTGTCGAGCCCTGCAATCTGTACGGCTGCCGGCTCGGCGACGATGTCTTCGTCGGCCCGTTCGTGGAGATCCAGCGCCACGTCAGCATCGGCGCGCGCAGTAAAATTCAGTCGCATAGCTTTATCTGCGAATACGTCACCCTCGGCGAAGCGTGTTTTGTCGGCCACGGCGTCACCTTCGCCAACGATCTGTTCAAAGACGGCGCGCCCAATGCCGATCCGGCCAGCTGGGGGCGCACGCGCGTCGGCGATCGGGTCTCCATCGGCTCCGGCGCCACCATCCTGGCGGTGGAGATCTGCAGCGACGCGGTGATCGGCGCCGGGGCGGTCGTGACCCGCAACATCACCCGCAAGGGGATTTATGCCGGCAACCCGGCGCGCCTGCTGCGGGAGCTGCCGTAATGATCCCGGCCATCCGCATCGCGGCCATTGAGGCGCTGCCCGATGATTACCTGACGCGCGGCGATTTCGGCTTTACCATCCGCTGTTACGCCCTGCCGCAGTTCGACACCCCGGTCGACAGCTGGCCAACCCGCCCGGTGGCGCCGTTTCGCAAACAGTATCCCTTGGCGCCGTTCGCCAACGAAGACAGCGCGACTTTTCTGGCGTATCGCCAGGACCAAGCCGTTGGCCACATCACGCTGAGCAAAAACTGGAACGGTTACACCCTGATCGACGAGATCGCGGTCAGCGCTCACGCGCGCCGTCAGGGCATCGCCGGGGCGCTGCTGGACTGCGCCAAACAGTGGGCGCGGCAGCAGGAAACCTCAGGTATGATGCTCGAAACGCAGAACAACAATCTGGCCGCCTGTCGCTGCTACCAGCATTACGGGTTTATTCTCGGCGGCATCGACCGTTTGCTGTACCGCGCCGAGCCGGAGATCGCCGATCACGAAATCGCGCTGTTCTGGTATTTGCCGTTCAATAGCGAAATCGGTTACTGATTTATCGGCCGCCATTGAGGCTATGTTTACTTTTTAACCCCTACCATCGGATGAGAACTGTTATCACTGACTCTGATAAGCCAGCGACACCCAGGGAGGGCCGTATGAACCAGAACAAGGTTGTTTTACTGATGTTAGCTATCGCCATGAGCGGATGCGCCGAGCGCCCCACCGCCGTCTCCCCCGCAACGCCGCCGACCGACGTCACCGTTTCGCCGCCGGCTGTGCAACCGCAGATGGACGCCAGCACCCGCAGCAAGCTGCATGAGATCCTCGCGCTGCGCGCCGGTTGGCACGCCACGCAGCCACATGGCCGCACCGTCGATTTGATTTCGCGCGAGTTTCTCGGCACGCCCTATCTCGCCAACCGCCTGATCGGTTCGCAGAGCACGCCCGAGCAGCTGGTGATCGACTTCCGCGGGCTGGATTGCTTCACCTACATCGATTATGTGGAAGCACTCAGCACCGCCCGCAGCGAGGGCGAGTTCGTACAGCGCCTGGTAGACATTCGCTACGTCGACGGCAACATCGCCTTCCCGCAGCGCAAACACTTCTTCACCGATTGGGCGCAGCGGCCGAAAAAAGTGGCTGAAGACATCACCGCGCGGCTCAGCCCGCACGCCGTCACCCTCGTGAAAACCCTCAACCGCAAAGCGGATGGCGGCAGCTACCTGCCCGGCTTGCCCGACGTACAACGCAGCGTGACCTATATCCCCAGCGACCGTATCAACGACAAGGTGCTGGCCCAGCTGCGCACCGGCGATTACATCGGCATTTATACCAACCTGGACGGGCTGGACGTGACCCACACCGGCATCTTCGTGATGACCGACAACGGCCCGGTGCTGCGCAACGCCTCATCGCGCAAGGCCAACATGCGGGTGGTCGATTCGCCCTTTATGGATTACGTGATGGCCACGCCGGGCATCGTGGTGCTGCGTTCGCTCAGCCGATAATCCCCCGCCGCATAACGGCTATAAGCTATAGCCGTTTATGCTGAGCGAGCGTTTGACTTCATCGGCGGTTCAGGCTTAGCTGTAAGAACAAAAACCAACTGATTTTATTGTTCTTTTCAGGGAGACTTCGATGACCTTACGCTGGCGTATCACCCCTCTGGCGGCGGCCTTCGCCGCCGTTTTGGCGCTTCAGGGCTGCGATCAAAAAACCGATCGGAACCATATCAAGGTCGGCGTCATCAACGGCGCGGAACAGGACGTGGCGGAAGTCGCCAGACAGGTGGCGAAAGAGAAATACGGGCTGGACGTCGAGCTGGTCGGCTTCAGCGGTTCGCTGCTGCCGAACGACGCCACCGACAAGGGCGAACTGGACGCCAACGTGTTCCAGCACCGCCCGTTCCTCGAACAGCAAAACAAAGATCACGGCTATAAGCTGGTGGCGGTCGGCAATACCTTTGTCTTCCCGATGGCCGGCTACTCCAAAAAGATAAAATCGCTCAAAGAGCTGCCGGACGGCGCGGTGATCGCCATCCCGCTCGATCCGACCAACCTGGGGCGCGCCCTGCTGCTGCTGGAAAAAACCGGATTGATTACGCTGAAACAAGGCAAGGGGTTGTTGCCCACCGCCCTGGACATCAGCGCCAACCCGCACCGTTACCAAATCATGGAGCTGGAAGGCGCGCAGCTGCCGCACGTGCTGGACGATCCAAAGGTCACCGTCGCCGTTATCAGCACCACCTACATCAACCAGACCGGCCTGTCGCCGACCAAAGACGGCATCTTCATCGAGGATAAAGACTCGCCGTACACCAACATCATCGTCACCCGCGAAGACAACAAGGACGCGCCGAACGTGCAGAACTTCATCAAGGCCTATGAGTCGGACGAAGTCGCCAAAGCCGCCGAGAAAATCTTCAACGGCGGCGCGGTGAAAGGCTGGTAATTCCAGGCACTGCGCCACAGGGGCTCTCCCCAAAGAGCCCCTGCCACATCATCATCGCCTTTTCTTATCTCATCATAAGAAAACCCGATTTACCCCGGCGGCGAGCGGCGCGCATAATGGCGTTTATCCGCTGATTTCCAAGGTAAACAGGCATTACCATGACGCTCTCCGCTCCCGTACTCAGCCTCCTTGACGCCACGCCGGACGATATGGCCGCCGTGCTGCGCATTTACACCCACCACGTGCTGTACGGTGCCGCCTCGTTTGAAGAACAGCCGCCGCCCCTGGCGGAAATGCAGCTGCGGCTGAGCAAGGTGCAAGAAGCCGGGCTGCCCTGGCTGGTGGCGAAAAGCGAAGGCCATATTGTGGGCTACTGCTACGCCACGCCGTATCGCCCCCGGCCGGCCTATCGCTTTACCGTGGAAGACTCGGTGTATATCGCCGAAGGGCAACAGGGCAAAGGCGTCGGCAAGGCGCTGCTGAGCAAGCTTATCGCCCGCTGCGAACAAGGGCCCTGGCGCCAGATGCTGGCGATCGTCGGCGATTCCGCCGCCAACCGCGGTTCGCTGGCGCTGCACCAGTCGCTCGGCTTTACCAGCGTCGGGACGTTAAAGGCCGTGGGGTTCAAACTGGGGGAATGGCGCGACACCCACCTCATGCAGCGCGCGCTGGGCGCGGGCGACAGTCAGCATCCTTGAATACATGGCGACGCACGATAGGAAGTTAGCGTCTATAGTGAAGAGTGATTTCATTAAGTTAGCGCCAATCGTGCGCCACATTTAACCGGTAAGGGAGAAGTAAATGAAAATTATTCTGTGGATTGTCGCCATCATCTTCATCGTGGGTTTGTTGACGATTACCGGCGTTCTCAAACTGATTTTTTAAAGCGTCAGCTCCGTCCCGCCCCTTGCGGGGCGAGACTTTTCATCATGCCTTGAAACGCGCGCGCACCGCGCCCAGCGCCGACACCACCGCCAGCACCACGCCGCCGGCAATCGCGCCGAACACCACGTTCAGCAGGGCTGGAATGACACCCTGCAAAATATGCCCCAACGTCGGCACCACCGTAGCGTAGGAAGCCCAGCCCTCAAACAGATGATGTACCGGCGGCAGACCGTGGGTCAGGATGCCGCCGCCGACCATAAACATGGCGACCGTGCCGACGATCGACAGCGTTTTCATCAAATAAGGCGCGGCGCGCACGATGCCGCCGCCGACGGCGCGTGCCAACGCGCTGCCCTTGCGGCTCAGGTACAGCCCCAAATCATCCAGCTTGACGATACCGGCGACGATGCCGTAAACCCCCAGCGTCATCACCAGCGCGATGCCGCACAGCACGATCACCTGCTGACTGAAAGTGGCGCCGGCGACGGTGCCCAACGTAATGGCGATAATCTCGGCGGATAACACGAAATCGGTACGCACAGCCCCTTTTATCTTACGCTTTTCATAGGCCGCCACATCCTCATTGGCGCCCGGTCCGTCTTGCTTATCCTCATGTGCCTGCTTGTCTTGGCTCAGGCTGTGATACACCTTTTCGAACCCTTCGTAGCACAGGTAGGCGCCGCCCACCATCAGCAGCGGCGTGATCGCCCAGGGCGCGAAAGCGCTGATCAGCAGCGCCAGCGGCACCAGGATCGCCTTGTTGATCAGCGAACCTTTGGCGACGCTCCACACCACCGGCAGTTCGCGGTCGGCTTTAACGCCGGTGACCTGCTGCGCGTTGAGCGCCAGATCGTCCCCCAGCACCCCAGCGGTTTTTTTTGCCGCCATCTTGGTCATCAAAGAGACATCGTCCAGCAACGAGGCGATATCGTCGATAAGGGTAAGTAAGCTACTTCCTGCCAAAATGATTCATCCTTTTCATGTTCACGGGCCATTCTATATTTAGCATAGCGGTAAAGCGTCATGAAAGGATATGGGAGGATCGCGGAAAACGCCGGGTGGAAGTTAAAACCTCTCGCCTGACAGTCCCTCATCAGCTCCGAGAGCGAACGCGCGTGAGATATGTTGAAGGATCGGGCCGTGGGCCTCAAAGACGCACGATAAATGCGTGCTGCTCGCAAGCAAGCCAAAGGCAACATGCACGCTGCCATGCTGTTCAACGAAACGCTGCAAGGATTGTGCGCTGAACAACTCATCCTGCGCTGCCGCCAGCAGCAAAGTCGGCAATCGCAGCGCCGCCAGTTGCTTTGCCGGGGTGCGTGGCGTCAAGGCGTTAGCCATATTAACGCTGTATTGGCAAACAAAATCGGGGGAGGCGGCCAGTACGGCCGGGGGGAAATTCAGGCTGACCGCCCGAGATTGCCCAAACCATCGCCCACCGCTGAGCGCATTGGCCACAAAAGGCCATTGCCGCACCTGGGCAAAACGGGCCGCCGCCGCCAGATCGCGGGCCATCCCGGAAAATGGCCCCAGCTCGGGTGCCAGCAGGATCAGGCTGTCCGCCTGCTGTTCACAAGGATAGCGGGTCAGGTAGTTGAGCAACATCCCGGCGCCGCTGGAATGGCCAAGCAGGTGCCTGCGCGCTAACGGAAAACGCAGGCGCATTTCCGCCAGGATGACATCGACATCGCGCCAAATACGCTCAGGCCGCTCAACCGTCCCCCGCTCTCCCGTGGAATCGCCATGCCCGCGAATATCGACCAGGCACACCGCGAGCGTTGGCTCGGCGGCCAGCTGGCGCGCAAGAATGTCATACCCGGCGGCGCTGTTAACCCCGCCGCCGTGATAAACCACGATCACGTCTTCGCTCTCGGCAGTTTGTCGATACAGGCGGTAGCTCAATCCCTCAACGCAACCGGACAACGTGCCCACCTGTGCCCCCGGCCACTCACCGTAAGACTTCGCTTGCTCAACATAGCGGTCAAAATCAATCAAATCGCACCTTTCCATGATGTTGTCGGTATTCCCCACGGCAGAGTTCCTGCCCCGGCGATAAGCATATGAAACAACAACAGGAACTACCATGCCTTTTGCACACTCCCCCTTAGCCTCAGGGCAGATCCCCCGCCGGCACATTGAGCTGCCAGGAAAGCCCAAAGCGATCGTTGAGCCAGCCGAAGCGAGCGCTGAAGCCGTAGTCGTCGAGCGGCATCAGCACCTTACCGCCCTCCGCCAGGCGGTGGAACGCCCTCTCCAACGCTTCTTCGTTAGGCAGGTTGATGAACAGCGACACCGCCGGGGTAAAGCTGAAATCATGGCTGATCGGGCTGTCGATAAACACCAGGTTCTGCCGGTCGAAATCGATGGTGGCATGCTTGATTAACCGCCGGCCGTCCGGCGTCGGGTCGTAATGCTGCACCTGCATGAGCCGAAAACGCGCAAACACCTGGCTGTAGAGGTCGATCGCCTGCTGCGCCTCCCCCTGGAACATGACAAAGGTCGAAACCTGACTCATAACATCCCCTTCGGTAATCGTTGTGGTATTAATGGAGGATAGCGGATTACCCTTGAAGCGGCGAAAGGAGCAACCATGAGCATCATTCATCGCCTGGCGCAGCCGGACGATCTCAACGGCCTGTTGGCTCTGTATCGCGAGCTGCGCCCACAGGATGCGCCGCTGCGCAGCGACGACGCGCGCCGTGCCCTGCAGCGCCTGCTGGACGATCCGGCAATCCGTCTGGTGGTAGCGGCGCAAGAGGAACAGCCGATCGCCACCTGCATGCTGGCGCTGATCCCGGGGCTGGCGCATCAGGCGCAGCCGTTCGGCGTCATCGAACACGTGGTGACGGCGGAGCCCTATCGCGGCCACGGCGTGGCGCTCGCGATGATCGAATACGCGCTGCAGCTGGCCTGGCGCAAGGGCTGTTACAAGGTGATGCTGCTGTCGGGGCAGCAACGCACCGGCGCGCACCAGCTTTATCTCAAGGCGGGTTTCGACGGCGATCGCGAGCGGGGATTTGTCATCAGACGGCCCGAGGGCCGATAGCGGCCTGCCGCAAACGGGCAGGCCGCCAGGCGGGTTATTCGCTGTCGTTCTTCGCCAGACGGGCGTCTTTTTGGCGGCGATAGTCACGGGCGGCGGCCGGGATCGGCGTCACCTTGCCGGTTTCAATCCAGCTGCGCAGCCGGTTGGCGTCGGCGAAGTGGGTATATTTGCCGAAGGCGTCCAGCACCACCAGCGACACCGAGCGGTTACCGATCACCGTGCGCATCGCCAGGCAGTGGCCCGCCTGGTTGGTGAAGCCGGTTTTGGTCAGCTGGATGTTCCATTTCGGGTTGTACACCAGATGGTTGGTGTTGCGGAACGGCAGCGTGTAGTTCGGATCCTTGAAGCTGGCCATGCGTTCGGTGGTGGTGCTGAGCTGGCCGATCAACGGATATTGCTTGGTGGCGATCAGCAGCTTGGTCAGATCGCGCGCCGTCGACACGTTATGAATAGACAGCCCGGTCGGTTCCACATAATGGGTATTGGTCATGCCCAGCGCTCTGGCCTTGGCGTTCATCGCTTTGATGAAGGCGTTGTAGCCCCCCGGATAGTGGTGCGCCAGGCTGGCGGCGGCGCGGTTTTCCGACGACATCAGCGCCAGCAGCAGCATATCCTTACGGCTGATTTCGCTGTTCAGCCGCACCCGTGAATACACCCCTTTCATCTCCGGCGTCTGGCGGATGTCCACCGCCAGCATCTCGTCGAGCGGCAGGTGCGCGTCGAGCGTAACCATGGCGGTCATCAGCTTGGTGATCGAGGCGATCGGCACCACTTCATCCGGGTTGCGCGCATACATCACCTTATGGGTTTGCATATCGACGACCATCGCGCTGCCGGAGGCCAACTCCGGTTGGGTGGCGTGCAGGGCGGCGGCGTTGTCGCTGGCCAACGCGCGCGGCGCAAAGCCTGCGCCCGCCTGCAAAGCGAGCAGGGTCAGAACCAAAACACGTATTTTCACAGGCATTACTCTGAAATGGGGGCTTGAACTCAGCGAATTATATGTGAGGGTTCAGCGCTTGGCACTGGGATTGTATGGCGGATTTGTGACAAATTCTGTCCGCTGAAAAACGACGCAGCCCGCGGGCGCTCTGGGATGAACGCCCGCGTGGAAAAAGTTACAGCGCCGGCTGCCAGGCCGACTGCGGCAACAGGTACAGCCCCGGCGTTTGCCGCGCCCCGGCGCCGACGATATGGCCGATGCCGGCCGCCATCACCGCCAGCGTCACATCGAAGGCGTTAAGGCTGTCGCCATAGCCGGCGGTCAGGTTGAACATCGAGCCGTTGGCCAGCAAATACACCGTCTTCTCATTAAGTTGGTAAGCGTTCACATAAGGCATCGGCTCGTGGTGCGGCAGGCCTTGCAGGAAGCCGACGTCGATCTCTTCCGCCACGTGGCCGACGTTGAGGATAAACACGCCGTCCTGCGCCTGTTGCAAATGCTGCGCCGAGAGCACGTTTTTCGCGCCGGTTGCGGTAGCGATCACGTCCGCCTGCGCGACGGCGCTCGCCAGATCCACCACCTGCCAGCCGTCATAACGCGCCTGCAGCGCGCGCGCCGGATCGATTTCCGCCACCATCACCTGGCCGCCGTAAGCCCTGGCCGCCGCCGCTGTCCCCTGCCCGACCAGGCCGTAGCCGATCACCAGCACGCGCTTTTCGTGCAGCGTCAAATGGGTGGTCTGGAAGAAGGTGTGCCAGGCGGTCAGCCCAACCATATGCCGATTGTGCAGCCCCTCTTTCACCGGCAGATCGTCCCAGTTGAAGATCGGGTAGCGCGGTGCCACGCCGTTTAACCGGCTGATGCCCGAGCCGGTGGCCTCCAGCCCGGCGACGATCCGCGGGCCGCTCCGCGATTGGTGCAAACGGGTGGTCAGATCTGCCCCCATTTCGCACAGGTGGGTCGGCTGCCAGGCCAGCGCGCGGTCGAAGGACTCCGACCACTCGCCGGCGTTCATGTCGCGCCAGGCATAGGCCTGCGCGCCCCGCCGTTCCAGCCAGGCCACCACGTCGTTCTGCACCGTGGTGGGATTGCAGGTGGTCAGGAAGATCGCCGCGCCCTTATCCAGCAGGCCGGCCACCAGCGGCGCCATTTTCAGATCCAGGTGCATATTGCACGCCAGCCGCACCCCGTGCAGATCCGGCAACGCCGCCACCGCCGCCCGGGTGCGCGGCATATGGCGCATCGCCCAGTTCAATTCGCTCTCGAAATCCTGATACATCCGTTGCTCCTCTGGTGTGCCCCGCCGCCAGGCGTGGCAAAAAAGTTATCCCGCGCGGCCGAGCCGGCGGATCGCCTGCGGCGACAGGCCAAATACGCGGATAAACGCCCGCCTCATGCGCTCCGGATCGCTGAACCCCACCGAACGGGCGATCGCCTCCAGCGGCTCGGCGCTCTCTTCGATGCGCACCCTGGCCGCCTCCACCCGCAGCTGTTCGATCACCTTGGCCGGCGTCTGCCCGGTTTCGGCGCGGAACAGCCGGCCGAACTGGCGCTCGCTCAGGCAGGCGGCGTCGGCCAGATCCGCCACCGACAGCGGCAGGTGCAAGTGCTCGCGCGCGAACGACAGCGCGGCGCGCATGCGATCCGACGACGGGTTCAACGCCAGCAGCAGCGAATACTGCGACTGCCCGCCGGGGCGCCGATGATAGACCACCAGCTGCCGCGCCACGCCCGCCGCCATCGTGGCGCCCAGATCGTCCTCGATCAGCGCCAACGCCAGATCGATGCCGGCGCTGATGCCGGCCGAGGTCCAGATATCGCCGTCGCGAATGAAAATGCGGTTGCTGTCGACGCGGATGCGCGGATAGCTCTGCTGCAGCCGCGCCGCGTGATACCAGTGGGTGGTGGCGCGCTTGCCGTCCAGCAAACCGCAGGCCGCCAGAATAAACGCGCCGGTGCACACGCTGGCGATGCGCCGCGCCCGCCGGCTGTGGGTGGTCAGAAACGCCACCAGCGCCGGCGACTGCGCCGCCATCACGTTGCCGCTGCCGCCGGCCACCACCAGCGTATCGAAACGCTCGTCGCCGCACGGTTGCGTGGCGATCTCCACCCCGGCCGAGCTGGCGACCATCCCGCCCTGCGGCGAGATCGCCACGCAGCGGTAGGCCGATGGATCGGTAAACTGGCTGACGTTATCGAACGCCGCCAGAGGGCCGGCAAAGTCCAGCAGGTTGAAACCGGGAAAAACCACAAAACCGATCGTTTTCATGATGGCGCTTTTTGAGGGTTATCTGTCATACCAGCCAAAATCAGGGCGGCTATTATGGCCCAGGTCCAACGATAAAAATGAGGCGAATGTCATGTCTGAACCACTCGTGATTGTATTTCCCATCTATCAAGGCGTCACCCAGCTCGACTTCACCGGCCCGCTGCAGTTTCTGCGCCGCATGCCGGGCGCGGAAATCATCGTCGCTTCGGTAGACGGCGCGGATGTCGAATCAGAAGGCTTGCACTTCACCCAGCTGCGCCCGCTGCCGGAGATCGCGCGCTGCGACGTGCTGTGCGTGCCGGGCGGCAGCGGTTGCACCCAGGCGCTGCAAGATGAGGCCTTTATGCAGCAGATCCGTCGGCTGGGCGCCGATGCCCGCTACCTGACCTCAGTGTGCACCGGTTCGCTGATCCTGGCCGCCGCCGGCTTGCTGGCGGGCAAACGCGCCGCCTGCCACTGGTCGATGCGCGACAGCCTGGCGCTGTTCGGCGCCATCCCCAGCGCTGCACGCGTTGAGCGCGACGGCAACGTGATCAGCGGCGGCGGCGTTACCGCCGGCATCGATTTCGCGCTGGCGCTGATCGCCGAACTGCACGGCGAAGACACCGCCCAAACGATCCAACTCTACCTGGAATACGCCCCGGCCCCGCCGTTCACGGGCGGCACGCCGGAACTGGCCCCGCCGCACATTTACGCCAGGGTACAGGCGCAGATGGCGGAAAGCCTGGCGCGGCGCAGAGCATTGGTGACCCAGATCGCCCAAGGCTAGCGATCGGGCGTATACTTGCCCTTATGCGTCAGTCACATAAGGAGTAAGGAATGACCGATTTGGCCCACTACATTACGGACTACGGCTACTGGGCGTTGTTTATCGGCTGCCTGGCTGAGGGAGAAACCATCACGCTGCTGGGCGGCATCGCCGCCCATGAAGGCTTGCTGCACTGGCCGTGGGTGATCGCGGTGGTGGCGCTGGGAGGTACGCTGGGGGATCAGCTGCTGTACTTCGCCGGCCGCCGGTTCGAAGGCCGGGTCATCTCGCGGCTCAAGGGGCAGGAAAAGCGCATCGCGCGCGCCAGAAAGCTGATCGCCCGCCACCCGATGCTGTTCGTTATCGGGGTGCGCTTTATGTACGGTTTCCGCATCATCGGCCCGGTGCTGATCGGCGCCAGCCGCCTGCCGCCGTCGTGTTTTGTGCCGCTCAACATCCTCGGCGCCATTCTGTGGGCGACGATCTTCGTCATGCTCGGCTATTTTGGCGGCCAGGCGATCGAACGCTTCGTTACCGGCTTCGACAAAAAACTCTCCAGCCTGCTGTTTGTCGCGCTGGCGATCGCCGCCATCCTGCTGGTGCGCTTCTGGTGGCGCAAACGCCACGCGGAATAAGCCAGCGCACCTAGCGTCAGCTTTCCTGCAGTGCCGCGCGCATCAGCTCGACCAGCTCGCGCGCCGCCTTATCCAGCGGGCGGCTCTTCAGCCAGATCAAATGCATCGGCAAGCGCAGCTCGTTCTTGGTGTTTTTGAATTTCAGCCGTACCAGCCGCCCCTGCGCCAGCAGCGGCTCGGCCAGCGACAGCGGGAAATTGCCCCACCCCAGGCCCGCTTCCACCATGTTCAGCGCCATCGGCAGGCTGTCGGTGCGCCAGTAGGCCTCCGCCACCTGCGGGCGCAGATCGCCGATCGGCAGATCGCGGCTGGCCACCATGATCTGCCGCACGTTGACCAGATCCTCGAGAAACAGCTCGCCCGCCGCGCCGTCCAGCGCCGGGTGCTGCGGCGAGACCATCGCCACCAGCGATTCCGCGCCGACGGAGTGGAACTGCTCCGCGCTGTTGATGTTTAGCCCGCCGAACGCCAGGCAAACGCCAATGCGCTCCTGGTGCAGCATGTGCAGCACGTCGTCCTGCGGCGCGCTGAGCACTTCGATGTTCAGTAGCGGATAACGCTGCGACAGCGTCTTCACCGCCGCCAGCAGGCTGGCGCCGTTAATGTCCGACGCCACGCCGATCGAAAGCCGGCTCTCCAGCCCCTGAGACAGTTCGATAGCGTGCACCTGCAGCTGCTTGAGCTGCCCGGCGATCAGCCGGGCGTGCGGCGCCAGGGCCAACGCCAGCGCGGTCGGCGTCGGTTCGCGGTGCGAGCGATCGAACAAGGCGAAACCGAGTTCCGCCTCCATGTTGGCGATGCCCATGCTGACAGCGGACGGTACGCGCCGCAGCGCGCGGGCGGCAGCGGAAAACGAACCGCGATCGAGCACCGCCAGAAACAGTTCGATATTGTCGCTGGAAAAGTTCATCGTTTAACCTGTCAGTAAAACTGACAGCTCCTTACTTTTTCTATCAATGTGATTGACGTTATCTTAGCCGCCGTCGCCGCAGAGGCAACTAAAAACAGATCGGGAGAAAACAATGCAAGGCGTCAAACGCAAACTGGTGTATGTCACCGCTTATGAAATCATCGGCATGGCGATCTCGGCGCTGGGGCTGGCGCTGCTGTCGGGCCATGCGCCGAGCAGCACCGGGCCGCTGGCGGTGGTGATCACCACCATCGCGGTCAGCTGGAACTTCATTTACAACTATTTATTCGAGTGGTGGGAAAGCCGCCAGCTGTCGCGCACCCGCACGCTCAAGCGCCGCATTTTGCACGCCGTCGGCTTTCAGCTGACGCTGGTGGTGTATCTGATCCCGCTGATCGCCTGGTGGATGGGCATCACGCTGTGGCAGGCGCTGCTGCTGGATATGGCGCTGATCGTCATCATTCCTTGCTACACCTTCCTGTTTAACTGGGCGTTCGACAAGCTGTTCGGCCTGCCGGCTTCGGCTCTGCCGGCCGGTGAATCCGCCTAAAAAGCCCCCGCGTCCGATTCGCCTGCGCACGCTAATTACTGCGCAGGCGCCATCGCTTTATTTTCCGCCCGCCTTCCCCCTCACGCAAAATAACTTCAAAATCCCTTTAATTTGCGCGGTAATTATTATTCTGTGATTTCAATCACTTTTATCGTTCGATATTTCCGTGTTGATAATAAGACTCATCTTACTGAATAATATGCGCTTTTGTTTTCAGTTTAAAAAATACACACAATTGTTCACGCTTTGTACGCAGGTTTTTTTGCCACCTTTATCGGGAAACGGTAGCATGCCACGCCGTTATTTAACGGCGGCTGTATACACAATAAACAGCGGAATGATGCCACGACCTCATTCTCATTACGATTGCTGATGGCAATCGTTTGCCCTGCAGCTCAGGGCGGCGTTCATCATAGACAGGTAAACAGGACGGATAATGCACTCACAAAAAAAGTCGGCGGACGATAAACACGCCGCCAGAAGACGCTGGCTAGACTCTCATGAATCCGGTTATCACAAAAGCATGGGCAACCGGCAGATCCAAATGATCGCCATCGGCGGTTCGATCGGCACCGGCTTGTTCCTCGGTACCGGCGGCCGTCTCGAACTGGCCGGGCCGGCGCTGGCGCTGGTCTATCTGGTGTGCGGGATCTTCTCTTTCTTCATCCTGCGCGCGCTGGGCGAGCTGGTGCTGCATCGCCCTTCCAGCGGCAGCTTCGTTTCTTACGCCCGCGAATTTCTCGGTGAGAAAGCCTCTTATGTCGCCGGCTGGATGTACTTCCTCAACTGGGCGATGACCGGCATCGTCGACATCACCGCGGTGGCGCTGTACATGCACTACTGGGGCACCTTTGCCGACGTGCCGCAGTGGCTGTTCGCCCTCGGCGCGCTCGGCATCGTCGCCACCATGAACATGATCGGCGTGAAGTGGTTCGCCGAGATGGAGTTCTGGTTCGCGCTGATCAAGGTCGTCGCCATCGCGCTGTTCCTGATTGTCGGCGTCGTCTTCCTCGGCACCGGCACCCCGGTCGCCGGCCACACCACCGGCATGCACCTGATCACCGAAAACGGTGGCATGTTCCCGCACGGCCTGCTGCCGGCGCTGGTACTGGTGCAAGGGGTGATCTTCGCCTTCGCCGGCATCGAGCTGATCGGCACCGCCGCCGGCGAGTGTAAAGATCCGGCCAAAATGATGCCCAAAGCGATCAACAGCGTGATCTGGCGTATCGGCCTGTTCTACGTCGGCTCCGTGGTGCTGTTGGTGCTGCTGCTGCCGTGGAACGCCTATCAGGCCGGCCAAAGCCCGTTCGTCACCTTCTTCAGCAAGCTGGGCGTGCCTTACATCGGCACCATCATGAACATCGTGGTGTTGACCGCCGCGCTGTCCAGCCTCAACTCCGGCCTCTACTCCACCGGCCGCATCCTGCGTTCGCTGGCGATGGGCGGCTCGGCGCCGAAGCTGATGGCCAAAATGAGCAGCCAGCAGGTGCCTTATGCCGGCATCCTGGTCACCTGCGGCATCTACGTGATCGGCGTGGTGCTCAACTACCTGGTGCCTTCGCAGGTATTCGAGATCGTGCTGAACATCGCCTCGCTGGGCATCATCGCCTCCTGGGCGTTTATCATCGTCTGCCAGATGCGCCTGCGCAAAGCCGTGCGCGAAGGCCGCGCGCAGCCGGTATCGTTCAAAATGCCGGGCGCGCCGTTCACCTCCTGGCTGACGCTGGCGTTCCTGCTGATCGTGGTGGTTATGATGGCGTTCGACTACCCGAACGGCACCTGGACCATCGCCACCATTCCGGTGCTGGCGGTGCTGCTGACGCTGGGCTGGTTCGGCCTGCGCAAGCGCGCGCAGGAAGTGAAGCGGGAGCAGCAGGCTCACGAAGAGCAGAACCCGCACTGAATCGACAAACCGCCCTCCGGGGCGGTTTTTTTATCCGCTATAAGCGGCCGTAGAACGTCATTCTGGCGCTTTCCGACAGCATCACGTCCGGCTGCGCATTGTAGGCCAGCACCACCAGCATGCGCGTGATGTCGCCTTCGGTCGGCGTCACCCGGTGCATGGCGTTGCGCCCGCGAAACAGCACCAAATCCCCCTCCTCCATCGCCAGCCGTTTGGCCGCCCGCTCGCCGTCCAGCACCTGCGTGACCCCGGCATAGTTCATCTCGCCGCGATCGGCGTCGCGCAGGTTCTCCACGTACTCGAAACGCCCGCCTGCCGCCGGTTTCTGGATCAGCAGCGTGATGGCGAACGACGAGTTGTCGAAGTGCCAGCCCAGCTCCTGGCCGGTGTGGGCGTAATGCAGGTTGATCGACGACAGCCGATCGGCGTAGGGATACAGCTGCGCCTCATCCAGCACCGCGCAGAGGAACGCGCGAAACGCCGGGGCGTCGTACAGCGCACGCAGCGGCGACTGCGGCGGAATATCTTCGTCGGTAATGCAGCCCTTGGACGACACCACCAGCCGGTTGCGCGCGTGATCGGCCGGCAGCGTATCGTCCTGCGGCCGCAGATACACGTTGTGTTTGCTGGTGGCGTAAAACGCCGCGTGGTGCTGTTCGGCGCCTTCCAGCCTTACCGTCGCCAGCGCGGCGGCGCGCAGAAATCCCGGCAGCACCAGCGCGCCGGCGCGCTCCAGCGTTTGCCGGCAACGGACGCGGAATGCGGCGTCGTCGATGGGATGGGCGGACAGATCGATAATATCGGCAAGTTGCGGCATGGCGTTCCCCCTCGTGTGCGATAGCCGGATGCCTCTCACTGTAGCGAATGGCGCATTGCCGCCATAACAAAAATACGTTATGGATAAGCTAACCAATTCTTAGCGATAGCCCTGCCCATGCACTCACCGTTCCGCGCGCGCTTGCCCAAGCTGAGCGCCATTCTGGCGTTCGAAACCGCCGCCCGCACCGGCAGCCTGGCCCGCGCGGCGGATACGCTGGCGCTGACCGCCGCCGCCGTCAGCCAGCAGATCCGCCAGCTCGAACAGCATCTGGGCATCACGCTGTTCATCCGCGCCAAAAGCGGCGTCACGCTGACCGAACAGGGCGCGGACTACCTGGCCTACGTGCAGGAGGCGTTCGAAACGCTGCGCGTGGCGCAGCAGCACGTCGAGCGCCAGCGCGGCAAACAGACGCTGACGGTGTTCGCCCTGCCGGCGTTGGCCTCCAAGTGGCTGAACCCGGCACTGGGCGACTGGCTGGCGCAGTGCCCCGACGGCGATCTGCGGCTGCACGCCACCCATGCGGCGGTCGATTTCGCCCATTCGGCGGCGGACTTCGCCCTGTGCTTCGGCGAACAGGATTACCCGCTGCTGGAAAAGGTGCGGCTGTTTCAAGATCGGGTGCAGCCGGTGTGCAGCCCGGCGCTGCGCGATCGCGGCGACTGGACGCAGTTGCCGCTGATCCACGTCGACTGGGGCAAAGAGAGCCAGTTTCTGCCGGGCTGGCACGAGTGGTTTACCGCCGCCGAGCGAATGCCGCCGGCGCGGCGCGGGCTGACCTATAACCTGACTTCACTGGCCATCGACGCCGCCGTGCAAGGGCGCGGGGTGCTGCTCGGCCAGCGGCGGCTGATCGGCCGTGAACTGGCGGCAGGCCAGCTGGTCACCCTGGCCGAACCGGCGCTGCCGCTCAGCAAACCCTACTACGTGGTTTACCCGCCGCGCACGCTGGAAAAACCCGGCGCAGCGGCGTTTCTCAATTGGTTGCAGGCGCTGGCTCAGCGCGCGGTATAACCGCCGTCGATGCTGTAAAACGCGCCGGTGGTGAAACTGCTGTCGTCCGAGAGCAGGAAAGCCACCGTTTTCGCCACCTCTTCCCGCGTCGCCATTCTCCCCATCGGGTGCGAAGCGGCCATCTGCGCCCGCACCGGCGCCGGCAGAGTCCCCATCGCCGGCGTCTCCACATAGCCCGGCCCGACGGCGTTGATGCGCACGCCGCGCGTGGCGAACTCCAGCGCCGCCGAGCGCGTCAGGCCCAACACGCCATGCTTGGCGGCGGTATAAGGCGCGATCCCGGCAATGCCCACCACGCCGTTGGCGGAAGATAGGTTCACCACCGCCCCGCCGCCGCCGGCGACGATCGCCGGCAGGCCGTACTTCATGCCGAAAAACGTGCCGCTCAGGCAGGTGGCGATCACCTCATGCCAATCTTCGACCGCGTACCGATCGATGTCCACCTCGTGCGGGCCGGTGATCCCGGCGTTGTTGACCAACAGATGCAGCGCGCCGCAGCGCCGCACCGTCTCTTCAATACCCTGCTGCACCGACGGCGCCTCACGCACGTCCATCCGCAACGTCATCACCCGTCGGCCCTCGGGATCGAGCCGCGCGGCGGCGGCGGCGAGAGGCGCGGCGTGGCGGCCGGTCATCACCACCGTGGCACCGCGCCGAAACAGTTCGGCGGCGATCGCTTCGCCGATGCCGGTGGAAGCGCCGGTCACCAGCGCCACCCGATGTTTGAAATCTTGCATAACCGTTCTCCTGCCAGATTGAACTCAGGGGAACAGGCTAACGCCGACCAGTGACAGTTTGCGGCAGCAGCGACAGCGCAGCACGTAATGCGCTCACAAAAGCCGCAAAGCCCGCTATTTTATGCCTACTTTTTCTCATGCGAGACTCCCTGTGGATACCCAACGCTACCTGCAGCATATCGGCTTTACCGGCGCCGCCCGCCCTGACCTCCACACGTTGCAACAGCTGCACCATCGCCACATGCTGAGCGTCCCGTTCGAGAACCTGAGCATTATTTATCATCAGGGTATTCAGCTGGCGCCGGAGGCGCTGTTCAGCAAGGTGGTCGAGCGCAACCGCGGCGGTTTCTGTTATGAGCTGAACGCGCTGTTCGCCCTGCTGCTGCGGGAGATCGGTTTCAAGGTGAGCTTCATCTCCGGCGAGATCCGCGCGCGCGACGGCCATTTCGGCCCGCCCTACGACCATCTGGCGCTGCGGGTGGATCTGGCGGGCCAGGCCTGGCTGGTGGACGTCGGTTTCGGCGATTCCTTCCTGACGCCGCTGAAGATCGTCGCCGCCGAGCCGCAACCGCAGGCCAGCGGCACCTTCCACCTGGAGCGGGAAGGCGACTATTACCTGCTGGAGCGCCGCAACGGCGACCAACGTTCGCATGCCAAAACCCTGTATCGCTTTACCGTTCAGCCGCGCGAGCTGCATGAGTTCGACGAGATGTGCCGCTTCCACAGCACCTCGCCGCAGTCGCACTTCACCCAGCGGCTGGTGTGTTCACGGCCGACGGACCACGGCCGGGTGACCCTCAGCGACATGAAGCTGATCGTGACCGAAGATCATCAGCGCCACGAAACGACGCTGCATTCGGAAGAGGAGCGGCGCGCCGCGCTGTGGCAGCATTTCGCCATCGATTTGGATCGTTGACGGCGCAGGCGGCGCCCTTTTATTACGATTCTGTTACACCGATTGCATAACCGCGCTTGGCTGATTGCCAGCACCGCGGCGGCAGGCATCATAGGGCCATGATTCGTCAACAGAGTGCGAAAAATGATCCGTGTGATACTGGTGGATGACCATGTGGTGGTGCGCTCCGGCTTTGCGCAGTTGCTCAACCTCGAGGACGATCTCGACGTGGTGGGGCAATACAGCAGCGCAGCGGCGGCCTGGCCGGCATTGCTGCGCGACGACGTCAACGTCGCGGTGATGGACATCGCCATGCCGGATGAAAACGGCCTCAGCCTGTTGAAACGCCTGCGGGCGCAGAAGCCGCAGTTCCGCGCAATCATCCTCAGCATCTATGACTCCCCCACCTTCGTGCAGAGCGCGCTGGACGCCGGCGCCAGCGGCTATCTGACCAAACGCTGCGGGCCGGAAGAGCTGGTGCAGGCGGTGCGTTCCGTCGATATGGGCGGCCATTACCTATGCGCCGACGCGCTGCGGGCGCTGCGCGGCGGCGAGCGGCCGGCCACCGCGCTGGAAGTGCTGACCCCGCGCGAGCGTGAAATCTTCGATCTGCTGGTCAAAGGCGACAGCGTAAAGGAGATCGCGTTCAAGCTCGATCTCAGCCATAAAACGGTGCACGTGCATCGCGCCAACGTCCTGGGCAAGCTGCAGTGCAACAGCACCATCGAGCTGGTGCATTTCGCTCTCGACCATCAGCTGCTGGCGGGGCATTGATGTCGCCCCGCTTCCGGCCCTGGGTTATCTCGCTGTTTATCCTGTTGGCCTGGGGCAGCGGCTGGCTGATGCTGTGGACGCTCGGTTTCTATCTGACCCGCAACGGCAACCAGGCGGCGCTGTTTCTGCCACACGGCGTCTATCTCGCGCTGCTGATCCTGCTGGCGCGCCGCTATTGGCCCGCCCTGATAATTCCGCCGGTGCTGTTGCTGTTCTGGCTGCACGGCGAACGCCTGCTGAGCGGCTTCGGCCTGCTGGCCGCGCCGTTTATCACCCTGTTTCCGGCCGCGGTCGCGCAACGACTCTGGCACCGTTTTCCGCTCTACTGGCAGCGGCTGACGCTGCTGCTGGTTGCGGTGACCGCCGCCTCGCTGCTCAACACCGCCCTGCTTTCGCCGTTTGTGCCAAGCCCGGCGATGCTGCTTGGCCTGGCGTCGTTTACCGGCGGCGTCTTGCTGACCCCGTTCGTCTATCTGATCTTTGAATTTCTGCGCCAGCAGCACCGTTACCACCTGCTGGGGCTGGACATCCCCAACCCGCCGCTGCGCGCGTCCTTAATCATCTGGTGCAGCCTGTTTTTCGTTATCGGCATCGGCACGCAGATGGTGCTGTCGCCGGAAATCGAGCGCCTGCTGCTGATCGTGGTGTTTCTGCCGAACGTGGTGATGGCGTGGAAGTTCGGCTGGCAGGGCGGCGTGCTGTCCGGCCTGCTCGGCAGCATGATGATCACCCTCGCCCGGCAGGTCGGCGTGGGGTTCGGCAATCTGGTCGAGCTGGAGATCTTTCTGGCGACGCAGGCGCTGCTCGGCATCGGCCTGGGCATCGCCATCAGCCGCCAGCAGCACCTGGCGCAAAACCTGCACCACTATCAGCGTCGCCTGGAAGAAGAGCTGGCGGCGCGGCGGGCGCTGACCGAAAAACTGATCCACACCGAAGAAGACACGCGGAAAAACCTGGCGCGCGAGCTGCACGATGAAATCGGCCAGAACATCACCGCGATTCAAATCCAGTCGCAGCTGGTTAAGCGGGCGCGCGATCCGGCGCAAACCCAAGCCGCCGCGCACCAGATAGGCGAGCTCGCCCGGCGCATTCATCACTCCACGCGCCAGTTGCTGCGCCAGCTTCGCCCGCCCGCGCTGGACGAACTGGCGTTCAAAGAGGCGCTTCACCACCTGCTAAGCGAATTCGCCTTTGCCGAACGGGGCATCCACTGCCGTTTCGATTACCGGCTGAGCGAGACGCCCGCCGGCGAAACGGTGCGCTTCACCCTCTACCGGCTGCTGCAAGAGCTGCTCAACAACGTGTGCAAACACGCCGAGGCCAGCGAGGTCGCCATCGTCTTGTATCAGCAAGGCGCGCTTTTGCACCTCGAGGTGCGGGACAACGGCATCGGCATCCGTGCGGACAAGGTGCCCGGCCTCGGCATTCAGGGGATGCGCGAGCGGGTCAGCGCACTGGGCGGCGAGCTGACGCTGGAAACGCATTGCGGCACGCGGGTAATTGTTAACCTGCCCACAAATTTGCAACAAACCGCCGACTAACTAGGAAAAAGTCTTAGCCACTCCGGACTTTATCTCATCCCCTTTCCCTTTCACCTTCTTATAGTCACCACCAGGGAGGCGGCTATGCAGGCACGCTCGGCATCTGAAATCGATCATCGTTACCGCGCGCTGCGCCCGCGACTGCTGCTGTACATGGTCATCGGGTACGCCGCCTTTTACCTGACGCGCAAAAGCGTGAATTACGTGCTGCCGGCGCTGCAAACGGATTTGGGCCTGGATAAAGGGGACATCGGCCTGCTCGGCTCGCTGTTTTACCTGAGCTACGGCCTGTCGAAATTCGCCGCCGGGCTGTGGCACGACGGCCACGGGCAGCGCAGGTTTATGGGGATCGGCCTGTTCGCCACCGGCTTGCTGAACGTGGCGTTTGCCTTCGGCGGATCGCTGACGCTGCTGCTGGCGGTCTGGGCGCTGAACGGCTTCTTTCAGGGCTGGGGCTGGCCGCCCTGCGCGCGGCTGCTGACCCACTGGTATTCGCGCAACGAGCGCGGCTTCTGGTGGGGCTGCTGGAACATGTCGATCAACCTCGGCGGCGCGATCGTGCCGCTGATCAGCGCCTTCGCCGCCCAGCGCTGGGGCTGGCAGGCGGCGATGCTGATCCCGGGCGCCGTCAGCATGGTGTTGGGCATCTGGCTCACGCGGCGGCTGACGGGCACGCCGCAGGAAGAAGGCCTGCCGTCGGTCGGCCGGTGGCGCCACGATCCGCTGGAACTGCGCCAGGAACAGCAAAGCCCGCCGACGGGGCTGTGGCAGATGTTGCGCACCACGATGCTGAAGAACCCGATGATCTGGCTGCTCGGCGTCTCTTACGTGCTGGTCTACCTGATCCGCATCGCGTTGAACGACTGGGGCAATCTCTGGCTGACGGAAAGCCACGGCGTCAACCTGCTCAGCGCCAACGCCACGGTGATGCTGTTCGAGGTAGGCGGCCTGCTCGGCGCGCTGTTCGCCGGCTGGGGCTCGGATTTGCTGTTCGGCGGGCAGCGCGCGCCGATGATTTTGCTATTCACGCTCGGGCTGATGGTTTCCGTCGCCGCGCTATGGCTGGCGCCGGTGCATCACTACGCGCTGCTGGCGGGCTGTTTCTTTGCGGTGGGTTTTTTTGTCTTCGGCCCACAGATGCTGATTGGCCTCGCCGCCGTGGAATGCGGGCACAAAGGCGCAGCGGGCTCCATCACCGGTTTTCTCGGCCTGTTCGCCTACCTGGGGGCTGCACTGGCGGGCTGGCCGCTGTCGCAGATCATCGAAGGCTACGGCTGGTCAGGCATGTTCAGTTTGCTGTCGATCGCCGCCGTTCTTATGGGTTTATTGCTGATGCCGCTGCTGATGGCGAGCGTTACCACCTCTACCGAGAGAAGGATAAAACAATGAAAAAAACCTTAGTCACTACCCTGATAGCTTCCGGCATCGCGCTGGCCACGCTGAGCGGCGCCGCGCACGCCAAGGGCCGCCTGGTGGTCTACTGCAGCGCCACCAATGAAATGTGCGAAGCGGAAACCAAAGCCTTCGGCGAGAAATATGACGTGAAAACCTCGTTCATCCGCAACGGCTCCGGCAGCACGCTGGCGAAAGTGGACGCCGAGAAGAAAAACCCGCAGGCGGACGTCTGGTACGGCGGCACGCTCGATCCGCAATCCCAGGCCGGTGAAATGGGGCTGCTGCAGCCATATAAATCGCCAAACCTCGAACAGGTGATGCCACAATTCCGCGATCCGGCGAAGCTGAAAGGCAACTACTCCTCGGCGGTCTACGTCGGCATTCTCGGCTTTGGCGTCAATACCCAGCGCCTGAAAGAGAAAAACCTGCCGGTGCCCAAGTGCTGGAAAGACCTGACCAAGCCGGAATACAAAGGCGAGATTCAAATCGCCGATCCGCAGAGCTCCGGCACCGCCTACACCGCTCTGGCGACCTTTGCCCAGCTGTGGGGGGACGATCAGGCGTTCGATTACCTCAAGCAGCTGAACGCCAACGTCTCGCAGTACACCAAGTCCGGCATTGCCCCGGCGCGCAACGCCGCCCGCGGCGAAACGGCAATCGGCATCGGTTTCCTGCATGACTACTCGCTCGAAAAGGAACAGGGCGCGCCGCTTGAGCTGATCTCGCCTTGTGAAGGCACCGGCTACGAAATCGGCGGCGTCAGCATCCTCAAAGGCGCGCGCAACCTCGACAACGCCAAGCTGTTCGTGGATTGGGTGCTGTCGAAAGAGGCGCAGGAACTGGCATGGCAGAAAGGCAAGTCCTATCAGATCCTGACCAATACCACCGCCGCTACCTCGCCGAACTCGCTGAAGCTCGACGATCTGAAACTGATCAACTACGACATGGACAAATACGGCTCGACCGAGGTCCGCAAGGCGCTGATCAACAAATGGGTCAGCGAAGTCAAGATGGGTAAATAAACCCGCATTCTGCGCCTGTTGCCGGGTAAGCCTCACGCCTTACCCGGCCTGAACATCCGGGAAACTTATGTCACATACACATGCTCTCCATCTCGTGAAAAAACGAGATGCGATATTCCTTTGGGTCTTGCTTGGCTGGCTGGCGTTCGCCCTGCTGCCGAGCTGGAGCCTGGATTACGGCCTGCTGGAGTCCACCGGCGATGAAATCCTCGCGGCCTACGGCTGGTCACACCGCAATGTCAGCTGGCTATGGTGCCTGTTGCCGAGCCTGCTGCTGCTTCGCCCCTACGCCCCAGCGGGCGGTGAACGGCGGCGGCGCCACGCGTTCGATGCCGGCTGGGCGCTGCTGTGCATGGCCTTTATCGTCGTCAGCGCCACGGTGGCGGGGCGCGGTTTAGGCTACGCCACCCTGGTACAATTGACCGCGCTGGGCGCCATCATGACGCTGGCGCTGACCCGCCTCGAATGGCTGGGCGGCGACCGTTTCGTTATCGGCGCGCTGGTCACCATCGTGGCGCTGATCGGCGTCTTCATCGTCTGGCCGAGCATCGCGATTTTCATTCCGATGTTCACCGACCAGACGGGTGCGTTCGCGCCGCTGGCGTTTATGAACGTGCTGTCGCAGGCGCATATCGTTCAGGTGATCCTCAACTCCATCGCCCTGTCGATCGCGGTGGGCGCCGGCTGCACCTTCTTCGGCCTGGTGCTGGCGATTTACACCACCCGCATCGCCAGGCGCAGCGCCATTATCGGCCGCATCTTCTCCATCCTGCCCATCGTCACGCCGCCGTTCGTCGTCGGCCTGGGCGTCACGCTGATGATGGGGCGCTCCGGCTACGTCACCGAGTGGATGGTGGCCTGGTTCGGCCTGACCAACACCAACTGGCTGTACGGCTTTACCGGCATCTGGCTGGCGCAGGTGCTGGCGTTCACGCCGATGGCGTTCATGATCCTCGACGGCGCGATCAAGACCATTCATCCTTCGCTGGAAGAAGCCTCCTACACCCTGCGCGCCAGCCGTTGGCAAACCTTTAACGGCGTGTTCGTGCCGCTGCTGAAACCGGCGCTGGCCAACGCGTTTCTGATCGTGGTGGTGCAATCGCTGGCCGACTTCAGCAACCCGCTGGTGCTCGGCGGCAACTTCGACGTACTGGCGACGCAAATCTATTTCTACATCACCGGCTCGCAGCTCGACTATCAGGCCGCCAGCACCCTCGGCGCCTTCCTGCTGCTGTTCTCGCTGCTGGTGTTCTGCATCCAATACCTGTGGATCGGCAAACGCTCTTACGTCACCGTGTCCGGCAAATCCTACCGCGGCGACGTACAGCCGCTGCCGGTCACGCTGGTGTGGAGCGTGATCGCGCTGCTGGCGGTGTGGGTAGCCTTTAACGCCCTGCTCTACGGCAGCATTTTCTACGGCAGCTTCACCGTCAACTGGGGGGTGGATTACACGCTGACGCTGGATAACTTCATCAAGCTGTTCGGCCAGGGCATGAGCGACGGCGCGTGGCCTTCGCTGCTCGACACGCTGCTGTACGCCGGGATCGCCGCGCCGATCACCGCCGCGTTCGGCCTGCTGATCGCCTGGATCGTGGTGCGCCAGCAGTTCAAGGGCAAAAAGACCATCGAGTTCACCACCATGCTGTGCTTTGCGGTGCCGGGCACCGTGGCCGGCGTCTCTTACATTCTCGCCTTCAACAGCGCGCCGGTGTACCTCACCGGGACGGCCGCCATCGTGATTATCTCGATGGTGATGCGCAACGTGCCGGTGGGCATTCGCGCCGGGATCGCCGGGCTGGGCCAGATAGACAAATCGCTGGACGAAGCCTCGCTCAGCCTGCGCGCCGGCTCGCTGCGCACCATTACGCACATCCTGCTACCGCTGCTGCGCCCGGCGATCCTGTCGGCGCTGATCTACAGCTTCGTGCGCGCCATCACCACCGTCAGCGCCATCGTCTTCCTGGTGACGCCCGATACCCGCGTGGCCACCGCCTACATCCTCAACCGCGTGGAAGACGGCGAATACGGGGTGGCGATCGCCTACGGTTCAATTCTGATCGTGGTGATGCTGGCGATTATTTTCCTCTTTGACTGGCTGATCGGCGAGGCACGCATCTCCCGTTCAAAAGCCAAAAACCAGGCGTAATGGAGCCCATGATGAGCCAGAAAAATTTCGTTGAACTGCGCAACGTCTCCAAACGGTTCGGCAGCAACACGGTGATCGACAACATCACGCTCACCATCCCTCGGGGGCAGATGGTGACGCTGCTCGGCCCTTCCGGCTGCGGCAAGACCACCATTTTGCGCCTGGTCGCCGGGCTGGAGAAACCGAGCGACGGGCAGATATTCATTGATGGCGAAGACGTCACCCATCGTTCCATCCAGCAGCGTGACATCTGCATGGTGTTCCAGTCTTATGCCCTGTTCCCGCACATGTCGCTGGGGGAAAACGTCGGCTATGGCCTGAAGATGCTCGGCATTCCGCGCGCCGAAGTGAAAGCGCGCGTGCAGGAAGCGCTGGCGATGGTGGATCTGGCGGGGTTCGACGATCGCTATGTCGATCAGATCTCCGGCGGCCAACAGCAGCGCGTGGCGCTGGCGCGCGCGCTGATCCTCAAGCCGAAAGTGCTGCTGTTCGACGAGCCGTTGAGCAACCTCGACGCCAACCTGCGCCGCAGCATGCGCGAAAAGATCCGCGAGCTGCAAAAGCAGTTTGATATCACTTCGCTGTACGTCACTCACGATCAGAGCGAGGCTTTCGCGGTCTCAGACACCGTGCTGGTGATGAACAAGGGGCATATCATGCAGATAGGCTCGCCGCAGGATCTCTATCGGCAGCCGGCGTCGCGCTTTATGGCGAGCTTCATGGGGGACGCCAACCTGTTCCCGGCCGGCTTCAGCGCGGACTATGTCGATATCAGCGGCTATCGCCTGCCGCGCCCGGCGCACTTTGCCGCCGAAGGTGCCGGCACGGTGGGCGTGCGGCCGGAAGCGATCACGCTGAGCGAGTACGGCGAGGAAAGCCAGCGCTGCGTGATCCAGCATGTCGCCTACATGGGGCCGCAGTATGAAGTCACGGTGGCGTGGCATGGGCAGCAGATTTTGCTGCAGGTTAACGCCACTCGCCTGCAGCCCAACGTCGGCGAACAGTATTATCTGGAAATACACCCCTACGGCATGTTTATGCTGGCGGACGCGGCATAATAAGCATCACTCTTAAGCGTTAGAATAACGGCCATTCCGCATGGAATGGCCGTTAATAACCGCCAAAAAAACCGTATTTATCTATTTTTACAATTCCACCCAAGTCCTTGTTCAATCGAAAAATAAATATAGTCGCATTCATTAAAAAATAACTACCTGGGCCACCAAGGGTGATATTTTTATTTAGATGGGGTAAGCTTAATCCCGCAGTCGAAATTATTTAACGGCCAACTCAAGGAGAAATTCATGAGCAACAATGCAAACGCACAGGCGCAGCTGGATAATTTACGTAACGTCGCTTCCCAGCTGAAGGAAATGCGCCACTATGCGCAGGCGAATACCGAAACGCTCTCCGCACACTGGCTGGCCTTCGATCAGGGGGAATGCAAAAATAAGGCATTCGCCGAAGCCATTAACGACCTGTTGAATAAACAGGGCGCCTGTCTGGAAGGGCTGGAAAAAACCATTCAGGATATCGAGATAGAATTGAACCGTCTCGACAAAGCCGCCTGATAATACCGATTTAAATAAACCCGCCGCGTGCGGGTTTATTTTTAGCTACGGCAGATGACGCGCGCAATATCCCCTGACGTCGTCAGCGCGCGTATTTCGCTGAACAGTTCGCTGGCTTCGTCATATTCTTTACGCAAATAGCCCAGCCACTGTTTGATGCGTGCCACGTGATACAGGCCGGTATCGCCCTGCTTTTCCAGATGGACGTATTTTTGCAGCAGCTCAACCACCTGCGGCCAGGGCATGCGCGGTTCGTTGTACTTCACCACCCGGCTCAGGTTCGGCACGTTGAGCGCGCCGCGCCCCAGCATGATGGCGTCGCAGCCGGTCGCCTGCAGGCAATCCTGCGCGCTCTGGTAATCCCAGATCTCGCCGTTGGCGATCACCGGAATGCTCAGCCGTTGGCGGATCTCGCCGATCGCCGCCCAGTTGATGCGATCCGCCTTGTAGCCGTCCTCTTTGGTGCGGCCATGCACCGTCAGCTCGCTGGCGCCCGCCTGCTGCACCGCATCGGCGATTTCAAAACTGCGGTTGGAGGAGTCCCAACCCAAACGCACCTTCACCGTGACCGGCAGATGGGCCGGCACCGCCGCGCGCATCGCTTTGGCGCCCTGGTAGATCAATTCCGGATCTTTGAGCAGCGTCGCCCCGCCGCCGCTGCCGTTCACCAGCTTGGACGGGCAGCCGCAGTTGAGATCGACGCCGTAAGAGCCCAGCTCCACCGCGCGCGCGGCGTTCTCCGCCAGCCACTGTGGGTGCTGCCCCAGCAGCTGTACGCGCACCAGCGTGCCCGACGGCGTGCGGCTGGCGTGGCGCAGCTCCGGGCACAGCCGGTAGAACGACTTGGCCGGCAGCAGCTGATCGACCACGCGCAAAAATTCGGTGATGCACAGATCGTAGTCGTTCACCTCGGTGAGCAACTCACGCACCAAAGAATCGAGAACGCCCTCCATCGGAGCCAATAATACGCGCATGACCAATCCCAGCTAAAAAAAGACCCGCAATGATACGGGTGAATGCCCGCGCCAGACAAGCCTCTGCGGGCATTAAAAGCGCCGTCAGCCCAGCCGGCGGATCGGTTGGCCGGCGAGGAACGCCGCAATATCCTCGACCGCCTCGGTGAAGTAGGCGCGGTAGTTGTCGTCCGCCACGTAGCCCACATGCGGCGTCGCCAGCACGTTGGGCAGCTGACGAAACGCATCGTCGGCCGGCAGCGGCTCCGTCTCGAACACGTCCAGCCCGGCGCCGGCGATCTTCCGCTGTTGCAGCACGTCCACCAACGCCGCCCGATCGACGATCGCCGCACGCGAGGTGTTGATCAGGTAAGCGGTGGGCTTCATCGCCGTCAATTCGTCACGCCCCACCAGCCCGCGGCTGCGATCGCTCAGCACCAGGTGGATAGAGACAAAATCGCTCTGCTCGAACAACGCCCGTTTGGACGGCGCCAGTTCAGCCCCCTCCTTCGCCGCCCGTTCCGCCGTCAGGTTCTGGCTCCAGGCCAGCACCCGCATGCCGAACGCCTGCGCCACCCGGGCCATCTGGCCGCCGATCTTGCCCAGCCCCAGCAGCCCCAGCGTTTTGCCCTGCAGGGTGACGCCGAGATCCCGCTGCCACGGGCCGTTGTTTTGCAGCCCGACGCTTTCCGGCACGATATGCTTCGCCAGCCCGAGCAGCAGCGCCCAGGTCAGCTCCATCGGCGCCGCCGATCCGCTGCTGGTGCCGCACACCACCACGCCGCGCTCGGCGGCGGCGGCCAAATCGATAGCGGCGTTGCGCATGCCGGAGGTGATCAGCAGCTTCAGCTTCGGCAGCCGCGCCAGCAGCGAGGCGGTCATCGGCGTGCGCTCGCGCATGATGACCAGAATGTCGCACTCCTGCAGATGCACCGCCAGCTCCGCCTCATCGGTAAAGTGCGCGCTGATGGCGGACACCTCCACCCGCTCGGCCAGTGCCGACCAGTCCGCCATCTTGAGCGCCACCTGCTGGTAATCATCGAGAATTGCGCACTTCAATTTCATCTCCGTCTCCTGGAATCTAGGGGTAGCCACCGTCCAGCCTAGTACGAAAATGCCTTTTCGCCAGGCAAAAAAAAAGCCGCCCGTATCGGCGGCTTACTCTTAGAGCAATCAGGCTTATTCGGCCGGTTTGCGATTGCGCGGGCGGCGCGAAGGCGCGCCGGAACGGCGCTGGCCGTCCCCCTGCGGGCGGGCGTTACCGTTGCCGTTGCCGCGGTTTTCACGCTGGCCGCCGTTCGCGTTACCGCTGCGCTGACCGCCGCCGTTACCGGAACGCTGGCCACCGCCGTTGCCGCGCGGCGCACCGCGCCCGCCACCCTGGCGGCCGTTGATGATCGGCTCGGCCTTGATGGTCGGATCCGGCTCGTAGCCCGGCAGCGCGATGCGTGGAATTTCACGCTTCAGCAGACGCTCGATGTCGCGCAGCAGCTTGTGCTCGTCCACGCACACCAGCGAGATAGCTTCGCCGGTGCGCTCCGCGCGGCCGGTACGGCCGATACGGTGCACGTAGTCTTCCGGCACGTTAGGCAGCTCGTAGTTCACCACGTGCGGCAGCTGGTCGATATCCAGACCGCGCGCCGCGATGTCGGTGGCCACCAGCACGCGGATGCGGCCGTCTTTAAAGTCCGCCAGCGCACGGGTACGGGCGCCCTGGCTCTTGTTGCCGTGGATCGCCGCGGCGGTGATGCCGTCTTTGTTCAGCTGCTCCGCCAGGTGGTTGGCGCCGTGCTTGGTGCGGGTAAACACCAGCACCTGTTTCCAGTCGCCTTCGCCGATCATCTGCGACAGCAGTTCCCGCTTACGCTTCTTGTCGACGAAATGCACGCTCTGTTCGATCTGCTCGGACGCGGTGTTGCGGCGCGCCACTTCTACCGAAGCCGGGTTGTGCAGCAGCTTGTTGGCCAGCGCCTTGATGTCGTCGGAGAAGGTGGCGGAGAACAGCAGGTTCTGACGCTTGGCCGGCAGCTTGGCCAGCACGCGGCGGATGTCGTGGATAAAGCCCATGTCCAGCATGCGGTCCGCTTCGTCCAGCACCAGAATTTCGATTTTGGACAGGTCAACCGCGTTCTGATGTTCCAGATCCAGCAGACGGCCCGGCGTCGCCACCAGGATATCGACGCCGCCGCGCAGCTTCATCATCTGCGGGTTGATGCTCACGCCGCCAAACACCACCAGCGAACGCAGGCGCAGGTGTTTGCTGTAGGCATCGACGTTTTCGCCGATCTGCGCCGCCAGCTCACGGGTTGGTGTCAGGATCAGCGCGCGCACCGGGCGACGGCCTTTGACCGGATGGTCATGCTTGCTCAGCAGCTGCAACAGCGGCAGGGTAAAACCGGCGGTTTTACCGGTGCCGGTCTGGGCGCTGGCCATCAGGTCACGACCTTCCAGCACGACAGGAATAGCCTGACGCTGAATTGGCGTCGGTTCGCGATAGCCCTGTTCTTCAACAGCGCGCACAATTTCAGCACTTAAGCCGAGGGTTTCAAATGACATAAAGAGAAAAACTCCAGATCCCCCCTAACCTAACGGTGTTCGGTGCAGTTTCCTGGGAGGATGATCAGACGGGGCATTAAGCATGACCACGAGGGATTGGCACAAACTGCAGTGCACCAGGCGGCGATTGTAACAGAAGTCGCGCAATAAAAAGCACTTTTACGCGTGGAGAGCACAATCTGCCGTAAATTCAGCATTGTCTGAAGCCGATCACATAACTCATTGTGATTAGCGGTTGCGTTTTAAACAATCTGGCATAAAGTTAATCATATGATTGATTAACTTCGAGCGTGACCCATGCCAGCTTCCGTACCTCATCAGGCCGCCGGCCGGGCGCGCGGCGAGCAAGCGCGCCGGCAGCTGCTCGCCGCGGCGACCGACCTGTTCGGCGAATATGGCCTGCAGGGCGCCACCACCCGCGATATCGCCCAGCGCGCCGGCCAGAACATCGCCGCCATCACCTACTACTTCAGCTCCAAAGAGGGGCTGTACCTGGCCGTGGCGCAGTCGCTCGCCGATTTCATCCAGCAGGCGTTCGCCCCGCTGGCCGAAGAGGTCGATCGCTTCTGGCAACAGCCCGTCGCGCTGCGCTCACCCGACGCGGCGCTGCGTTTGCTGCAGCGTGGCCTGCTGGCCTTCAGCGAACTGATGACCCAGCCGCACACGCTGAACCTGAGCAAAATCATGTCGCGCGAACAGCTCGCCCCGACCGACGCCTACCCGCTGATCCACAGCCAGGTGATCGCGCCGATGCACGAGCGGCTGTGCCGCCTGCTGGCGGCCGCCACCGGCATCGACGAACGCGCCCCCCGCCTCGTGCTGCATACCCATGCGCTGATCGGCGAGGTGCTGTCGTTCCGCGTGGCGCGCGAAACCATCCGCCGTCAGGCCGGCTGGCAAGAGATTGGTGAGGGCGAAGCGGCGCAAGTCGCGGCGGTGCTGAGCGAGCATATCGAGATTCTGGTTGTTGGGCTGCGCCAACGTCACGGCGCGTAAATTCAGGCAGGGAGTGTTATGAACAAAAAACGCAGTGCCTTGATCGTGTTGTTAATTCTGCTGATCGCGGCCGCCGCTTACGGGGTCTGGCATTACCAACAGCAGCAGGATAAGCCGCTGACGCTGTATGGCAACGTCGACATCCGCACGGTGAACCTCGGCTTTCGCGTCGACGGCCGCCTGGCGTCGCTGACGGTGGATGAAGGCGATGCCGTTCAGCCGGGCCAGTTGCTCGGTAAGCTGGACGACGCCCCCTACCGCAACGCGCTGCAGCAGGCCGAAGCCAACGTCGGCAGCGCGCGCGCCAAGCTGTCGTTGCTGCAGGCCGGTTACCGCGCCGAAGAGATCGCCCAGGTGCGGTCGGAAATGGCGCAGCGCCAGTCCGCCTTCGCCTACGCCGACAGCTTCCTGAAACGCCAGCAGGGGCTGTGGGCGAAAAACGCTACCTCCGCCGACGCGCTGGAGGATGCGCGCACCGCCCGCAATCAGGCGCAGGCCAACCTGCAGGCGGCGAAGGACAAGCTGTCGCAATACCGCAGCGGCAACCGCCCGCAAGAAATCGAACAGGCCAAGGCCGACGTTGCGCAGAGCGAGGCGGCGCTGGCGCAGGCACAGTTGAACCTGCAAGACGCCACGCTGGTTTCCCCTTCCGCCGGCACGGTGCTGACCCGCGCGGTGGAGCCGGGCACCATGCTCGGCGCCGGCGGCACGGTCTTCACCCTGTCGCTGACCCGGCCGGTGTGGGTGCGCGCCTACGTCAACGAAACCAGCCTGAGCCAGGCGGTGCCCGGCACCGAACTGGAGATCTACACCGACGGCCGCCCCGGCAAGCCTTATCACGGCAAGATCGGCTTCGTCTCGCCGACCGCCGAATTCACGCCGAAAAGCGTTGAAACGCCGGATCTGCGCACCGACCTGGTGTACCGCCTGCGGGTGATCGTCACCGACGCCGATGACGCGCTGCGCCAGGGCATGCCGGTCACTCTGCGCTTCGCCAAACCCTGAGGCCGGCCATGGAACAGGCGCACACCATTGAGCTGGAAGGGCTGGAGAAGCGCTTCCCGTCGCTTGAGAAACCGGCGGTCGCCAGCCTGACCACCACCCTGCGCAGCGGCGCGGTGATCGGGCTGGTCGGCCCGGACGGCGCCGGCAAAACCACCCTGCTGCGCATGCTGGCCGGGCTGCTGCAGCCCAGCAGCGGCAAACTGCGGGTCGCCGGGCTGGATCCGATCGCGCAGGATCGTCAACTGCACGCGATCCTCGGTTACATGCCGCAGAAGTTCGGGCTGTATGAGGATCTGACGGTGATGGAGAACCTGACGCTGTATGCCGATCTGCGCGGCGTCACCGGCGATCTTCGCCGCCAGACCTTCGAGCGGCTGTTGAAATTCACCGATCTGACCCGCTTCACCGAGCGCCTGGCGGGCAAGCTGTCCGGCGGCATGAAGCAAAAGCTGGGCCTGGCCTGCACGCTGCTGGGCGAACCTCAGGTGCTGTTGCTGGATGAGCCGGGCGTCGGCGTCGATCCGATCTCGCGCCGCGAGCTGTGGCGCATGGTGCACGAGCTGGCCAACGACGGCATGCTGATCCTGTGGAGCACGTCTTATCTCGATGAGGCCGAACAGTGCCGCGAAGTGCTGCTGCTCAACGAGGGCGAGCTGCTGTTCAGCGGCGCGCCGCAGGCGCTGACCCGCCGTATGGCCGGGCGCACGGTGTTGATCGCCGCGCCCCCCGGCAGCCATCGATCGCTGCTGCAGCGGGCGATCTGCCTGCCGGCGGTCACCGACGGGGTGATCCAGGGCAAGTATCTGCGCCTGATCCTGAAGGAAGGCGAAGATCACCGGCAGCTGCTGCAGGCGCTGGATCTGCCGGAGGCCGAACTGGACGAAGCGGATCCGCGCTTCGAGGATGCGTTTATCGATCTGCTCGGCGGCGGCCCCAACCACCGCTCGGCGCTGGCGGAGATCATGCCGACCGTCAACGGCGCAAGCGGTGAAACGGTGATCGAAGCGGTGCAGCTGACCAAAAAATTCGGCGACTTCGCCGCTACCGATCACGTTGATTTCCAGGTGCGGCGCGGCGAAATTTTCGGCCTACTCGGGCCGAACGGCGCCGGCAAGTCCACCACCTTCAAAATGATGTGCGGCCTGCTGATCCCCTCCAGCGGCAAGGCGCTGGTGCTGGGGATGGATCTCAAGACCAGCTCCGGCAAGGCGCGCCAGCGGCTCGGCTACATGGCGCAAAAATTCTCGCTGTACGGCAACCTGACGGTGGCGCAAAACCTGAAGTTCTTCTCCGGCGTCTACGGCCTGGGCGGCAAGGCGCAGCGCGACAAAATCGACGAGATGTCGCGCGCCTTCAACTTCGCGCCGATCCTCGATCAGACGCCGGACGCGCTGCCGCTCGGCTTCAAACAGCGCCTGGCGCTGGCCTGCGCGCTGATGCACGAACCGGATATCCTGTTCCTCGACGAACCGACTTCCGGCGTCGATCCGCTGACGCGGCGCGAGTTCTGGTTGCACATCAACGGCATGGTCGACAAGGGCGTCACGGTGATGGTGACCACCCACTTTATGGACGAGGCGGAGTACTGCGACCGCATCGGCCTGGTGTACCGCGGCAAGATCATCGCCGCCGGCACGCCGGACGATCTCAAACAGCAGGTGGCGCGCGACGACAATCCCAACCCCTCGATGGAGCAGGCGTTTATCGAGCTGGTGCAGGGCTACGATGAGGAGGAATCACGGTGAGCGATAACCGCACCCCAATCGACGACGGCGGCTTCTCCTGGCGCCGGCTGCGCGCGCTGTGCCTGAAGGAAACGCGGCAGATACTGCGCGATCCCAGCAGCGGCCTGATCGCCTTCGTCATCCCGCTGATGCTGCTGTTTATCTTCGGCTACGGCATCAACCTGGACTCCAGCAAGCTGCATCTGGGCATTCTGATGGAGCAGCAGAGCGAAGACGCGCGCGATCTGGCCCACGCCTTCGCCGGTTCGCCCTATATCGAACCGACCATCAGCGACAACCGCCAACGGCTGATCCAGCAGATGCAGGCCGGCACGATCCGCGGCCTGGTGGTGATCCCGGTGGATTTCGACCAGCGCATGGCGCGCCCGCACGACAGCGCCCCAATCCAGGTGATCACCGACGGCAGCGAGCCGAACACCGCCAACTTCGTGCAGGGTTACGCCCAGGGCGTATGGCAAGTTTGGCAGCAACAGCGCGCCGCCGATCGGGGTAACAGCGACAAGCCGCTGATTGACGTGCAGATGCGCTACTGGTTCAACCCGGCGGCCATCAGCCGGCACTACATCATTCCCGGCGCCATCACCATCATCATGACGGTGATCGGTGCCATCCTCACCTCGCTGGTGATCGCCCGCGAATGGGAGCGCGGCACCATGGAGGCTCTGCTGTCCACCCAGGTGACGCGCAGCGAGCTGCTGCTCTCCAAGCTGATCCCTTATTACTTCCTCGGCATGGCCGCCATGGCGCTGTGCATGGCGGTGGCGGTGTGGGTGCTCGGCGTGCCCTATCGCGGCTCGCTGCTGATCCTGCTGCTGATCAGCAGCCTGTTCCTCGCCAGCACCCTCGGCATGGGCCTGCTGATCTCCACCCTCACCCGCAATCAGTTCAATGCGGCGATGGTGGCGCTGAACGCCGCCTTCCTGCCGTCGATCATGCTGTCCGGCTTCATCTTCCAGATCGACAGCATGCCGGCCATTGTGCGCGCGGTGACCTACATCATTCCGGCGCGCTACTTCGTCAGCACGCTGCAAACGCTGTTCCTGGCGGGCAACGTCGGCACCGTGCTGCTGATCAATCTGCTGTTCCTGATCGCTTCCGCGGTGGTGTTCATCGGCCTGACGGCCTGGAAAACCCAGCGCCGGCTGGATTGAGGAGAAAAGCGATGTTTCATCGTCTGTTGACGCTCATCATCAAGGAAATGCAGGCGCTGCTGCGCGATCCGCAAACCCGCGCCATTTTAATCATGCCGGTGATCCTGCAGGTGCTGCTGTTCCCGTTCGCCGCGACGCTGGAAGTCACCAACGCCACCATCGCGGTCTACAGCGAGGACAGCGGCCAGGCCTCGGTAGAGCTGACCCAGCGCTTCGCCAAGGCCAAGGCCTTTCAACACGTGCTGCTGCTGCGCAGCCCGCAGGAGATAAAGACCACCATCGACAACCAGCGGGCGCTGCTGCTGATCCGCTTCCCGGCGCAGTTCTCGCGCGATATCGCCACCGGCAACACCGCGCCGCTGCAGCTGCTGCTCGACGGGCGCAACTCCAACAGCGCGCAGATCGCCGCCAACTACGTGCAGCAGATCGTGCAGGAATATCAGAACGAGCTGCTCGGCAACCGCGCTAAACCCAACAACAGCGAGCTGGTGGTGCGCAACTGGTATAACCCGAATCTGGACTACAAATGGTTCGTGGTGCCGTCGCTGATCGCCATGATCACCACCATCGGCGTGCTGATCGTCACCTCGCTGTCGGTGGCGCGCGAACGCGAACAGGGCACGCTGGAACAGCTGCTGGTCTCGCCGCTCACCACCTGGCAGATCTTTATCGGCAAGGCGGTGCCGGCGCTGATCGTCGCCAGCTTCCAGGCCAGCATCGTGCTGCTGATCGGCATCTTCCTGTATCAGATCCCGTTCGCCGGATCGCTGCTGCTGTTCTATGCCACCATGCTGATCTACGGGCTGTCGCTGGTCGGTTTCGGCCTGCTGATCTCGTCGCTGTGCGCCACTCAGCAGCAGGCGTTCATCGGCGTGTTCGTGTTCATGATGCCGGCGATCCTGCTCTCGGGTTACGTCTCGCCGGTAGAGAATATGCCGGTGTGGCTGCAGGATCTGACCTGGGTTAACCCGATACGCCACTTCACCGACATCACCAAGCAGATCTACCTGAAGGACGCCAGTTTCAACATCATCTGGCACAGCCTGTGGCCGCTGCTGGTGATCACCGCCACCACCGGCAGCGCCGCCTACGCGCTGTTCCGCCGCAAGATCGCATAAAAAAGGCTCTGCATGTCACATGCAGAGCCTGGTAAGTCCTGTGGATTTCAAGCTGCTGCTTGAAAGACCACGGATTTAGCGGCGGTTGCCGAAGATACGCAACAACATCAGGAACAGGTTGATGAAATCGAGATACAGCGTCAGCGCGCCGACGATGGCGTACTTGCGGAAGCTGTCTTTATCATCGGCGTTCAGCTGCTCGCCCATCGCCTTGAGTTTTTGCGTGTCGTACGCGGTCAGGCCGACGAACACCACCACCCCGATGTAGGTGATCGCCCACATCAGCGCGGTGCTTTTCAGCCAGATGTTCACCAGCGAGGCCAGCACGATGCCGATCAGCGCCATGAACAGCATGCTGCCGAAGCCGCTCAGATCTCGCTTGGTGGTGTAGCCATACAGGCTCATGGCGCCGAACATGCCGGCGGTGACCACGAAGGTGCTGGCGATCGAGCTGTAGGTGTAGGCAATGAAGATGCTCGACAGCGTCAGCCCGGTCAGCGCCGAGTACAGCATGAACAGCGAAGTGGCCACCGCGCCGCTCAGGCGGTTGACCATGCCGGAGATCACGAACACCAGCGCCAGTTGAGCGATGATCAGGCCGAAGAAGGTGATCTGGCTGGAGAAGATGAAGTTGAGGATCGCGGGCGTGTTGGCCGCATACCAGGAAACGAACGCCGTCAGCAGCAGACCGCAGGTCATCCAGCCGTAAACCTGCGCCATGTAGGCCTGAATGCCGCTGTTGGCACGTTCGACGATTGAACCATTAGAGCGTGGATATCGGTCCATGACGGTTACCTTTTGCGTTGTAAACAAGATTCCGAAGCCCCGCGAACGGGGCTTCGCCTGCTATAAGCGTACCACAGAATATGCCGGGCGAAAGCGGCAAAGGTCTTGATTTGTTTCCGCTGTTGACGCGTTATTTAGCCGCGTCGTGCCAGCGCTGCGCGGCCTCGCGATCGCTGTCGCGAGCGTCCACCCAACGATCGCCCTGGCCGGTGGCTTCGCGCTTCCAGAACGGCGCGCGGGTCTTCAGGTAGTCCATGATGAACTCGCTGGCGGCGAACGCCATGCTGCGGTGCGCGCCGGTCACGCCGACGAACACGATCTCGTCGCCGGGATACAGCGCGCCGACGCGGTGGATCACCGTCACCCGCTGCAGCGGCCAACGGCTGCGCGCCTCGGCCACGATCTCCGCCAGCGCCTTCTCGGTCATGCCGGGATAGTGTTCCAGCGTCAGCGCGCTGACGTCGTCACCCAGATTATGGTTGCGCACCTTGCCGGTGAAGGTCACCACCGCGCCATCGGCGTCGCACTGCGCCAGCCACTGGTACTCGTCGCCGACGTTGAACGGCGCTTCGCCCACGCGAATGCGGGTATTTTCCATGCTTACCCCCCGGTGACCGGCGGGAAGAAGGCCACTTCATCGCCGGCGCGCAGCGGATGGTCCGCCGCCACCAGCGACTGATTGACCGCCGCCAACAGCTTGCCGGACTCCAGCGCCAGCGCCCAACGATCGCCGCGCGCGCACAGCGCCTGGCGCAACGCCTCGACGGTCGGGTAATCCGCCGGCATCGACAGGCCGCCGGTGCCCACCAGTTCGCGCACCTGCGCGAAGAAAAGAATATCGATCATACGTTCACCTTAAAATCGCCGGATTTGCCGCCGCTTTTCGCCAGCAGGCGCACCGGGCCGATCACCATGTCTTTCTGTACCGCTTTGCACATGTCATAAATGGTCAATGCCGCCACCGAGGCGGCGGTCAGCGCCTCCATCTCGACGCCGGTTTTGCCGGTCAGCCGGCAGCAGGTTTCGATGCGCACCCGGCTGTGCTGCGTTTGCGCCTCCAGCTGCACTTCGACCTTGCTCAGCATCAGCGGGTGGCACAGCGGGATCAGCTCCCAGGTGCGTTTGGCCGCCTGAATGCCGGCGATGCGCGCCGTGGCGAACACGTCGCCCTTGTGATGGCTGCCGTCGACGATCATCGCCAGCGTGGCGGGCAGCATCTCGACGAAGGCTTCGGCGCGCGCTTCACGCACCGTTTCGGCCTTGGCGGAAACGTCAACCATATGGGCTTCGCCGGCGGCGTTAATGTGGGTTAGCTGTGTCATGACTCAGGGCTTCTTCAAGTGGGGCTGGAAGTTGCACGGGCGATGGCGCGCGTCCAACTGCTCTTCGATAATCCGCTCCCAGGCGGTGCGGCAGGCGCGGGTGGAGCCCGGCATGGCGAAGATCACCGTGCGGTTGGCCAGGCCGGCCAGCGCGCGCGACTGGATCGTCGCGGTGCCGATCTCTTCGTACGACACCATGCGGAACAGTTCACCGAACCCTTCCACCTCTCTGTCGAACAGCGGCAGCAGCGCTTCCGGCGTGTTGTCGCGGGCGGTAAAACCGGTGCCGCCGGTGATCAGCACCGCCTGCACGTTGTCATCGGCGATCCAGGCGGAAACCCGCGCGCGGATCTGGTAAATGTCATCTTTGACGATGGCGCGATCCACCACCTGATGGCCGGCTTCCTGCGCCGCTTCCTGCAGATAGTGGCCGGAGGTGTCTTCCGCCGCGCCGCGGCTGTCGGAGACGGTCAGGATGGCGATATGCGCCGCAATAAACTCGCTGCTCGCATGGCTCATGGTTCAATAGGCTCCTATTGGCTGTCAGCCGCCGATAAACGACAGGTTCTGGGTGATCCCGCTGTTGCCCTGATGCAGGAAATGGGTCTGCTTCTTGCTCAGCAGCCCGCTCTGGATGCGCGCCTTCAGCGCGTCGAGCTGGCCGTCCTCGGCCAGCAGATCGCGCAGGGGCACCCCCTGCTCGCCGAACAGGCACAGGTGCAGATTGCCGATGGAAGAAACGCGCAGCCGGTTACAGCTGGCGCAGAAGTCTTTTTCATACGGCATGATAAGCCCCACCTCGCCCTGGTAGTCCGGGTGGCTGAACACCTGCGCCGGGCCGTCGCTGCGGCCGCGTGCCTGGCGCTGCCAGCCCTGCTGCTCCAACTGCAGGCGAATCACTTCGCCGGAAACGTGGTGTTTGCGAAACAGCTCGCCGCCCTCGCCGGTTTCCATCAGTTCGATAAAGCGCAGCTGGATAGGCCGGTCCTTGATCCAGGCGAGAAAGGCGCCGAGCTGCTGGTGGTTAACGTCGCGCATCAGCACTGCGTTGACCTTGACCTTGCTGAAACCGGCGCTGAAGGCGGCGTCGATGCCGTCCATCACCTGGCGGAACTTGTCCTGGCCGGTGATGGCGTGAAACTGGCGGGGATCCAGGCTGTCGATGCTGACGTTGATCGCCGTCAGACCGGCGTCACGCCAGGCGGCGACGTCGCGCGCCAGACGGTAGCCGTTGGTGGTGACCGCCAGGGTACGGATGGCCGGGTTTTCCCGCACGGCGGCGATGATCTCGGTAAAATCGCGGCGCAGCGAAGGCTCGCCGCCGGTCAGGCGCACCTTTTCGGTGCCCAGTTCGGCGAACGCGCGGCTGACGCGGCGGATTTCATCCAGCGACAGGAAGCTTTTCGGGCTGCCGCTCGGCTTGTAGCCGTCGGGCAGACAATAGGTGCAACGAAAGTTGCACACGTCGGTGATCGACAAGCGCAGGTAATAGAACTTGCGCTCATAAGCATCAATGAGTTGCGGCACCATAACACCTTTCCAAAGTCGGGAGATGCGAGCGTTTCCCCTCTGCACCCTGGTGGCTGACTTCGCCACGGCCCAGGCGCCATATCGTTCCGGATGAACAACGTAGGCGCAGGGGCTAGGAGTTTGATTTCTCTTCCCGCTACCTTGAGTAGCCGGAACGAAACCGTGGTTTTCAGCAGAATTCTAGCGCTAATCGGCAACGATAGCCAACGCGTAAATTCGCTATATAATTGTCTATACAGCGTTTTTAGACGCCGCGTATTCTGGTAAACCATGATAAACATCACTTGCGCGGACGAATTGACCGGAATCACGCAAATGACACTCTTTATGCCCTAAATAATTGGAGTTGCCTCCCGACGGCAAGAGCGGGACAAATCGGTCGGGAACCGATTTGAACAGCGCTTGCGCTGGCCCGAAGGGGGGGCCTCAGGACGAGGCTCATCAGTCCCCAGGAGCTTACTTAGGTAAGTGACTGGGGTGACAAATCTGCCGGGAGCAGATTTGAACGCTGCTTGCAGCGGCCCTGAAGGGGCGTGGCCCATGGACGGGCCACGTAACTAAATGCAGCCAACACAGAGGCAACTTCAAGGATGACGGGTATATCGCGTTTTTATGCCGGATCCGTTACCTTATGCGGGCAGTTCAGCCCCTTTGTAAGGAAATTTATGCGTAATCGTACCCTGGCCGATCTCGACCGCGTGGTGGCGTTAGGCGGCGGACACGGCCTGGGCCGTGTGATGTCGGCCCTGTCGTCCTTAGGCTCCCGCCTGACCGGCATCGTCACCACCACCGACAACGGCGGTTCCACCGGCCGCATCCGCCGTTCGGAAGGCGGCATTGCCTGGGGCGATACCCGTAACTGTCTCAACCAGCTGATCACCGAACCGAGCGTCGCCTCGGCGATGTTCGAATACCGCTTCAGCGGCAACGGCGAACTGGCCGGCCACAACCTCGGCAACCTGATGCTGAAAGCGCTGGATCACCTGAGCGTGCGCCCGCTGGAAGCGATCAACCTGGTGCGCAGCCTGCTGAAGGTGGACGCGGCGCTGATCCCGATGTCGGAACAGCCGGTGGATTTGATGGCGCACGATCACGAAGGCAATCACGTTTACGGTGAAGTGAATGTCGATCAGCTGGCCCATATGCCGCAGGAGCTGATGCTGTCGCCGCCGGTCAGCGCCACGCGCGAAGCGCTGGACGCCATCGCGCAGGCCGACGTGATCCTGATCGGGCCGGGCAGTTTCCTCACCAGCCTGATGCCGCTGCTGCTGCTGGACGATCTCACCCAGGCGCTGCGCCGCAGCAGCGCCAGCATGATCTATATCGGCAACCTCGGCCGCGAGCTGAGCGTGGCCGCCGCGGCGCTGTCGCTACAGGATAAGCTGACGCTGATGGAAGAGAAGATTGGCCGCCGGATGATCGATGCGCTGATCGTCGGCCCGGCGGTAGACGCCAGTGAAGTGCAGGATCGGGTGGTGATTCAACAGCCGCTGGAAGCGAGCGACATCCCCTACAGACACGATCGCCAGCTGCTGCGCCAGGCGCTGGATCTGGCGCTGGTGGCGCTGGCCGCCCGCCGCTGACCGAATTTAACCGTCTCGCCCGCGCAGCCAGGGATTATCGCTGGCTGGGGCGGGATGGCTGACCATATCGATATACAGATCTTCCACCTCTTTGCGCGCCCAGGGCGTGCGACGCAAAAACTTCAGGCTGGACTTGATGCTCGGATCGCTGCGGAAGCAGTTGATGCGAATGCGTGCGCCCAGCTCGGACCAACCGTAGTGATCCACCAGCTTATTCAGCAGTTGCTCCAGCGTCACGCCGTGCAGCGGGTCTTTGGACTGGTGTTGGCTCATGTTCGGTACTCTTCGTGGTCAAATCGGGCCGCACACCTTAACAGCTTTGACGCGGCCGACAAGGAATTTCGACGCCCGCCGCGCGGGCGCCATCCAACGGTCAGGAAATCGCAATAAACTGCTCGCGCAGCTGGTGGATCTGGTCGCGCAGCGCAGCCGCCTGCTCGAACTCCAGGTTTTGCGCGTGGGTGTACATTTGCGCTTCCAGATCGCGGATTTTCTGATCCAGCGCTTTCGGCGTAAGGTTCTGCAGCGAAGCGCCGCCGTCCGCCGCCTTGCCCTTGCCTTTGCTCTTGGCGCGGTTGACCGGCTGGCCGATCTGCAGAATGTCGCCGATCTTCTTGTTCAGCCCCTGCGGCACGATGCCGTTGGCTTCGTTGTAGGCCTGCTGCTTGGCGCGGCGCCGCTCGGTTTCACCGATCGCCTTGGCCATCGAATCGGTGATGCGATCGCCATACAGGATCGCCTTGCCGTTCAGGTTACGCGCCGCGCGTCCGATGGTCTGGATCAGCGAACGCTCGGAACGCAGGAAACCTTCCTTGTCGGCGTCCAGAATCGCCACCAGCGACACCTCAGGCATGTCGAGCCCCTCACGCAGCAGGTTGATGCCCACCAGCACGTCGAACTCGCCCAGACGCAGGTCACGGATGATTTCGACCCGTTCCACGGTATCGATGTCCGAGTGCAGGTACCGCACGCGCTCGCCATGCTCTTCCAGGTATTCGGTCAGGTCTTCCGCCATGCGTTTGGTCAGGGTGGTCACCAGCACGCGCTCGTTGATCGCCGCTCGCTTGCGGATCTCGGAGAGCAGATCGTCCACCTGGGTGGCGACCGGCCGCACCTCCACGATCGGATCCAGCAGCCCGGTCGGCCGCACCACCTGATCGATCAGATCGCCGCCGGATTTCTCCAGCTCGTATTTGCCCGGCGTCGCGGAGACATAGATGGTCTGCGGCGCCAGCGCCTCGAACTCCTCGAAGCGCAGCGGGCGGTTGTCCAGCGCCGACGGCAGGCGGAAGCCGTACTCCACCAGCGTTTCCTTGCGCGCGCGGTCGCCCTTGAACATCGCGCCGATCTGCGGAATGGTGACGTGGGATTCGTCGACCACCAGCAGGCCGTCCGCCGGCAGGTAGTCGAACAGCGTCGGCGGCGGCTCGCCCTCGGCGCGCCCGGACAGGTAGCGCGAGTAGTTTTCGATGCCCGAGCAGTAGCCCAGCTCGTTCATCATCTCCAGATCGAACTGGGTGCGCTGCGTCAGGCGCTGCTCTTCCAGCAGCTTGTTGTTGGCCAGCAGCACCTTGCGGCGGTCCGCCAGATCGACCTTGATCTCTTCCATCGCTTGCATGATCCGCTCGCGCGGCGTCACGTAGTGCGATTTCGGGTAGATGGTAAAGCGCGGCACCACCTGCTCGATCTGCCCGGTCAGCGGATCGAACAGCGACAGCCGCTCCACTTCTTCGTCGAACAGCTCGACGCGCAGCGCCAGCTCGTCCGACTCCGCCGGGTAAATGTCGATCACCTCGCCGCGCACGCGGAAGGTAGCGCGCTGGAAGGCCTGATCGTTGCGGGAATATTGCAGCTCCGCCAGGCGGCGCAAAATGGATCGCTGATCGATGATCATCCCCTGGGTCAGGTGCAGCATCATCTTCAGGTAAAGATCCGGATCGCCCAGGCCGTAGATCGCCGACACCGACGCCACCACCACCACGTCGCGCCGCTCCAGCAGCGCCTTGGTGGCGGAAAGGCGCATCTGCTCGATGTGCTCGTTCACCGAAGCGTCTTTTTCAATGAAGGTATCGGAGCTGGGCACGTAGGCTTCCGGCTGGTAGTAGTCGTAGTAGGAGACGAAGTATTCCACCGCATTCTCCGGGAAAAACTCTTTCATCTCGCCGTACAGCTGCGCCGCCAGCGTCTTGTTCGGCGCCAGCACCATGGTCGGCCGATTCAGATCGGCTATCACGTTGGCGATGGTGAATGTCTTGCCCGAACCGGTGACCCCCAGCAACGTCTGGTGCGCCAGGCCGTCTTCCAGCCCCTCTTCCAGCTTGCGGATGGCTTCCGGCTGATCGCCGGCCGGTTTGAACTCTGAATGCAGTTTGAAAAGTTTACTCATTGCTCGGCTACCCTGTGGAGATGCGCGCGCTCAGGCGGCCAGCCGACTCTGCGCCGGGCATGGCCCCTAATTATGGAAAGTGTCGGCGATTTGCGCCAGTGCCCATGATACTGGATATAAAACCAGCTTCAAGCGGATTCGTCGCTGCGCCCGATGCCGCGGCAACGCCGTTGCACCGTGGCGTTACAGTCCGGTGACATTTTTATTGTCAATAACAGATTTATCCCCAGAACTTGCCGCGAATTAACTTATTGATAGCACCGCGTCGAAAAATCATACATAGAGACCTGATCAATACCCTCGCGTCTTGATTTTAATTAAATTATTGATAATTAATTACTTTAATAAAAAGACGAGAATGCGGGCAAAGCGAACAGAACCCGCGTCCGCTCTCGCTTTACAGCGTTTTTCTAAATCTAATACACAAGGTTATCCACAGGAATAGTGGATAACTCTCACCGCCCCGCCCGGGGCGGGAGTTACAGAAAGAAAGCTTTTCGCCCTTTACACTGGCCAAAATGCCTTTTTTAGTTATTTTTTCATAAAAATATCGCTTTGTTTATGCCGATTAATACTAAAAATCCCCATTGCCAAAATCGCATTGGCTCCTTTCACGTGGATCGCTCTTGACGGCGGCGCAATGCCTTGCACCATGCCCACACCGAACAGCACCACAAGAGTGCAAAAAACGTCCGGGTTAACTTGCCCGCGTATTTTCAGGCCGTCACGGCAGCGCGCGTCAGGCCTGACGTGCGGTTAACAAGGCGATAACAATCCCCCGTTTTCACCCGGCGGCAAAAATTGGCCTGGGAGTTGCTTTGTCTTCCTGCGTATAAATGCGGTGCGGCAGCATGATGCGCTGCCGGCCGCGAAGTTTCACCGCCGCGGCGTTATCGCCCGTAAAAACGCAAGAACGACACCAAGTCGTCACAAGCGTCGTTTTTAACGACATATTGACTGTCATTCCGTCCACCGCAGACCTGGCTCTGGCTCCTCGGACGGACGGCATTTTGTTCCAGACATTGCCACACTCGGGAAATTCGCCGCTCATGCGGCCTTTGCAGCCCCCGCCAACGAGTGAAACGAGCGTCTATGAGGAGAATGCCAAATGCTGAGCCTGAGATCGGTCAATCAATTTTACGGGCAGAACCACACCCTGTGGGACATCAACCTGGAGCTGCCGCGCGGCCAGTGCACCGTCCTGCTCGGGCGCAACGGGGTGGGCAAGACCACGCTGGTCAACTGCATCATGGGGCATGTGCCGGTGGTGAGCGGCAGCATGACCTGGCAGCCGGCGGATCAGCCGCCGCAAAACCTGCTGCTGCAGCCGATGGAGCGCCGCGCCGCGCTGGGCATCAGCCACGTACCCCAAGGGCGGCAGCTCTTCTCGCAGTTGAGCGTGGAGGAGAATCTGCAGGTGGCGCAAATGGCCGGGCGCGGCGCCCCTCGCCGTATTCCGCCGCTGATCTACAGCCTGTTTCCCCATTTGCGCCAGATGCGCGCGCGCCGCGCCGGCGATCTGTGCGTGGGCGCTCAGCGCCAGCTGGCGATCGGTCGGGCGCTGGCCCAGGAGCCGGCTCTGCTGATCCTCGACGAACCGACGGCGGGTGTACCGCCCTCGATCGCCGCCGACATCGGCAACGTGATCCGCCGGCTCAACCGCGAACTGGGCATGACCATTTTACTGGTGGAGCATCAGCTGCCGTTCGTGCGCCGGGTGGCGGATCGCTTCTGCCTGTTGGATAGCGGGCGCACGGTGGCGCACGGCGCGCTGGCGCAGCTGGATGAGGCGCTGATCGGCGCCGGGTTGGCAGGGCAAGAAGAAGGATGAGGGAGAGAAGCCCCCCTCATTGAGAGTTTATAGCAGGCTGATATCCAGATACTGCCCCAGCGGCGCCCGTTCGGCCTGCGGCAGGTGCGGGATTTCGCCCAGCAGCGGCGCCGGCAGCATGCGGCGCAGCGTGGCCAGGTATTCCTGATGCCTTCGCCCCGGCGGCGCCACGTCGTTGGCGATCCAACCGGCCAGCGTCAGCCCGGCCTGCTGCACCGCCTGCGCCGTCAGCACCGCGTGGTTGATGCAACCCAGTTTGATGCCCACCACCAGGATCACCGGCAGTTGCTCCTGCTGCACCCAGTCGGCGAAGGTGTACTCCGCCGATAGCGGGGTAAACCACCCGCCCGCGCCCTCGACCAGCACCCAGTCGGCGCGCTGCTCCAGCCGGCGCAGGCCGTCAGACAGCCGCGCCGCGTCGATCGGCTGGCCTTCATCGGCGCTGACGATATGCGGCGAGGTGGGTTCGGCAAAAGCGTAAGGGTTCACTTCATCGTAGCTGAGCGCCACGCCGCTGTTGGCCTGCAGCGCCAGCGCGTCGCCGTTGCGCAGTCCCTCGGCGGTCATCTCGCTGCCGGAAGCCACCGGCTTATACCCGGCGCTGCGGTAGCCCGCCCGGTTGGCGGCCTGCAGCAAGGCGCTGCTGGCGACGGTTTTCCCCACTTCGGTGTCGGTGCCGGTTACGAACCAACGTTTAATCACGATAAATCACTCCATAAGCCAGATGATAGCTGAGCGGGAACTGCCCCCGCCGGCACGGGTAAGCCGCCTGCAGCGCGGCGAGACGGCCGCGCGACATCAGGCCGCCCTCGCGCCCCTGATGCAGATGCGTGGCCCCGATGCCCTTGAGCGAACGCATCAGCGTCATCACGTCCGGATAGTTCAGGGTGCGCAACTCCGTGACCAGCTCGTGTCGATAGCCAGCACAGGCGGCGCGGATCTGCGCCAGCGGCAGAAAGGCGTTCACGTGGCGCTCGCCGTCCACCTGTTGCCAGGCATCCCCCAGTTCCTGCAGCGAGCCCGCCGCCAGCGTGGAAAACAGGATCGCGCCGCCGGGGCGGGTCACGCGGTACAGCTCCGCCAACGCGGCGGGCAGATCGCTGCACCACTGCACCACCAGGCTGCTGAAACAGATGTCCATCGCCGCATCGGGCAACGGCACCTGTTCGATATCGCCCAGCAAATAATGGTGCGCCGCCTGCCGTTGACGGGCGACATCCAGCATGCCCGGCGCCAGATCGAGCGCGGTCACCTGCTTGCCGCGCTCGCGCCACAGGCGGCTGAAATAGCCGGTGCCGCAGCCGGCATCCAGCAGCCGTTCACCCGGATGGGCACTCCCCATCCCCAGTAAGCGCTCGCCAACGTCACGCTGCAGCGCGGCGGCGGCGTCGTAGCTGCCGGCGGCGCGGCTGAAGGCCGAAGCGACCGCCTGTTTGTTCACCGCGTCATTGGCTGACGTCATGCAATACCTCCAGCAGGCGATCGATGTCCTGCGGCTGATGCGCCGCCGTCAGGGTGATGCGCAGCCGCGCGCCGCCCGGCGGTACCGTCGGCGGGCGGATGGCGCTCACCCACAGCCCGCGCTCGCGCAGGCGGGTCGCCAGATCGAGCGCGCGTTGATTGTCCCCCACCAGCAGCGGCTGGATGGCGGTGTCGGAGTCCGTCAGGGTCAGCGCCAGCGGCGCGGCGCCCTGGCGGAAACGGCGGATGTTGTCCCGCAGCCGGGCGCGTAGTTCATCGCCCTCTCGAATGCAGGCCAGCGCCGCCTGCAGTGCGCAGGCCTGCGCCGGCGGCATCGCGGTGCTGTAAATCAGATGGCGGGCGAACTGCAGCAGATACTCGGCGGTCGCCTCATCGCACAGCACCGCCGCGCCGCTGACGCCGAACGCCTTGCCGAAGGTCGCCACCAGCAGTTCAGGGCGCACGTCCTGCTGCCAGCAGCTGCCGCGGCCTTGCTCGCCGCGCACGCCGACGCCGTGGGCATCGTCCACCATCAGCCAGGCGCCCGCCGCGCGGGTTAGGCGATGCAGTTCCGCCAACGGTGCGCCGTCGCCGTCCATGCTGAACACCCCTTCGGTCACCGCCAGCCGCTGCCCGTCGCAGGGTTTGGCCAACAGATCCGCCAGCGCCTGCGGCTGATTGTGCTGGAAGCGGCGCAGCTCGGCCGGCGATTGCGCCGCCGCCTCCAGCAGCGAGGCGTGGCTGAGGCGATCGGCCAAAATGCGATCGCCCTTTTGCATCAACGCCGCCAGCACCGCCTGGTTGGCGGCGTAACCGGAGATGAACAGCAGCGCGCGCGGATAGCCGAGCCACGCCGCCAGTTGCTCCTCCAGCGCCTGATGCGCCGCGCTAAAGCCGGTGACGTGGCCGGAACCGCCGCTGCCGACGCCGTAGCGCTGCGCGCCCTGCTGCCAGGCGGCGATCACCCGCGCGTCCTGGCTCAGCCCCAGGTAGTCGTTGCCGGAGAAATTCAGGTAGAGACGATCGCCGAGCCGAATCTGGCGGCCATTGCCGCCCTCGGTGGTCTGTCGCCGACGGTAGGCGGCGTTGAGGCGCCGCTCTGCCAGCGCCTGCTCAATGCGTTGTTGCCAGCTCATCACAGCGCCGCGTTGTAAAACTCGGCGGTATCGGCGGTCAGCAGTTGCTTAGCCAGCGCCTGCTGTTGCTGGTTGTCGCCGTGTTCGGTGGCGGTCTGCTGCGGGTTCAGCCCCAGCTTGCGGAACAGCTGCAGGTCTTTGTCTTCTTCCGGGTTCGGCGTGGTCAGCAGCTTGCAGCCGTAGAAGATCGAGTTGGCGCCGGCCATAAAGCACATCGCCTGCGTCTGTTCGTTCATCTGTTCACGGCCGGCGGAAAGGCGGACATAAGAAGACGGCATCATGATGCGCGCCACCGCGATGGTGCGGATGAAATCGAACGGATCGACGTCGTCGTTATCCGCCAGCGGCGTGCCTTTCACCTTCACCAACATGTTGATCGGCACGCTCTCCGGCGGCTTCGGCAGATTGGCCAGCTGCACCAGCAGCCCGGCGCGGTCACGCACTGTTTCTCCCAGCCCGACGATGCCGCCGGAGCACACTTTAATGCCGGCGTCGCGCACTTTGTCGAGCGTATCCAGGCGTTCCTGGTAGCTGCGGGTGGTGATGATGCTGCCGTAGAACTCCGGCGAGGTGTCGAGGTTATGGTTGTAGTAATCCAGCCCGGCCTCCGCCAGCCGCTCGGCCTGAGTGCCATCCAGCGTGCCCAGCGTCATGCAGGTTTCCATGCCCATCGCTTTCACGCCCTGCACCATCTGCTGCAGATAAGGCATATCGCGCTCGTGCGGGTTCTTCCACGCCGCGCCCATGCAAAAACGGGTCGAGCCGTTCGCTTTGGCCTTGCGTGCCGATTCCAGCACCTGCTCGACCTGCATCAACCGCTCCGCCTCCAGGCCGGTCTTGTAGCGCGAGCTTTGCGGGCAGTATTTGCAGTCTTCCGGGCAAGCGCCGGTCTTGATCGACAGCAGCGTGCTGACCTGCACCTGACGCGGGTCAAAGTGCTGGCGGTGTATGGTTTGCGCTTCGAACAGCAGTTCAAGCAGCGGTTTATCAAACAGGGCCTGGGCTTGCCCTACTGTCCAGTGAATGCGATCGGTCATCATGGCGTCTCCAAAACGAAAAAGTGTCGCCAGTTTAAATATTGTGGATATACTGTCAACCAATCTTAATTCAATTTGGTTTACAAGTATGTCTATCACCGCTTCCGACCTGGCGTTTGACCAACGTCATATCTGGCACCCCTACACCTCCATGAGCCGCCCGTTACCCTGTTACCCGATCGAGTCGGCCAGCGGCGTCGAGCTGCAGCTGGCGGACGGCCGGCGTCTGGTAGACGGCATGTCCTCCTGGTGGGCGGCGATCCACGGTTACAACCATCCTCGCCTGAATCAGGCCGCCAGCCAGCAGCTGGAGAAGATGTCGCACGTGATGTTCGGCGGTATTACCCATCCGTCCGCCATCTCGCTGTGCCGTCGGCTGGTGGAGATGACGCCGGAAGCGCTGCAGTGCGTGTTCCTGGCAGATTCCGGTTCGGTGGCGGTGGAAGTGTCGCTGAAGATGGCGCTGCAGTATTGGCAGGCGCGCGGCGAGCGGCGGCAGCGCATCCTGACGCTGCGCCACGGCTATCACGGCGATACCTTCGGCGCGATGTCGGTCTGCGATCCGGACAACTCGATGCACAGCCTCTATCAGGGCTATCTGGCGCCGCACCTGTTCGCCACCGCGCCGCAGTGCCGCTTCGACGAGGAATGGCGCGAAGAGGACATCGCGCCGTTCGCCGCGCTGCTGGAGCAGCACGCCGGTGAAGTGGCGGCGGTGATCCTGGAACCGGTGGTGCAAGGCGCCGGCGGCATGCGCATCTACCACCCAAGCTACCTCAAGCGGGTGCGCGAGCTGTGCGATCGCCATCAGGTGCTGCTGATCGCCGACGAGATCGCCACCGGCTTCGGCCGCACCGGCAAGCTGTTCGCCTGCGAGCACGCACAGGTGGTGCCGGACATTCTCTGCCTGGGCAAGGCGCTGACCGGCGGCTACATGACGCTGTCCGCCACCCTGACCACCCGCCACGTGGCGGAGACCATCAGCAACGGCGCGGCCGGCTGCTTTATGCACGGCCCTACCTTTATGGGCAACCCGCTGGCCTGCGCGGTGGCGGACGCCAGCCTGGCGCTGCTGGCGGAAAATCGCTGGCAGGCGCAGGTGAGCGCCATCGAAGCCCAGCTGAAGCAGGAGCTGCTGCCGCTCGCGGCGCTGCCGAAGGTGGCGGACGTGCGGGTGCTGGGCGCGATTGGGGTGGTGGAGATGCGCGAACCGGTGGACGTCGCCGAGCTGCAGCGCGGGTTCGTCGAACGCGGGGTGTGGATCCGGCCGTTCGGCAAGCTGATTTACCTGATGCCGCCTTACATCATCGAAGCGGAACAGCTCAGCCGCCTGACCGCCGCCGTGGCCGCCGCCGCGCGTTAATGGCTTACCAATGCTGGTCCAGATAGCGGGCCAGCAATCCCAGACACAGCAGCCAGAGTAAAATGATCATCACCGCCGCCATGCGGCCGGTGGGGTTATCGACGCGCTTTTGCGCCTTCTCGCGCAGCTCGGCCATCAGCGGCTTGGGGATCAGGCGCACCGCCAGCATGATGCCCAACGGTACGATAATCACGTCGTCCAGATAGCCCAGCACCGGAATGAAGTCCGGGATCAGATCGATCGGCGAGATCGCATAGCCGGCCACCAGCAGCGCGATCAGTTTGGCGTACCACGGGGTGCGCTTATCACGGGCGGCCAGCCACAGCGCGTAAATATCGCGCTTGATGCCTTTGGCCCAACGGCGCAGCCAGCCGAACCACGGCGTGCGTTTTTTCAGTGAGATCATGGTGGCGTTGTTTGGCTATCCGGCGGTCTGTAGGAAGGAAGATGCGGCCATGGTAACCGATCCGCGCCGCCGTTGGCGAATGGCAATCCCGCTTGTATTGTCACGACGAAACGATCTAGCTTAAGGATTCGCGTTTACCGACAACTGGGAGTCACTATGGCTTTTCGTTTGTACAGCAACGATCTGCAGGACGGCGGCAAACTGCCGCAGCAGCAGGTTTTCAACGGCATGGGCTATCACGGTGATAACCTGTCGCCCCACCTGGCCTGGGACGGCGTGCCGGCCGGCACCAAAAGCTTCGTGATCGCCGTTTACGATCCCGATGCCCCGACCGGCTCCGGCTGGTGGCACTGGATCGTGGCCAACATTCCCGCCGACGTGCGCGAGCTGCCGCAGGGCGCGGGCTCCGGCAAAGCGCCGCTGCCCGCCGGCGCGCTGCAGACCCGCACCGACTTCGGCTCAGCCGGCTACGGCGGCGCGGCGCCGCCGAGTGGCGAAAGCCACCGCTACCAGTTCACCGTGCATGCGCTGGACGTGGAGCGCATCGAGGTGGATGAGGGTTCCAGCGGCGCGCTGGTGGGCTTTAACGTCCATTTCCACAGCCTCGGCAGCGCCACGCTGACGGTGACGTTCAACTGATCCCCCGCCAATAAAAAAGCGCGATTCCACCGAATCGCGCTTTTTCCATACTCGTCTGACCGCCGAATTACTTCGCCAGCACGCTCACCCACATCGGGCCTTTGCCCACCGGATAACGCGCCAGCGTGGTCAGCTTACCGCTGGCCTGGTCAATTTCATGCACCGCGATGTGATCGGATTTCTGGCCGGACGAAATCACGAAACGGCCGCTGTGATCGATGTTGAAACCGCGCGGCTGCGCTTCGGTCGGATGATAGCCGACCACGCTCAGCGTGCCGCCGTCTGCGGAAACGCTGAAGATGGTCAGAATGCTGGCGGTGCGGTCGCTGGTGTACAGGAAGCGGCCGTTCGGCGTGATATGGATGTCCGCCGCCCAGCGGGTGCCGTCGAAGTCGGCCGGCATGATGTCCAGCGTCTGCGTGACGGTGTATTTGCCGCCGTTTTCCGAGATGGCCAGCACGTCCACCGTGCCGTCCAGCTCATTGACGCAGTAGGCGAACTTGTCGTTGTGGTGGAACGCCATATGACGCGGGCCGGCGCCGGCGGCGGTCGCCACCGCTTCCTGCGCGTGCGGCGTCAGCTGGCCCGCCAGGCTCAGGTTGAACAGGCGGATGCGGTCTTCTTTCAGGCAAGGCACCAGCACCAGCTGGTTGGTCGGATCGATGTTCGCCGAGTGCGGCGCGGTCAGGCCGTCGATCTGCTGAATAGGCGCCGTCACCACGCCGTCGTGGCCGATCGGGCTGATGCTGGCGCTGTTGCCGCTGTAGGAGGCGGAGAACAGGTAACGCCCCTGCAAATCGGTGGAGATATGGGTCGGGCTGCCCGGCAGCGGCGCCATGCCGGCCTGCTGCAGCGTGCCGTCCGCCTCGATGCGGTAGCTGACGATGCCGAACGCCGGACGCACGCCGACGTACAGGTGGGTCTTGTCCGGATGAAGGGTCATCGGCTGCACCTGGCCCGGCACGTCAACGGTTTGCAGCAGCGCCAGCGCGCCGGCGTCATCCAACTGCCAAACGTGGATCTGCTGGCTCTCCGGGCTGGCGACATAAACGATTTGCTTCATGTGTTCTCCTTGCAAAGGGTAAAAGAGGAACCGGTTTCAGGCCGTTCGATTGCCCCTAGCTTACCGCACATCCGTCGCATGGCAACCCCGCTTAGCACCGGAAGCTCACGCGGTTTTCTCCGTTGGCTATCCGGTGTACCATCGGATTAATTTTATGGCTAACGATAACGAGAACCCTATGAGCTACCGCGTCATCGCACTCGATCTTGACGGCACCCTGCTGGACAACCAAAAACGCATCTTACCGCAGTCGCTGGAAGCGCTGGCGCAGGCGCGCGCCGCCGGCATCCAGGTGGTGGTGGTCACCGGCCGCCACCACGTCGCCATCCATCCGTTCTACCAGGCGCTGCAGATAGACACCCCGGCCATCTGCTGCAACGGCACCTATCTGTATGATTTTCAGCAGAAGAAGGTGCTGGCCGCCGATCCGCTGGCAAAAGATCAGGCCAGGCAGGTGCTGCAGATGCTCAAACAGACCGACATTCACGGGCTGATGTACGTCGACGACGCCATGCTGTATCAGGAACCAAGCGGCCACGTGACCCGCTCGCTGGCCTGGGCCGAAACCCTGCCGGCGGCGCAGCGCCCGACGCTGCTGCAGGTCGGCAGCCTGGCGCAGGCGGCCGACGACGCGCAGGCGATCTGGAAATTTGCCACCTCGCACGCCGATATTCCGGCGCTGCGCGAGTTTGCCGACACGGTGGAAAAAGAGCTGGGGTTGGCGTGCGAATGGTCCTGGCACGATCAGGTGGATATCGCCAAAGGCGGCAACAGCAAAGGCAAGCGCCTGCGCCAATGGGTGGAGTCGCAGGGGCTGAGCATGGATCAGGTGGTGGCGTTCGGCGACAACTACAACGACATCAGCATGCTGGAAGCGGTCGGATTGGGCGTGGCGATGGGCAACGCCGATGATGCGATCAAGGAACGCGCCGATCTGGTGATCGCCGATAACCTGCAGCCGGGCATCGCCGAGGTGATCCGCACCCGCGTACTCTAGTTTTTTCGCCCTCCCGCCGGGAGGGTCTGTCTTAGCGGCTCTCGCGGCTGATAGACACGCTCTTCACCTGCGCGTACAGCCACTGCCCAGGGCGGATCGCCAGTTCATCACGCGCCCAGGGCGTGATCCGCGCCCACAGCACGTGTTCCCCGACCGCCAGCTTCACTTCCACCTGCCCGTCCACGTCCAGACACTCGCTTACCTTGGCCGGCAACACGTTGCGAATGCTGCTGTTGACCGGCGGTTGCAGCACCAGCGAGACATCGGCGGCGTTGATGCGAATGCGCAGCTGGGTGCCCAGTTCGGCGTCGATGCCGCTGACCCACAGCCTTTGATCGCCGAGCGCCAGCGCGGTCATGGCATAACGTTGATGATGCTCAATCACGCTGACGCGCAGCACGCTGCTCTGATCTTCACGCTGCAGCCACGGCCGCAGCGCGCTGCTGGCCCAAACGGCTTCCAGCCCGCCGAACGCGCGCACCTCGCCGCGATCCAGCACCATCACCTGCTCGGCCAGGCGCAGGATCTCGTCCAGGCTGTGGCTGACGTAGAGGATGGGGATGTTGACGTCCTGCGCCAACCGCTCCAGATACGGCAGCAGCTCGCGTTTGCGCGGCAGATCGAGCGAGGCCAGCGGCTCGTCCATCAGCAGCAGTTCCGGCGCGGTCAGCAGCGCACGGCCGATCGCCACCCGCTGTTTTTCACCGCCGGAGAGCGTCAGCGGCAGCCGATTGAGCAACGGCCCGATGCCCAGCAGCTCGACGATGGTGTTGAACTGTGCGCGCATGCCGGCCGCCATGCCGTACTGCAGGTTGCCGCGCACCCGATAGTGCGGGAACAGCCGCGCATCCTGAAACACGTAGCCGATACGGCGCTTTTCCGGCGGCAGGCAAAGGCCCGCGGCGGTATCCACCAGCGTGCGGCCATTGAGCGCGATGCGCCCCTGCTGCAAACGGGTCAGGCCACCGATGGCGTTGATCAGGGAAGTTTTGCCCGCGCCGGACAGGCCGAAAATCGCGGTGATGCCCTGCGCCGGCAAATCGGCGCGGACGTTGAGATTAAGGTCGCCCAGCTGCTGCGAGAAATCCAGCTCCAGCATTTACACCCCCATCCGTTTGCGGCCCCAGCGGGCCAGCCATTCGGACACCATCAGCGAAGCCAGCGACAGCACGATGGCGATCGCGCACAGCCGCGCGGCGGCGGCTTCCGCCCCCGGCGTTTCGATCAGCGTATACATCGCCAGCGGAATGGTGCGGGTTTCACCGGGAATGTTGGAGACAAAGGTGATGGTGGCGCCGAACTCCCCCAGCGAGCGGGCGAAGGCCAGCACCACGCCGACAATGACGCCGGGCAGCGACAGCGGCAGCGTGACGGTGAAAAACACCCGCCACGGGTTGGCGCCCAGCGTGCGCGCCGCCTGCTCCAGCCGGGTATCTACCGCCTCCAGCGCCAGCCGGATGGCGCGCACCATCAATGGAAACGCCACCACCGCCGATGCCAGCGCGGCGCCGCGCCAGCTAAAGCTAAAGCTGAAGTCGAACCAGTCGTACAACCACTCGCCGATGACGCCGCGCCGCCCCATGGCGATCAGCAGCAAATAGCCGACCACCACCGGCGGCAGCACCAGCGGAAGATGAATGACGCCGTCCAGCAGCGCCTTGCCGGGAAAGCGGCAACGCACCAACACCCAGGCCATCAGAATGCCGAACGGCAGGCTGCAGACCACCGCCAAACCGGAGACTTTCAGGCTCAGCTCAACCGCCTGCCACTCGTACTCACTCAGAATCATTTACGCGGGGTGAATCCATAATGTTCAAAAATAGCGGCCGCTTCCGGGCCCTTCAGATAGGTATAGAAAGCGCTGACCGTCGGATTTTGACGATCTTTCACCATCGCCATCGGATATTCAACCGGTTTGTGGCTGTCTTCCGGGAATACACCCACCACTTTCACCTTGTCGCTGGCGACCGCGTCGGAGCCGTAGACGATGCCGAGCGGCGCTTCACCGCGCTCCACCAGCGCCATCGCGCTGCGCACGTTGTTGGCGCGCGCCAGTTTCGGCTCCAGCGCGCTCCAGGCGCCCAGGTGTTCCAGCGCCTCTTTGGCGTAGATGCCGGCCGGCACGTGATCCGGATCGCCCACCGCCAGACGGCCGCCGTTGAGCAGCTTGGCCCAGTCGGTCTGCTTGTCGATGGCGATCTTGTCTTGCTTATCGCTCTTGGCGGCGATCAGCACCAGTTCGTTGCCCAGCAGCGTGTAGCGGGTGTCTTTCACCATCTGCTGTTTGTCGATGGCGTAATCCATCCACTGTTGATCGGCGGAGATGAACAGATCGGCCGGGGCGCCCTGCTCAATTTGGCGCGCCAGCGTCGAGGACGACGCGAAGGAGGAAACCACCTGCACGTCCTTGCCTTTTTGATACTGGGTGGCGATGTCCTGCAGCGCGTTGGTCAGCGACGCGGCGGCGAACACGGTGATCTTTTCCGCCGCCGAAGCCTGTGCCACCAGGCCCGATGCCAACACGATCCCGCCAACCCATTTGGTCCATTGCTGTTTCATTGTTTTTCTCCGCAAGTTAACGTGCATTATCACTCTTCGTTATATAAAAAATAATATAACGTTGCGCGAAAGCTTGTCATGCGGTTTATCGGCAAAGCGTGAGATAACTTGAGGAATGCCCGCCGGGCGATGCCGGCGGGTATCGAGATGGGGAACGGTCAGTGCTGGGTGCGGTTTTCTTTCGAACGGCCCACTTTGGAGAAGACGTTGAACACTTCGCCAAAACCGTAGATCAGGCCGAGGATCAGCGCCATGACCACCGGCACCATGACCACGGCAAACAACAGACTTTTCAATAATTCCAACATGATAGCCTCGCTTAACTGCCCATTGAGCGGCAAATGCCTTTCACCGCATATCGGGTTATTCTAACCCAAAAAAATCGCTAAAACCGGAGTTATTTTAGCCAGCGGGGCGAAATTGTGATCGGCCAAACGTGCCCTTTCCACCGGCTCATCCCGCCGCAGGATAGTAGATCAGCGGTGGCGCATAGCCGGCGGGCGCCGCCAGCCGGGCTTCCACCCCGTACACCGCGCGAATGTGCTCCGGCGTCAGCGCCTGCCGCGGCGTGCCCGCCGCACAGATCCCGCCCTGCTGCAGCAGCGCGACCCGATCGCAATAACAGGCCGCCAGATTCAGATCGTGCAGCGTCACCACCACGCTGAGCTTCAGCCGCCGCAGCAAGGCCATAAACTGCTGCTGATGGGCGATATCCAGATGGTTGGCGGGCTCATCCAGCAGCAGCCACGGCGTCTGCTGCGCCAGCGCGCGCGCCAGATGCACCCGCTGTTGTTCACCGCCGGACAGCCGCTGCCAATCGCGATCGGCCAGGTGGCTGATGCCCACTTGCTCCATCGCCTGCCCGGCGAGGCGGCGATCCTCGGTACCAAAACCTCGCCAGCGGCCGACATGGGCCAGGCGCCCCAACAATACCGCCTCTTTCACCGGCAGCGCGAAGGCGCCGGGGGCGGATTGCTCAAGAAAAGCGATGCGCCTGGCGCGCTCCCGCCCGGAAAACGCGGTAATTTGGCGCCCTGCCAGCCAAACGCGGCCCCCGGCGGCAGGCTGCAACCCGGCCAGCAGCTTGAGCAACGTGGATTTACCGCTGCCGTTGACGCCGAGCACGCCGGTGATCTCACCGGGCAAGGCGCAGAAATCCAGATTTTCCAGCACCGTGCGTTCGCCCGCTCGCCAGCTCACCGCTTCGGCGCACAGGCCGGATCGCGCTTTTTCAATCGTCATGCATTGACCTTCCGATACAGCAACAGCAGGAATACCGGCACCCCCAGCAGCGCCGTCAGCACGCCGACCGGCAGCTCGCGCGGGGCAAACAGCGTTCTGGCCAGGGTGTCCGCCGCCACGGCGAACAGCGCGCCGCACAGCGCGCTGGCCGGCAATAGCCGCCGATGCCGCGAGCCGACCAGCCGCCGGGCGACGTGCGGCACCGTCAGCCCGATAAATCCCACCGCGCCGCTGAACGCGACGATCGCCGCCGTCAGCGCGGTGGTCACCACATACAGCAGCAGCTTCAGCGGAGCCACCGCTACCCCCAGCGAAGCGGCGGTCACGCCGCCAAACGCCAGCGCGTCTAGCTCACCCGCCCGCAGCCAACACAGCAGCAGCGCCGCCGCCAGCGCCAACCCGCACAGCCCGACCTGCGGCCAGCGCGCGTCGCTGAACGAGCCCAGCAGCCAGAACATCACGCCGCGCGTGGCGTTGGCGTCCGCCTGCCAGAGGGTGATCAGCGAAGTCAGCGCGGAGAGCAACTGCGTCACCGCCACCCCGGCCAGGATAAACAGCGTGGACTCCCCCTGCAGCGAACGCCCGGCCAGCAGCATCACCAACGCAAACGCCCCCAGCGCGCCGATAAACGCGCCGCCGGACACCGACAACAGGCCGCCGCCCAGCCCCAATACCAGCACCGTTACCGCCCCCACGCCGGCGCCGGAGGAGATGCCCAGCACCCAGGGATCGGCCAGCGGGTTGCGGGTCAGCGACTGCAGCACGGTGCCCGCCAACGCCAATCCGGCGCCGGCCAGCGCCGCCAACAGCGCGCGCGGCATCCGCAGCGACCAGATGATGCGCTGATACACATCGGCGTCGGTCGCCGCACCGCCGCTGACGCCAAGCACGATGCGCCAGGCGTCGTGCCACGCGATCGGCGCGGGCCCCGACAGGGTGGCGCCCAGCAGGGCCAGCGGCAGCGCCGCCGCCAGCAACAGCAGCCAGCCGGCCTCACGGCCGGGCAGTAACCGCCGGATCATGCTATTTCCAGCCTGCGATCACATAGTCGTCCAGCAGCTGCCACACCGTCCCCGCCTCGCTGAAACCGGCCTGCCTGAGGGCCGCGAGCTGGAAATCCACCGGCGTCGGCGGCGGCACCGGGCGGCCGGCGAACAGCGCTTCACGCTCGGCCTGATAAGCGGCCAACGCCGGCGATTGCAGCGCGCCCGCAAACCAGCGATCCCAATCCTCAACGCCGTTGTCCCAGGCGCGCTGTTGGGTCTGCTCGTCGTGCCGCTCCGCCAACGCTTTCAGCCGCGGCTGGCGCTGGTCATAGCGCTGATGATCGGCGTTCAGGAACACGCCGCCGTCGGCCAGCAGCCCGGCGACGTTGCGGTACAGCGCCAGCTGCTGCTCGGGCATCAGCCAGTGCAGCGCCGTGCTGGACACCGCCGCCTGCGGCGCGGGGCCGGACAGTGCGGAAAAACAGGCCGGATCCGCCAGATCGGCCTGCAGAATGCGGATCCGATCGCCGTACGCCGCCAGCGCGCCGCGCGCCACCGCCAGCAGCAGCGGATCGAGATCGATGGCGGTCACCCTGGCCTGCGGAAAGCGCTGCAAAATGCGCAGGCTCAGCGAGCCCGGGCCGCAGGCCAGATCCACCACGTGAAAATCCTGACCGGCGGCCAGCGCCAGCACGTCCAGCTGGGCGTTAAAACGCGCTTCCCGCTCGGCGATGTAGGCCGCCTGCTGGCGATCCCAGGAGTCCAGCAGCGAAGAGAATGAAACGGCAGTCATATCAAGGTTCCTTGTTGGAAAAAGTCGGCGCCTGCGGCGGCAAGGCCGCCAGGCCCCGAATCAAACGGCCCAACGCCGCCACGGTGCGGGCGGAAGGGTCCATGTCGTAACCGGGGAGGATCACGTAGCGCCGCTGACGCACGGCGCGCAGCGTCGCGGTCAGCGGGTGATGCTCCAGAAAGGCGATCTTGTCCGCCGCGCTGTCGCCGAGGCCGCCACGCGGCAGATCGCCAAGCACGATCGCATCCGGATCGCGGGCGGCGATGATTTCCCAGGACACCGTCGGCCACAGCTCGGGCCGATCGCCGAACAGGTTCTCGCTGCCGACGCTGCGGCTCAGCAAACCTGGCGCGCCGCAGCAGCCCGCCACATAGGGCGTTTGCGCGCCGGCATACCACCACAGCAGGCGCATATGCGGCAGCTGAGCACGCTGTGGTTCGAGCGCCCTCAGCTGCCCGCGCAGCCGTTCGACCAGCGCTTCACCGGCGCGGCTGACGTTGAAAATGCGCGCCAGCTCCCGCAGCTCGGTGAAAATGTCTTCAAACGTCAGCGCGGCGGCGATCGCGCTTTGCTGGCCGCTGCAGGCGCCGGGTGAGAGATAAGTGCCGATGCCCCATTCTGCCAGCCGCGCCCGATCGGGCGTTTCCGGGCTGTGCAGCCAGTAATAGCTGGCCGAATAGACAAAATCCGGCCGCATCAGCAGCAACGCTTCCGCCGTGGGCGGCGCCGGGCTGGTGGGCGCCTGCAGCGCATCGGCCGTCGGCGCGGGATCGCGCGCGCGGTCATACCCGACCACGCCGATTGCACGGCCAGCCAGCCCCAGCGCCAGCAGGTTTTCCAGCGCCGGGTTGGCGTAAACCAGCACCCGCTGCGGCGGCTGCGGGTAATCGTGCGTTACCCCGCAATTTTGCAGGCTGGCCGCATCGGCACGCAGCGGCGCGCCCCCGCCCAATCCCAAGGCGCACAACAGCAGAGCAAGCCAGCGTTTCACGCCGTCAGAACCTGACCGACACGAAGGTTTCATAACTGCGCGGCGGCGCGATCAGCGCCTGATCCGGGTAAGTGCGCTGGTAGGCGTACAGCTGGTTGGTGGCGTTGCGAATGCGAAAACCGACATCGACGATCGGCGTCAGCTGATAGTCCGCCGCCAGATCGAGCGTGGTGTACGCGCGCATCTTGCGCCGGTTGGCGTCGTCGTTGTAACTGCTGCCGACGTAGCGCAGCGAAGAAGCCAGCCCCAGGCGCTCCGTCGCCTGATAATGCACGCTGAGGTTGGCAGTCCAGTCCGGGATATAGGCCGGGCGATTGCCGTTGTAGCTGCGCAGCGGGCTGCCGCCGCGATAGTCGTCGTAGCGGGCATGCGTGTAGGCGGCGTTGCCGGCCAGCTCCCAGCGCTCGTCGGGACGCAGCACCACGCCAAGCTCGATGCCGCGCGACGTCTGCCTGCCTACCGCGTTCAACGCATCCGGCCGCTGCGCGTCGGGCACAAACAGGTTGTCCTTGCGCAGTTCGTACAGCGCCAGCGTTGCCTCGCCTTTGTTACCCCAGAACTGCCCTTTAGCGCCGGCCTCCCACTGGCGCGCTCGCGTCAGCGGCAGATCGGTCTGCGTTGGGCTGAGGAAGAACAGATCGTTGCCCGGCTCCTGGCCGGTGGTGTAGTTGGCGTAGAGCGTGAGGTTATCGGTCAATGCATAGCTGGGGCCCAGGCTCCAGGTGCTGAAAACGTAGGTATGCGCGCGGCTCTCTTCCTGCGGCCCCTGGAAGCGCCAGTCCATGTTCATATGGTTGTAGCGCAGCTGGCCCAGCAGCGCTAAACGCTCGGTCAGGCTGAAGCGATCTTCAAGAAAGGCGGCGTACTGGTTCTGGGTAACGTGGCGCACCGGCGCGCGTTGGCGGTCGGTTCCCTGGGCGAACGGCTCTCGGGGCGGCGCGCCAAGCGGCACGTCTTCGGATCCGGGGAAGCCGTTGGAGTAGTACTGAAAATGCCGCTTGCTCAGATCGAGGCCGACCAGCAACCGGTTATCGAAACCGGCGATGGCGCGATCGAACACCAGCGAACTGCGGTTGCCGATCAGATCGTCGTCGTGCGCCAGGGCGCCGAAGGAGTCGCGGTTGACGTCGCCGGGCCGGGCCGCCGCCGCGACGCGAAAGCGTTCGACGTTGCGCCACTCGCGAAAGCCGCTGTAGTAATAGAATTGGTTATGCCACTCCACTTCGGGCGTCATAAACCAGTCCAGACTGGCCTGAAATGCGGTGGCGTTGCTCTGGATGCGGCTGTCGGTCAGGTTGTTGTAATTGATGTCGCGCAGCTCGCCGGCAATGCGCCCGTCCAGCAGCGGCGTGCCGTAGTAAGGGTTGTTGGTGCGGTTGAGCATGCGGTCCAGGCTCAGCGTCAACAGCGCATCGTCCGTCAGCTTAAACAGCAGCGAGCCGGAAACCCGCTTCTGCCGATCGCGTTCGTACTGCACGTTGCTGCCGCTGTCGTTGCCGCTGACGTCCAGCCGGTACGCCACCGCATCGTCCACCAGCGCGCCGCCGGCCCCCAGATGCAGACGCTGGCTGCGGTAGCTGCCGAAGCCATAATCGAGCTCAAGCGGCTGGCGGCTGAAGGTCGGCCGCCGCGAGATCAGGTTGACGCTGCCGCCCGCGGCGCTCAGGCCGTTCAAGGCCGATCCCGGCCCGCGCAGTATCTCGATGCTGTCGTAATGCGCCGGATCGCCCAGCTGCAGCGTGCTGCCGGGCATCTCCACGCCGTTATACAGCCAGGCGATCGGCCGGAAACCGCGCGCGGAAAAGTTGTTGGACAGCGTCGGCGAAGCGACGCCGGACAGGCCAGTGGCGTGCTCGACGGCGGCGGCCAGCGAGCGATCGCCCCGCTGTTGGATCGCTCTTGCGCTGATGATATCGACGCTGCGCGGCGTCTCCCGAGCGGTCAGCCCAAGCTGCGAAGCGCTGCGGCTCACGGCGCTCAACGCATCGTAGCGCCCGGCGGGGGCCGCCGCCTCCACGGTGAGCTGTTCTTCGCATCCCGTGGCATTGCGGGATTTATCGCAGTCGGCGGCGAAAGCCAACGGCGCCGTCAGTGCGCCGCCGACCCAGGCGGCGGCAAGGCATAACGATTTTCTGGGCGTGACAAGACGCCGGCGTGTCGTACTCATGTGAAGCATCCCTGTGGTGAAATAAAAACCGGCCGCAGCCAGCGTAAAGCCTTATTGTTTTTCTGTTATGTTATATTATAACAACAAAGCAATGCCAGTCTTTATTGCCCCGCCCTCCAGCGCACTGCGCTTGGCGCTTTGCCGCCAAATCGGCGACAATAAGATTTTTGCCGCCGACAGGATGCGCTATGCAGGCCGAAATTCTTCTGACTCTCAAACTCCAGCAAAAGCTGTTCGCCGATCCGCGCCGCATCGCGCTGCTGAAACAGGTGCAGCACACCGGCTCCATCAGCCAGGGCGCCAAACTGGCGGGCATCAGCTACAAAAGCGCCTGGGACGCCATCAATGAGATGAACCAGTTGGCGGAACAAACGGTGGTGGAACGCGCCACCGGCGGTAAAGGCGGCGGCGGCGCACAGCTGACGCACTATGGCCAGCGGTTGATCCAGCTGTATGACCTGCTGGGCCAGGTGCAGCAAAAAGCTTTCGACGTGTTGCAGCAGGACGATCTGCCGCTCGACAGCCTGCTGGCGGCCATCTCGCGCTTCTCGCTGCAAACCAGCGCGCGCAATCAGTTCTTCGGTATCGTCATCGAACGCGATCATCAGCAGGTGCAGCAGCACCTGGCGATTTTGTTGAATGACGGCACCACTCGCCTGACGGCGGCCGTCACCCAGCAAAGCGCCGACCGGCTGCAGCTGACGCCGGGCAAAGAGGTGCTGGCGCTGATCAAGGCGCCCTGGGTGCGGTTAAGCGTCGATACCGCGGAGCATGCCGGCGCGGATAACGCGCTGGCGGGCGTGGTGGCCGGCATTCAGCCGGGCGCCGAACACAGCGAGGTGCTGGTGACGCTGGCGGGTGGCGAAACCCTGTGCGCCACCCTGACGACGGCGGAGCTGCAGCGCCTGCAGCTGAGCGTCGGCACCGCCGTACACGCCCTGTTCAACGCCGATCGCGTGATTGTCGCCACGTTGTGTTAAGCGCAACGTAACGTTGCGTTTTTGTTGATTGACATCACCCTGCAATACGCCTATTCCTAAGGCAAATAATTGCAAAAAAAGGAACAGGTGATGTCGTCGTTGCACATTTCGCAAGGTTCATTCCGCTTAAGCGATACCCGCACCCTGACGCTGGACGCGCTGGAAATCCAGGCCGGCGACAGCTGGGCCTTCGTCGGCGCCAACGGCAGCGGCAAATCCGCCCTGGCGCGCGCGCTGGCCGACGAACTGGTTCTGCTGAGCGGTGAGCGCCGCAGCGACTTTCAGCACGCGGTGCGCATCTCCTTCGAACAGCTGCAAAAAATGGTCAGCGACGAGTGGCAACGTAACAACACCGATCTGCTCAGCGCGGACGAGGACGACACCGGCCGCACCGCGGCGGAAATCATTCAGGAAGAGGTGCAAGACGCCGCGCGCTGTGAGCGGCTGGCCGCGCAGTTCGGCATCACCGCCCTGCTGACGCGCCGCTTCAAATACCTCTCCACCGGCGAAACGCGCAAAACCCTGCTGTGCCGGGCGCTGATGCCCGAGCCTGACCTGCTGATCCTCGACGAACCCTTCGATGGGCTGGACGTGCACTCGCGCGCGCAGCTCGCCACGCTGCTGAGCGAGCTTTCCGCCCAGGGCCAGACCGTGGTGCTGGTGCTCAACCGGTTCGACGATATCCCGGATTTTGTCCGGCAGGTGGGCGTACTGGCGGACTGTACCCTGACCAACCGCGGGCCGCGCCGCCAGGTGATGGCGGACGCGCTGGTGGCGCAGCTGGCGCACAGCGAAAACCTCAGCGGGCTGGCGCTGCCGGAGGAGGAGGATCCAACGCAAAAGGTGTCGCTGCCGGCGGATCGGCCGCTGATCGTCCTGCGCGACGGCGTAGTCAGCTATAACGACCGGCCGATCCTCAATCATCTCGACTGGCAGGTTAACCCCGGTGAACATTGGCAGATCGTCGGCCCGAACGGCGCCGGCAAATCCACGCTGCTCAGCTTGATCACCGGCGATCACCCGCAGGGCTACAGTAACGATCTGACGCTGTTCGGCCGCCGCCGCGGCAGCGGGGAAACCATTTGGGAGATCAAGCGCCATATCGGCTACGTCAGCAGCAGCCTGCATCTGGATTATCGCGTCAACACCAGCGTGCGCAACGTGGTGCTGTCGGGGTTCTTCGATTCGATCGGCATTTATCAGGCGGTGTCGGATCGTCAGCGGCAGCTGACCGAGCAATGGCTGGCGCTGCTCGGGCTCGACGGCGCGCGCGGCGACGCCCCGTTCCACAGCCTTTCCTGGGGCCAACAGCGGCTGGCGCTGATCGCCCGCGCGCTGGTGAAACACCCGGCGCTGCTGATCCTCGACGAGCCGCTGCAAGGGTTGGATCCGCTCAATCGCCAGCTGGTGCGCCGCTTCATCGACGTGCTGATCGGCCAGGGCGCCACCCAGCTGCTGTTCGTCTCGCACCATGCCGAAGACGCGCCGCAGTGCATCACACACCGCCTCAGCTTCGTGCCTGACGGCGAGGGCGGCTACGGCTACCAACAGCAACGGCTGGAGGCGGCTTCCGCCTGAAGCGCGGCGTAAACATATCCGGCAACACTTCACCGCAGCACATCACATTTGGCCTTTTATCATAGAAAGAAAGAAGGCCATTTTCTGGAGACGCCATGTCCGCTGCGTTGATTATCATCGACCTGATCGAGGATCTGATCGGGCCCAAAGGGCGCGCCAACCACTGCCGCGAACAGGTGACGGCAAGCCACCTGCTCGCCAACGTCAATGCCGCCGCGGCCTACGCCCGGGTGCGAAAAATCCCGGTGATTTGGGTGCGGACGGGATTTGCCGACGATTATCATGACATCCCGCTCCACTCACCGCTGTTCAACCATTTGAAACAGATAGGCGCGCTGCGGCTAAACGGCCCGGGCTGCCGCTGGGCGCCCGATCTGCATCAGGAGGAGACCGATCTGCAGTTTGATAAAACGGCGGTGAGCGCCTTCTCCGGTAACAATTTGTTAGCCTGGCTGCGGCAACATCGGTGCCACCATTTGCTGCTGGCGGGCGTCAGCACGTCGCTCGCCATCGAGAGCACCGCGCGTCAGGCGCACGACGCCGGCTTCCAGGTGACCGTGCTGCACGATCTGTGCGCGGCCCCCACGCAGGAGCTCCACCAGCAGAGCCTGGACACCCTGCAAAACCTGGCGGAAATCGCCCGTTCGCAGGCCTGGATGCAAGGCTGACCTCAATACCGCCGGTCGTGTGGGCCGGCACCCTGCACGGATGCGTCACTGCCCCGACCTTTAGCGTCATCTTGGTGTGCTACTATCCGCTCTAGCGCTCAATTTCGCCATCATCGCACGCCGCATAGGCGCTGAGCGCCGTGTACATATTTTAAAGGGACATATCATGTGGGGCGTACTGGCTGCTTCGTTATTTTTCTTACCGTTTAACCGGCTGATAGCCTGGGTTATCCTGGCCGCCTCGGCGGGCATGGGGCTTTATCATGGGGTGTTGACGCCGCTCAGCCTGGGTTGCCTGTTGGCCATCGTGGCGCTGGCGGGGCTGCGTCACCATTTTCGCGAGCGGCGTAGTCTGGCGATCGCGTTCGAAGGGTTGGTGGTCGCCGGCTGCGTGGCGCTGTTCTTGCACCTGGTGCCGGGCATCCACAATCAGCTGATGATCGACGGTGAAAAAGCCGGCCCGCTCAGCGCGCCGTTCACCATGTATTACAACTTCGACAAGGCGATGGTGCCCTTCCTGCTGTTCGCCTGCTTGCCCACGCTGTTTTCCGCTGAACGCGGCGGCAACGTCGGCAAAGCGGGCTGGATTGCGCTGCTGCTGGCCGTGCCGGCGCTGTTGCTGCTGGCCGTGGCGCTGGGCGGCTTAAAAATCGAGCTGCATGCGCCCGCCTGGATCCTGCCTTTCGTGATGGCGAACCTGTTCTTCGTCTGTATGGCCGAAGAAGCGCTGTTTCGCGGCTACCTGCAGCAGCGCCTCAGCCAGTGGCTGGGCGCCTGGCCGGCGCTGATCGTCGCTTCTCTGGTGTTCGGCGCCGCGCATTTGGCCGGCGGCATGCTGATGGTGATCTTCGCGACGCTGGCCGGGGTGATCTACGGCCTGGCGTGGATGTGGAGCGGCCGCCTGTGGGTGCCGATTCTGTTCCATTTCGGGCTTAATCTGACCCATCTGCTGTTCTTTACCTACCCGCTGTATCAGCATCCTTAACGGCTGACGCCGGCAGAGAGCCTTTCTCTGCCGGCAGGTCGGGTGAAAACGCTATCATCGGTAGCGCATCGCAATGCCCTCAATCACGTTGCCACCGGCTTTTCTCCGCCCATCAGGCGCTTTTCATCACAGTGTAAACGATTCCATTTTTCGCGTTAGATCACCTTTTTAGCGCCGCGGGCGTGCTATCTTTTTGCGCAATGACCTCTCCCTGTTCAGCAACGGGCGTATTAAGACGGTAATTGGAAGCGATTACACCCTCGTCGACGCCAAGAAAGGAACCGTATGACAGAATTTAACCCTATCGATCATCCGCACCGCCGCTACAACCCGCTGAGCGGCCAGTGGGTGCTGGTCTCACCGCACCGCGCCAAGCGCCCCTGGCAGGGCCAGCAGGAGGCCGTCCCGACGGAAACGCTGCCGGCGCACGATCCCGACTGTTTCCTGTGCCCGGGCAACGCGCGCATCACCGGCGATCGTAATCCGGATTATCGCGGCACCTACGTCTTCACCAATGATTTCGCCGCGCTGCTGAGCGATACGCCGCCGGCGCCCGACAGCCAGGATCCGCTGATGCGCAGCCAGAGCGCGCGCGGCGTCAGCCGGGTGATCTGCTTCTCTCCCGATCACAGCAAGACCCTGCCCGAATTGACGCTGCCGGCGCTGGAGCAGGTGATCGCCGCCTGGCAGGCGCAAACCGATGAGCTGGGCAAGCACTATCCCTGGGTACAGCTGTTCGAAAACAAAGGCGCGGCGATGGGCTGCTCCAACCCGCACCCGCACGGGCAGGTCTGGGCCAACAGTTTTTTGCCGAACGAGGCCGAACGCGAAGATCGCCTGCAGCACGCGTATTTTCGGGAACACGCCTCCCCGCTGCTGCTGGACTATGCGCAGCGCGAGCTGGCCGCCGGCGAACGCATCGTGGTAAACACCGAACACTGGCTGGCGGTGGTGCCCTACTGGGCCGCCTGGCCGTTTGAAACGCTGCTGCTGCCGAAAGCGGCGGTGCAGCGCATTACCGATCTCAGCGCGGCGCAAAGCCAGGATCTGGCGCTGGCGCTGAAGAAGCTGACCAGCCGCTACGACAACCTGTTCCAGTGCTCCTTCCCCTATTCGATGGGATGGCACGGAGCGCCGTTCAACGGCGCCGACAACCGACACTGGCAGCTGCACGCCCATTTCTATCCGCCGCTGCTGCGTTCAGCCAGCGTGCGCAAATTTATGGTCGGTTACGAGATGCTGGCGGAAGCCCAGCGCGATCTGACCGCCGAACAGGCCGCAGAGCGTCTGCGCGCCGTCAGCGATATTCATTACCGTGAAGCCGGAGCCCAAGCATGAGCCTGAAACCGCTTACCCATTCTCTGTTTACCGAACACTTTGGCTACGCGCCGACGTTGACCATCCAGGCGCCGGGGCGGGTGAACCTGATCGGCGAACATACCGATTACAACGACGGCTTCGTGCTGCCCTGCGCCATCGATTACCAAACCGTCATCGCCTGCGCCAAGCGCGACGACCGCCAGATCCGCGTGCTGGCCGCCGATTATCAGCATCAGCAGGATCAATTCTCGCTCGACGATCCGATCGTCAGCCACCCCGATCAGCGCTGGTCGGACTATGTGCGCGGCGTGGTGAAGCACCTTCAGCGCCGCAACGCCGACTTCGGCGGCGCGGATCTGGTGGTCGCCGGCAATGTGCCGCAGGGCGCGGGGCTCAGCTCCTCCGCCGCGCTGGAAGTGGCGGTGGGCCAGGCGCTGCAGGCGCTCTATCAGCTGCCGCTGGACGGCGTAGCGCTGGCGCTGAACGGCCAGGAAGCGGAGAACCAGTTCGTCGGCTGCAACTGCGGCATCATGGACCAGTTGATCTCCGCGCTCGGCCGGCGCGACAGCGCGCTGCTGATCGACTGCCGATCGCTGGAGGCCCGGGCGGTGCCGATGCCGGACAACGTCGCGGTGGTGATAATCAACTCCAATGTGCAACGCGGGCTGGTGGACAGCGAGTACAATATCCGCCGCAAACAGTGCGAGGAAGCGGCGCGGTTCTTCGGCGTCAAGGCGCTGCGCGACGTCAGCCCCGAACAGTTTGAGACGCGTCAACACCAGCTCGATCCGTTAGTGGCCAAACGCGCGCGCCATGTGATCAGCGAGAACGCCCGCACGCTGGCGGCGGCCGACGCGCTGGCGGCCGGCGATCTGCAACGCATGGGCCGGCTGATGGCGGAGTCGCACGCCTCGATGCGCGACGACTTTGAAATCACCGTGCCGCCGATCGATAAGCTGGTCGAGATCGTCAAAGCGGCGATCGGCCCGCGCGGCGGCGTGCGCATGACCGGCGGCGGCTTTGGCGGCTGTGTCGTCGCGCTGATGCCGCAGGATCTCGTGGAGACGGTGCGTGCCGCCGTGGCGCACGAGTATCCGCGGCAAACCGGCGGATTGCAGGAAACCTTCTATGTCTGCCAGGCTTCGCAAGGCGCCGGCCTATGCTGACCGCAACCTCGGCAGTCGCCCCCGATGGGCAACCTTATCAGCTGACGCAGCTGCAAAACGCCGGCGGCATGACGGTGACGCTGATGGACTGGGGCGCCACCTGGCTGTCCGCCGTCTTGACGCTCAAATCCGGTGAAAGGCGCGAGCTGTTGCTTGGCTGCCGCAGCCCGGCGGACTACCAACGTCAGGACGCCTATCTGGGCGCCACCGTCGGCCGCTACGCCAACCGCATCGCCAACGCCAGCCTGCCCATCGACGGAAAACCCCATGCGCTGGCCGCCAATCAGGGCGCCCACCAGCTGCACGGCGGCCCCGACGGTTTTCATGCCCGCCGCTGGCGCCGGGTACAGCATGATGCGCAGCAGGTCTGCTATGTGCTGCACTCGGCGGAGGGCGATCAGGGCTTTCCCGGCAATCTCGACGTGCAGGTTTGTTACCGCCTGACTCATGACAATCGCCTGGAAATCAGCTATCTGGCGCAGGTCGATCGACCCTGCCCGGTCAACCTGACCAACCACGCCTATTTCAATCTGGACGGCGCCGGCACCGACGCCCGCGCCCAGCGGCTGCAGCTGTTCGCCGATCGCTATCTGCCCGTCGACGCCGAGGGCATTCCCTGCGCCGATCTGACGCCGGTGGACGGCAGTGGCATGGATTTTCGCCAGCCGAAAACGCTGCTGCAGGATTTCCTGCGCGACAGCGACCAGCAGCGGGTAAAAGGCTACGATCACGCATTCCTGCTGCATCGTACCTGCGGGGCGCTGGAGAGCCCGGCGGCTCATTTGTGGTCCGCAGACGGGCAAGTGCAAATGAGCGTGTTCACCGACGCGCCGGCGCTGCAACTCTACAGCGGCAATTACCTGGCCGGCACGCCGGCGCGCGATGGCGGCAGCTACGCCGACCATGCCGGCGTGGCGCTGGAGAGCGAGTTCTTGCCGGACAGCCCGCACCATCCCGAGTGGCCGCAGCCGGACTGCTGGCTGCAGCCGGGGAGCCGCTATCGCAGCGCCACGCATTATCAGTTTTATCCTATCTGACCCGCCACGCCCCTCGCCGTGCGGCCGGGGGCAATTTGTTATAAATGCTTACCTTTTAACGCTATCCCCCCACCGGCGCCCGCCTTCCCTTATTCCAAAGCGCGCACTACACTCAGGCTACCGTGATAAGCACAACGCCTTGTGCAACGTCACCTTTTTCGGCCGATGGCGGCCAATCAATAGCTGAAGGAACACCTATGCGTCTGATTACTGCACTTCCATTGCTGGCGGGCTTAATGCTGAGCACCAATCTGATGGCGGCCGACGCGACGACGGCGACGAAAACGCCTTCGCCGGCGCAGGCGGCTCAACAGAAACGCATGACCGACTGCAACCAGCAGGCATCCACCAAATCGCTGAAAGGCGCCGATCGTTCCACCTTCATGAGCACCTGTCTGAAATCCGAAGGCTCCGCCGCGACGGGCAAAACCCTGACGCCGCAGCAGCAGAAAATGAAGAACTGCAACGCCGACGCCAAGACCAAAGATCTGAAGGGCGACGCGCGTAAAACCTTCATGAGCAACTGCCTGAAAAAATCGGCCTGATTTTCCCCACGCCACGGCGCGCCCGAAGCGATTTTGGCGCGCCGTTTCCCCCCTCGCAGCGCCAGCCTGAACGATTCAGCTTTTTCCTTTCGCCAGCCCTTACTTTGCGGCAAGAAATTGGCTATGGTTAGACACTATCGATTGCCGAGCCCCGGCCCGCGGCAATATAATGATTTTCGTTATCATTGAAATGTCAGATTATTAAGGAGTTAAGCTATGGCTGTAACTAAGCTGGTTCTGGTGCGTCACGGCGAAAGCCAGTGGAACCAAGAAAACCGCTTCACCGGTTGGTACGATGTTGATCTGTCCGACAAGGGCCGCACCGAAGCGAAAGCAGCAGGCAAGCTGTTGAAAGAGGAAGGTTTCACTTTCGACTTCGCTTACACCTCCGTACTGAAGCGCGCGATCCACACCCTGTGGAACATCCTCGACGAGCTGGATCAGGCCTGGTTGCCGACCGAAAAATCCTGGAAGCTGAACGAACGTCACTACGGCGCGCTGCAGGGTCTGAACAAAGCGGAAACCGCCGAAAAATACGGCGACGAGCAGGTGAAACAATGGCGTCGCGGCTTCGCGGTGACCCCACCTGAGCTGACCAAAGAAGACGAACGTTACCCTGGCCACGATCCGCGCTACGCTTCGCTGACCGAGCAAGAGCTGCCGCTGACCGAAAGCCTGGCGCTGACCATCGATCGCGTGATTCCTTACTGGGACGAAGAGATCCTGCCACGCATCAAGAGCGGCGAGCGCGTGATCGTTGCGGCGCACGGCAACTCGCTGCGCGCGCTGGTGAAATACCTGGATAACCTGAGCGAAGACGAAATCCTCGAACTGAACATCCCAACCGGTGTGCCGTTGGTGTATGAGTTCGACGAGAACTTCAAGCCAACCAAACGTTACTACCTGGGTAACGCCGACGAGATCGCTGCAAAAGCGGCCGCCGTGGCAAACCAGGGTAAAGCGAAGTAATTTCGCCCGTTAACGAAAAAGCCCCCGGTGAAAACCGGGGGCTTTTTTATTACTGCTGCGCCATCGCCTCGTTCACCGCGTCCAGCCGTTCCTGCATCGCCGGATGGGTGCTGAGCCAGGCCGGCAGCGCCCAGCCGTCAGCCGTTTCGCGTTCAGGCGCCTGCGCCAACGCGCGGTAGATCGCCGCCATTTGCGCCAGCGAACGCCCCTGGCGCTGCATTTCCGCTATCGCAAACGCATCCGCCTCACGCTCCATGCCGCGGGAAAACTGCATCTCATTCACGAAGGACGCAGACTGCAGCAGCGTGTCGCCGATGCCGCTGACGTCGCCGGTCATCCACATCAGCGTCAACGCCACCAGTGACGAACGCACCAGCATGCGCATCGGATGGCGATAAGCGTGATGCCCCATCTCATGCAGCATCACCGCCGCCAGAGCATCGTCGTTTTTCGACAGGGCGACCAGCCCATCGCTGAGCACCAGCGTGCCGTCCGGCAACATAAAGGCGTTCGGCGCACCGGGCGCCGCCATCAGCTTCAACGACAGCGGCGTACGCTCCTGGCGCATCTCGGCCGGCATCACCTGCCGGAACAGCTGCTGCAACGCCTGCTGACGCTCGGCCGGCAATGCGGAGGGTTCAAAGCCGCTTTGGCTCAAAAACGTCTGCGTATGTTCGCCCAGCGTCTGTTCCACCGAGGTAGGGATGCGCATGGCGATCTCGCTGCTCGCCCACGGCAGCACGACGTTAACGTAGGCTACGACAGCCAGCAGCGTCATCAGCAGCGCCACGGCGACGCCGCGTTTGTGGCGCTCCAGGCGATGCACCCAGCCCGGCGAACGGCGCTGATAGAACCAGCGGCGGAAGGCCGCATCGTCATCCGGCACAAAGCGCGCGCCGTCCTTGAAGGTCAGCGTCAGCGGAATATTGCCCAGCGCCGCAGAGACGGTGATGTCCGCCAAGGGGATGTAACGTTGCTCATCCTGCCGCTGCAGCGTCACGCCCTCGCCGCTTTCGTTCACCAGCAGGCGAGCCGCCTCACGCGCGGCCCGCCCCGGCAACTGATAGGCGCCCTCGAGGATCATCGGCGCCTCAGAAGCTGCCGCCCAGATCCAGCGCCTGCAACGCTTCTTCGGCCACCGCGCTGTTGGCGGTTTCCTGATGCGCCGCGATGTCCAGCAATGCCAGATCGCCTTCGACCGCCGTGCACTCCGCCAGATAACGGGCGTGGCGCACTTCCGCCACCGGCACGGCGAAACCGAGCGAGAACAGGGTGATCAGGGTATTGGTGATCAACAGCCCCATATACGGCAGCGTTTGCATGGAAGAGTGCAGTTTAACGTTGCCGTTCAGCGTCGCCTGGTTAAACAGATAGTTGCGTTGGGCGACGACCTGGTAGCTGCCGGCGATCAAGGCGCCAATCAGCAGCACCACCATCATCAGCAGCAGGCTGCCAATATTTTCCAACACCAGCAAATCGGCGGTTTCATCCGTCAGCATGCCCATCAATACCATTTGGTACAGCGACAGAATGAACGACCCCATACACACCAGCGCCGCCAACATAAACGGCAGGAAAATGAGCAGGCCGATCAAGGCAAATTTGATAAAGGCCGACTTTTTCAGCTCGGCAATAAACGGCGTATTCCCGAAAAACAGGTTATTAACGTACAGATCGTGCTGCAGCGCGCTAATAATACCGTTGACGGCGGCGAATGCCGGCACGGCCAACAGCAGCGTCAACACCAGCATCAGGCCGATGGCGTTGATGCTTTCAAAACCGCTGCCAATGCTGAGCAAAATGATTAAGGCGACATAAAGCCCGATAATCAGCAATAGCGGGCAGAACAGTAACGCCCAATAAGCGCGCCCGGTGCGGCAAACATAATTAAAACGCACGCCGCGATAGCTCGACATAATCGCATTGTAGCGCCAGCTGCGGATAACGATCCACGGCAGCAGGGCAAGCAACACCAGCAAAGCCAGCAGCCCCAGCAGTGGCGTTACCGCCAACAGGATATAAAATACGATGAGGCCGCCGATCACCAACAGCCGCCCTTTCAGAATTTGCAGCGGTTGCGCATGGTAATCGAAACGATCGCCGTCCAATTCCGTGTTACCGTAAAAATAGCGGCGGCGGCGCACCGTCGCCCAGGCGGAATAGATGCCCAGCGTCACGATGGTCAATAATGCGTTAACCAACCAAATCGCGAAGTACTCGCCGCCTTTCCCATGGAATTTAATCCGGTGCAGCCCCAGCGGCTGCGAGGTATTGCTTGTCATAATTCTTTCGTCCTGAAAGGAATAGGTCATACCACTCCCCGCTTATTTGTCATGCGGGGTTTGTGGAATAAAAAAGCGTCTTATATAAGCACAATGCCGCGAGCAGTGACAATTATTCTTTTATTAAATAGGAATAATGCGAAGGTGGCCGCTTAATGATTTCATTGGCCTATTAAGTGTAAGCCTTAAATTATCGGGAGAGAGAAGTACAATGACAAGGATAAAACAAGGACCCGCTGCCGGGCCCTTGTCATTTTAGCTATTATCCGCGGCGCGCTTTCACCGCCGCCGCCAGATCGCGCAGCACGGTTTCGGTATCCTGCCAGCCGATGCAGCCGTCGGTCACGCTCTTGCCGTAAACCAGCGGCTCGCCGCTTTCAAGGTTCTGGTTGCCTTCCACCAGGTGGCTTTCGATCATCACGCCGATGATCGCTTTTTCACCGCCGCCAATTTGCCCGCAAACGTCAGCGCTCACGTCCATCTGCTTTTTGAACTGTTTGCTGCTGTTGGCATGGCTGAAGTCGATCATCACCTGCGCCGGCAGCCCGGCTTTGCTCAGGCCGGCTTTGACGTCCTTCACGTGCGCCGCGCTGTAGTTCGGCTCTTTGCCGCCGCGCAGGATAATGTGGCAATCGCCGTTGCCGCTGGTGTTAACGATCGCCGAGTGGCCCCATTTGGTCACCGACAGGAAGCAGTGCGGCGCGCCGGCGGCGTTGATGGCGTCGATCGCCACCTTGATGGTGCCGTCGGTGCCGTTCTTGAAGCCGACCGGGCAGGAAAGGCCGGAGGCCAGCTCGCGGTGCACCTGCGATTCCGTGGTGCGCGCGCCGATGGCGCCCCAGCTCATCAAATCCGCCAGGTACTGCGGCGTGATCATGTCGAGGAATTCGCCGGCGGCAGGCAGGCCGCTGTCGTTGATCTCCACCAGCAGCTTGCGCGCCAGGCGCAGACCGTCGTTGATGTTGAAACTGTTGTCCATCTGCGGATCGTTGATCAGGCCTTTCCAGCCCACGGTGGTGCGCGGTTTTTCGAAGTATACGCGCATGACCACTTCCAACTCGCCGCTCAGTTCTTCACGCAGCGCCAGCAGGCGCCCCGCGTACTCTTTGGCGGCTTTCGTATCGTGGATAGAGCAAGGACCAATCACCACCAGCAGGCGATCGTCGCTGCCGCGGAGGATATTGTGAATTGCGCTGCGGGCCTGGGACACCGTCTTTGCTGCGCGTTCAGTGGCCGGGAATTTCTCCAGCAAAGCCACCGGCGGCAGGAGTTCCTTAATATCATTAATGCGTAAATCGTCGTTTTGGTAATTCATAGCTTTTCCATTCGGTATCGAGGGGTATTTCGCAGTGCGTAACGGTGTAGATCCCAACAATCTAGCCTGTGGGAATGGCGCTGTAAATCACCTTTGCCCCCCGCCGCTGGAACCGCCAAATTAACAGCAGATTGTGCTGTTTCATCAGGGGAGCGCAGAGCCTCCTTTTTCGCTATGCTAGCGATCGGAATATAAAGCGACCCGAGTTGAACATGCCCTCTCTGTTATTAGTTGATGATCACCCGGTGGTTCATGTCGCACTGGAAGCGGCGCTAATGAAATCATCCCGCCCCTACCGCCTGCAGGCGGCGCAGGACGACGTCCAGGCGCTGGCCCTGCTGGCCGAGGCCGCTTTCGGCCTGGTGATCCTGGATATCGGCCTGCCGCAGGTCGACGGGCTGCAGCTGTTGAAAAAAATCCGCCGCCGCTACCCGCAGCAGCCGATCCTGATCTATACCGCGCAGGAGGCCGAGATCTATGCGCGCATGGCGCATGCCGCCGGCGCCAACGGTTTCGTCAACAAAGGCAGCTCGTTGGCAGAGTTGTTGCAGGCGATCGAGCAGGTGCTGGACGGTGAAACCCGCTTCCCCGCCACCGCGCTGGCCGAAGAAGCGCCGACGGCAGACGGCGGGCTGCTCACTCCTAAAGAGCTCGAGGTGCTGGGCTTGTTGAGCCAGGGGCTGTCCAACCTGCAGATCGCCGATCGGCTGCACATCAGCAACAAGACCGTCAGCACCCACAAGAAGAACATCCAGCGCAAAACCGGCGCCGGCAACCTGCTGGAGCTGGTGGCGGTGTTTAAAGAGCTGGCGCCATGATGCGCCGCGCCCTGCTGCTACTGCTGCTGTGGTGCGGTCTGGCGCAGGCGGCAGAGCCGGTGCGCTATCAGCTGGTCAGCAATCTGAATACCCCCGAGAATATGCTGATCGTCGGCGAGAAAAACCCCTGGCGCGACCGTACGCTGCGCGTCGGCATCGTCAGTGAGAACACCAGCCCGTACAACATCATCGTGGATGACGATCTATATGGGCTGAATGCCGACTACCTCGGCTATATCCAGCAGGTGACCGGCATTCGCTTCGCCATTTACGGCTTTGCCGATCTGACGCAGCTGGAGCAGGCGCTGCACGACGGCAAGATCGATCTGCTGTACGGCATCCCGCAGAGTGAGGCGCTGCACGGCCTGGCGATCTCTCAGCCCTATTACGTCAGCAACCTGCGCGTATTGCGCGATCGCAGCAACGATCGGCCGGTGATGCTCAACTCCGCCAACGCCCGCGTCGCAATCGGCGCGCTGACCGACATGCAGTCCGGCGGCGCTCTGCAGGCGGTCGCGTCGCAGATCCAGCGCTACGACAACAATCTGCAGGCGGTCTACTCGCTGCTCAACGGCAGCAGCGACTACTTTATCGCCGACGAGGCCAGCGCCAGCTTTATCATCGATCAGCTGCAGCTCGGCCAGCTCTATCAGATTGAAAGCAACGAGAACCTGGGCAACCTGTCCTTCGTGTTCGCCGCCGACGACTCGCGGCTGATAGACACGCTGGACACCGCCATCGCCGACGCGCCGATGGAGCTGATGAACGCCCTGCAGGGCCGCTGGAGCAAGAAGATCCCCAGCTACCTCGACACCGGCAATGCCGATCTGACGACGATGGAGAAGAATTGGGTGGCGAGCCACCGCGTGGTTTACTACGCCGCCATCGAGAACAACTTCCCGTTCGCCTACCGCGGCTCCGACGGCCAGCCGCGCGGCTACGCCATCGACATTCTCAACATCATCGCGCAAAACACCGGGCTGCGTTTCGCGCCGCTGTGGGCGCGCAACGCCGAGCAGGCCGATCTGCTGGTGCAGTCCGGCCAGGCCAGCTTCCGCGCCGCCCTGCCGCTGGCGCGCGGCGTCAAGGCGCGCTACGGCGCCAGCATGCCGATCCACCGTTCGCTGTGGGGGGTTTACGTCGGCCAGCACGCTAACGGCATTTCCACCTGGAGCGATTTGGCCGGCAAGCGCATCGGCGTGCTGCAGGGCGATTTGGCGCGGGGGCTGGTGCCGGAACAGGAGCAGACTGTCAGCTTCGCCGACAGTAAGTCGATGTATGACGCGCTGGCCAACGGCCAGCTGGATGCGCTGGTGGATAACGTCATCTCCGCCAACTTTTTGGCGCTGTCACGCTATTCCGGTGCCATCAAGCTGGCCTTCGCCGCCAACAACATCCCCTATCCGGTGGCCTTCGGCGTGCGCCGCGATCAACCTCTTCTGTTGGCGATCCTCGATAAGAACCTGATGCAGATCCCGGCGGACACCCTGCAATCGCTGCGCGACGAGTGGATCGTCGACCGCAGCAACCTGATCGACGCGGTGAATGACAACCGCATGCCGCCGCAGACCACCTGGCTGCTGGCGCTGCTGGCCGCCGCCACCGTGCTGCTGCTGGCGCTGACGCTGCGCCGTTTCATGCTGCAGCGCCGTGAAAAACGCGAACGCAAAGAACTCGAGCACGCGCGCCGCCGCGCCGAGGCGGAAAACCGCATGAAGAGCAAATTCCTCGCCACCGTCAGCCATGAGCTGCGCACGCCGATGCACGCCATCCTTGGCCTGCTGGAACTGGAGCTCAAACGCCAACCCGCGCCGGAAGGCCTGCCGGTGATATACAGCTCGGCCTCATCGCTGCTCAACCTGCTCAACGACCTGCAGGATCACGCGCGGCTGGAAACCGGCTCGCTGACGCTGGCGCCGAAACCGGTGGTGCTGCGCCCCTGGGTCGCACGCATCGACGCCCTCTACCGGCCGCTGATCGGCGAGCGGCCGTTGACGCTGAGCGTGCTGGCGGATCCGGCATTGCCGGAGGCGGTAGTGATTGATGGTGAGCGTTTACTTCAGGTGGCTAACAACCTGATAAACAACGCGATAAAATTTACGCCGCGCGGCGCCATTCAGGTCGAGATCGGCTGGCGCGCGCAGGATGAGCGGCAGGGGGAATTGCATCTGACGGTGAACGACAGCGGCTGCGGTATCGCCGCCGATGAAATAGACAAACTGTTCCAACCGTTTTACCGCGCGCGCGGCGCGCAACGCATCTCGGTGCAGGGTACCGGTTTGGGGCTGTCGATCTGCAAAGAGATCGTCGAACAGATGGGCGGCCGCATCGAGCTGCGCTCGCAGCCGGGCGTAGGCACCCGCGTCGAGGTCGCGATACCGGTCGAGCTGAGCGGCGCGGCGCCGGTTGCCGCCCCGGAGGAAAGCCCCTTTGCTCTGCCGTCTTCCGCCTTGCGTACCGCGCTGATCGACGATCACCCCACCAATCTGTTGCTGATGGAGCGCCAGCTGCGCCACTTCGGGCTGCAACCCGCCCGCTTCGAACAAGGCTATGCGCTGTTGAAGGCCCAACGCCGGCAACCGTTCGATCTGCTGTTTATCGACTATAACATGCCGCGCCCGGACGGCCTGACGCTGGCCAGGCTGATCCGCCGCGACGAACAGCGGCTGCAACGCCCGCCTTGCCGCATCGTGCTCTGCTCGGCAGACGTGCAGGAGTTTACCCGCATTCCTCCGGGGCTGGTGGCGATCGACCACTTCCTGACCAAACCGATTTCACTGGCGGCGATCGGCCAGGTGTTGGCTCAGCAACCGCAGGTGCAGGAAGCAAAGTCAGTCCTTACTGACCTGCGACAAACGCTGGCCGAAATGGCGGGTGGCGATCGCGCCATGCTGCAGCGGCTGGCGCAGACGCTCGGCGATACGCTGCGGCAAGACCGGCAGCGGCTCGCGGACGCCGTCGCCGCGAACGACTGGCCGCGCCTGGAGCAGGCGGCGCACCGCATCAAGGGCAGCCTGCTGATGCTGCAACTGCCGGAAGCCGCGCAGCTGTGCCAGCAGCTGGTGGAAACCGCACGTCGGGGCGCGCTTGCCGCCGCCGCTTATACTAAATTAAAGGCGTTAGTGGCGCAGATAGTGCCGGAGCTGGACGCTCTGCTCGCCGCCGCCCCCACTTTGGCTATGCATAAGGATGAATAATGTCGGACACTCCACACGTACACCTGCCGAAAGACAGTAATAGTAAACGCCTACTGACCGCTTTTTTAGTCACCGCCGTCTTTATGGTGGCCGAGGTGGTCGGCGGCCTGTTGTCCGGCTCGTTGGCGCTGTTGGCCGACGCCGGCCACATGCTGACCGATGCCGCCGCGCTGCTGGTGGCGCTGATGGCGGTGCACTTCTCCCAGCGCAAGCCCAACGCGCGCCACACCTTCGGCTACCTGCGCCTGACCACCCTGGCGGCCTTCCTCAACGCCGCGGCGCTGCTGGTGATCGTGGTATTCATCCTGTGGGAGGCGATACGGCGTTTCTTCGAGCCGCAGCCGGTGATGGGTACCCCGATGCTGATCATCGCCGTAGCGGGGCTGCTGGCGAACCTGTTCGCCTTCTGGCTGCTGCATCGCGGCAGCGAAGAGAAAAATATCAACGTGCGCGCCGCCGCGCTGCATGTGCTGGGCGATCTACTCGGCTCGGTGGGCGCCATCGTCGCCGCCATCGTCATTCTTGCCACCGGCTGGACGCCGATTGACCCGATCCTGTCGGTGCTCGTCTCCTGTCTGGTGCTGCGCAGCGCCTGGCGGCTGCTGAAGGAGAGTTTCCACGAGCTGTTGGAAGGCACGCCGCAGGAGGTCGATATCGCCAAGCTGCAAAAAGACCTGTGCCTGAATATCCCGGAAGTGCGCAACATCCATCACGTGCACGTCTGGCAGATCGGCGAACAGAAGCTGATGACGCTGCATGCGCAGGTGATCCCGCCGCATGACCACGATGGGCTGTTGCAACGCATTCAGGCTTATCTGTTGGAACACTACAAGATTGGCCACGTGACCATTCAGATGGAGTACCGGCACTGCGAGACGCCGGACTGCGGTATCAACCGGGCGCCGGAGCCGAGTGAACACTCACATGCCGAAGCCCACTCCCATCTGGGACATCGTCACTAAGCCAAGAGGGCGCCATCACGGCGCCCTCTGCGTTGTTAAGGTGCGGAAGAGAGCGGGTTGGAACCATTGCGCCCGGCGCTCTTGATCCATAGCCAGGAGCCGTTCAGGGCAATCAGCGTCAGAATGACATACTCCAGCGCCATCGCGTACACCCCCTGGTAGGCGAAGATCGCCACGCTGATGACATCGATAACCACCCACAGCAGCCAGTTTTCCACGTACTTGCGCGTCATCAGAATCATCGCCACGATGGAGAGCACCATCATCGCCGAATCCCAGAACGGGAACGCGTCCGGCTGCAGCTCAGGCATCTGCACGTTCAGCCCCAGCCCTTGCATCACTGCCACCGCGATCTGCGTCAGCCAGGCGAACACGCGGTCGATATTGAAGGTCATCAGGCCGATGCCGATGACGCAGACCGCCGCCCAGGCCAACGCTTTCGGCAGCGGCAGCCAGCGGATCTGCAGCTCAGCCTGATTATCCTGGGTCTGGCGGCTCCAGGCATACCAACCGTAAATATTGGCGCCGAAAAAGAACAGCTGCAGCAGCAGGCTGGCGTACAGCTGGATCTGGAAGAAAATCACCGCGAACAGCGTGACGTTGATCAGGCCGAACAGGTAGTTGATGATTTTTTCCTTGCTGGCGTACCAGATGCACAGCAACCCGAACAGCGTGCCGATGGCTTCGATCCACGACAGATCGTAACCGCCCGCGCCAAGCGGAATGTGCACCAGAATATTGCTGGTACTGAAGAAGCTCATGAGGTCATCCTTTTAAACGGTTAAGCGTTGCCTTTAACCTGCATTTTAAGCTGAGCGGCGAAATCCAGCATGCGGTTCAGCGGCACCAGCGCCTTTTCACGCAGCGCGGCGTCCACATGGATCTCATGCTGCGCGCCCCCCTGCTCCAGCCCTTCGGCAATCGCCTTCAGGCCATTCATCGCCATCCACGGGCAGTGCGCGCAGCTGCGGCAGGTCGCCCCTTCTCCGGCGGTCGGCGCTTCGAACAGCTCCTTGTCCGGACAGGCCTGCTGCATCTTGTAAAAGATACCGCGATCGGTGGCGACGATCAGCTGTTGATGCGGCAATGTTTTCGCCGCCTGAATCAGTTGGCTGGTCGATCCCACCGCATCCGCCAATTCAACCACCGCCTGTGGCGATTCGGGATGCACCAGAATGGCCGCCTGCGGATAGAGCGCCTTCATGCGCCGCAGCGCCTGAGTCTTGAACTCGTCATGGACAATGCAGGCGCCTTGCCAACACAGCACGTCGGCGCCGGTATGCTTCTGCACGTAGCTGCCGAGATGGCGATCCGGCGCCCAGATGATCTTCTCGCCCAGGCTGTCCAGGTGTTCGATCAGCTCGACGGCGATGCTGGAAGTGACCACCCAGTCAGCGCGCGCTTTGACCGCCGCCGAGGTGTTCGCATAGACCACCACGGTACGATCGGGATGGCTGTCGCAAAACGCATGAAACTCCTCTTCCGGGCAGCCCAGATCCAGCGAACATTCGGCAAACAGCGTCGGCATCAGCACCTGCTTTTCCGGGCTGAGGATCTTGGCGGTTTCCCCCATGAAACGCACGCCGGCCACCAGCAGCGTGGAAGCCGGATGGGTGCTACCGAAGCGCGCCATTTCCAGCGAATCCGCCACGCAGCCGCCGGTTTCTTCCGCCAGCGCCTGGATTTCCGGATCGGTATAATAGTGGGCGACCATCACCGCATTGCGCTGCTTGAGCAGGGTTTTGATCTTCTCGCGATAAAAGGCTTTTTCGGCTACGTCCAGCGGTACCGGTTTAGGCGGGAAGGGATACACCGCCGCATTGACATCAAACATTTCACTCATCGCTGCAATCTCATGCTAGGCTGGGCGCCTGCCGCGTGAATATCGCCTGCCGCAACGCCCTTCGTTTTATATACTAAACAAAATACCTAAACTTGCGCGAAAAGTCCGCTGATATTTTCATATTTGCGCATCCATTGTTTAATGAATTAAAAACACGGACGCTGGCCGTGCAGTTCACAGCGGATAATGGCCTGACGAGACCGTATAGCCCGTTCAGAGAACAGCGGGATGATGATCGGTGCAGTGTTGAAACGAGAAAGCACGTATGTAGGTTACGGTGCTGCAGATGCGAAAAAAGCGCCAAAAGGCGCTTTTTTCTGAATTGGTGGGTCGTGCAGGATTAATTCGGCCTGTGGCCTCACCCTGCGGGCAACGCTGCGCGTTGTCGTATCGCTGCGCGATGCTCGAACCTGAGCGCAGACTCTCACCCGCACGACTCGGTGAACTCTGTTGGCAAGAGGATAAAGCAGAATCTGGTGGCGTAGATGCGAAAAAAGCGCCAAAAGGCGCTTTTTTCTGAATTGGTGGGTCGTGCAGGATTCGAACCTGCGACCAATTGATTAAAAGTCAACTGCTCTACCAACTGAGCTAACGACCCGCAGTGTGGTGGGTGATGACGGGCTCGAACCGCCGACCCCCTCCGTGTAAAGGAGATGCTCTACCAACTGAGCTAATCACCCACTGCTGTGGTTACTGCTACTTCAGAAATTGGTGGGTCGTGCAGGATTCGAACCTGCGACCAATTGATTAAAAGTCAACTGCTCTACCAACTGAGCTAACGACCCACTGATGTGGTTTACTGCTGATGGCGAATAGGTTACTGAAACCAACTCGCGGAAAACAAGGATGGGGATGTTCAGGACAACTCGACGGGTACTCGACTCGGACCTTTACTTTGCCACATCAAACCGATTCTGAAGCTGCCATTCTTTCTTAAAGAATGGTGGGTCGTGCAGGATTCGAACCTGCGACCAATTGATTAAAAGTCAACTGCTCTACCAACTGAGCTAACGACCCATAACAGTGGTGGGTGATGACGGGCTCGAACCGCCGACCCCCTCCGTGTAAAGGAGATGCTCTACCAACTGAGCTAATCACCCACTGTTGTGGTTACTGCTACTTCAGAAATTGGTGGGTCGTGCAGGATTCGAACCTGCGACCAATTGATTAAAAGTCAACTGCTCTACCAACTGAGCTAACGACCCAATTTCCCTGCCGCTTTAACATCTTGCAAGATGTCTTGGCAACGGCGGCATATATTACTAATTTATCTTGGCAGCGCAACCTAAATTTTTTACCGATGCGTTCAACTGCTTGTTCTTCACGCGAATGAGCCCAGAAATCGGTCAAATCGACTAACTTCTGGGCTCATTTTTCTGACTGTTAACCGCCTACGCGACTTTTCGCCTGTTTGGCCGCCGCACTGGTTGGGTACTGTTTAATCACCTGCTGGAACACGGCTTTGGCTTTATCGGCCTGCCCTTTCTCCTGCATGATGATACCCACCTTGTACATGGCGTCCGGCGCCTTCGGTGATTTAGCGTAATTCTTCACCACCACCGCAAAATAGTAGGCCGCGTCGTCTTTTTTACCCTTGTTGTAGAACAACTGGCCCAGCCAATAGTTGGCGTTGGGCTGGTAAGTAGACTTCGGGTACTGTTTTACGAAGGACTGAAAGGCGGAAATCGCCTGGTCATACTGTTTTTTTTCCAGTGCCAGAGAAACAGCGGCGTTGTAGTCGCTGTTCTCATCACCGCCGCTCGGCGTGGCGGAGGCGGCTGCGGGAGCGCTGCCGCCCGCATCGGAAGATGCGCCTGCGGCTGCCCCGCCGGCAGCGCCCGCGGCCGCAGAGGCGCTCTGAGCGCCGCCCTGGCTGAGGCTATCCATCTGCTGATAGATTTGCTTCTGGCGTTCAACCACCTGATTCAACTGATACTGGCTTTCCTGGATTTGCCCACGGAGAGAATCAATGTCGCGTTGGTTATCAGAGAGTTGTTGCTGGAGTTGATTTAAAAGCTGGCCTTGAGCATTGCTGATGCGCTCAAGCGAGGTGACGCGGTCTTCGACCGAGCCGGAGCCGACATTACTGATTGGCGCTTGGGCAGTAGCGGCCCAGGGGGCCGCTACGCCAACCAGTAACGACAGACTCAACAGGTGACGTCTGAAGTTACTGTTCATGCGATTCTCTTAGTAAACCAGAACGGCACGACGGTTTTTAGCATAAGCCGCTTCGTCGTGGCCCAGTACTGCTGGTTTTTCTTTACCGTAAGAAACGATAGAGATCTGGTCAGCGGAAACGCCTTTACCCTGCAGGTACATTTTAACGGCGTTAGCACGGCGCTCACCCAGAGCGATGTTGTATTCCGGCGTGCCGCGTTCGTCAGCGTGGCCTTCAACGGTCACTTTGTAAGACGGGTTGTTACGCAGGAATGCAGCGTGCGCGTCCAGCATCTGAGCGAATTCGGAGCTTACGTCATACTTGTCCAGGCCGAAGTAAACGATGTTGTTCTTCTGCAGTTCTTGCATCTGCAGACGAGCTTGTTCTTCGGAAGACAGGTTGCTGCTGCCGTTTTCCATACCAGTGCCAGCGCCCATACCAGATTGGTCGTTGTTTGCGCTTTTGTTAGAACTACAAGCTGCTACAGCCAGAACTGGCAGTGCCAGCAGAAGCCCTTTCAGCACTTTGTTCAGTTGCATTTCTTTGATCCTTTTATAGTTTGCCATACATATTTACACATGCATCACAGATACGGCGACCAGGCAGGGAATTTGACCTGTCCATCAGTTGCCGGAAGACGCGCTTTGAAACGCCCATCAGTTGACACCAACTGCAGCACGGAGCCCATACCTTGCGTCGAGCTATAGATCACCATGGTGCCGTTTGGCGCAATACTAGGCGTTTCATCCAGGAAGGTACCGGTCAAAACCTGAACGGCGCCCGATCCAAGATCTTGTTTGGCGATGTGTTGCGCACCACTGTTGGTGCTGACCATCACCAGGAATTTACCGTCGGAGCTGACTTCAGAATCCTGGTTCTGAGAGCCTTCCCACGTCAGGCGCTGTGCGGCACCGCCGCTGGCGCTGATTTTATAAATCTGCGGACGCCCGCCCTGGTCGGAGGTAAACGCCAGAGACTGGCCATCCGGGAACCAGGTCGGTTCGGTGTTGTTGTTGCGGCCATCGGTCAGCTGCGTGATCTGGCCGGAGCCGAGGTTCATCACGTACAGGTTCAGGCTGCCGCTCTTGGACAGCGCGAAGGCCAGTTTGCTGCCGTCCGGCGAGAACGCCGGCGCACCGTTGTGGCGCGGGAACGAGGCGATCTGGCGGATGGCGCCGTTAGCCAGGGTCTGCACCACCAGCGCGGAACGGCCGCTCTCGAAGGTCACGTAAGCCAGTTTGCTGCCGTCCGGCGACCAGGCCGGGGACATCAGCGGCTCAGGCGAACGGTGCACCGTAAACTGGTTGTAACCGTCGTAATCCGCTACGCGCAGCTCATACGGGAATTTCCCGCCGTTGGTCTGCACGACGTAGGCGATACGGGTACGGAACGCGCCCTTGATGCCGGTCAGCTTCTCGAACACTTCGTCGCTGGCGGTATGGGCAGAATAACGCAACCACTGTTTGGTCACTTTATACTGATTCTGCGCCAATACGGTGCCCGGCGAACCCGAGGTGTCCACCAGCTGGTAGGAGATCAGGTAGCTACCGTCGGCGCCAGGTTGAACCTGGCCGACAACCACGGCGTCGATGCCCAGCGCAGTCCAGGCCGCCGGGGTCACTTCAGACGCGGAGGTCGGTTGCTGCGGCATGCGCGCCACGTCGATCGGGTTGAATTTTCCGCTGTTGCGCAGATCCGCGCCGACAATCTTGCCAATATCTTCCGGCGGCGTGCCTGGGCCCGCCCATTTAAACGGCACCACGCCAATCGGACGAGCGGAGTCGACCCCTTGGGTGATTTCAATGCGAACTTCCGCGTGCAGCACGGACGCCCACAGAATTAAAAAACCTAGCGCTACTCGAAATGCCTGCTTCATCTCATCTCCCTTATCCAGGCGGGATGCCTGCGATAAATTAGCAGAATTTTAACAAACCAACTTACGTAAAACTACATAATCCCTGTTGGTTACCTTAGTACATCCCTGTGATATCACTCAGTCAATCAACCGTTATTTCGGTTTGAATTCAAGGATAGAATTCTTAAAGTGCTGATAAACGGCATCGCTCGGCGGCTTCGGTATATGCGCCAACTTGGCGGCAGACACCGCGGCCTGACACAGCGCCGGATCGCCGCCCGCCGCTTGTACGCTTATCAGCAGGCCGTCCGGCGCCAGCTTGATACGCAGATCGCAGGTTTTGCCGGCGAACGAGCTGGCGTCATAGAACTTGCTCTGAATCGCCCCCTGAATTTGCCCCATATAACCGCTGATATCCGCCCCGCTGGCCCCAGCCGTTTTGGCATTGCCCTGCCCGGCCGGTTTACCGTCGCCCTTCGATTTGGCACCGCCGCCTTTCGGCGCGTTCTTGCCGTCCGCCAGGCCACCAAACAGATCGTTGACCTCCTCCGATTGCTTCGCAGCCTCAGCGGCGGCCTTCTTCTTGGCGTCCGCGGCGGCTTTCTTGGCGGCAGCGGCTTTCTCGGCTGCAGCTTTCTTCTCGGCTTCCGCTGCGGCTTTTTTCTCGGCTTCAGCGGCCGCTTTCTTCTCCGCAGCTTCTGCGGCTTTTTGCTCTGCGGCGGCGGCCGCGGCTTTCTTCGCCTCTTCCGCCTGTTTCTTGGCGGCGGCAGCGGCGGCCGCTTCTTTCTTGGCTTCCGCTTCGGCTTTCTTCTGCGCGTCCGCCTGCGCTTTGGCTATCTTGTCCGCTTCAGCCTTCGCCTTCGCGGCGGCGGCCTCGGCGACCTTCTGTTGCTCTTTGGCCTTGGCTGCGGCGGCTTCCGCCGCTTTTTGCTGCTCGGCTGCCTGTTTCTGCTGCTCCGCCGCCTTCTGCTGTTGCTCAGCCTGCGCTTTGGCGTCCTGCGCGGCTTTCTCCTGCGCCGCCAAACGCTCTTTCTCCAGCTCTTTCAGGCGCTGCTGTTGCTCCGCCTGCTTCTGCTGAAGCTCTTCGGCCTGTTGCTCCGCCTTTTTCTGGCGCTGCTTTTCGGCACGCTGCGCATCGTTGCTCTGCTGCTGCTGGCGATTGTACTGCTCCACCACCGCGCCGGGATCGACCATCACCGCGCCCACCACGGTGCCATCACCGCCACCGCCGGCGCCCATGTCGACATTTTCCTGCAGCGATCCCCAAATCAGCAGGGCAATCAGTATGAAGTGCAGAACGACCGAAACAATAACGGCGCGGTTCAGCTTATCGTTTTGCTCAGTTGCCTTTACCAAAATAGATTCCCAAAAACTGGTGTTGCTTATACGGGGTTCCTGGGCCGCAGCGCAGGAACCGGGTTGCCGTTCGCCTTACGGTCAGATTGGCTGGGTCATCAGCCCCACGGAAGCCACGCCCGCCTGATGGAGAATATTCAATGCCTTGATAATCTCATCGTAAGGGACTTCCTTCGCACCGCCGATCAAAAAGACCGTTTTCGGGTTAGCCGCCAAACGCGACTTGGCTTCGGCCGCGACTTGCTCAGGCGGCAACAGCTCCATACGGTTGTGATCCACCACCAGGGTGTATTGACCTACGCCGGAAACCTCGAGGATCACCGGCGGATTGTCATCGCTGGACACCGTTTTGGAATCGGTGGCGTCCGGCAGGTCAACCTCCACGCTCTGCGTGATGATTGGCGCGGTTGCCATAAAGATCAGCAGCAGCACCAGCAACACGTCGAGCAGCGGAACGATGTTAATTTCGGACTTCAGCTCGCGCCGACTACGTCCACGTACTCTCGCCATGCTACCTCCTACTTATTTGCTGTCGCTGGAGAAGGCCTGACGATGCAGAATAGCGGTGAACTCTTCCATAAAGTTGTCGTAATTCTGCTCAAGCTTGTTGACGCGCTGGTTGAGACGGTTATAGGCCATGACCGCCGGGATGGCGGCGAACAGACCGATCGCGGTGGCGATCAGCGCTTCGGCGATACCCGGCGCCACCATCTGCAGCGTGGCTTGCTTCACCGCGCCCAGTGCGATAAAGGCGTGCATGATCCCCCACACGGTGCCGAACAGGCCGATGTACGGGCTGATCGAACCGACGGTGCCGAGGAACGGAATATGGGTTTCCAGCGTTTCCAGCTCGCGGTTCATCGAAATGCGCATCGCGCGCGACGCCCCTTCGATCACCGACTCCGGCGCATGGTTGTTGGCGCGGTGCAGGCGGGCGAACTCTTTGAAGCCGGAATGGAAGATCTGCTCGGAGCCGGTCAGGCTATCGCGACGCGCCTGACTTTCCTGGTACAGACGGGAAAGCTCGATACCGGACCAGAATTTGTCTTCAAAGGCTTCGGCGTCACGCGTCGCCGCATTGAGGATGCGGGTGCGCTGAATGATGATCGCCCAGGAGGCTACCGAGAAGCATATCAAAATCAACATGATAAGCTTAACCAGCAGGCTCGCCTTCAAGAATAAATCTAGGATGTTCATGTCAGTCACTGCTTAAACTCCGCGACAATAGACTTAGGAAGCGCTCTCGGCTTCATTTGGTGTGGATCAATACAGGCAATCAGGACATCTGCCTGGCTCAGTAGGGCCCCGTCAGAATTGACAATGCGTTGAGCAAACGTGAGAGAAGCCCCGCGCAGACAGGTGATTTCACTCTGTACCTCCAGTTGCTCGTCGAGACGAGCCGGAGCCAGATAATCCACCGTCATGCGCCGGACGACAAAAGCGACTTGTTCACTGAGCAGCTGCTGTTGATGAAAGTTGTGCTGACGCAGCATCTCTGTGCGCGCTCTTTCAAAAAAGGCGACGTAGCGGGCGTGATAGACCACACCACTGGCATCGGTATCCTCGTAGTAAACGCGAACCGGCCATCGAAACAACGTATTACTCACTCTACTTCCCAGCAATGCAATTTAACGCTGCTACTATACGCAAGACGGATCGGGTTGGGAATGGGTTACAAGATGGGAATGAAAATAATTATGGGCCGTGAGGGCCCATAACATGGGGACATCGGGGAGATTATAAAGAAACGTAAAGTAATCCTGCGCACAAGATCACAATTGCGGGAAGCGGCGCGAAAAAGGCCCGCCAAATGCTGCGCTGCGGGCGGAATCCGAAACCGTGGATCACCCCGGCGCACACCGCCCAAATCAGCAGCAGCCCTTCCCAAATCTCCAGCGAGCTGGTTTTGGCGGCGAAACGCGTCGGATCCCAGAACACGCACCCCGCCAAAACCAACGCCAGCACCAGGGAAAGGGCCCGGATCGGGCCCTTGTCGGTGACAGCGTACAGCTTGTCAATCACGGACGAGCTCATCACTTACCGTCTTGCTGAGCTTTGGTCGCTTCGCTCTGCTCAAGCGCCAGCGCCGTGATGATGCCGAAGGCGCAGGCAAGAAGCGTTCCGAGAATCCAGGCAAAATACCACATGGTTTAGCTCCTTATCCTTAGTACAGCGAATGCTTGTTGTTTTCGATGTAGTTCTTGTCGAGGCGACCGAACATTTTGTAGTACGACCAGCTGGTGTACGCCAAAACGATAGGCACAAAGATCGCCGCCACGACGGTCATCACTTTCAGCGTCAACAGGCTCGACGTCGCGTCCCACATGGTCAGGCTGACGTTAGGCACGGTGCTGGACGGCATCACGAACGGGAACATGGTGACCCCGGCGGTGAGGATGACGCAGGCGATGGTCAGCGACGAGGTGACGAACGCCAGCGCGCCTTTCTCCAGACGCGAGAACAGGATGGTGAACAACGGCAGCACCACGCCCAGCGCAGGCAACGCCCACAGCAGCGGATACTTGTTGAAGTTGATCAGCCAGGCGCCGGCCTGATGCGCCACTTCTTTACGCATCGGGTTGGATTCCGCCAGGGTGTCCAGCGCCGACGTCACGACGAAGCCGTCGATGCCTTTCACCAGCCATACGCCCGCCAGCAGGAAGCACACCGCCATGATCAGCGTCGCGATCTGCGCCGCAGCGCGTGAACGCAGGTGGATCTCGCCGGTGGTGCGCATTTGCAGGTAGGTCGCCCCCTGGGTGACCAGCATGGTCAGGCTGACCACGCCCGCCAACAGACCGAACGGATTCAGCAGTTGGAAGAAGTTGCCGGTGTAGAACAGGCGCATGTACTCGTCCATGTGGAACGGCACGCCCTGCAGCAGGTTGCCGAACGCCACGCCGAAGACCACGGCAGGCACAAAGGAGCCGATGAAGATGCCCCAGTCCCACATGTTGCGCCAGCGGCTGCTCTCCAGCTTGGAACGGTAATCGAAACCGACCGGGCGGAAGAACAAGGCGGCCAGCACCAGGATCATGGCGACGTAGAAGCCGGAGAAGGCCGCTGCGTAGACCATCGGCCAGGCGGCGAACAGCGCGCCGCCGGCGGTGATCAGCCACACCTGGTTACCGTCCCAGTGCGGGGCGATGGAGTTGATCATCACCCGGCGCTCGGTATCGGTTTTCCCGATGATGCGCACCAGAATGCCGACGCCCATGTCGAAACCGTCGGTGACGGCGAAGCCGATCAGCAGTACGCCAACCAGGACCCACCAAATAAATCGCAGTACTTCATAGTCAAACATACGTGGACTCCTGTTTAGCGCGCTTCCTGCACGGCGGCAGTCGGTTGTTCAAAGTGATAGCGGCCGGTTTTCAGGCTGCTTGGACCCAGACGCGCAAACTTGAACATCAGGTACAATTCAGCCACCAGGAACAGGGTGTACAAGCCGCAGATCAGCCCCATCGAGAACAGAATGTCGCCCGCGGTCAGCGAAGAGTTGGCGACCGCCGTCGGCAGCACCTCACCAATCGCCCACGGTTGGCGGCCGTATTCCGCCACGAACCAGCCGGACTCGATCGCGATCCAAGGCAGCGGCAAACCGTACAGCGCCGCGCGGTGCAGCCATTTTTTCTGGCCGATGCGGCCGCGGATCACGTTCCAGAACGACAGGCCGATGATCAACAGCATGATCACGCCACAGGCCACCATGATGCGGAAGGCGAAGTACAGCGGCGCCACGCGCGGAATGGAGTCCTTGGTCGCCAGCTGGATCTGCGCTTCCGTCGCGTCGGTGACGTTCGGGGTATAGCGCTTCAGCAGCATGCCGTAGCCCAGGTCTTGCTTGGTTTTGTTGAATTCGGCGCGCACCGCAGGGTCGGTGTTGCCGCCGCGCAGCTCTTCCAGCAGCTGGTAGGCTTTCATCCCGTTGCGGATGCGCACTTCATGCTGCGCCATCAGATCTTTCAGGCCGGTGACCTGAGTGTCCGTGGAGCGGGTGGCGATCAGGCCAAGCGCATACGGGATCTGAATAGAGAAGGAGTTTTCCATCTTGTCCTGATCGGGAATGCCGAACAGGGTGAAGGACGCCGGCGCCGGCTGGGTGTCCCATTCCGCTTCGATAGCGGCCAGTTTGGTTTTCTGCACGTCGCCCATTTCGTAGCCGGATTCATCACCCAGAACGATAACGGACAGAATGGCAGCCATACCGAAGCTGGCAGCGATGGCGAAGGAGCGCTTGGCGAAGGCGATGTCGCGGCCTTTCAGCAGGTAGTAGGAGCTGATGCCCAGAACGAACATCGCGCCGCAGGTGTAGCCGGAAGCCACGGTGTGAACGAATTTCACCTGCGCAACCGGGTTAAGCACCAGTTCGGAGAAGCTGACCATCTCCATGCGCATGGTTTCGAAGTTGAAATCCGACGCGATCGGGTTCTGCATCCAGCCGTTGGCGACCAGGATCCACAGCGCGGACAGGTTGGAGCCGAGGGCCACAAACCAGGTTACCGCCATGTGCTGCACCTTGCTCAGACGATCCCAGCCGAAGAAGAACAGGCCGACCAGCGTCGATTCAAGGAAGAACGCCATCAGACCTTCGATAGCCAGTGGGGCCCCGAAGATATCGCCGACGTAGTGAGAGAAATACGACCAGTTAGTCCCGAACTGGAACTCCATGGTCAAACCGGTGGCCACACCCAGAGCAAAGTTAATCGCAAATAACTTTCCCCAGAATTTGGTCATGTCTTTATAGATTTGTTTGCCAGACAGGACATATACCGTTTCCATAATTGCCAGCAAGAACGCCATACCGAGCGTTAATGGGACAAATAAGAAATGGTACATCGCCGTTAAAGCAAACTGTAAGCGCGACAGTTCGACAATATCAAACATCTTGACTCCTTGCTCCTCGCAGGAAGACTCCGACACGCGGTTATCGGCACGCCTCTTTCAAAGCCGCCAGTAACGCCCCGCAGTGAATGCCCTTAAACACAACAAATTTGATCCAGCTTCTCCGCTTTCAACCGCACACTCGGCCAATAGCCCCTCGGGCCCTCGACAAGCACGCCACTGAAAACCGACAACGGGTAACAAATGCAACAAGATCAACCATCCATAATCACAACATGGATGATACTCGCCCAATCCCACACAATAAATAGGTTTTTACGTGACGTGGGTTAGACTTTTGGTTACAGGTCAAATCTTAGCCGAAAGAGGTACTTCGGGCTAATTTGATCTGAGACAATTTAAGCCTATCCGCATCTTATTTCCATATTCATCAGCACATTTCGCATAATTTTCTTAGGGTCATGTTGCGCAATGGTTTAATTGTTTTTTAATGATATTTTTGTGTTAAATAAATGTAATTTAAAAGAGCCGCCATTGTATTATTACGCGCTTATTATGCGACATAATTAACCTTTTATTTCCAATAAGCCGTGACAGTGATAGCAGTCACAAAACAACAAATCTCTCTCCAATATTAGTCTATTTCTCGCGATGGGATCGTAAAGGTTGCGATTTTGTAGCAGAATGACCACTTATGTTAAAATTGCATTGAGTGACAATAACTTATGAAAAGAATCATCTTTGCCTCTGTCTTGGGACTCTCGGGAAACGCCATGGCCGCCGAAACGGTAAATATCACCCTGCTGGGCACCTCCGATCTGCACGGCACCTTCGTGCCTTGGGACTACGCCAGCGACACGGAAAATCTGGCGGGCAGCCTGAGCCAGATAGCCACCCAGGTCAAAAAGGTGCGCGCCGAGCAGCCCAACCTGATCCTAGTGGACGCCGGCGACACCATTCAGGGCAACTTCGTCGAAACCTTCAAGCATGAGGCCGTCAGCCCGATGATGCTGGGCCTCAACGCGCTCAATTATGACGTCTGGGTGATGGGCAACCACGAGTTCGACTTCGGCCTGCCGGTGCTGGCTACGCCGCTCAAGCAGTTCAAGGGCGCGGCGCTGGCGGGCAATATCGTCTGGGACAACGGCAAGCCCTATCTGCCGGCCTACACCATCGTCGAACGCCAGGGCGTGAAGATCGGCATTATCGGCATGGACACGCCGATGACCGCGGAATTCGCCAAGGGCACCGATCGCATCAAAGGGCTGAACTTCACCGATCCGGTGCAGGCGGTGAAGCAGGTCATCAGGCAAATCGACGGCCAGGTCGACGCCATCGTGCTGGTGGCGCATATGGGCATCGACAATGAGAACCAGCGCCCCGGCACCGGCGTGGCCGACATCGCCAACGCCAACCCGGAGCTGGCGGCGATCGTCGCCGGCCATATGCATGTGAAGATCGACAAAGCGGTGGTTAACGGCGTCATCATCACCGAACCGGATAAATACGGTCGCGCGCTGTCGCGCATCGATCTGCAGTTTGAACGCCGCGACGGCAAATTCACGCTGATCGACAAAAACAGCTACACCTACTCCATCAAAGGGATGACGCCGGACAGCGCCATGCAGGCGCTCTACCAGCCGTACCATGACATTTTGCGCGCCAACGCCAACCGGGTCGTGGCGAAGCTGAGCGGCAGCGATCTGGTGCCCGCCGACGAATTCCGCGGCATTCCCCAGGTGCACGTGCAGGATACCGGCATCAGCGCGCTGTTCCAGCAGGCCGCCCGCCACTATGCGCCGCTGGCGCAGGTGATCGCCCTGCAGATCGACAACGATCGCGCCAAACTGGACGTCGGCGACATCAAGGCCAAGGATATCGCCTTTAACTACCAATACGCCGGCGGCGAGATCACCGTGTATCAGCTCAACGGCAAAGCGCTTAAACGCTACATGGAGTGGTCCGCCGACTATTTCAATCAGCTGCAGCCGGGCGACGTCACCTACAGCTTTAACCCGGCGCGGCGATCGTCCAAATATTCCACCAACGATTTCTTCGACGGCGTCACTTACACCATCGATCTGCGCCAACCCGCCGGCGCGCGCATCGTCGATCTGCGCCTGACGAACGGCACGCCGGTCACCGACGATATGCCGATCCGTCTGGGCATGAACAGTTACCGCATGGGCCACCTGACGCAAAAGGGTGGCGCGCTGGAGGGGCAATCCTTCCCGGTGCTGTTCGACAGCAAAGCGCAATACGGTGAAGAAGAAGGCACCATTCGCCACCTGACCCTGCGCTACCTGACGGAAGTGAAACACGGCCAGTATCAGGGCGTGCCGCCGCAGCGCTGGAAGCTGGTCGGCATGGAGGGTTACGAACCGCAGCGGGCGATCGTCAAACGGCTGCTCAATGAGGGCATTATCCAGGTACCGACCACCGACGACGGCCGCTACACCAACGTCGCGTCGATCAACGTCAAAAACGCGCTGTTCCGCAACGCCGACGATTACCGCGCCGCCCTCACCTCGCTGGAGCAACAGCGCCAAGCCGCCGTGGATCCGGTGCAACAGCACCGCCTGCAGGATCGGATCGCGCTGATCAAGGCGCTCAACGACTTCTGATCGTCGCCCATAAAAAAGGCCACCCAATGGGTGGCCAAACATGTCGAGATAGTGTTATTTCGTACTAAATGCTTAGCGCTTCAGCACCGCTTTTACCGCGTCGCCGATGTCCGCCAGGCTGCGAACGGTTTTCACGCCCGCCGCTTCCAGCGCAGCAAACTTCTCGTCCGCCGTGCCTTTGCCGCCTGCGATGATGGCGCCCGCGTGGCCCATACGCTTGCCTTTCGGCGCGGTTACGCCGGCGATGTAGCCGACAACCGGTTTGGTGACGTGTTCTTTGATGTAAGCTGCTGCTTCTTCTTCAGCGCTGCCGCCGATCTCACCGATCATCACGATCGCTTCGGTCTGCGGATCCTGCTGGAACATCTTCAGGATATCGATGAAGTTGGAGCCCGGGATCGGGTCGCCGCCGATGCCCACGCAGGTGGATTGGCCCAGACCGGCATCGGTGGTTTGTTTCACCGCTTCATAGGTCAGGGTGCCGGAGCGGGAAACGATGCCCACTTTGCCCGGCAGGTGGATGTGGCCAGGCATGATGCCGATTTTGCACTCGCCTGGGGTGATCACGCCTGGGCAGTTCGGCCCGATCATGCGCACGCCGGCTTCGTCCAGCTTCACTTTCACGGTCAGCATGTCCAGGGTCGGGATGCCTTCGGTGATGGTGATGATCAGTTTGATACCGGCATCGATCGCTTCCAGGATGGAGTCTTTGCAGAACGGCGCTGGAACGTAGATGACCGAGGCAGTGGCGCCGGTCGCTTCAACCGCTTCGCGCACGGTGTTGAACACCGGCAGGCCCAGGTGCTGAGTGCCGCCTTTGCCCGGGGTTACGCCGCCAACCATTTTGGTGCCGTAAGCGATAGCTTGTTCGGAGTGGAAAGTCCCCTGGCTACCGGTGAAGCCCTGGCAAATTACTTTGGTGTTCTTATCAATTAAAATGGACATTATTTACCCTCCACTGCTGCAACAACTTGCTGAGCCGCATCAGTCAGGCTGGTCGCAGCAATGATATTCAGGCCGCTGTCCGCCAGTTTCTTGGCGCCCAGTTCGGCGTTGTTCCCTTCCAAGCGCACCACCACCGGGACGTTAACGCCCACTTCGGCCACTGCGCCGATGATGCCGTCGGCGATCAGATCGCAACGTACGATACCACCGAAGATGTTAACCAGAACCGCTTTCACCTTGTCGTCGGACAGGATGATTTTGAACGCTTCGGTCACGCGCTCTTTGGTCGCGCCGCCGCCAACGTCCAGGAAGTTGGCCGGTTCGCCGCCGTGCAGTTTAACGATGTCCATGGTGCCCATCGCCAGGCCGGCGCCGTTAACCATGCAGCCGATGTTGCCGTCGAGGGCAACGTAGTTCAGTTCCCACTGAGCCGCACGGGATTCGCGCTCGTCTTCCTGGGAAGGGTCACGCATTTCACGCAGTTCCGGCTGGCGGAACAGGGCGTTGCCGTCGGCGCCCAGTTTGCCGTCCAGGCACACCAGATCGCCCTGCTTGGTGATCACCAGCGGGTTGATCTCAACCATCGCCAGGTCACGCTCCAGGAACAGCGTCGCCAGGCCCATGAAGATCTTGGCGAACTGGCTGACTTGCTTACCGGTCAGGCCCAGTTTGAAGGCCAGCTCACGGCCCTGATAAGGCTGTGGACCCGCCAGCGGATCGATGGTCATTTTGTGGATCAGTTCTGGGGTTTCTTCCGCCACCTTCTCGATTTCCACGCCGCCTTCGGTAGACGCCATGAACACGATGCGACGGGTCGCACGGTCTACGACGGCGCCCAGGTACAGTTCTTTATCGATGTCGGTCGCCGCTTCAACCAGGATCTGGTTAACCGGCTGGCCCAGCGCGTCAGTCTGGTAAGTCACCAGACGCTTGCCCAACCAGGCTTCCGCGAAGGCACGGATATCTTCTTTGCTGTTGACGACTTTAACGCCGCCCGCTTTACCGCGGCCGCCAGCATGAACCTGACATTTCACCACCCACGGGCCGGAGCCGATTTTGGATGCGGCTTCTTCTGCTTCACGCGGAGTGGTACAGGCGTAACCGGTTGGTGCCGGCATGCCATACCGAGCAAACAGCTGTTTTGCCTGATATTCGTGTAAATTCATGATGTTCTATCCATTCAGTTCTGAAGGTTTTTAGCCGGACCATTATTACGCGGTAAACCGCATGGTTTTCCGGCCACATAGCACAGAGTGCGGGCGCGGCATGCCGCGCCCGGCAAGGGTTACTAGACGTCCAGCAGCAGACGAGCCGGATCTTCCAGCATCTCTTTGACCGTCACCAGATAACCGACGGATTCTTTACCGTCGATCAGGCGGTGGTCATAAGACAGCGCCAGATACATCATCGGCTGGATCACCACCTGACCATTGACCGCCATTGGGCGATCTTTAATGGCGTGCATGCCCAGGATGGCGCTCTGCGGCGGGTTGATGATCGGGGTAGACATCAGGGAGCCGAATACGCCGCCGTTGGTAATGGTGAAGTTACCGCCGGTCAGCTCTTCCACGGTCAGTTTGCCGTCGCGGCCCTTAACGGCCAGCTCTTTGATTTTCTTCTCAATGTCAGCCATGCTCATGGCGTCCACATCGCGCAGTACCGGCGTCACCAGGCCGCGCGGGGTCGAAACCGCGATGCTGATGTCGAAGTAGTTGTGGTAAACCACGTCAGAACCATCGATCGACGCGTTCACTTCCGGGAAGCGCTTCAGTGCTTCAACCACCGCCTTGATGTAGAAGGACATGAAGCCCAGACGCACGCCGTGGCGCTTCTCGAAGGCTTCGCCGTACTGCTTGCGCAGATCCATGATCGGCTGCATGTTGATTTCGTTGAAGGTGGTCAGCATCGCGGTGCTGTTCTTCGCTTCCAGCAGACGCTCGGCGACGCGTTTGCGCAGGCGAGTCATCGGCACGCGTTTTTCGCTGCGGCCGGCCAGAGCAGGCTGCGGCGCGGCTTCAGCGGCGGCGGCCGGTTTGGCGGCGGCGCCGCCTTTGGCCAGGTGCGCTTCCACGTCTTCACGCGTGATGCGGCCACCCACGCCGGTGCCTTTGATGGCGCTGGCATCGAGATCGTGTTCGGCGATCAGGCGGCGAATCGCCGGGCTGAGCGCGTCATTGCTTTCTTCTTCCAGGCTCGCGGTAGCGCGCTGTGCAGGCGTGGCTTCTTTCTCCTGGCTCTTCTCAGCGGTCGGCTTGCCGGAGCTGTCGCCCGGACGGATGCGGCCGAGCAGCTGGCGAGACAGTACGGTCGCACCCTCTTCTTCCACGATAGCATCGAGAATGCCCGCTTCACTGGCCGGCACTTCCAACACCACTTTGTCGGTTTCGATTTCAACCAGGACTTCATCACGCTGCACGCTGTCGCCCGGTTTTTTGTGCCAGGTGGCTACGGTCGCATCGGCAACCGATTCAGGAAGGTCAGGAACCAGAATATCTACGCTACTCATTTAGCTTTCCCTTAAGTTTTTTATCATCTGCTTGCCGGCCCCTTGGCCGGCAAGCGAGCGAACATTAGTCAATATTCAGCGCGTCGTTCACCAGAGCCTGCTGCTGCTTCTGGTGTACGGACATATAGCCCACCGCCGGAGAAGCGGAGGCCGGACGTCCTGCGTAGCGTAAAGAAGCCCCGAACGGCACCACTTCACGGAAGTTGTGTTGGCTGCAGTACCAGGCGCCCTGGTTCAGCGGCTCTTCCTGACACCAGACGAAATCATGCACGTGCGAGTATTGCTCCAGCACGGCCTGCACGGCCTGATGCGGGAACGGATACAGCTGCTCGATACGCACGATGGCCACGTCTTTCTGCTCGTTCTTGCGACGCTGTTCCAGCAGGTCGTAGTAGACCTTGCCGGAGCACAGCACGACGCGCTTGACCGCTTTCGGATCCAAGTCGTCGATCTCGCCGATCGCCGGCAGGAAGGTGCCGTTGGCCAGTTCGTCCAGCGAAGAAATCGCCAGCGGGTGACGCAGCAGCGACTTCGGCGACATCACCACCAGCGGACGGCGCATACCGCGCAGCGCCTGACGGCGCAGCATATGGTAAACCTGCGCCGGCGTGGACGGGACGCACACCTGCATGTTCTGCTCTGCGCACAGCTGCAGATAGCGTTCCAGACGCGCGGAAGAGTGCTCTGGGCCCTGGCCTTCATAGCCGTGCGGCAGCAGCATCACCAGGCCGCACATACGGCCCCATTTTTGCTCGCCGGAACTGATGAACTGGTCGATAACGACCTGCGCGCCGTTGGCGAAGTCGCCGAACTGCGCTTCCCAGATGGTCAGCGTGCGCGGTTCCGCCGTGGCGTAGCCGTATTCGAACGCCAGCACCGCCTCTTCGGACAGCACGGAATCCCAGACCTTGAATTCGCCCTGGCCGCTGTGGATGTTCGCCAGCGGAACGTAGACGGAACCGTTTTTCTGGTTGTGCACCACCGCGTGACGGTGGAAGAAGGTACCGCGGCCGGCGTCTTCGCCGGAGATGCGGATTGGAATGCCTTCATCCGCCATGGTGGCGTAGGCCAGCGTTTCGGCGGCGCCCCAGTCGAACGGCTTGTTGCCCGCTGCCATCTCGGCGCGGTCCGCGTAGATTTTCGCCACGCGCGACTGCATTTCGATCGCTTCCGGCACGGTGCTGATGCGGCGGCCCAGCTCCTGCAGGCGCTTCATCTCAACCTTGCTCGGGTACTCTTCGTCCCACTCGTGGTTCAGGTACGGAGACCAGGTGAAGGAGTGCAGGTTCATCGGACGCCATTCTTCAACCACGCAATCGCCGCGGTCGAGCGCGTCACGGTATAGGTTGACCATTTCCGTGGCATCTTCCAGGCTGGCCACGTTCTGTTCGGTCAGAACGTCAGCGTAGATTTTGCGCGGCGTAGGGTGTTTCTTGATCTTCTGATACATCACCGGCTGGGTAGCGCTCGGCTCGTCGGCCTCGTTGTGCCCATGGCGACGGTAGCAGACCAGATCGATCATCACGTCACGCTTAAAGGTGTTACGGAAATCCAACGCCAGGCGGGTGACGAAGGCCACGGCCTCCGGATCGTCCGCGTTGACGTGGAAGATCGGTGCCTGAACCATTTTGGCGATGTCGGTGCAGTATTCGGTAGAGCGCGCATCCAGCGGGTTGGAGGTGGTGAAACCAACCTGGTTGTTGATGACGATACGCACGGTGCCGCCCACTTCGTAGCCGCGAGCCTGAGACATGTTCAGGGTTTCCTGAACCACGCCCTGGCCGGTGATGGCGGCGTCGCCGTGAATGGTGATCGGCAGCACCATGTTGCTGCGCGCTTCGTCCAAGCGATCGCGACGGGCGCGAACCGAGCCCATGACCACCGGGCTAACGATCTCCAGGTGCGACGGGTTGAACGCCAGCGCCAGGTGAACCATGCCGCCTTCGGTTTCGACGTCGGAAGAGAAGCCCTGGTGATATTTCACGTCACCGGTGCCGAGGTGTTCTTTATGCTTGCCGGCGAATTCGTCGAACAGATCGGCCGGCTTTTTGCCCAGCACGTTGATCAGCACGTTCAGACGGCCGCGGTGGGCCATGCCCAGCACCACTTCGCGCGTGCCGTTCTTGCCGGCGTGGCGCACCATCTCTTTCAGCATCGGCACCAGCGCGTCGCCGCCTTCCAGCGAGAAGCGTTTGGCGCCCGGGAATTTGGCGCCCAGGTAGCGTTCCAGGCCTTCCGCCGCAGTCAGCTCGTTCAGGAAACGGCGTTTTTCGTCGGCGGTAAAGCTGGCGCGCCCCACCACCGACTCGATGCGCTGTTGGATCCAGCGTTTCTCTTCGGTGTTGGTGATGTGCATGTACTCAGCGCCGATCGAGCCGCAATAGGTCTGCTTCAGCGCGGCGTACAGATCGCCCAGCTTCATGGTTTCTTTGCCGATGGCGAAAGAGCCCACGTTGAAGGTTTCCTGGAAATCGGCTTCGGTCAGGTTGTGGTAAGCGGGATCAAGGTCAGGAACTTGCTCGCGCTGCCACAGGCCGAGCGGATCGAGGTTGGCATGCTGATGCCCGCGGAAGCGGAAGGCGTTGATCAGCTGCAGTACCTTGACCTGTTTGGCGTCGGTTTCCGGATCGGTGATGGTGGTATTGTAGCGCGCGGAGTCTTTCGCCAGGCGGCGGAAGTAATCGCGCGTTTGAGAGTGAAGCTGATCGGGTTTGACACCCGCGGTTGGTAGCTGTTGAAAAATGGAACGCCAGCTATCTTCAACGGAACCCGGATCGGTTAAGAAGTCTTCATAGAGCTGCTCTATGTAAGACTGGTTCGCGCCCGCCAGATAGGAGGAATCCAGCCAGGCCTTCATTGCGCCGTTCTGCATCATGATCCCTTAAGCTTTGAAGCTTTAGTTTTCGCCGTGGTTAACATAATTACCGTGATGAATACGGTTTGCCGTAAAACGGTTCACTCGACGTACTTGCGGCCATGACGGCCCGATACGTTCTGTTATGGACCTTGCGGTCCCTTACAAGGAACCTCTAAAAACCGGCGGAAGAACCAGGCTGCATAGCGCCGCAGCCGCGGGTCAGTTTTTAGAGGTTCCCTCCCCTATGGGATGTGCGCCGGAAAAGAGCCCGGCGCAGCATCTCATTCCGTTTATGCGCCGCGTTGCAGCAGCATGGACTTGATATGCCCGATAGCACGCGTCGGGTTCAAGCCTTTAGGACATACACTGACACAATTCATAATGCTATGGCAGCGGAAAACACTAAAAGCGTCGTCCAGATCATCTAAACGTTCTTGCGTTTCCGTGTCACGGCTGTCGATCAGGAAGCGATACGCCGCCAGCAGACCGGCAGGCCCGATGAACTTGTCCGGGTTCCACCAGAACGATGGGCAAGAGGTCGAGCAGCAGGCGCACAGAATGCACTCGTACAGACCGTCCAGCTTGGCGCGCTGCTCCGGCGACTGCAGGTGCTCGCGCGCCGGCGGGTTCTTGCCGTCGTTCAGCAGGTATGGCTTGATCTTTTCATACTGGGTATAGAACTGGCCCATATCCACCACCAGATCGCGCACCACCGGCAGGCCCGGCAGCGGACGGATCACGATCTTGCCGTTGCCTTTGCGCAGCGACGAAATCGGGGTGATGCACGCCAGGCCGTTTTTACCGTTCATGTTCAGGCCGTCGGAACCGCACACGCCTTCGCGGCATGAGCGACGGAACGACAGGGTCGGGTCTTTTTCTTTCAGCTGGATCAACGCATCCAGCAGCATCATGTCGCGACCTTCTTCCGCTTCCAGGGTGTAATCCTGCATGTGCGGCGCGTCATCGACATCCGGGTTGTAGCGATAAATGGAAAATTCGAGTTTCATCTGTCGATCTCCGCAATTAGTAAGAACGCACTTTCGGCGGGAATGCCGGGCGCAGCTTCGGTTGCATGTTCACTTCACGACGCGTCATGCTTTCCGATTGCGGCAGATACAGCGAATGGCACAGCCAGTTGGCGTCATCGCGTTCCGGGTAGTCGAAGCGGCTGTGTGCGCCACGGCTCTCGGTACGGAAGTTGGCCGACACGGCGGTGGAATACGCGGTCTCCATCAGGTTATCCAACTCCAGGCACTCGATGCGCTGGGTGTTGAACTCGCTGGAGGTATCGTCCAGGCGTGCGTTCTTCAGACGTTCACGGATCACTTTCAGTTCTTCCAGGCCCTTGGCCATCGCATCGCCTTCGCGGAATACCGAGAAGTTGTGCTGCATGCAAGACTGCAGCGCTTTGCGAATTTCGACCGGGTCTTCGCCGGAACGGGTGTTGTTCCAACGGTTCAGACGATCCAGCGAGGCTTCCACGTCGGAGTCGCTGGCGTCACGGCTCACGCCCTGCTCTTCCAGCGATTCCTGCAGGTGCATGCCGGCGGAACGGCCGAACACCACCAGGTCGAGCAGCGAGTTGCCGCCCAAGCGGTTGGCGCCGTGCACCGATACGCAGGCGATTTCGCCCACCGCGAACAGCCCCGGGATCACCACGTCTTCGCCTTTCTCGTTCACGGTCAGCGCCTGGCCGGTCACCTTGGTCGGAATGCCGCCCATCATATAGTGACAGGTCGGGATAACCGGGATCGGCTCTTTCACCGGATCGACGTGCGCGAAGGTGCGGGACAGTTCCAGAATGCCCGGCAGACGGGATTCCAGCACCTCTTTGCCCAGGTGATCCAGCTTCAGCTTGGCGTGCGGGCCCCAAGGACCGTCGCAGCCGCGGCCTTCGCGGATTTCGATCATGATCGAACGGGCAACCACGTCGCGGCCCGCCAGATCTTTGGCGTTCGGCGCATAACGCTCCATGAAGCGCTCGCCGTGTTTGTTCAGCAGGTAACCGCCTTCGCCGCGGCAGCCTTCGGTCACCAGCACGCCCGCGCCGGCGATGCCGGTCGGGTGGAACTGCCACATTTCCATGTCCTGCACCGGCACGCCGGCGCGCAGCGCCATGCCGACACCGTCGCCGGTGTTGATGTGGGCGTTGGTGGTGGACTGGTAAATACGGCCTGCGCCGCCGGTCGCCAGCACGGTGGCCTTGGCTTTGAAGTAAACCACTTCACCGGTTTCGATGCAGATAGCCGTGGTGCCAACCACCGCGCCGTCCTGGTTTTTCACCAGATCGAGCGCATACCACTCGGAGAAGATGGTGGTGTGGTTTTTCAGGTTCTGTTGGTACAGGGTGTGCAGCAGCGCGTGGCCGGTACGGTCGGCTGCGGCTGCGGTACGCGCCGCCTGCTCGCCGCCGAAGTTCAGCGACTGGCCGCCGAACGGGCGCTGATAGATGCGGCCGTCGTCCAGACGAGAGAACGGCAGGCCCATGTGTTCCAGTTCCAGAATCGCTTCCGGGCCGGTTTTACACATATATTCGATGGCGTCCTGGTCACCGATATAGTCGGAACCTTTCACCGTGTCGTACATATGCCATTCCCAGTTGTCCTCGTGGCTGTTGCCCAGCGCGACGGTGATGCCGCCCTGTGCGGACACGGTATGGGAACGGGTCGGGAAAACTTTGGACAGCAGGGCACAGGTCGAGCCCGCTTGGGAAATTTGCAGCGCGGCACGCATGCCCGCACCGCCGGCGCCGATTACGACGGCATCAAACTCTCTGACTGGCAGTTTCATTTAAGCACCCCACACTACGATTGTTCCGTACAGTAAATAGACCAGCAACGCGACCACGACAGCCAGCTGCAACACCAGGCGAACCGCGAGCGGCTTGACGTAGTCCGTCAGCACCTGCCACAGCCCGATCCAGGCATGCACCAGAATCGACAGCAAGGTCAGCAGAGTGAACACTTTCGTAATGGAAGTGGCGAAGAAACCGCGCCAGATGTCATAAGTGAGTTCCGGAGCCGTGACGAAGAAGCCCAGGATATACAGGACGTACAGGGTGATGATGATAGCGGAAGCGCGCAGCAGCAGCCAATCGTGCACGCCGTTGCGCCCTAATGCAGAAACGTTGTTTACCATACGAGGACTCCAGCCAGAACTGACAGCACGACGGTCAGGCCGATCGCCACCTGGGCGGAACGGGTACCGGCGGCCAAACTCTCTTCGATGTAGCCAAAATCCATTAACAAGTGACGGATGCCACCGCAAATGTGATAGGCCAGCGCCGTGAGGATTCCCCAGAATATGAATTTGACGATGAAGCTATTCATGATGGCGGCCGCCTGCAGGAACCCCTCTTGGGAAGAGAGTGACAGGCCCAGCAGCCAGAGGAGGATACCCACGGCAACGAAGGTAATTACGCCAGAGACTCGGTGTAAGATAGACGCTATCGCAGTTACGGGGAACCGGATCGTTTGCAGATCCAAGTTGACAGGTCGTTGTTTTTTCACGTATTTGCCCACACAGCTCTTATTATTTTCCTTCCTCCGGGCCTGGGCGGGGATCAGACAGCGTTAAGAGCCTAAAACCCTTACACGTCACGCGCTCAAACATCAACATCCTCTGTGCTCAAACGGCGCGCATTTATAACGCTGGGTGCTCCTACTTCAGGGTAATCCGGAGACCTGGCGGCAGTATAGGAGGATCACATTCTGATTACAATTCTCATACAACCGCTTTGATAACATTTCCCCCGAACAGTGATTCAGATCACGGATTTCACAATTAGTGCAAAATTAATTATCTGATTTGACAAGAGATCAACATTTCCATTACATATAGGGGCACAAACGGTCCTATGATGCGCTATGGGTCAGCAGATACACTTCCCCCCGGGTTCGAGTTGTGCAACAGTGTATTTGACGAACCTATCCCAATAGCCGTTGTTTCCCGCTCGATTTTGCCGGCGTCAAAAAGCAAATAAAGCAAATAAAAACAGATTATTGGGATAGGTTCACATCTCTTCGAACAGCTCATAGGTAAGATTAACAGACTATAACGAATTACTATGAATCGTTAACAACTGGTCACCCGTCTCGTTCGCCTGGTCAGCACTCTGTACCCTACCCGCGCACAGTTGCGCAGTCGCTCACAGAGTTAGCGTCCGCACCATTTTTTTGCGGGCAACCTGCAGAGATTTAAGGTATTTCAGTTGTTAGTGGTTTTTAAAATAAGGCGCTAAGGAGACAGTAAATGACTGATAAGAAAGCGACGCTAACCATTAACGACAGCGAAGCTCCGATCGAACTGGGCGTATTGACACCGACACTGGGCCCTGATGTCCTCGATGTCCGCGCTCTGGGTTCCAAAGGTTATTTCACATTTGATCCCGGCTTTACCTCCACCGCTTCTTGCGAATCCAAGATTACCTTCATCGACGGCGACAAAGGCGTGCTGCTGCACCGCGGCTTCCCTATCGAGCAGCTGGCGAAAGAATCTTCCTACCTGGAAGTGTGCTACATCCTGCTGTACGGCGAGACCCCAACGCCGGAAGAGTTCGAGACCTTCAAGACCACCGTCACCCGCCACACCATGATCCACGACCAGATCACCCATCTGTTCCGTGGCTTCCGTCGCGACTCGCACCCGATGGCGGTGCTGTGCGGCGTGACCGGCGCGCTGGCGGCGTTCTACCACGATGCGCTGGACGTCAACAACGAGCGTCACCGTGAAATCACCGCGTTCCGCCTGCTGTCCAAAATGCCGACCGTGGCGGCGATGTGCTACAAATACTCCCTGGGCCAGCCGTTCGTTTACCCGCGCAACGATCTGTCCTATGCCGGCAACTTCCTGCACATGATGTTCGCCACCCCGTGCGAAGAGTACGTGGTGAACCCGGTGCTGGAACGCGCCATGGATCGCATCCTGATCCTGCACGCCGACCATGAGCAGAACGCCTCTACCTCTACCGTGCGCACCGCCGGCTCTTCCGGCGCCAACCCGTTCGCCTGCATCGCGGCCGGCATCGCCTCCCTGTGGGGGCCGGCACACGGCGGCGCCAACGAAGCGGCGCTGAAAATGCTGGAAGAGATCAAGACCGTCGAGCACATTCCGGAATTCATCAAGCGCGCCAAGGACAAGAACGACTCCTTCCGCCTGATGGGCTTCGGCCACCGCGTGTACAAGAACTACGATCCGCGCGCTACCGTGATGCGCGAAACCTGTCACGAAGTGCTGAAAGAGCTGAACAAGAAGGACGACAACCTGCTGCAGGTCGCGATGGAGCTGGAACACATCGCGCTGAACGACCCGTACTTCATCGAGAAGAAACTGTACCCGAACGTCGACTTCTACTCCGGCATCATCCTGAAGGCGATGGGCATTCCTTCTTCCATGTTCACCGTGATCTTCGCCATCGCGCGCACCATCGGCTGGATCGCCCACTGGAACGAAATGCACGACGAAGGCATCAAAATTGCCCGTCCGCGTCAGCTGTACACCGGCTATGCCGAACGCGATTTCAAATCCCAGCTGAAAAACAAGTAAGCCGCTTTCCCGGCTGAAACCGCACCGCGCCGCCCCTTCGGGCGGCGTTTTTTTTGGTTATTTCTGGCAGCCCGGGCACCAATAAAACGGCCGCGACGACAGTTCGGTACGCACGATCATCCCACCGCAGCGTTCGCAAGGCTCGCCGCTGCGATGAAACACCTTGAAGCGAAACAGCGCGCCGTGATGCCGGTTGTCATCCGCCTGCCCGCGCGTCTGGTAGGAAAGGCGCGGCACCGCCAGCAATGCGTCCGCCAGGCGGCGCAGCGCCTCCGGCGGCAGATCCTGCGGTTTGTGCTGCGGCGCCAGTTCGGCCTGCCACAGGATTTCGGCGCGCAGATAGTTACCCAATCCGGCAAGAAACGCCTGGTCGAGCAGCATGCCGCCCAGCTGCCTGCGGCGAAAACGCGGCGTCAGCAACCGCTCCGCCACATCTTCCACCGTCAACGACATGTCCAACACGTCGGGGCCGATGCGTTGCAAAAACGGGTGCTGCTCTATCTCCTCGCGCGGCCCGACGGTAATGTCGGAAGCGCTGTAGAGCAATATCGCGCTGCGGGCGGTTTCCAGCCGCACCCGCAGATCGCGCCGGGTCTCCGGTGTCTCCCCGGCCGCCGCCACTTTCCACACGCCGTACAGCTGGTTGTGGCTGTACATCGTCAGCCCGTTGGAGAAATGGGTCAGCAGCGCCTTGCCGCGCGGCTCGATGGCGACGATGCGCTCGCCGAGCAGACGCTGGCGGTAGTGTTTCAGCTGGGGAAAAGCGAAATCGACGGCGGTCAGCGGCTGATCGATCACCGCCGCCGCCAGTTTGTCCGCCGCCCGGCGAATCTCCGGTCCTTCCGGCATAGACCACTCCTTACGTAGACCCGGCGCAGCGCGCTACGCCGGGGATTTTCTTGATTAATGCGTCGCGCCGCCCACCACTTTCAGATCGTGCTCCACCTGCAAAGCGATGGAAACGGCCAGCTCCAATGCAAACAGCACCGTCGAGGCCGCCATGCTCGGCGCGCCGGGGTGCGCCGCCGCCTGTTCCGGCAGGTACGGGATATGGATAAACCCGCCCTTGACCTCGCGCTGGCCGCTCAAACGGTGCAGCAGGCCATACATGACATGGTTGCACACATAGGTGCCGGCGGTCTGCGAAACGGCGGCCGGAATGCCGGCCTCGCGCATCGAACTGACCATCGCTTTAATCGGCAAGGTGCTGAAATAGGCCGCCGGGCCGCCGGCGACGATCGGCTCGTCCACCGGCTGTTGCCCCTGATTGTCGGGGATACGCGCATCGTCGACGTTGATCGCCACCCGTTCAATCGTGATGTCGGTGCGGCCGCCGGCCTGGCCGATAGCCAGCACCATCACCGGCTGCACCTCGTCGATCGCCGCATTGAGCGCATCCAGCGCCGCGCCGAACACGCACGGCAGCTGGCGCGCCACGATGCGCGTGCCGACCAGCTCCATATCATTGAGCTGCTTCACCACTTCCCAGGAGGGGTTGAGGCGCTCGCCGCCAAACGGCTCAAAGCCGGTAATCAATACTTTTTGCATCCTTACTCCTACAGGAACATCAGGAAATACAGCAGGAACACGTTAACCAACAGCAGTAGCACGCCGGTCGGCACCTGCGCCTTGATCACCGCATTCTTGTCCGGCAGCTCCAGCAGCGCCGCCGGCACGATGTTGAAGTTCGCCGCCATCGGCGTCATCAGGGTGCCGCAATAGCCGGAGAACATGCCGATCGCCGCCATCACCGCCGGGTTGCCGCCGTGCTGCAACACCAGGATCGGAATGCCGATGCCGGCGGTAACGATCGGGAAAGCGGCGAAGGCGTTGCCCATCACCATGGTCAGCACCGCCATACCGATAGCGTAGACCGCCACGGCGATAAAGCGGCTATCCACCGCCAGATACTCCTGGGTCAAATGCGAGATCGCGGTGCCGACGCCGGCGACGGTAAACAGCAGCCCCAGCGTGGCGAGGATCTGCGGCAGAATGAACGCCCAGCCGATCGAATCCAGCAGGCGCCGCGCTTCCTGTATCGGCTGCAGGGCCTTCTCATGGGTCATTTTCACCGCGATCGCCAGACCGATCAGGCAGCCGACGGTCATCGAGAACAGGGTGATCAGCGTCGCATGGTTGCCGCTGCCGAATACCGCGCTTTGCAACGCCGGCACGTTGTTGAACAACAGCACGCCGATCACCGTCACCACCGGGATTGCCAGAGCGGGAATAAACAGCTTGTTGCCCAGGCGCTTGGCGCTGGCCTCGCGCTCCTGCGGCGTCCGTTGATGATAGCTGCCGAGGCGCACACCGCCAAAGCCGGCAATCAGGGCCATCACCACCACCACCACGCCAACAATGATGTGCAGCATGCGTTTTTCGTTGCTGCCCTCGCCCAGCACGTCGCCCAGCAGGCGGTAAGTCCAGTCGCCGACCAGGAACACCAGGCCGTACAGCCCCCAAAACAGCCCGGTGGTGATGCGGCGCGGGTTGGCGCGATCGCGGAAGGACATCACCGCCACAATCAGCAGCACCGCGCCGGCCAGCCAGTAGAGATATTGTTGCTGGAAGTTCATCGTGCCTCCCCCTTCGCCTGCAGCGCCGCCTGATTCAGCTGCGCCAGCTCGGCGCTCAGCTGCTTATCCATCCGATACAGCCGGAACGCGTGGATCAGGAAAGCGAAAATCGCGGTCGGAATGCCCCACAGCGCGATATGCAGCGGCTCGGTCTGAATGCCGCCGGACTCCAGCATAAAGTTGTGCATGAAGATGATCGCGCCGAAGGCGACGAAGATATCCTCGCCGAAGAACAGCCCGACGTTGTCGGTCGCGGCCGACATGGCGCGCAAACGGTGGCGCGTGCGCTCCGGCAGCTCGCCGTAGCGGTTTTCCGTTGCCCCTTCCGCCATCGGCGCCAGCAGCGGCCGCACCATCTGCGGATGCCCGCCCAGGCTGGTCAGCCCCATCGCCGCGGTAATCTCACGCACGAACAGGTAGACGATCAGCAGACGGCCGGCGGTGGCGCTTTTGATCCTGGCGATCCACGCCTGCGCCCGTTCTTTCAGCCCGTGGCGCTCCAGCAGGCCGATCACCGCCAGCGGCAACAGCAGGATCAGCGGCAGGTTGCGGGTGTTGAGAAAACCCTCGCCGAGCTTTTCCAGAATGACGTCCAGCGGCATCAGCGCCGCCAAACCGGTGATGATGCCGGCGGCGATCACCACCAGCACCGGGTTGAAACGCAATACAAACCCGACCACGATGGCGGCGATGCCGATCAGTGGCCAGAGATTCACGGCCTGTTCCATAGTCTTCCCTCGATATTTTCTAATAGTTTTTTGCTTGTGATGTTGTGTCTTGCTTTATTGCTTTATTGCTTTATTGCTTTACTGCTCCGCGCTGACGCGGATGCCCTGCTGAACAAAACTGTCCCGCAGCTTGCGCGCATACGCCAGCGCATGCTCGCCGTCCCCGTGCAGGCAGACGGTTTCCGCCTGAACGGCAGTCCAGACGCCATCCACGCTGCGCACCCGGTGATGGCGCACCATCTCCAGCGTTTGCGCCAGCGCCTGTTCGTCATCCTCAATCAGCGCCCCCGGCAAACCGCGCGGCACCAGCGTACCGTCGGCCTGATAGCCGCGATCGGCGAACACCTCCTGTCGGGTGGTCAGACCGAGTTGTTCCCCGGCGCGAATCAGCTCGCTGCCGGCCAGCCCCACCAGCCGCAGCGCCGGATCGACCGCCTGCACCGCCCGGGCGATCGCTTCCGCCAGCGCCGGCTCAACCGCCGCCTGGTTGTACAGCATGCCGTGCGGCTTAACGTGCACCATCACCCCGCCCTCGGCGCGGGCGATCGCCGCCAGCGCCCCGAGCTGATACACCACCTGCGCGTACACCGTTTCCGGCGGCAGCTGCATGCGGGTGCGGCCGAAGTTCTCCCGATCGGGAAAACTCGGGTGGGCGCCGATCGCCACGCCGTACTGCAATGCCCAGCGCACCGACTGACGCATGGTCTGCGCATCGCCGGCGTGAAAGCCGCAGGCGATGTTGGCCGAGCTCACCAGTTGCAACAGCGCCTGGTCGTTGGCGCAGCCTTCGCCGAGATCGGCGTTCAAATCAACGATCATGTAACCCCCAGGCAATCTGTCGAAGGAAGAGATCCTGCTCGGCTTTGGCGCGCTGCGCCTCGGCCAGTGAGCAGAGAACGAAGTGGATCGGTTCGCCGAGACGGATCTGCGCCAAGTGGTAGAGATCGGCCTCGATCACACAGGCGATACGCGGGTAACCGCCGGTGGTTTGCGCATCGGCCATCAGCACGATCGGCTGGCCGTTGTGCGGCACCTGCACCACGCCGGGCAGCAGGCCGTGCGACAGCATCTCTCTATCGGTGGTGCGCTCCAGCGGCGTACCGCCGTGCAGGCGGTAGCCCATGCGGTTGCTCTGCGGGCTGAGCTGCCAGGCGGTGCGCCAGAACGTGTCCTGCGCCTCTTCGCTGAATTCGGCGTACTCCGGCCCCGGCAGCGCGCGGATGCGGTTGGTGAACAGCAGCTGCTTCACGCCACAGCGGTGTTGCGGCAGCGCGGTGGATTTGCCCAGCGGCAGCCGATCGCCGTCCTTCAGATTACGGCCCTCGTGGCCGCCAAAGGCGGCTTTCATGTCGGTGCTGCACGATCCCAGCATTTCCGGCACGGCGATGCCGCCCGAGACCGCCAGGTAGCTGCGCATGCCACGTTTCGGCGTGCCCAGCGCCAGCCGCTGCCCCTTTTTCACCGGGTAGCGCCAGCCGGTCCACAGCGGCTTGCCGTCCAGCTGCGCGTCGCAGCCGGCACCGGTCAAGGCGATCCAGCCAGGGCGGGTAAACTCGGCGCTGAACTGGCCGAGGGTGATCTCCAGCCCGGCGGCCTCCGGCGCATTGCCCACCAGCAGGTTGGCGATCTTCAGCGCCGGTTGATCCAGCGCCCCGCCGGTGCTGATGCCCAGGCGGCGGAATCCCTCGCGGCCCAAATCCTGCACCGTGGTATAGATGCCGGCACGCAGAATAATCAGCATACGCCCTCCTTCTGCGGCACGAAGCGCACGTTATCGCCCGGGCGCAGCAGCGTCGGCGGCATTTCATGCGGATTGAACAGCGCCAGCGGCGTGCGGCCAATCAGCTGCCAGCCGCCGGGCGTCACCAGCGGATAGATGCCGGTCTGGCCGCCGCCGATGCCGACGGAGCCGGCCGCCACCGCCAGACGCGGCTCAGCGCGGCGCGGCGTCGCCAGCTGTTCCGGCATGCCGCCCAAATAGGAGAAGCCCGGCTGAAAGCCGAGGAAATAGACCACGTAGGCCGCCGCCGCGTGGCATTCCACCACCTGCCGCGGCGTCATGCCGGTATGGCGCGCCACTTCATCCAGATCGGGGCCTTGCTCCCCGCCGTAGACCACCGGAATATCCACCTGGCGCGATTCCGGCGTCAGGCTCTCTTTGCTTTCCCAACCTTGCTGCAGCAATGCGAGCATCGCGTCGGCCTGCGGCGTATGCAGCAACAGCGTCAGGTTATTCATCCCCGGCACCACTTCCCGCACGTCGGGGTGGTGATTCAGCTTTTCCGCCAGCGCCCAGATGCGCTGCTGGCTCGGTAAGGTCACCGGCGGCAACAGTTCAAGCACTACCGCTCTTTCACCCAACAGGTAATAACGTGCTTGTTGCACCCTTATTCTCCTTATTATTATCGCGATGAAAAACACACCAGTTATGCGTGACGCGGCCCCGGCTGTCAATAGAACGCAACCATAGGGAAAATAAGGAAATAGCGCGATAGAAGGATTCAGCCGGCGCACAGGCCGGGCTGGATCCGGGGAAGAAAAAAATCAGGCGGGATTCGGGATGTCGATAAAGGTCACATCAAAGCCGTGGTGCTGCGCCAGCCAGTCGCCCAGCGCCTTCACGCCGCCGCGCTCGGTGGCGTGGTGGCCGGCGGCGAAGAAATGCACGCCCATTTCGCGCGCGCTGTGAATGGTCTGCTCAGACACTTCACCGCTGATGAACGCATCGACGCCGAAGCGCGCCGCGCTGTCGATAAAGCCCTGGCCGCCGCCGGTGCACCAGGCCACCCGGCGAATGTGCTCAGGCGCGTTATCGCCGCAGTGCAGCACCGCGCGCCCCAGCCGGTTTTCGATACGCTGCTGCAGCGCTTCGCCGGTCAGCGGCTGTTCAAATTCGCCGTGCGGCACCAGCGGCTCGACGTCGCCAATCACCCGAATGCCCAGCGTCTGCGCCAGCTGCGCGTTGTTGCCCAGCACCGGATGCGCGTCCAGCGGCAGGTGGTAGCCATACAGGTTGATATCATGGGTCAGCAGCGTTTTCAGGCGGTTGCGCTTCATGCCGCGCACCGCCGGCACCTCGTTTTTCCAGAAATAACCGTGGTGCACGATAATCGCGTCGGCCTGATGCGCCACCGCGGCGTCCAGCAGCGCCTGACAGGCGGTGACGCCGGTCACGATGCGCTGCACGTGCGGGCGGCCTTCTACCTGCAATCCGTTGGGGGCGTAGTCCTGAAACGCCGCGGCGTTCAGTTCCGTGTTGATCAGTTGTTCCAGATCGAGGTTACGCATTCTCTTCTCTCTTCATAGTCAAAATGTCTGCCGGTCGCCCTGCGCCATCAGGATGAATTTCACGCCCAGATCGTTGCCCTGCGCCAGCTGCTGCGCAATGGCGGCGCGCGTGTCTTCGCCCTGCTTCAGGCTGGGCTTGATGTGGCTGATCACCACCGGCAAACCGTTCAGCGAGCCTTCGCCGCCGCTGTACTGCGTCAGGTTCTTCAGCTCCTTCAGCAGCCAGGCTGGCGTCAAATGGCCGTACAGATGTTTATCCTCCACCCCGTTAGGGTAAGAGGTTTCGATAATCATGCCCTTGAGCTTCTTCTGCTCGACAAGCGGCCCCAGCGCGCGCCAGACGGTATCGAGATCGCGCGACTGCTCGACCTTATCCGGCCCGGTATCGCCGAAGTAGGCGAAGAACTCGCTGCCGTTGGAAATCAGCAGCATCGACGACGGATAGCGATCGTGGCTAAGCGGGTACATCACGCCGGTCAATCCGGTCAGGCCGAGGGTAAACCGCTGCTGCGGCCGCACCGTTTGCAGCCGGTAGGTGCCCAGCCGCGAGCCGTTGCCGGCGTCGGTAAAGTTCGGCCACGCCTTCCAGTTGAAGTAGTGATTACGCAGGGTCAGTACCGTGTCCGCCTGGGCGTAAACGGTTTTTTTATTGTCCTCGGGTGAGCCGAGGATCAGCCCCGCCACGTGGTCCAGGTGGCCGTGGCTGATAAAGTAGCTGCCGATCAACTGCCGGAACACATAGCCCTGCGGCGTGTAAGGCGCGGCCAGCTCGGGCGTCACCTGCGGGAAGCTGCCCTTCTCCAGCCCTTTGGCGATGCCTGGCAGCAGCGAACCGGCGTCCAGCGCCACATACCGCGGCTGATTGTCGCTGCGGATCAGGTAGGAGGTCAGATTGCCGTCGCTGACGCCGCCGTCGACGCCGAGCGCCACCACGTCAAAGCCGGCGATCGCCAGCGCGGAATAGCCGCTCAGGCACAGGGCCAGCACCTTTTTCATCATTGCGTCGCTCCTTGCAGTTGCCTCAAGACTCTCCCCGTTTCGCCGCCTCGAACGCCGCCAGCGTCTCCAGACGGGCTTGCTTATGATCGACGATCGGCAGCGGGTAGTTCAGCGTGCATCGCTGCTTTTCCGCCCAGCGATGGGGATGATGGATGTCATTGTCGGGCACATCCGCCAGTTCCGGCAACCATTTACGGATAAAAGTGCCTTGTGGATCAAAACGTTCACCCTGAGTCGTCGGGTTGAAGATGCGGAAATACGGCGCGGCGTCGGTGCCGGTGGATGCCGCCCACTGCCAGCCGCCGTTGTTGGCCGCCAGATCCCCATCCAGCAGTTGCGACATGAAATAGCGCTCCCCGGCACGCCAGTCGATCAACAGATCCTTCACCAGAAAACTGGCGCTGATCATGCGCAGCCGGTTGTGCATCCAGCCGGTGGCATTCAGCTGGCGCATGGCGGCATCGACGATCGGATAGCCGGTCTCGCCCCGCTGCCAGGCGTGCAGCTTCGCCGCGTCATCGCACCAGCGCACCTTGTCCGTCCAGGCAATAAACGGCCGATGGCGGCACAGATCGGGATAGGCCACCAGCAGATGGCGATAGAACTCACGCCAAATCAGCTCGTTGAGCCAGGCGAAGGCACCGCTTTCGCGATCTTCCAGCAGCTGCGGGCATTCGGCGCGCAGGCGGTTGAAGCACTGGCGCGGCGACAGCGCGCCGATCGCCAGATAGGGCGACAGGCTACTGGTGCCGGCGAGGGCCGGCAGATCGCGCTGCCGGAGGTAATCCTGCACCTGCTCGCGGCAAAAGGCGCGCAGCCGCTGCAACGCGGCCTCCTCGCCGGCGGGATAGCCATCCCCAGTCTCCGCCGTAGGGTAATCGAACGCCGCCGGCGCTTCAGGCGCAGGCAACGCGCCACCGGCGCGAGTCTTCGGCGCCGGCAGGCAGCTCACGTCGGACTCGGTCAGGCGTTGAAGAAAAGCGTTGCGAAACGGCGTATAGACCTTGTACATCTCGCCGCCGCCGGTGAGTACGCTGCCCGGCGGCAACAGCAGGCTGTCATCGAAACCGTGACACCTCACCCGGCCACTCAACCGCTGTTCCAGCCGCGCATCGCGCCGCCGTTCGTTCAGTTCGTACTGGCGATTGTAAAACAGCGCATCCACCTGCTCTCGCTCGCAATAGTCCGCCAGCCAGTCGATCGACGCGGCAAAGTCCGCACAGGAATGGCAATGCAGCGCAATGCCCTTGTGCGCCAGCGCCTGCTGCACCGCCTGCAGGCTGGCGTGGATCAGCGCCGCCTGCCGCGGCGCCATCTCATGTTGCCGCCACTGCTGCGGTGTGGCGATAAACACCGCCAGCACCCGGGCTTCGGGATCGCTGCAGGCGGCGTGCAGGGCTTTGTTGTCGGTGATACGCAGATCGTTACGCAACCAGACCAGATGCGTGGTCATAAAACTCCTTGTCAATCAATGGCCGTAACGCAAACGCAGCGCCTCCGGATAAGGTTCGAAATAGCGTTGTTCCGCCAGATAGCGATCGGGGTATTCCGCCATGTAATGCTTGAGCAGCGCGATCGGCGCCAGCAGCGGCTGCATGCCCTGCCGGTAGCGGTCGATCAGGTGCGCCAGCTCCTGGCGCTGCGCCGTACTGAGCTGACGGCGGAAATAGCCCTGCACGTGCATCAACACATTGGTGTGGTTGCGGCGCGTTGCCTTGTGCGCCAATAGCGCCATCAGGCGGCTGCGGTATTCAACGGCGAAGGCCTCCAGAGAGTCCCAGCGGTGAATATCGGCGACGAAGCGCCCCAGCTCGCGATACGCCGGCTGCGAATGCGCCAGCAGCGACAGCTTGTAGCGGCTGTGAAACGCGATCAGCCCGCCGCGGGTCAGCCCCTGGCGCCACAGCATGTTCAACTCGTACAGCGCGTACACCCGCTCGATAAAGTTTTCCCGCAGTGCCGCATCCTGCAAACGTCCGTCTTCTTCCACCGGTAGCCACGGCATCTGGCGCAGCAGTTCGGCGGTAAACAGCCCGACGCCGTTTTTACGCGAGTCCTTGCCGTTTTCGCTGTAGACCCGCACCCGCTCCAGGCCGCAGCTCGGCGACTTGGCGCAGACGATATAGCCGCACAGATGCTGCAAGGCCGCCACGCGCTGCGCGGAGAAGCCGCGCATTTCCTCGGTCAGATCCACGCCGGCGTCGTTGCTGTAGCGCATCGCCGGCCACGGCTGCGCCTGCTTCACCAAGCGCAGCGCCGGGCGTGGCGTAGGCAGGCCGATCGCCATTTCCGGGCAAACGGGCTCAAAGCGCACATAGGGCGCCAACTGTTCCACCGCAAAGGCCAGCCGTTTGTGGCCGCCGTCGAAACGCACCGCGTCGCCCAGTAAACAGGCGCTGATGCCGATAGGGATCTTGTCGCTCATACCGCTCTCCCGTGTTGTTGACCGATGAGGAAAGTGTAGAAGAATGGCTTGCCGAATACGACCTTGCGCTTGATAGGGCCGGCTATAGGCATAAAAAAACCCTCGCCGCAGGGCGAGGGTTTTCGTGAATCGGCAGTGGCTCAGTAGAAATCGCAGGACGCCAGTTCCGCCTGCTGCAGCCAGACCGGCTTATCGCTGGTTTTTGACCAGACGCGGTGCAGGTAGCTGTAAAAACGCCCGCGATCGCTGCGGAACAGCATCACCGGCAGGGCCAAAATGCCCGCGATAACCACTGCGCTGCGGCGCAGGAGAATCCGATGCAGTGAATAAGCGTGATAGGTCGTAGACATGCGAACCTCCTAAAAACGCCTGCCGTTGATTTGTCAGGGAAAACGGCGTCGGCGTATCAAATGAACAATCGGTAATTTGGTAACTGGACAAAATTTTAGCGCACTTGATGAAAGTTTACTACTCATCCGACCACTAAATCGCACAAAAAATCGCTAATCTCCGCCGCGATTCGTAATTTTGTTACACCCAGGTTAATTTTTAACTAAACATGGGTTACATTGTGGTTATTATCTGGTTCATTATTTCCCGCTTACGCCCGTTCTCATTCCCCCATCAAGCCCCCTTTCGCCACCGGCCTGATGATTGAAATGCTAAATTTTCGCTGAAATTTCAGCCATTTTTATACTTTTTTTACACCCGCCCGCGCGATTTTTTCATCTTCTTTCTACCCCTCTCCCTACACTGCCTCTATCAAAAACAACACCTCTGGAGGTGTCCCGTGAGTTTCAGCGTTATTGGTGGTGCGCTGTTGGTTCTGCTGCTGTTGGCCTATCTGGTCTACGCCCTGTTTAACGCGGAGGATTTCTGATGGCGGCTTCAGCCTTTTTACTGATCGCCAGCTTCCTGCTGGTGCTTCTGCTGCTGGCCCGGCCGCTGGGCGGCTTTATGGCGCGCCTGATCGAAGGTGAACCGCTGCCTGCGCTGCGCGGGGTAGAAGCCGGCGTCTGGCGCGCCTGCGGCATCCGCGCCACCGAGATGAACTGGTGGCAGTACGCGCTGGCGATCCTGGCGTTCAACCTGCTCGGCCTGGCGCTGCTGTTCGCCCTGCTGATGACGCAGGGCTCGCTGCCGCTCAACCCGCAAGGCTTCCCGGGCCTCTCCTGGGATCTGGCGCTCAACACCGCCGTCAGCTTCGTCACCAACACCAACTGGCAGGCCTACAGCGGCGAAAGCGCCCTCAGCTATTTCAGCCAGATGGCCGGGCTGGCGGTGCAGAACTTCGTCTCCGCCTCTACCGGCATCGCCGTGGCCTTTGCGCTGATCCGCGCCTTTACCCGCCGCGCCGGCAATACCGTCGGCAACGCCTGGGCCGATCTGTTTCGCATCACGCTGTATGTGCTGCTGCCGATCGCGCTGCTGATCGCCCTGTTTTTCGTCAGCCAGGGCACGCTGCAAAACTTCCTGCCTTACCTGCACGTCACCACGCTCGAAGGCGCGCAGCAGACGCTGCCGATGGGGCCGGTGGCCTCGCAGGAAGCGATCAAGATGCTCGGCACCAACGGCGGCGGCTTCTTCGGCGCCAACTCGGCGCACCCGTTCGAGAACCCAACCGTGCTGACCAACTTCGTGCAGATGCTGGCCATCTTCCTGATCCCCTGCGCGCTGTGCTTCTCCTTCGGCCAGTTGGCCGGTGAAAACCGCCAGGGCCATACGCTGATCTGGGCGATGGCGCTGATCTTCGTGGCGGCGGTGGTGGCGGTGATGGTCGCCGAGCTGGCAGGCAACCCGCACCTGAGCGCGCTGGGCGCCGACAGCAACATCAATATGGAAGGCAAAGAGTCGCGCTTCGGCATTCTCGCCACCAGCCTGTTCTCGGTAGTCACCACCGCCGCGTCCTGCGGGGCGGTCAACGCCATGCACGACTCCTTCACCGCGCTGGGCGGCATGGTGCCGATGTGGCTGATGCAGATCGGCGAAGTGGTGTTCGGCGGCGTCGGCTCCGGCCTGTACGGCATGCTGCTGTTCGTGCTGCTGACGGTGTTTATCGCCGGTCTGATGATCGGCCGCACCCCGGAATATCTGGGCAAGAAGATCGACGTTTACGACATGAAGATGACCGCGCTGGCGATCCTGGTCACGCCGACGCTGGTGTTGCTGGGCAGCGCGCTGGCCATCGGCACCGACGCGGGCCGCGCCGGCATCCTCAACCCGGGCGCCCACGGCTTCAGCGAAGTGCTGTATGCCCTGTCCTCCGCCGCCAACAACAACGGCAGCGCCTTCGCCGGGTTGAGCGTCAATACGCCGTTCTACAACCTGCTGCTGGCCTTCGCCATGTTCGTCGGCCGCTTCGGGGTGATCCTGCCGGTGCTGGCGATCGCCGGCTCGCTGAGCGCCAAGCAGCGCCAGCCGGCGGGCAACGGCACCCTGCCGACCTATGGGCCGCTGTTTATCGGCCTGCTGATCGGCACCGTGCTGCTGGTGGGCGCGCTGACCTTCGTGCCGGCGCTGGCGCTGGGCCCGGTGGCCGAGCATTTGCAGCTTTGGTTGGCAAACTAATCGACGTCACAGAGAGAGAATAAGAGATGACTCGCAAACAACGCGCGCTGTTTGAACCGGCTCTGGTGCGCACCGCGCTGATCGATGCGGTGAAAAAACTGGACCCTCGCGTTCAATGGCGCAACCCGGTGATGTTCGTGGTGTATATCGGCAGCATTCTGACCACCGCCATCTGGCTGGCGATCCTCACCGGCCAAACCGACGGCGCCGCCGCCTTCACCGGCAGCGTCGCCCTGTGGCTGTGGTTCACCGTGCTGTTCGCCAACTTCGCCGAGGCGCTGGCCGAAGGGCGCAGCAAGGCCCAGGCGGAAAGCCTGAAGGGCACCAAGAAAACCAGCTGGGCGAAAAAGCTGGCCGGCCCGCGCCGCGACGGCGCCACGGAGAAAGTGGCCGCCGAGAGCCTGCGCAAAGGCGATATCGTGCTGGTGGAAGCCGGCGATACCATCCCGTGCGACGGCGAAGTGCTGGAAGGCGGCGCCTCGGTGGATGAAAGCGCCATCACCGGCGAATCCGCGCCGGTGATCCGCGAGTCCGGCGGCGACTTCTCCTCGGTCACCGGCGGCACCCGCGTGCTGTCCGACTGGCTGGTGGTGCAGTGCAGCGTCAACCCGGGGGAAACCTTCCTCGATCGCATGATCGCCATGGTGGAAGGCGCCAAACGCCGCAAAACGCCGAACGAGATCGCACTGACTATCCTGCTGGTGGCGCTGACCATCGTGTTCGTCCTGGCCACCGCCACCCTGTTCCCGTTCTCGCAATACAGCGTGGAAGCGGCCGGCAGCGGCAGCGTGGTCACCATCACCGTGCTGGTCGCGCTGCTGGTCTGCCTGATCCCCACCACCATCGGCGGACTGCTGTCCGCCATCGGCGTGGCCGGGATGAGCCGCATGCTCGGCGCCAACGTGATCGCCACCAGCGGCCGCGCGGTGGAAGCCGCCGGCGACGTGGACGTGCTGCTGCTGGATAAAACCGGCACCATCACGCTGGGCAACCGCCAGGCTTCGGAGTTCCTGCCGGCGCCGGGCGTGAAAGAGCAAGAGCTGGCGGACGCCGCGCAGCTGGCCTCGCTGGCGGACGAAACGCCGGAAGGCCGCAGCATCGTGGTGCTGGCCAAACAGCGCTTCAACCTGCGCGAACGCGATCTGCAGGCGCTGAACGCCACCTTCGTGCCCTTCTCCGCCCAGACCCGCATGAGCGGCGTCAACGTGCAGGAGCGCATGATCCGCAAAGGCGCGGTGGACGCCATTCGCCGCCACGTCGAAACCAATCAGGGCCACTTCCCGCGGGCGGTGGACGATCTGGTGGAAAGCGTGGCGCGCACCGGCGGCACGCCGCTGGTGGTGGCGGAAGGCGCCCGGGTGCTGGGCGTGGTGGCGCTGAAGGATATCGTCAAGGGCGGCATCAAGGAACGCTTCAATGAGCTGCGCAAGATGGGCATCAAAACGGTGATGATCACCGGCGATAACCCGCTGACCGCGGCGGCGATCGCCGCCGAAGCCGGGGTGGACGATTTCCTGTCGGAAGCCACGCCGGAAGCCAAGCTGGCGCTGATCCGCCAGTATCAGGGAGAAGGCCGTTTGGTGGCGATGACCGGCGACGGCACCAACGACGCCCCGGCGCTGGCGCAGGCCGATGTGGCGGTGGCGATGAACTCCGGCACCCAGGCCGCCAAAGAGGCGGGCAACATGGTCGATCTGGATTCCAACCCGACCAAGCTGATCGAAGTGGTGCACATCGGCAAACAGATGCTGATGACGCGCGGCTCGCTGACCACCTTCAGCATCGCCAACGACGTGGCCAAATACTTCGCCATCATTCCGGCGGCGTTCGCGGCCACCTACCCGCAGCTGAACGCGCTGAACGTGATGCACCTGCACTCCCCCGCCTCCGCCATCATGTCGGCGGTGATCTTCAACGCCCTGGTGATCGTGTTCCTGATCCCGCTGGCGCTGAAAGGGGTGAGCTATAAACCGATGAGCGCCGCGGCCCTGCTGCGCCGCAACCTGTGGCTGTACGGGGTCGGCGGTCTGCTGGTGCCGTTCATCGGCATCAAATTGATCGACCTGATCCTGGTCGCGCTGCACGTCGCCGGTTAACCATTGAGGGAAATGAACATGACTTATTTACGACCTGCGCTGGTGATGCTGATTTTGCTGACGCTGATCACCGGCATCGCCTATCCGCTGCTGACCACCGGGCTGGCGCAGCTGCTGTTTCCGGCCGCGGCCAACGGCTCGCTGCTGTACCAAGGCGACAAGGCGGTCGGCTCCGCGCTGATCGGCCAGAACTTTACGCGCGCCGACTATTTCTGGGGCCGCCCGTCGGCCACCGGCGATTCGGCCTATAATCCACAGGCCTCCGCCGGCAGCAACCTGGCGGCCACCAACCCGGCGCAGGATAAGGCTATCGCCGAACGCGCAGCGCAGCTGCGCCAAGCCAACCCGGCAATGAGCGGCCCGATCCCGGTCGATCTGCTGACCGCCTCCGGCAGCGGGTTGGATCCGCAGATCTCGATCGCCGCCGCGCAATATCAGCTGGCGCGGGTCGCGGCGGCGCGTCATCTGCCGCCGGAACAGGTCGCCAAACTGATCGAAGACAACACCGATCGGGCCACGCCCAACTTCATGGGGGAATCGGTGGTCAACGTGCTGAAGCTGAACCTGGCGCTGGATGCGTTGAAGTAACGCGCCGTATTCAGCATAGTGATAGGGTTCGGCATGCCGAACCCCTTTTTGCTTGGTAACACAAGGAATTGTCATGGTCGAAGAAGAGCAGCAGCGCCCCGATCCCGATAGCCTGCTGGCGCTGGCCAATGAAAAGCCGCGCGGCCGGTTGAAGGTATTCTTCGGCGCCTGCGCCGGCGTGGGCAAAACCTACGCCATGCTGCAGGAGGCCCAGCGTTTGCGCGCTCAGGGGCTGGACGTGCTGGTCGGCGTGGTGGAAACCCACGGCCGCAGCGAGACCGCCGCCCTGCTCGACGGCCTGTCGCTGCTGCCGCAAAAACGCATCCAGCATCGCGGCCGGCTGGTGCATGAATTCGATCTCGACGCCGCGCTGGCGCGCCACCCGGCGCTGGTGCTGATGGACGAACTGGCGCACAGCAACGCCCAGGGTTCGCGCCACCCCAAACGCTGGCAGGATGTGGAAGAGCTGCTGGACGCCGGCATCGACGTGCTGACTACCGTCAACGTGCAGCATCTGGAAAGCCTGAACGACGTCGTGGGCGGCGTGACCGGCGTGCGGGTGCGCGAAACGGTGCCCGACCACGTGTTTGACGAAGCCACCGAAGTGGTGCTGGTCGATCTGCCGCCGGACGATCTGCGCCGGCGGCTGCACGAAGGCAAAGTGTATATTCCCGGTCAGGCCGAGCGCGCCATCGAGCACTTCTTTCGCAAAGGCAACCTGATCGCCCTGCGCGAGCTGGCGCTGCGCCGCACCGCCGATCGGGTCGATGATCAGATGCGCGAGTTTCGCGATACCCAGGGGCGCGAGAAAGTGTGGCACACCCGCGACAGCATTCTGCTGTGCGTCGGCCACAACAGCGGCAACGAAAAGCTGGTGCGCATCGCCGCCCGGCTGGCGGCGCGGCTCGGCTGCCACTGGCATGCGGTCTACGTGGAAACCCCCAAGCTGCACCGGCTACCGGAAAACCAGCGCCGCGCCATTCTGCGCGCGCTGCGGCTGGCGCAGGAGCTGGGGGCAGAAACCGCCACCCTGGCCGATCCGTCCGAAGAGCGCGCGGTGCTGCGCTACGCCCGCGAGCATAACCTCGGCAAAATCATCATCGGCCGCCGCAGCGAACAGCGCTGGAAGCTGCGCGGCAGCTTCGCCGATCGCCTCGGCCGGCTGGGCCCGGATCTCGATCTGGTGATCGTGGCGCTGGAGAACGACGCCGCGCAGCCGCCGCCGGGCAAGGAGCACGACGGCCGCAGCTTCAATGAGAAATGGCGCATGCAGCTGCGCGGCTGCGCGGTGGCGGTGGCGCTGTGCGCGCTGATCACCCTGCTCTCGCAGTGGCTGCTGCCGGGCTTCGATCAGGCCAACCTGGTGATGATCTATCTGCTCGGCGTGGCGATCGTCGCGCTGTTCTTCGGCCGCTGGCCGTCGGTGCTGGCGGCGGTGATCAACGTCGCCAGCTTCGATCTGTTCTTCGTCCAGCCCGAATGGTCGTTCGCCGTCAGCGATATGCAGTATCTGCTGACCTTCGGCGTAATGCTCGCCGTCGGCATCATCATCGGCAACCTGACCGCCGGGGTGCGTTATCAGGCCCGGGTGGCGCGCTACCGCGAGCAGCGGGCGCGTCACCTGTACGAAATGTCGCGCGGGCTGAGCCGCGCGCTGACCGTGGCCGACATCGCCAACACCAGCCGTCATTTCCTCTCCAGCAGTTTCCAGGCGAAAACCGTGCTGCTGCTGCCGCAGGAAGACGGCCGCCTGCAACAGATGGTCGGCGAGGAAGGCGGGCTGCTGTCGGTTGATGAAGCCATCGCGCGCTGGAGCTTCGACAAAGGCCTGCCGGCAGGTGCCGGCACCGACACCCTGCCCGGCGTGCCTTACCAGCTGCTGCCGCTCAATACCCCCAAGCAGACCTTCGGCCTGCTGGCGATCGAGCCCAACAACCTGCGCCAGCTGATGGTGCCGGAACAGCAGCGGCTGCTGCAGACCTTCGCGGTGCTGATCGCCAGCGCACTGGAGCGGCTGCACCTGGCGCGCAGCGCCGAAGAAGCCAAGCTGGACGCCGAGCGCGAACAGCTGCGCAACTCGCTGCTGGCGGCGCTGTCGCACGATCTGCGCACGCCGCTGACCGTGCTGTTCGGCCAGGCGGAAATCCTCACGCTGGACCTGGCGGCCGAAGGCTCCAATCACGCCACCCAGGCCAGCCAGATCCGCCAGCAGGTGCTGAGCACCACCCGGCTGGTGAACAACCTGCTGGATATGGCGCGCATCCAGTCCGGCGGTTTCAGCCTGCGCAAAGAGTGGCAGTCGCTGGAAGAGATCGTCGGCGCCTCGCTGCACATGCTGGAGCCGCTGCTCAGCCAGCATCCGATCGTGGTCGAGCTGCCGCCGGAACAGATCCTGGTCAACTGCGACGGCAGCCTGCTGGAACGGGTGTTCACCAACCTGTTGGAAAACGCCAATAAATACGCCGGCGCCGAGGCCACCATCGGCATTCGCGCGCGCACGCTGCCCGAGTGGCTGGAAGTCGAGGTCTGGGATAACGGCCCCGGCATCCCCGCCGATCAGCTGCAGCTGATTTTCGACAAGTTTTCACGCGGCAATAAAGAGTCGGCGATCCCCGGCGTCGGCTTGGGGTTAGCGATTTGCCGTGCCATTATTGAAGTGCATGATGGCCGCATCTGGGCGGAAAACGGCGCCAACGGCGGCGCCAGCTTCCGCTTCGTGCTGCCGCTGGAAAAACCGCCCGAGATCGACGGTGACGCCTTCGATCTGTAATCAACGCAGGGGAAACGTGAGCATAACGCCAACCAACATTCTGATTGTTGAAGATGAAAAAGAGATCCGCCGCTTCGTGCGCACCGCGCTGGAGAGCGAAGGCCTGCGGGTGTTTGAAAGTGAAACGCTGCAGCGCGGGCTGATTGAAGCCGGCACGCGCAAACCGGATCTGATCATCCTTGATTTGGGGTTGCCGGATGGCGACGGGCTGAGTTACATCCGCGATCTGCGGCAGTGGAGCGCCATTCCGGTGATCGTGCTGTCGGCACGCAACGCCGAGGAGGACAAGATCGCCGCACTGGACGCCGGCGCCGACGACTACCTCAGCAAGCCGTTCGGCATCGGCGAGCTGCTGGCGCGGGTGCGGGTCGCGCTGCGCCGCCACTCCGCCAGCCAGCAGGAAAGCCCGCTGGTGAGTTTTTCAGCGATCACCGTCGATCTGGTGAATCGCCGGGTGCTGCGCAACGACGAAGATTTGCACCTGACGCCGATCGAGTTTCGCCTGCTGGCGGAACTGCTGGCCAACGCCGGCAAGGTGATCACCCAACGTCAGCTGTTGAGCCACGTCTGGGGGCCGAACTACGTGGAGCACAGCCACTACCTGCGCATCTACATGGGCCATCTGCGGCAGAAGCTGGAAGCCGATCCGGCCCGGCCCAAACACCTGCTGACCGAAACCGGCGTCGGCTACCGCTTCATGCCTTAACCCCGGCGGGCGCGGTGTGCCGCGCCTTTACGCCGCCGGGCCTTTCTTCAATCCGACCATAAATTCCTTAAACGCATCGCGCAGCGGAGCGAACACCGGGTGTTTACGGTTTTCGATCATCACTTCGGAGAACAGCTTCAACCCCACGGCGAAGGCCGCGCTCTGCTCGGGGCCGAAGTTCAGATCGTCACGCGCCCGGATGCGCTCGACGATCTCGAGAATATCGTCGTGGTTGGTCACTTCAAAACTCAGCGGCGCTTTCTCGACGGGATTGCCCTGGCGATCGCTCAGGGCTTCAACGGTAATAGTAAAACGGTGGCCGGGCATCAGTTCTTCTCCTGCTGCGTGGGTTGAATATGCATTTCGCTTTCGATCGCCGCCACGGCGGTCAGCAACGCGGCGTTGATGCGCTCCACCTGCTGCGGCGTGAGATCGGCGCGCATCACGTTGCCGCGCAGCAGGCTGCGCAGGCGGTTCATGGCGTCGTAGATGCCTTCCGCCAGGTTGCCGTGCCGATGATGCTCGCGGCCGGCACCCGCCAGGCGCGCCAGAATGACGTCAACCGCCTGTTGATGCTTTTGCAGCTCGCCCTCGCCCACCGCGGTGATGCGGTAGCTTTTGCGGCCGTTGCCGGTGGTGAGCGGCTCAAGGAAATCCTGCTCTTCCAGCAGCGTCAGCGTGGGGTAAATCACCCCCGGGCTCGGCACGTACAGGCCGGAAGAGGCTTCCTCAATCGCCTTGATCAGCTCATAGCCGTGGCTGGGCTTGCGCGCCACCAGCGCCAGCAACACCAGGCGCAGATCGCCGTGTTCGAACAGACGATGACGCCCGCCCCGGCCGCCGCGCCCACCCCGGCCGTGCTCTTCGCCGTCGCCGCCGAAATGATGGCGCCCGCCGCGATGACGGCGGCCCTCTTCACATTCATGATGGTGATGGTGATGCCGGTGTAAACCTAATCGATGAAACATAGGGTGATACCTCGCTTTAACAGTGAACATCAATACGAGGTTGTTTAGATATATCTAAACAGCGTCGATAACGCTAATCTAGATCGATATATCTAAATTCGCAAGCGCGCACCGATAAAAAGATATATCTAAATTGAAGACATAAAAAAAAGCGCTGTAAAAACAGCGCTTTTTATCAATCAGGGAAAGTGATTACTTGGCGGAAGCCAGCACTTCGCTGACGATTTCGACCGCTTCATGCTCAATCTTCTCGCGGTGTTCCGCGCCGAGGAAGCTCTCGCAATAGATCTTGTAAGCCTCTTCGGTACCGGAAGGACGAGCCGCGAACCAGCCGTTGTCGGTCATCACTTTCAGCCCGCCGATCGAGGCGCCGTTACCCGGCGCCGCGGTCAAACGTGCGGTGATCGGATCCCCGCCCAGCGTACTGGCCTTGACCATCTCCGGCGACAGCTTGGACAGCGCCGCTTTCTGCGCATGGGTTGCCGGCGCCTGGATGCGGTTATAGCTCGGCGCACCGAAACGCTTGGCCAGATCGTCATAGTGATGCTGCGGGTTCTCACCGGTTACCGCGGTGATTTCAGCCGCCAGCAGGCACATGATGATGCCGTCTTTGTCCGTCGACCACGGCTGGCCGTTGAAGCGCAGGAACGAAGCCCCGGCGCTCTCTTCGCCGCCGAAGCCCAGGCTGCCGTCGAACAGGCCGTCCACAAACCATTTGAAACCGACCGGCACTTCCACCAGCTTGCGGCCCAGGTCGGCCACCACGCGGTCGATCATCGCGCTGGACACCAGCGTTTTACCGACTGCGACATCGGCGCCCCACTGCGGGCGATGTTGGAACAGGTAGTTGATGGCTACCGCCAGATAGTGGTTCGGGTTCATCAGGCCTTTCGGCGTGACAATGCCGTGGCGGTCGTAATCCGGATCGTTGGCGAACGCCAGATCGAATTTGTCGCGCAGCGCCAGCAGGCCGGCCATCGCCGACTCGGACGAGCAGTCCATGCGGATGATGCCGTCGTGATCCAGGTGCATAAAGCGGAAGGTCTGATCGATGGAGTCGTTCACCAGCGTCAGATCCAGCTTGTAGTGTTCCGCCACGCGCTGCCAATAGGCGATGCCGGAGCCGCCGAGCGGATCCACGCCCAGCTTCAGGCCGGCGCGTTGAATGGCCGGCATGTCGACCACCTCAACCAGGCCTTCGACATAAGGCTGCACCAGGTCTTTGGCGTGCAGGTGGCCACTGTTCCAGGCCTTGTCCAGCGACTGGCGCTGAACGCCTTTCAGCTGCTGCGCCAGCAGTTCGTTGGCGCGCTTCTCGATCACCGACGTCAGGTTGGTGTCAGCCGGGCCGCCGTTCGGCGGATTGTATTTGATGCCGCCGTCTTCCGGCGGGTTGTGGGACGGCGTAATGACGATGCCGTCGGCCTGCGCGCCGCCGCGGCGGTTGTGGCACAGAATGGCGTGCGATACCGCCGGCGTTGGCGTGAAACCGTTATTTTCCTGCACGATCACATCGACGCCGTTGGCGGTCAGCACTTCCAGCACGGAAATGAAGGCCGGCTCAGACAGCGCATGGGTATCTTTGCCCACGTAGCACGGGCCGGTGGTGCCCTGCTGATGACGAACTTCGGCGATCGCCTGAGCGATGGCGAGGATGTGCGCTTCGTTGAAGCTGTGGCGCTGCGCGCTGCCGCGGTGGCCGGAGGTGCCAAACTTCACCGCGTGTGCGGCATTGCCGGCTTCAGGTTGCAGCACATAGTACTGCGACGTCAGCTGGGCTACGTTGATCAGATCGCTTTGGCAGGCGGGCTGCCCGGCACGTGGATTATTCGCCATCGACATATCTCCCTCATCCCTGTCGGTGACCGGGCAATACGTCGCGCACGGCCAGCATGACGGGCTGTTCGCTAAATTAGACGGTACCGCAAACTTTCTCGATCAGTTCCGCCGGGAACTGCATCGCCTGCATGATGTGTTCGATCATGCTGCGTTTGCGGCCGGTATTGGTATTGGTGATCACCCAGTAAGGGGTGCCCGGTACATGCTTCGGCTTGGTATGCGTGCCGTTGGCCAGCAGGGTCTGCTGATCGCCGGCGAAATAGGTGCGGGTACGGCCGGTCAACGCCTCGGTGGCGGCGGCGAAACCGGCGGCATCGAGGGTGTACAGCGTGGACAGCACCAGCATGAAACGGTTGACCGCTTTGTTCTGCTCGGCGTATTCATCCGATAACAGCAGCTCACGCATGGCGCGCACGCGATCGCGCGGACGCTGCGCCGGCGCCGCTTTTTCCAGCTCGACGGACTGCGGGGCACTGGCGGCAGGCAACGCGCGCACCGGCTGCCCGGCGGTGAATTTCAACATGCGGCGTAAAATATCGGACGCGCTTTCACCGATGTGTTGCGTGTGGCTGGCAATATAACGGTAAAGCTCTTCGTCGACTTCAATAGTTTTCATCTTTATCCAATACTGTTTTTTCTACTTAGAACCTGAAGCCAGATCCTGCATTCAAGCCATGGGATTATAAGGTTAAAAGCGCTGGGGCGAACACAACAATGTGCCTCCGGACGGCAAATGCAGACTAATACCTATAGCCGGCACTGCCAAGCCCGCGCCGCGAAAATTCCGCATGATTCATCGTGCGATTCAATCATGATACCCTAATCTGAATCTCTCTCAGTATGAACTTCGCCATGAAATTACATTATCAACTGCTGGCCGCCGAGTCAGACGCGCTGCCGGTGCTGCTGATCCACGGGCTGTTCGGCAATCTGGACAACTTGGGCGTGCTGGCGCGCGATCTGCATAAACAGCACACGGTGATCAAGGTCGATCTGCGCAATCACGGCCTCTCCCCGCGCGCCGACGACATGAACTATCCCGCCATGGCACAGGATCTGCTGGCGCTGCTCGACGAACTGCAGCTGGAGAAAGCGATCGTCATCGGCCATTCGATGGGCGGCAAAGCGGCGATGGCGCTGACCGCCATCGCGCCCGAGCGTGTCGCCAAGCTGATCGTTATCGACGTCGCGCCGGTGGATTACCAGACCCGCCGCCACGACGAGATTTTCGCCGCGCTGAAGGCCGTCAGCGCCGCCGGCATCACCCAGCGCCAGGCGGCCGCCGAGCTGATGCGCGACTACCTGCAGGAAGAAGGCGTGATCCAGTTCCTGCTGAAGTCCTTCCACAACGGCGAATGGCGCTTCAACCTGCCGGTGCTGATCGCACGCTACGAAGACATCACCGGCTGGCAGGAAGTTCCGGCCTGGCCGCACCCGACCCTGTTCATTCGCGGCGGCCTGTCGCCGTACGTGCAGGACAGCTACCGTGCAGACATCGCCCGCCAGTTCCCGCAGGCTCGCGCGCACGTCGTCGCCGGCACCGGCCATTGGGTGCACGCCGAAAAACCGGAAGCGGTGCTGCGCGCCATCCACCGTTTCCTCGACGAAGCCTGAAAAACACGCTCCCCTGGCGAAAAAACGCGCTAAAGATAACGGCTTAGCGCGTTTAGCCCGCAGTTAGGCATTGTCGCCGCTCCATCTGCTGGGGTAATATGGCGCGCTATAATTTTGCCGCCGCGCCAGCGCGTTCATGAACGCCGGTTCGGGGGTGAATTTGGGTTAGGGTTTATTGGCCCGAAGTGTGTTAACCGATGCCTCCGGAAGCGTGCGAGCGCTTTTTGATGCAAACTCCCTTGCAGTACCGCTACCTATGGCAAAAGAACAAACGGATCGCACGACGCTGGATCTGTTCGCAGATGAACGCCGTCCGGGGCGCCCGAAAACCAACCCGCTCTCCCGCGATGAACAGCTTAGAATCAATAAGCGCAATCAGTTACGGCGCGATAAAGTGCGTGGATTGCGGCGCGTAGAGCTGAAAATCAACGCGGATGCGGTGGACGCCCTGAACAAACTGGCGGAACAGCGCAACATCAGCCGCAGCGAACTCATCGAGCAGATGCTGTTGGCGCAACTGGCGGAAGAACAGCCGGAACATTGATCTCTTCGGCCGCACGCGCGGCGCGGCGTTAAGGACAACGCCGGATCGACCACGCTTTTCTTCATTCTCCGGCATCGCATAAATGCGATAAAACCCCGGCGCCACTTTCTGGCATGATACGCATTTACCGGCTAGAGACTGCGCCTGTCGGCGCCCGCCCCGGAGGCGAAAGGCTCTTGCCATGGCATCATTTTAATCGGCGTCAGCGGCGGCAGTGCCGGCGTCGAGTAATGCAATTACTTGAATTTAAAGGTTATACGCGATATGGCTACTGTAGGCATTTTCTTTGGCAGCGACACTGGCAATACCGAAAACATTGCCAAAATGATCCAGAAAATTCTCCAGAAACAGTTTGGCGACGACGTCTCTGAAGTGCATGACATCGCTAAAAGCAGCAAAGAAGACCTGGAAGGGTTCGATATCCTGCTGCTGGGTATCCCGACCTGGTACTACGGTGAAGCACAGTGTGACTGGGATGATTTCTTCCCGACGCTGGAAGAAGTCGACTTCAACGGCAAGCTGGTGGCGCTGTTCGGCTGCGGCGACCAGGAAGACTACGCGGAATACTTCTGTGACGCGATGGGCACCATCCGCGACATCATCGAACCGCGCGGCGCGGCCATCGTGGGCCACTGGCCGACCAAGGGCTACCACTTCGAGGCCTCCAAAGGCCTGGCGGACGACAACCACTTCATCGGTCTGGCGATCGACGAAGACCGCCAGCCGGAGCTGACCAACGAGCGCGTGGACGCCTGGGTCAAACAGATCGTCGAAGAGCTGAGCCTGGCCGATATCGTCGGCTAAGCCCGGCACTGGCGAAAGGTTGAACAAAGGCCCTGTAAAGTGCATAGTGTGCCCACAGGGCCGTCATCGGCAGCAGGGATTGCTGCGATAGAAGCTACAGATTTGTAACTTCCCACCCCGTCACGGTAGACTGAGATATCGGTTTATCCCATCCATCAAGGCGTTGCATGCAAAACATGCAATAGTGCAATTATATCTTTGTTAACAACCGGCGGTTTCTATTTAGTACAACCGGTTCTATAATGAGACGCATTAACTCTTTGTGCCGACCGATGCCACAGGCGAGTACGCCTCAACTTGATTAGCATAGTAACAGGACTGAATTCGCATGACCGACAACAACATCGCACTGAAGAAGGCCGGCTTAAAAGTCACGCTTCCGCGACTCAAAATCCTGGAAGTACTGCAAAATCCGGAATGCCATCACGTCAGTGCGGAAGATTTGTACAAAAAACTGATTGATATGGGCGAAGAGATCGGGCTGGCAACGGTTTATCGCGTACTGAACCAGTTTGACGATGCGGGCATTGTGACACGTCACAATTTCGAAGGCGGCAAGTCCGTGTTCGAGCTGACCCAACAGCATCACCACGATCACCTGATTTGCCTGGACTGCGGCAAAGTGATTGAATTCAGCGACGAATCCATCGAAGTTCGCCAGCGTGATATCGCCAAGCAGCACGGCATCAAGCTCACCAACCACAGCCTGTACCTGTACGGCCACTGCGAAACCGGTGACTGTCGTGAAGACGAAACGCTGCACGACAAGAAATAAGCCTGACCGGCTATGAAAAACCGCCTCACACCGAGGCGGTTTTTTTATGCCCGCCGTGCAACGGGCAAAAAAATCCCCGGACAAGCCGGGGAAAATCATGTCATGAAATATCACAATTGCAGCGGCACTGCGACTCCACGTACTACTCTCACTTCAACGTCCGCCCCGCGCCGACACGCGCGAAGGCAGACGCATTCCCCCTTCGTTATACGGCCTGCCGCCGGGGCAGCAGGCCGTTGCACCGGGCTTAAACCTTCTCGGCGCGGCTGTAGCGTTTACCGTCCGGGCTGACCGAACGCACCTGAACGTCACCGGAAACCGCCGGTTTGGCCTTGGCGTCATAGCGCTGCCACTGCTTGCCGCCGTCGGTGGAATACTCGATGCCCAATCCCGGCAGCGCGATATTCGCCTCCAGCTTGCCGCCCGCTACGCGCGCGCCCGGCACCGGCAGACGGTAAGCGACGCCGCCTTTGTCCAGCTTGGCCAGCTCACGCTGGCCCAGAATATTAGCGAAGCGCAGCCAGTCTTTCTCCAGCGCCTTGGTATCGACAAAGTGGGTTTCCCCTCCTTTGTATTCGCGGCCGGCGCGATAGTCCTGCTCCCAACCGGCGCGGTGCCAGGCGCGTTCCGCCACCGACAGCGCGCGTGGGAAGATCATGTATTCCATCTGCGGATCGGTGCGCTGGGTTTCGCTCCACAGCTGAGCGGACAGCCCGTAGGCGCCCGGCCACGGCTTGTCGCTCTTGGCGCTGAAGGGGTTGCCGTCGCGGTCGACCGAGGTTTCCGCGTTCTGCGGCATGTTGTCCGGCGCAAAGCTGAACACCTTGCGCTCGTCGCTGAAGCGGGTGCCCCAGTAGTAACCGCGCTCGTCCGGGTTCACCTCGTAAGGGAAGTCCATATAGACGTAGTCCGGGTTGGAAACCACCACTTCATACCCTTTGTTGGCCCAGTCGTTGACGCTATCGAAACCGCCCCAGTACAGGGTATCCCAGAAGTTGACGCCCACGCGCGAGGTGGCGAACGCCTTCGCGCTCTCGGCGTCTTTCAGGCCGTCCTGCCAGGCCTGCATTCTGTCGATGCCGTGCGCCTTCACCAGCTTGCTGACCTCTTGGCCGAAGTAGCTCGGCAGGTGCTCCATGTCGGCCACCTTGCCTTCTTTGATCATCGTCTGGCACACCTGCGACTTGGCCCACGGCTTGTCTTCGTTGCTCTGATCGATGATGCCTTTGCCCGGCTCCGGTTTCGCCTTGTCGGTATAGCCGGCGCCCAGGCGAATGTTTTTCGCTTCGTCGCCGCCGAAGTGCCAGGTCTTGATCGGCTGGCCGGCTTCTTTATGCATCTGGGCGATTTCGCCGATCACCTTGTCGACAAAGCGCTGGGAAGAGTCCAGGCACGGGTTCAGGTAGCTCTGGCGGTTAAAGAACTGCACGGAGGTGGTGTTGGAGGTATCGGTCGGATCCACCAGGCGGAATTCGTTGGCCTCCTGCTCTTTCCCGGCGGCATGCAGCTTTTTATAGCGCGCTTCCATCGAGACCACCGCGGCGCGGGCGTGCGCCGGCATGTCGATCTCCGGGATCACTTCAATCTGGCGCGCCTGGGCGTATTTGATGATGTCGATATAGTCCTGACGGCTGAAGAAGCCCCCGTAGACGTCCGGCCCCTGGCCGTACTGCGGCAGCAGGCAGGTGGTTTCGCTCAGATCGTGGCAGCGCTGGCCGCCGACTTCCGTCAGCTCAGGCAAACCGGGGATCTCGATGCGCCAGCCTTCGTCATCGCTCAGGTGGAAGTGGAATTTGTTGAGCTTGTAGGCCGCCATCTGATCCAGCAGGCGCAGCACCGCGTCCTTCTTATGGAAGTTGCGCGCCACGTCGAGGAAAATGCCGCGATACTCGAAGCGCGGCGCATCGCTGGCGTCCAGCGTGGCGATCTTGCCGCTGCCGTCGCTCGGCACTAACGACAGGATCGACTGCAGCCCGTAGAACACCCCGGCCTGATCGAAACCGATCACTCGCGCCTCTTTCTTGCCGATTTTCAACTCATAGGCGCCTGACACCGCCATCGCGCCTTTAAACTTGCCCGGCTGAATGTCGGTCTTGATCGGATAGCCGTTGGCCTGAACCGGCACGCCCAGCAGCGCAAAGCGCTGGTTGACGGCGTCCGCCGCCGGCTTGACCAGCGTGCTCAGATCCGGTGCCACGCCGTTACGCAGATCGGCGTCCTGCGCGTGTACTTTCACCTGCATCGGCGTCGGCACGATCTGGCCGCGCAGCGCGCCGGCAGGCAGCGTCTGCAGATCGGCATTGCTGACAAAGCGCGAAGCCGGCGTCATCAGAATATTTTTGTCGTCCTTGGTGCGCTTCCACTGGTCGCCGGTGAACGGCGCCACGAACTGATCCAGATTTTCGGTATCGGTATTCGCCAGCATTTTCGGCTTGGCGTCGCCGGACGTGGCATACCAGCGCGGCAGGAAGTCGTTTCTGAACAGCTGCCAGTATTCGGCCACCACTGGAATTTCCACCGCCTTACCGGCCGGGAAACCGCTGAATTTGGCGGTCGGCTCCAGCTTGTACAGATCGCCGGTGAGGTGAGCTATCTTGAACTGGTCGTTGTCCACCCGCAGGGTCTGGCGCGGGCTGTGGAAATAGATGACCCAGTCTTTGCCGTCGATCGCCTGGCCGTCGTTGCTGAGGGTGAACAACACCCGGTTGCAAGAGGCCCAGTCGGCGCCCAGCGCCGCGCAATCCACGCCGTTTTCGCCGGCGCGGTTATCCAGCATTTTTACGTTCAGCTTCAGCTGACTCAGTTGATCCACCAGCTGTTGATCGGCCATGGCGTTTCCCATGCCGCCCAGGAATCCCATCGTTGCCGTCAAAGCGGCTAATGCGCTCAGTTTGAATGCGTTCATGTTCTTGTCCTTCTTAATTATTGTTATCGCGAATTTCTTGCCACAGCTTGCCGCACTTGGCGTCGTAAGCCTGACCGTTGCCGCTGTGAACCGCCATAATGCAGTTCTGATAATCCATCACCCGCACCGTTTCCTGCGCGGCGAACTGCTGGTGCTGCTTCTCTTGCTTCAGCACGTTCAGCACCGCCTTGCAGGGCTGCAGACGCTCCGGCGAACCTTCGGCGGTGTTGATGCAGGCGCTGTAAGCCTGCTTCAATTTGGCATCTTCCGGCGGCGCGGCGGGTTGCGCGCAGGCGCTCAAGGCCGCGGCGGCCGCCAACATCAGCATGATTTTTTTCATCGTTGAATTCCCTTAACTTGCCCCCGGCGGCGAGGCCGGGGAACGCATCAGAAGATGGTGAATGGCGCGATGACCATGAACTTGACGTCTTTCTCGTCCTGGAAGATGTTGCCGTAACCGCCGCCCCAGCTCGGGATGTTGGTGTGGTTGTCATACTGGGTGTAGTGCAGCTTGATCAGCGTGCCCTTGGCGCGCCCTTCCTGGATGGTGTACATCGCGTCCAGGCTCCAGGCGCTCTCTTTCAGGCGCTGGCTCTGATCGTAGATCGGGTTGGTGCTCGGCTTGGCGTCCCAGGCGTAAACGTAGGAGCCGCCGACCGCCATGCCCGGCAGGTTCCAGTTGCTGAGGTCATACATCACGCCGGCGTACACCGCTTTCTCGCCGTTGGCGTTAAAGTCAGAGCGGTTGTCCCACCACACGTCCAGACGGCCGTTGGATGAGGCGTAGGTTGGGGTCATGCGCTGCAGGAAGAAGCCCTGGTTGCCTTCCGCCTTGACCATGGTGCCTTCCAGACGCCAGTTGAACTGCCCGGTGGTGTAACCGAAGGTCAGCGCCTGCAGCCAGGCCAGGCCGTCGTAGATGCTGTTTGGATCGTTCTTGTCGCTGATGCGGTCTTCCGCACCGTAGAACTGGTAACTGGTGGTCAGCGGGTTGCCCAGCAGATCGAATTTGTAAGACGCTTTAGTGAAGTATTGATTCACGTATCCCTGCGCCTGGCCGAAGGCGGCTTCCAGCACCAGATCGTTTTTGAAATCGTATTTGGCGCCCAGCGAGTGCAGGTAGGAGACGCGGGTTTTCCTGTCGTTCTGGCGGAAGTCGTCCACCTCGATATGCCACGGTGCCTTGTATTTGTCGGCCCACATGTAGGAGAAGCTCAACGCACCGGCATCGCCGTAGTCGAACTTGGCGCCGGCTTCGGCCCCCTGATAGGTGCCCGGCATAAAGCTCCAGTGTGGCGCCAGCAGGGTTTGGCCGCTCGGCTGAATATAGCCGGCGCGCGCCCAGACCGGGCCGTATTTGAATTTGGCGGCGGCTTTGTACAGGCTGATGCCGCCCTTGTCACCGGAATAGTCTTCGTCGTAGGTCCGGTTTTTCGAGGAAAACGCGATCTCGTTCGGGTGGCCGCTGGCGCTGGATTCCGCCAGCTCGATGGCGGTGAAGGCACCGACGTCCAGACCGAACATATCCCAGGCGTAGCCCGAAGCGAAATCCAGGCTCAGGTTGGCGGTGGAGTGCGACAGGTTGGTGGTGTATTGGTTGTAATCCTTGCTGTCCGGATTGAGATCTTTACGGTCGCGCTCACGTTGCCAGTAATAGATGCCGCCGGTCAGCGTGGAATCATCGATAAACCCTGCGGCTTTCGCCTCAGGCGCCATGGCAAACCCTGTTCCCAACAGCGCGCCCGCGACTGCGAGCGCCAGCGTTTTACGCTGAGCACCGTGCGTACCCATATTGAAATTCCTCTTTGACTTAACTTAAAAGTTGCAGCCGCCTGTGTTCACCACTGCCCTGCACGACTGCCAATAAAAAACCCGAACGGGTAAAAAATATTGCCGACGAGATGTTATTCCCACAGCACTAATTGCTACAGACAGACTATTTTTCGCGACGCGAATTATCAAATGAAAAATGCGGGAGATTTGTCAAAGTATGACAAGGAGCACATATCAGTGAGATTTTGTTACGCCGGTGATCATGGAAGGTGTCGAATAAAAAATTCAATTAAATCAGAATAAATTGAGATACCAGGTCAACCAGAGACGATTAATGGTTTCAGCCCGACTAAATCCGTCAGTCAGGCGATAAAAATTGAAAGCGCTCTCTAAATGAAATTAATTCGCATCACGAATATATAAGTAAATATTAAGACTAACAAGGCCAATATCAGAAAGCTTATGGGTTAATGCGCCGTGATTAATTAAACGCGCTCCGGTTAAAATCAGAGAGAAATAGACCGCAGGTGAAATTACAGGCAAAAAAAAGCGCGGCCTAAGCCGCGCTGATTCATTAATTTTCGAGGCGAATAAGATTAGCCCTCGATTTTCGCCCAGGTGTCGCGCAGGCCGACGGTGCGGTTAAACACCAGATGCTCGGCCGACGAATAGCGACTGTCGGCGCAGAAGTAACCTTCACGCTCGAACTGATAGGCTTTCTCCGGCTGTGCGGCCGCCAGGCTCGGCTCGACGAAGCCGTGCTTGATCACCAGCGATTCCGGGTTGATGGTGGAGAGGAAATCTTCCGCCGCGCCCGGGTTAGGCACGCTGAACAGGCGATCGTACAGGCGAATTTCCGCCGGCAGCGCGTGCGCCGCGGACACCCAATGGATCACGCCCTTCACCTTGCGGCCGTCGGCAGGATCTTTGCTCAACGTTTCCGCATCGTAGCTGCAGAAGATGGTGACGATCTCGCCCGCTTCGTCCTTCTCGACGCGCTCGGCCTTGATCACGTACGCATTGCGCAGACGCACTTCTTTGCCCAGCACCAAGCGCTTGTACTGCTTGTTGGCTTCTTCGCGGAAGTCGGCGCGATCGATATAGATCTCGCGGCTGAACGGCACATCGCGGCTGCCCATTTCCGGCTTGTTCGGATGGTTAGGCATGGTGACCATTTCCACCGCATCGCCCATGTTCTCGATGACGATTTTCACCGGATCCAGCACCGCCATGGCGCGCGGGGCGTTCTCGTTCAGATCGTCGCGGATGCAGGATTCCAGCGCCACCATCTCGACGTTGTTGTCTTGCTTGGTCACGCCGATGCGCAGGCAGAACTCGCGAATCGAGGCGGCGGTATAACCGCGGCGGCGCAGACCGGAGACGGTTGGCATCCGCGGGTCGTCCCAGCCTTCGACGATCTTCTCGGTCACCAACTGGTTCAGCTTGCGCTTCGACATGATGGCGTATTCGAGGTTGAGACGCGAAAACTCGTACTGACGCGGGTGGCAAGGAATGGTGATGTTATCCAACACCCAGTCATACAGACGGCGGTTATCCTGGAATTCCAGGGTACACAGCGAATGGGTGATCCCTTCCAGCGCATCGGAAATGCAGTGGGTGAAATCGTACATCGGGTAGATGCACCATTTATTGCCGGTCTGGTGGTGTTCGGCGAACTTGATGCGGTACAGCACCGGATCGCGCATCACGATAAACGGCGAAGCCATATCGATCTTGGCGCGCAGGCAGGCGGCGCCTTCGGCGAACTCGCCGTTGCGCATCTTCTCGAACAGCGCCAGGTTCTCTTCCACGCTGCGATCGCGGTACGGGCTGTCTTTGCCCGGCGCGGTCAGGGTGCCGCGATATTCACGGATCTGCTCCGGCGACAGCTCATCGACGTAGGCCAGCCCCTTGGTGATCAGCTCGACCGCATACTGGTGCAGCTGATCGAAATAGTCTGAGGAGTAACGAACGTTGCCGCTCCACTCAAAGCCCAGCCACTCCACGTCGTGCTTGATTGACTCCACGAACTCGATGTCTTCTTTCACCGGGTTGGTGTCATCGAAACGCAGGTTGCACTGGCCCTGATAGTCCTTGGCGATGCCGAAGTTCAGGCAGATGGACTTGGCGTGGCCGATATGCAGATAGCCGTTAGGCTCCGGCGGGAAGCGGGTATGTACCGACGTGTGTTTCCCCGACGCCAGATCTTCATCGACGATCTGACGGATAAAATTGGTTGGGCGGGCTTCAGCCTCACTCATTTCACTGTTCCTCAATGCAAAGCGCTACACATAACCGCCTATGATCCAACAAGCCACGTCTGGAAACAACCGTTTGTTGCACGAAAAATGCGGCGCGTTGCCCCCTCGGCGCGCAGCGCACCGCCGTGGGGCGAAACGGGATAAAAAAAGCGGGAAGAGATCGCTCTCTTCCCGCCAAATCGGGGCAAACTCCGCCATGATGCGTGGCCGGCTCCCGGTACTACTCAGGTAAAAACGGCCTTACTTTTGGATCTCGTACAGCTTGGTCTGACCGGCGACCACCGAGCCGCTGGCCAGCGCCGCCAGGCCGGCGTAGTCGTCAGCGTTGCTGACCACCACCGGGCTTATCATCGAACGCGCGTTGGCGTTGAGATAATCCAGATCCAGTTCCAGGATCGGTTGACCGGCTTTCACTTCCGCGCCCTCTTCCACCAGGCGTTTGAAGCCCTGGCCTTCCAGCGCGACGGTGTCGATCCCCATGTGCACCACGATCTCGGCGCCCTTGTCGGTTTCCAGGCAGAACGCGTGGTTGGTATTGAAGATTTTCACCACGGTGCCGTCCGCCGGCGCCACGACGATGTTGTCGGTCGGGCGAATCGCCAGGCCGTCGCCTACCGCCTTGCTGGCGAAAGCTTCGTCCGGCACCTGATCGAGCGCCACGACTTCACCGGTCACCGGCGCCACCAGCGTTTCAAACGCGGCTTTCGGCGCGTTCGGCACCGCCTGCGGTTTGGCTTCCGCGGCAGGGGCCGCCGCCGGGGCCGCCGCAGCCGCTACCGGGCCGGCTGCAATCACGTTGCGCATTGCGCTGGCGATAAGTTCAGCACGGGTGCCGACGATCACTTGCACGCTCTGCTTGTTCAGGCGGATAACGCCGGATGCGCCGAGGCGTTTCGCCAAGGCGTCGTTCACCAGCGCGGAGTCTTTCACATTCAGACGCAGGCGGGTGATGCAGGCATCGATGCCGGTCAGGTTGTCGGAACCGCCGATCGCGCCGACGTAGCGACGGGCCAGCGTGGTGGTTTCGTTTTCGTCTTTACCGGCGTTGCTGTCGACGTTGACGTCATAACCGTCGGTTTCGTCACCGGCAACCGCCAGTTCGCGGCCCGGGGTCATCAGGTTGAATTTCTTGATGGTGAAGCGGAACACCACGTAGTAGATGACGAAGAACACCAGGCCTTGCGGGATCAGCATGTACCAGTGGGTCGCCAGCGGGTTGCGGGACGACAGCACCATATCCACCAGCCCGGCGCTGAAGCCGAAACCGGCGATCCAGTGCATGCTGGCGGCGATGAACACCGAGATACCGGTCAGCACGGCGTGGATCACGTACAGCACCGGTGCCACGAACATGAAGGAGAACTCCAGCGGTTCGGTGATGCCGGTAAAGAAGGCGGCGAACGCGGCCGCCAGCATGATGCCCGCCACTTTGGCTTTGTTTTCAGGACGCGCGCAGTGATAGATGGCCAGCGCTGCCCCCGGCAGACCGAACATCATGATCGGGAAGAAGCCCGCCTGATAACGGCCGGTGATGCCAACAACCGCTTTACCGGCTTCGATTGACTGCTGGCCGCCGAGGAAGTTAGGAATATCGTTGATGCCGGCCACGTCGAACCAGAACACCGAGTTCAGCGCGTGGTGCAGGCCGACCGGGATCAGCAGACGGTTGAAGAAGGCGTAAATGCCGGCGCCGACCGAACCCATTTTCTGAATGTGTTCACCGAAGTTCACCAGACCGTTGAAGATCACCGGCCAGATGTACATCAGAATGAAAGCGACCAGGATCATCAGGAAGGAAATGAGGATCGGCACCAGGCGGCGGCCGCTGAAGAACGACAGCGCCTTAGGCAGCTCGACGCCGCTGAAGCGGTTGTACACTTCGGCGGAGATGATACCCACCAGAATACCGACGAACTGGTTCTGGATCTTGCCGAACGCGGCAGGCACCTGATCGAGCGGGATCTTCTGAATCATCGACACGGCGGCCGGTGAACAGAGGGTGGTCAGCACCAGGAAGCCGACGAAGCCGGTCAACGCAGCGGCGCCGTCCTTGTCTTTGGACATGCCGTAGGCCACGCCGATAGCGAACAACACCGACATGTTGTCGATGATAGCGGAGCCGGATTTAATGAAGAAAGCGGCGAGCGCGTTGTCGCCGCCCCAACCAACAGGGTCAATCCAGTACCCGACGCCCATCAAGATGGCGGCGGCGGGCAGCGTGGCGACCGGCACCATCAGCGCCCGTCCCACCTTTTGCAAATAACTAAGAATGTTCACCTTTTCCCCCTATGTTGTCCGCGGACGGACCCTATTAGTAGTTTATTTGGAGCTCTCACTACCTTTTTAGAAACAACGCATGGCACGTATCACTCATGCCGAGTGTAAAAAATTTATTTTGTATCGCAAATTAAAACCTCCCTTTTTGTGATAAATATCACCAAAAAGTAGTCTTTCCCTCCCGGATTGCTGGCCATCACACAAAACTTATTTTATCATTCAAAAAATCAACCGGACGGACGATTCACGCGAGAATCATAAAGCTGGGTTACGCTTAGGACTCCCGCAGGCCCGTACAGTATAGCTTTAGTTTACTTATCCCAAGAGGTGTTAGATGAGACTTATCCCACTGAAAGATACCGCACAAGTCGGCAAATGGGCCGCGCGTCATATCGTTCAACGCATCAACGCATTCAAGCCAACCGCAGAGCGCCCGTTTGTACTCGGCCTGCCTACCGGCGGCACGCCGCTGGAAGCCTACAAACATCTGATTGCGATGCACAAAGCAGGTGAAGTAAGCTTTAAGCATGTTGTGACTTTCAACATGGACGAGTACGTTGGCCTGCCGCAGGAACACCCGGAAAGCTACCACACCTTCATGTACCGCAACTTCTTTGATCACGTTGATATCCCTCGTGAAAATATCAACCTGCTGAACGGCAACGCCGCGGATGTCGACGCCGAGTGCCGCCAGTACGAAGAGAAGATCAAGTCTTACGGCAAAATTAACCTGTTCATGGGCGGCGTGGGCATCGACGGCCATATCGCGTTCAACGAGCCGGCTTCGTCCCTGGCTTCGCGCACCCGCATCAAAACGCTGACCGAAGACACCCGCATCGCCAACTCGCGCTTCTTCGGCGGCGACGTCAGCCTGGTGCCGAAATATGCGCTGACCGTCGGCGTGGGTACGCTGCTGGACGCGGAAGAAGTAATGATCCTGGTGACCGGCCACGCCAAGGCGCAGGCGCTGGAAGCCGCGGTGGAAGGCAACATCAACCACATGTGGACCATCAGTTGCCTGCAGCTGCACGCCAAAGCGGTGGTGGTGTGCGACGAACCGGCCACCATGGAGCTGAAAGTCAAAACCGTTAAATATTTCCGCGAGTTAGAAGCGGAAAGCGTGAAAAGTCTTTAATCTTTGCAGGGGGCTACGATGTTCGCTTTAACCCACGGCCGAATCTATACCGGCCACGACGTACTTGATGACCATGCAGTCATTATCGCTGATGGGCTGATCGAGAGAGTCTGCCCGGCGGCTGAATTGCCCGCCGGCATCGAAACGCGCGACCTGGGTGGCGCCATCCTGGCCCCCGGGCTTATCGACGTGCAGCTGAACGGCTGCGGCGGCGTACAGTTCAACGATTCGCTGGAAGCGATTTCGGAAGAAACGCTGGAGATCATGCAGCACGCCAACGAGAAATCCGGCTGCACCAGCTATCTGCCGACGCTGATCACCAGCAGCGACGAATTCATGAAGCACAGCGTCGAGGTGATGCGCGCCTATCTGAAAAAGCACCAAAACCAGGCGCTGGGCCTGCACCTGGAAGGGCCGTACCTCAGCCCGGTGAAAAAAGGCACCCATAACCCGGCGTTCATTCGCAAGCCAACGCAGGACATGATCGATTACCTGTGCGCCAACGCCGACGTGATCACCAAGGTGACGCTGGCGCCGGAGATGGTTGAGCCACACGTTATCAAGCAGCTGACCGAGGCCGGCATCGTGGTCTCCGCCGGCCACTCGAACGCCACCTACGATCAGGCGCGCACCGGCTTCGCCGCCGGCATCAGCTTTGCCACCCACCTGTACAACGCCATGCCGTATATCACCGGCCGCGAACCGGGGCTGATGGGGGCGATCTTCGACACGCCGGAGGTCTATACCGGCATCATCGCCGACGGCCATCACGTGGCCTGGGCGAGTATCCGTAACGCCAAACGCCTGAAAGGTGATAAATTGGTATTGGTCACCGACGCGACCGCACCGGCAGGTGCAGATATTGACCAATTTATTTTCGCCGGTAAAACAATATACTATCGGGATGGGCTGTGCGTGGATGAGAACGGCACCCTGAGCGGTTCCGCGCTGACCATGATCGAAGCGGTGCAAAACAGCGTCGAACATATCGGCATCGCGCTGGACGAAGCGCTGCGCATGGCGACGCTGTACCCGGCGCGCGCCATCGGCGTCGAGCACCGTCTGGGCACCATCGAAGCCGGCAAGGTGGCTAACCTGACCGCCTTCACCCGTGATTTTAAAATCACCAAAACGCTCGTTAACGGTAACGAGGTTTAATTCAATGAACAGCGAGTAACATTATTGATGAGCACCGGCGGACAAGCACAAATAGGGAACGTTGACTTAGTCAAACAACTTAACGGCGCGGCAGTTTACCGCCTGATCGACCAGCAGGGCCCGATCTCGCGCATTCAAATTGCCGAACTCAGCCAGCTTGCCCCCGCCAGCGTCACCAAAATTACTCGCCAGCTGCTGGAGCGCGGGCTGATCAAAGAAGTCGATCAGCAAGCCTCCACCGGCGGCCGCCGCGCGATCTCCATCGTGTCGGAAACCCGTCATTTCCATACCGTCGCGGTGCGTCTCGGCCGCCACGACGCCACCATCACCCTGTATGACATGAGCGGCAAATCGCTCGGCGAAGAACACTATCCGCTGCCGGAACGCACCCAGGAAACGCTGGAGAATGCGCTGTTCGCCGCCATCGCCCAATTCATCGAAGCGAATCAGCGCCGCCTGCGCGAGCTGATCGCCATCGCGGTGATCCTGCCCGGCCTGGTGGATCCGGCGCTGGGCGTGGTGCGCTACATGCCGCACATCAGCGTCAGCAACTGGGCGCTGGTGGACAACCTGCAGCAGCGCTTCAACGTCACCAGCTTCGTCGGCCACGACATCCGCAGCCTGGCGCTGGCGGAGCACTACTTCGGCGCCACCCGCGACTGCGAAGACTCGATTCTGGTGCGCCTGCACCGCGGCACCGGCGCCGGCATCATCGTCAACGGGCAGATTTTTCTCGGCAACAACGGCAACGTCGGCGAGATCGGCCATATCCAGATCGATCCGCTCGGCGAACGCTGCCACTGCGGCAACTTCGGCTGCCTGGAAACGGTGGCCGCCAACGCGGCGATCGAACAGCGCGTGCGCCAGCTGCTGAGCCAGGGCTACCCGAGCAAACTGACGCTGGAAGACTGCGGCATCAACGCCATCTGCAAGGCCGCCAACCGCGGCGATCTGCTGGCCAGCGAAGTGATCGAACACGTCGGCCGCTATCTGGGCAAGGCGGTGGCCATCGCCATCAACCTGTTCAATCCGCAGAAGGTGGTGATCGCCGGTGAGATCACCGAAGCGGACAAAGTGCTGCTGCCGGCGATCCAGAGCTGCATCAATACCCAGGTGCTGAAGGACTTCCGCAAGAATCTGCCAGTGGTGACCTCCGAACTCAATCATCGCTCGGCGATCGGCGCTTTCGCCCTGGCCAAACGCGCGATGCTCAACGGCGTGCTCTTGCAGCGATTGCTGGAAAGCTGATCCGCCGCTTCTGGCAGGTGTGTTATCGTCACCCCTTGCCTGCCGTAATCATGAGAAACAGCGACAAATGAAAATCAAAAACGTTATATGCGATATCGACGGCGTGCTGCTGCATGACAATACGCCGGTGCCCGGCGCCGATCTGTTCCTGGCGCGCATCCAGGAACAAGGCATGCCGCTGGTGGTGCTGACCAACTACCCGTCACAGACCGCGCAGGATCTGGCGAACCGCTTCGCCGCCGCCGGGCTGGAAGTGCCGGAGAGCGCGTTCTATACCTCGGCGATGGCCACCGCCGATTTCCTGCGCCGCCAGGAAGGCAAAAAAGCCTACGTGGTCGGCGAAGGCGCGCTGATCCATGAGCTGTACAAAGCCGGTTTCACCATCACCGACATCAACCCGGATTTCGTGATCGTCGGGGAAACCCGCTCTTACAACTGGGACATGATGCACAAGGCCGCCTACTTCGTCAGTAACGGCGCGCGCTTTATCGCCACCAACCCGGATAGCCACGGCCACGGCTTCTCGCCGGCCTGCGGCGCGCTGTGCGCCCCCATCGAGAAGATCACCGGCCGCAAGCCGTTTTACGTCGGCAAGCCCAGCCCGTGGATCATTCGCGCCGCATTGAACAAAATGCAGGCGCACTCGGAAGAGACGGTGATCGTCGGCGACAACCTGCGCACCGACATTCTGGCGGGCTTCCAGGCCGGCCTGGAAACCGTGCTGGTGCTGTCCGGCGTCTCCACGCTGAGCGACATCGAAACCATGCCTTTCCGCCCGAGCTACGTCTACCCTTCCGTTGCCGATATCACTATTTTCTGACGCATTTATGGCGGCTGCCCGGCCGCCATTATTTCCCTCTTCCTGACCGCAGTTTGAATTTAATTCGTTCATGGCCGCAAAAGGTTTCAGCCTGCCCGCGCTAAAAACCCTCATTATAACCTTACGCCCCGCCAATAGCTGATATTGCCGGCAGGCGAAAATCCCTTACCCTAATTAATGAGGCTACCATGAGCACAAATAACATTATTAATGCCGCCGATGACGCAGCCATTATGCCGACTATCGCCAATAAAAAAATCCTGATGGGTTTCTGGCACAACTGGGCCGCCGGCGCCAGTGACGGTTATCAACAAGGCCAGTTCGCCAATATGAACCTGACAGACATTCCCGCCGAATATAACGTGGTGGCCGTCGCCTTTATGAAAGGCCAGGGAATCCCGACCTTCAAGCCTTACAACCTGTCCGACGCCGAGTTCCGCCGCCAGGTGGGCGTGCTGAACAGCCAGGGCCGCGCGGTGCTGATCTCCCTCGGCGGCGCAGACGCGCACATCGAACTGAAAACCGGCGACGAAGACCGGCTGAAAGACGAGATTATTCGCCTGGTGGAAGTCTACGGCTTCGACGGCCTGGATATCGATCTGGAACAGGCGGCGATCGGCGCCGCCAATAATAAAACCGTCTTGCCTGCGGCGCTGAAAAAAGTAAAAGACCATTACGCCGCGCAGGGGAAAAACTTTATTATCAGCATGGCGCCGGAATTCCCTTATCTGCAGGCTAACGGCAGCTATGGCGATTATATTAATGCGTTAGATGGCTATTATGACTTTATCGCGCCGCAATATTATAACCAGGGTGGCGACGGCATCTGGGTTCCCGAGGCCAATAACGGTGCCGGTGCCTGGATTGCCCAAAACAACGACGCCATGAAAGAAGACTTCCTCTATTACCTGACGGAAAGTCTGGTCACCGGCACCCGCGGATTTATCCGAATTCCAGCCAGTAAATTCGTTATCGGCCTGCCGAGCAACAACGATGCCGCCGCCACCGGCTACGTGATCGACAAACAGGCGGTGTATAACGCCTTCTCGCGTCTCGACGCCAAAAACCTGTCGATCAAGGGCCTGATGACCTGGTCAATCAACTGGGACAACGGCAAAAGCAAAGCCGGCGTGGCCTACAGCTGGGAGTTCAAAACCCGCTACGCGCCGCTGATTCAGGGCGGAGTCACCCCGCCGCCGGGAAAGCCTAATGCGCCGACGGCGCTGACGGTCTCCGAGTTGGGCGCCACCTCGCTGAAGCTGAGCTGGGCCGCCGCCACCGGTGCCTTACCGATCGCCAGTTACACCGTTTACCGCAACGGCAACCCGATCGGCCAGACTGCCGGCCTGTCGTTGGCCGACAACGGCCTGGCTCCGGCCACCCAGTACAGCTACTTCGTTACCGCAACCGACAGCCAGGGCAATACCTCGCTGCCGAGCAGCGCGCTGGCGGTCAAAACCGCCAACGACGGCACGCCGCCCGATCCGAGCGCGCCCGAGTGGCAGAACAACCACAGCTACCAAGCCGGCGACGTGGTGAGTTATAAAGGCAAGAAATACACCTGTATTCAGGCGCACACCTCCAACGCCGCCTGGACGCCGGACGCCGCCTTCACCCTGTGGCAGCTCATCGCCTAATCGCTAATCGATTGCCGGTCAAACCGGCCGGCAATCCCGTCATTACGCTAAAAATTGCATAATCGCTAATTTTTCCCGCCGATAACTGAAAATCCGTCAAAAACCGCGCCCAGGCAAACAACTATTTCTCAGCGTATGGCTAAAACGCTTGCATCTCATGCAGCTTTAGGCGCATTTTCATAACCACAGCGCAGCAAAACCGCGTTATCGCTGATGAATCGGCAATGCTGCCCATAACAGTAAAAAACAACATCACAGTCATAAAAGCCCGTTAGGAGAGTTGTATGTGTTCTATTTTCGGTGTGCTCGATCTGAAGTCCGATCCCGTTGAACTGCGTAAGAAAGCGCTGGAGCTGTCGCGCCTGATGCGCCATCGCGGCCCGGATTGGTCCGGCGTTTACGCCAGCGACAAAGCCATTTTGGCCCACGAACGCCTGTCGATCGTCGACGTCAACAACGGCGCTCAACCGCTGTACAACGCTGCGCACACCCACGTTTTGGCGGTCAACGGCGAAATTTACAACCACCAGGCGCTGCGCCAACAGCTGAGCGACCGCTACGCGTTCCAGACCGGTTCCGACTGTGAAGTAATCCTGGCGCTGTATCAGGAGAAAGGCCCGGACTTCCTCGACGATCTGCAAGGCATGTTCGCCTTCGCCCTGTACGACACCGAAAAAGACGCCTACCTGATCGGCCGCGATCATCTGGGCATCATCCCGCTGTACATGGGCCACGACGAGCACGGCAACCTGTACGTCGCCTCGGAAATGAAAGCGCTGGTGCCGGTGTGCCGCACCATCAAGGAATTTCCGGCCGGCAGCTACCTGTGGAGCCAGGACGGTGAGATCCGCGAATACTATCGCCGCGACTGGTTCGATTACGACAGCGTCAAAGACAACGTGACCGACGCCACCGCCCTGCGAACCGCGCTGGAAGAGTCGGTGAAAAGCCACCTGATGTCTGACGTGCCTTACGGCGTGCTGCTGTCGGGCGGGCTGGATTCCTCGGTCATCTCGGCGATCACCAAGAAGTACGCCGCGCGCCGCGTGGAAGATCAGGAACGCAGCGAAGCCTGGTGGCCGCAGCTGCACTCCTTCGCCGTCGGCCTGGAAGGCTCGCCGGATCTGCGCGCCGCGCAGGAGGTGGCCAACCATCTGGGCACCGTACACCATGAAATCCACTTCACCGTGCAGGAAGGCCTGGACGCCATCCGCGACGTGATTTACCACATCGAAACCTACGACGTCACCACCATCCGCGCCTCGACGCCGATGTACCTGATGTCGCGCAAAATCAAGGCGATGGGCATCAAGATGGTGCTCTCCGGCGAAGGCGCGGACGAAGTGTTCGGCGGCTACCTCTACTTCCATAAGGCGCCGGACGCCCGCGAATTCCACGAAGAGACCGTGCGCAAGCTGCTGGCGCTGCATATGTTCGACTGCGCGCGCGCCAACAAGGCGATGTCCGCCTGGGGCGTCGAAGCCCGCGTACCGTTCCTGGACAAGAAATTCCTCGACGTGGCGATGCGCATCAACCCGAAAGATAAAATGTGCGGCAACGGCAAAATGGAAAAACACATCGTCCGCGAATGTTTCGAGTCCTATTTGCCGGCCAGCGTGGCCTGGCGCCAGAAAGAGCAGTTCTCCGACGGCGTCGGCTACAGCTGGATCGACACGCTAAAAGAGGTCGCTGCGCAGCAAATCAGCGATCAACAGCTCGAAACCGCGCGTTTCCGCTTCCCGTACAACACGCCGACTTCGAAAGAAGGCTACCTGTACCGCGAAATCTTCGAGGAGCTGTTCCCGCTGCCGAGCGCCGCCGAATGCGTGCCGGGCGGCCCGTCCGTCGCCTGCTCGTCCGCCAAGGCCATCGAATGGGACGAATCGTTCAAGAAGATGGACGATCCTTCCGGCCGCGCCGTCGGCGTACACCAGGCCGCCTATAAATAATCGCGCAGCGCTTTCCCTCGGGGCGGGCCTTTTGGCCCGCCTTTTTGTTGCCTTTTCCCCCCGCCAACTGCCTGAATTGCCGATTTTATCGCCATAATGTTCACAACCCAGACAAACGGCGCTTCCGGGCACTTTTTCGGGAAAAAACTTGTTGACGCAAATCGGTCATATACGCATAATGCGCCCCGCAACGCCGATGAAGGCAAAGCAAAAAAAGAGGGCTACGTAGCTCAGCTGGTTAGAGCACATCACTCATAATGATGGGGTCACAGGTTCGAATCCCGTCGTAGCCACCATCTCTTTTTTGCATTTGCGGGAGTGGCGAAATTGGTAGACGCACCAGATTTAGGTTCTGGCGCCGCAAGGTGTGCGAGTTCAAGTCTCGCCTCCCGCACCATTTCTCTTCATCGTCGGCGCAGTATGTTGATGGGGTATCGCCAAGCGGTAAGGCACCGGTTTTTGATACCGGCATTCCCTGGTTCGAATCCAGGTACCCCAGCCATATTCTTTCGGGAATGGGGTTTCAACATAAGATTTGTTTGCAGGTGGGGTATCGCCAAGCGGTAAGGCACCGGTTTTTGATACCGGCATTCCCTGGTTCGAATCCAGGTACCCCAGCCATAACAAACTGCTTGCAAATCAAAGAAGTAAAAAGTACCATCGGCTACGTAGCTCAGCTGGTTAGAGCACATCACTCATAATGATGGGGTCACAGGTTCAAATCCCGTCGTAGCCACCATAATTGGGGTGTCGCCAAGCGGTAAGGCTCTGGTTTCTGATACCAGCATACCCAGGTTCGAATCCTGGCACCCCAGCCATATTTAGAAAAGCCCGCTTCGGCGGGCTTTTTGCTTTCCGATGCTCGGCCAATCCTAATGAGCCCAGCCGCAGCCGAGCCCTGTCGGTTACAATCCCAACGCGTACTTCAACGCATGCTCTTTCAGCTTGCCCGCCCGCTGCGCGGCCATCAGCGCCAGATTGCGCGCCACGTTCAGCGGCGCCAGGTTATTGCTGAAAGCGGTATAGAACAGATCCATGCCGCTCTGCATCAGCAGATTGTCGGTACGGCGGCGGCGCTGATAGCGCAGCAGTACCGCCTCGCTGCTCCAGTCCTCTCCCTGCTCCCGCGCATCGCTTAATACGTTCAGCAAGGCATCCACGTCGCGATACCCCAGATTGACGCCCTGCCCGGCCAGCGGGTTGATGGTATGCGCCGCATCGCCCAACAGCGCCAGCCCCGGCAACACGTAGCGCTGCGCATGACGCCGCGTCAGCGGGAACGAACCGGCGGCGTGCACCTTAACCGGGCCCAGTCGCGCCGGGAAAGCGGCGGCGATCTCGCGCTCCAGTTGCGCCGGCGGCATCGCCTGCAGCTGGCGAATGCGCTGCGGGCTGTCATACCACACCAGCGACGCCCAGCTGTCGTACAGCGGCAGGAAGGCACGCGGCCCAGATGGGAAGAAGCGCTGCCAGGTCACATCCTGCTGCGGCGCGCCGGTATCGACGGTGATCAACATGCACGCCTGACGATACTGCCAGCCGTTGGTGCCGATCGCCGCCAGCTTGCGCACCTGCGAGTTGGCGCCGTCGGCGCCGACAACCATGCGCGTCTGCAGCGTCTCACCGCCGTCCAGCGTCAGTTGCCAGGCATTGTCCGCCCGCTGCAGCGATTGCAGCCTGGCGGGGCACAGCAGCGTCAAATTGGCGCACTGCGCGAACTGCTGCCACAGCGCCAGCTGCAGAATGCGGTTTTCCACCATAAAGCCCAGCTCCGGCAGCCCCAGGGACACCGCGTCGAACGCCACGCGCGACGACGCCCACTCCCAGGTCTCCAGCCGGCGATACGGCGCCGTGCGCATCGCCGTCACGGCCTGCCAGGCGCCGAGCTGTTTCAGCAGCCCCACCGAGGTGCAGCCGATAGCGGAAATGCGCAGATCCGGCGGGCTTTGCGCCTCGAACGCCTGCGGCGCCTGATGTTCCAGCAACGCCACCGACCAGCCCGCCTGCGCCAGCCCCAGGGCCGCCGCCGCGCCGACCATGCCGCCGCCAACCACCACTGCGTCATACCGATTTTGAGATGTCTTCATATTGGCTATGTTTTCTGTGTGAATGCTCGCCATCCCACCCGGTATGGCGTTTTGCGCAGTGTACCGGATTTTCGCTTCGGCTTCAGGTTGCGTGCCATTTTCCCCCGCGCTGGTCACAACGGCGGCAAATGATTACAATACGCGCCCTGCATGTCGCGTAACGCAACTTTCGCTCCGCACTGAGTAATGGCAAGTCAATGACGAAAAAACTACATATCAAAACCTGGGGCTGCCAGATGAATGAGTACGATTCATCGAAAATGGCCGACCTGTTGAACAGCACGCACGGCTTCGAGTGGACCGATAACGCCGAAGAGGCGGACGTGCTGCTGCTGAACACCTGCTCGATCCGTGAAAAGGCGCAGGAGAAAGTTTTCGCCATGCTGGGGCGCTGGCGCTTGCTGAAAGAAAAGAACCCGTCGGTGATCATCGGCGTCGGCGGTTGCGTGGCCTCGCAAGAAGGTGAACTGATCCGCAGCCGCGCGCCCTGCGTTGACGTGGTATTCGGCCCGCAGACCCTGCACCGCCTGCCGGAAATGATCAATCACGTTCAGGGCACCCGCAGCCCGGTGGTCGACATCAGCTTCCCGGAGATCGAAAAGTTCGACCGTCTGCCGGAACCGCGCGCCGAAGGCCCGACCGCATTCGTGTCGATCATGGAAGGCTGCAACAAATACTGCACCTTCTGCGTGGTGCCTTACACCCGCGGCGAGGAAGTGAGCCGCCCGAGCGACGACGTGCTGTTCGAAATCGCCCAACTGGCGGCGCAGGGCGTACGCGAGGTCAACCTGCTCGGCCAAAACGTCAACGCTTACCGCGGTGCCACGCATGACGGCGATATCTGCTCGTTCGCCGAACTGCTGCGCCTGGTGGCGGCCATCGACGGCATCGATCGCATTCGCTTCACCACCAGCCACCCGATCGAGTTCACCGACGACATCATCGCGGTGTACGAAGACACGCCGGAGCTGGTCAGCTTCCTGCATCTGCCGGTGCAGAGCGGTTCGGATCGCATCCTGACCATGATGAAACGCGCGCACACCGCGCTGGAGTACAAGGCGATTATCCGCAAGCTGCGCAAGGCGCGCCCGAACATCCAGCTCAGCTCCGATTTCATCGTCGGTTTCCCGGGCGAAAACCAGGCCGACTTCGAACAGACCATGAACCTGATCGCCGACGTCAATTTCGACGTCAGCTTCAGCTTCATCTATTCGTCGCGCCCGGGCACCCCGGCGGCGGACATGGTCGACGACGTCAGCGAAGAAGAGAAAAAACAGCGGCTGTATATTCTGCAGGACCGCATCAACCAGCAGGCGCTGCAGTTCAGCCGCCGCATGCTAGGCACCGTCCAGCGCATTCTGGTGGAGGGCACCTCGCGCAAAAGCGTGATGGAGCTGGCCGGGCGCACGGAGTGCAACCGTGTGGTAAACTTCGAGGGCACGCCCGACATGATCGGCCAGTTCGTCGACGTGGAAATTACCGAGGTGCTGACCAACACCCTGCGTGGCGCAGTGGTGCGCACCGAACAGCAGATGGATCTGCGCGTACATGAATCCCCGCAGTCGGTGATCGCCCGTACCCGCAAAGAAAACGCGCTGGGCGTCGGCATTTACCAGCCCTGACGCCGCGGCGGCCGCCTTATCGCCGCCCATTCGCGCTACTCCTTACCGTTTCTCCGCCGGGCGTCCGCGCCCGGTGATTTGCTTTTTTATTTTTTTATTGTTGAAGAGGCGACATAACATGCAACTCCCACACTGCCCGAAGTGCAACTCCGAATACACCTACCAGGACAATGCCCTGTTCATCTGCCCTGAGTGCGCCCACGAGTGGAGCGACAGCGCCCCGGCGGAAGATCAGGACACGCTGATCGTCAAAGACGCCAACGGCAACCTGCTGGCGGACGGCGACGCGGTCACCGTGATCAAAGACCTGAAGGTCAAAGGCAGCTCCTCGATGCTCAAAATCGGCACCAAGGTGAAAAACATTCGCCTGGTCGAAGGCGATCACAACATCGACTGCAAAATCGATGGCTTCGGCCCGATGAAGCTGAAATCCGAGTTCGTGAAAAAGAACTGATTCCCAGCGGCCTTGTTCTGTGATGACGCGGCGGGCTTTGCGCCCCGCCGCGTTTTTTCCTTCTCTTCCCTTGAATTTCGCCGACGGCGCACAGATAGATCAGCGGTAAACTTGCGCCGTTGCGGCGCACCATGAATAATTCAAGAAAGAGAGTATTCAGGCTCGCCCTGAACGCGCGCGTCCCGGACGCGCTATGTGACATCAACCAGGCCCGATGTGACCTAGAGGAATAGTTTGAACGTCGCAACACAAGAAATTTTGTTAGAGCCCGCAGACAACAAGCGTTTGCTCAGCCTGTGCGGCCCGTTTGATGACAACATCAAACAACTCGAGCGCCGATTGGGCATCGAAATCAATCGCCGCGACAACCGTTTCAAGCTGGTCGGCAAAAACCTGTGCGTGGCCGCCGCCGCCGATATCCTGCGCCATCTGTACGTGGATACCGCGCCGATTCGCGGCGTGATCCCGGATATCGATCCGGAGCAAATCCACCTGGCCATCAAAGAGAGCCGGGTGCTGGAACAGGTAGCCGACAGCGTGCCGGATTACGGCAAGGCGGTCACCATCAAAACCAAGCGCGGCATGGTGAAACCGCGCACGCCCAACCAGGCGCAGTACATCGCCAACATTCTCGATCACGACATCACCTTCGGCATCGGCCCGGCGGGCACCGGCAAGACCTACCTGGCGGTCGCCGCCGCGGTAGATGCGCTGGAGCGCCAGGAAATTCGCCGCATTCTGCTGACCCGCCCCGCGGTCGAAGCCGGCGAAAAGCTGGGCTTCCTGCCGGGCGATCTGAGCCAGAAGGTCGATCCCTATCTGCGCCCGCTGTACGACGCCCTGTTCGAAATGCTGGGCTTCGAGCGCGTGGAGAAGCTCATCGAGCGCAACGTGATCGAAGTCGCGCCGCTGGCCTATATGCGCGGCCGCACGCTGAACGACGCCTTTATCATTCTGGATGAGAGCCAGAACACCACCATCGAACAGATGAAGATGTTCCTGACGCGCATCGGCTTCAACTCGAAGGCGGTCATCACCGGCGACGTCACCCAGATCGACCTGCCGCGCAACCAGAAATCCGGCCTGCGCCACGCGGTGGAAGTGCTGTCGGACGTGGAAGAACTGAGCTTCAACTTCTTCCACAGCGAAGACGTGGTGCGCCACCCGGTGGTGGCCCGCGTGGTCATCGCCTATGAGGCCTGGGAAGCGGCCGAACAGAAACGCAAAGACGCGATTGCCGAACAACGTAAGCGCGAGGCGCTCGCCGCCTCCGAGCAGGAGACACCATGAGCCAGGTGATTTTGGATCTGCAGATTGCCTGTGAAAGCGGCGACGGCCTGCCGGATGAGGCTACCTTCCAGCGCTGGCTGGAAGGCGTGCTGCCGCAATTTCAGGAAGAGGCCGAGGTGACCGTGCGTCTGGTTGACGAAGCGGAAAGCCACGAGCTGAACCTGACCTACCGCGGCAAAGACAAGCCGACCAACGTGCTCTCTTTCCCGTTCGAGGCCCCGCCGGGCATCGAGCTGCCGCTGCTCGGCGATCTGATCATCTGCCGCCAGGTGGTTGAACAGGAAGCGATTGAGCAAGGCAAGGCGCTGGAGGCCCACTGGGCGCATATGGTTGTCCACGGCAGTCTTCATCTGCTAGGGTATGACCACATCGAAGACGATGAAGCCGAAGAAATGGAGTCTTTGGAAACCGAAATCATGCACGGACTGGGCTATCCTGATCCGTACCTGGCGGAAAAAGACCCCGTCTGACGTCAGCCGTTTACCCTACAGCCCCCTGCGGGGCTGTCGCTGACGCCCCTTAACTCTGACATGAGTGACAGTAACGAAAACGCCATGAGCGACGACCATTCACAAAGCAATGACAGCCCCAGTCCCAAGAAGGGGTTCTTTACTCTTATCCTTAACCAGCTGTTCCACGGCGAGCCCAAAAACCGTGGCGATCTGGTCGAGCTGATCCGTGATTCCGAACAAAACGACCTGATCGATCCCGATACTCGCGACATGCTGGAAGGCGTGATGGATATCGCCGAGCAGCGCGTGCGCGACATCATGATCCCCCGCTCCCAGATGGTGACGCTCAAGCGCAACCAGACGCTGGAAGAGTGCCTGGACGTGATTATCGACTCCGCCCACTCGCGCTTCCCGGTGATCAGCGAAGACAAAGATCACATCGAAGGTATCCTGATGGCCAAGGATCTGCTGCCGTTCATGCGCGCAGACTCCGAGCCGTTCAGCATCGACAAGGTGCTGCGCACCGCGGTGGTGGTGCCGGAAAGCAAGCGCGTCGACCGGATGCTGAAAGAGTTCCGCTCCCAGCGCTATCACATGGCGATTGTCATTGACGAATTCGGCGGCGTGTCCGGCCTGGTCACCATCGAAGACATTCTGGAACTGATCGTCGGCGAGATCGAAGACGAATACGACGACGAAGACGATCTGGATATCCGCCAGCTCAGCCGCCACATGTACACCGTGCGCGCGCTGGCCCCAATCGAAGACTTCAACGAAGCCTTCGGCACCCATTTCAGCGACGACGAGGTCGATACCATCGGCGGTCTGGTGATGCAGGCCTTCGGCCACCTGCCGGCGCGCGGGGAAACCATTGAAATCGAAGGTTACCTATTTAAAGTTGCCATGGCCGACAGTCGACGTATTATCCAGGTTCATGTAAAAATTCCGGACGATTCTCCACCACCGAAACTGGAAGATTAAATCCAACATGGCTAAAGCCTCATTACTTGAACGCCAGCGGGTTCGCGCCCTGCTGGCGCTGTTGTCAGGTGCCAGCGGGACGCTGGCGTTCTCACCCTACGACTTCTGGCCTGCGGCCATCGTCTCCCTGTTCGGCCTGCTGGCCGTCACCCTCAATCGCACCGCCAAACAGTCCGCCCTGCTCGGCTTTGTCTGGGGCTTCGGGCTGTTCGGCAGTGGCATCAACTGGGTGTATGTCAGCATCGCCGATTTCGGCGGCATGCCTTTCGCCGTCAACGTCTTCCTGGTGGTGCTGCTCGCCGCTTACCTGTCGCTGTATACCGGGCTGTTCGCCGGGCTGTTGACGCGCCTGTGCCCGGCCACCCGCTGGTGGCGGCTGGCCATCGCCGCGCCGGCGCTGTGGCAGGTGACCGAATTCCTGCGCGGCTGGGTGCTGACCGGCTTCCCCTGGCTGCAGTTCGGCTACAGCCAGATCAACGGCCCGCTGAAGGGCATCGCGCCGCTGCTGGGCGTCGACGCCATCACCTTTGTGCTGATGGCCATCGCCGGCCTGCTGGTGTATGCCGTCAATCAGCGCCGCCTGTCGGCTGCGGTCATCGCCGCCGCGCTGCTGCTGTTGCCGTGGCCGCTGCGCCAACTGCAGTGGTTTACCCCGCAGCCGGAGAAAGCGGTGAACGTCGCCATGGTGCAAGGCAACATCGCCCAGTCGATGAAATGGGATCCGAAAGCGCTGGTCAGCACGCTGCAAACCTATCTGGACGAAACCCGTCCGTACGTGGGCAAGGCGCCGATCGTCATCTGGCCGGAGTCCGCCATCCCGGATTATGAAGCCAACCAGAACGGCTTCCTGACCATGATGGACGACCTGATGCGGGCGAAGAACAGCAGCCTGATCACCGGCATCGTCGACGTGCGCGCCACGCCACAGGGCCAGCAGATCTACAACAGCGCCATCGTGCTCGGCGAGCCGACGCCGTACAGCTACCCGGACAAGAATCGCTACAACAAGCACCACCTGGTGCCGTTCGGCGAATTCGTGCCGCTGGAGACGCTGCTGCGGCCGCTGGCGCCGTTCTTCGATCTGCCGATGTCTTCCTTCAGCCGCGGCGACTATGTGCAGCCGCAGCTCAGCGTGCGCGGGTACAACCTGACGGCGGCCATCTGCTACGAAATCGTGCTGGGCCAGCAGGTGCGCGATAACTTCCGCCCGGACACCAACTTCCTGCTGACCATCTCCAACGATGCCTGGTTCGGCCACTCCATCGGCCCGTGGCAACACTTCCAGATGGCGCGCATGCGGGCGCTGGAGCTCGGCCGGCCGCTGCTGCGCAGCACCAATAACGGCGTCACCGCCGCGGTGGACGCGAACGGCGAGGTGATCGCCGAAATCCCGCAGTTCACCCGTCAGGTGCTCGAAGTGAAGGTCACGCCGACCACCGGCGTCACGCCTTATGCGCGCTTCGGCGCCACGCCGCTGTGGGTGATTACCCTGCTGCTGGGCGGCTGGGCGCTGATGTTGGGCCTGCGCCGCAAATAATCCTCTCCGTCGGGGCGCGCCCGCCGCGCCCCACTTTCCCGTCAATATCCCCACCTCAGTCAGAAAATGCCGTTAAATCAACGCGGCTGGCACACTCCTTGCTTTTATCTATGGCGACCTCGCGCGCCGGTTTACTTTTGCTGACGTTTTGTCTCACCTGCGCACATTTTGGGTGCGTCGAGCGCACCGCACGAGTGCGTCAGCGTTTTGTTGCATTGATTTGGTGCGCGCGGCGTCTCAAAAAATGAAACATTTTAGTTTCAAGATATTCACAATCGGTTATTTTTTAACGGCTATCCGTTCTAAGACTATCTTTATAACTTGAGCAATAAATAGTCGGTTTAACCTGACGCTCTTTAGTCAGAGCCACCACAACAGCAAAGGAGTTGGACCATGCAAATGCGTAAATTGGCGTTATCGTTACTGCTGCTCGGTATGGCAGGTAGCGTGGCGCATGCGGAAGACCTGACCGGTACGCTGAAGAAAATCAAAGACAATGGCGTGATCGTTGTCGGCCACCGCGAATCGTCAGTGCCGTTCTCCTACTACGACAACCAACAAAAAGTTGTGGGCTACTCTCAGGACTACTCCAACCAAATCGTTGAAGCCGTTAAGAAAAAGCTGAATGCACCGAATCTGCAGGTGAAAATGCTGCCGATTACCTCGCAGAACCGCATCCCGCTGCTGCAAAACGGCACCTATGATTTCGAGTGCGGCTCCACCACCAATAACCTCGAGCGCCAGAAACAGGCCGCCTTCTCCGACACCATTTTCGTGGTCGGCACCCGCTTGCTGGTGAAAAAAGGCTCCGACATCAAAGACTTTAAAGACCTGGCAGGCAAACCGGTGGTGGTCACCTCCGGCACCACCTCCGAAGTACTGCTGAACAAGCTGAACGACAGCGGCAAGATGAACATGCGCATCATCAGCGCCAAAGATCACGGCGATTCCTTCCGCACTCTGGAAAGCGGCCGCGCCGTGGCCTTCATGATGGATGACGCCCTGCTGGCGGGCGAGCGCGCCAAGGCCAAGAAACCGGATCAGTGGGAAATCATCGGCACGCCGCAGTCGAAAGAGGCCTACGGCTGCATGCTGCGTAAAGACGACCCTGAGTTCAAAAAACTGGTCGATGACACCATCGCCCAGGCGCAAACTTCCGGTGAGGCGGCCAAGTGGTTTGACAAATGGTTCAAACAGCCTATCCCACCAAAACAGCTCAACATGAACTTCGAACTGTCGGACGATATGAAGCAACTGTTCAAAGAGCCTAACGACAAAGCGTTGAACTAAATAGAACAAAAGCCGGGGCGGCCGCCAGGCCAAACCGGCCCAGTTGATGACTGGGACAGACAGGAATGAGGGGGGCCGTTCCCCTCCCTCATTTTCCCCAAGGCGCGCCACCGACATCCGTACACAACAAGCCAGCCAGACTGGCCGCGCGGCGATCGGCGCTCATCAAGTCATCAATCTTCGGCGCCCTGCGCCCGTTTATCGGAGTTTGTTATGTCAATAGATTGGAACTGGGGTATCTTCCTGCAGCAGGCCCCGTTTGGGAACACCACTTACCTCGGCTGGATCTGGTCCGGCTTTCAGGTCACGGTGGCCCTCTCCGTCTGTGCATGGATTATCGCTTTCTTCGTCGGTTCGCTGTTCGGTATCTTGCGTACCGTGCCCAACCGCTTTCTTTCCACTCTCGGCACCTGTTACGTCGAACTGTTCCGCAACGTGCCGCTGATCGTGCAATTCTTTACCTGGTATCTGGTGATCCCCGAGCTGCTGCCGGTCAATATCGGCACCTGGTTCAAGACCGAGCTGGATCCCAACGTGCAGTTCTTCGTCTCTTCCATGCTTTGTCTGGGGCTGTTTACCGCCGCCCGCGTTTGCGAGCAGGTGCGCGCCGCCATTCAATCCCTGCCGCGCGGCCAGAAAGCCGCCGGGCTGGCGATGGGCCTGACGCTGCCGCAAACCTACCGCTACGTGCTGTTGCCGAACGCCTACCGGGTGATCGTGCCGCCGATGACCTCGGAGATGCTCAACCTAGTCAAAAACTCCGCCATCGCCTCCACCATCGGGCTGGTGGACATGGCCGCGCAGGCCGGCAAGCTGTTGGATTACTCCGCACACGCCTATGAATCCTTTACCGCCATCACGCTGGCTTATATCGGCATCAACGCCGTTATCATGCTGTTTATGCGTCTGGTCGAAAAGAAAGTGCAGTTGCCTGGCAACCTGGGGAGTAAATAATGTACGAATTTGACTGGGCGTCGATCGTCCCAAGCTTCCCTTATCTGCTGCAGGGCATGGTGATCACGCTGAAGATCACCGTGACCGCCGTCGTGGTCGGCATCCTGTGGGGCACCGTGCTGGCGGTGATGCGCCTGTCGCCGTTCAAACCGATCAGCTGGTTCGCCACCCTGTACGTCAACCTGTTCCGTTCGGTGCCGCTGGTGATGGTGCTGCTGTGGTTCTATCTGGTGGTTCCAAGCTTATTACAACAGGTTCTAGGGCTGTCGCCGAAAACCGATATTCGCCTGATCTCGGCTATGGTAGCCTTTTCCCTGTTTGAAGCGGCTTATTATTCGGAAATCATCCGCGCCGGCATTATCAGCATCTCGCGCGGCCAATCTTCCGCCGCGCTGGCGCTGGGCATGACCCACTGGCAATCCATGCGGCTGGTGATCCTGCCGCAGGCGTTCCGCGCCATGGTGCCGCTGCTGCTGACCCAGGGCATCGTGCTGTTCCAGGATACCTCGCTGGTTTACGTACTGAGCCTGGCCGACTTCTTCCGCACCGCGTCGACCATCGGCGAACGCGACGGCACCCAGGTTGAAATGATCCTGTTCGCCGGCTTTGTCTATTTTGTTATCAGCCTCGCCGCCTCGGCGCTGGTAAGCTATTTGAAGAAAAGGACTGTTTGATGATATCCCTGAAAAATGTTTCCAAGTGGTACGGTCACTTTCAAGTGTTGACCGATTGCACCACCGAAGTGAAAAAAGGCGAAGTGGTCGTCGTCTGCGGTCCTTCAGGTTCCGGCAAGTCCACCCTGATCAAAACCGTCAACGGCCTGGAGCCGATCCAGCAGGGAAGCATCCTGGTGAACGGCACGCCGGTTAACGACAAGAAAACCAACCTGGCGCAGCTGCGCGCCAAGGTCGGCATGGTGTTCCAACACTTTGAACTGTTCCCGCACCTGTCCATCATCGACAACCTGACGCTGGCGCAGGTAAAAGTGCTCAAGCGCGATAAGACCGCCTCGCGCGAGAAGGGCCTGAAGCTGCTGGAGCGCGTCGGCCTCACCGCCCATGCCAACAAATTCCCCGGTCAGCTGTCCGGCGGCCAGCAGCAGCGCGTCGCCATCGCCCGCGCGCTGTGCATGGATCCGATCGCCATGCTGTTCGATGAGCCGACCTCGGCGCTCGATCCGGAAATGATCAACGAAGTGCTGGACGTGATGGTCGAACTGGCGAACGAAGGCATGACCATGATGGTGGTGACCCACGAAATGGGCTTCGCCCGCAAGGTGGCGAATCGCGTGATCTTTATGGACGAAGGCAAAATCGTCGAAGACCGCAACAAAGACGATTTCTTCAACAACCCTGAATCCGATCGCGCCAAGGACTTCCTGGCCAAGATCCTGCACTGATCGCGCAGTCCCCTAAACCCAAGCGCCCCAAGGGGCGCTAGTTTTTCGGCGCCCATGCGCCTGAATGCCCCTCATTGCCGCCTCAACAAAGTTAGGATTTATCTTAAACCCCCCGTTGCGATGACCGTAAACAACGCGCGATCCTGCAGGCTGTCCTACCTTTGATGATTAACTCACCCATCAGAGAGGCTGGCATGATTCAACTGGTACAAGCGGAGTACAACATCAAATCCGGTTATCCGATTGTTCGACGCACGTTGGAAGACAAGAAGAAACTGATTGAAAAACCGGGTTTCGGGCCGGAGTCCTGTTGCGCCACCATCGAATACCAGCTGCGCGGCAGCACTCGCTATGCCTTTGGCAATAGCCAGATGAAAATGGAGATGCCGCCGGATATCTACACCCATAACTGGGTCAAGCTTCATGCCGAAATGGCCGCGCTGGTTGCGGCGATAAGGCGCATCGAACGCTTTGACGCCGATAAGGAGCAGGTGCCGATCACCAACGTGTATATCGAGCTGCGCCCCTGCGAGGCCAACTGCATGCAGGCACTGCAAAATATCTTGTCCGACGGCACTACCGTCTATTACTCCTTCTTGCACCCAAACGAGGTGGAAGAATGGAAACGCAGCGCTCATGAACTCTGCGGTGTCTGAACGCCTTATCCCGTCGCGCTAACGCCCGGCACTAAAAGCGCTTGTTTCTCCCCGGTTTTGATCCGATGCTCGCTGGATAACAAACAGAGGAGAAAGAACATGCCCCGCCCTATTATCATCGATTGCGATCCCGGCCTCGACGACGCCATCGCGCTGGCCATGGCGCTGCGTTCGCCGGAGCTGGACGTCAAAGCCATCACCACCTCCGCCGGCAACCAGACGCCGGAGAAAACCCTGCATAACGCGCTGGGCCTGTTGACCCTGATGGGGCGCGAGGACATACCGGTCGCCGCCGGCGCCGGCGGCCCGCTGATGCGCGAGCTGGTGATCGCCGACTATGTCCACGGCAAAACCGGCATGGGCAACACCCACCTGCCGGCGCCGACCCTCAAACCCGATCCCCGCGGCGCCATCGAGCTGATCGCCGACCTGCTGCGCGCCAGCCCGCAGCCGATAACCCTGGTGGTGACCGGCCCGATGACCAACATCGCCCTGCTGTTGGCCCAGCATGCCGAGCTGAAAAGCCGCATCGAGCGCATCGTATTTATGGGCGGCGGCATGAACGCCGGCAATACCACGCCGGTCGCGGAGTTCAACATCTTCGTCGATCCCGAAGCCGCCGAAATGGTGCTGAAATCCGGCGTGCCGCTGACCATGGCCGGCCTGAACGTCACCCATCAGGCGCTGGTGTTGCCGCAGGATATCGAACGCATTCGTCAGATAGCCAATCCGGTCGCGCAGGCGGTCGCGGAGATGCTCGATTTTTACCTGCCGCTGTATCTCAGCCACCCGCGCGGCCTGCCCGGCGCGGCGATGCACGATCCCTGCACCATCGCCTGGCTGCTGGCGCCGCAGCTGTTTACCGGCGTAGAGCGCTGGGTGGGGGTGGAAACCAAGGGGGAATACACCGCCGGGATGACGGTGGTGGACTATTTCCAGCAAACCGGCAACGCGGCCAACGTGGAAGTGCTGACCGGCATCAACCGCGAAGGCTTTATCGATCTGCTGGCCGAGCGCGTAGCGCGTTATTGATCCCATCGGGGCGCATTCGCGCCCCTAGTTCAATTTTTTTGATTTAACTCAGCGAATTTTTGCGCTATCACTGTTCCTGGCTTGCCTCTACCATGCGTTTACACCGACTGACATCGTTACCGATTAGACTTCGCCTGGAGATAAGCCAATGAGCCGCGTACTGGTCCTGAAATCAAGTATTCTGGGTGAATATTCCCAGTCTGGAAAATTAGTCGATTTTTTTGTTGAACAATGGCGTGAAACTCACCCTGAAGACAGGTTCACCGTGCGCGATTTGGCCAACCCGACGCTGCCGGAGCTGGATGGTGAAGTGATGGCCGGTTTTACCGCCGGCGATAAACCGCTGACGCCGCACCAGCAAAGCACCCTGGCGCTGTCCGATGAGCTGATTGCCGAGCTGAAGTCGCACGACACGCTGATCATCAGCGCCCCGATGTACAACTTCAACATCCCGACGCAGCTGAAGATCTACTTCGATCTGATTGCCCGCGCCGGTCAGACGTTCCGCTATACTTCCGCCGGCGCCGAAGGGCTGGTGACAGGCAAGAAAGCGATCGTCATCTCCAGCCGCGGCGGCATCCACGCCGACACGCCGACGGATCTGATCACGCCGTACGTGAAGCTGTTCCTGGGCTTTATCGGCATCACCGACGTTGAATTCGTGCTGGCGGAAGGCTTCGCCTACGGCCCGGAAGCGGCGGAGAAAGCCGCCCAGGACAGCCGCATCGCGGTCGCGCAGAAAATCCCGGCCGGCGTCGCCGTACCGGCCAGCGCACCGGCGCAGGCGCAGGCCGCCCCGGCCACCGTCAGCGGCGGTTTCCTCAGCAACCTGCTGAAGAAACTGTTCCGCTAAACGCCGGCCTTAGCGTTCCCCGCCCTGCTGGGGAACGCCATCAAGGTTCAAACGGCCGCCGCTGGAACTGGTCGTGGCCGCATTTCGGGCACAGCGGCAGCACCTCCGGCGTGTAGAACGCCAGGTGGTAGTGACACTGCTCGCACACCAGATTGCCCAGCCCCACCACTTCACCGCTGTGGTAAACGCCGTGGTGGCTGACATCCTTGAACACCTCGCGCCACTCCAGCTGGGTTTTGTCGGTGATATCCGCCAGTTCCTGCCACAGGCTCTCTTTGATCACCCGCATAAACACGCTGTCGGTAAACTCGTCCCGGCTCTCCTGATAGCTGCGGGCGAACTCTTCCAGATCGCGCCGCACTGCCTGCGTCACCTGCCGCACCTCATCGCGGGTCAGATCCTCGGCCTCGTTCAACCGCCGCTCCGCGCTGGCCACCAGTTCGTCGATATCGCGTTCACCGTTTTTCAGGCGTTCGGTCAGCGATGCCACCAATTCGCGGTAATACTGAGCAACCTTGTTCATAGACTCTCCTCGATAAACGCTGCGCCGGACTTGGCTGTAGGGATACCCCTAAGCTACTTGTTCTTATTTTAGCCGTAAATGACTGATGTCACTTGGCAAGACGCGGGATCCGCAGGTTGTGAGCCGCGTCATGACGACGCTTTTTTTAAATGCGCCGAATCAGGCGCTTGGAGTTGTTGCCGGGAGGTCTTATCAGCTATGCTATGCGGATCTACGAATACTAAATGTTCATTGCGTTGCCTCTGACCGGGGCAACGGTTTACACCTACAGGACCACCGGCCGCCATGCAAGAGCAATACCGTCCAGAAGACATAGAATCGAACGTACAGCTTCACTGGCAAGAGAAGCAGACTTTCAAAGTTACCGAAGACGACAGCAAGGAAAAGTACTACTGCCTATCCATGCTGCCTTACCCGTCCGGCCGACTGCACATGGGCCACGTTCGTAACTACACTATCGGCGACGTGATCTCGCGCTATCAGCGCATGCTGGGCAAAAACGTGCTGCAGCCGATCGGCTGGGATGCGTTCGGCCTGCCGGCGGAAGGCGCGGCGGTGAAAAACAACACCGCACCGGCCCCGTGGACCTACGACAACATCGAATACATGAAGAACCAGCTGAAACTGCTGGGCTTCGGCTACGACTGGGATCGCGAAATCGCCACCTGCCAGCCGGAATACTACCGCTGGGAACAGTGGTTCTTCACCAAGCTGTATGAAAAAGGCCTGGTCTACAAGAAGACCTCGGCGGTGAACTGGTGCCCGCACGATCTGACCGTGCTGGCCAACGAACAGGTTATCGACGGCTGCTGCTGGCGCTGCGACACCAAGGTCGAGCGTAAAGAGATCCCGCAGTGGTTCATCAAAATCACCGCCTACGCCGATCAGCTGCTGAACGATCTGGACACGCTTGAAAGCTGGCCGGAGCAGGTGAAAACCATGCAGCGTAACTGGATTGGCCGCTCCGAAGGCGTGGAAATCACCTTCGACGTGGCGGACAGCGAAGAGAAGCTGACGGTTTACACCACCCGTCCCGACACCTTCATGGGCGCCACCTACGTGGCGGTCGCCGCGGGCCACCCGCTGGCGCAACAGGGCGCGCGCAACAACCCGGCGCTGACCGACTTCATCGACGAATGCCGCAACACCAAAGTTGCCGAAGCCGAAATGGCGACGATGGAGAAGAAAGGCATGCCGACCGGCCTGTTCGTTGTCCACCCGCTGAGCGGCGAGAAGCTGCCGGTGTGGGTCGCCAACTTCGTGCTGATGGAATACGGCACCGGCGCCGTGATGGCGGTACCGGCGCACGACCAGCGCGACTGGGAATTCGCCACCAAATACGATTTGCCGATCAAACCGGTGATCCTGAACCTCGACGGCAGCCAGCCTGACGTGAGCGCCGAAGCGATGACCGACAAAGGCGCGCTGTTCAACTCCGGCGAGTTCGACGGCCTGGACAATGAAACGGGCTTCAACGCCATCGCCGACAAACTGGTCGCCAAGGGCGTAGGCCAGCGCAAGGTCAACTACCGTCTGCGCGACTGGGGCGTTTCCCGTCAGCGTTACTGGGGCGCGCCAATCCCGATGGTGACGCTGGAAGACGGCACCGTGATGCCGACGCCGGAAGACCAGTTGCCGGTGATCCTGCCGGAAGACGTGGTCATGGACGGCATCACCAGCCCGATCAAGGCCGATCCTGAGTGGGCGAAGACCACCGTCGACGGCCAGCCGGCGCTGCGTGAAACCGATACTTTCGACACCTTTATGGAGTCTTCCTGGTACTACGCGCGCTACACCTGCCCGCAGTATGACCAAGGCATGCTGGATCCGGCCGCCGCCAACTACTGGCTGCCGGTCGATCAATATATCGGCGGCATCGAACACGCCATCATGCACCTGATGTACTTCCGCTTCTTCCACAAGCTGATGCGCGATGCGGGCCTGGTGGATTCCGACGAGCCGGCCAAGCGCCTGCTGTGTCAGGGCATGGTGTTGGCCGACGCCTTCTACTACACCGGCAACAGCGGTGAGCGCGTCTGGGTGTCCCCGGTTGACGCCACCGTCGAGCGCGACGACAAGGGCCGCATCATCAAGGCCACCGATCCGCAAGGCCGTGAACTGGTCTATGCTGGCATGAGCAAAATGTCGAAGTCGAAAAACAACGGCATCGACCCGCAGGAGATGGTGGAAAAATACGGCGCGGACACCGTGCGTCTGTTCATGATGTTCGCTTCACCGGCAGAAATGACGCTGGAGTGGCAGGAATCCGGCGTGGAAGGGGCTAACCGCTTCCTGAAACGCGTGTGGAAACTGGCCTACGATCACGTGGAAAAAGGCGCGGTGCAGCCGCTCGACGTAGCAGCGCTGAACGAAGATCAGAAAGCGCTGCGCCGCGATCTGCACAAAACCATCGCCAAGGTGACCGATGACATCGGCCGCCGTCAGACCTTCAACACCGCGATCGCCGCCGTGATGGAGCTGATGAACAAGCTGGCCCGCGCACCGCAGGAGAGCGAGCAGGATCGCGCGCTGCTGCAGGAAGCGCTGCTGGCCGTGGTTCGCATGCTGTATCCGTTCACCCCGCACGTGTGCTTCACGCTGTGGCAGGCGCTGGGCGGCGAAGGCGACGTGGACACTGCGCCATGGCCGGTTGCCGACGAGCAGGCGATGGTCGAAGACTCCAAACTGGTGGTGGTGCAGGTGAACGGCAAGGTTCGCGCTAAAATCACCGTATCCGCCGATGCGACCGAAGAGCAGGTGCGTGCGCGCGCTGCCGAAGAGCATCTGGTGGCTAAATATCTGGACGGCGTCACGATTCGCAAAGTGATCTACGTTCCGGGCAAACTGCTTAACCTGGTTGTGGGTTAACACAAGGAGGAATTGTGCGACAACGCATTCTGACGCTGTTGCTGGGGTTGGCGGTGCTGGTCACCGCCGGCTGCGGTTTTCACCTGCGCGGCACCACGCAGGTGCCTAATGAAATGAAAACGCTGATCCTGGACAGCGCTGACCCTTACGGCCCGTTGACGCGCTCGGTGCGCGAACAGCTGCGTCTGAACGACGTGACTATCGTCAGCGATCCGAAGCGTAAAGACGTGCCTTCCCTGCGCATCGTCGGCGCGACGGAAAGCCAGGATACCGCTTCGATCTTCCAGGACGGTAAAACCGCCGAGTACCAGCTGGTGCTGACCGTGCAGGCGCAGGTGCTGATCCCGGGCCATGACCTGTATCCGCTGTCGGTGAAAGTGTTCCGTTCCTTCTTCGACAACCCGCTGACCGCGCTGGCCAAGGACTCCGAACAGGAGATCATTCGCCAGGAAATGCGTGAGCAGGCGGCGCAACAGCTGGTGCGCAAACTGCTGGCCGTGCATGCGGCGGAAGAAGATAACCGGCAGAAAGCCGCTGCCGCCGGCGAACGAGCGGCAAGCCAAACCGCACAATGATCCGCATTTACCCGGAACAACTTGCCGCGCAGCTCCGAGAGGGGCTGCGCGCTTGTTATTTATTGAGCGGCAATGAACCGCTGCTGCTGCAGGAGAGCCAGGATTTGCTCCGGCAGGCCGCGCAACAGCAGCAGTTCAGTGAGCACTACAGCATTTCCCTCGACGCCCATACCGACTGGGACGCCATCTTCGGCATCTGCCAGGCGATGAGCCTGTTCGCCAGCCGCCAGACGCTGCTGCTGATCTTCCCGGAAAACGGCCCGACGGCGCCGATCGGCGAACAGCTGACCAAACTCGCCACGCTGCTGCACGAGGATATTCTGCTGATCCTGCGCGGCCCGCGCCTCACCAAAGCGCAGGAAAACAGCGCCTGGTTCAAGGCGCTCAGCCCGCACGGTGCCCTCGTCAGTTGCCAGACGCCGGAACAGGCGCAGCTGCCGCGCTGGGTCGCCACGCGCGCCAAGGCGATGAAGCTGGAGTTGGACGACGCCGCCAATCAGCTGCTGTGCTACTGCTACGAAGGCAACCTGCTGGCGCTGTCGCAGGCGCTGGAGCGGCTGTCGCTGCTGCACCCGGACGGCAAGCTCACGCTGCCGCGCGTCGAACAGGCGGTGAACGACGCCGCCCACTTCACGCCGTTCCACTGGCTGGATGCCCTGCTGGCCGGCAAGAGCAAGCGCGCCTGGCATATTTTGCAGCAGCTGCAGCAAGAAGACGTGGAGCCGGTGATCCTGCTGCGCACCCTGCAGCGCGAACTGCTGCTGTTGCTGACGCTGCAGCGCCGCATGGCTTCCGCGCCGCTGCGCACGCTGTTCGATCAGCACAAGGTCTGGCAGAACCGCCGCCCGCTGGTGACCCAGGCGCTGCAACGCCTGTCCGGCCCCCAGCTGCAGCAGGCGGTACAGCTGCTGACGCAAATCGAGCTGACCCTCAAGCAGGACTATGGCCAGTCGGTCTGGCCGGAACTGGAAACCCTGTCGATGCTGCTGTGCGGCAAACCCTTGGCCACGAGTTTTACCGATGCCCACTAACCCGGAACACCCCACCGTTTTGCACGCGCTGTTCGGCGGCACCTTTGACCCGATCCACTACGGCCACCTGCGGCCGGTGGAAGTGTTGGCCGCCGAAGTGGGCCTGAATCGCGTCACGCTGCTGCCTAACCACGTGCCGCCGCACCGCCCACAGCCGGAGGCCAATGCGCAGCAGCGCCTGAAGATGGTCGAGCTGGCGATCGCCGGCAATCCACTGTTTGCCGTCGACGATCGCGAACTGCACCGCACCACCCCCTCCTACACCATCGAGACGTTGGAAACGATTCGTAAAGAGCGTGGCGCCGCCCAGCCGCTGGCGTTTATCATTGGTCAGGACTCGCTGCTGACGCTGCATAAGTGGCACCGCTGGCAGGCGCTGCTGGACGTGTGTCATCTGCTGGTGCTGGCGCGCCCGGGCTATAACGATCGCATGGACACGCCGGAACTGCAGCAGTGGCTGGAACGCCATCGCACCGCCGACCCGGCGCTGCTCAGCCGTCGCCCGCACGGCCATATCTATTTGGCCGATACGCCGGAGCTGGAAATTTCCGCCACCGAGATCCGTCAGCGCCGCCATCAGGGCCTCAACTGCGACGATCTGCTGCCACGCCCGGTGCAGCGCTATATCGAGTTGCAGGGTTTATATCGCTAGCGAAAGGTGCGTGATATACTGCGCCGCTATTTTTCAGGTATCCGCTGAAAACCCCGGAAACCTTAGCTGGCCGGGCAGTCACCAGTTAGCTGGCTTTCAGCGGCAGCCTGCCGAAACCATTATCCGGTTACGCCGCGGCGCGCGCATTTTGCCCGCCGCAGCCGACTGAACAGAACACACCCGAGGGGGAACCTTTGCAAGGTAAAGCGCTCCAAGATTTCGTCATCGATAAAATCGATGATCTGAAAGGCCAAGACATTATCGCTCTGGACGTCCAGGGCAAATCCAGCATCACCGACTGCATGATCATCTGCACCGGCACCTCGACTCGCCACGTGATGTCGATCGCCAGCCACGTGGTGCAGGAATCCCGTGCCGCGGGCATGGAACTGTACGGCATGAAAGGCCAGGAAGCCTCCGACTGGATCGTGGTCGATCTGGGCGAAGTGATCGTACACGTGATGCAGGAAGAGAGCCGTCGCCTGTACGAGCTGGAAAAACTCTGGAGCTAAGCGGTGAAACTGCAATTGGTGGCGGTCGGCACCAAAATGCCAGACTGGGTACAAACCGGCTTTATGGATTACCTGCACCGCTTTCCCAAAGATATGCCGTTTGAGCTGACCGAGATCCCGGCGGGCAAACGCGGCAAAAACGCCGACATCAAGCGCATTCTGGACAAGGAAGGCGAACAGATGCTGGCGGCGGTAGGCAAAGGCAACCGCATCGTTACGCTGGATATCCCAGGCACGCCGTGGGAAACGCCACAGCTGGCGCAGCAGCTTGAACGCTGGAAGCAGGATGGCCGCAACGTCAGCTTGCTGATCGGCGGCCCGGAAGGGCTGGCGCCCGCCTGCAAAGCCGCTGCCGAGCAGAGCTGGTCACTGTCTCCGCTGACGCTGCCGCATCCTTTGGTGCGCGTCCTGGTGGCCGAAAGCCTCTACCGCGCCTGGAGTATTACTACAAATCATCCTTACCACCGGGAATAGCCGGTGGTGACCGTGACAGAGTGAAATAAAGCAGCGGGATGAAAATAGAACGTAACCCTTTTCGCGACTATACGGCTGAATCCGCCCTGTTTGTACGCCGCGCCCTGGTGGCGTTTCTGGGCATCCTGGTGCTGTCCGGCATCCTGATCGCCAACCTGTATAATCTGCAAGTGCTCCGCGTCGAGGATTACCGCACCCGCTCCAACGAAAACCGCATCAAGCTGGTGCCCATCGCGCCCAGCCGCGGCATTATCTACGATCGCAACGGCACCCCGCTGGCGCTCAACCGCACCATTTATCAGCTGGAGCTGATGCCGGAGAAGGTCGACGATCTCAAGGCCACGCTGCAGGCGCTGCGCACGGTGGTCGATCTGACCGACGACGACATCACCAATTTCGAAAAAGAGCGCAAGCGTTCGCGCCGCTTCGTCTCCATTCCGGTGAAAACCGCGCTGACCGAGGTGCAGGTCGCCCGCTTTGCGGTCAATCAGTTCCGCTTCCCCGGCGTGGAAGTGAAAGGTTACCAGCGCCGCTACTATCCTTACGGCTCCGCCCTCACCCACGTCACCGGCTACGTGTCGAAGATCAACGACCGCGACGTCGAACGCCTGGACAAAGACGGCAAACTGGCCAACTACGCCGCCACCCACGATATCGGCAAACTGGGCATCGAACGCTATTACGAAGACACGCTGCACGGCAAAACCGGCTACGAAGAGGTCGAGGTCAACAACCGCGGCCGGGTGATCCGCCAATTGCACGAGCAGCCGCCTTCCGCCGGTCAGGACGTCTACCTGACGCTCGATCTTGAGCTGCAGCGCTACATCGAGCAGTTGCTGGTGGGCAGCCGCGCCGCGGTGGTGGTGAGCGATCCGCGCACCGGCGCCATCCTGGCGATGGTGTCCAACCCGAGCTACGATCCGAACCTGTTCGTGGACGGCATTTCCAGCAAGGATTATCAGGGGTTGCTGAACGATCCGAATCGCCCGCTGATCAACCGCGCCACGCAAGGGGTTTACCCGCCCGCGTCGACGGTGAAACCTTATATCGCAGTGTCGGCACTCAGCGCCGGCGTGATCACCAAGAACACCGTGGTGTTCGATCCCGGCTGGTGGCAACTGCCCGGCTCGGAAAAACGCTTCCGCGACTGGAAAAAATGGGGCCACGGCCGCCTGAACGTCACCAAGGCGCTGGAAGAGTCCGCGGATACCTACTTCTATCAGGTCGCCTATGACATGGGGATCGATCGGCTGTCGAGCTGGCTGACCAAATTCGGTTACGGCCAGTACACCGGCATCGATCTGGCCGAAGAGCGTTCCGGCCTGATGCCGACGCGCGAATGGAAGCTGAAACGCTATAAAAAACCGTGGTATCAGGGCGACACCATTCCGGTGGGCATCGGCCAGGGCTACTGGACCGCCACGCCGATCCAGATGGCCAAAGCGCTGAACACCCTGATCAACGACGGCACCGTCAAAACGCCGCACCTGCTGCAGAGCACCCGCGTCAACGGCGCGCTGGTGCCGTTCAAACAGGAAGAGAGCACGCAGATCGGCGATATTCACTCCGGCTTCTGGGAAATCGCCAAAGACGGCATGTACGGGGTGGCCAACCGTCCGAACGGGACGGCGCGCAAGTACTTTGCGGACGCACCTTATAAAGCCGCGGCGAAATCGGGTACCGCACAGGTATTCGGCTACGAAACCTACAACGCCCACAAACTGGCGGAGCACCTGCGCGATCACAAGCTGATGACCGCCTTCGCGCCGTTCAACAACCCGACGGTGTCGGTCGCCATCATTCTGGAAAACGGCGGCTCCGGTCCGGCGGTGGGCACCATCACCCGCCAGATCCTCGACCATATCATGCTGGGCGACAACAATACGCAATTGCCAAGCGAGGCCCCGCTGCCGCCTGGCGTAGAAGGTGACTAAGGTAGAACATGACTGAAAGCCAACAAAAAGGCTCGATCTGGACCAAAATCCACATCGACCCGACGTTCCTGCTGCTGATCCTGGCCCTGCTGGTCTACAGCGCCTTCGTGATGTGGAGCGCCAGCGGCCAGGACATCGGCATGATGGAGCGCAAGATCGGGCAGATCGTCATGGGGCTGATCGTGATGGCCGTCATGGCGCAAATCCCGCCGCGCGTGTACGAAAGCTGGGCGCCCTATCTGTATATTTTCTGCGTGATTTTGCTGATCCTGGTAGACGCCTTCGGGCAGATCAGTAAAGGCGCGCAGCGCTGGCTGGATCTGGGCGTGGTGCGCTTCCAGCCGTCGGAAATCGCCAAGATCGCCGTGCCGCTGATGGTGGCGCGCTTTATGAACCGCGACGTCTGCCCGCCTTCGCTGAAAAACACCGCCATCGCGCTGGTGCTGATCTTCCTGCCGACGCTGCTGGTGGCCGCACAGCCGGATCTGGGCACCTCGATCCTGATCGCCGCCTCCGGGTTGTTCGTGCTGTTCCTGTCGGGCATGAGCTGGAAACTGATCGCCGTCGCCGCCGTCGCGCTGGCGGCCTTTATCCCGGTGCTGTGGTTCTTCCTGATGCACGGTTATCAACGCGACCGCGTCATGATGCTGCTCGATCCGGAAAGCGACCCGCTCGGCGCCGGCTATCACATCATTCAGTCGAAGATCGCCATCGGCTCCGGCGGCCTGTCCGGCAAGGGCTGGCTGCACGGCACCCAGTCGCAGCTGGAGTTCCTGCCGGAGCGCCATACCGACTTTATCTTCGCCGTGTTGGCCGAAGAGCTTGGGCTGATCGGGGTATTGGTGCTGCTGGCGCTCTACCTGCTGGTGATCATTCGCGGGCTGATGATCGCCGCCAAGGCGCAAACCACCTTCGGCCGCGTGATGGTTGGCGGCTTGATGCTGATTTTGTTCGTTTATGTCTTTGTTAACATCGGTATGGTCAGTGGCATTTTGCCGGTAGTTGGCGTACCTTTGCCTCTGGTCAGTTACGGGGGTTCGGCGCTGATAGTGTTGATGGCCGGTTTCGGCATCATCATGTCGATCCACACGCATCGGAAAATGCTGTCTAAAAGTTTATAAGAGGTGAGTAATGCGTAAGGAATGGCTTTGGATCGGCGTTGCGGCGGTGTTGCTCTCCGCCTGTACCGCCCCGACCACGGAACAGCAGGCGCCACAGCAGCCGTACAACGGCCCGGTGGTGGAAATCGGTGGCGTCGAGCCTCAATATGAACCCTATAACCCTAACAACATGCAGGATTATAAGGTTAATGGCGATACTTACCGCATCGTAAAAGATCCGCAGAACTTCTCGCAGACCGGCCTGGCGTCCTGGTATGGCGAAGAGGCCAACGGCAACACCACGGCGCTGGGTGAGCAGTTCGATCCCAACGGCCTGACCGCGGCGCACCCAACGCTGCCAATCCCAAGCTATGTGCGCGTCACCAACCTGGCCAACGGCCGTCAGCTGGTGGTGCGCGTCAACGATCGCGGGCCATACACCAAGGGCCGCATCATCGATCTGTCGAAAGCCGCCGCCGACCGCCTCAACCTGTCCAACAACACCAAGGTCAAAGTCGATTTCATCAACGTGGCGCCGGACGGCACGCTGAGCGGCCCGGGCACCATCGGCACCATCGTGGCGAAACAGAGTTACGCCCTGCCGGCACGCCCGGATCTCGGCGCCAGCGGCATGGGCACCCCGATCCAACAGGACGTGCCGGTCGCCGGCGGCGCGGCGGTGCGCCCGATCGATAACAGCACCCTGCGCACCGACGATGGCGCTCCGGCAAACGCCGGCAACGGCCGCAGCGGTTTCCTCGGCGCGCCAAGCGCAGTACCGGCCGGCGTGCTGGAAGGTTCCGAACCGGAAGCCGCCGCCGTGGCCGCTCCGGTTGCGGCCGGCGCTGCGGCGGCCGGCATGGCGGCCGCTTCTTCCTCCGGCGGTTACGTGGTGCAGGTCGGTGCGCTGAGCAGCGCCGAGCGCGCCCAGAGCTGGCAGCAAAGCCTGAGCCAACAGTTTGGCGTGCCGGGCAAAGTGGCAGCCAACGGCAACGTTTATCGCGTCCAGCTCGGCCCATTCAGCAGCCGTCAGCAGGCGGCCCAGCTGCAGCAACGCCTGGCCAGCGAAGCGCAACAACAGTCTTTCGTTACTGCTGCACCCTAAGCGTTATGCCCGGCGGGCATTCGCGGCTGATAAGCGGTTATTTAGCTGAAACATTTTCTTGCAGCTAAAAGGTCTTTAACCGCGATTAGTCAGATGAATGGATAATGCCTGCCGGGATCGCATCTGCTATAGTGTGGCTCGTTTTTTAACTTTACTTTCACGGATGTTGTAGTCCCGATCATGAAACAAGTAACTTCTTTTCGCTTAATCAAAAGCATCGCACTCGGCACCGTTATCGCAATGAGCGCAGCCTCCGTTGCACATGCCGATGACGTTAACATCAAAACCATGATCCCAGGTGTCCCGCAGATCGATGCGGAAGCGTACATCCTGATTGATTACAACTCCGGCAAGGTGCTGGCCGAGATGAACGCCGACGCGCGTCGCGATCCGGCCAGCCTGACCAAAATGATGACCAGCTACGTCATCGGCCAGGCGCTGAAAGCGGGTAAAATCGGCCAAGACGATCTGGTGACCGTCGGTCAGGACGCCTGGGCGACCGGCAACCCGGTGTTCAAAGGCTCCTCGCTGATGTTCCTGAAGCCGGGCGATCGCGTGCCGGTCTCCAAACTGACCCGCGGCATCAACCTGCAGTCCGGTAACGACGCCTGCGTGGCGATGGCCGACTACGTCGCCGGCAGCCAGGACGCGTTCGTTAACCTGATGAACACCTACGTCAGCAAGCTGGGCCTGCAGAACACCCACTTCCAGACGGTACACGGCCTGGATGCTCAGGGCCAGTACAGCTCGGCGCGCGACATGGCGCTGATCGGCCAGGCGCTGATCCGCGACGTGCCGGACGAGTACGCGATTTACAAAGAAAAAGAGTTCACCTTCAACAATATCCGCCAGATGAACCGCAACGGTCTGCTGTGGGATAACAGCCTGAACGTCGACGGCATCAAAACCGGCCACACCGACGCGGCGGGTTACAACCTGGTGGCTTCGGCGACCGAAGGCCAGATGCGCCTGATCTCCGCCGTGATGGGCGGCCGCACCTACAAAGGCCGCGAAGCCGAGAGCAAGAAACTGCTGACCTGGGGCTTCCGCTTCTTCGAAACCGTGGCGCCGCTGAAGGTCGGTAAAGAGTTCGCTTCCGAGCCGGTCTGGTTCGGCGATGCCGACCGCGTTGAACTGGGCGTGGACAAAGACGTCTACCTGACCATCCCGCGCGGCCGCATGAAAGATCTGAAGGCCAGCTATGTGCTGAACACGCCGGAAATTCACGCGCCGCTGGCGAAAAACCAGGTGGTCGGCAGCATCAACTTCCAGCTGGACGGCAAAACCATCGACCAGCGTCCGCTGGTGGTGATGAACGAAGTGAAAGAAGGCGGTTTCTTCAGCCGCATCGTGGACTACATCAAACTGATGTTCCACCACTGGTTCGGTTAACGGTTGAAACGGGCGAAATTGCCCCCATATAGTGAATAACACTAACTCCCGCCCCGGCGGGAGTTATACTTTATAGATTAGCTAGCACTCTGGAGCGCACGCACATGCAAAAAACTAAACTGAACGAACTGCTCGAATTCCCTTGCCCGTTTACCTACAAGGTGATGGGCCTGGCGCAGCCTGAGCTGGTTGACCAGGTAGTTGAAGTGGTGCAGCGCCATGCGCCGGGCGACTACAACCCGCAGGTCAAGCCGAGCAGCAAAGGCAACTACCACTCGGTCTCCATCACCATCAACGCCACTCACATCGAGCAGGTCGAAACCCTGTACGAAGAGTTGGGTAACATTGAAATTGTTCGCATGGTGCTGTAATTCCAGCATAAACCCCTGCTTATCAACCCGGGATGGCGCAGCGTCTTCCCGGGTTGCGCATTTTTGGTCAGCGAAAGGCTGGCCGCAGACCGGAGCGCCCGGTATAATGGCTTTACCACTTCTGTAACCTGACGATGACTCTTTTGCAACCAGACAAGATCATTTTGCGTCAGCTGGGGTTGCAGCCCTACGCGCCTGTATCCCAAGCCATGCATAACTTCACCGACAGTCGTACCGAGACCACGCCGGACGAGCTGTGGCTGGTGCAGCATCACCCGGTGTTCACCCAGGGCCAGGCCGGCAAAGCCGAGCATGTGCTGATGCCCGGCGATATCCCGGTGATTCAGAGCGATCGCGGCGGCCAGGTGACCTACCACGGGCCGGGCCAGCAGGTGATGTACGTGATGGTCGATCTGAAACGCAACAAGGTCGGCGTACGCCAATTGGTCACGGCGATAGAAGATACGGTTATCAACACCCTCGCCCACTTCCGCCTCGAATCGCGCGCCCGTCCGGATGCGCCGGGCGTGTACGTGGGGGAGCAGAAAATCTGTTCGTTGGGTTTGCGGATCCGCAAAGGCAGCTCATTCCACGGCCTGGCCCTGAATGTGGCGATGGATCTCAGCCCCTTCCAACGCATCAACCCTTGCGGTTACGCCGGCATGCAGATGACGCAGGTCAGCGCGCTGGCGCCCGGCGTTGGCATTGAAGACATACACCCAATCCTGGTACAGGAATTTGTTCATTTACTCGGCTACCAGACGGTCGAGCTTCGTAACTGGAACCTGCACGATTATGAGTAAACCAATTCAGATGGAACGCGGCGTCAAATACCGCGATGCTGACAAAATGGCGCTGATCCCGGTCAAAACGGTGGTCACCGAACGGCAGGAGCTGTTGCGTAAACCCGAGTGGATGAAGATCAAACTGCCTGCCGACTCAACGCGCATTCAGGGCATCAAAGCCGCGATGCGTAAAAACGGCCTGCACTCCGTCTGTGAGGAAGCTTCGTGCCCTAACCTGTCCGAGTGCTTCAACCACGGCACTGCCACCTTCATGATCCTCGGCGCCATCTGTACCCGCCGCTGCCCGTTCTGCGACGTGGCCCACGGCCGCCCGATCGCGCCGGACGCCAACGAGCCGGAAAAGCTGGCGCAAACCATCGCCGACATGGCGCTGCGTTATGTGGTGATCACCTCGGTTGACCGCGACGATCTGCGCGACGGCGGCGCTCAACACTTTGCCGACTGCATCTCGGCCATCCGCGCCAAGAGCCCGAACATCAAAATTGAAACGCTGGTGCCGGACTTCCGCGGCCGTATGGATCGCGCGCTGGAAATCCTCACCGCCACGCCGCCGGACGTATTCAACCACAACCTGGAAAACGTGCCGCGCGTATATCGCCAGGTGCGCCCGGGCGCCAACTACGAGTGGTCGCTGAAGCTGCTGGAGCGCTTTAAAGAAGCGCACCCGGATATCCCGACCAAATCCGGCCTGATGGTCGGCCTGGGCGAAACCAACGCGGAAATCGTCGAAGTGATGCGCGATCTGCGCCGCCACGGCGTGACCATGCTAACGCTGGGGCAATACCTGCAGCCGAGCCGTCACCACCTGCCGGTGCAGCGCTACGTCAGCCCGGCCGAGTTCGACGAGATGAAAGAAGAAGCGATGGCGATGGGCTTCACCCACGCCGCCTGCGGCCCGTTCGTGCGTTCGTCTTACCACGCCGATCTGCAGGCCAAAGGGATGGAAGTGAAATAACGCGTAATAGTTTGTTACGCTAAAGACGGCGGAAACGCCAAAAAACGGATGTCCGCAAGGCATCCGTTTTTTATTGCGCGCCACCAGGCGGGGTTAAACGTCTTTCTTTTCGACGCTCTGCTGAGCGGACTGGCTTTCGGCGGCGTTGTTGCCGGCGGCCGGCGGCGTGCTGTCGTCGCCCACGGCTTTTTTAAAGCCTTTCAGCGCCGCGCCAAGATCGGCGCCGAGCGTGCGCAGTTTGCTGGTGCCGAACAGTAAAATCACCAACACGGCAATCACCAGAAGTTTGGTAATGCTGATACCTTCCATACTCACCTTCTTATCATAGAGCGCTGCGTGAACAGCGAGAAAAACTGACCTTGCCTGCGAATATTTAGCGACTTTCCTTCGGCTCGCACAACCGCAACATGTAACAGAGTGAGATCCGTCGCAGGAATGCCACGCGGCCGCACGGCGCGGATTCCAGACTATTCTTAGTTTATCGCCCGCATGATACGCTGCCGTGATACTTATCAGGGAGATGCCGGATGTATATTGCTCCACCCATTTTCGATGCCCGAAAATCCGGCCTCAGCTTCGCCAAACGCACCTATCTGCCCCGCGTCGCCGGCCTGGGACTCGGCTTTATCTGCGTCTGCGCCGCGCTCTACCCCTTGGCTCCGCCCACGGCGGTCTGGCTATTGCTGGCCTTTCACGGCTTTCTCTGGCCGCATCTCGCCTACCGCCTGGCCCGCCGCGCCAAAGATCCGTTCAAAGCCGAGATCCGCAACCTGCTGATCGACTCCGCCTTCGGTGGCTTCTGGGCCGCGATGATGGCGTTCAATGCGCTGCCGGCGATCGTCATCCTGTCGATGATGAGCATGAACAACATCGCTTCCGCCGGCAAAGCGCTGTTTGTCAAAGGGTTGGCGATTCAATTGGCCACGGCGGCGCTGACCGGCGCGCTGCTCGGCTTCCCGTTTCAACCGCACAGCACGCCGCTGCAAATCTATCTGTGCCTGCCGATGATCTACCTGTACCCGACGCTGCTCGGGCTGGTGACCTACCGCACCGCCAAGCGGCTGGCGGAAAAGAAACAGGAGCTGCAACGCATCAGCACTCGCGATGGGCTGACCGGCTTGTACAACCGCCGCCACTGGGAGCACCTGCTGCATCGCCAGTTTGACAGCTGCCGCCGCTACCAGGACAACGCCACGCTGATCCTGATGGATATCGATCGCTTCAAAACCATCAACGACACCTTCGGCCACGCTTTAGGGGATGAGGCCCTGGCGGCGCTGGCGGAAGAGCTGCTGATCGGCTTGCGCAACGTGGATATCGTCGGGCGCTACGGCGGCGACGAGTTTGGCGCAGTGCTGCCGAACACCAGCGCCGAACAGGCGGTAACCGTCCTGCGGCGCATCCAGCAGCGGCTGGACGCCGTCATCTTCAAAGAGGCACCACAGCTGCGGCTGCAGATCAGCGCCGGCATCGCCAACTACCACCCCGCGCTGGGCGGTTATCTGGACTGGCTGAAAGCGGCCGACGGCGCGCTTTACCGGGCGAAGCAAAATGGCCGCAACCGGCTGGAAACGGCGGCGCCGACGGGCGACTAACTGACTGGTTTAATAACTTGGCAAAATACTTCGGCGCTTCGACAAAGCCTTCACGCCGGTAAAACGCATGCGCCCGCTCGCTTTCCACCGCCACCAGCAGCGCCTCGGTGCCGGGATAATCCAGCGCCGTCATTAATTCGGCGATCGCTCAGGCGCGCCGTTCTGATTTTCATGGGGTGACCTCGCAGATTGTCGATACTACAAAATAGGCGGCGTTAGGTGTAACATCCATCCGGTGCGGCGAAAAAGGCCGTGCGGCACGCTGGAGATGACATTCCTCCCTAACCGCCTTCACAGGCTGATGATGTCTACGTAACCTCTCGGAGAGAGGCGCGTAGCGTTACGCCTGTCCCTTTCCGAACCCCGTGAATTTCTCTGATTGAAAGGGAGTTGCCCCATGTTGAGCTCTTTACTGGCCGTATTTATCGGCGGCGGCGTCGGCAGCGTTTTGCGCTGGGCGGTAAGCATGAAAATGAACCCGCTGAACGCCCACATTCCGCTCGGTACGCTGATGGTCAATCTGATCGGCGGTTTTATCATCGGCCTGGCGATGGCGATTTTCACCCGCATGACGCATCTGGATCCCACCTGGAAATTGCTGATCACCACCGGGTTCTGCGGCGGCCTGACCACCTTCTCCACCTTTTCGCTGGAGGTGGTATACCTGATGCAGGATGGCCGCTTCGGCTGGGCGCTGGCCAACATGCTGCTCAACCTGGCCGGCTCGCTGGCGATGACGCTGCTGGCTTTCATGCTGGTGATGTGGGTCAACGGGCGCTAAGCCCTTAATGTTTCCTTAATCTTGCATGCGCATAATCTCATCCAGTACTCCTGACTGGATGAGAAACCGCTATGTTTAGCCTGCCGAAAACCGCCGCCGAAGCGATTGCCGTTGCGCTGTGCGTGCTGATCGTCGCCGCCTTTATCAAATCCTACCTGTTCGCTTAAGCGCTTTTTCCCGCAGCACGCGTTCATGTTGCGTCTTTCCCGCCGGTTACACTACAATTGAGAATGAACGTTCACACCCAGAAATGTGAACCCGGCTCACGCGTAGCAAAGGATCGGGCAGATGCTCTCCCCCAACGACAGTAAACAGGCCAAGGTGCAGGCCCGCCGCGATCAGATCGTCGAAGCGGCGAAAACCAGCTTCCGCCGCCACGGCTTCCACGCCGCCAGCATGGCGGAGATCGCCCAGGGCTCGCAGCTCAGCGTCGGGCAAATCTATCGCTATTTCGCCAATAAAGACGCGATTATCGAAGAGATCGTCAACCGCATCATCGCCAGCAAGATGCAACGGCTGGAAAACCTTGGCGATCACATCAACCTGATCGCCGGCACGCTGGCGGCGCGCACGCTGTTTCAGCAGCCGGGCGAGAGCGAAACCGATCACATGCTGATGCTGGAAGTGACCGCCGAGGCCACGCGCAACCCGGTGGTAGCCAAAATGCTCAGCGATGCGGAAGCGCGGCTGTTTCGCCACGTGTGCCACAACCTGCAGCGGCTGTATCCCGATTTCAGCGCGGAAGAGATCGCCGCCCGGGTGGAGTTTATCGCCGTCATGAGCGAAGGCACCGGTTACCGCATCCTTACCACGCAAAAAGCCGATGCGTCCCTGCTGCGCGAGCTGTATCAGCAGGCCATTTCTCACCTGTTCAGGAAACGCTAATCTCCCATGACCAAACACTTAGCCAGACAACGTCTGGTGTACGCCGTCGTGCTTGGCCTGTTGGCCGCGCTGGGGCCGCTGTGCACCGATCTCTATCTGCCCGCCCTGCCGGAAATGGCGGGCGAACTGAATACCTCCACCGCCGCCGCACAGCTCAGCCTGACCGCCGGGTTGCTAGGCCTGGGCGTCGGCCAGCTGATTTTCGGCCCTTACAGCGACAAACTGGGCCGCATGCGCCCGCTGTTGCTGTCGCTGATCCTGCTGCTGGGTGCTTCGCTGTGGTGCGCCCTCGCGCCCACCATCGACCAGTTGCTGATCGCCCGTCTGCTGCAGGGCATCGCCGGCGCCGGTGGCGCGGTGATTTCCCGCGCCATTGCCCGCGATCTGTACGCCGGCCATGAGCTGACCCGCTTCTTCGCCCTGCTGATGCTGGTCAACGGCCTGGCGCCGATCGTCGCGCCGGTGCTGGGCGGCGTGATGCTGCAGGTGATGAACTGGCGCGGCATCTTCGGCGTGCTGGCGGCCATCGCCGTGCTGCTGTTCAGCCTGTCGGCGCTGAAGCTGCGCGAATCCCTGCCGGTAGAACGCCGCAGCCAGGGCGGTATCCTGGCGATGCTGATGTCGCTGGGCGGGTTGCTGACCCAGCGCTATTTCATGGGCCTGTGCCTGACGCAAGGCTTCGTGATGGCCGGCATGTTCGCCTATATCGGCGCCTCGCCTTTCGTCTTGCAGCAGATCTACGGCCTCAGCCCGCAGATGTTCAGCCTGTGCTTCGCCATTAACGGCGTCGGGCTGATCATTGCGGCGCAGCTGGCCAGCCGCCTCAGTTCGCGTTGGGGGGAGCGTCGGGTATTGAAGAGCGGGCTAACGCTGGCGGCCGTCGCATCGCTGTTGCTGCTGTTGGCCGCCGCGCTGCATGCGCCGCTGGTCGTATTGCTGGTGCCGCTGTTCTTTTCGGTGGCGGTGATCGGCATCGTCGGCCCGACCGCCTCTTCGCTGGCCATGCAAAGCCAGGGTGACAAAGCGGGCAGCGCCTCGGCCTTGATCGGCGTGTGCATGTTCGCCCTCGGCGCCTGCGCCGTGCCGCTCACCGGGCTGGGGGGCACCTCGGGCCTGTCGATGGCGCTGACCATCGTCGGCTGTTACGCCATCGCTATCCTGCTGTTCAGCCTGTTGGCCCGCCGCAGCGAGGCATAACGCGCCCAATAAAAAACCCGCTCAATGAGCGGGTTTTAAGAAATTCAGCTACGCAGCTTAGATAGCAGTAACGTTAGCGGCAGATGGGCCTTTGGCACCGTTCGTGATTTCAAACTCTACACGCTGGCCTTCAGCAAGCGTTTTGAAACCGTTGCTAACGATGGCAGAGAAGTGAACGAAAACGTCCTTGCTACCATCTTCCGGAGTAATGAAACCGAAGCCTTTGGATTCATTAAACCACTTAACGCTACCTTTAATCTTAGACATCAAACTTACCTTTAACGTGAATGAAAGACACAAAACCTGTGTCGATTACAGTACAGCAAGCAGGCAGGATTTTGTCCACCACCGCGATCACAGAAATCCGATAAAGAGTGAAAAAATCCGTGTAGCCCGGTGTAAATGGATTGCACCGGTTGCGATAAGCTCCCGTTCCAGGTCAATCCTCTCCACGCGCCGGCGAACAATGCGCGAACGGCCAAACCCGCCCGCTTACCCCAGCGTTGACGCCCCCATGCAGACGCAATCGCTATGAAATATAACCAGATGGTCTTTTTGCTTCGGCGGCCGCTGCACTAGGGTTAGGGTTTATTTCCCACTGTGAGCCAAGCCTATGACCAGCCAGTTGGCAGACAAAATCATCGCCTATCGGCGTGAGCTGCACCAAAACCCGGAGCTTTCCAATCACGAATTCGCCACCACCGCCCGGCTGACCCGCTGGCTGCAAGAGGCGGGCATTCGCCTGCTGCCGTTGGCGCTGAAAACCGGCGTCGTGGCGGAGATTGGCAGCGGCAAGGGGCCGATCATCGCGCTGCGCGGTGACATTGACGCCCTGCCGATCGACGAAATCGCCGACGTGCCCTTCAGCTCGCAAAACCGCGGCGTGATGCACGCCTGCGGCCACGACTTTCACACCTCGGTGATGCTCGGCGCCGCACACCTGCTCAAAGCGCGTGAGGCCGACCTGCCCGGCACGGTGCGCATCTTCTTCCAACCGGCGGAAGAGACCTTCAACGGTGCCCGGCATCTGATCGACGCTGGCGCGCTGGATAACGTTGCGGCGGTATTTGGCCTGCATAACGCGCCGGAGCTGCCCACCGGCACCTTCGCCACCCGCGCCGGGCCGTTCTACGCCAACGTCGATCGCTTCCAGATCCTCATCACCGGCAAAGGCGCGCACGCCGCCAAACCGGAACAGGGCGTCGACACCATTGTCACCGCCAGCCAGATCGTCGGCGCACTGCAGACGCTGCCCAGCCGCAGCTTCAGCTCGCTGGAATCGCTGGTGGTGAGCGTAACGCGCATCGAAGGCGGCAATACCTGGAACGTGCTGCCGCAAACCGTGGAGCTGGAAGGCACGGTGCGCACCCACAGCGACGCGGTGCGCCGCCAGGTGCCGGACAAAATTCGCCAGGTGATCGACGGCGTTGCCGCCGCGCTGGGCGCGCAGGCCGAACTCCGCTGGCAGCCGGGGCCGCCGGCGGTAATCAATGATCCGCATTGGGCGGCGTTCAGCAAAACCGTCGCCGCCGAGGCCGGCTACCGGGTCGAAGAGGCGGAACTGCAGATGGGCGGTGAAGATTTCGCGCTGTATCTGCACCATGTGCCGGGCGTATTCGTCAGCATCGGCTCCGCCAGCGAATTCGGCCTGCATCATCCGCGTTTCAATCCCGATGAACGCGCTCTGTTCCCCGCCGCGCAATATTTCACGCTGCTGGCGGAACGCACGCTGCAACAATTAACCACCGCGCCGGAAAAAGCCCTCAGCAACGCCTGAATAACGGTAAAGCGTATTTCCCCGACGCCGCGGATGCCGCGTCGGGGATTATTTTTTCGCTCGCCGTGATATTTGCAATTTTCAACATTTGAATATGCTGTTTTGTTGTTTTACATCCCGCCGCCGCTCATCAATAGTGAGCACATCAGACACCGCGCGCCTCTGCGGCGCATGACAGGATAATCACGATGAGCGACAACGCGACTAATCAACGGCAATTGCGGCTGGGCGCCATTCTACATGGCGCATCGGGAAATATGTCCGCCTGGCGCCACCCGGACGCCACCGCCGACGCCAGCATCAACCTCGAATTTAATATCGCCACGGCGAAAAAAGCCGAACAGGGGAAATTCGATTTCGTGTTTGTCGCCGATGGGCTATATATCAACGAAAAGTCCATTCCGCATTTTCTTAATCGTTTCGAACCGCTCACCCTGCTGGCCGCGTTGTCCGCCGCCACCGATAAAATCGGCCTGGTGGGCACCCTCTCCACCTCCTACAGCGATCCGTTCACCGTCGCCCGCCAGTTCGCCAGCCTCGATCACCTGAGCAACGGCCGCGCCGGCTGGAACGTGGTGACCTCGCCGCTGGAAGGCTCGGCCAAAAATTTCTCGCGCAAAGAACACCCGGAGCACAGCCTGCGTTACCGCATCGCCGGCGAGTTTCTCGACGTTGCCAAAGGGCTGTGGGATTCCTGGGAAGACGACGCCTTCGTGCGTAATAAGGCCAGCGGCGAATTCTTCCGCGCCGGCAAACTGCACACTCTCAATCACCAGGGGGAATTCTTCTCGGTACAGGGGCCGCTGAACATCGGCCGCACGCCGCAGGGGCGCCCGATCCTGTTCCAGGCCGGCGCCTCCGAAGACGGCAAACGGCTGGCGGCCCAACACGCCGATGCGATCTTCACCCATCACGACACGCTGGAGCAGGCGCAGGATTTCTACCAGGACGTGAAGCGGCAGCTGGTGGAACAGAGGCGCGAACCGAACGATCTGCGCATCTTCCAGGGCGTCAGCGTGATCGTCGGCGACGACGACGCGGACGTCGAGCGCCAGTACCAGGAGACCGCCCGCCTGGTCAGCATCGAGAATGCCCTCAACTACCTCGGCCGCTACTTCGAGCATTACGACTTCGCCCGCCATCCGCTGGACGCCCCCTTCCCCGACATCGGCGATCTGGGGCAAAACAGCTTCCGCAGCACCACCGACGCCATCAAGCGCAGCGCCCGCGAGCGCAACCTCACGCTGCGCCAGGTGGCGCTGGAAGCCGCCTCGCCGCGTCCGGTGTTCAGCGGCACGCCGGAAGCGGTGGCGGATGGCCTGCAACGCTGGTTCGACGGCGAAGCCGCCGACGGTTTCATCATCAGCGGCGGTACGCCCAACGCCTTCGGCCACTTCGTCGATCGGGTGGTGCCCATCCTGCAGCAACGTGGCCTGTTCCGCCAGGCGTACCACGGCGACACGCTGCGTGAACATCTAGGCCTGAAGCGCCCGTTGAACAGATTCACCCAATAATAAGATCGCTTTCAGGGATACCCGCTATGCAGAAAACCGTTACCGTCGCCCTCGTGGCGGCCTTGCCGAGCCTGACCGGCGCCGCGCAGGCGGGCACCGGCATCGATTTGCAGGCCTATCAACCCCTATTCACGCGCCGAAGACCCCGCAGGCGAACGCCATGGTCAACCGCTGGGGCGAGAGCGCCGAACGCCTTGCGCAGTCGGAAATCAACCCGCCCGGCCAGGGCGATTAGGAGCGCGCGATGACGCAAGACACCTTCATTCAGACGCTGCCGACCGACCCGTTGATCGCCCCGGTGATCGAAGGGCTGTTCGGCGAATATCGTCAGCGCTACGGCGACTATTTTGGTGACCAGGAACCGGAAGCGCTGGATCTGTACGCGCCGCCGCAAGGAGCCTTCATCGTGCTGCTGCGCGCCGGTGCGCCGATCGCCATGGGCGCCTTCAAACGCTATGACGCGCTAACCGCCGAGCTGAAGCGCATCTGGACGCGGGGCGACCTACGCCGCCAGGGCCTGGCGCAGCGGGTGCTGCAGCAGCTGGAAACGCTGGCGCTGGCGCAGGGATATCGCCGGCTCTATCTAACCACCGGCTTTCGCCAGCCCGAAGCGGTGGGCCTGTATCTGAGCAACGGGTATCAGCCGCAGTTCGATCCCACCGTCGACAGCGAGATATACAGTCGCCCACCCTACGATGGCCGCCTGCCGTTCCGCAAAAGCCTGATTGCAGAGGACGCGTGTTGTTGCGCGTCGGAAAGGAAAATCGCCTAAGGCCCCTTAATCTGTATCAGGAGACATGACATGTCCAAACAAGAAGTCTTGAAAGTGGTGCCCGCCCGCTATCCGCTGCGGCTGATCGGCGCGCTGTTTTCGCTGTTTATTCTGGCCGCCATCGTGCAATCGGTGGCGGGCAACGCGCGCTGGGAATGGGGCGTGTTCGCCGAGTGGTTCTTCGCGCCGGCGGTGCTGGCAGGGCTGGGGCAAACCCTGCTGCTGACGCTGCTCGGCACGCTGTTCAGCATCCTGTTCGGCACCCTGCTGGCGCTGGCGCGGCTGTCGCGCTCTTACCTGCTGGCGTCGCTGGCCTGGGGTTATATCTGGCTGTTTCGCTCGCTGCCGCTGATTCTGGTGCTGATCATCCTGTACAACTTTTCCTATCTGTATGACGCCATCTCGCTGGGCATTCCCTTCACCTCCGTGGTGTTCGCCAGCTACCCGACCATCGACATTCTCGGCCAGTTCGCCGTGGCGGTGCTGGGCCTGACGCTGGTGCAGTCCGCCTACACCGCCGAGATCATCCGCGGCGGCATCCTGGGCGTGGATTACGGCCAGCACGAAGCAGCGGCGGCGCTGGGGTTGCCGGGCTATCGCCGCACCTTCCGCATTATTCTGCCGCAGGCGCTGCGCTCCATTATTCCGACCGGCTTCAACGAGATCATCAGCCTGGCGAAAGGCACCTCGATCGTTTACGTGCTGGCGCTGCCGGAGCTGTTTTACACCATTCAGGTTATCTATAACCGCACCCAGCAGGTAATACCGCTGCTGATGGTCGCCACCGTCTGGTATCTGTTCATCACCACCGCGCTGTCGGTGATCCAATACTACATCGAGCGCTATTTCGCCCGGGGCGCGGTGCGCGAACTGCCGCCGACGCCCTGGCAGCAACTGGCCGGCTGGCTAAAACGTTAGGAGACCCGCATGTCTGAAGCCATTGATTATTACGCCTTGCCCGAACAGCCGGCGCGCAATCTCACCCCGGTGCCGGCACGCGGCCTGATCGAAATCAGCAACGTCAGCAAGTTCTTCGGCAAGCACAAGGCGCTGGACGACGTCAGCCTGACGCTGCAGCCGGGCACCGTAACCGTGATCCTCGGCCCTTCCGGCTCCGGCAAATCGACGCTGCTGCGGGCGATCAACCACCTGGAGCGCGTGGACGAAGGCTTTATCCGCATCGACGGCGACTACGTCGGCTACCGCCGCAAAGGCAACCGGCTGTATGAGCTGAAGGAAAAGGCCATCCTTCGGCAACGCATCAACGTCGGCTACGTGTTCCAGAATTTCAACCTGTTCCCGCACCTGACGGTGCTGGAAAACATCATCGAAGCGCCGGTAGTGCATAAAATTCACACCCGCGAACGGGCGAAAGCGGTAGCCTATGCGCTGCTGGATACCGTCGGGTTGCGCCACAAGGCGGACGCCTACCCGCGCCACCTCTCCGGCGGCCAACAGCAGCGTATCGCCATCGCGCGCGCGCTGGCGCTGAACCCGAAGGTGATCCTGTTCGATGAACCGACCTCCGCGCTCGATCCCGAGCTGGTCGGCGAAGTGCTGGATGTGATAAAGGGGTTGGCGGATCTGGGCGTCACGCTGGTGGTGGTCACGCATGAAATCGGCTTTGCGCGCGAAGCGGCGGATCGGGTGGTGTTTATGGTCGATGGGCAGATCGTCGAGCAGGGCGACGCCAGGCAAGTGCTGAGTCAGCCGCAGCATCCGCGCACCGTCAACTTTCTCAACAAAGTGCTGTGATCGTCGGGGCGCCGCGGCGCCCCGTACCCGAGCTGCTTACCGGCCGGCGAAGCGCCGCTTCTCGGCGGCGAAATCCAGCGGGCGGATACCCTGCTGGTTTTTGTCCTCTTCGGTCAGCAACGCCGGCGGAATAAACCAGGTTACCTCGAACAGCAGCCCGTCCGGATCGTGGCCATAAATGCTTTTGTGCACGCCGTGATCCTCTTCCAGCCCGAGAATGCCGCGTTCGGCCAGCTGATGGCGAATGCGCTCCAGCTCCTCCAGGCTGTCCACTTCCCAGGCCAGATGGTACAGCCCGGCCGCTGGCTCATGCTCCGCCGGCGGCTCGTTGTTGGCACGAAACACCCCGGCGCGCTGCTGGCCCAGGTTCTTGCTGAACAGCGCCAAATCGTGATCGTTGTCCGAATCGGCGGCCTGGGTAAACACCGCCCGATCGGGGCTGTCGGACGGCTTGAGCTTGAACCCCAACACCTGATGATAAAAGTCGGCGCTCTGCCGCACGTCGCTGACATACAGCACGGCGTGATTGAGACGTTTGATTCCCATCGCTATTCCTTTACGCATTGAATGAAGTCAGCATGAACATAGCATGTGGGGGGAAAGCCGCTAAATGCCGTTATCGCATGACGAAATGCCGCCCGCGCAATCTGTCGTTGCAAGGCATTCCGCGCTATCATAAGCGCTGTATAGAACCCTTTTGTGAGAATAGCGATGAACGGCAAGATAACGACTTTTTTTGAAGACAAAGGCTTCGGCTTTATTACCGACGAGAACGGAGAAAATCGTTATTTTCACGTGATTAAAGTGCAAAACCCGGAGCTGATTAAGAAAAACGCGGCGGTGACCTTCGAACCGACCAACAACACCAAAGGCCCGTCGGCTTATGCGGTCAAAGTGTTGGCGCCCAGCAAATACATCATCATCGCCAATGAAAGAATCAAGATCGCCAGCATCAAGTCTTTCAATACCTTCACCAAGGAAGTGCCGGCCAAAGCCGACGTGGATAAAGAGAACACCGTGCTGTCGGTCGGCCTGCTGATGAACCGCATTCGCCCGCAGTCAGAAGATCAGGCGCAGACCATGCAAACGCTGCGCATGCTGACCATTACCACCTTCCAGAACACCACCCATACCTTCTCCGAGCACGAGATCGATATGGATGAGACCATTAAGGCGCTGAAAAGCCTGTAAGCGCCGGCTGCCCAGCGTCGAGCCCTAGCGGAACAGGATATGCTCGACGCTGTTGCCGTTCACCACGTTGAACGACTCCACCCGATTACGCCCCTGCGATTTGGCGCGATACAGCGCGATATCCGCCATATTCATCAGTTGCTCCAGCGATTTCACCTCGTTCATCGCCAGACTGGCGACGCCGACGCTGATGGTGATTTTCAACGTCTGCTTGCCTTCCACCTGCAGCGCCGTCTGCTCCACCAGCCGGCGCAGATGTTCCCCCAGCGCCACACCCTGCGCCGCCAGCGCGCGCGGCAGCATGATGGCGAACTCTTCCCCGCCCAGGCGGCCGAACAGCTGATCGTGCCGCAGTTCGCGCCGCACGATGTGCGCGAACGACGCCAAAACCTGATCGCCGGCGCTGTGGCCGTGCGTATCGTTGATCTGCTTAAAATGGTCGATGTCGATCAGCAGTAGCGACACCGCCTCTTTGGAGCGGTGTTTATGCTCCAGCAGCTCGCCCGCTTTGCGCGTCATCGCGCTGCGCGCCAGCACCCCGGTCAGAAAATCGTGGTTGGCGCTGTGCTCCAGACGCCGCATCAGCTTGCGGTTGGCGGCGATGGAGCTGGCGAGGATCAGCGGCCCCATCACCAGCATGGCGATGCCCAAGCGGGCGGACATCAGGGTATCGAGGAAGGCGTTGTGGTTGTTCGGCGTTTCGTACAGCATCAGGTTGGCGGAAATGCTGCTGATCTCGGTCATGCCGGTCAACAGCGTCAGCAACGTCACGGGGAACAGCGGGTAGCGCACCGCGCACCACAGCAGCGCCGGGATCGGGAAGGCGATAGCGCCCGGCCCGCCGATATAGACGCTGAATATCAGCGACAGCAGCAGCGCCAGCAGCGGCAGACAGCCCTTCAGGCGCCAACGCACCTGCATGCGCAGCAGCTGCTTCAACCGCGGCGCCGCCATCAGCACCGGCAACAGCAGCAAGGTCGTCGAGAACTGCTCGCTGAACCAGGCCAGCCAGGCGACCACCACCGTGTTGTTGTACAGGCTGTCGTTGCGCAGCACCGACAGCGTCGACGCCACCGCCGCGCCGGCCAGGCTGGCGCTGAACATATAGAGTATCGCATGGGGTTTGCCCATGCGCCGTTGAGATTGGGGCAGCATCAGCATGATGCCGTAACCGACGGCGATCAGCGACATGTTGCAGGCGTTCAGCCACAGCGCCAGAGACCAGCCTTCGCCGGTGCTGAGATCGGCGGCGACCATGCCCAGATAGGTGGTAAGCCAGCCGAGCGGCGTGGCGTAAACGGGTTTTCGCAGCAGCAGGCCGAGCAGAATCGCATTCACCGGCCAAAATAAGGAAAGCGAGCCAATCGGCCGGCTAAGAATACCCACCAGGGAAAGTAAAAAGGCCAGCATGAAAAGATTGATCAGCTGAACCGTTAGCGGCAGGCCATGCCTGGCGTTTATTCTGGCGTTCATCGCCTCGCCCATATTTTGCTAATAACCAGAATAATAATGTGCATACTCTCTCGCCCGGCCAGTGAGGGATAGTCAATCCGAATTTCAACCAAAAAAGCCAGACAAATCAATAATAAAAAGCATTAACATTTAATTAACAGACTTTTCTTAGCCTGATGCGCCTGCGGCGGACTCCCCCCGCATAGCGTCAGCAAATAATGCCCGCTCTGCTGTCAGCATAGCGCATAGCGTAATAGGCCGCCGAGGGCGTTAATTACATTAATAAGTTTATGGTTATTGGTCGTTGAATGCTGTTTGAATAACTGCGCGATTATTTTCCTGCAACTGGGCCGCCCGTGCAATAACAACCCCAAAAAAGCCCGCATAGCGCGGGCTTGCCTGAACAACAGCAAATCGACAGTTACAACACGGCCATGCCTTGCATGCCCGTGCTGCCGCGCAGTATAGCGGTGCAAGCTTAAGCAGACCTTAGCAACAAAAAACCCGGCCTAGGAACCGGGAATATTTGTACGAAATGCAGTGTTAGCCCAAGCAGGCTAATAACATTTCGCAGCTTACACGCCAATTGTGCAGAGAAAATGAACGCGGCGTCCGTTCAACCGCACCGCCGCCCTCTCTGCACGGAAGGGCTTACGCCAGTTTGGCGGCAAAGCCCGCTACGCGCTGGCCATAAAGCTTGGCGGTCGCCAGATCGCCCGACAGCATCTCATCCACGCCGGCATCCGCCGGGGTCTGCACCAGCAGCCCCACCGAACCGCCCAGGTTATTGACGTCGGTGCGCTGCGCCGATTTGGTGTTGGCCGGCATCAGCCCCAGGCTGACCCACAGGCCGCCATGTTGCGAAGCCAGCGTCTGCAGCGCGATCAGCGTTACCTGCTTGTCTCCGTTCAGGCTGGCGCTGTTGGTAAAGCCGCCGAACACTTTGTCCTGCCACTTGCGGCCGAACCAGGCCTTGGAGCTGGCGTCGGCGAATTTCTTGAACTGCCACGACGGGCCGCCCATATAGGTCGGCGAACCAAAGATGATGGCGTCCGCCTCATCCAGCGTCCGCCAGGCTTCGTCGCTGATATCGCCGTTCTGATCGATGGCGATCAATTCCGCCCCGGCGCCTTCCGCCACGACTTTCGCCAAACGCTCGGTATGGCCGTAGCCGGAATGAAACACCACTACTGTCTTCGCCATAGAAATTCTCCACTCATTGCACAAAGACGCCGACGGCGCCCCTTCGCGTTCAATCTAATCAAGCGCGCAGCGGCTGAATACCAAATAAAACTGACGGTGTTATTCAAAAAAATCGCGTTACTCTGCCAGGCATGCGCAGATAAAAAAAATCCCGCGCAAGGCGGGATAAACTTAACAGGGATGGGGTAATACACTACAGGGAATGGATAACACACAACATCATCGGGTAGAGCTACAGTACCAATCCCAATGTATAGAACTGTCATCCCCGCGTAAGTTTGCTCGGCCAGATGTAACGCCGAATGGGAAATATGACATTTTTCTCGACGCACCACGAACAGGCGCGACTCAAACCGCCGCTCTTGAAGATGCCGGTATTGCCCCCCCGGCGACGAACGGCCGAAGTTCGAAAAATCGGCGCAATCAGCGCGGCGCCGCACGGCCCTCAGCGGATTTCAACAGTGATATCCGGGTAAGCTTGCTCGCCGTCGCTGAGGTAATGCCCCAACGCCCGGTAAGCCATAACGTATAGCACGGCGGCGGCGCACAGGCACAGCAAGGTCACGAGCAGGAATCTGGATTTGCGCACGATAGGCTCCGTGGAGAAATTTTCGCCTATTGTAGCGCGGCAAAATAAACGAAGGTTCAATTGCCGGTGGGTCAAGCGCCTCGCACTCACTCGGCGAAGCGGCTCGTATCATTATTCAGCATGTAGATAAACGAATCGACGGTTTCGCCGCCGGCGGTGGTGACGCTGACCACCACTCGTTCATAACCCTCACCTTCAAACGCATCGAGAGTCGGCCAGTGGTTGACGAGGTTAGCTGAACGGAACAGAAACCCGTTCACCCGATTGCCACTGTTATCCAGCACGATGCCCGGGTAGCCCATCTCGGCGCCCCAGCCTTCGTTAAGCAGCGAGCCGCCGACGCTGCCTTCTTCCCAGCTGCCGCCGATGGCTTCCATAATGTGCGCGTTGGGCCTGCCCGGCCCCAGGGTGCCGTAAACGAATAAGCTTTGCATTTTTCTCTCTACTACTCACTGAAAGTTAACGCATGAACATAGCATGACGTTCAGCGGCGAGCCAACGGGAGTACGGGTAGCGCAGTCGAGTTTTCAAGGGAACAAGTAGGGGGAAGAAAATCAAGGGAGTAATGGCACGCCCTATAGGATTCGAACCTATGACCTACGGCTTAGAAGGCCGTTGCTCTATCCAACTGAGCTAAGGGCGCATTGAGATGCGGCAACCTGCGGCTGCGGGTTGGGATTATACGGTCAGAGGTTAGCGAGTCAATGCCTTTTCATGGCGTTACGGCGGCGGCCGTGCTTTATGGCGTTTTTTCCGCCAGCGCCCGCGCGGCGAGGGTTCCCGTCAACCGGGCGCCGCCATGCTGAGCCAGACCAAAGCCTATGTAAATCGGCGCGCGCTCAGCCCCTTGCCGCCCACCGCCCCGCCGCAGGCAAAGGCGGGCGGACTGCACCACTGCGGCGATGTCCCCCCAATCGGCATGCTCAACCACCCGCGCGTTGCAGGTCATCTCCCCCCTTTCCTCCAGTGTTGCGTCGGGACGTGCGCTGTTTAAAGAAGCCTGGCTCCACGGCGCCCAAGCCAGCAATAGCGCGCACCCTGCCCATGCGCTGCCGTTCATGCGCACAGCCTCCGCCACAGCGCGCTCAGGCGCGCCCGCCACGACGGCGCTCCTTCATGCTTGCCGAGCTGATGCAGCGCGGTGAGTTGCGCGCTGTCCGCCGGATGCAGCGAAGAATCGAACACCGTTTCCCCTATGCGTTTAGGCTCCGCCGGTTGCTCGTCAGGCTGATGATGCAACGGGTAAAGCCGGGTTATCGCCCTCATGATCCTGCCCTCTTTCGCCCTGTGAACCGCCCCAGCGTATCCAAGTGCCGGTAAAAATGGCGTAGAGGATCCTGAGGCCGGCATAAAAAAAGCGTAAATCGGCGTCGGCAACGGCTGCGAGGGTGATTCTGCGCCTGACAGCGCGCTCAGCTTCTGCCAGAATAGCGGCATCCCCGCTTTTCTTAATTGATGGATTTCCACACTGATGTCAGCAAAGATTATTGATGGTAAAACGATTGCGCAGCAGGTTAGAAACGAAGTGGCTGAGCAAGTGAAACAACGTCTGGCGGCCGGCAAACGCGCCCCAGGGCTGGCGGTTGTGCTGGTCGGCGAGAACCCGGCTTCGCAAATTTACGTCGCCAGCAAGCGCCGCGCCTGCGATGAAGTCGGCTTCCTTTCCCGCTCCTACGACCTGCCCGCTGCCACCAGTGAAGCCGAGCTGCTGGCGTTGATCGACCAGCTGAACGCCGATGAGGAAATCGACGGCATTCTGGTGCAGCTGCCGCTGCCGGCCGGCATCGATAACGTCAAGGTGCTGGAACGCATCCACCCGGACAAAGACGTCGACGGCTTCCACCCGTACAACGTCGGCCGCCTGTGCCAACGCGCCCCTAAGCTGCGCCCGTGCACGCCGCGCGGTATCGTCACCCTGCTGGAGCGTTATAACATCGATACCTACGGCCTGAACGCCGTGGTGGTCGGCGCCTCCAACATCGTCGGCCGCCCGATGAGCATGGAGCTGCTGCTGGCCGGCTGCACCACCACCGTCACCCACCGCTTCACCAAGAATCTGCGTCACCACGTCGAGAACGCCGATCTGCTGGTAGTAGCAGTTGGCAAACCGGGCTTCATTCCGGGCGACTGGATCAAACCGGGCGCCATCGTGGTGGACGTCGGCATCAACCGCTTGGAAAGCGGTAAAGTGGTGGGCGACGTCGATTTCGACGCCGCCAGCGAGCGCGCCGCCTACATCACCCCGGTGCCGGGTGGCGTTGGCCCGATGACCGTTGCTACACTGATCCAAAATACCTTGCAGGCCTGCGAGGAATATCACGACGTTCAACCTAAATAAGTAAGGCAGTATGGAAATTTTCAATCTGGACAATCATCCCCACGTCGAACTGTGCGATCTGCTGAAGTTCCAGGGCTGGAGTGAAAGCGGCGGCGCCGCCAAAGAAGTCATCGCTGAAGGGCAGGTGAAAGTCGACGGCAAGGTCGAAACCCGCAAGCGCTGCAAGATCGTCGCCGATCAGGTGGTGGAGTTCGACGGCGGCAAGGTCATGGTTAAACCCTGACCCGCAGCCATAGAAAAAGGCGCTGAATTCAGCGCCTTTTTTGTTTTTCCCTGCGGCTGGATTACTTACGGCGCCAGGTGGTGCCCTGCGGGCCGTCTTCCAGCACGATGTTCATCTCGTTCAACCGATCGCGGGCGGCATCCGCCAGCGCCCAATCCTTCGCGGCGCGCGCTTCGTTACGCTGTTTGATCAGCGCTTCGATCTCCGCCACTTCGCCGTCGTCAACCTGAGCGCCCCCTTGCAGGAACTGCTCCGGCTCCTGCTGCAGCAGGCCGAGCACCTTCGCCAGCTTGCGCAGTTCCGCCGCCATGCCGTTGGCCGCCGCCATGTCTTCACCCTTGAGGCGGTTAACCTCGCGCGCCAGATCGAACAGCGCCGAGTAGGCTTCCGGGGTGTTGAAGTCGTCGTCCATCGCTTCGCGGAAGCGGGCTTCGAACGCTTCGCCGCCGGCCGGCGCGGCGTCGGCGTCGGTGCCGCGCAGCGCGGTATAGAGGCGCTCCAGCGCGGTGCGCGCCTGCTTGAGGTTCTCTTCGCTGTAGTTCAGCTGGCTGCGATAGTGGCCGGACATCAGGAAGTAACGCACCGTCTCCGCATCGTAATGGCCGAGCACGTCGCGGATGGTGAAGAAGTTATCCAGCGATTTGGACATCTTCTCTTTGTCGATCATCACCATGCCGGAGTGCATCCAGTAATTGACGTACGGGCCGTCGTGGGCGCAGCTCGACTGTGCGATCTCGTTCTCGTGGTGCGGGAACATCAGATCGGAACCGCCGCCGTGAATGTCGAAGTGGGTGCCCAGCTGTTTGCAGTTCATGGCGGAGCATTCGATGTGCCAGCCCGGACGGCCCGGCCCCCACGGCGACTGCCAACTCGGCTCGCCTGGCTTGGACATCTTCCACAGCACGAAGTCCATCGGGTTGCGCTTCACGTCGTCGATCTCCACGCGCGCGCCGGCCTGCAGCTGATCCAGATCCTGACGCGACAGCAGCCCGTATTGCGGATCGCTGTCGATGGAGAACATCACGTCGCCGTTGCTGGCCACGTAGGCGTGATCGCGATCGATCAGGCGCTGGGTGATCTCGATGATCTCGGCGATGTGCTGGGTCGCGCGCGGCTCTTGATCCGGGCGATCGATCAGCAGCGCGTCGAAGTCGGCGTGCATTTCCGCCAGCATGCGTTCGGTCAGCTGGTCGCAGGTCTCATGATTTTCCGCCGCGCGGCGGATGATTTTGTCGTCCACGTCGGTGACGTTGCGCACGTAGTTCAGCGAATAGCCGAGGTAGCGCAGGTAACGCGCCACCACATCGAAAGCGACAAAGGTACGACCGTGCCCGATGTGACACAGGTCATAGATGGTTACCCCGCACACGTACATGCCCACTTTCCCGGCATGAATGGGTTTGAATTCCTCTTTTTGACGACTCAGGGTATTAAAAATCTTTAGCATCGGGAGATTCCGTGGTGTGCGTGATAACAAAAAAGATAACCGGGCTTCAGGTTTCCGCCCGGTAGCGTATTGAAACCTGAAGCCTGATCTATTGCAAGGTTAAGGCCATGCTTTGCTGATTTCACGCGAATAAAATGCGCGAAATTCGGCGGCCGGCGCAATTGTTATAATATAACACAAATGCAATTACCACAGACAGTGCGCGGTTGAGCCGCTGCTGACTCGCTGGGGCGGATATGTTATAAGGGCGGTCTGAATGTTCACTCGCTTTACGTGACGTCTCACTTCACCTTGTTAGGATTAAAACTATGGTTACTTTCCACACCAATCACGGCGATATCGTTATCAAGACCTTTGCTGACAAAGCGCCGGTTACCGTTGAAAACTTCCTGAACTACTGCCGCGCCGGTTTCTACGACAACACCATCTTCCACCGTGTGATCAACGGCTTCATGATCCAGGGCGGCGGTTTCGAGCCGGGCATGAACCAGAAAGCGACCAACGCGGCCATCAAGAACGAAGCCAACAACGGTCTGAAAAACACCATCGGCACCCTGGCAATGGCGCGCACCAACGATCCGCACTCCGCCACCGCACAGTTCTTCATCAACGTGGCTGACAACGACTTCCTGAACTTCCGTGGCGAAAACGTGCAGGGCTGGGGCTACTGCGTGTTTGCTGAAGTGGTTGAAGGCATGGACGTGGTCAACAAGATCAAAGGCGTGAAAACCGGCCGCAGCGGCATGCACCAGGACGTACCGGTAGAAGACGTGGTGATCAACAGCGTGACCGTCAGCGAGTAATCGCGGCTGCATGAGTACGCTGTTCATCGCAGATCTGCACTTGTGCGCACAGGAACCGGCAATCACTGCCGGTTTTCTGCGTTTTTTACGGCGCGAAGCGGTTCACGCCGACGCGCTGTACATCCTCGGCGACCTGTTTGAAGCCTGGATCGGCGACGACGATCCCGAGCCGCTGCACGCGGAGATCGCCGCGGCGCTGAAAGCGCTGCAACAGGCCGGCGTGCCCTGCTACTTCATCCACGGCAACCGCGATTTTCTGCTCGGCAAACGCTTCGCCCGCGCCAGCGGCATGCAGTTGCTGCCGGAAGAGAAAGTGCTGGAGCTGTACGGTCGCAGGATGCTGATCCTGCACGGCGACACCCTGTGCACCGACGATCACGCCTATCAGCAATTCCGCCGTAAAGTGCACAACCCGCTGATTCAAAAATTGTTCCTGGCGCTGCCGCTGCGCTGGCGATTGAAGATCGCCGCCAAAATGCGCGCCCGCAGCCAGCAATCCAACCAGGACAAGTCGGAAGCCATCATGGACGTCAACCCGCAGGCGGTCGAGCAAACCATGCTGCGCCACGACGTGCACTGGATGATCCACGGCCATACCCACCGCCCGGCGGTGCACCGGCTGGCGTTGAGCAACGGCGAAGCCCATCGCGCGGTGCTGGGAGCCTGGCACGTCGAAGGATCGATGATCAAAGTCAGCGCCGACGCCGTCGAGCTGATCCAATTCCCATTCTGAATTCCGGACTGGCGCGCGAGTGAAAATTCGCGCTTTCGACGGTGAAAACCGGCGACGCAACCGTTTTCCTCGCCGTGCGCTCATGGTATGCTCTACGCCCTCATTCGGCCCTCAGCCGACGCCAGACAAATCACAGGAGCCTTACACCCATGGGAGCCAACGCCGCTTCAGCCGCCACTACCGGGGCGAAAATCGCAATTGTAATGGGATCGAAAAGTGACTGGGCCACCATGCAGTTCGCCGCCGAAGTCCTGACCCAGCTCGATGTCCCCTTCCATGTCGAAGTCGTTTCCGCCCACCGCACGCCGGACAAGCTGTTCAGCTTCGCCGAGCAGGCTGCCGCCAACGGTTTTGACGTGATCATCGCCGGCGCCGGCGGTGCGGCGCACCTGCCGGGCATGCTGGCGGCGAAAACCCTGGTGCCGGTGCTGGGTGTGCCGGTGCAAAGCGCCGCGCTGAGCGGCGTAGACAGCCTGTACTCCATCGTGCAGATGCCGCGCGGCATTCCGGTGGGCACGCTGGCGATCGGCAAAGCCGGCGCCGCCAACGCCGGGCTGCTGGCGATGCAGATCCTGGCGCTGCACGACGCCGCGCTGGCGCAGCGTTTGGCGGACTGGCGTCAGGCGCAGACCGAAGACGTCTTGAACCACCCCGATCCGCGGGAGGACGCATGAAGCCGGTTTGCGTACTGGGCAACGGCCAGCTGGGGCGCATGCTGCGCCAGGCCGGCGAACCGCTGGGCATCGCCGTTTACCCTGTCGGCATCGATGCCGAACCCGAGGCAGTGCCGTATCAGAATAGCGTCATTACCGCCGAGATCGAACGCTGGCCGGAAACCGCGCTGACGCGCGAGCTGGCGACCCACAGCGCCTTCGTCAACCGCGACATCTTCCCGCGTCTGGCGGATCGCCTGACGCAAAAACAGCTGCTCGATCAGCTCGGCCTGGCGACCGCGCCGTGGCAGCTGCTGGCGAGCGCCGCCGAATGGCCGCAGGTATTCGCTTCGCTGGGCGAGCTGGCGATCGTCAAACGCCGGGTCGGCGGCTATGACGGCCGCGGCCAATGGCGTTTGCGTCCAGGCCAGGAAGCCGAACTGCCGGCCGATGCCTATGGCGAGTGCATCGTCGAGCAAGGCATCAATTTCTCCGGCGAAGTGTCGCTGGTGGGCGCGCGCGGCCACGACGGCCGTTCGGTATTCTACCCGCTGACCCACAACCTGCATGAAGACGGCATCCTGCGCACCAGCGTGGCGCTGCCGCAGCCCAACCCGGCGCTGCAGCAACAGGCCGAGCAGATGCTGGCGGCGATCCTGAACGAGCTGAACTACGTCGGCGTGATGGCGATGGAGTGCTTTATCGTCGGCGATCGGCTGCTGATCAACGAGCTGGCGCCGCGCGTGCACAACAGCGGCCACTGGACGCAAAACGGCGCGTCCATCAGCCAGTTCGAGCTGCACCTGCGCGCCATTCTCGGCCTGCCGTTGCCGCAGCCGGTGGTGAGCACGCCGTCGGTGATGGTCAACCTGATCGGCACCGCCGTCAACGAACAGTGGCTGTCGCTGCCGCTGGTGCATCTGCACTGGTATGAGAAAGAGGTGCGCCCGGGCCGCAAGGTCGGCCATCTCAATCTGAACGACCCGAGCGCCGCCGATCTGCGCCAGGCGCTGCAGGCGCTGGCGCCGCTGCTGCCGGGCGAGTACCAAAGCGGGCTGGCCTGGGCGCAGCAGAAGCTGGCTTAACGGTTTATACCGCCGAAAAAGAAGAAGGTTCAGCCCAGGCTGAACCTTTTTTTTGCCGCAAAGATCAACGCGAGCCGATATTACGCAACGGTTTGCCGGCCATCAGATTGCGTTCAATATGTTCCAGAGAAATATTTTTGGTTTCCGGGATCAGCGCCAACGTGATGAAAACAAACAGCACGTTAAGCCCCGCATAGACCCAAAAGGTGTGCGCACTACCCAACGAATTCAGCATGGTCAGGAATGTCGCCCCCACAATCATATTGGCGATCCAGTTAGTGGCGGTGGAACAGGTGATGCCGAAATCGCGGCCTTTCAATGGCTGGATCTCTGAACACAGCACCCAAATCAGCGGGCCGGCGCTCATGGCAAAGCCGACGATAAACATCAGCAGCATGACGATGGCGAAATATTGCGCCACCGCCGAGTTCATGCCGATATTCATCATGGTTCCCAGCGCCCCCATGCCGACGGCCATCACGATAAACCCAAGGATCAGGGTGGGTTTGCGGCCCCAGCGATCGACCAGTCCAATAGCGATAAAGGTGGCCAGCACGTTGACCAGACCGACGATCACCGTGCCCCACATCTGCTGTTCCGTACTGGCGAAGCCCGCCAGACCGAAAATCTTCGGCGCGTAATACATGGTGACGTTCATCCCGGTGAACTGCTGCATCACCTGGAGAAGAACGCCAAGGAAAACCGCGCGGCGGAAATTTTTATTGCCTTTGAACAACGCCCAACCGCTTTGCTTCAGTTTGAGGCTTTGACGAATTTCATTCAGCTCATGCTGCGCCTGGGCACTGCTGTCGCGCAGCTTCTCCAACACCTGGCGCGCCTGCTCATGACGATTGCGCGAGGCCAGCCACCGCGGGCTGTCAGGTAAAAAGAACACGCCAACCAACAACAGCCCCGCCGGGATGGTGATGACGCCCAACATCCAGCGCCAGGCGCCGGTATAGCTGAATGCCGTATCAGACAGGTAAGCCGCCAAAATACCAATGGTGATCATCAATTGATACATCGAGATCATGCTGCCACGGATTTTCTCCGGCGCGATTTCAGAAAGATAAATCGGCGCGGTATAAGAAGCGATACCCACCGCCAATCCCAGCAGAATGCGTGAAACGATCAGCACCTCCACGTTGGGGGCGAACGCTGAACACAGCGATCCCGCCACGAACAGAATGGCGCCGATCATCAAACTGTATTTGCGCCCCAGCCGGAAGTTCATCCAGCCGCTGCCGATAGCGCCGACGGCGGCGCCAAACATCATCGAGCTGACCACCCACTCCTGCTGAGAGCTGGTGATATGAAAAGTGTCGGTAATAAACGGCAGAGCGCCGGCGATTACGCCGATATCCAAGCCAAACAACAGGCCGGCCAAGGCGGCCAAAAAACAGACGAAAAAAGTCATGCCGACATGGGTCGGGCTTTTCTCCGCCGGTGCAACTTTAACGGTAGCGCTCATACAGCCTCCAGGAGAAAACGGTCATCAGTGTGCGACATGATAGGAGGCAATGCGTCGGAGATAAGTGAGTACGATCACATTAGTGGAAGCGGTTACATAATTTTAAACCTTAATCCTACGCGTCAACAGACGAAAAACTCGTTTAGTTACTGTGTAACCCATTATTTATATACATAAAAAAGTAAACAAAGGCCTGGGTTTGGTAACAGCATTGCCAATACGCATTGTATCGACAGAGAAAAAATGTAACCGATTTCACAAAAATCAGCGTGACGTGCGGAGGGGAACAAAGAGAAAAGCCACGGTAACGCGCGGCGGAAAATCGGCAGGCCCGGCCGCGCTTGGCGGCAACGGACCTGCGATAGCGAGATCAGCCATCATAACTGCGGAACAGCGCCCGGCCGCGCAGCAGGCGCACGCCCAGCCAGCCGCCGCACAGCGACAGCAGCAGCGCGCTGGCCAGCGGCAACGCCCACCACAGCACCGGCGTCGGCGTCCACGGGAAGTCGAACACCCGGCTCTGCAGCAGCCACAGCGCCGCCTCGGCGCCCACCGCCGCCGCGATGCCCGCCACCAGCCCCAGCAGGGCGAACTCGCACCACAGCGTGCGGCGCAGCAGCCGTTTGCCGGCGCCCAGCGTACGATACACCACCAGCTCCTGGCGGCGCTGACGCATGCCGACCTGCACCTGTGCCAGCAGCAGCAGGCCGCCGCACAGCACCACCAGCACCACCATCACCTCCAGCGCGCGGCTGACCTGCTGCAGCACGCCGCCGACCTGTTTCAGGATCGCGCCGATGTCCATCAGGCTGAGCGTCGGGAACTGGCGGTTGAGCTGGGTCAGCATCTGACCGTCGCCGTCGTAGCGGAAGCTGGTAAGCCAGGTCTGCGGCTGGCCGTCCAGCGCGCCCGGCGGGAAGATAAAGTAAAAGTTCGGCTTCAGGCTTTCCCAATCCACCTGGCGCAGGCTGGTGACTTTGGCGCTGAACGCCTGGGTATCGCCGCTGAAGGTCAGCGTGTCGCCCAACTTGATCTTCAGCCGCCCGGCAATGCCTTCATCCATCGAAACCTCGCCGCTTTTCGGCGGCCAATTGCCCGCCACCAGCGGATTGTGATCCGGCAGATCGGCCAACCAGGTCAGGTTCAGCTCGCGGTTCACCGCCTCGCCGCCCGGATCGTCTTCATGCACCCGCTCGGTCGCCACCTGCTGGTTTATCTCGGTCAGGCGCACCCGGACGATCGGATAATAGGTTTCCGGCTTGATCTGGTGCTGCTGCAGGAAGGTTTTCACCTGCGGCACCTGCGCCTCGGTCATGTTGAGCAGGAAATAGTTCGGGCTGTCCGGCGGCAGCTGTTGCTGCCAGCGGTCGAGCAAATCGCCGCGCAGCACCAGCAACAGCGCCAACAGCATAAACGACAGCGAGAACGCCGCCAGCTGGCTGATGGTCACCCACGGCTGATGCAGCAGGCGGTTGACCGCCAGCCGCAGCGCCAGGCTCTTGAGCGTGATGCGGCGCAGCAGCTGCAGACTGCCCCAGCCGATGCCGCCCAGCAGCAGCGCCAGCACCGCCATGCCCGCCAGGATCGCCCACAGCAGCGTGCTGGCCCCCATCAGCGTCACCAGCAGCGCCACCACAACCGCCGCCGTCACCGGCAGGAAGTAGCGCAGCGGCCAGACGTTGGCCACCACATCGCGGCGCAGCACCCGCAGCGGTTGGGTGGCCAGCAGCTGACGGTACGGCCGCAGCCCGACCAGCAGCGAAATCAGCACCAGCGCGCCGAGCGCCCACAGCCACGGCCAGGCGCCGGCGGCGGGCAACGCGGCCGGCAACACCGGCTTCAGCAGGCGAATCAACAGCGCTTCGAACGCCAGCCCGATCGCCCCGCCGCACACCGCCGCCAGCGCCATCACCGCCAGCCACTGGCCGACGATCAGTTTACGCAGCGCGCCGCGCCCGGCGCCGAGGGTTTTCAGCACCGCGATCAGATCGTAGCGGCTGCGGCAATAGTGGCTCATCGCCACCGCCACGGCGGCGATCGACAACAGCAGCGTCAGCAGGGCCGACAGCAGCAGGAACTGTTGGGATCGCTGCAGCGACTTGCCGAGCGCGCTACCGGACTCCTGCAGCCCGAACCAGCGCTGATCCGGCGTCAACTGCGGCGTTAGCCGCGCTTCGTAACGCTGAATATCAGGCTCGGCGCCGGCGAACATGTAGCGGTAGGTCAGGCGACTGCCCGGCTGCACCGCGCCGGTCTTATCGACGTCCGCCAGGTTGATCATGATGCGCGGCGCGGTCTGGAACGGGTTGAAGCCGGCGTCCGGCTCCTGAATGATTTCGCCGGCGATGCGCAGCGTGGTGTCGCCCACCTCGAGCGAATCCCCCACTTTCACGTTCAGCAGCGCCAGCAGACGCGGCGCCACCAGCACGCTGCCCGGTTCGGGCTTGATGTTGGCCGGGCGCGTTTCCAGCTTGCCGTACAGCGGATAGGCCAGATCGGTGGCTTTCACGTCCGCCAGCTGCGGCCGATCGCCGGCATAGGTCATGGTGGTGAACGACAACTGACGGCTCAGCTTCAGCCCCTGCTGCTGCGCGTCCAGCAGCCAGCCTTCCGGCACCGGATGCGCACTGCGCAACACCCGATCGCCGGCGATAAAGTCGCGGCTCTGCTGGCTGAGCCCTTTGTCCATGCGATCGCTGATGCTGCCCAGCGCCAGCACGCAGGCCACGGAGAGCGTCAGCGCCAGCCAAACGATTAGCAGCGACGGCGAGCGCCATTCGCGCCAGAACCAGCGCCAGATCATGCTTCCTCCCACAGCTTGCCTTCGCGCAGCCGCAGCCGCCGCTGGCAGCGCGCCGCCAGGGTTTCGTCATGGGTTACCAGGATCAGGGTGGTGTCAAAATCGCGGTTGAGAGAGAACAACAGGTCGGCGATGCGATCGCCGGTCTGGCGATCGAGGTTGCCGGTCGGTTCATCGGCGAACAGCACCCGCGGCCGGCCGCTGAAGGCGCGCGCCAGCGCCACGCGCTGCTGCTCGCCGCCGGACAGCTGCGCCGGCAGGTGATCGAGCCGTTTGCCCAATCCCAGCTGTTCCAGCAGCTGCACCGCCTGCTCGCGGCTCTGCCTGTCGCTCTCGCCGCGCAGCAGCGCCGGCAGCTGCACGTTTTCCAGCGCGTTCAGCGTCGGCACCAGCATGAACGACTGAAACACGAAGCCGACGTTCCTGGCGCGCAGCGCGGCGCGGCCTTCTTCGTCCAACGCGGTCAGCGACTCGCCGAGCAGGCGCACCTCGCCCTCGCTGCCGTCATCCAGCCCGGCCAAAATGCCCAGCAGGGTCGATTTCCCCGATCCGGATTCGCCGATCAGGGCGATCGTCTGCGCGGGTTTGACAAGCAGCTCGACTCCGGTAAGGATGGTGAGCTGATGCTCACCCTGACCAACGTGTTTACTAAGATGATGAACTTCAAGAACGTTTTCCGCTGGCATCTTCCCTTCCTTTTGCTGTTGGGATTATTCAGTTTACGCGCTGCCGCCGCCGATACCTTGTTGATTTTGGGCGACAGTTTAAGCGCCGGCTACCGCCTGCCGATCGAGCGGGCCTGGCCGACGTTGTTGGCCGAACAGTGGCAGAAAAAACCGGGCGCGCCGCAGCTGGTCAACGCCAGCATCAGCGGTGACACCGCCGCACAGGGGCTGGCGCGTCTGCCCGCGCTGCTGAAACAGCATCAGCCGCGCTGGGTGCTGATCGAGCTGGGCGCCAACGACGGCCTGCGCGGTTTCCCGGCGCAGGACATGCAGCGCGATCTCGGCCAGATCATCACGCGGGTGCAGCAGGCCGGCGCACAGCCGCTGCTGATGCAAATTCGCATCCCGCCGAACTACGGCCGCCGCTATACCGAGGCGTTCAGCGCCGTCTACCCGGCGCTGGCCAGGCAGTTCAACATTCCGCTGCTGCCGTTCTATATGGAACAGGTGGTGGTGAAGCCGGAATGGATGCAGGATGACGGATTGCACCCCAATGGGGACGCCCAGCCGTTTATCGCCACCTGGATGGCGGAGCGCCTGGAACCGCTAGTAAAACATGAGTCTAACTAAATTAGGGTCGTACACTAGGTAAAGTTATGCAAAAAGCAGTATTGATAACCGGCTGCTCCAGCGGGATTGGGCTGATTGCGGCGCAGGATCTGCGCAACCGCGGCTACCGGGTGCTGGCCGCCTGCCGCAAGCCGCAGGACGTGGAAAACATGCGCCAGCTCGGGCTGGAAGGCATCGAGCTGGATCTGGACGACAGCGCCAGCGTCGAGCGCGCCGCCGCCGAGGTGATCGCGCTGACCGGCGGCCGCCTGTACGGCCTGTTCAACAACGGCGGCTTCGGCGTTTACGGCCCGCTCAGCGGCATCTCGCGCAGCCAGCTGGAGCGGCAGTTCGCCACCAACCTGTTCGGCACCCACCAGTTGACCCAGTTGCTGCTGCCGGCGATGTTGCCGCACGGCGAAGGGCGCATTATCCAGACCAGCTCGGTGATGGGCCTGGTCTCCAGCGCCGGGCGCGGCGCCTACGCCGCCAGCAAGTTCGCGCTGGAAGCCTGGTCGGACGCGCTGCGCATGGAGCTGCACGGTAGCGGCATTCAGGTCAGCCTGATCGAACCGGGGCCGATTTCCACCCACTTTAGCCAGAACGTCAATCAGACGCAGAGCGACAAACCGGTGCATAACCCCGGCATCGCCAAGCGCCTGACGCTGCCGCCGGAGGCCATTCTGCCCAAGCTGCGCCACGCGCTGGAAAGCCCGCGCGCCAAACTGCGCTACCCAGTGACCCTGCTGGCGCACGCCATGAGCGTGCTGCGCCGCATTCTACCGGGCCGCTGTCTGGATTGGCTGCTGCGCAGCAACGCTTAATTCGCCCGCCGGGGTTGAAGAATGGCGGCGCGCCCCCATCTACACCCCATGGCTCCGCACGATCAGAGAGAAAAAAGATGCTAGCTCAAGCTGTTGTTGATATTAACGAAACTAACCTGCACCAGACGCTGGAACAATCGATGTCCATTCCGGTGCTGTTCTACTTCTGGTCCGAGCGCAGCCAACACTGCCTGCAGCTCACGCCGGTGCTCGACAAACTGGCGGCGGAATACGCCGGCCAGTTCATTCTGGCCAAGGTGGACTGCGACGCCGAACAGATGATCGCCTCCCAATTCGGGCTGCGCTCCATTCCGACCGTCTACCTGTTCAAAGACGGTCAGCCGGTCGACGGCTTCCAGGGCCCGCAGCCGGAAGAAGCGATCCGCGACTTGCTGCAGCGTTTCCTGCCGAAGGAAGAAGATCTGAAACTGGCGCAGGCGCAGGAACTGCTGGCCGCCGGCAACGCCGCCGAAGCGCTGCCGCTGCTGAAAGACGCCTGGCAGAGCAGCCAACAGCGCAGCGACATCGGCCTGACCCTGGCCGAAACTCAGATCGCGCTCAGCCGCAGCGAAGACGCCGAAGCAGTGCTGGCGACCATCCCGCTGCAGGATCGCGATACCCGCTATCAGGGCCTGGTGGCGCAAATTGAACTGTTGAAACAGGCGGCCGACACGCCGGAAATCCAACAGCTGCAACAGCAGGTGCAGCAGCAGCCGGACAACGTTGAGCTGGCGGTGCAGCTGGCGCTGCAGCTGCATCAGGTCGGGCGTAACGAAGAAGCGCTGGAGCTGCTGATGGGGCATCTGAAGAAAGATCTGGCCGCCGCCAACGGCAACGCGCGCAAGACCCTGATGGACATTCTGGCCGCGCTCGGCACCGGCGACGCGCTGGCCGCTAAATATCGCCGCCAGCTGTACTCGCTGCTGTACTGATATACCCTTCGTCTTTCCAGCCGCATCGTTGTTGGCTGCACGTTCGAACCCCAGTCACTTAGTTATCTAAGCTCCTGGGGTTTCTCACGTTTGCCGCCTAGACGCAACTGGAAATCCATTGGGTATATGTGTTGTCCCAAAGTAAATATTGAAGGGTATCCCCTAAATAGTTCGAGTTGCATCAAGGCGGCAAGTTTGTAAGTCCCCGGGAACTTACTCAAGTAAGCGACCGGGGCGCGCAAACGCAGCCAACACAGATGCAGCTTGAAATATGACGGGGATATCAGCGATAGACCCGCACCCCGCCCTCCACGCCCGCCGGGCTGAACAACACCTGCCACAGCTGAATGTTGCGCGAACGGAACGCGCCGGCGCAGGCGTTCAGGTAATAAGTGAACATGCGTTCGAAGCGCTCGGAATAGCCGCCCGCCAACTCTGGCCACGCCCGTTTGAAGTTCTCCAGCCAGGCCATCAGCGTGCGATCGTAATCGGCGCCAAAGTTGTGCCAATCCTCCATCACGAAACGCCCTTCGCTGGCCTCGGCGATATGCCGCACCGAAGGCAGGCAGCCGTTGGGGAAGATGTATTTGTCTATCCAGGCGTCGACGTTGAGATCGGTCTGATTGGAACCGATGGTGTGCAGCAGGAACAGGCCGTCGGGCTTCAGGTTGCGCGCCGCGACGCTGAAATAGGTCTCGTAGTTTTTCGGCCCGACGTGCTCGAACATGCCGACCGACACGATGCGATCGAACTGGCGATCCAGATCGCGGTAATCCTGCAGCAAGATCTCGACGCCCAGCCCCGCGCAGCGTGCCTGCGCCAGCTTCTGCTGCTCGGCGGAAATGGTCACGCCGTGCACCGAGACGCCATAGTTTTGCGCCGCAAACTGCGCCAACCCGCCCCAGCCGCAGCCGATATCCAGCAGCGTCATGCCCGGTTTCAGCTGCAGTTTTTCGCAGATCATCCGCAGCTTGGCCTGTTGCGCCTGCTCGAGCGTCTGCGCCTCTTTCCAGTAGCCGCAGGAGTATTGCATGTAAGGATCGAGCATCGCCCGGAACAGGTCGTTGCCGATGTCGTAGTGCTCTTTGCCCACCTGCCAGGCGCGCTTGCGCGATTGGCGGTTGAACAGCCGGGCATAGGCGATGCGCGCGATGTCGCTCAGGCTTTTCGGCAGCCGCTCATCGACGCCGGCCTGCAGAATACGGGTGAACAACATGTCCAGCCGTTCGCACTCCCACCAGCCGTCCATATAGCCTTCGCCGAAACCGAGCGAGCCTTCCTGCAAAATGCGTTTGAACAGCGCCGGATTGTGCACCCGGATATCCCAGGCGCGCGGGCCGTTGATGGCGACGCCGGCTTCCGCCAACATCTCCTCCACAATGCGATACCAGCGATCCTTCTTCTGGGCGAGTTCATCAACACTGAGCGAATCCATAACAATCCTTGGCCGAAATGTCATTTCAAAAAGCATAGTCGCAAATAAAAATGACAAATTTTTGACGGTAAATACCGGGGTGTATTTACTCTAGCCAAGGCGAGCAACATCATGAAATGAATAAAAATTATTGAAATCATGCCATTTAGGCATACTTATCCGCGCCAACGCGGGCGCGGATAAACCGACGGCGGCTAAGGCAAAATAGAGGTGCCGGCCTGGCCCGCCAGCACCGCGTCGATATCCTGCAGGCCACCGATATGGGCCGTCCGCCCGGTGCGATCGACGAAGCGGCTGACCGCCATGATCTTCGGCCCCATGGCGCCGTCCGCCACCGCCATCGGCGCCAGCTCCTGCGTGGTGGCGCGCCGAATGGCGCGCTGGCGCGGCGTGCCCCACTCTTGGTACACCGCGTCGGCGTCGGTGAGGATCACCAGATGATCGGCTCCTACCTGCTCCGCCAACAGCGCCGCCGCCAGATCTTTGTCGATCACCGCTTCGCTGCCCGTCAGCCCACGCTCGCCGGCGATCATCGGGATGCCGCCGCCGCCGTAGCCGGGCTGTTAACTCACCTGCACGACAAATACCCGTTCACCCAATTCCACATTTCCCACCAGGTGTACATGGGCGTGTGGGACGCGTTGCTGAATGAGGATTGCCACCTGGCGATCGGCGCGGCGGGCAACGAATCGCTGGAAAACAGCATCAAGGTGCTGCCGCTGGGCAAAATAGAGTGGGTGTTCGCCATCGCGCCGACGCACCCGCTGGCCGCCGCCGCCGATCCGCTGAACGAAACGCAGCTGCGCCCTTACGCCGCGATCAACGTCGAAGATACCGCACGCCATTTGGCCAAGCGCACCGCCTGGCTGCTGTCGGGCCAGCAGGAAATCAAGGTGCCGGATCTGCGCACCAAGCTGGAGTGTCATCTGCGCGGTCTCGGGATCGGTTTCCTTCCGCGCCGGCTGTGCCAAACTTATCTGGAGAGCGGCGAGTTGGTGGCCAAACAGCTCAAATACCCGCGCCAGTCTTCTCCCCTGTCGCTGGCCTGGTCCGATGCTCGCGGCGGCGAAGCGGTGCGCACCCTTATCAACCTGTTCCAGACGCGGGATCCGCTGATCGCGGGTTTGATCGGCGCTCTGGATTAAGTCTCGGTATCGGTAGGCATTTTTCCGGCGCTGACGTAATATCTGTTTACATATGTCTGACAGGAGGTTTGCATGCTTACTTTTATCCCCATCGTGATCGTCGTCGCGCTGATTGTGGTGTTCGCCGGCGTCAAAATTGTGCCGCAGGGGTTCCAATGGACGGTAGAACGCTTCGGCCGCTACACCAAAACGCTGATGCCGGGCCTGAACCTGGTGGTGCCGTTCATGGACCGCATCGGCCGTAAAATCAACATGATGGAACAGGTGCTGGACATTCCCTCGCAGGAGGTGATTTCCCGCGATAACGCCAACGTCGCCATCGACGCGGTGTGCTTTATCCAGGTGGTCGATCCGGCCCGCGCCGCCTACGAGGTCAGCAACCTCGAACAGGCGATCGTCAACCTGACCATGACCAACTTCCGCACCGTGCTCGGCTCAATGGAGCTGGACGAAATGCTGTCGCAGCGCGACAGCATCAACAGCCGCCTGCTGCACATCGTCGATGAAGCGACCAATCCGTGGGGGGTGAAAATCACCCGTATCGAGATCCGCGACGTGCGGCCGCCGGCGGAACTGATCGCCTCGATGAACGCCCAGATGAAGGCCGAACGGACCAAGCGCGCCGACATCCTGGAGGCGGAAGGGGTGCGTCAGGCGGCCATTCTGCGCGCCGAAGGGGAGAAACAGTCGCAGATCCTGAAGGCCGAGGGCGAACGCCAGTCGGCATTCCTGCAGGCGGAAGCGCGTGAACGCGCTGCCGAGGCCGAGGCGCGCGCCACCCAGCTGGTGTCGGACGCCATCGCCAGCGGCAACATTCAGGCGGTGAACTACTTCGTGGCGCAGAAATACACCGACGCGCTGCAGAAGATCGGTTCCTCCAACAACAGCAAGGTGGTGATGATGCCGCTGGACGCCAGCAGCCTGCTCGGCTCTATCGGCGGCATTACCGAACTGCTGAAAGAAAGCAAAGGCAAATAATCATGCTCGAACTGATCGCGGCGAATCCGCTGTGGTTTTGGCTCTCCCTCGGGGGCGTGTTGCTGGCGGCGGAAATGCTCGGCGCCGGCGGCTACCTGCTGTGGAGCGGCGTGGCGGCGCTGTTGGTCGGCGTGCTGATCTGGCTGCTGCCGCCACTTTCCTGGGCGTGGCAGGGCATGATCTTCGCCGTCCTGACCGTCGTCGTCGCCTATCTGTGGTGGTACTGGCTGCGCCGGCGCCCGGCGGCCGCATCCGGCGGTTCGCCGGTGCTCAACCAGCGCAACCGCCAGCTGATCGGCACCCGCGCCACGCTGACGGAGCCGATGCACAACGGTATGGGGCGCATCAATATCGGCGACAGCAGCTGGCGCGCGCAGGCGGCGGAAGATCTGCCCGCCGGCACCGAAGTGGAAGTGGTGGCGGTGGAAGGGGTCACGCTGGTGATCCGCGCCATCGGCCGCTAATTTGAACGACAGCATCCTGCCAGGTTGTTGATGATGGGGCACTCCGCCCCCTCGTCGCCCGGACATTGATCGGCCAGCGTCACCAGGCGCTGGCGCATTTCGCCCAGTTCGCTGATGTGCCTGTCGATCTCCGCCACCTTCTGCAGCGTGCGCGCCTTCACGTCGGCGCTGTGGCGGGCCGGATCGTTGAACAACGCCACCAGCTCGCGGCACTCGTCCAGGTTGAAGCCCACCTGCCGCGCCTGGCGCAGCAGCGTCAGCTCTTCAACGTGTCTGGCGGAATAATGGCGGTAACCGTTATCGCTGCGGATCGGGGCGGTAATCAGCGCTTTCTCTTCGTAAAAACGAATCGTTTTGCTGGTTAACCCGGTTTTTTTCGCGACGTCGCTAATATTCATTTTCCCTCCTTGACCTTACCCTTGCTGGAAGGTTTAAGCTCCATTCTTAGTGAAAACAGGTCCGGCGGTCAACCTTTAAACACCGCCTTTTAAGCAAGGAGTTCAATCATGTCACACACCACTATGCTGGCATTGCAGGGGCTGTCCTGCATGAACTGCGCGCAGCGGGTGAAAAAAGCCCTGGAAAGCCGCAGCGATGTCGAACAGGCGGACGTTAACGTGCATTACGCCAAAGTGACCGGCGACGCACCGGACAGCGCGCTGATCGACAGCGTGATCGCCGCCGGTTATCAGGCCGAAGTCGCGCCGCGCGCCGATACCGAACTGCAGCTGAGCGGCCTGAGCTGCATGCACTGCGTCGGCACCACCCGCAAAGCGCTGGAAGCGGTGCCGGGCGTGTTCGCCGCCGACGTCGCTATCGACAGCGCGAAAGTGTACGGCGATGCCGATCCGCAGGCGCTGATCGCCGCGGTGGAAGATGCCGGTTATCACGCCGGCGTAGCGGGCGCCGCCGCCCCAAAAACTGAGCCGTTGACTGACGCAACACCTTCGTTGCCGGACGTTCAGCCAGCGGCGCAATCTCCCCTTCCGGCAACCGACGGCGCGGACGACAGCGTACAGCTGCTGCTCAGCGGCATGACCTGCGCCAGCTGCGTCAATAAAGTGCAGCAGGCGCTGCAAAGCGTTCCCGGCGTTGAGCACGCGCGCGTCAACCTGGCGGAACGCAGCGCGCTGGTGACCGGCGCCGCCGATGCGCAGGCGCTGGTGGCGGCGGTGGAAAAAGCCGGCTACGGCGCCGAGATGATTCAGGACGAGACCGAACGCCGCGAGCGCCAACAGCAGACCGCACGCGCCAACATGAAGCGCTTTAGCTGGCAGGCGGCGCTGGGTCTGGCGTTGGGTATCCCACTGATGGCCTGGGGGCTGTTCGGCGGCAGCATGACGCTGACGCCGGAAACCCAGCGCCCCTGGCTGCTGGTCGGCGTCATCACCCTGGCGGTGATGGTGTTCGCCGGCGGGCACTTCTACCGCAACGCCTGGCGCGCGCTGATGAACGGCAGCGCCACCATGGATACCCTGGTGGCGCTCGGCACCGGTGCCGCCTGGCTCTATTCGATCGCCGTCAACATCTGGCCCGATTTCTTCCCGATCGAGGCGCGCCACCTCTATTACGAGGCCAGCGCGATGATCATCGGTTTGATCAACCTCGGCCATGCGCTGGAGCAGCGTGCTCGCCAGCGTTCTTCGCAGGCGCTGGAGCGGCTGCTGGATCTGACGCCGCCTACCGCACGGCTGGTAACCGACGACGGCGAGCGCGATATCCCGCTGGCGGAGGTGCAGCTCGGCATGACGCTGCGGCTGACCACCGGCGATCGCGTGCCGGTCGACGGTGAAATCGTGCAGGGCGAAGTCTGGCTCGATGAAGCGATGCTGACCGGCGAAGCGGTGCCGCAGCAGAAAGGCCCCGGCGATACGGTGCATGCCGGGACGGTGGTCGACGACGGCAGCGTGCTGTTCCGCGCCGCCGCCATCGGCAGCCAAACCACGCTGGCGCGCATCATCAAACTGGTGCGCCAGGCGCAGAGCAGTAAACCGGCGATCGGCCAACTGGCCGACCGCGTCTCGGCGGTGTTCGTGCCGGCGGTGGTGGCGATCGCCCTGTTCAGCGCGGCGATATGGTACTTCTTCGGCCCGCAGCCGCAGCTGGTCTATACGTTGGTGATCGCCACCACGGTGCTGATCATCGCCTGCCCGTGCGCATTGGGATTGGCGACGCCGATGTCGATCATCTCCGGCGTGGGCCGCGCGGCGGAGTTTGGCGTGCTGGTACGCGACGCCGACGCCCTGCAGCAGGCCAGCCAGTTGGACACCCTGGTGTTCGACAAAACCGGCACCCTGACCGAAGGAAAGCCGCAGGTGGTGGAGATCCTGACCTTCAATCAGGTCAGCGAACGGCAGGCGATCGGCTGGGCCGCCGCGCTGGAGCAAGGCTCCAATCACCCGCTGGCGCGCGCCATCATGGAACGCGCCGCCGGGCAAACGCTGCCGCAGGTGGCGCAGTTCCGCACCCTGCGCGGCGCCGGCGTCAGCGGGGAGATCGACGGCGTGCAGTTGCTGCTGGGCAACGCCGCGCTGCTGGAGCAGCATCAGGTCGCGATCGCCGAACTGGAAGCGCCGATGCGCGACCAGGCCGAACGCGGCGTGACACCGGTGCTGCTGGCCGTTAACGGTAAACCGGCCGCGCTGTTCGCCATTCGCGATCCGCTGCGCGAAGACAGCGTCGCGGCGCTGCAGCGCCTGCACCAGCAGGGGTATCAGCTGGTGATGCTGACCGGCGACAACCCGGTGACCGCCAACGCCATCGCCAAAGAGGCCGGTATCGATCGGGTGATTGCCGGGGTGCTGCCGGACGGCAAAGCGGCGGCGATCAAACAGCTGCAGGCGCAGGGCCAACGCGTGGCGATGGTCGGCGACGGCATCAACGACGCCCCGGCGCTGGCGCAGGCCGACGTGGGCATCGCGATGGGCGGCGGCAGCGACATCGCCATCGAGACCGCCGCCATCACCCTGATGCGCCACAGCCTGCACGGCGTGGCGGATGCGGTGGAACTGTCGAAGGCCACGCTGCGCAACATGAAGCAGAACCTGTTCGGCGCCTTTATCTACAATACGCTGGGCATCCCGATCGCCGCCGGCGTGCTCTACCCGCTGACCGGCACGCTGCTCAGCCCGGTGGTGGCGGGCGCGGCGATGGCGCTGTCGTCGATTACCGTGGTCAGCAACGCCAACCGGCTGCTGCGTTTTAAACCCAGGAAGTGATCTCAGGGGCGCCGTCATGGCGCCCCGCCGTTTTCCGGGCTTTCCTGCGCGGCGGATAGCGTTTAGCATGAATGACGATTTTCCCTCGCCTTTCATGCTGAAACGCGCACCCGTTATTCAGGAGCCACGCCGTATGGGTCAACTGTTACGCCGCCTCGCCGCCTTTCTCGGCCTGATCTCGCCCAAACGATACGCTTATCCGGCGCTGGACATCACTCTGCCGGGCGATCGTCGGCTGCATCTGGTGGGCAGCATCCATATGGGCACCGTCGATATGTCGCCGCTGCCGGCGCGGCTGGCCGCCCGGCTGCAGCAGGCCGACGCGCTGATCGTCGAGGCCGATATCACCGGCGCCGCCTCCCCTTTTGACCACGCAGAACAGCAGCCGGCGCTGGAACAGCGCCTGTCCGCCGAAGAATATCAACGGCTGCTGACGCTTTGCCACGAGCTGGGCGCCGATCCGCACGCCTTCGCCACCCTGCCCGGCTGGCAGGTGGCGCTGATGATGCAGGCGCGCCAGGCTCAGCGTCTGGGGCTACGGGCAGAGTACGGCGTGGACTATCAGCTGCTGCAGGCCGCCCGCGCGCATGACAAACCGGTGATCGAGCTGGAAGGGGCACAGCAGCAGTTGGCGATGCTGGAACAGCTGCCGGAAGGCGGCATCGCGCTGCTGCGCGATACGCTGGAGCACTGGCACACCAACGCGCGGCTGCTGCAAACCATGGTGAGCTGGTGGCTGGACGCCAAACCGCGCGGCACGCTGGACACCCTGCCCGCCACCTTCAGCGCCGGGCTGTACGATGTGCTGATGCATCAGCGCAATCGCGACTGGCGGCATCAGTTGGAGGCGCTGCCGGCGGGTGACTATGTGGTGGCGGTTGGCGCATTGCACCTGTACGGCGAGGATAACCTGCCGGCGATGCTGCAGCCACAGGGCTAAAAAAGAGGCCAATATCGCTATTGGCCAGTCAAAGAGGAATTTCTTGTATTGTAGTTATACGCATAGCAACCGTGTTAACGGTTACAACAAACAGGGTAGCAACCCGGTGAATATCTTGGCAACCCGCTTTATGTAACAGCCGCTCAGGTTGCCGGGCGGGTTGGATTTTTGTATTTTTAAGGCTGGTTATCACCCCTTCCCCGTTAGGGACATTTTGGACAATACATTATGACGCCCGCAGTCGTTCTGCTCGAGAAACAAAAGGTCGCCTTCACCCTTCATCCGTATCACCACGACAGCGACGAAACCAACTTCGGCGACGAAGCGGTGAGAAAGCTGGGGCTGGATGCCGATCGGGTTTACAAAACGCTGCTGGTGGCGCTGAACGGCGACGCCAAACATCTGGCGGTGGCGGTCACGCCGGTCGCCACCCAGTTGGATCTGAAAAAGGTCGCCCGCGCGCTCGGCGCCAAAAAGGCCGAGATGGCCGATCCGCAGCTGGCCCAGCGCGTCACCGGGTATCTGGTGGGCGGCATCAGCCCGCTGGGGCAGAAAAAACGGCTGCCGACAGTGATCGACAGCCCGGCGCAAGCGTTCGCCACCATCTACGTTTCCGGCGGCAAACGCGGGCTGGACATCGAACTGGCCGCCGCCGATCTGTGCCGCCTGCTGGCCGGCAGCTTCGCCGACATCGCCAAGCGCGACTGACGCCGCCTTCTCAGCGGCACACCACCGAGGCGTCACAGGCCGCCAGCGTCTCGACCAGGCGATCCTCCAGCGCTTTCACCTCTGCGCCGGGCACCAGGTAGTTGTTGCTGATGATGGCGAACGCCAGCGGCCGCCCGGTCGCCGAGTCGACATAGCCGCTGAGCGACGATACCCCGGTCATGGAACCGCTCTTGGCGTGGGCGCGGCCGGCAGCCGCGCTTTTCACCATGCGGCTCCGCAGCGTGCCGCCCACCAGCAGCCCCGGCTGGCCCGCGATGGGCAAGGCGTTATACCACTCGGCGAACCACGGCTGTTTTCTGGCCGCCAGCAGCAGCGTCGTCAGCTGCTGCGGCGTGATCTGGTTCATGCGCGACAGCCCGGAACCGTCCACCTGGCGATACGCGCTGGCCTCGATGCCCTGGCTTTGCACAAACCGGCCGATCGCCTGCAGGCCGGCGGCCCAGTCCCCCTTGCCCTGCGTCTTGCGGCCCATCGCTTTGGTCAATACCTCGCCGTAACCATTGTTGGACACTTTCAGGAAGGTGACGGCCAATCGGGAGAGCGGCGGCGAGGTTTTTTCCGCCAGCAGCCGGGCGCCCGCAGGGGTCACGCCTTCTTCAGCGTTGCCGCGCAGCGTGATGCCGTGCGCGCGCAGGGCATTTTGCAATAAGGCGCCAACCACGCGGGCGGGCTGATCGACGGTAATCAAGCGTGAGCTGGCCTCCGCCTGCGCGGCGACGGTGCCGCTGACCACGATTCGGTTGCTGCCCGGCTGGCGATCGAACGTCAGTGCGGTGTCGCCGCCGGTGGTGGTGCGGTTGACCAGCCTCACCGCGTCATTGGCGGGATAGAAACTCACCCGCCCTGGCGCACCGGCGCGGGCGCCCGGCTGCACGTCCACCTGCACCACGTTGATATCGCCGCCGGGGGTAAAGGCGTAGTTCAGCGCCGAGATCGGCGCGGCGAAGGCGAAGGGTTCGTCGTCCCAGCTCCAGCCGGCGCCGAATGGCGTTTGATCGAACGCGCTGGCATCCAGGATCAGCCGCCCATGGATATGGCGAATGCCACGCTGCGCCAGCGTGGCGGCGAAGCTGTCGAGATCGTCCGGGTGCAGCGTCGGATCGCCGCTGCCCTGCAGATAGAGATCCCCCCGCAAGGTGTCGCCGCGCTGCTCGCCGGTGGTCAGCAGCCGGGTTTCAAACCGGTAATCCGCCCCCAGCACGCCGAACGCCGCCAGAGACGTGAACATCTTCATGTTGGAAGCCGGCGCCAAACGCTGCTGCGCGTGCGCCTGATACAGCACGGTGCCGCTCTCGGCGTCGCGCACCATCACGCCGTTCGACGCCCCAATCAGCGCCTTGTCCTGGCCGAGGGCCGTCAGCGCCTGGCTAAGCGTTTGCTCATGACGTTGGCCGGATGACGAACACCCCGCCAGCGCCAGGATGGCGGGCAGCAGCCAGCCTGCGGTTTTCAACATGTCATCTTCCTGCTTGCGTTATCAAAACCAAATTGCCGCTCAGGCTATCATTAGAAGGCGGCGACGTCCTGTTTTCCATTCGCTGAACAAATATTTTTGCCTGTTGATATTATAAAACAAACAATAATAAGAATTGCTAAACAATTCAGGCAATAAAGTTTGAATATGAACTATATTATGTGAAACAACCTTTAATATAATGTTAATGTTTTTAATGTGTCGTGTTGACAATATACAAAGCCAAAGCTATCGTTACTCCCCATTAAAACCCACAACCTATTATTAATAACAATTTACTTATATGAATTTTAAAATGTGATCTCACTCACTGACTTCCATAGGGAATAACACACCATGTCTGCAAAAACAGGGCCCGATGGTCATCATGTTATTTTTGATGGCGCGGGCATCGGTGACTTTTGTCCTGAAACGTCGCTGCTTGAAAACTTCGAAAGATTAAATATCGACATCCCCAACCTATGCCGAAAGGGGAGGTGCGGCTGTTGCAAATTACTTCTAATCAGCGGAAATATACGCCATGAAAAACAGAGTGCCTTATGCGAAGAGGAGTTAGAAGAAAATATTATTCTAGCCTGCTGTGCCTATTCACAATCGGATATTGAAATAGAACTCTATTAATAAGGATTAACCGATGAGCCTCATTGAAACCACGTTGAAAAAATGGGATCGCGCCGCGATTGTCCGCTCCCGTCCTCGTCGCCTTCTCAACGAACAGGACAGCCAATCAACCCTTTTCTTCCCCCTCGAACGTCTGCCGCTGTGCCTCCATCCGCGCGTTGCCGCGCTCGGTGAACAAGCATTGCGCTATATTCAGGTGCAAACCCTCTACCACTACCTGAATGGCATCGCCAACATCGAGTTGGATATCATCAATGATTCCAGTTACAAGCTCTACAAAAACGCGGTCGGCGTAGACTTTCCGCTTGAAATGCGCTTAGACGCGCTGACCGTGGTCGTGGATGAGTCCTATCACGCCCTGGTGGCGCTGGATCTGATCAATCAGGTAGAGCAAATGACGTCCATTGCGCCGCTGCCGATGCCAAAAGACACCGAGGCTTCCTATGCCCTGGCGCAATCGTTGGCAATGGGGGACGAACGGCTGCGCGAACTGCTGCGACTGGTGTGCGTGTCTCTGTCTGAGCAGGCGCTGACCACCGATCTTATCGATGTGATCAACAACGAAGATATCTTCCCGACCTTTTACCTGGTGATGAAAGATCACGTTGCGGATGAAGGCCGCCATGCCCGCTTCTCACAGCAGGTGCTAAGCCATATCTGGCGCCACAGCGACGCGGCGACCAAGCAAGCGTTGCAACAACCGATTTTGGCTTTCCTGGAAGGCTACGCAACCGACGCTATCGCCAAAGATTTCAGCGCCTGCATGTTGCGCCAACTCGGACTGGCCGAAGCGGAAATTATCGACATCATCGCAGACACTTATCCAGCAACGCATGTTAAACCGTGGGAAACCAATAATATCGTCACGGAACAAATGCTGGTGGCACTGAATAAATCGGGCATTCTGGCTGATTTGCCTATCGCCGATGCGCTGCATGCAAAAATCTAATTAACCGGCATAAAAATTCAGCACCCTTTGATATTCCGCAAGGGAAATCATTATTCTCAGGAAGCAAAAATGGAATTACTTCATATTGGCTATTTCGGCGACAGTGCCTGCGGTAAATTATTAACAGACGAAATACAGGAATACGGCCATCAGGTTAGTTTTATCAGTCTCGAACGCCGTCCAATCGAAAAATTCGATCTTATTATCACCACTGAAAATAACGCTGAAACAATACGACGCCTGCAACAGCAGGGAAAAAATCTGCTGACGATCGTAACCAATAAAAAAAATATTAGCGACATTGATACCCTGCAAAACCAAGAACACTTTTCTCTGTACTTTAGCTCCGCCGGCCAAACCGCTTATCTGTGCGACGCGCTGTCCGATATGGCCGCAGGCGCCCAACTTCCCCTGCTGCAGGAAAAGCTTGTCGACATTGTGGTCGAGCTTTCGCGTGGCGGCTTACCGCACGCACAAGACACTCCCTACCGTTTGGCGCGTAAATACTATGCCGAATCACCGACGCGCATGCGCGAGTTGACCGCATTGCTGATGGAACGCCTTGGCGATCAGATGCAGGGGCGTTGCGGCAGCGATCTCTGCCATCTCACCTGGCAACCCGGCGCCGACTTCCATACGCTGCCGGTGGCGGACATCACGTCCCCCGCACAGCTGCAACATTTCTTCTTTAATGAAACCGGCGCGCTCAAACAGGGGCGCTATGCCCAGCCACGAGCGATGGTCGACGTAGCGGCTTGCGGTGACGGCACTCAGCTTACCCTGTATGGCGACGACATGCGTTTCAACGCGTTCACCGACTATCTTGACGCGCTATTGGCAGATCCGGCCGATCCCGTCGCCGCGCCCATTGTTACTCAACCTCAAACGTTACATCGCCTGAGCCAATTCAACGCAACCGACGATGCCAAGCTGCTGGCACACGACGTCATCGCTTTGTTCCGCCACGCCGCCGCCGCTCATCCGCAACAGGCCGCGCTGCATGCCGATGGCCAGATATACAGCTATGGCGAGATCGATCGCGCCTCGGATCAGTTTGCCTGTTGGCTGCTTGAACACAGCGGGGCCGCCAGCTCGGTCGTCGCCGTCTCGATGGACAAGTCAGCGACGCTGCTGATCGTGCTGTTAGGGATACTGAAAAGCAATAAAACCTATGTACTGCTCGATCCGCAGGCGCCAGCGGCGCGCAATCAAAGCATTCTTGACGACGTGCAGCCTGCGCTGATTTTGGCCGACTCGCCGTTGCACTCCGGCGACGCGCCGTGCATTGCGCCATCAAGCATTGACTACCGTTCGCTGAACATTCATGCGGAGCAACTCCCTCAATCGCGAGACGCACTGGCCTACGTCTGCTATACCTCCGGGACGACCGGCAAGCCCAAAGGCGTCATGATAGGGCGTGAGGGCCTGAGCAACGTGGCGCAAAACCACCGCGATTTCATTGGCCTGGCGCAAGGCAGCCGCGTGCTGGCCATCGCCTCGCTGGGTTTCGACGCCTTCGGCTGGGACGTCTATGGCGCGTTGGTCAGCGGTGCGACGCTTTATCTGGCGCCCTCGGAACTGCATACCGATGTCGGCGCGCTGCACGATTATCTGACTCGACACGATATCGGCCATATCACTATTACACCGGCAATTCTGGAATTGTTGCCCCGCGAGATGTGGCCGGGACTGCGGACGATGATCGTCATGGGAGACGCACCGCCAGCGGACGTCGTCACCTGGTGGGCCGAGCGCACCCGATTGTGCAACGGTTACGGGCCGACCGAGGCTTCCATTGCCACTTCGCTGTGCGAGTATCGTCCAGGCGTTCCCTGGAACTGCATTGGCAAACCGCTGAAAAACTACCGTTGTCACATCCTTGATCCCCACCATAATCCACTGCCGGTCGGTTTTGAGGGCGAACTGTGCATCGCCGGCAGCGGCCTGGCGCACGGTTACCTGCATCAAGAGGCGCTGAGCGCAGAGAAGTTCATTACCTGTCGGCTACCGTATATGGCGGCCGAAGAGCGCCTTTATCAAACCGGCGACATCGCCAAATGGGACGAACAGGGCAACATTATTTTCGTCGGCCGCCGTGATCACCAGGTGAAGATACGCGGTGTACGCATCGAAATGGGTGAAGTGGAAAGCGCCGTCCGCAGTCACCCCCTGGTTGACAGCGCCTGCGTGGTGGCTCGCAGCCAGCCCTCGGGCAAAATTCTCGCCGCCTTCGTACAACCCGCTTCGCCTGAGCTGACGATCGACGCGCTGCGTCACGCGTTGGTCACACAGCTCCACCCCGCCGCGATCCCCAGCGTCTTTATTTTCTTGCCGGCGCTGCCGCTGACCATCAATGGCAAGATCGCCCGTCAACAGTTGGAAAACTGGCCGCTGGATGAACGAAATGAACGCCTGACGCCGCCGGAAACAGAAACTGAGGCCATTCTCGAGCGCATCGTGGCCAACGCCATCGGCTGTCCGCAAGCCGACGTCACACAGGAGTTCATCAACCTGGGCGCACACTCGCTGACCATGAGCAAAATCGTCGCGCTCGTCGCACGCGATCTTTGCTGCCACCTGAGCATCGCCGATCTGTTCCGCCATAATACGGTACGCAAACTGGCCGAATATATCGAGAATAAGGCCGTTGCCGCGGAGCGCGCCATCGCTATCTGCGACGAACGCCGCGCGCCGCTTAGCCCTCAGCAGAACCTGCTCTGGTACCTGAGCGCATTGAATCCTGACGACTGCAGTTACAACCTGCCGCTGGCGATAGACATCCAGGGCTCGCTCGATCTGGCGCGCTTTGAACAGGCGATCAATTTTATCTATGAAAAACATGAAAGCCTGCGCACTCGCTTCGCCGAAACCGACGGTGTCGCCTATCAGTTGGCAGAACCGCATACCCCGATTCGCCTTGCCGACCACTGGGTGGAAGGCCAAATGCTGTCGGCAGAAAAGTGGGTGCGCCAACTGTGTGCCACGCCTTTCGACATCACCGCTCGGCCGCCTCTGACGCTTCGGCTGGTACAGTATCATCAGCAGCACCATGTTTTGATTTGGGTAAAACACAACATAATTACCGACGCCTGGAGCGAACAGCTGATCCTTAACGATCTGTGGCAGCGCTATAACGAGCTCGACGATCACAATGGGTTTGACGCGCCGCAACCGCAGATCCAAACCATAGACATCGTCAACAGCGGCATCGCGCCACCTGCGCCGGCGGATGTCGCTTACTGGCAACAGCAACTGCAAGGCTGCCGCGAACTGGACTTCCCGCTGGATAAACCACGCCCGCTAATGCCGACGCACGCCGGAGAACGCATCCATTATCAGCTGCAGCCTGACGTGGCCGGTCTGCTGGCGTCACGGGGCAAAGCGCTGGGCGCCACGCCTTTCGCCTTGCTCTGCGCGGCATTAAGTTTACTGCTCAGCCGTTATACCCAGCAGCAGGATATCGTCATCGGCACCGCCATCGCAGCGCGGGACAACCTGGATCAGGCGCAGGTCAGCGGCTTCCATGTCAATACCGTACCGCTGCGTATCCAACTGAGCGAACAGGACACCCTGGCCGAGCTGATCGGTAACATGATGGAAACCTGCATCGGCGCCTATCAGCATCAGCAGCTCTCGTTCGACCGGATCTTGCACCAGATCGAATACGAGCGGATGTCGAACAAAAATCCGTTATTCCAAATCATGGCGATCCTGCAGAACGCCGGCGACGTATGCCAACAAAACCTGCACGATTGCACGCTGCATCGCTTGCCGCTTTCGTCCGGCTTCTCGATGTTCGATATGACCTGGAACTTTAGTGTGGAACAGGACGCCGTCGCCATCGAACTCGATTACGCCAGCGAACTGTTTTATCCCGCCAGCATGCAGATGCTGTTGGACAACTATCAGCAAACGCTGCGGCAACTGCTCACCCTGCCGGCCAACACGGCGCAGCGAGCCCTCAACCCGCTATGCGAACGGGAGCAACATTGGCTGCAACAGTTGGCCGTCAGCTCGGACGCTGGTTCAGGTGACTCGCTGCTGGTGCAAATTGCTCGCTTGGCACAAACCCAGCCTGACAGCCTCGCCGTCAGCTGCGAACGGCAACAGTACAGCTACCGTCAGCTGTGGGCGCAGTCTGAGCGCATCGCGCATGCATTGCAGCGCATCGACAGCAAGCCTTTTTCGGTCGGCGTCATGATGGAGAAAAGTTGCCACGTCGCCGTACTCCTGCTCGGCGTGCTGAGAGCCGGCAAACACTACGTGCCGATTGACGTACACTACCCGGCCGACCGCGTGAGCTACATGATCGAGAACGCGCAAGCCCGGTTGCTGGTGACCGATGGTGAGCCAGAGCAACGTTGGGCCAGTCCCGCCGTCGGTTTCGACTCGCTGGTTTCTCAACCTGCAGCGGCCGACACATTGCCGATCCCAGCCGACGATACGCTGGCCTACATCATGTACACCTCAGGCTCAACCGGTAACCCCAAAGGCGTGATGATCACCCACGGCAACCTGAACAATTTCACCCACGACTTCGTCGGGCGGCTGGCGCTGAGCGCGAGCGATAAGGTGCTCAGCCTGACCAGCATCAGTTTCGATATTTTTGGGTTGGAACTGTTCTGCTCGCTGGCCGGCGGCGCGCACGTCACGCTGTGTCCACGCGAAACCGCCATGGATCCGGTCAAGTTGTATCACTTTATCGAGCGACAGCAGCCCAGCGTGATTCAAGCGACACCTACCGTCTGGAGCACCATCGTCCACCATCTGCCGGCGGCGGGTCAGCGCCCCCTGACCGTGCTGTGCGGCGGCGAGAAGATGCCGGCGGCCTTGTTGACGCAATTGCGACGCATCGCGACACGGGTGCTGCAGGTGTATGGCCCGACGGAAACCACCATCTGGTCGACCTGCGCCGATCTGACTCACGAAGGCGCGAGCGACTGTATCGGCACGCCGATACAGTCAACTGACGTTCTGGTCATGGATCAGGCCGGCAACCCGATGCCAAGCGGCGCATTTGGTGAGCTATGGCTGGGCGGCGCAGGGGTATCACCGGGGTATTGGCGCAACCCGACGCTGAGCGATAAGGTCTTTCTACGGCGCCAGGCGTTCGGCACCGAGCGCTATATGTACCGCACCGGCGACATTGTGCGGTTTAATCGTCAGGGGCAGCTGGAATACCTCGGCCGGAACGATCACCAGGTCAAAATTCGCGGCCACCGCATCGAATTGAGCGAAATCGATCTCAGTTTATCCTCTCTCGACAATATCGAGCGGTCGCTCAGCTTAATTGTCGGTGAAGGCCAGCAGGCCCGCATCGTCAGCTACCTGCAGTTAACGCCGGGAGAGGAGCTGAATGAAAAAGCGGTGCGCACGGCGCTGAAAGCTCGCTTGCCGAATATCATGATCCCGTCCGGTTTTGTGGTGCTGTCGGCCTTCCCGCTCACCAACAACAATAAAATCGACATTCGTCGGCTACCGGCGCCGGAAACCCACTACTCGGCTTCCGAAGCGGACTACACGCCTGCGGCCAACGAGGCGGAAAGCGCCATGCAGCATATCTGGCAACAAGTCTTGTCGCAGACGCAGATCAGCGTCTGCGACAGTTTCTTCAGCCTGGGTGGAAATTCACTGCAGATCCCGCAACTGCTGCACGCCATTCGTCAACAGATGGGCGTCTCGCTGACTATCCGCGAATTCATCATGCACAGCCAGATCCGCGAACTCACCGCGCTGGCCTTGAGCAAAACTGCCGGGGTCGCCGATGAAACGCATTGAGGTGTACCACCATGGACGTTGTCATCACCTTGACTACCGAGAGCCGCTGCGGCTCTCGGCCAGGCTGGACTTCGCCGATAACCCGATCAACCTTTATGGCGTGGCCCCCGCCGATTCGGCGCCGCTGAGTTACGGCGATACCGTCGCCAGCGTGCGTCATGGCGGGGTCTGCAACGCCGAGCGTATCAGCCTGGTGCCACACTGCCACGGCACGCACACCGAATGCATCGGCCATATTCTTCCTGAAACGCACAACGTGGCGGATTTGCCGCTTGAACCGTTCATCGCCGCCACCCTGATTCGCGTCAGGCCGCAACGCGCGGACGGGACCACGGAGAGCTATAACGCCAGCGCTGCCTCTGAAGATTGGCTGATTACCCGGGCGGCGCTCGATGACGCGCTGGCGCCGTTGTCGGGCGACTACCTGCAGGCTTTGGTGATAGCGGTCGAGACGCCGAGCGATTTCCGCGCCGCAGCCTGTGCGCCCTACTTCAGCCATCAAGCTCTGGCGCGCATCGTCGAACTCGGCGTCCAGCATCTGTTGGTGGATATTCCGTCGATCGACCGGCTATACGACGGCGGACGCATGGACAACCATCGCCGTTTTTGGGGGCTTGATGCCCCCGACAGGCCGCACTCCGGGCGCAAATACGCCTCCGTGACCGAGCTGATTCAGGTTCCCGCGCACGCCGCGGCGGGACACTATTTTCTGACCATTCAACTGCCGGATCTGAGCGGGGATGCCCTTCCCAGTCGGCCCGTCCTATTTTCGTTTTCTACAGGGAAAGTGACATCATGAATTACGCCAGCTATCTGCAGCTAAACCAGCTGCTGTCACTGCAACAGCCAGCCTCGCCGTCTGCGGAACACCGCAATGAAAACTTGTTTATCATCACTCATCAAACCTACGAGCTCTGGTTCAAGCAGTTGATCGATGAGCTTCATCTGGCGATCGCGCTGATCGAAGAAGGAGATATACCGGCGGCGATCGAAACGATGACGCGCGTCAATGCCATTACCCAAACCGTGGTGAATCAGATCGCCGTGATTTGCACGCTGAAGTTTCATGAATTCCAGCGTTTTCGCAGCTATCTCGGCACCGCCAGCGGTTTCCAATCCTACCAGTTTGCCGGCATAGAAGCGCTGCTCGGCAAGGAAAACCCAAAGAAACTACAACAGTATCAAGGTGATGAAGAGGCACAGCGCCGATTGGCGGCTATCATCCAACCGGTTTCCCTATGGCAGGCGATACGCGGCCACCTGATGCGTCTCAATGACCAGCCCAATCAGGCGGCGCAAGGCTTCGACGACATCATCAGGCAATCGCTGACGCGTTCAGGCTGCGAGTCGCTGCTGCTCAACCAACTGCTTGATTTGGATTCACTGCTGCAAGAGTGGCGTTACCGCCATGTGAAACTGGTGGAGCGTACGATCGGGCAGCGGAAAGGTACCGGCGGTTCATCGGGTTCGGACTATCTTAAATCTACGCTGTTCACGCCGATCTTCGATGAATTGTGGAACGCCATCAACTGAGTGCATTCCCTTAACGCCAAGGAAGCTCAGGCTTCCTTGGCCCCCCTGAAAATACGGATTTTCGCCATGCATTGCACCCACTTCCCCAACGCCCCCCTCGGCCTGAAACCGCTGACGCCGGGACGCCAGGGCAGCCTGCGGCTGATCGCTTTTCCCCACGCCGGCGCCGGAGCCACTGCCTTTCAGCGATGGAGCCCCGCGTTGCATCAGGACATCGAACTCTATGCCGTGCAATACCCCGGTCGAGAGGAGCGGGCGCACGAAGCGCCGCTCTGCCAACCCCAATCGCTTATCAATCAACTGATACCGGCACTGCAGCCACTGCAGGATAAACCGCTGATTTTTTTCGGCCACAGTCTTGGCGGGCGGGTTGCGCTGGCGTTAGCGATGGCGCTGCCCCAACCGCCGCTGCAGTTGATCATTTCCGCCAGTTCATCGCCCTTTCTGGCGCGCCACAGCCAGTTGCTGAGGATGCCGCGTGCCGCTTTGTTGAACGCGCTTTGTGCCGGCGAGGGCCTGGATGAGTCTCTCATCGGCGACAGCGCGCTGGTCGATTACTATCTGCCGTTGATCCGTGCCGATCTGTTGCTGTCCAGCCAATTGCTTTTCCCTGCGCAACCGGGTTACCACGCCCCGCTGGCGATGTTCTATGGTGAAAACGACGAGTTGATCGATCGGCAGGATTTGCTCGACTGGCGCCGGATCGCGCAAGGCGATTTTCAGCAGCGCACTTTTGCCGGCGGACATATGTATATCACCACGCAGCGCGAGGCGGTGATAGCCGGCGTTCACCAGTTGCTGGCTGGCCGCCTGAGCGAACCGGCCAGCCGGTAACACTCAGGCGTTTTCACTCTCAGGCAACGCCAAACGGCGCTCGTTGTGCACCACCCGCCACGCCAACAGCAGCACGCACAGGCTGCAGAGCGACAGTACGGCGCCCAGGTGCTGCGACAGCCCGGCCAGCACCAAGCCACCGCCGAGCATCAGGTAATACATCAGGCCAAGGATCGCGCCGGCGGTGCCCATGCAGTCTTTATAATGCCGCAGCGCGCGCGCCAGAATATTGGGAATGGCGATGCCGTACGCCATCACCACCAGCATCATCGGCAGAACGAACCACAAGCTCCCTTCCAGCAGCAGTACCAGCAGGCCGCCGGCCAGTGACAAAACGCAGGCCAGCATCAGCAACGCGGGGAACAGCCAGTGTTTGCCGATCAAAAACTTGTTGATCGCCGCGCCGATACCGACCCCGGCCGCCAACACCAAACCGGTATAACCGAACCACTGCGCCGGCAGTTCCAACGCCGAGAAGTGGAATGGCGCCAGCTGGTAATAGCTGAACATGCAAATATTGAACAACGCCACCAGCAGCGCACTGAGCCAAATATCCCCGTCCTTGATCATCCGCCCCAGCGTGCCGAAAAATGAATGCTTCACCACCTGTTGCGGACGCGTCTCCGGCAGTTGCCAACCGGCATAGCCCAGCAACAGCGCCGCCAGCAGCGCCAAACCGCTAAACACCCCCTGATAGCCCCAGTAATGAGTCAACACTGCGCCGCTCAATACGCCAACCGCCGGGCTGATCGCCATGGCGATCCCCATCACCGAGAACACCCGCGCCAACTCATAACCGTCGAAGCGATCGCGAATCGCCGTTTGCGTCCCGACCGAACCGACCGCCGCGCCAAAGGCAGCCAGCACCCGCGCCGCCAGCAGCACGCTGAAGCTGCCGCTGAACAGTGCGACGATAGAAGCCAGCAGATAGAGCGTCAGCCCGGCCAAAATGGTGGGACGGCGTCCGATGACGTCGCACATCCGCCCCCAAACCACCACGCCCAGCGCAAAGGCGAAAAAGTAGCAAGAGAGCGTTTGCGCCGCCATTTCCGCACTTACCCGGAAACCGTGCGCAATGTGCGTCAATGCCGGGCTGTAGATGGTCTCCACCACCTGGGGAAACATCATCATCGACGTCGCCAATGTCAGAGTCAGCTTACGTTGCATAACAGATCCTGTAGCCAAGAATAAGCTGCACAAGGTAGCATCTGCTCCCGGCGCCGATTACAATATAAAAGACAATAAATTTACAAAATCGGACATACTATGGCGTGGCTTCAGGCGCAGGACAGTTTTAATCCGGATACGCTCGACAACGGCGTGCTCGGGATCGCCGCCGAACTGGCGCAGCACGACTCTGGCACGCATTGGCATGACAGGGGCCAGTTGCTGTTCTGTCAGCAAGGCAGCATGCGTATCACGCTCAACCAAAGCATCTGTATGCTGCCGCCGGGCAGAGTTGCCTGGATCCCGCCGCAAGTGGCTCACCGCGTTCAGGTCAACGGCGTAGTCGGTTACCGTTCGCTTTATCTCGACGCCGATCGCTATGCCTGTCTGCCTGCGCAGCTTGCCGTACTGACAGCCTCGCCGCTGCTGCGCGAGGTGTTGGAACGCATCGCGTTCGCCGCATTCGACACCGACTGGCAGCATGGGCCTCACGCCAATATTCTGGCGGTCTGCCTGGACGAGATCGCCGCCGCGCCGCGCGAACTGACGTTGCTGCCGCTGCCCAGCGACCGGCGCCTGCGCCATCTGGCCAATCTGGACATGCTTCCGCCGCTGCACGAGCTATCGCGCTACAGCGGCGCTTCCGAGAAAACCATCAGCCGGATTTTCCGCCGTGAAACCGGCCTCAGTTATCAACAGTGGCGTCAGCAATGGCGCCTGATCAAAGCAATAGAGATGCTGGCCGCAGGGCTGAGCCAATCCGACGTCGCCGGTCGGCTGGCGTTTTCCAGCGACAGCGCCTTCGCCACTTTTTTCAAGAATATGGTGGGCTGCCCGCCGAGGGCGTATATGGAGAGAAGAAAGTAAGAGGCCGTCTAAAACGGCAACGCCGACGGAAAGCGTTGATGGGGAGGAAAAAAGCGACGGCGGGAACGGCGCCCCCGCGACAAGCGAGAAACGCCGTTCCGCTACGCCCTTATCGATAGACGATCTCGCCCTTCGGCTCGTAGGCCGCCGCATCCAGCGGTGAATGTTTCTCGATGTATTGCTTCAGCACCTCGGCGTCGATAAAGCCGGTGTTGACGTAGCTCGGCAGCCCGTCCAGCTTCGGATAGCCGTCGCCGCCCAGCGCGTTGAAGTTCAGCGTCGCCATGCGGTAGGTTTTATCCGCCTGCAGCGGCTGGCCGTTGATCTTCACCTCGCTGACGCCCTTGCCGTCCGCCACCAGGCTGACGTTGGCGAACTGGGCGTAGGCGCCGGAATCCGGCTTCATGTTGGCCACCACCGCCAGGTACTGCTCAACCTCGCTGCCTTTCATATCGACATGCACCAGGGTGTTGCCGAACGGCTGTACCTTGAGCACGTTCTTATAGGTGATATCGCCGCTTTCAATCGAATCGCGCACCCCGCCGCCGCTCATCACCGCGAAGTCGGCATCGGCGCGCTCCCTCTGCGCCGCCAGCATCACCCGCGCCAGGTTGGTCTGCACGAAGCGCACCTTGCTGCGATCGCCCTCCAGCTTGCCGTTAACGCTGCCGATCTTTACGCCCAACTGCGCCTTGCCCTTCTCCTGGAACGGCGTCAGCAGTTTCATCATGGTCGGGTCTTCCGCGATCTGCTGGGTGTAGTACACCCGCTCGCTGGTGCCGTCCGCCTTCTCCACCTTCTTCTTCAGGTTCACCGGGATCAGCTGATAATGCACCAGCTTCAGCTCGCCGTTGCGGAATTCGAAGTCGGCGCGGCCCACGTATTTGCCCCACTCGTGCGCCTGCACGATCCAGGTGCCGTTCTGGCGATCCGGCGAGCACGGCGTGCCCGGCACGTAATCTGCCTGTTTGCGGTTGTCGCCGGCCATGCACACCGGATCCTGCGAGTGGCCGCCGACAATCATGTCGAGATACCCGGCCGGCAGGCTGCGCGCCATTTCCACGTCGCCCGGCGCGTTCGAGCCGTGTTCACCATTGTCGTAGTGCCCCATATGGGTGGCGGCGATAATCACGTCCGGCTTCTCGTCCTTACGCAGTTGCTCCACCACCTGCTTCGCCTCCTGCGCCGGCACGCGGAACTCCATGTCGGTGAAGTACTCCGGGTTGCCTATCTTGGCAGTGTCGTCGGTCGTCAGGCCGATCACGGCAATCTTGATGCCCTGCTTGTCGAACAAGGCGTAAGGCTTGAACAGGCGCTGGCCGGTGCTTTTCTGATAGATATTGGCGGACAGCAGCGGGAAGGTCGCCCATTTTTCCTGCTGCCGCAGCACGCTCAGCGGGTTGTCGAATTCGTGGTTGCCGATCGCCATCGCGTCGTAACCCACCAGGTTCATGCCGCGGAAGTCCGGCTCGGCGTCCTGCAAATCCGATTCCGGCACGCCGGTGTTGATATCGCCGCCGGACAGCAACAGCAGGCTGCCGCCCTGCGCCGCCACTTCCTGACGAATGCCGTCCACCAACGTTTTCTGCGCGCCCAGGCCGTATTCGCCATGATCGTTCTGCCAGAAGTGACCGTGATGGTCGTTGGTATGCAGAATGGTGATGGCGTAGGTCTTATCCTTTTCCCAGGCACTGGCGGCCCCCGACAGCAACGTCAGGGAAACGGCCAACGCACATGCGGTGGTTTTCAGCGAAAAACGCATGGCGGATCTCCGTGTATTAAATGGCTTTTATGATGAGGGCGAAATTGTAGCGCGAATCAATGACAGCTGATTTCAAATTTTTGCGATGTGAGTCTGATTATTTCAGATATGGTAAAAATTGCGCACCCTGCCTAAGATGTCTTCTCTGTGCTCAACAACTTATCAGGCTAATAATAATATGACCGACAGTAGCCAAAGCGCGATGCCGCCCGCCAAGGGCAGTGCGGTGAAAGGCACCGCCTTCTCGATCCTCGGTGCCATCAGCGTGTCCCACCTGCTCAACGATATGATCCAATCGCTGATCCTGGCGATTTACCCGATCCTGCAAGCCGATTTTCACCTCAGCTTCGTGCAGATCGGCATGATCACCCTGACCTATCAGCTGACGGCCTCGCTGCTGCAGCCGCTGATTGGTTATTACACCGATAAACACCCGCAGCCTTATTCGCTGCCGATCGGCATGGGCTTTACCTTGTCCGGCCTGCTGCTGCTGTCGGTGGCGAGCACCTTCCCGCTGGTGCTGCTGGCGGCGGCGCTGGTGGGCACCGGCTCATCGGTGTTCCACCCGGAATCCTCGCGCGTGGCGCGCATGGCCTCCGGCGGGCGGCACGGCCTGGCGCAGTCGCTGTTCCAGGTCGGCGGCAACTTCGGCAGCTCGCTAGGCCCGCTGCTGGCTGCGCTGATCATCGCGCCTTACGGCAAGGGTAACGTCGCCTGGTTCACGCTGGCGGCGCTGCTGGCGATCGTGGTGTTGCTGCAGGTCAGCAAGTGGTATCAACATCAGCACCGGGCAACTAAAGGGCAGCCGAAAAGCCCATCAACGCTGAAACCGCTGCCAAAACGTACCGTAGTCTACTCGCTGGGCATCCTGCTGGTGCTGATTTTCTCTAAATACTTCTATCTGGCCAGCATCAGCAGCTATTACACCTTTTATCTGATACATAAATTCGGCGTTTCGGTGCAGAATGCGCAAATTCACCTGTTCGCCTTCCTGTTCGCGGTGGCGGCAGGCACCATTATCGGTGGGCCTCTCGGCGACAAGATAGGGCGAAAATACGTTATTTGGGGTTCTATTCTCGGCGCTGCGCCGTTTACCCTTGTTTTACCTTATGCATCGCTCTATTGGACCGGCATTTTAACGGTGATTATCGGGGTTATTCTCGCCTCGGCGTTCTCCGCCATTTTGGTCTACGCCCAGGAGCTGATTCCCGGCAAGGTGGGCATGGTTTCCGGCTTATTCTTCGGTTTTGCTTTCGGTATGGGCGGATTAGGCGCGGCAGTTCTTGGTTATGTCGCGGATTTGACCAGTATCGAACTGGTCTACCAAATCTGTGCTTTCCTGCCGCTGATCGGAATTATCACCGCACTGCTGCCCAATATGGAGCATAAACCGCAATAACCCCGCGATTAGCCCGGACGAAATTACTTATTCTTCCGGGTTATCTTACGGATAAATCAATGTTATTTTCCCTATCTGGCACAAAACCCCCTCATTGCCGCGCCTTAAGTGAAATCCTCTGTCTTTTTACAAAAAAGGCCAAATTAGGCAAGCAAGCCGCGCACAAATGCAATAAACTAAATGTATCTTTTCGTAACTTTGTTGCGTTTCTCCCGTGCCGCGATGCATAGCCAGAAGGAGTATGGATGCATAATTCAACACCGCTCATTACCACCATCGTCGGAGGGTTAGTACTCGCCTTCCTCCTCGGCATGCTGGCGAACCGCCTGCGCATCTCCCCTCTGGTGGGGTATCTGGCCGCAGGTGTGCTCGCCGGCCCGTTCACCCCCGGTTTCGTCGCCGATACCTCATTGGCGCCGGAACTGGCGGAAATCGGCGTTATCCTGTTGATGTTCGGTGTTGGCCTGCACTTCTCTTTGAAAGACCTCCTCGCAGTAAAATCTATCGCCATTCCCGGCGCCGTAGCGCAAATAGCCGTCGCCACCCTGCTCGGCATGGGGCTGTCCAAGCTGCTCGGCTGGGATCTGATCTCCGGCCTGGTGTTCGGCCTCTGCCTCTCCACCGCCAGCACCGTGGTGCTGCTGCGCGCGCTGGAGGAGCGGCAGCTGATCGACAGCCAGCGCGGGCAAATCGCCATCGGCTGGCTGATCGTCGAAGATTTGGCGATGGTGCTGACGCTGGTATTGCTGCCGGCCTTCGGCAACATGCTGGGCAACGACAACGCCAGCAGCAGCCAGCTGCTGATGGAGCTGGCACTGACCATCGGTAAGGTCATCGCCTTTATCGCGCTGATGATCGTGGTCGGCCGCCGCCTGGTGCCGTGGATCCTGTCCAAAACCGCCAGCACCGGCTCGCGCGAGCTGTTCACCCTGGCGGTATTGGCGCTGGCGCTCGGCATCGCCTACGGCGCGGTGAAGCTGTTCGACGTCTCCTTCGCGCTGGGCGCTTTCTTCGCCGGCATGGTGCTGAACGAGTCCGAACTGAGCCACCGCGCGGCGCATGACACCCTGCCGCTGCGCGACGCATTCGCAGTGCTGTTCTTCGTCTCGGTCGGCATGCTGTTCGATCCGATGATCGTGATTAACGAACCGCTGGCGGTGCTGGCGACGCTGGCGATCATCGTGTTCGGCAAATCCGCCGCCGCGTTCCTGCTGGTGAAAATGTTCGGTCACTCCAAGCGCACCGCGCTGACCATTTCCGCCAGCCTGGCGCAAATCGGCGAGTTCGCCTTTATTCTGGCGGGCCTCGGCATTGCGCTCGGCATGATGTCGGAACACGGCCGCAATCTGGTGCTGGCCGGCGCCATTCTGTCCATCATGCTCAATCCGCTGTTGTTCACCCTGCTGGAACGCTATCTGGCCAAGACCGAAACCATCGAAGACCAAATCCTCGAAGAGGCGGTGGAAGAAGAGAAGCAAATCCCGGTGGATATGTGCAATCACGCGCTGGTGGTCGGCTATGGCCGCGTCGGCAGCCTGCTGGGCGGCAAACTGGCCGAAGCGGGCATCCCGCTGGTGGTGATCGAGAACTCCCGCCCGCGGGTGGAAGCGCTGCGCGAACAGGGCATCAAGACGGTGCTGGGCAACGCCGCCAATCCGGAAGTGATGGATCTGGCGCGGCTCGACTGCGCGCGCTGGCTGCTGCTGACCATCCCCAATGGCTATGAGGCCGGCGAGATCGTCGCCTCGGCGCGCGCCAAGCGGCCGAATATCGAGATCATCGCCCGCGCCCACTACGACGACGAGGTGGCCTACATCACCGATCGCGGCGCCAACCAGGTGGTGATGGGCGAACGGGAGATCGCCAACAGCATGCTGAACATCCTGCAGCTGGACACCCTGAGCGAAGAAGAAAAAATGGGCGGCTGCCCTATCTGAAGCGCCACGCGCGCACAAAAAAAGGTCCGGCATGCCGGACCTTTTCTTTTTCAGCGGGTTAACGCTCCCAGTAAGACTCTTCCAGGCTGTCTTCCCGCTCCGGCAGGCCGCGAGTGAGGCGCGGCGAATGCTGGTTCAACACCTGGTAGCTGACGCGGTTGGCGTATTTGCACACCTGCGCCAGGGAGGAGTAAGTCAGGTAGCTGCGCACGTGCTTGCTGGAGTTCGGCACGTTGTGGCGGTGATAGCCGTTGGCGGCGATATCGTGCAGCAACGCCGACAGCGCGCCGTCGCCGGCGCCGTTGGTGTTCATGATCTTCTCCGGCCCGCCCATATACGGCGCGATGTGCGAATAAACGCGCAGCGGATTTTCACAGTGTTCGCGGCGCATGGCGCGGCTGAATTCGTAGCGGTTGAACTCGGCGATATGCCCCGGCAGCAGCGGGTGCTGGGTCTGGCGCTTGTTGGCCTCTTCGGTGTAACCCGCCATATACAGGCCGTTCGGCCCGGCGGTGCACAGCACCAGATCCACCCACTCCAGCGCCATGTCCGAGGCGGTCAACGGATCGCTCAGCCCGGTCAGCTCCAGCGCTTCGTCTTCGTTCATCGCCAGAATCGTCACGTTTTCCTTCAGGAAGTCGCGCCACCACTGTGGGTTGTCGGCAATGACGTACTTGGTGCCCAGCGTCAACACCACCGGCACGTCGTGCTTTTTGGCGTATTCGATCGCCTGCAGGGTGGCAGCCTTCATCGGCTCGCCTTCCTTACAGCGCACCAGATAAGAGCTCAGCACCAGCGCCGACGCGCCGGCGATCACTTCTTCAGGAATGCTTTCCGGGCGCAGCTGGTTCATTTGGCCCGGGTTGATGGCGAAGGTGCGCTCGCCGCTTTCGCCAATCAGCGTGAAACAGCGGCCGATGGCGCCGTCTACGCCCTGCAGATAGTTGAGATCGGTACGGCTGGAGGTATTGCACAGGTAACGGTAGGCGTAGCTGCCGATTTTCACGTTGCTGCACATCACGCCGAGCAGCACCGAGCGATCGTCCGCCAGCACCGAATAGTTGTGCATGGTATTGCCGATGGTGCCGCCGGCGAACTGATGGGTAACCAGGTTGTTTTCATTCAGTTCCTGATACAGCGCCTCGGCGACGTCGTCTTCGATCACCAGAGAGTGGCCCAGGCTCAGGCCGTAGCGCTGGACAAAAGCGTCGTCCACCTTCGCCTCGATATCCACCAGCGTCTGGTCGATGCCGACGATATACGAGGTGCTGATTTCACTTTCGGGCTGGGCCTGCTGCAGAAGCGGATCGCGGGCGCTCACCGGGAAATAGTGTTTGGACTTGCGTTTACCAGGAAATTTCATGTGATTGGCGGTGGTGGCGATTTAACAAGCGGAGAATGTTAACACATTCCCGCCCGATCACGATGATTCTAATATACAGATTATTGATGATTAGAGGCGCTGCGCCACCAGCTGCTGCATCATATCGATATGCGCCGGCTCGTCGTTCAACGCAGAGATATACTCAAACTTCTCGCCGCCGGCCTCGAGGAAGATCTCGCGGTTCTGCTCCTTGATCTCTTCCAGCGTTTCCAGGCAGTCCGCCGAGAAACCCGGGCAAATCAGCTGAATGTGCTTCACGCCCTGCGCCGGCAGCCCCTTCAGGGTCTCATCGGTGTACGGCGTCAGCCACGGCTCGCGGCCGAAGCGCGATTGGTACGTCATCATCACTCGCTCCGGCGCCAGCGGCAGCGTGGCGCTCAGCGCTCGCAGCGTATCCTCGCAGCGCTGCGGGTAGTCGTCGCCCAGGCGCGCATAGCGTTTGGGGATGCCGTGGAACGACAGCACCAACCGATCCGGCTGGCCATGCTCGGCGAACGAGCGCTCCACGCTTTGCTGCAGCGCGGCGATGTAGGCCGGGTGTTCGGCGTAATCGCGGATGAAGGCCACAGAAGGCAAGCGGCGATAGCCTTTCAGCACCCGCGCTACGCCATCCCATACCGCCGCGCTGGTGGAACAGGAATATTGCGGATAGAGCGGCAGCACCACCAGGTTGGTCACGCCCTGCGCCAGCAGCTTGTCGATGGCTTCCGCCAGGCTCGGCGAGCCGTAGCTCATGCCCAGCTCCACCGGCGTATTCGGCATGCGCGCCGCCAGCGCCCGCTGTTGGCGGCGGCTGTACACCAGCAGCGGCGAGCCTTCTTCCATCCACACCGACTGATAGAGCTTCGCCACGCGCGGCGAACGGATCGGCAAGATCGCGCCGTTGAGGATCGGCCACCAGATCAGCGGCGCCGTGTCGACCACGCGATCGTCACTGAGGAATTCCTTCAGATAGCGTTTGACCGCCGACGAGGTCGGCGCATCTGGCGTGCCCAGGTTCACCAGCAATACGCCGTGTTTCTCTTGCTTCATCTCAGTTCCCCTCATTTCCTTTCCGGCCGGCATTCCGTTCTGGGTCGGGATGTCAGCAGCCATTAATGCCGGCTATTGTAACGGAAAAGTCGTGCATCGAAACCGATAACAGCAACAGGCTATGCCTGTGGGCCTCACCCTTGCGCCAGTCGCCACACCGCCGCCACGTTGCGCGCCGTCACCTGCAGATTGCGATCGGCGCCCGCCAGCGCTTCTTCCAGCGTCACGATGCCATCGAGCACCGAAAACGCCGCGTCGATGCCGTGTTGATGCACCACCTGGTAATCCGACGTCAGGCTGCCGGCGATGGCGATCACCGGCACGCCGTGGCGCTTGGCCACCCGCGCCACGCCGATCGGCGTTTTGCCGTGGATCGACTGGCTGTCCAGCCGGCCTTCCCCGGTGATCACCAGATCGGCATCGCGCACCGCCTCATCCAGGCACAGGGTTTCGGTGACGATCTCGATGCCCGGCCGCAAACGCGCATTGAGCATGCCGAGCAGCGCCGCCCCCATGCCGCCCGCCGCACCCGCCCCTGGCTGGGTGAGCACCGCGCGGCCGGTTTCCCGTTCCAGCAGCTCGCCATAGTGATACAGCGCCGCATCGAGCTGCGCCACCATCTCCGGCGTCGCTCCCTTCTGCGGCCCGAACACCGCCGAGGCACCCTTTTCGCCGCACAGCGGGTTATCGACGTCGCAGGCGGCGGTCACGCTCACCCGTTGCCAACGCGCATCCAGCCCGGCGAGATCGAGATGCGCCAGCTGCGCCAGCGCCGCTCCGCCCGCCGGCAGCGGCCGGCGTGCCTTATCCAGCAACTTCACGCCCAGCGCCTGCATCATCCCGGCGCCGCCGTCGTTGGTGGCGCTGCCGCCGATGCCGAGAATGACCGCCTTCACGCCGCGTTCCAGCGCCGCCAGCATCAGTTCGCCGGTGCCGTAGCTGGTGGTGATGCGCGGATCGCGCCGGCCGGGCGGCGCCAGGTGCAGCCCTGAGGCGGCGGCCATTTCAATCACCGCGGTTTCGCCGTCGCCCAGCAGGCCATAGAACCCCTGCACCGGCTCCCCCAGCGGCCCGGTGACCGTCACCTGGACGATTTCACCGCCGGTGGCCGCCACCATCGACTCCACCGTGCCTTCGCCGCCGTCCGCCATCGGCAGCTTCACGTAGTGCGCCTGCGGGTAAATTTGGCGGAACCCCCGCTCGATGGCGTCGGCGACGCCGAGCGCGCTCAGGCTCTCTTTGAAAGAATCCGGGGCAATAACCACTTTTTTCAGCGTTTTCATCACTGTTCCTTATCCCGCCAGGTTAAATACGCCAAACATCAGCGCCGAGATTGCCGCAATGGTGAACCCCACCAGCGTTTCGTACGGCAGCAGCTTCAGCCGCTCGTGCACCGCCATATTGACGCTGCCGCCGGTGGCGTGGAAGAAGCTGCCGTGCGGCAGGTGATCCAGCACCGTGGCGCCCGCATGGATCATCGCAGCGCCGGCCAGCCCGCTCACGCCCAGCTCGAGCAGCGTGGAGCTGAACACCCCGGAAGCCACGGCGGTGCCGGCGGTGGTCGACGCGGTCGCCATCGACATCAGCGCGCCGGACAGCGGCGCCAGCAGCCAGGCCGGCAGCCCGGTATGCGTTAAGCCGTTAATCAAGACATCCTTCAGCGCCGAGTTGGCGATAATGCCCGCCAGCGTGCCGGTGCCGAGCAGCATGATCGCCACCGGCGCCATGCGCGACAGGCCGGAGACCATAAACTGATTGCACTGGCGGATGCGCCCCATCAGCAGCGCGCCCGCCAAGCCGCCGGCCGGCAGCGCGATCAGCGGATCGACGGCGATGCCGGCGATCGGCCGCAGCGACAGCAGCAGGATCGCCACCAGCGGCGCGCTGATCGCCGCAGCGAAGCCCGGCCGCGCCCCTTCGGCATGCTGAGTCAGCTCTTCAGCCATCACTTTACTGCCTTTATCGCTCAGGCGGCGCGCCAGCAGGTAGGCCACCACCAGGCCGCACAGCCCCGGCACGATGCCGGCCATCATCACCGAGGTGAGCGGCACGTGGAAATTGTCCGCCGCCGCGATGGTGTTCGGGTTGGGCGACATCACGTTGCCGGCCTTGCCGCCGCCGATCATCGCCAGCAGGATCGCCGCGCGCGAAATGCCGGCCTTTTGGGCGATCGACAGCGCGATCGGCGCGACGGTGATCACCGCCACGTCGATAAACACTCCCACCGCCGTCAGGATCAGTGTAGCCACCGCCAGCGCCAGCAGCGCGCGGGTTTCGCCCACCTTGCGCACGATGGTTTCGGCGATGGTGTGCGCCGCGCCGGATTCGATCAGCACCCCGGCCAGCACCCCCGCCGCCAGGATGCGCATCACGGCGTTGGTGATACCCTGCGCCCCGCCGATCATCAGCGTTACGGTCTGCACCAGGTCGGCGCCGCCGCACAGCCCGCCCGCCAGCGCGCCGGCGATCATGCCGTAAGCCGGCGGCACCTTGCGTAGAATCAGGACGATGGCGACGGCTAACGCCACCAGCGCCCCCAGAGTGGATACGGTTGTCATTGTTGTTTTCTCCGTGGTTGATGTGCAGGCCAACATATCCCGCGCGCCCGGCGTTGGCCTGAGGGGAAACAACAAAAAATCGCCGGGGGAACGGCGTGGAATTTGTGGGTTGGCACAACTCAGTCGTGCATCAGCATGCCGATATATAACCGCAGAGCGTCGGTTAATTGGTTGATTTTCATGCCGGTTATTGCTTCGATACGCTGCAGGCGATAGCGCAGGGTATTGACGTGGATATGCAGCTGCGCAGCGGTCTGCGTCTGATCACAATTCTGCGAAAAATAGTGGCGCAGCGTGCCGCGCAGCACGCCTTTTTCGTCCTGTTCGCCCAGCGTCCGCCAGGGGCGACCCAGCTCCTGCGCGCGCCAATCCTCCCCCAGATCGCACAACAGCGACGGCAGCGGATAGTCGTGGTAGAACAGCGTGGCGTGACGCAGTTTCAGGCGCTGCGCCATCGCCTGAGTGGCGCGCGCCGTCAGGCTGGAACGGTAGGCGCTTTGCGGATCGTCATAAAAACCGCCGACGATCAGCCGCACCCGGAAGCGGTGTTTGAGTTGGTTTTGCAAACGCTGGGCCTGTTGGCGCTCCAGCTTCAGGCTCCATTCGCCCTGCACCATGCAGGCCGGGCGCAGCAGGGTCATTTCATTGAAGCCGGTAATGGCGATCAACGCGTCGCGCTGGGTGGCCTCCAGCTCCGCCAGCAGCTCGCGCAGCAGGTGCGGCTGCGCCTCTTGCAGCTCGACGATCCACACGATGCGCGCCTGGCGCAGATCCAATCCCAAATACGCCGCCATCGCCGCCAGCGACGCGGTGTTCGGCTGGGGCTGCAGCAGCTGGTTCGCCAGCTCTTCCCGGTAGCGTTTTTCCCACTGGTGCTGATCCAGCAGCGCCGCCTGCTCCACCATCATCTCCGCCGCCATCTTCACCAGCTCGGCGTAGGCGCGCACCTCGGCCGGTTCGCCGGAGATGCCGATCACCCCCACCCGCTGGTTGCGAAAGCTGAACGGCAGGTTGATGCCGGGCCGCACGCCCTTCAGATGTTCGGCGGTGGCGCGGTCGATTTCCACCACCCGGTTCTCCGCCAGCGCCAGCACGGCGCCTTCATGGCGCTGGAACAGGCGCTGCGGGTTGCCGGAGGCGATAATCACGCCGTTGCTGTCCATCACGTTGACGGAATGGCTGATGATGCCCATCGCCCGCTGGACGATCTGGCGCGCGGTGGCTTCCGCCAGAAGATTGGTTTGTCTGAGCATGCCCGGCTCCCTACTGAGGGTGAAAACGCAGGCTTGTTATACGCCATTTGGCGCGGGCGATTAACGGGCACGGCCGCAACAAGCCGCCGCGATCACAATTTGGCGGGAAAACGGCAAAAAAAACGCCGGGCCACAGGCCCGGCGTCATGCACAACGCGCTTGCGATCAACCGAGGATGGTCGCCAGCTCTGCGCTCACTTCGGCCACCTTGCGGGTGCCGTCGATTTTGCGGTATTGGGTGTTGCCCGCCGCCGCTTCTTTGCTGTAGTAAGAGATCAGCGGCGCGGTCATCTGATGGTATTCCACCAGGCGCTTGCGCACGGTCTCTTCCTGATCGTCCTTGCGCGTGGTCAGCTCTTCGCCGGTCACGTCGTCTTTGCCTTCCACCTGCGGCGGGTTGAACTTCACGTGGTATACGCGGCCGGACGGCGCGTGCACGCGGCGGCCAACGATACGGTCAACGATCAGCTCGTCCGGCACGTCGAACTCCAGCACGAAGTCCACGTTGATGCCGGCTTCTTTCATCGCGTCAGCCTGCGGAATGGTGCGTGGGAAACCGTCCAGCAGGAAGCCCTTGCGGCAATCTTCCTGAGCGATGCGCTCTTTGACCAGCGCGATCACCAGCTCATCGGTCACCAGCTTGCCGGCGTCCATGATCTCTTTCGCCTGCTTGCCCAGTTCACTGCCGGCCTTCACGGCTGCGCGCAACATATCACCGGTGGAGATTTGCGGAATGCCGTATTTCTCCATGATGAATTGAGCCTGAGTACCTTTACCAGCGCCCGGAGCGCCCAGCAGAATGATACGCATTGCGTAAATCCCCTTGCTATGTAGTTTTTATAAAATTGCGAAAACGCTCAACGATACCATTTCAGGGGGGGCAGGCTCAAGGCGCGCGAAGGAAATCGATTGCGGAATGTGCAAAAAAACGGACGAACAAAAAGCGAGAAAAGGCGGGGAAAAATCGGCAATGCGCCCCTAACGGTGCCGTTAAGGGCGCATATTTTCAGTTTCAGGCGGACAGCAACTTGTTCATGCGACGGATGAACAGGTTCGGATCTTCCAGCGTGCCGCGTTCAGCCAGCAGCGCCTGATCCAATAACAGGTCGATCCATTCGGCGAAATGTTCGTTATCGCCCACATCGGATGCGCGTTTGACCAGAGCATGCTCCGGATTGAGCTCGAAAATGTACTTCACTTCCGGCGCCTGCTGGCCGGCGGCGGCGAACAGCTTGGCCATCTGGGTGCTCATTTCGTCGGCGTCGGTCACCACGATCGCCGGCGTATCGGTCAGGCGGTGCGTCAGGCGCACATCCTTCACCCGCTCGCCCAGCAGGGTTTTCACGCGTTCGATGAACGGCTCCAGCTGCTTCTCGGCGGCCTTCTGCTCTTCGGTTTCATCCGCCAGTTTATCCAGCGTTTCATCCGCTTTGCTAACCGACTGGAACGGCTTGCCGTCGAATTCGGTCAGGTAGCTCATCATCCACTCGTCGATGCGATCGGACAGCAACAGCACTTCGATGCCTTTCTTGCGGAACAGCTCCAAGTGCGGGCTGCTCTTGGCGGCGGCGTAGCTGTCGGCGGTGATGTAGTAAATCTTCTCCTGCCCTTCCGCCATGCGGCCGACATACTCTTCCAGCGACACGGTCTGCGCCGAGCTGTCGCCGTGGGTGGAGGCAAAGCGCAGCAGCTTGGCGATCGCTTCCTGGTTGCCGTGGTCTTCCGCCGGGCCCTCTTTCAGCACCAGACCGAACTGCTGCCAGAATTTCTGGTAGCCTTCGGCGTCATCTTTGGCCAGCTTATCCAGCATCTGCAGCACGCGCTTGGTCAGCGCGCCGCGCAGGTTTTGCGTCACGCGGCTGTCTTGCAGGATCTCGCGCGACACGTTCAGCGGCAGATCGTTGGAGTCGATCAGGCCGCGCACGAAGCGCAGGTAGTTCGGCATGAACTGCTCGGCGTCGTCCATGATGAACACGCGCTGCACGTACAGCTTCAGACCATGCTTGTGATCGCGGTTCCACATGTCCCACGGCGCCTGCGCCGGGATATACAGCAGGCTGGTGTACTCCTGCTTGCCTTCTACCCGGTTGTGGCTCCAGCTCAGCGGATCGGTGAAGTCGTGGGCGATGTGCTTGTAGAATTCTTTGTACTCTTCGTCGGTCACGTCAGCCTTGCTGCGGGTCCACAGGGCCTGCGCCTTGTTGATCTTCTCCCAGGTGACGGTGTCGTCTTCTTCGTTTTTGCTTTCGATCTCCACCGGCAGGGCGATGTGATCGGAATATTTGCCGATCACCGAGCGCAGGCGCCAGGCGTCGAGGTACTCATCTTCGCCTTCGCGCAGATGCAGGGTGATTTCGGTGCCGCGCGTCTCTTTGGTGATGTCGGCGATGGTGTAGTCGCCTTCGCCGGCAGACTCCCAGAACACGCCTTCGTCATCGGCGGCGCCGGCGGCGCGGGTGCGCACGGTCACTTTGTCCGCCACGATGAACGCCGAGTAGAAACCGACGCCGAACTGGCCGATCAGCTGGCTGTCTTTCGCCTGATCGGAGCCGATGGATTCCAGGAACGCTTTGGTGCCGGACTTGGCGATGGTGCCGAGGTTTTCGATCACTTCTTCGCGGCGCATGCCGATGCCGTTGTCGGCGATGGTCAGGGTGCGCTGCTCTTTATCGAAGGACAAGCGGACGCGCAGCTCGCCGTCGCCGGCGTACAGCTCTGGCGCGGACAGGGCGCGGAAACGCAGCTTGTCGGCGGCGTCAGAGGCGTTGGAAATCAGCTCGCGCAGGAAAATTTCTTTGTTGGAGTACAGCGAATGGATCATCAAATGAAGCAGCTGTTTTACTTCAGACTGGAACCCGCGGGTTTCTTGACCTTTCATACTCATTGATTACCTCAAAAGACAATGGCTACCAAAATCGAACAATGAGGATCAGATGAGGGTCAGGGTCTTGTTTTTCAAGCGGACGGCGGGAGATTTTTGGCAAAAAAATGACGGGGCCGAACGGCCCCATCCGGGAAAACATCAGAACTTGATGGCGTGACGCCCGGCCAGCGAATGCGACAGCGTGGTGCCGTCGACCATCTCCAGCTCGCCGCCCACCGGCACGCCGTGGGCGATGCGGCTGGCGAGCACGCCATACTGGCCGCACATCTCGGCGATATAGTTGGCGGTCGCTTCCCCTTCCACCGTCGGGTTGGTGGCGAGGATCACTTCGGTGATGCTCTCCTTTTCCAGCCGTTGCTCCAGGCGATCCAGACCGATATCGCCCGGCCCGATGCCGTCCAGCGGCGACAGATGCCCCATTAGCACAAAGTAGCGCCCGGCGAACTGGCCGGTCTGCTCGATGGCGTGGATATCCGCCGGGCTTTCCACCACGCAAATCTGGCCGTTTTGCTGACGGCGCGGATTGGCGCAGATGGTGCAGACGTCCTGCTCGGTGAAGGTGCGGCAGTCGGCGCAGTGGCCGATTTCCGACATCGCGCGCGTCAACGCCTGCGCCAGGCGCATGCCGCCGCTGCGATCGCGCTGCAGCAGCTGAAACGCCATGCGCTGCGCCGATTTCGGGCCGACGCCCGGCAGGCAGCGCAGCGCCTCCATCAGGGATTCAAGGAGCGGGCTGGTTTGCATCAGAACGGCATCTTGAAGCCAGGCGGCAACTGCATGCCGCTGGAGACGGAGGCCATCTTCTCTTTCTGGGTCTCTTCGATGCGGCGCGCGGCGTCGTTGAACGCGGCGGCGATCAGATCTTCCAGCATCTCTTTGTCGTCTTCCATCAGGCTAGGATCGATCTCCACGCGGCGGCAGTTGTGCGCGCCGTTGATGGTGACCTTCACCAGGCCCGCGCCAGACTCGCCGGTCACTTCCAATTTGGCGACTTCTTCCTGCATCTGCTGCATTTTTTCTTGCATTTGCTGGGCTTGCTTCATCAGGTTGCCCAGACCGCCTTTACCAAACATAGTCGTCTCTCGTCGCTAGGGCCGCGCACCTCGCGCGGCGTTTAAAGGGGGCGAATACTCTCTTCATCCAGATCCGCGTCGAAGAACCGGCACAGCGTCTGAATATGGGTATCCGCAACGATGGACTGGCGCGCCTGCGCCAGCTTTTCTTCATAGATGGCTTGTCGCCATTCCAGCGGGGTGCGCTCCGCCGGATTATCATCCTCTATCACGGTCAGCTCGATCGGGCTGCCGTACAGCTCGCCGAGCGCTTCGGCCAGCGTCTTCTGCGCCGAAGGCGAATTCAGATGACGCTGCGAAGACCGCAGATGGAGGCAAATCTTGCCCGCTTCCGGCTGCTGCTTGAAGGCGTTCAACGCCAGCTGCTGCACCAGTTTCGGGATCTTCAGCCTGTCGATTTCCGCCGCCCAGGCGTCGCGCTCCAGCGACTCCACCACCAGCTTGGCGGCCAGCTCCGGCGTTTTCTCGTGCTCCAACGCCGTGCGCAACGCTTTCGGCGTCGCCAGCGGTTCCGGCGCCGCTTCCGGCTCGGTCTGCGCGCGCCAGCGATAGGCTTCCGGCTTGGCCGGTTTTTCCGGCACCTTCTTCTCCGCCAGACGCTGCTGGCTACGCTCGGTCACGGAAGCCAAACGCCCCAGCGCCGAGTTTGCCGGCCGCGCTATTCCTGGCGCCGCCGGCTCATTCTTTTTTGGTGTGGATGCTCCCTGCTGCCGCTGCAGCTGGGACCGCGCTTTCAACAGCTGGGCGGTGGCATCCGGTAATGGGGTCGATGATTGCCGCGACGGCGCGGCCGGCTGCCCTAGCGGCGGCGGCGCGTCCTGAAACTGCGACGGCTGTTGCGATGCGGCGGCCTGCGGCTGCGCCATCGGAGCCGGCGCGGTCTGCACCAACGCCACCGGCTCCGGGATCACCGCTTTCGGGTGAAACGCCAGCGCGCGCAGCAGGGTCATCTCAACCCCCATGCGGCGATCCGGCGCATAGGCCAGCTCTTTGCGGCCCACCAACAGCGTCTGGTAGTAAAGTTGCACATCGGCCGGCGGCAGGGTGCGCGCCAGCTCGCGCAGCCGTTGTTCCACGGCGGCGTACTGATTGTCGAGCATCGAAGGCAGCAGCTGCACCATCGCAATGCGGTGCAGCAGCGCCAGCGTCTCCACCAGCAGGTTTTCCCAGTCCACGCCGCGCGAAGCGGCCTGTGCGACCTGAGCCATCACCTTTTCGCCGTCGGCGCTGACCAGCGCTTCGAGGATCGCCAGCGGCTGTTCGTCATCGAGCGTGCCGAGCATCTGGCTGACGGTGGCGGCGGTCACCTGCCCCTGCCCCATGGCGATCGCCTGATCGGTCAGGCTCAGCGCATCGCGCATGCTGCCGTCGGCGGCGCGCGCCAGCAGCTGCAGCGCGCGGGCGTCGCTGGTGATCTGCTCCGCCGTCAGCACCGTTTCCAGCTGCTGGCGGATCTGATCGACGTCCAGCGCCTTGAGGTGGAATTGCAGACAGCGCGAGAGAATGGTCACCGGCAGCTTTTGCGGATCGGTGGTGGCCAACAGGAATTTGACGTGCGGCGGCGGCTCTTCCAGCGTCTTGAGCAACGCGTTGAAGCTGTGGCGCGAGAGCATGTGCACTTCATCGATCAGGTAGACCTTGAAGCGGCCGCGCGCCGGCGCGTACTGAACGTTGTCCAGCAGATCGCGGGTATCTTCCACCTTGGTTCGGGAAGCGGCGTCGATCTCGATCAGATCGACGAAGCGCCCCTGCTCGATCTCGCGGCAGTTGTCGCATTGGCCGCACGGCGTGGCGGTGATGCCGGTTTCACAGTTCAGGCCTTTGGCCAGCAGGCGCGCGATGGTGGTTTTCCCCACGCCGCGCGTGCCCGAGAACAGATAGGCGTGATGGATCCGCCCCAGCGAGAGGCCGTTGGCCAGCGCGGTCAGGACATGTTCCTGGCCGACCACGTCTGCGAACGTTTGAGGGCGCCACTTACGGGCGAGAACCTGATAGCTCATTAATACCGGAGAAGTCGAGGAATCTGGAGGGTCATGCTAACACAGCCCCGCGGCGATCCGCGAGGCCGTTGTGCCCAAGGGGCGATGCCGCATCAATGGCCGGCGAAGTCCACCAGGCAGTAGCAGTCGATGCCCAGCTTGTTCAGACGCGCTTCCCCGCCCAGATCCGGCAGGTTGATGATGAATGCGGCGTCGTTCACTTCACCGCCCAGGCGGCGGATCAGTTTGGTGGTCGCTTCGATGGTGCCGCCGGTCGCCAGCAGATCGTCCACCACCAGCACTTTGTCACCCGCGGTGATGGCGTCGGTGTGGATCTCCAGCTTGTCGGTGCCGTACTCCAGCTCATAGCTTTCGCTGAGCGTGGCGCGCGGCAGTTTGCCCGGTTTGCGCACCGGCACGAAACCGACGCCCAACGCCAGCGCGACGGGCGCGCCGAACAGGAAACCACGCGCTTCGGTACCCACCACCTTGGTCACGCCCGCTTCGCGATAGCGCTCAACCAGCAGCTCGATGCTGGCGGCGTAGGCCAACGGGTTTTCCAGCAGGCTGGTCACGTCGCGGAACAGGATGCCCGGCTTCGGATAATCCGGGATGGTTTTGATACTGTCTTTAATAAACTGAAGCTGCTGCGCAGTAGCGGTCATAATTGTTGCCTGATAAAACTGCCTGAAAACCGGCGCGCCGCTCACCCGCCGCCGCCGGGTGAAACACACCGGAGATGAAATGGCAGGCGATCCGCGCACGAAAACGCCCAAATCTATGCAAACTGGCGGACAAATGCAACTCTCCCCTGCATCTTTCAACCCGCAGCGTTGTTGACTGCACGCATTCCCCCCGGTCACTTACCTAAGTAAGCTCCCGGGGATGCCTGCGTTTGTCGTCTAGCTGCGGCTTGAAAGCTATTGGGGAGTTTAAGGGACAATCAGCGCTGTTTTTGTTGCGGCAGGTCAATAACCGGCAGGCGCAGCATAAAGGTCAGCAAAATGACCAGCATCAGCAGCAACAGCCCGCGCACCCACCAGATTTTCACCAGCCACAGCGAACAGGCGAAGGTGAGCACGATCACCAGCACCGCCTTCCACTTCGCTCCCGGCGGCAGCGCGCGATGCTGTTGCCAGTGGCGCAGGTAGGGGCCGAACCAGGAGCGGTGCAGCAGCCAGTGATGAAAGCGCGGCGAAGAGCGGGCGAAACACCAGGCGGCCAACAGCAGAAACGGCGTGGTCGGCAACAGCGGCAGCACCACGCCCAACGTCGCCAGCACCACCGCCAGCCAGCCCAAAATGATCAATAACCCACGCGTCATGCGGCTCTTCGCTCCTCAATCGGTTGCCGCCTACTGTAGCATCGGCGCCGCGCCGGCGGAATATGCGTGCGGCGCTTGTTTCACGGCAGGATCGCGGGCAAGCTTACGCCTGTTGAAATCAAGAGGGAGCTTATGTGAGCACTCAGCGTCTATTACAGGTGTTGGCACAGCAGATCGCGGCGCTGGCAGCCGAAGTGACCCCGCGCGGCGACGTTCCGATCCCGCAGGCGCGCTTCGACGCCGCCCTGTTCGCCAACCGCGGCACGCGGCTGCGCGACTACCTGGCCGAGGTGGAGAAGAATTTCGCCCAGCTGCAAAGCGCCGCCAACGACAGCCGTACCAGCCAGGTAGCCTTTCTGGCCGAAAAACTGGTGGCTCAGATCGCCGCCCTGCAGCGCGAGTTGGCCACCCAGGCGCTGCGGCGCAAGAACCAGCCGAAAGAAGCCCCCGAGGCCGATCTGTACCACAAGCTGGCCGAGCATCAGGACTACGAACGCCGGCTGATCGCCATGATTCAGGATCGGGAAAGCCTGCTCGGCCGCCAGACCACGCTGGCGGCGCAGCAAAAGCTGCAGCACGAGCTGGCGGCGCTGGAGGGGCGCCTGATGCGCTGCCGCCAGGCGCTGGCGCGCATCGAGCGCAATATCGAGCGCAAAGAAAACGGTTTTTGAAGATTTATCACAATATTTTAATGATTATTCCCGGTTGCGCGCCGGGTTCACTATACTCTGCCGGTACGCGAGTTATTCATTTCATTAATTAAGCGCAGGTGCTATGTCTCTGGAAAACGCCTCACCCGAACTGCAGCTGGCGGTAGACTTAATTTACCTGCTGGAATGCAACGAGATCGATCCGGCCACCGCGCTGGCGGCGCTGGATATCGTCAAACGGGATTATCAGGAAAAACTGCAGCGCGCCGGCGTCACCTCTCCCTATCTGCCTGCCGGACAGTAATCAGGGACAGCGCCGCTGTCCCTTTCGTCTTTCAACGCTCATCAGCCCGCCGTCTGGCCGCCTTCGTCCGGCGAGCTGAGCGCGCAAATAAACAAGGAAAAAAAAGCGTGTCGCGGCGGCGATGCATCGACAAACGTGAGCGGCGCCAGAGAAGGCAAAATCAATCAGCGCTGCATGATTTAGCTTCGGATCGGTTAAGAAGCCTGAAGAGTGTCACGGCCGCCGGCGGGCAACGAACAACAAAAGCGTTGCAGCTGATGGCCCGTTGCAGCGGAATCAGAAAGTCAGCACTTTTTCCGCCGCCAGCGTCCACTGCGCCAGCTCGACCAACGTACCGATCGCCACGCCGTCCGCCAGCGGCAAGCGGCTGACGCCGCGCGCGTCGGCACAGGTCTTGCACAGCTTGACCGGCACCTGCTGCGCGGTGAGGATCTCCAGCATCTGCTGCAGGTGGTATCCCTCGTGCGGCTGCTGCCCGGCCAGCCCGGCCACCACCGCATCGGACATCAGAAATAGCCGCAGGTCGAGACTGCTCTGCTGCTCTTTCATGGCGATGGCCAACCGCAGCGCATTGAACAAGGATTCATGGCCATAGGCGGCGCCATTGGCGATGAGAACGATGGATGACATGAAATCTCTCCTTATAAAGGAAGGCGGTCGGCGTCAGACGTCGCCGCGTCGGGTTTGAGGCGCAAGGTGGGGCAAAACTGCAGCATTTCCAAAAACGCGTCCACCAGCGCTTCGGCTTCGGCCCGCAGATCGAAACTTTCCGGCATAAACAGCCAGTTTTCCATCAGGCCGGTAATATAACCGCGCAGGATGATCGCCGCGCGGCGGGTATGTAAATCGGCGGGTAATTGCCCGTGGTGAATGCAGTTATACAGCACCGCTTCAATGCGTTCGTAGCCGGCGAGGTACAGCACCTTGCGCGAATCCAGCAGCGGCATCATTTCACCGACAAACTCGCATTTGTGGAATATAATTTCCATCAACGCCCGCCTACGGCCGTCTTCAACCGTAGACGTCAGAATGTAAATCAGAATTTCTCGGATAACCCGCAGTGGATTATCGGGAAACTTTGCCTGATACTCTGTTTCGAGCTGGTCAATTTTCGGCTCGGTAGATTCCCAAACTTCATTAAACAGGTCTACCTTATTCTTGAAGTGCCAGTAAATGGCTCCACGCGTAACCCCGGCAGCGGTGGCAATATCTGTCAGTGACGTTGCAGCAACGCCACGTTCAGAGAACTCTCTCACCGCAGCATCAAGGATTTGCTGTCGGGTTTCTTGCGCCTGCTGTTTGGTTTTTCGTGCCATGGCATTGTTATTTAGGGGGAGTGTGATTTACATACATTCGCGAATGTATGTACCATAGCACGCACATATAATTAACGCAGCAATGGGTTTTAAAGCTTGTGATCCATTGATCATTTTGAAATCGGACACTTGAGGTTTTTCTATGAACAAAAACAGAGGGTTAACGCCTCTGGCGGCCGTTCTGATGCTTTCAGGCAGCTTAGTGCTAACAGGATGTAACGATAAAGAAACCCAACAGCAAGGCGCCCAACAACAGGCGCCTGAAGTGGGCGTAGTCACCTTGAAGGCCGAGCCTCTCAACATCACTACCGATCTTCCTGGCCGCACCGCTGCGTATCGTATCGCCGAAGTTCGCCCTCAGGTCAGCGGCATCATCCTGAAGCGCAACTTCGTTGAAGGCAGCGATATCAAGGCCGGGACGTCTCTGTACCAAATCGATCCCGCCACCTATCAAGCCAGCTACGACAGCGCGAAAGGCGATTTGGCCAAAGCACAGGCCAGCGCTTCCATCGCACGCGTGACGGTAAACCGCTACAAGCCATTGCTGGGTACCAGCTACATCAGCAAGCAGGACTACGACAACGCCGTCTCCACCCTGCAGCAGGCGGATGCCGCCGTGGTGGCCGCCAAGGCCGCCGTGGAAACCGCGCGCATCAACCTGGCGTACACCAAGGTGACCTCCCCGATCTCCGGCCGCATCGGCAAGTCCGCCGTGACCGAAGGCGCGCTGGTCAGCAACGGCCAGGCGACCGCCCTGTCCACCGTGCAGCAGCTGGATCCGATGTATGTCGACGTCACCCAGTCGAGCACCGACTTCCTGCGCCTGAAGCAAGAGTTGGCCAGCGGCGCGCTGAAGCAGGAAAACGGCAAGGCTAAAGTGAAACTGCTGCTGGAAAACGGCACCGAATACGCACAGGAAGGCACGCTGGAATTCTCCGACGTCACCGTCGACGAGACCACCGGCTCCATCACCATTCGCGCCCTGTTCCCTAACCCGAACGATACGCTGCTGCCGGGCATGTTCGTGCGCGCCCGTCTGGACGAAGGCGTGCGCAGCGATGCGCTGCTGGTGCCTCAGCAAGGCGTCACCCGCAACCCGCGCGGCGAAGCGACGGCGTTGGTGGTAGGGGCAGACGACAAAGTTGAGCTGCGCACGCTGAAGGCGGACCAGGCGATTGGCGACAAATGGCTGGTTACCGATGGCCTGAAAGCCGGCGATCGCGTGATCGTCTCCGGCCTGATGAAAGTGCATCCGGGCGCGCAGGTAAAAGTGCAGGAAGTTGACACTCAGGCGCAAAAACAGCCGCAGTCTGAAGCGCAGAAGTCATAAAAAGGAGCCTGTAATACATGGCTAAGTTCTTTATAGACCGCCCAATTTTCGCCTGGGTAATCGCCATCATCGTCATGTTGGCGGGGGTGCTTGCAATAATGAAACTGCCTATTGCGCAGTATCCCACTATTGCACCGCCGGCGGTGAGTATTTCCGCCAACTACCCGGGCGCAGATGCCAAAACGGTGCAGGATACCGTCACGCAGATTATCGAACAGAACATGAACGGTATCGATAACCTGATGTACATGTCCTCCACCAGTGATTCCTCTGGTAGCGTCACCATTACCCTGACGTTTGAATCCGGCACCGATCCTGACATCGCGCAGGTTCAGGTCCAGAACAAACTGTCGTTGGCCACCCCGTTGCTGCCGCAAGAAGTTCAGCAACAGGGCCTGAAAGTAGAAAAATCCAGCAGCAGCTTCCTGATGGTGGCCGGCTTCGTTTCCGACGATCCGAACATGACTCAGGACGATATTGCGGACTACGTTGCGTCCAACATCAAGGATCCGATCAGCCGTTCGTCCGGCGTGGGTGAAGTGCAGCTGTTCGGTGCCCAGTACGCGATGCGTATCTGGCTGGATCCGAACAAGCTGAACAACTACCAGCTGACGACCACGGACGTGACCTCCGCCATCACCGAGCAGAACAACCAGATCGCCGCAGGCCAGCTGGGCGGCCTGCCGCCGGTACCGGGGCAGCAGTTGAACGCCTCGATCATCGCGCAGACCCGTCTGACTTCGCCGGAAGAGTTCGGCAAGATCCTGCTGAAGGTGAATACCGACGGTTCCCAGGTACGCCTGCGCGACGTCGCTCACATCGAGCGCGGCGCGGAAAGCTATGCCGTTACCGCTCGCTATAACGGTAAGCCTGCCGCCGGTCTGGGTATCAAACTGGCAACCGGCGCCAACGCCTTGAACACCGCCAAAGGTGTGAAAGACGAGCTGGCCAAGATGACGCCATTCTTCCCGCAAGGGATGAAAGTGGTTTATCCGTACGACACCACCCCGTTCGTTAAGATCTCCATCAACGAAGTGGTGAAAACGCTGATCGAAGCCATCATCCTGGTATTCCTGGTGATGTATCTGTTCCTGCAGAACTTCCGCGCGACGCTGATCCCAACCATCGCGGTGCCGGTGGTGCTGCTGGGGACCTTTGCGATACTCGCGGCGTTCGGCTTCTCGATAAACACCCTGACGATGTTCGGCATGGTGTTGGCGATCGGCCTGCTGGTGGATGACGCCATCGTGGTGGTGGAAAACGTCGAGCGCGTCATGGCCGAAGAGGGGCTGCCGCCGAAAGAAGCTACCCGTAAATCGATGGGCCAGATTCAGGGCGCGCTGGTGGGTATCGCCATGGTGCTGTCGGCGGTATTCGTGCCGATGGCGTTCTTCGGCGGTTCAACCGGCGCCATCTATCGCCAGTTCTCGATCACCATCGTGTCCGCGATGGCGCTGTCGGTGCTGGTGGCCTTGATCCTGACGCCGGCGCTGTGCGCCACCATGCTCAAACCGATCCCGAAAGGCGATCACGGGGTTAAAACAGGCTTCTTCGGCTGGTTTAACCGCATGTTCGAGAAAAGCACGCATCACTATACCGACAGCGTGGGCAACATCCTGCGCAGCACCGGCCGCTATCTGATCATCTACCTGCTGATCGTGGTTGGCATGGGCCTGCTGTTCCTGCGCCTGCCTTCCTCGTTCCTGCCGGACGAAGATCAGGGCATCCTGTTGACCATGGTGCAGCTGCCTGCCGGCGCCACCGAGTCCCGCACCAACAAAGTGCTGGAAGAAGTCTCCGACTACTTCCTGAACAAGGAAAAGGACAACGTGGTTTCGGTGTTTACCGTCGCGGGCTTCGGCTTCAACGGTAACGGCCAGAACAACGGCCTGGCATTCGTCAGCCTGAAAGACTGGGGCGAGCGTCCAGGGAGCGAGAACAAGGTCGAAGCGATTGCGGGTCGCGCCATGGGCGCATTCTCGCAGATTAAAGAAGGCCTGGTATTCCCGTTCAACCTGCCGGCGATCATCGAACTCGGTACCGCAACCGGCTTCGACTTCGAGCTGATTGACCAGGGCGGCCTGGGGCACGAGAAACTGACCGAAGCGCGTAACCAGCTGTTGGGCATGGTTGCTCAACATCCGGACGTGCTGGTGGGCGTGCGCCCGAACGGCCTGGAAGATACGCCGCAGTTCAAACTGATCGTCGATCAGGAGAAAGCCAAGGCGCTGGGCGTCAGCATCACCACCATCAACAGCACGCTGAGCACCGCGCTGGGCGGCTCGTACGTCAACGACTTCATCGACCGCGGTCGTGTGAAGAAGGTATACGTACAGGCCGACGCGCCGTTCCGTATGCTGCCGGAAGACATCAACAAGTGGTACGTGCGCGGTACAAGCGGCCAAATGGTGCCATTCTCCGCCTTCTCTTCGGCGAAATGGGAATATGGCTCACCGCGCCTGGAACGCTATAACGGCTTGCCGTCGATGGAAATTCTGGGCCAGGCTGCACCGGGCAAGAGTACCGGTGAAGCGATGAACCTGATGGAACAGTTGGCGTCCAAACTGCCAAGCGGCATCGGTTACGACTGGACCGGCATGTCCTATCAGGAACGTCTGTCGGGCAACCAGGCGCCGGCGCTGTACGCCATCTCGATTCTGGTGGTGTTCCTGTGTCTGGCGGCGCTGTATGAAAGCTGGTCCGTGCCGTTCTCGGTCATGCTGGTATTGCCGCTGGGGGTTATCGGTGCGTTGCTGGCCGCGACGATGCGCGGCATGAACAACGACGTGTACTTCCAGGTGGGGCTGCTGACCACCATCGGTCTATCGGCGAAGAACGCCATCTTGATCGTGGAATTCGCCAAGGATCTGATGGAGAAAGAAGGCAAAGGCCTGATCGAAGCGACGTTGGAAGCGGTGCGTATGCGTCTGCGTCCAATCCTGATGACGTCTCTGGCCTTCATCCTCGGGGTTCTGCCGCTGGTTATCAGCAGCGGTGCGGGCTCCGGCGCACAGAACGCGGTAGGTACCGGCGTAATGGGCGGGATGATCACCGCCACCGTCTTGGCGATCTTCTTCGTACCGGTGTTCTTCGTGGTGGTTCGCCGCCGCTTCAGCAAGAAGAACGAAGACCTGGAACACAGCCATCCGGTAGAGCACCACTGATCGCTCAGTGATATGAGCTCCACCCGATAATCGAAAAGGCCGCACATGCGGCCTTTTTCTTTTGCTTCAGTTGCTTAATGCAAACCGTTCTCATTAATTCACTTGTGGGCGCAATTTACGCTTGATCGCGACGCCGGGTCGGCGCATAATTATTGTTATAGTATAACATTACACGAGAGAGCCATTATGAAACCCGGCATCCATCCCGATTACCGCACCGTGGTCTTCCACGACGTCAGCGCCAACGCCTACTTTAAAGTGGGATCGACCATCAAAACCGATCGCACCATCGAGCTGGACGGCGAAAGCTGGCCGTATGTCACCCTCGACGTCTCTTCCGCTTCGCATCCGTACTACACCGGCAAGCAGAAAGACTATTCCAAAGAAGGCAGCACGGCGCGCTTCCAGCAGCGCTTTGGCCGCTTTATCGGCAATAAGTAACAAGGAAATCCCATGCAGGTATTGAGTTCATTGCGTTCGGCGAAAAATCGCCACCCGGATTGCAAAGTCGTGCGTCGTCGTGGCCGCATCTATGTGATCTGTAAAAGCAATCCGCGATTCAAAGCGGTACAGGGACGTAAGAAAAAGCGTTAACTCCCCAGAGTCATCTGTCGCAAAGCCCCGTTGCTGCTCAACGGGGCTTTTTTTATGGCGAGAAAGTGCCTGCAAGCTGTCCCCCGCCGGCAGGCGGGGGCAGAGGTTACTTCATGCTGCTCAGCAGCGCGTCGACATTGTGTTTGAACGCCTGTTCATAGGTGGCCGCCGGGCCGCCCGTACGGGAGAGCGCTTCAGGGTACAGCTCGCCGCCCGCCTTGGCGCCGGTGGCGGCGGCAATCTGTTTCACCAACCGCGGATCGGTCTGATTCTCGATAAAGTAAGCGTTGACCTTTTCCTGTTTGATTTGCTTGATCAGGCCGGCCACGTCGCTGGCGCTGGCTTCGGCCTCGGTGGAAAATCCGACCGGGGCAAGGAAAGTGACGCCATACTCTTGCCCAAAGTAACCAAAAGCATCATGGCTGGTCAGCACTTTACGTTTCTGTGGCGGCACTGCGGCGAACTGGGTTTTGGCCCACAGGTCCAGCTTTTGCAGTTGCTGAATGTATTCGGCACCGCGCTGGCGAAAATAGTTGGCATCCTCGGGATCGGCGGCAATCAGGGCGTTCATCACGTTGGTGGCGTACTGCACGCCGTTTTTCATGCTGTTCCAGGCGTGAGGATCGGTAATCGCTTTGCCCTCCTCCTCCATCTGGCGGGTGCTGATGCCCTGTGAAGCGGTGATCACCTGCCCTTTATAACCCGAAGCGCTGACCAGGCGATCGATCCACCCTTCCAGCCCCAGTCCGCTGACGAATACCACATCAGCCTGAGCCAACTTTTTGCCGTCCTGCGGCGAAGGCTCGAAACTGTGCGGATCGCCATCCGGCCCCACCAGCGTGCTGACCTTGACGTGATCGCCCCCCACCTGTTTGACGATATCGCCCAGAATGGAAAAGCTGGCGACGGCGTCGACGGTCTTCGCCATCGCCAATGGGCTGGCCAGCAGCGCAGCGACCGCCAGCGATATAGGTAAACGTTTCATACTTTCTCCTTGCAAATGGCACTTCTCAACGGCGCGCGAAGGCGTAAATGCCTCCGCGCGTTCCAAACAGGATCGAGACGAAAAAGATGACGCTGGCGCTGAGCACGATCGCCGGGCCGGCGGGCAGCGAAGCGTAATAGGACCACACCAACCCAATCAGGCTGGAAAGCGCGCCGATGCCCATCGCCGTCGCCAGCGTCTGCGGCAGATTGCGCGCCCAGAAGCGCGCGCTGGCGGCGGGCAGCATCATCAGCCCCACCGACATCAGGGTGCCGAGGATCTGGAATCCCGCCACCAGATTGACCACCACCAGCGCCAGAAACAGGCCGTGGATCAGCGCCAACCGGCGCGGCGCGTTGACGCGCAGGAACGTGACGTCGAAGGACTCGATCACCAATGCACGGTACAGCGCCGCCAGCGCCAGCAGCGAAACCGAGGCGATCGCTCCGACCATCAGCATCGCCTGCGCATCCACCGCCAGGATCGAACCGAACAGCACGTGCAGCAGATCCACGCTGGAGCCGCGCAGCGAGACCAGCGTGACCCCCAGCGCCAGTGAGCCCAGATAGAACCCGGCGAAACTGGCGTCCTCTTTCAGCGGCGTGCGGCGGCTCACCAGGCCGGACAGCATCGCCACCGCCAGCCCGGCGATAAAGCCGCCCACCCCCATCGCCACCAGCGACATACCGGAGATCAGATAGCCGATCGCCGCGCCCGGCAACACCGCGTGGGACAAGGCATCCCCCACCAGGCTCATGCGGCGCAGCAGCAAAAACACGCCCAGCGGGGCGGCGCTGAGCGACAACGCCAGGCACGCCATGAGCGCGCGGCGCATAAAACCGAAATAGAGGAAAGGATCGATAAGCCCATGCCACAGCATCATGGCGCCACCGCCCGCAGATCCGGCTGCCGTTCGGCGGCGTGATACCTCGGCACCTGTTCCAATACCCGCTCGGCCGCGCCCCAGTGGCAAGCCTGCGGCGTCAGCAACAGCACCTGTGGAAAATGCTCGGCGACCATCGACATATCGTGCAGCACGGCGATCACCGTTTTCCCCTGCCGATGCAGTTGCGCGATCGCCTGCAGCAGGATCTGCGTGGTGGCGCTGTCGATGCCGGTGAAAGGTTCATCCAGCAAAATCAGCGGCGCCGGTTGAACCAGCAGGCGCGCAAACAGCACCCGCTGCAGCTGGCCGCCGGACAGTTCGCCCACCGGGCTGCGCGCCAGCGCGCTCATGCCAACGTTCGCCAGCGCCTCATTGACCTGGCTTGCCGCGCGCCTGTTCATGCCACCGAACATGCCGCTTTGCGGCCAACAGCCCATCGCCACCAGATCGCTTACCGCGATCGGGAATTGCCGATCCAACTCGGCCTGCTGCGGTAGATAAGCCCTGCGCGGTGGCTTGCCGCCGCTAAAACTCAGACTGCCGCCCAGCGGCGGCAACAATCCGGCGAGCGTTTTCAGCAACGTCGATTTCCCGGCCCCGTTGACGCCCACCACCGCGGTTAACGAACCGGCGCTGAACTGCCCGCTCAGCGGCGGGAAAAGCGGCGTGACGCCATAGCCTATCGCCAGTTGGCGCAAGGAGATCATGGCAGCGATACCGCCCAGAAGATGCCGAGCCACAGCAGGGCCAGCAGCGCAACGGCCCCCGCACAGCGCGCGGCGGCGGAGGTGGTAAACAACGAATTCAGTGACGGCGCGGCGTCATGTTGTGAAGAGGGAGTCAATGTGGTGACCAAAATGATGGGTTAATAGTTATAATATAACATCACACCCACTACCACATCTCAAGCTATGGCGCGACAATAATGCAACGGAACGTAACAGTCCTTCGCGCAGCGGCGCTTCCCCCGCAGCCTCCTTATCAAATCCAGGGATATTCCCATTCGGTTGAAATGTTGGCATAAGGTAAAGAACAGCGGTAAATCGAAAAATTTACCGGCGTGAGTGAAAAAGGAGTAAGATAAGCAGATAACATTGCTGTTGGCCGAGATTAATGCTTGTTACCCTTGCCTGTAGCCTGGACGTCAACGCACTTTCTGTTAAAAAATTAAAGAAAGTGATTAATGACAATATAGCGGAGTTAGTGCCGGCGCTGACCAGCGGACTGAGTTTTTATTCTGAAAGCGCACGCTATGCCGAAGATTCATTAGAAATACTTGATATAGTACGACAAGGTGACGGCGATTATTCAATGAGTTATCGCTATAAGTGGGGCATTTTTAATGCCTGTCTGGATATCAACAGCGAAGATATCATCAACGACAGCGTACGGTTCCGAGTGACGGAGCGGGGTTTAATCTTCGACATCATTGATAACTCACGGCCATCAACTGCGGATGAATTGTAAGTTTACGTAATAACTGCAGGCCAAACGCGAAAAAATGATTTATATTCATTTTACGGGAAGTTTATTTAACCACCGTTAAGCTGCCTCCGTCCATGATGTAAATCAGCTTACTCACATAGTGTTATCACACCGCAATTAAGACTTACGGAGGGGATGATATGGATGAGTATTCGCCTAAGCGACACGACATTGCTCAGCTCAAATTCTTGTGCGAAAATTTGTATGATGAAGGTATCGCTACCCTGGGAGACAGTCACCATGGGTGGGTCAACGATCCGACGTCCTCCGTCAACCTGCAGCTTAATGAGTTGATCGAACATATCGCTTCGTTTGTGATGAGTTATAAAATTAAATACATGGACGAATCAGACCTGTCGGAGTTAGTCGAAGAATATCTCGACGATACCTATACGCTGTTCAGCAGCTACGGTATCAATGATTCCGACCTGCGCCGCTGGCAAAAAACCAAGGCGAGATTATTCAGAATGTTCTCAGGAGAGGACATCTGTACGACAATGAAAACTTAGGGGATAATTATTCCCGAGCTATTTTACGGTTATTAAACTAAAGGCCACCATGACTAAAACCGACTATCTGATGCGTTTACGTAAATGCACCACGATTGATACTCTCGAACGTGTTATTGAGAAAAATAAGTACGAGCTTTCCGATGATGAACTGGAGCTGTTTTACTCAGCGGCCGATCACCGTCTGGCGGAGCTCACCATGAACAAACTGTATGACAAAATCCCCACCTCCGTTTGGAAATATGTCAGATAATCATCCCCCAACGCGTTGAGCCGATGCTTTTATCGGCTTCAATGTTCAAACTGAATACGTATTTTTCCTATTGACAATGAAATGTTAATTACGTTCATTTTTATCGTTAATAATAAATAGAAACAATTCTCTGTTCCTGTCCGGGGTATTACGCCTTAACGCGATTAACGCGTGCTGTCTCTCGCACTCCCTGCTTATCGGCCACACGCGTCACGGTCATGCCGTCGCTCTTCCCTATTACCTTCGCGGCCACGCCGCCGCACTGCCTCGCCGGGCGGCGTGATCGCCCCGTAAAATCAGAGCATGCGGCGCAAAATCGCCTGCCCGGCGAAGCAGTGGTGTTTAATCACCGCCGCTATGTGCAGCACGACCATGGCCGACAGCGCGATGCACGAATAACGGTGCACGGCGAAAAAGAAGCGGTTAACGTCGAGATTTGCTATCGGGCGAGGGAAGTCGATCGCACCGAAAACGGCAAAGCCGTGCTCCAGCATAAGGAATCCACTGAGCAGCACCACGAAAATCAGCAGGTAGAATATTTCGTGCAGCAAATGCACCAATCCCTTCTCGTGCCCTTGCAGCATATCGCCATAGGGCACCTTAGGCCGGAAAAAACGCCAGATAAAGCGCGCCGCCATCAGCGGTGTCAGCACCAAGGCCAGCGACATATTGGTCACGGAGAAAAAGGCGAAGATGCGTGCATCCGTCATAAAATGCAGTGAATAACCAACGATCATTACGTAGATCATCACGGCGGCAATGCCCCAATGCAGTAACCGACTGAAAAGATCGTAACGGGCAGGTTCGTGTGACATAAAACTCCTTTAAAAGCGGCCATCGCTGGCCGCTTGGCTATCCGATTTACGCTTACTTTTTCACGACCCAGGCATCCTGCCAGTTGGAACCCACGCCCGGCTCAAAGTGAGTCGCGCCGCTGTTCCACTGCATGCAGTAACCGCTGTAAGGGAAAGGTTTGCACTGATATACCTTGCCGTCTTTCGGTTGCAGCACCGTGGTGCCGGCAGTGTATTTACTCAGCGCGTTCGGGAAGACGAAGTTATAGTCGCCGTTGCCGCCGCCACCGCCGGTGGATTCCGCTTCCAGGTTGAAGTTTTCGATATCTGGTTGAATGCTCTGCCCGTTGTCGTTGCTGGCGATCACTTTCAGCATGTGGTGGCCTTCGCTGACGTTGCTCAGCGCCATAGTCAGCGGCTGGCTGGCGTCTTCCAGCGTCGCTTTCACATAGCCTTTCTCCGTCTGGCCGTGGTCGTAAACGCGCGCTTCAACCGTCAGTTTGCCTTTGACCTCGGCATTGAAGGTCAGCTGAGCTTTGCCGTCCTTGATTTTGGTGCTGGACAGGTTGCCGATGCGGATCTCTTCGGTGATAGCCGGCGTTTCTTCCTCATAGGAAATCACCACGCTCTTCATCGTGCTGCCCTGCTTGGCGTAGACCGCGTTGTTGCCGAATACCGGATTGACGTTGCCTTTGCCGTCTTTCACCCCGGCACGCACCGCTTTCTGTTCGGCGTTGATCTTGCTGGCCAGCGCGTGACCCCAGCGGTTTTTGTCGGTCAGCGTCTCACTGTCGATCGCCAGTTCGGTTTTCATCGTCAGCACTTCACCGTCCGCATCGAAGAAGCGGGCGATCACCTTGTCGCCAACCTGCAGGTTTTTACCGGTGAGGGAACCTTGCAGCTGCTTGCGCCATTCCGACACGACGCCGTCGTCTTCGAAGTTAACGTCAACCACCTGATAGAAACTGTTTACCGTGTCATTGATTTCCCACACGCCGTAAATCACCTGATAGCCGGTTCTCTCCGGCACCACGCACTGGTGCACTTCGCGATCTTTTGGCGGCTTGGCATGGCCATCAATCTCGCAGAACGGCTCTTTTTCGAAGGCCTCGCGCGACAGCGGCTTGTTCACATCCCAGTCCTGTTTGGTGATGTAGTAACGCCAGTTATTGGTTTTGTGCTTGGCGGTGTGGTACCAGGTGAACGTCTGTGGCCCCGGCTTCATGGTATTCAACGCCCAGACGTTGACGCCCTGGCGATCCAACGACTCGAAGCCGTTCACCCCGCCGCTGGCCAGCTGGCCGTCGAGCGGCGTCGCGCCGCCAGGGAAGCCGGAAACCTGCTCGACGCTCTGCGGTTCCCACTGCGCCCGGCCGCAGTCGGTGTTGCTGCCCAGCTTGCACTTGTAGGCGCGGCTCTCGGGCACTTCGATATAACCGTGCGACCAGGCGGCCGAGGAGGCCGCGAGCGTTGCCATCATCAGGGCGATTTTGGATAATTTCATTACGACTCCAGTTAAATTTATTGGATTCCAACTGAGTGAGAAGAAACTCAAAGAGATGCGGCGATACCGCGAGAGGAATAATAAGTAGAAGCCCTGAACGCCCGGCACTTAGAATGCATTAAAATAATAAAACCTAATATCGTCATGATATTAAATGGCATGACAAACGTTTAAAATAATCCGGAAAGCGTGAAATACCGTAGCACCGAGCAAGAAAATAAATACACCGTACCAACACCGCAGAGAAAATAACGTGACATTGAAAAATATTGCCGCAGCGATCGTGGCATCCCTGCTGTTATCCGGCTGCCAGCACGTCGCCAAATCGGCTCCTGACGCCGCCACCCAACGCGACCAGCTGTCGTCGCTGGTCGGCGCCGGTCAATTTCTAAGAGACAGGTGCAACCGCGCCGATATTCCGGCCGGCGATAAGCTCGCGGCGGCGGCGCTGCAGGAAGCGAAGGAAAAAGATTGGACGCCGGCGCTCAATCGCGCCCAACTGCTTGCGGCGGGTAAACACGTCGCCGCGCAGCTGGAGGCCGACGCCACGCCGCTGCAGGAAAAGTGCCGTGGACTCAACCGCTCGCTGGCGCCTTTTTTAGCCCAGCTGCGTTAGCCCCCTATCGGCAGCGCAAGCCACTGACAGGCCACCGCGCCGGCACCCGCCGTCGCCAACCCCGGCCCGAAGGGCAGGGGTTGGGCCGCATCGCCGCCGCGCCACGCGCGCAGCAACAGCCACAGCAGGCTGCCGGCGGAGGCGAACAGCAGGATCGACGGCAAAGCGGCATAGCCGCCCCAGGCGCCAAGCGCCGCCAACAGTTTGAAATCGCCGTATCCCAGCCCCTCGCGGCCGGTCGCCAAACGAAATCCCCAATACAATAGCCAGAGCGCCAGATAGCCCGCCATCGCGCCAATGACCGCCGCCGGCAAAAAGGCCGGGTGCGCCAGGCAATGCCACAGTAAGCCGATCCACAGCAGCGATAGCGTCAGGCAATCCGGCAGCAGCTGACATTGGCTGTCGATCGCCGCCAACGCCAGCAACAGCGCAACCAACGCCAGCATGAAAAACCAATCCACCCCGATGCCGAGCCGCCAGGCCAGCGTTATCCCCATCAGCATCAGAAATAATTCCAGCAGTGGATAACGCACGGCAATAGGACGGCGGCAATAACGACAGCGGCCACGCAACAGCAGCCAACTTAATAAAGGAATATTATCGAACGCCGATAATTTTTTTGTGCATGACGGACAGAATGAACGCGGCCAAAAGAGATCGAACCGCTCGGCCTGCGCCGTTTCCATTTCGCGCTCAAGCATAATGGGCAGCCGATAAACGACTACGTTAATAAAACTACCGACGCACAAACTCAACACGGCGCTAAATAACAGCCAGTGTTCATCTGCCGCCGCATTTATAGCAAATAGCATGATTTTTTCTGATCCCTGATGATTCTTTCGCGTTGGTTACATCGACGGCTGCGTCGTTACCCGCAGCAGGTTGACCTGCACTACGCCCGGCGCCTGCTCCGCGCGCTCCACGGCGAGCGCCAGCACGCGGATGCCATACTCACGCTGCAGGGCGGCCAGCCACGACAGCAGGCTTTCAAACGGCACGGGCGGCAGCCCCACCTGCATCTGCGCATCACTTTCCGTCAGGGCGATGATGGGGATGCGGAACGCCTGCGCGCTCTGCCGCAGCCGCTCCGGCAGTTGCTCGCGCGCAGCGGCATCCGGCGGCAAGCGCGCCTGCAGTTGCTGGATGACGCGTGCCTGCCCCTGCAACGCGGCCAGGCGCTGTGCGCTTTTCTGCGCCTGTGAAAACTGATACAGGCAGTAGCCGCAGGCTGCCAGCAGCAACAGGCTTAACAGCACCGCCCGCCGCAACGCCTTATCGCGCCACCCGATATTCATCGCTCACCTCTCACCGTCAGGATCGCCTGGTTGGACGCACCGCCTTCGCTGAACGCCATGCTGACCTCGCCGTCGTTAACCGGCGCCGGCAGCGGCACGTCGTTTCTGTTCACCGTCACCACCAGACGATCGTCGGCGGCGTCGAAAGCCAGCGCCTGCAGCTGCTGGGGCGCCCATAACGCGAGCGCCCCGGCCGCGTAGGGCAACAGCCTGAACAGCTGCGGCGCATTCAGGGCATCCTGCATACGCCGCACCCGCGCTTTCACCGCCTGCTCGGCAAACGCCGACGCGGCCTGGCCCGGCAGCAGGTGCCGTGAGAGCGCCGCAATCTGGCTCTCGCTCTGCCGGGCCATCTGTTGGTGGTGCAAACCGCCCACCAGCAGCGAACCGCTGAGCAACAGCAGCGCGCAGGCGGTCTTGTCGGGCAGGCGGCGCGGCCAGCGTACGCTCGGTTTGAAACGTCCCTGCAGCAGCGTGAATGTACTGTTCCAGGCCTCTTCCGCCAGTCGCCAGAGCGGATCCTCGTCAATGCGCGCCGCTTCCCAGCCCGCCGGAACCTCCCCGCCGCGGTGCAGACACCAGTCCGGCGTCGGCAGTGAAGCGCAGCCCAGCCAGGCGTCGGGCAGCTGCATTCCCTGCCCGTTTCCCGTTCGGATCAACCAGTGGTTGCGCCAATGCAGCGCGCTGCATTGACCGGGCAGCGGCAATGCCAGCACGTCGGGCAGCATTTTATCGGCGCGAATGCCGCTGGCGCTCAGGCGCTCGACCCATTCCTGCATCTGCGTCAACGCGACGCCGGCGAGGGTGAAATCGCGCTGCGCCTTGTCCAGCACCGCCCAGTGCATCTGCTCGGCATCGGCCAACAACCCGGCCTCATGGGCGTAGGCCAGCGCCAACGGCGTCGCCTGCCGGGCCTTGCCCTGGAATGTCGTTTGCCTCAGCGCCACATGACGGGCAGGCACCAACACCACGACGCGGCTGCCCTGCGCCATGGCCGCCAACTCGCCGCCGCCTTCGGTCAGATCGAGGTGGGCGGCGAAACGGCAACTCGTCTCGCCGACGCGGCCCCAGCGCACATCGGCCATCAAGTCCTCGCTCAGCGCGATAAGCAGGATTGTATTCGCCACCCTTTACCCCTCCCCTCTGTCGAACAGGCGTCCGCTGACCGTGACGCCTGACTGGCCCGGTTGCAACGCGCTGACGAGCCGATAGCGCCCGTCGTTCAGCGTCAGCTGCAGCTGCGCAATCCAGCGGCTATCGTCGAACGTCAATCGCTCGCCGAGATCGTCGTCACCCAAGTCTTGCAGCGCTTTTTCCTGCGACAAAAACGCCAGCGTCTGCCAGCCCTGCGGCGGACGGGCCGCCAGCAGCTCCCGCAGCCGTTCATCGCTCAGGGCGTTCATCAGCATCGCCCGCAGCAGCGGTAATTGCGCCTCGCTCACGGCATCCGGGTTGATGCGCAGTTCGGCATCCGGCGCCGCACAAAGCTGCGGTGCCAGGCGCAGGTAAAGCTCACGATCGATGCCGGCCAGCTCCCGCAGTTCGCTGACATTCCCCATCAGATACCCCTCGTCATCGCCCCTGGCGGCGATGGCCTCGGCAATCGCGCCCGCCTGCGCGTCGGCGATCCCCAGGTTGTTCAGTAACAGCATGAATATCCGCCTCTCCTTATTGGGGGGAACCCCCTCGCTATCCCCGGCCTCCGTTGGGCCGGCGGCGCGGATCAGGGCGTTTAGGTTGAAACAGGCATCGACGCGGCGCAGGCGTATCGCCACCTCCCCCTCTTCGGTACGCATCCTGAACGCCGCTCCTGATGCTCCCCAAGCCTTGCGCTTCTCTCCCGCCTGCCGCAATCGCTGTTGGGCGTAGATCTCCCCGCCCAGCAGCAGCCATTTGGCCTTCAGCCGATCCTGTTGAGACTGGGTGCGCGCCAGCGAACGCTGCCAGTTGTCGTTGATATTGATCGCCACGATCGCCATCAGCGACATCAGCAGCAGCACCATCAACAGCGCCATACCGCGTTGTTTTTTCATGATGGCCTCGCGGCGGGCACCGTGACGATGCGGCGCACCTCCCCCAGCGCGGGGGTTTCGACGACGATCTCCACCGCCTGCGGCAGCAGCCCGCCGGCGCGCCAGGCCGTCAACCATTCGCCCTGCAGGTAAAAACGCAGGCGGAACCGCGTCACCTCCGGCAGCAGCAGCACGCTGCGCGCCGCCGCCTGCGGGCTGTCCAAACTCGGATAGCTGAGACGCTCGAGCCGCCCCTGCCGGTAGCGATACACCACCCGCTCCAGCGTGGCGCGCGGCAGCCGAGCGTGTGGATTCGGCCAGCCGTTTCGGATCAGCAGCAGCTGTATATCCGCGTCCTCGCCCACCGTCTGCCGCACCGCGAACTCCGGCACCGCCGGCAAGCGCTTATCGCCAATCGGCGCCCGCGCCTGCGCATGAGTGAAATCGCGTTCGACGATCGCCAGCGCCCGTTGCAGCTGGGTCAGCTGCGTCGATTTGCGCCGGGTGATTTCATCGCTTTTCAGCACGCCCCTAAAGACCGCCAGCGCGGTGAGCGACAGCATGGCGAACAGGGCGATGGCCAGCAGCATTTCCACCAGCGTAAAACCGCATTGCGAACCGCGTTTCATGGCAGTGCCCTGTAGGCCAGCATCTCCACCAGCGCGTTGCGATCCTGCGGATCGCGCCGGACTTCAATCGCGATCGCCCGCATTCCGGCGTCGCTGGTCTCCTGCCCGCGATAGCGCCAGTGCCAGGTTTCACCGGCCATCGCCGCAGTGCCCGAATGCCAGGCCAGCGTCGGCGGATGCGGGTCGAGCTGCAGCAGCGTCAACTGGTTGTCCGCCACCCACAGCGCAACGGTCTTGGCTTCGATCGCGCTCAGGCTGCGCACCTGGCCGCCGGTGCTGTTGATCAGCGCCAGGCAGCCGATGGCGAAGATCATCAAGGCCACCATTACCTCCAGCAGCGTCATACCCCGCTGGCGTTTAATTTTCCGCGTCATCGCAACGAATATCCGTCGTTTCAAATACGAAGTAACCGGGTGCCTGCAATCGCCACTGGCACTTGCCCTGCGACAGCGCCACGCTGAACGCCGTGGTTTCGCCCCCCGGATACAGCCACACCTGCGGCATCTGCGCCGCCGCGTCGTCAAGCGTGACGGCTTGCCCCTCAACGCTCAGCCGCAGCGCGATGCCCTCCGGCAAAACGTATTCATCCCGCCCCTCTTCGGCGGCGACGCTGCGCCAACCGCCGCTGGAGAACGCCACGCCATAACTAACCCCTTCACGTTCGGCCCGCTCGGCGAGGGCATACAGCCAATGGTTCAGCCGCTCCCCCTGCCGTGCCAACGCTTTCTCATCCGCCGGAAAACTCAGCATCACCAGGCCGCTGGTCACCCCCAGCAGCAGCAATACCAGCATGATCTCCAGCAGCGTAAAGCCGCGTATGCGCCTCATGGCGCGTCGGCGTCGGCCACCCAGTTGCCGATATCGTCATCGGTGTCGGCGATGCCGTCCGGCCCCAGAGAAAACACGTCCAGCTTGCCGTGACGCCCCGGATTACGCAGACGATACTCCTGCCCCCAGGGATCTTGCGGCAACCGGCGGATATAACCGTCTTCGGGATAATTCCTCGGGATCGGCGCCAGCGCCGGCCGGGTCACCAGCGCCGCCAGCCCCTGTTCCGCGCTGGGATAACGCCCGTTATCCAGCTTGTACATATCCAGCGCGTTCTCCAGCGCCACGATATCGCTGGCGGCCTTTTGCCGATCGGCCTTCTCCTTGTTTCCCATCAGGCTTGGAATGGTCAGGCTGGCCAACAGCCCCAGAATGACGATCACCACCATGATTTCCAGCAGCGTAAACCCTCGCTGCCGCGACCTGCGCATCTTGCTGATATGACTCACTTTACTCTCCATTAACGGCATGATTAGCCGACCATATTATTGAGCTGCAATATCGGCTGCAGGATGGCCAAAATGATGAACAGCACCGAACCGGCCATCGCGATCACCAATAAAGGCTCGAAAAGCCCCAGCGCCAGCGTGATTTGCCGGCTGAAAGCCTCTTGCTGCATCGTCGCCGCCCGCTCGAGCATCATGTCCAGCTCACCGCTGCGCTCGCCGGACATGATCATGTGCCGCATCATCGGCGAGAACAGCGCGGTGCCCTCGAGCGACGGCGATAACCCTTCGCCCTCCCGCACCCGCTCCATCGCCGCCAGCAGCCGTTCGCGGGCGGCGTCGTTGCCCAACACACCGGCGCTGATGCGCATCGCCTCCAGCAACGGCACCGCGCTGGCGTTCAAAATGCTCAGCGTTTTGGCGTAGCGCGCCGTATTCACCGCCAGCGACAGTTTGCCGACCAGCGGCAACCGCAGGATGAACGCATGCCAGCGCACGCGCCGCGCCGGATCCCGCAGGCGATAGCGGAAAGCGCCGAGACTCGCCAGCGCCAACATCAGCGCCAATGCCCCCCATTGGCGCAGCCCGTCGCTGGCGCCGAGCAGCATCCGGGTCGACAGCGGCAAGGTCTGTTTCATATGCACAAACTGTTCGATCACCTTCGGCACCACCGCCGTCAACAGGATCGCCACCACGCCGATCGCCACCGCCGTCAGCACCATTGGGTACACCAGCGCCTGCACGATCTTGTTCTTCATTTGCTGGCGCTGTTCGACATAGTCGGCCAGCCGCTCCAGCACCGGCGCCAGATGGCCGGAAATCTCACCGGCCGCCACCATGGCGCAGTAGAGACGGTCAAAAATCCGCGGATGCTGCCCTAGAGCCTGCGCCAGCGGGAAGCCCTCCAGAATGCGCTGCCGCACCTGAGCCAACGCCGCCTGCAGGCCTTTTTTCTCCGTTTGCCGCGCCACCGCCATCAACGCTTCCTCGAGCGGCAGCGCAGCGGAGAGCAGCGTCGCCAGCTGCCGGGTCAACAGCGCCACATCGCCGCTGCTCACGCCGCTCATCCAGCGGCCAGCCAACATGCCGGCGAAAACGGGCCGCCCGCGCGCTTGCACCGCCAGCACCTGCCACCCCTTTTCACGCAGGCGATCGCGGGCGTGGCGCAGAGAATCCGCCTCCAACACGCCGCGCTGGGCGCGCCCCTCACGGTCGCAGGCGCGATAATCAAACTTCATCGCCGTCCCCTTCGCGCGTCACTCGCAGCACTTCCTCCAGGCTGGTCTCCCCGGCGCGCATCTTGGCGATCCCATCCTGGCGCAGCGGCAGGTAGCGTTCGGCGGCCAGTTTCGCGATGTCCAGCTCGCCGTCACCGCGATGGATCGCCATGCGCATCGGTTCATCCAGCACCAACAGTTCGTGCAAGCCGATTCGGCCGTGATATCCCTGCCCGCCGCAGGCCTCGCACCCCAACGGGCGCCAGCAGGTCACCGCCTGCGTCGGTGGCAGCCCCAGCAGGCGCCGCTGCGCGTCAGACAGCGCATAAGGCTCGCGGCACTGCGGACAAAGCCGACGCACCAGGCGCTGCGCCAACACGCCACTGAGCGAACTCGAAAGCAGAAACGGTTCGACCCCCATGTCCCGCAGCCGGGTCACGGCGCCGATCGCCGTGTTGGTATGCAGGGTCGACAGCACCAAATGCCCGGTCAATGAGGCCTGCACCGCGATCTGCGCCGTTTCGCCGTCGCGGATCTCGCCGATCAGCACCACGTCGGGATCCTGCCGCAACAGCGCGCGCAGGCCGCGTGCGAAGGTCATGTCCACCTTGGGATTCACCTGAGTCTGCGCGATGCCGGCCAACTCATACTCGACGGGATCTTCGATCGTCATGATGTTGCGCTGTTCATCGTTGATCTGGCTCAGCAAGGTATAGAGCGTGGTGCTCTTGCCGGAGCCGGTCGGCCCGGTGACCAAAATAATGCCGTGCGGCTGGCGGATCAGACGCAGCAACGCCTGCTGGTGCGCCGGCGCCATGCCCAGGCTGGGCAGTTCGAGCCGCACGCCCTGTTTGTCCAACAGGCGCATGACCACGCGCTCGCCGTGGCTGGCCGGCATCACCGACACCCGCACGTCGATCGCCCGCCCGCCGACCTTCAGCGCCATGCGCCCGTCCTGCGGCACGCGCTTCTCGGCGATATCCAGCTTCGACATCACCTTGATGCGCGACACCAGCAGCGCCGCCAGCTTGCGCTGCGGTGCCAGAATCCGCCGCAGCGCGCCGTCGATGCGAAAGCGGATCACCAGCTCGCTCTCGTAGGTTTCGATGTGGATATCGGAGGCGCGCTCTTTGATCGCCTCGCTCAGTAAGGCGTTGATCAGGCGGATAATCGGCGCATCGTCCTGTTCGTCCAACAGGTCTTGCTGCTGCGGCAGCTCTTCGGCCAGCGCGTAAAAATCCAGTTCGCCGCCCAGATCGTCGATCATTCTCTGCGCCTGGCCGCTCTCCTGCTGGTAGTGCGCCACCAGCCGTTGATCAAAAGCCTCCACCTCCAGCCGGGCCAGCGCCGGCACGCCGGGCAGGCAGCGGTAGGCCTCCATCAACCCGGCGTGGCTCGTTTCAGGATGGCAATACATTTGGATGCCGCTCTGCCCATCGACGGCCAGCACGCCATGCTGGCGCGCCCAGGCGAAAGGCAGCAGCGGCCCCGCGGAACGGCGCTTCACGGGCGGGCTCCCCGCGGATAAAACGCGTCGATACTGGCAACGGTGGCGAGAAACGCCCGATTGTCGAGCGCCTTCTTATCGCCGGCGATCTCGCCGCGCAGCGCGTCATTCAGCTCACGATCGTCCTGCTGCTCGGCGTCGAACTTGCCTAACTTGCGTTGGCTCTGCCGGGCATACCCCTCGGTGCTGCGAATGATGGTCGGGCGGATAAACAGCATCAAATTGCGCTTGCTCGCTTTGGTGGCGGTCGAGCGAAACAGCGCCCCCACCAGCGGGATCTTGCCAAGGATCGGCACGCTGCTCTCCAGCTCCGAGTTGGACTTGTCCAACAGGCCGCCCACCACCACGGTTTCGCCGCTGTCCACCAGCACCGTGTTGTTGACCGTGCGGATATTGAAGGTCGCCCCCAGCGAATCCGGCGTGGCGCCGGCGCTGTCGGCAACGCTGGAGACCTCCTGTTCGATCTGCAGCAACACGGACTGGCCCTGGTTGATCTGCGGTTTGACCTTGAGTTTGATCCCCACCGTCTTGCGCGACACGGTATTGAAGACGTTATCGCTGTTGGTGGTTTGCGAACCGGTCAGGATCGGCACATCCTGCCCGACGCTGAACTCCGCCTCGGCGTTATCCAGCGTGACGATGCTCGGCGTGGCCAGGATATTGTTTTGGTTGTTGCTGGCGATGGCGGACAGCAATACGCCCCAGTTACCGCTGTAGAAACCGGTCATCAGGCCGTTGGCCTTGCCGAACACGTCGCTCATGCCGTTTTCGAACCCCGCCGACACCCCGGGCGCCGAGCCGGCGAACTGCGTGCCGCCGCCGTATTTGTTGGCCCACTGCACGCCGATGTTCAGCCCCTGCCCATCCTGCACTTCGACGATCACCGCTTCGACCAGCACCTGCGCGCGGCGCACGTCAAGCTTGGCGACCACCGCCTCCAGATCGCGCATCACGTCCGGCGCGGCGGTGATGATCAGCGCATTGGTCTGCTCATCGGCCTTGATCACCACGTTTTTCAGCAGCGCCACGTTGGCGGCGGCGCTCTCTTTCTCGTTTTGCAGGCCCGCACTCACGCCGGTCAATACCTCGACCAGGCTCTGCGCCTTGGCGTATTTGAGCGGAATAACCTGGGTATTGCCCTGGGTGACGCTCTTGTTATCCAGCTGATCAATCAGTTCTTTGGCGTGTTCGCGGGCCCGATCGTCCCCGGCGATCATCACGCTGTTGGTTCGCTCATCCGCCACCAGCCGCAGCGAGCTCGCGCCGGCCGTACGCCGCTTGCCCTCTTCGCGAAACAGTTCGTTCACCATGCGCGCGATCTCCGGCGCCGCCGCATGCTTCAGCGCGAGGGTCTCGATCCGATTGCCGTCGTCCTGATCCATCTCCCTGACCAGCTCGAGCAGGCCGTTGACCACGCTGGCCCGGCCGGTGATCAACAGCGCGTTGCCCTGCTCGTAATGCGCCACGCTGCCCACGCCGATGCTGTCGTTAAGCTGGCGCAATATCGGCGAAACGTCCTTGGCCGCGATATTGCGCAGCGGCACCACGCGCATCACCACCTCATCCCCTTCGGCGATCGCCTCTGCGCCGTTTTGCGCCAGCGCGGCTCTTTTTCCCTCTTTGGCGGCAATCACCTTCAGGACGTTGTTGGGCATGCCGATGACCGTATAGCCATAGACGTCCAGCACGTTGAGAAAGAACTGGTAATACTGCTTCTCGTCGAGCTGTTCGTAGCTGCGCACCGTGACCTTACCTTTCACCGCCGGATCGATAATGATGGTTTTGCCCAGGTTTTTACTGACCGTATTGATAAATTCCTGAATGTCCGTGCCTTTGAAATTGGCAGAGAATTGCTCCGCGCGCGCCGCGCCCCCCAGCGCGATCATGACGGCCGCCGCCGCCAATGCGCGCCATAAGCCGGCGCTCCAGCCTGGGCCGGAACGATAAATGAAATGCGTAATCACAATGTCGCCTTATGCTATGAAACACCCCGCGCCGAAACGGCGCGCCGGCTACTCTTTAAACGTCAGCGTGGCGTAATAGCCGTTTTCATCGAGCAGTATTTTATTTTTCACTATCCGCACGATAACGGCATTGCTGCCGGCCAGACGGTCGCCAACGCCATAACCGGTTTGCTTGCCGCCATGCTCGACGATGACCAGGCTTTTTTTGGCGTTGTCGCTGAACAGCAGGCCGGCTATCTTGCCGAGCGCTGCGGCTTCCGGCGCGTTAGCCAGCAGCTCGGCACCGATCGCCCATTCGCCGACTTTATACCCGTGCGCCTTTTCGCCGTTTTTCGCCGCTTGATAGCGGCCAAACCAGTGCGCGTCATGAATTTTTCCGATGTCATCTTCCTGAGGAAAGACACTATGACGCACCGGCCCGCGCGCGTTTTCACGGCTCGGCTCAACGGGCGTGCCATCCCCGGCCACCATTCGCCATCCCAGCTGGAGCATGAATGCCAGATTTATCAGGCAGAAAAGTAGAATAAGAAGGTCTGTCAACCGCTTGCTCACGTGCCCCCCGGTTATTCAACGGTGTCAACGCTAAGCGGAAATACCGACCACCATCGCGACAGAAAACAGCAGCGTGATGATCAGGGCCACTTTATAATTCACGGCGTCCAACCACGTTCGCCGGCGCTTATTAGCCGATGGCGACGGGCATTCCCCCTGCAAATTAGCGGCCGCGCGCTCGCAGGCCTGAAAGCTCAGCATCACGCCAAATCGGGGAATGGTCTTGATCACCTCGCCGGGAATACCGTGGCGTGAGAGCAAAGAACGGCATTGGAATATCATCTGATAATAATTGTTGTCGCTGATGGTCTCATGATTGCAAAACCAGACCGCGCGAATAATGTCGTTCTTCTTATAAATACCGCTCAACAGGCACAGCATGAAGCGCCGCTGTAATTCGGTCATTTCAATGAGCACATTCTCTTTTTTAAACAACAGCGTTTTTTCATTGTTGTTTAATATCACCAACTCATTTTCCAACAGAGTCTCGTTCAGGGCAATGTTATGTATGTCCATCTCTCGCCTATCAGTTTAATGAAGTCCAAAGGCTCTTGTGCCATCACCTTTGCACGCATGCGGCGAGATGCATTTTCAATGAAAATTAATAGTTCGCCGTTTCAAGAGCGGCCTCAATTAATCATGCGAAAAACATTCATGCAACTTATTTCTTTAATATAAACAATATAAAATTAATATGGCTACACCGCATCGCCTTAGATTCATTAAATCATTTAAAAACATGATGATAGCCGTTTTTATAAAATAGCTAAATCACCATTAAATTTGATTAACAATGAAAAAATAGGCATTCACGCATAATAACCCATGTTATTAGCTGCGTGCGAAAAAGGCAGGCGCGAGGATATAAAAGGTAACCAGAATACACCTTAACCCATATAAAATAGCATGCACATCAGGATTCAATATTGCATAAAAACATCGGCGAGTAAGCATCGCTAAACATCAACGTATTCTTATCCACGCTGCGAATATGATAAAACGTCGATTCAGTGCTGAAAAAGTAAGTATACACCTCGTCCGGCAAGGTATCACGCGGCGAATAATTCACCTCGCCATAGTGGAAGCGATAAAAACTGCCTTGCGAGACGTAGCTGAAGTTAACCCGTCGGTTGACGAAATACTTCTCTTCGCCATCGTTGGCCAGGCCCGACAGCATCATCACGCCCTTATCGCCGGACAAAAAGATGTAGTTTATTTTTAGCGACAGCTGGATATCATCGTGCGCCGCCTGCGCGTCCAGCGAATTGAAATAATTAAACGTGGCGTTCGCTTCGCAGGACAAATCGCCGAAGCCATGATGGCTGCGCACCAGGGAATACACCACGCTGCCGGTCAACACGCACAGGCCGACCAGCGTGGCTGACAAGATATTTAACTTTTTTTCCATGCCCGGATGTACTCGCTCTCACAATTATGCAAAACGGCCGCACTGTCCTTCGTGCATTTGGCGATAAACTGGCGTCCGCTGTCTTCACTGGCATTATGAGAACGGTTAACCTTGGTGATGATAATCTCACCGGGGCGGCAACGCTGGCCATAAAGATCCTTACGGATCAAGAACTGCAAATAGTCGTCCTGATGATTCTCCAAAAAATGGCCGGCATAGTAGATCGGGCAGCCGTTCACCGTACCGACGTAAGACAATACCTGCTTCTTTTCACTGTCGCGATGATGTTTGTAATAGATGAAGCACAGCGCCAGAAAAGATAATGGCACGACGATCGATAAGCTGCGCAGCAGAATAAAAAAATAATGGTGGGTATTTTTTGACGCCGCGGCGGATGCGGGCGATGTAGCGGGAACGTCCGCGGCGTGGGGAGGCTCAGGCAAATCAATCCGCAGCCGCTCTATCGATATTATTCTATTGAGTCTATACCCCTTTTTAGAGAGGGTAACGATCAGGCGCTCGTTGAAACCGACAGACGTCAAGGCCCGCCGCGTCAGGCTGATATATTGATTTAACGTCGCGGAAGAAGCGCTCAAGCCGTGATCGCTCCAAACCTGTTGCAACAGCGTTTCCCGGCTTACCGCCTCGTGGCCATGCTCGAGCAAGCATTTGAATACTCTCGAATTGACGCTGGATAAGAAAACTTCCCGTCCCTTCTTTATACTCTTCAATGAACCGTTTTCAGTGTTAAATGTAATATCTTTATCAATGATATAAATCATGTTCAGCCTGACAGCGCACACGGGTTATTATTTAAACTTATTCAGCCAGTTCGTCGACCGCCGCGAAGCGCGGATAGTTTTTTCGCAACGAGAATAAACCATACTAACGCCATCCCAACAGGCGTGCAACTTTAAGAATTTTCCCTATCCCTGCGTCATTATTTGTCCCACAAATAACGATATAAACGCTATTTTTTCACCGTCATCGGATCTGTTGGCAACAATAGATTTGGTCACGGGAGGAGAAGGGCAAAAACGGCGCAGAGGAAATATTCACGCTCGCGGCGTACGAAATGACGCTTGCGCAGCTTGTCGACATGAGGAATAACGGGGATAAGCGTTTTGCGGGCCGCAAAATGGGTGGGGACCCTGCCAGCTACATCCCGGCACACACGTCACCTGCTGCGGCTGCTTCCTTCCGGACCTGACCGAGTTCACAAGTTAGTGTTGCGGGAGAACCAACAGGGCCCCCATTGACGGCTTCTGTACTCCGAAGCGGTGGGCATTATCGGCGATGCCCCATCAAATAGCAAGCCAACCGGGGTTAACCGCTGTTTTCTTACCCACCTGCGCTGTGGCACACTCTTCGCCTGGGTTTTGAGTCACGCAGGAACAGCAATATGCAACCAGAAGACGCCTCTTTCAGCCAGCGGGTTTTCCATATCGTGGCCGCCATCCCGTTCGGCAAAGTCACCACCTACGGCGAAGTCGCCCGGCTGGCCGGCTCGCCGCGCGCCGCGCGTCAGGTCGGGGGCGTGCTGCGGCGTTTGCCGGAAGGCAGCACGCTGCCCTGGCACCGGGTGATCAACCGGCACGGACAGATCTCGCAGCAGGGGGAGGATTTTCAACGGCAACGGCAGGCATTGCTGGCGGAGGGGATTATTTTCGGCCCGCACAGCACGGTCGATTTCGATCGCTACGGCTGGCGCTGGTAAAACAAAACAGCCTTTGGCCGAAGCGCAAAGGCTGCTGATTTCATCTTGCTGTACCGCGGTAAGCTTACTGCATGGCGGTTGGCGCAGCCTGAATCGGCACACCCTGAACCGGAACCAGCAGCAGATCGGCACGGGTGCCGTTGCGGTTAACCACTTCCTGGATGGTGTCGGTAATAAACATCAGTCGCCCGTTGACCGTCACCGCCGCGCTCAGAATGATACGCGCATTCGGTTGGATGTCGGACGGGTTGTACGGCAGCGTAAAGCTGAATGGCGCCTGCTGCCCTTCAGTACGAACCGCGCGCTGTGCAATCACTTTGGACGGCGCATCTGCCAGCGAGGCATCAGAGAGGGTGACCGTCAGTACGGCGTCCGGCGGCAGCGCAATGCGCTGACGTATATTAACCGAACCTGTCACCGCCGGGCCCTGAATCTGCGTTTGCGCAGCCGCCGGGTTACCGGCCGCCTGGGTAGGCACATCAGCACTCTTTTGCGCGCATCCCGCCAGCGTGATCGTCAGTGCCGCGGCACCGCCTACGATTTGCCAGAGTTTCATGGATCGGTCTCCTTTTTTATTATCAACATGTTGGTGGCTTTCACCACCTCACCTATTAAACCTAGCACAAAACACTGATAAATCCACTTTACCCTGCCTATTAATCACTTAAACAACTCAAGGCGTCCACGATTAAGAGCATTCTCATCGGCCCTTTAACGCAAAATGTTGACGCCGCGCCGTGATATTCCGCACACTGCGCAAAATGATTATTAGAAAGGTAATAACTTTATGAGCCAGGCATTGCAAAACCTCCTCGATCTGCTGGATCTGGAGAAAATCGAAGAAGGGCTGTTCCGCGGCCAGAGTGAAGATCTGGGGCTGCGCCAGGTGTTCGGTGGGCAAGTGGTCGGCCAGGCGCTGTACGCAGCCAAACAGACGGTGCCGGACGAACGCAGCGTGCATTCGTTCCACAGTTACTTCCTTCGCCCGGGCGACAGCAGCAAGCCTATCGTTTACGACGTGGAAACCCTGCGCGATGGCAACAGCTTCAGCGCGCGCCGCGTCAGCGCCATCCAGCACGGCAAACCTATCTTCTATATGACTGCTTCCTTCCAGAGCCCGGAAGCGGGTTTCGAGCATCAGAACCTGATGCCGGACGTACCGCCGCCGGAAGGGCTGCTGTCCGAGTCAGAGATCGCCCAGAAACTGGCGCATATGCTGCCGGAAAAAGTGCGCGAAAAATTTATCGGCCAGAAGCCGATCGAAATGCGCCCGGTGAAATTCCACAACCCGCTGAAAGGCAGCGTGGAAGAACCGCATCGCTACGTGTGGTTCCGCGCCAACGGCAGCATGCCGGACGATCAGCGCATCCACCAATATCTGCTGGGCTACGCGTCGGACTTTAACTTCCTGCCGACGGCGCTGCAGCCGCACGGCGTCGGCTTCCTCGAGCCGGGCATGCAGGTGGCCACCATTGACCACTCGATGTGGTTCCACCGTCCGTTCCGCATGGATGACTGGCTGCTGTACGCGGTGGAGAGCTCCTCCGCCTCCGGCGCACGGGGCTTTGTGCGCGGCCAGATCTACACCCGCGACGGCGTACTGGTCGCCACCACCGTGCAGGAAGGGGTGATTCGCCAGCGCGACGCCTGATCCGCAATATAAAGAAAGGGGCGATGTTTCCATCGCCCCTTTTGGCTTCATCATTATTTTAGTCTTTAGCGCACTGCCCTGCTTCGAGTCTTATTGGTTGTAGGCGCTCTCGCCGTGGCTGTTGACATCCAGCCCTTCGCGTTCCTGCTCTTCCGGCACTCTCAGCCCCACCATGGCGCCCGCGATCTTGAAGGCGATAAAGGCGGCGACGCTCGACCACACCAGCGTGATCAGCACGCTCACCAGCTGGATCCAGACCTGGTGGCCCATCGTCACGCCTTCGGCGTAGCCGGTGCCGCCCAGTGAAGAGGCGGTGAACACGCCGGTCAGCAGGCAGCCGACGATGCCGCACACCCCGTGCACGCCGAATACGTCGCAGGTGTCGTCCACTTTCAGCCATTTTTTCAGCGTTACGACGCCCCACAGACCGGCGACGCCGCCCACCAGGCCGATGATCAACGCCCCGCCCACGCCCACGGTGCCCGCCGCCGGCGTCACCGCAACCAACCCGGCGATCATGCCGGAGCAGGCGCCCAGCAGCGAAGGCTTGCCACGCAGCACCCATTCGGCGAAGGTCCAGGAGAGAATGGCGCCCGCGGTGGCAACCACGGTGTTGAGGAATGCCAGGGCCGCAATGCCGTTGGCCGCGCTGGCGGAGCCGGCGTTAAAGCCGAACCAGCCGATATACAGGATCGACGCCCCGGTAAACACCATCGGCAGGTTGTGCGGTTTGAAGGCCTCTTTACCGAAGCCGGCGCGCTTGCCGATCAGGTAGGCGCCGATCAACCCGGCGCTGGCGGCGTTGATGTGCACCACGGTGCCGCCGGCGAAGTCCAATGCGCCGTCGGCGGCCAGGTAGCCGCCGCCCCACACCATGTGCGCGATCGGCAGGTAAGACAACGTGAACCACAGGATCGCGAAGATCAGCACCGCCGAGAAGCGAATGCGTTCGGCGAAGCCGCCCACCACCAGCGCCACGGTGATACAGGCGAAGGAGGCCTGGAAGGCGACGTGGATCATCTGGCTGATGCTGCCGGTGACGCTGTCGATGCCGATGCCTTTCAGCATCGCCGTCTCGAACCCGCCGAACACCGCATTGCCCTCGCTGAACGCCAGGCTGTAGCCATACAGCACCCACAGCACGCAAACCAGCGCGAAGGTGACGGTGACCTGCGTCAGCATCGACAGCACGTTTTTGCCGCGCAGCAGGCCGCCGTAAAACAGCGCGATGCCGGGCAGCGTCATGAACAGCACCAACGCGGTGCAGATCATCATAAAGGCGTTGTCGGCCTTATCAGCGACCGCCGGAGCGGCCAGGGCCAAAGAAGGAACCAGGGTTACCGAACTCAGGCCCAACATGGATAACAGTCTTTTCATTATCAATCATCCCCATCACTTAACTGAGTTCGCGGTTACAGTGCCGATTCGTCGGTTTCGCCGGTGCGAATGCGGATCACGCGTTGCAACTCGGCAACGAAAATTTTGCCGTCGCCGATTTTGCCGGTATAGGCGGCTTTGCTAATCACATCAACCACTTCATCCAACTGATCGTCGGCGATGGCGATGTCGATTTTGACCTTGGGCAGGAAGTTGACGTTATATTCAGCGCCACGATACAGCTCGGCGTGCCCCTTCTGGCGGCCAAAGCCCTTCACTTCGGTTACGGTCAACCCCTGAATGCCCACGGAGGACAGGGCCTCGCGCACGTCCTCCAGCTTGAACGGTTTGATTACCACGGTCACCAGCTTCATATTGCCCCTCCACGAATTAAGCCCAAACTCCCCCCTGGTACGCCTCTTGTGTAGCAAGGGCTGTGCCAAATTTAATTTTTCATGGCGATTCAGCGAATTAGCGGGCGCGCGGGCGCCCCCGCGACGTAGCGCAGCACCGATACCTTGAATGGGTTAAATAATGCGCACTGATTTGGTGCGCATCGCGTCGAAAAAGTGCAGAAAGGGGGCGTGACGCAGGCGGGTTGCCTGCTTGTGGTGCGAGGGAAAGAAACAAGGGCCGCGATCGCGGCCCATGCTCAGGCGGGTTGGCTCTCTTCGCGCACCGCTTCCGCCAGCTGCTCGCCCGCCAGCTGCAGCTGGTACATCTGGTAGTAGCGCCCCTGCTGCGCCAGCAGCTGCTGATGATTGCCCTGCTCCACTGCCTGGCCGCGATGCAGCACCAGGATGGAATCGGCATCGACGATGGTCGACAGCCGGTGGGCGATCACCACCAGCGTGGTGTGCTCGCGGATCGCACGCAGCGCGCGCTGGATCGCCTGTTCGGTGCCCGAGTCGATATTGGCGGTCGCCTCGTCGAGGATCAGGATCTGCGGCGCCTGCACCAACACCCGCGCCATCGCCAGCAGCTGTTTCTGCCCGACCGACAGGTTATTGCCCTGCTCCCCCAGCCGGGTGTGAATGCCCTGCGGGAAGCCGCGCACCAGATCCGCCAGCTGCACCGTTTCCAGCGCCCGCCACACGGCGTCTTCCTCGATGTTACGCCCCAGCGTGACGTTAGCCAGCACCGAATCGGCGATCACCACCGGATCCTGCTGCACCATCGCCACGCCCTGGCGCAGCGTGCGGTGCGACAGGCTGGAGATCGGGCGGCCATCGAGGCGCACTTCCCCTTCGCTGACCGGGTAATAGCCCATCAGCAGGTTGGCCAAGGTGCTCTTGCCGCTGCCGGTATGCCCGACCAGCGCCACGAAGCCGCGCGACGGCACCGCCAGCGAAATGTGCTGCAGCACCTTTTTGTCCGCGCGGTAGGCGAAGCTCAGATCGGTGATGTCGATGCGGCCACCGGCCAACGGACGATCGTCGGCGCCGTAACTCTGCTGGCTGCGATCCATCAGCTCGAAGATGCGTTCGCCGGCCACCACCGCCTGCTGCAGGATCGACTGCTGCGAAGTCAGCTCGATCAGCGGTTCGTTCAGGCGCCCCAGGTAATTGATGAAGGCGTAGAGCACGCCGACGCCAATCACGCCTTCGCCGCTGAAGCCGAACAGCATCAGCAGGCCGCACAGCACCAGCGCCGAAAACAGGCTGAGCAGCGGCCGCAGCAGAAAACCGTCGAGCCGCAGGGTCTGCATACGCGCCAGATAGTGCGACTGGCTGGCGGCGCTCATGCGCTCGCCGAAGCGCACCTGCTGGCGGAACTGCTGAATCACGCCCATGCCGTTGATCACTTCGTTGAAACCGTCGTTGATGTCCGCCAGATAGCTGCGCACCCGGCGCACGATCGGCGTGCTGTAGTATTGATAGATGCCCATCACCACGAACACCGCCGGGAAGATGCAGACCGCCACCAGCGCCATGCGCCAGTCGAGGCTGAACATCGCCACCAGCATGGCGCCGATCAGCGCGGCGCTTTTCAGCACCGTGGAGACCACCATCACGTACAGATCCTTGATCACCTCGGTGTCGTTGGTGACGCGCGAGATCAATTGCCCGACCGGCTGGGTGTCGAAGGCGCTGAGCGGCTGGCGCAGCGCGGCGTCCATCACGTCGGTACGCAGCCGCTGGACCACCCCCACCGCAGCCTGGTTGAACAGCAGCGCCTGGAAGTAGTGCAGCGCCGCCGCCAGCAGCTCCAGCAGAATGTAAGCCGCCGCCAGCCCGCCGACGATCGTCAGCGGCAGCTGCCCTTTGGCGACGTAGTTATCGATGAAATAGCTCACCAGGATCGGCCCGGCGACTTCCGCCGCCGCCGCGATCCACAGCATCAGCACCGCCAGTCCCAGCGGTTTGCGGTACGGCGAACCGTAGGCCAGCAGCCGCTTCAGCGTCGGCCACAGCTTTTGCACTTTATTCATCGGCCAACGCCTCCTCGCCGTTTTCCGGCGCTTCGTCCAGCGCCGCTTCCAGCTGCTGATAACGGTACATATCGCGATACCAGCCCGGCTGCGCCGCCAGCGCCGCATGATCGCCGCGCTGCGCCACGCCACCGTGCTGCATCACCAGGATCTCGCCGGCTTCGGTCAACGCCGACAGCCGGTGCGCGCTGATGATCACCGTGCGATCTTGCCCCCAGCTGCGCAGGTTGTGCAGGATCTGGTGTTCGGTGCGGCCGTCCACCGCCGACAGCGCGTCGTCGAGGATCAGGATCTCCGCATCCAGCAGCAGCGCGCGCGCAATGGAGATTCGCTGTTTCTGCCCGCCCGACAGCATCACGCCGCGTTCGCCCACTTCGGTGTCATAGCCCTGCGGCAGCCGCAGAATGTCCTCATGGACGCTGGCCAACCGCGCCGCTTGTTCGATCTGCGCCTGCGTCGCCCCCGGATGGCCCAGCGCGATGTTGTTCGCCACGGTATCGGAGAACAGGAACGGCGTTTGGCTCACCACTGACAGCCGCGAACGCCAGTCGTCGAGTTTGACCTGCGGCAGCGGCAGGCCGTGATAGCGGATCTGCCCTTGATCGACGTCGAACTGGCGCTGGATCAGCGACAGCAGCGTCGATTTGCCGGCGCCGGTCGGCCCGCACAGCCCCAGCATCTGCCCCGGTTTCAGCGTCAGCGCCACATCATGCAGCGCCGGGTGCGGGTTTTCCGGGTAGTGGAACGCGCGGATATCCACGTCCAGCACGCCGCGCCCGGCCGGCAGCGCCTGCGGGCCGTCCTGCACCGCCGGCGCCTCGTCGAGCAGGCTGCGGATGCGGCTGTAGGCCGCGCTGCCGCGCTCGACGATGTTGAACATCCAGGCCAGCGCCAGCATTGGCCAGATCATCAGGCCGAGGTACATCACAAAGCTGGTCAGTTGCCCGAGCGTCAGCGACCCGTTCACCACCATCCAGCTGCCGCCGCCGATGGCCAGCAGGTTAGAGGCGCCGATGGCGATATAAATGGTCGGATCGAAGCGCGCATCCACCCGCGCCACGTGCATGTTCTTGGCGCCGGTCTGCGCCGCGACGTCGGCAAAGCGGTTGGATTGGTGATCTTCCAGCCCAAAGGCCTTGATCATGCGGATGCTGGTCATGCTTTCCTGCGCCTGATCGTTCAGGCTGGAAAACGCCGCCTGCGCCGATTTAAAGCGCTGGTGCAGCTGGTCGCCGTAATATTTGATGGCGATCGCCATCAGCGGCATCGGGATCAACCCCAGCACCGTCAGCTGCCAGCTGATTTGGGTGCTCATCACCACCAGCACCACCAACCCCATCACCAGCGAATCCACCAGCGTCAGCACGCCTTCGCCGGCGGCGAACACCACGCGGTCCACGTCGTTGGTGGCGCGCGCCATCAGATCGCCGGTGCGGTGGCGCAGGTAGAACGCCGGGTTTTGCCGGCTGAGCTGGCGGTAAAAGTTCTCGCGCAGCTCGACCGCCAGCTGGTAGGACGCGCCGAACAGCAATACCCGCCACACATAGCGCAGCAGGTAAACGACGATCGCGGTGCCGATCATCAGCCCGAGCCAGGCCATCAGCACGCCGGTAGACATTTGTTTTTCGGTGACGCCGTCCACGATGATGCCGACCAGCTTAGGCGGCAACAGTTGCAGGATGGCGATGACGATCAGCAGCACCACCGCCCCGAGGTAGCGGCGCCACTCCCGGCGGAAGTACCAGCCGATTTGAGCAAATAATCTCACGCAGTTTGATTCCAGGATTTTATGGGATTTGTCTCTTTTTCTGCTTCAGCGGAGCAGGATACCACCGTTGAGCCGCCCGTCCGGTGAACTTTTCACTCCGGCACCGGCAATGCAGTGGTGTATTTGATTTTTTCCATGGCAAAGCTCGAGGTGACGTCGATGAGGCCCGGCACGCCGTTCACCAGGCGCTTATAAAAGCCGTCGTAGCTTTTCATGTCCGCCACTTCGACCTGCATCAGGTAATCGTACTCCCCCGCCATGCGGTAGAACGCCAGCACCTCGGGCATCTGGCTGGTCAACTGCACAAACGCCTGATACCACTCGCTGCTGTGCTGCTGGGTCTTGATCAGCACAAACGCCGTCAGCCCCAGGCCGAGCTTTTCGTTATCCAGCAGCGCCACCCGGCCGCGGATATAGCCCTCGTCTTCCAGGCGCTTCAGCCGTTTCCAGCACGGCGTCGAGGTCAAATTGACCGCATCGGCCAGCGCCTGCAGCGACTGGGTGCAATCTTGCTGCAGCATGCACAGCAGCTTACGGTCTGTTTTATCTAACATAGCGGCTACCAGGAGAAAAATTTTCTCCCATTAGGCGATTAAACAGGGAAAATGGCAATCCTTTTTTCCTGCCGACAGGCTATGCTACGCCATAAACCAGCCCCCTATTCTGAGGCCAAATCATGACAAACTCTTGGGTAAAATATGCTATCGGTGAAATAGAAGCGGATTTTCAGCGCTCCGCCGATACGCACCTGATTCGCCTGAACCTGCCGGCGTTTCCCGGCATCTGCCTGTATCTGAAAGATGAGAGCACCCACCCGACCGGTAGCCTGAAACACCGTCTGGCGCGCTCGCTGTTCCTTTATGGCCTGTGCAACGGCTGGATCACCGAAAACACCACCATCATCGAGGCCTCTTCCGGCAGCACCGCGGTGTCCGAAGCCTACTTCGCCCGTCTGATCGGCCTGCCGTTCATCGCGGTGATGCCGTCCTGCACCGCGCGCCGCAAGGTGGAGCAGATCGCCTTTTACGGCGGCCGCTGTCACTTCGTCGATCACGCCGCCCAGATCTACGCCGCCTCCGAACAGCTGGCGAAAGAGCTGAACGGCCACTATATGGATCAGTTCACCTACGCCGAGCGCGCCACCGACTGGCGCGGCAACAACAATATCGCCGACAGCATCTTCCGCCAGATGGCGCGCGAACCCTTCCCGGTGCCGAAACACATCGTGATGAGCGCCGGCACCGGCGGCACCTCCGCCACGCTGGGGCGCTACATCCGCTATCAGGGGCACGATACGCAATTGACGGTGGTCGATCCGGAAAATTCGGTGTTCTATGACTGCTTCCACCACGGCGATCGCACCCTGATCGGCAGCTGCGGCAGCCGCATCGAAGGCATCGGCCGCCCACGTGCCGAGCCGTCGTTCATCCCGTCGGTGGTCGACAACATGCTGCGGGTGCCGGATGCCGCCAGCGTCGCCACCATTCACTGGCTGGAAGGCGTGCTCGGCCGCAAGGTTGGCGCTTCCACCGGCACCAACGTCTGGGGGGCGCTGCAATTGGCGAAACAGATGCGGGAAAACGGCGAGCAAGGGTCGATCGTCACCCTGCTGTGCGACAGCGGCGAGCGTTATCTGGATACCTATTACAACCCGGAATGGGTCAGCAATAACATCGGCGATCTGCAGCCGTATCTGGCGCAGCTGGCGGATTTGTAACGCCAGGCTGCGGATAAAAAAAAGCCGGGTAGTCATACCCGGCCGGCTGTAAGGAGAACCTCATTCTTCGGGGGAATAGGTGAGGCAAGGTGAACGCAGCCAATGTTGTAAATAGTGGGCCACCGCCTGCTGTTGGCAATGGCCGATAACCGGTAGTTGCGGCAGCAGGGATTTCAGCTGCGGCAGGGCGTTGCCCATCACCACGCCGTGCCCCACCGCCCCCAGCATCTCTTTGTCGTTCATCGCGTCGCCGAACGCCATGCAGTCGGCCATCGTCAGCCCCAGATGGCGGCTCAGCCGGTCCAGCGCCGTGCCCTTATTGCAACCGAGCGGCAGCACCTCCAGGCAATCGTAGGCGGAAAAGCACAGGTCTGCCTCGTCACCCAGCTGCGCCCGCAGCTGCACCTGCAACGCCAGCAGCTCCTCGTGCGGCGCGACAAAGCACACCTTGCTGTTGCCGAACGCCGGCAGGCGGCGCACGTCGGCCAGCTGAAAACGAAAGCCGCTCAGGTGGTGCGCCCGCAGCATCTCTTCCGGCACGGGAAACTCGGTCAGCCAGCCTTCGTCGCGGAACACATGCATGCTGGCGCGGGTGCGCCAATGATGATGCAGCACCTCTTCGGCGACCGCCGCCGGCAGATCGGTAGCGTGCAGCTGTTGGCCGCGGTTGTCATACACCCGCGTGCCGTTGCCGGTGATCAGGTAGCCCTGCAGCCCCAGCTGCGCCATGATCGGCTGCGCGTCGAGGTAGTGCCGCCCGGTGGCGAACGTCACCACCATCTCCCGTTCCACCAGCTGGTTCAGCACCGCCAGCGTTTCCGGGCCAACCCGGTGATCCGGCATCAACAGCGTGCCGTCCATATCGAAAGCTGCCAGGCGATACATAAAGACCTCTTGAATGTGAACGCGATTACAATCCGTGCAGTATGGAATGGTATTTGCGGAAGTAATAGTGAACAATTTGAAAAAACCGTTCCGGATTTCTGCCCATGCGCCTGGTTCACCGCCTCAGCCAATATCAACGCCTGTACCATCAGCTCGGCAGCGCGCCGGTCGCCGTGACCATCGGCGAACTGGCGGCGATGTTCTACTGCAGCGAGCGGCACGCCCGCACGCTGGTGCAACAGCTGCAGGATCAGGGCTGGCTGAGCTGGCATTCGCAGCCCGGCCGGGGCAAACGCGCTCGCCTGCACTGCCTGAAAACCCCGGATGAGCTACGCGCGCAGCTGTTGCAACAGCTGCTGCAACAGGGCAACCATCAGGGGGCGCTGGAGATGGCGCAGCTCGATCCGCAGCACCTGCAGGATCTGCTCAGCCCGCACCTCGGCGGGCAATGGCAGGCCGGCAGCCCGACGCTGCGCATTCCCTATTACCGCACGCTGGAAGCGCTCGACCCGCTCACGCTGACCGGCCGCGCCGAGCAACACCTGGTGTCGACCCTGCACGCCGGGCTGACGCGCCTGATGACCGGTAACCCGGAACCGCAGCCCGATCTGGCGCACCATTGGCAGATTAGCGATCGCGGCCTGCGCTGGCGCTTCTTTCTGCGCAGCCAGCTGCGCTGGCACAACGGCGAACCGTTGACCGGCCACCAGCTGCTGCAAACGCTGGAAAAACTGCAACACCACCCGCGCAGCCAACCGAGCCTGGCCAACGTCGCGCGCATCAGCCTGCCGCATCCGCTGTGCGTTCAGTTCGATCTGCATCTGCCGGATTACTGGCTGGCCCACCGGCTGGCGGAACTGCCTTGCCTGATGACCCACCCGGAGCTGCCGGCCATCGGCGCCGGCCCGTTCAAGCTGACGCTGAATGAACCGCAGCTGGTGCGGCTGGAACAGCACGCCGGTTACCACCTGCAGCATCCGTATCTGGACACCATCGAATACTGGATCACCCCCGATCTGCCCACCGCCGCCCCCTACACCAGCTGCCAACATCCGGTGCGCATCACCATCGGTCAACAAGACGATTTGGCGCAGGCCCGGCCGGTGCAGCGCAGCATGAGCCTGGGTTGGTGTTATCTGGCGCTGAACCTGCGCCACGGCGTGCTGAGCGAAGCCCAGGGGCAAAAACTGCTGATGCTGATCCAGCAATCCGGCCTGCTGAGCCATCTGCCGATCCCCAACAGCGTGATCACCCCCAGCCATGAAATGCTGCCCGGCTGGCGCATCCCCCGCCAACAGGTCGAAGAGGACGTCGCCCTGCCCGCCCGGCTGACGCTGTTGTATCGGCCGCCGGTCGAGCTGGAAACGGTGACGGCCGCGCTACAGCGGCTGCTCGCGCAGCACGGCTGCGAGCTGGAAGTGCGCTACTACGCCGGCAAGCGCTGGCAAAGCGAGGAACAGATCGCCCAGGCCGACCTGCTGCTGGCGGACAACCTGATCGGCGAAGCGCCGGAGGCGACGCTGGAGAGCTGGCTGCGGCAGGATACGCTGTGGCGCGGCATCCTGACGGAAAGCCGCTGGCAACAGCAACAGGACACGCTGCGGCAGATCCAGCAGCTGCAGGCGCAGCAACCGCGCTTCGCACAACTGCAGGCTTATTATCAACGGCTGATGGCCGCCGCCATCATCACGCCGCTGTTTCACTACCAGTATCAGATCAGCGCGCCGCCGCGCATGCATGGCGTCACGCTGACCGCCCACGGCTGGTTCGATTTTTGCCAGGCGTGGCTGCCGCCGCCGGTGGACGACGCCCCGGCCTGAGCCGAACCGCCCTGCACCTGGCGGCCCTTTCTGCTACCATTGTCGCCGCAACGCAATTTTATCCTGCCGCCCGAATGTGTATCGGGAGAGGCCAAAGCCCAAAAAGGTGATTTTATGAAGCGCGCGGTTGTCGTTTTCAGCGGTGGACAAGACTCCACGACCTGCTTGATCCAGGCATTGCAACAGTATGACGAAGTTCACTGCGTCACGTTCGATTACGGCCAGCGCCATCGCGCCGAGATTGAAGTGGCTCAGGAGCTGTCAATGGCCCTCGGCGCCAAGGCGCACAAGGTGCTGGACGTAACGCTGCTCAACGAGCTGGCCGTCAGCAGCCTGACGCGCGACAATATCCCGGTTCCCGCCTACGATCCCAATCAGAAAAATGCGCTGCCGAGCACCTTCGTGCCGGGCCGCAACATCCTGTTCCTGACGCTGGCGGCGATCTACGCCTACCAGGTGGAAGCGGAAGCGGTGATCACCGGCGTGTGTGAAACCGATTTCTCCGGCTACCCCGATTGCCGCGACGAGTTCGTTAAAGCGTTGAACAAGGCGGTGACGCTGGGCATCGCCCGCGATATCCGCTTCGAAACGCCGCTGATGTGGCTGAACAAGGCCGAGACCTGGGCGCTGGCGGACTATTACCACCAGCTGGATCGCGTGCGCCAGGATACGCTGACCTGCTACAACGGCATCAAGGGTGACGGCTGCGGCGAGTGCGCCGCCTGCAACCTGCGCGCCAATGGCCTGACGCAGTATCGCGCCAATCAGGCGGAAGTGATGGCCGCATTGAAACAAAAGGCCGGTCTGGCCTGAGGCAGTGACGGCGGCAGCTTCTGCCGCCCATTATCCCCCTGTTTACCGTGAGTTTTCCTGCGGCACAAGCGCCTCCAGATGCGCACGCAGTTCCCCCTCGAGCGGCAGCGCACGCTGCGTTTTCAGATCGACGCACACGAAAGTCAGCAGCGCGTCGGCCACCGGCGTCCCCGCCGGATCCTGCGTCACCTTTTGGCTCAACACGCCGCTCTTGCCGTTGAGCTGCACCATCTGGCTGTCGATACGCAGCTTATCCCCCAATACCGCCGGGCTGCGGTAATTGATATTGATGTTCACCACGATGAAAGCGATGTTGTTTTCCGTCATCCAGCGGAACCCGGCCTCGTTCTCCAGCCACTCCCAACGCGCCTCTTCCAGAAACTCCAGATAGCGAGCATTGTTAACGTGCTGGTAAACATCAAGATGATAACCGCGAACTTTGATAAAGGTTTGCATAGGGAACGATCGCTCCTGCCTGGTGATTACAGAAAGAGGGAGCCGCGCTGGCTCCCTCGCCCGTTTGGTCAACGCGCCAAACTGGTAAGACCTGTAAAATGTAGCAGAGGAGTTTCGGCCTCAGCGGCATTTTGCCACGCAGCCGCGACCGGGATCACATTTTCAGCCGGGCGCGGTTCTTCTCAAACAGCGCCGGCCCGATGCCCGGCACCTCCTGCAACTGCTCAACCTGGGTGAATGGCCCATTCTGCTCGCGGTAGCGCACGATGCCTTCCGCCTTCTTCAGGCCGACGCCGCTCAAGGCGGCGGCCAGCTGTTCGGCGGTAGCCTGATTGATGCTGACCGCCGTTTCTTCGGCCCCCCTGGTCATCGTCTGTTGCCCGCCATTGCTCGTCGGCGTTGAGAGCATGGGCGCCGGCGCCTCGGTTTTTTCCGCCGCGGCGCCCGGCCCAGCCAGGCATAACAACAGCGCGGTCAGCGCGGCGTTAACGTGACGACGGTAACCGAAAAACGCTTTTTTCTCTGAATGTTGCATGCTGTATCCTCCTTGTGTGTGACAGCACGGTTACCTTGCCGCGGCGGCGGATATTCAGCAATCGGCGGATATCAGATGTGGAAAAGGCCGCGAAAGCGGCCTTTGTTTGTTGCACTGCGTTGCAGAAAAATGCGGCGATTACTGAGGCTGTTGCTCAGCGGCGCCCATTTTGATCTCGGCTTCTTTACGCAGGCTCGCCAGCAGCGAATCGAAGGAGACGCCGGTCGCGCCCTCTTCCATCTTGCCAACGAAGGTTTTCATTTCGTCTTCCGGCAACGTGCCTGGCTTCACCGCATCGAGCGCGATCAGCACCACGTTGTCCTGACGATCCTGCGACATGCCGTATACCGGTTTACCGTCCTGCGGGTGCGGCAGCGCGAACACGCTCTCTACCAGCTGGCTGTCTTCCGGCGCGCGCGCCATCTTCTGCACGGCGCCAAAGCTCAGGCCGGCGGCTTTCATCGCCTCGTCGCCCTTGCCCTGCTTCAGCTCAACCAGCAGCTTCTCGCCCTGCAGTTTCGCTGCCTGCAGCGCCTTGTTGCGCTTCACCAGTTCCGCCACGCGGTCTTTCACCTGGTCGAACGGTTCGATGCCTTCCGGCTTGTGGCCGCTCACGCGCACCACGAAGGCGCGGTCGCCGTCTACGGTGATCACGTCGGAGTTGCTGCCCGGCGCGCCGTTCTCGCCGATCAGCGAGCCGTCGAAGATCGCCTGCACGACCGGCTTGAAGTTCAGCGCGGCAGGAATGTTGTCACGGGTGAACCAGTCGCTTTGCGCCGCTTTCACGCCGGCCGCTTCTTCAGCCGAGGCCAGAGATTCGTTGTCGCTGGTCGCCGCTTCGCTCACCTTCTGCTGCAGCGCGTAATACGCGTCTACCGCTTTCTCCTGCTGCACCTGCTTGGCGATGGCGTCATGCACTTCGCTCAGCGGCTTCACTTTCTCAGGCTCAATATCGTTCAAACGCACGATCAGGTAGCCGACGGAAGACTTCACCACGCCGGACAGCTGCCCTTTCTCGGTCAGGTTAGCCTGCTTCAGCTCGTCGGCGGTGGTTTCCGGCTCCAGCCAACCCAGCTCGCCGCCGGTGCGGCGTGAGATGATATCGGTGGATTTCTCTTTCGCCAGCGTGGCGAAATCGGCGCCCTTCTTCAGCTCGTCCAGCGCCGCGTTGGCTTCCGCCTCGGTTTTCAGCTGGATCACGCTGTAGTTTTTACGCTCCGGCTGGCCGTAGCTGCTCTTGTGCTGGTCGTAGTAAGCGCTGATGTCTTCTTCACTCACTTTCACCTTGTCCTGCATGGACGCAGCGTCCAGCGGGATATAGCTCACCTTCACCTGCTCAGGTGCGATGAAGCTGTTCTTGTTCTGATCGTAATACGCCTTCAGTTCGTCGTCGCCGGCGCTCTGTTTCGCCTGCAGCGCTTTCAAATCGATGGTCGCCAGGCGCACGTCGCGCTCCTGCAGCACCAACGCCGCCATGGCTTGCGATTCAGACGGCAGCACGAAGCCGGAATCGCCGAAGGCCTGGATCACCTGCTGATTGACCAACTGCTGGCGCATCGACTGCGCGAAGTTGTCGGCGGTGTAGCCCATGCGGCCGATCAGGTCGAGGTATTTGGCGTTATCGAACTGGCCGTTGGTCTGGAAGTAAGGCGCCTTGCGGATGGCGTCCTTGATCTGATCGTCGCTGACCGCCAGGCCCAGCTTCTTGGCGTACTGGTCGAGCAGCATGTTGTCGATCAACTGGGACAACACCTGACGGCGCATCTGCTGCATATAGCCTTCGTTGCCGGCCAGCGCGGAGAACTGGTCACCCAGCTGCTGCTGCATGCGGCTACGCTCGCTTTGGAAAGCCTGTTCCAGCTGAGCGCGCTCGATCGTCTGACCATTTACTTTCGCAGCATAATCGCCGGAGCCGCCGATCAGGTAGTTACCCACCCCGGTCAGAACGAATGACAGGATGATCAGGGCCAGGATGATTTTGAGCACGACGTGATTAGCAGCCGCGCGTAAATTGTCCATCATAGTGTGACAACACTCCGCTGTGATGTGGATTAACAACCCTTGTGCAGGCGCGTTCCCTGCGACAAAAATAAAAAAAGCGCATCAGTCCGATGCGCCTTGTATCTTACCTTACCAGCACCGCTGCGTCAGGTGATTGTTTATTACAAAACCCTGTTACGCTAAACGGTTAGACGCTAAATCAGTTTACAGCGTCTTTCAGCGCTTTCCCTGCACGGAAGGCCGGTACTTTGGCTGCCGCGATTTTGATCTCTTTACCGGTCTGCGGGTTGCGGCCGGTACGAGCCGAACGTTCACGCACGGTGAAGGAACCGAAACCTACCAGAGCCACGTCATCCCCTGCTTTCAGAGAGTCGGTAACGGAAGCGATTACTGCGTCTAAAGCACGTCCCGCTGCCGCTTTGGAAATATCAGCACCTGCGGCAATCTTGTCGATCAGTTGTGACTTATTCACTCTATCATCCCCTCTAGAATTCTATCGTCGCACCGAAAAATCCCTACGGTTGCGACAGCGCAGCTGTTATATCAATCCCATCGAACCTTAGCAAGCCACCGACTGGGTGGCAAAACGCGGGCCGACAGAGATCTAACTTAGCGGTACAAAAAAATACTGGCAAGTCCGAAATGGCTTGCCAGTATAAGTTTTATCAATGGTTTTTGCGATTCGTCACTATTTTGCCGCTACCGGCAGTGCGCCGAAGGCCGGGTTTTGCAACGCAATGTTCAAAACTTCATCGATTCGCTGCACCGGATGAATCTCCAGATCGGCGATAACATTGTCCGGGATCTCTTCCAGATCGCGCTTGTTCTCGTAAGGGATCAGCACGGTTTTGATGCCGCCGCGATGCGCCGCCAACAGCTTCTCTTTCAGGCCGCCGATCGGCAACACCTGACCGCGCAGCGTGATCTCCCCGGTCATCGCCACATCGGCGCGTACCGGGTTGCCGGTCAGGCAGGAGACCAGCGCGGTGCACATCGCGATACCGGCGCTCGGGCCGTCTTTCGGCGTCGCCCCTTCCGGCACGTGCACGTGGATGTCGCGTTTCTCGTAGAAATCGGCGTTGATGCCCAATTTCTCCGCGCGCGCGCGCACCACGGTCAGCGCCGCCTGAATCGATTCCTGCATCACTTCGCCCAGGGAACCGGTGTAGGTCAGCTTGCCTTTGCCCGGCACGCAGGCGGTTTCGATGGTCAGCAGATCGCCACCCACTTCCGTCCACGCCAGCCCGGTGACTTCGCCCACGCGGTTTTCGGTATCCGCACGGCCGTAATCGACGCGCTGCACGCCCAGGTAATCCTTCAGGTTGTCGCCGTTGATCTCGAGATGCTTGAGCTTCTTGTCCATCAGCAGCGTTTTCACCGCTTTACGGCACAGCTTGGAGATTTCACGCTCCAGGCTGCGCACCCCGGCTTCGCGGGTGTAGAAGCGAATGATGCCGATAATGGCGCTGTCGTCGACCGTCAGCTCGCCTTTTTTCAGCGCGTTGCGCTCAAGCTGCTTCGGCAGCAGGTGCTGCTTGGCGATGTTGAGCTTCTCGTCCTCGGTGTAACCCGACAGGCGGATCACTTCCATACGGTCCAGCAGCGGCGCAGGAATGTTCATCGAGTTCGAGGTGGCGACGAACATCACGTCGGACAGATCGTAATCCACTTCCAGGTAGTGGTCGTTGAACGCCACGTTCTGTTCCGGATCCAGCACCTCCAGCAGAGCGGAGGCCGGATCGCCGCGCATGTCGGAAGACATCTTGTCGATCTCATCCAGCAGGAACAGCGGGTTCTTCACCCCGACCTTGGCCATCTTCTGGATCAGTTTGCCCGGCATCGAACCGATGTAGGTGCGGCGGTGACCGCGGATTTCCGCTTCGTCACGCACGCCGCCCAGCGCCATGCGCACGTACTGGCGGCCGGTCGCTTTGGCGATCGACTGCCCCAGCGAGGTTTTACCCACGCCCGGCGGCCCCACCAGACACAGGATCGGCCCCTTGATTTTGCTAACGCGGCTCTGCACCGCGAGGTACTCGAGAATGCGATCCTTGACGCGCTCCAGGCCGTAGTGATCGGTATCGAGCACTTCCTGCGCCTTGTTCAGGTCTTTTTTCACCTTGCTGCGCGCATTCCACGGCACCTGCAGCATCCAGTCGATGTAGCCGCGCACCACGGTCGCTTCCGCCGACATCGGCGACATCATCTTCAGCTTTTGCAGTTCCGCTTCGGTTTTCTCGCGCGCCTCTTTCGGCATTTTCGCCGCATCGATCTTGCGCTTCAGCGCTTCGTGCTCGTCCGGCGCGTCGTCCATCTCGCCCAGTTCTTTCTGAATCGCCTTCATCTGCTCATTCAGATAGTACTCGCGCTGGCTCTTCTCCATCTGCTTCTTGACGCGGTTGCGGATGCGTTTCTCGACCTGCAGCAGGTCGATCTCCGATTCCATCATCGCCATCAGGTATTCCAGGCGCTCGGTGATGTCGGACATCTCGAGCACCGACTGCTTGTCGCTGAGTTTCAGCGGCATATGGGCAGCGATGGTGTCCGCCAGGCGCGCGGCGTCGTCGATGCTGTTCAGTGAAGTCAGCACCTCCGGCGGGATTTTTTTGTTCAGCTTGATATAGCCTTCAAACTGATTGATCGCGGTGCGCACCAGCACTTCCTGCTCGCGCTCGTCGATCGCTGGCGACTCAAGGTATTCCGCCTGCGCGGCAAAATGCTCACCGCTGTCGGACAGCGTAGTGATGCGTGCGCGCTGCAGCCCCTCGACCAGCACTTTTACCGTGCCGTCCGGCAGCTTCAACATCTGCAGGATCGACGCTACGGTGCCAACCGAGAACAAGTCGTTAATGCCAGGTTCATCCGTTGAGGCCTCTTTCTGTGCCACCAGCATGATCTTCTTATCGTGATCCATTGCGGCTTCGAGGCACCGAATCGATTTTTCCCGGCCAACAAATAACGGGATCACCATGTGCGGATAAACCACCACGTCGCGCAATGGCAGGACGGGGATTTCAATGCGTTCGGAACGCTCAGGGTTCATAGAGCTCTCTCTTAGTTTAATTTCCGCCAGGTTGAGGGGGAATCTCATGAGACGCAAGCATCTAACGTTTCATAAAATCTGGTTAATGAGTATATGGGGATGAATCTCTTACATTCAACGGCAAGAATGCAGGAAAAAGAAATGGGGGATGAAATCCCCCATTTTGCTGATAACGCTCTGGTTTAACTGGCTAATTATTCGCCAGATGCCTGGGCTTCCGGCTTGCCGTAGATCAACAGCGGCTTGGATTGGCCGGCGATGACCGACTCGTCGATCACCACTTTGTCTACGCTGTCCATCGACGGCAGATCGTACATGGTGTCGAGCAGCGCGCCTTCCACGATGGAACGCAGGCCGCGGGCGCCGGTTTTGCGCGCCATGGCTTTCTTGGCGATGGCGTTCAGCGCTTCGTCGCGGAACTCCAGCTCCACGCCTTCCAGATTGAACAGCGCCTGATACTGCTTGGTCAGGGCGTTCTTCGGCTCTTTCAGGATCTGAATCAGCGCATCTTCGCTCAGCTCGCTCAGGGTCGCCACCACCGGCAGACGGCCGATGAACTCTGGGATCAGACCGAACTTGATCAAATCTTCCGGTTCGGCCTGCAGCAGCAGTTCGCCCTCGGTCGCCTTCTCGGACTCGCCCTTGACGGTCGCGCCGAAGCCGATGCCGGAGCCGGTGTTGACGCGCTGACCGATCACCTTATCCAGGCCGGCGAAAGCGCCGCCGCAGATAAACAGGATCTTGGAGGTATCAACCTGCAGGAACTCCTGTTGCGGATGCTTGCGCCCACCCTGCGGCGGAACCGCGGCGATGGTGCCTTCAATCAGCTTCAGCAGCGCCTGCTGCACGCCCTCACCCGAGACGTCACGCGTGATCGACGGGTTGTCGGACTTGCGGGAAATCTTATCGATTTCATCGATATAAACGATGCCGCGCTGCGCTTTCTGCACGTCATAGTCACATTTTTGCAACAGCTTCTGGATAATATTTTCCACGTCCTCGCCCACGTAACCGGCTTCGGTCAGCGTGGTGGCGTCGGCCATGGTGAACGGCACGTCCAGGAAGCGCGCCAGCGTTTCCGCCAGCAGGGTTTTGCCGCTGCCGGTCGGGCCGATCAGCAAGATGTTGCTCTTGCCCAACTCGATACCGTTGCTGGTATCGCCGTTGCGCAGGCGTTTGTAGTGGTTGTACACCGCAACCGCCAGCACTTTCTTCGCCTGCTCCTGGCCGATGACGTAGTCATCCAGGTGGTGGCGGATCTCGTGCGGCGTCGGCAGCGCACTGCGCTCACGATGCGGGGCAACTTCTTTAATCTCTTCGCGAATAATGTCGTTACACAGATCGACACATTCATCGCAGATATACACTGACGGCCCGGCAATCAGCTTACGCACTTCATGCTGGCTTTTGCCGCAAAAAGAGCAGTACAGCAGCTTTCCTGAACCGTCTTTGCGCTTATCTGTCATCAGTCAAACCTCTTCTTTAGTCTTGTCCCGCAGGAAAATCACGGCGGCAGTGCGCCCAAACTCATATCGGGAACGCCGAGTGGCCACAGCAGAGCGAGCCCCTGCCCACTCTGATTACTATAGTCCATCGGCGCCGCGTGGTTCTAGCTGCGGTGTGTCAGAATGCCGTCAACCAGGCCGTATTCCACAGCTTCTTCCGCGGTCATAAAGCGATCGCGCTCGGTGTCGCGCTCGATCTGCTCCAGCGGCTGGCCGGTATGTTCCGCCATCAGTTCGTTCATGCGCGCTTTCACCTTGAGGATTTCGCGCGCGTGGATTTCGATGTCCGTCGCCTGGCCCTGGTAGCCGCCCAGCGGCTGGTGAATCATCACGCGCGAGTTCGGCAAGCAGAAACGTTTGCCTTTGGCGCCCGCGGTCAGCAGGAAGGAGCCCATCGAGCACGCCTGCCCCATACAGATGGTGCTGACGTCCGGCTTGATGAACTTCATGGTGTCGTAAATCGACATGCCCGCGGTGATCACCCCGCCCGGCGAGTTGATGTAGAGGAAAATGTCTTTTTCCGGGCTTTCCGCTTCGAGGAACAGCATTTGCGCCACGATCAGGTTGGCCATGTGATCTTCCACCTGGCCGGTCAGGAAAATGATGCGCTCTTTCAGCAGGCGGGAATAGATGTCGTAAGAACGCTCCCCGCGTGAAGTCTGCTCTACCACCATCGGCACCAGCGCCATGTTCGGTGCAAATTGATCTCGTTCGCCACTGTATGACATTACCGTCTCCTAATAGAAATTGCCTTGGCGGCCAGGGTGTCACCCTAATACGCCGATTCTACTTGAGAACGGCCATGATGACTATGCTCAAGCATTCGACCCGCGCCGCACGTACCCGACGGTTATTTCATCCCGCGCACTTTGGCAAACAGCCCCAGAATTATTCTTTACAGATTGGGGGATCCCGGCGCGATTTCAAGCCCAGAGGCCGATTTTCTCCGCGCGCCGAAAACGATGCCGTTAATCTGACCGTTATCATGCCAGCCAGTTCCCCAGGCAACAGGGTAAATATAGTGCATATTGCCCCGCTTAACCTGAGATTAATCAGCAACGTGGCAAAAAGAAAAGCCCGCAACCTGAGGTTGCGGGCTTTTTCATCGTGCGCCGGTTCGCCAGGCGAAACCGGGGGCGCCGTTAATGGCGCCCGGCACGCCGGCATTACGCCTGTTGAGTCTGGTTCATCAGCTCGCTGAAGGTAGTGGCTTTTTCAGTCACTTTCGCTTTTGCCAGCAGGGCTTCAACCGCTTGCTCTTCCAGAGCCACGTTGCGCATGTTGTTCATCAGCTCTTTGTTTTTGCTGTAGAACTCGATGACTTCGCTCGGATCTTCGTAGGCAGAAGCCATTTCTTCGATCAGCGTCTTCACGCGGTCTTCGTCAGCTTTCAGGTCGTTGGTGCTGATCACTTCGCCCAGCAGCAGGCCAACCACTACGCGGCGTTTCGCTTGCTCTTCGAACAGCTCGCGTGGCAGTTCCAGCGCTTGCTTCTCGTTGCCGCCGAAACGCTGTGCAGCCTGACGACGCAGCACGTCGATTTCACCGTCGATCAGGGCAGCAGGCACGTCGATTTCGTTCGCGCTCACCAGGCCGTCGATCGCCTGAGACTTGATGCGGTTACGCACGGCGCCTTTCAGCTCGCGCTCCATGTTCTTGCGAACTTCGGTGCGCAGGCCGGCAACGGAACCGTCCGCCACGCCGAAACGCTTGATGAACTCTTCGGTCAGCTCCGGCAGTTCGCGCTCTTCAACTTTCTTCAGCACGATAGCGAATTTGGCCGCTTTGCCCTTCAGGTTTTCCGCGTGGTAATCTTCCGGGAAGTTCACGTCGATGGAGAACTCTTCGCCCGCTTTGTGACCGACCAGGCCTTCTTCGAAGCCTGGGATCATGCGGCCCTGGCCCATTGCCAGTACGAAGTCGGACGCTTTGCCGCCTTCGAACTCTTCACCGTCGATAGAACCGGTGAAGTCAACGGTCACGCGATCTTCAGCTTCCGCTGCGCGATCGGTTTCTTTCCAGGTCGCCTGCTGCTTGCGCAGGGTATCCAGCATCGCGTCGACGTCTTCGTCGTTCACTTCAACCACAGGTTTTTCAACTTCGATGTTTTCCAGGCCTTTCAGCTCAACTTCTGGATACACTTCGAATTCAACGGCGAAAGTGAAGTCTTCACCTTCTTTGTACTCGCCCGGCACGTAGTTTGGTGCGCCGGCCGGATTAATCTTTTCTTTGATGATCGCGTCAACGAAGCTGCGCTGCATCGCTTCGCCCAGCACGTCCTGACGAACAGAGGCGCCGTAACGCTGTTCCACGATGTTCATCGGCACTTTGCCTTTGCGGAAGCCGTCGATACGCACGCTTTTCGCTGCGTTGATCAGCTCTTTCTTCACCGCCTGCTTGATAGTATCAGCCGGTACAGTAATAGAGAGACGGCGCCCAAGGCCTTGAGTGGTTTCTACTGAAACTTGCATCTTGTTACCTCAAAAAAATCACAGTGCTCGGTCAACTCCGTTCCAAGAACCAGGACGGCTACAAATAAGAACCGAGTTCCCTGATGACAGAAGCGTCCCGAAACCATTCCGGAAAAATAAGACGCGACATTATAGCGGCGCATGCATGGCGAGTCGAGGAAAGCTAGGCGGCGCAGGCGCGCTAAAACTCACACTTTTGCCGATTCGATCGCCAAAAGGCCGCCAAAACAGACCGAACGTTGGCCACATTGCGCATCGGCCGTGTCGTCGTCAAAAACAGAAACGGCCCGCAGGCCGTTTCAAAATTCGTCAGTAGTAATACCCTAATTCAAGGGCAAAGTTCCACTGATACCTGAAAATTTCCCCCTCAGGCCAGCGTCCCGGCGCCGCGACACGGCGGCGAGGCCGGCACGGTATCCTGCAACCCCTCCCACTCTTTGAGCGTGTAGGTGTGCAGCGCCAGCGCGTGTACGCCGTCCGCCAGCTCCTCCGACAGCACGCCGTAAATGGAGCGGTGGCGCGTCAAAAAACGTTCGCCGACGAAGCGATCGCTGACCAATACCACTTTGAAATGGCTTTCTGAGCCCGCCGGAACGTTATGACGATAGCTTTCATCAACGACTTCCAGATACGCGGGCTCAAACGCCGCCCTTAACTTTGCTTCTATTTGCTCGCGAATCATAGGATCTCCTTACAACACCGGCAGAGGACCGTGCCCATCTAGTTCAATATTAGCCGGTTTCCCCCCGTTTAGACCATCGCCGGGACAAATTTCTCTTTTCTGCGGTCAAATGATGAGCGTCATCCCCGCCGCTTGGGGGATTATCCGATTGAGCGGGCCAAAAAAGCGTGTTTTTATCAACGGCAGGTAAAAATTTGTCACTCAGGCGCCTTCCGAGCTTCCACCGCACGGCGGCGATGCTATGATGTCGGCAATTTGTTGTCGGCTATCCCGCTCTGATTATTGCTAAATCCATCGAGAATGAGACAGAAAACATGTTAAAGAAACTTTGTCTTCCTTTGCTGGCCGCCCTGCTGCTGGCCGGCTGCGCGACCAGCAGCAACACCTTGAACGTCACGCCGAAAATCGTTCTGCCGCAGCAGGATCCTACCCTGCAGGGCATCACCGTCAGCATCAACGGCGCGGATCAGCGCACCGATCAGGCGCTGGCCAAGGTGAACCGCGACGGCCAGCTGGTCACGCTGACGCCATCGCGCGATCTGCGTTTCCTGCTGCAGGAAGTGCTGGAGAAACAGATGGGCGCACGCGGCTACATGATCGGCGCCGACGGCCCGGTGGCGCTGCAAATCGTCGTCAATAATCTGTACGCGGACGTCTCCGAAGGCAACCTGCGCTACAACATCACCACCAAAGCCGACATCTCGATCATCGCCCAGGCGAAGAACGGCAACAAGCAGGTGAAGAATTACCGCTCGACCTATAACGTGCAGGGCGCCTTCACGGCCACCAACGAGAAGATCACCGACGCCGTCAACTCCGTGCTGGGCGACGTGATCGCCGATATGGCCCAGGACACCAGCGTCAACGATTTCATCAAGCAAAACGCGCGTTAATCTCCGCGCCTTGTGCCGCCCGGCGGATCGGGCGGCGCAGACAGGGAACTCATGTCGAAACACTATCTGAACATTTTCACCCAGCGTAACTCCGCCATTCTGCTGCTGCTGGGCTTCGCGTCGGGTCTGCCGCTGGCATTGACCTCCGGCACGCTGCAAGCCTGGATGACCGTCGAAAATATCGATCTGAAAACCATCGGCATCTTCTCGCTGGTGGGCCAGGCCTACGTCTTCAAATTCCTCTGGTCGCCGTTCATGGACCGCTATACCCCGCCGTTCCTCGGGCGGCGGCGCGGTTGGCTGCTGGTCAGCCAGCTGCTGCTGGTGGCGGCGATCGTGGCGATGGGCTTTATGCAGCCCGCGCAGCACCTGTGGTGGCTGGCGGCGTTGGCGGTGCTGGTGGCGTTCTGCTCCGCCTCGCAAGATATCGTGTTCGACGCCTACAAGACCGATCTGCTGAAAGCCGAAGAGCGCGGGGCGGGCGCGGCGATCTCGGTGCTGGGTTACCGGCTGGCGATGTTGGTTTCCGGCGGCCTGGCGCTGTGGCTGGCGGATCGCTATTTCGGCTGGCAAGCCACCTACTGGCTGATGGCCGGATTGATGCTGATCGGCGTGGCCGCCACGCTGCTGGCGCCGGAGCCGGACGAAAGCATCCCGGCGCCGCGCACCATGGAACAGGCGGTCGTCGCGCCGCTGCGCGATTTCTTCGGCCGCAACAACGCCTGGCTGATCCTGCTGCTGATCGTGATGTACAAAATGGGCGACGCCTTCGCCGGCAGCCTGAGCACCACCTTCCTGATCCGCGGTGTGGGGTTCGACGCCGGTGAAGTCGGGCTGGTCAACAAAACCCTCGGCCTGTTCGCCACCATCGTCGGCGCCCTGTTCGGCGGTGTGCTAATGCAGCGTCTCAGCCTGTTTCGCGCGCTGATGCTGTTCGGCGTCCTGCAGGCGATCTCCAACCTCGGGTATTGGATCCTGGCGGTGACCGACAAGAGCCTGCTCACCATGGGCAGCGCCATCTTCCTCGAAAACCTGTGTGGCGGCATGGGCACCGCGGCCTTCGTGGCGCTGCTGATGACGCTGTGCAACCGTTCGTTCTCCGCCACCCAGTTCGCGCTGCTGTCGGCGCTGTCCGCCGTGGGGCGCGTCTATGTCGGCCCGATCGCCGGCTGGTTCGTCGAAGCCCACGGCTGGCCGTTGTTCTACCTGTTCTCTATCGCCGCCGCCCTGCCCGGCTTGCTGCTGCTCGGCATCTGCCGTCAGACGCTGGAGCACACCCAGCAGCATGGCGACTTCATGCCGCGCACCGAGTTTTCAGAATCTTACCGTTGGGCACTGCGCCTGCTGACGCTAGGCTGTTCGCTGTTGGGCCTGTGGTTGCTGTTGCTGATCGCCAATGCGCTGGACTGGACGCAGGCACCGCTGCTGGCCGATCGGCTGCTGCAAGTCGGCGCCGCGGTGAGCCTGCTCGGCGTCGCGATGGGCAGCACGCTGGATTACCTCGCCCTTCGCCGCACCCGTTTGGCATAATCTGACCGGCCGGCGATTTCGCCGGCCGAAAAAAAAGCGATCCGGGGGTATATTTATTTCGCTAAAAAAAGATAATCGGCGCGAAAATTATTTTTTTATCCGACTGCCGCGCTCGGAAATAAAATTAAATTCACCTTTAAGACACAATTATTTTACATTAAATAAACCTTTTCTTCGTATTTCCCTGCCGCGCATTTCTTCGCCAAATTCATCATACCTTTAGTTTTCCTTAACATACGGGCTGCTCGTCACGATTCAGCGTGCCAACGCGTTGTTGTCATTAGTAAATTGTCACGCAGGGTTACATCTGTGACCCCCTTAACAGAAAGTGTCAACAAGCCGCTGACACTCCCTTAAGCATGTTTACAGTACTGCAACCTTCCCGTAAAATGCCCGCACACATGAAACGACAATTGAGCCTTTGTTATTGAGGTCGTTAGATGAGACTTAAGAAATACAATAAAAGTATTGGGATGCTGTCATTAATCGCAGCCACTGTATTGCTCAGTGGTTGCGATATGGTTTTGATGAATCCCAAAGGAGCAATTGGTGTTGAGCAACGGACACTGATTATCACTGCAATCGCGTTGATGTTGATCGTGGTGGTGCCAGTTATCTTCATGGCGTTCGCCTTTGCCTGGAAGTATCGCGCTTCCAACAAAGACGCCAAGTACAGTCCGAACTGGGCCCACTCCAACAAGATCGAAGCGGTCGTCTGGACCATTCCTATCATTATCATCGCCATCCTTGGCACCATTACCTGGAAGACCACCCACGAACTCGACCCGTTCAAGCCGATTGTCACCGACAAGAAGCCGATGACGATCGAAGTGGTGTCGCTCGACTGGAAATGGCTGTTCATCTACCCGGAACAAGGCATTGCGACCGTTAATGAGCTGGCTTTCCCGAAAGATGTTCCAGTCGAATTCAAGATCACCTCTAACTCGGTAATGAACTCGTTCTTTATCCCGCAGTTGGGTGGACAGATTTATGCGATGGCCGGCATGCAGACCAAACTGCACCTGATCGGCAACGAAGCCGGTGCCTACAAGGGCATCTCCAGCAGCTACAGCGGCGCAGGCTTCTCCGGCATGAAATTCACCGCGATCGTTACCCCGACCGAAGGCGACTTCGATCAGTGGGTAGCCAAGGTGAAGGCATCGTCTAAAAACCTGAACACCACCGACGACTTTAACAAACTGGCAGAGCCGAGTGAAAACAACCCGGTTGAGTACTTTGCCGCTGTCAAACCGAATTTGTTCAAAGAAACAATTGCCAAATTCATGGGCGACATGGATATGCACAAGGGCGCTGGCGCGCACGAAGGCATGGACATGAGCCAAGGTATGGACATGGGTGAACATGCTGCTCACGCCGGAGCCGAGGAATAACTGATGTTGGGAAAATTAACACTTGATGCGGTTCCGTACCACGAACCGATCATCATGGTCACCGTAGCCGCAATTATTGTCGGGGGCCTGGCAGTGCTGGCGCTGCTGACATATTTCGGCAAATGGAAGTGGTTGTGGAGCGAATGGCTGACTTCGGTCGACCATAAAAAAATTGGTATCATGTACATCATCGTGGCGATGGTCATGCTGCTGCGCGGTTTCGCCGACGCAATCATGATGCGTAGCCAGCAGGCGTTGGCGTCCGCCGGCGAAGCCGGGTTCCTGCCGCCGCACCACTACGACCAGATCTTCACCGCGCACGGCGTTATCATGATCTTCTTCATGGCGATGCCTTTCGTGGTCGGCCTGATGAACGTCGTGGTGCCGCTGCAAATCGGTGCGCGCGACGTCGCCTTCCCGTTCCTGAACTCCCTGAGCTTCTGGTTCTTCGTGGTGGGCGTTGTGCTGATCAACATCTCCCTGGGGGTCGGTGAGTTCGCTCAGACCGGTTGGCTGGCGTATCCGCCGCTGTCGGGTAAAGAGTACAGTCCTGGCGTCGGGGTCGATTACTGGATCTGGAGTCTGCAGATTTCCGGTCTGGGTACCCTGCTGACCGGCGTGAACTTCTTCGCCACCATTCTGAAGATGCGTGCCCCAGGCATGCCTATGATGAAGATGCCGGTGTTCACCTGGGCGGCGCTGTGTACCAACGTCCTGATCATCGTTTCTTTCCCAATTCTGACCGTCACCATCGCGCTGCTGACCCTGGATCGCTATCTGGGCACCCATTTCTTCACCAATGATATGGGCGGCAACATGATGATGTACATCAACCTGATTTGGGCCTGGGGTCACCCAGAGGTGTATATTCTGGTTCTGCCGGTGTTCGGCGTGTTCTCCGAAGTCACCGCGACCTTCTCCAGAAAACGCCTGTTCGGCTATACCTCACTGGTATGGGCAACCATCGCGATCACCGTTCTGTCGTTCATCGTCTGGCTGCACCACTTCTTCACCATGGGGTCCGGCGCGAACGTTAACGCCTTCTTCGGTATCGCCACCATGATCATTTCCATCCCGACCGGGGTGAAAATCTTCAACTGGCTGTTCACCATGTATCAGGGCCGTATCAAGCTCAACTCCGCGATGCTGTGGACCGTTGGCTTCATCATCACCTTCTCCGTAGGTGGTATGACCGGCGTTCTGCTGGCGGTGCCGGGCGCGAACTTCGTGCTGCACAACAGCCTGTTCCTGATCGCTCACTTCCACAACGTCATCATCGGCGGCGTGGTGTTCGGTTGCTTCGCGGGCCTGACCTACTGGTTCCCGAAATCCTTCGGCTTCACGCTGAACGAAAAATGGGGCATCCGCGCGTTCTGGTTCTGGATCATCGGCTTCTTCACCGCCTTCATGCCGCTGTACGCATTGGGCTTTATGGGCATGACCCGTCGTATCAGCCAGAACATCAACCCTGAGTTCCACCCTCTGCTGCTGGTTGCAGCCGGCGGTGCGGCGCTGATCGCCTGCGGCATCCTGTGCCAGCTGATCCAGATCTTCGTCAGTATCCGTGACCGCGAACAAAACCGCGATCTGACCGGTGACCCATGGGGCGCTCGTACTCTGGAGTGGTCAACTTCGTCTCCACCGCCGTTCTATAACTTTGCCGTAGTGCCGCAGATTCATGACCGTGATGAATTCTGGGACATGAAAGAAAAAGGCGAAGCGTATAAGAAACCGGCTAAATACGAACCGATTCATATGCCTAAGAACACCGGCGCCGGCGTTATCATCGCCTTCTTCAGCCTGGTATTCGGTTTCGCAATGATTTGGGAAATCTGGTGGATGGCTCTGGCCGGCTTCATCGGTATGATCGTTGTCTGGATCGGCAAGAGCTTCGATCACGATGTTGACTACTATGTGCAGGTTGATGAAATCGAGCGCATTGAGAACCAACACTACGAACAAATCCGTAAAGCAGGCGTGAACCATGTCAACTGAAACTCTGACCAATCATAACGCAGCCCATGCAGAGCATGGGCACCACGATGCGGGTGAGACCAAAGTCTTCGGATTCTGGATCTACCTGATGAGCGACTGTATTTTGTTTGCGAGCTTGTTCGCGACTTATGCAGTCCTGGTGAACGGGACCGCTGGCGGTCCCTCAGGTAAAGATATCTTCGACCTGAAGTTTGTCCTGGTCGAAACTTTCCTGCTGTTGTTCAGCTCCATCACCTACGGCATGGCGATGATCGCCATGAACAAAGGTAAAGTTGGCGGTGTAAACACCTGGCTGTTCCTGACCTTCCTGTTTGGTCTGGGCTTCGTGGCGATGGAAATCTATGAATTCCATCATCTGATCGCCGAAGGCTTCGGTCCGGATCGCAGCGCGTTCCTGTCCAGCTTCTTCGCGCTGGTCGGCACCCACGGTCTGCACGTAACTTCCGGCCTGATTTGGATCATCGTGCTGATGATTCAGGTGAGCAAGTTCGGCCTGACCGCGACCAACAAAACCCGCCTGATGTGCCTGAGCCTGTTCTGGCACTTCCTGGACGTGGTCTGGATCTGCGTATTTACCGTTGTCTACCTGCTGGGGGTTATGTAATGAGCCATTCATCCCATGAAACCTCTCACGGCGGCGCAAGCCACGGCAGCGTGAAGTCATACCTGATCGGCTTTATCCTGTCGATCATCCTGACGGTAATTCCATTTGCGATGGTAATGAACGGCACTGCCTCTCATTCCACCATCCTGGCGGTTGTTGTCGGCATGGCGGTTATCCAGGTGATTGTTCACCTGGTTTACTTCCTGCACATGAACACCTCATCGGAAGAGCGCTGGAACCTGGTGGCATTGCTGTTCACCGCTATGATCATCGGTATCGTTGTTGTAGGTTCACTCTGGATTATGTACAACCTCAACATCAATATGATGGTCGATTAAGAGCTGAGCTGCACGTGATGATTAAGCAATACCTGCAAGTCACTAAACCAGGAATTATTTTCGGCAATTTAATTTCTGTCGTTGGGGGATTCCTGCTCGCTTCCAAAGGGAGCATCGACTATCCCCTGTTTCTCGCCACCCTGGTGGGTGTCTCGTTGGTGGTCGCGTCGGGCTGTGTGTTTAACAACTACATCGACCGCGACATCGACAAGAAAATGGAGAGAACGAAGAATCGGGTGCTGGTAAAAGGCCTGATCGCGCCGAGTGTCACCCTGGTTTATGCGACCGTTCTGGGTATTGTGGGCTTCGCGTTGCTGTATATCGCGGCCAACCCGCTGGCCATGTGGCTGGCGGTGATGGGCTTCGTGGTTTATGTCGGCGTTTACAGCCTGTACATGAAACGCCACTCGGTCTACGGCACGCTGATCGGCAGCCTGTCGGGCGCCGCGCCGCCGGTTATCGGCTACTGCGCGGTAACCAACGAGTTCGACGCCGGCGCGTTGATCCTGCTGGCTATCTTTAGCCTGTGGCAGATGCCGCATTCTTATGCGATCGCTATCTTCCGCTTTAAAGATTACCAGGCGGCCAACATTCCGGTGCTGCCGGTGGTGAAAGGCATTTCCGTCGCCAAGAACCACATCACGGTCTACATCCTGGCATTTATGATCGCCACGCTGATGCTGACCCTGGTGGGCTACGCCGGCTACAAATACCTGATCGTCGCTGCGGCGGTGAGCGTCTGGTGGCTGGGCATGGCGCTGCGCGGTTACAAAACCGAAAACGACAGCGTCTGGGCGCGTAAACTGTTCGTGTTCTCCATCGTCGCCATTACCTCGCTGAGCGTGATGATGTCGATCGACTTCAGCGCCACGGCGGCGCCTGAAGCGCTGGTGACCTACGTTTGGTAAGCCAAATCATCCGTAAATGGGCCGCTTTTGCGGCCCATTTTATTTGTCACGCCGAAAAGCGGCCGAACTGTAATATCTGTTAAACAACATTCGATTTACCCCCCCTGCCCTGCACACTAAAATGACGCAGCTTTACAGAAATCATGCCATCAGGCGCTGTCTCAACGTCTGATGGCATGGTTTTTACCGAGGTTTGATGTGAACGATAATTCAATGACCCCGCAGGAGCGCCGCGCCACCTGGGGATTAGGCACCGTATTCTCCCTGCGCATGCTCGGCATGTTTATGGTACTGCCGGTGCTGACCACCTACGGCATGGCGCTCAACGGCGCCAGCGAAGCGCTGATCGGCATCGCCATCGGCATCTACGGCCTGGCGCAGGCGGTGTTTCAAATCCCGTTCGGCCTGGTGTCCGATCGCATCGGCCGCAAGCCGCTGATCGTCGGCGGCCTGCTGATCTTTGCCCTCGGCAGCGTGATCGCCGCCGCTACCGACTCGATCTGGGGTGTGATCCTCGGCCGCGCGCTACAAGGCTCCGGCGCCATCGCCGCCGCGGTAATGGCGCTGCTCTCCGATCTGACCCGCGAACAGAACCGCACCAAGGCGATGGCGTTTATCGGCGTCAGCTTCGGTATCACCTTCGCCATCGCCATGGTATTGGGCCCTATCATCACCCACGCCTTAGGCCTGCATGCGCTGTTCTGGATGATCGCCGTACTGGCGCTAGCCGGCATTGTCATCACCCTGGCGGTGGTGCCTTCCGCCGACACTCACCTGCTGAACCGCGAGTCCAGCATCGTGCGCGGCAGCTTCCGCAAGGTGCTGAGCAACTCGCGCCTGCTGAAGCTCAACTTCGGCATCATGTGCCTGCATATCCTGCTGATGTCGAGCTTCGTGGCGCTGCCGCTGGCGATGGAAAAAGCCGGGCTGGCGGCCAGCGAGCACTGGATCGTCTACCTGGTCACCATGCTGGTGTCGTTCGCCGCCGTGGTGCCTTTCATCATCTATGCCGAAAAATATCGCCGCATGAAACAGGTGTTTATGGGCTGCGTGGCGGTGCTGTTCTGCGCCGAAGTGTTGCTGTGGCTCTCCGGCGCGCGCCTGTGGGGCATCATCGCCGGCGTTCAGCTGTTCTTCATAGCCTTCAACGTGATGGAAGCCATTTTGCCTTCGCTGATCAGCAAAGAATCGCCGGCCGGCTACAAGGGCACCGCGATGGGGGTCTACTCCACCAGCCAGTTTCTCGGCGTGGCGATCGGCGGCAGCCTCGGCGGCTGGCTATACGGATTGCAGGGCGCAGGGCTGGTGTTTATCGCCGGCGCCGTGTTGGCCGCGGTCTGGTTCCTGGTCAGCAGCACCATGAAAGAGCCGCCGTATGTCAGCAGCCTGCGCATTACGCTGTCGGAACTGGCGGTAAAGGATTCGGCGCTGGAAAGCCGCCTGAAGGCGCAGCCCGGCGTGGCCGAAGCGATCGTGGTGCCGGAAGAGCGCAGTGCCTACGTCAAGGTGGACACCAAGCAGACCAATCGCGGTCAGCTGGAAGCGCTGGTCAATTCGCTGTAAAGAAACGGGCCGGCAATGCCGGCCCCGTAGAGATTAATCGCGGAAGTTCTTGAACTGGAACGGCTGCCCCAGATCGCCGCCGCGCACCAGCGCCATCACGCTCTGCAAATCGTCGCGTGACTTGCCGGTCACCCGCACTTCTTCGCCCTGGATCTGCGCCTGCACCTTCAGCTTGCTGTCTTTGATCAGCTTGACGATTTTCTTCGCCACAGAGGTTTCAATCCCCTGCTTCAGCTTGGCTTCCACGCTGTAGGTTTTACCGCTGTGGGTAAACTCTTCCGGGATCTCCAGCGCGGCGCCGTCGATGCTGCGCTTGCTCAGCTTTTCGCGCAGAATGTCGAGCAGCTGCTGCACCTGGAAATCAGACTCGGTGGCAACCTTGATGCTTTGGTTTTTCTCGTTTAGCTCAAAGCTGGCCGGCACGTTGCGAAAATCCCAGCGGGTGCCGAGATCGCGGGTGGCGTTCTCAACGGCGTTACGCACTTCCTGCATATCAATTTCGGAAACGATGTCGAAAGATGGCATACTTCTTCCTCCTGAATGAGTGCCTAATAGCTTAGGCGATTTTGATGCCGAGCATGATAACCGCTTTGCCGCCTCAGACAAAATCTGCTGAACGCACGCAGGGATAGCGCTTCGGGCTGCTATAAAGCCTATAGTTAATTCACGGTAATTGAGCGGTATTCCCGTGTTTCCAAGGAGACTGAATGAAAATAACCATTCTTGGTTGCGGCGCGCTCGGACAACTGTGGCTCTCCCGGCTGTATCAACAGGGCCACGATGTGCAGGGATGGCTAAGAGTGCCTCAGCCTTTTTGCGCCGTGAACGTGATAGAGCCGGAAGGCGTCTCGTTCAATCGCAATTTGCCCACCAACGATCCGGAGCACCTCGCGCAGAGCGAGCTGCTGCTGGTGACGCTGAAAGCCTGGCAGGTGTCCAGCGCGGTCAGCGCGCTGCTGCCGAAGCTGAACCCCCAGTGCGCCATTTTGCTGCTGCACAACGGCATGGGCACCCAGGAGGAGCTGCCGCCGAACGGCCAGCCGATCCTGCAGGGCACCACCACCCACGCCGCGCGCCACGAAGGCAGCACCATTATTCACGTCGCCACCGGCATCACCCACATCGGCCCCACCTCGCCGGCCGCCCAACACCTCAGCCACCTGGCGGAAGTGCTGCATCAGGCGCTGCCCGACGTTGCCTGGCACAACAACATCGCCTCGGCCAACTGGCGCAAGCTGGCGGTCAACTGCGTGATCAACCCGCTGACGGCGCTGTACGGCTGCCGCAACGGCGATCTGCAGCGCTACCCGGAGCAGATCGAAACGCTGTGCCGTGAAGTCGCCAGCGTGATGGCGATGGAGGGCTACCACACCTCCTGCGAAGGCCTGATGCAATACGTGATGGACGTGATCCACAGCACCGCCGACAACGTTTCGTCGATGCTGCAGGATATCCGCAGCCAGCGGCACACCGAGATCGACTACATCACCGGTTACCTGCTGCGCCGCGCGCGCAGCCACGGCCTCACGCTGCCGGAGAATGCGCGGCTATTTGAACTGATTAAACGAAAGGAAAATGAATATGAGCGTATCGGCGCTGGTCTGCCTGGCACCTGGTAGCGAAGAAATCGAAGCCGTCACCACCCTCGATCTGCTGGTGCGGGCGGGCGTAAAAGTCACTACCGCCAGCGTTGCCGGCGACGGCGAGCTGACTATCGTCTGTTCGCGCGGCGTCAAGCTGCTGGCCGACGCGCCGCTGGTGGCGATCGTCGATGAGCCGTTCGACGCCATCGTACTGCCCGGCGGCCTGAAAGGCGCAGAATGCTTCCGCGACAGCCCGCTGCTGGTGGAAAAGGTGCGGCAGATGCATCTGCAGGGCAATATCGTCGCCGCCATCTGCGCGGCGCCGGCGCTGGTGCTGCAGCATCACGATCTGTTCCCGATCGGCAACATGACCGGCTTCCCGGGCCTGAAAGACCAGATACCGGCGGATAAATGGATGGAGCGCCGCGTGGTGTACGACGCGCGCGTCAACCTGCTCACCAGCCAGGGGCCGGGTACCGCGATGGAGTTCGCGCTGAAGCTGATAGACCTGCTGCTCGGCAAGGCCAAGGCGGCGGAGATCGCCGCGCAGCTGGTGCTGATCCCCGGGATGTACGATTATCGCGGCAGTGAAGAAAACTGAATCAGCGATCGTAAACACGGGGCGCAGATCCGCGCCCCGTATCGCGTCAAAAACTGAGCTGGCTGGAGAAGCCCAAAACCAGACGCTCACTCGGCAGCGCGCCGGGTTTGATCACCGGCGTGCCGGCGAAAATGTCCGCAGCAAAACGCCCCTGATTCACCTGCAGGCCAATGACGCTCCCCGCCAACTGGCCGCCTTCCCCCTGTTGTTTGGCCAACTGCCCGTAGTCGAATCCAATATAGGGTTGCAGCATGTCACGTTCCAACGTCAGCGTATTGCGCAGATACCCTCCGCTGCTGCCGATCAATTTGCTGTCGCCGCTAAACCCACGCACCGTAGAACGGTCGCCGATAAACGACTTATCCTGGATCGGCTGTGCGGCGCTCGCCCATTGCCCCGATAACTCCCCGAGATAACGCAGACGATGACCAAATGCATTGAAGGGTTTCAGCATACTGCCGCCCGCTCGCAGCTGCTGTTCGGCATGTGAGCTCCCCTTCCCGACCCCGGCAAGGGCGTCGGCGGTCAGCGCGATTTGCGTACGGGCGCCATAATAAAGATGGCTGGCGCCCAGCTTCAGGCTGGTTAGCCGTGCGCTCTGCAAGGCAATCTCCGTGTCATTGAGGTAATAGCGGTAATGACGTTGCAGCAGTTGCGCATTCAACGACGTTTTCTCATTCATCCCGCGCGCCAACGTATAGTCAGCCTGCAGCCCCCAATACTGCGAACGGCCGTTATAGCGATAATCGGTGAAGTTGCCGGCGAAAGTCTGGTGATAGCGGCTGTCTCCGCCCAACGCGCTGAAGCGCCAGTATCCCCAAGGCAAGCTATAGTACAGGGCGCGGCTTTCATTGCCTTTGCCCGGCGGCGCCAGAATGCTGCGCGCCATCGACAGGTATAAAACGTCGCCCAATGCGGTCAGATTATCGAGATACAGCGCGCCGCCGGTCTGATAACGCCCCGTAGAACGAACGCCGGCGTCATCCGCCCAGGCGGTAAAACGCCAATATTTATCCTGTTGGCGCAGGATCTCGATATCGCTTTCGCCAGCTCGTTCGCCCGGAGCAATGCGGATATCGCTGATGACGCCCGGTATCCCCCCCATGTTCTCCAGCCCTTGCTCGATACTACGCAAATTCAGCACATCGCCGGCCGCAATGGGAAAAAGCGCATCGGGGCGGAAATAGGCGCTGCTGCCCGCCTGCATTTTCAGCTGACCGATGCGGCCATAATGCACACGTACCTTCAGTATGCCTGTCGGTACCTCTTGAACGTCGAGCTGCACCCGCGAAGTGATATAACCTTGCGCTATCAGCGCGTTTTGCAGCTTTTTGCGCAACCTCGCCAACCCTTTATCCCCCATACAGCGGCCACGGGCCGTATGCGCCAACTGTTTGAAAGCCGTGAGGCGTAGCGGCGCCGTCGCCGTTTCGACTTTATCGATCATCCAACACGGAGATTCGCTGATAAATATGTCCGCTTGCGCATTTTGCTCCGGCTGCGGCGACAAAACAGGAGGGGTGGACGGTAACAGTTTGCGTTGCGTATCGCCGATGAGGCTTTCCTGGCTAACGCGTTGTTTGGCCGGCGCCGGCGTGGCTTCAGCGCGGCTGCAACAGCTGAACAGCACGCCCAGACAAAGAATAAGACATTCCCTTTTCATGCTCTCTCATCCATTCCCCCACCCTTGGGTGGGGGAAACGTTTGTCACATCCAATAAGACCAACCGTAAGGCCAGCCGAAACCGCCGTATCCCCAACCCCAGCTATTCGCAGGCTTGTTGATGTCGCGGCCGTTGTTGGTGACCGCGCCGGACGTGGAGCACATCGTGCCTGAGTTGTTGAAAGAGACGCCGCGATGGCTGATATCGCCATAGGCTTCAATCCTGCCGTAGTTGCTGAAACTGGTGTCTGACAAGCTGATGGAAGAAGCGCGAGAAACGATGCTCCCGCGGTTGGTGATGGACGTTCCCTGGATCGCCGCACCGTTTTGGGCTTCGATCACGCCATTGCCGGCGTTGAACAAGCTGGTGGCGTTGAGTTGTAAAGCCTGCGCGGATTGAATGCCGCCGGTATTGTCGACGCGGGTCGCCCGCAGTGTCAGCGCGCCGTTTTGCGTTTTGACGCTGCCGCGATTGTTCAGTTGGGTCGCATTCAGCCGTATTGCCCCGCCCTCGATGCGGCCGATATTGTCCAGTTGCGTTGCCGTCAGGGAGGCCGAACGCGCACTCACGTTCTTTTCATTTTGCAGCCGGGTAGCGCTGATGTTCAATTGCCCCTGTGAAGCGATATTTCCTTGATTGACCAGCGAGTCGGTACTGATGTCGGCGCCACCGTTTTTCGCCTGAATCTGACCGCGGTTGGCGATACCGACGGAAGCGCGAGATACGTTTTGAGCGCCGTTGTCGATTTGCACGCGTTCATCACTTCCCGCGTCGGTTTGGATACTGACGATGCTGACATTGTTCAACGCGGCGCCAGCGTTGGAGCCCGCCCCATTGGCATTGCCGCTATTGACGCCTACGCCGTTTTCATTGGCGACCAGCCTAATCTTGTTGGCATACATTCCCCCCAACTCGGCGACGTCGATCAATACTTCAGGCTTATCTTTAGACGCTTCAACGCTATTGAAGCGGGATAGATCTGCCGAAACCGTTTTTTTCCCCGCCGAGACTAACAGGGCGTCCGCATGAACCGCCGCGCTGATTTCCGCCGTGCGCGCAATAACAGCCGTATAATCGACATCTCCCTTCGTCAAGCCCTCCCCCTCGACTCGAATATTGCCTTGATTAACGTGGAAGCCGTTAAAAGCGCCGTCCTTGAACTGCAAATCGGCGGTAGTTAATACGCCGTTGCGGGCATTAATAAAACCGCAACCGTTGCAGGTAATGCCGGATTTATTGGCAATGACAACATCGGCACGTTGCCCGGCGACTTCTACCACCCCCTTCAAAATACTTTTATTTGCCGAATTCACTTCATTCAGAATTACCTTAGCTGCACGACCCTCTAACTGAGCGTTCCCCGCAACGGTTCCGGCCAATGACGTATTCGCGCCCGCAAGGCTGTTATTTAAAATAGCGCCCTGAGCACCAACGTCGAACTGCGTGTAAACGTTATGCGAGACACCGTCCGCACCCGCACGATTGATATTCACCACCGGCACCTGATTGATATGGTCAACCGATGCGCCCCCCGCCTGAGGTGCTATTTGCGCCAACAGCGGCGCGCTGGGCAACAGCAACGCCGCTGCCGACAACAGCAATGTCGTCTTATTCATTTTCATTAATCGCTCTCCTTAAATAACGTTGTCCATCCCTGCCAACCATTAACTGACGTTCAGACTAATGGCGAAAAACATTAATGGCCATAGGGATATCCTCCTTTGCAATGTGCATTACCCTGATAACCATAAAATACGAATGGCCTATGCTCAGCAAAAATATAATTTGCACAGTAAGAGAAAAAATATGCGCAATCAAATGCCAAAACACAATTTCAATAGGGAGTCTGCAGATAAACGCCGACAGGGCTGCCAGCGTTCGATAACAATAATATCCATACCATCAAATAAAAAAATCAATAGATATTTAATATATTGACTGAAGTGATTTTAATAAAAACAAAAGCCAAGTTAAGTGTATTATTTAAAAAACGGCGTAATAAGCAGGGTTATTTGGCGGGAAAATGCGCTTTGAAAGAAAACGGCCGGCGTCTGGCGACGCCGGCGGATAAATTACGGACGATAAACCTTCACGTTGCTGAAGCCTTGCTCCAGCAGGTACAGCGCCTGCAGGCGGCTCATCACGCCGCGCTCGCAGTACAGCAGGTAGGTTTTGCTCTGATCCAGATCGCCGAACTGGGTGCTCAGCTTGTAGAACGGCAGCGCTTTCACTTCAACCTGTTCCAGCTGCAGCGGCTTCTCTTCCTGCTCGTCGTTGGAGCGGATATCCAGGATCACCTCGTCGGCGCCGAAGGCCGCGACGGTTTCGACCTCGGTCACCTGCTCCTGCGCCTGCTCGGCGATGGAGCGGATATCGACGTTCTTCGCTTCGCTCACCACCCGGTCGAGAATGCTGAAATCGAAGTGGCTCTCTTCCTCTTCGATCTTGGCCTTGACGGCTTTCACCGTCGGGCTCTTCGAAATCACGCCGCAGTATTCCGGCATGGTTTTGGCGAAGTCTTCGGTGCCGATTTCGCGCGCCAGCTTGATGATGTGCTCTTTATCGTGCGAGATCAGCGGACGCAGGATCAGGGTATCGGACGCGTTGTCGATCAAGCGCAGGTTGGTCAGCGTCTGGCTGGAGACCTGCCCCAACGCTTCGCCGGTCACCAGCGCCTGCACGCCGTAGCGTTCGGCCACTTGCGAAGCGGCGCGCACCATCATGCGCTTGAGCACCACGCCCATCTGGCCGTCGTCAATCTTCTCCAGGATCTCACCCACCACCGGCTCGAAATCGATGGCGACGAAGCGCACCTTGTGCGAGCTGGCGAAGCGATTCCACAGGTAGTGCGCCACCTGCTTCACGCCGATCTCGTGCGCGGCGCCGCCCAGGTTGAAAAAGCAAAAGTGCACGCGGCAGCCGCGACGCATCAGCATGTAGCTGGACACGCCCGAGTCGAAACCGCCGGAAATCAGCGACATTACGTCTTCCTGGGTGCCGACCGGGTAACCGCCGATGCCTTCGAGGCGGCGTTTGACCAGCATCAGCTTGTCGTCTTCGATCTCCAGGTTTACCGTAACCTGCGGGCGGGTCAGGTTAACGCGCGCGCTCTCGATATGCTGGTTCAGACCGCCGCCGACATAGCGCTCCACGTCCTGCGAGTTGAACGCCTGCTTGCCGCGGCGCTTGACGCGCACGCAGAAGGTTTTGCCTTCCAGCTGGGCGCGGTAGGCTTCCAGCGTCTGCTCGAAGATGTGGTGGATATCGGTATAAGCGCGATCTTCCACTTCCAGAATATGGTGGATGCCGGGAATGCGCGTCAGGGCGTCGGCGATGACCGGCCGCTGGTTTTCATCTTTGGCGCGAACTTCGATATGATCCCAGTGACGGACAACCGCCAGCGTTTCATCATACTGCTTCAGGACGTTGCGAATATTGGTCGAGAGAATCTTGATAAAGCGCAAGCGCACAGATTGGCTCTTGATGGTGATTTCCGGGAACAATTTAATGATAAACTTCATGGCGGTCTTTGTTGTCAGATAAGAATTACGGCGCGGAGTATATCACCATATCGCCGCGCTCTGCGCACAAAACCACACATGAGCGCCATGATTTGCTAATCAAGATCCGCTAGGATAGGCTCTGGCGCCACGGTTCACATGATGACGTAAAAAGAAAATTATGCCGAAAAAACCAGCACAATCAGCCAGTACAGAGCAAACAGCCAGCTTTGAAAGCGCCCTCGGCGAGCTGGAAAGCATCGTGACGCGTCTGGAATCAGGCGAACTGCCGCTGGAAGACGCGCTGAACGAATTCGAACGCGGCGTGCAGCTGGCGCGTCAGGGCCAGCAGAAACTGCAACAAGCGGAACAGCGTGTGCAGATACTTCTTAACGACAGCGCCGACGACGCGGCGCTGGCGCCTTTCACACCGGATGCCGAGTAACCGACATGTCTGAGATCGCCCCAGCGGCCGCTTTTGCCGATCAACTGCAGATTTTCCGCCAGCGCGCCGATCGCGCGCTGCTGGACTTCATCGCCCCACTGCCGTTCAACGACGGCAATATGGTGGCGGCGATGCGTCATGGCGCCTTGCTGGGCGGCAAGCGCTTGCGCCCGTTCCTGGTCTACACCACCGGCCAGATGTTCGGCGTGTCGCTGGCCAACCTGGACGCGCCGGCGGCGGCGGTGGAATGCATTCACGCCTACTCGCTGATCCACGACGATCTGCCGGCGATGGACGACGACGATCTGCGCCGCGGCCAGCCGACCTGCCACATTAAATTCGGCGAAGCCAACGCGATCCTGGCCGGCGATGCGCTGCAAACGCTGGCGTTTTCGATCCTGGCCGATGCTGAAATGCCCGACGTGGCCCTGCGCGATCGGCTGGCGATGGTCTCCGAACTGGCGACCGCCAGCGGCGTAGCCGGCATGTGCGGCGGTCAATCGCTGGATCTGGAGGCTGAGGGCAAGCACGTCAATCTGCAGGCGCTGGAGCAGATCCACCGCCACAAAACCGGTGCGCTGATCCGCGCGGCGGTGCGCCTGGGCGCGCTGAGCGCCGGCGAAGCCGGGCGTGCGGCGCTGCCGCAGTTGGATCGTTACGCCGCCGCGGTTGGCCTGGCGTTCCAGGTGCAGGATGACATTTTGGACGTTGTCGGCGAGACTGAAAAAATCGGCAAGCGCCAGGGCGCGGACCAACAACACGGAAAGAGTACCTACCCGGCGTTGCTCGGGCTTGACAGCGCGAAAGCAAAAGCGTGGGATCTCTATCAGGAAGCATTAGCTGCATTAGACACTTTGGCAGCGCAATCTTATAACACAGCGCCATTGCGAGCGTTAGCCAGCTTCATTATTGAACGCGACAATTAACGTGTGACGTTAACTCCTCTGATATGAGTATCGAATGAGTCTTGATATAGCCAAATACCCAACCCTCGCGCTAGCGGAAAACCCCGAGGAACTCCGCTCACTGCCCAAAGAGAGCTTGCCGAAGCTGTGCGATGAGCTGCGGCAATACCTGCTGAACAGCGTCAGTCGCTCCAGCGGCCACTTTGCCTCCGGGCTGGGTACCGTCGAACTGACGGTGGCGTTGCATTTCGTCTACAACACGCCGTTCGATCATCTGGTGTGGGACGTCGGCCACCAGGCCTACCCGCACAAAATTCTGACCGGCCGCCGCGACCGTATCGCCACCATTCGGCAAAAGAACGGCCTGCATCCCTTCCCGTGGCGCGCCGAAAGCGAATACGACGTGCTGTCGGTCGGCCACTCGTCGACCTCGATCAGCGCCGGCCTCGGCATGGCGGTGGCGGCGGAACGTGAAGGCAAAGGCCGCCGCACGGTGTGCGTGATCGGCGACGGCGCCATCACCGCCGGCATGGCGTTCGAAGCCATGAACCACGCCGGCGACATCAACCCGGACATGCTGGTGGTGCTGAACGACAACGAGATGTCGATCTCGGAAAACGTCGGCGCGCTGAACAACCACCTGGCGCAGCTGCTGTCCGGCAAGCTTTACTCCACCCTGCGCGAAGGCGGCAAGAAAGTGCTGGCCGGCGTGCCGCCGATCAAGGAGCTGGTGAAACGCACCGAAGAGCACCTGAAAGGCATGGTGGTGCCGGGCACGCTGTTCGAAGAGCTGGGCTTCAACTATATCGGCCCGGTAGACGGGCACGACGTGCAGGGGCTGGTCGCCACGTTGAAAAACATGCGCGATCTGAAAGGCCCGCAGCTGTTGCACATCATGACCAAAAAAGGCCGCGGCTACGCGCCGGCGGAGAAGGATCCGATCAGCTTCCACGCGGTGCCGAAGTTCGATCCCGCCAGCGGCACGCTGCCGAAAAGCGCCGGCGGTCTGCCGACCTATTCGAAAATCTTCGGCGACTGGCTGTGTGAAACCGCCGCCAAAGACAGCTCGCTGATGGCGATCACGCCGGCGATGCGCGAAGGCTCCGGCATGGTGCAGTTCTCTCGTGACTACCCGCAGCAATATTTCGACGTGGCGATCGCCGAGCAGCATGCGGTCACCTTCGCCGCCGGGCTGGCGATCGGCGGCTACAAGCCGGTGGTGGCGATCTATTCCACCTTCCTGCAACGCGCCTACGATCAGCTGATCCACGATGTGGCGATCCAAAACCTGCCGGTGATGTTCGCCATCGATCGCGGCGGCATCGTTGGCGCCGACGGCCAGACTCACCAGGGGGCGTTCGATCTGTCGTTCATGCGCTGCATCCCGACCATGGTGATCATGACGCCGAGCGACGAGAACGAATGCCGCCAGATGCTGTACACCGGCTATCACTACAACGACGGCCCGAGCGCCGTGCGCTATCCGCGCGGCACCGGCACCGGCGCGGCGCTGGAGCCGCTCAACCTGCTGCCGATCGGCAAAGGCGTGGTGCGCCGCCAGGGAGAAAAGATCGCCATTCTCAACTTCGGCACCCTGCTGCCGGAGGCCGCGCAAGCGGCGGAGGCGCTCAACGCCACGCTGGTCGACATGCGCTTCGTCAAACCGCTGGACGAGCAGCTGGTGCTCGAACTGGCCGCCAGCCATGAAACGCTGGTCACGCTGGAAGAGAACGCCATCATGGGCGGCGCCGGCAGCGGCGTCAACGAACTGCTGATGGCCAAACGCCGTCCGGTGCCGGTGCTGAACCTCGGCCTGCCGGACAGTTTTGTCTCGCAGGGCAGCCAGGAAGAACTGCGCGCCGATCTGGGGCTGGACGCCGCCGGCATTCAGCGCCAAATCGAAACCTGGCTGGCGCAGTAATCGCCACTCGCGCCTGAAAAAACGCCTCCGCTCTCGGGGGCGTTTTCGTTTCCGCCCTCCGGGATCCGCGCTACAGTTACTGTCTGAGCTTTCGAATGGGAGGCAAGTATGAAGTACCTGAAACTGGGCAACACCGATCTGAACGTCTCGCGCATCTGCCTGGGTTGCATGACCTACGGCGAACCGAACCGCGGCAATCACGCCTGGACGCTGCCGGAAGAGAGCAGCCGCCCGCTGCTGAAACAGGCGCTGGAAGCCGGCATCAACTTTTTCGATACCGCCAACAGCTATTCCGACGGCAGCAGCGAGGAGATCCTCGGCCGGGCGCTGCGCGACTATGCGCGCCGCGAAGACGTGGTGGTCGCCACCAAGGTGTATTTCCCGCTGAGCAACCTGGAGCGCGGTTTGTCGCGCGCCAACATCATGCAATCCATCGACGACAGCCTGCGCCGTCTCGGCACCGACTATGTCGATTTGCTGCAGATCCACCGCTGGGATTACGAAACGCCGCTGGAAGAGACGCTGGAAGCGCTGCACGACGTGGTGAAAGCCGGCAAGGCGCGTTACATCGGCGCCTCCTCGATGTACGCCTGGCAGTTCGCCAAGGCGCTGTATACCGCCGATCTGCACGGCTGGACGCGCTTTGTTAGCATGCAGGATCAATACAACCTGATCCAGCGCGAAGAAGAGCGCGAAATGCATCCGCTGTGTACCGCCGAAGGCATCGCCGTGCTGCCGTGGAGCCCGCTGGCGCGCGGCCGCCTGACCCGCCCCTGGGGCGAAACCACCGCGCGGCTGGTTTCCGACCAGTTCGGCAAGAGCCTGTACGAGGAAACTGAAGGCATCGACGCCATTATCGCCGAGCGCGTCGCCAGCCTCGCCGACGAACGCGGCGTTTCACGCGCGCAGATCGCGCTGGCCTGGCTGCTGAACAAGCCGGCGGTCAGCGCGCCGATCGTCGGCGCTTCACGCAGCGAGCAGTTGGATGACGCCATCGCCGCGGTCGATTTGAGTTTGTCGCCGCAAGAGGTCGCAGAACTGGAGACGGCTTACGTGCCGCATCGGGTGACGGGATTTGAATAAGAGAAGCGGGCGCAAAACGGCGCGCCCGTCTGTCAGAACAGCCCGATCGGCCAGTGGTGCCCAATCAGGTAGATGATGCCGGCGGACAGCACGCCGGCGATGATATCGTCGACCATGATGCCCATGCCGCCATGCACGTTGCGGTCGAACCAGCGGATCGGCCACGGCTTCCACATGTCGAGAATGCGGAAGATAACGAAACCGGCGGCGACCCAGCGCCAGTCGTTGACCGGCAGCGCCATCAGCGTGATCCACATGCCGACGAACTCGTCCCAGACGATGCTGCCGTGATCGTGCACCTTCATGTCTTTTGCCGTGCGGTGGCAAATATAGACGCCGATGCAGATGCTGAACATCACCGTCAGCGAGTAGAGCTGCCACGGCAGCTGGATCAGCAGCAGCCAAAACGGGATCGCCGCCAGCGATCCCATGGTGCCCGGCATCACCGGCGACAAACCGCTGCCAAACCCGGTGGCCAGCAGGTGCCACGGATTGCTCATCCGCAGCCGACGCTTGGCTTCATCCATGGGTGCCCGGCTCCGCGTTGAAATGATCGAACCCAGCCCAGTCCAGCTCTACCGCCTCATCGTCGCGATAATAGCGGATGCCTTCAGACAGCGGGCCAATTTGGCCAATGCAGGTGTAGTCGGCCCCGAGGTGGCTCAGCGCCACTTCCAGCGCGCCGCGGTTGATCTCCGGCACGGTGAAGCACAGCTCGTAATCTTCGCCGCCCGCCAGCGCCCAGCGCAGCGCCTGTTCGGCATCGGCGTGGCTGCTCAGCGCCTGCGACATCGGCAGCTCGTCCAGCACGATGCGTGCGCCACAGTCGCTGGCCTTAAGGATATGCTTCAGATCGGAAATCAGGCCGTCGGAGATGTCGATCGCCGAGCTGGCCAGATCGCGCAGCGCCTGCCCCTGCAACACCCGCGGCTGCGGCCGCAGATGGCGAGCGACCAAATAATCGCGCGCCGTCGTTTCCGTCACCGCCAAACGATCCTGCAGGATCGCCAACCCGGCGGCGCTGTCGCCCAGCGTGCCGGTCACATAGATCCAGTCGCCGATGCGCGCGCCGCTGCGGGTCAGCGCCCGGCCGGCCGGGATCAGCCCCTGGATGGTCAGCGTCATGCTCAGCGGCCCGCGCGTGGTATCGCCGCCGATCAGCTGCATGCCGTAATAGTTGAGCTGATCGAACAGGCTGTCGCTGAATGCCTTCAGCCAGGATTCGTTCACTTCAGGCAGGGTCAGCGCCAGCGAAAGCCAGGCCGGATCGGCGCCCATCGCCGCCAGATCGCTCAGATTGACCGCCAACGCCTTATAGCCGAGATCGGCCGGATCGATGTCCGGCAGAAAGTGCACGCCCGCCACCAGCGTATCGGTACTGACGGCCACCAGCTGTTTTTCCGGCACTGCCAGCAGTGCGCAGTCATCTCCAATGCCCAACTGTACATCCCGGCGCACACGCTTGAACCGGTCAAAATAGCGGGCAATGAGGTCAAATTCGCCGCATGCCATATCGATATTCCACTAGAAGAAATTAAGGCCGGGAATACCGGCCTTAATGTTTTACTTTTTCTTGCGAAGGGTTGGCGCCACTTTATCCAGCACCCCGTTCACAAACTTGTGGCTGTCTTCCGCGCCGAAGGTTTTCGCCAGTTCGATCGCTTCGTTGATCGCCACCTTGTAAGGGACATCCTCGCGCATTTTCAGTTCAAACAGCGCGACGCGCAGCACCGCGCGCTCCACCTGGCCCAGCTCTTCGAGCTGACGCGACAGGTAAGGCGCCATCAGTTCGTCCAGCATACCTGCATTCACTGCCGCGCCGGACAGCAACTCGCGAAAATAGGCGACGTCAACATCTTTGACATCCTGCTCCGTCAGGAACTGGTGTTCAACATCGGCAAGGTCGTTTTTAGACAACTGCCAAGAGTAAAGCGCTTGAACAGCGCACTCACGAGCGCGGCGACGAGCAGCAGGTTTCACGGAATTCCCCTTAACTAAATTCAGGCTTTAATAGCTTTGATAACATTAATCATTTCAAGTGCGGTCAGCGCGGCTTCAGCGCCCTTGTTGCCCGCTTTGGTGCCGGCGCGTTCGATCGCCTGCTCGATGCTTTCGGTGGTCAGCACGCCAAAAGCAACCGGGATTTCGGCATTCATCGCAACGTTGCCGATGCCGGAGCTGGCTTCGCCCGCCACATATTCGAAGTGCGCGGTGCCCCCACGGATAACGGTGCCCAGCGCGATAACCGCGTCGTATTTGCCGGTTTTGGCCAATACGCTCGCCGTCAGCGGCAGCTCGTAAGCGCCCGGGACCCAGACAACGGTGATGTTGTCGTCAGCAACCTGACCAATGCGTTTCAACGCGTCGATCGCGCCTTCCAGCAGGCTGTCGTTGATGAAATTGTTAAAACGTGCAATTGCGATCGCCACACGGGCCTTTGGAGTAGCAACAACACCTTCGATAACTTTCATGGGCTTTCCTTAAAAATGGGTTCAATACCCCGCAGGGGGGCGGATTCTATCATATTCTTTCATCGCCTGCGCGGCGCTTTTGTAAAACCGGCGCGCGGGCGCGAGATTCAGTGTTTCGCCCGCAGGCGCAAACGCAGATCGGGGCCGACCTGGCGCACGTCGCTAAAGACGAATTCCGGCGCATCGGCCAACCGCTCCAGGCCCGGCAGGTGGCACAGGCCACGGCCATTATCGCCCAACAGTTTCGGCGCGATGTACAAAATGAGCTCATCCACCAGGCCGGCCTGCAGCAGTGCGCCGGCCAGCGATGCGCCCGCCTCCACCCAGATTGAATTCACCTGGCGCTTGGCCAACAGCATCATCATCACCACCAGATCGACGCCGCCACCGTGCGCCGGGCAGATAAACTGCTCGACGTCTTGCGGCCAGGCCTGTTCATCCGCCTGCAGGCGCGCCAGCCAGGTGGCGCCCGGCTGCTGCACCACGCGGTGCTGCGGAGTAATGCGATTTTGGCTGTCGAGCAGGATGCGCAGCGGCTGGCGCAGATTGTCGCGCGGATAGAGGCGCTGCGTCTCGGCGTCCAATTCATCCCAACGCACCGTCAGCGACGGATCGTCCGCCAGCACGGTGGCGCTGGTGCTGAGAATGGCGGCGCTCTGCGCGCGCAGGCGCTGCACGTCCTGACGCGCTTCGGGTGAGGTGATCCACTGGCTCTCGCCGGAGGCCATCGCCGTGCGGCCGTCCAGCGACGCGCCCAGCTTCAGCTGCACGTAAGGGAAACCGGTGCGCATGCGCTTGAGGAAGCCCAGGTTGACCGCTTCGGCCTCGGCCAGCATCAGGCCGTGCCGCACCTCGACGCCGGCCTGCTGCAGCTTGTACAGCCCGCGCCCCGCCACCTGCGGATTGGGATCTTGCATCGCCGCGACCACCCGGGTTACGCCGGCGGCCACCAGCGCATCGGCGCAGGGCGGCGTGCGGCCGTGATGGCTGCACGGCTCGAGCGTGACATAGGCGGTGGCGCCGCGCGCCTTGTCGCCCGCCATGCGCAGCGCGTGCACTTCCGCGTGCGGCTCGCCGGCGCGCAGATGATAGCCTTCACCGACAATTTCGCCGTCGCGCACGATAACGCAGCCGACGTTCGGATTGGGTGCGGTGGTAAAACGCCCCAGCCGCGCCAGTTCGAAGGCGCGCGCCATATAAAGTTCGTCGTGATGCATGAAAGATCCTTTAGTCTTGCAGGCGGGCGATCTCTTCGCCGAACTCGCGCACGTCTTCGAAGCTGCGGTATACCGACGCGAAGCGAATGTAGGCGACCTTATCCAGCTTTTTCAGCGCGTCCATCACCAGATTGCCCACCAGTTTGGTCGGCACTTCGCGTTCGCCGGTGGCGCGCAGTTGGGATTTGATATGATTAAGGGCGTTTTCCACGTCGTCCGAGCTTACCGGGCGCTTTTCCAGCGCTTTCAGCATGCCGCGGCGCAGTTTGTCTTCGTTGAACGGCTCGCGCACCTCATCGCTTTTAATCACTCGCGGCATCACCAACTCAGCCACCTCGAAGGTGGTGAAGCGTTCATTGCACACCAGACACTGGCGGCGACGGCGCACTTGCGAACCGTCCCCCACCAGGCGGGAATCAATGACTTTGGTATCAACGGCGGCGCAGAAAGGGCAATGCATAACACGTCCTGATAAACGTTTTTTATAGATAAATGCAGTTTACCCCGAAGTGCAGCCACAACAAAGGGCGGCGGCCATTTGTTGCGACACGCGGCCGGGAAGCGGCGCCGATATGACTTTCCCCTCCGGGCGGACTAAGCTGATAACAGGAGATTCAGCATAGGAAATCGCCGTCATGACAACCTGTTACCCCAAAATCGCCCTGCTCGCCGCCGCCGTGTTGCTGGCGGGCTGCGCGCATAACGCCGCCGTGCCCCAGCTGCACCATCAGGTCGCCGCACTGAACCAGAAAGTGAGCGTGCTGACCGATCAAACCACCGCGCTGGAGCGGCAGAATCAGCTCAATCAGCACTCCGACAATGGCGTCTATCTGCTGCCGGCGGCCCGAAGCGCCGCCCGTTTGCAGAGCGGTATCGGCGAACTGAGCGTTTCGCTGAGCCACATCAAGAACGAAGCCAACGGCACGCAGGCGCAGCTGCATGTACGCGTCCTCTCACAGGCCACGCTGCCGCCGTTCAAAGCCGTGGTGGAATGGGGCCAGCTGGACGAAGACACCGGCCGGCCGTTGACCGCCGAGGCGCTGTCGCAACCGATCGCCAGCGCCGACTCGCTGCTGCCGAAGCCCGGCCAGGACTTCGAACTGCGCTTCAGCGGCCTGACGCCGGAACAATTGGGCTATATCCGTCTGCACAGTCTGGTTTCAACCGCCCAACCGGCGGTAGTGAAGCAGCACTGACCCCCGAGCCAAAAAAAGGAGCGCCATCGGCGCTCCTGCTCATATCGCTGAATACTGCGGCGGTTAAGGCAGAATCGAAGGCTGATCTGCGCCCTCTTTTTCCACTTTTTGCTGCAGCATGTGTTCGCGTTTCATCCCCAGCTTCAACGCCAGCGCGGACGCGACGTAGATCGAGGAGACGGTACCGATCGACACGCCGATCAGCATCGCCAGCGAGAAGCCTTGCAGCATCGCGCCACCGAAGATGTACAGCATCAGCACCACCATCAGGGTGGTCCCGGAAGTCATCAGCGTACGGCTCAGCGTCTGGGTCAACGACACGTTCATGATCTCGTAAGGCGTACCGCGGCGGATCTTGCGGAAGTTCTCACGAATACGGTCGGAAACCACGATGCTGTCGTTCAGCGAGTAGCCGATAACCGACATCAGGGACGCGACGATGGTCAGGTCAATCTCGATATGGAACAGCGACAGCACGCCCAGCGTGATGATCACGTCGTGCGCCAGCGCGATAACCGCCCCCAGCGCCAGGCGCCATTCGAAGCGGAAACCGACGTAGATCAGGATACAGATCAACGCCACCAGCAGCGCCATGCCGCCGGTTTGCGCCAGTTCGCTGCCCACGCTCGGGCCGACGAACTCGATGCGCTTCACGGTGGCATTTTTATCCACCGAGTCGTTGATCACGCCGATCACCTTGTTGCCCAGTTCCTGGCCTGCGGTGCCGGTCGCCGGTGGCATGCGCACCATCACGTCGCGGCTGCTGCCGAAGTTCTGGATGATCGGATCCTGGAACCCGGCCTTCTCCAGCGTATCGCGCATCAGGTCGAGATTAGCCGGTTTCTCCAGGTTGATTTCAATCACCGTACCGCCGGTGAAATCCAGACCCCAGTTAAAGCCGCGCACCGACATGGTGGCGATCGACGCGACCAACAGCAGCAACGAGATGCCGAAGGCCAAATAGTCCCAGCGCATAAAGTCGTAGACTTTACGGCCGTAGTTGAGTTGCTCAACAGTATAATCCTGTGCCACAACGCACTCCTCAGATAGACAGCTTGTTAATGCGTTTGCCGCCGTAAAGCAGGTTGACGATGGCACGGGTACCGACAATCGCGGTGAACATGGACGTCGCCACACCGATAGCGGTGGTGATCGCAAAGCCTTTGATCGAACCGGTGCCCACTGCGTACAGGATGACCGCGGTGATCAGGGTGGTGATGTTGGCGTCGACGATACTGGAGAACGCGCCTTTATAGCCCTCATGGATCGCCTGCTGAACGGACCGGCCGTTCTTCAGCTCCTCCTTGATACGTTCGTTAATCAGTACGTTGGCGTCGACCGCCACCGCCAGCGTCAACACGATCCCGGCAATGCCCGGCATGGTCAGCGTCGCCCCCGGCAACAGGGACATCACGCCGACGATCAGCACCAGGTTGGCGACCAGCGCCGTGGTGGCGATCACGCCGAACTTACGGTACCAGACCACCATGAAGACGATGGACGCCACCAGGCCCCACAGACAGGCTTCCAGACCTTGGGTGATGTTCTGCTGACCCAGGGTCGGGCCGATGGTGCGCTCTTCGACGATCTGAATCGGCGCGATCAGCGCACCCGCACGCAGCAGCAGCGAAAGCTGACGCGCTTCGTTCGGGTTGCCGATACCGGTGATGCGGAAGCTGTTGCCCAGACGCGACTGAATGTTCGCCACGTTGATCACTTCTTCCTGTTTCACCAGCACCGCGCGGCCGTTGGCGTCTTTCTTGCCGCTGTCCTTATACTCCACGAACAGGGTCGCCATCGGCTTGCCGATGTTGTCCTTGGTGAAGTTGGACATGGACGTGCCGCCGGCGCTGTCCAGCGAGATGTTAACCTGCGGCTGGTTGTATTCGTCGGTGCTCGAGGTGGAGTCGGTGATGTGATCACCGGTCAGGATCACGCGCTTGTACAGCACGATCGGCTGGCCGTCACGGGTGTATTTCACCTCGGAGTCGCCCGGCACGCGGCCGTTGGCCGCCGCAGTGGCGTCCGCATTGGTGTTCACCAGACGGAACTCGAGGGTCGCGGTGGCGCCCAGAATTTCTTTGGCGCGCGCGGTGTCCTGAATGCCCGGCAGCTCGACCACGATGCGGTCGGCGCCCTGGCGCTGCACCAGCGGTTCGGCGACGCCGAGCTGGTTGACGCGGTTACGCAGGATAGTGATGTTCTGCTGGACGGCGTATTCGCGCGCTTCGCTCAGACGGGCGTCCGTCAGGCTGGCTTTCATGGTGTTGGCGCCGTTGGCGGACAGCACCAGATCGCGCTGACGCGGGCCGATGTAGCTGATGGCCTGGTCACGGGCCGCATCGTCGCGGAAGCGAACTTCCACGCCGTTGTTGTCCAGCTTGCGGATAGACGCATAAGGAATGCCCTTCTCGCGCAGCTCGCTGCGCAGGGTATCCATGGTCTGTTCCTGCAGCTTGCTCAACGCGGTGTCCATATCCACTTCCATCAGGAAGTGCACGCCGCCGCGCAGGTCCAGGCCGAGTTTCATCGGCTCTGCGCCCAGCATGGCCAGCCAGGTCGGCGTGGCCGGCGCCAGGTTCAGCGCCACGACGAATTTGTCACCCAGCTCGGTCACCAGCGCTTCGCGGGCGCGCAGCTGAACGTCAGGATCTTTAAAGCGAGCCAGGATGGCGCCATTTTCCAGCGCAATCGACTTGCTCGCGATGTTGTCTTTTTCTAATACGGTACGGACCTGGTCCAGCGTAGTTTCACTGGCGGCGACGCCGCGCGCGCCAGTGATTTGTACGGCCGGATCCTCACCGTAGATGTTGGGAAGCGCATAAAGCAGACCGACGAGGATCACGACGATCAACATCAGATACTTCCACAAAGGATAACGGTTTAGCACGGCAATTCCCTTCGGGAAAAAAGATTACAGGGCCTTCATGGTACCTTTCGGCAGAACGGCCGCCACGAAGTCACGCTTGATCATCACTTCCGTGGTGTCGTTCAGCGCGATGGCGATGATGCCGGTGTCGGCCACTTTGGTCACGCGACCGATCAGGCCGCCGGTGGTCAGCACTTCGTCGCCTTTACCGATGGAGTCCATCAGCTTCTTGTGATCTTTAGCGCGCTTCTGCTGTGGGCGCAGGATCATGAAGTAGAAGATCAGGCCGAACACCACCAGCATAATGATCAGAGAGTACGGGCTTCCCTGAGCCGGAGCCCCTGCGGATGCGACGGCGTCAGAAATGAAAAAGCTCATTGAAATTCCCTCATTAAGTTATCAATTATTGGATCAAGCGTTTAAAGGCGGAATCGGCTTGCCGATCCGACCATAGAAATCCGCAACAAACTGCTCTAATTTACCCTCTTCGATAGCCTGGCGTAAACCCGCCATCAGGCGTTGGTAGTGACGCAGGTTATGAATCGTGTTCAGTCGAGCACCCAATATTTCGTTGCAACGGTCGAGATGGTGCAAGTAGGCGCGGCTGTAATGGCGACAGGTGTAGCAATCACAGTCCTTATCCAGCGGAGAAGTATCATCCTTGTGCTTGGCATTACGGATTTTTACCACACCGTCAGTCACGAACAGATGGCCGTTGCGGGCGTTGCGGGTCGGCATGACGCAATCGAACATGTCGATGCCGCGGCGCACGCCTTCCACCAAATCTTCCGGCTTGCCGACGCCCATCAAATAGCGTGGCTTATCTTCCGGAATTTGCGGGCAAACGTGTTCAAGAATGCGATGCATATCCTCTTTCGGCTCGCCTACAGCCAAGCCGCCCACAGCGTACCCGTCAAAGCCGATATCCACCAGCCCTTTGACGGAAACATCACGTAAATCTTCGTAAACGCCCCCCTGAATGATGCCGAACAGCGCATTTTTATTTTCCAGCTCGTCGAATCGCTTGCGGCTGCGCTCCGCCCAGCGCAGCGACATTTCCATCGAACGCTTGGCGTAGTCCCAGTCGGCCGGGTACGGCGTACATTCATCGAAGATCATCACGATGTCGGAACCCAGGTCATACTGTATTTCCATCGATTTTTCCGGGCTCAGGAACACCTTGTCGCCATTGATCGGGTTGCGGAAGTACACGCCTTCCTCTTTGATCTTGCGCATCGCCCCCAGGCTGAACACCTGGAAACCGCCGGAATCGGTAAGGATCGGCCCATGCCACTGCATGAAATCGTGCAGGTCGCCGTGCAGCTTCATGATCTCCTGGCCCGGGCGCAGCCACAGGTGGAAAGTGTTGCCCAGCAGGATCTGCGCGCCGGTTTCTTTCACTTCTTCCGGCGTCATGCCCTTGACCGTGCCGTAGGTACCGACCGGCATAAAGGCCGGGGTCTCCACCACGCCGCGGTCGAAGATCAGGCGGCCGCGACGCGCGCGGCCATCGGTAGTTTGTAGTTCGTACTTCACAAAACCTCCAGCATCAGAGAAACAGTCTGATGTCGTTGAAACGGGGCCGCGCCGTGCGCGCAGCCCGGGAAATTAACCGCCGACGGACTCGTTTTCCGCCTGCGGGTTACGGCTGATGAACATCGCATCGCCGTAGCTGAAAAAGCGATACTGCTCGGCCACCGCCTGCTGATAGGCGTTCATGGTATTTTTATAGCCGGCGAAGGCCGACACCAGCATGATCAGGGTCGATTCCGGCAGGTGGAAATTGGTCACCAGCGCGTCGATCACCTGATAGTGATAGCCCGGATAGATAAAGATGCTGGTATCGCCGAAGAACGGCGCAATCAGCGCTTCTTTGCTGGCCGCCGCGGCGCTTTCCAGCGAGCGCACCGAGGTGGTGCCCACCGCTACGACGCGTTTGCCGCGCGCCTTGCAGGCCAGCACCGCATCGACCACCTCCTGCGGCACTTCGGCGTATTCGGCATGCATCACGTGATCTTCGATGGTTTCCACGCGCACCGGCTGGAAGGTGCCGGCGCCGACGTGCAGCGTCACGAACGCCATTTCCACGCCCTTGGCGCGCAGCGCCGCCAGCAGCGGCTCGTCGAAGTGCAGGCCGGCGGTCGGCGCGGCAACCGCGCCGGGCTTCTCGCTGTAGACCGTCTGATACAGCTCGCGGTCGGCGTCTTCATCCGGGCGGGCGATATAAGGCGGCAGCGGCATGTGGCCGGCGGCGTTGAGGATAGTGAACACGTCGCGCTCGTCGTTGAAGCGCAGCTCGAACAGCGTCTCGTGGCGCGCTACCATGGTGGCGGCGATGCTCTCGTCATCCCCCAACAACAGCTCGGCGCCCGGCTTCGGCGCTTTCGACGCGCGCACGTGCGCCAGCACGCGATGGTCGTCCAGCACGCGCTCCACCAGCACTTCTATCTTGCCGCCGCTGACCTTGCGGCCGAACATGCGCGCCGGGATCACGCGGGTATTGTTGAACACCAGCAGGTCGCCGGCTTCCAGCTTATCCAGCAGATCGGTGAATACGCCGTGCGTCAGCGCCCCGCTCGGCCCGTCCAGCTGCAGCAGGCGGCATGCGCTGCGTTCGGCCTGGGGATAGTGGGCAATCAGGGATTCGGGAAGTTCAAACGAAAAATCAGCGACGCGCATGGGTATTCACTTCTTCAATTTAGGGCTGGTTGGTAAAAAACAGGCGGCCTAGTCTAAAGCCGGGGGCGGTCAGCGGCAAGAAATAAGGAGGATTTGCCTGACTTCGGGTATAGTTGAGGGATGAATTTTCTCGCTCATCTTCACCTGGCCATGCTGGCGGACAGCTCGCTGCTGGGCAACCTGCTGGCCGATTTCGTGCGCGGCAACCCCGCCGCCGACTACCAGCCCGAGGTGGTGGCCGGCATCATGATGCACCGCCGCGTCGACGTGCTGACCGACAGCCTGCCGCAGGTCAAAGCCAGCCGCGACTATTTCAGCGCCCCCTACCGCCGCGTGGCGCCGATCACCCTCGACGTGGTGTGGGACCATTTTCTGGCGCGCCACTGGCAGCAGCTCGAGCCTTCGCGCGACCTGCACCAGTTTACCCAGGAAGCCCGCAGCCAGATCGAACCTTTTCTGCCGCTCACGCCGCCGCGCTTTCAGAACCTGAACGGCTACCTGTGGCAGGAACGCTGGCTGGAGCGCTACGCCGAATTGCCGTTCATCGCCCGGGTGCTGCAGGGCATGGCCAGCCGCCGCCCGCGCCTCGAGGCGCTGGCCGGTTCGTTCGCCGACGTCGAGCAACATTATCATCAGCTTGAAACACAGTTCTGGCAGTTTTACCCGCAAATGATGCGGCAGGCGAAGGACAAAGCGCTCTGAGGTCAAGCTCAAGCCCTTGAAATTGCAACGCCTTGCAAGAATTTACGTTTTGCCGCTTGCCCTTTTGTGGGAAAAGGTTATTTTTAAAGCTCGCTAAATTATATCAACGACTTTGATAGGTGAAAGCTATCTCATCGATTGGTCTTTTACCCTTTATTCACCAAGTCGCGGCCCCTATACTGGCCCTTGTTTTTACATCCACCCTTTAACACCTATTACAGGAGTAATTATGGTCCTGGTAACTCGTCAAGCCCCTGACTTCACTGCAGCTGCCGTACTGGGTAGCGGCGAAATCGTTGAAAACTTCAACCTGAAGAAGCACCTGAACGGCAAACCGGCCGTGCTGTTCTTCTGGCCAATGGACTTCACCTTCGTATGCCCTTCCGAGCTGATCGCTTTCGATCACCGCTATGAAGAGTTCCAGAAGCGTGGCGTTGAAGTGGTTGGCGTTTCCTTCGACTCAGAGTTCGTTCACAACGCATGGCGTAAAACCCCTGTCGACAAAGGCGGCATCGGTGAAGTGAAATACGCAATGGTTGCTGACATCAAGCGTGAAATTCAGAAAGCTTACGGCATCGAACACCCGGAAGCCGGCGTTGCGCTGCGCGGCTCCTTCCTGATCGACAAAGACGGCATCGTGCGTGCTCAGGTTGTTAACGATCTGCCAATCGGCCGTAACATCGACGAAATGATCCGTACCGTTGATGCGCTGCAATTCCACGAAGAGCACGGTGAAGTGTGCCCGGCTCAGTGGGAAAAAGGCAAAGCAGGTATGGGCGCGTCCCCAGACGGCGTTGCAAAATACCTGTCTGAAAACGCTGCCAAGCTGTAATTTCAGCCTGATAGTGAATCAACCGGCCCACGCGGCCGGTTTTTTTATGCCCCTTTATGGGGCAGACCGCCCACCTTCAGTGCTTTATTTCCCTGTTTCCGCTCACATTTCCCACCCTGCTCGCCGCGCGTGCGCCCATCTGCGGCTACTATCAATAACGCTGGCTCGCGCTTTGCAAGCGAACAGCGGCAAGCAAACACAACACAATAAAAAACTGACAGGGTAGGAATAACTATGTTTTTACAGAAATGGAGCAAACCCCTGACCATGGCGGCGCTGCTGGTCAGCGGCAGCCTGTATGCGGCATCCAACCCCGCGGTGGAAGCCAAAAACGGCATGGTGGTCACCTCGCAGCACCTGGCCTCGCAGGTCGGCGTGGATATCCTGAAGATGGGCGGCAACGCCATCGACGCCGCCGTGGCGGTCGGTTACGCGCAGGCGGTGGTTAACCCCTGCTGCGGCAACATCGGCGGCGGAGGCTTTATGACCGTCCACCTGGCGGACGGCACCGACACCTTCATCAACTTCCGTGAAACCGCGCCGGCGGCGGCCAGCGCCAACATGTATCTGGATGCCGACGGCAAGGTGAAGAAAGACGCCAGCCTGTACGGCTATCTGGCGGCGGGCGTGCCGGGCACCGTGCTGGGGATGGAAACCGCGCGTGAGAAGTACGGCAAGCTGAGCCGTGAACAGGTGCTGGCGCCGGCGATCAGGCTGGCGCGCGAAGGCTTTGTGCTGACCCGCGCCGATACCGATATCCTCGACACCACCGTCGCGCGCTTCAAACAGGATCCCGAGTCGGCCAAAATCTTCCTGCGCCCGGACGGCAGCCCGCTGCAGCCGGGGGACAAACTGGTGCAAACCGATCTGGCCAATACGCTGGAAGCCATCGCCAAAGGGGGAACCGACGCCTTCTATAAAGGCAAGATCCCGCAGGCGGTGGAGGCGGCGGCCAAACAGGGCGGCGGTATCTTGACCGCCGCCGACTTCGCCAATTACAAGGTCACCGAAACGCCGCCGATTACCTGCAGCTATCGCGGCTACAAGTTCGTGTCGGCGCCGCCTCCCAGCTCCGGCGGCGTGACGCTGTGCGAAATCCTCAACGTGGTGGAAGGCTACGACCTGAAAAGCATGGGCTTCAACTCGGCGGCGGCCATTCACACCATGACCGAAGCGATGCGCCATGCCTACATGGACCGCAACACCTACCTCGGCGACCCGGAATTCATCAAGAACCCGATCGACCGGCTGGTGAGCAAGAGCTACGCCGAGCAGATCCGCAAGAAAATCGTCGCGGACAAGGCCACGCCGTCGGAAAACGTGCAGCCCGGCATGGAACCGCATGAGAAGCCGGAAACCACCCACTATTCGATCGTCGATCACGACGGCAACGCGGTCTCCACCACCTATACCGTCAACGGCCGCTTCGGCGCCGTGGTGATCGCACCGGGCACCGGCTTCTTCCTCAACGACGAGATGGACGACTTTACGGTCAAAGTGGGCGAGAAAAACCTGTACGGGCTGGTGCAGGGCACCGCCAACAGCATTGCCCCCGGTAAGCGCCCACTATCGTCGATGAGCCCGACGCTGGTGACCAAGGACAACAAGATCTTTATGGTGCTGGGCTCGCCGGGCGGCTCGCGCATCATCACCATCACCCTGCAGACCGCGTTGAACGTGATAGACCACGGCATGGCGCCGCAGGAAGCGGTGGACGCACCGCGCATCCATCACCAATGGTTGCCGGATGAGGTGTACTACGAACAGCGCGGCGTTTCCGCCGATACGCTGAAGCTGCTGAGCGGCATGGGCTATAAGATGGTCGAGCAAACGCCGTGGGGCGCCGCCGAACTGATTCTGGTCGGCTTGCCAGGCGCGGCGGGCGTCAGCCCGGCCAACTCCGGCAACGACTCGGCGGTTTCCGGCAAGGTGCGCGAAGGCTATCTGTACGGCGCCAACGACGTGCGTCGCCCGGCAGGTTCTGCGGTCGGTTACTGATGTAAACGCCTACTCACCTTTATCGCGGGGGCCCTTCGGCCCCCGCAGTGTCTTTAGCCTTCACAGCGCCACACGGTGGCCGTCTCTTCCGCCAGCTGCAGGCGCAGCCCGCCTGCCGTTTCGCTCAACTCTCCCCGCCCTTCCACACGCCGCCACGGGCCGCGCGCCAACAGCGGGTTGTACGGCAGCTGCGCCTGGCCGCTGCCGTCGCGCTGCAGCGCCACCAACACCTGCTCCTGCTGATACAGGCGCACGAACACCAGCGTTTCCCCGCTGGCGTACAGCACCTGACAACCGCCGCGGCGCAATGCCACGCTCTGTTTACGCAGCGCCGCCATGCGCTGGAACAGCGCCAGCAGCGGCCGGTCCCAGTCGCCGACGTCCCACGGGAACGGCTTGCGGCAGAACGGATCGTTGCCGCCGTCCAGACCAATCTCATCGCCGTAATAGAGGCAAGGCACGCCTATCCAGCTCAGCAACCACACCGCCGCCATCTGCATGCGCGCCGCGTTCCCCTGCAACAACGTGAGAAAACGCGCGGTATCGTGGCTGTCCAGTTGGTTGAACTGGATCAGCTGGCGGCCGTGCGGCAGCCCGGCGCGGTAACCGTCCATCCACTGCGCGCACCCGGCGGCATCCAGCCGCACCGGGTGATAGGCTACGTCCAGCCCCGCCAAGAACGCCCGCACCGGCAGCGCGAAGCCCATGTAGTTCATCGCCGCATCCTCCACGCCGGCGTGCAGCCAGCGGCGCGCGTCGCCGAAGTGCTCGCCCAATACGTAGGCCTGCGGATTCTCCTGCTTCACCGCCTGATAGATGCCAGCCAGGTGGTGCAGGTTGCCGGTGGCGCCGCCGTTCTCCCCCAGCATGTGCACCACGTCCAGCCGCCAACCGTCGATGCTGTACGGCGGGCGCAGCCAGTGGCGCACCACACTGCCTTCCCCGCGATAGATCGCTTCCGCCACCTGCGGCTCGGCAAAGTTGAGCTTCGGCAGGCTGGCGTTGCCCTTCCAGTCGAGCGCGCGGCCGTCCGGGTAAAAGTTGAACCAGCCGCGATACGGCGAATCGGGGTGGTGACAGGCGCCGTTTTCGCCCTGACGATGGCGGTCGAACCACGGATGCGAGTCGCCGGTGTGGTTAAATACCCCGTCCAGCACCAGTTTCATGCCCACCTTGTGAGTGCTCACTCGCAAACGCTGCAGCGCCGCGTTGCCGCCGAAGTGCGGATCGACCTGGTAATAGTCCTCGGTATCGTACTTATGCACGCTCGGTGCGGTAAAAATCGGGTTCAGGTACAGCGCCGTCACCCCCAGCTGCTGCAAATACGGCAGTTTGGCGCCGATGCCGTCCAGATCGCCGCCGTAAAAGGTCGAGGCGGCGTGGCGATCCTCCAGCGGGTGCTGCCAGTCGCGCCGAATCACCTCGGCGCCGGCCGCGTGATGGCGGTAGCTGCCGCTCTGGATGCCGTGCTCGCCGCCGCTGCTGGCGAAGCGATCGGGGAAAATCTGGTAGAACAGCTGATCCGCCACCCACTCGGGGCCGTTGTCAGGTTCGTCGACGGCGAACTGCGCCAGCTGCCCCGGCGGCGTTGGCGACCAGCCCTGCGGCCCGAACCACTGCTGGCGATCGGCCCACAGCAGCTTGAAGCAGTAACGCCGCGTCGGCTCGCCCTCATTCAGCGTCAGGCTGGCCTGGTAGCGCCGCATCCCCTCGTGGCGCTGCGCTTTCATCACCAGCAGCCACTCTTCGTTATCCGGTTCGGCGCGCAAAAACACCCGTTCCGGCAGTTCATCCCCCTGTAACCACAGCGTGATATCCAAACGTTGCCCTTGCTTCACCACAAAAGGCGGGACCGGTTGATGCCAGGCGTTAAGCATACTGTTTCTCCTGCTGTACCAAACGAAATCGACGGCGTTCTTCAAGAAGCGAACAATGCCACGTTAAGTGCAACTCCCCCTCCTCTCTGGCCGCAAAACCCGGGGATGAGCCGGGGGGCGGAGACCGAAAAATAACGCTAACCCGATGTAAAAAAAGGTAAACAGGTACAAATCCTGCACGTTACCCCTTAGGCTAACGCGTTTTAAGTTTACAGGATATTTTTTGCGCATTTTTTAAGGAGCGGTAATGCAACAACAGATAACGCGCTGGCTGGAACAGTTTGGTTTTGAATTCGGCGGAGTGATGTCGCTGTTGATGGTATTGGGGTTGATTGTCCTGATCTCGGTCGCGATCCACCTGGTGCTGCACCGGGTGGTGCTGGCCGCCCTTCAGCGCCGCGGCCAGCAATCGCAGCGCGTCTGGCAACAGGCCATCACCCAATACAAACTGTTCCAGCGCGTGGCGCTGCTGCTGCAAGGGGTGATCATCAGCATCCAGGCGACGCTGTGGTTACAGAGCGGCAGCCAGACCCAGGCGGTGATCGTCACCGCCGCGCAGGTGTGGATCCTCGCCTTCACCCTGCTGTCGCTGTTCTCGCTGCTGGATACGCTGCTGGCGCTGCTGCGCCAAAGCCCGATCTCCAATCAGCTGCCGCTGCGCGGCATTTTCCAGGGCCTGAAACTGGTGGCGGCGATCCTGATCGGCATCATGATCGTCTCGCTGCTGATGGGCAAATCGCCGCTGCTGCTGCTCAGCGGCCTGGGCGCCATGACCGCGGTCCTGATGTTGGTGTTCAAGGATCCGATCCTCGGCCTGGTGGCCGGCATCCAGCTCTCCGCCAACGATATGCTGAAGATCGGCGACTGGCTGGAAATGCCGAAATACGGCGCCGACGGCGCGGTCACCGACATCGGCCTGACCACGGTCAAAGTGCGTAACTGGGACAACACCGTCACCACCATTCCCACCTACGCGCTGATCTCCGACTCGTTCAAAAACTGGCGTTCGATGTCGGAATCCGGCGGGCGCCGCATCAAGCGCAGCCTGAATATCGACACCGGCAGCGTGCACTTCCTGTCGGAAGAGGAACAGCGCCGCCTGCAGCGCAACCCGCTGCTGCACAGCTACCTGAACGATAAAACCCAGGAGCTGAGCCGGCACAATCAGGAGATTGCCATCGATCTGGCCTCGCCGCTCAACGGCCGCCGCCTGACCAACCTCGGCACGCTGCGCGCCTATCTGGAAGCCTACCTGCGCGCTCACCCGCGCATTCACCAGAACATGACGCTGATGGTGCGCCAGCTGGCGCCGACGCCGGAAGGCCTGCCGCTGGAAATCTACGCCTTCACCAACACCACGGTCTGGGCGGAGTATGAAAGCATTCAGGCGGATATTTTCGACCATATCCTGGCGGTGATCGACGAGTTCGGCCTGCGCGTGCATCAAACGCCAACCGGTAATGACCTGCGCGGCATGCTGCTACAAAACGCCAACGCTTCCTGACATCGGCTGACGTAACTGTGTCTGCTGGTAATGATGTTCTTTCAATTGCCAGCAGATATCTCCATCCCCTTCTTTTCCCCGGTGAAAACGGCGTTAATGCGCCATCATCTTCACCACCGAGAGGGAAAGCCCTTGCTGAAACGCTTACGTCACCGGCTGTTTACCTTGATGGCCACCCTGCTGTTTATCGGCTGCCTGCACAGCGCTTCGCTGGACGAAAGCCGCATGCCCCGCAACCTGCAACCTTCGCTGAGCGCCCTGAGCAGCAATATGCAAGACATTCGCGAGGTGCTGGCGCGCTGCGCCGGCGAGGAAGAGGAGGAACGCCTTAACGGCGGCGACATGCGTATCGAAGCGCGCGTCGCCGGGGAGGATGAAGCGGAAGACAAACGCCCGGCATAATAGGTTAAAAAACGCCCCATCTTGTTGCGCCATACGCAACACCTGGCTATGATGCGTATAGCGCAACACTCATGGAGCCGTCAGGATGATAAGAAGCTTCAAGCATAAGGGACTCAAAAAGTTTTTCGAAACCGGTTCAACGGCGGGTATCGACGCCAAGCAGGCGAAGAAAATCGCGCTGCGGCTGAGCGTGCTGGATCTGGCGAAAGTGATTGATGACGTAGATCTGCCTGGCTTCTTCTTGCACCCGCTAACGGGCGCTCGCAGCGGGCAATGGTCCGTAACCGGCAACTGGCGTATCACGTTTGAGCTGGTCGAGGGTGATGTTTATATCGTGAATTATGAGGACTATCACTAATGAACCGCATGCATAATCCCCCTCATCCTGGCGAGTTGATCAAAGAAACCATGGAAACGCTGAATCTCAGCGCGCGCGCGCTGGCTAAAGCGCTGGACGTCGCGCCCTCCACGGTTCAACGCCTGATTAGCGGAAAGTCCGATATCTCGCCGGAAATGGCCATCCGCCTGTCCATCGTGATAGGCAGTTCCGAACAGGTTTGGATGGGCATGCAGGATGCTTACGATCTGTGGCAGGCCAGGCAGTCCATCGACGTTTCCAAACTGCGCAAGCTGGACTTCGCTTGACGCCTGCTCCTAAAAAAACACCGGCCTTGGCCGGTGTTTTTCCATTTAGTCTTGCTGCGTCGCCAGCGGCGCGCGTTTTTTCTGATGGTTGATCTTGAACCAGTATCCCGCCAGCAGCAATACCACCCAGACCAGGCCGGCGTACAGCGAGACGCGCGTGGTCGGGAAGTAGCCGATCAGGCCGATGATGAACACCAGGAACACGATCGCCACCACCGAGGTGAACACCCCACCGCGCAGCGGGAACGCCAGCTGCTTCACCTGTTCTTTGCTCAGGCTGCGGCGGAAGGCGATTTGGGAGAACAGGATCATGATCCACACCCACACGGTGGCGAAGGTCGCCAGGGACGCGATCACCAGGAACACGCTCTCCGGCATGATGTAGTTGAGGTATACCGCCAGCAGCAGCGCCAGCATCATCACCACCACCGTCACCCAGGGAATGCCGCGTTTCGACACCTTGCTGAACATCTTCGGCGCATGGCCCTGCTCGGCCATGCCGTGCAGCATGCGGCCGACGCCGAACACATCGCTGTTGATCGCCGACAGCGAAGCGGTAATCACCACGAAGTTGAGGATACCTGCCGCCACGGTGATGCCCATATGCTGGAAGGTCAGCACGAACGGGCTGCCGTTGGTGCCCACCTGGTTCCACGGGTAGATAGACATGATGACGAACAGCGTGCCGACGTAGAACACCAGAATGCGCCACGGCACCGAGTTGATGGCCTTCGGAATCGATTTTTTCGGATCTTTGGCTTCGCCGGCGGTGATGCCGATGATTTCAATGCCGCCGTAAGCGAACATCACCAGCTGCAGCGACAGGATCATGCCGATAAAGCCGTTGCTGAAGAAGCCGCCGTTCGACCACAGGTTATGAATGCCGGTCGGTTGCCCGCCGTTGCCGATGCCCCAGATGATGATGCCGATGCCGGCCACGATCATGATGATGATGGTGGCGACTTTGAAGAACGAGAACCAGAATTCCAGCTCGCCGAACACCTTGACACTCATCAGGTTGATGGCGCCGATGATCAGCACCACGCTCAGCACCCAGATCCAGTGCGGCACTTCCGGGAACCAGACCCCCATATAGATGCCGAAGGCGGTCACATCGGCGATGGCGACGATCAGGATTTCAAAGCAGTAGGTCCAGCCGGTGATGTAACCCGCCATCGGGCCGAGGTAGTCCTGCGCATAGCGGGAAAACGAGCTGGCCTGCGGGTTGTTGACCGACATCTCCCCCAGGGCGCGCATGATGATAAAGGCCACGATGCCGCCGATCAGGTAAGCCAGCAGCACGCTCGGGCCGGCCATTTTGATGGCGTCCGCCGAGCCGTAGAACAACCCGGTGCCGATGGCCGATCCCAGCGCCATAAAGCGGATATGACGCGTACTGAGGCCGCGTTTCAGCTTATTGTCGGGGGCAGTGGTGGGTGACTGTTGTTGCATGAAAATGACCCATAGTTTTAAACGTAAAAAAGCCACGGACATGTCCGTGGCCCTGGATTAAGCCGGGGGATTATCAGTGCGCGGTCACTTGGGAACGCGTGCACACCCGATCATAAATCGCGACCAGCACCAGCATCAGCAGCGAAGGCGGCAACCATGCCAACCCCTGCTCCGCCAGCGGCAGGTGAGTGGTCCAGGCCGGCAGCAGCTGCTGGAAACTGGAGGCTTTCACCGCGTCAAGGATACCAAACAACAGGCTGACAAGCATCACCGGCGCGATGATGCGCGGCGCGCTGTGCCACCAACGCAGGGTGAAGCTCAGCACCACCAGCACGATGCACGGCGGGTAAATCGCGGTCAGCACCGGAATGGAGATCTGGATCAGGTGGCTCAGGCCGAGGTTGGACACCACCATCGAGAACAGGCCCAGAATAAACACCAGCGTCTTGTACGAGAACGGCAGGTATTGCGCGAAGAACTCGGCGCAGGCGCAGGTCAGGCCTACCGCGGTCACCATACAGGCGATGAAGATCAGCGCCGCCAGGAAGAAGCTGCCCAGGCCGCCGAAGGTGTTCTGAACGTAAGCGTGCAGGATCACCGCGCCGTTGGTGGCGTCCGGCACCAGCGCGCCGCTGCCGGAGCCCAGCTTGAACAGGCTCAGGTAAACCAGCGTCAGGCCCACGCCGGCGATCAAACCGGCCAGAATGGTGTAGCGGGTCAACAGACCGGCGTCTTTCACGCCGCGCGAGCGCGCCGCGTTGACGATAACGATGCCGAATACCAGCGCGCCCAGCGTATCCATGGTCAGGTAGCCGTTAACGAAGCCGGAAGAGAAAGGCACGCTCTGGTAAGCCGCCGTCGCCGGAATCGGCGCGCCGGCAGGCCACAGCAGCGCGGCGATGCCCAGTACGCCTAACGCCACAATCTTCAGCGGCGCCAGCACATGGCCGACGGTGTCGAGCAGGCGGCCCGGATACAGGGAGATGCCGATCACCAGCGCGAAGTACACCAGGCTATAGATGAACAGCGGCATGGCGCCGTCGCCGGTCAGCGGGGCGATGCCCACTTCAAAGGACACGGTGGCGGTGCGCGGCGTGGCGAACAGCGGGCCGACGGCCAGGTAGCAGACGGTCGCCAGCAGCAGGCCGGCGCCGCGGCCGATCGGCGAACTGAGGGCGTCGATGCCGCCGCCGACGCGCGCCAGCGCGATAACGGTGATGACCGGCAGACCGACGGCGGTGATCAGGAAGCCCAGCGCCGCGATCCAGACGTGTTCACCGGACTGCAAGCCGACCATCGGCGGGAAGATGATGTTCCCGGCCCCAACGAATAAGGCAAAGGTCATGAAGCCCAGTGCCAGGATATCTTTTGACGTTAAACGATGACTCATACGATGTCGTGTTGCCTGTTCAAATGAAAAAAATTGTCCGATAGCGTGGTGGCGTGACGCCCCACCGGTTGCCGGCATGCCCGATCGTCGCAGCGCCAAATAAGCATCCTAAACGCAGTCGATCCGGCGTTTATGTCCCTATTCGAAAGTGGCCGCTCATGAAGATGGGCAAAATTTTAGGAGTTATAAAAATGGAGGTTTAATCCGACAACGAGGGCTAAGGTAAACGTTTATAGCGCTTCAAGGCAAGACGCACGGCGAAAAGCAGAGCTATCAACCATATAAACTTTAGCCACCAGTCGATCATATTGGCTATCAATAAATATACACTACATGATTTGTATCATTTTTGAACAATGGATTCACGAAACGTGAAACATATACCACTTTACCGCGCGAAAACGCCAATAAATGCCCGGTTTTCGCGTGGTATAAGCTCCGTTTGGCCGTTAAAAAAGGCGAAAATTACGCCGCTTTTTGTCGCTTATTGCACCGTGGCCGCCGCGAGCGGCTGCAGCCCGAGCGCCTGGCGGGTCCTCTGCAGGGCGCCCGGCGGCAGCGGCAGATAGCCGTCGTGATTGACCAGGCTCTGCCCTGCGTTCGACAGCACGCGATCGAGGAACGCGGCGGTCAGCGGCTCCAGCGGTTGATTGGGGGCTTTGTTGATGTAGATATAGAGATAGCGCGACAGCGGGTAGCGATCGTTGCGCACGTTGGCGGCGGTAGGCGCGACATAGTCCTCTCCCGATTCCGCCAACGGCAGCAGCCGCACGCCGCTGGCGCGAAAACCGATGCTGGCGTAGCCGATGCCGTTGAGCGAACCGGCCACCGCCTGCACCACCGAGGCCGAACCGGGCAGCTCATTGACGCGCGGCATAAAATCGCCGCCGCACAGCGCGCGCAGTTTGAAATAGCCGTAGGTGCCGGACGCCGAGTTGCGGCCGAAGCGCTGCAGCGAGCGCGTCGCCCAGTCGCCGCTCAGCCCCAGCTCGCCCCAACGCGTCAGCGGCTTGCTTTCACCGCAGCGCCGGGTGGCGGAGAAAATGCGATCGAGCTGCTGCAGATTGAGGCCGCGCAGCGGGTTGTCCTGATGCACCAACACCACCAGCGCATCCACCGCCACCGGCACCGCCAGCGGCGCATAGCCGTAACGGTGTTCGAACGCCGAAACCTCGGCCGCCTTCATCGGCCGGCTCATCGGGCCCAGCTGCGCAGCGCCCGCCGCCAACGCGGTCGGCGCGGTCGACGAGCCGGCGGCCTGGATCTGCAGGTTAACGTTGGGATAATGCCGGCTGAAATCCTGCGCCCACAGCGCCATCAGATTCGCCAAAGTATCGGAACCGACGCTGGACAGGTTGCCCGCCAGCATGCCGTCGGGCTGCGCCAGCGCGCCGCGTCCGGCCAGCAGCGCCAGGCAAAGCAACAGCCCTCGGGTTATTCGGGTCATACCGGTGTCTCGCGTTAATTTTTCACCGCATTCTCTGATAAAGCGGCGGGAACAATCAACCGGTTGGGTAAGGTAAAGATAAAGCGGGTGCCGATCCCCGGCTCGCTGAGGATCTCCAGCCGCGCGTCGTGATGGCTGAGCGCATGTTTAACGATCGCCAGCCCCAGCCCGCTGCCGCCGGTCTGGCGCGAACGGGCCTTGTCGACGCGGTAAAAACGCTCGGTCAGGCGCGGCAGGTGTTCGGCGGCGATGCCCGGCCCGTTGTCGCTGACCTGGAACTGCGCGCCGTGCGCCGTCTGCTGCCAGCTCACTTCGATATGGGTGCCCTTCGGCGTGTGGTTGACCGCGTTGTACACCAGGTTAGACACCGCGCTGCGCAACTGGTCTTCATTGCCGAACACGTTGAGCTGTTCGTTCACCCGGAAAGTGATCTCGTGATTGCCGCCGCTCAGCGACTGCGCCTCGCGCTGCAACACCCGCAGCATCAGCGGGATATCCACCCGCTCGTTCATGTCGACATTGGGCGCCGCCTCGATGCGCGACAGCGTCAGCAGCTGCTTGACCAGCCCGTCCATCCGGCGGGTCTGCTCCTGCATGGTGCCGAGCGCCTTGCTGCGCAGCGAACCGTCCTGCTCTTCGTCGCCCATCATCTCCAGATAGCCCTGCAGCACCGTCAGCGGCGTGCGCAGCTCATGGCTGACGTTGGCGAAGAAGTTGCGCCGCGCCCCCTCCAGCTGGCGCATCTGGGTGACGTCGCGCGCCACCATCAGCAACTGCCCTTCGGAATAGGGCATCACGCGGAATTCGACGTAGTGTTCGTTGTTCAGCTGCAGCGTCAGCGGGCGTGAGAACTCCTGCTGTTGCAGATAGTGGCTGAATTCCGGATAACGCAGCAGGTTGAGGATGTGCTGGCCGTTGTCTTCCGGCCAGCGAAAGCCGAGCAGATGCTGCGCCAGCCCATTGCACCAGAAGATGTTGCCTTCAACGGTGGTCATCACCACCGCATCAGGCAGCGATTCGGCCCCGCTGCGAAAGCGCTTGATCAGCAACGCCAGCTCGCGCCGGCGGCGGCGATTGCGCTGCTGCATCTGATACAGGCCATAGAACAGCGGCTCCCAGCTCCAGCGGCCGGGCGGCGGTGTCATACTGCGGTCGATCCACAGCCAATGGGAGAGTTTGAGCTGGTTGTAGAAATTCCACACCAGCGCCGCCAGAGCGGAGGCCAGCAGGAACCAGGGCAGATAACCGAAAATCAGCCCCAGCAGTAAGGCGGGCAGACAGAAAAGAGCCAGCTCCAGAGCCAGCCTCTTCCACGACAGACGTTCTAACACGGCATATTCTCCAGCGCAGCGCGATCAATAGCGCGTTGAGAACCGGTAGCCGGTGCCCCGAACGGTTTGAACCATTTTATCATGCCCACTGGTTTCTAACGCCTTGCGGAGCCGACGGATATGCACGTCAACGGTACGGTCTTCCACATAAACGTTAGTGCCCCAGACGTGATTAAGCAACTGCTCACGGCTATAAACCCGCTCCGGGTGGGTCATAAAGAAGTGCAGCAGCTTGAACTCGGTCGGCCCCATGTCCAGCGCCTGATCGTTCGCCATCACGCGGTGGGAGGACGGATCCAGGCTCAGCCCTTGCATTTCAATCACCTCTTCCACCGCCATCGGTGAAATGCGGCGCATGACCGCTTTGATGCGCGCCACCAGTTCCTTGGGCGAGAACGGCTTGGTGATGTAATCATCCGCCCCCACTTCCAGACCGCGCACCCGGTCTTCCTCTTCGCCGCGCGCGGTCAGCATCATCACCGGGATATCGCGGGTCAGCGCTTCGCGCTTCATATGTTTGATAAACTGAATGCCGGAACCGCCGGGCAACATCCAGTCGAGCAACACCAAATCAGGGAACGGCTCAGACAGGCGCGTCACGGCGCTGTCATAATCCTCGGCTTCCAACGGTTGGTAACCATTCTGTTCCAACACAAAGCACACCATCTCACGGATCGGCGCTTCGTCTTCCACCACCAGTATGCGTCTTGCCATCGTCAATCCTGCCAATGTGTTAGCGACTTTGCGGGCGCCATTATGCGTCAGTTTTGTGACACTTTTATGAAAAAAAGCGGCTGTTATAGGCAGTAAGCATAGCGATTATTTCCCGGCGCAAAGAAAAATCATCCGGTTGTCATCATCATTGCGCCGGGACAGCCGCCGCCGCGGCCTTTATAATCATCGCCATTACCTTTGCATCCGGGAGTGTCATGCGCCTGATCCACACCTCTGACTGGCACCTTGGCCAGTACTTTTTCACCAAAAGCCGCGCCGCCGAGCACCAGGCTTTTCTGAACTGGCTGATCGAGCAGATCGAGCAGCAGCAGGTGGATGCGCTGATCGTCGCCGGGGATCTGTTCGATACCGGTTCGCCGCCCAGCTACGCCCGCGAGCTGTACAACCGCTTCGTGGTGGAGCTGCAGCGCACCGGCTGTCAGTTGGTGGTGCTGGGCGGCAACCACGACTCGGTGGCGACGCTGAACGAATCGCGGGAACTGCTCTCCTGCCTGAACACCACGGTGATCGCGAGCGCGCAGGGCTCCCTTGAGCAGCAGATCGTGGTGCTGAACCGGCGCGACGGCCAGCCGGGCGCGGTGCTGTGCGCCATTCCTTTTCTGCGGCCGCGCGATCTGCTCACCAGCCGCGCCGGCGAATCCGGCGCGCAAAAACAGCAGGCGCTGCAGGAAGCTATCGCCGAACATTACCAGGCGCTGTATCAGGCGGCCTGCGAACGCCGCGATCGGCTGGGCCTGCCGCTGCCGATCGTCGCCACCGGCCACCTGACCACCGTCGGCGTCACCACCTCCGACTCGGTGCGCGACATCTATATCGGCACCCTCGACGCCTTCCCGGCGCAGGCCTTCCCGCCCGCCGACTATATCGCGCTGGGCCACATTCACCGCGCGCAGAACGTCGCCAAATCAGAGCATATTCGCTATAGCGGCTCACCGATTCCGCTCAGCTTCGATGAACTGGGCAAAGCCAAAAGCGTCTTCCTGGTCGATTTCGCCGACGGCGCCCTGCAGCAGGTAGAAGCGTTAGCGATCCCGCAGTTCCAGCCCATGCAGCTGATCAAAGGCGATCTGGCCGAGATCGAACGGCAGCTGCAGCAATTTGCCGACTATGCCGGCGAGCTGCCGGTGTGGCTGGATATCGAAGTGGCGACGCAGGACTACCTCAGCGATATCCAGCGCCGCATCCGGCTGCTGGCGGATGAGCTGCCGGTGGAAGTGGTGCTGCTGCGGCGCAGTAAAGAGCAGCGCCGCCAGGCGATCGCACAGCAGGATAAGGAAACGCTCAACGAACTGAGCGTCAACGAGGTGTTCGAACGGCGCCTGGCGCAGGAGGCCGACATGCCAGAAGCGCGCCAACGGCGGATGCATCAACTGTTCCGCCAGGTGGTCGAGGCGGTGCAGCACAATCCTGAGGAGACCCAACCATGAAGATCCTCAGCCTGAGGTTAAAAAACCTCAACTCGCTGCAGGGCGAGTGGAAAATTGACTTCACCGCCGAGCCGTTCGCCAGCAACGGCCTGTTCGCCATTACCGGCCCGACCGGCGCGGGCAAAACCACCCTGCTGGACGCCATCTGCCTGGCGCTGTACCACCAGACGCCGCGTCTCAACGTCACGCCGAGCCAGAATGAACTGATGACCCGCCACACCGCCGAATCGCTGGCGGAGGTCGAATTCGAGGTCAAGGGCGTCGGCTATCGCGCCTTCTGGAGCCAGCGCCGCGCCAAAAACGCGCCGGACGGCAACCTGCAGGCGCCGAAGGTGGAACTGGCGCGCCGCGAGGACGGCAAGATCCTGGCGGACAAGGTGCGCGACAAGCTGGAGATCACCGCCGCCATCACCGGGCTGGACTTCGGCCGCTTCACCAAATCGATGATGCTGTCTCAGGGGCAGTTCGCCGCGTTCCTCAACGCCGACGCCAACGATCGCGCCGAACTGTTGGAAGAGCTGACCGGCACCGAAATCTACGGGCGGCTGTCCGAACAGGTGTTCGAATCGCACAAGCAGGCCAAAACCGACCTGGATGGGTTGCACCAGCGCGCCAGCGGCATCGAGCTGCTGAACGATGAACAGCGCCACTCCCTGACTGAACAGCTGACGGCGCTGAGCGCGCAGGAAAGCGCCCTCGGTAAGCAAACTCAGCAACAGCAACAGGCGCTGAGCTGGCTGCAGCAATGGCAACGCCTCCAGCAACAGCAAAACGAGGGTCAACGGCGGCTGGAAACCGCCCAGCGCGAGCAGGCCGAGGCCGCCCCGCAGCTGCAGCGGCTGGCGCTCAGCGAACCGGCCGAGAAATTGCGGCCGCTGCGCGGTGAACGCGATCGCTGCCGCGCCGAGCTGCAGACGATACAACAGCAGGCAGCCCAGCTGACGCAGCAACAGGAACAGCACTCGGCGCAGTTGGCGCCGCTGCAGCAGGCGGTGGAAAAGGCCCGTCTGGCGCAGCAAGCCCATGCCGAGCATATGCGGCAACAACAACAGCTGATCGATGACCAGGTCGCCCCGCTCGACCATCAGATCGCCCAACTGCAGTCGACGCAGGCCGAGCGGCGACAGGCCGGCGATGCCGCCGCGCAGCAGTGTGCCAAACAGAAAACCACGCTGGAGCAGCTCACCGCCGAGCGCAGCCAGCTGACGGCGCAGGCCGCACAGCATCAGCAGCAGTTGAACGCGCTGACCGAAGCGCTGGCCGTTCAGCAACAACAGCAGCAGGCGCTGGCGGCGCAAACGCCGCTGGCCCCGCTGCGCCAGCGCCTGAGCGCCCTGGCGGATCTGCGCCCGACGCGCCAGCAGTTATTTACGCTCGCCTCTTTATCGCAACAAGTTGTTAAACGGCTGGAACAGCAGCGGCAAGAGCTAAACATCGGTCAAAATGAACTGACCCAGTTGGAGCCACAGTTAGAGCTCATCCGTCAGCAATTTAAGCAGCAGAAAGCCCACCAGGCCGATGTTGAAAAAACCTATGCGCTGGAACAACGGATCGTGGGTCTGGAAGCCGAGCGCGCCCGTTTGCAACCCGGCGCCCCCTGCCCGCTGTGCGGCTCATGCGAGCACCCGGCGGTAGAACAATACCAAGAGGTAAAACTGTCAGAAACTGCGCAACGTCTGGAGCAAATGAAAGTCCAGACCGAAGCATTGCAAAAACAAGGCGTCGAGCTGCGAGCCCGTTACGACAACCTGCAACAGCAATTGCAACGCCAACAGCAGGCTATCGCGCAGGATGAGCAGCAGCTGGCTGCCCAACAGCAGCAGTGGCAGCAGCTCAGCGCGCCGCTGGCATTCGACTTTACGTTGGCCGAGGGCGAGCGGCTCAGCGCCTGGCTAAGCGGCTGCGACGATGAAGAGCGGCGCGGGCAACACGCGCTGCAGCAGCATGAACAGGCGGCGCAGGCGGTACAGCAGGCGAAAGACGCGCTCGCCGCTCTGCAAACGCAGCAGCAGCAGGCGCAGCAACGGCTGGCGCTGCTCGAAGAGCGCTTTACGCTGCTGCAGAAAACCCATGCCGACAGCCTGCAACAGCAGCAAGACCTGCAACAACGCTGGCAAGAAGGCGAGAAGACCCTCGCCGAACGGCGCGCGCAGCGGCTGGCGCTGTTCGGCGAACAGCAGGTCGCCGAGGTGCGCGAACAGCTGCGCGCCAAACAAACCGCCTGTGAGCAGGCCAGCTTGCAGGCCGCCGAGCAGTGGCAAAAAGCGCAGGAACTGCGCGAGCGCCTGGCCGGCCAGCAGGCCGGATTGCAACAACAGCACACCCAAATGCAGGAACGGCTGCAGCAGGCGCAGCAGCTGTGGCAGCAGGCGCTGGCCGACAGCGAATTCGCCGATGAAACCGCCTTCGCCGCTGCGTTGCTGGACGACGCCCTGCGCCGCGAATTGCAGCAGCGCAAAGAGCAACTGCAACAGCGCCAGGTGGAGGCCGCCGCCCTGCTGACGCAGGCGACGCAAACGCTGGAGCAGCATCGGCAAAGCCGCCCTGAAGGGGTGGATGAAGCCAACGCGGATCTCGACGCACTCACCCAATCGCTGGCCGAGCTGGCACAGCAGTTGAAAACGTTGCAGCTGCGCCAGGGTGAACTGCGCAACCAGCTGGAAAGCGACGCCGCCCGCCGCCTCAATCAACAGGCGCTGTTCGAGCAAATCGTCCGCAGCCAGCAAGACTACGACGACTGGAGCTACCTCAACCAGCTGATCGGCTCGAAAGAAGGCGACAAGTTCCGCCGCTTCGCTCAGGGGCTGACGCTCGATCATCTGGTTTATCTGGCCAACCTTCAGCTCGGCCGGCTGCACGGGCGCTACCTGCTGCAGCGCAAAACCAGCGACGCGCTGGAGCTGCAGGTGGTGGACACCTGGCAGGCCGACGCGCTGCGCGATACCCGTACTCTGTCCGGCGGCGAGAGCTTCCTGGTCAGCCTGGCGCTGGCACTGGCGTTGTCCGATCTGGTCAGCCACAAAACCAGCATCGATTCGCTGTTCCTCGACGAAGGCTTCGGCACGCTGGACGCCGAAACCCTCGATACCGCGCTGGACGCGCTGGACAGCCTGAACGCCTCCGGCAAAACCATTGGCGTGATCAGCCACGTCGAGGCGATGAAAGAGCGTATTCCGGTGCAGATCAAGGTGAAAAAGGTCAACGGGCTCGGCGTCAGCCGGCTGGAGGCGCACTTCAGGCTGGAATGATCACGCCGTGCGCGGCGCAGAAGTGTGACCGCGGCGGCACTCCGCGGTGAAAAGCGTTGAGCCGCGGCGAGCACGGGTTATTATGCAGGCATAACAGGATTGTTACTGTATCCCCTCCGCCGCTCAGGCCGCAGGACAGAAACATAAAATACAGGCAAAACCTGACGCCCGGGATCGCTCCCGGGCGTCAGGTTTTTTCGTTTTCAGGATGCTGAAACACCGGGAAAGACCATGAAAATCGCTAAAATACTCAATAATAACGTGGTGATTACGCTGGACGACCGTCAGGAAGAGACGGTGGTAATGGGAAAAGGAATCGGCTTTAAAAAGAAGCCCGGCGACACGCTGGACGAAAGCCTGATCGAAAAGGTGTTCACCCATAACGGCGGTGAAATCGCCGAGCGCTATAAAGAGCTGCTCTCCGAGATCCCGTTGGCCTGCGTCACCACCGCCGACCGGATTATTACCCTCGCCCGCGAACGGCTGCCGGGCAAGTTGCATAACATCGTCTACATCACGCTGACCGACCACATCCATTTCGCTCTGCAGCGCCACGCGGAAGGATTGGATATCAAAAATGCGTTGCTGTGGGAGATTAAAAAGCTCTATCAGGCCGAGTTCGCCGTCGGGCTGGAGGCGCTGGCCTTGATCGCCGAGCGGCTGAATACCGCGCTGCCGGAAGACGAGGCCGGATTTATCGCCTTGCACCTGGTCAACGCCCAGCTTAACGACGAGATGCACAACACGCTGCACATCACCCGCGTGATGCAAGAGATCCTCAACCTGGTCAAATACCACTTCCGCTTTGATTACAACGAGGAAGCCCTGAGCTACCACCGTTTCGTCACCCATTTGAAATTCTTTGCCCAGCGCCTGCTGGGGAAAAACTACGTCGACAGCGACGACGACTCGCTGTATCAGGTGGTGAAAGAGAAATACCGTGAGTCATTCGCCTGCGCCGGTAAGATCAACCGCCACATCGAAAAGCACTATCAGCACCAGCTCACCACGGAAGAGATGATGTTCCTGACCATTCATATCGAACGGGTGCGCAGCGAAAGCGAGGAAAAACCGGCTTAACGGCGGGCGTCCGCCACCCGCACGCCGTACTGCGGAAACACCGCGTCGGCGGAGATCAGCGTCAGCCCCTCGGCCTGTGCCTGTGCGATCAGCATGCGATCGAAAGGATCCTGATGATAGGGCGGCAGTTGCCCGGCCTGTTGGCAATGAAAGGCGTCCATCGGCAGCGCCAGAAAATCTTCGGCCTCGATGATCGCAAAGATGTCTTCCGGCAACGCCAGCTTGCCCAGCGCCTGCTTGATCGAGATCTCCCAAATGCTAGCCGCGCTGACGTACACCGCATTGCCCGGATCGGCGATCTGCCTTTTGGCGTTCGCGCCCAGGCAGGCGTCATCAATCAGCCACCACAGCAACGCGTGGGTATCCAGCAGCAGGCGCTTCATGCATCGCCCTCAAACAGCGCCGCAATGGCCGCATCCCCCGCGTTGAAATCCGCCGGCACGGTAAACTTGCCCTTGGCGGCGCCGGGCCGGCGCGCTTCGCCCTGGATGGCGACCAGCTGTACGTACGGCTTCCCTGCTTTTGCAATAATCACGGTTTCTCCCTCCGCGGCTCTGTCCGCCAGCTGGCTCAGATTGGATTTGGCTTCGTGCATATTGGCCTGAATCGGCATACGCGTCCTCCTTAGCTAAGTTAGCTAAAGCATAAAGCGCCGTCCAGTTTTTGTACAGGGAATGGTTTAAAGCGCGAGCAGCCTCGCGCTTTGCTGCAACGCTTAGCGCTGCTGTTGCGGCCATAACCAGGCTGCGCCGCGTACGCCGCTGGAGTCGCCGTGCACCGCCTTGCGGATCGGCGTTTCACACTCGCCGCCGAACACCCAATCTTTCACCCGCTGCGGCACGGTGCGATACAGGCGATCCACGTTGCTCATGCCGCCGCCGAGCACCACCACGTCCGGATCCAGAATGTTGATCACGTGCGCCAACGCTTTCGCCAGCCGCATTTCGTAGCGAACGATCGCCTGCTCCGCCAGCGCATCGCCCCGCTCGCTCAGCGCCATGATCTCGTGCCCTTGCAGCGCGTTGCCGCTCAGGCGCGCATAGTCGGTGGCGAAACCGGTGCCGGAAATAAAGGTTTCGATGCAGCCCGGCTTGCCGCAGTAGCACGGCACTTCGCGGGCGTAGCGCAGCTCATCGTCATCCTGCCACGGCAGCGGATTGTGGCCCCATTCGCCGGCGATGCCGTTGCCGCCGGAATGCGCCTGGCCGTTCAGCGCCACGCCGGCGCCGCAGCCGGTGCCGATAATGACCGCAAACACGGCTTGCGCGCCGGCGCCTGCGCCGTCGGTAGCTTCCGACACCGCCAGGCAGTTGGCGTCGTTGGCGATACGCACCTCGCGCGCCAACAGCGCCGAGAGATCCTTGTCCAGCGGTTGGCCGTTGAGCCATACCGAGTTGGCGTTTTTCACCCGCCCGGTAAACGGCGACAGCGTGCCGGGAATGCCGATCCCGACCGATCCCCGCTCGCCGGTATGATCTTCCGCCAGCTTCACCAGCCCGGCGATCGCCGCCAGGGTTTGCCCATAGTCATGGCGCGGCGTGGCGATGCGATGGCGAAACAGCTCCCGGCCGTCGTCCGCCAACGCAATCACTTCAATTTTTGTCCCGCCCAAATCGATGCCAATGCGCATGTATTTTTCTCCTCGATGCCGCGCAGCGTTGCCACAGCCTAATGTAAGTGCGCGGATGAATCACCTGTTTCCCTCTCCCCCGCCCGGCCTTTTCCGCTGCGGTCGGCGACGCAATTCGGAGAGAATGGGGCGATTTTTCAGCGTCAATTCGTTATCATGCCGCCCTGCTTTTGACGAATCAGCGTGCCGAGCGCACGCCCAGCCAGGGATAACATTATGCTGTGGTTTAAGAATTTGATGGTTTACCGTTTGAGCCGCGAAGTGGCGTTAAACGCGGATGAAATGGAAAAACAACTCAGCGCGTTCGCCTTCACGCCGTGCGGCAGCCAGGACATGGCCAAGACCGGCTGGGTCTCCCCGATGGGCTCGCACAGCGATGCGCTGACGCACGCGGTCAACGGCCAAATCGTCATCTGCGCGCGCAAGGAAGAGAAAATCCTGCCGTCGCCGGTCATCAAGCAAGAGCTGCAGGCCAAAATTGAGCGCCTGGAGGCGGAACAACATCGCAAACTGAAGAAAACCGAGAAAGACGCGCTGAAGGACGAAGTGCTGCACAGCCTGCTGCCGCGCGCCTTCAGCCGCTTCAACCAGACCTTCATGTGGATCGACACCGTCAACGATCTGATCATGGTCGATGCCGCCAGCGCCAAACGCGCCGAAGATACGCTGGCGCTGCTGCGCAAAAGCCTCGGCTCGCTGCCGGTGGTGCCGCTGACCATGGAAAGCCCGATCGAACTGACGCTGACCGAATGGGTGCGTTCCGGCGAGATGCCGGCTGGTTTCGCCATTCAGGATGAAGCAGAACTGAAAGCGATTCTGGAAGAAGGCGGCGTGATCCGCTGCAAGAAACAGAATCTGATCAGCGACGAAATCGCGGTGCATATCGAAGCCGGCAAGCTGGTGACCAAGCTGGCGGTGGATTGGCAGGAGCGCATTCAGCTGATGCTGTCGGACGACGGCTCACTCAAGCGCCTGAAGTTCGCCGACACGCTGCGCGAGCAGAACGACGATATCGATCGCGATGACTTCGCCCAGCGCTTTGACGCCGACTTTATCCTGATGACCAGCGAGCTGGCGGCGTTGATCAAAAACACCATCGAAGCGCTCGGCGGCGAAGCCCAGCGTTAATCCCGCCGCAGAAACGACCAGGGCCCAGCATCCGCTGAGCCCTGCGTTTCCCTAACGAACAAAATTTATTTGCTCAGGTAGCGGCACAGATAGGCGGTCGCGTCGGCCACCTGCAGGTTGAACTCGCTGTGCCCCGGCACGAAGAACTTCTCACCCGGCGTAAACACCTGCCAGTCCGGCGCCCCCGGCAGCAGCACTTTCAGCGCCCCGGTGATCACCGTCATTTCTTCCGGCTGCGCGGTGGAGAAGGTGTATTCCCCCTCTTCCATCACGCCCACGCTGGTAAGACCGATGCTGCTACTGTCAAAACCGATAGACTTCACTTTTCCGGCAAAATACTCATTCACTTTCAGCATAGACTGGCACCCGCGTAATCATCTTGATGGAAAATCCATATTGGGGGATTGCGGTTGATCTGTCACTGGTTTTTCGCGCGAAATGCGATCGCGGCGCAGAGGAAAACGCCGCCGGGCCTCTCTCCGGCAGTCAGGGCTGCTGAAACCCGGGGATACCCGCGAGCGCAAAGCGCCCGAGGCCGCGCCGAGCGGTGATTTATGGCTATTTGAATCAGCCGATTAACTCTGCGGCCAGCTTGGCGACCAGAACGTTCGACAGCAGCACCGGCACCGACAGACGCGCCTGCAAAAAAGCGCGGTGGCGCTGGTGATAACCGATGCAATCGAGCACCACCACCTCCGCCCCCTGCCGCAGCAGTGCGCAAGCCGCCTGCTCCAGCGCGGCGTCATCCGCCAGATAAGGACTGGCGACAGCATAGCTCGGCGGCGTCGCCAGCTGCCGCCATTTGCGCGCCTGCTGCCCAACCTGTTCCGCCACCGGCACCACGATGCCGACGCGGTGTTCGCCGACGATCGCGGAGATCAACGGCGGGATGATGCGATCCGGCTCCAGCAACAGCGCCTGCTCCGCCTGCAATCGGCCGAATTCGCCGGTGCACAGCAGCAGAATCACCTGGCATCCCGCCGCCTCCAGCTCGCGGATCTTCTGCTGCAACCCGCTTTCGACGCGAGCGGCACAGAGCGTCACATGCGTGCCGTCCAACAGGCGCGACACCAGCAGCTTATCGCCCCGTTGCGGCGCATAACGCTCGGCGATCTGCCCGGCATCCAGGCCGTCCAGCAAACCGACGTGCCTCACCCGCTCCGCCGGCAGATAAGCAGACAGCAGCGGCATGATATCGCTGCGCGGCGCCTGACCGATGGTCAGCGTGGCGAATGAAGCCGTCATGGGGCTATCTCCTTTTTTGCAGGTGACTCAGACTGCCGTACAGCGCCAGCAGCTGGCCGTATTCGGCGGCATCGTAGAACCGGCAGGTGCCGCGGCCGAATTCTTTGGCGACTTCCACCGCGAATTTGACCGCCAGCGCGATATCCGTTTCGTGGCTGGCGCCGGTGCCGCAGCCCGGCACCACCGATTCGCTGCAGATCGCCACGCCGACCACCGGCGCCGCAGTAGCGGTCGAGGGCTGCAGGATGCTGTTGAGGTGATGCACGCCGTTGCCGTAAGGGGTGATGTCCTGCGTGGTGATCGGGAAGGTCACCGCCGGGCGGCCGCTGGTCATCTCCATGATGCGCAGCAGATCTTCCGCCACCCGCAGGATGTAGCCCTCTTTCACCGTCGGCGATAGCGCATAGCCTTTGTGGTTGATGATGCGGTTGCCTTTGGTGGTGTCGATCGACAGGATGGCGTCAGCCTCCGGCACCACTTCATTATCGTTCATCGTCACGTCATCGATCGGCGAATCCATAAAATCGACCGGATCGTGCGGCCGGGTCGGTGCGTTCGGGCAAATATGGGTGGTGACGATCACATCCCCCGGCAGCGTGTCGCCCTTGCGCTGCATCTCCGCCAGCTTCAGCGCGGCGGCAATGGCGGCGATCGCGCCGTCGCCGTCGGACACCAGCCCGATACGCGTCGGCCGCGCGCCGATGCCGCCCAGGCGGCCGATAATGCCCAGCGTCGGCGCCGCACCGCCAGCGAATTTGCCTGCGCTGCCGGGGATCTCGATGCGCACGAAATCGGTGCCGCCCTTCGGCCCCTCGGCGCGCAGGGTGCTGGCGCGGATCGCCGGGTAAGGCGCAAACAGGTCGACGACGTCCTGGCCGCTGACGAATGCGCTATCAATCAATTCAAAAACCTGCAGCGTTTGTTGCAAACTCATGGTCGTTTTACCTCACCAATGTCATCGGCAGGGGCTATTTGCCCTTGCTGGAAAAAATCGAGCTGAAGAAGTTGTAGAGCGCGTCGCCGGCGATAAATCCGGCCGCCATGATCTCCATCGGCGTGCGGCCGCGATCGCCCCAACGGCGCAGGATCGCCACGCGCAGCGCGATGCCCACCAGCACCGCCCACCCGGCCAAGGCGTTGTTGATCAGCAGGCCGGTTGCCAGCAGCACGCCGAGCTGGCGCTTGGGGCCGCCGATCAGCTGCACCACGGCGCCGGGGATCGCCCAGATCAAAAGGCTCCAGGCGATGCCCGGCTGCGCACCGGCCTCGATGGTCTTGGCGTAAACGCGCGCGACCGGCGGGATCAGGTCCTGCAGGAAATAGCTGTGGTAAGAGAGGTAAACCACCGGAATGGCGATGAGGAAGGCGATCAGCGCCGCAAACAGTTGAATGCGGCGCCCCAGCAGTTCCTGCCGCAGATCCTCGCCGTAGCCGCGCAGGATGAAGCCGGCTTTCAAGTCAAAGCCCATGTCGGCGAAGGCCGGCCCGGTGGCGGCGGTAAAGCCGGTCAGGATGCACAGCGCCAGCGGTGGGAAACCGATCAGGATACCGACGATCAGGGTGATCAACGCCACCGCGAACGCCGGAAACCAGCCGGAGTGCATGGCGGCGATACCGACGATCAGCTCATGAACGAAAGCGGCGAACGCCGCGTAAATCACGAACAGCGCCAGCATCGGCAGCGACATCTCGCTAAACAGCCCGCCGACCAGAGCCAAAAACGCGGCGATGGCGATGTAGCCGACCGCCCCCAGGCCGAGCGCTTTGCTTACCGCGCTGTCCGGTTGGGTATAACCGGCGCTATCGGCGCGGCGGCTGCGGATCACCTGCGCGACCTGGATCAGCGCCACCAGGCCGGCGCCAACCATCACGCCGTGCGGAATAAAATGGGCATTAATATCGAAACCGGCCACCGGCTCGGCGTAGGCCCGCAGCAATAGCCCGACGCCGAACATGCTCAGCGCCCAGATATTGCCGATAAAGGCGGTGCCGAAGGCCGCCATGGGGATCTTGAGCATTGATCCGGCGATGCCCACCCCTACGCCCACCACCAGAAGCCAGGCCTGCTTGCCGCCGCGATCGCCGGCTTTAATCGCCTCCGCGGCGGCGACGCCCGGCGGCCAGGCATTGGCGGCGGGGAACACTTTGGTATCGAACAGGCGATAAAGCAGATAGGCGTCGAGCAGCATCGCCGCCGCCACGCCGCAGAACATCGGCAGAATAAGCTGCGGTTGCCCCATCACGTAAGGCACCGCAATCGGCATCAGCAGACAGTTGGCCGCGCCGAAGGTGGCGGAGGAGATCACCGTCTGCGCCAGGTTCTGGGTGTGCACCGAGCGGTAGCGTTGAAACATTTGCAGCGGAATGCGTGCCAGCAGCATGGCGATCAGCGCACCGATGATCGAGGTGTTGGGCGTCACGCCCAGCGTAGTGATCAGCTGAACGCCGATGATCGCCCCCACCACCGAAAGCAGCGCCATGACCAACAGCGTGCCGACCTCTTTTAGCGGATTATTTGATTTCATGCTTGGTATCCCTGAATATTTCCTGCCGCATGCCGGAAATAACGCCCGACGATAGTTCGCCGCGACAGTTCCATTATTTGGAACTGCCGGCGTCATAACGTGATTATTTTCTTATTTAGCCTGTCTATTTCTCACCAATAAAATACGGTGAAATATAATTAATGAGTTCCCTGGTGTCGGCGCTCGTTAATGATGATGAAACGTTATAGCTCCGGCGCGTTAGTTGATCTGCTGCCAATAATCATCGCCATATTTTTCCGCCAGTTGGCGGCTGACTGCGGTTAATTCGGCCAGAATTTCCGGAACAAACGGCTGTTCCTCGCCCTGCGAAGGGAAGGACAGACACAGCCCCACCGTCTCGCTGCCGTGCTTGTTCACCAGCGCGGTCGCCAGCGAACTGATGCCGTTCAAAGTTTCATTGCGCGCCAGCGACCAGCCCTGGCGCCTCACCTGCTGCAACTTCTGCAGCAGCGCATCCAGCGTTTGCGGCGCATTGGGCGAAGCCGCCCGGTAACCGCCGGCGTAACGCGCCCGAACCTGCTCGTCGCTTTCACGCGCCAGTATCGCCCGACCAACCGAGGTTTCCGCCGCCGGTGAACGGTAGCCCGCCGGGGTGACCACCTGCAAAAAGTGGCGGCCGGGGAACATGCGCATCACCATGATCTCCTGCCCCTCCAGCACCGAGAGGTAGCCGGTACACGCCGTCTGGCGGCACAGCTGCGCCATGCTGGCCGCCAGGTTGTCCACCAGCGGCATCGACAGGTAGTGGCTGGATGCCGCCAGCAACAGCGCGCCGATGCGGTAACGCCGGCTATCGGGATCGCGCTCCAGCATGCCCTGATTTTCCATGCTCTGCAGCAGGCGCGATACCGTGCTTTTCGGCAGCGCCAATTGATCTACCACGTCGCTGAATGCAATGCCCGGTTGGCCATGCATCACGCGTTGTTGAGAAAAGAGTTTTAATACCGCAGCGGCATTTTCCAGCGTTGTCATGATCCGCCTTGTTCCACTATATGGAACTCAGTTCCTATTTTATAATTAAAAACTAAAACCCGAACTCCGCAGCGTCAAGCTGTTTATTTTTTGTCAGCCGTAAAATAAAAGGCATTCGTGCTTTTTAAATGAAAATATCGCGCAGAACGCCAACTCCGCCGCGCCAAATAAAATAACGATACGCTTTGAAAATAATGAATGGCAGGACAAGCTGCTGAAAAATGATTTTATCAGGGAGAGATATTGTCGCGGCTCAAAAACTTGCGCCGCGCAAACTGAAATCGATCGGCAACGTCAATTCCACCGTGCCGTTGACGTAGGCGTCCGCCGGCGGCGTAGGCAACGGCGAAGCGCGCTTGACCAGCGCCTGGATTTCGCGATCCAGCGACGGCAGCCCGGCGCTGCTGACCAGCGTCACCGCCAGCACATGGCCCTGCCTGTCCAACGTGAAACGCACCTGCCCGACGCCCTGGCGCTTCAGCCGCAATGCGTCTTTGGGGTAACGTTTAAAGCGATTCAGGCGGCCGCTGATGCGGCTGCGCCAGTTGTCCACCCCCGCTTGAGCATAGGGCGTCAGGCGGGTTTGCGGCGCGGCCGTTTTATCCGCCCGGCCCGGCGGTGGCGCACCGACGCTTTGCTCCTGAACCTTCGGCGGCGCGATCGTTTTCTCCTGCGGCGGTGTGCGCGGCGGGAGGGTTTTCTTCACCGGCTTGGGCGGTTTTTTCTGCTTCGGCGGTACGGCGATGTTCGGCCGTGCGGCTTCAGGCACCTTCACCGTCGGCAAGGGTTCCGGCGCCGGCGGTTCAACCTGAGGCGGCGGCGTCCTTTGTCCTGGCGGTTGTTTTACCTCGGCCGGGGCCAGCGGTGCGGCGGCCATCACCACCATGACCGCCGGTGGCGGCACCCACGCCGGCGCGGCCTTGTCTCGCCAGGGCCAGAGCAGCGCCGCGGCCAGCAGGTGCAGCGCCAGCACCAGCACCAGGCAACGGCGCCAGGGCATGGCGGCGCCGGGCGCGGCAAAAGGCAGCGGCGAAACCGACATGCTCACTCTTCCGTCAGCGCCAGATGAAGGCGATCGGTCAGCGGTTTGAACAGGTAGTTCATCATCGAACGCTCGCCGGTGCGGATGAACCCTTCGACCGGCATCCCTGGGCGGATCTCCAACCCGTTCAACCGCTGCAGGCCCGCTTCGCTGACCTTGGCGCGCACGCTGTAATAGGGCGCACCGCTTTTCTCGTCGGTCAGGCGATCGGCCCCGACCAGCGTCACTTCGCCCTCGACGCGCGGCGTGGTGCTTTGGTTAAACGCCGAGAACAACAGCTCGACCGGCAAGCCCACCTGCACCTTGTCAATCAGTTCGACCGGAATACGCGCCTCCACCTGCAGCCCCCGATCGCTGGGCACGATCTCCATCAGTTGCTGACCGGCGCCGATCACACCGCCTTCGGTGAACACGCTCAGCCCCACCACGGTGCCCGCCACCGGCGCTTTCACCTGCGTATGGCCCAGATCGGCCTCCGCTTTGGCCAGGCGGTTATCCAGCTCGTCCAGCTTCATCCGCACCTCGGCCAGTTGGCTGCTGACCTCTTTCTGATATTCTTCCCGCCGCTGGATCGCCCGCAGCTTCAGCTCTAGGATCTGGCGCCCCAGGCGGCCGATATTGCCGGTGTCTTCGGACGCCTGGCCGTCGATCTGCGCATACTGCCCTTCCAGATCCAGCAGCCGGTTGCGCGCCACATACCCTTGCGCCGCCAGCTTGCGCATGCCGCTCAGCTGCTCCTGCAACATGGCCTTTTGCCGCTGCTTGCTGGCGTAAGACTGCCGGATCCCCTCCAGCATCGCCTGCGATCCGGCGATGCTCTCCGCGATCGCCGCCAGCTCGCTCTGCAACGCCGCACGGCGGCTGGTGAACAGCTGCTGTTGCAACAGCATCAACGACATCACCTCCGGCTCCTCCCGCCGCGCTTGCAACAACGCGGGGAAAACGATCGCCTGCAGGCCATCGCGCTCGGCCTGCAGCCGCGCCCGCTGCGCGGCGTTGCTCAACTGCTGGCTGCGCAGCGCATCGCGCTGGGTGCGGCTGTCGACGGTATCCATCAGCAGCAGCACCTGCCCGGCGCTGACCCGGTCGCCCTCATGCACCTGAATTTGCGACACCACGCCGCCGCTCGGGTGCTGCACCGCCTTGCGGTTGCCGGCCACCACCACGCTGCCGGAGACCGGCACACCCTTATCCAGCGGCGCCAACAGCCCCCACAGCAGGAAACCGCCAAATCCCAACAGCACCAGCCAACCACCGAGCCGCAGGTGGCGCCCTTCGTCGAACTGCCGGGAAAGCGCGTCGATATCGCCGGGGATCACACTCTGATTGCTCATACTTTTCGTTCACCGCTGGCCGTTTTGGCAAAATTGGCGTAGTTGACGTTGAAACCGCCGCCGCTGCTGCGGCCGGCGTTGGCCGGTACGGCCGCGGGCGTAAAACCAGGCAGTTTTTTCAGGATGGCGTCGCTGGGGCCGAAGTGCTGCACCTGGCCGGCGGCCAGCACCAGCAATCTGTCGGTCGTCGCCAGAATAGCCGGTTTGTGGGTCACCAACACGATGGTGGTGCCGCGCTTTTTCAGCGCTTCGATCGCCCGCTGCAGCGCCTCTTCCCCTTCGCGATCGAGGTTGGCGTTCGGTTCGTCCAATACCACCAACGCCGGAGAGCCATACAGCGCGCGCGCCAGCGCCACCCGCTGACGCTGGCCGCCGGACAGGCCGCTGCCACCCTCGCCCAGCTCGGTTTCATACCCTTTGGGCAAATGCAGGATCAGTTGGTGCACGCCGGCCAGCGCGGCGGCGGCCACCACCTTCTCGGCGTCAACCTGGCCAAAGCGGGCGATATTTTCCGTCAGGGTGCCGGCGAACAGCTGGATATCCTGCGGCAAGTAGCCGATATGCGGCCCCAGTTGCTGTTTGTCCCACTGCCGAAGATCCGCACCGTCCAGCCGCACGTCGCCGCTGAGCGGCGTCAGCGCGCCGACCAGTTGGCGCATCAGCAGCGTTTTGCCGGAGCCGGACGCGCCAATGACGCCCAGCACCTCGCCGGCCTCCAGACGAAAACTGACGCCGTGCAACACCGGCGCGCTCCCGCCAGGCGCGCTGGCGCTCAGCTGATTCACGGCCAATGCGCCGCTGGGCGCCGGCAGCGGCAGGCTCGCCGCCTGCGGCGGGTTGGCGGCCAGCATCACCTCCAGCCGCTGCAGGGACTGGCGCGCCGACGACCACTGCTTCCAGGCGCCTATCAACTGATCGATCGGCCCCAGCACCCTGCCGATCAGGATCGATCCGGCGATCATCATGCCCGGCGTAATGTCGCCGTTGACCGCCAGCAGCGCGCCACAGCCCAACATCAGCGACTGCAGCGCCAGCCGCACGGTTTTCGACCAGGCGGTGACGGCGGCGATTTTCTCGCTGGCGCGGTTCTGCAGCAGCAGGAACTGCTGATGCTGCCGCAGCCAGCGCAGGCGCAAATCGGTCAGCATCCCCATGGCGGCGATGGCTTCAGCATTGCGCAGGTTGCCGTTGGCCTGCTGCGTGGCGCTCAGCGCGACCCGGCCGGCCTCCGCGAGCGGCGCCTGCGACACCCGCTGGTTGAGCCAGGCCAGCAGCACCAGCACGATCACCCCGGCGCTGGCCAACGCGCCAAGCCAGGGGTGGAGCAGAAAAACCACCAGCAGATAAACCGGGAACCAGGGGGCATCGAAAAAGGCGAACAGCGCATTGCCGGTGGCGAACTGGCGCAGGTTGGTCAGATCGTTCAGCGCCTGCCCCGCCAGCGGGTTGCCGGTTTTCAGATTGGTTTCGAAGGCGGCGTCGTAGACTCGCTGATTCAGGCGCATATCCATCTGGGCGCCGAGGCGGATCACCACCTGGCTGCGCACCCACTCCAGCAGCCCCATAAACAGGTAAAGGCCGACCACCATCAGGGTCAGCATCGCCAGCGTCATGCGGTTGCCCGACGGCAACACGCGATCGTAGACCTGCAGCATGTACAGCGCCGGTGCCAACATCAACAGGTTGATCACCGCGGTAAACAGTGCGATGCCCCAAAATACGCGCCGGTATGCGGCCAGCACGCTCATCACTTCTCCGCGCCTGACGGCGTTTTTCATGGCGTTTTCCATCGGCTAAAAACGAGAAAATGCCCGCCGGGGCGCGCGGCGCCGGCGGGCAAACGGCCACGATCAGGCCGCCAGCAGTTCCGGGCTGTCGGCATGCTGCACGCCCACCGCCGTCGCCGCCGCCACCTGATCGAAGGTGGAGTTGACGCTCAGGCCGTAGTCGTCGAGGATGCCGTTCAGCGCGGTCTCCAGCGCGCCGGTATCGCCGGACATCAGGCCGTACACCACCTGGTGCACCACGCCATCGTGGCCCTGCGCCTGCAGGCTGCTGAGGTTCAGGCCGCCGAAGCTGACGTCAGGCACCTGAATGCTGTACGGTGATGTATCGCCACCGCTCAAACCGTCGCCGAATGACAGGGAATCCAGCTGGCCGTATAGGGTATGCGCAGGTTCATTGAACAGCGTGTAGGTCAGGTTGCCACCCGCCACGACCGACGTGACATGGTTATCCGTACTGGTCACGGCGTATTGGCTACCGGACAACCGGCCGCCGTAGAAGCCACCGCTGTTTGAGCCTTCGACGACATTACCGTTGGTATGGTTGATATCACCGAATGTCGAAGCCCATTGGCCCAGATAGTCATGAATGCTGTAACCGCCAAAGCTGCTGTCATAGTTGACTGAAAATGCCATTTCTCTATCTCCATTGATGAACGGCGCCCCTTGCGAGGCAGCCCTTGTGCTCAAGGATGAGCAACGCCCTTTTACTGCTTAAAAACGGTATTCCACCCCGCCCTGCACGGTGCGGCCGCGCCCGAGGGTATTGGCCAGCGTCTCCCCATAGCTGACGACGTAGGCGCGGTTGGTCAGGTTCTCCACCGAGCCGCGCAGCGTCAGGCTGTCGGTCAGCTTGTAGCTGGCGTACAGATCGAACAGGGTGTACTTCGGCCAGTCGGCCAGGTACGGGTAGTTGGATGGCACCGAGCTGTCCTGATAGCCCGGCGCGAAGCGCACGGTCACCCCGGCGTCCAGCTTGCGATCGAAGGCGCGGCCGCCCAGCGTCACCGAGCCGCGATCGCCCGGCAGGTAGGCGGCGGAGCCGAACTGCGTCCCCCCGTCACACGTGACGAAGTCATTGGAAGCGGCATCCGGCTCAACATAGAAGTTGCCGCGACGCGATCCGTCGCCGTAGCGCAGACGCCCTCCCAACCAGGCCTTGTTCGAGCAGAACTCGTTTTTACCGATCATGTGGGTGTAGGTCAGGTCGGCGTAGAACACCCCGGCGTCATAGTTGAGCTGGTACTCCAGCCCGCGGAAGCGGGTTTTAGACAGGTTGTTGACGTAAGCGGCATTGCCGATGCTCGGCTGCACCAGCCCCGGTTTATTGCGGTCTATCGCCAGGTTGATGTAGTTATCCACTTTGGTGTCGAAGTAGGCCACCTTGGCCACCAACCGATCGCCCTCAAACCACAGATCCGGCTGCTGCACGTTGAACCCGACTTCCCAGGCGCGCGAGCGCTCGGGCTGCAGGAACGGGTTGGGGTATTGCGTGGAAGAACTGTGCGCGCTGCCGTTAGTCAGCGTTTCGGTGATCGCCGGCGGCCGCCAGGATTTGCCGTAGGTGGTATACAGCTCAAGCCACTCCACGCCGGGGCGCACCGCCACCGCCAGCGTCGGCGACAGCTTGCCCTGATCGCGATCCACGTCCCAATCTTCGCGGGTCGTGGTTGAACAGCCGGTCAGACGCAACGCTTTGCAAGGATTGTCAATCGTGTAGCGTTGCCCATCCTTGGCCAAATCCGGATAGCTCAGGCCGGTCTGGCCGCGTAGGCGATAGCGGTCGTAACGCAGCCCCCCCTCCAGCGTCAGCCAGCCGTCGTAGTCGTAGGTCAGGTTGGCGAACAGGCTGCCGACCGAACGGTTGCCGGCCGGCGTCACCCCTTCCATACCCTCACGGGAAGAGTCGCTGGTCGCTTTGTCGTAATAGAACTCCAGCCCGTAGTTGGCGCGGAAGTCATGCCCCGGCGCCAGGCTGAAACGCGAGGTGTTTTGCGCCTGCGCGCCATAGGTGCGCAGGCGGGTGCGCGTCGCGTAGCCGTTGTCCAGCAGCGAGCTGGTGCTGTAGGTGTCGCTGTCGTCCTGAGTATCGACGTAATACAGCTTGGCCTGAAAATCGAGCCAGTCGACGCCTTCCGGCGCCAAGCTGTAGTCGAACGCCGCGTTGCGCGCCATCACGTCGCTGTAACCGGTGCGCTTCCAGCCCAGTTCATAAGGCGGCCGGGTGCCCAGGTTGGTCAAGGTGCCGGCGATCGGCGACGCGGTCTGGGTCTGCAGATAGCTCAATTGCAGGCGTTGGTTGGCGGGCAGATTCCAGCCCACCTTGGCCAGCCGCGAGTGCATGCGGTAATTAGTGTCGGGGATTTTGTTGTTCTTGATGCTCTCGGCGTAGCGATCGTAATTGCCGGTGTCGTTATTGATGCGAATGTTGCCGATGTCGCCCTTGTTGCCGGGCCAATAGTCGCCGAGGTGGCGTTCGCTGGCGGCCAGCAGCATATCGCCGGTTTCGTTGCCCAATGCCAGTATGCCGCTGCCGATGAAGTGGGTGCCGTTATCGCCGGTGCTGGCGTGCAGCTTGCCGCCCAGCTCTTTGCCCGGCGCCAGGAAATCGCTCGCGCTGACGGTATTGAAGGTGGCGATGCCGCCGAGCGTGCCGGCGCTGCCCATACCGCCGGTGGTGCCCTTGTCGATGGTCACGCCGGTCAGCAGTTCGGAATCGATGTACATGGTGCCGTTACGCTGGCCATGGCCGCTCTTTTGAAAATTCTGCCGCATGCCGTCGATGTTCATGTTCACCCGGCCGTAGTCTTGTATGCCGCGGATGTTGACCGACAGCGCCGGATCTTGCTGGCTGACGCTGGAATAGGCCCCCGTCGTCTGCTCCAGAATATCGGCCGCGTGTCGCGCCGGGCGGTTGTCCATCTGTTCGCGGCTGATGACGCTGACCGAGCGCGGTTCGTCGTAAACCCAATCGTTGGCGTTGATGCCGCCGGCGCCCAGCACCGTCAGGCTGTCCAGCGCCAGCGCACCGCCGTCGCCGTTCGCCGTCGGCAGCCGGCTCAATACGATCTGCCCCTGCGGCTGCAGGCGGAAAGCCACCGGATTGCCGCCGATCAAGCGCCGCAGGCCCTGTTCAACGCTCATGCTGCCGTTCAGCGCCGCCGCCTGCATGCCATCGAGCTTCACCTCGTCGAAAAATACCTGCATGCCGGCCTGCTCGGCGAAGCGCAACATGGCGCTTTGCAGCGGCTGCGCCGCAATGTTGAAATGCTTTTGCTGTGCAGCCTGCGCGCCGTTCGCCTCAGCCTGGGCGGCTAGCGCCACAGCCGGCTGAGTCAACATCATCGCCGCCAGCGCGGCGCGTACCGCCGTGGCCAATCGGCCGGCCGGCGTGGTTCCCTTGTGAATAAACATGCGTGTGTGTTCCACCCGAAAGAATGCCAAACCAAGTGATAATGGAAATCAATCTCGTTTAAACATAAGGACGTTCCGGGAGGCAAAAACCCGTAAAGATTTTTTACAGAAAGTGAAAATAGCGGCGAAACGGGCATCCCGGCCCGCCTGCGCCGCTCAGTAAAGCAGCGTGATGCCGGGGAGATTCAGTTGGCGGGCGGAGAGTTCCTGACGAATGGCGCCGACGCCGTCGTCGAGTTTATTGAGCGCAAACACGCCGCTCACCGTGCGCGCTCTTAGCGCGGGATTGACCGCCACGATGCGGGTCGCGCGATAGCGGTTGAGCTGCGCGAGCGCCTGCGTCAGCGGTTGGCGGTCGATCACCAGCCAGCCGCGCCGCCAGGCGTCATCGCCGGCCGTTTGCCGCGTCAGCTGCAGCTGCCCGTTGCGGTAATGCGCCGCCTGGCGTTGCGCGACCACCAGCGAGCGCTCACCGCGCTCAAGCGTCACCCGCACGCTGTGCTGATGCACGCTGATGTCCACGCCCTGTTCGGTGCGCGCCACGCTGAACTCGGTGCCCAGCGCCTGAGTGACGCCGTTTTCCGCCTCCACCCTGAATGGGCGGCTTTCCGCCCCACCTAACGGCGCGACGATAAAATAGGCGGCGCCGCTCAGCAGCCGCACCTTGCGTTCGCCTGCGGAATACGCCAGTGCGATCGCGCTGCCGCTGTCCAGCGCCACCCGGCTGCCGTCCGGCAATGCCACTTCGCGCACCTCGCCGCGAACGGTTTGATAATCCGCCTGCATGCCGATCCACAGATCCGGCCCGCGATAAACGCCGAAGGAAACGGCGATCGCCACCGCCGCCGCCACCGCCCAGCGGGGCCATCGATGGCGAGATGGCGTTTTCAGCGCCGCCACCTGCGGTTGTAACGCCTGCCGCTGCTCTGGCGGCAGCTGCCCCAGCGTCGTCCACAGCAGGCGAGCCTGACGCAGCGCCGCCGGATGCTGCGGATCGGCGGCCAGCCAGGCGTCCAGCGCTCGCCGCCGATCGGCCGGCAGCGCCCCTTCGGCCAGGCTCACGGCCCAGGCGGCCGCCTGCTGTCGCGCCTGTGCGGTTAGCGGTTTCATAATGGCATAGACCTCTGTTTTTTCTGGTTATAGGTTAAGACGTCTGAGCGCGGATAAACCCGTAAAAAAATTGCCATTATTGTTCTTCCATCCGCGCCATCAGCCGCTCGAGCGCGCTGGCCAAGTGTTTTTCCACCGTGCTGAGCGACACGCCCAGCTGCGCCGCCACCTGCGCCTGGGTCAGGCCATCGAGCCGGTTAAGGCGGAAAATCTGCTGCGTGCGCGGCGGCATGTCCGCCAGCGCCTGTTGCAACAGCTGCAGCAATTGGCTATCGATCGCCAGTTGTTCAAGCGCCGGTTCACCGGAGGGATACTGCGCCAGAACGTCGTCTTCGACCGCTTCGGTCTGCCGCCGCTGCTGCTGGCGCAGATGGTCGAGCATCAGGTTTTTGGCGGTTTTGTACAGGTAGGCCTCGATATCGAGAATATTACCCTGCGGATACTGCTCGGTCAGGCGGGTAAAACTTTCCTGCGCCAAGTCCGCAGCCAGCTGAGGGTCGCGCAGTTTGGCGTTCAAATAGGCTTGCAGCGGCCGCATATGGCGCAGAAACAACGCCTGCAACTCGGAATTGGACATCTCTTTTCCCAGAAGTGAAACACCCAATAGGGGCGATAAAAATCACATAAATGATTATCATTATCAATATTGTTCTGGGAAATATGTGCTAAGGCGGGGATAAACGGGAAACCGGCCTGGCGCCGGTTTCCGCTGGGCTGCAGGTCAGAGCTCTAACGCCTCGTCCTCATAGCGATGCTTGGCGTCAAGCGCTTCCTGCTCGGTTTCATGTTCACTGAGCAGCGTATTCGGCTCAATGTCGTCGGTGCGCACTTCAAAACGGCGCAGATGCAGGTTCGGGTCGCCCCGAAACACCTCTACGACGCGGGCGCTCCGTGGATAAGCAGGTTGATCATTTTCGCGCATGCCGTTCTCCCGTGTGATTCACACAGTAGCAAGTATAGCAGCCGCCCTCATTCCGACACGCGCGAGCCAAGATCGCGATCGCCGGGCGCGCCCGCCAGCAGCTCGGTCAGTTCATCGCAGGCGCAAATGCGGCCCTCACGCACGGTGAAGTGCGCCAGCACCCGCACGCGGCTGCAGGAGCCGTCGCGCTTTTCCACCTCGACCAGATGGTGGGTCAGCACCACCTCGCCCCGCTCCGCCGCCGCGATCACGCTCAGCGTCATGCGCCGGGTTTGCCGCTTCAGCAGCGCCATGTGTTGCTCAAACTGCTCGAAGTTCAGCACCTTGCCATCCACCTGCTGGCGGTAGTCTGCGCTGAAACGGGCGGCGAGCTGCGTTGGCCGGTGCTCCGGGCTGGCGACGACCTGCTGCAGCGTATCGAGCACCAGGTTCAGTGGGGTAAGTTGAGTCATCAGGTTTCTCCGAAATAGGGTGAACGGCGATCCTATCCCGACCAGGCGATGGCATAATAACCACATCAAGACTTTCAATAACGATAAACGGCCAATATGACGCAGATCCGCAGCCAACGCCTTCAGCATGAAAAAAAGCACCTGACGCCCTGGCACCGGCACGAAGGCGGCCAGATCTATCTCTTGACGCGCGGCATGCTGGCAATGGAACTCCCGGGCCGGCAATGGGCGATCACCGGCGGTACGCTGGGCTGGCTGCCGCCAGGATGCGCCCATCAGGCGCTGGCCTGCGGCGACGTGGCGGGCTGGAATCTGTATCTGCCGGTGGGAAGCGTGCCGGAGATGCCGCCGCAGCCGCAGCTGTTCACGGCCTCTGCGCTGTTGCAGGCCCTGGTGGAGCGCATCGCGCAGTTCCCCGCCGGCCCGCTGAGCGCGCCGCAACGGCGGCTGCTGCAGGTGCTGCTGGACGAAATGCACGCGGCAAGCCGCGCGCCGTTACAATTGCCGCTGCCGCAGGACGCCCGGTTGCTGAACATCGCCCGGGCGCTGCTGAACGATCCCGCCAGCCCGCGCAGCCAGCGCGACTGGGCCATTTGGGCCGGGCTCAGCCCGCGCACCCTGAGCCGCCGCTTTCTGCAGGAAACCGGCATCAGCTTCGCGCTGTGGCGCCAGCAGGCGCGGGTATTGCGTTCACTGGAGGGATTATCACGCGGCAAAGCGGTCGGCGAGGTGGCCGACGCCTGTGGCTATGACAACGTCAGCGCCTATATCGCCGCCTTTCGTCGCCGCTTCGGCGTCACGCCCGGGGCGTACTTTGCGCCGGCTCGGCAAACGGAATAGGAAAACGGGCGCCCGGCGCCCGAAGAGAAGAAAGGGTTACTTCACCGTCTCACGCGGCAACACCGCGAGGATTTGTTCCACCACCCGCTGCGGATCGGCGGTGCCGTCTATCACGTAATGCGCGGCGTCCTGATACAGCGCTTCGCGCGCCGCCAGCACCTCGAGCATCTCCTCGGCGATCGGTCTGCCGGTGAGCGTCGGGCGCTGCGCATCTTCCGGGTACTCTTCCAACCGCTGCGCCAACACGCTGGCCGGCGCGCGCAGGTAGATAACGGTGCCATGCTGGCGCATAAACTGACGGTTCTCCTCCGCCAGGATCGCCCCGCCGCCGGTGGCAACTATAGTTGACGGCTTGGTCACGGTTTGCAACGCGATGATCTCGCGGCGGCGGAACCCCAGCCAGCCCTCGCGCTCGACCATTTCCGCCACGCTCATCTGCGCCGCCTGCTGCATAAACAGATCGGTATCGACGAACTGATAGCCCAACGCCAGCGCCAATGCGCTGCCTACCGTGGTCTTGCCGGCTCCGCGAGCGCCTATCATGAACAGGGTTTGTGTCATTACGGGTTGTCCCTTATGCGGTGACTTGAGTGCATTGCATACCAAAATACCGAGCGGGTGCGATGGCGTGGTGGCAGCATCATACCCTGCCCGCTCTGTATTTCAATATTTACGATAGTGTAAATTCCATGGCACAGCGACTGCCTGCGGCAAAGCCGTGCGCCAGATCCTCATCCAGGTGCCGCCGCAGAGCGGCCGTGAGCCGCGCGTCGTCAAGCGGCCGGAATCCCAGCCGCCGGTAGTAAGGCGCATTCCACGGCACCTCGATGAAGGTGGTGAGCGTCAGGCGGCCCGCGCCCTGCCGTTTGGCCTCTTCCGCCACCGCGCCGATCAGGCGACGGCCGACGCCCTGCCGCTGCCAGGTGCCGGCGACCGACAATTCGGCGATGTGCCAATCTTCCCCCTGAGCCTGCACGGCAATAAAACCGGCGCACTCGCCGTTGTCGCTTTGCGCCAGCCATTCACGGTGCTCGGCGATAAATGCGGCGTGCTGCTGCGGGGCCATCACCTCGCCTTCGGCGATAAAGCGCCATTCCGGCTGCTGGCGAAACAGCTGCGCCGCCGAACGTTCAACCGCCATCAAGTGCACGATATCCCGCTGCTGCGCCAAACGAATCTGCAGGCTCATGGGTTCTCCTTAACGTTGGGGCGGTTATTTAAGCAAATTTCACCGCCCGTGGCTTAGAAATCGACACTGCCGCGCAGCACCACCTCACGCGGTTCCCCCACCGCCACGCGCAGGTTGCCGCCGCTGGACGGGTAGTAGGTTTTATCGAACAGGTTCTTCACGTTCAGCTGCCATTTCACCCGATAGCCGTTGATCGGCATGGTATAAGCGGCGAACGCATCGGCAACGGTGTAATTATCCAGGTAGAAGCTGTTGGCGGCGTCACCCGGGCGGCGGCCCACGTAACGCGCGCCGGCGCCGATGCGCACCTCATCGCCGCTGTACAGGCCCGGGCTGCCCAGATTCTGGGTCAGGAACAGCGAGGCGGTGTGGCGCGCCACGTTGGTCATCTCTTTCCCCTTGTTGTCCGGATCGTCCACCACCCGCGCGTCGGTATACGCATAGGAACCGATCAGGCTCAGCGAGTCGGTGAGATTGCCGGCCACGTCCAGCTCCACGCCCTGCGAACGCACGCGCCCGGCGGTGCGCGTCACGGTTTCGCCCTCCACCAGCTCACTGACCATCACGTTGCGCTTGGTGATGTCAAACAGCGCCAGCGTGCCGGTAACGCCGTTCGGCAGCGCCAGCTTGCCGCCGACTTCCCACGACTTGCCCTGCTCCGGCGGCAGCGAACCAATTTGGGTGGCGATGGAAGAGTTCGGCTTGAACGACTCGGTATAGCTGCTGTACAGCGACACATAAGGCGTCAGCTTGTAGACCACCCCGGCGCGCGGCACCAGCTTGCTGTCCGAGCTGTCGGTATTGGTCTGGAACGGCCGCCCCTTGCCGGCATAAACGTCGAAAGCGTCGTAACGCAGCCCGCCCATAACCAGCCATTTATCGGTCAGCTGGATGGAATCCTGCATAAACCAGCCGTAGCTGGTGAGGTTTTCCCGCTGGTCGCTGTCTTTGGCGCTGACCGCGGTTGACGGCGGCATCAGGCCGTATACCGGATGATAGATATTGAAATCGCTGTTCTTTTTACCGCGGATCATGTCGCCGCGGTAGGTACGGTTATCTTCAAAATCGAAGCCGAACAGCATCTGGTGGTTGATGCTGCCCCAGTCCACGTCGCCATTGAGCGTCAGCTGCACCGCGTTGGCGTGGCTGACGGCGTTGGCGGTCGCGTCGGCCTGGCGGCTCAATACGCCGCTCTCCGGGTTCAGCGCCGTGGCGCGCGCCTGGTTGTCGCTGTAGCTGTTGCGGCTGTAGGCGTAGGTCAGTGAGCTTTTCCAACGCTCGTTGAGCGTTTGATCGATCTGCAGGGTAACGCTGTCCTGATCGCCGCGGGTGGCGTTATAGGCTTCGTCGAAACGGCGATCGCGCGGCGTATTCACCGGTTTGCCGGTGCGCGAATCGATAATGGTGCCGCGATCGAACGGCACCAGATATTCCATATGTTCATAGGCCAAGCGCACGGTGGTGTTCTCGCCGTACCACATCAACGACGGCGCGATCACCGTCTGGCGATTGCGGCCAAAGTTGCGCCAGTAATCGGTTTCATCGTGGTCGACGATCATGCGATAGGCGAACCCCGACGTGCCGAGCGGCCCGGTAACGTCAAGCTGGCCGCCGCCGCCGTTGAAGCTGCTGCCCCAGCCTTCCACGTGGGTATGCTGCTGCAGCTGGGGCTTTTTGGTGATCATGTTGATCATCCCGCCCGGCTCGCCCATGCCGTACAGCATCGAGGCCGGCCCCTTGAGCACCTCCACCCGCTCGGTGGTCGGCGTGAAGTTGCGCGCCTGCACCGAGCGCACGCCGTCGCGCAGAATGGAGCCGTCGCGGTTGTCGCCGAAGCCGCGTTTCATGACCGCGTCCTGGGTGCCGCCCAGCGTGTTGGCCTGGGTAATGCCGCTGACGTTGTACAGCGCTTCGTCCAGGCTGCTGACCGCCTGATCGGTAATCACCTGCTGCGGCACCACGTCGATCGCCTGCGGCACGTTCAGCAGGCTGGTTTCGCTGCGGGTGCCGGTGACGCTGGTCAACGGCTGATAGCTCTGCACGCCGTCGGCGTCTTTGCGGCCAATCACCACCAGGCTTTCTTCTTTCGATGCGGCTTTTTCCGCCGCCCACGTCGGCGATGTCGCGCAGGCCGCCAAAGGCAACGCGCACCACCAGCCGCGCTTGTTGTTATTCATTATCTAACTGACTCCAATAGGTCCCTGAAAAAGGTAACGGCAAAAACTGCTGATACAGCTGTTGGAAGGTCTGCTGCGGGTTAATGTCGGCGAACAGATCCGGGTAAAACGCTTTGGCGAACATCTCGACCAGCACCACGTGATACGGGCTGAGGTAAAAATTGTGCCAGACGCTCCAGGCGCGATGGTTTTTCACCGCCTGCAGGCTGGCCAGCATCGGCTGTTTGGCGATCAGCCGGCGGAAGCTGTCGGCGGCGTCCTGTTGGCTGACCTGCGGCCCGAGGCGCAGATCGGACAGCCGTTTGCCCTGCGGGCCGGCCATGCCGGTGGCGAGGTAAACGTCGGGATTGGCGCTCAGAATGGTTTCCGGGTTCAGTTCGCCATACACCCCTTTGACGCTGGCGTTGGCGATGTTGTCGCCGCCGGCGAAGGTCAGCAGATCGCCGAGATTGCCGTGCGCGGCGGTGGTGCAGCAGGTGTCGCGCCGCCCCAGATGCAGGTGCAGCATCACTTTGGGCTTCGGCCCCTGATAGCCCGCCAGCCGTTGCCGGATCACCGCCATATGCTGCTGATAAAACGCGATGAACTGCTCGGCGCGCTGCCGGCGATTGAGCACTTCGCCCAGCAGCCGCACGCTCGGCACGGTGTTGTTCAGCAGATCGATGCGCAGATCGACGTAGATTACCGCCACGCCGGCCTTGTTCAGCGCGGAAACCAGCAGATCGTTGTCGCCGTCTTCACGCGCGTAGCGCGCCAGGATCACCAGATCCGGCTTCAGCTGCAGCAGGCTTTCAATATTGACCTGGCGGAAGTTATTACCGCTGATAATGGGGATCGCGGCGATCTGCGGGAACTTCTGCGTATAGAGCTGCCAGCTTTGTGCATCGAACCGCGCCAGATCCGCCGGCCAGCCGACGATGCGCTGCGCCGGGTTGCCCGGCTCCAGCAGCGCCAGCGTATACAGCATGCGGCTTTCCCCCACCACGATGCGCTGCGGGTTGTCCGGCACCACGACCTGGCGGCCGGTGATATCGGTCACCGTCTTCGCCTGAGCGGAGAACACGCCGAAGCACAGGGAAAGCAGCAGTAAAATGAGGGAATTGCGCATGATTAAGCCGACACGGGGAAATAGTGTGCGCATGATAATCACTCTCATTAGCACTTGCAATCCTGCACGGCGATTGCCAAAAGAAATCCGGGAAACGGCGCCGGGCGCGCGGCGAAACATGGCGAAACAGCTAAAAGAGCGGCTTTAAAAAGTTAAAAAAATGGCGGGGAAATCGGTTAAATAGAGCGGAAACCACCAAAATAGGGAGACATCCATGGATCAACGCATTATTCCGCTGTCGGAGTGCCCGCAGTTTGCCGATGTGTGCGCCGCCTGGGCCTTCGGCCAGTGGGGTTCACAACGCGGCGGCACGCTGGAGCGCACCCAGCTGCGCTTCGCCCAATGCAGCCGGCCAAGCGACGATCACCTGACGCTGATGATGATCGACGGCGATCGCCCGGTGGGCATGGCCAGCCTGTGGCCCAGCGACGATCATCAGCGCCAGGATCTCACCCCGTGGCTGGCCGGCGTCTTCGTGCATCCCGATCACCGCCGCAAGGGCATTGCCCACCGCCTGGAGATGGCGATCGTCGAAGCGGCGCGGCAGCGCCATCATTCGATTTTGCATCTCATCACCGACAAATCGGAAGCGCTGTACGCCGGCTGGGGTTGGCAGCCTCTGGAACGCCGGCGGCAGTATGACGAAGACGTGGTGGTGATGGTGAAAACGCTGTAGTTAACGCGGCGTACAGACATACACCAGCGCCGGCGGGAAATTGCGCACCACCCGCAGGCGCTTCCAGTGAAAATAGCGGGACAGCAATTTTTCCGACAGGTGGCTGTATTGAAACAGCACCAGCGTGCCGTTGCGCGCCAGCAGCCGCTGCCGGGCCTGCTGAAGGATGCGCACGCTGATCCTGACCGGGATCGACAGCAGCGGCAGGCAGGAAAACACCACGTCATAATCCGTGGCCATTTGGGTCGCCGAATGGGCCATCACCTGCAGCCGCCGATCGTCTATCCCCCGCAGCCGATGCACGAAATGCGGTTGGATCTCGAAAGCCTCCAGCGCCGCATCGGCGCGCATCCTCCCCAGAATGCGTTTGGTCAATACGCCGTCCGCCGCCCCCAGCTCCGCGATCGACAGCGCCCGGGTCCATTCAACCTGGTTCAGCATCGCCTGGCACAGCCACGGGGAAGAAGGCGCCAGCGTACCGACGGTGCGCGGTGAAGCCATAAATTGCTGCAGGTAAGCGAAGTGATTCATCAGTTGCAGCCGGGTCGCATTTAACATTGAGGCCTCCTTGGGTTAAGCCCTCAATGTGAGCCGAATTTCTTAAGTATTCATTAACATGATTCCGAAAGCGGCGGACACAGTTGTAATAAAATGCAACCTCAGTCGCAGCGGAAAAATACAAAACGGTCGTAATAATGACCTGAAAATAAGCCGCCCACGCGCGCCCTATCAGATAATTATTACGACCGTTTATTTTATTGGCCACGTTGCCGTGGCCAGAGGGTAAAAAACCAACGCTTAGCGATAAATTTCCGCATTGCCGCGCCAGTTGCTGGAATCCCCGGGGGTGTCCAGACCGATAATGCGGTAATGGCCGGCGCCGTCCGCCGCGGCTTTTTCTTTCAGGGCGTGAATGGCGTCATGCGGTGAGCCGCTAATGCCGGAAACCGACACCACGCCGAGGCTTTGCAGATTGGCGGCCTGTTCGCTGTTGACCTGTTTCACCGACGACAGCGGCGCGGCGAAAGTGGAGAAGGAAGCGGCGGCGATCAATACTGCTGCGATGCTTGGGATAAGTTTCATGATTGACTCCAGGTGTTCTTGTTTATTAGCTCGTTGTCAGTGATGTTAATTATCCGCTAGCCAATGAAAACGGACGTCATGCAACGTAAAGAACATCAATCATTGTGAGGAGAATAAGGAGGAAGTGAGAGCGAGTGTGTATTTTAAGGCGGAAATGACTTTATAGGGTTCACCTTACCCTTATTTGATGAACAATTAAAGACGGGGAGAAAGAAAGAACGCGCGCCGCCGCTATTTAAGATTTTTTACCCGCCGGGGCGCGCTGAGCTACGCTGATTTTGGCGATGTGGGAGAGCATCTCGCGCGGCAGAACGCCGCAGCGGCACGCGAAAGCCTGAAGCAAAAGGGGGCGCTATCGCCCCCGATATCGGTCACTTCAAGGGGTGCGGCAAGGTGAGCACCCAGAGCTCGCTCAGCGACTCCGGCTGCTCCAGCGGGCGCAATTCGATGCGGGCGTCGGTCTTGTCGCCGTCGAGGCTCAGCCGCCCTTCTTTCTCCAACTGGTAGTCGCCGATTTTCTTGCTCTTTGGCGACGCATCCACCAGCTTGGCCTGCAAGCCGAAATCGTTGTCGTTGATCACCGCCAGCGTGCGATCGTCGATCAGCGCCAACCCTTCGGCTTTCTCCTGGCGCCAGCCCAACTGGCGCAGATCCGCCACTTCCCGTTTCTGCGCCAGCTTCACGCCGCGTTTGGCGAGCTCTTTCGCATCGTCGAACTCCAGCGCTTTCCCCTGGTCGTCAAACGCGCTCAGATCGCTGGCCTGCGCGAGATCCACCAGATAGATCTTGTTGATCATCGTCTTATCTTTATCGCTTCCCTGTTCAATCAACAGGACGCGCTGGTTGTCCAACGCCACCACATCGCCAATCTTGGCGTCTTTGGCTTTTTTATAGCTGTCGATATCGATGGGATAGCCGTACATGGCGGTTTTGCCACTGCGCGGATCGAAGCTCACCAGCCGGATAAACTGCGCCTTGTTTTTGCTTTTGCCCTCGACATCCAGCGTGCTCTGCACCGCCGCCAGAATGCGCCCATCCGGCATTCGGGTCAGCCCCTCAAAACCGCGGTTGGGCTGGCGCCACTTCAGGATGTTCGGTAAACCGCTCGCCACCGCCTGCTCGCCGGCCTGCGGCGTTGGGCCGTATTTGGCAAGAATTTTGCCTTTGCCGTCGACATGGATCAGAAACGGGCCGTACTCGTCACACAGCCAATAGCCGCCGTTGCCGTCACCGATGATGCCTTCGGTATCCAACCCGCGGCGATCGCCGGACAGCGGTTGCAGCGCGTCATTCAACGCCACTTCGTTCGTGGAACCAATCAGCTCGCCCGGCAGCGGCAGCCCGCTGATCGGCCCTTTTTCGTCATGCAAGGGCCGCGCATTCTCGGCCACGGCCTTGCCGCCGCCAATACGAATGTCCATCAACAGGGGCACGAATTGCGGATTGGCGAAAATCTTGGCTTCTTGCTTGCCCACCGCAGGGGCATCGGCATTCGGGCCGCGATCGGTCAGCGTCGTCAGCACCAGATCGTCGCCCTGCTTGCTGTTGAACGTCAGCCCTGAGCCGATCCCCACCGGCAGCCCCTGCGGGAAATTCTTGGCGAACGCCCCCTGATACGCGACGCGTTCCCCGCCGGGAAAGCCGACCACATAACGCGCCACCTCAATGTCGGCAGCGTAGGTGAATACAGGAAACAGTGAAGCCAACAGCAGGGAGAGCGATTTTATTTTCATGGTTTTTACCCGAGGTTGAATGAAGCGTTATCAGGCAGAAGAAGATATTAATTTAGCATGACACTTAGATGACAACAGGCCATTCGTCAAATGCACAATCGGTAATAAGGTTGGCTGGCAAATAGAAATTAGCAATTAACCTGAGCGTATTGAATGGGGAAAACCGCTGGAAAAAATCGCCCGAAAATAGCGTGCCATTTCGCTTAGGGTAAATTCTTATGGCAAAGATAAAAAAATCGGCAAACGCGCGCCGGCACGGGAAAAAACGGCGTTTTTCTCATAGACAAAATAAAATGCCGAGGATTTAATACCGCCGTTATTCAAGGTGCATTAAGAGAATTCTATAGAATATCTGCATGAACTGAAAAAGCTGTTCTATAGTTTTTAGTGCTAACGCCCGTTAGTCAATTCCGCAGGATGGAATCTATGTCAAAGCGACTTTTTGCCGAATTTTTTGGCACATTTTGGTTGGTGTTTGGTGGTTGTGGTAGCGCAGTATTAGCAGCGGCATTCCCACAGCTGGGTATTGGTTTCCTCGGCGTTGCGCTCGCTTTCGGTCTGACCGTGGTGACGATGGCCTATGCCGTCGGCCATATTTCCGGCGGGCACTTTAACCCGGCGATCACCGTCGGCTTATTCGCCGGCGGCCGTTTCGCGGCGAAAGACGTGATCCCTTACGTTATCGCTCAGGTGATCGGCGGTATCGCCGCAGCGGCGGTGCTGTATTTGATCGCCAGCGGCAAAGCCGGTTTCGACGCCACCGCAGGCGGTTTCGCCTCCAACGGTTACGGCGAACACTCTCCGGGCGGTTATTCTCTGCAATCAGCAATCGTGATTGAACTGGTACTGACCGCCTTCTTCCTGATCGTTATTCATGGCGTGACCGACAAACGCGCGCCGGCAGGCTTCGCCCCGCTGGCGATCGGCCTGACGCTGACCCTGATCCACCTGATCAGCATCCCGGTGACCAACACCTCCGTCAACCCGGCGCGCAGCACCGGCGTAGCGATCTTCCAGGGCACCTGGGCGCTGCAGCAGCTGTGGGTATTCTGGCTGGTGCCGCTGGTCGGCGGCATTATCGGCGGCCTGATCTACCGCTGCCTGCTGGAAGACAAAAAATAAGCGCATCGCAGCCGATAGCGTTTCGCGGGGCAGCCTTCATCGGCTGCCCCGTTGCTTTCAGCCCTTCGTCACTTCAAACATCATGATATCACTGGTAAAGGTGCCGTCCGGCTGAATGGCGAAATGCGCCGCCACCTCCTGCGACACGCTTTGCTGCAGCGCGCGGATCGCGGTAACGAAATGCGCCGGCGTGCGCATGCGCGCCACCCAACTGCCAAACTCCAGCATCAACCGATCCGACGTCACCTCGCGCACCACCAGCCCGGCTTCGGTCAGCAACGTCAGCCACTCGCCCGGCGCATAGTTGCGCACGTGTGAGGTGTCGCGCAGCACTTCCACGGTTTGCAGATAGATATCCAACAGCGGATGCCCCGGCGAGACCACGTCCATAAAGATCGCTCTGCCGCCCGGCTTGAGTACCCGCCTGACCTCACGCAGCGCCTGGCCGACGTCGTGCCAGTGGTGCGCCGAATAGCGGCTGATGACCAGATCGAAGCCGGCGTCCTCAAACGGCAAAGACTCCGCCACGCCCTGCTGCAGCTGAATGTTGTTCAGGCCTTTTTCCGCCGCCGCCTGCTCCACCACCGCCAGCATCTGCGCCGACAGATCGTAGGCCACCACCTGTGCCACCCTGGCCGCCGCCGTGAAGCTGGCATGCCCGGCGCCGCAGCCCAGATCGAGCAAGCGCGCGCCGGCGTGCGGTTCCAGTAACTGTGCAAGGCGCTGCAAATCCTTGCCCTGCGCGTGTACCGCGCTGGTTAAGTAGGCGTTGGCCTGCTCGCCGAACTGCCGGTCTACCGCGTTTTTATGGCTGTTGCTGATGCTCATGTTTGCTCCCGTTATTATCCGGCTTGCGCCTGTGCCTGAAGACTTTCGGCTACTATAATCAGGCTACTATACGGGTACAATATGAGCAGTTATCCTGGTATAAATAGGTACCACGCTATGTCATCAGAAGCCTTATCCGGGCCAAAGGCCCTCGGCGCGTTTCTGCGCGCGCACCGCGAACGCATCACGCCGGAAATGCTCGGCCTGCCCAGTTCCTCGCGCCGCCGCACCAGCGGCCTGCGGCGCGAAGAGCTGGCGCAAATCAGCGGCATCAGCGCCACCTGGTATACCTGGATCGAACAGGGGCGCGAGGTGTCCATTTCCCCCTTCACGCTGGCGCGCATCGCCAAGGCGCTGCGGCTCGGCCCCGCCGAACGCCACTACCTGTTTACCCTGGCGCGCGTCGCCGACCCCGAGCAGGAAACTCACCGCGAAACCGCCAACGACGGGGTGCTGCAAAGCGTGCACCAGATGACGGTGCCTTGTTACCTGCTGGACGTGACCTGGAACGTCGTCGCCTGGAACCCGCAGGCGGCGGCGCTGTTCAGCGGCTGGCTGGATGTGGCCAACAGCCCCAACCTGCTGCACTTCATGTTCTTCCACCCGCTGGCGAAAACGCTGGTCAGCGATTGGGAAGAACGTGCCCGCCGCGTGGTGGCCGAATTCCGCGCCGAAACCAGCCACCATCAAAACACCGAAGAGATGCGCGCCTTCGTGCGCAACATGACGCACAACAGCGCGGACTTTAATCACTGGTGGAAACAGCATGACGTGATGGCGCGCGAAGGCGGCGAGCGCGCGTTCGAGCACCCTCAGCAAGGTACGCTGCGCTATCGCCAGCTCACCTTCCACCCGGCGGAGCACGGCGGCCTGAAGCTGGTGATGCTGATCCCGCTGCCGTAATTGGTAACAAATTCATAGACAGGTTTACCCGTCATTTATTTATTGGTTCATGTAAACGCGCTAGGGTGATTGTTACCGATGACAACGATCATCCAGCACCGTTATTTATCTCCCGAGGTACGCCTATGCAATCCGAAGAACAACGCCTTATCGATGGTCTGTTTGGCCGCCTGAAAGAAGCCGAGACCAAGACGGGCCCACGGGATCTCCAGGCAGAACAGCAAATCAATCAGCATATTCGCGAGCAGCCTTCCGCCCCTTATTACATGGCGCAGGCGATGATCATTCAGGAAGCGGCGCTCAAGCAGATGGACCAGCGGGTCAAAGAGCTGGAAACCCAGGTTGCGCAGCTGCAGCAAACCGCCAACGGCCAACAGAGCAGCGGCGGTTTCCTGGCCGGCCTGTTCGGCGGCGGCAGCCGCAATACGCCTAGCCCGCGTGAACAGTATCAGGCGCAGCAGCAAAATACGGCGGCCTGGAACAACGCGCAGCAGGGGGGCTACGCGCAGCCACAGCAGCCAGCCTACGCCCAACCGCAGCAGGCGGCGCCTTCACGCGCCGGCGGCTTCCTGGGAGGCGCCTTGCAAACGGCGGCGGGCGTCGCCGGCGGCGTGGTATTGGCCGACATGCTGACCGGCATGTTCCGCCATTCGCAGCCGCAGGAAATCGTGAACATTATCGAAGAAACCCCGGCGCCGCTGGACGACAGCGCGATGCGCAATTTCGACGCCTCCAACAACCTTGATACCTTCAACAGCGGCGACGGCGGCAGCTTCCTGAATCAGGACAACGGCTTCCAGAACGCCAACTACCAGGACGACCAGGACTACGCCGACGACGATTACAACGACGACGACGATTCCTTCCTGTAATGCCTCTCTCCCCCTCTCACCCGCAGAGGGGGGATTTCCCGTTTCGCCGATCTGGACTACAGTGAACGCTGTTTATTTATCCGGCCGGGAGAAACGATGCCGAGCTTTAATCCTTCAGCCCCGTACTTCAGCGAACGCCTGCAGATGCGGCCGCCGGTGATGGCGGACCTCGAACGTTTCTACGCCATCTTTGGCGATCCGCAAACCCAGCTTTTCAACCCCGCCGGCCCGCTCACCAGCGAAGCGCAGGCCGCTTCGGCGCTGCAGGAGCGGCTCACCGGCTGGCGGCAACACGGCTACGGCTCCTGGGCGCTCGCCCTGCGCGAACGGCCGGATTGGGTTATCGGGTTTGGCGGGTTGTCTTGGAAACCGCTCGGCGCGCAGCGCACCGTGAACCTCGGCTATCGCTTCGACACCCGCGTCTGGGGCATGGGGCTGGCCACCGAGATGGCGCGGGCTTCACTGCAATACGGGTTTGTCGGGCTGGGTCTGGGTGAGATTTCCGCCATTGTGCGCGCGGAGAATCAGGCTTCGTGGCGGGTGCTGGAAAAGATCGGCATGCAGCGTGTGGATACGCTGGATGACGTGCCCGGCGCGGCGCCGAGCCTGGTGTATACGCTAAAGCGCGGCGACTATCAGGGCTGATCGTCGCTGATTTTAGCCAACGCCATGCGGTAAGATTTGACCTTCTGACGCTTTTTCAGCCAGGTGGTGGTAGAGACGATGAACACCGCGCCCGACATCGCCAACACGCCGATCGGGTGGCCGTAAAACACCATCAAGGCAAAGTACACGGCGGAAACGATCGCCACCCACTTCGCCGTATTGCCCATGTCGCTCTTCTCCTGGGTCAAACGGCGGATGTGTTCTTCTTCACTGATTCCCATACGCGCTCCTTGTTGGCTGAACGTTCCATTATATGGGGCTGGAATGTTGATATTTCAAGCAGTTGGATGGTAAAGAAGCGTAAAGCTCAGGCCGGCGATTCCCGCCGCCGGGGCAGATAGCGCCCGGGCTGATCGGCGCCCGGCAGGCCGGTGCCGTCGTTGCGGCCAAACAGCCGGTAGCGATTGCCGGCGACCGCGTCGTAGACCTTGTCCGCCAGCCGCGGCGGCAGGTAACGCGCCAGCGCCAGCACGCGGTACGGCCACCCCAATTGGCGCAGCGCCTGGAACAGCGCAGCCGAACGCAGCCAATAGCACCCCTGCTCAACATAGACCACGGAATCGAAACGATCGGTCGGCAGCCCCAACGCCTGCAGGATCGCCTGCCCTTCGACGGATTGCACCGTCGCCAACAGAATGCACCGCTGCCGATCGGCGCGAATAAGATACCTCACCAGCCCGTGACACAGATTGCATTCGCCGTCGAACAACAGCGCGCGATCGCCGGGCTGGAGATAGGGCAATGGTGATAAAGGGGTCATTCCGCCTCCCGTTAAACGCACGCCTTAGCCTAACGCGCCTTGAGCGTGCGAACCAGAGCGGGATGACGGCCCGTTAACGCGCAGGCGGGGCGTCCGGCACGGCGACCACCGCGACGCGCACCTCGTAATGTTTGGCGCTGCCCGCCGGGATCACCGCCGTCAGTTTATTGATGGTTTCCACCGGATTGTCGCTGACCGAGGTGGCGCAGAACAGTTCGCCGCCGTGGCAGAACCCCGGCTTGGGCGGGTGCCCGCCCGGGAAAGGCGGCATGCGCATCGGCTCATCCGCCGCGGGCGGCACCGCTTTGGCCGCAGGCGCCTCGGGGGCAGATATCGCGCTCGCGCTGAACAACAGCGCCATGCCCATGCAGGGCAGCGCCAGGATCTTGATTGCTTGTTTCATTGAATTAGCCTCATTTGCCGGGTTCGGGATTACGCTACCCCGCTCCCGGCTAATGAGAAAGCCGCTTTTCGCTACCTTTTCGCCCCGCTACGTTTTGCTTACATCCCGCGTCTAACTTAATGAAAACAGAAGATTTGGAAGCACTCCGATTTTTCCATCCTTCCACACGGCGCATACAACCCTGTGTGGAAGGCTTTAATTTTCCAATCAACCACTTAATGGGGATACAGGCTAGCTTTCCTGCTTATCTTTTCTCTTCTGCCTAAAGTTTTCGTCATTAATACAATATTGGTAAGAATCAACGATCAACCCCGTTAGCCGCAAAATATTTTCCGGGCGGTCGATAATGATATGCCCCCCTGCTGCCAACTCCAGGCCGGCGCGAGTTATCTCAGCCTGCCTGGCATCGTCTATCTCAAGCGGAAGCAAAATGGTTGGGCGTTGCTTATTGTCGAAATAACGCAGAATCCAACGCGTCGTCTTCCCTTGAAAGAGGATGCTGTAATAGCTTTCGGTATCTTTCGCAACCAGCTCTGCCTCAGTGCCCAAGATCATCGCCACATTGTCAAACAGGCACCTTTCTGCAAAGGTCGTCACTATTTTACTATTCTCGGGGTCAACGATCGGGGCGAGCGGGTCGGGTCTGTTTTGCGTTTCACCTTCATCTGGTGACTCAGACGTTACAACACTTTCCGACGTCACTGACAGACCAGAAACGACCATCGCACTCACTGCTTTTTCAACAGCCAAACGAACCAATGGCGTTATTGTGTCCAAAAAACGTTGGTTTAGCTGACGCTGAACGTTAGAGCGACTTGCCACATAACGAACAAAATCTGAATCAACGTCTCGAAGGCTGGCGCTGATAGTTTTTGTAAATGAAGTCAGATAGATACTTTCTTCAGCTAACGTTCGCAGCGCTTCAGGCTGAAATTGGTCGTGTCTAAATCTATAAAGCTGATCAATATCAGAATCGTTTAGATTATTAAAATCTATTTTCAGGAATGGCGAATCATCCATGATGTTCTTATCTTTCAGATCGGTGAAAAATCGCCATTCTTTTCCATTAGTTATTGCAGAAACCGTGACCTCTGGTGTCGCATTAAAATAGCGAGATAGCTGGGGACTATGGTTTGACAGATTTTGATTGAAAGACTTCGCCTCGATGAACATGACGGGAACCGCATGGCAAAAAAGGGCGTAATCAACGCGCTCACCCACTTTAACACCTGGAAAATCAGCACCATACTCTGCCTTCACCTTAGTGGGGTCATACGGATGAAAGCCTAAGGTTTCTAATAACGGCAAAATTAATGCCTGCTTAGTCGTTTCCTCAGTATTGCAATGCTGGCCAACAGAGGCCACATGAAGAACATGGGCCTTAAGCTTATCTCTGAATGCATTCATCAACCATCCCTCTGCTGTGTTAAATCGCTGTAGTCTTAAATCACACGTTCAAAAGTGCTTTTCTTGCAACAAAGCGGTGTTCTTAAATAGAACTCCGTCAATATTTAATAGAATTAGCATTAATTATTAGTTATATAGCAGAACAAATAGCCTTAATCAAAATAGGAACACGAAGACCTACAGCCGATCACAATAAAAAAGAGATAAGTATTAACAGATGGGAATTTATAGCGAGTGAACCATTATTGGTACTTATACAGAATCCAGCGACAAATGATGGGCAGGGAATACTGCCCATCTATCGCGCGCGTTACTTACCGTTCGTCAGCGTGTTATAGCTGGTCATCAGATTGCGGTAGTCCGGGATATGGTTGGAGAACAGCGTGCCCAGGCCTTCGATGTCGTTGCGCCAGTCGCGGTGCAGTTCGCAGGCGACGCCGAACCAGGTCATCAGCTGCGCGCCGGCGGCTTCCATGCGGCTCCAGGCCGACTGACGCGTCAGCTCATTGAAGGTGCCGGAGGCGTCGGTCACCACAAAGACCTCAAAGCCTTCATTGAGCGCCGACAGCGCCGGGAATGCCACGCACACTTCGGTCACTACGCCGGCGATGATCAGCTGTTTACGGCCGGTGGCTTTTACCGCCTTGACGAAGTCGTCATTATCCCAGGCGTTGATTTGGCCAGGGCGAGGAATGAAGGGAGCATCGGGGAATTGGGCTTTCAGTTCCGGCACCAGCGGGCCGTTGGGGCCGTTTTCGAAACTGGTGGTGAGAATGGTCGGCAGATTGAAGTACTTCGCTAAATCACCCAGCGCCAGCACGTTGTTTTTAAACCGATCGGGATCGATATCGCGCACCAGCGAAAGCAGCCCTGCCTGATGATCCACCAGCAATACGGCGGCCTGGTCCTTGTCGAGGCGCTTGTAATTTGCAGTCATGGTTTTACTCCTGTGGGGGTTGATGTTGCGGATGAAACGCCCCGCCAGGGCGGGGCGTTGAGGTTTAAGTGTAGCGCCTGAGCCGGGGAACACGTCCCGCCCCAGGCGCCAAGGTCAGCCGGCGCTTGCTTCGGCGTTCATGCTGCCGAACTTGCCGCTGTTGAAATCGCGGAACGCCTGCTGGATTTCCGCGTCGCTGTTCATGACGAACGGGCCGTAGCCGACGATAGGCTCATCGATCGGTTCGCCGCTCAGCACCAGCAGCGCGACGTCGTTGTTGGCTTCAATCGTGATCGAATCCCCCGCCCGGTCGAAACGCACCATTTGGGTTTCGCGCACCACCTCTTCGCCGTTGACCAGGATCGCACCGTGCAGCATCACCAACGCCAGCGTATGGCCTTCTTTCACCGTCAGCGTGGTGGTGTGGCCGGCATTCAGCTTCATATCCCACACGTTGAGCGGGCTGAAAGTGCGTGCCGGGCCTGCGTGGCCGCCGAAGTCCCCGGCGATCACCCGCACCTGCCCTGCGCCGTCCGCCAGCGGAACCACCGGAATATCGGCGTTCAGCAGCGTCTGGTAACCCGGCTCGGCCATTTTGTCCTTGGCCGGCAGGTTGACCCACAGCTGCACCATTTCCATGGTGCCGCCCTTGCGCGAGAACTCCCGCGAATGGAACTCTTCGTGCAGAATGCCGGAGGCGGCGGTCATCCACTGGACGTCGCCGGGGCCAATCACCCCGCCGCTGCCGGTCGAGTCGCGGTGTTCCACTTCGCCTTGATAGACGATGGTCACCGTTTCAAAACCGCGATGCGGATGCTGACCCACGCCGCGGGTGCCGGAGGCAGAGCGGAATTTGGTTGGCGCCGCGTGATCAAGCAGCAGGAACGGGCTCATTTCCGCCCCCAAATCGTTATAAGAGAACAGCGAATTCACCAGGAAACCGTTACCGACCCAATGTGCTTCCGGGCTGTTGTGAATACCGAGGATTTTTTTCATCTTGAACTCCCGTTTCAGGCCTCACGGCCTTAAGTTGATGTCGGAAGTTTAATCCGTCGGGATTTGCTGCAGTAGTAGGCAAGATGTACACTCAGCGTTCTACTGGTAGAACGATAAGGGATAGGATGCTGACCGATCTGAACGATCTGTTTTTCTTCGCCAGCGTGGTCGATCACCAGGGATTCGCCCCCGCCGGCCGGGCGTTGGGCATTCCCAAATCCAAGCTCAGCCGCCGCGTGGCGCTGCTGGAAGAGCGGCTGGGCGTGCGCCTGATCCAGCGCTCGACGCGGCGTTTCTCGGTGACCGAGGTCGGCCAAAACTATTACGCGCACTGCAAGGCGATGCTGGTGGAAGCGGAAGCGGCGCAGCAGGCGATCGAACAGACGCGCGCCGAGCCCTGCGGCACGGTGCGCATGTCCTGCCCGGTGGCGATCCTGCACACCCGCGTCGGCAGCATGGTGGCGGCCTTTATGGCCGACTATCCGAAGGTGACGGTGCATCTGGAAGCGACCAACCGCCGGGTGGACGTGGTGGGGGAAGGGTTGGATCTGGCGATCCGCGTGCGGCCGCCGCCGCTGGAAGACAGCGATCTGGTGCTGAAGATCCTGGCGCAGCGCACCTGGTGCGTCGCCGCCAGCCCGGCGCTGGTGCGTACCCTCGGGCCGGCGCACGCGCCGGAAGACCTGCGTAAATACCCGACGCTCGATCTCGGCCCCGCGCGCGCTCAGCACCAATGGCGGCTGACCGGCCCGCAGGGTGAACGGGTGGAGTGGGAACACACGCCGCGGCTGGTCACCGACGACATGCTGATGCTGCGCACCGCCGCCATCGCCGGCGCCGGCATCGTTCAGCTGCCGGCGATGATGATGCGCGACGACATGCTGCGCGGCGAACTGGTCCAGCTGCTGCCCGGCTGGCAGCCGCAGGGCGGCGTGGTGCATGCGGTTTACCCGTCGCGCCGCGGGCTGCTGCCGGCGGTAAGGCTGCTGCTCGATTATCTGGGCGAGCAGTTCACCAGCATCGAAGAGGAGTGATCAGGCGGTGATTTCAATCGCGTTGCCGTCCGGATCGCGGATGACGGCCTCGTAGAAGCCATCGCCGGTCCAGCGCGGCGCGGACAGCAGGATACCCTCCTGCTGCGCGCGCTGCGCCAACCGATCGACCTGCCCCTCATCCCCCAGCGACAGCGCGATGTGCGCCCAGCCCACCCGCTCTTCCTGGGCCTGCGCCGGCAACAGCGTCGGCACGCGCATGATCTCCAGCGTCGGCCCGGCCGCCAGGCTGACGAAGCGGGAAACAAACCCCGGCCGGTTGCGGCTGACATACTCCTCGCCCGCCTCAGCGTTGAAATAGCGCTGCCAGAACGCCAGCTGCGCGTCGATGTCGCGGGTCCACAGGGCTACATGGGCTATTTTCATCATCATTCTCCGGTCGGTAAATCGCTGTGCCAAACCTGGCCACCGCCCTGCGCCACCCGCAGCTCGAGCTGCGGGTGCGCGCCGCGCGCCGTCACCAGATGATCCACCCGCCCGGCGGGCAGGAAGGGGTAAGGGGCGTAGGTATTGAGCTTATCGCGGGTACACAGCACCGCCACGCTGCCGGCGCGCGTCAGCAGCCGCTTTTTGAACGTGGCATCCTGGTAGCTCAGCGCGGAAAAGCCGCCGTCCGGGTCGTAGGCGCAGATGCCGGTGAACACCAGATCGAAATGGAAACCGTCTATCTCTTCCGCGGCCTTGGCGTCCACGCAGCCGCCAACCTGCGCATCCAGCTCGCCGCCGATCAGAATGGTGCGGAGCCCCGGCCGTTCCAGCATTTTGCCGGCGATGCTCAACGCATTGGTCACCACCGTCAAACGCCGATCGCGCGGCAACAGATCCGCCAGATACAGGTGGGTGCTGCCGGCGTCGAGGAAGATCAGCTGCTCTTCACCGATCAACCCCAGCGCGGTCTGCGCCAGCGCCAGCTTCTCATCGCCGCTGAGCGCCATGCGCGCCGCAACGGGCCCCTCGGCCGGCGTCGGCGCCAGCGCGCCGCCATAGATGCGTTTGCACAGATTCTGCGCCGCCAGCTGGCGCAGATCGCGGCGGATGGTGGCTTCGGTGGTATTTAGCCGCTGCGCCATCTCCAGCGCCAGCACCCGCCCCTGTTGGCGAAGCGTGTCGAGAATGGCCTGGTGGCGCTCATTCGGTAGCAGTTTGGACATCGTGTCAATCCGGTGACGCTAAAGTGATCACAAATGTACACAAACAAACACAAACGTACAACCGTGAGCGAAAGAAAAATCGCCGGGCAGGATTTTCGCCTGCGGGATGTTGGCTATACTGAGGCAAGCGAAGTTACCGCAGACGTAACGGCTTGGACGCTAAGGGAAAACGATGTTATTGACGATCGCAAGGTGGCTGTTTCAACTCCCCGGGAAGCTGTTCGGGCTGATTTTCAAAAATCGCCTGAGGATATTTTTGTTCTTCATGCTGGTCGCCGTTGGGGTGCTCGGCGCCAAGCGCTATCTGCGCGCCCACCAATATGACGACGAGTTCAGCCTCGCCGCCCCCGCCGATTACAACCGCGCAATAAAGCGCGAAATGCCGCTGCGCGAGGCGCGTGAACAGTGCGGCGGGCCGCTGCATGACAATGCCGGGCAGCCGTGGCCCGCCTCAGCGGGTTATCTGCATCAGCCGACGCGGCTGCCCACGGCCGGTCTGCATCGGCTGACGCTGGATAATAAGGGCAACGATTTTGCGGTGCTGGTCAAGCTGGAAACGCCGACGGCGCCGCAGCAGCTGGCGGAAGTCTTTATTCCGCCCGCCGGCAGCTTCGAGGTGAAAATCAATGCGGACGCGGAACACGTGATGAAAATCAAGAACATCAAGACCGGCTGCATGTTCCGCTCCCGGCCGTTCAACCTGGATAAACAGCGCGATTGGCGCATGCCGCTGACGCTACAAAAGGACGGCAGCCTGCAACTGCAGTCGATAGGCGATCGCCAATTCTGATCGGGCGCCGGGCGGAAAAGCCGGCGCCGCGAGGGTTACTTTTTCACCGGATGATCGCGGCGGAACAGCTCCCAGCTTTCAATTTCCTGCCCACTCGGCAAGGTACAGGTGGAATACTGGCCCGCCGCGTTCTCTTTGGCGTTCAGCTTGCCGCCGATTTGGGTGCAGTACACGTCGGCCGGGTTCGCCATGCCGATCGGTTTCACCTGCGGCGGCGGTGGCGCATCGTTGGATTTCACGGAACACCCCTGCAACATCGTCATCCCTGCCAGCAGGGAAAGCATCAACGTTTTTTTCATTTTTCCAGCTTATGCAAAAAAGAACGGCGGAGCGCTCCGCCGTTCGCTTATCATGAAATAAAGGATTTGCCCTGTTTCAGCACCAGATCGCAGGCTTTTTGCTTCACCTTCTCGGTGATCTGCGAGGTGCCCAGGCTGTTCAGATCCAGGCTCTTGCCTTCGCCGGTCTGCAGCAAGCCGCCCAGGCCCTGCTGATAATCCTGGCTCTTGGCGTTTTCGGTGCTGGTGATGCCCAGCTTGCTGAGCAGCTGATCTTTCACCCCTTCGGCGCCGTTAGCCGACAGCACGTTGTTTTTCACGCAGTACTGCAGGATGCCGGCGGCATTGGTCATGCTGCTGGAGCTCAACGCCTTGTCGCCACCGTTCAGCAGGCCGGTCAACGAGGAGAGCGACATGCCGCCGCTGCTGTCGCCGCCCGACTTACTCAGTTCGCCCGCCGCGCTGCTGAGGGAATCCATCAGCCCGGCGGCCTGGCTGGCGCCGCTGGCCAGGGTAGCGGACAGCGCCAAAGCCAGCAGTAAACGATGTTTGGTGATCATAGTGGTGAAACTCCTGTAATAACGGCATGCAATCGGCGCAGCGCGCCGGGATACCCTTTCCGACGCCGCCGGCGGCGACAAGTTCCTTTAATCTCGCCGCTGCGCCGTTTTTCGGAATTCAGGAAGTTTAGAACTGCCAGCGCAGCCAGGCGAAGAACACGTTGCCGTTGTTATAGGTGCCGGGAATGTAGGTCGCCTGGAACGTCAGCCGCTGATAGCCGATAGAAGCCAGCGGCAGCGGCGCCGGGATGGGAATGTATTTCCAGTTGTCACGCGCGGTGACGCTGGCGGTAAAGCCCAGCCCCAGGCGGAAATCCTTGTCATCCAGCGGGCGCCAGATCTTCTCGTAGGCGTAGCCGCCGATCGGCTCCCACTTGTTGAAGGAGTCCTTGAACGCCATGATGTAGATGCCGTGCCAGTCACCGTCGCTGTCGTAGCGGGAGATGCCGTAACCGGCGCCCCACGGGCGTTCGTTGTACTTATCGATATGTTCATCATCATAAGTCCAACGGTTGTGCCAGGTAATGGCCGGGATATAGAGATCGTGGTTAGGCGAGTTGTTCCAGGTCTCCGCCACGTTATCGGTAAAACGCTGCCATAGACCCGGTTTTTCAGCCTGCGCGGTATTGCCACTTTCTGTACCAACCTCAGCGTAAGAAGGCAGTGCAGGAAATATCAACGCCAGAGAACATGCCAAAAGAGTCCGTTTGAGAAACATCGTAAAGCTCCTGTAAAAATACGGCCGCAGATTTTTACCGATAGCCCAGGCAAGATCAAGCTGTATCTAATTTATCCAACGCCCGTTGTGCTTTGGTTAAGTTTAGCGCCGGAAAATGCCCAATAATTCATAACAAACTGTACTGATATCCGCATGCTATCGCCTTTAAGACGGTAAAGCCGTGGGAAAAGTCCGCTTTGTCGCACGCTACTCGCGGGCAAGATGCTTGACCAACACATCGACATCGAGACGGTTCACAAATTCCAGAGAATATGAGGAATAGAGGCCGAACAGGCGGTTTTGGTGCCCGACCACCACCAGATCGATGCCGGCCTGATGAATGAAATCGTTGACGTCCTTAAAGCGCCGGATGGTGACAATTTCCTTGACCGCAACCGGCGCATCGACGGCGCTCACCAACCGGCTCAGCATCGCCTTGGCGGCGATCACCTCCTGCGCCTGGCGATCTTTGACCAGCGCATCGCTGCCGTACTCCAGCTCCGCATAGTCGGCGTTAAGGTGGCCGACGGTGATGGCGATCGGCAGCCCGCGCACCATCACCACCGTTTGACGCAGCAACGGCAGCCCATCGCGCTCATCGTGAATCAGTACCAGAATATGTCGATAGCTTTTCATCGCTCTTTCCCCCGTCAGTCAGTGCCACTGGGGCACCGCCCTCTTTGGTAGGTATACGCCATCTGCGCGCACGTGGAGAAAAGTTTACGTATCACTTCCCACGGAATGTGATGGCCACCACGTTATCTTAGCGCCCGCAACGGCGTATTTTAACGCCGGCCCGACGTGGCGCGCACCGCCGCCCCCGTAAAGCAAAGCTGACGGAAACCGACGAATAAAAAACGATTGTTGTTAATTTTTTGTTTTTAATTGGTTGCGTGATGGTTTCTTAAAATAAGCGTGCGGCGGATCACCAAAATTCCCCTTTACGTCAGCGTCGGCTTTTCTTTTCCAGGCTAACTGCCGGGCACCGCCAGGCAGGATTTAACGCGGCATCAAAAGTACCGGTAAACTCCCCCTGCATCATGATAAATGCCAACGCGGCGCCGTTTCTCTGCTGATATTCCATCAAGGAAAAATACCGCCGCACGCCAATACGCAATATCCCTACTTTTTATGTCTTACTCAATCGCGTAAAGCGCCGAATACAAACCGCCCATTTTCCGGCTGCCAACCCTATCTTGAACAAGTCGACGCTTTAAATAACTGTTAATGCTAACGACACAACATCGCCAGCAATTTATTTTTGCTGATTTTCGCCTGACAAAATAAAGATAAATAATCCGGAGCAATCAATGAAAATAACTATCGGGTCATTCATTCTGCAACAGCTTCACGCCCTGAACGTCGATCGTATTTACGGCGTGCCCGGCGACTATAACCTCAGCCTGCTGGAGCTGCTGGAAAGCGACGACCGGCTGGCGTTTATCGGCAACTGCAATGAATTGAACGCCGCCTACGCCGCCGACGGCTATGCCCGAATGAAGGGCGCCGGCGCGCTGATCGTCACCTACGGCGTCGGCGATCTGGCCGCGCTGTCCGGCATCGCCGGAGCCTATGCCGAATCCTCGCCGGTGGTCTGCATCGCCGGCACGCCGCCGCTGCACGCGATGAAGAATCATCAGCTATTGCACCATACTCTGGGCGACGGCAATTTCGACAACGTCATGAACTGTTTTAAACAATTCACCGTTGCTCAAGCCTTGATTACGCCGGAAAATGCCGCGCAGGAAATTCCGCGCGTTATTTCCCGCGCCTGGATAGAGAAGAAACCGGTGTATTTACAGCTGCCTTCCGATATTTGCGACGTCGAAATTGAAATCACCGCAGCCACAGAGGCGCCGCAGTTGCCGGCCAGCGATAAATACAATGTGCAATTAGCGGCGATGGCGCTGTTAACCAAAATAAAACGCGCGCAGCGCCCGATCATGTTGGTCGACCAAATGGTGGATCGTTATCAGCTGCAGCGGTTGGTGATCGAGGTCGCTCACCGCTTTGCCATTCCGCTGACCAATATGCCGACCGCCAAATGCATCATTCCGGAAGATACCGCCGGTTGGATGGGCGGCTACAGCGGCAACCTGTCGCGCCCCGAACTGTATGAACGCATGGCGCACTCGGACTGCGTGCTGAGCTTCGGCGTGCGTCTGGTGGACTCCACCACCGGCTATTTCTCGCAGCAAATTCCCGCCGCCGCTCAGGTGGATATCCAGCCGTTCTCGCTGAAGCTGGACAGCACCTCCTATCCGGCGGTGGCGACGGCGGATCTGCTGCAGGCGCTGCTGGATCTGAGCGAAGACGCGCCGGTACAGCGCCTGGCGCCGCTGCCCGATCCGCGTGAAAAGCTGGCGACGCCGAGCGACGCCCCCATCGACCAGGCCTATCTGTGGCAACGGATCCAGCGATTTATCCGGGCAGATGACGTGGTGGTGGTGGAAAACGGCACCTCGGGCGCCGCCATCGGCGGCATGCGCATGCCCGGCGGTGTCAAGGTGGTCAACCAACCGATCTGGGGTTCGATCGGCTATACCCTGCCGGCGCTGCTCGGCACCCTGATGGCGGCGCCTGAGCGCCGTCACCTGCTGTTCATCGGCGACGGCTCCTTCCAGCTCACCGCGCAGGAAGTGTCTACCCTGCTGCGCTGCGAGCAAAAGCCGATCATCTTCCTGATCAACAACGACGGTTACACCATCGAGCGGTATATCCTCGGCGAAAACTCGTCCTACAACGACATCGGCCCGTGGGACTACGCCAAACTGCCGGCGGTATTGAATACCCAGGCGCAGCCGTTCAGCGTGGCGGTGGAAACCACGCAACAGCTGGAAATGGCCCTGGAACACGCCTCGCGGCAGGATCGGCTGGCGTTTATCGAGGTGAAAGTGCCGATGATGGACACGCCGCCGGTGATGAAAGAGTTCTGCAACCGCTGCAACAGCTTTAACTTCGGCCTGACCAACCCGCGCCGCAGCGCCTGATGCGCGATCGCGCCGCCGATGGTTTCAGGCCACCGGCGGCGTTTTCTTTTGGGTTACCCGCCGGCGCGCGCCATGCAGCGCTGGCGGCGTTCATCCACCCGTTTGGCGAACCAGGCGGTGGTCAGCTTGCGGGTGATTTTCGGGCTTTCCAGCTGGATGCCCGGTAGCATCTCGCGCGGCAGCTTGCCGCCCGCCAGCGCAAAGACCTTCTTATACAGATCGGTGTCGGCAAAGTCGGCCGTCTCGCCTTTCTCCAGCGCCCGGCGAATGGCGCTGTCGCTCATGTTCAGGCGCTTGCCGAGCGTGCGCACCGCCAGCTCGGTCGAGCCGGGCTTGTCGCTGCCGAAGTCGATAAGATCGCCGTCCAGCGCCAGCGGAATGGCGCTCGCCCGGCTGACCGCGTTTTGGAACGCCGCGTTGCGGCTGGCGTACCAGCCGGCGTTGAAGTCGGCAAAGCGATAAATCGGCCGGCTGTAATCGGCCGGATATCCCAGCAAATGCATAATGCCGAAGTACATGCCGCCGCGCCGGCTGAAGACTTCGCGGCGAATCGAGCCGTCGATCGGATAAGGGTACCCTTTGGCGTGCGCCTCGGCGAAGGCGATGCTCACCTGCATCGGGCCGCCGGTATGTACCGGGTTTAAATGGCCGAACAGCTTCTGCCCCATCGGCACGCGGTCGATCATGTCATCGAAGATATCGCTCAGATCCTTCTCGGTGCGCACCTTATCCAGCCGCTCGCTGTAGCTCTGCCCGTTCGACGACGAAATCTTCAACGCGGTGTGTACCAAAAAGTTCGGGATGTGCATCTGATCGGCGCGGCGGTCGATCTCCTTCCAGGCGATCTTCGGCAGCCCCGGCACCTGCGGGTTAGCCCGGAACGTCGACTCCTGTTCGGTCACCGCCAGCACCGAACACAGGTTCTCATCGCTCGGCTCGATGCCCTGCGCGGCGAAGGCGGCGGTAATATCGGTGGCCCAGCCCTGACGATCGCCGGCGTTGGCCGGGATCAGCGTCAGCAGCCGGGCTTTGACATCGGCGGGGCGCGCCGTCGGCGCCGTGGTGGTGGTTTTGCTGATACAGCCCGCCAGCGCCAGCAGCGCGGCCAGGCTCAGCCAACGGAAGGATATCGGGTGGAATAAACGAGGTATCGGCATCTTTTCCCTGAACGTGATGACATGAACAGCACTGAAATTAGCCCAGCCGCCGCGCACAATCCAGTATAAAGATATGCCACGCCTTTCCGTCAGGCCGCTATGTTCAAACGCTCGATAAAGATGTATTTTATATACATCATATAAATCACTTTGCTTGCCCAGCCAGAGGAGCCCCTTATGGAGCAGCAGCTGCTTTGCTATAAAACCCTGCCGGAATGGAACAGCGACACGCTGCCGGAGGCCTTCCGCCAGCGCCACAACACCCAGAGCGGCACCTGGGCGAAGCTCACCGTGCTAAGCGGCAGCCTGACGTTCGCCATGATGACCGAGGACGGCGCCACCACCGAGACCTGGCAGTTCAGCCCCGAAAGCCAGCCGCCGTTTATCGCACCGCAGCAGTGGCATCGCATCGTTTCCTTCTCGGACGACATGACCTGCCGGCTGGCGTTTTACTGCACGGCGGAAGATTACTACCACAAGAAATACGAACTGACGCGCACCCACTCCGAAGTGATCGAGGCGGCGGCGCGCATCGCGCCGGGCAAGGCGCTGGATCTGGGCTGCGGCGGCGGCCGCAATTCGCTCTATCTCAATCTGAAGGGTTTCGACGTCACCGCCTGGGACAAGCACGCGCCGTCGATAGACCGCCTCAATCAGATCATCGACGCAGAGCAGCTGACCCGCCTGAGCGCCGGGGTGCAGGATCTCAATACCCACCGCTTCAGCGGCGAATACGACTTCATCCTGTCCACAGTGGTGATGATGTTTCTCGAACGCCAGCAAATTCCGCATATCGTGCAAAACATGCAGGGCAGCACCGTACGCGGCGGCCATAACCTGATCGTGGCGGCGATGGATAGCGAGGATTATCCCTGCCCGCTGCCGTTTCCGTTCACTTTTAGCCCGGGTGAACTGCAGCATTATTATCGCGACTGGGAGATCCTCAAATACAACGAGGACGTCGGCCAGTTGCACAAGACCGACGCCGCCGGCAACCGTATCTCGCTGCGCTTCGCCACCCTGCTGGCGCGCAAGCTATAGCGCGTCGTGAAAGATCACCCCCAGCGTGTGGCGTTGGCCGGAACGTACCCGGCTGACGCCGTGGCGCAGATTGACCCGATAATAGCCTTTAGCCCCCGCCACCGGGCGATGATGCACGGCGAACACCACCGCGTCGCCCTGCTGTAGCGGCACCACCTCCGGCCGGCTCTGCATCCGCGGCCGCTGTTCGGTCAACACGAATTCGCCGCCGGTGAAATCCCGTTCGGGGGCGGAGAGCAAAAACGCCACCTGCAGCGGAAACACCCGCTCGCCGTACAGATCCTGATGCAGGCAGTTGTAATCCCCCGCTTCGTAACGCAACAGCAGCGGCGTCGGCCGCCGTTGGCCGGCCCGGTGGCATTCGGCCAGGTAGGCCTCGTGTTCGGCGGGATAGCGTGCCGCCAGGCCCAATAAGGTATTCCAGCGGTTGGCCACCAGCGCCAGCCGCGCATACATCAGGCTGCGCGCCTCGGCCACCGGCAGCGGCAGCGGGTAGGCGAAATACCGGTACTCGCCGCGGCCAAAACCGTGCTGCGCCATCACGATGCGGCTGCGAAAATGCGCATCGTGCGGGTAAAGCGCCGAAAGCTCGCGGCACAGCTCTTGGCTGAGCACGCCAGGCAACCGCGCACAGCCCTGCGCATCGAGTTCACGTTCAATCGCCGCCCAGTCCAATTCGGCCAGCCGCGCCGCCAGCGAGCGGCTCATCGCTGCGCCTCTTTTTCCAGCAAGGCTTTCTTGCGCTCGACGCCCCAACGATAGCCGGACAAAGCGCCGTCGTTGCGCACCACCCGGTGACAGGGGATCGCCACCGCCAGCACGTTGGCGGCGCAGGCGCCGGCCACCGCGCGCACCGCTTTGGGCGCGCCGATGCGCCGGGCGATGTCGGCATAGCTGACAGTTTCGCCGACCGGTATCGTCTGCAGCGCTTGCCAGACCCGCTGTTGAAACGCGGTGCCGCGAATATCCAGCGGCAGCGCCAACCCGTTCTCCGGCGCTTCAATCAACCCCACCACCTGCGCCATCAGCGCTTCATACTGCGCGTCGCCGCCGATCAGCTCGGCATTGGGAAATTTGTCCTGCAGATCCTGCACCAACCGCTGCGCATCGTCCCCCAGCAGAATGGCGCAGATGCCCACCTCGCTCTGCGCCGCCAGGATCTCGCCCAGCGAACAGCGCCCGACGGCGAAATGGATGCGCATGCCTTTACCGCCCGCCCGGTAGGCCTTCGGCGTCATGCCCAGCGCGGCGTTGGCTTGCCGGTAGAAGCGGCCGTTGGCGCCATAGCCGGCGTCGAAGATCGCGTCGGTCACCGTCTCCTGCTGCGTAAGACCGGTGCGCAAGCGCTGGCTGCGCTGCGCGTCGGCATAGCCTTTCGGCGTCAGGCCGGTGATCGCTTTGAACAGCCGGTGGAAATGGTATTGGCTCAACCCGACGTGGCGCGCCAGGGCCTGCAGCGACGGCGCTTTCTCCGCCCGTTCGATATAGCGGCAGGCCTCGGCTATCTGCCGCGCATGCTGCTCGGTCAACGGCGTCAGCCCCTGGCGGCAGCGTTTGCAGGGCCGATAACCCGCCGCCTCCGCCTGCTCGGCATCGTCGAACAGCTCCACGTTTTGCCGATTCGGCTGGCGTGACGGGCAAGAAGGCGAGCAATACACGCCGGTGGTTTTCACCGCATAGATAAAGCGGCCGTCGGCTTGCTTGTCGCGGCTGACGATCGCCAGCCAGCGCGGATCGGCGCTGTCGATTACGTTTTTCATCATCCGTTCCTCACTGCGGTTTCGATGTTAACCAGCATAGTGACGGGCCGTTGGCGAAACACGCCGACTCTTGCTTTTTAATTCGGCGCCGACGTTTTCAGCAATGTTTCGACAATTTTTAACCAACAACATGAAGTTTATTACGTTGCCAACCCGGTTGCACAGCGTTAGGATCGCGGCCGGTCACGGGCGTGGCCAGTGTTTTTGCCTGTTAGTTGCGCGCATGGAGAGGTTATTGTGTTAGAGAGTTTTGGCGTCCTGAATTTATGGACCTATTTGGCCGGGGTGGTCTTCATTATCATTCTGCCGGGGCCGAATACGCTGTACGTACTGAAAACCGGCGTATCGCGCGGCGTGCGCGCCGGCTACACCGCGGCGCTCGGCGTGTTCATCGGCGATGCAATCCTGATCTTCTGCGCCTATATCGGCGTGGCTTCGCTGATCCGCACCACGCCGTTCCTGTTTACCCTGGTGCGTTTTCTCGGCGCGATTTACCTGCTGTTCCTCGGCGCAAAAATCCTCTACGCCACCTTCGTGCAGAAGGCGCAGGCGCAACAGCAGCAGAGTGAAGGCGGCCACAGCATTCTGCGCAAGTCGCTGACGCTGAGCCTGACCAACCCGAAAGCTATCTTGTTTTACGTGTCGTTCTTCGTGCAGTTCATCGACTTCAACTACGCGCACACCGGGCTGTCGTTCACCATTCTGGCGCTGATCCTCGAAGCCGTCAGCTTTATCTACATGAGTACGCTGATCTTCTCCGGCGCGATGCTGGCGCATTTCTTCAATCACAAGAAAGGCCTGGCGAAGCTCGGCAACGGCCTCATCGGCCTGCTGTTCCTCGGCTTCGCTACCCGTCTGGCGACCCTGAGCTCGTGATCCCTCCCGGCCAGCGCCCGCCGGCCGCGGTTTACCCTTCCGTCACGGCAAAATGACACGCAGGGCAAACCGAATGTCAGGCAGACCAAAGCCGCCGCTTTTCCGCTGATCTAGACTTGCAGGGTTAACGATAACCTGATGAGCCTGATCGGAGGATGTATGTCTGACAATACCGTAGCCGTGCTGGATAGCGTGTCGCGTTTTCTCGATCGTCAGCATGGGCTGTATATCGACGGCCAGTGGCGCGCGTCCGCCGCGGAAGGCCGCCTGGCGGTGTATAACCCCGCCAATGGGCAGCAGATCGCCACCACCGCCGACGCCAACGAGCAAGACGTCGCGCTGGCGGTGCAGTCCGCCCACAAAGCCTTCAGCGAAGGCGTCTGGGCGCAGCGTCTGCCGGTAGAACGAGAACGCATCCTGCTGCGCTTCGCCGATCTGGTGGAGCAGCACGCCGAGGAGCTGGCGCAGCTGGAAACCCTGGAGCAGGGCAAGTCCATCAACATCGCCCGCGCCTTCGAAGTCGGCAGCACCCTGAACTGGATGCGTTACACCGCCGGGCTGGCGACCAAAATCACCGGCCAGACGCTGGACGTCTCCATTCCGATGCCGCCGGGCGCCAAATATCAGGTTTATACCCGTAAAGAGCCGATTGGCGTGGTCGCCGGCATCGTGCCCTGGAACTTCCCACTGATGATAGGCATGTGGAAAGTGATGCCGGCGCTGGCCGCAGGCTGCTCCATCGTCATCAAGCCGTCGGAAACCACCCCGCTCACCCTGCTGCGCATCGCCGAACTGGCGAGCGAAGCCGGCGTGCCGCCGGGCGTGTTCAACGTGGTCACCGGCCGCGGCACCGTGTGCGGCAAGGCGCTGACCGAACATCCGCTGATCGCCAAAGTCAGCTTTACCGGCTCCACGCCGGTGGGCAAAAGCATCGCGCGCGCGGCGGCGGATCGCCTGACCCGCGTGACGCTGGAACTGGGCGGTAAAAACCCGGCCATCGTGCTGAAAGATGCCGATCCGCAGCAGGTGATCGAAGGCCTGATGCTCGGCAGCTTCCTCAATCAGGGGCAGGTGTGCGCCGCCAGCTCGCGAATTTATATTGAAGCGCCGATTTATGACCAGCTGGTGGCAGGTTTCGAACAGGCGGTGAAATCGCTGTCGGTCGGGCCGGGGATGGATACCGGCGCGCAAATCAACCCGCTGGTGTCGCTCGCGCACCGCGACAAGGTGGCGGCCTACCTGGACGACGCCCGGGCGAAAAACGCCGAGCTTATCGGCGGCGCGGCCGGGCCGGATGCCAACGGCTTCTACATTCCGCCGACGCTGGTGATCAACCCGGACGACAGGCTGAACCTGACGCGTGAAGAAGTGTTCGGCCCGGTGGTCAACCTGATTCGGGTGGCCAGCGCCGAGGAGGCACTGAGCAAGGCCAACGACACCGACTTCGGGCTGACTGCCAGCCTGTGGACCACCAGCCTGCAGCAGGCGATGGCGCTGACGCCGCGCATTCAGGCCGGCACCGTGTGGGTCAACACCCATACGCTGATCGACCCGAACATGCCGTTCGGCGGGTTCAAACAGTCGGGCAGCGGCCGTGATTTCGGCCCGGATTGGCTGGACGCTTACACCGAGTCGAAATCGGTCTGCATCCGCTATTGAGTGAAGCGGCGCGGGCCTGGCCCGCGCCCTGACTTACTGATACTGCCGACGGTACTCGCTCGGCGACATGCCGAAACGCTGCTTGAAAGCGGTCGAGAAATGGCTGTGATCGGCAAAACCCCAGTCGAGGCCGACTCCGGCCAGCTTCTCCTGCCCGGCGGCGCTGCGCAGCGCCTGCGCGCACAGATCCAGCCGGCGGTTCCTGATGTACTGCGCCACCACCAGCCCCTGACGGGCGAACAGCCGATACAGGCTGCGCAGTGACACCCCCAACTCGGCCGCCACCCATTCCGGGCGCAGCTGCGGCGACTGAATATGCCTGTCGATCAACGCCAGCGCCTTGTCGAAAACCGGCTGTTGCCCCTCCGGGCGCGCCTGTTCGAGCGCCAGCGCCGGGCGCAGCAGCGCCGCCAGCGCATTCAGCACCGCCTTGCTTTCCGCCGCGGCGAGTTGAAGATCCTGCATGCTGCTCAGCACCAGTTGGCGGCTGAGGCGCACCGCGCTGAGCTCTGCTCCGAGACGCTGGGCGCAAGGCGGCGGCAGCGGCAGGCAGCCGCGCGGCAACAACAGGGAGATTTGGCGTGAATCGCGCTGGAAGGTGAAGCTGCTGGGCCGTGAGGCGTCGATCAGCGTGATGTCGCCGGGAGAGAGCACCGTCTGGCTCTCGCCCTGCTCCATCAACGCGCTGCCGCGCAGCTGGAAGACGGTAAAAAAGTGCGCGCCGTCGCTGCGGGCGATCTCGCGCGGCGTGCGGTACAGCCGGGCCTGAGACACGTCGACCACGCTCAGGCGCAGCGCATGGGCGCGGAATTCCTGCATCGCCCCGCTGAAGCCCGGCCCCAGCGTTTTTGCGCAGAATCTGCCGCAGGCGGTGTTGATTTTCCCCAGCCACTCTTCGAAGCCGACGTCCCGGAGCGTTGCCAATGCCGTCATGATCTCTCCCTTCAAACAGCAGCGGTGCTGCGCCGTTGAACAGAAAACCACCATAACAATCCGTTAACACACAATCAATGGCGAGCCGGGGATTTGGCGCCGCGATCACAGATCATCTCATCGGGCGCCGGAGGAGGAATCGCCTTAAGGCTGCGTATCCAACAGATGCCGCACCACCGCCGCGTACTCTTTGGCGTAGCCTTCAACGCTGGTGCTGGCCATGCCGGCATTGTCTATCTTGTATTTGCCGGCTACGTAGAACGACGGGGTGCCGCGCACCTCGAACGCCTTTACCGCTTCGTTCTGCTTGGCGATCAACCCTTTGACCAGCAGGCTGTGGCGCGCGTTTTCATAGGTTGCGGCATCGATGCCGGCCGCCGTGAACACCCGCTTAATATCTTCGGCGCTATTGACGGCGCGCTGTTTCTGCACCGCGTCGAACATCGCCCCTTCAATCTTGTCTTCTACGCCCAGTACCGTCGCCACCGCCCAGGCTTCGGTCAGCTCATTGCCCAGTTTGCCCATCAGGCTGACGTGATACTTGGTGACTTTCTCACCGGCGGGCAGCGCCTGCGCCACGGTGCTGCCTACCCGGTAGGTCTCGGCGAACTGATAGCAAGGGCCGCAGTAGAAGGAGAAGAACTCCACCACCGCAGGCGCGGCGGCTACCGGCTTATCCAGCCGGGTGTATTGCTCGCCCGCACGGTAATCCGCGGCCTGAACCGCGGGCAGCGCCAACATCAATACGACGGCGGCAGCGAACGAACGCTTAACGTTTGCCAACATAAACACTCCTGGTTTCGATTATGAACATCGTCCTTAGCGGCGGTTTTTATAATCAAATAACCGGCAGAAGGCCAGTTTTTATTACCTTCTGTTTATGTGGGATTCAGTCAGCGGCCTTCGTAACCGTCCCAGTAGGCGCCCACCGCTTCCTGCGACAGCACCTGACGGCGTTTAGGATTGTCGGAGCCGCTGTAGGCGCGATTGATGAAAATGGTTTTGTGTTCCATGTTCTGCTGGAATTCCGGGCTGGCCAGATAATCGGCCTTTTGCTGCGCCTCGCTGCGCGCCACGCCTGCCGCGCGATCCTTTTTCCCCTGCTGGTAGAACTGTTCGAACATCGGCACGGCGTTTTTAATGCTGCCGTTCACATCGGTGCGGAATTGCGGGTCGAAGTCGTCGCGCGTTTGATAAACGTAGTGCTTGGCATGCCGCTCCGCGCTGCTGAGGTGGTGGGTGCAGGCGCTGAGCGCCAACAGCGGCAACAACAGCGCCGCGCTTTTCAGTCTTTTCATGTCGTCTGTCCCTGTCAGTGAGGAAGGTTCCTTTAGCGCCAAGAGCATAGCGCCGGCCCCCGGTAAACGTCAAACAACAAAATACGCATCACATTGTTTTATATTAATATTATATACATTGATTGGTATTCATTGCCTGAAACACTATGCTTTAACCGAACAGGGTAAACACTCACCGACAGCGAGGCGGCCAATGAAACCGATCGACAAAAACGTGGGGGAGTACGACCTCACGGCGGAAAAAAAAGCGGGCATGATCACCGGCACTATCCGCGGCGAGCTGCCGGACAGCGACGCCAATCTGCCGCTGCTGCCCTTCTCCGGCACCTTTGCCGGCCCGAGCGTGGCCGAAGCCATCGCCGATATTCAGCAGCAGTTCCCCGACATCGAACCGGCGATTATCGACGACCTGCGCGAGGAACTGCTGAAGGCCGGTTTCTAAACCGGATCGCGGTGGCGCACGAACGGGCTATAGACCGGCGCACCGGGCTTCAGCGCCAGATCGGCGTCAAAATCTTCATTGCGGTTGAACCACACCGCCGGCCAGGCGGCAAGATCGCCTAAGCCAGCCCGATACGCCTGCGTCACCTGCGCCAAAGCGGCGTTCTGCACCTGCAGCGCCTCGCCCGTCAACCCGCCGCGCACGCCATAAACCAGGAACGGCTCCAGCACGCTAAAGCCGATATAGTGCAGCGCATGCATGATCGGCCACAGCATCAGCCGCATATCGCCGTCGCGCCCGTTCGGTGCGCAGGCCTGAGCAGAGGCGCCGGCGGTGACGGTCAGCAGCGCCCGTTTGCCGCGCATCACGCCGTTTTCATGGCGGTGGCGACTGTCGTAGATCCCGCCGTAAACGAACACCCGATCCATCCAGCCCTTGAGGATGGCCGGCGCGCCGAACCACCAGAAAGGGAACTGCAGCACCAGCGTGTCCGCCCAGCGCAGCAGCTCGATATGCCGCCGGATCTCCGCCGGCAGCGCCTGAGTCGTCCAGTGATGGCGCTGCTCCTGCATCGCATCGAACCTGTCCGCCTGCTTTCTGCTGGGGTAATGACCGGCACCCTCGCGCGGATCAAACTCCTCCTGATACAGATCGACCGTCTTCACCTGATGCCCTTGCGCCAGATAAGCCTGCCGCGCCTGTTCGGCCAAATGGGCATTGAAAGAATGCGGCTCGGGGTGAGCCAGCACAATCAGCACGTTCATCCTGTGTCTCCCGTTGTAAGGTGGTGCTGCTATGCTGTGGCTTTATCGCCCCCTTGGCAATTACGCACCTGAAGGTAACCCCCCATGGCCTATCCCGGCGACGTCTATTCGAGTAAATGCTCCGCGCGCGATGCGCTGGCGCTGATTTCCGGCAAGTGGGTGATGCTGATCCTGCCCGTGCTGGCACAGCGGCCGATGCGCAACGGCGAGCTGCTGCGCCGCATCGACGGCATTTCGCAGAAGGTGCTGACGCAAACGCTGCGCCAGTTGGAACGCAACGGGCTGCTCGAACGGCTGGATTTAAGTGAAAAGAATCAGGCACATGTGGAATACCGGCTCAGCGCCGTCGCCTGCTCGCTGGTCGAGACGCTGACGGCGCTCGACCGATGGGCGGAATACCATTTCCCCGAGCTGGACGCCGCCCGCGAGCGCTATGATGCAGACCGCAAGCGCGCGGCCGATTAAAGCGGTTTGCCTGGCAACGCGGGGCGCACAGAATGCGCAGATGAGACGCTTGTTCCCCGTCTCGCCATCCGTTATCTATAGTTAAATCAATTCGCCGGTAACGGCCCATTCCACCTGAGGATCTTGCCTTGACGTTTTTAAAACACCCTATCGCCGCGCTGGCGCTGGCAAGTGCCGGCCTGCTGTCGGCGGGCGGCGCGCTGGCCGCTTCCGATGCGCTGGTGTACTGCACTGTCGCCTCGCCGGAATCGTTCAACCCGCAGCTCTCCAGCTCCGGGCCGACCTTTATCGCCACCTCGCAGGTGCTGTACAACCGCTTGGTGACGCTGCGCGAAAGCGATAAAACCCCCGCCCCTTCGCTGGCCACCGAGTGGAGCGTCAGCCCGGACGGCAAGACCTACACCTTTACCCTGCGCCAGGGCGTGAAATTCAACAGCAACAAATACTTCACCCCAACGCGCGACTTCAACGCCGAAGACGTGGTGTTCACCGTGATGAGGCAGAAGGATCCGGCTAACCCGTATCACAAGGTCTCCGGCGGCAACTATGAATACTTCACCGACATGGGCCTGGACAAGCTGATCGCCAAGGTGGAGGCGGTGGACGAGCATCACGTGCGCTTCACGCTGAGCCAGCCCAACGCCGCCTTCGTCGCCGACTGGGCGATGGATTTCGCCTCGATCCTGTCCGCCGAATACGCCGACGCAATGCTGAAAAAGGGCACGCCGGAATACGTCGACAACTGGCCGATCGGCACCGGGCCGTTCGCGCTGCAGCAGTACAAACAGGATTCGCTGATCCGCTACATCGCCAACCCGCACTACTGGCAGGGCGAAGTGGCCAGTAAGCACCTGATCTTCTCCATCACGCCGGATCCGCAAACCCGGCTGGCCAAGCTGAAAACCAACGAATGCCAGATCATCCCCGCGCCGCTGCCGGAACAGTTCGCCGCCATCAAGGCCGACGGCAACCTGCAGCTGCACGACATCACCGGGCTGAACGTCGGCTATCTGGCGTTCAACACCCAGAAAAAACCGTTCGACAACCTGCTGGTGCGCCAGGCGCTGAGCTATGCGGTGGACAAGAAAGCGATCGTCGCCGCGGTGTTCAAAGACAGCGGCACGCCGGCCAACTCGCTGCTGCCGCCGGGCATGCTGGGCTACAACGATCAACTGCCGGAATACGCCTACGATCCGCAGAAGGCGCGCGAGCTGCTGAAGCAGGCCGGGCTGGAGCAGGGCTTTGAGACCGATATCTGGTCGATGCCGGTACAGCGCCCCTACAATCCGAACTCGAAGCGCATCGCCGAGATGATCCAGAGCGACTGGGCGAAGATGGGCGTGAAGGCCAAGATCGTCACCTGGGAGTGGGGCCAGTATCTGGCAGGGCTGCGCAAAGGCGAACAGCAGAGCGCGCTGTACGGTTGGGTGTCGGACAACGGCGATCCGGACAACTTCGCCACCCTGCTCGGCTGCGCCGGGGTGCAGAGCGGCGCCAACGTGGCGCGCTGGTGCGATAAGGATTATGACCGGCTGATCCAGCAGGCGATTCTGGAGAACCAGCCACAGGCTCGCGCCAAGCTGTATCAACAGGCACAGGTGATCTTCGCCAAACAGGCGCCGTGGCTGCCGCTGGCCACCGGCAAAGTGTTCTACGCCACCCGCAGCAACCTTAGCGGCTATGTGGTGGACGTGAACGGCAGCGACTTCGCCAAGGCCAAATTGAACTGATCCCGGGCGCCGCGGCGAGGGCTGCGGCGCTATTTGCTTCGCTACTTATTAAGCTGCCAGCCTCTGAATCTATCGTCCATTAGCTTCACAACTTACGATGCTAACTGCCTCTCCTGCCGCCAGGCACTTAACCCACTAAATTCATAGCTTAACAAGCGGTTTAACCCCTGGCATTTTGCTTAAACTGCACACGGGCGCTTTCCTCACCTGTAACATTTCGTTACCATCGGCGCACAGACCCTTTAACATCAAAAGGCAACCCGGTGCAGAACACCTACATGCCGTGGCAAATTCGCCTGCACTGGCTGGTGGCGATCCTGCTGGTCATCACCTGTGTCACCATCGAGCTGCGCGGCTTTGCCGAACCGGGCAGCGCCCCCTGGTACGTGCTGGTTGTCACCCACTTCAGCTGCGGCGTAACGGTGTTCGCGCTGATGATCGCCCGCCTGTTCCTGCGCTGGCGCCACCCTTCGCCCGCCATCGCGCCCAAACCGCCTAAGTGGCAAACCGGCCTGGCGCACCTGACGCACACCCTGATTTACCTGCTGCTGTTGACGCTGCCGGTGCTGGGGGTGTATTCGCGCTATCTGGGCGGCAAGGAGTGGTATCTGTTCGGCCTGTCGATGCCGTTCGCCGACGTGGCCGATCGGCCGCAGGCGCGGATGATTATCGGCTGGCACAAAACGCTGGCGTCATTCGGCTACTGGCTGATCGGCCTGCATGCCGCCGCCGCGCTGTTTCACCACTACATCGTCAAGGACAATGCGCTGGTGCGCATGCTGCCGTTGATGAAAAAGCGCTGAATAATTTGGCGCCAGGGATGAATTTTCGGGCCACGCCCGCTGACAGGGAATGACATGCAAACCCAATTTTTTAATGTGACCGTCGAACAATGTGCCTGCCAACAGACGGCGCCCGACAACCTGGTGAGGATCATCGCCGCCGGCCAAACGTTCTTTTTTTACCGTGACGACTTCAGCGACAGCGAAAATCTGCTGGCCACGCTCGCCGCCGGCGATCGGGTGAAGATTGGCGCCCATCGCCTGCAGGACGGCAGCTACTGGCTGCACTGGCTGCTGCACGAGACAAAAGGCCGGCTGGAGCCCGACAGAACGCTGAAATACAAGCTGAAATACTTCGCCCTGCTGGTGCTGGGCGCGGCGCTGGCCGGCGGTTTTCCGGCAGCCTTTTTCATCATGGACGGGGAAGATTCCTGGTTGACCATCGTTCTGTTCTTTATCGCCGTAATCGCCGGCCTTGTCGGCATCGGCATGGTGCTGTTCGTCGGTTCGGAGCTGCTGCTGATCGGGCATCGCGGCCGCAGGCGCCTGCTCAAGGCGCTGGATCGCGTGCTGCAGGGGCAAGACGTCACGCCGCCCGGATCGCTCAGCCTGAAAATCCCCGGCATCAAATACCGGGCCGTCAGTGCAGACGCCGCGTCAGTGCCCGCAGCGCAGCAAACCGACGTCCCCCTCCCCGACGGCGTCGAGGCCTCCGGCATCGAGACGGTCAACGCCCTAAGCTACGAACTCCTCCACTATGAGATCCCGCGCCAGGTGCAGTATTTGGACACCTATGCGTGGCGCCAGAAGGAGACGCACTTCGCGTTGACGACCCGCGCGCTCAACGTCCCCAATACCAAACTGCATCCGGTATTTCGTCGGCAACATCCGCTTTTCATCGCCAAAGGCGATCCGCTGCAGGTGCTGTATTGCGAGAACGACACCGTCCCCGAGTTGCCTACGGTGCGTGGGATCATCAACCACCGCGATCGCCAGACTTACCTCATCGGCGGCCGCCGCTACTTCACCGAATCCGGCCTTAACCTGTGCGCGCGCGTTGTCTTCATTCTCGGCGCGATCGTGACGTGCTTTGTGCTCGGCCTGGCGGTGGCGGATAACGCCGATACCCCGGCGGGCTTTTACCTGGATGCCTGGACCCTGAAGCGCCTTGGTAGCGAATTGCCGCCGATTCTGCTGCTGATGATGCTGATGATCAGCGGCCTGGCGCTGCTGATCGAGGGCTTCGCCCAGATCTGCCGCCTTTACTCTTTTGACCAGCACCGCACGTTTAAAACGTTTAAATACCTGCGCAATCTGCGCCGCAGGCTATGGCGGCAGGATCAGGTGACGGAGCTGAAATGATGACGTTAGCGCTTTATAAAAGACCCCTTATTATCCTGACGCTGTTTTTGGCCAGCGCGCTGGGCGTCTATTTCCTCGCCCCTGAACAACGCTATGCGCAGTGGCAATGGATCCAGAGCGACGAGGCCTTGCCGACGATAGCCCGTTACGATCTCATCCACAGCTACCCGGCGCAGGACGGCGCTCTGCTGCTCATCAGCAAAAGGAGTGAGCGCGGGGCCTACAATAGCTTTTACGGCTGGGCGGCCAACTATCTCAGCCAGGTGTTGTTCAGCGGCCCGCAGGGATTGCAGATGCTGGGGGAACTCGACGAGTCTATCCACGATGCGGTTTGCGGCGGGCAAGAGTGCGTGCTTTTTCTGTCCAAGGGGCGCCGGCTGGTCGATGTGAAACAGGGCACCATCGGGGCACTGATCCCCTGGCCGGAGGGCGACGACAACCGGCCTTCCTTTATCGGCGGCAAACTGGTGGCGCTGCCGGGTAAACGCGCGCTGTATCTCATCAGCACCGAAGGCGTATTCTACAGCCCGGACTTTGGCGCCCATTGGCGGCAAACGCTCGATCTGCCGGCGCTGTTGGAAGCGCGTCAGCTGCTGGGTTTTGAGCGCGGCGAGGAGGACTCACCGACGGCTTACGCCTCCGGCAAGCGCAAATCCATACCCGAGATCTTTACCGCCGTTGACGGCGATCGCGTGCTGTTCTGGATGAATCCGGTGCTCGGCTCCGGCGCCTTGCACATCGCCGTTAACGGCAAAACCGGCGAGGTGGCCGAACCGCATTGGCTCACGGTGCGCGTGACGGAAAGCGCGCAGGCCCCGGATGGCGGCATCTACCTGATCGCACAGACGCTGGAAAGAGGGCTGTATCAGCTCCTGCGTTATCAATCCGACGGGCAGTTGAAGGTACTGCTGGAGACCGGCGATAAATCGCTGTATCAGCTGTGGGCAGGCAACGACAAGCTAGTCACCCAAACGGATAACGGCGATGCGCGCCTTTCGCTGATTTTCGATCTGCGCTCATCCGACGTGCGCTACCGCCAGCCGTTGGAGTATCGCTACAACGGGCGCGACGACGCACGCCAAACCGTGATCGAACCGGAAAGCCACTATGGCGATGACGGGGAGCCCCCGGCGCTGCCCTACTTCGTTCGCTACCGTTCCACCACGCCGTGAACATGAGGAACTTGCCATGCTGTTAGGTTATGGCGCCGGCGTTGCAGGGCTGGTGGCGCTGTTGTTGGCGCTGCTGCTCGCCGGCATCCTGCTCGCCTGGTGGGGCTGGCGCTACGCTTCTGCCCGCTGCGGCCGCCCACGCCCGCCGCTTTCCTGGGGTGGCTATCTGCTGGCCTCGGCGCTGGCGATCTACCCGGTGGCGTTCGTGCTGATGCTTATCGACATCGCCATCCAGGATCTCAAGAGCCAGCGGGCGGAAGAACGCTGGAATCGGCGCAGCTACCTGACGCTCGACGAAGCCAAACCGTTCGGTGAAATCACGCTGACGAAAGGCAGCTGGGTAAACCGGCAGGAACCGCGCCTGCCCGGCACCGAAGACAGCCCCATCACGATGGATGGCGTGACCGCCGTGCGTTTTCCTCGGCCGCAGAGCGTGGCCGGCGTGCCGATCATTGCCTTCGAGGTTTTACCGCCGGTAATGGAGCTGGCGAGCACACACACCTTCTCCCGCCCGAGCGGCCAAAGGGTGCGCTGCGAAGCGGGTTGGCTGGTCTCTTTCTCTTTACCGCCGGATAAGCCGGCCCCGCAGTGGGAAGAGTGGCAGGCCGGGCTGCCTGCGGCGGCGTTTCGGCCCAGCGACTGGATCTTTAGGGAGTGCTTCCCCGGCAGCCCGATCGCCGTGCTGACCTTGCACAACGGCGAAGTCAGGGTGCTGCCTTAAGCCTTACGCCATGGCGTTGGGCAAGCGCACGGTCACGCGGTTATTGGCCGTGGGCAGCCGCAGCGGCGCGTCCTGCCAGCTTACTGCGATAACCAATACCGGCGGCGCCGCTACGCGAGGCGCATGCCCGTCGGGCCCCACGCTGTAGGCATCCCATTCAATCACGAATACGCCGCCGTCTTGCGGCTCGACCCGCTCGACAAAAAAGGTGGTGTCCGAACCGCGCCCGCCCGCCGGTTTATGTGCGTAGGAGAGCAGGCTGAACCACTCGCCGGCGAAGTACAGATGGTACAGACCATCGACAATATGCTCGCCGTGGAACTGGCAGCCGCCGACGCTCAAGCCGTCACCCGTCGGCGATTCCGCCACGCGTTCGAGATCGCACACCAAGCGATCGGTCGGCCGGTTATCCAGCAACAGCTCATAAGGCGGCGCGTGCAGCAGCGCGGCAGGATCGTCCGCATGGCGCAAATCCGCCGGTAACGTCGAGCGCGCCGCCAGCGCGCGGCCACTGGGCAAGGCGATCTCCAGACGATCCGCCGGATCCTCTGCCCACTGCGGCACCCACAGACCGCGCACCTGACGCAGCGGCGTGGCCGCCGCCTGCCGACAGCTCGCCCGCAGCCGCGCCAGCGCCTCGGCGGAACCGGCGGCCAATGCCGCCTGCTCGCGCTCGGCCAGCACAGGCAGCGCGTACATCACTCGGGTGGCAGGCTCGTACACCGTCAGCCCCTCACCCTCGCGGCTGCGGGTCGGGATCAGGCGCAGCTTGCCGCCGTCCACGTCCTGCGGCGCGGCACAGGCGCTATGCACAATCGCCCCGTCGCGCAGCAGCAGCGTCCAAAAATTGGGGCCGCCCATGCCCAGCTCCCCCACGCCGCCAATCTGCCGGTCGCTGTCGCCGGCGTGCGCCATTTCAATCGGCTGCGAACGCCAGTCGGTCTTGCGCCACTCTTCGGCCTCTTCGGGGTTTTGCACGCCTTTTGCGGCGTATTTCGCCCATTGCAGCACGGCGAACAACGCGATGCACAACGCGCCGAAAATCGGGTAATCCCGCCAAATCAACAGCCAACCGACGATCAAAAAGGCCCAGGCGGCCATGGCGATATCCTTTTTCAAGAGCAAACCGCCTGATTCTAGCGCAAGCGGTTAGCGGGGTTGAAGCCTATGCCATGAATAATTAGCCGTTAAATAGAAAGGCAATAATTTCAGCGTTACTTCTGTGACCATGAAGATCACATAAATAACGTTTCACTGAGTGATTTTAACGTAGAAAAGATAACTCTCTGTATCTCAATACAATATTTAAACCCGTATTAAAAACCGAAGAATTAAAGCGGGAAAAAACCGCAATAATTTGTGCATATTCTAAACATTGACTATGTTTAGACATACTCTTTATATGCAGGTAAACATACTGAAAAACAAAAGAGCAAGGCTCTCAAGATAATTAAACCAACCTCGCGCACCGCGTGGGTGAAACACTATTTACTATAAAATTCCGAGGATATTTGATCTCCACGGAACGAGTAACTTTGCGTTTTATCAGGCCAATAGGCTACACACCGCAATTAATATCATTATTAGCATTTCGGAGAGCGACAATGAAAATCGTTACAGGCATTATCCTTACCTCTGTGGCCGCCTTCAGCGGCGCGGCTTACGCGGCCGATGCGCAGCCTACCACCGGCAACGCGGAAGTGACGCTGGAACACGTGCACGCCGTGATGGAAAACGGCAGCCCGGCGCCGCAGCACGACGCCGCCTGCAAAAAAGAACTTTCCATGCCGGAATCGAAATATATGGGCATGAAGGTCAAAACCGATTACACCATCAACAGCAGCACCATGATGATGTCGGCCAAATCGATGTTCCCATCGCCAAACGATAAACAGCCGATGGAACTGACGGTCGATCTCTCCGCGCTAGGCCTGGCGGATGTGTATGCCTTCGGCGCCTTTAAACCGGCCGCGCTGCCGCAGGCGTATATTTATTTCACCATCGACAAGGATTTTAAAAATCCGGTCAGCACCTTTATGGTCATTAACCAAGGTAAGCAATATAACTGCGTAATTTCCAGCTCGAATAAAATGATGAGTGAAGAAATGCGCGGCAAGATGAAGAAACAGTAACGGAACGAAAAACGGCGCTTCCCTTAACAGGATGCGCCGTCAGCAAAGCATTAAATCAGACCAGGATTGTATTTCTGATTGAATTTCTCTTCCGATTGGAACAGATAAATAATGCCTTCGATAAAGCCGACAATCGCCGGGATCCCCGTCCAGCAGAACAGCAGGTAGAACAGCCCCCACCACTTCATCCCTAAGTAAAACTTGTGAATGCCCAGCCCACCCAGGAAGATGGCCAGCAGGGCCGCCGCGAGCTTGTCTTTTCTGCTCATAGTACACTTCTCCTTACTTCTCACCGAACCACCGGCATGTCCAAAAAACGGATGCCGCTCCACAGAGCGCCGCATCGCAATGCTTGAGGAGAAAACATTCATCCATCAAGGCTCAACAGAGGTAATTATAACAGTGATTAATTAAACGGTTGTTTAACCGGCGAAACGGTAGACAAATGGGAGATCGCATTGATTTGACTATGCGTTATCCCTCCGTACTATCCCTGAGGCATAAGTTATTAACAACGCCATATTTAATCCGCTGCAAAAGAGTGACAGGAAAATTGCACTCTCTGTTGGCAATCGGAATTTAGTATTTAATTCAATTAATTACCCGATTAACAGTCATCACCCTACCGTACACCAGGGTTCGCCTATTTGAACCAATGGCGTCAAAGCCGGTGTGACAAGTGAGCATCTAATGGGCCAGGCAGCTCAGCCATTACATATTTATCGCCCCTATCGCCCGACGCATCGTCCTTCATACGGCGTTGTATTTCGCCAATCGGTTTACCTCATTTCCATCATTCATTTTGATGTCAACTAAGTCTGCTTTATACAAGCGGCTTTGCCGTCCATCCTGCACAGTGCAGGAGCGGCCATCGCAACTCTCAAATTTTCAATGTCTCAATGACCATTCTTAGGGCGGGGGATACATTGCGATGGGGATAATAAAGAAATAACCCTTCCATTCGCAGGCTGTAACGCTGTAATACCCTGATAAGTGCTCCACGCTCTAAATCATCGGCAACCAACTCGACAGGAACATAGGCCAGCCCCAGGCCCAGCCGCGCGGCTTCTGCCTCCATATAGCTGTCAGATAAGGCCCATTGCCCTTCCGGCCGATGAGTGATTTTTTTATCATCCTGATGGAGTTCCCACTGGTATAGGCTGCCGTCGGCAAGCTGATAGGCGATACAGGGATGTGTCTTTAAATCCGCAGGATTTTGTGGAAAACCGTAACGACGAAAATGTTCAGGAGTCCCCACAATCGCCATCTCCATATCGGGCGTAATGCGCACCGCGACCATGCCCTGGCCTACTTCAGGCCCAAGACGGACGCCTGCATCGAATCTTTCCTCGATAATATCGACGAACCGGCTCTCGTTCATGAGTTCGAGCCTGATATCAGGATAGCGCTGTTTAAATACCGCAAGCTTTGGCAGCAGGCATTTATCAATCGCGTGCTGGCTGGCATTGATGCGGACCGTGCCGGAAGGGGTCTCACGATAATGCGCCAGTGTCGCAAGCCCAAGATCTAAGGTATCAAATCCGGACTCCGTTTTCTGATAGAGCTGCTCACCCGCTTGCGTCAGCGATAGCTTACGCGTGGTACGCACCAGTAGCTGGACACCTAACCTTTCTTCAAGCTCGCGAACAGAACGGCTTATCCCCGATTGAGCCAGGCCAAGCCTGTGAGCCGCAGCGGTAAAACTGCCTTCCCGTACCACCTGCATAAACAGGTAAAGCTCGTTGTAGTTCTCCCTTTTTGCCATTGATTTACTCCCCCCAAGAATGACGCCAGTCTCAGCATTAATTTATAACAATATGGTATTAATCTTAGCAATTATCTCCCTCTAATCAGCATTAATTCTGCTCACTATAATGAGCCCATCAAAACAAAGCACAGCAGCGTTGTCCGTAGGAAACCTGTCTCTCTATCTTGTTTTTCATGGGGATTTTTATGAAAGCTTTCACCCGAACGCTAAAAACCGCAATGCCTGCCATGCTGTTATTCGCATCATTAAGTGGAGTCACGACAATGAGTTATGCTGATTCAGTCAATCCGAATGCTCCTGTTTCGATGATCGATAAATGGGACAAGACGTTTGCCGAGAGCCAGAAAGTCGATCATCGTAAGGTCTCGTTTCAAAATCGATATGGGATCACCTTAGTGGGCGACCTTTATCTCCCCAAAGATCGTGGCGATCGCAAGCTGGCGGCGATTGCCGTCAGCGGGCCTTTTGGCGCGGTGAAGGAGCAATCCAGCGGCATGTATGCGCAAACGCTGGCGGAACAGGGATTTGTTACCCTGGCGTTCGACCCTTCTTATACGGGGGAAAGCGGCGGCTATCCGCGTAACGTCGCCTCGCCGGATATCAACACGGAAGATTTCAGCGCGGCGGTAGATTTCTTGGGGCTGCAAAAAGAGGTGGATCGCAACCGTATTGGGCTGCTCGGCATTTGCGGCTGGGGCGGCATGGCGTTAAACGACGCCGCGATGGATACCCGCGTCAAAGCGGTGGCCACCAGCGTGATGTACGACATGAGCCGGGCGATGAGCCATGGCGTAGGTGATGGCAAAGACCGTTATTCGACCGCCGACCGTCGTGCCGTTCTGCAGTATCTGAATGAACAACGCTGGAAGGATGCGGAAAGCGGAACGTTCGCACGAGGTGGCCATGATATTAACGTCGACAGCAATGGCAAGGTCAGCGCGGGTGAGCGCATTCTGCCAGAAACCCTGCCGGCCGATCCGCATCCGGTGCTGAAGGAGTTCTTTGATTACTACCGCATGCCGCGCGGTTTCCACGAACGCTCCGTTAACTCGACCGGGGCGTGGACGGCAACGATGCCGCTGTCGTTTATGAATATGCCGCTGCTGAGCTACGCCAGCGAAATTACTATCCCGACGCTTATCGTGACCGGTGAAAAAGCCCATTCACGCTATTTTGCCGAAGATGCTTATAAGGCGGTCGGCAGTAAAGAAAAAGAGCTGGTGATTGTCCCCGGTGCAAATCATGTGGACCTGTACGACAATGCGGCCGGTAAAATACCTTTCGCTAAGTTCGAACAATTTTTCAAAGCCAATCTGAAATAGCCCCTCTACTGACAACATTAAAAGCCGCCTGTCTACGCGGGTGGCTTTTATTCTGACTTCCGTGAAATCTGACTATGTCTGCACTTAGCCAAACACCATCACCGAATAATCAGCCCGCTTACTGGAGCGGCATTTTTGCCATGACCCTGTGCGTCTTTGTGCTGATTGCATCGGAATTTATGCCCGTCAGCCTGCTTACGCCGATTGCCCGTGATTTAGACGTGACGGAGGGGCTGGCGGGACAGGGAATTGCCATCTCCGGCGCGCTGGCCGTCCTGACCAGCCTGACGCTTTCGACGTTGGCTGGAAATGTGAATCGCAAGTACTTACTGCTGGGGATGACGATTCTGATGGCCGTGTCGGGGCTCGTTATCGCACTGGCTTCCAACTATCTGATGTATATGGCAGGCCGCGCGATGATAGGTATTGCGATCGGTGGATTCTGGTCGATGTCTGCGGCAACGGCAATTCGTCTGGTGCCACAGCATCAGGTTACGCGTGCGCTGGCTATTTTCAACGCCGGCAATGCGCTGGCGACGGTAGTGGCAGCGCCGCTGGGTAGCTATCTTGGAGCGACCATCGGATGGCGAGGCGCTTTCTTGTGCCTGGTCCCCGTCGCGGCCGCGGCCTTTATCTGGCAGTGCGTGAGTCTGCCGGGTATGAACGGCAATAATAACCCTGCGTCACGCGGATCCGTATTGCGCCTGTTCAGTCGCCCTGTTGTCTCCATTGGCATGCTGGCTTGTGGCCTGTTCTTTATGGGGCAGTTTGCGTTATTTACCTATGTGCGTCCGTTTCTGGAGTTGGTGACGCGGGTTGATTTCTCTGGCTTGTCGCTAATTTTACTGGTTATCGGTGTGGCCGGTTTTATTGGCACGCTGGTTGTCCCGGCATTCCTCAATAGGAAATTCTATCTAACGCTGATGGCCATTCCTGGGCTGATGGCTGTCATTGCCATCGCCCTGATTCTTGCCGGGCATCACGTTTGGGCTGTCTCGTTGCTGTTAGGCCTCTGGGGCATGCTGGCAACCGCCGCGCCAACGGGATGGTGGACATGGATTACACGCACGCTGCCCGAGGATGCGGAAGCCGGAGGCGGCCTGATGGTTGCGGTGATTCAGCTCTCGATTGCCCTTGGTTCAACGGCAGGTGGCATGATGTTTGACAGCCTGGGATGGCGAAGTACTTTTGGCTTGAGTGGCTTATTACTTCTTGGTGCGGTAGCGATGGCGTTTCTTACGTCCCGTCAAAATAGCAATACGTACTAGCGTAATCAGTTTGTTCAAACGAGCTCTCAGCCATGGCAGTGAAAGCTAGCCGAAATGGCGAATAACAATTCAAGACCGAATAGAAGTACGCGCGCGCCGGATTTTACCGGACAATAAACCAATCGATTCATTGTAATTCAAAGCGTTTGGGGATAATTAAGGATGTGGTAGGAAGAGAGTATGGTGCCGATAATAGGAGCGAAACAAAGAAAGTAATCAACTGTTTTAAAACGATTTTTATAATCACAAAACAGAAGTCTATACATATACCTATACACAATAAAATGGTGCACAATACATAGAATAAATTATAAGCAATTAGCACTAGCCCAGCGCTCATCATATTAAAAAGAGATTTATAGGAAAACTGTTCACCCTATACACCTTTTGATTTTATCCTTTTATTTCAATGCATTGATGGGTGTATAGCTACCTTCTCGGTGTACACCCCTGTTCACCTACAGGGTGAACAGCCTGAACCGCAGGCACAAAAAAACCGGCCTGAGCCGGTTTGGGGAGCGCTTGTCGTTATGATAGTGGCCGTTCAGCGGCCGATAGGATGCCCTGGTGTTGCTGCAGGTATTCGGGTCACTGCCACTATAGGCGGCGCGGCGATTGAGCGTCCAATGGGTTCGGCAGATCAATAAAGGCCTATTGATCGGCCCGGCCGATCGACCCGTTTATCGTCACACCGCCCCGCACTTCGGCAGCCAGTCCGCTTCGCACTCTTCACTCAATATCAGGTTGGTTTGTATTCCCTGCTTGGTGCGGCGTTTCAGCAGCGTGTGTTCGTACTCTTTGAGCGTCTGCGGCACCGCCTGGCCGAACGCCGTCAGGTTCATCACGTGCTGATAGCCCCGTGCCGCCATAAACGACAGGTAGGCGTGGTACAGATAGCGGCGCGGGTTCGGCGGGGTGATGTTGGCATTACCGATCATCATCCCTTCCGGGGTACCCAGCACCGTCAGGTAACCACAAAAATCGACCAGCGGATCGGCATGCCGTTTGATTTCCAGAGCTTCCGCCGAACTCTGCTGCGCCTGAAGCAGTACGCGGGCGTCATTCGGGTTGGCGAAGCGTTGCATCAGGTGGCGCACAATGACTGACAGCTCATTAGTAATTTTGTCCAACAGCTGCGGGTCACGTTCTGCCAGCGGTATCGCGTCCGGGAAGGTAATAATCACCCGCCGACGGGATACCCCGCCGCTGCGGTCGCTGAACTGCATCGGGTTGTTGTTGACTGCCAAAATTACCGCCGGGATGTGCGCCGCGTAGGCGTCGCGGTATTTGGGGTCGATGGCGACCGCATCGCCGCCGGTGATGGCCTTGATGCCTGCTCCGTCACCACTCCACTTCTCCTGGTCGGGCAGAATAATCAGCGAGTAACCGACCACGCTGGCCCGCTCGCGCGCCGACTCCAGGTTGTCGATGGTGGCGGAGGTGGTGTTGTCGGCCCCGGCCAACAGCCGGGCGATGGCCGCCATGACGCTCTTGCCGCTGCCGCCCGGGCCGGTCACTTCAAGGAACAACTGCCAGTCGTAGCGGTTGGCCAGCACCATAAAGAGCGCCGCGAGGATGCGCTCTTGCTTGTCGTGGTTGCCCCCGGCGGCCCGCGTCAGCCACTGCCAGAAGTGCGGCGCATGGTCAGCCAGATTCTCACCGGCACGCGGCGGCGTGTAGTCTACGCTGTTGACGGTGCGCAGCCAGTGTTCTTGCCGGTGAGCACTGAACTGGCCGCTGACGATATCAAACACCCCGTTACGAAAACCAATCAACCGGCGGGCAGGCTCGCCCATCTGCGGCACCATCAGCTTGAGGGTGTCCAGGATGCTGTTGATACCGGCGGCGGAGAAAGGTGCTCGTACCTTCTGGAACAACGCGGCAATCTCCCGGCTCAGCTGTCGGTGTGGCAGCACCTGCCAGGCGCCGCGCGTATAGCGGCACAGCTCTTCCCCTACCGGCGGCACCGCCAGGGTGTTGCCGTAATGCTCGGCCAGCAGTTCGGCTTTCTCACTGGCACTCATGGCTTTCAGGTCAGCATCGCTCAGCGTGTCGAACGGGCTGGGCTGCGGCGGCTGGCTGAGCGCCTGGAGCTGCGCGCGCGTGGACTCAGCGCCCTGCTGACAGTAGACGTCGTTCCAGTCGCCCTCCGTGGGCGGCAGCGCCGGGGCGCCGCCGGTGAGTGTGGCCGCCTCGGCGGCGCGGGTCTGCCCGGTGCCGCTGCGGTCATTATCGGCCGCCAGCAGTAGCCGCGCATCCGGGTAGTGGCTGCGCAGCTGCTCCGCCACCGCCGCCAGGTTGTTGGCGCTGAGTGCCACGCACACCGTTTCGCCGGTCAGGCGGTGCACGGTAAGGCCGGTGGCGTAGCCTTCGGTGAGCCAGATAACCGCGTTGTCCGGGCCGTTCAGAATGTGGCAGGCGGCTTTCACCTGCCCGCCTGCCAGCATGCGCTTGTCACCGGCGGCGTTAATCAGTTGCACGTTGACCACTTCTCCCCCGGCATTGTACAGCGGCAGCAAGAGTTCGCCGGGCTGGAAGGTGATACCGCCGACGCGCAGCGACTGGCCGTGCAGGGTCAGGGTGTCCACCTCCGGCCAGCCCTTGGCGCTCAGGTAGGCGTTGCCGCTTTTGCATTGAGCGGCGGCCACCAGAGCCTGTGCCTGTCGCGCGGCCTTGTGCTGGGCCTTGGCTTTGTCTTGTGGTGAATGAGCGGTCTCAGCGGCCGGTGGCAGGCCGTTGGTGTTTTCTCCCATCACGGCAGCCACCTGTTCGGCGGCGGCCTTTGCTGACAGCGACAGGGCTTTTTCCACCAGGTTGAGGCCGTCACCGGCCCCGCACTGATTGCAGAACCAGGTGCCGCGCCCATCCTGGTTGTCGAAACGGAAGCGGTCTTTGCCGCCGCAGGTTGGACACGACTGCGGCTTGCCGTTTGGCTGCAAGGCAATGCCGAGGGCCGGGAGTATCACCGGCCAGTGGCCGGTGGCGGTGCGTACGGTCTGGGAAACGAACTGGGCGCTCATGCTCTTCTCCTCAGTGTACGGTGGCGTTCTGTGCCGCCGACAGGCGCTCGCAGCACAGTTCGTCCATCATCTTTTGCCCCAGCGCAGTCAGGCGCGGCGCGGCCACCAGAACGTCCGGCTGCACCATGTCGCTCAGCATGGTGCACGCCATGTCCATGCCATCCTCCGGGCCGTACTGATGCACAAAGTGCCCCTCCAGACGCAGGGCAATCGTCATCTGCAGCTCGTCCAGCGTGTATCCGAGGCTCACCCGGTAAAAGGCGCAGGTATCCAGATAGGCCTGCGCCACGGCGCGGCGGAAAACGGCGGTACGGACTTCAATCGGTAAACAGGATGAGGTATTCATGCGGCGGTGGCCTCCATGCGGGCAAGGATTTGGGTTTCACAGGTGTTGACGACGTGGCCGAGCTGGTCGGTCAGCAAGGCAATGACCGAGGCAAACGACGCCTGTTGCACGGCATCGGGGCGCTGCCCGCCGAGGTCGAGGGTGTCCAGCAGGTCAAGGAACAGCACGCCGGTGGCGTGCGCATGCTGAAGACGCAGAAAATCGGCATGCGGGATAGGGTAATGGGTATCGCGGTAGTAGCGGTCGGCCAGGGTGTTCATGCCACCGCCTTAACCGCCAGACGACCGGCAAAGGACAACACGTAATCACGGGCCAGCACGCGGCGGGCATTGCGTTCGCTATCCGCCACGGTGCGCACCATACGCGGTGAAGCCGTCAGCGCAGCACGGCGCACGGCCGCAAACAAAAAGCAGTATGTCGGGTGAGTCGGGGTGAGGGTCGTAGCCATAGCGGCAGCCTCCAAGGTTAGCGAATTACCGCTACCACCGAAGTTCTCACGCAAGGGTGGTAGCCCAGACGGGGGTGAGAAACCGGCAACCTTGGAAACCGGCCAGCACAAAGGCTGCCCCGCCTGAGCCACCATTGATTGACTGCTGCGGTAGCATAACATGCACCGCGCAAAAAATGAGCGCACTAAGGCTGTGACATAAAAAAACACGCGTGGCGCGTGTTCATTTGTCGCCAAGATTAAACTCGGGTTCTCACGCCCGGCTGCCGATTTTGCGGCAGCGGGAGGACTATAGCGCAGGGCCGGACGTGGGGGCAAGCCGTAAGACGCCCCCGGACGTTTAATCGATCGCATAGTGATCAACAGTCGGTAAGCTGATCGTTGCGGGTATCGGCCGCCGCGCAGGTCAGCGGCACCGGCCCGGCACGGAACAGGCGCGGCTCGGCCTGGCGACTCGCCAGACGAATAACGCCGTGTTTTTCGCTGCGGTGCTCCGGCAAGACGACGCCAGGCTCTTTACGCTGCAACAGGATAGCTTCCGCCACAAACAGCGCGTCGCGCTCATCGAGGGTGAAATGCTGGCGACCCAAGGTTAGCTGCATCATACGGCGGCCCCCTGGTGACGGTTGGCGATACGTTCATCCATCCACTGCTCGACCTCGGAGGCCAGCCAGGCGACGTTTTTACCGCCGAGGGAGACCTGGGCCGGGAACTGCTTACGGCTCATCATCTCGTACACGGTGGAGCGGGACAGGCCGGTGGTGTAGAGCACTTCCGGCAGGCGAATAAAGCGCTCGCGCGGGGTGTAACCGCCAGGAAGCACCGGCGACAGAGTGGATGGGGTGGGGGTGGAAACGGTCAACATAAAAACGCTACCTCTTGATGTCCGGCCAACGCTGGCCGGGACTGTGTGAACTTCGGTAGCGCCCTATTATGTGAATATTTATCGGGGTGGCAACAAGGTGTTGTTGTGTGGTGAAACAGATTTTATGCTTACTTTTCAATCAAGTGGACATATTGGCCTATATTGGCCTTTATTGACCGTTGTTGGCAAACCAGCCGAAAAGCCTGAGCGATGGATGGACGGTTGATTAATAGGGAGAAACCGCCAAACACCGCTAGCCAGGGAAAAGGTCGTTTTGGGCCGGGTGAACAGTAGTGAACACTGAGTGAAGAGTTTATAGGAAACTGTTCACCCTCTTATCTACTGATTTATCAATATTTTTTATTTAGGTGAACAGTAGTGAATAGTTTTAGGTAAAACTAAAAATGGCTTGATGGTTTTCTCATCAGTGCTCAAGGCTGTTGTCCTGGGGACAGTCCAACCGGGATGAATGGCGATGTTGTACGGCGGTCAGCAGAATAGCTTCACATTGACTGACACCGGAGACACGACCATGAGCAGCACCGCCTTACCGAAATACATCACCGATAAACTGCAAGCCCTGCGTGACGCTCGCGCCGCCCACGACAAAAACTATCAAGCGTTGACCGACGTCGTGACAGGCATTGCCCGCTGCCACCAACAGAAGAAAGACACCGAAGTGCAGAGCCAGGAGGCAGAAAGCCAGTGGCGCACCCTGTTTCGCAAACTGCGCGGAGAAATGACGCCGGAACTGCAAGCGCAGCACCACAGTCGGATTTCCAAGCGGGAGCTAGCGAAAGAGTTCGACGGCCTGATTGAGGAGATGGAGCTGGACAAAATGCAGCTTCACCTCAGCTGCGGCGGCACGGCCCCGAAGGTGGTGAGCGCGCACAAAGACGCCCTCACGACCTTTGCTGCTCACGCGATGCATCAGGCCGTGGATGCGCTGAGCAAGGCGCTTATCAGCCCCGAGGTTATCAAGGCTTGCGCACTGGCTTCACGGGCTTACGGCGTCTATGCGGACAATCCGATGAAAATGATTGAGCTACAGGTACTGGGCACGCTACAAGGCCGCATTCGCGCTACCATGGCTACGCAAAATATCGACCACCCGGTGCTGAATGAGATTGGCCTGACGATACCGCAAGAAACCGGCGTATTGCCGGAACTGCAAAGCAGCCCAATTCGCCGGACGCAAGTGGCAAGAGAACTGGCGGAAAAACGCCGTCTGCTGCAAGAGAAAGGGGCCCAATCATGATGCGCTGCCCGCTGTGCACCCATGCGTCCTATACCCGCACCAGTCGCTATATCACGGAGCGGACGAAAGAGGCGTATTACCAATGTCAGAGCCTGACCTGTTCTTGCACATTCAAGACGGTGGAAAGCGTCGATAAAATCCTGTGCCAGCCGATACAGGCGCAACCGGTCGATGAGAACGCCCTGCCACCGCCCGAGAAACGGACGTTGAACCGCTATCGCCGCTACAACAGCAACCCTACCCTGCACTAATCACACTCCGCCCCGCAGCTCTCGACAGCATCGCGGGGCATTCCCTTTTCACCTCGCCCAAAACAGCCTTTTTCCTGGCTAGCCAGCCTCAAATTGCGCGTGCATGCATAGGGTGCATGATTTTGCATGCAAGAAAATGCACTTTTCATCCCCTGCCGCACCAGTACTGGCGCGGCCTGCGGCCGTTCATGCAACTGCATGAAAAGCGACACATGAAGTGCGCAGGCGAGGCGGGGGAAGTATTGCGCGCATGACATGAATAGAATTAAATTCAAATTTTCTATATTAATAACCTCGCATCAGACATCAAGTGTTAAGTCAATGGAGCAGTGAAATCAGTTTTATTGCCTTCAGGCTTTTTGTTTTATACATGGCGTAAGAAAAATGAGTTTTTAAACATATTGTACAAGGCATACATTGCAAAACATTTATATATCAAAAAGTTATTAAAAATAAATTAATATCACAATAAAAAATATGCCTTATGTTCAGAAACATAATCAAAGTAGTTGACCTGCATCCCATTGTGATATTACTTATATAAATAAACACTTCTATTGTGACATCATTGTATGAAGAGGATTTAGTATGAGCGTACCGCAGACACTAATTGATAAAATAAAAAGAGGAAGAGTTGTACTATTTCTAGGCTCTGGAGCTTTGATTGGCGCAAAATTAAAAAAGTTTGATGTCCCCAAAGGGAATGATTTAGGAAATCTAATATCTGATCGGTTTCTTAATGGTGATTATAAATATGAGTCACTAACTCAAATTGCAGACCTCGCAATTTCAGAGCATGGTATCATTGATGTTCAGGAGTTTATACGAGAAATATTTGAAGATCTTGAGGTTAATGATTTCCATAAAATCATCCCAGATTTTCAATGGAAAGCAATTTTCTCCACCAATTATGATCGAATGATAGAGTTTTGTTACGAAACAAAAAAAACCAATCAAACACTCTCTATTCATTTATCTAATAATGATGGATTTCAAGAGGGTGAGAAAACTACTGATATACTGAATTTTGTAAAGCTGCATGGATGCATTACCAGAACTAGAGACCCCGATTTGCCACTTATTTTAACGGTGGAACAATTTAATGAATATGAAAATAATAGAAATTTACTATTTAAATATTTATATGAATTAGCAATAGAGTATAGCATTGTATTTATAGGTCATAGTTTACAAGATGCCAATATAAGACATATTATATCAATGGTTAATAACAATGTTCCTCAGGGGCAGAGACATTATCTATTAAAACCAGGCATTAAGGATCCAGAAATTAATTTGTGGGCTTCAAAAAAAATAAATGCTTTAGATTTTACATTTGAAGATTTTTTAAGGAAAGTGAATGATTTAATTCCTTTATCTGAAAGATTTAACTATCTTATTACTCCAATATCGAATAATGCGATTCAAAAAATATTTGTAACTAATGCCCCCCCATCAGAAGAGCTAAACAGGATACTTACTGACAGTATACAATATATACATTCTGACATGAATGTAGAACATTTCAACCCTAAGGAATTTTACAAAGGGTCAGATTTAGGTTGGTATGCACAAAGTGCAGAATTAGCCATTAAAAGAACGTTGTTAGATCGTTTCTTAGAAGAAATAATATTAAAGCCTGAAACTGAGAGAAGTGATATTACAGAGTTAATTTTACTTAAGGGCGAAGCAGGTTCAGGGAAAACGGTTTTCCTCAGGCAAGTTGCTTGGGAAATGAGAGTTATGGATTTCGGATGCGCGCTTTGGGTCAACAACGGAGATAATTTAACCGTCGAAATTATTAAAGAAATAATAGAAAAAACTAATGAAAGGATATTTATCTTTTGGGATGACGCGTCATTGCACGCAAACAAAATGGCTGCGCTTATTAATAGCGCTGTAAAATCCGAATTAAAAATAACAATCATAACTGCAGAAAGATATAATGAATGGAGCCAACGTTGCGATTTACTTAAGGAATCAATTACTGAAGTGTATTCATTGCGTAACCTGAGTGAGTTCGAGGTAGCTAGTTTAGTAGAAAAGCTTGAGATTCATGATTGCTTGGGCCCTAATCTTATAAATAAAACTAAAGCTGAGCGCATACAAGAATTTATTGTTAATTCAGAACGGCAGTTATTAGTTGCTTTACATGAAGCAACTATGGGTGAGCCATTTGAAGATATTATCTTTAATGAATATGAATCTATATATCCTATTCAGGCTAGAACAATCTATCGTACAATTTGTACGTTAAACAGATTACGTGTCCCAGTTAGAGCCGGTCTAATCGCAAGGATTTTTGGCATTAACTTTTCAGATTTCAAACAACAATTCTTTACTCCATTAGAAAAGATAGTTTTATGGGATTCTGAAGGGAATGATGATTACCATTACAGAGCTCGACACGCCGAAATAGCAGAAATTGTATTTAATCGTGCATTCGGTAGTACTTTAGAAAAATATAATGAATATACCCAAATATTAGATAAAATAAATATTGCGTTTGAATCTGATCGGATTTCATTCAGACAGTTTATGCGCGCAAAATCACTCCATGAGATTTTTCCTGACTATCAAGACGTAAATGGTATTTATCAAAAGGCTTTGAAAACTATCGGAGAAGACCCGTATTTGCTGCAACAAATGGCAAACTTTGAAAGAATACGGCCAAATGGGAATTTATCACTTGCGATCGAATTGCTAGAAAGTGCTAAGGAAAAAGCACCTTATGATAGTAGCATAATTCATACAATGGCTACTGTATGGCGAGACAAAGCCAATAATAGCAATGAAGCCTACGACCGGATAAAGTTTCGTGGAGAGGCTCGTCATTTATTACAGGAAGCACAAAGACGTTGGGGTGGAAGCCCATATATTTCTACAACTCTTTTAGAGTTGTCTATCGATAACTTTGAAGATAATATGAAGGATGACAATGTTTCTGGTAAAGTTATAGATGATCTTATTCGAAGGATTGAGGAAGAAATTACTATTAGTAAGCAAAAATATCCAGACGAAACAATGCTTTCTAACTTAGAGGCTAGGTTTGCTGGGATTATGAATGATGATGGAAGAATTTTAAGTTCACTTATTTCTGCTTTTAATGATAACTCCAGGGATCCTTTTATCGCAATACGACTCTCAAAAATTTATATTGATAAAGGTGATTTTAACGAAGCCTCAAAGGTACTTACGCAGGCTTTAGAAAGAAGAAGAAGCGATCACCGATTGAATTACCAATATGCTGAGCTTCTCAGAATAATGGATCCCTCGAAAAGAGCTTCGTTAATTTATTATTATAGAAGGGCGTTTACTCCAAACGACCAGAATTTTCAAGCGCAATTCTGGTTTGCACGTTTCGCATATGAGTCAAATGATATCAAAGATACTTCTTTATCTGCTGATATTTTCGATTATCTCCGCACCGCTAGAATATCAAAAGATGATCGGTTTAAAATCAGAGATTATATAGGTGGACAAGTTTGTGCAACTATTTTCAGAGGGAGTTTGAAAGGGGTTAATAGTGGATTTGGGTTTGTGACAGTCGATGGAAGTGGAAAGGATATTTTTTTCCCTCGCTCTGAGGTACAAAACGATCTTTGGGAGGCATTGAAGGCAGGCGACAGGTTGAAATTTAATATAGGTTTCAATTATGCAGGCCCCGTAGCATGTAATATCATCCCTTCTTAGCGAATTTAATATAGACGGGGCTAATGCGATTAAATCCATTAGCCCATTTTTTACTGATTAATTTTTATTATCTCCAATATAACCAAAGTCACCTTTGATTGCTTGTATTGCATAGTATATATTTTCACAATCATCCATTCATTAAAGCGTAATTTGAATACCACTGCATCATAGCCCGGCGCTTATCAATATATTGGGCATGATTATACGCACCTCTAATATTATTCTTATCTATATGAGCAAGCTGTATTTCTATCCAAGCCGAATCATATCCTTTTTCATGGAGGATAGTAGATAAGGAATGTCGAAATCCATGGCCAGTAAGTTTTCCACCATAACCAATACGCTTGATAACTTGATTAATACTCGCCTCACTCATAGGCTTGCTCGGATCATTCCGCCCCGGAAAAACATAACGATAGTTCCCTGTCATGATCTTGAGTTCATTGAGTAAATCTAACGCCTGAGTAGACAATGGCACAAGATGTGACCTACGCATTTTCATCCTTTCAGCGGGAATTTCCCAAATAGCGTTATCCAGATCAAATTCAGACCATAAGGCCGCACGTAATTCGATGGTTCTAACACCCGTAATCATGAGTAATTTAGTGGCAATCAAAACAAGCCGACTTCCGGTGTAACTGTTTAAGGCGCGAAGGAAATCAGGTATCTCATCAGCCTTTAGGAACGGGAAGTGATTAGATTGATGTACTTCGAGGGCGCTTGAGAGTTCTGCCGCAGGATTAAACTCAGCTCTCCCCGTAGCAATGGCATAGCGAAAAACTTCCGAGCAGCGCTGCCGCACTTTGCGCATTTTCTCTAAAGCACCACGTTTCTCTATTTTACGAAGCACATTTAACAGCTCTAACGGTTTAATTTCGCCTACTGGTCTCGCCCCCATATAAGGGAAAATATCGTTCTGAAACGCTTCGATGATATCCGAGGCATATCCCGACGACCATTTTGTAGACTTAAGCTGGTGCCACTCTCTGGCTATCTTTTCGAAAGCGTTCTCTGACTCTGTTTGCAGAGCTAGCTTTTGCTCTTTTCGAACCTCACTAGGATTCTTTCCTTCTGCCACAAGTTTTCGAGCTTCATCACGGCGAGAACGAGCATCTGCTAATGTGATCGTTGGGTAGACGCCAAGCGAGATCATTTTTGGTTTACCGGCATAGCGATAGCGGAACCGCCAGCTCTTACTTCCATTAGGTTCTATAAGCAATGACAGCCCTTGCCCATCTCCAAGTGTATAGGCTTTAGCTTCAGGCTTAGCGCGGCGAATCTGCATATCGTTTAAAGGCATGTGTATAGAAATCCAAGACCGAACAGGAACATATACACAATCCTATACATATTAGATACCGGATTCCACTGGAACATTACGGACTAATACGGATTGAAAAATCACAAATATCTTTATAAAACAGTCTGTTTATGGATGGATACGGACATTACAGGAAGAGAGAATGGTGCCGATAATAGGAGTCGAACCTACGACCTTCGCATTACGAATGCGCTGCTCTACCAACTGAGCTATATCGGCATCGCGCCGGGCCTGCGGGGCAAGCCGGAAGTGCGTTGAACAAGGTAGACCTGCGCGCGAAATGAGTCAATAGCCGCCGGGGCGTTTGGTTGTTTTGCAAGCAGTGATACTGCCGTGCCCCCAAAAACACTCAGGGCGCAGCACGCTACGCCCTGACGTCTTTATGACCGCAATCCGGCCTTAGCTGCGCACCAGATCGTCGCCGTAGCCAATCCACTTGTAGGTGGTCAGCGCGTCCAGGCCCATCGGGCCGCGGGCGTGCAGTTTCTGGGTGCTCACCGCCACTTCCGCGCCCAGGCCGAACTGGCCGCCGTCGGTGAAGCGGGTGCTGGCGTTGACGTACACCGCCGAAGAGTCCACCGCGCGCACGAAGTGCTCGGCGCTGCTCAGCGAGCGGGTGAGGATCGCGTCGGAGTGATTGGTGCCGTGGGTGCGGATGTGGTCGATGGCCTGATCGATATCGTCCACCAGCAACACGTTCAGATCCAGCGACAGCCATTCGTCGTCGTAATCCTCCGCGTTCACCGGCACCACCGTCGCCGGGCCGCCCTGCAGCAGCGGCAGCGCGTTTTCCGCCGCGTGCAGCGTCACGCCCGCCGCCGCCATTTTGGCGCTCAGCGCCGGCAGGAACTCGGCGGCGATGCTGCGGTTCACCAGCAGCGTTTCCAGCGAGTTACAGGCGCTCGGGCGCTGGATCTTGGCGTTTTCAATGACCGTTAGCGCCTTGTCGAAATCGACGTCGGCATCCACGTAGGTGTGGCACACGCCGATGCCGCCGGTGATCACCGGGATGGTCGATTGCTCGCGGCACAGCTTGTGCAGGCCGGCGCCGCCGCGCGGGATCAGCATGTCGACATAGCGATCCAGGCGTAGCAGCTCGTTCACCAGCGCGCGATCCGGGCTGTCGATCGCCTGTACCGCCGCCGCCGGCAGGCCGCACTGTTCCAGCGCCTGCTGGATCACTTTCACCGTCGCCTGGTTGGTGTTATGCGTCTCTTTACCGCCGCGCAGGATCACCGCGTTGCCGGTTTTCAGGCACAGGCTGGCGACGTCGATGGTGACGTTGGGCCGCGCCTCGTAAATCACGCCGATCACGCCGAGCGGCACCCGGCGGCGCTCCAGCTTCAGCCCGCTGTCCAGCAGGTTGCCGTCCAGCACGTGGCCGACCGGGTCGTTCAGGCGGCACACCTGGCGCACGTCGTTGGCGATCGCCGCCAGCCGCGCCGGGGTCAGCAGCAGGCGATCGAGCAGCGCTTCGCTCATGCCGGTGGCGCGCGCCTGCGCCATATCTTGTTCGTTCGCCAGCAGGATCGCTTCGCTGTTGGCCTCCAGCCTGTCGGCCATCACCGACAGCACCTGATTCTTCTTCGCCGTGCTCAGCACCGCCAGCTGCCAGGAGGCCTGCTTGGCGGCCTTTCCCATCTGCTCCAGCATGCTCACTCCTTAACTGACAATCATATCGTCGCGGTGCACTGCCACCGGACCGTATTCATAACCGAGGATTTCGCTGATTTCCTGCGAGTGGTGCCCGGCGATCATGCGCATCGCGTCGCTGTTGTAGCGGCTGACGCCGTGCGCCAGATCGCGCCCCGCCAGGTTGCGGATGCGGATCACTTCGCCGCGCGAGAAGTCACCCTTCACGTCGCGGATGCCCTTCGGCAGCAGCGAACTGCCGCGTGCCATCATCGCTTCCACCGCGCCATCGTCGACGGTGATCTCGCCGGCCGGCGGCGCGCCAAAGATCCAGCGCTTGCGGTTTTCCAGCGGGGTTTCCAGCGCGTGGAAACGGGTGCCCACCGGTTTGCCTTCGATCACGTCCGCCACCACGCCCGGTTTGCTGCCCGCGGCGATCACCACGTCGATGCCGGCGCGGCAGGCCACGTCGGCCGCCTGCAGCTTGGTGCCCATGCCGCCGGTGCCCAGGCCGGAGACGCTGTCGCCGGCGATGGCGCGCAGCGCGTCGTCGATGCCGTGCACTTCACGGATCAGTTCGGCCTGCGGGTTGTTGCGCGGATCGGCGGTGTAGAGGCCCTGCTGATCGGTCAGCAGCAGCAGTTTGTCGGCCCCGGCCAGAATGGCCGCCAGCGCCGACAGGTTATCGTTGTCGCCCACCTTGATTTCGGCGGTGGCGACGGCGTCGTTCTCATTGATTACCGGCACGATGCGGTTGTCCAGCAGCGCCGTCATGGTATCGCGCGCGTTGAGGAAGCGCTCGCGGTCTTCCAGATCGGCGCGCGTCAGCAGCATCTGCCCGACGTGGATGCCGTAAATGGAGAACAGCTGTTCCCACAGCTGGATCAGCCGGCTCTGCCCCACCGCCGCCAGCAGCTGCTTGGAAGCGATAGTAGCGGGCAGCTCGGGGTAGCCCAGGTGTTCGCGCCCGGCGGCGATGGCGCCGGAGGTGACGATGACGATGCGGTGGCCCGCGGCGTGTTGCTGCGCGCACTGGCGCACCAATTCGACGATGTGGGCGCGGTTCAGACGCAGCGATCCGCCGGTCAACACGCTGGTGCCCAATTTCACAACCAATGTCTGGCTGCCGTTCATAGTATTTCTGCCGTGTGTAATGATGAGAAGAAGAGTGCAAAGGTCTTTGTAACAGGAGAGACGCGTTATGCCAACAGGCACAACGCGAAATCAGCACAATACGTGGTCAAACGGGGTCAGGCGGAGAGTTTGATCAGTTTTTCTTTGAAATCGTCGGCGGGTTCCAGCCCCAGTTCCATGGTCGCCAGCAGCTCGCCCAGGCGGCGATGGAAGTCGCGCAGGGTGTCTTCCAGCTTGGCGTTCACTTCATCATCCTTAATGTTTTGCGCCGTCCAGTCGCCTTCTTTGTCGAACAGGCCGAATTGGTACGAATAGGTGAAGCGCGCCTCTTCCGCCTGCAGCTCCATCCACCAGCCCCAGAACTCGCGCTTCTCCGGAGCGGGCTTTACATTGACGCAGACAGCCAAACAATCAAAGAAAAAACGGTCGTTTTCACATTGCCCTTCACGCAGGTACGGCCCCAAGCTGGCAAAACGTTTCATTAGTCGGCTTTTAGGGTGACCACTCGGTAACGTCATTCTCTAACCTCCTCAATGTAGACCACTCTTTTTAACAAACTGTTAAAATTTAGCAACTAATTAACGCATTTTGTCCTTCAGCCAGCCGGACATTTGCAGCAACGCCCGGTGGAAACTGTCGTAAACCGGGGTGCGCGGGATGGCGACCAGCTTGCCGCTCACCGAGGAGGTGACAATCAGCTGCGACTCCTCTTTCGGGCTGAGCGTATCGCGCTCCCAGTAGCCGGAGATCATCGGCGTCGGGCAGCGGCGCCCCAGCAGCCCCTGCATTTTCAGCGAGTAGCTGTTCAGCTCCACCTTCAGCACGTTGTCGGAGGCGTTGGCCATGCCCATGCGGCTGGCCAGCACGTCCATATACATGTCCGGTACGTTCAGCTGGGTGCTGCTGTCGCACAGCAGGCGATGCACCACCGGCCCCAGGCAGGCTACGCCGCGCAGCCGCTGCGGCTCCAGGTAGGCCAGCCGCACCGCCACGTTGGCGCCGAAGCGGAAGCCGAAGGCACTCACCCGCTGATGATCCACCCACGGCACCGAGGCCAGCTGGATCAGCACCTGCTGGTGAAGGTAGCTGGAATCCTGCGTCAGCTTCAATTTGCAGGAGGAGCCGATCGACGGCATGTCGAGCGTCAGCATGGCGATGCCGTGCGGCGCCAGGTAGTCGCGGAACAGGCGATGATAGTCGGTCTGCAGCGTATCGAGGCTGCCGCACATCAGCACCGTCGGGAACGGCGCTTCGCCCTTCTCCGGCATGTGCAGGAAGCCGGTGACGCTGGCGCCGCCTTCGATGCGGAACTCCAGCTCTTTCAGTTGGTACGGCAGCAGCAGCGCCGCCTCTTCGTACGCGCGGTTGGCGAGCATCTCTGCCTGTTCGGCCAGCTCGTCGCCCTTCAGGTGCGGGTAACCGGCGATGCTGTACAGGCTCGCGGCCTTCAGCCAGTATTGGCCGCCGAGCAGCGGATCCTGCTGCTCCGTCGCCCGCTGCTGCCACTGCATGCCCTGATGGATCCACTCGTAGATCCAGTTGCCGTTGCGGTAGCCCACCACGGTATCCAGCCGCTGCGGATTGCTGCGTTCGGCGTCCGAGGCGGCGATGCGCGCCAGCACTTCGTGGATTTCGATCGGGCTGACGCCACGCCAGGCCCACAGCAGCGGATTCAGCATGCGGTACCAGCTGCCGGTGGTGTCACCTTCCAATGCGGAATGCATGGCGGCGCTCACATTGTTGCGCGCGCGCAGCACCAGCGTCGAGGTTTCAGGGTGTTTGAATTTGGGCTTGAAAAGAATTTCAGAAAGGTTGGCCTGTGCCATGGTAACAACAGCCTCCGTAAATCTGGCGATAGGCCGCAAAAGGCCTACTTAACTGGAGGTAGTGTACCTAACTCTGGCGGGAGAAACCAAAATAACGCAAACGCCCGGCATAACCGGGCGTTTGCTTGGAACTGGCTGGGCTTAGCGGCCGCCGATCGGTGGAACGAAGCTGACGCCCATATCCCACGGCTGTTCGATCCAGGTGTCCTGCGGGATGTCGACCACGTAGTCGTCCACCAGCGGACGGCCCGCCGGTTTGGCGAAGATGGTGACGAAATGCGCTTTCGGGTACATATCGCGGATCGCTTTCGCGGTGCCGCCGGTATCCACCAAATCATCCACCACGATGAAACCTTCACCGTCGCCTTCGGCGCGCTTGAGCACTTTCATTTCGCGTTGGTTGTCATGGTCGTAGCTGGAAATGCAGACGGTATCCACATGGCGGATGCCCAGTTCGCGCGCCAGCAGAGCCGCCGGCACCAGGCCGCCGCGGCTTACGGCAATGATGCCCGTCCATTTGTCGGCAGGCAGCAGGCGGTGCGCCAGCTTGCGTGCGTGCATTTGCAGCATATCCCAGGTAACAACGTATTTTTCGCTCATAGAATCGTGTCCCAGCCGGCTGGTGAAGCGGCTTACTTTATAGTTCAGGGGAAAAAAGGTTGCGCGAGATTATAGAGACTGGCCGCGTTGAATTCCAGTTGTACCGAGGAAAACCTCGCGATTTCCGCCGTGCGGCTTTTCGGTGATTGATGCTGAAAAAGCGAACGTTCCCGCAGCGAAGCCGTGTGATCAAGCGCTTAAACCGCACAATACGGTGCGCGCACCGCCGGAAATAAAGTGATATTCTCTGGTGATCGTGCCACGACGCACAGATACCCGCTCACCTTAACCGCGCGGCACGCCCGTCCTGTCGGAGCCTGCCGTCACAGGAGACTTATAGTGTCTGAATTGTCTCAGCTTTCGCCACAGCCGCTGTGGGATATTTTCGCCAAGATCTGTTCTATCCCGCACCCTTCTTATCATGAAGAAGCGCTGGCGCAGCACATCCTCGCCTGGGCCAAAGAAAAGAACCTGCACGCCGAGCGCGATCGGGTCGGTAATATCCTGCTGCGCAAGCCGGCCACCAAAGGCATGGAAAACCGCAAGCCGGTCGCGCTGCAGGCGCACCTGGACATGGTGCCGCAAAAGAATAACGACACTGTGCACGATTTCGCCAAGGATCCGATCCAGCCTTATATCGCCGGCGAGTGGGTGAAAGCGCGCGGCACCACGCTGGGCGCCGACAACGGCATCGGCATGGCCTCTGCCCTGGCGGTGCTGGCCGACGACAGCGTTGAGCACGGCCCGCTGGAAGTGCTGCTGACCATGACCGAAGAAGCCGGCATGGACGGCGCCTTCGGGCTGCAGCCGAACTGGCTGCAGGCGGATATCCTGATCAATACCGACTCCGAAGAAGAAGGCGAAATCTACATGGGTTGCGCCGGCGGTATCGACTTCATCACCACCCTGCCGCTGCAGCGCGAAGCGGTGCCGGCCGGTTATCAAACCCTGAAGCTGACCCTCAAGGGCCTGAAAGGCGGCCACTCCGGCGCCGAGATCCACGTCGGTCTGGGCAACGCCAACAAGCTGCTGGCGCGCTTCCTGTTCGCCCATGCGGCTGCGCTGAACCTGCGCGTGCTGGATCTGAACGGCGGCACCCTGCGCAACGCCATCCCGCGTGAAGCCTCTGCGGTGGTTGCGGTGCCGGCGGACAAGGCCGATGCGCTGAAAGCGCTGAGCCAGGAGTTCCTGGCGGTGCTGCAGAACGAACTCTCCGCCAAAGAGAAGAACATCACCGTGCTGCTGGAGCCGACCACCAGCGCTTCGCAGGCGCTGAGCGCCGACAGCCAGCAGCGCTTCCTGGCGCTGCTGAACGGCACGCCGAACGGCGTGATCCGCATGAGCGACGCGGTAAAAGGCGTGGTGGAAACCTCGCTGAACGTCGGCGTGGTCACCACCAGCGAAAACGAAGCGGAAATCATCTGCCTGATCCGTTCCCTTATCGACAGCGGCAAAGACTACGTGGTCGAGATGCTGACCGCGCTGGGCCAGCTGGCCGGCGCCAAGGTGGCGCCGAAGGGCGGCTACCCGGGCTGGCAGCCGGACGCCGACTCGCCGGTGATGCACCTGGTGCGCGAGCTGTATCAGGAGCTGTTCGACAAGACGCCGAACATCATGGTGATCCACGCCGGCCTGGAATGCGGTCTGTTCAAAAAGCCGTATCCAAACATGGACATGGTATCGATCGGGCCAACCATCACCGGCCCGCACTCGCCGGATGAGCAGGTGCATATCGAAAGCGTCGGTTTGTACTGGAAGCTGCTGACCTCGCTGCTGAAAGCGATCCCTGAGCGCGCATAAGCCGCGCGCTTAACGCAAAAAGCCGGCGACTTGCCGGCTTTTTTATTCCCAAGGCAGCGCCAGCTGCCGCTCCAGCTGCGGATCGAGCAGCGTCACGTGCAGCCCCACCAGCCGCACGCCGCGCCCTTCGCGCCGCTCGCGCCACGCCTGCCGCGCCACCTCCAGCAAATCCTGCCGGTTCAGCACCGGGAACACGTGCTCCTGGGTGGTTTGCTGAAAATCCTGAAACTTCAGCTTCACGCCCTGCCGGGCGATGTGCAGATCCGGCTTCACCTTGCGCAGCCGCATCTCCAGCTCGGGATAGAGTTTGTCGATAATCAGCGTTTCGCAATCTTCCCAGTCGTGAATGTCTTCCGCCAGCGTGCGCTCCACCCCCACCGATTTGCGCAGCCGCTCAGGAGAGATTTCGCGCCGATCGATGCCCTGACACCGCTCCCACAGCACCCGGCCGAACTTGCCGAAGCGCTTGAGCAGCTGCGCCAAATCGTATTGCTGCACGTCGGCGCAGGTGATAAGCCCCACCTCTTCCAGGCGCTTGGCGGTCACCTTGCCGACGCCGGGGATCTTGCTGAGCGGCAGCTGCTGCAAAAACGCCGGCACCTGCGCCGGCGTGATCACGTACTGCCCGTTCGGCTTGTTCATCTCGGAGGCGATTTTGGCGAGAAACTTGATAGGCGCGACGCCGGCCGACGCGGTGAGGTTCAGCTCGTCGGCGATCGCCTGGCGGATCTCCTGGGCGATCAGCGTCGCCGAACCGTTGCATTGCGGGCTGTCGGTCACGTCGAGGTAGGCCTCGTCGAGCGACAGCGGCTCGATCAGCGGGGTATAGCGGGCGAAGATTTCACGGATATGCAGCGAGGCCTCTTTGTAAGCCGCTATGCGCCCCGGCAGCAAGGTAAGGTGCGGGCACAGCTTGAGCGCCATCGCCGTGGACATGGCGCTGTGCACGCCGTAGCGCCGCGCCGGGTAGTTGGCGGTACTGATCACCCCGCGCCGATCGGCGCTGCCGCCAATCGCCAGCGGGATATCGCGCAGGCTGGGATCGTCGCGCATTTCCACCGCCGCGAAGAAACAGTCCATATCGACATGAATGATTTTACGCATCGCACCCTCCAGTAACACTGTATAAGTATACAGTCAGATACCGAAAGCTCAAGGCCGCAGGGTTCGACGAAAGCGCCGTTTCCGCCAGATATTTCCGCGTTGTTAAAAAAGCTTAATTTTTCAATAGTATGATTTCCGCCATCCCGTGCGGCTCACCACAACGACAACGAAAAGGTACCCTACATGATCAGATTTTCTCATTTGCTGCTGGCTTCCGCGCTGTCGCTGAGCGCGCTGGCGGCCAGCGCCGCCGCCGGTCACGCGCCGGCGATCGTCGCCCACCGCGGCGGCACCGCCGATGCGCCGGAAAACACCCGCATCGCCATCGAAACCGCGTTGAAAAACGGCGCCGACGCCATCTGGATCACCCTGCAAGAATCCAAAGACGGCGTCATCGTGCTGTATCGCCCTTCGGATCTGAAAACGTTGACCAACCGACAGGGCCCGGTCTCTGCCTATACCGCCGCGCAGCTGGCCGAGATCGACGCCGGCTGGGCTTTCGCCAAGGGGGATGCGCACCCGTTCCGCGGCCAGGGCCTCGGCATTCCGCGGCTGGATGAGGTGTTGAAGGCCTTTCCGCGCGTGACTTTCTATCTGGACATCAAATCCCCGGACGCCGATCCGGCGCAGTTTGGCCGGGCGCTGCTGGCGACGCTGGAAAGCACCGACAGCCTGAACCGCATCCGCGTCTACTCCACCGACGCCAAATACCTGCAGGCGCTGCCGCCGGCCATCCCGCGCTTCGAAAGCCGCGACGAGACCCGCACGCTGCTGGCCAACGTCACCATGGCGCACCAGTGCGACGTCAAACCGGACAACCGCCAGCCGCGCTGGTACGGGCTGGAGCTGAAGCGCGAGGTGGAAGTGGTGGAGAAATATACCCTCGGCGAAGGGCGTTCGAAGGCGTTTCTGACCTGGGATAAAGAGTCGATGGACTGTTTCCGCTCGCAGGGCCCGGCGCACATCATCCTGTTCGGCGTCAACTCGCCGCAGGATTATCAGCAGGCGCTGGCGCTGGGCGCCGACGGCGTGATGGTCAACTCACCGGCCGAGGCAAAAAGCTTCCGCAAGGCGAAATAAATCATCGGCCAAGGGCATAAGGCGGTTCGACAAACCCACCTTATGCCCCCGGCTTTAAACATCCGTTAGTGAGCAGGAACCACCTGGATGATGCCATTTTCATTGCGTACACTAAACCCTGCCCCAAATAGCCGGGCAGCAGGCTCAATACCTTTACTTCGTTTATCCCGCGACAACAGCGTCACCGATACCCCGTAAGACTTCCCGTCTTCGAATTTATAGTTATCGTCGGGAATACACGTAGCCGCGGTGACCGCAGGCATCTCGTTATCCGCGAAGTTCTTGCCGAAGATAGCGTTGGCGTTGCCGATTTCTTCGATAATGACGCCGGCCAACCGCTCGTCCCCTTCCGGTTGAACCCGCACGCAAACGTGGTTATCAACCACAGTGACGCTGGCCGCGTAGTTCTTTGGCCTCGGATCGTTCATGTGCATACAGCCGGCGAGCAGCAAAGTCAGCATTCCAGCCAAAATAATGCGGTTCATCCTGTTACCTCTGCTTAAAAAACTGAGAAAGCGCATATTCGTATTTTCTGGCGATCGTTTTATCCGTTACACCCTGAAAATTGACGCCATTGTTAATCGCCCCCAGCCAGATAGTGTAACCATACTTCTTCAGGAACCAATAATCAGCGATGATTGAAGCCTGCTGTTCCATAGAGTAGTTATGCAACAGCTGTTTACCATCGAGTCGATATTTGTATTCAGCAGCCCAACTCAATAGCCCTCGGATTCTCACCCACATGCCTTTTTGATGCTGCCAGACATGGCTCATTTCGTGGATAAATACATGCTGGAAACCTGCGGCGGCCGTGGAAAAGTCAGCCTTATACAAAGCTTGTCTAAACCAGATTTCTCCGTTGGGCGCCATGGCCGTTCTGCTGGCTTGCAATCCAAACGGCAGATAGCTATCGCAGTGGACATACACCTTCTCATAGAAAACTGAACGGCCAAACACCGAACGGGCCAAATTAATTTCACCCACCGTTAACGCCCGTTTTATCCTTTCTTGTTGTTGTCCCATCCTGGAACTCCCTGAATCCAAAAGAAACCTAATAAGACGATATTTTAACCAACCGAGTCAATAGACTAACCTGCTGAGAATTATCAGGAAGATCCGAATGATTCTACAATGAGAGATGTATCAACCTTACGATTTAATCCTGAGCAAGATTAAAGATTACGATGGGCGTTTTAGCGATTTCTTTAAATCAAAAGAAGTCTGGTTCTGGCAGGTGATATGAAACGGATAGCAGCAATTATTGCCGGTGCGATAATAGGTATCGGCCTCATGCTCCTGGCTTTTCCCTTTCTCTCAGACTGGATTATTGGCCACGTTGAGGGCGAGGATCAGATGTCGGCTAACTTCGAGTTGCTGGCGATTGGCTTAGTGTTGTGCTGTTTCGTGGGAGGTTCACTCGGCAACTTGACCTATTCAAAATAAAATACCTCCCCCAAATAAAAAAACCCGGCCAAGGCCGGGTTTTCGCTACAGCTACAGAATGCGGTGCTTGTCCAGCTGCTCGCGCCGCTGTGCCGCTTTAGCTTCGCGCTTTTTGCGCGCATCGCAGGGTTCCGGGCAGTCGCAGACTTTCTCCATCCCCAATGCGGTGATGCCGCCGCAGCTGCCCTGCAGGCTTTTGCGTTTGAACACGTAACCCAGCGACATCCCGCCGACGATCAGTAGGAACAACACGAAGGTGGCGGCGAATACCGTCAACATAGCAACCTCACGAACTCTTTTTCAGGTAGGGTTTGAACGCGTCCGAATAACGCTCCTCAAACCCGTCGGCGGTTTTCACGATCATGAACACCGGGATACCGAGCAGATTGGCCAGCGCCAGGCCGCGCTCCGGCCCCATCACGTTCAGGCCGGTGGACAGGCCGTCGGCGGTCATACAGGTCGGGCTCAGTACGGTGATCGACACCAGGCGGTGGTTGATCGGCCGGCCGGTGATCGGATCGATGGTGTGCGAATAGCGCACCCCGTCCTGCTCGAAGTAGTTGCGATAGTCACCCGAGGTGGCGATCGACATCTCCCCTGGCTGGATCACCAGCTGCGCCTGCTGCTGCGCACCGGCGGTCGGGCGCTCGATGGCGATGCGCCACGGCTTTTGCTCGCCGTTGCGCCCGCGGGTGCGGACTTCACCGCCGATATCCACCATGTAATTTTGCACGTGTTGCGATTGCAGATACTCCGCCACCACGTCCACGCCGTATCCTTTGGCGATCGACGACAGGTCGACATACAGCTCGGGGATGCTTTTCACCAGCGCGCTGCCCTGCACCGCCAGTTTGTCGGCACCGGTCCAGGCGCGGCGGTGCGCCAGCTCCGCCTCGCTCGGCACTTTATCCGGCCGCCCTTCCGGGCCGAAGCCCCACAGATTGACCAGCGGCCCTACGGTCACGTCCAGCGCGCCATCGGTCACGCGGTTGATGCGCAGCGCTTCGCGCACCACCTCGGCGGTCGCCGGCGAAACCGGGAACGGCCGGTCAATGTCACGGCTGGCGTTGAAGCGGCTCAGCTCGGAGTCCGGCCGGTAGGTGGACATCTGGTCGTTCACCTGTTCCAGCCGTTTGTCGATCTCCGCCTGCATCTCGCGCGCCGACGGCGTATCGTCGCCGGCCACGTAACGGATCGAATACGAGGTGCCCATGGTTTTACCCGTCAGATCCACCTGTTCCGGCCCGCAGCCGGTCAGCAGCAGGGTGGCGCTCAGTGCCACGCCCGTCAGCCAGTTCTTCATCGCCAATGCGCGCATTTAGCCACCAAAGTCATCCAGCATGATGTTCTCGTCTTCGACGCCCAGATCTTTGAGCATCTTGATCACCGCGGCGTTCATCATCGGCGGCCCGCACATGTAAAACTCGCAGTCCTCCGGCGCCGGGTGATTCCTCAGATAGTTCTCCAGCAGAACATTATGGATAAAGCCGGTGTAGCCGGTCCAGTTATCTTCCGGCTGCGGATCCGACAGCGCCACGTGCCAGGTGAAGTTGTCGTTCTCCGCCTGCAGCTGGTTGAAGTCGTCTTCATAGAACATCTCGCGCAGCGAACGCGCGCCGTACCAGAAAGTGATCTTGCGCTTCGAGTTCAGGCGTTTGAGCTGATCGAAGATGTGCGAACGCATCGGCGCCATGCCCGCGCCGCCGCCGATGAAGATCATTTCGGCGTCGGTCTCCTTGGCGAAGAATTCGCCGAACGGCCCGGAGATGGTCACCTTGTCACCCGGCTTCAGCGACCAGATATAGGAAGACATGATGCCCGGCGGCACGTCCGGGTTGTTCGGCGGCGGCGTGGCGATACGCACGTTGAGCATGATGATGCCCTTCTCTTCCGGGTAGTTGGCCATCGAGTAGGCGCGCACCGTGGTGTCGTTCACCGTCGAGCGGTAGCGGAACAGGTTGAACTTGTCCCAGTCGCCGCGATACTCCTGCGGCACGTCGAAGTCGGCGTAGCTGATGTCGTGCGCCGGGGCTTCGATCTGGATGAAGCCGCCCGCGCGGAACGGCACGTCTTCGCCATCGGGGATCTTCAGCTTCAGCTCTTTGATAAAGGTGGCTTTGTTATCGTTGGAGATAACCTCGCACTCCCATTTCTTCACGCCGAAGATCTCTTCCGGCAGCTCGATCTTCAGGTTCTGCTTCACGTTCACCTGGCACGCCAGGCGGCAACCCTCTTTCGCTTCGCGCTTGTTGATGTGCGAGAGCTCGGTCGGCAGGATATCGCCGCCGCCCTCTTTGATCACCACCCGGCACTGGCCGCAGGAACCGCCGCCGCCGCAGGCCGAGGAGACGAAGATCCCCTGGCTGGAGAGCACGTTGAGCAGCTTGTCGCCCGCCGGCGCATGGAAGCTCTTATCCAGATCGCCGTTGATCTCCACCGCGATGTCGCCGGTGTTCACCAGCTTCGATTTGGCGAACAGGATCAGCAACACCAGCACCATCACGATGGTGGTGAACATTGCTACACCTAAAATAATTTCCATAAATTCTTCCCGCCTTTACAACTGAACACCGGAGAAGGACATGAAGCCCAGCGCCATCAGTCCGGTGGTGATAAAGGTAATGCCCAGGCCGCGCAGTCCCGCCGGCACGTTGGCATACTTGAGTTTCTCGCGGATCCCCGCCATGGCGACGATAGCCAGCATCCAGCCGGTGCCGGAGCCGAAGCCGTACACCACCGATTCGGCGAAGTTGTAGTCGCGCTGCACCATGAAGGACACGCCGCCGAAGATGGCGCAGTTCACGGTGATGAGCGGCAGGAAGATGCCGAGCGCGTTATACAGCGACGGGAAGAAGCGATCGAGGATCATCTCCAAAATCTGCACCAGCGCCGCGATCACGCCGATAAAGGTGATGAAGTTGAGGAAGCTCAGATCGACGCCTTCCACCAGCGCGCCGTCGCGCAGGATCAGGTTGTAGACCAGGTTGTTCACCGGCACCGAAATGCCGAGCACGATGGTCACCGCGATGCCCAGGCCAAAGGCGGTCGAGACCTTCTTCGAGACTGCCAGGAAGGTACACATCCCGAGGAAGAACGCCAGCGCCATGTTCTCGACGAACACCGCGCGCACAAACAGGCTGATATAGTGTTCCATCGGCCTTTACTCCTTTTCGATCTGCGCCGGCTTCAGGGTGCGCAGCACCCAGATCAGCAGGCCGATGATGAAGAACGCGCTCGGCGCCAGCAGGAACAGGCCGTTCGGCTGGAACCAGCCGCCGTTCTGCACCGTTTCCAGCACCGGGACGCCGAACAGCTTGCCGGAACCAATCAGCTCGCGCAGGAAACCGACCAGCACCAGGATCACCCCGTAGCCCAGCCCGTTGCCGATGCCGTCCATAAAGCTCTCGATCGGCGGCGACTTCATGGCGTAAGCCTCGGCGCGCCCCATCACGATACAGTTGGTGATGATGAGGCCTACGAACACCGACAGCTGCTTGGAGATCTCGAACGCGTAGGCGCGCAGCAGCTGATCGACCACGATCACCAGCGAGGCGATGATCGCCATCTGCACGATAATGCGCACGCTGTTGGGAATATGGTGACGGATCAGCGAGATGAAGAAGCTGGAGAACGCCGTGACCAGCGTCACCGCAATGGTCATCACCACCGCCGTCTCCAGCTTGGTGGTCACCGCCAACGCAGAACAGACGCCCAACACCTGCAGGGCGATCGGGTTATTGTCGAACAGCGGCCCCAGCAGGACCCGCTTTATCTCTTTGGAATCAGCCATTTTTCAGCGCTCCTTCACGAACTTTTTTCAGGAACGGGCCGAAGCCGTGCTCGCCCAACCAGAAATCAAACGTATGCTGCACGCCGTTGGAGGTCAGCGTGGCGCCGGACAGGCCGTCCACCCCATGCACATCCCCTTGACGCGCGCCGCCTTTCACCACGCGGATCGCCGGCTGGCCGTTGTCGTCGAACAGCTGTTTGCCGACCCACTGCTGGCGCCAGGACGGGTTCTCGACCTCGCCGCCCAGCCCCGGGGTTTCCCCCTGGTCGTAGTAGGTGATGCCCTTGACCGTGTTGCCGTCGTTATCCAGCGCCACGAAGGCGTACATCATCGACCACAGACCGGTGCCGTATACCGGCAGCACAATCTTGTTCACCTGGCCGCTTTCGTCGCGCACCAGGTAGATTTCCGCCTGGTTGCTGCGGCGCTTGATGCCGGCCGGATCGTCGCCCGCCGCCAGCGCCACGCTTTTGGCGTCGTCGCGCAGCGCGGCGCCCAGATCGAACGCCGCCGCCTTGCCGGCGACAAACTCGCCGCTGTTCAGATCCACCAGGCGCGGTTCGATGCGCTCGCTGTACAGGCGCTTGACCTGCTCGCTCTCCATTTTCGGCTGCAACAGGCCGGCTACGTCGAGAATATTGCGCTGCTTGTCGAGCAGCTTTTGCTCCTGCTGTTTGGACTTCAGGCCGACGGCGGAGCCCGCCACCACCACTGAACACACCAGACACAGCAGCAGCACTACCAGCAGCGTTTTACCGATGCCGTCGTTTTTCGCTTCATTCGCCACGGGCTTTTCTCCGCTTGATGTTGGCCTGCACCACCAGATAATCGAACAGCGGTGCGAACAGGTTGGCGAACAGGATCGCCAGCATCATGCCTTCCGGATAGGCGGGGTTGACCACCCGGATCAGCACGCACATCACGCCGATCAGAATGCCGTACCACCATTTCCCCTTGTTGGTGAAGGAGGCGGAAACCGGGTCGGTCGCCATAAAGATCATGCCGAAGGCAAAACCGCCCAGCACCAGATGCCAGTACCACGGCATGGCGAACATCGGGTTGGTATCGGAACCGATGGCGTTGAACAACAGGGCGGAAGCCACCATGCCGAGCATCACGCCGGCGACGATGCGCCAGGAAGCCACGCGGCCGAACAGGATAATCGCCCCGCCGATCAGGATCATCAGCGTGGAGACTTCACCGACGGAGCCGGGAATGTTGCCGAGGAAGGCGTCCATCCAGCTGATGGACTGGCCGGTGGCCACGTTGCTCAGGCTGTGCGCCCCGCCTGCGCTCCACTGCGCCAGCGGCGTCGCGCCGGAGAAACCGTCCGCGGAAGTCCACACCAGATCGCCGGAGATCTGCGCCGGGTAGGCGAAGAACAGGAAGGCGCGGCCGGCCAACGCCGGGTTGAGGAAGTTGCGCCCGGTGCCGCCGAAGATCTCTTTGGCCACCACCACGCCGAAGGTGATGCCCAGCGCGGCCTGCCACAGCGGCAGGGTCGGCGGCACGATCAGCGCGAACAGGATAGAGGTGACGAAGAAGCCTTCGTTGACCTCATGCTTGCGGATAATGGCGAACAGCACTTCCCAGAAGCCGCCGACGACAAACACCACGGCGTAGATCGGCAGGAAGTAACAGGCGCCCAGCACCATCTTGCTGACCCAGCCGGCGTCGGCCGCCAGAGAGGCGCCGAGCCACTGCGCCAGGCGATAATGCCAGTCGCCCGCCAGCACCTGTTGCAGCTCGTCGCCGCTGTACAGATGGTGCAGCGCCGGGATCGCCTGTTGGCCGACGTTGTACATGCCCCAGAACATCGCCGGGAACACCGCCAGCCACACCAGGATCATCATGCGTTTCAAATCGATGGCGTCGCGCACGTGCGAAGCGCCGCGCGTCACCGTGCCGGGGGTGTAAAACACCGTGGTGGTCGCTTCATACAGCGGGTACCACTTTTCCAGTTTGCCGCCCGGCGTGAAGTGATGCTCTATCTTCTCAAAATAATTCTTCAGGCCCATCGGTTATCCTTCCTGCTCAATCTTGGTCAGCACCTCGCGCAGCACCGGCGCGTACTCATACTTGCCGGGGCAAACGAAGGTGCACAGCGCCAGATCTTCCTCGTCCAGCTCCAGACAGCCCAGCGCCTGCGCGCTGTCGCTGTCGCCCGCCAGCAGATCGCGCAGCAGCAGCGTCGGCAAAATATCCAGCGGCATCACCCGCTCGTAGTTGCCGATCGGCACCATGGCGCGTTCGCCGCCGTTAGTGGTGGTCGAGAAGGCGAACAGTTTGTTCTTCAGGAAGTGGCCCAGCGTGGTGCGGGTAATGGAGAACTTGTTCGGCGAAGGCACGATCCAACCGAACAGCTCTTTGTCGCGCCCTTCTTCCAGCACCGACACCTGCGAGTGGAAGCGGCCGAGCCAGGCGTTCGGCCCGGTGGCGTGCATGCCGTTCAGCACCGAACCGGAGATCACCCGGTTCTCGCCGTCTTTCAGGCGGCCGGCGGTCAGTTCCTCGAGGCTGGCCCCCAGGCGGGTGCGCAGCAGCGCCGGCTGCGCCACCTGCGGCCCGGCCAGCGCCACGACCCGGCGGGTATCGAGCTGACCGGTGGTGAACAGCGTGCCGATGGCGATGACGTCCTGATAGCCGATGTGCCAAACGGTTTTCTTCAGGCTAACCGGTTCGAGGAAGTGAATGTGGGTGCCCACCAGCCCGGCGGGATGCGGGCCGGTGAATTCGCTGTAGGCGATCTGCGGGCCGCTCTGCTGGCCAACGGAGGCGCCGGCGGCGTGGCATACGTGCACCTTGCCCGCCGTCAGGCGCGCCAACACCACCAGCCCGGCGTTGAACGCCGTCTGCTGCTCGGCGATGATCACCTGCGGATCGGCGGCCAACGGCCGGGTATCCATCGCGGTGACGAAAATGGCGCGCGGTTCGCTGCCGGGGCTCGGCGTTTTGCTGAACGGACGGGTGCGCAGCGCGGTCCACAGGCCGCTGGCGATCAGTTCGCTCTCGACCTGTTCGCGCGGCAACTGGGCCAGTTCACCCAGCGGGTAATGCGCAAACTCGAGCTGGTCATCGCCGCCGTTTTCCAGCGCAATCACCACCGATTGCAATACGCGCCGCTCGCCGCGGTTAATCGCGGCGATGCGGCCGCTGGCGGGAGCCGTGAAGAAAACCCCGGGGTTTTTCTTATCTTCGAACAACGCCTGGCCTTTCTTAACGGTATCGCCTTCCTGCACCAGCATGGAGGGACGCATTCCGACATACTCTTCCCCAAGCAGGGCAACATGCTGAATGTTCGGGCCGTCTTGGATCGCCTGAACCGGGGCTCCGGCTATCGGCAGATCTAACCCTTTTCTGATCTTAATCATAGGATTTATACGATGTAGTTTGGTTTACACGTCTGCCCGGCCCCAGAGGCGGGTGCTGACGATGCCAGGATTGCCGGGCAGTGCGCATGGCGGCACGCCCAACATGAACTTTCTCGCAGTGAAAAACTGGGGTAACGCGCATTCCCTTGATTCCCCCTTTCCGTTGTTAGCGCGACGGTCGATATGTTAACGGCCTGTAGCCAAATAACCATCAAAATGGCCGGGTTATATGCCATAACTCCTGCCGCTTCAATCGCCACAGCGCGTTAAATTGAAGGGGGAATATTAACATTGTTCGCAACATTGTTCTGCGTTCCGTCGTGACTTGGGTCAAGCAAACGCAATTAAATTTCGCCTGTTTTTCACTACTTATCGTTAAAATCTGCCGGTCATTTCACTTTTATCGAGCTTTGTCGTTTTTTTATACATATCACGTATTGCTAAAAATAAACGCGCTGGTAATCTGGCGGTGTTTTGCAGCAGTAAAAACAATATCAGTGGCATGCCGACCAACGTCATTGCGCCGGCAAATAAATATAAGCAGGAATAATAATGAGCAAAATCGCGCTGTTGTTTGCGATGCTTGTTTCTATGCCGATGATCACGGCCTGCAGCGCCAGCGAGCAGGTACCCGAAGCGCCGGTAGTTAAACAGCAATTATTGGGTTCGCCGGTCTATATTCAGATCTTCAAAGAGGAACGCAAGCTGGAATTGTATGCCAAAATGGGCAATGAATTCCGCCTGGTCAACACGTTCCCGATCTGTAATTTCTCCGGCGGGCTGGGTCCTAAACGCCGTGAAGGCGACTTTAAAAGTCCGGAAGGCTTTTATAGCGTTGACGCGCGCCATCTGAAACCCGACAGCAAGTATTATCGGGCGATCAATATCGGTTTCCCTAATGATTACGATAAGTCGCAGGGCTATTCCGGCGCTTATCTGATGATCCACGGCGAATGTAAATCGATCGGCTGTTACGCGATGACCAACACCTATATGGACGAGATCTATCGCTACGTCGAAGCCGCCTTCGCCTATGGCCAAAGCCGCGTCAACATCAGCATTTACCCGTTCCGCATGACCGAGCAAAACCTCAAGCGCCATGCGTCATCCAGCTATATCGCCTTCTGGCGCCAGCTGAAGCCGGGCTACGATTACTTCGCGAAGAACCACCAGCCGCCGACAATGGGCGTGGTCAATGGCCAGTACGTCTTGGGTCAACCGCTGATGAGCAGCGGCGGCATGATGACGCAGTACGCGTCAGCCAGCCCAACGCCCAACACCAATCCCTTCGCTCAGAACAAGCCGCTCACCGAAGTGAAATAACGCGAACTCGCCTGGCTCAATCTTGTGCCAGGTTTCGTTGGCGGTCAGCGGTTGGGTTGCGATCACCGTGACCACATCGTTCGGTGTGGTCTGCTGCTGAAAATCGATTTCCACATCCTGATCGAGCAGCGTCGCCTTGCCGAACGGCGCGCGGCGCGTGATCCAATACAGGTTGGTGGAACAATAGGCCATCACGAAGCGCCCGTCCGACAACAGCATGTTGAACACCCCCTTCTTGCGCAGCTGGCTCGCCAACAGGCCGATATAGCGGAAAACCGCCGGCCATTGGCTCGGGGTGCGCGGGTATTTCAGCGCCAGTTGATGCAGCAGCCAGCAGAACGCGTATTCGCTGTCGGTCTGGCCGACCGGGCGAAACGTGCCGGTATCCAGCTGACGATAGCCTTTCAATTGGCCGTTGTGCGCGTAGGTCCAGTTGCGGCCCCACAGTTCGCGGGTGAACGGGTGGGTGTTTTCCAGCGCCACTTCGCCGCGATTGGCCTGGCGAATATGGGACACCACCGCGCAGGATTTGATCGGATAGTCCTGCACCAGGCGGGCGATCGGCGAGTTGAAGCTCGGCTGCGGATCCTTGAATGTGCGGCAGCCGTTCCCTTCATAGAAGGTAATGCCCCAGCCATCCTTATGCGGCCCGGTGCGGCCGCCGCGCTGTACCAGGCCGGTAAAGCTGAAGCAGATATCGGTCGGTACGTTTGCGCTCATCCCGAGCAGTTCACACATCGCCAGCACTCCTTAACCACACTGACACAGGCTGTGCGGGCGCAGCATGCGGCGCCCGCCGTCTTATTCATGGGGAGCCGCAGCTCCCCGCAGGCTATCAAGCCTTAACCATCTCTTTTTCGATCAGCTGAATCAAGATGTGAATCGCTTTAATGTGGATTTCCTGAATGCGGTCGGCGTAGCCGAAGTGCGGCACGCGAATTTCCACATCGGCTGAACCCGCCATCTTGCCGCCGTCCTTGCCGGTCAGGGTGATCACTTTCATCCCCTTGGCGCGCGCCGCATCGATGGCCTTGATGATGTTGCCGGAATTACCGGAGGTGGAAATGCCCAGCAGCACGTCGCCTTCGCGGCCTACCGCTTCCACATAGCGAGAGAACACGTACTCATAGCCGAAGTCGTTGCTGACGCAGGACAGGTGACTCACGTCCGAGATGGCAATCGCCGGGTAGCCCGGGCGGTTTTCACGGTAGCGGCCGGTCAGCTCTTCGGCGAAGTGCATCGCGTCGCAATGGGATCCGCCGTTGCCGCAGGAAATCACTTTACCGCCGGCTTTGAAGGAATCCGCCAGCAGCACCGCGGCGCGTTGGATGGCGTCGATGTTGGCGTCGTCATTGATAAATTTCGCCAGGGTATCAGCCGCTTCGTTCAGTTCACTGCGAATAAGGTCGTGGTACATGAGGAACCTCTTGTTATCGTCAAATCTTCCGCTCCGCAGTGTACCGGATCGCGGAAACAGCGAGAAGCATTCTCAGCCAAACAGCGCGCCGGTTAAGGAAGCGGAGAGGTTTTTGATGATTGGTGCTGTCAGTTTGTGACCTGAGTTGTAATTAAACTGTAAACGCATTGATAAAAATTCTGCCTTGTACTAAAACCTATTACATACACACAACAGGTCAGACCTCTTACTACTTCGGAGCTTCTTATGATGGTTCTTAGTATCGTCGTTTTCTTGGCTCTCCTCGGCGTGGTGTTCTACCACCGAGTGAACCTTACCCTCAGCAGCCTGATCCTGGTGGCGTACACCGCCGCCATGGGTGCGATCGGCCTGTGGAGCTTCTGGCTGTTGCTGCCGCTGGCTATCGTGCTGCTGCCGCTGAACCTTTCCTCTGTGCGCCGTTCCCTGCTCTCCGCGCCGGCGCTGCGCGCCTTCCGCAAGGTGATGCCGCCGATGTCCACCACCGAGAAGGAAGCGATCGACGCCGGCACCACCTGGTGGGAAGGCGATCTGTTCCGCGGCGCGCCGGACTGGAACAAGCTGCACAGCTACCCGAAACCGCGCCTGACGGAAGAAGAGCAGGCGTTTATCGACGGCCCGGTGGAAGAAGCCTGCCGCATGGCCAACGACTTCCAGATCACCCACGAACTGGCCGATCTGCCGCCTGAACTCTGGGCATACCTGAAAGAACACCGTTTCTTCGCGATGATCATCAAGAAAGAGTACGGCGGTCTGGAATTCTCTCCTTATGCTCAGGCGATGGTGCTGCAAAAACTGGCCGGCGTTTCCGGCATCCTGGCGATCACCGTCGGCGTGCCGAACTCCCTCGGCCCGGGCGAACTGCTGCAGCACTACGGTACCGAAGAACAGAAAAACCACTATCTGCCGGGCCTGGCGCGCGGCGACGAGATCCCTTGCTTCGCGCTGACCAGCCCGGAAGCGGGTTCCGATGCCGGCGCCATTCCGGACGTGGGCACCGTGTGCATGGGCGAATGGCAAGGCAAGCAGGTGCTGGGCATGCGCCTGACCTGGAACAAGCGCTACATCACGCTGGCGCCGGTCGCCACCGTACTGGGCCTGGCGTTCAAACTGCATGACCCGAACCGCCTGCTGAGCGACAACGAATCCCCGGGCATCACCTGCGCGCTGATCCCGACCAGCACGCCGGGCGTGGAAATCGGCAACCGCCACTTCCCGCTGAACGTGCCGTTCCAGAACGGCCCGACCCGCGGCACCGACGTGTTCGTCCCGATCGATTACATTATCGGCGGCCCGAAAATGGCCGGCCAGGGCTGGCGGATGCTGGTTGAGTGTCTGTCGGTAGGTCGCGGTATCACCCTGCCGTCCAACTCTACCGGCAGCCTGAAATCCATCGCCCTGGCGACCGGCGCCTACGCGCACATTCGCCGTCAGTTCAAGATCTCCATCGGCAAGATGGAAGGCATCGAAGAGCCGTTGGCGCGCATCGCCGGCAACACCTATGTGATGGACGCCGCCGCTTCGCTGATCACCTATGCGCTGGTGCAGGGCGAGAAGCCGGCCGTGCTGTCGGCCATCGTCAAATACCACTGTACGCACCGCGGCCAGCAGTCGATCGTTGACGCCATGGACATCGCCGGCGGTAAAGGCATCATGCTGGGCGAATCCAACTTCCTGGCTCGCGCCTATCAGGGCGCACCGATCGCCATCACGGTGGAAGGCGCGAACATCCTGACCCGCACCATGATGATCTTCGGCCAGGGCGCGATCCGCTGCCATCCTTATGTGCTGGATGAAATGGCGGCGGCGCAGAGCAACGATCTGAACGCCTTCGATAAATCGCTGTTCGGCCATCTGGGCCACGTCGGCAGCAACAAGGTACGCAGCTTCTGGCTGGGCCTGACCAACGGCCGCACCAGCGCCACGCCGACCAAGGACGCGACCCGTCGTTACTATCAGCAGTTGAACCGCCTGAGCGCCAACCTGGCGTTGCTGTCGGACGTTTCCATGGGCGTGCTGGGCGGCAGCCTGAAGCGCCGCGAGCGCATCTCCGCTCGCCTGGGGGACATCCTCAGCCAGATGTATTTGGCTTCCGCCGTGCTGAAACGCTTTGACGACGAAGGCCGTCAGAAAGAAGATCTGCCGCTGGTGCATTGGGGCGTGCAAGACAGCCTGCATAAAGCCGAACAGGCGCTGGATGACCTGCTGCGCAACTTCCCGAACCGCTTTATCGCCGGCGCGCTGCGCTTCGTGGTCTTCCCGTTTGGCCGCGTGCATACCGCACCGTCCGACCGTCTGGATCACCAGTTGGCCAAGATCCTGCAGGTGCCTTCCGCCACCCGCAGCCGTCTGGGGCGCGGTCAGTACCTGACGCCGAGCGAGCATAACCCAATCGGCCTGCTGGAAGCGGCGCTGGCCGACGTGATGGCCGCCGAGCCGATTCACGAGCGTCTGTGCAAGGCGGCCGGCAAAAATCTGCCGTTCACCCGCCTGGATCGTTTGGCGGAGCGCGCGCTGGAAGAAGGCAAGATCAGCGCCGATGAAGCGAGAATTCTGGTGAAAGCCGAAGAGAGCCGCCTGCGCTCCATCAACGTGGACGACTTTGCGCCGGATGCGCTGGCGGCCGCCAAGCCGGAAAAGCCGGCGGCGCAGTCTAAGCGCCAACAGCAGACCGAAGCGGCTTAGCGCCAATTCGAACTTCACGCATCCAAGGGGCGATCATCATCGCCCCTTTTTCTTTTGCTTTCATGACAAACTGCGCACCGCGCCGCAGGTTGGCGCAGCGGCGGATTTCACGGGAAGGAAGTTCGAGTAGACTGCGCAGCGGGTGCTCTGGATCTTTCTGTCCGGAGCCTTGGCAAAGGAGAGAAAGAGAAAGGCCCCGAGTCGATATTATCAACCCGAGGCCACTCTGATGCCCAACAACATCAGGTTAGCCTCTTACCCGCCGCAAGGCAAGGATAGGGAGGTCAAAAATGCAGCAAAAACGGGTCGTACTTAAGCTGGTGATCGTCTGTATGACGCTGATCGCGTTCATCTGGCTAACCCGCGGTTCGCTGTGCGAACTGCGCATCAGGCTGGGAGACTCGGAGGTTGCGGCCACTTTGGCTTACGAATCCGAACGGTAAGGCAACCCAACGGCGGGGTTCGCCCCGCCCGTTGGCTGATGGTGTCAGGCAAGATCCACGAGCACCCGCCTTTTCAGCCCTGCTGACGAATGCGCGCCAACAGCGCGTCAATATGCTCGATCTGCGGCGCATTGACGATCAGCGTGCGCCCCAATCCCAGCGCATGGCGCTGACAGTCGAGGCGCATATCGGCGTCGGCGATGCTGTCCAGATCGGCGACGTGCGCCAGGCCGATGGTGCGCCGAATCAGTTCGGTGCCGCAGTACCCGACCGCATCGGTCCAGACCTGTTGCAGGAACAGCTCGGCGTAACCCGGCGTCGCCAGCGCCGCATCCCGGCTTTGCTGATGGCACAACGCCAAAAAGCGATCGGCGAAGATCAGCCACAGCTCGCGCACATCCTGCAGGCGCTGCTCGCGCCCGGCGGCGGCGTCGCGCGGCCCGAACAGCCCCGGCAGCCCGCAATAGTTGAGCAGCAGGTTGCCTAACGCAGTACCGATATCGAAACCGATCGGGCCGTAGAAGCCGAATTCGGCGTCGATCGCTTTCAACCGGCCTTCCGCCACGAAGATCGAACCGCTGTGAATATCGCCGTGCAACAGCGCCTCCGCCTTGCTGAGGAAGCGATGTTTCAGGCCGGCGACCGCCAACTTCAGCGGCGCATCCTCGCGCAGCGCCTGCACCTGCGGCAACAGCGCCACCTCGAACTGATTGCGCTCATGGTCGGTATAGGGATCGGTAAAGAACAGGTCTTCGGTGATCTGGCACAGTTCGGGGTTAGTGAAACGTCTGACCTCCGCCTTCTTCTGCTGCGCCGACTGATAAAAATCGGAGGTGTGGAACAGCGTCTGCGCCAGGTATTCCGCCAACTGCCCGGCCGCCAGCGGGTGATAGTTGCCCTGCACCAGCTCACTGCGCCAGATGCGATGATCGGAGAGATCTTCCTGCACCATCACCGCCAATTCGGGATCGTGATGCAAGACTTTTACCGTATGCCGCGGGCAGAAACCGCCGTGAACCCGCAGCGTTTCCGCTTCGATGCGCGCCCGATCCAGCGTCAGCGGCCAGGATTCGCCCACGCAGCGCACGTAGGGCAGCGCCTGTTTGACGATCACCCGGCTCACGCCTTCGCGATCGCGGATCTTGAACACCAGGTTCAGGTTGCCGTCACCGATCTCGTCGGCGCTCACCAGCGCCTGCGGATCGGCCACCTGCCCGTATTGGCGGGCATATTCAACGGCATCGGCAGCCGTAAACGTACGATAAAGCGACATTCCCCAACCCCTCTGTTCTCTCTCACTGACCCCAGCGATTCTGTTTATTTAGACGTAAAAGCATTTGGACGTCTATACATCTGGAAGTCATGTTGGCAGAATAGCGTTTCAGATGCAATAACCACGCAACAAGGAATTAACCGCCGATGCAAGCGCTTAACACCACCAGCTTGACCCTGCAGGACAACCGCCTTTGGATCCTCGATCAGCAAGCCCTGCCGCAGGAAAAGCGGTGGCGCGCCTGCGACAGCGTGGAGGAACTGGTCGGGCACATTCACAGCCTGCGGGTGCGCGGCGCGCCGCTGATCGGGCTGTCCGCCAGCCTGCTGCTGGCGCTGCTGGCGGAACGCGGTCTGCCGCGCGCCGAGCTGGAACAGGCGCTGCACACGCTGCGCGCCGCCCGCCCGACGGCGGTCAACCTGATGAATAATCTGGATCGCATGAAGCTGGCGCTGGCGGAGCCTGACTGGGCGCCGGCGATGGTGAACGAAGCGCTGCGGTTGGTGGAAGAAGATCGCCGATTGTGCGATCGCATCGCCGATCACGGCGCTGGGCTGGTCAAGCCCGGCAGCCGCCTGCTGACCCACTGCAATACCGGCGGATTGGCCACCGCCGGCGTCGGCACCGCCATCGGCGTGCTGCTGCGCGCCCACCGGCAGGGCAAAGTGCAACAGGTATGGGTCGATGAAACCCGGCCGCTGCTGCAGGGCGGCCGTCTGACCGCCTGGGAATTGGGCGAGCTGGGCATTCCCTATCGCCTGATCTGCGATTCGATGGCCGCCAGCCTGATGGCGCAGGGCCAGGTCGATGCGGTATGGGTCGGCGCGGATCGCATCGCCGCCAACGGCGACGTCGCCAACAAGATTGGCACCTACAGCTTGGCGGTGCTGGCGCACTATCACGGCATCCCGTTCTACGTGGCCGCCCCGCACACCACCCACGATCCGCACTGCCCGGACGGCGCAGCCATCCCGATCGAGCAGCGCGCGGCGGCCGAAGTCACCGGCGTTTCAGGTAGCTTCGGCGCCTGCCAGTGGGCGCCGAACGATGCGCCGGTCTACAATCCGGCGTTCGACGTCACGCCGGCGAAGCTCATCAGCGGATGGATATTCGACAGCGGCGTGATTACGCCGCAGCAGGTTGAAGCGGGGATTTTCCAGCGGGCGTTGGGTTAACGCCCGCCCATCGGCACTCAGTCCAAACGCGGATAAGCATCGGCGATCTTGTCGCCGGTGAAATGCGCCACCCAGCCTTCCGGGTTGTCGAACACCCGGATCGCGGTGAAATGCGGGGCCGATCCCATATCGAACCAGTGCCGGATGTTGGCCGGCACCGAGATCAGATCGTTCTTTTCGCACAGGATCTGGAAGATCTTGCCGTCCAGATGCAGGCAAAACAGCCCTGCGCCTTCGACGAAAAAGCGTACTTCATCTTCGCCGTGCGTATGTTCGGACAGGAATTTTTCACGCAGTGCCTGGCGCTGCTCATGGTCCGGCCGCATGCTGATCACGTCCCAGCTCTGGTAACCCTTTTCCGCCACCAGTCGGTCTATCTCATGCTGGTAGGCGGCGATCACCGCCTCCGGCTGCGGGTTGTCGCCCAGCTCGCGATCCGCTTGCCAGCGCTCAAAGCGCACGCCGATCTGCGCCAACTGCCGCTGGATCTCCTGCGCATCGCGGCTCTGCCACAGCGGCTGCTGCGGCGCTGTATCGCTGAAAATGGTCAATCCACTCATGAGACGAACTCCCCTAAATCGATGCGATCAAAACGGTTAACCTGCGGATGTCGGCTCTGCACGTACGCCTCATCGCGGATCAGCTGGCAGGTATGCCAGCCGGCGGCCTGCGCCGCATCCAGCTCCTGGCGGATGTCGGACAAAAACAGCAGCTCGTCGGGCGCGATGCCGATAGCCTGCGCGATGTTGCGGTACGACGCGGTTTCACGCTTGGCGCCGACGTGCGTATCGAAATAGCCACTGAACAGCGGCTGCAGATCGCCCGCGTCGCTGTGGCCGAACAGCAGCTTCTGCGCCTCCACCGAACCGGAGGAATAGACGTAGAGCTTCACCCCTTGCCGCTGCCAGGCGGCCAACTGCCCGGCGACTTCCGGATACAGATGCCCGCGGAAATCACCCTCGCGGTAGCCACTGCGCCAGATGATGCCCTGCAGCGCTTTGAGTGCGGTGGATTTGCGGTCTTCATCCATAAAGCGGTACAGCGCGGCGATCAGCACGTCGAGATCGGCCTGCGGTTGGCCAATTTCAGCGCGCAGCGCCGCCAGCGGTGCGGCGACTTCGCTCTCAGCGGCATGGCGGCGCACAAAATCCGCCAGCCGTTCGCGGGCGTAGGGAAACAGTACCTGATGCACAAAGCGAATATCGCTGGTGGTGCCTTCAATATCGGTCACGATAGCGCGGATCATTTCGCCTCCAGTAAACGGCGTTGCAGTTCACACTGGAACAAGAATTCCAGCCCTTCAAGATGGCGGCGAGCTTCCGCCACCTGGCTTCCCCAGCAATACAGACCGTGGCCGCGCACCAGAAAGCCGTATTGCAGCGGCGTGGCCTCGGCATAGGCCGCCACGCGCGCCGCCAGCCGAGGGATATCCTGATCGTTGTCGAATATGGGGATCGCCACGCTGTCCAGGTGGCTGCGCTGGCCGGCCAGCGACTTCTGCATTTCGTACCCCTGCAGCACCAGCGCATCGCCGCGTTCCACCCGCGACAGGACGGTAGCGTTGACGGAATGAGTATGCAGCACCGCGCCGATATGCGCAGACAGGCGATAGAGCAGCGTATGCAGCCCGGTCTCCGCCGACGGCGTGCGGCCGCTCGGCACATGATTGTCGGCAATATCCACCCGCAGAAAATCGGCGGCGCTCAGGCTACCCTTGTCTTTGCCGGACTCGGTGACCAGGCACTGACGTTCGTCCAGGCGCAGCGACATGTTGCCGCCGGTCGCCGGGCACCAGCCTTTGTTGCCAATCCAGTGGCAGGCCGCCAGCAATGCGGTAAGTTGCGGATTCTCCGTCATTATTATCGTTTCCCGTTCGGTAAGGCGGCCGGCAGATGAGGCTTGGCCTGCCGCGTGGCGGGCTAAGCACCTTTTCGCATTTAGCCATCTAAGCGTCTTGATTGCCAAATACTAGCATCGTGTTATATTGACGGCAATATAAGCGCCAGGAGTATTCACCCGCTATGAGCACTTCCGCATTGATTCCCGAAAGCAAACTGCCCTCGCTGGGCACCACCATCTTTACCCAGATGAGCGCGCTGGCGCAGCAGCACCAGGCGATCAACCTGTCGCAGGGCTTCCCCGATTTCGACGGCCCGGACTACCTGAAAGAACGCTTGGCCTGGCACGTCGCCCAGGGCGCCAACCAATATGCGCCGATGACCGGCGTGGCGCCGCTGCGCGAAGCCATCGCCGACAAAACCGCCGAGCTGTATGGCTGGCAGCCGGACGCAGGCAGCGAAGTGACTGTCACCGCCGGCGCCACCGAAGCGCTGTTCGCCGCCATCAGCGCGCTGGTGCGCCCCGGCGACGAGGTGGTCTGTTTCGATCCCAGCTACGACAGCTATGCGCCGGCGGTGACGTTGGCCGGCGGCATACTCAAACGCATCGCCCTGCAGCCGCCCGCGTTTGCCGTGGATTGGCCAGCGTTCGCCGCCGCGCTGTCGCCGCGCACCCGCCTGGTGATCGTCAACACGCCGCACAACCCGTCCGCCACCGCTTGGCAGGCGGAAGACATGCAGCAGCTGTGGCACGCTATCGCCGAACGCGAAATCTACGTGCTCAGCGACGAGGTTTACGAACACATCTGCTTCGCCAAAGGCGGCCACGCCAGCGTGCTGGCCCACCCGCAGCTGCGCCAACGCGCGATCGCGGTGTCCTCTTTCGGTAAAACCTTCCACATGACCGGTTGGAAAGTGGGCTATTGCGTGGCATCCGCCGCGCTGAGCGCCGAGGTGCGCAAAGTGCATCAATACCTGACCTTTTCGGTCAATACCCCGGCCCAGCTGGCGCTGGCGGATAGCCTGCGCGCCGAGCCGGAGCACTGGCGACAGCTGCCGGCGTTCTATCGCGCCAAACGCGACCGCTTTGTGCAGGCGCTGGCGAGCAGCCGACTGGAAATTTTACCCTGCGCGGGTACATACTTCTTGCTGGCGGACTACGGCGCCATCTCCGATCTGGACGATGTGGCGTTCTGCCATTGGTTAACCGAGCACGTGGGCGTGGCGGCCATTCCGCTGTCGGTCTTCTGTGCCGATCCTTTCCCCCATAAATTGATCCGGCTGTGCTTCGCTAAACAGGACGCCACGCTGGATGCAGCTGCGGAGCGGTTATGTCGACTTTAAAAATTACCCTGTTGCAGCAACCTTTGGTCTGGCGCGACGGCCTCGCCAATCTGGCCGCCTTCGACGCGTTGCTGGCGCCGATCGCCGGCCGCGATCTCATCGTCTTGCCGGAGATGTTCACCACCGGCTTCGCCATGGATGCCGGCGAGAGCGCCCTGCCCGAACAGCAGGTGATCGGCTGGCTGCACGGTTGGGCGGTGAAAAGCCACGCGTTAATCGGCGGCAGCGTGGCGCTGAAAACCGACGAGGGCGCGGTCAACCGTTTCCTGCTGGTGGAGCCGGGTGGCCAGGTGCATGCCTATGACAAACGCCACCTGTTCCGCATGGCCGGCGAACACCTGCACTACCAAGCCGGCAACCGGCGTGAAATCTTCGAATGGCGCGGCTGGCGCATCCTGCCGCAGATCTGCTACGACCTGCGTTTCCCGGTTTGGGCGCGCTATCAGCAGGATTACGATCTGGCGTTGTACGTCGCCAACTGGCCGGCGCCGCGCAGTCACCATTGGCAAACGCTGCTGGCGGCGCGGGCGATAGAAAACCAGGTGTATGTAGCGGGTTGCAACCGGGTGGGCGACGATCCCAACGGCCTGAACTACAGCGGCGACAGCCTGATCATCAGCCCTCAGGGCGAGATCCTGGCGGATGCGGAGCCAGGCGCGGCCACGCGGCTGGACGCCGAGCTGTCGCTGGAAACCCTGCAGAGTTACCGCAGCGCCTTCCCGGCCTGGCGCGACGCCGACAGCTTTCTGCGTTTAGACTGACTCCCCCTTCTCCCAGCCGGCGATCGTCAGGCAATAGGCCTGGATCGCCAGCGCCACGTCCGCCTGCCGCACCGCTTCGGCCGGATGATGGCTGACGCCGCCGGCGCAACGCACGAACAGCATGCCGACCGGCCAGTGCGCCGCCACGGCGATGGCGTCGTGCCCGGCGCCGCTCGGCAGCGCCAGGCTCCGCCCCTGTACCTGCTCGACGGCCGCCTGCCAGCATTGCCGCAGATCGCTATCGCAGGCGGTGGCGTCAATGCGGTAAAACTCCTCGCTGGCGAAGCGCACGCCGCGGCGCGCGCAGATCGCCTGCGCCTGCGCCAGCAACGCCGTCAACAGCGCCGCCAGTTGTGCATCCTGCGGGCCGCGCACGTCGAGCGTCAATCGCACTTCGCCGGGGATCACGTTGACCGCGCCCGGCAGGCATTCAATACACCCCACGGTGGCCACCAAATGCGGATCGGCGGCGCGGGTCAGAGTTTCGACCGCCGTTATCCATTCCGCCGCGGCCGCCAACGCGTCTTTGCGCTGCACCATAGGCACCGTGCCGGCGTGGCCCGCTTCACCGCTGAAAGTGCAGGTAAGCCGGCGCGCGCCATTGATCGCCGTCACCACGCCCAGCGCCAGGTCGGCTGCCTCCAGGCACGGCCCCTGTTCGATATGCAATTCGAGATAGGCGCGAATTTCGTTTGGCGCGCGACGCGCCTGTGCGATCGCCGCCGGATCCAGCCCAAAGTCGCGCATGGCCTGCGCGATGCTCACCCCGTCGGCATCCGTCTGCGCCAGCCACTCCTGCGGCCATTGGCCGGTCAGCCCGCGGCTGCCGAGCAGCGTGACGCCAAAGCGCGCGCCCTCTTCGTCGGCAAAACCGATCACCTCCAGCGCCAGCGGCAAACGGCGCCCCTGGCGGTAATAGTGCGTCACCGTTTCCAGCGCCGTGAGCACGCCGAGCATGCCGTCATAGCGCCCGGCATTGCGCACCGTGTCCAGATGCGAACCGAGCAGCAGCGCAGGGGCAGCGGGCGTGAGCCCTTCATAACGGCCGCAGATATTACCGACGCTGTCCTGCCAAACCTGCATGCCACTCTCGCGCATCCATTCACCCACCAGAGCGTTGGCGCGCCGATGTTCCGCAGACAGATAAAGACGCGTCAATTTACCGGGCTCCGCGCTGATCGCCGCCAGCTCGTCACAGCGCGCCATCACCCGTGCGGCAGCCTGCTGCGCCTCCAGCGGCGTCATTCAAGCCGTCCTGCATCGTACAGGTCCCAGGCCGCCTGGAGGGCCTCCCCCTGTTGCGTGGCGAAGCCCAACCGGTTCAACACCGCCTCCAGTGCCGCCAGCGTTTGCAGCACGCAATCCTTGCGCGCGTTGTAGCCCATGGTGCCGATGCGCCAGATCTTGCCCTGCAGCGGGCCGAACGAGGTGCCGATTTCGATGGCGAAGTCGTTCAACATCATCTGCCGCACCTGTTCGCCGTGCACCTGCGGCGGGATCATCACGCTGAGCACGTTATTCATGCGGTGTTCGAGATCGCCGAACACCGCCAGCCCCATGCCCCGGATGCCCGCCAGCATCGCCGCGCCATGCAGCCGGTGGCGGGCGATGGCCTGATCCAGCCCTTCTTCAAGGATCACCCGCGCACATTCGCGCGCTGCGAACAACATGCTGGTGGCTTCGGTATGGTGATTCAGGCGTTCCGGTCCCCAATAATCCATGATCATGCCGATGTCGAAATAGTTGGAGTAAATCATCTCGTCGTCGCCGTCGGCATGCTCGGCGGTGCGGATCCCCGCCTCCACGCATTTACGGCGGCGCACAATCTCTTCAAACTGCGGGCTGAGAGTGACCGGCGAGCTGCCGGAGGGGCCGCCCAGGCACTTCTGCAGCCCGGCGGAGACCGCATCCAGCCCCCAGGCATCGGTCTCCAGCGGATTGCCGCCGAAGGAAGCCGTCGCGTCGGTGTAGAACAACACGCCGTGGCGGCGGCAGATATCGCCCAGCTCATGCAGCGGCTGCAGCATGGTGGTGGAGGTATCGCCCTGCACCGTCAGCAGCAGGCGCGGGCGCACTCGCTTAATCGCGTCTTCGATGCGATCGGCGCTGAACACCTCGCCCCACGGCGCCTCAATCGTGTGCACCTCGGCGCGGCAGCGGCGGGCAATCTCGCACAGCAGATGCCCGAAACGGCCGAAGACCGGCACCAGCACCTTATCGCCCGGCCGAATGGCGGAAACCAGCAGCGCCTCGATACCGGCGCGCGAGGTGCCGTCCACCAGCATCGTCCAGCGGTTTTCGGTGCGGAACAGCGCACGATACAGCGCCATAACCTGATTCATGTAACCGGTCATCGCCGGATCGTACTGGCCGATCAGCTGACTCGACATGGCGCGCAGCACGCGCGGATCGGCGTTGATCGGCCCCGGCCCCATCAGCAGACGCGCCGGTGGGTTAATCTGATCGAATTGCGAGATATCCAACATGTTCATTCCCTGTCAGCTTAGTAAGTTATTGAGTTATGCCGTCAGCGTCGACATGACGTTTGTTTGCTGCCCAACAGCCTACTCCCGATAGGGATTCAGTTGAAACAAAAGATTCTTATGATCAATTAATGAAACCAAAGTAACACAATGAGGTGACCGATCCGCCTTAAACGGCGGAGGGTGAAGGAAGGGAAATGACCTGCCGCGCTTAACGCAGCTCCAGTTCGTCCAGCGCCTGGAACAGTTCGGCGACGTGATGAATGCGCTGCCGCCCCTGCGCCAGCTGCTCATGCAGCAACGCATTGCTGAGCAGGCTGGCCAGGCTCATGGCGGCGGCATAGCTGTCGAACGCCGACACGCTGTCGAGCGGCACGGTCAAGTGCCAGTTGGCCAGTGGGAACAACGCCTGCGCCTGCGGTTCGCAGATCAGCAGCGTCGGCACCCCGCGGCTTTGCAACAGCGCCAGCAGCGCCTTTATCTGGCGCGGCCGGCGACGGAACGCCACCACCACCGCCATGTCCTGCGGCGTCAGCCCCGCCAGATCTTCCGCCAGCGTTTGCCCCGGCTGCGGCGCCAGCAGCACCTGCTCCCGCACCTGCATCAGCTGCTGGCGCAGGTGCATCGCCACCGGATAGCTGTTGCGCAGCCCCAGCAGCATCACGCTTCGCGCCTGCGCCAGTGCGGCGATCGCCGCGCTGAACTGTACCGCATCGATCTGCTTTACCCAGCGGGTGAGGTTGGCCATTTCCTGCTTACAGTGCCGCGCCAACAGCGTATCGCCCTGCACCGCATCGCGGCTGTCGGCCAGCGGCATGCCGCTTTGGCGCAGGGTGCGCAGCTCATCGCGCATGGCGCGGTAGTTGGGGTAGCCCAGCCGTTTGAACAAGCGGCTGACCGTGGCTTTGGAAACGCCGCTCAGACGCGCCAGCTCGGCGCTGTTGTAACCGATCAAATCGTCATAGTGATCGAAGATGAAGTCGGCCACCCGCTGCTCCTGCGGCGTCAGCTGTGGGTAGTCGCGGCGCAGGCGTTCGTCGAACCGTTGCATTATCGTTCTCGCTGTAACCTTCGTTTCAGCGGAACATAACACGGTCGAACTACCCGCTGGCAAGCGATTATTCGTTGGTGGGGAATCGCAGCGGCATGCCCTGCTCCAGCGTCAATGCCGAAAAAGGGCCGCGCGTTCAGCACCAATAGGCCATGAAGTTGACGGTAGCGCGATCCAGATCGCGTTCGCCGATCAGATAACGCCGCAGCGTTTTCACCGTGGAAGACTCGGCCGCCACCCAGGCATAAAAAGCGTTACCGCCGGCCGCCCGCTCCCAAAGCACCTCATCGCTCAGGCTGCTTTCCGCCAGGGACTGCGCCTGCGCGCACGCCGAAGCGGGGATATCGACCCGCTGGCGCACCGCTTCCACCAGCAGTGTGCCATGCGCCAGTTGGCGGCCCACGTCACGCGGCAGCCAGTAAACCTCGGCGAACGGGAAACGGGCCAAATCCAGGCAATCCCCCGCCACCGGCACTTCGAAGAACGCCTGCACCCGCGGCGGATTGGCCTGCTGCGCCAGCTGCTCCAGAATGCCCATCGCCGCCGGCACCGCCGTCTCATCGGCGATCAACAGCGCCTGCTGCAACTGCGCCGGCGGCGCCCATTCGTAGCCGCCGCTGTCGCCGCCGAACTCGCCGTTGGGCGCGACCGTCTGAATGGCGTCACCCGGCTCGGCGTGGGTCGCCCAGGCGGAAGCCGGGCCGTTCACACCATGCAGCACGAATTCGACGTCCATCTGATTCTGCTCACGGCGCAGCGCACGCAGCGTATAGGTGCGCATCACCGGCCGTTGTTCTTTGGGGATCGCCATGTAATCGCCGTACCAATCCGGGCCGTTGGCCAACTGCGGGCTCTGGCCGTCCGCCGCCGGGAACAACAGTTTGATGCGCTGATCCGGCGCTTCAAGCTTCATCCGATGAATATCCGCACCTTCAAACACGCAGCGCACCAGCGAAGGTGAAATCAGCGTTTTGCTTTTCAGGGTGATATCAAAAATTCTGTAGCTGGCGGACATGTTCTCGATTCTCCGGCAACGCTGTCGCTTGCGCGTATGGCCGATCGGCTGCCGTGTTGACGGCGTGGGGTGCTCGATCGCGCAGCGGGTAAAATGTTAATAAAACTAATTAATTACGTTAATGTATCGCAAAAAATCATATCATGATTTTATTGATAACAAGAAACGTTATTGATAAAAGAAGCATTCTCAAAAATAGAGTAATAACAAAATCACCTGGGAAATAACGATGAAACGCAAACACCTTTGGGTATTGAACCCTTGTCTGCTGGCAATGCTTGCGCCGGCGGCTTGGGCAGAAGATCAGAAAACCAGCAACGAAGAGCAGTTGGTGGTCTCCGCCAGCCGTTCGCACCGCAGCGTGGCGGAAATGGCGCAGACCACTTGGGTCATCGAAAGCCAGGAGATCGAACAGCAGGTCCAGGGCGGCAAAGAGATCAAGGACATGTTGGCGCAGCTGATCCCCGGCATGGACGTCAGCGGCCAGGGCCGCACCAACTATGGCATGAATATGCGCGGCCGTTCGATGATGGTGATGATCGACGGCGTACGCCTGAATTCATCGCGCAGCGACAGCCGCCAGCTGGATTCGATCGATCCATTCAATATCGATCATATTGAGGTGATTTCCGGCGCGACTTCGCTGTACGGAGGCGGCAGCACCGGCGGCCTGATCAACATCGTCACCAAAAAGGGGCAACCGGAACAGCAGGTCGAGTTGCAGATCGGCGGTAAAACCGGCTTTGGCGGCCATAACGATCACGACGAGAACGTGGCGGCGGCGGTCAGCGGCGGCAACGACAACGCCTCGGGGCGCCTGTCCGTTTCTTACCAGCGCTACGGCGGCTGGTATGACGGCAAAGGCAACGAGGTGCTGATCGACAACACCCAAACCGGCCTGCAGTATTCCGATCGCCTCGATGTGATGGGCACCGGCACCCTCAACATCGACGATCATCAACAGTTGCAGCTGACCACCCAATACTACAAAAGCCAGTCCGACGGCGACCACGGCCTGTTCCTGGGAAAAAACTTCGCGGCGGTGACCGGCAACGCCAAGGCCTACAACAGCGGTAGCTTAGATTCCGACCGCATCCCCGGCACCGAACGCCATCTGATCAACCTGCAATATTCCAACACCGATTTCCTCGGCCAGGATCTGGTGGCGCAGGTCTACTACCGCGACGAAACCCTGACCTTCTACCCGTTCCCGACGCTGGCGGGCAAAGCGCCGAACTATTACGTCAGCAGCATTGGCGCCTCGCAGCAAAAAACCGACTTCTACGGCGGCAAACTGACGTTAAACAGCAAACCTGTCGACGCGCTGACGCTGACTTACGGCATCGACGCCGAGCATGAGAGCTTCAACGCCAACCAACAGTTCTTTAACCTGGCGAAGGCGCAACAGTCCGGCGGCATGACGCTGGAGAACGCCTACAGCACCGGCCGCTACCCGAGCTATACCACCAGCAATCTGGCGTCGTTCCTGCAGGCCAGTTACGACATCAACCCGATCTTCACCCTGAGCGGCGGCGTGCGTTACCAGTACACCGAAAACAAAATCGACGACTTCGTCGGCTATAACCAGCAGCAGGCGATCGCTACCGGCGCCGCCGCCTCCGCCGACGCCATTCCGGGAGGGAAAACCGACTACAACAATGCGCTGTTCAACGCCGGCCTGTTGGCGCACCTGACCGAGCGCCAGCAAACCTGGTTCAACTTCTCTCAGGGCTTCGAGATCCCGGATCCGGGCAAGTATTACGGCAACGGCACCTACGCGCTGAACGGCGGCCACTACCAGCTGCTGAAAAGCGTTAACGTCGGCGATTCCAGGCTGGAAGGCATCAAGGTCAATGCTTACGAGCTGGGCTGGCGCTATACCGGCGATAACCTGCGCACGCAAATCGCCGCCTACTACTCGCTGTCCGACAAGAGCATCGCCATCAACAAAACCGACATGACCATCAACGTCAATGCGGATAAGCGCCGCATCTACGGGGTAGAAGGCGCGGTGGATTATTTCTTTGAAGACAGCGACTGGAGCGCCGGCACCAACTTCAACGTTATCCGTTCCGAAACCAAGGTCAACGGCGAATGGAAGAAGCTGGTGGTGGATACCGCCAGCCCATCGAAAGTCACCGCCTATGTCGGCTGGGCGCCGGGCGACTGGAATCTGCGCTTACAGTCGCAGCAGACCTTCGACGTGTCGGACGACGGTGATTACACCAAGGTCAATTCCACTCAGGGCCGCAAGATCGATGGCTACAACACCCTCGATTTCCTCGGCAGCTATGCCCTGCCGGTGGGGAAAATCAGCTTCAGCGTGGAAAACCTGCTGGACAAGGAGTACACCACCGTTTGGGGCCAACGCGCGCCGATACTGTACAGCCCAACCTACGGTTCGCCTGAGCTGTACAGCTATAAAGGCCGTGGACGCACCTTCGGCTTGAACTACTCGGTGTTATTCTGAGGATAAGGGGCCGGTCTGCCGGCCCCGTTCATTGAGCCGCACCGTTTTTCAGAGAGCAGAAACGACGAAGCCCTGAGTTATCGCTAACTCAGGGCTTCTGAATAGTGGCGGAACGGACGGGGCTCGAACCCGCGACCCCCTGCGTGACAGGCAGGTATTCTAACCAACTGAACTACCGCTCCGCGCCATTCCCTCTTGCGGGGGAACGAGGCGCATATTACGGACGCCTTTCGGTTCCGTCAACGCCTTTTTCTCACCAAATGAACCGTTTGCACAGTTTTTCAACGAAGGTTCATCCGCTGAGGTTTTTTCACGCAAAAACGCCGTTATTCGGCCGGCGCTCCGCGCCACAGGCAGCTGCCGCCCTTCTTCGCCACCAGATCCAGACGCGCCTCGTGCGCCTTCACTTCTTCGTCGCTGGCGTAGACCACTTTCATCGCGGTCGCCGGGCGGACAATGCGCTGAATCTCTTGCGCGGCGTCGTTTTGCTGGGTATCCCCCTCCATCTGGAAGGCTATCGAGGTCTGACCGCCGGTCATCGCCAGATAGACTTCCGCCAGGATCTCGGCATCGAGCAATGCGCCGTGCAGCGTACGCTTGCTGTTGTCTATCTCATAACGGCTGCACAAGGCATCGAGGTTGTTGCGCTTGCCCGGGAACAGGCGGCGCGCCATCAGCAGGCTGTCGGTGATGGTGCAGAAGGTCTCTGTCTTCGGGATGCCCTGCTGCAGCATGCGGAATTCGTGATCCATAAAGCCGATATCGAACGCCGCGTTATGGATCACCAGTTCGCCGCCGCGGATAAAGTCGAGGAATTCCTCGGCAACCTGATCGAAGGTCGGCTTGTCGGCCAGGAAGTCGTCGCTGATGCCGTGTACGCCGTAGGCTTCCGGATCCACCAGCCTGTCCGGCTTGATGTAAACGTGGAAATTGCGCCCGGTCAGGCGGCGGTTAATCACCTCCACCGCACCGATTTCGATGATGCGGTGCCCTTCGTAGTGCACCCCAAGCTTGTTCATACCGGTGGTTTCGGTATCGAGGACAATCTGTCTGGTGGTTGTAGAGATCATATTGCAGTGCTCACAGCGCTCGTTTATGTCAGACTTGGCTTTTATAAAACTGATAGGAAGAGTCTACCAGAGATGCTCAAACAGGTAGAAATTTTCACCGACGGCTCCTGCCTTGGCAACCCCGGCCCCGGTGGCTACGGCGCGATATTACGCTATAAGCAGACGGAAAAAACCTTCAGCGAGGGTTTTCGTCTGACCACCAATAACCGCATGGAAATGATGGCGGCGATCGTGGCGCTGGAAGCGCTGACCGTGCCCTGCGCCGTGACGCTCAGCACCGACAGCCAGTATGTGCGCCAGGGCATCACCAGCTGGATCCATAACTGGAAGAAGCGCGGCTGGAAAACCGCCGACAAGAAGCCGGTCAAAAATGTCGATCTGTGGCAGCGGTTGGATCTGGCCATTCAGCGCCACGAGGTGAAATGGGAATGGGTCAAGGGCCACGCCGGCCACCCGGAGAACGAACGTTGTGACGTGCTGGCGCGCGAAGCGGCCGGTAAGCCGACGCAGGAAGACGTCGGTTACCAACCGGAAGCCTAAGGCAGTTTGCGATAGCTCTTGGTCGCGCCCACCGCGCGGCTGAGAGAAGGTTTTCTCGCCCCCAGTTTCATCGGCGTGGGCGTCAGCGGCAAGGTGCGTTTGCGCGCCACAATCACGCTCATGCAGCCCAGCGCCGGCAAATGAGTGCATAAAAACTTGCCGCCCTTGCGGTGCCATGGCAGCACGTGAAAACGCGCCTGGTACAACACCTCATAATTCAGCAGGCTGAGCCAATCCAGCAGCCGCATCTGGGTAAACATGCGGCTGACATAGGGCTGGCGGCGACGCAATCCGGGCACCAGTTTGCCCAATCCCAGCAGGCTGAACGGATTGAAGCTGCTGATAACCAACCAGCCATCGTCGATCAACACCCTGTCTACTTCACGCAGCATGCGGTGCGGATCGTCCGCATAGGACAGCGTATGCGCCAACAGGCAGGCATCCACCGACTTGGCGGCAAACGGCAGTTGATAAGCATCGGCGATCACCTGCAGCCCTTCCCCCTCCAACCCTACGTTGACCTGATGGGAAATCGCGCATTTATCCGTGGCCAGCTCGGCGCTGAGCATGCCCATCTTCAGCAGATGGAAACCAAACAGCTTTGGCCACCAGGGTTGCAACTGCCGCTCGAGGGCTTCACGATAATATTCCCCCCACGGCAGCTCCGCCCAGGACTGCGGGCCGGTGAGCTTTTGTAGAGTATGGGCTGGTTTCATGATTTATTATCTTCTTTCAAGCCGTTGCCAACGAGAGGTACACCATGAATCTTATCAGCATTCCCGCCTTCCAGGACAATTACATTTGGTTATTGGATGACCGGCAGGGGCGCTGCATTATCGTCGATCCGGGTGAGGCGCAGCCGGTGCTCGAAGCGCTGCAGCGCCTGCAGCTGACGCCGGCGGCGATCCTGCTGACCCACCATCATCACGATCACGTCGGCGGTGTAGCGCAGATCGTGGCGCAATATCCCGGCCTGGCTGTCTATGGGCCGCAAGAAACCGCGGACAAAGGCGCCAACCACATCGTACGCGACGGCGACACCTTTGCCATCGATGGCTGCCAATACAAGACTATCGCCGTCCCCGGCCATACGTTGGGCCATGTGGCATTCTATAGTGCCCCTTATCTGTTCTGCGGCGACACAATTTTCTCCGCCGGCTGCGGCAGGCTGTTTGAAGGCAGCGCCAAACAAATGTACGACTCATTTCAACAACTCGCGCAACTTCCCGATAACACCTTAATTTGCTGCGCGCATGAATATACTCTTTCAAATCTTAAGTTTGCGCGGGCTATTTTGCCGGAAGATCGAGAGATTGAAACATATCAACAACATGTTGAAGCGTTAAGGGCAAAAGGCCAAGCCAGCGTGCCAACCACATTGCAATTAGAGCGCAAAATTAACCTGTTTTTACGTTGCCATGACGCTGATTTACAAAAGAAATTAGGCTTTAATTCACCACCGGAAAGCCTTCATTCAGTTTTTTCCGAATTACGCCTGCGGAAAGATAACTTCTAAGCTTTTAGTTGTGTTATTTAGCGAAGCAAAGTATTATTGCTCGTCTTTTAAGCAACTACATTGACACACACATGAAGGCTAAAGCGATATTTCTCGCCTCAGTCTTGCTAGTGGGTTGCCAGTCGTCCAGGCAGGACGCACCGGCGCCAGAACAGCATGCACAGAGTTTGTCTTCGGCTGGTCAAGATGGTGAAGCAGGAGAGTACACAGCAAATGGCCGAGCGAGCTCGGCGCGGTGGTTGGATAACAACAGTCCCGCCGCGCAACAGGACCTGTGGAACTTCATTAGCGACGAGCTGAAGATGGAGGTTCCGGAAAATTCCCGGATCCGTGATCAGAAAAGAAAGTACTTAAAAAGTAAGAGCTATCTCCACGATGTAACATTACGGGCAGAGCCGTACATGTACTGGATAGTCGGGCAGATTAAGAAACGTAATATGCCGATGGAACTGGTACTGCTACCCATAGTGGAGAGCGCTTTTGACCCCCACGCCACGTCAAGTGCCAACGCCGCAGGGCTATGGCAAATCGTGCCGCAAACGGGTCGCAATTATGGTTTGAAAAACAATCAGTGGTATGACGGTCGACGCGATGTCGTCGCCTCGACAACCGCTGCGCTTAACATGATGCAGCGCTTGAACCGTATGTTTAACGGCGACTGGTTACTGACCGTAGCCGCCTATAACAGTGGTGAAGGCCGCGTGATGCAAGCGGTGAAGGCAAACAAACGCCAAGGTAAGCCAACCAATTTCTGGGCATTGTCGCTTCCGCGTGAAACGTCAATCTATGTCCCGAAAATGCTGGCGCTGAGCGACATCATCAAGAACAGCAAGAAGTACGGCGTGAAACTCCCGAAAACGGATGAAACCCGTGCGCTGGCGCGTATCGATGTCGGGCAGCAGATCCAGCTGACTCAGGCGGCTGAGATGGCGGGGCTTTCAGTCACCAAGATGAAAGCGTATAACCCAGGCTACAAAAAAGGCGTTACGGCACCCAACGGGCCCCATTACATCATGGTTCCCAAAGGGCATGCCGAGCAACTGAAAGACTCGCTGGCCGATGGCCAGATCGCCGTGACTCAGCCAACGACGCAGTTGGCGAAGAACAGCGGTTTGACCGGTGGCAGTTCATATAAAGTGCGCTCCGGCGACACCTTATCGGGCATTGCCAAGCGGCTGAACGTTAAGACCAGCGATTTGCAGAGTTGGAACAACTTACGCGCCAAGAGCGCCATAAAAGTTGGGCAAACCCTGCAAGTGGCCAGCAATACTGGCGGTAACAGCAGTATTACCTATCAGGTTCGTAAAGGTGATTCGCTTGCCAGTATCGCACGTCGTCACGGCGTCGATATTAACGACGTGATGCGTTGGAATTCAACGCTCGGTAAAGGCAACAGCCTTCAACCCGGTCTGAAGTTAACCCTGTTTGTCGGCAACAAGCTGACGCCGGACACCTAAGTTTCCGGCACAAAAAAAGCACCCTTCGGGGTGCTTTTTTATTGCCTGCGATTCACCAGTCGGGAGAATCTTTTTCCGGGTGGAACTCCACCAACAGCGGATTGTGATCCGACGCGCTGGTCACCAGTACCGACGCCTCTACGACCCCAAGATTGCGATAAAACACAAAGTCCAGCGGGCGGCCAAAAGCCTTACGGCGGTGATCGTCGGCGAAGCTCACTTCGCGCAGCGCCATCTCACCGGCAAAGTCATACAAGGCATTGATACGTTTGCGGCTCCAGGCGTTGAAGTCCCCGGCCATGATCACCGGCCCCCGGTGGCTGGCGATCTGCTCGCCGATCGGCCCCAGCTGCTTGCTGTAGACGTCGACTCCCAGACTAAAGTTCACCGCATGGATGTTCACCACCATCAACAGCTCGCCGTTATACAGCGGATAAACGGTGATCAGGGCCGACTTGGACAGCCGCAGCAGCGGCTCTCGCTCGCGCAGCGGGCAGCAGTAAACCGGATGAGCGGCCGCCAGCGTCATCACGCCGGAAGGGTGCTGCGGCAACACAAAGGCCGGCACCTGATCGGCCGCCAGATAGTTGGCGGTAGCGTAGCTCACCAGCTCCGGCGTAGTTTGCGCTTCTTGCAACAGCACCAGCTGCGCATCTTTGCCATGGTTTTTCAGCACCGAAAGCCAGTCGGCTCGCTGCTGTTTGAAAATATTCCACACCATAACGCGCAAGGCGCCGGTCGTCGGCAGCGCCGCCCCTGGCGGCAACGGCTGATTAACGGCGCCAGGAAAGATTCGCTCAACTGGCTGGCCTGCAACATACCTCATTGCATAAGTTCGTTTCGGCACGCGATTCGCCTATAACCCATTAGCATGAAACTGGCGATGAAGACTTCGCCAACGGTGAATTGATTATACGCCTGCCCCGCACAGAGGGCATGGCTTTTACAGGCATAACCTTTTCAGTTATAGGGGCCGCCTGCGGCGATTTCAATCTTCTGAGGGTATAGCAGTGTAAAGGTGATGCAGCAGAGGTGAAAAATGCGAAAGGGCCAGCAAAATGCAGACGGGGAAACAGGAATATGCGCAATCAGATTCCTGTGGGTGACGACGATGCTCCGACGTGTTTAAATGACGAAATCGCTAAAAATTTAGAACAGAGTTTGCCTTTGGAGCAAAAATGAAAGCGAATTCGGACGAGCTTATCACCTTCGTCACCGTAGTGGAAAGCGGCAGCTTCAGCCGGGCGGCCGAGCGCCTGCAGCAGGCCAACTCCGTGGTCAGTCGAACGGTAAAAAAGCTGGAGAGCAAGCTGGGGGTAACCCTGCTCAACCGCACGACACGCCAAATCAGTCTGACCCAGGAAGGCGAAAACTACTTTCGGCAGGTGCAGAAAGTGTTGAGCGATATGGCCGCAGCGGAAAATGCGTTGATGGAAAGCCGTCAACGCCCGCAGGGGCTGCTGCGCGTCGATGCCGCAACGCCGGTCGTCTTGCATCTGTTGACGCCGCTGGTCGCCGAGTTTCGTGAACGCTATCCGGAAATGTCGCTATCGCTGGTCTCTTCGGAAAACTTCATCAATTTGATCGAACGAAAAGTGGATATCGCAATCCGCGTCGGCGAGCTGACGGACTCTACGCTGAAAGCGCGCAAGCTGATGGCCAGCTATCGACGCATCCTGGCCTCCCCCGCCTACCTGGCGCAATATGGCGCGCCAAAGACGGTAGCCGACCTGGAGCACCATTGCTGCATCGGCTTTAACGATCTGCCCAATCTGAACCGCTGGCCGCTGACCTGTGCCGATGGTCGACAACTGGAGATCGTTCCGGGGCTGACCACCAACAGCGGTGAAACCCAGCGTCACCTGTGCCTGCACGGCAACGGCATCGCCTGCCTGTCGGACTTTATGAGTGATGAAGACGTCAAACGCGGGAACCTGGTTCCCCTTCTGGTAGGAGACACGCTGCCACTCGAAATGCCGATCAACGCGGTGTACTACAGCGATAGCGCTGTCAGTAACCGCCTGCGCAGCTTTATCGATTTTATCAGCGAGCGGCTAAAGCAATAAAAAGGCGCCCTCTTGGGGCGCCTGAGGTCTTCATATCTGAAGATTAGTCCCAGTTGGGTGCCAGGCCTTCCGGGCTGACCAATCGGCCGTTGCTTTCAAGCGCCGCAATCTGCGCCATATCTTCGTCACTCAGCGTCAGTTGCTGCGCTAACAGGTTGCTTTCCAGGTTTTCGCGCTTGGTCGAAGAAGGGATCACCGCGTAGCCCAGTTTCAACGCCCAAGCCAGAACCACCTGTGCCGGCGTCGCATTGTGACGGGCGGCAATGCTTTTGATCGTCTCATCCTGCAACGCTTTGCCATACGCCAGCGTCATATAAGAGGTGATGGCGATACCATGTTGCCGTGCGAACGCCACCACTTTTTCATTCTGCAAGAACGGTGACAGTTCGATCTGATTAGTCGCAATCTGATCGGCGCCAACCGCATCAATCGCCTGCTGCATCAGATCGATGGTGAAGTTAGATACACCAATCTGACGGGTCAGCCCCAATCGCTTGGCTTCCAGCAGTTCAGCCATAAACTCTGCGACAGGCACCTCATCATTTGGCGATGGCCAGTGAATCAGCGTCAGATCGACATACGGGGTCTGCAGCTTGGCCAAGCTGTCTCGCAGACTGGGAATTAAGGCGCCCTTAGCCAGATTCGCGATCCAGATCTTGGTCGTGATGAACAACTCGTCACGCGGCACACCGCTAGCGGCGATAGCCTGGCCGACGGCCGCTTCGTTTTCATAGATCTGTGCGGTATCGATAGCCCGATAGCCCAATTCCAGAGCTGTGCTCACTGAGTCGATAACTACCTGATCCTGAAGGCGGAAAGTACCTAAACCAAATGCAGGGATGCTCACAATATTTACTCTCTCATTAGTGGATAAATAACGATGCGAGAGAGTATGGCAATATTTTTAGTGAGCAAAAACGCCAGGTTCGGCATAAGACTTTTGATCAACAGGCAACAATATTGAGGAAAGCGGCAGGAACGGCGACAAATTCGACGAGGCTTTATGAATTTTGCATATGAAAAAGCCCTGAGTCAGAGACTCAGGGCTTATCAATTAAGTGGCGGAACGGACGGGGCTCGAACCCGCGACCCCCTGCGTGACAGGCAGGTATTCTAACCAACTGAACTACCGCTCCACCGATTCTTTTACGTTGCATCTTTCGATGCCGGCAATATCGCGCTCTGCGATTTGCGCATTACCAGTCGTCACGCTGATAACGTTTATTTGATGCCTGGCAGTGTCCTACTCTCGCATGGGGAGACCCCACACTACCATCGGCGCTACGGCGTTTCACTTCTGAGTTCGGCATGGGGTCAGGTGGGACCACCGCGCTATTGCCGCCAGGCAAATTCGTTTCATTCCAACCGCTTCACTTTCGTGTCGCCATCAGAACCAATCTCGGAACTTCGCTGAAAATCTCTTCGTCTCTAAAACACCTTCGGTGTTGTAAGGTTAAGCCTCACGGATCATTAGTACTGGTTAGCTCAATGCATCGCTGCACTTACACACCCAGCCTATCAACGTCTTAGTCTTAAACGTTCCTTCAGGGGACTTAAAGTCCCAGGGAAGACTCATCTTGAGGCAAGTTTCGCGCTTAGATGCTTTCAGCGCTTATCTTTTCCGCACTTAGCTACCGGGCAATGCCATTGGCATGACAACCCGAACACCAGTGGTGCGTTCACTCCGGTCCTCTCGTACTAGGAGCAACCCCTCTCAATCTTCCAACGCCCACGGCAGATAGGGACCGAACTGTCTCACGACGTTCTAAACCCAGCTCGCGTACCACTTTAAATGGCGAACAGCCATACCCTTGGGACCTACTTCAGCCCCAGGATGTGATGAGCCGACATCGAGGTGCCAAACACCGCCGTCGATATGAACTCTTGGGCGGTATCAGCCTGTTATCCCCGGAGTACCTTTTATCCGTTGAGCGATGGCCCTTCCATTCAGAACCACCGGATCACTAAGACCTACTTTCGTACCTGCTCGAGCCGTCACTCTCGCAGTCAAGCTAGCTTATGCCTTTGCACTAACCTCACGATGTCCGACCGTGATTAGCTAACCTTCGTGCTCCTCCGTTACTCTTTGGGAGGAGACCGCCCCAGTCAAACTACCCACCAGACACTGTCCTCACCCCGGATCACGGGGCCGAGTTAGAACATCAAACATTAAAGGGTGGTATTTCAAGGATGGCTCCACGCAGACTGGCGTCCACGCTTCAAAGCCTCCCACCTATCCTACACATCAAGGCTCAATGTTCAGTGTCAAGCTATAGTAAAGGTTCACGGGGTCTTTCCGTCTTGCCGCGGGTACACTGCATCTTCACAGCGAGTTCAATTTCACTGAGTCTCGGGTGGAGACAGCCTGGCCATCATTACGCCATTCGTGCAGGTCGGAACTTACCCGACAAGGAATTTCGCTACCTTAGGACCGTTATAGTTACGGCCGCCGTTTACTGGGGCTTCGATCAAGAGCTTCGCCTTGCGGCTGACCCCATCAATTAACCTTCCAGCACCGGGCAGGCGTCACACCGTATACGTCCACTTTCGTGTTTGCACAGTGCTGTGTTTTTATTAAACAGTTGCAGCCAGCTGGTATCTTCGACTGGCTTCAGCTCCATCCGCGAGGGACTTCACCTACATGCCAGCGTGCCTTCTCCCGAAGTTACGGCACCATTTTGCCTAGTTCCTTCACCCGAGTTCTCTCAAGCGCCTTGGTATTCTCTACCTGACCACCTGTGTCGGTTTGGGGTACGATTCAATGTTACCTGATGCTTAGAGGCTTTTCCTGGAAGCAGGGCATCAACTACTTCTGCACCGTAGTGCATCGTCATCACGCCTCAGGGTTAGTATGTAACCGGATTTACCAGGTCACACCCCCTACACGCTTAAACCGGGACAACCGTCGCCCGGCTAGCCTAGCCTTCTCCGTCCCCCCTTCGCAGTAACACCAAGTACAGGAATATTAACCTGTTTCCCATCGACTACGCTTTTCAGCCTCGCCTTAGGGGTCGACTCACCCTGCCCCGATTAACGTTGGACAGGAACCCTTGGTCTTCCGGCGAGCGGGCTTTTCACCCGCTTTATCGTTACTTATGTCAGCATTCGCACTTCTGATACCTCCAGCAACCCTCACAGGCCACCTTCAACGGCTTACAGAACGCTCCCCTACCCAACAACGCCTAAGCGTCGCTGCCGCAGCTTCGGTGCATGGTTTAGCCCCGTTACATCTTCCGCGCAGGCCGACTCGACCAGTGAGCTATTACGCTTTCTTTAAATGATGGCTGCTTCTAAGCCAACATCCTGGCTGTCTGTGCCTTCCCACATCGTTTCCCACTTAACCATGACTTTGGGACCTTAGCTGGCGGTCTGGGTTGTTTCCCTCTTCACGACGGACGTTAGCACCCGCCGTGTGTCTCCCGTGATAACATTCTTCGGTATTCGGAGTTTGCATCGGTTTGGTAAGCCGGGATGGCCCCCTAGCCGAAACAGTGCTCTACCCCCGAAGATGAGTTCACGAGGCGCTACCTAAATAGCTTTCGGGGAGAACCAGCTATCTCCCGGTTTGATTGGCCTTTCACCCCCAGCCACAAGTCATCCGCTAATTTTTCAACATTAGTCGGTTCGGTCCTCCAGTTAGTGTTACCCAACCTTCAACCTGCCCATGGCTAGATCACCGGGTTTCGGGTCTATACCTTGCAACTATTCGCCCAGTTAAGACTCGGTTTCCCTACGGCTCCCCTATACGGTTAACCTTGCTACAAAATATAAGTCGCTGACCCATTATACAAAAGGTACGCAGTCACACCACGAAGGTGCTCCCACTGCTTGTACGTACACGGTTTCAGGTTCTATTTCACTCCCCTCGCCGGGGTTCTTTTCGCCTTTCCCTCACGGTACTGGTTCACTATCGGTCAGTCAGGAGTATTTAGCCTTGGAGGATGGTCCCCCCATATTCAGACAGGATGTCACGTGTCCCGCCCTACTCATCGAACTCACGACCTGTGCATTTTAGTGTACGGGGCTATCACCCTTTGCTGCGCGACTTTCCAGACGCTTCCACTAACACACAAGCCGATTCAGGTTCTGGGCTCCTCCCCGTTCGCTCGCCGCTACTGGGGGAATCTCGGTTGATTTCTTTTCCTCGGGGTACTTAGATGTTTCAGTTCCCCCGGTTCGCCTCATGCCACTATGTATTCATGACATGATAGTGTGTCGAAACACACTGGGTTTCCCCATTCGGGTATCGCCGGTTATAACGGTTCATATCACCTTACCGACGCTTTTCGCAGATTAGCACGCCCTTCATCGCCTCTGACTGCCTAGGCATCCACCGTGTACGCTTAGTCACTTAACCTCACAACCCGAAGATGTTTCCATCGTTCAAGTTGCAAACATTTGAGAGACTCTATGACAGGTTACTCTTCATTCCGGTACTTCTACGGAGGAATGAATTTCAGCCGTCATGTTTCAATTTTCAGCTTGTTCCAGATTGTTAAAGAGCAATATCTTAAACATGACTCGAAAGTCATCTTTAAGATATGGTGTATCGTCAGATACTGAAGACCGCCGCTTTCACCGGGTGGGTCGGAAGCTTGGCGTCCCCTAGGGGATTCGAACCCCTGTTACCGCCGTGAAAGGGCGGTGTCCTAGGCCTCTAGACGAAGGGGACACGACACCGTACTTTTATGACGCTTTTGCTCGTTACTTTTTCATCAGACAATCTGTGTGAGCACGCCACTCGAAGCAATATCTTTAGGTAAGGAGGTGATCCAACCGCAGGTTCCCCTACGGTTACCTTGTTACGACTTCACCCCAGTCATGAATCACAAAGTGGTAAGCGCCCTCCCGAAGGTTAAGCTACCTACTTCTTTTGCAACCCACTCCCATGGTGTGACGGGCGGTGTGTACAAGGCCCGGGAACGTATTCACCGTAGCATTCTGATCTACGATTACTAGCGATTCCGACTTCATGGAGTCGAGTTGCAGACTCCAATCCGGACTACGACATACTTTATGAGGTCCGCTTGCTCTCGCGAGGTCGCTTCTCTTTGTATATGCCATTGTAGCACGTGTGTAGCCCTACTCGTAAGGGCCATGATGACTTGACGTCATCCCCACCTTCCTCCAGTTTATCACTGGCAGTCTCCTTTGAGTTCCCGGCCGAACCGCTGGCAACAAAGGATAAGGGTTGCGCTCGTTGCGGGACTTAACCCAACATTTCACAACACGAGCTGACGACAGCCATGCAGCACCTGTCTCAGAGTTCCCGAAGGCACCAATCCATCTCTGGAAAGTTCTCTGGATGTCAAGAGTAGGTAAGGTTCTTCGCGTTGCATCGAATTAAACCACATGCTCCACCGCTTGTGCGGGCCCCCGTCAATTCATTTGAGTTTTAACCTTGCGGCCGTACTCCCCAGGCGGTCGATTTAACGCGTTAGCTCCGGAAGCCACGCCTCAAGGGCACAACCTCCAAATCGACATCGTTTACAGCGTGGACTACCAGGGTATCTAATCCTGTTTGCTCCCCACGCTTTCGCACCTGAGCGTCAGTCTTCGTCCAGGGGGCCGCCTTCGCCACCGGTATTCCTCCAGATCTCTACGCATTTCACCGCTACACCTGGAATTCTACCCCCCTCTACGAGACTCTAGCTTGCCAGTTTCAAATGCAGTTCCCAGGTTGAGCCCGGGGATTTCACATCTGACTTAACAAACCGCCTGCGTGCGCTTTACGCCCAGTAATTCCGATTAACGCTTGCACCCTCCGTATTACCGCGGCTGCTGGCACGGAGTTAGCCGGTGCTTCTTCTGCGAGTAACGTCAATTGATGAGCGTATTAAGCTCACCACCTTCCTCCTCGCTGAAAGTGCTTTACAACCCGAAGGCCTTCTTCACACACGCGGCATGGCTGCATCAGGCTTGCGCCCATTGTGCAATATTCCCCACTGCTGCCTCCCGTAGGAGTCTGGACCGTGTCTCAGTTCCAGTGTGGCTGGTCATCCTCTCAGACCAGCTAGGGATCGTCGCCTAGGTGAGCCATTACCCCACCTACTAGCTAATCCCATCTGGGCACATCTGATGGCAAGAGGCCCGAAGGTCCCCCTCTTTGGTCTTGCGACGTTATGCGGTATTAGCTACCGTTTCCAGTAGTTATCCCCCTCCATCAGGCAGTTTCCCAGACATTACTCACCCGTCCGCCGCTCGTCACCCAGAGAGCAAGCTCTCCTGTGTTACCGCTCGACTTGCATGTGTTAAGCCTGCCGCCAGCGTTCAATCTGAGCCATGATCAAACTCTTCAATTAAAAGCTTGATGTGCTTCCACTCGAGAAGCGATGCTCAAAGATTTACTGCATGAATTTTACTTCAGTTAGTCACTCTTCAAGACTTGATATTTTTTTGCATCCTAGGATGCTGGATATCGTCTTGTGGAGTGCCCACACAGATTGTCTGATAAATTGTTAAAGAGCAGTGCCGAGAAACTCATCGGCGCGGGCTGCGTATATTACGCTTTTAGCCCGGAGAGTCAAGCGTTTATTTCGCTGTCTTCTCGCTGACCCGGCGGCTTGTCAGTCGTTGTTCCCGGTCAGTGGAGGCGCATTATAGGGAGTTCTCGGCAGGCCGCAACCCCTAAATGCAAAAAACTTTTCAAGCGCTCAAATAATCGCCCAAAATGCCTTTTTAGGATGTTTATTAGTCAAGAAACACCGGTTTTAGCGCAGCAATAGCGGCAAACCCTGTAAATAGAGACAAATGAAGATAAAGAAAAGGGAGCGGTCACCCGCTCCCTTTCATCTTCATGACGCTTAGTTGCCGTTATTGGCGTGCAACGATATGGTCGTTTTCGACATCCAGCGTCACCAGCTTGCCGGGAATCAGCTTGCCGGACAGGATTTGCTGCGCCAGCGGGTTCTCGATCTCCTGCTGAATCGCGCGTTTCAACGGACGCGCGCCATACACAGGGTCGTAACCGGTTTTGCTCAACAAAGCCAGGGCCGGTTCGGTCATGGTCACTTCGTAACCGCGTTCTTCCAAACGTTTGTACAAACGCGACAGCTGAATTTTGGCGATTGCAGCAATGTGTTTCTCGCCCAGCGGATGGAACACCACCACTTCGTCGATACGGTTGATGAACTCAGGACGGAAGTGGTGACTCACCATCTCCATCACCGACTCTTTCATCTGCGCGTAGTTCATCTGACCGAAGTGCTCCTGGATCAGATCGGAGCCCAGGTTAGAAGTCATGATCACCACGGTATTGCGGAAATCGACGGTACGGCCCTGGCCATCGGTCAGTCGGCCGTCATCCAACACCTGCAGCAGAATGTTGAATACGTCCGGGTGCGCTTTCTCGACTTCATCCAGCAGAATCACCGAGTAAGGCCGGCGGCGCACGGCTTCCGTCAGATAGCCGCCCTCTTCATAACCCACATAGCCCGGAGGCGCGCCGACCAGACGCGAAACGGAGTGTTTCTCCATAAACTCGGACATGTCGATACGCACCATGGCGTCGTCGCTGTCGAACAGGAACGAAGCAAGCGCCTTGCAGAGCTCGGTTTTCCCCACCCCGGTCGGGCCGAGGAACAGGAACGAACCGATCGGCCGGTTAGGATCGGACAACCCGGCGCGGCTGCGGCGGATAGCATTAGAGACCGCACTGACCGCTTCGTCCTGGCCGATCACCCGCGAATGCAGCTCTTGCTCCAGGCGCAGCAGTTTGTCGCGTTCACCCTCCAGCATTCTGGCCACCGGGATGCCTGTGGCACGCGCCAGCACCTCGGCAATCTCCGCATCGGTCACCCGATTGCGCAGCAGCTTCATGCTCTTGCCTTCGGCCTGCGTGGCGGCGGCGAGCTGTTTCTCCAGCTCAGGGATTTTGCCGTATTGCAGTTCCGACATCCGCCCCAGATCGCCGACGCGGCGCGCCTGCTCCAGGGTGATTTTGGCCTGCTCGAGTTCAGCCTTGATGTTCTGAGTGCCGGAGAGCGAGGCTTTTTCCGCTTTCCACTCTTCTTCCAGCTCCGAATATTCGCGCTCTTTCTGCCCCAGCTCATCGCTGAGCATGTCCAGGCGTTTCTTGCTGGCGTCGTCAGACTCTTTATTCAGCGCCTGCTGTTCCAGCTTCAACTGAATGATGCGGCGTTCAAGCCTGTCGAGCGACTCCGGCTTGGAATCCATCTGCATGCGAATACTGGATGCCGCTTCGTCGATCAGGTCGATAGCCTTGTCCGGCAATTGACGATCGGCGATATAACGGTGAGAAAGCGTCGCCGCCGCCACGATGGCCGGGTCGGTGATCTGCACGTGGTGGTGCAATTCGTAACGCTCTTTCAGGCCGCGCAGGATAGCGATGGTGTCTTCCACGCTCGGCTCCGCCACATACACTTTCTGGAAACGGCGTTCGAGCGCCGCGTCTTTCTCTATATATTGGCGGTACTCATCCAGCGTTGTGGCACCGACGCAGTGCAGTTCGCCGCGCGCCAGCGCCGGCTTGAGCATGTTGCCCGCATCCATCGCACCATCCGCCTTACCGGCGCCGACCATGGTGTGCAGTTCGTCGATAAACAGGATAACGCTGCCTTCCTGCTTGGCCAGATCGTTGAGCACGCCTTTCAGACGCTCTTCAAACTCGCCGCGGTATTTGGCGCCGGCGATCAAGGCGCCCATATCGAGGGACAATACGCGCTTGTGCTTCAGCCCTTCCGGCACTTCGCCGTTGATGATGCGCTGCGCCAGGCCTTCGACGATGGCGGTTTTACCCACGCCAGGTTCGCCGATCAGCACCGGGTTGTTTTTGGTACGGCGTTGCAGCACCTGAATGGTGCGGCGGATCTCTTCGTCACGGCCGATCACCGGGTCAAGTTTGCCCTGCTCGGCGCGTTCGGTCAGATCGATCGTGTATTTCTTCAATGCTTGCCGTTGGTCTTCGGCGCCTTGATCTTCCACGCTGTCACCGCCTCTCATTTGTTCAATGGCTTTGCTGATTTTGTCGGCCGTTGCGCCGGCCGCTTTCAACAAGTCGGTCAACGAGCCGCGGTCTTCCAGCACCGCCAGCACAAACAGCTCGGAAGAAATGAATTTGTCCGCACGCTTCTGTGCCAGCTTGTCGCACAGGTTCAGGACGCGCACCAACTCGTGGGACGGTTGAACGTCGCCACCGGTACCTTCTACCTGCGGCAAACGGGACAGCGCCTGTTCGATCTCGGTGCGCACGCGCCCGGCATCGATACCTGCGGAAGTTAATAGTGAACGAACCGTGCCCCCTTCCTGATTGAGCAGGGCGCTCATCAGATGTAGCGGTTCAATAAACTGGTTGTCGTGCCCAAGGGCTAGTGACTGGGCATCGGCGAGGGCAAGCTGGAATTTGTTGGTAAGACGATCCAGACGCATAACACCTCCAAGATGGGTCGAAATTGCTACTGGAGATTAAATGAGGTCATCCCTCAAATTTTCAAGGTTATCTCGACGCTAAATTTTCGGTACAACGCCATGCGTCGTTGGATCGTCCTAATTCAATAGGTTATATCAGCCAGATTAAACTTGCCATACGTCCGGTTATTCCATCGCGTCGATAGGAGAAAAAATGACTCTTTTCGTTAACCGTGCAGCGGTCGCCGCCGTAGATGGCCTGCACGCCTGCCCGCAACAAACGTTGGCGGGCCAGCAAGTAGATATTAGCCAAAAACTTATCGCCGTGCGGCGTAAACGCCGCCGCGGCTTCGGCGTCTTCCGCGATAAAGGCAGCGCGCACCTCCGGCCCGACCTCAAACTGCTGCGGGCCGATCGCCGGCCCCAGCCAGGCGCTGATCTGGCTCGGCGCGGCGCTGAACGCCGCCACGGTTTGCTCCAGCACGCCATGGCATAACCCACGCCAGCCGGCGTGAGCGGCGGCCACTTCATCGCCGTGCTGCGAACAGAACAGCACCGGCAGACAATCCGCCGTCATCACGGCACACACCTGCCCCCGCACGTTGCTGTAAACCGCATCCGCCCGCAGATCGGCGGGCGCTTGCCCCGCCAACGTCACCACACGGGTGCCATGTATCTGCTCGAGCCACACCGGCATCTGCGGCAAGCCGGCGACGGTAACCAACCGTTCCCGATTGCGCTTCACCGCTTGCTCCTCGTCACCGACGTGGGCGCCGAGGTTCAGCGAGTCATAAGGCGGCAGGCTGACGCCGCCGCCGCGCGTGGTGCTGCAGGCCTTAACGCCGGGAGGCAACGGCCAGTCGGGCAGAATGAGCGAGTTCATTACCAGTCCATCTGATCTTTGAATTCTTCGGTATCCGCCTTCAGCGCGTTAATCAGATCGACCATGTCCTGCGGCAGCGGCGCATGCCACTCCATCTGGATGCCGCTGATCGGATGGTACAAACGCAGCATGGTGGCGTGCAGCGCCTGGCGGTCAAAACCGCGCAGCGTGTTGATGAAGGCTTCCGAAGCCCCCTTCGGCGGACGTGGACGGCCGCCGTACAGCGGATCGCCCACCAGCGGATGGCTGATGTAAGCCATGTGCACGCGGATCTGGTGAGTACGGCCGGTTTCCAGGCGCAGACGCAGACGGGTGTGCGCGCGGAAGTGTTCCATGATGCGGTAGTGCGTCACCGCCGGTTTACCCATCGGGTGCACCGCCATGTGGGTACGCTTGGTGGAATGGCGCGCTATGGGCTCTTCTACCGTGCCGCCGGCGGTCATGGTGCCAATCGCCACCGCTTCGTATTCACGGGTGATTTCACGCGCCTGCAGCGCTTCCACCAGCCGGGTTTGCGCCGGCACGGTTTTCGCCACCACCATCAGGCCGGTGGTGTCTTTATCCAGACGGTGCACGATGCCGGCGCGCGGCACGTCGGCGATTTCCGGGTAGTGATGCAGCAGCGCATTGAGCACCGTGCCGTCCGGGTTACCGGCGCCAGGGTGCACCACCAAATCGCGCGGCTTGTTGATCACCAGGATGTCGCTGTCTTCATAGACGATATCCAACGCGATATCCTGCGGCTCCCAACGCGCCTCTTCTTCTATCTGTGCATCGATGGCGACCGTCTCTCCGCCCAGCACCTTCTCTTTCGGTTTGTTTGACGTTTTGCCATTGACCTTCACCCGATCGCCCAGGATCCACTCTTTTATGCGAGATCGTGAATAATCAGGGAACAATTCGGCCAAAGCCTGATCTAAACGTTGTCCGAGTTGAGATTCGGCCACCGTTGCGGTGAGTTGTACTTGTTGTGCCATATGCAGCTTCTTCGTTAACGTTGGGTTTTCACGGCGATGCCGTTTAATATAATGTGCTATTGTACCTGGTCTTTGTCGGGAGCTTAACGGACAGTCTCCCGGAATAACACCCTGAGGATAATCAAAACGTCATGACGCGTATGAAATATCTGGTGGCGGCAGCCACGTTGAGCCTGGCGCTGGCAGGTTGCTCCACATCCAAGGATGCGGTTCCCGACAACCCACCTTCGGAAATCTATGCCACCGCGCAGCAAAAGCTGCAGGACGGTAACTTCAAGGGCGCGATTACGCAACTCGAAGCGTTAGATAACCGCTATCCTTTCGGGCCGTATTCCCAGCAGGTCCAGCTGGATTTGATTTACGCCTACTATAAGGCCGCCGACTTGCCGATGGCGCAGGCATCCATCGATCGCTTCATGCGCCTGAACCCGACGCACCCGAACATCGATTACGTGATGTACATGCGCGGTCTGACCGACATGGCGCTCGATGACAGCGCGCTGCAGGGCTTCTTCGGGGTTGACCGTTCGGACCGCGATCCTCAGCACGCTCGCGCTGCGTTCCGCGACTTCAGCCAGCTGATTCAGCAATACCCGAACAGCCAATACGCGACCGACGCCAACAAGCGTTTGGTGTATCTGAAAGACCGCTTGGCCAAGTATGAGCTTTCGGTGGCGGAATACTACACTAAACGCGGTGCTTACGTCGCGGTCGTTAATCGCGCCGAGCAGATGTTGCGTGAATTCCCGGATACCAAAGCGACGCACGACGTGTTGCCGCTGATGGAAAATGCCTACAAGCAACTGCAGCTGAACGGCCAGGCTGACAAAGTGGCCAAAGTGATCGCCGCCAACCCGCAATAAGCGCGCGTCGGCAACGGCAAAAAAACAAAACGGCAGCCTCGGCTGCCGTTTTCATTGGCGTGGACCTGGTTTTCACTGGAAGAATACACAAGTAAAAACACGGTGTTAGCTAGCGCTCCTCACCGGTCAACTCATCGATAATGCGCCATCCGGCGGCAACTCTCAAGCATTAGATAACCAATTCAAATGCTGAATCACAGATTGAACTAACTTTGCAAAAAGTGACAAAAAATCGTGATTTACATCACGCATTTAAACAAAAAGCGGGGTATGCTGGGTTCACCAAGACGGAAAGACAGAGAGGTAAGTTATATGACATTGAACATTACCAGCAAACAAATGGATATCACTCCCGCAATCCGCAATCACGTCGAAGACCGTCTCACCAAACTGGAAAAATGGCAGACCCAGCTGATAAACCCGCATATCGTCTTATCCAAAGAACCGCAGGGGTTTGTCGCCGACGCTACCATTACCACGCCGAACGGCCCGCTGGTCGCCAGCGCCAAACATGATGACATGTATACCGCCGTTAACGAGCTGATCGCCAAGCTGGAGCGCCAGCTGAACAAGGTGCAGCACAAAGGCGAAGCGCGCCGCTGCAATGCCAGCGTGAAAGACATCGTGCCGGAAGTGACGCAGGAACAGGAATAACCGTCCGACTGCGGTTGCCGCATCAAACGCGCCCGAGGGCGCGTTTTTTGTCGGGTATTTTTGTTGACGGGGTAAAAGCCAGCGGTTACTTTAAAACCTGTTCGCATTAACCTTAGGTAGACCATGCCACGCACACCGTTTTTCTTCGCATTCTTTTTTACCTTCCCCTGACTGGGAGGCGTTTCGTCGTGTGAGAAAGAATGCGAAGACGAACAACAAGGCCTCCTGGAAACAGGAGGCTTTTTTTATGGCTGTTATACAACGAATAAGAACTGAAGGCGGAAGCTGATTATGACTGACAACCCGTTATTGGTGCTGCGCGAGCGCATCAGCGCACTGGATTTGAAACTGTTGGCCCTGCTGGCGGAACGCCGTGAACTGGCGATCGAAGTCGGCAAGACCAAACTGCACTCTCACCGTCCGATCCGCGACAAAGAGCGCGAGCGCGATCTGCTGGATGCGCTGATCGCCGCCGCCAAGCCTTACGACCTGGACGGTTTCTACGTCACCCGCCTGTTCCAACTGATCATTGAAGACTCCGTCCTGACCCAGCAGGCGCTACTGCAGCACCAGCTCAATCCCGTCAGCCAACACTCCGCCCGCATCGCCTTTCTCGGCCCGAAAGGCTCTTATTCACATCTGGCGGCGCGCCAATACGCCGCCCGCCATTTCGATCGGTTGATCGAATGTGGCTGCCAGAAGTTTCAGGATATCTTCGCCCAGGTGGAAACCGGCCAGGCGGACTACGCCATTCTGCCGATCGAGAACACCAGCTCCGGCTCGATTAATGAGGTGTACGACCTGCTGCAACACACCAGTCTGTCGATCGTCGGCGAACTGACCAACCCGATCAACCACTGTGTTCTGGTGGCCGGCGACAGCGATTTGAGCCAGATTGAAATCGTCTACAGCCACCCGCAGCCGTTCCAGCAGTGCAGCCAGTTCCTGAATCGATTCCCGCACTGGAAAATCGAATACACCGAAAGCACGGCCGCCGCAATGGAGAAAGTCGCCAAGTTGAATTCGCCGAAGGTGGCGGCGCTGGGCAGCGAGGCCGGCGGCGCGCTGTACGGGCTGCAAGTGCTGGAACACAACCTCGCCAATCAACAGCAGAACATCACCCGCTTTATCGTCCTGGCGCGTAAAGCGATCGACGTCTCCGAACAGGTGCCGGCCAAAACCACGCTGATCATGGCGACCGGCCAGCAATCCGGTGCGCTGGTCGAAGCGCTGCTGGTATTGCGCGACAACGGCATCATCATGACCAAACTGGAGTCACGCCCGATCAACGGCAATCCGTGGGAAGAGATGTTTTACATCGATGTGCAGGCCAACCTGCGTGCCGACGCAATGCAAAAAGCGCTGCGCGATCTGGCGCCCATCACCCGCTCGCTGAAGGTGCTGGGCTGTTATCCCAGCGACACCGTGGTGCCGGTCAACCCATCCTGACGCGATAAAAAAAGGTTCGGCCAAGCCGAACCCTTCATTTTTATTTACCGCCGGTATTTTACTGCCGGCTGTCGTTAGCCTGCCGTAACAGCGTGCGGCTTTCCACCAGGAAGCGCTGGGCGTAATCGCCAAACCAGTGCTCCACCTTGCGGAAGCTATCGATAAACGCCTGTTTGTCGCCGTGCTCCAACAGCTTGATCGCCTCGCCGAAGCGCTGGTAGTAGCGTTTGATCAACGCCACGTTTTCCTCCGACGACATGATAATGTCGGCGTACAGCTGCGGGTCCTGCGCAAACAGGCGGCCAACCATCGCCAGCTCCAGCCGGTAGATCGGCGAAGAGAGCGCCAGCAACTGCTCCAGTTGCACGTTCTCTTCCGCCAGATGCAACCCGTAGGCGAAGGTGGCAAAGTGCCGCAGCGCCTGAATAAACGCCATGTTCTGATCGTGTTCGACCGCACTGATGCGGTGCAGCCGCGCCCCCCACACCTGTAGCTGTTCAAGCAACCACTGGTAAGCCTCTGGCCGGCGGCCGTCGCAGTAAACCACGACCTGCTTCGCCACGCTGCCCACGTCCGGGCCGAACATCGGGTGCAACCCCACCACCGGGCCACTGTGCACCGCAAGCATCGCATGCAGCGGACGGTTCTTCACCGACGCCAAATCCACCAAAATACAGTCGTCGGGCAACGGCGGCAGGCGGCTTATCACCTGTTCGGTCACATGGATCGGCACGCTGACGATCACCATGCCGGCGTCTGCCAACAGCTGTTCCGCCTGCGGCCAATCTTCCTGATCCAATACCCTGACCTGATAACCCGACAACGTCAGCAGACGGTTGAACAGCCGGCCCATCTGGCCGTTGCCGCCAATGATGACGATCGGCCGCAGCTGCGGGCACAGGGTTTTAAAGCCTTTATCGTTCTCGCTGACGTACGATTCGCGCATCACGCGGCGCAAGACATCCTCGATCAAATCCGGCGGCACCCCGAGGTTTTCCGCCTCTTGACGGCGCGAGGCCAGCATCGCCGCTTCGCGCTCCGGCACATAAACCGGTAAACCGTGGCGGCTTTTCACCTCGCCGACTTCCGCTACCAGATGCAGGCGTTTCGCCAGCAGATCCAGCAGCGCTTTGTCCACCTCGTCAATTTGATCGCGCAACGCGGTCAGTTCTGCCACCATAACTTACTTTTCTCCCGTGCGTGCCGTCAGCGCAGCGCCGAGTTCCTGATGCATATGACGCAGCAGCGTTTCCGTGCTTTCCCAGTTGATGCAGGCGTCGGTGACGGACACACCGTAACGCATGTCTGCACGCGGCTGCTCGGAAGACTGGTTGCCCTCATGCAGATGGCTCTCCAGCATGATGCCGGTGATCGAACGGTTGCCCGCCTTAATCTGCTCCACCACGGACTCGGCCACCGCCGGCTGACGGCGATAGTCTTTATTCGAGTTGCCATGGCTGCAATCTATCATCAAGGACGGATGGAGTCCCGCCTCGAGCATCTGTTTTTCACAGGCCGCAACGTGCTCGGCGCTGTAGTTCGGGGTTTTACCGCCGCGCAGGATCACATGCCCGTCCGGGTTGCCCTGGGTCTGCAGCAGGCAAACCTGGCCCGCCTGGTTGATGCCGACAAAACGGTGCGGCATGGCGGCGGCGCGCATGGCGTTGATGGCGGTGCCCAGACTGCCGTCGGTGCCGTTTTTGAAGCCGACCGGCATCGACAGGCCGGAAGCCATTTCGCGGTGGGTCTGCGATTCGGTGGTGCGCGCACCGATCGCCGACCAGCTGAACAAGTCCCCCAGGTACTGCGGGCTGTTCGGATCCAACGCTTCGGTAGCCAACGGCAAGCCCATGCCCACCAGATCCAGCAACAGGCGACGCGCGATATGCAAGCCTGCTTCAACGTCAAACGAACCGTCCATGTACGGATCGTTGATCAAACCTTTCCAGCCGACAGTGGTTCTGGGTTTTTCAAAATAGACGCGCATAACGATATACAGCTGATCGCTCAAGTCAGCCGCCAGGGTTTTCAAACGACGGGCGTAGTCAAGCGCCGCATCCGGATCGTGGATCGAACAAGGCCCGCACACTACCAACAGGCGATGATCGCGCCCCTGCAAAATGTTGGCGATGGTATTGCGCGCGGTGGCGATTTCATTTTCGTCGTCGGCGCTAAGCGGGAACTGGTTCTTCAGCTCCCCCGGCGTGATGAGAACCTGTTCTGCACTGATGTGTACGTTATTGAGCGCGTCTTTTTGCATGATGCTATTCCTGTCGTTTGGCGTTATGCGTTGAAGTGGAACCTTGAGCGTTTCAGGGCTCTACCTTATCACGCAATGTAAAGTTTTCAATCCAATTTCCGTAAATAAAAAATTACCGTAATTACCCCTAAGAAAAACCATTGGGAAATGCACTTCAATAAATACAATAAATGCAATAAATTTAATAATATATATAAACAAAAGGATTGCCAACGCCTCTCTACCCGCTTGCCTGGCAGTAGATGGACGCCGTAAACATAAATGTACATTTGATTTTACAAGGAAGACGCGCCCCCACCTCAGCGCCAACGAATGGGCTGAGACAGGCATCCGCCAGACTCAGCACGAAGCGCTGCTGAAAGCGATGAATTTCAGTAGAAGAAAAGCGAATAAATAAGGAATAAAAATTAAAAACTTAAGCTAATGGCGGCTATTTTTGTCGCCGAAATGAACCGATATAATGTGACCGTCATCAACAATAACCACCCTTAACAACTGGATCCAAAATGCTCTCTTCTCGCGCTCGTCGCGCTTTTCCGCTGTATATTTGCTGCTTAACGACTTTCACCAGTGTTTCAGCTCTCGCCGACAATACGCTTTTCACCGCGATGGACGATCCGGCCACCGCCAAGAAACCGTTTGAAGGCAACGTGCAGGCGGGCTACAACGCCCAGTCAGGCAACTCGCAGAGTTCCACCCTGCTGGCCAACACCAACATGACCTGGTTCAACAGCGACGCGGCGTACAGCCTGTGGGGGGCGGCCAACAACACCACCTCCTCCAACGTGCGCTCCTCCGAAAAATACCAGGCCGGTGGCCGTACGCGCTATAACCTGACCGACCGCAACTACCTGTTCGGCCAAGCCAGCTGGCTGAGCGACCGTTTCAACGGTTACGATTCACGCTCCACGCTGACGGGCGGCTACGGCCGTCAACTCCTCAACGGGCCGCTCAGCGACCTGCGGGTGGAATTCGGTCCCGGCGTGCGCCATGACGAATACCACGGCGGCGGCCGCTCGACCAAAGGGCTGGCCTACGGTGCGGCCAACTATTCCTATCAGCTGACCGACAACACCAAGTTCATTCAGGGCGTTTCCGCGCTGGCGAACGAGGAAACCACGCTGAACTCGGAAAGCGCGTTGAACGTGGCGATCAACGATCGCTTCTCACTGCGCGTAGCCTACACCGTGACCTACAACAGCAAACCGCCGGCCTCGGCACCGAAAAACACCGACACCACCACCTCGGTCACGCTGGTCTACGGCCTGTAATCTCCCTTCCAGAATCTCTCGAAGCCCATCATCGATGGGCTTTTTTATGCCTGCCGCCCTCTTTTGCACAATCTGCTAAAAATATTCATCCCACCCATTGACGACTTTAGCAAATAGCTTAATACTGTATGCATATACAGTAATTATTGTACAGCCTCGGGGCATGATGGATTTCGATAGTGAGCGACCAGTAACGCATCGATGGCCACCATAGTTCCCGAGATGCTGTAAACAAAGCGAGCATAAGTTATGGAGAAAATCACCTCATTCATCACCTACGCCATGGCGCTGTTTCTCGCTTGGCTCGGCAAGCTCTCTCCGCAGGACATTGCCTTTTTAGTCGGTGCGGCGGTAGGCATCGGCACGTTTCTGGTGAACTGGTACTACCGACGTAAAAGCCTGCAGATCTTGAAGGCCATTGAGCGCAATGCGGCATCACGGAGGAAAATTTACGATGAGTGCAATCGTTAAGCGCTGCAGCGTCGCCGCCGTTTTGGCCATCGCGGTGCTGTTACCGTCATTTGGCGAGCTGCAAACCTCAGAAGCCGGTCTCAGGCTGATCGCCGATCTCGAAGGTTGCCGCCTGTCGCCTTACCAGTGCAGCGCCGGGGTGTGGACGCAGGGCATTGGGCATACTGCCGACGTCATCCCAGGCAAGACGATCGATGAACGGCAAGCCGCGGTGGGTTTGGTCGACGATGTTCGCCGCACCGAACGCGGCATGGCCGCTTGCCTGCCGCATACGCTCTCGCAACAAACCTATGATGCGGTGATCGCCTTCGCCTTCAACGTGGGCATCAGCGCAGCCTGCCACTCTACGCTGGTCGCGCTGCTGCAACAGCGCCAGTGGCGGCAGGCCTGCGATCAGTTGCCTCGCTGGATTTACGTAAACGGAAAGAAAAACAAAGGGCTGGAACAGCGACGCGCCACGGAACGCGCACTGTGCTTGCAGGGTATTGCCTCATCATGACGAGTTCGCTCGCCGAAGGGTGATGCCACAACAATTTCACTTAATTTGTTCAAGGGGGTTCTTATGATGCACTGTCCATTATGCGGTCACGTGGCCCACACTCGCTCCAGCCGCTATCTGAGCGAGTCGACCAAAGAGCGTTACCATCAATGCCGCAACATCAATTGCAGCTGCACGTTCGCCACGCACGAGTCCGTCGCGCGGGTGATCGTCAAACCTGGCGATGACATTGTCCCGGCGCAGCCGCACCCGCCGGAGAGTCAGCATAAACAAAGCGCCGCCGCGCTGTAATGCAAAAAGCCTGCTGATGCAGGCTTTTTAATGTCGCTGCCAGGCGGCCAAGTCTCGCAAATGCGAGATGATAGATTTTCCAGATAAAAAAAGGGGTTGGCATAATGCCAACCCCTGATAACTATTAACTTTTGGATGCAGCGTTAGCCAACGCGGTTCAGACGCTCTTTGATACGAGCAGCCTTACCAGTACGCTCACGCAGGTAGTACAGTTTAGCTTTACGAACGGCACCACGACGTTTCACAGCAATGCTGTCGATTACTGGGGAGTGAGTCTGGAATACGCGCTCAACACCTTCGCCGTTGGAAATCTTACGAACAGTGAATGCAGAGTGCAGACCGCGGTTACGGATAGCGATAACCACGCCCTCGAATGCCTGCAGACGTTTTTTGCTACCTTCAACGACCCATACCTTCACTTCCACGGAATCACCCGGACGGAATGCAGGTACGTCTTGTTTCATCTGCTCTTGTTCAAGTTGCTTAATAATGTTGCTCATAATATGTCTCTTACCCTAGGTAAACTGATATATCGGTCCCGTCTGATGTCAGACGTTTCCTTCATAGTCCTGTTGCCTGGCCTGATGTTCCCGTTGGAACTCAGCCAGCAACACCGCTTGCTCGTCAGTCAGAGCTAGGCTTTCTAGAAGTTCAGGTCTTCTAAGCCAGGTTCGGCCCAGCGACTGCTTTAAGCGCCAGCGACGTATCTCGGCATGGTTGCCCGACAGCAGAACCGGCGGTACTTCCATCCCTTCCAACACCTCTGGGCGGGTATAGTGCGGGCAGTCCAGCAATCCGTCGGCGAAGGAGTCTTCCTCCGCTGAGGCCTGATGGCCCAGCACACCCGGTATGAAACGGGCGACTGAATCAATCAGGGTCATCGCCGGCAGTTCCCCGCCGCTGAGAACGTAATCGCCGATTGACCATTCTTCGTCAATTTCGGTTTGGATTACGCGCTCGTCTATCCCTTCGTAGCGGCCGCACACCAGAATCATCTTCTGATTGGCCGCCAGTTCGCACACGCCGGTTTGATCCAGCTTGCGCCCCTGAGGTGACAGATAAATCACCTTTGCTCCCTCGCCTGCCGCTGCTTTCGCCGCATGAATGGCTTCCCGTAAAGGTTGCACCATCATCAGCATTCCCGGGCCGCCGCCGTAAGGGCGATCGTCCACGGTACGATGCCGGTCGTAGGTGAAGTCGCGAGGACTCCAACACTGCACGCTCAGCAGGCCATTTTTTACTGCCCGGCCAGTCACCCCGTAATCGGTGATAGCGCGGAACATCTCAGGAAACAGGCTTACAATACCGATGAACACAAGCCAATCTCCTTACCGTTATTCCACTTGCTTCGACCGTTTGATCCGGGGGTCAAAAACCAGGATCCCAATCTGCCTCAATCACGCGGGCAGTGAGATCGACTTTCTTGATAACCTGCCCATGAAGAAACGGAATCAACCGCTCCTTCATGCCGAACGCATCTTTCAGGTTCGCTTTCACAACCATCACATCGTTCGAGCCGGTTTCCATCATATCGATGACTTTACCCAGCTCGTAGCCGGCGGTGGTGACTACCTGGCAGCCCATCAGGTCTTTCCAGTAGTAATCGTCACCCTCCAGCGGAGGAAGTTGCTCAGAATCCACCATAATCTCGCGATTAGTCAGCAGATTCGCCGCGTCCCGATCGTCAATGCCTTTGACCTTGATGATCAGATCCTGACTGTGGCGCTTCCAGTCTTCCAACTCGATATGCTGCCACTGACCCGCCTGCTGGATAAACCACGGCTGATAGTCAAAAATGCTTTCGGCGTTCTCGGTGGATGAAAACACTCTGAGCCAACCACGAATGCCGTAAGCGGACCCCATTTTACCGAGTACAATCGGCTGCTTAGGCGCTACCGGTTTGAGTTGCTTGCTCATTGCCACCACCGCGACAGATTAAGCTGCTTTCTTAGCGTCTTTGATCAGCGCGTGAACGCGATCAGAAACGGTTGCACCCAGACCAACCCAGTGCTCGATGCGGTCCAGGTCCAGACGCAGTGCTTCAGCCTGACCGGAAGCGATCGGGTTGAAGAAGCCTACGCGCTCGATGAAACGACCATCACGAGCGTTGCGGCTGTCGGTCACTACTACTTGATAGAACGGACGCTTTTTAGCGCCGCCACGTGCCAAACGAATTGTTACCATAACATCCTCTTTAGTTAATAAAACAGCCGGGCCCCATTGAGGGACGGGGCCCGGTTGCAATATAAAAAGCCCGAAAATTTTACTCATTTTGGCGCAAAAAGCAATCTAAAGCGTCGATCGCAGGGGACAACTTTTGCAGCCTGTCAAATTTCGGGCGGTTTTCACCGCGAACGGCGAATGCTGAAAGCGCCCGCACTCGGCGTGCGGAGGCCCATCAGCGGCCTGGGAAGCCCGGCGGCATCATACCTTTCATGCCGCGCATCATCTTCGCCATACCGCCTTTCTTCATCTTCTTCATCATACGCTGCATTTCGTCGAACTGCTTCAGCAAGCGGTTGACGTCCTGCACCTGCATGCCGGCCCCCATCGCGATGCGGCGCTTGCGCGAGCCCTTGATGATTTCCGGTTTGGCGCGCTCTTTCAGCGTCATCGAGTTGATGATCGCCTCCATGCGCACCAGCACTTTATCGTCCATCTGCGACTTGACGTTGTCCGGCAGCTGGCCGGCGCCCGGCAGCTTGCTCAGCATGTTGGCCATGCCGCCCATGTTGCGCATCTGCTTGAGCTGCTCCAGGAAGTCGGTCAGATCGAAACCGTCGCCCTTCTTCAGCTTGTTGGCCAACTTCTCCGCCTGCTCGCGGTCGACCTTGCTTTCGATATCTTCGATCAGCGACAGCACGTCGCCCATGCCCAGGATGCGCGATGCCACGCGATCCGGGTAGAACGGCTCCAGCGCTTCGGTCTTCTCGCCCACGCCGAGGAATTTGATCGGCTTGCCGGTGATATGACGGATGGACAGCGCGGCACCGCCGCGCGCGTCGCCGTCGACCTTGGTCAGCACCACGCCGGTCAGCGGCAGCGCTTCGTTAAACGCCTTGGCGGTATTGGCGGCGTCCTGGCCGGTCATGGCGTCGACCACGAACAGGGTTTCCACCGGCTTGATCGCCGCGTGCACCTGCTTGATCTCGTCCATCATCGCTTCGTCAACGTGCAAGCGGCCGGCGGTATCGACGATCAGTACGTCGTAGAATTTCAGCTTGGCCTGTTGCAGCGCGCGATTGACGATGTCGATCGGTTTTTCTTTGACGTCAGACGGGAAGAAATCGATGCCGACGCCTTCCGCCAGCGTTTCCAGCTGTTTGATCGCCGCCGGGCGATAAACGTCCGCGGAAACCACCAACACTTTCTTCTTCTGTTTTTCTTTCAGGAATTTGCCGAGCTTACCGACGCTGGTGGTTTTACCGGCGCCCTGCAGGCCCGCCATCAGCACCACCGCCGGCGGTTGGGCCGCCAGATTCAGCTCGGTGTTGACTTCGCCCATCGCGGCGATCAGCTCGCCCTTGACGATCTTGACGAACTCCTGCCCCGGCGTCAGGCTCTTGTTGACTTCATGGCCGACCGCGCTCTCTTTGACGCGGTTGATGAAGTCGCGCACCACCGGCAGCGCGACGTCCGCTTCCAGCAACGCCATACGCACTTCACGCAGGGTTTCCTTGATATTCTCTTCGGTCAGCCGCCCGCGGCCGCTGATATTGCGCAACGTGCGCGACAATCGATCGGTTAAATTTTCAAACATCGTCTCATGCTCAACGTGTGATGACAGGCCGCTCCGGCGACACAATTGCGCCGATGATAACACGAAGCGCGCCGGATCTCTGCCTCAGCGTTGGAGATAGGTTGGAGTGAAACGCGCGCAACGTTATACTGACACTCCAATTAACCACGCCGAAGCAAAATTAAACGCTATGCCAGTTTTCTCCATTGTGGCTTTGATGGCCTACCTGCTCAGCCTTGGACTGATCATTCCCAGCTTGTTGCGGAAGAACAGCGCATACCGTCGGCTTGCCCTCGTCTCGGCGGTGGTGGCGCTGATTTGCCACGCCATCGCGCTGCAGCAGCGCATCTTCGACGTCAGCGCCGGGCAGAATCTCAGCCTGCTGAACATTGGCTCGATCGTCAGCCTGATCATCTGTTCGGTCATGACCTTCGTCGCCTCGCGCGACCGCGGCTGGTTCCTGTTGCCGATCGTCTACAGTTTCGCGATGATCAATCTGGCCTTCGCCAGCTTCATGCCCGGCGAGTTCATCACTCACCTGGAGTCCAGCCCGGAATTGATGGTGCATATCGGCCTGGCGCTGTTCTCTTACGCCACCCTGATCATCGCCGCGCTCTACGCCTTGCAGCTTGCCTGGCTCGACTACCTTCTGAAAAACAAGAAGTTGACCTTTAGCGCCGACATGCCGCCGCTGATGAGCATCGAGCGCAAGATGTTCCATATCACCCAGATCGGCGTGGTGCTGCTGACGCTCACTCTGTGCACCGGCCTGCTGTACATGGATAACCTGTTCAGCAAAGAGAACGTGCATAAAGCGGTGCTGTCGATCATGGCCTGGTTCGTGTATATCGTGCTGTTGTGGGGCCATTACCATGAAGGCTGGCGCGGCCGCCGCGTCGTCTGGTTCAGCTTCGCCGGCGCCTTCCTGCTGACGCTCGCCTACTTCGGCAGCCGTCTGATTCAGCAAGTGATGGTGCGCTAAGCCGGCCGCCTCAACTTTCCCTCTCTATAAGGAATACTGCATTGGAGCATGTGTCGACGGGGACCCTCATCATTATCCTGGTGATCATGATCGTGGTCTCCGCTTACTTCTCCGCCTCCGAAACCGGCATGATGACGCTCAACCGTTATCGCCTGCGTCACCTGTCCAAACAGGGCAATCGCTCGGCGCGCCGTGTGGAGAAGCTGCTGCAAAAACCGGATCGGCTGATCGGCCTGGTGCTGATCGGCAACAACCTGGTCAACATCCTCGCCTCGGCGCTGGCGACCATCGTCGGCATGCGGCTGTATGGCGACCTCGGCGTGGCGATCGCCACCGGCATACTGACCTTCGCCGTGCTGCTGTTCGCCGAAGTGCTGCCGAAAACCTTCGCCGCGCTCTACCCGGAACGCATCGCCTTCCCCAGCAGCTTTCTGCTGGCGCCGCTGCAAAAAGTGATGTTCCCGCTGGTCTGGCTGCTCAACGGCATTACCAGTATGACGCTGCGCCTGTTCGGCATTCGCACCAACGTGCGCATCAGCGATGCCGTCAGCAAGGATGAGCTGCGCACCATCGTGCGCGAATCCCAGTCGCAAATCTCCCGGCGCAATCAGGACATGCTGATCTCGGTGCTGGATCTGGAAAAGGTGACGGTTAACGACATCATGGTGCCGCGCACCGAGATTGTCGGCATCGACGTCAACGACGACTGGAAGTCGATCATGCGCCAGTTGACCCACTCGCCGCACGGACGCATCGTGCTGTACCGCAGTTCGCTGGACGACGCCATCGGCATGCTGCGCGTGCGCGAAGCCTACCGCCTGATGACCGAGAAAAAAGAGTTCAACAAAGAGAACCTGCTGCGCGCCGCCGACGAGATTTACTTCGTGCCGGAAGGCACGCCGCTCAACGTGCAGCTGGTGAAGTTCCAGCGCAACAAAGAGAAGGTCGGCATCGTGGTCGATGAGTACGGCGACATTCAGGGCCTGGTCACGGTGGAGGATATCCTCGAGGAGATCGTCGGCGACTTCACCACCTCGATGTCACCCACGCTGGCGGAAGAGGTCACGCCGCAGAGCGACGGTTCGGTCTTGATCGACGGCACCGCCAACGTGCGCGAGCTGAACAAGGCCTTCAACTGGACCTTGCCGGCCAACGAGGCGCGCACCGTCAACGGCATGCTGCTCGAAGAGCTGGAAGAGATCCCCGAAATCGGCACCCGGTTGCGTATCGGCCATTACGATATCGACATTCTCGACGTGCAGGGCAACATGATAAAACAGGTGCGGGTCACGCCGATCACCTCGCTGCAGTCCAGCGTCGGCCATCACTGACCGCTGGCCAGAACGTAAAAAAGACGCGAAATCGCGTCTTTTTTTCTCTGCGGGAACTCGCGGCTAGATATGCAGTTCCTGCAGCTTCTCTTTCGGCAGCGCCAGCTCGTCGTTGTGGTTCACCACCACGTCGTTATCCAGGATGTGCTTGGCGATCTCCTGCGCTTCTTCCAGCGAGTGCATATGGTAAGTGCCGCACTGGTATTCGTTCAGCTCAGGGATTTTGCGCTGGTCGGTCACTTTCAGCACGTCGGCCATCGCCGCTTTCCACGCATCAGCTACGCGCTGCTCTTCCGGCACGCCGATCAGGCTCATGTAGAAACCGGTACGACAGCCCATCGGGGAGATGTCGATAATCTCCACGCCCTGGCCGTTCAGGTGGTCACGCATAAAGCCGGCGAACAGGTGCTCCAGCGTGTGAATGCCGCGCTCGGGCATCACTTCCAGGTTCGGGCGGCAAAAGCGCAGATCAAACACCGTGATGGTATCGCCGTGAGGCGTCTTCATGGTTTTCGCAACGCGGACAGCCGGGGCTGCCATACGGGTATGATCGACGGTAAAGCTATCCAGCAATGGCATTTCGCTACCTCCTCGTAAAAGAGCATTTATTTCGAAACTTTTTTTCCTAACCGGGAAACCTTTTCCAACCCTGCGAGTCTCAGTATCTGAAAGACGCGCATTTGTTATCATCATCCCTGTCATCAGAGATGCATATTTGGCCACATTGATGTGGCCTTTTTCTTTTTCAGCTTCCGCCGTTTTGCTTCAGGAACGCTTCAAAGCTTAGCGTATCATTGGCTTCTATGTCGCGTTGGCGTTGCCACGAGGCTTCCCGCTCTTTATCCAGCTCGGCCTCGTTCAGGATTTCCAACGGCTCTTCCAGCAGCATCTTGCGATATTGCTCCGCCAATTGTAGGCCGACGCGCCCAGTGCCTTCCGCTTGCATCGCTTTCAGGATGCGTGCGGAGAAGGTCAGCTCAGGGTCGTCGAACGCGGCGACCAGCTCATCGCACACCTGCTGGTATTGGCGATCGCCGGCTTCGCCGTCCAACACTTCCGCCACTCGACGCAGATCGGCGAACAACGCCTTGCCCACTTTTTCGAGCGGTTCATGGCTGGCGCCACAGCCGATGCCGATGGTCTGGCCCGGCTTGCGCCCCTCCAGGATCACCCGGTTCCAGTTCTTGCGCGTGCACAGCAGTTCATCGCTGGTCATCTCCGGCGCATCGGCCAGCGCGCACCACACCAGGAACAGATCCAGGAAACGCGCCTGCACCGCATCCACGCCGATCGGCGAGAACGGGTTGATGTCCAGCGAACGCACTTCGATGTATTCGATACCACCGCGCAGCAGCGCGTCCGACGGCGTCTCGCCGCTTTTGGTCACGCGCTTCGGCCGGATCGGCGCATACAGCTCGTTCTCGATTTGCAGCACGTTGCTGTTCAGCTGCAGGTAACGGTCACCCTCTTTCACGCCCAGCTTGGCGAACTCTTCGGAAGGCGTCGCGATCGCCCGTTTCAGACCGGCCACATAGCTGTGCAGATCGTTAAAGGTGATGCCCAGATTGCTCTGCGACTTGTTGGTATAACCCAGGTCGCTCAGGCGCAGCGAAGTGGCGTACGGCAGGTAGCACATCCCCTGCTCGGTGCGCTCGAACGGCAGATTGGTCTCGCGCCCCTTGAGGAACGAAGAACAAATGGCCGGCGATGCCCCGAACAGATACGGGATCACCCAGCCGAAACGGTAATAGTTGCGGATCAGGCGGAAATAGCCCGCCGAGATCTGCTCTTTACCGCTTTCTGCGTCCTGCACGCCGGCCCAGGCCTGCCAAAACTCCAGCGGCAGCGAGAAGTTGTAGTGCACGCCGGAAATGGTCTGCATCAGCGCGCCATAGCGATTCTTCAACCCTTCGCGGTACAGCGTCTTCATGCGGCCGATGTTCGACGAGCCGAACTGCGCCAGCTCGATATCCTGCTCAGCTTCGATAAAGCACGGCATGCTGAGCGGCCACATGCGCTCATCGCCGATATTGCGCGCCACGTAGCGATGAATATCGCGCAGGAACGTCAGCAGGTGGTCGATATTGTCATCAACCGGCGTAATGAACTCTAACAGCGCTTCGGCGAAATCCGTGGTGATCCAGTGGTGCGTCAATGCCGCGCCCAGCTTTTCCGGATGCCCGGTGGTCGCCAAGGTGCCGTTCGGCGTGACCCGCAGCGTTTCACGCTCGATGCCGCGACGAATGCCTTTTAATGCCTGGGGATGGGCTTCCAACCAAGAAAGCGCCTGTGATACGTCCGGGATCAAATTGACCTCCCGCTTCTAAAAACAATAACTCGTAAGCATACTGAATCCGCACCCGAGAGAATATTGAGTTATATTCACTTGGTTACTGCCACCAGGCGATGCCCTGTACCGTTATCATAGCCAAAACGATGTAACGCAGCGCCTTTCCGATACACAGAAACAGCGCGACAGAGCCCCAGGGCATGCGCAGCCAACCTGCCAACACGCACAACAAATCGCCCACCACCGGCACCCAGCTGAGCAACAGCGCAGCCGGGCCGAAGCGTTGCAGCCACCCGAGCGCCGTTGCCAGCCCCCGCTGTGGTTTCAACGCCGGTAACAGGCGCCCGATAATGACATTGGTCAAGCCACCCAGCGTGTTGCCCAGGGTCGCGGCCAGCACCAGCAACTCCGGCGAGACGCGACTCTGGGTCAGCAAGGCGACCAGAACGATTTCTGAATTTCCCGGCAGCAGCGTCGCACTGAGGAAGCTACTGCCAAATAACGATATTACGGCTAGCGTACTACTCACAGCGTACGGACGTCTACCACCGCCATACCGGCGCTTTTCGCCGCCTGAATGCCGAAATCAGCGTCTTCAAACACCACGCATTTTTCCGGCCGCACGCCGATCAGTTCGGCGCAGCGCAGGAAGGTGTCCGGCTCCGGTTTGTGGCGCTGCACGTCGTCCGCACCGACGATCGCGTCGAAGCAGTTGAACAGGCCGAGATGACGCAGCAGCATTTCCGCCATGCGGTGCTCGCTGCCGGTGCCGACCGCCATCGGACGGCGGCCATGATAGGACTTCACCACCTCGATCAGCGGCAATGGACGCACGCTGTCCAGCAGCATCGCTTCCACCGCGCGGGTTTTCTCCGCGGCCAGGTGATGAGGATCGAGATCGGCCTGATGGCTGGCGATAATCGCCTGCGCGATGCGCCAGGTCGGCGAACCGCTCAGCGCCACCATGGCCGCTTCATCAAACGTCATGCCATAACGGGACAGCACTTCACGCCACGCTTTACGGTGCGTTGGCTCGGTGTCCAGAATCGTGCCGTCCATGTCGAAAATAAGACCCTGATAGCGGTCGTACATCGTTACTCCATGATCGTTGAGGAAAGAAAACTACTTTAGCGTAAAGCCGTTGGGTTGTCGCTGACTGCGTCATAACGGAATGTGCTGTGCCCTATCGGGCGCAAAGGAGGACAGGGGTGAAGAGAGAATGGTTAAATGCTGAAAAGCGAAAAACCCGCCGAAGCGGGTTTCTCTTAGATGGTGCATCCGGGAGGATTCGAACCTCCGACCGCTCGGTTCGTAGCCGAGTACTCTATCCAGCTGAGCTACGGATGCATTACTGTTTTTACTGCTTGCCTGCTTCGCTAATGAGGCCAGACTTAAAGAATGGTGCATCCGGGAGGATTCGAACCTCCGACCGCTCGGTTCGTAGCCGAGTACTCTATCCAGCTGAGCTACGGATGCACAGTAATTCTTTGATACCCTATGGTACTTTGTTCCCAACTCTACCATACGGCTAATATGGTGCATCCGGGAGGATTCGAACCTCCGACCGCTCGGTTCGTAGCCGAGTACTCTATCCAGCTGAGCTACGGATGCAAATGGCGGTGAGGCGGGGATTCGAACCCCGGATGCAGCTTTTGACCGCATACTCCCTTAGCAGGGGAGCGCCTTCAGCCTCTCGGCCACCTCACCAAACGCTTTCTTTCGAATTGTGCCTAACTCGCTTTAGAGAAGCTCATCGGCACTGCGTGGCGCACATATTACTTTCTCCGACTTTTAAGTCAAACAATTTTTCCCAACTCATGCGCGTTTGCACAATTCGCACCCAACATGGGCGATTTCACGGCAAAAAGGGCGTTTTATCAACAGGCAACCGCCGCGTCTGTAGCAACAAAGCAGGAAACTAACCGGGAAAATAATCACGAAAAAGAAGAGGGAGGGCGAAGGAAGTGGGTAAAACGATGCAGTAGCGTCTCGTCTGGCAACGAGACGCTGCTTCGGAATCAGTAAGTCGTCTGCTGAGACTTCTCTGCCTGAATGCGCTGATAGATTTCTTCACGGTGAACCGAAACCTCTTTGGGGGCGTTCACACCAATACGCACCTGGTTGCCTTTTACCCCTAGCACAGTAACCGTAACCTCATCGCCAATCATGAGGGTTTCACCAACTCGACGAGTCAGAATTAACATTCTTTGCTCCTTGAAAGATTAAAAGAGTCGGGTCTCTCAGTTTCCCCGTCATTATCCATCATATGTGGTGAAAACGTAAGCCGCGCAACCCACAATAAGTGTAAGCAGACTTGGTCCCACCTCAGATAATGGTAAGTTTAGCCGACCTGAAAAACTTTGTTCCCGCAATTGTAACTAAATTGTGTTAGCACAGTATGAAAACGCCATAATCAACAAAGTATTATGGCGTTTGTGCGTGCTATTTATTTATATTCACAGCTTCGAGGCCACCCAGGCTTCTACGCTGTTTAACGCCGCTGGCAGGGCGTTGATATCCGTCCCCCCCGCCATCGCCATATCCGGGCGACCACCGCCCTTGCCGCCGACCTGCTGCGCCACGTTGCCGATCAACTCGCCGGCTTTCACGCGGTCAGTCAGATCCTTGGTCACACCAGCAACCAGACTGACTTTGTCATCAGCCGTCGTTGCCAACACGATGATGGCCGAACCCAATTGATTTTTCAGGTCATCTACCATGGTGCGCAGCATTTTGGCTTCGACATTATCCAACTGGCTGACCAACAGCTTCACGCCGTTAACCACTTTTGCCTGGCTGGACAACGAAGCGCTCTCCTGCGCCGCCTGCTGATCTTTCAACTGCTGCAGTTCTTTTTCCAGCGCGCGCGTGCGATCGAGCACCGAGCGCACTTTATCGGTCAGGGTGTTACTGTCGCCTTTGACCAACTGAGCAACGTCTTGCAACAAATCGCTTTGCTGATGCAGCGTAGCGATAGCGCCAGCGCCGGTCACCGCTTCAATACGGCGGATGCCCGCCGCGGTGCCCGACTCGCTCAGAATGCGGAACAGGCCGATATCGCCGGTGCGGCTGGCGTGGGTGCCGCCGCACAGCTCGGTGGAGAAGTCGCCCATGGTCAGCACGCGCACGTTGTCATCGTACTTCTCGCCGAACAGCGCCATCGCGCCCTTCTCTTTGGCATCTTCCAAGGCCATCAGCTCGGTCTGCACCGGCAGGTTACGACGCACCTGCTGGTTCACCAGATCTTCCACCGCGCGGATTTGCTCCGGCTTCATCGCTTCGAAGTGCGAGAAGTCGAAACGCAGGTATTTGTCGTTAACCAGCGAGCCTTTCTGCGCGACGTGGTCGCCCAACGTTTGGCGCAGCGCGGCGTGCAGCAGGTGAGTTGCGGAGTGGTTCAGACGAATGCTGTTACGGCGCTCAGCGTCGATCTGCGCGTCCACGCGATCGTTCAGCTTCAGCGAACCCTGCGCCAGTTTGCCCTGATGGCCGATAGCCTGACCGTATTTCTGGGTATCGTTGACCGTAAACTCAGCGCCGGCGGCTTTCAGCACGCCTTTATCGCCGACCTGGCCGCCGGATTCGCCATAGAACGGCGTCTCATCCAGCACCACCACCGCCTCTTCGCCGGCGTTGATCTGATCGACCGGCTGGCCGTCGCGGAACAGCGCGATGACCGTCGCCTGCTGCTCGTCGTGATCGTAACCGCTGAACTGGCTGCTGCCATCCACGCGGATCAGGCTGTTATAGTCGGCGCCAAAGCCGCTGGATTCGCGCGCACGGCGGCGCTGTGCTTCCATCGCGTCTTCAAAGCCCGCTTCGTCGACTTTCAAACCGCGCTCGCGGCAGACGTCAGCGGTCAGATCGATCGGGAAACCGTAGGTATCGTACAGACGGAAAGCGGTTTCGCCGTCCAGGGTATCGCCCTGCAGCTTGGCCAGCTCTTCGTCCAACAGCGCCAAGCCACGCTCCAGCGTGCGGGCAAACTGCTCTTCTTCGGTTTTCAGCACCTGCTCCACCAGCGATTGCTGGCGTTTCAGTTCGTCGGCCGCCGGGCCCATCACTTCGATCAACGGCGCCACCAGTTTGTAGAAGAAGGTGTCTTTCGCGCCCAGCATGTTGCCATGGCGGATCGCGCGACGAATGATGCGGCGCAGCACATAGCCGCGGTTTTCGTTAGACGGGATCACGCCGTCCGACACCAGGAAGGCGCAGGAACGAATGTGGTCGGCGATAACGCGCAGGGATTTGTTGTCCAGATCGGTTGCGCCGGTCACTTTAGCCACGGCGGCGATCAGGGTACGGAACAGATCGATTTCATAGTTGGAGTTCACATGCTGCAACACCGCCGCAATGCGCTCCAGACCCATACCGGTATCCACAGAAGGTTTCGGCAGCGGCAGCATGGTGCCGTCGGACTGACGGTTGAACTGCATGAAAACGATGTTCCAGATCTCGATGTAGCGGTCGCCGTCTTCTTCCGCGCTGCCTGGAGGGCCGCCCCAGATGTGATCGCCGTGATCGTAGAAAATCTCGGTGCACGGGCCGCATGGGCCAGTGTCGCCCATCTGCCAGAAGTTGTCGGAAGCGAAAGGCGCGCCCTTGTTGTCGCCGATGCGGATAATGCGCTCGGCCGGTACGCCGATTTGCTTCTGCCAGATGTCGAACGCTTCGTCATCGGTTTCATACACGGTGACCCACAGTCGCTCTTTCGGCAGGTTGAACCAGTTTTCACCGGTCAGCAGTTCCCATGCGTAGCCGATCGCGTCGTGCTTGAAGTAATCGCCGAAGCTGAAGTTGCCCAGCATTTCAAAGAAGGTGTGGTGACGCGCGGTATAACCGACGTTTTCCAGGTCGTTATGCTTGCCGCCTGCGCGCACGCAGCGCTGCGAGGTGGTGGCGCGGGAATAGGCGCGTTTGTCGAGCCCCAGGAAAACATCCTTAAATTGGTTCATGCCGGCATTGGTAAACAGCAATGTCGGATCATTGTTAGGCACCAGGGAGCTGCTCGCTACAACCTGATGACCCTTACTATGAAAGAAATCGAGAAACGCTTGACGGATCTCAGCGGTGCTCTTGCTCATAATTTTCCTGGAAAGGCTAGAATAACGACACGTGAGCCGGTGACGCGTCATCCCGACGATGACAACCAGCTCACGAACAAAAAGTGGGGATAAGATAAATTTTCTTCAGAGGGAAGTAAAACCCCGTGTGCGCTCATTGCGCAAAATCACGGTAAATTGACTGAATTTCTTCCTGGAAGAAGCCGCGATAGAGCAGATAACGCTGCACTTTGGCTTTCTCTTTCCAGTCGGTTGGCAACGCATCGCCAAATTTTCGCTGCGCCACCTGTTTTGCCTGTTCGCACCAGTCGATATCGCAATCCGCCAGCGCGTCCTGCACCAGCGCTTTGTCGACGCCCTTTTGCATCAGTTCGCTGCGGATGCGCTGCGCACCGTAACCTTTACGGCTGCGGCTGCCGATGTAGCTGTGAGCGAAACGCTTATCGTCCAGCCAGTTATGCTGGTAACAGTAGGCGATAACCTGCTCGATCAGCGCAGGATCCACCGGCTCTTCAACCACCGGCGGTGATGCCGGCGCATGTGGCCCCTTGCTGCCAAAACGGGCTTTCGCCACAAACGGCTGCGCCGCAAGTTTGCGGCGCAGTTCAGCTTCACTATGATCGCGTTGCGACAGCAGGCGCATGGCGCGGCTTAGCAAGTCATTCATCATTCAAGCCTGAATTTATGGGATATGCGCCACACGAACGGCAGCGCACATCTTCAGCGATTAGAACTGCTCGCTGGTTTCCGCTTCGTCGTCTTCGAAGTCGTCACCGGAAGCGGCCACCAGCTCACCGCCGCTGTGCAGCAGCAAATCGCGCAGCTTCTTATCCAGCTCGGCGGCGATAGCCGGGTTTTCTTTCAGGAAGTTACAGGCATTCGCCTTGCCCTGACCGATTTTCTCGCCGTTATAGCTGTACCAGGCGCCGGCTTTTTCGATCATCTTGTGCTTCACGCCCAGATCGACCAGCTCACCACGGCTGTTGATGCCTTCGCCGTACATGATTTGGAATTCAGCCTGTTTGAACGGCGCAGCGATTTTGTTCTTCACCACTTTCACGCGGGTTTCGCTGCCCACCACTTCGTCGCCCTCTTTGATGGCGCCGATGCGGCGGATATCCAGACGCACCGAAGCGTAGAACTTCAGGGCGTTACCGCCGGTCGTGGTTTCCGGGTTGCCGAACATCACGCCAATTTTCATACGGATCTGGTTGATGAAGATCAGCAGGGTATTGGCGTTTTTCAAGTTGCCAGCCAGCTTACGCATCGCCTGGCTCATCATGCGCGCCGCCAGACCCATGTGCGAATCGCCGATTTCACCTTCGATTTCCGCCTTCGGCGTCAGCGCCGCCACGGAGTCGACGATGATGACGTCAACCGCGCCGGAGCGGGTCAGCGCATCACAGATTTCCAGCGCCTGCTCGCCGGTGTCCGGCTGGGAGCACAGCAGGTTGTCGATATCGACGCCCAGCTTTTTCGCATAGATAGGATCCAGCGCGTGCTCGGCGTCGATGAACGCACAGGTTTTGCCTTCGCGCTGCGCAGCGGCGATCACCTGCAGCGTCAGGGTGGTTTTACCGGAGGATTCCGGGCCGTAGATTTCGACGATGCGGCCCATCGGCAGGCCGCCGGCGCCCAGAGCGATATCGAGTGACAGTGAGCCGGTGGAGATCGTTTCCACGTCCATGGAGCGGTCTTCACCCAGGCGCATGATGGAGCCTTTGCCGAACTGTTTCTCAATCTGGCCCAGTGCCGCAGCTAACGCCTTTTGCTTGTTCTCATCAATAGCCATTTTTGCTCCTTCGTTTCGCAATGCCGGTGTTACCCCACACTGCCACTGAATGTATGTTGTGCAGGAAATGTCACTAATTATACTGTATGGTCATACAGTATCAAGCCTAATTTACAAAAATTCGTCGATGGCGGTTTGCAGCGCGAAAATCGTCGCCTGCAGCCGCACCGCATCGCGATCGCCCTCGAATTGCATCTTGCGCGACAGCCCCCGGCCATCGCTGCCGGCGAAGCCGAACCACACGGTGCCGACCGGCTTTTCCGCGCTGCCGCCGTCCGGGCCGGCGATGCCGCTTACCGAGAGCGCCAGATCGGCCCGCGCCGCACGCAGCGCCCCTATCGCCATCTCGCGCACCACCTCTTCGCTGACCGCGCCGTGCGCCGCCAACGTGGCTTCGCTCACCCCCAGCAGGTCGTGCTTCGCCGCATTGCTGTAGGTGACGAAACCGCGATCGAAATAGGCGGAACTCCCCGCGATATCGGTAATGGCCTTGGCGATGCCGCCGCCGGTGCAGGATTCCGCGCAGGTGATCCAGCGGCCCTGAGCCTTCAGTTTTTCCCCCGCCAGCACGCTGAGCCGGCGCAGTTGGTTTTCACTCATAACCCCTCCCTCGCGAATTCAGGTATATGCGCCCGATAGTAGCATTTATCAAGGCGGCGCGACGTCTGGCGCGCAGAAATGCGCAGCGCCTCGCAGGAGGTGCGGTTTTAAGCGCCCGGCCAAGCTGCTAGTATCAAAAGAAGCGCCCCAGCGAGCGGCGGCGCACCAGCACAAGGAACATCACGGAGGCGGCACGCTGCGGCGGCGGCCTCAGGGCGCACCAGAAGAGATTAGGACGATAGCGTGAAAAAAACGTTGGGCGTATTCTTGCCGTTGTACACCACCACCCTGCTGCTGCTGTTGGGCTCGGGCCTGCTCACCACCTACGTCTCGCTGCGGCTGGCCTCCATCCACGTCAGCAGCGCGCTGATCGGCGCCATCATCGCCGCCAACTACATCGGGTTGGTGATCGGCGGTAAGGTCGGCCACTTTCTCATCGCCCGCGTCGGGCATATCCGCGCCTACGTGGCCTGCGCCGGCATCATTACCGCCGCGGTGCTGGGGCACGGCCTGACGGCGTTCATTCCCGCCTGGGTTGCGCTGCGCCTGGTGATCGGGCTGTGCATGATGTGTCAGTTCATGGTGCTGGAAAGCTGGCTGAACGACCAGGCGGAATCCAACCAGCGCGGCATGGTGTTCGGTTTCTATATGGCGGCGACCTATCTCGGCATGTCGCTGGGCCAGATCGTGCTGATGCTGCAAAGCAATCTGGGCATCGCCACGCTGCTGGTGATCGCACTGTGCTTCGCGCTCTGCCTGGTGCCGATCGCTCTCACCACCCGCACCAATGCGCGCCACATGTCGCCGGCGCCGATGGAACTGCGTTACTTTATCGGCGCTATTCCCAAGGTGCTGGCCACCACGCTGGTGATCGGCATGGTGGTAGGTTCGTTTTACGGCCTGGCGCCGGTCTACGCCAGCCTGCAATCCTTAACCACGCAGCAAACCGGCCTGTTCATGGCGCTGGCCATCTTCGCCGGGCTGGTGGCGCAATTCCCGCTCAGTTGGCTGTCGGATCGCTATAACCGCCCCTTGCTGATGCGCCTCAACGCCATTTTTCTGATCGTGGCGGCGCTGCCGCTGGCGCTGCTGCCGCACATCGATTTCCCGCTGCTGCTGGCGGTGGGGTTCGTCGTCAGCATGCTGCAGTTTACGCTCTACCCGCTGGTGGTGGCATTGGCCAACGATCTGATCGAGCCGGAGCGCCGCGTCTCGCTGGCCGCCTGCCTGCTGATGGCGTTCGGCGTCGGCGCCAGCATCGGGCCGCTGGCGGTCGGCGCGCTGATCGAGCCGCTAGGCGGCAATATCCTGTACGCCTTCTTCGCCCTGTGCGGCGTGCTGCTGGCGGCCCTCAGCCGCACGGCGAAAGCGGAGGAGCCGCAACTGGCGCAGGACGCGCCGGTGCCGCACATTCCGCTGCCGGACAGCCTCGCCAGCTCGCCGCTGTCGCCGGCGCTCAATCCGACCTTTGATGAGCAGATCATTCACGACACCATGCCCCCGCCGGAAGCGGCGCCCGATGTCGACGAGCCGCAGCCTGAAGAACAGGAAACGGAGCACTTGCCTCAGGGCGCCGATCCGCAAGAGGACACCGGCCTGAAAAAGGCGCACGCCATGCTGTAAACGGCGCGGAGCTACAGATCCAGGAAAGAGCCCAGCAGAAAACCGCGTTCGGCGATCGCCGCTTTCAGCGTCGGCGCGGTCAACACATCCAGCTCGACGAGGCGCGGGTGGCAGTATTTGCTCTGCAGGATCGTCGCGTCGAGGAACGCCGGGTGGCACATCATTTCCAATGACTCGGCGCCCAGCTCGTCAGCGCGCGCCAACCGCTGCAGGAACAAGGCTTCGGAAATCGTTTCGCCGTAGAATCCCGCGTCAAACGCGTCGGTGCTGCAGGGCGTCTGCAACGCAATATCGCGCCGTTTCGCCTCTTCGCGATCGAGGCGCAGCGGCAGACCCTGCGCCTGCGCAAACGCCTCCACCAGCGGGTAAATCTGCGGCTGCATATGTACATGGTGGTGGCTGTCGATGTGCGTCGGCGGCCTGCCGAACAGCGTCACAAACCGCGTGAACTGGCGCTGCAGTTCCTCCTGGATCTCGTCCAGCTGCAGCTCGCCGGCCTCGGCGCGGCGCCACAGCCATTTACCCAATTCGCCATGCTCGTTGACCAGCGAAGGCATGGCGCCCAGCGGCCTGCCATGGGTCAAAACGAAATGCAGCCCGATCGGTAACCCCGGATATTGCCGGCTGAGCGCCGCCGCGTGCTGTGCGCCGCCGCCGTTCACCATCGCCGTGGTAGAGGAAACGACGCCATGCTGATACGCCTCGATAACACCGTAGTTTTGTCCCTTGCTCAGGCCGAAGTCATCGGCATTCACGATCAGTAGTTTTTCCATAGTGGCTCCTGCGGGATGAATTTTTGGCAAGGGAAGCCCGACCGACCGGCGCGGCATTCCCCTTCGCTAAGGTAAAAATCGAATGATTAACCGGCCGGCGGCCTGAAGCTCATCGGCATATCTGCGTTGATACTGATCGGGAGCGGCCCTAAAGAGGGCCGTAGCACTTTTTTCGGTAGTTGCCTGGGGTCACATCGGTGAGCCGCTTGAAGTTTTTAATGAACAGGCTGACATCGCCATAGCCGGAATCGAAGGCGATATCGGAAACCGAATAGTTGGTGACCTCCAGCTGCGTCTTGGCGAAGTTGATGCGGATCTCATTGATCACCTGCATCGGCGTCTTGTGGTAGTAACGCCGCATCGCCCGGGTCAGATACTCCTGGGTTTTCCCCGACAGCGCCACCATGTTAGCCAACGCCCTTTCGCCGAACATCGCCTTGTCATGCATGCCGGCCAGGGTGTTCTTCAGCCACTGCGGGATATCATCGCCGCCGTCGTTTTCTTCTTTATGGTGACGAATACGGCTGATCACATAGAAGGTCAGCGTTTCGAGAAATTCGGCGAAGTCGTCCTCGCGAAACTGCGGCGAACTCACCACCGATTCGATATAGGCCAAAAACTCGTTTCTCAGGCTGTAGGCCTGCGAGGCGACGAAGCAGCGCGGCAGCTGCTGCAAATAGTGCTCTTCAAAGAACGCTTTGCTGACCGCCACGTTGAAGATTTTCGTCGCGCCGAACTCGTAAAAGCTCTGGTGGTAGGAGCCGATGGGGATAAAGACGAAATCCCCGCGCTCCAGCAGCACCCGCTTGCCGTTGATCTCCTGATAGCATTTGCCGCTCAGCACGATGGTGAACTCGTAATAGTCGTGCTGATGCAGCCCGGTGGCGCTTTCCACCTTGTTGTAGATAAACAGGTGAAAATCTTTGCAGTTAAAAAAATCCTGCTCGCGAATCAGCTTCACGTCGTTGGCACTCAGCGAAATTCGGTTGTCGGACACGGCGCCAGCCTCCCGTTAGTCAAATCCGTTGCGTCTGGCCGCCTCGGCAAACCAGTAGCCGCTTTTCTTGATGGTGCGGCGCTGATCCGCCCGATCCAGCCGCACCAGCCCATAACGATTCTTGTAGGCGTTCAGCCAGGACCAGCAGTCGATAAAGGTCCACAGATGATAGCCTTTGCACTGCGAGCCTTCCGCCAGCGCGCGGTGCAGCCACTTCAGGTGCTCGCGAATAAAGTCGATGCGGTAATCGTCCTCCACCCGCCCATTGGCGCCGATAAACGCCTCTTCGCCCTCAACGCCCATGCCGTTTTCCGAAATATAACAAGGCAGGTTGCCGTAGTTCTCTTTCAGATCCATCAGGATGTCGTACAGCCCCTTTTCGTAGATCTCCCAGCCGCGGTGCGGATTGATTTTGCGGCCCGGCATTGCATAGTAACTGAACAAATCCTCCGGCGATGCGATCGGCCCCTCGGCACGACGCCCCTCTTTCGCCTGCACCCTGCGCGGCTGGTAATAGTTGACGCCGAGGATGTCCACCACGCCGCCTTCAATCAGCTGCGCATCCTGCGGCTCGCAGTGGGGCATCAGCCCATGCCGCTCCAGCAGCTGCAGCAACGCCACCGGATAACGTCCTTTGGCGACCGGATCGAGGAAACTGCGGTTGAACAGCAGATCGGCGTCGTGCGCGGCCTGCCGATCCTCCGGCGCGTCGGAACGCGGATAGGTCGGGCTCAGATTCAGAATGATGCCGATGCTCCCCGGCAGCTCCCGCGCTCTGAAACGCTGCACCGCCATGGCGTGCGCCAGTACGCTGTGATACGCCACGGTGACCGCCCGTTTGAAGTCCACCACGCAAGGGTAATGCAGGTCATTCAGGTAACCGGCCTCCACCGGCACGATCGGCTCGTTGAAGGTGAACCAGTGGGTGACCCGATCGCCAAACAGGCCGAAGCAGATATCGGCGTAACGCGCATAGGCTTCGACCACCGCCCGGCTTTCCCAGCCGCCGCGCTGCTGCATGCACAGCGGCATATCGAAGTGGTAGAGATTGATAAACGGGGTGATGCCCTGCGCCAGCAGCTCGTCGATCATCGCGTTATAGAACGCCACCGCCTGCGGGTTCACCTCGCCGTCACCGTCCGGGATCAGCCGCGACCACGAGATAGACGTTCTGAAGGTATTGTGGCCCAGCGTTTTGAGCAGCCCGATATCGGCGCGGAAATGGTCGTAAAAGGTCGAGGCCTCGGCCGGCCCCACCCGATCGTGAAAGCGCTCGGGCGCGATCTCGAACCAATAGTCGAAGATGTTGCGGCTCTTGCCGTCGCGCGCGGCCGCCCCTTCAGACTGCGGCGCGGAGGTGGCGCTCCCCCACCAGAACCCGTCGGCAAATTGATATTCCATACTCGCGTCCCTCGCAGGGCGGCCGCGCCGCCCCGTTCCACAGTTAGAATTTCAGCGCCTTGGCGATGTCTTCTTCGCTTTCCGTCGCCGCGTCGATCTGGCTCTGCGCCTTGTTGGAGATCGCCACGAACGGCAGATAAATCACGGTGGCGACCGCCAGGTTAAACAGGCTCAACAACATGGCCATGATGCTGCCGTTGGTGTTGAAGAACGCCCCCAGGCCGACCGGCATGGTCCAGGGCGCGATGTTGGTGATAGGCGGGATCAGCCCGGAGTAATAAGCCAGCGAGGTGATAATGGTCAGCACCGGCTGCACCAGGATGAACGGAATGAACATCACCGGGTTCATGATCACCGGCAGGCCGAACAGAATCGGTTCGTTGATCTGAAAAATGCCGGACGGCGTCGCCAGCTTGGCGACCTGGCGGTAATCCTCGCGGCGCGAGGCGATGAAGATGGCGATGATCAGGCCCAGCGTCGAGCCGGTGCCGCCGAGGTAAATGTAGGAGTCGACGAACGGCTTCGCCCACATGTGGAACTCTTTCCCGGCGGCCACCGCCGCTTCGACCGAACCGTATTTGTTGTACAGCTCCACGTTTTCCAGCGCGAACGGCGTCATGATGCCGCTGTCCAGCGCCGCCAGCGCCATGGAGCCGTGCACCCCAAAGAACCACAGCAGCGAGGAGAACAGCACGTACACCCAGCCCACCACGCTGCCCATCTTGGCCAGCGGTGCCGAAATGCCGTCCATGATGATCTGGTGGAAGTTGGTGCCCCAGTGCGCCAGCGCGAACGCCACCAGCCCCATGATGGAGAGGATGATGAAACCGGGGATCAGCGCCGAGAAGGAGCGCGACACCGAAGCCGGCACGCTGTCCGGCAGGCTGATCACCCAGTTGCGCCGCACGATGAAAGCAAACATCTCGGCCACCACCAGCCCGATCACCATACCGGAAATGATGTTGGCGCCGCCCAGCCAGTTGGCGCCCACCGCATAGGCCTCGCCGACGTTGAACGGTGTGACGGTCATAAAAGCAGCCACCGCCAGCAGCGCCGAGGCGAGCGGATCGACCTTGCGCTCTTCGGCCAACGCCATGCTGATAAAGAACGGCGTCATCAGGGACATGATCCCCAGCGTGCCGTTGTACACGCTGCCGCCAATGCTCTTCAGGCTATTGAGCGTCTCGAGGGTGGAGGCGTCCAGGCGCACGCCCAGCGAATAGAAAAACGATCCTTCGCCGAAGCTCAGGAACACGTTGTTGATCAACACGAACATCGCCCCGGTCAAGGTCAGCGGCATCAGGCGGATAAAGCCGTTCTTGATGGCGTTGACGTGGGGCTGCTTGCCGATTTTTACGGCGAAAGGCAGGATAACCTTCTCGAGCGAGGCAATGAGGGTATTCACGGCGGCCTCCTGTTATTGGTTGGCTTTCTTGATGGCGGCCACCGCGGCCTTCAGCACGCCCAGCCCATCGACCTTGCCGTACAGCAGCGGATCGATGACTTCAACGGGTTTGTTGGGCAGCTGTTTTTGCACTTCCGGCAAGGTGTAGGCAATCTGCGGCCCCAGCAGGATCAGATCCGCTTCAACGCCTTTCTCCGCAGCCAGCGCTTCCGGGTAGGCGGCGATGATCACCGGCACTTCGTATTTCTCGGCCTGCGCCTTCATTTTTGAAACCAACAGGGAAGTGGACATACCGGCAGAACAAAACAGATAGATTTTTTTCTTTTCCATACCAAGCACCTCAGATAATCAAAAAAACCCTGTGTTATTTGTATGCCAGATGCAATCACGATTGCTTCACGCACATTCCTTATGAAAATTTCCGTCACGTTGCCCTGGTTGCAGACAGTATACGGAGCATGAAAACGGATCGGTAAGCCAGGGGGGAGAATAACCGTCTCTCCTTGACCTGATGGCTTGACCCCCTTCACATTTCGCATAAAAAAATAGTGTGACCGGGCTCTCAAATAACCGATGTAAACTCAGAATATTCGCAATAAATACTAAAATAACAATTATAAACAGATAGTTATAAACACACCGAGAATTTAAGGATTTATTTGCGCCTGAACAAACGAAAAGGGAATAAAAATAGTTCAAGCTTGATTCGCCTGCTGCTCTCCGAACGCGATGGCAGGCGAAGAGGATTAGGTGGGCAGACGCAGCAACTCGATCACCGTGGCCAGCGCCACGGAATGGTTCCTGCGGTTGGGGTAATAGAGGTAAAAACCGGGAAACGGCGCGCACCAGTCGGCCAACACTCGCCGCAGCCGCCCGCTCGCGAGGTGTTCTTCCACCTCCTGTTCAATGGCGAAGGCGATGCCGACGTGCGCCAGCGCCGCCTGCAGCAGCAGCCTCGCGTCATCCACGATCAGCGGGCTGTTGACCGCCACGGAAAATCGCTGCTCGCCCTGCTGAAATGCCCATTTGTAGCGCTCGCCCGAAGAGGCCTTGCGCCAACCGATGCAGCGGTGCTGCAGCAAATCCTGCGGGTGCGTCGGTTCGCCGTGCCGTTGAAAATAGTCCGGCGTGGCGACGATGGCAAAACGCAGATCCGGCGTCAGACGCACCGCGCGCATATCGTTGTGCAGATCCTCGCCGAGCCGAATACCGGCGTCAAAGCCTTGCTCGACGATGTTGGCGAACCCTTCGTCCGCCACCACCTCCAGCGTAATGCCGGGATATTCGCTGGCCAACCGCCCCAGATGCGGCACGATGGCGAGATCGATCGCCGAACGCGGCGCGTTGATGCGCACCAGGCCGCGCGGCCCTTCGCGAAACGCATTCAGGCTCTCCAGCGCGGCGTCGATGTCGGTAAAGGCCGGCACCAGCTGTGCCAACAGATGCTCACCGGCCTCCGTCGGCGAAACGTTGCGGGTGGTGCGGTTCAGCAGGCGAATGCCCACCTGCGCTTCCAGTTCGCGCAGGGTGTGGGTCAGCGTCGGCGGCGTCACGCCCAATCGGGCGGCGGCGCGGCGGAAGCTGCGTTCACTGGCGATAGCCACGAAGGCCGCCAGGCCGGACAATTCGGGTTTCTTCATGCTATTAATATAAATTATCTAATAGTGAGATGAATTTTTAGCGGATAGTTATCCGTTATCTAACAACATAGCATTACGATCGAACCCATTACCAGGTATCGATGCGATGATTAATGCTACAGCTCCAACTCATGAAACGCCGCGCCGTCTGGCGGACAAAGTCGTGCTGGTGAGCGGCGGCGGCACAGGCATCGGCCGCGCCGCCGCGCTGGCCTATGCCCGCGAAGGCGCCAAAGTGGCGCTGGCCGGCCGACGCGCGGCGGAAATCGAAGCCACGGCGCGCGACATCGCGCTGGCTGGCGGCGACGCCCTGCCCATCGTGGCCGACGTCTCCCAGGAAGACGATATCCGTAGGCTGCTCGCCACGGTGACCGCCCACTACGGCCGGCTCGACGTCGCCTTCAACAACGCCGGCATCATCGGCAACTTCGCTCCCATCACCGAACAGAGCAGCGAAGATTTTGACCGGGTGATCGCCATTAACCTCAGAGGCGTCTGGCTGGCGATGAAATACGAGATTGAAACCTTCCTGGCTCAGCGCTCGGGCGGCGTGATCGTTAACACTTCCTCCTGGCTGACCCACGGCGCGCTGGCCGGTTCATCCAGCTACTCCGCCAGCAAAGGCGCGCTCGATGCGATGATCCGCGCGGTGGCGCTCGAATACAGCGGCCAGGGCATCCGCGTCAACAACATCAACCCCGGCATCATCGACACGCCGATGGCGCGCGGCAGCGTGGCCGACAGCGCGGCGTTCGCGCCCTTTATCGCCCACACGCCCGCCGGCCGCCTGGGCGAATCGGAAGACATCGGCGATGTGGCGCTGTGGCTGGCGACGGACGAAGCCCGCTTCATCACCGGCCAAAGCCTGCTGGTGGACGGCGGTTACACCATCGCCGGCATGCGCTGAGGAGACGACGTCATGAACTACGTTCGGCTTGGCGACAGCGGCCTGAAGGTGTCCCGCCTCTGCCTGGGCGGCATGACCTACGGCGATCCGGCCTGGCGCCCCTGGGTGCTGAAGGAGGATGAAGCGCGCCCCTTTATCCGCGAAGCGCTGGAAGCGGGCATCAACTTTTTCGATACCGCCAACATTTACTCCGGCGGAGAAAGCGAACGCATTCTCGGCCGCGCGCTGAAGGCGTTCGCCCGTCGAGAAGACGTGGTGATCGCCACCAAGGCCTACTTTCCGATGGACGCGCAGCCGAACAGCCGGGGGCTGTCGCGCAAGCACCTGCTGCACAGCATTGACGCCTCCTTGCAGCGGCTGGGAACGGATTACCTCGATCTGTTCGTGCTGCACCGCTTCGACACCGAAACGCCGATCGAAGAAACTGCCGACACCCTCGACGGCCTGGTGCGGGCGGGCAAGATCCGCTATCTCGGCGCGTCTTCACTGCACGCCTGGCGCCTGATGAAAATGCTGGCCTTTCAACGTCAGCACCGCCTGGCGCCGTTTATTTCGTTGCAAAGCCAATACAACCTGGTGACGCGTGAAGACGAAGAGGAACTGATCCCGCTGTGCCTGGAGGAAGGTCTTGGCCTGACGCCCTGGTCGCCGCTGGCCCGCGGCGTGCTGGCCGGCTCCGGCAGTGGCGGCACGCTGCGCGCCGCCACCGACGAGCAGGCCCCCCGTTGGTACGGCGGCAGAAACGAGGTCGAACGCACCGTCGCTGCGGTAGCGGAGGTGGCGGCCGCGCGCGGCGTTCCCCCGGCGCAGATTGCGCTGGCCTGGCTGTTGGCCAAACCCGGCGTGGCATCGCCGCTGGTGGGCATGTCCAAGCCACACCATCTGCAGGATGCGCTGGCGGCGCTCGACCTCAGGCTATCGCAAGAAGACGTGGCCGCGCTGGAGGCGCCAATGGCGCACGCTGCCCGCCCCGAGCGCTGGTAGCCCCTTTTCCTTCATTCCAGGAGAAAGACATGGCATACGTTGTGACCGCGCGAGCGGCGTTATTCACCCTCGCTACTGCACTCACCCTTAGCGCGCCGGCGCAGGCCGCCGTCGATGCACACTGTACAGAAAGCAGCATGACGCTGCCGCCCGGCGCGCTTTACCCCAACGGCATCGCCCGCGCGGCGGACGGCACGCTGTATGTCGGCCTGATCACCAGCGGCAACGTGCTGCGCAAACGGCCTGGTAAAGCGTGGGAAATCTTTTTCCCCGGCGCTGACACGGTGTTCGCCTCAAACGCGCTGCGGCTGGACGAACGGCGCGGGCTGCTGTGGGGCAATTCGCCGGACTTCCTCTCCGGCGGCAAAACGCGCGCCAACCGCATCTACGCGCTGAACGTCGCGGATGGCACGCTCAACCGCAGCCTGGCGCTGCCGGCGGGAGAAATGGGCAACGATATCGTGCTCGGCGCAGACGGTACGGTATACGTGACGGAAACCCGCGGCGGCGGCATCCTGCGCCTGCGGCCGGGCGAAGCGGCATTCAGTACGCTGTATCAGGATCCACGCTTAGCGGCCCCTAGCGGGCTGGGCGCCGCCGGGATCGTGCTGCTCGACGACCGGCTGCTGGCTGTCGCCAATTTCGGCACCGGTAAGCTCTACACCCTCAGCTATAACGATCCAAAGCCGCAGTTGACGGAAATGCAGCTGCCGCGCCTGATTGAAAACCCGGACGGGATGGGGTTGGCACCGGACGGCGCGCTGATCGTGCTGGAAAACGGGATCCAGAGCGGCCAGGGGCGGATCCTGCGGATCCCGTCTCCCAAGGCGGCAGGCATGCACCGGATTGAGGTCTTGCGCGAAGGCATGGAATCGCCGGTCAATCTGACTATCACCCCACAAGGCTGCGCCTTCGTCAGCGAATCGCGCATTCGCCACCGCCTGCTGCCCGGCCATGAATCCGAAGTGCCCGACAGCTTCCGTCTCTATCAACTGCCCCTGCCCCTCACCGCCGCGCAATAAACTCCACGCCGCCTCAGCGGGCGGCGACTTGCGTTGTACCGTTAACATCCAATGAATTGAAAATCTTTATTTCGATGGTATTAATCAGAACTATGATTAATTCTAACTTAATAGACTGATTTTAATTAAATTGTTCCACTACACATCGCTGATTATACTTGCCTTATCCCCCACCTTATTATCATCGAGCGTATTCATGAGCCGATACCATGTTTCCAGCAGCGAAGGTCAATATGAGAAAGAATCCGGCGAGCAAGTTCTAGCCAATAAGCTGGGCATCACCGATAGCGACGAACTCGACGGCGCCGAGTTGGTGTTGCTGGAGCAGCTCTACCGTTCCGTTTTCGAACAGCACTTTCCATTAGGAAGAATCACCGTCGAGATGCTTAAGGGATGGCATCACCGCTGGTTAGGCAATATTTATGCGTGGGCTGGACAAGCAAGAGCCGTCAATATCAGCAAAGGAGGCTTCATGTTTGCCCCTTCGACGCGATTGCCCAAACTACTGGACGATTTCGAAGTGAAATACCTGGCAAGTTACACACCTTGCTCAGACATGAGCGAAGAACAGCTGATAGAAGCGATCGCGATAATCCATGTTGAACTGATACTCATACACCCTTTTAGAGAAGGGAATGGCCGTTTGTCACGGCTGTTGGCCGATGTGATGGCGGTTCAGGGTGGGCATAAACCGTTGGATTATCAAAGCTGGGAACAAAACAGAGCCCAATATATCTCGTCTATTCACTCGGGTATGAACATGAACTACGAGCCGATGAAACACTGGGTCAACCAAGCACTAAGAAAGTATTAGGCAAGGCGCAGATGAGCGAATTTTTTACGCACTTCTTCTAAAGAAGCTTCAATTCTGGCTGAAGGTTGACCTGTTTCAACCGCCGTTGATGTCGCCACTGAGCGGGCAATGTCCGTACGAGATGGCTTAACATAACCCACCGGCACTTTTTTAGTATTACTCATGACGCCCCCCGATCAGAAAATTCATTGATGAGATTATATCAAGGATTGTACATAACTTCATGCCCCTCACCGCCGCGCAATAAACTCCACGCCGCCTCAACGGGCGGCGACTTGCGTTGTTGCCCGCAGGCGAACGACAATCTCGCTTCGTTACAACTCCTCCTTGCGCAGCGCTTCCCATTTTTACCTGTGACAGCCGATTGCCCGCTGGGCTAGTATAAGCGTCTGTGCAAACCTCGGGTTTGAGCGCGCCGTTTGGCGTTTTGATGATTTGATTTGCGCCGCCCGCCAAGCGCTGAATGGGGCGGCGCCTGCTGAAACAATGTGATAGCGAATGACGACAATGAAAATCACAGTTCCCTTTACATTCAATGGATTGGAAAAATAATCGCATGAATAGCACCGATAAACTCGATTCGCATACGCCGATGATGCAGCAGTACCTGCGCCTCAAGGCCCAGCATCCTGAAATCCTGCTGTTTTACCGCATGGGCGACTTCTACGAGCTGTTTTACGACGACGCCAAGCGCGCTTCCCAGCTGCTGGATATCTCGCTGACCAAACGCGGCGCCTCGGCGGGTGAACCGATCCCGATGGCCGGCGTGCCGCACCACGCGGTAGAGAACTACCTGGCCAAGCTGGTGCAGCTCGGCGAGTCCGTCGCCATCTGCGAGCAGATCGGCGATCCGGCCACCAGTAAAGGGCCGGTCGAGCGCAAAGTGGTGCGTATCGTCACGCCCGGCACCATCACCGACGAAGCGCTGCTGCAAGAGCGCCAGGACAACCTGCTGGCGGCGATCTGGCAGGACGCGCGCGGCTTCGGCTACGCCACGCTGGACGTGAGCTCCGGCCGCTTTCGCGTCGCCGAGCCGCAGGATCTGGAAACCATGGCCGCCGAGCTGCAGCGCACCAATCCGGCCGAGCTGCTCTACCCGGAAACCTTCGAACAAATGGCGCTGATCGAACAGCGCCACGGCCTGCGCCGCCGCCCGCTGTGGGAATTCGAGCTTGAGACCGCGCGTCAGCAGCTCAACCTGCAGTTCGGCACCCGCGATTTGACCGGTTTCGGCGTCGAACAGGCGCACCAGGCGCTGCGCGCCGCCGGCTGCCTGCTGCAGTACGTCAAAGATACTCAGCGCACTTCGCTGCCGCACATTCGCGGCATCACCATGGAGCGCCAGCAGGACGGCATCATCATGGACGCCGCCACCCGCCGCAACCTGGAACTGACGCAGAGCCTGTCCGGCGGCAGCGACAACACGCTGGCGGCGATCCTCGATCGCACGGTCACGCCGATGGGCAGCCGCATGCTGAAACGCTGGCTGCACATGCCGACCCGCGATATCAAGGTTCTCACCGCCCGCCAACAGGCGATCGGCGCATTGCAGGAGCTGTTCACCGATCTGCAGCCTTCACTGCGTCAGGTGGGCGATCAGGAGCGAATTTTGGCGCGTCTGGCGCTGCGCACCGCCCGGCCGCGCGATCTGGCGCGCATGCGCCATGCTTTCCAGCAACTGCCCGACATTCGCGCGCTGCTGCAAGATGTGGATACCCCGCACGTGCAGCAGCTGCTGTCTCAGGTGGGCCAGTTCGACGAGCTGCGCGAGCTGCTGGAGCGCGCGGTCATTGAATCCCCGCCGGTGCTGGTGCGCGACGGCGGCGTGATCGCCCCCGGTTACAACAGCGAGCTGGACGAGTGGCGCGCACTGGCCGACGGCGCCAGCGATTACCTCGATCGGCTGGAGATCCGCGAGCGTGAAAAGCTGGGGCTGGATACGCTCAAGGTCGGCTTCAACGGCGTACACGGCTACTACATTCAGGTCAGCCGCGGCCAAAGCCACCTGGTGCCGATCCACTATGTGCGCCGTCAGACGCTGAAAAACGCCGAGCGCTACATCATCCCGGAATTGAAAGAGTACGAAGACAAAGTGCTCACCTCCAAGGGCAAGGCGCTGGCGATCGAGAAAAGCCTGTACGACGAGCTGTTCGATCTGCTGCTGCCGCACCTGGCGGAGCTGCAGCAAAGCGCCGCCGCACTGGCCGAGCTGGACGTGCTGGCCAACCTGGCCGAGCGCGCCGATACCCTGAACTACGCTTGCCCGACCATGAGCGAGCAGCCGGGGATCCGCATTACCGAAGGCCGTCACCCGGTGGTGGAGCAGGTGCTGAGCGAGCCGTTTATCTCCAACCCGCTCACCCTGTCGCCACAGCGCCGTATGCTGATCATTACCGGCCCGAACATGGGCGGTAAAAGCACTTATATGCGGCAAACGGCGCTGATCGTGCTGATGGCGCACATCGGCAGTTACGTGCCGGCCACCAAGGCCACCATCGGCCCGGTGGATCGCATCTTCACCCGCGTCGGCGCGGCGGACGATCTGGCTTCCGGCCGCTCCACCTTCATGGTGGAGATGACCGAAACCGCCAACATCCTGCACAACGCCACCGAGCACAGTCTGGTGTTGATGGATGAAATCGGCCGCGGCACCTCCACCTACGACGGCCTGTCGCTGGCCTGGGCCTGCGCCGAGAACCTGGCCAACCGCATCAAGGCGATGACGCTGTTCGCCACCCACTACTTCGAGCTGACGACCCTGCCGGAGAAAATGGAAGGCGTGGTTAACGTGCATCTGGACGCGCTCGAACATGGCGATACCATCGCCTTCATGCACAGCGTGCAGGACGGTGCCGCCAGCAAAAGCTATGGCCTGGCGGTCGCCGCATTGGCCGGCGTACCGCGCGACGTCATCAAGCGCGCCCGCCAGAAGCTGCGCGAGCTGGAGTCTATCTCCAGCCACACCGCCTCGGGCAGCGTCGATGCCACCCAGATGACGCTGCTGCAGGAAGAAACCTCGCCGGCGGTTGAAGCCCTGGAAGCGCTGGATCCGGATTCCCTGTCGCCGCGCCAGGCGCTGGAATGGATCTACCGGCTGAAAAATATGGTGTAGTCTGGCGCCAAACGCGGGCATAAAAAAACGGTGAGCATGACGCTCACCGTTTTTATTTGATGCGGTTCAACAACCGGCGTTATTCGCGGAACAGCGCCTCAATGCTAAGGCCCTGCATCTGCAGAATCTCACGCAGACGGCGCAGACCTTCAACCTGAATCTGACGGACGCGCTCGCGCGTCAGGCCAATCTCCCGGCCTACGTCTTCCAGCGTCGCCGCTTCATAGCCCAGCAGGCCGAAACGACGCGCCAACACTTCACGCTGTTTGGCGTTCAGTTCGAACAGCCATTTGACGATGCTTTGCTTCATATCGTCGTCTTGCGTGGTGTCTTCAGGCCCGTTGTCCTTCTCGTCGGCCAGAATGTCCAGCAGCGCTTTCTCCGAATCCCCGCCCAGCGGCGTATCCACCGAGGTGATGCGCTCATTCAGACGCAGCATGCGGCTGACGTCATCCACCGGCTTGTCGAGTTGCTCGGCAATCTCTTCAGCGCTCGGTTCATGATCCAGCTTGTGGGAAAGCTCGCGCGCGGTGCGCAGATAGACATTCAGTTCTTTGACGATATGGATAGGCAAACGAATGGTACGGGTTTGGTTCATGATCGCCCGTTCAATCGTCTGACGGATCCACCAGGTTGCGTAAGTGGAGAAGCGGAAACCGCGTTCCGGGTCGAATTTTTCCACTGCGCGAATCAGACCGAGGTTACCCTCTTCGATCAGATCCAGCAGTGCCAGACCGCGGTTGCTGTAGCGGCGGGCGATTTTCACCACCAGCCGCAGGTTGCTTTCAATCATGCGGCGGCGGGACGGCACGTCACCGCGCAGAGCACGCCGCGCAAAATAGACTTCTTCCTCTGCGGTCAGCAGAGGTGAATAACCGATCTCACCCAGATAGAGCTGCGTCGCATCCAATACGCGTTGCGTAACGCCTTGAGACAACAGCTCTTCTTCCGCTAAATCGTTCTCGCTGGTCTCTTCTTCTACCAGCGCTTTTTCATCAAACGACTCGGCCTCAGCTCCATTCTCGTCGAAATCCGCATCATCATGTAACTCGTTAACTTTCAGCGTATTTTGGCTCATATGCTGCTCCTACCCGTGATACCGCGAGCAGAATCTCAGCGTATTCTGCCCAATCTATCGCTGCGGAAGATAACGCAGCGGGTTTACGGATTTCCCCTTGTAACGAATTTCAAAATGCAAACGTACTGAACTGGTACCGGTGCTACCCATGGTGGCTATTTTTTGACCCGCCTTCACTTCTTGTTGTTCCCGGACCAGCATTGTGTCGTTATGAGCGTAGGCGCTCAGGTAATCATCATTATGTTTGATGATGATTAGATTACCGTAACCCCGTAAAGCGTTGCCTGCATACACTACGCGGCCATCGGCGGTAGCGAAGATCGGCTGCCCACGGGAACCGGCGATATCGACACCCTTATTCCCACCTTCTGATGAGGAAAAGTTATCAATAACCTTACCGTCAGTCGGCCATCTCCAGGTACTGACCGGAGCGCTGTTGCTGACGGTGCTGCTCACTGGTGGAGCGGCTTCCGGCGCGGTAACAGGCGCAGCCGCGGTCCCAACCGCTGCGGCCCCTGCTGCAGGTAACATCTTACCTACATTCTGTTTACCCGAGTTTTCAGAATACGCGTTAGTTGATTGAGAATCAACCGTTGCCGTCTGGATCTGGGAGGTGGAAGGTGGCTTCGGAACGCCGCCTTGGGTCGCGTCAGTCGTCGCCAACATACCGCCGCCGCCGTTGGCGGAACCATTACCAAGCTGAATGGTTTGGCCAACATTCAGGCTGTATGGCTCGGGAATATTGTTGCGCTGCGCCAGGTCGCGGAAATCGTTGCCGGTGATCCAGGCAATATAAAACAGCGTGTCGCCGCGCTTGACCGTATAGGTGTCGCCGCCGCTGTAACTCCCTTTAGGAATGGCGTTATAACTGCGGTTATAAACAATGCGGCCCTCTGGACTGGCCTGCTGCGCCCCGCCATTATTATTGCCGGATGGAACGGCGCCGCCGCCACCCACGCTGCTGATAGGGGCCGACGTTGAGGCATTGTTCGTACAACCCGCCAACCACAAACTTACCATCGTACACACCGCAACCCGGCGTAACGTAATCATTGGGCTTCCCGTGCTCATGCTTCCCCCATGACAGCAATATCAGTGATATATCCAAAATACCCTTTACATCGTAGCCGAGCTTTTGCCACTTCCCAGTTTCTGCGATGTAAAGGCGCCGCCGGCCGATCCCTGAATGCCAGGTCATCTCGCGCCGGAGCATCAAAACGCGCGCCAATGCTAACCAGATTGGCGTTGCCGCACCATAAGACAACTACGTAGAAAGGCCAATTCTAGTGAAAATTAACCTGATTGGAACGAGAAAACCTTATCCGGGCATGATGAAAGTGCAACAGATTTTGCCGACGGTCGAAAAATCAGACGATCGCTAGGCCAATTCGCCTTTCACCAGTGGCACAAAGCGCACCGCTTCTACCGCATCGACAACGAACTCGTTGCCATGACGCTGAATGCGTTTGAGAGTTTGAGCCTGCTCCCCCACCGGCAACACCAGAATACCGCCGTCGTCCAACTGTTCCACCAGCGCCTGCGGGATCTCCGGCGGCGCGGCAGTGACGATGATCGCATCGAACGGGCCGCGCGACGCCCAGCCCTGCCAGCCATCGCCGTGGCGGGTGGAAACATTGTGGAGATCGAGCTGCTTCAGGCGGCGCTTGGCCTGCCACTGCAACCCCTTGATGCGTTCGACGGAACAAACGTGTTGCACCAGATGCGCCAGGATGGCGGTCTGATAGCCGGAACCGGTGCCGATCTCCAGCACCCGCGAGGTGGGCGTCAGATTCAGCAGTTCGGTCATCCGCGCCACCATATAAGGCTGGGAAATGGTCTGGCCGGAGCCGATCGGCAATGCGGTGTTTTCGTAGGCCTTATGATCCAGCGCTTCGTCGACAAAACGCTCGCGCGGCACCGCCTCGATCGCCCGCAGCAGCTTTTCGTCCCGGATCCCCTGCTGCCGCAGCTGCGTCAGCAATGTTTGCATGCGCTTGTTCACCATTCCCCGCTAACCTCTGCTTTGGTTAACCATGTTTTCACGACTTCTTGCGCCGCGTAGGCGGTTAAATCCACCTGCAGCGGCGTTATCGCCACATAGCCTTGTTCCACCGCCGCAAAGTCGGTATCCGGCCCGGCATCAAATTTATCACCAGGCGGCCCGATCCAGTAGATATTTTGTCCGCGCGGATCCTGCTGGCAGAAGACCTTGTCGGCTGGATGGCGGCTGCCGCAGCGGGTCACGCGCAGGCCTTTGATCTCCGCCAGCGGCAGATCCGGTACGTTGATATTCAGGATTTTTCCGGTTCGCAACGGTTCTCGCTGCAGCGCGCGCAGGATGCGGCAGGTAATGACGGCGGCGGTCGCGTAGTGCCGGTGGCCGTTCAGCGACACCGCCAGCGCCGGCAGCCCCAGGTGCCGGCCCTCCATCGCCGCCGCGACGGTGCCGGAATAGATGACGTCGTCGCCTAAATTCGGCCCGGCGTTGATGCCGGAGACCACGATATCGGGCGCCGGGCGCATCAAGGCGTTGACGCCAAGGTAAACGCAGTCGGTCGGCGTCCCCTGCAGCACCGCAATATCCCCGTTGGCCAGCGTCTGCGTGCGCAGCGGCGACTCCAGCGTTAAGGCATTGGAAGAGCCGCTGCGGTTACGATCCGGCGCCACAACCTGCACTTCGGCGAATTCCCGCAGCGCCGCCGCCAGCACCTGAATGCCCGGAGCGCTGACGCCGTCATCGTTACTCAGCAATATCCGCATCGCTGTCATCCTGCTGCATGATCTCGCGAACCACGCTGGTGGCGAAGCTGCCTGCCGGCAGCCAGAAGCGCAGTTCCACGGTAACGTCATCCCACCAGCTCCACCGCATATTTTGCGGCTGCAGCAGCAGGGCCCGACGAGTGGGGTCGACACGCTCGCGCTTTAAAAGCGTAAGCAATTCCGGCTGCTCCGCCAAGCATTGTTGTTCAAATGCCAACGCGCTGCCGGCGGTGCCCGGCTCGCCGTCGCCCGGCAACGTCGCGGTGACAACCAGCTCACCGGCATCCAAGCGCTGTTGCAACGTCTCCAGCTCATCGGCTTTGGCGACAAACCAGCTGCCGCGGCCGCTCAGCTGCAGGGCGTCACCTTCCAGCACGGTGCGCTGCAGGCCGTCCGTCAGGCGCCTGCTCGCGACCAGATTAAACAGCGCGCTGCGGCTGGCAGAGAGGTAAAAACTGCGCTTGCTACGCTCTTTGACGCGAATTTCATCATTCGCCCAGCGGCGCGCCATCACCAGGTTGTTGCCGCCACGGCCGAAACGCTGGCTGCCGAAGTAGTTCGGCACGCCCTGCGCGGCGATGGCCTGCAGACGGCGCTCAACGTCCTGACGATCTGAAATCTGGCGCAGCACCAGCGTAAAGTGGTTGCCCTTCAGGTTGCCGATGCGCATTTTACGCAGGTGGCGGGCATACGAGAGCACCTCGCAGCCTTCCAGCGCAAACCGGGAGAAATCCGGCGTGTCCTTGCCCGGCATATGCAGGCAGAACCACTGTTCGGTCACCGCGTGGCGATCCTTCAAGCCGGCATAGCTGACGGAACGGGCGTGAATACTGGCGAAGCGCGCCAGATAGTCGGCCACGAACTGGGTATTGCAGCCGTTTTTGCGGATGTTCACCAGCACGTGCTCGCCTTCACCGTCCGGTGCAAAGCCCAGATCTTCCACCACCACGAAATCTTCCGGATTGGCTTTCAACACCCCGGTGCTCTGCGGCCGGCCATGCAGCCAGGTCAGATTCGCCATATCCATGCGGTTATTCCTTGATCAGCAAGGCAACCGCTTCGCAGGCGATGCCCTCACCGCGCCCGGTGAAGCCGAGCTGCTCGGTGGTGGTGGCCTTCACGTTGACGTCATCCATATGGCACTGCAGATCTTCCGCCAGGAAAACGCGCATCTGCGGGATGTGCGGCGCCATTTTCGGCGCCTGGGCGATAATGGTGATATCGAGGTTGCCGAGGCGATACCCTTTGGCGCGAATGCGTTTCCAGGCTTCGCGCAGCAGTTCGCGGCTGTCGACGCCTTTGAACGCCGGATCGGTATCGGGGAACAGCTTGCCGATATCGCCCAGCGCCGCCGCGCCCAGCAGGGCATCGGTCGCGGCGTGCAGCGCGACGTCACCGTCGGAGTGGGCCAGCAAACCTTTGTCGTAAGGGATGCGAACACCGCCGATCACCAACGGGCCTTCGCCGCCGAATTTATGTACGTCAAAACCGTGACCGATACGCATGGTGCGCTCCTTAATTGTCTAACTGAGTCAAATAGAACGCCGCCAGCGCCAAATCCTCCGGCCGCGTTACTTTAATGTTGTCCGCCCGGCCGGCGATCAGCAGCGGATGGTAACCGCAATGCTCCAGCGCCGAGGCTTCGTCGGTGACGTTCGCGCCTTCATCCAGCGCGCGCTGCAGGCACTGCTTGAGCAACGGCAGCGGAAACAGCTGCGGCGTCAGCGCGTGCCACAGATCCTGCCGATCGACGGTATGGGCGATGGTTTCGCGGCCGGGTTCGGCGCGTTTCATGGTGTCGCGCACCGGCGCGGCGAGAATGCCGCCGACCTTACTGTGTGCGGTAATCGCCAGCAGGCGCTCGAGATCGTCGGCGTGCAGGCAGGGGCGCGCGGCGTCGTGCACCAGCACCCAGTCCGCATCGCCCGCCAGATTCAGCCCGGCCATCACCGAATCCGCGCGCTGCTTGCCGCCCTCGGTGACGATCACCCGCGGATCCTGGGCGATCGGCAACTGTTCGAACTGGCGATCTTCGGGGCCGATCGCCACGATCACCCGCTCGATACGCGGGTGGCGCAACAGGGCATGGATGGCGTGTTCGACGATACTATGCCGGCCGATAGTTAAATATTGCTTCGGGCATTCCGCCTGCATGCGGCTGCCGATACCGGCAGCGGGCAGGACGGCAATCACCGAGGGAAAGGTGCCTGCGGAGTGATTCATGCGTTATTTTTGTGCGTTGTTTTGCGAGGAAGACGCCGCGTTGCGTCTGGATTGGTCAGGAACCAGACGATAGAAAGTCTCACCGGGCTTGATCATGCCCAGCTCATTACGCGCACGCTCTTCGATCGCTTCCTGTCCGCCGTTCAAATCGTCGATTTCGGCAAACAGCTGATCGTTACGCGCTTTCAACTTGGCGTTGTTGCCCTGCTGGACCGCAACGTCTTCATTGACCCGCACGTAATCGTGAATACCATTTTTGCCCAGCCACAGTGAATACTGTAACCAACCGAGCAATGCCAGCAATAGCAGCGTAAGTTTTCCCATCTCCGCCCCCTGAAAAACCGACCAATCATCCCACAACTTCTCGTTGGACTCCACACTGAGAGCGGCATTTCAACGCCAAATTCAGAATACGGATGAAGGGTTCCCGAGTTTATAACCCAAATCCGCGGCGAAAGCGGCAAAAAAAGCCCCTTTTACCCGACGCGCGCGGCGCGTTTTCCGATGAGAGACACACTGCCCTTCCTCCATTATGCAGCAAGAATCACTGCACCGCCGCTTACCGGCCCATCGCTTACGCCACAGCAATGCAAAAAATGAATATTTACCACCATAGAAAGAATAATCCTCATACAGCGGTTGCACTTTCATTCATTGAAGCTTATTTTTATGCACTACTAGTGCATAAATAACTCCAATGTATAACCTTTCATTATCGGGGATCGCGATGTTAAAACGTTTAGTTCTGATCGGCGCCTGCCTGGCCGCCACCTTCTCCACCGCCGCGTTGGCGGCTGAACCTACCTACGTTGTCGGCTCCGGCGGCACCTATCGGCCGTTCGAATTTGAAAACAGCCAAAAACAGCTGGAAGGGTTCGACATCGACATCATCAAAGCGGTGGCCAAGGCCGAAGGCTTCCAAATCAAACTGATCAATACGCCGTGGGAAGGGATCTTCGCCACGCTGAATTCCGGCGATCGCGATATCATCATTTCCGGCATCACCATCACCGACAAACGCAAGCAAATGGTTGATTTCTCGGCGCCTTACTTCCCGGCCGAACAGGCCATCGTCGTGCCGCAGGACTCGACGGTCGATTCCATCGCCGCGTTGAAAGCGCTGAAGGTCGGCGTGGTGAACTCCAGCACCGGCGACATCGTGGTGTCCGATGTGCTGGGCAAAAACAGCACCGCCATCAAGCGCTTCGACAATACGCCGCTGATGCTGCAGGAGCTGTATGAAGACGGCATCGGCGCGGCGGTCGGCGACGTCGGCGTGGCCAAGTTCTATATCAAAACCCACCCTGAGAAGGCCTTCAAGCTGGTGTCCGACGCCAAGTTCGAGCGCCAGTATTTCGGCATCGCCGTCGCCAAAGGCAACGACGAACTGCGTAACAAGATTAACGCCGGCCTGAAGAAGATCGTCGCCGACGGCACCTACGCCAAGATCTACCAAACCTGGTTCGACAGCAACGTACCGACGCTGCCGGCGGAATAAACAACTGGCGCGCCTCAGCGCAGTCGGCCAGTAAATAAACAGGCGTAGCGAGCTAAGTCAGATTGGGTGCGGCCAGCGCACAGCCACCGGAGTGGACACGCAGTCCATGAGGATGGCGAGCACTGCCCAATCCCAAGATGACAACGCGCAGTAGCCTTAACACGCTTAAATAAGGATCTGATCTTGAACTTCCGCTGGGAGATTATCCAGGAATACGCGCCGCTGTTTATGGAAGGCGCCTGGATGACCATCAAATGCACCATTATCTGCGTGCTGCTGGGCACCACCTGGGGATTGATCCTCGGGCTGGGTCGTTTGGCGCAGGCGCCGCACGGCATCTGGAAACCCATACTGCATTACGGCGTTCAGTGGCCGGTGCGCATCTACATCAGCGCCTTTCGCGGCACGCCGCTGTTCGTACAAATCATGGTCGTGCACTTCGCGCTGGTGCCGCTGTTCATCAACCCGCGCGACGGCCTGCTGGTCACCAGCGGCCTGATGAGCGTCGATTTTGCCCGCGCACTGCGCGCCGACTACGGCGCCTTTCTCTCCTGCGTGGTGGCGATCACGCTCAACGCCGGCGCCTATGTGTCGGAAATCTTCCGCGCCGGGATCCAGTCTATCGACCGCGGCCAAATGGAAGCTTCGCGTTCGCTGGGCATGAGCTACGGCAAGACCATGCGCCAGGTGATCCTGCCGCAGGCCTTCCGCCGCATGCTGCCGCCGCTGGGCAACAACGCCATCGCCATCGTCAAGGATTCGTCGCTGGCCTCCGCCATCGGCCTGGCGGATCTGGCCTATGCCGCCCGCACCGTCTCCGGCGCCTACGCCACCTACTGGGAGCCCTACCTGACCATTTCGCTGGTCTATTGGGTCATCACCTTCCTGCTCTCGCTGCTGGTGCAACACATGGAAAAGAGGTTCGGTAAAAGTGATTCGCGTACATAACCTGCAAAAACAGTTCGGCGAGAGCCACGTGCTGCGCGGCATTTCCTGCCGGATCGCCACCAACGAAGTGGTGTGCGTCATCGGCCCTTCCGGCTCCGGGAAGAGCACCTTCCTGCGCTGCATCAACGCGCTGGAAACGCTCTCCGGCGGCGAGATCGAGGTCAACGGCTTCGCCATCCACGATCAGAAAACCGACCTGAACAAGATGCGTGAAAGCGTGGGCATGGTGTTCCAGCGCTTCAACCTGTTCCCTCACATGACGGTGTTGGAAAACATCATCATGGCGCCGGTGAGCGTGAAGAAACGGCCGCGCGCCGAAGCCATCGCGCAAGCCGAACAGCTGCTGCGCAAGGTCGGCCTGCTCGACAAGATCGACGCCTACCCCAACAGCCTGTCCGGCGGCCAGCAGCAGCGGGTGGCCATCGCCCGCGCGCTGGCGATGGAGCCGAAGATCATGCTGTTCGACGAACCCACCTCCGCGCTCGATCCGGAGCTGGTGGGCGAAGTGTTGGCGGTGATGAAATCGCTGGCCCACGAGGGCATGACCATGGTGGTGGTCACGCATGAGATGGGCTTTGCCCGCGAGGTGGCCGATCGGGTGCTGTTTATCGATCAGGGGATCATTCAGGAGGAAGGTGCGCCGCAGCAGATCTTCAGCCATCCGGCCAATCCGCGCACACAGGCGTTTCTGAGCAAAGTTTTGTAACCTTCGGCACCGCTTTGCAATCCTTCGGGCGCCGGCATCGGCGCCCGCTCTCTCACCACCCGGTCAGGAAGCTGAACACCAGCCAGAACAGGCACAGCACGATGGCGCCGGTCAGCAGCAGCGTCAGGATCAGACGACCGCGCAACAGCATGCTGAGGGTGATGCCGATCAGCACCGACAGCGGCATCAGCGCCAGGAAGAACGGCCAGGTATAGAGCAGGAAAAACAGCGTGTTGGAACCGTAAACCAGGAACGGCAACGCGAACGCCAGCCAGTAGAAAACAAAGCCGCTGACGCCGCCCAGGAAAGAATAAGAAGGCTCTTCTCTCTCCTGTTTTGACTGCTTGGAGTCGATCAAGATAGGCGTGACATTTTGCATAGTGATCCCTGGTTATTCGGCTCGCTCTGCGGCGGCTTAGAGTAAAAAGCGCATGGCGAAAAACGCCACACGCTTTTTTTGAATTCAGGGTTTGATAATAGCCTGACCACGCAACACGTCTAACAATTGCGCAATCAAATTTGTTACCAATTGTTGGCCATCGAGGTGGATTTCCGGCTGCTGCGGCGCCTCGTAAACCGCGTCGATGCCGGTGAAATTGCGCAGCTCGCCGGCGCGCGCTTTTTTATACAATCCCTTCGGATCGCGCGCCTCGCAGATCGCCAACGGCGTGTCGACGAACACTTCGATAAAGCGATCGTCGCCGAGCATTTCGCGCACCATCTGCCGCTCGGCGCGGTGCGGCGAAATGAACGCGGTCAGCACCACCAGCCCGGCATCCACCATCAGTTTGGCCACTTCCCCCACCCGGCGGATGTTCTCGCGCCGATCTTCGTCCGAGAAGCCGAGATCGCGGCACAGGCCGTGGCGCACGTTATCGCCGTCCAGCAGATAGGTGCTGACGCCGAGCCCGTGCAGCGCCTGCTCCAGCGCGCCGGCGACGGTGGATTTGCCCGAGCCGGACAGCCCGGTAAACCACAGCACCGCGCCGCGGTGGCCGTTGCGCGCTTCGCGATCCGCGCGCGTCACCGCGTGCGGATGCCAAACCACGTTCTCATCGTCCGGCCCGGTCGCCCTCAGTTCAGCGGCCACTTTATCGGCCACCGAGCAGATCGCGTGCGCCCCAGTGCGGGAAGTGCTTGCGCACCAGCGCATTCAACTCCAGCTCGAAAGCGCTGAACTCGCCGCGCGCCGCCGATGCGGCCTGCAGCGTTTCACGCACCAGACCGGCGCCCACCGTGACGTTGCTCATGCGATCGATGAAGATCAGCCCGCCGGTGTCGTGATTGCTCTGATAGCTGTCCAGCACCAGCGGTTCGTCGAAGGTCAGCTCCACCAGGCCGATGCCGTTAAGCGGCAACGTGTCTGCCGGGTGCTGCGCCAGCGTATTGATCTCCACCTGATGGCGGATACTCTCCACGCGGGCGCGGGTCTTTTTACCGGCGATCTTGATGTCGTAGCTCTGGCCCGGCACCAGCGGCTGCTCGGCCATCCATACCACGTCCACCAGCGCGCTCTGCGCCGCCTGCAGGCTTTCGCCGGCGTCGACCAGCAGATCGCCGCGGCTGATGTCCACCTCATCCTTCAGCACCAGCGTAATCGCCTCGCCCGGCACCGCCTCTTGCAGATCGCCGTCGAAGGTCACGATGCGCGCTACGCTGGACTCCACGCCGGAAGGCAGCACCTTGACCCGTTGCCCCACCCGCACCACGCCGGCGGACAGCGTGCCGGCATAGCCGCGAAAATCGAGGTTCGGGCGGTTGACGTACTGCACCGGGAAGCGCAGCGGCTGGTTTTCTCGCTCGCTGACCACGTCCACGCTCTCCAGCACTTCCAGCAGCGTCGGGCCGCTGTACCACGGCATATGGGCGCTTTCGCTCGCCACGTTGTCGCCGTCCAGCGCCGACAGCGGCACGAATTTGATGTCCAGATCGCCTGGCAGCTGCTGGGCGAAGGTCAGGTAATCCTGTTTGAACTGCTCAAACACCGCTTCCTGGTAGTCCACCAGATCCATCTTGTTCACCGCCACCACCAGATGGCGAATGCCCAGCAGGGTCGCGATAAAGCTGTGGCGGCGAGTCTGGTCCAATACCCCTTTGCGCGCGTCGATCAACAGGATCGCCAGATCGCAGGTGGAGGCACCGGTGGCCATGTTGCGGGTGTACTGCTCATGCCCCGGGGTATCGGCGATGATAAATTTGCGTTTTTCAGTCGAGAAATAGCGATAGGCCACGTCGATGGTGATGCCCTGCTCGCGCTCGGCCTGCAGGCCGTCCACCAGCAGCGCCAGATCGAGCTTCTCGCCCTGGGTGCCGATGCGTTTGCTGTCGCTGTGCAGCGTCGACAGCTGATCCTCGTAGATCTGGCGGGTATCGTGCAGCAGGCGGCCAATCAGGGTGCTTTTGCCGTCATCGACGCTGCCGCAGGTCAGAAAGCGCAGCAGGCTCTTGTGCTGCTGCGCGTGCAGATAGGATTCGACGCCGCCCTGGTCGGCTATTTGTTGTGCGATTGCGTTGTTCATCCGGCGGCTCCTTAGAAATACCCTTGACGCTTTTTCAGCTCCATCGAGCCGGACTGATCGCGATCGATCATCCGCCCCTGGCGTTCACTGGTGGTGGAGACCAGCATCTCTTCGATGATCTCCGGCAGGGTTTGCGCCTGCGAGTCCACCGCGCCGGTCAGCGGCCAGCACCCCAGGGTGCGGAAACGCACCATGCGCTGGCTGATCACTTCACCCGGCTGCAGATCGATGCGATCGTCGTCCACCATCATCAGCATGCCGTCGCGCTCCACCACCGGGCGAGGTTTCGCCAGGTACAGCGGCACGATGTCGATCTTTTCCAGGAAGATGTACTGCCAGATATCCAGCTCGGTCCAGTTCGACAGCGGGAAGACGCGGATGCTCTCCCCTTTGTTGATCTGGCCGTTGTAGTTGTGCCACAGCTCCGGCCGCTGGTTTTTCGGATCCCAGCGGTGGAAGCGATCGCGGAACGAATAGATGCGCTCTTTGGCGCGCGATTTCTCCTCGTCGCGCCGCGCACCGCCAAAGGCGGCGTCGAAACCATACTTGTTCAACGCCTGCTTCAGGCCCTCGGTCTTCATGATGTCGGTATGCTTGGCGCTGCCGTGCACAAACGGGTTGATGCCCATCGCCACCCCTTCCGGGTTTTTATGCACCAGCAGCTCGAAGCCGTACTCCTTCGCGGTGCGATCGCGGAATTCGTACATTTCGCGGAACTTCCAGCCGGTATCGACGTGCAGCAGCGGGAACGGCAACGTGCCGGGGAAGAACGCCTTGCGCGCCAGATGCAGCATCACGGAAGAGTCTTTACCGATGGAATACAGCATCACCGGGTTGGCGAATTCAGCGGCGACTTCACGGATGATATGGATACTCTCCGCCTCCAATTGCCGCAAATGAGTGAGTCGTTTTTCGTCCATAACAGATCCTTAAAAGCCTTGCCTATGCCAAATTCACGACGGCCGGGCGCGCGGCCCCTTCCGTCTGCGATTGATGCCCGAACCAGGCGATTTGATGGTGCAGTTCCACCACTTCGCCAATCACCAGCAGCGCCGGCAGCGGCGCCCGTTGGGCCAGATGTTCCAGTTGATCCAGCGTGCCGATCTGCACCTGCTGATCGGCGCGCGTGCCGCGGCTGATCACCGCCACCGGCGTATCGGCAGCGCGGCCGTGGGCGATCAGGCGTTGGCTGATGTCCGCCGCCTTCATGGTGCCCATGTAGATAGCCAGCGTCTGCCGCGCCCGGGCCAGATCGGCCCAGTCCAGGCCATCGCCGTCGGGGCGGCAGTGGCCGGTGATAAAGGTCACGCTCTGCGCGTGGTCGCGGTGCGTCAGCGGAATGCCGGCGTAGGCGGTCGCCCCCGCGGCGGCCGTGACACCCGGCACCACTTGGAACGGGATGCCGGCGGCGGCGGCCACCTGCAGCTCTTCGCCGCCGCGGCCAAAGATGAACGGATCGCCGCCCTTCAGGCGCACCACGCGTTTGCCCTGCTGCGCCAGCTCCACCAGCAGCCGGTTGGTCTCTTCCTGGATCACCGAGTGCGCGCCGGCGCGCTTGCCCACGCAGATGCGTTCGGCGTCGCGGCGCACCAGATCGAGGATCTCGCCGCTGACCAGATGGTCATACAGCACCACGTCCGCCTGCTGCATCACCTGCAGCCCGCGCAGGGTCAACAGCCCCACGTCGCCCGGCCCGGCGCCCACCAGGGCTATCTCGCCCTGCACGCCTTCATCGCCTGCGGCGAAGCTTTGCAAATCCTGCTCCAGCTGCCGCTCCGCCTGCGCCGTCTGGCCGTTGGCCACCAGCGTGGCGAAACGGCCGCCGAAGGTTTTCTCCCAGAAACGACGACGTTCGCCGATCGAGGCCAGCCGCTGTTTGGCCTGGCCGCGCCAGCGGCCCGCCACCTGCGCCATCTGCCCCAAACTGGCGGGCAGCAACGCCTCCAGCTTTTCGCGCAGCAACCGCGCCAGCACCGGCGCCTGGCCGCTGGACGACACCGCCACCACCAGCGGCGAGCGATCGATGATCGACGGGAAGATGAACGAACAGCGCGGCTGATCGTCCACCACGTTGGCCAACACCCGGCGTTTATCCGCTTCGGCGAACACCGCGGCATTCAGCGCGTTGTCGTCCGTGGCGGCGATCGCCAGAAACACGTCGTCCAGCTGTTGCGGGTCAAAGGTTTTCCCCAGCCAGAGCAGTTGCCCTTGCTGACGTTGTTGTTCCAGTTCCGGTGAGAGCGACTGCGCAACTATCCGTATTTCAGCCCCGGCGCGCTGAAGCAGATCGACTTTGCGCGCAGCCACGTCACCGCCGCCAACGACCAGCACCGGACGTTGTTTCAGGTCGGCAAATATTGGTAGATAGTCCACAACAGCCTTTTCATATAACAGAAAGATAGTGTGACTATACGGGCTGAGATTTAGCCTCTGAAATGACGAAAAGGAATGATTAGTTCCTTTATGGAATATAGGCCGCAACGCCAGAGGCAAACGGTGATAACTGCGGCGACGGTTTGCGCATTCGCGCGAAAATTAAGAGACGGGGAAATTGTGTAATGCCGCCCGGCGTCTCATACTGGGTGCCGAAGAAAAATGATCGGCAGCGCCGATAGCAAAGAAGGATTTTTCGGTATGTTTTCCCGTTTTTACCTGAAGACCAGCCTGCTGGCCCTCGCACTCGGCGGCGTCTTCAGCGTTTGTGCCGCACAGCCCGCAAAAGACGCGCCAATGGGCCGTTTCGCCGCCGAACAGACCCGCCACATCGCCACTTACTTCCCCGGCCGCATGGCGGGCAGCCCGGCCGAATTGCTCACCGCCGACTACCTGAAGCAGCAGTTCAGCAAGATGGGTTATCAAAGCGATATTCGCAGCGTCAACACGCGCTATCTCTACACCAGCAAAGACGGCAAGAAGAATTGGAACAACGTCACCGCCAGCTCGGTGATCGCCGCCCGCAACGGCGACAGCCCGAAACAAATAGTGATTGTCGCCCACTTCGACACCTACACGCCGCAGAGCGACGAAGACCTGGATAACAACCTCGGCGGCCTGACGCTGCAGGGCGTCGACGACAACGCCTCCGGCATCGGCGTGATGCTGGAACTGGCGGAGCGCCTGAAAAGCATCCCCACCGCCTACGGCCTGCGCTTCGTCGCCACCAGTGCCGAAGAGATCGGCTCGCTGGGCGCACAAAACTACCTGCAACGCATGAGCGCGGAAGAGAAAAGCAACACCGTGCTGGTGATCAACCTCGACAGCCTGATCACCGGCGATCGTCTGTACTTCAACGCCGGGCGCAACACGCCGCCGCAAATGGCGAAACGCTCCCGCGATCGCGCGCTGGATATCGCCCACCGCTACGGCATCGCCGCCGCCAGCAATCCGGGTAGCGCCCAGCATCCGAAGGGCACCGGCTGCTGCTCCGATCAAGAGGTGTTCGACGCCGCAGGCATCCCGGTGCTGTCAGTGGAGGCCACCAACTGGTCGCTGGGCGACAAGGACGGCTACCAGCAGCGCGCCGTCAGCCCGCACTTCCCGCAGGGCATCACCTGGCACCGCCCGCAGTATGACAACCTGCAGTATCTGGATCGCTATCTGCCGGGGCGGATCGACAAACGCAGCCGCGAAAGCGTGCAGATCCTGCTGCCGCTGATCAAAGAGCTGGCGCAGGCGCACCCGCCGAAAGCACAGAAGAAAAAGTAGCCCGCAAAAAAACAGGGCCCAGCATTGAACTGAGCCCTGTCATGTTGATCGCGCCGTTTAGCCTTCGTGCAAGCCGCACTCGCGCTTCAGGCCGAAGAAACGCGTCTCTTCCTCGCTCATGCCCGGCTCCCACTTCTGGGTGGTGTGGGTATCGCCTACCGACAGGTAGCCCTGCTCCCACAGCGGGTGATAGCTCAGCCCATGTTCGGTCAGGTACTGGTAAATCTTGCGGTTGTCCCAGTCGATGATCGGCAGGATCTTGAACACCCCACGCTGCACCGCCAGCACCGGCAGATTGGCGCGGCTGCCGGACTGCTCGCGCCGCAGGCCGGCGAACCAGCTCTGCGCCCCCAGCGTCTCCAGCGCGCGGTTCATCGGCTCGACCTTGTTGATCTGGTTGTACTTCTCAATCCCTTCCACGCCCTGTTCCCACAGCTTGCCGTAGCGCGCCTCTTGCCAGGCGGGAGACTGTTCGGCGCGGAACACCTGCAGATTCAGCTTCAGCTGGTCGGTCAGTTGATCGATAAAGCGGTAGGTTTCCGGGAACAGGTAACCGGTGTCGGTCAGGATCACCGGGATATCCGGCCGGATGCGCGTCACCAGGTGCAGGCATACCGCCGCCTGAATGCCGAAACTGGACGAGAGTACGAACTCGCCGGGCAGATGCTCCAGCGCCCATGCAACGCGCTGTTCGGCGCTGAGGGTCTCCAGTTGGCCGTTGACCACCGCCAATGCCAGCGCCTGCCCGGATTTGGGCAACGCGTTCAGCGCCGCCAGATCGAATTCAGCCATGTTGTCTCTCCTGCTACTTGAAATTACCTGTGCGGCCCCTCTGCCCCAGGGGCCGCCCGGCCTCACTCCCAGAAATCTCGCGCCGGATCCAGCACCGGTTTGACGATGCCCGCGCGGATGGTGAAGTCGCCGAAGCCTTCGCCGGCGTTGCGCTCCTTCGCCCAGCGCCCCACCAGCAGGTCGATCTCGCTCAGGATCTCGTCTTCGTTGATGTTCTCGCGGTACATACGCGGAATGCGCGTGCCTTCGCGGTTGCCGCCCAAATGCAAGTTATAGCGGCCGACCGCCTTGCCCACCAGCCCCAGCTCCGCCAGCAGCGCGCGGCCGCAGCCGTTCGGGCAGCCGGTGATGCGCAGCACGATATGCTCGTCGCCCACCCCGTGCCGATGCATGATCCCTTCCACCTTGGTGACGAACTGCGGCAGGAAGCGCTCGGCCTCCGCCATCGCCAACGGGCAGGTCGGGAACGATACGCAGGCCATCGAGTTCTTGCGTTGCTCACTGATCTCGTCGTCGATCAGGCCATGCTCGCGCGCCAGGGCTTCGATCTTCGCCTTCTCGCTTTCCGGCACGCCGGCGATGATCACGTTTTGGTTCGCCGTCAGACGGAAGTCGCCTTTATGGATCTTGGCGATCTCCGCCATGCCGGTCTTCAGCGGGCGCCCCGGATAGTCCAGCAGGCGGCCGTTCTCGATAAACAGCGTCAGGTGCCACTGATCGTCGATGCCCTTCACCCAACCGATGCGATCGCCGCGGCCGGTGAATTCATACGGCCGGATCGGCGCGAAGGTGATACCGGCGCGCTTTTCCACTTCGGCGCGGAAAACGTCCACCCCGACGCGCTCCAGCGTGTATTTGGTTTTGGCGTTCTTGCGATCGGTGCGGTTGCCCCAGTCGCGCTGCGTGGTCACCACCGCTTCCGCCACCGCCAGCGTATGCTCGAGCGGAATGTAGCCGAATTCGCTGGCCTGCCGCGCGTAGGTCTTCTTGTTGCCGTGTTCGATGGACAGCCCGCCGCCCACCAGCAGGTTGAAGCCCACCAGCTTGCCGTTTTCGGCGATCGCCACGAAGTTCATGTCGTTGGCGTGCAGATCGACGTCGTTCTGCGGCGGGATCACCACCGTGGTTTTGAATTTGCGCGGCAGGTAGGTCGGCCCCAGAATCGGCTCTTCGTCGGTGGTGGCCACCTTCTCCTGATCCAGCCACACCTCTGCGTAGGCGCGGGTGCGCGGCAGCAGGTGTTCGGAGATCTTCTTCGCCCACTCGTAGGCTTCCTGATGCAGCTCGGACTCCACCGGGTTGGAGGTGCACAGCACGTTGCGGTTGACGTCGTTGGCGGTCGCCAACGCGTCCAGCCCCAGGCGGTTCAGCAGCTGGTGCACCGGTTTGACGTTGCCTTTCAGAATGCCGTGAAACTGGAACGTCTGGCGGTTGGTGATGCGAATGCTGCCGTACAGCGTGCTCTCCTGCGCGAACTTGTCGATGCCCAGCCACTGCTGCGGGCTGATGATGCCGCCCGGCAGGCGGCAGCGCAGCATCATGGCGTGGCGCGGCTCCAGCTTCTGCTCGGCGCGTTCGGCGCGAATATCGCGGTCATCCTGCTGATACATGCCGTGAAAACGGATCAACAGGAAGTTGTCGCCGTTGAAGCCGCCGGTCAGGCCGTCGTTCAAATCTTCGGCGATGGTGCCGCGCAGGAAGTTGCTCTCCTTCTTCATGCGCTCCGCATCGGCCAGTTTGCCTTCGACTACCAAAGGCCCGGGGTGTTTATCACTCATCAGTAAACATCTCGCTGATAACGGCGCTCAAGGCGCAGCTCACTTAAAAATTCATCCGCCTGCTCGGTATCCATGCCACCGTGCTCGGCCACCAGTTCCAGTAATGTGTTTTCCACGTCTTTCGCCATGCGATTGGCATCGCCGCAGACGTAAATGTGCGCGCCTTCCTGAATCCAGCGCCACACTTCCGCGCCCTGTTCGCGCAGTTTGTCTTGTACGTATATTTTATGTTGCTGGTCGCGGGACCAGGCCAGATCGATGCGGGTCAGCAGGCCGTCTTTCACGTAGCGCTGCCATTCGACCTGATACAGGAAATCTTCGGTGAAGTGCGGGTTGCCGAAGAACAGCCAGTTTTTGCCGCCGGCGCCGTCGGCGTCGCGCTGCTGCATAAAGGCGCGGAACGGCGCGATGCCGGTGCCCGGGCCAATCATGATCACCGGCGTTTCCGGGTTGGCCGGCAGGCGGAAGTTGTCGTTGTGTTCGATAAACACCCGCACGTCGCCGTCTTCCTCCAGGCGATCCGCCAGGAAGCCGGAGGCGCCGCCGCTGCGGGCGCGCCCGTCGATGTCGTAACGCACCACGCCCACGGTGATGTGGACTTCGCTTTCGTTCTCCGCCTGCGAAGAGGCGATGGAGTACAGACGCGGCGTCAGCGGGCGCAGCAGGCCGACCAGCTGTTCGGCGCTCAGATCCGCCGGCGCCTGACGCACCATGTCGACGATCGGCGTGTTGTGCGCGTACTGCTGCAGCGCAGCTTTATCCGCCAACAGGCCGATGAGAGTTTCGTCGCGCGACAGCGCGGCGTATTTATCGACGATCGGCGTGGTGTTCTGCGTCAGCTCGAAATGGCTGCGCAGCGCCTGCGCCAGCGGCAGGGTTTGCCCTTCCACCTCGACCGGCTCGTCGCCTTTCAGCCACAACAGCTGCACCAGTTCGTCCACCAGCGCCGGATCGTTGTCGAACCATACGCCGAGCGCATCGCCCGGCTGATAGCGCAGGCCGGAGTCGCCCAGATCGATCTCGATATGGCGCACGTCTTTATCCGACGCGCGGCCGGTAATTTTCTGATTGACCGCCAGCTGGGCGGTAAGTGGTTGTTCCTTGCTGTACGGGCTGCTGTCGAGCAGATCGACCGCGCCGCTGGCCAACACGCCCGGCGCGGCGCTTTCCGCCGGCGCGCGCGCCTTCAGCACCGACACCACCTGTTTGCGCCAGGCGGCGGCCAGTTCCTGGTACTCCACGTCGGCATCCACGCGCTCCACCAGGCGCTCGGCGCCCAGCTCGGCCAGCTTGCCGTCGAAATCTTTACCTGACTGGCAGAAATTCTCATAAGAGGTGTCGCCCAGCCCGAACACCGCAAAAGCGGTATCATTCAGCTTCGGCGCCTTCTTCGAGAACAGGAATTTATGCAGCGCCACCGCTTCTTCCGCCGGCTCGCCCTCCCCCTGCGTGGAGGCGACGATCACCAGCAGGCGCTCTTGGGCTATCTGCTTGAACTTGTAGTCGCCGGCGCTGATCAGCGTGGCGCTCAGATTGGCGGCCAGCAGATCGTCGCGCAGCTGCTCCGCCAGGCGGCGCGCATTGCCGGTCTGCGAAGCGGAAATGATGGTGATGCCGGCGGCAGCCGCAGGGGCGACAGGCGCAATGGCCACGGCTCCGGGCTGTTGATTGACCATGCCCCAAAAATAGCCGGACAGCCACGCCAGCTGCGTCGGCGAATAGTCGCCGATCGTCGCCTGCAAGCGCGCCAGCTGTTCGGGCGTCAGCGGGAGCAAAGATGTTGGAGGAGCCTGAGTCGTCATTGCTGTACTTATTTCCTATACTTAGCGCCTTTCCTGCCAGGCGCGCGCCAGTGTCAGTCGCTGTCTCTTCGCTGCGTCGGGTGTGCGGAAAAGATCAGGAGAGTTTGTAAGGTTACCGAGCAGAATAGCAACGATTAAATAAGGGATAGCAATAAATCATAACCAAAATGACTAAGCTGTTTTTCCGGTAAGGGATAACGCTTAAACCGTTAAACAAAGTTTTTTATCCAGATGAAATTAAAGCGCTTTTTTTCATCGTTTTTTCACCGTTCAACATTTCGGCTCATTACCCCAGCCGATAGGTGCCGCAAACACCAAACAAAAAAAGTGTTAACCGGGCGCGGTTATCGCGGCGCTAGACCATAACGGTATAAATGGCAAGCAGACGCGCTTTCCGGTACTATGCGGCGGTTTTTGAGTCAATGAGGCCGTAATAATGGCAACCACGCTGTTTAAAGATTTTCAGTTTGAAGCCGCACACCGCTTGCCGCACGTGCCGGAGGGCCATAAATGCGGCCGTCTGCATGGGCATTCGTTTATGGTGCGTCTGGAAGTGACCGGTGAAGTGGATCCCCACACCGGTTGGGTGATGGATTTCGCCGAGCTCAAGGCTGTGTTTTCCCCGATCTGGGAGCGGCTGGATCACCATTATCTGAACGATATTCCAGGATTGGAAAATCCCACCAGCGAAGTGCTCGCCGCCTGGATTTGGCAGCAGCTCAAGCCCCAGTTGCCGGAACTGACTGCGGTGATGGTGAAAGAGACCTGTACTGCGGGATGCGTATATAAAGGTTAAAAGAAAGGGCGCCCAAGGGCGCCCTGATTTTAGGCGATGTTCAGATACTTGTGGGTCTGCATCGACAGCCGCCAGTTGCGCGCGATGCAGGTTTCGATGCACAGGCGGGTCGCCTCTTCTTTCTGGCTGATCGGCTGCAGCGCAATAATGCGCGCCTTGTCGTCCTGCAGCGTCGCCAGCAGCGCGTCCAGCGCCTCGATGTCGCGCTCGCGCGCCACCGGATGCTTCACCTCGTCGGCGCGCCGCAGCGCCTGATCCAGCACCTTCATGCCGCCGCGCATATTCACCTTCGGCGAAACCGTCACCCAGGTGTTGGCGGAACAGCGCACCTCGTGGGTGCCGCTGGTCTCAATCTGGCAGCCGTAGCCATGCTGTTCGAACAGCTCGGTCAGCGGTGTCAGATCGTAGATGCAGGGTTCGCCGCCGGTGATCACCACATGGCGCGCGGTGTAACCTTGTTGGCGCATCACCGCCAACAGTTGCTCGGCGCTGGCGTTGCCCCAGGCGTCGCTTTCCTCTGTTTTGACCAGGATCCGTTGCAGGTCGACTTCCCGATTGGCTTCCTTTTCCCAGGTATGTTTGGTGTCGCACCAACTGCACCCTACCGGGCAGCCCTGCAAGCGGATAAAAATGGCCGGCACGCCGGTGAAAAAGCCTTCGCCCTGCAAGGTTTGGAACATCTCATTGATCGGGTACTGCATCGGTTTCTCAATCTGGAAAAGTAAAAAGCGATTATCGCAGATTCCGGCCCGGCGACCAAACGGCCAACATTGTATTAAATTTTATTCTCCGCGCCGCCGCCAGCATATCTCACCACCCACGGCGTTCATTTAATTTGTGAGTCGGGCCTTGGCCTTTCATTCACGGTGTAACCTGCTTCGCAAAAACAACATTTATTTAACGCATAAGATAAATATATTTGACATAAAGCGCCGACGCGCAGATGTATATACAAGCAAACACAAGCCGAGCGTCAGTTTCGGCCACGTTCCATCCATCACGACTACATCTGCGTTTAGAGGGTGCCATGACTCATTCCACCAGCGAGTTGAACATTCAGCAGGCCATCGACGACAGCAAGTTTTCGCTGTTTCACTGGACCCTGATCATTCTCGGATTCCTGATCCTCGCCATCGACGGTTTCGATACCGCCGCCATGGGCTATATCGCCCCCTCGGTCGCCAAAGACTGGGGCATCATCAAACAGGATCTGGGGCCGGTGCTGAGCGCCGCGCTGCTGGGGCTGTCGCTCGGCGCGCTGATCGCCGGGCCAATCTCCGATCGCATCGGCCGCAAGCGCGTGCTGGTGTTTTCCTGTCTGTTCTTCGGCCTGTCGAGCCTGGCCACCGCCTACGCCGGCTCGCTCAATAGCCTGACGCTGTGGCGTTTCCTCACCGGCCTCGGGCTGGGAGCGGCGATGCCCAACGCCATCACGCTGATCTCCGAATACGCGCCGCAGCGCTGCCGTTCGCTGGCGATCAACACCATGTACTGCGGTTTCCCGCTGGGCGCGGCCGGCGGCGGCGCCATTTCATCGTGGCTGATCCCGAGCTACGGCTGGCACAGCGTGCTGCTGCTCGGCGCCATTGCGCCGCTGGCGTTGACGGTTTTGCTGATCCTGCTGCTGCCGGAATCAGTCAAATACATGGTCAACCGCGGGCAGGATGCGGCGAAGATCAAGCGCATCGCACAGCGCTTCGTCAGCCAGAGCCTGGACGGCGTGACGCGTTTTTACCTGTACGAAGAGAAGCTTACGCACACCAAGACCAGCGTCGGCCTGCTGTTCAGCCGCCCTTACCTGCTCGGCACGCTGATGCTGTGGCTGACCTACTTTATGGGGCTGGTGATCTACTACGTTTTGCTGAGCTGGATGCCGATCCTGATGCAGGGACTGGGTTACCAGCTGGAGCAATCGGCGATGCTCACCTCGCTGTTCACCTTCGGCGGCACGCTCGGCATCCTGGTGGCCGGCTGGCTGATGGATCGCTGGAACGCGCATAAGGTGGTCTCGAGCGGCTTTGTCGCCACTGCCCTGCTGATCGTGGCGATGGCGACCGAGGACAAACACATCGTGCTGCTGGGCGCCTTCATCTTCCTGATGGGCGTCACCATGAACGGCGCGCAGTCCGGGCTGCAAACGCTGGCGGCCACCTTCTACCCCACCCACAGCCGCGCCACCGGCATCGCCTGGATGCAGGGCATCGGCCGCTTCGGCGGCGTCGCCGGCACCATGATGGGCGCCCAACTGCTGGCGATGCAGTGGGAGGTGCAGAGCATCCTGATGTTCCTGTGCGTGCCGGCGCTGATCGCCGCCATCGCCACGGTATGCAAAATGAGCCGCAAACCGACGCTACAACCGGCGGCCTGACCCTGGCAAGCCCGCCACCGACGGCGGGCTTTTTCCCCTGCGGCGATAGGGTTTGTTTATCCCCTGGCCGCAACTGTAATCAGTCTGTAAAAATATTGTGACTAGCCGCCCAAAAATGAGTCATTTTTAATTCATTTTTGCCGAACAGCTCACTTTTCTCCGGCTTTCCATACATGAAGCCGGCGATAAAAAATCGCATATCAGACTGATATAAAAAGAAAATAAATTTTTCTTATGCCACTTTTAAGCGGCAACTGGTCAGTGTTGCATATGCTTGTACATACAAGTATATGTTAATAAACCCTACGCATTGTTATGCCGTGGTACTCATCCCCCACCGCGGCATGGAATCTGCACCGATACTGTTTGAGGAAACTGCTGTGACTACAAATAACAAAGTTCGCAATGTCGATGTACGCGCGCCACGCGGCACACAATTAAACGCAAAAAGCTGGCTGACCGAAGCGCCGTTACGCATGCTGATGAACAACCTCGATCCTGAAGTTGCGGAGAACCCACACGAGCTGGTGGTGTACGGCGGCATCGGCCGCGCCGCGCGCGACTGGGATTGCTACGACAAGATCGTCGAAACGCTGAAAACGCTGGAGGAAGACGAAACCCTGCTGGTGCAGTCCGGCAAGCCGGTCGGCGTCTTCAAAACCCACAGCAACGCACCGCGCGTGCTGATCGCCAACTCCAACCTGGTGCCCCACTGGGCAACCTGGGAACACTTCAACGAGCTGGACGCCAAAGGCCTGGCCATGTACGGCCAGATGACCGCCGGCAGTTGGATCTACATCGGCAGCCAGGGCATCGTTCAGGGCACCTATGAGACCTTCGTCGAAGCGGGCCGCCAGCATTACGACGGCAGCCTGCAGGGGCGCTGGGTGCTGACCGCCGGTCTGGGCGGCATGGGCGGCGCGCAGCCGCTGGCCGCGACGCTGGCGGGCGCCTGCTCGCTGAACATCGAATGTCAGCAGAGCCGCATCGATTTCCGTCTGAAAACCCGCTACGTCGATGAGCAGGCCAAAGATCTGGACGACGCGCTGGCCCGCATCAAGAAATACACCTCAGAAGGCAAAGCCATCTCCATCGCCCTGTGCGGCAACGCGGCGGAAATCCTGCCTGAGCTGGTTCGCCGCGGTGTGCGCCCGGACATGGTCACCGATCAGACCAGCGCCCACGATCCGCTGAACGGCTACCTGCCGAAAGGCTGGAGCTGGGAGGAATATCGCCAGCGCGCCCAGACCGAGCCGGCCAAAGTGGTCGCCGCCGCCAAGCAGTCGATGGCCGATCACGTCAAAGCCATGCTGGCCTTCCAGCAGATGGGCGTGCCGACCTTCGACTACGGCAACAACATTCGCCAGATGGCGAAAGAAACCGGCGTCGACAACGCCTTCGACTTCCCGGGCTTCGTGCCAGCCTACATCCGTCCGCTGTTCTGCCGCGGCATCGGGCCATTCCGCTGGGCGGCGCTGTCCGGCGATCCGCAGGACATCTACAAAACCGACGCCATGGTGAAAGAGCTGATCCCGGATGACGAACACCTGCACCGCTGGCTGGACATGGCGCGCGAGCGCATCAGCTTCCAGGGTCTGCCGGCGCGCATCTGCTGGGTTGGCCTCGGCCAGCGCGCCAAGCTGGGCCTGGCGTTCAACGAAATGGTGCGCCGGGGCGAACTGTCCGCCCCGATCGTCATCGGCCGCGACCACCTGGATTCCGGCTCCGTTTCCAGCCCGAACCGTGAAACCGAAGCGATGAAAGACGGCTCCGATGCGGTTTCCGACTGGCCGTTGCTCAACGCCCTGCTGAACACCGCCAGCGGCGCCACCTGGGTTTCCCTGCACCACGGCGGCGGCGTCGGCATGGGCTTCTCCCAACACTCCGGCATGGTGATCGTCTGCGACGGCACCAACGAAGCCGCCGAGCGCATCGCCCGCGTCCTGCACAATGACCCGGCTACCGGGGTCATGCGTCACGCCGACGCCGGTTACGATATCGCTATCGACTGCGCCCGCGAGCAAGGCCTGAATCTGCCGATGGTTGCCGCGACCCAAGGAGAAAAAGCATGAAAGCGCTGACTATTCGCCCGGGCAAACTGACGCTGGCCCAGCTACGCGACGTCTATCAACACCCGGTGACGCTGACGCTGGACGACAACGCCTACGCGCCAATCCAGCAGAGCGTGGCCTGCGTGGAACGCATCGTTGAAGAAAACCGCACCACTTACGGCATCAATACCGGGTTTGGCCTGCTGGCTTCGACGCGCATCGCCCGCGACGATCTGGAAAACCTGCAGCGTTCGATCGTGCTGTCGCACGCCGCCGGCGTGGGCGAGCCGACCGACGATAACCTGGTGCGCCTGATCATGGTGCTGAAGATCAACAGCCTGTCGCGCGGCTTCTCCGGCATTCGTCTGGAAGTCATTCAGGCGCTGATCGCGCTGGTCAACGCCGAAGTGTATCCGCATATTCCGCTGAAAGGCTCCGTCGGCGCCTCCGGCGACCTGGCACCGCTGGCGCACATGAGCCTGGTGCTGCTGGGCGAAGGCCAGGCGCGCCATCAGGGCCAATGGCTGCCGGCGACTGAAGCGCTGGCCAAGGCCGGCCTGAAACCGCTGACGCTGGCGGCGAAAGAGGGCCTGGCGCTGCTGAACGGCACCCAGGTCTCCGCCGCCTTCGCGCTGCGCGGCCTGTTCGATGCCGAAGATCTGTTCGCCGCCGCGACCGTGGCGGGCAGCCTGACGGTGGAAGCGGCGCTGGGCTCTCGCAGCCCGTTCGATGCGCGCATCCACGAGGTGCGCGGCCAGCGCGGCCAGATCGACGCCGCCCTCGCCTACCGCCACCTGCTCGGCGCGCGCAGCGAAGTCTCCGACTCGCATCGCAACTGCGAAAAAGTGCAGGATCCTTACTCCCTGCGCTGCCAGCCGCAGGTGATGGGCGCCTGCCTGACGCAGATCCGCCAGGCCGCCGAGGTGCTGGAAATTGAAGCCAACGCCGTCTCGGATAACCCGCTGGTGTTCGCCGAACAGGGCGACGTGCTGTCCGGCGGCAACTTCCACGCCGAGCCGGTGGCGATGGCCGCCGATAACCTGGCGCTGGCGTTCGCCGAAATCGGTTCGCTGTCCGAGCGCCGCATCTCGCTGATGATGGACAAGCACATGTCGCAACTGCCACCGTTCCTGGTGGAAAACGGCGGCGTGAACTCCGGCTTCATGATCGCCCAGGTGACCGCCGCGGCGCTGGCCAGCGAAAACAAAGCGCTGGCGCACCCGTCGAGCGTCGACAGCATTCCGACCTCCGCCAACCAGGAAGACCACGTTTCCATGGCGCCGGCCGCCGGTCGCCGCCTGTGGATCATGGCGGACAACGTGCGCGGCATTCTGGCGGTCGAATGGCTGGCCGCCTGTCAGGGCCTGGATTTCCGCAACGGCCTGAAGACCTCGGAAGGTCTGGAGCAGGCGCGCCGTCTGCTGCGCGAGCATGTCAGTTTCTACGACAAGGATCGTTTCTTCGCCCCCGACATTGAAGCCGCCAGCCAACTCTTGGCGGCCGGTCACCTGACATCGCTGCTGCCTGCGGCGCTGCTGCCTAGCCAGGCATAATCATCACACACTGAATCACGCAGTTTGTTCTGCCCCGCCGGGTGCGTTCCACCCGGCGCGGGCAGCGCGTGCCTGTTCGGCAAACACTTAACGGGAAGCAACATGCGTAACGAAACAACACAACTCAGACGCGGACTAAACGCGCGGCACATCCGTTTCATGGCTCTCGGCTCGGCGATCGGCACCGGCCTGTTCTACGGCTCCGCCGGCGCCATCCAGCTGGCCGGCCCGGCCGTGCTGCTGGCCTACCTGGTGGGCGGCGCGGCGGTGTTCATGGTGATGCGCGCGCTGGGTGAAATGGCGGTGCACCAGCCGGTTTCCGGCTCGTTCGGCCACTACGCCAGCCACTATCTCGGCCCGCTGGCCGGGTTCCTCACCGGTTGGACCTACACCTTCGAAATGGTGATCGTCGCCCTGGCGGACGTCACCGCCTTCGGCATTTATATGGGGCTGTGGTTCCCGGACGTCGCCCAGTGGGTCTGGGTGCTCAGCATCATTCTGTTTATCGGCGCGCTCAATTTGTGCAGCGTCAAGGTGTTCGGTGAGCTGGAGTTCTGGCTGTCGCTGGTCAAGGTCGCCGCCATCGTGGCGATGATCGTCGGCGGCGCGGCGGTGATGCTGTTCGGCTTCGGCCAAGCCCAGCACGCTACCGGTATCAGTAACCTGTGGCAGCACGGCGGCTTTATGCCTAACGGCATCGGCGGCGTGGTCGCGTCATTGGCGGTGGTGATGTTCGCCTTCGGCGGCATCGAGATCATCGGCATTACCGCCAGCGAGGCGAAAGACCCCGCCAAAGTGCTGCCGAAAGCGATCAACGCCGTGCCGGTGCGCATCCTGCTGTTTTACGTGCTGACGCTGACGGTGCTGATGGCGATCTACCCGTGGAACAGCATCGGCCAGAACGGCAGCCCATTCGTTGAGATCTTCAGCAACCTCGGCATCAGCTCCGCCGCCAACGTGCTGAACGTGGTGGTGATCACCGCCGCCATCTCGGCCATCAACAGCGACATCTTCGGCGCCGGCCGCATGATGTACGGCATGGCGCAGGACGGCCAGGCGCCGCGCAGCTTCACCAAACTGACCGCCAGCGGCGTGCCGTGGATGACGGTGCTGGTGATGTCGGTCGCCCTGCTGCTGGCGGTGGTGCTCAACTACCTGATCCCGGAGAAGGTCTTCATGATCATCGCCTCGATCGCCACCTTCGCCACCGTCTGGGTGTGGCTGATGATCCTGCTGTCGCAGATCGTCATGCGCCGCACGCTGTCGCCGGAAGAAACTCGTCAGTTGAGCTTCCCGGTGCCGTGGTGGCCGGTGGCGCCGGCATTGGCGACCGCCTTTATGGCATTCGTCATCGGCCTGCTCGGCTACTTCGAAGAGAGCCGCATCGCGCTGTACGTCGGGCTGGTGTGGATCGCTTTACTCACCGTGGCTTACTGGCTGTGGGTGCGCAAGAAAGGCGGGGGTTCGCCGGTGACCGCGGCAACGCAGCAGATGTAACGCTCGCTTCTGATAAAACCCGCTGCGGCGGGTTTTTTAATGCGCCTGCGCCAATGCTTGCAGGACATCCGCCTGCAAGTCGTCAAACGCCTCCAGCCCGGCGGACAACCGCACCAATCCCTCGCTGATATGATGGCGCCGCCGCTCTTCGGGGCTGTAGGCCGAGTGCGTCATGCTGGCCGGGTGTTGCGCCAGGCTTTCGCAATCGCCCAGGCTGACCGCGCGCAAGATGAGCTGCAGCACATTGAGGAAGCGAATCCCTGCACTCATGCCGCCCCGCAGTTCAAACGCCAGCATGCCGCCGGGGCGCGCCATTTGCCGCTGCGCCAACGCATGCTGCGGGAAGTTCGCCAGGCCGGGATAATACACCCGCTCGACCGCAGGATGCTCCGCCAACATCTCCGCCAGACGCTGCGCGTTATCGCAATGACGATCCATGCGCAGCGGCAAGGTTTTCAAACCGCGCAGTACCAGCGCAGCATCCTGCGCCGACAGCACTGCCCCGTTCATGTCCTTCAGCCCCTCAAGCCGGATCGTCTGCGCCAGCGCCTCGCTCGTCACCGCCAGCCCGGCCAGCAGATCGCCGTGGCCGCCGAGGTACTTGGTGGCCGAGTGCACCACGATGTCGGCGCCCAGCGTCAGCTGGCCGCTGCAGGTACGGCGTACAGTAGGTGTTGTCCACCAGCAGCAACGCCTGATGCCGGTGTGCAATCTCCGCCACTGCGGCGATATCGATCAGTCGCATGTTGGGGTTGGCCGGGGTTTCGCAATACACCAGCCGGGTGCGCCTACCGATCGCGGCGGCCAGCCGCTCCGGCCGGGTCAGATCAACATGGGTTATCTTGACGCCAAAGCGCGCCAGACCGTGATGAAAATAGCTGAAGGTGCACCCATACACCGTTTCATCGACGATCAGCTCATCGCCCGGGCTGAGCAACGTCCAGCAACAGGCGGTGATCGCCCCCATGCCGGAAGAGAACGCCACCGCCGCTTCCCCCTCTTCGAGGTTGGCGATGCGCTGCTCCAGCAGATTCAGCGTCGGGTTGGCGATACGTGAATAGAAATACCCCGGTTCGGTGCCTGCAAAGCAAGCGCCGCCATATTCCGCCGTGGGAAAGGTAAAAGTGGAGCTCATAAACACCGGCGGGCTCAGCGCCCCCTGATGCTGCTGAGGATCGTAGCCATAATGAATAGCGCGGGTAGCGAAGGCATGGTCAAGTTTGCCGGACATAACGACTCCTTATCTGAGTGAACGAAGCCGATTCAATTATTCATCGGAAGCATCCGGCGGCAACGCGCCATCCCGTGTACGCCGCCCGATAATTTGCAGAGTGCGCAGCAGCAGCATGACGCCCAGCAGGGTGTCCGGCTGCTTCAGCAAGGCGTAAGCCGCACGAAAATTGGCGGGCGGCGGGTTCAATTGCAGCTCGCTGTGCGCCATCTTCAACGCAGTCCCTCCCTCCCAACCGACCGTAACCAGCCCTTCGAATACGCCGGCCAGTTTTTCCACCAGCGCGTTGTCGACGATATCCACTACGTCCGACAGCAACGATAGCAGATCGACCACGTTGTCCAGCCGCCCGCCGGCCAGCAGCGGCCGCAGTTTTTCCAGCAAGCCCGCCAGCGATTGGAGTTCATCACCATGCACCGTGCTTTCCGTCATATCAGCCCCCTTACCGTGGCCCAATACAGACCGCGGTTAAAACCGTTTCGCAGCATGCCGCCCACCTTGGTGGCCGGGGTCGGCAGCACGTCGTGACGGTAGTCGTACACCAGCGGCATGCCGGCATTCAGCCCCATTTGCGCGACCGCCTGCACCTTGCCGTCGTAATGGCTGACCGTTTGCCCCAGCCGTATTTCCGCCACGATGTTGTCGGCGATCACCGGCGCCTGATTGTGGCAAGAACCGCCTGCCTTGCTGACCGGCAGATCCACGGTATCGCCTATCACGTATACGCCCTGCTGGCCGTACACCTGCAGCGTTTGGTGATCGGTCGGCAACCACCCCTCGCCGTTTTGAATATCGCTCAGGCCGGTGTTGCGCACCGCTTCCACCGCCCGGATCGGCGGCGTGGCCATCAGGATGTCAAACGGCTGTTCCTCCCCCTCGGCGGAATAGGCGATGTTGCGCTGTGCGTCCACCCGGCTGAGGGTAAAACCGCGCTGGTGACGGATATCGCGCGCGGCAAAAATGGCGGGCAGCGCTTTGCCGGTCGGGCGCTGCAAAAACAGGCAGTTGCGCAGCAATTGGGAAATAGTCGGATAGGTATAAACGATCTCCACCGCCTTACGCACGCCGCGCCGCCGCAGGTAGTCATCCAGCATCAAGGTGGTTTCGATCGGCGCGATGCCGCACTGGTGGGGCACGTTGGGGGTTTCAGGGAAGGAAACGGTGATGAAGATACGCCCTTTCTCGATAGTCGCCAGTTTTTGCGCCAACCGCCTGGCGGCCTGATACTGGTAAAAATGATCGCCCGCCTGCGCCAGCCCTTCGATACGCTCCGGCCAGGGGACGCAGCCGGTAGCAAAGACCAGGAAGTCATAGGAATAAATTTTACCGCTTTGCGTGGCTATATTTCGCTGTGTTAAATCGAAAGATTCCGCTTTATCAACAATGAATTGTATTTCAGGGCGCAATAAACTCCGCTGTGAGCGCGTGAGTTCCTGTTTGAAAAAAGTATTGAACGCCACATACATAAACGCCGGTTTGTAATAATGCAGCGGTGAATCCGATATCATTAATAACTCGACTTTATTATTAATAATTTCTCGGTGCAATTTTTCGGCCAATACATTGGCCAGGATGGTGCCGCCGGTTCCGCCGCCGACAATGACGATTCGCTGTCGCATCAAGCCCTCGCTCAACCGGCCAGCAAGCCGGCAGTATTAAGGCATAGTGAGGATGAAGATCTACGGCAGAACGGCGAGAAATAAACTGCCTCATTGGCAGTCTAGTAACGAATAATTATAAAGCAAATAAAAATGGAATATAAAATAAACACAGTCACTATCTTTAATAAAATTATCGGGTTAAATAGGACCACGTTTTCAATAAAAAACTTATTATTAGACTGACATTCATCACGAATTTAAAACATAAAAAAACCCGCCGCGGCGGGTTTTTATTTAGCAACCGAATCGGTCGAACTTACTGGCCTTTAACTTCTTTCAGGCCGTTGAACGGCGCACGGTCACCCAGCGCTTCTTCGATACGGATCAGTTGGTTGTACTTGGCAACGCGGTCAGAACGGCTCATGGAACCGGTTTTGATCTGGCCAGCCGCAGTCCCTACCGCCAGGTCGGCGATGGTCGCGTCTTCGGTTTCACCGGAACGGTGAGAGATCACCGCGGTGTAGCCGGCGTCTTTCGCCATCTTGATAGCAGCCAGAGTTTCGGTCAGAGAACCGATCTGGTTGAATTTGATCAGGATGGAGTTAGCGATGCCTTTCTCGATGCCTTCTTTCAGGATCTTGGTGTTGGTAACGAACAGATCGTCGCCCACCAGCTGGATTTTGTCGCCCAGAACTTTGGTCTGGTAAGCGAAGCCCGCCCAGTCGGATTCATCCAGGCCGTCTTCGATAGACACGATTGGGTACTGTTTGGTCAGATCTTCCAGGAAGTGAGTGAACTCTTCGGAAGTGAAGGCTTTGTTGCCTTCGCCGGCCAGCACGTATTTACCGTCTTTGTAGAATTCGGAAGCCGCGCAGTCCATCGCCAGAGTGACGTCTTTGCCCAGCTCGTAGCCCGCCGCTTTTACCGCTTCAGCGATAACCGCCAGCGCTTCGGCGTTGGAACCCAGGTTTGGTGCGTAGCCGCCTTCGTCGCCCACGGCGGTGTTCATGCCTTTGGCTTTCAGAACTTTCGCCAGGTGGTGGAACACTTCAGAACCGATGCGCACCGCTTCTTTCAGGGTTTTCGCGCCAACCGGCTGAATCATGAATTCCTGAATGTCGACGTTGTTGTCAGCGTGCTCGCCGCCGTTGATGATGTTCATCATCGGCAGTGGCATGGAGAATTTGCCTGGGGTGCCGTTCAGTTCAGCGATGTGCTCGTACAGCGGCATACCTTTAGAGGCTGCAGCCGCTTTCGCTGCTGCCAGGGAAACCGCCAGAATGGCGTTGGCGCCGAAGTTGGATTTGTTTTCGGTGCCGTCCAGCTCGATCATGATCTTGTCGATGTTCGCCTGGTCTTTGGCATCTTTACCCAGTACTGCCTGAGCAATCGGACCGTTTACTGCAGCAACGGCTTTCAGTACGCCTTTACCCAGGAAACGAGACTTGTCACCGTCACGCAGTTCCAGCGCTTCGCGGGAACCGGTAGAAGCACCTGACGGCGCAGCAGCCAAGCCGACGAAACCGCCTTCCAGATGAACTTCGGCTTCAACAGTCGGGTTACCGCGGGAGTCGATGATTTCACGACCGATGACTTTAACGATTTTGGACATTAGGTTTTCCTCAGTACAAGTTAAACTAAAACTCCAGACAAACAGCGCGCGGTTCTCACCGCGCGCCGCCTACCAAATATTTTATTTCACCTGGCGCTTCTGATGCTCGCCTGCGGCTTTCACGAAGCCGGCGAACAGCGGATGCCCATCACGCGGCGTAGACGTAAATTCCGGGTGGAACTGACAGGCTACAAACCACGGGTGATTCGGCAGTTCAATGATCTCGACCAGCTTGTTGTCGGCGGAACGACCGGCGACACGCAGCCCTGCGGCTTCGATCTGCTTCAACAGCATGTTGTTAACTTCGTAACGGTGACGGTGACGCTCGACAATGGTCGGTTCGCCATACAGCTGACGCACCAGGCTGTTGTCGATCAGGTTGCACTGTTGGCCACCTACGCGCATCGTGCCGCCCAAATCGCTTTCTTCGCTGCGCACTTCGACGTTGCCGTCTTCGTCGCGCCATTCGGTGATCAACGCCACCACCGGGTACTTACAGTCTGGCATAAACTCGGTGGAGTTGGCGTTTTCCATGCCCGCCACGTTGCGAGCGAACTCCATCAACGCCACCTGCATGCCCAGGCAAATGCCCAGGTAAGGAATGTTGTTCTCGCGCGCATAGCGTGCGGTCATCACTTTGCCTTCCACGCCGCGGTAACCGAAGCCGCCCGGGATCAGGATCGCGTCCAGCCCTTTCAGCACTTCCACGCCGCGGGTTTCCACGTCCTGCGAGTCGATCAGCTTGATGTTCACGGTCAGACGGTTTTTCAGCCCGCCGTGCTTCAGCGCTTCGATCACCGACTTGTAGGCGTCCGGCAGCTCAACGTATTTGCCGACCATGCCGATGGTCACTTCGCCGCCCGGATTGGCTTCTTCGTAGATCACCTGTTCCCATTCGGCCAGGTTGGCTTCCGGTGCGTTCAAGCTGAATCGTTTACAAATATAATCGTCCAGCCCCTGAGATTTCAATAGGCCTGGGATTTTATAAATAGAATCAACGTCTTTCAGAGAGATAACCGCTTTTTCCGGCACGTTGCAGAAAAGCGCGATTTTAGCGCGTTCGTTAGCAGGAACTGCGCGATCGGAACGGCAAATCAGCACATCAGGCTGAATACCGATGGAAAGCAGCTCTTTTACGGAATGCTGGGTCGGCTTGGTTTTCACTTCGCCGGCCGCCGCCATGTACGGCACCAGCGTCAGGTGCATATACAGAGTGTGCTCGCGGCCCACTTCCACCGCCATCTGACGGATAGCTTCGAGGAACGGCAGCGATTCGATATCGCCGACGGTGCCGCCGATTTCCACCAGCACCACATCGTGGCCTTCGCCACCTTCGATGATGCGCTCTTTGATCGCGTTGGTGATGTGCGGAATGACCTGCACGGTCGCACCCAGATAGTCGCCGCGGCGTTCTTTACGCAGCACGTCGGAGTAGATGCGGCCGGTGGTGAAGTTGTTGCGACGCGACATTTTGGTGCGGATGAAGCGCTCGTAGTGACCCAAATCCAGATCGGTTTCTGCGCCGTCTTCGGTGACGAAAACTTCCCCATGCTGAATCGGGCTCATGGTGCCCGGATCCACGTTGATGTACGGGTCCAGTTTCATGATGGTAACGTTGAGGCCACGGGCTTCAAGAATAGCCGCCAGAGAGGCTGCGGCAATGCCTTTACCCAGAGAGGATACGACCCCGCCGGTCACAAAAATATAATTAGTTGTCATGCTGAACCTGAGAGTTTAGGTTTAAAGACGATGGAAGAACCAGGACGGGAAAGTAGTATACCCGAACCTCTCCTGACCTACAAACGATCGTTTTGCTGTCCATCATCTCGGCCGCCCTCCCGTGTTCATCAGGGTTTACTCCGCCGGCGCCGCATAAACCCTCCAGGTAAAACAAAGAGTTAGCAGAGAAAATTTCTTTTTACCGCCCCTCAGGAGCGATAAAACGCCTTAGATTTCAGTTTGTTGCCCTTTTGCTGCCGCCGGCAGCCATGCGCCTCTAACCTGACCGAAAGCTTAACCGTTTCAGCTCAAGCGAACCTTGTCGGCGATCAACATTGTCGCGGCGATTCAGCTTTCCTGACGTTTCACCTGCTGCCAGGCCTCTTCCATCTGCTCCAGCGTGGCGTCTTCAAGCCGCAGCCCGCTTTGCTGGACAATCTCTTCCACCTGGCGGAAGCGGCGCTCGAACTTGCGGTTCGCCGCCTGCAGCGCGTTCTCGGCCTTGTGGCCTAAATGGCGCGAGAGGTTCACCGTGGCGAACAGCAGATCGCCGATCTCCTCTTCCAGCTTGCTCTCGTCGACCACCGCCTGGCGGGCTTCGTGCATCACTTCGTCGATCTCTTCGTACACTTTGTCCAGCACCGGGCCCAGGGTATTCCAGTCGAAGCCGACCGAGGCACAGCGTTTCTGGATCTTGTGCGCTTTCATCAACGCCGGCAGCGCCTGCGGAATATCGTCCAGCACCGAGTGCAGCGCTTTTTCGGCGCGCTCACCGGCCTTCAGCTGCTCCCAGCGCGCCGCCACGGCTTCGCTGTCTCCGCCCTCGGCGTCGCCGAAGATGTGCGGGTGACGGCGCTCCAGCTTGTCGCTGATGGCGGTGCACACCTCATCGAAATCGAACAGCCCCTGCTCCTGCCCCATTTGCGCGTAAAACACCACCTGAAACAGCAAGTCGCCCAGCTCGTCGCGCAGATCGGCATAGTCCTGCCGCTCGATGGCGTCCAGCACTTCGTAAGTCTCTTCCAGCGTATAAGGCGCAATGGTGGCGAAGGTTTGCTTGCGGTCCCACGAGCAACCGATCTGCGGGTCGCGCAGCGTTTTCATGATGTTCAGCAGACGCTGCAGCGGAGTGGATTGGGTCATAAAAAATCTCTGAGAAAGCATGGGGGCGCAGGGGAGCGCCCGCCGAATTCATGGATTTCGGGCCGCATCCGCTATCGATACGGCCCGAAAGGCGATGTGGGCTTAGTTGCCGTGCAGACGCTTGGCGTCTATCACGTCCGGCAGCTGGTTCAGCTTCGCCAGCACCCGGCTCAGCACCTGCTGGTTGTAGATTTCGATATCCATGTCGATGGTGGCCAACTGCTTCTTGGTGTCGCTGCGGCTGGCGACGCCCAGTACGTTGACCTTTTCGTTGGCCAGAATGGTGGTAATGTCGCGCAGCAGCCCGCTGCGATCGTTGGCCATCACGCGCACCACCAGCGAATAACCGCTGGAGTAGCTTTCACCCCATACCGCGTCGACGATGCGCTCCGGCGCGTGCGATTGCAGATCGACCAGCTGATCGCAGTCCGCCCGGTGGATCGAAATACCGCGCCCCTGGGTGATAAAGCCGACGATGTCGTCGCCCGGGATCGGCTGGCAGCAGCGGGCGATGTGGTGCATCAGGTTGCCCACGCCTTCCACCACCACTCGGCCGTTGTCCTTGTTGCGGGCCGGCGGCGGCGCTTTCTGCTGCACCAGCTGGCGCAGCGCCTCGCGATCCTGCTCTTCGGCGCTCGGCTTGTTGAACTTGCCCTGCAGGTAATTCACCATCTGGTTCAGGCGAATGTCCCCGCCGCCGATCGCCGCCAACACCTCGTCCAGCGAGTTCATGTTGTAGCGCGGGATCAGCAGCTTCTCGGCCTCTTTCAGGCTGATGCCGAGGTGTTCCAGTTCGTTGTCCAGCATCTGGCGGCCGGCGAGAATGTTCTTGTCGCGATCCTGCTTGCGGAACCAGTTGTGGATCTTCGAGCGCCCGCGGCTGGTGGTGACATACCCCAGGTTCGGGTTCAGCCAGTCGCGGCTCGGGTTCGGCTGCTTCTGGGTGATAATCTCAATCTGGTCGCCCATCTTCAGCTGATAGGTAAACGGCACGATGCGGCCGCCGATCTTGGCGCCGATGCAACGGTGGCCGACGTCGCTGTGAATGTGGTAGGCGAAATCGAGCGGCGTGGAGCCGGCCGGCAGATCCACCACGTCGCCTTTCGGCGTAAACACATACACCCGATCGTCGAACACCTGGCTGCGCACTTCGTCGAGCATCTCGCCGGAGTCCGCCATCTCTTCCTGCCAGGCGATGAGCTTGCGCAGCCAGGCGATGCGTTCTTCGTAGCCGGAGCGCACGGTCACGCCCGCGCCCTCTTTGTACTTCCAGTGCGCGGCTACGCCCAGCTCGGCGTCTTCATGCATTTGCCGGGTGCGGATCTGAATCTCGACGGTTTTGCCGCGCGGCCCCAGCACCACGGTGTGGATAGACTGGTAGCCGTTGGGTTTCGGGTTGGCGACGTAGTCGTCGAACTCGTCCGGCAGATGGCGGAAGTGGGTATGCACGATGCCCAACGCCGCATAGCAATCCTGCAGGCGCTCCGCCACGATGCGCACCGCGCGCACGTCGAACAGTTCGTCGAACGCCAGGTGCTTTTTCTGCATCTTGCGCCAGATGCTGTAGATGTGTTTCGGCCGGCCGTAGATCTCCACCCGAATGCCTTCGCTGGCCATTTCGGCGCGCAGCCCGGCGACGAAATCGTCGATGAACTGTTCGCGATCGATGCGGCGCTCATGCAACAGCTTGGCGATGCGCTTGTATTCTTCCGGATGCAGGTAGCGGAAGCAGAAATCTTCCAGTTCCCACTTCAGCTGGCCGATGCCGAGCCGGTTGGCCAGCGGGGCGTAGATGTTGGAACACTCTTTCGCCGCCAGCACGCGCTCGTCTTCCGGCGCGTCTTTCACCTCGCGCAGGTGAGCGATGCGCTCCGCCAGCTTGATGACCACGCAGCGGAAATCCTCCACCATCGCCAACAGCATGCGGCGCACGTTGTCGACCTGTTCGGAGGCCATCGAGTCGTTTTGGGTGGCTTTCAGTTGGCGAATGGCGTCCATGTCGCGCACGCCGTGCACCAGCGCGACAATGCCCTTGCCGAACGCTTCGGTCAGGGTCTCTTCCTGCACGATGCCGGCGTCCACCAGCGGGAACAGCAGCGCAGCGCGCATGCTGTCGTTGTCCATGCTCAGCGTCGAGAGGATTTCCACCATCTCCAGACCACGCCACAGCAGCAGCGAGGCGTCGGGGTGATTCTGGGTCTGCTGCTCACAATAACGCCAGGTTGCGGCCAATCGCTCACATGACTGCGGGTTAGGTAGCCCCAAGCCGGCTATCCACTCATCGAGAGCGAACTCACCCGCCGTATTCAGATGTGCACTTCTTACCGCAACCATAACTTCTCCCTACTTTGCAGCGACCTCTGGCGCGCGCTCGTTGATAAACAGCGCCATTGATTCAAGATGCCCCGTGTGCGGAAACATATCCAACATCCGCACGCGCGCAAGACGATAACCGGCGCTCAACAGCACTTTGCTGTCGCGAGCCAGCGTGGTGGGGTTACAGGAAACATACACCACCCGCGCCGGCGCCAGTTTTACAATGTGTGACATCACCCCGGCCGCACCGGCGCGGGCGGGATCCAGCATCACCTTATCAAACCCTTGTGCTGCCCAAGGTTGCCGCGCAACGTCGTCCTCCAGATTCTCGTGGAAGAACGATGCATTATTCAGCTTATTCTTATGTGCATTATATTGCCCATTCGCTACCAGCGTGGCAACACCTTCGATGCCCACCACCGCAGCGGCGCGGCGCGCCAGCGGCAGGGTAAAATTGCCCATGCCGCAGAACAGGTCCAGCACCCGATCATTGGGTTGAATGTCGAGCCATTCAAGGGCCTGCGCCACCATTTGTTGGTTTACGGCGTCATTGACCTGAATAAAGTCGCGCGGGCTGAAGTCTAAGCGTAGCCCGTCAACCTGATAATACGGCGTGTCACCGCACAGTTTTTCCACGCGATCGCTGTCCGGCGCCAGGTAAACGGCGAGGTTTTCCCGCTCGCCAAACGCCAACAACGCCTGCCGATCCGCCTCTTTCAGCGCGTCGAGATGGCGCAGCACCAGCAGCGGGCCGTTATCCGCCAGCACCAGCTCTACATGCCCCAGCCGCCGTACCGCCTGCAGCCCGCTCAGGCAGGCGCGCACCGGCGCCAGCAGCCGTTCCAGCTCCGGCCGCAGCACCGGGCAGTGCTCCACCGCCACCAGCTCGCTGGAGGCCGCCTGTCGAAAGCCCATCATCAGGCGCTGCAGCTTGGGCTGCCACGCCAGGCTCAGGCGGGCGCGACGGCGATAACCGTATTCCGGGCCGGCGATCACCGGCTCCTGCTGCGGGGTCACCCCGGTTTCGCGGGCGATCATGCGCACCAGCGCCGCCGCCTTGCTCTGCTGTTGCAGCGCCTCATCCGCATGCTGCTGCTGGCAGCCGCCGCACACGCCGAAATGCGGGCAGCGCGGCGCCACCCGCTGTGGGCTGCGGCTCAGCAGGCGCTTGAGCTTGCCTTTGGCGAACTGGCGCTTATCTTCGGTCAGCTGGATTTCCGCCTGCTCGCCCGGCAATACGCCCGGCACGAACACCGCTTTGCCGTCGTGGCGCGCCACGCCCTGGCCGAAAGGATCGAGATCGCTCACCGTCACGGTGAAGATTTGTGAGCTCTGCCGGGTCGTCACGCGGCGTTTGGGAGAGTAGAATTGCGCCATATTTGTCGATTGTGTGCTGGTTCATTAAGCTAGTGTCAGCTGTCAATTCTCCCACATTGGAATCCCATGACCAAATACAGCCTGCGTGCGCGCATGATGATCCTGATTCTGGCCCCGACCTTGCTGATTGGTTTGCTGCTCAGCACCTTCTTCGTGGTGCACCGCTATAACGAGCTGCAGGAGCAACTGGTCGACGCCGGCGCCAGCATCATCGAGCCGCTGGCGGTGGCCAGCGAGTACGGCATGACGTTCCGCAGCCGCGAATCGGTCAGGCAGTTGGTCAGTCTGTTGCACCGCCGCCATTCGGACATCGTGCGTTCGATCACCGTGTTCGATGCGCAGAACAATTTGTTCGTCACCTCCAATTATCACCACAACTTCGCTCAGCTGCAGCTGCCGAAAGGCGTGCCGTTGCCTACCGAGCTGATGCTCACCCGACGCGGCGATTCGCTGATCCTGCGCACGCCGATCCTGTCGGAAAGCCAGTATCCGGATGAAACCGCCGACGGCGGTAGCCACCCCGACAACAACCTGGGCTATGTGGCGATCGAGCTGGATCTGCAGTCGGTGCGGCTGCAGCAATATAAAGAGGTGTTCGTCTCCACCCTGCTGCTGTTGCTGTGCATGTGCATCGCCATCCTGTTCGCTTACCGGCTGATGCGCGACGTGACCGGCCCGATCCGCAATATGGTGAATACCGTCGACCGTATCCGCCGCGGCCAGCTCGACAGCCGCGTGGAGGGCTACATGCTCGGCGAGCTGCACATGCTGAAGAACGGCATCAACTCGATGGCGATGTCGCTCACCGCCTATCACGAAGAGATGCAGCAGAACATCGATCAGGCCACCTCCGACCTACGTGAAACGCTGGAGCAAATGGAAATTCAGAACGTCGAGCTGGATCTGGCGAAAAAACGCGCGCAGGAAGCGGCGCGCATCAAGTCCGAATTCCTGGCCAACATGTCGCACGAGCTGCGCACCCCGCTCAACGGCGTAATCGGCTTCACCCGCCAGATGCTGAAAACCGATTTGAGCGCGACCCAGACCGACTATTTGCAGACCATCGAACGCTCGGCCAACAACCTGCTGACCATCATCAACGACGTGCTGGACTTCTCCAAGCTGGAGGCCGGCAAGCTGGTGCTGGAGCATATTCCGTTCGCCCTGCGTGAAACGCTGGACGAAGTGGTGGTGCTGCTGGCGCCCAGCGCCCACGATAAGGGGCTGGAACTGACGCTGGATGTGCACAACGACGTGCCGGAGCAGGTGAGCGGCGACTCGCTGCGCCTGCAGCAAATCATCACCAACCTGCTGGGCAACGCCATCAAGTTCACCGAAACCGGCAATATCGATATTCGCGTCGAGCTGCGCAAACGGCTGGATCGCCGGGTGGAAGTGGAAGTGCAGATCCACGACACCGGCATCGGCATCTCCGAACGCCAGCAGTCGCAGCTGTTCCAGGCATTCCGTCAGGCAGACGCCAGCATCTCCCGCCGCCACGGCGGCACCGGGCTGGGGCTGGTGATCACGCAAAAACTGGTGAAAGAGATGGGGGGCGATATCTGCTTCCACAGCCAGTTGAACCGCGGCTCGACCTTCTGGTTCCACATCACGCTGGATCTGAACGAGGGCATGCTGTCGCTGGCGCCGAGCCTGCCGGATCTGAACGGCAAAACGCTGGCCTATATCGAGTCCAACCCGACGGCGGCGCAGGCGACGCTCAACATGCTCAGCGTCACGCAGCTGGTGATCACCCACTCGCCGACGCTGGCCCAGCTGCCGCCAGGCCACTATGACTTCCTGCTGGCCGGCGTGCCCATCCCGTTCCGCGACAACATGGCGCAGCACGAGGACAAATTGCTGGCCTCGCTGAAGCTGGCCGATCGGGTGATTCTGGCGCTGCCGTGCCAGGCGCAGATCGACGCCGAGCTGCTCAAGCAACAAGGCGCGCTCGGCTGCCTGATCAAGCCGATCACCAGCACCCGGTTGTTCCCGCTGCTCAGGATGGAGACACAGACACGCCTCACCGCGCCGCCTGAGCGTAAACGCCTGCCGCTGACGGTGATGGCGGTTGACGACAACCCGGCCAACCTGAAGCTGATCGGCACGCTGCTGGGGGAACAGGTAGAAAAAACCCTGCTGTGCGAGAGCGGCGAGGAAGCGCTGGCGCTGGCGCGCGACAACGTGCTGGATCTGATCCTGATGGACATTCAGATGCCGAAGATGGACGGCATTCACGCCAGCGAGCTGATCCGCCAACTGCCGCATCACAACTCCACGCCGATCGTCGCCGTTACCGCCCATGCCGCCAGCGGCGAGCGCGAGCACCTGCTGCAGGCCGGGATGGACGACTATCTGGCCAAGCCGATCGACGAGAAAATGCTGACCCGCGTGCTGTCGCGCTACCACAGCGGCGACGTGGAAAACGCCGTCGCCGACGACGCGCCGCTGTCGCTCGACTGGCCGCTGGCGCTGCGTCAGGCGGCCAATAAACCGGATCTGGCGCGCGATCTGCTGCAAATGCTGCTCGATTTCCTGCCGCAGGTGCGCGAGCGAGTGCAAGCGCTGCTCGACGGCCAGCATGACGACGAGATCCTCGATCTGGTCCATAAGCTGCACGGCAGCTGCAGCTACAGCGGCGTGCCGCGCCTCAAGCAGCTGTGTTTCTACCTCGAGCGGCAGCTGCGCCAGGGCGTCACCAACGACGAGCTGGAGCCGGAGTGGCTGGAGCTGTTGGATGAGATTGAACTGGTGATCCACGCGGCGCGCGCGCATCTGACGCAACCGGCCTGAGTCCTCAGGCCATAACGCAAAAAGGCACGCCGCAGCGTGCCTTTCTTTTTAACGCCAGACGCCTATCACTGCGCCAGCAGGTACAGCTGGCTCTCGCCGCGCTGGATATTCAACGCCAGCACCGACGGCTTGCTGTCGAGGATTTTACGCAGCTCGCCCAGGTTCTGGATCGGCTGCTGGTTCACCCCCAGGATCACATCGCCCTTTTTCAGGCCGATACGCGCCGCGGCGCTGCCGGCTTTCACGCTGTCCACCTTGACGCCCTTCACATTGCCGACCTGGGTGTTGCTCAGCTCGGCGCCTTCGATGCCGGTGTAGATATTGCCCGAGGCCACCTGAGTCTGCGCGCTTTGCTCCAGCGTGACGTCAATCGTCACCGGTTTGCCGTCGCGAATAATGCCCAGCGACATCTTGCTGCCGACCGGCAGCGTGCCGATCTCCGCCCGGAACGAGGCGAAGCTGGAGATGGCCTTGCCGTTCATGGTGACGATCACGTCGCCGGCCTTGATGCCCGCCTTCGCGGCGGAAGACTTCGGCATCACCTGGCTGACGAAGGCCCCGCGCTGCGCGTCGACCTTCATCGCCTTGGCCAGCTCAGAGTTCAGCTCGGTGCCCATGATGCCCAGCTCGCCGCGTTTCACCTGGCCATATTCGACCATTTGCGCCGTCAGGTTTTTCACCATGTTGCTCGGAATGGCGAAGCCGATACCGATGTTGCCGCCGTCCGGCGCCAGGATCGCGGTGTTGATGCCGATCAGCTCGCCGTTCAGGTTAACCAGCGCGCCGCCGGAGTTACCGCGGTTGATCGCCGCATCGGTCTGGATGAAGTTTTCATAGTTTTCGATGTTCAGGCCGCTGCGCCCCAGGGCGGATACGATGCCCGAAGTGGCGGTTTCACCCAGCCCGTACGGGTTGCCGATCGCCACGGTGTAATCGCCGACGCGCAGCTGATCGGAATCCGCCATCTTGATCGCCGTCAGATTCTTGAAGTCTTTCAGCTGGATCAACGCGATATCGGAACGCGGATCCTTGCCGATCACCTTGGCGTCGAAACGGCGGCCGTCACTCAGCTGCACCTGGATCTTGTTGGCGTTGTCCACCACGTGGTTATTGGTCACCACATAGCCCTTGGCGGCATCGATGACCACCCCGGCGCCCAGCGCCTGGAATTTCTGCTGCGTGCCCTGCGGCTGGCCATCCGGCCCTGGCTGTTCGCCGCCCTGACACATCGGCGAGCCCTGGAATGGCGAACCATCCTGGCAGAACGGCGAATCTTCGCCGAAGAACTGTTGGAACTGCTGCGGCATGCGCGGCGTATTGACCGTGGTGCTGCCCTCAACGTTAATGCTCACCACGGAAGGCATCACCTTTTCCAGCATCGGCGCCAGGCTCGGCAGCTGTTGGGTGTTGGAAGAGGCGGTTTCAGCGGCGCTGGCCGTGACCGGGCCCATCGCCATACCGATACTGAATGCCAATGCGCTCAGAACTAATGCGGTTTTTTTCATCTGTGTGTCTCTTATAAAGTCGTTCAAAAAGAATGGCCGTCTTGCGTGCTTATTCAGAGTTAATTAATAGCCCGAAGTTCCGGCACAGATGATTGGCAATAGTAAACAAATATTGTCCGTCTTTACAAAAGTCGAGACAGCCAACCGGTTGGAATTGCTGACAATTATTCTTCAGTTGAATTATTCCGCCGCCATCAATCGACGATATTCATCATAGGCGTAAAGGTCGGTCATTCCGCTGATATAGTCCTGCAATAAACGGGCGCGGAAATAATATTCCCGAATGGCTTGCTGCTCCGGCGATAAATGCTGCAGCCCCTCTACCGCCTCCGCATACGCCAGCCGATGCTTGGTGGACAGCTTATGGAACAGGCGCGTTTCGATCGGGTAAGCGCGGTGGCTGTCCTCGCGCACCAGCTGGCTGAAGTCCGCCAGCGACATCGCCAGCAGCGGGCTGTAAATGTCCAGCAGGCCGCTGATCACCCGGTAGCCTTGCAGCTCGAGCTGCTCGACCTCCGGGTGGTTGAACACGTGCTTGAACGCCACATTTTTAAATATTTTCAGCAGCCGGTACGCCGGGCTGGAATCCTCCAGCAGCGCCTGATTGAAACTGCCCTGATAGACCGCGTCCAGATTGTCGATAAAGCGCTGCGCCGCATGCGGCACCAGCCGCGCCACGGTAAACACCCGCAGATACATGAAGAACTGATCTTCCGCGCTGCGCCGCGCGCCGCCGCGATCGATCTTGCGAAACGCGCTGGCGACGGTCTTGTCGAACAGATCGCCCGGCGCCACCTCGCCCCACTCCTGAATCAGGTGCTGATACAGCTGCTCGACGGTGAAAATGCTCTTCTCCACCGCGTCTTCCAGATCGGCCACGCAGTACGAGATATCGTCGGCGGCCTCCATGATATAGGTCAGCGGGAAACGATCGAACTCGCCCATGTGCAGCTCGCGCCGCAGCCGATCGACGAAGGCCTCTTCCGCCAGATAGTAGCCGGGCTTTTTCATCAGATAGCTGTGGCTGGCGGGGATGTCGCTCGCCCAGTAGGCCGGGCGGGTGTATTTCAAAATGCAGCCGACCTGCGCGTAGGTCAGGTTGAGCTTCAGCAGGCTGTACACCATGCGGATCGCCTGGGCGTTGCCCTCGAAGTGGCTGAGATCCTGACGGATCCGGCTGCGCAGCCGGTTCAGATCGCTCTCCCCTTCATGCAGGCGCAGCGTCGCCACCTGGCAGCGATCGTGGCTGCCCGGCTCGCTGCCGCAGCTGGCGGGATCGAGCCGTTGGGCGAACCAGTCGTTGATCGCCGACTCGCCGAAGTGACCGAACGGCGGGTTGCCGATGTCGTGCATCAGGCAGGCCATTTCCACGATGCTTTCAAACGGATCGAGCAGCCGGGTGAGGCCGAGCTCATCAATTCTCCCCGCCTGTTTGAAGCGGTTGAGGATCTCTTTGGCGATGTGGCGCCCGACCTGCTGCACCTCCATCGAGTGCGTCAGGCGGCTGCGCACCGCCGCGTTGCGCTCCAGCGGAAACACCTGGGTTTTTTGCTGCAGACGGCGAATGGCGGCCGAGTTGACGATGCGCCCGCGATCGCTCTCGAACTGCCGCACGATGTCGTACTCTTCCTCGGCCTCGATCGGTTTGCTGAAAGGCCGTTGGAAGCTGATTTTTTGCTTGAAGTCGATCCCGGACATCTGTTTCTCCGCCGTTGCGCCCTGCCCCCGTGATAACAATTCCCGGCGGCGGATGCAACGCATTATCTCTCTCACACAGCCATGATAGACTATGCCGCAATTCTCACGGCCAATCAGCGAGTGTTATTTATGAAAGTAGGCATCATCGGCGCAATGGAGCAGGAAGTCACCCTGCTGCGCGATCAAATCGAAAACCGTCAAACCATCCAGCGCGCGGGCTGCGAAATCTACACCGGCCAGATCGGCGGCGTTGAGGTGGCCCTGCTGAAATCCGGCATCGGCAAAGTTTCTGCGGCCATGGGCACCACCCTGCTGCTGGAACACTGCAGCCCGGATCTGGTGATCAACACCGGTTCCGCCGGCGGCCTGGCCAGCACCCTGCGCGTGGGCGATATCGTGGTGTCGGAAGAAGTGCGCTACCACGACGCCGACGTCACCGCCTTCGGCTACGAGCCGGGCCAGATGGCCGGCTGCCCGGCGGCGTTCGTCGCCGACGACGCGCTGATCGCGCTGGCGGAAGGCTGCATCAAACAGCTGGATCTGCACGCGGTGCGCGGCCTGATCTGCAGCGGTGACGCCTTCATCAACGGCGCCGAGCCGCTGGCGCGCATTCGCGCCACCTTCCCGCGCGTCGCCGCCGTGGAAATGGAAGCCGCGGCGATCGCCCACGTCTGCCATCTGTTCGGCACGCCGTTCGTGGTGGTGCGCGCCATTTCCGACGTCGCCGACAGCGAGTCGCACATGAGCTTTGACGAGTTCCTGGTGGTAGCGGCCAAACAGTCCACGCTGATGGTCAACGCCATGCTGCAAACCCTGGCCAAGCGCGGTTGATGTGAGGCTGCGCTTTACCTCGATGCTCTGTCTGTTGGCGCTCTGGCTGGCCATGCCGGCCGGCGGCGCCCAGCGGGTGATCAGCCTGGCGCCCAACGCCACCGAACTCGCCTATGCCGCCGGCATGGGCGATGTGCTGGTGGCGGCGAGCGCCTATTCCGATTATCCGCCGCAGGCCGCCAGGCTGGAGCAGGTGGCCACCTGGCAGGGCATCAATCTGGAGCGGGTGCTGGCGCTCAAGCCGGACCTGATCCTCGCCTGGCGCGGCGGCAATCCGCAGCGCGTGCTGGATCAGCTCGCCGCGTTCGGCATCCCAATTTTCTATGCGGACGCCGACAATCTCGAAGGGATCGCCGGCTTGCTGGATAAGCTGGCGCAATACAGCCCGCACCCGGAGCAGGCGCATCAGGCAGCGGAAGGCCTTCGCCGCCAGTTCGCCGCTCTCAAACAACAGTACGCCGCTAACTCGCCACGGCGCGTGCTGCTGCAGTTCGGCACCCAGCCGCTGTTCACCAGCGCCGGCGCCACATTGCAAAGCCAGGTGCTGGCGCTGTGCGGCGGGCAGAACGTCTTCGCCGACAGCCGCACCCCTTGGCCGCAAATCAGCCGCGAGCAGGTGCTGGCGCGTCGGCCGCAGGCCATCGTCATCACCGGCGGCGCGAAAGAAGCCGCCAATGTGAAAGCCTTCTGGGCGCCGCAGCTGCAGGTGCCGGTGATCGCGCTGAACGAAGACTGGTTCAACCGCGGCGGGCCGCGCATCCTGTTGGCGGCGCAGCAGCTGTGCCGCCAGCTGGCGGAGATCCGCTGATGCTGGTGTTCTGGTTGGATATTCTCGGTACGGCGGTGTTCGCCATCTCCGGCGTACTGCTGGCCGGCAAGTTGCGCATGGATCCGTTCGGCGTGCTGGTATTGGGCGTGGTCACCGCGGTCGGCGGCGGCACCATCCGCGACATGGCGCTGGCCAACGGCCCGGTGTTCTGGGTCAAGGATCCCACCGATCTGGTGGTGGCGATGATCACCTGCGTCTTGACGCTGCTGCTGGTGCGCCAGCCGCGCCGTCTGCCGCAGTGGGTGCTGCCGGTGCTGGACGCCGTCGGACTGGCGGTGTTCGTCGGCATCGGCGTCAACAAGGCCTTCGCAGCCGGCACCGGCCCGCTGGTGGCAATCTGCATGGGGGTGATCACCGGCGTCGGCGGCGGCATTATCCGCGACGTGCTGGCGCGCGAGATCCCGATGATCCTGCGCACCGAGATTTACGCCACCGCCTGCATCATCGGCGGCATCGTGCACGCCACGGCGTTTTACACCTTCAGCATGCCGCTGCAACAGGCCATGATGCTGGGCATGATCATCACCCTGGCCATTCGGTTGGCGGCCATCCGCTGGCACCTCAAATTGCCCGCCTTTATTCTCGAACGCTGAGCCGTCGCCCTGTGGGGCGGCGCTTGGCAACGCCGCATTTAGTGATTCATTAGACTAAAAACGGGCTTGGTGGTATTATTTTCACCCAATAAATAGCGTAGTGACGATGTAAAATTCTGTTATCCGCAGGTTAATCCCCTCCCCGCGCTGTTAAACCTTTTTAACTTTTTGCCGATAAGTCATCACAAGATTGCTTACGGATGGCTATTCCCGCAATGATGAAAAAAATCCTGCTTGCCTGCTGTGGCGCCCTGCTGAGTGGCGCCGCGCATGCCGATGCCGTCAACGGCCGGATCGGCGTTACTCTGACCATTGAACCGCAATGCGCCGTGCGCCTCGAGGCCGCCGCCCCACGGGCCGAATGCAGCCATGCGGCGGCGCAGCCGAACATTACCCGCCAACCGGCGCTGGAGAACGGGGCGGAAGTGATCCTCGTGGAATGGTAGGCATAAAAAAACCCGCCGGCCGTAAGGCGAGCGGGTTGACATTCTGACAGGCAAACTCAAATGCTGAACGACGAACCGCAACCGCAGGTGGTTTTGGCATTCGGGTTGGTCACCACGAAGCGCGACCCTTCCAGCCCTTCGGTGTAGTCCACCGAACCGCCGACCAGATACTGCAGGCTCATCGGATCGACCACCAGCGCCACGCCCTGCTTCTCGATGGTCATATCGCCATCGTTGACCTTGTCGTCAAAAGTGAAGCCGTACTGGAATCCGCTGCAGCCGCCGCCGGTAATGTAAACCCGCAGCTTAAGGTTCGGATTTTCTTCGTCAGCAATCAGGAACTTAACCTTGCTTGCTGCTGCCTCGGTAAATTGCAGGGGCAGTGCCGTTTGATCACTCATACTCTTTACTCCCAACATTGTTCAGCATCAGATCGCTACTATGGCTGCCTGATTAATATTAACGATTATCCGATACCTGAGTGTTGCGTTCAAGTATTCACCGCATTTGTTGTATTTTCCTTACCTGTTTTCTCCGCCGCTTCCCGCACCAGCTGCGCCTCCTGCCTTTGCAGCGTGCGGGCCAGGATCGACGAATACAGCGGCTTGCCGCCGAGCAGCTGCGCCACCACCGTGGCGCCGAGGCAGGTGATGATCATCGGTAAAATGAGTTGGTAGTTGTCGGTCATTTCCAGCACCAGCACGATGCCGGTCAGCGGGGCGCGCACCGTGGCGGCGAACAGCGCCCCCATGCCGGCGATGGCGAAGGTGCCCGCCTCGATGCCGTACTGCGGGAACAGATGCGCCCCCGCCAGCCCGAAGGCGGTGCCGAACAGCGTGCCCAGCGCCAGCATAGGCGCGAAGATGCCGCCCGGCGCGCCGGAGCCGAAGCACAGCAGCGTAGTGAAGATGCGGGTAATAAAGATGAACATCAACATGCCGACGCTGTAATTGCCCGCCGCGGCGATCGGGATCAGCCCAAAGCCGCCGCCCGCCGCCTCCGGCTGGATCAGCCCCAGAATGCCGCACACGCCGCCGAGCAGCCCGCCCATCAGCAAGACATTGCGCATTCTGCCGCCGTGCAGGCGCGCAAACATATCCTGAGTGCGGAAGATCAGCGCGTTGAATCCCACGCCCACCGCGCCGAATATCGCCCCCAGCACCAGATAGAGCCACAGGGTATTAATGGGCGCCGAAGAAAGTTTATCGACCGCGATCACCGAGCCCTGGCCGTTAAACAGCTGGAACACCACGCTCGACATGATCACGCCGATAAACACCGCTTTAATCGAGATCAGGTTGTAGCGGAACTGCGGCCGCATCTCTTCGATGATGAACAAGATGCCGGCCAGCGGCGCATTGAAGGCGGCAGACAGCCCCGCGGCGGCTCCGGTCGCCAGCAGCGTATGACGCGCCTCGGCGCCGCGAATGCGCAGCACGTCCAATACCATGCGCCCGACGTTGCCACCCATTTGCACCGTGGGCCCTTCGCGCCCCAGCACCATGCCCGCCCCCAGCGTGCCCATGCCGCCGATGAATTTCACCGGGATCACGCGCCACCAGCGCACCGGCCGCAGCTCCTCCAGCGCGCCTTCGATCTCCGGAATGCCCGAGCCGCCCGCCTCAGGGGCAAAGCGCCGCACCAGGTAATAGCCCAGCGCCGCCAGCGCGGCAGACAGGATAAACGCCAGCGGCCACACCAGGATCCAGGAGTCGGCGACCTGCGCCAGCGAAGCCAGCCGCTGCTGCTGCACCCACTCCACCGCCTTATCGAAGGCCACGCCGAGCAAACCGGCCAGCGTCCCCACCAGCGCGGCCATCACCAGGATCGCCACCGGCGTTTTATCGCGGCGAATAAACTGACGCACCGCATCGCTGCGGCTAAGACGCGGGCTCAACGTCCCGACTGGCTGTGATTGTGATTCCGTCATCGCGAGTAATTCGTTAGGTAATTTGTAATACAAATAGGCAAGGCGGTTATTCTACCCCAACCCGGCGGCGGGCGCTGCCGTTAATGGTATCTGACTGTGATCGTTTCATAACGCGGCGCTCTCCTCTAGAATAGCGCGGTCAAATCATTCAAAAGAGAATCCAGGAGCCGATTTATGAGCCTACACAGCAAGTCCGAAAGTCTGTACGCCCAGGCGCAACAGTTGATCCCCGGCGGGGTGAACTCTCCGGTGCGTGCATTCACCGGCGTGGGCGGTGTGCCGCTGTTTATCGAGCGGGCAGACGGGGCTTATCTGTTCGATGCCGACGGCAAGGCCTATATCGACTATGTCGGTTCCTGGGGGCCGATGGTGCTGGGGCACAACCACCCGGCGATCCGCGACGCGGTGATCGAAGCGGCGCAGCGCGGCCTGAGCTTCGGCGCGCCGACCGAGATGGAAGTCAAAATGGCGCAGCTGGTCACCGAGCTGGTGCCGACGATGGATATGGTGCGCATGGTGAACTCGGGCACCGAAGCCACCATGAGCGCCATCCGCCTGGCGCGCGGCTACACCAACCGCGACAAAATCATCAAGTTCGAAGGCTGCTACCACGGCCACGCCGACTGCCTGCTGGTGAAAGCCGGTTCCGGTGCGCTGACCCTCGGCCAGCCGAACTCACCGGGCGTGCCGGCAGATTTCGCCAAGCACACCCTGACCTGCACCTATAACGACCTGGATTCGGTGCGGGCCGCCTTCGAGCAGTACCCGTCCGAGATCGCCTGTATCATCGTCGAGCCGGTCGCCGGCAACATGAACTGCGTGCCGCCGCTGCCGGAATTCCTGCCGGGCCTGCGCGCGCTGTGCGACAAGTACGGCGCGCTCTTAATCATCGATGAAGTGATGACCGGCTTCCGCGTGGCGCTGGCCGGCGCACAGTCCTATTACGGCGTCGAGCCGGATCTGACCTGCCTCGGCAAAATTATCGGCGGCGGCATGCCGGTGGGCGCCTTCGGCGGCCGCCGCGACGTGATGGACGCGCTGGCGCCGACCGGCCCGGTCTACCAGGCGGGCACCCTGTCCGGCAACCCGATCGCCATGGCGGCGGGCTATGCCTGCCTGACCGAAGTGTCGCAGGTGGGCGTGCACCAGACGCTGACCGAACTGACCGAGATGCTGGCCGCTGGCCTGCTGCACGCGGCGCAGGAAGAGAATATCCCGCTGGTGGTCAACAACGTCGGCGGCATGTTCGGCCTGTTCTTCACCGACGCGCCGGCGGTCACCTGCTACCAGGACGTGATGCAGTGCGACGTGGAACGCTTCAAGCTCTTCTTCCATCTGATGCTGGAAGAAGGGGTGTATCTGGCGCCGTCCGCCTTCGAAGCGGGCTTCATGTCCGTGGCGCACAGCAAGGAAGACATTCAGCGCACCATCGACGCCGCGCGTCGCTGCTTTGCCAAGCTGTAATCCCGGCCGAATGGCCAAAAAAACGGGCGCCTCGGCGCCCGTTTTGCTTTTCGCTGCCGCTTAAAGCAGCGTGCCGTAAATGGTCAACAGCGCCACCACCACCACGATGATCATTGTCACCTTGCGCGCCAGCGTCACCGCCGCCCGCGGCGTTTGCACCGGATCCATATGCGGATCGCGCGCCAGCGAGAACTGCGCCAGCCGCGTCAGCACCTGATACGACGATGAATGCCGATCCCCCAGCGAGGCGAACCAGGCCGGCAGCGCCCGCTCGCCGTGGCCGAACAGCGCATAGGCCACCCCGGCCAAGCGCACCGGGATCCAGTCCAGCCAGTTCAGCAGGTGATCGATGCCCGATTGCGAACGCTCCAGCGGCGTATTGTGGCGCGCCAGCCAGGTTTGATAGGCGCGCAGGAAGGCATATCCCGCCAGCGCGATCGGCCCGTAAGGCCCAAAGACCACGAACCAGAACAGCGGCGCTAGATAATAACGGAAGTTGATCCACAGCAGCGCGTTTTGCAGCTCGCGCAGGCGCAGCTCTTCGCTGCAGTCCACCGGCAAACCGTGGATCAACGCCAGCTCTTCCGCCATCTGATCGCTGGCGTGGGTATCGCCCTGCCGCGCCGCTTTCAGGTAGGCGCGGTAGTGTTTGCGCTTGATGCCGGCGCCGACGCACAGCAGATCGATGACGATCCACAGCAGCAGCGTCACCACGCCGAAGAACAACCCGTGCGACAGCCACAGAACGCCCCAGACGATCACCATCCAGGCGGCGGTCATCGCCAGCGTCTGCGCCAGCGAAACCCGATGCAGCCGCTGAAACACCACTTCGAGACGGTGATCCAGCTGCCAGTGTTCTCCCAGCTTAAACAGGCGCTCCCAGGCCAAAACCAGCAACAGCGTAAACAGCGTCATTAGCGATTCCTCTCCCTTTTTCTTGTCTCAAGCATAGCGTCGGCGGGCGCGCCGCGTTGTTCCAGAGATGCCAGATAGCGATCCCAATCGAACGCCGGCCCGGGATCGGTCTTGCGGCCGGGGGCGATATCGCAATGCCCGGCGATATTGGCCACCAGCGGCGGATAATGTTCGGCCAGCAGCGCGGTGACCGCCTGCAGCGCGCGGTATTGCGCCTCGGTGTAGGGTAACTGATCGGTGCCTTCCAGCTCGATGCCGATGGAGAAATCGTTGCACCGGTCGCGCCCCTGATACAGGGAAACGCCCGCGTGCCAGGCGCGCTGGTCGAAGGGCACGTACTGCACGATCTCCCAGTCGCGGCGGATCAGGCAGTGCGCCGACACCCGCAGCTGATGGATCTCGGCAAAATAGGGATGCTGTGCGGGATCGAGCGTGCCGGTAAACAACTGGTCGATATAGGGGCCGCCGAACTCGCCGGGCGGCAGGCTGATGTTGTGGATGACCAGCAGCGACGGCGGCTCGTCATCCGGGCGCCGATCGCAGTGCGGCGAGACCACTCGCGTCACCCCGATAATCCAGCCATTTTCCAACTGCATCAGACACCTCTCTGCGGTGGTACTTATTCCTGCAACAGAGTAGCATGTTCCCCTACGATCTAACCGTCCATTTCGGAGTTTTCCATGCCGACACGCCGCTACAGTGCCGACAGTCGCCGCACCGAGCTTCTTGAACGAATTGAAAGTGATATTCCCTATGCCGTCGCCCAGGCGCTGCGCGAAGACCTGGGGGGTGAAGTCGACGCCGGGCGCGATATTACCGCGCAATTGTTACCGGCGGACAAGCAGGCCGAAGCCACCGTCATCACCCGCGAAGCCGGCGTATTCTGTGGCCGCCGCTGGCTGAATGAGGTCTTTATTCAGTTGGGCAATCAGGTGCAGGTGGAGTGGCTGGTGGCGGACGGCGACCGTCTGACGCCGAACCAACCGCTCTGCCGGCTGCGCGGCCCGGCGCGGGTGATGCTGACCGGCGAGCGCACCGCGCTGAACTTCGTGCAGACGCTCTCCGGCGTGGCGACCGAGGTCAGCCGCTACGTGGCCCTGCTGGAAGGCACCCGGACTCGCCTGCTCGATACCCGCAAGACCCTGCCCGGCCTGCGCACCGCGCTGAAATACGCCGTGCTGTGCGGGGGCGGCAGCAACCACCGGCTGGGGCTGTCCGACGCCTTCCTGATCAAGGAAAACCACATCATCGCCTCCGGCTCTATCAAGAACGCGGTGGAAAAAGCCTTCTGGCTGCACGCCGACGTGCCGGTGGAAGTGGAAGTCGAATCGCTCGATGAACTGCAGCAGGCGCTGGACGCCGGCGCCGACATCATCATGCTGGACAACTTCAGCGTCGAGATGATGCGCCAGGCGGTCGCCCAAACCCAGGGCCGCGCCCAGCTGGAAGTATCCGGCAACGTCACCAGTGAGACGCTGCGCACCTTCGCCGAGACCGGCGTGGATTACATTTCGGTCGGCGCGCTGACCAAGCATGTGACCGCGCTCGATCTGTCGATGCGCTTCAAATGATCCCCTCGCCCCCGGCCGCTGCCGGGGGCGTTACCGTAAAATTGCGAAGCCCCTCGCACCCTTTTATTCACCGCTGCAAACAACGTCATTACTGATGGAAGCGCGCCGAGAAACGCGCAAAAGCCCCTCGCCGTGCCCCCGCGCAAACCGCTACCGTTGCCTTCCACACCCTTATGGAGGAGACAACGCATGGAAACGCAACGCGGCTTTACCCTGATAGAACTGATGGTGGTGATCGCCATCATCGCCATCCTCAGCGCCATCGGCATTCCCGCCTACCAGCGCTACATCCAGAAAGCGGCGATGACCGACATGCTGCAAACCATGTCGCCGTACAAACTGGCGGTCGAGCTGTGTGTCCTGGACGAAGGCGCCCCCACCGGCTGTGAAGCCGGCAGCAAAGGCATTCCCACCGGCGGCACGTCGCGTTACGTCAGCGGGGTGAAAGTCGTCAAAGGCGTGATCACGCTGACCGGCACCCAAACGCTGCAGGGGCTGGCGGTGGCATTAACCCCCAAAGCGAACGCCGATGGGCTGACCCGCTGGAGCCGGCTGTGCAGCAGCGAAAACGCAACGCTGGTTGAAGTGTGCCAGGAAGTCTTCCGCTTCGACAACGCGGCGGAGTAACGGCGATGAACGCGCAAATCAGCGAAGAAGTTCACGCCCTGTGCCGGCGCTATCAGGCGCTGGCGCTGAACGAAGATCCGACCACCCTGACGATCGCCCTCAACGAAGAGGCGCCGCAAGGGCTGCTGGCGGCGCTGCGTTTCGCCACCGGCAAGCGCATCCATCTGGAGCAATGGCCGGCGGCCAGGCTGGAGCAGGCGCTGAACCAACGCCAGGAACCGCTACCGGCGCCGCTGGCGGCCGAAGAAGACAGCGCCGACATCGCCTACCCCGACGACGGCGACGCGCCGGTGGTGCAGTTCATCAACCAGACGCTGCGCCTGGCCATTCAGCGTCGCGCCTCGGACGTCCACTTCGAGCCCTTTCGGCAGCATTTTCGCATTCGCCTGCGCATCGACGGCGTGCTGCAAACCCTCGCCTCGCCGTCACCCCAGCTGACCGCACGCCTCATCGCCCGGCTGAAGATCCTCGGCCAGCTGGATATCACCGAGCGCCGTCAGCCTCAGGACGGGCAGCTCAGCCTGACGCTGGACGGCGCGCGCTATGCCATGCGTATCGCCACTCTGCCGACGCTGCACGGCGAAAAGGTGGTGCTGCGCGTTCAGCAGGGCGAACAGCAGGAGCTGCCGCTGGATCAACTGGGCATGAGCCGAGCGGATCTGGCGCGCTACGCGGCGGCGCTGGCCTGCCCGCAAGGTTTGATCCTGGTGACCGGCCCGACCGGCAGCGGCAAGACGGTAACGCTGTACAGCGGCCTGCGCCAGTTGAACGATGCGCAAAGCAACCTGTGCAGCGTCGAAGATCCTGTCGAGATACCGCTGTTCGGCGTCAATCAAACCCAGATCAACGCCAAAACCGAGCTGAGCTTCGCCCGGGTGCTGCGCGCCCTGCTGCGCCAGGATCCGGATGTCATCATGATCGGCGAGATCCGCGATGCGGAAACCGCCGAGATCGCGGTCAAGGCCGCGCAAACCGGCCACCTGGTGCTGTCGACGCTGCATACCAACTCCACCGGCGAAACCCTGACGCGCCTGATGCACATGGGTATCCCCGGCTACCTGCTCGCCGGCTGCCTGAAGCTGGTCATCGCACAGCGGCTGGTGCGCAGGCTGTGTCGCCACTGCCGCTACCCGCACAGCCAGCCGACGCATTTTCCTGCCTCGGTCTGGCCGGAGCCGCTGACCGCCTGGCGCGCCGACGGCTGCGAGCATTGCTTCGGCGGCTACTATGGGCGCATCGGCGTGTATGAGCTGTTGGCCATTACGCCGGAAATACAGGCGGCGTTGCTGGCGAACGCCGCGCCCAGCCGGCTGGCGGATGTCGCCCGCGAGCAGGGGCAGCTTTCGCTGCTGCAGGCGGGCCTGGCGCTGGCCAGCGAAGGCGCGACCTCGCTGGAAGAGCTGTACCGCGTGATCGACGTCGTCCAGCTCGGCGTAACCGCGCCATGAAAGCGCGCCGGCTGTTTCTTTGGCAGGCTTTCGACGCCCAGGGCGCCCTGCGCCGCGGCGAACTGATGAGCGATGAAAAACGGCAGGTGAGCCGGTTACTGATTGAGCAAGGTATGCAACCCTGGCGGATCGGGCACGGCAAACGCGTCACGCCCGGCCAGTGGCGCGGAGAACCTTTGATCCACTTCACCCGCCAACTCGCCACCCTGCTGCAGGCCGGGTTGCCGCTGGTCAATACGCTGCAGCTTCTGGCGGCAGAGCACCCTTCGGCGGCCTGGCGTTGCCTGTTGCGCCAGTTGGCAGAACAGGTGCGCGAAGGGCAGCCGCTCTCCGAAACCCTTGCCGCGCAGCCAGGCGTTTTTCCACTTATCTATCGCCAACTGATCGCCATCGGCGAGCTAACCGGCAATCTCGATCGCTGCTGCCTGCAGCTGGCGCAACAGCAGGAAGCCCAGCTGCTGCTGCGCCGCAAAGTGACCAAAGCGCTGCGCTATCCCCTCTTCATCTGTGCGGTGGCGCTGCTGGTCAGCGTGCTGATGCTGGTGATGGTGCTGCCGGAATTCGCCAAGGTTTATCAGTCGTTCGATGCGCCGCTGCCCTGGTTTACCCAAGGGTTATTGGGGTTGTCCGCGCTGCTGATCGCCGTTGGCCCCTATTTGGCGCTGCTGCTCGGCGCATTGCTGTTCGGCTATTGCCGCTGGCTGCATCCGCGCCCGCCGTGGCGCCGACGTGAGCAGGCCGCCTTGCTGCGCCTGCCGCTGATCGCCCGGCTGGTGAGCGGCGGCGCGCTGAGCCAAACCTTTCGTATTCTGACCATGACCCAACGCGCGGGGCTGACGCTGGTGGAAGGGTTGAACGCGGCGGCGCTGGCGGCCGACCATCTGCTGTACCGACAGGCGCTGGAGCAGGTGCAGCGGCAGCTCGCCGAAGGCGAGGCGTTTCATCACGCCCTCGCCCTGCAACCGCTGTTTCCGCCGCTGTGCCGGCAGCTGGTGCGGGTGGGCGAAGAATCGGGCTCGCTGGACGTCTTGCTGGATAAATTGGCGCAGTGGTATGAACGGCAGACGCACGAGCTGGCCGATACGCTGGCGCAAACGCTGGAGCCGCTGCTGATGCTGGTGGTGGGCGGGATTGTCGGCGCTTTGGTGATCGCCATGTACCTGCCTATCTTTCAACTGGGCAGCGTGCTGGGATAAAAAAGAGGATAGCGGGCGCCGCGGTACGCGACGCCCGAATGCAAGGTGCGGCTTATTTGCTGCCGAAGACGCGGTTTTCCTGCTCCGCCACGCGGATAAAGGTGGTGCGCTTGGTCAGCTCTTTCAGGCGCTCGGCGCCAACGTAGGTGCAAGCAGAGCGCAGGCCGCCGAGGATATCGCGCACGGTAAACTCCACCTCGCCGCGCAGCGGCAGCTTGACGGTTTTGCCTTCGGCCGCGCGATACTCCGCCACGCCGCCGACGTGGCGCTTCATCGCCGACTCGGAGCTCATGCCGTAGAACAGCATGAACTTTTCGCCGTTCTCTTCCACCACGGTGCCTTCACACTCGTCGTGGCCGGCCAGCATGCCGCCCAGCATCACGAAGTCAGCGCCGCCGCCGAAGGCTTTAGCGACGTCGCCCGGCACCGAGCAGCCGCCGTCGCTGACGATTTGGCCGCCCAGCCCGTGGGCAGCATCGGCGCATTCAATCACCGCCGACAGCTGCGGGTAGCCCACGCCGGTCTTCACGCGGGTAGTACAGACTGAGCCCGGGCCGATGCCAACCTTAACGATGTCGGCGCCGGAGAGGATCAGCTCTTCCACCATCTCGCCGGTCACTACGTTGCCGGCGCAGATCACGTGATTCGGGCAGGCTTCGCGCGCTTTCTGCAGGAAGGCGACGAAGTGTTCAGAGTAGCCGTTGGCCACGTCGATGCAGATGAATTTCAGCGCCGGAGACAGAGCCAGGATCTGCTGCATTTTGGCGAAGTCGGCTTCGGAGGTGCCGGTGGACACCATCACGTGGCGCAGCACCGATTCCGGCATGCGCTGCACGAAGTCAGCCCATTGCTCGACGCTGTAATGTTTGTGTACGGCGGTGAGAACGTCGAAAGAAGCCAGGGCCTCTGCCATGCGGAAGGTGCCCACCGTGTCCATGTTGGCGGCGATAATCGGCACGCCGGACCAGCTGCAACCTGAATGCTTGAAGGTAAACTGACGTTCCAGTTCAACCTCGGAACGGCTTTTCAGCGTGGAGCGCTTAGGGCGGATCAACACGTCTTTAAAGCCCAACTTCAAATCTTCTTCAATACGCATGACTTATGATTTCCTGGTTAATGGCGACGGATCGCAAGGAGGATGTTCGAATCTCTGCCCGACGGCTTTCCAGTGGCGCAAAAAGACGGCGGCGAGATTAATGCCAGTTCCAGTGACGTTATAATACGCGCTAATAATCGCCGAACAAGACTGCGAATTCGCCTTTATTTACGCTACAATCCGACAAATTTACCTGCATAATCGCAGTGTGATTGCCCGCTCATTTTTGCCGTGCCGCTGCGCTTTTTCTCGCCGCCCGAACGGTGCCGACGCGCAAGCGCCGCCTGCCGACTTGCACTTCTGCGCGATCGCTTTATGATTCGACTATTATTTTTTTATGAACATCGGATGCACCTAACACCATGGCCTACATTGTTGCGTTGACCGGGGGCATAGGCAGCGGCAAGACGACCGTCGCGAACGCCTTTGCGCGCCACGGCGCAACCCTTGTCGATGCCGACGTGATCGCCCGTCAGGTCGTCGAGCCGGGCACCCCTGCCTTGGCCGCGATCGCCGAACGATTTGGTAATGAAATGTTGCTGCCGGACGGCGCGTTGAACCGTGCTGCGCTGCGTCAGCGCATCTTCAGCCATCCCGATGACAAAACCTGGCTGAACCAGCTGTTGCATCCGCTGATACACCGTGAAACCCAGCGCCAACTGGCGCAGGCCGCCAGCCCGTACGCGCTGTGGGTGGTGCCGTTGCTGGTGGAAAACGGCCTGCAGGATCGCGCCGATCGGGTGCTGGTGATCGACGTCGACGCCGAAACCCAGCTGGCTCGCACCATCGCGCGCGACGGCGTCAGCCGTGAGCAGGCGCAAAGCATTCTCGCCGCCCAGGCCACGCGCCGGCAGCGCCTCGCCGTGGCGGATGACATTATTGACAACAGCGGCGCCGCTCAGGGGATAGAGCCACAGGTCGCCGCACTGCATCGTCGCTACCTTGAACTGGCGGCAACAGCGCCCCAACAGGATTAAACTGCATGAGTGATGTTTCCCCAACCGTTCTCTTTGAACACCCGCTGAACGAAAAAATGCGCACCTGGCTGCGCATCGAATTCCTGCTGCAACAGCTGCACGGCCAACGCGCCCTGAGTGAAACCGCCATCGCCCTCACCTTCTTTCGCACCGTCTCCGACTTGCTGGACGTGCTGGAGCGCGGCGAAGTGCGCACCGAACTGCTCAAAGAGCTGGAGCGCCAGCAGCAGAAACTGTTGGCCTGGGCCGATGTACCGGGCGTGGATATGGCGCTGATCGACCAGTTGCGCGGCCAGTTGAAGTCGCGCTCATCGGCGCTGATGGCGGCGCCGCGCCTCGGCCAGGCGCTGCGCGAAGACCGGCTGATCGGCCTGGTGCGCCAGCGGCTGAACATTCCCGGCGGCTGCTGCAGCTTCGATCTGCCGACCCTACACATGTGGATGCACGCGCCGCAGCAGGATCGCGACGCCGACGTCGCCACCTGGCTGCAGTCGCTGGATCCGCTGAACCAGGCGCTGACCATGGTGCTGGATCTGATCCGCCAGTCCGGACCGTTCCGCAATCAAATCAGCCTGAACGGCTTTTTCCAGGACAACGCCGAAGGGGCGGATCTGCTGCGCCTGCGCCTCCATCTGGCGCCACAGCTTTATCCGCAGATTTCCGGCCACAAGACGCGTTATGCCATTCGTTTCCTGCCGCTGGACAGCGAAAATGGCGTGGTGCCTGAACGCCTGACGTTCGAACTGGCCTGTTGTTGAACTTGTGAAAGAAAGCCTTCTCAGCACTGACAGAAGGCGTAAGGAACCGTTATGACGACCGTAGTAAAATGCCCAACCTGTGGCACCGGCGTGGTTTGGGGTGAAGTCAGCCCGTTCCGGCCGTTTTGCAGCAAGCGCTGCCAGCTGATCGATCTCGGCGAGTGGGCCGATGAAGAGAAGCGCATTCCGAGCAACAGCGATCTGTCGGAAAGCGAAGACTGGAGTGAAATGGACGATCGCTGATCGCCCACGGTTGGCCTGGCGGGCGCCAGGCCACGCTTGTCATTGCGCGGCGTTCGCCTGCGCCACCAGCAGTCGGATGATGCCGACGTTGGCTTCCGGGAATTCGTCTTCACGCAGATCCGCCTGTTTTACCCAGCGCATCGGTTGCCCTTCACGGCCGAACGGCTCGCCTGCCCAGGCCTCCACCAGATAAAAATTCAGCGTCACGATGCGATCGCTGAAGCGATGCTCCACTACCTCCAGCAGCTCGGCGCGTTCGGCTTCGATACCGGTCTCTTCCCGCAGCTCGCGGCTCAGCGCCTGTTCCGGCGTTTCACCCTGTTCGATCTTGCCGCCGGGAAACTCCCAGAACCCGGCCATGTGCGCGTCGGCGGCGCGGCGGGTAATAAAGATCTCCCGTTGCGCATTGCGGATGATGCCCACGGCGATATTCAGATGTTTCATCTCACCCTCCTGATGGGTGTCAAAAAACAGGGGCTCAGCAAGCTGAACCCCTGGTGTTATCGGTTAACCGCGGCCGGCATTACTGCAGGCGGCCGTGGCACTGCTTGTATTTCTTGCCGGAGCCGCATGGGCATGGATCGTTGCGGCCCACTTTACGCTCGGCGGTCACCGGCGCGTTCGGATCTTCGGTCACCAGCGCGTTCTCGTCGTGGTGGCTCAACTGTTGGTGCTGTGCCAGGCGCTCGGCCTCTTCACGGCGCTGCTGTTCCAGCGCTTCCACCTCTTCCGGCATCCGCACCTGAACCTTGCTCAGCACGCTGATCACTTCGTATTTCAGCGATTCCAGCATGGTGGCGAACATGTTGAAGGATTCACGCTTGTACTCCTGCTTCGGATCCTTCTGCGCATAGCCGCGCAGGTGGATACCCTGACGCAGGTAGTCCATCGCCGCCAGGTGCTCTTTCCACAGGGAGTCCAGCGTCTGCAGCATCACGCCCTTCTCGAAGTTGCGCATCATTTCGCTGCCGACCACGTCTTCCTTACGCTGGTACTGCTCTTTGGCGTTCTCCAGAATGCGTTCGCGCAGCGTCTCTTCGTGCAGCTCCGGCTCTTTGTCCAGCCATTGTGCGATCGGCATCTCCAGATCGAAGTCGTTCTTCAGGCGCTCTTCCAACCCCTGAATGTCCCACTCTTCTTCCAGCGACTGCGGCGTGATGTAGTTGTCGATGGTGCTCTTGAACACGTCCTCGCGGATGCTGGCGATGGTTTCGCTCACGTCGGACACGTCCAGCAATTCGTTACGCTGGCTGTAGATGGCACGGCGCTGATCGTTGGCGACGTCGTCGTATTCCAGCAGCTGCTTACGGATGTCGAAGTTGCGGCTCTCTACCTTGCGCTGGGCGTTGGCGATCGCCTTGGTCACCCACGGGTGCTCAATCGCTTCGCCTTCTTTCATACCCAGTTTACGCATCATGCCGGACACGCGATCCGAGGCGAAGATACGCATCAGGGCATCTTCCATCGACAGGTAGAAGCGGGATGAACCGGCATCGCCCTGACGACCGGAACGGCCGCGCAGCTGGTTATCGATACGGCGCGATTCATGGCGCTCGGTGCCGATGATATGCAGGCCGCCCGCCGCCAGCACCGCGTCGTGGCGTTCTTTCCAGGCGGCTTTGATGGCTTCAATCTGCTCTTCGGTCGGCGCTTCCAGCAGCGCCACTTCGGCCTGCCAGCTGCCGCCCAGCACGATATCGGTACCACGGCCCGCCATGTTGGTGGCGATGGTCACCGCGCCGCTCTGGCCGGCCTGGGCGACGATGTCCGCTTCCATGGCGTGGAACTTGGCGTTCAGCACCTTGTGGTCGATGCCCGCTTTGGTCAGTTCGCGGGAAACCACTTCAGATTTCTCGATCGAGATGGTGCCCACCAGCACCGGCTGGCCTTTGGCGGTACGCTCGCGGATGTCTTCGATGATGGCGCCGATCTTCTCTTTCTCGGTCATGTACACCAGATCCGGCATATCCTTACGGATCATCGGACGGTTGGTTGGCACCACGATGGTGTCCAGCTTGTAGATCGAGCTGAATTCGAAGGCTTCGGTATCGGCGGTACCGGTCATCCCCGCCAGCTTCTCGTACAGACGGAAGTAGTTCTGGAAGGTGATCGAAGCCAGCGTCTGGTTCTCGTTCTGGATCTCCACGCCTTCTTTGGCTTCCACCGCCTGGTGCAGGCCGTCGGACCAACGGCGGCCCTGCATGGTACGGCCGGTGTGTTCGTCGACGATGATCACTTCGCCATCTTTCACGATGTAGTCAACGTCGCGGGTGAAAAGCACGTGGGCGCGCAGCGCGGCGGTAACGTGGTGCATCAACATGATGTTGGTCGGCGAGTACAGCGACTCGCCCTCATCCATGATGCCGGCTTCCACCAGCATCTCTTCGATCAGGATCAGGCCGCGTTCGGTCAGGTGGACCTGGCGCGCCTTCTCATCCACCGAGAAGTGCCCTTCCCCCTTGAAGGTGTCGGAGTCTTCTTTTTCCTGGCGGATCAGTTTAGGGATCAGCTTGTTGACCTTGATGTACATCTCAGAGCTGTCTTCGGCCGGGCCGGAGATGATCAGCGGCGTACGCGCTTCATCGATCAGGATGGAGTCCACCTCATCCACCAGCGCATAGTGCAGTTTGCGCTGCACGCGCTCTTCCGGGCTGAACGCCATGTTGTCGCGCAGGTAGTCGAAGCCGTATTCGTTGTTGGTGCCGTAGGTGATGTCGGCGGCGTAAGCTTCGCGCTTGGCCGGCGCCGGCATGCCCGGCAGGTTGATGCCGATGCTCAGGCCGAGGAACTCGAACAGCGGACGGTTGTTTTCGGCGTCACGCTGCGCCAGATAGTCGTTGACGGTCACGACGTGCACCCCGCGGCCGCTCAGGGCGTTCAGGTAAGCCGGCAGCGTGGCGGTCAGGGTTTTACCTTCACCGGTGCGCATCTCGGCGATGCAGCGGTCGTTCAGCACCATGCCACCCAGCAGCTGCACGTCGAAATGACGCATGCCGAACACGCGTTTGCTCGCCTCACGCACTACGGCGAAGGCTTCCGGGATCAGGCTTTCCAGCGATTCGCCCTTCTCCAGGCGCGCGCGGAATTCGTTGGTTTTCGCTTTCAGCTCATCATCGGACAGTTTTTCCATGTCCGGTTCCATGCGGTTGATCTGCTCAACCACTTTGCGCATGCGGCGCAGGGTACGATCGTTACGGCTGCCAAAAACTTTGGTTAATAATTTCACTAACATGATGTTTGATATCTCTGTCATGACGGCCTGATACGGCAGTCAACTTGCTATTATTTATGGTTTTTGTGCCCGAAGGGCGGAGTCAGACGAGCGCGGCAGGCCCGGCGCGAATGCCCTGTACCTGCGCCACCCACAGGCCGGTCTGGTGCCGTGCCAGCGTTGGCAGCACCTCAAGGTGGGTGTGGCGAATGATGGTCGGCGGCTTCGGCTCGTGCGTCAGCAGCGCGTTGAGGGTGGACAGCAGCGCCAGTTGCGCCACCTGCAAAGGGGGTTCCGCTTCGGCTTCGCTCTCCTGCACCCGCGCATAAACCGCCTGCGGCGCCAGCGCGAAAGAAAGGTGACGAATGACGGTGCGCAGCGCATGTTGCTGCCAATAATCTACGCTGAAGGTAGGACGGCGGTGCGCGTCCTGCAGCAGGGCCAGGCTGTTGAAGGTGCCATTGGCCGCATTTTGCCGGTTAAGGCTGGACGACGTATTCGGCAGTGCGGCCTGATCGGGGGCGCCGGACAAACTGGAAGACGCGCCAAGCGTGGCCGCAACCATCCCTAACAGGAGATGGGGCCAGAAATAACGTCTGCCAAATTGTCGCCAACGATTTAGAATACCGATCACGAGTTTATAATCCGCCGGAGCCCATTATGCGCGATAGCCGTCCACAATTATTAGATGTCCTGTTCGACGACGCGTCTGCCGGCAGCAAAGGGCCGCTGCATAACGTCCAGCAACGCGCGGTGGCGCTGCTCAAGCTTAACCGTGCAGTGAAGGGCCTGTTGCCCGCTCCCCTGCATCCCTGGTGCCGCGTCGCGAATTTCCGACAGGGTATTTTAGTGCTCGAAACGGCAAATGCCAGTTGGATGATGCGCTTGCGCTACGAACAACCCGCTTTGCTGTCTGCACTACGAGCGCAAATTCTACCATCATTGTCGTCGATCGACATCAGGATTAATCCGGCCTTGATGGCGAAAGGCAGCCACCAGGTGCAAAACGCAGAGAAAGCGCCGGAAAAACCGGTGCCGATGCGGCATTTGAGTCTGGAAAGTGCGGAAGAACTGAGAGGATTGGCGAGCCGTAGCCCGGAAAAACTGCGCAAGATATTGGAACGGCTGGCTGCATTGGCCGGAGAGGGTACCAACACAACCAGTCGTGATAAGTAATCAGCGACACAACTGCAAAACATCAGACCGCATCACGAGCCTGAATGCTCAGGCTCTCAGAGGATGCGCCTGCCATTATTTGCAGCAGGCGAGGAATTCAGACCTTACGCCAATACGGTGGACGGTGCCTTGAATGCCAACGGCATTTCGGCTTCGTCCTGGAAGGTCACGTATTCCCACGCTTCCTGCTTGGCCAGCACGGCCTGCAGCAGTTTGTTGTTCAACGCGTGGCCAGACTTGTACGCGGTAAACGCGCCAATGATGTTGTGGCCGCACATGAACAGGTCGCCGATGGCGTCCAGCATTTTGTGACGTACGAATTCGTCTTCGAAACGCAGGCCGTCTTCGTTCAGCACGCGGTAGTCATCCACCACGATGGCACAGTCGAAGCTGCCGCCCAGGGCCAGGCCGCGGGACTGCAGGTATTCGATGTCGCGCATAAACCCGAAGGTGCGCGCGCGGCTGATTTGACGCACGAACGACTCAGCCGAGAAATCAAGACGATAGCGCTGAGAGCTGGCGTCGATAGCCGGGTGGTTGAAGTCGATGGTGAAGTCCAGGCGGAACCCGTTATGCGGGGACAGCTCAGCCCATTTGTCGCCATCTTCAACACGCACGGTCTCTTTCAGACGCAGGAATTTCTTCGCCGAGTTCAGTTCTTCGATGCCGGCATCCAGCAGCAAGAACACGAACGGACTGGCGCTGCCGTCCATGATTGGGATTTCAGCGGCGTCGACTTCGATAACGATGTTGTCGATGCCCAACCCAGCCAGCGCGGCGTTGAGGTGCTCAACGGTCGAAATACGCACGTCATGCTCATTCACCAGGCAAGTACAGAGCATGGTATCACGCACGGATTTTGCATCAGCCGGAAAATCAACCGGTGGATTCAAGTCAGTGCGACGATAGATGACCCCGGTATTAGCCGGCGCTGGGCGCATTGTCAGCGTGACTTTCTTGCCGGTATGCAAACCGACACCAGTCGCCTGAACAATACGTTTTAATGTCCTTTGTTTGATCATCGTTTTATCTCGCAATGTTATCCATCCTACCAGCCAAGCATACAGCATGGCCGGCGGGACAGTTTAGCACAAAGAGCGGAGATTCCAAATTCTCAGGATATTCTTAGTCTGCCTGCTTACGCAGGAAGGCTGGAATATCAAGATAGTCGGGCTCTTTATTCGGCTGCGCAGCTTGGTCGTTGACCACCTTGGCGGCAGGTTTCACTTCCTGCGGCAGAGGCGACATGCCGTGCTGCTGATAACGGTGATCCATCACCGGCTGGCTGGCCTGTTTATTGGTCACCAGGGTGATTTCAGGACGCTTGTCCATACCGATACCGGTTGCAACCACGGTAACGCGCAGTTCGTCGTTCATTTCCGGATCCAGCGAGGTACCGATAACCACGGTCGCGTTGTCGGAAGCGAACGCACGGATGGTGTTACCCACGGTTTCGAACTCATCCAGACGCAGGTCGAAGCCAGCGGTAATGTTGACCAGCACGCCGCGCGCGCCGGACAGGTCGATGTCTTCCAGCAGTGGGCTGGAGATCGCCATTTCGGCAGCTTCTTCGGCACGGTCTTCACCGCAAGCCACGCCGGAACCCATCATCGCGTAGCCCATTTCGGACATCACGGTGCGCACGTCGGCGAAGTCGACGTTCATCAGGCCCGGACGGGTGATCAGCTCGGCGATACCCTGCACCGCGCCTTTCAGCACGTCGTTGGCCGCGCCGAACGCGTCCAGCAGAGAGATGCCGCGCCCCAGAACTTTCAGCAATTTGTCGTTCGGGATGGTGATCAGCGAGTCCACGTGTTTGGACAGCTCAGCGATACCCTGCTCCGCGAATGCCATGCGCTTCTTGCCTTCGAAGTTGAAAGGCTTGGTCACCACGGCCACGGTCAGAATACCCAAATCTTTAGCCACTTCAGCCACCACTGGCGCCGCACCGGTACCGGTACCGCCACCCATGCCGGCCGCGATGAAGACCATGTCTGCGCCGTCCAGCGCTGCGCGCAGGGCTTCGCGGTCTTCTTCCGCTGAATTGCGACCCACTTCCGGGTTCGCGCCCGCACCCAGACCTTTGGTAATACCGCTACCGATCTGGATGGTTTGGCCAACCGCCGTTTTGCGGAGCGCCTGGGCGTCCGTGTTCACAGCGAAGAATTCAACACCTTCGATGCGCTCGCGCACCATGTGTTCAACGGCGTTGCCACCGCCGCCGCCGACGCCGATGACTTTAATCACCGCGTCATTGGTTAGTTCCATTGGTTCAAACATAGTTTCTCTCCGTTTTGTGCCTGTCGCTGCGAGATCATAAAAAGATTACTCAGCATGATCTCTTTGTTGAAACATTAAAACTCTTTTCTCAGCCAGCTATTGATGCGTTTAAACCAATTGCCCACCGAGGCGCGTTTTTCTACTTCCGTCTCACCGCTCAGGTGAGACTCTTTTCCATAGTGCAGCAGACCTACCGCCGTCGAGTAGTAAGGCTCCTGCGCATAATCCGTCAGACCCGTGATGTTCAAGGGTTGGCCGATGCGTACCTGAGTGTGGAACACCCGTTGCGCACAGGCTGCCAGGCCATCAATCTGGGCGGCGCCACCGGTCAGCACGATACCTGCCGCCAGATGATGCTTCACCCCTTGCTGACGCAGTTGCTCCTGCAATTGCAAAATTTCATCGTTAACCAGATTCAACAGTTCGGTGTAGCGTGGCTCAATGACTTCAGCCAGCGTCTGTCTTTGCAGACTGCGCGGAGGACGTCCCCCGACGCTAGGCACCTCTACATTCTCATCCTTGCTAACAATCGACCCAAGCGCACAGCCGTGTCGAACTTTAATCGCTTCCGCGTCGGTCGGCGGCGTGCCGAAGGCGTAGGCGATATCGCTGGTGACCACGTTCCCGGCATAAGGGATCACTTTGGTGTGGCGCAGCGCACCGCCGGTGTACACCGCCATATCCATGGTGCCGCCGCCGATATCCACCACGCAAACGCCGAGTTCGCGTTCATCTTCGGTCAGCACCGCGTAGCTCGCGGCCAGACCGGCGAAAATAAGTTGGTCAACTTTCAGGCCGCAACGTTCCACGGCCTTGACGATGTTCTTCGCCATATCGTTATGGCAGGTAATCAGATGCACCTTGGCCTGCATGCGCACGCCGGACAGCCCAACCGGGTTTTTGATGCCTTCCTGATAATCGATGGCGTATTCCTGAGGAATCACGTGCAGGATGCGGTGTTCGTCGCGCACGCGCACCGATTTGGCGGTGTGCACCACGTTCTCCACGTCGTCCTGCGTCACTTCCTCTTCCGAAATCGGCACCATGCCGATTTCGTTCTGGCAGCTGATGTGTTTGCCCGACAGCGCCAGATACACCGAGGAGATCTGGCAGTCCGCCATCAGCTCGGCCTGATCGATGGCGCGCTGTACGCACTTCACCACCGACTCCAGGTCGTTTACGCCACCCTTATCCATACCGCGAGACGGGCAGCTGCCCACCCCGATAATGTTGACCATGCCATCGGGCAGAACTTCCCCTACCAACGCGGAGACTTTTGCAGTACCGATCTCCAGTCCAACTACCAGTTTTCTGTCCGTCGACTTGATCATTGTTGTTTTGCCTGTGCCTGATTCTGTTGCTGATTACTGTTTTGCTGACCGCCAAGCGCCTGCGGATCGACCAACACCGGAGCCCACCCTACCGAAGCGCCGGACTCGTAGCGCAGATCGACATAGCTGACACGCTTGCTCTCCGCCTGGCCCTGCTGCTGCAATACCGGGTAAAGCTCGATAAACCGCTGCAAACGCCCATTGCGGTCATCGCGCCCCAGCTCAAGCCGGACATCGTTGTCCAGCGCCAGCTGCCAGGAATGGCGCGCGGTCATCGCCGCCATTTTCAGCGTATATTTGCTGGCCGCCAACGAAGCGCTCATCGCCCGATAGCCTTCCAGCACATCCTGCTCGCTCCCTTCCGGCCCGTAGAGCAGCGGCAACTTCTGCTTGCCCGCCCGCTCCGCCGGCACGCTGAACGCTTTACCTTCGGCGTCCACCATGTGCAAATCGTTCCAGCGCGCCACCGGGACGTACTCCACCAGATGGATCTTCAGCTCATCCGGCCATTGTTTGCGCACGCTGGCCTGCTTGATCCACGGCAGACGCTCGATCTGCTGCTGGATAACGTCCACATCCTGCGTCATAAAGGTGCCGGGCGCGCCCAGCGCCAGGATCGCCTGACGAATATCATCGTTGGTGGTGTAGTGGCGTTCGCCGGTCACCACCAGCCTTGAGAGCGGCAGGCGACTGGCGTCTTTCATCCAGCCAAGCACCGCCCAACCGCTCCACACAACCGTTCCCAACACCATCAGCAGGAAAATCATTCCCGCCAACTGGGTTCCATTGCTGCGGCGCGGGCCGTTATCCACCTCGCGATCGCGCGCATTCAGGGCAGCTTGCGACATATCAGTCGGCCAACTCCAAAATTCTCGCCACCAACTGCGAGAAGCTTAATCCAAACTGGCGCGCCGCCATCGGCACCAGGCTATGACTGGTCATGCCCGGAGAGGTATTCACCTCAAGCAGATAGAAGCTGCCATCGCTGTCTTGCATCACGTCGACGCGGCCCCAGCCGCTGCAGTCCAGGCCGCGATAGGCGCGCAGCGCCAACGCCGCCATCTCGGCTTCCTGCTCGGCGCTCAAACCGCTCGGGCAGAAGTACTGCGTGTCGTCCGAAATGTACTTGGCCTGGTAGTCGTAAAACACGCCGGCCGGCTGGATGCGGATCGACGGCAGCACCTGGTCGCCTAGCATCGCCACGGTATATTCCGGGCCGCTCAGCCATTTCTCCACCAGCACATCGTCGTCATGACGGAAGGCCTCTTCCAGCGCGGCTTCCAACGCGGCGCTCTCGGTGACCTTGCTCATGCCGACGCTGGAGCCTTCGCGGCTCGGCTTGACGATCAGCGGCAGGCCGAGATCCGCCACGCGCGCCAGCAGCGCTGCTTTTTCAGCGCCGAGATACAGCTGGCGATTCAGCGCCACGTAAGGCGCCACCGGCAAGCCCATCGACTGCCACACCATCTTGGTGCGCCATTTGTCCATGGTCAGCGCCGAGGCCATCACGCCGCTGCCGGTATAAGGCAGTTCGAGGAACTCCAGCAGCCCCTGCAGGGTGCCGTCCTCGCCGCCGCGCCCGTGCAGCGCGATAAACACCTTGGTGAACCCCTGCTCTTTCAGCTGGGTCACCGGGAAATCGCGGGTATCGACGCCGTGCGCATCGATACCGGCTTCGCGCAACCCGGCCAGCACCGCGGCGCCGGATTGCAGGGAAACGTCACGTTCAGCGGAGGTGCCGCCCAGCAGAACTGCAACTTTATCAGCCATGGTGCTCCTCCTCTTTCTTCGGCGGCTGCAGCTTCAGCTCGGCCAGTTTACGGGCGATTTTGCCCACGTTGCCGGCGCCTTGCACCAGCACCAGGTCTTCATCCTGCAGCAGCTGCGCCAGGGTTTCCGGCACGGTATCGGCATCGGAAACCAGGATCGGATCCAGCTTGCCGCGGCTGCGGATGGTGCGGCACAGCGAACGGCTGTCCGCGCCCGGGATCGGCGCTTCGCCGGCGGCGTACACGTCGAGCATCAGCAGCACATCCACCTGCGACAGCACGTTGGCGAAATCGTCGTACAGATCGCGGGTGCGCGTATAACGGTGCGGCTGGAAGATCATCACCAGACGCTTGTCCGGCCAGCCGGCGCGCGCCGCTTTCAGCGTGGCGTCCACTTCGGTCGGATGGTGGCCGTAGTCGTCCACCAGCATCGCGCTGCCCGCTTTGCCGTTGACCGGCTCCAGCGGGAACTCGCCGAGGAAATCGAAGCGGCGCCCGGTGCCCTGGAAGCCCGCCAGCGCGCGCAGGATATCTTCGTCGTCGATGCCTTCTTCGGTCGCTACCGCTACCGCCGCTGCGGCGTTCAACGCATTGTGGCGGCCCGGCGCGTTCAGCGTCACCGTCAGCAACGGCTTGTCCTGACGGCTCAGGGTAAAGTGCCCCTGCGGCCCAATCTGCCGGTAGTCTTCGATGCGCACATCGGCATCTTCACTGAAGCCATAGGTGGTGATGTGGCGACCCACGCGCGGCAACAGCTCGCGCACTACCGGATCGTCGATGCACATCACCGCGCGGCCGTAGAACGGCAGGTTGTGCAAGAAATTGATAAACGTCTGCTTCAGGTTCTCAAAGTCGCCCTGGTAGGTGTCCATGTGGTCGGCTTCGATATTGGTGACCACGGCCACCATCGGCTGCAGATGCAGGAACGACGCATCGCTCTCATCCGCTTCCGCGATCAGATAACGGCTGGACCCCAGTCGCGCATGGGTGCCCGCCGCCTTCACCAGCCCGCCGTTGACAAAGGTCGGGTCCAGGCGGGCTTCGGCGTAAATGCTCGAGACCATCGCCGTGGTGGTGGTTTTGCCGTGCGTGCCGGCGATAGCGATGCCGTGGCGAAAACGCATCAGCTCCGCCAGCATCTCTGCGCGGCGGATCACCGGGATGCGCGCTTCACGGGCGGCGACGATCTCCGGGTTGTCGGCGGAGATGGCGGTAGACACCACTACCACGCTCGCATCCAGCACGTTTTCCGGACGGTGATTGAAGTAAATCGTCGCCCCGAGCGCGCTCAACTGTTGGGTGACCGGATTCGGCGCCAGGTCGGAGCCGCTGATCTGATACCCTTCGTTTGCCAACACTTCGGCGATACCACCCATGCCGGCACCACCGATGCCGACAAAGTGAATGTGCCGGACGCGACGCATCTCGGGCACGATAGTACGTAGTTTCGCCAGTTGTTGTGTATTCATCACTCTCTCTAATCCGGATCCGGTACCCCGGCCCTACATCACATTGCTTTTATTCAGGTTCGGCGCACCGAACCCCTGCACTCGTTACTTGGCGAGCCGCACCAGCTCCGCCGCCACGCGCTCGGTGGCGTCCGGAATGGCGACCGCGCGCGCTTTCTCGGCCATGGCCAGCAGCGTCTTGCGATCCCAGCTCGCCAGCAGTTCGGCCACCACATCGGCGTTGAACTGCGGCTGTTCGATAATCTTCGCCGCGCCGGCTTCTTCCAGCGGGCGCGCGTTCCAGTACTGCTGACGATCCTTATGCATGAACGGCACGAAGATCGCCGGCAGCCCCGCCGCCGCGATTTCGCTGACGGTCAACGCGCCGGAGCGGCAGACCACCACGTCGGCCCAGGCGTAGGCGGCGGCCATGTCGTCGATGAACTCGGTCACCTTGTGCTGCGTCTGCCCTACCCTTTCGTAGTCGCGCAGCACCGTTTCCAGCGCGCCCTTGCCAACCTGATGCCAGAGCGTAATTCTATCGCCCAAACGCGCCGCGACTTCAGGAACTGTCTGATTCAGCACGCGCGCGCCCTGACTTCCGCCAATCACCAGCACGCGGATCGGGCCTTCGCGTCCTTGCAACCGCTCCGCCGGCAACGGCAGCGCCAACACGTCGGTACGTACCGGGTTGCCCACCACCTCGGCGTTCGGGAACGCGCCGGGGAAGGCCTGCATCACTTTGGCGGCGATGCGCGCCAGCCAGCGGTTGGTCAAGCCGGCGATGCCGTTCTGCTCGTGCAGCACCACCGGGATGCCGCACTGCCAGGCCGCCAGGCCGCCGGGGCCGGAAACGTAACCACCCATCCCCAGCACCACGTCCGGCTGATAGCTGCGCATGATGGCTTTCGCCTGGCGCACCGCCTGCCAGATCCGCAGCGGCGCAGTCAGCTGGGCCTTCAGGCCTTTGCCGCGCAGGCCGGAGATGCGGATAAAATCAATCTCGATCCCGTGCTTCGGCACCAGATCGGCTTCCATTCGGTCTGCGGTTCCGAGCCAGCGCACCTGCCAGCCCTGCGCCATCAGATGATGCGCGACCGCCAGCCCCGGGAACACGTGCCCGCCGGTACCGCCTGCCATCACCATTAAACGCTTAGGTTTCCCGCTCATCCCTTACCTCTTCACAAACGCCTGAGCCTTGGTCAGGCGCGTTTCATAATCAATTCGCAGCAACAGCACGATGGCCGTCGACATAATCAGCAAACTTGAACCGCCGTAACTGATCAGCGGCAGCGTCAGACCTTTGGTCGGCAGCATGCCCGCCGCGGCACCGACGTTAACCAGCGCCTGGAAGCTGAACCATACGCCGATCGCGCAGGCCAGGAAGCCGGAGAAGCGTTGGTCGATCTCCAGCGCGCGGCGCCCGATGGACATCGCGCGAAAAGCGACGAAGAATACCATTAACAGGGCTAAAACCACACCGATATAGCCCAGTTCTTCACCCAAAATGGAGAAGATGAAGTCGGTGTGCGCTTCCGGCAAATACTCGAGTTTCTGCACCGAGTTGCCGAGCCCCTGCCCCCAGAACTCGCCGCGGCCAAACGCCATCAGCGACTGGGTCAGCTGGTAGCCGCTGCCGAACGGGTCGGCCCACGGGTTCCAGAACGAGGTCACGCGGCGCATACGGTACGGTTCCGCGATGATCAGCAGCACCACGGCGAACACGCCGGAGCCGATGATCGCCAGGAACTGCCACATTTTCGCGCCGGCCAGGAACAGCATCGCCAGCGTGGTGATGAACAGCACCACCACGGTACCGAGGTCCGGCTGCGCCAGCAGCAGCACCGCCAGCACCACCATTACGCCCATCGGCTTGCAGAAGCCCCAGAAGTTGCTGCGCACCTCTTCCACCTTGCGCACCAGATAGCTCGCCAGGTAGCAGAACAGCGACAGCTTGGACAGCTCCGCCGGCTGAATACGCAGCGGGCCGAGCGCGATCCAGCGCGAGGCCCCGTTTACCGAGCTCCCCACCACCAGCACGATCAGCAGCATCACGATCGACATCAGCAGCATCACGTTGCTGTAGCGCTGCCAAACTTCCATCGGGATACGCAGCGTCACCAGCGACAGACCGAACGCCAGGCCGAGGTACAGCGCGTCACGTTTGGCGAACAGGAACGGATCGTCCGCCAGGCGTTGGCCGATCGGCATCGACGCCGAGGTCACCATCACGAAGCCGATGATCGCCAACCCGAAGGTCAGCCACAGCAGGGTGCGATCGTACAGCACCATGTTGACCGCATCGTTGTCGCGCGCGCCGGTCACCCAGTCTTTCATCCGTTCTGTCAGCCCGAAGTTCGGCAAGCGTAGTTTCATCCGCCAAGCTCCTGCGCCAGGCGGGCGAACTCATCGCCGCGCACTTCAAAATTACGGAACTGATCGAGGCTGGCGCAGGCCGGCGACAGCAACACCATATCGCCGGGCTGTACGCGGCCGGCGATGGCGCGCATCGCCTGCTCCATGGTCTCGGTCAGCGTCGCCACCTCCGGCCGCAGCTGTGCCAGCTGGGCGCCATCGCGGCCAAAGCAATACAGCCGCACGTTGTCGCCCTGCAGATAGCGCGCCAGCGGCGAGAAATCGGCGGACTTGCCGTCGCCGCCCAGCAGCAGATGCAGCGTGCCGTCTACCTGCAGGCCGTTCAGCGCCGCTTCCGTGCTGCCGACGTTGGTGGCTTTGGAATCGTTGATCCAACGCACGCCGTTGTTCTCCCAGGCCAGCTGGAAGCGGTGCGCCAGGCCGGTGAAGGTGGTCAGCGCCTTCAGGCTGGACGCGCGCGGAATATTGACCGCATCCGCCAACGCCAGCGCCGCCAGGGCGTTGGTGTAATTGTGGCGGCCGGTCAGTTTCATCTCGCGCGTATTCAGCACTTTCTCACCGCGCACCCGCAGCCAAGTTTCCCCCTGCTGACGGTTCAGGTGATAGTCGCCCACGTCGGCGCCGAAGCTGACGCAGCGCTCGTCGGCGCCGCGCACCGGCATGGTCAGCGCATCGTCGGCGTTCACCACGCACACCGCGGCGTTTTCATACACGCGCAGCTTGGCGCCGCGATACTGCTGCAGGCCGAACGGATAGCGATCCATATGATCTTCGGTCACGTTCAGGATGGTCGCCGCCGCCGCCCGCAGGCTATACGTCGTTTCCAGCTGGAAGCTGGACAACTCCAGCACGTAAAGCTGGCATTCCTGGCGCAGCAGGCTCAGCGCCGGCAGGCCGATATTGCCGCCCACGCCCACCGCCCAACCGGCGGCTTTCGCCATCTCGCCCACCAGGGTGGTGACGGTGCTTTTACCGTTAGAGCCGGTGATCGCCACGATCGGCGCCTGCGCTTCACGGCAGAACAGTTCGACGTCACCGACGATTTCCACGCCGGCGTCCGCCGCGGCGCTCAATGCCGGGGTCGCCAGCGCGACGCCCGGACTGGCGACGATCAGATCCGCCGCCAGCAGCCAGTCCTGATTCAGATCGCCCAGATGGCGCTCCACGCTTTCAGGCAGTTTGTCCAACCCTGGCGGCGCGATACGGGTATCCATCACGCGCGGCGTCACGCCGCGCGCCATGAAGAAATCGACACAGGACAGGCCAGTGAGGCCCAACCCGATGATGACGACTTTTCTACCCTGATAGTCTGCCATGATTAACGCACCTTCAGCGTTGCCAGGCCAATCAGCACCAGCATCAGCGAAATGATCCAGAAGCGCACGATAACGCGCGGCTCCGGCCAGCCTTTCAATTCATAGTGGTGGTGAATCGGCGCCATGCGGAAAATGCGTTGCCCGCGCAGCTTGAACGATCCCACCTGCAGGATCACCGACAGCGTCTCTACCACGAATACGCCGCCCATGATCACCAACAAGAACTCCTGACGCAGCAGCACCGCGATGGTGCCCAGCGCGCCGCCCAGCGCCAACGAACCGACGTCGCCCATAAATACCTGGGCCGGGTAAGTGTTGAACCACAGGAACCCGAGGCCGGCGCCGACGATGGCGGTACACACGATCACCAGCTCACCGGCATGACGCAGATACGGAATATGCAGGTAGTTGGCGAAGTTCATGTTACCGGTCGCCCAGGCCACCAGCGCGAAGCCGGCCGCCACGAATACCGTCGGCATGATCGCCAGGCCGTCCAGGCCATCGGTCAGGTTGACCGCGTTGCTGGTGCCGACGATGACGAAATAGGCCAGCAGGATATACAGCAGGCCCAGCTGCGGCATCACGTCCTTAAAGAACGGCACAACCAGCTCGGTGGCTGGCGTGTCTTTTCCTACGGCGTACATGGCGAATGCGACAATCAGCGCAATCACCGACTGCCAGAAATACTTCCAGCGGGCGATCAGCCCTTTGGTGTCCTTACGCACCACCTTGCGGTAGTCGTCGACGAAGCCGACGATGCCGTACCCCACCAGCACGAACAGCACGCACCAGACATACGGGTTGGACGGGTAAGCCCACATCAGCACCGAAATGGTGATGGAGGTCAGGATCATGATGCCGCCCATGGTCGGCGTGCCGCGCTTGCTGAAGTGCGACTCGGGGCCGTCGTTACGCACCACCTGGCCGAAGGACATTTCTTGCAGGCGCTTGATCACCCGCGGGCCCATCCACAGCGACAGGAACAGCGCGGTCAGCAGGCTGACAATGGCTCGGAACGTCAGATAAGAAAAGACGTTGAAGCCTGAGTAATACTTGACCAAATGCTCGGCCAGCCAAACTAACATGGTGCTTTCTCCTGTAACGCGCGTACTACCTGCTCCATTGCGGCACTACGTGAACCTTTGATTAACACGGTAATGACCGCATGTTCCGACAGTAATTCCGCCACGCGCGCGATCACTGCAGTCTTGTCCTGATAATGTTCGCCGTTGCCGGACGCTTCGCTCAGCACGCGGCTCAAACCGCCGACGCTGATCACTTTGTCGACGCCGGCCAGACGGGCGGCTTCGCCCACCTGACGGTGACACTCTTCCGCTTCCGCACCCAGCTCGGCCATATCGCCGACCACCATTACGCGGTAGCCCGGCATTTCCGCCAGCACCTGCGCCGCCGCGGTCATCGACCCGACGTTGGCGTTATAGCTGTCGTCCAGCAGCAGCTTGCCTTCGGCCAGCGCCACCGGGAACAGACGCCCCGGCACCGCCTGCAGCTGTTTCAGCCCCTGACGCACCGCTTCGAGGGTGGCGCCCACCGACATCGCCAGCGCCGTCGCCGCCAGCGCATTGGCCACGTTGTGGCGCCCCGGCAGCGGCAGCGCGATCTCGGCGGTGCCGAACGGGCTGTGCAGCGTGAACTGCGTGCCCGCGCCGTTTACCCGCACGTTATCCGCGAAGAAGTCCACGCCTTCGGCAGCCTGCGGCGAGAAGCGCCAGACGGTTTTGCCGCCCAGCATGTTCTGCCAGTGCGGCCAGTCGTTGTTATCGGCGTTGATGATCGCCACGCCGTCGGCCGGCAGGCCGGTAAAGATTTCACCTTTCGCCTGGGCGACGCCGGCCAGCGAGCCAAAGCCTTCCAGGTGAGCCGCCGCCAGGTTGTTCACCAAAGCGGTCTGCGGCCGCGTCAATGCGGTGGTGTAAGCGATTTCGCCAATATGGTTAGCGCCCAGCTCAATCACGGCAAAATCATGTTGCGGTTCCAGACGCAGCAACGTCAGCGGCACGCCGATGTCGTTATTGAAGTTGCCGGCGGTATATAGCACTTCGCCGCATTCGCGCAGAATGGCGGCGGTCATTTCTTTCACCGAGGTCTTGCCCGAGGAACCGGTCAGCGCCACCACGCGCGCCGGCACCTGCTGACGCACCCAGGCGCCAAGCTGCCCCAGCGCCAGACGGGTGTCTTGCACTACCAGCTGCGGCACGTCCACCAATAAGCGCTTACTGACCAGCAGCGCCCCGGCGCCTGCGGCTACGGCATCCGCCGCGAAGTCGTGGGCGTCGAAACGCTCGCCTTTCAGCGCCACAAACAGGCAACCGGCGGTCACCTTGCGGGTGTCTGTCGTCACCTCGACAATTTGGCAATCGGCGCCAATCAGCTCAGCGCTCAATACCTCAGCCAGTGTCTGAAGAGAGACAGGGCTCATGCCAGCACCCCCAGCAGTCGGGCGACCGTCGTGCGGTCGGAGTAATCCAGGCGGCGGTTGCCTACCAATTGGTAATCTTCGTGGCCTTTGCCCGCCACCAACACCACGTCCTGTTCCTGCGCCTGCATGATGGCGCTGGTTACCGCTTCGGCGCGGCCGTGGATCACCAGCGCCTGCCCGGCGTCCAGCAATCCAGTCAGGATATCGTTGATAATCGCGCGCGGCTCTTCGGTACGCGGGTTGTCATCGGTGATCACCACGCGATCGGCGAACTGTTCGGCGATGCCGCCCATCAGCGGACGCTTGCCCTTGTCGCGATCGCCGCCGCAGCCGAACACGCACCACAGCTGCCCCTGGCAGTGCAGGCGCGCGGCTTCCAGCGCTTTCTCCAGCGCATCCGGCGTGTGGGCGTAATCCACCACTACCGTCGGTTTGCCCGGCGCGTTAAACACTTCCATGCGGCCGCAGACCGGCTGCAGACGGCTGCCGGTTTCCACCAGCGCCTCCAGCGGATAGCCCAGCGACAGCAGCGTCGCCAAGGCCAACAGCAGGTTGCTGACGTTGAACGCGCCCATCAGGCGGCTTTCGATCTCGCCGTCGCCCCAGCTGGAGCTGAAGCGAACCGTGGCGCCGTTGTCGTGATAGTCGATCGCCGTGGTTTTCAGCCAGCGGCCGTGGCAGCCCGGCTGCAGGTTGCCCTGCATCGTCACCGCCACCGCATCCGGCAGCTTTCTCAGCCAGCGCTGACCGACTTCATCGTCGGCGTTGATGATCGCCTGCCCCACGCTGTGGGCGGCGAACAGCGACCATTTGGCCGCCTCGTAATTGGCCATATCACCGTGGTAATCCAGGTGATCGCGGCTCAGGTTGGTGAAGACCGCCGCGGCGAACGGCAGCGCCGCCACCCGGTGTTGCACCAGACCGTGGGAAGAAACTTCCATGGCGGCGAAGGTCGCGCCCTGTTCCGCCAGCTCGTTTAATACGTGTTGAACATCCACCGCAGAACCGGTGGTATTCTCGGTCGGGCACACCTGGCCCAGCAGGCCGTTGCCGACGGTGCCCATCACCGCGCTGGTTTCGCCCAGCAGTTGGCTCCACTGCGCCAGCAGCTGCGTAGTGGTGGTTTTGCCGTTGGTGCCGGTCACGCCGACCAAACGCAGACGCTCGCCCGGCTGGTGGTAAAAACGCCCGGCCAGCGCGGAAAGGCGCTGGTTCAGTTGGCTCAGGTAGATCACCGGCACGCCGTGCATTTCAACGATGGCGCCGTCTTCGGCCTGACCGTCAGCTTCGGCGATCACGGCGGCGACGCCCTGCGCGATGGCCTGCGGAATATAGCGGCGTCCATCCGTTTGATGGCCGACAACGGCGACAAACAGATCCCCGGCAGCCGCCACACGGCTGTCTAATGTCATTTCCCGCAGCGCGCGCCCGGGTGCCGTCGGCACCCACGGGGCGAGTAAGTCGCGCAAATTACGATCTGCCACCTGAACCCTCTTTCTTGTTAATCACTAATTCGCTTTTGTCACCGGTAGGCAACGCGTCAGGCTCGACGTTCATGGTGCGCAATACGCCGCCCATGATGGCGCCGAACACCGGCGCGGAGATTGCGCCACCATAGTATTTCCCACCCTGCGGGTCATTGATGACGACCACCAGGGCAAAACGGGGGTTACTTGCCGGCGCGACGCCGGCGGTATAAGCGATGTATCGGTTGACGTATTTGCCGTCCGGGCCCACTTTTTTCGCGGTACCGGTTTTGATGGCGATACGGTATCCCTTGATGGCGGCTTTCACGCCGCCGCCGCCCGGCAGGGCCACGCTTTCCATCATGTGCACCACGGTACGCACCAGAGGTTCAGGGAAAACGCGTTCGCCGGCGACCGGAGGGTCAACCTTGGTGATCGACAATGGACGATATACGCCCAGGCTGCCGATCGTTGCATAGACTCGCGCCAACTGTAACGGAGTTACCATCAGCCCGTAGCCGAAAGAGAAGGTGGCCCTCTCTATGTCAGACCACCGTTGTTTTTTTGGGTATATGCCACTGCTTTCTCCGACCAGCCCCAAATTGGTCGCTTTTCCCAGCCCAAAACGAGAGTAAGTATCTACTAACGCTGAGGACGGCATCGCTAACGCCAGCTTTGAAACACCGACGTTACTCGACTTCTGCAAGATCCCGGTCAATGACAGCTCCGAGTACCGCGCCACGTCTTTGATCTCGTGGCCCTGAATGCGGTACGGGATGGTGTTCAGCACGCTGTTTTCTCTCACCACGCCGTTTTGCAGCGCGGTCATCACCACCATCGGCTTCACGGTTGAACCGGGTTCAAAAATATCGGTGATAGCACGGTTACGCATGGTCTCTTTCGGCGTACCGGCCATGTTGTTCGGGTTGTAAGACGGGCTGTTGGCCATCGCCAGCACTTCGCCGGTGTTCACGTCGATCAGCACCGCGGTGCCCGACTCGGCCTTGTTGAACGCCACCGCGTTGTTCAGCTCGCGATACACCAGCGCCTGCAGGCGTTCATCGACGCTCAGCACCAGGTTGTGCGCCGCCTGGCTGTCGACGGAGGAAATATCTTCGATCACCCGGCCGAAGCGGTCCTTACGCACCGTTCTCTCGCCCGGTTGCCCGGTCAGCCAGCGGTCGAAGCTCTTCTCGACGCCTTCGATGCCTTGCCCGTCGATATTGGTCACGCCGATGATATGCGACGTCACCTGCCCCGCCGGGTAGTACCGGCGCGACTCCTGCCGCAGGTAGATCCCCGGCAGCTTGAGTTTGTGGATGTAGTCGCCGATCGCCGGGTTCACCTGGCGCGCCAGATAAACGAAGCGCCCTTTCGGGTTAGCGTTGATGCGGTTTGAGAGTTGGTCCAGCGGGATGTTCAGCGCATCGGAAAGCGCTTTCCAACGGCTGTCCAGCGTGATGCCGCCGCGCTCGTTCAGCTCTTTCGGATCCGCCCACACCGCATTGACCGGCACGCTGACCGCCAACGGCCGGCCGGCGCGATCGCTGATCATGCCGCGCGCGGTCGGTACTTCCTGCACGCGTAGCGAACGCATGTCGCCTTCTTTCACCAGACGATCGGGGTTGATGACCTGCAGGTACGCGACGCGCAGCATCAGGCCGACCATCGCCAGCAAAATGCAGCCGCACAGCAACGCAAAACGCCAGCTGACAAAGCTGGCCTGATCTTCCTGGCGTCTCAACTTACCGGGGCGCGCTGCTTTCATGCGTTTCCTTTCTACTCCGTGTCATTATTCCGGTTAAACCATTCATTGTTTAACGATGATATTTTCCTGCGATGGATCAACGTGTTGCATCTGCAGTTTTTCTGTCGCGATACGTTCAACCCGGCTGTGATCGCCGAGGGCGTTCTCTTCTAAAATCAGGTTGCGCCACTCGATATCCAGCGCATCGCGCTCCAGCACCAGCTGTTCGCGCTCGGCGGTCAGCAGGCGGGTGCGGTGCGCGGTGGTCACCACGAAAACCGCGGAGACCAGTGACGCAATCAGTAAAATCAGGGGGATCTTGGCATTGCGCAGCAGATCGCCGCCAATCACCCCGACCAGGCCGTGACGTTCGTTGCCGATCACGCGGGCATCCTCTCAGCAATACGCAGCACCGAGCTGCGCGCACGCGGGTTGTCCGCCACTTCCGCTTCCGAAGGCATCATTTTGCCCAGCGCTTTCAGCGTTCGCCCGCCCATGCTGCGCAGTTGCTCTTCGGTCAACGGAATGCCCGCCGGCACCTGGGCGCCGCGGCTATGGTGACGCATAAAGCGTTTGACGATGCGGTCTTCCAGCGAGTGGAAGCTGATGATCGACAAACGGCCCTGTGGGGCCAGCACTTCCAGCGCGCCGTCGAGCGCACGCTCGATCTCTTCCAGCTCGCTGTTGATATAGATACGAATCGCCTGGAAGCTGCGCGTCGCCGGATGCTTGTGCTTTTCACGGAACGGGCTGGCATCGGCAATCAGATCCGCCAACTCTTTGGTGCGCGTCATCGGCTCCACGCGGTTTCTTTCCACGATGGCGCGTGCGATGCGCTTGGCGAAACGCTCTTCGCCAAAGGTTTTCAGCACCCAGGCGATGTCGTCCGCTTCGGCCTTCATCAGCCACTCTGCGGCGGACAGGCCGGTGGAAGGATCCATGCGCATGTCCAGCGGACCGTCGCGCATAAAGGAGAACCCGCGCTCTGCGTCGTCAAGCTGCGGCGAAGAAACGCCCAGATCGAGCAGAACGCCGTCGATCTTGCCCACCAATTCACGTTCCCGCACGTAGTGCGACAACTCGGAGAATGGGCCGTGTACGATGGTAAAACGAGGATCTTCAATAGATTTGGCGGCTGCAATCGCCTGAGGGTCACGGTCAATCGCCAGCAAGCGCCCTTCCGGCCCCAGCTGGGACAGAATCAGACGAGAATGGCCACCGCGACCAAAAGTACCGTCGATATATATGCCGTTGCTGCGGATGTTGAGGCCGTTGACGGCTTCGTCCAGCAGGACGGTGGTGTGTTTATAGTTTTCCAACATGCTTATAGCGACAAGTCCTGTAGCCGCTCAGACAACGGTTCCTGAGTCGACTGTTCAGCGTCAATATCATCCTTGACTTGTTGATACCAGGTCTGTTCATCCCACAGTTCAAACTTGTTGAACTGCCCGACCAGCATCACTTCTTTCGTGAGCCCGGCGTGTTGCCGCAGCGTATTGGCGAGCAGCAAACGACCGGCACTATCCATCTGACACTCACTGGCATGCCCCAGCAGCAGGCGCTGAACGCGGCGCTCGGCGGGATTCATGCTCGACAGACGTGATAATTTTTGTTCAATAATTTCCCATTCGGGCAAAGGATAAAGCAGCAGGCAGGGCTGATGGAGGTCAATGGTACAGACCATTTGGCCTTGCGATTCCTCGTTGAGCAATTCCCGATATCGGGTAGGTACGGCAAGCCGCCCTTTGCTGTCGAGGTTGACCATCGTCGCTCCACGGAACATTCCTGAGCTACCCCTTAGTGACCGTTTTCACCACTTTACCCCACAAATTCCCACACAATGGAGTTTACGGAGGGTATGAAAACCTTGTCAAGCCAGAGCGCCAGCGCTTTGGCAATATTTCTCTGGTCATTTTGGGAGCTGACTCGCGAAAGAAACTCTGATTATTCGACGATTAAAAATTAACACCATGATAAACGGAGAGAATTTTCTAAGCGGAAAGAATCTGATTAAAAACCTGACGAACTGGCGATTAATTAACTCATTACTTCCTTCTGCAAGCCATGTCTCATTTTTCAGCTCGGCAATCTCAGTGCGGTAACCGCTGGCGAGCCGCGCCCGCCAAGGCTCGGCGTTGGGCGAGCCGATCGCGGAATAAGGCCATAACTCCTTGAGTTAATAACGCTCAATCGTTATTCACCGTAAAACCGGGCGCTATTTTACTTCAATTTGCACGGCCGTGATGCGGCCGCGATAAAAATAAATGGTTCGGATATTACGAGCAGAAGTAATTTCGATTTAAATCAATTTGGTAAGATTATTCCCAAAATACCTGTTTACAATTATGGTTTCATTTTCTTACACCTTTATTTCCACAATTTTTGCCGGAAAAAATCCCCACTCGATACAAAAAATCGCAACCATATGTTTTTAATGAATTTATTTTAAATCGCCGATTTTAATCTCTCTACCCTCTCCTCTCTCCCGATTCTGCGGGACAAAAACCGAGCAAATGTTAAAAATAAAAATATAAATCTAGTTAAAAAACACAATGCAGATTAGTACACTATACAAAAAGCAAAAAAGCAGTTTTAACAACCAATAATTAATGATTTAACAGAACCTTAACCAAAGGGAGATAACACATGCTTTCGCCCGCCGCTCACTGGCGTAGCGCCGCTGCCGATACGTTCGCACTGGTGGTGTACTGCTTTATCGCCGGCATGGCGATAGAAGTGTTGATCTCCGGCATGAGCTTCCAGCAATCCCTCTCTTCGCGCCTGCTGTCGATCCCGGTCAACATCCTGATCGCCTGGCCTTACGGTCGCTATCGCGATCTGTTTATCCGCACGGCGCGCCGCTGTCCACGCGGCCAGTTCGTGCTGCGCAACCTCGCCGACCTGCTGGCCTACGTCAGCTTCCAATCGCCGGTTTATGCCGCCATTCTGTGGAGCGTAGGCGCCGACGGCCAACAAATGCTGGCGGCGGTCACCAGCAATGCGCTGGTCTCCATGGCGATGGGCGTGGTGTATGGCTATTTCCTGGAATATTGCCGGCGGCTGTTCCGAGTGGCGGGCTACGTCTAAACCAGGAGCCCGGCATAGCGGGCTCCTGTAGAGCGGACTATTTGCGGCTCAGGCTGCCGCGGCGGAATAGATTGCGGCGGATACGCGTCAAACCCGGTTTGGGTTTACGCGGTTCGTCCAGGCTGGCCAACACCAGCTCCAGCACGCGTTCGGCTACGTCACGATGGCGCTGCGCCACCGCGAGCACCGGACACTCGAGGAAATCCAACAGTTCATGGTCGCCGAAGGTGGCAATCGCCAGATCGGTCGGCAAACGGCCACGTTGCTTCAGCGTCACGTCCATCACGCCCTGCAACAGCGAGAACGAGGTGGTGAACAGCGCTTGCGGCATCGGGTGCGTTTTCAGCCATTCGGCAAACAGCGCGCCGGCGGCTTCGCGTTCATAGCTGTTGGCGTACAGATAATCGACGTGGCGGGGATCCTCTTGCCAGGCCTGACGGAAGCCCTGCTCACGCAGGAAGCTCACCGAAAGCTCCGGCAAGGCGCCCAGATACAGCACCGATTCAGCCGGGAAGGTGCGCAGCTCCTGCGCCAGCGCAAAGGCGTCTTCCTGATCGGCCCCGACGACGCTGATGAAATGCTCGCGATCCAGCGCGCGGTCCAGCGCGATGATCGGCAGCGGATCGTTGGCCCAGCGTTGATAGAAAGGATGCTCCGGCGGCAAGGCGGTGGAGACGATGATGGCGTCCACCTGGCGCTGCAGCAGGTGCTCGATACAGCGCATTTCGTTGTCCGGCTGATCTTCGGAACAGGCGATCAGCAATTGGTAACCACGCTGGCGCGCCTGGCGTTCCAGGTAGTTGGCGATGCGGGTATAGCTGGTATTTTCCAGATCCGGGATCACCAGACCGATAGAACGGGTACGCCCGGCGCGCAGCCCCGCCGCGACGGCATTCGGGTGATAGTTATGCTCCCTGACCACGGCCATCACTTTCTCGACGGTTTTATCGCTGACACGATACTGCTTCGCCTTGCCGTTGATGACGTAACTGGCCGTCGTGCGCGAAACGCCCGCGAGACGCGCGATTTCATCCAGTTTCACATTAACCCCTTAATGACGCTGAAAATAGAAGTGAAGTCTGTGCTCGGATTAACCATGACATCCCGTGCGGTTATTCAATCCAGCCTCTGCGATCTAACAGCAGAAAACACTGCCTAGCAACCGCTTTTGCCGAAAGGTGCCAGCAATCGGGCAAAAAATACCGAAAAACAAAGGGCGCAGCCACGCCGCGCCCCCGATTATTCGCCGCCAGACCGCGCTCAGCGCATGATTTTGTCGCCGCGCGACACGCCAACCACGCCGGAACGGGCCACTTCCACGATCTCCGCCACTTCACGCACTGCGCTCAGGAAGGCGTCGAGCTTGTCGCTGGTGCCGGCCAGCTGTACCGTGTACAGCGTCGCCGTCACATCCACGATCTGGCCGCGGAAAATGTCGGCGCAGCGCTTCACCTCTTCACGGCCGTAGCCGCTGGCCTGCAGCTTCACCAGCATGATCTCGCGCTCGACGTGAGCGCCCTGCACCAGCTCGCTGACGCGCAGCACGTCCACCAGCTTGTGCAGCTGTTTCTCAATCTGCTCCAGCACTTTCTCGTCGCCGACGGTCTGGATAGTCATGCGCGACAGCGTCGGATCGTCGGTCGGTGCCACCGTCAGGCTCTCGATGTTATAACCGCGCTGGGAAAACAGCCCGACCACGCGCGACAAAGCGCCGGATTCGTTTTCCAGCAAGACAGATAAAATACGGCGCATGATCAGGTCCTCTCCGTTTTGCTAAGCCACATTTCGTCCATGCTTCCACCGCGGATCTGCATCGGGTAAACATGTTCGGTTTCATCGACGGTCACGTCGACGAACACCAGCCGCTCTTTTTCCGCCAGCGCCTGCGCCAGCTTGCTTTCCAGCTCATCCGGCGTGCGGATGGCGATACCGACATGGCCGTAAGCCTCGGCCAACTTGACGAAGTCCGGCAGAGAATCCATGTAGGACTGCGAGTGACGGCCGGAATAAATCATGTCCTGCCACTGCTTCACCATGCCCAGATAGCGGTTGTTGAGGTTCACCACCACCACCGGCAGGTTATATTGCAGCGCGGTGGACAGCTCCTGAATGTTCATCTGAATGCTGCCGTCGCCGGTCACGCACACCACGGTTTCCTCCGGCAGCGCCAGCTTGACGCCCAATGCCGCCGGCAAACCGAAGCCCATGGTGCCGAGGCCGCCGGAGTTGATCCAGCGGCGCGGTTTGTCGAATGGATAATAGAGCGCGGCGAACATCTGGTGCTGGCCCACGTCCGAGGTGACATAGGCGTCGCCTTTGGTCAGGCGATGCAGGGTTTCGATCACCGCCTGCGGCTTGATGGTGCCGCTGTGCTTGTCGTAACCCAGGCAGTCGCGGGCACGCCACTGCTCGATTGACTGCCACCAATCGCGCAGCGCGTCGTGATCCTGCGCTTTCTCGTCCTGCGCCAGCAGCTCCAGCATCTGAACCAACACCTGCCTGGCATCGCCGACGATCGGAATATCGGCGTCCACCGTTTTGGAGATCGAAGTCGGATCGATATCGATGTGCAGCACGGTGGCGTCCGGGCAGTATTTAGCGAGGTTATTGGTGGTGCGATCGTCGAAACGCACGCCGACGGCGAAGATCACGTCGGCATGGTGCATGGTTTTGTTGGCTTCATAGGTGCCGTGCATGCCGAGCATGCCGACGCTCTGGCGATGGGTGCCTGGGAAAGCGCCCAATCCCATCAGGCTGCTGGTCACCGGCAGGTTCAGCTGCTCCGCCAACGCCAACAGTTCGGCCTCGCAACCGGCGTTGATCGCGCCGCCGCCGACGTACATCACCGGCTTTTTGGCCGCCAGAATGGTTTGTAACGCGCGTTTGATCTGCCCGCGGTGGCCCTGCACCGTCGGGTTATAAGAACGCATGCTCACGTCCTGCGGGTAGGCATAAGGCATCCGCACCGCCGGGCCGACGATATCTTTCGGCAGATCGATCACCACCGGGCCGGGGCGGCCGCTGGAAGCCAGGTAGAACGCCTTCTTCAACACCGCCGGGATGTCTTCGGTGCGTTTTACCAGGAAGCTGTGCTTCACCACCGGGCGAGAAATCCCCACCATATCGCACTCCTGGAAGGCGTCGTAGCCGATCAGCGAGCTGGGCACCTGCCCCGACAGCACCACCATCGGGATCGAGTCCATATAGGCGGTGGCGATACCGGTAATGGCGTTGGTGGCGCCGGGGCCGGAGGTCACCAGCACCACGCCCACTTCACCGGTGGCGCGCGCGTAGCCATCGGCCATGTGCACCGCCCCCTGCTCGTGGCGCACCAGAATATGATCGATCCCTCCAACCGTATGCAGGGCGTCGTAGATATCGAGCACCGCCCCGCCGGGGTAGCCGAATACATGCTTAACGCCCTGATCGATCAACGATCGGACGACCATCTCGGCTCCTGACAACATCTCCATGGGTTTGCCTCCAGGCTTGCTTATTCTTCTCTGGCGCCGGAACGTAGCGCCTGCTGCGGGGCAATGCCCCAAAGTTTTTATGGGTTGTCGCTATCGAATTAACATAACGTCAGAATATGGGGCAGGCAAACGGCAAAATGGCTTAACGGTAGCGGGGTTATTGCCAAGCGGCTGGAGATCACGGCTTTATAAAAACAATGCGCTAGCCGCAGGGTTATCAGGCTAGGCATTGTTTCGAACAGAGGGAAAATTACAGAACTAAATCAGGTGAAGGATATGCCGCTTTTTTCGCCGGGCACATGGCCCGGCGGCGGCGTCAGGCCTGTTCCTGGTACATCGAGTCGATTTCACGCTGATAGCGCTGCAGGATCACTTTGCGGCGCAGCTTCAGCGTTGGCGTCAACTCCCCCAGCTCCATCGAAAAGGCCGCCGGCAGCAGCGTGAACTTCTTCACCTGTTCGAAGCGCGCCAGCTCCTTTTGCATCTCGCGCACGCGCTTTTCGAACATCTCGAGGATTTCGCCGTTGCGCAGCAGTTCCAGGCGATCCTGGTATTTCAGGTTCACTGACTTCGCGTACTCTTCCAGCGACTCAAAGCACGGCACGATCAGCGCGGAAACGAATTTACGCGCATCGGCGATGATCGCCACCTGCTCGATAAAGCGATCCTGCGCCAGCGTGCCTTCCAGCATCTGCGGCGCGATATATTTGCCGCCGGAGGTTTTCATCAAATCCTTCAGGCGTTCGGTGATGAACAGGTTGCCCTCTTCATCGATCGCCCCGGCGTCGCCGGTTTTCAGCCAGCCGTCCTCGGTAAAGGTCGCGGCGGTTTCCAACGGTTTGTTGAAATAGCCGCGCATCACGATCGGCCCGCGCACCTGGATTTCATTTTCCTCGCCAATGCGCACCTCGACCTCCGGCAGCGGTTTGCCGATAGATCCGAAGCGGAAATGCCCCTCTTCCCAGCAGGAGACGGTCGCACAGGTTTCGGTCATGCCGTAACCGTACTTGATGTTGACGCCCATCGCCTGGAAAAACAGGATCACATTGTCGTCCAGCTTGGCGCCCGCCGCCGGCAAAAAGCGCACCCGGCCGCCGAGGATACCGCGCAGCTTGCTCAACACCAGCTTATCGGCCCAGCGGTGGGTGAAGTCGAACACTTTGCCCAACGGTTTGCCGGCGCGCTCCTGCAGGAACTTGCGCTCGCCGCAGACGATCGCCCAGTGGAACAACGCACGGCGCAGCCAAGGGGCGCGCGCCACTTTTTCATGCACCGCACTGAAAATCTTCTCGTAGAAACGCGGCACCGCACACATCAGCGTCGGGCGGACCTGCCCCATCGCTTCCCGCACCCAGTCGGTATTCGGCAGGAAGACGTTCTGCGCGCCGGAATGCATCACAAAGAAGCTCCAGGCCCGCTCGAACACGTGCGACAGCGGCAGGAAGCTGAGCGACACATCCTCTTCGCCGACCGTCAGCCTTTCATCATGCAGGTAGAGCTGCGCCGCCAGGTTGCGGTAGTCCAGCATCACCCCTTTCGGCTCGCCGGTAGTACCCGAGGTATAAATCAGGGTGAAGAGATCCTGCAGGTCGCACTCTTCAATACGCTGCCGACGTTGAGCGGCAAAAGCCGCCGGATCGGCAGCGCGCTCGAAGGCGCTCAGATGCTGTGCGATCTCGCAGCCGCGCAGATCGGCCCCCTCGTCGAAGACGATAATGTGCCGCAGCTGTGGGCAGACGCCGCGCAGCGCGATGGCGGCGTCAAGCTGCGCCTGCTCACCGACGAACAGTATGCGGATGTCGGCGTCGTTGGTGACAAACGCCGCCTGCGCCGGCGTATTGGTGGAATAGAGCGGCACGCTGACGCCACGCAGGTGCAGGATCGCGAGATCGGTCAACGACCAGGCCATCGTGTTATTGGCGAAAATACCGATGCGTTCTTGCACTTCGACGCCCAGCCCCAGCAGCCCGGCGGCGATGCGATCGATGCGGGCGGCGGCCGCTCCCCAGGTCAGTTGCAACTCGCCGTTGGGCGACCATTGGCGAAAAGCTGTGCGATCGGCTCGGTGGGTGATTTGATGCTGTATACGATGGATCAGATGGTATTGCAGCAGATTAGTGATCATAGTGCTCTAAGCCTGAAATGAATCATACAGTTAAGCCTGAACGACGCCTTGCGGCCCTCATCTCAGCTTACACGTGTTTACTTTTTTCCGCGCAGTCTACCTACTCTCAGGCAGGGGGAAAAGCGATTTCAGCGTAGAAGTGTGAGCCAAAACTCAGGCCGGCTTTCGCACTTTCATCAGTTGGACAGAACGGGAAGGAAAAGGTTTGCCGGCGGCAATAAAACGCGGCCCATCCGGGCCGCCGCATCGAGTTAGTTTAAAATACTAGCCGGAAAGTAAAAATCAGAATATTAATTTATATTAATTATTTTTGCTGAACGAACAAACCCACTATGAAAATAAGTTATTTTATCGCCGTAAAACCAAGAAACATCTTAATAAAAACACAGATAGTTCTTAGTTTTTATCATGAGAAAAAAACGCTCAGTTGAATATTATCTTTATATGGCTCCCATTTTTTATCGATTTACTTTGGGTTACCCGCCTCAATCAGGACGGATTTCATCCACTGGTGCCCTTTATCCCGCTCGGAGGATTCATGCCAAGAAAGATAGCAGGTTGCTTTATTGTGATTGGCGCACAAAGGAACCGCCTTTATTTTCAACGCCTCCGTCTGTTGTCTCACCAGCCAGGCGGGTGCAATCGCCACCATCTCCGTTTGCGACACCATATTCAACACGCTGTAGAGATCCGTGCACTGCTGCGTCACGGCGCGCAGCATCGGTTCCTCTAAATAAAAAGGCTTACTGAACGATCCAAAACTTTCCAGGGATACCGCCGCGTGCTGTTCGGCCAGCATTTGCTCCGGCGTCGCCTCCTCGCCCATTCTCGGGTGCGCCTGCGCGGCCGCCAGCACTAATTCGTCGTCGAACATCGCCAAACTGCGAAACTCTGCCGATTCGAAACGGCTGTAGCCGATGACAAACTCGACGTCCTGATAACGCAATTGATGTTCGATATTATTGTTGATGTATGACTTTATTTGCAGATTAAGCTGCGGCGCGATCTGTTTGACGTGATTGATTATCCCGGCGCCCAGGCGCAAGTCGAGCGGACTGCACAGCGACAAGGAAAACGCTCGCGTGCTGGTCAGCGGCTCGAACTCGGCGCCCGGCAATTCATTCTGCACCAGCTGCAACGCTTGCCGCACCGGGCCAAACAGCTGCCTGGCCCGCATGGTGGGCTGGATCCCGCGCCCGCAGCGCACGAACAGTTCGTCGTTGAACATCACCTTCAGGCGCGCTACCGCGTTGCTCACCGCCGGCTGCGACATCCCTAGCGAATTAGCGGCTCGCGTAATATTTTGCATTTGCATCACGGCGTCAAACACCGTCAGCAAATTAAGATCGACGCTGCGCAAATGAATGTCCGCCGGCTCTTTGACCATAGTGATTTCGGAATCATATTCAGCCATATTTCACTCCACTAAATCCTGTGTAGATAATCTAATCCTTATGCTCGACAAACAATGAAACGCCGCATTGTCATATCTTTGCACGACAAATCCTGCCATTACCGTCATCAACCGATAAAAAACCTCGTGTTATCGACACGATATAAGTCGTATATGGAATACATGTCAGTAGTTTCTCCCGTCAGCGGGAAGAATGCCACCTGGGTAGTACTAATAATTAGGTATCAACAATGATTAATACAACTAAACAACATAGCTGCACTGTATGAGACAAACTATAAAAACACATCATAAGCAATCAAACCATCTAAAAACACCGCTCACTTTGTGTAAAATTACATTATTTTGTTATATTATGACTAAAATAATCAATTAATCATATGAATTCAATTTAAATCATTTGTATAAAAAATGTTATTTTGTTGCCCCCCGTGATTAATCCCTCTTATTTTTTCATCGCAAATCTTAACGCAACGAAATCCAGAAGCAATTAGCGCAGTATATATTCGATTCGTTTATGCTAAGCAGCGCGCAAACTGGCCCCATTTTTTCTCTAAGGCGTCGCTTTTTTGCCGAATGATCCTCTGTTTGGCCAATGGGCTGGTGCATTGTCCCCGCATTCAATCAGGTGTTGACATCGCCAGGCCAATCACGTATCAAATTAGGCAGACACCCAATTTAAGAGAAGCTGAACCCTTATGATCCGTACTCATCGTCTACTAGGCCTACTACTCAACGCATCTTGTTTGCGCGGTATGCCTGTGGACGAAGTTCGGAGCTGACTCAGCCGATCACCCATAAGAAACCCGCGCTACTGCGCGGGTTTTTTTTTGCCCGCTTAGCGTGAAATCAACACGATAAGGAATGCACCGATGAGCCAACAAGTCATTATTTTCGATACCACGCTGCGTGATGGCGAACAGGCGTTGCAGGCCAGCCTGAGCGTAAAAGAGAAGATTCAGATTGCGCTGGCGCTGGAAAGAATGGGCGTCGACGTGATGGAGGTCGGCTTCCCGGTCTCTTCGCCGGGCGACTTCGAGTCGGTGCAAACCATCGCGCGCCAGATCAAGAACAGCCGCGTCTGCGGCCTGGCCCGCTGTGTGGACAAAGACATCGATGTGGCCGCCGAAGCGCTGCGCGTCGCCGAAGCGTTCCGCATCCACGTATTCCTGGCCACCTCGACCCTGCACATTGAATCGAAGCTGAAACGCTCGTTCGACGAAGTGTTGGAGATGGCGGTGCGCTCGGTCAAACGCGCCCGCAACTACACTGACGACGTAGAGTTCTCCTGTGAAGACGCCGGCCGCACGCCGATCGACAATCTGTGCCGCGTGGTCGAAGCCGCCATCAACGCCGGCGCCACCACCATCAATATTCCGGACACCGTCGGTTACACCACGCCGAACCAGTTCGGCGGCATCATCACCACCTTGTATGACCGCGTGCCAAACATCGACAAAGCCATCATTTCCGTGCACTGCCACGACGATTTGGGCATGGCGGTCGGCAACTCCATCGCCGCGGTTCAGGCCGGCGCCCGTCAGGTGGAAGGCACCCTGAACGGCATCGGTGAGCGCGCCGGCAACTGTTCGCTGGAAGAGGTGATCATGGCGATTAAGGTGCGCCAGGACATCATGAACGTGCACACCAACATCAATCATCAGGAAATCTTCCGCACCAGCCAGATCGTCAGCCAGCTGTGCAACATGCCGATCCCGGCCAACAAGGCGATCGTCGGCTCCAACGCCTTCGCCCACTCCTCCGGCATTCACCAGGACGGCGTGCTGAAGAACCGCGAAAACTACGAAATCATGACCCCGCAGTCGATCGGCCTGAAGGATGTGCAGTTGAACCTGACCTCCCGCTCCGGCCGCGCGGCGGTGAAACACCGCATGGAAGAGATGGGCTACCAGGAGCAGGACTACAACCTGGATACCCTGTACGCCGCCTTCCTGAAGCTGGCCGACAAAAAGGGCCAGGTGTTCGACTATGACCTGGAGGCGCTGGCCTTCATCAATAAACAGCAGGAAGAGCCGGAGCACTTCAGCTTGGGCTACTTCAGCGTGCAGTCCGGCAGCAGCATCATGGCTACCGCCTCGGTGAAACTGATCTGCGGCGGCGAAGAGAAAGCCGAGGCCGCCACCGGCAATGGCCCGGTCGATGCGGTTTATCAGGCAATCAACCGCATCACCGACTACCCGATCGAGCTGGTGAAATACCAGCTGACCGCCAAGGGCCATGGCCGCGACGCGCTGGGCCAGGTGGATATCGTGGTCTCTTACAACGGCCGCCGCTTCCACGGCGTAGGTCTGGCGACCGACATCGTCGAATCTTCCGCCAAGGCGATGGTGCACGTGTTGAACAATATTTGGCGCTCACAGCAGGTAGAAAAAGAAAAGCAGCGCCTGCAACAAAACAAACATCAAAATAATCAGGAAACGGTGTGAACATGACGAAGACTTATCACATTGCCGTCTTGCCCGGAGACGGCATCGGCCCGGAAGTAATGGCTCAGGCGCGCAAAGTGTTGGACGCGGTGCGTCAACGCTTTGACATTCGCATCACCACTGCCGAATACGACGTCGGCGGCATCGCCATCGATCGCCACGGCAGCCCGCTGCCGCCGGCGACCGTCGCCGGCTGCGAGCAGGCCGACGCCATCCTGTTCGGATCGGTAGGCGGCCCGAAATGGGAACACCTGCCGCCGGCCGAGCAGCCGGAACGCGGCGCGCTGTTGCCGCTGCGCAAGCACTTCAAACTGTTCAGCAACCTGCGCCCGGCACGCCTGTATCAAGGGCTGGAGGCATTCTGCCCGCTGCGCGCCGACATCGCCGCCCGCGGCTTCGACATTCTGTGCGTGCGCGAACTGACCGGCGGCATCTACTTCGGCCAGCCGAAGGGCCGCGAAGGCCAGGGCATGCAGGAGCGCGCTTTCGATACCGAGGTGTATCACCGTTTCGAGATTGAACGCATCGCGCGCATCGCCTTCGAATCCGCCCGCAAGCGCCGCCACAAGGTGACGTCGATCGACAAGGCCAACGTGCTGCAAAGCTCCATCCTGTGGCGTGAAGTGGTCAATCAGGTCGCCAAGGATTACCCGGACGTGTCGCTGTCGCACATGTATATCGACAACGCTACCATGCAGCTGATCAAGGATCCGTCCCAGTTCGACGTGCTGCTGTGCTCCAACCTGTTCGGCGACATTCTGTCCGACGAGTGCGCGATGATCACCGGCTCGATGGGCATGTTGCCGTCCGCCAGCCTGAACGAGCAAGGCTTCGGCCTGTACGAACCGGCGGGCGGTTCCGCGCCGGATATTGCCGGCAAAGGCATTGCCAACCCGATTGCGCAGATCCTGTCCGCCACCCTGCTGCTGCGTTACAGCCTGGGCGCCGATGAAGCGGCCGACGCCGTGGAGCGCGCCATCAACCAGGCGTTGGAACAGGGCTACCGCACCGCCGATCTGGCCGGTGACGGCAAAGCCGTCAGCACCGATGAAATGGGCGACATCATCGCTCGCTTTGTAGCTCAGGGGGCATAACATGGCCAAGACCTTATACCAGAAGCTGTACGACGCCCACGTAGTGCACGAAGCGCCGAACGAAACGCCGTTGCTGTATATCGACCGTCACCTGGTGCACGAAGTCACTTCGCCGCAGGCGTTCGACGGCCTGCGCGCCATGGGCCGCAAGGTGCGCCAGCCCGGCAAAACCTTCGCCACCATGGATCACAACGTGTCGACCCAGACCAAAGACATCAACGCCAGCGGCGAGATGGCGCGCATCCAGATGCAGGAGCTGATCAAGAACTGCGCGGAATTCGGCGTTTCGCTGTATGACCTGAACCACCCGTTCCAGGGCATCGTGCACGTGATCGGGCCTGAGCAAGGCATGACGCTGCCGGGCATGACCATCGTTTGCGGCGACTCGCACACCGCCACCCACGGCGCTTTCGGCTCGCTGGCGTTCGGCATCGGCACCTCCGAAGTGGAACACGTGCTGGCGACCCAGACCCTGAAGCAGGGCCGCGCCAAGACCATGAAGATTGAAGTCACCGGCGACGCCGCCGAGGGTATTACCGCCAAAGACATCGTGCTGGCGGTGATCGGCAAAACCGGCAGCGCCGGCGGCACCGGCCACGTGGTGGAGTTCTGCGGCAAGGCGATCGAAGCGTTGAGCATGGAAGGCCGCATGACCCTGTGCAACATGGCGATCGAAATGGGCGCCAAAGCCGGGTTGGTCGCGCCGGACGACACCACCTTCGCCTACCTGAAGGGGCGTCAGTTCGCGCCAACCGGAGAAAACTGGGAGCAGGCGGTCGCCTATTGGCGCACGCTGAAGTCCGATGCCGAAGCCCAATTCGATACCGTGGTGACGCTGCGCGCCGAAGAAATCGCGCCGCAGGTCACCTGGGGCACCAACCCCGGCCAGGTGATCGCCGTCAATCAGGCGATCCCGGCGCCGGAATCGTTCAGCGATCCGGTCGAGCGCGCCTCCGCGGAAAAAGCCTTGGCCTACATGGACTTGAAACCGGGCATCAAATTGACCGACGTGCCGATCGACAAAGTGTTCATCGGCTCCTGCACCAACTCGCGTATCGAAGATCTGCGCGCGGCGGCGGCGATCGCCAAGGGGCGCAAGGTCGCCAGCGGCGTGCAGGCCATCGTGGTGCCGGGCTCCGGCCCGGTGAAGGCCCAGGCGGAAGCCGAAGGGTTGGACAAAATCTTTATCGAAGCCGGTTTCGAATGGCGTTTGCCGGGCTGCTCGATGTGTCTGGCGATGAACAACGATCGCCTGAATCCGGGCGAACGCTGCGCGTCCACCAGCAACCGTAACTTCGAAGGGCGTCAGGGCCGCGGTGGGCGCACCCACCTGGTCAGCCCGGCGATGGCCGCCGCGGCCGCCGTTGCCGGTCACTTCGCCGACATCCGTGATATTCACTAAGGGGCTAACGTGGCTAAATTTACTCAACATACCGGCTTAGTGGTGCCTTTGGATGCGGCCAACGTCGACACCGACGCCATTATTCCCAAGCAGTTTTTACAGAAGGTCACCCGCACCGGCTTCGGCCAGCACCTGTTCAACGACTGGCGCTTCCTCGACGACGCCGGCCAGCAGCCGAACCCGGAATTCGTGCTGAACAAACCGCGCTATAAAGGCGCCAGCATCCTGTTGGCGCGCGAGAACTTCGGCTGCGGCTCCTCGCGCGAACACGCGCCCTGGGCGCTGACCGATTACGGATTCAAAGTGGTGATCGCGCCGAGCTTCGCCGATATCTTTTACGGCAACTCGTTCAACAACCAGCTGTTGCCGGTGACGCTGAGCGAACAGCAGGTGGATGAGCTGTTCAAGCTGGTGGACGCCAACGAGGGAACGGAGTTCGTGGTGGATCTGGAGAACCAGACGGTCAACGCCGGCGGCAAAAGCTATCCGTTCGAAATCGACAGCTTCCGCCGCCACTGCATGATCAACGGGCTGGACAGCATCGGCCTGACGCTGCAGCACGAAGCGGACATCTCCCGCTACGAAGCGCAGCAGCCGGCGTTTTTGAATTAATCCCCTTCACCCGCCGCCCGGCGGGTGATTTTTTTTCCTCACCAGTAGCCCAGCAGCTTCCACCATGCTCCGCCGATCACTATCCAGATCAGCAAGTTAACCACGCTCATCACCCATCCCGCTTTCCACCATTCCCCCAGCGTCACGTAGCCGGAGCCGAAGACGATCGGCGCGGTGCCGGTGCCGTAATGCGTCAGCGACATCATCAGCGAGGAAGAGAACGCCAGGATCAGGCCCAGCAGCGCCGGTGGCGCGCCGAGCGCGATGCCGGCGGCGAAGAAGGCGGCGAACATCGCCGTCACGTGCGCGGTGGTGCTGGCGAAGAAATAGTGCGAATACAAATAGATGAGGGTCAGCAAGATCGTGCCGCCCACCCAGCTCATGCCCATATGGTCGATGCCGTTGCCCACGGTTTGCGACAGCCAGCCGATCAGCCCCAGCTTGCCAAGGAAGCTGGCCATCATCACCAGCGCCGAGAACCACACCACGGTGTCCCAGGCACCTTTATGCTTGAGCACATCCTCCCAGCTCAGCACCCCGGTGGCCAGCAGCACCGCCAGGCCGATCAGCGCCGCGGTGGTGGGATTGACCGCCAGCGCCGGGCCGAAGATCATCGCCGGAATGCCGGCCCACAGCACCAGCAACAGCGCGAACACCCCGAGGGTGATTTTCTCCGGCAGCGTTACCGGCCCCAGCGCCTGCAGTTTTTCGCGCGCGAAGCGCGGCGCGTCCGGGGTACTTTTCACCTCCGGCGGATACAGCAGATAGATGACCAGCGGCATCACGATCAGCGAGCACAGTCCCGGCACCAGAGCGGCGATTGCCCACATCGACCAGGACAGCTCGAAGCTGCCGTGTGTGCCTTTGGCGATCAGGCTGACAATCAGCGGGTTAGGCGCGGTAGCGGTGATAAACATCGCCGAGGTGACCGGGTTGATGTTGTAGTTCACCAGCGACAGGTAGCGGCCGATTTTGCCGGAGGTATTGAGCTCGGGTTTGGAGCCGAAGCTGTCGGCGATCGACTTCATGATCGGGTGAATGATGCCGCCGCCGCGCGCGGTGTTGCTCGGCGTCACCGGCGCCAGCGTGGTTTCCGCCAGCGTCAGCGCATAGGCGATGCCCAGCGTTTTTTTGCCGAACAGCGAAATAAAGTAATAGCCTATGCGCGCGCCCAGCCCGGTTTTATTCAGGCTGAGGGAGATCATGATCGAAAAACCGATCAGCCAGATCAGCTGGTTGGAAAAGCCGCTGAGCGCGTCGTCCAGCGCGGCGCCCGGCTTGCCGGGATTGGTGACGCCGGTCACCGCCACCAGGGCGATGGCGATCACCGAGACTGCGCCGATCGGCATCGCCTTGCCGATGATGGCGATGATGGTGCCGATAAACAGCGCCAGCAGTTGCCAGGCATTAGGCGCGACGCCCTCCGGCACGGGAATGAGGAACCAGATAATCAGCGTGGCGGCAAGGGCGCACAGGGAAGGAAGCGGTTTGAGCGGTGTGAGTTTATCCATAACGTTCCCACTGTTCTAAACGACAAGGCGGCATCTCAATAGCGAGATGGGCGTGGGCGCAACGATCGCGCGCCATATGTCTTCAGCTTGGGCGTCCGGTTCAGCCTTCTCAATGACTTGCATCAAGAATGCCGTCGTTTGACCTCACACTTCACGCACTTTGGCGCTCATCCCGAGCGCCGCCAGCGCCAACAGCGCCGCCATCCAATACACCGAGCCATGACCGAAATTCTCCACCAGCGCGCCCTGCAGCACCCCGGCCAGGATCACCCCGGTAGAGATGCTGTTGGTGAACAGCGTGGTGGCGGCGCCCGGCCGGCCCGGCATCAAATCCTGAAAATAGAGCATGCCTATACCGGCGACGATGCCGATAAACACCGCGTTGAGCAACTGCAGCGCGATCAGGGCCGGCTTGCTCTCCAGCACCGTCAACCCAAGATAAAACAGCACGCCCGCCGCCACCGCCAGCAGCATCATGTTGCGTTTGCCGAAGCGTTGGACGTAATAACCGGCCAACAGCATCGCCGGGATCTCCAACCCGGCGGCGGTGCCCATCAGCACCCCGGCCAGCCCTTCCGGCAGGCCGAGATCGGCGGTGATATACAGCGGCATATCGATGATGTACAAGGTATTGCAGGTCCACATCAGCATCGAGGCGATGAACAGCAGCCGCACATCGCGATTGCGCCAGGCGCTGGCGGGCGCAATCGGCGCGGAAGCGCCTTCCCGCAACCCTTCGCCATCCGCCGCGCGCGGCACCGAAGGCAGCATGAATCCTACCAGCAGCACGCAGACCGCGAAGGTAGCGGCGGCGATCAGGAACATCACGGTGAACCCGTAGCTGAGCGCCAGCGCAAACGACAGCGGCGGGCCGATCACCCACGCCAGCGATAGCTGGGCGCGCATCACCGAGCTGAACATCACCACTTCACGCGCCTCGCTGTCGGCGTATTCCCGCGCCAGCGCGAAAATCTGCGGCATGGCGGTGTTGGCAACGGCGGACATCAGCACCCCGGCGGTGATCAGCGTCAGGTAGTCGCGGTTAAAGGCAAACAGCAGACAGTTGCCGACCGCCATCAGGCAGCACAGCAGGATCAGCCTGCGCCGATCGCCGCGAGTATCGGAGCGTTTGGCCAGCAGAAAACTGACGACGATGCCGGCCACCGCGTTGGCGGTGTAAAACAGCCCGACCCACAGCGGCCGCACCTTGACCTCGGTGGTCAGAAACAGGCTGAGCGTCGGCGTCAGCAACGCGCCGGCGATGCCAGAAAGAAAAGCAATCAGCAGGAATGCGGCAAAGATGGGATTGATGCGCTGTGACAACCGGCTCAGGCGTTGCATATCGTCTTCCCTGACCTCAAAGCAGAAAAAAGAACCTTAGGCCACGGCGAGAAAAATGCAAGCGCATTGCCATGACCACGCATAAAAAAACCAGTGGGTCGCCCCACTGGCTGGTGAAACAGCACCATTACTCAGAAATTGGTTGCCGGAGCCCCTACAGGTGCTCGCGATACTGCTTATCGGTCATCTCTTTGATATCCCATTGCGTCAGGTGCGCCAGCATCGCCAGCCGCGCCTGCTCGGGCACCACGCTCAGCCAGTCTGCGCGCTGGCGGCGCACCGCGCTGAAATAGCGCTGGTAGAACTGTCTGGATAAGAAAGCTTTCATCATTACGCCCTCCCCCTTTCATTGATGAAAATTATCGGCGTAATATAGGGAAAGAAAAATTGACGAGTTGAGGCAGGAGCGTTCCTCTTTTATGTCCACGTCCCGATTGCAGCAGCAGTTCATCCGTCTGTGGCAGCGCTGCCACGGTGAAACCACCGACACCACGCTGCAGGATCTGGCGGAGGTGCTGAGCTGCTCGCGGCGCCACGTGCGCTCCCTGCTGAGCGCCATGCAGCGAGAGGGCTGGCTCACCTGGCAGGCGGAGTCGGGGCGCGGCAAACGTTCGCGGCTAACCTTCCACTACACCGGCCTGGCGCTGCAGCAACAGCGGGCCGAGGAGCTGTTGGAACAGGACCGCATCGATCAGTTGGTGCAGCTGGTGGGCGACAAAAACGTGGTGCGCCAGATGCTGCTGTCGCAGTTGGGGCGCAGCTTCCGCCAGGGAAAACATATCCTGCGGGTGCTCTACTACCGGCAGCTGTACAACCTGCTGCCCGGCTCGGCGCTGCGGCGTTCGGAAACCCATTTGGCGCGCCAGATCTTCAACGGCCTGACGCGCATAAATGAGGAAAACGGGGAACTCGAGTCCGATCTGTCTCACCATTGGCAGGCGCTGACGCCGCTGCACTGGCGGTTTTACCTGCGTCCGGCGATCCATTTTCATCACGGCCGCGAGCTGGAGATGGCGGACGTCATCACTTCCCTCTCACGTCTGACCTCGCAACCGCTGTTCTCGCATATCGAGAGCGTCACCTCGCCGACGCCGTTCGTGATCGACGTGCAGCTGCGCAGCCCCGACCACTGGCTGCCCTGGCTGCTGGGCAGCGTGCAGGCCATGATCCTGCCGCGCGAATGGCGCGAACTGCCTGATTTCGCCCGCCATCCGGTCGGCACCGGCCCCTACCGCATGGTGCGCAACCATCCCAGCCAGATGAAGATCCACGCCTTCGACGACTATTTCGGCTACCGGGCGCTGATCGACGAGGTGAACATCTGGGTGCTGCCGGAGTTTTCCGAAGAGCTGGTGCACTCCGGCGTGCAGCTGCAGGGCGATGAAACCGGCAACAGCGAGCTGGAAAGCCGGCTGGAAGAGGGCTGCTATTTCCTGCTGTTCGATCAGCGCTCCCCGCTGGCCGCCGATCCCGCCATTCGCAGTTGGCTGTGCGAATTGATCAACCCCATTTCGCTGCTGAGCCATGCCGGGCCGCTCTACCAGCGCTATTGGTCGCCGGCGTACGGACTGCTGCCGCGCTGGCACCACAACCGCACACTGGCGCAGCAGCCCAAGCCCGCGGGCCTGACCGAACTGACGATGACCCACTTCAATGAGCATTCGGAGTTTCACGCCATTCGCCAGGCGATCGAACCGCTGCTGGCGCAGCACGGCATCCGCCTGATTGTGCAAAGCGTGGATTACGCCACCTGGCACCAGGGCGACGCGCGCAGCGATCTGTGGCTCGGCAGCGCCAACTTCTACCTGCCGCTGGAGTTTTCGCTGTTCGCCACGCTGTACGAACTGCCGCTGGTGCAGCACTGCATGAACGAAGATCTGGCGCAGGACGCGGCGCTGTGGCGCGCCAACCGCTTGCCGCTGGCCGAGTTCTGCCAGCGTCTGGTCAGCAACCACCAGCTGCATCCGCTGTTCCACCACTGGCTGCAGCTGCACGGCCAGCGCAGCATGCGCGGCGTGCGGATGAACACCCTCGGCTGGTTCGACTTCAAGTCCGCCTGGTTTGCCCCGCCGGAGGCATAAGCGCCTTTCGCCCGGGTCGGTTAATCTTTACAATAGCGCCGTCTCAACGGGGTGCGGTAAGTCGGGCCGCGTGATAAGCCCGATTTTCCGCTGAGAGCACACCCGTCGAACCTGATCCGGTCAATACCGGCGGAGGGATTTGAGCCCAGCGAACCGGCGACGCCGCCTCGCCCCCTCAGATGCCCTTGCCCCCTTATTTTTCAGGAGTGCAACGTGGTCAAAAAATATCTGCCCTGCTTATTGCTGCTGTGCGCCGCGCCGGTGTTCGCCAAGCCGACGCTGACGGTTTACACCTACGATTCCTTCGCCGCCGACTGGGGCCCAGGCCCGGCGGTGAAAAAAGCCTTCGAAGCCGAGTGCGACTGTGAATTGAAGTTCGTCGCGCTGGAAGACGGCGTCTCGCTGCTGAACCGCCTGCGCATGGAAGGCAAGAACAGCGCCGCCGACGTGGTGCTGGGGCTGGACAACAACCTGTTGCAGGCGGCGCAGCAAACCGGCCTGTTCGCGCCGAGCGGCGTCGACACCGCCAAACTGACGGTGCCGGGCGGCTGGCAGGACGCGACCTTCGTGCCTTACGACTACGGCTACTTCGCCTTCGTCTACAACAAAGAAAAACTGAAGAACCCGCCGAAAAGCCTGCAGGAGCTGGTCAGCAGCGATCGCAACTGGAAAGTGATCTACGAAGATCCGCGCACCAGCACGCCGGGCCTCGGCCTGCTGCTGTGGATGCAAAAAGTCTATGACGACAAAGCGCCTGCCGCCTGGCAGCAGCTGGCGAAAAAGACCGTCACCGTCACCAAAGGCTGGAGCGAAGCCTACGGCCTGTTCCTGAAGGGCGAAGGCGATCTGGTGCTCAGCTACACCACCTCTCCGGCCTATCATCTTATCGAAGAGAAGAAAGACAGCTACGCCGCCGCCACGTTCAGCGAAGGCCACTACCTGCAGGTGGAAGTGGCGGGCAAGCTGAAGGCCGCCAAACAGCCTGAGCTGGCGGAGCGCTTCATGCAGTTCATGGTGACGCCGGCCTTCCAGAATACCATCCCGACCGGCAACTGGATGTATCCGGTGATCAACACCCCACTGCCCGTCGGCTTTGAGCAGATGAACGTGCCGCATACTGCATTGCAATACAGTGCCGAAGAGGTGGCCAAACAACGCGGCGGTTGGATCCGGGCATGGCAAACCGCCGTCAGCCGCTGATCCCCCGCTGGCTCTGGCCGGGGCTGCTGGCCGCCGGCGTGATCCTGCTGGTCGCCGCGCTGGCGATGGGCTCGCTGTGGCGTCACGCGCCGGACAGCGACTGGCGCGGCCTGTGGCAGGACAGCTACCTGTGGCACGTGGTGCGCTTCACCTTCTGGCAGGCGCTGCTGTCGGCGCTGATTTCGGTGCTGCCCGCCGTTCTGCTGGCGCGCGCGCTCTATCGCCGCCGTTTCCCCGGCCGGCAGCTGCTGCTGCGGCTGTGCGCTATGACGCTGGTGCTGCCGGTGCTGGTGGCGGTGTTCGGCCTGCTCAGCGTCTATGGGCGCCAAGGCTGGCTGGCGACGCTGTGCGGCTGGCTGGGCATCGAGTATGGCTTCTCGCCCTACGGCCTGCAGGGCATTCTGCTGGCGCACCTGTTCTTTAACCTGCCGCTGGCCACCCGCCTGTTGCTGCAGGCGCTGGAGAATATCCCGGTGGAACAGCGCCAGCTGGCCGCCCAGTTGGGCATGAACGGCTGGCAGCAGTTCCGTTTCGTCGAATGGCCGGCGCTGCGCCGCCAGATCCTGCCGAGCGGCGCGTTGATCTTCATGCTGTGCTTCGCCAGCTTCGCCACCGTGCTGTCGCTGGGCGGCGGGCCGCAGGCCACCACCATCGAACTGGCGATCTACCAGGCGCTGAGTTACGACTACGATCTGGGTCGCGCCGCCATGCTGGCGCTGATCCAGTTAAGCTGTTGTCTGGGGCTGGTGTTGATCAGCCAGCGGCTGAGTCAGGCGCTGCCGGTGGGCCATACCCACGCCCAGCGCTGGCGCAACCCGGAAGACAGCCTGTGGCGGCGCGTCGGCGATTTTCTGCTGATCGCCGCCGCGCTGCTGCTGCTGCTGCCGCCTCTGCTGGCGGTGATCGCCGACGGCGCCAATCAGGCCGTCGTCAGCGTGCTGCGCCAGCCGGTGCTGTGGCAGGCGCTGTTCACGTCGCTGCGCATCGCCCTCGGCGCCGGGGTGCTGTGCGTGGCGCTCACGGTGATGCTGCTGTGGAGCAGCCGCGAACTGAAGCTGCGGCAGCATCTGCGCGGCGGCCAGGCGCTGGAGCTGAGCGGCATGGTGATCCTGGCGATGCCGGGCATCGTGCTGGCCACCGGCTTCTTCCTGCTGCTGAGCGATACGATCGGGCTGCCGCAGTCGCCCTATGCGCTGGTGATCCTCACCAATGCGCTGATGGCGGTGCCTTATGCGCTGAAGGTGTTGGAGAATCCGATGCGCGACCTCGCCGAACGTTACAACCCGCTGTGCCTGTCGCTGGATATCCACGGCTGGCAGCGGCTGCGGCTGATCGAACTGCGCGCGCTGCGTCGCCCGCTGGCGCAGGCGCTGGCCTTCGCCTGCGTGCTGTCGATCGGCGATTTCGGCGTGGTCGCCTTGTTTGGCAACGAGCATTTCCGTACCCTGCCTTTTTACCTGTATCAGCAGATAGGCGCCTACCGCAGCAACGACGGGGCGGTGACCGCGCTGCTGTTGCTGCTGTTGTGTTTCCTGCTGTTTACCCTGATCGAACGCTTACCGGGGCGCCATGCTGACGCTTGAAAAACTGACCTATCTGTATGAACACCTGCCGATGCGCTTTGATCTGCGCATCCAGCCGGGCGAGCGCGTCGCGGTGCTCGGCCCCAGCGGCGCCGGTAAAAGCACCCTGCTGAGTTTGATCGCCGGTTTTCTGCCGGCGGCCAGCGGCCGGCTGCTGCTGAACGACGAAGACCACACCGCCACGCCGCCGGCCAAACGGCCGGTGTCGATGCTGTTTCAGGAGAACAACCTGTTCGCGCACCTGACGGTGGCGCAGAACATCGGGCTGGGGTTGGATCCCGGTCTGCGCTTGACTGAACAGCAGCGCCAACGGCGGGCGCATATCGCCCGTCAGGTCGGCCTGGAGGAGCACCTGGAGCGCCTGCCGTCGCAGCTTTCCGGCGGCCAGCGTCAGCGCGCCGCGCTGGCGCGCTGTTTGATTCGCCAACGGCCGATCCTGCTGCTCGACGAGCCCTTCTCGGCGCTCGATCCGGCGCTGCGCAACGAGATGCTGCAGCTGCTGCAGACGGTGTGCGAACAGCGCAACCTGACGCTGCTGATGGTGTCGCACAACCTCGACGACGCCGCCCGCATCGCGCCGCGCACGCTGCTGGTGGTCGACGGACGCATCTACTACGACGGCCCGACGCAGGCCCTGCTGGACGGCAGCGCGCCCGAAGCGCGCGTGCTGGGCATTTCGGGTAAAGCGTGATCTGACGCGCGTTTTTTATGCTGCGCCAATAAACCTGTTGTGCGAATTTTGCGCCTGTGCTTTTATAAAAACCTGACTTTTTTTACTGATGATAAGGTTCCCTGTGATCGCATCCTCGCTGACTTCGACCCTACTAGTTACCGCGCTACCAGCCGCGGTGGTCGTCGTGCGTGTGGTGGTGGTCATCGGCAATGCGCCGTAGGGTCCGAATCAACGCATCGATTCCCAAACCCCGCCGGCGCAAACCGGGCGGGGTTTCTTGTTTTAGCACCCTGCCCAGCAAAGCTCACCGGCCTTGAGAAAGGACAGGAACATGGCAACTTCGGGCACGCCTCAACCGGGCACCAGCTTCACCGGCGCACAATTGATCGTTCATCTGCTGGAGCGGCAGGGTATCACCACCGTCGCCGGCATCCCCGGCGGCGCCGCGCTGCCGCTGTATGACGCGCTGAGCCAAAGCACCCGTATTCACCACGTGCTGGCGCGCCACGAACAGGGCGCGGGCTTTATGGCGCAGGGCATGGCGCGCGCCAACGGCAAAGCGGCGGTGTGCATCGCCTCCAGCGGGCCGGGCGCCACCAACCTGGTCACCGCCATCGCCGATGCCAAGCTCGACTCCATTCCGCTGGTGTGCATCACCGGTCAGGTGCCCTCCTCGATGATCGGCACCGACGCCTTCCAGGAGGTGGACACCTACGGCATTTCCATCCCGATCACCAAGCACAACCATCTGGTGCGCGATATCCGCGAGCTGCCGCAGGTGATCGGCGACGCGTTCCGCATCGCCGAATCCGGCCGCCCAGGCCCGGTCTGGATCGATGTGCCGAAAGACGTACAAACCGCCACCATCACCCTGGAAGAGCTGCCGCCGATCGCCGTGCCGGACGCCGCCCCGAGCTTCGATCCGGCGCTGGTTGCGCAGGCCGCCGCGATGATCAACCAGGCGAAACGCCCGATCCTCTACCTGGGCGGCGGCATCATCTGCGCCGAGGCTCACCGGCAGGCGCTGGAACTGGCCGAGCGCGCCGGTCTGCCCACCACCATGACGCTGATGGCGCTGGGGGCGATGCCGGTGGAACACCCGCTGTCGCTGGGCATGTTGGGCATGCACGCGGCGCGCAGCACCAACTTCATTCTGCAGGAGGCCGATCTGCTGATCGTGCTGGGCGCGCGCTTCGACGATCGGGCAATCGGCAAAACCGAGCAGTTCTGCCCTAACGCCGCCATCATTCACGTGGATATCGATCGCGCCGAGCTGGGCAAGGTCAAACAGGCCAACGTGGCGATCCATGCCGACGTCGGCCAGGTACTGCAACAACTGCTGCCGCAGATCGACACGCAGCCGCGCAGCGCGTGGCTGAGCACCGTCAACGACCTGAAGCGCGAGTTCCCGTTCAACATGCCGAACGCCGACGATCCGCTGAGCCATTACGGCCTGGTGCTGGCCGCCGCGCGCTGCGTGGACGACAGCGCCATTATCACCACCGACGTGGGCCAGCATCAGATGTGGGTGGCGCAGGCCTATCCGCTGAGCCGGCCGCGCCAGTGGCTGACGTCGGGCGGCCTGGGCACCATGGGCTTCGGTCTGCCGGCGGCGATCGGCGCGGCGCTGGCGGAGCCCGAGCGTAAAGTGCTGTGCTTCTCCGGCGACGGCAGCCTGATGATGAACATTCAGGAAATGGCCACCGCCGTCGAACACGATCTGGACGTGAAAATCATTTTGATGAACAACCAGGCGTTGGGGCTGGTGCACCAGCAGCAAACCCTGTTCTACCAGCAGCGCATCTTCGCCGCCGCCTATCCGAAGCGCACCGACTTCCTGAAGATCGCCGCCGGATTCGGGCTGGATACCTGCGATTTGAACGCCGCGGAAGATCCGCAGGCGGCGCTGGCCGAAGCGATCCAACGCCCGGGGCCCTGCCTGATCCACGCGCTGATCGATATCAACGAAAAAGTGTTCCCGATGGTGCCGCCGGGCGCCGCCAACATCGACATGATTGGAGAATAAGCCATGCTGCAACCACAAGATAAACCCCAGGTGATCCTGGAGCTGGCCGTGCGCAACCATCCCGGCGTCATGTCGCACGTTTGTGGGCTGTTCGCTCGCCGCGCGTTCAACGTCGAAGGCATTCTGTGTCTGCCGCTGAAGGACGGCCAGCAGAGCCGCATTTGGCTATTGGTCGCCGACGATCAGCGGCTGGAGCAAATGATCAGCCAGGTGGAAAAGCTGGAAGACGTGCTGCAGGTGAAGCGCCACAGCGAAGACGTGCGGGTATTTGAACAGCTGGAAGCGTTCTTTCAGTAATACGAAGGGGGCTTACGCCCCCGCAATCATTGCCCGGACAGTACCTGCCACAGCAGGTGCCGATACACCGGCATCAAGGGCTGCTGGCTCAGCAGATAACCGACCGCCAGCGCCGCCAGCCAGCTCAATCCGCAAACCACGCGCAGCCGCAGCGGCGTCAGCCAACGGCTCAGCCGATCGGCACTGCGCTTATCCTCACGCCACCAGCGCCAACTCAGCCACACCGCCAGCCAGAGGGTGAGCGCCGCGGCGAGCAGCAGCCACTTGAACATCGCGCTGTTGGCGCCGGCGGGAATGTCGATCGCCACGCCCGCCAGGATACCGGGGAAGAAATAGACCGGCGGCCAGGTCAGGCAACCGATGATGTTCGGCAAGGCAAACTTGTACGGCGGCAGATCGAGCATGCCGGCCACCATCGGCACCAGCGGGCGCGTCGGGCCAACGAAGCGGCCGATCAGAATGGTCGCCATGCTGTGCTGGTGCAAGGCGTGCTCGGTTTTGTCGAGCAGCGCTTTGTTCTTCTTCAGGAACGACCAGCGGTGCAAGGGCCCTTTGAAGGCGCGGCCGACGAAATAAGAGATCCAGTCGCCGAGCAGGCAGCCGACGATCCCCGCCGCCCAGGCGTAGTAGAAGTCCACCTTGCCGCTGCCGATCAGCGCGCCGATGCTGGCCATCATCACCGTGCCGGGCAGCAGCAGCCCCACCAGCGCCAGCGACTCGAGAAAAGCGACCAGCAGGACGACCATCAGGGTGAAAGCCAGCGACTGGGTGATCAAATCTTGTAAATAGGCTTCCATTACACCTCTGCGGATTATTCGGCCAAACGGGGCGAAGGATTTTCCAGCGCCGCCGCTGGCGAGTCAATCGATGAATTGTATGCGTATTTGGCAGCGCCGAACGCCGATGGACAATGACTGTATAAAAACACATACTATAATTTATCTATATTAGCGCCAAAACCGACATCTCGCTGAATGTCGCGCACGCCGCCCGGCGGAAGACGAAGGGGTTATGACAGCACTGCAACAGGGTTTCCTGCTCACTCGCCACTGGCGCGACACGCCCGCCGGCACCGAGGTCGAATTTTGGCTGGCGACCGACGCGGGCCCGCGTCAGCTGCGCTTGCCGCCGCAAACCTCGGTGGCGTTTATCCCCGCCGAACAAAAGCCGCGCGCGGAACTGCTGCTGCGCGAAGAACGGCAGGTGGAACTGAAACCGCTGGCACTGACGGATTTTCATCACCGCCCGATGCTGGGGCTGTACTGCCGCCAGCACCGTCAGCTCATCAAGCTGGAAAAACTGCTGCGGGAAGGCGGCGTTACGGTCTACGAGGCCGACATTCGCCCGCCCGAACGCTATCTGATGGAGCGCTTCATCACCGCGCCGGTGTGGTTCAACGGCCAGGCCAACGGCGGCGGGCCGTTGCTCAATGGCCAGATGAAGCCGGCGCCGGACTACCGCCCGACGCTCAGGCTGGTGTCGCTGGATATCGAAACCACCGCCCACGGCGAGCTTTACTCCATCGCACTGGAAGGCTGCGGCCAGCGGCAGGTCTACATGCTGGGGCCGGCCAACGGCGGCGATGCGCCGCTGGATTTCGATCTGGAATACTGCGCCAGCCGCCCCCAACTGCTGGAACGACTCAACGCGTGGCTGGAGCGCCACGATCCCGACGCCATCATCGGCTGGAACCTGGTGCAGTTCGATCTGCGGGTGCTGCAAAAGCACGCCGAACGCTACCAGATCCCGCTGCGGCTGGGGCGCGGCGGCAACCTGCTGGAGTGGCGCGAGCACGGCTTCAAGCAGAATCACTTTTTCGCCGCCGCCGCCGGCCGCCTGATCATCGATGGCATCGAAGCGCTGAAGTCCGCCACCTGGAACTTTCCCTCCTTCAGCCTGGAATACGTTTCGCAGGAACTGCTGGGTGAAGGCAAGGCGATCGACAACCCTTATCAACGCATGGCGGAGATCGACCGGCGCTTCGCCGAAGACAAGCCGGCGCTGGCCCGCTACAACCTGAAGGACTGCGAGCTGGTGACGCGCATCTTCGCCAAGGCCGATTTGCTCAACTTCCTGCTGGAACGCGCCACCGTCACCGGGCTGGCGGCCGATCGCAGCGGCGGATCGGTGGCGGCCTTCAGCCACCTTTATATGCCACGCATGCACCGCCTGGGCTTTGTCGCCCCCAACCTCGGCGAACAGCCGGAGGAACACAGCCCCGGCGGCTTCGTGATGGACTCCCGGCCCGGCCTGTACGATTCGGTGCTGGTGCTGGACTATAAAAGCCTGTACCCGTCGATCATCCGCACCTTCCTGATCGATCCGGTCGGGTTGGTGGAAGGCATGCGCCACCCAAACGACGCCGATTCGGTGCCCGGCTTTCGCAACGCCCGCTTCTCGCGCAGCAAACACTGCCTGCCGGCGATCGTCGAGCAGATCTGGCAGGGACGCGAGGCCGCCAAGCGCCAACACAACAAGCCCCTGTCGCAGGCGCTGAAGATCATCATGAACGCGCTGTACGGCGTGCTGGGATCGAGCGGCTGCCGCTTCTTCGATCCGCGGCTGGCGTCGTCGATCACCCTGCGCGGCCACGAGATCATGCGTCAAACCCGCGAGCTGATCGAAGCCGAAGGTTATCAGGTGATTTACGGCGATACCGACTCCACCTTCGTGTGGCTGAAACAGCCGCATGACGAGCAGCAGGCGGCGCAGATCGGCCGGACGCTGGTGCAGCGGGTCAACGCCTGGTGGCAGCAGCATCTGCAGCAGCAGTTCGGGCTGGAGAACGCGCTGGAGCTGGAGTTCGAAACCCACTATTCCCGCTTCCTGATGCCGACCATTCGCGGCGCCGAACAGGGCAGCAAGAAGCGCTACGCCGGCCTGATCGCACGCGGCGGCGGCGAGGAAGAGATGGTGTACAAAGGCCTGGAAACGGTGCGCACCGACTGGACGCCGCTGGCGCAGCAGTTCCAGCAGCAGCTCTATCAGCGCATCTTCAAACGGCAGCCCTACCAGGACTATGTGCGCGACTACGTCGGCAAAACCCTGAACGGCGACTTCGACGATCAGCTGGTGTACCGCAAGCGCCTGCGCAGGAAACTCGACGACTATCAGCGCAACGTGCCGCCGCACGCCCGCGCCGCGCGCATCGCCGACGACTACAACCGCAGCCAGGGGCGGCCGCTGCAGTATCAGAACGGCGGCTGGATCAGCTACGTGATGACCGTCGCCGGGCCGGAACCGCTGGAAACGCGCCATTCGCCCATCGACTATCAGCATTACCTCGAACGCCAGCTGCAACCGGTGGCAGACGCTATACTCCCTTTCTTGCACGACGATTTCACCACGCTGGTCACCGGGCAGATGGGGCTGTTTTGAGATTGCGCCAGGTTAAGAAAAATCATCCGGTTTTGCAGGTGACGAACGCGCCGCCTTCCATTACCATAGCGCCCTTCCCAAAACTGAACCACGCTTAGCCCTGCCGTCTCACGACGTCTGCATGGCGTGAACGGCTATTGCCCGTCAAATTTAAAACAAACCGGGATAGCAGACGTTCAGTACAGGTGCCGCGGCCCTTCCCGCCCGGTAACAAGACTTACTTACAAAGAATCGAGCCGACAATATATGCCTTTTACTCTTGGTCAACGCTGGATCAGCGACACGGAAAGCGAATTAGGACTGGGCACCGTCGTGGCGCTGGACGCGCGCATGATTACCCTGCTTTTCCCCGCCACCGGTGAAAACCGCCTCTATGCCAGAAACGATTCGCCGATCACCCGCGTGATGTTCAACCCGGGCGATACCGTCAGCAGCCACGAAGGATGGCAGCTGCAGGTGGAAGAGGTGAAAGAGGAAAACGGTCTGTTGACCTATATCGGCACCCGCCAGGACACCCAGGAGAGCGGCGTGGCGATGCGCGAAGTCCTGCTGGACAGCAAGCTGACCTTCAGCAAGCCGCAGGATCGCCTGTTCGCCGGCCAAATTGACCGCATGGACCGTTTCGCGCTGCGTTTTCGCGCGCGCAAGTACCAGAGCGAGCAGTATCGCCTGCCGTTCGCCGGCCTGCGCGGCATGCGCGCCAGCCTGATCCCGCACCAGTTGCACATCGCCCATGAAGTCGGCCAGCGCCATGCGCCGCGCGTGCTGCTGGCGGACGAAGTCGGCCTCGGCAAAACCATCGAAGCCGGCATGATCATCCACCAGCAGCTGCTGGCGGGCCGCGCCGAGCGCGTGCTGATCGTGGTGCCGGAAACGCTGCAGCACCAGTGGCTGGTGGAGATGATGCGCCGCTTCAACCTCTACTTCTCGCTGTTCGACGACAGCCGCTACGCCGAAGCCAAGCTCGACAGCAGCAACCCGTTCGAAACCGAACAGCTGGTGATCTGCTCGCTGGACTTCGTGCGCCGCAACAAGCAGCGCCTGGAAGAGCTGGCGGACGCCCAGTGGGATCTGCTGGTGGTTGACGAAGCGCACCACCTGGCCTGGAGCGAAGAAGCGCCGAGCCGCGAATATCAGGTGATCGAACAGCTGGCCGAGCATATCCCCGGCGTGCTGCTGCTGACCGCCACCCCGGAACAGCTGGGCCAACAGAGCCACTTCGCGCGCCTGCGCCTGCTCGATCCAAACCGTTTCCACGACTACGGCGAGTTCGTCGCCGAGCAGCAGAAATACCGCCCGGTGGCCGACGCCGTCACCCTGCTGCTGAGCGGTAAACGCCTGGCCGACGACAAATTGAACCTGTTGGGCGAGCTGATCGACGAGCAGGACATCGAACCGCTGCTCAAAGCCGCCAACAGCGAAGGCGACAACGCCGAGCAGGCGCGCCAGGAGCTGGTTTCCATGCTGATGGATCGCCACGGCACCAGCCGCGTGCTGTTCCGCAACACCCGTAACGGCGTGAAGGGCTTCCCGCACCGCAACCTGCACCAGATCAAGTTGCCGTTGCCGACCCAGTATCAGACTGCGATCAAAGTGTCCGGCATCATGGGCGCCAAGAAGTCCGTCGAAGCGCGCGCGCGCGACATGCTGTACCCGGAGCAGATCTACCAGGAATTCGAGGGCGAAAACGCCACCTGGTGGAACTTCGACCCGCGCGTCGAGTGGCTGCTGGACTACCTGCTGGCCAACCGCAACGAAAAAGTGCTGGTGATCTGCGCCAAGGCCGACACCGCGCTGCAGCTGGAGCAGGTGCTGCGCGAGCGTGAAGCGATCCGCGCCGCGGTGTTCCACGAAGGGCTGTCGATTATCGAGCGCGACCGCGCCGCCGCCTACTTCGCCTCCGAAGAGGAAGGCGCGCAGGTGCTGCTGTGTTCCGAGATCGGCTCCGAAGGCCGCAACTTCCAGTTCGCCAGCCAGCTGGTGATGTTCGATCTGCCGTTCAACCCGGACCTGCTGGAGCAGCGTATCGGCCGTCTGGACCGTATCGGCCAGATGCACGATATCCAAATCATGGTGCCTTACCTGGAGCACACCGCGCAGGCGGTGCTGGGTCGCTGGTTCCACGAGGGGCTGGACGCCTTCGAACACACCTGCCCGACCGGCCGCACCATCTACGACAGCTGCTACGAGCAGTTGATCGGTTATCTGGCCGCGCCGACCGAACAGGAAGGCTTTGACGAATTCATCCACGCCTGCCGCCAGCAGCACGATCAGTTGAAAGCGCAGCTGGAACAGGGCCGCGACCGCCTGCTGGAGATGCACTCCAACGGCGGCGACAAAGCCCAGGCGCTGGCCGCCGCCATCGCCGAGCAGGATAACGACGTCAATCTGGTGGGCTTCGCGCTCAACCTGTTCGACATCGTCGGCATCAACCAGGAAGACCGCAGCGACAACCTGATCGTGCTGACGCCGTCCGACCATATGCTGGTGCCGGACTTCCCGGGCCTGCCGCAGGACGGCTGCACCGTCACCTTCGATCGCGATCGGGCGCTGTCGCGCGAAGACGCGCAGTTCGTCAGCTGGGAGCACCCGATCATCCGCAACGGCCTGGATCTGATCCTGTCCGGCGATACCGGCAGCTGCGCGGTGTCCCTGTTGAAAAACAAAGCGTTGCCGGTCGGCACCCTGTTGGTTGAGCTGGTGTACGTGGTGGAGGCTCAGGCGCCGAAGCACCTGCAGCTGACCCGCTTCCTGCCGCCGACGCCGATCCGCATGCTGATGGATCGCAAGGGCACCAACCTGGCGGCGCAGGTCGAGTTCGAAAGCTTCAACCGCCAGTTGAACGCGGTCAACCGCCACACCTCCAGCAAGCTGGTCAACGCCGTGCAGCAAGACGTGCACGCCATGCTGCAGCAGGCGGAAAGCCTGGTGGAAGTGCAGGCGCGCACGCTTATCGAACAGGCGAAGCAAGAGGCGGACGACAAGCTGAGCGCCGAGCTGGCGCGTCTGGAAGCGCTGAAGGCGGTCAACCCGAACATCCGCGACGACGAAGTCGAAGCGCTGGAGTTCAACCGCCGTCAGGTGCTGGCCAACCTCAATGAAGCCGGCTGGCGTCTCGACGCCATTCGTCTGGTGGTGGTCACCCACCAGTAACCGGCGCGACGCGGGGCGGCAACCGCCTCCCCGTTCGGCCCTTTTCGCGGAGCCAAGATGGAACCCTACAATCCCCCGCAGGACCCGCTGCACATCCTGTATCAGGATGAACACATCATGGTGGTCAACAAGCCCAGCGGCTTGCTGTCGGTGCCCGGCCGCGCGCCGGAAAACAAAGACAGCCTGATGACCCGCATTCAGGCCGATCATCCGGCCGCCGAATCGGTGCACCGGCTGGATATGGCCACCAGCGGGGTGATCGTGGTGGCGCTCAACAAGGCCGCCGAGCGCGAGCTGAAGCGTCAGTTCCGCGAACGCGAACCGAAGAAATCCTATATCGCCCGCGTTTGGGGGCATATGGCGCATGACGAAGGGTTGGTGGACTTGCCGCTGATCTGCGACTGGCCGAACCGGCCGCTACAAAAGGTGTGTTTTGACACCGGCAAAGCGGCGCAGACGGAGTATCAGGTGCTGTCGCGCGACGCCGACGGCAGCACGCGCGTGAAGCTGACGCCGATCACCGGCCGCTCGCACCAGCTGCGGGTGCACATGCTGGCGCTGGGGCATCCGATCCTCGGCGACGGTTTCTACGCCCCGCCGGAGGCCAAGGCGATGGCGCCGCGGCTGCAGCTGCATGCGCAAGAGCTGCGTATCACCCACCCCGCCTTCCAGACGCCGATGCACTTTCGCGCCGAACCGGATTTCTGAATCGCCTGTTAAACGGGCCCAGCATGCCGGGCCCCTGGGGACTCCCCCCGAAATACTTACGCTCTTTCCCCTAAATAATTGGGGTTGCATCGCGGCGGCAAGCCTGCAAATTCCCGGGAGCATAGGCAACTATGTGACCGGGGTGAGCAGGTACAGCCAACAAAGAGGCAGCGCCAAGTATGACGGGGAAGGTTATTTGAAGCCTTTCTCGCGTTTGATCAGATCGTACGCCGCCTGAATTTCCTGCGCTTTCTGCTTGGCCATTTCCATCATCTGCGGCGGCAAGCCCTTCGCCACCAGCTTATCCGGATGGTGTTCGCTCATCAATTTGCGGTAGGCGCGTTTGATGGTGGCGGCATCGTCGCTGCTGCGCACGCCGAGCACCTTGCACGCATCGTCGAGCGTCGGGCCGCGCTGAGCCTGCTGATAGCCGCCCTGCGAATACCCGCCCTGCTGACCGCCGCCGAACTGACGCCCGCCCTCCATCATGCTGAGAAACTGATCGAACTGCGCATGCGAAATGCCCAGCTCTTCGGCGATGACATACAGCACCTGGCGTTCATTCGGGTGCAGCGAGCCGTCGGCGAACGCCGCCTGAATCTGAATTTCCAGAAACATCCGAATCAAATCGAAGCGGCCAAAACAGATGCTGCGGAACTGCTGCAGCGTCTCACGCAGCGGGAACTGGCTCTGTTTCCCCTCGCGGAACGCCTGCTGCGCCGCGGTGCGCGCTTCGCCGTGCAGCTGCAGGCGATCCATGAACAGGCTGGCGATCTGGATATCTGCCTCGGTAACGCGTCCTTTGGATTTGGTCAGGTGGCCCATCACCTGAAAAGTGGTGCGGAAAAACAGCGTTTGCCGCGTTTGCTGGTCGGTGAAGAAACCCCGGCTGCGCTTATTGCTGCGCGCCGTATCGATCATATGACCGATAATCAGCCCCAGAACTACACCCCAGAATCCCGCGCCAGACCAAATGGCGACGATGACGCCGAGCAGTTTTCCCCAATACTGCATATACTCCTCAATTATCATGCCGAAAGCCGCCCGCCCCCTTCGCTTCAGGAAAGGGCGCAGGCGATTTTTCCCAGAATTTGGATTATCATACCTGTCATTTATCTTTGCGCCTAACGACGACGCAAGTAAACGGCTGGATTTAGCACTAGCGCAACGCAGATGAGTAATATAGTCTCTGACCGTTTGCCGGACATGACGCCTCTGATGACGGAACACCAAAACCGCGTATGAAAAAAAGTTTCCCAACACTGCTGGCCACGATGATTTGGACGGCACTCTACAGTCAGCACGCGCTGGCTGATCTGGCCGAGCAATGCATGCTTGGCGTTCCCGTTTACGACAAACCTTTGGTCAGCGGCGATCCGAACAGCCTGCCGGTCACCATCAATGCCGATGACTCGCGCGCCGACTATCCGAAAAGCGCCCTGTTCAGCGGCAACGTGCATATCGAGCAGGGCAACAGCACCCTGACCGCCAAAGAAGTCGAGCTGAACCAGACGCAAAACCCTGGCCAGGCGGAGCCGGTGCGCACCGTCACCGCCACCGGCGACGTGCACTACAGCGACAATCAGATCAAACTGAAAGGCCCGAAGGCCTGGTCGAACCTGAACACCAAAGATACCGACGTCTATGAAGGCGACTACCAAATGGTAGGCCGTCAGGGGCGTGGCGACGCCGACAAGATGAAAATGCGCGGCGCCAACCGTTACACCATTCTGGAAAACGGCACCTTTACCTCCTGTCTGCCGGGCGACGACAGCTGGAGCGTGGTCGGCTCCGAAGTGATCCACGATCGCGAAGAGCAGGTGGCGGAAGTGTGGAACGCCCGCTTCCGCATCGGCGGCGTGCCGGTGTTCTACAGCCCGTACCTGCAATTGCCGGTCGGCGACAAGCGCCGTTCCGGCTTCCTGATCCCGAACGCCAAGTACGGCAGCAACAACGGCTTCGAGTTCATGTTGCCGTACTACTGGAACATCGCGCCGAACTACGACGCCACCATCACGCCGCACTATATGTCCAAGCGCGGCCTGCAGTGGCAGACCGAGTTCCGCTATCTGGTGCAGCCGGGCCTCGGCCTGATGGAGTTCGACTGGTTGCCGGACGACAAGGAATACGGCAAAGATCATGACGACAGCAAGCGCTGGCTGTTCTACTGGAACCACAACGGCGTCATGGATCAGGTGTGGCGCTTCAACGTCGACTACACCAAGGTCAGCGATTCCAAATACTTCACCGATCTGGACTCCAAGTACGGTTCCACCACCGACGGCTACGCCACGCAGAAATTCAGCCTCGGCTACGCCAACGAGAACTGGAACGCCACGCTGAGTTCCAAGCAGTTCCAGATTTACGACGATACCGATCGCTCGCAGTCGGAATCGTATAAAGTTCAGCCGCAGCTGGATCTGAACTACTACAAAAACGACCTCGGCCCGTTCGACTTCCATATTTACGGCCAGGCGGCCAAGTTCACCAGCGTCAACCCGTACAGCCCGGACGCCACCCGTCTGCATATGGAGCCGACGCTGAGCCTGCCGCTGACCAACGGCTGGGCCAGCCTGAACACCGAAGCCAAGGTGATGGCGACCCACTACCAGCAGGATATTCCTGACGGTTTCGCCGCCAACTACCAGAGCCGCAAAGGCGCCGTTGCACCGGAGCTTGATGATTCGGTCAACCGCGTATTGCCGCAGTTCAAGGTCGACGGCAAGCTGGTGTTCGAACGCCCGATGATCTGGGCCGAAGGCGCCACCCAGACGCTGGAGCCGCGCGTACAGTACCTGTACGTGCCGTACCGCGACCAGAGTAACATCTACACCTACGACACCACGCTGCTGCAGACCGACTACTCCGGCCTGTTCCGCGACCGCACCTACAGCGGCCTGGATCGCATCGCTTCGCAGAACCGCGTCTCCACCGGTTTGACCACCCGCATTTATGATGACGCGCTGGTTGAACGTTTTAACGCTTCCGTGGGTCAAATCTACTACTTCAGCCGTTCGCGCACCGGCGATCAGGTAACAGGGTACGACAACAACGACGATACCGGCAGCGTGGCCTGGGCCGGCGATACCTATTGGAAAATCGACGATCGTTGGGGCCTGCGCGGCGGCCTGCAGTACGACACCCGCCTGAACAGCGTCTCGCTGGGCAACGGCGTGGTGGAATACCGCCAGGACGCCGAGCGCGTGGTGCAGTTGAACTACCGTTACGCCACGCCGGAATACATCCAGACGGCGTTGAACACCAAAACGGTTCCGGCCTTCCAGGACGGCATCTCGCAGGTGGGCATCACCGGCAGCTGGCCGATCGCCGATCGTTGGGCGGTGGTCGGGGCGTATTACTACGACACCCGCGCCAAGCAATCCGCCGATCAGCTGGTGGGGCTGAAGTACAACACCTGCTGCTGGGCGGTGACCCTGGGCTATGAGCGCAAGATCACCGATTGGAACAACAGCAACAATACCAGCGTTTACGACAACAGAGTTTCGTTCAACGTCGAACTGCGCGGCCTGAGCAGCGATCATAGTCTCGGCTCCGCAGAAATGCTGCGCTCCGGCATTCTGCCGTATCAGCGCGCATTCTGACGCTTTGCAACACTTTGAAAACGAGAACTTTCACCCGCATTTGCGGATTACATAATGGGAAATGTATGAAGAACTGGAGAACGCTTATTCTCGGATTGGTAGTTTGCGCCAATGCCGCGTTCGCAGCACCCCAAGAAGTGGATAAAGTCGCCGCCGTCGTGGATAACGGCGTGGTACTCGAAAGCGACGTCAACGGTCTGTTGCAGTCCGTGAAGCTCAACGCCCAGCAGGCCGGCCAGCAATTGCCGGACGACAAGACGCTGCGCCATCAGATCATCGAACGCCTGATCATGGATAACATCCAGCTGCAGATGGCCAAGAAAATGGGCATCACCGTGTCCGACGCCGATCTGGACAAGGCGATCGCCAACATCGCCGCGCAAAACAAGATGAGCGTCGATCAGCTGCGCAGCCGCCTGTCGTACGAAGGGTTGAACTACAACACCTACCGTTCGCAGATCCGCAAAGAGATGCTGATCTCCGAAGTGCGTAACAACGAAGTGCGCCGTCGCGTCACCATCCTGCCGCAGGAAGTGGACGCGCTGGCCAAGCAGGTGGGCGCGCAGAACGGCAGCGACACCGAAATGAACATCAGCCACATCCTGATCCCGCTGCCGGAGAATCCGTCGCAGCAGCAGGTCGACAAAGCCGAAGAGCTGGCCAAACGCCTGGTGGGTGAGATCAACAGCGGCGCCGACTTCGGCAAGCTGGCGATCACCTACTCCGCCGATTCTCAGGCGCTGAAAGGCGGCAACATGGGCTGGGGCAAGCTGCAAGAGATCCCGACCCTGTTCGCGGAACGTCTGGTGAGCGCCAAGAAAGGCGACGTCGTCGGCCCAATCCGTTCCGGCGTCGGCTTCCACATCCTGAAAGTGAACGACATCCGCGGCGCCAGCCAGTCGGTGTCGGTCACCGAAGTGCACGCCCGTCACATCCTGCTGAAACCTTCGGTGGTGCTGACCGACGATCAGGCGCGCGCCAAGCTGCAATCCGTGGCGGAAGCGATCAAGAGCGGCCGCGCCAAGTTTGCCGACGAAGCCAAACAGCTGTCGCAGGATCCGGGTTCTGCCATGCAGGGCGGCGATCTGGGCTGGGCTTCCCCGGACATCTACGATCCGGCCTTCCGCGATGCGTTGCTGAAGCTGAGCAAGGGTGAAATCAGCGCGCCGGTCCACTCTTCCTTCGGCTGGCACCTGATTCAGCTGCTGGACACTCGTCAGGTGGATAAGACCGACGCCGCGCAGAAAGATCGCGCTTACCGCATGCTGTTCAACCGTAAATTCGCCGAAGAAGCGCAGACCTGGATGCAGGAACAGCGCGCCCAGGCTTACGTGAAGATCCTCGATGGCAGCGATGCACAGCAATAAACGCGTCGTCATTACCCCCGGCGAACCCGCCGGGGTAGGGCCGGATTTGGTGGCAGCGCTGGCGCAACAGGATTGGCCTGTTGAGCTGGTGGTGTGCGCCGATCCGGCCCTGCTGCTTGAACGCGCCAAGCGTTTGGGCCTGCCGCTGACGCTGCGCGACTACCAGCCGCAGCAACCGGCCGAAGCGCAACGCGCCGGCACGCTGACCGTGCTGCCGGTGCCGCTCGCTCACCCGGTCACCGCCGGGGAGCTGAACGTCAGCAACAGTGCCTACGTGGTGGAAACCCTGGCGCGCGCCTGCGACGGCTGCCTCAACGGCGAATTCGCCGCGCTGATCACCGGCCCGGTGAACAAGGGCGTGATCAACGACGCCGGCGTGCCGTTTATCGGCCATACCGAATTCTTTGCCGATCGCAGCCGCTGCGATCGCGTGGTGATGATGCTCGCGACCGAAGAGCTGCGCGTGGCGCTGGCGACCACCCACCTGCCGCTGCTGGCGGTGCCGGGCGCCATCACGCAACAGAGCCTGTTCGAAGTCATCCGCATCCTCGACCACGATCTGAAAACCAAATTTGGCATCGCCCGGCCGCACATTTACGTCTGCGGCCTGAACCCCCACGCCGGGGAAGGCGGCCATATGGGGCACGAAGAGATAGACACCATCATCCCTGCGCTCGACGCGCTGCGCGCTGAGGGCATCCATCTTGTCGGCCCGCTGCCGGCGGACACCCTATTCCAGCCCAAATATCTGCAAGATGCCGATGCGGTGCTGGCGATGTATCACGATCAGGGGCTGCCGGTGCTAAAATACCAAGGGTTCGGCCGCGCGGTGAATATCACCCTCGGTTTGCCTTTCATACGCACCTCGGTCGACCACGGTACCGCTCTGGAACTGGCCGGCACCGGCACCGCCGATGTCGGCAGTTTCCAAACGGCCCTGAATCTCGCCATTAAAATGATAATTAATTGTAATGAATAACAGAGTCCACCAAGGGCACTTTGCCCGCAAACGCTTTGGACAAAACTTTTTAACCGATCAGTTTGTCATCGATAGCATTGTCTCCGCCATTCACCCGCAGCCGGGCGAAGCGGTGGTCGAGATCGGCCCCGGCCTCGGCGCCTTGACCGAGCCGGTCGGCGCGCGCATGGACCGCATGACGGTGATCGAACTGGACCGCGATCTGGCCACCCGGCTGGAAAACCACCCGCGGCTGAAAGACAAGCTGACCATCCACCAGCAGGACGCCATGACGGTGAATTTCGCCGAACTGGCCGAGGAAGCTGGCCAACCGCTGCGCGTATTTGGTAACCTGCCGTACAATATTTCGACGCCGCTGATGTTCCACCTTTTCAGCTATACTCAGGCAATCCGCGACATGCACTTTATGTTGCAAAAAGAGGTGGTCAACCGTCTGGTGGCCGGCCCGAACAGCAAGGCCTACGGGCGTTTGACCGTGATGGCGCAGTACTACTGCAACGTCATTCCGGTGCTGGAAGTGCCGCCGACCGCGTTCGCGCCGCCGCCGAAGGTCGATTCCGCCGTGGTGCGTCTGGTGCCGCACAGCGTGCTGCCGAATCCGGTGGGCGACGTGCGCATGCTGAGCCGCATCACCACGCAGGCGTTCAACCAGCGGCGGAAAACCATCCGCAACAGCCTGGGCGACCTGTTCACGCCGGAGCAGCTGACGGAGCTGGGCGTCGATCCTTCGCTCAGAGCAGAAAATATTTCTGTGGCGCAGTACTGCAAGCTGGCGAACTGGCTGTCAGCCAATCCGGCGCCGCAGCAATAAGGAGTTGTTGTCATGATTGATTCGCCCCGCGTGTGTATTCAGGTTCAGAGCATCTATGTGGAATCACAGTCGATCCCTGAAGAAGAGCGTTACGTCTTCGCCTATACCATCACCATCCGCAATCTGGGGCGGACCGACGTGCAACTGCTGGGCCGTTACTGGCTGATCACCAACAGCAACGGCCGCCAAACCGAAGTTCAGGGCGAAGGCGTGATCGGCGAACAGCCCGTCATTCCGCCCGGCGGAGAGTTTCAGTACACCAGCGGCGCCATTCTGGAAACGCCGCTGGGCACCATGGAAGGCCATTACGAAATGGTTGACCACCAGGGTCAGCCGTTCCGCACCGCTATTCCCGTGTTTCGCTTAGCCATTCCAACGCTGATCCATTAATTATGTCGACATACCTTATCGGCGACGTTCACGGCTGTTTCGATGAACTGAAGTCGCTGCTGGCTCAGGTTGCGTTCGATCCCGAGCGCGATCAACTGTGGCTGACCGGCGATCTGGTGGCGCGCGGCCCCGCCTCGCTGGACGTGCTGCGCTTCGTGCGCTCGCTCGGCCCGGCGGTGCGCATGGTGCTGGGCAACCACGATCTGCACCTGCTGGCGGTTTACGCCGGCATCAGCCGCAACAAACCCAAAGATCGCATCACCCCGCTGTTGGAGGCGCCGGACGCCGACGAGCTGATCAACTGGCTGCGCCGCCAACCGGTGCTGCAGGTGGATGATGAGCAAAAGCTGGTGATGGCGCACGCTGGCATCACCCCGCAGTGGGATATCGACACCGCGAAAATGTGCGCGCGCGAAGTGGAAGCGGTATTAAGCAGCGACAGCTACCCGCTGTTCCTCGACGCCATGTACGGCGATATGCCGAACAACTGGACGCCGGAGCTGAGCGGCCTGGCGCGCCTGCGTTTCAGCACCAATGCGCTGACGCGCATGCGTTATTGCTTCCCCAACGGCCAGCTCGACATGATCTGCAAAGATGCGCCGGGCACCGCACCCGCGCCGCTGAAACCGTGGTTCGAGCTGCCGCGCCTGGTGGATCCGGAATACACCATCGTCTTCGGCCACTGGGCCTCGCTGGAAGGCAAGGGCACGCCGGAAGGCGTGATCGGGCTGGACACAGGCTGCTGCTGGGGCGGCGATCTGACGATGCTGCGCTGGGAAGACCGCCGTTACTTCACGCAGCCCGCTAATCGCGGCGAGGCGCCCGACCACGCCGGCAGGCTGGCCGCGTTCTGAAAACATCAAGGCGGCCCCAGGCCGCCTTTGCTCTCTTTAGCGCCTTACGCCCCAATCACCCCGCCATCTTCACGCGTGATCATCAACACCGATGAACGCGGGCGCGGGCTGTTGTTTGGGAAGTGCGAATCGCCCTCTTCTCCCGGATGCTGCACGTTGACGAACATCGTCTTGTAGTCCGGGGTGAAGGTGATGCCGGTCAGTTCGCAGGACTTCGGCCCCACCATGAAACGGCGAATTTCGCCGCTGATCGGATCGCCCACCAGCATCTGGTTGTTGCCCTGCCCGGCGTAATCGCCCTTGTTGCTGTACTTGCCGTCGGTGAGGATCCACAGGCGGCCGGCGCGATCGAAGCCCAGCCCATCCGGGCTGTTGAAGGTATTTTCCGCCGTGATGTTCGGCGTGCCGCGGTTGACGCCTTCCGGATGGGCGATCGGATTGCCGCACAGCGCATAGATGTCCCAGGCGAAGGTGCCGGCGGTGGCGTCGCCGCCCTCGTCCCAGCGAATGATCTGGCCATAGATATTGTTCGGCCGCGGGTTGGCGGCGTTCAGCGGCATCCCTTCCTCGCCGCGCTTGCTGTTGTTGGTCAACGTGCAGTACGCGCGGCCGTCATGCGGGTTCACCGCGATCCACTCCGGGCGATCCATTTTGGTGGCGCCGACCTGCTGCGCCGCCTTGCGGGCGAAGATCAGCACTTCGGCCTCATCGCGGAAGCCGTTCTCCGGCGTCAGGCCGTTCTTGCCGAACTCGAGCGCAATCCAGCGCCCTTTGCCCTTCAGCGGCGTGCCGGCCTCATCGCCGTCGAACTGCGCCACGTACAGCGTCCCTTCGTCCAGCAGCGTGCGATTGTTGGCCGGATTGGCGGCGTCGACCACGCCTTTGGAAACGTACTTATAGATATGTTCGCCGCGTTCGTCGTCACCCATGTACACCACCAAACGGCCATCTTTGGCCACGGTCACCGCCGCGTTCTCGTGCTTGAAGCGGCCCAGCGCGGTGTGCTTGATGGGCGTCGAGGTCGGATTCAGCGGGTCAATCTCGACGATCCAGCCGTGGCGGTTGAATTCGTTGGGGTTCTTCGCCACGTCGAAGCGCTCGTCATAGTCCGGCCAGTTGCGCTCCGGTTCGCTGACCTTCAGCGTGTAGCGCTTCTGTTCCGGCGTGGTTTTGTAATCAGCCTGATGAGTGCCAAAGTAGGTATCGAAGTTTTCTTCGCAGGTCAGGTAGGTGCCCCACGGCGTCTTGCCGTTGGCGCAGTTGCCGAAAGTGCCCAGCACCTTGCGCCCGCTCGGATCGGCGGCGGTCTGCAGCAGCGGGTGCCCGGCGGCCGGGCCGCTGAACTGCATTTCGGTATTGGCGGTGATGCGGCGGTTATAGCGCGACGGGCGCTCCACCTCCCAGCGCTGGCCGTCGCCGACGCGCTTTACCGCCACGATGGAGACGCCGTGCGCCGCCTGCGATTTACGCACCTCTTCCAGGCTGGTGGCCTTGGCGCCGCCGTGAGCGAACAGGTACTGCTCGTTAACGTATTCGTTATTGATGGCCATCACGCCGTGATTGTCATCGATCGGGAAGAAGCTCATGCCGTCGTTATTGTCGCCGAACTGTTTTTCCTGATCGGCGGCGCTGTTGTTGCCCTGCGGATCGAAGGCCGGCGCGCCGTCTACCAGCGGCTCGCCCCAGGAGATCAGCACCTCGGCGCGGTAGCCCGGCGCGATGGTCACCTCATCGGCGGTAGACGCGGCGATGCCCTGAAAACCCAACAGCTTGTTCGGCGGCAGATCCTCGGCCAACGCCTCACTGGAGACCGACCAGATGCCGCCGCCGAGAAAACCGGCCAGGCCGACGGCGCCGGCGCTGCCGAGCAGCAGTTTGCGGCGAGTGGGATCGATCAGGCGGTCGGCGTCTAATTGCTCAATTTGCTTGGTCATAGCGTGGTTACCTTTTTAGTTATGGCGCCGCGGTCAAGATTCACCAGAGTTGCCGTGGCGCTCGGAGTTGGGCTTCATACTAATCAGGTAATGTGACGGAAAGGTTACAAACGACGGGCGCAAAAAGGCCGGGGGCGCAATTGCTTGCGCCCCCGGGGAGAGTTGGTTAACGCGCTTAAATCAGCGGCGCTGCAGGATTTCGAAGCAGTAGCTGTGCGAGTTCAGATCGTCGGCGTCGTGGAATTCGCTGAACGTGGTTTCCCACTCGTCCGGCTCGTAATCCGGGAAGTGGGTATCGCCGCCGACTTCGGCGTCGATGTGCGTCAGGTACAGGCGATCGGCGCGCGGCAGCAGCTGGGTATAGATGCGCCCACCGCCGATCACCATCACTTCTTCCACCTCGCCCGCGGCGGCCAGCGCTTCATCCAGCGAGGTCACCCAGGTCACCCCGGCGGCATTGCCCGGGCGGCTGCTCAAAACGATATTGTGGCGGCCCGGCAGCGGGCGGCCGATGGACTCGAAGGTCTTGCGGCCCATAATAACCGGCTTATTCAACGTGTTGCGTTTAAACCACGCAAGGTCCGCCGGCAGGTGCCACGGCATGGCGTTTTCCATGCCAATAACGCGATCCGCCGCCAAGGCAGCGATCAGGCTGATAATCATTGTTTAACCCTGTGTAGGCAGCAAAATTGGTGACACTATACGTAAAGGCCTGAGTGCCGTCGATAGGCTAATCAAGCAAGATGAATATATAAGATAGCTCTTATCAGTATATCTAATAACCAACGATCTCCCGCCAGGTCATTTCACACGCCGGGGCGTTTGCGGTACAGCCACAGGCCCGGCAACGACAGGCCGATCGACAATGCGCCAACGATAAAACTGGCCTTGAGGAAGTTGGTGATCATGGTCTCCATCAGGGCTTCGCTGTAGCCCAGATGCGAGATCTCCACCACCGTTATCATCGCGGTATAGGCGGAAATGCCGGGGAACATCGGGATCACCGCCGCCACGGTGAACACCTTCGGATGCGCCAGCAGCCAGCGCGACCAGTAGATGCCGATGATACCGATCAGGATCGCCGCTAGCAGCGAGGCCCACTCGATGTTCATGCCGCCGTGCATCATCAGCATGCGCGAGCCGCGCCCGATAGCCCCGAGCAACGCGCAATAGCGCAGCGCGCGCAGCGGCACGTTGAACACCATGGCGAAGCCCAGCGCCGGCACCGCCGCCAACAGCATCTCCTGCAACAAGGCCCACAGCAGACTCATGACCACCCCCGCAGATCCCACAGCGACATCGCCATCACCACCCCGATGCAGGTCGCCAGCGTCAGCAGGCTGGCCATCGCCCAACGCGCCAGCCCGGTATTGACGTGCCCCTTGAACATGTCTGCCACCGCGTTGATCAGCGGGAAGCCCGGCACCAGCAACAGCACGCTGGCGGCCATCGCCACGCTCGAGGTGTCTTTAAACGCCGGCAGGCGCAGCAGCAGTCCGGAGATCGACGTAGCGACAAACGCCGTCAGGCAAAAATTGATCAGCGGATTCATATGGCGGGCGGTGAGGATTTGGCGCACCAGCATCGCCGCGCCGCTGGCGATAAAGGTCACCAGGAAAGCATCGCCGCCGCCGCCGTTGAGCATGCTGAAACACCCGCAGGACAACCCCACCATCAGCACCACCAGCCAGCGCGGGTAACGCAGCGGCCGGATCCTGTCAAAGCGGCGCGCCACGTCGTGCGCATCCGCCAGGCGATGCTCGGCGAGGATCACGATATGCTGCACTTCGGTCACCACCTGCATATTGATGCCGCGATCGACGTTCTTGCGGGTGGTGGTCAGACAGGCGCCTTGGCTGAGGGTGGTCAACACCACCGCATTGGCGGAGATCGAGCTTTCCACGCTGTCCATCCCCAGCGCCAGCCCCAGGCGGGTCGACAGCTGTTCCACCACCGTACTCTCGGCGCCGTGCTGCAACAGTAGCAGCGCGCATTGAATGCACAGGCGGGTAATTTCACGCTGTTGCCGGTGCGGCTCCGGCCGGTCTGTGGCGTTAGTCTGCTGCATGGTGCTCCGTTGCTGGCGGTAGATGAATTATTATCATAGAGCCTAACAATACCTCATTGGGTTGATGCGCATCAGAGGAAGCGGCGTTATTATCGCCAGAACTCTGTCTTTTGCGCGAGACGCTCCCATGCTTGAAACTTCGCTGTTCGTCGCCGGCATTGCCGCCCTCGGCATGCTCTCCCCCGGCCCGGATTTTTTCCTGGTGATCAAAAACGCCGCCCGCTATCCGCGGCTGGCCGCCATGATGACCGCCTTCGGCGTGATCTGCGGCGTCGCCACCCACATGTCCTACTGCGTCGCCGGGCTGGCGGTGGTGATCACCACCACGCCGTGGCTGTTTAACCTGCTGAAATACGCCGGGGCGGTCTATCTGGTGTGGATCGGCATCCAGGCGCTGCTTTCGCGCGGCGGCGGCAAGATGAACGTCAGCAATCTGCCGCAGCAGCAGGTCAGCCTGAAGAGCGCCTTTGCGCAAGGCTACCTGTGCAACCTGCTGAACCCGAAGGCCACCCTGTTCTTCCTGGCGGTGTTCACCCAGGTGCTGCAGATCGATTCCGGTCTGGGCGACAAGCTGTGGTACGCGGGGATTATTCTCGGCCTGTCGGTTATCTGGTGGCCGCTGCTGGTGTTCCTGATCCAGAGCGGGCCGGTGCGCCGCGGGTTGGAAAAGACCCAGAAGATCGTCGACAAGCTGCTGGGCGGCATGCTGATCGCCTTGGGCATCAAGGTCGCGCTGAGCTAAGCAAAAGAAGGGGCGCCGATCTGGTGCCCCTACTCTTATCCTTTGGCTTCCACCACCTCGTCCTCCGGCGCCTTGCCGTCGATACTGCCGCGCCAGCCGGTCTGCTGCACCCGCGCCAGCCGATTCTGATCCTGCTCGATGGCCGCGCTGAGCATCTCCTTGGCCCGCTGCAGGCTGGCGATGCGGAACTCGGTGTCCTGATAATTCTCCAGCGTGTCTTCCAGCATCTTCAGGTTATAGCGGCGGAACGTGTCCGCCTTCTCGCGCGCCTCATAGGCGTCCAGCCCCAGCAGCTCCAGCGTTTCACGGCCGACGCGCAGCGAGCTTTCGAAGGTTTCGCGCTCCGGTTTTTCCACCCCTAGCTGCCGCAGCTGATACCAGTGATCGACGTCGCGCGCCCGTGCCACCACCTTCAGATGCGGGAAGTGCTGCCTGGCCAGCTCGGCTAGCGCCAGGCTGTCTTCCACGTCATCGATGGCGTTGATCAGCACCTTGGCGTGGGCGGCGCCAGCGGCCTCCAGCAGATCGGCGCGCGTGGCGTCGCCGTAGAACACCTTGGTGTCGAATTTGCGCAGCGTTTCGATATGGTCCGGATCGTGATCCAGCACCACGGTGTGTACGCCGTTGGCCAGCAGCAAGCGGCCGGCGATCTGGCCGAAACGGCCGAAGCCGGCGATGATCACGCTGGCATTTTCGTCGTCGATGACGTCCGCCGGGCGCTCCTCTTTCGGCGCATTTTTCTCCAGCTGCGCGGCGATCACCAACAGCAGCGGCGTGGCCGCCATCGACAGCGCCACCGCCAGCGTCAGCGACTTGGCCCATTCGACCGGCAGTACGCCGGCCAGCTGCGCGGCGCTGAAGATCACGAAGGCGAATTCACTGCCCTGCCCCAGCAGAATGGCAAACAGGCCGCGCTGGCGCTTCGGCACGCCGAGCAGCGGCCCAATCAGCCACAGCAGCGCTGCCTTGATCAGCATAAAGCCCAGCAACAGCGAGGCGATCAGCAGCGGGTGATGGAACAGCGTGCCGAAGTCGATCGACATGCCGACGCCGATAAAGAACAGCCCCAGCAGCAGCCCTTTGAACGGCTGAATATCGCTCTCCAGCGCGTGGCGGTATTCCGAGCTCGCCAGCAGCACCCCGGCGAGGAACGCCCCCATCGCCATCGACAGCCCGGCCATCTCCAGCAGGATGCCGAAGCCGAACACCAGGAACAGCGCCACGGCGCTGAACACCTCGCGCATGCCCGAACGGGCGACGAAGTGCAGCAGCGGGCGGGTGACGTAGCGGCCGAGCAGCACCACCATCGTCAACGCGCCCACCACCTTGGCCGCCGACAGCACGAAAGCGCCCAGCGTGGTGGTGGCGCCGCTGCTGGCCAGCAGCGGGATCATCGCCACCAGCGGGATCGCCGCGATATCCTGGAACAGCAGCACCGCAAACGCGCTGCGGCCGATCGGCGACGGCGTCAAATTGCGTTCGCTCATCGCCTGCATGGCAATGGCGGTGGATGAGAGGGCCAGCGTCAGGCCGATCAGCAGCGCCACCTTCCAGTTGAGGCCGAGGAAGTAACAGAAGGCGCTCAACACCAGGCCGCAGCCCACCATCTGAATGCTGCCGCCGCCGAACACCGAGGCGCGCAGCGTCCACAGCCGCTTGGGATCCAGCTCCAGGCCGATGATAAACAGCATCAGCACCACGCCGATCTCGGCGAAGGTCAGGATCGATTCGGCGTCCGACACCAGCTTCAGCCCCCAGGGGCCAATGATGCAGCCGGCGATCAGGTAGCCGAGCACCGAGCCCAGCCCCAGACGCACCGCGATCGGCACGAACAGCGCGGCGGAGCCGAGGTAGATCAGCCCCTCGATCATCATGTGGTGATTATCCATGGCTGGCCTCCCGAGTTTCCGCTTCGGCATGTTCCATCAGATAGTCGACCAACCGCTGCCGGTAGGCTTCGCCGGCGGCGAGCAGCGCCGGTTCGTTGCAGGTAAAAGTATTATGTACGGCAAAATAGGGTTGCCAGTTCATGCCGCAGTAGATCGCCGTGGCCTGCAGCGGCTGCGCCAGCGCAGCAAAGTTGGGAAAGTCGCCCAGCTCGAAGTGGTGCTCGTCGCCGCCGCTGGTCACCGCCCACAGGCAGTCTTTACCCACCAGCGCGTTGCCGTCGTGGCCGTAGGCCCAGCCGTGCTCCAGCACTTTGTCGATCCACAGCTTCAACAGCGGCGGGAAGCTGTACCACTGCATCGGATGCTGCAGCACCACCAGGTCGGCGCGCTCCAGCGCCCGCTGCTCGGCGTTGATATCGATATTGAAATCGGGGTACAGCTCATACAGCGAGCGCACCTCTACCTCGGGGAGATCCCTCACCGCCTGCAGCAGGCGCTGATTGGCATGCGAATGCCGGGGATACGGGTGAGCGTAAATTATCAGAATCATTGTTATCGTCGTTCCTTCGTTCCTTGCCAATACACCAAGCATATACCAATCACACAGGGTGACAGTTTGCCCACTGATTGATAGCGGAAATTTTTAACGCCTGCCGACAAATTCGCTGAATAAAAAAAGGGCGCTGCATTGAACTGCAGCGCCCCTGGCGTAGCGTTATCGCGCGGTTACTTGCCGATGCGCGCGTGCATTTCCTGCACCGACGTCACCTGCTCGGTCGGATCCGCTTTCAGCGCCATCGCGGTGGCGAAGCCGCCGTTCAACGTGGTGTCGTAGTGCACCTTGTACTGCAGGGCGCTGCGGCGAATCAGCTTGGAGTCCTCAATCGCCTGACGACCGGCCGTGGTGTTGACGATGTAGGTGTACTCACCGTTCTTGATACGATCCTGAATGTGCGGACGCCCTTCGTGCACCTTGTTGACCAAGCGCGGGTTGATGCCCGCTTCGCCCAGCACCACCGCGGTGCCGTGGGTGGCGTCCAGCTCGAAGCCTTGCTTCAGCAGGCTGGCGGCCAAATCGACCACGCGAGCCTTGTCGCCTTCACGCACCGACAGCAGCGCGCGGCCCTGCTTCTTCATGCCCGAGTTGCTGCCCAGCATCGCTTTGGAGAAGGCTTCCGCAAAGGTGCGGCCCACGCCCATCACTTCCCCGGTAGAGCGCATTTCCGGCCCCAGAATCGGGTCGACGCCCGGGAATTTGTTGAACGGCAGCACCACTTCTTTCACCGAGTAGTACGGCGGGATAATTTCTTCGGTCACGCCCTGCTCGACCAGCGTTTTGCCCGCCATTACGCGCGCGGCCACCTTGGCCAACGGCACGCCGGTCGCTTTGGAGACGAACGGCACGGTGCGCGCGGCGCGCGGGTTGACTTCAATCAGGTAGACTTCGTTGTCTTTCACCGCGAACTGCACGTTCATCAGGCCGCGTACCTGCAGCTCGAACGCCAGTTTTTCCACCTGGCGACGCATCACGTCCTGAATTTCCTGGCTCAGGGTGTACGCCGGCAGCGAACACGCGGAGTCGCCGGAGTGCACGCCCGCCTGCTCGATGTGCTCCATGATGCCGCCAATCAGCACGCGCTCGCCGTCGCAGATGGCGTCGACGTCCACTTCCACCGCGTCGTCCAGGAAGCGGTCCAGCAGCACCGGCGCATCGTTGGACACGCTGACCGCAGTCTGGAAGTAACGGCGCAGGTCGGTTTCGTCATAGACGATTTCCATCGCCCGGCCGCCCAGCACGTAGGAAGGGCGTACCACCAGCGGATAGCCGATGCCCGCCGCCTTCTCCACCGCCTGCTCGATGGCGGTGACGGTGGCGTTGGCCGGCTGCTTCAGGCCCAGACGGTTAACCGCCTGCTGGAAGCGCTCGCGGTCTTCGGCGCGGTCGATGGCGTCCGGGCTGGTGCCGATGATCGGCACGCCCGCGGCTTCCAGCTCACGCGCCAGCTTCAGCGGGGTCTGGCCGCCGTACTGCACGATCACGCCCTTCGGCTTCTCGATGCGCACGATTTCCAGCACGTCTTCCAGCGTTACCGGCTCGAAATACAGACGGTCGGAGGTGTCGTAGTCGGTGGAGACGGTTTCCGGGTTGCAGTTGACCATGATGGTCTCGTAGCCGTCTTCGCGCAGCGCCAGCGAGGCGTGCACGCAGCAGTAGTCGAACTCGATGCCCTGGCCGATACGGTTCGGCCCGCCGCCCAGCACCATCACTTTCGGCCGGTCGTTGGTCGGGTTGGACTCGCACTCTTCTTCATAGGTGGAGTACATGTAGGCGGTGTCGGTGGCGAATTCCGCCGCGCAGGTATCCACGCGCTTGTACACCGGATGCAGGCCGTGGCTGTGGCGCAGCTTGCGAATTTCGCTCTCGGCGACGCCGGCCAGCTTGGCCAGACGCGCGTCGGCGAAGCCCTTGCGCTTCAGGGTACGCAGGAACGCTTTGTTCAGGCCGTTGATGCCCGCGTCGGCCACCTGCTCTTCCAGGCGCACCAGCTCTTCAATCTGCACCAGGAACCAGCGGTCGATGTTGGTCAGGTTGAAGACGCCGTCAACCGACAGACCGGCGCGGAAGGCGTCGGCGATGTACCAGATGCGGTCAGAGCCGGCGTCTTTCAGCTCGCGGCGGATTTTGGTCAGCGCTTCCGGATCGTCCAGGCTCACTTTCGGGTCGAAGCCGGTGGCGCCCACTTCCAGGCCGCGCAGCGCTTTTTGCAGCGACTCCTGCTGGGTGCGGCCGATGGCCATCACTTCGCCGACCGATTTCATCTGGGTGGTCAGACGGTCGTTGGCGCCGGCGAACTTCTCGAAGTTGAAGCGCGGGATCTTGGTCACGACGTAGTCGATGGACGGTTCGAACGATGCCGGGGTGCGGCCGCCGGTGATGTCGTTCATCAGCTCATCGAGGGTGTAACCCACCGCCAGCTTGGCGGCGATCTTGGCGATAGGGAAGCCGGTGGCTTTCGACGCCAGCGCCGAAGAGCGCGACACGCGCGGGTTCATTTCGATAACGATCAGGCGGCCGGTTTTCGGGTTGACCGAGAACTGCACGTTGGAGCCGCCGGTTTCCACGCCGATCTCACGCAGCACCGCCATCGAGGCGTTGCGCATGATTTGGTATTCCTTGTCGGTCAGGGTCTGCGCCGGTGCGACGGTGATCGAGTCGCCGGTGTGGATGCCCATGGCGTCGAAGTTTTCGATGGAGCAGACGATGATGCAGTTGTCGTTCTTATCGCGCACTACCTCCATCTCGTACTCTTTCCAACCGATCAGCGATTCATCGATCAGCAGCTCGTTGGTCGGCGACAGATCCAGGCCACGTTCGCAGATCTCTTCGAACTCTTCGCGGTTGTAGGCGATGCCGCCGCCGGTGCCGCCCATGGTAAAGGAAGGGCGGATGATGCACGGGAAGCCGACGTCAGCGGCGACCGCCAGCGCTTCTTCCATGGTGTGCGCAATGCCGGAACGCGCGGTATCCAGACCGATTTTCTTCATCGCCACGTCGAAACGGCGACGGTCTTCGGCCTTGTCGATCGCATCGGCGGTGGCGCCGATCATGGTCACGCCGAACTCGGCCAGCACGCCCTGACGCTCCAGCTCCAGCGCGCAGTTCAGCGCCGTCTGGCCGCCCATGGTCGGCAGCACCGCATCCGGGCGCTCTTTTTCGATGATCTTGCGCACCACTTCCCAGTGGATCGGCTCGATGTAGGTCGCGTCGGCCATTTCCGGGTCGGTCATGATGGTCGCCGGGTTGGAGTTGACCAGAATGACGCGGTAACCCTCTTCGCGCAGCGCTTTACACGCCTGGGCACCCGAGTAGTCGAACTCACACGCCTGGCCGATAACGATCGGGCCAGCGCCGAGGATCAGGATGCTTTTTATGTCTGTACGTTTTGGCATTTTTTTACTGCTCCTGATTATTTGGCGTTAGAACGGTAAGTCTCAATCAGTTCGATAAAGTGATCGAACAGCGGCGCGGCATCGTGCGGGCCTGGGCTGGCTTCCGGGTGACCCTGGAAGCTGAACGCCGCCTTGTCGGTGCGGTGAATGCCCTGCACCGTGTGGTCGAACAGCGATTTGTGCGTGACGCGCAGGTTCGCCGGCAGGTTGTTTTCATCGACGGCGAAGCCGTGGTTCTGCGCGGTGATCATCACGGTGTTGTTGTCCAGATCCTTCACCGGGTGGTTGCCGCCGTGGTGGCCGAGCTTCATCTTCATGGTTTTCGCCCCGCTGGCCAGCGCCAGCAGCTGGTGGCCCAGGCAGATGCCGAACACCGGGATGTCGGTTTCCAGGAACTGTTTGATGGCGGCGATGGCGTAGTCGCACGGCTCCGGGTCGCCCGGGCCGTTGGACAGGAAGATGCCGTCCGGATTCATTTTCAGCACGTCGTCGGCCGGGGTCTGCGCCGGCACCACGGTCAGGCGGCAGCCGCGATCCACCAGCATGCGCAGGATGTTGCGCTTGGCGCCGTAGTCGTAAGCCACCACGTGGAACGGCAACTCCGCGGCGGTTTTGGCTTCGGGCAGGTCGCCTTCAAGCGTCCAGCTGCCTTGCTGCCAGCTGTAAGCCTCTTGGGTGGTGACCTCTTTCGCCAGATCCATGCCCTTCAACCCCGGGAAACCTTGCGCCTTGGCCAGGGCCAGCGCGGCGTCCGGCGAGTCGGCGGCGATGATGCAGCCGTTCTGGGCGCCCTTCTCGCGCAGCAGGCGGGTTAATTTACGGGTATCGATATCGGCGATCGCCACGATGTTGTGACGCTTGAGGTAGTCGGACAGGCTTTCTTCGTTGCGGTAGTTGCTGGCGATCAGCGGGAGGTCACGAATGACGAGGCCTTGGGCGTGTACTGCGGAGGATTCTTCGTCGGAAGCATTGGTGCCGACATTGCCGATATGAGGATAAGTAAGAGTAACGATCTGGCGGGAATAGGAAGGATCAGTGAGGATTTCTTGATAACCGGTCATCGACGTATTGAAGACCACTTCCCCCACTGCCGTTCCCTCTGCCCCGATGGCCCGACCGTGGAATTGGGTTCCGTCTTCCAGAACCAATAGCGCTGACTTTATCAAAACATCCTCCGAGGAATAATCAATCACAATATTTGCATATTAATTCAGATATCGCGATCTAAATCAATGCAAAAACCGTCCGCGAGGCCAATTTTTGGCAAATTGGGCGCATTTTAATGATGAGTGCCCGGCTTGTCTACCCAAACTGCCGTTTTTTGTTTTATTTTTGCAGTTCTCGGCGCTCATGAGGCTTGAGCGTCGATAAAAACACAGAAAACCGAGGCTAGAAAACGGTTGCGAAGCTGAATGACGGAAAATGGCGCCAGAATGGGCTTAAAAAGACGCTGAAATGGGATCTGGTGGATGAAAACGGAGTGATTAGCGAGATAATCATCGATAAATAACAATCACGACAACAAAAACACACCAACACTTCATTTTTCATGTTAAAAAAAAGGACAATAAATTTATTGTCCGATTATCATAGCATTATGATCAATACAACCACATCACGATGGTATGCAAATCAATTATAATTGGTCCAAATTCAACACGTCGCGCATATCAAACAGACCTTTATCACGGTTATGTAACCAGGAAGCCGCGCGCACCGCGCCGCTGGCAAAAGTCATACGGCTAGAGGCTTTATGGGTGATTTCCACCCGTTCACCGATGTCGGCGAACATCGCGGTGTGCTCGCCAACGATGTCGCCGGCGCGAATGGTGGCAAAGCCGATGCTTTTCGGATCGCGCTCGCCGGTATGGCCTTCGCGCGCATAGACCGCGCAGCTTTTCAGATCGCGCCCCAGCGCGCCGGCGATCGCTTCGCCCATGGCCAACGCCGTGCCCGACGGCGCATCCACTTTGTGGCGGTGGTGCGCCTCAACGATTTCGATATCGGTATAGTCGCCCATCACCTGCGCGGCCTTCTCCAGCAGTTTCAGCACCAGGTTGACGCCGACGCTGAAGTTGGCGGCGAACACGATGCCGATATGCTGCGCCGCATCGCGGATCGCCTGCTTGCCGGCGTCATCGAAGCCGGTAGTGCCAATCACCATCGCCTTGTGGTGCGCCACGCAAAAATCCAGGTAGCCCCGGGTGCTTTCCGGGCGGGTGAAGTCGATCAAAATATCGAACTCGTTCGCCACCTTCTCCAGACTGTCGCTCACCTTGACGCCCAGCGCGCCAATGCCCGCCAGCTCACCGGCGTCGACGCCGATCAGGCTGGAACCCGGGCGCGACAGCGCCGCCCCCAATACCACGCCTTCCGCCTGCTGCACCGCCTGGATCAACTGACGGCCCATCCGGCCGCCGGCGCCCGCAATCGCAATGCGGATTTGTGTATCACTCATGCTTGCTCTCTTCTTGATTTGACGCCTGTCCTATTAGGCTATCGATTCAGGGTAACCGCCCCGCTTCAGCGTCGCCAGAGGATTCATTTCATAATTAGAAAATTATGATATTCCCCCGCTTTCATCAGCGGCGCTGTCGTGAGATTAACATTCAACCGATTTGGCGGCCTGCGACGATTGTACATAATCATGCAGTTTCCATGGCAAAAAAATGCGGAAAAAAGGCGCCGAAAACGGCGCCTGGGGAAGGAAGAACGGCGAGGTCAGGCGGTAATGGCGGCCACTTCGTTGGCGATCGCCGTCAGCCCGTCGTGGCGGGCATAGTCCTCACGCACCAGCGCCGCACGTTGCCGATAGATCGGCTGCTGCAGAATGCGCGTCGCCGCCGCCAGGATCTGTTCGGCGCTTGGCGTGCTGGTGTGCAGGCTGATGCCGCAGCCAGCGGCCACCACGCGCGCGGCCGCCTCCAGCTTGTCCTCGCCGGTGCCGGCGACGATCAGCGGCACGCCGCTGTCCAGCGCATAGTTGATCGAGCCGTAACCGCCGTTGGTGATCAGCAGCGCCGTCTCCGGCAGCCAGCGTTCGAAGGAGATAAACTCCCGCACTCTGGCATTGCCCGGCAGCGCGTCCATCAGCCCTTCCGTCGCCCGTCCGCCGGTGGTGGCCAGCACCCGCACCGGCAGATGCGCCAGCGCTTGCAGCGTCGGCACGATCAGCTGATGCAGATCGACATTGGCCAGCGTGCCCTGAGACACGATCACCAGCGGCCGACGATCGTCCGCCTCCCACAGCGTCTCTTCCGCCGCTGGCTGGCCGCCGCTGCGCAGCGGGCCGACGAATCGCACGCCGCTCGGCAGATCGTCACGCTCATATTCCAGCGCCGTGGTAGCCAGCTGCAGGAAACGCTCGCAGCCGCCGATCAGCGCGTCGGTGAACGGGCGATCCAGCGCCCGCCCGCCCGCCTGCAGCAGCGCCGCATCGAAGCTCTGCTGCACGTCATCGATCAGCACGCGCGTTTCCTCATCCACCAGTTGCTCACGGGTCAACGCCTGCGGCAGCAGCGCCGGCGGGATACGCGGGCCATAAAAAATAGCATCGCGCGAAGAATACGACAGCGGCGTAACGCCGATACCGAAGACCGGCGGCCGCTCAGCGGACTGCAGCAGCGGCAGCACGCCGTAGAAGCAGTTCTCCACCATCAGCAGATCGGTCTTTTCGGCGGCGATGGCCGCACGCAGCTGCCGATCCAGCAACGGGATCGGCGCGGCGAAGAAATCCTTCAGCGCCAGCGCCATCTGCGCATTGCCCGGCGGCAGCGCGGCGCGCTCGGGGAAGTGCTCTTCCAGGTGGCGGTAATCGAAATCCACCTGCGCGTCGAACGGCACGAAGCTCGCGCCCGCCGCCTCGGCGCGTTCGCGAAACAGCGCGCCGGTCATCACCCGCACCTGATGCCCTTGGGCAATCAGGTGGCGAGCGATGGCTAACATCGGGTAGACGTGCCCCGGAGTGGCGACCGCCGCCATCAGTATCCTTGCCATAATGCTCCTTTACGCTTCTGCGTTGGCCGGCTTCAGCGCCAGATTGGCACACACCGGGTTGCTCTGAATATGCACGCGCTGCAAATGACGCGCGGAACGGGCGGTAAAGCCCTCACGGCCATGCAGCAGCGAGAAGTTGTCCGCCACCACCACGTCGCCCTGTTGCCATTGGTGGGCATAATAGTGACGCGGATCGTACAGGTGCTGCTGCAGAGTGTGGTGGAACTGTTCCTGCTGGTGTTCCGGCACGCCGTGGTATTCCAGCGCATGTTGATTGAGGAATTTTTTTCCTTCCGTCGGCGGTTCATTGTAGCGCATGATTAAGCCCCTGCCGTTCGGGTGCTGCACCACCAGCGGCGAACAGACTTCGCCGCCGTAATGCACCACTTGCTTGATGCGGTAGGTGATCGAGATCGACAGCCACTGATCCAGCAGCGCTTCGTCCGCATTGGCCAACAGCCGCGTGGTGTCGACGAAGGTGGTGCATCCGCCTTCGTCCGGCGACGGCGCCGCCACGCAGTGGAACAGCTGGAACTCGGGGATGGTCGGCTTATACATGCCATCCCAGTGCAGCGGGACGTAGCTGCTGTCGAAGATATGATCCTTGGCGTCCGGATGCTCCTTCACGTCCAGCACCGCGCCGAACGGCCACATCATGATCTCGCCCCACTGCTCAGCGTAGCGAGTCAGAACTTCCGCCTCGCTGAAACCCGAGTCGAATCCGCGCAGCACCAGCAAGTGGTGTTCCTGCGCCAGCGCCCGCAGCGCCGCCACCGGCAGCTCGCCGATCTTTTGCCCCGGATGCTGCGGCGTCAGGATCGCGCCAAACGGGGTATTCGGTTGAATATGGCAATTAAGCGGTTGGTTGTTCATCGGTGATTCTCCTTGCATCGAATGTGCTGCTCACACGGCAACGTGCCGTCAAAAACGCGCCCGCCAGGATTTCGGGCGCAAAAGCCCGCCACGGCCTCAGGCCATCTGCGGTTGTTCGATCAGGTAATGGCTCGGCGTGCCGCGGATCTCCACCAGTTCGCCGTCCAGGCTCTGCGCGTCTTTACGCTTCATCAGCACGAACTGGCCGTTCACGTTGGCCGCCACGCCGTGCCACGGCGTCAGCCAGTCGTCTTTGGTCGGCATCATGTGGATGCCCATTTTCAGGCTGTCGGCCGGCTGCGGGTGAATCGACAGGCGGATCGCCGCCGGAAAATGCTGCGCCAGCAGGTTGCCCCAGGCCCAGCTGCGCTGGATCACGCCGCAGGCACGTTGTTTGGCGTCTTTCTGCAGCGCGGCGTTGGAACCGCTGTAGCCCGGCAGCTGGCTGTCTTCATACAGGAAGCGCGTGATGGCGCGGTACAGCAAGAGGCCCTGTTCGTCCTGCATCAGCTGTTGCTTGATCGCCTCTTCCGATTCGGCATAGCCCTCCACCAACAGCCGGCGCAGCAGATCGTAATCATCGGTATGTTCCGCCAGGCCTTTGACGTCGCCGAGGTTGAACACGCTCAGGTGCGTCGCGCCCACTTCATGCAGCAGGCTTTCAATCTCACGCTGATAGTGGTTGATCGCTTCATCGCTGACGCGGATCAGATCGCCGAACACGTGGCCGTCGGAGCAGATAACGATATGCGCCCCCGGCGGGTAATAGAGTTGAATGCGCTGGCACAGCGAGTTGAGGAAGATCAGCGACAGCCGCTCCGCCATGTCCGGCACCGCGCCGATCACCTTGTTGGTGTTGGGCGACTTGGTGGGAAAGGCCGGCAGCACGAATTCGATACGTTGCTCGTTTTCAATGAATGCCCGAATGCGCGGCAATTGCACCTGAGTGACCCGCCGTTCTTCTTCGGCAATCGAGGTATCGTCGCCGGGGAAGCGGCGGCGGTATTGCAATAATTCACGTAGGATTTTTAACGATATTTCTTCTTTCTGAGCGCTGTCCACAATGAGCTCCTGTTGCGATGTGGCGCGGGTGCATTATTGATAAGCGCAATAAGATTTATCAAAAAGAGAAAAAACTCTGCGAAATAATAATCAGCCCGGCGTTTATGTGCTCCAGGCAATATAGAAGAGATAGTGCTATATTATTAGCCCGTATAATTCACAATCTTGGTTAAGTTGTGCTTAACAAACTATGAGCAATATTTTAAAACGCATGGCCATTTTCTCAAAAGTGGTCGATTGCGGCGCATTCAGCATGGCGGCAAAAGAATTGGGCATGACGACTTCCGCCGTCAGCCAGCATATTCGCCAGTTGGAAGAACATCTGGGCATTCAATTACTGCTGCGCTCGACGCGCTCATTGAGTCTGACCGAAGCCGGATTGTGCTTTTATGAAGATTGCCTGCTGATGATCCACGCCGCCGAACGTGGCCAACAACGGATCGCCGCACTGCGCGGCGAACTGGTCGGTGAGCTGCGCGTCGCCACCTCCACCGAATTCGCCACTCACTATCTGGTGCCGGCGCTGCAAAGTTTTCTCGACGAACATCCCCGTCTCACGCTGCGGCTGGAAATTCACGATGAGAAGATAGATCTCATCACGCAGCGCATCGATCTGGCGATACGCGGCGGCGTGCTGGCCGACTCCAGCTACGTTTCCACGCGGCTGGCGCGCTGCCGCGAAGTGCTGTGCGCCTCGCCGGCCTACCTGGCGCATCACGGCGTGCCGGATTCGCCACAGGCGCTGACGCACCACCAATGGGTCACCTTTACGCCGCTCGGCAACCCGCAGTTTGTCCGCCTGATCCATCGCAACGGCGGTGAACACCGCATGCGTATGACCGGGCGCTTGTTCACCAACAGCGGTATGGCGATGAAGGAGTTGGCGCTGACCGGCAAGGGTATCATTCGCAATTTCTTCGCCAACGTTGAACGTGAATTGCGCAGCGGCGAGCTGATTGAAATATTGCCCGATTGGCGGTTACCGGAAATTAATTGCTATGCCATTATGCCGCGCAGGGAGATCCAGCCATTAAAAGTCAGACGATTGCTTGAACATATGAAACTCTATTTGCAGGAGAAGGGATTAAGCCCCGTAGAACATATTCGGCAGGAATAAAATAAGAAACATCTGCAACATCTATTATTGTAATTATTGTAATCACCTTGCCAACACCGGGCCCCATTTAGATTGCAGCCTAATGATATTTTTATTAATGACTTTTCGCCAGCCTATATAATTAATCACATCGACGTTATTTCAAATACTCAGAATAAATTTGACTTTAGTTAGCAGAAAATTTGAATATGCATGGAATATTATTTTTTTACGCGGCGCGCTTTCCAAAAAAAACGGGAAGCCTAAGCTCCCCGTTGTCATCCGCCGGCGCATGTCAGTCGATCTGACGAACGTCCACGCGCAGCTCTTTAGGCACTTCAAACACGATGTTCTCTTCACGCCCGCTGATTTCATGCACGTCCAGGCCACCCAGCGCTTTCAGGCGAGAGATCACCTCCTGCACCAGCACGTCCGGTGCCGAGGCGCCGGCGGTAACGCCGATATTGCGCGCTTCGCTCAGCCAGCTTTCCTGAATATCCGCCGCCGAGTCGATCAGATAAGCCGGTTTGCCGACGCGCTGCGCCAGTTCCGCCAGACGGTTGGAGTTGGAGGAGTTCTTCGACCCCACCACCAGCACCACGTCCGCATCGCCGGCCAGGTTGCGCACCGCTTCCTGACGGTTGGTGGTGGCGTAGCAGATATCATCCTTACGTGGCCCGATAATTTTCGGGAAACGCTGACGCAAGGCGTCGATCACGTCCGAGGTATCATCCACCGACAGCGTGGTCTGCGTCATGAAGCACAGGTTGTTTTCGTCTTTCACCTGCAGCTTCCACACGTCTTCCGGCGATTCGACCAGGTACATGCCACCCTGCGGGTTGCTGTACTGGCCCATGGTGCCTTCCACCTCCGGGTGCCCGGCGTGGCCGATCAGGATCGCTTCGGTGCCGCGGCGGCTGGCGCGCGCTACTTCCATATGCACCTTGGTCACCAGCGGGCAAGTGGCGTCGAACAGCATGGTCAGATCGCGCGCCTTGGCTTCGGCACGCACCGCCTGAGAAACGCCGTGCGCCGAGAAGATCAGGATAGAGCCGTCCGGCACTTCCGCGATCTCTTCGATAAACACCGCGCCGCGCTCACGCAGGCTGTCGACCACGTAGCGGTTGTGCACCACTTCATGCCGCACGTAGATCGGCGCGCCATACAGCTCCAGCGCGCGTTCCACGATGCTGATCGCACGATCAACCCCGGCGCAGAAGCCGCGCGGGTTAGCCAGCAATATTTGCATGCATCTCCTCCTGCTGCGGATCGATCTCCAGCACTTCGATATCGAAGGTCACCGGATGGCCCGCCAGCGGATGGTTGAAATCGACGGTGATCGAATCTTCCGCCACCGCGCGCACCACGCCCGGCATTTCACTGCCGTCGATGGCGGTAAACAGCATGATGGTGCCCACGTCCGGCACGCCGGTTTCCGCGAAGTCGCGGCGCGAGAAGAACTGAACCAGATCCGGGTTCTCCGCGCCGAACGCCGCTTCCGGCTGCAGGGTAAAGGCGCATTTGTCGCCCGCGCGCAGGCCAAGCAGCTGCGCTTCCAGCGGTGCCGACAGGCTGCCGTCCCCGAGGCGGAACAGCGCCGGCTTGCCGCTGCTGCGGGTGGATTCGGCGGTCGAACCGTCTTCCAGTTTCAGCGTAAAGTGAACCAGCACCGCGCTGTCACTGATAACCTGAGCCGTCATATTACTCACCTTTACTCTTTGCGCTTTTGTTCGCCGGCGACAGGAAACCTTCCAGCACGATCATCGCCGCGCCCACGCAGATAAAGCTGTCCGCCAGATTGAAGGTCGGGTAGTGCCAGTCACCGACGTAGAAGTCGATGAAATCGACCACGAAACCGTGCCACAGGCGGTCGAACAGATTGCCCAGCGCCCCGCCGATGATAAAGGCGTAGGCGATGTTGTTCAGCTTCTGCTGCGCCGCACTGCGGTACATCATCACCAGCAGCACCGCAACGATGGCGATGGCGATGCCGGCGAAGAACCAGCGCTGCCAGCCGCCGTGATCGGCGAGGAAGCTGAACGCGGCGCCGTAGTTGCGCGCGTAAAACAGGTTGAACGACGGGATCAACGGCTGGGACTGCCCCAGCGTAAAGTTAGCGAGGATCCACTGCTTGCTGCCGAAATCCAGCGCCAGCACCGCCACCACAACCCACAGCCAACGCAGGCCGGTCGAACAAATTGATTTACTCATCAGGCGCGAGTTCTCAGGCAAAGTTACGCTTCTCGCCGTCACCGGCGACGTTGCTCACACAGCGGCCGCAGATGTCTGCGTGCTCCGCCACCAGGCCGATATCGGTGGTGTAATGCCAGCAGCGCGGGCACTTCTCACCCGGTGCCGTGCTGAAGGCGATCTTCAGCCCTTTCAGCAGCTCGGAAGCCTGCGCGTCGGCCGGCGCCTCCGCCAATGGCGCCACGCTTGCCGCAGAGGTCAGCAGCACGAAGCGCAGCTCATCCTGCAGGCTGTTCAGGCGCGCCGCCAGCTCGCTGTCGGCATACAGCGTTACCGCCGCTTCCAGCGAACCGCCGAGGCGTTTGTCGGCACGCGCCTGCTCCAGCACCTTGTTCACTTCGCCGCGCACTTTCAGCAGCTCCGCCCAGAAAGCGTCGTTCATCGGCTCGCCTTCCGCCAGCCCGAACAGGCCGTCGTACCACTCTTCGGTGAACACGTACTGCGCGCGCTTGCCCGGCATGAAGCCCCAGATCTCGTCCGCAGTGAACGACATGATCGGCGCCATCCAGCGCACCAGCGCTTCCACGATGTGATACAGCGCGGTCTGGCAGCTGCGGCGGGCGACGCTGTCGCTCTTCGCGGTGTACTGACGATCCTTGATGATATCCAGGTAGAAGGAGCCCATCTCGACCGAGCAGAACTGCATCAGACGCTGCACCACTTCATGGAAATCGTAGTTGGCGTAAGCCTGCTCGATATCCTGCTGCGCCGCCAGCGCACGGCCGACCGCCCAGCGATCCAGCACCACCATGTCTTCCGGCGCCACGCAATCGGTGCTCGGCTCGAACCCGTTCAGGTTGGCCAGCAGGAAGCGCGCGGTGTTGCGGATGCGGCGATAAGAGTCGGCGGAACGCTTGAGGATCTCGTCGGACACCGCAATCTCGCCGGTGTAATCGGTCGACGCCACCCACAGACGCAGAATGTCGCCGCCCAGCTTGTTCATCACGTCCTGCGGGCTGACGGTGTTGCCGATCGACTTGGACATCTTGCGGCCCTGGCCGTCAACGGTGAAGCCGTGGGTCAGCACTTCTTTATAAGGCGCCTTGCCTTTCATCGCGGTGGAGATCATCAGCGATGACATGAACCAGCCGCGGTGTTGGTCGGAGCCTTCCAGATACATGTCGGCGCTGTGGCCGTGGAACTCAGGACGCACGTCGACCACCGAAGCGTGGGTGGAACCGGAGTCGAACCACACGTCCAGCGTATCCGGCACTTTCACGTAGTCGGCGGCGTCCGCGCCGAGGATGTCGGCCGCGTCCAGATCCCACCAGGCCTGAATGCCGTCTTGCTCGACGCGCTTGGCCACTTCTTCCATCAGCTCAACGCTGCGCGGGTGCAGCTGCTCGGTTTCTTTATGCACGAACAGCGACATCGGCACGCCCCAGGTGCGCTGACGCGAGATGCACCAGTCCGGGCGGTTGGCCACCATCATTTCGATGCGCGCCTGGCCCCAATCCGGGATCCACTGCACGCCTTTGATCTCTTCCAGCGACTGCTGACGCAGGCCTTTCTGATCCATGCTGATGAACCATTGCGGCGTGGCGCGGAAGATGATCGGCGTCTTGTGGCGCCAGCAGCACGGGTAGCTGTGCAGGAACTTCTCGACGTGCAGCAGCGCACCTTTCTCACGCAGCAGGTCGACGATCAGATCGTTGGCCTTGAAGACGAACTTGCCGTCCAGCAGCGGATGGGTACCGGTCAGGTAGCAGCCGTTCGGCCCTACCGGGTTGGCGATCTCCAGACCGTATTTTTGGCTGATGACGAAGTCATCCGGACCGTGGCCACCTGCGGTATGCACCGCACCGGTACCGGCGTCCAGCGTCACGTGCTCGCCCATAATGGCCGGCACGTCGAAGCCCATAAACGGGTGTTTGAAGCGCAGCAGCTCCAGATCGGCGCCTTTGCAGCTGCCCAGCACCGTCCATTCGGTGATGCCGGCGCGTTTCATCACGCTTTCCACCAATTCGGCCGCCAGGATCAGGCACTGGCCGTCAACCTGCACCAGCTGATAGGTGAAGTCCGGGTGCAGCGAGATCGCGCGGTTGGCCGGCAGTGTCCACGGGGTGGTGGTCCAGATAACCAGGGAGATGGCGCCGCTGAAGTTGCTCACGCCGAACTTGGCCGCCACGGCAGCCGCGTCGGCCGCATGGAAAGTCACGTCGATCGACGGCGAAGTCTTGTCGTAATACTCCACTTCCGCTTCCGCCAGCGACGATCCGCAGTCGGTGCACCAGTGAACCGGCTTGGCGCCTTTCAGCAGGTGGCCGTTGCTGATGATCTTGCCCAGCGCGCGGATGATGTTGGCTTCGGTTTTGAAGTCCATGGTCAGGTACGGACGATCCCAGTCGCCCAGCACGCCCAGGCGGATGAAGTCCTTTTTCTGGCCTTCAACCTGTTCGGCCGCGTACTCGCGGCACTTCTGGCGGAACTCGGCCGCCGTCAGCTTCTCGCCCGGCTTGCCGTACAGCTGTTCAACCTTCAGTTCGATCGGCAGGCCGTGGCAGTCCCAACCCGGCACATAAGGCGAGTCGAAGCCGGCCATCCCTTTCGACTTGATGATAATGTCTTTGAGAATCTTGTTAACCGAGTGACCAATGTGAATGCTGCCGTTCGCATACGGAGGGCCGTCATGCAAAATGAAGGTTTTTTTGCCCTTTTTGGCAGTACGAATAATCCCGTACAGATCCTGTTCATACCAACGTTGCAGCATGCCAGGTTCGCGCTTGGCGAGATCGCCGCGCATCGGGAACCCTGTTTCCGGCAAGTTCAGGGTATTCTTGTAGTCACTCATTAGATTCTCGGTTCCGTTTTCGGCTATAGAGATTAAACCGGTGTCTGTAGCCCGAAGAACTTCCGGGCCGTCACCACATCATTGGCGATTTGCTGCTTCAGGGCATCGAGCGAAGCAAACCGCTGTTCATTGCGCAATTTTGCGCGGAGCACCACCTCAATATGGCGCCCGTAAAGATCCATTGTGACATCCAGCAGATGCACTTCCAGCTGCTGGCGCACGCCGGCGACGGTCGGGCGCGTACCGATATTGGCCACGCCCGGCAGCGGCTGCGGCCCCAGGCCGTACACTTCCACCGCATACACCCCTTTCACCGGCGCCACCAGGCGCTTGAGCGGCAGGTTGGCGGTCGGGAAGCCGATGGTGCGGCCCAGCTCGTCGCCATGCACCACGCGCCCGGAGATGCTGTACGGGTGGCCCAGCAGGGTCTCCGCCAGCGGCAGATCGTCCTCGCTCAGCGCGGTGCGGATCGCGGTGCTGCTGATGCGCCGATCGCCTTCGCGGAAGGTCGGGGTGCTGACCACCTCGAAGCCGTACTCTTTTTCGGCCTGCTGCAATAGCGGAAAATCGCCCTGGCGCCCGGCGCCAAAGCGAAAATCATCCCCCACCATCAGGAATTTGACGCCCAGCTTTTCCACCAGCAGCTCGGCGACGAACGCCTGCGCGGTGTTGGCGGCAAAACGCGGATCGAACTTGACGCAGAGCAGGTAATCGACGCCCGCCTGCGCCAGGTAGTTGGCCTTGTCGCGCAGGCGCGTCAAGCGGGCCGGCGCCTTGTCTGCGGCGAACATCTCCAGCGGCTGCGGCTCAAAGATCATGACCATCACCGGCAGCCCGAGGCGTTGCCCTTGTTGCTTCAACTGCTCCAGCAACGCCTGATGACCGCGATGCACGCCGTCAAAGTTGCCGATGGTGAGCACGCAACCATGGTGGCGCGCCCGGATATTGTGAATGCCGCGAATTAGCTCCATAGCTGGCTCAAAACAGTGGAAATCGGCGGATTATACCTTGTACAGCCGGTAAGGTTAACCCGCGATTGGTGCCTTTATGTAATAGACACACCATACCGGAGATAATCTGCGCGTGAAACGGCTTCGCCGCAGTTTATCCGGCGCCGCCGGGCCGATTCTCGACCGCAGCCAACGGCTTGCGCCCGCCGCGGCAAAACATTGGCGAATTTTCTCGCGAAACACTGTATTCCCAAGAGCGAAGCTGGTAAAATCCTGCGCCATCACAACGTAGCGAGTGCCGCCTGTACAAACGGCGCTTATTTGCACAAATCCATTGACAAACGAAGGCTAAAAGGGCATATTCCTCGGCCTTTGAATTGTCCTCAATAGAATATATTTGGGAGTTGGACCTTGGCTAATATCAAATCAGCTAAGAAACGCGCCGTACAGTCTGAGAAACGCCGCAAGCATAACGCAAGCCGTCGCTCAATGGTGCGTACCTTCATCAAGAAGGTAGACGCAGCTATCGCAGCTGGCGACAAAGAAGCAGCACAAAATGCATTCCTGGTAATGCAGCCCCTGGTGGACCGTCAGGCAGCTAAAGGCCTGATCCACAAAAACAAAGCAGCGCGTCATAAGTCAAACCTGACTGCACGCATCAACGCAATGCAATAAGCATTTCGTTATCTGCTTGATAAAAAAACCGGCTCAGGCCGGTTTTTTTACGTCCTGCGTTCAGTGAACCGCTAGCAGGAAAACAGCGCAGAAAAATCTTTGTTGCACACGCGCTGCACCGCCGGATGCTGGATCATGCGCTCGGCGAAGATGATGTAATACTCCTCCTGCACGCTGTCGATGCGCCCAATCTCCACCACGTTGTCATCGTTGTAGGTATCCTGCGCATACAACGTCGGCGCCACGAAAATCGCATTGTGATACATGCCGAAGGCCTTCATCAGCGCCGCATCGTCGAACTCGCCCAGGATCTCCACCTGAATGCCCTGCGTATTGAACCAGTTGAGCAGCTTGCGCCCCAGCATCGAGCGGCGGCCGGGGATCAGCAGTTTGCGCTGCTCCAGACAAGCCGGGAACGGCAGCTCCGGCGCCGGCTGGCGGCAGAAGAAGCTGATGCCGCACTCGCCCAGCTTCAGCGAGAACAGCCCTTCCTGCTGGCTGGAGTCCACCGGACAATCCGACAGGATCATATCCAGCTTGTGCTGGCTGAGCTGCTCCAGCAGCATCTCGTGCGTCGATTCAAAGCAACGCAGGTGGATCTGTTCGTTGTCCACCACCACCGCCGTTTCCAATACCTGGCTGACCAGGCGCTTCGACAGCGCATCGGCCACGCCGACGTCGAACAGCAGATTCGACTCTTTGCGGTAGTTGACGATATCCAGCATTTCCTGGCTGAGCATAAACATCTTGTCGGCATAACGAAACACCAGTTGCCCCAGCTCCGAAGGCACCAACCCGCGCCCCTGGCGTTTGAACAGCTTGCCGTCCAACCGCTCTTCCAGCGCTTTGATCTGGCCGGTGATGGTCTGCGGCGTCAGAAACAACGCTTCGGCGGCACCGACCACGGAACCGGCCTTGCAGACCTGCCAGAAATAGTAAAGGTGATTAAAGTTGATATGCGACATCCTCACGAGCGGCTCTCCTTAACAACGTTTCGCAGCGGCAAACGGTGTGCCGTGACGAGCGACAAACTTCCTTTCCCTGCTTCAGACAACGTATAGCCCCATTAGTCCCAACGAACAACGGCCGAAGCTGCACATATTTTATACCGTGCAGCTCCGACCAGCCATTTTATTATGTGCCCTTACCGGGCACATTCAGGATTAACGTACGCGCGGCAACGCCAGACGCAGCAATCCATACCCTACCACCGCCGCAGCGGTGGAGCCCAACAAGATCCCCAGGCGGGAATAGGTGCTGAGCGCCGCATCCGCATCGCCGAACGCCAGCGAGGCGATAAAAATCGACATGGTGAAACCAATGCCGCAGAGCACCGAAACGGCAAACACCTGTTTGAAGCCGATGCCTTCAGGCAAACGGGCGATGCCCATTTTCACCGCCAGCAGGCTGAAGAGGAAAATCCCCAGCGGCTTACCGATAAACAGGCCGGCCGCAATCCCAACCGGCAGCAGCGACGTCAATCCTTCCAGCGATACGCCCTGCAAAGAAACCCCGGCGTTGGCGAAAGCGAACAGCGGCAGGATCATAAACGCAACCCAGGGGTGCAGCTCATGTTCCAGCGTTTCCGACGGCGACGGCCCCTTCTTCACGTTCAGCGGGATCATAAAGCCGACGATCACCCCGGCCAGCGTCGCATGCACCCCGGACTTGAGGATCGCTACCCACAACACCAGGCCGACCATCATATACAGCGAGGTTTTACCCACGCCACGCCAGTTCATTACCGCCAATAGCACCGTCGCCGCCGCCGCCACGCCCAGCGCCACCATCGACACTTCGTGGGTGTAGAACAGCGCGATGATGATAATCACGCCCAGGTCATCGATGATCGCCAACGCCAGCAGGAACACTTTCAGGCTGGTCGGCACCCGGTTGCCCAGCAGCGCCATTACGCCCAGCGCGAAGGCGATATCGGTCGCGGCCGGGATCGCCCAGCCCTGGCGGGTGACTTCATCCGCGCCGTTGAACAGCAGGTAAATCAGCGCCGGCGCCAGCATGCCCCCCAGCGCGGCGATCGCCGGAAACACCGCCTTGTCGCGCCCGGACAGCGAGCCTTGCATCAACTCGCGCTTGACCTCCAGCCCCACCACCAGGAAGAAGATGGCCATCAGGCCATCGTTGATCCACAGCAGCAGCGGCTTGGCGATCTCCAGCGAAGCGATCTTCACCATCACCGGCAGGTTAAGGAATGCCTGATAGATCCCCTGCGCCGGGGTGTTGGCCATGATCAGGGCGACGATTGCCGCCGCGATCAGAATGATGCCGCCCGCAGCTTCCTGACGTAAAAATTGACGAATGATATTGGTCACAGTACGTCTCTCCAAATCTGTGCAGGGCGTAGCGCCCTGCAAACCACAGTCATGAAGTGAGTATAGAGGGCGTTTTAGTTCGAAAAAATAAGTTTATAAATGCTAAATAGCTCGATAAAACCGATCAAAAGCACGAATAAGTCACATTATTTATAGGGAATTAGGGGCATGGCGTGCAAATAAAAACCCCGGGACAAACGCCCGGGGTTAGAACATAAACCAACAGAAACAGCAGGTTAGCGAGTCAGATCGTCAAAGAACTTTTTCACCCCGTCGAAGAAGCTCTTCGAACGCGGGCTGTTCTTGTCGCCGGACGGGCCACCCAGGCTCTCTTCCAGCTCACGCAGCAGCTGCTTCTGCTTGTCGTTCAGATTGACCGGGGTTTCCACCACCACGCGGCACAGCAGGTCGCCCTGGCTGCCGCCACGCACCGATTTCACACCCTTGCCGCGCATGCGGAACAGCTTGCCGGTTTGGGTCTCCGAAGGCACCTTCAGTTTCACCCGGCCGTCCAGCGTCGGCACTTCAATCTCGCCGCCCAGCGCCGCCATGGCGAAGTTGATCGGCACTTCACAGTACAGGTTATTGCCTTCACGCTCGAAGATCGGGTGCGCCTTCACCTGCACCTGAACGTACAGATCGCCCGCCGGTGCGCCGTGCTCGCCGGCTTCGCCTTCACCCGCCAGGCGGATGCGGTCGCCGGTATCGACGCCGGCCGGAATTTTCACCGACAGCGTTTTGGATTTCTCTACCCGGCCGTGGCCGTGGCACTTGTTGCACGGATCTTTGATGATCTGACCGCGGCCATGGCAGTGCGGACACGCCTGCTGTACGGTGAAGAAGCCCTGGCGCATCTGCACCTGGCCCTGGCCGTGACAGGTTGGGCAGGTCACCGGCGAGCTGCCCGGCTTGGCGCCGCTGCCGTGGCAGACGTCGCACTCTTCCAGCGTCGGGATGCGGATCTCTTTGGTGACGCCACGTACCGCTTCCTCGAGGGTCAGCTCCATGTTATAGCGCAGATCGGAACCGCGGCTGGCGCGCTGACGGCGGCCTCCGCCGAAGATGTCGCCAAACACGTCGCCAAAGATATCGCTGAAGTCGGCACCGCCGCCAAAGCCGCCGCCGCCCATGCCGCCCTGTTCAAAGGCCGCGTGCCCATACTGGTCGTAGGCCGCGCGTTTCTGGTCGTCGGTCAGGACTTCGTAAGCTTCTTTAACTTCTTTAAACTTGATTTCGGCGTCTTGTTCCTGGTTGCGGTCAGGATGGTATTTCATCGCCAGGCGTTTGTACGCCTTTTTGATCTCACGTTCATCCGCCGTCTTGCTGACGCCGAGAATCTCGTAATAGTCTTTCTTCGCCATTCTTTTGCTTACCCTTAACATGCGTGCACGGGCGCAGAGTTGCCTCGACGCCCGTGCTGGTTTCCGGGAACGGCACCTCGGCCGCCCCGTGCCCGCTTAAGGGCGATTATTTTTTGTCTTTAACTTCTTCGAACTCGGCGTCAACCACGTCGTCGTCTTTCTGCGCCGCGTTGTCCGCGCCGGCGTCAGCACCCTGCTGAGCCTGCTGCGCCTGAGCCATTTCCAGCAGTTTGCCGGAAACCTGCACCAGAGCCTGAGTCTTCGCTTCGATCTCGGCTTTGTCTTCGCCTTTCACCGCCGCTTCCAGATCTTTCAGCGCCGCTTCGATCGCCGTTTTGTCTTCCGCCGGCAGTTTGTCGCCCGCTTCTTCCAGCTGCTTGCGCGTGCCGTGGATCAGGTGATCCGCCTGGTTACGCGTCTGCACCAGCTCTTCGAACTTGCGGTCGGCTTCAGCGTTCAGCTCGGCGTCGCGCACCATTTTCTGGATTTCGTCTTCGTTCAGGCCAGAAGATGCCTTGATGGTGATCTTCTGCTCACGGCCGGTGTTCTTGTCTTTGGCAGACACGTGCAGGATGCCGTCGGCATCGATATCGAAGGTCACTTCGATCTGCGCCATGCCGCGCGGTGCCGCCTGGATGCCGTCCAGGTTGAACTGGCCCAGAGATTTGTTATCGCTGGCGCGCTTACGCTCACCCTGCAGCACATGGATGGTTACCGCAGACTGGTTGTCTTCAGCGGTAGAGAACACCTGGCTGTGCTTGGTCGGGATCGTGGTGTTTTTGGTGATCAGCGGCGTCATCACGCTGCCCATGGTTTCGATACCCAGCGACAGCGGGGTTACGTCCAGCAGCAGAACGTCCTTCACATCACCGGCCAACACGCCGCCCTGTACCGCCGCGCCCACGGCAACCGCTTCGTCCGGGTTCACGTCTTTACGCGGTTCTTTGCCGAAGAAGTCTGCGACTTTCTTCTGCACCATTGGCATACGGGTCTGGCCGCCCACCAGGATCACGTCCTGAATGTCGGAAACCGACAGGCCTGCGTCTTTCAGCGCCACTTTCAGCGGCTCGATAGAGCGCGCAACCAGATCTTCAACCAGCGACTCGAGTTTGGCGCGAGTCACTTTGATGTTCATGTGTTTTGGACCGGTCGCGTCTGCAGTGATGTACGGCAGGTTAACGTCGGTCTGCTGAGCGGAAGACAGTTCGATCTTCGCTTTCTCAGCGGCTTCTTTCAGGCGCTGCATCGCCAGCGGATCGTTGCGCAGATCGATACCCTGATCTTTCTTGAACTCTTCCACCAGGTAGTTGATCAGACGGCTGTCGAAGTCTTCGCCACCCAGGTGGGTGTCACCGTTGGTCGCCAGCACTTCGAAGGTTTTTTCGCCGTCAACGTCGTCGATTTCGATGATGGAGATATCGAAAGTACCACCGCCCAGGTCATAAACCGCGATGGTGCGGTTGCCGACTTCTTTGTCCAGGCCGTAGGCCAGGGCCGCAGCGGTCGGTTCGTTGATGATGCGTTTTACTTCCAGACCCGCGATGCGGCCGGCGTCTTTGGTCGCCTGACGCTGGGCGTCGTTGAAGTAAGCCGGTACGGTGATAACCGCTTCAGTTACCGGTTCGCCCAGGTAATCTTCCGCCGTTTTCTTCATTTTTTTCAGCACTTCCGCAGAGATCTGCGGCGGAGCCATTTTCTGGCCTTTCACTTCCAGCCAGGCGTCGCCGTTGTCGGCTTCGACGATTTTGTACGGCATGATCGCTTTGTCGCGCTGCGCTTCTTCATCCTGGAAGCGGCGACCGATCAGGCGCTTGATCGCGAACAGGGTGTTTTCAGGGTTGGTCACTGCCTGACGCTTAGCCGGCTGGCCAACCAGAGTTTCACCGTCCTGGGTATATGCGATAATAGAAGGAGTGGTGCGGTCGCCCTCGGCGTTTTCCAGCACGCGTGCCTTGGCACCATCCATAATTGCTACGCAAGAGTTGGTAGTACCCAGGTCGATACCAATAATTTTGCCCATCTAAACGTCTCCACTAAAAAATTCATAATCAGTCAGGTTGCTAACCTATATGCGGGCGATTTTTTGCTTTTCAACTGCCCGATATCTCAGTGCGACCCGCGGTTAGCAACTGCGGTTGCAAATAAGATGGGGCCATCCAATCCGGCATCAAGGGGCAAGGCGAAAAAAATTTCTTTTTTTTATCGTCATTCAGATCATTGTTTCCGGCTGCGGGGATCATTATGATGCGCGCGCTCTGGTGGAAAACTTCGATTTTTTGGCCATTCAGACCATTTATTATTTTACTTCGCTGTTTCCGTTAATTTTCTGTTATCGCAGAGGACTTATGCACACCAACAAGTTGGCGAATCCCGGCCCTCTCGGCCTGATGGGCTTCGGGATGACCACCGTCTTGCTGAACCTGCACAACGCGGGCTTTTTCCCACTGAACTCCGCCATCATCAGCATGGGGATTTTCTTCGGTGGCCTGGCCCAGATCCTGGCCGGTCTGCTGGAATACAAGAAGGGCAACACCTTCGGCATGACCGCCTTCACCGCCTACGGCAGCTTCTGGCTGAGCCTGGTCGGCCTGCTGCTGCTGCCGCGTCTGGGCCTGGCTGAGGCCACCGAGGCGCACGTGCTGGGCATCTACCTGGCGCTGTGGGGCGTATTCACCCTGTTCATGTTCTTCGGCACCCTGGGCGCCAACCGCGTACTGCAGTTCGTGTTCGCCAGCCTGACGCTGCTGTTCGCCCTGCTGGCCGTCGGCAACATCACCGGCAACCACGCGCTGCTGACCTTCGCCGGTTATGAAGGCATCATCTGCGGCGCCAGCGCCATTTACCTGGCGATGGCCGAAGTGCTCAACGAGCAATACGGCCGCACCGTGCTGCCGATTGGCGAACCGGCCCCGGCCTGCGTCGCGACCTCACCGGTCACCGCATAATCGCCCTTCCCTGACGAAAAAGCCCTGCATTGCAGGGCTTTTTTTTAGCTGTAGGAATCGGCTCGCCGCTCCCCGGCTTCGCTGTTCAGGTCGCGATGCAGGTAGACGCCGAGCAGCAGCCCGATGAGCGACAGCGCCAACACGTAGTAAGCGGGTGCTAACGGGGTTAATTTCATGATCAGCGTCACAAAAATAGGGGTTAGACCGCCAAAAATAGCGTACGAGACGTTATATGAGAACGAGATACCGGTAAACCGCACTTCCGCCGGGAAAGCCCGCACCATCACGTACGGCACGGCCCCCACCACGCCTACGCTGAACCCCACCAGGGCATAGCAGGCGAACAGCATTTCCGGGCGCACGCCCACCGTTTGATAGAACAGCCAACTGCAGCCGGCCAGCAGCACGCTGCCGACCACCAGCGTTTTGCTGGCGCCGAAGCGATCGGCCGACAAACCGGCGACGATGCAGCCGGCGATCAGCATGATGGTGGCGATGCTGTTGGCCTGCAGCGTCAAGGCCGGCGCGATGCCGAACTGCTTTTGCAGATAGGTCGGGGTCATCAGGATCACCACCACGATGCCGGCGGAGAGCAGCCAGGTCAGCAGCATCGATACCGCCACCTCCCGTTTGTGGTTGAGCACCACCGACTTCAGCGGCAGCTCTTCGGCCAGCGCTTTACGCGCCTGCATCTCGATGAAGATCGGCGTTTCCTGCAGCCAGCGGCGCAGGTACATCGCCACCAGGCCGAACATACCGCCCAACAGGAAAGGAATGCGCCAGCCGCCGCCGGCAATGCTCTGCGGGCTGAGCGTGGTGTTGATCACCGTCGCCACCACCGAGCCCAGCAGGATGCCCACCGTCAGCCCAGCGGTCAGCGTGCCGCAGGCGAAGCCGATGCGCCGGCGCGGCACGTGTTCGGCGACGAAGACCCAGGCGCCCGGCACCTCACCGCCGATCGCCGCCCCCTGCAGCACGCGCATCAACAACAGCAGCAGCGGCGCAGCGATGCCGATGCTGGCGTAGGTCGGCAGCAGGCCCATCGCCAGCGTCGGCAACGCCATCAGCAGAATGCTCAGGGTAAACATCTTTTTGCGGCCGACCAGATCGCCAAAGTGCGCCATCACGATACCGCCCAGCGGACGGGCCAGATAGCCGGCGGCGAAGATGCCGAAGGTTTGCACCAGCCGCAGCCATTCCGGCATGTCCGCCGGGAAGAACAGATCGCCGACCACGGCGGCGAAGAACACGAAGATGATGAAGTCGTAAAACTCCAGCGCGCCGCCCAACGCGGCCAACGTCAGCGTTTTGTAGTCTTGCCGGTTCAGCCGGCGATTATTGTCGTGAGGCATAGGGCACCGTCGGTAAAGGCTGTAAAAATAAAAGCCGCAGGCTTTCTGTAAAAGAATCCTTACTATAGCGGCAAATTATTTTCACACCAGACGGGCTGAAGCCGATCTCGCAGAACGCTGAAATTTAGAGGTTTATCTCGCGACGCGCGCTCTTTGGCCGAAATGCTGCTACCACCGCGGCGTGCGTTTCGACGTAAGGCCCGTCGAGCAGTTGAATGCAATAAGGCACGCTGGCGAAGATGCCGTGCACCACCGCATTGCCCTGCTCATCTTTTACCCCTTCCAGCGTTTCCTTGATCGACTTCGGCTGGCCGGGCAGGTTGATGATCAGCGCCTGCTTGCGGATCGCCCCCACCTGGCGAGAAAGAATTGCCGTTGGCACATAGTGTAGGCTGATCTGACGCATTTGCTCGCCGAAGCCAGGCATCACGCGATCGGCGATCGCCAGCGTGGCGTCGGGGGTGACGTCGCGGCGCGCCGGCCCGGTGCCGCCGGTGGTCAGCACCAGATGGCAACCCATTTCGTCCACCAGCTCGCACAGCGTCTGTTCAATTTGCGTCTGCTCATCGGGGATCAGCCGGGTTTCCAGCTTGAACGGCGTCGCCAGCGCGCCGCTCAGCCATTCCTCCAGCGCCGGAATGCCTTTATCCTGATAAACGCCGCCGGAAGCGCGGTCGGAAACGGAAACCAAACCAATACGTAAAATATCCATGCGTAACCTCTACAGCCTGATGGGGTCCGAACGGGTTCGTCCCCGTTCTGTTGTCATTGCCGAGAGTATAAGGGCTTCCCCCGCCGGCGGGAGCGTCGGGCATAAAAAAAGGTGGCCTGAGCCACCTTTTTACTGCGCGATCTGCCGGAATTACAGCAGGTCGGCGATCATTTTTTCCAGTTTGCCCTGGTCTACGGCGAACTTGCGGATGCCGTCGGTCAGTTTCTCAACCGCCATCGGATCCTGGTTGTGCTGCCAGTAGAACTCAGGTTCGGTCAGTGCGGCAGGACGCGCCTTCACTTCACCGGTGTAAGACAGTTTGCGCTCCAGCGCGCCTTCGCTCTCCGCCAGCTCTTTCAGCAGCGCAGGGGCGATGGTCAGACGGTCGCAGCCGGCCAGTTCGATGATTTCGCCGACGTTACGGAAGCTGGCGCCCATCACCACGGTGTTGTAACCGTGCTGTTTGTAGTACTGGTAAATCTCGGTCACGGAGATCACGCCCGGATCTTCATGCGGGGCGAACTCTTTCTTGTCGCCGTTGGCTTTGTACCAGTCGAGGATACGGCCGACGAACGGCGAGATCAGGTAAACGCCGGCTTCGGCACAGGCGCGAGCCTGAGCGAAGGAGAACAGCAGCGTCAGGTTACAGTTGATGCCTTCTTTCTCCAACTGCTCCGCCGCGCGGATGCCCTGCCAGGTCGAGGCCAGTTTGATCAGAATGCGATCGTTGCTGATGCCGGCTTCGTTGTACAGCTTGATCAGGCGCTTGGCCTTGGCCACGCTGGCATCGGTGTCGTAAGACAGGCGTGCATCCACTTCGGTGGAGATGCGGCCCGGAACCAGTTTGAGGATCTCCAGACCGATATTGACCGCCAGCTTGTCGGCGGCGTCGGCGATCTGCTGCTCGCGATCGCTGCTCTGGCCGCGCGCCCAGGCGATGGCTTCGTCAATCAGTTTACGGTATTCAGGAATTTGGGCTGCATTGAGGATCAGCGAAGGGTTGGTTGTGGCGTCCTGCGGTTGATACAGCTTCATTGCCGCGATATCACCCGTATCTGCAACCACCGTGGTCAGTTGGCGCAGGGAAGTTAATTTGTCGGTCATGTTGGCATTATCTCATCGTTTGTGCATGAACTTTTGGCATTGTTCAACCATGCCCTGCCCTGATAATAACATGCGCCAAGCCCGGTGCAAGGCTGGAAAACCGCGGCGCGCAGGCATCTGTTTTATCCTTGGGCGAGCAACCGTTTACGCCGATATCTTTCGCCATTACCGAGCGGATGGAAAGGCAATAACGTGCTATTGTCCGAATAAATTATGTTAAATTCGAAAAAATTGATGCAATTCGTCCGCTAATCTGCGAAAAATCTTAATCGACTGACGCCGGACAGATTCCAGCTAAGCTCTTGTAAAAAATAGGCCAATGTTTTTCACCTGCGGTGGATGCTGCAAGGTGCGCATTAAATTTCGATAAAAGGAGGGATCCCTTGACGGACCTGATGAATTTTATAAACAACATTTTGTGGGGGTCGGTGCTGATTTATCTGCTGCTCGGCACCGGCATCTACTTCACGTTGCGCACCCGCTTTATCCAGCTCCGCCACTTCAGCCACATGTTCTCGGTGTTGAAAAACAGCAATAAGAGCGACAGCGCCGGCATCTCCTCTTTCCAGGCGCTGTGCACCACGCTGGCGGCGCGCGTCGGCACCGGCAACCTGACCGGCGTCGCCATCGCCCTGACCGCCGGCGGCCCCGGCGCCATCTTCTGGATGTGGGTGGTGGCGTTTATCGGCATGGCCACCTCATTTGTGGAAAGCTCGCTGGCGCAGCTCTACAAAACCAAAGACGATAACGGCAACTACCGCGGCGGCCCGGCCTACTACATGGAAAAGGGCCTCGGCATGCGCTGGATGGGCGTGCTGTTCTCCATCTTCCTGATCATCGCTTTCGGCCTGGTGTTCAACGCCGTGCAGGCCAACTCCATCGCGCAGGCCTCCGCCGTCGCCTTCCATTTGCAGCCGCTGCACGTCGGCATCGGCCTGGTGCTGCTGAGCGGCGTGGTGATCTTCGGCGGCATCCGCTCCATCGCCAAAGTGGCCGAGCTGGTGGTGCCGCTGATGGCCGGCGCCTACCTGTTGCTGGCCCTCTGGGTGATTGGCCATAACATCGAACACATGCCGGCGATCCTGACGCTGATCTTCAAAAGCGCCTTCGGCCTGCAGGAAGCCGCGGCCGGCGCCGTCGGTTACGGCATCTCCCAAGCGATGACCCAGGGCGTGCAGCGCGGCCTGTTCTCCAACGAAGCCGGCATGGGCTCGGCGCCCAACGCGGCGGCGTCCGCTTCACCTTATCCGCCGCATCCGGCCTCACAGGGCTATGTGCAAATGCTCGGGGTGTTTATCGATACCATCGTCATCTGCAGCGCCACCGCGGCGATCATCCTCTCCTCCGGCATTCTCGATCAGCCGACCGACAGCATCAGCGGCATCGATCTGACCCAGCGCGCGCTGTCGACCGCCGTCGGCAGCTGGGGGGCGCCGTTCGTCGCCATCGCCATTTTCTTCTTCGCCTTCACCTCGATCATCGCCAACTACGCCTATGCCGAGAGCAACCTGGTGTTCCTCGAGCACAACCATCCGGGCGGCCTGCTGATTTTCCGCTGCGTGGCGTTGGGCATGGTGATGTTCGGCGCGCTGGCGGAGCTGCCGCTGGTGTGGAAAATGGCGGATACCTCCATGGCGCTGATGGCCATCACCAACCTGACGGCCATCCTGTTGCTGTCGCGGGTGGCGCTTAAGCTGGCCGATGACTACCATCGCCAACGCCGTCTGGGCAAGCTGCCGACCTTTGACGCCAACCGTTATCCGGAGCTGAAGTCGCAGCTGGAGCCGGGCGTGTGGGACGACCAAAAGCCGCCGCGCTGAGTTTTCCGGGGCGCGTGCGGTGCGCGCCCCTGCCTATTGGACCGATTGCCCCTTTTTCCCGCGCTTTTTGCTACAGTATCCGCACTTGGATAAACAGGATCTGGCCATGCTCGTTATTATTTCCCCTGCAAAAACTCTCGATTACGACAGCCCGCTGGCGACAGAACGATTCACGCAGCCCGAAATGCTGGACAAGTCGAAACAGCTGATCAAAATTTGCCGCGAGCTGACACCGGCGCAAATCGCCAGCCTGATGAGCATCAGCGACAAGCTGGCCGGGCTGAACGCCGCGCGCTTTAGCGAGTGGCAGCCGAAATTTACCCCAGACAATGCCCGTCAGGCGCTGCTGGCGTTCAAGGGCGACGTTTACACCGGCCTGCAGGCGCAGGATTTCAGCGAAGCCGATTTCGACTTCGCCCAGCAGCATCTGCGCATGCTGTCCGGCCTGTATGGCGTGCTGCGCCCGCTCGATCTGATGATGCCGTACCGGCTGGAGATGGGCATCAGGCTTGAAAACCCGAAAGGCAAAGACCTGTACAGCTTCTGGGGCGATAAAATCACCCAAAAACTCAACGAAGCGCTGGAGCAGCAGGGCGACGACGTGGTGGTCAACCTGGCGTCCGACGAGTATTTCAAGGCGGTGAAGCCGGCCAAACTGCACGGCGCGCTGATCAAACCGGTGTTCCTCGACGAGAAGAACGGCAAGTACAAGGTCATCAGCTTCTACGCCAAGAAAGCGCGCGGGTTGATGAGCCGCTTTATCATCAAAAATCGCCTGACGCGCAGCGAGCAGCTGGTGGACTTCAACCTGGAAGGCTACGCCTTCGACGAAGCCGCCTCGCAGGGCAATGAACTGGTGTTCAAACGCCCGGAGCAGGCATAAAAAAAGCCGTCGCAAGACGGCTTTTCGCATTCTAGCCTGCCGAACCTCAGGCCGGCAGCGCCATCAGGAACTTGCGCAGCTCGGCAAAGCCGGCCGGCAGCGTGTGCGACAGCAGCGGCAGATCGGCCCGCAGCGCCAGCGCTTTCGGCAACGGCAGCTCCTGGCCGAGGATCGCTTCTACGCTCTCTTTAAACTTGGCCGGGTGCGCGGTGCCGAGGAACAGACCGAACTCCCCTTCCTGCAGCCGATCGCGCAGCGCGCGATAGGCAATGGCCGCGTGCGGTTCGGAGATATAACCCAGCTCGGCCAGTTCACGCATCGTTTCCCGGGTGGTCTCATCGCTGACCGCCGCGTGGCCCAGCTCTTTCAGCTGCCAGACCTTACGACGGAACAGCTCTTCCACGCGCGGCCAGTTGTTCGGCTGGCTGACGTCCATGGCGTTGGACAGCGTCGCGACCGTGGCGTGCGGCTGCCACTGGCCGCTGGTCAGGAAGCGCGGCACGGTGTCGTTGGCGTTGGTGGCGGCAATAAAGCGCTTCACCGGCAGGCCCAGCGACTTGGCCAGCAGCCCGGCGGTCAGATCGCCGAAGTTGCCGCTCGGCACCGAAATCACCAGCTGATTGCGCGCTTCCTGCGGCAGCTGCGCCACCGCTTCGAAGTAGTAGCAGATCTGCGCCAGCAAGCGGCTGATGTTGATCGAGTTAGCCGAGTTCAGGTGCAGCGCGTCCTTCAATTCCCGATCGTCGAACGCCTGCTTCACCAGCGCCTGGCAAGCATCGAAGTCGCCGTCGATCGCTACGGTGTGAATGTTGCCGCCCAGAGTACAGAACAGCTTCTCCTGCAGCGGACTGATTTTGCCCTGCGGATAGAGGATCACCACCCGGACGTTTTTCAGGCCGTAGAAGGCGTGCGCCACGGCGGCGCCGGTGTCGCCGGAGGTGGCGGTCAAAATGGTCACCGGCTGATCGCCGGCCACTTCCGCCAGCATCTGCGCCATAAAGCGGCCGCCGAAGTCTTTGAACGCCAGCGTCGGGCCGTGGAACAGCTCCAGGCAGGAGACGTCTTCGGTCACTTTCGCCACCGGCGCCGGGAACTCAAAAGCGGCCTGCACGCGTTTCTTCAGCGCCGCTTCCGGCACCTCTTCGCCGATAAAGGCCGACAGAATGCGGCTGCTGCGGGTGACAAAGTCCTGCTCCAGCAGCTGGTCTATCTCGGTCAGTTCGAACTCCGGCAGCTCCAGCGGGAAGAACAGCCCCTGCTGCTTGCCCAGGCCTTGTTTTATCGCCTGCGCGAAGCTGACCTGCTCGTTGTGATCCTTAAGGTTGTACAGTTTCATGCGTTATCCCAGTAGTCGAGCGCCTGCGGTATCCAGACGGCAAATATGAACAAAACCTTCGTCGTTTTGCAGATAGTGTTGTTGCAGCCAGGCGGCCATGCGCTGCGCGGTGGCGCCGTCGTTGCAGACGGCGAACAGCGTCGGGCCGGAGCCGGAGATGCCGCAGGCCAGCGCGCCGATGTCCTGCGCCGCCTTGCGCGCTTCGGCGAAGCCCGGCAGCAGCCGGGTGCGGTACGGTTCGGCGATCACGTCCTGCATCAATTTGGCGGCCAGCTGCGGCTGACGGGTGTGGCAGGCATGGATAAAGCCGGCCAGATAGCGACCGTGGCTGATGCAATCCTGACGACGGTATTGCGCGGGTAAAATGGCGCGCGCTTCGGCGGTGGAGACCTTGATGCCCGGATAGGCCATGACCCACAGCCAATCGTCGAAGCACGGCACCTCCTGGCTGATGATGCCTTCTTCTTCCAGCATCAGCTGCAGGCCGCCAAGGTAGCAAGGCGCCACGTTATCGTAATGCACGCTGCCGGAAATGCGGCCTTCCAGCTCGCCCATCAGGCCGAGCAGCGTCGTCTCATCCAGCGGCCGATCGCAGAATTCGTTCATCGCCATCAGCCCGGCCACCACCGAACAGGCGCTGGAGCCCAGCCCCGATCCGATCGGCATGTTCTTTTCCAACCGCATCGCCACCGGCACTTCGCGGCCGATCTCTTGGCAGAAGCGCTCCCAGCATTGATAAACGATGTTCTCTTTCGGCTCGGCCGGCAGCTTGCTGACGAAGCGCCCGGCATTCTGCAAACTGAACGTCTCGGCGGCTTCTACGCTGACGCAGTCGCCCAGCAGCGTGCCGTCGATCGGCGAAACCGCCGCGCCCAGCACATCGAAACCGACGCTGACGTTACCGATCGAGGCCGGTGCATACACCTTAACCATATTAAACTCCCAACTTCCATGACAGTGTGCGCAGCAGATCGGCGAACACGCCCGCTGCGGTCACATCGTTACCGGCGCCGTAGCCGCGCAGCACCAGCGGCAGCGGCTGATAGTAGCGGCTGTAGAAGGCCAGCGCGTTCTCGCCGTTCTTCACTTTATACAACGGATCGTTGCCGTCCACCGCCTCGATGCGCACCTTGCAGCGGCCTTCGTCGATCAGGCCGACATAGCGCAGCACCTTGCCTTGCTCGGCGGCGTTGGCCACGTTGCGCGCGAACTCTTTATCCAGCTCCGGCAGGCGCGCCAGGAACTGATCCACGTCGCCCGACGCGTCGAAGGACGGCGGCAGCACCGACTCGACCTCGATATCGCTCAGCTCCAGCTTGTAACCGGCCTCACGCGCCAGGATCAGCAGCTTGCGCGCCACGTCCATACCGGACAGATCGTCGCGCGGATCCGGCTCGGTGTAGCCGTTGGCCCGGGCCTGCAGGGTCGCCGCCGACAGCGACAGCCCTTCGTCCAGCTTGCCGAAGATAAAGGACAGCGAGCCGGACAGGATGCCGGAGAAGCGCACCAGCTCATCGCCGGCGTTCAGCAGGTTTTGCAGGTTCTCAATCACCGGCAAACCGGCGCCGACGTTGGTGTCGTAGAGGAACTTGCGGTGCGAACCGGCGGCCGCCGCGCGCAGTTGCTGATAATAGTTCATCGACGAGGTGTTGGCCTTTTTGTTCGGCGTCACCACGTGGAAACCGTCCGCCAGGAAGTCCACATACTGATCGGCCACCGCCTGGCTGGAAGTGCAGTCGACGATCACCGGGTTCAGCAGGTGATACTCCTTCACCAGCCGGATCAGGCGGCCGAGATTGAACGGCTCCTGCGCGCCGGCCAGCTCGTCGCGCCAGCTGTCCAGCGCGATGCCGTGCACGTTGGTCAGCATCACGCGTGAATTGGCGATGCCGCACACCCGCAGGTCGATATGCTTTTGCTTCAGCCACGGCTGCTGGCGGTAGATCTGCTCGATCAGCGCTCCGCCAACGCCGCCGACGCCGATGACGAACACTTCGATCACCTGATCGGTGTTGAACAGCATCTGGTGACTGACGCGCACGCCGGTGGTGGCGGATTCATTGCTGACCACCACCGAGATTGAACGCTCGGAAGAGCCCTGGGCGATGGCGACGATATTGATGTTGGCGCGCGCCAGCGCGGAGAAGAAGCGCGCGGAGATGCCGCGCAGGGTGCGCATGCCGTCGCCGACTACCGAGATGATCGCCAGGCGTTCCATCACGTCCAGCGGATCCAGCACGCCGTCTTTCAACTCCAGATAGAACTCCTCCTCCAGCGCGCGGCGCGCGCGCAGCAGTTCGCCCTGCGGCACGCAGAAGCTGATGCTGTATTCGGAAGAGGATTGGGTGATCAGCACCACCGAAATGCCGGCGCGCGACATCACGGCGAACACTCGCGCGGCCATGCCGACCATGCCTTTCATGCCCGGGCCGGAGACGTTGATCATCGCCATGTTGTTCAGGTTGGTGATGCCTTTCACCGGCATCGCGTCATCGGTGCTGTCTTTGCCGATCAGCGTGCCGGGGGCCTGCGGGTTGGAGGTGTTTTTAATCAGGCAAGGGATTTGGAATTGGGCAATCGGCGTGATGGTGCGAGGGTGCAGCACTTTGGCGCCGAAATAGGAGAGTTCCATCGCCTCCTGATACGACATCGACTTCAGCAGCCTGGCGTCCGGTACGGTGCGCGGATCGCAGGTATACACGCCGTCGACGTCGGTCCAGATCTCGCAACAGTCGGCGCGCAGGCAGGCGGCCAGCACCGCGGCGGAATAGTCGGAGCCGTTGCGGCCCAGCACCACCAGTTCACCCTTGTCGTTACCGGCGGTGAAACCGGCCATCAGCACGATGTGGTCGGCCGGGATCGCCGCCGCGGCGATGCGTAGCGTGGACTCGGCGATGTCCACCGTGGACTCCAGGTAGTGGCCCTGCGCCAGCAGTTTCTCCACCGGGTTGATCACCGTGACCGGGTAGCCCTTGGCGCGGAACACCCCTTCCATGATGGCGATGGAGAGCTTTTCGCCGCGGCAGATGATCGCCGCGTTCACGCTGTCCGGGCACTGCCCCAGCAGCGAAACGCCGTGCAGCACCTGTTTGAGCTGCGCGAACTCCTGATCGACCACGCCTTTCAAGCGATCGTATTCAAAGCCCGGCAGCGCCTGCGCCAGGCCGCTCAGCAGATCGGCAAAGATCCGCTCGGCGTCGCTGATATTTGGCAGAATGTCCTGGCCCGCCACCGTTTTGTCGATCATCGCCACCAGATGGTTGGTGATCTTTGCGGGGGCGGACAAGACCGTGGCTACCTGTCCCTGACGCGCATTACTCTCCATGATGTCGGCAACGCGCAGAAAACGTTCTGCATTCGCCACCGAGGTTCCGCCAAATTTCAGCACTCGCATGTGTAATCTCTCCGAATTTAAGCCGAAAAAAAAGCCCGCACTGATTAGGTGCGGGCTTTTTTCTGTGTTTCCTGTGCGCGTCAGCCCGCCCCGTTACCTGTGGTATCGGTGGTGGTAATAATTGTGGTTTTCAGGCTGATGTTGCGCATGTTGTCTGTCTGTCTCATGAAATACTCTGTCCCCTCTATTGGTTAAAGCAATCGCTATCCCAAGTCAAACGATTTCTTTTTTTTGCTTATTTTCCGTTCAGCGACGGTAATGCGCGATGCAACAGGTGAAAAGCAAAACGACAGAACAAAAAAACAACTTAAAGCCGATTTACCAGTGGATCACGCTGGGTAACCGTCTGATGGAGCCGCTATCACTTGGCGAGTTTTTTTTCGATGTCGTGCAGCAGCGTATGCAACATCGCCGTATCGCGCTGTTGCAGCGCGCCGAGCCGCTGGTGCAGCCAGTCGCGCAATTTTTGGTCATCGCCGACATCCAATGCGTTCAACAAGGCATCGGCGCGGTGGCGCAGCGCCTTGAGCTGCCCTTCCGACGCCGCCGTTTCCTGCGGCGTGCTGACGCCCATCAGGCTCGCCAGCTGGTAGCAGTAAACCATCACCGCCTGGCCCAGGTTAAGCGACGGATAGTCCGCCTGCATCGGCACGCCGGTCAGCAAATCCGCCAGCGCCAGCTCTTCGTTGGTCAGGCCGGAATCTTCGCGGCCGAACACCAGCGCGGCCTGGCCGACCCACTGCTTGCGCTCGCTCAGCTGTTCCAGCAGCTCGGGCGGCGTGCAGTAATAGTGAAAACGCGCGCGGCTGCGGGCGGTGGTGGCGACGGTGAAATCCACGTCCGCCAGCGCCTGTTCCAGCGTGGTGAACGTTTGCACGCCGTCGAGGATCTCGCCGGCTCCGTGCGCCACCCAGCGCGCCGCCGGCTGCAGGTGCGCCTCGCTGTCGACGATGCGCAACGACGTGAAGCCCATGGTTTTCATCGCGCGCGCCGCCGCGCCGACATTTTCCGGCCGCGCCGGAGCCACTAAAACAATATGAAGCTGCATCACTCTTCCACCGAAGGCAGGCCTGCGCTTTTGACGATGGCGCAGCGCCCGCTTATATTTACAATTGCGTAACAATAAACGCGTTAATAGCAACAAACAAGATTAAACGGCTCGTTGAGCTAATAAACCCGTCGTAATAGTCATTATTCGTGCTTATGTTTTACTGCATTTATTTATCAATAAGTTAAAACAAGGCGATGATCAATAAGCGAATAATTGTATCCTATCGGGCCGGATAATGCTGAATCGTTCACAGAATTTGAGGTTCTGTGACTTAAACTGGCATTTCTGTAAGTGTTTTTCACAAATCTGTTAACGTGCTACAATTGAATTTGATATATGTCAACAAAGCGTAGTTTTGTTGGGTGATGAATTCGGCACACGCTGTTATATTGCTGTTAATGGGGTTAGGATATGCGCCAATTTGGCACCCCAGGGGTTGTAGGGAACAGCATCCCCACCAGGCTAGCGATCTTGTTGACATGAGATGGAAAGTGCATCAAGAACGAGTTTACGTACTTTAGTCATTTGCTGAGAGGGAACGTGGCGCTATCTCTGCCCTCCTCTAAGAAAACAAAGACTTCTGTACTTCCGATTTTCTATTTTGTTGGCAATTTTAGGTAGCAAATATGCAGACCCCGCACATTCTGATTGTCGAAGACGAGTTAGTCACTCGTAACACCCTGAAGAGCATTTTCGAGGCGGAAGGCTACATTGTTCATGAAGCCAATGATGGTGCAGAGATGCACAATATCCTGTCTGAAAATGATATCAATCTGGTCATCATGGACATCAACCTGCCAGGCAAAAACGGCCTGCTGTTGGCGCGCGAACTGCGTGAACAGGCCAGCGTCGCCTTGATGTTCCTGACCGGTCGCGATAACGAAGTGGACAAAATCCTCGGCCTGGAAATCGGCGCCGACGATTACATCACCAAGCCGTTCAACCCGCGTGAGCTGACCATCCGCGCGCGCAACCTGCTGTCGCGCACCATGAACCTGGGCAGCCTCGGCGAAGAGCGCCGCCTGGTCGAGAGCTACAAGTTCAACGGTTGGGAGCTGGACATCAACAGCCGCTCGCTGATCAGCCCGGCCGGCGAACAGTACAAGCTGCCGCGCAGCGAATTCCGCGCCATGCTGCACTTCTGCGAAAACCCGGGCAAGATCCAGTCCCGCGGCGAACTGCTGAAGAAAATGACCGGCCGCGAGCTGAAGCCGCATGACCGCACCGTGGACGTCACCATCCGTCGCATTCGCAAACACTTCGAATCGACGCCGGACACGCCGGAAATCATCGCCACCATTCACGGCGAAGGCTACCGCTTCTGCGGCGATCTGGAAGAGTAATTCCGGCCTGCCGTCATGAAAACGGGGTTCAGCATGCTGAACCCCGTTTTTTTATTTCGTCTCAGCCCACGGCATGATCGGCACCGCGCTCAGCGCGTTCTTCGGCGAACCGTCGATCACCTTGTCGGAGTAGCTCAGGTAAATCAGCGAATTGCGCTTGGCGTCGTAGAAGCGCACCACCTGCAGCTTCTTGAACACCAGCGAGGTGCGTTTCTGGAATACCACCTCGCCTTCCGACTTGCCGTTTTTGATCTTGTCGCTCAGCTCGATAGGACCCACCTGCTGGCAGGAAATGGCCGCGTCGGCGGTGTCTTCCGCCAGCCCCAGACCACCTTTGATGCCGCCGGTTTTGGCGCGGCTGATATAACAAGTTACATTTTTAACATCCGGATCGTCGAATGCTTCCACCACGATTTTGTGGTCCGGCCCCAACAATTTAAACACGGTATCAACGGAGCCCACCTGCTCCGCCTGCGCGCTGCCAACGGTTGCGCAAACCAAACCGAATAAAAATATCCAGCCTTTTTTCATTTACTTAACTCCGATATAACCTTGCCGCAAAAATAGGTTCGGCGATCGCCATTATTTATGTCTAAGCTCACGGAATCGGTTTTTTACGGGTCCGCACCGTCCGTTTTAGCACAGAGCGTGACAAAAATCTTTGAGAGTCGCGGAGTAAAAAAATTGCTATGATGCGGCGTCGTTATTTCTTTGCGCCCACTACGGTGTACCCCAATCCAACTCTGGCGCGGCAAGCGCAGCAGAGGCAAAGAGTGCAACGCATAATGGCTCATGGATCGGTCTGATAGCGCAGCACCAGCGTGACGAATCAACAGTTCGGGTTCCTACCCCCAAGCTTTACGAGGAAGATCTATGGATCAAGCCGGTATCATTCGTGATCTGCTTAGCTGGCTGGAAAGCCATTTGGACCAACCCTTGTCGCTGGATAACGTGGCGGCCAAGGCCGGCTATTCCAAATGGCACCTGCAACGGATGTTCAAAGATATTACCGGTAACGCCATCGGTGCTTACATCCGGGCAAGGAGGCTGTCCAAAGCCGCCGTCGCGCTGCGTTTGACCAGCCGGCCGATTTTGGATATCGCCCTGCAGTATCGCTTCGACTCGCAGCAGACCTTCACCCGCGCCTTCAAAAAACAGTTTGCGCAAACGCCGGCGCTGTACCGCCGCGCCGAGGACTGGAACGCATTCGGCATCTGCCCGCCGATCCGTCTGGGGGCTTTCACCCTGCCGCAGCCGGAATTCGTCTCGCTGCCGGACAAGCGCCTGGTCGGCCTGACCCAAAGCTACTCGTGTACGCTGGAACAGATCACCACCGTGCGCACCGAGCTGCGCTCGCAGTTCTGGCGTCAGTTCCTCGGTGACGTCGAAACCCTGCCGCCGGTGCTGTACGGGCTGCACCACTCGCGGCCGAGCCAGGAGAAGGACGACGAACAGGAAGTGCTGTACACCACGGCGCTGGAGCCGGATCAGGTGCCTGACAAGGCGCAGGAAGGCCAGCCGCTGGTGTTGCCGGGCGGTGAGTTTGCGATGTTCAGCTACGAAGGGCCCACTGAGGGCCTGCAAGACTTTATTCTGACGGTCTACGGCACCTGCCTGCCGGCGCTCCAGCTGACGCGCCGCAAAGGGCACGACATCGAACGCTTCTACCCGAAAGGCGAGCGCCGTCCGCATCAGGCACCTATCGAGATCAAGTGCGATTACCTGATCCCGATTCGGCGTTAACGCTGCAGTTCGTCCAACGCGGGCATGTCCAGATGCGTGACATCGCCCGCCGTCTCCACGATCCAGCCGGAAGCCAGCCACGGGCTCTGCTGGTGATCGACGCGCGACAGTGAACAGTTGCGCAAGCGCAAACGGCGTTCCGCATAGGCCGGCAACCCCAGCACCGTACTGATCAAACACCCCAACGCGATGCCATGGCTGACGAGCAGCGGCTTGCTGCCTTCAGGCAGCATCAGGCAGCTCTCCAGCGCGGCGCGCATGCGCTCGCCCAGCTCCTCCATGGATTCGCCTTGAGGGATACGGCCGTCAGGAGTACCATCGACCATCTGTTTGCGCCACTGCTCTTCCTGCGGCGTCAAACTGTCGATCAGGCGTTCTTCCAGAACCCCCATGTGCAGCTCACGCAAACGCGGATCGCCTATCACTTCGCAGCCACAGGCTTCGGCGATGATCTGCGCGGTGCGGCGCGTGCGCCCCAGATCGCTGGTAATGATGTGCGTAATGCCTTCCTTACTGACGCGCCTGGCGACCAGACGGGCCTGGTGTTCACCCATGGCGGTTAACGGGCTGTCGGACTGACCCTGGATGCGGCGAGCCGCGTTCCATTCCGTTTCGCCATGGCGAACGAGGTATACCTGTAACATTTTTGTTTTCCGTTATACTGCGTGAAATTTGCGTTTATCCCCGGCCCGGCGGCGCTTTTGCCGCTGCCCGGTGTATCGGCCAGAAGGATATCAAACCCGTTATGTACCATGTTGTCGCTGCAACTACCAACCCGGCAAAGATCAAGGCTATTCAACTGGCCTTCGATGACGTCTTTGGCGCGAACCAATACCGCATTGAATCCGTTGACGTCGCCAGCGGCGTCTCGCTGCAGCCGATAGGCAACCACGAAACCCGCACCGGTTCGCGTCAACGCGTCATGGAAGCGCGCCAGGTCAGACCCGAGGCCGATTTTTGGGTCGGCGTGGAAGCCGGGATTGAAGAGAATATGACCTTCGCCTGGATGACCATCGAGAACCCGCACATCCGCGGCGAATCCCGCTCGGCGAGCCTGATGCTGCCGGAAGTCATCTTACAAGGTATTCGCGCCGGTCGCGAATTGGGCAGCGAAATGGCGGCGATCACCGGCAATGCCGAGGTGAAGCGCCAGGGCGGCGCCATCGGCGTCTTCACCGACGGCCGGCTGAGCCGCACCAGCGTTTACCACCAGGCGCTGCTGCTGGCGCTGGTGCCGTTTCACAACGCCATCTATCAGCAATAGCACCGATCCCGCTAGGGCGCGTCGTGCAACAGCTGCTGCTCAAGCCACTGTTTCAGCTCGGGTGAAGCCGCTTTCAGGCTGTTCGAGCCGCGGGTGATGGTGGCGATCCCCGCGCCCAGTTCATTTTTCAGCTCGCGCTGGCTCATCTCGCCGCGCATCAGTTCCTGAATGATCCGCACCCGGGTGCCCAGCGCGGTGCGCTCGTCCGGCGTCAGCATCAGCTGCAGCAGCGGTTGATGCAGCTCTTGCGCAAACGAATTCTGCAGCAGCGCGACGAAGCGCAGCCAATCCTCATTGCCTTGTTCTGAAAGAGCGGGGTCGTTTAACGATAATTGCGTCATGGCAGCCACCATACTATTTAACTAGTACAGCAGCATACCATAGGGCCGTCAAAATCAATAACGTCTCTGCCACTCGGCGTCGGTCAGCACCTTGGCCGGCCGGTGCGTCAGATAGCGGTAAAACGCATCGTAGGCCAGCACATTCTTGACGTAGCCGCGGGTTTCCGAGAACGGAATGCTTTCGATGAACGCCACCGGATCGATACGCCCCGCGCTGTTGCCCAGCCAGGTGTTCACCCGTGACGGGCCGGCGTTATAGGCGGCGCTCGACAGGATCCGGTTGCGGCCGAACTGCTGATAGACCGACTCCAGATAGCTGGTGCCGATGGTGATGTTGGTCTGCGGATCGAACAGCTGGCTCGGGCCGACGTAGCCGGGAATATTGAACATCTGCACCGTATGCTGCGCGGTGCGCGGCATCACCTGCATCAGGCCGGAAGCGCCAACCGGCGACTGCGCCTTCGGATTCCAGGCGCTCTCCTGGCGCGCTATCGCCATCGCATAGCTGGTGGTGATCCCCTTGTTATCGGTGGCGCGGCGGAACTCCTGCGGCCAGGCGACCGGGAAGCGTTCCTCCAGGTGATCCCACAGCTTGCCGACGATGGTCGCCTGCACGCTCAGATCGGCCCATTTTTGCTCAAAGGCGTAGCGCGCCAGCGCCTCTTGTTCCGGTCGGCTGCGGCTGGCGACGTAGGAGCCCCACTCGCTGCGGGCCAGGTTGTCCATGTTCCAGTACATCAGCTCGCGCACCCGGGCAACCTCCGGCCCGTCGACCAGCGACGCGCGCGGCTTGGCCGCCACCGCCACCATCACCGGGTAAGTGGCGTTCAGCTTCTGCGCCGCCGCCATCGGATAGAAGCCGCGTTCGGTCATCAGGTTACGCAATATCTCCTCGCCTTCGGCGCGTTTGCCTTCGTCCATCAACTGACTGGCGCGCCAGTAGCGCCACTCATCCTTGTTGCGCGACGCTTCCGGCAGGCGGGCCAGCCAGGTCGCCACGCCCTGCCGATCGCCGTTGCCCAACGCCATGCGCACCCGGCGCTCCAGCAGCGAAGGCGAACGGCTGCGCAGAATCACCCGATCGCGCCACTGCGCCTGTTCATAGGTGGCATCGCTGCCCATCAGGCGCCAGGCCACCGCCTCTTCCAGCCCCAGCCGCTCGTCGTCGCTCATTTTCTGCAGCCGCGCGAGCGTCGGGATCATCGCCCGCGCGTTTTCCACATCCTGCCGCGCCAGGCGCTCAAAGGCGATGCCGGTGGCGGCGCGGGTAAAGTCGGTCGGCCCCACGCTGCGGGCGAAGGCTTCCACGGTGGTCGGATCGTTTTGCAAACGCACCAGGGCGTTGCCCATGGTCTGGTAGTCGGCCGGCAGCTGGCTGTAGAGGTTGCTGACCAGCGAACTGTTGCCCTCCTTCAACGCCAGCTTCATGCGCGCCAGAATATCCAGCGGCGTCTGCTTGCCTGCGCCGCGCCAGACGCTGAACAGCCGATCGCAGGCGCCCGGCAGCGTTTTGCCGTTCAGCCACAGTTCGTCGGCGCCGCTCCAGGCCGCCTGCTGATCGCCGGTGGCCCACTTGGCGTAGTAATAGTTGCAGCGCGCCGCCACCGGTTTGGGCGGCTGCGGGCTGAAGGCCAACAGGGTGCGCCAGTCTTCGCGCCGCGCCAGCTCATTGACGAAGCGCGGGGCCAGTGATTTCGCCGGCGGCAGCGTCGGGTTGCGTTTGATAAAGTCGTTCACCTCGGAGAACCCCGCCTGGCTCAGATCCTGTGTCAGCTCGCGGTATTCCAGGTAAGGATAAAGCGGATAATCGCGCAGCGTCGGCATCAGCTGCGCCACCACGCCCATCTGATTGCCGTCCCACGCCTGTTTGATCTGCTGGTAGCGCTGACGTTGCGCATCCAGAGAATCCGCCAGCGCCGCGCCTGAAAACGCCGTCAGGCACAGGCCCATTGCCAACAGCCGTCGCTTGTCCACCTTGACCATCCTCGCTCTTTCCTCACTGGTTGGACCGCAGGAGCCGCCCAGCTCCCCGGTGACCGCCGCGCCACGGCGCAGCGGGACAAAATAAAGCCGGGCGCACGGCCCGGACGCAGATATCTACCATAGACAGCGCAATCGCTCATCCATTCAATACTGTAGAAGAAGAAGTGTATCGCCATGACGGGAGCCAGGTAAAAAACGTTTACTTTGGCTGACAAATCAGGCCGACGGGATATTTCCAGCCACCGGATTTTTATTAGCCACCCCGGCATTTATAAGAGAAGTAAAATAATTTTTAATTATTAGCTATGACATTATTGCATTTGTGAGATGACGCCGCCGTTGCGCAAATCGCCTGACAGCTGGCCAAACGCGCCAACTTTGCAGAAAAGCGGTGGCAAACCCGGGTAGGCATTTTTATACTATCAAAAATAAGTAGGATAATTCCGAGAAAACAGCACATAAAGCGCCCAACGAAGACATCTTATAATACAATCCGCGCCAATTATGGGTGAGATAGTGTTCATTAGGCAGTGCGACTGACAGCTTTCAGCAAAACGATTGTCCCTTCAAGCGGGCCGAACTTTTCCTTGTCAGGCCACGGCCTGCGGGCGGTGGATCAGGCCGGAATGGCGGGTGAAGATGGCGAATAAGACCGCGATAGCGATGCGTTGCGCAAAAAGCCCCGTGCCGGGCTTCCTTGGCGCACGTCTGAATATCGGTCGCCTGCTGCTGATCGTGTTGTTGGTGCTGCTGACGTTGTCCGGGCCTGCGCGCGCCGCCGATGATCCCTATCAAAAACGCACGCACGCCGTGACGACCGTGGTGGTAGGCATCATCAGCTACGCCCGCTGGTCGCGTGAACCCAATCCGATCCGCTTGTGCGTGACCGCACCCACCCAGTATGCCGAAGGGCTGTTCGATCCGATCCTGCTGAGCGCCCCGCGTCCGATTAAAGCCGAGCGTGTGCCGTTCGACAGCCCAACGCTGAGTACCGGCTGCGATGTCATCTACTTAGGGAACATCACCGCCGCGCAGAGACAAAATTTCATGCAGCGCATTTCCGGCAACTCCATTCTCAGCATCAGCGAGAACGATAGCGAATGCTCCGCCGGCAGCGCATTTTGCCTGCAGATCGATGGGGACCAGGCCAGTTTCAAGGTCAACCTGGACGCTCTGGCGCGCAGCGGCGTGCGCGTTCACCCCAACGTGCTGCAGCTGGCACGCAAACAGGCGCCGCCGCTATGAGGCTGTTGCACAGAAACCGCGCCGGCAATGCGCGTCCGACGCTGGGCCGAGTGCTGCAGCGGGTGCATCTTGGGCTGGCGCTGATCGCCGTCGGCACCGCCGGCATCTTTTTGACGCTGGTGGCGCTGTTTGCGCTGCGCGCCTATGCCGACCACAACCTGCACCTGATCGCGCGCTCCATCAGCTATACCGTCGAGGCCGCCGTGGTGTTTGAAGACGGCGCCGCCGCGCGTGAGGCGCTGATGCTGATCGCCTCCAACGAAGAGATCCTGGAGGCGCGCATTCTGGATAATAAAGGCAAGATGCTGGCCAGCTGGCGCCATCCCTCCGACAGCCCGCTGCACGGTCTGGAGCAGATGGTTGCGCACTGGGCGCTGCCCGAGCCGGTCATCCTGCCTATTTCTCACGGGGGCAAACAGGTCGGCCAGGTCTGGTTGAGCGGCAACGGCGGCAGCCTGTTGCGTTTCCTGTTGCGCGGCCTGGTCGGCATGATCGCCTGCATGGTGCTCAGCACCCTGTGCGCTCTGGTGTTGTCGCGCCGTATGCTGGTCGGCATCGTCAGTTCGCTGGACGACATCGCCAACGTGGCGCACGCGGTGCGCCGCGATCGCACCTTCGGCCTGCGGGTGCCGTCGGCGCCGATCGCCGAGCTGCATGAGCTCAGCAACGATTTCAACGGCTTGCTCGACGAGCTGGAGGCCTGGCAGGCCCATCTGAAGCAGGAGAACGACTCGCTGGCTCACCGGGCGACGCACGACAGCCTGACCGGATTGCCGAACCGCGCCTTCTTCGAAGGGCGGCTGAGCCGGGCGCTGGGCGATATCGAACCGCCGGCGAAATTGGCGGTGCTGTTTATCGACGGCGATCGCTTCAAGGAGGTGAACGACAGTTATGGCCACGCCGCAGGCGATGCGGTGCTGACCACCATTGCCGGGCGCATTCGCGCGCAGCTGCGCGAGACCGATCTGGTCGCGCGTCTGGGCGGGGATGAATTTGCCGTGCTGCTGGCGCCGGTACACGGCACGGAAGATGTCCTGCAGATCGCTGACAACATCATCGATTGCATGACGCAACCGGTCATTTTGCCGAACGACGAGGCGGTCATTACCTCTCTGAGTATCGGTATTGCGCTGTACCCTGATCACGCGTCGACGCCTCAGGGTCTTTTGCACGAAGCTGACGATGCGATGTATCAGGCAAAGCATCGTTATAACGGAGGCTGGCGGCTGGCTATACATAAATAAGAGCCCCGGCTATAACACTTGAACTAGGGATTTTGACTATGATACAGCAACTGTTTAAAGGTCGTTTTTCACTGCTGACGATGGTGTTCGTCGCCCTGCTGGCGCTCGCCGGCTGCCAGAGCAAACCGCAGGGCCTGACGCCCGAGCAGATCGCGCTGCTGCAATCGCAGGGCTTCAAACTGACCGATAACGGCTGGGAGTTCGGCCTGTCGGATAAAGTGCTGTTCGGCAACAACATCGGCAAGCTGAACCCGGAAAGCACCGAGACGGTGCAGAAGATGGGCCGCGCGCTGCTGAGCGTCGGCATCACCAAGTTCCGCCTGGACGGTCATACCGACAACTACGGTGAAGACAGCTATAACGACCAGCTCTCTCTGCGCCGCGCCGATGCGGTGGCCGATCTGCTGGCCAGCGTCGGCATTCCGCGCGCCAATATCGAAACCCGCGGCATGGGCAAGCGCGATCCCGTTGCCGACAACCGCACCTCCAGCGGCCGCGCGGAAAACCGCCGCGTCGCGATCGTCGTCACGCCATAAGCCACCAATATGCGCCTTTATCGGCGCATAAACGGTTATACTTAGCGATCGCTGAGCGATGTCTGGGATCCGAGATCGAAACGGGCTACACTCATGCCGCCAGACATCCTATAAATACTGATATAGAGAGGCTTAGAGCAACGTGGCTCAATACGTCTATACCATGCACCGCGTCGGCAAGGTGGTACCGCCGAAGCGTCATATTTTGAAAAACATCTCCCTGAGCTTCTTCCCCGGGGCCAAAATCGGCGTACTGGGCCTGAACGGCGCCGGTAAGTCCACCCTGCTGCGCATCATGGCCGGCATCGATACCGATATCGAAGGGGAAGCGCGCCCGCAGCCGGGCATCAAGATCGGTTACCTGCCGCAGGAGCCGCAGCTTAACCTCGAACACACCGTGCGTGAGTCGGTGGAAGAAGCGCTGGCGGAAGTGGTCGGCGCGCTGAAGCGCCTGGACGAAGTGTACGCGCTGTACGCCGAAGAAGGTGCAGACTTCGACAAGCTGGCCGCCGAACAGGGTCGCCTGGAAGAGATCATTCAGGCGCACGACGGTCACAACCTCAACGCCCAACTGGAACGCGCCGCCGACGCGCTGCGCCTGCCGGACTGGGACGCCAAAATCGCCCACCTGTCCGGGGGTGAACGCCGCCGCGTCGCGCTGTGCCGCCTGCTGCTGGAAAAACCGGACATGCTGCTGCTGGACGAACCGACCAACCACCTGGACGCCGAGTCCGTGGCCTGGTTGGAACGCTTCCTGCACGACTTCGAAGGCACCGTGGTGGCGATCACCCACGACCGTTACTTCCTGGATAACGTGGCCGGCTGGATCCTCGAACTGGACCGCGGCGAGGGCATTCCATGGGAAGGCAACTACTCTTCCTGGCTGGAGCAGAAAGACGCGCGTCTGGCGCAGGAAGCGTCCGCCGAAGCCGCTCGCCGCAAGTCGATCGAGAAAGAGCTGGAGTGGGTGCGTCAGGGCGCCAAAGGCCGCCAGTCCAAAGGCAAGGCCCGTTTGGCCCGCTTCGAAGAGCTGAACAACACCGAATACCAGAAACGTAACGAAACCAACGAACTGTTCATTCCACCTGGCGCACGCCTGGGCGACAAAGTGGTCGAAGTCAGCAACCTGCGCAAGTCCTACGGCGACCGCCTGCTGATCGACGACCTGTCGTTCTCGGTGCCGAAAGGGGCAATCGTCGGCATCATCGGTCCGAACGGCGCGGGTAAATCCACGCTGTTCCGCATGATGTCCGGCCAGGAACAGCCTGATTCCGGCAGCATCGTGCTGGGCGACACCGTCAAGCTGGCGTCCGTCGATCAGTTCCGCGACAGCATGGACGGTTCGAAAACCGTGTGGGAAGAAGTCTCCGGCGGGCAGGACATCATGCGCATCGGCAACACCGAGATGCCGAGCCGCGCCTATGTCGGCCGCTTCAACTTCAAGGGCGTCGATCAGGGCAAACGCGTGGGCGAGCTGTCCGGCGGTGAGCGTGGCCGTCTGCACCTGGCCAAGCTGCTGCAGGTTGGCGGCAACGTGCTGCTGCTCGATGAACCGACCAACGACCTGGATATCGAAACCCTGCGCGCGCTGGAAAACGCCCTGCTGGAATTCCCTGGCTGCGCCATGGTGATCTCGCACGACCGTTGGTTCCTCGACCGTATCGCCACCCACATTCTGGACTACCAGGATGAAGGCAAGGTGGAATTCTTCGAAGGCAACTTCACCGAGTACGAAGAGTACAAAAAGCGTACGCTGGGCGCCGACGCGCTCGAGCCGCACCGCATCAAGTACAAGAAGATCGCCAAGTAATGCCCGAGGCGCCGCATGCGGCGCCTTTTTTACGCCTGCGCCCGGCGATAGTCGCGCGGTGAGCACGCCATCACGCGTTTGAACGCGTGGCTGAAAGCGCTGTCGGAATCGTACCCCAAACGCTGCGCGATAGCGGAGACCGGTTCGCCGCCGGTACGCAGCGCCCGCGCCGCCAGCAGCATGCGCCAGCGCGACACGTACTCGAGCGGCGCCATGCCGGCTTTCTGCTTGAAGCGCAGCGCCAACGTCGAACGGGAAACGCTCGCCGCGTCGGCCAACGCCGCCACCGTCCAGCGCCGGGCCGGATCGGCATGTACCGCCTGCATCGCGGCGCCGATGCGCGGATCGAACAAAGCGGGTAGCCAGCCGGACGCCGCACTCTCCTCCCCCATCAGGTAAATCCGCAGCGCCTGGGTCAACATGATTTGCCCCAGATGATGCGCCATCAACGTACTGCCCGGCGAAGGCCTCACCAGCTCATCCGCCAGCCGCTGCAGCGCCCATTGCAGCACGGCTGCCTCTTCCGTGCCCCCGCGGATCACCATCAACGCGGGCAGGCTGCCGAACAGCCGCTCCACCTCCTCGCCAAAGCTAAAACGGCCGCCGATAAACAGGCACGTTTCCCCCTCGCCGCAGCTCGCCACGCCGTTTTGCGCCTGCAGATAAAGCGCGTCGGCGTCGAGCGCCGGAAGAGACAAGTCGCTGCCGACGGTCAGCGGCAGGCTGCGAGTCAGCAGTAAACAGTCGCCGGCCGCCAGCCACAGCGGTTCTGCCAGCCCTTCCGCCGCCAACCAACAGCCGCCGCGCACCACCGCGTTGAACTTCCCGCCTTGCGGAGCGGGAAAATGAACGGCCCAGTCGCCGCCGGCCTTCAGGCCGCCGAAAAACGCATTCTGGCTGTTCAGTGGCGCCAGCACTTCCGATAAAGGATCCATATCCTCTCCCCATAAAGATCTTGCAAGAGCATAACCCGCGCGATGCGCTGGTCGAAGACTTTAGGACGATGGCGACAGAAATTAGGTTTTTGTTGCATTCATCCGCCGGATAGCGCCGATTTACACTCCCTGTGTCACAGCCAACCACAGCGAGGAATCCCCAATGAACAAACAAACGCCCATCGGCTCTGGCTTCAACGCCACCACCACCGCCGCCGACGTGCTCAAAGATCGTCAACTGGCCGGCATGACGGCGCTAGTCACCGGCGGCCATTCCGGCCTGGGGTTGGAAACGACTCGCGCATTGACGCAGGCGGGAGCACAGGTGATTGTCGCCGCCCGCGATCCCGTCATCGCCCGCACTCGTCTGGCCCTCGCCGGTATCAGCAACGTCGACATTTATGAGCTTGATTTGGCCGATCTGAACAACATCAGAGAGTTCACGCAACATCTTCTGGCGTCCGGCGTCCACCTCGATATGGTGATCTGCGGTGCCGGCATCATGGCCTGTCCAGAAACCCGCATCGGCCCAGGCTGGGAGGCACAATTCGCGATCAACCACCTGGGGCATTACGCGCTGGTGAACCATCTCTGGCCGGCATTGGCGGGCGGCGCCCGCGTTGTCGTCATCTCCTCTTCCGGCCACCATGCCAGCGCCATACGCTGGAATGACGTGCAGTTTCACAGCGGCTATGACAAGTGGCGGGCCTACGGCCAGTCGAAAACCGCTAATGCGTTATTCGCCGTGCACCTCGACAAACGAGGACGAGCCGCCGGTGTACGCGCCTTCACGCTGCATCCCGGCATGATCCCCACGCCACTGCAGCGTTACCTCTCGCAGGAAGAGATGTTCGCATTGGACTGGATCGACGCCGACGGCAAACCCGCACACCCGGAAATGCTGAAAACGCCGCAACAGGGTGCGGCAACCCAGGTGTGGGCGGCGACATCGCCTCAACTCAATGGCCTTGGCGGATTGTATTGCGAAGACTGCGATATCGCCCGGCGCAACGATGACGAGGGCCTTTCCTTCAGCGGCGTAAAAAGCTACGCCGTCGATCCTGAACAGGCCCAACGCCTGTGGGAATTGTCGGCGCAACTCACCGGCATCGACATCTTCGGCAAGATTTAAACAGGAGCCCCCTATGCAGAATCGCCAAATCATCCTCGGTAAACTCCCACAGGGAAAGCTGACCGTCGATTGTTTTCAGACTCGCGAGACCCCGATGCCGATCCCCGGCCCCGGAGAGGTTCTGTTGCGCACGCTTTACGTGCCTTTGGATGCGGCCAGCAGAGCCTGGATGCAGGGCGTCACCTATCGTTCCGGATTGCAGCCAGGAGACATCATGGCCGCGACGACGCTGGCCGAAGTCGTCACGTCGCGCTCTTCCCTGCTGGCCGCCGGCGATATCGTGTTGGCGGAAACCGGCTGGCAAACCTTCACGGCCCTGCCGGCGGCTGAGGCGCTCAAACAGCCGGACATCGTTCCGCATACGCACTTGCTCAGCGTTTACGGCGTGCCCGGACTCACCGCTTACTTCGGCCTGCTGGAATGCGGACGCCCCAAGGCCGGTGAAACCGTCGTCATTTCTGCCGCCGCAGGGGCGGTAGGCATGTTCGCCGGACAAATCGCCCGGCTCCACGGCTGCCGCACGGTGGGCATTGCCGGCGGCGCCGCCAAAACGGCTCTGCTGACGGACAGGCTGGGTTTCGACGCGGCGATAGATTATAAGGCGGGGAATCTGCATGACGGCCTGCGCCGCTCGTGCCCCAACGGCATTGACGTGCTGTTCGACAACGTCGGCGGCGATATTTTGGCGGCCTGCCTGCCGCACATGGCGAAACAGGGGCGCATTGTTTGCTGCGGCGCGGTGTCGCAGTACGATACGGCCTCCCCACCGGCCGCGCCGGCCGGGATCCCCGGTTTGCTGATCGTCAACAGCTTGACGATGCGGGGGTTCCTGGTGGCCGACTTCCTTCACCGACAAGAACAGGCGCTGACGGCGCTCACGGCCTGGGTCGCGGAGAAGAAATTAGCGGTCATCGAAGATCTGATCGCCGGTTTTGAGCTGCTGCCCGCGGCCTTGGTTGGCCTGCTGGCGGGGGAGAACACAGGAAAGCGCATCGTGCAAGTGACGTAATATCTTGTTTAACCCAGGAGCGGCCTGGGCTTCCTTGGTTCTTATTCCCGCGGCAGCTCGCGGGCATAGTCGTCGAACGCCGGATGCTGCAGCACCACATCGATGAAGCAGGCCAGCGCCGGGGAGTTCAGCTTGCGGCTCGGGTAAACCAGATACAGCTCGTTGCCCTCCGCGCGCCACGCCGGCAAGACTTCCACCAACAGCTTCTGCGCCACCACCTCGCGGCTGAGAAACGCCGGCAACAGCGTGATCCCCGCGCCGGCGATAGCGCATTCACGCGCATACAGCAGGTTGTCGGTGGTGTGCGCCAGCGGCAGCTGCCAACGGTAGTAGTCGTCGCCGCAGCGCAGGTTCCAGGCCGTCCAGGCGCGGTGGGCAATGCAGCGATGCTGTTGCAGTTGTTGCGGGTGTTCGATCGGCGGATGCTGCGCCAGATAGGACGGCGCGGCCAACAGATAGCGCGGCGCATACCCGAGACGGCGACCGATCAGCGAAGAATCCTGCGGCTTGCCGGTGCGCAGCGCAGCGTCGAAGCCTTCCTGCACCAGATCCACCATGGCGTCGGACACCGACACCTCCAGCGAAACGTCCGGGTATTGGCGCTGAAAATCCGCCGCCAGCCGCGCCACCAGGGTCGCCCCCAGCCCGGCGGGCGTTGAAATGCGCAGGCGGCCGCTCGGGTTATCGCGCAGCCGCTGCAACGCCAGATCGGCGCGTTCCGCGGCGGACATCATCGCCTGACAATGTTCCAGATAGCGCTCACCGGCGAAGGTCAGGTTCAGCTGGCGCGTGGTGCGATTGAGCAAGCGCAGCCCCAGCGTCTGTTCGAGCTGGCTGATGCGCTGGCTGACGCTGGACTTCGGCAACCCGACGCGCTGCGCGGCGGCGGTGAAGCTGCCGCACTCCGCCACCAGCGCGAACAGCGCCATGTCCTGCAGCTGTTTGAATTCCATTGTTCACCTTAAACGAACACTCCGTTAGATATTGTCCATCTTATCACCCCACTGCCGCGGGTCTACACTGGGGACATCATTTAAAAGGAGCACAATCATGTCGATAAAAGCCATTGCCGTAGACCCGCAGAACCCCGCCGGTTTCATCGAAATCTCACCGGAGATGCCGGTTCCCGGCCAGTACGATCTGCTGGTGGCAGTGAAAGCGGCGTCGGTCAACCCGGTGGACACCAAAGTGCACGCCGGTCTGCAAAAGAGCGGCCTGCAGCAGCCGCGCATCCTCGGCTGGGACGCCAGCGGCGTGGTGGTAGAGGTGGGCAGCGGCGTCAGCGGCTTCAAGCCCGGCGATGAAGTGTGGTACGCCGGCGACATCACCCGCCCCGGCAGCAACAGCAGCCACCAGCTGATCGACTCACGCATCGCCGCGCACAAGCCGCGCAGCCTGAACTGGGCCGAGTCCGCCGCCCTGCCGCTCACCGCCCTCACCGCCTGGGAAGCGCTGTTCGAACACCTGAACATTCAGGATGCGCCGGAGCACAAGACACTGCTGATCATCGGCGGCGCCGGCGGCGTCGGCTCGCTGGCCATTCCGCTGGCCGCGCTGCGCAGCAAGGTGAAAGTGATTGCCACCGCCTCAAGGCCGGAATCCGCCGCCTGGTGCCATGAACGCGGCGCCGATCTGGTGGTGGACTACCGCGATCTGAAGGGCAACCTGGCGCAGCACGGCATCGAGCAGGTGGATTACATCCTCTGTCTGAACGATACCGACGGCCACTGGCCGGCGATGGCCGAGCTGGTCGCGCCGCTGGGCCATATCTGCACCATCGTCGAGAACGCGCAGCCGTTGGATCAAAACGCGCTGAAGCTGAAAAGCGCCGCGCTGCACTGGGAATTCATGTTCACCCGCAGCATGTTCACCACCCCGGACATCGCGCAGCAAGGCAAGATCCTGCTGCAGATGGCGCAGTTGCTGGACGAAGGCAAGCTGAGCACCACGCTGAGCGAAACCCTGCACGGGCTGTCGGTAGAAACGCTGACCGCCGCGCATCAACGGCTGCTCGGCGGCCATATGCAAGGCAAGCTGGTTATCGCTTACTAAGCCTGAATCGCGGCGGCGTTTTGCGCCGCCGTTACTGCGGACGAACGAAGCCGACGCACAGCGCTTGCTCGTCGGCATGCGGATCGGCGCGGAACGTCAGCGTCTGCTGCCAATCGAGGCGCATCTTCGGCCAGTGGGCCAGCTCGCCGCCGAAGTCGCTGTGCGCGCAGTCTTCACCCAACCGCCCGAACAGAGCGACGCCGTGCTGCGCAATCTGCGGATAGCTGATGTTGACGTTGTAGATATTCGGGCGCGTATGATTGGACCAGCGCGTAATGGTCTGCGGCCGGGAGCCGGCGTACACCGTCATCCACTGCGACAGGTATTCGCCGCCGACGTAGCGCAGGCTGACGCCATACCGCTCCTGCCACAGCCGCTCCACTCCGACGCTGAACGCCTTGATACCCACCATTTTCTGGCCGGCGTTGCGCACGTTGCCCAGCATCACCGCGGCATACCCCAGATAGACCGCCAGCGCCGCGCACATCAGCCCGATGGTCGCCGCGCGCAGCGAACGCACCGGCGGCTGGCGCACGCAGCCGACCAGCAGCGCGGGCGCCAGCATGAAGAACGGCTGCAGCCACTCGGTCAGCCGGCCGCCGACGTTGAAAGAGAACCAGAAGGTAATGATGCCGAGCGGCAACAGGTAGACCCACAGCAACACCCGCATCGGCAACGCCGCTGGCCAGGCCAGCACTGCCCCGCTGCGCCGCAGGATCACCCACAGCGCCAGCGACGGATAGAACACCAGCAGCAGCGACTGCAGCATATCGAGGTTGAGCTGCATCTTGATCTGCGAATCCACCCACTTGAAGGCGGCGAAGTCATGGTTCCACAGCCAGAACAGGTTCGGCAGCACCAGCGCCAACCAGATCGCCACCGCCAGATAGAACTGCGGCTGGCGATAGCAGCGGCGGATCTGCGGTACGAACAGCGTCGACAGCGCCGCGAAATAGACGAAGGCGAAGGTCGAGTATTTCGCCATCATCGCCAGACCGGCCACCAATGCGAAAGCCGGCCACCAGTTGGCCGAACGCGAGATCGCCAGGTGGAAGAACAGCGCCATCCACGGCCACAGCATCACCAACAGGTAATTGTCGTTGTAGGGAATGATGTCGAAATTGATGATGCCGGACAGGTTGAGCGTCAGCAGCGCCATCCAGGCCAGCGAGGTGCTGCCGCTCAGGCGGCGCGCCAATAGCCAGACGCCCAACATGCCGATGGCGATGGCGATGAAGTGCCCGCCATACCAGTACAGGTTCAGCGGCAGCCACGGGAGCCAGATCGCCGGCTGCATCGCCGCACCGACCAGCCAAGGATTTTTCGGTGAGCCCCACTCGGCGTTGAGGCCCCAGTTGAGCGCCTCGACGGCGTCGTAAGGCAGAGTGGGATCGAGATGAACGGTCAGCAGCGTCCAGGCTGCGGCATAGCAGATCAACCAGAGAACGAGTAAGCGATAAGACATGTCTTCTTCTGAGCGTTATTGTAAAGAAAATCTTAACCTAGTCGCTACCGAATGAACCATGTTTAAACAAGCCGTTAAATGTGCGCCACAGAGGCGTTTCTGCCGCCGCGACCGCACATTCCGCTAATTTTCTCAGCCTGCGGCGTGGCAATGGGCGGGCGCATTCGCCAACCGGCCAGCGTCCGCCGCCAGCAGCTGCTGCACCAGCTCGACGCAGCGCAGGAAACGCTCTTCGTAATCGCTGGATTCAACGTGCACGTACTCGATGTTGTTGGCGCGCAACATCTCCTCCAGCAGGTGCTGGAACGCCAGGCGATCGGCGGCGCTGCCAAGGCTGCGCAGGCCGTCCGCCACCCACGGCGTGTTGTTTTCCAACAGGATCACCAGATCGAAACGGTATTCGTCGATCAGCGCCTGCACGAAGGGGTGTTCACGCCCCTCGTACTTTTTGCAAAACGCCTGGGTGGTAACGAAATCGGTATCGATAAACGCCACCTTGTTGGCGTACTTGACCGCGAAATCCACGTATTGCGCTTGCCCGAGAGCGATTTTGTCGTAGTCGGAGTACTGCAGCGCCATCTCGTCGCCGCCCAGGTGCGAAAACACGTAATCACGGCCATATTCCCAGGCGCTGGTGGTGTTGAAGATGTTGGCCAGCTTGTTGACCAGCGTCGATTTGCCGCTCGACTCGCCGCCGAGGATCGCCACGGTGCGTACGAAAAACGGCTTCACCTCGGTAGGGATGTAGTCCCAATAGCGGAACGGATCCTGGCGGATCTGATTGCCGCTGATGTTCATGAACGAACGCTCGGGATCGACCAAGATGGTTTCGATGCCCAGATGCTCGCGGTAGCGCGGCGCATCCTGCGCTTCGCTGGAATAGATGAAGCTCGGCACGATGCCCTTCTGTTCCATAAAGGCCTTCATGCCGTCGCTCCACACGTTCCAGCCGTGCGGATAGGGTTCGATGCCCTGCTCGTCGAACGAGTGGATATGGATGTTTTTCTGGTACTTGAAGGTCTGCAGCAGCCAGCGCAGGCGATCGCTGACCGTTGGCTGTTGCGACATCGAACTGTTCTCGAACAGCTCGCGGTCGCGCGGTTCATCGTGGCACAAGATAACGTGAAGTTCGTCCACCTGGCTGCAGGCGCGCTGGATCAGATAGATGTGGCCGGTGTGCAGCGGGTAAAATTTACCAAACACCACGCCGACTTTGACCTCTTTACGCGGGAACTCCAGCCCGAGAAAACGGTGCAGCGCCTCGAGCTTTTGCGCGCTCGGGCTTTTGATTTTGTCGTTCAAAAGCTGGCTCAGATAGCCCTTGGTCATGCCGCTGGCATCCGCCACCTGCTGCAAAGTACAGCCTTTTTGCTTAATGGACGTCTTCAGGTAATCAAATTGCGGCATGGCCACCTCCGTTTAGTATGCTAAACAAAATAGCATATCTTACTCGCCGTCGGCGACATTAATAAAACTCTTCCAGCACGTCGAGCGCGTCCGCCAGCTTCTTGACCCCAAACACCTGCATGTTGGCCGGCGGCTTCTTCGGCATGTTGCCGTGCGGCACGATGGCGCGCTTGAAACCGTGCTTGGCCGCTTCGGAGATGCGCTCCTGGCCGCTCGGCACCGGACGGATTTCTCCCGCCAACCCCACTTCGCCGAACACCACCAGATCGTTCGGCAGCGGCCGATCGCGCAGGCTCGACACCAGCGACATCAGCAGCGCCAGATCGGCGCTGGTCTCGCTGACCTTCACCCCGCCGACCACGTTGACGAACACGTCCTGATCCGACATCTGCAGCCCGCCGTGCCGGTGCAGCACCGCCAGCAGGATCGCCAACCGGTTCTGCTCCAGGCCCACCGCCACGCGGCGCGGGTTGGACATCATCGAGTGATCCACCAGCGCCTGGATCTCCACCAGCAGCGGCCGGGTGCCTTCCCACACCACCATCACCGAGCTGCCGGAGGTGACTTCATCGCCGCGGCTGAGAAAGATCGCCGAAGGGTTGCTGACTTCGCGCAGCCCCTGTTCGGTCATGGCGAACACTCCCAGCTCGTTGACCGCGCCGAAGCGGTTCTTGTGGCTGCGCAGGGTGCGGAAGCGGGAATCGGCGTCGCCGTCCAGCAGCACCGAACAGTCGATGCAGTGTTCCAGCACTTTCGGCCCGGCCAGCGAGCCGTCTTTGGTGACGTGGCCGACCATGACGATCGCCACGCCGCGCGTCTTGGCGAAGCGCGTCAGGTAGGCGGCGGTTTCGCGCACCTGGGCCACGCTGCCCGGCGAAGACTGAATGTCCGCCATGTGCATCACCTGGATCGAGTCGATCACCATCAGCTTCGGCTGTTCCTGCTCGGCGATCAGGCAGATCTGCTCGATGCTGGTTTCCGACAGCATGTTCAGGCCGCCGGTCGGCAGCCCCAGCCGATGAGCGCGCATCGCCACCTGCTGCAGCGACTCCTCGCCGGTGACGTACAGGGTTTTCATCTGCTCGGACAGTTTGCACAGCACCTGCAGCAACAGGGTGCTCTTGCCGGCGCCGGGGTTGCCGCCGATCAGAATGGCGCTGCCGGGCACCACGCCGCCGCCCAGCACGCGATCGAACTCGAGAAAGCCGGTGGTGAAGCGCGGCAGCGCCTCAAGGCTGATTTCCGACAGCTTCTGCACCTTGCTGACGCCGGCGTCGCCGGCATAGCCGCTGAGGCGATCGTTGCGCGCCGCTGCGGGCGACGCGGCCAAACGCACTTCCGTGATGGTGTTCCAGGCATGACAGGCGCTGCACTGCCCCTGCCAACGCGGATAGTCCGCCCCGCACTCATTGCACACAAATGCCCGTTTTGCCGCTTTTGCCACGTCTTACCTCAATCTTTCGTTATCGCACTTCGTGTTTCAGGCTGCCGGTGAGAATGCACAGCACGCCCATCAGATCCGCATGCCGGATCGCCACCTGCGCTTTTTCATACACTTTCGGCTTGGCGTGGTAGGCGATGCCCAACCCCGCCGCCTGCATCATTTTCAAATCGTTGGCGCCGTCGCCGATGGCTACGGTCTGCGCCAGCGGGATCTCCAGCTTCTCTGCCAGTCGCAGCAGCGTATCGGCTTTGAACTGCGCGTCCACCACCGGCCCCAGCACTTCGCCGGTCAGCTTGCCGTCGCGGATCTCCAGCTCATTGGCCGCCGCCGCCACCAGCCGCAGCCGGTTGCGCAGGTATTCGGCGTAGTAGGTGAAGCCGCCGGAGGCGATCGCCACATGCCAGCCCATCGCCTGCAGCTTGCCCACCAGACTGGTCAGCCCCGGCATCAGCGGCAGCTCGTCGCGCACCTGCTTGAGGATGTTGGCGTCGGCCCCTTTCAGCGTGCCGACGCGCTGGCGCAGGCTGGCGGTAAAGTCCAGCTCGCCGCGCATCGCGCGTTCGGTGACTTCCGCCACCTGTTCGCCGACGCCCGCCAGCTTGGCGATCTCGTCGATGCACTCGATCTCGATCGCCGTCGAATCCATGTCCATCACCAGCAGCCCCGGCGTGCGCAGGTGCGGGATCTTGCCGAGCGGCGCCACGTCCAGCCCGCTCTCTGCCGCCAGCAGCTTGGCGCGCGGCGTCAAGGTGCCTGCCAGGCGCACCACCTGATAGTCGTCCACGCCCCAGGCGGTGACGATCACCATCGCCGCGCCCAGCTTGCGTTGGAATTGTGTAATGCGCGCCTTGTCCAGCTTTCTGCCGTATAACAGCCACCCGGTATTGCCCGCCCGGTAGTCCAGCGGCATCACTTCGTCGCCGCTGAGCGAAAGGGGAAGACCCGGCCATTGAGAGATCTCCGCCGGAAGATCGCAATAGGTCAGACTGTTTGACATCATTGACTCCTGAATGGACAAAAACGCTGCATGATAAAACGACGCATCAAGCTATCCTATCGCCAGCGGTTCTGGCAACATAAAGTGTCCCCGATGCCCAAGGAACCTGCATGGCTCGCGCTAAACTGAAATTTCGCCTGCACCGTACCGCTATTATCCTGATTTGCCTGGCTTTGCTGGTGCTCCTGATGCAGGGTGCCTCTTATTTTAGCCTGAGTCACCAAATGGCGCGATCCGAACAGGTCGAAGAGCTGGCGCAGACGCTGACCAAACAGGTCGCCTACAGCCTGGCGCCGCTGCTGGACGACGACGGCAACAACCCGCGCATCGACGCCATCCTCAAGCAGCTCACCGATCACAGCCGCATTCTCGACGTCAGCGTGTATCAGCTGGACGGCACGCTGGTCTCCCACGCCGGGGAGCAGATAAGTATACGCGATCGGCTGTCGCTCGACGGCAAGCGCGCTGGCAGCTACTTCAACCACCAGTTGGTCGAATCCATTCAGGGCAAAGACGGCCCGATCGGCTTTATCCGCATCACCCTCGACACCCACGTGCTGGCGACCGAATCCAAGCAGGTGGACAACACCACCAACCTGCTGCGCCTGATGATCCTGCTGGCGTTGGCGATCGGCATCATTCTGGCGCGCACCCTATTGCAACACCGCCGCAGCCGCTGGCAGCAGTCGCCGTACCTGTTGACCGCCAACACGCCGTTGGCAGAAGGCAATACGGTGGAAGACGACGAAGAGGATGCGCCTGAGGCAAAACAGGAAGCGCCGAAGAAGGGGTAACTCAGGCCAGGCGCTGAATGTGATCGTGCAGCTTCTGCAGTTGCACCAACATTTGCTCGGCAATCGCCCGGAACGCCTCGCTGATGTCGTCATGTTGCGCCGTTCGCCGCCAGAACTCGAGAGCCAATAGCTCCGCTTGCCGCCAGACGGCGCCGCTCACCTCGTTGCTCAAACGGATCTCCAGCGCGTCGTGGCGCAGATTACCGCTGCTTGCCGGGGCAAAAGCCATCGGCAACATATCATACAAAGGCGCCAACATGACCGGCCGCTGGGTTATCCGCAAGAACGACAGGTTGCCTTGGTGCATATCGCTGTTGGCGATCAACCGGCCAAAGGCCCAATACAGGGCAACCCGTTGGTAGACTGAGTGATCGATCACCCCTTGCTGCAATAACCGCTCGGCGGCCACGACCCAGTTGGCGTGGCCGCTGCCGCTGAACTCGGCATCCAGCGCCTCCAGCGACACCATCGCTACCCGCCCTTCTTCACCGATGCGATCAAAGCGCTCGATCTCTAAAAAGCATTGTCGGTCAGCACCGAACAGGATTTGCGCCGATGCGGCAGGCAATCCCGCAGCGGCGACCGTCTGCAATGCCAGCGACTCGGCGATCAGCAAATCGCTCCAGCGCTGTGCAATGACATGCGTCGGCGCCAGGCTGAACTTCACCAAAACATGCGCACGGCGCCCAGGCGCCAGCTCAGCATAGGCGGCAAATTTGGGTTGCTCGCCACCGGCGGAAGAGCCTACCAGCTCCCCGGCTAGCGCCTGGACAGACAATGCGGCGTAACGCTCGGTTTTATCTTCCACCGTGATGGCGACGGCAGTATCCCGCATTAACCAACGCTGATAGCTGTCGGCACCAGGCAACAGATCGCCGGTCATGTCTTCGCCATAACGGCAGAGCGCCAACAAGCGTTGACCTTCATCCCATCGCCGCACATCCTCCGGCAAATTCAACTCGCGCGCCGCTGCTTTTCCCCAGGCTCGCCCGAGAAAGCCAATCGGCCGTAGGTCGTTCAAATACCATGGCATGCCGTCATAGAGCTGCCACTCTCCGCTGCGCTCATCGCACACCGCACTGTTATCGGCAGGATACAGCGGGCAAAGCGTGGCAAACAGGTGCGCCTTACCCCGTTCATCAACCCGATATAGCGGAAACTGCCTCTCACCGCCGATCCCGCGCCGCAACGCATAGCGCGTCGCCTTACCTTTACCGAGGATCAATACGGCGCCCGCCAGTTCACGGAGACGGCGCGATAGCGTCGGCTGGCTGATGCCTAACGCTTCTGTCAGTTGACGAGCCGTAGCCGGCCCATGACGCAAAACTTGTTCAACGGTGAGCATCGGATGAATAGATTGGTGAATAGATTGATAAAGGAAGTAATAGCGTTAAATGGCAGAAAGGTAAAGCGTTAGCCAAAACTGGCCAAGCGGAATGAATAGATTGACGGGCGGGCGCCAGGATGACGCCCGCCGGGGTATTACGCTTTGTCGCCCAGCAGCACGGATTCCAGCGCGATAACGATCATGTCGTTAAAGGTGGTCTGACGTTCCGCCGCCGTGGTCGCTTCGTGACGCAGGATGTGGTCGGACACGGTGCAGATGGTCAGCGCCTTGCAGCCGAACTCTTCGTACAGCTCTGCCGCCACGCCGTAGATGCCGGCCGCTTCCATTTCCACGCCCAGGATGCCGTACTTCTTCATCACCTGGAACATGTCCGGATCCGGGGTGTAGAACAGATCGGCGGAGAAGATGTTGCCCACGCGCGCCGGGATGCCCTGCGCCGCCGCTGCGTCGACCGCGTTGCGCACCATGTCGAAGTCGGCGATCGCCGCGTAGTCGTTGTCCTTGAAGCGCAGACGGTTCACCTTGGAGTCGGTGCACGCGCCCATGCCGATCACCACGTCACGCAGTTTGATATCGTCACGCACCGCGCCGCAGGAGCCCACGCGAATGATCTTCTTCACGCCGAATTCTGCGATCAGCTCGCGCGCATAGATGGAGCAGGACGGGATGCCCATGCCGTGGCCCATTACGGAGATGCGGCGGCCTTTGTAGGTGCCGGTGAAGCCCAACATGCCGCGCACGTTGTTCACTTCCACCGCGCCTTCCAGGAAGGTTTCGGCGATGTATTTTGCACGCAGCGGATCGCCCGGCATCAGTACTACGTCAGCGAAATCACCCATCTCAGCATTAATGTGCGGCGTAGCCATAATTTTCTTCCTTTAGAAATCTTATTTAATAAAAACGTCAAACATCTAAGCCTTGAATTTCGAGTTGCAGCTAGGCAGCTAGCGGGTGAATCCCCAGGAGCTTACTTGAGTAAGTGACTGGGGTTCACGCGTGAAGCTAACAACGCTGCGGCTTGAAAGACAGGGCTTAGAACATGCTCTTACCGTAATCCATCGGCGACAGGCCAAAGTAATTGGCGACGGTCTGGCCGATGTCGGCGAAGGTCTCGCGGTGGCCCAGCGAGCCCGGTTTCACTTTCGGGCCGTAAACCAGCACCGGGATGTGCTCGCGGGTGTGGTCGGTGCCCGGCCAGGTCGGGTCGCAGCCGTGGTCGGCGGTGAAGATGATGATGTCTTCGTCTTTCACCAGCTTCAGCAGCTCCGGCAGGCGGCGATCGAACAGCTCCAGCGCGGCGGCGTAGCCCGCCACGTCGCGGCGGTGGCCGTAAGAGGAATCGAAGTCCACGAAGTTGGTGAACACGATGGTGTTGTCGCCGGCCTTTTCCATTTCGATCAGGGTTGCGTCGAACAGCGCGTCGATGCCGGTCGCCTTCACCTTCTTGGTGATGCCGACGTTGGCGTAGATGTCGGCGATTTTACCGATCGACACCACTTCGCCGCCCTTCTCGTCCACCAGCTTTTTCAGCACGGTCGGCGCCGGCGGCTCTACCGCCAGATCGTGACGGTTGCCGGTGCGCTGGAAGTTGCCCGGCTTGTCGCCGACGAACGGACGCGCGATCACGCGGCCGATGTTATACCCGCCTTCGGTCAGCTCTTCACGCGCGATTTCGCACAGCTCGTACAGGCGATCCAGGCCGAAGGTTTCTTCATGGCAGGCGATCTGGAATACCGAGTCGGCGGAGGTGTAGAAAATCGGCTTGCCGGTTTTCATGTGCTCTTCACCCAGCTGATCGAGGATCACGGTGCCGGATGAGTGGCAGTTGCCCAGGTAGCCCGGCAGCTTGGCGCGTTCGACCAGTTTGTCCAGCAGTGCCTGCGGGAAGCTGTTGTGCTCGTCCTTGAAATAGCCCCAGTCGAACAGCACCGGCACGCCGGCGATTTCCCAGTGGCCCGACGGCGTGTCTTTACCGGAAGAGAGTTCGCTGGCGTAAGCGTAAGCGCCGATGATGTCGGCGTTGCGATCCAACCCCTGCGGGAAGTTGCCGGTGGACTCTTCCGCCGCTTTGCCGAGGCCCAGACGGCTCAGGTTAGGCAGCGTCAGCGGGCCCTGGCGGCCCACGTTGGCCTCACCGCGCGCGCAAACCTCGGCGATGTGGCCCAGGGTGTCGGAACCCTGATCGCCAAAACGTTCGGCGTCTTCGCTGGCGCCGATGCCGAAGGAGTCCAATACCATAATAAATGTGCGTTTCATCTGTGCTCTCCTGCGTGTTCTCACGCTTTGGACGGCCGCGAAAAAGCCGCGACCGTTCCTGATTCTTGGGTTATTCCGTGATGCGCTTATACACCACCGGCGTCGCTTCCGGCGCCTTGTCGCTCAGCATCATCGCGCTGCGCACCGCATCGGCCGCCTGCTGCCAGCTCTCTTCATCGTTGGCGTGGATCATCGCCAGCGGCTGCTGGGCATCCACTTTCTCGCCCAGGCGCGCCACCTCGGTCAGGCCAACGCTGTAATCGATGGCGTCGCTCGCCCGGCGACGGCCGCCGCCCAGCGCAACCACCGCCATGCCCAGCGCGCGGGTATCAATGGCGCTGACGATGCCCGGCTTTTCAGCATACACCGGCTTGCTCAGCGTTGCCGCCGGCAGATAGCTATCGTAGCGTTCGACGAAGTCTATCGGCCCCTGCTGCGCCGCCACCATGCGGCCAAACACCTCCGCCGCCTTGCCGTTGTCCAGCACCGCCTGCAGTTTGGCGCGCGCGTCGGCCTCGTCTTGCGCCAGGCCGCCGGAAAGCAGCATTTCCACGCACAGCGCCAGCGTCACTTCCAGCAGGCGCGGGTTGCGGTATTCGCCGGTCAGGAAGCGCACCGCTTCACGCACTTCCACCGCGTTGCCGGCGCTGGAGGCCAATACCTGGTTCATGTCGGTCAGCAGCGCGGTGGTCTTGCAGCCCGCGCCGTTGGCCACGCCGACGATCGCCTGCGCCAAATCTTGTGACAGCGCATAGGTCGGCATAAAGGCGCCGGAGCCGACCTTCACGTCCATCACCAGCGCATCCAGCCCTTCCGCCAGCTTCTTGGCCAGAATGGAGGCGGTGATCAGCGGGATCGAATCCACGGTGGCGGTGATGTCGCGGGTGGCGTAAAAACGTTTGTCCGCCGGCGCCAACGAGCTGGTCTGGCCGATGATCGCCACGCCGACGTCCTGAATGATTTTGCGGAAGGCGTTATCGTCCGGGAAAATATTGAAGCCCGGAATGGCTTCCAGCTTGTCCAGCGTGCCGCCGGTATGCCCCAGGCCGCGGCCGGAGATCATCGGCACATAGCCGCCGCAGGCCGCCACCATCGGGCCGAGCATCAGCGAGGTCACGTCGCCCACGCCGCCGGTCGAATGCTTGTCGACGATCGGGCCGTTCAGCGCCAGGCTTTTCCAGTCCAGCACGGTGCCGGAATCGCGCATCGCCATGGTGAGCGCCACGCGCTCCGGCATGCTCATGTCATGGAAATAAATGGTCATCGCCAGCGCGGCGATCTGCCCTTCCGACACCACGTTGTCGCGAATGCCGTTGATGAAAAAGCGGATTTCCGCTTCGCTTAACGGCTGGCCGTCGCGTTTCTTACGAATAATTTCTTGAGCCAGGAACAAGGCATCCCCCTGTGTCGCCGAGAGTCGGTGCAGACGGGCGCGCCTGGCGCCCGCCAACGAAATCGATCAGTAGCCGCCGCCGGCGGTCTGGGTCTGGTGGCCCAGCGCGGCCAGCAAGCTGGCCAGCAGGCTGGAAGCGCCAAAGCGGAAATGCCGCGCATCGGCCCAGCCTTCGCCCAGAATACGATCGGCAAGCTGCAGATAATGCAGCGCGTCTTCCGCGGTGCGCACGCCGCCGGCCGGCTTGAAGCCCACCGTCTTCGCCACGCCCATATCGCGGATCACCGACATCATCAGCTCGGCGCTTTCCAGCGTGGCGTTGACCGGCACCTTGCCGGTGGAGGTCTTGATAAAGTCCGCCCCGGCCTTGATGGCGATCTCGGACGCCTTGCGGATCAGATCGGCCTGCTTCAGCTCACCGGTTTCGATGATCACTTTCAGCAGCACGTTGGCCGCCTGGCAAGCCTGCTTGCACTGTTTCACCAGCTCGAAGCCGACCTGTTCGTTGCCGGCGATCAGCGCGCGGTAAGGGAACACCACGTCCACTTCATCCGCGCCATAGGCGATGGCCGCGCGGGTTTCCGCCAGCGCGATGTCGATATCATCGTTGCCATGCGGGAAGTTGGTCACGGTGGCGATGCGGATATCCGGCGTGCCTTGCTCGCGCAGCGCCTTGCGCGCCACCGGGATAAAACGCGGGTAGATGCAGATGGCCGCCGTGTGGCCGGCCGGGCTGTTGGCCTGACGACAGAGCGCGATCACTTTCTCGTCGGTGTCATCATCATTCAGCGTGGTTAAATCCATCAAATTCAGCGCACGTTGCGCTGCTGCGGTTAATTCGGTCATAAAACTCTCCAACTGAGTACCTGGGTGTTGGCGAGCGGACTTGGTTCCATGAAGATAGCGCTGGGGAACGGCGTTCCCGCGGCGGCAACTGAGATCCTTCTCACCGCACATGGCCACCCGCCTTGCGGCCGGCCAGTAATAGCTATTTGAACACGAATGCCGGAGGCGATTCGCGTTCATCGTCACACTATATGAAATAGCACTGTAACAGACCGGAATTATATGTGAAGAACATCACAAAATAACGCGATATCGTTCACAAATTCGCTAAAGAAGCGGCTGAAGATCGCGGGTGCGGCACGCACCCGCGTTGCTTAGAGTATAGGCGGAGTCCCGCGATCGGTCGCGCCGTCGCGGGCCTCGGGATGGCTTACAGCGCCAGGAAGAAGCCGGCGATGGTGGCGCTCATCAGATTGGACAGCGTGCCCGCCGCCACGGCCTTCAGACCGAAGCGCGCGATGTCGTGGCGACGATTGGGCGCCATGCTGCCCAGACCGCCCAGCAGGATCGCCACCGAGGAAAGGTTGGCGAAGCCGCACAGCGCGAAGGAGATGATCGCCTTGGTATGGGCCGACAGCACCTGCAGGCCTTCCGCCGCCACTACGTCGTCCGGACGCAGATAGGCGCCGAAGTTCATGTAGGCGACGAACTCGTTGACGATGATCTTCTGGCCGATGAACGAACCGGCGGTCATCGCCTCGCTCCACGGCACGCCGATCAGGAAGGCGATCGGCGAGAACACCCAGCCGAGGATCAGTTCAAGCGACAGCTGCGGATAATCGAACCAGCCGCCGATACCGCCGAGAATGCCGTTAAGCAAGGCGATCAACGCGATAAACGCCAGCAACATCGCACCGACGTTCAGCGCCAACTGCATGCCGGAGGCCGCGCCGGAAGCCGCCGCGTCGATCACGTTGGCCGGACGATCCTCTTCGGCGATCAGCTTCATCGCATCGTCTTTATCGTGGGTCTGCTCGGTTTCCGGCACCATCAGCTTGGCGAACAGCAGCCCGCCCGGCGCGGCCATGAAGGACGCGGCGATCAGGTATTCCAGCGGCACGCCCATCTGCGCGTACCCTGCCAGCACCGAACCGGCCACCGAGGCCAGGCCGCCGCACATCACCGCGAACAGTTCTGATTGGCTCATGGTGGCGATATACGGACGCACCACCAGCGGCGCTTCGGTCTGACCAACGAAAATGTTGGCGGTCGCCGACAGCGATTCGGTGCGCGAGGTGCCCAACAGCTTTTGCAGCCCGCCGCCCAGCACGCGGATCACCAACTGCATGATGCCGAGGTAGTACAGCACCGCAATCAGCGAGGAGAAGAACACGATCACCGGCAGGACGCGCAGCGCGAACACGAAGCCGCCGCCGCCGAACACCTCGAACATCTTGTCGGACACCAGCCCGCCGAAAATGAACGAAATGCCCTGATTGCCGTAGGCGATAACGTTTGCCACGCCGTTCGACATACTGCCGAGGATGCTGCGGCCCAGCGGCACATACAGCACCAGCGCGCCGATGCCGACCTGAATGATGAACGCCCACGCGACGGTGCGCAGTTTGATGGCCCGGCGGTTGCTGGAGAGCAGCACCGCAATGGCGATCAGCACCGCCATGCCGACTAGGCTCATGATGAGTTGCATGCAAAGTTTCCCTGTTGCAAAAAATAAAATACATCCCTGCTCATAAAGAGAGGTCTGCTATTGGAGAGTTTCGGGGGGATTATACTGAGCGAGGTCCCTCTCGCACCGATTTATGTCACAAATGCATACAACGAGACGCAAATGAAAATCTTATAACGTGACGCAGGTCACGTTATCACCTCATCAATCCGGCATGGCAAACAGCGCCTGAGCATTGCGCTGCAGATGGGCGGCGATCTCGTCGGCCGGTTCCGGCCGCAGCTCGCACAGCGTTTGAAACACCTCGGCGGCGCGTTCGGGGCGATTCGGCTGCCCCTGATAGCCCGCCAGCGGCATGTCCGGCGCATCGGTCTCCAGCAACAGCGCCTCGAGCGGCAGCTGCGCCATCACGCCGCGCGTTTTCTGCGCCCGCTCATAGGTGATGGTGCCGCCCACGCCGATGTAATAGCCGAGGCGGATAAACGCCTGCGCCTGCGACAGGCTGCCGGCGAAGCCATGCACCACGCCGCGGCGCGGCAGCTGCACGCGCCGCAGGGCCGCAGCCAGCTGATCGTGGGTGCGGCGCGAATGGAGGATCACCGGCAGGTCATGCTGTTTCGCCAGCCGCAGCTGGGCCAGCAGCACGCTTTGCTGGCGCTCGAACTGCGGGTTGTCCATATACAGATCGAGCCCGACCTCCCCCACCGCTACCAGCTTGCGCGGCCGTTCAGCCAGCAGCGCCGCCAGTTGCTCCAACTGCGGCTCATGATGCTGCGCGATATACAGCGGATGCAGCCCCAGCGCGGCGAACAGCGGCGCGTGATCCTGCGCCAGCCGCAGCACCCGCGCGAAGCGATCGGCGGTGACCGTCGGGACGATGATGCGCGTGACGCCGGCGCTTGCCGCTCGCACCAGGCTCTCGCCCTCATGCCCGGTAAAGGGCGGGAAATCGAAATGACAGTGGGTGTCGGTAAAGGCATAGCTCACAGCGCGCCCCCTTCACCCGGCGGCAGATCGCCCGGCAGAATGATCTTCGGCGCCACCACCGCGGCCTCCGGCTGCGCGCCAAGATCGGACGGCATGACGATGTCGGTCACGATCGGCGAAGGCATTCTGACGTTCTCCGGCTGGATCAGGCGGCGCGACAGCGCTTTTTTCACCTTCATGCCGTCCGGCTCCGGCTGCGCCATCCACTGGCCGACGGTGGCCAGGAAATAGCGGCCGCAGCGGCGCCCCAGGTGATAATCCTGATTGAGCGACCCCAGTCGGCTGCCCAGTGCATTGCTGGCCAGCGGCTTCGGCGGGAAGATCTCGAAGATGCGCAGCTTGCCCGGCGGCTTCTCGATAAAGCGCTGGATGCGGTGATAGCTTTGCTCGTGATGCTGCAGGATGCGCACCATCTGCTGCAGGCTGCTGTCGCTCAGCCAGTGTTCCATGCGCTTCATCCACTGCGGGGTGTAGTACATCTGCGAAGGCACGGTGCGGATCACCACGATGGTGTCGGCGCCGCGGCGATAGGCCTCTTCCACCGGGATCGCATCGCTGATGCCGCCGTCCTGATAGCTGATGCCGTCCAGCTCCACGCCCTGGCGATAGAAGCCGGGAATGGCGCTGGACGCCTTGATGGCCGGCAGCCAGCGCTCGCGCTGCGCCGGCAGATAGGTCGGTTCGAAATCGTCGCTGCGGCAGGCGCACAGCAGAAACTCGCGCCCGTCGGTAAAGTGCCGTTCCGCTACGTCCATCGCCAGCGGCATCTGCGCCGCCGCCGTATCAACCAGCCAATCGAGATCGATCAGATGCCCGCCGCGCACGAAGCGCAGCGGATTGAAGAATTGAGCCGAGGTGGTGTAACGGGTGATCACCCGGCGCGCGTAGCCCACCTGCCCGCAAATGTAGGCGGACAGATTCTGGGCGCCGGCCGACGTGCCGATCAGCAGGTCGAAAGGGTTAAAGCCCGCGCGCTGAAACTCGTCCAGCACGCCGGCGGTGAAAATGCCGCGCTGGCCGCCGCCTTCGCAGACCAGCGCCATCTTGCCTGGCCGAAAGGGCTTAGACGCCAGCGGTTCTATATTGCCGAGCGTGATGGGTATTCTGTATCCCAACTTGGCATCCTCAGTGAGACGTTTTCTCCGAGGATACCGCGTCTCGCTCTCTTCCGTAATCCTCTTGCAGCACGCCGGCGAGGAAATCATTACTGCCGGCCAGCCAGACACAATCGCTGCCGGACCATTCGGCCAATGCCTGCCATACCTGGCCTTTCAGCTGTTTCCAGCGCCCGACGATGATGTCGCTGTTCATGGCCGGCCCTCCCCGACGTGAGAAAAGGAATTAAGCTTTGTTACAGTTTGCAGGAAAATACCGGCCGGCTAAGGGCGCCGGCGGCCGGTGAACAGGCTGACCAGGAACAGGATAATGCCGACGACAAACACGATTTTAGCCGCCCAGGCGGCGGTGCCCGCCAGCGAACCGAACCCCAGTGCCGCAGCGATAAGCGCGATGACTAAAAAGATAATGCCCCAACGAAACATAAGCTTCTCCTTACCATTGTGAAAAAATTCGCTGCCGTCTACCGCCCCGACAACGGGACGTCGACGGCAAATCAGTTTCTTTTTTTGGTGGTACATGTCGGGCCGCCTTCACGGCCCGACCGATGCGGCTTGTTGTTACTTGTTACGGGCGCCTGGCGGGATTACGGCTTGACCACCAGGTCGTTTTTCACGCTTTTCACGCCGTCGATGGCCTTGGCGATGCTTTCCGCACGCTCAGACTGCGCCTGCGTTTTCACCTCACCGGAAAGCTGCACCACGCCATCGGTGGTTTCCACTTTCACATTGCGCGACGGCACGATGTCATCGGCCAGCAGCTTGGCTTTCAGCTCGCTGGTGGTGGCGGTGTCGCCGGCATACGATTTGATCGACTGGTTGGCTTCATCTTTCACGTGCAGCTTGTCGCTGACGGTCTTGACGCCTTCCACCTTGCCGGCGACAGCGACCGCATGCTCCGCCTGCGCCTGGCTGCCGACGAACCCGCTCAGGGTCACGGCGCCTTTTTCGGTTTTCACCGAAATGTCGGAACTTTTGATGGTTTTATCTTCCACCAACGCACTTTTAACTTTAGCCGTTATCGCGCTGTCATCCATGTAACCGTCAACTTTTTTCATGGAGCTATCGATTTTGGCACCAGCACTGTCCGCGGCGTTAGACGCCTTGTTGAGCAGACTCTCTTCGGCCAGCGCACTGCCGCTGACCAACACAGAACCCAATACAACAGCCATCAGCGAGTGTGCAAATTTGGTCTTTTTCATCGATCTCTTCCTTTTGTTGGGGGCTCACAACGCCAGAGCGCCGGAACCCTGCGGCCACCTTCACGCGGCCTTCTCGGTAAATACTTCATCATCGCTATACGATTAAGCGTTCACGACAGGAATATTGCAACGGCCGTGCCAACTCAAAAAAACCCTTAAAAATCAAGGAAAATAAATCAGACGTTGGATTTTTAGCCAAAAAACTGTCGCCTATTGACGACAGGCTAAGTCACACAAAACTGAAATATAGCTATCTCATTGATATTTAAAGACACTGACTGTCTCCTATCGGCAACACATCAGAATAACTCACCAAACAAATAGCGTATTGCAGTGATTTACTCTCAAGCAATGTGCGGACATCCCGTTAAAGATAGACCATTAGACGGAAAATGCAGGCCGAACGAACATCGCCTGGTGACCTAGGTTCGCAGGAAAAATATGAGGGAGGTTTATTAATTAGCGCAGCGGGAATAGGAGAGGCGTGCAGGGCGCACTGGGCGCCCTGCCGATTGATCAGTGTTCGCGCGTCTTGCGGAAGGTCACATCAGGATAACGTTCCTGCGTCAGGTTGAGGTTCACCATGGTCGGCGCGATATAGGACAGGTTGTCCCCGCCGTCCAGCGCCAGGTTGATCTCGTTCTTGCGCTTGAACTCTTCGAACTTCTTCACGTCGTCGCACTCGACCCAGCGCGCGGTCGACACGTTGACCGACTCGTACAGCGCTTCCACGTTGTACTCGCTCTTCAAGCGCGCTACCACCACGTCGAACTGCAGCACACCGACCGCACCGACGATCAGATCGTTGTTGGCGATCGGACGGAACACCTGCACCGCGCCCTCTTCGGACAGCTGCACCAGCCCCTTCAGCAGCTGTTTCTGCTTCAGCGGATCGCGCAGGCGAATGCGGCGGAACAGTTCCGGCGCGAAGTTCGGGATGCCGGTGAACTTCATGTCTTCACCCTGGGTGAAGGTATCGCCGATCTGAATGGTGCCGTGGTTGTGCAGGCCGATGATGTCGCCCGGATAGGCTTCTTCCACGTGCGAACGGTCGCCGGCCATAAAGGTCAGCGCGTCGGAGATCACCACGTCTTTGCCGGTGCGCACCTGGCGCAGCTTCATGCCCTTCTCGTAGCGGCCGGAAACCACGCGCATAAAGGCCACGCGGTCGCGGTGTTTCGGATCCATATTGGCCTGGATCTTGAACACGAAGCCGGTGAATTTCTCTTCCGCCGCCGTCACTTCGCGGGTGTCGGTTTTGCGCGGCATCGGCGCCGGCGCCCAGGCCACCAGGCCGTCCAGCATGTGATCCACGCCGAAGTTGCCCAATGCGGTACCGAAGAACACCGGGGTCAGCTCGCCGCTCAGGAAAGCCTCCTGATCGAACTCGTGGGAAGCGCCCTGCACCAGCTCCAGCTCATCGCGCAACTGCGCCGCCAGATCTTCACCCACCGCCGCATCCAGCTCCGGGTTGTTCAGGCCTTTGACGATGCGCACTTCCTGAATGGTGTGGCCTTTACCGGTCTGGTACAGGTAGGTTTCATCCTTGTACAGGTGGTAAACACCCTTGAACAGCTTGCCACAGCCGATCGGCCAGGTGATGGGCGAGCAGGCGATCTTCAGTTCGCGCTCGACTTCATCCATCACTTCCATCGGATCGCGGATATCGCGGTCCAGTTTGTTCATGAAGGTCAGGATCGGCGTGTCGCGCAGACGGGTAACCTCCATCAGCTTGCGGGTGCGATCCTCAACGCCCTTGGCGGCGTCGATCACCATCAGACAGCAGTCGACGGCGGTCAGAGTACGGTAAGTATCTTCGGAGAAGTCTTCGTGCCCCGGGGTATCCAGCAGGTTGACCAGGCTGTCGCGGTACGGGAACTGCATCACCGAGGTGGTGATCGAGATCCCACGCTGCTTTTCCATTTCCATCCAGTCGGATTTGGCGTGCTGGCTGGAGCCGCGGCCTTTTACCGTACCGGCGGTCTGGATCGCCTGTCCGAACAGCAGTACTTTTTCGGTAATGGTGGTTTTACCGGCATCGGGGTGCGAGATGATGGCGAAAGTTCTTCTTTTGGAGACTTCGCGGGCAAATTCACTAGGAGACATGGTTTTCAGGTTCTACGGTTAGTCCGCCCTGCGACATCATCAGAACGCGCCGATCGCGGCGCCGGGCAAAGCGGTGAATAAAAGATAACAGCCGGGCATTTTCGCCGATTTGCCAACCGGTGACAATCAATGCTTTTACCGGCCGGGCGGATTACGCCAGCGGCAGCGCCATCACGATCGCGTCTTCGCGGCCGTGGGCGCTCGGGTAATAATTGCGGCGCACGGTGACCTCGTTGAAACCGAGATCTTCATACAGCGCGATCGCCGCCTGGTTGGAGGCGCGCACTTCCAGCCACAGCGTGACCACGCCGCGGCTCTCCAGCCGTTCAATCAACGCGTTGAGCAACAGGCGGCCAAAGCCACGGCGCTGGTACTGCGGATGAATGGCGATGTTGAACAGCGTGGCTTCGTCCAGCACGATCTGCGTGATGGCGAACCCCGCCATCTCCCCGTCGGCGCTCAGCTTCAGGTTAAGATAGCGATCGCCCTGATTGCTGGCGAAGGTGGTTTCCGTCCAGGGGAAAGCGTGGCTGGCTTGCTCAATGGTGAAGGCCGTGGCCAGGTCGGCCGCCGTCAGGGTAGAAATCGTGTTCATGATGACAAATCTGCTGCCAGAGGGCGCGTTTGGCCCCCGCGTCTTGGGAAAGCTCGGCCAGCGCCGGGCTGTGTAGCTGCGCACCGGCGACCGCAAGCGGTTCCGCCACGCCCAGCCGCCAACTGTTGCATGCGGTCTCTTCAGGCAGCATCGCCGCCTGTTCCGGCGTCAGGCTGTAGGTTTGCGCCGGCGTCAGCCCCAGGCTGCGCAGCACGTCGCAAAACAGCGGATCGTCCGGTGCGGGCAGCGTCTGCGCCACCACCAGCAGGCGCGCCTCGGGCGGCAGACTGACCGCCACTTCGCCCTGCAACACGCCCGGGCGGCGCAATGTCCACTGCGTAATACCCAGTTGTTGTAACAGCCAGTCGCGTTTTGATGCCATGCCGATTCCTACCCGTTGTGGTGCGCCATGCCTGCCATGCGCCGCGCTATGCTAACAAACCCGCGCAGCCCGCGCCAACAAACCCGTCGAACATATCGCCACAAAGCTCTATAATCCCCGGTCTCATTTCCAGGAGCCAATATCTGATGTCTGCATTAACCCCCGCCAGTGAAGTCATGCTGCGCCACAGTGATGAATTTATCGAACGCCGCGTGCTGTTTGCCGGCGACCTGCAGGACAGCCTGCCGGCCCAATTCGAGGCCGCGGACGTGCGCGTCCACACTCAGCAATACCATCACTGGCAGTTACTGAACCGGACGATGGGCGATAACGTGCAGTTCGGTTTGACCGTCGATCCCGCTTTCGTCGCCGACTGCGACACGCTGGTTTACTACTGGCCGAAGAGTAAGCAGGAAGCGCAATTCCAGCTGTGCAACATCCTGGCGCTGCTGCCGGTGGGCGTAGACGTGTTCGTGGTCGGTGAAAATCGCAGCGGCGTGCGCAGCGCCGAGCCAACGCTGGAAGGCCACGTTGCGCTGGTGAAAATCGACAGCGCGCGCCGCTGCGGCCTGTATCACGGCCGCCTGGACGCACAGACCGAGTTCGGCCTGGACGACTGGTGGGACAGCTATCAGCTGCACGATCTGGAAGTGAAAACGCTGCCGGGCGTGTTCAGCCGCGACGGCCTGGACGTCGGCAGCTCGCTGCTGCTGTCGACGCTGGAAAAACACATGAAAGGCAAGGTGCTGGACATCGGCTGCGGCGCCGGCGTGATGGCCTCGGTGATGGCCAAGCTGTCGCCGAAGGTGAAACTTACCCTCAGCGACGTCAACGCCGCCGCGGTGGAATCCAGCCGCGCGACGCTGGCCGCCAACGGCATCGAAGGCGAAGTGATCGTCAGCAACGTTTACTCCGACATCACCGGCCGTTTCGACATGATCATCTCCAACCCGCCGTTCCACGACGGGCTGCAGACCAGCCTGACCGCCGCCGAAACCCTGATCCGCGGCGCGGTGAAACACCTGCCGATCGGCGGCCGGCTGCGCATCGTCGCCAACGCCTTCCTGCCGTACCCGGACATTCTGGACGCCACCTTCGGCAGCCACGAAGTGCTGGCGCAGAACGGCCGCTTCAAGGTGTATCAGGCCACCGTCGGCCGCCCGCCGCGCGCGCCGAAGAAGAAATAATTCGCCGTTGGCGGAAAACGACAGAGCGCGGCCTGAGGCCGCGCTTTTTTTTAGCCGTTGATATAGGTCATCGACTCCGCGCCGTAGCGATCGCCGGCCGCCGCACTCAGCGGAAACACCGCGTCTATCGCCGCCAGCTCGGCCGCGCTCAGCGTTATCTCCGCCGCCGCGACGTTCTCTTCCAGATAGCGACGGCGTTTGGTGCCGGGGATCGGCACGATGTGCTCGCCCTGCGCCAACACCCAGGCCAGCGCCAGCTGTGAAGGCTTGACGCCCTTCTGTGCCGCCAGCTCACCCACCTTCTCCACCAGCGCCAGGTTGCGGGCGAAGTTTTCCCCCTGGAAGCGCGGGTTGCCGCGGCGGAAATCGTCCTCGGCCAGATCCTCCGGCCGCCGGATAGCGCCGGTGAGGAAACCGCGCCCTAACGGGCTGTAAGGCACAAAGCCGATGCCGAGGCGCTCACAGGCCGCCAGCACGCCCTGTTCGGCATCGCGCGTCCACAGCGAATACTCGGTCTGCAGCGCGGTGATCGGATGCACCTTGTGCGCCCGCTCCAGCGTGGCGACCGACGCCTCGCTCAGGCCGATATGGCGGATCTTGCCTTCGCGGATCAGATCCGCCATCGTGCCCACGACGTCTTCGATCGGCACCTGCGGATCGACCCGATGCTGATAATAAAGATCGATCTCTTCTACGCCCAAGCGCCGCAGGCTGCCTTCCACCGAGCGCCGGATATACTCGGGCCGGCTGCTGACGCCGCGCGCCGAAGGATCCGCCGGATCGCGCAGGATGCCGAACTTGGTGGCCAGGAACACCTGTTGCCGTTTGCCCTTGATCGCTTCCCCCACCAACTCCTCGTTGGTGTGCGGGCCATACATGTCGGCGGTGTCGAGCAGCGTGACACCCAGCTCCAGCGCCCGGTGCAGCGTGGCGATGGCTTCCTGCCGATCGGCGCCGGTGGAGTAGAAGTCGCTCATGCCCATGCATCCCAGCCCCAAGGCGGAGACGAGGGGGCCGTGAGAACCCAGTTTACGTTGTTGCATTGTGCTGCCCTCATGCGATGAACGGATAACGAAGCAAAGTCTGGTTGTTTACGCTACAAAGATAAATAATGCAGATTGCACATCACTGTTCAAAAATCACCAACAATCCGGAGTGGACATGGATCAGGTTCAAGCCATGCGCATTTTTACCCGCATCGTCGAACTGGGCAGCTTCAGCCGGGCGGCCGAGCGCCTGCAGCTGCCGCGCGCCACGGTCAGCAACGCGTTGAAACGGCTGGAGCAGCGGCTGGGCGTGCGCCTGCTGATCCGCACCACCCGCCAGGTGCAGGTGACCAGCGAAGGCAGCCTCTACTATCAACGCTGCGTACAGTTGCTGGGGGCGCTTGAGGAGGCGGACACGCTGTTCAGCCACCATAAGCTGCAGCCGTCCGGCAAAGTGCGCATCGATATGCCCCATTCGCTGGCGCGCCAGATTGTCATTCCGGCACTGGACGACTTTTACCGCCGCTATCCCGACATCACGCTGGCGCTGGGCGCCAACGACACCCACGTCGATCTGTTGCGCGAAGGCGTGGACTGCGTGCTGCGCGCCTGGGAAACCGAAGACGACAGCCTGGTGGCGCGGCGCATCGCCCAGCTGCCACAGGTCACCTGCGCTTCTCCCGCTTACCTGCAGGCCTGCGGCATGCCACGCGACATTGATAGCCTGGAGCCGCACCGCGCGGTAGGGTATTTTTCCCTGGCCAGCAACCGCGATTACCCGCTGGAATTCTGCCGCGGCGGCAAAGTGGAACTGCGCGAGCTGCCCGCCCGGCTGAGCGTCAGCGGCGCCGACGCCTACATCGCCGGCGCGCGGGCCGGCATGGGGTTGATTCAGGCGGCGCGCTATTCGCTTGCCCCCTGGCTGGAACGGGGCGAACTGGTGGAAGTGCTGGCGGACACGCCGCCGCCGCCGATGCCGATTTACATCATGTATCCGCCCGGCCGTTTCCTGGCGCCACGGGTCAGGGTGTTGATTGATTGGCTGATTTGGCTGTTTGACCAGCGGAAAAGCGGCGATATGGCTGTTTTTCCAGCAAACGCCCGCAATGCGGGGAAATAACTGTTGACGTGCCCGCCAAAATCTCTAGAATTCGCCTCCGTGGTAACGTTACTCCGGTAATGTTTCTGGTACGCGAAGGTGGCGGAATTGGTAGACGCGCTAGCTTCAGGTGTTAGTGTCCTTACGGACGTGAGGGTTCAAGTCCCTCTCTTCGCACCAAATAACCACATGATTTATATTGCACTCAGCATCGATGCGAAGGTGGCGGAATTGGTAGACGCGCTAGCTTCAGGTGTTAGTGTTCTTACGGACGTGAGGGTTCAAGTCCCTCTCTTCGCACCACGCTGGCGACGTAATATAAATCAAAGCAACAACATCGACTGTGCGAAGGTGGCGGAATTGGTAGACGCGCTAGCTTCAGGTGTTAGTGTCCTTACGGACGTGAGGGTTCAAGTCCCTCTCTTCGCACCAATTGATGATCTCTCCGGTAGTTCCTTCGAAAAAATCCCAACGCATTGATGAAAAACACGCCTAAGCGTGGTTTTGCCGTTTCCGGCGTTTTACCCGAAGTTGAAGTTGAGGCTGACCGCCGCCAGGCCGCCCGCCAGCGCCATGCAGGAAGGCAGCAGCAGATAATGACGCAGCCGGCTGTTGAACAGCATCACCAGCGTCGCCAACATCGCTATCACGATCAGGCTGCGCAGCTGCATCATATCGAGATCGATCAAGGCCAGCAGCGGCATCAGCGCGCATGGCAGCAAAACGCCCCAGGCGCTGGCCAGGCGATCGCCGAGGCACCAGCTGACGCCCCACAGCCCGCATGCGGCAATCATGGCAGTGAGCATGACAACCCCCTCAAGTGATAATGATAACCAATATCATATAACACTTTTTTGGCCGCCGCATCATTTTCGCTGCGATGACCAAACCCAGATGACACCAGCAGGAAAAAATGATAATTTGACATAAGAAAATTCCTAGTCCTGTTTGCATGATAATAATCACAACGGTCAACCATGCAATTCAAGTGGATATTTCGCGCCAAGGGAATGCTTCTCAACCTTAATTATTCGACAGTACGACTTTGCAAAGAGTGACCTCCGTATGAACGCCCGTTCTTATCAGGAATTACTGAACAGCAAGCAGCGCCTGGCATTATTTCTTTTTCTAATGATGAATGCCGCCTCTTCCATATTTACGTTATTGTTCCCTTTTAGGGATGTCCCTTCTTTTACTCTGCCTTTATTATGCATCCCGTTATTTTGTCTGGCGGCGGCGCTATTTTCTCTGCATACGCCGCGGCAATACCTGTACAAACTCAACCTGTTCGCCAGCGTGCTCGGCCTGCTGTGGGCTGCGCATATCTACGTTAAAAGTCAATATTGCCTGCCGAATAACCAAGATTTTTTATTAATTAGTTTGTTCAGCATCTTTTTTATCAGCGCTATTTCTCTGACGGACAACTTTACCGCATTTTGTTTACACGCTGTGCCTTCCGCAATGATGATCCTGGCTTTAGACGGTATGCATAATACCTCGCGGATATTATTCACCACGCTATTGCCTATTATCGCTTTCTCCATTCATCACCTGATGTTGAAACGCAGTGAAATCTTTACCCACGCGCTGGTGGCCAACCTGTATAACGAGCGGGACAAATTCAATAATTTGAGCATGCTCGATCCCCTGACCGGCCTTTATAACCGCCGCGGGCTGGAGAATAAGATCAACATGCTGCTGGAACCGCAAACCGGCCGCCACTACGTGCTGCTGCTGGATATCGACCACTTCAAGGTCTACAACGACAGCTACGGCCACGCCATGGGCGACCGGGCGCTGGTGCAGGTGGCGATCGCCATCCGCGATGCGGTGCGTTCGCGCGACATCGTGGTGCGCTACGGCGGGGAAGAGTTTTTGGTGCTGCTGACCAACGTGCACGAAGGCTACGCGGCGCAGCTGGCCGAACGGGTGCGCCAACGGGTGGCGGAACTGAATATCCCGCACGGCGCCAGCCCGCAGCACAGCGGTACGCTGACGCTCAGCGCCGGCATCTCGGCATTGGAAAAACTGGACGTCGAATCGGCGATCGGCGCGGCCGACGCCGCGCTCTATCTGGCGAAGCACAGCGGCCGCAACAATATTCAGCTGGCGCAAAACGTCCAGCCCGCCCTGCTGCTGCCGCAGGAGTAAATACCCTGCCCGGTTAAGCGGCCATTGGCCGCAAGCCGTTCAGCAACAGCGACAAACCGGCCAACGCCTGCTCCAAAGCGGTTTTCTCATCCGGCTGGTGCGCGATCCAAAGCGCGGCATCCATCAGGCCGCCGTTGATCAAATGCGCCAGCGATTCCGGCTCGGCGACGGCGATGCGCCCCTGCGCCATCAACGCCTGCAATGCGCCCGTCATCCAGACAATGCATTGCAGCTTACTGGCCTGCAAATATTCAGCCCCCAGCACCGAAGGTGAATCGCGCAACAAAATGCGTTGCGCTTGCGGCTCCGTCATCATGATCAAATAACCGCGACAACGCGCCGCAAACGCCTCCCAGTCATCCGCCGTACGCGCGGTAATGTCGGCAAGACGCGCATCCATTTCAGCATCAATCGCCTTCACAACCGCCAGGAACAACCCCTTTTTATCGCCAAAATGGTGATAGAGCGCACCGCGCGTCATGCCGGCTTGCGCGGTGAGTTCATCCATCACCGTCTCGGCATACCCCACGCTGCCGAACTGCTGACGGGCGGCCGCCACCAGTTTTTGTCGGGTTTCTTCAATCATTTCTGCGCGCGCTTTACGTGCCATGGGTCCACTCCCACCTCGTTATTGATGAACGTTATAATTGACATACACCATGTATGTCAATTAACGTAACATACGTGGCGTATGTCAATGATGGCCATTGAGCGAATACTGAGCCGCCAACTTCTGGAGCCCTTTCCATGGCAAATCCTTATTTCAACCTGTTCAACGCCCCGGGCAGCAAGGCGTTTTCCTCTGCCGGGCTGATCGCGCGCCTGCCGGTCTCGATGACCGGTATCGGCATCATCACCATGCTCTCACAGGTACGCGGCTCTTATTGGTTGGCGGGCGCGGTGGCGGCGACGTTCGCCTTTTCCATGGCGCTGCTTGCGCCGCAAATCGCGCGCGCGGCGGATCGTCACGGCCAAAGCCGCGTGCTGCCGTATGCCACCGGGATCAGCACGCTCGCCCTGCTACTGCTGTTGCTCTGCACCCACTATCGGGCGCCGGACTGGACGCTGTTCGTCTTCGCCGCGCTCGCGGGCGGCATGCCCAGCATCTCCGCGATGGTCAGAGCCCGCTGGAGCGAAATTTATCGCGGCACGCCACAGCTGCACACGGCATTTTCATTCGAGTCCGTGTTAGATGAAGTGGCCTTTATCGTCGGCCCACCGATCGCCGTGGGGCTTAGCGTTTCACTCTTCCCAGAAGCCGGCCCTCTGGTGGCCGCGCTGCTTCTGGTGGCGGGCGTTGCGGCATTCGCCTCGCAAAAAAGCACTCAGCCCCCGGTCTACACCCGCAATAACCAGCGGCAGCGCGCCATCCTGGCCATGCCGTCAATGCAGATCCTGCTGCTGGCGCTGATCGCCCTGGGCACCATCGTCGGCACCGTGGACGTCATCAGCGTGGCTTTCGCCGAGCAGCAAGGACAGCCGGCCGCCGCCAGCATCGTGCTGTCGGTTTACGCGTTCGGCTCCTGCCTGGCTGGGCTGATTTTCGGCGCAATGAAGATCCCCGTCCCCTTGCCTCGCCTGTTCTTATACGCAGCGTTCGCCACCGCCTTCACCACCCTGCCGCTGCTGTGGGTACACGATGTCTTGACGCTGGCGGCGGCGATGTTTGTCGCCGGACTGTTTTTTGCGCCGACCATGATCATTGCCATGGGGCTGGTTGAAAACATCGTGCCGCCCTCCCGGCTGACGGAGGGGTTGACCTGGATGGTCACCGGTCTGGGGATAGGGGTGGCGCTCGGCGCCGCATTGGCGGGCCTGGCGATCGATGCCGCCGGGATAGCGGCCGGCTTCGGCGTCACGCTCACCGCCGGGCTGATCGTGCTGCTGGTGGCGGCCGGCGGCTACCGCTTAATGCGGCGAACGCTGGCCTTGAAAGCGGCGTGAATCGCTCGCGCTAAGCGGTTTCCCAAATCGCCTTGCCCTGCCAGCGCCGTTCGATCGCCGCCAGGAACAGTTTCACCTTGGGGGAAAGATGGCGCCGGCTGGGATAGACGGCGCAGATCGGCGGCCCCGGGCGGCAATAGCGCTCCAGCACCGGCACCAGCGTGCCGGCCGCAATCTGCTCGCCGACCAGAAACGCCCCCACCTGGCACAGGCCGGCTCCGGCGACGGCCGCATCCCGCAAGGCCTCGACGTTGTTGAAACGCATCCGGCCGCGCACCGGCTGTTCGTGCAGTTGGCCGTTGACCAAATAGCGCCAGGGCGCCGGCAGCCCCTGATGGCTGAAGACCAGCGTCTCGTGATCGCCCAACGCCTCCGGTTTTGCAGGCGTGCCGTGCCGCGCCAGATAATCCGGCGCCGCGCAGGTGATCAGGCGATGTGGCGCGAGCACCCGCCGCACCAGCCGGCTGTCGTCGTTGCCGCCGACGCGGACAGCCACGTCGATGCCGTCGCGCACCAGATCGCTGTAATCGTCGGAGAAGCTGACGTCGGCGTCCACCTCCGGCCACTGCGCCAAAAACTCCCGCAGAATCGGCAGGATATGCAACCGCCCCAACGAGACCGGCAGATCCAGCCGCAGCCGCCCGCGTGGGGTTTGCCGCCGCGTATTGAGCGCCGTTTCCGCCTCTTCGGCCTGCGACAGGATGCGCTGCGCATACTCGTAAAACACCGCGCCGTCTTCGGTCAGGCTGACGCTGCGCGTGGTGCGCTGCAGCAACCGGGTGGCCAATCGCTCCTCCAATCGGATCACGCATTTGCCCGCCGCCGAGCGGGAGATGCCCAGCCTCTCGGCCGCCAGCGTGAAGCTGCAGGCGTCGGCGACGCGAATGAACACCAGCAGGTCGGTCAGGTTATCCAACGGCATAGACGGTAAATTAGCCACGATTTGTCCCCAATGTTGCGCATTCAGGCCAGTTTATCAGCCATTTTGGCGCGGATACACTGAGGCTCTTCATCTGTTGGGAGAGTCATTATGATTGCCTTACAAGCCGGCGGCGCAAAACCCTGGCTGGCGACCTTCGCCATCGGCCTATCCACCTTTACCGTCGTCACGGCAGAAATGCTGCCCGTCGGGCTGCTGACCCCGATAGTCAGCACCTTGAACGCATCGATAGGCCGCGCCGGGCTGCTGATTTCCCTGCCTGCCCTGTTCGCCGCGCTGTTCGCCCCGCTGGTGGTGCTGGGCGCCCGGCGCACAGATCGCCGCAGCCTGCTGATCGTCTTTCTGCTACTGCTGATCGCCGCCAACCTGCTGGCCGCCGCCGCTACCTCCATGGCGCTGCTGTTCGCTGCGCGCATCCTGCTGGGCTTTTGCATCGGCGGTATCTGGGCCATCGCCGGCGGATTGGCGGAACGTCTGGTGCCGCCGGCCTCCGTCGGATTGGCGCTGTCCGTCATCTTCGGCGGCGTAGCGGCGGCCTCGGTGCTCGGCGTGCCGCTCGGGGTGTTCCTCGGCGAAGCGCTGGGCTGGCGCATGGCGTTTCTGGCCGTCGCCGTTCTGGCGGCGCTGACCCTGCTCCTGCTGCTGTGCGTGCTGCCGCCGCTGCCGGTCACGCAGGCGGTGAGCTGGCGGTCGTTCACCGCGCAGCGCGCGAATCGCCGGTTGCTCCTCGGGCTGCTGCTGACGTTTCTGCTGGTCGCCGGCCACTTTATGGCCTACACCTTTGTCCGCCCGCTGCTGCAGACGGTCGCCGGCATCGAGAGCCGCTGGGTGGGGCCGCTGCTGTTCGCCTACGGCGTCGCCGGTATCGTCGGGAATTTCATCGCCGGCCAGGCCGCCGCCACACGGCTGCGCCGTACCCTGGCGCTGATCGCCTTCGGGCTGGCGCTCGCCGTCCTGCTGCTGCCGCTGCTGGGCCGCGCGCCGCTGAGCGGCGGCGCTTTCCTCCTGCTGTGGGGCATCGCCTACGGCGGCGTTTCCGTGTCGCTGATGGCATGGATGCTCAAGGCGGCCCCCGACGCGGTCGAGGTCGCCTCTTCGCTGTATATCGCGCTGTTTAATCTGGCGATTTCCTGCGGTTCACTGGCGGGCGGGCTGGTGGTGGATGCAGGGGGATTGACGATAAACGGCGTGCTGTCCGGCATCGTGCTGCTGCTGGCGTTGGCGATCCTGATGCGAACCCGCCCGCAGGCGCTGACAACGGCGGCGAAGGCCGATTCGCCGCCGGGTTGAATCAGGCGCGGCGCTGCCGCAGGCCGTAAACCAGCACCACCGCGAAGCACAGCAGCGGCAGCAGATAAGAGAGCGCGGTGCTGTAACGGTCAGCCAGCGCCCCCATAAAGTACGGCATGATGGCGCCGCCGACGATCGCCATGATCATAAAGGAGCTGGCGCGCTTGGTGTGTTTACCCAGGTTTTTCACCCCCAGGGCGAAAATGGTCGGGAACATGATCGACATAAAGAAGAACACCGCGATCAGTGCCACCACCGACACGCCGTCAACGCTCAGCATCACCACGCCGCACAGCGCGATGTTGATCAGCGCATAGGCCGCCAACAGCGTCGCCGGCTTGACTCGCCCCATCAGCCAGGTGCTGAAGAAGCGCCCGACCATAAAGCAGATCATGGCGATCGACAGCAGGTAAGAGGCGCTCTGGTTAGACACCTCGCGCCAATGCTCGGTGGCGTAGTTGATGAAGAACGCCCCCACGCCCACCTGCGCCGCCACGTAGAAGAACTGCGTGATCACCCCGCCGACGAAATGCGGATGCTGCCATAATCCCTGCGCTATCACGCCGTGCACCGGTTTTTCCTCTTCGCGGATCGCCGGCAGCCGGGTGCGGCTGAACAACAGCGCGATCAGCAGCACCAGCACGGCGATCGCCACATAGGTCATCTTCACCGCGCTCTGATCGCCGCCGCCGGCGGACTGACTGGCGGAGAAGAACAGCGTGCCACCGATCAGCGGGCCGATAAACTGCCCGAGGCCGTTGAACGACTGGGCCAGGTTGAGCCGCCGTTCGGCGCCCTGCGCGTCGCCCAGCACCGTGGCGTACGGGTTGGCGGCCGTTTCCAGGCAGCCCAGGCCGCTGGCGATAACGAACAGCGCGAACAGGAACACGCCGAAGCTGTTGGCCGATGCCGCCGGCACGAACAGCAGCGCTCCCAGCGCATACAGGCAAAGCCCGACCAGAATGCCCGCCTTATAGCCCTTGCGGTCCATAAAGTACCCGGCGGGCAGCGCCACCAGGAAATAGGCGCCGAAATAGGCCGCCTGCAATAGCCCCGACTGCGCCTTGGTGACGTGCAACGTCTCCTGAAAATGTTTGTTTAATACGTCCAGCAGGCCATAGGACAGCCCCCACATGAAGAACAGGCTGGTGACCAGGATAAAGGCCCAGCGCAGATTGGCGGTCACGGCGACGCCCGGCTGCGCGGAGGCCGCACTTTTTTCAGCAAGCATGGTGATACCCTCGTATCGTCTGGCGATGATGATGTTGGCGTTATTGCTGTTGCAGAGAAAATATCCGCGCCATTTCCACCCATTTTTCGCCCTGCGGCGTCCAGGGGGTGGCGGCCTGGTAGTGCCACATCAGCGCTTCCCATCGCTGTACTTCGGGGTTGTTCAGGCTGGCGGCGTCAAAGCGCGCAGCGTCGAAATCGGCGCTGACCTCCACGATCATGAACAGCCGGGTGCCCAACCGGTAAATCTCCATGTCCAGAATGCCGTGCTCGCGCAAATGCGCGGCGATGCCCGGCCAGATGCGCTGATGATGCTGCAGGTACTCCGCAATCAGCGCCGGTGAGTCAATCAGATCGAGCGCCTGGCAGAAACAGCGCCGCCCTGCCGCCGCGCCGCTCACGTCAGCGCCCGATCGAGATGCAGGTAGCCGCCGTCCACCGACAGCCACTGCCCGGTGGTGTGCGACGACCGCGACGACAGCAGAAACGCCACGGTATCGGCGATCTCCTGCGGCGTGGTCATGCGCTGCCCGAGCGGAATGCGCGCGGTGATTTTCGCCATCTGCCGCTGCGGCTCGGCGAAGGTGTTGAGCCAGCGCTGGTACTGCGGGGTGATCACCTCCGCCGGCACCACCGCGTTCACCCGCACGCCGTCATGGCGCAGCGACACCGCCCATTCACGCGTCAGCGCCAGCACCGCGCCCTTGGCGGCGGTGTAGCCGCTGGTGCCGCCCTGGCCGCTGAGCGCGGTCTTGGAGGCGATATTGACGATGGCGCCCCGGTTCTCCTGCAGCGCCGCCTGGCACAGGTGCGCCATCAGGTAGTAGTGCACCAGGTTCTTTTCCAACGAGCCGACGAAGGCTTCGCGCCCCGCCTCCAGCCCGACGCCGTCGTTGACCCCGGCGTTGTTCACCAGCCCGTCGATGCGGCCGAGGGCCGCCAGCGTCTGGCTGACCGCGCGGCGGCAGGCCGCCTCGTCGCACAGTTCGGTGAGGATCACCTCGGTACGCGGCTGCAGCCGCTGCAAATCGGCCAGCAGCGCCGCCTCCGGCGCGGCGTTGGTGACCAGCACCGGGATCGCGCCTTCTTCGGCCAGCACATGAGCAATCGCCGCGCCGATGCCGGCACCGCCGCCGGTGACCAGCACCACCTTATCTTGCAGATACAGATCCATAACCAGACTCCGTTAAACCGTAAATTCGCCAGGCGGTGTCGCCCCAAATCGCCGCCTGCTCGGCGGCCCCCAGCGTCGACAGCGCCCGTTCGCACAGTTGCACCACCTGGCGGTAATCGCCGGCCAGCAGGCACACCGGCCAGTCGGAGCCGAACATCAGCCGCTGCGGGCCAAACGCCTCCAGCGCGGCGTCGAAGAACGGCAGCAGTTCTTCCGCCCGCCACCGTCCACCCGGCGCCTCGGTGATCAGCCCCGACAGCTTGCAGGCCACGTGCGGCAGCGCCGCCAGCGGCCGGATTTGCTGCGCCCAGTGCCGCGCGCCGCGCGCGATATCCGGCTTGCCGAGATGATCCAACACCAACCAGTGCTCATCGTGGCGGGCGGCGAACGCCGCCGCGGCCGCCAGATGCCGGTGCGTCACCAGGATCTCGTACACATACCCGGCGCGCTGCAGCGTTTGCATGCCGCGTTCCACCTCCGGCCGCGCCAGCCAGGCCGCCGGATCCGCTTCGTCCTGCACCTGATGGCGCACCCCGCGCAGCGCGGTACGCGGCCGCAAAACCTCCAGACGCTGCGCCAGCTGCGGCGCGGCGATATCCAGCCAGCCCACCACGCCGCATACGCCCTCGCCCTGCTCAGCCAGCGCCAGCAGGGCCAGCGTCTCGTCCTCGCTGGGGCGCGCCTGCACCGCCAGCGCGCCGTCGAAACCCTGTTCCTGCAACAGCGGCCGCAGCCGGGGCGGATCGAAATCCTGCCGCAGCACGCGCATCCGCTCGTCGATCCACGGGTAGTGCCGTGGCTGATAGCGCCAGAAGTGCTGATGAGCGTCGATGCGCGGCATGCGATCCTCCCGCCTCACCCACGGAACCGATACTGCGCGATCGACGACGGATGCATCTCGATCGAATAGCCGGGACGGCTCGGCGGCATGTAGGCCGCGCCGTTGATCACGCAGGGATCGACAAAGTGTTCATGCAAATGATCGACATACTCGATCACCCGGCCTTCGTGGGTGCCGGCAATGCACAGGTAGTCGATCATCGACAGGTGCTGCACGTACTCGCACAGCCCGACGCCGCCGGCGTGCGGGCAGACCGGCAGCTGGTATTTGGCCGCCATCAACATCACCGCCAGCACTTCGTTGACGCCGCCGAGGCGGCAGGCGTCAATCTGCACCACGTCGACCGCGCCGCGCATGATGAACTGCTTGAACATGATGCGGTTCTGACACATCTCGCCGGTGGCCACCTTGACCGGCGCCACCCCTTCGCGGATGCGGCGGTGCCCTTCCACGTCATCCGGGCTGGTCGGCTCTTCGATAAACCAGGGTTTGGCGAACGCCAGATGCTTCACCCACGGAATGGCTTCGTCCACCTCCCACACCTGGTTGGCGTCGATCATCAGCCGCCGATCCGGGCCGATCACCTCGCGGGCGATGCGCACCCGGCGGATGTCATCTTCCAGATCGCGCCCGACCTTCAGCTTCAGGTAGGAGAAACCGGCGTCGACCGCTTCCTGGCACAGGCGACGCAGCTTGTCGTCCGGATAACCCAGCCAGCCGGCGGAGGTGGTGTAGCAGGGATACCCCTCCTGCAGCAGCCGCGCCAGGCGCTCTTCTTTGCCCTCGGCACGCTGTTTCAGCAGCGCCAGCGCTTCCTGCGGCGTGATGCAGTCGGTGATGTAACGGAAGTCGATGCAGCGCACCAGCTCCTCCGGCGTCATCTCCGCCACCAGCCGCCACACCGGCTTGCCGACCGATTTGGCCCACAGATCCCACACCGCGTTGACCACCGCACCGGTCGCCAGGTGAATGGCGCCCTTGTCCGGCCCGATCCAGCGCAGCTGGCTGTCGCTGGTGAAGCGCCGCCAGAAGGCGCCCATGTCGGCGGCGATATCCTCCAGCCGCTCGCCGACGATCTGATGTTCCAGCGCGCGGATAGCCGCGCAGCAGATCTCGTTGCCGCGGCCGATGGTGAACGTCAGCCCGTGGCCGCTGAGATCCGCGCGATCGGTCTCCAGGATCACGTAGGCGGCGGAATAGTCGGGATCCGGATTCATGGCGTCGGATCCGTCCAGCCCCAGCGACGTGGGGAAACGAATGTCTTCAACCCGCAGTGCGGTAATGGTGGTCATGGCGGCGCTCCCGGTTAGGCCTGTACGGTTTGCTGGCGCTGTTCGCCCAGCCCTTCGATGCCCAGACGCATCGTCTGGCCCGCCCGCAGGTAGATGGGCTGCGGTTTCTGCCCCATGCCGACGCCCGGCGGCGTGCCGGTGGAGATCACGTCGCCCGGCTGCAGGCTCATAAAGCGGCTGAGGTAGCTGACGATCTGCGGAATGCGGAAGATCATGGTGCTGGTGTTGCCGTCCTGATAGCGCTTGCCGTCCACCTCCAGCCACAGGTTCAGGCTGTGCGGATCGGCGATCTCGTCGGCGGTGACCAGCCAGGGGCCGATCGGCCCGAAGGTGTCGCAGCCTTTGCCCTTGTCCCAGGTGCCGCCGCGTTCAATTTGATATTCGCGTTCTGAAACGTCGTTGATCACGCAGTAGCCGGCGACGTGGCGCATGGCGTCCGCTTCGCTGATGTAGCGCCCGCCCTGGCCGATCACCACGCCCAGCTCCACTTCCCAGTCGGTTTTCTGCGAGCCGCGCGGGATCTCCACCTGGTCATAGGGGCCGACCACCGCGCTGGTCCATTTGTTGAATACCACCGGTTCCTCAGGAATGGCCGCGCCGGTTTCCGCCGCGTGATCGGCATAGTTCAGGCCGATGCAGATAAACTTGCCGATGCCGCCGACGCAGGCGCCGAGGCGCGGCTGCCCTTCGACCAGCGGCAGCGCGGCGCTGTCCAGAGCGCGCAGTTTGGCGAGCGACGCCGGCAATAACGCGGCGCCCCCCACGTCGGCGATATGCTGCGACAGATCGCGCAGGCGGCCCTGCGCATCCAACATGCCGGGGCGCTCTTGCCCGGGTTGCCCGTAACGTAAAAGTTTCATGCGTTCCTCTCTCAAAAATGGCGGCTCAGTTGCTCCAGCCGCCGTCGATGATCTGCACCGTGCCGGTGGTGTACGAACTGGCGTCGGAGGCCAGATACAGCGCCAGTTGGGCGATTTCCTCGGTGGTGCCGATGCGCCCGATCGGCTGACGGGCGACGAACGCCTGATACACCTCTTGCTCGCTGCGCCCCTGCTCGCGCGCCTGCTCGGCAATGCGCTGGCGCAGCGACGGCGACTCCACCGTGCCGGGGCAGATGGCGTTGCAGCGGATGCCCTGCGTGACGTAGTCCGCCGCCACCGAGCGCGTCAGGCCGATCACCGCCGCCTTGCTGGCGCTGTAAGCGAAGCGGGTCGGCACCCCTTTCACGCTCGAGGCCACCGAGGACATGTTGATGATCGAGCCTTTGCCGCGCGCCAACATGCCCGGCAGGAAGGCGCGGATCATGCGGAACATCGCGGTAACGTTGAGATCGAGCGCGAACGCCCACTGATCTTCGCTGCAATCGAGGATCGATCCGCTGTGCACCACGCCGGCGCAGTTGAACAGCACGTCGATCGGGCCGATCGCTTCCGCCGCCGCCGCGATGGCGGCCGGATCGGTGACGTTCAGCGTCAGTGCTCGGATCCCGGCGCAGCCCTGCAGGCGCTCGAGGTTGATGTCGCTGGCGATCACCTCGGCACCGGCGGCGGCGAACAGCCTGGCGGTGGTAAAACCGATCCCTTGCCCGGCGGCGGTGATCAGTACGCGTTTCCCGGTTAAATCCATCTTGACTCCTCGGCCTAAAGGTCTAATGGTCAGGCCACTAAAGGCGGTTAAAGGTCAGGCCTCTAACATGACAAAAGACGCTTTACGCGTTATCGTTGGGGGAAGAAGTTAATAAAACAGCCTTGAAACCGCATTTCAATTAACCATTTTTTTACACTTGAATAACGATTACTCAAGCGCCTTGTCGCATAATTGTGCGCCAAATCACTGAACGCCGAATCGTCAAAGGTCAAAAATGCCGATTACCCGACTGGAAAACCCAAGAATTTACAGACAGATAGCAGACCAGCTCAAACGTCTGATCGAAAATAACGAATTTCCGCCGGGCAGCCGCCTGCCCTCGGAGCGCGATCTCGCCCAGCAGTTGCAGGTCAGCCGCGCGTCGGTGCGCGAAGCGCTGATCGCGCTGGAAGTGATCGGCCTGGTGGACGTCAAGGTCGGCAACGGGGTGATCGTGCGCTCGCAAACGCCGCTGGCGCCGTCGCAGGAGCCGGTGATGGCGCAGGCCGGCCGCAACCAGTGGGCGGAGATCGACGACGAACTGAATATCGAACTGGATTTCAACGCCGAGCTGCCGCCGTTTTCACTGCTGCAAACCCGCCTGTTGATCGAACCGGAGACCGCCGCGCTGGCCGCGCGCCACGCCACCGACGAAGAGCTGGCGGGCATCCGCGCCGCCTACGAGCAGAACTGCCGCGATAACCGCGCCGGCTCCGCCACTCACCCCGGCGATCGGCTGTTCCACATCCGCATCGCCCAGGCCAGCGGCAACCCGGCCTATGCGTTCATTATCGGCCACCTGCTCGGCCACCGTTACGGTAGCATGTTTCGCGTGCTGCAGCGCCACTATACGCCGGACGACATGCCGCACCGTTCCGAGCTGGAACACCGGGCGATCCTGGCGGCGATCGAAGCGCGCGACGTGCGCGGCGCCCGCAAGGCGATGAAGGCGCACCTCGATGAAGTGATCGCCATTTTCGCCCGCGCGCAGTAGGCCGCCAGCGGTCAAAAAATTTTATCGCCACCGCTCTTTTTTCTACATGCAGCCGGGGCCTGAGCGCATTACACTGGGCGACGAATAAGCCCTTTCCCCGCTGCATTGTTAAATGGATAACGACCGTTGAAGAACTCTGTCTCCGCTTTATTGCTGGCGCTGGGCCTGTGCGCCGCGCCGCTGGCCGCGCTGGCCGCCCCCCCGCAGCTGGCTTCGCAAATCGTCGACCAGTATGCCGAACATATTTTCTACAACAGCGGCGCCACCGGCATGGCGCTGGTGGTGATCGACGGCAATCAGGTGGTTAACCGCAGCTTTGGCGATACCAAACCCGGCAACAACCTGCGCCCGCGCCCGGATTCGCTGATCCGCATCGCTTCGATCACCAAGCTGATGACCAGCGAAGTGATGGTGAAAATGGCGGCGGCAGGCCAGGTCAAACTGACTGACCCGCTGCGCAAGTACGCCCCCAAAGGCGCCTATGTGCCGGCTTACAACGCCGGGCAGCCGATCACCCTGCTGAACCTGGCGACGCACACCAGCGCGCTGCCGCGCGAGCAGCCGGGCAAGAAGCCGCCGAAGACGCCGGTGTTCACCTGGCCGACCAAGGCCCAGCGCTGGCAGTGGCTGGCGCATGCCAACGTTACGGTGCCGCCGGGCGTACGCGCCGCCTACTCCAACCTGGCGTATGACCTGCTGGCCGACGCGCTGTCGCGCGCCGCAGGCAAGCCTTACAACGCGCTGCTGAAAGAGAAAATCACCGCGCCGCTCGGCATGGTCGACACCACGCTGACACCGAGCCCCGAACAGTGCTCGCGCCTGATGGTGGCGGCGGCCGGCCCGAGCGCCTGCCGCGACACCACCGCCGCGGCCGGCAGCGGCGGCGTCTACTCCACCCCGCGCGACATGCAGCGCTGGATGCAACAGTTCCTCTCCTCCAGCGCCAGCGGCCCGCGCAAAGCCACCGCCGCCAGCGAGCAAACCATGTACTTCCAGCGTCACGATCTGGTGTCGCTGAAGGGCATGGACGTGCCGGGGCAAGCGGATGCGCTAGGGTTGGGCTGGGTGTATATGGCGCCGAAGGACGGGCTGCCGGGCATCATTCAGAAGACCGGCGGCGGCGGCGGGTTCATTACCTACATGGCGATGATCCCGGCGAAAAACGTCGGGGTGTTCGTGGTGGTGACCCGCTCGGAACTGAGCAAGTTCACCAACATGAGCGATCCGGTCAACCGCCTGGTGAGCGATCTGGCGGCCAACAAGAGTTGATATGCGGGGCGCAGCGGGCTGCGCCCCAACGCCTCAGGCCGGCACCGCCATCGGGTGGATCACCGAATGGAAATTGCGCTTGAAGTAGATCAACCCGTTGCCGGCTTCGCTCAGTGCGATCTGCTTGATCTGCACCAGGTACATCTGGTGGGTGCCGATGCTCTGGATCTGCTCGATCTCCCCTTCCAGGCTGGCCAGGGTATTGCGCAGCACCGGCTGCCCCAGCGCACCGAGTTGCCACTCTTTCAGCCGGAAACGATCTTCCATGCTGACGCCGGTCATGCCGGCGAAGTGGCGCGCCATCAGCTCCTGCTCGTGGTTGAGTACGTTGACGCACAGCCTGCGGTTTTCCTGAAACACCGGGTTCATCGCGCTGTTGCGGTTGATGCACACCAGCAGCGTCGGCGGCGTATCGGTTACCGAGCACACCGCCGTGGCGGTGATGCCGCAGCGCCCCGCCGGGCCGTCGGTGGTGACGATATTCACCGCCGCCGACAGGCTGGCCATGGCGTCGCGAAAGCGCAGGCGCTGTTCATTTTCCTGAGACATACAACCTCCTCCTGAATTACTTCAGCAGATTATCCAACTGATTAATATCGTCATTGTTCCGCAGGTGCGGCACCTTCCAGCCGTGCTGATCGTAATCGGCCAGGCACTTGTCGACCATCTGCATCATGCGATCCATGTTGCCGGATCCCTGCGCGTGGCGCAGGCACTGCAGGCGGATCTCATCCTGGCTGCCGGCGTAGTTGATCTCATACAGCTCGTGACGGCCGCCGAATTCGCTGCCGATCGCATCCCACATCAGCTTGAGGATCTTGATGCGTTCGACGTGATCCATACCGTCCGATCCGCGCACGTAGCGCGCCAGGTACTTGTCGATCTCCGGGTTGTTCATGTCGCGCACGCTGGACGGCAGGTAGATCAGGCCGCTGGTGACGTTCTTCTCGATGATGTGTTTCACCTTGGTGTAGGCCATCGGCGCCATCACGCGGTAGGTTTGCAGCGCGGCGGAATCCGGCAGGTAGGCGCCGTTTTCCCATTTTGTGGCTTCGGCGCACATCGCGTCGCTCAGCGACCAGAACAGGTTGCGCCAGGCCACCACTTCGCCCAGATCGGCCTGCACGCCGCGGAACTCCAGCACGCCGGTGCACGAGAGGCTCTTTTGCAGCAGCGCGGTGATGAAGTCCATCTTCACCGCCAGGCGCACGCAGGCCTGCAGCGGGAACAGCCGAGCGAAACCGCCCTGGGTGCTCCAGCGCCGGCAGCGGTCGAAATCGCGGTAGATCAGCACGTTTTCCCACGGGATCAGCACATGATCCATAATCAGGATCGCGTCGTTCTCGTCGAAGCGGCTGGAGAGCGGGTAGTCGAACGGCGATCCGGTGGCGCCGGCCACCAGTTCGTAGGAGGCGCGCGAAATCAGCTTCACCCCTTCGGCGTCCATCGGCGCCACGAACATCAGCGCGAAGTCCGGGTTATCGCCCATCACCTGCGCCGAACCGAAGCCGATGAAGTTGTAGTGGGTCAACGCCGAGTTGGTGGCCACCACTTTGGCGCCGCTGACCACGATGCCGGCGTCGGTCTCTTTCTCCACCTGAATGTAAACGTCCTTCACCTCGTTGACCGGCTTGTGGCGGTCGATCGGCGGGTTGACGATGGCGTGGTTGAAATAGAGCCCGGTTTCCTGAATGCGTTTGTACCAGTGGCGCGCGTTGTCGGCGAACTGGCCGTAGAACTCCGGATAAGCGCCCAGCGCGCAGCCGAAGGCCGCCTTGTAGTCCGGCGTGCGCCCCATCCAGCCGTAGCTTTGACGCGACCAGTCGGCGATGGCATCGCGCTGCTGGCGCATCTCTTCCGGGCTGCGGGCGTAGCGGAAAAATTTGTGGGTATAGCCGCCGTTGCCGGTGTCGGTATTCCAGCACAGGCGATCCTGGCTGGCCGGATCGTGCAGCGCGTCATACAGCTGGCCGACAGACGCCGCCGCGTTGCGGAACGCCGGGTGGGTGGTGACGTCTTTCACGCGCTCGCCGTAAATGTAGATTTCGCGGCTGTCCTGCAAACTTTTCAGGTATTCGGCGCCGGTAAACGGGCGTTTGCTGTCGGCACGAAAGTCTTCTGGTTTCATCGGGTCTTCCTCGTCATCGGCATTTTTCAGGCCGTGGATCCGGCCATTTGTTAAAATAATGTTTTCTTTTGGTTGCTTAATTGAAGCTGCCAAAGCCGGTTTCGAGAAGAGACTTTTGCGGCAATCGCCGGTACTTTTCAGGTCAGTTTGCCGCTTTCGCGGCAAACTGTGATCGCGGTTACGAAAGGGCGTGTTGCGCCGCGCGGTAGGTCGAGGGGGAACAGCCTTCCAGCCGATTGAAAAAACGGGCGAAATAGGCCGGATCCTTGAAGCCGAGGCTGTAGGCGGTTTCATGCACCGTGCAGGCGCTGAACAGCAGCATGCGTTTGGCCTCGCGCAGCAGCCGATCGAAGATCAGCCGCTTGGGCGGCCGGTTGGCGAAGCGCCGGCACAGATCGTTGAGCCGCGATTCGGTCACTCCCAGCGCCTGCGCATACTCCGGCACCGGCAGGTGCTCGCGAAAACGCTCGTCCACCATCTTGTTGAACCGCTGAAACAGCTGCAGTTCGCCGCGCACGCCGCTGTTGGCGTTGTCTTCCAGCGCGGTGTTGCGCAGCAGCAGCGTGAACACCGCCTGCGCCAGCAGCGCCAGCGTCTGTTCGCGCCCGGCCAGGTTCTGGCCGAACTCGCGGCGGATCAGCGCCCAGTAGTGGCTGAGCGCCGTCAGCTCCTGCGGCGCATCGGCCAGCGACAGGCAGATGCCCGGCATGTCCAGCGCCAGGTTGCTGCCGGGATACAGGCGCTCCAGCAGCGGCCAAATCAGCTCCTGGCGCACCGTCAGCACATGGCCGTCGCTGTCCGGTTCGGTGAAGAACGCATGCGGCACCGACGGCGGCGTAAGGATGAACAGCGGCGCCTGCACCGAATAGTGCTGATCGTCGAGCTGCAGCTCTATCTTGCCGGTTTCCAGGAAATGCACCTGGAAGAAGCAGTCGTGCCAGTGCACCTGCATGTCACGGCCGAAGAATGCCGCCAGCCCGGCGAAGGTTTCGTAGTGCACCTCGTCGGCGGCGTAGCGCGCGTCATACTCTTTGCAAATATCGATGTTGGCGATAAAGCCGGTACTTTTCCGCACCTCATGACCTCCTGCAATCATGCCCACTTGCGCATCAAGGCGTCGCCCTCGGGCGCGAATCCTTCATCGGGATGCGCCACACCAGCACGGCGCCGACGATCAGCAGCGCCGAGACGAAATACAGCCCGGAGTTGAAGCTGCCGGTCAGATCCTTGAACCAGCCGATCAACAGCGGGCTGAGCGCCGATCCGATATTGCCGGTGGCGTTGATCACCGCGATCCCCACCGCGCGCGCTTCCAGGCTGATCGACTGATCCGGCGTGGTCCAGAAGATCGCCATGGCGGTAAAGGAGCCGACCGAGGCCATCACGATCCCCAGCAGCTGGATCAGGCTGTGATCGGTGGCAGACGCCAGCAGCCAGCCGGCGGCGGCGAACAGATACGGCAGCGCGGTGTGATGCTTGCGCTCCTGCAGCCTGTCGGATCGTTTGCTCCACCACACCATGCCGGCGATGGTGCAGATCTGCGGGATCGCCGCCAGAATGCCGATCGTCACGTTGCTGCTGCCCTGGTTGAAGCTTTGCAGGATCTGCGGCGTCCAGATGTTGATCGCGCTCAGGGTGTTGGTCAGGCAGAAATAGGCCAGCGTGTACATCAGCACGATCGGCGTGAAAATTTCGCGCCACAGGCTGCGTTGCTGCAGCGCGCGGTGGCTGCTCGGCCCGTTGGGCTGCACCAGCTGCAGCTTATCGGCCTCCATCATCGCCTGCAGGCTGGATTTTTCCTCGTCGGTCAGCCACTTGGCCTTGGCCGGCGTATCGTCGAGGTAAAACCACACCACCACGCCCAGCAGCACCGACGGAATGCCTTCCAGCAGAAACAGCCACTGCCAGCCCTTCAGGTTCATCACCCCGTCCAGCGCCAGGATATAGCCGGAGACCAGCGAGCCGATCGCCATGGTCACCGGCATGGCGATCATGAACAAGGCGTTGGCGCGGGCGCGGTAGAACGCCGGGAACCAGTAGGTGAGGTACACCAGAATGCCCGGCAGGAAACCGGCCTCGGTGATGCCGACGATCATGCGCAGCACGTACAGGCTGGTCGGCCCGGTGGCGAACATGGTGCAGGTGGAGGCGATGCCCCACAGCACCATGATGGTGGCGATCCAGCGCCGCGCGCCGACCCGGCTCAGCATCATGTTGCTCGGAATGCCGAAGATCACGTAGGTGACATAGAACAACGTCGCCGCCAGCCCGAACATGGTCGAGCTGAGGCCGAGATCTTTGCCCATCGTCAGCCCGGCGAAGCCGATGTTGATACGGTCGAGGAAAGAGAAAACAAACAACACGAACAGGAAAATGATCAGGCGCCGAAACAACTTTTTAATCACCGATTGCTCGGCGGCGGTTAACGCTTTATGTTGCTGCGCCGGGTTGGCCGGCGGCAGCGAATCGACGTGGTTCATGGTTCAGTAAACTCCCGATGAAGGCGCTTGCACCCCGCCCTGTTTGAACTCGTCAGCCAGGGCTTCCGCCGCCCGCGCCAGCAGGGTGGTGTCCACCCCCACCGCGACGAACAGCGCGCCGGCTTCCAGATAGCGCTGCGCCAGTGCCTTGTTGGCCATCAAAATGCCGGGCGCCTTGCCGGCGGCGCGGATGCGGGCAATCGCGTCGTCGATGGTGCGCTGCACCTCCGGGTGCTGCGGATTGCCGGCGAAGCCCATATCGGCGCTGAGATCCGCCGGGCCGATAAACACGCCGTCCACCCCTTCCACCTGCAAAATGGCGTCGAGGTTTTTTACCGCTTCGCGGGTTTCAATCTGCACCAGCACGCACATCTGCTCGTCGGCCTGCTGCAGGTAATCGGGCACCCGGTTCCAGCGCGAAGCGCGCGCCAGGGCGCTGCCGACGCCGCGCACGCCGTGCGGCGGATAGCGCGTGGCGCGCACCGCATCGCGCGCCTGTTCGGCGTTTTGAATCATCGGGATAAGCAAGGTTTGCGCGCCGACGTCCAGCAGTTGCTTGATGATCACCGCGTCGTTCCACGGCGGCCGCACCACCGGCCGGCTCGGGTAAGGCGCGACCGCCTGCAGCTGCCCCAGCACCGTCTGCACGTTGTTGGGCGCATGTTCGCCGTCGATCAGCAGCCAGTCGAAACCGGCGCCGGCCAGCAGCTCGGCGCTGTAGCTGCTGCACAGCCCGAGCCACAGCCCGATCTGCGGGCGTTTTTCCTGCAGCGCACGCTTGAAGTGGTTGGTTAACATCGCATTCTCCCTGACAAGCGGGCGTAGCGCATGGCTCCCCGCCCGGTTTATTGCGGCCCGGTTCGCCGAGCCTGCATTAGACAAAGCGGCAGCTGATGCAGCCCATCGGGCCGTAGTCGACGTGGAAGGTGTCGCCGCGCCGCGCCGGCACCGGCCGGGTGAAGGAGCCGCCGAGGATCACCTGCCCCGCTTCCAGCTCCACCTCATACGGCGCCAGCTTGTTGGCCAGCCAGGCCACGCCGTTGGCCGGGTGGTTGAGCACCGCCGCCGCCACGCCGGACTCTTCAATCACGCCGTTGCGGTACAGCAGCGCAGCTATCCAGCGCAGGTCCAGCGCATCCGGCTTGATCGGCCGCCCGCCCATTACCACCCCAGCGTTGGCGGCGTTGTCGGAGATGGTGTCGAACACCTTGCGCGGCCGCTGCGTCTCGGGATCGACGTTGTGGCTGCGCGCGTCGATGATCTCCAGCGCCGGAATGACGTAGTCGGTGGCGTTGTAGACGTCGAACAGCGTGCAGTTCGGCCCGCGCAGCGGCTTGGCCAGCACGAACGCCAGCTCCACCTCCACCCGCGGCACGATAAAGCGATCGATCGGAATGTCGCTGCCGTCGTTGAAGAACATGTCGTCCAGCAGCGCGCCGTAGTCCGGCTCAGTGATCTGCGAGCTCACCTGCATGGCGCGCGAGGTCAGGCCGATCTTGTGGCCCTTGAGCGTGCGCCCCTCGGCGATCTTCAGCTCCACCCACTGCCGCTGAATGGCGTAGGCGTCCTCGATGGTGATCTCGGGATGATCGAGCGACAGCGCGCGGATCTGTTCACGACTCTTTTCCGCCTGATGCAGGCGCTGTACGGCGCGGTTAACCTGCTCTTTATCCAGCATTTACGACCCCTTATTCACGCCTTGTTGAACAGCGCGTGGACATTGTTCTGTTTGTAATTCAGCACCGGATCCAGCTCTTCCATAGTGAAAGAGAGCGCCAGGTAACGCTGCGCCATCAGCGCGGCGAAGTGTTCCTTGATCAGCGCAAACAGCATCTCGCCCACCTGCTGCCGGCTTTCCAGACTGCGGCCGTGGCCGATCTTCAGCGTCATGTGCACGAAGGCGTAGTCCTGCTTGCCGTCGGCCATCTGCCAGGTGTCGAGCCAGATGGCGCGGCTGCGTACGCCGGCCAGCGGAAAGATGCCGGTCGCCGCCAGCGCCTCGTTGACCTTGGCGAACAGGGTGGGCAAATCCGCCTCGCGGCGGATGTTGTCGGTACATTCAGCGTAAAAATGGGGCATAGCGTTCTCCAGACGGCGCATAGGCGCGGGCGCAGCCCGCGCAGCGGCATTTACAGCGTATTGCCAAGTTTGAAACCTTTTTCCGTATCGCCCTCACGGGTGTAGGAAAAACCGTCTGCGCCGATGGTGACGGCCATTTCGCTGGGCGCGCTGCGCTCGATGACCGGCTGTGGCTGCCCATCGAGATCCAGCACCAGCGATCCTTCGGTATACCAGCTCGGCACCACCGGATTGCCCCACCAGTCGCGGCGCTGGTTGTCATGCACGTCCCAGGTCACGGTCGGGTTGTCCGGATCGCCGGTGTAGTAATCCTGCGTGTAGATCTCCACGCGGTGACCATCGGGATCGCGCAGGTAGAGGTAGAACGCGTTGGAGACGCCGTGACGGCCGGGGCCGCGTTCGATCAAATCGGATTTGCGCAGCGCGCCGAGCTTGTCGCAGATGGCCAAAATATTGTGCTTTTCATGGGTGGCGAAGGCGATGTGATGCATGCGCGGCCCGGCGCCGCCGGTCATCGCGGTATCGTGCACCGTCGCCTTGCGGCGCATCCAGGCGGCGTAAACCACGCCGTCTTCATCGCGGATGTCTTCCGTTACGCGAAAGCCCAGCCCCTGGATGTATTCCACGGCGCGCGGCACGTCAGGGGTGATTTGGTTAAAGTGATCGAGGCGCACCAGCGCGCCCGGCGTATACAGATCGTAGCGCCAGGCCAGACGCTCGACGTGCTGCACGTCGTAGAAAAACTCATACGGGAAGCCGAGCGGATCCTCGACCCGCACCGCATCGCCGATGCCTTTGGCGAACCCGTTCACCCGACGCTCGGTGCGACAGCCAAGCGCCTTGAAATACGCTTCGGCGCGATCGACGTCTTCCGGCGTGCGCACGCGGAAAGCAAACGCCGCAACGGCGGCGACCGGGCCTTCGCGCAGCACCAGGTTATGGTGAATGAACTCCTCCATCGAACGCAGGTAGAGGGTTTTGTCATCCTCGGCGGTCACGACCAGGCCGAGGATATCGACGTAAAATTCGCGTGCGGCTTTAAGGTTCGTGACCTGAATTTCCATGTAGGCACAGCGCACGACGTCGGGAGCAGGGACAGCATTAGTGGTAAGTTTTGTCGTCATTGTTCTCATCTCTTTCGTTATTATTGTGGCCCGAGGCTTAGACGCCCCATTTCGGGATCGGGTGGTCGCCCATGGAAATGCACACGTTCTTCATTTCGGCGAACACTTCGAAGCTGTATTCGCCGCCTTCGCGGCCGGTGCCGGAGGCTTTCACACCGCCGAACGGTTGGCGCAGATCGCGTACGTTTTGGGTGTTGACGAAAACCATGCCCGCTTCGATACCGCGGGCCAGGCGCAGAACCTTGCTCACATCCTGCGTCCAGATGTACGACGCCAGGCCGTATTCCACGTCGTTGGCCATGCGCAGGCCGTCTTCTTCCGACTTGAACGGCAGCAGGCAGGCCACCGGCCCGAAGATCTCTTCCTGCGCCACGCGCATCCGGTTGTCGACATCCGCCAGCACCGTCGGGCGCAGGAAGTTGCCGTGGCTCAAACCGGCAGGTTTGTCCGGACCGCCGGCCAACAGGGTCGCCCCTTCTTCCACCCCGAGGCGGATATAGCCGGAGACTTTTTCCCAGTGCTGCGGGCTGATCAGCGCCCCCACCTGGGTATTGGGATCTTGCGGATCGCCCACGCGCAGACGGTTGGCGCGCTCGGCGAAACGTTTGACGAATTCCGGGTAGATGCTCTCCTGAATGAAGATGCGCGAACCGGCGGTGCAGCGCTCGCCGTTGATCGAGAAGATGGTGAACAGCGCGGCGTCGAGCGCCCGCTCGATGTCGGCGTCTTCAAAGATCAGCACCGGCGACTTGCCGCCCAGTTCCATGGAGAATTTCTTCAGCCCGGCGCTTTCGATGATGCGGCGGCCGGTGGCGGTGCCGCCGGTGAAGGAGACCGCGCGCACGTCTTTATGGCGCACCAATGCGTCGCCGGCGGTGGCGCCGTAGCCCTGCACCACGTTCAGCACCCCGGCCGGAATGCCGGCCTCCAGCGCCAGCTCGCCCAGGCGATCGGCGGTCAGCGGCGACAGTTCGGACATCTTCAGCACCGCGGTGTTGCCCAGCGCCAGGCAAGGCGCGGTTTTCCAGGTGGCGGTCATGAACGGCACGTTCCACGGCGACACCAGCGCGCATACCCCCACCGGCTGCACCAGCGTGTAGTTGAGCATCTTGTCGTCCACCGGGTAGGTCTTGCCGTTCATCTGCTGGCACACCTCGGCGAAGAACTCGAAGTTGTGCGAGGCGCGCGGGATCAGCACGTTTTTGGTCTGGTGGATCGGCAGGCCGGTGTCGGCGGTTTCCAGTTCGGCGATCTGCGGCACGTTCTGGTCGATCAGCTCGCCCAGGCGACGCATCAGGCGCGCGCGCTCTTTCATCGGCGTGTTGGCCCACTTGGGAAACGCCTCTTTCGCCGCCGCCACCGCCTGGTCTATCTCCAGCTGGCCGCCGGAGGCCACTTCCGCCAGCACCTCGCCGTTCGCCGGGTTGGTGGTGGTGAAATACTCTTTGCTGGTGACATTCTTGCCGTTGATCCAATGGTTGATGGTTTTCATTAGCACTTCTCCTGCAACTTTTGGCGTGAAAGCCAAAAAAGGGACTGAGTAATTTTTAACCTAAAATCTCTTTGCATCTGTCCACATCTCTCTGTAATTTGTTACGCCATGAAACGTGCCTATAAGTTCCGGTTCTATCCCTCAACTGAGCAAATTCAACTTTTAGCTCATACATTTGGCTGCGTACGTTTCGTTTATAACTTCATCCTGAATTGGCGCACCGATGCCTTTCGTCAACGGAAAGAAAAAGTCAGTTATGCCCAAGCTAGCGCACGATTAACCATCCTCAAGAGAACACCTGAATTCGCTTGGTTAAATGACGTTTCATGCGTCCCACTCCAGCAATGCTTACGCCACCAACAGACTGCTTTTAAAAACTTCTTTGAAGGTCGAACTTCATATCCGGCCTTTAAATCTAAACGCCACAAGCAAGTCGCTGAGTTAACCGCCAGTGCTTTTAGGTATCGAGAAGGACATCTATACATAGCGAAAAGCAAAACGCCTCTGAACATCCGCTGGTCGCGTAAACTGCCGTCGTCCCCTTCGACAGTCACTGTGAGCAAGGACTCTGCAGGTCGATACTTCGTCAGCTGTCTATGCGAAGTCCAGCCGGAGCCATTACCTGTTACGTCATCAATAGTGGGAATAGATGTTGGTCTAACTCGTCTATTGGTCACGGACAGCGGATTTAAAGCTGACAACCCACGCAATACAGCCAAGAATGCCAAGCGGCTTGCATTGCTACAGCGCCGATTAAGCAGGAAACAACTGGGTTCAAAAAACCGCACTAAAGCTCGCCAAAAAGTTGCCCGGTTGCATGCAAAAATTGCGGATTGCCGCCTGGACAACCTGCATAAGTTGTCCCGCACACTCATTAACGAAAACCAAGTTGTGTGCGTCGAGTCGCTAAGCGTGAAAAACATGATGCGTAATCCACAGTTGGCAAAAAGCATTGCTGATGCAGGCTGGTCGGAACTCATCCGACAGCTCAGGTATAAAAGTGAGTGGGCTGGCCGTCGTCTCATCGCGGTCGACCCATTCTTCCCATCATCTAAGCGCTGTTCCTGCTGCGGATACACCATGCAAGTTTTACCCCTGAATATTCGCTTTTGGCTGTGCCCCAAATGTCAGAGTCACCATGACCGCGATATCAACGCGGCCCGAAATATCAAAGCTGCCGGGCTGACAGTGTTAGCCCATGGAGCGACGGTAAATCCTCAAGTCGCGTGATGCGGCCTTGGTTCGTTGCACTGAAATGGGAACCCTTGTTTCTTTGAAGCCAGGGAAGTCAACGCAGGCTCTCCTCGTAATCTTTTTCACTGATAATGTGGTTAACCAGACGGCCGATGCCCTCGATCTCCACCACCACTTCGTCGCCTGGCTGCACGTCGGCCAGCCCTTTCGGCGTGCCGGTGGCGATCATGTCGCCCGGCTGCAGCGTCATGAATTCACTCAGGTAGGCGACCAGGAACGGAATGTCGAAAATCATGTCGGCGGTGCTGCCGCGCTGGCGCAGCTCGCCGTTGACGTAGGTGCTGAGCGCCAGCCGGTGCGGATCGGCGACGTCGTCGCGATCGACGATGTACGGCCCGATCGGCGTCAGGGTGTCGCGGCTCTTCACCCGCAGATTCGGCCGGTAGTAGTTCTCCAGGTAATCGCGGATGGCGTAGTCGTTGCACAGGGTGTAACCCGCCACGTACTCCATGGCGTGCTCGCGGCTGACGTTGCGCGCGGTCTTGCCGATCACCGCCACCAGCTCGGCTTCGTAATGCATGTACTCCACGCCGGCCGGGCGCACCGACACCTGGCGGTGCCCGGTCAGGGTGTTCGGCGCCTTGAGGAACACCAGCGGTTCCTCCGGCGCCTTGAATTCCAGCTCGCTGGCGTGGTCGGCATAGTTCAGCCCGAGGGCGAACACCGTGCCCTGCGCCGGCGGCAGCCATTCCACTTCGCGCTCCTGCAGCACCTCGCCGTTCGGCAGCGTGACGCGCAGCTGGTCGTCCACCTGGACGTTGACGGCCTGGCCATGATGGCGAATACGGGCATGTTTCATGATGCGGCTCCTGCTTGGGTGACGCGGTTGGTCAGCGTGGGCAGGCCGGCGGCGCGCACCGTCACCTCATCCCCCGGTTTGATCTCCACCCGCTGGTGCGGGGTGCCGATCAGCACCGCATCGCCCGGCTGCAGGGTGATGAAATCGCTGATGGCGGCGATCAGCTCCGGCACCGAGCGCACCAGATCGGCGGTGGACCAGCGATCCTGCTCCACGCCGTTGATCTCGGTGACGATCTCCAGCCGATCGGCGGCCTCCAGCTGGCCGATCTCCCCCAGCGGGCAGAACCCGTCGCGGCATTTGGCCTTGATCGCCGGGCGATAGAAGCTGCTTTCCGGCAGGCTGACGTCGTTGGCCAACGCGTAGCCGGCCAGATAACGGCTCACCTGCTCAACCGGCACCTTGCGCGCGGTATCGCCGATGATCACCGCCAGCGTGCCGCCGCTCTGCACGGTTTCACCGGCCGGAAACGGGATCGCCCCGCCGTTGGCGAGGTGGGTGTTGCGCGGTTTGATAAACCACACCGGGGTTTTGGGCGGGGTCTGATACGGTGGCTGGTGAAACGCCTGATCCCAGGCGTCCAGTTGGCTGCGGTGGTTCAGCGCAACGGAAAATACGGTGCCTTTCATGCGAACTCCTCCAATGGCAAAACATGACAACCGGCGTTCATTAATATATTAATGATTACTTTTATACGCTGTGCAGCTTTTACGCAACGCGCTTGGAGTGATTTGTGATCGTGATAACAAAATATTCACAAATAACGAACATTAGCGTGATTATTCAACGTATTAATCATTTTTCTCGCCATTTTTCGCTGCGGCACGCATTTTTGCTTTATCCCTACGGGTAACTTTGGCTACTATTAAGTTATTAACAAAATCGGGCTTTGCGGGGCGGGCGCCCCCATAACGAGCGCCGTAACAACGAACACCTTGATAGCTAAGGCCAAACTTATGCATGAATCGTTAACCATCGCCCTGCTGCAGGCGCGTGAAACCGCCATGGGGTTCTTCCGCCCGATCCTGAAAAGCCACAATTTGACCGAACAGCAGTGGCGCATCATCCGCGTGCTGGCCAACAACCGCTCGATCGAATTCCACGAGCTGGCGGCGGAAACCTGCATCCTGCGCCCCAGCCTGACCGGCATTCTGTCGCGCATGGAGCGTGACAAGCTGATCTTCCGCCTCAAGCCGGTCAACGATCAGCGCAAGCTGTACGTGTCGCTGACCCAGCAGGGCCAGGATCTGTATGAAGTGGCGCGCCACCAGGTGGAACAGGGCTACGCCGAGATTGAAGCCGCTTTCTCGCGGCAGAAAATGGACCAGCTGATGACGCTGCTGGACGAGCTGATCACCCTGGGCGACAGCCTGCCCGCCAACGTCACCGCGCATCCCACTAAGAAGTGATTTAACCAACCGGAATTCTCAAATTAATTGGCGTTGCAGCAAACAACGCTGCAGCGTCAAGTAAGCAGAGAATTCGTTTCCGGCAACAGCGCGCCGCCGTCCACCACCAGCGTCTGGCCGGTGATGTAGGCCGCCGCCGGCGAAGCGAGAAACACCATCGCCGCGGCGATGTCTTCCGGTTCCCCCAGCCGCCCTAGCGGCACCGAGGCGGCGATCGCCTGATTCACCTGTGCGCCGCCCAGGTTGGCCATCGCCGGCGTGCGGATCATCCCCGGTTCCACGCCGTTGACGCGAATTTTCTCCGCCGCCAGCTCCAGCGCCGCCGCGCGAATAAACCCGTTCACCCCGGCCTTGGAGGCGGCGTAGTGCGCCAGCCCCGGGTAGGCTACCCGCGGGCCGGTCACCGACGAGGTCACCAGAAGGCAGCCGCCGCCCCGGCGGCGCATCCACGGCAGCGCCGCCTGCGCCAGAAAGAACGGCGCCATCAGATTGACGCTCAGCGTGCGTTGCAGCAGGGCCGCGTCGATGGCGGCGAACGGCGTCAGCGGAAAGTAAGCGGCGTTGTGGATCACCACGTCCAGCCGTTGATGCCGCTCACCTACCGCCGTCACCAGCTCGGCGATCTGCCCCGGTTCGGCCAGATCGCAGGCCAGCGCCTGCACGCTCAGCCCTTCGTCCCGCAGCGCCTGCGCCGCCGCCTGCGCCTGCGGCAGCTGCACGTCCGCGATCGTCACCTCGGCGCCCAACCGGGCAAAGGCGCTGACGATCGCCAGCCCAATGCCCTGCGCGCCGCCGGTCACCAGCACCGCCTGCCCCGCGAAGGCGTCGGCCGCATAGGTTGCGCTCATCGCCCTATCCTCGCGGGTGGCGCGTGGTGTTCAGCACCTGCGCATGGGCGCCGACCGCAAAGTTGCTCAGCGCGCTGAAATCGCTGCCCTGATAACCGAGGATCTTGCCGTCGGTGCGCATGCCCTGCAGATCGATCATCACCACGCCCAGCGTCGGGATGATCTTCTCGCGCCAGACGAACAGATAAAGCTGCTCCGCCACCTTCACGTAGTGGCAGCGATCGACGTCCGCCAGCCCTTTCTCCACCCCGTCCAGACACTGCCAGGCGTAGAAGTTATCGTTCAGGTAGATGTGCTCGTACCGCTCGGTCGGGCTGTAGGTGTACATATTGCGCATGCCGATCAGCTCATCGGTAAAGCCCGGCGGCGCCACGTCGGCGTCATCCAGCGTGCCGAAGCGGAACTCGGCCTCGACCGCGGTCAGCGGCAGCCCCTGTTCCACCCGGCTGAAGGCATCGAGCCGCGCCTGCGCTTCGTCCGGCAGTTGGCCGTATACCGCAGTGAAGTTGCCCTGATTGCGGTCGCATACCAGCGTAATGCTGGCGTTGGCGCGGGCGGGATCGAGAAAATCGATAAACAGCACGCCGGGGCGAATGCTGGTGGCGCGATAGGCGACGCCGCACCGTTCGCCCCACTCCAGCGTCTGCTCGTCGGTAAACCGGCAGCGCTGCGTCGCGCCGTCGCTAAAGCGCAGCGTCAGCGTGCTGCCCGCCAGCCCGTGCTGCCGTTCCAGCGTATTGCTGTGCGGCGCAAAGCCTTCCGCCAACGCGCCAACCTGAATGAATACCGCTTCTGAACTCATGGAAATGCTCCTTACAGGGAAGTGAAAGCCAGGGTCGGCACGTCAACGATGGTGGAGCCGCCGTCGGCCACCAGCGCCGCGCCGGTAATGATTGAAGCTTCGCTGGAACACAGGAAACGGCAGACGCGGGCGATCTCCTCGGCGCTGGCCGGGCGGCGCAGCGGCACGTCGCGGCAGACCATCTGGTAAGCCTGCTCCAGCGAAATCTGATGGGCGTCCATCAGCAGTTGCATCTCTTCGTCCGCCATCGGCGTGGTCACCCAGCCGGGGCACACCGCGTTGGCGCGCACGCCCAGCGGGCCATAGTCGCGGGCGATGGAGCGCATCAGCCCGATCAGCGCGTGCTTGGCGGTGACGTAGCCGCAGACCTCCGGCCCGGCGGCCAGCGAGGCGATCGACGCGACAAACAGCAGGTTGCCGCCGCTTTTAATCAGCTCCGGCAGGCAGGCGCGCGCGCTGGCGAAGGCGCTGTTGAGGTTGCTGTCCATCGCCCCTTGCCACTGCGCGTCGGTCATCTCGGTGATGCGCTTGAAGCCCATGCCGCCGGCGCTGCCGATCAGGCAGTCGATGCGCCCGGCTTCGCGCAGAATAGCCGGCAGCAGCGCATGGTTCCAGCTCTCGCCACTGGCGGCATCGCCCACCAGCGCCTGCGCGCCGATCTCTTGCGCCAGCGCCGCCAGCGGTTCCGGGCGGCGGCCGATGATGAACACCCGATCGCCCTGCGCCGCCAGCAGACGGGCGCAGGCGGCGCCGACGCCGGTGCCGCCGCCGGTAATCACAACCACTCTATTCATGATTCAGCTTCTCCATCAGTTGGCCGATCATCAGCAGGCTGCTCAACAGCAGCCGCCGCTGTTCGGCATCCAGCCGCAGGTAGCGGCGGCCGGCCGGCAAACGGCTGACTACCTCCGACGCGGCAAAATGCTCAATCTCCACCTGCCAACGCCCGTCGTTCACCGTCAGCCGCACGCGGCGAAAATCCAGCTGCGCCAGCGTCTCGCCGATCTGCGGGTAGCGCTGCAGGCCGTCCAGCACCCGCTGCGCGGCCGCGTGGCGCTGGCGCAGCAGATAACGCACCCCGCGCCGCCGCAGCCAGCCGCCGGTCACCACGTCCAGCGTCAGCGGGGGCTGCGCCGCGCACGCGCCCTGCAACCGAAAGCGGTGGCTGACGATATGCGCCATAAACAGCCCCTGGACCTGTTCGCCGATCTCGATCTGCAGCCCCTGCGGCAGCGTCAGCCGCAGCAGGCCCGGTGCCAGGCGTTCGCACGCATAGGGCTCCAGGTTGCGCGCCAGACGATCCAGCGCGGCGCCCGGCCGATAGCCCGACGGCGCTCGCCGCCAGGCGCGATTAAGTGAGGGAAGTAAGCCGATCAAACTGCGCCTCCTCGTTTTCACCTTTGGCGAACGCGTTCTCCAGCACCTGCTCGACCGGCACCGGCTTGAACGGATTCACTTTCTGCACGCACAGCGTCCAGAACAGCGCATAGGCGGCGGTCAGGCCGATCATCCAGCCAAAGGGAATGTAGATGTCGCTCGGGTTCATTCCCGGCGGCGTGATGTAAACGATGGCCAGCACGATGCCGACGCTGGAAACGATCTGCGGCAGCGGGAACCACGGCGATTTATAGGCGCGCGGCAGATCGGGGCGGCGTACGCGCAGGATCACCACCGAGCAGGTCACCAGCAGGTAGGCCACGCCCCAGGCGCACACCGCCGCCAGCACCAGCGGAATGATCCTGTCGAGGTTGCCCTGAATGGCGAAGGCGTGTACGCAGGGGATCAATACCGCCACCAGAATGCCGACCACCGGCGTTTTAAAGCGCGGGTGCAGATAGGCGAACATGCGCGGCAGCGCGCCGTCCAGCGCCATGCCGTACAGAATGCGCGGCACCGCCGCCATCAGCGTGTTGATGGTCGCGGCGCCGGCCAACAACAGGCCGACGCCGAGCCAGTATTTGCCGAACTGGCCCATTACCTGGCCGGCGAACGCCGGGATGGCCATCGGCGTTTCCAGCAGACGCGTGCCGCTGGCGGCGTCGATCACCACGTTTTCCACCTGGTGGCTGAGCGCCGCGCCATACAGCGCCATGCATACCGCCACGCCGCACAACCCCAGCGCCATCGCGCGCGGGATCACCCGATCGCAACGTTTGATCTCCGGCGCCATCGGCGTCACCAGCTCACAGCCGACGAACATGAACATCGCCATGCCGATCAGGCTGAACACCGCGAAGGGATCGTTCAGGCTCAGCGTGCTGCCGAACCAGCCCTCGAGCGGCACCGCATGCGGCGACAGCAGCCCGACGATGCCGAAAATCACCAGCGTGCTCCACATGGCGAAGGTCAGCACGATCTCCGCCTTGCCGAAGGCCTCGATGCCGAACGCGTTGAGCAGGCCGAACACGATGACCAGCCCGACGCCGACCATCCAGGAGGCGTTGTGGCTTTCCATCAGGGTGTTGAGGTGCTCGAAGTTCACCAGCGCCATGATGCCGGAGAGAATGGTCTCGGCAGTGCCAGCGAAGATGTGCACGATCAGGTAGGCCGACAGCGCGCCGGTGATGGCGAAAAAGCGCCCCATGCCGCAGGAGATGTAGTCGTAAACCGAACCGGAGGTCGGCAGCAGCGCCGCCGCTTCGGAGAAGGTGGTGAGCTGCGCCTGCATCATGATGAAGGCGATCAGCATCGCCAGCGCGAAGGTGTCGCCGCCGATGCCGAAGCCGCTGGTGACCGTCAGGATCACCGGGCTGGCCATGATCACCCCGACCGAACTGGCCAGGGTGGTGGGAAAGCCGACCTTGCCTCGAGCCAGGTGGGCGTGCAACCGCGACGACAGGTTCATGGTTATTTCCTCTTATAGTTTTGGCCTGATGCATGCAGGTGCTTGCAGGTTTTTCACCGCCAGCGGCGGTAATCTCACTATAGAGAGGAAAGGAAAATGCTGACTATCGTCCTTAAGGACGAGACGGTTTCAACCTGCGGCCGCGCTCACGGCGGCGCGCCACTGCATCGCCCCCTGCGGGCTGCGCGGGTAGGCGCGCAGCGGCGCCAGCAGCGCGGAAAAGAAGGCGTAATAGCCGGCGCACAGCCGGTTGTAGCGATCTTCGCCCACATGCGCCGGGCAGCCGCCCTGGCAGACGCTTTTCACGCTGCAGCGTTGGCACTCGCGGCGCAGGCTCTTGTTTTTACCGAACGGCATCTCCGCCGCCCTTGCCGCCAGGGTGGCGAGCGGCGTGTGGCGATCGGCATGGCCGAGCAGGTGCTGCGCGTTGATCAGATGATCGCAGGCGTAAAGCCGCCCGTCCGGCTCCATCACCAGATTGCCGCCGCAGCGTTCGGCGTGTACGCAGCTGGGGCTGACGTGGGTGAAATACTGCGCGTAGACCTGTTCGATGTTCATCACAAACACCTGGCCGACGTGCCCGCGGCTGCGCCAGCGGCGGTACACCGCCAGCATGAAGCGCCCCCAGTTGGCGGCGCTTAGCCCATAGCCGGCGGTGGGCGCATCCCCTTCCAGCATCAGCGGCTGGAACTGCAGATAGCGCGCCCCGATCGCCACCGCATGATCGTAGATCGCCTCGGCGCGATCCGCGACGCCGTCGTGCACCACCATCAGCAGGTTGAAATCGATCTGATGGCGCTGCAACAGCGCAATGCCGCGCAGCGCGGCGTCATAGCTGGCACCGCCGCGCTTGTCCGGCCGGTGGGCGTCCTGCACCTCGCGATCGCCGTCCAGGCTGACGCCGAGGATAAAGTGATGCTGCCGGAACAGCCGGCACCAGGCGTCGTTCAGCAGGGTACCGTTAGTCTGCAGGCTGTTGCTGATCCGCACGCCCGACGGCGCGTAGCGGCGTTGCAACGCCAGCGCCCGCTTGTAAAAACCGATCCCCGCCAGCAGCGGCTCACCGCCCTGCCAGACGAAGTTGATCTCGCGGCTGTAACGCGGCTGGGCGGCGATGTAGCCGCGGATAAATTCCGCCAGCAGGTCGTCGTCCATCTTGCGCGTCCGCTCCTGCTGGCGCTGCGGATAGTAGCAGTAGCGGCAGCCCAGGTTGCAGCCGGCGCCGATCGGCTTCACCAACAGATGAAAAGGCGCCGCCGCGCGCGGTTCGCTCTCTACCGGGATCTGCTGCGCGCGCAGCTGGACCAGGTTCATGGCGCCGCCTGCGGCAACGGTTTGTGAGTCAACGGATCCAGGCCGATGTAGTCGCCGGTGCTGGCGTCGACGCCGAGGTAGTCGATCGCTGCGCCTTTGGCTTCAATGACCATGCCCTGCTGCGCAAAGCGGCGATACGCCTCGCTCAGCCGTTTGACTCGCTCCGGGTTGGCGGCGGCCAGATCGCGCGTTTCCAGCGGATCGTCATGCAGGTTGAACAGCCCCCACGGCGCCATCTGCGCCGTCGGCCCGGCCTTCACCAACCGCCGCAGCTTCCAGACGCCGTCCACATAGGCGGCCTGGTTATGCAGCTCCACGCCGTAGGTCGCGCGCGGCACGCCGTCGGCCTCGCCGCTGAAATAGCGTTTGAAGCTGACGCCGACCATCGGCAGGGTCGGTTTGGCCTTCAGCGGTTTGTTGGCGTCGATGCCGGCATAGTCATACAGCGTCGGGGCGATGTCATACACCGCCATCGGCGTGCGGTCGATGCCGCCGCGCCCCTTCAGCCGCGGCGCGGAGATGATGAAATCGGTATTGATGCCGCCCTGCGCGCTGGTGGTTTTGTGGTAATTGGCGTACGGCGCGTTGCTGACGTTGGCCCAGTGCGGCCCGTAGGAGATGAACGAGCCCTTGCGGCCGAGGTTGGCGTAGCTGTTGTCGAACTGCCGCCAATACTCCGGCTTCGAGCCGTAGTAGAAGCCGCTGGCGGGGTTGGCGCCGTTGTCGGTGGCGAACACGATCACCGTATTTTGGTCGCGGCCGGTCTGCTTCAGGGTGTTCAGCACCGCGCCGACCTGATCGTCCATGTAAGCGATCATCGCCGCGTACACCTGCATGGTCTTGGCTTCATATTTTTGCTGCTCGGGCGTCAGCGCGTTCCAGGCCTTATCCAGCGCCAGCGTCGGCATCGGCGTACGCTCGGAAATCAGCCCCAGCGCTTTCAGGCGCTGAATGCGCTGCTGATAGACCTGCTGGTAACCGGCGTCGTATTTGCCGTCGAATTTTGCGATCCAGTCATCCGGCGCCTGCAATGGATCGTGCGGCGCGGTGAAGGCCAGATAGGCGAAGACGGGCTTATTTTGCGGCGTATCGCGGATCCACTGTTCCAGCTGATCGGCATAGGCCTTGCTGGAATAGAAATCTTTGGGCAACGACACGCGTTTGCCGTTCAGAGTGTAGAAGGTGTGGAACGCCTCCACGGTGCCCAGCGGTTTCGCATCGTCGAAATGGCTGGTGCCGCCGCCCATAAAGGCGAAGGCGCGCTCGAAGCCGCGATCGGTCGGTTTGGCGCCGTCGACATAGCCCAGGTGCCATTTGCCCGCCATCATGGTGGCGTAACCCGCGTCGCGAAAACGCTCCGGCAGCGTGGTCACGCGGTCGGTCAGGCGCATTTCATAGCCCGGCTGCGCGGCGGTGCTCTCATACCACCACATGCCGCCCATGCCGGCCTGCTGATTGGTGTTGCCGGTCATCAGCATCGACCGTGCCGGCGCCGACATCGGCGAGGTGTAGTACTGGCTCATGCGCACGCCCCGTTCGGCCAACGCCTGCAGGTTGGGCGTCGGTATCTCGCCGCCGAACGGGCTGATGTCGGAGTAGCCCATGTCGTCCACCAGAATGATCAGCACATTGGGGCGATCGGCGTCCGCCCCCTGTGCCAGACCCGATAAGGCGCCGCTCAACGCCACCGCCAACGTTTTTTTCTGCATCGTTTGTTCCCCGTATGGTCATGCGGACTGAACAACCCGACGCCTCAGCCCGAGAAAGGTCATCATTTTTTCGTCTTATACGTTTGGCGCCGCCTGGCGCTATCTTCAATTCGCAGTGTAGGAAGCGGCGGAAAAGCCTGGCTATCGTTCTTAAGAACGAGGGACGACGGCGACGGCATCGGCTGTAGCACGCGCAGGGCGGCGAGGGCTTCGTCCGGGCAAACATTGAAAAGCGCTGTAAATTCAGCGGGAAAAGCGGTGAATTATTTCATTAACCTATTAATGAAAATCGCGATAAATCCGAACCGAAAAGCCCTGATTAACGCAGTGTCATCTTGTTATTTATGTGTTTTATTGCAATCGGCCTCACGTTGTTAATATGTTTTTATTGTGTTGCCAAATTGCTACAACTATGCTTGTATCGTTCATATATTGACCGCCAACCTTCTCCAGATTGAACGATAAAGGGAGGAACACGAATCATGCACAGCACAGCATCCGATGCCTTTATCAACAGTTGTTTGGCGACCATTACGCACCTGATCCCGGTGTCCGCCGGGGTGTTTTATCTGGTCGATCGCGACCTGCGGCCGGATCATTACATCCTGTACGGCATGCCCGATAAAACGCATCAGCAGTATCTGAACCACTTCCAACAGATAGACCCGCTGCAACCGGCCAATTTCCATCGCCAGGACATCACCATGGTCGGCATGAGCCCGGCGGCGATCGCCGGCAACCGCCGCTATTACCACGACTTTATGCTGCCGAACGACATGCGCGACATGACGGAGATCTTCATCCGCCAGCGCAAGCGCATCGTCGCCGGGGTATCGCTGATCCGCGATACGCCGTTTACCGAAGTGGAGCGCGGCCGCCTGCGCGCGGTGCTGCCGCTGATCGAGCTGGCGACGCGCGATCTGCTGCCCGACGGCGAGGCGCAGATGCTGACCGCCAAAGAGCAAGAGATCGTCAACCTGGTGCGCGAAGGCGCCAGCAATAAGCGCATCGCCCTGAAGCTGGGTATTTCGCTGTCCACGGTGAAAACCCATATGCGCAATATTTTCGCCAAAACCGACGTGGTGAACCGCACCGAACTGGTCGCCGGCGGCTTTCTCGCCCACGGTTAACGCCCGATAACGGCCGCCGCTGCCGACGGCCGGAAAATAACGCCAAAACGTATTCGCCATTTATGGCGCGGCCTCCCCCTGCCCGCAATCGGGCCGGGCGGGATATTTCATCGTCACTTAACGCTTGGGGAATAAGGTTTATGTCCAGTGATTCGGTTTCCGCGCCCGCCGCCTCGGCGGCGCTCCCCTGCCCGCCGCGGCTGCTGACCGCCATTATCGTCTTCGCCGCCATCGCGCCGGGCATTCTGATGACCGCCCCCGCCGTGGCCGCCCAGCTCGCCGCGCAGTGGCAGCTCGGCCCGGCGCAGATCGGCCACCTGTTCTCCACCGAACTCGGCGCCATGAGCCTGGCCACGCTGCCGGCGTGGTGGTGGATCGGGCGCATCAACTGGCGGCGGGTCGCTACGCTGTCGGCGCTGGTGTTTATCGCCGGCAACCTGGCTTCGGCGCTGGCGCAGGATTTTACCCTGCTGCTGCCGCTGCGCTTTATCGCCTCGCTGGCGGGCGGCACCCTGATGATCCTGTGCATCACCTGCGCCGCCGGCACCGCCAATCCCAGCCGGGTCTATGCCTTCTGGGTGCTCGGCCAGCTGGTGCTGGGCGCGGTCGGGCTGCTGGTGCTGCCGCCGCTGTTCGCGCACTTCGGCCTGATGGCGGTCTACCTGATTCTGGCGGCCATCATGCTGTGCTGCCTGCCGCTCATCCCGGCATTCCCCAACAGTTTCACCGCCGCCCGCGCCGCCCGCAGCGGCCCCGCCGCCTCGCTGGCGCGCAAGCTGTGTGCCGTGCTGGCGGTGCTGACCTTTTACATCAGCCTGAGCGCGGTCTGGACCTTTATCGGCGGCATCGCCGCCGGCGCCGGGCTGTCGCCGGCCCACAGCGGCCAGGTGCTGGCCGTCGCCACCTTACTCGGCATCGTCGGCGCGGGGGCAGCAGCGCTGATCGGCGCGCGCTTCGGCGGCGGACGCCTGATCGTGCTGGGGTACGCCCTGCTGCTGGCCAGCGTGGCGCTGCTGACGGGCCAGCCCCTGCTGCTGCGCTTCGCCCTGGCCGCTCTACTGTTCAAATTCACCTGGACCTTCGTGCTGCCGTTCATTCTGGCGCGGGTCGCCGGGTTGGATAACGACGGCAAGCTGATGAACGGCATCAACCTGGTGATCGGCGGCGGCATGGCCATCGGCCCGACGCTGGCCGGCTCTCTGATCGAATCTTTCGGCGGTTTCAACGCTTTGCTGTTCGGCGCGCTGGGCTGCGCGCTGCTGTCGCTGCTGTTGATTTCGCTGGCTTCACCGCGCGCACCGCGCCGTATAACAGGAGGAGAAAGGTGAAAAGAACAACCGGTTTCTTGTTTGATGAACGCTGTTTCTGGCACAGCACCGGCCTGCACGCCACTACCCTGCCGGTCGGCGGCTGGGTGCAACCGCCTTCGGGCGCCGGCCACGCCGAGTCGCCGGAAACCAAACGGCGCATGAAGAACCTGATGGACGTATCCGGCCTGTCGCGCCAGCTCACCCTGCTGAGCGCCGAACCGGCGACGGAAGAAGACCTGCTGCGCATTCACCCCGCCCACTACCTGCAGCGTTTCAAACAGGTGAGCGACAGCGGCGGCGGCCTGCTGGGAGAGGAAGCGCCGCTGGGGCCGGGCAGCTATGAAATCGCCAAGCTCTCCGCCGGGCTGGCCTGCACGGCGGTGGAGGCGGTGCTGCAGGGCGAGCTGGATAACGCCTATGCGCTGTCGCGCCCGCCGGGCCACCACTGCCTGCCGGATCAATCGATGGGCTTCTGCTTCCTGGCCAATATTCCCATCGCCATCGAGCGCGCCAAGGCCCGCCATGGCCTCGGCAAGGTGGCGGTACTCGACTGGGACGTGCACCACGGCAACGGCACCCAGAACATCTATTGGCAACGCGGCGACGTGCTGACGCTGTCGCTGCATCAGGACGGCTGCTTCCCGGCGGGCTACTCCGGCGAACGGGATCGCGGCGAAGGCGACGGGGCGGGCTGCAACGTTAACGTGCCGATGCTGGCCGGCGCCGGCGACGACGGCTACCTGCACGCCATGCGGCGCATCATTATCCCGGCGCTGGAAAAATTCGAGCCGGAGCTGATCATCGTCGCCTGCGGTTACGATGCCAACGCCCTCGATCCGCTGGCGCGCATGCAGCTGCACAGCGACAGCTTCCGCGCCATGACCGCGCTGGTGCAGGACGCCGCCGACCGGCTGTGCGGCGGCAAGCTGGTGATGGTGCACGAAGGCGGCTATGCCGAATCCTACGTGCCGTTCTGCGGGCTGGCGGTGATGGAACAGCTGAGCGGCGTGCGCACTGAAGTGCAGGATCCGCTGCTGGCGTTTATCCAGCAACAGCAGCCGCGCGACGCCTTCAACCGCTTCCAGCGCGAAGCGCTCGACGAGCTGGCGCGCCAGTTCGGCCTGTAACCCCCTCTCTGCGGGCGCCGCACCCGGCGCCCCTGACAACCTCGCCGCCAGCCGCTACGCTGAAGGGCAACCCTACCACCATGAGAACAATAACATGCCCGAACAAACCGTCAGCTTTATCAAAGGCCGTCACGGCGACATCGCCGTGCATGATTGGGGAAATGACCAGCCGCGCTATCTGGCGCTGCTGGTGCACGGCTACGGCGAGCATCTCGGCCGTTACCAATACGTGGCGCGCACGCTACAGGCGCAGGGCGCGCGGGTGTTTGGCCCCGACCATCTCGGCCACGGCCTGTCGCAGGGCGAACGCGTGCTGATCGAGGATTATGACGCCGTGGTCGACGACGTGCAGCACGTGGTCAGCCATTTCCGGCAGCAATACCCCACCTTGCCGCTGGTGGTGATCGGCCACTCGATGGGCGGTATGATCGCTACCCGCTACGTGCAGCGCTATGGCGAGGAGGTGCGCGCGCTGGTGCTTTCCGGCCCGCTGCTTGGCGACAGAACGGCGATCTCCGATCTGGCCGAACTGCCGACGATCCCCGACGCGCCGCTGGATACCGCTACCCTGGCGCGCGATCCGGCGGTTGGCGCGGCGTATCAGGAAGATCCGCTGGTGTGGCACGGGCCGTTCAAGCGCCCCACCCTGCGCGCCATGCAGCGGATCCTCGCCGCCATCAACGCCGGGCCGGGCTTCGGCGCGCTGCCCACGCTGTGGATCCACGGCGACGACGATCGGCTGGTGCTGATGAGCGAAACGCAAACCGAGCTCGATCGTCTGCGCGGCGACAATTTCGAACAGATGATCAATGCGGGCGGGCGGCACGAGAGCTTTAACGAAACCAATAAGGATCGGATCCTCAAGCGGGTGACCGATTTTATTGCGCGGGCGCTGGGCTAAGGCGTTCCCCCTCAGCATGCTGAGGGGGCATAAAAGCGTCATCCCTCGACGATGGCGAGGTAGTGTTTGACGAAGCGGTCCGAGGTGATGTCCCAGCGCACCGGGGTGCCCTTCTCGACGAACCAGGAGTCGCCGGCCTGATACTGCACCGATTCGCCGGTGCGTTCGTTGGTCAGGGTCGCGCTGCCTTCCCACACCGTGGCGTGCTCGGCGAACGGGTACTCCATCACGAAGCTGCCGCGGGTGCAGCTGAACACGCCGCAGTTCAGGTTGTCGGTCGGTTCGCCGAAGATGCTGGCCACGCCGACGTTTGGCGTGCCGGCGATCACCGTGGCGCCCAGGTTGCTGACGCTGCCGATCTCCAGCAGTTCCGGCAGCGGTTGTTTAAGCAGTAACGGTTTCATGTCATTCTCCTCTGAGGGTTAACGGCGGCCTTTCCAGTAGCCGGATGTCTGGTGCCAAACCTTACCGGCGGTGGTCATCACCCGCCGCAGCTTGTCCTTGCCGAAGATGTTGACGTGCGGGATCGAGCTCATCAGATCGTAGCGATCGGATCCTTCGCTCATGCCTTCCGCCAGCACCTTGCACACGATGTGGCTCGGCGTCACGCCGAAGCCGGAGTAGCCCTGCACGTAAAACACGTTGTCGCGATCCGGCAGCGTGCCGATCTGCGGGAACAGGTTGGCGCTGCAGCACAGCGGGCCGCCCCAGGCCAGATCGATCTTCACGTCTTTCAGGTACGGGAACACTTTCAGCATCAGGTTGCGGTTCCAGGCCTTGAGATCCGACGGGAAGTATTCGATCAGGCGGGTGGCGCTGCCGAACAGCAGCCGGTTTTCGTTGGTCACCCGGTAATAGTCGATCACCGGGCGGATGTCGCTGTAGGCGCCGCGGATCGGGCTGATCTGGCGGATCAGATCGTCAGACAGCGGCTCGGTGGCCAGCTGGAAGGCGTAGGTATTGATGGTCTTGCGATAAATCTGCGGCTCCATGCCGTTGAGGAAGCCGTTGCAGGCCCACAGCATCTTGTTGGCGCGCACCGAGCCCATGGCGGTGCGCACCGTGATGCGCGACCCATACTCCACGTTGAGCACGCTGCTGTTCTCGAAGATTTTCACCCCGTAGCCGCTCAGCGCCTTGGCCTCGCCCAGCAGCAGGTTGAGCGAATGCACGTGGCCGCCGCCCATGTGTTTCAGCGCGCAGGTGTAGGCGTCGGAGCCCACCACCTGCTTCACCTCCGCCCCGGTGTAGAGCTCAATCTCCTCCTGCGGCGCTACCGCCCTGAACTCCTTCAGCCAGCCGCGCAGGGTCTTCTCCTGGCGCGCATTGCTGCCGAGATAGCCGTAGCCGAAGCAGAAGTCGGCGTCGATGTCATATTTCTTGATGCGTTCGCGGATGATGCCGGCGCCGAGGTTGCTGATTTTGAAGATGGTTTCCAGCCCGGCCGGGCCAACGTGGCGCTTGATCTTCTCCAGATCGTGGCCGATGCCGGCCATCACCTGGCCGCCGTTGCGCCCGGTGCCGCCGTAACCCAGATAGCGGCCTTCGAGAATGGCGATGTTGGTGATGCCCTTCTCCGCCAGCTCCAGCGCGGTGTTGATGCCGGAGAAGCCGCCGCCGATGATCACCACGTCGACGTCCAGATCCTCTTCCAGCGTCGGGAAGCGCAGATCGTATTTTTTGGTCGCCGCGTAGTAGGTTAAGGACTCGATTTCGTTGTTCACTGCCGCACTCCCGATTGCCTATGCCATGACATCGGATTATCGGGAAGCGGCAGCCGTGCCGCTATGTCCCCTTAGGGACATTCGTCCCCTTCATCTTTCAAACTACAGCGTTGTTGGCTGCTGACGTTCACCCCAGTCACTTACCTAAGTAAGCTCCTGGGGACGCTCGTCCTGGCCGCCTAGCTGTAGCTTGAAAGCTATAGGGGATAGATCGATACATTCACGCGCTGCGGCGCTGCGGGGCGGTCAGCAGCAGGCTGAACAGTTCGGCCTGCGAGCCGATGTTCAGCTTGCCGTAGATGTTCTTGCGGTGATTTTTTACCGTGCCGAGGCTGATGAACAGCCGGTCGGCAATCTGCTGCGAACCGCAGCCGGCGAGGATCAGATCGACAATCTCGCGCTCGCGCGGCGTCAGCAGATAGCGCGCCTGCGCGCCATCGTCGTTCCCCGTGTCGGCCTCGGCCGGTGCCGCTACCACTTCGCCGTGCAGCCGCGCCACGCTTTTCACCAGCGTCAGCGCGCTGCGCAGATCCGCCCGCTGCGGGTAGCGCACCGCCACCGTGCGGCGCGCCGAGCCGAAGAACACTCCCAGCCCGCGCTCCGGCGTCAGCTGCAGCAGCACGCCAGCCTCGTCGTGCCAACCGGTCTTGCGATAAAAATTACGGTAATAGTCGCTGTGATAAAACCCGCAGGGCGCCAGCTGGCGCAGCGTGAGCACCTCGCCTGCGCCGCCGTCGTTCAGCGCACGGTAAAACGGATCCTGCAGATAGGCGCCCTGTTGGTAGATCTGGTTGACCGCATCGCTGTTTTCCCGCTCGGTTTTGATCAGGCAGCGCGGCGGCCGGCCGCGTTCGAAGGCATAAACGATGGCGTTGTCGAAGGCGAAAAACCCTTCCAGCCAGTTCAACAGGCTGGGATAAAAGCGCGGGCTGGCCACCGCATCGATCACCGCAGACAAGCGTTCAACCTGAATATCCATACCCGCCTCGCCATTATTAATACATTAACAATCTACCGATTTCGGATGGGGTTGGCCGAATGACGGCCGGTACTGTTAAAAAAAGCATCAGGCGCGCCGAAATGCAAGAACGCGATCGTTTACATGTTAAACAACTCACAAGTTGCCGCAGCGGGGAAAGCGGTGGCCGCTCTGCGCCCGCTGGCTTATGCTGTGGCATCGCGCCCTGCAACGCCGTCAAGGAGACCTCATGTCCGTCAACCACATCATCGCCAACCGCCAGACCTGGTTCGGCCACGGCAGCATCCGGCAACTGCCGCCGCTGCTGCTTGCCGATCCGCAGCCAACGCTGCTGTTCAGCTGCCGATCTTTTCTCAACGGCCCGGTGTACGCCGGCCTGCGCGAATCGCTGGCGCCACTGTTCATCGGCACCGAGATCGTCAGCCACGAGGCGTCACCGCAGGAAATTGACGCCTGGGTGGCGCGCTGGCGCGGCCAGGCGCGGCGCGTGGTGGCCATCGGCGGCGGCAGCGTGCTGGACGCCGCCAAGGCGTTCTCCGCGCTGGTGGAGCATCCGCTGCCGACGCTGCGCTATATGGAAAAGGTGGGCGACAGCAAAATCAGCGGCGCCACCCTGCCGCTGATCGCCATTCCCACCACCGCCGGCACCGGCAGCGAGGTGACGCAGAACGCGGTGATCACCGACACCCAGGTCAGCAAAGTGAAGGCCTCGCTGCGCCACAATAACTTCGTGCCGCACACCGCCATTCTCGATCCGCAGCTGCTGGCGGGCGCGCCGGACAAGGTGCTGGCCTACTGCGCCATCGACGCCTTCACCCACCTGTTCGAGGCCTATCTGTCGAAAACCGCCGGCGCCATGACGCGCGACATGTCGCTGAGCGGCATCCGCCACTTCCTTGCGGCCTGGCCGGCGCTCAACCGCAGCGATGCGGCGCGCGAAGCGATTATGCAGGCTTCCTACCTCGGGGGGCTGACGCTGAGCGCCGCCGGGCTGGGGGTGATCCACGGCATCGCCGGCGAGATTGGCGCGCTGCGCGACTACCACCACGGCCAGGTCTGCGGCCGTCTGCTGCTGCCGTTCCTCGCCCTGTTGGAAAGCAGCGAACAGCCGCAGCAACGCGCGCTGATGGCCGAGCTGGCCGCGCGCCTGTATCCGCACTGGCAGGGCAGCCCGGAGAGCTACCTGACCGATTTCATCACCCGCCACGCCATCGCGCCGTTCTGGCGGGACGATTTGCCGATTTCCGGCCAGGAACTGGCGGTGGCGCTGGAGAAATCCAACAGCAAGAATTCCTGGATCGACTATGCGCCGGCGCAGCGGCAACGGATGATCGAAGAGGCGTTTCGCGTCGAATGACTATTTCTACCCTAAATAGTTGGAGCGGCATCCCGGCGGCAAGAGGCGGCTCGCCAGAGCTTACTCAAGTCAGTGACTGGCGTACGCACTCGCAGCCAACACAGATGCAGTTTCAAGTATGACGGGTATAATCAGATCAACGCACTAGCAGGAGTAAGGAAATGGGCATCATCGGCTGGATCTTCGCCGGCATCGCGGTCGGCATCCTGGTCGGCGCGCTGATCAAAATCTTCGGCAAGAAGAAAGAGCAGTAAGCGTCACGCTGTTCCGTGGGCCGCCAGCAGGCACTCATGGAACAGCTTCACCACCCGCTGCGGCACCGGCGAGCGGCGCAGCACGCTGGAGTATTCGCAGTGATAGCGGAACAGCGCCGGTTTGATCGCCCGCATCAGGTTCTGCGCCACGAAAAACGCCGCGTAGTGATCCGGCAAAAAGCCGACGTATTTGCCGGAGAGGATCAGCGTGGCGATCGACTCCTGCGCGAACCCCGTCGCCTTGCGATGCAAATGTTGCTGCAGGCTCAGTTCCATATTCGGCGAATGGTAGCCTAATCCAGCGAAGGCATAATTGTGCAGCAGATCCCAATTTAATGTTTCATGGGGGGCGGAAAATAATTCATGCTGCGCGCCGCAATATAAGAACATCCTCTCACTGAATAACGAATGATAAGATAAACTTTCCGCGCTGCGGTGCATGGGAATAACGCCAACCTGAAATTGCCCGTCAATTACGCCGCGTTCAATGGTATTAATCGGCTCCACGTACATTTGCAAAGAAACCTCCGGCGCGCGCTCGCTGAATAACGCGATGGCTCGGCCGATCTGCGCCTGCGGATTGCTGACCGTATGGTCGAATATCGCCACGTGCAGCTGCCCGCCCAGGCGCTGGTGTACCTCGTCCACCCCGCGCCGGAACGCCTCGGTGGCCGCCAGCAGGTTGACGGTTTCCTGGTAGATAAGCAGCCCCTCGTCGGTGACCGCAAAGCCCTCGCGCCCGCGCTGGCACAGCGTCAGGCCCAGCCGCTGCTCCAGATCCTTGATGTGTTTGCTGATGGTCGACAGGCTGATGTTCAGCTCCAGTTCGGCGGCGCTCATGCCGCCGCAGTCGACCACGGCCTTGAATACCCGCAGCAAACGCAGATCCATATCCGACAATTGCCCTAACAGCGCGCGCTTTTTTACTTGCATAAAACCTTAAGTAAGTTTCGACATATGATTATTCACAGTAGAGAACAAGCGGTACATAGTCAATTTCGCACAACAATTCGTTAACAACTCGGTTTATTTCATTAATCGCTCTTATTTTCCTGTTCGGAGGAAAACATGGCCGCTGAAAATCACCCGCTAAATAGTCTCGATGCCGAAGGGTTAGAGGCCCATTGGATGCCTTTTACCGGCAACCGTAATTTTAAAGCGCAGCCGCGCATCATTACTCAAGCCGCGGGGACGTATTACACCAGCCATGACGGCAGAAAGATTTTCGACGGCCTGTCCGGATTATGGTGTTGCGGATTGGGGCACGGCCGGCAGGAAATCACCGACGCCGCCCAGCGCCAGCTGGCGACGCTGGATTACTCGCCGGCGTTTCAGTTCGGCCACCCGCTGTCGTTCGAACTGGCCAACAAGATCAAGGCACTGACGCCGGCGGGGCTGGATTACGTATTCTTCACCGGCTCCGGATCGGAAGCGGCGGACACCTCGCTGAAAATGGCGCGCGCTTACTGGCGCGCCAAAGGCCAGGCGGGCAAAACCTGCTTTATCGGCCGGGAAAAGGGCTATCACGGCGTTAACTTCGGCGGCATCTCGGTCGGCGGCATCGCCGGCAACCGCAAAACGTTCGGCGCCGGCGCCGAGGCGGACCACCTGCCGCATACCCTGCTGGCCGGCAACGCCTTTTCGCGCGGCATGCCGCAACAGGGGGCGGAGCTGGCGGAAGAGCTCAACCGCATCATCGCGCTGCGCGACGCCTCAACGATCGCCGCGGTGATCGTCGAACCCTTCTCCGGCTCCGCCGGGGTGATCGTGCCGCCGGTCGGCTACCTGCAGCGCCTGCGCGAAATCTGTACCCAGCATGACATCCTGCTGATCTTCGACGAAGTGATCACCGCCTTCGGCCGCTGTGGCGCGATGACCGGCGCCGAGGCGTTCGGCGTCACGCCGGACATCATGAACATCGCCAAACAGGTGACCAACGGCGCGCAGCCGATGGGCGCAGTGGTGGTGCGGCCGGAGATCTACCAAACCTTCATGAACGGCGGCGAGCCGGACTACCAGCTCGAATTCCCGCACGGCTACACCTACTCCGCCCACCCGGTCAGCTGCGCGGTCGCGCTGGCGACGCTGGACATCCTGCAGCGCGAACAGATGGTGGAGCGCGTACAGGCGCTGGCGCCCTACTTCGAGCGCGCGGTGCACAGCCTGCAGGGAGCCAAACACGTCGCCGACATTCGCAACATCGGCCTGGCGGCCGGCATTACGCTGGCGGCGCGGCCGGGCGAACCGGCGCGGCGCCCCTTCGAGGCGGCGATGCGTTGCTGGGAAAGCGGATTTTACGTGCGCTACGGCGGCGACACCCTGCAGCTGGCGCCGCCGTTCATCAGCAGCGAAGCGCAGATCGATGCGCTGATCAACGCCGTGGGCGACGCCCTCAACGCCACCGAATAAGGAGAGAGCCATGACCATTACCCATTGGATCAACGGCGAGCCCGCCGCTGGCGGCGAACGCAGCCAGCCGGTTTACGACCCGGCCACCGGCCAATCGGCGCAGGAGGTGCAGCTGGCCGACCGCGCCACGGTGGAGCGCGCCATCGCCGCCGCCGAACAGGCCTATCCCGCCTGGCGCGACACCCCGCCGCTGAAGCGCGCGCGCATCATGATGAAGCTCAAGGATCTGCTGGAGCAGCACGCCGATGCCATCTGCCAACTGATCACCGCCGAGCACGGCAAGGTGCTCAGCGACGCCCTGGGCGAACTGCAGCGCGGCATCGAGAATATCGAATACGCCGGCTATGTGCCGGAACTGCTGAAGGGCGAACACAGTAAAGAGGCCGGCCCGGGCATCGACAGCTGGAGCGAGTTTCAGCCGCTGGGGGTGGTGGCGGGCATCACGCCGTTCAACTTCCCGGCGATGGTGCCGCTGTGGATGTGGCCGATGGCGGTCGCCTGCGGCAACACCTTCGTGCTGAAGCCTTCCGAGCGCGTGCCTTCTGCCGCGCTGTATATCGCGCGGCTGGCGACGGAGGCCGGGCTGCCGCCGGGGGTGCTCAACGTGGTCAACGGCGATCGCGAAGCGGTGGAGACGCTGCTGCATGACGGGCGCGTGAAGGCGATCAGTTTCGTCGGTTCGACGCCGGTGGCGGAGCACATCTATCACACCGGCTGCGCGCAGAACAAACGGGTGCAGGCGTTGGGCGGCGCCAAGAACCACGCGGTGGTGCTGCCGGACGCCGATATCCCTGGTGCGGTCGGCGCGCTGATGGGCGCGGCCTTCGGCTCCTGCGGCCAGCGCTGCATGGCCATCCCGCTGGTGGTGGCGGTGGGCGACGGCACCGCCGAAGCGCTGATCGCCGGGCTGCGGCAACAGATGGCCGCCATGCGCGTCGGCCCCGGCAGCGACAACCGCAACGACATGGGGCCGCTGGTGACCCAACAGCATTATCAGAAGGTGAAAGGCTATATCGATCAGGGCGTGGCCGAAGGCGCCGAGCTGCTGGTGGACGGCCGCGAACTGCGCGTGACCGGCGCGGACGGCCGCCCCAGCCAGGGCTATTTCCTCGGCCCGACGCTGTTCGATCGCGTGACGCCCGACATGCGCATTTATCAGGAGGAGATCTTCGGCCCGGTGCTCGGCGTGGTGCGCGCGGTGTCGCTGCCGGAGGCGATGGCCTTGATCGACGCCCACGAATACGGCAACGGCACCTGTCTGTTCACCCGCGACGGCGAGGCGGCGCGCTACTTCTCCAGCCGCATTCAGGTCGGCATGGTGGGGATCAACGTGGCGCTGCCAGTGCCGGTGGCCTACCACTCGTTCGGCGGCTGGAAGCGCTCGCTGTTCGGCGATCTTCACGCCTACGGCCCGGACGCCGTCAGGTTCTACACCAAACGCAAGACCGTGACCCAGCGCTGGCCGTCCTCCGGCGATGCCCGGCGCGCCAGCTTCAGCTTCCCATCGGGATAAAAATAACAAACTTATCCCCCAACGAATTTCAAGTTGCAGCCAGGCGGCAAAGTCATTCGTCTCCAGGAGCTTACTTAAGTAAGTGACTGGTGCGAATGATCTGCGGCCAACAACGCTGCGGCTTGAAAGGCGCAGGGGATTTTCCGCGCGCTCCATTTGATTCCTGCGTACAGCCTGTGCAGCAAAACAATAATTCACTCACACGTTAATGGAGTCGTTATCCCATGAAAGAGTCCGCCCCTGAACACACCTTCAAAGGCAATCTCAGCGTCCTCGACGTGGTGATGATCACCGCGTCCGGCGTGACGCCGGCCAGTTCGATCTTCGTCATCGCCCCGCTGGCGATCGCCAACGCCGGCAGCGGCGCCTTTCTGTCGTTTCTGATCGCCGCCTGCGTCGCCGCCGCCATCGCGCTGTGCTATGCCGAACTCGGCGCCGCACACCCCAGCGCCGGCGGCGAATACAGCATCATCAAGCGCCTGTTCGGCACCCTGTGCGGGTTGCAGACCTATCTGTTTATCCTCAGCGCCTCGCTGTTCGTGCCGGCGGTGCTGGCCACCGGCGCGGTGCCCTACCTGAACACCGCGCTGGGCACCCAGTTCGACGCCTCGACCGCCGGCATGCTCACCGTGCTGGTCGGCGGCATCTGTGCCATTTTCAACATCAAGGCCAACGCCCTGCTGACCGGCGCCTTTCTGGTGGTGGAAGTGGCGGTGCTGGCGCTGATCGCCTGGCTCGGCTTCAGCCACCCGCATCAGAGCACGGAGATCCTCACCGCGCCGGTGATGCTGGACGCGCAGGGCAGCCTGGCGCCGGTGTCGCTGCCGCTGATCGTCGCCATGGTCGGGGTCGCGCTGTTCTCCTACAACGGCTACGGCGCGGCGGTGTACATGGCGGAAGACATGCGCGAACAGGGCAGGCCGATGGCGATCGCGATCATGCTGACGCTGGCTATCGTGGTGCTGGTGGAACTGGTGCCGTTCACCGCCCTGCTGATCGGCTCGCCGTCGTTGACGGAGATGGCCAAACAGGCCGATCCGGTCGGCTATGTGGTCACCGAGCTCGGCGGCCCGACGTTGGCGCGGGTGGTAAGCGGCGCGATTTATCTGTCGGTGTTCAACGCCATCATCGCCATCGTGGCGCAGTTCAGCCGCATGATGTTCGCCAGCGGGCGCGACGGCTTCTGGCTGCCGACGTTTAACCGGGCGCTGAAAATCATCCACCCGCGCTTCGGCACCCCCTGGATCGCCACCCTGCTGTTCGGCGTGCCGTCGGCGCTGCTGGCGTTTTGCTCCGATCTCGAATCGCTGACCTCGTTCACCGTGATCCTGCTGCTGCTGGTGTACATCATCATGGCGGTGGCGGCGCTGATCAGCCGCCGTCGCCGCCACTTCCACCACCCGTACCTGATGCCGCTATGGCCGCTGCCGGTGGTGGTGGCGCTGCTGTGCTGCCTGTACGTGCTGTGGACGATTTTGATCGCCAGCAGCCTGAAAGACTTTATTATCATTGCCGGCATCATCGGCTTCGGGCTGGCGCTGAACCATCTGCGCGGCCGCCAACCGGCGCCCCTCGCCGCCCCCTCAATAGAAGGAGAATAACCATGACGCAGCGCGCTCAGGATCTGGGCATTATCATCGGACAGGGCACGCCCGGCCCGCTGAACGCCATCACCGACGTGCCCGGCGTGCGCGTCGGCCATACCAGCATCCATGCCGATTTGGCGGACGGGCGCAGCGTGCGCACCGGCGTGACGGTGATCGAACCGCGCCCCGGCTCCGCGCGCCACGCGCCCTGCTTCGCCGGGGTGCACGTGTTGAACGGCAACGGCGACGCCACCGGTCTGGAATGGGTGCGCGAAGCGGGCCTGCTGACCAGCCCGATCGCCTTCACCAACACCCACAGCGTGGGCGTGGTGCGCGATGCGCTGATCGCGCTGGAGCGTGAAACGCTGCCCGCAGGCGACAACGCGGTGTATTGGAATATGCCGGTGGTGATGGAAACCTTCGACGGCCTGCTCAACGACATCAACGGCTTTCACGTCAAGGCCGAGCACGTGCGCCAGGCGCAGCAGGCGGCCCGGGGCGGCTTGCCGCAGGAAGGCGCGGTCGGCGGCGGCAGCGGCATGATCTGCCATGAATTCAAAGGCGGCAGCGGCACCGCGTCGCGACGCTTGCCCGCCGATCAGGGCGGCTGGACGGTGGGCGCCATCGTGCAGGCCAACCACGGCAAGCGCGAGTCGCTGCTGGTCGGCGGTTACCCGGTAGGCCGGCATCTGGGGCATCTCCCCTCGCCGTTCACGCCGCAGTTGCCGCATCCCGGCATGGGCTCCATCGTGGTGGCGCTGGCGACCGACGCGCCGCTGCTGCCGCACCAGTGTGCGCGGCTGGCGCAGCGCGCCAGCATCGGCATCGCCCGCACCGGCGGCGGCACCGAGGATTCGAGCGGCGACATTTTCATCGCCTTCGCTACCGGCAACGACGGCCTGCCGCCCGCCGACTACGCCAACAAAGGCGCCTTCACCACGCCGCTGCGCATGGTGAACAACGACTATATTTCGGCGCTGTTCGCCGCCGCGGCGGAAGCGGTGGAAGAAGCGATCGTCAATGCGTTGCTGGCGGCCAATACCGTCAGCGGCAACGGCCACCGGGCGGAAGGGTTGAGCGCCGAGCAGCTGGTGACGGCGCTGGAGAAGGCCGGCTGGCGGCGCTAAAAAACACAGGGCGCGGAGGTGAACCGCGCCCTGCTCATCAGGATTCGCCGCCCAGCTTGGGCGGCGGGTAGTCGTAATCCAGCCGCAACGGTTCGGCGTAGACGCTGTTCCACAGCTGTTGGTACAACTTGTCCAACCGCCCGCTCATCGCCGCGCTGTGCATCACCAGCTCCAGATTGCGCGAGTTGTCCAGATAGCCGCCGGTCCAGTTGCTGGTGCCCACCCAGGCAATCTCATCGTCGATGGTCATCAGCTTGCTGTGGATGACGCGGGCGAACGGAATGAAGCCGCTGCTGGCCGGCGGAATGGTCACCACCTTGATCTGCACATTCGGCACCAGCGCCAGGCTCTTCAGCCAGGCAATATCCGGCTTTTTGGTGTTCCAGTTTGCCACCATCAGCTCGATCTGCACCCCACGCGCCGCCGCGCTGCGCAGCGCGTTGTCGATCACCGCATAGAAGGGGCGGCTGCGTTCCGGGCCGAACGACAGCGGCGCGTAGTCCATCACCTGCACCCGCACCCGCCGCTTGGCGCCGGCCAGCAGGCGCGGCAGCTCGGCCTGCGAATCAATCACCCCCGCCGGGTTGTAGGCGCGCGGGCTGGCCGCCAGATAGTTGCCCTGCGGCTGCGCCGTCGGCGGCGAATCGGGCAGCGCCGGCACCGGCTTATCCTGCGCCAACAGCGCCTGCGCCTGCCAGTCCTGTTCGAAGATCGCCTGGATCTGCCCCACCACCTTGGCGTCGCTGATGCGCAGCCCGGTTTCGTGAATGTGTTCCAGCGCACGCCAGTCGAAGTTCTGGCTGCCGACGAACGCCTGCTCGCCGTCCACCAGCAGATATTTGGCGTGCAGAATGCCGCCGCTCAGCTTCTGGTAAGGAATGATGCGCAGCTCCAGATTGGGGATCGCCTTCAGCTGTTCCAGCGTCTCGGCGGTAGACATGCGAAGGCCCTTCTCTTCCAGCAAAAAGCGGATTTTCACCCCGCGTTCGCCTGCCGCCTTCAGGTGCTGCAGCACGCCGTCCAGCAGCGAACCGTCCTGATTCGCCACGTAGAACTGCCCCAGATCGATGCGGGTTTTCGCCGCGTCGAACATCTCGCGCCACACCTCGGCGGTGTTACGCAGATCGTCGGCCTGCAGCGCGGTTTCCACCGGTGCGGTGTACACCAGCTCATAGCCGGGAATAGCAAAACGCGCCGCGGCGCTCTGGCTCAACATCAACAAACAACCGCCCCACAATGCCGTATAAAGGCGGCCGCGCGGCCGCCGTACTGGATGGCCATTAGGCATAGCGCGGCGCCCCGCTGTCAACCCATTGTTCGCCGCTGCCGCTCTCCGGGCGGCTGGCCGGTTGGCCGGCGCGGATCAGCAGCACCTTCAGCAGTTCGTTGATGCGCTCCATGCGGCTCTGCAGGAAGTTGTTGGCCACCAGGCACAGCAGCGCGATGGCGATGCCGAGGCCGGTGGCGTACAGCGCGGTGCCCATCCCGGCCGACACCAGGCTCGGCTCGGACACCCCCGAGGCGGCCAGCGCCTTGAAGGTTTCGATGATCCCCATCACCGTGCCCAGCAGCCCCAGCAGCGGCGCGGCGGTGACCACGGTTTCCAGCAGCCACAGGCCGCGCGCCATCGGCGGCTTGCTCAGCAGGTACTGGGCGTCGATCAGATCGCCGATCGCCTCGCGGTCGCCGGCGCGGTGTTTCTGCGCCAATACCGGCGCGATCACCGTCATCGGCAGGCTGTTGCGCTGGGTCAACTCGTCCGGCAGATCGGCGGCGCGGCGCACGTCCGGCGTCAGCGCCTGCTCCAGCCGGCGCGCCTGGCGCTGGGTGTAGGCGAAGTACAGCGTGCGTTCGATGATGATCACCAGCGCGATCGCCAGCGCGGCGTACATCACGTAGAAAATAATGTCGTGCAACAGATTGGCGTCCATACAGGGGTCCTCTTCCCCGCCGCCCGGCAGGCGGCGGGGCATTCAGTTAAAAGGTGGCTTCCAGCGAGACGCTGAAGGTGCGTTCTTCGCCGACGTTGTAATACGGCGTGCTGGCCCTCACGCCGCCGTAAGGCGCCGCGTTGAAGGTGGTGGTGCGCACCGAGGTCAGGTATTCCTTGTCAAACAGGTTGCTGATGCCAAAGCGCAGCGCGGCGCTTTTGACGATTTTCTTGTCCACCGGCAGATGCACGCCCGCCGCCAGATCGAACACCGTGCGGCCACCGATCTTCTCGTCGTTGGTCAGATCGCCGTAGAACGCACTGACGTACTTGCCGCTGACGCTGCCGTAATACAGCCCGTCGTCATAACCCAGCGTCATGTTCAGCAGGTTTTTCGGCACGTTCGGCACCTCTTTGCCGGAGGTCGGCAGCGGCAGCCCGCCGTTGCTGACGATGTCGTTCTTCTGCTTCGATTCGGTGTAGGTATACGAGGTGTAGTAGTTGAAGTTATGCGGCAACTGGCCGCTCCACTCCAGCTCCAGCCCTTTGTTCTCCACGTTACCGATGTTCATCATCTCGTAGTCGCCGGCCGCGTTGGTGGTGGAGATCTGGCGATCGCTGTAGCGCATGTAGAACAGCGTGGCGCTCAGCAGCATGTCCTCTTGTTGGAAACGCCAGCCCAATTCGTGGTTCCAGCTTAGCTCAGGCTTGGTGCTGAGCGAGTCGCCGACGTTGTACAGCACGTAGTTGGGCGGCGTGCGCATGTTGCGCGTCAGGTTGTAGAACACTTGGTTTTCCTGATTCACCTTATAGCTGGCGCTGAAGTTCGGCAGGAATTCATGATAGGTGGCTTTGCGCTTCTCCGGCACATTGTACAGGCTGCCGCGGTTGTCCCCTTTGCGCTCCACATACTGATAGGCCAGGCCACCGACGAAGGTCCAGTCCGGCGTGGCGAACCAGGTATCCTGCAACCACACCTTCTGCGCCGGGGTGATGGTGTACTGGTTGCGCCCCTGCACCGTATTGCCGTTGGCGTCCTTCACCTGATCGGAGCCGCCAGGTTTTCCCCAAATCTGCGCCGGGTTGCCGTCGTCCTTGATGCTGATGAACGGCTGGGTTTGCAGCTGGCGCGCACGCTCATACCAGTAGCCGATATCCAGGCTGTGCTGCTCGTTGATGTCCCACTTCAGCTTGGTGGTGATGCCCGGCCGCCAGGTTTGGGTCCACGACGGGCGGTAATAGGTGTTGGACTGCAGGTTGCTGAGGTCATACTGCCCGGCTCTGTCCGACGTGCTGGACAATACCGAGGCCGTCTGGCCGTTGAAACTGCCGCCGTTGCCCCAGTAGTAATACGGCTGCAGGGTCAGCGACAGGTCGTCGCGCAGCTGCAGTTTCTGGGTGAACGATAGCGTGAAGTTCTCGAACGGGTTGCGTTCGATCTTGTAATACTTGTTCAACTGCCCTTTGCTGTTGTACTCCGGCGTGGTGGCGTAATCGGTACCACGCCCATCGTTTTGGAACTGCGCCTTGCTCAGGGTGTTGTAGTTGGTGTTGTTCTGGCGGTTGTACTTCATCACCAGATTGCTGCTGTTGCCGTTGCCGTCTTCATACAGCGAGTTCATCTCGAACTTGTCGGAGTACAGGCGCCCTTCGCCGCGCCACTTCTTCGCCTCGGTGTGCGAATAAGATATCCAGTTGCTGAAACCGTTGTATTCGCCGGTCTCCAGACGGGCGAAGGTTTTGCTCAGGTTATTGCTGCCCAGCGTCTGTTTGAGGAAACCGCCGAAGTCTTTCGCCGGGCGGCGCGTCACCAGGCCGATGTTGCCGCCGCTCGAGCCGATGTGCGGGCCGTCCGCTTCGGAGGAGCCCTGGGTGACGAACACCTCTTCCAGGTTCTCCGCATCGCCCAGCAGGTTCGGGTATACCGCGTAGTTGCCGGAGTCGTTGATCGGGATGCCGTCCATCGACAGGCCGATCTGATCCGAGTTCATGCCGCGCATGGTGTAGTCCACGCCGCTCAGGCCGCTGGCGTCGTTGCTGTTGACGTTCAGGCCCGGAGTGTATTTCAGCTTATCGATGGCGTTGGCCGCCGACGGCATTTTGTCCATCGCTTCTTTGGTGACGGTGGAGCGCGCCTTGGCGCTGTCATCCTGCACCATCATGCCGCCGCCGAGCGACTGCCCCTTGACGCTGATGGTGCCGACATCGGTGGCGTCGGCCGCCAGCGCGGCGCCCGGCAGCATCGCCGACATCACCGCCAGATAGATCCCAGAACGATTAAACGATTTCATTGTGTGCATCCCATAAAAATCAAACGATTAACCCTTGCGCTAAGGCGCCTGATAATTGAACGTCGCGGTAAATCTTTTGGTTGTTTGCCCGGCGAACGCCTCGCTCGGGAACGGCTTTACTGAACTGATGCTTTGCAGGCTGCTCATCGCCGCGCGGTTCAGCAACATGCTGGCGGCTTTGTTGGCGATGCCGGAAGAGAGCACCCGCCCGCTGCGATCGACCTCCAGCCACACTTCGACGTTGCCCTGCGGGCGCTCGAGCGAGGCCTGGCGCCCGCTTGGGTAGCGCTTGCGCTGTTCCAGCTCGCGGCGCAAGGCCAGCAGATAGCCGTTTTCGATCGCCTGCGCATTCACCTTCGGCGCGGCCGGTGCGGGCTGCGCCGCCGGTTTGCTGACCAGCGCGCGCGGGGCGGCGGGCGCCGGCGTCGGTTTAGGCTTCTCTGCCGGTTTGGCTTTCTCTTTCACCGGTTTGGGTTTGGGCTTCGGCTGCGGTTTTGGCACCGGCTTGGCTTCCACGATCGGTTCCGGCGCCGGCACTACCGGTTCGGGGATCGGCTCCGGCTCGGGCGGCGGCGGTTCTGGCTGAGGCTCCGGCGGCGTTTCCGGTTGAGGTTCAGGCGCCGGTTCAGGCTCCACCAGCACCAGTTCGATGGCGGTTTCGTCGTAGCGCGGCTGGATCTTCAGCGCCGCCTGCTGGCTGGCGAACAGCAGGCAACCGGCGACAATCAGCGCCGGCAACCAGCTGAAAAGATGACGTGAGCGATAGAGCAGATACATGTCACAGCTTCCGTGTCGCGATGGAGACGGAGAAGAAACCGCCCTGGCGCAGGTTGTCCATCACCGCCACCAGCCGCTCGACCGCCACGCCCTTGTCACTGTTGACGATGATGGTGGTGGTCTGGTTGGCCTGCTGCTGTTGCTTCAGCGTGTTGACCAGCGCGTCGAGCGCGATCGGCTGGCCATCCAGCTGCAGCTGTTCGTCGGCCCCCAGCGTGATGATCGCTTTCTTCTGCGGTTTCAGTTGCTGCGCGCTGCCAGCGGACGGCAGCTGCGTTTTCAACCCGAGCGCAGGAATGACGTTCAGGCTAATCAAGACGAAAAACACCAATAAAAACATCATCACGTCGATCATCGGGATCAGTTCGATGTGCGCTTTGTTCTTTTTCGGTTCGTTCCAGTTACGCATGACACTCCCTCCCAAAAGCGAAGCAGCCAATATAGGAGGGGTTTGTTTACCTTTTGTTACGCTTGTGTGATCTTATTTTCACAGTGTGGATTTTTTGCGAGAATTTTTTCAATGGCATGGGATAACGAGAGAGATATAACTTATTAATTAGCGATAGTTTTTATTGGAATAATTGCGAGGTGGGCATTTCAGAGAACCAAAGCCAGAGGGGATAATGTGATAATAGTGACAGCCCAGACGGTCACTACAACAAGACCTCAAGCCCGTGCTTGCGTACGATCGAAAGCAGCTTAAGCGACACGCCGCCCGGCCGTTTCACCCCCGTCTCCCATTTCTGTATGGTCGACACGCTGGTATTCAGATAACGGGCAAAAACCGGTTGGCTTAAACGTAACTGCTCGCGCAACGCTTTGATCTCCTGGGGCTGCAACATCTCGACCGGCGCAAGGCAAGACTCATCAAAACTGCGTAGGGTTTCCAGAGAAATGGCGCCAGCACGATGCAATCCTTCAGCGGCGCTGTGAATCGCCTCAAAGGCCTGACTCCGAAACGTTTTTTCCTGCTTCATGGCAAATCTCCATCCATTCTTTTTTCACAACCAGGGACTCGACCTGGTCGTCGCTCAACGCGCCAAACTGCATGGCTAACTTGCGAAAAGCGTGTAATTCTGCCCCTGTAATATTGGTCTGGGCCTGCTTGGCAAACAAAAAAACAAACACCCAGTGCCGACCATTTTTCGCTAATACCAACGCGCGGTCGCGATTATGATTAAGACGTTTTTTAAATACGCCACCGCCTAAATCTGTAGCCAAACCCCGTTGCACGTCTTTTACTGCCCGACACAACGCCTTATCGGTGATGCCGTGAGCACGAGCTTTCCTGCTAAACCAACAAGTTTTAAATGTACGCATTGCGATGGGCTTCCCGTAAAAACGTAGCACTTAGTGAGACACTTTTCCAGTGCATTCCTCCCCGCCAGCATCGCTTTAAACATTGATGACGACCACCATGAGAAACCCGATTTGCATGATGACGCGCATAATGACTTCTTTCAGTGCAACGTTGAGGGCATCATTGCGCACGCACACGCAACAGCATGTTTTACGGGCATAAAAAAAGACGCCCGTAGGCGTCTTCTTGGCATTTTCACTGAGGCCGGAAGGCAATCAGTTCACTTTCACCGGCATACCGGAACGGGCCTTGATCGCCGCGTCCACTTCGCTCTGGTTGACGCCGGCGTCCATCAGCACTTTGCCGACCGGGGCGGAGATGGTCAGCGGCACCGGATCTTTCGATTGCAGCTGCTCTTCGTTGGCCGACAGCGGGTTGTGCACTTCCACGTAGCGCGAGCCGTCCGGTTCGACGGTGGCTTTCATCGGTTCGTTGATGAACTGCACGCGGGTGCCGACCGGCACGTTCTCGAACAGGTACTTGATGTCGTCGGCGCGCAGACGCACGCAGCCGTGGCTCACGCGCAGGCCGATGCCGAAGTTGGCGTTGGTGCCGTGGATGGCGTACAGGCGGCCAACATACAGCGCATACAGCCCCATCGGGTTGTCCGGGCCGGCCGGGAACACCGCAGGCAGGATCTCGCCGTCGGCCGCGTATTCGGCGCGCATCTTGGCGGTCGGCGTCCAGGTCGGGCCGTCTTTCTTGCGCTGCACGGTGGTGGTCCAGTTCAGCGGGGTGTCTTTGCCCAGCTGGCCGATACCGATCGGCAGCACCACCACGGTTTTGGAGCCTTTCGGGTAGTAGTACAGACGCATCTCGGCGCTGTTGATGATGATGCCTTCACGCGGCGCGTCCGGCAGGATCAGCTGCTGCGGGATGGTCAGGGTGCTGCCGGCCTTCGGCAGGAACGGATCCACGCCCGGGTTGGCCTCCAGCATGTTGCTCAGCCCCATCTGATACTGGGCGGCGAAGCTTTCCAGCGGCAGTTTGCTGTCTTCCGGTACGGTGATTTGGATATTTTCGCCCACCAAACGGCTGTCTTTTGGCGGCAGCGGGTAAACGACGGCGAAGGCAGCCTGGCTGAATGCAACCAGTGCCGTAAACAGGGTTAATAACGCGCGAATGCTCATTTTCATCTTCGTGTTGGTCAAGGCCACTGGCGATTAGGGGGATCGGTTTCTACGGCCACTTTTACCCCGATGGGTTTCAGCCGGCAGCCAAGCGCTGCGGCCTGAAATACAGGGGGGATTTGACCGGATGCGCATTATATGTGCACATCAATCAAAGTGTGAACCATTACCGATGTAATATCGCAATTTTTTGTAACCTGAAGCGCCACGAAGGCGATTTTTTGCGAGAACCGCCGCCTAACTGGCGGCGGCCAACGCTTCTACCCGCCGGATCGGGATCAGATATTCGCAGCGGATCGCCGCGCCGCCGAGCGGGCAGCGGCCCTCCTGCGCCGGGTAGAAAAGCTCGATATCCTGCCCCGGCCGACGGATGGCGTTCATCTGCGGCATCGCGGTGTCATACAGCCGCGCGATAAAGTTTTGTAACCCTTCCTCCTGCCCTTGATAGGTGAAGCGGGCATACTCGCCCTGTTCGATAGTCACCCGCTCCCCCATCGCCCCTTCGTCCGGCAGAGCGGCGGTGTAGGCCATGCGCGGGTTACCCCGGCGTTGCCGATCGACCTCCAGGCTGGTGAGGCCGTATACCACCTCCGGCAGCGCCTGCGGCGGCAGCAGCTGCCGCCAGGCGTGGCGGCGCAGCTCGCACTTGGAGGCCGCCAGCTGCCCCAGCGTAAAGCTGCGGCGCTGGGTATGGCCCACCAGCTGCATGGCGGGCAGCGTCACGATATCGGCCTGCGGCAACGGCGTTTCGGTCAGCCGCAGCGGCGGCTGCAGGCCATAGCTCGACCAATCCTGGCTGCGGCGATAGCTGGCCGGCGGCAAACCGAACTGCTTGCGGAAGCAACGGGTGAAGGTCTGCTGCGAATCGAACTGGTAAGTGTCGGCGATGCAGGCCACGCTGGTGCCGGTCAGGCGCAGTTCGCGCGCGGCGGCGGTCAGCCTTCTGCGGCGCGCGTACGTGCCGAGAATATGGCCGGTATGCTGCTTGAACATCCGCTGCAAATGCCACTTGGAGTAGCCGGACTTGGCGGCAATGTCGTCCAGCGTCAGCGGCTGATCCAGGCTCTGCTCGATCCAGGCCAGCAGCTGTTCAATCACCTGTTGCTGGTGCATGGTATTCCCCTTATTTTAACAATAACGTCTGCGCCAATACCCGCCCTGCGGCTTCATCGGCGGCCACCAGCACCGGATAGCCCCAGAACTTGGCGCCGTATTCGGCGAATTCTTCCGCCGCCGCGCGTTTGGCGTCGTCCGGTTCCAGCATGATCATACCTTTCACCCACAGCTTCAGCGCCTCGCGGTTATCGCGCTTCCACAGCGCGACCTGGGTGCGGGCATCGCGGTCATGTTCTTGTTCTTCATCGCCGACGCTGCGGTCGGTCATCAGGACAAAGGGTTCGGCGCGCGCCAGCAGCGCGCTGAACTCGGCCAGCTCGGCCTGGGTATCGCGCCCGTTTTGGCGCATCCATACCAGCGGAAAATCGGCGGTATCCAATGACATAATCAGTTTCCTCACGAAATGGTTTAGGACTGGCGCTTACTTTATCGGCACCGGCGCTAGACCACATTGCGCAATCAGGACATAATACTTTTCAATTCCGCCAAATTGAGAATTGTTCTCATGAAAGTACAGATCCCCCGTCACTGTCTGGATATCGATCAGGTGCCGCGTCCGCTGTTTGCCCTGCAAGGTTCGACCCTTGAGCAGGATTGGGAAGTCGAGCCACACCGCCACCAGAAGGCGCAGCTGATCTATACGGTACGCGGCATGATCCGCTGCGAAGTGGAAAACGGGCTGTGGCTGGTGCCGCCGCAGTGCGCGCTGTGGATGCCGGGCAACGTGTTGCACAACGCCCAGGGCGCCGGCTCCACCGAAGCCTACTGCCTGTTCGTCGATCAACATGCCGCCGCCGGTCTGCCGCAAAACTGCTGCACGCTGTCGGTCTCGCCGCTGCTGCGCGAGCTGCTGCTGCAGGCCAGCACCTTCGAGCCGCTCTACGATGAACAGGGCGCCGAGGGGCGCCTGACGGCGGTACTGCTGGACCAGCTGGCGGCCGCGCCGATCGAGAATCTGCACTTGCCGGTGTCCGACGACGCGCGCATTCGGCAGTTGACCGAAGGCATGCTGAGCAGCCCGGCGGACAAATCCACGCTAGGGCAGTGGGCGCAGCGCATCGGCATGAGCGAGCGTTCCCTCAGCCGCACCTTGCAACAGCAGATGGGCATGAGCTTCGGCCACTGGCGGCGCCAACTGCACGTGATGCTGGCGCTGCAGCGCCTGACGCAGGGCGAGAGCGTACAGACGGTGGCGCTGGATCTGGGCTACGAGAGCGCCAGCGGCTTCGTCACCATGTTCAGAAAGGCGGTAGGCAAACCGCCGGCGCGCTACCTGGCGGAGCGCAACGCCTCTGGAGAAACCCTGGGCGGCGCAATTACCATGTGAAAAAGCCGGCGCAGGCGCCGGCTTGGAGCAGGTGAAAATCAGAAGTCGTAGAACACCGTAATCCAGGTGGAGTCCGGCTCGTTGTCGCTGCTGTTGGCCAGCGTGCGTTCCACATACACCGACAGACCGTAACCGATGGTGGTGCCCGCGCCGAGGTAAACGTGGTTGGCGTGATACGCCTCGTCCCCCTTCAGCCGCAGCGAGTCCGCCGCCACGTAAGGCTGGATCGATTTGAGGAACGGCTTGTCGATATTGAAGGTGTAACCGACGAAGCCTTCCAACCCGTAGCCGTCACCGGCGAAGAAGTGCGACAGCGTGCGCTGGCGGGTGCTCGGCACATAGTCTTTATAGTAGCTGGCGGTGCCGACGATGTACCAGTTGTTCGGCTGCCAGGTCAACGCGGTGCCGGACAGCTGCTGGTGATAATCCTTTTCGTTGTACAGATTGTCTTTGATCTTCGCTTCGGTATAACTGTAGGCCGCGCTGAAGGTTAAATCCTTCGTCACCTTGTAATCGAAGCCCAGCCCGCCCCCGCCCTTGCGGCGATAAATCAGGTTATCCGCGGTGTGCAGATCGTCTTCCGGCAATAAATAGTTGGCGTACAGCGTTACCGGCCCGAAATCATTGGTGTACTTGATGCTGTTTTTCGGTTTATTGCCGCCGTCGTAGTCGCCGGAAATACCGATGCCGGTGCCGCCCGCGTGGCCATCGTTATCCCAGACGTCGCTTTTGATGCCGACCACCGAATAATAGATGCCGTATTGATGGCCGTAGGTCAGGGTGCCGTAACGATCGTCTTTGAAACCGGCGTACAGCTGGCGCTGATAGTCGCGCTTGCCGTCTTCGTTATAGTGCCCGTCCCAGCTGAGCGCGTGCGCCAGATCGACGCCCCACTCGTAATAGCCGATGATCGAGGTGTTCTGCGTCAGCGCATAGTCGCCGCTGAAGCGAAAACGCGTGCCGCCGTCGTGGCCGTTTTTGTCATAGCCCGGCTCCGGGCCGTTATTGAAGATCCACTCGGGGCGAATGCTGCCGCCCACCTTTAAACTGAGCGGCGCCAGCAACACATTGCTCTGCGGGTTTTTATCCAGAATGGTGATCTCGGCCTGTGCGCCGGCGGATAACGCCGACAGCAAGACGCCGCCAATGAATATTGGCGTTGTATTTTTTCTCATTATTACCCCTGCCCGAAAAAAATTATTGTTATAAACACGGTGGTCTTAAGCCACGCGGAAATAATTACCCGATGTGAACAGCGCACGCAAGATATAAAAATTCACGCCATAACCTGCCATTATTTCAGGTTGAATTTAATTTCAGCAAAAACGTGTTCATCTGTAACGCAGAGAAAAATAATGTAATAACCGCAGCACAAAATAAACCAATCCGCACGTTTCACCCAAAATAAACCGGCGTGATTATCTGGGAATAAAGATAGCAAATAACAAATAAATATTATTGCCGCAGGTAAACCGTCACGCAGGGGAATTAACTCATGGCGGGAAATAACGACGGAGCGCGTTGCGCGCTCCGGGAAAAAGAATTCACTACTGCGCCAGCCAGCCGCCGTCCATGTTCCAGGCGGCGCCGCGCACCTGCGCCGCCGCATCGCTGCACAGGAACAGCGCCAGCTCGCCGAGCTGCTCTGGCGTGACGAACTCTTGCGAAGGCTGCTTCTCCGCCAACAGCTCATCGCGCGCCCGCTGCGGGTCGGTCCCGGCGGCAATGCGCTTGTCGATCTGCTGTTGCACCAGCGGCGTCAGCACCCAGCCGGGGCAAATGGCGTTGCAGGTGACGGGCGTGCGCGCGGTCTCCAGCGCCAGCGTCTTGGTCAGCCCCACCACGCCGTGCTTGGCCGCCACATAGGCCGACTTGTCTTTCGACGCCACCAGCCCGTGCACCGACGCCACGTTGATGATGCGCCCCCAGTTGCGCTCGCGCATCCCCGGCAGCGCCAATCGGCAGGTGTGGAACACCGCCGACAGGTTGATGGCGAGGATGGCGTTCCATTTCTCCACCGGGAACTGATCCAGCGGCGCCACGTGCTGAATGCCGGCGTTGTTCACCAGAATGTCCACGCCGCCGAACTCGCTTTCGGCATACTGCATCATGTCCGCTATCTGGGCCGCATCGCCGAGATCGGCGCCGTGATAGCCCGGCGCGGCGCCCAGCTGCGCGACCTGCGCTTGCGCCTGCGCCACGTCGCCGAAGCCGTTGAGGATCACGCGCGCGCCGGCGGCGGCCAACACGGACGCTATCCCGAGGCCGATGCCGCTGGTCGAGCCGGTCACCAGCGCGGTTTTGCCTTGTACACTCATGGTATCGCTCCTTTAAACAATGCCGGTCAGGTAGAACACGCCGATCACGAACAGCACCGCGGCGCTCTTGATCAGGGTGATGGCGAAGATGCCGCCATAGGCCTGCCGGTGGCTGAGGCCGGTGATCGCCAGTAGGGTGATCACCGCGCCGTTGTGCGGCAAGGTGTCCATGCCGCCGCTGGCCATCGAGGCCACGCGGTGCAGCACTTCCAGCGGGATATGCGCGGCGTGGGCGGCGGCCACGAAATTATCGGCCATCGCCGCCAGCGCGATGCTCATGCCGCCGGAGGCCGATCCGGTGATGCCGGCCAGCAGGGTGACGCTGATCGCTTCGTTCAGCAGCGGATTGGGGATCGCCGACAGCGCCTGCGACAGCACCAAAAAGCCCGGCAGCGCGGCGATCACCGCGCCGAAGCCGTATTCGGAGGCGGTGTTCATCGCCGCCAGAATCGCCCCGCCGACCGCCGTCTTGCTGCCTTCCGCCAGCCGGCCACGAATATTGCGAAAACCGAACACCACCACCAGCAGAATACCCGACACCAGCGCCGCTTCCACCGCCCAGATGGCGGTGATCTTCGCCACGTCGGTGGCGATCGGCTTGGCCAGCCCCGGCAGCGTCAGCTCGTGGCTGGCGCCGTACCACTGCGGGATCCAATGGGTGAAGCCAAGGTTGAATACCCCGACCAAAATCAGCGGCAGGATGGCGATCAGCGGGTTTGGCAGGTTGATGTCGTCCGGGGTTTCCGGCTCGTTCAGCAGATCGGTGCCGTACCCTTCTCCCTTCAGCTGCGCCTTGCGCCGCTGGCGTTCAAGATACAGCAGACCGACCGCGATGATGAACAGCGAGCCGATCAGCCCCAGCCAGGGCGCGGCCCAGGCATTGGTGCCGAAGAAGCTGGTCGGGATGATGTTTTGGATCTGCGGCGTGCCCGGCAGGGCGTCCATGGTGAAGGAGAAAGCGCCGAGCGCCACGGTGGCCGGGATCAGCCGCTTGGGGATACCGCTCTGGCGGAACAGCTCGGCGGCGAACGGATAGACCGCGAACGCCACCACGAACAGCGACACCCCGCCGTAGGTCAGCAGCGCGCACACCAGCACGATCACCGGAATGGCGTGACGCCGGCCGAGAATGCGGATCGCCGCCGCGACGATCGAACGGGAGAAGCCGGACAGCTCGATCAGCTTGCCGAACACCGCCCCCAGCAGGAACACCGGGAAGTAGAGCTTCACGAAGCCGACCATCTTCTCCATAAACAGCCCGGTGAAGGTCGGCGCCACCGCGCCGGGATCGGTCAACAGCACCGCGCCCAGCGCGGCGATCGGGGCGAACAAAATCACGCTGTAGCCGCGGTAGGCGGCCAGCATCAGTAATCCCAGTGCTGCCAGGGCAATCAAAACGCTCATCGGTCACCTCTTTCCCCTGCGTCTTTCGTGCCGCAGCGTTGTTGCCCGCGTGCGTTCTCCCCAGTCACTTACTTAAGTAAGCGCCTGGGAATTCACGCGCTTGCCGCCTGGCTGCAACCCGAAATCCATTGGGGTGGTTGTTGTTATTGTCAGGTACGGAGTGCGAAATTACGGTTTCAGCGCAAAGCGCAGCTGATGCGCCCGTCGCCGTTGAATGCGTTCCCTGCGTGCGTCATCCCAAAGATAAAATCCCCGGCCGCTGCGCTGGCCGGTATCGCCGCGCTGCAGCCGCTGTTCCACCAGCGCCATCATTTCGTCGCCGGTCGCCAGTTCCGGGAACAGGTGGCGAGCGATGTCCGCCACCGTCGGCAGCCCGGTCATGTCGGCGGCCTCCAGCGGGCCGACCATGGCGTAGCGCCGCCCGAGCGAAGCGCGCATCACCTGATCCACCACCTCGGCGCTGGCGATGCCGCTGTGGACGATGTGCAGCGCCTCGCGCAGCACCGCAAACTGCAGCCGGTTGCCGACAAACCCCGGCGCGGCGCGCTCCAGCAGCACAGCCTCCAGCGCCATCCCGCCGAGCAGCGCCTGCACCGCCGCCAGATGGCGCGGATCGGTGGCGCGACCGGGCACGATCTCCACCAGCGGGATCAGGTGCGGCGGGTGCCAGAAGTGGGCGATCAGCAGGCGCTGCGGGTGGGTCATGCGCGCCGCCAGCTCGTCCGGCGGCAGGCCGCTGGTGTTGCTGGCAATCACCGCGTCGTCGGCGATCAGCCCTTCCAACTGCTCATACAGCGCATGCTTCAGCTCGAGCCGTTCCGGGATCGCCTCGATAAGCAGCCGGGCGCGCGCCACGTCGTTCAGATCGCCGGTCACGCGCAGCCGCGCCAGCGCCGCGTCGCGCTCATCGTTATCAAACTGCCCGACGCTGCTCAGCTCGGCCAAAATGCCGCTCGCCACCGCCGGCGCTTCCGCCAGGCGCTGCGGATCCGGGTCGTACAGCAGCACCTCATGGCCGTGGCGAATAAAGTGGGTGGCGATGCCCACCCCCATCAATCCGGCGCCCAGTACCGCATAGTCAGATGACTGCATCGTGCCCTCCTCGGTTGTTTACGGGCGCTCTACCGCCAGCGCCACGCCCTGCCCGCCGCCGATGCACAGCATCGCCAGCCCCTTGTTCACCCCGCGGCGCTGCATTTCGAACAGCAACGACACCAAAATGCGGCAGCCGGACGCGCCGATCGGATGCCCCAGCGCGATCGCCCCGCCGTTGACGTTGACCCGCTCCGCCTCCCAGCCCAGTTCTTTGCCCACCGCCAGCGCCTGCGCTGCAAAGGCTTCGTTGGCTTCGATCAGATCGACTTCCTCCAGCCGCCAGCCGGCTTTCTCCAGGCAGCGGCGCGCGGCCGGCACCGGGCCGATGCCCATGATCGCCGGATCGACGCCCGACGAGGCGTAACCGGCAATGCGCGCCAGCACCGGCAAACGCAATTCAGCGGCTTTTTCCGCGCTCATCAGCAACACCACGGCGGCGCCGTCGTTGAGCGAAGAGGCGTTGCCGGCGGTCACCGTGCCCTCCTTGCGAAACGCCGGGCGCAGCCGCGCCAGCGCCTCCAGGCTGGTGTCGCGCGGCTGTTCGTCGTGCTTAACAAGCAACGCTTCGCCCTTCGGCTTCGGCACCGTCACCGGCGTGATCTCCTGCGCGAAACGCCCGGCCTGCTGCGCCGCCTGCGCCTTCTGCTGCGAGCGCAGCGCAAAGCTGTCCTGCTCGGCACGGCTGATGGCGTATCTCTCCGCCAGGTTCTCGGCGGTGATGCCCATGTGGTAGTCGTTGAACGCGTCCCACAGGCCATCGTGGATCACGCTGTCCACCATCTGCGCGTGGCCGAGGCGCAGACCGGCGCGCGCGCCGGCCATCAGGTAAGGCGACTGGCTCATGCTCTCCTGGCCGCCGGCGATCACCGCGTCGGCGTCGCCGCTGCGGATCGCCTGCACCGCCAGATGCACCGCCTTCAAACCAGAGCCGCACACCTTGTTGATGGTCAGCGCCGGCGTCGTAACGGGCAGCCCGGCATTCAGCGCGGTCTGGCGCGCCGGATTCTGCCCGCAGCCGGCGGTCAGCACCTGGCCGAGGATCACTTCATCAATCTGCTGCGGCGCCACGCCGCTTTGCGCCAGCAGCCTTTGCACCGCCACCGTGCCCAGTTCCACCGCCGTCAACGGCGCCAGCGCGCCGTGAAAACTGCCGACCGGCGTGCGCGTCGCCGCCACGATCACCACTTCACGTTGTTGCACATTCACCTCCGTCTCAGAAACGCATTTCCGGTACTTGATCCGGCACGATCAGCTGGCCGGCGGTTTTGGCGACAATCTCCGCCACGCTGACGCCGGGCGCGCGTTCGCGCAGCACGAAGGCGCCGTCTTCAATTTCCAGGTAGGCCAGATCGGTCAATACCTTGCGGATGCAGTTGGCGCCGGTCAGCGGCAGCGTGCAGCGCGGCAGCAGCTTGGACTCGCCGCCCTTCGAGGCGTGGGTCATCACCACGATGATGTTCTCCGCCCCCGCCACCAGATCCATCGCGCCGCCCATACCCTTGACCATCTTGCCGGGGATCATCCACGAGGCGATGTTGCCCTCGACGTCCACTTCAAACGCCCCCAGCACGGTCAGATCGACGTGGCCGCCGCGGATCATGGCGAACGACTGCGCCGAATCGAAGATCGACGCGCCGAGGCGCGCGGTGACCGTCTGCTTGCCGGCGTTGATCATGTCGGCGTCCAGCTGCTGCTCGGTCGGGAACTCGCCCATCCCCAGCAGGCCGTTTTCCGACTGCAGCATCACGTCCATGCCCGCCGGCACGTAGTTGGCCACCAGCGTCGGGATGCCGATGCCCAGGTTGACGTAGTAACCGTCCCTCAGCTCTTGCGCCACGCGCTGCGCCATTTGTTCACGGGTAAGCATGCGAATTCTCCTTATGCCCGCAGGGTGCGTTGTTCGATACGCTTCTCGAAGGTGCCCTGGATCAGCCGATCGACGTAGATGCCGGGGGTGTGGATCGCCGCCGGATCCAGCTCGCCCGGCGCCACGATCTCTTCCACTTCCACCACCGTGATGCGCCCGGCAGTCGCCATCAGCGGATTGAAGTTCTGTGCGGTGTGGCGGTAGATGACGTTACCGAAGTGATCGGCCTTCCAGCCTTTAACGATGGCGAAATCGCCGGTGATGGCGGTTTCCATGATGTAAGGGCGGCCGTTGAACTCGCGCACCTCTTTGCCTTCGGCGATCGGCGTGCCGTAACCGGTGGCGGTGAAGAACGCCGGGATACCGGCGCCGCCGGCGCGGATCTTCTCCGCCAGCGTGCCCTGCGGCGTGAGATCCACCTCCAGCTCGCCGCTGAGCGCCTGCTGCTCGAACAGCGCGTTTTCGCCGACGTAAGATCCCACCACCTTGCGGATCTGATGGGTTTCCAGCAGCCGCCCGAGGCCGAACCCATCGACGCCGCAGTTGTTGGAGACCACCGTCAATCCGCGCACGCCGCGCCAGCGGATCTCTTCGATCAGATTTTCCGGGATGCCGCACAGGCCAAAGCCGCCCGCCAGCACCGTCATGTTGTCCGTCAGGCCTGCCAGCGCTTCCTGGTAGCTGCCGACGCGTTTGTCGAGCCCTGCCATATCGTTGCCCCTGCATGTTGCGGCGCAGGGCGAAATGCCCTGGCTTGCGTGAGGGCATCTTCAGGTCACAAAAATGATTTGTTAATTTTGTTTTTATGCCGCATTCATTTAGAATTTTTATCAATCATTCGTTAACCGAAAATTAACAAAGAGTTAACGCCAGCCAAAATGAAAATGAGCATCAAACAGTTACGCGCGTTTTTAGCGGTAGCTCACACTCTGAACTTCGCCCAGGCCAGCGAGCGGCTGAATATTTCTCAGCCGGCGCTCAGCCTGGCGATCCGTGGGCTGGAAGACGCGCTGGGCGGGCCGCTGCTGCTGCGCACCACCCGCCGGGTGACGCTGACGCCGGAGGGGGAAACCTTCTTTCCGATGGCGCGCCAGCTGCTGGCGGACTGGGACAACGCAGAAGAGGCAATGCGCCAGCGCTTCACCCTGCAGATGGGCAAGGTGGCGATCGCCGCCATGCCGTCGTTCGCCGGCAACCCGCTGCCGCCGATCCTCAAGGCGTTTCGCGATCGCTACGCCGGCATCAACGTGGCGGTGCACGACGTCATCAACGAGCAGGTGTTTGAAATGATCCGCGAAGGGCGGGTGGAGATGGGCATCGCCTTCGAGCCGGAGCCGAGCGACACCCTGCACTTCACCCCGCTGTGCCGCGATCGCTTTCTGGCGGTGGTGCCGAAGGATTCGGCGCTGGCGCGCAAGGCGCAGGTAAGCTGGAAGGAGCTGCTGACGCTGGATTTCATCACCCTGCAGCGGCCATCGGCGGTGCGGCTGCTGCTGGAGCAGGAGCTGGCCCGCAGCGGGCGAACGCTGGAGGTGGCGTTTGAAAGCCACCAGCTGGTGACGGTCGGGCGCATGGTGGCCAACGGCCTCGGCGCCAGCGCGGTGCCGGCGCTGTGCGAGAAACAGATGGATGAGCTGGGGGCGATCTGCGTGCCGCTGATCGGCCCGATCATCGAACGGCGCGTGGGCCTGATCCGCCTGGCGCAGCACCAACTCTCTTCCGCCGCGCAGGCGCTGGCGACGGTGATCGAACGGGAAATGGCGGGGAGTGGCGCACAGCCTGCACTTAAACCGTAAACCCGACGTGCTTGCCGCCCGGCAGCTCAACGTCCAGGCGCAGCGTGCCGCCCATCGCTTCCACGTAGCGTTTCAGGGTCGAAATCTTCAGCTCATTGCCGCGCCCTTCAATGGCCGCGACAGAAGGCTGGGAAATACCCAGCGTTTTCGCCAGTTCCTGTTGGGAAATATTCAGCGCTTCCCGCAGCTGGTGCAGGTGCGCTTCAAACAGCATCTCTTCGGCCATTTCCTCGATGCGCCGGCGGCTCTCCGGGGTGCGGGAGGCCAGCAGTTGCTTTAAGGTGCTCATGGGTTACTCCTTGAAATAACACATCAAATATTGGGTGAACTGCGCATCCGCGATGGACAGCATCACTTTATAAAACCGCTTCTCATTACCCGTTTTGTCGCCCGCACACAGCACAATCGCCTGCCGCGCCGGATCAAAGGCGAAAAAAGCGCGAATCGGCCGCCCTTTGTGCTGAATACGCAGCTCTTTCATGTTGGAATGCAACGAGCCTTTCAGCACGTCGACAAAAGGCCGCCGAAGAGAAGGCCCTGCACGCTCGAGCATCACCAGCGCGGCCAACACCTTTTCCTGCGTCGATTCATCCTGTTCACAGAGCCACCGATCAAACTCTTCCGTTGTCATTACCGTCCACATGGCATCTCCTGATTATAGAGTACAATCTATGACAAGACGATAGACCGGAATGTATAATTTTCTCCAGACCGCCATTGGCGTTTTGCCTGGCAGCTCGAAAAAGTAACCGATAGGACCATCGCCTATCAGTTCAACCAAATAAGGAAAGGAGAGGCAAATTTAGCGAAATGTCGATGTTTTCAGATGATTCTCCGATCGAGAGCGTGAGCCAGAACCTGTTACCACCCTGTAGAAAATGTTAAGTTTCCTAAAAATAAGGAGGCTTTCGACATGGAACAGAAGTCCAGCAACATCGCACCGGGTTATTGCATCGCCCAACAAACCGGCCCGCTCGCCTTCCACGCCAACTACCTGTTCGGTGGCAAGCCATCGGAAGCGGCACGCTTTTTTATGCAGCTCAATGCCGATACGCCTCTGGTTCAACCGGGGCAAATGCTGATCGTCGCCGATCCGCGCAATCATCATCAATCTACGCCGATCGCCGCCCTGATGCAGGCCAAGAGCCGCACCAGCAAAGCGGTGAAAGCCGGTGACAGCGATTTCTCCACCTTCTTGCACCGCAATTACGCCGCTATCGCCGCCTTCACCAGCTATGGGGAAACGGTCGTCGGGCTGGCTTCGGATGCCGGAGAACGCTACTTCAGCCAGATCAAAAATATCCTGGTCGAGATTGAAAAAACCTACCAAAATCAGTTCCGCACGAGTGGCGCTTTGATTGGCACGCAGTTTCAGGTGGAACGAGCGCGGCTGTTCGGTACATTAAAACCGTTACTGAATCGCCTTACTCGTGCTCAACTCAATATGAAAGAATATGCGCAAATCAAACACGCGCTGGGGCTCTCCAGTAAATCGCTGGTGCATGAATGGAGCACCGCCGGCGTCGGTGCCATCAAGGGCTATTCGAACTACGTCGACAGCGCCAGCCGTGCGGCCAAGTTTATGAAAGCCGGCGGCTGGATAGGCATCGGATTGAGTGGGCTGAACACCACCAACGACGTCTACAACGCCTGCACCACCGGCCGTGAACAGGAGTGCGCCAAGATCGCGGTGAAGGGATACAGTCATTTTGCGGCAAGTACTGCGGCGGGGATTTGGGTGGGAAATGCAGGTGCAGGTCTTGCGATTGCAGCCTGTTCAATTGTGTTAGGTGCAGCAACAGCAGGAACAGGAGTGATCGTTTGTGGTATCGCTGGAGCCGCTATAGGAGGCGCCGCAGGATCCACACTGGGTGGCATGGGTTCCGATTATTTGACGACGTTAGTGGTAGGTGAATGATGAAATTTATCGTCATATCGTGTTTGATATTGCTGGTTTTAAGCGCCTTCATCCAATTCATTGGTTACCGTCGCTATAAAAAAGAGTTTGATGCTTTCTATCAACGTTACGCCGGCAGCGGACATTTTATTCCGCCCTACGTCGCCTTTGCCGATAGCCTCGGCATGCTAGGTACCTCATTGAAGGCACAGTGGTTTCTTTGGATCCTGAAGAGGAAAAAAATCAAGATTAGGGGTCAGGTTTGGCTCGATGCGAAAACCTATGATTTCGTGCAAAAAACCGCCTCTCCTGAGCTACAGAAATGGCTGGCGATGGATTTTATACTTTTACTCGTAGAGGCCATTATTACCACCGTGGGCTGTATTTTTATTTACCTCATCAAGCATCAAGGTTGAGCAGACGCGTTGCTCCCCTCCACCGCCTGCACCGCCGCCTTCTGCGTGGCGCGCTGATATAAGCACAGCTCCCTGCCCGGCTTGTTTTTCATAAACGGCTGCGGGTAGCGCCCGCCGATAAACAGCGCCGAATAGCCGACGTCATCACCGTAGTGAACGATCGCCCCTTCCACCCTGGCGTTTTTTAGCCCGCTGGCTTTCAGGCAGGCGGCTCGCATCGCCCTTTCGCTCTCGGCCCACGCCTGTGGGGAAGACGCGGTGGCGTTGAACGCGGCCAGCGCGGCGATAAGCAGCCCTATTCTCTTCATCGTTATCTCTCCTTCAACGGCCCGTCTCGCCAGTATAGACCGTGCCGGCGCGGCCAACCCGCCAACGCCGCCACGCTCTTTACGGCATTTTTATTCCGCGCCCCGTTAACGTTACGGCGTTTTTACAGACAGTTTTTGCCGCCGCAGATACCCTTTTCACATCGCCGCTATGGCCTCACAAGAGAGTTGTCCCATGCGTTTATCCCTGCCTCTGGCCGTGACCGGTCGTCGTTCTGGAGCACGCCATGCATTCTAATATCATCGGCTTCAATCCGCTGCTGGCGGAGCTGCCCGCTTCGCCAACGCGCGCCTTCCACAAAGAGCTGGAACACTACCTGCAGCGCTATCCGCAGACCGAACAGCTGGATATTTATCTGCACGATCTGAACGGCCAGCTGCGCGGCAAGCGGCTGCCGATCGCCGAAGCCTTTGGGCTGGAGAAAGGCTGCTACTTCCCGCTGTCGATCTACGCCCTGGATCTGCACGGCCGGGTGATTGAAGAAAGCGGGCTGGGGCAGCGGGCGGGCGAGCCGGACCGTCTGTGCCTGCCGGTGCCCGGCACGCTGCGCCCCTGCGCGCGCGATCCCGAACGCCACGCCCAGCTGCTGCTGACGATGCAAAATGCCGACGGCGGCGCCTGCGAGCTGGAGCCGCGCGTGGTGCTGCAACGGGTGCTGAAGCGCCTGCACGAGCGCAACTGCTTCCCGGTGGTGGCGGCCGAACTGGAGTTCTACCTGCAGGATCCGCAGCACCCCGCCGAGGCGGAAGCCTGCCCGACGCAGAGCTTCGCGGTGGATGCGCCCGAGCGCCACCATGCGCTGCTGAGCGACATCGAACGGCACGCCCGCCTGCAAAACCTGCCGTTGACCGGCGTGGTGGCCGAAGCCGCCTCCGGCCAATATGAGCTGAATCTGCATCACAGCCGGCGCGTGCTGGAAGCCTGCGACCAGATCATGGCGCTGAAACGCCTGACGCGGCAGATTGCCGAGCAACATCACCAGCACGCCTGCTTTATGGCCAAGCCCTGCGCCCACGCCGCCGGCAGCGGGCTGCACTTTCACATCAGCCTGCAGAACGAGCACGGCGAGAACCTGCTGACCGGCGCGCCGGGCGAACTGAGCGACAACATGCAGCAGGCGATGGCGGGCATGCTGGCGCTGATGCCGGCGTCGATGGCGATCCTGGCGCCCAACATCAACGCGTTTCGCCGTTTCCGCCCCGGCATGCACGTGCCGCTGCGCGCCTCCTGGGGCCACAACAACCGCACGGTGGCGCTGCGCCTGCCCTGCGCCGACAGCGCCAACCAGCGCATCGAATACCGCCTGGCCGGCGCCGACGCCAACCCTTATCTGGCGCTGGCGGTGATGCTCGGCGGCCTGCTGCACGGGCTGGAACACCCGCTGCCGCTGCCGCCCGCCGCCAACGGCTGCGAGAGCGACAACGCCGCGCCCTTGCCGCTCGGCCAGCAGGAGGCGCTGGCGCTGTTCCGCCACAGCGATCCGCTGCGTGAGCTGCTCGGCCCGGCGTTCTGCACCCTATGGCACACCTGCAAAAGCGCCGAACTGCGCCGCTTCGAGGAACAGGTCACCGCCGCCGAACTCGGCTGGATGCTGTAACCCCCGGTTCATTAACCTAAGGATAATCATGAATATGCAACCGCAACGGGCGCCCGTGCAGCCGCTGCTCTGCTGGCGCAAAGGCGTTTTTCATATCAGCACCGATCGGCAGTTGTTGGATATCGATGCGATCCAACGTTTTCTCAGCTTGCCGGATCGGGCGGCGGCCGAGCGCCTGGTGCACCACGGCCTGTGCTTTGGCCTGTACCGCAAGCGCCACCTGCTCGGCTTCGCCCGCATGGTGACCGATTACGCCACCTTCGCCTCGGTGAGCGAACTGTTCGTCAGCGCCGAATACCGCGGCGTCGGGTTGGGAAGCTGGCTGACGCGCTGCTGCCTGGCGCATCCGGCCTTGCGCGGCCTGCGCGTCACGCTGCCCGCCCTGCAAGCACCCTGGCGCGCCGATAGTTCGGCACACGCCCTGCGCGCCCTTCACTGATGAGGAGACCCCATGTCTCGTTTAGTGCTGATTTCCAACAAGCAGTGCGACGGTAAGGATCTGGCCTGCGCCGGCCAGACGCTGGCGACCGATGCCGAACCGGGGCTGTGGCTCGGCTGGAACGGCGACGTGCAGAATTTCGCGCAGCGCCCGATCAGCTGCCGGCAGCGCGCCGGTTACGATCAGGTGACCTTTCCGCTGTCGATCGAGGAGTTTCGCCGCCACTATCAGGGCTATTACCACGACGGCCTGTGGCCGGTGTTCCACAACCAGCCGGAGAAGGCGCACTTCACGCCGGAAAACTACCGCGCCTATCGGCAGCTGAACCGCCGGTTTGCCGATATCGCCTGCGAGCACCTGTGCCCCGGCGACATCGTCTGCATCGACGACTACCAGCTGCTGCCCTGCGCCCAGGCGCTGAAGGAGCAAGGGCTGCTTAACGCCTGCGCGTTTTTCTTCCACCTGCCGTTCCCGTCGGCGGCGCTGCTGCGGCGCATCCCGGAACATCGCCAGCTGATCGCGTCGCTGCTGTTCTACGATCTGATTGGCTTTACCACCACCGACGATCGCAATGCCTTTCTCAACTGCCTGGCGGGCGAGTTCCCGCTGGAGATGCTGCCCGACGACCAGATCCAGGCCAACGGGCATATTTTCGCCACCGGCATTTTCCCCGCCGGCATCAACGGCAGGCAGGTTTATTGATTTACGGCGGCGCGCACCCTTCAGGCGCGCCGTTTTATTTCGCCGCGATTTATTTTTTCCGTCTTTATCGCCACCACAATGCGTTATTTTATTTTCCGGATATAGCGATTAAAAAATGAATATTTATCCTGTTACACATCAACCGTAAAAACCGCGCGGCGCCAATTGCTTTTTATTGGCGAAAAACATTACCCTTTCCCTGCCATATTTAAACCGAGGAGGGCCCCATGGGCGATGAAAGTTTTAGTTTTACGCTAATGCTATTGGGCGTCTTTCAGTAATGCCATCCAGGTTGCATTCTGAAAGACACGGAATGCGGCAACCGCTCCCCTTCTGACGGCCTTTCCCACTCTGCCGGCCCACCCATCGCCCCGCTGCGAAAACAACGTCTGTCTCAACCGCTACGGCGGTATTTATCTGGTGTCGCCGGGCATATTCCCCGAGCGCCGACGGATTTCTTATGGGAAAAATAAGGTATTGCGTTATGCAAAATAACCGGGGTACATCTGTTTTCAGAAAGTCTTATTTAAATGACTTTATCGTTATCGCCATCGGTGTTTTTTTCATTGCCTTTTTTATTCGTGCCTGGGGTGACATGCACGGTGACTTCAATGAACAAAACGTCTCTGCCATTAGTCTTGATGCCTGGAACCTGCTTTATTATTCGCTCAGAACCAGCATGCGCTTTCTCCTCGGCATGGCCTGGTCGCTGCTGTTTTCTGTAGTATTCGCCGTGCTGGCCGCACGCTATACGCCACTGCGCCGGGTGATCCTGCCCTTCGTCAACTTTATGGAGTCGGTGCCGCTGGTAGGGTTCCTGACCTTCACGACCGTGTATTTTCTCAACCTCTACCCGCACAGCGTGATGGGGCTGGAGTGCACCGCCATCTTCGCGGTGTTTACCGGCCAGGCCTGGAACATGATGCTGACGCTGTATCAGACGCTGCGCATCGTGCCCAAGGAGCTGGATGAAGCCGCCCGCAGCTTCAATTACAACCCGTGGCAACGCTTCTGGCGGCTGGAGTTCATCTATTCGGTGCCGGGCCTGCTGTGGAACGCCATGGTGTCGCAATCCGCCGCCTGGTTCGCCCTGGTGGCCTCCGAAGCCATTCCGGTCGGCGATCGCTCGGTCGAACTGCCCGGCGTCGGCTCCTACATCGCCGAAGCGCTGGCGCAGCAGAACGTGCCGGCGATCCTGTATGCGATCGTCGCGCTGGCCGCGAACATCGTGCTGCTCGATCAGCTGGTTTTCCGCCCGCTGGTGCGCTATACCGCGCGCTTCAAATACGAAGACGTCACCGCCAGCCGGCCGCTCGGCAATCCGTGGTTCTACAACAGTCTGGCCTTTTCGCACGTCGGCGCGGCGCTGGGCCACACGCTGCGCGCGCTGGCTGACCTGTGGCTGTTCAAGCTGCCGCGGCTGTGGTACGCCCTCGGCCTGCACCGCCTGTTCAGGCTCGCCGCCAAGGGGAACTGGCTGTGGCGCAGCCTGTGGTATCTCGGCGTGGTGCTGGCCTGCGTCTGGTTCGGTTACCGGCTGTGGGAATACTTCCCCAAACAGTACTTCGCCATGCTGCCGGAATGGATGCTGCTCACCACCGCGCGCGTGGCCGCGGCCATGCTGCTCAGCGTGGCGATCTTCACGCCGCTGGGGGTGTGGATCGGCATGAATCCGCGGCTGGTGAAGATCTTCCAGCCGATCATCCAGATCCTGGCGGCCATTCCGCCCAACATTTTCTACCCGCTGATCGCCGCCTTCATCGCCATTTATCATCAGGATCTCGGCTGGTGGGCCATCCCGATGATCATGCTGGGCACCCAGTGGTACGTGTTGTTTAACGTGATCGCCGGCGTATCCGCCATTCCAACGCAGATCACCGAGGTCAGCGAAACCTTCGGGCTGCGCCGCTTCCGCTGGTGGCGCTACTACATGCTGCCGGCGATTTTCCCCTACATCGTGACGGGCATCATCTCCGCCGCCGGCGGCGCCTGGAACAGCGCCATCGCCGCCGAGGTGATCCAGTGGGGCAGCACCACCCTCAGCGCCACCGGGCTGGGCGCGTTTATTTCCGTCGTCACCGACGCCGGCAAGAACCCGGAGTCCGCGCTGGGCTGCGCCGCCATGTGCGCGCTGGTGGCGCTGTGCATCATCTTCGTCTGGCAACCGCTGTATCGCATCGCGGAAACCAAATTCAAATATGACTGAGCAAGGGGGAACAACATGCTGACTCAAGAGGTAATTATCAGCGCCAGCCGGCTGAACAAGACGTTTATCGGCGAAAACAAGCGCCCCAAACCCGTGCTGCGCGACGTGACGCTGACCGTGCACGCCGGCGAGTTCGTCACCATTCTGGGGCAATCCGGCTCGGGCAAGTCCACGCTGCTGCGCATGCTGGCCGGGCTGATCCCACCGGACAGCGGCACGCTCACGCTGGCGGGCAAACCGGTCGACGGCCCGAGCGCCAACGTCGGCATGGTGTTTCAGTCCTACGCGCTCTATCCCTGGCTAACGGTGTACGACAACATCGCCTTCGGCCTGCTGGCGCAACGGCTGCCGCCGCAGACGATCGCCGAGCGGCTGGGAGCGCTGCTGCGCCTGGTGGGCCTGACCGGCTATGAGCACGCCTGGCCGCGCGAGCTCTCGGGCGGCATGCGTCAACGGGTGGGCTTCGCCCGGGCGTTGGCGGTAGAGCCCGATCTCTTGCTGCTGGACGAACCCTTCTCCGCCCTCGATATCTTTACCGCGCAAAAACTGCGGGGCGACCTGCTGGCGCTGTGGGGAGACAACCGGCTGCGCACGCGCGCCATGGTGATGGTGACACACGACGTCGAAGAAGCGGTGCTGATGTCCGATCGGGTGCTGATCCTGGACGCGACCAGCAAACGGATCGACGACGAGTTCAGCGTCAATATCCCGCGTGCGGCGCGCAGCCGGGACAGCCTGCGGCACCTCACCGATCGGATCCGCAGCTGCCTGTACAAAAAAATCGCGCAAGCGCAATCGGCCGGTTAACGGCCCTGTTTTCATCCACTTGGGGAACTGAAATGAACCATAAAAGCGTGCTGATGACGCTGGTCATCCTGCTGCCGGCGGCCGCCACCGGCGCGGAAATCGTCAATAAAGACGGCAATAAACTGGATCTGTACGGCCAACTGAACGGCGTGCATTACTTCAGCAGCGACGCCGGCAATAACGGCGACCGCTCCTATACCCGCTTCGGTTTCAAAGGCGAGACGCAGATCGGCGACGCGCTGACGGGGTATGGCCAATGGGAATATCAGGCAGGGCTTAATCAGCCGGAAAGCGCCGGGCCGGGCGACAGCTATACCCGCCTGGGCTTCGCCGGATTGACGTTCGGCCACTGGGGCAGCCTGGATTACGGCCGCAACTACGGCCTGCTGTATGACGTGGCCGGCTGGACGGACGTGCTGCCTGAATTCGGCAACGACAGCTACGAAGCGGCCGACAACTTTATGACCGGCCGCGCCAACGGCCTGCTGACCTACCACAGCCGCAGCCTGGGTGGTCTGGTCGACGGCCTGGATCTCGGCCTGCAATATCAGGGGAAGAATCGGGGGGACGACGCTCAACGGGCGAAGGATATCCAGACGCAAAACGGCGATGGCTACGCCTTTTCCGCCACCTACGACACCGGCGTGGGGCTCAACGTTGGCGCCGCTTACGCCAACTCTGCGCGCACGCTGGCGCAACAGCGCTTCGGCCTGGCTGACGGCGATCGCGCCCGGGCCTGGACGCTGGGGCTGAAATACGACCAGGACAACCTCTACCTGGCGGCAAGCTACGCGCGCACCGAGAACATGACCTACGTCGACGGCGATCGCTACGCCGGCTTCGCCCCCCGCGCGGACGCTATTGAGGCGGTCGCGCAGTATCACTTCGATTCCGGCGTCACGCCCTCGGTGGCCTACCTGCAAACGCGCGGCCGCAACCTGCCCGGCATTGGCAACGCCGATCTGGTCAAATACCTGGATCTGGCGCTGAATTACAGCTTCAACGCCAACATGTCGACCTACGTAGAGTACAAACTCAACCTGCTGCAACGGCAGAACGCCGTCGGCGCCGGCGCCGACGACATCGTCGAAACCGGCATCATGTATCAGTTCTGATCCTCATCCCGGCCGGAGGGCGCTCTCCGGCCGGTTTATTATGTGACTTTCCGCTGGCCTCTTATTCTCTCGTTTAATTCAGGTTTATATTTCCATAAAATGATGCCTATATTCATTCTCGCGCCTTCCGTTTACGCCCCGTTTAATGAATAAAGAAAATCTTTCCCGCATTCATATTAAATTACATTTTGCCGCCATAATTCGGCGTAACCACATTGAATAACAGGCTATGGCACGCGTATTATGGCCACACGAAAAATAACGGGAGAATGATATGGACGGCGACAGTTGGTTGTTTATTTTATTGTTGGAATCGCTGAGGTCACAGGAGCAATAGTCATCCCATTGCATCCTGAAAGTGTCAGGATATGAGTCAGTTATAGCATCCCTTCGCTTTACCCTTCAGCCTCTGGCCTGCGCGCATGCCGCACCGGCACGCCCGATGGGCTAACCCCTCCAGCATAAGCGTATTAACAGTCCGATAACGGTCAGGCTTATTTGCACCCGCATTTATTTTACGCCTGTCCGGCGATAAATATCGGCCCTTTTTCCATGCTCATATTTTTAATTGGGTGGAGACAGATCATGTTGGTAAAAAAAACCACGCTGCTGACGGTCAATAACGTCAGCAAAAGCGTTCAGCCTACCGGTAAAGAAAAACGTCTGTTGCTGAATGAAATCAATTTGCGCCTTTACGACAACGAGGTCGTCAGCATTTTGGGGCAGTCCGGCTCGGGTAAATCCACCCTGCTGCGCATGCTTTCCGGCCTGATCGCGCCGGATCTGGGCACCGTGATGCTGGGGGATAAAAAAGTCTCGGGGCCGAATCCGCAGATCAACATGGTGTTCCAGACCTTCGCCATTTTCCCGTGGCTGAACGTTTACCAAAATATCGCCTTCGGGCTGCAGGCGCAGGATCTGCCGCCTCAGGTGGTCGAAGCCCAGACGCTGAAAATGCTCGATCTGGTCGGGCTCACGCCCTACCGCGACGCTTACCCGCGCGAGCTTTCCGGCGGCATGCGCCAGCGGGTCGGCTTCGCGCGCGCGCTGGCGGTAGAACCGATGCTGCTGTTGCTGGACGAGCCCTTTTCCGCGCTGGACGTCTATACCGGCGAACACCTGCGCAGCGATCTGCTGCGCATCTGGAGCACGCGCCAAATCAAAACCCGCTCCATCGTGCTGGTCACCCACAGCGTAGAGGAGGCGGTGATGATGTCTGACCGCATCCTCCTGCTGGGCGCCGGCACCCTCGACGGCTGCTATCACATCACGCAGCGCCGCGAGGCGCGCACCCGCGAGGGGATGCAGCCGCTGACGGACAAAATCAGCGAGACGCTCAGCCGGCAGATCGCCGCCGCGCACTGAGCGCCGCCCTGGCCTGGCGGGACGGAACCCCGCCAACTTAACTACCTGTTTATCAAGAGTTACCCCGCCACGGGTGGCTCATGATAAGCGGATAATACATCGAGTTATTATCATGCATTTCATTCATACACTGCTGACGCTGCTGACCGCGTCCGTCCTGGGCGCCGCCATCGGCTACGAAAGACAGTTCCGCCAGCGCACCGCCGGGCTGTGCACCAACACGCTGGTGGCCACCAGCGCGGCGATCTTCGTCCATCTGGCCATGACCATCGACGGCAGCGGCGGCGCGGTGCGCGTCATCTCCTACGTGGTCTCCGGCGTCGGCTTTCTCGGCGCTGGGGCCATCATGAAGGAAGGGATGAACATCCGCGGCCTGAATACCGCCGCCACGCTCTGGGGCTCCGCAGCGGTCGGCGCCTGCGCCGGCTGCGGCCTGTACGGTGATGCGCTGGCTGCCACGCTGTTTGTGCTCGCCGCCAACACCCTGTTGCGCCCGCTGGTCAATATGGTCAACAAACAGCCCTTCAATGACGTTAACGGCGAGTCTACCTACCAGATTTGCGTCATTGCCTTCGAGCATGAGCAGCGTGAGGCGCTGGCCAAATTCAAACAGGTGCTGCAAGGGGAAAACTGCTTTATCTCGCATCTGGATATCGAACCCTTCGGCGACGACGACGTGGAGATCACCGCCACGCTGATGCCGGCCTCCGTCACCACGCCGGTGCTCGACCAGACCATCAATAAATTGCTGAACGACAGCATGATGAAGCAGGCCTATTACAGCCGCATCGCCGGCTCCGGCTGATGCCTTTCACTTCCAGGGAGATCAACCATGAAAACCATGCCAAAGCTGGCGCATCTGACGATGTTCAAGGACATTGTCCACTGTGGAAGCTTGCACGAGGCCGCGAAAAAGCTGGCCATCTCGCAGCCGACGCTCAGCCGGGTGCTGAAAGAGCTGGAAATGACCATCGGTGCGCGGCTGCTGGAGCGCAGCAACCGCGGCGTGCGCCTGACGGCGGTCGGCGAGCTGTTTTACCGGCGGATAGACGCCGCCACCAATCAGTTGCTCAACGCGTTTGACGAACTGCGCGGCCTGAGCGCTGACGGCGAGAAGCGCCTGCGGGTGGGGATGAGCGTCGATCCGCTGCTTTGCTATCTGCCTCAGGTGCTCGAAGGCTTCAACCGCCGCTACCCGCATACCCGGGTGACGGTGGTGGAGGACGGCCCGGAAGGCCTGCTGGCCCGGCTGCGAAACTGCGAGCTGGATTTGGCGGTCAGCAGCCTGAACGGCGCGGCGGGCGGCGCCGATCTGGCCATGCAGGCGCTGAAAAGCGAGCGCTTCTCGCTCTATCAGGGAGGCGATCTTACCGCAGCCGGGCAGCCGCCGGCCGAGGCCAAATGGGTGGTGCCGCGCTCCTGCTCGGTGGGGCATGCCGCCATCCGCGAGATCGCCGAACGCTACACGCCGCACGGCCAGATCGTCGAGACCGACTCCTTTCTGGCGACCTGGTGCCTGGTCAGGCAGCAGGGCTATATCGCGCTGCTGAGCGATCGGGTGGTCGCACATTACGCCCCGCAGCTGCACCTGCAGAAAATCCCGACGCAAGAGATCGACATCAGCGCGCGCTTTTACGTCTTTACCCGCCATGAGCCGGCGACGCCGCCGCTCAGCGCCGCGTTTATCCACCTGCTGCAGGCCATGCAGACGGCCTGAGGAGACAGGCCGTCGCCCGCCGGCGGCCGAATCTCTTCTCCAGGCCGCCAACCGCTTACCCCGCCAATCCAACCGTTCACCCGGCGGATCTGACCGCTGACCGAAATACGCCTGTCTTCCCCCCTTACCCCCGGCGATGATGAGCTGTTCCTAAACCCGCCTTACCTCGGGAAAGACGCTACGGCTCACCGCGCCACTCTGACATCTCTTACAAGCGGATGAGTTCATTCATATTTTGCAGACTGGAATTAAGGATACCTCATGAAACGAGAGGGGATTTTAAAGCACATTCCGTGGATGCTGCTGGGGATACTCGGCGCAGCCTGCCTCGGCGTGGTGGCGCTGCGCCGCGGTGAACACATCAGCGCGCTGTGGATCGTCGTCGCTTCGGTGGCGGTGTATCTGGTGGCCTACCGCTACTACAGCCTGTACATCGCCACCAAGGTGATGAAGCTGGACGCCGGCCGCGCCACCCCGGCGGTAGTCAACAACGACGGCCTGAACTACGTGCCGACCAACAAGAACGTGCTGTTCGGCCACCACTTCGCCGCCATCGCCGGCGCCGGGCCGTTGGTGGGGCCGGTGCTGGCCGCGCAGGTCGGCTACCTGCCCGGCACGCTGTGGCTGCTGGGCGGCGTGGTGCTGGCGGGGGCGGTGCAGGACTTTATGGTGCTGTTCATCTCCTCGCGCCGCAACGGCGCCTCGCTCGGTGAGATCATCAAAAAAGAGATGGGGCCGATACCGGGCACCATCGCGCTGTTCGGCTGCTTCCTGATCATGATCATCATCCTGGCGGTGCTGGCGCTGATCGTGGTGAAAGCGCTGGCGGAAAGCCCGTGGGGCGTGTTCACCGTCTGCTCCACCGTGCCAATCGCGCTGTTTATGGGCATCTACATGCGCTACCTGCGCCCCGGCCGCGTGGGTGAAGTGTCAGTCATCGGCATCGTGCTGCTGGTGGCCGCCATCTGGTTCGGCGGCGTGGTGGCGCACGACCCGTACTGGGGCCCGGCGCTGACCTTTAAAGACACCACCATCACCTTCACGCTGATCGGCTACGCCTTTGTCTCCGCCCTGCTGCCGGTGTGGCTGATTCTGGCGCCGCGCGACTACTTGGCCACCTTCCTGAAAATCGGCGTGATCGTCGGGCTGGCGATCGGCATCGTAATCCTCAACCCTGAGCTGAAAATGCCGGCGGTCACCCAGTTCGTCGACGGCACCGGCCCGGTGTGGAAAGGTACCCTGTTCCCGTTCCTGTTCATCACCATCGCCTGCGGCGCGGTCTCCGGCTTCCATGCGCTGATCGCCTCCGGCACCACGCCGAAGCTGTTGGCCAATGAGACCGACGCGCGCTTTATCGGCTACGGCGCGATGCTGATGGAGTCCTTCGTCGCCATCATGGCGCTGGTGGCGGCTTCTATCATCGAGCCGGGCCTGTACTTCGCCATGAACACCCCGCCGGCGGCGCTGGGCATCACCATGCCGGATCTGCACCGCCTGGGCACCGAAGACGCGCCGATGATCATGGCTTCGCTGAAAGACGTCACCGTGCACGCGGCGGCGGCGGTCAGCTCCTGGGGCTTCGTCATCAGCCCGGAACAGATCCTGCAGACCGCCACCGACATCGGCGAACCTTCGGTGCTGAACCGCGCCGGCGGCGCGCCAACGCTGGCGGTGGGCATCGCCCACGTGTTCCACCAGATCATTCCGGGCGCCAACATGGGCTTCTGGTATCACTTCGGCATTCTGTTCGAGGCGCTGTTCATCCTGACCGCGCTCGACGCCGGCACCCGTTCCGGCCGCTTTATGCTGCAGGATCTGCTGGGCAACTTCGTGCCGTTCCTGAAGAAAACCGACTCGCTGGTGGCCGGCATCGTCGGCACCGCCGGCTGCGTTGGGCTGTGGGGCTACCTGCTGTATCAGGGCGTGGTGGATCCGCTCGGCGGCGTGAAGAGCCTGTGGCCGCTGTTCGGCATCTCCAACCAGATGCTGGCCGCCGTGGCGCTGGTGCTGGGCACCGTGGTGCTGATTAAGATGAAGCGCACCCAATACATCTGGGTGACCGTGCTGCCGGCGGTGTGGCTGCTGATCTGCACCACCTACGCGCTGGGCCTGAAGCTGTTCAGCGACAACCCGCAGCTGGAAGGCTTCTTCTTCCTGGCCGGCGAATACAAACGCAAAATCGCCGAAGGCGGCGCCGAGCTGAGCGCCCAGCAGATCGCCAACATGAACCACATCGTGGTGAACAACTACACCAACGCCGGGCTGAGCATTCTGTTCCTGCTGGTGGTGTACAGCATCATCTTCTACGGGGTGAAAACCGCGATGGCGGCGCACAAGAACCCGAAACGCACCGACCAGGAAACGCCTTACGTGCCGGTGCCGCAGGCCGCGCCCGCCGACGGCGTAACTGAGGGGGAGGTCAAAGTTTCGACCCAGCATTGATGTGATTTAACGGATACCCTGCATAATAAAATCAGTTATGCAGTACCGACATGAAAGTTAACCGGTACCCAAAGGATTTCGGGCCGCAGCAAGGCGGCAAGTGAGCGACAAATCGGTAGGGAACCGATTTGAACAGCGTTTACGCTGGCCCAAAGGGTGAGCCTCAGGGATGAGGCTCATTAATCCCCAGGAGCTTACTCAAGTAAGTGACTGGGGTTCGGGAGTGCAGCCAACACCGCTGCGGTTCGAAAGACGAAGGGTAAGCAGGGTATTTGGGAGTAAGAAACTATGTTCGGAAATCTTGGCCAGGCGGGAAAGTACCTCGGGCAGGCGGCGCGCATGTTGGTGGGCGTGCCTGACTACGATACCTACGTCCAGCACATGAAAGACAACCACCCGGACAAGCCGGTGATGACCTATAAAGAATTTTTCCGCGAGCGCCAGCAAGCGCGCTACGGCGGCGACGGCAAAGGCGGCATGCGCTGCTGTTAACCCGCAGTCACAAGGACCCGTATGAAACCCATTGCAGTCACCATCCTGACCGGCTTTTTGGGCGCCGGCAAAACCACCCTACTGCGCCACATCCTGAACGCCGAACACGGCTATAAAATCGCGGTCATCGAGAACGAGTTCGGCGAAGTGCCGATCGACGACGCGCTGATCGGCGATCGCGCCAGCCGCATCACCACGTTGAGCAACGGCTGCATCTGCTGCAGCAAGTCCAACGAATTGGCGGACGCGCTGCTGGATCTGCTGGACGGCGTCGACAGCGGCCAGCTGACGTTCGATCGGCTGATCATCGAATGCACCGGCATGGCCGATCCCGGCCCGATTACCCAGACCTTTTTCTCGCACGAGATCCTGTGCGAGCGCTTCCTGCTGGACGGCATCATCACCCTGGTGGACGCGGCGCACGCCGAGCAGCAGCTGAGCCAGTTCAGCATCGCCCAGGCGCAGGTGGGCTACGCCGACCGCATCCTGTTGACCAAAACCGACGTGGCGCCGGACTGCGAGGCGCTGATCCAACGGCTGCAGCGGATGAACGCCCGCGCGCCGCTCTACCAGGTGACGCACGGCGATATCGATCTGAGCGTGCTGTTCGACATCGAAGGCTTTACGCTGAACGACAAGCTGAATCTGACGCCGCCCGCCCCGCTGTTCCACCGCATCCCGCAGCCGCAGAGCGACATCCGCTCGATCGTGGTGACGCTGGAACGGCCGCTGCCGCTGATGCAAATCTCCGAAGTGATGGAAGGCCTGCTGCTGGAATACGCCGACAACCTGCTGCGCTACAAAGGCATTCTGTCCATCGAAGACGAGCCGCGCCGCCTGCTGTTCCAGGGCGTGCAGCGGCTGTATAACGCCGACTGGGATCGGGAGTGGCTGCCTGGTGAGGAACGTCGGAGCACTTTGGTATTTATTGGTGTGGATCTGCCGGAGGAGGAGATTCGTGGAAGGATTGGGGGGTTGGGGTAAGATAAACCATTCCCCAGACCAACGCGGCCCCTATCCGACAAACTCAAGGATGAACGATGGCAAACAACGTGATGCTAGTAGCATTAAAGGCGCTTAACCTGTGCGCGAGCACTTATATCGTCATCAAACTGAGCACGGTATTAGCCATCGGCATCATGTTCCTTATTGTCTCTTACGCCGGCGTGGGGGACGTTGGGCTGTCCAATCTCCTCGCCGGGGCATTCATTATCCTGCCGCTGTTGGTCGTCGTCGGCGGAACACTTATCGTCTGCGCCGTCGCCGCCTATCTCAACCTAAAGGCGCCCTATCGTAAAAAAGCGCTGTTCTTTAGCCTGCTGCTGGGCAGCATCTCTGCGGCTGGCCTGCTGTTGCCCTACACGCGCGAGTTCGCGCTATCCACGGCAGCCGCCAGCGCCCTGGCGTTGGGCAGCGCGCTGGGGATTTTTGCTTTGTCGAAGAGACGGGTTCAAGCGTTGTAGCACCTGAAAAAGGCGGGTACGCGATTATGTCTTTCCCCAATACGGCCCCGCCGCCACCGACTCGCGCTCGATCAGGCTGGCCGGGAAGCTGGGGCGCTTGCTCAGCTCGCCGCGGTTAAACATCGATAGCTGGTTTAACCGGCCCCAACTATCTCCTCTACTCTTCTTGCCGCCGCACCGCCGCAGGGTGCCGGTTGCTGGCCAGATTGATGCCCAGCAGCAGCACGGCCAGCGCGGCCGCCAACGCGAAGGAAAAACGGTAGCCCAGGCTGGCGGTCATCCCCACCATCAGCATATTGCTGACCATTTCCCCGATATCGCGCGAGCTTTGCACCATGGTCATGTCTGTGCCCGCCTGATCGCCCTGCGCAGCGAACTGCATGCCGGCAGTCATGATAGCGACCGAGGTCACTCCGGAAGCCAGCGCGCCTCCCATCACCGCGGCGATCACGCCGCCGGATTGCAGACCCCAGTTGGCCATCGCCAGCCAGCACAGCGAGGCGCACAGCGCACAACCCAGGCCAACCGCGAACGCCTTCCACACCCCGAGCAGGCTCACCAGCCAGGCGCCGCCACCGCACCCGAGCACCAGCGTCACCATGCCGCCGGCCATGCCGATCTGGCCGACCTGCGCCGGCGTCCAACCGTGATCGGTTAAAAACAGCTTGGCCAACCCGAAGCCGGATACCGCGGTCACCGCCGACAGCAGCGTGAGCGTCAGCAACCGCGCCGCGCCGCGACGGCGCAGCGTGCGCAGCAGGCTGGCCGGACGCGAATCGGCGCGTTCGGGCGGCAGATCGGCGTGTTGTCGGAAGCGGCCAATCGCCAGCAGGCTGACGGCAGGGAAGATCGCCATCGCCAGCAGCGCACCCTGCACGCCTACCCGGGCACTCAGCATCATCATGCCCGCCCCGCCGACGAAGAAGCCGCTCATCACCCCGGCGATTTGAATGGCATTGACGCGCGACAGCAACTCACCGCTGACGTGTTCCGCCGCCATGCCATCAGTGGCGATATCCTGCGTAGCGCTGGCCAGCGACGCGACGGCCAGCAGCGCGACGCACAGCCCTGCCGCCGCCGCGGAAATGCCGACCGCGCTGAGCAGGATCAGGCACAGCGTCACCACGCACTGCAGCGGAATAATCCAACTGCGGCGGCGTCCGAAGCGTGGCGACCAGTGATTATCCACCAGCGGCGCCCAAAGAAACTTCACCACCCAGGGCAACCCCACCAGCGGCAAAAACGCCAGCGCCTGCAGGCTGGCGCCGTCATGGCGCAGCAGGGTCGGCAACGCATCCATGGCGATGCCGATCGGGATGCCCTGACTAAAATAGAGCAGCCCCAGGGTCAGCACCAGATGCCGATGTTGCAATAGTTGTCGCATGTTTTACTCCAATTGGCGCGGCCAGGCGCCGCGCGATTGCCATAACAAGGAGCCGGCGGCGAACAGAGCCGCGCTGACTAACAGTAAAGCGCTGTCCAGCCAGTACAGGCCGGGGCCGGCGCTGAGCATATGGCCGAGCGCCGCCACCAGCAGCGCCGTACCGCTGGCCATTCCGCTGAGGAACAATAACCACCCCGGCCAAACTCGCCACGCCAACAGCGCCACCGCGCCCCACATTCCCCAAAACAGCCAGGCGGCAGGGAACGCCGCCAGCGGCCGGGCGGCCAACAGCAGACTTCCCGCCACCGTCAGACCACAGCAGACGCCGGTGATAAAGCGCGCGGCACGGCGCTGCGGCTGCCGTAGGCACCACAATCCCAGCCCGCTCAGCGCCAGCGTCGCCGCGCCGAACCCGGCCAAAAAATGCAGCGCGCTCACCGCCGCCGCCGCCCGCGGCAACCAGGCGTATTGGCCATAGTGCAGCGGCTGAACGGCGATGAACGCGCGCGTCCATGGCCCCTGATGAGCGGCGCTGCGCCGCATCAGCGCCGGCTGCTCGCCGCTGCCGAAACGAAATTGCTCGAACAGCGCGCTGCTGGGAATACCGCGAGTGACGCCGCCCACCGCCAGCAATGCACCATCCGGCGCGCGCTGCAGGGTTTGCGGCGTAAATTCCGGTGCCTGGCGCCGCAGCGCCGCCATCGTCTGCGCAAGAGTACGCCCGGCGTCAGGCAAGGGCGGTGCAGGTTGCGCACCGCCCATCAGCTGCGCCATCACCCGCTGCGGCGCACCGGGGCTGACGCGGTCGGCCAGCAGCACAGTACCGAGCGCGCCGAGGCCGGATAACGCGCCGGTCAAAGCGAACATCACCAGCCACGGATAGCACCAAAGCCCCAACAGATTGTGCAGATCGAACAGCAGCACCCGCAGCCCCTGACGCCGCCGCAGCTGCAACAGCTGGCGCAGCCGTCGACCATGCAGCGCAATCCCGCTGATCAGCAGCAAAGCGAACGCGATGCCGAACAAACTGAGAAACACCCGACCGGGAAAGCCGAGAAACAGGTTCTTGTGCAGCGTCACCAACAGCGTGGTCGGCGCCGTCAGGCTGACCAGCCGCCCGCTGACGGCGCTCAACGCGAGGGCGCAGTCGTCCGGGGCGCGGCAAAAGCGAATCACCGGATAACGCGCGCTCGGCAGCATGACGTAAGGCGCCGCGCCGTCTTCACCGTAGGCTTTCGCGTCGTCCAGCAGCTGCGCCAACGGCCGTTGCTCGCCGCTCATCGTCACGCCGTTCCACCACAGCGTGAAACTGTCGCCGGCCAGGCTCCAGCAGCCGGTGAACAGGACCACGAACAGCGCGCAGCCGAACAACGCGCCGCAGCCCCGATGCAGCGCCGCCAAAGCCCGTCGCGCGACGGCGTTCATCGCCACGCCTCCAGCAGCGCCAGCGGCAGCGGCCACCACAACCAGGCGCGCAGCAGCGTGCGACGCCAGTCCGGCGCCAGCAGGCTATACGTCAGCAACGCGATGCCGCCGAACAACGCCAGAAACAGCGCGCCGTAAAGCCGATCGAGCGGGTCGGCCGAGGGATAGCCGCGCGCCAAAAGCAGCGCCAGGGTAACGCCCCCCATGGCGCTGCCGAGGCACGCCGCCCATACGCGCATATTCATCAAAACTCGGCCTTGACGGTGAACATCAGGTTGCGCGGTTCACCGTAACGGTTGTTCCACTGCGGCGAGAAAAGCCCTGCGTAGTAGCGGCGATCGAACAGATTGTTGACGTTGAGCGCCGCCGACCAGGTCTCGTCGATGCGATACCCCAGCCGTGCGTTGACCAGCGCATAGCCGCCCTGGCGCAGCGTCGTCGCGCCATTGGCGCTGCTGAACGCGCTCTGCGCCTGGATGCCGCCGCCGATGCTCCACTTGCGCTGATCCCACGGCAGGTCGTAATCGCTCCACAGCCGCAGCATATGACGCGGCGTCAGGCTGTTGTAGGCGCGCCCCTGGTTGCCGGCGTCGCGGGTGTAGCGCGTGTCGGTATAGGTGTAGCCGAGCGTGACGTCCCACCATGGCGTGAGGTATCCGCGCCCTTCCAGCTCGAAGCCTTCACTGCGAGCCTTGCCGCCGCTGATATACCAGGTATCGAAACCGCCGCCCGGGTGATCGGGATCCACCTGCGGGTTGTTCTCCAGATCGATGCGGAACGCCGCGGCCGAGAGGTTGAGCGCGCCATTCATCAGCGACGCCTTCACCCCGCTTTCCAGCGTGCGGCCCTCCACCGGCTTAAGCATCTGCCCGCTCCAGGTTTTGCCGCTCTGCGGCTGAAACACCGTGGCGTAGCTGGCATACCACGACCAGTCTTTGGCGAAATCCCAGATCAGGCCGCCGTAGGGGGTCAGACGCGCGTTCTCTTCCAGAGTGTCGCTGGGCGAACGCAGTTGCCACCAGCTTTCGCGCGCGCCGGCCACCAGCGTCAGCGGCTCCGCCAGTTTAATGCGGCCCATGCCGTACACCCCGCGCTGAACGGTTTTGGTCGACCCCGGCGAGCTGTAAGCGCCGATCGCTGGCTTCGGCACGCCGTGCGGATCCCAGCGGTAGACGTTCACCGGCACCTGAAACACAGAATCAAACCGTGCAGTGAACTGTTCTTCTTCGGCATGGGTGTAGCTGGCGCCGACGACCAGCTCGTGCCGCAACCCCCAGGCGTCGATCTTGCCGTTCAGGCTGGCGTCCAGCCCCAGCTGCTGATTGCGAAAACGATAGGCGCCGCCCATCAGCGCCGCGCCGTCGCCGGTGGCCGGATCGACGTTGCCCCAGGCGCCGGCATACAGCAGGCGAGACTTGGCGTGCAGATAGTCGCCGCTCAGCTTGACCTGCCAGTCGTCGTTCAGCCGATGCTCCACCGCAGCGAACAGCCGCGTGGTGTCCCATTTGAAGCGATCCCAGTCCACGTCCAGATAGGTGCTGCGCGGCAGGTGCAGATCGCTGCCGTCTTTCCCCATCGGCACCCCGGCCATATTGGTGACGGAATCGATGGTTTGGTACTGCGCGCCGACACGCAGCAGGGTATCCGGCGTCAGATCGGCGTCGACGGTGGCATACAGCAAACGGGTTTTCTGATCCGAGACGCGATAGAAATAATCGCGATCTTCCCATGCCATCACCGCACGGCCGCGCACGCTGCCCGACGCGTTCAGCGGGCCGCCCACGTCCGCTTCGCCGCGATACTGATTCCAGCTCCCGGCGCTGGCGGTAAACTGCGCGCGGTTTTGCGCCAGTCCGTGCTTGCGCACCATGTTGACCGTGGCCGCCGGGTTGCCGAGCCCGTGCAGCAGGCCGTTGGAGCCGCGCAGGATCTCCACCCGCTCATACACCGCCATGTCCTGCGGCGAGCTGGCGGTATTGCCCAGCAGCGTCGGCACGCCGTCCAGTTCGAACGAATCGATCTTGAAGCCGCGCGCATACCACGCGGTGGTCAGCAACACGAAGGGGGCGCTGGTGACGCCGGTGGCGCGCGTCATCACCGCATCCAGCGATGTGAGATTCTGCTGCTCCATCTGCTGTCGATCGATCACGCTGACCGACTGGGCCACTTCACGCGGTTTCAGCGGGATTTTCCCCAGCGTGGTGACGCCGGGAGCCACATAGTCATCCCGCGCCGCCGCGCCGGCGGTCACGGTGAGGGTATCTTCTTTTACGTCCGTTTTGGCCGGCGCATCCTGCGCCAGCGCCCCGGTGCCGCACAGCGCGCACAGCAACGCGCCGTGGCGCATCGCGGCCGCCACTGGTGAGAGGTGAATGAGTCGCATGTTTTTCCCTGGTTGTTATTGTTAAATGATAATCGTTATCAATCTAACAAAACGGCCGCCGCGACTTTTTCGATTGCCGGAGTTTCTCTATCGATCGCCGGTCATTTTCGCCTGGCAGAAACGGGCGAACCAGCCCCCCGCCTCGCGCAGCGCATCCGGGCTGCCCGCCGCCGTCAGCCGCCCGCCTTCCAGCACCCACACTCGATCCGCCCGACAGGCCAACGCGGGATCGTGGGTGACGACGACCCGCGTGCCGGGCCAGCCGGCCAGCAGGGCCGCCACGCGCTCGGCGTTGCGCAGATCCAGACTGGCGCCCGGTTCGTCCAACAACAATCGTGGCGCCCCCTGCAGCAGCGTGCGCGCCAGGCACAGCCGTTGCTTCTGCCCGCCGGAGAAACGATCGCCGTCGCTGCCGACCTCTTCTTCCAGCACGTCGGGCGGCAGATCCAGCGCCGCCAACAGCGCCAGCAGACGCTCATCGCCGATATCCGTTCGCCCCTGGGTCAGATTCCAGCGCACGCTGCCGCGCAGCAGGCGATTGTCTTGCCACATCACGCCGCGACCGCCCGCCAATTGCCGCGCCGACAACGCGCGCACGTCACGGCCGCCGTAGAACACCCGCCCCGCCGTCGGATCCTGCGTGCGCGCCATCAGGCTCAGCAGGCTGCTTTTGCCGGCGCCCGAAGGGCCGACGATCGCCAACATCTCTCCGGCGGCGCAGGCTCCGCCTATTTCCCGCAGCCGCCAGCCGCCGTGCGCCGCCGCCAGGCTCAGCGCCTCAAGCGCGATGCCGTCGTCCTGCGGCGCGGCGCCGTCCCGTTCCGGCAGCGGCAACGTGGGCGACGCCAGCGCCTGCCGCAGTTGCGCCCACGCGCTCTTCAACTGACGCAGCGCCTGATCGAGGTGAGAAAGCTGAAGCAACGGCTCCAACAAGCGGGCCAGGACAATCATCAGCGCCAGCCATTGGGCGACGTTCAGGCGCTGCGCCAGCACCTCATGGGCACCGAACCACAATGCCGCCAACAGCGTCAGCTGCAGCCCGGCGCTGAACAACAGGTGATATGGCAAGCTTTGGCGCAGCAGCGCGGCGTGCGCCCGATGATGGTCATCCAACCGTTGCGTCAACGCCTCGGCGGCGGCCGCCTGCCCGTAGCCGAAGCGCAGCAATGCCTGATGACGGGCAAACTGCATCAGCGCCCCTTCAATACTCTGATTGGCCTCCCCAAGCTCTCGCTCTCGCCGGTGCAGCCGGGCCGCCGAACCGCGCAACACCAGCATCAACAGCACGCAGGCCGCCAGCAGCATCAGCGCCACTCCCGGGCTCAGGCAGGCCAGCCCGGCGATCAGCGCCAGCGGCGTGACGACCGCGCCAACCAACGGCGCCAGCAGGTGCGCGGGTGCCGACATCGTCTGACCGATGGCCCCGGCCAACAGACCCGGTGCCTGCTCCTGCGGCGACAGCGCGCGCGGCAGACGGCGGAACAGCGCCCGCAGCAACGCGCTCATCACCGCGCCGCCGGCGAAGAAACCGCGGGAGGCCGCCGCATACTGCACCGCCAGCAAGAGAGGCGTAGCCAGCGCCAGCAGCCCTAGCCAATGGCCGGGATTTTGCTGCCAGTTCGCCACCGCTGCCGCCAGCAGCAAGGCGCAGACGCCATCCAACGCGGCGGCCAGCGCCATCAGCAACAGCGCCGGGGCCAACGCTTTCACCAACTCAAACTTCATCGTCCGCCTCCTGGCGCTCGGCCAACGCCGCCAACAATGCCGGATGATCCGCCAGCTCGGCGGGCGTGCCGACCGCCAGCAACCGCCCCTCCGCCAGCACCGCCACCCGATCGGCGCGGCGGCACAGTTCCGCGTCGTGCGTTGCCACCAGCCGGGTGGCGGGCAGCTGCGCCAGCGCCGTCAGAATGCGTTCGCGATTTTGCCGATCCTGCGCCGAAGTCGGTTCGTCGGCCAACAGCAGCGGCCGCCGCGCCAGCAACGCCCGGGCGATGGCGAGACGCTGCGCCTCCCCGCCGGAAAGCGAAGGCGTATCGTCCAACCTATCCTGCAAACGCGCCGCCAGCCCCAGCACGGCCAGCACGCGCCGCAGCTGCGCATCGTCGGCCCCGCCGACGAACAGCGTCAGGTTGTCGCGCAGCGACATCGCCGGCGGCGTATTCTCCTGCGGCACCACGGCCACCATCTGATTGAATGCCTGCGCCGAGAACGCGTCGGCGAGCACGCCGTCGAGCGATACCGTTCCGCTATCCGGCTCGCTATAACGGGCGATCAACCGCAGCAGCGTGCTTTTACCGCTGCCCGACGCCCCGACAATCGCCAGCCATTCTCCCGGTTCGACGGCCAGATTGACGCCCTGCAGCAACCAGCGTTCGTCGTGCCGGCAACCGAGATCGCTCAGCTGCAGCGCCGCCCCCTGCGGCGCCGAAGCGATCGTCGAGCGCCCTCCCCAGCGTATTTCGGGATGCGCCAGCAGCGCCCGAATGCGGCCGGCGGCCAGCGTCGCCGCACGCAATGCATCGCCGCCGTGCCCCATCGCCATCACCGGTTGCGCCACGCTGCGCAACAGCAACACGAACAGCGCCAGCTCCGCCAGCGTGAGATTGGGCACCAGCCAGCGGGCGCCGAGCAACAGCCAACCGGCCGACAGCGCGGCGCTGAGCAGTAATTGGGTCACGGCGCCGAGCGCGCCGATACGCCGCAGCCAACGGTGAAAGGCGGCGAGAAAGCCCCGCAGGCTCTGCCGCGCACGCGCTTCGATGCCCGCACCGGGAAACTGGCGCGCCAACAGCGGATGCGCCGCCAGCTGCCGATAATCGTCGTTCAACTGCCGAAACGCCCGATCGCGTTGTTCAAACGCCGGCCGCAGGTGCGGCGAACGGATGACGTGAAACAGCAGCGCGGCCGCCAGCAAAGGTATCAGCGCGAACAGCAGCAGCGGCCACTGCACCGCCGCCAGCAGCGCCAGCGCGCAGCCGGGTACCACGGCCAGCTGCACCAACTCCGCCGGCGCATGGGCCACCAGCTGATGCAGCGCCTGAATGTCCTGCGACAGCGCCCGGGCGGCGCCGCTCTCGCCCTGCCGCACAAACCAGTTCAGCGGCAGACGCACCAGCTTGGCGGCCAATTGGCTGCGCAGCCGATGACACAAACGCGCGTCGAGCAGATGAGTGAGGTGCAGCGCCAGCGTTTGGGCGAACAGCCACAGCGCCAGGCCACCGGCGGCGACGCCAAGCCAGAAGGGATAGGCCGCCGGATCGGCGTCCACCAGCCGGGCTATCGCCAGCCATGGAAACAGCGAACTGACGCCGGCCAGCGCCTGCAGCGCCAGCGCGGAATACAGCATGATGCGGAAAGGACGCGTCAGCGCCCGCAGGTCACTCAGCATGAGATCCTCCACGGCAAAGGCGCTTACTGTAGCCAAAAGCGGCGGACGTCCTCATCCGTAAAGGCTTTCGCCGGCGAGACTTTTTCTTTCGATTGCGTGGCTAACGCTTTTTGACGTCGCAGGGCATGACGCCGAAACGCTTGCGGAAGGCGACGGAGAAGTGCGCCGGCGTATAACCCACCTGCCAGGCGACGGTGGAAACGTGCAGATCCTGCTCGCTCAGCAAGCGCCAAGCGGTTTGCAGCCGGTGCTCCTGCAGCAGGCCGAATACGCTGGCGCCAAACAGCTGGCGGAACCCTTGCGTGAGTTTGCGGGTGTTCAACCCGGCGCGCTGAGCCAGTTGATCCAGGCTCGGCGGCTGCTCCATCTCCGCCAACAGGATTTCGCGCGCCAGCTGCAGGCGCGCCACATCGCGCGCGGCCAGGTGCACGCCAACAGACGGCGCGGCAGCGCTGCGGTTCCAGCATTGATGCAGGCAATGCGCCGCCAGCTCGTTGGCCCTGGCGCTGAACCACAGCCCGCGCTGCGACTCGTGCAGCGGGCAGGCGAACAGTTGCCGGGCCTGGCCGATCAGCGCTGCCGGCGCCGCCAGCGGCACCAACTGCGCATGCCGCCGCCCATCGAGGCCGGGCGGCAGGCGGACATCGTTCTGCTCCAGCCAGGCGGCGGAGAACTGCAGCAGGGTATAATCGAGCGGTTCGCCGGCCTGGAACAGGTTGTTCAACACGAAGTCGTCCCGCCCGGCGGCCAGCAACAGCGAAGGGCCGTTCAGCTCCACCTGCGGCCCCGTTCCGCTTTCACAGCGCAGACGCCCGCGGCGGATCACCACGATCTTCAGCCCCGCGCGGTGGGGTTCATCCAGCTCGATGTCGACATCGGCGGCCAACACGCCGCGCCGCGCACGCAGCATGTCCGACAGCGCATAGTCCTGCGCTTGCTGATGATATTCCTGCAGTAACCGCTGGGGGGACGTAGACATGTTCGCCCTGCCTGTGAATGATGACGCCGACCGTCGGCGAGGTTTTTGATAGTGATTCTCATTAGCAATATAAGGCCGGCCGTCGGGTTTGTCTATTGAGGCGCGGATGGATCAGTTACCACCCCAATACGGCCCCGCCGCCACCGACTCGCGCTCGATCAGGCAGGCCGGGAAGCTGGGGCGCTTGCTCAGCTCGCCGCCGTCCAGCATCGACAGCAGGCGGTTGATGGTCTCCTGGATCATCTCGGTGACCGGCATCTTCATGCTCGACAGCGACGGCACGGTATAGGGCGCCAATGGGATGTCGTCGAAGCCGATGACCGATACCGCCTCCGGCACCGCCACGCCGCGCTCCGCCAGCCGCTTCATCGCGCCGATGGCCATCTCGTCGTTGCCGGCGACGATGGCGCTGAACGGCTGCCCGCCGGCCAGCAGCGCATCGACCGCCGCCACGCCGCTTTGCGCGTGCCATTTCCCCTCGACGATCAACGCCTCGTTAACCGCGATGCCCTGCTGAGCCAGCGCGGATTTGTAGCCGGAAAGCCGCTCCAGCCCGGTGGGGGAATCAAGCGAGCCGGTGATAAAGGCGATGTCGCGATGCCCACGCGCGATCAGGTGCGCCACCGCCGCCGCGCCGGCGGCGTGCTGATCGCTGAAGATGCAGTAGCTGTCGTTCAGCCGTAGCCGCCGGTTGATCACCAGAATCGGCTGGCGGTGTTGGGAGACGATCTCGTCCATTTCCGCAATCGACAGAAAACGCGGATAGATGATCACCCCGTCGCAGCGCAGATCCAGCAAAAACTGAATGGCGGCCCGCTCCTCTTCGGCGGTGTGCTTGCCGTCCACCAGGATCAGTTGGCGGCCGTTCGCCTCCATGATGCGCGCCGACTGCGCCATCAGTTCGCTGAAATAGTTGCCGCTGTAGAGGGTGTTGGTGACCACCAGGCCGAGGGTTTGGGTGGTGTTGGTCGCCAGGCTGCGCGCCAGCAGGTTGGGCCGATAGCCGGTTTCCGCGATGGCTTTAGCCACCAACGCGCGTTTCTCCTCGCTGACATAGCCGCTGCCGGACAAAACGCGTGACACCGTCGCCTTTGAAACGCCGGCCTTTTTCGCCACCTCGAGTATCGTTGCCATCTGTGCGCCGCCAAAATCCATGGGTTCAGCGCAGTCTACCCAAGACGCCCGGCGTTTGGAACGCTTTCGCCCCCCAGCGCGTCGGTGCGCACTTACCTCTGACGATCCAGATCACGAAAACGAAACGCCAAAAATCATAGTTCTTGCCAACAACAAAACACCAATACATGATTTTATGAAACCGGTTTCTTGTGGGCGTTTCATACGGATGGAACAACGGATCGCCCAGGCAGTAAACATGCGCCTTTGGGCTATCCGAATTGCTATCTGAGAGACGACACGCCATGCCGAAGAACTACGCAGAGATCTCGCACGCCATCGTGGCCGCCCTGGGCGGCGCGGGCAATATCGAGGCCGTGACCCACTGCATGACCCGCCTGAGATTCGTGGTGAAAGACAAAGCGCGGATCGACACCCCGGCGCTGAAGGCCATCGACGGCGTGCTGGGCGTGGTGCACAGCGGCGAGCAGTGCCAGGTGATCATCGGCAACGAGGTGGCCAAGGCTTATCAGGCGGTGCTGGCGCTCGGCATGCCGGGTGCGGCGGCCCCCGCTGCCCCGGTGAAACGCCAGCTCACCCTGAAGGGTATCGGCGCCGGCATTCTCGACGCGCTGGTGGGCACCATGTCGCCCCTGATCCCCGCCATCATCGGCGGCTCGATGGTGAAGCTGCTGGCGATGATCCTGGATATGGCCGGGGTATTCGATAAAGGCTCCTCGACCCTCGTCATCCTCAACGTAATCGGCGACGGCGCATTCTTCTTCCTGCCGGTGATGGTCGCCGCCTCGGCGGCGCTGAAGTTCAAAACCAACATGTCGTTGGCGATCGCCATCGCCGGGGTGCTGGTGCATCCCAACTTTATCGATCTGATGGCCAAGGCGGCACAGGGCCAGGCGGTGGAATTCGCCTTCATCCCGGTGACGGCGGTGAAATACACCTACACGGTGATCCCGGCGCTGGTGATGACCTGGATCCTGTCGCACATCGAACGCGGGGTGGATCGCATCACCCCGGCGGTGACCAAGAACTTCCTCAAACCGATGCTGATCGTGCTGATCGCCGCGCCGATCGCCATTCTGCTTATCGGGCCGCTCGGCATCTGGATCGGCAGCGGCATCTCTGCGCTGGTCTACACCGTGCACGGCTATTTGGGCTGGCTCTCCGTGGCCATCATGGGGGCGATTTGGCCGCTGCTGGTGATCACCGGCATGCACCGGGTGTTCACCCCGACCATCATCCAGACCATCGCCGAGACCGGCAAAGAAGGCATGGTGATGCCTTCGGAGATCGGCGCTAACCTGTCGCTGGGCGGCGCTTCGCTGGCGGTGGCGCTGAAAACCAAGAACCGCGAGCTGCGCCAGACCGCGCTGGCCGCCGCCGCCTCCGCCATCGTGGCGGGGATTTCCGAACCGGCGCTGTACGGCGTGGCGGTGCGCCTGAAGCGGCCGCTGGTCGCCAGCCTGATCAGCGGCTTCGTCTGCGGCGCGGTCGCCGGCATCGGCGGGCTGGCCAGCCATTCGATGGCCTCGCCCGGGCTGTTCACCAGCGTGCAGTTCTTCGATCCGGCCAACCCGATGAGCATCGTGTGGGTGGTGGCGGTGATGGCGCTCTCGGTAGTGCTGTCGTTCGCGCTCACGCTGATGCTGGGCTTCGAGGATCTGCCGGAAAACGCCGCCGCGCCCGGCCAAACCGCACCGGCGGCGAACGCCGCCAGCGCAACGCATTGAGACACCAGAGGATTGCATGTCTGACTCAACATTCCCTAAAGGGTTTTTATGGGGCGGCGCTTTAGCCGCCAACCAGGCGGAAGGCGGCTATCGCGAGGGCGGCAAAGGGCTGACCACCGTCGATATGATCCCGCACGGCCCGCACCGCATGGCGGTCAAACTCGGGCTGGAGAAGCGCTTTAGCCTGCGCGACGACGAGTTTTACCCCAGCCACGACGCCATCGATTTCTACCACCGCTACCGCGACGACATCGCGCTGATGGCGGAGATGGGCTTTACCGTGTTCCGCACCTCCATCGCCTGGAGCCGGATTTACCCCAACGGCGACGAGCTGACGCCCAACGCCGAAGGCATCGCCTTCTACCGCAGCCTGTTCGAAGAGTGCCGCCAATACGGCATCGAGCCGCTGGTGACCCTGTGCCATTTCGACGTGCCGATGCACCTGGTGACCGAATACGGCTCCTGGCGCAACCGCAGGATGGTGGAGTTTTTCACCCGCTACGCCCGCACCTGCTTCGAAGCCTTCGACGGGCTGGTGAAATACTGGCTGACCTTCAACGAGATCAACATCCTGCTGCACAGCCCATTCTCCGGCGCGGGGTTGGTGTTTGAAGCGGACGAAAACCCCGAACAGGTGAAATACCAGGCCGCGCACCACGAACTGGTGGCCAGCGCACTGGCGACGCGCATCGCCCACGAAGTGAACCCCGCCAACCAGGTGGGCTGCATGCTGGCCGGCGGCAACTTCTATCCGTGGTCCAGCAAGCCGGAAGACGTGTGGGCCGCGCTGGAGAAAGACCGCGAGAACCTGTTCTTTATCGACGTGCAGGCGCGCGGCGCTTACCCCTCCTACGCCGCCCGCGTCTTCCGCGAGAAAGGCGTGAGCGTCGCGATGGCACCGGAAGACGCCGACATCCTGAAGCACACCGTCGACTTCGTCTCCTTCAGCTACTACGCCTCGCGCTGCGCCTCCGCCGACATGAACGACAACAACAGCAGCGCCGCCAACGTGGTGAAATCGCTGGCGAACCCGCACGTGCCGCGCAGCGACTGGGGCTGGGGCATCGATCCGCTGGGGCTGCGCATCACCATGAACATGATGTACGACCGCTACCAAAAGCCGCTGTTCCTGGTGGAAAACGGCCTGGGCGCGCACGACGAGTTCAATGCAGCAGGCGAGATTGAGGACGACTACCGCATCAGCTACCTGCGCGAACACATCCGCGCCATGGCCGACGCCATCGCCGACGGCGTGCCGGTGCTGGGTTACACCACCTGGGGTTGCATCGACCTGGTGGCTGCTTCGACCGGCGAAATGAGCAAGCGCTACGGCTTTGTCTACGTCGACCGCGACGACCAGGGCAACGGCACCCTCGCCCGCACCCGCAAGAAATCGTTCTGGTGGTATAAGAAGGTGATCGCAAGTAATGGGGGGGATTTGGGGTAGGTTTAGGGCTGGGGCTAGCGTGGGGTGCGGAGGGCTTCCAACCTAAGTTGATTACCTTCCTGATGCACAACGAATTCTGCGACGAATTCACGCGCAGAGGGAAACTCACCCGCCCGCTGTTTCTTGTGGGAGACCAGCTTCGCGGAGAAATGGTATTGCTGCCCCTGTGTAAATGCGTAGCCCTCATCAGGGACGCACTGATTGGGGGCGACATCCCGCAGCGGATCGAAGAATTTGAACGTGCGGCTCTGCGCCTCATCCAATCGGTAGATCGAGATGCCCGCGAGCTTTTCGTCTCCCTGCGGCTGGACGGTGATGCATACTTTGCCCTCACGCAGGCTGGCGGTAGCGGGATAGTCTACGGGGATACGATCGCCTATCGACGGACAGCCGGCGAGCAGGAAGGGGAATGCGAGGGGGAAAATCCGTTTCATTTTGTCTCTGCGTTATCTGCTGCCCTGCGTGATATTTTCAATTTCATAAGCGCCGTTGAGCTTTTTCACTTTGAAGTGAGCAATAAAGGCCCTGCCGGAAACATCCTGCAGATTTCTGCGCTTCTCAATCGGTACAAAATTTAGCCTCATGCTATAGATATGATTTTCCTGAAACGGGTAATCTTCTTGGGTAGCGCAAATGCCCTTTTTAAGATCCTGATTCCCCACCTCAATCAATTTCTCATCCGTATCACCGCTGAGATAGAGCGTATCTTGCCTTTCATTTTCCTTTGGCGACGGAGAAATGCAAATATCGCCATTCGCTTTAGCATGGGCGGTGATAGGGATATCCGGCGCATAGCGCTGATCGAGACGATCGCCTACACAGGCGCTTAGCAAGGACACACCAACAACGGCACAGAACAATCTCGCCTTCATAATCAATCCTCTTACTTGTAAGGAAAACCGACTAACACTTTCTCATATTTTTCTTTTACTTTTCTCACATCGGCATAGTCATTACCGCTGTAAGTCACTTCCTTGCCGAAGCGATTTCTCCAAACAGCATAACCTGAAGAGGTCAACAAATGATAATCAGCAACGATCTGAGCCTGTTGCTCCATAGCGTAGTTCTTTAGGAGTTTGGAGCCATCCAGTTCATAACTGTAATTTGCCAACCAACTGTAGAGGCCTCGGGTCTTAACCCACATACCACGCTGGTATTGCCAAACATGAACCATTTCATGGATGAAAAGATGTTTATGACTATACCCTTCCTTTGAGAAATCGGGCACGTACCAGTCTCTAAAATACAGCTCACCATTGGGTGACATCGCAGTATTTCGATTTTGTAAGCCAAAGGGGAAATAGCTATCGTGATGAACCCAGACTTTCCCATAAATAATTGAACCACCAAATACCGACTTCGCAAGGCCGATCTCCCCGGAGGTTAATAGTCTTAAAGCGCCCTCTTTCTTTTCCATCGTGGTGCATCCCTGTCATTATTTAAAAAACTCACTACCGCAAGCATTAACAAAGAGGTTGATAATAGCACCCTAGGCACGCAGGATAAATACCCCACCATATTTTTTACATTCATTCACTTCAATGTGTTTCATGATAACTAAATTCACGCATTTAATAATTCAATTAGAAAATGAATTATCCAAATTGATTGGTCTGAATTACAAATTAAAAACTGCGATCGGCATTCCAATCTCATGAGTAAACAACCTGTAATTCCATACAGCTTATTTTTTCCTTTTACTGATAACGTTATAGTTTTTCCGCTGCGGCAAAACCCACAGCCGGAGTTAGCGTTCCGAATCCCCCAACCCTGTTCGAATATGGTATAAATTCGAGCATGCCGATGCACACCCAAACAATGGTGGCTCGGGCGGTGCTTCCTCCGGGAAGGCCGGTATCCGTTGGGGCCGGTACGCTAACGCCGTTCGAGCTACCACCCGAGTTTAGCGTCTCTTCTGGTAGCGGTATTTCTCTCCCAATGGAAATAGCCGATATGGAAAACACAAACTTACCCAACGCTTCTGAAACCATCCCCAACACCCTAACCCTCTACCGCCAACTGTTTAACCACCTCGATCTCAGCGCTTTCAATCCCTCAGAACTCTTAGACCTGGCCGCACTCTCTGCCGAACAGGCGGAAGGTCTGTGCCACGGCCTGATGCTGTTCGGCCATTTGCTGCAAAAGCACCCGCAGCTGGATATCGAAGACTGGGAGCAACTAAATCGCTATCTCAACGCTACGGCGCATCTGGTTCCTGCGCTGTGTAACCTGTATGGGCGGGCTCTGCGTGAGATCGAAGCCTGCAACTAATGTAAGCGACAATCAGGGCGATGCCTGTACTCGTCGCCCTTCCCAATCACGCTTTTCCAATAGATCTGACTGACATATCACAACAAAAGCATTCATCAAGGTAGGCATTTCCTCCCCTACCTGGCATAGTTAACGCATTCGGTAAATCGATGAGTTAACTGCTGGGTATTGATGCATACTGCACTCGTCAGCAAGCACATTGCCCAGAGCCTACTCGGTAATATGAGGGAGTGGTTTTGGCAACTGCGATAGAGGCGTTATCTTCAAAAGAATCCGTTTTAAAAGCCATCGAAGAATATAAAAAACTTGGCCGAGATGAATTCTTAAAACAACATGAAATAAAACGATTTAAAAAATACACCCTTCATTATAATGGCGAGAAGTACGACATCCGAGGCATTGCCGCTAGAGCATACCGTGAGCAGCATGGCTATCCGTTTAAAGGAATCAATGCCGATAGCGGCACGGAAAAAGCCATCCAATTTCTCAAAGACCTCGGTTTTGAGATCGTCGAAACACTGCATCCTTTTGACTATTTAACCGAAGGCAAACTGTACACACGCAAAGCGCTTATCGAGCTCTACGGCGGGCAGCTGCAAGGCGGTATCTGGACCCCACGGGAATTTCCGGTGATCTTTATCTTCACCGGAGAAAGCGGCGAAACCTACGGCTATAAAGATGGTCAGCTAGAGGATGGACGCTATGCCTATACGGGAGAAGGCCAAAAGGGGCCAATGACCTTTACTAGAGGTAATAAGGCCATCCGTGACCATAAGGACGATGGCAAAGACATCTTCCTGTTTGAGGACAACAAGAAAGAAAAAGGCGTCCGCTATCTTGGCATGTTCGAGTGCGATTCTTGGGATCACATTCAGTGCTTAGACTTCGAAAATAATATGCGGCAAGGCATTACCTTTAACCTTTTCAAAGTCTCGTCACTGCATGCGGTTGAAGAAGATGCAGACACCGATGAAGCCGATACACAGACAGAGACGCTCGAGCAGTTGCGCAAGAAGGCACTACAGTCCTCAAAGCAATCAGGCCAGCGCCAACAGAGTGACAGCAAAAAATCCTGGTTCAAACGCAGCGAAGACGTGAAAAAATACGTGCTGAAGCGCGCCAACGGCATCTGTGAAGCCTGCGACCAGCCGGCACCGTTCAAGAAAAGGAACGGCGATCCCTACCTCGAACCCCATCACACTAAACGCTTAGCCGACGAAGGCCCCGATCACCCGCAGTGGGTGGGCGCCATTTGCCCAACTTGCCATCGGCGGATTCATAGCGGGGTGGATGGGAAAGAGGTGAATAAGCAGCTGATGGTGAAGCTGGAGTTGAAAGAGGCTGCATATAAATAGCCAGTTTTATTACAGTGCCTCTAGATCGAAACACCCCGTGTTGCCTTTCGAAAAGATAATCCTAGATAAAGGGATTATCTTTTCCCCACATCATTCTCTGCCCACGCTTTGCGGAGATTTGATAAGGGACAACCCATAACCTGAGTGTGTCTGAAAATGCGAAATGCTGGCGTACTGGGTGATTGAAATCATCATGCGCAGGATAAATTAAATACATATCTCCTGAGCCACCAAGATACTTTAGGCCATAGGCAAACATTTGGTAGAGATCGGATTGTGCAATGCCATAGAGAGGTTTTTCCTGCGAGTTGTTATTAATCAGCTTCCATTTGGTATCTAGCACCATTTTGGTACTGACCGGATGCCGTGATTGAATCAACAAATCTGGGCGCAGCTTAAAACAGTCCCTCTCACCATGTTTAACCAACGAATAGCTTGCAGCCTGCGACTTCACCTTGAAACCATCCGGCAATTCGTCAGCAAGCGTTGACGCGACAAAGGACTCAAATACCGCCTCCATCGGGAACAAGAGTGACAACGCTTTAGCATCGCCCTGTAGAGCGCTGGGGCTCATACCCTGCAATATCAACTGCGCCCACGCCAAAGGCTCATGGTAATGAGCCATACCGCGTTCCAAACGCAAACTCGATATGTCACCTTTTATATCTCTACTCGACGGGATACCATCAAAAGCAAAGCGTAATTCCTGTAACCAACGTTGATTATCTGAGGACAGGCTCAGGTTACCCAACTGATAAAGTGCAGAACGTAATAGCCTATTGGCCGCACAATCAGGTAAATAATCATCGTAATCAAGATAGAATTTATGACGGTTCACTGCGTTATGGCGTAACTGCGCTGACAGCATCAACTTGCCTTTCATAAAGGGCAAGTTAGCCTGTTCTTTCACGTAATCTGACCGCAGTCCCTGCTTAAGTAGCTGGCTAACGCTATGCAAAAACTGGTTGATAAAGATCTCCAGTAAAGGCATTCGTTGCGCATGAACTGAAGCCTGCTGGGTTTGAATATGCCTAAATCCAGACAGATGACTTAGCATAATCAGTAGCGTTTCGCGCGCTTGCCCCAACGTAAGGTTTTTGCCTATCTTTGGCAGGATCTCCAGTTGCAGGCCATAGGGGGTATAGAGTATCCCTGCGTAATTCTGTACCTGTAGCAATCGGCGCCCAGAACGTGAGGTGAGTTTAAGCAGCTGGCTTCCTTCCTCACTGGTTAGGCTAAGCGATTCTAAATAGTCAAAAACCTCAGGAGGAAGAGGAACAGCGCCAACCGGCGACTCTTTTTCAACGCCTAACAGGTCATACTCAAAAACAGAGATCACCTTACCCATTTTGTACAGCCTGGGTGGCTTCTTCAGGTTGATAGATCGCACGGTAAGCCTGTGGCAAATCCCAGACTTCATGCTCAAACGCTTTCAGTTCGTAGGCGGTTGATTGCTGATCGTGGCGCCGTAAACCATGATCGGCGCCAAAAAGAATCTCCAGATCGTCGCTTTGCTCCATCACGAATTGGAGGCTGTCGTTTTGTTTCTGATTATCCGCCAATACCAAACGGATTTTGTTCCAGTCGTCAAAGAAGTATTCCTGCAATAAGGGGATGATCTTCTTCTGGAAGACCGCTTTCAGCTGTTTAAATGCCAAGTCTTCATCCTTCGCATCACAGGCTTTTTTAACTGGCATAAAGAAGGCATGCCCTAAGGTATGCTCACGATCGTAGAGCGCCTCAATTCGGCTATTAATCTTCTCTAACAAAGACTCAAGCTCAATGCCCTTTACTCTCGCCCCGCTGAGCAATGAAAGATCCGGCATCATCTCAACAAAGTCGAATCGGCGACGCAATGCGGTATCCATCAGCGCTAACGAACGGTCCGCAGTGTTCATTGCACCAATAATGTCTACGTTGCCAGGAACGCTGAATACTTGGCCGCTATAAGACAGCTGCAAACTCATTGCATTGCTCATCCCAGCGCGCTTGTCGATTTCTATAAGAGAAATCAGCTCGCCGAAAATTTTGGAGATATTGCCACGATTGATCTCATCAATAAAAATGGCATAGCGATGCGCCGGATCGGCCTTGGCCCGCTGGCATAGCCGCATGAAAATACCCGGCTCTATGGGGTAAGAAATATTCCCATTGTCATCTGCACGGGCTCGCATCCCTTCAATAAACTCTTCATAACCATAGGATTGGTGGAAGGTGACTGCGGCAAATCGCTGAATCGCCTCTGCGGTTTGTGGGCCTCGCTTTAACTCATCATAAAGCGAGATAAGGTCTTCCACTTGTTCTAGCTGCGGCTTAACCAGGAACCACTCACTCTCTGCCGTTTTATTGAAAATCGCGGGCTCACGGCGGTCTTTATATTCAACCGTAGTGGACTCTGGCACGGTGAAGGATTGCAGCGTTGCCCACGCAGTTTGCGATAGATTACTGCTGCGGCCATTCAGTAGAGCTTTACGCTGGAACCAAGGGTGCTCAATCAGCAAACGAACTTTGGCCTTTCTATTAAGATCTAACAAAACTAACGCAGTCACCTGCATCCAGTTCAGCGTTTCGAGACGAGAATCTAACCAAGCATCATAGTCAGCGGAGGCCGCTTGGGTGGTGTACTCCTTCATCTTTTGCTGCAAGACGAAAGTCTTCCCGGTGCCCGGTGGACCAAAGTAGATAGCGTTAACAGGTGAGTGCTGCGGTATCTGCGGGCTCACAACTTTATGGCTTTCTACGGCAATATGGTTAGCCACTTCCTGTTGCTTCTGCTCGCCATCGCGCTCACGCAGCAATTCGTAAAGATGCCAGATTGCCATGTTGACATAGTAAGGGTCCGCATCTGGTAACCGTGCGTTAATCGCATTCTTCAGTTCATGGTTTTTTTGCAGCCAATTTCCGGTAAGCGTGAGCGCCAGGGAAAATCGATTATTTAGAAACGTCGCCGCTTTGGTAAATGCATTCTCGTCCACCGTGCTGGTGCAGGTTGCCGGCGTAAACGCCGCAAAGACACGATTCCGCAAGCTCCAATACATGCGCTTTAGCAGCCCGCTCTCCTTAGCTTGCTGCAAAGCGGCTTCTACATATTGGTAAGTTTGTTCATCAGGCTGGCGACGAATGCGCTCAGTCAGCTCTCTGAATAACGGCAGGCTTTGTTGGAATTCAGCCAGCGATGGAACGCCCTGCCGGATACTGGCAATACCGTTGTCACGCTCGTACCAAAGCCGTTTAACCAGATCATCCGTTTCGGGCTCAGAAAATGTTGGCGTTTGCTGAAGTGACGCCGTGAATTCACGGTAACGACGATCCCACTCTGAATGCGAATAGTCTTTATATTCGGCCAGAGAACCGATCACTTCATCGAGAGTCAGCTTACCTGCTTCAATATCGGCAACGATATCCATCACGAAATTCCTATACTGTGACATTTTAGGAGGAAGCCCCCCTATAACAATAAAGCCAAAGCGGCTCCCGTTTTAAGCACCTTTGAGCATATCAAACACCACGCGGGCGAATCCCCTGGCAAGTTCAGGGTTGGACAGATACTGCACCATCATCTCATGCTGGGCTTCATTGCTGTCCATCACGGCATCATCGATCGCTTTCGGGAAATCCCCCAGCATCGCCTGTTCACGCGTATTGTTAGCGATCTGCGTCATCACCGCCTGGTTTTCCGATAGTTTGTCACGCACGGTAAAGGCGTAGTTGATCATGTCTTTATCACTAAGATTATCCGTAACAAACAGATCATTCAGGCGCGCCAGAATATTGGACAGAAACTCTTCTTTCTTGTCTTTTGGCTTCGCGGTACCCATATCGTTACCCGGTGTGATTTGGTATTCTTCCGCATCTTCCTGCAGCTTCAGATGTTGTTCATGAAGCTTCGATAAGCGGTAATGGCTCATATCCACATTACTTAAATCAATCTCATCGTCTTCAATACGCTGTTCATGCAGCAACGGGCGAAGATGCCGAGCAAATAGGCTCAGCTTCTCAAGGCTCTTGTCATCGTAATCTACGATCTGCGACATAAACTCATAAAAACGAACAAAGCTACCGAGATCTTTTTTGAAGATATCCAGCTTGTCTTTTTCCTGTTTGCACGTCTTAAAGCTGTTTTCTGCATTAGTTATCAGCACCACATCGCCGGTCTTCTTGGTGCGTTCAAACATCTCTTTAGCCAACACATAGGCATCAATCGCTGAGGTATAACGGTGCTTCCAGCGTTCAACCGCCGGCTTGCAGATATTGCTTATTGCAGCATTGGATTTGTTCTTGGTGAAGAACGCCTCGCAGAATTGCTCCACTTCGTTCCACAGGAAAATGCCGCTAGTGCGAAGTTTCTCGAACAACTCAAAGACTAACTGCGGATCGCTGACATCAGTCAGTTCTGCCGTTTGGTAGTAAGGCTGAAATGCCGCCAGAATGTCATCCGGCTCATTATAGAAATCGAGTACAAAGGTTCCCGATTCCTTTTTCCCTGGATAAGTGCGGTTGAGCCGTGAAAGTGTCTGGACGCATTCCACGCCGCCCAGCGCTTTATCCACATACATGGCGCATAGCTTGGGTTGGTCAAAACCGGTCTGGAACTTATTCGCGACCAACATCACCTGGTAATCATCAGTCTCAAACGCTTTGCGCATGTCCCGGCCTTTCAACCCAGGGTTCATGTTGATTTCAGTAAACTTCTGGTTCAGCAACGCAAGGCTATTGTGGTCACTTTCATAGAATTCCACTTCACCGGAAAATGCCACCATGGCATTGATCTTCGGATAGTTGTTTTCAGCGATGTATTTATCAAAGGCCAATTTGTAACGCACCGCGGCTTTACGAGAGCTGGTGACTACCATCGCCTTAGCCTGCCCCCCCAACAGATGCATCACATGCTTACGGTAGTGCTCAACAATCACCTTTACCTTCTGCGAAACATTATGCTCATGCAACGCAACCCACTGATTCAGTTTGACCTTCGCCTTATTGCTGTCGACTTCCCGATCGGGATCGTCCAGCTTCTGCAGAAGCTTATAGGCCACCTTATAGTTGGTGTAATTCTTCAGGACATCGAGAATGAAGCCCTCTTCAATCGCCTGACGCATGGAGTAAACGTGAAATGCTTCCGGCTTATTGGTTTTTGAGGCAGGTTCAAATGGGTTAGGACGACGGCCAAACAGCTCTAACGTTTTGGCTTTTGGCGTGGCGGTAAAAGCATAGTAGTTGAGATTGTTGCTGCCTTTACGTGCGGCGACGGTGGCATCGAGAATATCTTCCGAGGTCATCACCGCATCGTCATCCGTCTCCTCCGTCATCAGTACTTCTTTCAGCTGACGCGCCGTGGAACCGCTCTGAGAAGAGTGCGCTTCATCAGCAATCACCGCATACTTACGCTGCTTAAGGCTGACGCTGCTTTCAATCGCCTTCAGCACATGCGGGAAGGTTTGGATGGTAACGATAATAATTGGCTGCGAGTTTTCCAGCGCGCTAGCCAGCTTCTCTGACTTTGAGCCGTCACCTTCTTTATTGTTGATACGGCCGACCACCCCATCTTGATGCTCAAACTGGTAGATGGTGTCCTGGAGCTGGTCATCCAGCACGGTACGGTCCGTCACCACGATCACCGAGTGGAATTGCTTCTCGCCTTGCTCATCATGCAGCCGAGAAAGTTGGTGGGCGGTCCAGGCAATGGAGTTAGATTTACCGGAGCCCGCGCTGTGCTGAATGAGATACTTATTGCCAGTGCCTTCTACCGCCGCAGCGATAATCAGTTTGTTCACGACATCCCACTGATGATAACGCGGGAAGATCAGGCTCTCTTTCTTGCCCTTAAGGCCATTCCACTCTTCTTTCTCTTCGATTTGTAGATGCACAAAACTAGCAAGAATTTTCAGCAGATTGTCCGGGAGCAGTACCTCATTCCACAGGTAGCTGGTGGCGTATTCGTTGGCATCTTCCGGGATGTCGTTCCCCGCACCGCCGTCATGAGTACCTTTGTTAAATGGCAGGAAGAAGGTTTTATCACCGTCGAGTTTGGTCGCCATAAATACTTCGTACTGACTGACGGCAAAGTGCACGAGTGCCCCGCGTTTGAAAGTAAGCAGCGGTTCCGGCTTGTTGGTAACGGGATCCTTTGGCAAACGCGTTTTCTTATATTGCGTAATGGCGTTTTGCACTGCCTGCTTAAACTCAGACTTCAGCTCCAACGTTGCCACCGGCAAACCGTTGACGAACAACACCAGATCGATACGCCATTTTTTCGCTTTTGTACCCGCTTCTTCAAATGCCGCTTTCGCAGCGTGTGGGCTATACACCAGTTCCGGCACAATACGGCAGATATTCTGCTGATAACGCGCGAGCGTTTCAGGATTGAGGCTATGCTCCGGCTTAAACTGACACAGGGAAAACCGGGCGTTATGGCTTTTTATCCCGTGCCGCAGCACACCGAGAGTGCCGTAAGTACGCGACAGCATATCGGTAGCGTTGATATCCGCTTTTCTCAGCTGAGCGACTAGCGCATCGAGGAAATGACGTTCGGTATCGGTAGGATAAATCTTTGAAAACTTTTCCCACTCCTGCGGCTGCGTGGTTTGCACAAAGGTCAATGCATCCTGCGAATATAGCGCACGTTCGCGGTCGTAGCCGTCGCCTTTGCCAACAATCCAACCCGTTTCGACCATCTGAGCAATCATTTCATTTTGGAAAATCAGCTCTTTGGTGGTATCCATACTCATACGGTGGTCTCCTGCGGCTCCTCAGCGTCTTGCATATCAGGTGCAACCCAGTCGCGTACGTCGATTTTACCGGTGACGGCAGCGGAGATTAGGGCGGTTCGGCGTTCAGTTAGAAGATTTTTCATCTCCAATTGCATAGTTTCTAATCTAACAATTTTACTAAGCTCATCATCGAGATAATCAGATATGTCCACTTGCTCATTAAAAGGAGGAAGACATAAAGAGTGATTGCCTATAGCCTGCTGAGAAATACCTAAAAATGTTGAGCCGGTACCATTATTTTTTATAAAAGACTGGAAATGATTCGTCTGCATAAGATAAAACATGAACTTAGTATAATATGTTTTTTCATCGCCTCCCATTAATGGTCTAAATAACAAAAGGTGACTATTAAGACAAGCTTCACCAGGCAATTTGTCAACATATGAAAGCTTACCCATTGCCGCGCCATCTTTCATCAGCAAAATATCGCCTATATCAAGCTGGATATTTGAGTCTAATTTATACCTTTCTAATGAAACCCGCGGACAGCTATTCCAATCAATTTCATAGTTATTAAAATGAGCACTACTGACTACATATGGGCCTTCATCTCTATATTCGTCAGCTTTAAGGCCCTGCCACCCCAAACGACCTTTAAGAGATGATAAATATTTAATTGGAGTTGATCTTCTCCAATGCTCCGGCACTTCCCCCAACCACTCAACACCAGAGTCTTTCATCGGCACATCAGGGTTTAGCCCTTTGGTGACGGCATGGCTAATCACTGCCTGACGTTTTTCCTTCAGCAGCTCAATCAGTTGTTGTTGCTTCTCGATCAGTTTATCGATTTTTGCAGTTTCGTGATCGAGGAAATTTACAATGTTAGAAATAAAATCATTATTCGATGGCAATGCGACTTTAATACCACCTACCGTATCAGTATTAAGGTTTAACTGAGTGCCCATTTTTCCCAATCCCTTATATGCTTGCTCTCCAGCAAAAACATAGAAAAGGAATTTGCTCGGTACTTTCAAATAAGGGAAATATACGAACCCATCATGTATACATGATTTAATTGCAGTGATACATGGTTTCCCTACTGTGCCAGCAATACTTAAGAAAAGCTGATTAGGTTCAAGCTTTACACTTAAAGAGCTCCCCAATACCGACATTTTTTGCGTCGTTTCGAATAAATAAGTATCCGAAGCCGTCACATCTGCGATGCGTACCCAAGCATAATCTCCATCCTCGTCGAAAAATTTTGGATCATCAATCGGTCTTGGTGAAGAGCCTCTTTTTACTTGGCTGAGGTATTTAATATTAATAACGTCCCAATCTTTTGGGACTTTACCCAACCATTCAACCCCAGAATCCTTATACTCCGGATATGTCTTATACTTAGTCATCAGGAATGAACCTCCTGCAGCAGCTTCATAATCTCGGCGCTAACGACGTCCAGATCGGCGTCAATCTCCTCCAACGGACGCGGCGGTTGATAAACGTAGAAATGGCGGTTAAACGGAATTTCATAACCGACAATACCAATTTCACCGTCTTTCGCATCACGCTTATCGGCATTAATCCAGGCATCGGCCACGTGCGGCAACACTTCTGCTGTGAAGTAGCTCTCAATCAATTCACTGGTGGAAACGGCGGGATTTAACGGTACGTTCTCGTTGTCACGTAGGTCACCATCCTGCTCGAACTCCACTACTTTGCCTTTGTATTCAAACGCACCGTACAGCGGCTGAGCGGCTTCTTTCAGCGCCTTCTTCACCACCGGCTCGGCATCCGGGTTTTTGGTGGTGATGGCATCGATAAACTGCTTGTTCTCTTTCGCATCCAGCTTCACGCCAGCCGTTTTGATGGCCCCTTTTAGCGTGAGCTGGAACTGATTGAAATCGTTGCTCACCAGCGTTTTTCCACCTGCCTGAGCTCCTAACGCTGTCTGGATTTGCTGAGCTTTAGCCATCAATGCGCGTTGTGCCAACCACAGCTTGCTGTCGAGCAGATCTTTAATCTGCTTCTCCTTCAGCTCGGCAAATTCTGCTTTGATAATCGTTCGGGCTTCTGCTTCGATATCGGAGAAATCGCCATAGTTTCCGTCATGCCACTGTGCCGAAAACTCTTCGTACAAACGCTCCATGGGAGCGTTAAACGGCTTCGGTGCAAAGCGCAGCGTGGCAATCGCTTCATCGGTGACCTGTGCAGATAAGCGCAAAGGGCGCTCAATGGTCAGGCGACGATAACCAAAATCGGTGCTGTTAAAGATTTTGCTGGCGAAGGTTTTCGGCCCTTCGGTTTTAGAGCTGGTAGATTGGCGCCCACGGTTGGATTTTTGTTCTGCCGCTTTTTCCATCCCAAGTTCTTCAAGCGGGGTGGCATCCACCGCCTCAAAATCACCAAAGGTACGGGTGATAAGCTTGATATCGTCCTCGCCCATCAGATTACGTTTAGAACCCAGCGATTTTCGCATCTTGCCGCACAGATTAGTGCCATCAATCAGCTGCACTTTACCTTTACGCGCCCGCGCTTTCTTGTTCGACAAAATCCAGACGTAGGTCGCAATGCCGGTGTTGTAGAACATATCGGTAGGCAATGCGACGATACCTTCTAGCAAATCGGCTTCCAGAATATAGCGGCGAATCTCACTCTCACCACTGCCTGCCCCGCCGGTAAATAGCGGTGAACCGTTGAGGATGATCCCGATACGCCCACCATTGTTTACGCTACCATCCACATTATGACTGTCGCGCATTTTGCTGATCAGGTGCATCAGAAACAGTAGCGAACCATCAGAGACACGCGGTAGGCCTGGGCCAAAACGCCCGTTAAAACCTTTCTGCTGATGTTCGTCGTTAATCTCACCTTCAATCTTTTTCCAATCCACGCCAAAGGGGGGGTTAGAAAGCATATAGTCGAACTGCTCCTGCGGAAGCTGATCGTTAGAAAGCGTATTGCCCAACTTGATACGGCTGACATCCTGCCCTTTGATCAGCATGTCGGCTTTACAGATAGCGTAGGATTCGGGGTTCAGTTCCTGGCCAAAGGCACGCATCACGGCTTTGGGATTCAGTTCGTGCACGTATTCCATACCCGATGAGAGGAAGCCCCCCGTGCCGGCGGTAGGGTCGTAAATGGTGCGGATAATGCCCTCTTTAGAGAGTGCCTCATCATCTTCCATGAATACCAACGAAGTGGTTAAACGCACGATATCGCGTGGGGTAAAGTGCTCCCCTGCCGTCTCGTTAGAGCTCTCCGCAAAACGACGGATTAACTCCTCAAACACCAAGCCCATATCATGGTTAGAAATCGCTTTAGGGCTCAGGTCGGTGGTGGCAAATTTCTTAACGACTTTGTAAAGCAAGTTGGCATCTTCCAGCAGGCCAACAAACTCACTGAATTTAAAGTGTTCAAAGATTTCACGTGCATCCTTCGAGAACGACTGCACGTAGTTCTCTAGGTTGGCCTTGATGTCGTTCTGCCCCATCTTGCCGAGATCCATCGGCGACGTGTTGAAGAAAGACAGCCCTTTGGTCGCACGCAACAGAAACTTCTCTCGCCCTTCTTCCGGTAGAGGGCTGGCCTTCAGTTTCTCCGCCTCTGCCAGCACCGCTTCTTTGGTGCCCGCCAGCACACACTCAAGGCGACGCAACAGTGTAAACGGCAGGATCACCCGCCCGTACTGGGATTGTTTAAAATCACCGCGAAGCAGATCGGCAACCGCCCAGATGAAAGCAGCCGTTTGAGAGAAATTTGTGTTAGCCATATCAATAACCTGAAAGGGGACGTGTAAAGATGGGTAGATTATACATGAATCAATACTGCTTGCTGTGACATCGGTGCGTAGTGATTTTCACCTGTCAGCAGGGTACAAGCCATACAAGCATGCAAACACGCTCCGATATGCTGTTTGCGCTTTACGCTTTTATAGGATCGCATCGATCATTTCATTACAGTTTTTATTATTCTAATGGGAATAAATCACATTGGGTATTATGTCAATGTTTAGTTCACAGTGGATTATTGCTTGCTACAAGTGCAACAGAGTATCTGGGACCACAGAAACACGACAAAGCCCGATTAATTTTATTTATTATTATATTGATTTTGTTACAATGCCCGTAAAATCAAGTTTAGCGACAGCACTACAACAAGGATTTCGTTGTGTTGCAAAGTACTAGATTTAACAATTAAAAATTAAATAACGTAGGATTACACATGTTAGCGCAACTTTTTGAACATCTGTTCCGTTCTATTGATTCGATGTTTGTCACTAATTTTTTTATCTGGGCAGTTGTATTTATATTTTTTTCTGCCTGGTGGTGTGACTACAAAAACATTCACAGTAAATTTAGGGAGTATGCTCCAACACTCATGGGAGCATTAGGTATATTAGGCACATTCATTGGCATAATAATTGGATTGCTTAATTTTAACACTGAGAGTATTGATACCAGCATCCCACTTCTATTAGGTGGTCTAAAAACAGCATTTATCACCAGTATTATAGGGATGTTCTTCGCTATTTTATTTAACGCACTTGATGCTTTTTTCTTCGCAAACAAACGAGATAATTTAACAGAGAGTGTGCCTGAAACCATAACGCCTGAACATATTCATCACGAATTAAAAGAAAACAACCAATACTTGGAAAAGATGATTTCAGGTTTGAGTGGCAATGAAGAAGGGTCCTTAGTTGCTCAGGTGAAACTATTGCGCAATGAAATAAATGATGCTTCTCGTGCACAACTCTCTCATCACACTGAGTTTAGCAATAAGCTCTGGGAACAATTGAAACAGTTTGCTGATTTAATGGCAAAGGGTGCAACAGAACAGATAATTGATGCACTTAAACAAGTTATTATCGATTTTAACAATAATTTAACCGAACAGTTTGGTGAAAATTTTAAAGCTCTTGATGCTTCGGTAAAAAAACTTGTCGATTGGCAGGATAATTACAAGAACCAAATTGAGAATATGAGTGAACAATATCAACAAAGTGTCGACTCATTAGTTGAAACCCGCGGAGCTGTTGCAGGTATCTGGGAGGAATGTAAAGAAATTCCACTTGCAATGGCTACATTACACGATGTGTTAAAAGTTAACCAACATCAAATCAACGAGCTATCTCAACATCTTGATGCCTTTGTTTTATTACGTGATAAAGCTACAGATGCGGTTCCTGTTATCCATGAAAAATTGGACGAGGTAGGCGAATTGCTTAAAGCAGGGGCATTGAGTGTCAGTTCATCTCTGGACCAAACAGGGGCTGAATTACTCGCCAATGCAAATGCTATGCGGATTGCTCTTGATGAAGGCTCTGAAGGGTTCAGGCAGTCGGTTACACAGACTCAGCAAGCATTTGCATCAATGGCTCATGATGTAAGTAACTCTTCTGAAACTTTAACCTCAACACTGGGTGAAACTATTACCGAGATGAAACAAAGTGGTGATGATTTCCTCAAGTCTCTGGAGGCACATTCTAAAGAACTGCATCGTAATATGGAAAAAAATACAACCGATGTGATCGAGCTCTTTAGTAAAACTGGCGATAAATTTAATCAACAATTATCTAGTAATGCAGAAAATATGTTTGGAACAATGCAATCGTCCTTTGACAAGGCAAGTGCTGGTTTAACCTCACAGGTTAAAGAGTCTGTTGAACGCTTTGGTGGTGCAATTAACGAACAGCTACATGCCTTTGAACAAGCGACTGAGCGTGAAATGAATAGGGAAATGCAATCTCTAGGGAATGCTCTCCTGTCAATCAGCCAAGGATTTGTCAAGAACTACGACCATTTGATTAAAGAGTATCAAAGTGTTCTTGGGCAACTGCAGCCATTAATTAACTCAAGACAACACCGTGGATAATAATTAATGGATAAAATAATTGGTAAGCAAAAATCCAGCCAGAATCAGGATAATGAACACTGGGTTTCAATGTCAGATCTAATGGCAGGACTGATGATGGTATTTATGTTTATATCCATCGCTTATATGCATTATGTCCGTATTGAAAAAGAAAAAATAAAGGAAGTGGCAGTCGCCTATGAACAGGCCCAGCAACAACTTTATAATGCATTAAATGTTGAGTTCTCAAAGGATTTGCCCGATTGGGATGCAGAAATAGATAAACAAACTCTCGAAGTAAGATTTAAATCACCGGATGTTCTTTTTGGTTTGGGTAGTTCGGAATTGAAACCAAAGTTTAAAGAGATTCTTAACAATTTCTTCCCACGATACTTGAAGGTACTAGATCAGTATAAAGAACATATCACTGAGGTTAGAATTGAGGGACATACCAGTACAGATTGGACAGGGGCGGCTAATCAAGATGAAGCCTACTTTAATAATATGGAATTGTCTCAAGGACGAACCCGAGCTGTATTGCAATACGTACACAGTTTGAAAGAGTCTTCTGCACACCAAAAGTGGGTGAAAAGTAAGTTTTCTGCAGTGGGATATTCGTCTTCACATCCAATTCTTAATGCAATGGGCAAAGAAGACCAAAACCGCTCACGTCGAGTAACGTTTAAAGTAATTACAAATGCCGAGTTGCAAATTCGTCGCATAATTCAGGAATAGTTAAAATGAAGCTAACTGTTGATTTTTCTGAATTGATTGCGTTGGGAAAAAAAATGCTTCCTTCCGGCGCTGAATTTTCTCTTGCTGAAGCACCTGTCGTCTTCGACCCTATTGATATTGAATTATCCGCAGGTAAAGAAGTCAGTATTGACGACCTAGATCCTGGCAGTGGTTTAATTTCCTATCAAGGACGCCAAGTCCTTCTATATATCAGGGATCATACCGGACGCTATGATGCAGCTATTGAAGATGGTGAGAATGGGAAGCGATTTCATATTGCCTGGTGTAGAAAATTGGATGAGATGCGCCAGAAAAACCGTTTTGAGCGTTATCATGCGACAAACCGCGTTGATGGTTTTTTTGAAATAGATGATGGTGCTGGACGCTATCAGGATGCAGACCTAAAAGTCTGTAAGTTTTGTTTAGAAAGATTAAATTATAAAGGAAGTATTGATTATCGTACCAGACAAAAAATATTTACTCAATTCACCTTGGATGATTTCTTCTCTCACTATAGCACTTGCTTTCGCCATATGCCAAAAGGTATTTATGACAAAGCAAACAGTGGCTATGTAGACAATTGGAAAGATATTTCCCGCTCCATTCGCGAACATGCAAATTATAAATGTAATGATTGCGGTGTTAATTTAACTTCCTCACGCCATCTCTGCGACGTTCATCATAAAAATGGGGTTAAATACGACAACTCAGCAGAAAACCTCCATGTTGTTTGCAAAGATTGTCATCGTAAACAACCTTTCCATGAAGGTATGTTTATAAGCCAGGCTGACATGGAAACTATTCAACACTTGCGATCTCAACAAGGGTTATTAAAGGTTGACTCCTGGAAAGATATTTATGATCTCACCGATGCATCTATTCACGGTGATATTAATATTATGCAGCATAAAGGATACCCACTTCCGGTGCTAAGATTTGATTTACAAAACTCCACACATAAGACTATTACAACCGTAGAAGCGGCTTGGCCAAAATTTAAAATCGCAATTAATCTCACGGAAGTAAAAGTCGAGGGTTGGAAAATATTCACCGTAGGTGAGCTCGTAAAAAGCATACAGTCCGGAGTTGTTTTCTGAGTCACTCAAGTCATTATTGATGCCTAGTAAATATCAATCATGAGATCTTAAATTATTATGTGGAGTCTATAAATAACTCTGCATAATAACTGCCGCATTAATAGCATTCACTCAGGAGAACACCACCCCAATAATAAACTGAACACTATCACCTGATAAATAGTTTTTCCTACTGAGTGGTTCACCGGAAACACTTTTTGCATCTTGATTAGAGCCTGGACCAGCGCCAGTGGTCTCACATTGTATGTTTCTAGACGTTAATCCAGTCTTACCTGACGATTCTGTGAATAGGTATAGCGAAAATGATCGCCATAGATGGACTCCGTATCCAGCACAAAGTCCAGCTGCAGTGGTTGTTGTGAAGCCCATTTCAAGTTCAACAGGTCACCCGCACAGCTTTTATCTGAATCTCTTGCCTCTACCAGAAATATTTCCTCTCCTACCTTGAAAGAATCATTAAGACGCGGACCACCAATTGCAAAACATTCTGCGCGAAGTCCTAACGCCAGAACAGCGCCGAAGAAGATATTGTTGTCAACGGCATCGACGGGCTTACCATTTACTATCACCGCAATTCCTTTAACAAAGGCTGTGCCCATACCGTTGTTGGTAACATAAATTCCCCACTGTTTTTTACGGCTATCATTGGAAAAATAAGCATTTATCCTCGGCTCTACAGAAATATGGTTGTGCTTGATTTGCTCTTTTCCCTGCCAGATAGCAAACCCAAGTGAGATACTAGCAATGACTATGCCTGTAAAAGCGAGGATCGAATCCCTGTATCTTGTCAAAAAATAGCGCATAAACGGTTTTTCCTTATGAAAAATTATCTGCTTCAATGCGATGTTACTGCGCGACACTACAACGTGCTGAATACGACCTATAGCAGTAAACGTTATTTACTTTTTAAACCGTACATTGTGGGAACTGAAACTATTGTCTATTAATAAAAACCCACGGCAAAGGGTGATATTTTGAGCAACCTGATCGTCATAGGTGATCAGTTCCTACCATCATCCCCCTACCAACCGTGCGCACTGCTGCCTGATACCATCAAAAATGCATTCCGCTAATTCGGCTGGGAACGAATTAGGTAGCAGTCCAATGACACGATCAATCACTCCCGGGGTTGTCGCCAGCAGCTCTTCAATAATGGATTCAACCTCCTGTTGGCCTAACCCGGTTATTTCACCGTGTTTTATCCAGTGGCGGCGTCGGATCTGGCTAAGCAGGTAATGGTTACTGTTCCCGCGAACGGCCATCGCCAGCTTGCACTTCTGCCAGGCTATCTGGTTATTGCCCGGGCCAATCAGCGGCCAGGCCGATAGCACATCGTACAGTGGCGTCAGGTGGTAACGGTTTTGCGGTAAATGCGCAAGACTGAAATTCTTTGCGTGGCCATCTGTCGCGGCCAGCAGCCAAAAAATAATCTGCGCTTTAAAGAAATGCCTGCGATCTGTTTCAGCCTGTTCCGAGCGACTCAGAATTTCCATAATATCGGTAATACCGGGGCCACCATCTGATTGATACTTCCTCAGCGGCGAAACGCCCAGAGCCTGACACATATCCTCTTGCGGCAGACGGATCCACCACTGTTTATCGCTTGATAGTTTTCTGTCAAAACGCTCAACGATCAGTGCCTTTTGATCTTCAAACTGCGCAATATGGGTACTTGCTACCGGCACACCATAGTGTTCAACAATCAGGGAGCAGAGCCATTCATTCTCGATGGAAGTGCGCATATCAGCCCGCATGTTTCCTACCATGCCTAGCGCTAATTTGAAAATATGCGTGGTCGGCGTATTTCCTTCAGGTAAACACCACTGGTTGTCATGCCACAGCAGCGCCGTTTTTTCCTGAGCGCCGGCGATGGATAAACGCAGATCGTCATCCTGACCCTGTCGCCCCGGTAACGTCGTGGCAGTATTGCGGAGCATTTCGGCGATTTGCTCCTCTGCCAGCGGGCGTTGCCTGATGGAAAATATATCCGCAGGTTGCTCACCGATATCGAGAAGCTGTATGGCACCAACACAGTCGCGGCCCAGTTCGGCCAATAAGTCGAAAGGGTCCAGACTTTCGGCATGATAGCGTATAGCCAAACGTCGGCGGATCCCCTCGCTATCTGGCAGCAGGTTATCGAAATAATCGCGCACCACGCTACCGCGATAAGGCTGATTCCCCGGCGTGAAAGGCAAAGAAAGCGACAAAGGCCTCCCCTGACTATCTGCAATCCACTCAGGCAGATACTCCAGCCGATCTTCACTTCTACGCTTTTCCCAATATCCCACCGGAATACCGTTCATCCAGATAGCTAACCGTTGTTGCGAACGACGCATCTCGTCACCACTGTTCCCGTCTTGCAGGCGAGTCTATATGAGTTGTAGAGGTTCCTTCCGTTTCACATCCCGGAGAGGCAAGCTCTGAGGAAAGCACCATTTCAATCCCCAGCACATTGAACACCCTAAAAAGGCGATCCAGACTGGCTGATGCAGGGTTTGACTCCAGGCGCGCATAGGTCTGCTGAGTGACGCCCAACCTCTCCGAAACGTCTTTTTGCGTCAGACCTTTTGCTTTACGAAACCCCACCAGCAAGGGGCGTAACTGGCTCAGTGTTTTTAACGGATAGACGGTATTCATAGATAGCGGCTCGCTGGCTTATCACTGTGTACAGATTATAGGCTGTTTTGCCCACGTTACACCTTACAGGGTGTAAATGCAAAATACAGCTTATAGGGTGTTTTATTATCAATACAGATAATAAGCTGTGAATTTGAAGAGCAAACTAGCTGTGGAACGGAGTGCGGACGTTTACACCGTATGCGATAGCCCTGGCAAAGTTTACTCCGAGCATCGACGGTCTTCTCTGGTGCTCATCAGCGCAGATCGCGTTAATACCCGCGCGATCCATACCTCCATCCTGGAATGCCTTGATCCAGCAGATCCCAATAAAATGCAATTTTAATATTTAATATCAAATAGATAGATGTCATAAAACATCAGGAAGATCCGGTTTTTACTGAAATGGGAAATACGTCAATACAGAGTAAAGTGGGTAGGTAATTGCGGCAGGCAGATTCCAAGCACAAAAAAACCACCTTTCGGTGGCTTCTTGTTCGCGCGGTACTTAATGGTGCCGAAGGCCGGACTCGAACCGGCACGTATCTCTACGGTTGATTTTGAATCAACTGCGTCTACCGATTTCGCCACTTCGGCACTGAAGTAGTATGCGGAAAACGGGTGCATTATACCTTCCCGCGATCGTCACGCAACACTTATCCGTTGTTCAATGAGTTAAGTGTCGAAAAAAGCGCCGCAGCGCACGTTTGCCTGCCCTTCCTCGCCGCTTTCCCGCCCCGACCGCTTCACAAACCTTGTGGCGCGTCACATTAATTATCACAACATGGTGTTGCACGACAAAACGCCGAGAAAATCCAATAACAAACAATTAATCATAAAGTTAAATAACAAAAACGCCCCGTCCCCCACGCCGGCATTTGTGATAACTGTCGCTTACTTGTTAATCGCGATGGTTGAAGATGTTCCTCCATAACAAAAAATAACAGCTTCGCGGCGCCCCTGCCGCCGCCGGGGCCACAGGAGCGAACATGATCCCGTCTGAACGCCGCGATTACATCTATCGCTATGTGCATGAATATCAGCTGGCGAGCATCAGCGCGCTGTCGGAGCTGATGAGCGTCTCCCACATGACGGTGCGGCGCGATATCCGCGTGCTGGAAGAGCAAGGCAAGGTGGTCAGCGTCAGCGGCGGCGTGCGCCTGAGCGAGGCGCTGCGCCAGGAGCTGGCCTATTGCGAGAAGGCGCAGCTGCACCATCGCCACAAGCGCGAGATCGGCAAATACGCCGCCGGCTTGGTGGAAGACGGCCAGGTGGTCTATCTAGACGCCGGCACCACCACCTTCGAGATCGCCCGCAGTCTGGCGGAGCGCTTCAATCTAACGATCGTCACCAACGATTTCTCCATCATCCAGCACCTGATGAATCGCCCGCAGCTCAGCCTGTTCCACACCGGCGGCCAAGTGGATCAGCGCAACTACTCCTGCGTCGGCAACAGCGCCGCCATGCTGTTGCGCAGCCTGAATATCGACGTGGCCTTCATCAGCACCAGCTCGTGGGATCTGGAACACGGCCTCTCCACGCCGCACGAGGAGAAGGTGCTGGTCAAGCAGGCGCTGCTGGAGGTCGCCCGCCGCCGGGTGCTGGTCTCCGACAGCAGCAAGTACGGCAAATACGGCATGTTCCGCGTCTGCCCGCTGGAGGCGCTGAGCGACATCATCTGCGACGCCGCGCTGCCGCCGGAGGCGCAGCAGCTGCTGCGCGAGCGCGGTCTGCAACTGCACAACGTCCAACTCTGATAACAACAACGCTAGGGAAAGGAGCACCATATGAACATCGTCATCACCGGCGGCGCCGGTTTTCTCGGCCAGCGGCTGGCGAAAGCGCTGCTGCACGGCCGTTGCCCGCTGGCCTTCGACACGCTGATCCTGGCGGACATCACGCCGCCGCCCGCCCCGCTGCCGGATGCGCGCCTGCAGTGTCTGGCGCTCGATCTGGCGCAGCCCGGCGCGGCGGAGCGGCTGATCGACGCCGACTGCGGCGTGCTGTTCCACCTGGCGGCCATCGTCAGCAGCCATGCGGAGAGCGATTTCGATCTCGGCATGCAGGTCAATTTCGACGCCACCCGCCAACTGCTGGAAGCGGCGCGCCACCGGGCGCCGGGCATGAAATTTATCTTCACCAGTTCGCTGGCGGTGTTCGGCGGCGAGCTGCCGCCGGTGATCGACGATCGCTGCGCGGTCACCCCGCAATCCTCCTACGGCGCGCAGAAGGCGATGTGCGAGCTGCTGATCAACGACTATGCGCGCAAAGGCTTCGTCGATGGCCGCGTGCTGCGCCTGCCCACCATCAGCGTGCGCCCGGGCAAGCCGAACAAGGCGGCCTCGTCGTTCGCCAGCGGCATCATCCGCGAGCCGCTGCACGGCGAGCAGGCGGTGTGCCCGGTAGACGCCGAGCTGGCGCTGTGGCTCTCCAGCCCGGCCGCGGTGGTGAGCAACTTCATCCACGCCGCCACGCTGCCCTCTTCGGCGTTCGGCGCGCTGCGCACGCTCAACCTGCCCGGCATCAGCGTGCGCGTGCGGGAGATGCTCGAAGCGCTGCGCGCGGTGGCCGGTGACGCCGTCGCCGCACGGGTGCGATTCGAGCCGGACGCCGCCATCAACCGCATCGTCGCCGGTTGGCCGGGCGAGTTCGACACCCGGCGGGCGCAGCAGTTGGGCTTTATCGCCGATGAAAGCTTCGAGCAGGCTATCCGCGCCTTTATCCGCGACGACATGCCGCAAGGCGGGGGCTGATCATGGCGATGTATACCCCAATCATCGGGCTGGCGGTGGCGGTATTTGCGCTGATTTTCCTGGTGCTGCGCACCCGCGTGCATGCGTTGATCGCCATGCTGATCGCCGCCTCCATCGCCGGCATTACCGGCGGCATGGGCGCCACGCAAACCGTCGACGCCATCACCAAGGGCTTCGGCTCTACGCTCGGCAGCATCGGTATCGTCATCGGGCTGGGGGTGATGATGGGCCGGGTGCTGGAGGTCTCCGGCGCCGCCGAGCAAATCGCCTACAGCTTTATCAAATGGCTGGGCAAAAGGCGCGAGGAGTGGGCGCTGGCCATCACCGGCTATATCGTCAGCATCCCGATCTTCGTCGATTCGGCGTTCGTCATCCTTTATCCGCTGGTCAAGGCGCTGGCGAAAAAGGGCAAGCGCAACCTGCTGACGCTCGGCGTCGCGCTGGCCGGCGGGCTAATCCTCACCCACCACGCGGTGCCGCCGACGCCGGGGCCGCTGGGCGTGGCGGGCATCTTCGGCGTGGATATCGGTGCCATGATGCTGGCCGGGCTGGTGCTGGCCATTCCCTGCGTGATCGGCATCGTACTGTATGCGCGCTGGCTGGGCGCGCGCTACCCGGACTTTATGCCGCAGGAAGAGGAAGCGCCGCAGGATCTGCGCGCCGCGCATCAGCAGTATCTGGCGGAGAAAGAGGGTAAGACGCTGCCGAGCCTGATGTTGTCGCTGCTACCGATCCTGACGCCGATCGGGCTGATCTTCGTCAACGCGGTCAACAATATGCTGGCCAAGCGCGAGGGCATGGGCTGGCTGGCGGAGAGCCTGTGGGGCCAAAGCTTCGCGTTTCTCGGCTCGCCGATGATCGCGCTGGCGATCAGCGTGCTGCTGGCGGTGTACACCCTGATGCCGCACGCCAACAAGCACGACACGCTGGAGCGGCTGGAAGAAGGCCTGCAGACCGCCGGCATCATCCTGCTGGTTACCGGCGCAGGCGGCGCGTTGGGGGCGGTGCTGCGCGAGAGCGGCGCCGGCACGCAGCTGGCGGAACAGGTCGCCGGGCTGCCGATCTCGCCGGTGCTGATCCCGTTCGTCATCGCCACGCTGGTGCGGGTGATACAGGGCTCCGGCACGGTGGCGATGATCACCGCCGCCTCTATCTCGGCACCGATCGTCAGCCTGCTGCCCGGCGTCAATATGCTGGCGGCGGCGCAGGCGGCCACCCTGGGCGCGCTGTTCTTCAGCTACTTCAACGACAGCATGTTCTGGGTGGTCAACCGCATGATGGGCATCAAGGACGTGCGCCAACAGATGATGGTGTGGTCGGTACCCACCACTATCGCCTGGGCTATCAGCCTGTGCGGCGTGGTATTGCTGGACTGGCTGCTGTAACGCTTCCCCCCAACGCCAACCCCAGGGCGCGATCTGTTAGATCGCGCCCTTTTTTCTTCTCCCTTTCACGCCCCTCACCACAAAACCGCAGATCCGATCACAATTTCACCAAATGCTGATTTTAAAGCCATATGAAAGAGAATAAGGTGAATAAATAAAATCAAATGAAAATAAAAGAAGGATAAACGCAATGAATGAAACAACCAGACGCATGGCCAGGTTAATCGATCTAAGCGCGGTGCAGGCCACCAATACCGAGGAAGACGTGCGCCACTGCGCCGCGCTGGCCAGCCGCTATCGCATCATCTCGGTACACGTGCTGCCGTGCTGGACGCGTTTCCTCAGCACCCTGCTGCCGGAGCGCGGCCAGGCGGACGTGATGATTGGCGGGCCGGTCGGCTTTCCCGGCGGCGGGCAGACCACCGATCTCAAGGTGCAGGAGGTGCGCCAGCTGATCGCCGAGGGCGCGCGCGAGGTCGATATGGTGGTGAACATCGGCAAGGTGCTGTCGGGGGATTACGACTATGTGCGCGAAGATCTGCGCCGGGTAGCCGAGGCCGCCGCGCCGGTGCCGGCCAAAGTCATTCTGGAGACGCACTATCTGAACGAGCAGCAGATCCGTCGGGTGTGCGATATCGCCGTCGAAGTCGGCATGGCCTGGGTGAAAACCTCCACCGGCTGGGCACCGACCGGCGCCACGGTGGAGAAAGTGGCGATCATCGCCGATCAGTTGCGTGGCCGCATCCAGATCAAAGGGGCCGGCGGCATTCGCGATCTGGACACGGTGCGCGCGTTGTATCGGCTGGGCGTACGCCGCTTTGGCATGAGCGCGGCGGCCACCCAGCGCGTACTGGAGCAACTCGAACAGGATCCAGGCCTGTTCCCGGAACTGAACGATAACTAAATCCTGCGCGATCCCAGCGCACGCTTCTGCGGGTGGCCCGCGCCATCCGCCACGGGAGTGATAACAATGAAAGATTTACTTCTTACCCTTGATATCGGCACCGGCAGCACCCGCGCCGGGCTGGTCACCAACACCGGGGAAATCCTTGGCTTCGCGCAGCGCGAGTACGAGCAGATCACGCCGCAGGCCGGTTGGTCGGAACAACCGCCTTCGCTGTGGTGGCAGAGTGTCTGCCAGTGTACGCAGGAGCTGTACGCGCGCTACGCCGAATACTGGCCGCGTATCGCCGCCGTCGGCGCCTGCGGGCAAATGCACGGCACGGTCTTGCTCGATGCCGACGGCGAGCTGGTCGTCGATCGCGCCATGCTGTGGAACGACAAACGCGCGCAGCCGCAGGTGGCGCGCTTTAGCCACCAACAGCCGCCGCAGCCCTGGCTTGAACTGTTGAACAATCCCCCTACCGCCGCCTGGCCGGCGTTCAAGCTGGCCTGGCTGCGCGAGCATCACCCATCGCAGTGGGAGCGCATCGCTACGGTGTTGATGCCGAAGGATTACGTCAATTTCCGGCTCTGCGGCGTACGCGCCACCGACTACAGCGAAGCCTCCTGCTATTACCTGATGGACAGCGCCACGCTGCAGTGGTCGCCAGAGGCGCTGCGGCAGTTCGGGCTGCGCGCCGATCAGCTGCCCGCCATCCATCTCTCCAGCGAGGTGATTGGCCACATTACGCCCGCAGCGGCAAGCGTTACCGGTCTGCCGCCGGGGGTGCCAGTGGTGGCGGGCACGGCGGATATGGCCGCTACCCTGCTCGGCTCCGGCGTCTATCAGGCCGGCATCGCCTCCGACAGCACCGGCACCTCGACGCTGCTCACCGTGGTCTCGGAACACCCGCTGCTCTCCGCCAGCGTCAACAACCTGCACCTGGCCAACTCGGCCTGGGGCGGTTTTACCCTGCTCGATGCCGGTGGCGACGCCATGCGCTGGGCGCGTTCGGCGCTGAGCGCCGGCCAACTCAGCCATCAACAGATGCTTAATATGGCGGCCGAGGTGCCGCCGGGTGCCGAGGGGCTGCTGTTCCTGCCCTACCTGACCGGCGAGCGGCTGGCGGAACACACCAACTCGCGCGCGCAGTTCTTCGGCCTGCAGCGCAAGCATAGGCAGCCGCATCTCTACCGCGCGGTGCTGGAAGGCGTAGCGCTGGCCTCCCTGCGTAATCTCCAGCAGCTCAGGCGCCACGCACAGGAGCCGGAGGCAATGATCGCTTCGGGCGGCGGCGCACGCAGCCCGCTGTGGCTGCAGATCAAAGCCTCGGTCTACAACCTGCCGCTGCTGCAGACGCGCAATCAGGAGAACGGCACCACCGGCTGCGCGATCGTCGCCGGGGTCGGCGTCGGGCTGTTCAGCAGTTTTGCCCAGGGGGTGAGTCGCACCGTCAGCATCGAGCGCGAATTTACCCCCGATCCGTGCCAGCACGAGCACTACCTGCGCTGCTTCGAGCTGTTCGAACAGCTCTACCGCCAGGCGCAGCCCCTCTACGAACAGCTTGACGTTATTAGCTCGTTCTCTTTTTCTCCGGATGAAGGAACACCGCAATGAGCGACTCTCTGATTAACAAGGGCGACATCGCGCAGCACGCCGCGGCCGAAAGTATCGACCGCAGCGCCTATCTGCCCGCTACGCCCTGGCTGCAGCTGATGCTGGTCTGCTGCCTGTTCGCCCTGTGGGGCATGGCCGGCAACCTGAACGATATTCTGATCGCCCAGTTCAAGAAGGGGTTCGATCTGTCGGATACCCAAACCGCACTGGTGCAGTCGATCTTCTTCCTCGGCTACTTCGTGATGGCGCTGCCCGCCGCAGCGGTGATCAAACGCTACTCGTACAAGGTGGCGATCGTAATCGGCCTGTGCCTGTACGCGCTCGGCTGCTTCCTGTTTATCCCGGCAGCGCAGATCATGACCTACGGTGCCTTCCTGGCCTGCCTGGGGGTGATCGCTACCGGGCTGTCGTTCCTGGAAACCTCAGCCAATACTTACTCCAGCCTGCTGGGGCCGCTGGAAACCTCCACCCAGCGCATCAACTTTTCGCAGATCTTCAACTCGCTGGGGATCATTTTTGGCGTATTGATCGGCCAGCAGCTGGTGTTCGGCAAAAACGATCCCAGCCACGCCCAGCTGCTGCAAATGCCACCGGCGGCGGCCGAAGCGGCACGCACCCAGATGGTGTCGCAGGTGGTCACACCTTATCTGATCATCGGCAGCGTGCTGATCGTGTTGGCACTGATCTTCGTGGCGGTGAAATTCCCCGCCTGCAAAACCCAACGCTCGCACCAGGGAGCGGGCAAGCCGCTGATGCAATCGCTGAAGATCCTGCTGGCACTGCCGCGCTTCCGATTGGGGGTGCTGTCGCAGTTCCTGTATGTCGGCGCGCAGGTAGGGCTGTGGAGTTTCACCATTCGTTTTGTGCAAATGATTGAACAGGGCGCAACCGAGCATTCGGCCACCTACTGGCTGCTGGCCACGCTGGTCTGTTACTCGGCCGGCAAGGTGGTCACCACCGCGCTGATGAAAAAGTTCAGCCCGGCGCGGTTGCTCGGCGTGTTCTGTTCGGTATGCGTGCTGCTGTTGCTGCTGGCCGTCAACATTCAAAGCCTGCTGGCGGTGGTGGCGATCATGGGCGTCAACTTCTGCATGGCGCTGTGCTGGCCAACCAACTTTGGCCTGACGATCAAAGGGCTGGGCGAAGAAACTCAGGTGGCCGGTTCGATCGTGGTGATGTCGATCATCGGCGGCGCGGTGGTGCCGTTAATCATGGGCATCATCTCCGATCTCAACGGCGGCGATATGCAGATCGCCTTCGCAGTACCGCTGGTCTGCTTCGCCTACGTCGCCTTCTATGGTTTCTACTGCGCGCGCAAGGGGATTTGATATGGCACACCGGATTAACGGGTTGATGCACGTCGGTCTGCGCTGCGCCGATATCGAACGAGCCGCCGGCTTCTATCGTTCACTCGGTTTCGAACCCCGACAAACGCTGGCGCTCGGCGGCCCCGTCGCCGTACAGTTTTTGCAGTTGGGTGAGCTAACGCTGGAGTTATACCAGTTACCTGACGAAGGGCTGACTCGCCCCGCCAGCGCCTATGGTATCGACCATATCGCTTTGCGGGTCACCGATCTGGCGGCCACGCAGCGTTGGCTGGCGGATCTGGGCTATCCGGTGATTGAAGGGCCGACGCTGCAGCCCAGCGGTGCCAACGGCGTGCGTTATCTGATGATCGCCGGGCCGGACGGTGAGCGGGTGGAGTTCAGCCAGCCGCTGTAATGTTTCTTCCCACATAGCACAAGGCCCGATGGCGGTTATAAGCCATCGGGCCTCATCCGCATTTTTGTCAGCTCACGAGCCTTTACCGCCATAGCCATGCACCTTATCGGCCATCGCCTACATTTCCTTAATCACCCTACCAAGCAGCGCCAAATAATCCCCAGCCGCAATGGCAATACTGCAAATAATTGCATACCCATGTGTCAGCCAATAAAGAGTGAGTTTGCTTAACATTCCGAGAACACTATTTTTTCATTGGTGAAAATCAGGCGGGAAATAAAAAATCGTAATGGCGTTCGCAAAGGCGAAAGAGTAATTCCATTAGATGAGTTTTATCTTAAATCACCATAAAAATAGCATACACACGTAACAAAATGGTGGTTTAACGCTTAAAAACCAGCAGAGAACACTTGCCTCTGCGGAGTTAATAGCTTTAAGATGATGTAAGAAAATTTTCCCTGGTGTTGGCCAATATTGGCAACCTGACCCTACGCGGTCAGGTTTTTTTTGTATTTTTTATTAAAACATTACATGGGGAAGTCTATCGCCTTGAAGGCTGTGAAACCAGTTAGACTAAAGTACAGTCCCTTACTAGACCTTTATCAGTTCATGCAGGTGATTATTTCATATCGCAGAGATCGGGGCAGGTACTCTATATTACGTCCCCAACGTGAACCGACACGCGACCAAATCAATACCGATTGACGCCCATCATTTCTTGAATCGAAAAACGCTGTTCGCCAGCCGATATTTTCTCCCTTCAGACGTATCCCGGCTGATGATTTATGCGCAGCCGTGCCTCCGTATTCCACGGGTACGCTAGCCGCGGGCTAGCGAGCCAGTCACTCCACCGGTTTAATCAACCGAAGCTCCATCCCCAGGCGCACGGCATGTCGGGCATTCGTTACCCCCAACTTTTTGACGACATTGGACATATGAAACTTGATGGTGCCGGTTTTTATGCCCAGGATCATCGCCGTTTCCTGGTAGGTTTTACCCACGCTGGCCCAATAAAGGATCTCGTTTTCCCTGTCGGTAAAGCGGGCATTTCTCTCCAGGGCTACGGCGTTTTTTTCTGAAAGTGGGGATAGTGCCAGATACGACTCATGGATTGAGGCCAGCAATACCGAGATTGCACCTTTACGATCGGTGAGCGCCTGGATGGCTTCCGCTCTCTGCTCAACGTTGAAGGCAAAGGAAAGCGTGACGAGATTGTCGTTGTAATCGTGCAGCACGAAGGTATAGCCGTGCGTTACGCCAAACTCGCGGGCCTGTTCGAACAACTCGGGAAAGTGCAGCCCTGCGTCAGCCATGATTTGCTCGTCCCAGGCGAACGGGGTCAGGCGGTTGCGGGCGGTAAGCACCACCGGATCAATATACTGCAACCCCTGCTCTTGATACTTTTTTACCCATTCACTCGGGTAGTTGGTGACGCCAAAGATGCAGGCAATGTCTTTTTTGGATAACACCACATACGCCCACAGGAGATCGCCCAACTCTCCCAACGCCGCCTCCAGTCGCTTGCCGATGATATTGCTGAGATTGTATTCGTCTTCCATTGGCTGCGTGCTCCCTCTGCCCAACCTACCGCTGAACTGACTATACCAAAAAGGATCGGTGCGCCATAACCTTCGCATCTCGCACGGATAATGCCCGCTGGAATATTGCCAGCGGCGGCCGGCAAGCGCTTTGCCTGCCGCCGATGCGCGGGGTATATTAGCCGCACGTCCATTGTGCCTGTCAGGAGTGAATGAGTGAGCATGTTCGCAGAAGAGCGCCAGGAAAAACTCCTCGCCATTCTCAAGGAGAAGCGCAAGCTCTCCGTGGGGGAAATGAGCTCGCACTTTAACGTCTCCGGCGCCACCATCCGCACCGATCTGCGCATTCTGGAAGACGCCGGCATGCTGACGCGTACCCACGGCGGCGCCATTCTGCGCACCCGCGCCAGCTTCGAGGTCGGTTCCGATCAGCGTGAAGAGGTGAACCTCAGCGCCAAGGAGCAAATCGGTCAACTGGCCGCCGGCCTGGTGGAAGACGGCGACATCATCGTATTGGACACCGGCACCACCACCCTGCAGATCGCCCGCCATCTACGCCAGCGCCGCAACCTGACCGTGGTCACCAACGATTTCATGATCGCCAAGAGTCTGGAAGACGTCGAATCTATCCAGATCATCCTGCTGGGCGGCATCGTCAAAAAGGGTTATCACTGCGCGGTCGCCATCAACGGCCGTTCGCTGCTGGATACGCTGAACATCGACAAGGCGTTTATGGGTACCAACGCATTGTCGCTGAAACAGGGCGCCTGCGTGGCCGACATCATGCTGGCCGAAACCAAGCGCGCGATGGTGGAGCATGCCAATCAGGTGATCGTGGTGTGCGATCACTCCAAGCTGAGCAACACCTCGCTGGCGCAGTTCGCCTCCCCTGCCCAGATCGACACCCTGGTGCTGGATCGCCTGCCGGAAGACGCGCAGGCCTATCAGGATGCCGGCATCGCGCTGCTGAGCGTCAGCTAACCCCCCCAACAAAAAAGGCGCGGCCCCACGGCCACGCCTTTCTTCACTACCGCTCGCCCCGCTACTTGCGTTTGAGCAGCATATACACGCTGATCAGCAGGAACAGCATGCTCGGCAGCAGCGCGCCCAGCACCGGCGGCATGCTGTACACCAGGCTCAGCGGGCCGAAGATCTGATCCAGCACGTAGAACAGGAAGCCGAAGCTGATGCCGGTCACCACGCGGATGCCCATCGGCACGCTGCGCAGCGGGCCGAAGATGAACGACAGCGCCATCAGCATCATCACCGCCACCGACAGCGGCGAGAAGATTTTGCTCCACATGTTGAGCTGGTAACGATTGGATTCCTGTCCGCTCTGCTTCAGGTACTTCACGTAGTTGCGCAGCCCGCTGATGGAGAGCGAATCCGGATCCAGCGCCACCACGCCCAGCTTGTCCGGGGTCAGGTTGGTTTTCCATTCGCCGGTCAGCGTCTGGGTGCCGGTCACCTGTTTCGGGTCGGTCAGATCCGAGGTGTCCACCTGCGAAAGCTGCCACACCCCGTTCTCGAAGCTGGCGGTGGCGGCATAGCGCACCGTTTCCAGGCGACGCTGGTCGTTGAAGTGGTAGATGTTCACGCCGGAGAGTTCTTTATCGCCGGAGACGCGCTCGATGTAGATGAAGTCGTTGCCGTCCTTCGCCCACAGCCCGCTCTTGGTGGAGAGCAGCGAGCCGCCGTACATCTGCTGGGCGCGGTAGTTGCGCGCCATCTGCTCGCCCTGCGGCGCCACCCACTCGCCGATCGCCATGGTCAGCAGCACCAGCGGAATGGCGGTTTTCATCACCGAGCCGGCGATCTGCAGGCGGGTGAAGCCGGAAGCCTGCATCACCACCAGTTCGCTGCGCGTCGCCAGTTGGCCCAGGCCGAGCAGCGCGCCGAGCAGCGCCGCCATCGGGAAGAAGATCTCGATGTCTTTCGGCACGCTCAGCAGGGTGTACATGCCGGCGCTCAGCGCGGTGTATTCGCCCTGGCCGACCTTGCGCAGCTGATCGACGAACTTGATGATGCCGGACAGCGACACCAGCATGAACAGCGTCATGATGATGGTGTTGAAAATCGTTTTACCGATATACCGGTCTAATACGCCAAACATCAGGCCGCTCCTCTCAGGCGTGCGCGCAGCTTGCGCATCGGCACGGTATCCCACAGGTTCAGCGCCAGCGCGATTGCGAAGTAAACGCCGTTAACCAGCCACAGCCACAGCATCGGATCCAGCTTGCCCTTGCCGGCGTTGGAGCGCAGCGAGGTCTGCAGCAGGAAGAAGATCAGATACAGCAGGATGGCCGGCAGCATGCTCAGCACGCGGCCCTGGCGCGGGTTCACCACGCTGAGCGGCACCACCAGCAGCGCCATCAGCGCCACCGACACCACCAGCGTCAGGCGCCAGTGGAACTCGGCGCGCGCGTCCGGATCGTCGGACTCCCACAGCGTCTGCATCGACATCTGTTCGGATTCGGTGTTGTCCGCCGCCACGGTGCGGTGGCCAATCACCGCCTTGTAGTCGTTGAAGTCGGTAATGCGGAAATCGCGCAGCAGCGCGGTGCCTTCAAAGCGGGTGCCCTTGTCGAGCGTCACCACCTGCGAGCCGTCTTTCTGCTGCACGATGTTGCCGTGCTCGGCCACCACCACCGACGGGCGTTGGTTGCCGTTCGGCCGCAGCTGCGCCAGGAACACGTCGTTGAAGGTGCTGCCCTTCACGTTGCCGATAAACAACACCGCGTTGCCGTCCTGCGAGGGTTTGAACTGCCCTTCCGCCAGCCCGGCGATGCTCGGGTTGGCCTTGGCTTCGTTCACCACCACGTCCTGATAGCGCGAGGCCCAGGGGCCGGCCCAAAACACGTTCACCGCCGCGATCGCAGAGGTGAACAGCGCCAGAATCATGGCGGCGATAATCAGGGTGCGTTTGCCCAGCCCGCAGGCGTGCATAACGGTGATTTCGCTCTCGGTATACAACCGCCCAAGCGTCATCAGCAAGCCGAGAAACAGGCTCAACGGCAGGATGAGCTGCGCCATTTTCGGCACGCCCAGCGCCAGCAGGGAGAGGACTAAGTTTGTCGGGATATTGCCGTCCACCGCATCGCCCAACACCCTGACCAGGTTCTGACAAAAGAAGATCAGAAGCAGGATGAACAGGATGGCGATTTGGCTCTTGAGCGTTTCCCGTACCAGATATCTTATGATGATCACGCTTATTACGCCTGTGAAAACTTGTCTTTTTGCAGGAAAATCGATAATTTCATCGCTAATCCGCCATTTATTCTCATCATATGGCAACCTTCACAGCTAAAATAGTATTACAACATCAAGCCGTTTGGGTGTCCTATAGGAACTTGCTTATAGTCGCCAAAACAGAGCAATTTACGCCGTTCAGGTTAACATAATCCGTTAACTCAAATGGCGGGAGATCGTTACGGAGTCGGTTATTCTAGCCGTAGCGTCCGCCTTTGTCTTTAAGATTCAGGAGAGTGCATGGAGTTCAGTGTAAAAAGCGGTAGCCCGGAAAAACAGCGCAGTGCCTGTATTGTAGTCGGCGTTTTCGAACCGCGCCGCCTGTCCCCTATCGCAGAACAACTCGACAAAATCAGTGATGGTTATATCAGCGCATTGCTGCGCCGTGGCGAACTGGAAGGCAAGGTCGGGCAGACGCTGCTACTGCACCATGTGCCCAACATTCTCTCCGAGCGCATCCTGCTGATCGGCTGCGGCAAAGAGCGCGAGCTCGATGAGCGCCAATACAAGCAGGTGATCCAGAAAACCATCAATACCCTCAACGACACCGGCTCAATGGAAGCGGTCTGCTTCCTGACCGAGCTGCACGTGAAAGGCCGCAATACCTACTGGAAAGTGCGTCAGGCGGTGGAAACCGCCAAAGAGACGCTCTACACCTTCGATCAGCTGAAAAGCAACAAGGTGGAGCCGCGCCGTCCGCTGCGCAAAATGGTGTTCAACGTGCCGACCCGCCGTGAGCTCACCAGCGGCGAGCGCGCTATTCAGCACGGCCTGGCGGTGGCTTCCGGCATCAAGGCGGCCAAAGATCTCGGCAACATGCCGCCGAACATCTGTAACGCCGGCTACCTGGCCTCGCAGGCCCGCCAGCTGGCGGACGCCTTCAGCACCCACATCACCACCCGCGTCATCGGTGAACAGCAGATGAAAGAGCTGGGCATGAACGCCTATCTGGCGGTCGGTGCCGGTTCGCAAAACGAGTCGTTGATGTCGGTGATGGAATATAAGGGCAACCCAAATCCGGACGCTAAGCCGATCGTGCTGGTAGGCAAAGGGCTGACCTTCGACTCCGGTGGCATCTCGATCAAACCGGCCGACGGCATGGACGAGATGAAATACGACATGTGCGGCGCGGCGACCGTGTACGGCGTGATGCGCGTGGTGGCGGAGCTGAACCTGCCGCTGAACGTGATCGGCGTGCTGGCCGGCTGTGAAAACATGCCGGGCGGCCGGGCTTACCGTCCGGGCGACGTGCTGACTACCATGTCCGGCCAGACCGTCGAGGTGCTGAACACCGACGCCGAAGGCCGCCTGGTGCTGTGCGACACCCTGACCTACGTCGAGCGCTTCGAGCCGGAGCTGGTGATCGACATCGCCACCCTGACCGGCGCCTGCGTGATCGCCTTGGGCCACCACATCACCGGCCTGATGTCGAACCACAACCCGCTGGCGCACGAGCTGCTGGGCGCTTCCGAGCAGGCCGGCGACCGCGCCTGGCGCCTGCCGATGGCCGACGAGTACTACGAGCAGCTGGACTCCAACTTCGCCGACATGGCGAACATCGGTGGCCGCCCTGGCGGCGCCATCACCGCCGCCTGCTTCCTGTCGCGCTTCACCCGCAAGTACACCTGGGCGCACCTGGATATCGCCGGCACCGCCTGGCGCTCCGGTAAAGCCAAGGGCGCGACCGGCCGCCCGGTGGCGCTGCTGTCGCAGTTCCTATTGAACCGCGCGGGCCTGAACGGCGACGATTAAATCTGAGCGGTAATTCAGGTATAATCCCAAGGGGCACAGCATGCTGTGCCCCTACATTTTTTTATCGGCAGCGGTGGATCCTTAATGAAACAGGCGACGTTTTATTTGCTCGACAACGCGGAACCGTCTGGTGCGCTCAGCGCCCATGAGGCCGTGGCCTGCGCCGTTGCCGCCAACGGCTTCCGTTCCGGCAAACGGGTGCTGATCGCCTGCGAGAGCCAGGAGCAGGCCCAGCGGCTGGACGAAGCGCTATGGCAGCGCGAGCCGCATGAATTCGTGCCGCACAACCTGGCCGGCGAAGGGCCGCACTATGGCGCGCCGGTGGAGCTGTGCTGGCCCGGCAAGCGCGGCAATGCCCCGCGCGATCTGCTGATCGCCCTGCTGCCGCAGTTTGCCGATTTTGCTACCGCTTTCCATGAAGTGGTAGACTTCGTTCCTTACGAAGACACTCTGAAACAGTTGGCGCGCGACCGTTACAAGGCCTATCGCAGCGTCGGCTTCCATTTGACCACGGCTACGCCGCCAACTCACTGAATACGATAAAGAATGGAAAAGACAAACAGTCAGCTCGACACCGCATACGACCCAAAGCAGATCGAACAGAAGCTGTACGATCACTGGGAGAATCAGGGTTACTTCAAGCCGAACGGCGACACCAGCCAGGATAGCTTCTGCATCATGATCCCGCCGCCGAACGTCACCGGCAGCCTGCACATGGGCCACGCGTTCCAGCAGACCATCATGGATACCATGATTCGCTATCAGCGCATGCAGGGTAAAAATACCCTGTGGCAGGCGGGCACCGACCACGCCGGCATCGCCACCCAGATGGTGGTGGAGCGCAAGATCGCCGCGGAAGAAGGCAAAACCCGCCACGACTACGGCCGTGACGCGTTTATCGACAAGATCTGGCAGTGGAAGGCAGAGTCCGGCGGCACCATCACCCGCCAGATGCGCCGTCTGGGCAACTCCGTGGACTGGGAGCGCGAGCGCTTCACCATGGACGAAGGCCTGTCGAACGCGGTGCGCGAAGTGTTTGTCCGTCTGCACAAAGAAGATCTGATCTACCGCGGCAAGCGCCTGGTGAACTGGGATCCGAAGCTGCGCACCGCCATCTCCGATCTGGAAGTGGAAAACCGCGAATCCAAAGGTTCCATGTGGCACCTGCGCTACCCGCTGGCCGACGGCGCGAAAACCGCCGAGGGCAAAGACTACCTGGTGGTCGCCACCACCCGTCCGGAAACCGTGCTGGGCGATACCGGCGTGGCGGTCAACCCGGAAGATCCGCGCTATAAAGACCTGATCGGCAAAGAGATCATTCTGCCGCTGGTCGGCCGCCGCATCCGCATCGTCGGCGACGAACACGCCGATATGGAAAAAGGCACCGGCTGCGTGAAGATTACCCCGGCGCACGATTTCAACGACTACGAAGTCGGCAAACGCCACGGCCTGCCGATGATCAACATTCTGACCTTCGACGGCGACATCCGTCAGGAAGCGGAAGTGTTCAACACCCTGGGCGAAGTCTGCACCGACTACTGCAACGAAATCCCGGCCGAGTTCCGCGGCCTGGAGCGCTTCGCGGCGCGTAAAGCGGTGGTTGCCGCCTTCGATCAGTTAGGCCTGCTGGACGAGATCAAACCGCACGACCTGACGGTGCCTTACGGCGACCGCGGCGGCGTGGTGATCGAGCCGATGCTGACCGACCAATGGTACGTGCGCACCGCGCCGCTGGCCAAAGTGGCGGTGGAAGCGGTCGAACAGGGCGAAATCCAGTTCGTGCCGAAGCAGTACGAAAACATGTACTTCAGCTGGATGCGCGACATTCAGGACTGGTGCATCTCGCGCCAGCTGTGGTGGGGCCACCGCATCCCGGCCTGGTATGACGTGAACGGCAAAGTCTACGTGGGCCGCAGCGAAGAAGAAGTGCGCAGCGAGAACAACCTGGGCGCCGATGTGGTGCTGACCCAGGACGAAGACGTGCTGGACACCTGGTTCTCGTCCGGCCTGTGGACCTTCTCTACCCTGGGCTGGCCGGAGCAGACCGAGGCGCTGAAAACCTTCCACCCGACCAGCGTGATGGTCAGCGGCTTCGACATCATCTTCTTCTGGATCGCGCGCATGATCATGCTGACCATGCACTTCATCAAGGATGAAAACGGCAAGCCGCAGGTGCCGTTCAAGACCGTCTACATGACCGGTCTTATCCGCGACGACGAAGGCCAGAAGATGTCCAAGTCAAAAGGCAACGTGATCGATCCGCTGGACATGGTCGACGGCATCTCGCTGGAAGATCTGCTGGAAAAACGCACCGGCAACATGATGCAGCCGCAGCTGGCGGAGAAAATCCGCAAGCGCACCGAGAAGCAGTTCCCGAACGGCATCGAGCCGCACGGCACCGACGCCCTGCGCTTCACCCTGGCGGCGCTGGCCTCGACCGGCCGCGACATCAACTGGGACATGAAGCGCCTGGAAGGCTACCGCAACTTCTGTAACAAGCTGTGGAACGCCAGCCGCTTCGTGCTGATGAACACCGAAGCGCACGACTGCGGCTTCAACGGCGGCGAGAAAGTGCTGTCGCTGGCGGATCGCTGGATCCTGGCCGAATTCAACCGCACGGTGAAAGCCTACCGCGAAGCGCTGGATACCTACCGCTTCGATCTGGCGGCCAACATCCTGTACGAATTCACCTGGAACCAGTTCTGCGACTGGTATCTGGAGCTGACCAAGCCGGTGGTGAGCAACGGCAGCGAAGCGGAACAGCGCGGCACCCGCCACACGCTGATCACCGTGCTGGAAGCGCTGCTGCGCCTGGCGCACCCGATCATTCCGTTCATCACCGAAACCATCTGGCAGCGCGTGAAGCCGCTGACCGGCACGACCGCAGACACCATCATGCTGCAGCCGTTCCCGGCCTACGACGCCGCGCTGGAAGACGAGCAGGCGCTGAACGATCTGGAGTGGATCAAGCAAACCATCATCGCCGTGCGCAACATCCGCGCCGAGATGAACATCGCGCCAAGCAAAGCGCTCGACGTGCTGCTGCGCAACTGCAGCGCCGACGCCCAGCGCCGCGTGCAGGAGAACCAAAGCTTTATCGCCCGTCTGGCGCGCCTGGGATCCATCGCGCTGCTGCCGGCCGGTGAGAAAGGCCCGGTCTCCGTCACCAAGCTGGTGGACGGCGCCGAGCTGCTGATCCCGATGGCCGGTTTCATCGACAAAGACGCCGAGATCGCGCGTCTGGCGAAAGAGATGGGCAAACTGGATGCGGAAATCGCTTCGATCGAAGGCAAGCTGGCGAACGAAGGCTTCGTGGCGCGCGCGCCGGAAGCGGTGGTCGCCAAAGAGCGCGATCGTCTGGCGGCCTGCAAAGAAGGCAAAGTGAAGCTGCAGGAACAGCAGGCGACCATCGCCGCGCTGTAATCCACCGGCTCACGCCAACGCCTGAAAAACAGCGGGGTCTTCCCCGCTGTTTTTTTATCGCCGTTGCATCCGGGCCGGGTTAGATGTTATTACAAGATATTACTGCTGCAGGGACGCCGCCGGGAAATAACCCCCGGCGCGTTTCGTGCTGCGATAAAAACGAAAAACGAACGTGGTCTCTTTCAATGGCGAGTGTAAACATGACAACAGCAACCCCGGCGCGCCTGCTGGTGCGCTCCATCACGGCGGAAGACAATACCGCCATTGCTCACGTCATTCGCGAAGTCTCCGCCGAGCACGGCCTGACGGCGGATAAAGGCTATACCGTCTCCGATCCCAATCTGGACGCCCTGTATCAGCTCTACAGCCTGCCGCGCAGCGCTTACTGGGTGATCGAGGTGGACGGCCAGGTCGCCGGCGGCGGCGGCATCGCGCCGCTGCAGGGCGGCGCAGACGATATTTGCGAATTGCAGAAGATGTATTTCCTGCCGGTGTTGCGCGGCAAGGGATTGGCGAAACGCCTGGCGCTGCAGGCGCTGGATTTCGCCCGCCAGCACGGCTTCCGCTGTTGTTACCTCGAGACCACCGCCAGCCTGACGCAGGCCGTTGCGCTGTACGAACACCTGGGCTTCGAACACATCGACCACGCGATGGGCGCTACCGGCCACGTCGATTGCGAAGTCACCATGCTGAAAACGCTGTAATCGCCCCCGCCTCTCTATCATGGCGCAGCTTGCTGCGCCATTTTATTAATATCGCAATCAATCAGTAAAATTCGCTATAACGCCGTTTTTCAAGCAGATAAACTGACGTTAAAAACCACGATGTAAATTTAATGTGAAGTTCGTTAATAAATTAACGATCGCAAATTGACCGCTTTTTCCCCCGCGTTACTCTGCCAGTATCCCAATCGCGCACGGAGAGCTGTCATGTCGGAAAATACCTTTGATTACATCATCGTCGGCGCCGGTTCCGCCGGCTGCGTGCTGGCGGCGCAGCTGATCCGCCGCACCCCGGCGCGGGTGCTGCTGCTGGAAGCCGGCGGCGACGACAATAACCTGTTCATCAAGATGCCGGCCGGGGTGGCCAAGATCATCGCCAAAAAGAGCTGGCCCTACGAGACAGAGCCGGAACCGCACGCCAACAACCGCCGCATGCAGATCGCACAGGGCAAGGTGCTGGGCGGCAGCAGCTCGGTCAACGGCATGATCTACCTGCGCGGCCAGCCGCAGGACTACGACGACTGGGCCGAACGCTACGGCTGCACCGGCTGGAGCTACCGCGAGGTGCTGCCCTACTTCAAACGCGCCGAGGCCAATGAAAGCCTGTCGGACGACTACCACGGCGCCGACGGGCTGCTGCCGGTCAGCGAAAACCGCTACCGCCACCCGCTCAGCATGGCGTTTATCCGCGCCGGCCAGGAGCTGAACCTGCCCTACCGCAACGACTTCAACGGCGACAGCCAGCACGGGGTCGGTTTCTACCAAACCACCACCCACAACGGCGAACGCGCCAGCACTGCCCGCACCTACCTGAAGGCGGTGCGCGACGAACGGCGGCTGGTGGTGAAACTGAACGCCCTGGCGCACCGGCTGACCTTCGAGGGCAACGTCGCCACCGGCGTGGTCTACAGCCAGAACGGCGGCGCGGAAGTCACCGCGCGCGCCACCAAAGAGGTGATCGTCAGCGCCGGCGCGGTCGGTTCGCCGAAGCTGCTGATGCTGTCCGGCATCGGCCCGCGCGACCACCTGCAACAGCTGGGCATTGAGGTGCGGGCGGATCTGCCGGTGGGCAAAAACTTCCACGACCACCTGCACATGTCGATCAACGTCAGCACCCGCGAGCCGATCAGCCTGTTCGGCGCCGATCGCGGCCTGCAGGCGCTGAGCCACGGCGCGCAGTGGCTGGCGTTTCGCAGCGGCGTGCTCTCATCCAACGTGCTGGAAGGCGCCGCCTTCACCGACAGCCAGGGCGACGGCCGGCCGGACGTGCAGATCCACTTCCTGCCGCTGCTGGACAGCTGGGACGACGTGCCCGGCGAGCCGCTGCCGAACATTCACGGCTTCACGCTCAAGGTCGGCTACCTGCAGCCGAAGGCGCGCGGCGAAGTGCTGCTGCGCAGCAGCAACCCGCGCGATCCGGTCAAGCTGCACGCCAACTACCTCGGCCACCCGGACGATCTGGCCGGCAGCGTGCGCGCGGTGAAGTTCGGCCTGGATTTCCTGCAAACCGCGGCGCTGAAGCCGCTGATCAAAAATCTGCTGATGCCGCAGCCGGAGTGGACGCGCGACGAAGCGCAGCTGGAAGAGTTCGTACGCAACTTCTGCAAGACGGTGTATCACCCGGTGGGCAGCTGCCGCATGGGGCCGTCGCCCCAGGACGCGGTGACCGATCCGCAGCTGCGGGTGCACGGATTTGAGCAGCTGCGGGTGATCGACTGCTCGGTGATGCCGCAGCTCACCAGCGGCAACACCAATGCACCGACCATCATGCTGGCGGAAAAGGCGGTGGATCTGTTGCTGGGCGCGCCGCAGTAAGGGCGCGCCTCAACGTCAGGCGGCGGCGGGCACGCCGCTGTGAAAGCGCAGTTCGCTGTCCGGCGACAGGATCAGCTCAGCCTCGAGGCGGCCGAAATGCGCCACCCGTTCGCTGATGTCACCGCCGGCGATCTGCTCGGCCAGCGTCAGGTAGTCCTGATAGTGGCGCGCTTCGGATCGCAGCAGCGAGACGTAAAAGCGGTTCAGCTCGTCGTCCAGGTGCGGCGCCAGTTTGGCGAAGCGTTCGCAGGATCGCGCTTCGATGTAGGCGCCGCAGATCAGTTTGTCGATCAGCGTCGCCGGATCGTGGGTGCGGATCTCGCGGATCATGCCCTTGGCGTAGCGGCTGGCGGTGATCTTGCGATACGGGATCCCACGCGCCTGCATGATCTCCAGCACCTGCGAGAAGTGATGCAACTCTTCCTTGATCAACAGCACCATGCGATCCGCCAGATCCTGGCCGTAGGCCGAGCCGTTTTTCGGCAGGATCTTGCGGGTGAACTGGCCCTGACGAAACAGCGTGTCCGGCGCGCCCTGCGCTTCGTGCAGAAACGCCTCGTAAGGGCGCAGCAGCGCCAACAGCGCGTCACCGCTCTCTTTGTCCGCCACGTAACGGCGGATCAGCCACATGCCGGTCTGCGCGGCTTTCAGCTCGCACACCAGGTGGTCGGTCAGCAACAGCTGCAGGTTTTCCGGACGGCGCGCGGCGTCGATCCAGGCGTCGGGGGTTTCACAGTGCAGGAAGCTTAAAATCGGGGCTAACAGGGATTGGTATGTCATGGCGTTTATCAGGGGCCGGCGAGAACCGGCCCAAGTGAATAAGCGGGGTTAATCAGTGGCGTTTGCCGTCGTCGTCTTCGTCGATGTAGTCGCCGTCTTCGTCATCCTCACCGTCTTCACCGTTCGGATCTTCGAAGTAGGTGCCCCAGCCGTCGTAGTTGACGCCGCAGCGTTCCGCCAGCGCCACCAGCTGCTCGACCTGGGCGTCGATCAGCTCGGCGTTCAGGCCGACTTCGCTGATCACGTCGCAGCACATCACCATCGAACCGTCTTCCACTTCCAGCTCTTCGGCGTCGGTCACTTCGTAGCCCAGCTTGAAGGCCTCAACGGCGGCCTGCTCCAGAACCTCAAATTTCTCGGCGGACAGATGGTGCTCGATGGTGTAGAGCGCGTCCGGATCGCTGCCGTCTTCCAGCAGTTCTTCGATGATCAGGCGGGTCTCTTCACGTTGTTCTTCCAGCAATTCGCGGTTTGCCATGCCTATATCCTCAAGTCAAATGGCCTTCATTCCTTCTATTTTCACACACCGCCGACGTTGCTTCCACGATAAACGTGAAAGATTTCCTCGCCGGGGTTGAATTTGAATATTCATACATATAAAGTGAATTTTAATTCAATTAAGCAATCAGGGAATCGGACTATGAGCACCGGCAATGCGTTCTACCAACGTCACTTTCTGAGGTTAATGGATTTCACCCCCGCCGAGCTGCAGGCGCTGCTGAAACTGGCGGCCGATCTGAAGCAGGCCAAGAAGCAGGGGCAGGAACAGCGCCGGCTGCAGGGCAAAAACATTGCGCTCATCTTCGAAAAAGACTCGACCCGCACGCGATGCTCTTTCGAAGTTGCCGCATTCGATCAGGGCGCGCAGGTCACTTACCTCGGCCCGAGCGGCAGCCAGATCGGCCATAAGGAGTCGATGAAAGACACCGCCCGGGTGCTGGGCCGCCTGTACGACGGTATTCAGTATCGCGGCTACGGCCAGGCGCTGGTGGAAACCCTGGCGCAGCACGCCGGCGTGCCAGTGTGGAACGGCCTAACCGACGAGTTTCACCCTACCCAATTGCTGGCGGACCTGCTCACCGTGCAGGAACACCTGCCGGGCAAGGCGCTGAGTGAAGTGAAGCTGGCGTACGTCGGCGACGCGCGCAACAACATGGGCAACACGCTGCTGGAAGCCGCCGCGCTGGCGGGCATGGATCTGCGGCTGGTGGCGCCGAAGGCCTGCTGGCCACAGCCGGAGCTGGTGGCCGAATGCCAGGCGCTGGCGCAGCAAACCGGCGCGAAACTCACCCTGACCGAAGACATCGCCGAAGGGGTGCAAGACGCCGACTTCCTCTACACCGACGTGTGGGTGTCGATGGGTGAACCGAAAGAGACCTGGCAGGAGCGTATCGCGCTGCTGCGGCCGTATCAGGTCAACATGGCGATGCTGAAGCTGACCGGCAACCCGAACGTGAAGTTTCTGCACTGCCTGCCGGCGTTCCACGACGATCAAACCACGCTCGGCAAGCAGATGGCGCAGCAGTACGATCTGCACGGCGGCATGGAAGTGACCGACGAAGTGTTCGAGTCGGCGCACAGCGTGGTGTTCGATCAGGCGGAAAACCGGCTGCACACCATCAAGGCGGTGCTGGTCGCCACCCTGAGCGAAACCCTCTGACCGCCCTCCCCTCCGCCCTGGCGCCCCCGGCCAGGGCGGCTAATATATTCCAGGAATATCAAATAGCGGATTGACCTTTGCTCACCGCCGGCAAAGGCTCTACCGTGACAGGCCGACGGCGCCCGCGCCGTAAAAACCAACGATAACAAACCGTTCTCAGCGTCGCCCTGCGGCGCCTTCAGGGGATACACACCGATGAAAGCCAAACTCTTGCCGCTGTTCCTGCTCACCGCCCTGCCCGCCGCCGCGTTAGCCGCCACGCCGCCGAATACGCTGGTGGTGGTGCAATCGCTGGATGACATCGTCAGCCTCGATCCGGCGGAAGCCAACGAACTCTCCAGCATCCAGACGGTGCCCAGCCTGTATCAGCGGCTGGTGCAGGCGGATCGCGACGATCCGGCCAAGGTAGCGCCGGTGCTGGCGGAAAGCTGGCAGAGCGATGCGGCGGCCAAAACGCTGACGGTGAAACTGCGGCCGCAGGCGGCGTTCGCCTCCGGCAACCCGCTGACCGCCGACGACGTGATCTTTTCCTACAGCCGCGCGGTCAAGATGAACAAGTCGCCGGCGTTCATCCTCAACGTGCTCGGCTGGCAGCCGGACAACATCGACGCGCAGCTGAAGAAGATCGACGAACATACGGTGCAGCTGCGCTGGACGGCGGACGTCAGCCCGGCGGTGGCGCTGAATATTCTTTCGACGCCGATCGCCTCGATCGTCGACAGCAAGGCGGCGCTGGCCAACGTCAAAGACGGCGACTTCGGCAACGCCTGGCTGAAAATGCACTCCGCCGGCAGCGGCCCGTTCAAGATGCGCGTCTATCAGCCGCATCAGGCGATCGTGCTGGACGCCAACCCCACCACGCCGGGCGACAAGCCGCAGCTGAAAAACATCATCATTAAAAACGTGCCGGATCCGGCCACCCGCCGCCTGCTGATCCAGCAGGGCGACGCCGATATCGCCCGCGAACTGGGCGCCGATCAGACCGACACGCTGAAAAACCAACCGGGCGTCAAGGTGCTGGAGATCCCGTCCGCCGAACAAAACTACCTGGTGTTCAACACCGGCAACGGCGCCAATCCGCTGCTGAACAACCCGGCCTTCTGGGAAGCGGCGCGCTATCTGGTGGATTATCAGGGCATCACGAAGGATCTGCTGAAGGGCCAATACTTCGTGCACCAGAGCTTCCTGCCGGTCGGGCTGCCGGGCGCGCTGGAGACCAACCCGTTCAGCTACGATCCGGCCAAGGCGAAAGCCATCCTGGCCAAGGCAGGCATCACCCACGCCACCTTTACGCTGGACGTAGAGAACAAACCGCCGTTCATCACCATCGCGCAGGCTCTGCAGGGCAGCTTCGCCGCCGCTGGCGTGAAGGTCGAGCTGCTGCCGGCTGCGGGCAGCCAGGTTTACTCCCGCGTGCGCGCCAGGCAGCATCAGGCGGCGATCCGCCTGTGGATCCCGGATTACTTCGACGCCCACTCCAACGCCAGCGCCTTCGCCTACAACGACGGCAAAAGCAGCACGGTGGCCGGGCTGAACGGCTGGCAGATCCCGCAGTTGAACCAGCAGACTCTGGCGGCGCTGGCCGAAGCCGATCCGGCCAAGCGCCGCGCGCTGTATACCGCCATGCAGCAGGAACTGCAGCGCAGTTCGCCGTACGTGTTTATCGATCAGGCCAAAACCGAAGTGGTGCTGCGCGACAACGTCAAAGGCTACCAGCAGGGGCTGAACGCCGACATGGTCTACTACGATCGCGTCAGCAAATAGCCGGCGGGCGGCCATCGCCGGCCAATCGATTGCGGGGCGGCAAAAAACGGCGTTTTAACGCTTGCAGTGGCGAAAAGCGCGAGTATAATGCGCCACAATTTGCCAGGAGAAAGCATGAAAAACGACGTTTGTTTTGTTAGCCGCAATCGACAAAACCGACTGCCTATCGGCGGCCAGCTGCCGTTGTTTCTCCTGTTGCTAAACCGATCGTTTCAAGCCCCTCATTGAGGGGCTTTTTTTTGCCTTGAGAATATCCCAAAGTCCCGCGCCACGGGCACGCGTCGAGGAGGAGTGAAAAATGGCCAACCCGCTGTATCACAAACACATCATCTCTATTAACGATCTCAGCCGCGAGGATCTGGAGCTGGTGCTGCGCACCGCCGCCGGTCTGAAAGCCAACCCGCAGCCGGAACTGTTGAAACACAAGGTGATCGCCAGCTGCTTCTTCGAAGCCTCGACCCGTACCCGCCTGTCGTTCGAGACCTCGATGCACCGCCTCGGCGCCTCGGTAGTCGGTTTCGCCGACGGCAGCAACACCTCGCTCGGCAAGAAAGGCGAAACCCTGGCCGACACCATCTCGGTGATCAGCACCTACGTGGACGCCATCGTGATGCGCCACCCGCAGGAAGGCGCGGCGCGCATGGCCTCGGAGTTCTCCGGCAACGTGCCGGTGCTCAACGCCGGCGACGGCGCCAACCAGCACCCGACCCAGACCCTGCTGGATCTGTTCACCATCCAGGAAACCCAGGGTCGCCTGAGCAACCTCAGCATCGCCATGGTCGGCGACCTGAAGTACGGCCGCACCGTGCACTCGCTCACCCAGGCGCTGGCCAAGTTCGAAGGCAACCGTTTCTACTTCATCGCCCCGGACGCGCTGGCGATGCCGGCCTACATCCTGAAAATGCTGGAAGAGAAAGGCATCGAGTACAGCCTGCACAGCAGCATTGAAGAAGTGGTGCCGGAACTGGATATTCTCTACATGACCCGGGTACAGAAAGAGCGCCTCGATCCTTCCGAGTACGCCAACGTGAAAGCGCAGTTCGTGCTGCGCGCCGCGGATCTGGCCGGCGCGCGCGCCAACCTCAAGGTGCTGCACCCGCTGCCGCGCATCGACGAGATCGCCACCGACGTGGATAAAACGCCGCATGCCTACTACTTCCAGCAGGCGGGCAACGGCATCTTCGCCCGCCAGGCGCTGCTGGCGCTGGTGCTTAACGCAGATTTGGCTCTTTAAGGGGGAACCGCCATGACTCACGACAACAAACTGCAGGTCGAAGCGATCAAATGCGGCACGGTGATCGACCACATTCCGGCGCAGATCGGTTTCAAACTGCTGACGCTGTTCAAACTGACCGCCACCGACCAGCGCATCACCATTGGCCTGAACTTGCCCTCCAACGCGCTGGGCCGCAAGGATCTGATCAAGATCGAGAACACCTTCCTGACCGAGCAGCAGGCCAACCAGCTGGCGATGTACGCGCCGAAGGCCACGGTAAACCGCATCGATAACTACGAAGTGGTGCGCAAGCTGACCCTCAGCCTGCCTGACCACATCGACGGGGTGCTGACCTGCCCGAACAGCAACTGCATCAGCCGCAGCGAGCCGGTGGCGTCGAGCTTCAGCGTGAAGCCGCGCGACGGCGAAGTGCACCTGAAGTGCCGCTATTGCGAGAAAGAGTTCGAGCATCAGGTGGTGTTGCAGGCCGACTGAATTCTGCCCTTTTAGCGGGAGCGGCGCTGTTAATCTGCGCGTCACTCCCTATAATGGGTGCCTGAAAATAACTCTACCCACGTTGCTACCCACCGAATTTCAAGCTGCGGCCGACCGCGCAGCGGCGTGAAAGACAACGGGTCTATCAGGAGAAAACATGTCACGTAATATCAGCACTGAACTCGCCCCGGCAGCCATTGGTCCTTACGTGCAGGGCGTTGATCTGGGCAGCATGATCATCACTTCCGGCCAGATCCCGGTCGATCCGAAAACCGGCGCCGTCGCCGACGACGTGGCCGCTCAGGCGCGCCAGTCGCTGGAAAACGTCAAAGCGATCGTCGAAGCCGCCGGCCTGATCGTTGCCGACATCGTGAAAACCACCGTGTTCGTGAAAGATCTGAACGACTTCGCCACCGTCAACGCCGCGTACGAAGCCTTCTTCACCGAGCACAGCGCGCCGTTCCCGGCCCGCTCCTGCGTGGAAGTGGCGCGTCTGCCGAAAGACGTGAAGATCGAAATCGAAGCCATCGCCGTGCGTCGTTAATCGACGGTCACGCGCATCACGGCCAGTGCAGACTGGCCGTTTTTATTTCTGCTCTGCCCCGACAGCCTGCCGTCCCTGCGCCTTTAGCGCTCACCGCCGCCGCCTTTTCGCCCTATATTAAGGCGTCGTCACGCCAAACCTGCACCGCGAACGGGCGTTTTTCGCCGCGGCAGCCTCGCTCTGCGCCATTTTCGCCCGTTATCGCCTTGGCACGTTTTATGCTCGATTGATTGACAGCCTGCAATGTCGACGAGGTGACGATGCTGAATATCAATCTTTCCGCTTCACCGTTTTTTGATGAGATGCTTCTGGCTGAGGGAAAACACCGTGGCCACTACGACGCCTACTGGCAATGGCTGCAGCAGGCCGATCACCAGGCCGTGCAACGCAAGCGGGAAGAGGCTGCGCTGCTGTTTCACCGGGTGGGCATCACCTTCAACGTCTACGGCGACGATGACGGCGCTGAGCGGTTGATCCCGTTCGACAGCGTGCCGCGCATTATTCCGGCCGTCGAATGGGCGATGCTCGATCGCGGCATTCGCCAGCGCGTACAGGCGCTCAATGCCTTCCTGCATGACATTTACCACCAGCAGCATATTCTGAAGGCCGGCCTCATTCCGGCGGAGCAGGTGCTGGCCAACGATCAGTATCAACCCTGTATGCAAGGCGTTGATCTGCATCGCGATATCTATGCGCATATCGTCGGCGTGGACATGGTCCGCAACAGCGACGGCCAATACTACGTGCTGGAAGATAACTTGCGCACCCCGTCCGGCGTCTCTTACATGCTGGAAAACCGCAAAATGATGATGCGTCTCTATCCGGAACTGTTCGCCCGGCAACGCATCGCGCCGGTGGAGCGCTACCCGTCGCACCTGCTGCAAACGCTGCGCGAAAGCTCGCCCATCAACGATCCCACCGTGGTGGTGCTGACGCCGGGCCGCTTCAACAGCGCCTATTTTGAGCACAGTTTCCTGGCGCAGCAGATGGGGGTGGAGCTGGTCGAAAGCGCCGATCTGTTCGTCAAGGACGGCGCGGTCTTCATGCGCACCACCGCCGGGCCGTGCAAAGTGGACGTGATCTATCGTCGGGTGGACGACGCCTTCCTCGATCCGCTGGCGTTTCGGCCGGACTCGATGCTCGGCGTACCGGGGCTGCTGTCGGTGTATCGCGCCGGCAATGTGGTGCTGGCCAACGCCATCGGCACCGGCGTGGCCGACGACAAATCGATCTACCCCTACGTGCCGGATATGGTGCGCTTCTACCTGCAAGAGGAACCGATCCTCAACAACGTGCCAACCTGGCAGTGCCGACATAAAAACGAACTGTCGTATGTGCTGGCCAACCTCGAACAGATGGTCGTGAAAGAGGTGCACGGCGCCGGCGGCTACGGCATGTTGATCGGCCCCACGGCGAGCAAGGACGAGCTCGCCCGCTTCCGCGCTCTGCTGCTGTCTCGCCCGCAGAATTACATTGCGCAAAACACGCTGGCGCTGTCCACCTGCCCGACCTTCGTCAACGATGGTCTGGCGCCGCGGCATATCGATCTGCGGCCGTTCGCCCTCAGCGGCGCGGAGATCCGCCTGGTGCCCGGCGGCCTGACCCGGGTGGCGTTGGCGGAAGGTTCGCTGGTGGTGAACTCGTCGCAGGGCGGCGGCACCAAGGACACCTGGGTATTGGAGGACGACCTATGCTGAGCCGCACCGCCAGTGAACTCTATTGGATGGCCCGCTATCTGGAGCGGGCGGAAAGCATCGCCCGGGTGCTGGACGTCACCAACAAGCTGTCGATGATGCCGATCCGCGACGGCGGCGATCAGGATCTGCAGGTGCCGCTCAACCTGACCGGCACCGGCCAGCTGTATGCCGCCGCCTACCCGGAATTGACGATGCCCAATCTGGTCAGTTTCTTCGCGCTCGACAACCGTAACCACAGCAGCATCTTCAGCTGCCTGCAAATGGGCTGGAACAACGCCCACGCGGTGCGCGGCAGCCTGTCATCCGAAGTCTGGGAGTGCATCAACGCCACCTGGATAGAGATGAAACTGATCCGCCGCCAGGGCATCGGCTCGGTGGGCGCCGATGCCTTCTTCGACTGGGTGAAGGAGCGCGCCCATCTGTTTCGCGGCGCCATGTTCGGCACGCTGCTGCGCAGCGACGCCATGCGCTTTATCCGTCTCGGCACCCTGCTGGAGCGGGCCGACGGCACCGCCCGTCTGCTGGAGGTGAAGAACACGCTGATGGACATCGACGGCGACCCGGTGCGCGAATATTACCGCATGGACACGCTGCTGCGGGCGGTGAGCGCGCGCGAAGCCTACCACAGCATCTACAAGCAGCCGTTGAGCCGCGAGACCATCGCCGAACTGATGATTCTGCGCAATGAAATCCCGCGTTCACTGCTGGCCTGCGTCGGCGACATGGTGCAGCAATTGGAACTGATCGGCGGCGGCGCCAACCAACCGCGACGTCTGGCGCACACCCTGCATGCCGAGCTGCGCTTCAGCAGCATGAAGGACCTGAACAAGATCGGCCTGGGCGAGTGGTTGAGCGCCTTTCTCGGCCAGGTGAACGGCATCGCCGAAAGCATCCATCACACTTATCTGGAGGCGCAATGAAACTGAATATTGAGCACAACACCCATTATCGCTACGCCCAGCCGGTGCAGCGCAGCACCCAATATCTGCGGTTGACGCCGCAGGATTCGCCCCATCAGCGCATCCTCTCCTGGCAACTGTCGTTGCCGGATGACGCGGTGCGCACCACCGACGCCTTCGGCAACGTACTGCACGTGCTGACGCTTGATGAACCGCATCAGGCCATCACCATTCGGGTGCTCGGGGAAGTGGAGATTGAAGACGGCGTCGAAGATCGGGCGCTCGGGCATCTGTCGCCGCTGGTATTTCTGCGCCATAGCCCGCTGACTCAACCCGATGACGCCATTCAGGCCTTCGCCCTGCGTTATCATCAACCGCAGGCGGTGCTGAGCGGCCTGGAACATCTGATGGGCGAACTGCTGCTGAAAATGCCTTACAGCCCTGGCTCCACGCGCGTGACCGACAGCGCCGCCGAGGCTTTCGCCGCCGGCAGCGGCGTGTGTCAGGATCATACGCATGTCTTCCTGAGCTGCTGCCGCAGCCTGAACATCCCGGCGCGCTACGTCAGCGGCTACCTGTACAGCGAAGACTCGACCCATGTCGCCACCCATGCTTGGGCGGAAGTGTGGGTGGAGGAACGCTGGCACAGCTTCGACGTGACCAACAATACGCGCATGCCGAATCAGCACCTTAAGCTGGCGGTCGGCATCGATTATCTGGACGCCTGCCCGGTGCGCGGCATGCGATTGGGCGGCGGCTGCGAAGACATGAGCGCCATCGCCGCCGTACAAATGATGCCAACCGGCCAGTAGCCGCTTGCCGATGGAAAATGTTTCGGGCACGCTGCGCGTTGGCGGCGTGCCGGTCTTGTTTTGAGGGATTGTAGTATGACCTACTGTGTGGCCATGCGTTTGTCGTCCGGGCTGGTCTTTGCGTCCGATTCGCGCACCAACGCCGGGGTGGACCATATTTCCACCTTCCGCAAACTGCACGTGTTCCAACAGGACGGCGATCGCACGCTGGTGCTGCAAAGCGCCGGCAACCTGGCGACCACCCAGAGCATCATCAGTTTGCTGTTGCACCGCAGCAAGGACGCCGAACGCCCCAACCTGCTCAACGCTCCCAGCCTCTACGACGCCGCCACGCTGGTGGGGGAAACGGTGCGCGAGGTGATCCAGCGCGACAGCGAGGCGCAGCAAAGCGGCAGCACCACCGACTTCAGCTGTAACCTGCTGCTCGGAGGCCAAATTAGCGGGGAAGAGATGCGGCTGTTCCATATCTACCCGCAAGGCAACTTTATCGAAGCCACCCGCGACACGCCCTATTTTCAGATAGGCGAAAGCAAATACGGCAAACCGATCATCGACCGGGTGCTGCACTACGACACGCCGCTGGAACAAGCGATGCAATGCGCGCTGATTTCACTGGATTCGACCCTGCGCAGCAACCTGTCCGTCGGGCTGCCGCTCGACGTGATGATCTACCCGCGCGACAGCTTCAGCCATGCCCGGCAATACCGCATTACCGAAGACCATCCGTACTTCAGCGCCATCCGCAAGGGCTGGGGCGAAGGGCTGGTCAGCATTTTCACCCAGTTGCCGCCGCTGCAGCTGTAGGGATCCGGGCTCACACGAGCCCGTCCGCCTCATTGCTCCTGCAACCCCCGCAGCAGCGCCTCCAGCGGGTACACCGCCGCAATCACCACCTCGTCGCGCGTCTGCGCCGCCGCATCCAGCTGGCGCTGCGCTTGTTCGGCCTCGGCCCGGTTCAGCGGTTTGTCCTGCTGATGGCGATCCAGCAGCATTAAGCCCAGCGTAGCCAAGGCATCGACGTCCTGCGCCACCGGGGCCAGATCGCGCAGCGTGCGGTTGCCCGCGATCGCCGTCTGCAGCGCCGCGGCGTTCGCCTGCCAGCGCTGCAGCCGTTCGCGCAGCGCCTGCGCCGCCGCCTTATCGCGCTTATCCTTCAACAAGGCCGCGACCTGGGCATGCATCTCACGTACCGCGCCGCTCTCCGGCGGCAGCGCATCGGCAAAGCGGTTCAGCGGTTCGAACTGGTGATAGTTGCCGGCCTGGAACTTCAGGTGCTGGCGGGTGTAATACTGCGCCGGCTCCACCGCCTCGGCCAGGATCTGCAGCGGCACGATCTGCACGCTGTTGCTCAATCGGGTGAATTCGCGCGCCGTTTCCGCGTGCTGCTGTAGGCCGACCGACACCACCGACCAGGCGTCGATCGCCGCCAGCCGCCGGTACATGTTGTTTTCGTCGGTGACGTCCTGCGCCGACCACAGCCGCTCCGCCACCGCGAAGGCGCGCGGCCACAGCTTGAGATCGAGAAGCGGCGCGCGCACGTTTTCCGCCCACAGCGCCGCTTCACCGCCGAGAATGTTGGCCTGCCCTTTCTCGTCCGGCACCACCGGCATCTTGCCCGCCGGCACCGCCGCCAGCTTGTCGCCGCGGGTGGGGTAACGCACGTTGCCGACTAACGTATAGCCGCTGAGCTTGTCCTGCTGCAGCGTGAACACCGGCCGCGTGTCGCCCATCCAGGTATCGACGCGGAACGTCACCTGCTGCGGCGTGCGCCAGACGATGTCGTGCACCGCGCGGCGCGACTTGCCGTTGAAATCGATAAAGCCGCGCCAGCCCTGCTTGCCCTCGATCAGCGTGAAGCTGCCTTCCACCGCGCTGCCCTTCAGGCGCGGCATGCTGAAACGCCAGCTTTGCGCCTGCTCGCCGGGCTGCACCGCCGTCTCGACCCCCAGCGGCTGCGGCAGAATTTCATCGCGGTAGTGATAGGCGGTGCTTTGCGGCTGATCGAGGTAGAAACCGGTGGAGAGAATGCCCTGATAGCCGTCCTGCGCGCTGGCGCCCAGCGAGTCTTGCCCCTGCCAGGACTGAATGACGATCGAGCGCGGCAGCGACGGATGATAGATCTCGTCCCAGCCGACCATCTGCCGCTGGTGCTTCTCGAGGATCTTTTCCAGCTTCTGGTTGAAGTAGGCCTGCAGCGCATGGGTATCCGCCAGCCCGTTCTTCTGCATAAACGCCTGAATCGACGGCGACGCCCGCCACTGGCTGGCGTCCACCTCGTCGCCGCCGATATGCAGATAAGGATCGGGGAAGATCGCCGCCAGCTCGCCGACGATCGTGTCAACAAACTGATACACCTCGTCGCGGGTCGGATCGAGCGTCGGCTTATGCACGCCCCACTCGCGCTCCATCCGATACGGCCCCGGCGCGCTCATCAGGTCGGGATAGGCTACCGCAATGCTGGAGGCGTGCCCCGGCATGTCGATCTCCGGCACCACGCGAATGCCGCGCGCCGTGGCGTAAGCCACCACCTGCCGCATCTGCTCGCGGGTATAGAACTGGCCGTCGCTGGCCTGCTGTTGCAGCTTGGGATAATGCTCGGAGGCAAAGCGCCAGCCCTGATCGTCGGTCAGGTGCCAGTGGAACACGTTAAGCTTGGCCGCCGCCATGCCGTCGAGCTGGCGCAGAATGTCCGGCAGCGGCAGGAAATGACGCGCCGAATCCAGCAGCACGCCGCGCCACGGAAAACGCGGCACGTCGCGGATATCCACCAGCGGCAGGAAGGTATTTTGCCCGTCGGTCTGCAGCAGCTGCAGTAGGGTCTCCATGCCGCGCAGCGCGCCGAAACGCGTGTTGGCGGTCAGCGTGGCGCCCTGCGGCGTGACCGCCAGCCGGTAACTCTCATCGCTGCCCGGCAGCGGCTGCGCCGCCACCCGGTCCTTGATCACCACCTTGATCGCCGCGCCGTTCGCTTCTTCCATCGGCGCCAGCGTCCAGCCGGTCTGCAGTTCGATGCGCTGGCGCCAGCGCGGCAGCGCGTCGCCCAGATCGTCGCCCTGCAGCGTCAGAGACAAACGGTGATCCAGCACCAGCTTGCCCGCCGGTTGCGTCACTTCCACCTGCTGCGGCCAGGGCATCAGCGGCAGATCGCCGGCCGGCTGCGCCAGCGCGCCGCAGGAAAACCATAACGATGAAGCCAGTAGCGTATAACGGAAAGGTCTGTGCATCGGAAATTCCTCAGAGGAAAAAAACAAAATATCCCCAATGAATTTCAAACCACCGCTAGGCGATAAACAACAACGCGTTGGTTTGAAAGGCGCAGGGGAAAACAGCCAACGCTGTAGATAAAGACTCAGCCCAGAACAGATGTCCAACCATTGCGGTGAAAAAGCGGGCGGGATCACAGTTGCCCCCTCCCCGCCGGAGGGGGCGAACGGGTTATTGCCAGCCGTAGCGGCGCACGAACCAGCCTTTCACGCACTGGGTCAGCACCATGTAACCGGCGAGGATCAGCACCAGCCACGGGAAGTAACCGAGCGGCAGCGCCTGCAACTGCAGGAAGCCGGCCAGCGGCGAGAACACCAGGCCGATGCCGGTGGCGATCACCGCCAGCGTCATGATGCACAGCGGCCAGGACGGGCGGCTCTGGATAAACGGAATTTTGCGCGTGCGGATCATGTGCACGATCAGCGTTTGCGACAGCAGCCCTTCCACGAACCAGCCGGACTGGAACAGCGTCTGCATTTCCGGCGTATTGGCCTTGAATACCCACCACATCAGGCTGAAGGTCAGCACGTCGAAGATCGAGCTGATCGGCCCAAAGAACACCATAAACCGCCCCAGATCGGCGGAGTTCCAGCGCTGCGGCTGGGTGATCTGATCGTCGTCGACGTTATCGAACGGGATGGCGATCTGCGAGATGTCGTACATCAGGTTCTGAATCAACAGGTGCAGCGGCAGCATCGGCAGGAACGGCAGGAAGGCGCTGGCGATCAGCACGCTGAACACGTTACCGAAGTTGGAGCTGGCGGTCATCTTGATGTATTTCAGCATGTTGGCGAAGGTACGGCGCCCTTCGATCACCCCCTGCTCCAGCACCATCAGGCTTTTTTCCAGCAGGATGATGTCCGCCGCCTCCTTGGCGATGTCCACCGCCGAATCGACGGAGATGCCGATATCGGCCGCACGCAGCGCCGGCGCGTCGTTGATACCGTCGCCCATAAAGCCCACCACGTGCCCCTGGCGGCGCAGCAGTTTGACGATGCGCTCTTTGTGCAGCGGCGTCAGCTTGGCGAACACCGTGGTGCGCGCCGCCGCCTGGGCCAGCTGCTCGTCGTCCATCTGCTCGATCTCGCTGCCGCGCAGCAGGTGCTCGGCCGCCAGCCCGACGTCCCGGCACACTTTGGCGGCCACCAGCTCGTTGTCGCCGGTGAGGATCTTCACCGTGACGCCGTTCTGTTTCAGCGCCGCCAGCGCCGGCGCGGTGCTCTCCTTCGGCGGATCGAGGAAGGCGACGTAGCCTTCGAGGATCAGATCCGACTCGTCCGCCACGCCGTATTCGTGGGTTTGCGCCGGCAGGATCTTGTTGGCCACTGCCACCACCCGCAGCCCCTGCTGGTTGAGATCGTCGGTGATGCGGCGAATGCGCGCCAGCAGCGCCTCGCTGAGCGGGATCACCTCGTCTTCGTGGCGCACGTGGCTGCAAATCGCCAGCATCTCTTCCAGCGCGCCCTTGCACACCAGCTCGTGATACTCGTTGTCTTTCGCCACCACCACCGACATGCGGCGACGCACGAAATCGAACGGGATCTCATCCACCTTGCGGTAGTTTTGCAACGCCGCCGGCTGCCGATTCTGCTCCGCGCAGCTCAGCACCGCCACGTCGAGCAGGTTTTTCAGCCCGGTCTGGTAGAAGCTGTTCAGCCAGGCGTAGCGCAGCACCCGCTCGCTGCCGGCGCCGAACGCATCGGTGTGGCGCTCCAGCACGATCTTGTCCTGAGTCAGGGTGCCGGTCTTGTCGGTGCACAGAATGTCCATGGCGCCGAAGTTCTGGATGGCGTCCAGGCGTTTGACGATCACCTTCTGGCGCGACAGCTTCACCGCCCCTTTGGCCAGCGTTGAGGTGACGATCATCGGCAGCATTTCCGGCGTCAGCCCGACCGCCACCGACAGCGCGAACAGCGCCGCTTCCCACCAGTCGCCCTTGGTGTAGCCGTTGATCAGCAGCACGATCGGCGTCATCACCAGCATAAAGCGGATCAGCAGCCAGCTGACCTTGCTGATGCCGCTCTGGAAGGCGTTCGGCTGCTGCTCCTGGCTGGTGACGCGCTGCGCCAGCTGGCCGAAATAGGTGCCGCCGCCGGTACCGATCACCATCGCCAGCGCGGTGCCGCTGACCACGTTGGTGCCCATGAAGCACAGGTTCTGGCAGTCGAGCGGATCGGCCGCCAGCGCCTGCGGCGCCGCGGATTTTTCCACCGGCAGCGATTCGCCGGTCAGCGCCGCCTGGCTGATGAACAGATCCTTGGCCGACAGCAGGCGCAGATCCGCCGGGATCATGTCGCCGGCCGCCAGCTTGACGATATCGCCCGGCACCAATTGCGCGATCGGCAGCTCCACGTGTTCGCTCTTGCCGGTGAGCGCATCGCTGCGGATCACCGTGGCGGTGTTGCTCACCATCGCTTTCAGCGCATCGGCCGCCCGGTTGGAGCGCGCCTCCTGGATGAAGTTCAGCAGCGTGGAGATCAGCACCATCAGCGCGATCACCAGCGCGCCGGTGAGATCCTCGGTGGCGTACGAGATCATGCCGAGCGCGGTCAGCAGCAGGTTGAACGGGTTGCGGTAGCAGTGCCAGAGGTGTTGCCACCAGGCCTCTTTCTGCTGATCGTCGATGACGTTCTCACCGCAGCGCCGGCGCACCTGCTCCGCCTCATGGGCGGTGATGCCTTCCGGGTGGCTGTGGAAACGCTCAAACAGCTGCATCGTCTCTGCGGCGGCGCATTCCAGCCGCTGTTGCGCCAGGCCGGCCGGCATATCGTGCGCAGCGCCGCCGACGCCGTCCAGCAGGCTGTCGCGGCGCACCAAACGGCGCGGAAGGCCGCGGGCGAACAGGCCCAGCAGCTGACGGGGGAGTTTTTTCAGTTTCATGGTTCGCACCTCGTCGCCCGGTGCCTCACGGCAGCGGGTAAACGGGGATCGTCATCGGCCGGGCGGATGGCGGGTGCGCCAAAAAGCCTCTGCCAACGCAGATCCTTATTCTTTTTTCAGCAGCAGGAGCGAACGACGAAACGCGCGCCACCGGTTACCGTGATGTACTTCACCGGTAAAACAGCAGCGCCAGGCGGAAAGGTTTTACCGGTGAACCGAGTGAGTGTCTAAAGCGGTCGGGTCGGGGTCCATATGGGGAATCACCTCCGGTAAAGGGAAAAACAGAGCGGCAGGAGCGGCCGTTCAGCGCAGTGCAACAATCCCGTATTGCCTCAAGATCCGCGTGGGAAAATGAGCTATGCTGACGGGCATTGTTTTACAGGCCATTATGTTACGCCTGTCCACCTCAACGAAAAGTAAACCATGCAAAACCGGCTGACCATCAAGGACATCGCACGCCTGAGCGGCGTAGGCAAATCCACCGTCTCACGGGTGCTGAACAACGAAGGCAGCGTGAGCCCGCAGACCCGCGAACGGGTGGAAGCGGTGATCCGTCAGCAAGGGTTTACCCCCTCCAAGTCGGCGCGCGCCATGCGCGGCCAGAGCGACAAAGTGGTGGGCATCATCGTTTCCCGTCTCGATTCACCGTCGGAAAACCAGGCGGTGCGCACCATGCTGCCGCTGCTGTATCAGCAGGGTTTCGATCCTATCGTGATGGAGAGCCAGTTCGAAACCCGCCTGGTGCAGGAGCACCTGCACGTGCTGCGCCAGCGCAACGTCGACGGCGTGATCCTGTTCGGCTTTACCGGGCTGACCGCGGCGATGCTCAAACCGTGGCAGGAAAAAATGGTGGTGATGGTGCGCGAATACGACGGCTTTTCGTCCGTCTGCTACGACGACGCCGGCGCGGTGAACCTGCTGATGGATCGCCTGTATCGGCAAGGGCACCGGCACATCGGCTATCTGGGGGTGCAGCTCAGCGACGCCACCACCGGCCAGCGCCGCTACCAGGCCTATCTCGACGCCTGCGAGCGCCTCAAGCTCACGCCGCGCGCCACGCTGGGCGAGCTGAGCTACCAGAGCGGTTTCCAGCACGCCGCCGAAGTGATTGATACACACACCAGCGCACTGATCTGCGCCTCCGACAGCATCGCCCTGGGGGCGATTAAGTACCTGCAGCAGCAGCCGGCGCGCGCCATTCAGGTATGCGCCATCGGCAACACCCCGCTGCTCAGCTTCCTGTTCCCCGATACTCTGTCGGTGGAGTTCGGCTACGGCAGCGCCGGCCTGCTGGCGGCGCAACAGCTGCTGGCGCAGCTCAACGGCGAACAGGGGATCCGCCGCCTGGTGGTGCCCAGCAAACTTTCCTGATTAAAAGACGACCATTTTTTGTCATTTTGTGATCCTCGCCCCAAACCGGGAACGTTCCCATTCCATAAAAAAATTCGAGTGACTAAGCTTTGATCATTACTCAGCCAACACCTCTGCAGGTATCCCATAATGAGCAAAGTAAAACAGCAGGATATTGATCGCCTGATTGTTTTGGTCGGCGGCCGCGAAAACATCGCCACCGTCAGCCATTGCATTACCCGGTTGCGTTTCGTCCTCAATGACCCCAGCAAGGCCAGCCCCAAAGAAATCGAAGAGCTGCCGATGGTCAAAGGTTGCTTCACCAACGCCGGGCAGTTCCAGGTGGTGATCGGCACCGACGTCGGCGACTACTATCAGGCGCTGATCGCCAGCACCGGCGTCAACGAGGCCGACAAAGAACAGGCCAAGGTGGCCGCGCGCCAGAACATGACCTGGACCGAGCGCACCATCTCCCACTTCGCCGAGATCTTCTTCCCGCTGCTGCCGGCGCTGATCAGCGGCGGTCTGATCCTCGGCTTCCGCAACGTGATCGGCGACATCCCGATGTCCGGCGGCCAAACGCTGGCGCAGATGCACCCGGCGTGGAAAACCATTTACGACTTCCTGTGGTTGCTCGGTGAAGCGATCTTCATGTTCCTGCCGGTGGCCATCTGCTGGTCGACGGTGAAAAAGATGGGCGGCACCCCGGTACTCGGCATCGTGCTGGGCGTCACCCTGGTGTCGCCGCAGCTGATGAACTCCTACCTGCTCGGCCAGCAAACGCCGGAAGTGTGGAACTTCGGCTGGTTCGTGATCCAGAAAGTCGGCTATCAGGCGCAGGTGATCCCGTCGATCCTGGCGGGCATGGCGCTGGGCTGGATCGAAACCCGGCTGAAAAAGATCGTCCCCGACTACCTCTATCTGGTGGTGGTGCCGGTGGTTTCGCTGCTGCTGGCGGTGTTCCTGGCGCACGCGCTGATCGGGCCGTTCGGCCGCATGATCGGCGACGGGGTTGCCTGGGCGGTGAAAGCGGTGATGACCGGCAGCTTCGCCCCGGTGGGCGCCGCGCTGTTCGGCTTCCTGTATGCGCCGCTGGTGATCACCGGCGTGCACCAGACCACGCTGGCCATCGACATGCAGATGATCCAGAGCATGGGCGGCACCCCGGTGTGGCCGCTGATTGCGCTGTCCAACATCGCGCAGGCCTCGGCGGTGCTCGGCATCATCATCATCAGCCGCAAGGCCAACGAGCGTGAAATCTCGGTGCCGGCGGCGATCTCCGCCTACCTCGGCGTGACCGAACCGGCGATGTACGGCATCAACCTCAAATACCGTTTCCCGATGCTGTGCGCGATGATCGGCTCCGCGATCGCAGGCCTTATCTGCGGCCTGGACGGCGTGATGGCCAACGGTATCGGCGTCGGCGGCCTGCCGGGCATCCTGTCTATCAAGCCGCAGTTCTGGCTGATTTACTCGCTGGCGATTCTGGTGGCGATCGTCATCCCGCTGGTGCTGACCATCATGGTCTACAAGCGCAAGGCCGCCCGCGGCGAGCTGCCGGTTTGATTGACGCAAAATACGCAACATGAATGTAGGGGCTAGAAATACCCTATAGCTTTCGAGCTGCAGCTAGGCGGCAAGGGTGCAAATCCCCAGGAGCTTACTCAAGTAAGTGACTGGGGTGCAGCGCCAGCAGCCAACAACGCTGCAGTTTGAAAGATGAAGGGTACGGGCCCGTTGTCACGATTCAAAGGTATACAGCTATGAGCAACCCAACCCCCTGGTGGCAGAACGGCGTCATCTACCAAATTTATCCGAAGAGTTTTCAGGACAGCACCGGCAACGGCTACGGCGATTTGGCCGGCGTGACCCGGCGGCTGGACTATCTGCAGGAGCTGGGCGTCGACGCCATCTGGCTGACGCCGGTCTACGTCTCCCCCCAGGTGGACAACGGCTATGACGTGGCGGACTACTGCGCCATCGATCCGGCTTACGGCACCATGGCGGACTTCGAGCAGCTGGTCGCCGCCGCCCACCGGCGCGGCATCCGCATCGTGATGGACATGGTGTTCAACCACACCTCGACCGAGCATCCGTGGTTCAAGGCCGCGCAGGATCGCCACAGCCCGTATCGTCAGTTCTACGTCTGGCGCGACGGCGAGGGGGATACGCCGCCGAACAACTGGCGCTCCAAGTTCGGCGGCAACGCCTGGCAGTGGCACGCAGACAGCGGCCAGTACTATCTGCACCTGTTTGCCGCCGAGCAGGCGGATCTCAACTGGGAACACCCGCCGGTGCGCGAAGAGCTGAAGAAAGTGTGTCAGTTCTGGGCGGACAAAGGCGTCGACGGCCTGCGTCTCGACGTGATCAACCTGGTGTCCAAGCAGCAGGACTTCCCGTCCGACAGCCAGGGTGACGGCCGCTGCTTCTACACCGACGGCCCGCGCATTCACGAGTTCCTGCAGGAAATGAGCCGCGACGTGTTTCAGCCGCGCGGCCTGATGACGGTGGGCGAGATGTCTTCCACCACGCTTGAGCATTGCCAGCAGTACGCGGCACAGAGCGGCGAAGAGCTGTCGATGACCTTCAACTTCCACCACCTGAAAGTGGACTACGCCAACGGCGAAAAATGGACGCGGGCGGCGCCGGATTACGTGGAGTTAAAGCAGATCTTCCGCCACTGGCAGCAAGGGATGCATAACCGCGCCTGGAACGCGCTGTTCTGGTGTAACCACGATCAGCCGCGCATCGTGTCACGCTTCGGCGATGAAGGCGCACTGCGGGTGCCGGCCGCCAAAATGCTGGCGATGGTGCTGCACGGCATGCAGGGCACGCCTTATATCTACCAGGGTGAAGAGATCGGCATGACCAACCCCGGCTTCCGCGCCATCGAGCAGTACCGCGACGTGGAAAGCCTGAACATGTACGCCGAACTGAGCGCCCAGGGCCGCGGCGACGCCGAACTGCTGGCGATCCTGGCGGACAAATCGCGCGACAACGGCCGCACGCCGATGCAGTGGAGCGCCGCGCCGCACGCCGGTTTCACCACCGGCACGCCGTGGATCGGCTGCGCCGAGAACTACCCGCAGATCAACGCCGACGCGGCGCTGGCCGACCTCGATTCGGTGTTTTATGCCTACCGCCAGCTGATCACCCTGCGCAAGCAGTATCCGCTGCTGACCCACGGCGACTATCAGGATCTGGCGCCGGATCACCCGGCGCTGTGGTGCTATCAGCGCAGCTGGAACGGCCAGCGCCTGCTGGTGGTGGCCAACCTGAGCCGCGAACCGCTGGCCTGGGCGGCGGAAGGCGTGGAAGCCTCCGCCCAATGGCGCCCGCTGATGAGCAACTACAGCGACTCGGCAGACCAGCCGCAGGCGCTGACGCTGCGGCCGTTCGAAGCGGTGTGGTGGCTGCTCGAAGACTGACCCCGCAGGGCGCAGTGAGCGAGCGCTGCGCCCTACAATGTCCCCATCAGCGCCACCACCCCGGCGGCCGCTTGCGCCAACTGCTCATCGCTCATGTCGGTCACGCCCTGCACCAGGTGCGGCGGCAGATAATCCATGCCGGTCAGGTTAGCCAGCGCGTGGAACGGCAGCAGCAGATCCTGCACCGGATAACGGTTGTATCCTTCCGCCGTATAAGCCTGCGCGTTGCCGCCGGTGCTCACCACCAATTGCAGCGGCTTGCCGTGCAGTTTGGTGCCCTCGCTGCCGTAGGCGAAACCATAGGTTAATACCGCGTCCTGCCATTCGCGCAGGATCGCCGGCGAGCTGTACCAGAAAAACGGGAACATCATTACCACCGCATCGTGGCTTGCCAGCAGTGCCTGTTCGCGCGCCACGTCGATGCGGTAATCCGGGTAAGTGCGGATCAGTTCGTGCACGGTCACGTTAGGCAGCGGGCGCACGGCCTCGATCAGCGCCTGGTTGATGCGCGACTCGTCGGGGGTGCGGTGGGCGGTTAACACTAAAATGCGTGACATAAAGGATTCCTTGAACGTAAAGAAGATGAGGCATTTTTCCATTTCTGCCGCTTCGGGTGTAGGCTGTTCAAGGTCACTTCAATTTCAACCGAAAGTATCAACCACTATGTCGCTGCCCTTTGACGTGCACCGCCTGCTGCCGGCCTTCCTCGCCGCCGCGCAGGCGCAAAATTTCTCCGCCGCCGCCCGCCAGCTGGGCGTCACGCCGGCGGCGGTCAGCAAAAATATCCGCGCGCTGGAAGAGAAGCTGGCGCTGCGGCTGTTTCAGCGCAACACCCACAACGTGCTGCTGACCGACGAGGGCAAAGCGCTGCTGGCGCAGGTGGCGCCGCTGTGGCAGGCGTTGGCGGCAACGCTGGAAAGCGCCGGCGGCGAGCGGCAGGCGCCGGCCGGGGTGGTGCGCGTCAGCATGATCCCCGGCTTCGGCCGCCAGATGCTGATGCCGTTGATCCCGCAATTTCTGGCGCGCTACCCGCAGATCGATCTCGATCTGTCGCTGGATGCCCGGGTGGTGAATCTGGTGGGCGAAGGCTTCGACGTCGGCATCGGCAGCCGGGTCGATCCCGACAGCCGGCTGGTGGCGCGCCCGCTCTACCCGATGCACATGGCGCTGGCGGCGTCGCCCGACTATCTGGCGCGGCGCGGTGAACCGCAAACGCCGCACGATCTGCTGCGGCACGACTGCCTGCTGCACCGCAACCCCAGCAACGGCCGCCACGTCAAATGGCAGCTGCGCCATCAGGGCGAAACGCTGGCGCTGGATCTGAACGGCCGATTGGTGGTGAGCCGCCCGGAGATGCTGCTGGATGCGGCGCTGGCCGGGCTGGGCATCGTCAACCTGGCGCGCTGGTACCTCGACAAGCACTTTGAGCAGGGCACGCTGCGGCCGGTGCTGGCGGAGTGCTGGCCGCGCCCGGTGCAGCTGTGGCTCTATTACGCCTCGGCGGATCTGCCGCCGCGGGTGCGCGTCTGGGTCGATTTTCTGCTGGAACATTTTCGCGATCGGCCAGTGAGCGATTGACGACTGTTCAGCTTGCGCACGCTCTTCCGTTTTCCTTGTTCTACATCAAAAGAATCTCGCCAATATCTATATATAGTGTATTAAGAATTGCGAACACCTATATATAGTAGTTATCCACAAAATCATCCACACACCGCCACAGCCCTTACGCGCTGCGGCTTTGCCCTGTGGATAAGCGAAATTTGACGGTTGCTCGCCACGCCAGGCGGGTATGAACGCTCCCTCGGGGAACAAGGAGTACAACGTGAAACCAGTAGTGATTAAGCGGGACGGTTGCCAGGTACCTTTTGACGAAGCGCGCATCGCGCAGGCCATCGAGCGCGCCGCGCTGGCGGTGGGCGTGGTCGACGCCGACTACTGCGCCACCGTCGCCCGCGTGGTCGCTCAGCGCATGGAGCAGCAGCCGCGCGTCGATATCCACGAGATCCAGCAGGCGGTGGAAAACCAGCTGATGGCCGGCGAGTACAAACAGCTGGCGCGCGCCTATATCGAATACCGCCACGATCGCGACGTGGCGCGCGAGCTGCGCGGCCGCCTGAACCAGGAAATTCGCGGCCTGGTCGAGCAGAGCAACCGCGCGCTGCTGAACGAAAACGCCAACAAGGACAGCAAGGTGATCCCCACCCAGCGCGACCTGCTGGCGGGCATCGTCGCCAAACACTACGCCAAGCAGCACATCCTGCCGCGCGACGTAGTGCTGGCCCATGAGCGCGGCGAAATTCACTACCACGATCTCGACTACTCGCCGTTCTTCCCAATGTTCAACTGCATGCTGATCGATCTGAAAGGCATGCTGACCAACGGCTTCAAGATGGGCAACGCCGAAATCGAGCCGCCGAAGTCGATCTCCACCGCCACCGCCGTGACCGCGCAGATCATCGCCCAGGTCGCCAGCCATATCTATGGCGGCACCACCATTAACCGCATCGATGAAATTCTGGCGCCGTTCGTCGACGAGAGCTTCCGCAAACACCTGCAGGTGGCGGAGGAATGGCAGATCCCGGACGCCAAAGGCTATGCCATGGCGCGCACCGAGAAAGAGTGTTACGACGCCTTCCAGTCGCTGGAGTACGAGGTTAACACCCTGCACACCGCCAACGGTCAGACGCCGTTCGTCACCTTCGGCTTCGGCCTCGGCACCAGCTGGGAGTCGCGCCTTATCCAGCGCTCGATCCTGAAAAACCGCATCGCCGGGCTGGGCAAAAACCGCAAGACCGCCGTGTTCCCCAAACTGGTGTTCGCCATCCGCGACGGCCTCAACCACCAGTACGGCGATCCGAACTACGACATCAAGCAGTTGGCGCTGGAGTGCGCCAGCAAGCGCATGTACCCGGATATCCTCAACTACGATCAGGTGGTGAAGGTCACCGGCTCGTTCAAAACGCCGATGGGCTGCCGCAGCTTCCTCGGCACCTACGAGCAGGACGGCGAGCTGGTGCACGACGGCCGCAACAACATCGGCGTCATCAGCCTCAACCTGCCGCGCATCGCGCTGGAGGCGATGGGCGATGAGTCGCGCTTCTGGGCGCTGCTGGATCAGCGCCTGCAGCTGGCGAAAAAGGCCCTGATGACGCGCATCGCCCGGCTGGAAGGCATCAAGGCGCGGGTAGCGCCAATCTTGTACATGGAAGGCGCCTGCGGCGTGCGGCTCAAGGCCGACGATAACATCGCCGATATCTTCAAGAACGGCCGCGCGTCGATCTCGCTGGGCTACATCGGCCTGCACGAGACCATCAACGCGCTGTTCGGCGGCGAAAAACACGTGTATGACGACGAAGCGCTGCGCGCCAAAGCGGTGGCGATCGTCGCGCGGCTGCGCGCCGCCGTCGACGCCTGGAAAGACGAGACCGGCTACGGCTTCAGCCTCTATAGCACGCCGAGCGAAAACCTGTGCGATCGCTTCTGCCGGCTGGACACCGCCGATTTCGGCGTGGTGCCGGGCGTCACCGACAAGGGCTATTACACCAACAGCTTCCACCTCGACGTGGAGAAGAAGGTCAATCCGTACGACAAGCTGGACTTCGAAGCGCCCTACCCGCCGTTGGCCAGCGGCGGCTTCATCTGCTACGGCGAGTACCCGAACCTGCAGCACAACCTGAAGGCGCTGGAAGACGTGTGGGACTACAGCTACAGCCGGGTGCCTTACTACGGCACCAACACGCCGATCGACGAGTGCTACGAGTGCGGCTTCACCGGTGAATTCTCCTGCACCAGCAAAGGCTTCACCTGCCCGAAATGCGGCAACCACGACTCGGCCAAGGTCTCGGTCACCCGCCGGGTGTGCGGCTACCTCGGCAGCCCCGATGCCCGGCCGTTCAACGCCGGCAAGCAGGAAGAGGTGAAGCGCCGGGTGAAACACCTCGGCAACGGGCAGCTTGGCTGAGAAACGCCGCGCAGCCTATGCAGAAGCCTGTTTATCAGGCGTGATTGTCGCAGCCAGTTTGCCTTCGGCCAGCGCGCACCAACCGGAGCGTACACGCAGTACGTGAGGATTGGCAGCACTGCCCGGAGGCAAAATGGCCAGTAAAATAGCCTGATGGGCAGGCCTCATATGAATTATCACCAGTACTACCCGATCGACGTCGTCAACGGCCCCGGCACCCGCTGCACGCTGTTTGTCGCCGGCTGCGTGCACCAGTGCCCCGGTTGTTACAACAAAAGCACCTGGCGGCTCAACTCCGGCCAGCCGTTTACCCCGGCGCAGGAAGACCGCATCATCGCCGATCTGAACGATACGCGCGTGCCGCGCCAGGGGCTGTCGCTCTCCGGCGGCGATCCGCTGCATCCGGCCAACGTGCCGAGCATCTTAACGCTGGTGAAACGGGTGCGCGCCGAGTGCCCCGGCAAGGATATCTGGCTGTGGACCGGCTATCGGCTGGCGGAACTGGACGCGCAGCAAATGCAGGTGGTGGACAGGATTAACGTGCTGATCGACGGCAAGTTCGTACAGGATTTGAAAGACCCAGCGCTGATTTGGCGCGGCAGCAGCAACCAGGTGGTGCATAGGTTGCGATGAGCTGACAGCGCTGCTCTCACATGTGTTGGCCCAAGCTCGAACTGATACAGCAATGGCACAGAGTCAATCTGACAGGCTGCTTTGTGCCAGTAGAAGACGCAGCATGTCATGTGATAAGTTTTTCAATACTCCAGTCATTTTTATTTGTCATACTAAAAGACTTAAATGCTGGTCTTACCTTACTAATTTTTAGGTCGCAATTTGATATAATCTTTTGATAAAAATCAACTTCGTTTTTTTCAGTTGTGCATGCACCGAATATAATTCCATTGAGTTTTAATTTATTGTGAAAAGGAATAAGGAAGTGATTATCTATGCGTGTTAGTATTTTATCTTCTAACCCTATTATCAATCTTGTTTCATCCTCATACTCCCAAGCTTTATATTTATATTTTAAAGCATCCAATGGATTTGGGTTACTACTCTCAAGTAGTCTCTCGGGATGATAGCAAACATCCGTTAATAAACTTTTATCAACAGAAAAAACCAAGCAAACACCTTTATGTTTATCAGCGTAATGCGCCCATTGGACAGGGTGCTTCCATGAATTACTGAATGAAATTATTCCATGCGACTCATTTATATTCCTCTTTTTTTCTTTCATGGAAAGTCGAAACTTCTTATTTCCGACATTTTCCGATAACAATTCGAAAGGATCGTTTAGACCATTAATACGCGATACACGTAAATTCTCATTTTTTACTATATTCTCTGCCGAACTTAATGTTGTGAAATGATATACTGTTTTTAACATTTTAATAACCGTCACTCGATGTATTTTATATCCAAATCAGTTTTGACTTTAAATAACCAAAAAATTCATCCATAAACATTAATTCACCTCCTAAAAAACCAAGTGTCTTCTGTTCGCTCATAGCAGATCTCACGGTGGTTCAGACGGTCCACTCTGTGCAGAGCAGACGTTCAAACCAAGGAGCTAACACAATCCAAACTAACGACAATAGAGTCACTATATCATTTCAATTTGAAGAACATTAACGGCAATAAATTTACAGTCAATATCTGATGCACTTGTCGATTTGCAAGTTTTAAAGTGCAGATTCACTGTTGAACTCCTAACAAGACTCAACTGTACACCTCGTTCAAAAAGCACTTCCATCTCATGACTATGAGAACCCTCGTCTAGTGAAAACACAAATGCTTTCTTATCTATACTTTTTATAGTGATTACCATAAGATCGATTCGGCCAGCATCATATGCCTTACCCCTCCAGTCTCCATTATTTAAAGCGACTTTCGGGCAAAACGATGTTGATAACACGCGATTTGTCAGAAATGACTTCACCTGTCCCCCCATCTTGTCTAGAGGCCATATTCCTCCGTGAAATAGCGCCTGACCTACTGGAATCAGCATGCCATGCTTTGAAATCAAAGAATTTATAACTTCAAAGTCTTTTGGAGGGTAATTTTCTTGATAATCAATTAGTTGCTTTGGTGTTGAATGAGGCATGCATTCACGCCATTTTTTATATTCCATGTTTTTTTCAAGATAACTAATAACATGATTATCAATCCTATTCTCATCTTTGTTCCCTGCAATTAACCTTGCAGCGTCATGTGCAGAATTTAATATTAAATCTATTTTCACCTTTATTTGGCAACATGGCCTCCACTCTCCTCTCGATAATAACTCATCGGTTTCTACTTCTGTTGGCTCCCTTTCTTCCCAAATTTCCAATGGAAGTGAAAATGGATCAATTTTATTAAAGAAAGAATTGTCAAATTCCAAAGGCATCACCATGCTTATCTCCTGATTTTATTAATAATTTAAACAGTTGTGAGAACTATTGCAAAGTCCGCTTTTCGCTCAAAGCCGACCAACAGCGCCCCTAGACACTGTAAGTCCAGCGGTGAGCTAGCGCAGCTCAACATCATCCTCGATAACGCTCCTGGATTTTCACCTTGAATATAGCCATTCGTTTTTCTACCTCCGAATGGCTGAGATAAACCGCGGTGCCGTTTCTTAAGCGTTCAAAGGCGGCATCCACCCTTTCACGCAACGCTTGCTCCAGCAACATCGCCTCTATGTCCATTTCAGGCTTATTCCGCTGTTCCATTTCCATCTCCTCCTTTGAGACAGCATCAGGCCACTTATCAGTTACACCAACCCCATCCCCACTACGCCGGTCAGTGCGCCGCACAGCGCCACCAGCGCCGCCGTCAGGCACAGCGCCCGGGCGGAGAAGGCTTTGTTGAGCATCAGCAGCGAAGGCAGGCTGACCGCCGGCAGGGTCATCAGCAGCGCCAGCGCCGGGCCTGCGCCCATGCCCGCCAGCATCATGGTCTGCACGATCGGGATTTCCGCCGCGGTGGGGATAACGAACAGGCAGCCGACGATCGCCAGCGCGATGATCCACAGCAGGCTATTGTCGACGGCGCCGTCGGCGTGCGGGAACAGCCAGACCCGCGCCGCGCCCAGCGCCAGCACCGCCAGCACGTAGATCGGGATGGTCGACCAAAACAGCGCCCACAGCGCTTTGCCCCAGCGGGCGAGGAACGGCCGCTCGTCGCTCTGCGCCGTCATCACCGGCGGCTGCGGCGCGGCGGGCTGCGGGTCCTGGGCGGTCACGCGCTGCACCAGCCAGGCGATGCCCAGCACCATCACCACGCCCGCCACCAGGCGGATAGCGGCAAACGGCCAACCGAGCACAAACCCCATAAACACCAGCGTCGCCGGGTTCAGTACCGGGTTGGCGAGCCAAAAGGCCAGCGCGGCGCCGCTGGATACCGACTGGCGGCGCATGCCGGCGGCGACCGGCGCGGCGCAGCAGGTGCACATCATGCCCGGCAGCGCGATCAGCGCCCCCAGCACGGTGCCGGAAAAACGCCGGTGGCCGAGCGTGCGCGCCAGCCAGTCGCGCGGGATCAGCACCTGCACCAGCGAACCTAACAGCACCCCGAGCAGCGCCGCCTTCCACACCGCGGTGAAATAGACCAGCGCGTACTGCCAGGCCGCCAGCCAGGGGCTCGCAGCGCCGTCGGCCAGGATCGATTTGCCGATCGAGTGGCTGTCCGCCGCCACGAAGGCCTTGCCGTAGTACGGCTGCCATTTCACGTAGTAGAGGCCGACGGCCACCACCAGCAGAAACAGGATCGGTTTCCACAGCGGCCAGGCGCGTGGGGCGTGTTCAGGGGCGTTCAGAGATTGCGGCATGGTAGCGGCCAGAGTCAGTCAACAGTGGCGCCAGCATAGCGCGCCGCCGCCGCCCGTGCACGCCCGGGCTGTCCAAAATAGTTCATCTGTTCGCCACCGACGCGTAACGCGATTGTCATCTGCGCCCGGCACCATGATGCCAACTTGAAAACCACAGGGTAGACGCACGATGAAACGCACCGCTTCCGCCTTCATCGCACAGCCATCGGTATGACGAGGTTTTTATTATGATGGAGTTATCTAGACATCCGACCACTTACCCCACCCGCTATCAGCAGATCGCCGCGCAGCTGGAACAGGAGCTGCGCACGCAGTACCGCTGCGGCGACTACCTGCCTTCGGAACAGCAGCTGGCCGAGCGTTACCAGGTCAATCGCCACACCCTGCGCCGCGCGGTGGATCAGCTGGTGGAGCGCGGCTGGCTGCAGCGCCGCCACGGCGTCGGCATTCTGGTGCTGATGCGGCCTTACGACTACCCGCTACACGCCAATACCCGCTTCAGCCAGAACCTGTTCGAGCAGGGCAGCCACCCCACCAGTGAGCGCTTACTCGCTGTCTTGCGCCCGTGCAATGGGCATGTCGCCAGCGCACTTTCGCGTGAAGAAGGCGAAATGGTGATCCACCTGCGCACCCTGCGCCGGGTCAACGGCGTGCCGATGAGCGTGATCGACCACTATCTGCCCGATCTGGACTGGTGGCCGGCGCTGCAGCAGTTCCACAGCGGTTCGCTGCACCAGTTTATCGAACAGCACCTCCAGCAGGCGCTGACCCGCCGCCAGACGCGCATCAGCGCGCGCCGCGCGCAGGCCAAAGAGAGCCGGCTGCTGGAGATCGCCACCCACGCGCCGCTGCTGTGCGTGCGCACCCTTAACGTCCGCAGCGGCGGCGAAGACGTGGCGGAATACTCCGTCAGCCTGGCCCGCGCCGACATGATTGAACTGACGATGGAGCACTGAATGCAAGCCTTAGAGTCGAGACAACGCTGGATGTCGGTGCTGGCGCACAGCCGGCCCGAGCAGCTGCGCAGCCACTGGCAGGCGCTGAACCTCAGCCCGGGTTACCGCAGCATCCGCGCGCCGGAGATCGGCCTGGCCCAGCTGCAGGGGCGCATGGGCGCCACCGGCCGCCGCTTCGTGCTGGGGGACATGACGGTCACCCGCGCGGTGGTGCAGCTGGACAACGGTGGCTACGGCTACAGCTATATCGCCGGGCGCGACAAGGCGCACGCCGAGCTGTGCGCACTGGCCGATGCGCTGCTGCAACAGCCGGAACACGGCGAACGCCTGCAACAACAGCTGATCGCACCGCTGGCTGCACTGCAGCACGAACAGCGCCAGCTGCGCGCCCGGGCCATCGCCGCCAGCCGGGTGGACTTCTTTACGCTGGTGCGAGGGGATTAAGCCATGAGTTTATTGACCGGTTTTGAGCAACCGATAGACCAATCGCAGCACGCTTTCCGTTTGATTCTTAAAGCCTTGAGTGAACCGGGCCACCGGGTGGCGCTGCCGAACGGCCCGGCCTGGGCGCCGCTGAACGCCGCCAGCACCGCCGCGCTGCTGACGCTGGCCGATCAGGAAACGCCGTTGCAGCTGTGTGCGGCGCTTAAAAGTGAGCAAGTGCTAACAAACATTCGTTTTCACAGCGGCGCGCCGCTGGCCGCCACGGCGCAGGAGGTCTGTTTTGCCCTGTTCGATGAGCAGTTGCAGGCCGCCGATCTGCAGGCGTTGCCGCACGGCACGGAAATCTCGCCGGAGTTCGGCGCCACGGTCATCGTGCAGCTCAGCGAGCTGGAGAACGGCGCCGCGCTGCGCCTGACCGGCCCCGGCATAGAGAATCATCGTCTGATAGCGCCGCGCCTGCCGCCGGCGCTGCTGGATTATCTGGTCAACCGCCCGCAGCGCTTCCCGCTGGGGCTGGATATTTTGCTGACCTGCGGCGATCGCCTGCTGGCGATCCCGCGGACCACCCGCGTGGAGGTGTGCTGATGTACGTAGCGGTAAAAGGGGGCGAAAAAGCCATTGAGGCCGCCCATCAGCTGCAGGAACAGCTGCGGCGCGGCGACGACGCGCTGCCGGCTCTCGGCGCGGAACAAATCGAACAGCAGCTGGGCCTGGCGGTGGATCGGGTGATGACCGAAGGCGGCATCTACGATCGCGAGCTGGCGGCGCTGGCCATCAAACAGGCCAGCGGCGATCTGGTGGAGGCGATCTTCCTGCTGCGCGCCTATCGCACCACCCTGCCGCGCCTGGCGGTCAGCGAGCCGCTGGCCAGCGAAAACATGCGGCTGGAGCGGCGCATTTCGGCGGTTTACAAGGACTTGCCCGGCGGGCAGGTGCTGGGGCCGACCTACGACTACACCCACCGGCTGCTGGACTTCGCGCTGCTGGCGGAAGGCGAGGCGCCGCGTGCGCCGCAGGCCGACGAACCGCTGCCGGACAACTGTAGCCACGTATTCGATCTGCTGTGCCGCCAGCAGCTGGCGCGGGAGGAACAGGACGACGGCAGCGCGCCGGACGACATCACCCGCAATCCGCCGGTTTACCCCTGCTCGCGCTCGGCGCGCCTGCAGCAGCTGGTGCGCGGCGACGAAGGTTTTCTGCTGGCGCTCGGCTACGCCACCCAGCGCGGCTACGGCCGCAACCACCCGTTCGCCGGCGAGATCCGCACCGGCCACGTTTCGGTGGAGATCGTGCCTGAAGAGCTCGGTTTCGCCATCGATATCGGCGAAATCCTGCTGACCGAGTGCGAAATGGTCAACGGCTTCGTCGATCCCAAGGACCATCCGCCGCACTTCACCCGCGGTTACGGGCTGGTGTTCGGCCGCGCCGAACGCAAGGCGATGGCGATGGCGTTGGTGGACCGCGCATTGCAGAGCCCCGACTACGGCGAAGGCGTCGCCGGCCCGGCGCAGGACGAAGAGTTCGTGCTGGCCCACGCCGACAACGTCGAGGCCGCCGGCTTCGTCTCCCATCTCAAGCTGCCGCACTACGTCGACTTCCAGGCCGAACTGGAGCTGCTCAAGCGGCTGCGGCAGGAATACAGCGAGCGTCAGGAGGCCCGCAATGAGTGAAGTATTGACCGGCTATAACCTCGGCTATCTGGACGAGCAGACCAAGCGCATGATCCGCCGCGCCATCCTGAAGGCGGTGGCGATCCCCGGTTATCAGGTGCCGTTCGGCGGCCGCGAGATGCCGATGCCCTACGGCTGGGGCACCGGCGGCATTCAGCTCACCGCCAGCGTCATCGGCCGCGCCGACGTGCTGAAGGTGATCGATCAGGGCGCCGACGACACCACCAACGCGGTGTCGATCCGCCGCTTCTTCCAGCGCGTCGCCGGGGTGGAAACCACCGAACGCACGCCGGAGGCCACGCTGATCCAGACCCGTCACCGCATTCCGGAAACGGCGCTGCGCGAAGACCAGATCCTGATCTATCAGGTGCCGATCCCGGAGCCGCTGCGCTTTATCGAACCGCGCGAAACCGAGACCCGCAAGATGCACGCGCTGGAGGAATACGGCGTGATGCAGGTGAAGCTGTATGAAGACATCGCGCGCTACGGCCATATCGCCACCACCTACGCCTACCCGGTGAAGGTCAACGATCGCTACGTGATGGATCCGTCGCCGATCCCGAAATTCGACAACCCGAAAATGCACATGATGCCGGCGCTGCAGCTGTTCGGCGCCGGGCGCGAGAAACGCATCTACGCCCTGCCGCCTTTCACCAAGGTGGAGAGCCTGGACTTCGACGACCATCCGTTCAGCGTGCAGCAGTGGGACGAACCCTGTGCGCTGTGCGGCTCGCGCCACAGCTACCTGGACGAGGTGGTGCTCGACGATCGGGGCAACCGCATGTTCGTCTGTTCGGACACCGACTACTGCCGGCAGCAGCTGGCGCAATCTTCGCAAGAGGCGCAGCACTGATGACTTCCACCCCTTTGAGCACCACCCCGCTGCTGTCGGTGAACCGGCTCACCCACCTGTACGCCCCCGGCAAGGGCTTCAGCGACGTGTCGTTCGACATCTACCCCGGCGAAGTGCTGGGCATCGTCGGCGAATCCGGCTCCGGTAAAACCACGCTGCTGAAGTCGATCTCGGCGCGGCTGGCGCCGCAGCGCGGGCAGATCCTTTACCGCCCGCAGGCGGGCCAGGAACAGGATCTGTACGCCATGGCGGAGAGCGATCGCCGCCGCCTGCTGCGCACCGACTGGGGTGTGGTGCACCAGCACCCGCTCGACGGGCTGCGGCCGCAGGTCTCTGCCGGCGGCAACATCGGCGAGCGGCTGATGGCCATCGGCCAGCGCCACTATGGCGACATTCGCCGTCAGGCCGGCCAGTGGCTGGAAGACGTCGAAATCCCGCTGTCGCGCCTCGACGATCTGCCGACCACCTTCTCCGGCGGCATGCAGCAGCGGCTGCAGATCGCCCGCAATCTGGTCACCCACCCCAAGCTGGTGTTTATGGATGAGCCGACCGGCGGGCTAGACGTGTCGGTGCAGGCGCGCCTGCTCGATCTGCTGCGCAACCTGGTGGTGGAAATGCAGCTGGCGGCGGTGATCGTCACCCACGATCTCGGCGTGGCGCGGCTGCTGGCCCACCGTCTGCTGGTGATGAAACAGGGCGAAGTGGTGGAGAGCGGCCTGACCGACCGGGTGCTGGACGATCCGCACCATCCTTACACCCAGCTGCTGGTTTCTTCGGTGCTGTCGTAACCCAAGGCGATAACAGATGACTATGCAAATCCGAGTTGAACATCTCAGTAAAACCTTTGTGCTGCACCAGCAGTACGGCACCCGCCTGCCGGTGCTGCACGACGCCAACCTGACGGTCCACGGCGGCGAATGCGTGGTGCTGCACGGCCACTCCGGCAGCGGCAAATCCACCCTGCTGCGCTCGCTGTACGCCAATTACCTGCCGGACAGCGGCCATATCTGGATCAACCACCAGGGCGACTGGCTGGACATGGTCAGCGCCGACGCGCGCCAAATTCTGGCGGTGCGCCGCCATACGCTGGGCTGGGTCAGCCAGTTCCTGCGGGTGATCCCGCGCATCAGCGCGCTGGAGGTGGTGATGCAGCCGCTGCTGGAACAGGGCGTCGAACGCGCCGAGTGCCGTGAACGCGCCGAAGCGCTGCTCGCTGCGCTCAACGTGCCGCAGCGCCTGTGGCCGCTGGCGCCGTCCACCTTCTCCGGCGGCGAGCAGCAGCGGGTGAACATCGCGCGCGGCTTTATCGTCGATTACCCCATTCTGTTGCTGGACGAACCGACCGCCTCGCTCGACAGCCGCAACAGCGCGGCGGTGGTGCAGCTTATCGAACGCGCCAAGGCGCGCGGCGCGGCGATCGTCGGCATTTTTCACGATGAAGGCGTCCGCCGACAGGTCGCCGACCGGCTTTATGACATGCAGGCGCCGCAGGCGCTGGAGGCCCTCTGATGATCGTCAATAACGTTAAGCTGGTGCTGGATGACCAGGTGGTGCAAGGCTCGCTGGAGATGCAGGACGGCGTGATCCGCAGCTTCGCCGACGGCCCGAGCCGGCTGCCGCAGGCGCTGGACGGCGACGGCGGCTGGCTGCTGCCGGGGCTGATCGAACTGCATACCGACAACCTGGACAAGTTCTTTACCCCGCGCCCGAACGTTGACTGGCCGGCCCATTCGGCGATGAGCAGCCACGACGCGCTGATGGTGGCCAACGGCATCACCACGGTACTGGACGCGGTGGCGATCGGCGACGTGCGCGACGGCGGCCACCGGCTGGAAAACCTGCAGAAGATGATCGACGCGGTGATCCACAGCCAGCGCGCCGGGGTGAACCGCGCCGAGCACCGGCTGCACCTGCGCTGCGAGCTGCCGCACGAGAGCACGCTGCCGCTGTTCGAACAGCTGATGGACAAGCCGGGCGTGTCGCTGGTGTCGCTGATGGACCACTCGCCGGGCCAGCGCCAGTTCGCCTCGCGCGAAAAATACCGCGAATATTATCAGGGCAAATACCACCTCAACGACCAGCAGATGAGCGAGTACGAGGAACAGCAGGTCGCCCTGTCCGCCCGCTGGGCCGCGCCGAACCGCGAGGCGATCGCCGCCCACTGTCGCGCGCGCCGCATCTCGTTGGCCAGCCATGACGACGCCACCGCCGCGCACGTGGCCGAGTCCTGCGCGCTGGGCAGCGCCATTGCCGAGTTCCCCACCACCGAAGCGGCCGCCCGCGCCTCGCACCAGCAGGGCCTGCAGGTGCTGATGGGCGCGCCGAACATCGTGCGCGGCGGTTCCCACTCCGGCAACGTGGCGGCGCACCACCTGGCGGCGCTGGGGGTGCTGGATATTCTCTCTTCCGATTATTACCCGGCCAGCCTGCTGGACGCGGCGTTTCGCCTCGCGGCGGACGAACGCAACGCCTACGATCTGCCCCAGGCGGTGCGCATGATCACCCGCAACCCGGCGCGGGCGCTGGATCTGCAGGATCGCGGCACCATTGCCGAAGGACTGCGGGCGGATCTGGTGCTGGCGCGGCCGCACGGTGAGCACGTTTACGTGCAGAACGTGTGGCGCCAGGGCAGGCAGGTGTTCTGATGGCGCGGCTCATTTATCTGATGGGGCCTTCCGGCGCAGGCAAGGACAGCCTGCTGGCCGCGCTGCGGGCCGACGCCGACCGCGCGCCGCTGGTGGCCCACCGTTACATCACCCGGCCGGCGGACGCCGGCTGCGAGAATCACATCGCGCTGAACGAACCGGAATTTCTGCGCCGCCGCGCCAAGGGGCTGTTCGCGCTCGACTGGCAGGCGCACCAGCAGCGCTACGCGTTCGGGATCGAAGTGGATCTTTGGCTGCTGCAAGGGATCGACGTGGCGGTCAACGGTTCGCGCGCCCACCTGCCGCAGGCGCAGCAGCGCTATGGTGCGCAGCTGCTGCCGGTGTGCCTGCAGGTCAGCACCGCGATCCTGCGCCGGCGCCTGCAGGATCGCGGGCGGGAAAACGCCGAACAGATCGAGCAGCGGCTGGCGCGGGCGGCGGAATATCAGCAGAGTCTGCCCGCCGGCTGCCGGGTGCTGCACAACGATGGTCCACTCGACGACACCCTGGCGGCGCTGCTGGCGCTGCTGCCTACCGCCACCCGACAAGCTCAGGACGCAACGCCATGAACGACTTTGCCCAGCCGAAAATCGGCGACAACGTGACCCTTAACCGCACCCGGCTCGGCCAATATGTGCATCTGGCCGACGATGCGATCCTGGAAGAAGTGGAGATAGGGGACTACTCCTATACCGCCGGGCACAACCAGATTTTTTACGCCACTATCGGCAAGTTCGTCTCCATCGCCTCCTATGCGCGCATCAATCCCGGCAACCACCCGACCTACCAGCGTATCGCGCAGCACCACTTTACCTACCGCGCCTCCGAATACGGGCTGGGGGAAGACGACGCGGCGTTCTTCGACTGGCGGCGCGAGCACCACGTCACCGTCGGCCACGACGTGTGGATCGGCCATAACGCCATCCTGATGCCGGGCGTCAGCGTCGGCAACGGCGCGGTGATCGGCAGCGCGGCGGTGGTCACCAAGGACGTGGAGCCTTACAGCATCGTCGCCGGCGTGGCGGCCAAGAAGATCGGCATGCGCTTTGACGACGCGCTGATAGAACGCATCGAACGCAGCCAGTGGTGGCACTGGGATCACGCCACGCTGCAGGCGCGGCTGGCGGATTTTCGCGACATCAACCGCTTCGCGGAGAAATACCTTTAACGGAGGGGGAGCGATGCAACTGACCTTTCTCGGCACCGGCGGCGCGCAGCAAGTGCCGGTGTTCGGCTGCGACTGCCTGATCTGCCAACGGGCGCGGCGCGAGCCGGCATTTCGACGGCGAGCGTGCAGCGCCATGCTTAACTATCAGGGGGAAACGACCTTATTGGATGCGGGATTACCGGCTTTGGAGCGGCGATTTTCGGCGGGGCAAATTCAACGTTTTTTACTGACACATTACCACATGGATCACGTTCAGGGGTTATTTCCTTTGCGTTGGGGGTGCGGAAATTCCATTCCGGTGTATGGCCCGCCGGATGAACAGGGCTGCGACGACCTGTTCAAACACCCCGGCATTCTGGCGTTTCAGCCGCCGCTGGCGCCCTTCGCCACCGTCGAACTGGGCGGCATGCGCATCACCCCGCTGCCGCTGCAACACTCCAAACTGACCCACGGCTATCTGATCCAGGCGGCGGGCGCTGCGCTGGCCTACCTGACCGACACCGTCGGCCTACCGCCGGCCACCGCCGACTATCTGCAAAACGTGGCGCTGGATCTTCTGGTGCTCGATTGCAGCCTGCCGCCGCAGCCGCAGGCGCCGCGCAACCACAACGACCTGACCCGCGCGCAGGAGACGCAGCGGTTGCTGCAGCCCAAACGCACGTTGCTGACGCACATCAGCCATCATCTCGATCTGTGGCTGCTGGACAACGAACTGCCCGCCGGGCTGGAGCTGGCGTTCGATCATCTCAGCGTCAGCCTCGGTAGCAGTGCAGCCGATCCGACTCCAGCACCCTGACCCCTTCGCCCGGCGTGAACGCCTGCTGCAGCAGCGTTTGCGCCACGTCTTTGGCGGAAACGGCGCGCCATTTGCCGGGCAGCAGCCTGAACAGCGGCAGCGTGAGGCGCTCCATCAGGCGCGGCGCGGGGCGATCCCCCACCAGCATGGAAGGCCGCACCAGCGTCAGGCGCGGCCAGTGCTGTTCGCGCAGCGCCTGCTCCATCTCGCCTTTGGTGCGGTTATACAGGAAGGTGGAATCCGCGTTGGCGCCCAACGCGCTCACCACCAGACAGTGCCGCGCCCCCAAGCGGCGGCCGGTCAGCGCGCTCTCCACCACCAGTTGATAATCGACGTAGCGGAAGGCATCGGCGCTGCCCGCCGCCCGGCGGGTGGTGCCCAGGCAGCAGAACACCAGATCGACCGGCTGCTGCAGGCCGCTCAGCAGCTCGAACAACGCATCGCCGACCGGGTTGGTCAGCTTGCCGTGCGGCGGCAGCGGCGTGCGCGTCGGCGCCACGATGGCCGTTATCTGCGGATCGCTTTGCAACAGCTGCAGCAACTCGCGCCCCACCAGCCCGGTTGCGCCGACTAACAGTGCTCGCGCCATGCAATCTCCCGTTGTAATCAATACGTCGACTTAAAGTATAGACCGCGCCCAATGCAGCTTCTTGCCGAAGCCGAGGGTGTTGTCGGTCATCTTCACCTCGTGCAGATCCAGCCGCCAAACCGAGGCTTTCATCGCCCTGGCGATCGGGAAGCGCTTGCAGTAACGCGCGCGCGCCGCCTCGGCTTCTTCGCCGCTCAGCAGCACCGCCTCGGCGCGATACTGCACGCCGCGGATCAGCGCGATGCTTTTCGGCTTCGGCGCGATGGTGCCGACCACCCGGCCGTTGTTCAGCATCAGCCCGCCGTGGCGGGTGTGCGGTTCGGTCATCAGCCACAGCGCCATCGCCGCGGCGTCGAACACGTAAAAACAGTTGGCGCACCACATGTCGAGGCCGTCGCCGGCGCACAGCGTCAAGACGTGTTGTTTGCCGATGAAATCCGCAATCTGCTGCCGTTGTTCTGGGGTATTCAAGGTTACTCGCCTCCCTGTTCACTCACTTCATCTTACCCTGCGTTGTTGAGGCGAGTCACAAATAACGATAATCATCAAAAAACCAAATTGAATATAAAAACACAATAAATGCATTTTTATTAACTTAGGCCCGAAAAAGATTTATAACATAAAAAATACAAGACGGATTTATTTGATCATTATGCAACCGCTTATTCGACCGGTTCTTTTATTCCCATCCTGACGATACGCAAATTTAGCGCACCCGACCGGAGTCGATTAGCAATTCGTTTACAAGCCCGTTGGCCCACCTGAACGCTGTTTATGCAACTCATTGCATAATCAATGAATAGTTATTTATAAACACCGGCATTTATGTGACATTCATCACGATTTTTAGCCAACCTTGCGTTAAAATAGCGCCATCTTTTCACTCAGCAAGGTGGATTAGAAAATGGAAAACAATAACCGCAAAATGGCGCATATCAGGCGCACAACCCATATTATGATGATGGCTCATCGCAGCTGCTTTAGCTTCGCATTCTTCAACTACAGATAACCCTCTCCCCTCGCTCTTACGCTGTTGATAAGAGTGTCATTGCGTTTTTATTTATTCTCCGCACGCCGGTGATAATATCGCTTTCTCGCTAACCGGGAAGGACACGCAATTCATTCTTAATTTCGGCCAAGCGCATCCAAGCTAAATAAAACAACGAACACAGTTAATGCCTTTCGGCATCGCTGGGTTCTCGCACACCTTTATTTTCGTGAAGGCGTTAGCGGCAAATGGAATTATTTGCCGACGGACTGCCTTTGCCTGAAGAATGAGAAAAATGAAAAAATTAAAAATTGCCGCCAACACCCAAACCCTCGGCTGCTTTGAAACTGAACGCGACATCGTCGATGTGCATCACAGCGATTTCAATGACGTCGCCGCCATCGTGCTGTCGGTAGACGACGTCACGCACGGCATGGTGGCGCGCATTGAAGAGCACGGCCTGAACATTCCGCTGTTCGTCGCCGTCTGCTGCGAAGAAGAGCTGGATAACGCCGTATTGCCGGCGCTGCATGGCGTGTTTGAGCTGTGCGGCAAGAATACCCAGTTCTACGGCAAACAGCTGGAGGCCGCCGCCGCCAAATATGAGAGTGAGCTGCTGCCGCCGTTCTTCAATACGCTGACGCAGTACGTGGAAATGGGCAACGCCACCTTCGCCTGCCCCGGCCACCAGGGCGGCGAGTTCTTCCGTAAACATCCGGCGGGCCGCCAGTTCTTCGACTTCTACGGCGAAACGCTTTTCCGCTCCGATATGTGCAATGCCGACGTCAAACTGGGCGACCTGTTGATCCACGAAGGCGCGCCTTGCGCCGCGCAGCAGCACGCCGCCAAGGTGTTCAATGCCGACAAGACCTACTTCGTGCTCAACGGCACCTCGGCCTCGAACAAGGTGGCGACCAACGCCCTGCTGACGCGCGGCGATCTGGTGCTGTTCGACCGCAACAACCATAAATCCAACCACCACGGCGCGTTGATCCAGGCCGGCGCCACGCCGGTGTATCTGGAAACCGCCCGCAACCCGTTCGGCTTTATCGGCGGCATCGACGCGCACTGCTTCGACGAACGCTACCTGCGCCAACAGATCCGCGAAGTGGCGCCGGAACGCGCCAACGAAGCCCGCCCGTTCCGCCTGGCGATCATCCAGCTCGGCACCTACGACGGCACCATCTACAACGCCCGCCAGGTGGTCGACAAGATTGGCCACCTGTGCGACTACATCCTGTTCGACTCCGCCTGGGTGGGCTATGAGCAGTTCATTCCGATGATGAAAGACTGCTCGCCGCTGCTGCTGGAGCTGAACGAAAACGATCCCGGCATCATCGTCACCCAGTCGGTGCACAAACAGCAGGCCGGCTTCTCACAAACCTCGCAGATCCACAAAAAAGACAAGCACATCAAGGGGCAGAGCCGCTACTGCAACCACAAGCGCTTCAACAACGCCTTCATGCTGCACGCCTCTACCAGCCCGTTCTACCCGCTGTTCGCCGCGCTGGACGTCAACGCCAAGATGCACGAGGGCAAAAGCGGCCAGCGTCTGTGGCAGGAGTGCGTGCGCGTGGGGATCGAAGCGCGCAAAATGCTGCTGGATACCTGTACGATGATCAAACCGTTCGTGCCGGATCAGATCGACGGCAAGCCGTGGCAGGCCTATGACACCGCGGCGATGGCCAACGATCTGCGCTTCTTCAACTTCGTGCCCGGCGAGAAATGGCACGCCTTTGAGGGCTATGCCGAATCGCAGTACTTCGTCGATCCGTGCAAACTGCTGCTCACCACGCCGGGCATCGATACCGCCACCGGCAGCTACAGCGAGTTCGGCATCCCGGCGACCATTCTGGCCAACTACCTGCGTGAAAACGGCATCGTGCCGGAAAAATGCGATCTCAACTCGATCCTGTTCCTGCTGACGCCGGCGGAAGACATCGCCAAGATGCAGCATCTGGTGGCCCTGATCGCCCGCTTCGAGCAGCACATCGAGCAAAACTCCCTGCTCAGCGAGGTGCTGCCTGCGGTCTATAAAAACCACCAGCAGCGCTACAAAAACTACACCATCCGCCAGCTGTGCCAGGAAATGCACGACCTTTACGTCAGCTACGACGTTAAAGAACTGCAAAAAGAGATGTTCCGAAAAAGTTATTTCCCGCGCGTGGTGATGAATCCGCAGGACGCCAATACCGAGTTCGTGCGCGGCAATGTGGAATTGGTCTCGCTGGCTAAAGCCGAGGGCCGCATCGCCGCCGAAGGCGCCCTGCCTTACCCTCCTGGCGTGCTGTGCGTGGTGCCCGGTGAAATTTGGGGCGGCGCCGCGCAGCGTTATTTCCTGGCACTGGAAGAAGGCATCAACTTATTGCCGGGATTCGCGCCGGAATTGCAGGGCGTTTATATCCAACAGGATGAGGACGGTTGGAACCGCGCTTACGGCTACGTCATGAAAAATTAATCACCTTACGGGGCGGCGATGATTCTCGCCGCCCGGATCGCATCCTAAAAGAGAAAATGATCATGAGTAAGTCCAATAATAAAATGGGGGTCGTGCAATTAACGATCCTGACCGCCGTGAATATGATGGGTTCCGGCATAATTATGCTGCCGACCAAGCTGGCCGAAGTGGGCACGATTTCGATCGTTTCCTGGCTGGTGACCGCCGTCGGCTCGATGGCGCTGGCCTACGCCTTCGCCAAATGCGGCATGTTCAGCCGTAAATCCGGCGGCATGGGCGGCTACGCCGAATACGCCTTCGGCAAATCGGGCAACTTTATGGCGAACTACACCTACGGCGTTTCGCTGCTGATCGCCAACATCGCCATCGCCATTTCCGCCGTCGGCTACGGCACCGAGCTGTTCGACACCACCCTCAGCCCGCTCGGGATCTGTATCGCCACCATCGGCGTGCTGTGGCTGGCGACCGTCGCCAACTTCGGCGGCGCGCGCATCACCGGCAAAATCAGCGGCATCACTGTCTGGGGCGTGATCATTCCGGTGGTGGGCATCTCGGTCATCGGCTGGTACTGGTTCAGCGGCAGCGCCTACGTCGCCGCCTGGAACCCGCATCAGGTGCCGACCTTCGAAGCCATCGGCGCCTCGATCTCGATGACCCTGTGGGCGTTCCTGGGGCTGGAATCCGCCTGCGCCAACACCGACGTGGTGGAAAACCCGGAGCGCAACGTGCCGATCGCCGTACTGGGCGGCACCCTAAGCGCGGCGGTGATCTATATCATTTCAACCAACGTGATCGCCGGCATCGTGCCGAACATGGATCTGGCCAACTCCACCGCACCGTTCGGGCTGGCGTTCTCCCACATGTTCAACCCGGCGGTCGGCAAGATCATCATGGCGTTGATGGTGATGTCCTGCGTCGGCTCGCTGCTCGGCTGGCAGTTCACCATCGCTCAGGTGTTCAAATCCTCCGCCGACAGCGGCTTCTTCCCGAAAATCTTCTCCAAGCTGAGCAAGGCCGACGCGCCGGTTAAAGGCATGTTGACCATCGTCGTCATCCAGAGCGGCCTGTCGCTGATGACTATCAGCCCGTCGCTGAACAAGCAGTTCAACGTGCTGGTGAACCTGGCGGTGGTGACCAACATCATCCCTTACATCCTGTCGATGGCGGCGCTGGTCATTATTCAGAAAGTGGCGAAGGTGCCGGACAACAAGGCGCGCATCGCCAATATCATCGCCGGCATCGGCGCGCTGTACAGCTTCTACGCGCTCTACAGCTCCGGTGAGGAAGCGATGATGTGGGGCGCCATCGCCACCTTCCTCGGCTGGACGCTGTATGGCATCGTTTCGCCGCGCTTCGAGCTGGCGGGAAAAAAGGGGTAAAGCGATAGGGCACCGGCGGCCGGGGATGGGATTGTGATGACGAACATGCCATCATACGCCGACCCTGGCCACCGAAACGGCGTACGATGACCGACACTTCCCCCACTCCCTGGCACCTCTACATGCTGCGTTTACCGAGCGGCATGCTGTATACCGGCATCACCACCGACGTGGCGCGCCGCCTGGCGCAGCATCAAGCCGGCAAAGGCGCCAAGGCGCTGCGCGGAAAAGGGGAACTGACGCTGGCATTTCACTGCCAGGTGGGGGATCGCTCAACGGCGCTGAAGCTGGAATACCGCGTCAAACAGCTGAGCAAAATACAAAAAGAGCGGCTGGTGAATCACCCGCCGCTGTCGTTGGAGTATCTATTGCCGGTCGTTAAAAGCGATTAAACGGCGCCGAAAAAGCCACTTCGCCGCTGACGCCGTTCAGGGCGTCTTCCGCCAGCGGATACACCTGGAATGCGCTTTCCGTGTCCGGCCAGCGGCAGTTCAGGCCATAGGCGGCGGCCGGTTTAAAACCGAAGCGGCCGTAGTAGGCCGGATCGCCCAGCACCACCACCGCGGCGTAGCTGAATTCGTTCAACGAATCCAAGCCTTCGTACACCAGTTTTTCAGCCAGCCCCTGGCGGCGCAGGCTTTCATCTACCGCCAGCGGCGCCAGCGCCACCCATTGGCGATCTTCGCCGGCCACGTCCACCGGGCTGAACGCGGCGTAACCCACCACCCCGCCTTCGTCGTCAGTGGCGACCACGCCCAGCGTCAGCAGGCCGTCTTCGCGCAGCTGCTGCACCAGATCGGCTTCGTCGTCGCGGCCAAAGGCGCGGCGCAGCAAGGCGTCTATGCCCGCCGCGTCTACCGGGATCTCTACGCGGATCAGCATGATACCGCCACACGGGAAGCCGACGCCGTGCCCTCCTGCAACCCTGCTTCGACAAAATCAGCCAACTGCAACAGCCCCATGCGCAGCGGCACAGGCATGCTTTCCAGCTCGATAGCGTCCATCAAATTTTTCACATACAGGCCCAATTCGGTATCCCCTTCAATCTGCAGCCGACGCTGAAAGAACAGCGTATCCGGATCTTGCTTGCGCGCCGCGATCAGGATCAGATCGTTGGCGTCGCCGCTGAAGCTGACGTCCGCCTCGGCGTGCTGGCTGACCACCAGTTTGTCGTTTTCTACCGTCATAAACCATTGTAGCGCCAGATCGCGAACTTCGATCTTCAGCCAGCGCGATTCGAGAAATTCCAGATCGCCATCCGCCAACGCCTGGCGGAACTGCCAGCTCAGCACCTGTTGCAGCAGCTGACGCTGCAGGGCGAACGGCGTGAATTTCAGCGGGATGCGCAGCAGCGACGGCCCCTGGCGCACAAGGCGTGCTCGTAGTTGTTCCAACACGGTCATCCACTCCTTTCAATACGGACTACCGCTATTTTGCCACACTGGCGCGCGGCTTCAGCGGTCTATATCAACAAATAGTGCATTTCACCGCCATGTTTATCAATACGCCATAAGCTGCCCCAAATCAAAACCTGTGTACGCCCCTTTGCCTAAAATGGCCTCCCCGATTCGCGTTTGCCGGCGGAACACCGCCGTCGGCAACCTTTAAAGACAGCGTGCGCCCGGCCGGGCGCACGGCTAAGCCAGGATAAATCTATGGAGCTGCTTTGTCCCGCCGGCAACCTGCCGGCCCTGAAGGCCGCGGTGGATAACGGCGCCGACGCCGTTTACATCGGTCTGAAAGACGATACCAACGCGCGCCACTTCGCCGGCCTCAACTTCACCGAGAAAAAGCTGCAGGAAGCGGTCGATTACGTGCATCGCCACGGCCGCAAGCTGCATATCGCCATCAACACCTTCGCCCATCCCGACGGCTACGCCCGCTGGCAGCGTGCGGTGGATATGGCGGCCCAGCTGGGCGCCGACGCGCTGATTCTGGCGGATCTGGCGATGCTGGAATACGCCGCCCAGCGCTACCCGCAGCTGGAGCGCCACGTTTCGGTGCAGGCCTCCGCCACCAACGAGGAGGCGATCCGTTTCTACCAGCGCAACTTCGAGGTAGGCCGGGTGGTGCTGCCGCGCGTGCTGTCGATGCATCAGGTGAAACAGCTGGCCCGCACCAGCCCGGTGCCGCTGGAAGTGTTCGCCTTCGGCAGCCTGTGTATCATGGCCGAGGGGCGCTGCTATCTCTCTTCCTACCTGACCGGCGAATCGCCGAACACCGTCGGCGCCTGTTCGCCGGCACGGTTCGTGCGCTGGCAGCAAACCCCGCAGGGCATGGAGTCGCGCCTGAACGACGTGCTGATCGACCGCTATCAGGACCATGAAAACGCCGGCTACCCGACGCTGTGCAAGGGCCGCTATCTGGTGGACGACGTGCGCTACCACGCGCTGGAAGAGCCCACCAGCCTCAATACGCTGGAGCTGCTGCCGGAGCTGCTGGCCGCCAACATCGCCTCGGTGAAGATCGAAGGCCGCCAGCGCAGCCCGGCTTACGTCAGCCAGGTGGCGCGCGTCTGGCGCCAGGCGATCGACCGTTGCCAGGCCGATCCGGCCGCCTACCGCGCCGACGCCGCCTGGATGGAGACGCTGGGCGCGATGTCCGAGGGCACCCAGACCACGCTGGGCGCCTATCACCGCAAATGGCAGTAGCCGGAGGAAACATGAAATACGCACTGGGGCCGGTACTCTACTACTGGCCGAAAAACGACATCGCGGCGTTCTATCAACAGGCAGCGGAGAGCAGCGCCGACATCATTTACCTCGGCGAGAGCGTCTGCACCAAGCGGCGCGAGATGAAGGTCGGCGATTGGCTGGCGCTGGCGCGCGAAATCGCCCGCAGCGGCAAGCAGGTGGTGATCTCCACGCTGGCGCTGCTGCAGGCGCCGTCCGAGCTGAATGAGCTGAAACGCTATGTGGAAAACGGCGAGTTCCTGTTTGAAGCCAACGATCTGGGCGCGGTGAACATGGCGGCGGAACGAGGATTGCCGTTCGTCGCCGGCCATGCGCTGAACTGCTACAACGCCTATACCCTGCGCCTGCTGCGCCGCCAGGGCATGATGCGCTGGTGCATGCCGGTCGAGCTTTCGCGCGACTGGCTGGCCAACCTGCTGACGCAGTGCGACGAGCTGGGGTTCCGCCACGACTTCGAGGTGGAGGTGCTGAGCTACGGCCACCTGCCGCTGGCCTACTCGGCGCGCTGCTTCACCGCCCGCTCGGAGAACCGCGGCAAGGACGAGTGCGAAACCTGCTGCATCAAGTATCCGCAGGGCCGCATGATGCGCTCGCAGGAGCAACAACAGGTGTTCGTGCTCAACGGCATTCAGACCATGAGCGGCTACTGCTACAACCTCGGCAACGAGCTGCCGAGCATGCAGGGGCTGGTGGACATCGTGCGGCTGTCGCCGCAGGGCGCCGAGACGCTGGCGCAAATCGATGCCTTCCGCGCCAACGAACGCGGCGAAAAGCCGCTGGCCTTGACCGATCACGCCGACTGCAACGGCTACTGGCGCCGCGTGGCGGGATTGGAGTTGGTGTCTTAGCGAGGTAAGCGCCGGCGGCGCACTGTCGCCGGCATTGTTTATTTATCAAGATGAATACGGTTATTTCCGCCGTGGAACCAATGGAATAAACTTACACACATCAGGCAGCAGCTTCTGATACCAAAATAAGTAAAAACCGCGATGACCGCATCTACCAAATGTTCTCCGTATGAAATAACACTTAGCGAGGAGAACGAGACAAGTAACATGCTCAACGTTAGCGCCATCATATTACAAAGCGGGCCTAAAATACGTCTATTGGCCATAACCCACCCTCTATTGTTGAAACGGTAAAAGCGATGTTCTCATCACCATCGACACTGCCCATTAACGCTATTGGCGTTTTTATTGCCACCCAAGGCACCACCGTTATTCTTATTATTCCCTGCGGGGCTGTTATCGGCGCAAGAGACCGCCCCCATCAAGCCACCGGCAACCGCCATACCTATCATCCCTGGCGGGCCACCTGAAAAACCGGTAAATGCGCCAATGATGATACCCATTCCAACCTGATTGGCACAGGAGTTTGGTGCACCTCTGCTTGGCCTGTCACGATCGCCGCCGTTATTTCCATCACCACAACCGCCAATCAGTTTCATCTCATCAGAAGTAAGCTCTCTTATTGTTGACATACTCATATCATCCTTTAAATAACACGTTATAATAAAACTAACGCCAACTATTAATTCCCTAAACCGGTCGATAATGACAATTACCAAAGTCAATATAAGAAATTAAATAAAAATAACAATAGACATCCCGCTAAATAAACAACCTTAAACATATCGATAATACGAAATAATAAAGGCGCCGAATATGGCGCCTTTATTGGTTCCCTACGCCCGCCGTTTCCTGAACATCCCGCGCAGCGCCACGCTGTTGCGCAAGAAGGCCACGCCGAAGCCCAGCAGGGTGTAGACCACGCCGAGCACCAGCATCATCATCACGTCGCCCCACACTTCGTTCAGCGACAGCCCCATCTGGTTGACGCCGGCGATCGCCTTGGTGCCCCAGGTGGAGGGAATGCTGTAGGAGATGGCGCGCACCCAGGCCGGCATCGACTGCAGCGGCCAGATGGTGCCGGACAGGTAGAAGATCGGCGTGGTGATGAACGCCAGCGTCAGGTAGATCATCTCGACGCTGCGCAGGCACTCGGTCACCAGCTTGCCCAGCCCCAATACCGCCAGCAGGAACGGGAAGGTCAGCAGCAGCAGTTCGGCGATGTTCGCCGTCTGCCGATAGCCCAATACCCACGGCCACAGCACGAACAGCACGATCGACAGGAACAGCCAGATCGGCAGCAGCGCCGTCAGCCCGCCGAGGTGCGCCGCCAGCGGCGCCTTGCCGCCGGGCATGCTCTTCATGGCGATATTGACGCGGATACAGGCGATCAGCAGCGAGTGCTGCAACAGCATCACCAGCAGGCCGGGGAAGATGATCGCCGCGAAGCTGATGCCGGGGTTAAACACGTCCAGCGTTTGCCCCAGTATCGGCGTCAGCAGTATCTGCGCCTGCCGTTCGCTGAAGCCGCTGCGCAGCAGCAGCCCGTTGTTGTACTCCGTCAGCAGCTGCTGGTAGGCCGCCACCACGTCCTGTTGGATCTGGCCGTTGGCCAGGCGGTTGGTGGCGTCGCCGTACACCGGCACCACGATGTTCTGCCCGCTGAGGATCTTCTTCTCCAGATCCACCGGCATGATGATCACCGCAAACAGCTTGCGCCAGCTGAGATCGCGCTGCGCCTGCTCCAGGCTGTCGTAGGTTTCGATCGCTATCTTGGAGGTGGCGTCCAGTTGGCGGATCAGCTGCCGGCTGGCGGTGCTGTGATCCTGATCGACCACCCCCACCGGCAGATCCCACACCGTGCGGTTGGCGTACACCATGCTCATGATGCACAGCGACAGGATCAGCATCAGCCACACCGGCCGCTCCAGCATGCCGAGCAGCACCTTAACGAAGGTTTGCCAATAGAGCTTCATCCGGCGTTCCCCTCTTTTGCCAGCCGAGCCGGCAGGCGATTGCGCACCAGCAGCGCGGCCACCAGCGGGTAGACCGCCAGCAGCGCACACACGCTGAAAATGGCGCTGGCGTGCACCTGCCGCAGGAACACGTCGAACATCGCGTACAGCGCGTGGGTCAGCGGCTCGATGTTGGAAATGATGCGCGCCGGCAGCGGCATCGACAGCTCAGGCACCGCCATGCCGGAGAAGGTCATCGCGATACTGACCAAAATACCGATCAGGCTGTAGGCGGTGATGGTGCTGCCGGTAAAGGTGTACAGCAGCAGGCCGATGCTCTGCGCTGCCATCACGTAAAACAGGCCGATCATCAGCATAAACAGCGGGTTACCGCTGACGCGGGCGTCAAAGATGCCTACCAGCGCCGCGATCTCCACCATCAGCAGGGTGGTGAAACACAGCGTGTACGGCGCCAGCTTGCCGAGCAGCGCCAGGCTGAACGGCTTGGCCTGCAGCAGCGATTTGCTGCGCGCCAGCACGTAGATCATGCAGGTCACCGCGAACAGCTGCAGCAGATGGATGGTGGCGGCGAACTGCTGGTAATAGATATAGCTGCCGCTGGCGTTGAACAGGCTGCCGTAAGAGAGCGTCACATCCGCCAGCGGCGGCAGCGATTTGCCCATCTCGGTGGCGATGATGCTGCGGGTGCTGGCGTTGATTTCGTTCATCAGGCCGCCAAAGTCCTGGGTGGAGTACAGCCCGGCGCCGTAGAACAGCGCGTTGTAGTACATCACCACGCTAGGCTGTTTGCCCGACAGCGCGTTGGCCTCGAAGTCCGGCGGAATGTACAGCAACGCGTAATCCTGCGCGCTGCGCAGGCGGCTCAGCGACTCCGGCAATCCGCCGCCGTAGGCCTCGACGTGGGCGTGCGACCCGGCGTCCAGCCGCCGGGTCAGCGACTTGGACAGCGGGCTGTGATCGCTGTCCACCACCGAGACCGGCAGATCGAGCAGCGTGCCTTCGGAGAAGTTGCTGCTGATCAGCCCAAACAGGATCAGCGGAAAGATCCAGCTCAGCCAGTGCACCACCGGGCTGCGAAAGGCAACGCGACACTCTTTGTCGAACGCATGACTGAAGCAGCGCCAGCCGGCCCTTACTCTTTCCATTGCCATAAGGTGCTCATCCCCGGACGCAGGCCGTCCACCGGCTGTGACGGATACAGGCGCACTTCGAAGGTTTTCAGGTCGAAGTCGCCGGTGGCGCGGGTGGCGCGTTTGGTGGCGTAATCCCCCAGCGGCGCGATGTAGCGCACCTCGGTGTCGATCATTTTGTCCTTCAGCGCCGGCACCCGCAGCTTGACCTTGTCGCCTTTGCGCACGTGGGCCAGGATGTCTTCGCGCAGGTTAAACACGAAGTAGGCGTCCGGCACCCGGATCAGCGTCACCAGCGGGCTACCGGCGTTCAGCAGCTCGCCCACTTCGGCCGGGATCGGCCCCACTTCGCCGTCCACCGGCGCTTTCACCTGCAGATCGTCGCTCTGCGCCTGGATCTGCAGCAGGTTCTCTTCCGCCGCCCGCAGCGCCGCCGCGTATTGTTGCCGCAGCTCGACGCGGTCGCCGTTGATACCTTCGTCCAGGTTGGCCTTGGCCGCCTGCACCTGCTGGAAGGCGGTGTCGCGCGCCCGGCGCGAAGCGTCCAGCTCGGACTTCGAGATATAGCCCTTGCCGGCCACGCTCAGGTTGCGGTTGTAGTCGTTTTGCGCATTGCGGTACTGCGCTTCGGCCTGCGCCAGGTTGGCGCGCAGGTTGCGGATGCTCTCTTCACGGGTGCCGTGCAGCGACTGATCGAGCTGCGCCTTGGCCTCGTCGCGCGTGGCCTGCGCGGAACGCAGCTGCGCCATCAGTTCGGGGCTGTCGAGCTGGATAATCAGCTGGCCGCTTTTCACGTCGTCGCCACGTTCGATCAGGCGTTCAACCACCCGGCCTTTCGCCTTGGAAGCGACGATCACTTCGGGAGCGTCCACTTCACCCTGCAGTAACAGATCCTGATTGTGCGCGCGGAACAGGACCGCCAATGCGATCGCCACCATCATCAGCAACAGGGTAAACAGCGTCTTTTTTTTCATTATGTCGGCTCCCGGAACGGTAAGCGGCGGGCGGGGATCATCATTTCCATGTCTTAAATTGCTCCAAAAAACACCATTGCTCTCATGAGGATATCACAAGCACATATCTCCTCTTTTATAACTATAAATTGGATTATGCTTTTAACACTAAAAAGCATCATTTTCGGCTTTTTGGTATGCAGATTCCTGCAATCGCCCTTTAAGCGATCCACTCTCTGATGGACGATGCCATGACTGAAAACACTGCCGTACCGCTGTCGGTACTGGATTTATCGCCAATCCCGCAAGGGGCCAAAGCGCGCGACGCTTTCCACTGTTCGCTGGATTTGGCGCAGCACGCCGAACGCTGGGGCTACCGGCGCTACTGGCTGGCCGAGCACCACAACATGACCGGCATCGGCAGCGCCGCCACCTCGGTGCTGCTGGGCTATCTGGCCGCCGGCACCCAGAGCATTCGCCTCGGCTCCGGCGGCGTGATGCTGCCGAACCATGCACCGCTGGTGATCGCCGAGCAGTTCGGCACGCTGGAGTCGCTCTACCCCGGCCGCATCGATCTGGGGCTGGGCCGCGCGCCCGGCACCGATCAGCGCACCATGATGGCGCTGCGCCGCCACCTGTCCGGCGATGTGGATACCTTCCCGCGCGACGTGCAGGAGCTGCAAAACTACTTCTGCGACGCGCAGCCCGGCCAACTGGTGCAGGCAGTGCCGGGCCAGGGGCTGCACGTGCCGCTCTGGCTGCTCGGCTCCAGCCTCTACAGCGCGCAGTTGGCGGCGCAGCTTGGCCTGCCGTTCGCCTTCGCCTCGCACTTCGCCCCGGATATGCTGTTCCAGGCGCTGCAGCTGTACCGCGAAAACTTCAAACCGTCCAAACAGCTGGCGCAGCCGCACGCCATGGTGTGCGTCAACGTGATCGCCGCCGACAGCGATAGCGATGCGCGCTTCCTGTTCAGCTCGATGCAGCAGCAGTTCATCAACCTGCGCCGCGGATCGCCCGGCCCGCTGCCGCCGCCGGTGGATAACATCCACGCGCTGTGGACCGCCGGTGAGCAATACGGCGTCGAGCAGGCGCTGCGGATGTCGATCGTCGGCGATGAAAAAACCGTGCGCCACGGGCTGCAAACGCTGCTGCGTGAAACCGATGCCGACGAGATCATGGTCAACGGCCAGATCTTCGATCACCAGGCGCGGCTGCGTTCGTTCGAGATTGTTGCCGGAGTGAAAGGCGACGTCGTGAAGGGATAAAACGCGAAAAGGCGGTGGGGAACCCCACCGCCTCGGCGTTAACGCTGGATCAGATAGCGGATGGTCGGCCCGTCCTGCTGGATATCCAGCACCTTGTAGCCGTGGTTGCGCGCGTCGAGCGGAATGTTGTTGATCGACTGCGGGCAATCGCTGATCACCTCCAGGATTTCCCCCGGCTTCAGCTGCGGCATCGCCTCCAGCGTCGCCACCGCCGGGTACGGGCAAGGCTCGCCCAGCATGTCCAGCCGGTAGTCCGGCACTATCGTCGTCTCTTTCATGGCAGGCTCCTCAAATTCACCACCTGCGCCTCAGGCCGGGCGCGGAAAAAGCGTTTCTCCCACCACAGCATGGCGGCGAAGGCCAGCGCCAGCAGCAGGTAGGTCACCAGCAGGCCGCCGATCGGGCCGAAGGTGTCGAGCAGGTTGATCTTGTCGTAGTCGGTCGCCAGCGCCGGCGCCAGATCGTCCCAGTAATAGGCCAGCAGCGTGGCGCCGATGATGTTGCCCAGCCCCACCCACCAGTAGTGCACCTGCCCTTCCACCGCGCGGTACATCCAGCCGGTCTCGCAACCGCCGGCCAGCACGATGCCGAAGCCGAACAGCAAGCCGCCCAGCACCGCATTCGGGCCGGCCCACATGATTTTCGGCGCCACGCCGAGCTGCACGTAGCTGAAGATGCCGATGGCGCTCACCGCCATGCCGATGATGATGGCTTTCGCCATGTGGGTGCGGCCGGTGATCCACAGATCGCGGAACGCCGAGGTGAAGCAGATCTGCGCGCGTTCGATCAGCAGACCGAAGCCGATGCCGAACAACATGGCGATGCCGAGCTTCGGCGCATCGAACAGCGTCCACAGCGACCAGGCCACCGCCAGGCCGAAGACCGCCATGCCCAGCCGGAAGCGGCGGCGCGCCTGCTCAGGCTTCTGCGTCAGCGGCGCGGCGGCCTTCACCTTTTGCAATTTAACCGGAATGCGGAACATCGGCAGCAGCGTGAATTTGGCGCCGAAGTACGACCCTGCGGCGGTCGCCAGCGCGAAGAACCAGGCGTGCAGCGAGAACTGCGGAATACCGGTGAAGAATGCCGCCAGGTTACAGCCCATCGCCAGGCGCGCGCCGAAGCCGGCGATAATGCCGCCCAGCAGCGCCTGCACGATGCGAATGCGGTGCTGCGGCTGGCGCAGCTTGATGTTGTTGGCCCACAGCGCGGCGGCGATGCAGCCGGCGAACATGCCGATGATCATGCGCCCGTCGATGCGCTCCAGCGGCGTGCCCTGCAGGCCGATAACCTTGAAATAGCCCCACTGCTCGGGGTGCAGGCCGAACCACTGCAGCACATGGCCGCCCCAGCGGGTGAACTCGCCGGTCACCGCCCAGAAGGTGCCGGTCATGCCGAAATAGTAGGTAGAAAGGATCCCGGCGGCGATCACCGCCGGCAGCGGCGCCCAAAAGCGCACCAGGTATTGAGATTTGAACTGCTGCCAACTCATGGCATCTCCCGTGCATATCATCCGTAAGAAAAAACCTTATGAATGATACGCCATTCGGGGACGTTTGACGGCAACTTTCAGGCATAAAAAAACCAGCCCGCAGGCTGGTTTTTCAGAGCACTACACCGCGAACGGTGAATCAGCGATTACGCGTCGCCGAAACGACGACGTGGTGCAGCAGGTGCGCCATCATCACGGCGTGGCGCCGGTTTGCCGTCACGGTTGTAGTTACCGCCACGACGCTCGCCGCCGTTGCCGCCTTCACGACGTTCGCCGAAGGAACGACGTGGGCCGCCTTCGCGACGTTCGCCGTTGAACGGACGACCGTTGCCGCGACGCTCGCCGCCGTTGCCACCGTCACGACGCTCGCGGCGTTCGAACGGCTGTGCATCGCCCAGCAGCTGCATGTTCATCGGCTTGTTCAGGATGCGGGTGCGAGTGAAATGATTCAGGATCTCGCCCGGCATGCCTTTTGGCAGCTCGATGGTGGAGTGGGACGCGAACAGCTTGATGTTACCGATGTAACGGCTGCTGATGTCGCCTTCGTTAGCGATCGCGCCAACGATGTGACGGACTTCTACGCCATCGTCACGGCCCACTTCGATGCGGTACAGCTGCATTTCGCCAACGTCACGACGTTCGCGACGCGGACGGTCGCCGTCACGGCTATCGCGGCTGTCGCGACGGTCGCCGCGACGATCGTCACGGTCGTTGAACTCGCGGCGCTGGCGCGGTTTGAAGACCGGATCCGGCGGCAGGATCAGCGGACGTTCGCCCTGAGCCATTTTCAGCAGCGCTGCGGCCAGGGTTTCCATATCCAGCTCTTCTTCCGGCTGCAGTTTGGTCAACAGTGCGCGGTACAGATCCAGATCGCTGCTTTCCAGCTGCTGCTGAACTTTTGCGGCGAACTTGGCCAGACGACGCTCACCCAGCAGTTCTGCGTTCGGCAGTTCCACTTCCGGGATGGTCAGCTTCATGGTGCGTTCAATGTTGCGCAGCAGGCGGCGTTCGCGGTTTTCCACGAACAGCAGCGCGCGGCCGGCGCGGCCCGCACGACCGGTACGGCCGATACGGTGAACGTAAGACTCGGAGTCCATCGGGATGTCATAGTTGACAACCAGGCTGATGCGCTCAACGTCCAGGCCACGGGCCGCAACGTCGGTCGCGATCAGGATATCTAGACGACCGTCTTTCAGGCGCTCCAGGGTCTGCTCACGCAGCGCCTGGTTCATGTCGCCGTTCAGCGCGGCGCTGCTGTAACCACTGCGCTCCAGCGCTTCGGCCACTTCCAGGGTCGCGTTCTTGGTACGGACGAAGATGATCGCCGCGTCAAAGTCTTCAGCTTCCAGGAAACGCACCAGCGCTTCGTTTTTACGCATGCCGTACACCGACCAGTAGCTCTGGCTGATGTCCGGACGGGTGGTCACGCTGGATTGGATGCGCACTTCCTGCGGCTCTTTCATGAAGCGGCGGGTGATGCGACGGATCGCTTCCGGCATGGTGGCAGAGAACAGCGCGGTCTGATGTTCAGCCGGGATCTCAGCCATGATGGTTTCTACGTCTTCGATAAAGCCCATGCGCAGCATTTCGTCGGCTTCATCCAGCACCAGACCGCTCAGGTTAGAGAGGTTCAGGGTGCCGCGTTTCAGGTGGTCCAGCAGGCGGCCTGGGGTACCCACAACGATTTGCGGGCCCTGGCGCAGAGCGCGCAGCTGCACGTCGTAACGCTGGCCGCCGTACAGGGCTACCACGTTGACGCCGTTCATGTGTTTGGAGAAATCGGTCATCGCTTCGGCAACCTGAACCGCCAGTTCGCGGGTCGGTGCCAGCACCAGGATCTGAGGTGCTTTCAGGTCTGCCTGCAGGTTGTGCAGCAGCGGCAGCGAGAACGCTGCAGTTTTACCACTACCGGTCTGTGCCATGCCCAGCACGTCGCGGCCGTTCAACAGGTGAGGAATACACTCAGCCTGGATCGGAGATGGTTTTTCATAGCCCAGATCGTTCAGGGCGGAAATGATTGGAGCAGACAGCCCCAGATCAGCAAAAGAGGTTTCAAACTCAGTCGTCATGTACACGTGCCTCATTAATAATGGCAGCCAGTCTACATAACTCGTCGAGAAAATTTTCAGTCATTTTCATTGAAAAGTGTGAACCGGCTCAAATTAGATTATAAAACGAACAAAAAAGCCCTCGCCCGTGAAGGCGATAACTTTGGTTAAAAACCAATGTTCATCAGGCTGATAGGTGTTCGTCAGCTATTGCTGGTCCGATTCCGATAGGTCGTCTTGCTCTTGGCCCAAAAGCGCCAATTCCAACAATGCATAGCGGTGCTCAACGAAGTTGTGAACGTTGTTAGCCACCGTCAGTTTGAACAGCGCCGAAGCGGTGTCCTTGTCCCCCAGACTCAGGTAGTGTTTACCCAAATAGAAGTCAGTTTCACTGAGATGCTCAGCGAGCGAAGTGTTATCCGTTGCATCTGCCTTGAGGCGTTCCATCAGCGTTTTTTCGCTGATCTTGCCCAGGTAGAATTCGACAATATTCCATCCCCATTGCCCTCTGTCCGCTTTGTCATAGCGCTGCTGAAGCGCTACCTCGGCCTTCTTGGGATCGATTTCTCGCTCCACCAGATACAGCCATAACGAACGGAAGGGATCGTTTGGGTCGTCTTGATAAAACGCCTGCAGATCATCCTGCGCCAACGGGAAGCGGCCGCCATAATACAGTGCGATGCCCCGGTTTAAACGCGCGTAATTGTAAGTTGGATCAAGCTCTAGTACAGAATCAAACGCTTCATAGGCAGCATCAAAATTGCCTGCCTGCGTTAAGTAAATGCCCAGGTAGTTGAAAACTTCCGGCATGTCGGGACGTATCGCCAGCGCCTGCGAGAAATCATTGCGCGCTAATGCACGTAACCCGAGGCTATCATACAGCACACCGCGCTCATATAAAAGCTGTGCGCGTTCGTCGTCCGTCAGTGCCCGGCTGGCAAGAATTTGTTCCATGCGCGCCAGGATCACTTCCTGCTGCAACGTTGGCTGCAACGGGATTGCCAAAACTTCGTCTTTACGCCAATCATGGTTGCTGCATCCTGCCAGCATGAGTGCTGTCGCAACGTAACACCAGCGCAAGAAAGGCTTCATTTCCCACTCCCGAAGACAAACATTGGATGAACGTCCTGTCCTCCGTTTGCTAAAACGCGGGCATCCTACCCGCGCGATACGAACAGCTCCCAACCCCGTGGCGGGGAGCTGTAAAACTATCTATACAGTTATTCTGCTTCAGGCGCAGGTGAACCCGCTTCCGGCGCCATCGCTTCTTTGATGCTCAGACGCACGCGGCCCTGACGGTCAACTTCCAGTACCTTAACCGGCACTTCCTGACCCATCTGCAGATAGTCGGTCACTTTCTCGACGCGCTTGTCGGCGATCTGAGAAATGTGTACCAGACCTTCTTTACCACCGCCGATAGCGACGAATGCGCCGAAATCAACGATACGGGTCACTTTACCCTGGTAGATACGGCCCACTTCGATCTCTGCCGTGATCTCTTCGATACGACGGATAGCGAATTTCGCCTTCTCCCCGTCGGTCGCAGCGATTTTAACTGTACCATCATCTTCGATTTCGATGGTAGTGCCAGTCTCTTCGGTCAGCGCGCGGATAACGGAACCGCCCTTACCGATCACGTCTTTAATCTTATCCGGGTTGATGCGGATAGTATGAATACGCGGTGCGAATTCGGAGATATCGCCGCGCGGGGTGCTGATAGCCTGTTCCATCACGCCCAAGATGTGCAGACGCGCGCCCTTGGCCTGGTTCAGAGCCACCTGCATGATTTCGCGGGTGATGCCTTCGATTTTGATGTCCATCTGCAGCGCGGTGATACCGTCGCGGCTACCGGCCACTTTGAAGTCCATGTCGCCCAGGTGATCTTCGTCACCCAGAATGTCGGACAGAACCACAAAGTTGTCGGCTTCTTTCACCAGGCCCATCGCGATACCCGCAACGGCAGCCTTGATTGGCACACCGGCGTCCATCAGCGCCAGAGACGCGCCGCACACGGAAGCCATGGAAGAAGAACCGTTGGATTCGGTGATTTCAGACACCACGCGAACCGTGTACGGGAAATCTTCCGGTTTAGGCATCATAGCCAATACGCCGCGTTTCGCCAGGCGACCGTGACCGATTTCACGACGCTTAGGAGAACCGACCATGCCGGTTTCGCCCACGGAGTACGGAGGGAAGTTGTAGTGGAACAGGAAGCTGTCGGTCTTCTCGCCCATCAGCTCGTCCAGGTTCTGCGCATCGCGCGCGGTGCCCAGGGTCGCGGTAACCAGCGCCTGAGTTTCGCCACGGGTGAACAGCGCGGAACCGTGGGTGCGCGGCAGTACGCCGGTGCGCACGTCCAGGCCACGGATCATGTCTTTTTCACGGCCGTCGATACGCGGCTCGCCACGCAGTACGCGGCTGCGCACCACGTTTTTCTCCAGGTTGCCCAGGATGTCCTGGATTTCGCCGGCGTCCAGCGTTTCGTCCTGCGCCAGCAGGGTTTCAACAACGCTGTCTTTGATCGCGTCAACCTGAGCGTAACGCTCTTGTTTTTCGGTGATGTGGTAAGCGTCGCCCAGGCGAGCTTCGGCCAATTCAGCCACGCGCGCTTGCAGCGCTTCGTTGACCGCAGGCGCCTGCCAATCCCACTTCGGTTTGCCGGCTTCGGCAACCAGCGCGTTGATGTTTTCGATAACCACTTGCTGCTGGTCGTGGCCGAACACCACGGCGCCCAGCATCTGATCTTCGCTCAGCACGTCCGCTTCGGATTCCACCATCAGCACCGCGCCGGCGGTACCGGCAACCACCAGATCCAGACGGCTTTCTTTCAGCTCATCGGTCGTCGGGTTCAGCACGTACTGATCGTTGATGTAACCCACGCGCGCGGCGCCGATTGGGCCGTTGAACGGAATACCGGACAGGCTCAGGGCTGCGGAAGCACCGATCATCGCAACGATGTCCGGGTTCACCTGCGGGTTAACGGAAACCACGGTCGCGATCACCTGAACTTCGTTCAGGAAGTTGTCCGGGAACAGTGGACGGATCGGACGGTCGATCAGACGAGAAGTCAGGGTCTCGCCTTCGCTCGGACGGCCTTCGCGACGGAAGAAGCTGCCCGGGATGCGGCCGGCGGCGTAGGTACGCTCTTGGTAGTTAACGGTCAGCGGGAAGAAGCTCTGGCCCGGCTTGGCTTTTTTCTGGCCAACGACGGTAACGAAGACGGCGGTGTCATCCATGCTCACCATAACGGCGGCGGTGGCCTGACGCGCCATCATACCGGTTTCGATGGTGACGGTATGCTGGCCATACTGGAATTTGCGAATGATCGGTGTCAGCAAAATTATATCCTTGATTAGCGGCGCGCAATCGCATTGACGACTCGACACGCCTGTGACTCGATTTGCCTTCTCACTACATCCTCGCGACTAATGACAATCCTTATCTCAGGCGGGAGATAAAGCCTCTCATTAGCCGCGCGAACCTCTGTAACGGAAGAACCTGTTTGGAAACATCAGTAATACATTAACCTGATTTGCTTATGCTTCCTAGAAGAAAGGGGCCAAAATAGGCCCCTTTCCACTGAAACTTGCTAGATTAGCGACGCAGACCCAGACGCTCGATCAGGCTGGTGTAACGTGCTACATCTTTACGCTTCAGGTAGTCCAGCAGCTTACGACGCTGAGAAACCATACGCAGCAGACCACGACGGCTGTGGTGATCTTTTTTGTGCTCGGAGAAGTGGCCTTGCAGATGGTTGATCTGCGCAGTCAGCAGGGCAACCTGAACTTCGGTAGAACCGCTGTCGTTAGTACCACGACCGAAATCAGCTACGATTTGAGCTTTAGCTTCAACACTTAGAGACATTGTAATACTCCAGATTATAGATAATAAAAACAGGCGCCGATCTCTAATTCAGCAACCCAATGCATAAGCTGCGCCATTCTACTCTTAGCGCAGTGCGATCGCAAGGCGACGCAGAGCCCCGCCGTCAGTCGAAATGCTCGACCACCAGGCGGCGCGGCGCCACGCGACCGTCCTCGGCGATGTCACCAACGCCGATGAATTTTCGCTCTTCACCCTCGGTGATACGCACCAGGCCAGAAGCCGGCGCGCCGGCCACTTGCACCGGTTGCCCCTGCTTGACGTAGCCCGCCACCACCGGCAGCAAATTCACTTCCGGATAGTTCTCAACCGGGCTGTCCATCGGCATCAGCAGCGGATCGAGCAGCTCGCCGGGCGCGATCGCCTGTTCCTGCGCCTGAGCCAGCAAAGCGTTCAGCTGTTCCAGCGTCACCATGCGCGCGATCGGATAAGTCGCCACCTGCAGGCGGCGCAGATAGATCACGTGCGCGCCGCAGCCCAGCAGCTCGCCGAGATCGTCGGTGATGGTGCGGATGTAGGTGCCTTTCGAGCAGTGGATCTCCAGCTCCAGCTCATCCCCTTCCCAACGGATAAACTGCAGCTCGTACACCGTGATGCTGCGCGCTTCGCGCGGCACTTCAATGCCCTGGCGCGCATACTCGTAGAGTTTCTTGCCCTGGTATTTCAGCGCCGAATACATCGACGGTACCTGCTGGATATCGCCGCGGAAGGTGTCCAGCGCCGCGTCGAGCTGCGCCTGGGTGAAGTTCACCGGGCGCTCCTGCACGATCTGGCCGTCGGCGTCGGAGGTATCGGTACGCTGCCCCAGCTTGGCGATCACCCGATAGCGCTTGTCGGAATCGAGCAGATATTGCGAAAACTTGGTCGCTTCGCCCAGGCAGATAGGCAGCATGCCGGTCGCCAGCGGATCGAGCGCGCCGGTATGGCCCGCCCGGTTGGCGTTGTACAGGCGTTTTACTTTTTGCAGCGCATCGTTGGACGACAAACCCTGCGGCTTGTCCAGCAACAGCACGCCGTGGATATCACGGCCGCGGCGACGAGGGCGACTCATTAATCCTCCTTGTCATCACCTGAGGCGGAACGGCGCTCGGCGTCGTTCTTCACCACGTTGGTCACCAGGTTGGACATGCGCATGCCTTCCACCAGGGAGTTGTCGTAAGCGAAGGTCAGCTCCGGCACCACGCGCAGGCGCATCGCTTTGCCCAGCAGGGTGCGGATGTAACCGGAAGCGTCCTGCAACGCTTTAATGCCGTTGGTGACCAGATCCGGATCGTGGTTCTCGGTCAGTACGTTCAGAAAGGTGACGTAAACCTTGGCATACGCCAGGTCGCGGGACACTTCTACGCCGGAAACGGTCGCCATGCCGACGCGCGGATCTTTCACTTCACGCTGCAGAATGATCGCAATCTCTTTCTGCATCTCTTGCGCCACGCGTTGGCCGCGGCTGAATTCTTTTGCCATTTTGGATTCTCCAGACAAATCGGGGGGCACAAGGCCCCCCGTAAACAGATATAAGCAGATGTGCAATCGTTAAGCGATGGAGCGTTGGATCTCAATGATTTCGAACACTTCGATCATGTCGCCGACGCGCACGTCGTTATAGTTCTTAACGCCGATACCACATTCCATGCCGTTACGGACTTCGTTAACGTCATCTTTGAAGCGACGCAGGGATTCCAGCTCGCCTTCATAGATAACCACGTTGTCGCGCAGTACGCGGATTGGGTTGTGACGCTTGATGGTCCCTTCGGTAACCATACAGCCGGCGATAGCGCCGAACTTAGGCGATTTGAACACGTCACGCACTTCGGCCAGGCCGATGATCTGCTGCTTGTATTCCGGCGCCAGCATACCGCTCATCGCCTGCTTCACTTCGTCGATCAGGTTATAGATCACGGAGTAGTAACGCAGATCCAGGCTTTCCGCTTCGATCACGCGGCGCGCAGAAGCGTCGGCACGCACGTTGAAGCCCAGGATGATGGCGTTGGAAGCCGCAGCCAGCGTCGCGTCGGTTTCGGTGATGCCACCTACGCCGGAGCCGACAATCTTCACCTTCACTTCGTCGGTGGAGAGTTTCAGCAGCGAGTCGCTGATCGCTTCGCAAGAACCCTGTACGTCGGACTTCAGTACGATGTTCAGCTCGGACACTTCGCCGTCGGTCATGTTGGCGAACATGTTTTCCAGCTTGGACTTCTGCTGACGCGCCAGTTTGACTTCGCGGAACTTGCCCTGACGGTACAGCGCCACTTCACGCGCTTTCTTCTCGTCACGCACCACGGTCGCTTCGTCACCCGCTGCAGGCACGCTGGACAGACCCAGGATTTCCACAGGAATAGACGGACCGGCAGAGGTCACGTCACGGCCCAATTCGTCGCGCATCGCACGCACACGGCCGTATTCGAAGCCGCACAGAACGATGTCGCCCTTGTTCAGCGTACCTTCCTGAACCAGCACGGTAGCCACAGGGCCACGGCCTTTATCCAGGAAGGACTCGATCACCACGCCGCTCGCCATGCCGCTGCGAACCGCTTTCAGTTCCAGAACTTCGGCCTGCAGCAGGATAGCCTGCAGCAGTTCGTCGATACCGGTACCGGCTTTCGCGGACACGTGGACGAACTGCGCTTCGCCGCCCCACTCTTCCGGCATAACGCCGTACTGAGACAGTTCCTGCTTAACGCGGTCCGGATCGGCTTCCGGCTTGTCGATTTTGTTCACCGCAACCACCAATGGCACCTGCGCCGCTTTCGCGTGCTGGATAGCTTCGATGGTCTGTGGCATCACGCCGTCGTCGGCCGCCACTACCAGCACCACGATGTCAGTCGCCTGAGCACCGCGAGCACGCATCGAGGTAAACGCGGCGTGGCCCGGAGTATCCAGGAAGGTGATCATGCCGTTCTCGGTTTCTACGTGGTAGGCACCGATGTGCTGGGTAATGCCGCCGGCTTCGCCCGCCGCCACTTTGGTGGAGCGGATGTAGTCCAGCAGAGAGGTTTTACCGTGGTCAACGTGGCCCATGATGGTCACGACCGGCGCGCGCGGCTCGGCCGCAGCGCCCGTATCACGGTCGCTCATCAGCGCTTCTTCCAGCTCGTTTTCACGACGCAGGATAACTTTGTGGCCCATCTCTTCGGCAACCAGCTGTGCGGTTTCCTGGTCGATAACCTGGTTGATGGTGGCCATGGCGCCCAGCTTCATCATCACTTTGATGACCTGAGAACCTTTTACCGCCATCTTGTTGGCCAGCTCGGCCACGGTGATGGTTTCGCCGATCACCACGTCACGGTTAACCACCTGCGCCGGCTTGTTGAAGCCCTGCTGCAGAGCGCTAGGCTTGCGTTTGCCTTTACCGCCACGGGTAACGGCACGCGCTTCTTCGCGATCCGCTTTGGATTCGGACAGCTTGTTGCCTTTCTTCTGCTTGGTGGCTTTGCCGCCGCGGGTGCGGCTGCGACGATCGCCTTCAACTTTGGCGTCGTTTTCGTCTTCCGCGGCGCGGGCGTGCTGAGAGGTGGTCACGTGATAGTCGGCGCTTTCAACCGCGGCGCTTGCCGCGTCTGCCTGGGCCCACTTCTCGCCGTTCTCTTCGGCCATGCGACGGGCTTCTTCCGCCACGCGCTTGGCTTCCTCTTCAACCTTGCGGCGCACTTCCTCTTCCGCTTTGCGTTTCAGTTCAGCGGCTTCGGCTTCACGGCGTGCTTTTTCCGCCTGAGCTGGCTTGGTCATTTCGTCGGTATGTTGATTGGTCACTTTTTCTTTTTCCGCTGAATTACGCTTAGCAATCTCCGCGGCCTCACGTTTGGCTTGCTCTTCGGCTGCGCGCTTCGCTTCCGCTTCGCGTTTTGCGAGCTCTTCCGCTTCGCGCCGTGCCTGCTCTTCCGCTTCACGCTGTGCCTGCTCTGCCGCTTCAGCCAACTGGGCTTCCTGCGTATCGCGATTTACATAAGTGCGTTTCTTGCGGACCTCAATTTGCACCGATTTACTTTTACCGCCGGTGCTCGGGATATTCAAGGTGCTGCGCGTTTTGCGCTGCAAAGTGAGTTTACCCGGCGCGCTACCGTGTTCACGGTTCAGGTGCGCCAGCAATGTTTCTTTTTCTTGCTGGGTAACAGAGTCCGACTCGGACTTGTTGATCCCTGCATCAGCAAACTGCTGTACCAGGCGATCAACCGGAGTCTGAATCTCTGCTGCCAGCGATTTTACGGTTACATCTGTCGTCATGCTGTTCCTTCCTGCTACAGTTATTACGCGTTGTCGCCAAACCAACAGATATTGCGTGCAGCCATGATCAGCTCGCCGGCTTGCTCGTCGCTAAGCCCTTCAATATCAGCCAGATCGTCAACACCCTGCTCGGCAAGATCTTCCAGCGTACAAACCCCACGCGCGGCCAGTTTAAAGGCCATGCTGCGCTCAAGACCCGGCAGGTTGAGCAAATCGTCGGCCGGTTTGTTGTCGCCCAGGCTTTCTTCTTGAGCCAGGGCCAGCGTGGTCAATGCAGCTTTGGCGCGTTCGCGCAATGCTTCAACCGTATCTTCATCCAGACCGTCGATTTCCAACAGCTCTTTGATCGGCACGTAGGCCAGCTCTTCCAGCGTGGAGAAGCCTTCTTCAACCAGTACGGTGGCGAAATCTTCGTCGATATCAAGATACTTGGTGAAGGTATCAATAGCGGCATGAGCCTCGGCCTGGTGCTTGGCCTGCAGGTCGTCCGCCGTCATCACGTTCAGTTCCCAACGATCGTCGCCGCGGTGTTGTTTCAGCAGCTGGGAAGCCAAACGCACGTTTTGGCCGTTACGGCCGATCGCCTGCGCCAGGTTGCTGGCTTCAACGGCGATATCCATGGTGCAGTTATCTTCGTCTACCACGATCGACGCGACGTCGGCCGGTGCCATGGCGTTGATGACGAATTGCGCTGGGTTATCATCCCACAGGATGATGTCGATACGTTCGCCGCCGAGCTCGCTCGACACGGCCTGAACGCGCGCACCGCGCATACCTACGCAGGCGCCGACCGGGTCGATGCGCTTGTCGTTGGTTTTCACTGCAATTTTCGCGCGGGAGCCTGGATCGCGGGCTGCCGCTTTAATTTCAATCACTTCTTCGCCGATTTCCGGCACTTCGATGCGGAACAGTTCTTTCAGCATTTCCGAGCTGGAACGGCTGACGAACAGCTGCGCGCCGCGAGCTTCAGGACGCACGGCGTACAGTACGCCGCGAATGCGGTCGCCCGGACGGAAGTTTTCGCGCGGCAGCATGTCTTCACGGCCAATCACCGCTTCGGCGTTGTTGCCCAGATCCAGTGCGATGCTGTCACGGTTCACTTTCTTCACCACGCCGGTGACGATCTCACCTTCGTGTTCACGGAAAGCGTCAACCACCATCGCACGCTCGGCTTCGCGCACTTTCTGCACGATAACCTGCTTGGCGGTTTGGGTGGTGATACGGTCGAAGGTCACGGATTCGATCTGATCTTCGACGTAGCCGCCGAGCTCGATGCTCGGATCCTCAAACTGAGCGGCTTCCAGCGTGATTTCACGCGTTGGCTGCGTCACTTCGTCTACGGCGACCCAACGGCGGAAGGTATCGAAATCGCCGGTTCTGCGGTCAATGCTGACGCGCACGTCGATTTCCTGCTCGTATTTTTTCTTGGTTGCGGTGGCTAATGCAGTTTCCAGCGCTTCGAAAATCTTCTCACGCGGAAGGGATTTTTCATTGGAAACTGCTTCAACAACAGCCAGAATCTCTTTGTTCATCCTAGTTGCCTCTTCCAAACTTTAAAAGTGGGGTACCAGGTTCGCTTTCTGGATGTTGCTCAGCGCGAACACTTCATCTTTCCCTTCCACAGTAACCGTGATCATCTCGCCTTCGACAGACTTGATAATACCCTGCCACTTGCGACGGTTCTGTACCGCCATGCGCAGGACCAGGCTGACTTCTTCACCGAGGAAACGCGTATAGTGCTCAGCGGTGAACATCGGGCGATCAAGGCCAGGAGAGGAGACTTCCAAGTTGTAAGCGACCGTGATTGGATCTTCGACGTCCAATACAGCGCTGACCTGGTGGCTGACATCAGCGCAATCATCAACATTGATGCCGTTATCACTATCAATATAGATGCGGAGCGTCGATTGGCGCGCACGAATGAATTCGATGCCTACAAGCTCAAAGCCCAACGCTTCTACGGGTGCCGAAAGCATCTCTGTTAACTGTTGCTCTAATGTGGACAAGCCCACCCCCAAGACATAAAAAAAGGGCTAAATAGCCCAGTGATTCTGTTGCCAAATAACAAAAAACCCCGAAAAATCGGGGCTTTATGCAACTGGACCCTGTTTGCCGCTAGGCGGCCTCGGTACAACTTTCGAGCAAGTGTCATTTTCAAATGTTGATCGAGAAAAGCGGATTTCAATCGAAAAGTGTATTTGAAAATAAACACTTAAAGGAAAGTGGTTGCGGGGGCCGGATTTGAACCGACGACCTTCGGGTTATGAGCCCGACGAGCTACCAGGCTGCTCCACCCCGCGTCCGAAAACGTGGCAAATACTACGCCGATAATCGCAAAATTGCAAGTTATCTCTGGGATTTGGTACCGAGGATGGGACTCGAACCCACAAGCCCGTTAGGGCACTACCACCTCAAGGTAGCGTGTCTACCAATTCCACCACCTCGGTACTGATTCTTACTGCTAACGGCCGTTGTTCTTTCGAGTTCACAACCACCGTTTACAAACTTTTTCGGCTTACTGCGGGATATCGCTGCTCGGCTTGGCAGGTGCTGCCGGCGCGGTTGTCTGCTCAGTTTTCACTGGCTGACCCAAGTTTTCCCACTCGCTGCCTTTCTTGCTTTGGTTGCTGCTGAGGTTGCCCAGAATCAGGCTGATGACGAAGAACAGCGTCGCCAGCACAGCAGTCATGCGGGTCATAAAGTTACCGGAACCACTCGAACCGAACAATGTGCCTGATGCACCTGCTCCGAAAGAGGCTCCCATATCAGCGCCTTTACCTTGCTGCAACATAATCAGAGCAACCAGCCCGATTGAAATCAGCAGGAAAATTACCAGAAGAGCTTCGTACATAGTAGTACCCGTATCCTTGCGGCCTCACCGCATGCCAAATGCTTCACACTCATCAAGCAGGCGTTTTTATAAACTGCCTACTGAAGCGGGTGTGAATACTAACCAAAGCCGCCAACCCGCGCAAGGGCAATTTGCAGCCGCCGGCGCGTTTGCGGAAAAAAACGCCAACAATCGCCTATTCGAGCTCAGCTGTGCCGAGCCCGATGGCTAACTGTCTGTTTTAACCGGCGGATTTCACCGCATCGGCAATGCGATGCGCCAGCGCGGTCACCTGCTGCTCGTCCTCGCCTTCCACCATTACGCGGATCAGCGGCTCGGTGCCCGATTTGCGCAGCAGCACCCGGCCGCGGCCGGCCAACTCGGCCTCTACCTGCTCGGTGACCTTGCGCACCGCGTCGGACTCCAGCGGATTGTGATCGCCGGCGAAGCGCACGTTGACCAGGATTTGCGGCAGCAGCTTCATGCCGCTGCACAGGTCGTGCAGGCTCATGTGGTTGCGCACCATGGCGGTCAGCACCTGCAGCCCGGCCACGATGCCGTCACCGGTGGTGGTTTTGTCCAGCAGGATCACATGGCCGGAGTTTTCCGCACCGATGCGCCAGCCCAGCTCCTGCAGCTTCTCCAACACATAGCGGTCGCCCACTTTAGCGCGAGCGAACGGAATACCCAGCTGTTTCAGCGCCAGCTCCAGCCCCATATTGCTCATCAAGGTGCCGACCGCACCACCGCGCAGTTGCCCCTGACGCAGGCCTTCGCGGGCGATGATGTACAGGATCTGATCGCCGTCCACCTTGTTGCCCAGGTGATCCACCATCATCACGCGGTCGCCGTCGCCGTCGAACGCCAGGCCCACGTGCGCTTTTTCCTGCAGCACGCGCTCCTGCAGCTGACGCACGTCGGTAGCGCCGCACTTCTCGTTGATGTTCATGCCGTCCGGCTCAACGCCGATGGCGATCACCGTGGCGCCCAGCTCGCGCAGCACGCTCGGCGCGATGTGGTAGGTCGCCCCGTTGGCGCAGTCAACCACGATTTTCAGCCCCTTCAGGCTCAGCTCGCTTGGGAAGGTGCCTTTGCAGAATTCGATATAGCGGCCGGCGGCGTCGATGATGCGGCTGGCTTTACCCAGCTCGGCGGACTCCACGCAGGTCAGCGGCTTTTCCATCTCGGCTTCGATAGATTCTTCGACGTTGTCCGGCAGCTTGGCGCCGTCGATCGAGAAGAACTTGATGCCGTTGTCATAGAACGGGTTATGAGAAGCGGAAATGACGATGCCCGCTTCTGCGCGGAAGGTGCGCGTCAGATAAGCCACCGCCGGGGTGGGCATCGGCCCGGTGAAGGAGGCGGACAGCCCTGCGGCCGCCAGGCCGGCTTCCAGCGCGGACTCCAGCATATAGCCGGAGATGCGCGTATCCTTACCGATGATGATCTTGCGGGAACCGTGACGCGCCAGCACTTTACCGGCCGCCCAGCCCAGCTTCAGCACGAAGTCCGGCGTGATGGGGCTGTCCCCGACCTTGCCACGGATGCCGTCGGTGCCAAAATATTTGCGCTCGCTCATGTCTCTACTGTCCCTTAGCTGAAAGTGTTGCCTCGACGACACGCATCGCCTCGACGGTTTCTTTAACGTCATGCACTCTGACAATCTGCGCGCCCTGCATCGCCGCGATCACCGCGCAGGCCACGCTGCCGATCACCCGTTGATCCGGCGGCACGTTCAGCAGTTGCCCAATCATCGATTTACGCGACATGCCGACTAATAGCGGCAAACCGAAACGATGAAACTCCGACAACCGCGCCAGAAGCTGATAGTTGTGCGCCAAATTTTTACCGAAACCGAAGCCTGGGTCGAGCAGCAATTTCTGATTTGTTATCCCCGCCTCGTTACAGCGCCGGATATGGTGCTCGAAAAACGCCTGAACGTCGGCAATCAGATCGTCGTAGTGCGGCGCCTGCTGCATGGTGCGCGGCTGCCCTTGCATATGCATCAGACAGACCGGCAGCCCGCTTTCCGCCGCCGCCGCCAGGGCACCCGGCTCCTGAAGTGAGCGAATGTCGTTGATCAGGTGTGCGCCGGCGTGCGCCGATTCGCGGATCACGCCCGCTTTCGAGGTATCGACAGAGATAAAGACTTCAAAACGCTGCGCCAGCGCTTCCACCACCGGCACGACCCGTTCCAATTCTTCCTCTTCACTCACCTCTGCCGCCCCCGGCCTTGTCGACTCGCCGCCGATATCGATCATCGTGGCGCCGGCCGAAATCAGCGCATGCGCGTGCAGCAGCGCCTGGTTCAGGGTGTTGTGGCGGCCGCCGTCGGAAAATGAATCCGGCGTCACGTTGAGGATGCCCATCACCTGCGGATGGGAGAGATTGAGCGTCATGTCGCGCACGGTTAACTGCATGGTTGGTCCACCTTACTGTTGCCTGGTTCACTGCCCGCCGGGCAAAAAAAACCCCGGCATGCCGGGGTTTGATGTTATTACACAGCCGCAGTTACTTGTCGAGCTGTTCGGACATGGTGTTGCCCGGCGTTGGGGTGCGCGGCTCATCTACCGGCGTCGGGGCTTTCGGGGTGCCGCCGTTGTCGGAGCTGTTGCCTTTGTTCGCATCGTCCCAGCCTGCAGGCGGACGCACGTCTTTGCGGTTCATCAGATCGTCGATCTGCGGCGCATCGATGGTTTCGTACTTCATCAGCGCATCCTTCATCGAGTGCAGGATGTCCATGTTTTCCATCAGCAGCGAGCGAGCACGCGTGTAGTTACGCTCGATCAGCGACTTCACTTCCTGGTCGATGATGCGCGCGGTTTCATCCGACATGTGCTTCGCCTTGGCCACGGAACGGCCCAGGAACACTTCGCCCTCTTCTTCCGCATACAGCAGCGGCCCCAGCTTCTCGGAGAAGCCCCACTGGGTCACCATGTTGCGGGCGATGGAGGTCGCCACTTTGATGTCGTTCGACGCACCGGTAGAGACTTTTTCCGGCCCGTAGATGATCTCTTCCGCCAGACGGCCGCCGTACAGGGTGGAGATTTGGCTCTCCAGCTTCTGACGGCTGGCGCTGATCGCATCCCCTTCCGGCAGGAAGAAGGTCACGCCAAGCGCACGGCCGCGAGGAATGATCGTCACCTTGTGCACCGGATCGTGTTCAGGAACCAGGCGGCCAATGATGGCGTGGCCCGCTTCGTGATACGCGGTCGACTCTTTCTGCGCTTCGGTCATCACCATGGAGCGGCGTTCCGCACCCATCATGATCTTGTCTTTGGCTTTCTCGAACTCCACCATCGACACCACGCGCTTGTTGCCGCGGGCGGCGAACAGCGCCGCTTCGTTGACCAGGTTAGCCAGATCGGCACCGGAGAAGCCCGGCGTACCGCGCGCAATGACGGAGGCGTCGATGTCGGCCGCCAACGGCACGCGGCGCATGTGCACCTTCAGGATCTGCTCACGGCCACGCACATCCGGCAGCCCGACCACGACCTGACGGTCGAAACGGCCCGGGCGCAGCAGCGCAGGGTCAAGCACGTCCGGACGGTTGGTGGCCGCGATGACGATGATGCCTTCGTTGCCTTCGAAACCGTCCATCTCAACCAGCATCTGGTTCAGGGTCTGTTCGCGCTCATCGTGACCGCCACCCAGGCCGGCGCCACGCTGGCGACCGACGGCGTCGATTTCATCGATGAAGATGATGCACGGCGCGGCTTTCTTCGCTTGCTCGAACATGTCGCGCACGCGGGATGCACCCACACCGACGAACATTTCGACGAAGTCGGAACCGGAAATGGTGAAGAACGGCACCTTCGCTTCGCCGGCGATCGCTTTCGCCAACAGCGTTTTACCGGTCCCCGGTGGGCCAACCATCAGCACGCCTTTCGGGATCTTGCCGCCCAATTTCTGGAAACGGCTCGGCTCGCGCAGGTATTCCACCAGTTCGCTCACCTCTTCTTTCGCTTCGTCACAACCGGCGACATCGGCGAAAGTGGTCTTGATCTGGTCTTCCGTCAGCATGCGGGCCTTGCTCTTGCCGAAGGACATCGCGCCCTTGCCGCCGCCGCCCTGCATTTGCCGCATAAAGAAGATCCAGACCCCGATCAGCAACAGCATCGGGAACCAGGAGATAAAGATAGAAGCCAGCAGGCTCGGCTCTTCAGGCGGCTCGCCGACAACTTTCACATTCTTCGTTAACAACGTATCCAGCAACTTAGGATCGTTGACAGGGATGTAGGTCGTGTATTTGTTACTGTCTTTCTTGGTAACGTTAATTTCACGTCCGTTGATTCGCGCTTCGCGAACCTGGTCCTGGGTCAGTTCGGACATGAAGGTAGAGTAATCCACCCTACGGCCATTCGACTCGCTGGGCCCAAAGCTCTGGAATACAGACATCAACACTACCGCGATGACTAACCAGAGAATTAGGTTTTTCGCCATGTCACTCAAGGGATTAACCTCATCTTACAACTGTGTTAACAAACAGCGTTAGGGTACTACAGTTTGCGCCCTGTCGCTACAATGTACACTTCGCGCGAACGGGCGCGGGAAGCGTCTGGCTTACGAATCTTAACCTTCGTAAACAGGGAGCGAATTTCCCGTAGGTACTCGTCAAAGCCATCTCCCTGGAACACCTTCACCAGGAAACTTCCGCCTGGTGCGAGGACATCCCGACACATATCCAGCGCCAACTCCACCAGATACATCGACCTTGGAATATCGACCGCCGGGGTGCCACTCATATTCGGGGCCATATCGGACATGACCACCTGAACCTTACTCTCGCCTACTCGTTCCAACAGCGCCTTCAGCACCAGTTCATCACGAAAATCGCCCTGAAGGAAATCGACGCCAACGATAGGATCCATTGGCAAAATATCACAGGCGATGATGCGCCCGGTACCGCCGATTTGGGTGACCACATACTGCGACCAGCCGCCCGGCGCGGCGCCGAGATCCACCACGGTCATGCCCGGTTTGAACAGTTTGTCGCTCTGCTGTATTTCATCAAGTTTAAACCAGGCGCGGGAACGCAGTCCCTTTTTCTGCGCCTGCTGTACATATTTATCGCTAAAGTGTTCTTGTAACCAGCGACTGGAGCTAGCCGAACGCTTTTTATTAGCCATCTCGTTTTCCAACTATCATAAAAAGAGTCTTATGTCAGGGTCGCTGCTCACGTAGACTCACACCGGTGAAGACCGATTTGGTGATATACATGAGATGGCGGTAGAATGTACCGTTTTCAATCCCAACTTAAGCAAAAAAGACAATGAATCTGAATAATAAACAAAAACAGCACCTGAAAGGCCTGGCGCATCCGTTAAAACCGGTGGTGATGCTGGGCAATAACGGTCTTACCGAAGGGGTGCTGGCTGAAATTGAACAGGCTCTGGAGCATCACGAGCTGATCAAGGTAAAAATCGCCGCTGAAGATCGCGAAACCAAAACCCTGATCGCCGATGCTATCGTGCGTGAAACGGGCGCCTGCAATGTGCAAGTTATCGGCAGTACGCTTATTCTTTACCGCCCGTCGAAAGAGCGCAAGATCAGTCTACCGCGTTAATAACCATCAGGTTAACGAAAAGGTGCCATGCGCCTGACCAAGATAAAAGGCCGCTTGCGGCCTTTTTCCTATCTTTACAAAACGTTGGCGCATTAATGACCAACGGCCTCGATCAGAGATACTCAACCTTCAGGATCTCATACTCGACGTCGCCGCCAGGGGTTTTGATCACCACCACATCGTCTTGCTCTTTGCCGATCAGGCCGCGCGCCATCGGCGAGTTTACCGAAATCAGATTTTTCTTGAAATCGGCCTCATCGTCGCCAACGATGCGGTAAGTCACTTCTTCTTCACTGTCCAGATTCATCACCGATACGGTGGCGCCGAAGATCACTCGGCCGGTGTTCGGCATCTTGGTGATATCGATCACCTGAGCATTGGACAGCTTGGCTTCGATTTCCTGAATGCGGCCTTCGCAGAAACCCTGCTGTTCGCGGGCGGCGTGGTACTCGGCATTCTCTTTCAAATCGCCGTGCTCGCGCGCCTCAGCGATGTCCGCAATGATTTTCGGGCGGCGCACGCTTTTCAGGTATTCGAGCTCTTCGCGCAGTTTTTCAGCGCCAAACAAGGTCATCGGAATTTGGTTCATCGTATAAATACCTCTAAATCTTTCCTGTTCAAATAACCGTCATCCTGACGTATTCGTATGAAAACACGGTTGGCATACCGCCACCCGCCTCCAGGCGACAAACAAAAGAAACCTGACTCGGAACGGAGCCCAAGCCAAGATCGGTTTTGCATTTTGATACGCATTTTAGCCTAGAGTTCCTTGAGGGTCATCGTTTACTTTTTCCCTGATTGCACCGTAGTATGACGGCACGTTATCCAGCTGTTATCCCGAGATTATGCGTTTTTCACGAATTGTCAGTGCATTGGCTTGCGCATTTGTTCTGAATGCGAATGCGGCCCCGGTTGAAGAGTACACACAATATCTGCCTGATGGGGCCAACCTTGCCCTGGTCGTTCAGAAAATCGGTGCCAGCGCGCCGACGATCGATTATCACTCTCAGCAGATGGCGCTGCCGGCCAGTACCCAAAAAGTGCTGACGGCGCTGGCGGCATTGCTGCAACTCGGGCCCGATTACCGTTTCACCACCACGCTGGAGAGCCAGGGCGATATCCGCGACGGCGTGCTGCGCGGCAACCTGATCGCCCGCTTCAGCGGCGATCCGACCTTCAAACGCCAGAGCCTGCGCAATATGGTGGCCGTCCTGAAGAAACAGGGCGTGCGCCAAATCAGCGGCGACGTGCTGGTCGATACCTCGGTCTTCGCCAGCCATGACAAGGCGCCCGGCTGGCCGTGGAACGATCTGACGCAGTGCTTCAGCGCGCCGCCGGCCGCCGCCATCGTCGATCGCAACTGTTTCTCGGTCTCGCTGTACAGCGCGCCGAATCCGGGCGACATGGCGTTTATCCGCGTCGCCTCCTATTATCCGGTCAATATGTTTAGCCAGGTGCGCACCCTGGCGCGCGGCTCCGCTGACGCGCAGTACTGCGAACTGGACGTGGTGCCGGGCGAGCTGAACCGCTTTACCCTGACCGGCTGCCTGACGCAGCGCAGCGAACCGCTGCCGTTGGCCTTCGCCATCCAGGATGGCGCCAGCTACGCGGGCGCCATCCTGAAAGACGAACTGATCCAGGCCGGCATCCAGATCGACGGGCACTTGAAACGCCAGACGCGTCCCGGCATCACCGGCACGGTGATCGCGCAAACCCAGTCGGCGCCGCTGCACGATCTGTTGAAGATCATGCTGAAAAAATCGGACAACATGATCGCCGATACCGTCTTCCGCACCATCGGCCACGAACGCTTCGGCGTGCCGGGCACCTGGCGAGCGGGTGCCGATGCGGTACGCCAGGTGCTGCGCCAGAAGGCCGGCATCGATCTGGGCAACACCATCATCGCCGACGGCTCCGGCCTGTCGCGCCACAACCTGCTGGCGCCGGCGACCATGATGCAGGCGCTGCAGTACATCGCGCAGCACGACAACGAGCTGAACTTCATCTCGATGCTGCCGCTGTCCGGCTATGACGGTACCCTGCGCTATCGCGGCGGCCTGCACGAAGCCGGCGTCGACGGCAAAGTGTCGGCCAAGACCGGCGCGCTGCAGGGCGTGTACAACCTGGCGGGCTTCATCACCACCGCCAGCGGCCAGCGCATGGCCTTCGTGCAGTATCTCTCCGGCTACGCCGTGCCGCCGGAGGATCAGAAACAGCGCCGCGCGCCGCTGGTGCGTTTCGAAAGCCGCCTGTATCGGGATATTTACCAAAACAACTGAGGATCATCATGAAGCTGCTGGTCGTTGAGGATGATGAACTGTTGCAACAGGGGCTGGCGCTGGCGCTGACCGGCGAAGGTTACGTCTGCGACTGCGCCGCCACGGCGGCGGAGGCCAACAGCCTGCTCATCACCAGCCAATACAGCATGGTGATCCTGGATCTCGGCCTGCCGGACACCGACGGCGCCGCGCTGCTGCGGCAGTGGCGCCGCCAACAGATCGATCTGCCGGTGCTGATCCTGACCGCCCGCGACGCGCTGGAAGACCGCGTCGACGGGCTGGACGCCGGCGCCGACGACTACCTGGTCAAACCCTTCGCGCTGGTCGAGCTGCAGGCGCGCGTACGCGCCCTCCTGCGGCGCTACCAGGGGCACAGCGACAATCTGATGCAGGTGGACGATCTGCAGCTGAACCTCTCCAGCCAGCAGGTTTACCTGCAGCAGCAGCCGGTGGAGGTCACGCCGAAAGAGTTCGCCATTCTGGCGCGTCTTATCATGCGTGCCGGGCAGACGGTCAACCGTGAACTCCTGCAGCAGGATCTCTATACCTGGCAAGACGATTTAGGTTCCAACACGCTGGAAGTACACATTCACAACCTGCGCCGCAAACTGGGCAAGGATCGCATCCGCACCGTGCGCGGCATCGGCTACCGCCTGGAACCCTCCTCATGATCAGCATGCGCCGCCGCCTGCTGCTGATGCTGGCGCTGATCCTGCTGGTCACGCAACTCATTAGCGCCTTCTGGCTGTGGCACGAAAGCCAGGAACAGATCGGCTTCCTGGTGGACGAAACCCTGTCCGCCAAAGTGCGTACCGAACGCGTCGATAGCGAGATCGCCGAGGCCATCGCGTCGCTGTTGGCGCCTTCGCTGATCATGATGATCGTCACGCTGCTGGCGTCGTTTTGGGCCATCAGCTGGATCATCCGCCCGCTCAACCAATTGCAGAAACGGCTGGAAAAGCGCTCTGCCGATAACCTGACGCCGCTGCCGATCGCCAGCGACAGCCAGGAAATGGTGGCGGTCACCAATGCACTCAATCAGCTGTTCTCACGATTGGACAACACCATTCAACAGGAACGCCTGTTCACCGCCGACGCCGCCCACGAGCTGCGCACGCCGCTGGCCGGCATCCGCCTGCATCTGGAACTGATGGAGAAACAGGGCGTCAAGGGAAGCCAGGCGCTGATCGCCCGCATCGATCAGCTGATGCACACCGTCGAGCAGTTGCTGATGCTGTCGCGCGCCGGGCAAGACTTCGCCCGCGGCCATTATCAGCATGTCGATTGGGTGGCCGATGTGATCCAGCCGCTGCGTGAAGAGCTCGACGAAATGGCCGCCCAACGCGCGCAGACGCTGGACTGGCACTTGCCGGCTACTGCCACAGTAAACGGCGATCCGGTGCTGCTGCGGCTGCTGCTGCGCAACCTGGTCGAAAACGCCCACCGTTACGGCCCTGAAGGCGGCGCGATACAGGTGCAGTTAACGCCGCAAGACAACGGCTATCTGCTGCAAGTCATCGACGATGGCCCGGGGATCAAGGAAGAGATGGTCGGGGAGCTGACGCAGGCGTTTCGCCGCATGGATCAACGCTACGGCGGCAGTGGGCTGGGCCTGAATATCGTGATCCGCATCGTGCAGTTGCACCAGGGGCGTTTGACGCTGGAAAACCGCCGCGATGCGCGCGGCCTGAACGCCCAGTGCTGGCTGCCGGAAAAGGCGCTTAAATAACAAGGGCCCAGCGTTGCTGAGCCCCTTATCACCGAATTACTTCTGGTAAATAATTTCGACGCCTTCGTCGTCGTCTTCGTCCCAGTCGTCATCCCAGTCATCTTCCGCTTCGGCTTCCACTTCCGCGATTTGCTCGCGGTGGTAGTCATCCCACATGAATTCGACTTTTTCCGGTGCGCTTTCTTCGATCGCCATCGCTTTCGGCTGGGTGTTGATGAAGTTCATCACGTCCCAGCACAGCGCGTTGACGCCTTCGCGGTTGGCGGCGGAGATCATGTAGTACTTCCCTTCCCAGCCCATGCCTTCCACAATCGCCTTGGCGCGTTCAGCGGCTTCTTCCTCACCAATCACATCAATTTTGTTGAACACCAGCCAGCGAGGCTTCTGCGCCAGATTTTCGCTGTATTGGTTCAACTCGTTGATGATGACTTTGGCGTTCTCCACCGGATCGGATTCGTCGATCGGCGCGATGTCCACCAGGTGCAGCAGCACGCGGCAACGCTCCAGGTGTTTCAGGAAGCGAATGCCCAGGCCAGCACCTTCGGAGGCGCCCTCGATCAGCCCCGGAATGTCGGCGACCACAAAGCTCTGCTCGTGGTCCATACGCACCACGCCCAGGCTCGGCACCAGCGTAGTGAACGGATAATCGGCCACCTTCGGCTTGGCGGCGGACACCGCGCGAATGAAGGTCGATTTACCGGCGTTCGGCAGCCCCAGCATGCCTACATCGGCCAGCAGCAACAGCTCCAGCAACAGGTCGCGCGCTTCGCCAGCGGTACCCAGCGTCTTCTGACGCGGTGCACGGTTGACCGAAGATTTGAAACGGGTGTTGCCCAGGCCGTGCCAGCCGCCTTTGGCGACCATCAGCTTCTGCTCGTGGCGGGTCATGTCGCCGAGGATCTCGCCGGTGCCCTGATCCTTCACGCGCGTGCCGACCGGCACCTTGATGATGACGTCTTTACCGCGTTTACCGGTACAGTCGCGGCTCTGGCCATTCTGGCCGCGCTCGGCGCGGAAAGACTTCTCAAAACGGTAGTCGATCAGGGTGTTGAGGTTCTCGTCCGCCAGCAGGTAGACGTCGCCGCCGTCGCCGCCGTCGCCGCCGTCAGGCCCACCGTTGGGGATATATTTTTCGCGGCGGAAGCTGACGCATCCGTTGCCGCCGTCGCCTGCAACGACCAGAATCGCTGCTTCATCTACAAACTTCATTTACCGTCTCCGTAAATCATTCACCGGGCTGCTTCAAAGGAGCAACCAGGGGGGGTTCTGCCCGTCGCGGCCACCACCGGTGACCAATTGCGGAAAACATGGCGCCCGCCACAACCACAAACGCACCGACATAGCCGACAATGTTCAGCGTCGGCGCGGCGAATGCCTGGGGCCAGGCCAACGCCAATAAATCTGAAAACAGCAGGGTAAACAGCGGGGTCAGCGTCACCAACGCGCTTACCTGCGCCGCCTGCCAACGCGCCATCGCCTCTGCCAGCGCGCCGTAGCCGATCAGCGTATTGGCGCCGCAAAACAGCAAACACGCCAATTGCCAGCCGCTCAGCTGGAAAATCACCTCGGGTTTGGCCAGAGGGAACAACGCCATCGCACATAAAGTGTACAACATAACCAGGATCTGCGGCGAAGCCAGCCGGCGCAGCAACACCTTCTGCGCCACGCCATAGCTCACCCAGACCATCGCCGCGCACACGCCCAGCATGACGCCCAGCGTGTAGTCCGTCAGCCGGGTGAAGATCTCTATCAGACTGACGTTGAAAAACAGCATCAGTCCGCAAATCAGCATCAGGGCGCCAATGACCTGGGTGACGCGCATGCGTTCTTTTAAAATCAGCACGCTGGCGAACATCATGCCGACCGGCGACAGCTGGCCAATCACCTGCGACGCCGTCGGGCTCAGGTATTGCAGCGAGGAACTGAAGAACACAAAGTTGCCCAGCAGCCCCGCCGTCGCGATCGCCAACAGCAGCAGCCAACGCGGCTGGCGGAACATCGTCAGCGGCGGCAGCTTGCCGCGCACCGCGAGGATCGCGCCCAAACCGATGGCGGCCATGGTAAAGCGATACCAGACAACGGTAAACGGCTCCATCACCACCAACACTTCTTTCATCGCAATCGGCAACGCGCCCCAGCAAACCGCCGTGGTTAACGCCAGAGAAATGCCAACGCCGACCTGCTGCTTCGTATCCATATCACCTTCGCCAACGCTGACGGGCCTGCCCTCAGGCAACCCATAAATGTAAAAAGCCCCGCAACGAATTGCGGGGCTTACATCTATTTCGTAAGGCTCGAAAAATTATTCAGCTTCGATGCTGATGAATTTACGATTGCTCGGGCCTTTAACTTCGAATTTGACTTTACCGTCTTTCAAAGCAAACAGAGTGTGGTCTTTGCCGCAACCCACGTTGGTACCAGCGTGGAATTTGGTGCCGCGCTGACGAACGATGATGCTGCCTGCCAGTACTGCTTCGCCGCCAAAGCGTTTTACGCCCAGACGTTTAGCTTCTGAATCGCGACCGTTACGAGTCGAGCCGCCAGCCTTTTTGTGTGCCATTAATCCGCTCTCCTAACTTAAGCGCTGATGCCGGTGATTTTAACGTCAGTGAACCACTGACGGTGGCCCTGCTGCTTACGGTGGTGTTTACGACGACGAAACTTAACAATTTTAATTTTCTCGCCACGACCGTGAGCAACGACTTCAGCTTTGATCTTGCCGCCATCGACGAAAGGAACGCCGATTTTGATATCTTCGCCATTAGCGATCATCAGAATCTGGTCAAACTCAACCGCTTCACCAGTTGCGATGTCCAGCTTTTCCAAGCGAACGGTCTGACCTTCGCTTACTCGGTGTTGTTTACCACCACTTTGGAAAACCGCGTACATATAAAACTCCGCTTTCCGCGTGCCCGACTGTGTTAGTTCAGAGCGCGCTATAAATATTCACAATAGGGCGCGAATTCTACGCAAAAAAGCAGCGCATGACAAGAGCAGAATAAGACCAGAACAAGAAAAAAGAAGAAAAAAAGCGCAGTTTCTTTCGTGGCGTTTATCTGGACCGTTTTTCAAGTACAATCATAGGGACAGTTACCGCCATGTACCGATGTGAGCAGCGATCTCAACGCGGTGAAGAGAAACACAGCTGAAAAAAATACAATGAACCTAGAGCAAATTACCGAGTTAACCGCGCAAGATATGGCGGCCGTGAACGCAACAATTCTCGAACAGCTGAATTCCGATGTCACGCTCATCAATCAGCTTGGCTATTACATTATCAGCGGTGGCGGTAAGCGCATCCGGCCGATGATCGCCGTCCTGGCGGCGCGGGCATTGGGCTATGAAGGCAGCAAGCACGTCACCGTGGCCGCCCTGATCGAATTCATCCATACCGCCACGCTGCTGCATGACGACGTCGTTGACGAATCGGACATGCGCCGCGGCAAAGCCACCGCCAACGCGGCGTTCGGCAACGCCGCCAGCGTGCTGGTCGGCGACTTTATCTACACCCGCGCCTTCCAGATGATGACCAGCCTGGAATCCCTGCGCGTGCTGGCGCTGATGTCGGAAGCGGTCAACGTCATCGCCGAAGGTGAAGTGCTGCAGTTGATGAACGTGCACGATCCCGACATCAGCGAAGAAAGCTATATGCGGGTGATCTACAGCAAAACCGCCCGTCTGTTTGAGGCGGCGGCGCAATCGTCGGCGATCCTGTCCGGCGCCAGCGCTGAGCAAGAACGGGCGCTGCAAGACTATGGCCGCTACCTCGGCACCGCTTTCCAGCTGATCGACGATCTGCTCGACTACAGCGCCGACGGCAGCACCTTGGGCAAAAACACCGGCGACGATCTGAACGAAGGGAAACCGACCCTGCCGCTGCTGCACGCGATGCACAACGGCGACGACGCCCAGCGTGACATGATCCGCGGCGCGATTGAGCAAGGCAACGGCCGTCACCTGTTGGAGCCGGTGCTGCAGGCGATGCAGCAATGCGGTTCGCTGGAATACACCCGCAAACGCGCCGAGGAAGAGGCCGACAAGGCGATCGCCGCGCTGCAGGCATTGCCGGCATCGGAGCACCGCACGGCGCTGGAGGGCCTGGCCCATCTGGCGGTGCAACGCGACTTTTAAGAAATTAATATTTCTTAAAAACCATCAGGCCCGCATACGCGGGCCTGCCTAGGTATTGCTCTCTTCGTCGATACGCGCCAGCAGGCCGCCGATCCCTTCCCGCATCAGGAAAGCCACCATTTTCTCGCGCTCGCTTTCCGTCAAATGGTAGTAATACTCGATCCAGACCGCCAACGGATCCTGACGCTCTACGTCATATGCCGCCCCGTCTTCCTTCAGCACCAGCAGGTTACGTACGTCTGAAGGCAGGCTGTCGATATGGTACTCCAACGCTTTTCCCTGCACGCCTTTACGCCTGCGGCTGATCCAGCCTTCGCGCCGGGCCATCAGATTGATTCCCTGTGGTGAGGAAGGTAATCCTGCGATGCCTGTCAGTTCCTTGGCGGCAAACCACTCTTTTTTCATAGCCATCATCTCTGGGCAATAGTGGGCAACGTCATTTTTTGGAAATTACTTGGGTATTTTTTAGGAAATTTAATGGTATTCTGGTTTCCGAATAAGCGTTTCACGTTGTTCATGCGCTTAACCTTGACCCGTTAGTTATACCACTAACGCAACTTTGGCTAATCAGAAAAGGAATGTAAACATGAATTCAAGGAACCCAGATTGGCATCCGGCAGATATCATCGCGGCGCTACGCAAGCAGGGCACCACGCTGGCGGCAGTGTCGCGCAAGGCCGGATTAAGCTCATCGACGCTGGCCAACGCGCTGTCGCGCCCGTGGCCGAAGGGGGAATGGCTGATCGCCGAAGCGATAGGCGTCCACCCCTCGGAGATCTGGCCAAGCCGCTATTACGATCCGCACAGCGATTGCCTGCTGGATCGCAAGGCGCGCATCAAATCGTGAACGCGGAGCAAAAAAAACCGCCGGAACAGCGTCCGGCGGCGTTTATCGGCTGACTATCGGCGTCGATCAGTTATTGATGAACTTCTCGCCCAGTTCGATATCTTTGTGCAGCACGTCCAGCATCTCGTTCAGCGCTTTCTGCTCGAAGGCGCTCAGGGTGCCGATATCCTTGCGCTCTTCAACGCCGTTCTTGCCCAGCACCAGCGGCTGTGCGAAGAAGCGAGCGTATTTGCCGTCGCCTTCAACGTAAGCGCATTCCACAACGCCTTTCTCGCCCTGCAGCGCACGCACCAGAGACAGACCGAAACGGGCGGCCGCCTGGCCCATGGACAGCGTTGCAGACCCGCCGCCGGCTTTGGCTTCCACCACTTCGGTGCCGGCGTTCTGAATGCGCTTGGTCAGATCCGCCACTTCCTGATCGGTGAAGCTCACGCCTGGGATCTGCGACAGCAGAGGCAGGATGGTCACGCCAGAGTGGCCGCCGATGACCGGCACGTTCAGCTCTTCCGGCTGCTTGCCTTTCAGCTCGGCCACGAAGGTGTTGGAACGGATGATATCCAGCGAAGTCACGCCGAACAGTTTGTTCTTGTCGTAAACGCCGGCTTTTTTCAGCACTTCCGCCGCGATGGCGACCGTGGTGTTAACCGGGTTGGTGATGATGCCGATGCAGGCTTTCGGGCAGGTTTTCGCCACTTGTTCAATCAGGTTACGCACGATGCCGGCGTTAACGTTGAACAGGTCAGAGCGATCCATGCCTGGCTTACGGGCCACGCCGGCGGAAATCAGCACCACGTCCGCACCTTGCAGAGCCGGGGTCGCGTCTTCGCCGCTGAAGCCTTTGATTTTAACTGCGGTTGGGATGTGGCTTAAGTCGACGGCAACGCCTGGGGTAACGGGGGCAATGTCGTAGAGAGAGAGTTCAGAACCTGAAGGAAGCTGGGTTTTGAGTAGAAGGGCGAGGGCCTGGCCGATACCGCCAGCAGCACCGAGAACTGCAACTTTCATCCTATACTCCTTTATTATCTTAAATATATAAAGCGCCGTGAATGTGTTGGTTACGGACCTTAAGTCATTACACCTTTCAAAACAATAAATTAGCCAATTCTTGCCTGCAGGTGTAATAAAACGGCCGCTGTCGCGCCCATTTTAGATTAAATCGCTTACGCATGAAGGGCATAGCGCACACTAATCAAAAATAGTGCGAGGTTATTCACGAGCAAGTTAACCGGCCGTTACATTACACCCTTACGCAACATCAGAACAACATCATTTTAATAACATTTTATTTACCACTGCGGGCCGATTTTCCGTCGCCAAAAGGGCATATTCATCGCGGCCGGATTTTGTTAAAATGCCGCCCTTTCCTCGCCGCCCGGTCATGCTTATTTTCTTTGGGTCGGCCTTTGTTGCATAAAAATTCATCTATATGCATAATCATGACTTCCACTATCAACATTCCACGGTGCAAAATGCGTAATCCCGCAAAACAGGAAGATCTGATCAAGACGTTCAAAGCGTTATTGAAAGAAGAAAAATTCAGTTCTCAAGGCGAGATCGTTTTGGCGCTGCAAGAAGAAGGCTTCGAAAACATTAACCAATCCAAAGTATCGCGCATGCTGACCAAGTTCGGCGCGGTACGTACGCGCAATGCCAAAATGGAAATGGTGTATTGCCTTCCTGCCGAACTCGGCGTGCCGACCACCACCAGCCCATTGAAGAATCTGGTGCTGGACGTCGACCATAACGACGCCGTCGTGGTGATCCACACCAGCCCGGGCGCCGCGCAGCTGATCGCCCGCCTGCTCGACTCATTGGGGAAATCCCAGGGCATCCTCGGCACGATTGCCGGCGACGACACGATTTTCGTCACCCCGTCCAACGGCTTTACCGCTCAGAAACTGCATGAGGCTATTCTGGGCGTGTTCGAGCAAGAGCTGTGAAACCTGGCGCTAACAAAGTGCGGCTTTATCCCGCACTTTGTTAGCGCTTCTTTAACTCTTACGTTACCTTTCCCGCCTTCAACCGCGTTTAACACTGCTTTTTTATCCCTCAGCAACACATTTCCATGACATCTACATGTAACCAGCAGTACCCACTGTGATCTTCCGCACTTTTGGTCAAAAGCACTTACCTTATTGAAATTACATAAATTTAACATCAAAAGATCGTTTTGTGAGCGTTTTTTATTCCTTACAGTTATAAAAAATAAGGATCATAAGGTTAAAGTTTCACTAGCAACTGTTAGCTAACTATTAATTTTTCGCGTTACTAGCTGTATACTCATTTTCGTGAACTGAATCACAGTTCGTTGGAACTGATAAAAGAATACGATGAGGCGAGATGATGAAAATTAAAGCTACCGTTGCAACCCTGAGCGTTCTGTCCATGCTTTCCTTTGGTGCATTCGCAGCACAATCTATTGATGCAACTCAGGCCGCAAAACTGCAGCCGGCCGGTGTAATCACCGTGAGCGGCGTCGCCGCTGCGCCTTCCGACATCCGCCAGGCGCTGTCCGACAAAGCCGACGCCAAAGGGGCGACCGCTTACCGCGTAATCGAAGCCCGCAATGACGGCAGCTTCCACGCAACCGCTGAAATCTACAAATAAGTACCGGCATTACCCGGCAACGGGCAATACATCTCTGGAATCAAACGCTGTCATAACGGCCTTCAAGAATAAAAATCGCTGCCAAGCCCTTCCAGGCTGTTATGACCAAGGATCGCTATCATGAACATGAAAACTACTCTCGCTGCATTCGGCCTGCTGTCTGTCATCTCCTTCGGCGCCTCCGCCGCCCAGCTGGTGACTAGCGATCAGACCGCCAATCTGCAATCTATCGGCACCATCACCGTCAGCGGCATCGACGGCGCGCCGACCGACATTCGCCAGGCGTTGTCGGAGAAAGCCGACGCGAAAGGCGCGACCGCCTACCGCGTGATCGAAGCGCGTAACGAAGGCAACTACCACGCCACCGCCGAGATTTACAAATAACAACTCTGGGAACGGCTTTGCAGAGCTGATTACCCTCGTCACTGCCACTGCCGAGTTCTGACGCAAACGCCGATTTCCCAGAGACCCTCTCGTCGTCCTATCCGACGAACCCCGTTGCCCTCGCTCGCGAGGGCTTTTTTATGGGCGTAAAAAAAGCCGCGAATGCGGCCCTTGATGTGGCTGATGCGGCTGAGCGATCAGTAGGTGACTTTCGGTTCCTGCTTTTTCGCCAGCGCGTCCAGCAGGCGATCGTGAATGCCGCCGAAGCCGCCGTTGCTCATCACCAGAATGTGATCGCCCGGCTGTGCGGTTTTCACCACCATGTCCACCAGCGTGTCGAGATCCGCGCTCCAGTGCGCCGGCTGCACGCAGGCATCCGCCACTTCCGCCACCTGCCACGGAATGTGGTGCGGCTGGAACAGGAACACCTCGTCGGCGCGGCCGAGCGAAGGCGCCAGATCGTTTTTGCTAATGCCCATTTTCATGGTGTTGGAGCGCGGCTCCAGCACCGCCAGAATGCGCGCCGTGCCGCCGACCTTGCCGCGCAGCGCGGCCAGAGTGGCCAGGATCGCCGTCGGGTGGTGCGCGAAGTCGTCGTAGACCGTGACGCCGTTGGCTTCGCCACGCAGCTCCAGACGGCGGCGGGCGTTGATGAAATCGCCCAACGCGCGGCAGGCGTCCGCCGGCTGCACGCCGACGTGGCGGGTGGCGGCGATGGCCATCAGGCCGTTATGCATGTTGTGCTCGCCCACCAGCGCCCAGTTCACTTCGCCGACCTGTTCGCCGTCGAGGAAAACCGCGTAATGGCTGGCGTCCGGCGTCAGCTTCTGTGCGCGCCAGGTGCCCTCTTCCCCCACCAGCTCCTGCTCGCTCCAGCAGCCCATCGCCATCACCTGCTTCAGGTGGCTGTCGTTGTCCGGCAGGATGATCTTGCCTTTGCCCGGCACCAGACGCACCAGGTGGTGGAACTGTTTCTGGATGGCTTTCAGATCGTCGAAGATATCGGCGTGATCGAACTCCAGGTTGTTCATGATCAGCGTGCGCGGGCTGTAATGCACGAACTTGGAGCGCTTGTCGAAGAACGCGCAGTCATACTCGTCGGCCTCGATCACGAAGAACGGGCTGCCGCCAAGGCGCGCCGATACGTCGAAGTTGCCCGGCACGCCGCCGATGACGAAGCCGGGCTGGTAGCCGCAGGCCTCGAGGATCCAGGTCGCCATGCCGGCGGTGGTGGTTTTGCCGTGGGTGCCGGCGACCGCCAGTACCCAGCGATCGCGCAACACGGCATCGTGCAGCCACTGCGGGCCGGAAACGTAAGGGATGCCACGTTCCAGCACCGCCTCCACGCACGGGTTGCCGCGCGTCATGGCGTTGCCGATGATCACCAGATCCGGCGCCGGATCCAGCTGGGCCGGATCATAACCCTGAATAAGATCGATCCCCTGGTTCTCCAGCAGCGTGCTCATCGGCGGATAGACGTTGGCGTCCGAACCGGTGACGTCATGCCCCAGTGAGCGCGCCAGCATCGCCAACCCGCCCATAAAGGTGCCACAGATCCCAAGAATGTGAATGCGCATAGGTTTCTCATGTGAGTGCATCGAATGTCGGCATATTCTAACGCTCAGAATCGTCCAGAAGAAATGGATTTGCCTATGAATAGCGCGCATCTTTGGGCTACACTGCACGCGAAAACGTTGGCGGTTTGTTAACAGGCCGCTATCCATCCGTAGATTCAGGGATTGTGTCATGAAAACGTTAGGCGAATTTATCGTCGAGAAACAGCACGACTTCTCTCACGCCACCGGCGAGCTGACCGCGTTACTTTCTGCAATTAAACTGGGCGCCAAAATCATCCACCGCGACATCAACAAGGCCGGCCTGGTTGATATTCTGGGCACCAGCGGGGTGTCCAACGTACAGGGCGAAGTTCAGATGAAACTGGACCTGTACGCGAACGAAAAACTGAAAGCGGCGTTGAAAGCGCGTGGTGAAGTTGCGGGTATCGCTTCCGAAGAAGAAGATGAAATCGTGATATTCGACGGCGAGCGAGCTGAAAATGCCAAGTATGTCGTTTTGATGGATCCGTTGGACGGTTCGTCCAACATCGATGTCAACGTCTCGGTCGGTACGATTTTCTCTATCTACCGTCGCATCACGCCGGTCGGCACGCCGGTGACCGAAGAAGACTTCCTGCAGCCGGGCAGCGCCCAGGTCGCAGCGGGTTATGTGGTTTACGGTTCGTCCACCATGCTGGTGTACACCACCGGTTACGGCGTCCACGCCTTCACCTACGACCCGTCTCTGGGCGTATTCTGCCTCTCCCACGAGAAAGTGCGCTTCCCGGCGAGCGGCAACATGTATTCCATCAACGAAGGCAACTACATCAAGTTCCCTCTCGGCGTGAAGAAATACATCAAATACTGCCAGGAGCAGGATGAAGCGACGCAGCGCCCTTACACCTCGCGCTACATCGGTTCTCTGGTGGCGGACTTCCACCGCAACCTGCTGAAAGGCGGCATCTACATCTACCCAAGCACCGCCAGCCACCCGCAAGGCAAGCTGCGCCTGCTGTACGAATGCAACCCGATGGCGTTCCTGGCCGAACAGGCCGGCGGTAAGGCCAGCGACGGCAAAAACCGCATTCTGGACATCACGCCGGTGAAACTGCACCAGCGCGCGCCATTCTTCGTCGGCACCAAGTCGATGGTAGAAGACGCGGAACGCTTCATCGCCGAAAACCCGGACGAGTAACGCGTTCTTTGCAAGGGTTCGGCGCCGCGCCGAACCCTTATCGCCTTACAGCTTGAACGCCGCCATGCTCTGCGCCAGCAGCTGAGCCTGATCTTCCAGCGAGCGCGTCGCCGCCGCCGACTCTTCCACCAGTGCCGCATTCTGCTGCGCCACCTGATCCATCTGCGCCACCGCCAGGTTCACCTGTTCGATACCGCTGCTTTGTTCGCGCGTCGCCGCCGAGATCTCACGCATCAGCGCCGTCACCCGGCCCACTTCGCCGGTAATGCCGCTCATGGTCTGCGCCGCCGACTCCACCATCTGCTCGCCTTCCTGCACCCGGTTCTGCGAGGCTTCGATCAATCCTTTGATCTCTTTCGCCGACTGGGCGCTGCGCTGCGCCAGATTGCGCACTTCACCGGCCACTACCGCAAAACCTCGGCCCTGTTCGCCGGCGCGCGCCGCTTCCACCGCCGCGTTCAGCGCCAGGATATTGGTCTGGAAGGCGATGCCGTCCATCACGCTGATGATGTCGGCGATGCGGCGCGAGCTGTCGGTGATCGCCTGCATCTTGCTCATCACCTGGCTGACCACCTCGCTGCCCTGGTTGGCGATATCGGACACGCTCAGCGCCAGCTGGTTGGCCTGTTCGCAGTTCTCGGCGTTCATTTTCACCGTCGAGGTCAGCTGTTCCATGCTGGCGGCGGTTTCTTCCAGCGAAGCGGCCGATTCTTCGGTGCGCTGCGCCAGATGCAGGTTGCCGGCCGCCAGTTCGCGTGAACCGGTGTCAATCTGGCTGCTGGCGTCGCGCACTTTGCTGACCGAACTGGCCAGCGCCTGCTGCATGCGCTGCATCGCCCGCACCAGGCGGCCCATCTCGGTATCGCCCTCGCCGCGGATCTCATGGGTCAGATCGCCGCCGGCGATGTGTTCCAGCTGCGCGATGGACTCGTCCAGCGGGCGCAGAATGATCACCCGCAGCGCGAACCAGGCCAGCACCGCCAGCAGCACGCTGAGCAGCCCCGCCACCACGATCAGCGAGATCTTGGTGCTGGCGTTGCTTTCCGCGTCATACACCTGCTGCGCGCCGAGCTTCATGGCGAAGCTGCGGAAATCGCTGAGATCCTTTTCGAACGCGATGCTCAACGCGGAGATGCGCGTTTCCTGAATGTGATAATACTCATCGATTTTGCCGGCCTTGATAGCGGCGGCCATCGGCTTCACGCCCTGATCCAGATAGGCGCGGTAGCTGTTTTGCAGGCGGTTGGAGAGTTCGCGGCCGCGCTCGGTCACGGTGCCGACGCCGACAAAGCGCGCCATTTCCTTGTTCGACTGCTCGAGGTAACCGTAGATGCGGCTCACGGTGGCGTCGGAGACATCAGTCTGGCCGATCTCCCGTTGGCGCACCGCCAGCGAGGCGGCGGTTCTGGCGCGCAGCGTCAGGTTGGAGCTGTTGGCCAGCGAGCCCAGCTCTTCGCCGAGGATCTGGTTTAAGGTATGGATCGAGCGCGATCCTTCGTTAATCGCGTTGACGCCAATAACGCTGACCATGATCAGCAGCATGGTCATCAGGCTCAGCAGGGCGATCAGCCCAGCCTTCACCGTAATCTTTTTTAGCATGAGTTCTTCCCGGCTTCAGAATAGTGAGATCAGACGTAGTAGGGGTGGCAAAACGCGGAGCCAGCTTTGCTGGCTCATTATTGTTTGTTGAAGTTATCGGCAGGCGGAGGCAAAACTTCATGCCGCGGCGGGATTAATCTGGAAATTCTCCGTGCGCCAGCGCACTGGGTTTTCGACGATGAAAAGGGCAGGAAATCGCAAAAGAGTCCGCTATAATAGCCGCCACTCCATTTCTGGTTTGATGATTAAAGGAAACCGACATGAGCTTGAATCTGGTCCCTGCTGGCAAAGACCTGCCGGAAGATATCTACGTAGTAATCGAAATCCCGGCCAACGCCGATCCAATCAAATACGAAATCGACAAAGAAACCGGCGCGCTGTTCGTTGACCGTTTCATGTCCACCGCGATGTTCTACCCGTGCAACTACGGCTACATCAACCACACCCTGTCTCTGGACGGTGATCCGGTTGACGTGCTGGTCCCAACCCCATACCCGCTGCAGCCGGGCTCCGTAATCCGCTGCCGTCCGGTTGGCGTGCTGAAGATGACCGACGAAGCCGGTGAAGACGCCAAGCTGGTTGCGGTACCGCACAGCAAGCTGACCAAAGAGTACGATCACGTGAAAGACGTGAACGACCTGCCAGAACTGCTGAAAGCCCAGATCGCTCACTTCTTCGAGCACTACAAAGATCTGGAAAAAGGCAAATGGGTGAAAGTGGAAGGCTGGGCAGACGCTGCCGCAGCTAAAGCGGAAATCATCGCCTCCTTCGAACGCGCTGCCAAGAAGTAATTCTCGCCGCCGTCCGATGAAAAAACACCGCTCATTGAGCGGTGTTTTTTTTATTACTGATCGTCGAGACGCTTCAGCCAGTCACCGCTGGTAATTCGCGGGTAACCGTCCACGCTGTGTTTGTACAGGTAGATCCACGCACTCCCATAAGGCGTCTGAATCAGCTCGCGCTTATAGTCCTTGGTGTTGCTTTTCAGTTCGTCCAGCTCTGCCAGAATCGATGAGTTAATACGATACACCTCGCAATGTATCGTGCCCTCTCCAGGGATCGCCGCCGGGTAATGGCCCAGATTATAAATCTGATAGCCTTCGAGCTCGTGCTCGCCGAGCCATTGGGCGTTGGTCATCCAATGGCTGTTTCCCTGTTTGCGCCGTAAACTGCCGTAGACAATTATTCGCATCGCTAAAACTCAAACTGATAGAGCAAATCTAATGCCTGGTCGAGACCAGACACCGCTTCAAGATACAACTTAGGCATCAGGCGATAACGCAACGTCAGCGTGGCCAAGGAGTCGAAGATGCCCACCCCATATTTTACTTGTAAGCCTGGGAGAACATAGCCGCTCACGACAACCTGGGAACTGTCGCCAACCCCCTGAGTGTCCAGAGCCAAATTACTTACGCCGAATGCCTCGCCGATTTTACCCACAAGTTGACCACTTTGTGCAACCCCCATGCCGATTAACATCGAGGTCATGGCGTTGCCGTCGGCGCCGGAGCTGCTCAAGCCCTGGCCGCGCAGCAGATAAGACAGGGCTTCCTGTTGCGATTTGGCCGGATCGGAGAACACTTCCAGCTTCGGCGCATCCGCCAGGCCGGTCACGCGCACGCCGGCGGTCACATCGTCCTCGGTGGATTCCGGGTTGCGGATCGCCTCGATATTCAGCAGCGGCTGATCCGGCGGGCCGGAGAACATCAGCTGCCCTTTACGCACGATCAAATCCTGACCATAAGCATGGAAGCGGCCGGAAGGGATGTCAATCTGGCCGTTAAGGCCCAGCCCTTTCTTGTCCTGCACCACCTTCAGGTCGCCCTTCAGGCGGGCCTTGAGACCAAAAGCGTCCAGCCGCACGTCATTGCCGACGTGGATCATCAGATTGCTGTTGATCGGGATCGAGGCGGTCTTCGGTTGAATCGGCTTCAGCTGGTCGTCCAGCATCACCTCGTCGGAAGAGACTCCCACCGCGCTTTCCGGCAGCTCCTGCACCGTGATGCGCGCCCACGGAATGTCGACCTTGCCGTTGAGCGAGAACAGCTGCGGCGTGGCTTCGAACACCAGATCCGGCGACACGTCGATGCGGATCATCGGCGGCACCGTCACCCGCAGCTTATCGCCCTTGGCGGCAATGCGCGCACGCCAGGCGTTGATATCACGCCAGTCGGCGTCGCCCGCCAGATTCAGCTGGCCGCGCGTGGTGCTGAGCAGCCCTTCCAGCGTCGAGGTCATGCCGTTGAAATTCACCGCCAGCCGCGCGTCGGTCATATCGAACGGCATCCAGTGCCCCTGCACCTTCGCCCGATCCAACGCCAGGCGCCCGAACACCAGCGGCTTCTGCGCGCTGCCGCCCAGGCGCAGGTTGGCGTTCAGCATGCCCGCCGCGCTTTCGCCCTTCATCAGCGCCGGGTTGATCAGCGCCAGTGAGATGTTGGTGATATTGACGTTGCCGCTGATGGTGCGCCGCACCTGCGGATCCGCCACCTGGATATTGCCGTCGAACTGGCCGTTGTTGGTCAGCTTGATCCGCCAGTCGGCCAGCGCGCGACCGTTGTTCAGGCCGGCGTTGAGGGTCAGCGTGTCGAAGGCGATCGGCAGCGCGTTGCCCTGCACCTGCTGCACCACTTTGACGCCGTTGCCGGCCAGCGTGACTTTCGCCTCCGGCAGCGCGCCGCCCGGTTTCCAGCTGACGTCGGCCCGGCCGGTGAACACCCCGCTCAGGGCAGTTTCCGGGCCGAGGAACGGCTTGATCATCGCCAGATCGAACCGGTTGAGCACCACGCTGGCCTGGCCGCTCTGGCCGGCTTCAATGGTCTTGGGCACGCACAGCTCGGCGTTCGGGTTCTGCCAACAGTGCGGCCCGACGCTGATTTTCTGCTCGGTGTTCAGGTAGTCCAGCGCGATGGCGCGCGTCAGGCGCCATTCCCCGACCGGCGTATTGAAGCGAGTGTTGTTCAGATTGCCGCGCCAGCGCTGCTGCTGGCGATCGAAACTGCCCTGCAGCGCCAGCTGGCCGGAGACCGGTTTGCCGTCGATCTTCAGCTGCAGCTGGTGCTGCTTCTCGCTGCCCTTGGCGTCGAGGGTCAGCAGGCTGACCTCCAGCGCATCCTGCTTCAGCTGCTCGACGCGTACCGCCAACTGCCCCTGAATCTGATCCGTGGAGCGCACGTCGCCGTCTATTTTCACGCGGTTGATGCGCAGCGCCTGCCACTGCAGGCCGGATGCGGTCAAATCAGCCAGCAGCTGCGGCGCCTGCAGATTGCCGCGCAGCTTCAGCAGCCCTTTGGCGGTGCCGCCCAGGCCCGGCAGCGCGCCGTCCAGACGCGGCGCGTCGATGTTGGCGTCCAGGTTCCAGCTCTTCTCGTCCAGCTGCCCTTTGACGTTCAGTTGGTTACGCCCCAACGCCAGATCGATGCCGGGGATTTTCCACTGCCCGGCGGCGTTGCCGCTCAGCGTACCGCGCGCCGTGACCTTGTTCTGCTTCACGTTGCCGTCCAGCTGCAGCACCGGCACCTGCAGCTGCCAGCTGCCGCCGTGCAGGCTGCCGCGCGTGGTGATCTTGCCGTCGAGTTTCGCCGGCCATTCCGGCCACTGCTTGGCGGTATTGATGCCGCTCAGCGTCAATTGCGAGGTCCAGCTGATGGCCTTGCTCCAGTCCACCAGCGCGGTGAGATCGGTATTGCCCTGCAGCGCAGCCAGGCGCAGGCGCTCCAGCTTGAACTGCTCGACGTTGCCTTTGCCGTCCAGCGTCAGCACCGCAGGCGGCAAGTCCTGGCCTTTCAGATTGGCGCGCGTCGACAGCGCGTAGTCGGTCGCCTTGCCGTTAAAGCGCAGGCGGAAATCGTTGACCTGATACTGCGCCTCGCCGCTCAGCGGCCATTTCAGCTGCTTGCTCTGCAACGTCAGCGCCAGCGGCAGGCCGGCTTCGGCCAGCCGGGTTTGCACATCGAGCTGGGCGCCGACCGGGCCGGACAGGTTCAGCGCCACCTTCAGCTCGTCACGCAGCCCGCCGCCGACGTTCAGCTTCACCTTCTCGCCCTTCAGCGGTTCGATGTTCAGCGCGCTGTTGGCGGTCAGGGACACCGGCCAGTCGCCGGTCAGCGTTGCCTGCCCCTGCAGCGACAGCGTGCCCTGCGGCGACTTCACGTCGAAGTTGTCCAGCTGGATATGTTGATCCTGCGTGCTGGCCTGCAGCAACAGGCTCGTGATCAGCACGTCGGTATCGCCGGTCAAGCGCAGCTGTTCGCCACTGATCTCTTTGACGGTGATATCCAGCGGCAGGCGGATGTCCGGCAGATCCGGCAACAGCGGTTTGGCGAACAGTTCCTTCAGCGTTTCGCCCAGCGGCTTCTCTTCCGGCTGAGGTGCCGGCTTCGCCGCGTCGGTAACCTGCTCGCCGACCTTTTTCGCCACCTCGACCGCCGGCTGCACCGCTTCCGGCAGCGGGTTTTGCGGGGTTTTCGGCAATGCGATCAGCAGCGAGCCGATCTTGGTCGGCATCAGCGTCAGCGCGCGCTCTTGCCACTGCGCGCCGGTGCGGAACTCGGCCAGCGAGATGGCGGTGTCGTCGACGGTGACCTTGACGTTGTTCAACGCCAACAGGCGCAGCGTGATCGGGTAAGGCGTGCTGAGATTGGTGATCGGCTCACTGCTCTCCTCCACCGGCGCGGAAGGCGCCATCTCTTTGGTGTTCACCGCCACGTCCACATCCTGGGCGGTCAAGGCATTGACGCACAGCGAGCTGCGCTTAAAGCAGGAGAGATCGAGCGACAGATGGAACTGCCCGGCGTTGACCGTCACGCCCGGCATCTGATACTTCACGCCCTTCAGCGTCAGATCGCGCCAGCCGCCGCTGACGCCGGCGATCTCCAGCCCCGGCACCCAGCGCGCCGCGCCGTTGATGACCATATGCAAACCGGTGGTGGTGCCTATCAGGAAGGCCAGGCCGCCGATCAGCAACAGCAGAACGACCAGAAATCCGAGACAAATCTTTTTAACCAGGCTCATAGTTCAGGCCCCAAACCGATGTAGAACTGCATCCCGTGGGTGTCCTTGTCTCCCACAGGCGCGGCGATATCCAGCTTCACCGGCCCCACCGGCGACTGCCAGCGCACGCCTACGCCGGCGCCGGTCTTGAAGTTGCTCTTCTTGATATCGTTCACCGCTTCACCGGAGTCGACGAACATCGCCCCCCACCATTTGCCGGTCACGTTGTATTGGTACTCCAGCGAGCCGGTCAGCATCTTGGAGGCGCCGGTCAGCTTGCCGTCGTCACCGCGCGGCGAGATGTCTTTGTACTTGTAGCCGCGAATGCTGCGGTCACCGCCGGCGAAGAAGCGCAGATCCGGCGGCACCTTGTCGAAGTCGTTGGTTTCTATCCAGCCCACCTGCCCGCGCGCCACAAAACGATGCTTGTCGGCCAGGGTGCGGATCCAGACGTTCTGCGCCTGCATCAGCGCAAAGTCCACGCCGGAGCCCCAGGAGGTGTCGGACACGTCGATAGAGTAGCGCTGGCTGTCGCCCCAGGTCGGCATCAGACCGCCGCGCGAACGGGTGCGGCTGAAGCTGACGCCGGGATACAGCAGCATGGTGGTGTTGCTGACGTTACCCTGGGTAAAGTTATCCCAGCGCCAGGTCAGGTTGATCGCCCGCTGCCAGCCGCTGGAAAGATCCCAGTTGCGCGAGGCCACCACTTTGGAGGTGACGGACTTGGTGTCGTTAAGATCGACGTTCTTGAGGCCGCCCTGCAGCAGGTAATACTGCTCCAGCGGGTTCTTCAGCAATGGGATTTTGTAGGTCAGATCCAGCTGCTGCTCCGGTGCCGACACGCTGGCGCTGGTTTCCAGACTATGCCCGCGATCGTTGAGCCAGGGCTTTTTCCAGGTGCCTTTCACCCGCGGGCCGACGTCGGTGGAGTAGCCGATACCGGTTTCGACGGTGTTGCGCGTGCGCGGCGTCACCAGCGCGTCCAACGGCAAAATCTTGTTCTCTTTGGCATCGTTGAAATCAGGGGATACCACCACCGAGTTGAACCAGTTGGTGGCGGACAAACGGCGGTTCAGCTCGGCCAAATCCTCCGAACTGTAGTAATCCCCCTGATGAAAGGGCACCAGATTTTGCAGATAGTCTTCGCGGATTTGCGAACCGGTGAATTTCACCTTGCCGAAGCGGTAACGTTCGCCGCTGTTGAAATCGATATCCCAAAACGCCTTGTGCAGATCTTCGGCCACGCCGAGTTGGCTTTTGGTCATGTCGGCGTCGAAGTAGCCTTTGCGCAGCGCCAGGCCGGTGAGCGAGCCTTTGAAACTGTCATACTTGCCGTGGTTGAGGATCTCGCCGATGGTCGGCCGCCCCTTCTTCACCAGCGCCAGGTAGTCCTCATCGGTCTTCGCGCCGCCTTCCAGCACGATGTTGGCGCCGGCGATACGCACCGGTTCGCCCGGATTGACCTTGGCGTGCAGCACCGGGCGCGACATCCCCGGCCGATCGTCCAGCGTAAACTCGATGGTCGGCTGGTAATAGCCGAGCGCGCGCAGCCCCTGGCGCACCGCCTCATCCACCCGCGCGCGGAAGCGCCCGTCGGTGCCGACCTCTTCAGGCGTGATCGACGACAGCCGCACCCGGACGTTTTTTTCCAACTCTCCGCTTAACCCCTCCACCTGCAAGCGCACGTTGGCCGCATAGGCCGCAGGTGCCGCAAGCAACACAGATATCAAGCACATGACCGGGTACTTTGGCACGTGTTCTCCTTATTGATTTTACTTTCCTGTTATGGTGTTCGCTCCGGGGCCAGGGCAGACTCCGCGCTATCATGACGGCAGCCCTCTTCAACCTTGTTCCGGACGCCGCCCGCCGCGCTTGCCACCACCGCGCAACAGGCGAATTCTTCACTTTTGGCGCTCAAAATACTGCGTTAAGCTTATACATAAACTCAACTTGCCACTTATTGTGGGCAAAGACGCGGTGAGATACAACCGAACCGCCCCCATGTAGGGTCAATTCTTACTGTGACAACAGGAGTCAACCGTGGTGCCATTTTTTGATAAATCACAAACCGTCGATAAGGCAAGCGCGCTGCCTGGCCGCACCACGCCAATGCCTGTCGCAACGCTCAACGTGGTCACTGAACACTCGATGACCCAGGTGCCGGCAGGCATGGAGGTGGCAATCTTCGCCATGGGCTGTTTCTGGGGCGTTGAGCGCCTGTTCTGGCAGCAGCCGGGCGTCTACAGCACCGCCGCCGGCTACAGTGGCGGCTACACGCCGAACCCGACCTACCGCGAAGTGTGCAGCGGCCAGACCGGCCACGCCGAAGTGGTGCGCGTGGTGTTCGATCCGCAGGTCGTCAGCTACAAACAGCTGCTGCAGGTGTTCTGGGAAAATCACGATCCGGCGCAGGGCATGCGCCAGGGCGGCGACGTCGGCACCCAGTACCGCTCGGCGATTTATACGCTGAGCCCGGAGCAGCAGGCCGAGGCGGAAAGCAGCCTGCAGCGCTTCCAGCAGGCGATGGAGGCGGCGGGCGACAAGCGCGTCATCACTACCGAGATCGCGCCGGCGCTGCCGTTCTATTACGCGGAAGACGATCATCAGCAGTACCTGTTCAAGAATCCGGAAGGCTACTGCGGGCTGGGCGGCATCGGCGTTTGCCTGCCGCCGCAGGGCTGATCCGATGCCGGCCGGCGGCACTTTTTTAACCGCTGGCGGCCCCTGTGGGGCAACTGCTATACTGTGCGGGCCGCTTCTGCGGCCCGATAGCTTCCCTTCTGGTTGTTATCGCTGCTTTTTTTACTATGTACTACCCTTCCTCAAGAGCGCCGGCATCCCGTCGGCACGTATGGATAGATTATGTTAAACAGTATTTTACTGATTCTTTTTCTGATCGCGGTGAGTGCGTTCTTCTCACTGTCGGAAATCTCTCTGGCCGCCTCGCGCAAGATCAAACTGAAGCTGATGGCGGACGAAGGCAACGTCAACGCCGCCAGAGTGCTTAAACTGCAAGAAACCCCAGGCATCTTCTTCACCGTGGTGCAGATCGGCCTGAACGCCGTGGCCATCCTCGGCGGTATCGTCGGCGACGCGGCTTTCTCTCCCACCTTCAAGGTGTTGTTCGATCGTTTCCTGTCGCCCGAACTGGCGGAACAAGTCAGCTTCATCTGCTCCTTCGTGCTGGTGACCAGCCTGTTTATCCTGTTCGCCGATTTGACCCCGAAGCGCATCGGTATGATTGCACCAGAGACGGTCGCCGTCCGGATCATCAACCCGATGCGTTTCTCCATCATGATCTTCCGCCCGCTGGTGTGGTTCTTCAACGGCATGGCCAACCTGATCTTCCGTATGTTCAAGCTGCCGATGGTGCGCAAGGACGACATCACCTCCGACGACATCTACGCGGTGGTGGAAGCCGGCGCCCTGGCGGGCGTGCTGCGCAAGCAGGAACATGAGCTGATTGAAAACGTGTTCGAACTGGAATCGCGCACCGTGCCGTCTTCGATGACCTCGCGCGAAAGCGTGGTGTACTTCGACCTGCGCGAAAGCGAAGAGAGCATCAAGGAGAAGGTCTCGACCCATCCGCACTCCAAGTTCCTGGTGTGCGACGGCCATATCGATCAGGTGGTCGGCTACGTCGACTCCAAAGACCTGCTGAACCGCGTGCTGGGCAACCAGAGCCTGGTGCTGAGCAGCGGCGTGCAGATCCGCTCGGCGCTGATCGTGCCGGATACGCTGACGCTGTCCGAAGCGCTGGAAAGCTTCAAGACCGCCGGCGAAGACTTCGCGGTGATCCTCAATGAATATGCGTTGGTGGTGGGCATCATCACCCTCAACGACGTGATGACCACGCTGATGGGCGATTTGGTCGGCCAGGGCCAGGAAGAGCAGATCGTGGCGCGCGACGAAAGCTCATGGCTGATTGAGGGCGGCACGCCGATCGACGACGTGATGCGCGTGCTGGATATCGACGAGTTCCCGCAGGCGGGCAACTACGAGACCATCGGCGGCTTTATGATGTATATGCTGCGCAAGATCCCGAAACGCACCGACTTCGTCAAATACGCCGGCTACAAGTTCGAAGTGGTGGATATCGACAGCTACAAGATAGACCAGCTGCTGGTCACCCGGCTGAGCGACAAACCGGCGGCGGTGCTGCCGAAAGCGCCGGAAGACACCCCGTAGCTTGAGGCGATAAGACAAAAACATCAGCGGCCCCATCGGGGCCGCATTTTTTTACCGCTGTCAGCGAGGTGTTCACCCCATCTCGGCCTGCAGCAGCAGCACCTGACGGTTCACTTCAGACATCACGCTGAAATGGCGCTTGTCGCGAATCTTCGGCGGCAGGATTTTCCCCTCGTCGAATTCAAATGCGCCCACGTCCTTGATATACAGCCTTCCGCGAAACAGGGTCTTAACGTACTTCGCCACTTTCAAAGGGTTATAACGCTGGAAGATTCTCATTCTTTTACGCTCCTCCCGTTGATCCATGCGCTCAGCGAGCCGCCAAAGGTGGCAGCCTCGAAATTCAGAACGCAACTTGATTGCATGTAGTAGACCCAGTAAAGACCAGATCGTTCACTTCTGCCCGGTGATCTGCACTGGATTTACACTTTTTGACAGAATTGTATATGATAATTTATAACGTTTTCAGGATATCCCTTCAAAATCTGATGATTAGCGAACCAAGGGAAAATCTGCGATCCGGTTAACAGGACAGACCTCTTATCACATCCTATGCTTTAGGCTGTCGAAGTGCTGTCGCACAAATTCCCCCCATTACAAGGAGAAAGCATGAAAACAAGTCGCATGCTGATGGTATCCCTGCTGCTCGCCCCGCTTTTCGCTTCCGCGCACAACTTCCAGCTCCAGCAGCGCGTGGCGCCGGTCGGCGTCAGCGACAAAGGAGAGCTCAATTACGCTGAAGGTAATTTTAGCTACCAGAACTGGAACAGCGCGCAGCTCAGTGGAAAAGTGCGAGTGATACAACATATTGCCGGCCGCAGCTCCGCCAAAGACATGAACGACCCACTGATTGAAGCGATCAAGAAGGCGAAGCTACCACACGATCGTTACCAAACGACGACAATCGTCAACACCGACGATGCCCTGATGGGCACCGCGATGTTCGTGCGCAGCAGCATTGAAGACAGCAAGAAGGAGTTCCCGTGGTCGCAGTTTATCGTCGACAGCGACGGTAACGTGCGCAAGGCCTGGGATCTGCAGCCGAAAGGCTCCGCCATCGTGGTGCTGGATAAGCAAGGGCGCATTCAGTTTGCCAAAGACGGCGCGCTGACGCCGGAAGAGGTGCAGCAGGTGATGTCCAAGCTGCACCAGCTGTTGGCGAACTAACTCAGAACAGCGACACCCGGAAGCCGGGGTTGAGGAAGGATTCACGCGGGGTATAGAGCAACGGCTTGCCCTGCCAATCGTGAATTTGCGCCCCGGCGGCCACCGCCACCGCATGCCCTGCGGCGGTATCCCAAATGTTGGTCGGCCCGAAGCGCGGATAGAGCTGCGCCTTGCCTTCCGCCACCAGGCAGAACTTCAGCGAGGAGCCGACGGACACGGTCTGGTGCTCGCCCAGCTGCTGCAGATAATCTTTCAGCTCGTCGTCGATATGCGAGCGGCTCACCACCACCAGCGGCGGATGCGCGTTGCTGACGCCGATCGCCTGCCGCACGCCCTTCTCTTCTTTCCAGGCCTTGCCGCGCTCCGCCAGATACAATACGTCTATCGCCGGCGCGTACACTACGCCCATCACCGCCTGCCCCTCTTCAATCAGAGCGATATTGACCGTGAACTCACCGTTGCGGTGCAAGAACTCTTTGGTGCCGTCCAGCGGATCGACCAGCCAGTAACGCGTCCAGCTGCGGCGCTCTTCCCACGCCGGCGGATCTTCTTCCGACAGCAGCGGCACCTCCGGCGTCAGCGCCGCCAGGCCGCGCTTGATGATGTGATGCGCCGCCAGATCGGCCGCCGTCACCGGTGAATCATCTTTTTTCTGTGCGACATCAAGCGGTTGTTCACCGTCGTACACCGCCATGATCGCCGCCCCCGCCTCGCGGGACAGTTGGCAAATTCGCTCTAACATCATGCACCTCAACTCTGCATCTCCGTGGGAAATTTCCCTCTGTCTCTGCTAGCAGACTAGTTTTTTTTACGCCGAATATCCATCTCAACCGGCTAACCCCCGGGAATTCCTCAGATCTTGTTGGGCACAACTGTGAACTTCCCCGCGTTACCTGCCGCCGTTTTCTGCCACACTTCACAGTTTACTGTGGCAAGCAATGTTAATTACATTTCCCTCTGCGATAACACTCGAATAATGAAATGGAGAGCCCCCAAATGATGAAGCATCCACTGACGCTGTCCGCGCTTGCGCTGCTGGTGTGCGCCTCGGCGCAGGCGGCCACCGTCGATCTGCGCGTGCTGGAAACCACCGATCTGCACAGCAACATGATGGACTTCGATTACTACAAGGACACGCCGACCGACAAGTTCGGCCTGGTGCGCACCGCCAGCCTGATCCAGCAGGCGCGCCAACAGGCTACCAACGCGGTGTTGGTGGACAACGGTGACATCATTCAGGGCAGCCCGCTCGGCGACTACATGGCGGCCAAGGGGTTGAAGCCGGGCGACGTGCACCCGGTCTATAAGGCGATGAACACGCTGGACTACGTGGTCGGCAACATCGGCAACCATGAATTCAACTACGGGCTGGACTACCTGAAGAACGCCATCGCCGGCGCCAAATTCCCGTACATCAACGCCAACGTCGTCGACGCCAAAACGCAAAAACCGCTGTTCACGCCGTACATCATCGTCGATACGCCGGTGAAAGACCGCGACGGCAAGGCGCATACGCTGCGCATCGGCTACATCGGCTTCGTGCCGCCGCAGATCCTGGTGTGGGATAAAGCTAACCTGCAGGGCAAAGTGACGGTGGACGACATCACCGCCACCGCCAAGCGCTACGTGCCGGAAATGCGTAAACAGGGCGCCGATCTGGTGGTGGCGATCCCGCATTCCGGGCTGTCCAGCGAGCCTTACAAGGCAATGGCGGAAAACTCGGTCTATTACCTCAGCCAGGTGCCGGGCATCGACGCCATCATGTTCGGCCACGCCCATGCGGTGTTCCCGAGCAAGGACTTCGCCAACGTCAAAGGCGCGGATATCGATAAAGGCCTGCTGAACGGCGTACCGGCGGTGATGCCGGGCCAATGGGGCGATCATCTCGGCGTGGTCGACTTGCAGCTCAACAACGATGGCGGCAGCTGGAAAGTGACCGCCGCCAAAGCGGAAGCGCGGCCGATCTACGACAAAGAGAACAAGAAATCGCTGGCGGCGGAAGACGCCGCGCTGGTGAAAGTGTTGGCGGACGATCACAAGGGCACGCGCGAGTTCGTCAGCCAGCCGATCGGCAAATCCGACGGCAACATGTACAGCTACCTGGCGCTGGTGCAGGACGATCCGACGGTGCAGATCGTCAACAATGCGCAGAAGGCCTACGTTGAACATTACATTCAGGGCGATCCGGATCTGGCCGATCTGCCGGTGCTGTCGGCGGCGGCGCCGTTCAAGGTCGGCGGCCGCAAGAACGATCCGGCCAGCTTCGTCGAAGTGGAAAAGGGCCAGCTCACCTTCCGCAACGCCGCCGATCTCTATCTCTACCCCAATACCCTGGTAGTAGTAAAGGCCAGCGGCAAAGAGGTGAAAGAGTGGCTGGAGTGCTCCGCCGGCCAGTTCAACCAGATCGACGTCAACAGCGCCAAGCCGCAGGGCTTGATCAACTGGGACGGCTTCCGCACCTATAACTTCGACGTGATCGACGGCGTCAACTACCAGATCGACGTCAGCCAGCCGGCACGCTACGACGGCGAATGCCAGCTGATCAACGACAAGGCGGAGCGCATCAAGCAGCTTACCTTCAACGGCAAGCCGATCGATCCGAACGCCACCTTCCTGGTCGCCACCAACAACTACCGCGCCTACGGCGGCAAGTTTGCCGGCACCGGCGACAAACACATCGCCTTCGCTTCGCCGGATGAGAACCGGTCGGTGCTGGCGGCCTACATCAGCGCCGAAACCCAACGGCACGGCGCGGTGCATCCGCAGGCGGACAACAACTGGCGTTTGGCGACCTTCAACAGCCAGCAGCCGCTGGATATCCGCTTCGAGACTTCGCCGTCGGACAAAGCGACAGCGTTTATCAAGGAGCACGCTCAATATCCGATGACCGCCGAGGGCAATGACCGTATCGGCTTCGCGCTCTATCGCATCAATTTAAGCGCGAAATAAATAATCACCCGGCCGGGGCCATCTCCCGGCCATCTTCGCTATTTTCCCACTGGCGCACTCTTTAAATTGCATTTAAAATGCATGTTATAAAATTCCTTCGTTTAAAGAGGCACTACCATGGATTACCGCAACCAATCCCTTGGCGCGCTCGCCATCGCCATTCCCCGGGCATCCCGGCTGTTTCGCCAGCATCAGCTGGATTTCTGCTGCGGCGGCCGGCAGTCGCTGGCGCGCGCCGCCGAGCGTAAAGGGCTGGACATCGACCAGTTGGAGAACGCGCTGGCCGCACTCGCCGCCACGCCGGAACAAAGCCGGGACTGGCGCACAGCGCCGCTCGGTGAGGTGATCGATTACATTCTGCCGCGCTTTCATCAGCGGCACCGCGAGCAATTGGCTGAACTGGTGCTGATGGCGGAAAAAGTCGAACGCGTGCACGGCGACAAACCCAGCTGCCCGCGCGGGTTGGCGAAGCAGCTGAACCTGATCCGTCTGGATCTGGAGAATCACATGATGAAAGAGGAACAGATCCTGTTCCCGCTGATCAAACAGGGCATGGGGCCGCAGGCCGCCGGACCGATCTCGGTGATGGAGCATGAACATGACGAGGCGGGTGAGCAGCTGGAAGTGGTGAAGTTCCTCACCGATAACGTGACGCCACCGGAGGGCGCCTGCACCACCTGGCGAGCGCTGTACACCGGCATCGATGAGTTTATCGGCGATCTGATGGAGCACATCAGCCTGGAAAACAATCTGCTGTTCCCGCGCGCGCTGCGCGGCGCATAAAATAAGGGCGCCACGAAGGCGCCCGGAGCAATCCTCGGTGGGATTACAGGATTTCCAGCAGCTCGACGTCGAACACCAGCGCGCTGAACGGCGGGATGGACGCGCCTGCGCCACGCTCCCCGTAGGCCAGGTTATGCGGGATATACAGCTGCCATTTGGAGCCGACCGGCATCAGGGTCAGCGCTTCGATCCAGCCTGGGATCACGCCGCTGACCGGGAATTCTGCCGGCTGGCCGCGCTCGACCGAGCTATCGAACACGTCGCCGTTGATCAGACGACCGGTGTAGTGCACGCGCACACGGTCCTGACGGGACGGGATCGGGCCGTTGCCCTGCTCCAGCACGGAGAACTGCAGGCCGGACTCGGTCAGCGTCACGTCGTCGCGCTTGGCGTTGTCGTCCAGGAATTTCTGGCCTTCAACGGCCATCGCCTGCTGGCGCTCGCGGCGCACCGCGTCCGCACGCTCGTGGATTTCACGCAGCGCGCGGTGCACCACGTCTACCGGAACCGCCGGGGCATTCCCTTCCAGCGCGTCACGCAGGCCCGCCAGCAAAGCTTCCGGTTGCAAACCTTCCAGCCCGGACTCTTGCAGCTGCTGGCCGACCTGTAAACCAATCCCGTAACTTGCTTGCGCTTCAACGCTGTCAAAAGAAGGGGTTGTCATGGGGTTTTCCTTAAGTCTGTAAAAAGTCGAAAGCGCAGCATAACAGCGCGTCAATGCCGGGTAAAATCTTGTGTGGAGAATGATGACTTTTGTCGTAGAAAAAGAAACAATAACCTTCTGTTAACGCCCGCAGCCGCAAACCGCGGTTCTGCCGCTCAGCCGCCTTTCGCTTCAATCAGTTAGCGGACTATACTGAAAGCAGGATATCGGGCAGGCGACGCGCTTGCCGCGCCGCGCTCATTATTTCGCCGTCGAAGAGAGGTCACCATGGGCAGAATCGCGCCCAGGAGAAGGAAAACCACCCGCATCTACCAGCCGCTGCTGCGCACCTGGCTGAACGTCAGCCAGCGCCTGAAACCGGGCGCCGCACCCACGTCTGAAGGCGCGGAACCGCCATCGGAGCCACCGCCGGCCAACGACAAAATGCAGCAGGTCAAAGCGCTGCTGGCCAAAGTCTGGCATCTGCCGGACGGTTTCCATTGGATGGAGCCGCTGCCCTACTTTCACCGCCGCTGGGTGCTGATTTTCGGCGCTATCCTGCTGCTGGCCCTGCTGTGGCCCTATTCGCCCGAAAGACAGCCGTTCCCGGTATCCCAGCAGGAAACCAGCGTGCCGCTGCAGGCCGAGCGGCAAAACGGCGGCGGCGCCACTCCAGCCAACGAACCGACGCCGGCGGGCAACTGGCAGCGTTACCAAATTCAGCCCGGCCAGACCCTGGCGCAGCTGTTTCGCGACAACAATCTGCCGGTGAATGAAGTGTTCGCCATGGCGCAGGTGGAAGGCGGCGACAAGCCGCTGAGCAACATGAAAGCCGGCCAGGAAGTGCGCATCGAACGCGACGCCAACGGCGTGATTAACGCGCTGTCGGTGACCACAGTGGACAACAGCCAGGTGCTGTTCCGCCGCCAGGCCGACGGCAGCTACCGCCGGGAACGTTAACCTCTACAGCTGCGCCAGCAAAAACTCGCGCAGCACCACGCCCTGGTTGTGCTCGGTATCTTTGCTGCCATACAGCAGCGTCAGCGCTTGCCCCTGCCGTAACAGCGCCACCAGCGGCCGCCAGGCGTCGTTGGCCGCCAGCTGTTGGCGATAACGCGCCTCGAAGACCGCCCACTGGTCGGTATGCTGATGGAACCACTTACGCAGTTCGTCATCCGGCGCCACCTGTTTCAGCCACTGCACGCCCGTCAGCCGCTCCTTGCTGATGCCGCGCGGCCATAGCCTGTCTATCAGATAACAGTGTTCCGGCGCCGGCGCGCTGAAATCGTAAACCCGCTGTAGCGTAATCTTTGCCATCGCACGCTCTCCTTTTTATCCCGTCTTCAAGCGTAGCGCGTTTTGCCGGGCGCAGAAAAGCAAAACGCCAGCGCGAGGCTGGCGTTTTAACCGGGTTAACAGCAGCGTAAATTACGCTTCTGCAACCACAACTACATTCAGCTGTGCGAACACGTCGCTGTGTACCTGGAAGTGCACTTCGTGCTCGCCAGTGGTACGCAGAACGCCGTTCGGCAGACGAACTTCGCTCTTGGCAACTTCAACGCCTGCCGCAGTCACTGCGTCAGCGATGTCGCGGGTGCCGATAGAGCCGAACAGTTTACCTTCGTCGCCAGATTTGGAAGCGATGGTGACTGAACCCAGTTCGTTGATCTTGGTTGCGCGAGCTTCAGCAGCAGCCAGAACGTCAGCCAGTTTGGCTTCCAGTTCAGCACGGCGTGCTTCGAAGAACTCAACGTTTTTCTTGGTAGCAGGAACAGCTTTGCCCTGTGGTACCAGGAAGTTACGAGCGTAGCCCGCTTTAACGTTAACTTGATCACCCAGGCTGCCCAGGTTTGCTACTTTATCAAGCAGAATAACTTGCATTACCTTATCCTCTCAAAGTCGTTAATGGACAGTGGCCGATTACTGATGACGATCAGTGTACGGCAACAAAGACAGGTAGCGCGCGCGCTTGATAGCACGGGCCAGCTGGCGCTGATATTTTGCACGAGTACCGGTGATACGGCTCGGTACAATTTTACCACTTTCGGTGATGTAGTTTTTCAGCGTAGCGATGTCTTTATAGTCAATCTCTTGAACGCCTTCCGCGGTGAAACGGCAGAACTTGCGACGACGGAAATAACGTGCCATTTGGCTAGTCTCCAGAATCTATCAATTCAATCTGCTCGGCATGCAGAACCAATTTGCTCAGCCCGTTGCGCCCTTGATGGCAGCTTACAAAGCCTTGCACGGTAATCTGACTGCCGACCGTTAATCTTTGAGTTAGTGCTTGTGACTGTTGTCCGCTGACAACCACGGGCATTCGGCACCATGCTTGTCTGCTGAATCCGGCTTCCGTCTGCTGCGAACGGTGCTCTAGCACAAATTGGCAGTGCGGTATCCCGGAAGGACTCACTTTTCGAACCGGCGCCTTGCACACAGTGCCCGACAAAACCAGACGATTAGCCGTCACGGCGGCAATTACTCTTCAGAATCCCCAGCATCTGCATCATCTGCGGTTTCGTTAGCGAAGTCTTCGCGGCGATCGCCACGACGTTCGTCTTTCGCTTTAACCATCGGAGATGCTTCAGTTACCGCGTGCTTAACGCGCATAACCATGCTGCGGATAACGGCGTCGTTGAAGCGGAAGTTAGTTTCCAGCTCATCGATCGCTTCCTGCGGCGCTTCAACGTTCAGCAGAACGTAGTGAGCCTTGTGCAGTTTGTTGATCGGATAAGCCAGCTGACGGCGGCCCCAGTCTTCCAGACGGTGAATCTGACCTTGCGCGTTAGTGATGGTAGCACTGTAACGCTCGATCATGCCCGGAACCTGTTCGCTTTGGTCAGGATGGACCATAAAAACGATTTCGTAATGACGCATCGAATTGCTCCTTACGGATTATTCAGCCTCCTGTCAGGGTCAACCGCGGCCCATGGAAGCAAGGAACGTGTTTAGTGTGCGGCTGAAAAATGACGCGTAATCATACTGACGCAGGGCGGGAAACTCAAGGACTGCGTGGGTTTTATTCGCGTTAATGCGAGGCGTTATGGGAAATAGCACGATTTGCTCGTGGGAGAACCTATGTACGCCGATCCATCGGTTTCAAAAATCTTTCAATGAAATCAGCGCTGAGTCACAAATCTATTTCACTTTTTTTGAAAGAGGCCATCAAAAGACCCCGCTTTTTAATCCGCCGCAACGGACTAAAATTAACCATATCCGCCGCAGACAGCGCGACGAAAAAGATTCCAGGTTATTCAATGCAGATAAATGACTTTTTGCCGCAGCGACACTCGCTGTCAGGCCGTAACGGCAAAAAGTAAGAGAGGCACTATGAAACGCATCATTCTCGCAACGGCGCTGGCCGCCCTGTTCTCCGCCAACGTAATGGCCGCCACGGAGATCACGTCGCACCAGGCCGATCAACGCCAGAGCGTCGGCTTCGTCACCCTGAACCAGAACGTGGTTTCGCCGGATGACGCCAGCAGCCAGGTCAGTAAAATCGCCGATCAACGCGGCGCGACCTCTTATCGCATCATCGCCCTGCACGAACCGGGCGACAACAGCACGATGCACGTCAGCGCCGAGCTGTATCGCTAAAGAGACAAGCCACGCCAGGGAAATCCCCAGGGCTTCATCAGAAAGCCCGTTCAGTCCGCACCGGAGCGCCGCTCGTTGGGCGCTCCGCTTTCCTTATCACAGCTTGAGCAGCGCCGGCATGCTGAACGCCTTGCCCGGATTGTGCAATTGCAGCGCCGTCCGCAGATAGTTCGTTCGCGTTTGCAGCAGCTCTGCGCTTTCCGCCAGCGTCGCCCGCTGTTCGAACGAGAGCGCACCGGCTGCCGCGGGGTGAGTGGGCGCCGCTTTCGCCGCGGAGGCGAACAGCGCCGTCACGTTTTGCATCGTCTGCACGGTGATGCGCGACAGCGGATTCGCCTTGTTTTGCCGCGCCTTGCCGTCGGCGGCTCCCAACATCTCGCTGAAGGCCGCTGAGTTAAGCTCGGCGCGTGCTTTCATCGTTCCCATTAAACCGGCCGCACTGCCGATGTTTTTTATCATGCCCTTTGCTCCTTGCTGCCCTGAAAGAATTCACGCTGGCATTCTCCCCTTTATTCGGCCAAACGATGGCCGAAACAGCAGGCACAGAGCGGTGCAATTCCAGGCATCGCGCCAGGATGCGTATTACAGCTCGCGGCGGAAGAAGTCGGCCGTGGCGGACAGCGCCAGCGGCGTGATGCGGTGCTTCACCCCCGGTTCGACGAGCGACGTCAGACGGCTGCCCGCACCTTGCCGGCGCAGTTCAGCCGCCAAACGCAGGCTGTCCGCCGCCGGCACCACGTCGTCCGTCTCGCCGTGCCACAGCAATAGCGGCCGCCCGGCGATCGTCTCCAAACGCCCCTCCAGCTCATATTCCGCCAGCACGGCGGTGCGCGCCGCAAACGCCGCCGGCGAGAGCGCCTCGCCCTCTGCGCCCAACGGCGGATACAGCGTTTGCGCCAGCGAACGGTAATAGCCGGAACCCATCAGGCTGGCGGCCGCCCGGACCCACGGGAAGCGCGCGAAGGCGCCAAGCGCGGTCATGCCCCCCATAGAGGCGCCGGCGACGCCGATACGCCCGTCGGCAATCAGGCCAAGCCGCTCGAAGTGCGCCTTGATCTGCGGCAGCTCGTCGATATTGCTGCGCAGGATCTCCCAAAACGTGGCCAGACGCCGCGCCTCATCGCCGTCGAACCGCTCGCCGTGCCGATCGGCATCCGGCAATACCACCCGAAAACCGACGCGCGCCAGCGCACAGGCGAAGTAGGCGTACACCTCTTTCGACGAGGTATAGCCGTGACAGAAGAACACCGTCGGCAAGGGCCGGTGATAGTGCCCTGCGGGGACGGCATGGATCACCGCGATATCGCCCGCCCGCTCGTCATGAATTTCGATCATCCGTTCATCCTCAACGCACCTGTTGGCATTCATCATGACAAACTTGCGCCAGCCAGCGTTAGCTCAATCTGTTCCAGCTTATATTGCGTTACACTGAAGCCATCTACCGGCTATTCCGAGGTCATCATGACGCTTGTCCGTACACTCATCATCCTGACGCTGGCCGCACAGCTTTCCGCCTGCGGCATCATGACCACCACGCCGAAACCGCCGCCGCCGCCCACCGCACAGGCGCAGGAGATCGTCCGCGCGCAGACCGCCGAGCTGGTGAAGATAGGTACCGTCACCGCCGTAGTGCGCGGCAGCCCGATGGACGTGGAAGCGGAGATCCAGCGTAAGGCCACCGCCGCCGGCGCCCGGTATTACGTGATCATCATGAACAGCGAAACCGTCGTGCCGGGCCAATGGTATTCCCAGGCGATCCTGTATCGGTAAGGCGGGGATTTTTTAAGCAGATTTACACTGGCTTTGCACAGGCTGAAGTAGGGTGTTGCACACTGGCGGACAGCATGCCGCATGTTGCGGGTGCGATTCAGGATCTGACGAAGGGGAACGCCATGAAACGCTCCACCGCACTCACCTCCCTCCTGCTTTCAGTAGGGCTGCTCAGCACCGGCGCACAGTCCGCCGAACTGGCACCCGCCGATCGCGTGACGCCGCTCAGTGAAATCGCCGAGATCACCTTTAACGATCTGCCCGGTTCACCGCAGGAGGCGGAGCAGGCCATCGCCCGCACCGCCGGCCAGCACGGCGCCAGCTATTACCGCATCCTGCGGATGGAAGAACAGGCGCACCCGCTTGGCTGGCGCGCCTCGGCCATCTTATACCTTTAGTAGCTCATGCAAGCCGCATTCAACACGCCGCCGCTGACGGAGACGCCCCCCAGGAAAATCCCGGCGGCCAGGTGGTTCGCTTCGATCTTGTCGCTGATGCGCGGCATGTAGATCTTCACGGCCGCGAACAGCAGCAGTTGCACCACCAGTGCCACCACGCCCCACAGCAGGTAATCCAGCAGGCTGATCGAGTTGATCGCCGCGCTGGCCAACGGGATCACATACCCCAGGCAAGCGCCGATGAAAGCAAAGGCGGCGGATTGGTTATCGGCCTTGATCAACGCCCATTCGTCGTGCGGGGTGATGCGGGTATAGACGAACAGAAACACCAAAACCATGGCGAAACCGCTGAAGAAGTAAGAGGCGAACGCCGCCAACGCGCTGAGAATATCCATGTGCATTTTCCTGTCAGAGTGAGACTGAATTAAAAAGGTTTTCGCCGCCGCGCGCCACCCTTTTCCCTAACCACCGATGGCGCGGTTCAGCAGCAGTTCGCACACCTCGGCCGACAGCAGACTCTCGCCGCGGTGATCCAGCGCCAGATGGCACCAGGCGTCGGCTACCTGCGGGCTGGCGTGCTGCAGCAACTGCGCGGCGCAGCACAGATCGAACAGCTGCTGGGTCAGCAGCCGCCCCATCTTCTCACTCGGTTGCCGAGCGCGCTGCTGCCACTGCCGCCAGGCATGATCGAACAACCGATTCTGGCCGCGCACCGGCTGCAGTTCGAACTGCAGCATCTCGAGCGCACCCGGCAGTTTGTGCAGGCTGCGCAATACGTCCAGACACATGATGTTGCCGGAACCTTCCCAGATGCTGTTGACCGGCATCTCGCGATACAGGCGCGGCAGCTCGCTCTCTTCGCAGTAGCCGATGCCGCCCAGCACCTCCATCGCCTCGGCGATGAACGGCATGCCCTGGCGGCAGATGCTGTATTTGGCCGCCGGGGTCAGCAGGCGGCTGTAGATCAGCTCGCCCTCATTGCTGCGGCTCTCCCAGGCGCGGGCCAGCCGGAACAGCAACGCGGTATGCCCTTCCAGCCGCAGCGCCATGCGCGCCAGAACCTGACGCATCAGCGGTTGTTCGATCAAGAGCTTGCCGAACGCCTGCCGCTGCAGCGCATGATACAGCGCCACCGACAGCCCGCGGCGCATCAGGCCGTGGCTGCCGAGCGAGCAGTCGAAACGGGTCAGGCCGCCCATCTTCAGGATATGCCGCACGCCGTCGCCCTCCTCCCCCAGCAGCCAGGCGGTGGCGTCCTGAAATTCCACTTCGCTGCTGGCGTTGGAACGGTTGCCCAGCTTGTCTTTCAACCGCTCCAGGCGAATGGCGTTGCGGCTGCCGTCCGGCAAAATGCGCGGCAGGAAGAAGCAGGACAACCCGCCTTCGGCCTGCGCCAACACCAGGTGCGCATCGCTCTGCGGCACCGAGAAGAACCACTTGTGCCCCACCAGCCGGTAGGCTTCACCCGGCCCGCGCGCGCCGAGCGGCGCGGCGGTGGTGGTATTGCTCAGCACATCGGAGCCGCCCTGTTTCTCCGTCATGCCCATGCCGATCAGCAGGCCGCGCTTTTGCCCGCCAGGCAGCAGGTGAGCGTCATAACGATCCGACAACAGCGGCGTCAGCCAGGAGCGAAACTCGGCCGGTAACGCCTGCAGCAACAGCGGCGTAGCGCCGAAGGTCATGGTCACCGGGCACAGCGTGCCGGCCTCGACCTGCGCATGCAGCATAAAGCGCGCGGCGCGCGCCACGAAGGAACCGATGCGCGCATCCTCCTGCCAGGGCAGGTTGTGCACCCGGTTGGCGATCAGCCCCTGCATCAGGATATGCCAGGCGGGGTGAAAGCGAACGTCGTCCAGCCGCTGGCCGGTGGCGTCGTAGCGCAGCAGCTCCGGCGGGTTGGCATTGGCCAGGCGCCCCAGCTCCAGCGACTCCTGGGTGCCGAGCTGCTGGCCCAGCGAGGCCAATACCTCGGCATCCCAGCCGCCCTGCTCGCGCTGCAACGCTTCGCGCAGCGGCGTATCGGAGAGAAACAGGTTGCTGTTGCCCAGCGGCTTGGGTTGGTTAAAAACGGTGTGCGTAGTCCAGACCATGAGAGTGCTCCCTGAGAAAAGCGTCAGGAGTAAGTATGGTCGGCGCAGAGATTTCTGCCGCAGGCGGGATCACAAGAGGGGGAATTAACGGGAGCACTAAGCCCCCGTCAGAAGAATCAGCCGCGCTGGCGCACCGCTTCGAACAGGCAGATGCCGGTGGCGACCGACACGTTCAGCGAAGAGACGGTGCCGGCCATCGGGATGCTGATCAGTTCGTCGCAGTGTTCGCGGGTCAGACGGCGCATGCCTTCGCCTTCCGCGCCCATCACCAGCGCCATCGGGCCGGTCATTTTGCTCTGATACAGCGTATGGTCGGCTTCGCCGGCGGTGCCCACCACCCAAACGTTCATTTCCTGCAGCAGACGCAGCGTGCGCGCCAGGTTGGTCACGCGGATCAGCGGCACGTTTTCGGCGGCGCCGCAGGCCACTTTCTTGGCGGTGGCGTTCAGCTGGGCGGAACGGTCGCGCGGCACGATCACCGCGTGCACGCCGGCAGCGTCGGCGCTGCGCAGGCAGGCGCCGAGGTTGTGCGGGTCGGTCACGCCGTCCAGCACCAGCAGGAACGGTGTCTCCACGCTTTCCAGCAGGCCCGGCAGATCGTTCTCCTGATACTGACGCCCTTCGCGCACCCGGGCGATGATCCCCTGGTGCACCGCGCCTTCAACCTTGTCATCCAGCCATTGGCGGTTCGCCACCTGGATCACGATGCCGGTCGCTTCCAGCTCGGCGATCAGCGGTTGCAGGCGGCGATCTTCGCGGCCTTTCAGGATAAACACTTCCAGGAAGCGTTGCGGATCACGCTCTAACAGGGCTTTGACGGCGTGGATGCCGTAAATAATTTCGCTCATGATGCTCTTTTAAATTCGTGCGGCCGGCGATAACCGGCCGATGATAACGATGTGCGGCAGGTTAAGCCTGCTCGGCACCTTTCTTCTTGGCTGCGCGTTTGGCTTTGGTCGCCGCCGCGATTTTCCGCGTTTTGTCGGACGCTTTCTTGGCTTTCTTTTTCGCCTTCTTCACGTTGTCCGCGGGCTTGGCGTCATCCTGCTTGCGGAAGGCGCTGTCCGGCTCGAAGTTGGCCGGCGGTTTGCCGCCGCGGCGCTTGCCGCGCCCCGCGTTGCCGTTGTCGCGCAGCGTGCGCTGGCCGCCCTTCTTGGCGCGATCGCGCTCGGTTTTACCTTCACCGCGCGCTTTGCGGGTGCTGGACACCAGCGCGAAGTCAATCTTGCGCTCGTCCATATGCACCGCGTCCACGCGGATCTCCACCGTATCCCCCAGGCGATAGACGGTGCCGGAAGATTCGCCGATCAGGCGCTGGCCGATATTATCGTAGCGATAGTAATCATTATCCAGCGTTGATACGTGCACCAGCCCGTCGATGAACAGATCGTTCAGGCGCACGAAGAAACCGAAGCCGGTCACGCTGGAGATGATGCCGCTGAACACTTCACCGACGTGATCCTGCATGAAATCGCACTTCAGCCAGTCGGCGACGTTACGCGTCGCTTCGTCCGCGCGGCGTTCGGTCATCGAGCAGTGTTCGCCCAGCTGCAGCATCTCTTCGAATTCGCTGTGCCAGCCGCCGGTCGGCGTCCAGCGCTCTTTCGGCTCGCCGTGCTCTTTGGCCAGCTGATATTTGATCGCGCGATGCAGCGCCAGATCCGGATAACGACGGATTGGCGAGGTGAAGTGGCCGTAAGACGCCAGCGCCAGGCCGAAGTGGCCGCGGTTTTCCGGATCGTAAATCGCCTGCTTCATCGAACGCAGCAACATGGTTTGCAGCATTTCGTGGTCAGGGCGCTCGGACACTTCGTCCATCAGCACCGCATAGTCCTTCGGCTGCGGCTTGTTGCCGCCGCCCAGCGTCAGCCCCAGCTCGCTCAGCACGCTGCGCAGCGCGGAGATGTGGTCGTCGCTCGGACGATCGTGCACGCGGTACAGCGCCGGCTCGTTGCGTTTCTCGACGAAGCGCGCGGCCGCCACGTTGGCCATGATCATGCACTCTTCGATCAGTTTGTGGGCGTCGTTGCGCACCGTCGGCTCCACGCGCTCGATGCGACGCTCGGCGTTGAAAATGAATTTGGCTTCTTCGGTTTCAAACGCGATGCCGCCGCGCTCGGCGCGCGCCTTATCCAGCACCTTATACATCGCGTGCAGCTCTTCCAGGTGCTTGACCAGCGGATGGTAGTGCTCGCGCAGCTCCTGATCGCCCTGCAGAATGTGCCACACCTTGTTGTAGGTCAGGCGGGCGTGCGAGCTCATCACCGCCTCGTAAAACTTGGCCGTGGACAGGCGCCCCTGGGCGGAGATGGTCATCTCGCACACCATGCACAGGCGATCGACCTGCGGGTTCAGGGAGCACAGCCCGTTGGACAGCACTTCCGGCAGCATCGGGATCACCTGCGACGGGAAGTACACCGAGTTGCCGCGGCTGCGCGCTTCGTCGTCCAGCGCGGTGCGCGGGCGCACGTAGTAACTGACGTCGGCGATCGCCACCCACAGGCGCCAGCCGCCGCCGCGTTTCTTCTCACAGTACACGGCGTCATCGAAGTCGCGTGCGTCTTCACCGTCGATGGTCACCAACGGCAGCTTGCGCAGATCGACGCGGCCCTTCTTGGCCGCTTCCGGCACCTGCTCGCTGAGATCGGCCACCTGTTTTTCCACCTGCGGCGGCCAGGTATGCGGGATCTCATGGGTGCGCAGCGCGATGTCCACCGCCATGCTGGTGCCCATCTTGTCGCCGAGGATCTCGACGATCTTGCCGACCGCCTTGGTGCGGCGGGTCGGGCGCTGAGTCAGCTCCACCACCACCATAAAGCCCATGCGCGCGCCGCTGACGCTGTCCGCCGGGATCAGAATATCGAAGCTCAGACGGCTGTCGTCCGGCACCACGAAGCCGGTACCGGCGTCCATGAAGAAGCGGCCGACAATCTGGCTGTTTTTCGGCACCAGCACGCGCACGATGCGCGCTTCGCGGCGCCCTTTGCGATCCGCGCCCAGCGCCTGCGCCAACACCACGTCACCGTGGATCGCCATTTTCATCTGTTCGGCAGACAGGTACAGATCGTCTTTGCTGCCTTCAACGCGCAGGAAGCCGTAGCCGTCGCGGTGGCCGATCACCGTGCCGCGCAGCAGATCCAGACGTTCCGGCAGCGCGTAGCACTGGCGGCGGGTAAACACTAACTGGCCATCGCGCTCCATGGCGCGCAGGCGGCGACGCAGCGCTTCCAGCTGCTCTTCACCGCTGAGGCCCAGTTCGTTGCCCAGTTCTTCGCGGCTGGCCGGCGTTTCTCTTTTCGCCAAATGGGCCAGGATATATTCACGACTGGGGATAGGGGATTCGTATTTTTCTGCTTCTCGTTCCAGGAATGGATCTTGTGACATTGCGGTTCCTCCGTTGTCATCAGCAGGATGACGTTGAGCCTTGTCTTCTCAACGTCGTTTTATTCGACAAGCAATAGCTTGTAGAGCGGCGGATTGTCTTCGACCATGTCGGCCAACGTATGCTTATCCAGCTCTTCAAGGAAATTCTGTACGCCCTGGTGGAGCACCTGCTTCAATCGGCAGGCAGGGGTGATGTGGCAAAAATCACTGCTGCAGTTAACCAGCGCGAGCGGCTCCAGCGCCCGTACCACGTCGCCGAGGCGAATGCTCTCGGCCGGTTTGCCCAAGCGAATGCCGCCATGCTTGCCGCGCACCGCCGTGACAAAACCGACCCGGCTCAACTGATTGATGATCTTCACCATATGGTTGCGAGACACGCCGTAAACCTCGGTCACTTCCGAGATGCTGGTCATCTTGTCCTGCGGCAACGAGGCCATGTAGATCAACGCCCGCAGGCCATAATCAGTAAAACTTGTTAACTGCACATCTTACCTCTGGGTATCGTTTTACCCGTCTGATACGCCGCTTTTCGGCGCTATTCAAAAGATTACTCATTGGATAATAAACCAGCCGGAGAGTTCGTCGCTAATTATTTAGCGAATCCCGCGCCCTAAGGCGGGTTTATGAAAGGATTTTTTGACGTGAAACCGCAATCGGAGGGAGTCAGGATAAAAACAAACCGGGACGCGCCCGGTTTGTTTAATGCCGCAAAGCCTGATTATGCGTCGAACGGGTCGCGCAGGATCATGGTTTCGCTGCGATCCGGGCCGGTAGAGATGATATCTACCGGTACGCCGGTCACTTCTTCGATGCGCTTGATGTAGTTCAGCGCAGCCTGAGGCAGCTTGCTGTGCTCTTTCACGCCAAAGGTGGTTTCGCTCCAGCCCGGCATGGTTTCGTAGATAGGCTCGATGCCTTCCCAGCCTTCAGCCGCCAGCGGAGTGGTGTCCACTTCACGGCCGTCTGGCATGCGGTAACCCACGCAGATCTTCACTTCTTTCAGGCCGTCCAGGACGTCCAGCTTGGTCAGGCAGAAGCCGGACAGGGAGTTGATCTGCACGGCGCGGCGCACTGCTACCGCGTCCAGCCAGCCGGTACGACGACGACGGCCGGTGGTGGCGCCGAACTCGTTACCCTGCTTGCACAGGTACTCGCCGGTTTCATCGAACAGTTCGGTTGGGAACGGGCCTGCACCCACGCGCGTGGAGTAGGCTTTCACGATGCCCAGCACGTAGTCCACATAACGTGGGCCAATGCCGGAACCGGTAGCCACGCCGCCGGCGGTGGTGTTGGAAGAGGTAACGTACGGGTAAGTACCGTGGTCGATATCCAGCAGGGTGCCCTGAGCGCCTTCGAACATGATCAGGTCGCCACGCTTGCGCGCGCCGTCCAGCAGTTCGGAAACGTCAACCACCATGGCGGTCAGGATGTCGGCGATAGACAGCACGTAGTCCAGCGTCGCCTGATAATCGACGGCTTCAACTTTGTAGTAGTTGACCAGCTGGAAGTTGTGGTAATCGACGATCTCTTTCAGCTTAGCGGCGAAGGTTTCTTTGTTGAACAGATCGCTGACGCGCAGACCGCGACGAGCCACTTTATCTTCGTAAGCCGGGCCGATGCCGCGACCGGTGGTGCCGATCGCTTTTGCGCCGCGCGCTTTCTCACGCGCGTTATCCAACGCAACGTGGTAAGGCAGGATCAACGGGCAAGCTTCAGAGAGTAACAGACGTTCGCGTACCGGGATGCCACGCGCTTCGAGTTCACCCATTTCTTTCATCAACGCGTCCGGCGCCAGAACAACACCGTTGCCGATGATGCTGGTGACGTTTTCACGCAAAATACCTGAAGGAATTAAATGAAGAACGGTTTTTTCACCGTTGATTACCAGAGTGTGGCCAGCGTTATGGCCACCTTGGTAGCGCACAACATATTGAGCCCGTTCAGTCAGCAGGTCTACAACCTTGCCTTTACCTTCGTCACCCCATTGGGTGCCCAGTACGACGACGTTCTTACCCATTTTTCAAAATCACCGATTGCTTAAAAATGGATTCTACCACCGTAATTTTCGATTTTCAGCACTTTTAGCATACGATTGCATAAATTTTGGGCTAGACTTTAAAGACCCGTGCGGCCGCTCAACATGTAGTAGATCACGCAGCCCGCAACCACTATTCCACCGCCAAATCGCCGCAGCGTCGCGTCCGGCAACTGCGACATCGCCACAATCATTTTGCGCCAGGCCTGCGGAAACAGCATCGGCCCCAATCCTTCCAACACCAGAACCAGCCCGAGCGCCAGCCAAATCGTTGAGTTCATGCATCCCCCAAAAACGAGAAAGGGCCCGCGTAAACGGGCCCTCGATCAGATTGCCTGCCGCGCTTATTTGCGCAGGGTATCAGGCGACTTCATGTAGCGGAAGAAATCGCTGTCCGGGCTAAGTACCAGCACGTCCTGGTTGTCCTTGAAGCTGGCTTCATAGGCACGCAGGCTGCGGATAAAGGCATAGAAGTCCGGATCCTGGCTGAACGCGTTGGCGAACAGCTTGGCCGCTTCGGCATCGCCTTCACCGCGGGTGATACGCGCCTGACGCTCGGCTTCCGCCAGGGTACGGGTCACCTCGTAGTCCGCGCTGGCGCGCAGCTTCTCGGCTTCTTCCTGGCCCTGCGAGCGCAGACGACGGGCTACCGCTTCACGCTCGGCGCGCATACGCTGGTAGATGGCGTCGGACACTTCGGCCGGCAGGTTGATCTGCTTGATACGCACGTCGATCACTTCGATGCCCAGCGCCGCCATGCTGTTCGGGTTAACCTGCGGCTGTTTGCCGGTGGTTTCCCGCTCAACGCGCGCCGCCGCAGAGGCGATAGCGTCATCGGCTTCGGTGGTCGCCACTTCTTCGCCATCACCCACGGTGCCGGTGTTCAGCGCGTCACGCACGTCGGACATCAGCTTGCCGCGCGAGTCGGTCACGATGTCTTTCACGTCCAGGCGGCCGATTTCGGAACGCAGACGGTCGCTGAACTTGCGTTTCAGCAGCACTTCGGCCTGGGAGACGTCGCCGCCGCCGGTCGCCAGGTAGTAACGGCTGAAGTCGCTGATGCGCCACTTCAGATAGGAGTCGACGATCAGGTCTTTCTTCTCGCTGGTCACGAAACGATCGGCCTGGTTGTCCATGGTCTGGATGCGCGCATCCAGGTTCTTCACGGTCTCAATGAACGGGATCTTGAGGTGCAGACCCGGCGCATACACCAGCGGCTTGTTTTCGCCGTCGCGCAGGACCTTGCCGAAGCGCAGTACGATGCCGCGCTGGCCTTCCTGCACCACGAAAAGCGAAGCGTACAGCACCACCAGCACCGCGAGGACAATAACTACAAAAGACTTACGCATTGATTACTCTCTCCCTACGCGAGTGGTGTCGTCACGCTGCGCATTCGCCCGGCGCTGATCCATAATCGAACCGCCGCTGGTGCGCGGGGCGCTGCTGTTGGCAGCCGGCGCAGGATTCGGATTGAGGCGAATCAGGCTGGTATCCTTGTTGCCGCTCTCCGGCGCCGCGCCTTGGCCGCGCAGCATCTGATCCAGCGGCAGCACCATCAGGTTGTTGCCTTTGTCGCTCACCAACACCTTACGGGTATGGCCCAGCACTTTTTCCATGGTTTCGATATACAGACGCTCGCGGGTGATCTGCGGTGCGGACTTGTATTCCGGCAACAGCTTGGCAAAGCGCGCCACCTCACCCTGGGCTTCCAGGACGGTACGGTCCTTATAAGCCTTGGAGTCTTCCAGCAGACGCTGCGCCTGGCCGTTCGCACGCGGCTGAACTTCGTTGGCGTAAGCTTCCGCTTCACGGATGTATTGCTGCTCGTTCTCACGCGCGGCGATCGCATCGTCGAAGGATGCCTTCACCTCTTCCGGCGGACGCGCCGCCTGGAAGTTGACGTCCAGCAGCGTGATGCCCATGTTGTAAGGACGAATGGTCTCTTCCAGCATGCGCTGCGTATCGTTACGCACCACGGTACGGCCTTCGGTCAGGATGCGGTCCATCGAGTATTTGCCGATCACGCCGCGCAGGGCGCTGTCGGTCGCCTGGCTCAGGCTGTCGTCGGCATTGACGACGCTGAACAGGTACGCTTCCGGGTTGGTCACGCGGTACTGCACGTTCATTTCCACGCGCACCACGTTTTCATCGGAGGTCAGCATCACGCCGGACGCCGCCAGCTCGCGCACGGACTCCACGTTCACCGGACGCACGTCGTCGATGAAGGTCGGCTTCCAGTTCAGGCCCGGCTGCACCAGGTGGCTGAACTTGCCGAAACGCGTCACGACGCCGCGCTCGGCTTCCTTGATGGTATAGAAGCCGCTGGCGGCCCAAATCACCACCACGGCCACCGCCGCGATACCGATAATGCGGCCGCTGAAGCCCGGACCAGAGGTGCCGGTGCCGCCGCTATTGCTGTTGGAGCCTTTGCCCCCGCCGAAACCGCTCAATTTCTTGCTCAGTTTGCGGAAGATATCGTCCAAATCAGGTGGCCCTTGATCACGACCGCCTTTGTTGTTACCGCCAGAGTTGCCGCCATTGTTATTGCTGCTCCCCCACGGGTCGCGGTCCTGTCCGTTATTACCGGGCTGATTCCACGCCATGTTTTAGCTCCATATTCTGTGATTGGGTACTTCAGGCTTTCGCGAAGCATAAATGTAACAGGATATGATCATACGATAAAGTCAATCAGGTCCTGTTCTTGCTTGCAGAGACGACGCCATTCGACGATCGGCATTCGCACCACCACGCCAATGCTGCCGTCCTCCTCGTTCCACTCTTTTTCAATCGCCTGAAGCTGGTAAAAACGGCTGCGAAGACGGCCTGCCCGTGGCGGTAAGCGCAATTCGTAATGCGCGATCTCCCCCGATAAGCGCTCCGTCAACGCCTGATACAGCAACGGAATACCCTCTCCGCTGGCGGCGGACAGCCACACCCGGATCGGCAGGTTTTCGTCGTTGCGGTCGATACGCGGCACAAAATCGTCCAGCATATCTATTTTGTTCATCACTAACAGTGTAGGGATTTCATCCGAGTCTATCTCCGCCAGCACGGTGTTCACCGCTACGATGTTCTCATCGACGCGCGGATCTGCGGCATCGATGACGTGCAGCAGCAGAGATGCCTGGCGCGTTTCCTGCAGCGTCGCCTTGAAGGCGGCCACCAGATCGTGCGGCAGGTGCCGGATAAAGCCTACGGTATCCGCCAACACGGTATCCCCCACGTCCGGCACGTCAATGCGCCGCAACGTAGGATCCAGGGTGGCAAATAGCTGGTCCGCCGCATACACCTCGGCAGACGTTATTCGGTTAAACAGGGTGGATTTGCCGGCGTTGGTGTAGCCCACCAGCGATACGGTCGGCACATCGGCGCGGGTCCGCGCGCGTCGGCCTTGTTCACGCTGCTTTTCTACCCGCTCCAGGCGGCGCAGAATCAAGCTGATGCGATCACGCAACAGGCGACGGTCGGTCTCAAGCTGAGTTTCCCCCGGTCCGCGCAGGCCAATCCCCCCTTTTTGCCGCTCCAGGTGCGTCCAGCCGCGTACCAGACGCGTGGCGATGTGACGCAACTGCGCCAGCTCCACCTGCAGCTTACCTTCATGGGTGCGGGCACGCTGGGCGAAGATGTCTAAAATCAGCCCGGTGCGATCGATCACCCGGCATTCGCACAGGCGCTCGAGGTTTCTTTCCTGCGCCGGGGAAAGGGAATGATCAAACAGGACAACAGACGCGCCGCTGGCTTTCACCGCATCTGCAATTTCTTCGGCCTTTCCTTCGCCGACAAAGTACTTCGGATGCGGGGCTTTGCGGCTACCGGTCACCACTTGCAAAGCTTCGACACCGGCTGAGGAAACCAACGATTCGAACTCGTTGAGGTCTTCCGTATCTTTGTCTTGCGAGAAATAGATATGAACCAGTACGGCCTGCTCACCGGCTTCATAACGGTCAAACAAGCGTGCAACCTCTCAAACGGACACTCACCGTGAGTTTGGGGGACATAAACAGCCCGCGGCTGCTTATGCTCCCCGTCATGGTTGACTTGCAACGCGCTTTATTCAGCGTCATCGCTTTCCTGCTGCGGCTGTTGCTGCGCAGACGGATTGTTGCCATGGTGATAGTTGCTTGAACCGCCGCTCGGGTTGTTGCTGTGATGCGAGACCGGGCGAGACGGGACAACGGTAGAGATAGCGTGCTTGTACACCATCTGGCTAACCGTGTTCTTCAACAGGATGACAAACTGGTCAAAAGACTCAATCTGGCCTTGCAGCTTAATACCATTCACCAAATAAATAGAAACCGGAACACGTTCACGACGCAATGCGTTCAGGAACGGATCTTGCAAAGATTGCCCCTTAGCCATTCTATCTTTTCCTTATTTGCTTGTTGTTTGTAACTAAGAACCTGTCGGCTCTAAAATAAACGACGTAAAAAATTTGCGCGCTGAATACTCAGCAATTGTACACAATCACCCAACCTATGCACTAACAACCTGTGTCACCGAGTCCAAAGCCTCTCCCGGCTTTTCACTGTCCAACCAATGGACCGACTCCCAACCCCGTAACCAGGTCATCTGGCGTTTAGCCAACTGACGTGTTGCGCAAATACCACGATAAACCATCTCATCGTAACTAATTTCACCAGACAAGTATGACCACATCTGGCGGTAACCGACACAGCGAATGGAGGGCAAGTCCGTATGCAAATCACCCCGTGCGAAAAGTGCACGCGCTTCCGTCTCAAAACCCGCCGCCAACATTTGATGGTACCGCAGCTCGATGCGTTGATGGATCAACTCACGGCTGGTCGGCGCTATCGCAAATTGGTGAACTTGATACGGCAACGATTCACCCGAAATTTTAGTCAGTTCCGTTAAAGTTTTACCCGAAATAAAAAAAACTTCCAGTGCTCTGGACAGTCTCTGCGGATCATTCGGATGAATTCTCAATGCCGCGACCGGATCGATCGCCTGCAACTGCCGATGCAACGCCTCCCAGCCCTGCTCCGCCGCTTGCCGTTCGATGCGCTCGCGCACCGCGGGATCGGCGGACGGCAGCGGCGACAATCCTTCCAGCAACGCCTTGAAATACAACATGGTGCCGCCGACCAGCAGCGGAATGCGCCCGGCGGCGGTGATGTCGGCCATCTCCTTCAGCGCGTCGGCGCGAAACTCCGCGGCCGAGTAGGCTTCGGCGGGATCGCGGATATCGATCAGCCGATGCGGCGCCTGCGCCAATTCTTCGGCGCTCGGCTTGGCGGTGCCGATATCCATGCCGCGGTAAATCAGCGCGGAATCGACGCTGATCAGTTCCACCGGCAGGCGTTCGCGCAGCGCGATCGCCAGCGCGGTCTTGCCCGAGGCGGTCGGCCCCATGATGAAAATAGCCGGGGGACGTGGTGTCATTTCAGTGTCAGTCATGCTTGAGGGCCGCCAGTGCGGCCTGTAAATCAACGGGTTGTAAAAGTCCGCTCGGTGGCGATTTGACCAGCTGCGGGCAAAGTCGTTCAACGTCGGTCAACAATTGTATCGCTTGCGAGGTGTTCCACTGTTCATGTTCGCTGCCAAGACGGCGAGCGAGCCAGGTGGCCAGCACCGCGGGCGACATCTCCTGATGTTCGGCCAGATAGCCTAACAGTTCGGGTATCAGTTTTTGTAAATTTTGTTGGCGTAATGGTAAAGGCACTGCGCGCAGCGTCACACGGCCGTGATCCGTCTGCAGATCCAGCCCCATCGCCACGAGCAGCGCCTGATGCCGCGCAATGGCCGCCGCTTCGCGCTTCTCCAACGTCAGCTTAATCGGGATCAGCAGCGGCTGCGGCCGCAGCCCTTCCGCCGGCGGGTTGAGCTGCGCCTGGCGCAGCCAGCGTTCGGCTACCGCCAGATTGAGCAACGCCGGCTGCTGGCGCTGCTCAATCAGCGCGTAGCACGGCGGATGGATCATCAACACCCGGCCAAAACTGTGTTGGCCGCCCGCCAACGGCGTTTCCGCTGCGGCTTTCGCCGGCGGGAACAGCGGCGGCTTGCTCGAAACTTCCGGCGCGGCATCGGCCTGCGGCTCGGCGGCGGGCTGCATCAGTTTACCGTACAGCTCGCCTTCGCGTTTCTGGTAACCGCCCGCCGTTTGCCAACCCGGCTGCGGCGCCCGCTCGCGGGCGGTGCCGGCCGGTGGCGGCGTTTCACGGCGCGGCGCAGGCTGAGAAAAATGGTTGCCGCCGGCGGCGATGCGGTTCTCCGGCTGCCAGACCGGCGCGGGCGCTTCGTCAGGCGTTTCCGCCAGCGGCAGCGGCGGCGTCTGACCGGCCTGCTGCAGCACGGTGGTTACCGCCTGGTAGATAAAATCGTGCACCAGCCGCGCCTGATGGAAACGCACTTCGTGCTTGGCGGGATGAACATTGACGTCCACCTGATGCGGATCGACCTCCAGATACAGCACGTAAGCGGGCTGCTGATCGTCCTTCAGCTGATCCTGATAGGCCTGACGAATAGCGTGATTGATCAAGCGATCGCGCATCATGCGGCAGTTGACGTAGCAATACTGCATTTCACCCAGCTGGCGCGCCCCGGCCGGATCCGCCACCCAACCGCGTATGCTCAGATCGCCGTGCTGCCAGTCGATGTTCAGCGCATGCTGCAAAAACGCCGGGCCGCAGATGCTGCCCAAACGGCGTTCGTGCTGGCTCTCTTCTTTCGCCGCCCGGTATTGGCGGATCGGTTTGCCGTTGTGGCTGAGGTTGATCGCCACATCGAAACGCGCCAGCGCAATGCGCCGCACCACTTCATCGATATGGCCGAATTCGGTTTTTTCGGTGCGCATGAACTTGCGGCGCGCCGGCGTATTGTAAAACAGATCCAGCACTTCCAGCGTGCTCCCGACCGGGTGCGCGGCGGGTTTGAGGGTCACCGCCTGCTCGCGCCCTTCGGCATAGGCTTGCCACGCCTCGCTTTGCTCGGCGGTGCGCGACGTCAGGGTCAAACGGGAAACCGAGCTGATACTGGCCAGCGCTTCGCCGCGGAAACCGAGGCTGACGATAGCCTCCAGATCGTCGAGCGTGCTGATTTTACTGGTGGCGTGCCGTGCCAGCGCCAGCGCCAGATCGTCCTTGCCGATGCCGCAGCCGTTGTCGCGAATGCGGATCAGCTTGGCACCGCCGCGTTCAATATCGATATCGATGCGCGTTGCGCCGGCGTCCAGGCTGTTTTCCACCAGCTCCTTGACGACCGACGCGGGGCGTTCAACCACCTCTCCGGCGGCAATCTGGTTGGCAAGCTGCGGCGGTAACACCTGGATAGGCATGCTGGCTCCTGTAGCGATGGCGCTAGGCCTGCGGAATGGTCAGCGTCCGATCCAGCGGCGCGACGTCCGACTTCAGATTATTGACCCGTTTCAGATCGCCGACGCTGACCCCGTAGCGAGAAGCGATGGAGGAGAGCGTATCCCCGCGGGCCACTTTATGTTTAGACGTTTTCTTCGCCGGCGTTTTCGCCTTGGCGACGGTGGTGGTGACGGCGGCGGCTTTCCCCGCTGGCACCTTCAGGCGTTGCCCGACCCACACGCCGTCTTTTTTCAGTTTGTTCAGATCCCGCAACGCCGCCATGGTGGTGCCGTAGCTGTCGGCGATGCCGGACAGCGTTTCCGCCCGCTTCACCACGTGGATCCGGGTCTTGCCGCTTACGCTGCGGCTCGCGCCGGCCGAGCTGACGATAGGCTCAGGCTGGCGCACGTCTGGTGTTGAGGTGTTAACCGCCGCTGCGACGTCCAGCGGTCGGTTTTCCACCTTTGGGTCGGCTTGCAGCGGATGCGCCAGGAAGTAGCTGCGCAGGCCGTTATGAATGGCTCTGGCAATCTTCTCCTGATACGCGCTACTGCCCAGCAGCCGCTCCTCCGTGCTATTGCTGATAAATCCGGTTTCCACCAGCAGCGAGGGAATATCCGGCGAACGCAGCACGCCCAGGCTGGCGTGTTCCGGCCGGCGTTTATGCAACGATCCGACACTCTGCAACTGCTGCAGCACTTTCACCGCCACGTCGTATCCCACGCGCTGTGAATGGCCGAACTGCAGATCCAGCACTGCCTGGCTCAGGTAAGGATCAGCCTGGCTGTTGGCCAGCAGATCGCCGGCGCCGCCGAGCAGCTCGGACTGTTTCTCATGCTGTTCGAGCCAGCCGGCCATTTCGCTGTTGGCGCGGCGGTTGGACAGCACCCAGACGGAGGCCCCGCTGGCGCTGCGGTTTGGTGCGGCGTCGGCGTGGATGGAGACCAGCACGTTGGCGCCCTGTTTACGCGCCACATCGGAGCGCCCCATCACCGAGATGAAATAGTCGCCGGTACGGGTCAGCACCGGTTTGAACTGCGGATCGGCGTCCAGCATCGCCTGCAGGCGGCGCGCGATGGCGATGGTGACATTCTTTTCTTTCAGCCCGCTCGGGCCAATGGCGCCCGGATCCTGGCCGCCGTGGCCGGCGTCGATCGCTACCACCACCCGATCGCCGGAACCGGCGGAAACGCGGCTGCTGCGCGGCGTGACCTCTGTGGCGGTGCCTGCGACCACGGTCTGTTTATTGGTAAAGGGATTCGATCCTGTCGGCGCTTTGCGCAGCGGCGGCTCCGGCGCCTGGCGCGGTGGCTGGCTGACCGTGACCGGCGCCTGACGCGGCGGTGGATTGACCGCAACCGGCGCAGGCGTTTGCACCGGCGCTTTACGCACCACGGTATTGGCGCCGCCTTCGGCCGTAATGGTGAACACCACGGTATGCACGCCGCCGTTCTGGCGGGTGGCGACGCGGGTTTTGGCGCGCTGGGTCAGATCAAACACCAGGCGCACGCTCTGCGCGTCTTTCGGCGCGCTGGAACGAATGCTTTTCACCAGGTTTTGCCCGCTGAAATTGAGCGGAAGACCGCCGACCTTGCCCTTCTGGTTAACGTCCAGCACCACGCGTTCCGGGCCGTGCAGCGGGAAAAACGCATAGTCCGGCGGGCCATTGAAGCTCACCGACACCGTCGCTTCGCGTTGGGCGTTGGACACTTTGATATCGGACAGCGAGGACGCCGCCAGCGCGTTCAGCGCGCCGAGCGGCCCCAGCACGGCGATCAGCATGATGACCGCAAATTTTTTCAACACGTGCGTCATTGCAGCATCATCCCTGTGATCCATGAATGCGGTCTAACAGCTGGCTGCCGTATGCGGAAATCGCCTCGATCTTCGCCTCTCGCCCCTCGCCCTGATAGCTAAGATGCAGCGCCAGATCCGGCTCCGGCAGCACGCCGGTGCCCTGCTGCGGCCATTCGACCAGGCAGATGGCGTCTTGCGCGAAGTAATCGCGAATGCCCATGAATTCAAGCTCTTCCGGATCGGCCAGGCGATACAGATCGAAGTGATACACCGCCAGCGGCTGCAAGGCATAGGGTTCCACCAGCGTGTAGGTCGGGCTTTTGACGTTGCCCTGATGCCCTAACGCCTGTAGGAAACCACGGCTGAAGGTGGTTTTACCGGCGCCCAGGTCGCCGTAGAGATAGATGACGCTGGCGCGATCGCAGGCCTGGGCCAAAGTGGTGCCCAAAGCGACAGTCGCTGCCTCGTCCGGCAGAGGTAAAACGAGTTCTTTCATTCGATAAAGTCTATTTTGCCCACTCAGGGTTAACGAAATGAAGGATGTCCGGCAGTAAATCGGTCGCCAACATGCCTCTTGTTCCTTGTCTTTCCGCTACGCGATCGCCGGCCGCGCCGTGTACGACGCAGCCCGCACAGGCGGCATCATACAGCGAGAGCTTTTGCGCCAGCAAACCGCCGATGATGCCCGACAGCACATCGCCCATGCCGCCGGAGGCCATGCCAGCGTTGCCGACGTCGGCGATCGCCATCTGCCCCTGCTCATCGGCGATCAGCGTACCGGCGCCTTTCAGCACCGCCACGCCACCGTAACGCGCCGTCAGCTTGCGCACGGCAAGTAAGCGATCACTCTCGATGTCGGCAGTGCTGCAGCTCAACAGCCGAGCAGCCTCTCCAGGATGCGGAGTCATCACGCGATTCTGCCGTTTCTCGGGATTTAATGCCAGCAAGTTCAGCGCATCGGCGTCCCACAAGGCCGGTTTATCGCTGGTTTGCAGCACGTTCAAAGCGTTTTTGCCCCACTCAGCCTGGCCCAGCCCCGGGCCAATCACCAGCACATCCGCCCATTGCATCGCCTGCCGCAGCGTCGCCTCGTCCAGCGCCTGCGCCATCAGCTCAGGCCGGGCCGCCAACAGCGGCGCGACATGCTCCATGTGAGTAAGCACTCGCACCAACCCAACCCCACTGCGCAGCGCCGCTTCCGCCGCCATGCGAATGGCGCCGCCGAACCCGCGATCGCCGCCCACCAACAGCAGGCGGCCATGCTCGCCCTTATGGGCGCAGGGACGGCGCGGATGCAGCCAACGCGGCAACACCTCGGCGGTAAGCCGCTGAATCTGCTCCGGTTGCTTCGCCAACCAACCCGATAAGCCTAGCGCATTCTGATGAAGTTGCCCGACCCAGTCGCGCGCCTGGCCGGTCAGCAACCCCGGTTTGAGGCCGATGAACGTGACGGTGTGCGCGGCACGCACGACCGCGCCCGGCGCCGCGCCGCTCTCCGCCAGCAGGCCGGACGGAATATCGAGCGCCACCACCGGTGCCGAATGGCGGTTGGCGGCCTCGATCAGCGCGTCGTAGGGCGCACGCGGCGCGCTGCCCAGGCCGGTACCTAACAGGCCGTCGATGATGAGAGAAACAGACGCCGGCCAGCGGCTGCTCGCCGGCAGAATGTCGCCGCCTGCGGCTTGCCAGGCCTCGCGGGCCGCTGCGGCTTCCGGTGGCAAAGGCCGTGCGCCGTCGCAGGCGATCAGCGTCACCTGCACGCCCGCCGCCTTCGCCAGGCGCGCCACCACATAGCCGTCGCCGCCGTTGTTGCCGTGGCCGCACAGCACCAGCCAGTGGTCGCGGGAGGGATACGCGTTGCGCGCCAGCGCGTAGGCCGCCTGACCGGCGCGCTGCATCAAATCGTAAAGAGAAATACCGAGCGAGGCCGCCGCTGCGGGTTCCGAGCGACGGATCCAATCCGCAGGCCAGACAGAGTGTGGTAAACTGTCAGCGTATGCTTTTTCACTGTGGCCCGTCATGACGCACCCCCTCGATCTCCATCAACTCGCCCAACATATCAAGCAATGGGGGCAATCGCTAGGATTCCAGCAGGTTGGCATCTGCGATACCGATTTGAGCCTTGAAGAGCCGAAGCTGCAGGCCTGGCTCGACAAACAGTACCACGGCGAAATGGAATGGATGGCGCGCCACGGCATGCTGCGCGCACGCCCTCACGAACTGTTGCCGGGCACGCTGCGAGTGATCAGCGTACGCATGAACTACCTGCCGGCCAAGGCGGCATTTGCCAGCACCTTGCAAAATCCGCAGCTGGGCTACGTCAGCCGCTATGCGCTGGGGCGCGACTATCACAAGCTGTTGCGCCAGCGCCTGAAAAAGTTGGGCGATCAGATCCAGGCCTACTGCGGCGAGTTGAATTTCCGCCCCTTTGTCGATTCTGCGCCGGTGATGGAACGCGCACTGGCCGCCAAGGCGGGCATCGGCTGGGTTGGTAAACACTCACTAATTCTCAACCGTGAAGCCGGGTCGTGGTTTTTCCTCGGCGAATTGCTGATCGATCTGCCGCTGCCGGTAGACCAGCCGCAGGAAGAGCAGTGCGGCCGCTGCGTCGCCTGCATCACCACCTGCCCGACCGGCGCCATCGTCGCTCCCTATACCGTAGACGCCCGGCGCTGCATCTCCTACCTGACCATCGAGCTGGAAGGCGCGATCCCGGAGGAGTTCCGCCCGCTGCTCGGCAACCGCATCTACGGCTGCGACGACTGCCAGCTGATCTGCCCGTGGAACCGCTTTTCGCAGCTTACCGACGAAGACGATTTCAGCCCGCGCGCCGCGCTGCATGCGCCGCAGCTGATCGATCTGTTCAACTGGACGGAGGAAAAATTCCTGCGCATCACCGAAGGCTCGGCGATACGCCGCATCGGCCACCTGCGCTGGCTGCGCAATATCGCCGTGGCGCTGGGCAATGCGCCCTACGAGGACGGCATAGTGCTCGCACTACGCACCCGTTTGGGCCAAAACGCCATGCTGGACGAACATATCCACTGGGCGCTGGCGCAACAGCTCGCCCGCCGCGAAGCGCAGGGCATCGAGGTGCAAACGGCGCAGAAAAAACGGCTGATACGGGCTGTGGAAAAAGGTTTGCCAAGGGATGCCTGACGGCGTGCGCCATTCGGACGTAGCGCCGGAATACTCACTCTGTGGATTTGTGCATAAAAATAAAAACACGTTGTCTTTCAACTGCAACAAAAAGAGCAAGTGATCGGCATAACGTTTTGGGATAAATAAATAAACTTATAAATCAAATAGATAAATATTTAATTTGTATGACGTTGATTTTTCAGGCAGGCGAGTTTATGTGCAGAGGCTGTGGATAACTCTGTTCACAACATTTTTACCAGGCGTGTAAAACGGGAAAAAAACCCGCGCCGGATAAAGCGTTGGATTTGAGTTTGAAACGAAGAGAAAATTGGAGCGGGAAACGAGACTCGAACTCGCGACCCCGACCTTGGCAAGGTCGTGCTCTACCAACTGAGCTATTCCCGCATTGAGATGCTTTTGGCATCCGGCCACCAAACACTGGCGTGACCTTTGAATTTTTGGAGCGGGAAACGAGGCTCGAACTCGCGACCTCAACCTTGGCAAGGTTGCGCTCTACCAACTGAGCTATTCCCGCGTCGCATAGGTACTGCTTGATACTGCTTTATTTATTCATCATGCCGCATCGCGACATTGTTGAATTTGGAGCGGGAAACGAGACTCGAACTCGCGACCCCGACCTTGGCAAGGTCGTGCTCTACCAACTGAGCTATTCCCGCCCGGCGTATCGATGGTGGAACGTTACGAAATTCTTCATCGGTACGGGGTGCGCATTATACGAGAAATCCTTTTTGCCGCAAGCCCCTGAAAGCAAAAAAACGCGATTTTTGTTTGATTGCCGATTAAAGCGCCAGATTGGCGAATTAAGCGGCTAAAACCGGCATTTTTTCCCCGCAGAGGCCCTCGCACCTTAGAGCTGGATGAAATGTTCGCGGTAATACGCCAGTTCGGCCACCGATTCACGAATGTCGTCCAGCGCCTGATGGGTGCCCTGCTTTTTAAAGCCGGCGAGAATTTCCGGCTTCCAGCGGCGCGCCAGCTCCTTCAGCGTGCTGACGTCCAGGTAGCGGTAATGGAAGTAGGCCTCCAGCTCCGGCATATAGCGGAACAGGAAACGGCGATCCTGGCCCACGCTGTTGCCGCAGATCGGCGATTTGCCGGCCGGCACCCACTGCTGCAGGAAGGCTATCGTTTCCAGCTCGGCGGCGCGATCGTCCTGGCGGCTGGCTTTCACCCGCTCCACCAGCCCGCTGCCGGTATGGGTGCGCACGTTCCACTCGTCCATCAGCGCCAGCTGTTCGTCGGACTGATGCACGGCGATCACCGGCCCTTCCGCCAGGATGTTCAGGTTGGCGTCGGTGACCAGCGTGGCGATCTCGATGATGCGGTCACGCTCGGGATCCAGCCCGGTCATCTCCAAATCGATCCAAATCAGGTTATTTTCGTTTCCTGTCATGATGTTTCCTGCCTAAAAGCCGAGAGAAAAACGCTGTGCGGACGAGACGGCGGGCGCCGCCGGTGGCGACGCGCCGCAGCCGACGGCTAACAACGGTTATTTAATATAAAATAGCGTGTATCATAGTCTTTTTGGTCGCCCTGGGCGACATATACCCCGACGGGTTCAAGGCTGCGGCCGGGGAAGGCCCCAACCGCCGCCGTACGTGTAAAGGTATAAAATCGAGTCAAGTGAGGCGCAGTGAGTAAGAACAAACTGTCCAAAGGTCAGCAACGCCGCGTGCAGGCGAACCATCAGCGCCGTCTGAAGCGCGCTGATAACAAACCGGAACCGGATGATTCCCAACTGGGCGAGCCGCAGGAAGGCGTCGTCATCAGCCGTTTCGGCATGCACGCCGACGTTGAGGCGCCGGATGGCACTCAGCACCGCTGCAATATCCGCCGTACGCTGCGTTCGCTGGTCACCGGCGATCGCGTGGTGTGGCGCCCCGGCCTGGGCGCCCATGAAGGGGTGAAGGGCATCGTGGAAGCGGTGCACGAACGCACCTCGGTGCTGACGCGCCCGGACTTCTACGACGGCGTGAAGCCGATCGCCGCCAATATCAATCAGATCGTCATCGTGTCGGCGATCCTGCCCGAGCTGTCGCTGAACATCATCGACCGCTATCTGGTGGCCTGCGAAACGCTCGAAGTCGAGCCGCTGATCGTGCTCAACAAAATCGACCTGCTGGACGCCGAAGCGCGCAAGCTGGTCGACGGCATGATGGATATCTATCGCAAGATTGGCTACCGGGTGCTGGAAGTCTCCAGCCAGACGCGAGAAGGCATGGCGGAGTTCGAACAGGCGCTGGCCGGGCGCATCAGCATCTTCGCCGGCCAGTCCGGCGTCGGCAAATCCAGCCTGCTGAATGCGCTGCTGCCGCCGTCCGAAGAGCAAATTCTGGTAAATCAGGTTTCCGACGTATCGGGCCTCGGGCAACATACCACCACCGCCGCGCGGCTGTACCATTTCCAGCACGGCGGCGACGTGATCGACTCCCCGGGGGTGCGCGAGTTTGGCCTGTGGCACTTGGAGCCGGAACAAATCACCCGCGGATTTGTCGAATTCCGTGATTATTTAGGCGGTTGCAAATTTCGCGACTGCCGCCACGATACCGATCCCGGCTGCGCTATCCGCGCGGCGATGGAGAAAGGCGATATCGCGGAAGAGCGTTTCGACAACTATCACCGCATTCTGGAAAGCATGGCGCAGGTGAAGGTTCGCAAGAACTTCACGGACGCCGCAGACTGACACTGACGGGCGGGCATTGACGACGGCGAGGCCCTCGTTACAATGCGCGCCCTTTACCCTGATTCACGAGGTTAACGTGCTGGATAGCATCAAGATTAAATTGCAATATTGGCTACCGAAGCTGGCGCTGACCCGCCTGGCGGGCTGGGGCGCCGACAAACGGGCCGGCTGGCTGACCCAACTGGTGATCAAGGCCTTCGCCCGCTTCTACCGCGTGGACATGCAGGAAGCGCAAAATCCGGATCTGGCGTCTTACGCCACCTTCAACGACTTCTTCGTGCGCCCGCTGCGCGATGGCGCACGCCCAATCATCGCCGACGCCAACTGGCTGGCGCTGCCCGCCGATGGCGCCATCAGCCAGCTCGGCCCGATCCGCGACGATCAAATCTTCCAGGCCAAAGGCCATCACTACAGCCTGGAAGCGCTGCTGGCCGGCAACTACCTGCTGGCCGAACCGTTCCGCAACGGCCTGTTCGCCACGACCTATCTGGCGCCGCGTGATTACCACCGCGTGCACATGCCGTGCGCCGGCGTGCTGCGCGAAATGATCTATGTGCCGGGCGATCTGTTCTCGGTCAACCCGCTCACCGCCGCCAACGTGCCTAACCTGTTCGCGCGCAACGAGCGCGTGATCTGCGTGTTCGACACCGACATCGGGCCGATGGTGCAAATTCTGGTCGGCGCCACCATTGTCGGCAGCATCGAAACCGTTTGGGCCGGCACCGTCACGCCGCCGCGCGAAGGCATCATCAAACGCTGGACCTACCCGGCCGCCGGTGAAGAGGGCACCATCGCGCTGGAAAAAGGCGCCGAGATGGGCCGCTTCAAGCTTGGCTCCACGGTGATCAATCTGTTTACCGCAGGCAGCGTGCAGCTCGCGCCGCAGTTGCAAAACGGCACCGTCACCCGCATGGGTGAGGCGTTCGCCGAAATCCCGGCCGCCGCTGAAACACCACAGACCCCGCTCTAAAGGAATCGACGCCGTGCGCCTGATCATCACGCTTTTGCTCGGTTGCCTGCTGTGGCAACCGGCGCTGGCCGCTCCCCTGCCGACCGAGACCCAGCTCAAGCAAGAGCTGAAGCAGGCGGAAAGCAGCAAAAACGCGCCGAATCAGGCGGAGACCACCGAGGCGCTGCAAAGCGCCCTCAACTGGCTGGCGGAGCGTAAAGAGTCGCAGACTCGCTCCGAGCAGTATCAGAGGGTGATCGACGATTTCCCGAAGATGACGCAGGAACTGCGCCGCCAGCTGGTGCTGGAAAGCAACAAGATCCTGCCGAACGGCGACGATCTGCCGGCCGCCGAGTTGGAACAGCAGATCCTGCAAACCAGCAGTCTGCTGCTGGAACAGGCGCGCCTGCTGCAGCAAGAGCAGGATCGCACGCGGGAAATCAGCGATTCGCTCGGCCAGCTGCCGCAGCAGCAGACCGACGCCCGCCGTGCGCTGACGGAAGTGCAGCGCCGCCTGCAGGCGCAGCCCGCCAACCCGACCACGCCGTACGCGCAGGCCGCCCTGGCTCTACTGCAGACCGAAGCCGCGGCGCGCAAGGCCAAAGTGGATGAGCTGGAACTGGCGCAGCTGTCGGCCAACAACCGGCAGGAGCTGGCGCGCATGCGCGCCGAAGTCTATAAAAAGCGCCACGAGAAAATAGACGTTCAGCTGCAGGCGCTGCGCAACAACCTCAACGCCCAGCGCCAACGCGAAGCGGAACAGGCGCTGGAAAAAACCGAGCAGCTGGCCGAGCAGAACGGCGATTTGCCAAAAAGCATCAGCCAACAGCTGCAGATCAACCGCGAACTGTCCGCCGCGCTGAACAGCCAGGCGCAGCGCATGGATCTGATTTCATCGCAGCAACGGCAGGCGGCGGCGCAGACGCTGCAGGTGCGCCAGGCGCTGAGCACCATCATCGAGCAGGCCCAGTGGCTCGGTTCGTCGTCGGCGCTGGGGGAAACCCTGCGCGCCCAGGTGGCGACGCTGCCGGAAATGCCCAAGCCGCAACAGCTGGACGGCGACATGGCCCAGCTGCGCGTGCAGCGCCTGCAGTTTGAAACTCAGCTGGAAAAACTGTCGCAGCGCGAATTCAAGCGCGACGACGGCAGCGCGCTGACCAACCAGGAGCAGCGCATCGTCGATGCCCAGCTGCGCACCCAGCGCGAGCTGCTGAACTCGTTGTTGTCCGGTTGCGACACCCAAATCCTCGAGCTGACCAAGCTGAAGGTGGCCAACACCCAGTTGATCGAAGCGTTGAACGAAATTCGCGACGCCACCCACCGCTATCTGTTCTGGGTGCCGGACGTCAATCCGATCAACTTCTCTTATCCGCTCAACGTGGCGCACGATCTGACGCGCGTTCTGTCGCTGGACACGCTGTCGCAGCTCGGCGGCGCCTTCATGATGATGGTGACCAGCCGCGAAACGCTGATCCCGATCTTCGGCGCCCTGCTGCTGGTGATTTTCAGCATCAGTTCGCGCAAGCACTACCACGCCTTCCTCGAGCGCGCCAGCAGCCGCGTCGGCAAGGTGACGCAGGACGAATTCTTCCTGACGGTGCGCACCGTGTTCTGGTCGATTCTGGTGGCGATGCCGCTGCCGGTGCTGTGGGCCGCGCTCGGCTACGGCCTGCAGAGCGCCTGGAACTACCCGGTGGCGGAAGCGATCGGCAAAGGGGTGACCGCCACGCTGCCGATCCTGTGGATCTGCATGATCTGCGCCGCCTTCGCCCACCCGCAAGGGTTGTTCATCGTGCACTTCCGCTGGCCGGCAAAGCAGGTTTCGCGCGCCATGCGCTACTACAAGATGTCGATCTGGCTGATCGTGCCGCTGATCATGGCGCTGATCACCTTCGATAGCCTGAAAGAGCGCGAGTTCGCCAACACGCTGGGGCGGCTGTGCTTCATTCTGCTGTGTCTGGCGCTGGCGCTGGTCACCCACAGCCTCAAGCGCGCCGGCATCCCGCTGTATCTGGATAAAAACGGCTCCGGCGACAACATGCTCAACAGCGCCTTCTGGGGGCTGCTGCTGTCGGCGCCGCTGCTGGCGGCGCTGGCGTCGAGCGTCGGTTATCTCACCACCGCGCAGGCGCTGCTGGCGCGCCTGGAAACCTCGGTGGCGATCTGGTTCCTGCTGCTGGTCGTCTACCACATCATCCGCCGCTGGATGCTGATCCAACGGCGACGCATCGCCTTCGACCGCGCCAAACAGCGCCGCGCGGACATTCTGGCCCAGCGCGCCCGCGGCGAAGACGAAACCTCGCATACCCCGAACAGCACCGAAGGTTCGGTGGATATGGACTACTCAGAGATAGACCTGGATACCATCAGCGCCCAGTCGCTGCGGCTGGTGCGTTCGATCCTGACGCTGATCGCGCTGGTGTCGGTGATCGTTTTGTGGTCGGAGATCCACTCCGCCTTCAGCTTCCTGGAAAATATCTCGCTGTGGGACGTGACCTCGACGGTCAACGGCGTGGAAACCGCCCACCCGATCACCCTCGGCGCAGTGCTGATCGCCATTCTGGTATTGATCATCACCATGCAGCTGGTGCGCAACCTGCCGGCGCTGCTGGAACTGGCGGTGCTGCAGCACCTGGATCTGTCGCCGGGCACCGGTTACGCCATCACCACCATCACCAAATACCTGCTGTTGCTGTTCGGCGCCATTCTCAGCTTTTCCTGGATCGGCATCGAATGGTCGAAACTGCAGTGGGTGGTCACCGCGCTCAGCGTGGGTCTCGGCTTTGGCATGCAGGAGATTTTCTCCAACTTCATCTCCGGCCTGATCATCCTGTTCGAGAAGCCGATCCGCATCGGCGATACCGTAACGATCCGCAACCTGACCGGCACGATAACCAAGATCAATACCCGTGCGACCACCATCGCCGATTGGGACCGCAAAGAGATCATCGTGCCGAACAAGGCGTTCATCACCGAGCAGTTCGTCAACTGGTCGCTCTCGGACGCCATCACCCGCGTGGTGCTGACCGTGCCGGCCCCGGGCGAGGCCAATAGCGAAGAGGTGACCAAAATCCTGATGAACGCCGCCGAGCGCTGTTCGCTGGTGCTGGACAATCCGGTGCCGGAAGTCTACCTGGTCGATTTGCAACAGGGCATTCAGATCTTCGAGATGCGTATTTACGCCGCCGAGATGGGCCACCGCATGCCGCTGCGCCACGAGATCCACCAGTTGATCCTGGCGGGCTACCGCGAGCACGGCATCACGCTGCCGTACCCGCCGTTCCAGGTGCGCACCGAGACGCTGTCGCGGCTGACCAACAACGGCCGTACGCCGCCGTCCACGCCGGCGCCGAACACCAAACGCGACGCCGGGGGGCTGTAAGCGGTTCTCGCGATAAAAAAAGGGCCGGCAAATGCCGACCCTTTTGCTTTTCTCTACGCCTGAAACGTCAGGCGATCCCAACCGGGAAGGCCAACACGTCGCTCAGGCTCTCGGCGCCCAGCGCCAGCATCACCAGGCGATCCACGCCCAGCGCCACGCCGGAACATTCCGGCATGCCGTGCTGCAACGCCGCCAACAGGTTGTAGTCGATCGGCTGCTGCGGCAGGCCGCGCTCCGCGCGTTTGCGGTTGTCCTGCTCGAAGCGCTGCTGCTGTTCACGGCCGTCGGTCAGCTCGCGGAAACCGTTCGCCAGCTCAATGCCCTTGAAGTACACCTCGAAACGCTCCGCCACGCGGTGGTCTTCGGTGCTGATCTCCGCCAACGCCGCCTGGCTGGCTGGGAAGTGGTAAACGAACGCCGGCTTTTCACGGCCGATATGCGGCTCCACGCCCACGGTAAACAGCAGCTGCAGCAGCGTATCGCGGTCTTCTTCAGTATCGGCGATGTTGCTCAAGTCGAGCTTGGCCGCCGCTTCACGCAGCTGCGCCTTCTCCGCCGACAGCGGATCGATGTCCAGATGGCGCAGGAACGCCTGCTGATAAGACAGGGTCTCCGCGCTCTCGCAGTCCAGCACCTGTTGCAGCAAATCGTCCACCTCGTTCATCAGGCGGTACATGTCGTAGTGCGGACGGTACCACTCCAGCATGGTGAATTCCGGGTTGTGATGCCGCCCGGCTTCTTCATTGCGGAAGCTGCGCCCCATTTGGTAGATCGGGCCGCTGCCCGCCGCCAGCAGGCGCTTCATGTGATATTCCGGGCTGGTCATCATGTATAGCGTCAGGCCCTCTGCCGCCCCCGGCCCGACGAAACGCGTCTCGAACGGGAACAGGTGAACGTCGGTGACCGTCGCCTGGCTCATGGTGGGCGTCTCAACTTCCAGCACGCCACGATCGGCGAAGAAACGCCGGATCTCAGCCAGAATCGCTGCGCGTTTCAACAAATTGGCGATGGGTGCACTAGGCTGCCAGCTTGCCGTTTCGCTCATGGTAATTAACTCCGAAATCAAACAGGGGATGCAGTCTACTCGCATCCTTGCAGCCAAACAAATTCTTCACGATGCACAACCGGCCATAACGCCAATTTCCGATAAATAGGCGACAAAAGCGCGTTAAAAAGGGTAAAGCACGCCGAACACGCGAAAAGGCAGGCAAGCCTGTTGGTCGAGCGTTAATCGACAAAACAATCGATCACATCAAATTTCGACTACTTAACTTTAGGTATAGTTAATTCCCCATTATTGGTGGGAGATATCTATCCTTAACCTTTAAGCAACATTAATCGGTTCAATTAGTTAGCACCCGAAGAGTTCGCTAAATTTTAAGCATAGATATTTAACTTGCCGTTCTTAACAAGAACATTGGAGGAATGCAGTGCAAACCTTTAACGCCGATCTTGCCATTATTGGGGCCGGGGGCGCTGGTTTACGTGCAGCAATAGCCGCAGCGGAAGCCAATCCCCAACTGAAAATCGCGCTGATCTCTAAGGTCTACCCGATGCGCAGCCACACGGTCGCCGCCGAGGGGGGCTCCGCCGCCGTCACCCAGGATCACGATACCTTCGACTACCACTTCCACGACACCGTCGCCGGCGGCGACTGGCTGTGCGAACAAGACGTGGTCGATCACTTCGTGCATCAGTGCCCGCGCGAGATGACCCAGCTCGAGCAGTGGGGTTGCCCGTGGAGCCGCAAACCGGATGGGTCGGTCAACGTGCGGCGCTTCGGCGGCATGAAGATCGAACGCACCTGGTTCGCCGCCGACAAGACCGGCTTCCACATGCTGCACACCCTGTTCCAGACCTCGCTGAAATACCCGCAAATTCAACGCTTCGACGAGCACTTCGTGCTGGATATCCTGGTGGATGACGGCCAGGCGCGCGGCCTGGTGGCGCTCAACATGATGGAAGGCACCCGCGTGCAGATCCGCGCCAACGCGGTGGTGATGGCCACCGGCGGCGCCGGGCGCGTCTACCGCTACAACACCAACGGCGGCATCGTTACCGGCGACGGCATGGGCATGGCGTTCCACCACGGCGTGCCGCTGCGCGACATGGAGTTCGTGCAGTATCACCCGACCGGCCTGCCCGGTTCCGGCATCCTGATGACCGAGGGCTGCCGCGGCGAAGGCGGCATTCTGGTGAACAAGGACGGCTACCGTTACCTGCAAGATTACGGCATGGGCCCGGAAACCCCGCTGGGCGAGCCGAAGAACAAATACATGGAGCTGGGCCCGCGCGACAAGGTGTCCCAGGCCTTCTGGCACGAATGGCGCGCCGGCCGCACCATCGCCACCCCGCGCGGCGACGTGGTCTACCTCGATCTGCGCCACCTGGGCGAGAAAAAGCTGCTGGAGCGGCTGCCGTTCATCTGCGAACTGGCCAAGGCCTACGTCGGCGTCGATCCGGTGAAAGATCCGATCCCGGTGCGCCCTACCGCGCACTACACCATGGGCGGCATTGAAACCGACCAGAATTGCGAAACCCGCATCAAGGGGCTGTTCGCGGTCGGCGAATGCTCCTCCGTCGGCCTGCACGGCGCCAACCGTCTCGGCTCCAACTCGCTGGCAGAACTGGTGGTGTTCGGCCGCGTCGCCGGTGAGCACGCGGCGCGTCGCGCGCTGGAAACCGCGCCGGCCAACGGCAGCGCGCTGGATGCGCAAACCCGCGATGTCGAAACCCGCCTGAGCAACCTGATGAAGCAGGAAGGCAACGAAAACTGGGCGAAGATCCGCGACGAAATGGGGCTGTCGATGGAAGAGGGCTGCGGCATCTACCGCACGCCGGAGCTGATGCAAAAAACCATCGATAAGCTGGCGGAGCTGAAAGAGCGCTTCAAGCGCGTCAACATCACCGACAACTCCAGCGTGTTCAACACCGATCTGCTGTACACCATCGAGCTGGGCTACGGCCTGGACGTCGCCGAATGCATGGCGCACTCCGCGTTTAACCGCAAAGAGTCGCGCGGCGCTCACCAGCGCCTGGACGAAGGCTGCACCGAGCGCGACGACGTCAACTTCCTCAAGCATACGCTGGCGTTCCATAACCCGCAGGGCGCGCCGCGTCTCGAATACAGCGACGTGAAAATCACCAAGCTGCCGCCGGCCAAACGCGTCTACGGCGCAGAAGCCGAAGCGCAGGAGAAAAAGAATAAGGAGCAGGCAAATGGCTGAGATGCAAACCCTGAAGATCGAAGTCATGCGCTATAACCCGGAAAGCGACGCCGAGCCGCATTTCGTCACCTACGCCGTGCCTTACGACGAACAGACCTCGCTGCTCGACGCGTTGGGCTACATCAAGGATAACCTGGCGCCGGATCTCTCCTACCGCTGGTCCTGCCGCATGGCGATCTGCGGCTCCTGCGGCATGATGGTCAACCGCGTGCCGAAGCTGGCGTGCAAAACCTTCCTGCGCGATTACGTCGGCGGCATGAAGGTCGAAGCGCTGGGCAACTTCCCGATCGAGCGCGATCTGGTGGTCGACATGACTCACTTCATCGAAAGTCTGGAGGCGATCAAGCCTTACATTATCGGCAACGATCGCAAGCCGGAAGACGGCCCGAACGTGCAGACCCCGGCGCAGATGGCCAAGTATCACCAGTTCTCCGGCTGCATCAACTGCGGCCTGTGCTACGCCGCGTGTCCGCAGTTCGGCCTCAACCCCGAGTTTATCGGCCCGGCGGCGATCACGCTGGCGCACCGCTACAACCTGGACAACCGCGACCACGGCAAGAAACAGCGCATGCCGCAGCTTAACGGCCAAAACGGCGTCTGGAGCTGCACCTTCGTCGGCTATTGCTCAGAAGTCTGTCCGAAACACGTCGATCCCGCCGCCGCCATCCAGCAGGGCAAGGTGGAGAGCGCCAAAGACTTCATGATCGCCATGCTGAAGCCGCAATAAGGGAGAAAAATTGCCATGACAACTCAACGTAAGCCCTATGTGCGCACCATGACGCCCACCTGGTGGCAAAAGCTCGGCTTTTACCGTTTCTACATGCTGCGCGAAGGCACCTCGGTGCTGGCGGTCTGGTTCAGCATCGTGCTGCTCTACGGCGTGTTCGCGCTGAAGGGTGGCGCCGAGAGCTGGGCCGGCTTCGTCGGCTTCTTGCAGAACCCGCTGGTGCTGTTGATCAACGTCGTCGCCCTGCTGGCGGCGGCGCTGCACACCAAAACCTGGTTCGATTTGGCGCCGAAGGCCGCCAATATCGTGGTCAACAGCGAGAAAATGGGGCCAGGCCCCATCGTGAAAGGGCTGTGGGCCGTCACCATCGTCGTCAGCGTGGTCATCCTGGCCGTGGCCCTGATCTAATCCGGAGGAAACATGATAAATCAAGCACCTAAACGCTCCGACGAGCCGGTTTTCTGGGGATTGTTCGGCGCCGGCGGCATGTGGGGCGCGATCGTCGCACCAGCCATCGTGCTGCTGGTCGGTATTCTGCTGCCATTGGGGCTGTTCCCCGGTGAAGCACTGGGTTACGAGCGCGTGCTGGCGTTCTGCCAGAGCCTGATCGGCCGCCTGTTCCTGCTGCTGATGATCATTCTGCCACTGTGGTGCGGCCTGCACCGCATCCACCATGCGATGCACGATCTGAAGATCCATGTACCGGCCGGCAAATGGGTGTTCTACGGTCTGGCGGCGATCCTCAGCGTGGTCACCGTTATCGGCGTCGTCACCCTGTAAACCGCTCAGGCGGCCAACGCCCGTTGGCCGCCCTTTGCTCATCGGCTACACTGTCTACTCGCCCCCGGTAAACAGGAGTCAACGATGCGTTTATGGTCAAAGCTTAGCGTCATGCTTTCCGCCCTGCTCTCCGTCGCTTGCAGCGTCTCCCCGCCCAAAGACATCAAGGTCGTGACCCCTTTCGACAGTCAGCGCTATCTCGGCACCTGGTACGAAATCGCGCGTCTGGATCATCGTTTTGAACGCGGTTTGCAGCGGGTGACCGCCCACTACAGCCCACGCGCCGACGGCGGGCTGAAAGTCATCAATCGCGGCTTCAATCCGCAGAAACAGCAATGGCAAGAAAGCGAAGGCAAAGCCTACTTTATCGGTTCACCGCAGGTCGCGGCGCTGAAAGTGTCGTTCTTCGGCCCCTTCTACGGCGGCTATAACGTGATAGCCCTGGATCCGGAGTATCGCTACGCGCTGGTTTGCGGCCCTAACCGCGACTATCTGTGGATCCTGTCGCGCACCCCGACGCTCGACGCCGGCGTACGCGACAGCTTATTGCAGACGGCCAAAGGCTACGGTTTCGCCACCGATGCGCTGATCTGGGTGGAGCAGCCCGCCGATCAGTGACTGCTGAACTTCAGCCCGAGGATGCCGACCACGATCAGGCACAGGCTGATGATACGCGCGATATTGGTCGACTCGCCCAACAGCACCATGCCCATGATGGCCGCGCCCACCGCGCCGATGCCGGTCCACACCGCATAAGCGGTGCCGGCGGGCAGCGTTTTCATCGCGTTGGCCAACAACAACATGCTGACCACCATCGCGGCGATGGTGATGATGCTCGGCGTCAGCCGGGTAAAACCGTGGGTGTATTTCAGACCGATAGCCCAAACCACTTCGAGCAAACCGGCGATAAGCAGAATAATCCAGGCCATGAGACGGCCTCCCTTCCACTGGGGTCGTCCCCGATATAATGACGCGTAAACGGGTCGTCCCGTTCAGCGGGGTGAAGAACGGCGGGTAACCTCACCCGCACTGCGGCAGGATAGCAGCAGCGTTAACGCTCAGGCAAGAGGAGGAAATGCGGCGGCCCTCCGCACGCGGAACGCCGCCGGGTGGAGAACGGATTATTCCGCGCTGCGCTGAATGGCCTTGCCGCCGGCCTGAATGTCCTCACCCACGCCGCGGGTGGTATTACAGGCGGTCAACGAGGTCAAAATCATCAAAGAGAAGATCGCGATAATACTTTTCTTCAGCATAAGAAAGTCCTTATTTGTCGTTGATGAAAAAGTACGGCTTTCTAAGCTTAGTCAAAATTGGCGCAGGGAGTGGAATCACCACCGGCTTTGTGGCGCAAATACATCGGGTTAAAGGGCGGGATCAGCTGGCCGTGCGCGAAATGGCGCCGCCGAGATGCTGCACGTCCTCGCCGAAACCGCGAAACGTATTGCAACCGCTAAGAGAGAAAAGGAACAACAGGGAGAGCACGGCCAACAACGTTTTCTTGAACATGCGGGTTTTCTGCCAACGAACGGGGATGGGATAAAACAGAGGAACCGCGGGGGTTCCTCTGCTTTGAAACTTATTTAACGCGAGAGACGTATTCGCCAGAGCGAGTGTCAACTTTGATCACTTCGCCGATCTGGACGAACAACGGCACTTTAACCACGGCGCCGGTGCTCAGGGTAGCCGGCTTGCCGCCAGTCCCTGCGGTATCGCCTTTCAGGCCAGGATCGGTATCGGTGATTTCCGCTTCGATGAAGTTCGGCGGCTGAACGGCGATTGGACGGCCATCCCACAGGGTGATGATGCACTCTGCGTTATCCTGCAGCCATTTGGCCGCGTCGCCGACGGTTTTGCCGTCAACCTGATGCTGTTCGAAAGACTCAGGGTGCATGAAGTGGTAGAACTCACCGTCGCTGTACAGGTAGTTCATGTTGGTGTCCATCACGTCTGCGCCTTCGCAAGAATCGGTAGACTTGAAGGTTTTTTCCACGCGGGTGCCGGTCAGCAGACGACGCATTTTCACGCGTGCAAACGCCTGGCCTTTGCCCGGCTTAACGAACTCACTGGCTTCGACGGCGTAAGGTTCGCCCTCGAACATGATTTTAAGACCCGGACGGAAATCGTTGCTAGAATAAGTCGCCATGATGGCCCTCTGAATATTTGAACTGGTAGCTTAGCCAAAAAAATGGCACACATTATAACCCAAAGTACGGCACATAGAGAAGATTGGTTGCATCAACTCGCCGATGTTATTACCGATCCAGATGAATTACTGCAGCTTTTGTCACTGAATACGCACCCGGAACTGCCGCAGGGGCGCGATGCCCGCCGGCTGTTTGCCCTGCGCGTGCCGCGCGCCTTCGCTGCGCGCATGCGCCCCGGCGATGCCAACGACCCGCTGCTGCGCCAGGTGCTGACCGCCAGAGAGGAGTTCATCAACGCCCCAGGGTTCACCACCGATCCGCTCGATGAGCAGCGCAGCGTGGTGCCGGGCCTGCTGCACAAATACCGCAATCGCGCGCTGCTGCTGGTCAAGGGCGGCTGTGCGGTCAACTGCCGTTACTGCTTCCGCCGCCACTTCCCCTATCAGGATAATCAGGGCAACAAGAACAACTGGCGGCAGGCGCTGGATTATATCCGCCAACACCCGGAACTGGACGAGATCATTTTTTCAGGCGGCGATCCGCTGATGGCCAAGGACAGCGAGCTGGAGTGGCTGGTCGGCGAGCTGGAGGCCATCCCGCACCTGAAACGCCTGCGCATTCACACCCGTCTGCCGGTGGTGATCCCGGCGCGCATCACGCCGGCGCTGTGCCGCCTACTGTCGGCCTCGCGCCTGCAGGTGCTGATGGTCACCCACATCAACCACGCCAACGAAATTGACCGCGATCTGCAAAGCGCCATGGCTCAGCTGCGCCTCGCCGGCGTCACGCTGCTCAACCAGAGCGTACTGCTGCGCGACGTCAACGACGATGCCGACACGCTGGCGGCGCTCAGCAACGCGCTGTTCGACGCCGGTATCCTGCCTTACTACATCCACGTGCTGGACAAGGTGCAGGGCGCGGCGCACTTCATGGTCAGCGACGATGAAGCGCGCGCCATCATGCAGGCGCTGCTGAGCAAGGTGTCCGGTTATCTGGTGCCGCGCCTGACGCGCGAAGTGGGCGGCGAACCGAGCAAAACGCCGATCGATCTGCGCCTGATGCAGGAGTAACGTGCGCCAAATGCCCCAACGAAAAGAGGAATGCCGTGGCATTCCTCTTTTTTTACCTCTTTGCGGCTGCGGCCTCAGCGCCTTACGGGCACTTGTAAACCTGGCCGACCATTTTGCTGTCCAGCGGTGCGAAGCTGGAGAGCAGGTTCTGGCTCGGGCTGTTGGCGCCGTAGATCACGTTGCCGCCCATGGCCGCCGCCTTGTTGCGCAGATCGTTGGCCGCCCCACGCATGGAGCTGCCTTCACCGCCGTTGCCGGACAGCCAGTTGCTCTGGGTGCCGGTCACTTCCCCCAGCAGCTGGCATTCCGCCGCCGGCTTGCTGTCGGTGAACTTGATCTGCTGACCCGCAGCGGTCAGTTCATGAGTGGTGCTGCAACCCGCCAGCAGCATCGCTGCCGAGAGACCCAGTAAGGCTTTAATCCGCATCTTGTTCCCCATTCGATGTTGAGAATTACGCAAAAGCTTATCAGAAAGCGATGCCATCTCTTAAGCATCCGTTGCCACGCGAGCGGGCCAACGTCTTGAGCGACAGCTGATGACTTAACAGTTTACCAGCTAAATCGCCCCCGGCGGCAAAAATATCATCAAATACAGTGCGGCGGCGCGCAGGCATAAAAAACCCCGGTCATTTGACCGGGGTTCTCAGCACACAAGCTTGTGGGGGATGATTACATCATGCCGCCCATGCCGCCCATGCCGCCCATGCCGCCTGCTGCGCCCAGATCCGGTGCGTCAGCCTTCGGCAGGTCGGTAACCATGCATTCGGTGGTGATCATCAGGCCAGCCACGGAAGCCGCGTACTGCAGAGCAGAACGGGTCACTTTGGTTGGATCCAGGATACCCATCGCGATCATGTCGCCGTATTCTTCGGAGTAAGCGTTGTAGCCGTAGCTGCCTTCGCCCGCTTTCACCTGGTTGGCGATAACGGAAGCTTCTTCACCGGCGTTCACCACGATCTGACGCAGAGGGGCTTCCATTGCGCGCAGCGCAACTTTGATACCCACGTTCTGGTCTTCGTTGTCGCCTTTCAGCGCGGCGATTTTGCCTGCAACGCGGATCAGCGCTACGCCACCGCCGGCCACCACGCCTTCTTCCACTGCGGCGCGGGTCGCGTGCAGGGCGTCTTCAACGCGGGCTTTCTTCTCTTTCATTTCAACTTCAGTCGCTGCGCCAACCTTGATAACGGCAACGCCGCCGGCCAGTTTCGCTACGCGCTCCTGCAGTTTTTCACGATCGTAGTCAGAGGTCGCTTCTTCGATCTGCTGACGGATCTGAGCAACGCGGCCCTGGATGGTCGCTTCGTCGCCCACGCCATCGATGATGATGGTGGTGTCTTTGTTGATCACAACGCGTTTTGCCTGGCCCAGGTCTTCCAGGGTGGCTTTTTCCAGCTCCAGACCGATCTCTTCAGAGATAACGGTACCGGCAGTCAGGGTTGCGATGTCCTGCAGCATGGCTTTACGGCGGTCGCCGAAGCCAGGCGCCTTAACGGCAGCCACTTTCACGATGCCGCGCATGGTGTTGACCACCAGGGTCGCCAGCGCTTCGCCTTCAACGTCTTCAGCGATGATCAGCAGCGGCTTGCCTGCTTTGGCAACGGCTTCCAGCACCGGCAGCATTTCGCGGATGTTGGAGATCTTTTTGTCGGCCAGCAGGATGAACGGGCTTTCCAGCTCAACAGAACCGGTTTCCGGCTTGTTGATGAAGTATGGGGACAGGTAACCGCGGTCGAACTGCATACCTTCAACCACGTCCAGCTCGTCTTGCAGGCCGGTGCCTTCTTCAACGGTGATAACGCCTTCTTTGCCCACTTTCTCCATCGCTTCCGCGATCAGTTTACCCACGGTTTCGTCGGAGTTGGCGGAGATGGTGCCTACCTGAGCGATAGCTTTGGAATCGGAGCAAGGTACGGACAGTTTCTTCAGTTCTTCAACCGCAGCGACAACCGCTTTGTCGATGCCGCGCTTCAGATCCATCGGGTTCATGCCTGCAGCAACCGCTTTCAGGCCTTCGGTGATGATGGATTGAGCCAGTACGGTTGCAGTGGTGGTGCCGTCGCCCGCCGCGTCGTTCGCTTTGGAGGCCACTTCTTTCACCATCTGTGCGCCCATGTTCTCGAACTTGTCTTCCAGTTCGATTTCACGCGCAACGGAAACGCCGTCTTTGGTGATGGTCGGTGCGCCGAAAGATTTATCCAGCACTACGTTGCGGCCTTTCGGGCCCAGGGTCACTTTTACTGCATCAGCGAGAACATTCACGCCGCGGAGCATTTTCACGCGAGCGTCATTGCCGAATTTTACGTCTTTAGCTGCCATTGGTATTTCCCTTCAACTCGTTCAGTTCAGAAGATAAAGCGCAATTACGCTTCAACAATTGCCAGAATGTCGCTTTCGGACATGATCAACACTTCTTCATTGTCGATCTTCTCTGCTTTCACGCCGTAGCCGTCGTTGAAAATCACGATATCGCCAACTTTCACATCCAGCGGTTGGATGTTGCCGTTTTCCAGCACACGCCCTTTACCCACTGCAACCACTTCACCGCGAGTGGATTTACCCGCAGCAGAGCCAGTCAGGACGATGCCGCCAGCAGATTTTGATTCAACTTCTTTGCGCTTGACGATAACGCGGTCATGCAATGGACGAATACTCATTGAACGCTCTCCTGTAAGAAGGTCTCTATCAGATTTAGGGTTGTACACCGGATGGTTGTTATTACCGGCCTCGTGGCATTTGAGATGGGGGCGTTCCAGCCCCCTTCAAGGGGGCTAACGAAAAAAATTTCGCATTTTTGGCCGCGCGGGTGCTACAGAGAGAAAAAACGCGGCCTGAGCCGCGTTTGCTTAACGATCGTGAGGCTTGCGCTCCTCGTCCGGGCGGTGTTCCAGCACCGAGCGTTCGTCGTCCTTGCGCTGGAATTCACCGTCGAAGGTGTTGCCGTTGGCGGCGTCACCGCCCGTCCAACCGCCGGGGCGATAAACCGACAGATGCGGCATCAGCTTCAGCGTCAGCGTTTTTTGCACCGGCGGCAGCAGCAGCAACAGGCCGAGGAAGTCGGTGAAGAAACCCGGGATCAGCAGCAGGAAGCCCGCCAGCACCAGCGAAACGCTTTTCACCATTTCCGCCGCCGGGCTTTCGCCGGCCGCCAGTTTTTGCTGCATCTGCACGAAGGTTTTCATGCCCTGATTGCGCACCAGCGAAATGCCGACGCAGGAGCTGAACACCACCAGCAGCAGGGTGACAGCCACGCCGAGCACGGCGGCGACTTTGATAAAGATGGATATTTCTATGTAAGCCAGCAGAAATATCAGCAGTAGCGGTAACCAGCGCACCTGGTTCTCCTATCGGTAGGTAAAGCGCGGCCGCCACGGGGCGACGGCGCGAAAAAAGAGGCCGTAAACGGCCGACACCATTACAATGAGGGCATCACCCCACCATTTCAACCGAGAGCCGGTTTTTATTGCTAAAGTTCACAAACGTGAAAGAAGTCACAGAACCGGAAAAGGGCATATCCTTAAACACCATAAGGTGATCTGGATTCAGTCATTTCTTACCAACCAGCATATGATCTGGGCAGCAACGGGCGATTTGGTTAATCGTTTCACGCCCCAAGCCTTCGGCAACATTAATTTAGGCTGTGCCCTTATTAGCCTTGACCTGACACATTATTAATTCGGCAGCAACACATAGAGAAGGTTCTCATGTCAAACAACATTCGTATCGAAGAAGACCTGTTAGGAACACGTGAAGTCCCCGCAGACGCTTACTACGGAGTCCACACTCTGCGTGCGATTGAAAACTTCTACATCAGCAACAGCAAAATCAGCGATGTCCCCGAGTTCGTTCGCGGCATGGTGATGGTGAAAAAGGCCGCGGCGATGGCCAACAAAGAACTCAAAACCATCCCGCGCAAAATCGCCGACGTGATCATCCAGGCCTGCGACGAGGTGCTGGATAAAGGCAAGTGCATGGATCAGTTCCCGGTGGACGTGTTCCAGGGCGGCGCAGGCACCTCGCTGAACATGAACACCAACGAAGTGCTGGCGAACATCGGCCTGGAGCTGATGGGCCACCAAAAAGGCGAATACCAGTACCTGAACCCGAACGATCACCTCAATAAGTGCCAGTCCACCAACGACGCCTACCCGACCGGGTTCCGCATCGCGGTGTACGCCTCCAACCAGAAGCTGATCGACGCCATCAACCAGCTGCGCGAAGGCTTCGACCGCAAGGCGAAAGAGTTCGAAACCATCCTGAAAATGGGCCGCACCCAGCTGCAGGACGCGGTGCCGATGACCCTCGGCCAGGAATTCCACGCCTTCAGCGTGCTGCTGAACGAAGAGACCCGCAACCTGCACCGCACCGCGGAGCTGCTGCTGGAAGTGAACCTGGGCGCCACCGCCATCGGCACCGCGCTCAACACCCCGGAAGGCTATCAGCCGCTGGCGGTGCAAAAACTGGCGGAAGTCAGCGGCCTGCCGGTGGTGCCGGCGGAAGACCTGATCGAGGCCACCTCCGACTGCGGCGCCTACGTGATGGTGCACAGCGCGCTCAAACGCCTGGCGGTGAAACTGTCCAAAATCTGTAACGACCTGCGCCTGCTCTCCTCCGGCCCGCGCGCCGGCCTGAACGAAATCAACCTGCCAGAGCTGCAGGCAGGATCGTCCATCATGCCGGCCAAAGTGAACCCGGTGGTGCCGGAAGTGGTCAATCAGGTGTGTTTCAAGGTGATTGGCAACGACACTTGCGTTACCATGGCGGCCGAAGCGGGCCAGCTGCAGCTGAACGTGATGGAGCCGGTGATCGGCCAGGCGATGTTCGAGTCGATCCACATCCTGACCAACGCCTGCTACAACCTGCTGGAAAAATGCATTAACGGCATCACCGCGAATAAAGAAGTCTGCGAACACTACGTCTTCAACTCGATCGGTATCGTCACCTATCTGAACCCGTTCATCGGCCACCATAACGGTGACATCGTCGGGAAGATCTGCGCCGAAACCGGCAAGAGCGTGCGTGAAGTGGTGCTGGAACGCGGCCTGCTGACCGAAGCCGAGCTGGATGACATCTTCTCCGTGGAGAACCTGATGCACCCGGCCTATAAAGCCAAACGCTATACGGATGAAAATGAACAATAACAGACCTACCCGGTAGCCCTGAAAGGCACGCTAAATCCTCTGGATAGCGTGCCTTTTTACTTTTAGGCGCCCACAAAATTTTAACGTTTGATTTTCAATTTCTCTCATTTTAAGGAGTAAACACTATGCTAGCCGTAGAATTGGTTATCGTTCTGCTGGCCATCTTTTTAGGGGCCAGGTTGGGCGGTATCGGTATCGGGTTCGCGGGGGGATTGGGCGTTCTGATCCTGGCGCTGATCGGCGTCAAGCCGGGCAGCATTCCCTTCGACGTGATTTCCATCATCATGGCGGTGATCGCGGCGATCTCCGCCATGCAGGTCGCCGGGGGGATGGATTACCTGGTGCAGCAGACCGAAAAGCTGCTGCGCAAGAACCCCAAGCACATCACCATTCTCGCCCCTATCGTCACCTACTTCCTGACCATCTTCGCCGGCACCGGCAACATCTCGCTCTCGGCGCTGCCGGTGATCGCCGAAGTGGCGAAAGAACAGGGCATCAAGCCTTGCCGGCCGCTGTCGACCGCCGTAGTGTCCGCCCAGATCGCCATCACCGCCTCACCGATCTCCGCCGCGGTGGTGTATATGTCTTCGGTGATGGAAGGCCACGGCGTCAGCTACCTGCACCTGCTGATGGTGGTGATCCCGTCCACCTTCTGCGCCGTGCTGGTGATGTCGCTGCTGGTGACCTGGCTGTTCGACTCCAAGCTGTCTAACGACCCGGTGTACCTGAAACGCCTGGAAGAAGGCCTGATCACCCTGCGCGGCAACAACGCGCTGGAGATCAAACCGCGCGCCAAAGCCTCGGTGCTGCTGTTCCTGCTGGGCGTGCTGTGCGTAGTGGCTTACGCCATCATCAACAGCCCGGGTCTTGGCCTGGTGGCCAAGCCGCTGATGAACACCACCAACGCCATCCTGATCATCATGCTGAGCGTCGCCACGCTGACCACCCTGCTGTGCCGCGTCGACACCGACATGGTGCTGAACTCCAGCACCTTCAAGGCCGGCATGAGCGCCTGTATCTGTATCCTCGGCGTCGCCTGGCTGGGCGATACCTTCGTGCAGGCCAACATCGACTGGATCAAAGAGACGGCCGGCAGCGTCATTCAGGCGCACCCGTGGCTGCTGGCGGTGATCTTCTTCTTCTGCTCGGCGCTGCTGTACTCGCAGGCCGCTACCGCCAAGGCGCTGATGCCGATGGCGCTGGCGCTGAACGTATCGCCGCTGACCGCCGTCGCCTCCTTCGCCGCCGTCTCCGGCCTGTTCATCCTGCCGACCTACCCGACGCTGGTCGCCGCGGTGCAGATGGACGATACCGGCACCACGCGCATCGGCCGCTTCGTGTTCAACCACCCGTTCTTCATTCCCGGCACCATGGGCGTGATTTTCGCCGTGGTATTCGGCTTCCTGCTCGGCAGCATCATGCTGTAACGCTCCGACCGGGGCTGCGGCCCCGGTTTTCCTTCTGGCGATAAACTCGCCTTCTAGCCAATCCGCCTTCAGGGTATAGTGCCCATTCGAACCGATGAGAGGGCTGAAGATGTCTGATTGCGAAGCTGTCGTCATACTCTGTACCGCACCCGATGAAGCCAGCGCCCAGGAACTGGCGGCGCGGGTCTTGGGCGATAAGCTGGCGGCCTGCGCCACGCTGCTGCCCGGCGCTACCTCGCTGTATTACTGGGAAGGGAAACTGGAACAGGAATACGAAGTGCAGATGCTGTTCAAAAGCGATCGCCGCCGTCAGCAGGCCCTGCTCGACACCCTGAAACAACATCACCCTTACCAGACGCCCGAGCTGCTGGTGCTGCCGGTGATGGCCGGAGATAAAGACTACCTGTTATGGATCAACGCTTCCTTAAACTGATTTTGCTGCTGTGCAGCCTGTTCTTCCTGCCGCAGGCGGCGCAGGCTTCGCTGTTCGCGCCGAAGGGCGGCAGCCAGTTCGTGCCTGTCGATCAGGCCTTCGCCTTCGATTTCAAACAGCAAGGCAGCCAGGTGACGCTGAACTGGCAGATCCGCCCCGGCTACTACCTGTATCGCCAGCAGATCAAACTGGTGCCGCAGCAAGCGACGCTGGGCGCCTTTACCCTGCCCGAAGGGTTGAGCCACAAGGACGAGTTCTTCGGCGAAGTGGCGATTTTCAAACAGCAGCTGAATCTGCAGGTGCCGCTGCAACAGGCAGCGGCCAACGCCAGCCTCAGCGTCACCTATCAGGGCTGCGCCGAGGCCGGCTTCTGCTATCCGCCGGAAACCCGCGTCATCCCGCTGGATGCCGTCAGCGCCGGCGATGTCGCCCCGCTCCCGGCGGCTGCCCCTGCGCCAACCGAACAGCCCGCTACGCCGGCCAGCCTGCCTTTCTCGCCGCTGTGGGCATTGCTGATCGGCATCGGCATCGCCTTCACTCCGTGCGTGCTGCCGATGTACCCGCTGATCTCCGGCATCATCCTCGGCCGCGACCGGCCGCAAAGCAGCGGCCGCATTCTGGCGCTGGCGGTGGTTTACGTGCAGGGCATGGCACTCACCTACACCCTGCTGGGGCTGGTGGTGGCCGCCGCCGGCCTGCAGTTCCAGGCGGCGCTGCAGCACCCTTACGTGCTGATCGGCCTGTCGGTGCTGTTCATCGCGCTGGCGCTGTCGATGTTCGGCCTCTATTCCCTGCAGCTGCCCTCGGCGCTGCAAACCCGGCTGGCGAGCTGGAGCAACACCCAGCGCGGCGGCTCACTGACCGGCGTGTTCCTGATGGGCGCCCTGGCCGGGCTGATTTGCTCGCCCTGTACCACCGCGCCGCTCAGCGCCATCCTGCTGTATATCGCCCAGAGCGGTAACCTGTGGGCCGGCGGCGGCACCCTGTACCTGTACGCGCTGGGGATGGGCATTCCGCTGGTGATCGTCACCCTGTTCGGCAACCGCCTGCTGCCGCGCAGCGGCCCGTGGATGCAGTACGTGAAAGAGGCCTTCGGCTTCGTCATTCTGGCGCTGCCGGTGTTCCTGCTGGAGCGGGTGATCGGCGATCTGTGGGGCCTGCGCCTGTGGAGCCTGCTCGGCCTGGCGTTCTTCGGCTGGGCCTTCGCTCTGAGCCTGAGAAGCGCGCGCGGCTGGGCGCGTGCCCTGCAACTGCTGCTGTTGGCGGCGGCGGTGATCGCCGCGCGGCCGCTGCAGGATTGGGCCTTCGGCGCCGATCAGGCGCAGCAGGCGGCTCAACAACACCTGGCCTTTGCCCGCATCAACAACGTCGAGCAGCTCGATCTGGCGCTGCAACAGGCGCGCGGCAAGCCGGTGATGCTGGATCTGTACGCCGACTGGTGCGTGGCCTGTAAAGAGTTCGAGAAATACACCTTCAGCGATGCGGCGGTGCAGGCGAGCCTGGCCAACGCGGTGCTGCTGCAGGCGGACGTCACCGCCAACGGCGCGGAACAGGCGGCGCTGCTGAAGCACCTGCAGGTGCTGGGGCTGCCGACGATCCTGTTCTTCGATCCGGCGGGCCAGGAGCTGACGGCCGAGCGGGTCACCGGTTTTATGAAGGCAGAAGCCTTCAACGCGCATTTGCAGAAAGTGATGCGATAACTGACACTGAAGATCGGAAGCGAATGGGAGGAAGCACAAGTGCAACGTGAACACGTCCTTGATACCGCGCTGGGCCTGTTGGAACAACAGGGCCTGGCGACCGCCACATTAGAGATGCTGGCGGAAAAACTCGACGTTCAGCCCGGCGATCTCAAACGGTTCTGGCCGGATCGCGAAGCGCTGCTGTACGACTGCCTGCGCTACCACGGCCAACAGATCGACACCTGGCGACGCCAGCTGCTGCTGGATGAAAACCTGAGCCCGCAGCAAAAACTGCTGGCGCGCTATGACGTGCTGGCGGAATACGTGCAACACGACCGCTATCCCGGCTGCCTGTTTATCGCCGCCTGCAGCTTTTTCCCGGAAACGGATCATCCGATCCACCAACTGGCGGAGCAGCAAAAGCTGACCTCGCTGGAGCTGACCCGCGAACTGCTGCGCGAAATGGACGCCGACGACGCCGACATGGTGGCGCAGCAAATGGAATTGATTCAGGAAGGCTGCCTGAGCAAACTGCTGGTAAAACGCCAGCTCCAGGACGTATCGGTCGCCAAACGGCTGGCGGAAGACATCTTGCAGGTGGCGCAGTGCCGCCGCAACGGGGCGCTAAGCTAGGCGAGCCGCGCTTGCGGCGCCGCCAGCCCAAGGAGATAGCCTGAACAGGCGCAATTTTTGCGCCCTTTGCCTGAAAAGCCAGCAACCGGACGCGTTTTAACGCCTTTCATGCATAAAGCCGTTGACGGCCATCGGCCAATACGGTTTAATGCTGCCCGTTGCCCGGATAGCTCAGTCGGTAGAGCAGGGGATTGAAAATCCCCGTGTCCTTGGTTCGATTCCGAGTCCGGGCACCATATTTAGAAAACCCGCCTATGGCGGGTTTTTCGCTTTCCGGGATACGGACTCTCCATCGAACTGCGTTCGATTATTCGGCCAAAGGCCTCACCCTGCGGACCAACGCTGAAGCGCTGTTCAACGCGGCGCAGACGCCGGTTGTCCGAGTCCGGTCGCCCTATTTAGAAGAACCCGCCCAAACGGCGGGTTTTTCGCTTTCTGGGTACGGACTCTTCATCGAACTGCGTTCGATTATTCGGCCTCTCGTTTCCTCGGCGGAACCAGCCCAATCAGTGCCAGTACGCAAGATTTAGCGACCAACACCAGATTGAGATGTCCGGGGAAAGCGACATTAACAAACCAAAAGACCAAGAAGACCGCCAGAGAAATCGGCCAAGCGAGCACAAAGAACCGGGTATCGCATAGCCGCCGGGCGCAAAACAACAGCGTCAACACGATCGCCAACAGCCCGAAAGGCAGATACAGAATCAGTCTCAGGTAAGAGGCGACGACATCGGCGAACGAGGTGTTATTGATGACGGAAATCGTTAACTTCTGAAAGAACAACGTGTCGTTGTTATAGAGATCCAAAAGATTTAGCCACGCAAAGCTGAGCACTATCGTTAACGACATCCATACTGCGTACGCTTTTCGGGATAAGGGGGTAATGATCAAACTCAGTCTCGCATTCAAACAGCCGCTCCGAACCAGTGATATAGCACAAATACGCTGAACCGGCGGTAAACGCGATTAAATGCAGCCCCCTCCAACCACGCCTTTGTTACCAAGATTTATCGACACAGGCGGCGAATTTGCCGGTCTTGCCAACCGGCGAACAGCAGCAAACCGCATAGCGCGCCGAGCAAGGCGCAGAACATGTCGGACTGGGTATCCCACGGGTCACCCTGGGTGCCGAGAAACTCGTCGGCGCCCTGGCCCAGCGCCAGCGCCGCCCACCACTCGATCAGCTCGTAAACGGCGCTGATGGCCAGCGCGATGCAGCACACCACAAAGCCCAGCATCTTGCGGCCCTGCACATAGCCGCCGCGCTGGAGGATCTCGCGCGCCACCAGCGCCGGCACCAATCCCTGGAAGAAATGCCCCAGTTTGTCGTATGGGTTGCGGCCAAGATCCAGCCACTGCTGCACCTCAAACCCCAGCGGTACGCGGGCGTAGCTGTACATGCCGCCGAAAATCAGGATCAGCGCATGGAAGAAAATCAGCGTGTAGAGCAGCGGCGTCAGCGGATAACGGCGATGGGTCAGCCACAGCAGCGGCAAGGCGATCAAAACCGGCGCCACCTCCATCAGCCAGGTGGTGCGATCGTAAGGGCGGATGCCGCTGTGGATCAACACGGCCAGCAGCAGCAGGGTGATAACGAACAACAACAGCGGGGTACGCGAGGCGGGCATAACCAACGTTCCTTCGGGTTAACGGATCAATGCACACTTTATACCGCAGATCCTGGGGCGAAAAAAAACAGGCGGAGCGTCGCCGCTTCGCCTGTTCGGTGTGCGCTTACCCTGAGCGGGATTATTTCAGCGCTACGCGGATCACGTCGTCCGGCGCGGTGGCTTCTTTCTCGCGGCTGGAAGCCTGCTTGACGCTGACGTACAGCGTCTGGCCGTCCGGCGACAGCGCCAGGCTGTTCGGGTGGGTCGGCGTCTTGATGGTGTTCAGCACCTTGTAGCTCTTGGCGTCGATTACGCTCACTTCGCCCGCCTGGCGATGGGTGACGTAAACTTCATTGCGCGCCGGGTTGAACAGCACCGCCAGCGATTCCGGCACGTCGATCTTGCTCAGGATGTTGCCGTTGCGGGTATCCACCACCAGCACCTGCGGCTGCTTGGAATCGGTGATGAACGCGCGATGGGTAGCGGTATCCAAGCTGATGTTCAGGAAGAAGTGCTCTTTGGACTCATCCAGCTTCTTGCGCGACAGCACCTTGTTGGATTGGGTGTCGATGGTCACCAGTTCGCCGTCGGCGTTGGTGACGTACAGGCGCTTGGCGGCGGCGTCCAGCGCCAGGCCGGTGCCGTATTTGCCGGTGTCGGTCACGGTGGCGCGCAGGGTCAGATCCTTACCGTCCACCACCCACACCACACTGGATTCACCCAGCCCGGTGATGTACAGGGTATCGCTGTCGGCATCCGCTACCAGTTCGCGCGGTGCCAGCGGCTTGACGGTCTCGGAACGCTTACGCGCGTCCAGCACCAGACGGCCTTTCACGTCGCCGGTCTTGGCGTCGATGGCGGTCACCGAGTTATTGACGGTGTTGCCGAAGAACAGCGTGCCGGTCTTGGCGTTGACGGCGGCGCCGAACGGCTTGATGTCGTTATGGATAATTTGGGTCACGTCCAGCGTGGTCGGATCCAGACGGTAAACGATGCCGCCCTTGTCCAACTTGCGGCTCTGCGACGTCGCCAGGTAGAGCGCGTTCTCGCTCGGGCTGTAGGCCATTTCATAGGCGCCCTTGCCAACCGGCTTGCGCAGCACTTCCGGCGCGGTCTGCGCCAGCAACGAGTTGGAGAACAACAGCGTGGACAGCAGCATCAGCGGAAATGCCGCACGTTTTCCCTTGGTGATCAAAGTATTCATCGAAATCTCCTTATAGAGCCAACGGGGCGGCCGCTCGGCCGCCCTCTTTCGTTATTAAAATCAGGCTTTCTCTTCGGAAAGCAGCGCCCACCAGCTATCGATGGTCGGGTTGCGCGCCAGCGCGATAAAGTCGATGTCGCCGCGGATCTTGCGCCAACGGGTCGCCAGCTCCATGATGCGCACCGAATCCAGGCCGTAATCGATCAGGTTCTCATCGTTGCCCATGTCTTCGCTGTCTTCGTCAAGCAGCGGCAGGATCTGCTGACGCAGCGCATCGATGCTGGCGATACCGGCAGCCGGCAACAGAGACGCGGTGGTCACCACCCGGCCGCATCGGCCGGCGGTGTAACGCAGCGCCATCAGGTGTTCGTCGCGCGAGAAGTCCGCCAGGCCGTCGGCCACCATGAACGGCTGGATATTGCGCATGAAGGCGTCGATGGCGGTGGTCAGGCAGCCGATGTGCGCATACACGCCGCAGATAATCAGCTGATCGCGGCCGGACTCCTGCAGGATCTCCTGCAGCGGCGAGCGGTGGAAGGCGCTGTAGCGCCATTTCACCAGCACCGTGTCGTCTTCGTCCGGCGCCAGCGCGGCGGTCACCGCCTGCTGCTCAGGGTGTTTGTTCAGGCCCGGCCCCCACATGTCGTTCAACAGCGCGCGATCTTCATCGCTCTGCTGGTTCGGCTGCGCGGTATAGAACACCGGAATGCCCTGCTGTTTGCAGTAGCGGCGCAGGTTGGCGATGTTCTCCACCACCTGTTTAATCAGCGCGCTGTCTTCGCCCCAGAAATTGAGGAAATACTGCTGCATGTCGTGGATCAGCAGCGCGGCGCGCTGCGGTTCTACCTGCCAGGTGACTTTATTTTGCGGCAGTTCGTCCGCCGTCGGCAGCGCGTAGTCATTAAGTTTTGGAATGGCCATCGATTAATCTCCCTGAGCCTGAGTCTGTAGTTGCGCGTCGAGCTGCTGGCGCAGCCGTTTTTTGTCCACTTTGCCGACCGGGGTCAGCGGCAGGCTGTCCACCTGAATAAAGCGATCCGGCAGTTTGAAGTCCGCCACGCCCTGCTCGCGCAGGTGGCGACGCAGCACCACCGGCTTCAGCGGCGCGTTGGCGATGATATAGGCGCAGCTCTTCTCCCCCATCAGCGCGTCCGGCATCGACACCAGCGCGGCGTTGATCACGTCCGGATGACGCAGCAGCAGATTCTCGATCTCCTCGGCGGCGATCTTTTCCCCGCCGCGGTTGATCTGGTCTTTCTGCCGCCCCTGCACGGTGATGTAGCCGTCTTCGCTGATGCTGATCAGATCGCCGGAGCAGTAGAAACCGTCGGCGTCGAAGGCGTCGGCGTTGTGCGCCGGGCTCTGGTAGTAACCGCGGAAGGTATAAGGCCCGCGCGTCATCAACCGCCCGACCTCGCCCGCCGGCAACGGATTGCCGTCGTCATCCGCCACCCACACTTCATCGTCCGGCGACATCGGCCGCCCTTGCGTCGTCAGGATGTGGCGTTCGTCGTCGTCCAGCCGGGTGTAGTTCACCAGCCCTTCCGCCATGCCGAACACCTGCTGCAGTTGGCAGCCGATTTCGTTCTGAATGCGCGCCGCCAGCGTCTCGCCCAGCTTGGCGCCGCCCACCTGCAGCAGTTTCAGGCTGGCGAGCTGGGCATTGCCGCCCCACTCTTCGATCGCCTGCAGCCACAGCGTGACCGCCGGCGGTACCAGCGCCGTCACGTTGATTTGGTGCTGTTCGATCAGGCGGAAGCACTGCCCGGCGTCCGGATCGGCGGCGAACACCACCAGCCCGGCGCCATAAAACACGCCCAGCACGCCCGGCGAACTCATCGGGTAGTTGTGCGCCACCGGCAGCGCGCACAGATAGCGGGTCTGCGCGTCGAAACGGCAGATCTCCACGCTGCGGCGAATGCTGTAGTAGTAGTCGTTGTGAGTGCGCGGGATCAGCTTCGGCGTGCCGGTGCTGCCGCCGGAAAGCTGGAAGAACGCCACCTGATCGGCCGCGGAAGGCTGCGCGACAAAACCGTCGCTCGCCTCGTCCAGCCAGGCGGCTAGCGCCAGTTCACCCTCGGGCTGGCTGCGCAGCGCCACAACCCGCAGCGAAGGATGCGCATCGCGGAAGGCGTTCAGGAATTGATCGTCGGCAAACAGCCCGTGCTGGCGATCGGCGATCAGCAGCGCCGGTTTGATCTGCTCGGCATAGGCGTTCAGCTCGCTGCGCTGATGGCTGAACAGCGCGTTGACCGGCGCCACGCCAATTTTCAGCAGCGCGAAGAACACGATATAAAACTCCGCCACGTTGCCCAGCTGGACCAACGCGGTGTCGCCGGATTTCACGCCGCGGCGCAGCAGAGCGGCCGCCAGGCGATCGGCGCGCTGCTGCAGCTCGCGGTAGGTCAGGCTGCCCTGGGCGTCGATAATCGCCGGGGCGTCGTTGTTGGCCTGGCGATCGAGGATCTCGGTCAGCGGCTTGTCAGTCCAGTAGCCGCGTTCGCGATAGCGGCTGGCGAACTCCGCCGGCCAGGGGGTAAAGGCAATGCTCATCTTGTCGTTATCCTTGATTCATACCAAAGGCACGCAGAATGGTGCTGAGTTTGGTGCCTGTTTCATGCCATTCAGATTCGGGTGAAGAGTCTTCCACGATGCCGGCGCCGGCGAACAGCCGCACCCGGTTGCCGTCAACGGTGCCACAGCGGATAGTCACTACCCACTCGCCGTTGCCTTCGTCGTCGCACCAGCCGACGATGCCGCCGAACAGGCCGCGATCGAACGGCTCCAGCTTGCCGATCAGGGCGTGCGCCTCGGCCGTCGGCATGCCGCACAGCGCCGGCGTCGGGTGCAGCAGGCAGGCCAGCGACAGGGCATTTTCGTCTGGAGACGCCGCCTCGCCGTCGATCGGCGTAGAGAGATGCCACAGCGTCGTGGTGGTCAACAATTCAGGGGTGTGCGGCACGTTCAGGTAACGGCAGCGGCCGGCCAGCACGTCACGCATGCTTTCGGTGACGATGCGATGCTCGTGGCGATCTTTCGCCGAGGCCATCAGCCGCTCTCCCACTTCGCGATCGCGCTGCGGGTCGGCCTCGCGCCGGGCGGAACCGGCCAGCGGGTTGGAATAGAAACGGCCGCCGTCCTGGCGTAGCAGCAGCTCCGGGCTGGCGCCCAACAGCGCGCCCTGCTCCAGCGGCACATGGAAATGGAAACCGTGCGGGTTCTGGGCAATCACGCGCGCCATCAGCGCATGGCGATCCACCGGCTGGCGCGTTTCGATCTCCAGCAGGCGCGACAGCACCACTTTATCCAGTTCGCCGGCCTTCATCGCGTCGACGGCGTCGCTGACCATGTTCATAAACGGCTGCTGCGGCGGCAGCTCCGTCACGCCGGCCAGTTCAGGGCCGTTCGCCGGCGGCCGAACGCCGGCCATAAAGGCGGCGCGATCGAACCAGCGGCTCTGCTGCGGAATAAACAGCGCCGAAGGCTGCCGGGTATCGAACGGGATGGCGCCGCACAGCAGCGGTTTTTTGATACCGGCCTGCCGGGCCTCGGCAAACGCCTGCCGTACGCTGCGCTGGAACTCGCCGTTCAGGTCGGCGCCGTCTGCGGCCGGCAGGCGAATGCGGCTGAAACAACCGGTGGTGGTCAAGCTGCGGAAAGGAGAGGTAAAGAAGAAGCCCGACGCCGGAGAAAAATCAGCGGCGAACCGGTGTTCTTCGCGCTCCTGCATTTCCTTTCGATTGATGTCGTTCACGGCAGTATCCATCGCTTCGCCCTCAAGGATTTGAAGTGATAACCAATATAATAATGATTATCATTTGAGTTAATTCCGCGCTAAATTACTCGCCGATATTTGCTATGTCAATAAACGTAAGCACTTCTTTCATTTCGAAATCATGACATAAACGCTGTGGGTTTTACGCATGCCGATGATAAGCATTGCTATTTGATCCCACAGCGTTGTCTTAACGCGTTCGACTACTTTTCTGTGGCGGGCTGCGGCTCCGGTTTGTGCAGCGTGACCTGGCGCAAACCGGTCATGGCGAACAGCAACAGGATGCCGAGCACCGCCGCGCCGAAGCCGAAACCGCTGGCGCTCATCGCCGGCAGCATGAAGGCGCCCATCGCCCCCAGCAATAATGCGCCCAGCGCATCGCCCACCACGTTCTGCGCCGTCCACAGGCCGTTGATGCGGCCGAGGAAGTTGTCCGGCGTCAGGCTCTGGATCAGGCCGTATTGCAGCAGCGAGTTCAGCGCGCTCAGGTAGCCGAACGCCACCAGGCACAGCAACGCCAGGCTGTACCACGGCATCAGGCCGAACAGGCCAATGGCGGCGAACGCCGCGATCGCCGTCAGCAGCATCACCCAGCCGGGGCGCGCCACGTGCGCCACGCGCCCGCTGGTGAACGCACCGATGGCCGCGCCGAGCGGCACGGCGGCGTACATATAGCCGAGGTGGGCAGCGTCGATGTGCCAGCTCTCCGCCATCGCCGGGTACAGCACGCGCACCGCGCTGGCCATGGTCAGCAGCGCGCCGATCAGCGCCACCATGCCGATCACCTTGTTCTGGAACAGGAAGGCGAAGCCGCCCGCCAACGCGCGCAGCGGGTGTTCACGCGGCTGCGGCGGCGGCATCAGCTGCGGCAGGCTCAGCAGCGGCAGCAGCGTCAACAGGGTGCCAAACGCCGCCAGGCCGTAGTTCCAGGCAATGCCCATATGGGCAATCACCAGGCCGCCAATCGCCGGGGAAAGAATCGAGCCGAAGCGCACCGTCAGCATGCTGATGGCGCCTGCCTGCACGATGTTTTCGCGGCCCACCAGCGCCGGCGTGGCCGCCAGCAGCGCCGTCACCCCCACCGCGCCGAAGAAGCCGTCCCACACCGCCAGCAGATAAATGGCCGCCAGCGAAGGCGACGGCAATAGGGCGTTGAGGCACAGGCCGACGAAGCCGACGCCGCAGGTGGAACGCGCGAACAGGATCAGCCGGCGCCGCTCATAGCGATCGGCCAATACGCCTCCCATCAGCAGCCCGGCGAACATGCCGCCGCCGGCCAGCGTCACCGCCAGCCCGACCTGCAGGGTGGAACCGGTCAGCGCCTGGATCTGCACCGGGATGGCGATCGCCATCAGCCCCAGCGCCACAATGGAGATAAAGCGCGCGCAGAATACCGCGCGGAAAGCCCGGTTGGTTTTCAGCAGGCTAAAATCAAGCAGGATGGAGGGTTTGCTACTCATCGGTTGTTCACCACATCTTTAAACGGGGATTCTGCAGTTGCGGGGCGCTATGCTAGCACAGATGGCGAAATCAATAATGATAATAAAACTCATTGATATTCAACTGTGAGCAACCGCAAGAAACGCCGCCACACGCGGGGTAATCCCCGTGCCTGGCGGCGAGATGACGGGCGCGATTACAGCGTGCGCAAGATCCGGTTCAGCAGCGGCCCCAGCACTTTGAACGACGCCGGCGAAACGATATCGACATGCGCGCAGTCCAGCTCGTGCGCCTGCAGCGCATCGACGTACTGCGACCAGGTCTGCTGCACGTCCATCCCTTCCTGCAATGTGCGTTTGGCGACGAACAGCGTCGCCTGGCCGCGGAAGCGGGCGGTGCGCGTGTGCGACAGCAACCGCACCGAATCGGCGTAGTTGGCTTCGATGTTGTCGAACATCGCGGTGCGCGTCTCGCCCAGCGCCGGATCGAGCGTATCCTGCGACACCGCCAGGAACTGCTCGCGCTCGCGCTGCACTTCCTTCAACACGTTGTCGTCCAGCATCACGTCCCAGTTTTGGGTCTCCGGCGGATAGGTATCCAGCAGGCCGAGGAACGCCACCTGCTCGCCGCGCGCCTGCAGCCGGGCGGCGATGCCCTGCGCCAGCGTGCCGCCCAGCGAGTAGCCGATGAAGTGGTATGGCCCGTGCGGCTGTACCTGCAACACCGTCTGCAGGTGGGCATCCACCACCTGATCCATATCTTCGCTCAGCGCCAGCGGGCCGTCCGGCCGCGGCGACTGGATACCGACCAGCGACCAGTGCTGATCGAGATAGCGCGGCAATACGCTGAACTGCCAGGAGAAACCGGACGCCGGGTGCAGACAGAACAGCGTCGGCCCCTCGGTGACGCGCAGCGGCAATACGCTGTCGAATCCGCTGCGATCGGCCTCTTCCTGCGTACGATCTTCCGCCAGCAAGGCCGCCAACTGCTCAACGCGCGACGCCACCATTACCTGGCCGACGGACACCGCCTTGCCCAGATCGCGGCGCAGCTCCGCCGCCAGCCGCATCGCCAGCAGCGAATGGCCGCCGAGCGCGAAGAAATCGTCATCGGCGAACACCTGCTCGCGCTGCAGCAATCGGGCAAATACCGCCGCGATCTCGCTTTCCAGCCCGGCCTGCGGCGGCCGCCCAGCCTTGCGCTCGCCGCCCTGCGGCTGCGGCAAGGCCTTGCGATCCAGCTTGCCGTTGGCGCTCAGCGGCAAATCGCTCATTTCCACCAGCGCCACCGGCACCATGTGCGGCGGCAGCCGGTCGGCCAGCGCCGCGCGCAGGGCTTCCGCATCCCAGCCCGCGCCAGGCTGCATCACCAGATAGCCCACCAACTGGCGCGCATCGCCGCCGGCGTCCACCGGCGTGCCCTGCAACACCAGCGCGTGCGTCACCGCCTGGCGCACGCCCGGCAGCGACAGCAAGGCGTGGTCGATTTCGCTCAGCTCGATCCGCTGCCCACGGATCTTCAGCTGATCGTCGCTGCGGCCCAAATATTCCACCGCGCCGTCCGGCAGCCAGCGCGCCACGTCGCCGGTGCGGTACATGCGCCCGCCCTCGCCGAACGGATCGGCGACAAAGCGGCTGGCGGTCAGATCCGGCCGGCCAAGGTAGCCGTGCGCCAGCTGCACGCCGGTCAGATACAGATCGCCCGCCACGCCCGGCGGCACCGGCCGCAGGCGCGCGTCAAGAATGCGCAGCCCGGTGTTCCATACCGGCAGGCCGATCGGCACGTTGGCGCCGGTCACCTTCGCCAGCGCGTCGCCGTGGGCCGGATGCCAGGTCACGTCCACCGCCGCTTCGGTCGGGCCGTAGAGGTTGTGCAGCGGCACCGCCGTGCGGCTTTGCCACAGGCGGCACAGCTCCGCCGGCAGCGCTTCGCCGCTGCAGAACACCTGGCGCAGCGCGGCGCAGCTCGCCACCGCCGCGTCGTCGTCCAGGGCGGCAACGAAAGCCGCCAGCATCGACGGCACGAAGTGCAGCGTGGTAATGCGGTGCTGCGCGATCAGCTGTTGCAGCTGCTGCGGATCGCGGTGCGCCTCCGGCGGCGCCATCACCAGCCGGGCGCCGACCATCAGCGGCCAGAAGAATTCCCATACCGAGACGTCGAAACTGCACGGCGTTTTCTGCAGCACCGCGTCGTCCGCCCCCAGCGGATACTGGTGTTGCATCCACAGCAGGCGGTTGACGATCGCCTGATGGCCGACCAGCACGCCTTTCGGACGCCCGGTGGAGCCGGAGGTAAAGATAATATAGGCCGCATGGTTCGGCGTCGGGCCCGCGATCGCCACCCCGGCGGCGTGGTCGGCCGGCAGCGGCGCGTCATACAGCAAAATTTCGCCCTTGTCGGCGAACCGCGCCTGCTGCGCCGGGTTGGTGATGACCAGCCGGGGCGCGGCGTCTTCCAGCATCATCGCCAGCCGCTCGTCCGGATAACCGGTGTCCAGCGGCAGATAGGCGGCGCCCGCTTCCACGATCGCCATCAACGCCAGCGACAGGAACACCGAACGCGGCAGCGCCACCGCCACGATGTCGCCCGGCCGCACGCCCTGCGCAACCAGCTCACGCGCCAGCGCCATGACCTGCTCGCGCGTTTCGCGGTAGGTGAAATTGAAATGCGCATCCGCCAGCGCCGGCGCGTCCGGCGTGGTTTGCGCCTGCTGCGCCAGCAACTGGCTCAGCGTGGTCGCCGGCACCGGGTGCGCCGTGTCGTTGACCCGCGCCAGCAGCGCGTGATCGTCGGCGGTCAGCATATCGGCTTCGCCGATCGGCAACGTTGCCTGCGCGGCGAACTGCGCCAGCAGCAGCGGCAGTCGCTGCAGGTGCGCCTGCAGTTCCTGGCGACCGTAACGCTCGGCGTTGGCCAGCAGTTCCACCTTCAACTGATGGTGTTCGTCGATAAACAGCGCAATCTCCAGATCGCGCACCGGCCCGGAGGCCAGATCGTGAGTGATGCCTTCGATACCGGCGAAATCCAGCTGGTAATCGAACATTTTGAAGTTGAAGACCGTGCCGTACAGCGGTTCGCCGTCGCCGATGCGCCCCAGATCGCGCTGCACCTGCTCGGCGTCGTAGCGCTGATGGCGGCGCACCGTTTTCAGCTCGCGGCTGATGCGGGCGGCGGCCTCATACAGCGTGGCCTGCGGCTCGAGATGCATCTCCATCGGCAGTACGTTGATCACTGGCCCGGCGGCGCACAGGGCGGCCGATCCGGTACGGCGCATGAAGATAAAACCGGCGCTGAAACTCGGTTGGCCGCTCAGGCGCGATACCCACAGCGCCACCAGCGCCACCGCCATATCGGCGGCGTTCAGCTTCTGCTGCGCGCCGCACTGCACCAGTTCGGCGAAAGCCTGCGGATCGCAGCGCTGTTCCAGCCGGTGGATGCGCGGCGTGGGGGTTTGCCCGGCCAGCGGCTGCGGGCAGAGCGTGGCCGGCGGCGGCAACTGCCGCGCTTTTTCGAGCCAGAAATCGGCGTCGCGCTGCCAGGCCGGCGCCTCCCGGTAAGCCTGGTATTCCGCCACCACGTCGCTGAACGCCGTGAAAGGCGTCGGTTCCAGCGCGTCGCCGCGGCAAATATGGGTGTAAATCGCCGCCACGCGGCGAGCGATGGCGGTGAAGCTGAAACCGTCCACCAGCAGATGGTGATAGCGCTGATACCAGAACCAGCGGTTATCCGCCAGGCGCATCACCACATGGCGATACAGCGGTGCGCCGCTGCCGGCGCGCAGATCGCTCGCCAGATCGATGTCCATCAGCGCGCGCGCGGCGGCTTCGGGATCCGGCGACGTCGTCAGATCGACAAGTTCCGGCTCGTGCACCGCCAGCGCGTCATCCAGCCATTGCACCGGCACGCCGTCGCGTTCCGCAAAACGCAGGCGCAGCATGTCCACCTCGCCCAGGCCCTGGATGATGGCCTGCAGCAGAGGCTCTACGGCAATGGGGCCGTTGAGTTCGATGGCGTGGGCCACCGCGTAGGCATTGCGATGCGGGGAGATTTGATCGGCGACCCAGATGCCGGGTTGCGCCGCGACCAGCGGCCATTCGCCCGCAAGCGCCGGGCCGCTGAGAGAGTTAGGGGTGTGTGACACTGCTTATTGCTCCCGTGATTACCTGGCGCCGGTCACGCCTTGCTTGCTGCGACCGGCAGAATGTCTTGCCAATGCTGTTCCAGCCACTCGGTGCACGCGGTGCGCGCCGCCGGGCCGAAGACGATCGTCCAATCGGACGGAATGGCGCGGAAATCCGGCCACAAACTGTATTGTTGTTGTACGTTGCGCAGCACCAGGCTGCGCTGCTGTTGATCATCGAACGGATTCAGGCTTTCCATCATGTGTTCCTCGTGCCGTCGCCGATGCCGGATAAGCGGTGGCGAAAGCGGAGGCCCAGACCGCCTGCAGCCCGTCGGTCAGGCCGCTGCGCCAGCACAACGCGTCGTGCCCGCCTTCCACCACCCGGTAGTGCACCCGATGGCCGGCGTCGCTCAGGCGAGCCGCCATTTCGCCGCTGACCCGATGCACCAGCTTTTCCTGCGAACCGGCTTCCATAAATACCTTCAGCGCACCGTGGTTGCCCAGGCCATGCCGTTCCACCTGCTGCATCAGCCAGCAGGCGTCGTCGGGGATGCTCGGCAGCTGCAGCATGTCGCGCCGCGGCCACCAGTAGGAACCGGACTGGGTAATTACCGCGCCGAAGCACTGCGGCCAGCGCAGCCCGGCATACAGGGAAGCCAGGCCGCCAAAGCTTTGCCCCGCCACCACCGTATCGGCCGGTTTGTCGCTGTGCGGCGCCCAGTCGGCCAGCTGCGGCATCAGTTCTTCCTGCACCGCCAGCCAGAAATCGTCCTTGCAGGTTAATTCTCGCGCCCGGTGCGGCAGATCGATGATGTCGATCAACACATACACCGCTTCCGGCAACGCCCCCTCGCGGGTCAGCTGCATCAGCGGCTCCCAGACCGGCATCTGCTTCGCCCAGAACTGACCGTCGAGCAGGATAGCCAACGGACGCTCGGCCGGCTTGCTGTCGCCGGTGGTGTAGATCCAAACGTCGCGGCTGTTGCCCAGGCGCTCGCTCTGCCAGGTATGGCGCTGCAAACGCGCCGGCAGCGGCGGCGTGCAGCGCCCGCTGGCGATCTCATACTCGTCGAACGAACGCCATACCGGCTGCGGCGGCGCATCCGGCATGTGCAGGCCGGAGACGCTGTGGCCGCTGGCGCTTTGCCAGGAGCGATACGGGTTGAGCAGATCGGGGGTGGCGCTGGCGAACACCTGGTGCCACCAGTGGCGCAGGTTGTGCATGTTGGCGTGCGCATCGTCGCCGCTGAACGCCGGCGGCCGCTCGTCAAAGCAGGGAATAAAGCAGTAGCTGCCGCGCCAGGCGCCGCTCAGCTCGGTCTGCCAGTACCACACGTCGGTGCCGGCCAAACGCTGCAGGCTTTGCGGCGGATTCGGCTGGTGATGGTCGGTCAGGCAGTTGATGTTGATCCACACGCGGCGGTAGGCGGAGGTCAATTCGCATCCCTGAGGATCGCGCCAGAAAAAGGTGGTTCGCCAGCGGCCGTTACCCGCCGGTTCTACCCATGGCGTACCGCGCCGTGCCACCGTCAACCACCATCCTGGACTGCCCGCATTGCTGCTGGCCAATAATCTGCTGCTTTCTGACTGTAGTTCTGTATTCACAACGCCTACCCATTTTGTAGTTGGCGGCACCGGGAACGTCGACTTTTCCCTATCGCCGGCCACCGCCCGAACGCACTGTACGCCAAATACTATTGATAATAATTTGCATTTGCAATAGTGTGTAAGGCTTGGAGATCGTGCTGGTATTGCGCGCAACGGACAGGGATCGGGGATACATCAATGGCATCCCTTGCCGCAGCCGATTTTCTATTTCCGACTACACAAAAACTACAACCGCCCTTCCCCCCGTTCGGCGAGGGATGGCAGCAAGGTAGGACACTCAAATGAAAAGCAAGCTATCACGTTATTCTTTAGCCACTCTTATCGGCTTGGGATTGGGCGCGTCCGCGTTCGCCAACGCCGCGCAGCAGACCGACACCCCCACCACGGAAGAAAACAGCGGCGCAGCGGATAAAAAGCCGCGCGGCGAAGACACCATCGTCGTGACCGCCGCCCGGCAGAACCTGCAGGCGCCTGGGGTGTCCACCATCACCGCCGATGAGATCAAGAAACGCCCGCCGGCGCGCGACATCAGCGAACTGATCCGCACCATGCCCGGGGTTAACCTGACCGGCAACTCCACCAGCGGCCAGCGCGGCAACAACCGCCAGATCGATATCCGCGGCATGGGCCCGGAAAACACCCTGATTCTGATCGACGGCAAACCGGCCTCCAGCCGCAACTCGGTGCGTCAGGGCTGGCGCGGCGAGCGCGACTCGCGCGGCGATACCGCCTGGGTGCCGCCGGAAATGATCGAGCGCATCGAAGTGCTGCGCGGCCCTGCTGCGGCGCGCTACGGCAACGGCGCCGCGGGCGGCGTGGTCAACATCATCACCAAGAAGGCCGGCGATGCGCTGCACGGCTCGCTGAACGGCTACTTCAACGTGCCGCAACACAAGCAGGAGGGCGCCACCAAACGCACCGACTTCAGCCTGTCCGGCCCGCTGAGCGATTCCCTGAGCTTCCGTCTGTTCGGCGGCTACAGCAAAACGCAGGCCGACGCCTGGGACATTAACGAATCGCATAAGTCCGAACGCGTCGGCGCCTACGCCAACAGCGTCCCGGCCGGGCGTGAAGGGGTGGTCGATAAAAATATCGACGCCTTGCTGCACTGGGACTTCGCCCATCTGCAGTCGCTGGAGTTCGAGTACGCTTACGGCCGCCAGGGCAACCTGTACGCCGGCGATACCCAGAACACCAACACCAACGCCCTGGTGCAGAGCAACTACGGCGAAGAGACCAACCGCATCTACCGTGAAACCTTCGGCCTGACCCACCGCGGCGCCTGGGACAACGGCGTGAGCACCAACAACTACGTGCAGTTTGAGCGCACCCGCAACACCCGCCTGAACGAAGGGCTGGCCGGCGGCACCGAAGGCATCTTCGACACCAAAAACACCGGCTTCGGCACCACCAAGCTGGACGACTTCCTGGCGCACAGCGAAGTCAGCGTGCCGTTTGAACTGGGCGTTGCCCAGACCGCCACTCTGGGCACCGAGTGGACCCAGCAGCGGATGAAAGACGGCACGTCCACCAGCCAAACGCTGATGGGCGGCACCATTCCCGGCATGACTACCGGTACGCGCAGCCCTTATGCTTCCGCGCATATCTTCTCGCTGTTCGCCGAAGACAACATTGAACTGACCGACACCACCATGCTGACGCCGGGCCTGCGCTACGATCTGCATTCGGAATCCGGCAATAACTGGAGCCCGGCGCTGAACCTGTCGCAGGAACTGGGCGACTACTTCACGCTGAAGATGGGCATCGCGCGTTCCTACAAAGCGCCGACGCTGTTCCAGACCAACGGCAACTATCTGCTGTACAGCAAAGGCCAGGGATGTGCCGGCAGCGATACCAAAAACGGCTGCTACCTGCTGGGCAACGACGATCTGAAGGCGGAGACCAGCGTCAACAAAGAGATCGGGCTGGAATTCCATAACGAAGGCTGGCTGGCCGGCGTGACCTACTTCCGCAACGATTACCACAACAAGATTGAGGCGGGTAACTCTCGCATCGCCACCAGCAGCACCGGCACGGCGGTCTATCAGTGGGAAAACGTGCCGAAAGCGGTGGTGCAAGGGCTGGAAGGCTCGCTGAACGTGCCGGTCAGCGAGACCGTCACCTGGAGCAACAACGCCACCTACATGATCGAGAACAAGAACAAGACCACCGGCGATTACCTGTCGGTGATCCCGAAGTTCACCGTCAACTCGACCCTCAGCTGGCAGGCCACGCAGGATCTGTCGATGCAGTCCACCCTGACCTGGTACGGCCGTCAGAAGCCGAAGAAGTACAACTACCAGGGTAAACCGGCCACCGGCGGCGAAACCCGCGAGGTCAGCCCTTATGCCGTCGTCGGCGCCAGCGCGACCTATGACCTGACCAAAAACGTCAGCCTCACCGCCGGCATCGATAACCTGTTCGACAAACGCCAGTTCCGCGCCGGCAACGCGCAGAACGTGGGCGATCCGAACACCGGCGCGATCAACATCGCCGGTGCAGGCGCGGCCACCTACAACGAACCGGGCCGCACCTACTACATGAGCATCAACACCCACTTCTGATGACATGACCCAATGACAAAGGGGCGCCGCGGCGCCCCTTTTTTATATTTATATTCAGTTAGTTGGTGTGCAGCTGAATACGCACCACGCTTTCCGGCTTGCCGGCCTTGGTGGAAGCGCCGTCGTTTTTCACCGTCACGAACAGCGCGTCGCCTTTCGGATCCAACGCCAGACTGTTAGGGTGCGGCGGCAGATCTACGGTTTGCAGACGCTTAAGCGTCTTGGCGTCGAACACCGTCAGCGTCCCGGCGCCGTGATCCACGCGCACGCCTTTGCGGTTGGCGACGTACAGCCGCTGGCTGCGCTCGTCGAGCAGCAGGCCGATCGGCACCTCATCCGTCAGCTCGCTGGCCAGTACCTTGCCGCTGTCCGCATCCAGCGCGAATACCCGGTGGCCGCTGCTGCGCTTCACGTAGTCGTGCCCCAGATGATGATTGCGGTAGTTATCGCGATCAATACCCTGATCGACACCCAGCAGACGATTGCTCGCCGGATCATACACCAGATTCAGCAGCTGATCGGCCTGCACTTCGTGGGTGGCGGTGATCGCCAGCGTGTCGGCGTTCAGGGTGATCACCTGCCCCTGCATGTTGGAGACGAATACCCGGCGGCCCTTCTCATCCAATGTGATACCCACCGCGTTGTAGCCGAAGCCCGGGATCACTTTCTCCAGCTTGCCGGCCTTGGTATCGACCACGTACAGCACGCTGTCGACGCCGAAGCCCAGCCCCGGCAGGAACAAGCGGCCGCTTTGCGCGTCATACTTGATCTCGCGAATGCGGTACAGGTAGTCCTCGGTGATTTTGAACTTCTTCAACTCCGCCAGCAGGAAGTCCAGGCGCTTGCCGCTGATGCCCGCCTGCTTGTAGGCCTGCTCCAGCACCGCTTTGTCCAGCAGCTTGATGCTGCCCAGCGCGTGGTTGGTGGTGGTGTCCACCACCCCGACTTCGCCGTTGAAGCCCTGAGTCAGGTACAGGCGATTGCCCGCATCGTTCAGCGCCACGCCGAAGCCTTTCACCTGCAGCGGGATCTCCGCCTTGATCGCCAGGGTGTTGGGATCCAGCCGCAGCACGCGGGAGCGCGCCTCTTCCTTCCAGTCCGGCGCGCTGACGAACAACGCCTGTTGCGAGGTGCTGTAGGCCATCTCCACCACCGCCGACGACAGCGCCTCGCGCTTGATGTCCTGCGGTTTGATGCCGGCATCGTCGGCCTGCGCAGCGCCGGCGACCACCAGAGAGGCCGCCACCAGCAGCGACAGTAACGCGCGCGGGGTTGCTAGGGTTCCAGACATCCTTTTATCTCCTTGAAAATCATGCTTTCGGTTAGAGTGAAACAACGTCATGCCTGCGGCCCGGGCGGCAGCGCCGCCAGAGCGATATCGCCAGCGATGTGCTGCGCAAACTGGGTAAAGACGTGCTGAACGCCGTCGGCGATCAGATTGGCCTGCTCCCGGCTGTAGTGATCCTGGCGATAGGTCATCATCACCCGCAGGGATTTCGCCCCGGCCAGATCGTCTTCCATCACCTCAAACTGCAGGCCAAGCAGCGACTCGGCTTTTTCCGGCTCCACCTGGCGGTAGGCGATCGCGCTGCCGTCCTGCAGCCGGAACTCGCCGTTCAGCTTGATGCGGCTGTGGATCTGGATGAACACTTCGAACATGTGGTTCTTGCGGTCGGCGTCCACACCGAACAGCCCTTCCTCCACCAGATCGATCGGAATATCGGTGTACGGCAGCGAGCCGTTGATGGTGTTTTTCACCTGGCTGACCAACCCGGCCACCGTCAGCCCCTCGTCGAAGCGCACGCGGTGCACCACCACGGTGGTGAAGTAGCCGACGGTATCGAAGAACTCGGCGTCGTTACGGCCGGAGGTCGAGGTGCCCACCAACAGATCCGCCGGGCCGCCAAGCAGGCGCAGCGCCGAGGTAATCCCGGCATACACCACGTTGAACAGCGAAGCGTTGTTGCGGCGGGCGAGCTGATACAGGCCTTCCGCCACGGCGGGATCGACCTCGAACTCCAGCCAGCCGCCGTTGACGTCCGCCGGTGCCGGCACCGCCGGGTGGGTGGATGGCTCTTGCCGGAAGATCGGCTGGCCGACCGGCGCGCCGCGCAGCGCGTCGAGCCAGTAGTCCAGATGTTGCTGCTGCACCCCGGAGGCCCGCTGCTGCCGGGCGAAGGTGTGGAACTGCGGCGGCTGCCCGCTCCACTGCGGCGCCTGGCCGACGACGCGATGGCGGTAGGCGACGCCCAATTCATCCATCATCAGGTTGAGCGACCATTCATCCAGCACCACATGGTGGAACAGCAGCGACAGCAGCTGCTGACCGTTGTCCGCATCGCGCAGCAGCGTGACGCGCAGCGGCAGCTCGGCGGCCAGATCGAACCGGTGCTGGCCAGCGTCGGCCAACAGGGCGGCGGCGTTGCCCGCCGGCGTCTCGTGGGAGAAGCGGAACCACTGGTACTCCGAAAGTTCGGCGGCCGGCACCACCACCTGCACCACCGCGCCCTGCTGCTCGACGAAGCGTGAACGCAGCACGGTATGGCGAGTCATGACGTCGATAAACGCCTGACGCAGCGCCGTTTCATCCACCGCATCGAAGAAGCGCAGAGAGAACGGCAGGTTGAAAATCTCGTCATGGCCGAAGGCTTCATACACCTTCCACAGCGATTCCTGCGCCAGCGACAGCGGTGCCTGCGCCCGATCATGATCGTCGGCGGTAGCCACCGCGGCATTCGGCTGCGCAACGTTCAGGCGTTTGGCATAGCCCGCCAACCCGAGCGCCGTCGGATGGCTGAACAGATCGTTAATGTTGATTTCGATCTGATGCAGGCTCAGCAAACGGCCGATCACCCGGGTGGCCACCAGCGAATGGCCGCCGCGATCGAAGAAGTCTTCATCCAGGGTCATTTCCGGCGCCACCAGCGCCTCACGGAACTCCTGCAAAATCAGCGGTGCAACGCTTTCGTCCGCGTCGCCGTTCGCCGCCGGCGCGGCCATCGCCGGGGAAACGGACTCAGCCGCCGGCAATGCGACGGCACTCCGCTGCCCGGCCAGGAAGGCGCTGAACTGCTCCAGCAGGAAAGGCGCCGCGTGCGGAGAGAGGCGCGGATCGGTGACCAGCTCGAGCGTCAGCGCTTCCTCCTCCGGCAACTCCAGCAGCAGCGCCAGCTCAAACGGCGTATGCAGCGGCGGCAGCAACAGGCGTTCGGCGTGAACGCCTTCCAGCCGCCACTCTGCGGCCAGATCGTCGCGCCAGGCCACCAGCAGCTGCGCCCGTTGCGGATCCGGCTGTTCAGCCACGGTTTGCGCCAGCAGCCGCTGCCCGGCGTCGCCCTCGCCATGCTGTACGGTCAGGCGCATCAGCGGCGGTGCCGTCAGGCCCAGCTCCAGGCCGACGCACTCCGCCGTATCCGCTGCCGGCACGCACAGCTGCACCGCTTGCCCGCCGGCCTGCGCGGCGACGAACTCGGCAAACCGCGCCGCCACCGCCGCCAGCAGCGCCCGCGGCGTGTCGTTGGCGGGCAACAGCGAGCGCGCAATGCGCGTGACCACGCGCGCGCCCACCGGCGGTAAGGCTTCAGCGCGCTGCGCCGGGCTGCGATAATCCTGCAGTGAGACCGCCTGGCGCACCCACGGCAACTGCGGCTCCGGAGTTTCCGCCAGCTCGACCGGCTCCGCCGCGAAAGGCAGAGGCATCGCGTCCCCGTTATAACAGGCGGACAGCATCGCCGGCAGATGACGCCACGGCAGCGTTTCCGCCAGGATGTCATGCAAGACCACGCCCAAAATCACGTTATCGCCCGGCGTGAGCAACAGCAGGCAGCGCAGCGGCGCTTCGCTTTCCAGTACAAACGGCGTTGCCTGCGCTTGCAGCAGGCGACAAATGGCCTGTTGTTCGTCCGCCACCTGACGAAGGCTCACCGGCAACGGCGCCGAGCCGGCGGGGCGTTTCACCAGGCCGTTTTCGTCATCAAAAACGTAGCGCACGTCCACGCCCGGCGTTTCCCGCACCAGCGCCTGCAGCGCCGCCGTCAATTGGGCGATATCCACATCCCCCGTCAAACGCCAGGCCAACGCCCGCTGCCCGCGTGCGTCACCCTGCTGCAGATGGGCAAACCATGCCCGCTCTTCGGCTTCGCTCACCGGCCGCTCGCCGCTCGCCGACGCCGCGCCCAGCGCCTGAAACGCGCTCTCCAGCCGCTGGGCCTCTTCATCGCTCAGAATGCTGTCAAAATCACCGATCACTGCGTTATCTCCTCTGCCCGGCCGTGCCGGGATAGCGCATAAAACGGGGGACATTCGTCCCCCGTCATCGCGATAGCGTTAGAAATTCAGCTCAACCGCCGCGCCGACCAGGCGGCCTCGCTGCAGGGTCGCCGTGTAGATGTCATTACTTCTGACCATCTCGCGGCGGTCGGAATCAAACAGGTTTTTCGCATACAGCGTGGCGCGGCCGTAGTCGAAGGTGTAAGCCAGCTGGGCGTTGGCCGTCCAATAGGAGCCGATACGCCCGCGCGAATCGTTGTCATACGCCGAGTAATAGGAGTCCGAAAACGCCACGTTGCTGCTCAGCTCCCACCCTTTCAGGAACTGATATTTGGCGCCCATATTGGCGGTGTAAGCCGGTGCGCGCGCCAGCTCATGCCCTTCCACGCCGCTGCCCGAGAATTTCTTGATGTCGGTTTTCAGCAGGCCGAGGTTGCCGAACAGCTCAAAGTCCCAACGCGGCTGCCAGGTGGCGCCGATTTCCGCGCCGTAGGTTTCCACCTTGTCGGCGTTGCGGATCACGCTGGAGTTCTCACCCAACGAGTACGGCAGCTGCATGTCTTTGTAATCGTTGTAGAAGATGTTACCCGTCAGCACCACGTTGGCGTCTTTCAGGTGATGGCGGGTGTACAGCTCATAGTTCCACACATACTCGGAACCGTAGGTATAGCTGACCACCGGCGTGCCGATCGTGATGCCGCCGCCGCCGGCGTTATAGCCGCGCGCGATCTTGGCGCCGTAGGTTTGGGTATCCGTCGGTTTCCAGGCCACGTCCAGCTTCGGCAGGAACACGGTGTAGGTTTCATCGAAGTCGATACGCACCGCCTGACTGCCGCCGTCGCGGCGGCGGTGTTCGCGTTCCAGACGGCTGGCGGCGGTCACGTCCACCTGCGGCGTCAGCGCATAGGTCAGCTCAGCGAACGCCGAATGGGTATCGGTTTTATCCTTGAAGGTCGATCCGCCGAAGATGTTGACGAACTCATCCTGCGTACCGTGGAAATAACGCAGCCCAGCCAGCCCGTGCAGGCGGCTGTCCGCGCCGCCGAAGCGCACCACCGGCTCTACGTGAACTTCCTGGCCGTCAATCTCGGCGTATTGGATGTTGTAAGCGGTAGGACGGTTGATGTTGAAATCGGTATAGATAACGCGGTTTTCCAACGTCAGCGCATCGGAGGCCTCCCAGGCCAGATCCCAGATGGTGCTGTTCATGTTGCTTTTGAACACGGCGCGGCGCGGATCGTGGCGCGGATTGGTTGGGTGCGGCTGCGGGTTGAGGCTTTCGTTCTGTGGTGCGGTGCTGCCGAAATGGTTAAAGGTCAGTTTGGTAGTCAGGTCGCGCAAGCCGGCCGGATTGAACAACAGCTTGGCGCGGGCGGTGGTGGCTTCCACTTCGCGCGGATCGCCCACCGGCGCATAGGCCGGCAGATCGGCCTCGCTGCGGCGGCGCTGGCGATCGACGCTCACGCGGAACGCCAACTGATCTTCCACCAGCGGGCCGGACGCCATGGCGGCCAGTTGCGAAGAGTGTTGGTTGCCGGCGCCGCCCTTGAAGGCGCTTTCCCACTCGAAGGTCGGATCTTTACTGGCCATGACGATGGCGCCGGCGATGGCGTTGCGCCCCTGAATGTAGCTTTGCGGGCCGAGGAACACTTCAACGCGATCCAGATCCCACAGCGACTGCGGGCCGAACGCCTGTTCGTTATAGGTCAGCGAACGGCCGTCCAACGACAGGTTGAGGCGCGGGCGGGTGCCGCTGAGGAAGGCGTTGGCGCCGACGTTCGGACCGGAACCGTCGATACCGCGCACGGTCGGAAGTTCGTTGCCGATGCCCAGATCCACCACGTTGGGGGTCATGCGCAGCAGATCGGGGATCTGCACTGCGTCGGGCATCGATGCGATGCGGTTGCTGTCGAACACCTGCACGCTGGAACTGGTGTCGAAAATAGAACGTTTGACCTTCTCACCGGTAACCAGCAGCGTTTCCGCGTCCTGGTAGGTTTCGTTGCTCTTCGTTTCCGCCGCGTTGACGTTACCGATCGCCAGTGAACAAACCCCTAAAAATACGGAGGAAAACGCCCCAATGGCTTTCATTCCCGCTTTTTCCCCGTTTCCTACGCTTTCATGCCGTTGAGCCGCAAAATGCTTGCCCATAGATGTCTTCTCCTTTCATCCCAGAGGTGCACAAAATTTGATTTTTTTTACACAACCTACATCGACACTCACACAGACCATGACGCTCCGGCCTTCCCGGCCTTGCTGTTGCTTATCCCTGCGGCAAACCCATGTTTTTCGCGGCCAAACGAGCGCGGCCCCGTCCACGGCCAAGCCGCCGGCGAAGCGGCCGGCAGCTTGTATAAAAACGTAAAAGAGTGTTAAGAATGATAATATTTTGCATTTTCTAATGCAAATCATTATCAACAAAGATGAGGAGCCGAGCACGGAAACAGCCAGAAATCCTTATACTTTTGCAGGTAAAACAAGCGCTGCAATAACAAGCAATCATTTCAATGCTAAGAATAATATAGATAAATTATTCACCTCCAAAGCCCTATCTGCCCGGCATCGCTAAAACCCCTTATAAATAGCACCTTCACGCCAAATGGATTAAATAATAATAATTTTCATTCCTATTAACATTTGGATATATTCTTGCAGTCTCGTTGGCTGAATCAAAATGGATACCCGATGAAAGCTTTGACCACGATGCAGGCCGCCTATTGGGTAGGCCGACAGTCCGCTCCTCCCCTCGGCGGCATGGCCGCCCACCTGTATGCGGAATTCGACGGCGGCGAGCTGGATCTCGCCCGACTACGCCAGGCCGTCGAGGCGCTGTACCTGCATCATCCGCTGTTGCGCCTGCGCATTACCGATGATGGCCGGCAGACGATCGCGCCTCCCGGCCCCCGGCACACCTTGCATCTCGACGACTGGCGGCACGCCGATACAGCGACGCTGGCAGCCGCGCTCGCCGCCAAACGCCAGGCAAAAAGTACCCAGCTGCTGCCGCTGGAACAGGGTGTGCCCTGCGATATCAGCCTGAGCCTGTTGCCGGAAGGGCGCAGCCGCCTGCATGTCGATCTCGATATGATCGCCGGCGATGCCATGAGCTTTCGCCTGTTGATGGAAGATCTGACGGCGTTTTATCACCAGTGCCCACCGGCGCCCCCCCATGACATGCCGCCGGCCTACTTCGACCACCTCGAACGGCGCGACGCCGACGAGGCGCTGCGCCAGCGACGCGAACGCGGCCAGCGTTGGTGGCGTGAGCGCCTGGCGCAGGTGCCACCGGCGCCGCACCTGCTGCGCACGCCGGACCGCTGCCGCAGCGATCGCCTGGCCATACAGCTGAATGCGGAAGAAAGCCGCGCACTGGAGGACGTCGCCAAACGGCACCACACCTCGCTCTCGACGCTGTTTTTAGCGCTGTTCGCGCTGGCCGTCGGCCAGGGTTGGAACATGACGCGCTTTCGGCTCAACGTGCCGCTGTTCCACCGCGAGAGCGAGCGGGAGGACGCGCATCGCCTCATCGGCGATTTCTCTAACCTGGTGCTGCTCGGCGTGGAGCTGAACCCGACGGAAAATCTGAGCGCCTTCTGCCGGCGCCTGATGACGCAGCTGGCGGAGCTGATCGAGCATGCGGATTACCCCGGCGTGAGCGTGATGCGCGATCTGTCGCGCCTGCACGGCAGCCTGCAGCCTTCGCCGGTGGTGTTTACCGCCGGTTTCGGCATCCGCGGCAAGACGCTGTTTTCCGAACGGGTCACCGACACCTTCGGCCATCTCGGCTGGGTCATCTCTCAGGGGCCGCAGGTGGCGCTGGATGCGCAGGTCGCCCACGTCGACGACGGCATTCTGATCAACTGGGACGTGCGGCTGGATGCGTTCCCCGAGCAGGTGCTGCCACGCCTGCTGGCCTGTTACCGGGCGCTGCTGCACTTGGCCGCGCGGCAAACGGAGGCGTTCGATCGCCCGCTGTCGCAGCTGTTGGCGCAATGCACGCCCGACGCGCTGGCGCAGCAGGCACCGGTGCGCCAGGTGCTGCATCGGCTGCTGGCGCGGGTGGCCCCCGGGGCCGGCTTGCGCGACCACGACGATATCCGCCGGTTGGCCTTGCCGGATGCCGGGGTGAACGCGCTGCTGACGGTGCTCAACAAGTATCTGGCGGCGGCGCTGACGGCACAGGATCTGGCGGCGCATTCCTCCCCTGCGGCGCTGGCGGCGCTGATCTGCCAACGCTCGCCCGAGGCAGGACGGCATGCGAAAACGCTGCTCGCCGCGCTGGCGCCGCAGCACTGAGATCGGTTTCCGGGCGCGCGGCGCCCGGCTCGTTTTAATCGGTTAGCGACTATAGGGAAGTACCATGGAGACAGCATTAACCGCACTGCAGCAGGCCTATCTTCTGGGCCGCAGCGATCGATGGCCGCTCGGCGGCGTGGCGATGCACGACTTTCGCGAATACCGCGCCCGGCAGCCGGATATGCCGCGCTTTGAAGCGCGCCTGACCGAGCTGGTACAGCACTACCCGGCGTTGCGCACCTGCATCGATGTGCAGCGCGGCACGCAGCACGTACGCCCGGAGGTGACGCTGCATCTGGATCGTCACGATCTGCGCGCCCTTGATGGCGAAGCGGCGCAGCGCCAGGTCGAACAACTGCGCGAGCGTTACTCCCACCAGCGCCACGATCCGAGCCAACCGCTGTGGCGCATCGCCGTGATCCAACTTGCCGAACAGCAGGATCCGACGGGATCGCCGTACGATACGCTGATCTTTACCAGTTTCGATGCCTTGATCCTCGACGGCCAAGGGATCTCCACCGTGATCGCACGCCTGTTCGACGATCGCCCTCTGACGCCGACCGCCGCCGCGCTGCCGCTCCCCACCGCATCGGCGGCGCAGCGCCAGGCCGACGCCGCCTACTGGCGCGAAAAGCTGCAGGATGTCACCACGCCGTCGGCGTTGCCGTGGCGCGCCCCGCTCGCCAATCTCACCTCGTCGCGCTATCGCCGCGCCAGCCTGACGCTGCCGCGCGATACGATAAAACGGCTTGGCCGTCTGGGATCGCCGCATGCGCTGCTGCGCAACAGCCTGCTGTCGGCGCTGATCCTCGATACGCTGGCCCACTGGACCACCGACGGCGAGCTGTGCGTCGGCGTGCCGGTAGCGTTCCCCGCCGCCGACGGCGCTCTGGGCAACGCCTCCAGCTTCGTGGCGGTGCGCTATTCCCGCCACGGCGAAGACTTTATCCAGCGCGCGCAAGCCTTACAGGACGACGTGCTCGGCGCGCTCGACCACCTGACGTTTTCCGGCGTCGATCTGGCGCGGCAGTTGCTCGGCCAAAGCCAGGGCGGCCCGGCGCTGCCGGTGATCCTGACCAACTGCCTGGGCTGGGAAACGCTGCCGGCCGAGGCGCCGGTGCGCTTCCACGACGGCCTGACCCAAACGCCGCAGGTCGCCATCGACATTCGCCTGACGCTGGACAGCGAAAAAAACCTGCAGCTGTGCGTGGACTACGCCGAGCAGGCGCTGCACGGCGAGCAGGTAGAAGCCATGCTGGCGGCACTGCAGCGACGCATCCTGCACAGCTGCCAACGGGCAGACCTGGCGATCGCGCCGCGGGACTTCATCGATCTGGCGCATTACCGCCACAACGACAGCGAAGCGAATTACGCACCTTATCCTTATTTGGCGCAGCTGGCCGAGCGGCTGTTTGGCGTACAAAACGGCGGCAACGCGCTGATCTGCGGCGAACAGACGCTGACCTACCGCGAACTGGGCCAGCGGATCGCCACGGCGATCGCCAACCTGCAGAGCCGCGGCGTGCAGCCGGGCAACGTGGTGGCGCTGTATCTGCCGCGCAGCCCGGAACAGATCATCTTCAGCCTCGCCTGCGCCCTGCAGGGCGTGATCTGGGTGCCTGTCGATATCAACTCGCCGCCGGAGCGCACCGCCTACCTGCTGGAAAACTGCCGGCCGACGCTGGTGGTGCACGGCGGCGATCTGGAGACGCCGATCGGCGTAACGCCGGCGGCCCTGCTGGCGCCGACGGATCGCGCGCCTGCGCTGCCGGATGAACAGACGTTGGCGGAACGCAGCGCCAGCCAGGCCGCGAGCTACTACCTGTATACCTCCGGCACCACCGGTAAACCCAAATGCGTGGTGCTCAACAACCGCGCCACCGCCAACGTCGTCCACCAGACTCAGCAACGCTGGGCGGTCACTGCCGACGACGTCTTCATTTCCGTCACGCCGCCGCACCATGACATGTCGATGTTCGATCTGTTCGGTTCGCTGTGCGCCGGCGCCACGCTGGTACTGCCGGCGCCGCATCAGGAAAAGGACGCCATCAGCTGGAACCAGCTGGTGGAAAAGCACCGGGTCACCCTGTGGTGTTCGGTGCCCGCCATTCTGGAGATGCTGCTCACCTGCAAAACGGCCGACAGCCTGCGTTCGCTGCGCCTGGTGGCGCAAGGCGGCGACTACATCAAGCCGGCGACGGTGCAAACCCTGCGCACCCTGCGCCCGGATCTCGCGCTGTTCTCGCTCGGCGGGCCGACCGAAACCACCATCTGGAGCATCTGGCACCCGATCGCCCCGCAGGAGAGCGGCACCGTGCCTTACGGCCGCCCGCTGCCGGCCAACCGCTACTTCATCTGCCATGACGACGGCAGCCACTGCCCGGCCGGCGTGGTCGGCCGCATTCATACCGCCGGGGTCAACCTGGCGTTGGGCTATCTGGAGCAGGGGGAGCTGAAGCAGCATGACTTCGTCACCCTCGAAGGGCCGGACGGGCAACCGCTGCGCGCTTTCCGCACCGGCGATCAGGGCTACTACCGTGCGGACGGCAACATCATGTTCGCCACCCGGGTGAACGGGTATGTGAAGATCCGCGGCGTGCGCGTCTCGTTGCCGGAAATCGAAGATGTGCTGCGCCGCCATCCGGCGATCCTGGATATGGTGGTGGTGGACTATCCCAGTGGAGAGAACAACGAAGCGGCGCTCGGCGCCCTGTATCTGACCCGCGACGGCAAACCGCTGCCGCTGTCCGAGATCCGCGCCTTCGCCACCGGCTATCTGCCCTGCACCCATATTCCCACGCGCTTTATCCATGCCGAGGCGCTGCCGCTGTCCGCCAACGGCAAAACCGACCGCCATCGCATCCGCGCCGACCTGAGCGACCAGCAAACCGCGCCGGCGCTGAACGCCTGTGCGGCGCCGCCGCCGAACGCGCCTTTGGCGCGCAGCGCAGAGATCCTGACTATTTACTGGCAGGCGATCGGCGTAACGCCACGCCCGGAATGGGGGGAAGAGACGGCGTTTATCACCATGGGGCTGAAGTTGCCGCATATCAAACAGGTGGCGGAGCGCCTCAATGACGCTTTCGGCACCCGGCTGGTAAGCAGTTCGCTCCTGCCATGCAAGAACGCGCGCGAAGTGGCGGCATTGCTGGCCAATTGATGCCATAAAACTCGGGCGGGGACATCCCCCGCCCGCACTTTATCAGGCAGGCAACGCCGTCAGAGCCGCCAGCGGTTGTTCCCAGGCTTCCCGCTGCAGCGCGCGCAACAGAAACTCTTGCAGCGCCTCGCCATAGTCCAGCACATCCTCCGTCGGGAACTGTTCCAGATAAATATCGATATCGACCTGCAGATCGCGGGCGTCGGTGCGGCCGCGATAAGTCAGATTAAAACCGTCGCCCGAACCGCCGGCCAATACGCGGCGGGTGCCGCTGCAGCCGGTAAACCGGGGCGCATCGAAGGGTTGCACGTTGATGAAAGGAGAAATAAAGAAGCGCGAGTCTGGCTCCACGCCGCGATCGGCGGCCAGTTGACGCAGGCGGTAGCCGGCGTGGCTGCGCAGCTCCCGCAGTTGCTGCGCCATCGTCATCAGAAAATCTCCCAGCGTCGCCGACGGGGGTGGCGACACCAGCAGCGGCAGCGTGTTGACCGCCAGCGAAGGCACGTTGGTGGCAGCCTGCCCGCGGCGATTCATCGCCGGCATCCACATCGGCAGCGTATCGCCTTGTCGGGTGTCGCGCGGCATCACCTGAAACAGCCAGGCCGCCGACAGCGCCACCAGCAAGTCGGGCCAATTGATGCCGCTGCGTTCCGCCAGCTGTGCCAGCCGTTGCGATACCGCCGCCGGCAGCCGGTGGTGGGTGCTTAGACGCCGCACGCCATAGGCCTCACCGCCCTTGCGCACCGTCGGCAGCGCCTGCGACGGCGGCAGATAGCTCTGCCAAAAGCGCCGATCGCGCTCGCATCGCTCAGAATCAGCGTAGGCCAGCTCGGCCTGTTGAAAGGCGTCAAAGGCGCCAAAGGGAATACCCGCGCTGCCTTCACCCAGATAGTGCGCATATAACGCGGCGCAGCGGTGTTCAATCAAGGCCATGCCGAAGCCATCAACCAGAATATGGTGCGCACGCACGTACCAGAGGTAGCGCTCCGGCCCCAGCTTGAGCAGCCAGGCGGCGGCTAGCGGCTCGCTGTGCAGCGCCCGGCGCTGCGCGATATCTTCGCGCATCAGGCTTTGCGCCGCCTGCCAGGGATCGCCGTGCGTTTGCAGATCGATGCGTTGTAATGGCGGTATGCGTTGTGGATCGTGCCGTAACGGCGGAGGAGCGTCGCCACGCCGCTCACCAAAGCGCAGGGCAAACGCCTGCGTCTCGGCGAGGGTAGTGGCGATCGCCCGGCAGAGCGTCTCTTCCTCTACCGCGCCGCACAGTTCGGTGCAGTGTGCGACGGTGGACAGGGTCTGCCCGGGGTGCAAGGTGTGTTCTTCCCAGAAATCAAGCTGCGCTGGCGCCAGCGGCAACCATTCAGAGGCCAAAGCGGTGTCCGACATGTTACCTACCTTTGATAAGCCCGAATAAAGACGCCGAACGGGCGTAACCCCGCCGTTCAACGGCTTTTGCGTGTCTCCATACATCATCAAATGAAAATGATAATAACATCTATTATCATTTCTATTAATTTGGTAACACTTTAGATTCTGTTAAGCGGGGATGCAAGTCGCGCAATAGGGCAAAGCAAAGAAAGCGGCAGATTGAAGGGCCATAAAAACAAAACGCCCCGGCACAACTGCCCGGGGCGTTTTTAACATCGACGAGACTCGGCGATTAGGCCTGATTGGCCGGCTTCACCTTCTGCGCCAGAAACTCCGTTTCGTAGGCCAGCGCCTTCTTGCGATCGAACTGGTGCTCCCATTTGGCGATCACCAATACCGCCAACGCGTTACCCACGACGTTCAGCGCGGTGCGCGCCATATCCAGGATACGGTCCACGCCGGCGATGAACGCCAGGCCTTCCAGCGGAATACCGACGCTGCCCAGCGTGGCCAGCAGCACCACGAACGAGACGCCCGGCACGCCGGCGATCCCTTTCGAGGTGACCATCAGCGTCAGCACCAGCACGATCTCCTGCCCCAACGACAGCTCGATGCCGTACAGCTGGGCGATAAAGATGGCGGCGATGCTCTGGTACAGCGTCGAGCCATCCAGGTTAAAGGAGTAGCCGGTCGGCACCACGAAGCTGGTGATCGACTTGGGCGCGCCGTAAGCCTCCATCTTTTCGATGATGCGCGGCAGCACCGTTTCCGAGCTGGCGGTGGAATAAGCCAGGATCAGTTCGTCTTTCAGGATGCGGATCAGCGTCCAGATGCGCAGGTTGCACAGCCGGGCGACCGCCCCCAGCACCACCAGGGCGAAGAACGCGATGGCGAAGTACACCAGCACCACCAGTTTGGCCAGCGGCAGCAGCGAAGCGAAACCGAAGTTGGCTACCGTGACCGCAATCAGGCCAAACACCCCGATCGGCGCATAGCGCATGATCATGTGGGTGACTTTGAACATGCTTTCGGACACCGCCTTGAACACCTTCAGCAGCGGTTCTTTGGTCTCTTTCGGCAACGACGACAGCCCCAGACCGAACAGCACCGAGAAGAAGATAATCGGCAACATGTCGCCCTTGGCCATCGACGAGAAGACGTTCGACGGGATCAGCGACAGAATGGTCGCCACCAGGCTGTGCGAACCGCTTTGCACCTGTTCGGTGGTTTTCTCATACTGCGAAATGTCCACCGTGGTCAGCGTCGACATATCGATGCCGTGGCCGGGTTGGAATACGTTGGCCAACGTCAACCCCACCACGATGGCGACGGTGGTGATCACTTCGAAGTAGATAATGGTTTTCAATCCGATGCGGCCCAGCTTTTTCGCATCGCCCACACCGGCAATACCGACGATCAGCGTGGAAATAACGATCGGCACCACAATCATCTTGATCAGACGAATAAAGATATCGCCCGCCGGGCTGAGAATATTACTCACCAGCCACTCACGAGATTCGGTCTGGTTGTGCAATACCGCGCCAACAATAATACCCAGCACCAACGCGATCAGGATTTGCCAAGCCAGGCTAATTTTTACACTTTTCATACCCAAAAAGTCCTCAAAGACCCTTTTCGCCGTACAAAGTCGCAACACGGCGAAAAGAATACTTAATCATTTATTACAGGCTTATGTTAATTCAGTGGAAGCGTTCACCTGCCCTGGGTGCGACGCAGTATAAATCTGTATCATCCGGGCGGCATGCTCTGCAAGCCTTGATTTGTCAGGGTTGAGCGCTGAATCGAATAACAAAAATTTCGCGTTACTATTTCAAACGGCATAATTGCTTGTTATTAAAAACATAATTTTTCATACAATGAAGCACGTAAGCACGCCGGAGACGATTTTTTGAACGCCATTAAAATGCGTTATTTTTCACCCATTCTGCATATTTAATCCGCATAAAATGTTTATATTTTGTTACTTAAAAGTCAAATAAATGAGAATTGACCGAGTGACACTTTCGGCCATAAATGCAGCGCCACTTTATATTCAGATTAAAAAACGAACGATATCGCAGAGCGAATGCCATAAGGCATCATCCAACCTTTCATCAGGAATTAAGGTTAATAAAACGTTATTTCACGATGTGTCGTCCATCGTTATATGGTGTTAATACCAACTTCGAATATTAATAGCGAAAAATAATCCAAAAAGATTTATAGCGAGAAATAATTATGACCCTGCGCGTATCTATTAATAGAGAGGCAGTTACCCCCTTCTTTGTTTATTCTTTTTTGTTCTTTATATAAGTGTTTTTGGTTAAAAATGCGGGTTTATGGGGATTTAAGCACCAAAGAGATAGATATGCCCTGCAAATGCGACAGAACGATTACAAATCAATATCTTTGTTGCGTGATCTGCCGCGCAAAAAAGAAACAAAGAATCGTAGCAAACTATACTTAACCTTCAGTTGACATATCATTAACAACTTCAAGGAGAAAAGCTATGAGCCAACTGCATAAACACGCTATTCCTTCTGCAATTGCAGAACGCGCCCTGATTAATCCGGCACAATACCAAGAGTATTATCAACAGTCGGTTCAAGACCCAGAGGCTTTCTGGGGTGAGCATGGCAAAATCCTGGATTGGATCAAACCCTATACCAAAGTTAAAAATACCTCGTTCGATCCGGGCCACGTCAGCATTCGCTGGTTTGAAGACGGCACGTTGAACCTGGCGGCCAACTGTCTGGACCGCCATTTGGCCGAGCGCGGCGACCAAACCGCCATTATCTGGGAAGGCGATGACCCGACCCAATCCAAAAAAGTGACTTACAAACAGTTGCACCATGACGTCTGCCAGTTCGCCAACGTGCTGAAAAAGCTCGGCGTGAAAAAGGGCGACGTGGTGGCTATCTATATGCCGATGGTGCCGGAAGCGGCGGTCGCGATGCTGGCCTGCGCGCGCATCGGCGCCGTACATTCGGTGATCTTCGGCGGCTTCTCGCCGGAAGCGGTCGCCGGGCGCATTATCGACTCCAACGCCAAGCTGGTGATCACCGCCGATGAAGGCCTGCGCGCCGGCCGCGCCGTGCCGCTGAAAAAGAACGTCGATGATGCGCTGAAAAATCCCAGCGTGGTTAGCGTCACCAACGTGGTGGTGTTCCAACGCACCGGGAAACCGGGCTACTGGCAGGAAGGGCGCGATCTGTGGTGGCATGAGCTGATCCAGGGCGTCTCCGCCGACTGCCCGCCGGAAGAAGTGAACGCCGAAGATCCGCTGTTTATCCTGTACACCTCAGGCTCGACCGGCAAACCGAAAGGCGTGCTGCACACCACTGGCGGCTACCTGGTGTACGCCGCGATGACCTTTAAATATGTGTTTGACTACCACGACGGCGACATTTACTGGTGCACCGCCGACGTGGGCTGGGTTACCGGCCACAGCTATCTGCTGTACGGCCCGCTGGCCTGCGGCGCCACCACGCTGATGTTCGAAGGCGTGCCTAACTATCCGGGCGTCAATCGCCTGTCGCAGGTGATCGACAAGCACCAGGTCAACATTCTGTATACCGCACCAACCGCCATTCGCGCCCTGATGGCCGAAGGCGACAAGGCGATCGAAGGCACCCGACGCGATTCGCTGCGCATCATGGGCTCGGTCGGCGAGCCGATCAACCCGGAAGCCTGGGAGTGGTACTACAACAAGATAGGCAACGCAAAGTGCCCGATCGTCGACACCTGGTGGCAAACCGAAACCGGCGGCTTCATGATTACCCCGCTGCCGGGCGCCACCGAGCTGAAGGCCGGTTCCGCCACGCGGCCGTTCTTCGGCGTACAGCCGGCGCTGGTCGATAACGTCGGCACACCGCAGGAAGGCGCCTGCGAAGGCAACCTGGTGATCGTCGACTCCTGGCCGGGCCAGGCACGCACCCTGTTCGGCGATCATGACCGCTTCGAGCAAACCTACTTCTCGACCTTCAAAGGCATGTACTTCAGCGGTGACGGCGCCCGTCGCGACGAGGACGGTTACTACTGGATCACCGGCCGCGTCGACGACGTGCTGAACGTCTCCGGCCACCGTCTGGGCACCGCCGAGATCGAGTCTGCGCTGGTATCGCACCCGAAAATCGCCGAAGCCGCGGTGGTCGGCATTCCTCATAACATCAAAGGCCAGGCGATCTACGCCTACATCACGCTGAACCACGGCGAAGAACCGACGCCGGAGCTCTATACCGAAGTGCGCAACTGGGTGCGCAAAGAGATAGGGCCGATCGCCACGCCGGACGTGCTGCACTGGACAGATTCACTGCCCAAGACGCGCTCCGGCAAGATCATGCGGCGTATCCTGCGCAAAATTGCCGCCGGCGACACCAGCAACCTGGGGGACACCTCCACGCTGGCGGATCCGGCCGTAGTCGACAAGCTGTTGGAAGAAAAACAATCAATGAAAGTGCCGTCATAATTTACGCCGCTTCAGGCCGTTCATTCGGATAACGCGCCGTTGAGCGGCCCTGGCGCGGCGTAATCTCTCAATACCGACTGGAGACACTCTGATGAATGACACCATTTATCAAGGGATTGAAGAAAACCCGCGCTTTAAAGAGCTGGTGAGAAAACGCGGCCGGTTCGCCTGGCTGCTTTCGCTGATTACGCTGGCGTTGTACGTCGGCTTTATTCTGTTGATCGCCTTCGATCCGCAATGGCTCGGCACGCCGATCGCCGCCGGATCGACCATCACCCGCGGGATCCCGGTCGGCGTCGGGCTGATCGTGATCTCTTTCGTCTTGACCGGGATCTACGTGTTTCGCGCCAACGGCGAGTTCGATCGCCTCACCGCAGAAATTCTGCGTGAGGTGAAACAATGAAGCGCTTATTCTCTGCCACCGCGCTGCTGTTGCTGCCCGGTCTGGCCTGCGCCGAAGCCATCGGCGGCGAAGTACATCGTCAGCCGCTGAACATCCAGGCGATCGTGATGTTTATCCTGTTTGTCGGCGCCACGCTCTACATCACCTATTGGGCGTCCAAACGCACCCGTTCCCGTCAGGATTACTACACCGCGGGCGGGCGCATCACCGGCCTGCAAAACGGGCTGGCGATCGCCGGCGACTTCATGTCTGCCGCCTCGTTTCTCGGCATCTCCGCCCTGGTCTACACCTCGGGCTATGACGGCCTGATCTATTCCATCGGCTTCCTCATCGGCTGGCCGATCATTCTGTTCCTGATCGCGGAGCGCCTGCGCAACCTCGGCCGCTATACCTTTGCCGATGTCGCCTCTTACCGCCTAAAACAGAAACCGATCCGTACCCTGTCGGCCTGCGGCTCTTTGGTGGTGGTGGCGCTGTATCTGATCGCGCAGATGGTCGGCGCCGGCAAGCTGATCCAGCTGCTGTTCGGGCTCAACTACCACGTGGCGGTGATCCTGGTCGGTATCCTGATGGTGCTGTACGTGCTGTTCGGCGGCATGCTGGCCACCACCTGGGTGCAAATCATCAAGGCGGTGCTGCTGCTGTCCGGCGCCAGCTTTATGGCGCTGATGGTGATGAAGTCGGTTAACTTCGACTTCAACACCCTGTTCGCCGAAGCGGTGAAGGTGCATCCGAAAGGCATCGCCATCATGAGCCCAGGCGGCCTGGTGTCCGATCCGATTTCCGCGCTGTCGCTCGGCCTGGCGCTGATGTTCGGCACCGCCGGTCTGCCGCACATCCTGATGCGCTTTTTCACCGTGAGTGACGCCAAAGAAGCGCGCAAGAGCGTGTTCTACGCCACCGGTTTTATCGGTTATTTCTATATCCTGACCTTTATCATCGGCTTCGGCGCCATCTTGTTGGTCAGCGCCAATCCGGCGTTCAAAGACGCCACCGGCGCGCTGCTGGGCGGCACCAACATGGCGGCGGTGCACCTGGCCAATGCCGTTGGCGGCAACTTCTTCCTCGGCTTTATCTCGGCGGTGGCCTTCGCCACCATTCTGGCGGTCGTTGCAGGCCTGACGCTGGCCGGCGCCTCGGCCGTTTCCCATGACCTGTACGCCAGCGTGATGAAAAACGGCAAGGCGACCGAGCGCGACGAACTGAGAGTATCTAAGATCACCGTTGTAGTGCTAGGCATTGTCGCCATTGCCCTGGGGATCTTGTTCGAGAAGCAGAACATCGCCTTTATGGTCGGGTTGGCGTTCTCCATCGCCGCCAGCTGTAACTTCCCTATCATCATCCTGTCGATGTACTGGTCGCGTTTGACCACTCGCGGCGCGATGATTGGCGGCTGGCTGGGCCTGTTGACGGCAGTGATTCTGATGATCCTCGGCCCGACGATCTGGGTGCAGATCCTCGGCCATGAAAAACCGATTTACCCGTATGAATATCCGGCGCTGTTCTCGATGATTGTCGCCTTTGTCGGTACCTGGCTATTCTCGATCACCGACAGCTCACTGGCCGGGCAGCAAGAGCGGGAACGCTTCCGGGCTCAGTTTGTCCGTTCGCAAACCGGGTTGGGCATCTCTCAGGGTAGCTCGCATTAACCGAATAATAAGTGAAAAAAGCAAACACACCCTAATCAAAGGCCCTTCGGGGCCTTTTCTCTGGCTGTTTTTGTCGGAGAAACAGCGCAGCATAGCTGCGCTTTTTTGCGTTTTACGCATAGCAAAAAGCCCTGAACGTCAGTTCAGGGCTTTCGGCTTGGTTTGATGCCTGGCAGTGTCCTACACAATTCGTCTCATCCTGAGACTCTCCCCTCCGGGGCCGCCGCACGCGGCGTTAAGGCCCGTTCCCGACGGGCCTTTCGCATGGCCATGCTCGAGCAGAACGCCAGATAACAGACAAAACAAAAAGCCCCATGCTTTCGCATGAGGCTTGTTGTTTTATTTGATGCCTGGCAGTGTCCTACTCTCGCATGGGGAGACCCCACACTACCATCGGCGCTACGGCGTTTCACTTCTGAGTTCGGCATGGGGTCAGGTGGGACCACCGCGCTATTGCCGCCAGGCAAATTCTGTTTCATTCCAACCGCTTCACTCTCGTGTCGCCATCAGAACCAATCTCGGAACTTCGCTGAAAACATCTTCGTCTCTAAAACACCTTCGGTGTTGTAAGGTTAAGCCTCACGGATCATTAGTACTGGTTAGCTCAATGCATCGCTGCACTTACACACCCAGCCTATCAACGTCTTAGTCTTAAACGTTCCTTCAGGGGCCTTAAAGGCCCAGGGAAGACTCATCTTGAGGCAAGTTTCGCGCTTAGATGCTTTCAGCGCTTATCTTTTCCGCACTTAGCTACCGGGCAATGCCATTGGCATGACAACCCGAACACCAGTGGTGCGTTCACTCCGGTCCTCTCGTACTAGGAGCAACCCCTCTCAATCTTCCAACGCCCACGGCAGATAGGGACCGAACTGTCTCACGACGTTCTAAACCCAGCTCGCGTACCACTTTAAATGGCGAACAGCCATACCCTTGGGACCTACTTCAGCCCCAGGATGTGATGAGCCGACATCGAGGTGCCAAACACCGCCGTCGATATGAACTCTTGGGCGGTATCAGCCTGTTATCCCCGGAGTACCTTTTATCCGTTGAGCGATGGCCCTTCCATTCAGAACCACCGGATCACTAAGACCTACTTTCGTACCTGCTCGAGCCGTCACTCTCGCAGTCAAGCTAGCTTATGCCTTTGCACTAACCTCACGATGTCCGACCGTGATTAGCTAACCTTCGTGCTCCTCCGTTACTCTTTGGGAGGAGACCGCCCCAGTCAAACTACCCACCAGACACTGTCCTCACCCCAGATTATGGGGCCGAGTTAGAACATCAAACATTAAAGGGTGGTATTTCAAGGATGGCTCCACGCAGACTGGCGTCCACGCTTCAAAGCCTCCCACCTATCCTACACATCAAGGCTCAATGTTCAGTGTCAAGCTATAGTAAAGGTTCACGGGGTCTTTCCGTCTTGCCGCGGGTACACTGCATCTTCACAGCGAGTTCAATTTCACTGAGTCTCGGGTGGAGACAGCCTGGCCATCATTACGCCATTCGTGCAGGTCGGAACTTACCCGACAAGGAATTTCGCTACCTTAGGACCGTTATAGTTACGGCCGCCGTTTACTGGGGCTTCGATCAAGAGCTTCGCCTTGCGGCTGACCCCATCAATTAACCTTCCAGCACCGGGCAGGCGTCACACCGTATACGTCCACTTTCGTGTTTGCACAGTGCTGTGTTTTTATTAAACAGTTGCAGCCAGCTGGTATCTTCGACTGGCTTCAGCTCCATCCGCAAGGGACTTCACCTACATGCCAGCGTGCCTTCTCCCGAAGTTACGGCACCATTTTGCCTAGTTCCTTCACCCGAGTTCTCTCAAGCGCCTTGGTATTCTCTACCTGACCACCTGTGTCGGTTTGGGGTACGATTTAATGTTACCTGGAGCTTAGAGGCTTTTCCTGGAAGCAGGGCATCAACTACTTCTGCACCGTAGTGCATCGTCATCACGCCTCAGGGTTAGTATGCAACCGGATTTACCAGGTCACACCCCCTACACGCTTAAACCGGGACAACCGTCGCCCGGCCAGCCTAGCCTTCTCCGTCCCCCCTTCGCAGTAACACCAAGTACAGGAATATTAACCTGTTTCCCATCGACTACGCTTTTCAGCCTCGCCTTAGGGGTCGACTCACCCTGCCCCGATTAACGTTGGACAGGAACCCTTGGTCTTCCGGCGAGCGGGCTTTTCACCCGCTTTATCGTTACTTATGTCAGCATTCGCACTTCTGATACCTCCAGCAACCCTCACAGGCCACCTTCAACGGCTTACAGAACGCTCCCCTACCCAACAACGCCTAAGCGTCGCTGCCGCAGCTTCGGTGCATGGTTTAGCCCCGTTACATCTTCCGCGCAGGCCGACTCGACCAGTGAGCTATTACGCTTTCTTTAAATGATGGCTGCTTCTAAGCCAACATCCTGGCTGTCTGTGCCTTCCCACATCGTTTCCCACTTAACCATGACTTTGGGACCTTAGCTGGCGGTCTGGGTTGTTTCCCTCTTCACGACGGACGTTAGCACCCGCCGTGTGTCTCCCGTGATAACATTCTTCGGTATTCGGAGTTTGCATCGGTTTGGTAAGCCGGGATGGCCCCCTAGCCGAAACAGTGCTCTACCCCCGAAGATGAGTTCACGAGGCGCTACCTAAATAGCTTTCGGGGAGAACCAGCTATCTCCCGGTTTGATTGGCCTTTCACCCCCAGCCACAAGTCATCCGCTAATTTTTCAACATTAGTCGGTTCGGTCCTCCAGTTAGTGTTACCCAACCTTCAACCTGCCCATGGCTAGATCACCGGGTTTCGGGTCTATACCTTGCAACTATTCGCCCAGTTAAGACTCGGTTTCCCTACGGCTCCCCTATACGGTTAACCTTGCTACAAAATATAAGTCGCTGACCCATTATACAAAAGGTACGCAGTCACACCACGAAGGTGCTCCCACTGCTTGTACGTACACGGTTTCAGGTTCTATTTCACTCCCCTCGCCGGGGTTCTTTTCGCCTTTCCCTCACGGTACTGGTTCACTATCGGTCAGTCAGGAGTATTTAGCCTTGGAGGATGGTCCCCCCATATTCAGACAGGATGTCACGTGTCCCGCCCTACTCATCGAACTCACGACCTGTGCATTTTAGTGTACGGGGCTATCACCCTTTGCTGCGCGACTTTCCAGACGCTTCCACTAACACACAAGCCGATTCAGGTTCTGGGCTCCTCCCCGTTCGCTCGCCGCTACTGGGGGAATCTCGGTTGATTTCTTTTCCTCGGGGTACTTAGATGTTTCAGTTCCCCCGGTTCGCCTCATGCCACTATGTATTCATGACATGATAGTGTGTCGAAACACACTGGGTTTCCCCATTCGGGTATCGCCGGTTATAACGGTTCATATCACCTTACCGACGCTTTTCGCAGATTAGCACGCCCTTCATCGCCTCTGACTGCCTAGGCATCCACCGTGTACGCTTAGTCACTTAACCTCACAACCCGAAGATGTTTCCATCGTTCGCGCTGCAAACATTTGAGAGACTCTATGACAGGTTACTCTTCATTCCGGTACTTCTACGGAGGAATGAATTTCAGCCGTCATGTTTCAATTTTCAGCTTGTTCCAGATTGTTAAAGAGCAAAATACTTCGCAGCATACTGTTGCCAATATACTCTGAAGTAGTGAAATACCGGACTATATGGTGGAGCTAAGCGGGATCGAACCGCTGACCTCCTGCGTGCAAGGCAGGCGCTCTCCCAGCTGAGCTATAGCCCCATACAGTCACGCGCAGTACCTTTTCCACTTCCGAGAAGTGGTAGGCCTGAGTGGACTTGAACCACCGACCTCACCCTTATCAGGGGTGCGCTCTAACCACCTGAGCTACAAGCCTATAAAGGTATTTCTGCTCGTTACTTTTTCATCAGACAATCTGTGTGAGCACGCCACGCGAACTAATATCTTTAGGTAAGGAGGTGATCCAACCGCAGGTTCCCCTACGGTTACCTTGTTACGACTTCACCCCAGTCATGAATCACAAAGTGGTAAGCGCCCTCCCGAAGGTTAAGCTACCTACTTCTTTTGCAACCCACTCCCATGGTGTGACGGGCGGTGTGTACAAGGCCCGGGAACGTATTCACCGTAGCATTCTGATCTACGATTACTAGCGATTCCGACTTCATGGAGTCGAGTTGCAGACTCCAATCCGGACTACGACGTACTTTATGAGGTCCGCTTGCTTCTCGCGAGGTCGCTTCTCTTTGTATACGCCATTGTAGCACGTGTGTAGCCCTACTCGTAAGGGCCATGATGACTTGACGTCATCCCCACCTTCCTCCAGTTTATCACTGGCAGTCTCCTTTGAGTTCCCGGCCGAACCGCTGGCAACAAAGGATAAGGGTTGCGCTCGTTGCGGGACTTAACCCAACATTTCACAACACGAGCTGACGACAGCCATGCAGCACCTGTCTCAGAGTTCCCGAAGGCACCAATCCATCTCTGGAAAGTTCTCTGGATGTCAAGAGTAGGTAAGGTTCTTCGCGTTGCATCGAATTAAACCACATGCTCCACCGCTTGTGCGGGCCCCCGTCAATTCATTTGAGTTTTAACCTTGCGGCCGTACTCCCCAGGCGGTCGATTTAACGCGTTAGCTCCGGAAGCCACGCCTCAAGGGCACAACCTCCAAATCGACATCGTTTACAGCGTGGACTACCAGGGTATCTAATCCTGTTTGCTCCCCACGCTTTCGCACCTGAGCGTCAGTCTTCGTCCAGGGGGCCGCCTTCGCCACCGGTATTCCTCCAGATCTCTACGCATTTCACCGCTACACCTGGAATTCTACCCCCCTCTACGAGACTCTAGCTTGCCAGTTTCAAATGCAGTTCCCAGGTTGAGCCCGGGGATTTCACATCTGACTTAACAAACCGCCTGCGTGCGCTTTACGCCCAGTAATTCCGATTAACGCTTGCACCCTCCGTATTACCGCGGCTGCTGGCACGGAGTTAGCCGGTGCTTCTTCTGCGAGTAACGTCAATTGATGAACGTATTAAGCTCACCACCTTCCTCCTCGCTGAAAGTGCTTTACAACCCGAAGGCCTTCTTCACACACGCGGCATGGCTGCATCAGGCTTGCGCCCATTGTGCAATATTCCCCACTGCTGCCTCCCGTAGGAGTCTGGACCGTGTCTCAGTTCCAGTGTGGCTGGTCATCCTCTCAGACCAGCTAGGGATCGTCGCCTAGGTGAGCCATTACCCCACCTACTAGCTAATCCCATCTGGGCACATCTGATGGCAAGAGGCCCGAAGGTCCCCCTCTTTGGTCTTGCGACGTTATGCGGTATTAGCTACCGTTTCCAGTAGTTATCCCCCTCCATCAGGCAGTTTCCCAGACATTACTCACCCGTCCGCCGCTCGTCACCCAGGGAGCAAGCTCCCCTGTGCTACCGCTCGACTTGCATGTGTTAAGCCTGCCGCCAGCGTTCAATCTGAGCCATGATCAAACTCTTCAATTAAAAGCTTGATGTGCTTCCACTCGAGAAGCGATGCTCAAAGATTTACTGCATGAATTTTACTTCAGTTAGTCACTCTTCAAGACTTGATATTTTTTTGCATCCGAGGATGCTGGATATCGTCTTGTGGAGTGCCCACACAGATTGTCTGATAAATTGTTAAAGAGCAGTGAGTTAGGCGCTTTCGCTTGCTAACTCGAGGTGGCGTATATTACGCTTTCCTCTTTCAGAGTCAACCCTAATTTTCAGGATTTTTTCTCTGCGACCCCCGGATACTCTGTGAAGTTGTTCACATGTTCCGTGTCGATGGAGGCGCATTATAGGGAGTTCCTCGCAGGCCGCAACAGGTATTTTCCGCAAAAACGATCGTTCGCTGCATTCCACAGCAAAACCCCGCCTTATACCCACTTGCACACAGTGTTATCCACAGATGCGATTTGCACGGAAAATTTACGAGCGCCACGCAAACGTTTTCGCTACAATTCCCCGCGACGAAACGATCCCCCTTTTTATGGGGGCGTTACCTGAATATGCGCCTGCCCCTCCCTTTATAAGGCAAAAACCTTTCCTTATAGAGAGAACGAGGTGGACATTCACGTAACGCTCTTTAATTGCGACTCAAAGCCAAGGGATAAAACCATGCAACAACCTCGTCCAATCCGCCGGGCCCTGCTCAGCGTGTCTGACAAAGCCGGTATCGTTGAATTCGCCGAAGCGCTTTCCCAGCGCGGCGTTGAACTGCTCTCCACCGGCGGCACCGCTCGCCTGCTGGCAGACGCCGGTCTGCCCGTTACCGAAGTTTCCGACTACACCGGCTTCCCGGAGATGATGGACGGACGAGTAAAGACCCTGCACCCGAAAGTTCACGGCGGTATTCTCGGCCGCCGCGGACAGGACGACGCCGTCATGACTCAGCATGACATCCAGCCTATCGACATGGTGGTCGTCAATCTGTACCCGTTCGCCCAAACCGTGGCGCGCCCGGATTGCTCGCTGGAAGACGCAGTCGAGAATATCGATATCGGCGGCCCGACCATGGTGCGCTCCGCCGCCAAGAACCATAAAGACGTCGCCATCGTGGTGAAGAGCAGCGACTACGCCGCCATCATTACCGAGATGGACAACAACGACGGCTCGCTGCGCTATGCCACCCGCTTCGATCTCGCCATCAAGGCCTTCGAGCACACCGCCGCCTACGACAGCATGATCGCCAACTACTTCGGCGCGCTGGTGCCGGCGTACCATGGCGAGACCGAGCAGCCGTCCGGCCGCTTCCCGCGCACCCTGAACCTCAACTACATCAAGAAGCAGGATATGCGCTACGGTGAGAACAGCCACCAGCAGGCCGCCTTCTATATAGAAGAAGAGGTAAAGGAAGCGTCCGTCGCGACCGCCGAACAGCTGCAGGGCAAGGCGCTGTCTTATAACAACATCGCCGATACCGACGCCGCGCTGGAATGCGTGAAAGAGTTCGCCGAGCCGGCCTGCGTGATCGTCAAACACGCCAACCCTTGCGGCGTGGCGATCGGCGATGACATCCTGGCCGCCTACGAGCGCGCTTACCAAACCGACCCGACCTCCGCCTTTGGCGGCATCATCGCCTTTAACCGCGAGCTGGATGCCGCCACCGCGCAGGCGATCATCAGCCGCCAGTTCGTGGAAGTGATCATCGCGCCAAACGTCACCCAGGAAGCGCGCTCCCTGCTGGCCGCCAAGCAGAACGTGCGCGTGCTGGCCTGCGGCCAGTGGCAGCAACGCGTGGCGGGGCTGGACTTCAAGCGCGTCAACGGCGGCCTGCTGGTGCAGGATCGCGATCTGGGCATGGTAACCGCCGCCGATCTGCGTGTGGTATCCGAGCGTCAGCCGACCGAACAGGAACTGCGCGACGCGCTGTTCTGCTGGAAAGTGGCCAAGTTCGTGAAATCCAACGCCATCGTTTATGCACGTGACAACATGACCATCGGCATAGGCGCTGGCCAGATGAGCCGCGTTTACTCCGCCAAGATCGCCGGCATCAAAGCGGGCGATGAAGGGCTGGAAGTGAAAGGGTCTGCCATGGCCTCCGACGCCTTCTTCCCGTTCCGCGACGGCATCGATGCCGCGGCGGCGGTCGGCATCACCTGCGTGATCCAGCCGGGCGGCTCGATCCGCGACGACGAAGTGATCGCCGCCGCCAACGAACACGGCATCGCCATGATCTTTACCGACATGCGTCACTTCCGCCATTAATTCCTTTTGCCGCGTGCGCTCCGGCGCACGCCATTCGTGGAGCCCCTGATGAACATTTTGATTATCGGCAACGGCGGGCGCGAGCACGCGCTGGCCTGGAAAGCCGCCCAGTCTCCGCTGGCGGATAAAGTCTACGTTGCGCCGGGCAATGCCGGCACCGCGCTGGAAGCCAATCTGGAAAACGTGGCGATCGCCGCCACCGACATCCCTGCCCTGGTCGCTTTCGCCCAGAGCCATGACATCGGTCTGACCATCGTCGGGCCGGAAGCGCCGCTGGTGATCGGCGTGGTCGATGCCTTCCAGGCCGCCGGTTTGAAAATCTTCGGCCCGTCGCAGGCCGCCGCGCAGCTCGAAGGCTCCAAAGCCTTCACCAAAGATTTCCTGGCGCGCCACCGCATCCCGACCGCCGAATATGAAAACTTTACCGAGGTGGAGCCGGCGCTGGCCTATGTGCGCCGCAAAGGTGCACCGATCGTCATCAAGGCCGATGGCCTGGCGGCCGGTAAAGGCGTGATCGTCGCGATGACGCTGCAGGAAGCGGAAGAGGCGGTGCGAGACATGCTGGCCGGCAACGCCTTCGGCGACGCCGGTCATCGCATCGTGGTGGAAGAGTTCCTCGACGGCGAAGAAGCCAGCTTCATCGTGATGGTCGACGGCGAGAACGTGGTGCCAATGGCCACCAGCCAGGACCACAAGCGCGTCGGCGACGGCGACACCGGCCCGAACACCGGCGGCATGGGAGCTTACTCCCCGGCGCCGGTCGTGACCGACGAAATCCACCGGCGCGCCATGGATCAGGTGATCTGGCCGACGGTGCGCGGCATGGCGGCGGAAGGCAACACCTACGTCGGCTTCCTGTACGCCGGCCTGATGATCGCCGCCGATGGCCAGCCGAAGGTGATCGAATTCAACTGTCGTTTTGGCGATCCCGAAACCCAGCCGATCATGCTGCGCCTGCGTTCCGATCTGGTGGAACTGTGCCTGGCGGGTGCCGAAGGCCGCCTGAACGAGAAAAGCTCCGACTGGGACGAACGCCCTGCGCTCGGCGTAGTGCTGGCGGCCGGCGGTTATCCGGGGGACTATCGCAACGGCGAAGTGATCCAGGGGTTGCCGCAGCAGGAAAGCGCCGACGGCAAGGTCTTCCATGCCGGTACGCGCCTGCAGGGCGATGACGTCGTCACCAGCGGCGGCCGCGTGCTGTGCGTAACGGCGCTGGGCGACACCGTGGCGCAGGCGCAGCAACGCGCCTACCAGCTGGCGGAAGGCATTCAGTGGCCGGGCAGCTTCTGCCGCAAAGATATCGGTTATCGCGCGATTGCGCGCGGCAAGTGATTTGGCCGTCTAAGGTCATGATGGGAGGCTCCGCAGCGCGGGGCCTTTTTTACAGCTGGTCTTCTTTCGGTTCCCAGCTGCAGAAGTCGTCGTTCGCCACCAGCAGCAGTTCGCTGCCTTCGGGCGCTTCCAGCCAGGCGACGCTCACCGGCCGGCTACTGCTGCGGGCGCGTTTCTCGATCCAAACGATGGAGGCGGCATCCAGCCCCGGTTTCATGCGTTGGCCGTCGCAGGTTTGCACCTCGCCCTGCATCCAGCGCCCCTGCAGCAATTTCACCTTGCCGGCGCGCAGCGCATTGCTCACTTCAAGGATCCGCCGCGCCTGATATTGGTACAGAGCGATTTCATCGCTGGTCAACGGTTCGCGGCGTGTCGCCAACTGGCGCTGCATAAAGCTCACCGTGCCGTCGTCGGCAAAGCGCAGCTGAATGGAATCTCGATCGCCGTCGGCATCGTTGCGTTTGATTTGGCGCAGCACGTCGCCCTGATAGGTGTACAGCGTGGTGATGGTACCCGGACCACGGTAAGGGCTGTAGACGCTGACCAACACCTGCGGACGATGTTGCTCATCGTCTTTACGCCACAGGCGTATCACACCCTGATCGGCCACGAAGCCGCTGGCGGTAAAGCTGGGGATATCGGAATGGAAACTGCAGGCACTCAGGCCGACGGCGATGCCAACGGCCATGAGCGCCCGACGAGCAAACAAAAGGGGCGCCATCGCCCCCCTGTTTATTCTTTTCACCGAGGCGCGGTCTTATTTAACAGCGTCTTTCAGTGCTTTGCCAGAAACGAACGCAGGCACGTTGGCTGCTGCGATTTTGATTTCTTTGCCAGTCTGTGGGTTGCGGCCAGTGCGCTCGCTACGATGGTTTACTTTGAAAGTACCGAAGCCAACCAATTGTACTGCATCACCTTCTTTCAGAGACTCAGTAATAGCAGCCAGGGTGGATTCCAGAGCCAGTTTAGCTTGTGCTTTGGAAAGGTCAGCCTTGTCCGCGATTACATCAATCAGTTGAGTCTTGTTCATAAGTTATCCTTACAGTGTGTTTATCGTTTGCAAAGCATCGAGTGCGACGGATATGCCGATTGACAGCACTCTCCTGCATACACGCACCGATAGCCACTTTTTTTACGCCCCCCAAATGTAGACCAGACAGGGTGCGGATGTGAAGCCTTAAGGCATGACAAATCAGGCGTTAAATCACGTTTTGTTGCCTTATTGCGCTAAATTTATCCCGATGTTGCTGACACCGGCCTCTCGCAGGTCGGATCGCAGCCCCTTGATCAGGTCTATATCGCGCTCTTCACAGGCGTCCAACAGGCGGAAAATTTCCCATTGAATGTCCCATTCTTCCTCTACCGCAGGCAAACTTTCCAACTCTTCGTCGGTCATTTCCTTACCGGCTTGGGTCATTTCCAACATCGCCACGGTGCGAATCGATGTTTCGCTGATGGCGATGGCGTGCTCCAGCGTCTCCCCGCCGAGCCGCGAATGGATCAGTTCCCCTAATGCGATACAGGCATCAATTGCCGGGTAAACGCCGTAAAGATCGTAATCTTCCGCCGACGGAATCGCCTCTTCCAACTTCTCGAGCTGGCTGTCGAAGTTGACCTTGGCGTCCTTCACCACCAGCGTTTCCCACACCAAATCCAGAATGCGGCGATAAACCGCCGGATCGCCGAACTCGGTCTGTTTGCAGAACATCTGGTAATTCGGGTACATACGCTCGCACAAACTGGCCATAAAGGTCAAATGTTGCCAGGCCTCGAGCCGTTCCAGACGTAAATGAATCGGGTTACGTAGCATGCTTTACTCTCTTACGCGTTATCTGCGGCGCAGTGTACCCGAAATCGCTCATGGCGACACCTCCGGATGCTGCTGCAACCAACGCTGAAACGCCGGACGGCGCGACGCGATGGCGTCGGCCCAGCGGGTCGGCTCCGGTAATCGGTAGCCCGCCATGCAGCGTTGCACCCACGCCAGCGCGCTGTCGGCGCTCACGCGATGGCCGGTAGAGATGAACAGCGGGTTGCAACGCGCCTTGCTGCGCCACACCCAGCCCAGCGGTTCACCCTTATCTTCCAGCGGCGCCAGCGCGCCGACGGCGGCGTCCAGCGGCGCGAATTTGCCGCACAGGCGCTTCTTGGCCACGCCGATGGTCGGCACATCGACCAGCAGGCCGAAATGGCTGGCGACGCCGAGACGCCGCGGATGCGAAATGCCATGCCCATCGACGAAGATCAGCCCCGGCTTCTGCCGCAGCTGCCCCCAGGCGGCCAACAGCGCCGGGTATTCGCGAAACGACAGGAAGCCCGGGATGTAGGGCATGACGGTGGCGATGCGCGCCACCTGATACTCCACCAGCTCCAGCGACGGATAGCGCAGGATGGCGATGGCGGCGCGCGTCACCGCCCCTTCTTGCTCGAAGCCCACGTCGGCGCCGGCGATGAAGGCCGGCGGTTCGGCCGGCAGATCGTCGTAGCGAATGACTTCAGCCGCGCGCCGCAGCTGTTCGGCGCGCAGGGCCGCCATATCGGTCACATCGAATCCTTAACGGTGGTATTTCGCCGAGTGCGCGTGCACCGCCTCGACGAAGGCGCCGGCGTGCTCCGGCGGCACATCCTGATGGATGCCGTGGCCCAGGTTGAACACATGGCCGTTGCCGTGGCCGAAACCGGCCAGAATGGTCTCCACTTCTTCCGCGATGCGCGCCGGAGAGGCATACAGCATCGACGGATCCATATTGCCCTGCAGCGCCACTTTGTCGCCGACGCGCCGACGCGCGTCGGCGATGTCGGTGGTCCAATCCAGCCCCAGCGCATCGCAGCCGGTGGCGGCCATCGCCTCCAACCACTGCCCGCCGCCTTTGGTGAACAGCGTCACCGGCACGCGGCGGCCGTCGTTTTCACGCAGCAGCCCGTCGACGATCTTGTGCATGTAGTGCAAAGAGAACTCGCGGTAGTCGCGCCCGGTCAGCACGCCGCCCCAGGTGTCGAACACCATCACCGACTGCGCGCCGGCTTTGATCTGGGCATTGAGGTACAGGATCACGCTGTCTGCCAGCTTGTCCAGCAACAGATGCAGCGTGGCCGGTTCGGCATACATCATCTTCTTCAGCTTGGTGAAGGCTTTGCTGCTGCCGCCTTCGACCATATAAGTCGCCAGCGTCCACGGGCTGCCGGAAAAGCCGATCAGCGGCACTTCGCCCTTCAGCTCGCGGCGAATGGTGCGCACCGCGTTCATCACATAGCCCAGCTCCACTTCCGGATCGAACACCGGCAGCTTGTCGACGTCGGCGCGGCAGGTAACAGGGGAGCTGAAACGCGGGCCTTCGCCGGCTTCAAAGTACAGGCCGAGCCCCATGGCGTCGGGAATGGTGAGAATGTCGGAGAACAGGATGGCGGCGTCCAGCGCATAGCGGCGCAGCGGCTGCAGCGTGACCTCGCAGGCCAGCTCCGCGTTCTTGCACAGCGACATGAAATCACCGGCCTGGGCGCGGGTCGCCTTGTACTCCGGCAAATAACGACCGGCCTGGCGCATCATCCATACGGGGGTCACATCCACCGGCTGGCGCAACAGCGCGCGCAGGTAGCGATCGTTCTTCAACTCAGTCATTTATGGGGCTCCCTTAATAATCTGCCGGCCATTGTACATTATTCTGCCCGGCACAGCGCCACGGTGTCCTCAATCAACCGGCGCGCCACGGTACCGGGCGGCGGCAACAGCGGCAGCTGGTCGTAGCGATACCAGCCGGCGTTGAGCAGCTCCTTGGGATCGTGACGAATTTCCCCCTGATGGTAATCGGCCATAAAGGCCATCATCAGCGAGTGCGGGAACGGCCAGGGTTGTGAAGTGACGTAGCGCAGGTTCTTGATTTCGATATTGCTCTCTTCCATCACTTCGCGCGCTACCGCCTGCTCCAACGTTTCGCCCACTTCGACGAAGCCGGCCAGCACCGTGTGGATACCGCCGCGATGGCGCACGTGTTGCGCCAGCAGGATCTGATCCTCGCGCCGAATGGCGACGATCACGCAGGGTGCAATCTGCGGATAGTAGCGCTCTTTGCAGTGGCCACACAGGCAGGCGCTCTCGCTGCGGCTGAGGTGCATCTCATGGCCGCAGTAGCCGCAATAGCGATGTGAACGGTAGAAATCCGCCAGCTGCACGCCGCGCCCGGCAAGCTGAAACAGACCGCGATCCAGATCCAACAGCTGACGCACCGAGCCCATCTCCCGCGGCATCGCCTGGCGCACCAGCCAAACCGGCGCCCCCGCCCACTCACCGATGGTGCGCGCCATACGGCCCTGCAGCCCGAGGGTGGCGGCCGTCCCCGACGGCAATTCACCGTTCGGTAACCAAAGTTTGCTTTCATGGCTGACGATCCACCAGCCGTTTTCATTGCCCGTTAATGCAAGTTCCATATCGTTGTTGCACAACCTCAGCTTCACTGGCACTCTACGAATCGGCTTTGTTACATTTTAATAACTTACCGGTTACTTTTATTACTTACACGGAGTCAAACATGCTCAACCGTTTGGAAAGGCTGACTCAGCGCGTTGGCGGTAGTAATGAATTAGTTGATCAATGGCTTCAGGCCCGCAAGCAGTTGCTGGTCGCCTACTGCACGCTGGTAGGCCTCAAACCGAATAAAGAAAAGCATACGCCGCTGAATGAAAAAGCGCTGGAGAACTTTTGCCACAACCTGGTGGATTACCTCTCCGCAGGGCATTTTCATATCTATGACAGAATTATCAAACAAGTGGAAGGCGCAGCCAGTCCGAAAATGTCGCTGGCGGTGAACATCTACCCCAAGCTGTGGGCCAATACCGAACAGATCATGGCGTTCCACGATCGCTATACCGAAGTGGATATCGATCAGGAGGTTTGTCTGGAATTCCACCAGGCCTTGTCGGATATCGGCGAAACGCTGGCGGCGCGCTTTGCGCTGGAAGATAAGCTGATCCTGCTGGAGGCGGAAGCCGCGCAGCAACCGCAGCCGGATCCGGCGCGTTAAAATTTTATAGTTTTTTTTCTTATCCCTCCTATACTGGGGGGCATCTTGTCGGAGTGCCTAGCGCCTGATTTGTTCATCGAATCAGCCAGGCTGAGACCGTTAATTCGGGATCCGCGGAACCTGATCGGGTTAATACCCGCGAAGGGAACAAGAGTAATCTATCGCCACAGGCACGGCCTTCCCCTTGCGGGCGCCCTGCCTTATCGGCCACCATCATTACTCCCTCCGAGCTCCAGACAAGCAACTTTCCCAACCCAACACACTGGTAGGAACTTGCTATGTCTAACGTTAATCCACCGCGCGCCCGTAAAGCGCAACGCGAAGCCGCCCAGCAGTTTATCGACACCCTGCAAGGCATGGCTTTCCCGAACTCACGCCGTATCTATCTGCAAGGCTCGCGCAGCGATATCCAGGTGCCGATGCGCGAAATTCAGCTCAGCCCGACCCTGCTCGGCGGCAGCAAAGACCACCCGCAGTATGAACCCAACGAGGCGATCCCGGTGTATGACACCGCCGGCCCCTACGGCGATCCGCAGGCCAAGCTCGACGTGCACGCCGGTCTCGCCAAACTGCGCGCCGGCTGGATCGACGCGCGCGGCGATACCACTACCCTCAGCGGCGCCAGCTCCGGCTTCACCCAACAGCGGCTGGCGGACGAGGGGCTGGATCATCTGCGCTTCGAACATCTGCCGCTGCCGCGCAAGGCGCTGCCGGGCAGGCGCGTGACCCAGCTGCACTATGCCCGCGCCGGTATCGTCACCCCGGAGATGGAGTTCATCGCCATCCGTGAAAACATGGGGCGCGAGCGCATTCGCGGCGAGGTGCTGCGCCACCAGCACCCGGGCCAGAGCTGGGGCGCCAATCTGCCGGACAACATCACGCCGGAGTTCGTGCGCCAGGAAGTGGCCGCCGGCCGCGCCATCATTCCCGCCAACATCAATCACCCGGAGGCGGAACCGATGATCATCGGCCGCAATTTCCTGGTGAAGGTGAACGCCAATATCGGCAACTCGGCGGTCACGTCGTCGATCGAAGAAGAGGTGGAGAAGCTGGTGTGGTCCACCCGCTGGGGCGCGGACACCGTGATGGATCTCTCTACCGGCCGCTATATTCACGAAACCCGCGAGTGGATCCTGCGCAACAGCCCGGTGCCCATCGGCACCGTGCCGATCTACCAGGCGCTGGAGAAGGTCAACGGCGTGGCGGAAAACCTCACCTGGGAGATGTTCCGCGATACGCTGCTGGAACAGGCGGAGCAAGGGGTCGACTACTTCACCATCCACGCCGGCGTGCTGCTGCGCTACGTGCCAATGACCGCCAAACGCCTGACCGGCATCGTGTCGCGCGGCGGCTCGATCATGGCCAAATGGTGTCTGTCGCACCATCAGGAAAACTTCCTCTATCAGCATTTCCGTGAAATCTGTGAGATCTGCGCCGCCTACGACGTTTCGCTGTCGCTCGGCGACGGCCTGCGCCCCGGCTCGATTCAGGACGCCAACGACGAAGCCCAGTTCGCCGAGCTGCATACGCTGGGCGAGCTGACCAAAATCGCCTGGGAATACGACGTGCAGGTAATGATAGAAGGCCCGGGCCACGTGCCGATGCAGATGATCCGCCGCAACATGACCGAAGAGCTGGAACACTGCCACGAAGCGCCGTTCTACACCCTCGGCCCGCTGACCACCGATATCGCCCCGGGCTATGACCATTTCACCTCCGGCATCGGCGCGGCAATGATCGGCTGGTTCGGCTGCGCCATGTTGTGTTACGTCACGCCGAAAGAACACCTCGGCCTGCCGAACAAAGAGGACGTCAAGCAGGGCCTGATCACCTACAAGATCGCCGCTCACGCCGCCGATCTGGCCAAAGGCCATCCGGGCGCGCAGATCCGCGATAACGCCATGTCCAAGGCGCGTTTCGAATTCCGCTGGGAAGATCAGTTCAATCTGGCGCTCGATCCGGCCACCGCCCGCGCCTATCACGACGAAACCCTGCCGCAGGAGTCCGGCAAGGTCGCCCACTTCTGCTCGATGTGCGGGCCGAAATTCTGCTCGATGAAAATTTCGCAGGAGGTGCGCGACTACGCCGCGGCCCAGGAAGCCGCCAAGCCGATCGAAGTGCAGCTGACCGGCATGGAGAAAATGTCCGCCGAGTTCCGCGCCCGCGGCAGCGAGCTGTATCACAGCGCCGGCACCCTGCAAGAGGAGACAAGCAATGACTGATATCACGACCCCCTTCCCGGCTACGCCCCACAAGCTGGGGCTTTACCCGGTTGTCGACAGCGTGGAATGGATCGCTCGCCTGCTGGAGGCCGGCGTCACCACCATCCAGCTGCGCATCAAGGACCTGCCTGACGAGCAGGTCGAAGCGGATATCGCCGCCGCCATCGCGCTGGGCCAGCGTTATCAGGCGCGGCTGTTCATCAACGACTACTGGCGGCTGGCGATCAAGCACGGCGCTTACGGCGTGCATCTGGGCCAGGAGGATCTCGATACCACCGATCTGGCGGCCATTCACCGCGCCGGGCTGCGGCTGGGCGTGTCCACCCATGACGACGCCGAGTTGGCACGCGCGCTGGCGGTGAAACCTTCCTACATCGCGCTGGGGCACATCTTCCCCACCCAAACCAAAGACATGCCTTCGGCGCCGCAGGGGCTGGCGGAGTTGAAACGCCACATCGCCGGCCTGGCGGATTACCCGACGGTGGCGATCGGCGGGATCAGCATCGATCGCGTACCGGCAGTGCTGGCGTGCGGCGTCGGCAGCGTGGCGGTGGTCAGCGCCATCACCCAGGCGCCGGACTGGCGCGCGGCGACGGCCGAGCTATTGCGGCTGATCGAAGGCGAGGATCCGAACGATGCTTAACGATCAGGAATTCCTGCGCTACAGCCGCCAGCTGCTGCTGGAGGACGTCGGCCCGGAAGGCCAGGAGAGGCTCAAGCGCGCCACGGTGCTGATCGTCGGTTTGGGCGGGCTCGGTTCCCCGGCTTCGCTGTATCTGGCCGCTGCCGGCGTCGGCACGCTGCTGCTGGCCGACGACGACCAGCTGCATGTCACCAACCTGCAGCGGCAAATCCTCTACCGCAGCGCCGATACCGCCACCGGCAAGGCGGCGCTGGCGCAACGCCACCTGCAGGCGCTGAACCCGTTGGTGGAATCCATCCCGCTGGCGCAGCGGCTGCAGGGGCAAGCGCTGCGCGACGCGGTCGCCCGCGCCGATCTGGTGCTGGACTGCTGCGACAATATGGCGACCCGTCATGAGGTCAATGCCGCCTGCATCGCCGCCGCCAAGCCGCTGATCAGCGGCAGCGCGGTCGGTTTCAGCGGCCAGTTGCTGGTGCTCGAGCCGCCCTATGCGCACGGCTGCTACGCCTGCCTGTACCCGGAGCAGGAAGAGCCGCAGCGCAACTGCCGCACCGCCGGGGTGCTCGGCCCGGTGGTGGGCGTGATCGGCACTCTGCAAGCGCTGGAAGCCATCAAGATGTTGGCCGGTATGCCTTCCTCCCTCAGCGGCAAGCTGCGGCTGTTCGACGGCAAGCAGCAGAGCTGGAGCACGCTGCAACTGAGCCAGGCCCGCGCCTGCCCGGTATGCGGAGGCGCGGCATGAAGATCCGTCTGAACGACCAACCTCTGGAGCTGGCGCAGCCGCTCAGCGTCGCCGCCCTGCTGACCCAGCTGGAACGCCACCAGCCGGGCACCGCGCTGGCGATCAACCAAACCATCATCCCGCGCGCCGACTGGGCCGACCATCAGGTGCAGGACGGTGACGACATTTTGCTGTTTCAAGCGATCGCCGGAGGCTGACATGCTGAAAATCGCCGATACCACTTTTACCTCGCGCCTGTTCACCGGCACCGGCAAGTTCGCCACCCCGGCGTTGATGCTGGAGGCGCTGGCGGCCTCCGGCTCACAGCTGGTGACCATGGCCATGAAGCGCGTCGATCTGCGCGGCGGCAACGACGCCATTTTGGCGCCGCTGCAGCGGCTGGGCGTAAGGCTATTGCCCAACACCTCCGGCGCCAAAACGGCCGCCGAAGCGGTGTTCGCCGCCCGGCTGGCGCGCGAAGCGCTCGGCACCCACTGGGTGAAGCTGGAGATCCATCCCGATGTGAAATACCTGCTGCCGGATCCGATAGAAACGTTGAAGGCGGCGGAAACGCTGGTGAAAGACGGTTTTGTGGTGCTGCCCTACTGCGGCGCCGATCCGGTGCTGTGCAAACGGCTGGAAGAGGTGGGTTGCGCGGCGGTGATGCCGCTCGGCGCCCCTATCGGCTCCAACCGCGGTCTGCGCACCCGTGACTTCCTCGAGATCATCATCGAGCAGGCCAAGGTGCCGGTGGTGGTCGACGCCGGCATCGGCGCGCCGAGCCACGCGCTGGAAGCGATGGAGCTGGGCGCCGACGCGGTGCTGGTGAATACCGCCATCGCCGTAGCGCGCGACCCGGTGCAAATGGCACGGGCGTTTCGCCTGGCGCTGGAGGCCGGCGAGCTGGCGCGCAGCGCCGGATTGGGTGCCAGCCAGCGCGGTGCGGCCGCCTCCAGCCCGCTGACCGCCTTCCTCAGCCAACCAGAGGAGACGCAGTGATGGCCGACGATTTCAGTAGCCGCTGGCAACAGCTGGATTGGGACGACATTACGCTGCGCATCAACGGCAAAACCGCACGCGACGTGGAACGCGCGTTGACCGCCGACAAGCTGACGCGCGACGACTTTATGGCGCTGATCTCCCCCGCCGCCGCGCCGTATCTGGAACCGCTGGCGCAGCGCGCGCAGCAGCTGACCCGTCAGCGCTTCGGCAACGTCGTCAGCTTCTATGTGCCGCTGTACCTTTCTAACCTGTGCGCCAACGACTGCACCTACTGCGGCTTTTCGATGAGCAACCGCATCAAGCGCAAAACGCTGGACGCGGCGGAGATCGCACGCGAGTGCGAAGCCATCAAGGCGCTGGGGTTCGAGCACCTGTTGCTGGTCACCGGCGAACATCAGAGCAAGGTTGGCATGGACTATTTCCGTCAGCACATTCCGGCTATCCGCCGCCACTTCAGCTCGCTGATGATGGAAGTGCAGCCGCTGGCGCAGGACGAGTACGCCGAACTGAAAGCGCTGGGCCTGGACGGCGTGCTGGTGTATCAGGAAACCTACCATCCGGCCACCTATCTGCAGCACCATCTGCGCGGGCAGAAGCAGGATTTTCATTGGCGCCTGGCCACGCCGGATCGCCTGGGGCGCGCCGGGATCGACAAGATCGGCCTCGGTGCGTTGATCGGCCTGTCCAACAGCTGGCGCACCGACTGCTACCTGCTGGCGGAACATCTGTTCTACCTGCAGCAAACCTACTGGCAGAGCCGCTACTCGATCTCGTTCCCGCGTCTGCGCCCCTGCGCCGGCGGCATTGAGCCGGCGTCGATCATGAGCGAGCCTCAGTTGGTGCAGCTGATCTGCGCCTTCCGGCTGTTCGCGCCGGACGTTGAGCTGTCGCTGTCTACGCGTGAGTCGCCGTACTTCCGCGATCACATGATCCCGGTGGCGATCAACAGCGTCAGCGCCGGATCCAAGACGCAGCCCGGCGGCTATGCCGACGACGTGCCGCCGGAGTTGGAACAGTTCGAGCCGCACGACGGCCGCACGCCACAGCAGGTCGCCGAGGCCATCAGCAACGCCGGGCTGCAGCCGGTGTGGAAAGACTGGGACGGTTATCTGGGACGCAGCACGCAATAAGCGGCAACGTTTACCGCCGCGTGAAGAAAACGCTGGAGCGGCCGCGCAATGCCGAACGCCGGCGCTGGCGCCGGTAACCTCCCCGGCTATAGTGACCTTGCCGACCGCCAAACCCGGCGTCGGCCGGGGCCGTCACCCTCTCGATGGCCCCGCCTTATCCCATCCCGGATCGCGCCGGAGCTTCTCTTGCGCGACGCCGGGCCCTCGTCCGCGGCAACGCGCATATGGCGTATCGCGGCCGGTAAGGGCGTACGGGCAGATTGCCTTGTCGGCTAATGGGCAGTCAGAAAGATGGCATAACGATGTGCGGCACTCACTCAGGAGTGATACTCATAGAGCGCTGTGGCGGCAGAAAAGTGGGAACGAGGATAAGAAGGTACAGCGACGAAGAGAGATTCGAGTGGTCATCCCCGGTGCTGCCATTGGCCCTGGTGTTGGCCGCGGATCTTTTTGCCGCCTGCTCCCTGCTTACGGACAAGAGCAGGCGGTTTATTTTGTGAGACTGGCACCCCCCCAGGACGCGAATCACACAGTATGTGCGCTAATTAACCATACAAACGATTAAATGTGAATGTCTTTTGAGTGTTTTTTTATTTTGCATCGAGTGTATTTTGAGTTTGACAAGCAAAATCAAACTGATATCGCTGCAACCCCCAGTCATCATCTATAATCCAGCACGGGTCCTCGCGCAGGTTTTTCAGCGCTCGCGGTCAACATCAAAAAAAGCCAAGGTTGTCATGAAGAAAACGCCAAATTACATCGATGCAATCAGCGCGTTGCTCACTCTGAAAGGAGTTGGCGACAGAAAGCATGCCTCCACGATGGCCAACATACTGAACCTTCAGTACAACAGCGCCAAACAGAAGCTGGATGGCAAAAGAGGCATCACCCTCGATGAAGTCAAAAAGGTATTTCAGTACTTCAACGAGCCGTTTGCCGGCCAAAGGACGCATAACGCCGTCTTTATCATGAACAGCATTCACAAGCGCTGCAATATTGAGGTTGACGAGCGCCCGGTCACGCAAGCGGACAACGACGAAACCTACGCCTGCAAAAAAGACGATCTTTTCATCATCAACACCAATCGGGAACATGCCGCCGAGGCTCCGCTGTACAAAGTCAACAAGATAGACTTTCTGCCGGCCCCGCGTATCGCGATCCTGGACAATGATGGGGATATTCTCGAACTGTTGAAGAAGATCGCCAGCCGATACGGCATCGAGACTGAGACCTTTCAGACGGCGGACGCCATGCTGGCCGCGCTGGAACAGCAGTCCTTTGAGGCGTTTATTCTGGACTGGCTGTTGGATTTCGGCGAGACCTCCGAACGCGTTGTGAAGAAAATTAAAGACGCCCTCGATCCGCACGCCCGCATCATCATTCTGACCGGCCAGCTGAATCACTACGAGAAAAACATCGGCGATATGATCCTGCACTATGACGTACATCTGGTGGAAAAACCGACCAAGCCGCTGATTATCTCCTCGCTGCTGCTGTCGAACCTATTCTTTAATTAGTTTGACCGGGATGCGGATCAAAAACGATGAGCCCACTCCTTCGACGGATTTGGCTTTAATGGTACCTTTCATCGTCGTGACGTAATTTTTGATAATGGTCAGCCCCAGCCCCAACCCCTGCCGCGTTTCCCTTTCCACCCCCTGATTGAACGCCTTATACAACCGATCCAGATTTTTGACGTTAAACCCGATGCCGGTGTCTTTTACCCGCAAATACAGATTGCCGTGACATACCTTCACGTTAAGGGTTATCGCGCCGCGGTGGGTAAATTTGTCCGCGTTGCTGAGCAGGTTGGCCAATATTCGGTAGAGCTTGTATTTATCAGAACCAATCAGGCCGGCATAAGACGAACGGTGAATCACGAGACGATTGCCGCGCCCGGCGCCGATGCCGGTTACGGCATCGTCCACCACCTCATTCAGCCGGAAGGTGGAAATATTGATTTTGACTTCCCCCATCTCAAGCCGCGAATAATCCATCACCTCGCGCGTTTGTTCGGCGATCTTATTGCCGTGATAGGAGATCAGGCGGGCTTCTTTTTTCAACTCTTCCTGCGCCAGCTCGTGCTCCATGATATCCGCGGCAATGACGATGGCCTGAGTCGAGCCGGCGATCTCGTGGTAGATGGAAGAGATAAAGATGTTCTTGTTCTTGATGATCTCTTTTAACGAGAAGGCATTTCTCAGCACCAGGAACATCATCAGAAACACCAAAATCAACGAAAAGAGGGCGAACATCTCGGCTTTACTCGAATTCTCCTGGATGATGCCTTTCACTTCGGTAAAGTTTTTAATCTGTATCCGATAAATAATTTCCTGGATATCGACCAGCGTGCCCTCGATATCATCCATATAAGAGAGAATGTCCGCCTTGTTTTTCTGCCCCACCAGCAAGCCGGCGGAGAGATCGTCCAACGTGCGGTACTGCTGCTTCAGCAGCGCAACATTCTTGATGAACTCGTCGTCGTAATAAAAAGAGTCGCTGAAGGTAGAACGGCTCTCCAGGATCTGAATCTTCGAGTAGAAGATTTTCTTTTTGATCTGGAAGGCGTCGTAGTCGTTGTTTTCACTGAGCAGCAGCGCGGTTTTGGTTCTTTCAAACGCCAGAAAGAGGATCTCGGCCACCGAGTAGTTGTCCAGATTGGGCTCGATCTGCTTATAGCGTTCTTTTACGCCGCCGAAGTTAATGGCAATCAACAAAATCAATAAGGAGAAGATGGCAACCAACGCGATAAGAGTACCGATCAGTTTTTTGCTCATCTTATTTCAGCTCCAACCGTTTAACTTGCCAGACGGTTTTCGCGTTCACATCCAGGTTATTCAGCTCGGCGTAGCTATCGCGCGGATAAATAATGGCGAACGGCCCCAGTTCCCCCACGTCGATCGGCTTGCCGCCGCGCTGATAGGCGACGATCACGCGGTATTTAGTCATCTCGTCAATCGGCATCGAATAGGAGTAATCATCCCAGGCGAAAGCGCGCACCGACTGGCCTTTCAGATGATAGGCTTTCACCAGCTCCGCAAGCTCAACGCCGGTGAACGTATCTTCCGGGGTGAAATTGGTCGAGGTTTTAATCGTGTGCGACGGCATCGCCTCCAGCATCTGCCGGGTTATCTTGATCTTCTCGCCGTCGAGCGGCTTCAGGTAAAAGTAGTCAACGGCCGCATACAGCGGCGCGCTGAACAGCGAAAGCAGCAGTAACGTCATCAATCCGTTGATTTTCATCAGTCACCCTCTTGGCGTTTCACCAGTTCGACCTGGCCGAATTCATCCTGCCCGACCACGGCCCAGCCGTGATGTTGATAAAAGCCTTCGGCTTTGGAGCCGGGATCGGTGGTTAAGTGGATCGCTTCGGCGCCGTGTTCAAACATCCAGTGAGTGATCCGTGCCAGCAAGGCGGAGCCGATCCCCTTCGACTGGTATTCCGGCTTCACGAACAGGCCGCCGATCAGCGGTTCAGGGATGAATAGCCCGAAGCCAACGCCGGCATAGTCGTCGCCATGCTTGCAGATCCAGCCGCCGCCCTGGTTGATGTCCTCCAGCGCCTGTTTGCGCTGCAGATACTGGATCTGATGCGGATGCAGCAGGTTTTCCTCAACGGAAAAGCGGATCTCATACAGGTAAGGCAGGTGTTGCGCCGTCAATTTTTCGAAGGTAATGAGGCTGTCCATGTTCGCACTGTCCTTGGTTGTCAGGTAAAAAGCGCCGGTCAATTTCTGCTGTAACCATAGTAGCAAAGTTTGCTCGGCCCCGGCATGAGGCGAAAAAAAACCGCCCCCGAGGGGGCGGTTTATCTGGCGATGGGCCCGGCATGCCGGGCCCGCGGCGCGGATGACGATTACTCGTCGTCGCTGCCGCCCAGGCCTGCGTTGAGCAGCTCGGCCAGGTTAGCCGTCGCTTCTTCCGCGCTGACTTGCGGAACAACCGGCGCTTCACCCTGAGCACGGCGACGCATGCGATCCTGATGATAAGCGTAACCGGTACCGGCTGGGATCAGACGGCCCACGATGACGTTCTCTTTCAGGCCACGCAGTTCATCACGCTTGCCGGCTACGGCAGCTTCGGTCAGAACGCGCGTCGTTTCCTGGAACGATGCAGCGGAGATGAAGGACTCGGTCGCCAAGGAAGCCTTGGTGATACCCAGCAGATCGCGCGAGAAGGTTGCCGGGATCTTACCTTCAGCTTCCAGCTGACGGTTGGCAATCTTGACGCGAGACACTTCAGCCTGCTCGCCTTCCAGGAACTCGGAGCCACCAGCGCTAACGATAGTGCCTTTACGCAGCATCTGACGAACGATAACTTCGATGTGCTTATCGTTAATCTTAACGCCTTGCAGACGGTAAACTTCCTGCACTTCGTTGGTGATGTAGCGGGTAACCGCATGCACGCCACGCAGACGCAGAATGTCGTGCGGAGACTCTGGGCCGTCGGATACGACGTCGCCACGTTCCACCACTTCGCCTTCGAACACGTTAAGCTGACGCCATTTCGGAATCATCTCTTCGTAAGCGTCGCTGCCGTCCAGCGGAGAGATCACCAGGCGACGTTTGCCTTTGGTCTCTTTACCGAACGAGATAATCCCGCTGATTTCAGCCAGGATTGCCGGCTCTTTCGGACGACGTGCTTCGAACAGGTCGGCAACGCGCGGCAGACCACCGGTAATATCCTTGGTACCGCCGGATTCCTGAGGAATACGCGCCAGGGTATCACCCGCACCGATCTGAATGCCGTCTTCCAGCTGAACGATCGCTTTGCCCGGGAGGAAGTATTGAGCAGGCATATCGGTGCCTGGGATCAATACGTCTTCGCCCTGAGCGTCAACGATTTTCAGTGCCGGACGCAGGTCTTTACCGCTACCGGTACGCTCTGCGCTGTCCAGAACTACCAGAGAGGACAAACCGGTCAGTTCGTCGGTCTGGCGAGTAATGGTCTGGCCGTCGACCATGTCCGCGAAGCGAATGAAGCCGCTGACTTCACTGATGACCGGCATGGTGTGCGGATCCCAGTTAGCGACGGTTTCGCCGCCGTTAACTTCTTCACCGTCGCCTTTGCCCATCACGGCACCGTAAGGCACCTTGTAGCTTTCTTTGGTACGGCCGAATTCGTCGATCAGTTTCAGTTCGGTGTTACGCGAGGTGATCACCAGCTTGCCCGCAGCGTTCATAACGAACTTCGCGTTGCTCAGCTTGATGCTACCCTTGTTTTTCACCTGGATGCTGGATTCAGCAGCCGCACGAGATGCCGCACCACCGATGTGGAACGTACGCATCGTCAGCTGTGTACCCGGCTCACCGATGGACTGTGCCGCGATAACGCCGATGGCTTCACCTTTGTTGATGATGTGGCCACGTGCCAGGTCGCGACCGTAGCAGTTTGCGCACACACCAAAGTCGGTTTCACAGCTCACCACGGAACGGACTTTAACGCTGTCGACAGAGTTCTCTTCCAACAGGTCACACGCCTTCTCGTTCAGCAGGGTGTTGCGTGGCACCAGAATGTCCGCCGTACCCGGCTTGAGGACGTCTTCTGCCGTCACACGGCCCAGAACGCGTTCACGCAGCGGCTCTTTCACGTCGCCACCTTCGATAACCGGAGTCATCAGGATGCCGTCGTGGGTGCCACAGTCGTCTTCGGTCACAACCAGATCCTGCGCCACGTCAACCAGACGACGGGTCAGATAACCGGAGTTCGCGGTTTTCAGTGCGGTATCCGCCAGACCTTTACGAGCACCGTGGGTGGAGATGAAGTACTGGAGTACGTTCAGACCTTCACGGAAGTTCGCGGTGATTGGCGTTTCGATGATGGAGCCGTCCGGCTTCGCCATCAGACCACGCATACCGGCCAGCTGACGAATCTGAGCGGCGGAACCACGCGCACCGGAGTCGGCCATCATAAAGATGCTGTTGAAGGAAACTTGCTGTTCCACTTCGCCGTCACGGTTAACCACGTCTTCTACCGACAGGTTTTCCATCATCGCTTTCGCAACGCGTTCGTTCGCTGCAGCCCAGATATCGATCACTTTGTTGTAGCGTTCGCCGGCGGTAACCAGACCAGACTGGAACTGCTCCTGGATCTCGGCAACTTCGGTTTCCGCTTCTTCGATGATCTCCGCTTTCTTGGCCGGGATAACCATGTCGTCGATACCTACGGAAGCGCCGGAACGGGCTGCGTAAGCAAAACCGGTGTACATGATCTGGTCAGCAAAGATAACGGTCGGCTTCAGGCCCAGGATGCGGTAACAGGTGTTCAGCATCTTGGAGATCGCTTTCTTGCCCAAAGGCTGGTTAACGATCGCGTACGGCAGACCTTTCGGTACGATCATCCACAGGATGGCGCGGCCGATGGTGGTGTCGATGATGCTGGTCTGAGAAGTCCATTCGCCTTCGGCGTTTTTGACGTCTTCGGTGATACGCACTTTAACGCGCGCATGCAGAGACGCCAGGCCGGCGCGGTAAACACGCTCAGCTTCTTTGGAACCGTTCAGCACCATGCCTTCGCCCTTGGCGTTAACACAGTCGCGGGTCATGTAGTACAGACCCAGTACAACGTCCTGAGAAGGAACGATGATTGGCTCGCCGTTCGCAGGGGACAGGATGTTGTTGGTGGACATCATCAGCGCACGCGCTTCCAGCTGGGCTTCCAGCGTCAGCGGTACGTGAACGGCCATCTGGTCACCATCGAAGTCGGCGTTATAGGCCGCACAAACCAGCGGGTGCAGCTGGATCGCTTTACCTTCGATCAGAACCGGTTCAAACGCCTGGATACCCAAACGGTGCAGGGTTGGTGCACGGTTCAGCAGTACCGGGTGTTCGCGGATCACTTCGTCCAGGATATCCCAAACGACGGCTTCTTCACGCTCAACCATTTTCTTGGCGGCTTTGATGGTGGTGGCCAGGCCACGCAGCTCCAACTTGCCGTAGATGAACGGTTTGAACAGCTCCAGCGCCATCTTTTTAGGCAGACCGCACTGATGCAGGCGCAGGTATGGACCTACGGTGATTACGGAACGGCCGGAGTAGTCAACGCGTTTACCGAGCAGGTTCTGACGGAAACGACCCTGCTTACCTTTGATCATGTCGGCCAAAGATTTCAGAGGACGTTTGTTGGAACCGGTGATGGCACGACCGCGACGGCCGTTATCCAGCAGGGCGTCTACCGCTTCTTGCAGCATACGCTTTTCGTTGCGCACGATGATGTCCGGCGCAGCCAGATCCAGCAGGCGTTTCAGACGGTTGTTACGGTTGATCACGCGGCGATACAGATCGTTCAGATCCGAGGTCGCGAAACGACCGCCATCCAGCGGAACCAGAGGACGCAGATCCGGCGGCAGTACCGGCAGCACGGTCAGGATCATCCACTCCGGTTTGTTACCGGACTGCACGAACGCTTCCAGCAGCTTGATACGCTTGGTCAGCTTCTTGCGCTTGGTTTCGGAGTTGGTTTCGTTCAGCTCTTCACGCAGCTGCTCGCACTCGGCTTCCAGATCCATGTTTTTCAACAGGGCCTGAATAGCTTCCGCACCCATCTTGGCGTCGAATTCGTCACCAAACTCTTCCAGCGCGTCCAGATACTGCTCTTCGGTCAGGATCTGACGACGCTCGAGGTTGGTCATACCGCCTTCGACCACCACATAGGATTCGAAGTACAGTACGCGTTCGATGTCACGCAGCGGCATATCCAGCAGCAAACCGATGCGGGATGGCAGCGATTTCAGGAACCAGATGTGCGCAGTCGGCGAAGCCAGCTCGATGTGGCCCATGCGCTCACGACGCACTTTGGTCTGGGTCACTTCAACGCCGCACTTCTCACAGATCACGCCGCGGTGTTTCAAGCGCTTGTACTTACCGCACAGGCACTCGTAATCTTTTACCGGCCCGAAGATACGGGCGCAGAAAAGGCCGTCACGCTCTGGTTTGAACGTACGGTAGTTAATGGTTTCCGGCTTCTTAACTTCACCGAACGACCACGAACGGATCATGTCTGGCGAGGCCAGAGCAATCTTGATCGCATCAAACTCTTCGGTCTTAGTTTGCGCTTTCAGAAACTTCAATAAGTCTTTCACGGATTGGCTCCTGTCGGAGTTAAACCTGTTGGGTACCCACAACCGCAGTAGATACCCGTGTGACCTGAACAACCACCCTCAGGCTCCCTTAGGCGGGGAGCCTGAGCCGGCATGACGATTACTCGTCTTCCAGTTCGATGTTGATGCCGAGCGAGCGGATTTCTTTCAACAGTACGTTGAAGGATTCCGGCATGCCTGGCTCCATCCGGTGGTCGCCATCCACGATGTTTTTGTACATCTTGGTACGGCCGTTAACGTCATCCGACTTAACGGTGAGCATTTCCTGCAGGGTATAAGCCGCGCCGTATGCTTCCAGTGCCCACACTTCCATCTCACCGAAGCGTTGACCACCGAACTGCGCTTTACCACCCAGAGGTTGCTGAGTCACCAAGCTGTAAGAACCGGTTGAACGGGCGTGCATTTTATCGTCAACCAAGTGGTTCAGTTTCAGCATGTACATATAGCCGACAGTAACCTGGCGCTCGAATTGCTCACCGGTACGGCCATCGAACAGCGTGATCTGACCGGAAGTCGGGATACCGCCCATTTCCAGCAGTTGCTTGATTTCAGTCTCTTTCGCACCGTCAAACACCGGCGTTGCGATCGGCATACCTTTTTTCAGGTTCTCTGCCAGACGCAGCACTTCGTCGTCGCTGAAGGTGTTCAGGTCAACTTTCTGGCAAACGTCGTCGCCCAGATCGTAGGCCTTCTGGATGAACTCACGCAGCTTGGCCACTTCCTGCTGCTGCTTCAGCATCTGGTTGATCTTCTCACCGATGCCTTTCGCAGCCATACCCAGGTGGGTTTCCAGGATCTGACCGATGTTCATACGTGATGGTACGCCCAGCGGGTTCAGTACGATGTCTACCGGCGTGCCGTTTTCATCGTAAGGCATATCTTCGATCGGGTTGATCTTGGAGATAACACCCTTGTTACCGTGGCGGCCCGCCATCTTGTCACCCGGTTGGATCTGACGTTTAACGGCCAGATAAACCTTGACGATTTTCAGCACGCCCGGCGCCAGATCGTCGCCCTGAGTGATCTTACGACGCTTGGCTTCCAGCTTCTTCTCGAAGTCAGATTTCAGTTCGTCGTACTGCTCAGCCAGCTGCTCCAGCTGGTTTTGCTTCTCTTCGTCGGTCAGGCCCAGTTCCAGCCAGCGATCGCGCGGCAGCTTGCTCAGCTTGTCGGCTTCGATGCCACCGGCAACCAGCACCGCGTGGATACGCGCAAACAGGCCGGCTTCCAGGATCTGCAGTTCTTCAGTCAGGTCTTTCTTCGCCTGCTTCAGCTGCATCTCTTCGATTTCCAACGCGCGCTTGTCTTTTTCCACGCCATCGCGGGTGAAGACCTGCACGTCGATAACCGTACCGGAAACGCCGTTCGGTACACGCAGAGAAGAGTCTTTAACGTCAGACGCTTTCTCACCGAAGATCGCACGCAGCAGTTTCTCTTCCGGCGTCAGCTGGGTTTCGCCTTTAGGCGTTACCTTACCGACCAGAATGTCACCGCCGGTCACTTCAGCACCGATATACACGATACCGGATTCATCCAGCTTGGAGAGCGCAGCTTCACCCACGTTAGGGATGTCGGCAGTGATCTCTTCAGGCCCCAGCTTGGTGTCGCGAGACACGCACGCCAGTTCCTGGATGTGGATGGTGGTGAAGCGATCTTCCTGCACCACGCGCTCGGAGACCAAGATGGAGTCTTCGAAGTTGTAGCCGTTCCAAGGCATGAACGCTACGCGCATGTTCTGGCCCAGTGCCAGTTCGCCCAGGTCTGTCGATGGGCCATCCGCCAGCACGTCGCCGCGCTCGATTGGCTCACCCAGATTCACACACGGCATCTGGTTGATGCAGGTGTTCTGGTTAGAACGGGTGTACTTGGTCAGGTTGTAAATATCGATACCTGCTTCGCCCGGGTACATCTCGTCTTCGTTAACTTTGATAACGATACGGGAAGCATCCACGTACTGGATCACACCGCCGCGTTTGGCAACGGCGGTTACGCCGGAGTCAACCGCTACGGCGCGTTCCATACCGGTACCGACCAGCGGCTTGTCAGCGCGCAGGGTCGGTACGGCCTGACGTTGCATGTTCGCACCCATCAATGCACGGTTGGCGTCATCGTGTTCCAGGAATGGAATCAGTGAAGCACCAACGGAAACAACCTGCTGGGTGGATACGTCCATGTAGTCAACCTGGTCGCGGCTGAACAGGCTTGATTCGCCTTTGCTGCGGCAGGTGACCAGGTCTTCTACGAAGCGGCCTTCTTCATCCAGGTTGGAGTTCGCCTGGGCGATAACGAAGTTGCCTTCTTCAATAGCAGACAGGTAGTTGATTTCATCGGTCACCACGCCGTCACGCACGCGGCGGTACGGGGTTTCCAGGAAGCCATACTCGTTAGTCTGTGCGTACACGGACAGGGAGTTGATCAGACCGATGTTTGGACCTTCCGGCGTTTCGATTGGGCACACGCGGCCGTAGTGGGTCGGGTGTACGTCTCGAACTTCAAAGCCGGCGCGCTCACGGGTCAGACCGCCCGGGCCCAGTGCGGAGATACGGCGCTTGTGCGTGATCTCGGACAGCGGGTTGTTCTGGTCCATGAACTGGGACAGCTGGCTGGAGCCGAAGAACTCTTTCACCGCCGCCGAAATCGGCTTGGCGTTGATCATGTCCTGAGGCATCAGGGTATCCAGATCGCCCAGAGACAGACGCTCCTTCACCGCACGCTCAACACGCACCAGACCTACGCGGAACTGGTTCTCGGCCATTTCGCCGACGGAACGGATACGACGGTTGCCCAAGTGGTCGATATCGTCCACTTCGCCCTTGCCGTTACGGATATCGATGAGCTTCTTCATCACTTCGATGATGTCGTCTTTGCTCAGGATGCCCGAACCTTCGATCTCGTCGCGCAGCAGAGAACGGTTGAACTTCATACGGCCAACCGCGGACAGATCGTAGCGGTCTTCGGAGAAGAACAGGTTCTCGAACAGGCTTTCGGCAGCTTCGCGCGTTGGCGGCTCACCAGGGCGCATCATGCGGTAGATTTCTACCAACGAGCTCAGACGATCGGTGGTCGGATCGACGCGCAGCGTTTCAGAGATGTACGCGCCGTGATCCAGATCGTTGGTGAACAGCGTTTCGATGCGCTTGTGGCCGGACTGGCTCAACTTGGCCAGCAGATCCAGCGACAGCTCCATGTTGGCTGCGCAGATCAGTTCGCCGGTATTGGTATCGATATAGTCTTTCGCGACCACTTTGCCCGCGATGTACTCTACCGGTACTTCAATGCTCTGAATGTCGTCTTTTTCCAGCTGACGGATATGACGAGCGGTGATGCGACGGCCTTTCTCTACGTAGATCTTGCCGTTGGCTTCGATGTCGAACGAAGCGGTCTCACCACGCAGGCGCTCTGGCACCAGCTCCATCTGCAGCTTGTTGTCACGGATTTCGAAGACGATCTTGTCAAAGAACAGGTCGAGGATCTGTTCAGTGGTGTAGTTCAGCGCGCGCAGAATGATGGTCGCAGGCAGTTTGCGGCGACGGTCAATACGCACGAACAGGTTGTCCTTCGGATCGAACTCGAAGTCCAACCATGAACCGCGGTAAGGGATGATGCGTGCGTTGTACAGCACTTTACCCGAGGAGTGGGTTTTACCCTTATCGCTGTCGAAGAATACGCCAGGACTACGGTGCAACTGAGATACGATAACCCTCTCAGTACCGTTGATCACAAAGGTGCCGTTTTCGGTCATGAGCGGAATTTCGCCCATGTAGACTTCTTGTTCCTTGATGTCTTTGACCGTACCTTCAGGCGCTTCGCGCTCATAGATAACCAGGCGCAGTTTTACGCGCAGCGGTGCAGAGAACGTCACACCACGGATCTGGCACTCTTTGACGTCGAAGACCGGCTCACCAAGACGGTAGCTAACGTATTGCAGCTCCGAATTGCCACTGTAGCTCTGGATAGGGAAAACAGAACGGAATGCGGCTTCAAGGCCGTACTGCCCTTCTGGATCTTGCTCGATAAACTTCTGGAACGAGTCAAGCTGGATAGAAAGGAGATATGGTATGTCCAGCACTTGTGGACGTTTACCAAAATCCTTACGAATACGTTTTTTCTCGGTATAGGAGTAAACCATAGGGTTCCTCAGCTCGCTGATCAGTGACCCAATCTGTCCGTCCGATTAGGGACAGTTCATGCAACACCGTTTTGTCGACCGGAAAGCGGGAACACTTTCCGCAATGTCTCTTGCTATCACGCTTAAACCATTTCATCGCGTCTTCCCCCAGAACTCCTGGTAGTGCAAAGACCGCGGTATATTAAGTCGTCAATAGAAACAAACATTGGGAGGCGAAACCAGCAGCCAAACAGTGTGAAACGCTACTGGCGCCCTACAGCGCAAAAAGGCTGGTGACTAAAAAGTCACCAGCCATCAGCCTAAAAGACTAGGCTGCAACCGGAAAGGTTGGCTTATTTAACTTCAACTTCAGCGCCAGCTTCTTCCAGAGATTTTTTCAGAGCTTCTGCGTCATCTTTGCTCACGCCTTCTTTCAGAGCGGCTGGAGCAGATTCAACCAGGTCTTTAGCTTCTTTCAGACCCAGGCCGGTAGCGCCACGTACTGCTTTGATAACAGCAACTTTGTTAGCGCCAGCAGCTTTCAGGATAACGTCGAATTCAGTTTTCTCTTCAGCAGCTTCAGCCGGGCCAGCAGCTACAGCTACAGCAGCAGCAGCAGAAACGCCGAATTTTTCTTCCATAGCGGAAACCAGTTCAACAACGTCCATTACGGACATAGCGGCAACTGCTTCCAGGATTTGGTCTTTAGTGATAGACATAACAATTGTTCCTAAAATTCAGAAATAGTTTAAATACGTTAGCAAAGGCTAAGAAAGAATGGCTTACGCCGCTTCTTTCTGATCGCGTACTGCAGCCAGAGTGCGAACCAGTTTGCCGGCAGCGGCTTCTTTCATGGTTGCCATCAGGCGTGCGATCGCTTCTTCGTAAGTTGGCAGCGTCGCCAGGCGGTCGATTTGCGCCGCTGGGATCAGCTCACCTTCAAAGGCCGCAGCTTTAACCTCGAATTTTGCATTCGCTTTCGCGAACTCTTTGAACAGACGAGCAGCAGCGCCCGGGTGTTCGTGAGAGAATGCAATCAAGGTTGGACCGACAAACGTGTCTTTCAGGCATTCGAATGGAGTGCCTTCAACTACGCGACGCATCAGGGTGTTGCGAACAACACGCATGTAAACGCCAGCTTCACGACCTGCTTTACGCAGTTCAGTCATTTTATCTACGGTAACGCCGCGGGAATCCGCAACAACCGCAGACAGCGCGCCTTTGGCTACTTCGCTGACTTCAGCAACAATCGCTTGTTTGTCTTGAAGATTTAATGCCATTAGCTTTTTGCTCCTGGATTAGCCGGGGAAAATCCCCCGGAACTCACTTCACTCGGCGCTTTGTAAAACGCCACGCCGAGCGGCTTAACACGGTGAGCAGAATCCAGCAAAGACATTCTTTTATAAAAAAGAAAAATTTTCTTAGGCTCTGTCACCGTCTACGCAGGAAGGATTAAGTATCTTGCGATACACCTGCGGTCTTGGACGGAGGCCTGGATAGGCCAGGCTCCAACCGAAAAATCTTTGTTTTGCCTACGGCATAGCCAATAGCAAAACCTTGGGGCATAAGATTCTAGACAAATCTTGGCCCCAAGTCAAAGCGATAATCGCAAATGCGATTAGTTCGCTGCAGCAGACAGACCGCTCTGATCGATAGCAACGCCAGCACCCATGGTGGTGGAGAGGCTAACTTTCTTGATGTACATGCCTTTCGCCTGAGAAGGTTTTGCTTTTTTCAGCGCAACCAGCAGGGCTTCCAGGTTTTCTTTCAGTTTGTCTGCGTCGAAATCAACCTTACCGATAGTGGTATGGATGATGCCGTTTTTGTCGTTACGGTAGCGAACCTGACCTGCTTTAGCGTTTTTCACTGCTTCAGCAACGTTCGGAGTAACGGTACCCACTTTCGGGTTTGGCATCAGGCCGCGTGGACCCAGGATCTGGCCCAGTTGACCTACAACGCGCATTGCATCCGGGGAAGCAATAACAACGTCGAAGTTCATTTCGCCTTTCTTGATCTGGTCAGCCAGATCGTCCATACCTACCAGCTCTGCGCCAGCAGCTTTTGCTGCTTCAGCGTTAGCGCCTTGGGCAAATACGGCAACGCGAACGGAACGACCGGTGCCGTGTGGCAGAACGGTAGCGCCACGAACGTTTTGGTCAGATTTACGAGCGTCGATGCCGAGGTTAACGGCAACGTCAACGCTTTCTACGAATTTAGCGGTGGCCAGCTCTTTCAGCAGAGCAACAGCTTCAGCGATGTCATACTGTTTAGTAGCATCAACTTTGTCACGGATCACGCGCATGCGCTTGGTCAGCTTAGCCATCTCTTAATCCTCCACTACCAGGCCCATGGAACGAGCGGTACCTTCGATGGAGCGAGTCATCGCTTCAACGTCAGAACCAGTCATGTCCGCAGCTTTGGTTTCTGCGATTTCACGTACCTGAGCACGAGTCACTTTACCTACTTTGTCTTTGTTCGGCTTACCGGAACCAGACTTGATACCAGCCGCTTTTTTCAGCAGAACGGCTGCTGGCGGGGTTTTGGTAACGAAAGTGAAGGAGCGATCAGAATAAACGGTGATAACAACCGGAATCGGCAGACCTTTTTCAACGCTGTCAGTCTTAGCGTTGAATGCCTTACAGAATTCCATGATGTTAACGCCCTGCTGACCCAGAGCTGGACCCACTGGTGGGCTCGGGTTCGCCATACCAGCTGCAACTTGCAGCTTGACGTAGGCTTGTACTTTCTTAGCCATTTAAATTTCCTCGGTTTGGGTAGTATCGCCTCGCAAGAGGCTCCCCGTGTTTCACCCCGCCCAACATGCATCAGGCAAGGCATCTAAAAACAAAAGGCGCGAAATTGTAGTTCAATTTCGCGCCTTTGACAAGCGGCTACGGGCCACTCGTTGCTGATTATTCGATCAGCCTTTCTCAACCTGGCTGAAGTCCAGTTCCACCGGCGTTGCACGGCCAAAGATGGAAACGGAAACTTTCAGGCGGCTCTTCTCGTAATCGACTTCCTCGACCACGCCGTTGAAATCGGCAAACGGGCCGTCGTTGACGCGCACCAGCTCGCCCGGTTCGAACAGCGTTTTCGGACGCGGCTTGTCACCAACCTGCTGCAGGCGGTTCATGATCGCATCAACTTCTTTATCGCTGATCGGCGCAGGACGGTCAGACGTACCGCCGATGAACCCCATGACGCGCGGTACGCTGCGCACCAAGTGCCAGCTGGCGTCATTCATCACCATCTGCACCAGCACGTAGCCAGGGAAGAATTTACGCTCGCTCTTGCGACGTTGGCCGCCACGGATTTCAACCACTTCTTCCGTAGGCACCATCACTTCGCCGAACAACTCTTCCATATCGTGCAGTTTGATGTGTTCACGCAGCGATTGTGCTACGCGACCTTCAAAACCGGAAAACGCCTGAACGACGTACCAACGTTTTTTTGGAGCTTCAGACATTTTAGAACCTCAGGCCAGTAATAAACGACACCAGACGGACCAGAATACCATCCAGCCCCCACAGAATCAGTGACATCACGGCGGTTACCGCGGCAACGATCAACGTGGTGTGTAGCGTTTCCTGACGAGTTGGCCAAATCACTTTACGTACTTCGGTACGCGCTTCGCGGGCAAACGCAACGGTGGCTTTGCCTTTGGTGGTCATCAGAGCCACTGCACCTGCAACGGCGATGATCAGCACAACTGCCAGCGCGCGCAATGGCAGGCTTAAATCACGGTAGTAATAGTTACCGACAATAGCCACAACCAACAGAACGGCGACGATCAGCCACTTTGCCGCTTCCAGGCCGCGTCCGCTCCCTTGAGCCTCGGTATTCGCACTCATAAACCAACCTGTCACAATGATGATTCAGAACAAACAACTTTGCCTCGCATTGCGAGGCAAACCAAACCGATCGGATACCGCTTCAGCGCTATCCCGGTGTTTTACGCCATGACGTATTTCAGTCAATACGGTTTAAGAGCCCATCTCACCAATGATTATGACTGCAAAATCGCTGATGAGATAGGTTCTAGTTCACAGCGTAGAAAAAGGGCATCAAATGATGCCCTTTTACCGCGTGTCGCGTCAAACTTTATCAGCGATTAAGCGATAACTTTAGCTACAACACCTGCGCCAACGGTACGGCCGCCTTCACGGATTGCGAAACGCAGACCGTCGTCCATCGCGATTGGGTGAATCAGGGTTACAACCATGTTCACGTTGTCGCCTGGCATTACCATCTCTACGCCTTCTGGCAGTTCGATGGTACCGGTCACGTCAGTGGTACGGAAGTAGAACTGTGGACGGTAGCCTTTGAAGAATGGAGTGTGACGACCACCTTCATCTTTGCTCAGGATGTACACTTCAGATTCGAACTGGGTGTGTGGCTTGATAGAGCCTGGCTTCGCCAGTACCTGACCACGTTCGATTTCTTCACGTTTGATACCACGCAGCAGAACACCTACGTTCTCACCAGCACGGCCTTCGTCCAGCAGTTTGCGGAACATTTCAACGCCAGTACAGGTAGACTTAACGGTGTCTTTGATACCAACGATTTCAACTTCTTCGCCAACTTTGATGATACCGCGCTCAACACGACCGGTAACAACGGTACCACGACCGGAGATGGAGAATACGTCTTCGATTGGCAGCAGGAACGGCTTGTCGATAGCACGCTCTGGCTCTGGGATGTAGCTGTCCAGCGCTTCAGCCAGTTCGATGATTTTCGCTTCCCACTCAGCTTCGCCTTCCAGCGCTTTCAGCGCGGAACCGCGGATTACTGGCAGGTCGTCGCCTGGGAAGTCGTAAGCGGACAGCAGTTCGCGAACTTCCATTTCTACCAGTTCCAGCAGCTCTTCATCATCAACCATGTCGCATTTGTTCATGAATACGATGATGAAAGGAACGCCAACCTGACGACCCAGCAGGATGTGCTCACGGGTCTGAGGCATTGGGCCATCAGTCGCAGCAACTACCAGGATCGCGCCGTCCATCTGCGCAGCACCGGTGATCATGTTTTTCACGTAGTCGGCGTGCCCTGGGCAGTCAACGTGCGCGTAGTGACGAGTCGGGGTGTCATACTCAACGTGAGAGGTGTTGATGGTGATACCACGAGCTTTTTCTTCTGGCGCGTTATCGATCTGGTCGAAAGCACGTGCAGAACCGCCGTAGGTTTTAGCCAGTACGGTAGTGATCGCTGCAGTCAGGGTAGTTTTACCGTGGTCAACGTGGCCGATAGTACCGACGTTAACGTGCGGTTTTGTACGTTCAAACTTTTCTTTAGACATCGATTGTCCCTCTAAGACACGGATAAATCGGTGGTATCACCACATCAACCAAGCATTTGCTCGTTGAATCCAGAACAGAAAGAAAATCAGGGGGCGAGAAATTAAGAAGTGGTGCTGATAGGCAGATTCGAACTGCCGACCTCACCCTTACCAAGGGTGCGCTCTACCAACTGAGCTATATCAGCACATCTTGGAGCGGGCAGTGGGAATCGAACCCACATCATCAGCTTGGAAGGCTGAGGTAATAGCCATTATACGATGCCCGCATCCTGGAACTCGGCTACCTGATTTTTCTGTAGAATTTTGGGATGGAGCAGGATTGTTCATCACTCGGCTCGCATCCTTCGGGCCGGCTGCGCCTTGCGCTGCACAGCTCGAACCTTGCCGAAGGCTTTCGCCCTCTCCTCCCGCTATCAACCGTTGCGGCATTTATCGCATTTCAGTTAATCGCCGAAGGCAAGATTTGGTGGTGGGGGAAGGATTCGAACCTTCGAAGTCTGTGACGGCAGATTTACAGTCTGCTCCCTTTGGCCGCTCGGGAACCCCACCAGATTTTAACTACTTGTGACTTGAATGGTGCCGGCTACCGGAATCGAACTGGTGACCTACTGATTACAAGTCAGTTGCTCTACCTACTGAGCTAAGCCGGCATCAAGTGCAGCGCATTCTAGGTAGAGCGGGCGACCTATGCAACAAAAAAATTGCTTTACGCGCACTTTCGCTCACAAATCAGTCAATTTTGCATACTGTCATGCAATTCGCAGCCTGCAGCGTGCAAACATTCATCACTCGCGGCAATCATTCTCTACAATTTTATCCACTTTTTGCAAGCCTTGAGCGCCGCTTTCTCCGTGTCGGCCTTCTCAAAACACTTAACCCGCAACGGTAAACTGTGAGCGGGATCGATGCACCAAAAAGGGGATACCTGCCCCGGACCAAGGCGTGAGCTACACTGATCCCTCACCCTTTTGCCGTCGTCATGCCTTTCGCCGCTGTGGCTCAGTTATTGCTTCTCTTCATTACCCCCATATCTGGAGGAATGACTCATGAAAATAGTGCCTATCAACGCCGCTACGCTGCCGATTTACCGGGATGAATTAGCCCGCCTGTTGACCGATGCCGTCACGCACGGCGCTTCTGTCGGTTACGACACCTTAATCCCTCACGAAGACGCCGAGAGTTACTTCCACAGTCTGCGACCGGCCCTGGCTAAAGGTGAACTGCTGCTGTGGATTGCCCGCGACGAGCGCGGCGTCGTTGGCACCGTGCAACTCGAACTCTGTCAGAAGCCGAACGGCCGTAATCGTGCGGAGGTGGTGAAGCTGTTGGTGCATAGCCGCGCTCGCCGCAACGGCGTAGGTCAGGCGCTGATGAAGACGCTGGAGCACGTAGCGCTGCAGCAGCAACGCGGGCTATTGTACCTGGATACGCAGGCCGGTTCGGCAGCAGAAGCGCTTTATCGCAGCCTGGGTTATCGCTGTTTGGGCGAGCTGCCGGATTATGCGGCGGGGCCCGATGGGCATTACCATCCGACCGTTATTTATTATAAACGCCTGTTCACCGTGAACCAACCTTCGCGCGCCATCGCCAGTTAACCTTCAGGCGGTATCCGGCCCCGATGATGCCGCCTTGCAACCCCGCTTTATCAACTGCGCGCCGCTTCGCACAATTGACATAAACTGCTGCCTATCGACAACTTTTGCGAAAAAAGTCTACGCCAAAAACGAAGCTGTCTATAATATGCAGCTTGTTTATTCTCTGGAGTTGGCGTCCGGCGCCTTTCCCAACCTGCGTTAACAGGCAGAATTTGGCTTATGATAAAAAGAGATCAATCTTTAGCAACGCCTTACCTACAGTTCGATCGTACCCAATGGGCGGCGTTGCGAGATTCGGTGCCGCTGACGTTGTCGGAAGAAGAGATCGTTAAACTGAAAGGGATTAACGAAGATCTCTCGTTGGAAGAAGTTGCGCAGATTTATCTGCCGCTGTCACGGCTGTTGAACTTCTATATCAGTTCCAACCTGCGCCGACAGGCGGTGCTGGAGCAATTCCTCGGCACCGACGGGCAAAAGATTCCCTATGTCATCGGCATCGCCGGCAGCGTAGCCGTTGGTAAGAGCACGACCGCTCGTCTGTTGCAAGCGTTGCTGAGCCGCTGGCCTGAACATCGCAGCGTGGAGCTGATCACGACCGACGGCTTCTTGCATCCTAATAAGGTGCTGAACGAGCGCGGTCTGATGAAGAAAAAAGGCTTCCCGCAGTCTTACGATATGCATAGCCTGGTGAAATTCGTGTCGGAAGTGAAATCCGGCGCCAAACGCGTCACCGCTCCGGTTTATTCTCATTTGATCTATGACGTTGTGCCCGAAGGTAATAAAGTCATCGAGCAACCGGATATTTTGATCCTGGAAGGGCTTAACGTATTGCAAAGCGGCATGGATTATCCTCACGATCCGCATCGCGTATTCGTTTCCGATTTTGTCGACTTCTCTATATATGTCGATGCCCCGGAGACGCTATTGCAAAGCTGGTATATCAATCGCTTCCTGAAATTCCGTCAAGGCGCATTTTCCAATCCCGATTCTTATTTCCATCACTATTCAAAATTGCCGGAACCGGAAGCGATTAATATCGCCACGCAATTATGGAATGAAATTAACGGATTGAATTTGCAGCAGAATATATTGCCTACACGCGAACGCGCCAGCCTGATCATGACCAAAAGCGCTAACCACGCCGTTGAAAGCGTGCGTTTAAGAAAGTAAGCCTACCGATCGATTCAGGGGACGTCGCCGTCCCCTGCTTTCTCTAACTATTCTGCGCTGCGCAGCGATATCTCCCCACCGATGAAGGGCTTGATCTCCCCGTCTTGTTCCAGCAGCAGCGCACCCTGCGAATCGATTCCTCGGGCGATACCCACAATCTGCCGCTCGCCGATAAGCAGCTTGACCGGCCTTTCGATAAAGTTATCCAGGGTACGCCAGCGACCGATAAAGGGTGCCAGCCCGTCTATCTCAAACTGTTTCAACGACTGACGCAGTTCATTAAGCAGGGTTGCAGCCAGCTCATTGCGATCGATCTGAATTCCCGCTTCCTGTAGGTTAATCCATCCTTGAGTAATGGCGCTGGCATTGGTATCACGCATCGCCAGGTTGATGCCGGCACCGATGACCAGTTGAGCCGCATCGCCGGTTTTCCCCGTCAGTTCGACCAGGATCCCCGCCAATTTACGATCGTTCAGGTAGAGATCGTTAGGCCACTTCACGCGCACATCGGCCGCACCGAGACGCTGCAGAACTTCCGCCATCACCATCCCGATCACCAGGCTAAGCCCCATTGCCGCAGCCGGCCCCTGCTCCAATCGCCAGAACATCGACAGGTATAAATTAGCGCCGAATGGCGAGATCCACTGCCGCCCGCGGCGCCCTCGCCCTGCCTGCTGGTATTCAGCGACACAGGCGTCACCAGAGTGCAATTCGGCAATGCGGTCCAGCAAGTATTGGTTGGTGGAATCGACCACCGGCAACACGCTTACACGCTTGTCTTCCAGCAGGCTGAGGATGCGCTCGGCTTCCAACAGCTGGATGGCGCCAGGCAGGCTGTAGCCTTTGCCGGGCACGGTAAAGACATCCAGCCCCCATTCGCGAATGGTCTGAATATGCTTATTGATCGCCGCACGGCTCATGCCCAGTGACTCACCCAGGTGTTCCCCGGAATGAAATTCACCGTCGGCCAGCAGCGCGATCAGTTTTAACGGAACCTTGGTATCTTTCATGACAGCACCGCCACGGCATTCAGCTCACCGGTCGCGCCAATAAAACGCACCTCAGGCTCCAGCCAGACGCCAAATTTATCGGCCACTGTCTTGCGTACGTGGCGCGCCAGCGCCACCACATCTTGGCTGTGGGCGTTGTCGATGTTCACCAGCACCAGCGCCTGCTGACGGTGTACCGCAGCGCCGCCGATACGATATCCTTTCAGTTCGCATTGATCGATAAGCCATCCGGCGGCCAGCTTCACCTGGCCATCCTGCTGCGGATAGTGCGGCATGCCGGGATATTTGGCGATGAGTTCTGCAGCTTTCTCTGCGTTCACCAGCGGATTCTTGAAGAAGCTGCCGGCATTACCGGTTTCACGCGGATCGGGCAGCTTGCTGCGGCGCATGGCGCATACGGATTCAAATACCTGAAGCGGCGTCACCGTGGCGGGATCCAGCTTGGCCAGATCGCCGTAGCTCAATTTGGGTTGCCATTGTTTGTTGAGACGCAGGCCCAGCCCGACAATGACATGCCCGGTTTGGAAACGGTGTTTGAAAATGCTTTCCCGGTAACCGAAACCACACTCGGCAGCCGGAATGCGATCGATAGCACCGGTAGAGAAGTCCAGCAGATCGACATACTCGCAGACGTCTTTCAATTCGACGCCGTAGGCGCCGATGTTCTGGATAGGGGCGGAGCCGGCCAATCCAGGAATCAACGCCAGGTTTTCCAGGCCGCAGATCCCGGCCTGCAGCGTATATTGCACCAGGTCATGCCAGTTTTCACCGGAGCTGACGTGGAGATACCAGGCATCGTTATCTTCCCGAACATCGATACCTTTCAACTGATTGACCATTACCGTGCCAGAAAAATCCTCCAGGAACAGCACGTTGCTACCTTCACCGAGAATCAGCAGCGGCTCCTGACGCTTGCGCGTTTGTTGCCACACTTTGAGCATCAGCTCAATTCTATCGGCCATGATCAGGTGCGCTGCGTTGACCGGGAGCGCAAACGTATTGTGGTTTTTTAAAGACGCGCTTTCAGTAGACATAACGTTCAGTACCCATAAAGAAATAATCTTTCGCCTAGTCTACTCGATTCGAGGCGTCTGGCTAATATTTGTTTTAATTAACGTGAAATTTATCGCCTAATACACTGGAGAATTAAGATTTATCCTTGATATAACCGGATAATTCTCATCAACATCTTCATAAATAGATATTTTTATTATTTAAATAATAATCTGGAGCTATCAATTATATATTTAGCTAGCTTTTTCTCTGACAAAAAACATTATGCTTCCTTATGAAAATAAGCAGCATATGCCAATAGAGGTATTTCTATAAGCAATAAATACAGCCAGGGAATTTATTTTCCCCATAGCAAAAAGCCCTGAACGTCAGTTCAGGGCTTTCGGCTTGGTTTGATGCCTGGCAGTGTCCTACTCTCGCATGGGGAGACCCCACACTACCATCGGCGCTACGGCGTTTCACTTCTGAGTTCGGCATGGGGTCAGGTGGGACCACCGCGCTATTGCCGCCAGGCAAATTCTGTTTCATTCCAACCGCGTCACTCTCGTGTCGCCATCAGAACCAATCTCGGAACTTCGCTGAAAATCTCTTCGTCTCTAAAACACCTTCGGTGTTGTAAGGTTAAGCCTCACGGATCATTAGTACTGGTTAGCTCAATGCATCGCTGCACTTACACACCCAGCCTATCAACGTCTTAGTCTTAAACGTTCCTTCAGGGGCCTTAAAGGCCCAGGGAAGACTCATCTTGAGGCAAGTTTCGCGCTTAGATGCTTTCAGCGCTTATCTTTTCCGCACTTAGCTACCGGGCAATGCCATTGGCATGACAACCCGAACACCAGTGGTGCGTTCACTCCGGTCCTCTCGTACTAGGAGCAACCCCTCTCAATCTTCCAACGCCCACGGCAGATAGGGACCGAACTGTCTCACGACGTTCTAAACCCAGCTCGCGTACCACTTTAAATGGCGAACAGCCATACCCTTGGGACCTACTTCAGCCCCAGGATGTGATGAGCCGACATCGAGGTGCCAAACACCGCCGTCGATATGAACTCTTGGGCGGTATCAGCCTGTTATCCCCGGAGTACCTTTTATCCGTTGAGCGATGGCCCTTCCATTCAGAACCACCGGATCACTAAGACCTACTTTCGTACCTGCTCGAGCCGTCACTCTCGCAGTCAAGCTAGCTTATGCCTTTGCACTAACCTCACGATGTCCGACCGTGATTAGCTAACCTTCGTGCTCCTCCGTTACTCTTTGGGAGGAGACCGCCCCAGTCAAACTACCCACCAGACACTGTCCTCACCCCGGATCACGGGGCCGAGTTAGAACATCAAACATTAAAGGGTGGTATTTCAAGGATGGCTCCACGCAGACTGGCGTCCACGCTTCAAAGCCTCCCACCTATCCTACACATCAAGGCTCAATGTTCAGTGTCAAGCTATAGTAAAGGTTCACGGGGTCTTTCCGTCTTGCCGCGGGTACACTGCATCTTCACAGCGAGTTCAATTTCACTGAGTCTCGGGTGGAGACAGCCTGGCCATCATTACGCCATTCGTGCAGGTCGGAACTTACCCGACAAGGAATTTCGCTACCTTAGGACCGTTATAGTTACGGCCGCCGTTTACTGGGGCTTCGATCAAGAGCTTCGCCTTGCGGCTGACCCCATCAATTAACCTTCCAGCACCGGGCAGGCGTCACACCGTATACGTCCACTTTCGTGTTTGCACAGTGCTGTGTTTTTATTAAACAGTTGCAGCCAGCTGGTATCTTCGACTGGCTTCAGCTCCATCCGCAAGGGACTTCACCTACATGCCAGCGTGCCTTCTCCCGAAGTTACGGCACCATTTTGCCTAGTTCCTTCACCCGAGTTCTCTCAAGCGCCTTGGTATTCTCTACCTGACCACCTGTGTCGGTTTGGGGTACGATTTAATGTTACCTGGAGCTTAGAGGCTTTTCCTGGAAGCAGGGCATCAACTACTTCTGCACCGTAGTGCATCGTCATCACGCCTCAGGGTTAGTATGCAACCGGATTTACCAGGTCACACCCCCTACACGCTTAAACCGGGACAACCGTCGCCCGGCCAGCCTAGCCTTCTCCGTCCCCCCTTCGCAGTAACACCAAGTACAGGAATATTAACCTGTTTCCCATCGACTACGCTTTTCAGCCTCGCCTTAGGGGTCGACTCACCCTGCCCCGATTAACGTTGGACAGGAACCCTTGGTCTTCCGGCGAGCGGGCTTTTCACCCGCTTTATCGTTACTTATGTCAGCATTCGCACTTCTGATACCTCCAGCAACCCTCACAGGCCACCTTCAACGGCTTACAGAACGCTCCCCTACCCAACAACGCCTAAGCGTCGCTGCCGCAGCTTCGGTGCATGGTTTAGCCCCGTTACATCTTCCGCGCAGGCCGACTCGACCAGTGAGCTATTACGCTTTCTTTAAATGATGGCTGCTTCTAAGCCAACATCCTGGCTGTCTATGCCTTCCCACATCGTTTCCCACTTAACCATGACTTTGGGACCTTAGCTGGCGGTCTGGGTTGTTTCCCTCTTCACGACGGACGTTAGCACCCGCCGTGTGTCTCCCGTGATAACATTCTTCGGTATTCGGAGTTTGCATCGGTTTGGTAAGCCGGGATGGCCCCCTAGCCGAAACAGTGCTCTACCCCCGAAGATGAGTTCACGAGGCGCTACCTAAATAGCTTTCGGGGAGAACCAGCTATCTCCCGGTTTGATTGGCCTTTCACCCCCAGCCACAAGTCATCCGCTAATTTTTCAACATTAGTCGGTTCGGTCCTCCAGTTAGTGTTACCCAACCTTCAACCTGCCCATGGCTAGATCACCGGGTTTCGGGTCTATACCTTGCAACTATTCGCCCAGTTAAGACTCGGTTTCCCTACGGCTCCCCTATACGGTTAACCTTGCTACAAAATATAAGTCGCTGACCCATTATACAAAAGGTACGCAGTCACACCACGAAGGTGCTCCCACTGCTTGTACGTACACGGTTTCAGGTTCTATTTCACTCCCCTCGCCGGGGTTCTTTTCGCCTTTCCCTCACGGTACTGGTTCACTATCGGTCAGTCAGGAGTATTTAGCCTTGGAGGATGGTCCCCCCATATTCAGACAGGATGTCACGTGTCCCGCCCTACTCATCGAACTCACGACCTGTGCATTTTAGTGTACGGGGCTATCACCCTTTGCTGCGCGACTTTCCAGACGCTTCCACTAACACACAAGCCGATTCAGGTTCTGGGCTCCTCCCCGTTCGCTCGCCGCTACTGGGGGAATCTCGGTTGATTTCTTTTCCTCGGGGTACTTAGATGTTTCAGTTCCCCCGGTTCGCCTCATGCCACTATGTATTCATGACATGATAGTGTGTCGAAACACACTGGGTTTCCCCATTCGGGTATCGCCGGTTATAACGGTTCATATCACCTTACCGACGCTTTTCGCAGATTAGCACGCCCTTCATCGCCTCTGACTGCCTAGGCATCCACCGTGTACGCTTAGTCACTTAACCTCACAACCCGAAGATGTTTCCATCGTTCAAGTTGCAAACATTTGAGAGACTCTATGACAGGTTACTCTTCATTCCGGTACTTCTACGGAGGAATGAATTTCAGCCGTCATGTTTCAATTTTCAGCTTGTTCCAGATTGTTAAAGAGCAATATCTTAAACATGACTCGAAAGTCATCTTTAAGATATGGTGTATCGTCAGATACTGAAGACCGCCGCTTTCACCGGGTGGGTCGGAAGCTTGGCGTCCCCTAGGGGATTCGAACCCCTGTTACCGCCGTGAAAGGGCGGTGTCCTAGGCCTCTAGACGAAGGGGACACGACACCGTACTTTTATGACGCTTTTGCTCGTTACTTTTTCATCAGACAATCTGTGTGAGCACGCCACTCGAAGCAATATCTTTAGGTAAGGAGGTGATCCAACCGCAGGTTCCCCTACGGTTACCTTGTTACGACTTCACCCCAGTCATGAATCACAAAGTGGTAAGCGCCCTCCCGAAGGTTAAGCTACCTACTTCTTTTGCAACCCACTCCCATGGTGTGACGGGCGGTGTGTACAAGGCCCGGGAACGTATTCACCGTAGCATTCTGATCTACGATTACTAGCGATTCCGACTTCATGGAGTCGAGTTGCAGACTCCAATCCGGACTACGACGTACTTTATGAGGTCCGCTTGCTCTCGCGAGGTCGCTTCTCTTTGTATACGCCATTGTAGCACGTGTGTAGCCCTACTCGTAAGGGCCATGATGACTTGACGTCATCCCCACCTTCCTCCAGTTTATCACTGGCAGTCTCCTTTGAGTTCCCGGCCGAACCGCTGGCAACAAAGGATAAGGGTTGCGCTCGTTGCGGGACTTAACCCAACATTTCACAACACGAGCTGACGACAGCCATGCAGCACCTGTCTCAGAGTTCCCGAAGGCACCAATCCATCTCTGGAAAGTTCTCTGGATGTCAAGAGTAGGTAAGGTTCTTCGCGTTGCATCGAATTAAACCACATGCTCCACCGCTTGTGCGGGCCCCCGTCAATTCATTTGAGTTTTAACCTTGCGGCCGTACTCCCCAGGCGGTCGATTTAACGCGTTAGCTCCGGAAGCCACGCCTCAAGGGCACAACCTCCAAATCGACATCGTTTACAGCGTGGACTACCAGGGTATCTAATCCTGTTTGCTCCCCACGCTTTCGCACCTGAGCGTCAGTCTTCGTCCAGGGGGCCGCCTTCGCCACCGGTATTCCTCCAGATCTCTACGCATTTCACCGCTACACCTGGAATTCTACCCCCCTCTACGAGACTCTAGCTTGCCAGTTTCAAATGCAGTTCCCAGGTTGAGCCCGGGGATTTCACATCTGACTTAACAAACCGCCTGCGTGCGCTTTACGCCCAGTAATTCCGATTAACGCTTGCACCCTCCGTATTACCGCGGCTGCTGGCACGGAGTTAGCCGGTGCTTCTTCTGCGAGTAACGTCAATTGATGAGCGTATTAAACTCACCACCTTCCTCCTCGCTGAAAGTGCTTTACAACCCGAAGGCCTTCTTCACACACGCGGCATGGCTGCATCAGGCTTGCGCCCATTGTGCAATATTCCCCACTGCTGCCTCCCGTAGGAGTCTGGACCGTGTCTCAGTTCCAGTGTGGCTGGTCATCCTCTCAGACCAGCTAGGGATCGTCGCCTAGGTGAGCCATTACCCCACCTACTAGCTAATCCCATCTGGGCACATCTGATGGCAAGAGGCCCGAAGGTCCCCCTCTTTGGTCTTGCGACGTTATGCGGTATTAGCTACCGTTTCCAGTAGTTATCCCCCTCCATCAGGCAGTTTCCCAGACATTACTCACCCGTCCGCCGCTCGTCACCCAGGGAGCAAGCTCCCCTGTGCTACCGCTCGACTTGCATGTGTTAAGCCTGCCGCCAGCGTTCAATCTGAGCCATGATCAAACTCTTCAATTAAAAGCTTGATGTGCTTCCACTCGAGAAGCGATGCTCAAAGATTTACTGCATGAATTTTACTTCAGTTAGTCACTCTTCAAGACTTGATATTTTTTTGCATCCGAAGATGCTGGATATCGTCTTGTGGAGTGCCCACACAGATTGTCTGATAAATTGTTAAAGAGCAGTGCCGAGAAACTCATCGGCGCGGGCTGCGTATAATACGCTTTTAGCCCGGAGAGTCAAGCATTTATTTTGCTTTCTTTTCGCTGACCCGGCGGCTTGTCAGTCGTTGTTCCCGGTCAGTGGAGGCGCATTATAGGGAGTTCTCGGCAGGCCGCAACCCCTAAATGCAAAAAACTTTTCAAGCGCGGATTTTTTCGGCAAAACGCTGGCCAAACCCGCGTTTTTGTCACTTTTCGTACGGGATCTGGCTAAATTCCTGGGCGAAACGATCGACCTGCTGCCAATCGGTGTACTCCACTTCCTTACTGGTATCCGTTTCACCACCCGTCATACGCATAATAAATTGAATCATGATGCGGTCGAACCAGCGATAGCGCGGATAACGCAATGCGCCGGCAAACACCGCGCACTGTTTTGGCTGCCACGGCGAGGCCAGCAGAAACTTGCGGGTATAAGCGTTGGTTTGCGGCGAGCGCTTTTCCGGTTTGCGCGCCGTCAGGTTCACGGCAAAGAACGCGCTCGGCATTCGATTCAGCTGCTCGGCATGACGTTTGACGAATTTATCCAACACCGGGTTAAAGTGCCCGTAACGGATAGAAGCACCGATCATCACCAGCTGATACTGATTAAGGTCGACCTGTTCCGCCTGCAGCAGATCGATCACCTCACAGCGCAGCGTATCCTGCAATTTGCTTGCTATATAAGAAGCGATAGCACGTGTTTGCCCGTCACGGCTCGAATAAAGTATCAATGCCTTCATGGCGTACTCCTTATATCAGGCTCACTCACGCCAGAAGGTTGGCGTGAACAGCACCAGCAATGTAAACACTTCCAGGCGCCCGAACAGCATCGTCACCACCAGGATCCACTTGGCCGCCGCCGGCATCGTGGTGAAGTTATCCGCCACTACGCCCAGGCCGGGGCCGAGGTTATTCAGCGTTGCCGTCACTGCGGCAAACGCGGAGAAATCATCAACGCCGGTAGCAATGATCGCCAGCATGCTGACGATAAACACCAGCGCATAGGCGGAGAAAAATCCCCACACCGCCTCCAGAATGCGTTCCGGCAGCGCGCGGTTGCCCAATTTGATGGTATAGACCGCGTTAGGGTGCACCAGCCTTTTCAACTCGCGCGAGCCCTGCAGGTACAACAGCAGAATACGGATCACCTTCAGGCCGCCGCCGGTCGAGCCGGCGCAGCCGCCGATGAATGCCGAACACAACAACAGCATCGGCAGGAACAGCGGCCACTTGGCGATGCTGTCGGTCGTAAAACCGGCCGTAGTCGCCATCGATACCACCTGGAAGAACGCCTGATTGAGCGTTTCCATACCGCTCTTATAGACGCCATGACCCCAGAGCACCAACGTGCACACCACCACCAGCGTCAGCTGGACGAAGATGAACATGCGGAATTCAGGATCGCGCCCGTATACCTTCAGACTGCGGCCGCTGAGCAAAGCGAAGTGCAGGCCGTAGTTACAGCCGGAAATCAGCAGGAACACGGCGATGATGGTGTTGATGGTCGGACTGGCGTAATAACCGATACTGGCGTCGTGGGTAGAAAAGCCGCCGATGGCGATGGTCGAGAAACTGTGGCCGATGGCATCGAACACCGACATTCCTGCTCCCCAGAGCGCCAGCGCACAGGCTACGGTCAGCAACACATAGATTAGCCACAGGGTTTTGGCTGTTTCGGCGATGCGTGGGCGCATTTTGTTATCTTTCAGCGGCCCGGGCATTTCTGCCCGATACAGCTGCATGCCGCCGACGCCGAGTATCGGCAGTATCGCCACCGCCAACACGATGATCCCCATGCCGCCCATCCATTGCAGCATTTGGCGATAGAACAGAATGGCCTTCGGCAGCGAATCCAGTCCCACCAGCGTCGTCGCACCGGTGGTCGTCAGCCCCGAGAAGGATTCAAAGAAGGCGTCGGTCAGCGACAAGTTGGGCCGTTCAGAAAACAGGAACGGCAATGCCCCCACGCTGCCCAGCACGGTCCAGAACAGCACGACGATCAGGAAGCCTTCGCGGGGTTTCAGTTCGTGTTTCTGTTTGCGGTTCGGCCACCACAGCATCAGACCGATGGTCAGCGCCACGAAGAAGGTTTGGCTGAACGCGCGCCCCGCCCCATCGCGGTAAATCAATGCCACCAGGCCGGGAATAAACATCGTCCCGGAGAACAGGATGACCAGCAGACCAACGATACGGGTTATGGCGCGAAAATGCATTTCAGCACGATCCTTAGCAATTCAATTGGGAGGAATTATTGCGAAATGGGGGTTAATTGCAAATTACCGCGACTAAGATCACGCAATTTATTCCCAAACAGCTCGACCTCCGTGGCCGGCAACGCCAGATGCAGCACGACGGCGGCGCCGTATTCACCCTGCAGGATCCGACCTGCGGTTTGCTGCAGCAAGTTCCCCACCAACGCCAACTGCGCATAGTCGCACTGCAAGATATATTCGGCTTCCGGCACCTTTTGAGCCAACGCCAGCTGCTTCAACGCCTGTTGAACACCGTTGCCATAGGCTTTCACCAATCCGCCGGTGCCCAGCTTGACACCGCCGTAGTAACGAACGACCACGGCGGTCACTTCCCCGATGCCGCTGCCCATGAGCTGCGCGAGGATCGGTTTGCCGGCGGTACCCGACGGCTCTCCGTCGTCGGAGAATCCCAACTGCTGCGAGTCATCGGGGCTGCCGGCGACGAAGGCCCAACAATGGTGCCGCGCCGCCGGGTGTTCATCCCGCACCTGCTGAATAAACGTCTTGGCCGCTTCTACCCCGCAGGTCGGCGCCAGCAGGGTGATAAAACGGCTCTTCTTTATTTCTTCGGTAAAGCAGGTTGCTTCCGCCGGTATCGGATACGGCCGCATCAGGCCAGGTTCAGATCGCGCGTCATGTTCTCGATGCGCTTTTCGTGGATCACGATGTTGTCTTCGATGCGGATGCCGCCATACGGCTTCAGCGCATCGATGCGATCCCAGGCGAAGTGCTGCTTGAACTCACCGCTGCGCCACGGCGCCAACAGAGACTCGATGAAGTACAGACCCGGCTCGATGGTCAACACCATGCCCGGCTGCAACACGCGGGTACAACGCAGGAACGGATACTTGGCCGGGGCCGCCAGATGGGTGCCTTGTTCGTCCTGCATAAAGCCGGCGGCGTCGTGCACCTGCAGGCCCAGCGGGTGGCCCAGCCCGTGCGGCAGGAACGGCGTAGTGATGCCCGTTTCAACCATCGCCTCTTCGCTGAGGCCGTTCACCAGCTTGTGATTCTTGAGCAGCTTGGCGATGCGCTGGTGCATCTGCACATGGTAGTCGGTATAGCGCACGCCGGTTTTGATGGTGTCGATCAGCGCCAGCTGTTCACCGTTGAGATCTTTCACCAGATGGGCGAATTCGCTGCCGTTTTGCGCTGCGTAGGTGCGGGTCAGATCGGCGGCGTAGCCGTTGTATTCCGCGCCGGCGTCGATCAGGAAACTCAGGGATTCGGCCGGCGGCTGATGATCCAGCTTGGTGTAGTGCAGTACCGAAGCGTGTTCGTTCAGCGCCACGATGTTGTCGTAAGGCACGTCGGTATCGCGGTGGCCTGTCGCCGTGAGGTAGGCCAGATTGATGTCGAACTCGCTCATGCCGGAGAGGAAGGCTTCATGCGCCGCACGATGGCCGGTTACCGCCGTCTTCTGCGCTTCGCGCATGCAGGCCAGCTCATAGCCGGTTTTGATCGAACGGTGGAAATCCAGGTAGTTCAACACCGCTTTCGGGTTGATGTTTTCCGAAGGGATGCCGAGATCGCGGGCGCGCTGTTGCGCATAACCGATATAGCCCACGCGCTCGCGCTGCGGCGGAAGCTGCTGGGCGATAGCGTCGGCGTTGGCCAGCGGCATCAATTCAAGGGATTTGGTCCAGAAACTGTCCGGCAGCGGCTCTACACTGTGCCAGTAGTCAACCGGGGAGTAGAACCACAGCTTCGGCTTGTTGACGCCATCAATCCACAACCAGCAGTTCGGCACCGACGTCACCGGCACCCAGGCTTTGAAATGCGCGTTCACTTTGAACGGATAGCTATGGTCGTCCAAAAATACCTTTTGCAGTTCACCGGAGTGAATCAGCAGCGCATCCAACTTGTTGCGCTCCAGCACTTCGCGCGCGCGTTTTTGCAGCTCTGCCAGGTGGTCGTTATACAAAGAAGCCAGCGTTTCCATCACATTACCCTTATGCCTTAGCACGAAAGAAGTCATCTTAACACAGCGCTCCGGCGCACCAACCTCATTGCGTTGGGCATGCGGAGCAGCTCGCAATTCCCGGCAAATGCCGTTACATCCGCAGTTTAACCTTAGCCAGCCGAGTGCCATCTTCAGCCCCGCATCGTCGTCGCCATGACACCAGCCGCCTTATTCAGCCTAACCTCACCTGAATGATAAATCGCCGCTGGCAAGTGTATGAAGACCGACAACCGCCAGCAAATGCCGATAGCACATAAAATATAACTTCGTTTTAAATCAAAACGCTAACTTGGTGAGATGTGATCAGACCAGCAAATATGCAATCTCTCATTTGCATATTTTTAACATAAAAACCACACTCCTCATCATCTGGTCATACCAGATCATACGCTGATTCAGGAGATAGACATGCTCTACCAAGGCGAAACATTACAACTGCACTGGCTCGATAACGGCATCGCCGAGCTGGTGTTCAACGCACCGGGCTCGGTCAACAAGCTGGACACCCGCACCGTCGCCAGCCTGGGCGAAGCGCTCACCGTGCTGGAAAACCAGCCTGAGCTGAAAGGGCTGCTGCTGCGTTCCTCCAAAGCCGCGTTTATCGTCGGCGCCGATATCACCGAATTCCTTTCTCTGTTCGCCGCACCGGCTGAAAAGCTGCAAGAGTGGCTGGTGTTCGCCAACAATGTCTTTAACCGGCTGGAAGATTTGCCGGTGCCGACCATTTCGGCCATTAACGGCTATGCGCTCGGCGGCGGTTGCGAATGCATTCTGGCGACCGATTTCCGCGTCGCCTCACCGGACGCGCGCATCGGCCTGCCGGAAACCAAATTGGGCATCATGCCGGGCTTCGGCGGTTCCGTCCGCCTGCCGCGCCTGCTGGGTAACGACAGCGCGCTGGAAATCATCGCCGCCGGCAAAGACGTCAGCGCCAAAGAGGCGCTGAAAGTCGGCCTGGTGGATGCGGTGGTGGCACCGGAAAAACTGGCCGAAGCGGCGCTCAACATGCTGCAACAGGCGATCGACGGCAAGCTGGACTGGCGCGCCGCGCGTCAACCTAAGCTGGAGCCGCTGAAACTCAGCCCGATTGAAGCGGCGATGAGCTTCACCACCGCCAAAGGCATGGTGCTGCAGACCGCCGGTAAACATTACCCGGCGCCGATGACCGCGGTGAAGACCATTGAAGCCGCCGCCAAGCTGGGCCGCGATGAAGCGCTGAAACTGGAAACCGCCAGCTTCGTGCCGTTGGCGCGTTCCAACGAAGCGCGCGCGCTGGTCGGCATCTTCCTCAACGATCAGTTCGTGAAGGGCCAGGCGAAAAAGCTGGCCAAGAATGTGGATGCGCCGAAACAGGCGGCGGTGCTGGGCGCCGGCATCATGGGCGGCGGCATCGCTTACCAATCGGCGCTGAAAGGCGTGCCGGTGATCATGAAAGACATCAGCGACAAGTCGCTGACGCTGGGCATGAGCGAAGCGGCCAAGCTGCTCAATAAGCAACTGGAACGCGGCAAGCTGGATGGCCTGAAAATGGCACAGGTGCTGTCGACCATTCAGCCGACGCTGGACTATGCTGGTATCGAACGCGCGCAGGTGATCGTCGAAGCGGTCGTCGAGAACCCGAAAGTCAAAGCCGCCGTGCTGTCGGAAGTGGAAACCCTGATCGGTGAGGACACCGTGCTGGCGTCGAACACCTCGACCATTCCGATTAATCACCTGGCAAAATCGCTGAAGCGCCCGCAAAACTTCTGCGGCATGCACTTCTTTAACCCGGTACACCGCATGCCACTGGTTGAAATCATTCGCGGCGAACAGACCAGCGATGACACCATCGCCAAGGTGGTGGCCTACGCTAGCCGCATGGGCAAAACGCCGATCGTGGTGAACGACTGCCCGGGCTTCTTCGTCAACCGCGTGCTGTTCCCGTATTTCGCCGGCTTCAGCCTGCTGCTGCGCGACGGCGCCGACTTCCGTCAGATCGATAAAGTGATGGAAAAACAGTTCGGCTGGCCGATGGGCCCGGCCTACCTGCTCGACGTCGTGGGCATCGACACCGCGCATCATGCGCAGGCGGTAATGGCCGCCGGCTTCCCGGATCGCATGAGCAAAGACTACCGCGACGCCATTGACGTGATGTTCGACAACCAGCGCTTCGGTCAGAAAAATCAGCTGGGCTTCTACCGCTACAGCCAGGACAGCAAAGGCAAACCGCGCAAGGACAACGACGAGCAGACCGATGCGCTGCTGGCCGAAGTGAGCAAACCGCGCCAGACCATCAGCGACGAAGAAATCATCGCGCGCATGATGATCCCGATGATCAACGAAGTGGTTCGCTGCCTGGAAGAGAAGATCGTCGCCAGCCCGGCGGAAGCCGATATGGCGTTGGTCTACGGCATTGGCTTCCCTCCGTTCCACGGCGGCGCGTTCCGCTACCTGGATACGCTCGGCACCGCCAACTACGTTGAGCTGGCCCAGCGTTACGCACACCTCGGCGCCCTGTATCAGGTGCCGGCCGGTCTGCGCGCCAAGGCCGAACGCAATGAAAGCTACTACCCGGTGGCGACACCGCTGTCCGACGTCGCTACCCGCCAACCGGCATGAGGTCATAAAGATGGAAAACGTAGTTATTGTTGATGCCGTACGCACGCCGATGGGCCGCTCCAAGGGCGGCGCCTTCCGCCAGGTGCGCGCCGAAGATCTCTCCGCTCACCTGATGCGTGAAGTGCTGAGCCGCAACCCGGCGCTGGACGCCGCCGAGATCGATGATATTTACTGGGGCTGCGTACAGCAGACGCTGGAACAAGGCTTCAACATCGCCCGCAACGCCGCGCTGCTGGCCGAGATCCCGCACCGCGTGCCGGCGGTGACCGTCAATCGCCTATGCGGCTCTTCGATGCAGGCGCTGCACGACGCGGCGCGCGCCATCATGGTTGGCGACGCACACGTCAGCCTGATCGGCGGCGTGGAACACATGGGCCATGTGCCGATGAACCACGGCGTGGACTTCCATCCGGGGCTGAGCCGCAGCGTGGCCAAAGCCGCCGGGATGATGGGGCTGACCGCCGAAATGCTGGCCAAGATGCACAACATCAGCCGCCAGATGCAGGATGAGTTCGCCGCCCGCTCCCACCAGCGCGCGCATGCGGCGACGCTGGCGGGTTACTTCAAAAACGAGATCATACCGACCAACGGTCACGACGCCGATGGCGTGCTGACCCGTTACGATTTCGATGAAGTCATTCGCCCGGAAACCACCGTCGAAAGCCTGTCGGCCCTGCGTCCGGCGTTCGATCCGGTCAACGGCACCGTCACCGCCGGCAGTTCTTCCGCCCTGTCGGACGGCGCTTCCGCCATGCTGCTGATGAGCGAATCGCGCGCCAAAGCGCTCGGTTTGAAGGCCCGCGCCCGCATCCGCTCGATGGCGGTCGTCGGCTGCGATCCTTCCATCATGGGTTACGGCCCGGTGCCGGCCAGCAAGCTGGCGCTGAAACGCGCCGGTCTGAGCGTGCAGGACATCGATCTGTTCGAGCTGAACGAAGCGTTCGCCGCCCAGTCGCTGCCGTGCATCAAGGATCTGGGGCTGATGGACAGCATCGACGACAAGATCAACCTGAACGGCGGCGCCATCGCGCTCGGCCACCCGCTGGGGTGTTCAGGCTCCCGCATCTCGACCACCCTGTTGAACAACATGGAACGTCGCGACGCGCAGTTCGGCCTGGCGACCATGTGCATCGGCCTGGGTCAGGGCATCGCCACCGTCTTTGAACGCGTTTAGCTGTGTCTATCTTGGGATGACCGCGTCACCACTTCAAATCGCGGCATCCCGCCAAGTTTAGTTGCCGTTCTTCCCGCCTGTCAGGGGCGGGTTTTTTATGCCTGACGTTTGCCAGCGCCCAAATAATAACGGGGCGACCCTCGGCCACCCCGTTCACTGCACATAGCATCGGTCAGATAAACGAAAACGCGTCGCCGAACATATGCGCTTCCAGCGCGCCGCGCTCGGCGCAGAAACGCTCACGGGCGATTTTCGCCATCTCGAAACGCCCGGCGATATAGATGTCGTGCTCCGCCAGCGTGCCGAAATCCTGCAGCACCGCGCTGAGCACGGTGCCGCTGCGGCCGCGCCATTCGGCTTCCGGCTGCTCGACCACCGGGATCACCTTCAGATTCGGATGCTGCAACGACAGCGCTTCCAGCTCGCTCAGATCGTACAGGTGCTTCAGCTCACGCCCGCCCCAGTAGATAGAAATATCGCGATCGGGCTGCTGCTCCAACGCGGTCAACAGGATTGAACGCGCATAAGAGAAACCGGTGCCGCCGGCGATCAGCACCAGCGGACGGCTGCCTTCTTCCCGCAGCCAGGCGTCGCCGTGCGGCACGTCGACGGTGATCGCCTGCTCTTTCAGGATGCGATCCATCACCGCCATGGCGTACAGATTCAGCTCCGAAGCGCCGATGTGCAGCTCAATGTAATCTTGCTGCGTCGGGGTTGATGCCAGCGAGAACGGACGCTTGTCGCGCTCGTCCATCACCACCATCAGATATTGCCCTGCCTTGAAAGAAAACGGCTGCTCAGGCACCAGACGTACCCGATAAACCGTATCGGTAATGGCCTCTACCGAGGTCACTTTACAGCTCAATATTGTCATGCGTTCCCTCTGTCGGGTCATCAATGCAAAGCTGAGAACAGGGCCTGACGCTACAGCGTCGGCTCCCTGTCACTGAAGATTGCGAGCTCATCCCAGATTTCGTCGACGCGCGCACGTACCTTTTCATCCATCTGAATCGGACGGCCCCATTCGCGATCGGTTTCACCCGGCCATTTATTGGTGGCGTCCAGCCCCATCTTCGAACCCAGGCCGGAAACCGGTGAGGCGAAGTCCAGATAGTCGATCGGCGTATTCTCCACCAGAACGGTATCCCTTGCCGGATCCATTCGTGTGGTGATCGCCCAAATTACGTCGTTCCAGTCGCGCGCATTGACGTCGTCATCGCAGACGATAACAAATTTGGTGTACATAAACTGCCGCAGGAACGACCAGACGCCCATCATCACGCGTTTAGCGTGGCCGGCGTACTGTTTCTTCATGGTCACTACCGCCAGGCGGTACGAGCACCCTTCCGGCGGCAGATAGAAATCGACGATTTCCGGGAACTGCTTTTGCAGAATCGGCACGAACACTTCATTCAGCGCCACGCCCAGGATCGCCGGCTCATCCGGCGGCCGGCCGGTGTAGGTCGAGTGGTAGATCGCGTTGCGGCGCTGGGTGATGTGGGTAACGGTGAACACCGGGAACTGGTCGATTTCATTGTAGTAACCGGTGTGGTCGCCGTAGGGGCCTTCCGGCGCCATTTCACCCGGCTCAATATAGCCTTCCAGCACGATTTCAGCGCTGGCGGGCACTTCCAGATCGTTGGAAAGGCACTTGACCACTTCGGTTTTATTGCCGCGCAGCAGCCCGGCAAAAGCGTATTCGGACAGGGTATCCGGCACCGGCGTCACCGCGCCGAGGATGGTGGCGGGATCGGCGCCCAGCGCTACCGCAACCGGGAAACGCTCGCCGGGGTGCGCCTGGCACCACTCCTGATAATCCAGCGCGCCGCCGCGATGCGACAGCCAGCGCATGATCACTTTATTCTTGCCCAGCACCTGCTGGCGATAGATGCCGAGATTTTGCCGTTCCTTATGCGGGCCGCGGGTCACCGTCAGCCCCCAGGTGATCAGGGGCGCGGCGTCTTCCGGCCAGCAGTGCATCACCGGAATACGGCCCAGATCGACGTCCTCGCCCTGCCATACCTGCTCCTGACAAGGCGCGGATCCCAGCACCTTGGTCGGCATGTTCAGCACCTGCTTGAACTTCGGCATTTTGTCGAACAGATCGCGGAAGCCTTTCGGCGGCTCCGGCTCTTTGAGGAACGCCAGCAGTTTGCCGACTTCGCGCAGCGCGCTGATGTCTTCCTGCCCCATGCCCATCGCTACGCGATTGGCGGTGCCGAACAGGTTGCACAGCACCGGCATGTCGTAGCCTTTCGGGTTTTCAAACAGCAATGCCGGGCCGCCCGCCCGCAGGGTGCGATCGGCAATCTCCGTCATTTCCAGGTAAGGATCGATCGGCTGGCTGATGCGTTTTAGTTCCCCTCTCTTCTCCAGCAACGAGAGGAAATCGCGTAAGTCACGGTATTTCATGCTGATCATTATAACGGCCAGTGGGGAGGGCATTATAAGCCCTCTTCACGGTTGTTGCTGCAATTTTGTTAACGCCGCCCGCCATCGGGTGGCCCTCAGCCGCAGTTGAACGGCACCAGCGCAGCCAGCGCACGCGTATCCTGATATTCGCGCGTCTCCTCGCCGTGGCGGAACACCTTGAAGCCCTGCCCGTTGGCGCTGAAGTAACGCAGCTCGTTGCCTTCAACGTGCAGCAGGCTGCCTTCACGCAGCGCCACCACCGATTCACTTGGGTTGATCGCGCAGAACTCCGCCAGGCGCTCGTCACGGGTTTCGCCCATGTGGCCGCTGATATGCGCGTCGATGTAATGCGGGTTGATTTGCACCGGGAACAGCCCCAGCGCCGGCAGCACTACGCTGCAGCGCACCGGCATATCATTGGTGGTGCGAATGCTCGGCGTGGCCACGTTGCAACCGGCGCTCCAGCCGACGTAAGGCACTTCACGCTCGCGCACCGCGCGCTGGATGGGCACGATCAAGCCTTGTTCGTGCAGCATTTGGTTCAGCAACCAGGTATTGCCGCCGCTGACCAAAATGCACTCCGCCTGCGCGATCGCCGCCGCCGGCGAAGCGGCGTGATGGATGCTGGTGACTTCGATGCCCAGCGTTTGCGCCAGCTCCTGCGCACGCTGGTCGTAGTCGTAACGGATCAGCGCATAAGGGATAAAGACGGCGGATTTGATGCCGCGACGTGCAATCATCGCCAACAGTTGGCTTTTGGCATACCCCAGCAGCTCGGCTTCGCCAGACAGCTTGCCGTTGCTCAACAGAAACAGCTCCATTTATCTTCCCTCGGTCAAAAACGATGAATAGCGTCACAGCCGGTGGCGCAACGCCTTGCCATACTGTGACGGTAACAAATTTTTAGCCCTCTGTTATACCAGCGCCGTATCGATAAGTGTGTGACCCCTCGCTAATAGCCGCATATTCATAGAGATAGGTGATGTTACACGCTGAAACTTGCATCACTATGTATCCGGAAGCGCTTTTGATATGCTTACCGGCTGGCAGAAAGGCATGTGAAATTATGGAATCCTGGTATCTACTTTATTGCAAACGCGGTCAGCTGTTGCGGGCGCAGGAACATCTGGAACGGCAGCAGGTAAACTGCCTCAGCCCGATCATCACGCTGGAAAAGATCGTGCGCGGCAAGCGTATCGCGGTCAGCGAACCCCTGTTTCCCAACTATCTGTTTGTGGAGTTCGACCCGGAGCGCATTCACACCACCACCATCAGCGCCACCCGCGGCGTCAGCCACTTCGTGCGCTTCGGCGCGCTGCCGAGCGTCATCCCGAGCAAGGTGATCGATGAGCTGCGCACGCACGCCAGCGAAACCTATGTCGATCCGGAAACCCCGCAGCCGGGGGATACCGTCCTGATCGTCGACGGCGTGTTCGAAGGGCTGCAGGCGATCTACACCGAGCCGGACGGCGAGGCCCGCTCGATGCTGTTGCTGAACCTGATCAACAAACAGGTCAGCCAAAGCATCGACAACCGACAGTTCCAGAAGATGTAATGCAAAAGGCGCCCTCAGGCGCCTTTTTGTTGGCTCATTTCACGCTTAGCGACGCATCGCATCGTCATGCAGCCACTGTGCGACACGCTTGGCGAAGTAGGTCAGCACGCCGTCGGCGCCGGCGCGTTTGAAGCACATCAACGACTCCATCACCGCAGGTTGCTCCTGCAGCCAGCCGTTCTGAATCGCCGCCATATGCATGGCGTACTCGCCGGACACCTGATAAGCGAAGGTTGGCACGCCGAAGGTATCCTTCACGCGGCGCACAACGTCGAGGTACGGCATGCCCGGTTTCACCATCACCATATCCGCGCCTTCCTGCAGATCCTGTGCAATCTCCTGCAGCGCTTCATCGCTGTTGGCCGGATCCATCTGATAGGTCTTCTTGTTGCCACCCTTCAGATTGCCGCTGGAACCCAGCGCATCGCGGAACGGGCCGTAGTAACAGGAAGCATACTTGGCGGAGTAGGCCATAATCTGGGTATTCACCAGACCCTGCAATTCCAGACGATCGCGGATCGCCCCGATGCGGCCGTCCATCATGTCGCTCGGCGCCACGATTTCCGCGCCCGCTTCGGCATGGGAAAGCGCCTGACGCACCAGGATGTCTTTGGTCACATCGTTAATCACATAACCCTGCTCATCGATTACCCCATCCTGCCCGTGCGTGGTGTAGGGATCGAGCGCTACGTCAGTCAGAATGCCCAGCTCTGGCACCGCGTCTTTCAGCGCGCGCACCGTGCGCTGCACCAGCCCTTCCGGGTTATAGGCTTCTTCCGCATGCAGCGATTTCAGACCTGGCTCAATCACCGGGAACAGGGAGATCACCGGCACGCCGAGTTTGGCGATAGTTTCCGCTTCCTTGACCAGCAGATCGATCGTCATGCGCGATACGCCCGGCATCGAGGCCACTTCTTCCTGACGGTTGCTGCCTTCCATGACAAACACCGGATAAATCAGGTCGTTGACCGTCAGTTGGTTCTCGGCCACCAGGCGGCGGCTGAAGTCATGACGGCGCACGCGGCGCATACGGCGACCAGGGAAGGTGCCCGGAAATGCATAGCTCATAGTTTTCTCCTAGCTCAAACCAGCCGGAATAGCCGGCGGGCGTTCTCATCGGTTTTTTGCCCCAGCCATTGCGGCTCTTCCTGTCGCCAGACGGCGACCTGATGCACAATATGGGGCAGGAAACAGGGTTCGTTGCGGCGAGATGCGGGTTTAGGCTGTAAATCCCGGGGCAACAGATAAGGGGCGTCAGTTTCCAGCAGCAGACGCTCGGCCGGGATCTGCGGCAACAGGGCGCGCAATTCCAGGCCGCGCCGCTCGTCGCAGACCCAACCGGTAATCCCGATCGACAGGCCCAGCGACAGGCAGCTAGTTAATTCTTCGGCGGTGCCGGTGAAGCAGTGCACCACGGCCGCGGGCAGTTTATCCAACCACGGCGTCAGTAGCTCGGCAAAACGTGCGTGTGCGTCGCGGCAGTGGAGAAACACCGGCAGCGCCAACTCCGCCGCCAGCGCCAGCTGCGCGGTGAACGCCGCTTCCTGCTGCGCGGGCGTCGAGAAATTGCGGTTAAAATCCAGGCCGCATTCGCCGATCGCCGCCACTTCAGGGCGCGCGGCCAACGCATAAATCTGCTCGGCGGTGTGTTCATCCCAGCCGCTGGCGTAGTGCGGATGCACGCCGGCGGTAGACCAACAGTAGCCCGCATATTGCCGCGCCAGTTCGGCGGCCTCGCAGCTCTCCGCCAGATCGGTGCCGGTAATCAACATCCCCGTCACGCCCGCGGCGCGGGCGCGTTCCACCACCGCCTGGCGATCTTTGGCGAATTGGCTGCTGGTGAGATTAACGCCGATATCAAACATAGTTTTTTCCAAAGCAAAAGCCGCCCAATGGGCGGCTTAGCAATCAATGTGGATCATGAGGCTGGGGGTTCGTCACCCTCGTCTTCTTCTTCCGCTTGCGGACGACGCTTGCCGGTATAGAAGCGAGCGAAGAATACCCCCACTTCAAACAACAGATACATCGGTATTGCCAACAGGGTTTGCGAGAACACGTCCGGCGGCGTCAACAGCATGCCGACCACAAACGCGCCGACCAATACATACGGCCGTTTCTTCTTCAGATCTTCCGGCGAGGTGACGCCACTCCAGCACAGCAGAATGATGGCGACCGGTACTTCGAAGGCGACGCCGAACGCCATAAACAGCGCCATGACGAAATCGAGGTAGTTTTTAATGTCGGTCGCAATGGTCACCCCCATCGGCGCGGTCTTGGCAAAGAAGCCGAAGGCCAGCGGGAACACGATGAAGTAGGCGAAGGCCATGCCGAGGTAGAACAGCAGGCTGCTGGACACCAGCAGCGGCATCATCAGGCGGCGTTCATGCTTGTACAGCGCCGGCGCGATGAATGCCCACACCTGATACAGAATCATCGGCGCGGAGACAAACACCGAGACGATCATGGTCAGCTTGATCGGCGTAAAGAACGGTGACGCCACGTCGGTGGCGATCATGCTCGCCCCGGCCGGCAACTGCTTGAGCAGCGGTGCAGAAACCAGCTGGTAGATGTCGTTGGCGAAAAACACCAGCACCACGAACACCGCCAGCACGCAAATAATCGAGTTCAACAGCCGCTTGCGCAGCTCTATCAGATGACTGATAAGGGGTTGGGTATCTTCAACAGCCATGTATTAACGATCGCCACTAGGTTGGTGAGACGCTGGGGTTTTATCCGCAACAGGTTCGACAGGTGCCGGCGCGGTTTCCACCGGTGCTTTGGCCGGTTGCGCCGCCACGGGCGCAGCCGGGGATGCAGCCGCAACGGCCTCAGGCTCCGCTGCCGGTTTTGGCACGGCAGCGGGCGCGCTGGCGCGGGTTGCCGCTTCCGCCGGCGTCACGCCGTCGTGCAAAGCTTCCGGATCGATGGCCTGCGGGTTATGAATGGTGTTCGCCAGCTCTTCTGTCTCGCCCCGGTAAGTGCGTTTCAATGATTCCGCCGCGTCTTTCAGCTCATCCATCGATGCCTTCAGTTCCGGCGTCAGGTTCTGCAGGCCGGCCTGTTCGGCTTTTTTCAGGCTGTCCTGCAGCTCCTGTAGCTTCAGTTCCTGAGACAGTTCGTGCTGCACCGAGGCCGCCAGCGAGCGCAGCGCGCGGATCCAGCCCGACACCGTTCTGACCGCGACCGGCAACCGTTCCGGCCCCAGAACAATCAGGCCGATCACCAGCACCAGCAGCAGCTCACTAAACCCAATGTCAAACACGGTTTATACCTGCTCTTTGTTCTTCGACTCTTCCGGTTTCACTTCCGGCTGCTTATCGGTAATAGGCTTGGCCGCGAAGTCAGCGTCATCCAGGCTGCTTTTTTCAGCCGTGTTGGGGTTCGACGGCGTATCGTCGCCGATCGCCTTTTTGAAGCCCTTGATCGAGGCGCCGAGATCGGAGCCCAGCGTGCGCAGTTTTTTGGTGCCGAACAGCAGTACCACGATCACTGCGATGATCAACAATTGCGTAATACTAATACCGCCCATTTCAATTACCTCTAATTTTAAAGGGTCTTTTAAAGCCAGCCCGCATTATAGGCTCGGCCTTACCAGAGTAACGAATTAAATCAGGTGGTTCGCTTCCAGCCAATCACCCAGCATACGATGCCGGCGGCCATCATCCAGGCGGGAAACACCTCGATTTGCCCCAGCAGCAACAGCGTACCGCTTACTAACAGTGTAGCGCCAACGCCGAACAAATAACGTGACTGCCCCTGACGAACCCGCTGAGCCTGCATTTGGTTGGTCAGCTTATCAACGCTTTGTTGCAACAGTTTATGCTGCTGCAGGCTGTCGTAAAACAGCTCGGGCAGTTCGGGCAGCTTCTCCGCCCAGAACGGCGCTTTCTCTTTCAGCGCGCGCACCACGGCAGGAATACCGACCTGATCGCGCAGCCAGCTCTCGAGGAACGGCTTGGCGGTAGTCCACAGATCCAGCTGCGGATAGAGTTGGCGCCCCAGCCCTTCAACATACAGCAAGGTCTTCTGCAATAACACCAGCTGCGGCTGCACTTCCATATTGAAGCGGCGCGCAGTGTTGAACAGGTTGAGCAGCACGTTGCCGAAGGAAATTTCCGCCAGCGGCTTCTCGAAAATCGGCTCGCACACGGTGCGAATGGCGAATTCGAAGTCTTCCACGTTGGTGTCGCGCGGCACCCAACCGGAGTCGACGTGCAGTTCCGCCACCTTGCGGTAATCGCGGTTGAAGAAGGCGATGAAGTTTTCCGCCAGATAGCGCTTGTCATCCTTGTTCAGCGAGCCGACGATGCCGCAGTCGATGCCGATATAGCAAGGATCTTCCGGATGTTCGTAGCTGACGAAAATATTACCGGGATGCATGTCCGCATGGAAGAAGCTGTCGCGGAATACCTGGGTAAAGAACACCTGGACGCCGCGTTCCGCCAACAGTTTCATGTTGGTGCCCTGCTGCTCCAGCGTGGCGATATCCGAGACCGGAATGCCGTAGATGCGCTCCATCACCAATACGCTTTCACGGCAGTAGTCGGAATAAACTTCCGGTACGTACAGCATCGGGCTGCCGTCGAAATTGCGGCGCAGCTGAATGGCGTTGGCCGCTTCGCGCAGCAGGTTCAATTCGTCCAGCAGGGTTTTCTCGTACTCGCGCACCACTTCACGCGGGCGCAGACGGCGGCCGTCCGGCAACAGCTTCGGCACCCAGCCGGCCAACCGGTACATCAGCCGCACGTCGGCCTTGATGATCGGCCCGATATCCGGCCGGATCACCTTCAGCACCACTTCCTGGCCGGTGGTTTTCAACCGCGCGGTATGCACCTGCGCGATCGAGGCAGAGGCCAGCGGCTGCTGATCGAAATCGTCGAACCAGGTTTCCAGTGGGCCACCCATCGCCAGCTCGATATGTTTACGCGCCAGCGCGCCGTCGAAAGGCGCCACCCGATCCTGCAGCAACGTCAGCTGATCGGCAATGTGCGGCGGAAACAGATCGCGGCGGGTCGACATCATCTGGCCGAACTTGATCCATACCGGCCCCAGCTCCTGCAGCGCCAGCCGCAGCCGTTCACCCAGCGGCTTGTCCTTGTGCCGATTCGGCATCCAGAACAGCAGCCGGCGGCCAAAGCGCAGCGGCAGCGTCAAACGCATCTTAGGGATCAGTTCGTCCAGCCCATAGCTGAGAAAAACGCGGACGATAAAATACAAACGGCGCAGTTCGCCTGGGGTCATCGCTTGCCCTCCAACTTGTCCATGCGGGCAAACAGCGCTTCCGCGCTGCGGGCGAGAGCATCAACTTCTTCGTTGAACCACACCACTTCCAGCGGCCCCGGCGCCAGGCGCCACTCTTCCGTCAACGTCTCCGCCATGTCCTGCTGCCGGCGCATAAAGCCGGCTTTCAGCAGCGAGGCGCCTTTTCCCAGCGCCTGCGTAATGCCCTGGGCGGCGATATCGCCGATGTAAGGCGCCAGCCACTCCGCCGGATCCCACTCCGCCAGATCGAGCAGGCCAACCAGCTGTTGCACCACCTGAATATCGCCTTCCACCGTCAATTCGCCGCTGCGCATCAGCACCGGCAACTGCTGGCGATCGCGCAGCTTCAGTAAGGCGGGAATGCGGCTGCGCACCGTGCAATCGGCGCTGTCTTCGGACTGCCCCAGCACGTCCACGCGCAGTTCGCTGAACACCAGCACCAGCGGTGAAGCCAGCTCTTCCAGTTCGATGCGCAGCACCTTGCCCGCCAGGCGTTGGCGAGCGGCTTTCATGCTGCGATCGCGAAACAGCAGGTTATTCAGCGAGGTTTCCAGCGCAGCGGTCAGCAGAGGGGTAAACAGCATCGGCATCTCCCTCTCAGAACTTGAAGCCGCGATGCAGGGCGACAATCCCACCGGTCAGGTTGAAATAGGTGACGTTTTCAAAACCGGCGTTGCCCATCATGCCCTTCAGGGTTTCCTGATCGGGGTGCATGCGGATCGATTCCGCCAGGTAGCGGTAGCTGTCCGGATCTTTCACCACCAGCTCGCCGATCTTCGGCAGCACGTGGAAGGAGTAGGCATCGTAAGCCTTGCTCAACGGCGCCAGCAGCGGCTTGGAGAATTCCAGCACCAGCAGGCGGCCGCCCGGCTTGAGCACGCGGAACATCGAGCGCAGCGCTTTGTCTTTGTCGGTGACGTTGCGCAGGCCAAAGGAGATGGTGATGCAATCGAAGTAATTGTCCGGGAACGGCAGCGCTTCGGCGTTGGCCTGCACGTAATTGATGTTGCCGACGATGCCGCGATCGCGCAGCTTCTCGCGTCCCATCTTCAGCATCGAATCGTTGATGTCCGCCAGCACCACCTGCCCCTGCTCGCCGACCATGCGGGAGAACTTGGCGGCCAGGTCGCCGGTACCGCCGGCCAGATCCAGCACGCGCTGCCCGCGGCGCACGCCGCTGCAGTCAATGGTGAAACGCTTCCAGATACGGTGGATGCCGAACGACATCAGGTCGTTCATCACGTCATACTTTGCCGCTACCGAATGAAAAACGTCCGCCACCATGGCCTGTTTTTCGTCTCTAGCGACGGTGCGAAAACCGAAATCGGTGGTTTCCTGCGGTTGATCTGCCATTGTCCTGCCTGCTATTCAGTCAATTTTGTGTGGATGAGTGTACCAGAAGCTCGGAGAATACCCCACCTCGCCACGGCCTCAGCCGTGCGAAACGAAGCCCGGTTCCCCGGCAGTATCGTCATCGTCTTTCGTCTGCGGCAGCGCGGCGACATCGTCGTCGTTCGCCTCTTCCGCTTCATCGTGTTGCGCGCCGGCTTGCTGCGCCAGCAGCGGGTTTATCGGCCGTTTGACCTCAACCCCCAGCGCGCGGAAACCTTCAATTTGGCCGATAAGATTACCACGGCCTTCACTCAGTTTGTTCATCGCCTGACGATAACTGCCCTGCGCCTTGTCCAGGCTCTGCCCCAGCGCGGACATATCGTCCACGAACAGCCGCATCTTGTCATACAGTTTCGCCGCGCGATCGGCGATGCGCTGCGCGTTCTGGCTTTGATGCTCATAGCGCCACAGGTTGGTGATGGTGCGCAGCGCCACCAGCAACGTGGTCGGGCTGACCAGCATGATGTTGTGCTTGAGCGCTTCGCTGATCAGCTCCGGTTCGCGATCGATAGCCAGCAGGAAGGCGGGCTCGACCGGAATGAACATCAGCACATAGTCCAACGAGCGCAGCCCCGGCAGCTGCTGATAGTCCTTGCGGCCCAGCATGCGAATGTGGCCGCGCAGCGAGGCGATATGTTCGCTCAGCGCCGCTTCGCGCTCCACCTCGTCTTCACCGTTGAAATAGCGCTCGTAGGCGATCAGCGACATCTTGGCGTCGATCACCACGTCCTTGCCCTGCGGCAGGCGCACGATCACATCGGGCTGCATGCGGCTCTGGTGATCCACCCGCACGTTGACCTGCGTTTCATACTCGTGTCCTTCGCGCAGGCCGGAAGCCTCCAGCACCCGGCTCAGCACCACCTCGCCCCAGTTGCCCTGCGTCTTGTTGTCGCCTTTGAGCGCCTTGGTGAGGTTGATGGCTTCCCGCGCCATCTGCGCGTTCAACTGCTGCAGATTGCGTATCTCGTGCGTTAGCGTGTGGCGCTCCCGCGCTTCCTGACCAAAACTGTCCTGCACCTGCCGGCGGAACCCGTCCAGCTGTTCACGCAGCGGCAGCAGCAACCGATCCAAGCTTTGCTTATTTTGCTCGTCCACCTTGCGGCCGCTGTGTTCAAAAATGCGGTTGGCGAGGTTTTCAAACTGGGTGGTGAGGCGCTGTTCGCTGTTGATAAGCAGGCGCTGCTTCTCTTCCGCCGCCATGCGCGTCTCTTCCAGACGGATGGTGACTTCGCGCAGCTCGGCCTCCTGCGCGCTGTTGACCTCGCGCTGGGCGCGCAGCTCCTGATTAAGCAGTTCACATTCGTTGCGCCAATGGTTGAGCTGTTGCAGCTTTTCATGCCCGGCCGCCAACTGGCTGTGCAGGTTGCGTAGCTCCAGCTCGCTCTGCCGCAGCTGTTGCTCGTGGCGCTGCAGAGCCTCTTGCCGCGCCGCCGTTTCCTGCTGCGCCTGCTGCAACGCTTGCTCCAGCAACCGCAGTTCAGTTTCATGTTGCGCATTCGCCTGCTGCACCCGCAGACTGGCGATCAGCCACCCCAACAGCATGCCGATCGCGACACCGCCAATCCCATAAATCAGACTGGTATCCACCCTGCCTCCTGTTGCACCTTGCCGTTCCGGCGTTTCGCACGCCCATTGCCCGTCACGTTAAGGGGAGGCTGTATGGATGTCCAGCCTGATTTTGCCCGCCGAGCACAATATTGCGCGGCGCTGCGCAATTTAGCGAGAAATCAGCCCAGCCACTGGCTGAGCCACTTGATGCCGAATGCCCCCGGCGCCAGAATGCCGAACGCCCAGATCATCGCCGACGTGACGTTGGCTAACTGGAAATAACGCTGCGGCATGCCGCAAATGCCGCCCACCAGCGGCACCACGGCGCGCAGCGGGCCGAAGAAGCGGCCGATGAAAATGCCCAGCACGCCCCAGCGTTCAAAGAACGCGTGGCCGCGCACCAGCAGCTGCGGATTGCGCGACAGCGGCCACATATGGGCCACGCGATCCTGATAGTGATAGCCGATCCAGTAAGAGAGCCAGTCGCCGAAAAACGCCCCGACGGCGGCGGCGGCCCAAATCGGCCAAAAGGCGATGCCGCTTTCGCCGATCAGCGCGCCCAGCGCCAGCAGGATCACCGTGGCCGGCAGCAGCAGCGACAAAAACGCCAGCGACTCGCCGAACGCCAGGAAGAAGATGATGGGAATGGCCCAGCCTTCGTGCTGACGCACGACGTCGCTGACCCAGTTGATAACGTCATTGAGGCTCAATGCGGGGCTCCTGATACGCGATAATTCGCCGCCTAGGATAGGCCGGGGCGAGTTAAACCCCGGCTAAACGCGCGGCGATTTACTCGAGGTAGAACGCCTGCAGCGCTTCGCGCTGGGCTGCGCCCAGGCCGTATTCCGCTTCCAGCCAGCGGTCGGTGGAACCGTATTGCTGACGGATGCAGCCCAACGCCGTCATCAGGAACTCCTCGCGCGCGCTGAGCACGTAGGCGAATTGCTCCAGCGCCGCCGCATTCAGCTTGATAGACAGTTGATCCAGCATCTGCTCGCGGAAAGTGGCCAGCGTGGTTTCGGTCAGCAGATAGTCTTCCAGCACCGTCGCTTCGTCGGCCCCCAGCGCGAACAGCACCAGTGCCGAACCGACCCCGGTGCGATCCTTGCCGACCGCGCAGTGCTGCACGATGGCGCCGCCGCCAGGATTGCTCAACAGCTGCGCCAGCCGCTGATAGGCCGCATTGCCGAACGGCAGGCGGCGATACAGCTCCAGCATGAACGCCCGGGCGTCGAAGGCGGCCAGCGTCTCGTTGGTGAGCTTCTCCAGGTTGGCGTTGACTTCGCTGCTCAGCGGGTTGGCCGGCACGTGGTGATAGTCGGCACCACTCCACAGAATATCCGGCTTGGCCTGCACCTCGTCGGCATCACGGTAGTCCAGCACCGAGCGCACCGGCACGCCGGCGAGAAAGGCGCAGTCGTTTTCCGTCAGCCGCTCGAGGGAACCGGAGCGGAACAGCAGGCCGCGCTTGATGCGGCGCCCGTCGGCCACGCCGTTGCCGCCGAAGTCGCGGAAATTGATGCCGCCGTCGAGCGGCGCGAGCGAAGGATGAAGCAGGATCTGGGCGGTCATAAACGTCCTCGTTGTTTTTGTTATGACAACGCGCGGCGGCCATCGGCGCAGCGCTGAGGAGTATCACCGTAACAGATTCGCCGCGAATGGAAAAACGGGCCGCGTCGGCGGCCCGTGGGGGAAAGGCGATTACAGCAGGCGGCGGGCGGCGTCCACCACGATCTGCACCGCTTTGCTTTCGGTGTTTTTCATGGTCTCGGCGTTCGGGATCTCTTGCTGGGTGCGGTTGACGATCACACCGGCCACCATGCCGGCGCGCAGGCCCTGGCTGGCGCACATGGTCAGCAGCGTGGCGGATTCCATTTCATAGTTCATCACGCCCATCGCCTGCCATTCTTCCATCGAGCCTTTGAAGCGGCTGACCACACGGCCGGAGTAAGTGTCGTAACGCTCCTGGCCCGGATAGAAGGTATCGGAAGAGGCGGTCACGCCGATGTGCGTGGTGGCGCCGCTGGCCTTGGCCGCTTCCACCAGCGCGGTGGTGCAGGCGAAGTCAGCGACTGCCGGGAACTCCATCGGCGCGAAGTGCAGGCTGGCGCCGTCGAGGCGTACCGCCGCCGTGGTGACCAGCACGTCACCGACGTTGATGTTCGCCTGAATGGCGCCGGTGGTGCCGATGCGCAGGAAGGTGCGAATGCCCAGCTGCGCCAGCTCTTCCACCGCGATAGAGGTAGACGGGCCGCCGATACCGGTGGAGCAGACGATCACCGCCTTGCCGTCCAGCTCCGCGCGCCAGGTAGTGAATTCACGATGGGAGGCCAGATGCACCGGATTTTCCATCAGCTTGGCAATCTTCTCTACGCGCTGCGGATCGCCCGGCACGATGGCAAGCTGAGCCCCTTGTAAATCGTTCTTGGTGAGGCCGAGATGAAAAACGTCAGACTGAGACATACGAGACTCCTCATGGATCATGTTTATTGGGAGGAACAAAAAAGTACTCTACTGAAAATCGCCGCTTAATTTCGTGACGACAATCACTATGAAAAGAGAAACAAATTACATGCTACATATTTTTTGTGATTTTTATCACAAAAAAAGAACTATGACGCATCCAGAACGCGCCGCTAAACCTCAGTCTAGCCGACAAACTCGGCTGCTCCTCGCCCGTTGGTTGCCGGCTGAAACTATTTAGCTCATCAATCCGAAATAACCCCAACTTATCGGTTGCTTAGGGACAAAAAAGCCCTCTAACGCACCTTATGGCACTTACGCGGGGCAAAACGCGTAATAACATGATAAAAAGCGCTTAAAAATGCCGCAAAGCCAGATAATTAGCCGTTTTTTATCGACTTGTCCGAAAGTGCGCCATGCAGCGCCAATAATGGGTAATCTTTCCTATAGTTAATCTCAGCGCTTTTTTCTATTGCACGGAGACCGCAATGAAAACCGAACATGTGATGACATTAGAACAGGCTCAGGGGGGATTCGCCCCGGCCGCCGCGCCATTGGCCGCCTCCGCGATTATCACCGACGAACAGGGCATTCACGCCGGGCAAACGACCATCCCTTCCCAAGGCGATGCGCTGCCGGCCTACGTCGCCAAACCCGCCGACCAGAGCGGCCCTTTCCCCATCGTGCTGGTGGTGCAGGAAATCTTCGGCGTTCATGAACATATTCAGGATCTGTGCCGCCGCCTGGCCAAGCAGGGCTATCTGGCGATCGCGCCCGAGCTCTATTTCCGCCAGGGCGACGCCAACGACTACGCCGATATCGGCGAGCTGTTCCAGCAGTTGGTCACCAAGGTGCCGGATCGTCAGGTGCTGTCGGATCTGGATCACGCCGCGCACTGGGCTATCCGCCACGGCGGCGACGCCGGCAAGCTGGCGATCACCGGTTTCTGCTGGGGTGGCCGCATCACCTGGCTGTACGCGGCGCACAACCCGCAGTTGAAGGCGGCGGTCGCCTGGTACGGCAAACTGGTCGGCGAGAAAACGCTGAATTCACCGAAGCAGCCGGTCGACGTCGCCACCCACCTGTCGGCGCCGGTGCTGGGGCTGTATGGCGGGCAGGACAGCGGCATCCCGCTGGAGACGGTGGAAACCATGCGTCAGGCGATCCGCGCCGCCAACGCCGAGGCCGAAATCGTGGTGTATCCCGAGGTCGGGCATGCATTCAACGCCGATTATCGTCCCAGCTACAACGCCGAAGCGGCGGAGGACGGCTGGCAGCGCATGCTGGCGTGGTTTGCCCAGCACGGCGTCAAATAATTTCCCTCGCATAAAAAAGGGCGCCGAAGCGCCCAATCATCACACCAGTAAATCTATAAGCGGCGGTTTATCCGCCGCACGGCATCACGCTTGCTCGCGCAGGCGCTGTGCCGCCAATACCATGTTGGCCAGCGACTGCCGGGTTTCCGGCCAGCCGCGGGTTTTCAGGCCGCAATCCGGGTTAACCCACAGGCGTTCCGCCGGGATGTTCTGCGCCGCTTTACGCAGCAGCGCTTCAATCCATTCCACGCTCGGCACGTTCGGCGAGTGGATATCGTAGACGCCCGGCCCGATTTCGTTCGGGTATTCGAACTCTTTGAAGGCTTCCAGCAGATCCATATCGGAACGCGAGGTCTCGATGGTGATCACGTCGGCGTCCAGCGCGGCGATGGAGTCCATGATGTCGTTGAACTCGCAGTAACACATGTGGGTGTGGATCTGGGTGTCGTCCCGCGCCACGGCGGCGTTCAGTTTGAAGGCGTCCACCGCCCAGTTCAGGTACGCCGCCCAGTCGGATTGGCGCAGCGGCAGCCCTTCGCGCAGCGCGGGTTCGTCGATCTGGATGATGCCGATGCCGGCTTTTTCCAGATCTTCCACCTCATCGCGCAGCGCCAGCGCAATCTGCTTGGCAATCACTTCGCGGGTCACGTCTTCACGCGGGAACGACCAGCACAGGATGGTCACCGGCCCGGTCAACATGCCTTTCACCGGCTTGTCGGTCAGCGACTGGGCGAATTTGGCCCATTCGACGGTGATGGCTTCCGGGCGGCTGACGTCACCGATGATGACCGGCGGCTTCACGCAGCGGGAGCCGTAGCTCTGCACCCAGCCATTCTGGGTAAACACGAAGCCGTCGAGGTTCTCGCCGAAATATTCCACCATGTCATTGCGCTCAGCTTCACCGTGCACCAGCACGTCCAGCCCGAGGCGCTCCTGCTCGACGATCGCCTGTTTGATGTGCTCACCGATGCTGGTGCGGTAGTTGTTGCCGTCCAAACGGCCCTGTTTGAAGTCCAGACGCAGGCCGCGGATCTCGGTGGTCTGCGGGAACGAACCGATGGTGGTGGTCGGCCAGGCCGGCAGGTTGAAACGTTCGCGCTGCGCCCTGGCGCGTTCGGCGTAAGCGCTGTGGCGTTCGCTGTCCTGCGCGGTGATCGCCGCCAGGCGGCGCTCGACCTGTGGGTTGTGCACGCGGCTCGACTGACGGCGGGCGCGGATCGGCGCGCTGTAGGCGTCCAGTTCGGCCCGTTTCGTCGCGTCAGGCGCGTTCAGCGCCGAGCTCAACAGCGCCAGCTCGGCGCATTTTTGCAGCGCGAAGGCGAACCAGCTTTTCACTTCTTCGTCCAGACGGCTTTCCACGCTCAGATCGATCGGGCTGTGCAGCAGTGAACAGGAGCTGCCGATCCACAGCGGACGGCTGCCCACCAGCGGCTGCAGACGTTCGAACCAGCGGCTCAGATCGGCGCGCCAGACGTTGCGGCCGTTGATTACCCCCAGCGACAGCAGCCAGTCTTGCGGCAATGCGGCGCTCAGCGCGGCGATATCGTCATGGCCGGCGACCAGATCGACATGCAGCCCCTGCACCGGCAGCGTGCGGACGGTATCGAGGTTGTGGCCGACACTGTCGAAATACGTGGTCAGCAGCAGCTTCACCTGCCCCTGCAGCGCGTCGTAAGCCGGTTTGAACGCATCCAGCCAGGCTTGCGGCAGTTCCAGCACCAGCGCAGGCTCATCAATTTGCACCCACTCGACGCCGCGTTTCGCCAGCTCGGCCAGCACCTGTTGGTATACCGGCAGGATGTCTTTCAGCAGCGACAGGCGGTCGAACGGCTCGCCCTTCACCTTACCCAGCCACAGATAGGTCACCGGGCCCAGCAGCACCGGCTTGATGCGATGGCCGAGCGCCAGCGCTTCGTCCACTTCGTCCAGCAACTGAGTCCAGCCCAGCTTGAACTGCTGGCCTTGCTGGAATTCGGGCACCATGTAGTGATAGTTGGTGTTGAACCATTTGGTCATTTCCGCCGCGGCCGCCGGCTCGCCGGTCGGTGCGCGGCCACGGCCGATGCGAAACAGCGTGTCCAGATCGATCGTGCCACCCGCATTCTGATGGCGCGCCGGCACGTTGCCCAGCAGCAGGCTGGTGGTCAACACATGATCGTACCAGGCGAAATCGCCGACCGGCACCAAATCCACCCCGGCCTGCTGTTGCTGTTGCCAATGACGAGCGCGCAGCTCGCGGCCAACCGCCAACAGCTCTTCCTGCGTTGAGTTGCCGGCCCAGTAGCTTTCCTGAGCTTTTTTCAGCTCACGTCGTAGCCCAACGCGAGGAAAACCCAGTGTGTGATTCAAAATTGCCATCGTCATATTCCCCATTTAGCCGTCCAGATGTTTACACATCCATAATCAGCAGGTACTGTATTAACCACAAGCGCAATTTATTCACTGTCAATGTGAAGGACTCTCATGATCGAACTGAAACATTTACGGACGCTGCAGGCCCTGCGCAACAGCGGTTCGTTGGCGGGGGCGGCGGCCCAACTTCATCAGACGCAGTCTGCCCTGTCGCACCAGTTCAGCGATCTTGAGCAACGTCTGGGCTTCAAGCTGTTCGTGCGCAAGAGCCAGCCCCTGCGCTTCACCGCCCAGGGCGAGATCCTGCTGCAGCTGGCGGAGCAGGTGCTGCCGCAGATCCAGCAGGCGCTGCAGGCCTGCCACGAACCGCACCAGACCACGCTGCGCATCGCCATCGAATGCCACAGCTGCATTCAGTGGCTGACGCCGGCGCTGGACAACTTCCGCCGGCGTTTCCCGCAGGTGGTGATGGACTTTACTTCCGGCGTGACTTTCGATCCGCAGCCGGCCTTGCAACAGGGCGAGCTGGATCTGGTCATGACGTCGGATATTCTGCCGCGCAGCGGCCTGCACTATTCACCGATGTTCGATTTCGAGGTACGCCTGGTGCTGGCGCCGGATCATCCGCTGGCCGGCAAGCCGCACATCGAGCCGGAAGACTTGAGTGACGAAACGCTGTTGATTTACCCGGTGCAGCGCCAGCGGCTGGATATCTGGCGGCATTTTCTGCAGCCGGCGGGCGTTAGCCCGGCGTTGAAGAACGTCGATAACACGCTGCTGCTGATCCAGATGGTATCGGCGCGGATGGGGATTGCGGCGCTGCCGCACTGGGTGGTGGAAAGTTTCGAACAACAGGGGCTGATAGTGACCAAAACCCTGGGTGACGGCCTGTGGAGCCGCTTGTACGCCGCCGTGCGCGACGGCGAACAGCGCCAGGCGGTAACCGAAGCCTTTATCCGCTCGGCCCGCCAGCACGCCTGCGATCATCTGCCGTTTGTGCGCGACGCGGCACGCCCTGGCGCTGCCGGCGCCAAAGCGTTGACGGCCGACGTATAAACTTTCGGCCCCCCGTGCCGGGTGGCCCGCCCGCTTAGCCGAGCCGTTTCGGCGCCACCCAGCGGCGATGCACCCACAGCGAAGCGACGATCACCGCCCCGCCGATGATAAAGCTCGGCCAATGCGGCTGCTGTTGCCAGATGGCCAGGTTGACCAACAAACCGGCCGGCACATGCATGTTGTTCATGATGCCGAGCGTGCCGGCATCCACCTGCGTCGCACCATAGTTCCACATAAAGTAGCCCAGCCCCGACGCCACCACGCCCAGCCAGATCAACACGCCCCACTGCAGATTGGTGGTCGGCAGCTGCTGCGGATTGCCCCACAGGAACCAGGCCACCACCGCCACCACCGCCGCCCCCAGGTAGAACCAGGAAAAGGCGGTGTGCTGCGGCAAGGGGTGCACTTCCATCAGGCGCTTATAGCCGACCATGCCGATGGCGAAGCTGATATTCGCCGCCTGCACCAACAGCAGCCCCCACCAAAAGTGTTCGCTCAGCTGGTGATAGCGGATAATCGCCGCGCCCAGCACCGCCAGCAGCGCGCTGAATACGTAGCCCCACCGCAGACGCCGGCCGCTCAGCAAATCGTAGATCAAGGTGATGTACAGCGGCGTCAGCACGGTGAACAGCAGGAATTCCGGCACCGTCAGGTAGAGATAGGCGCGGAAGCTGAACAGGTACATGATGCCCAGTTGGAAGGCGCCCACCAGCATATACAGCAGGATCACCCTGGGCTTGATATTGCGCCAGCGCAGAAACGGCAGGAACACCAACGCCGCCAGCCCGATGCGCACCAGCGCCGAGAACCCGCTGTCGACCTGGCCCGCCAGGTACTCGCCAATCAGGCTGAAAGAAAACGCCCACAGGATGGTGGTTATAACCAAAAGCAGCACGATGGGTTCACCCTAAAAAGACCGAAAGGGCGATTGTAACGGAAGATGCGCGCCGCGTTGGCGAAAAGGCGGTTTACATCTGAACAAAAGACAAACTACCGGCAAAATTTCACCGTTGGGTTAGGCTTAATAAAAAGGCGAGGTAACCATCATGAAAACTTCTCACATCCTGTTTGTTCTGCTGTGGCTGCCCGGCCTGGCTGCGGCAGCCAACGGCGTAACCGACCTGCGCTCACAGCAGCAGTTGCTCAACCAAAACAGCCAACAGGCTCAGCAACAGCGCCTGTTGAACAATCGGCAGATGGATCAACGCCGCCTGCAGCAGCAACGGCAGTTCGACAATCAACGGCAGCAGCTGTTGCAAACCTCGCCGAACGGCGGGCAGCTGCTGCCCAACGGCAACCAGCCGCGCGATCCGTTCAATCGCACCGCGCCGGCGGTGCCGCAGGCGCCGATGCCGGCTACGCCCGCACGCCCATAACGGTGAGGATCAGCGGCGTAGTGATCGCCGCCAGCACGGTGGACATCACCAGGCTGGTGGCGGCCGGGCCGGTGAGCGTATTGAACTGGCGCGACATCAGGTAGACGTTCACCCCCACCGCCATCGACCCCAGCAGCACCACAACCCGGGTCTCCATCGGCGGCAGATCCATCATCCAGGCCAGCAGCCAAATCACTAATGGCTGCACCAGCAATTTCAGCACGCAGATGGCGCAGCTCAGCCGCCAGCCTTCGCCGATGCGGTACTCCGCCAGCCCCATGCCGAGCACCACCAGCGACAGCGGCGCCGCCACCTGGCCGAGCATGCTGATCGGCCGATCGACGAAGGCCGGCAGCGGCAGGCCGGTCAGGCTGAACAGGGTGCCGGACAGAATGCCGACGATCAGCGGATTGGTCAGCACGCTGCGCGCGGTTTTAACGAAACCGCTCAGCGTCGGCGAACCGTTGCGCGCCCATTCGATCGACACCGTCACCAGCGTCCACAGGATCAGGCCGTTGAACACCAGCACCAGCGCCACCGACGGGATCGCCGCCTCCCCCAGCATCACGCTGGCGATCGGCAAGCCGAGCATCACGTTATTGGAGAAAATGCCGCCCAGCGCAAACACCGATCCGGCGACGCCATCCAGCCGAAAGAGGCGCCGGGCGACGAGACGGCCGAGCACGAATACGATCAGGCAACTGCCGAAAAACGCGATCAGCAGCCGGGCATCGACCGCCGGGCGCTGCGAGAAGTCGCACATCATGCGAAACAGCATGGCGGGCAAGGCGAGGGAAAACACGAAGCGCGTCAGGCCATCGGTGATGCCGGCAGGCCATTTCCCCCAGCGAATCAGCCCATAACCCAACGCGATCAGCACAAACAGCGGTAAAGACAGCACGATCTGGTGCCACAGTGACATCATAAAGCCAGGCATCGCATTCCTTCCGGTGGTGCGGCGGCAAGGCTTGTCGTCGCGGGATTCATCGGCGCCGGATTAAAAATCCGGGCCGATCAAATCTATCCGGTCGGTGCAAATGCAGTCAACGCCCCAGTCGAGCAGCAGGCGCGCGCGATCCGGTTGGTTGACGGTATACACCAGAATGCGCAGCCCGGCGTCTTTCAACGCTTTTACCCGCTCGGCGGTCAGCGCTTTGTGATCGATATGCAGCGAGACGCAATCCAGGCGTTCGGTCAGCTCGCGCCAGTTGTCGTCCCAGTCCTCCAGCAGCAGGCCGCGCGGCAAATCCGGCACGGTGCGCTGCGCCGCCGCCAGCGCGTCCACCGAGAAGGAAGAAAGCAGCGGATCGGTCTGCCCTTGCCACAGCAGCCGCGCCGCCAGCGCCACCACCCGGCCGGTTTCATCGTCGCTGCCGGTGGTCGGCTTGATCTCGATATTGGCCATCAGACCGTGTTCCTGGCAGCGTTCTGCCACCTCCGACAGCAGCGGCAGCCGCTCGCCCTTGAAGGCCGAGCTGTACCAGTTGCCGGCGTCCAGCTGCACCAGTTTGTCCCACGGCAGCTCGCCCGCCACGCCCCAGCCGTTGCTGGTGCGATCCAGCGTGTCGTCGTGCAGCAGGAAAATTTGCCCGTCCTGCGCCAGCTTGGCATCGAACTCGATCATCTTGTGGCCGTGGCGCGCGCCGACGTCGATCGCCGCCAGGGTGTTTTCCGGCGCCAGAGAACCGCCGCCGCGGTGGGCGACAATATGAGGGTAAGGCCAGTGTCTGGTCATCAATCCATCCGTAATCCGCTGTCGGTGTCAAAGAAGTGCAGCGCCTGAGCAGGCAGCTGCAAATATAGCGTACTGCCCGCCGCCGGCAAGGTTTCATGCGATAGCCGCACGATCACCCCGTGGCCGCCCCACTGGCCGTGCGCCAGATTATCGGCCCCCAGCAGCTCCAGCGTCTGCAGCTGCAGCGGCACGCCCTGGTCTTGCGCCACCAACTGAATATGCTCCGGCCGAATGCCCAACGTCAACGGCCGCCCCGCCCACTGCGGTTTGGCCACCGGCAACGGCAGCGCCATGCCGTCCGCCAGCAGCAGCTGGCCGCCGTCGGCGCTCAGGGTGCCTGGCAGCAGGTTCATCGCCGGCGATCCGATAAAGCCGGCGACGAACAGCGAAGCCGGCCGTTGGTACACTTCGCTCGGGGTGCCGATCTGCTCCGCCACGCCCTTGTTCATCACGATGACCCGCTGCGCCAAGGTCATCGCCTCCACCTGATCGTGGGTCACGTACAGGCTGGTGGTTTTCAGACGACGATGCAGCTGTTGCAGCTCCAGGCGCATCTGCACCCGTAGCTTGGCGTCCAGGTTGGACAGCGGCTCATCGAACAGGAATACCGCCGGTTCGCGCACGATGGCGCGCCCCATCGCCACGCGCTGGCGCTGGCCGCCGGAAAGCTCGCGCGGTTTGCGTTTGAGCAGCGGCTCCAGCTCCAGGATGCGTGCCGCTTCTTCCACCCGCTGGCGGATATGATCCTTGCCGAAACCGCGGATCTTGAGGCCGTAGGCCATGTTGTCGTACACGCTCATGTGCGGATAGAGCGCGTAGTTCTGGAACACCATCGCGATGCCGCGATCCTTGGGCTCCAGATCGGTCACGCGCCGGGTATCGATATAGATATCACCACTGGTGGTGCGTTCCAGCCCGGCCACCATCCGCAGCAGCGTGGATTTGCCGCAGCCGGACGGGCCGACCATCACGATGAATTCGCCGTCCACCACGTCGAGGTCGATCTGTTTGATCACCGGCGTTTTACCGTCGTAAGACTTGGTGACCGCCTGTAGTTTTAATCCTGCCATCGTCGTTATTTCTCGCTATCAACCAGACCGCGCACAAACCAGCGCTGCATCAGAAGCACCACCGCCAGCGGTGGCAATAAAGTCAGGATCATCGCCGCCATCACCTGGTTCCACTGGGTCGGCGCGCCGGAAGTGGAGATCATGCTCTTGATGCCCGCCACCGCGGTGCCCATCGAGGCGTCGCTGGTGATCAGGATCGGCCACAGGTATTGGTTCCAGCCGTAGATAAAGGTGATGACGAACAGCGCCGCCAGATTGGTTTTCGACAGCGGCAGCACGATGTCCCAGAAGAAACGCATCGGCCCGGCGCCGTCGATGCGCGCCGCCTCCAGCAGCTCATCCGGCAGCGTCATGAAGAACTGGCGCAACAGGAAGGTCGCGGTGGCCGAGGCCATCAGCGGCAGCGTCAGACCGGTGTAGCTGTCCAGCAGGTTGAGGTTGGAGATCACCTCCACCGTCGGGAAAATACGTACCTCCACCGGCAGCATCAGGGTGAGGAAAATCAGCCAGAAGAACAGGCTGCGCAGCGGGAAGCGGAAGTACACGATGGCGTAAGCCGACAGCACTGACACCGCGATCTTGCCGAAGGTGATCGCCAGCGCCATGATCACGCTGTTCAGCAGCAGCAGCGAGAACGGCACCTTGAGGTTGCCCACGCCGCCCTGCCAGATATTGCGGATGTTCTCCCACAGGTGGCCGCCGGGCACCAGCGTCATCGGCACCTGAAACACCTGCTTGTCGTCCAGCGTGGCGGCGACAAAGGCCACGTACAGCGGGAACAGCACCACCAGCACGCCGATAATCAGCATCACATGGCTGAAGATATCCAGCCCGCGTCGATTCTCAATCATTGATAGCGCACCTTACGTTCAACGAAGCGGAACTGGATCACCGTCAGGCCGATCACCAGCAGCATCAGGATCACCGACTGCGCGGCAGAGCTGGAGAGATCCAATCCGGCGAAGCCTTCGCGGTAGATCTTGTAGATCAACGTGGTGGTGGACTGCACCGGCCCGCCGCCGGTGGCGGCGTCGATCACCGGGAAGGTATCGAAGAAGGCGTACACCAGATTGACCACCAGCAGGAAGAAGCTCACCGGCGCGATCAGCGGCAGCACCAGATGGAAGAAACGCCGCACCGGGCCGGCGCCGTCGATGGCCGCCGCCTCCACCAGCGAACGCGGGATAGACTGTAGCGCCGCGAGGAAAAACAGGAAGTTATAGCTTATCTGCTGCCATACCGAGGCCAGCACCACCAGGAACATCGCCTGGCCGCTGTTTTGCGCATGGTTCCAGTTATAGCCCAGCCCGTTGAGGAAATGGGTGATCAACCCCAGGCCGGGGTTGAACAGAAAGATCCACAATACCGCCGCCACCGCCGGCGCCACCGCATAGGGCAGGATCATCAGCGTGCGATAGAGCCGGCTGCCGCGCAGCACGTAGTCCACCAGCGCGGCGAAGAACAGCGAAACCGCCAGCCCGATGCCCGCTACCAGGAAGCTGAAGATCAGCGTGGTGTAGAACGAGTCGAGGTAGTAAGGATCCTGAAACAGCTGCTTAAAGTTATCCAGCCCGACAAACTGGCTGGACAGGCCGAACGGATCGAGGCTCTGCACCGAATACCACAGCGCCTCGCCGGCGGGCCATAAAAAGAAGACGGCGGTAATCAGCAGCTGCGGCAGCACCAACGCATAGGGCAACCAGCTGCAGCCGAAACCGGGACGGGAAGATGACATAGCAGTTAAACCATTAATCGGGTACGGAAGGATCGGCGTGAAGACGCGAGCCCGATCGGACGGGCCCGCGACGCAGGGTTACTTGGTTGATGCTTCGAAACGGCGCAGCAGCACGTCACCGCGCTGCACGGCGGCGTCCAACGCCTGCTGAGGCGTTTTCTTACCGGTCCACACGCCTTCCAGCTCCTCATCCACTACGCTGCGGATCTGCGGCATGTTGCCCAGGCGCAGGCCCTTGGTGAACGGCAACGGCGGCTTGTTCAGCATCTGGCGAGTGGCGACGTCGGCACCCGGGTTCTTGTCGTAGAAGCCCTGCTGCTTGGTCAGATCGTAAGCCGCGGTGGTGATCGGCAGATAGCCGGTCTTCTGGTGCCATTCGGCGGCGATTTCCGGCTGCGCCAGGTACTGCAGGAACTCGGCCACGCCCTTGTAGGTGGCGGCGTCTTTGCCGTTCATCACCCACAGGCTGGCCCCGCCGATGATGGCGTTCTGCGGCGCGTTTTTCGCGTCGGCGTCGTACGGCATCATGCCGACGCCGTAGTTGAATTTGGCGTAGTGCTTGATGTCCGCCAGCGAACCGGAAGAAGCGGTGGTGATGGCGCAGTCGCCGTTATAAAACTTCTCGGTGGATTCGTCTTTGCGGCCGAAGTAGGTGAAATCGCCCTTCTTGTTCATCGCCTCCAGCAGCGCGATATGCTTGACCTGCAGCGGCTTGTTGAACTCCAGCTTGGCGTTGGTGCCGCCGAAACCGTTGTTTTCGCTGGCGAACGGCACGCCGTGCCAGGCGCTGAAGTTCTCCAGCTGGATCCAGCCCTGCCAACCGCTGGCGTAGCCGCACTTCATGCCGGCCTCACGCAGTTTGGCGGTATCCGCTGCCAGCTCCTGCCAGGTTTTCGGCGGCTGATCCGGGTTCAGGCCGGCCTTCTTGAAGGCGTCTTTGTTGTAGTACAGCACCGGCGTAGAGCTGTTGAACGGCTGCGACAGCAGATGGCCGCTCTTGTTGTCGGTGTAATAGCCGGCTACCGTCGGCACGAACACCGACTCGTCGAAGTTGATGCCGGCCTCTTTAAACACTTCATAGACCGGTTTGATGGCCTTGCTGGCCATCATGGTGGCGGTGCCCACCTCGTAAACCTGCAGGATCGCCGGCGCCTTGCCGGAGCGGTAAGCGGCGATGCCCGCCGCCAGGCTCTGTTCGTAGTTGCCTTTGTAAACCGGCACAATCTTGACGTCGCTGTGCGACTGGTTGAAGCGATCCGCCAGGGAGTCCACTTCCTTACCCAGTTCGCCTTCCATCGAATGCCAGAACGGGATCTCGGTCGCCGCCAGCGCCTGAGTGCTGACCGCCAGGGTCAATGCGACGCACAGCGTGGTTTTGCGAATAGCGTAGGTGAGCATGCCTAACTCCTGAAAAAAGCTGGTGTAAAAGCGCGTGAGCGAAAAGAATCAGTTTTTTGTTCGGAAGCTAACATGCCATGCGCGGATGACAGAAAAATAACTAAAAAGTGACAGCCATGTGACAGGAGAGTGAAGTGAAGATGGCAGTTTGATGTCGGCGGCGGGCATGCGCTCCGCCGCCGCGGGGATTACAGCGAACGGCGCAGGCGCGCCACCGCTTCCTGCATTTGTTGCTCGGTGGCGGTGGCGAACGACAGGCGGAAGGTCGAACGATCCGGGTTGTCGGAGAAGAAGTATTCCCCCGGCACGAACACCACGCCCTGCTGCAGCGTGGTATTCAGCCATTCGGTGGCGTTGAACGGCTGGCGGAAACGCGCCCACAGGAACATGCCGCCCTTCGGCTTATCGAAGGTGATGTAGTCGCCCAGCTCCTGCTCCACCAAACCGGCCAGGATCTCGCCCTTTTGCTTGTAGGCGGCGCGGATCTTGTCGATCTGCGCCGGCAGGCGATCCAGGCCGAGGTAGCATTCGACGATGCTCTGCGACAGCGCGCTGGCGTGCAGATCCGCCGCCTGCTTGATGATCGCCACTTTATGCAGCAGGAACGGCGGCAGGATCGCCCAGCCCAACCGCAAGCCCGGCGCCAGGATCTTGGAGAAGGTCGAGGTATAGATGATGTGGTCGGTGTTGCCCAGCACCCGCTGCGACACCTGATGCAGCGTCGGGTGGCGCTCTTCGGTGAAACGCAGCTCGCCGTACGGATCGTCTTCGATGATCAGGAAGTTATGTTCGGCGGCCAGTTTCACCAGCAGTTCGCGGCGCGCGGCGCTCAGGGTGATGCCGCTGGGATTGCCGAAGTTCGGCACCACGTATACGCCCTTGATGCGCTGGGTTTTCAGCAGCTCGGCCAACTCTTCCACCACCATGCCGTCGCTGTCGGACGAGACCGACATGATGTTGGCTTCCGCCAGCTCCAGCGTTTGCAGCGCCGCCAGGTAGGTCGGGCGCTCCACCACGAACACGTCGCCGGGGTTGACGATGGCGCGCATCACCAAATCCAATGCCTGCTGCGAGCCGGCGGTGACCATCACCTCTTCCGCGCGCGCGGTGACGCCGCGTTCGGCGCACAGCGCGCAAATGCGCTCACGCAGCAGCGGGCTGCCCTCGGTCAGGCCATACTGGAACGCGCTTTTCGGCTGTTCGGTGATCGCCTGCTGGGTGGCGATGCTCAATCCTTCGAAATCGAACAGCGCATCAGAGGGGATGCCGCCCGCCAGCGAAATGACGTGTTCCATCTTGCTGTGTTTAAGCAATTCACGGATGGCCGAACTTTTTACGTTAACGATGCGCTGCGCGAGTAACCCTTCTGTCTTCATTTCTTCTTCTCGTACCTGATTATTTTAATTCGTAGGGGGGCGGATTAACCGCCCAGATACGCCGACCTCACTGCTTCGTTGGCTAACAATGCAGCCCCCGTATCTTCCAACACCACGCGGCCGTTTTCCAGCACATAACCGCGGTCCGCCAATTTCAGCGCCTGATTGGCGTTTTGCTCCACCAGGAAGATGGTCATGCCCTCTTCCCGCAGCTGCTGAATGATGTCGAAGATCTGCTGGATGATGATCGGCGCCAGCCCGAGCGAGGGCTCGTCGAGCAGCAGCAGCTTCGGCTGGCTCATCAGCGCGCGGCCGATGGCCAACATCTGCTGTTCGCCGCCGGACATGGTGCCGGCGCGCTGGTTTCGGCGCTCCAGCAGGCGCGGGAACAGAGTGAACACCCGTTCGATGCGCTGTTGATACTGCCGGCGATCGGCGAAGAAGCCGCCCATCGCCAGGTTTTCTTCCACCGTCATGCGCGAGAAGACGCGCCGCCCTTCCGGCACGATCGCCACCGCTTCGCGCATGATGCGCGAGGTTTGCCACTGGGTGATGTCCTGATCCTGAAAGACGATGCTACCTTCGCTGGCGCGCGGCTCGCCGCACAGAGTGCCGAGCAGCGTGGTTTTACCGGCGCCGTTGGCGCCGATTAACGTCACGATTTCACCCTGGCTTATCGTGAGGCTGACCTGATGCAGCGCCTGAATTTTGCCGTAATGGGCGGATACCTGATTGAATGACAGCATATTATTCTTCGCCCAAATAAGCCCGGATCACGTCCGGGTTGTTGCGGATCTCCGCCGGTGTGCCCTGCGCCAGCGGCGTGCCCTGATTCACCACGTAAATGCGGTCGGAAATGCCCATCACCAGCTTCATGTCGTGCTCGATCAGCAGCACCGATACCTTATGCCGATCGCGCAGCTCGACGATCAGGTGATCCAGTTCGTCGGTCTCTTTCGGGTTGAGGCCGGCGGCCGGTTCGTCCAGCATCAGCAGCTCCGGCCGGGTCACCATGCAGCGGGCGATCTCCAGCCGCCGCTGCTGCCCGTAGGCCAGGTTGCCCGCCGAACGGTTGGCCATCTCCAGCAGGCCGACGCGCTCCAGCCACTCCGCCGCGTGCGTCAGCGCCTCGGCTTCGGCGCGGCGGAAGGCCGGGGTTTTCAACAGCCCGGCAAACACGCCGCTTTTCAGGTGCTGATGCTGCGCCACCAGCAGGTTCTCGATCACCGTCATTTCACGGAACAGCCGCACGTGCTGGAAGGTGCGCACCACGCCCATGCGGGCGATGGCCTGCCCCGCCAGCCCTTCCAGGTGGCGATCGCGCAATTTGATGGTGCCGCCGGTCGGGCGGTAAAAACCGGTCAGGCAGTTGAACACCGTGGTCTTACCGGCGCCGTTGGGGCCGATCAGCGACACGATTTCGCCTTCGTTCAGCGTCAACGCCACGTTGTTGACCGCCAGCAGCCCGCCGAAACGCATCGACAGGCCTTCCACCTGCAGTAAAGGTTGAACGCTCATGCCTGCTCCCCCTTGCCCGCGTGAATGTCCGCCGCCTGCAGCTTCAGCTGCGGCCGTTTCATCGGCAGCAGCCCCTGCGGCCGCCAAATCATCATCAACACCATCAGCGCACCCAGCAGCAACATGCTGTATTCATTCAGATCGCGCATCAGTTCGCGCGACACCACCAGCAGGATCGCCGCCAGAATGACCGCGAACTGCGAGCCCATGCCCCCCAGTACGACGATCGCCAACACGAAGGCCGATTCGACGAAGGTGAAAGATTCCGGGCTGACGAAGCCCTGGCGCGCGGCGAACAGCGTGCCGGCAAACCCGGCGAAAGCGGCGCTGATGGTAAAGGCGGTCAGCTTGATGCGCGTCGGGCTGAGGCCCAGCGAGCGGCAGGCGATCTCGTCTTCGCGCAGCGCTTCCCAGGCGCGCCCGAGCGGCATGCGCAGCAGGCGGTTGATGACGAACAGCGTCAGCACCACCAGCAGCAGCGCCACCAGATACAGGAATATGATGCGATCGCTCGGATCGTATTTCAGGCCGAAGAAGTTATGGAAGGTATCCCAACCGCCGTCGCGCACGCTGCGGTTGAACTCCAGGCCGAAAAAGGTCGGTTTCGGGATCTGGCTGATGCCGTTCGGCCCGCCGGTGATCTCGGTATTGTTCAGCAGCAGGATGCGCACGATCTCACCGAAGCCGAGCGTCACGATCGCCAGATAGTCGCCGCGCAGCCGCAGCACCGGGAAACCGAGCAGGAAGCCGAAGGCGGCGGTGACGATGCCCGCCAGCGGCAGGCTCTCCCAGAAGCCGAGGCCGTAATAGTGATTCAGCAGCGCGTAGGTGTAAGCGCCGATGGCGTAGAAACCGCCGTAGCCGAGCACCAGCAGACCGGACAAGCCCACCACCACGTTGAGGCCGAGGCCCAGCATCACGTAGATCAACGTCAGGGTGGCGATATCCACCGTGCCGCGCGACACCAGGAACGGCCAGGCAACCGCCGCGACGATGAGCAGAGCCGCCAGCAGCTTTTGCCGCGGCGTGGTGCCGTCGAAGCTCGGCAACACGAACGCCGGGCCGGAGACTTTTTTCAATCCCTGCTGCAGCAGCGGGCGCAACAGCTGGAAGAAAAAGACGATGACGCAGCCGATGCCGATCCACATCCAGCGCACTTCCGCCGCGCCGTGCACCACCAGCTTGGTGCCGTCCAGGCTAAGCTGCATGCCCATCAGGAACGACGCCATCACGAACAGCACCGCCGTGGCGATCAGCGCATTGAGCAGATTGAGTTTCATACTTTCTCAACCTCCGGACGCCCGAGGATGCCGGTCGGCATGATCAGCAGCACCACGATCAGCAACGCGAACGACACCACGTCTTTGTATTCGGTGCTGAGATAGGCGGAGGTCAGCGCTTCCGCCACGCCCAGCACCAGGCCGCCGATCATCGCGCCGGGAATGCTGCCGATGCCGCCCAGGACCGCGGCGGTGAAGGCTTTCATGCCGGCCATAAAGCCGATGTAGGGGTTGATGACGCCGTAGAACTGGCCGAGCAACACCCCGGCCACCGCCGCCATCACCGCCCCGATGACGAAGGTCAGCGAGATCACCCGGTCAGTGTTGATGCCCAGCAGGCTGGCCATCTTCAGGTCTTCCGCACAGGCGCGGCAGGCGCGGCCCATGCGCGAATAGCGGATAAACAGCGTCAGCGCCAGCATCGCCAGGAAGGTCACGAGCCAGATGGTCAGCTGCATGGTGCTGATGGTGGCGGCGAAGCCGTTGCTTTCCCCCAGCACCCACTGGCCGGTCACCAGGCTGGGCAGCGCCAGATCGCGTGAGCCCTGCGTCAGGCTGACGTAGTTTTGCAGGAATATCGACATGCCGATGGCCGAGATCAGCGCAATCAGGCGCTTGGAGTTGCGCACCGGCTTGTAGGCCACCCGCTCGATGCTCCAGCCGTAGGCGCTGGCGATGACGATCGAGACCAGGAACGCGGCGCCGATCAGCAACCAGCCGACGTCAATGCCGAGCATCATCAGGGCGGCGATAACGATAAAGGAGACATAGCTGCCGATCATGTACACCTCGCCGTGGGCGAAGTTGATCATGCCGATAATGCCGTAAACCATGGTGTAACCGATGGCGATCAATGCATAGGTGCTGCCCAACGTTAAGCCGTTGAACATCTGCTGCAGAAAATAGAGGAGCTGCTCTGACATACTCTGAACCCTTGGCTGCGAAACCCGCCGGCGGAGAACCGGCGGGTAAAGGGAGACGGGGCCGGCAAGCCGACCCGCCGGGCGCAGCGGGCTGCGCCCCACCCTAATCATTATGGCTTATTTGATCGGTGTGGACGTGCCGTTGGCATGCCATTCGAACACGCCGAACTCGAAGCCTTTCAGATCGCCCTTGTCATCCCAGCTCAGCGGCCCCATCACGGTCTCCACCGGCTTGCCGGTTTTCAGATCCTTGACGATGTCCGCCGGCTCCTGGCTGCCGCTGCGCTCCATGCCGGTGGTCAGCGACTGCAGCGCGGCATAGGTGGTCCAGACGAACGGGCCGGTCGGATCCAGCTTCTTGGCTTTCAACGCATCGACGATCGGCTGGTTGGCAGGCACCTGATCGTAGCGTTTCGGCAACGTCACCAGCATGCCTTCCGAAGCGGCTCCGGCGATGTTGGACAGCGAGGAGTTGCCCACGCCTTCCGGCCCCATGAAGCGGGTGGTCAACCCGGCCTGCTTGGCCTGACGCAGGATCTGGCCCATTTCCGGGTAGTAACCGCCGAAATACACGAAGTCGATATTCTCTTTCTTCAGGCGCGCCACCAGGGTGGAGAAGTCTTTGTCGCCGGCGGTGATGCCTTCGAACATCGCCACTTCGGTGCCCTGTTTTTTCAGGCTGTCGCGCACCGAGCGCGCCAGGCCTTCGCCATATTGCTGCTTGTCGTGCACCACGGCGATGCGCTTCGGCTTGATGTCGCTGAGGATGTATTTGGCAGCGGTCGGGCCCTGATCCGAGTCCAGGCCGGTGGTGCGCATGATCATCTTGTAGCCGCGGGTGGTCAGATCGGCGTTGGTGGCCGCCGGGGTAATCATGATCACGCCTTCGTCTTCATAAATATCGGACGCCGGCTGGGTGGACGAGGAGCACAGGTGGCCGATCACGTAGCGAATGCCGTCGTTGATCACCTTGTTGGCGACCGCAACCGCCTGTTTCGGGTCGCAGGCGTCGTCGTATTCCACACCGACCAGCTTGTCGCCCTTGATGCCGCCCTTGGCGTTGATGTCGGCAATCGCCTGGCGCGCGCCGGTAAACTCCATGTCGCCATACTGCGCGACCGGGCCGGACATCGCCCCGACGATCGCCACCTTGATGTCTTTCGCCATGGCCGCCTGGCTCATGGCCATCGCAATACAACCCGCCAGCAGTGCCTTACCTGTTGTTAATTTCATCCGCGAATCCCCATCTGTCGTTGTGAACGTACCTGTTGTGTTTGCCTGCACCGGATCGTTATTGACCGCTTTTGTTATAAGTAATAATGATTTAGGCGCTTTGTCGGCATTATTTTCTAATAAGACTTTATTTTTCATGCCATTAAACAGGAATTTTCTTCTGCAAATCAACTTCATCAGGCAGAAACAAGCGGTGTAAACAGGATAAAATTCGAATTAAACCTGCGCTCTTTACCTTGAGGCGTAGTGCGTTGTGCTGGTTAACAATCCGTTTACTAACTATTTACTCGGAAAATGCCCCGTGCAAAAAACATATTGCACAGTAATCGTACAGAAAAACTTACACAACGCTCTGCACAAGATCTATTACACTGTCGGCATCATTTAGCTGCGCGGAAATTCTGCATGAAACTGACCATCGAGCGCCTGACCGCGCTGTCCCCGCAAGACCTTATCGACCTCGGTAAAATTTGGCCGCACCAGCAGCCGGAACAGTGGCAGAGCTGGCTGAGCGACGGCAAGGCGCTGTTCGCCGCCCGCTTCAACGAGCGGCTGCTGGGGGCGGTGAAAATCGCGCTGCAGAACGACCGCGCCGAGCTGCAGGACCTGCTGGTACGCGAAGTGACGCGCCGCCGCGGCGTCGGTCTTTACCTGGTGCAGGATGCGCAGCGTCAGCTGCCGCAGATCGCCCACTGGCAGCTGTCGACCGCCGGCCTGGCGCCGCGCGAACGCGGGGAAGTCGATAACTTCATGCGCGCCTGCGGCTTCGCACCGCAGGGCGATCTCTGGCAAAAATGAAACGCCGGCTGGCGGCGCTGGTCTTGATTGCGCTGGGGCTGGCGGCCGCGTTCCTCGGGCGCCAGCAGGCGCTGCGCCTGGCCTCAGGCTGGGATCAGCAGGTTTATATCTGGCAGCGGGTCTGGACGCCGCAGCACGCCGATGCGCTGGCACACAGCCGCGATCTGTTCGGTGGGCTGCGCGTGCTGGCGCTGCAGGTACATCCGCGCGAGGGCTGGCGGGAGATCCCGGCCGATCTCAACCTGCTGCGGCAGGACGGCCGCCCGCTCTGGCTGGTGGCGCGCCTCGACGGCCAGCTGCCGCAGCTGGACCAAGAGGCCATTATCCAGCGCCTGCTGGCGCTCACCCAACGCTGGCAGGCGGCCGGGCTGCCCGTCACCGGCGTCGAGATCGATCATGACGCCGCCACCGCCCGCCTGCCGGACTACCAACGCTTTCTGCAGCAACTGCGCCAACGGCTGCCCGCCGCTTTGCAGCTCGGCATCACCGCCCTGCCGGCCTGGATCGGCTCGCCCGACCTGCCCGGCGTACTGCAACAGGCCGACAGCTCCGTCCTGCAGGTGCACGCGGTGCTCTCGCCGCAGCAGGGGCTGTTTGACGGCTCCTTGGCGCTGCGCTGGGTGCGGCAGTACGCCTCCGTCACACCGAAGCCGTTTCGCGTCGCGCTGCCGGCCTACGGCATGGCGCTGCTGGGGTTTGATGCGCAGGGCGCGCAGGTGGAGAGCGAGTCCTCGCTGCGCGTGGCGGGCAACGGCCGCGAGCTGACGGTCGCGCCGCAGCAGATCGCCGATTTTCTGCAGACGCTGGCGCAGCAAACGCCGCCCCGGCTGCGCGGCATTATCTGGTTCCGCTTGCCGCTGGCGGACGATCGGCGCGCCTGGTCGCTCGCCACGCTGCGAGCGGTGATCGAACGGCAGCCGCTGAACGTCGACTGGCAGGTAAAATTTAGGCCTCAGCCACAGCAAAACGGGCTGTATGATCTGATAATTCATAACAACGGGCTGGTGGACGCCCCGCTGCCGCAAGAGGTGGCCATCCGCGCCGACGACTGCCTGGCGGCGGACGCGGTCGGCAACTACCGGCTGGAATCCGCACCGCAGCGGCAACGCTTTATTCGCATCAGCGGCGATCAGCTGCGCGCCGGGCAATCCCGGCCGTTGGGCTGGCTGCGCTGCCAACAACTGACGCCAGGAGGCACCCTTGTCACACCTTGATACGCGCGCGGCACGGAACACCCGCCGCCTTCTTCCGCTGGCCATGCTGATCGGCGCCGCGCTGGCGCTGCCGCTGAGCGGCTATGCCTGCGGCCCGGATTTCCCTAACCGGCTGCTGATCGACCGCAACGGCACCCTGCTGTATATGCCGGAGGGCAATTTCGCCTTCGAAGCCGGCCGGCTGGTGCCGGCGGATAAACAGCTGCCGCGCTGGCAAGCCCCGCCGCCGCCGATGCCGCCGAAACCGATGCCGCAATCGCCGGAAACGGTGGCGATCGGCAAAATGCGCGCCGCCAAAACGGTGGAAGAGGCTGACGCCGTCAATACTCAGGGGTTGTCCAACGCTGCACGCTTTTATCAACTGGGCGCCGTCGCTTTCGCCAGCCACGATCCGCGCGCCACAGACTATTTCCAGCAGGTGCTGAAGCTCCCGGCCGCCGAACAGGGCGACTGGGGGCTGCGGGCGCAGTATTCACTTGGGCGGGTGTTGATGGCTGACCACGGTACGCCGGTGAATGAATCGGGTGAAGCGGCCCCCGCCGCCGAGCATCCGCCTAAAGCCGAACTTGAACAGGCGCTGGCGGCGTTCCAGCAGGTGATCGATCGGGTGAAAAGCGGCACCGCCGATCCCGACCAGCTGGCGCTGAGCAGCCTCGGGCAGCAGGCGCGCATCCACCTGTGGCTGGGTGACGTCGCCCCCGCTGCCCACCTGTACGCACAGCAGGCGGCGCAGGGCGATCCGAGCGGCGGGCAGTCGCTGCAGTACGTCTCCAGCTACCTGGTCAATCCCGACCATCTGGAAACGCTGAAGCAGGTGATCGGCGATCCGTTGATCCAGCAGCTGGTGACCATTGAGCTGTTCGCCCGCAGCGGCAACCTGCAAATGGCGGATACCGACGGCAACGGCCGCTCTGCCCAGATCATCAGCCAGATCCTGACGCTGCTGGACGGCACGGTGAAAAGCGGCTTCGCCGGCAGCGATCGGCTGGCGGCATTGGCCTACCGCTCCGGGCAATACCCGATGGCGGCGAGCCTGCTGAAAAACGCCGGCGACGGTGGCCTGGCGTGGTGGCTGCGCGCCAAAATGGCGCTGCGCGACGGCGACGTGAAAGCCGCCACCGCCGCCTACGCCAAGGCGGCAAGCGCGTTCCCCGCCGACGAAAGCTGGGGCGAACAGCGTAACGCCGACTTTGTCGCGGAAACCATCGTCCCCGAGTGCCGGGTGGCCGGCGAACAGGCTATCCTGGCGCTGAACCGCGGCGACTATCTGCAGGCGATGGACCTGCTTTATCGCGGCAAAGCGCTCTACTGGGCCGACGTGGCCGATGTGGCAGAGCGCGTGCTGACCGTCGATGAGTTGAAAGGCTTTGTCGATAAGCACGCCCCGGCGCCGACGACGCCGCTCAAGCCGGTTAACCCGGACGACTACGGTGGCGGCCAGCAAATCACGCCGGAAGTTCAGCTGCGCGAACTGCTGGCGCGGCGCTTGATGCGCGCCGGGCGGGCCGCGGAAGCGCAGGACTATTTCGATATCCCCAACTACCGGCAAGCGGCGCAGCAGTACGCCAATGAGCTGAAGGCCGCCAAGGACAAGTCCGCCGCGCCGCTGGCACGCGCGCAAGCTTACTATCGCGCGGCCAACCTGCTGCGCGCCCAGGGGCTGGAGTTTACCGGCTATGAGATGACACCGGACTACGCCATCTATGGCGCTGGCTATTCCTATCTGGGGGATGCGTTCGATACTCGCGAGCTGAAGCATAAAAGCTGGATCGACAGCGCAGAAGCGGCGCGCGCCAAGGCGGCGCTGCCGGCGCAGGACAACCGTTTCCTGCACTATCGCTGGCAGGCGGTGGGGCTGGCGCAACAGGCGGCCGATCTGCTGCCGCCGAAAAGCCAGGCCTATGCCGCCGTGCTGTGTAACGCCGCCAGCTGGGTTATCAAGCGCGACGCCAAAACCGGCCGGGCGCTTTATCAACGCTACATCAACACCGGCACTCGCTACCCGTGGGCGGCGAAATTCGGCTACGACTGCCCAGCGCCGGACTTCGCCGCCGTGGCGCCATAACGCCGAATTTCAGGCATGAAAAAGCCCGGCTTGCCGGGCTTTTTTTTCGAATATCGCATCGACTCAGGCTTCAATCGCCATTTTCAATTTCTTCATGGCGTTCTTTTCCAGCTGGCGCACGCGCTCGGCGGAAACACCGTACTGATCGGCCAGCTCCTGCAGCGTCGACTTGTTGTCGTCGTCGAGCCAGCGGGCGCGGATGATATGCTGGCTGCGCTCGTCCAGACCTTCCAGCGCATAGGCCAGTTTGTCTGCGGCGTTGCTTTCCCAGTTATCTTCCTCAATGCCTTCAGCGAAGTCTGAGCTCTTGTCCTGCAGGTACAGCACCGGCGCCATCGACTGGCCATCGCGGGCCTCGTCGTCCGGAGTCGGATCGAACGTCATGTCCTGCGCCGCCATGCGAGACTCCATCTCGCGCACGTCTTTGCTGGTTACGCCCAGCTCGCGGGCCACCAGTTCCACTTCGTCCTGGTTGAACCAGCCCAAACGCTGTTTGGTTTTGCGCAGGTTAAAGAACAGCTTGCGCTGCGCTTTGGTGGTCGCCACTTTCACGATGCGCCAGTTGCGCAATACGTACTCGTGGATTTCCGCCTTAATCCAATGCACCGCAAAGGAAACCAGACGCACGCCGACTTCAGGGTTGAAGCGGCGAACGGCTTTCATCAGGCCGATATTGCCTTCCTGAATCAGATCCGCCTGTGGCAGACCATAGCCTGAATAGTTGCGGGCAATATGAGCGACAAAGCGCAGGTGAGACAGGATGAGCTGCTTAGCGGCATCCAGATCGCCCTGATAATGCAGCCGTTCAGCCAGCTCCCGCTCTTCCTCTGCCGTCAGCATCGGATAGGCGTTGGCTGCCCGGATATAGGCTTCCAAGCTACCTTGGGGTACTAAGGCTAAAGTTTGCATTTCTTTGGTCATTCAAACCCTCTCTATGAGAATACAAAATCATGCAGGTGATTATTACAGCGGGGAAATGATTGATTCTACGGCAGTTGCTGAAGCAAAAGCGGTTCCACACGCCGGGCACCTTAACATTTGCTGCAATTTTTGACCGTACTCCGCCCTAAAAGTTCACCCTTTTTTGCAAGCATTGTTGCTGACAATACGTGACGAGAGTGCAGGCCGATAGGGAATTTGTGCGCTAAGAAGAGAGGTGTTGTGCTGACTTCGCTTGAGGTCACTCTTCTCCCGCAACGCGATCAAAAGCAGCAGGAGAAGAGTATACCAAAAAAATCTTACTGTGGTGTAAATCGGCGTAAATGTTGCACCGTCGCCAGCCAGGCGGCGATCCAACCGATCATCGCGGAGATGATCAGCAGCAACAGCGCCTCGTCCCAGCCCAGCCCGTGCAGGGTGAAGGTGGTGCCGAACACCTTGGCCACCCCGGCGACCACTGACTCCAGCTGCCACACCAGCGCGCCGGACAGCACCAGCGACAGCAGCGCGCCGGCAAAGCCGAGCATCGCCCCGCCGTTAAGGAACGGCCGCAGGATAAAACCGTCGGTGGCGCCGATCAGCTTCATCACGTTGATGGTGTCGCGGCGGCTGAAGATGCTCAGACGCACGCTGTTACCGATCACCAGGAACACCGCCACGATCATCAGCACGCCGATGATCGCCGCGATCTGGCCCGCCAACCCGGTCAGCGCCGCCAGGCGGGCAAACCAGCTGTCATCCATACGCACTTCTTCCACGCCCTGCACCGCCGCCACGCGATCGCGCAGGGTGTTGAGGGTATCCGAACTCTGGAAGCTCATCTTCGGCGTAACGATCGCCACCGCCGGCAACGGGTTCTCTTCCAACATGTCCAACGCGCCGCCAAAGCCCGACCAGTTGCGGAACTCGCCGCGCGCTTCTTCACGCGACAGGTAATTCACCTTCTCCACGCCGGCTTCCGCCTTGATGGCGTCGAGCACTTTCAGCGCCGCGTCGTCGTCGAGCGATTTATCCAGGTAGACCGTCAGCTGCGGCGTCGGGTACCACTGGCTGGCCGCGGTGCTGACGTTTTTCCACACGATGTAGCACACGCTCGGCAGCGTCAGGGAGATGGCGATCACCATCACCGTCAACAGCGTCGCCAACGGCTGGCGCAGCATGTCTTTGATGGCGTTCATCCAGGCGTAACGCCACTGCTCGCGCCAGCCGCCGCGCAGCGCCTTGCTCTTGGCGGTTTTTGCGTTATTGGCCATGGTGAGCGCCCCCTTGCATGCGGCCCTGGCTCAGCGTCAGGATGCGGTAATTGCGGCGGGCGATAAGCCCGGTGTCGTGCGTCGCCATTAATACGGTGACGCCGACGCGGTTGAATTCTTCAAACAGGCGCAGAATGCCTTCCGACAGCGCGTCGTCCAGGTTGCCGGTCGGTTCATCCGCCAGCAACACCGCCGGCTTGTTCACCACCGCACGGGCGATGCCCACGCGCTGCTGCTCACCGCCGGACAGCTGAATCGGGAAGTTCTTCGCTTTATCCAGCAAACCGACCTTGTCCAGCGCGGCGGAGACGCGGCGGCGGATGTCTTCGGTACTGGCGCCGGCGATGATCAGCGGCATCGCCACATTGTCATACACCGTGCGATCCAGCAGCAGGTGGTGATCCTGGAAGATCATGCCAATCTGCCGACGCAGGAACGGCACCTCGCGGTTTTTCAAACGACTGATGTCGTGGCCGCCAAACCAGATGTGGCCGGCGCTGGGCCGTTCGATACCGCAAATCAGTTTCAGCAGGGTACTTTTCCCCGCGCCGGAATGGCCGGTCAGAAACGCCATTTCCGCCGGGCGCAGATGGAAATCGACCCCCTGCAGCGCTTGCCGTCCGCCCAGATAAGCTTTACTGACCTGTTCAAAGCGAATCATCCGTATTAATCCTCTCGGGCAAAAAGTGCCTCAATAAAATCGTCAGCCTTAAACGGCCGCAAATCTTCGATGCCTTCCCCGACGCCGATATAGCGAATCGGGATACCGAACTGATCGGCGATGGCGAAGATCACCCCGCCCTTGGCGGTACCGTCCAGTTTAGTCAGCGTGATGCCGGTTAAGCCCACGGCCTCATTAAATAATTTCGCCTGGCTGACCGCATTCTGGCCGGTGCTGGCATCGAGCGTCAGCATAACCTCATGGGGGGCCTGGTCGTCCAGTTTTTTCATGACGCGGACGATCTTCTTCAGCTCTTCCATCAGGTGCGATTTGTTCTGCAGACGGCCGGCGGTATCGGCGATCAAGACATCGATGCCGCGCGCCTTGGCGGCCTGCACCGCATCGAAGATCACCGAAGCGGAATCCGCCCCGGTATGCTGCGCCACCACCGGGATACGATTGCGTTCGCCCCACACCTGCAGCTGCTCCACCGCCGCGGCGCGGAAAGTATCCCCCGCTGCCAGCATCACCGACTTGCCTTCCGCCTGGAATTGGCGCGCCAGCTTGCCGATGGTGGTGGTTTTACCCACGCCGTTCACGCCGACCATCAGAATGACATACGGGGTTTTCCCGCTGACATCCAGCGGCTGATCGACCTTGGCCAGAATTTCGGACATTTCCTCCTTCAGCTTGCCATACAGCGCTTCGGCGTCTTTCAGCTGCTTGCGGCTGGCGTGCTGGGTCAGGGAGGTGATGATCTTGCGCGTGGTCTCCACGCCGACATCGGCGATCAGCAGCTGTTCTTCCAACTCGTCGAACAGATCGTCGTCGATTTTTTTACCGCGGAACAGCCCCATAAAGCCGGAGCCGAGGTTTTGCTTGGTTTTCAGCAGGCTGCGCTTCAGGCGAGCGAAGAAGCCCTCTTTGGTCGGCCGATCCTGCTCTTGCGCAGCGGCCGGCACCACAGGTTCAAGCGGCGCTTCTTCTTCCGGCTCCGATTCTGGTTCGACGACCGGCTCGGGCTCAACAACTGGCTCGGGCTCGACGACCGGCTCGGGCTCGACAACCGGCTCGGGTTCAACGACCGGCTCTGGCTCAACGACCGGCTCTGGCTCGACAACCGGCTCAGGCTCAACAACTGGCTCAGGTTCAACGGCCGGCTCTGGCTCGACGGCCGGCTCTGGCTCGACGGCCGGCTCAGGCTCAACAACTGGCTCAGGCTCAACAACTGGCTCAGATTCGACGACCGGTTCGGGCTCAACAACCGGCTCAGGCTCGGCGATCGGCTCGGGTTCAACGACTGGCTCGGGTTCAACAACCGGCTCGGGCTCAACCACCGGCTCGGGCTCGACGACCGGCTGCTGCTGCGCCACTACCTGCTCGGTCACGCTGACAATCTCTTCGGCCAACGCTTGCGCCGTCGGGTGTTCGGCCGCCGCCGGCAGGTTTTCCGCGATGGGTTCGCCGGCCTGGCCGCTATCCCACTCTCCCGGGGTGTCGACGGAGGCGGCAGGTTCAGATTCCTGGGCGGGGAGCTTGTCATCCAGCTTGGCGGTGGCCGGTTCAGCCGGCGTCTCCGCGGCCTGAGGCTCCGCCTGCTCTACCGGCTGCTCAGGTTGCTGTTGCTCTTCTTCCTTTTCCTTCTGGCCAAACCCCAGCCAGGAGAAAAACCCACGTTTCTTATCTTTTGCCATGTTATGACTCTACTCCGTACCGAAGGCTCGCTTACCCTACATACCTGAAGGATATATGCTGACAATAATCCGCCGAGTCTATCACTTTCCCTCGCGCAGCAACACGCATCCGGCACGCTTTCCGGTGTGAAATCAGACAACAAAGTTTTACCGTTCCCCCCGAAGCCCGTCACCGGTAGAATAGGGGCAACTTTTCGTTAACCTCTACGGCTCCGCGCCGCAAAAGAAATCAAACAACGCTTATGACAAGACTCTCGCCACGGGCGGCGGCCAAAAAACCGCCCCAGGCCGCAGCCGGACAGATCCGCATCATCGGCGGCCAATGGCGCGGTCGCAAGCTTCCGGTGCCGAACAGCCCGGGGCTGCGCCCCACCACCGATCGGGTGCGCGAAACCCTGTTCAACTGGCTGGCGCCGGTGATTCAGGGCGCGCGCTGCCTGGACTGTTTCGCCGGCAGCGGCGCATTAGGGCTGGAAGCGCTGTCGCGCTACGCCGGCAGCGCCACGCTGTTGGAATTCGAACGGCCGGTGGCGCAGCAGCTGGAAAAAAATCTGGCGCTGCTGCAGGGCAAGGGGGTGGTTATCAACACCAACGCGCTGAGCTGGCTGGCGGGCGAGGGCCAACCGTTCGACGTGGTGTTCCTCGATCCGCCGTTTCGCAAAGGCCTGCTGGCGGAGACCGCCTTGCTGCTGGAGCAGCGTGGCTGGCTGGCCGACGAGGCCTGGATCTATGTAGAAGCCGAGGCAGAAAGCGCCGCGGCGGACGTGCCTGCCAGCTGGCAGCTGCACCGGGAGAAGGTCGCCGGCCAGGTGGCCTATCGCCTTTATATTCGTTCGCAAGAGAAAACCGACCATGCTGATTAATCTGGGCCGTCTGCTGATGCTGTGCGTGTGGGGCTTCCTGCTCTCTAACCTGTTCCATCCTTTTCCCAAGCCGCTGAAGTATTTCATCGACGTGGCGCTGTTCTTTATGGTGGTGATGCACGGCCTGCAGCTGGTGCTGTTGAAATCCACCCAGCCGAAGGATCAGCCAATCAGCTACTGGCAAGAAGCCAAGATCTTTATCTTTGGCGTGTTCGAGCTGCTGGCCTGGCAAAAGAAACAGCCGCCCATCAAGAAGAAATGACCGCTACGGCTGAACGCTGAAAGAGACGAAGCGCGTGCCCTGCATGTTCAACGTGCCCTGCGCGCCTTTTTCTATCGGGTTGTATTGCCACTGTTTCAGCCGAAGCGTGATGTCTTCACCGCCCTGGTTCGGGCTGAACACCACCTCGTAATACATCGGCTCATTGACCAGCGGTTCGCGCTGCGGCGCGCGGGTCCTGGCGACCGGGAAGCTGCGCTTGTCGCTCACCGTCACCTGCAGGCTGCGCATCGGCGCGCGATCGTTTTCCGCCTCCCGCTGGCGCTGTTTGAAGTAGCGTTGCGTGGCCAGCACGGCGATCAGCGCAATCACGGCGACAAAAAATAACGGTGGTTTGCTCATCGGTTTCCCATTTCCTTCACGGCCAAATCGGCGTAAACATAGCATTCTCAAGAAAGCATTGTCGATCGTCGGCAGGCTACCTACACTGAAATAAGAAGTGACATTGGTGACAGTTTGGAGCCGGTTGTTGCGGCTCCCTCATGCATAAGGAAGACATAAATGAGTTGGCCGTTCCTTGCCGTATTCTTTTCCGGTTGGCTGTTCGTCGACGCCTCATACCGTGGCCCGCGCTGGCAGCGCTGGGTGTTCAAACCCGTCACGCTGCTGCTGCTGTTGCTGTTGGCCTGGCAGGCGCCGGTGCTCGGCGCCGCGGGTTATCTGATCGTGCTCGGCCTGCTGGCGACGCTGATCGGCGACGCGCTGCTCCTGTTGCCGCGCGAGCGGGTGCTGTACGCCATCGGCGCCTTTTTCCTGTCCCATCTGCTGTATACCCTGAGCTTCGCCAGCCAGATGACGTTCAGCCTGTTCTGGCCGCTGCCGCTGGCGCTGCTGGCGATCGGCGCGTTGCTGCTGGCCACCCTTTGGACCCGGCTGGAAGAGATGCGCTGGCCGATCGTCACCTACGTGGCGATGACGCTGCTGATGGTCTGGCTGGCGGGCGAGCAATATTTCCTGCGCAGCACCGATTTCGGCTTCTCGCTGCTGACCGGCACCTCGCTGCTGCTGCTGGCCAACGTGGTTTGGCTGCTCAACCGCTACCGTTTCACCTTCCGTGCGGCGGACGCCATCGTGGCTTTCTGTTACTTCTCCGGCCACTTCCTGATCGTGCGTTCGCTCTACCTGTAACTCTCTGCCGCGGGTTCGGTGCGCCGAACCCGTTTTTCATTATCAAGCCAGCGCTTTCAACGTCAGGGCATCATCGGCGCCCAGCTGATTGCGATACAGATCGCCGTCGCGCGAGAAGAACGCCAGCGTGCTGCCATCCGCCCGCAGCAGAGCGATGCCGTCCGGCGCCGGGCGCCAGCCCACGACTTCCGCCGCAAACACGCTTTGCAAACACCGTTGCCGATCCACCAGCTGATAGCCGTTGGTTTCACTTTGCTCATTCGCCAAAAACTCGATTTGGCATTGCCGCTCGCTGTCGGCCACCTGCCATTGCCCCGCCAGCGACTGCGCGGTCGGCAGCGCCAGGCTGCCGGCCATGACCACACTTGTCACCATCATGCCGCCCGCCGCCAAAGCGGTGCGCGTTAAAGTACCTTTCATACCGGGCTCCCGCATCACGCCCGGCCGAGACTGCGCCGGGCGTTCCGTTGCTGTGTTACACGATAAAGTCAGTGGCGACGTCAACCTGGCCGACGATTTTCACCAGGAAGTCCGGCGCCTGATGGCCACCGATATTCACCGACAAATCGGTCACGTTGTTGGAAGCGTTGTAGCTGAGCAGCGCTTCGCCGGCCGTGCCGCTGAAGTGATCGACGAAGTGAATGAAATCGCTGCTCTGCGCTTCTTTGTTGAAGAACGACAGGTCAATTTTGTCGATCCCTTTCTGGAAGTCGCGGATCCAGTCTGAAGCGCCCGGTGCGGAATCGCCGGCGGCAGAGAACACGAAGATGTCTTTGCCGGCACCGCCCCACAGCTCATCCGCCCCGCCGCCGCCGAACAGCACGTCGTTACCCGCGCCGCCTTTCAGCACGTTGTTGGCCGCGTTGCCGACGATCACGTCGTTGCCGGAACCGCCAATGGCGTTCTCGATGGTCACACCGGCGGCGATCGAGACGTTGCCCTTCAGGCCACCCACATCGGAGAACGATTTCTCGTTCAGGTTGATGCGCTGGTTAGCGGTGTAACCGGAGAAATCGAAGGTATCGTTACCGCCCGCATCCCAGGCCGCAAAGATCACTTTCTGCGAGTTGCTGGTGGTGCTGAGGAAGTCGCGACCGGTGTTGGAGTTAAAGCCGTACACGGTGTCGCCGGTGCGGGTCGACAGGTTGGCGCCATACAGATGCTGAATGGCGGCAATGTCATCCAGCAGCGGAGCCGCGGCATAGTGGCCGCCATTGTCGCCACCGGTGTTGGTTTCACTCCAGTAGCTCATCAGGCTGAACTGGCGGGTATCCTCTGCATAGGTGACGTCGCGATAGGTCGGGTTACCCTCACCGGCGTTGTAGTCGCCCGGGTGGCTCAGGCCCAGCGCATGGCCAATCTCATGGGTGAACGTCTGACGGCCGTAGTCTTCGGTCGCCGGATGCTTCACGTTGGATTGGTTGACGTTGTACCAGGTCTGGCCGCCCAGATCCTGGCCCTGCCAAATGGTGTTCGGCAGGAAGGCGTAGGCCTGAGTGCCGTAATCATAGTGGCCGGGACGATCCTGGCTGTAGTTGCCGAAGGTGATGTTGGCCTTTTGACCGGCCGCCACTTCGGTGAAGGTGATATTGGCGACGTCGGCCCAGGACTGCAGCGACAGCTTAGCCTGCTGCTGCTGTTCCGCGCTGAACTTGCTCAGCCCGGTGTCGCCGGCGACGTTGGTGGAAGAGAACTTATAGTCCGGGAAGGAGAAGGTTAATTTGACCGGCTGGCCAAATACCTTGTAACCGTTCCAGGTTTGGTTCTCACGGGTAATAAACAGCCCAGCTTGCTCGTTAGAAAATGAATCCTTGCCATTAATCTGAATCCCGTTGCCCCGCTCATGATAATGCAGCAGGTCGTCTACAGCATCGTAGCCGGTTGTCGCGGCCGCAAGGCTGGATTCAGTAATTTCAATTGCCTTTTTAGTAGATTGCATTGGTTCGATTCCACTCATTACCTGATTGATATCAATCAGACAGATAGACATAACCTCCCCGTAAGCCAGGGCTAATGAACCTCAGGCCTGCTGGAAGGGGCTTATGCGCCGTTGCCGGCAGTGTGTTAGGTAGAATTAATGCATATATATCAGCAAATAAGATCACCATTAAAAATGGTAATCGATTCCAATTATAGGCAGGGTCGCAAAACTGCACATAAAATAATCAACCATTTATTATCGCAACGAAAGTTTGTTATGCTGCTTTTTTGGCTTCTTTACAAAACAAATGAAACTTGATGAGGAGAAGTTGGCACCAAACTTCAATAGCAATGCGGCCTGCAGACTCAAGCGAATCATGCTGGCTTTCCCTAGGGTAAAAGGTAAATTTTGCTAAAGCGTTATAGATTAATAACTCTTTATTATTAGGTCGGGCGATTTTTTAGTTTCTATAGGAATATTATTTTCTTATTTAAACTATCGGCGGCGAGCCTGTTTCCCCAAATAGGGGATAAGAAAAGCCGATAGATTAAAATTCGCATTATTCATTATTGAATGAATCCCCCTTTCTACGCTTAAACGCCGTTAGCAATAATTCTCATCCGGCGCTTGACTCTGGAGTGGACTCCAGGGTGTAGAGTCAACTGAGCAAACCCGTTTAACAGCCCGAAGGGGGACGTTATGCACAATCAGCAAAACCATAATCATCAGGAACATCACCACGCCGAAGGCGGATGCGGCTGCAACCACAGCCACAGCAAAACGCAGCATGGCTGCAGCAGCGAACCGAAAAACGCCGCCGCGCAGGCCGAACAGGCCCACCATCATCACGATCATGGCGATAGCGGCTGCTGCGCCGCCACGCCCGACGATCCGGACGAGGAAAGCGACAGGCTGGCCGCCGCTCCCCCTTCCGGCAGCCAACGTTTCAGCTGGAAAGTCACCGGCATGGACTGCCCCAGCTGCGCCAAGAAAATCGAAAATGCCGTCACCGCACTCCCCGGCGTCGACAGCGCGCGGGTGCTGTTTGCGACCGAGAAACTGGTAGTCGACGCACAGTCCGACATCAGCCTGCGGATCCAGGACGCGGTCGCCCAGGCCGGCTTTACCCTGCTCGGCACTCAGAACGCCAAAGCCGCCGCGCCGAAAACCTCACGCTTCGGCGAATTCGCACCGCTGCTGCTGTTAACTACCTTGATGGTCGTCAGCTGGGTGCTGGATCGGGTTAACCCAGAGCTGGGGCGCATCGCCTTTATCGCCACCACGCTGGTCGGATTGGCGCCGGTCGCCGCCAAGGCGCTGCGTTTGATCCGCTCCGGCACGCCATTCGCCATCGAAACGCTGATGAGCGTGGCGGCCATCGGCGCGCTGTTCATCGGCGCCACCGCCGAAGCGGCGATGGTGCTGCTGTTGTTTATGGTCGGCGAACTGCTGGAATCCTACGCCGCCAACCGCGCGCGACGCGGCGTGACGGCGCTGATGGAGCTGGTGCCGGAAGACGCGTTGCTGCTGCAAGGCACGGAACGCAAACGCGTGCCGGTCGCCAGCCTGCGCCCTGGCGACGTGATTGAAATCGCGCCCGGCGGGCGCCTGCCGGCCGACGCCGAGCTGCTCAATCCGTTCGCCAGCTTCGACGAAAGCGCCCTGACCGGCGAATCGGTGCCGGTCGAGCGCCAGCAGGGCGAGAAAGTGGCCGCCGGCAGCCTGTCCGTCGATCAGGCGGCGCAGATGAAGGTGATCTCCGAGCCCGGCAAAAACGCCATCGACCGCATTCTGCAGCTGATTGAAGAGGCCGAAGAGCGCCGCGCGCCGATCGAACGCTTCCTCGACCGGTTCAGCCGTTATTACACCCCGGCCATTATGCTGCTGGCCGTCGCGGTGATCCTGCTGCCGCCGCTGCTGTTCTCGCAGCCGTGGGATACCTGGATCTATCGCGGCCTGACGCTGCTGCTGATCGGCTGCCCATGCGCATTGGTGATCTCGACCCCGGCGGCCATTACATCCGGGCTGGCGGCCGCCACGCGGCGCGGCGCGCTGATTAAAGGCGGCGCGGCGCTGGAGCAACTGGGCCAGATACAAACCATCGCCTTCGATAAAACCGGCACCCTGACCGAAGGCAAGCCGACGGTGACCGACGTGCTGCCGATCGGCGCGCTCACCGAACAGCGGCTGCTGCAGCTTGCCGCCGCGGTGGAGGCCGGTTCACATCACCCGCTGGCGCAGGCGATCATCAACCGCGCCGCCGCAAGCGGGGCCGAGTTGCCGCTGGCGCAGGCGCGCCGCGCGCTGGCCGGCGTCGGCGTGGAAGGGATCGTGGACGGCAAGACCGTGCTGATCAGCGCGCCGGGCAAGCTGGCGCCGGGCCTGCTCGACGTTCAATGGCAGAGCAAGGTAGACAAGCTGGAAAACGCCGGTAAAACGGCGGTGGTGGTGCTGGAAGACGGCGCGCCCATCGGCTTGCTGGCGCTGCGCGACACGCTGCGCAGCGACGCCAAACAGGCGATAGCCGAACTGAACGCGCTGGGTATTCGCGGCGTGATGCTGACCGGCGACAACCCGCGTGCCGCCGCGGCGATCGCCGGCGAGCTGGGCCTCGACTATCGCGCTAGTCTGTTGCCGGAAGATAAGGTCAACGCGGTCACCGAGCTGAGCGAACTGCGCCCGACGGCGATGATCGGCGACGGCATCAACGACGCCCCGGCGATGAAAGCCTCCAGCATCGGCATCGCCATGGGCAGCGGCACCGACGTGGCATTGGAAACCGCCGACGCCGCCCTGACCCACAACCGGCTGCTGGGCGTCGCTGAGATGATCCGCATCTCGCGCGCCACCCACGCCAATATCCGGCAAAACATCACCATCGCGCTGGGGTTGAAAGGGGTCTTCCTGATCACCAGCCTGCTGGGGCTGACCGGTTTGTGGCTGGCGGTGCTGGCGGACTCCGGCGCCACCGCGCTGGTCACCGCCAACGCGCTGCGGCTGTTGAGAAAGCGCAGCTAAGTTCGGAAACCAATACGGGCGCGGCATAGCGCGCCCGTTGTCATTTCGGGGAAAGGGACTTTTCCTTCATCAACACGACCGTGTCGCCGTTATACACCTTTACGCAGCAGATAACGGTATGGCGCCTGCTCGGTCTCCTGCGCTACCAGCGTGTGCTCCATAAAGCGGCAGAACCCCGGAATATCGCGGGTGGTGGCCGGATCGTCGGCGATAATCAGCAGCGTTTCGCCGTTGTCCATATGGCGCACGGTTTTGCGCACCATCATCACCGGTTCCGGGCAACGCAGGCCCAGCGCGTCGAGCGTCTGGTCTGCCTGGGCAAATAAGTCAGTCATGCAATTTTTCTCGTTCAAAAACGATCGGCGAACGCTCGCCGCATCTCATTAGCGCCTAGTTTACGCCGGTAGTTTTTCTGCGCAAGATGCGTTAACGTTTGCGTTAAATTTAACCATTGCATTGGTTGCGCAAACGCGTATCATGCCGCCGCGCAGCGTTTTTTGCTGTTTTGACAAGACACACTGGGTTCCCTTACCCCACTGCTAAAAAGGCTACAATATGTATTCGTTTACCGCACAGCAGCGCTTCACGGCGTTGGTCTGGCTTTCGCTGTTTCATATCGCCATCATTACCTCCAGCAACTACCTGGTGCAGTTGCCGATCACCGTTTTCGGCTTCCATACCACCTGGGGCGCCTTTACCTTCCCGTTTATCTTCCTCGCAACCGATCTGACCGTGCGCATTTTCGGCGCGCCGCTGGCGCGGCGGATTATCCTGGCGGTGATGGTGCCGGCGCTGTTCATCTCTTACGTGATCTCCACCGTCACCTATCAGGGAGAATGGCAGGGCTTCGCGGCGCTGGGCAGTTTTAACCTGTTCGTGGCGCGCATTGCCGTCGCCAGCTTTATGGCCTACGTACTCGGCCAGATCCTCGACGTTCACGTCTTTAACCGCCTGCGCCAACGCAGCGCCTGGTGGGTGGCGCCGGCGGCGGCGATGTTCTTCGGCAATATCAGCGATACGCTGGCGTTCTTCTTCATCGCCTTCTACAAGAGCAGCGATCCCTTCATGGCCAACAACTGGGTGGAGATCGCGCTGGTGGATTACAGCTTCAAGGTGATGATCTGCCTGCTGTTCTTCCTGCCGATGTACGGCGTGTTGCTGAACATGCTGCTCAAACGCATCGCGGCGCGCAGCGGCAGCCTGCAGCCGGGCTGAGCCGTGTTATTCTGGGCGGCCCTATCCTTTGGAGGCCGCCCATGATCCCAATCGTCCGCACCGCCACGCTCGAAGAAATCCACCGCCTTTACCAACGCATCCCCGAATTCGGCGGCCTGCATAGCCTGGCCGATCTGCAGCGGCGCATCGGCGGTGCCTCCGCCAGCCTGTTGATCGCCGAAATCGACGGCCAGCCGGCCGGTTTCAAACTCGGTTATCAACAGCGGGAAACGGTGTTTTACAGCTGGCTGGGCGGCGTGCTGCCGGCATTTCGTCGCCACGGCGTGGCGCAGGCCTTGTTGGCCGAACAGGAGCGCTGGGCGCGGGCGCAGGGCTATCGCCAACTGACAGTCAAAACCCGTAACCGGTTCCGCGCCATGCTGACGATGCTGCTCGCCCACCACTATCAGATTGTTCAGCTGGAAAAGAAAGGCGAAGTGGCTGATTATCGGCTATTACTGGAGAAAAACTTGTGACAACATCTGCCTTGCATTTCAACCTGGAATAGGTTGCGATACGACAGTGAATCCCTACCGGAAAGGAAGAAGGAAGCCCGATGCGTAAAGTAGCGAAATTGATGGGTATCAGCCTGCTGGCGCTTGGCCTCGCGGCCTGCGACGGCGACACCAAAGACACCAAGGCAGCGTCTGACGGCGCGGCGGCCAGCGCGCCGGCCGGGCAGCAGGTCAGCCTGCTGGACGGTAAACTGGCGTTCACCCTGCCGGTCGGCATGGCGGATCAGAGCGGCAAGCTGGGCAACCAGGCCAACAACATGCATGTTTACGCAGACAGCACCGGCCAGCGCGCGGTGATCGTGATCCTGGGCGACAAGACCGCCGACAGCCTGGAGACCCTGGCCAAGCGCCTGGAGAATACCCAGCGCGCGCGTGACGCCAACCTGCAGGTGATCACCAACAAGGCGCTCGACGTCAACGGCGTGCCGCTGCGTCAGCTGGACAGCATCATCACCAGCGGCGGCGAAAAAGCCTATTCCTCCGTCCTGATCGGCTCGCTGAACAACAACATGCTGACCATTCAGGTGACGCTGCCGGCGGACAATCAGCAGCAGGCGCAGGCCGAAGCCGAAGGCATCATCTCCACCCTGAAGCTGAAGCAGTAATCCCACAGAGGGCCGGCTTGCCGGCCCTCTCGTTTTTATACCAGCGCCTGCGCCAGCAGGGTGATCGGATGCTCGCAGCGCTTGCTGGTGGACATTTCTATCTGCCATTTGCAGGTCTCGCAGTCGGTCACTACCAGATCCACTCCGCTCTCTTCGATTTGCCGGAACAGCGGCGCGCCGATGCCTTGCGAGGTGGCGTAGTTCTCCGATTTGAACCCGTAGGTGCCGGCGATGCCGCAGCACTGCGAATCCAGCACCACCAGCTCCAGTCCCGGTATCTGCTGCAGCAACTCCAGGGTGTAGGCGGTCCAGCCCATCTTCTCCATATGGCAAGGCGTGTGATAAGCCACCCGCAGCGGCGTGCGTTTCAGCGGCAGGCTGCGCCCCTGATTGATCAGGCGATAGAGATAGCGCGTCGCCAGCTCCACCCGATCGCGCACCGGGGTGGTGTCCACGTCCAGCAGATGAGGATATTCGTCGCGCAGGGTGAAGGTGCAGCTCGATGAGGTCGCCACCACCGGAATGCCGCGCTCAAGCACCGCTTCATGCAGCGACTCGGCGTTAACCCTAGCCTGCTTTTTGGCCTGCTCGATAAACCCGTTGGCGATCAGCGGCACGCCGCAGCATTTCTCGCGTTTCAGCAGCTGCACGCCGATATCCAGCGCGTTGAATACCCGGATCAAATCCTTGCCCAGCTGCGGATGGTTATAGTTGACGAAGCAGCCGTGGAAAAACGCCACCTGCTCGGCATAGCGCCGCTGAGCTTGCGCCTGCTGCCGGTACCAGCGGCGGAAAGTGCCGAACGAGTATTTCGGCAGTTCTCGCCGGTGATCGATCTTCAGCGCCTTGTCCAACAGCTTGCGCACCGGTTTCAGCCCGGTGGCGGCGTTGACGATCGGCGCGAACGGCGTCGACAGCGAGCCCATGATATCGGTGTGGCTGAGGATGGCGTCGCGCAGCGTCGGCTTGCTCTGGGCGAAGTCGGCGCGGGCGCGCTGAATGATATCGCCGATTTTGACGTCGGACGGGCAGGCCACTTCACAACGCTTGCAGTTGGTGCAGTATTTCAAGGCTTCGTCGTACAGCGCCGGATCTTTCAGCCGCAGCCGCTCGCCGTCCGGCCCCGCCTGTTTTGGCCCCGGATAGAGCGGGTTCACTTTGGCGACCGGGCAATAGGTGGTGCAGACGGTGCATTTGATGCAGCTTTCAAAGCTGTGGTCCTGATGCAGGCTCATGCGTTTTCCTCCGCGGCGATCTGCTGCGCGACGTGCAGCGCACCGATCAATGACACGCCGGCGCCGCAGCCCTGCTGCAGCGGATCGTAGCCGCCGGCGACCGCGCCGATGGCGTACAGATTGTCGAACGGCATGCCCTGCTTCATCGCCCGCAGCCTGCCGTCGGTGCGCACGCCAAACTGCAAATAAGGCTGCGGCGCGAACAGCTCGCGCCGGCTCCAGTCGGCGCGATCCGCGCGGCTGTGTACGTCCAGCCCGAAGATCGGCTCGCGCACCCCGTCGAAATCCGCCACCAGCCCGTTGCTGAAGAAGCTGCCGCTGGCCAGCACCACCTGCTGCGCCCGCAGCGGAATATCACCGTGGTTGCGGGTATACAGGCCCGTGACGCGGCCGGCTTCGCACTCGGCGCGCAGCACGCTGTCGCCGGGCATGAAAACGCCGCCCAGCTGTTGAAAACGCCGCCGCAGCGTCTGATGCAAGCGCATGCCGGGCACCGAAGGCGGCAGCGTCGGCAGCAGCCGGATCGGCTTGCCGACCGCATCCTGCAGCACCGCCAGCGACGCGTCGTCCTCCAATCCCAAACAGGCCGGCAGAAAGAGCGCGTCGGCTGCCCCCGCCAACCGCCGCAGTTCCTCGGCCATCGGCGGCAGACTTTCCATCAAATCCAGCACCCGGGCGATGTTTACCGCGCGGAACTCGCTGGGGTTATTGCGCAATCTGTCCAGCGCCGGCATGTGCAGATAGGCCACCTCCGTCTCTACGCCGAGCTCCCGGCTCAGAGAGTCGGCGGCCATCTGCGGCTGGAAATCAAGGAAGCCTTCGATGCCGATCACCGCAATGCGCCGCCACGGCAGTTGGCCGGTCAGCGGCAGCGTCGGGATCGCCTGCGGGCTGAGCCAGGTGGCGCGACGCGTGCCAAGCGGCGTAATGCGCAGATGGTTGTTGGCGCCCTCGCCCTGCAAGTTCAGCCCGCAGCGCTCCAACAACCGCTGCGCGGCGGCGGACAGCGCCGCCACCCGGCCGGGCCCGATCAGGGCATACGGATGCTGCGGCGCCTGCTGCGCCAGCTGCGGCAACGCCGCCAGCGGCATTTCGACCGGCGTGCCGTCCGGCAATCTCGCCAGCAGGTCGAGCGAGCCGGAGGAGAAGTAGAGCGCGCTCTGGCCGGAACTGACCACCGCACAGCGCTTGCCCTGTTCGGCCACGGCAATGGCGCAGCTCAGGCCCGCCAGGCCACCGCCAATCACCACTACGTCAAATCGCATCATCCGCCTCCTGCTCCTTGTCGGCCTGGGCTTCAAGCCCGCATAGCCCCTGGTAAACCCAGCTGGTAAATTCACTCTCGCGCAGCGCGTCGCCCCAGGCGATCGGCCGTACGCCTTTCCACCGTTCGTTGAGGAACTGCGACAGCTGCGCGATGGACTGCTGCGGCGTGCTGACGTTAAAGCGCGTCAACAGCCCGGCGGCGCGGCAGGCACAGAGTTCGCCCTGGCAGGTGCCCATGCCGACGCGGGTGCGGCGGCGCAGATCCACCAGGTTATTGACGGTCAGCGAGTTGACCGCATAGCGCACTTCCCCGGCGGTCACCGCCTCGCATTCGCACACCAGGCTGGTGTCGAGCCGATCGGCCGCCGGCACCTGGCTGGCGCGATCGCCGTGGCGGTAAATTGCCGAGCCGCGAATGCTGGCGGGCAGAGAAACCACGCTGCGCACCGTCTCCTCCGCCGACTGGCGGGAGCCGGGCAACGCATCCTGCGCGGTGGTGCACGGGCGGTTTACGCCAAGCTTTTCGCACACCTTGTCGGTGGCCCATTCCGCCATCAGGCGGTAGGTCATCAGCTTGCCGCCGGTGATGGTGATAAACCCTTCCAGCCCGTCGCGGGCGGCGTGATCGAGCAGCACGATGCCGCGGCTGACGTTGCGCCCGCTGGGATCGTCGTCGCTGGCCACCAGCGGCCGTACCCCGGCGTAGGCGCGCAGAATGCGGGTCTGCGCCAGGGTGGGCGCCAACAGCGCCCCCTCGCGGATCAGAATGTCCACTTCCTGCGGGGTCACCAGCATGTTGTCAATTTGGTCGTAGTCGATATGGGTCGAGGTAGTACCGATCAGCGAGATGGTGTCGCCCGGCACCAGGATGTCGGCGTCCGCCGGTTTGCGGCAGCGGTTGATCACCATGTTGTTGATGCGGTGGCCGAGGATCAGCAGCGCCCCCTTGGCCGGGAACATGCGGATGCGCAAATCGGCGTATTCGGCGATCTGCTGGCCCCAGATGCCGGCGGCGTTGACCACCACCGGCGCATGCAGCGCATAGCGCCGCTGATTCTGATGGTCGTAAACGCGCACGCCCGTCACCCGATCGCCGCTGCGCAACAATCCCACCACCTGGTGGTAGGTCAGGATCTGCGCGCCGTGTTCGCGCGCGTCCAACATGTTGGCGGCGGTCAGCCGGAAGGGATCGACGGTGCCGTCCGGCACGCGCACCGCGCCGATCAGCGCCGGGTTAGCCGCCGGCTCCAGCCGCAGCGCCAGCTGCGGGTCGATCGCTTCGGCGCCGATGTCGGCCTGGCGACAGGCGGCGATAAACTGTTGCTGATAGTCCAGCGAGTCCTGCGGCAGGGTGATGAACAGCCCATCGGTGCGCTCGATGCAGTGGTGGGCGATGCGTTTCAGGATGCGGTTTTCTTCGATGCACTCACGCGCCGACTCGCCGTCGGTCACCGCATAGCGCGCGCCGCTGTGCAGCAAACCGTGGTTGCGGCCGGTGGCGCCGGTGGCGATGTCGTGGCGCTCCAGCAAAATGCAGTGCAAGCCGCGCCGCGCGCAGTCGCGGGCGATGCCTGCGCCGGTGGCGCCGCCGCCGATGATGATCACATCCGTTTCGCCGCCGTCAAAATAGCTGCTCATGTCGCTCCCTCAGGATCGGTAGTTATGAGCCTATTGAGCCACGGTTATAAGGGTCTTTGTTTGATAAGGAACAAGAACGAACATCAAACGAAATAAAAATGTCCACAAAAAACCATCAATGTGATCATAATCACGATTTTTGGACGTTTTTCTATTTCATAACGTTAACGAATCGCTCAAAATCCGCCGTGGCTTCATAAAAGTGTAACAATTGCGCCATTCGTCACAGCGACACCAGGCGTATTTGACGACAATGGCGCTCGTTATGGAACACAAAAACACCACATTCGATATCCGCTCAATCATCAAATGAACGTAAAAGGTCATATTGATGTGATAACAGATAAAGCCATCGGAGGCGCTCATGTTGAGTATTTTTAAGCCAGCCGCACACATCGCCCGTGTGCCGAGCGATAAGGTAGACCCGCTCTACCGTAAGCTGCGCTGGCAAATTTTCCTGGGGATCTTCTTCGGTTACGCCGCTTACTATCTGGTGCGTAAGAACTTCACCCTGGCCATGCCTTACCTGATCGAACAAGGCTTCAGCCGCGGTGACCTCGGCTTCGCGCTGTCGGGCATTTCCATCGCCTACGGCTTCTCCAAATTCATCATGGGTTCGGTCTCCGACCGTTCCAACCCGCGAGTGTTCCTGCCTGCCGGCCTGATCCTGGCGGCGGCGGTGATGTTGTTCATGGGCTTCGTGCCGTGGGCCACCTCCAGCATCGCCATCATGTTCGTCCTGCTGTTCCTGTGCGGCTGGTTCCAGGGCATGGGTTGGCCGCCGTGCGGCCGCACCATGGTGCACTGGTGGTCGCAGAAAGAACGCGGCGGCATCGTCTCCATCTGGAACTGCGCCCACAACGTGGGTGGCGGCCTGCCGCCGCTGCTGTTCCTGCTGGGTATGGCCTGGTTCAACGACTGGCACGCGGCGCTGTACATGCCGGCCTTCGGCGCCATCCTGGTGGCCCTGATCGCCTTCGGCCTGATGCGCGACACCCCGCAATCCTGCGGCCTGCCGCCGATTGAAGAGTACAAAAACGACTACCCGGACGACTACAGTGAAAAAGACGAAGAAGAGCTGACCGCCAAGCAGATCTTCATGCAGTATATCCTGCCGAACAAGCTGCTGTGGTACATCGCGGTCGCCAACGTGTTCGTCTACCTGCTGCGTTACGGCATTCTGGACTGGTCGCCGACCTACCTGAAAGAAGTGAAGCACTTCGCGCTGGACAAGTCTTCCTGGGCTTACTTCCTGTATGAATACGCCGGTATCCCGGGCACCCTGCTGTGCGGCTGGATGTCGGACAAAGTGTTCAAAGGCAACCGCGGCGCCACCGGCGTGTTCTTCATGACGCTGGTGACCATCGCCACCGTGGTGTTCTGGATGAACCCGCCGGGCAACCCGACCGTGGACATGATCTGTATGCTGGTCATCGGCTTCCTGATCTACGGCCCGGTGATGCTGATCGGCCTGCACGCGCTGGAGCTGGCGCCGAAGAAAGCCGCCGGTACCGCCGCGGGCTTCACCGGCCTGTTCGGCTACCTGGGCGGCTCGGTCGCGGCCAGCGCCATCGTCGGCTACACCGTAGACTTCTTCGGTTGGGACGGCGGCTTCATGGTGATGATCGGCGGCGGCGTGCTGGCGGTTATCCTGCTGCTGCTGACCATGCTGAACGAAAAGAAACACCACGCGGAAATCGCTGCCGGCAAGCGCGGCTAACCGTCACACGACTTTTGCATGATTTAAAGGCCGCCCTGCGGCCTTTTTACTACCCTGCCCCCAACAACAAGGAGAAAACGGAATGCGGACTCAAGTCAAAGCCCTGCTGACAGGGATCATTCTCGCTACCTCAATGGTCAGCGCCGCGCAGGCGGCGGACAAAGTGGTGATCGCCCACCGCGGCGCCAGCGGCTACCTGCCGGAACACACTCTGCCGGCGAAGGCGATGGCCTACGCGCAGGGCGCCGATTACCTCGAACAAGATCTGGTGATGACCAAAGACAACGAGCTGGTGGTGCTGCACGACCATTACCTCGATCGCGTCACCGACGTCGCCGAACGCTTCCCGGACCGCGCGCGCAAGGACGGCCGTTATTACGCCATCGACTTTACGCTGGCGGAGATCAAATCGCTGAAGTTCACCGAAGGCTTTGAAATCGAAAACGGCAAGAAGGTGCAGGGCTACCCTGGCCGCTTCCCGATGGGCAAATCCGACTTCCGCGTACACACCTTCCAGGAAGAGATCGAGTTCGTGCAGGGTCTGAACCATTCGACCGGCAAGAACATCGGCATCTACCCTGAAATCAAGGCGCCGTGGTTCCACAAACAGGAAGGCAAGGACATCTCCAGCAAAGTGCTGGCGGTGCTCAAGCAATACGGCTACACCGGCAAAAACGACAACGTCTACCTGCAGTGCTTCGACGCCAACGAGCTCAAACGCATCAAGAACGAGCTGGAGCCGAAGCTGGGCATGGATCTGAAGCTGGTGCAGCTGATCGCCTATAACGACTGGCAGGAAACCTACGAGCAGAAAGCCGACGGCAAGTGGGTAGAGTACGACTACGACTGGATGTTCAAGCCGGGCGCGATGCAGAAAATCGCTCAGTATGCCGACGGCATCGGGCCGGACTACCACATGCTGGTGGTGGCGGATAAATCCAAGCCGGGCCACATCGTGCTGACCGACATGGTGAAAGAAGCGCACGCCAGCAAGCTGGCGGTGCATCCGTTTACCATCCGCGCCGATGCGCTGCCGAAGTACGTGACCAACGTGAACCAGCTGTATGACGTGATTTACAACCAGGCCGGCGTCGACGGCGTGTTCACCGACTTCCCGGACAAGGGCGTGCAGTTCCTGCAGAAGCAGGGCCAGCACAAGTAATGCCAAGGGCGCCGCAAGGCGCCCTTGTTATTTCCGAGAAACGTCCGGGTTATGTCAGAGGAACATCTTGCGCAGGTAGTGCGGCACCGCGTTATCGACGTTGGAGCCGATCACTTCCAGCTCCGGCAACATATCCTTCAAGCGCTGATGCGCGTCGCGCATGATGCAGCCCTTGCCGGCCATCGACAGCATCTCCAGATCGTTCATGCCGTCGCCGAAGGCGATGCACTCTTGCAGCGTATAGCCGATGATCTTGGCCACTTCTTCCAGCGCATGCCCTTTCGACACGCCGCCCGCCATCACTTCCAGGCAGGTCGGGAACGAGAAGCTGACGTTGACCCGATCGCCCCAGCGCGCGTTGATGGCGTCTTCCACCTGCAGCAGCCGCTCGTGATCTTCGCAGGTGAAGTAGACCTTGCAGACGCCGTCGGTTTCCAGCAGGCCCGGTTCGAACAGCTGATATTTGAACACCGACTCCTGGAAGAATTCTTCCTGCTCCGGGCTTTCGCGGTTGGTAAACCAATCATCGTTGCGGTAGACGTTGGTGGTGATCTCCGGATCGTCGTGCAGCATGCCGTACAGATCGCGGGCGATATCCTCGTCCAGGTTGTGGCTGAAAATCAGCTCGCCGGCGGTGTTGTGCACCCGCGCGCCGTTGGAGGTGATCATAAAGGCGCTGATCTCCAGGCTGTCGCGGATCTGCGCCACGTCGATATGGTGGCGGCCGGTGGCGAACACGAAATGCACGCCGCGCTGGGTCAGCAACTTCAGCGTTTCTTTGGCGTACGGCGACAGGGTATGGTCGGGAGACAGCAGCGTGCCATCTAAATCGGAAGCGACGACGTGATACATAGCGTTATGTTCTAACCTCTGATGGAGTTGTCGGCGGCAGCGCGCCGCCTAAGTGTTGAGCAAAGAAGCGCAGGATTGCGTTCAGTGCTTCGGCGCGCATCGCGTCCCGCTCGAACAGGATCTCATGGCGTGCGCCGTTGATAACCCACGGGAGCCCCCCTTCGCAAGGGCGCCCCGCGTCTGACAGAGCCTGACAAAAAGCCTGATGCGAACGGTTGTCGACCACCCGTTCCTCACCGGCCTGCAAAAGCAACAGCGGCGTTGTTATCTCCCCGGCCTGAGCGATAATCTGCCGGCCGGCGCGGATGCTCTCCCGCACCCAATGGTAGGTCGGCCCGCCCACCTGCAGCTCGGGGTAATCGGCGTAATAGCGCAGGCTGCGCCGATAGCGCTCGCGGCTGTGGGTCAACACGTTGACCACATAGGGCAACGGACGCCACTGGCCGGTGCCCACCGCGTAGTAGTCGCGGATCGCCGGGCGCGTCTCCACCCAGTCGAGAATACGGTCGGCCAGCCAGCCCGGCATCGGCAACTGGATGCCGAACATCGGCGCGCAAAACGCCGCCGCGTCGAATGCCTGCGGCCGACGCTGCAGGAACTGCGCCAGGATCGCGCCGCCCATCGAATGCGCCAGCGCGAAGCGCTGCCGATAACCGCGCGATTCGACCTCGCGCTGCCAAAGCTGCTCGAAATCGTCCACGTAGTCGGCGAAGTTTACCACATGACCGCGGTGCGTATCCGCCAGTAAACGGCCGGAGCGCCCCTGGCCGCGATGATCGACGATCACCACGTCGTAACCGCAGTGGAACAGATCGTAGGCCACCTCGGGGTATTTCACGTAGCTTTCGATGCGGCCGGGGCTGACCACCACCACCCGCTGATGTCGCGCGGAGCGAAAACGCACAAAGCGGATCGGCACGCCGTCCACGCCGCTGAACTCGCCCTCTTCCCGCAGCCGCCAGAAGTCCAGCAGCGGCCCGGTGGCGAAGGCAGCGAACTGCGTTTCACGCGTTAACCAGTCATCGGAGCTGAGAGTGAACGAGGTCATCGAGAGCGTTTTCCCTGTGGGGCCGGCGGAAAATGTGACCGCTGGCACAAGAAATCATACTAGCGTATTGTGATTCAATTCTTACAAAAAACGGCGCCGCCTCGGCGCATTGTGGCACAAAACGACACTTTCAGGGAGCCGAGAACCATGACCTTGGACTGGTGGTTAACCTACCTGCTGACCACGCTTATCCTCAGCCTGTCCCCCGGCTCAGGCGCCATCAACACCATGAGCACCGGCATCAGCCACGGCTATCGCGGCGCCGCCGCGTCGATCGCCGGGCTGCAGGTCGGTCTGAGCGCGCACATCGTACTGGTGGGCATCGGCCTCGGCGCGCTGATTTCTCAATCGCTGCTGGCGTTCGAGCTGCTGAAATGGCTGGGCGCCGCCTACCTGGTGTGGCTCGGCATCCAGCAATGGCGCGCCGCCGGAGCGCTGGATCTGCATGCGCTGGCGGGCAGCATGCCGCGCCGCCGTCTGTTCCGCCGCGCGGTGCTGGTCAACCTGACCAACCCGAAAAGCATCGTGTTCCTCGCCGCGCTGTTCCCGCAGTTCATCTTGCCCAATCAGCCGCAGGCCGAGCAGTATCTGGTGCTCGGCGTCACTACCGTGGTGGTGGATATTCTGGTGATGATCGGTTACGCCACCCTGGCGACGCGCATCGCCGGCTGGCTGAGAACGCCGCGCCAGATGCAGCTGCTCAACCGGGTGTTCGGTTCGCTGTTCATTTTGGTGGCAGGGCTGCTGGCGACCGCCCGCAAAGCCTGACAAAAAAGGCCGGGCATCGCTGCTCGGCCTTGGGCATGTCACCGCCGGTCAGCGGGTAAAGATCAGGTGTAACCCGAAGCCGGTGAACAGCACCCCCGCCACCCCGTCGATCCACTTGGCCAACCGCTGGTAGCCGCGGCGCATCGCCGGCAGCGCGAACACCACCGCCACCAGGCTGAACCAGACGAAGGTCTCGGCGACGATCAGCAGGAACAGTCCCCAGCGCGCCCCGGCGCCGACGCTGTCACCGACGAACAGCGAGAACACGCTGCCGAAATAGATCACCGCTTTCGGGTTGGACAGATTGGTCAGAAAACCGCGAATAAAGCTGCGCCCGGCCTTCGGCAACGCCACCTGGGCCTCCGCCGCAGGCTGCGCTTGCTGCGCCCGCGCGGAGCGCAGCAGTTGCCACCCCATCCAGCACAGGTAAATGCCGCCGCCGACCATGATTATCTGATGCAGCCAAGCCATCTTCTGCAGGATCAGATGCAGACCCATCAACGCCACGCCGGCCCACACCACGATGCCGAGAGAAATGCCGACCACGCCCATCATCGCCTCGCGGCGCGAGCGGCTGGCAGCGGTTTGCGACACGAAAAAGAAGTCCGGCCCCGGGCTCATCAGCGCAATCAGATGCACCAGCGCCACGGTGAGAAACAGCATCAGCATGATTTATCGCCCTCAGTCTTCGTCATTGTCGAGATGGTCGCGGATCATCGCCATAAAGGGCGCGCCGAAACGCTCCAGTTTGCGCTGACCGACGCCGTTGACGCTCAGCAGATCGCCGGCCTTGATCGGCATCTGTTCGGCCATTTCCAGCAGCGTGGCGTCGTTGAACACCACGTAGGGTGGAATATTTTCTTCGTCGGCGATCGATTTGCGCAATTTGCGCAGCTTGGCGAACAGCTTGCGATCGTAATTGCCGCCGTAGGATTTCTGGTTGGCGCTGCCGCGCGACTTCAGGCTCTGGATACGCGGCACCGCCAGCTGCAGCGCCACTTCGCCGCGCAACACCGGGCGCGCCGCCTCGGTCAATTGCAGCGCCGAGTGCATGGCGATGTTCTGGGTGATAAAGCCCAGGTGGATCAGCTGACGCAGCACGCTGGTCCAGTGTTCGGTGGTTTGATCGCGGCCGATGCCGTACACCGGCAGCTTATCGTGGCCGTATTCGCGAATGCGCTGGTTGTTGGAGCCGCGCAGCACTTCCACGATGTACCCCAGGCCGAAGCGCTGGCCGACGCGGTACACGCAGGACAGCGCCTTGCGCGCATCCTCCAGCCCGTCATAGCGCTTCGGCGGATCGAGGCAGATGTCGCAGTTGCCGCAGTTCTCGTGCTTGCCTTCGCCAAAGTAGTTGAGCAGCACCAAGCGACGGCAGGTTTGCGCCTCGGCGAACGCGCCCATGGCGTTCAGCTTGTGGCGTTCGATATCCAGCTGCTGTCCGGCGGGTTTTTCCTCCAGACAGCGGCGCAGCCAGGCCATGTCGGCCGGATCGTACAGCAGGATGGCTTCGGCCGGCAGACCGTCGCGCCCGGCGCGGCCGGTCTCCTGATAATAGGATTCGATATTGCGCGGAATGTCGAAATGCACCACGAAGCGCACGTTGGGTTTGTTGATGCCCATGCCGAAGGCGACGGTGGCCACCACCACCTGCAGATCGTCGCGCTGGAACGCTTCCTGCACCTGCGCACGGCGATCGTTGTCCAGCCCGGCGTGGTAGGCGCCGACGCTCAGCCCGCGGCTTTGCAGACGCGCGGCGGTGTCTTCCACCTTGGCGCGGCTGTTGCAATAGATAATGCCGCTCTTGCCGCGCTGATCCTGCACGAAGCGCCACAGCTGATCGAGCGGCTTGAATTTTTCCACCAGCGTGTAGCGGATGTTCGGCCGGTCGAAGCTGCTGACCTGCACCAGCGGATCCTGCAACGACAGCAGGCGCACGATATCGCCGCGGGTGGACTCGTCGGCGGTGGCGGTCAGCGCGATCACCGGCATCGACGGGAAGCGCTGTTTCAGCTGACCCAGCGCGCGATATTCCGGCCGGAAGTCATGGCCCCACTGCGAAATACAGTGCGCCTCATCCACCGCCAGCATCGCCGGCGGGCAGTGGTCGAGCAGGTTGAGGAAGCTTTCCATCATCAGCCGTTCCGGCGCGATGTACAGCATCTTAATGGTGCCGTTGCGGCAGCCGGCCATGACGTCCAGCTGCTCCTCGCGGGTTTGCGTCGAGTTGTAGCAGGCGGCGGAAACGCCGTAGGCCAACAGTTGGTCGACCTGGTCCTTCATCAGCGAGATCAGTGGGGAAACCACCAGGGTCAGGCCGTCCATCACCAGCGCCGGGATTTGGTAACACAGCGACTTGCCGCCGCCGGTCGGCATCACCACCAGGCAATCCTGCCCGCCGATCGCGGCGTTGATAATCGTTTGTTGGCCCGGACGGAATTGCTGGTAGCCGAAGGTATCGCGCAATACCTGCTCGGCCAGCAACTCTCTGTTAATCACTGCTGCGGTTGACACACACTTCCCCATTTTTTCATCGGTACACACCCACCGGGTATGATTACATAATATCGTTCAGCATGACACCAACGCCCACCCGTGTCTGCCGGAAGTTATAGTCGATCAGCGATTCGCCGTAGCCGCTGAACACCTGGGTATAGAATCGCACGTTGCGGGTGATCGGATAGCTCCAGCCCAGTTCCGCGCCGCCGTAGCCGCTGTTCCAGTTGTAGTGGCTGTCGACGCTGAACACGCTGTCACCCCAGGCGTAACCGACCTTCAGCCGGTAGTATCCCATGTATTTGGTGATGTCCGGGTTGTCGTCGTTGCTCGAGCTCTCCGAGAAACGGAACCAGGGCTTGAGATCCACCTGCCAGTTGCCGTTTTGCGCCATCAGCCGCGCATAGCCGCGATTCCAGCTGCGCGACGTCGGGTCCGAGCGGCCATTGGACTGATGGTTAACGCCGATTTCAACATCGCGCAGCGTCCAACCGGCAAAGCGGTAATCGGTCGCCCACCCCACGAACAGCTGCGGCTCGTAGTTGGTCTCGCGGAACGGTGAAGACTCGCCGCGGTTGGACAATTGCCACCAGGAGCGCTGAGTATAAGACGCGCCGAGCACCGAGTTGTCGCCGGCAATGCCCCGCCACAGCGGAAACGCCAGGCTAAGCTGGTATTTCACCTCGTCCTTGCGCGCCTTGTCGGCCCAGTTGTATGTCTTGATGGCTTCTTGGTTGATATCGCTGGTGTCGGTATACAGCAGATAATTGGGATCGTAAGGGTACAGCGTGAACGGATTATCGTGCTCCTGCAGCAGGTTGGCGATAATGCTGCCGCGCACTGCCGGCTTATCGTGAATCTGCTGCTCTTTGGCTTCCTCAGCCAATGCCAGCGCCGGTATCAGCAGCGTGGCGGAAACGATCCCTGACAAAATGCGCATAACCTCTCCTCACTCCAACGAAAAAGGGCAATCCCGGAAAAAATCAGGCCATTTTACACACAAAGGAGGCTTTACCGCAGCGCAGGCCGGTTTTATTGGAATAGTCTGGAAAGCAACAAAGGTTAAGCATAAAATCAACACTCCATTAACCTGGACTGACCAGTTAGCTCCCTTAAAACGCAAAAGAAAAACGGAAACCCGCTATGTCGACCACACCACTGACCCTGGAAGCCGCCCGCCGCAAGATCGGCGAAATCTTTGTCTACCACATGCCGTTCAACCGCGAGCTTGGCCTGGAGCTGCGCCGCTTCGACGATGATTACGTCGAGCTGAGCTTCACCAACCAGCGCAAGCTGGTGGGCAACGCCGCACAGGAAATTCTGCACGGCGGCGTGATCGCCGCGGTGCTCGACGTCGCCGCCGGGCTGGCCTGCGCCGGCGGGGTGCTGACGCGCATGGAGCCGCTGATCGAAGAAGAGATCGCCGCCAAACTGTCGCGTATGGGCACCATCGATCTGCGCGTCGACTACCTGCGCCCCGGCCGCGGCGAACACTTCGTCGCCTCCGCCAGCGTGCTGCGCAGCGGCAATAAGGTCGCCGTCGCCCGCGTAGAACTGCATAACCACGACGGCCTGCATATCGCGACCGCGACCGCCACCTATCTGGTCGGCTGATGATTGTGTGCGGTGGGCGTCTTCAGTACACTCACCGCATCTTACGTTCCCCACCGAGTGACGTCATGGACGCAAAGCAAACGCGTCAGGGCATTTTCTTCGCCCTGGCCGCCTATTTTATGTGGGGCATCGCCCCGGCCTATTTCAAACTGATTCAGCAAGTATCCGCGGACGAGATCCTTACCCACCGGATCATCTGGTCGTTTTTCTTCATGCTGGCGCTGATCACGCTGGGCCGCAACTGGCCGAAAGTGCGCGCCGCCTGCCAAAATCGCAAACGGCTGCTGCTGCTGGCGGTCACCGCGCTGTTGATCGGCGGCAACTGGCTGCTGTTCATCTGGGCGGTGAACAACCACCATATGCTGGAAGCCAGCCTGGGCTACTTCATCAACCCGCTGGTTAACGTGCTGTTGGGGATGCTGTTTCTCGGCGAGCGCTTTCGCCGCATGCAGTGGGTGGCGGTGGCGCTGGCGTTCACCGGGGTGCTGGTGCAGCTCTGGCAGTTCGGTTCGTTGCCGATCATCGGTCTGGGGCTGGCGTTCAGCTTCGCCTTCTACGGCCTGCTGCGCAAGAAAATCGCCATCGACGCCCAGACCGGCATGCTGATCGAAACGCTGTGGCTGCTGCCGGTGGCGGCGGCCTATCTGTTCCTGTTCGCCGACAGCCCCACCAGCCACCTGAGCGCCAACCCGTGGTCGCTGAACCTGCTGCTGGTCGCCGCCGGCATCGTCACCACCGTGCCGCTGCTGTGCTTCACCGCGGCGGCCACCCGGCTTCGCCTGTCGACGCTCGGTTTCTTCCAGTATCTCGGCCCGACGCTGATGTTCCTGCTGGCGATCACCTTCTACGGCGAAACCGTCGGCCAGGACAAACTGGTGACCTTCGGCTTTATCTGGGCGGCGCTGATCCTGTTTACCCTCGACGCGCTCTACACCCAGCGCAAGCTGCGCTGAGCCCGGCGCCGCCGGGTTACAGCCAGTTCTTGCGCTTGAAGTACAGGTAAGGGGCCAGACCGGCCAGGATCATCAAGGTGATGGCGCCCGGGTAGCCGAACGACCATTTCAGCTCCGGCATGAATTCGAAGTTCATGCCGTAGCTGGAGGCCACCAGCGTCGGCGGCAGGAACACCACCGACACCACCGAGAAGATCTTGATGATGCGGTTCTGCTCGATGTTGATGAAGCCCATCGCCGCCTGCATCAGGAAGTTCACCTTCTGGAACAGCGATTCGTTGTGCGGCAGCAGGGATTCGATGTCGCGCAGCACTTCACGCGCCTGCTCCAGCTGGCCGGTCGGCAAACGCGCCTTGCGCACCAGGAAGTTGAGCGCGCGCTGGGTATCCATCAGACACAAACGCACCTTCCAGCCGATATCTTCCAGCTCCGCCAGCGTCGATAGCGCGGCGTCGTATTCATCGCCCTGATGCCCTTCCATGATCACCCGGCTGAGCTGTTCCAGATCGCTGTAGATGTTCTCTATCTCGTCCGCCAGCTGTTCAATCTTGGTTTCGAACAGATCCAGCAGCAGTTCGTAGGCGTTGCCTTCGAGCATGGTCTGGTTGCGGGCGCGCATGCGGTACAGGCGAAACGCCGGCAGTTCACGCTCGCGCAGGGTATACAGGCGGCCGTCGCGGATGGTGAACGCCACCGTGGAGTTGCCGGCGTGATCTTCCGCATCTTCAAAGTAGAAGAAGGAGTGGATATGCAGACCGTCTTCATCTTCGAAGAAACGGGCGGAGGCTTCGATGTCGTCCAGTTCGGGACGCGTCGCCAGGCTTTGTCCCAGCTCATTCTGCACGCGCTCACGCTCGCCCTCTTCCGGCTCGACCAGATCAACCCACAGCGATGACGTGAGATCATCCGAGTCGTCCAGCTCCAGACGGGACAAGCGGCGGTTATCTAATTTAAAAGCGCTCAGCATGTGCCAAAACTCCGTGAAGGTAACGGGTGCGGACAACGCGTTGAAGCACAGAAACAGAGGGGATGCGTATCACCGATTTGTTTCAGACCATGAAGAGATCTGACTCATAGCGACGCTTTGCGGGGTCGCCGACAACCACGAAGGCTATCAGCAAAAACGGAGAGCCTTAGAAGTTATACCTGCGGCGCAGGTCAGTGAGCCAGTATCTACTGGGTGTGTCCAAGGCGTCTGTCCTCAATGATAATAGTGCGCGCATGTTACGCCGAGAAGAAAAAGCCTGTCAACACGTTAGGCGGGATAATTGCGCAACAAATCATCACGATGTTCAATGGCAAAAATGGCGCCTAAACCGTACTGAAAAAGTCGCGGCGATCGCTTACCGCCACCAAGAATGTTGCTAAGATGACATCACCCTAATGGTACGACAAGCATGCGGATTTAAACGATGAAACAGATTACCGCCCATGAACTGACCGCGATGAGCGAACAGGCCGCCAGCGTGCCCCGCCTGCGCGCGCACCGCACCTTACACGAAGAGTTGAGCGACCCGGTGCAACGCCTGGCGATCGCCATGGAACCCGGCACCTATATCCGCCCGCACCGTCACCCGCAAACCTGGGAACTGCTGACGCCGCTGCGCGGCCGTTTTGTCGTGCTGCAGTTCAACGATGACGGCGTCGTGATGCAGCGCACCCTGCTCGGCGAAGAAACCAAAGTGCTGGAGATGCCGGCATTTACCTGGCATGCGGTGTTGTCAGTCGATGCCGGCGGCGTGGTGTTCGAAGTAAAGCAGGGCCCGTATCAGGCGTTGACCGAAGAGGACTGCATGCCGTGGGCACCGCAGGAAGGCGGTGAAGGCACCGAAGCGGTGATGCGCTGGTATGCCACCGCGCAGGTCGGCGACCGCTACCCTCACTGATCCTGAACGATTGCAGGGGCTGCCCCCTGCAACGCGCCCCTCTCTTTTATACCGTTTCCAGGCGAGCGTAGGCCGCCACCAGCCACTTGATGCCCTCGCCTGGGAAGGCGATCTGCAGCCGGCTGTGCTCGCCGCTGCCCTCCAGATTGACGATGGTGCCTTCGCCAAACTTGGGATGGCGCACGCGCTGGCCCAGCTTGTAGCCGGTATCGTTCTCGCTGATCGGCGTGCCCATACGGCGGTGATTGACCGGGCGCGATACGCTGGCGCGCAGGCGCACTTCTTCCACGCACTCTTCCGGCAGTTCGCCGATAAAGCGCGACGGCCGGTGGTAAACCTCTTTGCCATACAGACGGCGCGTTTCGGCATAGGTCAGCGTCAGCTTCTGCATGGCGCGCGTTACGCCCACATAGGCCAGGCGGCGCTCCTCCTCCAGACGGCCGCCTTCATCCAGCGACATCTGGCTCGGGAACATGCCCTCTTCCATGCCGACGATAAACACCAGCGGGAACTCCAGCCCCTTGGCCGAGTGCAGGGTCATCAGCTGCACTGCGTCCTGATAGGCGTCGGCCTGGCCTTCGCCCGCTTCCAGCGCCGCATGCGACAGGAACGCCTGCAGCGGCATCAGATCCTGATCTTCGTCCTGATAGCTGAACTGGCGCGTCGCCGTCACCAATTCCTCAAGGTTTTCGATGCGCGCCTGCCCCTTTTCGCCTTTCTCCTGCTCATACATGATGAACAGCCCGGAATCGCGGATCACCCGGTCGGTCTGCACGTGCAGCGGCATGTCGGCGGTTTCGTGCGCCAGCGACTCCACCAGTTCGATAAAGCGCTGCAGCGCCGACGCAGCGCGGCCGGCCAACACCTTGTCCTGCATCAGCTCGCGCGTCGCCTGCCACAGCGTCAGCTGGCGATCGCGCGCCGCCTGGCGCACCACGTCGAGGGTGCGATCGCCGATGCCGCGCGTCGGGGTGTTGACCACGCGCTCGAAGGCTGCGTCGTCGTTGCGGTTGGAAATGAGGCGCAGGTAAGCCAGCGCATCCTTGATTTCCTGGCGTTCGAAGAAGCGCTGGCCGCCGTAGATGCGGTACGGCATCGCCGTCTGCAGCAGCGCCTCTTCCAGCACGCGCGACTGGGCGTTGCTGCGGTACAGGATGGCGCAGTCGTTCAGCGCGCCGCCGTTGTCCTGCCAGGTCTTGATGCGGTTGACCACGAAGCGCGCTTCGTCGAGTTCGTTGAAGGCGCAGTAGATGGAGATCGGTTCGCCTTCGCCGCCTTCGGTCCACAGGTTTTTGCCCATGCGCCCGTCGTTGTTGGCGATCAGGGTGTTGGCCGCTTTCAGGATGTTGCTGGTGGAACGGTAGTTCTGCTCCAGGCGGATGGTTTCCGCGCCGGGGAAATCTTTCAGGAAGCGCTGGATGTTTTCCACCTGCGCGCCGCGCCAGCCGTAGATCGACTGGTCATCGTCGCCGACGATCATCACGTTGCTGTTGCCGCCCGCCAGCAGGCGGATCCAAGCGTACTGGATACTGTTGGTATCCTGGAATTCGTCCACCAGCACGTTGGTGAAACGTTCGCGGTAGTGGTTGAGGATATGCGGCTTGTTCAGCCACAGCTCGTGCGCGCGCAGCAGCAGCTCGGCGAAATCCACCAGCCCCGCGCGATCGCAGGCTTCCTGATAGGCCTGGTAGATGCGCAGCCAGGTGGCTTCTACCGGGTTGTTGTAGGTCTCGACGTGCTGCGGGCGCAGGCCCTCGTCTTTCTTGCCGTTGATGTACCACATCGCCTGACGCGGCGGCCACTGCTTCTCGTCGACGTTCAGCGCCTTGATGATGCGCTTGAGCAGCCGCAGCTGGTCGTCGCTGTCGAGGATCTGGAAATCCTGCGGCAGGTTGGCTTCCAGGTGGTGGGCGCGCAACAGACGGTGCGCCAGGCCGTGGAAGGTGCCGATCCACATGCCGCCCTGGCTGGTGCCGATCAGATGTTCGATACGGTGGCGCATTTCCGCCGCCGCCTTGTTGGTGAAGGTCACCGCCATGATCGAATACGGCGAGCAGTTCTCCACCGACAGCAGCCAGGCGATGCGATGCACCAGCACCCGCGTCTTGCCGCTGCCCGCTCCGGCCAGAACCAACAGGTTGCTGCGCGGCGCCGCCACGGCTTCACGTTGTTTTTCATTCAGGCTGTCGAGCAGATCGGAGACGTCCATAGGCACCACTAATGGTTAAGGGAAAACCCGCCGCTGACGGGTTTTTCACTGGAAATTTATACAGAGTTCTGGCAGGGATTATAACAATGCTGTCAGCGATGCCAACTGCGAAATCTCAATATGCGGCAGCAGACGGCTGTCGGCGGCCTGCATCAGGCAGCGTTGCCGATCGTTGATCCAACAGGCCTGCAGCCCCGCGCGCAGCGCGCCGGCGACGTCGGTGGTCAGATCGTCGCCCACGTGCAGGATCTGCTCGGGCGCCACGCCCAGCCGCTCGACGGCCAGGTGATACATGTCCTGATACGGCTTGGCGCGCCCGTCCGGCCCGGAGCGCAACACGAACTGGAAATAACCGTCCAGGCCGCACTGCGCCGGATCGGCGTTGCCGTTGGTGATCGCCACCAGCGGGTAGCGCGCGGCCAGCGCCTTCAGCGTGGCGTGGGTCGCTTGCGGCACCTCGATGCGGCTGCGCCACAGCGCGAAGTTTTGCATCGCCGCATCGGCCCCGATCGCCGCGTCGGCATCGCGCAGCCCCTGCCGGCTCAGCGCCAGATGAATGGCGCGCCAGCGCCACTGGGTGACGTCGTGGTAGATCTCCGGATCCTGCTCGCGCAGCTCCTGGCGCAGGCGGTGGAAATCCGCCGACTGGAAGCTGTTCAGACCGGGATGGTAGCTCTGCAGGAAGGCCACCGACTGTTGTTCGGTTTGCCGGATCACCGGGCGATTGTCATACAGCGTGTCGTCCAGATCGAAAGTCAGCGCCGCCAGCGGGCGCAGCGGGCGATAAAAATGCATCAGGATTTCCCCCGTTTGGCGCGCGGATGCGCGGCATCGTACACGTTCGCCAGATGTTGAAAGTCGAGGTGGGTATAAATTTGCGTGGTGGTCAGGTTGGCGTGGCCGAGCAGCTCCTGCACCGCGCGCAGATCGCCGCTCGACTCCAGCATGTGAGTGGCGAAGGAGTGACGCAGCTTGTGCGGGTGAATATGGCTGTTGACGCCCTGTTTCACGCCCCATTCGGCGAAGCGCTTTTGCACGTTGCGCGTCGAGATGCGCCGCCCCTGATTGGACAGGAACATCGCGTCATCTTCCGGCCCGAACAGATCGCGCATCGCCAGCCAGTGTTCCAGCCAGGTGACGGCGGTGCGCCCGATCGGCAATTTGCGCTCTTTACTGCCTTTCCCCATCACCCACACCTCGCCGGCCGCCATATCGACATGGCGGCAATCCAGCCCCACCAGTTCGGAGAGGCGCAGACCGGCGCCGTACATCACCTCCAGCATGGCGCGATCGCGCACCGCCAGCGGATCGTTGAGATCGATCTCCAGCAGCTGGTTCATTTCATCGACGTCGATGTTTTTCGGCAGATGGCGGCCGCTGCGCGGCGTGCGGATGCCTTTGGCGGGGTTGGCGTGCAATACGCCCTGGCTGACCAGCCAGTCGAGGAAACTGCGCAACGAAGAGAGCCGCAGCGCCAGGCTGGCGGACTGCAGGCCGGCGCGTTTGCTGCGCGCCGCCAGCATGCGCACCCGGGCGGCGTCCAGCGCCGCCCAGTCGGTGACGCCGATCTCCTGCGCCAGGCGCATCAGCGCCGCCAGCTGGCGCGAATAGCTAAGCTGCGTCAGCGGGCTGAGTTGCCGTTCTACCTTGAGATAACGCAGAAAAGCGTCCACCGGCTGCTGCAGGCTGGGCGCAATCGGCGTCATGCGCGTTCGACCCAGCGTTCCAGCAGCGCCGGCAGCATGCGCGCCAGTTGATTGAGCATCACCGTGCCCATGCCCTGCTGATAGTGTTGCGTATCGCGGCTGCTGAAGATCACCATGCCCAGTTCGCCATCGTCGCCCAGCATCGACAGCGCCACCGAGCCAATCTGGCCAATCTGTTTGGCCTGCGGCAACAGCAGCAGCAGTTCGGGGCCGTTCAGGCCGCCGAGGTAATGTTGTTCGCTGCCCAGCCGCTGAATGCGAAACGGCTCGAACGCCGAACGCGTCAGCGCCAGATGGGTGAAATCGGAAGGCGCGCCGATCTTCCAGCGCTCGGCGAACAGGCGCACCGTGGCGCCGGCCAAACCAAAACCGCGCGCCCAGCGCTGCAGCCGGTTGAGCATGTCCTGCAGGCTGTCGGCGGTGGCCAGATCGGCCTGCAGGTGCAACAACCGGGCGAACAGCCCTTCGTTGGCGCTGGCCTGCTCCATCAGCAGCGTGATCTCTTCTTCCAGCCGCTCGATGTGATTGCGCTGGCGGGCCAGATGCCATTCCACCAGCGAAACGGTGCCGCGCACCGGGTGAGGCACGCGCATCTGCTCAACCTGGCGCGCGTTGCGAATAAAGAAATCCGGGTTCTGCAGCAGGTACTGCATCACGGTGTCGTCATCCAGCGCCAGGCCGGCGACGCTCTGTTCTTCTACGCTTTTCATAGATGAATAAATCCGTCATAGACATGGGTTGCCGGGCCGGTCATAAACAGCGGGTTGCCCGGCCCTTTCCAGCGAATATGCAGGCTGCCGCCCGGCAGTTCTACATGCACCTCTTCTGACAGCAATTCCTGTTGGATCCCCACCGCCACCGCCGCACAGGCGCCGCTGCCGCAGGCCTGCGTTTCGCCGGCGCCGCGCTCGTAAACGCGCAGCTTGATATGATCGCGGCTGACCACCTGCATAAAGCCGATGTTGGCCCGTTCCGGGAAGCGCTCATGCCCTTCCAGCACCGGCCCGAGCAGCTCCACCTTGGCGGTTTTTACATCGTCCACCTGCAAAACACAATGCGGGTTGCCCATCGACACCACGCCGCACAGCACGGTGTGTTCCGCCGCGCGCATGATGTAGGTCTTTTCAGCCTTGGCGGCGCGGAACGGCACCGCCTGCGGATCGAAATTAGGCTCGCCCATGTTGACGCACACCAGATCGTCGTCGGTGACGCTGAGCACCATGCGCCCGGTTTGGGTGCTGACGCGGATGTCGCGTTTGTTGGTCAGCCCTTTCAGCCGCACAAAGCGCGCGAAGCAGCGCGCGCCGTTGCCGCACTGCGCCACTTCGCTGCCGTCGGCGTTGAAAATTCGGTAGTGAAAATCCAGCTCGGGATCGTAAGGCGGTTCTACCACCAGCATCTGGTCAAAGCCGACGCCCAGGTGCCGATCGGCCAGCCGGCGGATCAGCTCAGGTGAAAAATAGACATTCTGTGTAACGGCATCGACCACCATAAAGTCGTTGCCCAGACCGTGCATTTTGGAGAACTGCATATCATACTCCGCTATCTGGACGCGCTATCCGTCTTGATTTTACGGCGGCGCTCGCCACCGTAAACAGGGTGTTACTGGTCGACCATCGACGGTTTTTGCTGAGAGCCAGACTGCTCCTGCTGGTTCTTTTGCACCTGATCGCCCGTTTGCACCGGCGGCTTGGCCGGTTTTTGGCTGGCGGGGTCGGCAGGCGGGAAGTAAAGCGGGCCTTTCAGACCACAGCCGGCGAGGCCGGTAACCAGAACGGCCATCAGCGCATAGCGTAGTTGTTTTTTCATTTGCATTAATGCCTGTAATTCATGCGTCCAAGGTCTCTATAATCGCAGGTGGATCATGAAAAGCAATAGGAATTGAATATGAACGACAGCGAGTTTCACCAGTTGGCCGACCAGCTGATGCTGAATATTGAAGAGACACTGGACGATTTTGACGGCGATGCGGACATCGATTACGAAACCAATGGCGGCGTAATGACGCTGAGCTTCGAAAACGGCACCAAAATCGTCATCAACCGCCAAGAGCCGCTGCACCAGGTGTGGCTCGCCACCAAGGCCGGCGGCTACCACTTCAACTACCGCGACGGCGCTTGGTTATGCGATCGCAGCGGGCAGCCGTTTTATCAGCTGCTCAGCGAAGCGGCCAGCGCGCAGGCCGGCGAGGAATTGCGTTTTTCCTGAGGCTAAGCAGGGCTCGGCAACCGAGCCCTTGCGGCGTCAATGCAGCTGGAACTGCTGTTTCAGCGGCTGCGCGGCGCCGTCGGCCACCGTCACGCATAGGCTGGACAGCACGTTGCTGCGGAACGGGATCACCTGCGTGCGCCCGTCGAGCTGCACGATCTGATAGAACTGCGGCAGGTTGAAGTTGATGAAGCTGGAGCCGTAGGTGAAGCGATCGTGCGACGAGGAATAGAAGCGGCTGACGTCTCGCACCAGCTCCTCTTTACTGCCCTCGCAGTGGTGATACACCTCCACCCGATTCGACTCGTCCAGAATATAGATGTTGAAGCCCTTGTCGTCTGAGGTGTCTTCGAAGAAGAACTGGATGATCCCCTCGCTGGCGAAGCCGTCCACCACCGGCGGCAAATGCACCTGATCGGTTTCCACCTTGATAGACAGGCCGTGCAGCTTGTTGTTGGAGATGGCGCCGTAAAACTCCACCGCGTTCTCCAGCTTTTGCACCGATACGCTCAGGCGCTCGAAGAACAGCCCCCAGGTCTGCCCGGCGACGCGCACCGCCTTGAAGCGGCCGGGCTCCAGGCGGGTGCTGGACAGGCGCAGCTCGATGCACTCCGACACCAGCTGCTGGATACGGGTGCGGATCAGGCCGCGCAGGTGCTGGCTGTAGCAGAACACTTCCACCGACTCCGGCGGCGCGGCGTCCTGGTGCATTTTGCCGAGAATGGTTTTCAGCGCTTCCAGCACCGACTGCTCGCCGCTGAAATGCAGGGTGCGCACTTCGTTCCAGGAGTTGCGGTACAGCAGATCGATGCTGCCTACCAGGCACTGCTGCTGCTGGCCGAAGCTGAACACGTCCAGCTTGCGGAAATCGAAATGCACCACCTGATTGCGGAAGGCGGCGGTCGGATCGTTTTCCAGGTTGACGATGATCGCCAGATGGCGAATTTCGCACGGGCTGTACAGCGCTTTCGGCGTCGGCGCCGGCAGGCGCAGCGGGAAGTGATGGGAGACGTCGGCCACCAGCTCCTGCAGCTTGGCGGTGTCGCACAGGTTGCCGCTCTTGATGTGCAGGCGGGTCTGCGGCGTCAGCAGGCCGTTGAAATAGGCCCAGGCCACCAGCTTGTTCAGGTAGCGGTTATATTCCAGTGGCTGATGGCTGACAATAGAATCCATGGCCGGCGCCTGATTATACAGGTACCAGCCGGTGCGGTTGGCGCGGCCAACCGGCACGTGAATAAAGGTTAAGTCGTTTTCCGACAGGTCCGGCGAAATCTGCGGGTTCACCAGCGTCACCTTGCCGGGCAGCGCTTCGAACGCCGCGTACAGTTTGCGGGTCAGCACGCCGATATCCTGCGGGCTGGCGCTGACGCTGAGGTTGTTGCGGCGAGCGAAACGGATCAGGTTGCGGTAGCTCTGCATCATCGCGTCGAGCAGCTCGTTATGCGCTTCGCGCACCCGTTCGATTTTCCAGTTGGCGCGGTTGTCCAGCATCGCCAGACGCTCTTCGCTCCAGCCCCATTCGCTGACCAGCTGGCTGAGGATCTCGCGCCGCCAGCCGACGCAGGCCTTGGCCAGCGACAGCTTTTCACACACTTTCAGGTAGAAACAGCGGCGGGCCAGATCGAGGCGGGTGGTGTCGTTGATGTCGGTCAGGTAGCGGGTGACGCGCTCGAGCATCATGCAGTAGGCGTCGAGCCCGAAGCTGACGATCTCGCCCTGATGCAGGCGATGTTTGATGTCCGTCGCCAGCAGTTGGGTATTGGGATATTCCCAGGAATAGGCTTCCAGCAGCAGGGTCTTCAGCACCGCCTTGTAAGGCGAATCGATGCTCTTGTACAGCTGCCACAGGCTGGCGCCGAAGTACTCTTCCGCCGACAGCGAACTCAGGCCGCCGAGATCCAGCCACTCGTTCGGCGTCAGCGCGCCCTGCGCGTACAGCGACAGCACGTATTCATCGTAGTGCGCTTCTTCTTCGCCCGGCACCATGTTCCACAGGATGCGCTTGCCGGCCAGGCGCACCGCGGTGCGGTAGAATTCGTCGAGCAACAGGATATGCTGCGTCGAGCCGCAGTCTTCGCCGCCCAGGCTGCCGCTTTCATTATGGCGGAAGCGGTTTTCGTCGATCAGGAAGAAGCTGACTTCCACCCCCATCGAGGCGGCCCACTTCTCAAGCAGGCTGCATTTTTGCTGCAGGCGGGTGCGTTCTTCGTTGTCCAGCCAGGACTGGTGGCAGACCCAGATGTCGAGATCCGAGCTGCAGCTTTGGCCGATAGACGAGGTGCTGCCCATCGAATAGACGCCGGTGATCGGCAGCTCGCCGCTGGCCGGTTTGTCAAACGGGCTGCCCCATTTGTCTTCTAAATCGTTCAGGTAATCTTGTTGAGTTTCATCAGGCGTGTAGAGGCAAATGCCGTGGGGAACGTTACCGTTCAGGTAACCCGGCATCAGCGGGTGGTGGTGGTGCAGTAAGGTGGGCAGCAGACTGTATACCCGTTGAAACGCGGGCTTCATAGCCGCCAGGGCGCGATCGACGCGTAGCTGATTGATCGCATCCAGTCTCTGCTTCAATGTCTCGATGTAGAGGTACAAGACGTCTCGCCTGATTATCCCGGTGTTTAGAAAAAAACCCGTATTCCATAAGCGCCGTTAGTGTAAGAAGAATATTTGGCGACTTATTGCTGGAAACGTGATCAATTTAACACCTTGCTGATTGACCGTAAAGGAGGTAACGCTTCACAATTATTGTAGCGCTTCCCTAAACGATTTACCCGCAGTGTTAACTGCCCCAAAGCACATCACACGTCCCTTTGATTCCGTTGTCCTTTTTCCGCCTCCGGCTTCTTGCACTGACAGTATTGGCTCTCAGTGGTAGGATGGATGGCGAAATATAAAAACGGTAACAAGCATGTTAGACAAAATTATTCGAATTGCCACCCGACAAAGCCCGCTTGCACTCTGGCAAGCACATTATGTGCAGCAACGTCTGATGGCCAGCCATCCCGGCCTGCAGGTCGCGTTGGTGCCGATGGTCACGCGCGGCGACGTTATTCTGGATACGCCGCTGGCGAAAGTCGGCGGTAAAGGCCTGTTTGTTAAAGAACTCGAGCTGGCGCTGCTGGAAGGCCGCGCCGACATCGCCGTGCACTCGATGAAAGACGTGCCGGTCGATTTCCCCGCCGGCCTCGGTTTGACCACCATTTGCGAACGCGAAGATCCGCGCGACGCTTTTGTTTCCAACCGTTTCGCCTCGCTCGATCAACTGCCGCAGGGCAGCGTGGTCGGCACTTCCAGCCTGCGCCGCCAGTGCCAGCTGCGTGAACGCCGCCCGGATCTGATCGTGCGCGACCTGCGCGGCAACGTCGGCACTCGCCTGGCCAAGTTGGACAACGGCGACTATGACGCAATTATTCTGGCGGTGGCCGGCCTGAAACGCCTGGGGCTGGAGCAACGCATCCGCAGCCCGCTGAGCGCCGAAGAGTGCCTGCCGGCGGTCGGCCAGGGTGCGGTCGGCATTGAATGCCGTCTCGACGACAGCGTCACCCGCGCGCTGCTGGCGCCGCTGAACCATGCGGCCACCGAAACACGCGTGCGCGCCGAACGGGCGATGAACACCCGTCTGGAAGGCGGCTGCCAGGTGCCGATCGGCAGCTATGCCGAACTGGATGGCGACAGCCTGTGGCTGCGTGCCCTGGTCGGCGCGCCGGACGGTAGCCAGATGGTGCGCGGCGAGCGCCGCGGCCCGGCCGCCGAGGCCGAACGGATGGGCGTTGAGCTGGCGGAAGAGCTGCTGGCGCGCGGCGCGCGCGAGATCCTGCGCGAAGTTTATCAGGGAAATCCGCCGGCATGACGATCCTGGTAACCCGCCCATCGCCTTCGGGAGAGCAGTTAGTGAGCCGGCTGCGCGCACTCGGCCGGGTTGCCTATCATGCACCGCTGATCGACTTCGCCCCCGGTGGCGATCTGCCGCAGCTGCCGCAGGCGTTGCAGCAGTTGAACGCCGGCGATCTGGTGTTCGTGCTGTCGCAGCATTCGGTGAACTATGCCGATTCGGTCATCGGCCGCGCCGGGCTGAGCTGGCCCGCGCACCTGACTTATTACGCCATCGGCCGCACCACCGGGCTGGCGCTGCACCGCATCAGCAGTTTGCCGGTGGAATACCCGCGCGAACGCGAGATCAGCGAAACGCTGCTGCTGCTGCCGGCGCTGCAAAAGCTGGCGGGCAAACGCGCGCTGATTTTGCGCGGCAACGGCGGCCGCGAGTTGCTGGGCACGACGCTGAGCGAGCGCGGCGCCGACGTCAGCTATTATGAATGCTATCAACGCAGCCCGGTGCACTACGACGGCAGCGAGCAGAGCGCCCACTGGCAGCGCGCCGGTGTGGATACGCTGGTGGTGACCAGCGGTGAAATGTTACAACAGCTCTATACTTTAGTTCCTGATTACTATCGTTCTTCATGGCTGCTGCGTTGCCGCCTGGTAGTAGTGAGCGAACGCCTGGCTACCCTCGCCCGGGATTTGGGCTGGCGTACGATTCGGGTAGCTGACAACGCCGATAATGACGCGCTGATCCGCGCGCTACAATAATCTGACTATGGGATGTGCCACTATGACGGAACAAAATACCCCATCCGCCCCGGTTGAAGAGCCAACCACCGCGGTTGAGAGCTCCCAGCAGCCAGCCGCTGCCAGCCGCAAAGGCAAGAACACCGGCCCGGTGCTCGGCGCGATCGCTATCGTGCTGGTCATCGCCCTCGGCGCGGGCGGCTATTACCACACGCACCAGCAGGCGCAACAGCTGATCGCCGCCAATCAGGCGCTGCAGCAGCAGCTTGAAGGCGTGAAGCAGAGCCAGCAGCAGGAAAGAAATGCGCTGGAAGGCCTGTTGCAGCAGCAGGGTAAAACCCTGGACGCCGCCGATCGCGAGCAGGCTAACCTCGCGCGCCAACTGAGCGAGCTGCAGGAAAAAGTGGCGACCATCTCCGGCAGCGACGCCAAAACCTGGCTGCTGGCGCAGGCCGATTTCCTGGTGAAAATGGCCGGCCGCAAGCTGTGGAGCGATCAGGACGTGACCAGCGCCGCCGCGCTGCTGAAAAGCGCCGACGCCAGCCTGGCGGACATGAACGATCCTAGCCTGCTCGACGTGCGCCGCGCCATTACCGAAGACATCGGCACGCTTGCTACGCTGACCCAGGTCGATTACGACGGCATCATCCTCAAGGTCAATCAGCTGTCCAATCAGGTGGATAACCTGCGCTTGGCGGACAACGACACCGACGAAGCGCCGATGGATCAAAACAGCAGCGAGCTCTCCGGTTCGATCGCCGAGTGGCGGCAGAACCTGGCCAAGAGCTGGCGCAATTTCATGGCCGACTTCATTACCATCCGCCGCCGCGACGCCAGCGCCGAACCGCTGCTGGCGCCGAACCAGGACATCTACCTGCGCGAAAACATCCGTTCGCGCCTGCTGGTGGCCGCGCAGGCCATCCCGCGCCACCAGAACGAGACCTACAAGCAATCGCTGGAAACCGTCTCCACCTGGGTGCGCGCCTATTTCGACACCACCGATCCGGCGACCAAGGCCTTCCTGGAAGAGCTGGACAGCCTGAGCCAACAGTCGATCTCGATGGACGTGCCGGATCAGCTGAAAAGCCAGCCGCTGCTGGAAAAAGTGATGCAGACCCGGGTGCGCAACCTGATGACCCAGTCCCCTGCCGCTCACCAGGAGGGTTAAGCCATGTTACGCGTGCTATTTCTGTTCCTGGTGGTGATCGCCAGCGTGGTGCTCGGGCCGATGTTGGCCGGGCATCAAGGCTATGTGCTGATCCAGACCGACAACTACAATATCGAAACCAGCGTCACCGGCCTAGCGATCATGCTGGTGCTGCTGTTCGTGGTGCTGCTGGTGATCGAGTGGATCCTGCGCCGTCTCTTCCGCACCGGCGCCCGCACGCGCGGTTGGTTTATCGGCCGCAAGCGCACTCGCGCGCGCCAGCAAACCAAAGCCGCGCTGATCAAGCTGGCGGAAGGCGACTACAAGCAGGTCGAGAAGCTGATGACGCGCAACGCCGATCATGCCGAACAGCCGGTGGTGAACTACCTGCTGGCCGCCGAGGCCGCACAGCAACGCGGCGATGACTTCCGCACCAACCAATATCTGGAGCGCGCTGCCGAAGCGGCCGACACCGATCAGCTGCCGGTGGATATCACCCGGGTTCGCATCCAGCTGGCACAGGGCGAGAACCACGCCGCGCGCCACGGCGTCGATCGCCTGCTGAACCAGGCGCCGCGTCATCCGGAAGTATTGCGCCTGGCGGAACAAGCCTATCTGCGCACCGGCGCCTATGCATCGCTGCTGGAAGTGCTGCCGTCGATGCGTAAAATCGAACTCCACAGCGAAGAGCAACTGCAGGCATTGCAGCAGCAGGCTTATATCGGGCTGATGAATCAGGCGATGGCGGACGAAGGCAGCGAAGGCCTGAAGCGCTGGTGGAAAGATCAGAGCCGCAAGACGCGTCACGAAGTGCCGCTGCAAATCGCGATGGTGGAACACCTGATCGAATGCAACGACCACGAACTGGCGCAGGAGATCGTGCTCGACAGCCTGAAGCGCCAATACGACGAGCGCCTGGTGCTGCTGCTGCCGCGGCTGAAGTCCGGCAACCCCGAGCAGTTGGAGAAAGCGCTGCGCCAGCAGATGAAGCAGCACGGCGCGACGCCGCTGCTGAACAGCACGCTGGGGCAGCTGCTGATGAAACACGGCGAGTGGCAGCAGGCGGCCGACGTCTTCCGCGAAGCGCTGAAACAGCGCCCGGATGCCTACGACTACGCCTGGTTGGCCGATACGCTGGAAAAACTGCATCGTTCGGATGAAGCGGCGCAGATGCGGCGCGAAGGACTGATGTTGACGCTGAAACAGAACGGCGGCGAATAGCGCCCTGCACGATTGAAGAACAGCGCGGCTCTTGATGCCGCGCTTTTTTTTGCCAGTTAACATCCTGAGGCGCAAAAAAAAAACACTTGCCGCAGGGCAAGTGTATAAAGAAGCAATCAGGTCTAGGACAACAGGGGCGGTGCCTCACTCAACGTTTTGCCCTGAGCGTGATGACGGGTTAGTCATCGTTCTCGTGGGCGATAGGCACCCTAAATCGGCTCTGCGTCATTCCCAGGGTTTATGAGGCCTAAGGCGAACATAAGAGGTGGAATGAGCATCTACGCTATTGATATTGCACTTGGCGTGCCAACTTTAAGGCTGAGGCCATTCCCAATAAAAAACGGGTCTCAATGCATTGAAATATATTAATTTTTAATTTAACCCTGTCTTTACTGTTATATGCCACTCTCTGGCATTCCATACCAGCAGCCGTAATAAGAATGTCGCCTCAAAACGACGACTTAAGCCAAAGCCCATTTTATCTTTTTAAATCAATCAATTATTTGTCTCAACCTGACGACAGCGCTGGATGGCGCTGTCGCTGAAAACCAACACGCTTGCCGACAGAGACAAAGTGCCCATCCTTAGATACGCAAAAAGCCCGCGCATTGCTGCACGGGCCTACCTTCGTCTCGCTTCGCGAGGTTCGAACCTCCTGCGGAGGTACTCATCCTCATAAACTGCAGGCGTAAAAAAACCGACTTGCGTCGGTTTTTTTGAAAGTGGTCGGCGAGAGAGGATTCGAACCTCCGACCCACTGGTCCCAAACCAGTTGCGCTACCAAGCTGCGCTACTCGCCGATTTGTATTGCTCATACTACCCGATTTATCAGACCATTGTCCATATAAATCTTATATTTATCAGATATTTTGCGTGGTGCGAAGAGAGGGACTTGAACCCTCACGTCCGTAAGAACACTAACACCTGAAGCTAGCGCGTCTACCAATTCCGCCACCTTCGCACTGTCACAAAATACTGCTAAATCGTCACTTCATCAGGAAGTGGGGTGGCTAATGGGACTCGAACCCACGACAACTGGAATCACAATCCAGGGCTCTACCAACTGAGCTATAGCCACCATTACTACTTCTTACTCACGCGGTAATATACCACCGCAGCTCCTGCGCACAAACTTAATGGCGCGCCCGACAGGATTCGAACCTGAGACCTCTGCCTCCGGAGGGCAGCGCTCTATCCAGCTGAGCTACGGGCGCGTAGCGCCGTTGCGGGAGGGGATACTACGGATTTACGCCAATCCTGTCTAGTGCTTTTTCGCAGAAATGTTGCGTTTGATTACGCTTTGCTCACTCCCGCGCACAAAAGCGCACTCCGTAGCCCCTTTTCGCCGTTTATTGGCGCGTTTCTACCCGATTTTCAACCGGATGATGTTTCTTGTGCATGCCGAAAGCGAAGTAGCACAGGCTGACACCGGCTAAGAAAATCGCCCCGACCAGCAGGGAAATGCGCGTATCCGGGTTGATTCCCATGCCGACCAGCACGCAAACCAGAAAAGCGATGGTCAGATAGTTCACATACGGGAACATGATCGACTTAAAGCTGTGGTTTTTGATCGCTTCCTTATGGGCGCGGCGGAAATAGAGCTGGCTTATCAGCACCACGAACCACGGCACCATGCCCGGCAGCACGCTCGCGCTGTAGACATAAACGAACACCTGCTCCGGATTCGGGATGATGTAGTTCAGCGCGGAGCCCACCAACAGGCAGCCGATGGTGACGGCGATGCAGTTCACCGGCACGCCGCTGGCGGAAAGCTTGGTCAACGCCGCCGGCAGTTGGCGGTTCTTGGCCAGGGCGTACAGCATGCGGCCGCCGCTGTACATGCCGCTGTTGCAACCGGAGAGCGCGGCGGTCAACACCACGAAGTTGATGATGCCGGCGGCGGCAACGATGCCGATCTTGGCGAAGGTCAGCACGAACGGGCTGCCGGTGGTGCCGATGCCGTTCCACGGGAAGATGGTGACAATGACGAAGATCGCACCGACATAGAAGATCAGGATGCGCCAAAGGATATTGTTGATCGCGCGTTTCAGCGTCACCTGCGGGTTCTTGGCTTCCCCGGCGGTGATGCCCACCAGTTCAACCCCCTGATAGGATGCCACCACGATGCACAGCGCAAACAGGAAGCCTTTCCAGCCGCCGGCAAAGAAACCGCCGTGCGCCGTCAAATTGGCGAAACCGATAGGTTCACCGCCGTTGCCGAAGCCGAAGAAGATCACCCCCAGCCCCACCAGAATCATCACGATGATGGTGGTGACCTTGATCATGGCGAACCAGAACTCCAGCTCACCGTACAGGCGCACCGCCGCCAGGTTGGCCAACGCGACCATCGCCACGGCGATCAGCGCCGGCACCCACTGCGGTATTTCCGGGAACCAGAACTGCACATACACCCCGATGGCGGTGATTTCAGAAATGCCGACGGCAATCCACATAAACCAGTAGCCCCAGGCGGTCAGATAACCGAAGTAGGGATTCATGTACTTATGCGCGTAAACGGCAAATGACCCGGCGACCGGCTCGAGGAACAACATTTCCCCCATCGAACGCATAATGAAGAACACGAACAGTCCGGCGATGATGTAAGCCAGCAGCACCGACGGCCCCGCCCATTTCAGCGTACTGGCCGAGCCCATAAACAGGCCGACACCGATGGTGCCCCCCAGAGCGATAAGCTCGATATGCCGGGCCTCAAGGCCCCGGTGTAGCCCTTGCGGTTTATCTTTGTGTGCCATAAATCCTCAATAATTTTTCTCGGGTCGTGTTTGCCTGCCGGCCGCTGCCGGTCGTTATTGTCATTATTAAAAGAATAAATCATCCCCTGCCGATCGGATTGGCATCAACGGGTTGTCGGAGCGAAGTGACCGTGAGAAGGACATCGTTCAGCGCTGTCGCATCAAGCTTCAGCGGCCAGGGATAATTTCCGGGCGGTATCGTTTCGCATTTCGCCGCTATAAGCAAACCGCAATTTAAAACTTTATGGAATAAATGCGACGACGTTTAGGGCCGAGGGTTATAGATATGCGGGAGAAACGCGCAAAAGCAGATTATTGGTACAGCAGACCGGAGCGGAACAGCACTTTCCGCCCCGGATGAGGGGTTACATCTTGCCGCTGTAATAGTAGCCGACAAACTTCAACAGCTTCAACTGCCGGCCGATGCGGCTGGGTTGGCTGAGCAGGCGGTAGAGCCATTCCAGACCGAGATTCTGCCACACCTTGGGCGCACGCTTCACATGGCCGGTAAAGACGTCGTAGGTGCCGCCCACGCCCATATACAGCGCCTGCGGATGCACCTTGCGGCAGTCGCGCATCAGAATCTCCTGCTTCGGCGATCCCATCGCCACCGTCACGATCGCGGCGCCGCTGGCACGAATACGCTCGAACAGCGCCTCGCGCTGATCCGGTTTGAAGTAGCCGTCCTGGCTGCCCACCAGGTTGACATTCCACTGGCTGCGCAGCTTTTGCTCGGTTTCCGCCAAAACCTCCGGCTTGCCGCCGACCAGGAAGACCGGCGTGCCTTCACGGCCGGCGCGTTGCATCAAGGCTTCCCACAGATCGGCGCCCGCAACGCGCGAAACGTCCGCCGCCGGGTATTTGCGGCGAATCGAGCGCACCATGCTGATGCCGTCTGCGTACTTGTACTCCGCCTCATCCAGCAACGCATGCAGCGCCTGGTCCTCTTCCGCCTTCAGGATCTTTTCCGCGTTCATGGCCACCAGCGTGCCCTGTTTTACCCGGCCGCCGTCGAACAAAAAGTCCATGCAGTGCGCCATATCGCGAAAGCCCCACAGGCTGAAACCGCGCAGCTCATACTGCGGCACCGAAATCTTTGCTTCCATCGTTCTCATTACCCTTACAAAAGACCGTTGACCCGAGGCGGCGACGCCAGCGCGCGGGTGCGCGTCACTCTGGCCTTGATCAGCCCGGCGGTATCGAACAGCCAATACAGCAACTTCGCCAGCACCAGACAGGCGCCGAAAATAATGCAGAAGAACACCACGCGCGACACGAATGAATCCACCCCTTCCCGCGCCAACACGATCATGTTGAACACCGCGCCGAAGCAGAACCCCTGCAGAATGGCCGCCTTATAGCGGTTCGGCTCGGTTTTGCCCAGCTCATACAGCCAGTCGAACCACTTGATGATCATGCCCACCAGAATCGCGCCGAGCGGGATAAACAGCGCGCCGCCCATCACCACCAGCGAACCGATCAGCGTCGGCGAAATCGCCAGCCCGGAGTGGTTGTTCAGCACTTCCCAGGTGAAGTAGTTGGCCGAGTTCAGCACCACGTCCGGCCGGCCGGGCCAGAGCCAGGTAGGGATAAAGACGTAGAAATCACGCAAGATCGGCGCCAGGCCCTGGAAATCGATCTTGTCGTAATTTTGCAACAGCAGCGCCAGGTTTTCCCACGGCGAGAAGGTATCGCGGGTCAGGTAGAGGAAGGTATAAAACGCTTCCGCACCGCTGACGTCCAGGCTGTAGCGCTTCAACGCCAGCCAGAACATACCGACCACGCCGAATATGCCCGCCGCCGCCAGCATCCACAGCGTGATCCAGCCGCGCACGATGCCGATAAACAGGAACAGCGCGAAGGCAATGATGATGTTGGCGCGGGTGCCGCCGACGATCACGTAGGTCAGAATGCCGAACGCCACCGTCGCCACCAGGAACAAGAACCAGGCGCGCAGATCCTGCCGCAGGAAATAGACCACCAGCATCGCCGGAATGAAGAAGTAAAAGAACCGCTTGAGCGCCACACCGGACACGTCGCTTGAGAAGATCTGGCTGTAGGAATTGAGCTTGAACAGCAGGAAGCCGTTCTGCATGAAGAAGATCCCAACGGTACCGATCGCCACCAGCGCCAGCAGCACCCAGGTCATATGGGTTTCCACCCGGTTCATGGTAAACAGCGCAGCGCGCGGCTGTGTGCGGCGCTTGCGCAGCCGAGTCTTGTAGGTAACGTAATAGATGGCGTAAAACGCCGTCGCCGACAGCAGGGCGTACAGCAGAAACTCCACCGGCACTACCTCGACGTCAAACTGGAACACCAGCAGGCAGGTCAAAGGAAAACCGAAATAAAACGTCAGCAAATACAGCAGCGAGAAGAAGACGTTGAAGTTAAAGCGCACGCGCCGAAACTCCTGATAGGTCAGCGTCAGGATAAACGTCAGGCTGACCAGATAGACGACGAACAGGCCGCCGAATTGCGCCAACGTCATGAGTGCTCTCCCGCCGCCAACGCCAGGGCTTGCTGCCAACCGTCGACATAGTTCGGATTGAAGAAGGCGATCGCCTGTTTATCCACCGCCGCCAGCTGACGCTGCGCTTCACGCACCACCGCCTCGTCCAGCGAATCGCCGTAGAACAGCACCGGCAGATGCTGTTCCGCCAAATCCTGCCAGAACGGGTTTTGCCGGCTGAGCACGAAAGGCACGCCGAACTGAATCAGCAGGCACAAGGTGCCAATCCCCTGCTGGCGATTGAAAATGAAATAGCCGAGATCGCAAGCGCGCAGAATATTGAGATAATCCTCAAACGCCACCTGCTGCGTGAGCAGCTGCAGGTTTTTCTCGCCGAACAGCGGCAACCCGGCGGCGCGCACCTGCTCGATGTAGGTATCGTTATTGCCCGGATAACCCATCGGCAGGATCACGCGCACGTCGGCGCCGAACTGCTGATGAATCGCCTGCAGCGCTTCGATATGCCGATTGCTGCGATCGCCGGAGTTACCCACCAGAATCGTCATCGGCCCGGCCAGGTTTTTCTCGACGTGAACGTCGGTCAGCGCCGGATCCATGCGGGTCGGGAAGTACAGCAGCGAGGCCGGCACCCGCGCATGGCGCTGCTGGTAGTGGATCACGTCGCCGCGGGTAGCAAACACGTTCCCTACTCGCCCCTGCGCAATGCGGCGCAGCAGATAGAACAGCCGGAATTTCCAGCTGGTGGCGTCTTCATACAGATCGGCGCCCCAAATATGCCAACTGACCTGACGCGCCTTGATCTTGCCGCTCAGCAGCGCCAGCCACAGCCCCGGATTGAACTGGCCGTGCAGGAAGAAGCGCGCATCGCGATCGGCCTGAGCGCGCGCGATGACCGCCGCCGCCAGGCTTTTCTTGTCTGCGTAGGGCTCAATGTTCAGGGCGGGGAAATCACCCAGTGCCGCCACATCCTTGGCCGCCACCATAAAATGCCGCGTCTGCTCAGCCGGCAAACGCGGCGCCAGCACGTCGTTGAAGAAGCGCAGCACCGTCTGGTTATGATGCGGGATATCGGATCCCAGAACGTGAATCAGTGTGGTCATACTCGTCTACGATAGATAAGAAATACGCAGCTACAGAGCGCGAAATACACGATGTAGGTTGCCATATAGGCCTGAGCCGCCCCCAGCGCGCCGTGCAGCGGGATCAGCCAGTGCGAGAACAGCGTCAGCAGCAGAAACTGGCTGACTTCCGTCAGGATATAGAAGCGCAGCGACGCTTTGGCGATCACCAGATAGCCGAACACATAAGCCCCGACTTTCAGCACGTCGCCCACCAGCTGCCAGGCAAACAGATCGCGCATGGCGACGAATTTATCCGAGAACAGCAGCCAGATGGCGAAATCACGCAGCAGCCACACCGTAAAGCTCGCCGCCGCTACCGCCGGCAGCACGAATTTCAACGAGCGCACGATCTCCCGCGAGATGGCGCCCTTGTCCGTCAGCCGCGACAGCGTCGGCAGCAGATAGACGGTAAACGAGGCGGTGATGAACTGCAGATAGGCATCGGAAATGCTGCTGACGCCCTGCCAGATCCCCACTTCATCCCAACCGTAATGCGCGGCCAACAGGTTACGCATCATCACATAGGCCACCGGCAGCGTCACCGAAGTGATCAGCGCCATGACGGTGAACTTGCCGAGGTTGCCGGCCACGAGTTTGTCCCAGCGCGGCGCCAGGTAGCGCAACGGCAGCGTTTTGCGCCGCCACAGCATCAGCCCGGCCGGCAGCACCACCAACGCCGGCACCAGCGCCAGCCCCGCCAACGCGCCTTCATAACCGCCCAGCTTGAAGCACAGGTAATAAGCCACCACGCCGAGCAGGCTGCCGCCGATCACCGCCAGCGCATTGCCCATCGCGTCGCGATAGCCTTTCAGCACCGCCATAAACAGGTTGGCGTAGGCGATGCCCATCTGAATGAAAGCGACGGCGCGCACCACATCGACGTAATCGGCATGCCCGAACAGCCCGATGCTGATCGGTTCGGCGGCGAACAGAAACACCAGCGCCAGCAAGGTCGAAAAGCCCAGCACGATGCTCGACGCGGTGCCCACCGCCAGACGCAGACGCTGCGGATCCTGGTGGTACTCCGCCACGTATTTGGTGATACCGTTAAAAATGCCCGCGCCGGACAGCACGCCCAGCACGGTAATCAACTGGCGGAAGTTACCCGCCTGCCCCACCCCGCTGGGGCCAAACGCCACCGCCAGCAGTTTCACCACCAACAGCCCCACGCCGATTTTGATCAGCGTGGAGCCAGCGGTCCATATCGATGCTTTTGCCAACGACATATCAGGCAAAGAAACTCAGGATGGTATTGATTACCGTACGCTGATTGACATCAGACATATTGTAGAACAGCGGCAAGCGCACCAGGCGCGCGCTTTCCTGCGTGGTGTAACGATCTTCGCCGGCAAAGCGGCCAAAGCGTTCGCCGGCCGGGCAATCATGCAGCGGGATATAGTGGAACACCGCCATGATTTCGGCTTCCTTCAGGTAGTCGATAAAGGCCGTGCGCTCTTCGATATCGCGCAACTTGATATAGAACATGTGCGCGTTATGCACGCAGTCGGCCGGGATGACCGGCAGTTCGATGCGGCCTGACCGGGTCAACGGCAGGAAGCTGTCGTAGTAATTCTGCCACAGAGCCAAACGGCGCTGGTTGATGCGCTCCGCCACTTCCAGCTGGCCCCACAGGTAGGCGGCCTGCAGGTCGGACATCAGATAGCTGGAACCGATGTCGCGCCAGGTATATTTGTCGACCTGGCCACGGAAGAACTGGCTGCGGTTGGTGCCTTTTTCGCGGATGACTTCCGCCCGATCGATCAGGGCCGGATCGTTCACCAGCGTCGCGCCGCCTTCGCCGCCGGCGGTGTAGTTTTTGGTTTCATGGAAGCTGAAGCAGCCGATATGGCCAATGGTGCCCAATGCCTTGCCTTTGTAGGTCGACATCACGCCCTGCGCGGCATCTTCCACCACGAACAGGTTATATTTCTTCGCCAGCGCCATGATGGTATCCATCTCGCAGGCCACGCCGGCATAGTGCACCGGCACAATCGCGCGGGTTTTATCGGTGATCGCCGCTTCGATTTTGGTTTCGTCTATGTTCATGGTGTCTGGACGCAGGTCGACGAACACCACTTTGGCGCCGCGCAGCACAAAGGCGTTGGCGGTGGAAACGAAGGTAAAGCTTGGCATGATCACTTCGTCATCCGGCTGGATATCCAGCAGAATGGCGGCCATTTCCAACGACGCGGTGCAGGAAGGCGTCAACAACACTTTCGCGCTGCCGAAACGCTGTTCCATCCACTGCTGGCAGCGGCGGGTGAAACCGCCGTCGCCGCACAATTTGCCGCTGCCCATGGCAGCCTGCATATATTCCAGTTCAGTGCCAACAACCGGTGGAGCGTTAAATGGAATCATGTCTACCTCTGTATAACCAGTACGCGGTGCTTTCAATCACGGCACCCTGTCGTTGATAGAGTCGTAATGCGGCGATATTGCCCACCTGGGTCGCAACCCGCAGGCGCTGCATCCCCTGCTGCCGACATTCGGCGATCGCCGCCGTCATCAGCCTGGCGCCCACGCCCCGGCCGGATGCGCCGGGGAACGCCGCCAACAGGCCAATGCGCATTTCCTGGCCGCCAATGTCACGCAGGCTGACAAAGCCTTCGGGTTGCCCCTGGCTATCCAGCACCAGCAAGCATTGATGATCAAAGGTGCCCTGCACCGCTTTTTCGATCCAGGCCGCATAGAATCGCCCGCTATCGGCGCGATCGTACCACGGGGCGCGAAATCGGCTGGCAGCGAACACCTCACCGGCGGCAGCGCGCAATGACGGGATGTCCTCGGGAACGGCCTGACGCACCGCAACCGCCAAAGCGGCATCGGCCGTCGCGCTTTCAGGCGCAACGTTCACCACCAGATCCACTTCCCCTTCGACCAGCCGGAATCCCAGCGTCGACAGCGCATCGGCCCATCCCAGGCGATAAGCGGGAATTTTGGCCTGCACCAACGCATAGGCATCCAAATCAGCCTCGGCTACGGGTGCCGCCGAGCTATCGAAATGTAATTTGGCGCTCTCTAATTGGAAGAAGTCGCTCTCCCAAACCAGCGGCTCAATACTGGCGTGGACGCGCATGCAGTAAATCCAGTAAATATTTGCCGTAACCGGTTTTGGCCAGCGTCTGAGCCGCGCGTTTTACGCCCTCATCATCCAGCCAGCCATTGCGCCAGGCGATCTCCTCGAGACAGGCGATTTTAAAGCCCTGGCGTTTTTCTACCGTCTGCACAAAGCTGCTGGCTTCCAGCAGACTGTCGTGCGTGCCGGTATCCAACCAGGCGAAACCACGCCCCAGCAGCTCGACGTTCAACTCTCCGCGTTCCAGATACATCTGGTTAATGCTGGTGATTTCCAGCTCGCCGCGCTCCGAAGGCTTCACCTGTTTGGCAAACTCCACCACCTGGCTATCGTAGAAGTACAGGCCGGTCACCGCCCAGTTAGACTTCGGTTTAACCGGTTTTTCTTCGATCGACAGCGCGCGGAAGTGGTCGTCAAACTCCACCACGCCAAAGCGCTCGGGATCCATCACCTGATAGCCAAACACGGTCGCGCCGGTGGTGCGTGCTGCAACGCTTCTCAACTTGGGACTGAACCCCTGACCAAAGTAAATATTGTCGCCCAAAACCAGACAGCTCGGCTCACCGGCCAAAAATTCTTCACCGATCAAAAATGCTTGAGCCAGGCCATCGGGACTTGGCTGTTCGGCATAGCTGAGATTGATACCGAATGCTTCACCACTGCCCAAAAGCCGCTTGAATGAAGGCAGATCTTCCGGCGTGGAGATAATCAGAATATCTTTGATTCCCGCCAGCATCAGCACCGACAACGGATAATAGACCATCGGTTTGTCGTAGATCGGCAGCAGTTGCTTGGACACGCCGCGCGTGATCGGATGCAGACGCGTACCGGAACCGCCAGCCAGAATAATACCTTTCATACTTGCTCCAAAACCCGCCGCGCAGCCGCAGAGCGACACGGCGTTAAATTAATCTGACAGGCCCAAACGCTCGCCGGCATAAGAACCGTCTTGCACCCGGCGCCACCAGGTCTCGTTGTTCAGGTACCAAACTACGGTTTTGCGAAGGCCGCTTTCGAAGGTTTCCTGCGGCCGCCAGCCCAACTCACGATCGATTTTGCCGGCGTCGATGGCGTAACGCATATCGTGACCCGGGCGATCCTTCACGTAAGTGATCAGATCGCGGTAGTTCGCCACGCCCTGCGGCTTGTTCGGCGCCAGTTCTTCCAGCAGATCGCAAATGGTCTGCACCACTTCGATATTCTTGCGCTCGTTATGGCCGCCGATATTGTAAGTTTCGCCTACCACGCCTTCGGTCACGACCTGATAGAGCGCGCGCGCGTGATCTTCGACATACAGCCAGTCACGCACCTGCGCGCCGTTGCCGTATACCGGCAGCGGTTTGCCGGCTACCGCATTCAGGATCACCAACGGAATCAGCTTCTCCGGGAAGTGATAAGGGCCGTAGTTGTTCGAGCAGTTGGTCACGAGGGTCGGCAAACCGTAGGTGCGCAACCAGGCGCGCACCAGATGATCGCTCGACGCCTTGGAGGCGGAATACGGACTGCTCGGCGCATACGGCGTGGTTTCGGTGAATAGATCGTCGGTGCCGTGCAGGTCGCCATACACTTCGTCGGTGGAGATATGATGGAAACGGAAAGCCTGCTTCTTCTCTGCAGCCAACGGCTGCCAGTACTGGCGCGCCGCTTCCAGCATAGTGTAAGTGCCCACCACGTTGGTCTCGATAAAGGCCGCTGGGCCGTCGATAGAACGATCGACGTGGCTTTCCGCCGCCAGGTGCATCACCACGTCCGGCTGATACTGGGCAAATACCCGATCCAGCTCGGCACGATCGCAGATGTCGACCTGCTCGAAAGCATAGCGCTCGCTCTCGGCCACCACCGCCAGCGACTCGAGGTTACCGGCATAGGTCAGCTTATCCACCACCACCACGCTATCGCCGGTGGCCTCGATGATGTGCCGCACAACCGCGGAGCCAATGAAACCGGCACCACCGGTAACTAAAATACGTTTCAACGCCAGACTCCCTTAGTATCCACCACCCAGCTTTGCTTGATCTCTTCCGGCCGGATGGCCTTGAACTGCTGGTGATCGACCAACATCACGATCACATCGGCCTGCTGCAACGCTTCCGCGATTGGCGTCAACGTCACATGGCCGGCCAACGACTTCGGCAACTGTTCGACGTTCGGTTCCACCGCCAGCGTTTCGCCGACGTGCCATTCGGCGATCAGATGTACCACTTCTACCGCCGGGCTTTCACGCAAATCATCGATATTCGGTTTGAAGGCCAGGCCGAAGCAGGCAATTTTGACCTCGGACGCGCGCTTGTCGGTGGCGGCCAGACAATCGGCCACCGCCGCTTTCACCCGGTCGACCACCCACAGCGGTTTGCCGTCGTTCACCAGGCGTGCGGTGTGGATCAGGCGTGCCTGCTGCGGATTCTGCGCCACGATAAACCACGGATCGACGGCAATGCAGTGACCACCGACGCCCGGCCCCGGCTGCAGAATATTCACCCGCGGATGGCGGTTCGCCAGGCGGATCAGTTCCCAGACGTTGATCCCCTGCTCAGCGCAGATCAACGACAGTTCGTTGGCAAAGGCGATATTTACGTCGCGGAAGCTGTTTTCCGTCAGCTTGCACATCTCGGCGGTGCGCGAGTTGGTGATCACACATTCGCCCTCGAGGAAAATCTTGTACAGCGCGCTGGCACGTTCCGAGCACTTCGGCGTCATGCCGCCGATCACGCGGTCGTTTTGAATCAGCTCCACCATCACCTGCCCCGGCAACACGCGCTCCGGGCAGTAGGCGATATTCACGTCCGCCGCTTCGCCCGCTTGCTGCGGGAAGCTGAGATCGCTGCGCGCCTGCGCCAGCCAGTCCGCCATTTGTTCGGTGGCCCCCACCGGCGAGGTGGACTCCAGGATCACCAGATCGCCTTTTTTCAGCACCGGCGCCAGCGATTTCGCCGCCGCTTCGACATAGGCCAGATCCGGCTCGTGATCGCCCTTGAACGGCGTAGGCACCGCGATCAGGAACGCATCGGCCGCCAGCGGTTTGGTCACCGCCCGCAGGAAACCGCCGTCGACGGCGTCCTTGACCACTTTGTCCAGATCCGGTTCGACGATGTGGATCGCGCCGCGGTTAATGGTATCTACCGCATGTTGGTTAACATCTACACCCACCACTTTTTTCTTGCGGGAAGCGAACGCCGCCGCCGTTGGCAAGCCGATATAACCCAGGCCGATAACCGAAATAGTGTCAAAACTCATAGTGTCACCTGATGATTCTTTAAAGCTTCGAGGATACGCTGACAGGCATGTCCGTCACCGTATGGGTTATGCGCCCGACTCATCGCGTGATATTCGCTTTCGTCCGTCAACAGCCGGGTCACCGCTTCAACAATTTTGGTCACATCGGTGCCGACCAGACGCACCGTGCCCGCATCTATCGCTTCCGGGCGTTCGGTGGTGTCGCGCATCACCAGCACCGGTTTACCTAACGATGGCGCCTCTTCCTGAATGCCACCGGAATCGGTCAGGATCATGTAAGCCTGGGTCATCAAATAGACAAACGGCAGATAATCCTGCGGCTCGATCAGCATGACGTTGTCGATGCCTTTCAAAATGCGATTCACCGGCTCACTGACGTTCGGATTGAGATGCACCGGATACACCACCTGTACTTCCGGGTGATTGCGGGCGATCTCCGCCAGCGCGCTGCAAATTCGCTCAAAACCGCCGCCAAAGCTTTCGCGGCGATGACCGGTGACCAGGATCAGTTTCTTGTCGGCGTCGAGGAACGGATAACGCTGTGCCAGGCCAGCCCGCAGCGCGGCATCGCTCATCACGCGGTCACGCACCCAGAACAGAGCGTCGATCACCGTATTGCCGGTCACGAAAATACGGTTGTCCGGCAGCAGTTCGCGCAACAGATTTTGGCGCGAGTTCTCGGTTGGCGCGAAATGGTACATCGCCAGGTGGCCGGTCAGTTTGCGGTTGGCCTCTTCCGGCCAGGGAGAATACAGATTGCCGGTACGCAGCCCGGCCTCGACATGCCCGACGGGGATGCGTTGATAGAACGCCGCCAGGCTGGTCGCCAGCGTAGTGGTGGTATCGCCGTGCACCAGCACCACGTCCGGTTTGAAGTCTTCCAGCACCCCTTTCAGCCCTTCCAGGATGCGGCAGGTGATTTCCGTTAGCCCCTGGCCGGGTTTCATGATGTTCAGGTCGTAATTCGGCGTGATCTCAAACAACCGCAATACCTGATCCAACATCTCACGATGCTGTGCCGTTACGCAGACTCTTGCATCAAAAGCCTCATCCTGGGCCAGTGCATGTACCAGCGGTGCCATTTTGATGGCTTCAGGTCTGGTGCCGAAAACAGTCAACACTTTCACAGCGAATCTCTTTTGGTCGGTTAATCGCAGGCCCCGCCTGCGAATCGGGCGCTCACGCGCCCTGCATCAGATTATTATATTATTTTTAACTACGCGGCCGACGCGCCAAGGCAACGCCCGCGCCAACCAAAGCGCCCATCGCGCCCCACAGAATCAGCCAGAAGACCCGGCGTGGGCTGTCGCGTTTTACCGGCTCTTCCGGCGTGCGCAAATAACGATAGGTCTGGAACTTCTCATCCAACGTCGGGCCAACGTTCAGCGTCGCCAGCATCGCGCGGTTCTGATCGTAATCCAGGTCATAGGTAGGGCCGGAGGCCTGCAGGCCTTCCAGACGCGCCTGCAGCATAGGCCGGCCCAGCAGGAACAGATCCGAATCCGGCAGTTGCTCGGCCGGAGTGTCGGTCTGCGCGCGGCTGATCCCCTGGCTTTCGGCGATTTTCAGCGCCTGCTGCGTGGTGTTCAGCTCGCGCTTGTAAACCGACTCCGCCACCGCTTCCTGCCGCTTGACCTGCGCCTTCATTGAGGTAGTGCGAGCGGCCCACGCCCCCTGGATCTCTTCGTTCAGGTGCAGGGCAGCGCGGTGGCTGGCGAAGGCCACGTATTGACGCAGCAGGCGGTTGGCGTCCGCGGCAGTTTCCGCCGTCAGCTTCACGCCGTCGTTCGGCACTTTCTTGTCGTCGCGCGGCGTGAACAGGATGTTGTTGATCAGCTCGTCGAGCAGCGCCGCATCCGCGCGGGCATCCCCTTCCTGACGTTGCTTGTAGTAATCGCTCTGCAGCCAGAAATCGCGACGCGTATCGTAAGCCGCCAGCTGCATGATGAACTCATTGTAGGCTTCGTCCGCGATGCTCGGCTGATCGCCGGCCGTCGCCGGCAGCGTGCGCACATCCAGATTGCGCAGGAACTGCTGCTGGGAGTAGTAACCGCCCAGCGCATTTACCGTGGGTTTGTCGGTGATTGCGGTCGCGCTCCATTCTTGCTTTACCAGATAAGAGACGATCAGCGCGACCGCCGCGAACAGCACCGCAATGCCGATAATCCACGGTTTGCCGCGCCACAGGGTGCAGCACAGGCCGCGGATATCGAGTTCGTTATCCACCGCCGGGGTATGCTTGTCAGACGTTGTTTCTGGATTCATCACAGCCAAAAAGCCTCTGGTTAAGATACTTGCTTGTTATCGCTCGAACGCCGCAGGCGACGCTTGATACGCTTAATGTACCGCGCAACCCGCCAGGCGCGCTTGATGCAGTAACCGTACAGGAAGAAAGCAAGCAAGAATAATGCCAACATAACCCACTCTGGGATAAAAGTCAGGCGTTCGCCGATCACGCCAACCGCCGCCAGCAATGCGGCCGCCAGGGTAATCAACACAAAAGCCTGCCGCGGCGTAAAGCCGGCTCGCATGATCAGGTGGTGAATATGTTGACGATCGGGAGAGAAGGGGCTCATCCCCTTGCGTAAACGACGATACATGATTGCTATCATGTCCATCAGCGGAATAGCGATGATCCACAGTGCGGTCACCGGATTAATCGAGTGTGCCTTGCCCTGCGAGCTTTGCAGCAGCAGCCAAATGGCGGTAAAGCCGATCAGGGTACTGCCGGCGTCCCCCATGAACACCTTATAACGGCGGCCGAGAATGCCGAGGTTGAGCAAAATATAGGGAACGATGGTGGCGATCATCGCAAAGCACCAGAACGCCATCTCATGGTGGCCGCTCAGGTACAGCAACAGACCCAGCGCGCCGAAGGAGACGCACGACAGCCCACCCAGCAGGCCATCAATGCCGTCGACCATGTTGAAGGCGTTGATCGCCGCCCATACCGCAAACAGCGTCACCAGATAGCCGAACGGCCCCAGCAACATCTCCCAGTCGCCCAGTACATGGCCGAAGCTGCGCAGATACAGACCGGCGAACACCATCATGGCGATGCCGACCAACGCCTGCACCAGGGCGCGGATTTTAACGCTGATGTCGAAACGATCGTCGAGCGCGCCCACAAACACCAGAATGCCGGCGCAGGTCAGATAAAGCTTGGCGTGCGCGATAGGTTGTTCGGAAATCCAAAACGCGAAGCACAATCCGGCATAAACGGAAATACCGCCGACCAGTGGAATCAGCCCCTGATGGCGTTTGCGATAATTGGGTTTATCTACCAGACCAATACGTTTTGCCGCCTTGCGGGCAACAAAGAGAAAAGCCAAAGAAAACAGGAAAACAAATAGAATTTCAGTACTCATAGTGAGTAAGTTCACAGTTAACAGATCTCTGTAGAAGATAAGGCAGCTTACCACGGGCAATAGCTTGTGCCATCGACCCCCGCCACCTTTCGGTCATTTCCTATGACAACGGTGATTCATGCCTATTTTCTTCGCATCGGCTGACAAAACGACAGCAGCAAAGCCGATCGGCACCGAGCCGACCGACAAACAAGATGAATTCTCAATAAGTCGAGGAAACAACTTACTTTTCCATTACTGCTACTTATCGTATCCGCCAAAAGCGAAAAACGCCACGACTAGGCGTGGCGTTCAGCGAATTTTTTAACGAATTATGAGCGTTTCATCATATCGAAGAATTCATCGTTGGTTTTAGTCATCGCCAACTTATTAATGAGGAACTCCATCGCGTCAATCTCACCCATCGGGTGAATGATTTTGCGCAGGATCCACATTTTTTGCAGCTCTTCGGAAGTGGTGAGCAGCTCTTCTTTACGGGTACCGGAGCGGTTGTAATCGATCGCAGGGAATACGCGCTTCTCGGCGATTTTACGCGCCAGGTGCAATTCCATGTTGCCGGTACCTTTGAATTCTTCGTAGATCACTTCGTCCATCTTCGAACCGGTATCGACCAGCGCGGTCGCGATGATGGTCAGGCTGCCACCCTCTTCCACGTTACGCGCCGCACCGAAGAAACGCTTCGGACGATGCAGGGCGTTGGCGTCCACACCACCGGTCAGCACCTTGCCGGAAGCCGGTACCACGGTATTATAGGCACGCGCCAGACGGGTGATGGAGTCGAGCAGAATGATCACGTCTTTCTTGTGCTCAACCAGGCGCTTGGCCTTCTCGATCACCATTTCGGCCACTTGCACGTGGCGCGAAGCCGGCTCGTCGAAGGTCGATGCGATCACTTCGCCTTTCACCAGACGCTGCATCTCAGTCACTTCTTCCGGGCGTTCGTCGATCAGCAGCACCATCAGCACGCAGTCTGGGTGGTTGTAGGCGATGCTCTGCGCAATGTTCTGCAGCAGCATGGTTTTACCGGCTTTCGGCGGCGCCACGATCAGGCCGCGCTGGCCACGGCCAATCGGTGCCGCCAGATCCAGTACGCGCGCCGTCAGGTCTTCGGTCGAGCCGTTGCCGCGCTCCATCCGCAGACGGGAATTGGCGTGCAGCGGCGTCAGGTTCTCGAACAGGATCTTGCTGCGGGCGTTTTCCGGCTTGTCGTAGTTGACTTCGTTGACTTTCAACAGGGCAAAATAGCGCTCGCCTTCTTTTGGCGGGCGAATCTTACCGGAAATGGTGTCACCTGTGCGGAGGTTGAAGCGGCGGATTTGGCTAGGGGATACGTAGATGTCGTCGGGACCGGCGAGGTAGGAACTGTCTCCAGAGCGGAGGAAACCGAATCCATCCTGCAATATCTCGAGCACGCCGTCGCCGAAGATATCTTCTCCGCTTTTCGCATGTTGCTTCAGAATGGAGAAGATAATGTCCTGCTTGCGCATGCGGGCAAGGTTTTCCAGCCCCATATTTTCGCCGAGAGTAATCAGCTCAGAAACCGGCGTATTCTTTAATTCGGTAAGATTCATAGTGGTGGGTTCTTAAACTCGGGGTATGTCTCGAACTTGTATCGTGAATGGTATGGCAGCGAGATGCGTGCCTGTTTACTGGACGTTCGATCACCGGGCGCAGAGCCGTCGCGGTAAGAAATGGCTTACATCGGGCGCACGCATTGACGGTTGAAGATCGAAGGTACCTTAAAAATGATTTTTGCAAAACCGTTTGATTGCCAAAACACGGGCTGAGTTCAGTTTACTTTCAACGCCAGTGATTCGACACAGAGTATAGCTTTAGATTCAAACTCTTTAGATTTAAAACTTCGGGCAAGTTCTATATGCAGTGTGGTTAAACTTAACACGCTTCTTGGCAGGCGTCTAGCGGTGAATTGAACATCACCGCCAGGCGCCTGATACTGGGCTTCCCGCCCGATTACAGATTCGCGTTCAGGAAATCTTTGAGCTGACCTTTGGACAACGCGCCAACCTTGGTCGCGGCCACTTCACCGTTCTTGAACAGCAACAGCGTAGGGATGCCACGGATACCGTACTTGGGCGCGGTAGCCGGGTTCTGATCGATATTCAGCTTGGTGATGGTCAGTTTGCCTTCGAACTCTTCGGCAATCTCATCCAGAATCGGAGCAATCATCTTGCACGGCCCACACCATTCAGCCCAGAAATCGACCAGGATCGGCCCTTCCGCTTTCAGCACGTCAGCGTCGAAGCTGCTGTCAGTCAGGTGAATAATTTTATCGCTCATGTTCTACTCCACAGGATTATGTCTACCTTGTTGGTGTAGCATTAACCAACTCAAGGTGATTTTATTGCACCGCGTTTATTTCAACGGATGTGCTTTCGTAAAGCAATAGTTAGCTGATATTCTACCACACTATGAGCAAAACACACTTGACTGAACAGAAGTTTTCCGACTTCGCCCTGCACCCGTTAGTCCTTGAAGCCCTTGAGAAAAAAGGGTTTCACAATTGCACGCCCATCCAGGCGTTAGCATTGCCGCTCACGCTCTCCGGGCGTGACGTTGCAGGTCAGGCGCAAACCGGTACCGGAAAGACGCTGGCGTTTTTGGCGTCTACTTTTCACTATTTGCTGACTCACCCGGCGAAACAGGATCGCCAGACCAATCAGCCGCGCGCCTTGATCATGGCGCCTACGCGTGAACTGGCGGTGCAAATCCACTCCGACGCAGAAGCGCTCTCCCAGAGCACCGGCCTGAAACTGGGCCTGGCCTACGGCGGCGACGGCTACGACAAACAGCTGAAAGTGCTGGAAAGCGGCGTGGACATTCTGATTGGCACCACCGGCCGTTTAATCGATTACACCAAGCAGAACTATGTCGATCTCGGCGCGATGCAGGTTGTCGTGCTGGATGAAGCCGATCGCATGTACGATCTCGGCTTTATCAAAGACATCCGTTGGCTGTTCCGCCGCATGCCTGCGGCCGATCAACGCCTGAACATGCTGTTCTCCGCCACCCTGTCCTATCGCGTACGCGAGCTGGCCTTCGAGCAGATGAACAACGCCGAATATGTTGAAGTGGAACCGGAACAGAAAACCGGCCACCGCATTAAAGAAGAGCTGTTCTACCCGTCCAACGAAGAAAAAATGCGTCTGCTGCAGACGCTGATCGAAGAAGAGTGGCCGGATCGCGCCATCATCTTCGCCAACACCAAGCACCGCTGCGAAGACATCTGGGGCCATCTGGCCGCCGACGGTCACCGCGTGGGCCTGCTGACCGGTGACGTGGCGCAGAAAAAACGCCTGCGCATCCTTGACGACTTCACTAAAGGCAACCTCGACATCCTGGTCGCCACCGACGTCGCCGCGCGCGGTCTGCACATTCCTGCCGTCACCCACGTATTCAACTACGATCTGCCTGACGATTGCGAAGACTACGTGCACCGCATCGGCCGTACCGGCCGCGCAGGCGCCAGCGGCCACTCCATCAGCCTGGCGTGTGAAGAGTACGCGCTCAACCTGCCGGCGATCGAGACCTATATCGACCACAGCATTCCGGTAAGCAAGTACAATAGCGATGCGCTGCTGACCGATCTGCCGGCGCCGAAACGCCTGTCGCGCCCGCGCGGCGGCAACGGCCCACGTCGCAACTCCGCGCCTCGTCGCGGCGGCGCGCCGCGCAACAACCGTAAACGCTCGAGCTGATCGCCATGCTCAGCTCCAGCACGCTTTATGCTGCCATCGATCTCGGCTCCAACAGCTTCCACATGTTGGTGGTGCGCGAGGTGGCCGGCAGCATTCAGACCCTGGCGCGGATCAAGCGCAAGGTGCGCCTGGCGGCCGGGCTGGATCAGAACAATCACCTGTCGCATGAGGCCATGCAACGCGGCTGGCAGTGCCTGCGGCTGTTCTCCGAACGCCTGCAGGACATTCCGCGCGAGCAGATCCGCGTCGTCGCCACCGCCACGCTGCGCCTGGCGTCCAACGCCGATGAGTTCCTGCAGGCAGCCGAGCAAATCCTCGGCTGCCCGGTACAGGTGATCAGCGGCGAAGAAGAAGCACGGCTGATTTATCACGGTGTCGCGCACACCACCGGCGGGCCGGATCGGCGGCTGGTCGTCGACATCGGCGGCGGCAGCACCGAACTGGTCACCGGCACCGGCGCACAGGCATCGCAGCTGTATAGCCTGTCGATGGGCTGCGTCACCTGGCTGGAGCGCTACTTCAGCGATCGCAACCTCGGGCAAGAAAACTTCGAGCGCGCCGAACAGGCCGCGCGCGAAATGGTGCGGCCGATCGCACCGCAGCTGCGCCAGCAAGGTTGGCAGATCTGCGTCGGCGCTTCCGGCACCGTACAGGCGCTGCAGGAGATCATGGTGGCGCAAGGCATGGATGAGCGCATCACCCTGCCCAAGCTGCGCCAGCTGAAACAGCGCGCCATTCAGTGCGGCAAGCTGGAAGAGCTGGAGATCGAAGGGTTGACGCTGGAGCGCGCGCTGGTGTTCCCGAGCGGCCTGTCCATTCTGTTGGCCATCTTCCAGGAACTGGGCATCGAAAGCATGATGCTGGCCGGCGGGGCGCTGCGTGAAGGCCTGGTTTACGGCATGCTGCATCTGCCGGTGGAGCAGGATATTCGCATCCGCACCATCCGCAACCTGCAGCGCCGCTACCTGATCGACACCGAGCAGGCCGAACGCGTCAGCCAACTCGCCGCCAACTTCTCGCAGCAGGTCGCCAACGAGTGGCAGCTGGATGCGCGATGTCGCGAGCTGTTGCACAGCGCCAGTCTGATCCACGAACTCGGCCTCAGCGTCGATTTCAAGCAGGCGCCGCAACACGCCGCCTACCTGATCCGCCATCTGGACTTACCCGGCTTTACCCCGGCGCAGAAAAAACTGCTGGCCACCCTGCTGCAAAACCAGAGCAACCCCCTCGACCTGTCGCTGTTGAACCAGCAAAACGCCCTGCCGCCGCGCACTGCGCAGCGTCTGTGCCGCATTTTGCGCCTGGCGATCATCTTCGCCAGCCGCCGCCGCGATGACACGCTGCCGGCGGTGCGGTTGCGCGCCAATCAGGACGATGAACTGACGGTGATCTTGCCGCCGGGTTGGCTGGAACAGCATCCGCTGCGCGCCGAGGCGCTGGAGCAGGAAAGCCACTGGCAGAGCTACGTCCACTGGACGCTGCGATTGGAAGAACAGCGTTGAAATGACCAGGGCGCGATTCACGCCTGAGGTTAATGGCAAACCTGATGACATTGCCAGGTTTACAGAAGACAGCATATAAAAAATAAGGAAAATCAATTCATTGATTTTCGGCTGATAATCACAAAGGAGGAAAAACCACGCTTTTTCCTCCTTTGTCAGTCATCTAGCCCTGTCTTTTTAATTCCCGCCTTTGGCCTTGGCCAGCTGGGCGCGGATATTGGCCAGATGGCTCTGCCCTTTCTGCATCCGCTCCTGCGGGCTCACCACTTTGCGCTCGGTTTCCCATGCCAAATCGTCCTGCGGCAGCTCCAGCAGGAAGCGGCTCGGCTCCGGCCGCACCAGCTCGCCGTACTGACGGCGCTCGCGGCACAGGGTGAAGATCAGCTCTTTTTGCGCGCGGGTGATCCCCACATAGGCCAGACGCCGCTCTTCATCGACATTGTCTTCATCGATGCTGCTCTGGTGCGGCAGCAGGCCCTCTTCCATGCCCACCAGGAACACATAAGGGAACTCCAGCCCCTTGGAGGCGTGCAGCGTCATCAGCTGTACCTGATCCAGCTCTTCTTCACTTTCACCGCGCTCCATCATGTCGCGCAGGGTGAAGCGCGTCACCACCTGGGTCAGCGTCATCGGCTCGTCCAGATCGCTGCCTTCCAGCATCTCCGTCATCCAGCCGAACAGCGTATTGACGTTCTTCATTCGCATTTCGGCGGCCTTCGGGCTGGTCGAGGTTTCAAACAGCCAGCTCTCATAATCCACGCCGCGGATCAGATCGCGCACCGCCGCCACCGGCTCACGTTCCGCCTGCTGGGCGATGCCGCCCAGCCAGTGGGTGAAACGCTGCAACGATTCCAGCCCGCGTCCGGTCAAGTGCTGGCTCAGCCCCAGATCGAAACTGGCGTGGAATAAACTCTTGTTGCGCTGGTTGGCCCACTCGCCGAGCTTCTGCAGCGTCGCCGGGCCGATCTCGCGCTTGGGGGTATTGACGATGCGCAGGAAGGCGCTGTCGTCCTCCGGGTTGGTCAGCACGCGCAGGTAGGCCAGCAGATCCTTGATCTCTGGGCGCGAGAAGAATGAGGTGCCGCCGGAAATCTTGTACGGGATGCGGTTCTGCATCAGCATCTTTTCAAACACCCGCGACTGGTGGTTGCCGCGGTACAGGATCGCATAGTCGCCGTAGTTGGTCTTTTTCACGAAGTGGTGGGCGATCAGCTCCCCCACCACCCGCTCGGCTTCGTGATCCTCGTTGTTGGCGGTCACCACCTTCAGCTCTTCGCCATACCCCAGCTCGGAAAACAGCCGCTTTTCAAACACGTGCGGGTTATTGGCGATCAGAATGTTGGCCGCCTTCAGGATACGCTCGCTGGAACGGTAGTTTTGCTCCAGCTTGATCACCTGCAGCGCCGGGAAATCTTCCTTCAGCAGCACCAGGTTCTGCGGCCGCGCGCCGCGCCAGGAGTAGATCGACTGGTCGTCGTCACCCACCACGGTAAAGCGCGCGCGGTTGCCCACCAGCAGCTTCACCAGCTCGTACTGGCTGGTGTTGGTATCCTGGTACTCATCCACCAGCAGGTAGCGGATGCGCTGCTGCCAGCGTTCGCGCACCTCTTCGTTGCGTTGCAGCAGCAGCGTCGGCAACAGGATCAGGTCGTCGAAGTCCAGCACGTTGCACGCCCGCATATGGGCGTGGTACAGGCCGTAGCAGTGGGCGAACAGCTTGTCGCGCTCCGAGCGCGCCAGCGCCGCCGCCCGCTGGGGATCGATCAGGTCGTTTTTCCAGTTGGAAATGGTCGAAATCAGCTGCGCCACCAGCGTTTTGTCACTTTCCAGCCACTTTTCGGTCAGCTCTTTCAACAGCGCCAGCTGATCCTGATCGTCGAACAGCGAGAAGTTGGACTTCATCCCCAACGCCACGTATTCCCGCTTGATGATCTCCAGCCCCAGGGTATGGAAAGTAGAAATCATCAGCCCGCGCGCCTCTTTGCGCCCCAGAGTTTGCGACACGCGCTCTTTCATCTCGCGCGCGGCCTTGTTGGTAAAGGTCACGGCGGCGATGTGCCGCGCCTGGTAGCCGCAGTGGTGGATCAGGTGGGCTATCTTGTTGGTGATAACGCGCGTCTTGCCGGAACCGGCACCGGCCAACACCAGGCAGGGCCCGGTAACGAATTCGACGGCTTGTTGTTGGCTGGGGTTTAATCGCATGGTACTGGCTTGCTCGGCTGTAAAACGTGGAAGGGAATTGTAGCAGAAAGCGCCGATGAGATTTAGCGGGTATAATCAGCGCAATTTTCGCATCGACAAAGGCAATACCATGGCAAAAACGGCGTGCGCCCTGCACATTCTGGTAGACAATGAAAAGCTGGCCAACGAGCTGCTGGCCAAGCTGAAGCGCGGCGTCAGCTTCGACACGCTGGCGCGCAAATACTCGAGCTGCCCGTCAAAACGCAACGGCGGCTCGCTGGGCGAATTCAACAAGGGCGCGATGGTGCCGGCGTTCGATAAAGCGGTGTTCAGCATCCCGCTGCTCAAACCTTATGGCCCGGTCAAAACCCAGTTCGGTTACCACATCATCAAGGTGCTGTACCGCAACTGAGGGAGCCTGAGCCCCCTGTTGGGCATTACTGCGCGCCGGCGTCCGTCGCCGGTGCAGCCACCGCGGCGTCGGCCGGTTTGGCTTCCTCCGTCACCACCGCCGGCGCCGGCATCATGATGCCGTCATAGGTTTCCTGCAGCTGCTTCATGCTCATTTCCGGCTCGCCCTTCGGCTGCATCAGCACCAGCGTCGCCTCCTGAGAAAGCTGCAGCTTCAGCGCCTGATTCAGCGTCTCCAGCGTCAGGCTGGACAGGAACTCCTGGCGCAGCTTCTGATACAGCTCCGGCGCGATATCCACCACCCCGCTCTGTTGCGAACGCAGGCGCTGGCTCATCAGCACATCGGTGTCGGTGCGGGCGTAGGTCGCGAACAGCTTGCTCAGCTGATCGTTTTTCTGCGCCAGCAGCGCATCGAATTCTTCTTTCGACAGGCCGTTGTCACGCACGTTGGCCAGCTCGCGGGCGATAAAGCCCAGGCTGCCGTTCAGGTTGTTGTTCGGCGTATCCAGATGGATGGCGCACTGCCCGCGCTGGTACTGCACGCGGCAGTCAAAGCCCAGATGCAGGCTCTTCTGGTCGCTTTTTTCCAGCGTCTGCTGGAGATGCCAGAACAGCGCCTCGCGGGCGAGATCGCCACGCCAGTAACGGAGCAGGCTCTGCGAATCGCGAATCGGATGCCACGGCGAATCCCACATGATCGACAGCGTATCCTGTTTCACCTGCTCGCTGATCAGGCTCACCGGCTGTTGCGGCAGCGGCGTCAGCGTCGGCATCGGGGCCGGGGTTTCACGTTTGCCCTGCAGCGGCGAGAACGCCTTGTTGATCTGCTCGCCCAGGCTGCGGCTGTCGACCTTGCCGACAACGAACAGCGTCATGGCATCCGGGGTATACCACTGTTGATAGAATTTCTTCAGCTGTTCGAGGTTGACCGGCCGTTTCGCCGGCTGCGCCGGATCGTGCGCCAGCAGCGTCGAGCCTTTCAGGCGGTAACGCCACCAGACGTCTTGGGTATTGGGCGGGAACGTGCCGACCGGATTGATGGTGGAGTTCATCACTGCGTGCACCGTATGCTCGTCGATCGCCAGTTTGCCGGTGGTGTCCGCCAGCCAGGCCAGCGCTTCTTTCAGCAGGTCAGGCCGGTTATTCGGCAGGCTGAGATTATACATGGTGAAATCATACGAGATGATAGCCGGCGGCAGCGGCCGCTCGTTATCCACGCTCTGCTGCCACAGGGCGCGCAGCTGCGGCGCGGTAAAGCTTTCACTGCGCGTCAACGCCAGCCGCGGCAACAGCTGGGCGAAGCCGGTCTGTTGCGAAGACTCCACCAGAGAGCCGGTATTGACGATCAGCCGCAGTTCCACGCGGTCGCTTGGCCGCTGCGGCGTATCGAGAATTTGCCATGAAAACCCGTTGGCCAGCGCCCCCTGCTGCCAGGCAGGATCGGGTTGTAGTGCTTCAGCCTGCACGCTGCTACTGGCTGCAGCCAATAGCAGCCCACCAACTATAAGATGAATTCTGGTGCCCTGCATGTGAACCCCTACTTAATGACTATCCAATTTCTTATGCAAATGCGTGTATTCCATTCAATGGAATCATAAAAATACGCCCTGAGTTTCACAGTGGGGCGGAAAGCAGAAAGTGTACCATCGTGTTAGACCGCGCGCCTTTGCGGATGTCACTCATTAGAGTGAAAAATAATAGATAGCGGGGTTTTTAATGCAAGAAATCGTTACGAGGCAGGGGGAAAACCTCACCGGCCGCGGCTGCGGCCGGTGATTCGCCGTCAATATCAGGCGGAAGGCAGCGTTTTGTCCGCGCCGGCGTTTTTGTTGTTCAGCGTGGCTTTCAGCTGTTTCTCATCCAGTTGGCCGCACCACCTCGCCACGACCACGGTCGCCACCCCGTTGCCCACCAGGTTGGTCAGCGCGCGGGCTTCCGACATGAAGCGGTCGATGCCGAGGATCAGTGCCAGGCCGGCCAACGGCAGGTGGCCGACGGCGGAGATGGTGGCGGCCAACACGATAAAGCCGCTGCCGGTCACGCCCGCCGCCCCTTTGGAGGAGAGCAGCAACACCACCAGCAGGGTAATCTGATGCATGATGTCCATGTGGGTGTTGGTCGCCTGCGCGATAAACACCGCGGCCATAGTCAGATAAATAGAGGTGCCGTCCAGATTGAAGGAGTACCCGGTCGGGATCACCAGGCCCACCACCGATTTCTTGCAGCCCAGCCTCTCCATTTTATCCAGCATGCGCGGCAGCGCGGACTCGGACGACGAGGTCCCCAGCACGATCAGCAGCTCTTCTTTGATGTAGTTGACGAATTTGAAAATGCTGAAGCCGTTGGCGCGGGCGATGCTGCCCAGCACCACCACCACGAACAGGATACAGGTGATATAGAAGCACACGATCAGCTGGCCGAGTTGCACCAGGGTTCCGACGCCGTATTTACCGATGGTAAACGCCATGGCGCCGAAGGCCCCCAGCGGCGCCAGGCGCATGATCATGTTGATGATGCCGAAAATCACCCGCGAGAAGCTGTCGATCACGTTGAAGATCAGCTGCCCCTTTTCACCCAAGCGATGCAGGGCGAAGCCGAACAGCACCGCGAACAGCAGCACCTGCAGAATGTTGCCGCTGGCGAATGCGCCGATCACGCTGCCGGGGATGATGTCCAGCAGGAACGGGATGATGCCCTGCTGCTGCGCCTGCTCGGCGTAGACTGCCACCGCCTTGGCGTCCAGCGTGCCGGGATCGACATTCATGCCGGCGCCCGGTTGCACCAGGTTGACGATCACCAGGCCGATAATCAGCGCGATGGTGCTGACGATTTCAAAATACAGCAGCGCGATGGCGCCGGTGCGCCCCACCGCCTTCATGCTTTCCATGCCGGCGATGCCGGTCACCACGGTGCAGAAGATCACCGGGGCGATGATCATCTTGATCAGTTTGACGAAGCCATCGCCCAGAGGTTTCATCTCGGCGCCGAGGTCAGGGGAGAAGTGGCCAAGCAGGATACCCAGCGTGATCGCCGTCAGCACCTGAAAATAGAGGCTCTTAAAGATCGTTGTTTTCATATGAACATCCTATGGGGGGAAGACACGCACCAGGCAGCAGTCTAAAAATCCAGCCTGTTCATCGCTTGCGCGGAAAATAACACCCACTTAACAACATGGAAATAATTTGTTGCACCCGCCCCTGGGAGTTGATGTGAATTTAAGAGCTGAAACGCGTCAGTCGGGGTGCAAAGCTGAAAATTGCGTAATGCTTTGTTTGCACTAACGCAAAAGAGGTAGAGGAGAAATAGCGATTTTCGGACGGGGAAAAGTACCGGAAAGGTAACGCGGCGCTTACGGCGCCGCGCGGCAAAACTCGGCTTCGAACGCTGCGCGCGGCAGCGGCCGGGCGAACAGGAATCCTTGCCCGCTGCGAATGCCGTGCTGCAGCAGGCAGTCGCGCTGCTCGGCGTTTTCCACGCCTTCGGCCATCACCGGCAACGCCAGCACTTCGGAGATCGCACTGACAATGCGCACCATCGCATCGTCGGCCGGCAGCCCCTGAATGAAGCTGCGGTCGATTTTAATCAAATCGATCGGCAGGGATTTCAAGCGGTTCAGGTATTCCAGACTGGAGTAGCCCATGCCGAAGTCGTCAAGCGCGATCGACAATCCCAGATCGTGCAACTCGCGCAGCAGCGCCAGCGCGCGGTCGAGATCGTCGATGCGCACCGTCTCGGTGATCTCCAACAGCAGCTTGCGCGGGTCTATCCGATACTGCGCCAGCAGGTTTTTCAGATGCGGGACGAACGCCTCATGCTGCATCTGTATACCGGAAACGTTGACCGCCAGCGGCAGCGCAATGCCGCGTTGCTGCCAATCCGCCAGGATGCGGCAGGACTCTTCCAGCACCCAGTTGCCGAGAGGCACGATCACGCCCAGCTCTTCCGCGAGCGGGATAACGTCGGCCGGCAGGGTATAGCTGCCGTCATACTGCTGCCAACGCAGCAGCGCTTCGGCGCCGATCACCTCGTTGGACTGCATGTCGATCTGCGGCTGCAGGAACAGCGTAAAATGCCGCTGCTCGATGCCGTGCAAAATCTCGCTCTCCTGCGTCAGCCGCTTCTGCGTGCGCTCCGTCAGGCTGGGCTCGAAGAACAGGATCTGATTTTTTCCTTCACGGTGGGCGGACATCATCGCCGAGGTGGCGCTGCGCAGCAGCTGTTCCGCACTTTCCCCCTGATTGAGGTAGTGCGCGATGCCGATGCTGGCGTTGGGCCGCAGCGCCAGACCTTCCAGGGTCAAGGGCGCGTTGATCTCCGCCATGATGCGTCGCGCCAGCTGCATGGCGTGGAACGGCCGCTCGGTCCCCTTGGCCAGGATGGCGAATTCGGTATTGCTCAGCTGCGCCAGCACGCCGTTTTCGTCGATGCAGCCGCGCAGCTTCTTCGCCAGCGCCAACAGCAGCGCTTCACGCATCGCCGGGCTCATCACGCCCGAGGCTTCATGCAGCGTCTCGATGCCGATCACCAGCAGGTTAAAACGCTCGGGGCGCAGGCTGGAGGCGATATGCTGTTCCAGCAACGCGTTCAGCAATGCCGGATTCGGCAGTTCGGTCACCGGATGGCGGGTGCTCAGGCGGCTCATGTCGGCATGCGCCTTGGCCAGCGTCTGTTGATTACGGTTGTAGTTGCGCACCAGCAGGCCGAGCTCGTCGTCCTGGTGCAGCGTCGGCAGCATCAGCTGGTGGTAGGGCGCTTCGTCCTGCGAGATGTTTTCCAGCTCTTTGGCCATCGCGCGCAGCGGATGCACCATCAACCGGTTCATGCACCAGGTGATGGCCACCGACAGGATCAGCGCCAACAGCAGGTAGGTCGATAGCATGGTCGACAAAATGCTGCGGATAAACTGGTACATGCGGAACGAATCGGCCTGCAGCACCAGATAGGCCAGCGGCTGCTGGTTGGCCGGCACCCGCTCCAGCGAATAGAGCGGCACGGAAATTTGGATCGGCAGCTCAAACAGCCGGGCGATCAGCGTCGGCACCGGCCGCTCCGGCGGGAAATTGGCGTGCAGCGCCTGAAATTCGTTCGGCAAGACGATATCCGCCCGGCTGAGAATGCCGACCGGCAACAGCGTGTTCAGCACCTTTTTGGCTTCCGGCACGTCCATGCGCAGCACCGCTTCCGCCAGCGGCTGGCGCACGGAGTGCGCGATATTCTCCAGTTGCTGGGCGTAGTCATCCCTGCGCTGCTGCACAAAGTGGAATAACTGGATCACGATAAAGATGCAGATCGTGACCAGCGCCACGCCGGACACCGTCGCCATCTGCTTAATCGTTAACGAACGCCTGACCCGCAAACCTGCTCTCCGTGAAATCGGGCTGAAACAAAAAAAGGGGGCTGACTCTCACCCGCCCCCTCGAACCGGGCTGATTATACTCGATCATCGGCTGTTTTTATCTGGCTATGCCGCAGGCAAAACCAAGAAAATCGCGGGTTTCAGTCTTTTCCTAAAGCGAACAAACGCGACCCGGACACAGGGTAACAAAACTCCCCGGTGTCCGACACTCCGAATCTTTCCCCTCCCGGCTACTTGAAGTCGGCGTAAGGCGTCAGCGGCTGCGGCGGCAAATCGAGATCCCCCTGCCAGCCGGCCAGGGAATAGCGCAGATAAATCAACGCGTGGCTCGGCGTATAGTCCTTCGCCTGTTGAATGTCGATACCGGCGCCGAGCGTCCAGTGCGAACTGAGACGGCGTTCGACGATCGCCCGCAGGGTATAACCGACGCCGCTTGAGGAGCTGCCGTCCTCGACGGCGAACTTATCGGGCAACGAATCCGGGATCAGCCCCTGCAGCGGATAGCGGCGCTGGCTGTCGGTTTTCGAATGGGACAGCGAAACCGAACCGCCCAGCTCCCACGACCAGTTCTCGGTGCGCTGGCGATAGTTGACCGGCAGCGACAGCGACAGATATTGCTGCGGGCTGTAATAGCCGCCCTGCCCCAGCGAATAGCCGCTCAAATCCTTCTGGTAGTGCCACAGCATGGTATTGAGCCCGACGCTCAGACGGCGATTGTCTTCGTTGATCAGCTTGTAGTAGTAGCCGGCCATCAACCGCTGCCGCTGGTTATCCGCCACGTTCTTGCCGGTAATCTGGTGCGCGCTGAGATCGGCCCACACGCCGTTCGCCTCGCCGCGATCGTAGCTGGCGCTCAGGCTGACGCCGGTAGCGCGCACGCCGCCCCAGGTGGTGCCGGTGTTCGGATCCTTGGCGCCGCCGAACGCCAGCAGCGAGCTGGAGATCGGCCGCCGCGAGGCCGCCAGCGTCCAGCCGATGTGGTTCCAGTCGCCGCTGTAGGCCAGGCCGCCGGTCCAGTCGACCACCTCGAAGCCCATCGGCGTCGTGCCGATATCGGCGGCCCAACGATCGTTTTTCCAGCCGGCCGCCACGCTGGTGCCGGTGGATTTCTGATGTTCACCGCCGCGGCACCCTTGCGTATTGCAGGTGCCGAAGGTCTCGTAGTATTTGCCGCTGCCGTCGGTCGAGAAGCGGCCGGCATCCAGCTGCACGGTGTCGGTGCGCAAGAAGGCGCGCCCGTCATACAGCGGCATGTCCACCTGCAGCATGGTGTCGTGCGCATTGAAGTCGGAAATACCACCGGTGCCGCTCGAGCGCCAGTAATCGTGATCGAGCGTGACGTTCACGTCTTGCTGCCGGTACAGATCCGCGGCCTCGGAACGGATGCCGCGTTTCAACCAGTCGTCGCCCGGGTTATTGCGCGTCAGAGAGGTGTAGGTGTCATTGTCCTGCGGCAACGTCGGCGTGATGCCGCCGGCCACCATCGCCTGCCGGTAATCCTGCTGCGCCCGCTCCGGCTGCCGCTGCGCCCGTTCCAGCCGGGCGGCGTCGCGGTAGATCAGCGCCTTGGTCTGCCCCACGGGCTCCGCGGCCGCCGCCGTTTTCAGCCGACCGAAGATAGCTTCGGCCTGCTGCGGATCGCCGACCGCGCCCCAGGCGTTGGCGACCCGCCGTTGGCTGTTGAGCGAAGCGTCTTGCGGCTGCGGTTCGGTTTTCAGCCGCTGGCGCGCCGCGTCCAGATCCCCCTGCGCCACATAAGCTTCGATCTCGCCCAGCTGCGCATCCGGGTTGTTCGGTTCGCGCCGTTTCACCCGCTGATAGTCGCCCAGCGCCGCCGCATACTCCCCGCGCGCCAGCGCCCAGTCGGCCAGCAGCAAATCGATGCGGGTGTCCGCCGGCTGCCGGCGCAGATAGGCTTCCGCCGCCGGTTCGTCGCCGGCCGCCCGCAGCCGTTCGGCATGTGCAATCACCGCCTGCATTTTTAGCCGCTGCGCCAGTTCGCGCATGTTGTCGTTCCACTGCGCCGCAGGCAGCGTATTGAGCTGCGCCAGCGCCTGGTCGTCGCGATCGCTGCCGGAAAGGTAGAGCGCATAGGCATAGGCCAACTGCGGATTGGCGCGCTGACGCTGCGCCAGCTGCCGGAATAAGGCGTCCGCCTGTTGCGGCTGCCCGGCCTGACGCAGCGCCTGCGCATAGCGATAGGTCAGCCAAACGTCGTCGGGATCCATCTGCTGGGCGCGGCGATAGATTTCCGCCGCCTGTTGCCACTGCTGCTGCGCCGCCAGCGTCTGCGCCTGTTGCTTCAACATATCGAGCCGCAGCCCGTCGAGGGTGCTGCGCAGCTTGGCCTGTTGGCTGTGCGGCAGGCCGTTGAGGTAGGCCAGCGCTTTTTCCGGCGACTGGCGTTGATAGAGATTCACCAGGCCGCGCAGCGCGCTGCCGTTACCGGGATCGCGCCGCAGCGCCTGCTGATAAAACCCTTCCGCCGCGGCGTCATCCTTGCTCGCCACCGCCACATCGCCCAGGCCGATAAACGCATCGCCGTCGCGGTCGTCGAGCTGGCGCGCCTGCTGGTATTTCTGCCTGGCCAGCGCAAGATTGCCGGCCTTCAGCGCCTTGTCGCCTTCGTCTATCGCCAGCCAGTAACTGGTGCTCTTGATCAGGCTTTGCCACTTGCCGCTGTCGTAGCCGTTCGTGTCGGCGGCAAGCGCCTGGCGGAACAGCTTCAACGCCTGCGGGCGGTTGCCGGCGCGCGAATAGGCCTGGCCGAGCGCGCCCAGCACCTCGGCGTCGTTCGGCGTCGCCGCCAGCGCCTTTTGCAACGCCGGAATGGCCGCCCGGCTGCCGCCTTTATCCACCTGCGCCAGGCCGCGCACCCGCGCCTGATACGCCGGATCGGCCAACAGTTTCTGCTGTCTGGCCAGCTCTTCGCGGGCGCTGGTCGCCTGATCGCCGGTATCGAACACGCCGAGGAAACGGTTGAGCGCCGCCACGCTTTGCGCGCTGACCGGCATCGCTTTGACCTTGTCCAGCCACAGATCGGCGGCATCGCCGCGCCCGGCCGGATCGGCGGCGATCTTCTGCAGCAGCTCATAGGCCTGCGCGTCCTGGTTCTGACTGAACAGCATGCGCGCCAGCGACATGCGCAGCGCCACGTTGCCGGAATATTGCTGATCCAGCGCCTGCAGCTGCTTCAACGCCTTCGCCTCCTGCCCCGGCAAACGCGCCACCAGCCGCCAGTACTCCACTGCCAGCTCGAGCGTCGGCGGCTCGCCGTGGAACAGCGCATCGTACTGCGCCTTGGCCTCCGGCAACCGGCCGGCGGTCGCCATCAGGCGCGCCTGCTGCAACTTCTGCCGGGTTTCCGGCTGGGTCAGCAGCATGTTCATTTGCGCCTGGCGATAGGCGCTGGACTGCGGCGCGAGGGTTTTCAGCTTGTCCAACTGCTGCTGCGCCAGCGCCATATTGCCCTGCCGCAGCGCCAAACGCATGCGCGCGGCGATCACGTCCGGGTTGTTCGGATCCATCAACTCTAGCCGGTACAGCGACTGGCGCACCAGATCGTCCTTGTTGCCGGCCTCGCCAATGCGCACCTGTTCCAGCAGCCACTGCTCCGGGGCCACGGCTTCCGCAGCGCGCGCCTGCGGCAGCATCGCCAGGCTCAGCGGAATCAAATTCAGCCAGTTTATTTTGAAGTTGTGCATTGGCCGTCCCACGAGGGTTGCAATTCACCCTGACGATTAAAGCGATAACGTTGTTGATCCCACCCCTGGCCGAACAGCGTCAGCGAGGCGCTGAAATAGGCGTCGTCCCCCGGCGGATGTTCGCTGATGCGTTGCCGCTGTGTCGCCAGCGCCTCAGCCTGCGTCGCCAACATCGGCAACATCGAGGCGGAAAAGCCGACCGGGCCGCCGCCGGTGGTTTTGCCGCTGGCGGTATCGGTTTTCTCCGGCGGCACGCCCTGTTTGGCGGTGAGCTGCGCCATCGGCTGAAAACGTTCGAGCAGCGTCGCCTTGTATTCATCGTCGTCCGCCAGCATGCCGGCCCACAGATAAACCCGAATGGCGTCGTAGCTGCCGACGTTCGGCTTGACGGGATCCGGCTGCCAGCCGGCGCCGACCCGCCACACCACCCAGTCCGGCGAGAAACCGTGCGGCGCGGTGTCCAACCACAGCCGTTGATTGACCTGGCGCATCGCGCGCCACGGGCCGTTCAGCGCTGCAAAACGTGCCAACAGCTGCGGCGGCAGGTAGCTGGGATTCAGCCGCCAGCGATCGTCCGTCACGAACCCGACTTTGCCCGGCAACAGCATCAGGCCCAGGCCGGGAATGTCGGCCACCTCCTCGCGGCCGATGCGTTGCAGCAGCAGCGTCCCCAGGGTTTGATAGCGCCGGCTTTTCCACAGGCGGCCGGCTTCGAGCAGGTTGTAGGCGATCCACAGATCGGCGTCCGACGCCGAGTTGGCGTCCAGCACCTTCCACTGTTTGTCATCGCTCTCGCCCCACAGCCAGGCGGGCAAACGGGCGCTGAGATCGCCCGCCGCCAGATTGTTCTCCGTCCAGGCCAGCAGCAGATCGAAGGTCGGCCGGTCGTTGGCCACCAGGGCGAAGAACAGGCCGTAGCTCTGCCCCTCGGAGGTGGTGATTTTGTTCGGGCTGCTCGGATCGATCACCCGCCCCTGCGGGCTGATGTAGAACTGCTTGTACTGTTGCCAGCCCGGCCACTCGCAGGCCGCCGCGGCGCTGAAGGCGCACAGCAGCAGCATGCCGAGCGACAGGCGTTGCAGCATGGCGTTCACCGCCGTCAATCCCGATCTTCAGGCGCCAGACGACGCCGGCTGAAGGCCTTCAGGCCACGCCACAGCATCAGCCCCAGGATCACCACCAGCACCACCGCGATCACCGCCAGCAGCACCGGATGGGTGGAGAGGGCATACCACAGCCGCTCCCACCACGGCAGGTGGCCGACATAGTAAATATCGCCGACGCGCAGGCTGTTGACCCCCGATTCGCGGATCACCGCCACCGAGCCGAATACCGCGGCGCGCTTGCCGCTGTCCAGCAGGGCATTGTTCAGCAGCTCATAGCCGCGCGGGCTGTCCGCCAACAGCGCCACGATGCTGCGCTGGTCGTTGAACGGCGACTGCACGCCAATGATCGCCGACATCGCCCCCTCGGAGCTGACGGCGGTCTTGCTGTCCGGCCGGGTGTCCTCCGCCAGCGCTTCCGCGCTGGGCAGCGGCGGCTGCCGCGTCGGCTGTTTCACCCAGCTTTGGGTCGCGTCCACCAGCAGGCTGATTTTCTTGTCGTCGCGCAGCTCCGGCGGAATGGTACCGACCATCAGGATATCGTCGTCGCGATCCTTCGCCTGCGACCAGTCATCGCTCAGCGTGAAGGCCAGCGCTGGGTAGCCGGTTTGCGCGCCGATCACGCCCAGCGCGTTCAGCAGCGCGCTGACCTGCGCCGGTTGCGGTTTCTGATTCACCAACACCAGCGTTTGCGACAGATCCGCCAGGCGGCTGAACGGGAAGCCGGCGTTGGCGAAGGCGCGCAGATCCGGCATCGCCATAAAGTGGCGGTAGCCGGAGAAATCGATGGTGGACGCGCCGTCGATCACCGCGTGGTTTTGCGTGAAGGAGTAGGTTTCACAGCGCCCTTCCGCGCCGCTGGCCAGCAGCGTGGTGTAATCGAAGTCAAAGCGCAGCTGGTTGGTGGCCCCCAGCCGCAGCGCCGGGATATTGACGTTCTTGTCGGAATCGAGCAGTCCCTGCGTCAACGGCAGGCGCAGCAGCTGCGCGCCCTGCTCGTGCTCCGGCACCAGCGAGTAAGCCTGCACGAACTGGTTGTTCAGGCTGACGCTCAGCCGCGAACCGTCCTGAATGCGCGGCGCGGTGTAACGGTATTTCAGGTGCATGTCGATGCCGGTGCTGCGGATCAGGAACAGGTCCGGCGGCAGGTTCATGGTCAACGAAATCGGGCCGGGCTCGATACCGCTGGTTTGCAGCTGCTCGGCGTACTGCTGCAGCTCGGCGAAGGTCATCGGCCGATCGGTGCGCACCCAGTTCGGCGCGTCGTACGGCTGGCGCGGCGCCAGCTGTTCCACCTTGTCCACCGTTACGTTCTGGCCGCGGAACAGGATGTTGCCCTGCGCGATACCCTTCACCGCGGTGATCAAATCGTTGTCGTCACGCCCCTGAATCAACAGCAGTTTGACGTACGGATTGTCCGGGTGGCTGATCATCTCCACCGTCGGGCCGTTGACCGCCGGATAATCGCGCAGGAAATCCGGGCGCTGCGAGTTGGTGGCGAACACCACCGCGTGTTGCGTCGGCAGCGCATTGTACAGCGTCGGGAAGGATTGCCCGCGCCATTGCGCCTTGCTGCCGAACCAGGACGCCAGAATGCCCGCCGCACGCTGCTGGGCGAGATCCGGCTGGCCGGCGAACACCATCGGCAGCGTCAGCGGCCGATTATCGCGGCTGTCGAAGAACGGCTCAGGGAAGTGCGACAGCTCGTTTTTCACCGGCAGCGTCTGGAAACGCAGCTTCAGCGCGCTGGACTTGCTGACGTCGAGCCACAGCGAGGTGCTGGCCGGGTTTTCGCAGATATTTTGATAATGACCGACGAACACCAACCGAACGCGGTTAAAATCGGTGATATAGCGCGGATCGATCGCCATCTGGATGCGATTGGGCTTGCCCAGTTGCTCCTTGGCGATCGTGGTCACGCCCATCAGCTCGTCGTTCAGGTAGACCTTAACGTGCGACTCCACCGGGATCAGCGCCGGCGACGGCGTAAACTCCATATCGAGCATCGCCTGCGAGACCACCTCGTCGCTGCGCACGCCGAATTCGATCTGCCCGTCCGGCCGGGTACCGCGTAGAACAAAGGTGCCCGGCGGCGGCGCTATCTGCGCAAACGGCAGCGACACGTCGCGCACCGGCGCATTCGGATCCTGCGGCGCGGCGGCCGGCGGTGGCGCGATCGCCATATCGGCCGCCGCGGCGATCGGCGGCTGGGCCGCCACGGTCGGCGCGGTGGCGGTTTCGGCCTGCGACAGGGTGCTGATGCCTAAGGCCAGAGCAGTTAACCAGGTTATTTTTCTCGTCATCGTATCATCATCAATGTTGGAGCCTGTTCACCGGGCGAGTGAGCGGGCGGTTGAACTCGCAGCTAACCCACTGTTTCTTGTTGACCCAAGGTCGGATCCCTGCCGACGCCGCGCGGAATAAACGACACGACCCAGGCGGTCAGCGAGGTGACCCCGACCAGCAGACCGCGCACCAGCGGCGGCGCGTAGTCCGCCATGCGCACATACCCCCGGAAGCCCAGCGCCAGTACGTCGCGCAGGCTTTCGATCGGCCGGTCTTCGGGGAACCCGTCCTGCCACAGCGCCCAGGTATCGGCGCGGGCGAAGGTGCACTGAATGAAATCGATGTGTTCGCGGGTGGAGAGGTCGACCAGGCGCACCCCCACCTTGTTGCCGAAGGCGCGCGTCACCACGCAGGGGAAGCTGTACTCCTGCTGGCCGCGCTTGAGCAGCAGCGAGAGCTTGTCGCCGTCTTTCAACGCGTTTTCCACCCGCATCTCAATGCCCACGCCGCCGTCGGAGTAATCGCGCAGCGTGCAGGGATACAGATGGCCGTCGGCGCGCGCGATCGCCGCCGGCATGGCGATTTCCACGCGGTGCGCCTGACGCACCTGCTTGGCCTCCACCGCCACCGCCACCGCACCGCCGAGAATCGTCATGTTGTACAGCACCCACACCAGGCTGATGATCACCGTCATCACCTCGTCCGTCGGGCCATAGGCCAACCGCCAGACGCCGAACGCCAGCCCGGCCAGGTTCAGGATCACCAGGAACATGTAAGGCCGGGTGATCACCCAGTCGACGTGCTCCTCCTCCACCAGCCCGCCCTTGGCGGTGACGTTGAATTTGCCCTTGTGCGGATTGAACAGCGCCACCGTCGTCGGCCGCGCGATATACCAGGCCAGCACCGTTTCATAGATTTCGCTCCAGAACGAATGGCGGTATTTCCCCTGGATACGCGAGTTGGTCAGGCTGGCGTGGATCATGTGCGGCAGCACGTAAAGCGCGATCGCCAGCGCCGGCGCGAAGATGATGTAAGCATGCAGCAGCAAAAACGCCAGCGGCGCGGTGAGGAAGATCAGCCGCGGAATGCCCGACAGGAAGTGCAGCATGGCGTTGGCGTAGCACAGGCGCTGCGCCAGTTTCAGCCCCTTGCCCAGCAGCGGGTTGTCCAGCCGGAAGATCTGCACCATGCCGCGCGCCCAGCGAATGCGCTGGCCGATGTGCGCCGACAGGCTCTCGGTCGCCAGCCCGGCGGCCTGCGGAATGCGGATATAGGCCGAGGTGTGCCCGCGCCGGTGCAAGCGCAGCGAGGTGTGGGCGTCTTCGGTGACGGTTTCCACCGCGATGCCGCCGATTTCGTCCAGCGCGCTGCGGCGCAGGATGGCGCAAGAGCCGCAGAAGAAGGTCGCATCCCACATGTCGTTGCCGTCCTGCACCAGCCCGTAGAACAAGGTGCCTTCGTTGGGCGTCTGGCGGAAGCGGCCGAGGTTGCGCTCGAACGGATCCGGCGAGAAGAAATGGTGCGGGGTTTGCAGCATCGCCAGCTTTTTGTCTTTGAAGAACCAGCCCATGGTCAGCTGCAGGAAGGATCGCGTCGGCACGTGGTCGCAGTCGAAAATCGCCACGAACTCGCCGGTGGCCTGCTTCAGCGCGTTGTTGATGTTGCCGGCCTTGGCGTGTTCGTGGGTCGGCCTGGCGATGTATTTCACCCCCACTTCGGCGGCGAACGCCCGGAATTCGGGGCGATTGCCGTCGTCGAGGATATAGATATTCACCTTCTCTTTCGGCCAGTCGATGCCCAGCGCCGCGTAGATGGTGGGCTTCACCACCCCGAGATCTTCGTTGTAGGTCGGCACCATCAGATCGATGGTCGGCCAGCTGGCGCTATCGGCGGGCAGCGGCACCGGCTGGCGGTTAAGCGGCCAGATGGTCTGGAAATAGCCCAGCACCAGCACCACCCAGGCGTAGGTTTCCGCCACCAGCAGCAACAGGCCGCACACCAGGCTTAGCGGGTCGTCCCAGTTCAGCGTGGCGGTATAGCGCCACCACAGGTAGCGACAGGAGACGGTCAGCGACAGCACGATCAGCATCAGCGCGGGCAAACGCCCCGGCACCCGGCGCACCACCATCGCGATCCCCCACAGCAGCAGGACGAACACGAACTGCGCCGGCAGATCGAACGGTTGCGAGATGCACAGCATGGCGAGGATCGCCGCCAGCACGCTGACCAGAATAAACAGCGCGCGCCGCATACCGCGGCTCATGCGGCCGAGGCGCTCCACCGAGCGCTGTTCCACGCCGGCGTTCTTCAGCCGCTGCGGCAGGCCCTGCAGCCAGTCGGCATAGCGCTGCTGCAGGCGGCGCCAACCGGCGAAATAGTCGCGCTGCACCGGCGCGCGGCCGCTGCGAAACAGCAGCAGCCACAGCCCCTGCAGCAGATAACGCAGCGCATCCGCCGGGCGCGGGCGTTCGGCGGACAGATGCGGGAACCAGTAAGCGCGGCCGGTACGCACGCGCTGCCAGGCCGGCGACTCGAAGCGCAGCAGCAGCCAGCCCAACGCCACCAGCAGCGTGGCGAAAAAGGCGGTCAGCGCCGATGCGCCATTGCGGCGATAGCCGCGGTAGCGCGTCTGCACCGCCTGACGCACCGGCGGCACCAGCAGCAGGCTCAATACCCGGCTCATGGCGCAACGCCCCGTTTGAGGTTGATCAGGCACCAGTTGGCCAGCGTCAGCACTTCATCCGCCGCCAGGCTCTCGGGGCGGTACTCGCCCAACGGCTGTTTGACCGCCAGCGCTTCCGCCAACGCTTCGTCGCGGTGGATCACCACCGGCAGCAGACCGCTCAGCGTTTGCAGCCACAGCTGATGCAGATCCTGCTGCAGCTGGCTGGCGGAGGAGTAGTGATTGACCAGGAAACGGCAGTCGTTCGGCAGCGTCTGTTGATGGAGCCGTACCTGGCAGTTGGCGTCGGGGTTCAACAGCATGAACACGCAATCGGCAAGCTGCAGCGCCTGCTGCGCCAGCACGCCGTCCCCGACCGGAACATCCAGCAGGATCCAGCGCGGCGGATCGCCGGCGATCAGTTGGCGCAGGTTGTCGCGCCAGCGTTCCGGCTGCTCCCGACACTGACGCTGCACTTCCAGCCGTTCCGCCGCATTCAGGCGGCCAAAGGGCAGAAAGTCGAGGTTTTCACAATAACGCAGCGCGCCTTCCTGCCAGCCGCCGCCATCCCGCTCCGCGCGAGCCCAGCCGCGCGCCAGCTCGAACGGCGTGTTGAAATGCAGGCGCAGCAGATTATCCGGCGTGAAATCGATCGCCAACACCGACTCACCCAGCTGCTGCAACGCCCAGGCGAGCGCCGCCGTGACCGACGTCGTCCCCATTCCACCCCGCAACCCTTGCAGCGCGATCACCGGCATAGATCAATGGCTCCCCGTGGTCTGCGCCAATTCGGCCAACAGTGGCCAGCGCGTCATCATTTGCGTTAACCGCTCCTGCCGGGAAATATCGACATAGCTTAATTTCGGCAATGAAAAAGCCTGGCTGAGCGCCTGCAGGTCATCCTGGCTCTCCCCAGGCGCCGCTGCACGAAAATGGGTGGGTGCGTTATTCATTCTTCCGCCTTGGCGAAAATAGGCTATGTTAATTAACTATAGCAACGATACAAAAAGAGAGAGGCAATAAGATGATTCTCAACAAATATTGTTGCAGAGCGTCGGAGATTTGTTATTGCCAGAGTAAAAATGACTATCTTTATATATAAACGTCTTTAGTCGGCTTTCAACGAAAGTAGAACACATCCTATGGCGCACTCTTTTTCTCTAGGCATTCGGCAGATTTGGGAAGAGCTGTCGGTGATGCAGGCCCCCGGGCTTTATTGGATCAATATCGACAGGCAAAGCGACGCCGCGCTGCTGTGTCGCCAGGTCATTGCCGCCCAGCCGGCCACCCGCAAAGTCGCCCTGATCTGCAGCGGCGACAAACCCGACCGCCTGTTGGCCGAGCTGGCTTCGCCCGCGTTGCAGAAGCTGCCGCTGTATCAATTACCGGAGAAAAAAGCCGCGCTGACGCAGCTGAGCGACGATCTGATGCGCGCCCTGCGGCCGCAAAATCGCTTACTTATCCTGCTGGCCCACGCCAGCCTGTGGCAAACCTTCACCACCGAAGAGCTGCGCGAGTGGACGCGCGCCCTCGCCGCCTGGCTGCGGCGGCAGGGCTGCACGCTGTTGATTCTCAGCCACGGCGGCGGCATCAATAAGCTCAAAGGGCAGCTCAGCGCGCAGCATCGCATCCTGAACGGCCTGTCCAGCCTGCAATGGCAACAGGACAGCGCGCAATATCTGGTGAACTGGTGGAGCACCGAAAACGGCATCAACGCCAATCAGCTGCTGACGCTGTACGCCGCGGAAGGCGGCTGGCAGGGTGAGGATGAAAACAGCCAACCCTCCCCCACCGCCTTGCGCAGCGATGAAGGCCTGTATCTGGCCGAGCGCAGCATCCTGGAAGGCGCGCCGCCGCTGTCCGCCAACTGGCAGCTGCTGGAGAGCAACGACGAACTGGCGCAGCACGGCATGCTGAGACTCTCGGCGACGTTGATTTTCGCGCTGTACCAAAGCGACCAAATCGATCACCTGGCGCACCAGATCCACACCCTGCGCCGCAGCCGCGGCAACGGCCTGAAAATCGCGGTGCGCGAGATGAGCGCCAGCCTGCGCTACAGCGACGAGCGGCTGCTGCTGGCCTGCGGCGCCAACCTGATCGTGCCGCACGTCGCGCCGCTGTCGCGTTTTCTGACCATGCTCGAGGGCATCCAGGGGCAGCGCTTCTCGCGCCATGTGCCCGCCGACATCGATGCGCTGCTGGCCGGTTTGCGCCCGCTGCAGCTTAAAGGCTATATGCGGCCGGAACCGTTCAGCCAGGCGGTGCTTTCGCTGATGGGCAACACGCTGCTGCCCGAGGACGGCAAAGGCGTGATGGTGGCGCTGCGGCCGGCCACCGGTCTGCGCGCCGAACAGGCGATGACCCTGTGCCACCTGCGGCGCTTCGGCGACGTGATGACCGTGGTGCAGGGGCGGCTGGTGCTGTTTCTCTCCACCTGCCGCATCAACGATCTGGATACCGCGCTGAGGTTCATCTTCCGCCTGCCGGTGGATGAAGCCTTCAGCAACCGGGTGGTGTGGCATCAGGACGTCGATATCATTTCGGAAATCAAACGTATGGCCCAGGGGCGCTGGCAGATTTCGGCCACCGGCACCGCCGGCGCCGCGCCGCGCCCCCGCGAGACGGCGGCCGAGGCGCCCGCAGAACGGCGGCAGCCGGTCGCCTTCACGCTGACGCTCGGCCCGCAGGAGGAACCGCATGCTGAACCTTAACGACATCGTGCAACTGATCCTGCTGTGCGCGCTGATCTTCATCCCGCTGGGCTACGCCTTTCACCGGCGTTTTCCGCATTTGCGTCAATACTGGCAAAACCTGTTGTTATCGCCGCGCTATTTGAAATCCGCCGGTTTGTGGGTGCGCACAGGCTCCTCATCTCAGATTAAACGTAAGAAGCAGCCATGAATCCAAACTCGAAGACGCAATCCGATAACGCTCTATGGCGCTACTGGCGCGGACTGGGCGGCTGGAACCTGTACTTTCTGGCCAAATTCGCCCTGCTGTGGTTCGGCTACCTGAACTTCCACGCGCTGCCGAACCTGGTGTTCATGGCGTTTCTGCTGATGCCGATCCCGTCGCAGCGCCTGCATCGCTGGCGCCATTACCTCGCCATCCCGATCGGCATCGCGTTGTTCTACCACGACACCTGGCTGCCGGGCATCAACAGCATTCTCAGCCAGGGTTCGCAGCTGGCCGGCTTCAGCGCCCAGTACCTGCTGGAGCTGATCGGCCGCTTTATCAACTGGCAAATGATCGGCGCGGCCTTCGTGCTGTTTATCGCCTACCTGTTCGTCGCGCAGTGGGTGCGCGTCACGGTGTTCACCGTGGCGGCGCTGGTGTGGCTCAATATCGTCAACATCGCCGGACCGGCAGTCTCGCTGCTGCCCGCGACCTCCACGGCCGCGGCCGGCGGCGCCAATACGCCGGCCACGTCTGCGCCGGCGGCGGGGGATGCTGCGCCGGCAGACAGCCTGCCGCCGACCAGCGCCAACCTGACGGCCTACCTGAACCAGTTCTACGAGCGAGAAAAAGGCCGCACCACCGCGTTCCCGGCCAGCTTGCCCGCCGATGCCCAGCCGTTCGATCTGCTGGTGATCAACATCTGTTCGCTGGCCTGGGCCGATATGGACGCGGTCAACCTGCAAAATCACCCGCTGTGGTCGAAGATGGACATCATGTTCGACAACTTCAACTCGGCCACCGCCTACAGCGGCCCGGCGGCCATCCGTTTGCTGCGCGCCAGCTGCGGCCAGCTTTCGCATCGCGATCTGTATCAGCCGGTGAACCAGCAATGTTACCTGTTCGACAACCTGGCGAAGCTCGGCTTCAAGGAACAGCTGATGCTCGATCACTCCGGGGTGTTCGGCAACTTCCTGAAAGAACTGCGTGAACAGGGCGACATGCAGGCGCCGCTGATGTCGCAGGCCGGCATCGGCAACGAGCTGACGTCGTTCGACGGCGAGCCGATTTATAACGATCTCGAATTGCTGACCCGTTGGCTGGATCAGCAGCAAAAAGGCGGTGACGGCCGCACCGCCACCTTCTTCAACGTCATCCCGCTGCACGACGGCAACCGCTTCGTCGGCTCCAACAAGAGCGCCGACTACCCGCCGCGCGCGCAGAAGCTGTTCGATCAGCTGAACACCTTCCTCGATCAGTTGGAGAAATCCGGCCGCAAAGTGGTGGTGGTGATCGTGCCTGAACACGGCGCGGCGTTGGTGGGCGACAAGATGCAGATGTCCGGCCTGCGCGACATTCCCAGCCCGAATATCACCCATACGCCGGTCGGCATCAAACTGGTGGGCATGAAGGCGCCGCATCAGGGCAGCCCGCTGCAGATCAAAACGCCGAGCAGCTATCTGGCGCTGTCTGAACTGGTGTCGCGCCTGGTGGACGGCAAGGTCTTCAGCGAACCCAGCGTCGACTGGCAGGCGCTGACCCAGGGGCTGCCGCAGACCCCGGTCATCTCCGAAAACGACAACGCCATCGTGATGCTGTATCAGGGCAAGCCCTACATTCGCCTGAACGGCGGCGACTGGGTGCCTTATCCGCAATAAGCGCGGCCTCATTCACCCAAAGCACGCCGTCGGCGTGCTTTTTTATTGGGTTTTTTATAATAAAAATGGCGAACGCTATCGGCCGAAATAAACTTATTAACAGCAACCCGTTGAATTCTCTTATTCGATTATTATTATCATGCGAAGATTCTTAAAAATATAACGTTTTCCAGAATTATGTTAAGAGCATAATTTAAAAGACGGGTTGTCACGATCGTCTACTGACCAACCCTTTGATTGAATAATAAAAAACGCCGGCGCTGTGCCGGCGTTTGGTTTAGGCAGGAAAATCCGGCGCTTCACGCCCCCGGATGTTCGTCCTGATCGACCGCAAAGCAGGCCACCATCTGCTCGCCGTACTGTTTGAGCTGCGGCTGCAGCTGAACGCAAGTGCCGAAGGCGCGGCGGCAGCGGGCATTGAACGCACAGCCCGGCGGCGGATTCATCGGGCTGGGCAGCTCGCCGGTCAGCTTGATGCGCTCGCGGCGCATATCCGGATTCAATCGCGGCGTCGCCGACAGCAGCGCCTGAGTGTACGGATGGCGCGGATTGTTGAAGATCGCCTCTTTGCTGCCCTTTTCCACGCAGCGGCCGAGGTACATCACCATCACCTCGTCGGCGATGTGCTCCACCACCGACAGATCGTGCGAGATGAACACATAGGACAGCCCCAGATCCTGCTGCAGATCCATCATCAGGTTCAGCACCTGAGCGCGCACCGACACGTCCAGCGCCGACACCGGCTCATCGGCGATCACCACGTCCGGGTTCAGCATCAGCCCGCGGGCGATGGCGATACGCTGACGCTGGCCGCCGGAAAACATGTGCGGGTAGCGATCGTAATGCTCGGTCTTCAGGCCGACCTTCGCCATCATCTCCAGCGCTTTTTCCCGCCGTTCGGCGGCGCTGAGCGACGTGTTGATCAACAGCGGCTCCTCGAGGATCTGCCCGACCTTCTTGCGCGGGTTGAGCGATCCGTAAGGATTCTGGAACACGATTTGGATCTTCTGGCGGCGCAGCTTCTCGGCAGAGGCGTCCGGCTTCAGCAAATCCTGCCCCTGGTAGTACAGCTCGCCGCCGGTCGGCACTTCGATCATCGTCAGCAGGCGGCCGAGCGTCGATTTGCCGCAGCCCGACTCACCGACCACAGCCAGCGTTTTGCCGCGCTCCAGGGTGAAGGAGACGCCGTCCAGCGCCTTGACCAGCCGCTCCGGCGCGAACAGGCCCTTTTTCACCGGGTAATGCTTCTTCAGGTCAATTGCCTGCAGTAAAGGTTGATTCTGGCTCATACGGTCGGCCTCCCCGCATCATCCAGCGGTGTGTGACATTTAACCTGACGGCCGGGAATGCTGCGCAGTTCCGGCTCCTCGTTGCGGCAGCGCTCGTTGGCGTAGGGACAACGCGGGTTGAGCAGGCAGCCGGTCGGGCGATCGTATTTGCCCGGCACCACGCCCGGCAGCGAAGCCAGCCGCGCCTTGTCGGCGGCGAACTCCGGCAGCGCGCGCAGCAGCGCCTGGGTATAGGGGTGGCGCGGGGCGCGGAAAATCTCCGCCGCCTTGCCGGATTCCACCACCTGGCCGGCGTACATCACGATGATGTGGTGCGCAGCTTCCGCCACCAGCGCCAGATCGTGGGTGATCAGCAGCAGCGCCATGTTTTCGCGCTGCTGCAGGTCCAGCAGCAGTTCGATGATCTGCGCCTGGATGGTCACGTCGAGCGCGGTCGTCGGCTCATCGGCGATCAGCAGCTTCGGCCGACAGGCGATGGCCATGGCGATCATCACGCGCTGGCTCATACCGCCGGAAAGCTGGTGCGGATATACGTCCAGCCGCGAGGCCGGATCGGGAATGCCCACCTGGGTCAGCAGGTCGATAGCGCGCTGGCGGCGAGTGCGGCGGTTGCCGCCCTGGTGCACCTTCAGCGCCTCCATGATCTGATAACCGACGGTATAGCACGGGTTCAGGCTGGTCATCGGATCCTGGAAGATCATCGCCACTTCGGAGCCCACCAGCTGGCGGCGCTCTTTTTCGGAGATCTTGCGCAGATCCTGGCCGTTGAACTCCAGCTTGTCGGCCATCACCTTGCCGGGGAAATCGATCAGGCCCATGATCGCCAGCGAACTGACGGATTTGCCGGAGCCGGATTCACCGACGATGCCGACCACCTGACCTTGCTCCACGCTGTAACTGATGCGGTCTACCGCGCGGAACGGGGTGCCTTCGTCACCGAAGTGCACCGAAAGCTTGTCTACATTCAATAAAGCCATCTCTCTCGTCCTCTGTTACTGCTTGAGTTTGGGGTCGAGAGCGTCACGCAAACCGTCCCCCATCAGGTTGAATGCCAGCACCGTCAGCAGGATCGCCACGCCGGGGAAGGTCACCACCCACCAGGCGCTTTGCGCGAACTGCAGCACGTCGGAGAGCATGGTGCCCCACTCCGGCGTCGGCGGCTGCGCGCCCATGCCCAGAAAGCCGAGAGCGGCCATGTCCAGAATGGCGTTCGAGAAACCGAGAGAAGCCTGCACGATCAAAGGCGCCAGGCAGTTAGGCAGAATATTGACGAACATCTGGCGCAGCGCGCCGGCGCCCGCCACCCGCGAAGCGGTGACGTAGTCGCGGTTCACCTCCACCAGCACCGCTGCGCGCGTCAGACGCACATAGTGCGGCAGGGCGACGAAGGTCAGCGCCAGCGAGGCGTTGACGATCGACGGCCCGAATACCGCCACCAGCACCAGCGCCAGCAGCAGGCTCGGCAGGGCCAGCATGATGTCGACGACGCGCATGATAATCGCGTCCACCACGCCGCCGAAGTAACCGGCCAGCAGGCCGAATATCACGCCCATGATCAGCGACAGCACCACCACCAGGCAGCCGACCAGCAGCGACAGGCGCGCACCGTACATCAGGCGCGACAGCACGTCGCGGCCCACGTCGTCGGTGCCGAGGATATATTGCCAGCTGCCGCCCTCTTGCCACACCGGCGGCTTGAGCAGCGCGTCGCGGAACTGGTCCGCCGGCGCATGCGGCGCCAGCACGCCGGCGCCGAGCGCGATCACCAGCATCAGAACGATATACACCAGGCCGACCACGGCCCCTTTATTGCGCTTGAAATAGTGCCAGAACTCCTGAAACGGGGTCATCGGCTTCGGCGCACCTTTAACTGCAGACTCAGTGATTTGAGACATGAGAGCGCCCCTTATTTCTTGTGGCGAATACGCGGGTTGACCACGCCGTAGAGCACGTCTACCAGCAGGTTAACCAGAATGATCATACAGGCGACCAGCAACACCCCGCCCTGCACCACCGGGTAGTCGCGGCGCTGCAGCGCGTCGATCAGCCAGCGGCCCAGCCCCGGCCAGGAGAAGATGGTTTCGGTCAGAATGGCGCCGGCCAGCATGGTGCCGACCTGCAGCCCGATCACCGTCACCACCGGCAGCAGCGCGTTGCGCAGCGCGTGAACGACGATCACCCGCATGCGGCTCACGCCCTTGGCGCGCGCGGTGCGGATGTAGTCTTCGCCCAACACCTCCAGCATCGAGGAACGGGTCATGCGCACGATCACCGCCAGCGGGATGGTGCCCAGCACGATGGCCGGCAGGATCATGTGCATCACCGCGTCGACGAAGTCGCCCGGCTCGCCCCAGATCAGGGTGTCTATCAGCATGAAGCCGGTCAGCGGCTGGCTGTCGTCGAGGAAGACCGTGTCGCTGATGCGCCCCGACACCGGCGTCAGGTTAAGCTGCACCGACACCAGCATGATCAGCATCATGCCCCACCAGAAAATCGGCATCGAATAGCCGGTCAGCGAGATACCCACCGCGGTATGGTCAAAGACCGAGCCGCGTTTGACCGCCGCCAGCACCCCGACCGGAATGCCCACCAGCACCGCGAAGATCATCGCGCAAATGCCCAGTTCCAGCGTGGCCTGAAAGCGCGGAACGAACTCGCTCCAGACGGAGATGCGGCTTTTGAGGGAGGTGCCCAGATCGCCTTGCAGCACGTTGGACACGTAGGAGAAATATTGTTGATAGAGCGGCTTGTCCAGCCCCATTTCCGCCATCAGCTGCGCGTGGCGCTCGGCGGAGATACCGCGTTCCCCGGCCATGATGGTCACCGGGTCGCCGGGGATCATATGGACGAATGCAAAAGTCAGCAATGTAATGCCGATAAACGTTGGGATAACTAACCCCAAACGTCGGAGTATGAACTGCAACATATCCCGAACTCTCTGTATCAATGCCCGGCAGCTCATCGTCCGCCAGGCTTATTAACGCTCACATGCCTTTGAACGATTCGACGGCCATACGCCGGAGACTGGTCAGCAGGGGCGCAAACCTGTTGCGCCCCTGCAAGTCCATTCGTGCGTCTCCGGTAAAGCGGTCGAAATCAGTCTACAGAGACATTCTCGAAGTGATGCTTACCGAGTGGATCCACGACGTAGCCTTTCACTTCCTTACGCACAGGCTCGTACACGGTGGAGTGTGCGACAATCAGCGCCGGAGCCTGATCGTGCATCACCACCTGCGCCTGCTTGTACAGTTCGATGCGCTTGTCGTGGTTGGATTCGGCGCGCGCCGGTTGAATCAGATCTTCAAACGGCTTGTAGCACCAGCGGGAGTAGTTGGAGCCGTCTTTCGCCGCCGCGCAGCTGAACAGCGTGGCGAAGAAGTTGTCCGGATCCCCGTTGTCGCCGGTCCAGCCCATCATCACCGTCTGGTGTTCGCCCGCTTTGGCGCGCTTGAGGTATTCACCCCACTCATAGGTCACGATTTTGGCTTTCACGCCGATCTTGGCCCAGTCGGCCTGGATCATTTCCGCCATGCGGCGCGCGTTCGGGTTGTAAGGACGCTGTACCGGCATCGCCCACAGGTCGATGCTGAAACCGTCGGCCATGCCCGCTTCTTTCAGCAGCTCTTTCGCCTTGGCCGGATCGTAAGCGTAATCCTGCACCGCGTCGTTATAGCCCCACATGGTCGGCGGGATCAGGTTCTTGGCCGCCTGGCCCGCGCCCTGATAAACCGCGTCGATGATCGCCTGCTTGTTGACCGCCATGGTCAACGCCTGACGCACCTTCAGGTTATCCAGCGGTTTTTTCTCGACGTTGAACGACAGGTAGCCCACGTTCAGGCCCGGCTGTTCCATCAGGTTGATGGACTTGTCTTGCTTCATGCGGGCGATATCGGCCGGGTTCGGGTACGGCATCACCTGACATTCGTTTTTCTGCAGTTTGGCGTAGCGCACGGAGGCGTCAGGCGTGATGGAGAACACCAGGCGATCGATCTTCGGCTTGGTGCCCCAGAAACCGTCGAATGCCTTGTACAGGATCTTGGAGTCTTTCTGGTATTGCAGCAGCTGGAACGGGCCGGTGCCGATCGGGTTCAGGTCGATCTTCTCCGGCGTGCCGGCTTTCATCATCACGTCGGCGTATTCGGCGGACAGGATGGACGCGAAGTCCATGCCCAGGTCAGCCAGGAACGGCGCTTCCGGGCGGTTCAGCACGAAGCGCACGGTGTTGTCGTCCACTTTTTCAATCTTGGCGATCAGCTTAGGCATGTCCATGCCTTCAAAGTATTCGTAGCTGCCGCCGGACACTTTGTGATAGGCGTTGTTCGCATCCAACTGGCGTTCAAAGGAGAACACCACGTCGTCGGCGTTGAAATCGCGCGTCGGTTTGAAGTCTTTGCTGCTCTGCCACTTCACGCCTTTGCGCAGGTGGAAGGTGTAGGTTTTGCCGTCTTCGCTGACGTCCCACTTCTCAGCCAGGCCCGGCTGCAGTTCGGTGGTGCCGATTTTGAATTCGACCAGGCGGTTGTAGATCGGTACCGAGCTGGCGTCGTAGGTGGTGCCGGAGGTAAACAGCTGCGGGTTGAACCCTTCCGGGGAACCTTCAGAACAGTAAACCAACGTCTTGGCCTGTACGCTGGCCGCCACGGTCAGCGCGATCAGCCCAATGCCGAATTTCAGAACCCCCGATTTACCCAAGGAACGTGTCATCGTTAGTGCTCCATTGTGTGATGTGATGTGTGTCATTGCCGCCAGACCTGTATTTTTTATTGCGTGGCCTGTGCGATCGGTGCCCGAAGGCAGAAGGTGTACGAGGAGAGAATGCCGGATGGAACGCATCGCGGCGGGGACGTCTGAGCGCGTGGAATTCACTCAAACAACTCTCGCTCTTACCCCTGAGGCTATCAAGTTGCCAACTGTTTGGGGTGTCGTCAATATAACCAGTGGGGATTTACGCAGACTGTGAGAAACAGCAAACAAACATAAAAAAAACCTTTTGTTAACACTTCCAGCATGAAAATTTATGCTAAGCGGACATTTTCAGCGCATTGGTCTGACCCTCACAAACTTACTGGTTTTTAACTCCGTTAAAAAACGCCAAAACTTTGTTGCTGAATGATGAATATCTGAACGGTTATTTTTGTGATCGCCGTTAAAGACAGGAGGAAATGCTGAAGGATTACCCAAAAGGGTGAGTCCGATGAGCGCGTTTTGCGCAGGGCAGGACCACAATCTGTGCGGCGTAAAAAAACTTTCGGCGGCGAAAAAGCCGGGGGCGAAAGGATATCCCCCGGCAACGCACTGCAACCGATTATTGAACGCCGGCGCTGTTGCCCAGGCTGGCGTTCATGCTGTTGAGAATATCGCCGTTATCCGCGTCGATCTCCCAGGAGAACAGGCCGCCCAACTGCTTATCCAACACGTACTTGCCCTTGGCCTGCACCGAGCGGGCATCGTCGAAGGTGATCAGATCGCCGGTGGAAGGTTTGAACACGTAAGGCGCTTCCGCCGTGGCGTCGTAGGTGTACTGCCAATCGCCGCTCATGAACTGGCTGGCGATTTGGCGGTAGTCCACGATGCCGTTCTCCCAGGTGCCTTTAACCGGCCCGGTGGCGGTGCCGGTGAACGGAATGTTGTTCTGGTAGCCGTTCACCCCGGTCCAGCCGCGGCCATACATGGCGGTGCCGACCACGATCTTGCCCGGCTTGACGCCCTGCGTCAGCAGCGCATTGACGCCGTTCACCGTGGTGTAGGCGGTGTCCGGTTTCCAGGCCGGCGCATTCAGCGCGGTCTGATGCCCCAGGTTTTTCAGATCGAAGGCGCCGTAGAAGTCGTAGCTCATCAGGAAGATGTGATCCATCGAGTTCTGCGCGACGTTGTAAGCCACCTTGTCGATCTTGTCCTTGCCGGCGCTGATGGCGGAGGTCAGCTCATACTTGCGGCCGGTTTCCGCCGACAGCTGATCCAGCATCGCCCGCAACTCCTTCATCAACAGCACATAGGTTTCCCCGTCTTGCGGGCTGCCCAGGTTCGGGTTGGCGCCATTGCCGCCCGGGAACTCCCAGTCGATATCCACGCCATCGAAGAACTTCCAGGTCTGCAGGAACTCTTTCACCGAACCGACGAAGCGATCGCGCTTCACCTTGTCGCCCATAAAGAAGAACGGGTCGGACAGCGTCCAGCCGCCGATCGACGGCAGGATTTTCAGGTCAGGATGCGCCTGCTTCAGCGCCATCAGCTGGCCGAAGTTGCCCTTGTAGGGGTCATCCCAGGCGGTCACGCCCTTCTGCGCTTTTTGCAGCGCGGCGAACGGATCGTGGATCGAGACTTTGAAGTCCTCGCGGCCCTGGCAGGAGCGCTGCAACGCCTGGAAGCTGCCTTCGATCTCTTTCAGGCTGTCGTTGATGCCGTTGCCGCCGCAGATCGGGATAAAGCCGTACAGCAGATGGGTCAGGTTCTGCGCCGGGATCTTGTCGACGGTGAAATTGCGCCCGTAAACGCCCCACTCGACGAAATAAGAGCCGACCACTTTGCCGGAATTCTGTTTATAGGGTTTATTCTTTTCCAGCAGCGGCTCTTTCAACGGCGCCAAATGGCTGCCGTCGGTGTCGGCCACCACAATTTCGGTGGCGTCGCTGGCGGAGCAGCCGTCGGCATTGCACAATGCCACCTGCATTTGATAACGGCCGCCTTTATTCACTTTAAAATTCGCCGTGCCGGAAGCGCCGGTTGAAGGGCCGCTCCACGCCTCTTTGCCATTTAATAAAATTTTTGCCGTCGTACCGGTGTCGCCATTCCATAAATTCCAGGAGACCGAAACGTCGGCGGCATTTTTTACCTTCACCAGATTATTATAAGCGGTGGCCGCCTGATCGACTTCGACGATGGCGAACTTGGTGTTGCCCCAGGCGATGGTCGGCTTGCCCGGCGCGGCGGCCTGCGCCGCGGAACACAGCGTGCTGCCGATCACCAGCGCCAACAGCGGTTTATTAAATTTGCGCATAACTGATTCCTTTATTCCGAGAGGATAAACATAAAAGAGTTAATCGACGCCACGCATTGCCGGAGCGAAATGATTCCGCAATAATCCACGAAGATTAACGTTAATAAATAATCACGGTATTTTCCACGCGGCGGGAATAACACATCCCGCGTTGTCCATTCAGACTATAGGTAAAAAAAACGTGAAAACAAGAGCGCTATCAACCGGGTTTTATTCGGCAAGCATGAATTTATTTAAATATGGAAATAAGAACCTAAAGGGAATAAGGAATGTGAATTAATTAAGCGTAAAGAATAAATATATTTCACGAGGACGGCAGATTGAGGCACGCCATAAAGCGAAGCCGGCCATATCGGCGGAGGTGCTCATCCTCATAAACGACAGGCGAAAAAAAACCTGCTTTAAAAGCAGGTTTTTCGAATGGTGGTCGGCGAGAGAGGATTCGAACCTCCGACCCACTGGTCCCAAACCAGTTGCGCTACCAAGCTGCGCTACTCGCCGATGCGGGGCGCATCTTACTGCTGGCGGTTATAGGCGTCAATCACTTTTTTGCCCCTGCATTTCAAGTGGTGATAAAAGCGCCATAATGCGCTGCGCCGGGGGCTGCGCAGCGTATTTTGCTCAGGCTTTGGCCGGTTTCAGCGCCGGCGTCTGCGCGCGCAGGAACGGCAGCAGGAACAGCGCCGACAGGCAGGCGGCGATGGAAATCACCACGAAGAAGCCGTTCCAGTGCCAGATCTCCATCACCCGCGCAATCGGGTAGCCGGACAGCGCCGCGCCCAGGTAGGCGAACAGGCCGACAAAACCGGTCGCCGCGCCCGCCGCATCCTTGTGCGAGCACTCCGCCGCCGCCATGCCGATCAGCATCTGCGGGCCGAAGATGAAGAAACCGATGGCGAAGAAGCAGCAGGCCTGCAGCAGGTAGGTCACGCCCGGCATCAACCACAGTGCCGCCACCGACAGGAAGATACCGATGGCGAAGATCAGGTTCATCGGGCCGCGGTTGCCGCGGAACAACTTGTCGGAACCCCAACCGGCCACCAGCGAACCGATAAAGCCGCCCACTTCAAACAGCGAAATGGCCGAGTTGGCGGTCATCAGCGAATAGCCCTTTTCCTGCGTCAGGTAGAGGTTGCCCCAATCGTTGATCGCGGTGCGCACGATGTACACCAGCACGTAAGAGACCGCCAGCAGCCAGATGTACTTGTTGGTCAGCACGTAGCGTTTGATGATCTCGCGGTTGCTCAGCCCCTGGCCTTCCGATTCCTGCACCAGCTCCATGGCGTCGTTGCGCCATTTGCCGACGCTCGGCAGCCCCAGGGTGGATGGCTTGTCGCGCAGGCGCCAGCACATCAGCAGGCCAAGCACCACACCGATGATACCGGGGATGATCATGCCGTAACGCCAGCTGAAGTGCAGCGAGATAAAGCCCACCAGCAGCGGGATCAGCGCGCCTCCGACGTTGTGCGAGGTGTTCCAGATAGCCCACCAGCCACCGCGCTCGGAGCGCGAATACCAGCTGGTGAGGATTTTGGAACACGGCGGCCAGCCCCAGCCCTGGAAGAAGGCGTTGAGGATCCACAGCGTGCCCAGCATCAGCAGCGACGAACTGAGGCCGAAGAAGATATTCAGCACCCCGGTCATGATCAGGCCCAGCCCCATAAAGTAACGCGGGTTGGAGCGATCGCTGATCATGCCGGAAATGAATTTCGAGCAGCCGTAGGTGATGTAGAACAGCGTGCCGAGGATGCCGACGTCGGACATCGTCAGGCCCAGATCGCTCAGCATCGCCGGCATGATGAAGTTGAAACTTTTGCGCGTGAAGTAAAACGCGGCGTAGCCGATGTACATGGTGCACATCAGCTGGATGCGCCAGTATTTGTAGCTGGCGTCGATCTGCCGTTGATCGGTGACCTGCGGCGCGTCCGGGCGGCTTTTAAGGAAAGACCACATGTGGAACCTCAGAGGATTGAATAAAGTGCCGCTATGATGCTCCGCGCGCGCGCGGGAGGCTTACGCCGGATTCCCGACGCGGTTAGGAGTTTTTCCTAGTTTTGCGTTTGCGCCGGCGAAACTGTGGGCAAGATCACACTCAAACAGGCGCCCCCCTCAGCGGTGAACCGCAGGCTGCCGCCGAGGGCGCTGATGCGCTCCTGCATGCCGCGCAGGCCATAGCCCGGCTGATGGTTTTCCGCATCGAAGCCCACCCCGTTGTCGCGGATGGTCAGGGCGATCTGCGGCGCGGCGCCTTTGCGCGGCTGCAGGCGCGCATCCAGCTCCAGGCGGCTGGCCCCGGCGTGGCGGCACACATTGGTCACCCCTTCCTGGCACACCCGGTACAGCGTGATTTTCAGCGTTTCATCCAGCAGCTCGTCCGGCACCTGCCACTGCAGGCTGCTCACCAGCGACGCGTCCTGCGGCAGCGACTCCCGCAGCATCGCCGCCACCGCCGCCGACAGCGGCAGGTTGTTCAGCGCCGCCGGCCACAGCTGAGTCAGCACATCATGCACCCCGTCGTAGACCCGCAGCGCCAACGCATCGATGGTGTCGGCGCAGCCGACCACCGCCGGCTCCGGTGCCAGGCGTTTGACGATGCTGGCCTGGGTGCGAATCACGGTGATGGTCTGCCCCACCTCATCGTGCAGCTCGCGCGCCACCTCGCGCCGGGTTTGCTCCTCCGCCGTCACCAGCGCCCGCGCCAGCTGGCGGTTCTCCGCCAGCCGCAGCCTCAGCTGCTGATTCAGCTCGCGCTGGCGCTGAATACCGGCGCCCAGCAGCAGCCCGGTCAGGCTTTGGGCCAGCAGCGACAGCAGCAAGTCGCGGTGCGACTCCGGCTGCGGCGGCTCGTTGACCATCAGCGCCACGCCGTTGAGCAGCGTCGCCAACAGCGCGCCCTGCCAGCCGTAGCGGTAAGACATGAACACGATAGGAATGGCCAGGCAGAAAGGCGCAAAGCGCCGCAGCTCGGCGGCGTTCACCTGCTGCTGCAGCCAGATGCTGAACGCAAACAGCAGCAGGTAGCTGGCCAGATGGCCCAGACGCAGCTCCACCGGCTTGTGGATCAGCCCCGGCTCCAGCGGCACCCAAATTTGGCGCGCCAGATAGTGCCACAACAGCAGGCAGGTCGGTGCGATGGTGAAACCGCCGGTCAGGCCGAGCAGCAGCGCGCGGGCGCCTTCACCGCTCACCAGCTGCCACACCAGCGCCTGCAGCAAGGCGGCGGCGCCCACCACCGCGCCCTGCAACAGTGGCCAGCGCCATTCGCTGTCGCTCTGCTGATGGCGCAACAGCCACGGCGAGGCCAGCAGGCTGAGCAGCACCGTCAACACCAGCACCGCCACCGACGCCCACAGCGCCGGGCCGTAACCGAACTGGTCCGCCAGCAGCGCCATCAGCAGCAGGTCGGCCAGCAGGATCCCCGGCCAGAAACGATACGGGCTCTGCAGCAAAATACCCATGCGCAGGCCGAACGGGAACAGCAGCAGCGCCTGCCAGGGCGGGTCGATCAGCGCGGTGCCGATGCCCCACAGGCAAAACGCGCTGGCGGCGTAGATGAAAAACAGCGCCAGCTGGGTGATCAGGCGCTGCGTCACAGGTTCAGCATCCGTCTGGCCAGCTCGACGTTGTTGTTGATGCCCAGCTTGGCGAACAGGTTGGCGCGATGCACATGCACCGTCTTCGGCGACAGCCCCAAGGCGGCGGCGATCTCGCGCACCTCCTGGCCCTGCGCCAGCAACAGCGCGATCTCGCGCTCGCGGCGGGTCAACGGATCGACCCTCACCCGCGCCAGCTGCTGCGCGATTTCCGGCATCAGGTAAACGCCGCCGCCGGCGACGGTGCGCACCGCGGTGATCAAATCTTCCGGCTTGCAGCGCTTGGAGAGAAAGCCGCCGGCGCCGCGATCCAGCGCCATTTCCACCAGCGCCGGGTTATCGTGCATCGACAGCATCACCACGCGGATGCCGGAGGGAATGTCCGCCAACAGATCCAGCCCGCTGCCGTCCGGCATCGAAATGTCGCAGATGCAAACGTCCACCTCCAGCCCCGGCAGGCCGGCGCGCGCCTGCGCCGCACCGCTGAATTCGCCCACCACCTGAATATCGGCTTCCAGCGACAGCAGCTGCACGAAGCCCGAACGCACAATGTCATGATCGTCGATAAACGCCACGCGCAGGGTCATGGAAATCTCCGGTTAACAGGGGGAAGTGCGCAAGTATACCGTATGCACACACCGGAATAATTGATGAAGAGAATGTATTGGGTGAAATTGCCGGGTGCGCAAGGCAGGCACCCGGCGGGAGGGGTTACTACAGGCTAGCGGGCGCCGTTTTATCCTGCGGCAGATGGCACCAGTTGTTTTTATCCACGATGCCGCCATCGGGAGACGTGTAGCCGAGGCAGCCGAGGATGGTGTCAAACAGCTCGACGTGGCGATGCGTTTTGCCGATGCGCTGCTGCGCCTGCAGCTGCTCAAAGGCGCTGAGGTGCTGCGGGTTCTCAAGGAATTTGTCCGACGCCCATACGATCATCGGCACGCGGAACTGCTCCGGCGGCGCCATCTCGCGCGGCGTACCGTGCAGGTGCGTGTTTTCACCGATCGATTCGCCGTGATCGGCGGCATAGAACACGATGGCCTTCTTGTCGCGCACCTGGTCTATCACATTGGCGATAAAGCTGTCGGTATACAGCACCGTATTGTCGAAGGCGTTGATCAGCTGCGCCTTGGTGCAGGAATCGTCCACCCCCATGCACTCCGGCTGATAGCGCGCATAGCTGCGCGGATAACGCTGCGAGTACAGGTAGTGCGAGCCTTTGGTATGCAGGATCACCAGGTGTTTGCCCTTCGGATAGCGCGCCAGCGACTCCTTCATTTCGTTCACCAACAGCATATCGTCGACCGCCTTGCCGTCGTTGCGCTTCTCGGACGCGATCATCTCGCGGAACGAATAGTTGTTCACCTCGGTGTTGTTGTAGAACCACACCTCGCTCTGCATGGCGAACAGCTCGGAAGAGAAGCCCAGATCCTTCAGTACCGCGAACACGTTCTGCTCTTTCAGCGTGCGCTGCGGGTTGTCTTCGGTGCCGCCTTCGCGCACGAACATACAGCGCAGCGACAGCTTGGTGGAGGTGTCGCACGACTCGCCGCGAAACGCCACCAGATTCTTCTCTTTAGACAGCCGCGGCGTGGTATCGCGCTCATAGCCCAGCATGCCCATGTGGTCCCAGCGCGTGGTCTCGCCGATGATGAATACCACGTAGGTGTCGTCGATATCCGCCGGCGGTACGTAGGTGAAGTGTTTGCCCGGATCGAACATCGTGCTCTGATCCTGGCTTTCGTCATAGCGGGTATAGGCAAACAACCCCAGCGCCGACAGCCAGTTGGACGGCAGATACGAGTGCGCCACCACGCCGCCGTAGCTCGGCAGATCGACGTTGGAGAGCTTCTCTTGCACGCTCTGCTCGTCGTCCAGCATGCGCAGCGGCAGCCAGACCAGCGCCACCACCGCCAGCAAGACCAGCAGCGGCTTGATGCGATGACCGGGGGTTTTCAGCTGTTCTATCAGGGTGTAACGCAGGCTGTTTTTCCAGATCAGCAGCAGCGGCAAGGCGCTGAGCGCCACCATCCACAGCACGAAGTGCAGGCCGACCACCTCTTTCGACAGATCGATGTCGGTGGTCATCACCGACACCACGATGCCGTAGCCGATCACCACGTTGAAAAACGTCATGTAGTAGCTGGCGGCGACAGAAATCAACACCAGCAGCGAAGCGACGATGCGATAAAACAGCCGGCCGCCGAGCGATACCAGCCGCATGATGAAGAACGTGAACAGGACGATAGCGATGACTTCCGTCACCGCCGAAATCAACTTAATCCCCTGAATGCCGTGCGCCAGCGAATCAAAACGACGATAAAAAACGGACAGGTTGAGAAATATGCCGATATAGATCGCTAACAATAACGATAAATTCTGCTGTGATAGCGATTTAACTTTGTTCATGTAACGCGGTGGCTCCGGGGACGGTGTAGCGGTTCTGGATCAGTCAGACACTTATTAGGGCTTCTGGTTCAGCCAACCGGCAATAAGCGTTATTTTGCGGGTAATAATCAAGAGAATTCTCACAAAACGGGCAATTTTTACGCTTTTTGCAAACGGCTTTCAAGCGGGGCAGATAAGAAAATGGAGGGTCAAACCCTCCATTTTTTTCGCGATAAGGATAAAAATCTTACTTAACGTTCAGAGTCACATCGATATTTCCGCGGGTGGCGTTGGAGTATGGGCACACCACGTGCGCCTTTTTCACCAAATCCTCCGCCACGCTGCGCTCGATGCCCGGCAGCGAGATATCCAGCTGCACTTCGATGCCGAAGCCGTTCGGGATTTCACCGATGCCGACGGTGCCGTCGATCTTCGCTTCGGCCGGGATTTTGACCTTTTCTTTCGCCGCGACAAACTTCAACGCGCCGAGGAAGCAGGCCGAGTAACCGGCGGCAAACAGCTGCTCGGGGTTGGTGACTTCGCCGCCGGCGCCGCCCATCTCTTTCGGCACGCCCAGTTTCACGTCCAACACGCCGTCGGAGGAGGTCGCACGGCCGTCGCGGCCGCCGGTTGCGGTGGCGTGAGCGCGGTAAACCACTTTCTCAATAGACATCGTTCATTCCTTCTTGCTGGTTGGCGAGATGACTACGGCTTCCACGAGGTAAAGCCGGTCACATATTTATCTTTTGCGATTAAATCGCGCACTACTTATTTTTGACGCTTATTAACCAGTGTAGACCACCCCTGCCGTTCTTGCGTCCGGCGGCGGCGGGTCAAATCTGATCGATCAGGCTGCCGCGCAGCTTTTCCAGCTGCTGTTTGAGCGAGACGATCTCGTCCAGGCTGCAGTCGGTGGCGCACATCACCGCCTCGGGCACCGATTGCGCCCGCTCGCGCAGCGCGCGGCCGGCTTCGGTGAGTGCAATGATCACCTGCCGCTCGTCGGCGGTGGCGCGATAACGCACCAGCAAACCGGCGGTTTCCAACCGCTTCAGCAGCGGCGTCAGCGTGGCGGAATCGAGGAACAGCCGCTCGCCGATATCCGATACCGTCACCCGATCGCGCTCCCACAGCACCATCATCACCAGGTATTGCGGGTAGGTGAGTTCGAGCTGATTCAACAGCTTGCGGTAGACTTTGTGCAGCGCCAGGTTGGCGGAGTACAGCGCGAAACAGAGCTGCTGATCGAGCTGCAGCAGATTCTTCGCGTGGGGTTGTTCGGTATCGGTGCTTTTCATGTGTCTGAATATAGATAGCGCACGATGTAATCGCAAGCTATTTCTTATGAGGTATGCTACCTTTTTTTTATGCAGAGGATGCTCGGAGGGAAAGGAAATGACGAACACGCTTGTAGAACGCGCGCGCCGCTACGCCACCAAGGCGCATGCGGCCATCGATCAGCGCCGCAAATACACCGACGATCCGTACATCGTCCACCCACAGGCGGTGATGGAACTGGTGCGCAGCGTGCCGCACACCGAAGAGATGCTGGCGGCCGCCTGGCTGCATGACACGGTGGAAGATACGCCCACCACCCTCGGCGATATCGAAAGCCACTTCGGGCCGAAGGTGGCGGAGCTGGTGCGGATGCTAACCAACGTCAGCCGCGCCGAGGACGGCAACCGCTTCGAGCGCAAAAACCGCGATCGGCGCCACAGCGCCGGCGCATCGCCGCAGGCCAAAACCATCAAGCTGGCGGATATGATCGACAACACCCGCTCGCTGCTGGACTATGACAGCCACTTCGCTCAGACCTACCTGATCGAGAAACAGCGCCTGCTGGAGGTGCTGACCGAAGGCGACCCGACGCTGTGGCGCCAGGCCAGCCATATCGTTGAGCAAGGGCTGCTCCGCTTGCAGCAGCCGCCGCACAACGTGCCCGCCAGCTGGTTCGAACACGCCCGCCGGCGCTACCGCGAGAGCGACGCGGCCTGATCAGAAGGTCACCACTGTTTTCAACGCCGTCACCCAGGCGTCCTGCGTCTCGCTGACGCCCGCCGGGTGATGCCAGTACTGCAGGCCCGGCTGCAGCTGCAACCACGGCGTGACGTTCACGCGATAATAGAGCTCCGCCGTCACCGAGTGGCCCGGCACCGGCCGGTAGCTCGGATCGTGATAATCGCTGACGCCGTTGATTTGGTTGAGATAACGCTGATTATCTTTATAGCGGTCGCTCAGCTTCACCACCGAGACGCCCAGCCCCAGCCAGTCGTCCGGCCGCGCATCGAACAGCCCGCGATAGCGAATGCCGGTCGAGGTAGACCAGTGCAGGTAGTTGCTGCGCTGATCCCCCAGCCCCAGGCTGTAAAACACGCTCAGACCGCGGTTTATGTCGTCCGCATGGCGCGTCACCTGCTGGTTGAAACCGGTATACAGGAACCAGGTGCGATCGTGGCTGCGATAGCCCTGCGGATCGCTGGCGCCCGGCCCACCGGACACCCCTTCATAAAGATCGCTCTGGCGCGCGTTGGTGAACAGCACGCCCAGGTTATACACCCCCGGCAGCTGGTTGGCGGCGTGAGTTTTCAGCTCCAGCTCCATCGGCAACAGGAAGCCTTTGCTGCCCTTGGTGGACCAGCTCCAGGCGTGGCTGCGGCTGGGGGCGCTCGGGTTCTGCTCCATCACGCCGCCCTTGAGCGTCAGGCCGTCGGTCACTTGTATTGCAGCGTGGTGCCCCAGTAATGCACGTTCCAGTTGTACCAGGTCAACGAGTTGGCAGACTTGCCGCCGCACAGCGTCAGCGTCTGAAAATCGCAGGGGATGATCTGATCGAAATCCTGCACCTTGTTCATCATGCCGATGCGCCACTGCAGCCGGCGATCGAGGAAGGACCGGCTGAAGGTCAGCCAGCCCAGGCGGGTAATCGACTGCCCGCCAAAGCTCTCCTGCGACAGATCGGTCAGGCCGACGCGCGGATCCTGCAAGCGATCGCGGGTCAGGTTGTTGTCATGGTTGCGGTTGACGATATTGCCTTCGATCGCCGCGTCCGGAATGCCGGTCAGCGCCTGCAAATCCTGGCTGAAGGTCAGCGAGAATTGGTCGATGTACGACGCCTGTTTATCGTGGTTGTAACCGCCGCCGGCGTTATACGACAGCTGGCTGAGGTAGCCGAGGTTATAGTGGAAACCGTGATCCTCCAGGATCGGCCTGATCCCCAGCATATCCCCCAACAGCCCGGGCTGCGGCGGTTCAAAGCCGAGCGCCACCCCTTCCCACTTGGCGGTGGGGGCTTCGACGTCCTTGCCGGTTTGCAGCGTTTCCGCCTGCGCCTGGCTACAGAGCAGCGCCAGCGCCGCCAGGGTCATGGAACGAGGTAATAAGCTTTTCATCATTATTATATTTCTCCGCATAACGGCTGACTGCGGGCAACAGCATTCCCTGGGAGAGAATTTCCCATCATGAATAGCAGCGAATAACGTTAGGTTAACGCCCGGCGCTTGCCGCCGGGCTTAGAGGTTAGCGTCGGTCTTTCAGGCTGGCGCCGTTGCTGTGGATCACATCGCGATACCAGAAGAAACTCTTCTTGCGGCGGCGCGCGAGGCTGCCGTTGCCGGCATCGTCCCTGTCGACGTGAATGAAGCCGTAGCGCTTCGACATTTCGGCCTTCGAGGCGCTGACCAGATCGATCGGCCCCCAGCTGGTGTAGCCCATCACCTCGACGCCGTCGTCGATCGCTTCCGCCACCTGCACCAGATGGTCATTGAGGTAGTTGATGCGGTAGTCGTCGTGGATGCTGCCGTCGGCTTCGACGCGGTCTTTGGCGCCCAGTCCGTTCTCGACGATGAACAGCGGCTTCTGATAGCGGTCGTACAGCACGTTGAGCAGGTAGCGCAGCCCGATCGGGTCGATTTGCCACCCCCACTCCGAGCTGGCCAGATGCGGGTTCGGCACCATATCGAGAATGTTGCCGCGCGCCGTCTCGTATTGCTCCGGATCGGCGGTGACGCAGCCGCTCATGTAGTAGCTGAACGAGATGAAATCGATGGTTTCGCGCAGCGTTTGCCGATCTTCCTCGGTGATCGCCACCTGAATGCCGTTTTCACGGAAAAAACGCTGCATATAGGCCGGGTAATAGCCGCGCGCCTGCACGTCGCCGAAGAACAGCCAGTCGCGGTTTTGCCGCTGGGTTTCCAGCAGATCTTCCGGCTTGCAGCTCAGCGGATACAGAATGCCGCCCAGCAGCATGTTGCCGATTTTGCCCTCCGGCACGATCTCGTGGCAGGCCTTCACCGCTTTGGCGCTGGCCACCAGCTGATGATGGATCGCCTGATAGATGGCGCTCTTGTCGCTCTCCTGCGGCAGGCCGACGCCGGTGAAAGGCGCGTGCAGCGACATGTTGATCTCGTTAAAGGTCAGCCAGTGTTTGACCTTGTGCTTGTAGCGTTCGAACACGGTGCGCGCATAGCGTTCGAAGAAATCGATGGTGCGCCGATCGCCCCAGCCGCCGTAGTGCTTCACCAGGCCGTAAGGCATCTCATAGTGCGACAGCGTGATCAGCGGCTGAATGCCGTACTTCGCCATCTCGTCGAACAGCCGATCGTAGAACGCCAGCCCGGCTTCGTTCGGCGTCTCTTCGTCGCCCTGCGGGAAAATGCGCGTCCAGGCGATCGAGGTGCGCAGGCACTTGAAACCCATTTCGGCGAACAGCGCGATATCCTCCGGGTAACGATGATAGAAATCGATCGCCACGTCCTTGATGCCGCTGTCGCCCTCCGTGCGCGGCGTGATGGCGCCGAAGATGCCCTGCGGCTGCAGATCGGAGGTCGACAGCCCCTTGCCGTCGGCCTGATACGCGCCTTCTACCTGGTTCGCCGCTACCGCGCCGCCCCACAGAAAATGTTGCGGAAACTTGCCGTTCATCGCTTGCTCCTCAATTAACGTAATAAAGTCAGCAGCGGCGCCTGTTCCTGCACCGGAGACAGGCCGCTGGTCAACACGTCCACGTAGTCATCGCTGTTGCTGATGATGATCGGCGTGGTGGTGTCATAGCCGGCGGCATGGATCGCCGCCTGGTCGAACTCGATCAGCAGATCGCCCGGGGCGACCCGCTCGCCTTCCCGCACGTGGGCGGTGAAATGCGCCCCGTCCAGCTTCACGGTATCGATGCCGACGTGGATGAGAATCTCCGCGCCGTCGTCCGATTCGATACCGATGGCGTGTTTGGTTTTGAACAGCGACGCCACGCTGCCGCTCACTGGCGCCACCACGCGCCCCTGCTGCGGCGCGATCGCCACCCCTTTCCCCAGCAGGCCGCTGGCGAAGGTCGCGTCGTTCACCTGATCCAGCGGCACGATGTCGCCGGCGATCGGGCTGAGGATGGCCTGTTTGCGGTTAAGCGGGGCGGCGGCTTCAGGCTGCGCCGTCTCTTCCGTCGGCGCGACGCCGAACAGGTAGCTGGCCAGCGCGGCGAACACGAACGACAGCAGGGTGCCGCCGATCGCGCCCCATACCGTGGCGTCGATGCCGCCGTCGGGGATGATCTGCGCGAAGGTGAATACGCTCACCAGGCCGAACGAGTAGACCGAGGTCTGGAAGTAGCCGATCACCGCACCGCCCAGCGCGCTGCCGATGCAGCCGAAGATGAACGGGCGTTTGTTCGGCAGCGTGACGCCGTACACCGCCGGTTCGGTGATGCCGAAAATCCCGGCGCCGATGGCCGAAGCGGACAGCGCCCGCAGTTTGGCGTCGCGGGTGCGCAGCATCACGCCCAGCGTGGCGCCGACCTGCCCCATCACCGCCGGCAACAGCAGCGGCACCATGGTGTCACGCCCCAGCACGCTCAGGTTATTGATCATCAACGGCACCAACCCCCAATGCAGGCCGAAGATCACGCACACCTGCCACATCGCCCCCATAAAGGCGCCGGCAACGATCGGGTTAAAGGCGTAAATGCTCTGATAGCCGTTGGCCAGCAGGTGGCTGAGCCAGGTCGCCGCCGGGCCGATCAGCAGGAAGGTCAACGGCACGGTGATCGCCAGGCACAGCAGCGGCGTGATGAAATTGCGCAGCGCGCTGTGGATCATCCGGTTAAACAGCGGCTCCAGGCGGCAGGATACCCAGGCCGCGAAGATGATCGGGATAACCGACGAGCTGTAGTTGATGAAGGTCAGCGGAATGCCGAAGAAATACTCGCGCACCGCCCCCGGCTGCTGCGCCGCTTCGAACGCCGCCATCATCAGCGGATGCGTCAACGCGCCGCCGATCGCCATGGTGACGAAGGGGTTGCCGCCAAATTTTTTCCCGGCGGTGTAGCCGAGCATGATCGGGAAGAAGTAGAACAGCGAGTCGCTGGCGGCGAACAGCATTTTGAAGGTGCCGCCGCTCTCCAGCAGCCAGCCGCAGGCCAGGCTCAGCGCCAGGAAGCCTTTCAGGATCCCCGAAGCGGCCATCACCCCGAGCAGCGGGGTGAAAATGCCGGACACCAGATCGATAAAGCGGCTGAGCAGGTTGTCTTTTTTGCCGCCCGCGTCGTCGCTCGGCGCGCCGTCGGCCAATCCGCCAACCCGGTTGACCGCGTCGAACACCTCCGCCACGTGGTTGCCCACCACCACCTGGAACTGGCCGCCGCTCTCTACCACCATGATGACGCCAGGATTTTTCTTCAGCGCTGCCGCGTTGGCGCGAGTGTCATCGCGCAGCTTGAAACGCAGGCGGGTGGCGCAGTGCACCAGGCTTTTCACATTGTCGCGGCCACCGACGCCGGCCAAAATCTCACTGGCTAATGTGTCATATTTCATACAGTTATCCTTAGACTTCGCGTTCTGCCGCTCCCCTCCCCGCACTGGCCTGGCGCTGAGGCGGAATTCGGCGCAAAAAAAAACCTAAACCTCGCGGCCTCTGCCCCATCGGGGAACAGAAACGCGAGGTTTAGGTTTTGCCTGCCGTAGCAGTAACAACCCTAAATCGGTTGAGTTATGACGTTAACACCGCGGATTTTGCCGGCGCAAGCCTTTGCGCCGGCAAATTGCCGAACTGTGATCGGGTGGGCAAAACCGTCCCGGGGTGGCAAATAAGGCCTGCCGCCCTCTATCGGCTTCAGCGCCACGGTGATATATCGCGCAGGCGATAGAATGGAAAGGGGTGGCGGAGTACCGCTCCGCTTCGCCCAAAAACATAAGATTAACTAACCTAATAATTCACTATCAAGCGAAAGCAAAGCGCTCGCTCATCCACTGCCAGTCCTCGTTTTTTCGTCACAACCCGCAATCCATAAGGTAAATAGATCGCCAAACCTGATTGCGCATCGTTAACATCCCACGATATTCACCCGCGCAAAAATCACCGTGCGCAATTGACGATGGCGACAAAAACATCAGATAGACTAATTAAAACGACTGGACAAAAGTCACGCGGGCGATTATTACTGGTCAACGCGTAATCGATTGTAGGGATGACAGCGACCATGACGTTGCGGACTGAGTTGGGACGGATTCTGATCACCGGCGCCGGCGGCCGGGTAGCCACGGCGTTTCGTCTGGCGATGGGCGATCGCTACGCGCTGCGCCTGGCGGAACGAGACATCAGCCTGCTGAGCGATCGGCAGCCGGGCGACGAAGTCATCAGCTTCGACATCGCCGATCTCGATGCCTGCCGCACGGCCTGCGCCAATATCGACACCGTGTTGCATCTGGCGGCCGATCCCTCCCCCGATGCCGACTTCTGCGGCTCGTTGATGGACAACAACATTCTCGGCACCTTCAATATCTTCCGCGCGGCGAAAGACGCCGGCTGCCGCCGGGTGGTGTTCGCCAGCAGCGCGCAGGCGGTGGAAGGCTATCCGCTCGATTACCAAATCCGCCCAGACGACGCGCCGAAGCCGAAGAACCTGTACGGCGCCAGCAAAGCCTTCGGCGAAGGCATCGCCGCCTACTTCGCCCATCAGGAAGGGCTTTCCGCCCTGTCGGTGCGCATCGCCAACTTCACCACCCTCAGCCCGGGCGATCGGCTCAGCGCTCGCGACATGAGCGCGTTCCTCAGCCATCGCGACGCCGCCGATCTGCTGGAGCGCTGCATTCGCGTCGAAGGGGTGCAATATGCGGTGGTGCACGGGGTTTCCAATAACCGCTACACGCGTTTATCGCTGGTAGAGACCCGTCGCCTGCTGGGTTACGCCCCGCAGGACGATGCGTTCAGCCTGCTCGGCTTTGAGTAGGTGCGGCGAGCAGGCCCGCCGCATCTGCGTATTTAGCCGTTGGCGTAAACGACTTTTGCAGCGGTGCGGCTGGTGAACAACACCAACAGCAGCGCCAACCCGGCGATAATCGCCCCCATCACCGGCACGAAGCTGTAGCCCAAACCGGCGGAGACCACCGCGCCACCGGCGGCGGCGCCCAGCGCATTGCCCAGGTTGAAAGCGCCGATGTTGACCGAAGACGACAGCCCCGGCGCTTCGCTGGCCACGCGCATCACGCGCATCTGCAGCGGCGGCACCACGGCAAAGGTCGCCGCGCCCCAAATCACCATGCTCACCGCCGCGCCGATGTCACTGCGCGCCAGCAGCGGGATCAGCAGCATGATGGCCACCAACAGCAGCAGGAAGCCCTTCAGCGTCGCGCTCTCGGAACGGTCGGCGAACTTGCCGCCGAGGTAGTTGCCGATCGAGAAACCGACGCCGATCAGCACTAGCATCACCGTCACGAACAGCGGCGTCGCCTCGGTGATGTGCTGCAATACCGGCGAGATGTAGGTATAGAGCGTGAACATCGCGCCCGCCCCCAGCACGGTCGTCAGCAGCGCGGTCAGCACCTGCGGGCGCACCAGCACCGACAGCTCGCGCTTGACGTCAGGGCGCGCCCCGGCGCTGCCTTTCGGCAACGAGAACCACAGCCCCAGCATGGCGATCACGCCCAGCCCGGCCGTCGCCAGGAACGACATGCGCCAGCCGATGGTTTCACCCAGCCAGGTCGCGGCAGGCACCCCGCCGATATTGGCGATGGTCAGGCCCATAAACATGGTCGCTACGGCGCTGGCCTGTTTCTCTTTCGGCACCACGCTGGCGGCCACCACCGAACCGAGGCCAAAGAAGGCGCCGTGGTTCAGGCTGGTGATGATGCGCGACAGCATCAGGGTGGTGTAATCCGGCGCGATGGCCGACAGCACGTTGCCCAGAGTAAAGATCGCCATCAGGAAAATCAGCGCGCTTCTGCGCGCCCGGTGCGACAACAGCAGCGTCATCAGCGGCGCGCCGACCATCACGCCGACGGCGTAGGCGCTGATCAACATGCCGGCCATCGGAATGGAGACGTCCACCCCTTTGGCGATGGTCGGCAGCAAGCCCATGGGAGAGAATTCGGTAGTGCCGATGCCGAACGCCCCTACCGCCAGCGCTAACAAGGGATAATTCACTTTCATGCAACAACTCCGGTTTACCGCTGCCGAAGCGCGGGAACAGTTAAGATGCCGAAAGTATGACATTGATCACACCAAAGATAAGCAGGCGGGAGGCTAAAAGACTTTTGCAAATTTGTTAAAAGTGAGGAGGTGAGATCGGCATTGGGCATCAAGGTTGCTTTACCGCGATCGCGGCGATGCGTGCGGAGAATGGCGTTAATGCGTCTGAAGGATAAGCGCCGAGGGGAATCACTCTGCACTTGGGGTATTTAACCTCCGCATACCATGTCCGGATAAATCCAATGAAAAACCAACGATATTCCTTACTGATTATGCGTTATCGGCGATAGCATGGAAAACCCTTGCCCTACCAACTCACTTATATACACGCAATGAATGTAACCAACAAAATCAATTCTTATATAATTCTGAAGTGAATTATATAAGCCAAATAAACACCATTGATATCAGAATACACAAAAACAAACTAACATAATGAAATTGAAAGCATTTTACAGATAGCCTCCAAAACAATTAAATTCAAAAATAATTACAATTCATAGATTAAAATGATAAATGGGTTGATATTTAAAAATTAAAAACGTAAATAAAAAAGTCAAAGAATCCAAATAAGAAAGAGAAAATATGCCTATCTTCCATATTCTCCCCTATGGGTTGAATATATAAGCGAACATGTAAATATCTTTATGCCCGGCGCTATGGTGGCGCCGCTTTGATTAAGGAAAGATCGTATGTCTAAGTCACCTATTGGTACTACCGCCTCAACAGGACAGAAATGCCCGGAAAGCGGTGTCTGGGAAGTGGTTGGCAAACCCTCAACCACAGCGCCAATCGCCAAAGGCAATATCATGCCCCCCTATGGCGGCAAAGGCGTCACCTGGAAATTGATCCAACACGCCTAATCTGAACCCATTCAGCCTCTTTCTTTGAAAGAGGCTCTTCATCTGACTATCGGAATCGCCTCGTTTAGCGCTTTGCATTGCGCACTTTGCCCGCACGCATTTCGATGTTCCGTTGCAGTTCGCGCAGCCCGCCGGCCAGGAAGCAGGCTTCCGCCAGCACGAACAGCGGGCCGATGATAAGGCCCGTCACGTCGTCCATAAACGCCGGTTTTCTCCCCTCCCAGAAGTGCCCGACAAACTGAAACAGCCAGCCGATGACGAAACCGCCGATGCCGATGCTCAGCCACGCCGCCGTCGACAGCGACGCCACCCAGGCGCCGAACACGAGGCACAGCAGCAGCAACGCCAGCATCATGATGCCAAGGCGCAGGCTCAGCCGCAGGTAATAGAGGGCCGCGACGATAACCACCGCGCAGGCCGGTGAAAACGGCAGCCCTCCCGCCCCCCACGCCGGCCGGGAGAGCAGCGCCAGCAGGCTGACGACGATCAGCGGGATGCCGATAAAATGCGTGGCGATATTGCGCGCATCGCGGTGGTAGGCGGCATAAGCGGCAAGTTGATCTTCCAGGCTTCGCATGTTGACCTCCGGTATGTACGGCCTTCGTCGCCGAACGCGCGCAGCCGCATGCGGCTGCCCTTACCCATAGCTTAGCGCGGGATCACCAATACCGGTTGGCCAATCTCATCCAGCAGGCCGCGCGTGACGGAGGCGTTCAACCAGCGCCCCAACGAAGACAGGTGGCGGTGCGAGATGATCAGCAAATCGCAGTTAAACAGCGCCATTTGTTCCGGGATCACCTCGATGGGCGCCCCGGCGGCCAGCAGCCCCTGGGCGTTGAAGCCCATCTGTTTCAGCGCCCGCGTCACCTGCCCGACCTGCTTTTCCGCCAGTGCCTCTTCGCGCTGGGCGGCGGGATATTCCTCGCGCTCGTCGCTGTCGAAACGCAGGCCGCTGCGGCTGAGCGTGAAGGCATTGTCTACCACCGTCAGTACGATCACGCCGCCGATGCTGCCTTGCAGACGCGCCATAAAATCCAGGGCATTGCCGCTGTGTTCAAAACAGTCCACCGCCAATAACACTCTCTCAATCATAACAACCCTCATTCGCCCGAGTTAAATCGCACCCTTGAAGTTGGCTTCGCCCTTTTTCCAATAACCCTTGGCAAACAGCGCAGCGCGGGAAATGCCCATTTCGTTGATAAAGCGCGCCTTCAGATAGGCGGCGACCTGGTGTTCGCAGGCCAGCCACACCTGCCCTTCGCCGGGCGGCAGCTCGCAATGGCTGACGGCCTGCACCAGCGGGCTGTTCATCACACTGTCGAAATGTCGGGTGCGGATTTGCCAGCTGTTCACCTGCAAAAAGGAGTAATCGACGTCCTGAATCTCCTGCGCATCGCCCACTTCGGCGAACCACAGCACCGGCAACGGGGCAGACAGCGAGGCGAGGATGGTGCGCATGGCGGGCAGCGCGGTCTCATCGCCCAGCAACAGCAGCCAGCGGGTTTGCGGCAACAGACGAAAGCCGCCGGAGCAAGGGCCGGCGAACCCCAGCTTGTCGCCCGGCATCGCGTCACGCGCCCAGTTCGACGCCGGGCCTTCGCCGTGCAGCACCATGTCGATATCGAAGGTGCGGGCGAGTTTGTCGATGCCGCTCAGGGTGTAAGCCCGTCCGGCCAGCGTGTCGCGCCACGGGAAGAACACCTTGACCCAGCTGGCCGGTTCCTGCGCGCGCGGATCGGCGATAAACTTATCCACATCGTCGCCGCTCAACGTGATGCGGCGGATCCGGGCGGTGACTTGCCGCACGGCGCTCACCCGGGCCTCCCGTTTGCGGCGGGTGTCCCTTTCCAGCATCTCATCGACAATTTTATTCAGCGTGTTGTGCATCAGCCTTCTCCTGTGGCGCCGCAGACGGATAGGTGTGTTCCCAGCCACCGCCCAGCGCTCGATAGATATTCACCACGGCGATCGCCGTCTCCTCCTGAGAAACAATTTGCGCGGACTGCAGATCCAGCAGCGCACGCTGCGTGCTCAGAACATGGATAAAATCGCTGGCGCCGTTCAGATAGCTGTCGCGCGCCAGCGCAAACGCGTGCCGGTTGGCGGCCAGCGCCTCGGCCAAGTGCGTCTGGCGGCGCTGCTGGGCGCGATAGCCGGAAAGCGCGTCGTCGATCTCGTGCCAGGCGCGCAGCACCGTTTGCTGGTAGGCGATGGCCATTTCCTGCTGCCGGTATTCGCTCAGGCGTACCCGCTGGGTGATTTTCCCCCCGTCGAACAGCGGCAGATACAGGGTGGGGCCGATGGCGAAGGTATGCGTGGACCAACTGCCCATATCCGCCAGCGCCAGCGCCTGATAGCCCGCGTTGCCGGTCAGCGTGATGCGCGGATAGTAGTCGGCGGTGGCGACGCCGATCTCGGCGGTCGCCTGATGCAAACGCGCCGCCGCTTCGCGAATATCCGGCCTGCGCAGCGCCAGATCCGACGGCACGCCCATCGGCACCGCGCGCGCCAGCGTCGGCAGCGGCCCCGTCGGCGACAACATCGCTTTCAGCGCGCCCGGCCGCTCGCCCAACAGCAGGCTGATGGCGTTGATCAAGCGTTCCTGCCGATCGACCAGCGTCGGCAGCAGGGCATCCACCTGCGCCAACTGCACCTGCGCCTGATCGATATCCAGTTCGTTGCCCGCGCCGCTTTGATAACGGCTTTGCGTCAGCTGCAGCGTGCGTAGCGCCGTGGCGCGGTTTTCCTGCGCCACCGCCAGCTGCTGCTGCGTGGCGCGCAGGCGCAGATAATCGCTCGCCACCTCCGCCGTCACCGACGTCAGCAGCGCGCGCCGATTCTCCTGCGAAGCGGCGAAGCCGGCGCGCGCGCTTTCCGACGCGCGACGCAGCTTGCCCCACATGTCCAGCTCCCAGCTGGCACTGAATCCGCCGCGCCAGAGGTTATAATCCGCCTCTCCGCCGTTGCCGGACGGATCCATGCTGCCCACCGAGGTGGCGCGCTGGCGCTGATAGGCGCCGTCCAGACTCAGATCCGGCATCAGCGCCGCCTCGGTCACGCCCAGCAGGGCGCGGCTTTGCTGCATGCGCGCCGTGGCGAGCTGCAGATCCAGGTTGCCGGCCGCCGCGCGCTGCACCAGTTGCGACAGCGGCGCGTCGTTGAATATCGACCACCAGGCCACCGGCAGCGCTCCGCCGCCGGCCTGCTCGCCCCAGTTATTGGGCAGCGCGTTCTGCGGCCGAGCGTAGTCCGGCCCTACCGCCCGGCAGCCGCTCAGCGCAATCAACAGCAGCGGGATCACGGCTCTGTTCATTGCAGGCCTCCGTCCAGCGTATTGATGCTGACGTCCGCGGACATCCCGACGCGCAGGGCGCTCAGCAAGGCGGCGTGCTCCTTGTTGCTATCAAACACGATCTTCACCGGGATGCGCTGAACGATCTTGGTGAAGTTGCCGGTGGCGTTCTCCGGCGCCACGGCCGCGAAGCTGACGCCGGAAGCCGGCGCAATGCTGTCCACCTGCCCTTTCAGCGTTTGGCCGGGAAAGGTATCGATATGGATGTCCACCGACTGCCCGTGCGCAATGTTTTCCAGCTGGGTTTCCTGGTAGTTGGCGATGATGTACAGCTTGTCCTGCGGCACGATGGCCAGCAGCGCATCGCCCGGTTTGACGAACTCCCCGACCCGCAGGCTTTTCTTGCCGACCACGCCGCCGATCGGCGCGGTGATTCGGGTGTAAGACAGGTTCAGCTCGGCCATCGCTTTCTTGGCCTGCGCCAGCATCAGCTCGGCATCGCTGTCCGCCAGCTTGGCTTGCAGCACCTGCTCCATGTTTCGCGCCGCTTTGAGCGTCGCCTCCGCCTGCGCCACATTGGCGGAAAGCGTGTGCACCCGCGTTGTCGCCTGCTGCGCCGCCTGCTGGGAGCCCGCGCCGCTGCTGGCCATTCTCTGGTAGCGGTTCTGCTCCTGGCGCGCAAACGCCAGCTCCGCCTGCGCCGCCTGCCGCTCCGCCTGCGCGGCGGCGATCAGCGCACTCTGGCGGGTGAGGTTAGCCCTGGCGTCGTCCTGCCGGGCGCGGGCGGATTGCTCCTGCGCCGTCGCCTGCGCCAGCGCGACGTTGAATTCACGCGGGTCGATCACCGCCAGCAATTCACCCTGTTTGACCCACTGGTTGTCCCTGACCAACACCTGCGCAATTTCACCGGCAATCTGCGGAGAAATACGCGAGATATCGGCGCGAATATAGGCGTCGTTGGTATTCTGCTGTGTTTCTTTAATAAAGAATTTATTGATTAATAACCCCAGCGTAATAACGGTAACCGCCAATACGGCGACGGCGACTTTCTTGTTAGCCATAAAAGTGACTCCACTTAATATTTATTTCTGATGATAAAATGTCAGGCGGCGACCGAACGCGGCGGATAAATACGGGTCGGCATAAATAAAATCAGCGCGGTCAGTAATAACGCCAGGCCGGCAACCAACAGATAAAGATCGGCGCTGGCCAGCACGTGGCCCTGCCGAGCGGCAAGCTGTGCCAGCTGCTCCGCCGTCCCCGATGCGCGGCTGTAGGCCGAGCCAAAACCGTCGGCGATCGTGCCGGCGTGATAGTCCCCGCGCTGCCGGCTGAGCAGCGCGATGGCGCCGCCGGCCGCGGTGGCGGCGAAACCCTTCACCGCGTTGAACCAGGCCGCCGCAAACGGCCCGTCGGTCGGCAACAGCCCGCCGGTCGCCTGCATCAACAGGGGGATGATCGCCATCGGTTGAGCGACCGCCTGCAACAACGCGATAACGCGAAACGTGTCGCCGTTCCATTCCGGCGTCAGCTGGGCGGCCAGCACGCAGGCGGTGGCCATCAACAGCAGGCTGATCGCCAGCACCCAGCGGCAATCCACCCGCGGCGTATTGCATATCATGGCGACAATTGGCAGCGTAATTAATTGCGGCAACGCTACCCACAGCATTAAGTCGGAGGTTTGTTCCTGACGATAGCCCTGAATCGCGGCTAAATATCCCGACGTGATATTGACCAGCGACACCATAATTAACAGCACGCCACCCAGCGTAATTAGGGAGAAGGACAAATTCCTTTTGCTTAATAACTGCAAATTGAAAAAGGGCAGCGGGTGATACCATTCATTCATCAGAAATAATGCCAATAATCCGCCGCCGCCCAACAATAAAACGTAGATCAGCGGTGAGTTCAGCCAGTCGAGGCGCTCCCCCTGTGAGATGCCCATCGTCAGCATGCCGAGCGCCATGCCGCCGAGCAGCAGGCCGCGCCAGTTGAACTGCCGCAGGCGCTCCAGCCGCAACGGATCCTGCGGCAGGCCGTAACCGATGCACACGGCGGCGATCGCCATCAGCGGCAGGTTCCAATAGAAGTAACCGCTCCAGCCCCAGTGAAAGGCAAAGGCGGCGGCAGTGGCGCCCAGCGTGGCGCTCCAGGCGGAGACCCAGCCATAGGCGCCCAGCCCCAGCACCTTGATCAGCGGCGGCATAAAACGCAACACCACCGTCATCAGCATCGGCGGCAACGCGCCGCCGGCGAAGCCCTGCAGGCTGCGCACCGCCAGCAGCACGCCATACTGTTCTCCCAACCAGGGCGTCAGCAGTCCACCGGCCAGGTAAATGCCGCACATCGTCAACGCCACCCGGCGCAGCGAAAAGGTCGGCCAAAAACAGGGCGTAAACCCGGAACCGATCACAAAGCCGGTGACATAACAGGTGGTCAGCCAGCTGCCGGCATCGAAGCTCAGCAGCATGCCGCCCTGTATATCCGCCAGCGCGAACTTGCTGGCGTTTTCCCCCACGCCGCTGGCCATCACCGCCAAAAACACGCCGAACAACCCCAGCCAGGTTCGGCCGTTGATTTCGCCGGCGCTGGCGAGCCATCGATTTTTTTGGTGCGGCGTAACAGACACCTCAACCATTCCCCACTCCTGCTGTTTCAGCCTCAATCTTTGTTGTCGTGGGCAGTATCCGGGCTTACTTCGATTGTTTAAAATGAAATGATGTAATTAACTAGTTGCACAAAACGCAATCCATTGAGCGCACCACCACCGGAGAGGCCATGCCGCAAAAAATTGATTTCAACCTGATCTATGCGCTGAATCTGCTGCTGGAAGAAGGCAGCGTGAGCGGCGCCGCCGAGAAGATGAATCTGAGCGCGCCGGCGATGAGCCGCATTCTGGGGCGCATCCGCCGGCAGTTCGACGACCCGATCATGGTCAGAGCCGGTAAGCATCTGGTGCCGACGCCGCGTGCGCTGGAGTTGAAACGCCAGCTCGGCGAGATCATCGAGCAGGCTGCCACGCTGATCGCGCCGAATGAATCCTTCGAGCCCGGCAAGCTGACCAGAACCTTCACCATTCGCGCCAACGACATTTTTATCGGCGCGCTGGCAGGCGGCTTGCTGGAGACGCTGCGGGACATGGCGCCGCTGAGCGGCCTGAAGTTTATCGCCGAAAGCGACGGCGAGGATGACGCGCTGCGCAGCGGCAAGGTGGATCTGGTGATCGGTTCCTCACGCGACTGGCACCCGGAAATCAAGACGCAGAGCCTGTTCACCAGCACCTTTCAGGCGTTGGTGCGGCCGGGGCACCCGATCATTGGCCGGGTAACGCCCGAAACCCTGACCCATTACCCGCATATCAGCGTCTCCCGCCGCGGGCGCACCCAGGGGCCGATCGACGATGCGCTGCGCGATCTCGGCCTGCAGCGCAACGTCGCCCTGACCCTGCCGGGCTTTCATTCGGCGATGATGTTGACCATGAAATCGGACTTTATCCTGCCGCTGCCGCGCCACGTGCTGCAGGGGGTGAGCAACATCCACCTGCCGTTAGCAGAGATCGAGCTGCCGCTCGAGCTGGAATCGGTGTTCATCGTGCAGGCCTGGCATCCGCGCCTCGATCGCGATCCGGCGCACCGCTGGCTGCGGCAGACCATCAAGCAGTTCTTTTTGCAAAGGGAGTGAAGGGGTTAGGTGTTGGGGAGAGAAGACGCTCGCGGCAGAACCCAAATACGCCTGCCAGATAAGCCGGTAACATGGCATTTTGCCGAAGCCCTGCGCATACTCAGACGTCTTGGGTAAACCGCGCGACGCGGGCAATGGCATCGGTATTCCATTTCGCCAAGCACGAAACAGAAAGGAACTCATGCCCAGGGAGGCACAAATGACCAAAGCGTATTATTGGAAAAGTCAGGTGTGGGGAGCGGCCTATTTTTTTACCGCGCTTTATTACATCTATTCTTTCCAGGACATGGTGAATATCGCACTTTCGTTGATCCTCTCCATTCTGAGCTTTTTACTGTATCCCTGTGCTAAAAAAGGCATTGAAACGGCCGCCCTGCGGTTCACGAGTGAAGAATTTTGGCACCGCGGACTGTTCGCCGATACCATAGGCAAAAATGGCGTGCTGATCCTGTATTATGCATTCTGTTATGTCATGGCCGTGCCGCTGGGCGCCCTGTATCTGCTTGCCCTGTTCCTCAGAAATAAAAAGGCCGCGTAAGCGGTTTTTACGTCAAGGCTTACCGCCTCGTAGTCCTTCTTCATGAACGTTTCTTCTACCCACACAAGCCGCACTATCACAAAATGAGAGGAGTAAATTACCCCTACCGGAGCCGACAATCACAGGGGAGATTGGGAGATATTGATTGGCGGAAGATCACAGGAGCACTAAAAGCAACGCAAGTCACTTTTTTAAATAAAATAATTATGCATCACCCAGCCATAGTATACACACACATATACATACTTGTTACCGCTACATTCAGAGTTGTTTAAATTACAGCCAATACCGGCGCTTACTCCACTTACAAAAAAGATTTATCGCAAAACTGTTCACCCTATACACTTTTTTGTTTTCTATTTTAATTTCAATGCATTAGCGAGTGTATAGCTACCTTCTCAGTGTACACAACTGTTCACCTACAGGGTGAACAGTCTGAACCTCAGGCACAAAAAAAACCGGACAGAGCCGGTTTTAAATATTTTTATCATATCAGCGAGTATACTTTATCGCCGTGAGTATAGCGTAAATATTATAACTCACCAAGATGTTGGGGCAATAAATAGCATTTCAGACCCCTCAAAATTTTTAACATTATTTAAATGCAAATGATACACTTTGGGGGAAAGCGTAGCGTCAGGAGAACAATCAACATTCCATGACCTCAGAAAAAACCCAGCCGTTGCCTCTCTTACTTTTATTTTTAGCATTCCTCTAATCATTTTATATTCATATTCTATTGTCTCTTTCACCTTTATACCTGGATGAGGAACAATATCTAACTCAATGAATAAATTCCACTTTTCATCATCCTCAATTTTTTCGCCTTCACCTAGCTTTGAGTCAAGTAGTTTAGAGGAAACCACTCTTGATGGTGAAAAGTTTAAGAATTTCTTTCTATTGCTATCAAATGCTCTTATATATATCTTTAACCCATCATCAAAAAGACTGTGTGGTGTAATAATTCTTTTAGAAATACCATTATCAACCGATAGATATTCAATCTCCACCTTCGATTTCTGCGTGATCGCTCTAGTAATTGGAGCAAACTCTCTTTGCGAAGGCAAATTTATCCTTTGGCATCTGTAAGTATAATACTGTTCACTCTTATCAACTTTCTCCGCCTTTAACCAGCAAAGTGCGTCTATGTCAGTAAGCTCAAAGTGTGGAGAGAAAGTTTCATCTCTAATTACATGTTTTTTAGACTTTTTATCAAAAAAACTGTTCTTTTCATTAGTTAACTCAATGTATTGATTCAGATCTCTTGTAGCAGACGCCTCTTTGATACCAAATGTATCCATGAGGTTCGCTCTTGACACCTCCCCTTTAAAGATGAGTGAAAACTCTATGTATTTCAGCCTGTCACGGCCATGGGGTATAAAACTAGATATCGGGTTCATAATCGCCACACCCTCTTGGTGAAAAAATCAATAGAAAACACTACATGTAGACATTATGACACACATCAGATCGTTTTTGTTCCATTTATGAGATCATTTTGATTCGATTAATGCTTGATCAATTCTGCGCCGTTGGTATACTGACAATCGGCAATAATGCCACGCACATAGGAAGGACATATCATGGCAGTCAACAAACCATATGGTGATGGACATCGAATTGGTGCGGTACGGGATCGCAGCCAGTGCCAAACCCCCTCGGGTCATTGGGTTAAGCGAGATACTGATACAGGACGATTCATCGATGTGAAATCGGATGGGACTCCGTTTAAAGGAGTTCGCAAAGAAAAATAGCCATTATCGGTGGAACGAAAATGGCTATCCTTGGGGCTAGAGCTTGGTTAATAGTGGAATATTAAACAAGCGAGGATGCTACACGGGAGGTCTCAATCCCAGAGCATGACCTTTGATAAGACGCGAAGATTATACTCTTCTGGCCCCTATATATCCAGAGATCCCTCCTTAATGCAATAGAGGGATTCATATGAATCAACAAAAAGTTGTACATGTGTGCTCTTACGTACGCCGTCGCTTAGGACGTTTAGAGTATGTATGCGCACACTGGCGTTCACTACCGCACGCCGCTTGATAGACCATTAAAGGGGAGGTTTCACTCCCCTTTTTCCTATCAAGAACTTTTCATGCACCTCATCGAAATACCAGCTATCCATTTAAAACAATTTATTTACTTATCAATCAGTTGAAATATCACATTTTAATGATCGTAGTGCTTAAAAAAACCGGCCTGAGCCGGTTTGGGGAGCGCTTGTCGTTATGATATTGGCCGTTCAGCGGCCGATAGGATGCCCTGGTGTTGCTGCATGTATTCGGGTCACTGCCACTATAGGCGGCGCGGCGATTGAGCGTCCAATGGGTTCGGCAGATCAATAATGGCCTATTGATCGGCTCGGCCGATCGACCCGCTCACCGTCACACCGCCCCGCACTTAGGCAGCCAGTCCGCTTCGCACTCTTCGCTCAATATCAGGTTGGTTTGTATTCCCTGCTTGGTGCGGCGTTTGAGCAGCGTATGCTCATACTCTTTCAGCGTCTGCGGCACCGCCTGGCCGAACGCCGTCAGGTTCATCACGTGCTGATACCCCCGTGCGGCCATAAACGACAGGTAGGCGTGGTACAGATAGCGGCGCGGGTTCGGTGGGGTGATGTTGGCATTGCCGATCATCATCCCTTCCGGGGTGCCGAGCACCGTCAGGTAACCACAAAAATCGACCAGCGGATCGGCATGCCGTTTGATTTCCAGAGCTTCCGCCGAACTCTGCTGCGCCTGAAGCAGTACGCGGGCGTCATTCGGGTTGGCGAAACGTTGCATCAGGTGACGCACAATCACGGCCAGCTCTTCGGTGATCTTCGCCAATAGCAACGGGTCGCGCTCTTCGGGGGCGATAGCTTCCGGGAACGGCAGAATAACGCGGCGGCGCGAGATGCCGCCGCTGCGGTCGCTGAACTGCATCGGGTTGTTGTTGACCGCCAAAATCACCGCCGGGATGTGCGCCGCGTAGGCGTCGCGGTATTTGGGGTCGATGGCGACCGCATCGCCGCCGGTGATGGCCTTGATGCCCGCCCCGTCACCGCTCCACTTTTCCTGGTCGGGCAGAATTATCAGCGAGAAGCCGACCACGCTGGCACGTTCGCGCGCCGACTCCAGGTTGTCAATGGTGGCCGAGGTGGTGTTATCGGCACCGGCCAACAGCCGGGCGATGGCCGCCATCACGCTCTTGCCGCTGCCGCCGGGGCCGGTCACTTCGAGGAACAACTGCCAGTCGTAACGGTTGGCCAGTACCATAAAGAGTGCCGCGAGAATGCGCTCCTGCTTGTCGTGGTTGCATCCGGCGGCTCGCGTCAGCCACTGCCAGAAGTGCGGCGCATGGTCGGCCAAGTTTTCCCCGTCGCGCGGCGGGGTGTAGTCCACGCTGTTGACGGTGCGCAGCCAGTGCTCTTGGCGGTGGGCGCTGAACTGCCCGCTGACGGTATCAAACACCCCGTTACGAAAACCTATCAACCGGCGAACCGGGTCGCCCATTTGCGGCACCATCAGCTTGAGGGGGTCCAAAATGCTGTTGATACCGGCGGCGGAGAACGGCGCGCGCACCTTCTGGAACAGCGCGGCAATTTCCCGGCTCAGCTGTCGCTGTGGCAGCACCTGCCAGGCGCCGCGCGTATAGCGGCACAGCTCTTCCCCCACCGGTGGCACGGCCAAGGTGTTGCCGTAGTGCTCGGCCAGCAGTTCGGCCTTCTCGCTGGCGCTCATGGCTTTCAGGTCAGCATCGCTCAGCGTGTCGAACGGGCTCGGCTGCGGCGGTTGGCTGAATGCCTGTAGCTGGGTGCGCGTGGCCTCGGCCCCTTCCCGGCCATAAACGTCGTTCCAGTCTCCTTCCAAGGGCGGCAGTGCCGGGACACCGCCGGTGAGGGTGGCCGCCTCGGCAGCGCGGGTCTGTCCGGTGCCGTTTCGGTCATTATCGGCCGCCAGCAGCAACCGCGCATCCGGGTAATGGCTGCGCAGCTGCTGCGCCACCGCCGCTAGGTTGTTGGCGCTCAGCGCGACGCACACCGTCTCACCGGTCAGGCGATGCACGGTGAGGCCGGTGGCGTAGCCTTCGGTGAGCCAGATAACCGCGTTGTCCGGCCCACTGAGGGTGTGGCAGGCGGCTTTCATCTGCCCGCCTGCCAGCATGCGTTTATCACCGTGGGCGTTAATCAACTGCACGTTAACCACCTCGCCCCCGGCATTGTGCAGCGGCAACAGCAGGTCGCCGGGGTGGAAGGTGATACCGCCAACGCGCAGCGGTTGGCCCTGCAAGGTCAGGGTTTCTGCCTCCGGCCAGCCTTTGGCGCTCAGGTAGGCATTGCCGGTCTGACGTTGAGCGGCAGCCACCAGAGCCTGTGCCTGTCGCGCGGCCTTGCACTGAGACTCGGCCTTATCTTTCGTTGAATGACCAGTCTCAGCGGCCGGTGGCAGGCCGTTGGTGTTTTCTCCCATCACGGCAGCCACCTGTTCGGCGGCGGCCTTTGCTGACAGCGACAGGGCTTTTTCTACCAGGTTGAGGCCGTCACCGGCCCCGCACTGATTGCAGAACCAGGTGCCGCGCCCGTCCTGGTTGTCGAAACGGAAGCGGTCTTTGCCACCGCAGGTTGGACACGGCTGCGGCTTGCCGTTCGGCTGCAAGGCGATGCCGAGGGCCGGGAGTATCACCGGCCAGTGGCCGGTGGCGGTGCGTACGGTCTGGGAAACGAAGTGGGCGCTCATCCTTTCTCTCCTCAGTGTACGGTGGCGTGCTGTGCCGCCGACAGGCGCTCGCAGCACAGTTCGTCCATCATCTTTTGCCCCAGCGCGGTCAGGCGCGGCGCAGCCACCAGAACGTCCGGCTGCACCATGTCGCTCAGCAGGGTGCACGCCATGTCCATGCCGTCCTCTGCGCCGTACTGACGCACAAAATGCCCCTCCAGACGCAGGGCAATCGTCATCTGCAGCTCGTCCAGCGTGTACCCGAGGCTCACCCGGTAAAAGGCGCAGGTATCCAGATAGGCCTGCGCCACGGCGCGGCGGAAAACGGCGGTACGGACTTCAATCGGTAAACAGGATGCAGTGTTCATGCGGCGGTGGCCTCCATGCGGGCAAGAATTTGGGATTCACAGGTGTTGACGACGTGGCCGAGCTGGTCAGTCAGCAAGGCAATGACCGAGGCAAAGGATGCCTGTTGCACGGCATCGGGGCGCTGCCCGCCGAGGTCAAGGGTATCCAGCAGGTCAAGGAACAGCACGCCGGTGGCGTGCGCATGCTGGAGACGCAGAAAATCGGCATGCGGGATAGGGTAATGAGTATCGCGGTAGTAACGGTCGGCCAGGGTGTTCATGCCACCGCCTTAACCGGCAGACGACCGGCAAAGGACAACACGTAATCACGGGCCAGCAGGCGGCGGGCGTTGCGTTCGCTATCTGCCACGGTGCGCACGATACGCGGTGAGGCCGTCAGCGCAGACCGGCGTACGGCCGCAAACAAAAAGCAGAATGTCGGGTGAGTTGGGGTGAGGGTCGTAGCCATGGTGGCAGCCTCCAATAAGTATTGGTTATTGCTACCACCGAAGTTCCTACACTTATGGGTGGTAGCCCAGACGGGGGTAGGAATACCGGCCTTATTGGAAACCGGCCAGCCCGAAGGCTGCCCCGCCTGAGCCACCATTGATTGACTGCTGCGATAGCATAACATCCACCGCGCAAAAAATGAGCGCACTAAGGCCACGACATAAAAAAACACGCCTGGCGCGTGTTGTGTCGCCAATAAGTAACACGGGTTCCTACGCCCGGCTGCCGATTTTGCGACAGCGGAGGGACTATAGCTCAGAGCCGGACGTGGGGGCAAGCCGTAAGACGCCCCCGGACGTTCAATCGATCGCATAGTGATCAACAGTCCGTCAGTTGGTCGTTGCGGGTATCAGCAGCCGCGCAGGTCAGCGGCACCGGCCCGGCACGGAACAGACGCGGCTCGGCCTGGCGACTCGCCAGACAAATAACGCCGTGTTTTTCACTGCGGTGCTCCGGCAAGACGACGCCAGGCTCTTTACGCTGCAACAGGATAGCTTCCGCCACAAACAACGCGTCACGCTCATCAAGGGTGAAATGCTGGCGACCCAAGGTTAGCTGCATCATGCGGCGGCCCCCTGGTGACGGTTAGCGATACGTTCGTCCATCCACTGCTCGACCTCGGAGGCCAGCCAGGCGACGTTTTTACCGCCGAGGGAGACCTGGGCCGGGAACTGCCGGCGGCTCATCATCTCGTACACGGTGGAGCGGGATAGACCGGTGGTGTAGAGCACTTCCGGCAGGCGGATAAAGCGTTCGCGCGGGGTGTAACTGCCAGGAATAACCGGCGACGGGGTGGATGGGGTGGGGGTGGAAACGGTCAACATAAAACGCTATCTCTTTGTGTCCGGCTAACGCTGGCCGGGACTGTGTGAACTTCGGTAGCGCCCTATTATGTGAATATTTACCGGAGTGGCAACAAGGCGTTGTTGTGTGGCTCATTAAGAAATGCTCATAAAAACAACAAATTATAATAGCTCAGCAATCCTCACCACTCCTCACCCTTCCTCAACATTACTCCATAGTTTTCAACAATGAATTTATTGCTAATAAATAGGTATAAACAGACTAACCACTGCTAGCCAGGGAAAAGGTCGTTGTGGGCCGGGTGAACAGTGGTGAACACCGGGTGAAGAGTTTATAGAAAACTGTTCACCCTATTATTTACTGATTTATATATATTTTTTATTTAGGTGAACAGTAGTGAATAGTTATAGGTAAAACTAAAAATGGCTTGATGGTTTTGTCATCAGTGCTCAAGGCTGTTGTCCTGGGGACAGTCCAACCGGGATGAATGGCGATGTTGTACGGCGGTCAGCAGAATAGCTTCACATTGACTGACACCGGAGACACGACCATGAGCACCACCGCCTTACCGAAATACATCACCGATAAACTGCAAGCCCTGCGTGACGCTCGCGCCGCCCACGACAAAAACTATCAGGCGTTGACCGACGTCGTGACAGGCATTGCCCGCTGCCACCAACAGAAGAAAGACACCGAAGTGCAGAGCCAGGAGGCAGAAAGCCAGTGGCGCACCCTGTTTCGCAAACTGCGCGGAGAAATGACGCCGGAACTGCAAGCGCAACACCACAGCCGGATTTCCAAGCGGGAGCTGGCGAAAGAGTTCGACGGACTGATTGAGGAGATGGAGCTGGACAAAATGCAGCTTCACCTCAACTGCGGCGGCACAGCCCCGAAGGTGGTGAGCGCGCACAAAGACGCCCTCACGACCTTTGCAGCTCACGCGATGCATCAGGCCGTGGATGCGCTGAGCAAGGCGCTAATCAGCCCTGACGTTATCAAGGCGTGTGCACTGGCTTCACGGGCTTACGGCGTCTATGCGGACAATCCGATGAGGATGATTGAGCTACAGGTACAGGGCGCCCTACAAGGCCGCATTCGCGCTACCATGGCTACGCAAAATATCGACCACCCGGTGCTTAATGAGATTGGCCTGACGATACCGCAAGAAACCGGCGTATTGCCGGAACTGCAAAGCAGCCCAATTCGCCGGACGCAAGTGGCAAGAGAACTGGCGGAAAAACGCCGTCTGCTGCAAGAGAAAGGGGCCCAATCATGATGCGCTGCCCGCTGTGCACCCATGCGTCCTATACTCGCACCAGTCGCTATATCACGGAACGGACAAAAGAGGCGTATTACCAATGTCAGAGCCTGACCTGTTCTTGCACATTCAAGACGGTGGAAAGCGTCGATAAAATCCTGTGCCAGCCGATACAGGCGCAACCGGTCGATGAGAACACCTTGCCACCACCGGAGAAACGGACGCTGAACCGTTATCGCCGCTACAACAGCAATCATACCCTGCACTAATCACACTCCGCCCCGCCACTCTCGACAGCATCGCGGGGCATTCCCTCTCCCACCTCGCCCAAAACAGCCTTTTTCCTGGCTAGCCAGCCTCAAATTGCGCGTGCATGCATAGGGTGCATGATTTTGCATGCAAGAAAATGCACTTTTCATCCCCGCCAGCACCAGTACTGGCGCGGCCTACGGCCGTTCATGCAACTGCATGAAAAGTGGCACATGAAGCGCGCAGGCGAGGCGGGGATAGCATTGCGCGCATGTGGTCAATGGGCTATTTTAGCCTAATGGCATCCGATGGAGATGCAATGATGCAACTAACACCGTTATAATTATCATTCCTTATGCAAGATGCCTCAAACTTTAGGTTATTTAATTGATTTGATTTATCTGGAGATTTAAAACACACAAGAGAAATAGCTGAGGAAAGCAGGACAAACAAAACACCAAAGTAGAATAAATTCGCTTTCCCTGTACTATGCATGTTTTTCCAACAAAGAATATTTTTAGGACTTTTATCACCAATCGTTTTTGTTAGATTTATATTAGGGATCTCGAGAGAAATTTCACTTTCAATATCGAGGCCTTTCTTAACTGCCCCAAGAAGCAAAGGATGGTACCAATAGACATCAACAAAATAAAATAGCATCCATACTACTGAAGCCCCTAGAGCAAGAATAACTGCTACAGAATAATTACCCCCCAAAAAAGTAAAGGTAGAATCGGAGTTAAAACTAACACCAATCGCCCCTATAAAAGCTGAAAGTATTAATATTCCGAAATTTCTAACTTTCATTTCCAGATCGTTAAAGTGTTTCTGGACATCAATGACAGTTTTCCAAACGTCAACTTTTAGCTTTAGTTTTTCGAGCTTAATTATTTCTTCATGGCGGCTAATTTCGAGATCATTCATTTATTAACCTTTAAATTTAGTAAAATCAAAAAAACATAAAATATCTGAAAATTGTTTTGCGACATAGGTTGGCTTTGCACCAAGCGCATTTTCTTTTATTTTTCTCTCTCGCTCTACATCAGCATCGGTCCAATGGGTCACTGCGCGGAGTAATTCATACCCTTCTTTATTATCTTCAAAATGACCAACTCCATAACTTGCAAAAACATCAGATACATTTGCTTTCTGGGCCATTTCAATATCTTTCATTTCACTATCACCAATGTAAACACACTCCTCAGGCTTCGCTCCTATTGAGTCGATAATATCTAGAAGAAGCTGAGGGTTAGGCTTAATTTCATCAATAGGTGTAAATTTTTGCTTTGTATGAATTAGATCATACTTTCCTTGTTTTGTCTCTCCATCAGGAATTTCGTGATCCTCAGGCGAAAAAAGAACATCAATTAATCCATCCAAGCCTAATCGAGTTAGTCGAAAATTAGAATAATATGCTTTTGATTCAGTGTAAGCCACAATGTAACACCCCTTATCCTTAAGAGTTTTTAGAGTTTCTAAAACAGTTGGATAGAGTTTGAGATATTTTTTCCGCTCACTTCTAAAAGAATGAATAGCATCATCCATCGCTGAATTGATAGAATCTCGATGACCATATTTTTCTTTTAACAAAGGGATGCTTTCTAATATGAAAGAATATTCAGCGGTGCCATATTTTTGATGGATAGGTCTTATCTGAGAAATCAAATCCTCTTTAGGGAATCCAGAAATCTCGACGACTTTATTTAACATCGCGTTGAAACTATGGTACCAAACACTAAACCAATCGAATAGTGTATTATCCAAATCTGTTATAAGTACTGTCTTTTTCATTTCAACCTCATATAGCATGGAGTTAAATACAGTATATAGCATTTTATTATGACATTCTATATTTATGTTCCATATATATAATCGCTAAACCATTGCATCATTATTTTTCTTTTTTCAAAATATAGGGCATGGTTATATGTTCCTCGAATACCATTTTTATCCACATGAGCAAGTTGCATCTCAATCCATGCAGAATCAAACCCATGTTCATGCAGGATAGTAGACATTGTATGCCTGAAACCGTGACCGGTGGCACGCCCCTTATATCCCAGCAACTCTATAACCTGATTCACACTTTCCTTACTTATAGGCTTTCTGCGGTTGTTTCGTCCAATGAAAATGTAAGGATAGTGACCAGTGATCGGTTGCAGCTGTTTAAACAGTTCAACCACCTGCGTAGAGAGCGGTACAATGTGCGGGCGGCGCATTTTCATGCGTTCAGCGGGGATCTCCCAGATGGCACGCTCAAGATCGATCTCTTCCCACGTTGCAAAACGCATTTCTTGCGTGCGGACTCCAGTCAACATAACGATCTTAGCTGCATTCTTAGTGATAATACTGCCGGTATATCCTTCCAAGTCCTTAACAAAGTAAGGCAGCTCTTCAGCCGAAAGGTATGGGTGGTGCTTTTGCTTGGGCACGGCTAACGCGCTGGCGAGATCTGGTGCTGGGTTGTACTCCGCTCTGCCGGTAATAATTGCGTAGCGGAAGACCTCTCCGCAGCGCTGGCGTACCTTACGGGTTTTCTCCAATGCCCCACGCTTCTCAATGCGCCGCAGCACTTCCAGCAGCTCTAACGGCTTAATTTCGGCAATGGGGCGTTGACCAATATACGGAAACACATCCTGCTCAAAGGTGCGCATGATTTCTTCTCTGTACGCCAGAGTCCACCGGTCAGCCTTGTTCGTGTGCCATTCACGACTAATCGCTTCGAAGGAGTTCTCGACAGAAAGCTTCTGAGCGAGCTTTTGCGCCTTTTTCTCGGCTACTGGATCAATGCCATTCGCAACCTGCTTACGGGCCTCCCCACGCTTTTCTCGCGCGTCTGCCAGCGTTACCAAGGGATAGGTGCCAAAGGACATCAGCTTGGCTTTTCCGGCATAGCGATAGCGAAAACGCCAACCTTTACTCCCATCAGTATTGATAAGAAGGGACAGGCCTTGGCCGTCGTTGAGGGTGTAGGGTTTTTCCTGCGGTTTGGAACGTCGAATTTGTATGTCAGTTAGGAGCATGTGTATAAGTGGATTCTGTGTATAAAAATGTTATACGCACCATTATACACATTTATCTCGGATTCAGGCGGTTATACACGGACTCCAGCGGACAAGAAAAACATATAATCAATTGATTTTATGCATTTTAATGGACTTTTCAGGAACTACCCGGACAAGCTTTGGCGGAAGATCACAGGAGTCGAACCTGCCCAGGACCGCTGGCGGCCCCAACCGGATTTGAAGTCCGGCCGCCCCACCGGGGACGAGGATCTTCCTTGGAGAAGAGAGGAAGCAAGGCGCTGATTATAGCGCAGTTTGTTCGCTGCGCTAAGCGGGAAATCGTGCGGCCGCCGGCGATTCGGCGGCCAAGGAGAACTACTTCAGGAAATCCTTCACGTCCAGCAGGATGAACTCGTTGTCATCCGCCATATTGGGTTGGCGGCTGGAGGAGAACGGGAAGTTGTTGTCGTTACCGACGATGATGTGGTTGGCGTCCACCACGTCCACGTTCTCAATGGTGAAGAACGGGAAGGTCAGCACGCCGTCGTTCAGCGGCTTGCGCGCCAGCTTGTTCGGATCCTGGATGTTCATCAGGTCGATATAGGCCAGTTTGTCGACCGGTTTGCCGACGTTGGCGTCCGAGAAGGCGATTTTATACACCCGCTTGAACTTGGCCACCTGGCTGAAGCAGTTGTCGGTCGGCGCGCCTGCGGCGCAGGCTTTATCCGGCGTGCCTTCGCCGTTGTCGCGCTCGATCACCAGCCCGTGGGTGGCGTCGATCATATTGAAGTCGCCGATGGCATTCTGGTTGTCTTCCAGCACGTACTGCCAGCTGCGGCCGGTCCAGGCCTGCTGTTTCACGTCGAACTCCAGCACCCGCAGATAGCGTTTGCCGCCGACGTTCTCGAACTGCTCGCCGTCCCACAGCGCCCCTTCCAGCAGCGGGTACAGCTTGCTGCCGTCCGGCGAGGCGGCCATGCCTTCAAAGCCTTTGGAGCGCGCCACCTGGAAGTTCTGCTTGCCGTCCGGCGCGCCCGGCAGGGTTAGCGTCGGGTTGTCCGGCGATTTCACCACCTTGCCGTCCACCTGGGTGTCGAACACCGCCAGCACTTTGCCGTTCAGGTCGGCCTTGATCAGGTAAGGCCCGAATTCTTCACCGATCCACAAGGCATCGTCGGCAAACTGGAAGCTTTCCGGATCGAAATCGCTGCCGGTCAGATAACGCTGCTCGGTGCTCTCGTTGATGATGTGGAACGGCACCTTTTTATCCGGATCGTGCAGGAAAACCGTCTTCAGCGGCGCGACCGTGCCGTCTTTGAAATCGATCTTGTAGTGGTTGAGATACAGCATGGCGTCCGGCGAGTTGGCCTTGCTGCCGAAGCCGTTGTCGGTCAGCACCCAGTAGGTGCCGTCGGGCATGTGTTTGATGCCTGAGTGGCCCTGCAGCGGCTGGCCTTCGATCGGCAGGCCGAGGCCGGTCAGGCGATCGGCGGATTTGCCCGCCACGCTGCCCAGCTCGGTGACGCGTTTGCCACTGGTGTACTTACCGCTCAGCTGCAGATCGCTCGGCGCGTCCTTCGGCGTGGAAACGGTGGATTTCACCGGCAGCAGCGCATGCCCCGCCAGCGTCGCCGGTACCGGCTGCGCCTCGGCCCACAGGTTGGCGCTCAGCGCCATGCAGCCGACCAGCAGCGCCAGCCGGGTTTTGGTGTTGTGCATGTCATTGTCCCTTTTCGTTGTTATCGCCCAGAAGTAAAAGCAACGTCACTATAGGGAGCGGCAATGACAGAAATATTATTCGGCGAACGCCCGCCGGTAGCTGTGCGGGTGGAAGCGCCAGGTGATGGCGATCAGCACCACCACCAGCAGCGCGTGGATCTGCCAGTCCAGCACGAAGCCACCGCTGTAGTCGCGCAGCAGGCCGGAGAGGTAGGGTGTCACGCCCGCCAGCAGGAAGCCGACGCCCTGCATAAAGGCCACCAGCCGCCCGGCCGCCGCCGCCGGCTGGTGCAGGTGATCGAGCGCCAGCACCAGGCACAGCGGGAACGCGCCGCCCAGCCCCAGCCCAGAAACCAACACCCACAGCCACGGCAGCGTCTGCGGCAGGTAAATCAGGCCGATAAAGCCGATCAGTTGCATCATCAGCGCCAGCAGCAGCAGCGGCCTCCGGTCATGATTGCGCGCCAGCGCCGGCAACAGCAGCGCGCCCACCACCTGGCCGAAGGTCATCAGCGCCAGCAGCGAACCGCTGGCCTGCGGCTGCCAACCGAGCTGCATGTAATACGGTGGCAGCCAGGCGATCAGGCTGGTATAGCCGCCGTTGATCAGGCCGAAATAGGCGCCGAGCAGCCAGGCGCGCCGGTTGCGCAGCAGGCTTGGCCCACGGTTTTCTCCCGCCGCGCCCAGGCGCGACAGCCCGCGACTGACCGGCCACCAGGCCAGCAGCGCCACCAGCGCCGGTAACGCCCACCAGGCCAGCGCGCTGTGCCAGTCGTGCCCCGCACTCATCAGCCACGGAGTGATCGCCGCGCCCAGCCCGCCGCCGCCCATCAGCGCCGCCGACCACAGCCCGGCCACCAGCGCCATGCTGTTGAGGAAATGATGCTTGATGATACCGGGCATCACCGCCTGGATTACCCCGATGCCGAGCCCGCCCAGCACCGCGCTCATCAGCAGCTGCACGCTGCCGGGGGCCAGCTCGCGCCAAAGTGCGCCCGACCCAATCGCCAACAGGCTCAACGCCACGGCGCTACGTTCGCTGAACAGCCGGTTGATGGCGCCACCCGCCAACGCCATCAGGCCCATCATCAGCACCGGCAGCGTGGTCAGCAGCGCCGCGCCGCCAAAGCTCAGCCCGGTAGCCTGGCGCAGCGTCGGCAGCAACGGGCCAATCGAGGTCAACAGCGGCCGCATGTTCAAGCCGATCAACACCAGCGCCAGCAACAGGGGATTGAACCAGCGGCGCGAAGAAGGTGAATTAACAGAATGATTTAACACGGTATATTCCTGGTATTGCAAAATGAAGAGTGCGGCGTCACAGCGCGATCGCCGCAGCGTTGCGTTACTGTAGGCAACGCCGCTAGTATTGGGAAATTAAATAATAAAATAGCCAACAGTGGGAAAATGAATCGCTACCCGATGTTCAATCCGCAGCTGCTGCTCAGCTTCGTCGCCGTATGCGACAGCAACAGCTTCACCCGCGCCGCAGAGCGGGTGTTTTTATCGCAGTCCACCGTTAGCCAGCAGGTGCGCCGGCTGGAAGAGATGCTGGGCAAGCCGCTGTTTGAGCGCTCCTCGCATCAGGTGCTGCTGACCGAAGAAGGCGTCAAGCTGTTGAGCTACGCGCGCCGCATCATCGCGCTGAATGAAGAGGCCCACGACGCGCTGACCGGCATCTGGCGCGACGGCGTGCTGCGGATCGGCATGCCGGAGGATTTCGCCGTGCCCACCACCGAGCTGCTGGCCGACTTCAGCCGCGAGCACCCGCACCTGCGGCTGGACGTCGCCAGCGGCCTGAGCGCCGATCTGCACAGCGCCTACGCGCGTGAAGAGCTGGATCTGATCCTGGTGAAGCAGCGCCGCCGGCAACCGCCGCGCGCCGCGCGGCCGGAACCGCTGCTGTGGTTGGACAGCCTGGCCTTCCCGGCCATAGAGCAATCGCCGGTGCCGCTGGCGGTATTTCCGCTCAGCGGCCTGTACCGCGACGAGCTGTGCCAGGCGCTGGACAACCTCGGCAAACGCTGGCGCATCGGCTACAGCAGCGCCAGCCTGGCGGCGCTGACCGCCGCTTCCGCCGCCGGGCTGGGCGTCACCCTGTTGCCGGCCGGCTGCCGTCTGCCGACGCATCGGGTGCTGGGCGAAGCCGAAGGATTGCCGCCGATAGACAACTTCGAACTGGCGCTCTACTACCGCGACGGCGCCCCCGCCGCCACGCTGTCGCTGGCCCAGCGGCTGGCGGTGTTTTGCGGGTTGAAGTGAGGCCGCTTACGCCACTATCTGCGGATATTCACGTTGCAGCCAGTCGATAAGCCGCCCCCACAGCGCCTCTGTCTGCTCAAGGCAAGCCTGTACCGCCGCGTCCGTCACCAAGTCGCCGGAGTAATCCGCCACGTTGCGCTGCTTTCGCAATGCGTCCAGGCAGATCATTGCCTCGCGCGGCAGCCCTACGGTGAGCGGCAACGATTGGATCATGATCTGGTGATGGCCGGGCTTGCTGGTCAGCGTGCGGTATCCTTTGGCTTGTAAAGCGGCATTAGCCATTTGCATGACCGCCTTATATGCCGTGTCGAAACGGCTCTCATTGCTGAGCTGAGTGATACCCGCATCGCGTCGGTTGCGCGCGGCGGCGGCCAGCAATTTTTTGATCGCCCCCGCGTCAGGCGTTATCACCTCCAGTCCCAGCCCGACCAGATTGTCCAGCGTCATCCTTGTCTCCCACAATCCAAAGTTGGGGTTTATCCATAATGTCCTGAATAAACGCGGAGTTCTCGGCCAAAGCCGCTCGCCACTCTTCCGGCGAGTAAAGTTTGGGGTTAATTTCCCGACCCAGCGTCTCCTGCAGCGGATAAACCGCCTGAATCACCTCCGCAAAAGACAGTTTACCGACGATCAGAACATCAATATCACTGGCCGCCGTCGCTTTGCCACTGGCGACGGAACCAAAGATGAAAGCCCGTTCGATGTCTTCCCCAAATCCAGTCAGTACCTGCCGTAAGCGCGCAGCCGGCCCGCAAGCCTTGCGGAAAATCGCCGCCAACTCGGGAAAAATCAGGCAATCGGCGTTAGCCTGATAGCAAATTTGGTTGCCCTGCCGCTGCCTGAGCAAGATGCCGCCTTCAGCCAGCCTGCTCAACTCTTTATGTAAAGTCCCGGCCTGAGTTGCGGTGCGCCGCGCAATTTCTCGCACATGAAACGCCTGCCCGACTTCAATAAACAGCAGGCTTAGCACTTTTCTACGGTATTCGCTGAACAGTAATTCGAGCATCGGATCGTGCATCACGCTGGCCTCAATGTAGCTTTAATGACTACAAATGTAGCCATTAAAGCTGCGAAAGAGCAAGCCAGGAGAACCAACCCACCAGCAGACGCCGATCATTACCAAATCGAATAGTCACCAGTGGCAAATGTCGCTGCCAACCGGCCGGTTCCTCTCCTAAATTGGGGGATGTTTTCACCCCTCACCTCTGGATTAAGGAACCGAACGTGGAAAACCCTCAACAACCGGGCCGCAGAGCCTTCCTCAGCCAAACCGGCAAACTCACCACCGCCTGCGCGGTGATCGGCCTGACCGGCGGCATGGCGCAGGCCGCGTCACCGGGCGACGGGCAGTGCGCACCGGCACCGATGACCCTGACCGATCGCCACTACTGCCTGAGCGAGGTGCGGCTGGAAGACGGCTTTGAATACGACGGCGAGACGGTGATCGGCACCCGCACCGCGCTGTACACGCTGGAGATCAAAGACGGCAAGATCGCCGCCATTCACGCCGCCAACGCCGCGTTGCCCGCCGGCGTGCCCCGCTATAAGGCGCAGGGCCAGCTGCTGCTGCCGGCGTTTCGCGACATGCACATCCACCTGGACAAAACCTTCTACAGCGGCCCGTGGCAGGCGCCGCGCCCGCGCCAGGGCAAGACCATCATGGACATGATCGCACTGGAGCAGACGCTGATCCCGAAACTGCTGCCCACCTCGCAGCAGCGGGCGGAAAATCTGATCGCCCTGCTGCAGTCCAAGGGCAGCACCGTGGCGCGCAGCCACTGCAATATCGATCCGGTCAGCGGCCTGAAAAGCCTGGAGCACCTGCAGCGCGCGCTGGAAAAACACCAGGCGGACTTCAGCTGTGAAATCGTCGCCTTCCCGCAGCACGGGCTGTTGCACTCCAAAGTCGATGCGCTGATGCGCGAAGCGATGCAGATGGGCGTGCAGTACGTCGGCGGGCTGGATCCGACCAACGTCGACGGCGCGATGGAGCAATCGCTGGACGCCATGTTCCAGATCGCCCTCGATACCGGCAAAGGCGTGGATATCCACCTGCATGAGACCAGCCCGGCCGGGGTCGCCGCCATCAACTATATGATCGCCACCGTGGAGCAAAACCCGGCGCTGCGCGGCAAGGTCACCATCAGCCACGCTTTCGCCCTGACCACGCTGACGCCGGGCGAACTGGCGGAAACCGCCACCCGGCTGGCGGCGCAGCAGATCACCATCGCCTCCACGGTGCCGATCGGCGGCCTGATGATGCCGCTGCCGCAGCTCAGCGAGAAAGGGGTGTTCGTGATGACCGGCACCGACAGCGTGATCGACCACTGGTCGCCGTTCGGCACCGGCGACATCCTGGAGAAGGCCAACCTGTACGCCCAGCTGTACCGTGGCTCCGACGAGTATCACCTGTCGCGCGCCATGGCCATCTCCACCGGCGGCGTGTTGCCGCTGGACGATAAGGGCCAGCGCGCCTGGCCAAAAGCCGGCGACGCCGCCGAGTTCGTGCTGGTCAACGCCAGCTGTTCCGCCGAGGCGGTCGCCCGCCTGCCGGCGCGCAGCGCCACCTTCCATCAGGGGCGTCTGGTGGCCGGCCAGGTGAGCAAAGCCTAAGGTCGGTCCGCTGTTGTCATCATGATGGCCGTTTTTGGCCTTCTGCCAGAGTAAGGAGCGGCGCAAGATGGTCGCCACACACACAGGCGGAGGGCCGAAAATGTCACAGAGTGCGTTATTGATCATCGATGTCCAGCAATCATTCCAGCACCGTCCATTCTGGCAGGAGGACGATCTGCCGGCGTTTCAGCAGGCGCTGACGCGCCTGATCGCGGGTTGCCAACAACGCGGCGCAGCGCTGGTCGATGTGCTGCACGTTTCGCCGCAGGGGCCGTTCTCGCTGGCTTCAGGCCATGTGCAGCGCCTGCCGTTCCTCACCCACCAGGCGGATATCACCGTGCATAAGCACGTACACAATGCGCTGACCGAATCCGGCCTCGACGCCTGGCTGCGCGAGCGGGATATCAACCACCTGATCGTCTCCGGCATCCGCACCGAGCAGTGCTGCGAAACCACCACCCGGGTAGCGTCAGATCTCGGTTATCGGGTGACCTTCGTCACCGAGGCGACGCTGACCTTCCCGATGCGTCATCCCGACGGTGAAACCTTTACCCCCGCGCAGCTGAAGCGGCATACTGAAACCGTACTGGTCGATCGTTTCGCCCGCATCGCCAGCGTGGATGAGGCGCTGGCGCAACTCGCACAGGAGTAACCATGTCGCAGGCCGTCTATTTTCTGCTGTTGCCCAACGTGCTGTCGCTGGACGTCAGCGGCCCGGCGGAAACCCTGCGCCTCGCCGGGCAGTTCAGCCTGCGTTATCTCAGCCCGGCGCCGCAGATCGTCTGCTCCATCGGCATGACGCTGAGCGGCCTGCAGCCGTTGCCCGAACGCTTGGAAGACGGCGCCATTCTGGTGCTGCCGGGCGTCGGCGATTCGCAGCGCTATTTCGCCGGGGAAGAGGCCGAGCAGGCGCGCCGCTGGCTGGCGACGCTGCGGCCCGATCTGCAGCGGCAGCGCATCACCCTGGTGTGTATCTGTTCCGGCGCGCTGCTGGCGGCGCAGGCCGGGCTGCTCGACGGCTATCAGTGCACCACCCACCACGACGTCATCGAACGTATCCGCCGGCAGGCGCCGGCGGCGCAGGTGAAAGAGAACCGTATCTTCGTCGAAGATCGCGGCGTCTACACCAGCGCGGGCATCACCACCGGCATCGATTTGGCGCTGCACCTGGTCCACCGCCACTGCGGCTCCGGCCGGGCGCGCGACGTCGCCCGCGATATGGTGGTCTATTTCCGCCGTGCCGGGGACGATCCGCAGCTGTCGCCCTGGCTGCGCTATCGCAACCACCTGCACCCGGCGGTACACCGCGCGCAGGACGTGATGGCCGCCGAGCCGGAGGCCGACTGGTCGGTGCCGCAGGTGGCGGAGAAGGCGCACGTCAGCAGCCGCCACCTGGCGCGGCTGTTTCGCAACCACGTCGGCATCAGCGTGCGGGAGTATCATGAGCAGCTGCGGTTGGCGGTGGCGCAACAGCGCCTGCAGCAAGGATATGGGTTGGAGAAGGCCGCGCTGGCGGCCGGCTTTTCTTCCGGGCGGCAGCTGCGCCGCGCCCAGCAGCGCCAGCGCTCGCCGCTATGACACCAGCCGGCGGGTATCCAGCCGCTGCAGGCCGACAGACAGCAGCAGGCTGAGCCCCAGCGCCACGCCGAACACCCAGAAGATATCCAGCAGCGGGTGGCCGGTGAAATCCAGGTGCCGGCTACGCATCACGTTGACGATAAGGGCGTGAAAACCGTAGATCGCCAGCGAATGGCGGGAGAACGTGCTCAGCCAGCCGATCGGCTGCGGCAAACAGTGTTTCACCCACACCAGCAGCGCCACCGCCGCCATAAACACCAGCGGGCCGCTGTAGATGTAGTAGGTATCGGCGAAGTTGCCGTTGATGAACAGCTGGTGCTTGGTGCCGCGCGCGATCAGCGCCACGCACAGCGCAAATCCCAGCGCCGCCAGCCAGCCCACGGCGCGCCCGCGCGCCTCCATCATGCCAATCGCCCGCCCTGCCAGCGCATACAGCAGGTAGTAGAAGGTATCGCCGTAGATATACAGGTTAACCGGCAGCAGGTGCGCATTGCCGAAGGTCAGCTTGTCGGTATTCGGGTTGGCGATCGCCGCCAACACCACCAGCGCGGCGGCCAGGTAACGGCGCGACACCGGTTTGACGCTGATCAGCGGCGACAACAGGTAAATCACCGTAATGGCGTAGAAAAACCACAGGTGGTAGAACACCGGCTTTTGCAGGATGGCGCGCAGCGACGGCCAGAAGCCGATCTTGGTGAAGGCCGCGATATAGATCAGCGCGATGGCGCTGTAGAACAGAATGCAGCAGGCGATACGGGTGAAATGCCGCCGGCCGGCGCTCTTTTCACCGAAGAACAGGTAGCCGGAAATCATGAAGAACAGCGGCACCGACACGCGCGACAGCGAGTTCAGCGCGTTGGCGATATCCCAGTTGTGCAGCCCTATCGCCGCGCCGTTGGTGACGTAATAGGTGGTGGCGTGGATCATCACCACCATCATGCACGCTATCGCCCGCAAATTGTCTATCCAGCCGATTTTCTCGCTCAAACGCTCGCCCGATCTTGTGTCATATTGATATGTTAAGAAGAGGTTATCGGGCACGGCGTTCGGCGACAACCCAAAAGCGAAATATCAGAATGCACTTAAACCACACCTTATGATTGCGAAGGTGAACAATTGGCGGCAAAATAGCCGCCACAACTCGCTCAGTTTGCGCTTCCCGCCCTGGCAGTTCCTTTTTCTCTTTTACTATCAGTACAATAATATGAAAACGACATTACCACCTGCGGCACGTTTGGGCCGACAGGCGCTTTTATTCCCTCTTTGTCTGGTGCTGTTCGAGTTCGCCACTTATATCGGCAACGATATGATTCAGCCGGGCATGCTGGCCGTCGTGGCGGATTTCAACGCCGGCGAAGAGTGGGTGCCCACCTCGATGACCGCCTATCTGGCCGGCGGCATCTTCCTGCAGTGGCTGCTCGGGCCGCTGTCGGATCGCCGCGGCCGCCGCCCGGTGATGCTGGCCGGAGTGGCGTTCTTTATCGTCTCCTGCCTGGCGATCCTGTTGGTCACCACCATCGCGCAGTTCATCGCCATGCGTTTCCTGCAGGGCATCGGCCTGTGCTTTATCGGCGCGGTCGGCTACGCCACCATCCAGGAGTCGTTTGAAGAATCGGTGTGCATCAAGATCACCGCGCTGATGGCCAACGTGGCGCTGATCGCCCCGCTGCTCGGGCCGCTGGCCGGCGCGGCGCTGATCCACGTCGCGCCGTGGCAGAGCATGTTCGTGCTGTTCGCCGCGCTGGCGGCCATCGCCTTCTACGGCCTGTGGAAAGCGATGCCGGAAACCGCCACGCTGCAGGGCGAGGCGTTTTCCGCCGCCAACCTGTGGCGCGACTACCGTCAGGTGCTGGGCAACCGCCGCTTCCTGTGCGGCGCTTTGGCGATCGGTTTCGCCAGCCTGCCGCTGCTGGCCTGGATCGCCCAGTCACCGGTGATCCTGATCAGCGGTGAGTCGCTGTCGACGCTGGATTACGGCCTGCTGCAAATCCCGGTGTTCGGCGCGCTGATCCTCGGCAACCTGACGCTGGCGCGCCTGACCGGCAAAAACAGCGTGGAGCGCCTGATCAAGCTGGGCGCGGGCCCGATGCTGCTGGGGCTACTGATCGCCGCGCTGGCGACCCAGTTCTCCAGCCATGCCTACCTGTGGATGACCGCCGGCCTGAGCCTGTACGCCTTCGGCATTGGCCTGGCCAACGCCGGGCTGTACCGCCTGACGCTGTTCTCCAGCAACGTCAGCAAGGGCACGGTGTCGGCCACTATGGGCATGCTGAGCATGATGGTGTTCACCATCGGCATCGAACTGGCCAAGGTCGCCTACGTCTGGGGCGGCAGCGGGCTGTTCAACCTGTTCAACCTCATCAGCGGCCTGTGCTGGCTGACGCTGGTGGCGCTGTTTATCGGCAAACGCCGCAACGGTGACCCCACGCCGCAGCCGACCGGCGCGGCTTAAACGCCACGATAAACGCCGGTCCGGTTTCCCGACCGGCGTTTTTTTATGCGGCTTCAGCCGAGCAGCCCCCACAGCGCATACCCCGCTCCCACCACCGCCACCCCCAACAGCAGCAACGCCGACAGGACAGAGATCGCCCGCCGCGCGCGCTGCAGCGCCGTTCCCGACAGCAGGGTGATATAGGCCAGCAAGATGGCGAAGTCCGCCAGCACCCACAGCGCGGTCAACAGCGTCAGGCTGGCGCCGATCGAGGGGGTGACGGCGATAAACTGCGGGAAAAAAGCGACGAAGAAGATAATGTCTTTGGGGTTGGCGATGCCCACCAGAAAACCGGTCAGGATCGCCGAGCGTTTTTGCGGCGGCGCAACGGGCTGCGCATCCGGGGTTCGCGCGGATAAATCCTCATACAGCGAGGCGATCGCCATGCGGCCGATCAACAGGCACCCCAGCAGGCCTATCCACTGCAGCAAGCGCATATCCACCGCGAACAGCCCGGTGATAATCAGCGCGGCGATGCCGATCAGCAACAAAGAGGCCCCATTGCTGCCCAGCGCGGTCAACAGCGCGCGCCGGGCGCCAAAGCGCGCCGCGGTGTTGGCCACCATCGCCACCACCGGCCCCGGCGTGGCGATCAGCAAGAAAATGGCGGCGAAATACGCCGCCAGCAACGACAGGTTCATCTTTATTTCACTCACATTCAGTCAGTTGGCGTCGCGCCATTATCCTGCCGCCGCCCCCGCCTTGAAAAAGGAGTAATCCTGTCGTTTACTGTGAATCAGACTCATTATTAGAGACGCCGCGATGGCCAGTTCCCTTCCGCCGCTTTACGCCCTGCGCGCCTTCGAAAGCGCCGCCCGCACCGGCTCGTTCACGCTGGCCGCCGAGGAGCTGCATCTCACCCCGAGCGCCGTCAGCAAGCACATCAAAACGCTGGAGCAGCACTTCGGCTGTCGACTGTTCCAGCGCAACGGCCCGCGCATCGAGGTCACGCCGCAGGGGAAAATCTTCGCCGCCGAGCTGCAGCAAGGGTTTGGCCGCATCGAGCAAGCGTGCGAGTTGTTCAGAAGCCACCGCGATCTGCTGCGGCTGAAGGCGCCCTCCACGCTGACCCTGCGCTGGCTGCTGGACTGCCTGAGCCGGTTCCGGCAAACGGCGCAGGCGTTCGAGGTGCAGGCAGCCAGCGTCTGGATGGACATCGACAGCGTGGATTTTTTCAGCGAACCCTACGACTGCGCCATCCTGCTCGGCAACGGCCACTTCGGCGCCAACACCGCCGCCGCCAAGCTGTTCGACGAATGGCTGATCCCGATTTGCGCCCCCGCGCTGCTCGCCGACGGGCAGCGCGACCTCGCCGCCTGCCCGCTGATCCACCCTTCGCCCGATCGGCGCGACTGGCGGCGCTGGCTGCAAAAAAGCGGCATCGCGGCCCCGATCGATCTCACGCGCGGCCAGGTATTTGATTCGCTGGAACAGGGCAACACGGCGGCCATCGCCGGGCACGGCGTCTCGATCGGCGATCTGGCGCTGAGCCTGCGGACGATTGAGGAGGGGTTATTGGCGCTGCCCTGTGACGCCGCCGTGCGTACCGGCGACGGTTACTATCTGGTTTGGCCGGAAGAATCGGCGAAGCGGCCGCTGATCGAACGCTTACAGGCGTTTCTGACCGCCCAGACGCCAGACGTCAGCCGGGCCGCCGTCAGATTTATCGGGTAGGGGAATTCGGCCTATCGCTCTTCGCGGGTATGCCAAATACGCAGAACATAAATCGTTGCCGGCTGCACCTGGTAACGTATCTCATAACGGCCGACCAGAATACGCCTCACTTCCTGCGGTAAAAACTCGTCCAGTCTTTCACCCAGGCGAGAATTATCAAGCAACGCTTTAGGCGCGGCGACCAAGGCCTTCACCGAATTCGCTGCCGCAGTACGGTTAACCAAGGCAAGAAACTCAAACAAACGCGCCAAATCCGATAGCGCCTTACTCGTCCATTTTAACTCCATCAGCGCGGTACCGGCAGCGGATCGTCACTGTCCAGGCTGGCAGCCCAGGCTTCTACCGATTCATGATCGATAACGTTTTGCTGTTCGACATCGGCCAGCGCCGCCAGCGTTAACCGACGACGCTCTTCCTCTTGCTCGAGCCAGGCGGTGAGGGCTTGCTTCACTATCCATCCCCGTGAGCGTTCAAGTTTGGCGGCCATTTCATCCACCTTTTCAGCCAAAGGCAGCGGGACATGAGCGGTGATGACTTTCGTATTCATCGTCTTGCTCCTCAGTACAATCAATATCAATCAAAGTGATTAAAGCTGATTATACCGCCATCAGAGAACAAAAAACACGCAATCAGTTGCCGAACAACCCGCCGTCGCGCAGCAGATGCTCGTTACCCTTGCGGCGGGTAAAGCCGCTGCGATCGAAGAACTCCAGCACCTGGATCGCCAGCTTGCGCCCGACGCCGAGCCGATCGCGGAAGTCGGCGGCGTTGGCGCCGCCCCGCTCCGCATCCAGCTCGCGGATCAGCGCCGCGAACTGTTCGATACGTCGGCTGAGGTAATAGCGATCCACCACCACCGCCGTCACATGGCCCAGCTGGGCCGCCTTGCGCAGCAGCGCCCGCACCCGGCTCTCCTCCTCGCCCAGTTCGCTCGCCAGATCGCGCACCCACCACGGCTCGTCGCCGAACAGCGGTTCGATGCGCGCCCAGAGCGGCGCCTCTTCGGCGCTGAACGCCAGACCGTGTTCCGGCAGGTGCAGCCAGCCGCGCGTATTGCGCAGTGCGCCGGCCTTCAGCAGCCGATCGATCATCATAAACACCAGCGTTTCCGGCTGCTGGGGCAGGGCCATGCGCCGCAGACGGGCGCGCCCTAAGCCCAGTTGATCGGCGTGCTGTTGGTGGTACTCCGCCAGCACCTGCAACAGCCGGCTCTCCGCCTGTTGCACCTGATCCTGCGCCAGCGCCCGATCACCGACGATCAGCAGATCGCGGTTCGCCAGCAGTGCCGCCAGGCCGTCGTCGGTCAACTGACGCGCCCAGGCGAACGCCGTCAGAGACAGCGCGCCGTGCGGCAGCTCAAGCGTCAGCACCTGCGCATCGTCCTGCGCGTTCGCCAGGGCCTGCAGCCATGCCAGGTAGTCCGGCTGGCGCTTGCCGCGCTTGGGCGCGCTCAGCCTGAGCACCCGGGCCGCGCCCAGCGTTTGCCGTGCGCCGATATCGCGCAGCACCAGCCGATCGTTCTCCGCCAGCCACAGCGGGCGATCGAGGACCAGTTCCGCCAGCCCGTCGTTCAGCAGCGAAATGCGCCCGGTGATGTGGCTGGCGGCATGGTGCAGATGCAGCGGCTGCCAATGGCGGATCGGCCGATCCGCTTCCAGCGCCACCAGAATGCGTTCCGCCGCCTCAGGCGGACGCTGCGCCAGCAGCCAGTCGCCGCGCGCGACACGGTCTTTATCGACATCGCCGCTGATGTTCAACGCGATGCGTTGCCCGGCCTGGGCCTGTTCCACGACCTGATTTTGGGCGTGCAGGCCGCGCACCCGCACCGGCGCGTCGGCGCCGGTCAGCCACAGCGTATCTCCCACCTGCACCCGGCCGCCGAGCGCGGTGCCGGTCACCACCAGCCCCGCCCCTTTGACGCTGAACGCACGGTCAACCGCCAGGCGAAAACGGCGCGTCAGCGCGTGCTCGCCGGAGGGCAGCGCCAGCAAATGCGCGCGCAGCGCCTCGATACCCTCTCCCGCCGCCGCCGCGGTAACAAACAGCGGTGCATCGGGCCAGCCCTGGCGCGCCAGTTCGTCGCGCACCTGGCGGCGTACCTCGCCGACACGCGCCGCGTCCACCCGGTCGGCCTTGGTCAGCGCCACCGTCAGCGCCGGGCGCCCGCTCAGGCGCAGGATCGCCAGATGTTCGCGGGTTTGCGCCATCACGCCGTCGTCGCAGGCCACCACCAGCAACGCATGGTCGATGCCGCCGACGCCCGCCAGCATGTTGGCGAGGAATTTCTCGTGGCCGGGCACGTCGATAAAGCCCAGCACCCGGCCGTCCGGCTGCGGCCAGTAGGCGTAACCCAGATCGATGGTCATGCCGCGGCGCTTCTCTTCCGGCAGGCGATCCGCGTTGATCCCGGAGATCGCCTGCAGCAGGGTGGTTTTGCCATGATCGACATGGCCGGCGGTGGCGATGATCATGAGGCGCTCAGCGCGTCGATCAGCGCCCCTTCCTGTTCCAGACAGCGCAGATCCAGCCACAGCCGGCCGTCACCGAGGCGGCCGATCACCGGCTGCGGCAGGCGGCGCCAGCGTTCGGCCAACGCTTCCAGCGTGGCGCCGCGGCCGTCGCGCGGCGTGAAGGTCAGCGCATAGCTGGGCAGGCGATCCACCGGCAGCGAACCGCTGCCAATTTGCGACCAGCACGGTTCGGCGCGCAGCTCGAAATCGGCGGTGAACCGCGGTGCCAGCGCCGCCAGCAGCCGTTCGGCCGCCTGTTGCATCTCCTGCTGCGGGCGGGTCAGCAGCCGCAGCGTCGGCAGCTGCTCAGCCAGTTTTTCCGGCTGCAGATAGAGCCGCAGCGTGGCCTCCAGGGCCGCCAGCGTCAGCTTGCCGACGCGCAGCGCGCGCTTGAGCGGATGCTGCTGCAGGCGGGCGATCAACGCCTTTTTGCCGACGATGATCCCGGCCTGCGGGCCGCCCAGCAGCTTATCGCCGGAGAACGTCACCAAGTCGACGCCGGCGGCCAGCAGCCGCTGCGGCATCGGTTCGGCGGGCAGGCCGTACTGCGCCATGTCGATCAACGAGCCGCTGCCCAGATCGGTGGCGGTCGGCACGCCCTGTTCGGCTCCGAGCTGCGCCAATTCGGCCTCGTCGACCGCCGCGGTAAAGCCCTGAATGCTGTAGTTGCTGGTGTGCACTTTCATCAACAGGCCGGTCTGCTCGTTGATGGCCTGGCGGTAATCTTTCAGATGGGTGCGGTTGGTGGTGCCGACCTCCACCAGTTGGCAGCCGGCCTGGCGCATCACGTCGGGTATGCGGAATGCGCCGCCGATCTCCACCAGCTCGCCGCGCGACACCACCACCTCTTTGCCGGGGGCGATCGCCGCCAGCATCAGCAGCACCGCCGCCGCGTTGTTATTGACGATGCAGGCGTCCTCCGCGCCGGTCAGCCGGCACAGCAGATCCGCCACCGCCCGATCGCGATGGCCGCGCCCGGCGCCGTCCAGATCGTACTCCAGCGTCACCGCCTCCCCCATCACCGCGCTCACCGCCTCCTTCACCGGCTGCGCCAGCAGGGCGCGCCCGAGGTTGGTGTGCAGCACGGTGCCGCTGAGGTTGAACACCGGCAGCAAAGCCGGGCGTTGCTGCCGGGCCAGCTCGGCCCGCAGCGCCTGCGGCCAGTCGCCGCACCAGGCGGGTAAACGTTGCTGTTGCCCGATCGCGTCGCGCGCCTGGGCCTGCAGCCGGCGCAGCAGTTCGCCGATCAGTGTCTGGCCATGCTGCGCCACCAGCGGTTCAATCGCGGGTTCTCGCAGCAGGCGGTCGATGGCGGGCAGTTGGCTGTAAAGAAGGTGGGATTCAGTGCTCATGGTCGCTCGGTTTTCAATTTAGACGTATCGGCATAGCAAAACCCCGCCGCGGCGGGGAGAAAAGAACGCTCAGGGCGGCGCGGTGCGGGCGAAGCTTTCACGGGCGAACAGGCGTTCGGCCAGCTTGACCAGCGCCGGGCGCCCGACGCACCAGTTGGGCAGAATGCGGCGGAAATTGAGGTAGCCCAGCGCGCAGCCGGTGGCGATATCCGCCAGCGTCAGCCGCTCGGCATTGAGCCACGTTTTGTCCCGCGCCAGCGCCTCCAGCGCATCCAACCCGTGCGTCAGTTTGTCACGCTGGCGCAGCATCCAGTTTTCGTCCTGTTTTTCCGGCGCGCGCCGGCTTTCGCGAAACAGGGTCGCCGCCGCTTCGGTCACGCCGTCCGCCAGCGCCGCCACCTGGCGGACGCGCAGTGCGGCGGCGCGATCGGCCGGCAAAAACGCCGGCTCCACCGTCAGCAGTTCGAGGTATTCGGCCACCACCGGCGAATCGTAAAACACCTCGCCGTCATCGGCGATCAGCACCGGCACCTTGCCGAGCGGGTTAAGCTCCTTCACCCGGCTGCCGGGCTCATACGGCGGATCGTTGACGAATTCGAACGCGATCCCTTTTTCCAGCAGCATTACGGAAATCTTGCGCACAAAGGGGCTGGTGTAACTGCCGATAAGCTTCATCCGGTCTCCTCCGCTTCGTCCTGGCCGCGGCGCGGCGCCCTTACTTCACCGCCAGGGTATCGATAATCTGCTGCACCAGCGCCTGATGCACTTCCGGCGTTTTGGCCGGCGACAGCATTTGCAGCGTCACCACCCGCTTGTTGAACACCGTCAACACCAGCGTGGAGACCACCTTTTGCCCGTTGACGGTCTGCTCGGTATCCACCCGGCGAAACTTCTGTTTGCCGACGCTGAAGTTCTCTTCTTTGGTGGTCTGGATATTCTGATAGCGCTCGGCCAGCACCGTGATGGCGCTCTGCGCCAGCTCTTTCAGCATTTTGTCGCTGGTGTTGAGCTTCATGCCGTCCGGCGGGATCACTTCGGAAGAGACCGCGCTCTGGCGCGACTTGCCGTCGAGAAAGCGCTGAATGGTGGAGGTGCTGTCGTTGATGATGCCGCTGTTCAGCGTTTGATCGCTAAAGCCCGGCGGCAGCTCGAAGGTGATTTTGCCCTTCTGCAGCGACACGTTCAGCCCCGGCGGCGCGGGCGGGGTTTCTACCGGCGCAGGCGGCGGCGGTGGCGCGGGCTGCGTCACGGTCGGCTTGGTGTCCGGTGGCGGCACCGCCGGTTTGGTGTCGTCTTTGTTGTCGCAGGCCGCCAGTCCGACCGCCAGCACGGCGACCGCGGTCAGTTTTGCCAGGGTGTTTAACATCGTGGTTCCTTTCGCTTGGCGCGTTATGGCCTAAACGTAGCAACTCGTCCGGGCGAATGCCAGAAGCCCGTGCTGAAATTGCTGGTCCGGCCCCGCGCGAACGGGGCCGGGCGGTTACTCCGCCGGGAACAGGAACGGATTGATGCTGCTGCGGCCAAAGCCTTCTTCTTCCATGCGGGCGTCCAGCACCAGCGAAGCCAGATCGTCGGCCACCGCTTCGACCTGCGGGTCTTTTTCCTGATACAGGATCTTCAGGTAAGTGCCGCAGTCGCCGCAGCTTTCCGCCTTCACCGCCGCCTGCTCGCTGTCCAGCGACCAGTAGTTGAGATCGCGGGTCTGCTCGCAGTTGCTGCACTTCACCCGCACCACGTGCCATTCGCTTTCGCACAGGTTGCAGTGCAGGTAGCGCAGGCCGTTGACGGTGCCGATGTGCACCATGCTGGAGACCGGGATGCTGCCGCACACCGGGCAGAACTGGCGCTGCTCGCCGTATTCGGCGCGCGCCTTGCCGGGGATCAGGCTGGCCATCTGCGCCCAATAGAGCGACAGCGCGGCCCAGAGGAACGGCGCCTTCTCGCTGCCCACCTTGCCGAACTCGCGGTTGAGCAAGGCGTCGGCCATCAGCTCCAGCTCGTGCGCCGAGGCTTTCTCCAAGTTGTCCAGCACCGCCAGGATATGCTCCGGCGCCTGCGGGCGCAGCTCGGCGATCAGCGACGCCAGCAGCTTGCGCCAATGCTCGCTACGCGGGAACACGCTCAGATCGAGCGGCGGTTTGCCGCTGGCGGCGCCCTGCGCCAGCGCTTCGCTAAGATCGAGCTGCAGCGGATTATCGTGCAGCGCATGCTGCTGCGCCTGCGCCAGCTCGGCGGCGAAGTTCAGATAGTCGCCCAGCGGATTGTCGACCGCCAGCTGACGCAGGCGATCAGCGCGGCGGCTGTACAGGCTTTTCAGGTTGGCGAAAAGTAACGGCGGGATGTTCTCCGCCGTTGAGGACTTCTCACGCTGTGCCCCTAACTGCTCTTTAGGAACGATGCGGATACTCATCAGGGTTTATCTTCCTGTCGTTTCTCGCGGACCTCACGGTACCAGCGCGGATGATGTTTCTTGGCCCAGGCCGCCGGCACCCAGCCTTCCACCATCGCGGTAATGGTGCCTTTTACCCACAATGCGGCGTAAATGTGCACCATAATCACGATAATCAGGCCGACCGCGGCCAGCGAATGCACCAGCAGCGCGATGCGGATCAGCGGGATGGAGAACGACGGCGCAAAATACGGCCGCCAGATCACCACGCCGCTGGCCAGCAGCAGCACCAGGCTGATAATCGCCGCCCAGAACACGCACTTCTGGCCGAAATTATAGCGCCCGGTGTCACCCACTTCCTCGTTCATGGCGATTTTGTGGATGTTCTTGGCCCAGACGATATCTTCCCGGTTGATCAGGTTATGCTTCCAGTAGCGCAGGAACATCAGCAGGAACGCGGCAAACATGATCACCCCGACAAACGGGTGCAGAATGCGCGCCAGCTGCGGCGTCCCGAAGATGTTCATCAGCCAGTTGAAGGAGGGGAAGAAAAACCCCAGCCCGCTGATGGCGGCGAACACAAAGCAGAACGCCACGATCCAGTGGTTGATGCGCTCCGGTGCGCTGTAACGCTGAATGGGCTTTTCCTTTCTCATTTGCGCGTCTCCTCGTCGTGCGACTCGTCGTGCTCGTCCTCATCTTCGACGCGGTTAGGCCCGACGCCGACATAGTGGAACACGCTGGCCGCGAAGGTGGCGGCAAAGCCGATGGCCGCCAGGGGTTTCCACACGCCCTTCCAGAAGGTCACCGCCGGGCTGATGCTCGGGTTGTCCGGCAAACCGTGGTACAGCTGCGGTTTGTCGGCGTGGTGCAGCACGTACATCACGTGCGTGCCGCCCACCCCCGCCGGATCGTACAGACCGGCGTTCTGGTAGCCGCGGGTGTTCAGCTCGCTGACGCGATCCGCCGCCACCTGCTTCATCGCTTCCTTGGTGCCGAAGTGAATGGCGCCGGTCGGGCAGGTTTTCACGCAGGCCGGTTCCTGGCCGACGTCCACGCGGTCGACGCACAGGGTGCACTTGTACACCCGGTTGTCGTCCTTGTTCATGCGCGGCACGTCGAACGGGCAGCCGGCGATGCAGTAGCCGCAGCCGATGCAGTGCTCGGACTGGAAGTCGACGATGCCGTTGGCGTACTGAATGATCGCGCCTTCCGACGGGCAGGCCTTCAGGCAGCCCGGATCGGCGCAGTGCATGCAGCCATCCTTGCGGATCAGCCATTCCAGCTTGCCGTTTTCCTCCACCTCGGAGAAGCGCATCACCGTCCACGACTTGGCGGTCAGATCGGCGGGATTATCGTACACCCCGACGTTGTGCCCCACTTCGTCGCGGATGTCGTTCCATTCGGAACAGGCCACCTGACAGGCCTTGCAGCCGATACAGGTGGTGACATCGATCAGTTTGGCCACTTCTTCCTGGTGGTCACGGGCGCGCGGCGCCGGCGTGAAACCATTGGTGGCGGATTTACGAATGATGTCTTGAGATTGCATGGCCATAATTCGTCTCCGTTACACCTTTTCCACGTTGACCAGGAACGCCTTGAACTCCGGCGTTTGCGTATTGGCGTCGCCGACGAACGGCGTCAGCGTGTTGGCGATAAAGCCTTTCTTCGCCACCCCTTCGTAACCCCAGTGGATCGGGATGCCGATGGTGTCGACTTCCTGGCCGTGCACCTGCAGCGTGCGAATACGCTTGGTCACCACCGCCTTGGCCTTGATGTAGCCGCGGTTGGAGCTGACCTTCACGGTATCGCCGTGCTTGATGCCTTTTTTCTCCGCCAGCTTCTCGCCGATCTCCACAAACTGCTCAGGCTGCGCGATGGCGTTCAGCAACGCGTGCTTGGTCCAGTAGTGGAAGTGCTCGGTCAGACGATAGGTGGTGCCGACGTACGGGAACTTGTCGGATTTGCCCATCGCCGCCAGATCGTCCTTGAACACGCGCGCCGCCGGGTTGGACACCACGTTCGGGTGCAGCGGGTTGGTGCCGAGCGGCGTTTCGAACGGCTCGTAGTGTTCAGGGAACGGCCCTTCCGCCATCTTGTCGGTGGCGAACAGGCGGCCCATGCCTTCCGGCTGCATGATGAACGGCCCGACGTCGCTGCCCGGCGCGGCGGTGCTGTAGTCCGGGATATCGGCCCCGACCCACTTGGCGCCGTCCCACTCCAGCAGCTGGCGTTTCGGATCCCACGGTTTACCCTGCGGATCCGCCGAGGCGCGGTTATACAGGATGCGGCGGTTGAGCGGCCATGCCCAGGCCCAGCCCAGCGTATTGCCGAGGCCGGACGGATCGGCGTTGTCGCGCCGCGCCATCTGGTTGCCGGCCGGCGTCCAGCTGCCGGCGAAGATCCAGCAGCCGCTGGCGGTGGTGCCGTCGTCGCGCAGCTGCGCGAACGAGCTGAGCAGCTCGCCTTTTTTCACCAGCACCTTGCCGTCGGCATCCAGCAGATCCGCCAGCGCCTTGCCGTTGTTTTCCTGCGCCACCTCTTCCGGCGCCGGGTTGTCCGGCGTCAGGTAGTCCCAGGTCATGTTCAGCACCTGTTCCGGCACCGCACCGCCGTCGCGCGCATACATCTCGCGCAGGCGGCTGAAAATGCCCGCCAGGATCTCGCCGTCGTTCAGCGCTTCGCCCGGGGCGTCCGCGCCTTTCCAGTGCCACTGCAGCCAGCGGCCGGAGTTGACGATCGAGCCGTTCTCTTCGGCGAAGCAGGTGGACGGCAGGCGGAACACTTCGGTCTGGATCTGCGCAGGATCCACCTCGTTGAACTCGCCGTGGTTCTGCCAGAAGTTGGAGGTCTCGGTGTTCAACGGATCGATGGTCACCAGGAACTTCAGCTTGGACAGCGAAGCCACCACCTTGTTTTTGTTCGGGAACGACGCCACCGGGTTAAAGCCCTGGCAGAAGTAGCCGTTGACCTTGCCCTGCGCCATCATCTCGAAGTACTGCAGCACGTCGTAGCCTTTGTCCCACTTCGGCAACCAGTCAAAGCCCCAGCTGTTGTCCTTCTGCGCCTTGTCGCCGTAGAAGGTCTTCATCATGCTGACGAAGAATTTCGGGTAGTTACCCCAGTAGTTAACCTGGCCCGGCAGCAGCGCCTTCGGCGTGTTGGCCTTCAGGTAGGTCTCGAGATCGGTCTGTTTCTCCGACGGCAGCGTCAGGTAGCCCGGCAGGCTCTGCGACAGCAGGCCGAGATCGGTCAGACCCTGAATGTTGGAGTGGCCGCGCAGCGCGTTGACGCCGCCGCCCGCCATGCCCATATTGCCGAGCAGCAGTTGGATCATCGCCATGGTGCGGATGTTCTGCGCGCCGACCGAGTGCTGAGTCCAGCCCAGGGCGTACAGGAACGAAGCGGTTTTATCCGCGACGCAGGTTTCGGCGATGTATTCGCACACCTTGAGGAAATCGTCCTTCGGCGTGCCGCAGATGTTGGTCACCACGTCAGGCGTGTAGCGGCTCACGTGCTGTTTCAGCATGTTCCACACGCAGCGCGGATCCTGCAGCGTGACGTCGCGCTTGGCGAAGCCGTTCTCGTCGAACTGGTAGTTCCAGGTGGTTTTGTCGTACTTGCGGTTTTCCGCGTCGTAGCCGCTGAACAAGCCGTCTTCGAAGGCAAAATCTTCCCGCACCAGCAGGCTGGCGTTGGTGTAGGCCTCGACGTACTCGCGGTTGAACTTGTTGTTGGTCATCAGATACAGCAACACGCCCGACAGGAAAGCGATGTCGGTCCCGGAGCGGATCGGCGTGTAGAAGTCCGCCACCGATGCGGTTCGGGTAAAGCGCGGATCGATCACGATCAGCTTGGCATTGTTGTGTATTTTGGCTTCCATCGCCCAGCGGAACCCCACCGGATGCGCTTCCGCCGCATTACCGCCCATGACGATAATCAAATTCGCGTTCTTGATATCAACCCAGTGGTTGGTCATCGCACCGCGACCAAATGTTGGAGCAAGACTTGCTACCGTTGGTCCGTGTCAGACACGCGCCTGGTTGTCTACGGCAAGCATGCCGAGAGCGCGACTAAATTTTTGCGACAGAAAACCGGTTTCGTTGCTGGCGGCCGAGGCGCACAGCATGCCGGTGGTCAGCCAACGGTTGACGGTAACGCCCTGATCGTTGGTTTTGATGAAGTTGGCGTCGCGGTCTTCTTTCACCAGCTTGGCGATGCGGGTAAAGGCGTCGTCCCAGCTGATGCGTTGCCATTTGTCCGATCCTGGCGCCCGGTATTCCGGGTACTTGAGGCGGCTTTCGCTGTGGATGAAGTCAACCAGGCCGGCGCCTTTCGGGCAAAGCGCGCCGCGGTTTACCGGATGATCCGGATCCCCTTCGATATGGAAAATGCTTTCTTTGGCGTTTTTGGCGCCATCACCAAGGCTGTACATCAACAGCCCACAGCCGACGGAACAATACGTACAGGTATTACGGGTCTCGCGGGCGCGCAGCAGTTTGTACTGCCGGGTTTCCGCCAACGCCACTTCGGGGGCAAAGCCCAGCGCGGCCACCGTCGTTCCTGCCATACCGCCAGCGCAGATCTTAAAGAACTGCCTTCTGCTGACCTGCATGGGGGTCTCCTTTACTCTCGATTGTCACATTGTTCAAAGGCGCCTGCCCGCTAGCGCGGCAAACGCGAATGTCACTGTTGTTATGCTTGCTACGAACGCCGGCCATATTACCACAGCGTGCTTGTGGTTGTTACACACTCGTGCTCATTCAGTGAACGCTTTGGCACATTTCGATACATTTCGGCGTTGGCGCTCCCTACAGTATAGAGAGTAACCCGCGCGCCGGGGCGACGGCTTCACGCAGCCATCCGCCCCTTCTTCTATCAGTAGGTTAGCGCAGCGATTTGATCGTTAACCACACAGTTCACAGGGCATTGATAATCATTTTCAATATCATTTAATTAACTATAATGATCCGACTGCTTACGCGGTGCTCACGCTTTGCGCCGCCCATACACCACTGGAGATGATGATTATGAGTTATTCACTGCCATCCCTGCCGTACGCTTACGACGCACTGGAACCGCATTTCGACAAGCAGACGATGGAAATCCATCACACCAAACACCATCAGACCTACGTCAACAACGCCAACACCGTGCTGGAAGCCTACCCTGAGCTGGCCAAATACAGCGTTGAAGAGCTGATCCAGGATCTGGATAAAGTGCCTGCCGACAAACGCACCTTCATGCGCAACAACGCCGGCGGCCACGCCAACCACAGCTTCTTCTGGAAAAACCTGAAAACCGGCACCACGCTGGGCGGCGATCTGAAAGCGGCCATCGAGCGCGATTTCGGCAGCGTTGAGAAATTCCAGGAAGAGTTCGAGAAAGCTGCAGCCACCCGCTTCGGTTCCGGTTGGGCCTGGCTGGTGCTGAAAGACGGCAAACTGGCCGTGGTGTCTACCGCTAACCAGGACAGCCCGCTGATGGGCGAAGCGGTCGCCGGCGCTTCCGGTTTCCCAATCATCGGCCTGGACGTGTGGGAACACGCTTACTACCTGAAATATCAGAACAAACGTCCTGACTACATCAAGGCGTTCTGGAACGTGGTCAACTGGGATGAAGCCGCCGCACGCTTCGCCGCGAAGAAGTAATTCGCCCCCGTTGATGCAGATGCCCGCCACCGGCGGGTATTTTTTTGCCTGAAATCCGCTAAAGTTTGACCACGTCTTGCCGATGGTTTGTTCAATTGACGTTCGCCCGGAGAAGGAAAAAACGCTATGGCGGCATTGCAAGCATTGGCAGGAAAGTTCACTCATCTCACCGTAGGTAAAAAGCTCGGTCTCGGCTTCGCACTGTTGCTGCTGTTGGCGGTCATCATCGCCGGCACCGGGGCGCAATATCTGCATATCATCGAATCACGCGCCGATCGCATCGACTTCAGCAACCGGCTGAACGAAGAGATCAACCAGGCCAAATACAACCGCGCCATGTACGGCCAAACCTACCGGCCGGAGTATATTCAGAACAACCGCGCCAATATTGAAAACGCCGTCAAACTGATAGACCACGGGCAGGCGCTGGACTGGGACGCCCAAAGCCGCAAGGATCTGCAGCGTCTGGTGACGCTGATCGGGGAATATCAGCAGCAGCAAAAAGAGTTTGAACAGGCGGTCACGGCGAAAGACGCGGTGCGCCAGAGCTGGAACATGTCGGAAGTGCAGGCCAGCCTGAGCCAGGTGGAGCGCCAGCTGACCAACGGCGATCTGCAGTTGGCCTTCATCCAGCTGAACCAGAAGCTGACCCAGGTGCGCTACGGCGCGCGCGGCCTGCTGCTGAGCCTGAACAAGGAAACCGAAGCCCCGCTGATGGCGGCCATCGACGATGCGCGCGACGCGGCCAATGCCTTGAGCCGCCGGGTCAGCGACGCGCAGCGCCCGCAGCTGCAACCGCTGCTGGCCGCGCTGGACGATTACAAAAACCGCATCGCGGCCTACCTGCCGGCCTATGAGCACGAACAGCAAATCAGCCGGCGGCTCGGCGAACGCGCGCAGGCGATCGGCATGCTGGTGAACGCCTTTATGCAGGACGAGCTGGCGCAGACCCACAATGATATCAATCTCGCGCAGCTGCAGATGGGCATCACCACGCTGATCGCCATCATCGCCGGGGTGCTTATCGCCTGGCGCATCACCCTGCAGATCACCCGTCCGCTGCACAGCACGCTGGCCATGGCGGAACGCATCGCCAGCGGCGACCTGCGCCAGGCGCAGACCAGCACCCGGCGCGACGAGTTGGGGCAGCTGCTGAACGCGGTGGCGGCGATGAGCCAAAACCTGCGCACCATGATTGAGAAGATCCAGATGGGGGTCAGCCAGGTCTCCACCGCCTCGGCGGAAATCGCCGCCGGCAACACCGACCTCTCCTCACGCACCGAACAGCAGGCGGCGGCGGTCGAGGAAACCGCCGCCAGCATGGAACAGCTGACCGCCACGGTGAAACAGAACGCCGACAACGCCCATCACGCCAATCAGCTGGCCACCGACGCCTCGCAGACCGCGCAGCAGGGCGGCAAGCTGGTGGAAAACGTGGTCAGCACCATGCGCGATATTTCCAGCAGTTCGCAGCGTATCGCCGAAATTACCACCCTGATCAACGGCATTGCCTTTCAAACCAATATCTTGGCGCTCAACGCCGCGGTGGAAGCGGCACGCGCCGGCGAACAGGGCCGCGGCTTCTCGGTGGTCGCCAGCGAAGTGCGCAGCCTGGCGAGCCGCAGCGCCCAGGCGGCCAAGGAGATCGAAGGGCTGATCGCCGAATCGGTCAGCCGGGTGAAAACCGGCACCGAACTGGTGGAAAGCACCGGCAACACCATGGAACAGATCGTCCGCTCGGTCACCCACGTGCGCGACATCATGGCTGAAATCGCCGCCGCTTCCGATGAGCAGACGCGTGGCATCGCCCAGATTGGCCAGGCGATCGTCGAGATGGACCACACCACCCAGCAGAACGCCGCGCTGGTGGAAGAGTCCGCCGCCGCCGCCGATTCGCTGGAAGAACAGGCCGACATGCTGCTGCAGAGCGTCTCGGTGTTCCGTTTGGCGGAGCAGACCGAACCCGCCGCCGTGAAAGCCGCCGCGCCGAAAGCGCCGGCGGTAAAACCCGCGGCCGCCAACGCTGCAGCGGAAGAGAACTGGACCACCTTCTGACGCCCCGCCGCCCGCCCGAGGATTTTCGGGCGGGTTGTTATGTCCCCCCGGCGCAACTCAGGCTATGCTGAGCCTTCGACGCGAGACACGGAGGCGCACATGCATCACCCAGACGTTTACATCGGCAGCATCCAACCCTATGAAGGCGGGCGCCCCAGCGCCATCGCCAAACGCCAGGTGGATGGCGCCATCCGGCTCACGCCGCTCGGCCTGGAAGGCGACGAGCAGGCGGAAAAAAGCTATCACGGCGGGCCGGACCGCGCGCTGTGCCACTACCCGCGCGAGCATTACGCCCACTGGCGCGCGCAGTTTCCGGCGCAGGCCGAGCAATTTTGCGCCCCGGCCTTCGGCGAGAATATCTCCACCGAAGGGCTGACCGAACACAATGTGTTTATGGGCGACATCTTCCGCTGGGGCGAGGCGCTGATCCAGGTCACTCAGCCGCGCTCGCCGTGCTTCAAGCTCAATTATCACTTCGCCATCGAGGACATTTCGGTGCTGATGCAGCAAAGCGGCCGCTGCGGCTGGCTGTATCGGGTGGTGTCGCCGGGCGCGGTCAGCGGCGATCGTCCGCTGGCGCTGGCGGCGCGCAACAGCGACGTGTCGGTGGCCGAAGCTATCGCCATCGCCTGGCATATGCCGTTCGACGCCGAACAGTATCGCCGCCTGTTGGCGGTCGCCGGCCTCTCCGCCAGCTGGAGCAAGACCATGCTCACGCGGCTTGCCGAAGGGCACCTTGAGGACTTCAACCGCCGCCTGCTCGGCCGTTGAAAGCGCGGGCGGAAAAGATGAAAAACGTGCGCCGAATGCCGCGTTAACCCTGTTCTTCCGCCTATACTGTAGCCGCGTGTTTTTCAGCCAGGAGCCAGGTAATGACCACCCCGAACCATTCGATTCATCACGCCGCCGCCGAGGGCTATCAGGCCAATGCCGATCGCTATATGAAAGGCCGGCCGGATTATCCGCCGGAAATCGCCGCTTGGCTGCGCGAGACTATCGGCCTGCACGCCGGCATGACGGTCATCGATCTCGGCGCCGGCACCGGCAAGTTCACCCCGCGCCTGCTGGAAACCGGCGCTCAGGCGATCGCCGTCGAACCGGTGCCGCAAATGCTGGAAAAACTGTCGGCGGCGCTGCCGCAGGTGAAAACGCTGGCGGGCACCGCCGAGGCGATCCCGTTGCCGGACGAGTCGGTCGATGCGGTAGTGTGCGCCCAATCCTTCCACTGGTTCGCCACGCCGCAGGCGCTGGCGGAGATCCGGCGCATTCTCAAACCCGGCGGCAAACTCGGTCTGGTGTGGAACATGCGCGATGCGCGCGTCGGCTGGGTGCGTAAACTGAATCAGATCGTCGATCGCCACGAAGGCGATGCGCCGCGTTTCTATACCGGCGAATGGCGCAAGTTCTTCCCGTTCAAAGGCTTTGAACCGCTGCAGGAGCAGGTCTTTATGTTGAGCCACCGCGGCGCGATGGAGGACGTGATCTACAACCGGGTGCGTTCAACCAGCTTTATCGCCGCGCTGCCGCAGCCGCAACAGGAGCAGGTTATCGATCAATTGCGCCAGCTGGTGGCGGAAGAAGAGGAGCTACGGGGCCAGGACACGGTCACCGTGCCCTATCAGACCAAGGCGTATTTCACCACCAAGGTCTGACGCCCGGGGGTTCAGAACGCTTTCTTGGCGTAACCGGTGACCGCTTTCAGGCCCATCTCGCGGCCCAGCGCGGTCATCGGATGCACCACGATCAGCCCGCGCGCGCTTTTCTTCAGCGCGCCCATGTCGGCCTGCTCTTTCTTGGTGATTTCGCGGCTGAACGGCAGCTTGCTCAGCTTCTGCGCTTCGGCGCTCAGCTTCTCGCCGCGCACGTTTTTCAGGCGCTCGATCTCCGTCGCCAGCTTCTCTTTCTCTTTGGTGTGCTGCGCAATCAACTCAGGGTTGCCCTGTTGGATCACGGTGGCGTCTTTGTGGTTCAAGGCGTCCAGCAGGTCGCTCAGGCGCTTGATCTCTGCCTTTTCTTTCTCTTTCATGGTCTCTGGCCCGTTGTGCCCAAAATGGCACGCTAATCAATGATACCGGCATTGTAGCAAAAGGCGCGCGCCGTTACCCGTCCTGCGCAATGCCGGGCGGCAGGCCGCTCATCTCGCAGGCTCTGGCGCCGAGCCGGGCCAACGCCTGGGTGTAGCGCGCGTTGAACGGGTAGCAACAGGAGAGCCGCAGCGCGTTGCGATAGCGCCCGCTGGGGGAATACAGGGTGCCCGGCGTCAAACAGATCTGCTCTTCCAGCAGTTGGTGGAACAGCGCTACGCTGTCCACGTTGGGGGGGAACTCAACCCAAAACACGAAGCCGCCCGCCGGCTGCGTGGCCAGCGTGCCGCGCGGGAAATGCCGGGCGATCAGCGCCCGCGCCTCGTCTACCTGCGCCGCATAGCGCTTGCGCAGGTTGCGCAAATGGTGATCGTAACCGCCGCTCTCCAGGAAGGTCGCCAGCGTTTCCGACAGCAGCTGCGACTCGGACATCGACGACACCGCCTTCAGCTTGCGCAACGCCTCGTGAAAGCGGCCGCCGCAGATCCAGCCGACGCGAAAATCCGGCGCCAGCGTTTTGGTGAAGCTGGAGCAAAACAGCACCCAGCCGTCGCGATCGAACGCCTTCACCGCCGGCGACAGCGCGCCGCCGAACTGAATCTCGGCATACAGCCCGTCTTCAATCAACGGCACCTGATGATCGTTCATCAGCCGAGCCAGCCGCTTTTTCGCCGCCAGCGGCATGGTGCAGCCCAGCGGGTTTTGCACCGTGGGCATGGCAATCACCGCGTTCAGCCGTTTCTCGTTCAATAGCAGCTCCAGCGCGTCCAGCGACAGCCCCAGCTGCGGATCGGTGGGGATTTCCAGCGCTTTCAGCCCCAGGCTGGCCAGCAGCGGCAGCAGGTAGAAGTAGGTCGGTGACTCCAGCCCGACGCAGTCGCCCGGTTTGGTGGTGACGCGCAGCGCCAGCTGCAACGCCTCCATGCAGCCGTGGGTCAGCACCACGTCGCCCGGCTCCAGCAGCATGCCCAGCGTCATCGAACGGCGGGCGATCTGCTGACGCAGCCGCAGGCTGCCGGGCGGCAACGAATACTGTCCGATCAGATCCGGTTGACGGCGCAGCTGAGAGGACAGCATGCGCCCCAGCTTGCCGCCGGGATAAAAATCGCTGGTCTGCGGGCAGGCCAGCGCAATGTTGGTGAAGGCCGGATTCTGCTGGGCGGCGAACACAGTATCGATCAGCGCCAGCACGTCGTCCGCCGGCGGCTCGATGCGGCCGCTGGGCGCCGAGGCCATCTTCAGCGCCGGCAGCGTGCTGCGGACATAAAACCCCGATTGCGGCCGCGCTTCGATCAACCCGCGATCCTCCAGCGTGCGGTAAGCCGACACCACGGTATTAATGCTGACGCGATGGGTTTGCGCACAGCGCCGCACCGAAGGCAAGCGGTCGCCGGGCAGCAGCGTGCCGCGGCGAATGGCCTCGGCCAGCGTATCCGCCAGCTGCAGGTAACGGGTATCCGGGGTTTCATCGAGCAGGGTCACAGTTTCTCTCCAGGCAATGGGTACAGTTTACATTTTGCAAAACTGTAACCATAACAATATCCAATTTGTGGCTCTGTCACCATCTCATTGCAGCGATTATGCTGATCCTCTCGTTATTACCGTCATTTTCAAGGAACCTGCCATGCTGGACTCCGCCTTTGTCAGCTACGTCACCGTCATGTCGATTACCCCCGGCCCCAACAACCTGCTGCTGGCCTCGTCGGGCGTCAACTTCGGCCTGCGCCGCACCCTGCCGATGCTGTTCGGCATCGGCGCCGGCTGCGCGGTGCAGTTGGCTATCATTATCCCGCTGCTGGCGCTGGCGCTCAGCTGGGCCGGCGTCATCCGCTTCCCGCTGGCGGTGATCGGCTGCGCCTACCTGCTGTGGCTGTCATGGAAACTGTTCAAGGCGGCCTCGCCGGACGCCAAAGAGCAGGTGAGGCCAATGAGTTTCCTCAACGGCGCGCTGTTTCAGGCGGTCAACCCCAAGGCCTGGCTGATGGTGATCAACGTGGCGATCCTGTTCACCCCGCGCGAAGGCGCCACCTTCTTCCAAACGCTGAGCGTCATCGCAGGTTTCGTCGTGCTGAATTTACCCTGTGTGCTGCTGTGGGCGGTGCTGGGCGACCGGTTGCGCAACGCGCTCCAGGTCGCCTGGAAGCTGCGCGCGTTTAACGGCGTCATGTCCGGCCTGATGGCCGCCACCGCGCTGTGGTTGCTGTTCGACGAGTGGCGCGCGGCCTTTGCTTAGCCGCGGCCGAGAGGAGAGAGTCGGGAAGGTTGTTTGGCGCCGATGCCGGCGATCAGATCGGTAATGGACAGCACCATGGTGGAGCGCACCATCTGCTGATAGCGCTGACGCTGCATGGCGATCAGCGCTTCATCCGCTTCGCCCGGCTGCAGGAAGGTCGGCGCCGGCGGCAGCGCGGCCACGCAGTGCAGCTCGCCGAACGGCCCGAGGATTTCGTCGTCGACGAAGCGGTATTCCGCACCGTCGTGATTCAGCTCTTCGCGCATCGCCATCAGCAGCTCGGCGTCTTCATATTCGTGGCGGGAGATCACCCCCAGCCCATACATCAGCTTCAGGCGCACCGACAGCTCCCCCAGCGGGCCGCTGCCGGACAATAGCGGTTCGACGGCATATTTCACCGCATAGTCGTCCTTGCGGAATACCTGCACCACCAGCACGTTGAGCGCTTCCGCCAGCAGCTCTACCGCCGCGATCAGGAAACTGCGCACCGTTTTGCCCGCGTTCAGCTTTTCCAGAACCTGATTTTCAAATGCCTGTGCTTCTTCCATCATCGCTTTTCGAAAGGCGTGGGGAGGGCCGTCGATGTCGAACTCGGATTGCAGGAGCGCAGCAAGCTGCGCTCGGGTGTTCATCATCACGATTCTACTTGTGCATGGCGTTATACACAGCAACGGCCTCTTCTACAACCTCGCTTTCCGCCGGCAGGCCGGAAATTTGCGCCAGCGCGGCTTTCGGCCCGAGCGTGTTCAGCAATTCCGCCAACTCCTGCGCCTGCGGATCCTGTTCGCTGCGGTAGCTCATGGCGGCGGCGATGCCCTGGATCAGGTTGGCGTGCGGCAGGCCGTATTCCAGCGTGCCCAGCAGCGGTTTGATCAGGCGATCGCCGGCGCTCAGTTTGCGCAGCGGCTGGCGCCCCACGCGCTCGACGTCGTCGTGCAGATACGGGTTTTCGAAGCGGCCGAGGATTTTGTTGATGTAGGCGGCGTGCTTGTCGGCGTCGAAGCCGTAGCGCTTGATCAGCACCGCACCGCTCTCTTCCATCGCTCCTTTCACCACGCGACGGATCGCCGGGTCGAGAATGGCGTCGCGAATGGTTTGCAGCCCGGCCCGTTGGCCAAGGTAGGCGGTGATGGCGTGGCCGGTATTGAGGGTGAACAGCTTGCGCTCGACGAACGCCATCAGGTTGTCGGTCAGCTCCATGCCGGCGATCGCCGGAGGCTGGCCTTTGAACTGGGTCTGATCGACGATCCATTCGCTGAAGGTTTCCACCGTCACTTCCAGCGGATCGCTGCTGTCCGCCGGCGGCACGATGCGGTCGACCGCCGAATCGACGAAACCGACGTGCTGCTCAACCCATGCCTGCTCGTCCTGCGGCAGCGCGGCGAGCACATGCTGCTTCAGCTGGCTGGTGCCGCGCACCATATTCTCGCAGGCGATGATGTTCAGCGGCTGCTCATTGCCCTGCTGATGACGCAGCACCAGCCCTTTGGCGATCGTGCCGGCGATTTTGCCGAGAATTTGCGGGCCAACGGCGGTGGTCACCAGATCCGCCTCGGCGATCAGCGCCACCGCCGCCTCGCTGCCGCTGTTGACGGCGCTGACGTTGTTGACGCTCTCCACGCGTTCTTGCTCGCCCACCACGTGCACCTGATAACTTTTACGGCTGTTCAACAGATCCAGCACCGTTTGATTGACGTCGGCGAAGGTCAGCTCAACCCCGGCGTCCGCCAGCAGCTTGCCGATAAAACCGCGGCCGATGTTCCCTGCGCCAAAATGTAATGCTTTCATAACTCTACCTTCTTAATGTCGAAGGGTGCAGCAAGCTGCACCCTTTAAAATGATTCCGTTATCCGGCTTTTTTGCCGCCGAGCAGGTCCAGCACTTCCTGCACGCTGGTGGTATTCGCCAGCCGCTCGATCACGCTCTCGTCATCCAGCGCGTTGGTCAGGCTGGTGATCACCTGAATATGCTCGTTGTTGCGCGCGGCGATGCCGATCACCAGACGGGCCACTTCATCCTCTTCCTCGCCGAAGCGCACGCCCTGCGGGTACTGGCAGAACACCACGCCGGTGCGCAGCACCCGGTCTTTGGCCTCAATGGTGCCGTGCGGCACGGCGATCGACTCGCCCAGGTAGGTGGAGGTGAGTTTCTCGCGCTCCAGCATCGCCGGCACGTACTCCGCCTCGACGTAGCCGCCTTTCACCAGCTGCTCGCCGGCGAAGCGGATCGCCTGCTCTTTGTCGCTGGCCTGCAGGTTGAGGAACACGTTGCTCTCGCTCAGCTTGAACAGGTTCGATTCACCGGCTTCGAAGCTGTCGTCCAGCGCGCCCAGTACCTTTTGTTGGTTGTCGCTGGTTTTGTTGGCCGCCAGCAAACGGTCGACCAAATCGCTGTACAGCTTGCTGTCGAGGAAGTTGGTCAGCGAGATGTGCTGGGCCTGCGGCGCGTGGCGCATCGCACGCTCGGTCAGATCGCGGTGGGTAATCACCAGATCCACATCGTCCGGCAGGCTGTTGATGGCGCTGTTGGTCACCGAGATGTTCTTCAGCCCGGCGTCGGCCACTTTCTTGCGCAGCACCCCGGCGCCCATGGCGCTGGAACCCATGCCCGCATCGCAGGCGACGATGATTTTGCGCACGGTGCTCAGATCGCCGTCGACCGATGCCGGCGTTGCCGCGCCGCCTTTGGACTGCGATTTCATCTCTTGCATGCGACGGGTCGCGGCTTCCAGATCGTCATCCTCTTTCACCTTGGAGGTTTTCAGTAGGAAAGCGGACACCACGAAGGAGACGACAAAGGCTGCGCACACCGCCGCAATGTTGGCGAAGTAGGCGCCTTTCGGGGTCATCGCCAGCACTGCCAGGATCGAACCCGGAGAAGCCGGAGAAACCAGGCCGCCGTTCAGCATCGTCAGGGTGAAGACGCCGGTCATGCCCCCCAGGATCACCGCCAGCAGCAGGCGTGGGTTCATCAGCACGTAAGGGAAGTAGATTTCGTGGATGCCACCCAGGAAGTGAATGATTGCCGCACCGCCGGCGGATTGCTTGGCGCTGCCGCGACCGAAGAACATGTAGGCCATCAGTACGCCCATGCCCGGGCCTGGGTTGGCTTCGATCAGGAAGAATACCGACTTGCCGACTTCCGTGGCCTGCTGGATACCCAGCGGCGAGAAGATGCCGTGGTTGATGGCGTTGTTCAGGAACAGGATTTTCGCCGGTTCAACGAAGATGGACGCCAGTGGCAGCAGGTTGTTCTTCACCATCACGTGCACGCCCGCCGCCAGCAGCTTGGAGAGCACCTCCACCAGCGGCCCGATGCCCAGGAAAGCCAGGATCGCCAGCAGCATGCCGATGATGCCGGCGGAGAAGTTGTTCACCAGCATTTCAAAACCGCTTTTGATCTTGCCGTCCACCCAGCGGTCAAAGTGCTTGATAGCCCAGCCGCCCAGCGGACCGGCGATCATCGAGCCGAGGAACATCGGCATGTCGGCGCCGACGATGACGCCCATGGTGGTGATAGCGCCGACCACACCGCCGCGCTCGCCGCCCACCAGCCGCCCGCCGGTATAACCGATCAGCAATGGCAGCAGGTAGGTGATCATCGGGCCGACCAGCTTGGCTAAGGTTTCATTCGGCAGCCAGCCGGTTGGAATGAATAGCGCGGTGATAATCCCCCAGGCGATAAAGGCGCCGATGTTGGGCATCACCATGTTGCTCAGGAAGCGGCCAAAGTTTTGTACTTTAACCTTGATGTCTGGTGAAAACATAAAACACACCCCTATTGTTACGCGCTGACAATAGAGCGCGTGATTATTGTTGTGACGATCCAGCCGTGTTGCCGCTGTATGCGAAACGGACTCTATCACGCTGTTTTTGTCATGCGAACTTCACGGATTTTTTGTGACACAAATCACATACAACACCCCAACAAACCACCCTTTATAGTGATAAAGATCACACTTATGGCGTGTAAAAAAAGCACAGTGAGAAAAAAATCGCCTGAAAACCCAAAATAAAGTGATGTTGATCACATTTTTAAACTGATGGTTTGTTTTTAAATTGTGATAAACATCACAATTTATTTTCAACTGCGGCGCCGATCGCGACGCTCTGTTTGATCATCCCTGTGAGCATTCATCCCGCCGGGAACTAGCGAAGTGATGAATGAAAGAAAACTACATTGCCGAATGAATGGATTAATTGAAGTGTAGTACAGAAGCCTGCGCAATAAACCAGCAAGCTATTGGAAACGCTGAGGGGAAATAAAACGGGCCGGCAATGCCGGCCCGTATGTCGTGCATGCGGTGCGTTATTGCGTCACGCTTTGAACGGCTTTCTGCGCATTCAGCAGGTTCTGCTGCTTGGCCACCAGATTCGACATCATGGTGTTGTACTGCGCCACCTGCTGCGCGGTGCGGAACTGAACGCCGTTGTTGTTGAAGCTGACCTGGTTGCCCTGGCTCTGCAGGAAATCGCCAACCTGCACCAGATCCTGCACGAAGCCGGCGGTGGTCGGGATCGCCGGCATCAAGGCATTGGCCGGTGCGGTAACGATCTTGTCATAGGCCTGGTTGTACACCGCCTTCAGATCGTCGGGCTGCTTCAGCGCCGCGCGGGCGGTATCCGCCTGCGATTTAGCGGACTGGATCTGCTGGCCCAGCAGGTTCAACGCGCCGACCGATTGCTGCAGCGCGTCGCGTTTGTTCAGGTAGTCCTGCGCGGTGCGGATCTGGTTAATCTGATCCAGCGCCGGCGTCAGGCTGGCGCCGACCGACTTGGACAGCTGCTGCGAAAAGCCGACCAAAATCGCGTAATCGCCGGCATAGTTGCCGAACTTCTGCTTCTGGTCTTCGCTCAGCGTGGGGATGTTCGCCCCGCTGCGCATCACGGTATTCTGTAAGTAATCGATAAATGCTTTGCGCTGTTCCGGCTCTTTATCGCCGCAGGCGGTCAATTGCATGACCACCAACAATGCCAATACCGGTGCCAACCAACGCGCGAAACCTCTGCTCTGGATCCCTACCGCCATGTGACATAACTCCTGTTATAAACCTGCTTTTTCATTGGACTCCGCCCCTTTTTCCGCACTCCGTGCGCCTATAAGAATAGATCAACTGGCGGCATTCCGATACGCGATTCCGCTTGCGATGAGCATTGCCCCGGCCGGATGCGGTTGAAAATCGTGCGCAAAACGCACTGAGGTTCATTGCCGTCGGCGACCGGACGCTTCAATTTCCCCAAGTCGCCCCCCAATTCGCCAGGCGACCTTGACTTCGCCCCCAGGAAACGGAAATAAAAAAGGCGCCCGCAGGCGCCTTGTCACAGCAGAGAGGCCATTTACTGCAGCACGGAGATATCCGCCACCTGCAGGAACAGTTCGCGCAGCTTGCTCAACAGCGTCAGACGGTTCACGCGCACTTCCGCATCGTCCGCCATGACCATCACGTTGTCGAAGAACGCATCCACCGGCTCGCGCAGCGCAGCCAGCTCCACCAGCGCTTCCTGGTAGTTGCCCGCCGCGAAATACGGCTGCAGCTTGTCGCGCAGCACCACCAGGTGAGTCGCCAGCTGGATCTCCGCTGCATCCTTCAGCACCGAGGCGCGCACGCTGTCGTTCAGCGTTTCGGTAGACTTGGCCAGAATGTTGGAGACGCGTTTGTTGGCCGCAGCCAGCGCCGCCGCCGCTTCCAGCGTACGGAAATGGGAGACCGCCTTGACGCGCGCGTCGAAGTCGGCCGGCTTGGTCGGACGGCGCGCCAGCACCGCCTGAATGGTATCGACAGCGTGGCCTTCCTCCTGATACCAGGCGCGGAAGCGGCCCAGCATGAATTCCACCACCTCGTCGACCACCTTGGCGTTGGTCAGCTTGCTGCCGTACAGGCGCACGGCCTCTTCGGTCAGGGTCTGCAGATCCAGCGGCAGGTTTTTCTCGACGATGATGCGCAATACGCCCAGCGCGGCGCGGCGCAGCGCGAACGGGTCTTTATCGCCTTTCGGATGCTGCCCGATGCCGAAGATGCCGGCCAGGGTGTCCATCTTGTCGGCGATCGCCAGGGAACAGGCCACCAACGACTGCGGCAGCGCATCGCCGGCGTAGCGCGGCTGATACTGCTCGTTCAGCGCAACGGCGACGTCTTCCGCCTCACCGTCGTGGCGCGCGTAGTGCATGCCCATCACGCCCTGGGTGTCGGTGAATTCGAACACCATGTTGGTCATCAGGTCGCACTTCGACAGCAGGCCCGCGCGGGTGGCGTGGTTGACGTCGGCGCCGATCTGGCCGGCAACCCAGCCCGCCAGCGCCTGAATACGGTCGGTCTTGTCGCGCAGGGTGCCCAGCTGCTGTTGGAACAGCACGGTTTCCAGGCGCGGCAGGTTGTCTTCCAGGCGTTTCTTGCGGTCAGTGTTGAAGAAGAACTCGGCGTCGGCCAGGCGCGGACGCACCACCTTTTCGTTACCGGAGATGATCTGCTGCGGGTCTTTCGACTCGATGTTGGCCACGAAGATAAAGTTCGGCAGCAGTTTGCCCGCGGCGTCGTACACCGGGAAATACTTCTGGTCGCCCTTCATGGTGTACACCAGCGCTTCCGCCGGCACCGCCAGGAATTTCTCTTCGAATTTGGCGGTCAGCACCACCGGCCATTCCACCAGCGAGGCCACTTCTTCCAGCAGGCTGTCGCTCAGATCGGCCTTGCCGCCAATCTTCTGCGCCGCCAGCTCGGCATCGCGCTTGATGAGGGCTTTACGCGCTTCATAATCGGCGACCACTTTGCCGCGCTCCAGCAGGATCTGCGGGTATTGGTCGGCGTTGTCGAGGGTGAACTCGGCTTCGCCCATGAAGCGGTGGCCGCGCACGGTGCGCGCAGAGTCGATGCCCAGCACGGTGCCCGGGATCAGATCGGCGCCCAACAGCATCGTGACGGTGTGCACCGGACGCACGAACTGCACGTCGGAGTCGCCCCAACGCATCAGTTTCGGAATCGGCAGTTTGGCCAGCGCGGTGCTGACCATGCCGGCCAGCAGCGCCTGCGCCGACTGGCCTTTGACGTGGGCGCGGTACATCAACCACTCGCCCTTGTCGGTCACCAGGCGTTCAGCCTGATCGACGGTGATGCCGCAGCCGCGCGCCCAGCCTTCGGCCGCTTTGCTCGGTTTGCCTTCGGCGTCGAACGCCTGGGCGATCGCCGGGCCGCGTTTTTCAATTTCGCGATCGGCCTGCGCCGCGCTCAGGTTGGCCACTTTCAGCGCCAGACGGCGCGGTGCGGCGAACCAGCTCACGTCACCGTGTTCCAGGCCGGCGTTGTCCAGCTCGGCGGTGAAGTTGGCGGCGAAAGATTCCGCCAGGGAACGAAGAGCCTTCGGCGGCAGCTCTTCCGTGCCGATTTCCACCAGGAAAGTCTGTTGAGTCATGGCTGCCTCTTAGTTCTCGTTCTTCTTGTTGCACATCGGGAAGCCCAGCGCTTCGCGGGAAGCGTAGTAGGCTTCGGCAACGGCTTTGGTCAGCGTGCGGATGCGCAGAATGTAGCGTTGACGCTCGGTCACCGAAATCGCCTTGCGCGCGTCCAGCAGGTTGAAGGTATGGCCCGCCTTCAGGATGCGTTCGTAGGCCGGCAGCGGCAGCGGTTTTTCCAGCGCCAGCAGCGATTGGGCTTCTTTCTCGTACTGCTCGAAGCAGGAGAACAGGAAGTCGACATCGGCGTATTCGAAGTTGTAGGTGGACTGCTCCACTTCGTTCTGGTGGAACACGTCGCCGTAGGTGGTGACGCCCAGCGGGCCGTTGCTCCACACCAGATCATATACGCTGTCCACGCCCTGGATGTACATCGCCAGGCGCTCCAGGCCGTAAGTGATCTCGCCGGTCACCGGCTTGCACTCCAGGCCGCCGACCTGCTGGAAGTAGGTGAACTGCGTCACTTCCATGCCGTTCAGCCACACTTCCCAACCCAGGCCCCAGGCGCCGAGCGTCGGGTTTTCCCAGTTGTCTTCCACGAAGCGAATGTCGTGGATGGTCGGATCCAGACCCAGCTCTTTCAGCGAGCCCAGGTAGAGTTCCTGAATGTTGTCCGGCGATGGCTTAATCACCACCTGGAACTGGTAGTAGTGCTGCAGACGGTTCGGGTTTTCACCGTAGCGGCCGTCGGTCGGGCGGCGGGATGGCTGCACATAGGCGGCGGCCATCGGCTCCGGCCCCAGTGCGCGCAGGCACGTCATCGGGTGTGAGGTTCCCGCGCCGACTTCCATGTCCAATGGTTGAACGATGGTGCAGCCCTGGCGCGCCCAATAATCCTGCAGTGTCAGGATCAGGCCCTGGAAGGTCTTGGTATCAAACTTTTGCATGTTGAATTCGCACGCGATACAAGTGGATTTAGATGGAATGCGCCAGTATACCCTTTGACCGTAAGATATACAGCCAGAATCCGGCAACAAGTGCGAATCGGGACGAGAAGCGCTGGATTTTCCCGCGGCGGGCGCAGCGGGAAGGACAACACGTTGGCCGGTTACCTTGCCGTTCAGAAAGACATACCCGGCACACACATTAGATCCCCTTAACAAAAATATCACTCACCGCCGTTTAAATAGTCAATTGGCTGAACGCTATTTCCCTCTTCATCGACCAAATTTAAGCTGATTTACGTGCGTATATCCTTATATTTCCCACGAGATAAAGTTGCACCAATGTTATTTTTGTTAATTTTATCAACTAAAAAACTCCCTGCATCGAGAGATAATGTGATCAAGTGCCAGATTATTTCTTATGTCGTGAAAAATAAGGCGATATCGCGCGGCGTGCCGACGCGTTGGGTATGGAAGGAATGGCCATGGATGAAATACGGCGCTAACGGGCCACAGAAACAAATTGACAGTTAATCTTTGGTTATACAATAATAAATAAAATTTTCCCTGGTGTTGGCCAAGTGGCTACCTGATCCTTTCATAGGATCAGTTTTTTTTTGTATTTCCGCCAACGTCACTGCGGCCCGCATAATTCCCCCCAAGCCGCCTTTCGCATAAATCCCTTATCAGACCTTATGGCTTATCCTGATCCTGCGCCCTTGAACGCGCCGATGGCCAATTCAAAAACGCGCGCTGACGCCGACGTTATACATAAACTGTTCGCCGCTGCTCAGCCCGCCGGTTTGCGAGACGGTGGCGAAGGCCGATACCCTGTCCGTCAACGGCATGTTGGCCCCCAACGTGACATCCACCCAGTTTTTGTCCTGGCCCGCACTGTCGCGGGTGAACGAGGTTTGCGTCGATTTCAGGCCGCCGCCGGCGCGGTAGACGTCGTCACCGAACTGGTGCTGATAACTCACTTCCGCATAAGGGTTAAACACGCCGAATTGCGTATCCAGCCGCCAGCCCAACGCGCCGATCTGCGAGTGGTAGGTTTGATCGTTGAAGCGCATGGCGGTGCTGTCATCGCCATCTTCGCTGTAGCCGGAAACGCGGCTGTAATCCCAGGCGAACTGCGCCACCGGCCCGGTGGTCAGGTAAGAAGCGATCGGGAAGTCATAGCCGGCGGTCACGCGCGCGCCCCACTGCCTGCCGGTGGTCGAACCGGTTTCGGTGCGCGTCAGCGGCCCCAGCCGCAGGCTGCGGCGGATGTCGTCATAATCCATCGTCGCATAGTGCAAATCGGCGTTGACCCAGCCCTGCTCGAATATCGCCAGTGAACTGAAAGCCGACAGCAGCAGCCCGCGCGCCTTGTAATCAAAGCGGCTGGAAGGATGTTGATCGTCGTTGGAACCGGCGATCAACGCGCCGATCAGCCAGCCGTCGGTCAGCTGATAGTCCACCCCGAGGGTCAGGTTGTGGGTGGTGGCGTTGCCGTCCCCCGCAGCCCGGTTATCGGCATAGTCATAGTGCTGACCGGCGTAACCACCGAACACGCCCAGCGAACCCTGCGGGTTTTCGCCGTGGCGCAGCTGCTGGAAGCGGCTGTCGAGCGTGGCGCGGCTGTCGCGCGCCATCGCCGCGGTCGCCTGATTCAGCGCCACCACCTGCGCCGGGCCATCCAACACCGCCTGGATATAATCCGCAATCAGCAGGTGCGCCTGCGGGCTCGGGTGGAAATGGTCGGAGAACAGATAGGACTGGCCGGCGTCGAAGCCGGGCATATCGGAGCTGCAGACCGCCGAGGAAACGCCCGGCGGGCAAGCCATGCCGGCGGTGTTGGCGAAGCCGAACTGCGCCGGATTGGCGATCGCTTCGGCGAACAGCTTGTTGACGTCCACCCGCACGATATTGCCGCCGCCCTGCGCCAGCAAACGGTCTTCACTTTGATTATAGAAATCGGTCAGCTGGGCGGCCTGCGCGCTCAGGCTGTCATACGCCGCGATAAGCTGCGTGGCGATCGCCTGCTGCACCTGAGGAATGGCGCTGCCCTGCTTCGCCGCGGCGGCCAACGCCGCGTGGATCGCCTGCGTGCGTGAAGCGTTGTCCGGCGTCGCCACCGAATTAAGCGTGGCATAGGCCGCCTGGATCGCCGCCCCCTGCACCGGCGACAGCGCCTGTTGAATGATCAATTCCATCAGCTGCGGCGTGGAGCCGATGTTCGGCACCGTCGGCACGATCACCGTGCCGGCACCGGCGTTCAGCAGCGAATGCACCTGCGCGGCTGCCGCGGCGGCGCTGTTGTAGGCCACGCCGGGCGCGGTAGCGGCATTTAATGCCGCCGCCGCCAGATCGTTGCCGCCGATCCAATGAACGTACAAACCGTCGCCGTCGGCCTGGCCGTTGACCCGGTTCAGATAGCGCTGCACCTGATCCTGGGTGTTATCGGCCGGGTTCAGGCCCGGCACCGCCACGGCGCCGCCGGCGGCGTAGTTCTCACCGCCGTTGTCCGAAGCCACCAGCGCCGCCCCGATGCGTTGCGCCAACGCTTCGTCGTACAGCAGGTGCTGGTTACCGTCATAGGTGAACCGGCCGTTGTTGCCGGTATCGCTCAGGCTATCGCCAAAGACGTAGAGTTGATCGTACGCCTGAGCCGGAAGGGTCACACTGCAAAGCAACGCCACTGCAAGCGCCGCCGGGCGGGGCATGCACGTTATTTTTAGAGGCATGAATCGACTCCTGAGAGCCTGCAAATGAAGGCAATGTCGTTTTTATCGTTGGCCGGTTTTCCACCGGCCATGTAGTAACTATTGTCGGCTTTTTCGTCACGTCAAGCGGGCCGATGACAAAACAATCAGAGGCTTGCCAAGTTCGGCGCTTCGAGCGATGATTACTGTTCATAAATACAGCATAAGGACAGTCAGGATGGCAGACGAACGTTGCGGTTGGGTGACGGCCGATCCGTTGTATCTCGAGTATCACGACAAGGAATGGGGCGCGCCCACCACCGACGCGCGCGAGCTGTTTGAAATGCTGTGCCTCGAGGGACAGCAGGCCGGCCTTTCCTGGATCACCGTGCTGAAAAAGCGCGAGAACTACCGCCGCGCTTTCCACGGTTTCGATCCGCAGCGGGTCGCCGCCATGACCGAACAGGACGTGGAAAACCTGCTGCAGGACAGCGGCATCATCCGCCACCGCGGCAAGATAGAAGCCATCATCACCAACGCCAAAGCCTATCTGGCGATGGAGGCGGCCGGCGAGAATTTCGTTACCTTCATTTGGGACTTCGTCGGCGGCCGGCCGCAGCTCAACCGCTGGCAGGCGCTGAACCAGGTGCCGGCCAAAACCGAGCAGTCCGACGCCATGTCCAAGGCGCTGAAAAAACGCGGCTTCAAGTTTATCGGCTCCACCGTTTGTTACGCCTTCATGCAGGCCAGCGGGCTGGTGAACGATCATCTCACGGGATGCATGTGCTACCCAAAGCCACGGTGATCCGCCCCTGTGGCCCGGAGGATATCGACCGGCTGATGGCGCTGTGGCTGCCCAGCACCATCGCCGCTCATCCGTTCGTGGCGGAAAAATACTGGCGTGAGAGCGCCACGCTGGTGCGTGAAAACTACCTGCCGCGCGCGCAAAGCTGGGCCTGCTGGCATGACGACGAGATCGTCGGCTTTATCAGCGTGCTGGACGAGCAGTTCATCGGCGCGCTGTTTGTCGAGCGGGCGTTTCACGGCCGCGGCGTCGCCCAGGCGCTGATGACGCACGTGCAGCAGCGCTACCGCCGGCTCAGCCTGGAGGTGTACCAGCAGAACCTGCGCGCCTGCGCGTTCTACCACAGGCACGGTTTTCAGGTGACGCAGCGCCTGTTCAACGATGAAACCCAGGCCTATACGCTGATCATGAACTGGCCGGCAGTCGAAAATTCAACCCGTTATGCTTAAAAAAGGCGCATCTGCACTCCGGATGCGCACAATTAAGAATCCGCTGCATAGCGCCGCCCGGCGTTTTACCGCATAACTCCCCCAGCACTTACCCGCGCTCATCATTTGTCACGTTTTTCTCCGGAACTGCCGGCGAAACCGCGCGTCATAGGTAGCGCGGCGACGCGGGCTCCCTGCGTCACCCACTTTTTTTTGCGTCCCCGCTTTGGGCCGGCGCGTACAGATTCTGATGCCATTAAGGACAAGAACATGAAAAAACGCATTGCAATTATTGCCGGCGCCGTGAGCCTCACGCTCGCGCTGTCGGCCTGTACCACCAACCCTTACACCGGTGAATCCGAAGCCGGTAAATCCGGCATCGGCGCGGGCCTCGGGGCCGCACTGGGCGCCGGTGTCGGCGTGCTGTCCTCTTCCAAGAAAGATCGCGGCAAGGGCGCGCTGATCGGCGCAGCGGCCGGTGCAGCCCTCGGCGGCGGCGCAGGCTATTACATGGACGTGCAGGAAGCCAAACTGCGCGACAAGATGAAAGGCACCGGCGTCAGCGTCACCCGCCAGGGCGACAACATCGTGCTGAACATGCCGAACAACGTGACCTTCGACAGCAGCAGCGCCACGCTGAAACCGGCGGGCGCCAACACCCTGACCGGCGTCGCCATGGTGCTGAAAGAGTATCCGAAAACCGCGGTCAACGTTGTCGGCTACACCGACAGCACCGGCTCCCGCTCGCTCAACATGAACCTGTCGCAGCAGCGCGCCGACGGCGTAGCCAGCGCGCTGATCACCCAGGGCGTGGCGGCGAACCGTATCCGCACCACCGGTGCCGGTCCGGACAACCCGATCGCCTCCAACAGCACCGCGGAAGGCAAGGCGCAAAACCGCCGCGTCGAGATCACCCTCAGCCCGCTGCAGTAATCCCGTGCGGGGCGCCACCGGCGCCCCGCCGCCTCCCTGCGACTTTCTCCTTACCCTTCAACATTCCCGCCCGCACATCGGGTATGGTAGTCTCCTTGGCAATTAACCGCAGGAGGGCTCGGCTGTGAGCACAGGCAAGGCAACGCGCGCCTCAGGACGCGCCACCATCAGCGATGTGGCCAGCATCGCCAAAACCGGCAAGACCAGCGTGTCGCGCTATCTGAATGGTGAACAGCACCTGCTTTCCGACGATCTCAAACAGCGCATCGAACAGGCGATCCAGCAGCTCGACTACCGGCCAAGCCAGATGGCGCGCAGCCTGAAGGGCGGCCAGACCCGCCTGATCGGCCTGATCCTCGCCGATATCACCAACCCCTATTCGGTGGACGTGATGCGCGGCATCGAGGCTGCCTGCCGCCAGCACGGCTTTACCCTGCTGGTGTGTAACACCAACAACGAAGTCAATCAGGAACAGCACTACCTGCAGCTGCTCAGCAGTTACCGGGTGGAGGGCATCGTGGTCAACGCGGTCGGCATGCGCGAGGAAGCGTTATCCACGCTGCAGCAGTCGATGCTGCCGATGGTGCTGATCGACCGCAAAATCCCCGATTTCGCCTGCGACGTGGTGGGTCTGAACAACCGCGAAGCCGCCACCGTCGCCACCGAACACCTGCTGCAACAAGGTTTCGAAGCGATTTTGTTCCTCAGCGAGCCGCTCGGTACGGTCAATACCCGTCTCGAGCGCCTGCACGCTTTCAGACATACCATGGCGCAGCACCCCACGCTGTCGGCGGAGCAGGCCGAAACGCCGCTCAACGATCGGCAGAAGCTGGAGCAGGTGCTGAGCGATTTCAGCGACCGCCATCGCGGCATGCGCAAGGCGGTGATCTCCGCCAACGGCGCCCTGACGCTGCAGGTGGCGCGCGCCATGCGCCGGCTCGGCATCCAGTGGGGCAACGACATCGGCCTGCTGGGCTTCGACGAGCTGGAGTGGGCGGAGCTGGCGGGCGTCGGCATCACCACGCTGAAACAGCCCACCTACCAAATGGGGCACGCGGCGCTGGAGCGGCTGGTGCAGCGCATTCAGGGCCTGGCAGCCCCCAGCGGCGAGCAGATGTTCTCCGGCGAGCTGATCGTCCGCGGCTCCACCACCCGCTAACCCGCCTTCTCCGGGGCCGTTGCCCGCCCCGCCCTCATCGGCTGTTTTTTGCTCAGCTTCGTGATTGCGATCATATTTTTACACTCTGTCGCTTTTCGCTGGAACCGGTTCCATTTAACGTACCGGTAACAGCAGCGGCGGCGACAATGCCGCCTCAGGAGTCAAAATGAAAACAGAAATCATCGTGGTCACCGGCGCCTACGGCACCGATACCGTCAAACAATACGGCGGCCAGCGCGCGCTGTTGCCCATCATCGCCGGCGCGGGCGCCGACGGGGTGGAGATCCGCCGCGAACTGTTCGCCGCCGGCGAATTGGACAGCCTGCCGGCCCTGGCGCAAGAAATCGATCGCCAACAGTTGTTCGCCGTCTACTCCGCTCCTGAGGCGCTGTTCACCCCGCAACATACGCTGAACCCCAACCTGGCGGCGCTGCTGGCGGAAGCGCAGGCGCTGAACGCGCGCCAGCTGAAGCTGTCCCTTGGCCATTTCCGCCCCGGTTTTGATTTTACCGAGCTGAAAGTGGCGCTGGAGCAGCACCCGGTCAAACTGGTGGTCGAAAACGATCAGACGCCGGACTGCGGCATTTTGTCGATGCTGAACGCCTTTTTCCACGCCGCGGAAGATAGCCACCTGCCGGTCAGCATGACCTTCGATATGGCCAACTGGCTGTGGGTGGGGCAAGACGCTTTCGCCGCCGCCGAACGCCTGACCCGCCACGTCGGTTACGTGCACGTCAAAGCCGCCACCCAAGGCCCGCGCGGCTGGCGCGCCGTCGCGCTGGACGATACCGACGGCAGCTGGCGCGATCTGCTGGCCCGCCTGCCGCACGATGCGCCGCGCGGCATCGAATTCCCGTTGCAGGGCGATGATCTGGAAGCCGTCACCCGCCATTACGTCAATATTTTGCGTGCGGAGTAACCCCATGATGACAACGTTAACGGCAACGACGGCGCAGCAGGCGCCCCTGGATGTGGTCACGCTGGGCGAAGCCATGGCGATGTTCGTGGCGGCGCAAACCGGCGATTTGGCGGAGGTGGAAACCTTCACCAAACGCATCGCCGGCGCCGAGCTGAACGTGGCGATCGGCCTGGCGCGCCTGGGCATGAATGTCGGCTGGGTCAGCCGCGTCGGCAACGATTCGTTCGGCCGCTTCACCCTGCAGCAGCTGAAAAAAGAAGGCATCAACTACCGGCAGGTGACGGTCGACGGCCACTATCCCACCGGCTTTCAGGTGAAATCCAAAACCGCCGATGGTACCGATCCCAGCGTGGAGTACTTCCGCAAAGGCTCGGCGGCCAGCCACCTGTCGGTCGCCGATTTCAACCCTGAGTATTTCGGTTCCGCGCGCCACCTGCACCTGAGCGGCGTGGCGGCGGCGCTGTCCAGCGAATCGCTGGCGCTGTGCCACCATGCGGCGCGCGAGATGCGCGCCATGGGCAAAACCATTTCGTTCGATCCCAATCTGCGCCCGGTGCTGTGGCCCAGCCGCGAGGTGATGATCGAGCAGCTGAACCAACTGGCGTTCGCCGCCGACTGGGTGCTGCCGGGGCTGAAAGAAGGGCAGATCCTCACCGGCCAATCGACGCCGGAAGGCATCGCCGATTTCTATCTGGAACGCGGCGTGCAGGCGGTGATCATCAAAACCGGCCCGGACGGCGCCTGGTTTAAAACCGCCGCCGGCGACAAGGCGGCAGTGGCCGCGGTCAAGGTCGACAACGTGGTGGATACCGTCGGCGCCGGTGACGGCTTTGCCGTCGGCACCCTCAGCGCCCTGCTGGAAGGCAAAACGCTGATACAGGCGGTGCAGCGCGGCAACAAAATCGGTTCGCTGGCGATCCAGGCCATCGGCGACAGCGAGGGCCTGCCGACCCGCGCGGCGCTGGCCGAATAACAATAAAAAAAACGACTTCTCCGCATGACGTCAACCTCTGGCCCTACAACCGGGACGCGTCGGGAGAGCATCTGCCCCTTCCTCTTGCATGCCCAGCGTGCCAGGCGAAGGGGACGCAACACCACTGAAGGATACTGAACATGAACAAAGCGACTGTCGCGGCCAAACGCTGGTGGTACATCATGCCCATCGTGTTTATCACCTACAGCCTGGCCTATCTCGATCGCGCCAACTTCAGCTTCGCCTCTGCCGCCGGCATCAATGAAGATCTCGGCATCACCAAAGGCATGTCCTCGCTGCTGGGCGCGCTGTTTTTCCTCGGTTATTTCTTCTTCCAAATTCCCGGCGCCATCTACGCCGAACGCCGCAGCGTCAAAAAATTGATCTTCTGGTGCCTGATCCTGTGGGGCGGCTGCGCCTCGCTGACCGGCGTGGTGAGCAATATTCCGATGCTGGCCGCCATCCGCTTTATCCTCGGCGTGGTGGAAGCGGCGGTGATGCCGGCGATGCTGATCTACATCAGCAACTGGTTCACCAAATCGGAGCGGTCACGCGCCAATACCTTCCTGATCCTCGGCAACCCGGTGACGGTGCTGTGGATGTCGGTGGTGTCCGGCTACCTGATCCACGCCTTCGGCTGGCGCGAAATGTTCATCATCGAAGGCATTCCGGCGGTTATCTGGGCGTTCTGCTGGTGGGTGCTGGCGAAAGACAAACCGGCGCAGGCCGGCTGGTTGAGTGCCGATGAGAAACAGGCGCTGCAGCAGCAGCTGGACGAAGAGCAGAAAGGCATCAAGGCCGTGCGCAACTACGGCGAAGCCTTCCGTTCGCGCAACGTGATCCTGCTGTGCGTGCAGTACTTCGCCTGGAGCATCGGCGTGTACGGCTTCGTGCTGTGGCTGCCTTCCATCCTGCGCAGCGGCATGCAGATGGGCATGGTGGAAGCCGGCTGGCTGTCGGCGGTGCCTTACCTGGCGGCGACCATCGCCATGATCGTGGTCTCCTGGGCGTCGGACAAAATGCAAAACCGCAAGCTGTTCGTCTGGCCGCTACTGCTGATCGGCGCGCTGGCGTTCTTCGGCTCTTACGCCGTCGGCGCCAACCACTTCTGGATCTCCTACGGCCTGCTGGTGGTCGCCGGCGCCGCGATGTACGCCCCCTACGGGCCGTTCTTCGCCATCATTCCGGAAATGCTGCCGAAAAACGTCGCCGGGGGCGCCATGGCGCTGATCAACAGCATGGGCGCGCTGGGGTCGTTCTTCGGTTCGTGGTTCGTCGGCTATCTGAATGGCGCCACCGGCAGCCCGGCGGCCTCTTACATGTTTATGGCCATCGCACTGGTGGTGGCAGTGGTGTTGACGCTGATCGTCAAACCCGCCCGCAACGAGATCCAGCCGCAATTGGCTTGATCCGGTTATACTTTTTATCTGTTAACCCAACCGGGGGGCGCCATGCCCCCTTTGGCCCAGCTGGAGTTCGTGATGAAGCCTTCTATCGTATTGTACAAAAGCCTGCCCGCCGATCTGCGTGAACGTCTGGAACAGCACTTCACCGTGCACGCCTTCAACGGCCTGCAGCCGGAGAACCGCGACGAACTGCGCCAGGCGCTGCAGCAGGCCGAAGGGATCATCGGTTCCGGCGGTAAAATTGACGAAGCCTTCCTGAAGCAGGCGCCCAAACTGCGCGCGGCCTCGACCGTTTCCGTCGGCTACGACAACTTCGACGTCGAGGCGCTCAACGCCCATAACGTGCTGCTGATGCACACCCCGACGGTGCTGACCGAAACCGTCGCCGACACCATCATGAGCCTGGTGCTGGCGACCGCGCGCCGGGTGGTGGAAGTGGCGGAGCGGGTGAAGGCCGGCGAATGGCGCGGCAGCATCGGGCCGGACTGGTTCGGCGTCGACGTGCACCATAAAACCATCGGCATCCTCGGCATGGGGCGCATCGGCCTGGCGCTGGCGCAGCGCGCGCACTTCGGCTTCGGCATGCCGGTGCTGTACAACGCCCGCCGCACGCACGAAGAGGCGGAGCAGCGCTTTAATGCGCGCCGCTGCGATCTGGATACCCTGCTGGCCGAGTCGGATTTCGTTTGCATCACGCTGCCGCTGACCGAACAAACCTTCCACATGATCGGCCGCGATCAGTTGGCGAAGATGAAGAAAAGCGGCATTCTGATCAACGCCGGCCGCGGGCCGGTGGTGGATGAGCAGGCGCTGATCGAAGCGCTGCAAAACGGCGTGATCCTCGCCGCCGGGTTGGACGTGTTCGAGAAAGAGCCGCTGCCGGCCAACTCACCGCTGCTCAGCATGCCGAACGTGGTGGCGTTGCCGCACATCGGCTCCGCCACCCATGAAACGCGCTACGGCATGGCCGCCTGCGCGGTAGATAATTTGATCGCCGCGTTGACCGGCACGGTGAAAGAAAACTGCGTCAACCCGCAGCTGTTGCGGAAATAACTCAGCGCGGCCGGTGGTCTGCGGATAACCGGCCGTGTTGCTCTTCCTGCTGCGGCGCGAACAGCGCCTGCAGCTGATGTTCTTCGGCGAAGTGCTGCAATTCGGCATCCTGAATTGCCTGAACGATCTCTTCTCGCCAGTTTTTGTCCGTCATCGCTAACCTCCTTTGATGTTCATCGTTTAATCTGCCGCAGCGCGCGCGCAAAGCCAAGCCGAATCAATCCGAAAACGCTCCGCCCTTTCTCTCCTCCCCGAAAAACCCTCGCAGGGAGGAGGCTATTTTTCCGCCGTTTGCCACACTGGGCGCTACCCTGCGAGAAAAACGCTTCCTGCCGCGCGTAAGGAGAGCCATGAAACTGTTACCCCTGCCCTTGTTGATGCTGCTGTCGCCTTCGGTGCTGGCCGGCTGGACGCTGCCGGGTTTCCCGGCCTTCGACGAAACTGCCGCCGGGCTGTTTACCAGCCAGGCCGCGCTGCCCAAAGGCCAACTGCCGCTGCGCCTGTATCTGGATAACCACTGCTGGCAGCCGGCCGAGGCGGTGAAGCTTAACCAGACGCTGTCGCTGCAGCCCTGCGGCGCCCATCCGCCGGCCAGCTGGCGGCAGTTCCGCGCCGGCGACTATCAGGTGCGCATCGACACCCGCAGCGGCACGCCGACGCTGCAGCTCAGCCTGCGCAGCGCGCCGGAAAGCGCCGCCGTTGTTGCCCGCAGCTGCCCGCGCTGGGACGGCAAGCCGGTCACGGTCGACGTCGCCTCCACCTTCGCCGAAGGCGAAACGCTGCGCGATTTCTATTCCGGCCAAACGGCGCAGGTGAGCCAGGGGAAAATCACGCTGCAGCCCACCGCCGCCAGCGGCGGCCTGTTGCTGCTGGAGTCCGCCGCCACGGCGAAACCGGCGGCGTTCAGCTGGCATAACGCCACAGTCTACTTCGTGCTGACCGATCGCTTTGAGAACGGCAACCCGGCCAACGACCACAGCTACGGGCGCCGCAGCGACGGCCTGCAGGAAATAGGCACCTTTCACGGCGGCGATCTGGCCGGCCTGACGCAAAAACTGGATTATCTGCAGCAGCTCGGCGTCAACGCCTTGTGGATCAGCTCGCCGCTGGAGCAGATCCACGGCTGGGTCGGCGGCGGCACCAAAGGCGATTTCCCGCATTACGCCTATCACGGCTATTACGCGCTGGACTGGACTCGCCTCGACGCCAACATGGGCACCGAACAGGAGCTGCGCACGCTGGTCGAACAAGCGCATCGGCGCGGCATTCGCATTCTGTTCGACGTGGTGGTGAACCATGTCGGTTACGCCACGCTGGCGGATATGCAGACGTTTCACTTCGGCTCGCTGTATCTGCAAGGCGCGGAGGTGGAGAAAACCCTGGGGAAAAACTGGGGCGACTGGCGCCCCGGGCCAGGGCAAAACTGGCACAGTTTCAACGACTACATCAACTTCAGCGACAAGGCGGGCTGGCGCCAATGGTGGGGGAAAAACTGGATCCGCACCGACATCGGCGACTATGACTCACCGGGCTATGACGATCTGACGATGTCGCTGGCCTTCCTGCCGGACATCAAAACCGAAGCGCCCGGCGCCAGCGGCCTGCCGCTGTTCTATCGCCACAAACCCGACACCGCCGCGCGCGACATGCCCGGCGCCACCACCCGCGATTACCTGACCGTCTGGCTCAGCCAGTGGGTGCGCGATTACGGCATCGACGGTTTTCGCGTCGATACCGCCAAGCACGTGGAAAAACCGACGCTGGCGCTGTTGAAGCAGCGCGCCACGGCGGCATTGGCGGCGTGGAAAGCGGATCATCCGCAGCAGGCGCTGGATGACGCGCCGTTTTGGATGACCGGCGAGGCCTGGGGCCACGGGGTGATGAAAAGCGACTATTACCAAAACGGCTTCGACGCGATGATCAACTTCGACTTCCAGGACCAGGCGGCGCAGGCATTGGGCTGCTTTGCCGACATTGATGCCACCTACCGGCAGATGGCCGAGCGGCTGCAGGATTTCAACGTGCTGAGCTACCTCTCTTCACACGACACCCGGCTGTTCTTCGCCAGCGACGCCAAAGGCTCGCTGCCGCTGCAACAGCGGGCGGCGAACCTGCTGTTGCTGGCGCCGGGCGCGGTGCAGATTTACTACGGCGATGAAAGCGGCCGCCCGCTCGGCCCCACCGGTTCCGATCCGCTGCAGGGCACCCGCTCCGACATGAACTGGCGTGAGCTGCTGGGGGAAAAAGCCCCGATGCTGGCCCACTGGCAACGGTTGGGGCAGTTCCGCGCTCGCCATCCGGCGATCGGCGGCGGCGTGCAAACCCCGCAGCCACACGCCGCCTACTACGCCTTCAGCCGCCGGCTCGGCGACGATAAGGTGATGGTGGTGTGGGCCGGCGAACGGTCACAATAATCCAGCGTAATATGCTACCAATCGGCCAATGGGCGAAGTTTGTGCCCATTGGTCGATTTATCGGCCGCGTTGCAGCGGGATTTGTCTGGCGGTATGGTGGGGGATTACCTGCTAAGAAACAGTACTGCTGCACCTATGACTTTCTCACTTTTCGGCGAAAAATTTACCCGTTATGCGGGCATTACCCGTTTGATGGACGACCTGAACGAAGGCCTGCGCACCCCCGGTGCCATCATGCTCGGCGGCGGCAACCCGGCGCAGATCCCAGAGATGGAAGCCTACTTCAAACAGCTGTGCCAGGAGATGCTCGATCAGGGCAAACTGACCGAAGCGCTGTGCAACTACGACGGCCCGCAAGGCAAGGACGCGCTGCTGAAAGCGCTGGCCAATCTGCTGTGCGACGAGCTCGGCTGGGAGATTTCGCCACAGAATATTGCACTGACTAACGGCAGCCAAAGCGCGTTTTTCTACTTGTTCAACCTGTTCGCCGGCCGCTACGCCGACGGTTCGCGCCGCCGCGTGCTGTTCCCGCTGGCGCCGGAATACATCGGCTATGCCGACGCCGGGCTGGACGAAGGGCTGTTCGTCTCCGCCAAACCGAACATCGAGCTGCTGCCGGACGGCCAGTTCAAATATCACGTTGATTTCGAACACCTCACCATCGGCGACGACATCGGCATGATCTGCGTTTCGCGGCCGACCAACCCGACCGGCAACGTGATCACCGACGAAGAGCTGATGAAGCTCGACCTGCTGGCGCAGCAGCGCGACATTCCGCTGGTGATCGACAACGCCTACGGCGTGCCGTTCCCCGGCATCATCTTCAGCGACGCCACGCCGCTGTGGAACCCGAACACCATCCTGTGCATGAGCCTGTCCAAGCTCGGCCTACCGGGCTCGCGCTGCGGCATCGTGATCGCCGACGAGAAGGTGATCACCGCGCTGACCAACATGAACGGCATCATCAGCCTGTCGCCGGGCAGCATGGGGCCGGCGATGGCGACGGAAATGATCGCGCGCGGCGATCTGCTGCGCCTGTCGAACGAGGTGATTCGCCCGTTCTACAAACAGCGCGTCGAGCACACCATCGAGATTATCCGCCGCTACCTGTCGCCGGAGCGCTGCCTGATCCACAAACCGGAAGGGGCTATCTTCCTCTGGCTGTGGTTCAAAGATCTGCCGATCACCACCGAAGTACTGTATCAGCGCCTGAAAAAGCGCGGCGTGCTGATGGTGCCGGGCCATTACTTCTTCCCGGGGCTGGAGCACGAATGGCCGCACACCCACCAGTGCATGCGCATGAACTACGTGCCCGATCCGGAGAAAATCGAGCGCGGCGTGGCGATCCTGGCGGAAGAGATCGAACGCGCGCATCAGGAAGGCTAACGCCAGCTGATTGAAAATCGACCGATAAAGATATACGATGCATATATCGTATATCTTTTTTTTGGAGGGCTAGCGATGACTCGCATCGTGATCGATTTACCTGAAGAAGACCTGCGGCAGCTCGACAATCTGAAAAATATCCGCCACATTCCCCGGGCCGAAATCATCCGTCAGGCCGTCTCCCGTTATCTGACGGAGAACCACGTTGAAGATCCCAGCAATGCTTTCGGGCTCTGGTCCGGGGCGATGGGCGATGGCGTAGACTACGAAAATCGTCAGCGCGAGGAGTGGGAATAATGGTGGCTCAACGGGCGTTATTCGACACCAATATCCTGATCGATTATCTCAACGGCATTCCTCAAGCCAAAGACGTTCTGACCGAATACCACATCAACCCGGCTATTAGCGCCATCACCTGGATGGAAGTGATGGTGGGTGCCAAAAAACAGGGGCCGGCGCTGGAGTTGAAAACGCGCCAGTTTTTAGGGCAATTCCTGCTGCTGCCTATTACCGATGAAGTTGCCGAACGCGCCGTAGAACTGCGCCACTCACAGCATGTGAAGCTGCCGGACGCCATTGTCTGGGCCACCGCGCAGGTGGGGTTCCGGACGCTCATCTCCCGCAACCCCAAAGATTTTGGCACTGACAACGGCGTGTTAATGCCTTATCGGCTGTAGTCGGGCAGCGTTACAGCGTCCAGAACAGCACCGCCAGCAGCTGCGGCGACATGATGCGCAGGAACATCGCCAGCGGATACACGGTGGCGTAAGACAGCGCGGCGGCGCCGCTGGTAGGATGCAGACCGTTGGCGAAGGCCAGCGCCGGCGGATCGGTCATCGATCCCGCCAGCATGCCGGACAGCGTCAGGTAGTTCATCTTGCCCACCGTGCGCGCCAGAATACCGACGCTCAGCAGCGGAATGGCGGTGATCAACGCGCCGTACCCGACCCACGTCAGCCCCTCGCCGTGCAGCAAGGTATCGATGAAGTTGCCACCCGACTTCAATCCGACCACCGCCAGAAACAGCACGATACCCAGTTCGCGCAGCGCCAGGTTGGCGCTCGGCGGCATAAACCAGTACAGCTTGCCGATGCTGCCGATGCGCCCCAGGATCAGCGCCGCCACCAGCGGCCCGCCGGCCAGCCCCAGCCGCAATGCCGCCGGGAAGCCGGGCACGAACAGCGGAATGGAGCCGAGCAGCACCCCAAGGCCGATGCCGATAAACACCGGCAGCATCTGCACCTGCTGCAGTTTTTGTTGGGCGTTGCCGACGATTGCCGTCACCGCGTCGATGGCCTCCGGCCGGCCGACCAGGTTCAGAATGTCGCCGAATTGCAGCGTCACGTTGCTGCCGGCCACCAGCTCCACGCCGGCGCGGTTGAGGCGTGAAATTACCACGTCATACTTTTGCTTCAGGTTCAGATCGCGGATTTTCTTGCCCAGCACCTGCTCGTTGGTCACCACCGCCCTCACCACCTGCAGCGCGGTGCCGCGCGTGGACAGCGAGGCGTCCACCTCTTCGCCGATCACCAGTCGGGCGTTCTCCAGATCTTCGCGTTTGCCCACCAGGTGCAGGTAGTCGCCCAGCTCAAGCCGCTCGTGCGGCGCCGGCACCATCAGCAGCTCCCCGCGTTTGAGGCGCGAACAGACGATCGCTTCACCGTTGAGCAGCGGCACCTGCTTGATCGCCATGCCCTGCAGATTGGGGTTGCGCACCGCCACGTTGATGGCGTGCAGCAGCTCACGCTGATTGCCCAGGCTGCTTTCAAACGCCTGCGCCTCGCGCTCGATGTTGATGCGAAAAAACAGCCGAATCAGCCACATCACCAGCAGGATGCCGCATATGCCGAACGGATAGGCCATGGCGTAACCCATCCCCATGCCGTCCACCAACGCCGGATCGGAACCGAGATCGGTCAGGATTTGCTGACCGGCGCCCAGCGCCGGGGTGTTGGTGACCGCGCCGGAGAACACGCCGAGGATGATCGGCAGCGGCACGTCGAACAGCTTGTGTACCGCCGCCGCCACGACGCCGCCGGTCAGCACCAGCAGCACCGCGAAGGCGTTGAGGCGCAGCCCGGAGACGCGCAGCGAAGAGAAGAAACCGGGGCCGACCTGAATGCCGATGGTGTACACGAACAGGATCAGGCCAAACTCCTGAATAAAGTGCAGCATGTCCCCGTTCAGGTTGATTTGCCCGCTCTGGGCGAAGTGGCCGACCAGGATGCCGCCGAACAGCACGCCGCCGATGCCCAGCCCAACGCCGTACAGCTTCCAGTTCCCCATCCACAGCCCAATGACGGCCGCCAGCGCCAACATGCTGACGGTCAGGGCGATATCGCTCATAGGTCACATCCTTGCCAAAGTTGAAAAGGAATTTGCGGCCAAAGACACACAATTAACAAGGATTATGACATCGGACAAACGGGGGGACTGTGGCATGCGCCACATAACGCAGCGGGGGAGACCCGTCTGGATCTCCCCCGCATGATGATGACCGTTTTTCAGTCGGTTATTTGGCTTCCAGCTCCGGCGTCGCCCCGATGGCGATGCGCTGCGGCTGCAAGGCTTCCGGCACCTGACGCACCAGATCGATGTGCAGCAGGCCGTTTTCAAATTTGGCCTCCGACACCTGCAGATGCTCCGCCAGGGTGAAGGTCAACTGGAACTCTTTGCACACCAGGCCCTGATGCAGGTATTCGACCTGTTTTTCCGGCGGAGTGGGTTTACCGCTGACGGTCAGCCGCGGCCCTTCCACTTCAATATTCAGTTCGCTCTGCCGGAAACCGGCCAGCGCCAGAGAAATGCGGTAGTGATTGTCATCGCTTTTCTCGATGTTATACGGCGGGAACCCCTGGGGTTCCTGGCCGCCCATTGAGCTGGCCAATTTATCAAAACCAATCCACTGACGCAGAAGCGGGGATAAATCGTAATTACGCATAGGAACAACTCCTTTCATTAAGCGAGATGTGTTTATTCAGCCCCCTGACGGCAGGCTAGGTATTATTTGCCGGCAGCGTACCTGCCGGCGAAACGGAAATTTATTTAATTTCGATGCGGCGCGGTTTTAATGTTTCCGGCACGATGCGTTGCATGTCGATATACAACAGGCCATTCTCCAGTTTGGCACCTTTAATTTGAATGTGTTCGGCCAGCTGGAATTTACGCTCGAAATTACGCTCGGCGATGCCCTGATATAAATAGGTTTTTTCTGCCGGTTCGTTATTGTGCGCCCCGCGCACGATCAGCAGATTATCTTGCGTGGTGATCTCCAGCTCCTGCTCGGCAAACCCGGCTACCGCGATGGCGATGCGATAATGATTTTCGTCCACCAGCTCGACATTATAAGGCGGATAACCGCCGTTGCCCTGACTCTGGCCGGCTTCCAGCGCGTTGAACAGGCGATCGAAACCAATGGCGGAACGGTATAGCGGGGAAAGATCAAAATTACGCATAAAACAGCCTCCTAAGGCACTTCAGCGAGGTTGAAATAAATACGCCTTCCACTCTGGACAGGCTAATTAAGCCAGAATTCCCTTACGGCGAATTCTCAATTCGGCTCTGATGATAAAATGGGGGTTGATTTCATCAATTCAACAGGCGAGGATCAAAAAAACTTCGTACCGATTAGGCGAAAGTTTTTTTACCACTTACACTAAAGTGAGAGAGCCGCCACAGAGCGGGATTTTGCTTCTTTTAAAGCAGCGACAGGATGTTATAACTCAGCTTAATTTTAGGGGCACAGCAACCCTGCAGGATGGATTAATGACGACGATGAAAGCGATAGCGACGGGCTGCATGTTGTTGGCGACCAGCGGTTGCTCCAGCGTGATGAGCCATACCGGCCCGAATCAGGGTTACTATCCCGGCACCCGCGCCAGCGTGGACATGCTGAAGGACGACAACACCAGCTGGGCGATGATGCCGCTGGTGGCGCTGGATCTGCCGTTCTCTGCGGTGATGGACACCGTACTGCTGCCTTACGACTATCTGCGTTCCGGCAACGACGCCACCGCAGACTCGCCAAAAGCGCGCATCCTGCGCAGCGAGCAGCAGAATCTGGCGGCAACCGGCAATCCCGGCGAAGGCAACGACAGCGCCGCCACACACTAATCACACACGCAGCGGGCCATCAGGCCCGCCTTACACCTCAACCACAAAGATCTGGTTGAACCCCGCTATCTCGCGCATAAACGCCACTTTCTTGCCGTCCGGTGAAAACACCACGGCGTCCCCCGACGGCGGCTGCACGCTGCGCTGCGTCAAACGCTGCAGACGGCCGCCGGCGACCTCGCACAGCATCACGCTGTTGTCACACACCAAGGCAATCGCCCCGCCCTGCGGGTGCCAGCTGAAGGCAGACTGGATATCATGCTCGCTGTGGCTCACCTGGCGCGGCTCCCCGCCGTTCGGCGACACCGTCCACAGCTGCACCACGCCGCCGTCATCCTTCATCAAAAACGCGATCTGGCTGCCGTCCGGCGAGCTGCGCAGCCAGTGGCGCGGTGCGCCGGCCACGCCCGGAAAACAACGATCGCCGGTAAAGGTCACCCGCCGCTGCCTGACGCCCTGCGGCGGCGCCGGCAGCTCGCTTTCCGTTCCCTGCAGCGGCAGAGCGCCCGCCCTGGCGTAATCGGCATCGTTCTCCGGCAGATCGACGATAAACACCTCCGGCAGCTTTTCACCGGCGGCGGACAGCGTATCGCCGATGAACGCCAGCGCCCAGCGCTGCCGGCTGCCGTCGGCCTTACGGTAACCTTCGCGGCCAATCCAGCCTTCTTCGTAAGCACGATTGATCTGATCGCTGCCCGGCTGCGGCTGCGGCACCGTCTCGCTGACCAGCACGCAATAGTGGCTGCCGTCATACTCACGCGGATGCTGTTTCGGCGGATTGACCCCGTGCAGCGGCACGGCCACCCCAACGTTGCGCAGATCGCGCGCCGGATCGCACTCGTGCATGACGTGATCGTTATAGGTAAAGCTGAGGCGGCTGCCGTCCGGGCTGAATACGTGCACATGGCTGCCGCCGCGCAGCGCGCCGGGGGTGTAGGGGGCGGTGATATCCAGCGCGTCGAGGGTGATGGCCAACTCGCGATCCGGTTCGCTGACGATCACCCCGCGGCGGTGGTGAAAATCATATTGCCAGGCGCTGTCCGGGTGCTCCGGGCCATGGATAAAGGCATAGCGCGCCGGCGCATCGGGGCTGACCGTGACCACGCCGACGTGGGCGCCGTGCTGAGCGCGATAAACCACCTCCACCGCGCCGCTGGCGACGTTGACCCGCTCGATGCTCAGACCGGTGAAAGAGGCGCCGCGCGGGCGCACGTCATAAGCCAGCCATTGGCTGTCCGGCGTCCAGACGTTGATATTGGTTAACTGATGCCCGCGAGGGTCGAAAGTCAGCTGTTTTTCCCGATGGCTCATGGCGGTTCTCCTGCGCATGCCAGCACTGAGTCGCCATCTTACCGGATCGGCGGCAGCGTTTCATATGGCCTGAGAGGGTAGGCGGGAGGATTTTTCGGTTCGAAATGACGCAATTATTTTTTAGCATTTTATCATTTAAGCCGAACGACGGCGTCGGCAGCAAATAAACGGTCGATTAGGCGCTCGCATTCTTGGCGGCGAAACTCAACGGCGCCCATGCCGTATAGGCGGATGCCGCGAGCACTATTTTTTTCATTCTCATTTCCTTCATTAAAATAAGTCAGCGGCAGCACCTTTCTTAACGCAAATAAATAAAAAATCGTATCGCTAAACGACAGGTTAATGATTATTTTCACCGCCAACGCGATGGTCTTCCCCGGCCGTTGCCGCTGGCGGGCCGGGTTGCCCTGCGGCCGGGCGACGGGGTTTACAATCAATACAAAAAAGTACAAACTGGATTTTTAAGTACAAAAACTCTGGAGCCGGTATGAACCCCCTCTTCGATGCCATTGTTTCTGCCCATCAACAGCTGCGCCCTCAGGTACGGGTCACGCCATTGGAGCGCAGCGTGCTGCTTTCACAGCAGCTGGGGTGCGAGCTGTATCTGAAATGCGACCATCTGCAGCACACCGGCTCCTTTAAATTTCGCGGCGCCAGCAACAAGTTGCGGTTACTGGATAGCGAGCAACGCCGGCGCGGCGTTATCGCCGCCTCAACCGGCAACCACGGCCAGGCGGTCGCTTTGGCGGGGCAGCTGATGGGCGTTGGCGTCACGGTTTATGCGCCGGAGACGGCGGCGAGCATCAAGCTAGACACCATCCGCGCGCTGGGCGGCACCGTGGAACGGGTGCCGGGCGATGCGCTGAACGCCGAACTGGCCGGGGAACAGGCCGCCCGCGAACAGGGAAAAACCTATATCTCGCCGTATAACGACGAGCAGGTGATCGCCGGCCAGGGCACCTGCGGCATGGAGCTGGTTGAACAGCTCACCGGTCTGGACGCCGTGTTCGTGGCGGTCGGCGGCGGTGGCTATATCGCCGGTATCGGCACCGTTCTGCAGCAATTGTCGCCGAACACGCAGCTTATCGCCTGCTGGCCGGAAAACGCCACCAGCATGTACAGCGCGCTGGAAGCGGGCCATATCTTCCCGGTGGAAGAGCAAGACACCCTGTCCGACGGCACCGCCGGCGGCGTCGAGCCGGGCGCCGTAACCTTCCCGCTGTGCCAACAGCTGATCGACCGCAAAGTGCTGGTCAGCGAGACGGAGATCAAACGCGCGATGCGCCGGATCGCCGCCAGCGATCGGTGGATTATCGAAGGCGCGGCCGGCGTGGCGCTGGCGGCGGCGATCAAGCTGGCGCCGGAATACCAGGGAAAAAAAGTGGCGGTGGTGCTGTGCGGTAAAAACATCGTGCTGGAGAAGTACCTCAAGGCCATCGCCGATGCACATCCTTAAACGGCAGCAAATCCTCGCCGCGTTCGACGCCGAGGCTATAACCCCGCTGCTGAAGCAGGGTTTTATCGCCTACTCGCAACGGCGGGTGCAACAGCCGCCGGTGCAGCATTTCCTGTTCGAACAGGCCGCCGGCGATTGCTGCATCAAATCCGCCTGGCTGGAAGGCGAAGATATGTTCGTGGTCAAGGTCTCCGCCGGTTTCTATCGCAACGCCGAACGCGGTTTGGCCAGCAATCAGGGGCTGGTGGTGGCGTTCTCCGCCCAGACCGGCGAACCTCGGGCGCTGCTGCAGGATGAGGGCTGGCTGACCGCGCTGCGCACCGCACTGGCCGGCCGCATCGCCGCCGAACTGTGCGCGCCGCCGCATATTCAGGCGATCGGCATGGTCGGCACCGGCCTGCAGGCCCGGCTGCAGCTGCAATGTCTGAAACCGGTGACCGATTGCCGCGAAGTGTGGGTGTGGGGCCGCAACGATCAGGCGCTGGCGGCGTATCGGCGCGAAGCCGAGGCCGAAGGTTTTCGGGTGCGGGTTACGCAGGATGCGGCGGAACTGGCGGCGCACTGTCAGCTGATCGTCACTACCACGCCCAGCCGCGAACCGATTTTACAGGCGGCGGATATTCGGCCCGGCACGCACATCACCGCCGTGGGTGCCGACGCGCCCGGCAAGCAGGAGCTGGCGACCGATCTGGTGGCTCGCGCGGACGCACTGCTGGTCGATGCGCTGGCGCAGTGCGCTGACTATGGCGAGATCGCGACGGCTTATCGGCAAAATAGGCTGATTTCAACGCCAATCGTCGAAATGGGCGCCGTCTTGGCGCTGGGAGGGCGGTTGCGAAGCGAGCCGCAGCACATCACCATCGCCGATCTTACCGGGCTGGCGATTCAGGATCTGCAGATCGCCAAAGGGGTGTTGGCGGCAATATAAAGGGGCGCCGTAGCGCCCCACTTGATCAGGCGTTGAGCACGAACTTCTCGATGGCGCGCGCCACGCCGTCTTCGGTATTGGCGCCGGTGACAAACTGCGCCACCGCTTTCAGCTCGGGAATGGCGTTGCCCATCGCCACGCCGACGCCGGCATACTCGATCATCGCCGTATCGTTGGCCTGATCCCCCAGCGTCATGATGTTTTCCCGCGCCACGCCGAGGTGCTCGGCCAGCATTCTCACCCCGGCGCCCTTATCGACGTTCTTATGCAGGATTTCGAGGTAGTAAGGCGCGCTTTTCAGAATGGTGTAACGCTCGCGCGTTTCCGCCGGGATGCGCGCAATCGCGTTGTCCAGCAGCGCCGGCTCGTCGATCATCATCACTTTCGGGAAACGCATCTGGCGATCCATCTCCTCCACGCTGCGGTATTTCAACGGAATACCGGTCATTTCCGCCTCGTGTATGGTGTATTTGCCGATGTCTTTGTTCGGGGTATACAGGGTGTCAAAGTCAAACGCCTGGTAGTGAACGCCGAGCTCGCGCGCCATCTGCTCGAAGTGCAGATAGTCCTCAAAACCCAGGGTTTCCTGCAGAATACAGGCGCCGTCGGCCGCGCGCAGCACCAGCGCGCCGTTGTAGGTTATGCAAAAATCGCCGGGGCCCTGAATGTCTAACTGGCGCAGATAGTCCTGCACGCCGACATAAGGCCGCCCGGTGGCCAGCACCACGTGCACCCCTTTGCGCCGCGCCGCCGCGATAGCCTGCTTTACCGCCGGCGTGATTTGGTGCTGCGGATCCAGCAACGTGCCGTCCATGTCGATCGCAATCAGTTCAATAGCCATTCAACGCTTCTCCCAGTGGTTTTTTCCCATGCTAACGCGTTTCAGCCTTGGCTGTCAGCGCCAAAAAAGGCGTAAAAAAATCCGCGCGGGTCGCCCGGCGCGGATTTTCACAGCCATTAACGCATCAGATATCGATGTTCGCCGCTTTCAGGGCGTTTTCTTCGATAAAGGCGCGGCGCGGCTCAACCGCATCGCCCATCAGCGTGGTGAACAGCTGATCGGCAGCGATGGCGTCCTTGACGGTCACGCGCAGCATGCGGCGGCTTTCCGGATCCATGGTGGTTTCCCACAGCTGCTCCGGGTTCATCTCGCCCAGGCCTTTATAACGCTGCACCGACAGGCCGCGGCGCGACTCTTTCACCAGCCACTCCAGCGCCTGCTCGAAGCTGTCTACCGGCTGACGACGTTCGCCGCGCTCGATGAACGCGCCGTCTTCGATCAGCCCGCGCAGCTGTTCGCCCAGCTGGCAGATCTTGCGGTATTCGCCGCCGTGGATGAAGTCGAAGTCCAGCTTATAGTCGGTATCCACGCCGTGGGTGCGGATGCGCAGCGCCGGTTCGAACATCTGGCGTTCGCGGTTCTCGAAGATCACGAAGTCATAGCTGCTGCCGTGCTGCTCTTTGTCGTTCAGCGCCTGCACCAGCGAAGCGATCCAGGTTTTCACCTTGGCTTCATCGCTGAGATCGCCTTCGTTCAGCGTCGGCTGATAGATCAGGTTGTTCAGCAGCGCGCGCGGATAGCGGCGCTCCATGCGGCCGATCAGCTTCTGCACGGCATAGTGTTCTGCCACCAGTTTTTCCAGCTGCTCGCCGCCGAGCGCCGGTGCGCTGGCATTGGTATGCAGCGTAGCGCCGTCCATCGCGATGGCGATCTGGTACTGATCCATCGCCTCGTCATCTTTGATGTACTGCTCCTGCTTGCCTTTCTTCACCTTGTACAGCGGCGGCTGTGCGATAAACACGTGGCCACGCTCGATGATTTCCGGCATCTGGCGGTAGAAGAAGGTCAACAGCAGCGTACGGATGTGCGAACCGTCGACGTCGGCATCGGTCATGATGATGATGCTGTGGTAACGCAGCTTGTCCGGGCTGTACTCGTCGCGGCCGATGCCGCAACCCAGCGCGGTGATCAGCGTCGCGACTTCCTGCGAGGAGAGCATTTTGTCGAAACGCGCTTTCTCGACGTTGAGGATTTTCCCCTTCAGCGGCAAGATAGCCTGGTTCTTGCGGTTGCGCCCCTGCTTGGCAGAGCCGCCCGCGGAGTCCCCTTCCACCAGGTACAGTTCGGACAGCGCCGGATCGCGTTCCTGGCAGTCCGCCAGCTTGCCCGGCAGGCCGGCCAGATCCAGCGCGCCTTTGCGGCGGGTCATCTCACGCGCTTTACGCGCCGCTTCGCGCGCACGCGCCGCGTCGATGATTTTGCCGACCACGATTTTCGCGTCGCCCGGATTCTCCATCAGGTAATCCACCAGCTTCTCGTTCATCAGCGTTTCAACCGCGGTTTTCACCTCGGAAGAGACCAGCTTGTCCTTGGTCTGAGAAGAGAACTTGGGATCCGGCACCTTCACCGACACCACGGCGATCAGACCTTCACGCGCGTCATCGCCGGTGGCGCTGACCTTGGCCTTCTTGCTGTAGCCTTCCTTCTCCATGTAGCTGTTCAGCGTACGGGTCATCGCGGTACGGAAACCGACCAGGTGCGTGCCGCCGTCGCGCTGCGGAATGTTGTTGGTGAAGCAGTAGATGTTTTCCTGGAAACCGTCGTTCCACTGCAGCGCCACTTCCACGCCGATGTCGTCTTTCACGGTCGAGAAGTAGAACACGTTCGGGTGGATCGGGGTTTTGTTCTTGTTCAGGTACTCGACAAACGCCTTGATGCCGCCTTCGTAATGGAAGTGGTCTTCACGGTCGGTGCGCTTGTCCTTCAGGCGGATAGACACGCCGGAGTTGAGGAAGGACAGCTCGCGCAGACGCTTGGCCAGAATGTCGTACTCGAAATCGGTCACATTGGTGAAGGTCTGGTGGCTCGGCCAGAAGCGCACCATGGTGCCCGTCTGTTCGGTTTCGCCCACCACGGTCAGCGGCGCCTGCGGCTCGCCGTGGCTGTAAGTCTGTTCGTGCACTTTGCCTTCGCGGCGGATTACCAGCTCCAGTTTCTCCGACAGGGCGTTAACCACCGAGACGCCCACGCCGTGCAGGCCGCCGGAAACTTTATAGGAGTTGTCGTCGAATTTACCGCCGGCGTGCAGCACGGTCATGATGACCTCTGCGGCTGAAACCCCTTCTTCCGGGTGAATGCCGGTCGGAATGCCGCGGCCGTCATCCTGTACCGATACCGAGTTGTCGGCATGGATGGTGACCTGAATGTCACTACAGTGGCCCGCGAGCGCTTCGTCGATAGCGTTGTCCACAACCTCGAATACCATGTGGTGCAGACCGGTGCCGTCATCGGTATCGCCGATATACATGCCCGGGCGCTTGCGCACCGCATCCAGCCCTTTTAATACCTTGATACTTGAGGAGTCATAAGAATTCGACATCAACGTTTCTCGCTCATTTTAGTCCTGTGGTTGAACCTCTATTTTACCCTGTTCCACGCGGAACATCTTGCCCTTTTCACCAGCCATGTCGGTCACTTGTTCAGCGCTCACCGCGCTGACAAAAACCTGGGCCTGGGTGGCTTTCAGGCGATCGGCCAGCAACCGGCGACGGCCGGTGTCCAGCTCGGAGGCAAAATCATCAATCAGATACAGGCAACGCCGCCCGCTCTGCCGGGTGAGAAACTCACCCTGCGCCAAGCGCAACGCGCACATCAGCAGTTTAAGCTGACCGCGCGATAACAAATCCTCTACCGGCGTGCCGTCGGCACGAATGCGAAAGTCCGCTTTATGCGGCCCCACCGCGGTATAGGTCAATGCCCTGTCTCGCTCAAACTGGCGCTCCAGCAGCTCGCCGTAGTCGCTCTCTTTGTCCCAGCCGCGCTGGAAGGAGAAGCTCAGGGCGAATTCAGGCAGAAACTGCGCGCAGGTCGCGGTAATATCCGCGGCGATCGCGTCGCTGTATTCCGCCCGCCATTCGCTGATGCGCTCCGCGAGCGGGATCAGTTCCTGATCCCAGGCGCGGATCTGCGCATAGCGACTCACCTGGCGCAGCGCGGCATTGCGCTGCTTCAGTAACCGTTTCAGGTTGCTCCAGGCGGTGAAAAAACCGGGTTCGTTATGAAAACAGCCCCAGTCCAGGAAGGCGCGCCGGAATTTCGGCCCGCCGTTCAGCAGGGTAAAACCTTCGGGGGTGATCAGCTGCATGGGCAGCAGCTGCGCCAGCTCGGCCACCTTGTGGCCATCGCTGCCATCGATGCGTACTTTGCTGTCACCCTGACGGCTCTTGCTCAATCCTACCGACAGCTCGCGCTCCGCGCCTTCGATGCGGCCGTGCAGCACGAACTCCGGCTGGTCGTGGCGGATCACCCGACCGGCCTGCAGGCTGCGAAAGGCGCGGCCGTGGCCGAGCGTATACACCGCTTCCAGCACGCTGGTCTTGCCGCTGCCGTTGGCGCCGACCAGGAAGTTGAATCCCGGCGCCAGCGCCAAATCCGCCGCCTCGATATTGCGGAAATCTTTAATCAATAAACGCGTCAGAGCCATGCAATCTCTTTACCGATGACGGTGCTGTAATTCAAGGTAACGAGACTACAACCGCATCGGCATGACAACGTAGGCCGCCGCCTGGCTGGCGCCGTCTTCGATCTGCACGCTGGAGACCGAATCGGTCAACAGCAGGCGCACGTCTTCACACTTGAGCGCGTTCAACACGTCCAGCACGTAGCTGACGTTGAAGCCGATCTCCATCTCCGCGCCGTCGTAGCTGACGTCGAGGATCTCTTCCGCCTCTTCCTGCTCCGGGTTGTTGGCGGTGATCTTCAGCTGGTTCTGGCTGACGTACAGCCGCACGCCGCGGAATTTCTCGTTCGAGAGAATCGCCGCGCGGGCAAACGCCTGCTTGAGCAGATCGCAGCCGGCTTCCAGCGTTTTATCCGGGTTCTTCGGCAAGACGCGGCGATAGTCCGGGAAACGGCCGTCAACCAGCTTGGAGGTGAAGATGAAATCGCCGACGTGGGCGCGAATGTTGTTGCTGCCGATCTGCAGCTGCAGCAGCGAATCGCCGCCGTCCAGCAGGCGCACCAGCTCCATCACCCCTTTACGCGGCACGATCACCGAATGCGACGGCAGCTGTTGGCCGATCGGCATCGAGCACACCGCCAGGCGGTGGCCGTCGGTCGCGACGGTGCGCAGCTCTTCGCCTTCGGTTTCAAACAGCATGCCGTTCAGGTAATAACGCACGTCCTGATGGGCCATCGAGAACTGGGTGGCTTCGATCAGGCGCTTCAGCGTCGCCTGCGGCAAGGTGAACTCCACCTCGCTCTGCCAGTCGTCCAGGTTCGGGAAGTCCGCCGCAGGCAGCGTGGACAGCGAGAAGCGGCTGCGGCCGGATCGCACCAGCATGCGCTCGCTTTCCAGCGTGACGGCGATCTCCGCCCCTTCCGGCAGGCCGCGGCAGATATCAAAGAATTTGCGCGCGGGCACGGTGGTCGCGCCCGGCTCGTGCGGCTGGGACAGGGCGACGCGCGCCACCATCTCCATCTCCAGATCGGTGCCGGTCAGCAGCAGGGAGCCTTCCGTCACCTGCAGCAGCAGGTTGCCCAGGATCGGCAAGGTCGGGCGGCCGCCCAGCGGGCTGCTCACCTGTTGCAGCGGTTTTAGCAGATGCTCACGTTCAACGATAAATTTCATAGCGCTATGAAGATAATGTTCTGATTAAATTGGAGAAATCTTCTTTGATGTCGTGACTTTCCTCACGCAGCTGCTCGATCTTCCGGCAGGCGTGCAACACCGTGGTATGGTCGCGGCCACCAAACGCATCGCCGATTTCCGGCAGGCTGTGGTTGGTGAGTTCCTTCGCCAACGCCATCGCCATCTGGCGCGGGCGGGCAACGGATCGCGAACGCCGCTTGGATAGCAAATCCGCGACTTTAATCTTGTAATACTCCGCCACCGTCTTTTGGATATTGTCGATGGTGACCAGCTTTTCCTGCAGCGCCAGCAGATCGCGCAGCGCTTCGCGCACGAAATCGATGGTGATGGCCCGGCCGGTAAAGTTGGCGTTGGCGATCACGCGGTTCAGCGCCCCTTCGAGCTCACGCACGTTGGAACGCAGGCGCTTGGCGATGAAGAACGCCACTTCGCCCGGCAGGCGGATGTCGTTTTCGTCGGCCTTTTTCATCAGGATCGCCACGCGGGTTTCCAGCTCCGGCGGCTCGATCGCCACCGTCAGCCCCCAGCCGAAGCGCGACTTCAGACGATCTTCCACCCCGTTGATCTCTTTAGGGTAGCGATCCGAGGTCAGGATGATCTGCTGATTGCCTTCCAACAGAGCGTTAAAGGTATGGAAGAACTCTTCCTGCGAACGCTCCTTGTTGGCGAAGAATTGGATGTCATCGATCAGCAAGGCGTCGACCGAACGGTAGTAACGCTTAAACTCTTCGATGGCGTTGTTCTGCAACGCTTTGACCATGTCCTGCACGAAGCGTTCCGAGTGCATGTAGACCACTTTGGCGTTGGCCTTGCGCGCCATGATGCCGTTGCCGACCGCGTGCAGCAGGTGGGTTTTACCCAGGCCGGTGCCGCCATACAGGAACAGCGGGTTATAGGCGCCGCCCGGGTTGTCCGCCACCTGACGAGCCGCCGCGCGCGCCAATTGGTTGGACTTACCCTCGACGAAGTTGTCAAAGGTGTGTTTGGGGTTGACGTTGGAGCGGTAAGAGAGCTCGGGTTGCGCCGCCGCGTTGTCCCAGCTCGGGCGCAAAGGCGCGGCCGTGCGCGCCGCGGGAGCCGCAGGGGCGCTGCTGACGCTGGCGGTCACGGTCTGGCTGATCACCTGCGCGATCGGCTTGCTGCCGACTTCAAAACGCAGCAAAGGCGCGTCCGTGCCGCAGAAATCATTCAGCAGACCATTGATGTTGTTTAAGTACTTATCGCGAACCCAATCCAGCACAAAGCGGTTAGGCGCATACAGCGCCAAGGTGTTGTCACTCAGTTCCGCCTGCAATGGGCGTATCCACATACTAAATTCTGTGGCAGGTAACTCATCCTGCAATCGGGCAAGACACTGCTGCCAAAGCGAAAGTGACAC